>NZ_JAEG01000032.1 GCF_000518785.1 Paenirhizobium selenitireducens ATCC BAA-1503 | reverse complement strand
GGCGAAATGACGACCGACTTGGCACCCTTGTAACGCGCCTCGGTGTAGAAATGAGCGTCGGGCGTGCGGGTCTGCGGAACGTTGGAGCCCCACAGGATCAGGAAGCCGGAATTGTACCAGTCGGCCGATTCCGGAACGTCGGTCTGCTCGCCCCAGGTCATTGGCGAGGCCGGCGGCAGATCGCAGTACCAGTCGTAGAACGACAGACAGACCCCACCGAGCAGCGACAGGTAGCGCGAACCGGCCGCATAGGAGACCATCGACATGGCCGGGATCGGCGAGAAACCGACCACCCGGTCCGGGCCGTAGGTCTTGACCGTATAGGCGTTGGCCGCCGCGATGATCTCGTTGACCTCGTCCCAGGTGGCGCGCACGAAGCCGCCGAGGCCGCGCATCTTCATGTAGTCGGCACGCTTTTCCGGGTTCTCCTGGATCGCCGCCCAGGCGCCGACCGGGGTCTTGATCGTGCGTTCCTTGCGCCACAGCTTGAGCAGGCGCGAGCGGATCAGCGGATATTTCACCCGGTTGGCCGAATACATGTACCAGCTGTAGCTTGCCCCGCGTGCGCAGCCGCGCGGTTCGTGGTTGGGAAGGTCCGCCCGGGTGCGGGGATAGTCGGTCTGCTGGGTTTCCCAGGTGACGATCCCGCCCTTGACATAGATCTTCCACGAGCAGGAGCCGGTGCAGTTCACGCCGTGCGTCGAGCGCACGATCTTGTCGTGCTGCCAGCGTTTGCGATAGGCGTCTTCCCAGTCCCGGCTCTCGGTCGTGGTGACGCCGTGGCCGTCCGAGAAGGTGCTGGCATTCTTGCGCGCCAGGAAGTTCAGGCGATCGAGGAGATGGCTCATGGTGTTTTCCTCCGAATTCAGGCTGTGGCTGCGGTCGGGCCGACCCGACCTCGCTCGACGTCATGGAGCAGTCCGCCCTTGCGGGTGTAGACGGCCCAGGTGATCGCCAGGCAGGTGACGTAGAAGATCAGGAAGGCCCAGAGTGCCGCGTCCGGTCCGCCGGTCATGGCGATCGAAGTGCCGTAACCCTTGGGGATGAAGAAGGCGCCGAAGGC
>NZ_JAEG01000031.1 GCF_000518785.1 Paenirhizobium selenitireducens ATCC BAA-1503 | reverse complement strand
TGACCTTGCCCCGCTGAACTAATCCATTTTGAAGTAAGCTCTGGCCTATTGAGAGGACCAGAGAATGAAGCGCAACCGTTTCACAGACGAACAGATTATCGGGATACTGAAGGAGCACGAGGCAGGCACGCCGGTCTCGGAGCTTTGCCGCAAGCACGGCGTCAGCGATGCCAGCATCTATAAATGGAAGGCCAAATTCGGCGGCATGGACGTATCCGAAGCCAAGAGGTTGAAGACACTTGAGGACGAGAACGCGAAGCTGAAGCGGCTTCTGGCTGACGCGATGCTCGACAATGCGGCTTTGAAGGACCTGTTGGGAAAGAAGTGGTGACGCCCGCAGCAAGGCGGAAAGCTGTCGCGCATCTGATGGATCACCACCAGATGAGCGAACGGCGGGCGTGTAAAGCCAGCGGCTTTTGCCGAATGACGGTCCGTTACGAAACCAGGCGCAGCGACGATGATCGTCTTCGCGAGCGAATGAAAGCATTGGCGCATGAGCGCCGTCGCTTTGGCTATAGACGCATCCACGTGCTGCTCAAACGCGAAGGACACCGTGTGAACCACAAGAAGCTCTTCCGGCTCTATCGGGAGGAGAAGCTGACGGTGCGCAAGCGCGGCGGCCGGAAACGAGCGATCGGCACACGTGCGCCGATGCTGGTCCCGATGACGGCCAATGATCGCTGGTCGCTGGACTTCGTGTCGGATCAACTCACCGATGGCCGCAGGTTCCGGGTGCTGACGATCGTCGATGATTGCACCAGGGAATGCCTGGGCCTCGTCGCCGATACATCGCTCTCGGGCCTTCGGGTTGCTCGTGAGCTGGATCGGATCATCGAGAAGCGTGGCAAGCCTAAGATGATCGTCAGTGACAACGGGAGCGAGTTCACCAGCAACGCGATCCTGCAATGGACGGATCAGGTCAAGGTAGAATGGCACTACATCGCGCCGGGCAAGCCGATCCAGAACGCCTTCATCGAAAGCTTCAATGGCAGACTGCGGGATGAGCTCCTGAACGAGACGCTCTTCTCGTCCTTGAACCAGGCCCGATCAACGCTCTCAACCTGGTGCAACGACTACAACGATCATCGACCACACTCCGGCCTCGGCTGGCTCACACCAGCCGAGTTTGCTCAGACCATCAACCCGCGACGTGATGCGGTACTGCGCAGCCGGAACGGCGCCGCACCGCAACCCGCCGCTACCGCCCCTAATACAGCAACACAAAACCGCCGGAGCGAACTCAAAACTGGATAAAACTTGGGGGCAAGGTCA
>NZ_JAEG01000030.1 GCF_000518785.1 Paenirhizobium selenitireducens ATCC BAA-1503 | reverse complement strand
CGCACAACCGCCATCCGCAACTGGAAAAACACCGACCTCAGATGGGTCAAGATCCAGTCCGGCGACAATCCACGCATCTGGTACAATATCTGAGCCTTCCGCTGTCCACAGCGGGCCGGCAGGCGAGAGCGATGCCTGTCCCGCCGCGATCACCACGTCGGCCCACTTTATATATGTCAACGGAATCGAAGGCGGCCCGCGCCACGCGCGTGCCTGTCAGGCAATCGCAAATGATTGCTGGATACCAGTGGCGACGGCCGCGCTACGAGCTAGCGCGGTCTGATCCGTTCCTGTAGTGACGAATGCGCTGTCGGGATGCGATGTCCTCACGGCATGCGGAGGTGGCCCACCCCGCGATGGCCGAGTATTGTGGCCAGGTATTCTGGTTGCCAGATCGCGCCGAACGCAAGTCATGGAGCGGAGCCTGAATGAGAGCATTGCTACGGAAACTGTTCCGCAACGGTCAGACGGCCGCGATCGAGGGGCGTAGCAGACTGTCGTTCGAACGCGAAGCCGAGTTTTCCGCTGTCTATGCGATTGGCGACGTCCATGGCTGCCGGACTGCATTGCTCGATGCCGAAGCCCGCATCGTGCGCGACGCCGCGGCTCTCGGCGGCAAGAAGCTCATCGTCATGCTCGGCGACTACATCGACCGCGGGCCCAATTCGCGGCAGGTTCTCGAACACCTCATCGAACCGCCGCCCGCAGGTTTCGAACGGATCAGCCTCTGCGGCAATCATGACGAGCTGTTCCTGCGCTTCCTGGCCGACCCCGCGGCGCATGTGAGCTGGCTGCAACTTGGCGGACACGCGACCCTTTTTTCCTATGGTATCGATGCCAGCCACATCCTGGACCGTCCGCGCGGCTTGGAGCGCCTGGCCGAGCTGGCGCGGCAGACGGTCCCCTCGGACCAGGTGGACTATCTGAAGTCGCTTCCGTGCCTGCTGACGATCGGCCGCATCGCCTTTGTCCATGCCGGCCTGAGGCCCGGCTTGCCGCTGGAGGAGCAGAGCGACGAGGATCTCATGTGGATCCGAGAACCCTTCCTCAGCCGCGGCCCGGAACTGCCGCTGGTCGTGGTGCACGGCCACACCCCGGCGCCGCAGGTCACCTACGGACGAGGCCGCATCTGCATCGACACCGGCGCCTTCGCCACCGGCCATCTGGCGGTGCTGAAGATCGCCGGCGGCAAGATCGAGGAATTGTGAAGGACGCGCCCAATCGACACGGCCGCCATTCCTCGATCGGCGACAGGCTGAGCAACCGTGTCCCATCCGGTCCCTGGTCGACCATTTCCGCCGACATCGAATAATACTGCGTGCCGAAACGGGAAAAACCGGCAATTCGCTAAAATTGTCGGCATCCGTTTAAGCGCACTGCAAAACACCCCCGCTAATCTCTGTCCCAAC
>NZ_JAEG01000029.1 GCF_000518785.1 Paenirhizobium selenitireducens ATCC BAA-1503 | reverse complement strand
GAAAGGCCAATCAAACTCGGAAATAGCTGGTTCTCCGCGAAAACTATTTAGGTAGTGCGTCGACCGAATACCCTCGGGGGTAGAGCACTGGATGGGCTATGGGGACTCACCGTCTTACTGATCCTAACCAAACTCCGAATACCGAGGAGTACTAGTCGGCAGACACACGGCGGGTGCTAACGTCCGTCGTGAAGAGGGCAACAACCCTGACCTCCAGCTAAGGTCCCCAAGTCATGGCTAAGTGGGAAAGGATGTGAGGATCCCAAAACAACCAGGATGTTGGCTTAGAAGCAGCCATCATTTAAAGAAAGCGTAACAGCTCACTGGTCTAAATAAGGGTCTTTGCGCCGAAAATGTAACGGGGCTAAAGCCATGCACCGAAGCTGAGGATACGTCGCAAGACGTGTGGTAGCGGAGCGTTCCGTAAGCCTGTGAAGGGGTACCTGTGAGGGGCCCTGGAGGTATCGGAAGTGCGAATGTTGACATGAGTAACGATAAAGGGAGTGAGAGACTCCCTCGCCGAAAGACCAAGGGTTCCTGCTTAAAGTTAATCTGAGCAGGGTTAGCCGGCCCCTAAGATGAGGCAGAAATGCGTAGTCGATGGGAACCACGTTAATATTCGTGGGCCTGGTGGTAGTGACGGATCGCACAAATCGTACATTCTTATTGGATTGAATGTGCGGTGGAGCGGTTCCAGGAAATAGCTCCACCCTATAGACCGTACCCGAAACCGACACAGGTGGTCAGGTAGAGTATACCAAGGCGCTTGAGAGAACTATGCTGAAGGAACTCGGCAAATTGCACGCGTAACTTCGGAAGAAGCGTGACCCTTATGTACGCAAGTATGTGAGGGTGGCACAGACCAGGGGGTAGCGACTGTTTATCAAAAACACAGGGCTCTGCGAAGTCGCAAGACGACGTATAGGGTCTGACGCCTGCCCGGTGCTGGAAGGTTAAGAGGAGAGGTGCAAGCTTTGAATCGAAGCCCCAGTAAACGGCGGCCGTAACTATAACGGTCCTAAGGTAGCGAAATTCCTTGTCGGGTAAGTTCCGACCTGCACGAATGGCGTAACGACTTCCCCGCTGTCTCCAGCATAGACTCAGTGAAATTGAATTCCCCGTGAAGATGCGGGGTTCCTGCGGTCAGACGGAAAGACCCCGTGCACCTTTACTATAGCTTTACACTGGCATTCGTGTCGGCATGTGTAGGATAGGTGGTAGGCTTTGAAGCAGGGACGCCAGTTTCTGTGGAGCCATCCTTGAAATACCACCCTTATCGTCATGGATGTCTAACCGCGGTCCGTTATCCGGATCCGGGACAGTGTATGGTGGGTAGTTTGACTGGGGCGGTCGCCTCCGAAAGAGTAACGGAGGCGCGCGATGGTGGGCTCAGACCGGTCGGAAATCGGTCGTCGAGTGCAATGGCATAAGCCCGCCTGACTGCGAGACTGACAAGTCGAGCAGAGACGAAAGTCGGTCATAGTGATCCGGTGGTCCCGCGTGGAAGGGCCATCGCTCAACGGATAAAAGGTACGCCGGGGATAACAGGCTGATGACCCCCAAGAGTCCATATCGACGGGGTTGTTTGGCACCTCGATGTCGGCTCATCGCATCCTGGGGCTGGAGCAGGTCCCAAGGGTTTGGCTGTTCGCCAATTAAAGCGGTACGTGAGCTGGGTTCAGAACGTCGTGAGACAGTTCGGTCCCTATCTGCCGTGGGTGTAGGAATATTGACAGGATCTGTCCCTAGTACGAGAGGACCGGGATGGACATATCTCTGGTGGACCTGTTGTCGTGCCAACGGCATAGCAGGGTAGCTATATATGGAATGGATAACCGCTGAAGGCATCTAAGCGGGAAACCAACCTGAAAACGAGTGTTCCCTATCAGAGCCGTGGAAGACTACCACGTTGATAGGCCGGGTGTGGAAGTGCAGTAATGCATGAAGCTTACCGGTACTAATAGCTCGATTGGCTTGATCGTTCTCATTGACCATGCTCATCGAACAAAGTTCGATGAGCCATCTCTTCTGTCCTGACGCGCAAAGCGCTCCGGACGGGCCGCCAAACGATTGGCGACGGCCTTGCGGCCTGTATGGGAAATCCCCGCAGGCAAAGGTCAAGAAAAGACGTGTTCACAAAGACAAACGAGGCCAAAAGCCTCTACCAGCTTCTCAATGTTTTGCCCTTAGCCGACCTGGTGGTCATGGCGGGGCGGCCGCACCCGTTCCCATTCCGAACACGGCCGTGAAACGCCCCAGCGCCAATGGTACTTCGTCTCAAGACGCGGGAGAGTAGGTCGCTGCCAGGTCTGCTAAGTGCAAAACAAACATCTTCTCAATCCACAAATCAACGGCCCAAAGCCGATCAAGGGCCGCTCAAAAGCGGCCTTTTTGCTTTCCAAGCCCCGGGTATTCCCCGGCAAAAATATAACGCGGGGTGGAGCAGCCCGGTAGCTCGTCAGGCTCATAACCTGAAGGCCGCAGGTTCAAATCCTGCCCCCGCAACCA
>NZ_JAEG01000028.1 GCF_000518785.1 Paenirhizobium selenitireducens ATCC BAA-1503 | reverse complement strand
CCGGCGAAGATGAACAGCACGCCGAGATGGAAGAGCACGGAGCCCCAGATCAGCTGCCTGCGGCGTAAGAGCTGGCTCGACCCCGAGCGCCAGGTATAAGGCTCCCGGTCATAGCGGATGATCGAGCCGAGGATCAGCACCACGAGCGCGATGTACGGGTAGATGCCGAACAAGAGCGAATTGAAAAAGTCAGACATGTCCTGCCCTCCTAAACCGGTATCGTGTTCAAGGGATCGTTCGGCTTGCGCGCCGCCGCCCTCATCTGTGTGCGCAGCCGGTCAGGGCCGCAGCTGTTGTCACCCGCATTGCCGCCGAAGGTGACGACCTCGTCCTCCCATATGCGGTCCATCGCCTCGAGGTCGTTCGGATCGTCCTCGGCGCCGTCCAGCAGCTCCTTCAGGAGCTTCTGGTCCGGCTTGCTTTTCGACACGAGGCCGAGAGCCGCAAAGGCGTTGGAATAGACTGATTCCCGTTTCCGCAGCCGCTCGCCGATCGCCGCCGTGATATGGCCGGTCTGGGCGAGCAGGTCATCGACCTCTTCCGTCGACAAGGTCGCGAGGAATTCGAGAAACAGCGGCAGATAGTCCGGCAGTTCCTTGGCGTCGATTTCGAAGCCCTGGTCCTCGTACATGGTCTTCAGGTCGACCATGGCCTGCCCACGGTCGCGGCTCTCGCCATGCACGTGCTCGAACAGGTTTAGCGAGAGCGACCGGCTACGGTCGAACAGGTACACGTAGCGCTCCTGAGCGTCGTAGAGGTCCTGTCCGGCGAGATCGTCGATCAGGCGGCCAAGCAGCAGCCTGACCTCCCGGGAGATCGTTTCGTCGGCGTCAAGCGCCGTCTTGAGTCCCGGTGCTCCTGCGACAAGTTCCTCGGTCGGATAGCTGAGCAACAGCGATATTGCCTTCAGTGCCTTGTGCATCAGACATGCTCCTTGAAGAGATCGGTCGGGGTCTGGACCACCTTGCGGCGCTTGGCACCGAAGAGGTCGCTGTCCGACGTGCCGCCCGAGCAGCCATTGCCGAAGGAGAAGCCACAGGAGCCACGAACGTCATAGGCGTCCTCGGTCACCTCGCGATGCGTCGTCGGAATGACGAAGCGGTCCTCGTAGTTGGCGATCGCCATGATGTGATACATTTCCTCGATCATCTCGGCACTCATGCCAACCTTGGCGGCGATCGACGTGTCGATGACGCCGTCGATCGTCTTCGAGCGCATGTATGCGCGCATGGCGAGCATGCGCTCCAGTGCCGAGATCACGGGGGCTTCCTTGCCGGCCGTCAGCAGGTTGGCGAGATAGCGAACCGGGATGCGCAGCGAGCGCACGTCCGGCAGCGGGCCGTCCATGCCGAGCTTGCCCGACTGCGCCGCCGACTGCAGCGGCGAAAGTGGCGGGATGTACCAGACCATCGGCAGCGTGCGGTATTCCGGGTGGAGCGGGAAAGCGATCTTCCAGTCCATCGCCATCTTGTAGACCGGCGACCGTTTCGCCGCTTCCAGCCAGGCATCCGGAATGCCATCCTTGCGCGCCTGCTCGATGACGGCAGGATCGTTGGGATCGAGGAAGATTTTCAGCTGTTCCTCGTATAGGTCCTGCTCATTGGCCGTGGATGCGGCCTCCGAAATCCGGTCGGCATCGTAAAGGATGACGCCGAGATAGCGGATGCGCCCGACGCAGGTTTCCGAGCAAACGGTCGGATGGCCGGCCTCGATGCGAGGATAGCAGAAGATGCACTTCTCGGATTTGCCCGAGCTCCAGTTGTAGTAGATCTTCTTGTAGGGACAGCCCGACACGCACATGCGCCAGCCCCGGCATTTTTCCTGGTCGATCAGGACGATGCCGTCATCCTCGCGCTTGTAGATCGCCCCCGACGGGCAGGCCGCCGCACAGGTCGGGTTGAGGCAGTGCTCGCACAGCCTCGGCAGGTACATCATGAAGGTGTTCTCGAATTGGCCGTAGATCTCCTTCTGGATGCCCTCGAAATTGTAGTCCTTCGAGCGCTTCTCGAACTCGCCGCCGAGGATCTCCTCCCAGTTCGGACCCCATTCGATCTTTTCCATCCGCTCGCCGGTGATCATCGAGCGAGGTCGTGCCGTCGGCATGGCGCGGCTTTCGCCGGCTGTCTGCAGGTGGCCGTAGTCGAAGTCAAAGGGCTCGTAATAGTCGTCGATTTCCGGCAGGTCCGGATTGGCGAAAATCTTGGCGAGGATGCGCCACTTGGCGCCCATCTTCGGCTCGATCTTGCCGTTCGACTTCCTCACCCAGCCGCCGTTCCACTTCTTCTGGTTTTCCCATTCCTTGGGGAAACCGATGCCGGGCTTGGTCTCGACATTGTTGAACCAGGCGTATTCGACGCCTTCGCGGTTGGTCCAGACATTCTTGCAGGTGACCGAGCAGGTATGACACCCGATGCACTTGTCGAGGTTGAGGACCATGCCGATTTGCGCGCGGATTTTCATTCTGCCGGCTCCTTGTTGTATGGGATGCTTTCGGTGTGCGGCCCTTCCAGCCAGTCCACCTTGTCGAGTTTGCGGACCACGACGAACTCGTCCCGGTTGGAGCCGACCGTGCCGTAGTAGTTGAAACCGTAGGCCTGATGGGCGTAGCCGCCGATCATGTGGGTCGGCTTGGTGATGACGCGCGTGACCGAGTTGTGGATGCCGCCACGCTGGCCGGTGATCGGTGAACCGGGTGTATTCACGATCTTTTCCTGGGCGTGATACATGAAAATCGTCCCGTCCTTCATGCGCTGGGAAAC
>NZ_JAEG01000027.1:2500-3766 GCF_000518785.1 Paenirhizobium selenitireducens ATCC BAA-1503 | reverse complement strand
CCCCTAGCCACAAGTCATCCCAATCTATTGCAACAGATGCGGGTTCGGTCCTCCAGTTGGTGTTACCCAACCTTCAACCTGCTCATGGCTAGATCACTCGGTTTCGGGTCTAATGCAACTAACTCAATCGCCCTGTTCAGACTCGCTTTCGCTGCGCCTACACCTACCGGCTTAAGCTTGCTAGTTACACTAAGTCGTTGACCCATTATACAAAAGGTACGCCGTCAGGCTTGCGCCCTCCGACTGTTTGTAGGCAACCGGTTTCAGGTTCTATTTCACTCCCCTTGTCGGGGTGCTTTTCACCTTTCCCTCACGGTACTTGTTCGCTATCGGTCATGCACGAGTACTTAGGCTTGGAGAGTGGTCTCCCCATGTTCAGACAGGATTTCACGTGTCCCGCCCTACTCTAGGACATCAAGTGTTCTACGCGTACGGGGCTGTCACCCACTATGGCCGCACTTTCCAGAGCGTTCCGCTTTATTCCTTGATGCCACTGGCCTGGTCCGCGTTCGCTCGCCACTACTTGCGGAGTCTCGGTTGATGTCCTTTCCTGCAGGTACTTAGATGTTTCAGTTCCCTGCGTTCGCTTCTTACACCCTATTTTATTCAGGTGCAGATACCTTATTAACAATGCTTGGAAACCCAAGCCGTCATCGCTGACAGTTTGGATTTTCCAAGCATTTAAGGTGGGTTCCCCCATTCGGATATCCATGGATCAAAGCTCATTCGCAGCTCCCCACGGCTTTTCGCAGCGTATCACGTCCTTCATCGCCTGTGCATGCCAAGGCATCCACCAATTGCCCTTACGACACTTAATCGTTCTCATTGCCAATGCTCATCATCTATTGGGTTTGGAATTCCTATCCTTCTCGCTTGCGCTCGAAGGGGTTCCAAACCTGACCATACGGACAAGCCGCATATCCAGACCCCAAAAACCAGGTTACCTTTTACAACCAGGTTCATTCGACAATGCCATCGACGTGTTCGACAAGTCTGCTTTATTGGAGCTACGCCGAGCAGCTCACTTGCAGCTTGTCTTAAGACCAGCTTCTCGAGATCAAATCCGGTACCGCGCGGTCAGGCAACGGTAATCCGACCGTTCATCAGAGGTGACCCGAAGGCGACCAACAACGAACGATCCAGAGTGACAAGCTTCCTTCCTACCTCCAATCCCTCACCAATCTCAGGCCGGCTAGGCCTTCAAAGGGTTCATCGGGAAAGGGCTCGGACATGGGTAAAACCCACACCTGGAAGCCTCCAGATCAA
>NZ_JAEG01000026.1 GCF_000518785.1 Paenirhizobium selenitireducens ATCC BAA-1503 | reverse complement strand
TAGAAAGTCGCCTGTCGGAGTTGCCACCTGGACAGCAGATTGTTGCCTACTGCCGTGGCCCCTATTGCATTCTTTCGTTCAAGGCCGTGCAGTCATTGCGACAGCGTGGGTTCAATGTGCGTCGACTTGTCGATGGCTTCCCTGAGTGGAAAGCGGCGGGGTTCCCAATAGAGACGGCTGCTGTCTGACTATGCCGCGACTTCCGATTTTTCGCGTATGGTGCCACGCGCTATGCGGCCCGGCGTGTGACCTCGTTTGCTCGAAACTGATCGGCCGTGTGTGAGCGGCACACCGCTTACGGTGCGGGCTGGGCCTCGCGCCGTTCGTAGCTTTCAAAATCGATATCGTTTTCGAGCAGTGCCGGAACGACTTCGTCCGCCGAGCGGGGGCGGATCGCGATCCCCCACGAGGCCAGAAGATCGGCCGCAATCTGCAAGGCTCTTGGAATGACGGCCTTGACCGGCCCGGTCAGTGGACCGCCCCAGTCTTCCAGATCGACCGGCTGGCAACCGATCAGCGCCAGCTTTTCCGGATAGTGGCCGAGCAGGTCGGCGGCGCTCAGAACCTCCTGGAAACCGGTCTGGTGCAGGCTCATCTTCTTGGCGCCGGTGAATTTCGGCACCTCGTCGTTCTCGACGAGCTTGAGCGTGCCGGGCACCAGCCCGTAGTCGATCGCGTCGAAGACGATGAGGTGGTCCGCCTCGGTCACGAACTGGACGAGGTAGAGGCCCTGCGTGCCGCCATCGAGAATGGTGACATTGTCCGGCACCGCATAGGCGCGGTGAAACGCCTCCACCGCGCGCACGCCAAAACCTTCGTCCGCCCAGAGGATGTTACCGATGCCGAGCACCAGGACGCGCGGCGGGGCGGAGGCGTCATGGTGCGCCATCATTCCGCCTCCTCGTCCTTGAACAGCCGCTCGCCGGAGATCATCGAAGAGATGATCGACTGGCGGCTCATGATGTCCTCGCGCACGGCCACATAGATGTGGACGATCATGAAGATCACCAGCACCCACATGCCGAGATGGTGCCAGGTATGGACGGACTGGCTGTTGGGCCAGATCGAAAACACCCAACCGAACAGCTTGTACTGCCAGCTGTCGATGCCAGCGCCCTCGGCATAGAGAGCAAAGCCGGTGGTGATCATGAAGATCGTCGGCAGGACCACGGCGAAGAACATCGAAAACTGCGCCAGCGGATTGTGCCCGATATATTTCTTCGGGTGCTTGACCATGAAGGAATACCACCAGATCTCGTGCAGCCATTCCTTCCAGAAGCGGCCGTTCCAGAAGGGAATGTAGAAGATCTGCCGCGAATGGGGATTGCCGACGAAGGCCCAATAGATCCGCATCAGGAAGCCGACGGCGAGAACCTGGCCGGCGGCAAAATGGGCAAAGCGGATATAGCCCATGAGGAAGTGGTTCGAGGCCTCGCCGGAGAGCGTCGGCGGCGGGCTGCCGATGAAGTAGCCGGTGACCATCAGGATGACGATGGCCAGCGCATTGACCCAGTGCCAGATGCGCACCGGGGCCTCATAGACATAGACACTCTGGCGGGAAACCGCCGCTTCGCCATGCGAATCGGAGGCTGCGACCTTTTCGGTCACGCTTTCGGTCATGCTCATGGCATCCTCCTATCGCACCTGGACCTTGGCCATTTCCTGTCCATCCGGGCTCATGACATGAGTCGAGCATGCCAGGCATGGGTCGAAGGAATGCAAGGTCCTGAGGATTTCGAGCGGCTGGGCCGGATCGGCCATCGGCGTGTCCATCAGGGCCGCTTCGAAGGCGCCGATATTGCCGGTGGGGTCGCGCGGCGAACCGTTCCAGGTGGTCGGCACGACGCACTGGTAGTTGTCGATCTTGCCGTCCTTGATCTTGACCCAGTGGGCGAGCGCACCGCGCGGCGCCTCGGTGAAGCCGACGCCCTTGACCTCCGCCGGCCAAGTCTCGGGTTTCCACTTGTCGACGAAAGCGGTGGCGGAATCGCCGGCCTTGATATTGGCCACCAGCTTGTCGAAGAAGTGGCGCATCTGCAGGCCGGCCCAGTCTGATTCGAGCGCGCGCGCCGCCGTGCGGCCGAGCGTCGAGAACAACGCCGTCACCGGAAGGTCGAGATCCTTCAGCAGCTTTTCGACCGGCTCCTTGAACTCGGCCTTGTTCTGGGCGTAGCCGATGATCCAGCGGGCGAGCGGCCCCACTTCCATCGCATTGCCCTTCCAGCGCGGCGACTTGATCCAGGAATATTTGCCGGCCTCGTCGAGTTCCTCGATATTGGTGCGGGTACCCTTGGCGTTGGGGCCGAGCACGTAGTTCGGCTCGGTCACGCCGTCCCAAGGATGCAGGCCCTTGGTTTCGTCAGGATATTTGTACCAGGAGTGGGCGACGAATTCCTGGATCTCGTTCGGATCCTCGAGATCGATCGGGAAGACTTCGGCAAGATTGCCGTTGATAATCGCCCCGCGCGGCAGCTTCAGGCTGGCCTCCGAATAGTCGTTGGCATGTTCCGGGATGTCGCCGTAGGACATCACGCACTTGCTCGACAGGCCGCCGCCATAGAGCCAGTCCTTGTAGAAGGAGCCGATCGCCTTGACGTCCGGCACGTAGACCTTGGCATTGAACTCGATCAGCTGGTCGATGATCGAGGAGACATGGTTCAGCCGCTCCATGTTGATCGCGCCAACCGCGCCTGTGCCGTCGACATTGATCGGACAGGGCACGCCGCCGACCAGCCAGTTCGGATGCGGGTTCTTGCCGCCGAAGATCGTGTGGATCTTGACGATTTCCTTCTGGAAATCGAGCGCCTCGAGATAGTGGGCGACCGCCATCAGATTGGCTTCCGGCGGCAGCCTGTAGGCCTTACTGCCCCAGTAGCCGTTCTTGAAAGGACCGAGCTGGCCGCTCTCGACGAACTTCTTGAGGCGGGTCTGGATGTCCTTGAAATAGCCGGGCGAGGACAGCGGCCAGTCGGAGATCGACTGCGCCAGGGCCGATGTGCCCCTCGGATCGGCGCTGAGCGCCGAGACGACGTCGACCCAGTCGAGTGCGTGCAGGTGATAGAAATGCACGACATGGTCATGCACCTGCAGCGCCAGCTGCATCAGGTTGCGGATCGAGTTGGCGTTTTCCGGGATGAGGATGCCGAGTGCGTTTTCGACCGCGCGCACCGAGGTCAGCGCATGCGTGCCGGTGCACACCCCGCAGATCCGTTCGGTGAAGGCCCAGGCGTCGCGCGGGTCGCGGTTCTTGAGGATGACCTCGATGCCGCGCCACATGGTGCCGGTGGAGACGGCGTTACGGATGATGTTGTTCTCGTCGACATTGACCTCGACGCGCATGTGACCCTCGATGCGGGTAACCGGGTCGACGACGATACGCTTGCCGGAATTGTCGAGCGCGAAACCGTTCGGTGTCTGGATTGTCATGATGATGTTCCCTGCCCTGGTTGTTTATGCGTCGGCTTTTTCGCGCTTTGCGGTGACGCGCTTGACCGCGGTGATCGCGGCATGGGCGGCAACCGCGCCGCCGACGACCACGGCCGCCGTGCCGCCGATCTTGTCGGCATTGGCCTCGACGCCGAACTGGTTGATGGTGGTGAGCCTGTCGTAAAAGCTGCCCTTGTCCCAGAAGCCGTCTTCCGAGCAGCCGATGCAGCCATGGCCGGACTGGATCGGGAAGGAGACGCCGCCGTTCCAGCGCACCGTCGAGCAGGCATTGTAGGTGGTCGGACCCTTGCAGCCCATCTTGTAGAGGCAGTAGCCCTTGCGCGCGCCCTCATCGTCCCATTCCTCGACGAACTGGCCGGCGTCGAAATGCGGGCGGCGATAGCACTTGTCGTGGATGCGCTGCGAATAGAACATCTTCGGCCGGCCCTGGCGGTCGAGCTCGGGCAGTTTGCCGAAGGTGGTGATGAAGGTGACCACGCCAGTCATGACCTCGGCGATCGGCGGACAGCCCGGCACCTTGATGATCGGCTTGTCGCGGATGACCTTGTCGATCGGGGTAGCCTGGGTCGGGTTCGGCTTGGCCGCCTGGACGCAGCCCCAGGAAGCGCAGGCGCCCCAGGCGATGATCGCCATGGCGTCTTCTGCCATCCATTTCAGCTTTTCGACGAAGGGCCGGCCGCCGTCGATGCAGAACATGCCGTCCTCGTTGAGCGGCGGATTGCCCTCGACGGCGAGGATGTATTTGCCCTTATACTTCTGCTTGGTCTCTTCGAGGATCGCCTCGGCCTGATGGCCGGCCGCCGCCATGATCGTATCGTCATAATCGAGCGATATCATCGACAGCACGACGTCCTTCACCAGCGGATGGGCCGAGCGGATGAAGCTCTCCGAACAGCAGGTGCATTCCAGCCCGTGCATCCAGATGACCGGCACCCGCTCATTGGTTTCGAGTGCCTGGGCCATCGCGGTCGCCGCGCCCGGGCCGAAGCCGAGACTGGCGGCCGTCAGACTGCAGAACTTGGTGAAGCTGCGCCTGGTGATGCCTTGACGGCGAATGACATCGTAAAAAGTTTCTGTTGCTGCCATGGTGCTCCTCCAGCCTTTCCACCCTTGCGACCCGTCTCGAGCATGTGAGCGGGCGTGATGGGATGGTGTTTGCAAGAAGCAGACCAGATTGAACGACCGGCGAAAATCCGTCCTAGTTCGTTATTTTTATTTGCTTATTTTTAGATGTTATCATCCGCGCGCACCTGCCGCGGGACTTCGGATGCAAGCCTGTTTTTCATTGCTGGAAAGGCGCTGACCGGTTGTCGGTCGTCATGCAGCGGTCCCTAGTGGGCAGTGCAGACCATGCAGGGATCGAAGGAGCGGATCACGTGCTGAAGGGCGGCCGATTGCGCGCCGAGGCTGCCGGTATCGAGCCCGGCCAGGGCGGATTCCAACGGTCCGGGAATACCCGCCGCGTCCCGGGGTGAGAAATTCCAGGTGGTCGGCGCGATGATCTGATAGCGGTTGATCTCACCACCCTTGATGCTCACCCAATGGCCCAAAGCACCGCGCGCGGCTTCCACCAGACCGGACGCGACTGCGTCGTCCGGCAGCGCGAAATGGGTGCAGAATTCTTCCTTCAGCCGGAGTTGCCTTAGCCATCCCTGCATCGCATGCACGAGAATCGCCGTCTCCACCAGCCGGGCGACGATCCGGCTGCGCACGGACGTGCCGCCGTCTCTTGCAAGCAGTTCCGCGATCAGCGGGTGACCGGCCACCGCAAGGCGCGCGGCTGCTCCGGTTTCGGCCGGATTGCCGGCAAGCCGTGGCGCCTTGGCCCAGGAATAGGCGCCGTCCTTGGCAACGACCGGCACGGTGTCGGAGTGATCCGGCCGTCGGTCGGTGTCGGCGAACCAGGCATGGGCGACGTCTTCCGAAATGCCGGCGACGTCGAGGGGCCGGATCTCTCCCCGCGCATCCGTAACCCCTCCTGGCAGCAGCGACGACTGGCTGTCGTGATAAGCGCCAAAGGAGATCAGCGGGCCGGGTCCCTTGCCCATCTTCGCCAGCGACAGGTCCTCGGCCAGTCGCAGGAACAGGGCGAAATCCGCACCGGACGGCCCGGCGGCATAGTCCTCGAGTTCCGCGACGGTGGCCATGGACAGGATCGTATCGAGCGACACGCCGTAGACCGCCTCTTCGAGGAAGAGCTGGAACTCGCCCATCAGCGAGGCGAGCTGGACGCGCTCCCCGATGTCGATGGCCCGCGTCGTTCCCCCCGGCTGAAAGGCCAGCGAATGCGGCCACTTGCCGGCGACCACGCCCATCACTTCGAGCAGGCGCCGGCGCATCGGCAGGAAACGGGCCGATCCGCTGCCGCTCACCGCCTTGAAGCGGTTGACCGTCTCTTCGTGCCAGGGACGCGCCGCATATTCCGCGCGGGCGAAGTCCGGCATGAAGAACAGGTAGAAATGGGTGAGGTGGTCGGCGATGTTCTCCGCCGCATGGGCAAGGTTTGCAGCCAGATAGCCGTTCGGCGCGGCACGTCCGCCGGCAAGGTTGCGCAGCGCCGTCGATGCGGCGATCGACTGGGACACCGAGCAGATGCCGCAGATGCGCGGCGCGATCACCAGGGCGTCGAGCCCCGGCCGGCCGCACAGGATCTGCTCGAACCCGCGATAGAGCGTGGTGGTGACTTCGGCCTTTTCGATCACGCCAGCATTGATCTCGAGGGTCACCTCAAGATCGCCTTCGACGCGGTTGAAGGGACCTGCGACAATGCGGCTCATTCGCTCGAATTCCCGCTGCGCTTCGGTCCGCGGATCACGCGGTCGGAGGTGGCATTTGTTCGGACGCGCTCGGGCGTGGCCGATTTCGACAGCGCCGCCAGCGCCACGAACCAGGCCTTCGGCATGTCGAGCGGCAGGCCCACCGGGATGCCGCCGATCTTCGGCGTTTCGAGAAAGCCGTTGGTCTCCTCGAAACCGGGGGAGGTACATCCGATGCAGGAAAATCCGCCATGGGTGCATGAGCCGCCGCCGTTCCAGCCGCGCTGGTTGCAGTCGCCGACGGCCTGGGTAGCCTTGCAGCCGAGATGTTCCATCATACAGCCTAGGTCAGAGAGCTTTTCCGCGCTTGCTTTGAATTCGTAGTATTCGTTGCGTTCACAGCCATGGTGGGCGAGCGTCTTGGCATAGAATTTCGGCCGGCCGAGCCGGTCGAGATCGCGCTCGTCGAAATCACCCATCTTCAACGCGGCGATCGTTTCCATGATCCAGCCGGGATGCGGCGCGCAGCCGGCAATGTTGATCACCGGCATTCCGGACCGCGAGCGGAAGCCGCCGCCCAGCGCGCCGCCGGATGCAGTGCCTTCATACTGAAGTCCGCAGGCCTCGGCCGGATCGGGAGACGCGGCGTGGATGCCGCCATAGGATGCGCAGGTGCCGACGGCCACGCAGTATTCGGCGAGCGGCGCAAGCCGGCCGACCCATTCGAGCATGGTCCGGCCGGTGCCGGCCAGGCGGTTGCACAGGCCCGTTCCCGACGGCCCCCTGAGGATCGATCCCTCGATGCAGAGAATGTCGAGCGGCGTCTCGCCGGACGCCACGCTTTCGAGTATGGCGATGGCCTCGACGCCGCTTTCTTCGCTGAGCGAGGGATGCCAGAGCAGATCGATGCCGAAGCTGCGTAACTCCCGCGGCCAACCTTGAGCGCCGTTGTCGAGCACCGACATAGTGCAGCCGCCACAGCTTCCGGCCTGCAGCCACAGCAAGGTCATCGATGGTTCGGGGCGCGCTATGCCATACGTCATTGTGGCTAAAACTCGCATCTTCCCGGAAGTCGGTCAATGAGGGCGCTACCAGTGGTCCGCGACAAGAGTGCCGCACTGAAAGTGCCTCCAGTTCAAAGGCTCCGAGCGAAACGGTCCTGAAGCAGCCGGCAAAGGCGGAGGTATTGCCGGGCCTGTCGTGGGCAGGGGGTTGGGGGGCTCCCCCGGCGCGGTGCCAAGGGATCGCCTGGCGCTCGAAGGGGCCGGTATCCCCGACCTTCCTCTCCTTCGGTTCGTGCAGGCCGGGCGGTGCCCCTCCGGTCCCTTCGCCCCTGCAGCCCCGGTCTCGACGGCGGCCAGGGTTGCAGCGCAGCGCTGCGCTCTGACCCAGTCCTGGAATGAGGATCGGGATCATGATCTATCAGCTGGCTACCCAGACGTGAACCACCGCATCCCGCTTCACATCGGGCGTCACCATTTTTTTGAAGCGACATCCTTCAGGATCGCATTGTCCAGCATGGCTTCGGCCAAGAGCTTCTTCAGCTTG
>NZ_JAEG01000025.1 GCF_000518785.1 Paenirhizobium selenitireducens ATCC BAA-1503 | reverse complement strand
CGATCCAGAACGCCTTCATCGAAAGCTTCAATGGCAGACTGCGGGATGAGCTCCTGAACGAGACGCTCTTCTCGTCCTTGAACCAGGCCCGATCAACGCTCTCAACCTGGTGCAACGACTACAACGATCATCGACCACACTCCGGCCTCGGCTGGCTCACACCAGCCGAGTTTGCTCAGACCATCAACCCGCGACGTGATGCGGTACTGCGCAGCCGGAACGGCGCCGCACCGCAACCCGCCGCTACCGCCCCTAATACAGCAACACAAAACCGCCGGAGCGAACTCAAAACTGGATAAAACTTGGGGGCAAGGTCAAGATCACTGAACGGGGCTATCCCGTTGCCGAGGTTTCGCAGCGGCTCGGCGTCAGCCAGCACTCTCTCTGCGAGTGGAAGAAGAAGTTTGCTGTCTCGCACGCCAAGCCGAAGGACCAGGTGCTGATCCATTCGGACCAGGGCTCGCAGTTCACCAGCATGGGCTGGGCATCGTTCCTCAAGCACCACAATCTGGTTCACTCAATGAGCCGTTGAGGGAACTGCCACGACAATGCCGTGGCTGAGAGCATTTTTCATCTTCTGAAGCGGGAGCGGATACGCCGCAGGGTGTATCGTTCACGCGATGAGGCCCGCGAGGACGTGTTCGATTACGTTGAGATGTTCTACAACCCGAGACGCAAACCCGTCAGGAACGGGATTCTGTCACCCGTCGAGTTCGAGAAACAGCAGAAAATCTAACCCGAGGGTGTCTACAAATCTCGGGGCTATTCAGTGATCGTCAAGAAGCCGATACAGACCTGGCGTAGGAGTTGCGTCCCGGCTTTGAATGCGAGCAGAGATTTGACTGCGATTGATCCTTCTTCTTCCTGCGAATTCACTCCATCCTTCGACCAGACCGGCGCCGTATGCGTTCTCGGGAGGCCCTGTCGTCAGTTGCGGCTCGACAGTCAATGGTCTCCCGCGCCTGGAGCGGAAAACGGGCGTTTCCATTTGCAGTTGACGAATCTTGGATCCGAGCCGCTGGACGTTTTCACCCTCGCCTTTACATGCCTGCGGGCAATCGAAGGTGATCCGGATGCAGAAAATGCGACTCTGCAGCGCCGTCATGCCTATTTCCACGAAGTCGCTCCCCCGGCGGGCTTGACGCTGGCGCCCGGCGCACGGTGGAAGTTCTCGCTCGGCGGTCTGGGGGGGGCGCCAAGGCATCGTGGAGAGGGAGTGTCCAGCGCTTATGCGAGCCTTTGTGACGGCAGTCGTGTGGATGTAGACATCGGAGACCTGCGCCGAGAAATACCCGAACCGGTGCTTCCGGGGGAGGTCAAGGCCGAAACAGTTGCCTATGCACTGCTGCCTTGGCCGCGAGAAGTCGAGTTGAACCCTTCCAGATGGATGGCGGGCTCTCTGGTCGCCGAGGTGGGAAGCCCGGCCGTGGATCTGGCCGCTATCGGCAGGGTGGATGCTCTCTTTCACAGACTTTTCCCGCTCGATGAACGCCCCTTTTCCTTTCTGCCGCAACGGCAGGACCGCCTGCTCCGCTTCCTGTCGGCTTCGGAGTTCAGCGCGGGCGAATATCGCCTCGACTTTTCTCCCGATGTGGTGTCGCTGCGATATGGCGATGCCGGCGCTCGCCAATCCGGGCTTGTCGCGCTCGGGCAGTTGCTGCGCGGTGCCCGGTCCGGCAAGGGTTTCCGGTTCCCGGAAGGTGGCCACATATCCGACCGTCCGCGGTTCTCCTGGCGTGGTTGCCATCTCGACACCGCTCGACGCTTCTATCCGCCGTCCGACATTGCGCGGCTGATCGATATCCTGGCCTATCTGCGGATGAATATTTTCCATTGGCATTTGACCGATGACGAAGCTTGGCGGCTGGAGATCGAGAGCTTGCCGCAGCTTGCGGCTGTCGGCTGTCGGCGCAATCCCGATGGTCCACTGCTGCCTGTGCTTGGTGACGGGGCGGACGGCTGTGAAGGCAGCTATGGTCGCCGCGAGATCGATGGGCTGGTCGCGCATGCGGCGAGTCTTTGCGTCGAGATCGTCCCCGAGATCGACGTGCCCGGGCATTGCTCCGCCGTCCTTGCGGCATTGCCCGAGCTGGGCGATCCGGATGAGGCCTGTCGGTCGTACGTGTCCGCCCAAGGGTTCTTCAACAACGCGCTCAATCCCGCCTTGCCGGCGACCGAACGGTTCCTCGAAACGGTTCTTGATGCGGTCGTGGCCCTGTTTCCGTCAAAGCACGTCCATGTCGGCGGGGATGAGGTCCCAGCGGAGGCATGGGCAACCTCGCCCTTGGCCAACGCGATGATGGTCGAGGGCGGGTTTGAAACCGCAGCCGAGCTGCAGGCGGTCCTCATGCGTCGTATCCATGACATGCTGCGGCGGCGCGGTCGCCTGCTCGTTGGCTGGGACGAGGTCGCCAATGGCGGCGGCATCGACATGGAGGGCGCCCTCCTGATGGCCTGGCGCTCACCGGCCATTGCCGCCGATCTCGCCGCGCGCGGCTATGATCTGATCGTGACCCCGGCGCAAGCCTATTATCTCGATATTGCGTGTTCCACAGACTGGAATGAACCCGGCGCGAGCTGGGCAGGGTCAACGTCGCTGCAGCAGGCCTATTTCCATGAGGTCGGTGCCGGTGTGCCTGAGGCTCATCGGCACCGACTGCGGGGCGTCCAGGCCTGCATCTGGTCGGAGCTCATCGAAACGCGGGAGCATTTCAACCACCTCGTCTTTCCGCGTCTTGCGGCGATCGCCGAGGCTGCGTGGACACCGCCCGATGGCAAGGACTGGGATCGTTTTCTGCAACTGACCTGGCTGTGTCCACGGCTCTAGAATCGGTCGTCTCGATAGAGTTTCGGTGGGCGCAAACTCTTCTGCGGTTCAGGCAAGGTTCAATCCTGTGCTTTCAGGAGATCGCCGTAGACGCTTCGTTCCGAACCCTCGACGGGAACGGCGCCTACGGTACGAATGTAAAAGTCCTGTGGGCCGGCGCCGCCCACGACGGCATAGGCATAGCCTCTTGCCCGCATGGCCAGCAACGTCTCCAGAAGAAGGGCACGCCCGATGCCTTTCGCCCGCATCGACGCGTCGACGCCGATTGGCCCGAACATTCCAAGCGCTACGGCATCGTAACAGGCAAAGCCGAGCATCCGGCCCTGGCGGACGGCGATCAGGCATGATCCCGGATCGCGCGTCATGGCAACCTGTGCTTCGGAAGCCCAGCGCCCATTGAAGCGATAGGTAACCCAAAGACGCACCGTATCGAGTTCAGGCGCCAAGGCGCGTCGGACATTGATGCCCTCGGCCCCGAGTGCTTGCCGGAGAGCGTGGTCGGGTTCGACATCGTAGAGCTTGACCAGCAGGTCCATGACGACACCCTACCGGCCGAGATGAAGGCCAAGGTCGATCTTCATCGCTCTGGCAAAGTCGGCGAGCATCAGTTCCTTTTCTTCCGTCGAGGCGGAGGTGGGACTTACGGTGCGATCGAGGTCGACCGATGCGAGGTGGACGAAACTGAGGTTGTCACCGCGACGAACCGCAAGCGTCTGGAGCAGCATCAGGCCGCGGCGGATATGATAACCGGTCGAAACGAGAGCGACGCGCTCCGATCCCAACCGTCGAAGGAAGTCCAGCGAATAGGCGGCGTTTTCAAGCGTGTCCTCCGCCTTGTCCTCCAGATGCAGGCGGGATGACGCAATTCCGTTGGAGGAAAGCCAGTTCGCCATCGCTTCGGCCTCGCTGCGCGGCGCCCCGAGCTTGCCACCAGTCAGAACCAGCTGTGCAGCCGGATTTTCCTCGGCGAGGGCGAGGGCTGCCTCAAGTCTTGCGACGAGACGAGGTCGCATGCTGCCGTCTGGCTCGAGCTGGTGGCCAAGCACGAGGATGGCATCGACATCGTCAAGGCCGGAACGGGGGATCGCGTGACCCGGGTGATATTCCAGGATTGGCAGGTCGAGGAGCGGTTCGAGGATAGTCGAAAGGGGCATGAATCCTGTCCAGAAAATTCTTGATCAAATGGCTGCGTCGCAATCGCATCGGCATTCACGCTCTTTGCCACCCGAATTCGACAGGGAAATGAAAAGAGCGCCTGCGTGTTATGCAATTGTCGCACTCTTCAATTAGTAACCTTTCCTGACTTTTAGTCCAGTCCCATTCGGATATTGCCAAAACGCAGGAGAGAAAAGTGTTTAGAATCATACATGTCGTCGGTCTTGCCGTTGCCCTTTCCAGCACCGCGCTTACGAGCGTGATGGCAGAGACCAAGCCCGTCGCGGCCGAGAGCTTCAATCTCAAGAACCTGGATTTCGATCCGGCGAAGCTCACGCGCGAGAACTTCTACGAAACGCTCGCGCCGATCGCCAAGGAAGAGGGCGAGATCAACCTGTATTCCTTCGCCGCCAGCTTCCCGGTCTTCTGGAAGGAAGCCGTCATCCCCGGCTTCGAGAAGAAGTATGGCGTCCGTGTCAACTTCTACGACGTGAAGGAAGACGTGGCCAAGCAGCAGTTGATCGCGGTCCATGAGGCCGGTCAGGACTCGCCCGCCGATGCCTATTTCGCTCCGGGCCCGACTCCTGCGGAGACCCGCAATACGCCGATCATCGCCAACCTTCCGCTCGCCGACATCCTGCCCGAAGCAGCGAACTACGATCAGCACCTTTTGCACAATTCCTTCGGCTTCGCCCATGGCGGTACTTTCATGCCGCTTCATCGCGACCAGACGGGTCTCGGCTACAACAGCTCGCTGGTGGCGCCGCAAGACGTCCCGAAGGACTTCGCCGAGCTTCTCGCCTACGCCAAGGCCAATCCGAAGAAAGTGGCAATCACTTCACCGCTGAAGGGTGGTTCCGGCGAGAACTTTCTCTACAGCCTGGCTCAGACGATGCTGACCGGGGAATGCCATGACAAGCTGTCCAGCGATTTCGGCTGGGACGATGCCGCCGCGCATGAATGGGTCGCCAAGAGCGGTTGCTTCAAGCCCGTCTGGGACTATCTGATGGAACTCACTCCCGCGGTCGAGGTGACGAATGGCAATGCCGACACCCAGAATTTGATGGGCAACAATGCGGCAACGATCGGCACGGTATGGGAAGACTACGCCTACACCTTCGTGCAGGACAAGCAGCTGCCGGAAAGCTATCGCATCACCCTCCTGGCCAATGGTCAGAACGGCGGCGGCGACGGCATGTTCGTGCCGCGCAACGCCAAGCATGTCGCGGCCGCACTCCTCCTCATCGACTATGCGATGGGCCATGATCCGCAGCTGTGGAAGATGAAGAACATGGCGTCCCGCACGGCACGCCTCGACATCGCCCTGACCGATGCGATCGAAGCCCATGACGCACAGTTCATGGTTCCGGAAGACATCTATCGCAAATACGCGATCGGCTACCCGACCGTTCCTGTGATGGCCGCGATCCGCGACGGCTACGTCGACGAGATCCTGTCGAATTTCTGAGCCAGCAAAAGCGCATAGGGTGGGAGTGATGGCACATCTCGAGGTAACCGATCTAAGCAAGAGGTTCGGCGGGACCGTTGCTCTTCATCCCATCGAACTATCCGTCGAGCAGGGTGAGTTCATCACCCTGCTCGGTCCTTCGGGCTGCGGAAAATCGACCTTCTTGCGCATGCTGATGGGCATTACCGTGCCGACGTCGGGTCAGATCGTTCTGTCGGGGCGGCGTATTGAGCGAGATGCGCCGGAACGCCGCAATGTGTCGATGGTGTTTCAGTCCTATGCCCTGTTTCCCCATCTGACCGTGCTCGGGAACCTCAGGTTCGGCCTGCGTATGAAGCGCGTCCCACGGCCCGAGCAACAAAGGCGCGTCGAGCACGCCGTGCGCATCTGCAACCTTGGCGCATATCTGGACAGGATGCCAAAGGAGCTCTCGGGCGGCCAGCAGCAACGCGTGGCGCTGGCACGCGCCATCGTGATGCAGCCGGATCTTCTGCTGTTCGATGAACCCTTGTCCAACCTCGATGCCAAACTTCGGGAATCCCTGCGAGAGGAACTTCTGGACCTGCATCGTCGTGTCGGTGCGACAAGCCTCTATGTAACCCACGATCAGGATGAGGCGATGGCAATGTCCGATCGCATCGTGGTCATCAATGATGGCCGTGTCGTCGAAACGGGGACTCCAGCGGTCCTCTATCACCGGCCCAAGACCTTGTTTACCGCGCGCTTCCTGGGCCATACCTCGATCGTCAAGGCCGATGCCGATGGCGACGACCTCCTGCTGCCCTGGGGGCAGGTCGCCAAGGCCGACAATGTCACGAAGGGCAAGGTCCATCTCTCGATCCGCCCGGAAGACTTTTGTCTGCACGCCCTGCCGGACGGACCCGGCACCGTCGTCGGAGCCCAGTTTCTCGGGGCCTCGATCCGCTACCGCGTCGAGATCGGCGGTCAAACCGTCATGGCCAGCGTCACGGGCCGGGAGGCGATGCTTCCCGCGGGGGCACGGGTTTCGTTGACGCCATTGGCGCCGCTTCACCTTCTCGAAAACGGTGGAGCCTGACCCTTGGCAAAAGACAATCGTGCGCTGTTCCTTCTGCTCCTACCCGGTGTCGGCTTCTTGCTCGCCATGTTCGGGCTGCCGCTTGCCATGGCCTTTCTCGGCTCGTTCGGAGTGGGCATACCTGGCCCGAAGGCGGGTTTCTCGCTGGCGGCCTACCAGAAGATCTTTCATGATCCACGGTATGTTTCCGGCCTCGGCACCTCGCTCTACTACGGACTGGCGCCGATTGCCGTCGACCTCCTGGTGGCGATACCGCTGTCTCTTGCGCTCAGCCGCAGTTTCGTCGGCAGAAAGCTGTTCAACGGGCTCTACAAGATACCGCTTGCGATCCCCAGTATCGTCATCGCGTTTGCCATGCTGACGCTCTTCGAGCAGGGTGGCTTCCTCAGTCGTCTGGCCGCTCTCGCCGGACTGCAGCTTCCGAGACTGGTGCGCGATCCGTGGGGCATCGGTGTCATCGGCGCGATTGCGTGGAAGGATGTCCCCTTCATGACGCTGATCATAACTGGCAGCTTTGCTGCTGTGCCGACGGAACTCGTTCATGCCGCACGGGCACTCGGCGCATCGCGATTAAAGGCCTTCGCGCTCGTCATGCTGCCGCTGTCAATGCCCGGCATAACGGCGGCCGTGCTGCTCGTCTTCATCCGCTCGATTGGATCCTTCGTGCTGCCGGATGTGCTTGCCGCATCCTTTCCGTTGCCGCTCTCCGTCCTCATGTATCAGGCGTTTCGCGAGTCCAACTGGCCGCTGGTCTATGCAATCGGTTCTATCCTGATGGTGGCGTCACTGGCGGTTCTGATGGCTTACTATCTGCTCTGCGACAGCCTGTTGGCTCGGCGCACCGCCAAACGGAACTCCTGACATGACAAGCGAGACGACGATATTCCACGGCAAGCGCCGTATCGCCTTCACATCGGAGGATGCTCCCTGGCTGGCTGGGGGCCTGTACTTGTCGCTGTCCGTCGTGATCGGCCTACCGATCATGATGATCGTGCTGTGGTCCGTTGCTGATGGCTGGTTTCCGCCATCCTTGCTGCCGCAGGACTACACTCTCCATCACTGGCGGGAGGTTACCGAGGACCGTGGCCTGGGTGAAGCAGCACTGCGATCGATCGCGATCTCGGCCATGGTGACCATGTTGAGCGCGGCGACCGCGTTGCCGACGGCCTGGGCGCTCGCCCGTTTTCCCTTCCGATTGAAACGAGCGGTCGAGCTTTTCGTTTTGGCGCCCCTGATCGTTCCGGGCCTCGTCGTCGCCGTCGGGGTGGGGCAGATCTTCCTTCGGCTCGGCCTGTCCTACACGGTGACTGGTGTCGTACTGGTCCAGCTTGTCGGGACCCTACCGCTGATGATCCGCCTGCTCAGCGCTTCGCTGGAAGGCATACCGGAGGATCTGATACTCGCCGCGCGATCCCTTGGCGCCTCGCCGATTTCGGCCATGGTGTCGCTTGTGCTGCCCCTCACAGTTCCGACCTTCATTGCCGGCGGGCTGCTGACCTTCGTCGACAGTTTCCAGGAATTCGACATGACCTTCATCGTCGGTGCTCCGCTGGTGGAAACGCTTCCCGTCCGGCTGTTCTTCTACCTGGACGGCTCAGGTATCCGGTTCACCAGCGCGGCGGTGGTAAGCCTCATCCTCGCCTTTCCCGTGCTGCTGGTCTTCGTGCTGGCAAGCCGTATCATCCGGGACGACGTCATGGCATCCGGAATGGGGAAGTTGTAGTCCTGCTGCGGCCAGCGCATAAAGCACATGGGAAGTCAGGTCGCTTGGTGGCCGCGGCTCAAGGTAATCGGGGAACGGTAATTCATGGGATTTGCGGAGAACGGTCCGCCGGTACTGCGGCAACTGTCCGTGCGAGCGGTCGTTGATGTCCTGCTGCATCAGGGACCGGTCTCGCGCGTCGAGCTCGCCAAACGGACGGGTATCTCCAAACAGACGATGTCCGACATCATCCGCACACTCGAGGAAAGCGGATATGTCCGGGCGACCGGCACGGTGGGCGGACGTGTCGGGCGAAACGCGGTCACTTACGAACTCTCACCCGATATCGGCTATGTGGCGGGAGCCGAAGTCGGGGCCTCGACTGTGCGCCTCGCGCTCGCCGACATTACCGGCGCATTGATCGCTGAATGCGAGGCCGTGGCAGTGGATCGCGACATTGGTCTCTTGATCGAGCAGGTCGGATCCATGCTCAGGACCCTCGCCTCCCAGGCGGGTGTAGACTACGCAAAAATCGCCGTTGCGGCCGTCGCGACGCCCGGGGTTGTCGATCCTGTTTCCGGCGGCCTGCGCTATGCGCCGAATGTTGCCGTCGCCGAGACGATAGACCTCAGGGCATGCTGCGAAGCCGTGCTCGGTTGCGATGTCGTCATAGAGAACGACGTGAAGGCGGCCCTGATTGGCGAAGCATGGCAAGGTGCGGCGGCCGGTTCGGCTTTCAATGTGTTCGTCCAATTGGGTACCGGCATCGGCCTTGGCGTCATGCAGGATGGAAAGTTGCAGCATGGGTCGACGGGGGCTGCGGGGGAAATCGCCTATCTGCCAATCGGCGCCGATCCGACGACCGAGGAGAGTCTCGAGCGCGGCACGCTGGAATGCGCGATCGGGGCCAGCGGCATAACCGCGCGTTTCGAACGGCTCGGCGGCGCACCCGGGATGACGGTCAGGGCGATCTTCGACATGGCCCGTAAGGGCGAGCCGTGCGCCTGCCGTGCAGTCAGGGAGACGGCGGAGATTGCCGCGCTGATGGTCGTTGCGATCGGGGCAATGTACGACCCTCAAAAGATCATCTTTGGAGGGGGTATTGGTCGTGATCCGCTGATGGTTCAGGAAACGCGTGAAGCGCTCAGATCGCGCTCCCGCCGTGAGTTCTCGATCGAGACGGCGTCACTCGGGCAGAGATCGACGATCTACGGGACGATCGCGATCGCCACGAATGCACTTCACAACGCGCTTTTCACGCCGACGGCTCTTGTTGAACGGCGCCAGATGCCTCCGGCGCCGAGCGCTTCCTGACAGGGATCAACAGCGAATTGCGCCTCAAGTCGATGGTTCCCGATGCGTGAGGTCGTCAATTCTCAGGCCGTTCAAGTCGACAGAGCCTTGTTTGGGGCAATCTAACCAAAAAACATTGCCTCAAGCCAGACGCTCTATGATCTCCCAGCATTCATAACGGAGATCGTTCGGGATAGGCCAAATCCTGCCCCCGCAACCAACCATCCCTGTGATCCCGTAGCATTAAACGCTGCGGGATTTTTGCGTTTCTCGCCTTTAGATGTCCCCGATCGGTTCATGGGGTGTGACCTGGGCCCCAGAACTTCCTCCAGATTTTGGTAAAGTCCGTCACAGCCAGGAGGCGGACGAATGAAGCGTTCACGGTTCACGGAAGAACAGATCATCGGGATATTGAAGGAGCAGGGTGAGCCTTGGCGAACGGCGCAGAGACAGTCGATGTCTGCCGCAAGCACGGCATTTCGGATGTAACCTTCTACAAATAGTGAGCCGCTGTAAGCGCCACTGGTTCAAGCCCAGTGGCGAACGCGAAGTATGGCGGCATGGACGGTGAAGCGGAAAAGCAAATGATCCTGTGAATCATTTGCCCGCTGAACGATGCCCGCAAGCTGAAGAAGCTCTTGGCCGAAGCCATGCTGGACAATGCGATCCTGAAGGATGTCGCTTCAAAAAAATGGTGACGCCCGATGTGAAGCGGGATGCGGTGGTTCACGTCTG
>NZ_JAEG01000024.1 GCF_000518785.1 Paenirhizobium selenitireducens ATCC BAA-1503 | reverse complement strand
ACGATGCCGGCGCCGACGGTGCGGCCGCCTTCGCGGATCGCGAAGCGCAGCTTTTCTTCCATCGCGATCGGCACGATCAGTTCGACTTCAACCGTGACGTTGTCGCCCGGCATGACCATTTCCGTGCCTTCCGGAAGCGAGACGATACCCGTCACGTCCGTCGTGCGGAAGTAGAACTGCGGACGGTAGTTGGTGAAGAACGGCGTATGACGGCCGCCTTCTTCCTTCGTCAGGATGTAGGCTTCTGCCATGAACTTCTTGTGCGGCTTGACCGAACCCGGCTTGCACAGGATCTGGCCACGCTCGACGCCGTCACGGGCAACGCCGCGGATCAGAGCGCCGATGTTGTCGCCGGCCTGGCCCTGGTCGAGCAGCTTGCGGAACATTTCAACGCCGGTCACCGTCGTCTTGGTGGTCGCACGAATGCCGACGATCTCGACTTCTTCGCCAACCTTGACGATACCGCGCTCGACGCGGCCGGTCACAACCGTACCACGGCCCGAGATCGAGAACACGTCTTCGATCGGCATCAGGAAGGGCTGGTCGATCGGGCGCTCAGGCGTCGGGATGTAGGCATCGACAGCCGCCATCAGTTCGCGGATCGCGTCTTCGCCGATCTTCTTGTCCGAATCTTCCAGAGCGGCCAGAGCCGAACCCTTGATGATCGGGATTTCGTCGCCCGGGAAATCGTAGGACGACAGGAGTTCGCGCACTTCAAGCTCGACGAGCTCGAGAAGCTCGGCGTCGTCGACCTGGTCGACCTTGTTGAGGAACACGACGATCGCCGGAACGCCGACCTGACGGGCGAGCAGGATGTGCTCGCGGGTCTGCGGCATCGGGCCGTCGGCAGCCGAGCAAACCAGGATCGCGCCGTCCATCTGGGCAGCACCGGTGATCATGTTCTTGACGTAGTCGGCGTGGCCGGGGCAGTCGACGTGGGCGTAGTGGCGGGCCGGCGTTTCATATTCGACGTGGGCCGTCGAGATGGTGATGCCGCGGGCCTTTTCTTCCGGCGCTGCGTCGATCTGGTCATAGGCCTTGTATTCGCCAAAATACTTGGTGATCGCAGCCGTCAGCGACGTCTTGCCATGGTCGACGTGGCCGATCGTACCGATGTTGACGTGCGGCTTATTGCGCTCAAACTTACTCTTTGCCATTTTCGGCTCTCCGTTCTTGATCCCGCTAAGGGGAAATTCCGTTTATTCTTTAAGGCTTGGAACGTATTCCGGTCACTTCTGACCGGAATACTTTGCCTGGATTTCGGCGGCGACGTTGTTCGGTACCGGCGAGTAGTGGTCGAACACCATCGAGTACTGAGCGCGGCCCTGCGACATGGAGCGCAGGTTGTCGACGTACTTGAACATGTTGGCCAGCGGCACGTGGGCGTTGATGACCACGGCGATGCCGCGGCTTTCCTGGCCCTGGATCTGGCCGCGACGCGAGTTCAGGTCGCCGATAACGTCACCGACGTAATCTTCCGGGGTGACGACTTCGACCTTCATCATCGGCTCGAGCAGCTGGGCACCAGCCTTCTTGGCTGCTTCACGGAAGCAGGCACGCGAGGCGATTTCGAAGGCGAGAACCGAGGAGTCGACGTCGTGGTAAGCGCCGTCGATCAGGGTTGCCTTGACGCCGAGCATCGGGAAGCCCGCGAGCGGACCCGAAGACAGAACGCTTTCGATACCCTTCTGAACGCCCGGGATGTATTCCTTCGGAACAGAACCGCCGACGATCTTGGATTCGAACTTGAAGTCGTCGCCTTCCGGGTTCGGTTCGAACACCAGCTTGACGCGCGCGAACTGACCGGTACCACCCGACTGCTTCTTGTGGGTGTAGTCTTCTTCGTGCAGACGCGTGATGGTTTCGCGGTAGGCAACCTGCGGAGCACCGACGTTGGCTTCAACCTTGAACTCGCGACGCATACGGTCGACGATGATGTCCAGGTGAAGTTCGCCCATGCCGGCAATGATGGTCTGGCCGGATTCCTGGTCGGTCTTGACGCGGAAGGACGGGTCTTCGGCAGCCAGGCGGTTGAGCGCGAGGCCCATCTTTTCCTGGTCGCCCTTGGACTTCGGCTCGATCGCGATCTGAATGACCGGCTCGGGGAATTCCATGCGCTCGAGGATAACCTGGTGCAGCGGATCGCAGAGCGTATCGCCCGTGGTCGATTCCTTGAGGCCAGCCAGAGCAACGATGTCGCCGGCAAAGGCTTCTTCGATGTCTTCACGCGAGTTCGAGTGCATCTGCAGCATGCGGCCGACGCGTTCGCGCTTTTCCTTGACCGTGTTCATGACCGACGAGCCCTTTTCGAGCTTGCCGGAATAGATACGGCAGAAGGTCAGCGAACCGACAAAGGGGTCGTTCATGATCTTGAAGGCGAGCATGGCGAGCGGCTCAGCATCGTCAGCGTGACGCTCGATCTCGGCTTCAGTCTTGGAATCGATGCCCTTGATCGCCGGGATGTCCAGCGGCGACGGCAGGTATTCGACAACGGCGTCGAGCAGCGGCTGAACGCCCTTGTTCTTGAAAGCGGTACCGCAGAACATCGGATGGAACTTGACGTCGATCGTGCCGCGGCGAACCAGGGCGCGGATCTTGTCATTGTCCGGCATGATGCCGTTCAGGTAGTCTTCCATCGCCTGCTCGTCGACTTCGACAACCGTCTCGATCATCTTTTCGCGATATTCGGCGGCCTTTTCCTTGAGATCGTCAGGGATCTCAACGACGTCCCAGGCAGCACCCAGCGATTCGTCGCGCCACACGAGCGCGTTCATCTCGATCAGGTCGACAACGCCCTTGAACTCGGTCTCAGCGCCGATCGGCAGCTGCATGACGACGGCGGTTGCGCCGAGACGGGTCTTGATCATCTCTACCGAGCGGTAGAAGTCAGCACCCGTCTTGTCCATCTTGTTGCAGAAGATCATCCGCGGGACGTTGTACTTTTCAGCCTGGCGCCAGACGGTTTCGGTCTGCGGCTCAACGCCGGCATTGGCGTCGAGGAGAGCGATCGCACCGTCGAGCACGCGCAGCGAGCGTTCGACTTCGATGGTGAAGTCGACGTGGCCGGGGGTGTCGATGATGTTGAAGCGACGCATCTTGCCGTCGCGACCCTTCCAGTAGGTCGTGGTCGCAGCGGACGTGATGGTGATGCCGCGTTCCTGCTCCTGCTCCATCCAGTCCATGGTGGCAGCGCCGTCGTGCACTTCGCCGATCTTGTGAGACTTACCGGTGTAATAAAGAATACGCTCGGTGGTCGTCGTCTTGCCGGCATCGATGTGCGCCATGATGCCGAAGTTGCGGTAGTCTTCGATTTTATATTCGCGAGCCATAACGGACTGCCTTTCAATATTCGATCGGTTCAGATTACCAGCGGTAATGCGAGAACGCGCGGTTCGCGTCGGCCATCTTGTGCGTGTCTTCACGCTTCTTGACAGCGCTGCCGCGGTTGTTTGCAGCGTCCATGAGCTCGCCGCAGAGACGGTCGACCATGGTGGTCTCGTTGCGCTTGCGAGCAGAGGCGATCAGCCAACGGATGGCGAGAGCCTGACGGCGCTCCGGACGAACGTCGACCGGGACCTGGTAGGTCGCACCGCCAACGCGGCGGGAGCGGACTTCGACATGCGGCGCGATGTTTTCAAGCGCCTGATGGAAGACCGTGATCGGCTCCTGCTTCAGCTTGCCTTCGACCGCGTCGAATGCACCGTAGACGATGCTTTCGGCGACCGACTTCTTGCCGTGAAGCATGATGGCGTTCATGAACTTGGTTACAACCAGATCGCCGAACTTCGGGTCCGGGTTGATCTCGCGCTTTTCTGCACTATGGCGACGGGACATACTTTGTCTCTCAACTAGTTAGGACGCTTTATCACGCGGAGAACCTCGCGCAGCGCCGGAAAAATGAAACCCGAAATTACTTCGGACGCTTCGCACCATACTTGGAGCGGCGCTGCTTGCGGTTCTTGACGCCCTGGGTGTCGAGAACGCCGCGGATGATGTGGTAACGAACGCCCGGCAAGTCCTTTACACGACCGCCACGGATCATGACGACGGAGTGTTCCTGCAGGTTGTGGCCTTCACCCGGGATGTAGCCGATGACTTCGAAGCCATTGGTCAGGCGGATCTTGGCAACCTTACGCAGAGCCGAGTTCGGCTTCTTCGGGGTCGTGGTGTAGACGCGGGTGCAAACGCCGCGCTTCTGCGGGTTTTCCTGCAGAGCAGGAACCTTATTGCGCTTTACCTGGGCCTGGCGCGGCTTGCGGATCAGCTGGTTTACGGTAGGCATATAACCATCCCTTGCAAATTCTTGTCTCTAAGGCCCTTTCGGACCCCGGTTTAACCGTTGCCGGCCGTGATCGCACGATTTCTTCATGCGCAAAATGTGGCCCGACCCGCTTTTAGCGGATGGACCACAAAAAGCAGAGGACGCACGTCTGAGTGCGTCTTGCGTGCAGCATTCGTGTCGTCAACGTGCGAAAAGAACCCTGTTTGAGGCGAACTCCAGAACGTGTCGTTCCGAAAAGCCTAGCCTCACATAGGCTCCGATGGGGGGCGTACTACTGTTTTCACCCGTAGACGTCAAGTCTCTATCGCAAATTATTGGCCCGCAGGCCCGCAACTGCGGGGGTTTGGCGGGTGTCGGGGCCCTTTCGGCCGCGGCACAAACAAATTGCTTTGGGATTTAGCGGCGGAAGTCTTAGATAACGATCGGGGCAGCCGTCAACTCCCCTCCCCGCCGCGCACGATTCGCCGCGCCAGGGAATCAACCAACGCCATCAGAAGAAGACCAGGTCATGATCTCCAACCCCGACAACGACAACACCCCAGACGAACCGATGGTCTTCATCATCATTGCCAAGGCCTACGAGGTCGAGGGTGACGAAGGCATCGACCTGCATGTGATGCTCGCCGCTCCGGATGACGACACGGCGGTCCGGCTGGCGCTCAACGCGCTTTCCGAAGAGGGTTTTCTCGAGGCCGACCTCGACCAGATCGGCATGATCACCGAGGTGCCGGACGAAGAGCCCCACGCCTCCGCCTATCAGGGTGCGCTCGAAGGCGAAGTGGCCATCATCCGCTTCAACTGACCCCATTGCCAGATGACAGACCAGGGCCGCCCGGATACCGGGCGGCCCTTTTGTTTGCGCGCTTGGGACACAGGCCTACTTGGCGATCACCTCGCCGCTCGGGCGCGGAGTCGCGTCGGTTTCGGCCGGCAGTACCGGATAGGTGACTTCCGGCATCTTACCGGTGAGCGAACCGAGGAAGGCGACGATCAGATCGACTTCGTCTTCCTTGAGTTCCTCACCCAGTTGCGCCGTGCCCATGACGCCCACGGCCTGCTTCAGGTCCCAGACCTTGCCGGAATGGAAGTACGGCGCCGTGAGCGCGACGTTGCGCAGCGGTGCGGCCCGGAAGACATAGGAGTCATCCGCCGTGTTGGTCACGGCGAAGCGGCCCTTGTCCTTTTCGGGCAGTACATCGGCGCCGGGCTTTTCAATCAGGCCGAAGGGGAAGTAGCCTTCGCCGCCGACATTGGTGCCCGCATGGCAGGTCGAGCAGCCCTTGTCGATGAAGAGGGCCAGACCCTTCTGCTGGTCGGCGGTCATGGCCGCATCATCGCCATTCAGGAAGGCGTCGAACGGCGCCGGCGTGATCAGCGTCGCTTCGAAGGCTTCGATTGCCTTGGCGAAGTTGTCGAAGGTGACCGGATCCGCCTCGCCCGGGAAGGCCGCGGTGAACCATTCGACATATTGCGGCATAGACTTCAGCGTCGCGACGACCTGGACCGGGGTGTTGGCCATTTCCACGCCGGCCTGGACGGGTCCCTTCGCCTGGGCCTTCAGGTCTTCGGCACGGCCATCCCAGAACTGCGCGACGTTGAACACGGCGTTGAGGGCAGTCGGCGCGTTGCGCGGCCCTTTCTGCCAGCCATGGCCGATCGAGGTTTCGAGATTGTCGTCGCCGCCTGTCGCCAGGTTGTGGCAGGAGTTGCACGAGAACACGCCCGATGCCGAGATGCGCGGGTCGAAGAACAATGCCTTGCCGAGCGAGATCTTGTCGGGGGTGATCGGATTGTTGGCGACTGCCGGGGTGGTCGATGGCAGTGCCTTGAAGATCTCCAGCGCGCTCGCCCGAAGATCGGCCGGCGCTGGATCAGCGGCAAAGGCCGACGTTGCCAGGACGATGAGTGCGACGGATGTCAGTAGGTTTTTCATTATAGCCTCCGTTCCTTGTGAACGGCGCTATTTTAGAATGATTCTAATCTATGGCCTTGTCCTGGATCAATGAATAGGTCCGCCATTTGCGGGGTGCAAACGAAAAAGGCGCCCGGAAGACCCGGGCGCCTGATGTTCATCAAATCCGGGATGCGACAAAATCGCATCCCCATATCCGGCCTTATTCGGCGGCCGGAACGCTTTCGACGGAAGCAAGATCCTGCAGCATCGGGGTGGCCAGATCGGCGCCCGTGCCCTTGCGACGTTCCTCGAGGATGAGTTCGTCGCGCGAGGATGCGATGCGGCGGATCTGCGTCATGGTGCCGCCGGTACCGGCCGGGATCAGGCGGCCGACGATGACGTTTTCCTTCAGACCCTGCAGCGTGTCGGTCTTGCCGGCGATCGCAGCTTCCGTAAGAACCTTGGTGGTTTCCTGGAAGGATGCGGCCGAGATGAACGACGGCGTCTGCAGCGATGCCTTGGTGATGCCGAGCAGAACCGGGTCGCCGTAAGCCAGCTTCTTGCCTTCTTCGGCCAGACGCTCGTTGAGGTCGTCCAGTTCGATCCGGTCGACATTGTCGCCGACGATGTACTGGCTGTCGCCCGCATCGGTGATCTCGACCTTCTGCAGCATCTGGCGAACGATCACCTCGATGTGCTTGTCGTTGATCACGACGCCCTGCAGACGGTAGACTTCCTGGATCTCGTTGACGAGGTAGGAAGCCAGAGCCTCCACGCCCTTGATCGCCAGGATGTCGTGCGGTGCCGGGTTACCGTCGAGGATGTAGTCACCCTTTTCGATGTAGTCGCCATCCTGAAGATGGAAGGGCTTGCCCTTCGGGATCAGGTACTCGACCGGCTCGACGCCGTCTTCCGCCGGCTCGATGATGACGCGCCGCTTGTTCTTGTAGTCGCGGCCCAGACGGATCGTACCATCGATCTCAGCGATGATGGCATGGTCCTTCGGACGACGGGCTTCGAACAGTTCGGCAACGCGCGGCAGACCACCGGTGATGTCCTTGGTCTTGGCGCTTTCGAGCGGCGAACGAGCCAGAACGTCACCCTGGGAGACCTTCGTGCCCGGTTCGACCGAGAGGATCGCGTCGACCGACAGGTGGAAGCGGGCTTCGCCACCACGCGACACCTTCAGAACGTTGCCGGAAGCGTCCTTGATGACGATTGCCGGCTTGAGATCCGAACCGCGCGGGGTCGAGCGCCAGTCGATAACCTGACGCTTGGTGATGCCGGTGGATTCGTCGGTCGCTTCGAGCACCGAGAGACCGTCGATCACGTCCTCGAAATGCACGATACCCTCGACTTCCGTCATCATCGGGCGGGTATAGGGGTCCCACTCCGCCAGACGCTGGCCGCGCTTGACCTTGTCGCCGTCGTCGACGAAGACCTTCGAACCGTAGGCCACGCGCTGCGAGGAGCGCTCAACGCCACGCTCGTCGAGAAGGGTGACGGCCATGCTGCGGCCCATGGCAATGAGATTGCCTTCGGAGTTGCGCAGCATGTTGCGGTTCTTGATCTGCACCGTACCTTCGTACGAGGCTTCCAGGAACGACTGGTCGACCACGGTCGCGGTACCGCCCAAGTGGAAGGTACGCATGGTGAGCTGGGTGCCCGGCTCGCCGATCGACTGTGCCGCGATGACGCCGACGGCTTCGCCCATGTTGACGGGCGTACCGCGGGCCAGATCTCGGCCGTAGCAGATCGAGCAGACGCCCGTCTGGACTTCGCAGGTCAGAGCGGAGCGAATGCGGATCGACTGGATGCCAGCCTTCTCGATTTCGATGACGTCCGGCTCGAGGATCATGCGACCGGCATCGACGATACGCTCGCCGGTGACCGGGTGATCGATGTTGTCGAGCGCGGTACGGCCCAGAACGCGGGCGCCGATCGAAGCCACGACCTGGCCGGCGTCGACGATCGCCGTCATGGTGAGGCCCTTGTCGGTGCCGCAATCCACGAGGTTGACGATGCAATCCTGCGCGACGTCGACGAGACGGCGGGTCAGGTAGCCCGAGTTCGCGGTCTTCAGAGCGGTGTCTGCAAGGCCCTTACGGGCACCGTGGGTCGAGTTGAAGTACTCGTTAACGGTCAGGCCTTCCTTGAAGTTCGAGATGATCGGCGTCTCGATGATTTCACCCGATGGCTTGGCCATGAGGCCGCGCATGCCGCCCAGCTGACGCATCTGGTTCGGAGAACCACGGGCGCCCGAGTGCGACATCATGTAGATGGCGTTCATCGGCTTCTGACGACCGGTCGCCGGATCGAACTCGACGGCCTTAATGCGGGCCATCATGTCCTCGGCGACCTTTTCGGTTGCCTTGCCCCAGGCGTCGACGACCTTGTTGTACTTCTCACCCTGGGTGATCAGACCGTCATTGTACTGCTGTTCGTATTCCTTGACCAAGGACTCGGTGTCACCGACGATCTTCGCCTTGGTTTCCGGAATGACCATGTCGTCCTTGCCGAACGAGATGCCGGCCTTGCAGGCATGGGCGAAGCCGAGCTGCATGATGCGGTCGCAGAAAATGACCGTGTCCTTCTGGCCGCAGTGACGGTAGACCGTGTCGATCATCTTGGAGATGTTCTTCTTGGTCATTTCCTGGTTGCAGGTGTCGAAGGGAACGTTGACGTTCTTCGGCAGAAGCTCGCCGATGATCAGGCGACCCGGCGTCGTGTCGTGGATCTTCGAGACCGGCTTGCCATCGGCGTCAACGGTCTTGAAGCGACCCTTGATCTTCGAGTGCAGGGTGACGACCTTGTTCTCCAGGGCGTGCTGAAGCTCGCCCATGTCGGAGAAGACCATGCCCTCGCCCGGCTCGTTCTGGTTCATGATCGACAGGTAGTACAGGCCGAGAACCATGTCCTGCGAAGGAACGATGATCGGCGCGCCGTTTGCCGGGTGCAGGATGTTGTTGGTCGACATCATCAGCACGCGGGCTTCAAGCTGGGCTTCAAGCGACAGCGGCACGTGAACGGCCATCTGGTCGCCGTCGAAGTCGGCGTTGAAGGCGGTGCAGACGAGCGGATGCAGCTGGATGGCCTTGCCTTCGACCAGGATCGGTTCGAAGGCCTGGATGCCCAGACGGTGCAGCGTCGGTGCGCGGTTCAGGAGAACCGGATGCTCGCGGATGACCTCGTCGAGGATGTCCCAGACTTCCGGCTTTTCCTTTTCGACCAGCTTCTTGGCCTGCTTGACGGTCGAGGAGTAACCCTTGGCGTCGAGACGGGCATAGATGAACGGCTTGAACAGCTCGAGCGCCATCTTCTTCGGCAGGCCGCACTGGTGCAGCTTGAGTTCCGGACCGGTCACGATGACCGAACGGCCGGAATAGTCGACGCGCTTGCCGAGAAGGTTCTGGCGGAAGCGGCCCTGCTTGCCCTTGAGCATGTCGGACAGCGACTTCAGCGGACGCTTGTTGGCGCCGGTGATGACGCGGCCACGGCGGCCGTTGTCGAACAGCGCGTCCACGGATTCCTGCAGCATGCGCTTTTCGTTGCGGATGATGATACCCGGCGCACGAAGCTCGATCAGGCGCTTCAGACGGTTGTTACGGTTGATGACGCGACGATAGAGATCGTTCAGGTCGGAGGTCGCGAAACGACCGCCGTCCAGCGGAACGAGCGGACGCAGGTCCGGCGGGATGACCGGAACGACCTTCATGATCATCCATTCCGGACGGTTGCCGGATTCCATGAAGTTTTCGACGATCTTCAGGCGCTTCATCAGCTTCTTCTGCTTGAGATCCGAGGTGGTCTCAGCCAGTTCGGCACGCAGGTCGCCGGCGATCTTCTCGAGGTTCATCGAGGCGAGCATCTCGTAGATCGCCTCGGCGCCGATCATCGCGGTGAACTGGTCTTCACCATATTCATCCACGGCCAGCATGTATTCTTCTTCCGACAGGAGCTGGTGCTCCTTGAGGGCGGTCAGGCCCGGCTCGGTGACGATGTAGTTCTCGAAGTAGAGTACGCGCTCGACATCCTTCAGCGTCATGTCGAGCAGGGTCGAGATGCGCGAGGGAAGCGACTTCAGGAACCAGATATGGGCAACCGGTGCTGCGAGCTCGATATGGCCCATGCGCTCGCGGCGAACGCGCGACAGCGTCACTTCGACGCCGCACTTTTCGCAGATGATGCCCTTGTACTTCATGCGCTTGTACTTGCCGCACAGGCATTCGTAGTCCTTGATCGGCCCGAAGATGCGCGCGCAGAAGAGACCGTCGCGTTCCGGCTTGAACGTGCGGTAGTTGATCGTTTCCGGCTTCTTGATCTCGCCGTACGACCACGAAAGAATCTTTTCCGGGCTGGCAATCGAAATCCGGATGGAATCGAAGTGCTGCGCCGGTACCGACGGGTTGAAAAGGTTCATGACCTCTTGGTTCATGCCTGTCTCCTTCATGGGGCAAAAGAGCCCTCAATTGGGTCACGGTGCCGGCAAATTCCCGGGATGCCGCACCGAACCCTTAAATGACAATAACCGCAAAATGCGGCGAAACTTCCCTGCCCGGCCGAACCTGGCCAAGGAGGGAATGGCGTGCGAGGAAAACCCCGCACGCCCTTGTCAACCTGTTACTCTGCCGCGTCGGGCAGCTGGCCTGCCGCCGTCTCGTCGATCTTCGAGTTCTCGAGCTCGACGCTGAGACCCAGCGACCGCATTTCCTTGACGAGAACGTTGAAGCTCTCCGGAATGCCGGCCTCGAAGGTGTCGTCGCCGCGGACGATCGCTTCGTAGACCTTGGTACGGCCAGCCACGTCGTCCGACTTCACCGTCAGCATTTCCTGCAGGGTGTAGGCGGCGCCGTAGGCTTCGAGCGCCCAGACTTCCATTTCCCCGAAGCGCTGACCGCCGAACTGCGCCTTGCCGCCCAGCGGCTGCTGGGTGACCAGCGAGTAAGGACCGATCGAACGGGCGTGGATCTTGTCATCGACCAAGTGGTTGAGCTTGATCATGTACATGTAGCCCACGGTCACCTTGCGGTCGAACTGCTCGCCGGTACGGCCATCGTAGAGAACCGACTGGCCCGACGGATCGAGACCGGCACGGGTCAGCATGGCAGCGACGTCAGGTTCATGCGCACCGTCGAAGACCGGCGTGGCGATCGAAACGCCGCGCTTGGCTTCCTCAGCCAGACGGACGAGCGACTCGTCGTCGAACCGCTTCACCTCGTCATGCGATTCACTCGCATAGATGTCGGTGAGCTCGGTGCGAAGCTCGGTGATGTCGAGCGACTTGTGGTAGGCCTCGAGCATGTCGCCGATCTTCTTGCCCATGCCGGCGCAAGCCCAGGCCAGATGGGTTTCGAGAATCTGACCGACGTTCATGCGCGACGGCACGCCGAGCGGGTTCAGGCAGATATCGACGTGCGTTCCGTCTTCCAGGAACGGCATGTCTTCGACCGGCACGATGCGCGACACGACACCCTTGTTGCCGTGACGGCCGGCCATCTTGTCGCCCGGCTGGATCTTGCGCTTCACAGCGACAAAGACCTTGACCATCTTCATGACGCCCGGAGGCATTTCGTCGCCGCGCTGGACCTTTTCGACCTTGTCCATGAAGCGATGCTCGAGCAGCGACTTCGACTCGTCGTACTGGCCACGCAGGGCTTCGATCTCGCCCTGGACCTTCTCGTCCTCGACGGCGAACATCCACCACTGCGAACGCGGGTACTCGGAGACGACCGTGTTGGCGAGCTCGACGCCCTTCTTGAAGCCCTTCGGACCGGCGACCGCCATCTGGCCACGCAGCATGTCGAGCAGGCGGCCGTAGACGTTACGGTCGAGGATCGCCTGTTCGTCGTCGCGGTCCTTGGCCAGGCGCTCGATTTCCTCGCGCTCGATGGCCATCGCACGTTCGTCCTTTTCGACGCCGTGACGGTTGAAGACGCGGACTTCGACGATCGTGCCGAAGGTGCCCGGGGGCATGCGCATCGAGGTGTCGCGAACGTCGGAGGCCTTTTCGCCGAAGATGGCGCGCAGAAGCTTTTCTTCCGGCGTCATCGGGCTTTCGCCCTTCGGCGTGATCTTGCCGACCAGGATGTCGCCCGGCTGAACTTCAGCCCCGATGTAGACGATACCGGCTTCGTCGAGGTTCTTCAGCGCTTCTTCCGAAACGTTCGGGATGTCGCGCGTGATTTCTTCCGGACCAAGCTTGGTGTCGCGGGCCATCACTTCGAATTCTTCGATGTGGATGGAGGTGAACACGTCGTCAGCGACGATGCGTTCCGACATCAGGATGGAGTCTTCGTAGTTGTAGCCATTCCACGGCATGAACGCGACGAGCGCGTTGCGGCCGAGGGCCAGGTCGCCGAGGTCGGTCGACGGACCGTCCGCGATGATGTCGCCCTTGTTGAGAATGTCACCGACAGTGACCAGCGGACGCTGGTTGACGCAGGTGTTCTGGTTGGAACGCTGGAACTTCTGCAGGCGGTAGATGTCGACGCCAGACTTGCCGGCTTCGAGATCTTCCGTTGCGCGGATAACGATACGGGTCGCGTCGACCTGGTCGACCACGCCGCTACGACGAGCAGCAATGGCGGCGCCGGAGTCACGCGCAACGATCGGTTCCATGCCGGTGCCGACGAACGGCGCTTCGGCGCGTACCAGCGGCACGGCCTGACGCTGCATGTTCGAGCCCATGAGAGCGCGGTTGGCGTCGTCGTTTTCCAGGAACGGGATCAGCGCTGCCGCGACCGACACGAGCTGCTTCGGCGAAACGTCCATCAGGTTGATGGTGTCGCGCGGCGACAGCATGACTTCGCCGGCATGACGGCAAACGACGAACTCCTCGACGAACTGGCCGTCGGGGGTGAGTTCGGAATTGGCCTGCGCGACGTAGTACTTCGCTTCTTCCATTGCCGACAGGTAGACAACGTCCTTCGTCACCTTGCCGTCAATGATCTTGCGGTACGGGCTTTCGATGAAGCCGTACTTGTTGACGCGGGCAAAGGTGGCGAGCGAGTTGATCAGACCGATGTTCGGGCCTTCCGGCGTTTCGATCGGGCAAATACGGCCGTAGTGGGTCGGGTGAACGTCGCGGACTTCGAAGCCGGCGCGCTCACGGGTCAGACCACCCGGTCCAAGAGCCGAAAGGCGGCGCTTGTGGGTGATTTCCGAGAGCGGGTTCACCTGGTCCATGAACTGCGACAGCTGCGAGGAGCCGAAGAATTCGCGAACGGCGGCAGCTGCCGGCTTGGCGTTGATCAGGTCCTGCGGCATGACGGTGTCGATCTCGATCGACGACATGCGTTCCTTGATCGCGCGCTCCATGCGCAGCAGGCCGAGGCGGTACTGATTTTCCATCAGTTCGCCGACCGAACGCACACGACGGTTGCCGAGGTTGTCGATGTCGTCGATTTCGCCCTTGCCGTCACGCAGCTCGACCAGCATCTTGACCACGGCCAGGATGTCGTCCTTGCGCAGGACGCGAACGGTGTCCTCGACGGTGAGGTCGAGGCGCATGTTCATCTTGACGCGGCCGACGGCCGACAGGTCGTAGCGCTCGCTGTCGAAGAACAGCGAGTTGAACATGGCTTCGGCCGATTCCATGGTCGGCGGTTCACCCGGACGCATGACGCGGTAGATGTCGAACAGCGCGTCCTGACGGTTTTCGTTCTTGTCAGCTGCCAGCGTATTGCGGATGTAGGCGCCGATATTGATGTGGTCGATACCGAGGACCGGAATCTCGCCGAAGCCAGATTCGAGGATCATCGGAAGGGTCTTCTCGTCGATCTCGTCGCCGGCTTCGAGATAGATCTCGCCGGTCGCCATGTTGACCATGTCTTCGGCGAGATAGTTGCCGTAGAGGTCTTCGTCGGTCGCCTTGAGCGCCTTGAGGCCCTTGTCCTGCAGCTGACGCAGCAGGCGCGGGGTGAGCTTCTTGCCGCCCTCGACCACGACTTCGCCGGTGTCGGCGTCGATCATGTCGGAGATGGTCTTCGCACCCTTCAGCGTTTCGGGCGTGAAGGGAATGCGCCAGCCCTTGTCGTCACGGAGATAGGTCGACTTGGTGTAGAAGGTCGAGAGGATTTCCTCGCCGTCCATGCCGAGCGCCATCAGCAACGACGTCACCGGAATCTTGCGGCGACGGTCGATACGGGCGTGCACGATGTCCTTGGCGTCGAACTCGATGTCGAGCCAGGAACCGCGATACGGGATGACGCGGGCAGCAAACAAAAGCTTGCCCGAGGAATGGCTCTTGCCCTTGTCATGGTCGAAGAAGACGCCCGGCGAGCGGTGCATCTGGGACACGATGACGCGCTCGGTACCGTTGACGATGAAGGTACCGTTGTTGGTCATGAGCGGCATGTCGCCCATGTAGACCGACTGCTCCTTGATGTCCTTGATCGAACGAGCGCCCGTATCCTCGTCAATATCGAATACGATGAGGCGCAGCGTCACCTTGAGCGGCGCTGCATAGGTCAGATCGCGCTGACGGCATTCGTCGACGTCGAACTTCGGCGGCTCGAATTCGTAGGACACGAATTCCAGCATCGATGCACCGGAGAAATCGGTGATCGGGAAGACGGACTTGAAAACGGCATTCAGGCCCTCATCGGGACGGCCGCCAACCGGCTCGTCAACCATGAGGAACTGGTCGTAGGATGCCTTCTGAACCTCGATGAGGTTCGGCATTTCCGCGACTTCAGGGATTTTTCCGAAAAACTTGCGTACGCGCCTGCGACCATTAAAGGAAAGGGTCTGAGCCATCGTCGCTCCTTGTCAATTTGCATCCGGGCCTGCAACAGACGGAGACCGCTGGCCAGTCGACTCCGTCAATAAATGGATCGCTCAATCTCGTCCTGGGTCCGAAGCGGCCGGCCGGATTGCCGGGTGCCTCGGTTCAGGACCATCCTCTTGAGAACCCATTACCCAAAAGCCGTTTGACGGGCTTTTGGGTAATTTGTTCCAGAAGAAAAGACGAATGGGAGACGGCGGACGCCGTCTCCCAAACGCTATTCCAGTATTACTTGACGTCGACCTTGGCGCCGGCGTCTTCAAGCTTCTTCTTGAGGTCAGCGGCTTCAGCCTTGGAAACAGCTTCCTTGACAGCCTTCGGAGCGCCTTCGACGAGGTCCTTGGCTTCCTTGAGGCCGAGGCCGGTGATGGCGCGGACTTCCTTGATGACGTTGATCTTGTTGGCGCCAGCCTCAACGAGGATGACGTCGAACTCGGTCTTTTCTTCTTCAACCACGGCAGCAGCGCCACCGCCAGCAGCAGCAGCAACGGCTACCGGAGCTGCAGCGGAAACGCCCCACTTTTCTTCGAGCATCTTGGAAAGCTCAGCAGCTTCCAGAACGGTCAGCGAGGAGAGGTCTTCAACGATCTTTGCGAGATCAGCCATTTTACTAGTTCCTTAATAGATGTTCGGTTCGAAACGAACGGGTTTAGGGTATGAACAGCGAAAAACCGCCTTACGCGGCTTCGTCCTTCTTGGCATAGGCCGCAAATACGCGAGCAAGCTGACTTGCAGGCGCTGCGACAACCGTAGCGATACGAGTAGCCGGGGCATTGAGAAGGCCCAGCAGCTTCGCGCGCAGCTCGTCCAGCGAAGGCAGGGTCGCAAGCGACTTGACTGCTTCGGCGTTGAGCTTGGTTGCCCCCATGGCACCACCGAGAACAACGAGCTTGTCGTTGGTCTTGGCGAAATCCATGACGACCTTCGGAGCCACAATCGGGTCTTCGCTGAATGCGATCAGCGTCTGACCCTTGAAGAGATCCGACATCTCTTCCGACTCCGTGCCCTGAAGAGCGATCTTGGCCAGGCGGTTCTTCGCGACTTTGACGGTACCGCCAGCTGCGCGCATCTTCGAACGGAAGTCGTTCATTTGCGCAACCGTGACACCAGCATAGTGGGCCACGACAACCGAACCGGAAGTCTTGAAGACTTCGTTCAGCTCCGTGACGAATTCGCGTTTTTCCGCTCTTTCCACTGTCTGTCTCCAGTTGATGGGACCGCAATCCTGCAGGCCCCACCGGGTTTGCCTTTTGCCTCAAGGGATCCAGTTTACCGAGATCCCAAGCGACGCTTGAGGATCCTGTCCCCTCGCACCGAAGCAATATTGCTTCCGCGCCAAGGCGAATAAGGCTCGAACCGAACTTCAAGACGTCTTCAGACGTTTAAAATCGGGTCTTACCCCGTCTCATGCAGGCTATGGATTAAGGTCTTTCGACCGCCTGCAATCTCGGACAGGAATTCCGGGTTTCCCCGGAAATCTCCGGCCCCGAAGGGCCGGAAATTCAGTCTCGTCCGGGGCCGTGGCTCCGGACAAATATGTTAGGCCGAAACGGTCGCCGGATCGATCTTGACGCCCGGGCCCATGGTCGAGGAGATGGCTACGCGCTTGACGTAGTTGCCCTTTGCACCAGCCGGCTTCGCCTTGATGACGGCGTCGGCAAAAGCCTTGATGTTTTCTTCGAGAGCCTTGGCGTCGAACGAGGCCTTGCCGATACCGGCATGGATGATACCAGCCTTCTCGACGCGGAACTCGACTGCACCACCCTTGGAAGCCTTGACGGCGCCAGCGACGTCCATGGTGACGGTGCCAACCTTCGGGTTCGGCATCATGCCGCGCGGGCCGAGTACCTTACCGAGACGACCGACGAGCGGCATCATGTCCGGGGTTGCGATGCAACGATCGAAGTCGATCTTGCCGCCCTGGACGATTTCGACCAGGTCTTCCGCACCGACGATGTCTGCACCGGCAGCCTTGGCTTCGTCAGCCTTGGCGCCACGAGCGAAGACGGCGACGCGAACGTCACGGCCCGTGCCGTTCGGCAGGTTGACGACGCCACGGACCATCTGGTCGGCGTGACGCGGGTCAACGCCGAGGTTCATGGCGATTTCAACGGTTTCGTCGAACTTGGCGACAGCCCGTTCCTTGACCATTGCGATGGCGTCCGACAGAGCGATGAGCTTCGTCGGGTCAACGCCTTCGCGGATCTTCTGCATGCGCTTTGCGAGCTTAGCCATGATCAACCTACCACTTCCAGGCCCATGGAGCGGGCAGAGCCCTCAACCATTGCCATTGCGCCTTCGACGTCAGCCGCGTTCAGATCCTTCATCTTGCCCTCGGCGATCGTACGGACCTGAGCCTTGGTGATGGTGCCGACCTTGGCGCCCTTGCCGGGCGTCTTGGAACCGGACGTGATCTTCGCTTCCTTCTTCAGCCAGTAGGTAACCGGCGGCTGCTTCATAGCGAAGGTGAAGGACTTGTCCTGGTAATAGGTGATGACGACCGGAATCGGCATGCCCTTTTCCATTTCCTGCGTGGCGGCATTGAACGCCTTGCAGAATTCCATGATGTTAATGCCACGCTGACCAAGTGCGGGGCCGATCGGCGGGGACGGGTTCGCCGATCCTGCCTTGACCTGCAACTTGAGCTGGCCTGCAACTTTCTTAGCCATATCTCTCTGCCTTTCGATGAGGACCGGTTGCCCGGCCCAGATGTGCCGGATCAACCCGGCGGCTGCGGTTGCGTGGTACGTTTGAAAGGTCCGGCTTCAGACCCTCACCCTCCCACGCGCTTGCGAGGTCAAAAGACCCCGTTCCGATCAGACCTTTTCGACCTGACCGTATTCCAGTTCGACCGGGGTCGCGCGACCGAAGATCGAAACTTCGACCTTGAGGCGCGAACGCTCCTCGTCGACGTCCTGAACGACACCGTTGAACGAAGCGAACGGGCCGTCGGAAACGCGGACCTGCTCGCCGATCTCGAAGGAGACGGAGGACTTCGGACGCTCTACACCTTCCTGGACCTGGCCCAGGATGCGATCAGCCTCAAAATCCGGAATCGGAACCGGCTTGTTGTCGGAACCGAGGAAACCGGTGACCTTCGGGGTATTCTTGATGAGGTGATAGGCCTCGTCAGTCAGGTCCGCCCGCACCAGCACATAGCCGGGGAAGAACTTGCGCTCGCTGTCGACCTTGCGGCCACGGCGAACTTCGACAACCTTTTCCGTCGGGACGAGGATCTTCTCGAACAGGTGAGTCAGACCCTTCTGACGTGCCTTGTTCTCGATGTCTTCCGCGACCTTCTTTTCAAAATTTGAATAAGCGTGGACGATATACCAACGTGCAGCCATGTTCGTCTCCGCCTGTTAATTGCCGAGATTCAGCACGAGGCTGATCAGCCAGCCGATCAACTGATCGGCCGAAAAGAAAAACAGCGCAGCAAAGACCACCATGAACAGCACCATCGCCGTCGAGATCATCGTCTCGCGGCGCGATGGCCATGTGACCTTGGACGTCTCGGAGCGAACCTGCTGCAGAAACGCGAATGGATTACTCTTGGATGCCATTTAATGCCCACGCATTTACGGCGCGTAAAGCCGACTGAGTCAGCCCCACGCACCGCGTGTCTGTTTGAACCCTACATAAAGACCGATTCTTCTTTATACAAGAGAGAATCCATCCGCCCGCAACTTTAAACTTCAATAACCCGACACGCTGTCAAACGACCGTCGCAACTCTATGCGCCGAAATGTCGGACTGGCAGGGGCAGCAGGGCTCGAACCTACGACCTGCGGTTTTGGAGACCGCCGCTCTACCAACTGAGCTATACCCCTAAGCCGTCTCTCGACAAGCCCTGGTCACCGACCGTCGCTTGCGAGCTTGGCGCTGTTTAAGGTGGTCTGAAGAAAATGGCAAGCCTCTTTTTCAAGCTTTTTCAAAGAGCCCACAGCCACTCTCGCCGCCAAGCCAACCACTGCGAAAGCAACGGGTTCAGGCTGACAACAGGGTGCGGAGATCAAGCGCCAGAGAACTCGGCAGCAGCAAATCGAACGCGAGAGGCCCCTCCCCGCCCGGCGATTCGCCACCGACTTCTGGTCGAGCGCCCGCAGAACAAAAAAAAAGCCCCGCCGTCACCGGCGGGGCTTCCTCACTCCCTTGCGGGAAAGACTTACTCGATGATCGAGGCGACGATGCCGGCGCCGACGGTGCGGCCGCCTTCGCGGATCGCGAAGCGCAGCTTTTCTTCCATCGCGATCGGCACGATCAGTTCGACTTCAACCGTGACGTTGTCGCCCGGCATGACCATTTCCGTGCCTTCCGGAAGCGAGACGATACCCGTCACGTCCGTCGTGCGGAAGTAGAACTGCGGACGGTAGTTGGTGAAGAACGGCGTATGACGGCCGCCTTCTTCCTTCGTCAGGATGTAGGCTTCTGCCATGAACTTCTTGTGCGGCTTGACCGAACCCGGCTTGCACAGGATCTGGCCACGCTCGACGCCGTCACGGGCAACGCCGCGGATCAGAGCGCCGATGTTGTCGCCGGCCTGGCCCTGGTCGAGCAGCTTGCGGAACATTTCAACGCCGGTCACCGTCGTCTTGGTGGTCGCACGAATGCCGACGATTTCGACTTCTTCGCCAACCTTGACGATGCCGCGCTCGACGCGGCCGGTGACAACCGTACCACGGCCCGAGATCGAGAACACGTCTTCGATCGGCATCAGGAAGGGCTGGTCGATCGGGCGCTCAGGCGTCGGGATGTAGGCATCGACAGCCGCCATCAG
>NZ_JAEG01000023.1 GCF_000518785.1 Paenirhizobium selenitireducens ATCC BAA-1503 | reverse complement strand
GGGTTCGCTCTTGCCGTCCCCGCCCATCCCCCTCATCTGCGAAATCTGAGGTTTAGCCTTCGGCTAAGCCCTCGATTTCGCTTCTTCTCCCTCGACGGGGAGAAGACGGCCGCGGCGCTCGGGGCATTCTCCTCTCCCCCCGTGGGAGAGGATACAAAATCACGACCTTAGCGCAGCTAAGTCGTAGATTTTGTTGGTGAGGGGGTTCTTTTCTGCCTCATCCCCACAACCCCCTCATCTGCGAAATCTGGCACTTAGCTGACGCTAAGGTGCCGATTTCGCTTCTTCTCCCACAAGGGGAGAAGAAAGCCCCATCACCGCATGCGATGGCGAAGGACCGGGCGGCTGCGGGTGTCGCTGGAAGGCACGAGGGTCGGGGCGGGCGTGTTGGCCGGTGCGAGGGCGGCCGGCTCCTGCTCGGGTTGGAAGGTATAGCTGTCGGCGCGCCGCCAGGTCTCGATACGTTCCTCGCATTCGACGGCATTGAGCCCGTTCCACAGCTGCTCGGCGCGGGTCGAGCCCGGCGCCGGCTTGGCGAGATGCGGATAGAGCCTCTCCAGCACGAACACCGCCTCGGCGGCTTCCATGCCGACGCCCAGCAGCGTGGTCGCCAGCTGCCGGCCGGAAATGTCGAGCAGGATGCGCTCGGCCAGCCACCGGCTGGAGGACAGGATGTCGGCCAGCGTGGTGGCGAAATGGGCGCCCTCGCGGTTGCGGGCAAAGCGCACCAGAAGCGCCGCCTGCATGGCGGTCACGGTGCGAAGGCCAAGGCGGTCCGACGTCGGGCGGTTGACATGGGCCGCAAGCCTGCGGATCTGGTCGCGCAGCTGTTCCTCGCGCTCGGCGGCGCTCATGGTGGCAGCGGCTGCGGCGGTCTCGGCAGCTGCCTGTGCGGGGCTCGGTGCGGCGGATCCTGCCGTCTTGCCCGGCTTGGGGGTCGCGGCCGGTGCGGTTGCGGTTGTGGCCGGTGCGGCGCGGTCGGATGCGGCGGTTCTGGCCGTCGTCCGGGCCATCGCTTCCGCCTTCGTCTCGGCTTCGGCGGCGGGTGCTGCGGTCCGGGCCGGCTCGCCGTGGCGCAGGCCGACCAGCGCGTCGATCACGGTGGGCGACAGCTGGTCGCGCCGGACGATGGCGCGGGCGTGGGCCGCCCCTTGGGTGCGGGCGATCATGATCAGCAGGTCGTCGGACAGGCAGGGCGAGGAGACGAGGAAGGGCGCGGCGATCGAGATCGGCTGCGAGGCGATGAAGAGCGCGACCGCGCCCGGCACGTTGGGGCATTGCGACAGAGCCGCCACCGCCTGGCGGCGGGCTTCCTCGGTCGAGGCGTGGAACAGCGGCGTGAACAGTTCGGCAAATTGCCTAAGTTCGGATTTGCTCGGGAAGGCCAGGGCTTCGAAACTCGTGACGGTCGCCATCAACACAACGTCCCTTTTCCTCACGCTCACCGGTTTTTCCAGCTCTCGAAACTGATCGATCACGACAAGACCCACACCTACGCAATACCTGATTGGCACACTGTAGAGCCAATTTGTTAGCAACCTGTTAACTAAGCTATGGCTCAATCGTCCGGTAGCGTGGTGGCGAACAGATGATTCGCCTAGACTTCGCTTGTACCGCAGTTTGCGTGCCCTCAGAGGGCAGGACCCGACCCCCTCTTTGAGCGCGCAAGAGAAAGGCGCAAAATGGCTTCGGCCGGCGCCGGCCGCATCATATCGCGCGGTCCGGCGGTCGGAGATTGCGCTGGCTCTTCCAAGCGAAGGGCAGGGTGAGATCGCTAGAAACTTCATCCGTCTCGATTTTCAATCATGGAGACGAGAATGGCGAATATTATCAGGATCACGGACAGGCTTTCGCTCGGCGCGCGCGCCGTGCGCAGCGATGGTGCGGCGGCACAGGTGCTGCTGTTCACCGGCATCCGCTACGAGCGGCGCGAGCCGCCGGCGAAGGCCGAGCCGCGGCTTCCGGCGCTGCCGCGTCCGCAGGGCGGCAAGGGTCAGGACAGCCTCGGCCGCTGAGGCGGGCAGAAGCATTGCCGACGGCGACGGCAGGCGGGGCCTTTGGCCTCAGTCGTCGGTGAGCGGCGCGCACACCGCCTCGTCGAGGAAGTTCGAGGCCTGGGCTGAAAAACTCGGCGCCGGCACCATGGTGCGCAGCACGATATAGCCCGTCGTGCCCTTGTGCTCGACGATGATCGACTGGGTGAGCGCCGCCCCCGGCGCCTTGCGGATCTGCGACACCTGCACGGGGCTTGCCACCAGCGCATCGAGATCGCCGCCGACCGAGGTGCGGTCGTTCATCGAGAACACCTCGTTGGAATCCTGATCGTAGACCGCCATCGACCAGAAGCTCGGGCCGGCAGGCGCGAGAAGCCGGATCGGCGCCAGCGTCAGGTCGAAATGGCAGACCGCCACCTTCAGGAACGGATCGACATTGGCAAGCCCGCCCGCATCGGCCCGCGTGTCGGCCCGTGCGTGGGAAAGATCCGGCAGGCTGATGAAGCGATGCGACGGCCCGAGCATCTTCACCCGGGTAAAGGCATCCCGACCGGTGAAATGCGGCAGCGACAGGATGATGATGATGTGCAGAAGGGCCGCGCCGATCAGGCCGGTCAGCACCGCATAGGGCAGCCGGTTCATTGGCCGCACCCCAGGCTCTCCACCTTCGGCATTTCCAGCCCGATCAGCCCCGAACTGCCGGCCGCCGGCGTGTCGAGGAGCGTTAGCACCAGCGAAAACGCCCCGGCATCGGGCAGCGCCAGCCAGTTCATCGGCTTGGCCGTCGGCGAAACGGTGATCTCGAACGAGCCGTCGCGATTGCGCAGGATGCCTTGCGAATTCTGCGCGAAGGGCAGTTCGGCCCGCGTCTCGAGCGGCTGCCCGTCCGGATCGGCGGCATAGAGCGTCCACAGCCTTGCCGTCGGCGTACGCCCGATGATCCTGTACGTACAGTTGGCGGTCAGCTGCTGCCCGCTCTCGTCGGTCGAGGCGGTGAACGTCAGTCCCTCGGCCGAACCATAGAGCAGCCGCCCGGCCTTGGCGCGGTGCGACTTGGCGTAAGGGTCGGCCCCGGCCGTCTGCACGTCGGGAAAGGCGCTCCATACGCCGAGCCGAATGGCGCCGAAGCCGGCCGACGCATTGAGCGCCGAAAGCGTCGTCAATATCCCCCCGCCAAAGGCGATGATGAGCGAAACGGCGATGAGAAGGGGAACCCGAAACACGTGATGCCTTGAACCAGATTGCACGGTCAAACGGGTAGCACTGATTCCGGGGAAGGTGAAGGGTGAGGAATGGTCGGCGAAGCCGACGAAACGATCCAGCGAATCGTTTCGAATGACGAATGCCCTGAGCCCAAGCGAAGGGCCGGGGGTGGCGGGAGGCATGCAGACGAGACGGAGGTGCAGACCGAACGTGGAAGGCGTGAATGACGCAAGAACCGCAAACATCGGCGGCCACGAGTTCGCCGCCTGTCGAAAGCCACGCCCGCCACCGGCCGTTGGGTCTCCGGCCTTGCCCCTCACCCTGAGCCGACCGGGGTCGAGCCACGTGTCTCGACCCGTCCTTCGGACCCCCGTAAACGGGGAGAGGGAACCGCCACGGCGGTGCCGTTCGTCCCTTCTCCCCGTTTACGGGGAGAAGGTGCCGGCAGGCGGATGAGGGGCGGTCCTGGATCGGACGGTCAAATCGGAAGAATTGATTCTCCGAAGGGGAAGGCGATGCAGGCGGGAAGGCGGCGCACCAGCCTTGATCGATGTGCAATCATTGACTACATTGCAATCATTGATGACAGGAGCTGAAATGGCGAGCATCACCATTCGCAATCTCGATGACGGGCTGAAACAGCGGTTGCGTCTGCGCGCCGCGACCCATGGGCGCTCCATGGAGGACGAGGCGCGCGACATTCTGCGTTCAACGCTCTCGGCGGAAGGCCGGCGGCCCGGCAATCTGGCCGAGACGATCCGGCAAAGGGTCGCCGCGCTGGGCGGCGTCGAGCTCGAGATCGCCCCGCGCGAGCCGATCCGGCAGGCACCGGTCCTGGGCGAATGATCGTCCTCGACACCAATGTCCTGTCCGAACTTCTGGCGCCGAGCCCTTCGCAGGCGGTCGTATCCTGGCTTTCCGCACAGCCTGCCGCCGCGGTCTTCACCACGGCCGTGACCGAGGCGGAAATCCTGTACGGATTGGCGCTCCTGCCGGACGGCCGCCGACGTCAGGCGCTCGAAGCGGCCGTGAGACCGATCTTCTCCGAGGACCTCGCGGGCCGCGTCCTCGCCTTCGATCGCGAGGCGGCCGCAAGCTACGCCGTGATTGCTGCCCGTCGCCGTGCCATCGGTCGGCCGATCAGCCAGTTCGATGCGCAGATCGCCGCCATTGCCGTCTCGCGCGGCGCCTCCATTGCCACCCGCAATGTCGCCGATTTCGCCGAGACCGGCGCAACCGTCATCAACCCTTGGGAATTTCGCGCACTCGACTAGGGATTTTCTGACCGGCGAGATGGGCACGTTGACGGCATGGCCCTCAAGGCTGCGCCGGGTCAAAGCAACGGCGGCTCGGTCGAAAGAACGCTCGGCCTCGTCCCAAACAACATCGCCCCCCTCTCATTCCCTACCGAAATCCAGCGGCCCGACGTCCTGCGCGCCGTGCAGCACGCGCAGGATCACGATGCGGTCGGGATAGGTGCGGAAATAGATGCAGCGGTCGCGGTAGGGCAGGCCCCGCAGGCCTTCGAGAATGTGGTCCCGGGGCGAGCCGGTGAAGTCGACCTCGGCAATCCATGCGATCTTGGCGGTCAGGTCCGCCAGGAACGCGCGGGCATAGTGCGGGCTGGTCCGGGCGATGTAGCGCCGAATGCCCCGCAGATCTTCAATCGCCAGCGGCGCGATGATCAGGCGTTTCGGTTCGATGGCTCTGGCTCTCCTCCATCACCTCGTCCAGGATTTCGGCGCTTGAAGAATATGCCTTGCCGCGCCCCGCCGCAATCTCCGCATCGGCGGCGCCGATGTCCTGCCGCAGCGAGCGCATTTTGACCTCATAGTCCGCCAGCATGCGGATTCCGGCCCGAACCACTTCGGTTTCCGTGCCGAACCGGCCGCTTCGCACCAGATCGGCCAGGATGCCGTCATAGGCGTCGCCGAGGGAAAAGGTCTTTGCGCGTGCCATGGGTGGGGCTCCTGTGTTCCTCGCAATATATGGAAAAACCCAATACTATTGCAATGTCCATCGCATGTGCACTTCCGCGCGTTCCCCCCATCACCCCACCGCCACGATCTCCAGTTCCTGCTCGCCCAGCGAGACCACGTCGCCGACTTCCTTGCCGATCAGAAGCCGCGCGACGGGCGAGACGTAGGAGATCGAGCCGGTTTTCGGGTCGGCCTCGTCCTCGCCGACGATGCGGTAGGTCTGCACCCGGCCGTCGTCGCGTGAGAAGGTGACGGTGCCGCCGAAGGCGACGCGGTCGGTGGTCTCCGGCGGGGGCACGAGCTGGGCGGAATGCACGCGTTCGGAATAATAGCGCAGGTCGCGCAAGGGGCCGGCCGCCTGGCGCCGGCGTTCGTTGACGTCCTCGATCCCGGTCGTCGCTTCATAGGCGGCGCGCGCTTCGGAAAGCTGCCGCTCGAGTGCTTTCAGGCCTTCCTCGGTGACGAGGTTGGGGTGGGGCGAGATCGGGCGGTCGGGCAGAAGGGTTTCCGCCGCCGCTTCGGCACTCTCTTCCTTGACGAAGGCAACGCTCACTCTGCAACTCCTCTTGCCATGCTGAAGGCCCGGCGGCGCATCGGGGGGAAAACCCGTGGCGGCCGCAGCGCATCGAGGGACCATAGACCAACCGTCCGTGTTGATCCATTGCCGCGATCGGTGGCCGCGGTTCCTGGCCGGGATCGATCGGTCGGGTCGGCAGGCGGGACCGCTCGCCGGGCGGCACCTGTCCGCATCCGGCCGCCTGAGCCGGATCGCCCGAGCCAGATCGCCGGAGCCAGATCGCCGGAGCCAGATCGCCCGAGCGCCGGGGGGAGCAAGCGCGTCGCCCTCGGAAACGTGATTTAGCATCCCCTCAAGAACGCGCTATCTTTCGACCGGTGAACCAAAGGAGGAATGAGCCATGAAGACTCTTGCCTTCAGTGCCGCCGTGCTGTCGCTGTCGGCGGGATTTGCCCTGGCCGATTGCGGCGCTCACACCACCAGCGCCGCGGTGAATGTCGACCGGCAGATGACGACGGCGAGCATCGTGCCCGACGAGCCGGCGGTAACGGATGTCGTGCTGCTCAAGCAGTCGCGCCTGCCGGCGGAAGAGAAGGTCAGCACCGAGTAGCGTCCGCACCGGGCGGCGGGCTTAAAGCATCTCCAGGAAAAGTGCGAAGCGGTTTTCCGTCCGGAAACGCGAAAAAACAAGCAGATAGAGCGTTTCCGCGACGCCGTTTAAAGCGGAAACACGCTAGGCCGCGTCGGTCCGTGCCACGTCCGCCGCCGCGGCGGCCAGCCGCCAGCCGTTGCGGCCCGCCGCCTTGACGGCGTAGAGCGCCTCGTCGGCGGCTTGAAGCAGCTGCGCCAGCGCAGCATCGGTGGCGATCGAGCCGCAGGCGACGCCGAGACTGATGGTGACGCGGCGATTGCGGTCGCCCGTATGGTCGTGGCGGATGGAAAGCGCGCTCACCGCCCGGCGCAGCCGTTCGGCCAGCATTTCGGCGCGCGCCGGCACGCCCTGCGGCAGCACGACGAGGAATTCCTCGCCGCCGAGCCGGGCGATATGCACCGTGTCGGGCAGTTCGCGCCGCATGGCCTGGGCCACCCGTTTGAGACAGTCGTCGCCGGCGCCGTGGCCATAGGTGTCGTTGAACGCCTTGAAGTGGTCGATGTCGATAATCAGCACAGCGCTGGCCGAAAGCCCGGCCGGCGTCAGCAGCCGGCGCAACCGGGCGATCTCGGCCTCGGTGCCGCGCCGGTTGGGCAGCTGCGTCAGCGGATCGGTGGAGGACAGCCGCTCCAGCTCGTCGTTCTGCCGCGACAGCTCGCGCTTCAGCGCCTCGTTCTCGTGCAGCTGCAGGAAGGCGCCCTGCCGCTCGACCTCCAGCTGGTGGCTGGCGACCAGCGTCAGCACCAGGGTCGGCACATAGACCGCCAGGTGATAGAAGAGGTAGACGGGCGTCACGCCTTCGAGCAGGCCGATCATGGCGTAATTGATCGCCGTCGTGCCGAGGCTTGCCCACACGGCGAGGTCGAAGGTCGGGCGGATGGCGATCGTTACCACCATCTGGAAGATCGCCGCGGCGTAGAAATAGTGCAGCACCGCCGGATTGTGGCTCGAGGCGAGCACGATGCACCAGACGAGGTTCGCCGCCATGCTGACGCCAAGCGTGGCGATTTCCCGGGCGCGGATCGAGCGCGCCATACCCGTCTGGTACCAGCCGAGCGCGAGCGCCAGCGGCAGGATGAAGCCGAAGCGCAGCGACAGCGACAGCCAGACGATGTCGCCGAGGATCAGCACGTCGACCAGCGCATAGCACAGATAGAAGGCGGCGATCGTCACGGTCATGCGCGACAGGGCATGGCCGCGGGCGTTCGCGCGCGATATCTCGTAGGCTGCCATCTGCTCGTCCGTCAGACGCGGAAGCGCGGCAAGGCCGAGCCAGTGGTTCATGCTTGGTCCTGTGATCAATGTCGGGTCAAACCTGACCGCCGGGTGATGCGGCACGCCCGAATCGGGCGGCTGGCGCCCCTAGCAATAGACGGGTTCGGCGTCGCTGCCCATGAAGACCGGCGGACGCGGTTAACCGCGCGTAAGCAAACCGATGCGAAATCTGGCAAGGCCCGGTGGCCAAGCCGGCCGGTCGATCAGGCGGCCCGTTTCAGCCAACAGAATGGCTCCAGATAGACGCGCCATGCTTTGGGCGCTCAGTCGATGCTCGCCACCTTCTGCGGGTCGAGCGCAAGGGGCTTGGCTTCCTTGAGGCGCCGGGCGATGTCGCGGATCATCCGGGTCGTCTCGGACGACAGCGAGCGGGCCCGGACCATCGGCGCGACAGTGTCCGTGCCGGCCGCGGGCTTTGCCGTCTTGGCCGCGGCGATCGCCTTCTCCGCCTCCGGCGTCGGCGTCTCGACGCCGGGAATGGGGCGCAGGTCGATGCCTTGGTGGGCATAGTCCATCAGCGACTTGAATGTCATCGCCGGCAGCGAGCCGCCGGTCATGTTGTTGGTCGAGGTATAGTCGTCATTGCCGAACCACACGGCCGTCGTGTAATTGCCGGTATAGCCGCAGAACCAGGCGTCGCGGTAGGCCTGGGTGGTGCCGGTCTTGCCGCCGGTCAGAACCCCGTCGACGGCGGCGCGCCGCGCCGTGCCGACGTAGGGAACGCGGGTCAGCATCTGGTTCATGTAGGCGGCGGCCGTTTCCGACAGAACCCGGGTCGCCGCCGGCGCGTCGCGCTCGAAATCATAGAGCACGTCGCCATTGTAGTTCATGATCTGCGCGATCCCGTGGCGGCGCGACTGGTAGCCGCCGGCCGGGAAGACGGCATAGGCTGTCGCCTGGTCGAGCACGGTCACTTCCGAGGTGCCGATCGGGATGGTCACGTCCTTGCGGATGGGCGTCTCGACGCCGAACTTCTTCGCCTCCGCCATGATCTGGTCGATCGCATTGGGGCCGAGCTTTTCCTTGGCGAGCCTGACCGGGATGGTGTTGATCGATTTCGCCAGCGCCGTCTTGATGTCGATGCGGCCGGCATAGGAATTGCCGTAATTGTGCGGGCTCCAGTTGCCCCAGGAGATCGGCGCGTCGGTGATCGGCGAGTCCGGCGTCAGACCCTTCTCCATCGCCAGCGAATAGGTATAGATCTTGAACGATGAACCCGGCTGGCGCAGCGCCCGCGAGGCGCGGTTGAACTGGCTTTCGCCGTAGTCGCGGCCGCCGACCATGGCGCGCACCGCCCCGCCGTTCTCGATCATCACCAGGGCGGCCTGCTTGACGTGGTAGCTCTCGCCATATTCGCGCAGATTGGCAGCCACTGCCTCTTCCGCCGCCTTCTGCAGGCCGGTGTCGATCGTCGTGCGCACCACCAGCGTGTGGTCCTTGAACTTTCCGGCGATCTCCTGCGCCTCCTCGAAGGCCCAGTCGAGGAAGAAGTCGGGTGCCTCGGCCTCGTCGCGGTCGATGACGGTGGCCGGATTGCGCCTTGCGGCGATCACCTGGCCCTCGGTCATCATGCCGCCCTGCACCATGTTGGACAAAACGACGTTGGCGCGGGCGCGCGCCGCCGGCAGGTTGACGTGCGGCGCATATTTCGCCGGCGCCTTGAACAGGCCGGCGAGCATGGCCGATTCGGCGAGGTTCACCTCCGTCAGCGGCTTGCCGAAATAGAATTGCGAGGCCGCCGCCGCCCCGAACGTGCCGCCGCCCATATAGGCGCGGTCGAGATAGAGCGACAGGATCTCCTTCTTCGTCAGGTTGGCTTCCAGCCACAGCGCCAGATAGGCTTCCTTGATCTTGCGCTCGATCGACCGCTCATTGGTGAGGAACAGGTTCTTGGCCAGCTGCTGGGTCAGCGTCGAGCCGCCCTGCACGACGCCGCCGGCCTTGGCGTTTTCGCTCATGGCGCGCATCAGCCCGAGGAAGTCGATGCCGAAATGCTCGAAGAAGCGCCGGTCCTCGGTCGCCAGCACCGCCTTGATCAGGTGGTCGGGCAGTTCGTCGATCGGCACGGAATTCTCGTGGATGATGCCGCGATGGCCGATCAGGTTGCCGTAGCGGTCGAGAAAGGTGACGGCGAAGTCGCCGTGGTTGCGCCAGTCTTTCTTGGTCTCCTCGAAGGCCGGCTGGGCGAGCGCCAGCATCAGCACGGCACCCGCGGTGCCGAGCGTCATGCCCTCGCCAAGCACTTCGAAGAACAGCTTTTTCCAGCCGCGCACGCGAAAGCGGCGGAAGAAGATGGTGATCTCCTCCCAGATCTCCGACAGGCGGAAACCGGCATTCCACATCGACGAATCGATCCAGCTGTCAATCTTCAGCAGGATATGGCGCTTGAGGCGCGGCTTCTTCTCGGCTGGCGGGCGTTCGTCGGCCACTTCACTCTATCCCTGAACGAGACGGGCCTTTCGGCCCTTGACGCGCGTGCCGGCAGGGCTCAAGAGCAAGCCCTGGCGCCGGCAAATCGGCATACTCTACAATATGCTGATAGATTGTCGATTTGCCGGCAAAGAACAAGAAAAAAGCGAGGCGCCGTCGGATACGGCCCGCCTTCGCCATGGCCCGGCGCCTGGCCGGTGATGACGGATGAACGATCTACCCTACTGGAAGACCAAGAGCCTGGCCGAGATGAGCCTTTCCGAATGGGAAGGCCTGTGCGACGGCTGCGGCCTGTGCTGTCTCAACAAGCTCGAGGACTGGGACACCGGCGACGTGGTGTTCACCTCGGTCGCCTGTCGCCTGCTCGACGGCGAAAGCTGTCGCTGCAAGGACTATGAAAACCGCCAGGCGACCGTGCCGGACTGTATCCAGCTGACCGTCGAGGGCGTCGACGAAATCGCCTGGCTGCCGCCGACCTGCGCCTACCGCCTGGTGGCCGAGGGCCGCGACCTCTACTGGTGGCACTACCTCGTCTCCGGCGACCGCGAAACCGTACACCAGGCCGGCATCTCGGCCCGCGGCCGCACCGTCTCGGAAGACGACGTGCCGCTCGAGGATTTCGAGGACTATGTGGTGGACTGGCCGCTGACCGTCGGGGGCAAGGCGGAGTAGGGGGCAACCATCGTTTGCCGTCAGCCTTTTGGCCCATCGTGCCCGGCGGGGCAGAGGGGCGAACGTGCGTCGAGGCAGGCGGCGCGCCTTGGGGAAACTGCCTTTGCTGCAGTGCCTCCCCTCGACGTGAGCGGAAATACTATGCCAATATTGCACTGTTATTGTCTGGGGGACTACAGTGACCGAGAACATTTTCGTGAAAGCCATGGCCGGCGTTGTCACCGTGGCGACCGTGCTTGGCATCGGATATACCGTCGCCAAATATGCGACGGACTTCGAAGCGGCCAAGGCCGAGATCCAGAACCTGCGTGGCCAGATTTCCCAATTGCACGAAGTGCTTGGCAAGGCGCAATTCGGCGGTGAAGGCCCGCGCGGGCCGAAGGGCGATCCTGGCGAGCCGGGTCCCCAAGGACTGCCGGGCCCCCGCGGACCGCAGGGAGAACGCGGCGAACAGGGCCCTCCCGGTCTCCCCGGCTCGGGCGGCGAGGGCATGTCCGCCGAGGCCGTGCGCCAATTGGTGGCCCAGACGGTCCAGCAGCAAATGGCGGCGCTTCCCGCGGCTTCCGTTGCGGCAAGTCCGGTCGCGCTACCCGGCACCGACGTTTTCAACAGCACCGGCTGCATCCCCGTAGCCTCCCTGCTGAACCTGCAGGTCCTGACGCTAAGGGTCGGCCAGGAATTCTGCGACCGGGATGGCGCGTTGCTGGCGCGGATCGTTAAGTCTGGTATTACTGACGCCTTTGGAGCAATGCGCCCGGGCAAGGGTACCGATTGGTGCGGTCTAAACAAGGTTTGCACGCTCCGCTGGCTGGGCAATAGAGAGTTCGTCTATGAACGGTTTGGCGAAGATGAAAAGGGTCCAGTGGCACTGCTGCGGCTTAAAAAATAGTCCCTTGATTGCTTTCTCCGGGGAGCAAGCGCCGCGCCTCCGGGAAGGATGAAAAGAGGGCCACCCCGCCGTCAGCGCCTCCCGGTTCGCCCCCCTCTGTCCTGCCGGACATCTCCCCCACAAGGGGGGAGATCGGACCGGGGCCGGCCTGCCGATTCGGATCTGATGTCGAGTATGGTGGTGGATGATCGCCTAACGCGCCCGCCAGCCTGTTGCTGTCTGGTTTCCAAAACCGATGCGAAATGCCGGGCGCCGGCGGCACGCCGATCTCCCCCCTTGTGGGGGAGATGCCCGGCAGGGCAGAGGGGGGCGGGCTTGCTCCGCTCGTCAGCTGCCCTGTGTCACATGGATGTCCGGATCGAAATCGACACGCGTGGCTTTGCCGTCGGGCGTTTTCAGAACCAGTTCGACCCCACCGCCGATGGAGTGCATGTAGCGCACCACCGAAGAGAGCAACACATCATCGGCATTCTCGATCTTCGATACGGTGTTCTGCGTCATCCCGGCGCGGCTGGCGACGTCCTGCTGGGTGGCCTGCATCGTCTTGCGCACCTCGGCGAGAGCCTTGCCGAGCCGCCGTTCGCGGCGCTTGGCGTCGAGCCGGTCGCGCACCTCTTCTGGAAGTTCGGCGCGAAGGTCTTTCCACTCGGTACTCATTTCGTCTCCTCCAGCCAGGCGGAAAACCTGGCATCGGCCTTGGCGACCAGTTGTTTGTAGAAGAGGGCCTGGTTCTTGCCCTGCTTTTCCCCGCCGCACAGGATGACGGCGCTTTGCGCGGGGTCGAAGGCAAAGGCAAAGCGCCAGACCTGTTTTGCGACCCTGACCCGGATCTCCTTCATGTTCGCATGACTGGATCCGGAAAGCGTATCGACCTCGGGGCGGCCGAGAAAGGGACCGTCATCTTCGAGATGGTCAAGCACTTCGCCGACCAGTTCCTTCAGCCCAATATGCAGCGCTTTCCATTCCGGAACGAAATCGGGATGAAATCGCACTGTATAGGTCATCCGGGCCTCAAGATATATATTCAAAGATATAAAATCAAGTCAGGCACGCCATGACGTCTGGTGCTCACGGCGCATGCAAGATGCCATTCTTCCCTTTCATGGGGGAGATGCACGGGAGGCGGAGGGGCGGACTTCGACCGGTTGGCCGGGCGCGCGTTAACTCAGAACTCTTCCCAGCCGGGACCGGCGCCACCGCCGCCGCCACCGCTCGGGCCGTTGGCGGAGAACAGTTCCTCGAGGTTGAGGAAGCAGATCATCTGGTCCTGGTGGGCCAGGATGCCGTCGATGAACTGGGTTGCCTGTCCGGCATTGTGCGGCACCGGCTGGAGGCTTTCGGCGGGCACGGTCAGGATGTCGGAGACGCCCTCGACCAAAAGGCCCATGGTCATGTCGTTGACATCGGTGACGATGATGGCGCTGCGCTCGGAGGCTTCGGTGCCCTGCATGCCGAGCTTGGCGGCGAGATCGATGATCGGGATCACCATGCCGCGCAGGTTGATGACGCCCAGCACCTCATAGGGCGCGTGCGGCATCGGCGTCACCGGCACCCAGCCGCGGATCTCACGGATCGAGCGCGTCCTGACGCAGAAGGACTGGTCGTTCAGCCGGAAGGCGATGATTTCCAGGGAGCCAGTGGTTAGCGCATTGATGTTCACGCAAGTATCCTCGCGACAGGGGAGAATTGGGATGCCCTGTATATCGGCCAAAGCTGGCGCCGGGCTGTCGAGGCGCAGGTGTCGCCAGCCCCTCTACATGCCCTTCAGCGCCGCCCGAAAAGCCCGGCGAGCCAGTGGTCGAGCGAGGCGCGGCCGGGGCCGCGGGCGAGGATGAGGATGAGACAGGCGGCCCAGGTGCCGTGGGTCGGCCAGGCGCCGGGATAGACGAAGACCTGGATCACCAGCGTCATCATCAGAAGGGCCGCCGCCGAAAGCCGGCTGGCAAGGCCGACCACCAGCAGCGCGGGGAAGAGATGCTCGGCGATGGTCGCCATATGGGCGGCGATCGAGGGGGAGAGAAGCGGCAGGCGGAACTCGTTCTCGAACAGGTAGAGCGCGCTGTCGGAAACCTTCCAGCCGTCGAGCTTGGTCTGGCCCGACTGGAAGAAGACCCCCGCGATCGAGAGGCGCGCGACGAGCGCGATCAGGTCGTGGGGAATGCGGTTGGCAAGGCCGATCGCGCCGGCGATCACCCGAAGGGCCGGGTGCCTCGTGGAGGACAGCGCCATTGGCGTGGCTCCGGTCGCCGGTGCCTGCCTCGCGCGTGCCGTCGTGTCGGCAGGCGTCATCGCGGGTGACACGGCGGGTCTCAAAGCCGGTCCTGGCGTGGAATTTGGGGCAAGTTCCTGGGGCATCATGCTTCCTCCCGGAAAGCGAGTTGAACGAATGCGCCGGTGATGATCAGCCCGGCGAGATTGGCGGCAAGGTCGAAGGCCGGCGCATCCGCGACGGCGGCCTGCACCGCCTCGGCAAGCGTCTGCCCGGTGGAAAGGGCGGTGAAGAACTGTGCCCCTCCGGGCGGCAGGCGGTGCACCTCCACGCCCATGTGCGGCCGCACGATCAGCGCATCCTCGCCCGCCCGGTCCCTGATTGGCGCAAGCGGCAGCTCACCGGCATTCATCGCCCAGATGGTGACGACGGGATGGGGCGAGCGCAGGAGAGCAAGCGAGGGATGTGGTTCGAGTACGAGATCGCCCAGCCGTTCCGCGGGGACGGCGGCGAGATCGGCGGCGGCGAGCGGTTCGGCATCGGCGGAATGATAGGCGCGGCTGCGCGCCGCCTCGAGCCGGATGACGTCGGGCAGATAGGCAAGCTTCGCCGCCGGCTCGAAGCCTTCGACGAACCGGGCGAAATCGTCGCCGTAAGCCAGCAGCAGCGGCGAACGCGGCGGATGGGCGGCGACGAAGGCGCTCGCCATGGCGCTGAAGAATTCCGGCCCGACGATCGCCTCCGTCGCGGGAAAGCGCGCGGCAAGCGCGCCGGTCAGCCCGACCTGCACATTGTTGCGGTAGACGCCGAAGCGGCGCTGGGGACGGTTCCCCGTCCAGGCCGTCAGCCCCTCGGGCACGGGGCGGTCCGGATCGGCGAGCGAGGCGGCGAAACTGGGCTGGAAGGCGGCGGGCGCGCAGGCGTGTCCGGGCGCGGCCGGGTTGGCCGGCGCTTCGGATCGCGTGGTGGGCCTTGCTGCCGATTTCGTGGCGGGTGTGAGGGCGGTTGTCATGGCGCCCTCACGCGGCCCGGCGGCGGGCGCTGGCGTCGAGCAGGGCCTCGGCCGCCCGCGCCTCGGAAAGCAGCACCGGCCAGTCCGGCACGTCATTGTCCCATTCGATCAGGCTGGCGACCGGCCCGGTGCGCTCCAGCACCTCTTCGTAGAGTGCCCAGACCGGGTCCTTGACGGGCGTGTCGTGGCTGTCGATCAGCAGGGTGGCGCCGGCATCGTCGACGGTTTCCGAATGGCCGCTCAGATGGATCTCGCGCACATGGGCAAGCGGGAAGCGGGCCAGATAGGCGCGCGGGTCGAGATTGTGGTTGGTGGCGGCGACGAAGACATTGTTGACGTCGAGCAGCAGGCCACAGCCGGTCAGGCGCACCAGTTCGGCGAGGAAATCGGTCTCCTCGATCGTGCTCTCCGTGAAGGTCAGATAGGTCGCCGGGTTTTCCAGCAACATCTGCCGTTTGAGCAGATCCTGCACCGTGTCGATGTGCTCGGCGACGCGGGCAAGCGTCGCTGCGGTATAGGGCAGCGGCAACAGGTCGTTGAGAAAGACCTCGCCATGGCTCGACCAGGCGAGGTGTTCGGAAAAACTCTCCGGCTCGTAGCGGTCGCACAGGCTTTTCAGCCGGGCGAGATGGTCGCGGTCGAGCGGCTGCATGGCGCCGATCGACAGGCCGACGCCGTGGATCGAGAGGGCGTAGTCCTGGCGCAAGCGCGACAGCTTCGCATGCGGCGGGCCGCCGGCGCCCATGTAGTTTTCCGCATGCACCTCGAAAAAGCCGAGCGGCTGCGGGGCGGCGTCGATCGCGGTGAAATGCTCGGGCTTGAAGCCGACGCCGGCGCGGGGCGGGAGGCTGGAGGGTTTCATGCGTCTTCTCCGATTGCTTGAGGGGAGGGAGGCGGCGGCGCGAAGCGTCGCGCCGCCGCCTTGGGGTCGGCCTCGCTCAGGCCGGTGCCGGGCCGGGCTCCAGCGTGCCGTGCGCGCCGTCCGGCGTCATCATCGTCATGCAGCTGCCGGCCGGCACGAGCTTCCAGGCATTCTTCTGGTAGTCGATTTTGGAGGTTCCGGCGCAGGTCGTGCCGGGGCCGGCGGCGCAGTCGTTCTGGCCCTTCATCGCCACGCCGTAGCATTTCTCCTTGGTGGCATCCTGGGCGACAGCCGCGCCCGGCAGGGCGGCGGCAAGGGTGAGTGCGGTGGCGAGCGAGGCGGCGAGCGCATGGGTGGTTCTGGTCATGTCTTGTCCTTAGATGAGAATGGAGATGGTTTGCGGCCGGGCTCAGGCCGGGGTCAGCATGCCGTGGCTGCCGTCGGGCGCCATCATCGTTGCGCAGGTGCCGGCGGGCACGAGCTTGAAGGACTGCTTGTCATAGTCCATGGTCGCCTTGCCGGCGCAGTCGTGCTTGCCGGCGGCACAGTCGTTCTGGCCCTTCATCGCGACGCCGTAGCACTTTTCCTTGGCGGCATCCTGGGCAGCGGCGGGCATGGCGACGGAGGCGAGCGCGGTGGCGAGCGAGCCGGCGAGCGCCAGAGTGACGAAGCTGTTTTTCATGATCGGTTCTCCCTTGGAGTGGCAGGCCGAAATTGGCCTGGACATCGGGAGCTACGGGCCGGGGCGAGGAAACGTTACGCGGCCTCTCGCCGTTTTTTCGCGCCGCGGGTCCGGGCAGCGGTCGAGGATCGGAAAAAATGCCGAGCCATTTCCGTGGCTTGGCTGAAAATTCAGGGGTGACGCACAACGCCGGTAACAAAAACGTGTGTGGCGACGTAGAGGGTGTTGTGAGGCAGGCGAAGCGGGAAAGCGAGTGGGCAGACTGGATGCGCGGCGCGCTTGACGGCGACGCGCAGGCCTACGAGCGTTTCCTCTCCGCCGTCACACCGCACCTGCGCACCATGGCGCGGCGCCGCTGCGAACAGTTCGGCGCACCCGCCGGCGAGGCCGAGGACATCGTGCAGGAAGTGCTGATCGCCGTACACCTGAAGCGCGGCACCTGGGATACGGCGCGGCCGATCGGCCCCTGGCTGTCGACCATCGTGCGCCACAAGCTGATCGACAGCCTGAGGCGCCGGGGCCGCCATGTCAGCGTGCCGATCGAGGACGTGATGGAAACGCTGGCCGCCGCCGAGCGCACGGACGCGACCGACCGGATGGACGTCGAGACGCTGCTCGCGCGGCTGAAGGACCCACAGCGCGACATCGTCCGGTCCATCTCGCTGAACGGGGCGGGTGTCGGCGAGACGGCGGCGCGATTGAAGATGAGCGAAGGTGCGGTGCGGGTGGCGCTGCACCGGGCGTTGAAATCCCTGGCCGCCCTGTATCGGAGCGAGACGTGAAGACCGACGAGTTGATCAGGCTGCTGTCGCAGGACGCGCCGGTGCGCATGCGCCTCGGGCGCGCGCTGGCACTGGCGCTCGCCGCCGGCATTGTCGCATCGGCCGTGCTGCTGCTGGTTACCGTCGGGCTGCGCGACGATCTGGCAAGCGCCATCGGGACCGTGCGCGTCGCCTTCAAGATCGGCATGACGCTCGTGCTTGCCATTGCGGCCTTCGGCCTCGTTGCGCGGATCGGCAAGCCGGGTGTTCCGATCAGGCCCTGGGCGCTGGCGCTTCTCCTGCCGCTTGCGCTCATGGTCGTGGCGGTCGGGGTCGAGCTCGTGGTCGTGCCGCAGGACGCCTGGGCGGCAAGGCTCATCGGACGGAACGCCGCCTTCTGCCTGTTCTTCATTCCGGTTCTGTCGCTTGCACCGCTTGCCGGCTTCCTTGCGGCCCTGCGCAATGGCGCGCCGGAGAATCCGGGTTTGGCGGGGGCCGCCGCAGGCCTTGCCGCGGGCGCGATCGGGGCGGCGCTCTACGCCTGGCATTGCCCGGACGACAGCCCGCTTTTCGGCGTCGCCTGGTATACGCTCGCCGTCACGTTCGTCATTGCCGTCGGCTACGCCACCGGCCGCCGCTTTCTCCGCTGGTAGGGGCCGGGCGGAGCGATCCGACCGACTGACAGATCACAATAAGAAGGATGCTCACGAAATTCTCCGATCCGCCGGGAGGGCGGTTCGACGCGCCGATGCCAAGGGTCGTGAAGGCCGGTTGCCCGCCTTTGGGGGGGCATCATGCAATTTCATCAAGACGGATTCCGCACGGGCGATCCGGCGATCGCCGAGCCGCTTGAGAACGCTGGCAACGCCGCGCCCGCCGGCGAGGGCGACGTGCTGATCGTCGGCTCCGGGCCGGCCGGGCTGACGCTCGCCGCCCAGCTTTGAGCCTTTCCCGGCATCAGCATTCGCATTGCCGAGCAGCGCGCCGGCCCCATCACGCTTGGCCGGCGCCGGCATCGACTCCTTCATCGACCTGCGCGCCATCTTCCAGCAGGACCACCGCGCGCTTTCGCTCGACGCCATGCCGGCGCTCCTGAAGCCCGCCAAGGGCCGCTACGGCCTGACCGACTACGAGAAGATGTTCTGCCCCGACCTGACCGCCGGCCCCGACATCTTCGACCTGCGCGGCATCGACCGGGAGCGTGGCTGCCTGGTCGTGGTCCGGCCGGACCAGTATGTCGCGCATGTTTTGCCGCTCGACGCGTATGACGCGCTTGGCGGATATTTTTGATGGGTTCATGGCGGAACAGGGGTGAGTGGATATGCGTGGCTGATGTGTGTGGCCGCAAGGAATTGCCTTGAAGCGTGCGCATACACACCGGCGGCGGTGTGCAGTGAGACTGCAATCCAACGCTACCGTGCGAAAGCTACGCCTCCTCGTCCGGCACTGCAAAGACAAGACCGAAGATCGGCGCGAACCGTTCCAGGACCTCCACCATGATTTCATCCGGAATGATGTCTTTGGATTTTTCCGCGTTGCGATTGCGCCAGTCCATCGACTTCACCTGATCAACCTGAACCACGCCCGTGGCGCCCGTTCCAGCGCCTGTCAATGGGACCGCGAAGCCGTTAATGCGGGAGGCGTTTCCGGTGGTGGTGATCGGCGCAATGAATGCGAATCCGGTGGTCATGTTGAACTTGAAGGCCGACAGCACTAGGCCGGCATGGCGTCCGCGTTGCTCTTTGCCAGAAGAGGGCTGCATGTCTAGCCACCAGATTTCGCCTTGGGCAGGAATATTGGGTCTTACCAAGCTTCACTTCCTACCGCTGGCGCGTCGATCCACGCACGTTCCTCGGCCGAGAGCGGTGCGTTGGCATCGTACCCTTCCAGCAACTCATCAAGCGTGTATTTTGGTTTGCGGACCTTCACTGTCTGTTGGGCAGTCGGTGCCGGCTCTGCGATAACTTGCCGTCCATTCACCGAAACGATCATTTCCTGGCCTTCGGTGAGACCCAGCATGTTGCGGGCGGCGGCCGGTACAGTGAGCACTAAGGACCCCCCGGCTTTCTTCAGCTTGGAGGTTGTTGAAAAACTGCCGCCAAGGGCTTGTCCCTTGGCCGCAAAGCCGGCCTTGATGGCGCTTCCGCCCTTGGCACGGGGCTGCGTGTCGGCTTTTGTCCTTGCCATTGGTTTTATCCTCTTGATGTCGAACATTTATATAACATTGTCCCTCCGTCTCAACAAGTCCGCCACCATCGCCTCTCGGTCCGGGGTGGGCTCCAACGATTGGCAATTCGCTTCCGTCAGGTTCGGCGCATTCACCCCGGAAACGTGCATTGGCGACGTCGTACTTGCCAAGTCCCTGGGTTGGGCGGCGTAACACCGGACTTGCCGCCTTGTCACCGGCCGAAAATCGGCCCCATCGGCCCGTTGCCGCAAAACAAAATCCCTCCGTCACCCCTTGACCCTCCCATGATGGGAAGGTGCATCTAGGGGGAAGTCGTCTGGGCCGGATGGGTCGCGGGGCGAGAAGGAAACGGGTTTTCCGTGCTTTGGCGGTTCTTGCGACCTATATTCAGGCGCAAGGCCCGGCACGGGCGAGAGGTGATGAGATGAACGAACTGCCGAAGATCGATCTTGAGCAGGGGCCGGGCACGGCGCCGGGGGACGCGACAGCGGGCGCACGGGCCGGCGGGGCGGAAAAGCAGCCGGCGCTCAGGCCGATCATCCTGCCGGTCGAGGGTATGACCTGTGCCTCCTGCGTCAAGCGGGTGGAAAAGGCCGCGGCCAAGGTGCCGGGCGTGGAGGCGAGCGCGGTCAATTTTGCCACCGAGACGCTGTCAGTGACGCCGGGGCCGGGCTTTTCCGCCGAGGCGCTGGTCAAGGCGGTGAAGGATGCGGGTTACGAGGCCAGGGCCGAGACGGTGATCCTCGACATCGAAGACATGACCTGCGCGTCCTGCGTATCGCGGGTGGAAAAGGCGCTGAAAAGCGTGCCCGCGGTCGAGACGGCCTCGGTCAATCTCGCCACCGCCAAGGCGGTGGTGACGGTGCTCGGCGGCAAGGCGGCGGTTCCGGCCATGGTCAAGGCGGTCGAGAGGGCCGGCTACAAGGCGAAGCTGGAGGCGCAGGCCGGAGAGACGGACACGCATGAAGAGGCCAAGGAACGCGAGATCGGCCGGCTGACGCGCGACTTCTGGATCGCGCTGGTTCTGACACTGCCGCTCTTCGTCATGGAAATGGGCAGCCATCTCTATCCGCCGCTGCACCACACGCTGATGGATCTCTTTCCCGGTAACCTGTTGAATTACATCCAGTTCGCGCTGGCGACCGCAGTGCTCGCCGGCCCCGGACGGCGCTTCTTCATGAAGGGCGTACCGGCGCTCTTACGCGGCGGGCCGGACATGAATTCGCTGGTGGCGATTGGCACCGGGGCCGCCTATCTCTATTCGCTGGTGACGACCTTTGCGCCGGCCGTGCTGCCGGCCGAGGCGCGCTATGTCTATTATGAAGCCGCGACCGTGATCGTCACGCTGATCCTGCTCGGGCGGCTCTTGGAAGCCCGCGCCAAGGGGCGCACCGGCGCGGCGATCAGGAAGCTTGCCGGGCTGCAGGCCAAGACCGCCCGCGTCGAGCGCGACGGGCGGACGCTGGACATTGCCGCGGGCGACGTGGTGGTCGGCGATGTGGTGGTGATCCGGCCGGGCGAGCGCATTCCGGTCGACGGAACCGTGATCGACGGCGCCTCGCATGTCGACGAGGCGATGATTTCCGGCGAACCGCTGCCGGTCGGGAAGGAAGAGGGCGCCATCGTCATCGGCGGCACGATCAACGGCAAGGGTTCGTTCCGCTTCCGGGCCGACAAGGTCGGCGCCGACATGATGCTTTCGCAGATCATCCGCATGGTCGGCGAGGCGCAAGGCGCCAAGCTGCCGATCCAGATGATGGTCGACCGGGTGACGGCATGGTTCGTGCCGGCGGTCATGGCGATCGCCGCAGTGACCTTCCTCGTCTGGCTCTTCGTCGGGCCGGAGCCGGCCTATACCTATGGCCTGGTCGCGGCGGTGGCCGTGCTGATCATCGCCTGCCCCTGCGCCATGGGGCTCGCCACGCCGACCTCGATCATGGTCGGCACGGGCAGGGCGGCCGAACTCGGCGTGCTGTTCCGCAAGGGCGAGGCGCTGCAGACGCTGCGCGACGTCGATACCGTGGTGATGGACAAGACCGGCACGATCACCAAGGGCCGGCCGGAACTGACCGATGTCGCGGTGGTCGACGGCTTTGCCGAGGCCGAGGTGCTGGCGCTCGCCGCTGGCCTGGAGGCCCGCTCGGAGCACCCGGTCGGCGAGGCGATCGTCAAGGGCGCCGAGGCGCGGGGGCTGACCATAGCCGCGGCCGAAGGCGTGGAGGCTTTGGCCGGCTATGGCATCACCGGCACGGTTTCCGGCCGCACGGTTGCGGCCGGCGCCGACCGCTACATGGTCAAGCTCGGGCTCGACGTTTCGCCCTTCGCCAAGGTGGCGGGTCGGCTGGCGGGCGAGGGCAAGACGCCGCTCTACGTGGCGATCGACGGCAGGCTTGCCGCGGCACTGGCCGTCTCCGACCCGCTGAAGCAGACCAGCATCGCGGCGATCAAGGCCTTGAAGGATCTGGGTCTTTCCGTCGTCATGGTGACCGGCGACAACCGCGCGACGGCGCAAGCGATCGGCCGCGCGACCGGCATTGACGAAGTGGTGGCCGAGGTTCTGCCGGACGGCAAGGTCGCGGTGATCAACGCGCTGAAGGAGAAGGGCCGCAAGGTCGCCTTCATCGGCGACGGCATCAATGATGCGCCGGCGCTGGCCAGCGCCGATACCGGCATTGCCATCGGCACCGGCACGGACGTGGCGATCGAAAGCGCCGACGTGGTGCTGGTCGGCGGCGATCTCGGCTCGGCGCTGCATGCCATCGAGCTCAGCCGCGCGGTGATCCGCAATATCGGCCAGAACCTTTTTTGGGCATTCGGCTACAACGTCTTGCTGATCCCGGTTGCGGCGGGCATCCTTTACCCGAGTTTCGGCATTCTGCTGTCGCCCATGGTCGGCGCGGGTGCCATGGGCCTTTCGAGCGTCTTCGTGCTGACCAATGCGCTCCGCCTGAAACGGACTCGGGTGACCGAGCTTGGCGGGCAGGACAGAAGCGCCGGGGCCGCAATGAGGCCAGGTGAAGAGGCCAGAGGATGAAGACTGACGGCATGAACATCGGCGAGGCCTCGGAGGCCTCGGGCGTTTCGTCGAAGATGATCCGCTATTACGAGGAGATCGGTCTGGTGCGCCCGGCGCACCGGACGCCAAGCAATTACCGCGTCTATGGCGAGGACGAGGTACACCGGCTGCGATTCGTGCGCCGCGCCCGCTCGCTCGGCTTCTCGCTCGAGGAGACCGAACAACTGCTGACGCTGTGGGCCGACAAGGCGCGCACCAGCGCCGAGGTGAAGAAGCTGGCGCTCGACCATATCGCCGAGCTGGAGGAGAAGATCGCCGGCCTGCAGGCCATGGTGGGCACGCTGCGCGAACTGGCGGACTGCTGCCATGGCGACGAACGGCCGAACTGCCCGATTCTCGCCGATCTGTCCGGCGGCAAGACGGCGCGCGAGCCCGAGCCTTCGCCGCCCCGGGCGCTGCGGCGGGTGGCGGGCCGGGCTTGAGCAGGGGCGCGCGATTTACCCCTTGACCTTCCTACGGTGGAAAGGTGCAAGAAGGGTATGGCGCGAATGTCTGCCAGGAAAGGACAAGGAATGAGCATGACCAATCTGTTTCAGGTCGAGGACATGACCTGCGGCCACTGCGAGAAGGCGATCACCAGGGCGCTCGACGAGGCGCTGCCGGGAGCGGCGGTGAAGATCGACCTGAAGGCGCATGAAGTGTCGGTCGAGGGCGATGCGGCGAAAGCCGAGGAAGCGATACGCGAGGCCGGCTATACGCCGGTCCGGAAAAGCGCCTGACGGCGTGGGGTCCCGGGGGGTAAGGGGCCGGCGGCCGGGGAGCGATCCCCGGCCGCTGTTTTTTTGTCGGCAAGGTCTGGGCCGGGAGGCGACTCCCGGCCTTGCTTCTTGTTTAGGAAGGCAGGCGCTGTCCGTCCCGCTTCTCCCCGGCGGGGAGAAGGTGGCGCGTAGCGCCGGATGAGGGGGGCGAAGCCAATTGATGGCGGCGCACTTGGCCCCCTCATCGCCTCGCATTCACTCGGCACTTCTCCCCGCTGGGGAGAAGAGGGCGTCCCACACCGGCGCCTCGTGGTCGGCAGCTGAATTGTCGAGCGATCGTAGTGGCTTGTCGGAAGCCTGTCTTTGGCCGGGCGGAGACTCCCCCTTTTTTGGTCTTGGAGGGCAGGCGCTGTCCGTCCCGCTTCTCCCCGGCGGGGAGAAGGTGGCGCGTAGCGGGGGATGGGGGGGGGCGAAGCCAATTGATGGCGGCGCACTTGGCCCCCTCATCGCCTCGCATTCACTCGGCACTTCTCCCCGCTGGGGAGAAGAGGGCGTCCCACACCGGCGCCGCGTGGCCGGCAGCTGAATTGTCGAGCGATCGTAGTGGCTTGTCGGAAGCCTGTCTGTGGCCGGGCGGAGACTCCCCCTTTTTTTGTCTTGGAGGGCAGGCGCTGTCCGTCCCGCTTCTCCCCAGCGGGGAGAAGGTGGCGCGTAGCGCCGGATGAGGGGGCTTTCGCGGAGAATACAATGGCTTCGCCCCCCTCATCGCCTCGCATTCGCTCGGCACTTCTCCCGGCTGGGGAGAAGAGCGCGTCCCACACCGGCGCCGCATGGTCGGCAGCTGAATTGTCGAGCGATCGTAGTTGCTTGTCGGAAGCCTGTCTGTGGGCTGGCGGAGACTCCCGTCCCTTTTTTGGTCTTGGAAGGCAGGCGCTGTCCGTCCCACTTCTCCCCGGCGGGGAGAAGGTGGCGCGTAGCGCCGGATGAGGGGGCTTTCGCGGAGAATACAATGGCTTCGCCCCCCTCATCGCCCCCCTCATCGCCTCGCATTCGCTCGGCACTTCTCCCCGCTGGGGGGGGAAGAGGGTGTCCCACACCGGCGCCGCAGACAGATGGCCGCGTATTCGATTTTCGTCGCCTTGGTTCTTGCGTATCTACGGAGCTTCGTACATATATGAGAATATATATGTTTGAACCGGAAGGCCTCCCCCATGTCCAAGAACTATCACGACATCACCAAGCAGATCTCCAGCGGTATCAGGACCCTGCGCAAGGATATCCCTGACGTGATGGCCGGCTTTTCGGCCATGGCGCAGGCGGCCGGCAAGGATGGGGCGCTGGACAAGAAGACCAAGGAACTGGTGGCGCTCGGCATTGCCATTTCCACCCGCTGCGACGGCTGCATCGGCTTCCACACCGAGGCGCTGGTCAAGCTCGGCTGCACCCGCGCCGAGTTCGAGGAAACGCTTGGCATGGCGGTCTACATGGGCGGCGGCCCGTCGCTGATGTATGCCGGCGACGCCATGACGGCCTGGGAACAGTATGGTGGGGCGGCCGAGTAAGAACGGCCCTTTGCCTTTTGCTCCAGGACCTCTCCCCGCTTGAGGGGAGAGGCTGCCGTGCCGATCGGGATCGGACCGGATTTGGCGGTATCGCGGCACGCCCGCCGGCGCTAGACTGTGGCTCGACGAATCCCATGGAGTTGCTCCGATGCGCCGACTGATCCTGACTTCGCTTGGCCTTCTTTGCCTGCCGGCGCTGGCGCTCGCCGGCGAACCGGCCTTCTACCAGAAGGCGGCAAGCTCGCTCGCCGAATGCGAGAAGGCCTTTTCCGACACCACGCCCGACTTCAAGCGCCGCCGCGACTTCTTCATCCGCCGCACCACCGACGGCCGCGAACGGGTGATCCACTGCCTGCCCGACGGGGTGGTCGAACTGTTCTGCGACCCCGAGGCCAACCGCTCGATCGTCGCGGTGCTGGAGGGCGAGACCCTGCCGATCTGCGCCAAGCTTTCCATGGGCTTGAAGGTGCGCAAGGAGAAGACGCTGATCGCGCAGTGAGGGGGGGCTTCGGGCTGTTTGAGGGCGCAATGGCGGCAAAAGGAAAAAATTCAGAAATATAGGAATAAATACCTTGACGACGTGACGGTCGTTTGATAGGGTTCAGGCATAGTCGGAAAACTGCGGCCGGATCCTTCGAGGCCCGGCTGCGCCGGGCACCTCAGGATGAGGGGCTTCGGCGGGTGGGACCGGCACAGGGATTTTGGTCAAGGCTCGGGCAACCGGGCCTTTTTTGTTGGGCGCGGGGTGTGCGTCTATCGGGGCGGGCCGTGGCGGGAGCCATCCCCGCAGCTTCAGGGACCCCCTCACTGGCAAAATCTGAGGTTTGGCCTGTCGGCCAAGCCCTCGATTTTGCTGTCTCTCCCTCCAGGGGAGAGACGAAGCGAAGCCTCGAGGCGAGGAGATTGTCATGGATCACGAACAGGATATGGACCTGGCTCTGCTGGGCTTTTCGCCCGGCGGGGACGGGTGGCGTGGGCCGCAGCGCCTGGGCGCGGCGGATGCGGCGGGGCTCGAGGTGAAATCCACCGACGCGCTGTCGCCGCTCGATCGGCTGGCGGCGCTGCTCGACGACCTGACGACCGAGATGCGCGAGCAGTTCGAGCTGTTTCGCAAGCTGCGGGCCACGGCCGAAAAGCTGATCGACGGCGCCGACGAGGCGGCCGCCAAGGCGGCGCGGGCCGATGCCAAGGCGGCGACCGACGCCATCGCGCTGATCGTGCGCACGCTGGAAAAGATCGACAGCCTGCAGCGCCAGCTGGCGCGCGACCGCGGGGACGCGGCCTTGGCAAGCGGCGAGGGCGAGGATGAAGACGCGATCACGGCAGAACTGCTCCGCATCATCGAAGCCCAGGCCGAAGCTCGGGCGAAAGCCCGGCTCGCCGCCTGGCGGAACGCCACCGAAGGGTCCGCCGCCGCGGGGATCGGTGGGGCAATCGAGCCGGCATCGACGCCTGATGCGGGAAGCGGCTGAGGCAAAGATCGTCGTGCGCCGGAGCAGACAGGCCGGCCGGGTTTTCGGTGAGCTCGGGGACGGCATGCAGACGGCCTTGAAGGAGCGTGCCCATGCTGCGCTCGACTGCGGGACGTCGCTGACCGGTGTGCTGGGCGCCAGTCTTCATGAAAGCGGGGCGGCGGGGCTCGATGGTCCGGCTGTTATGGCTGCAGCGGCTGATGGCGACCGGCCGACCGCACCTGGCGACACGGAGCCGCCGATCGCCGAGGCACCGGACACGGCCGATCCCACTTCCGCGGCACTGGAGAAAGACCTTGCCGCCCTGGTTGCCGAACGCGGTCTGCTCGCCAGCCGGCGCATCGGGCGCAGCTGGGTGGTCACCGGCCGCGAGGAACAGAGGCCTCCGAAGGGCGACTGGTCGACCTGGCTCGTCATGGGCGGGCGCGGATCGGGCAAGACCCGGGCCGGGGCCGAATGGGTGCACGGGCTGGCGCTTGCCGCCGGCGCGCGCACGGATCTGCGGATTGCGCTCGTCGCCGAAACGCTGGGCGATGCCCGCGAGGTGATGATCGACGGGGCCTCGGGCATTGCAAGGATTGCCCGGCGCCTGCGGCCGGAGGTGGAGATTTCCCGGCGCCGGATCGTCTGGCCAAACGGGGCGATCGCCCAGATCTTTTCGTCGGAGGACCCGGAAAGCCTGCGCGGGCCACAGTTTCACTATGCCTGGTGCGACGAGCTGGCCAAATGGAAACATGCCGAGGAGACCTTCGACATGCTGCAGTTCGGGCTTCGGCTGGGCGAGCAGCCGCGCCAGCTGGTGACCACCACGCCGCGCGCCGTGCCGCTGCTGAAGCGGCTGATCGGTGACACGGAGACGGTGGTGACGCGGCTGTCGACCGCCGACAATGCCGCCCATCTGGCGCCCGGTTTCATCATGGCGCTGGAGCGGCGCTATGGCGGCACGCGGCTGGGGCGCCAGGAACTCGGCGGCGAGCTGATCGAGGACCGCGAGGACGCGCTGTGGAGACGCGACCGGCTGGAGGCGCTGACGGTGAGGCTGATCGAGCCACTGCGGCGCATCGTCGTGGCGGTCGATCCGCCGGCCGGCAGCGGGCCGGCCTCGGTCTGCGGCATCGTCGTGGCCGGGGTGATGGAGAATGGCCGGGGCGCCGTGCTGGCCGACTGCTCTGTCGAGGGCAGGAGCCCGGCCGATTGGGCACGCGCCGTGGTCAATGCCTATCGCCGCTTCGAGGCGGACCGGGTGGTGGCCGAGGTCAACCAGGGCGGCGACATGGTGGCGGCCATGCTGAAGAGCGTGGAAGCCAACCTGCCGGTGAGCATGGTGCGGGCGACGCGCGGCAAATATCTGCGGGCCGAACCGGTGGCCGCCCTCTACGAGCAGGGCCGGGTGGTGCATGCCGCCCGCTTCGTCGCGCTGGAGGACCAGATGTGTGATTTCGGCCCGGACGGGCTATCCGGCGGCCGCTCGCCGGACCGCCTGGACGCGCTCGTCTGGGCGCTGACGGCGCTGATGCTGGAGGGGACCGGCGAACCGCGCATTCGCGGGATGTGAGGCCTTGATCCTTCGGGGCCCCTTTGGGGCACATCGGGGTGAGGGGGGCTTGGCACCGGCGACAGCCCTCACCCCGAGGTGGGAGCGTAAGCGACCCTCGAAGGGCGTGGGCGGATGGTATCCGCGGCGTTTGATAGGGCTGGGTGGCCTTGATCCTCAGAGGCCCCTGCGGGGCACCTCAGGATGAGGGGTGAGGTGGAGGGCTGGATTGGCTTCGATGTGTGGCGGAGTACCCCCTCACTTGGAATTTCTAGCACTTGGCTGAAGCCAAGATGCTGAAATTCCTTTCTCTCCCACGAGGGGAGAGAAAGGGGCGCCGAGCCAACGGTAGCCCCACCGTAGGATGCGCACCGGCGGTAGCCCTCACCCTGAGGTGGGAGCGTAAGCGAGCCGCGAAGGGCGGGGGCGGATTGTGTGCACAGCGATTGTTGGGGTTGGTGGCCTTGATCCTTCGAGGCCCCTTTGGGGCACCTCAGGATGAGGGGTGAGGTGGAGGGCTGGATCGGCTTCGATGTGTGGCGGAGTGCCCCCTCACTTGGAATTTCTAGCACTTGGCTGAAGCCAAGATGCTGAAATTCCTTTCTCTCCCACGAGGGGAGAGAAGTCGCCTCCGGCCAAAACAAAACCGGCGCCAGGGGCGCCGGTCGGAAGGGTGGGCGGAAAAGTTTACTTGGAGGCGGAGGCCGGCTGGGGGGATGCCTGGCGCATCTGGCGCCATTCGTTCTCCAGGCGCTCCAGCACATGGGCCGGGATGGTGGCGGCGGGAGCCTTGGTCTGGGTCGTGCTGTTGATCTGCATCGCGCTACTCCTCACGGGGTTCATCTCGGTAGTCAAACTCGGAATGCGGCGGAAAGTTCCACAGTGTTAAAATTTTGTAAATACGACCTTCCGCCCCTCTAAACGATTGAAATTCCTTCAAACGATTTAATCGCCCAAGAAAATTCGGTGGTGGTTAACCGCGGCGCCGGGCGAGGGGGCAGAACGGGGCGAAAGCACCGACGGGCGGGCCAAAACGCCGTTGCGACAGGAGACCGGCATGATTTTCGACGAGCAACGATTCTTCAAGGCGGCGCGGCGCGACCTGTTTTCCGGGCGGCTGAACACCGCCCAGGTCTCGGGCATGACGGCGCTCATTGCCGGCTGGCGGGCGCTGACCGATACCGACGATCCGCGGCGCCTCGCCTATTGCCTGGCGACCGCCTTCCACGAGACGGGCGGGCGCATGCAGCCGGTGCGCGAGACCTTTGCGCCGAGCGACCGGGCGGCGATGCTGAGGCTCGAACGGGCCTATGCGGCGGGGCGCCTGCCTCAGGTGCGCACGCCCTATTGGCGGCTCGATGCCGAGGGCAAGTGCTGGTTCGGCCGCGGGCTGGTGCAGATCACCCACAAGCGCAATTACGAGCGGCTGTCAGCGGCGATCGGCGTCGACCTGGTCGCGGACCCCGGCCGGGCGATGGAGCTCGACGTGGCGGTGAGGATCCTGGTGATCGGCATGCGCGACGGGCTGTTCAGCGGGGTGACGCTCGCCGACGCCTTCGGCCGCGACATGGCCGATTGGACCGGCGCCCGGCGCATCGTCAACGGCCGCGACCGGGCCGCGCTTGTGGCGGGCCATGGACGCGCCTTTCTGGCGGCGATGACGGGGCCATGAGCGGTGCCGGGATCGGAGGGGCCGCGTTGCGTGACGGGACACGCATTGAGCGCCGCCGCCGGGCATGCTATCGCCGCTCGCCGGCGCGTCTGCGCCGCACGCAAACGTCCAATCGGAACGCAAGGCCCGTGATCCGCCATATCGTCTTCTTCACCGTGCCCGAACGGGCCAATCTCAAGGCCGTGATCGAGGGCCTGTCGCTGCTCACCGGCATTCCGCATGCGCGGCGGCTGGAGATCGGCACCAATATCCGCGCCGACCGTTTCGACGGGCGGATCGACGTGGTGGTCCATGGCGAATTCGACGACGAACAGGCGCTGGCCGCCTATCACGCCCATCCGCTCTACCAGCAGTCGATCGACCGGGTGAAGCCGCTGCGCGGCGAGCGCTATGCGGCGGATTACGTGGTGGAGGATGCGGTGGGGGGAGGCGTCATCCCCCTCACCAACAAAATCTGAGGTTCAGCCTTCGGCTAAGATCTCGATTTTGTATCCTCTCCCTCGCTGGGGAGAGGAACGGCGCGGCTGGCTCGAGATCCTCTTCTCCCCAACGAGGGAGAAGACGCGAAATCGGCGTCTTAGCTTTAGCTAAGTGCCAGATTTCGCTGATGAGGGGGCTGGACCGCCGCGAGCAATCTGCAACGTCCTTTGCACCGGTCGCATCCCCGGCTCTCCGGGAAGGGCCATCGTATCAATTCGCCCCCTCACCAACAAAATCTGAGGTTTAGCCTTCGGCTAAGCCCTCGATTTTGTATCCTCTCCCTCGTTGGGGAGAGGAGTGGCGTCAGGCTCGGCCCTCCAGAACCTCCACGACATGGACGAGGGCCTGGCTGACATCCGCGTAGATCTCCTGGTTCCAGAAGCGGAGAATGCGGTATCCGAGCGAGGCCAGATAGCGGTCGCGGTGTTCGTCGCGCGGGTCTTCGGCATGCTGAAAGCCGTCGAGTTCGATGATCAGTTTCCTGTCCGCGCAGACAAAATCGACAATATAGGGGCCAATCGGGACCCGGCGCCGAAACTTGTGGCCGTTCAAAAGCCGGTTGCGGACGTGCGACCAGAAGATCGCCTCAGGATCGGTCGCATCGATGCGCATCTGCCTGGCCCGCTTTCGGGCCAATTCGGGAAACTCTCTGGCCATCGCGGCTCTCCGCAGAATGACAAATCATGCCGTTTCACCGAAGACGACGCAAGCCCGCCGCGCCCCTCCTCTCCCCAGCGAGGGAGAGGATACAAAATCATGATCTTAGCGACAGCTAAGTCGTAGATTTTGTTGGTGAGGGGGACAGGCTGGTTTCTGCAGGCGGCCCCCTCATCTGCGAAATCTGGCACTTGGCTTTCGCCAAGACGCCGATTTCGCTTCTTCTCCCTCCAGGGGAGAAGAGGTCGCGGCGTTACCCCAACCTCGAAACAACAGGAAACATCCGATGAGATTGCCGTTTCGACTGCCGTGGGTTTTCCCGGCGGAGCAAGGAGCCGTGTCCGACGCCAAGGCAGTGGGGGGCGGGGTGTCGCTGGTGGCGGGCGAGGGGGAGGCGCGGTGGACCGGGCGGTCCTATGCTTCGCTGTCGCGCGAGGGCTTCATGAAGAACCCGGTGGCCCACCGCACGGTGAGGCTGGTGGCGGAAGCCGCCGCCGCCATTCCCTGGCTTGCCTACCGCGACGCGCAGGAGCTCGACCGGCATCCGGCGCTTGCGCTGATCGGGCAGCCCAATGCCCGCATGGGCGGGGCCGACTTCTTCGAGGCGCTCTACGGCCACCTGCTGCTGTCCGGCAATGCCTATGTCGAGCCGCTGGCGATCGGCACGCGGCCGGCGGAACTGCATCTGCTGCGGCCCGACCGGGTGGCGGTGGTCGCCGGCGCCGACGGCTGGCCGGAGGCCTATGACTATCGTGCCGGATCGCAGAGGCGGCGGATCTCGGCGGGCGGCGGCTCGGCGGGAGGCGCAGGCGTTGGCGGCGGGGCTGGAGGCGGGGCCGGGCGGTGCGGCGGGCTTCTGCATCTGAAACTCTTCCATCCGCTCGACGACCATCTCGGCTTTCCGCCGCTGGCGGCAGCCCAGGTTGCGCTCGACCTGCACAATGCCGCGGCGCGCTGGAACAAGGCGCTGCTCGACAATTCGGCCCGGCCCTCGGGCGCGCTGGTCTACCAGCCGAAGGAGGGCGGCAATCTCTCGGCCGACCAGTATGAGCGGCTGAAGGTGGAACTCGACGAGGGCTATTCCGGGCCGATGCGGGCCGGGCGGCCGCTGCTTCTGGAAGGTGGGCTCGACTGGAAGTCCATGGGGCTGTCGCCGAAGGACATGGATTTCGTCGAGGCGCGCAACGGCGCGGCGCGCGACGTGGCGCTCGCCTTCGGCGTGCCGCCCATGCTGCTCGGCATCCCCGGCGACAACACCTATGCCAACTACCAGGAGGCGAACCGGGCGTTTTACCGGCTGACCGTTCTGCCGCTGGTTTCTCGCACCGCTGCGAGTTTTTCCGGCTTCCTCTCGGGGCTCTATGGCGAGCCCTTGCGGCTGGTGCCGGACCTCGACCAGGTGGCGGGACTGGCCGTCGAGCGTGACGCGCTGTGGGCGAGGCTCGGGGCGGCGGATTTCCTCACCGAGGAGGAGAAGCGGCAGGCGGTGGGGTATTGAAGGTGTGCGGATTGACCCTCACCCCGAGGTAGGAGCGCAGTGAGCCTCGAAGGGTCCTGGCGGCGGGGTCGCGGCCTCGATCCTTCGAGGCCCCTGCGGGGCACCTCAGGATGAGGAGAGGCGTGGGGCGGCGCGGTGTCGGCTTGCGATCTCCCCCCTTGAGGGGGAGATGCCCGGCAGGGCAGAGGGGGGTAGCTCCTCGCGCGACGGCGGATCACCCCCCTCTGTCACTCCGTGACATCTCCCCCTCAAGGGGGGAGATCAGCCGGCGCAAAGCGCCCGGCGACTTCAAGCTGAATCGGAAGATGAGGCCGTTGAAGCGACACATGCAGGGCTTGAATCAGGCTCTGAGAAGTAGGCTGCAAGCGATTCAATCGACTCGGGAAAACGCGGCCACTTGAAGTGTTGCGCGAAGCGGGTTGCGCAGGGGCAACTGCCCTGTCCGCGGGCCGGATCGTGCGTCCAGCGGCGAAGGTCGAAACGGCCCCGACCGGATCGGCGTAGGCCTTCGAATTTCATTATTTTAGCGATGAGAGATTAACAAATGACTGACTTCAGCCATGACGGCGGTCTGTGGAGCGCACGCGTGATCGGGGCGGTGGCGGGGTCGGCGATCTCGCTCGTTTACCTGCTGCCCAAGGGACGGCGCGAGGCGGCGATCCGGTTTCTGACCGGGGTCTGCTGCGGCATGATCTTCGGCGGGCCGGCGGGGCTGTGGATCGTGCGCAAGCTCGACGTCGCGGCCGAACTCTCGCCGCCGGAGACCATGCTCGCCGGCGCGACGGCAGCAAGCCTCACCGCCTGGTGGGGGCTCGGGCTGCTGGTGCGGCTCTTCGCCCGCTACGGCCAAGCGGCCGGGCGGGTGAGGGGGAGACCTCACCCTGCCGTCGGGGATCCTTGCCCCTTGCATGTTCAAACTGCATCGATTGTTGGATGATTGATGCGCTCTCCGGCGGATGGCCATCCGCCGGAGAGCGGACGGTCGGGACCGCGCGCCCCTTGGCAAGAACCGGGGATGAGATTGGTCCGGCCGTCCTCGCGTTTGTCCTGAACAGATGATGGGGAGCAAGTCCCGCATGCAAGGCAAGGTTTCGTTCGAAGAAAACGCGATGGCGACAGTCTACGTCGGCGTGGACGTGTGTAAAGAGTGGCTCGACATTCACCTCCATCCGCTCGGCGAAAGCCGGCGCTTTGGCAATGAC
>NZ_JAEG01000022.1 GCF_000518785.1 Paenirhizobium selenitireducens ATCC BAA-1503 | reverse complement strand
GGGGAGAAGAGGAACGGCCATCGCTCGCCTTGCCAGAGACGAGCAGGGCGACTTGCCTCTTGTCGAGGGCATGGCTTTTCTCAACCGTTTCCCATCGCCAGAAGACCCGGATCAACAACCCTGGTCGATCCGTCGCACCGTGCCGCCGGTGTTCAGCTTGTAGCCAAGCGTGAGATGGCGGGGCGTTGCCGAGTTTTCGGCGATGTCGAGCAAAAGCGAGGCAGCCGTCGCGCCCATGCTGGCATCGGCCATCTCGATCGTCGTCAAGGGCGGATGCATCAGCCGGCCGATGGCGATGCCGTCGAAGCCTGCGACCGACACGTCGCCGGGAACCGAAAGCCCCTCGCGGCGAAGGGCGCTGATGACGCCCAGCGCAAGAAGGTCGTTCGAGGCGATGATTGCGGTCGGGCGGTGAAGCGACATCGCCTGGGCAAGATCGAGGTCGTCGTACCCGGTGGTAAAGGAGATCTGCAGGGCTTCGTTGATCGGCAGCCCGCTCGCCTCCATCGCGTCCCGGTAGCCTTCATAGCGCAGGCGCGCACGGTCAGAACTCTCGAAGCGGCCCGATACGAACAGGATCTGCCGATGGCCGTGTTCGATCAGATGCGTGGTGATCTCGCGCCCGGCAAGCCGGTTGTCGGTTGTCACGGCAGCCGGAAAGCGCGACGTCGGCAGGTTGTTGAGCAACACCGTCGGCGGCAGGAAGGCGGGGAACGTCGACTGGCTTCTCAGCGGGTCGCACACGGTGAGGATCAGGCCCGTCGGCTTTTCCGCCAGCAGATAGTCGACGGCATCGGCCTCGCGAGACGGGTCGTAGTCGGACTGGGCGATCAGAACGCCGTGCCCTGACACCCGCATGCGGTTCTGGATGCCGGACAGCGATGCGGCGAAGACCGGATTGGTGATGCTGGGAATGAGCACGCCGATCACCGGCCGGCGACGCCCCGGCGGAAGGGTTCGCTCGATCCGGTGATAGCCGAGATCGGAGGCCGCCTTGCGCACGCGCCGCACCATGCCCTCGCTGACCGGTCCGCTGCGATTGAGCACGCGGCTGACCGTGGCCATGGAGCAACCCGCTCGCGATGCGATTTCCTCAAGTGTCGACATTTGTTTCGCTCGTCATGTCGTTGCGAAAGTCAGGCAGGGTTGTGGATCATATGCGACAGCGACCGACAATGGCTCGGCCGAATATCCCGAAACGCCATTGGCCGCCGTGATCTCCACGGCGGCCATGCATGTCTGTCCGGCCGGGCGATCACTCGGCGGCGATGGACTTCTGGCGATCGTTGAGCGCCATCAGCTTGCGGGCACGTTCCAGGCTTTCCGGCTGTTCGGCGCGGTAGCGGGCGCCGATTTCCATCATTGCGACCGTGCCGGGCAGGAAGTCGAGTTCGCTGAAGATGTCTTCCCAGTCGATGTCGCCCCAGCCGAGCGGCATGTGCAGGTCGCCGATGCCCATCGCGGTGTTTTCCTGCAGGTGATAGCCCTTGTAGAAACCCTGCGGGCGGCCGAAGCTGTCATGCAGGTGCAGATGGCCGGCAACCGGGGCCATGGCGGCGATCTGTTCGCGGAAGTTGAGGCCGCGATAGGTCGATTCGATATAGGCGTGGCTGAAGTCGATGAGCGCGACGACATTGGCGTGATTGACGGCCTTCACCGTCTCGGCGACCTCGGCCGGCGTCTGGCGATACTGGCCGGGCTCGGTGGTGAAGATGTTTTCGAGCGCGATGCGCACGCCGTAGGGCTTGGCGAATTCGGCGAGTTCCAGCAGCGCTTCGCGTTCGCGAAGGTCGGCGGCGGCCCGGTCGAAGATCTGCTCGGCGCGCAGGCAGCCGCCATGCTGGACGAGGATGCGGGCATCGATGCGATCGCAGATCTCGACCAGCGCCTTGGCGGCGTCGATCTGGTAGCGGCAGGTGGCGGGGTCCATGAAGTTCGATGAGACGAGGCCGTGGACCGTGTAGCGCAGGTCGAACTGCTTGGTGAGGGCGACGAGGCGCTCGGCGCGATCCTTGATGATGCGGCCGCCGGCGATCAGGTCGAGGGTGGTCACGCCCAGTTCGACCGTGTCGACGCCCATGTCGGCGAGCGCCCGAAGGTCTTCCCCGAGGCTCAGCATTTCGCCATTGTCTGAGGCGGCGTTGAAGCCGGTTGCGATGATATTGCTCATGGTTTCACTCCAGGTGTGTGGGTTGGGGCAAGGGTTCAGGCGGCGGTCGCGATCTTGCTACGCAGCGTCAGCGCAAGGTCGGGGCTGTCGGAGGTCAGGTGGCCGACGCCGCGCTCCAGCCATTTGGCGATCAGCGCCTCGTCGTTGAGCGTCCAGACGCAGAGGCGATCAGCCGGCAGGAGGCTTGTGATCAGGTCCCATTCGGCCTCCATCAGTTCGTGATGGATGGCGACGATCTCCACGAGCCCTTCGACCTGCGCGATGAAGCGCTTCAGGCCCCCCTGCTTATCCGCCCAGGCGGCATTGACGGAGACGAGCCGGGCGATGTCCGGCGCGACGCGGCGGCATTCTTCGAGCACGGAGACGTCGAACGAGGTCAGGTAGCTGCGACCGGCAATCCCCTGGGCTGCGAGTTCCGCAGCGACCTTTTCGACGATGCCCGGATAGGGCGTGCCGGTCTCGTCGCTCTTGATCTCGACATGCAGGGGCAGGCCGTCGGCCGCCGCCAGCACCGAAAGCACCTCGGACAGTGTCGGAACGGTCTCGTCGCTGTCCTTGAGCCTGACGTTCAGCCGCGCCTCGGGCGTCAGCGCGCGGACCGGGCCCTGGCCCTCGGTGGTGCGCTCGAGCGTCGCGTCATGGATGACGAGGAGTTCACCGGCATCGGTGAGGTGGACGTCGAACTCGACGGCGTCGACGCCGAGTTCGAGCACGTTGCGAAAGCCTTGAAGCGAGTTTTCGGGCCAGAGATTGCGGGCGCCGCGGTGGCCGGTGATCAGTGTCATTAGCGTGGTCCTGGATGTGGGGTTGAGAAGTGTCAGCGCACGGTCGGGTCGAGCTTGTCGCGCAGCCAGTCGCCGACCAGCGAGATCGACAGCGTCGTCAGCATGATGACGACGGCGGGCGCGAGCATGATCCACGGCGCGCGCGTCAGGTATTCGCGGCCGAAGCCGACCATGTTGCCAAGGCTCGTTTCGGGCGGCTGCACGCCGAGCCCGAGGAAGGACAGGCCGCTTTCCATCAGGATGATCTCGGGAAAGGTCAGCGTCATCGAGACGATCAGCGTCGAGGCGACATTGGGCAGGATGTGGCGGAAATAGACCCTGAAGGGCGTGGCGCCAAGCTGTACGACCGCCGAGGCATAGCCCTGGGCGCTGGCGGAGATGGCCAGTCCCCGGGCGATGCGCGCATAGCGTTCCCAGCCGTAGAAGCCCATCAGACAGACGATCAGAAGCATGGACGAGCCGAAGAAGGCGAGAACGGCCAGCGACATGATGAGAAAGGGCAGGGCCGCCTGAAAGTCGGCGAGCACGAGCACCAGGTGTTCGACCCAGCCGCGGAACTTCGCTGCGGCAAAGCCGAGCACCGTGCCGAACACCGCCGAGAGGATGGTGGCGCTGAACGCGATGACAAGCGAGACGCGGATCGACTGGATCAGGCGGGCGAGCACGTCGCGGCCGAGCTCGTCGGTGCCGAGCCAGTGTTTGGCATTGCCGGGCGCGGCCAGGCGGTTGGCAAGGTCCATCGCCGTGATGCCGTAGGGGCGCAGCAGGTCGGCGAAGATCGCCACCAGCACCATGGCGACGAGCCACAGGATACCGAGCCCGATCGTGAGGGGGACGTTGCGGCGAAGGGTGGAAAACACGCCGGCCGTGCGGCCGCTCTGCGGTTGCGCCTGTGCCATGTCTGTCGAGCTCATGACGTCCTCCTCAATGGGCGGTTTGGGCGCGAAGGCGCGGGTCGAGCCAGCCGTAGAGCAGGTCGACGATGAGGTTGGAGATCACCATGGTCGCGGCGATCATCAACAGGATGCACTGGACGACGGCGAGATCGCGGTTGGCGACGGAAACCACCAGCAGGCGGCCGATGCCGGGCCAGGAGAAGATCGACTCCACCACGACCGCGCCGGCGATCAGCGAGCCGACCATGAAGCCGACGATGGTGACGATCGGCACGGCGGCATTCGGCAGCGCGTGTTGCCAGACCACGTCCGGCCATTTCAGCCCCTTGGCGGAGGCGGTGCGGATATAGGGCTGGCCCATCACCTCGATCATGGCGCTGCGCGAAAAGCGCGCGAGGATGCCGATCCCGCCAATGCTCATGGTGAGCGTCGGAAGCAGGCCGTGCATCCAGGTGTCCTGTCCGCCGGAGGGAAGGAGACCGAGGCTCACGGAAAAGATCAGCACCAGAAGCAGGCCCATGACGAAGGACGGGATGGTGAAGCCGAGGATGGAGAGCATGATCACGCCGCGGTCGATGATGCTCTGGCGGTGAAGTGCGGCATAGACCCCGGCCGGAATGCCGATCAGCAGTTTCAGAACGAGCGCCGGAATGGTCAGCTGCAGCGTTGCGGGAACACGTTCCAGCACCAGCTGCAGGGCGGACGCCTTGTCGCGCATCGAAACGCCGAAATCGCCGGTGAAGATCGACTTGATGTAGGCGAGGTACTGGATCCAAAGCGGCTGGTCGAGGCCCCAGGCCTTGCGGAAGGCATCGACCGCGTCCTGCGGCACGTCGGGGCCGAGCATGACCTGGGCGGGATCGCCGGACATGCGCAGCACGACGAAGGCGAAGGTGACGACGGCCAGAATGGTGACGAAGGCGCGCAGCAGGCGGGTGAAGACGAAGCGGATCATGGTCGTCTCCTTACGCGGCGAGCGGCGCGTCGGCGCCTTCGACGAGATGGCAGGCGGCGGTCCGCTGGACGCCGATGGTCCGCAGCGCCGGCACGGTCGTGCGGCAGATGTCCGCCGCCAGCGGACAGCGCGGATGGAAGGCGCAGCCGGACGGCCGGTTGGCCGGGTTCGGCGGCTCGCCCTGCAGGATCGTCCGGCCGGTGAGCGGCTTGCCCGGAACCGGCACGCTGGAGACGAGCGCCTGGGTATAGGGATGCTTCGGCGCGGCGAAGATCACGTCGGAAGAGGCTTCCTCGACGATCCGGCCGAGATACATGACGGCGACGCGGTCGGCGATGTTGCGCACCACTTTGAGGTCATGGCTGATGAACACCATGGCGATGCCGTTGTCCTCCTGCAGGTCGCGCAGCATGTTGACCACCTGCGCCTGGATCGAAACGTCGAGTGCCGAGACGGGCTCATCGCAGACCAGCAGCTTGGGGCGGGTGGCGAGCGCGCGGGCGATGACGGCCCGCTGGCGCTGTCCGCCGGACAGTTCGTGCGGGTAGCGGTCGGCCTGGTCGTGTCGTAGCCCGACGGCCGCCATCAGCGCTTCGACGCGCGCCGGGCGCTCGTCCTTCGACAGAAGGTCGTGGATTTCCAGTGGTTCGCCGATCTGGGCGGCGATGGTGAGGCGCCGGTCGAGTGCCGCCAGCGGGTCCTGGTAGACGAGCTGCATCTGGGCCCGCAGCGCGCGCCACTCGGCCGTGCCGAACGTCGGCATGGACTTACCTTCAAAGGTAACCGTTCCGGATTGTGCCGGATCGATGCCAAGCAGCATGCGCCCCAGTGTCGACTTGCCGGAGCCGGACTCGCCGACGATGCCGAGCGCCTCGCCCGGCATGACGTTCAGGGAAACGCCGTCGACGGCGCGAACGGGGGTCGGTTTGCCGAACAGGCCGCGCCGCAACTGGTAGACGCGGGTGAGGCGGTCGGCCTTGATGAGGGGAGCAGTCACTTATGCGCCTTCCAGGATCTTCGTCTTGACGGGGTGCGAGCGGGCGGCCGGGACGGGGCTGAAGCAGGCCAGCCGGCGGCCGTCCTCCATCGGTTCCAGCATCGGCCGCTGGTCGGTGCAGCCGTCGGTGGCGCGCGCGCAGCGCGGTGCAAAGGCGCAGCCGGCCGACAGGTGCTTCGGGTTGGGCACGGTGCCGGGAATGGGGATCAGCCGGTTGCGCGGGCCGTCGATGCGCGGGATCGCGTCGAACAGGCCGCGGGTATAGGGATGGCGCGGTTCGGAGAACAATTGTTCGATCGAACCCTGCTCGACGATCCGCCCGGCATACATGACGCAGACGCGCTCGCAGACCTGGGAAACCGCGCCGAGATCATGGCTGATGAACACGGTCGCCATGCCGGTTTCGGCGCGAAGGGCGATCAACAAATCGAGGATCTGCGCCTGGATCGTCGCGTCGAGCGCCGTGGTCGGTTCGTCGGCGATCAGGAGATCCGGCTGTCCGGCAAGCGCCATGGCGATCATCAGCCGCTGGCACTGGCCGCCGGAGAATTCGTGGGAATAGAGATCGAAGCGTCGCCGGGCGTCGGGAATGCCGACGAGGTCCATCAGCCGCAGCGCCTCGGCCTTGGCGGCGGCCCCATGGAGCCCGCGATGGAGCACGAGCGCTTCGGTGATCTGCCGGCCGATGCGCAGCACCGGATTGAGCGAACTCGACGGATCCTGGAAGATCATCGCGACGCGTCCGCCGCGCACGCTTTCCAGCGCCTGGCGCGGGGCGCCGCAGACCTCGCGCCCCTCGACGCGAACCGAGCCGGAGACGCTCGCCTTGCCCGGCAGCAGGCCAAGCGCTGCAAGCCAGGTCACCGACTTGCCGCAGCCGGACTCGCCGACCAGGCCCAGCGCCTCGCCGGGTTTTACGTCGAGATCGATGCCGTGCAGGACCTGAACGCCGTCGAAGGCGACTTTCAGATTGCGAAGTTCCACGAGATTGGGGCTCATTGCGGTCACCTTCTTCAAGGCCTGATGCGGCAGGGCGCTTGGCCCGCCGCTGCGGTTGCTGGAAGGGCAAATCCGGCGGCGCAAACGCCGCCGGATCGAGCTGGAGCGATCACATCGTCCAGTTGTTTGAGCGGAAGTCCATGGCGAAGGCGGGCGCCGCCTTCCACTTGAGCGAGGACTTCATGCCGGTGAACACGGCGTTCTGATGCAGGACCTGGTAGGCCGGGTCTTCGCGCTCGGCGATTTCCAGCATGCGGGCATAGGCCTTCTTGCGCTCGGCGTGGTCGGTGGAGGTTTCCATGATGACGGACAGCTTGTTCAGCTCCTCGTTCGACCAGTCCTTCTTCTGCTGCATTTCACCGTTCGGGCCGAACTGCGTGACCATCGGCGTGATCGGGTCGTTGATCGAGTTGCCGGCCGACCAGTCGCGCACGCCCTTGACGCCTTCCGGATCGTGGATCTGCGCCCAGTTTTCCTTCATCTGGATCTCGACGTTGAGACCGACCTGCTTCCACATCTCGACCATGATCTGCGCGTTGGCAGTCTGGTTGGTGTAGTAGTTGTTGAGCAGGCGGTAGGGGATCGCATCGCCCTTGTAGTTGGCTTCCTTGAGAAGCTGGCGGGCGAGTTCCGGGTTGAACTCAGGTGCTGCCCAGCCGTCGATGAACATGTCGTTGTTCTTGTAGGAGTCGAACTGCAGGCCGGCGGGGATGACGGTCAGGCCGCCCCAGAGGGCTTCGACGATCGCCTGGCGGTCGATCGAGTGCGTCATGGCGCGGCGAACCAGCGGGTTGGCGAGGATCTCGTTCTGGGTGTTGAACACCGAGATACGGTGGTTCCAGATGGTCGAGCTCTGGACCTCGAAGCCGGATGCGGCCTGGACGGTCGCGATCTGGTCCGGCGGCAGGTCGCAGGCGAAGTCGTACTGGCCGGAAAGCAGGCCGTTGACGCGCGAGGCGACTTCCGGAACCTCGACGAAGCGGATTTCCTCGAGCGGCGGGCGGCCACCCCAGTATTCGTCGAAGGCGACGAGGGTCAGCGAGACGTCCGGCTTGTAGTCGCCGACCATGTAGGGGCCGGTGGTGATCGGCTTGCGCGCCCAATCGGTGTAGGAGGCGGCTTCGTCCCAGGCGCGGCGGTTGGCGATCTGGCTGCCGCCGGAATAGAGGCGGCCTTCCAGCGTGACGTCCGGCGTGGCGTTGTGGAAACGCACGGTGTACTTGTCGACGGCTTCCACGCCTGCCAGTGCCGGCCACAGGCGGCGACCGATGCCCGGAACGGCAGCCGGCAATTCCTTGACGGAGGTCGGCTTGTTGTCGGCTTCGAAGATTGTCTTGCCGCCCTTCGGCTCGGTGTTGCCGAACACGCGCTCCTTGGAGAACGAGAAGACGACGTCTTCAGCCGTCAGTTCGTCGCCATTGTGGAACTTCACGCCTCGGCGCAGCTTCAGCTCGAGCGTCTTGTCGTCGATGCGCTTCCACTCGGTGGCAAGACCGGCGACCGGACCCTGGTTGCCCATCCAGTCGCGCAGGATCAGGCCTTCCCAGAAGTTCGGGAAGAAGACGCGTTCACCGACGTTCGACTGCTCGTTCCAGATGTCGAGCGTGTTGTTGTTGGTGATCTTCTGCACGGCGATCGTGACCGAAGGGCGCTTGCCCTGGGCGAAGCTCATGCGCGGCAGGAGCAGGCTGCCAGTGGTTGCGCCGATCAGTCCAAGCGCGCCGCGTCGATTGATGGAAAGCATCGAAATCCTCCTTTTGGGATGGGTTCACTCGAAAACAGAGACCGTCCTCTTGCGCGTTCCGAGTGTCGGTTTGTTAATGGCATCGTGAATTTTGCATGACGGGACACGCCGCGGAGGCCGCGGCGGGCATCGCTCAGACGGGCACGGTCAAATCCCGCAGATCCCGGGCCAGATGCGGATGCGGGCCTGCGGAAAGGACGGCATCGAAAGCGCGCGAAAGCTCGTCCGCGCCGGTCGCGACAAGCATTGCGCCGGCATCGGCAAGCACGGCGCGGCGCCCCTCGCGCGGATCGGCCGGATCGACGAAACCGATCGCCCGCATTCCGGCCGCCGCCGCGCCGGCGATGCCGTGCGGGCTGTCGTCGACGACCAGGCAACGGGCCGGGTCGACGCCGAGTGTCGCTGCGCACAGCAGGAAGAGATCGGGCGCCGGCTTCGGCGCCGCGACCATTTCGGCGCTGAAGATGTTCGGATCGAACGCGTCCCACAAGTCGAACAGGCCGAGGCTGTTGCGCAGGCGCTCCAGCGTGCTGTTGGACGCCACGCACTTGCGCTGGGGCAGGGAGCGGACGAGGGGAGCGATGCCGGGCATCAGCTGAAGCGAGTGTGAAAACGCGGCGTAGAGACGGTCGCGGCATTCGGCGAAGGCCTGATCCACGTCGGCGACCCCCAACTCCTCGATACAGATCCGCCGGGCGTCGCTTTCCGAATAGCCGGTGAAGCGCCGGTGGACCTCGGCATGCGAGATCGCCACGCCGGCAGTCTGCAGGACCTCCCACAACACGCGGCTTGAGACCGGCTCGCTGTCGATCAGCACGCCGTCGCAATCGAAGATGAGAAGATCCGCCGTCATGGAATTCCGCTGCCTGTTTCTTGGCTGGTGGACTAGTTGCGTAGAAACGCCCTGACCTCGCCGCCAAATCGGTTGCTGACCGCCGGGCTTTCCGAGACAATTGCCTTCGGCTCCGCGGTCGTCTATGCGGTGTCTCTAGGTTACATATGTTACGTCAGTGTGACATTTGGTCGAGGATGCAAGTTGGATAATCAGGAACTCATGGTGCGGGCGTCGTGGCTCTATCACGTCGAGGGTTTGACCCAGGCGCAGATCGGCGAACGCATGAGCCTCACCCGGCGGCGGGTGAACGAACTCCTGGGCGAGGCCCTGGAGAAGGGCGTGGTGCGCATCAGCTTTAGTTCGCCGCTCGCCGAAAACGTCGCGCTGGAGGCGCGGCTGTGCAGCCGCTTCGGCCTGGAGGAGGCGGTCGTCGCGCCGACCCCGTCGGATCCGGCCCACATGCATGCAGTGATTGGCCGCGCCGCCGCCGCCTTCCTCGACCGTGTGGTGCTGAACCGCAAGCCGCGCTCGATCGGCGTCGGCTGGGGAGCGACCCTGCACGAGACGGTGCAGCACATGACCGGCGCGAACGAGCCGGACATGCGGATAAGGTCGCTGATGGGCGGGCTGACGCGGGGTTCGGAGATCAACACCTTCGAGATCGTCCGCAGTTTCGCCAAGGTGCTGAACGCCAAGTGCCACTATTTCGCGGCACCGATCTATGCCGGCAGCGAGGAAGCGCATGACGTGATCATGGCCCAGCCGGTGTTCCAGGACTTCCTGCGCGACGGTTCGAACGTCGATCTGTCCTTCCTCAGCGTCGGCGACGTGACGGGCAAGTCGCTGCAGGTGCGCTATGGCCTGCCGTCGCAGACGGATATCGGCGAACTGGTGGCGGCAGGTGCAGTCGGCGATCTGCTCGGACGCTACCTGGATGCCGAGGGGCGGCCGGTCGACCATCCGCTGAACCGCCAGGTGATTTCGCCCGACCTTCAGGCCTATCGCGGCATTCCCAGCCGCATCATCGCCTCGGGCGGACCGCACAAGCGCGCCATCCTGCGCGCCACCGCCAAGGCCGGCCTCGCCACGGCAATCGTCACCGACGCCGACAGCGCCCGCTGGCTGCTGGACGAGGTGAAATAGGGCGGAGAGGGCGAGAGTGGGCTGGTGAGCGTGGATGCCATCACGATTTCAAAGGGGTAGCGATCCGCCCGCTGCTCGCCCGCCCGCCGGTACCCGCCCGGCCCGGCGTCTGGCCTCGGGGTGTCGGTCATTCGAAATAGGCCGAACTTGCCGATTTGCCGGACCGTTTCCCAGTCCGGCTCCCGGCAGGCGGGAAGATGGATGGGGCCGCCCATTCAACTCGGATGCGGCTGCGCGTCCATCCAGCGCCGATGTCCACCACGGCGGGCAGGCGGGAGGGCCGTACCGTGACGATGCCGAGCCTGAGCGCTTCATCTTCTACCGACAGACGATGCGCGTCAGTCTTGTCCAGCAGTTCGGCCACGGCCGTCCAGAGGTGGTAGAGCGAGCTTGCCGGGATCGTCTTCGCCACCGGTTTACCCTCGAGATCGAGCGCGTCGTGCCAGCAGCCGGCGGGGGCTTCGGAGAAGTAGGAGGCAAACAGCGCCGCAGCGACCGCCTCCGCTTCCAGCCGGTGGGCCTCGTCGCCGAGTGCGCGATGCTGCATCAGGAAGGCTTTCAGCATCTCCACCTGCGGCCAGAGACGGCGGTGACTGGAGAGCGGCGTGCCGTCGGCCAAGACTTCGTCCAGCAGGAAGATCGAGCCCTCGAACCGGCCGACGGCGAGGCCCGTCGCCAAAAGGGCCGCGCAGAGCGGGCTGTCCTTCTGTCCGGTCAGCACGGCATGGCGCCGGACCAGCCAGACCCACTCGCACATATGCCCGGGCTCGAGACGATCGGACCGGTAACGGTCGGCGACTTCCCATAGCGGACCGAAGCTCTCGCGCAGCGGCCCTGCCGCACCGTCAAAGAAGCGGGCGTGGAAGAGGGTGAGCAGCCGGTCGGCCATCTGTCGGCAATCGGCGTTGCCGCCGGTCTCGCACAGCGCCAGGCTGGCTTCCAGATAGTGCATGTGCGGGTTCTGGCGGCGCGGCAGGGTGCCGAGGCTGTCTTCCGCCCAGCCGCCGCCCGGATTGCCGAGCGTCTGGTCGATCGCGGCAATGGCGGCCTCGATCTGCTCTCGGTACCGGCGTCTGCCCGTCGCTTTCAGCAGCCAGGCAAGCGCCAGAAGCACGCAGGCATTGTCGTAGAGATCCCGTTCCGGATCGGTGACGGCGTCGGTGAGCCGGTTGAAGGCGCGCGCATAGCCGGGCCGCGCGCCGGCGTTCCAGGTAACGCGATGCAGGTTGGCAAAGGCGCGCTCCGCCTTTTGCAGCGACCCGGCGGGTGCGACCCCGAGCACGGTGGCATGGGCGTAGACATAGATCAGCCGTGCGGCCGTGCGGGTGCGGACGATCCCCGTCGTCTCCGGCGTGCCGTCGAGCTTCAGCGATTCCATGAATTGGCCGTGGCGCTCGTCATAGGCGGCCACGGCCCATTTGGGCAGCGCCTCCTCGATGAAGAAGTCTTTCAGACGTTGCAGATCCATAAGGGCCTATTCCTTGTTGATGGCGAGGTTGATGGCGAGCCGGGCGAATGACGCCGGGGCCGGGTGCGACGAGCGCGCCACGGCAAAGGCATGGTCGCCCTGGCTGCGTCCGTTGCGTGCGTCGTGGCCGAGGGCTTTTCCGCCCCGCCTGCAAAAGTCGCGATAGCCTGCTATCGGAGGGCGCGCTTCGCCCGACCGGTTCGTCCCGAGCGCAAGTCGAGAGCAATTGCATTGCGCAGGGCGGAAGAAACCGAGCCTGTCTCCGACGATGCAATTCGGAACTCGAAATCTTATTTCGGTCTTATTGTCAGAGATATTTGTGATATTAATGAGGCACGCACATAATATGTGGGCCTATTTATTCAAATAATAATCTTTGCGCGCGGGAACAATACATTGTTTCCGTGAGTTTAGTCGCGCGCAATATGAGAAAATATTTGAAATTGTTCAGTCAGGCATTCGCCGGAGCGGCTCTCCGTGACTTGCGAAAACTGAGAGCCGGCTCGCTCACAACTGATCCTGCACGAAGGGAATACCGGAATGAGCACGTTCAAACGTCTGGCCATCATTGGCAACTCCCTGCCGCGGCGCTGCGGCATCGCAACCTTCAGCAGCGACCTTCAGCAGGCGATGTCGACGTCCTTCGGCGCGATCCAGACCTCTATCGTCGCCATGACGGACAAGGACCACACCTATCTCTACCCGCCGCAGGTGGTGGCCGAGATCCATGACGAGGTTCTGCCGGAATATGTGGCGGCGGCCGACCAGCTGAATGCCGGCGGTTATGACGTGGTCTCGCTGCAGCATGAATTCGGGATCTTTGGCGGCGAGGCAGGCTCCAACATCATGGCACTTCTGCTGCGCCTGAAGATGCCGATCGTGACGACGCTGCATACCGTGCTGTCGGAACCCGATCCGGTGCAGAGGGTCGTGCTGCAGCAGATCGTCTCGGTGTCCTCGCGCATCGTCGTGATGGCGGAAAAGGGGCGCGAACTGCTGCAGACGGTCTATGGCGTTCCGGCGGCGAAGATCGACGTGATCGCCCACGGCATTCCGGACGTGCCCTTCAGCGAGCCGGATTTCGCCAAGCAGAAGCTCGGCTTCACCGGCAAGGCCGTGATCCTGACCTTCGGGCTGCTGTCGCCCAACAAAGGCATCGAGGTGATGATCGATGCCATGCCGGTCATCCTCGAAACCTGCCCCGATGCGGTCTATGTGGTGCTCGGCGCCACCCATCCCAACCTGCTGCGCGACAAGGGCGAAGCCTATCGCGAAAGCCTCAAGGCGCGCGCCGAGGCGCTCGGCGTCGGGGACAGGGTCGTCTTCCTCGACCAGTTCGTCGACCTGCCGATGCTGCTCGACTTCATCTCGATGTGCGACGTCTACGTCACGCCCTATCTCAACGAGGCCCAGATGACCTCGGGCACGCTGGCCTACAGCTTCGGGCTCGGCAAGGCCGTCGTCTCGACCCCCTACTGGCATGCGGAGGAGCTGCTGGCCGACGGCCGCGGCTGCCTCGTGCCGTTCAATGCGCCCATCGAGACCGCCTGCGCCATCGCCCAGTTGCTGAGCGACGCTCCCCGCCGGCAGGCGATGCGCGAGCGAGCCTATGCCAGCAGCCGCTCGATGACCTGGGAACGCACGGCCGGGAAATACATGGCGAGCTTCACCGCCGCGCTGCGCAGCCAGCCGCTCAGGCTGGTCGCGCCGGCCGCCTCCGTCGCACAGACCGCCCAGTCCAGCGAACCCGCCCTCAATCTGCAGCATCTTCTGTCGATGTGCGACGATACCGGGATCTACCAGCACGCCGTCCACTCCGTGCCGGACCGCGCGCACGGTTATTGCGTCGACGACAATGCACGCGCGCTGATCCTCGCCTGCGGCCTGTCTTCGCACGGCGAAAAGGTTCTGCCCGAGCCGCTCGCCTCCCGCTTCGCCGCCTTCGTCCAGCACGCCTGGAACCCCGACACCGGACGTTTCCGCAACTTCATGGGCTTCAGCCGCAACTGGCTGGAGGATCAGGGCTCGGAAGACAGCCACGGGCGCACGCTCTGGGCGCTCGGCATCTGCGCATCCAGCGACAAGGACCAGGGGCGACGGGCCTGGGCCTCGGCGCTCTTCCCCCGCGCGCTGGATGCCGTCGAGGGCTTTTCCTCGCCGCGCGCCTGGGCCTTCACCTTGCTCGGTCTCAACGGCTATTGCGGCCAGAACCCTGACGACCGGACCGCGGCGCGCCTGCGCCGCGCGCTCGCCGAACGGCTGCTCGCGCTCATCGCCTTTGTCGAGACGCCGGGCTGGATGTGGTTCGAGGAAGGTCTGTCCTATGACAATGCGCGGCTCTCGGAAGCGCTGATCGTCACCGGCGTCGCGACCGAAACGCCGCGCTATGTGGAGGCGGGCATTCGCACCCTGCAATGGCTGATGTCGCGGCAGACCGCCCCCCAGGGCCATTTCAGGCCCGTCGGCACGGAAGGCTTCTACGATGTGCGCGAGACGCCGCGCCTGTTCGATCAGCAGCCGGTCGAGGCCACCGCGACGATTTCCGCCTGCATCGCCGCATGGCGCGTGACGGGCGACGGCGAGTGGCGCGACGCGGCCCTGCGCGTGTTCGGCTGGTTCACCGGCAGTAACGATATTGCCGTGCCGCTCATCGACGACGAGACGGGCGCCTGCCTGGACGGCCTGCATGCCGACCGTGCCAACCAGAACCGGGGTGCGGAATCCGTCATCTGCCTGCTCGTCAGCAGCGTCGAAATCCGCCAGCTCCTGCGCATCCGCGGGCGCCATCCCGGCGCCGTCGAGCGGCGCGCCTGAGCGCGTCGCCGACCTCCATTCCCAGCCAGAACACTTCGAGGCAATTTTGTCCCACCGCACTTTCCTGAACCGCCAGGCCCTCTATCTCCGCCCCGATTCCGCAAGGGTCATCGTTCGACCCTTCAAGCCGGCCACCGAGCCGCGTGACTTCAATCCGACAGACAAGTCGCGCGCCAACCATATCGTCGAGCGGGTGCTTTCCCTCGACGAGCAGACCACGGCGAACCAGCTCACCGAGATCCTGGAGAATTTCGAGGGACGGCACCGCAATCTGCTCAGGACCTTCGAATCGCGCGCCGACAACATGGAAGAGGCGTTTGCCGGACATGCGACCTTCAGCCAGATGCAGCGCCAACTGATCGGCGCCTATTTCATGAACGAATATTCGTTCGAGGCCGCAGCGCTGTTCAATCCGAGCATCGTGCCGCATCCGGACCAGACAGGCGTCTCGCCCGGCGGACTGCGCTTCATCCTCAGCCTGCGCGCCGTGGGCGAAGGACACATATCCTCGCTGACCTTCCGGTCGGGGGAAATCACCGCCGAGGGCGCGGTTCGGGTCGACCTGCCAGCCCGGCTCGCCTCGCTGCCTGAGGTCACCGGAGGCTTGCTGGCGGGCGACGGAGAGGCCATCGATCTGACCTTCAAGGCCGACAGCGATGTCAGCGAGCGGGTGATCTTTCCCGTCACGCCGGCGCAATCCAACGGCATCGAGGATGCCCGCTTCGTTCTGTTCGAGGACGAGGGGAAGAAGACCTATTACGCCACCTACACCGCCTATAGCGGCGTGGCGATCCGCTCCGAGCTGATCGAGACCACGGACTTCGTCACTTTCCGCATGACGCCGCTCAAGGGTAGTGCGGCGCGCAACAAGGGCATGGCGCTCTTTCCCCGCAAGATCGGCGGCAGATATGCCATGGTGGCGCGGCAGGACAACGAGAACCTGTACCTCATCTATTCCGACGATCTCTATCACTGGGATGGCGGGGAAAAGCTGATGTCGCCGAAGCTCCCTTGGGAGTTCGTGCAGATCGGTAATTGCGGCTCGCCGATCGAGCTCGACGAGGGCTGGCTGCTGCTGACCCACGGGGTCGGCCCGGTGCGGCGCTATTCGATCGGCGCCACGCTTCTCGACAAGCGCGACCCGTCGAAGATCCTCGCGCGTTCCATCGAACCCCTGCTGCGGCCGGAGCCGACCGAACGGGAGGGTTATGTGCCGAACGTCGTCTACACCTGCGGCGCCTTGCGCCACAACGACCTGATCGTCCTGCCCTATGCCGTCTGCGACACCTATTCCAACTTCGCCACCATCGGCATCGGCGCCCTGCTGAAGGCGATGGCTTCGACGTAGGGAGCGGGGGCGGGGGCAGATCATCGCCCTGTCGAGGTGGGCAGGTGTCGCCCGGCTCCTCGAATCGAGCGCTTCTTCGCTTCCGTCAGCCGCAGGCATTTCGGCGGCAATCTGCCGTCGCACCGCGAGCCTCTGGCCGAAAGGACACACAATGACAATAGTCATACCGCTCGATCCCCAAGCCTCGCTCAGTCTGGCGCTTGCGATCATTGAATCGTCCAGTGCGCCGGTCGTGCTGCTCGACGGCAGTCTCTGTGTGATCGCGGCCAGCGCCTCGTTCTGTAACCCTTTTTGATCGGCTCCGAAACGATTGCGGGCCGACCGTTCTCGCAGATCGGCATTGGTACATGGAATGTCGCCCAGCTACGGGTGGAGAGGCCACGCTGGGGGCATGTCGGTTGCCGTTTCAGGTTCTCGCTCTGGGACCAACCTGGAGCGCCGCAGACTGGACAGAGTTAAGGCGGCATCACCGACCTCTCCGACAGTCTCTCCAGTCGCCAAGTATCTGCATCATGACGTCGGTCAATCCTCAGACGGTCGTTCCGACAAGTGCGCCGATGCCGGCCGTCAGGGCCATCGCGGCCGCTCCCCAGAAGGTGACGCGCACCGTGGCCTTGAGGATATTCGCGCCGCCGGCCTTGGCCCCGATCGCGCCGAGCAATGCGAGAAAGACGAGGGATGCAATGGAGACCGCATAGACGAGTGTGTCGATCGGCGTAACGAATACCATGGCCAAGGGAAGCGCCGCACCGATGGCGAAGGTGAGGGCCGAGGTCAGCGCGGCTTCGATCGGGCGGGCGGCCATGTGTTCGACAATGCCCAGTTCCTCGCGGGCATGGGCATCAAGCGCATTTCCGGCGGTCAGCTGATCCGCAACCTGTCGGGCGAGATCAGGGGTGAGGCCGCGCTTCACGTAGATCTGGGTCAGTTCTTCCAGCTCGGCTTCCGGCTGGGTTTCAAGCTCCTTGCGCTCGCGGGAGAGATCGGCCTCTTCGGTATCGGCCTGCGAGCTGACGGACACGTATTCGCCGGCGGCCATCGACATTGCGCCGGCGACCATGCCGGCCACGGCGGCCACAAGCACGTCGGACGACGCGGCGGAAGCAGAGGCGACGCCGACGATCAGGCTCGCCGTCGAAACGATCCCGTCATTGGCCCCAAGAACGGCGGCGCGAAGCCAGCCGATGCGAGAGACGAGATGGTTTTCCGCGTGCAATCGGGACATGGGTGGCTCCATTCGAAAGATGGTTTCGCGCCGTTATCTGCGCGTGGTGGTAAACACAAGACGTCGAAATGGCCGCCCTGCTCACGCCGCGAACAGACCGCATCCGGCACGCTTGTCTAGTTCATGATACAGGAACAGGACGGAAAGCCCGAGACTTTCGGCAAGCGGCAGACCGCGTGCCTCGCCGAGTACCATCATGGCCGTGGCCCACGCGTCGGCGCTCATGCAGTCGCGGGCAATCACGGTCGCGGAGGCCGGTGGTTGTCTGAGCGGCATTCCGAGGCGCGGGTCCATGGTGTGCGACAGGCGGTGGCCGCCGACATCGATGAAGTGGCGATAGTCGCCCGACGTGGCGACGGCGGCGTCGCGCAGTTCGAGAATGGAGTGCGGGGCACGCGCGTCCGGGTCAGGCAGTTCGACGGCGATGGTCCAGCGAGCGCCATTCGGCTGAAGCCCAAGCGCCCGCAACTCCCCGTCGATGGCGAAGAGACCGGCGTCGATGCCATGCTGGCGCGCAGCCTCCGTCAGGCAGTCGACGCCATAGCCCTTGGCGATACCGTTCAGATCGAAGCGCATGTCGGCATGTTTTCGGGCGCGCCCGCTGGCCGTGTCGAGTTCCAGGATATCGTGCGCCGGGTTGCGGCTCAAAAGCCGCGCGGCCTTGATCCGGTCCTCGTCGGCCGCGTCCGGGCCAAAGCCCCAGGCGGAAACGGCATCGCCCATGCCGATGTCGAAGGCGCCACCCGAAGCCTGGCCGATGGCAAGGCCGGCGGCGAGAACGGCGATGAGCCGCTCCGGCAGAGTGATCCATTCGCCGGGACTTGCGGCATTCAGCCTGTTGAGATCGCTGTCCGGTTTCCAGCTGGACATTTGCTCGTCCACCTCGGTTACGGCATTGGCCATGGCCATTCGGGCGGGTTCGGCGTCGAAATCGGCCGGCATGTGGAACAGCGCCGACCAGCGGGTGCCCATGGTCGGGCCGTTCAGCGCGTGGCGCGTCAGGTCAGTAAACGTCTTCGGCATAACGGCCCTCCGCTTTCAGTGTGGCAAGGGTAACACCCTGCGGCGCGAGAATATCGGCAAGAGCGGCGGCGACTCCGGCCGCCATCTCCCGTCCGCCGCAGACGAGAACCTGACCGCCGGCGGCGATGAGCCTGCCAAGCCGTGCCGCGTCCTTGCGCAGGATATCCTGCACATAGGCCGGCGTCGCTGTCCGCGAATAGGCCGTCGAGACCGAGGCGAGCCGACCGTCGTCCTTCCAGCCGGAAAGCTCTTCTGCATAAAGCGCATCGCTGGCGGGGTGGCGGGTGCCGAAGTAGAGATACATGGGCCGGCCCGAATGATTGGCGCGGGCAAAGCCGGCGAGCGGTCCGATCCCGGTGCCGGCCCCGATAAGGATGACCGGCTTTCCGCCGCGCGAGGGCCGGAAGGCAGGGTTCGTCCGCACGAAGGCAGTCATCGTTTCGCCCGGCTCCAGCGCCGTCAACTGGCCGGAGCAAAGACCGCCGGCCTGCTTGCGCACGCAGATTTCGAGAAAGCCGTCCCTGGTACCGGACGCCAGCGAATAGAAGCGCGGCAGGTCGGAGCCTTGCGGCACCACGCCGATCAGGTCGCCGGCTTCGAACCGCGGCAGGCCCTGGCCTGTCAGGCGTTGCCAAAGCGAGGTTTTCGGCAGGGCAAAGCGCAGGATCGCCGTCGTCGCCTGCACGTCGGCGCCGTAATCGCGCCGCGATATCAGCGGCAGTTCCCATGTCTTCGGCGCCGCCCGTTGATGGTTCAGCTCGAAGTCCAGGCCGAGCGCTTGCGCAAGGTTGCGTCCCCAGCGGGCGAAATCCTGCGGCGACTGGCGGTCCACAGTGTCGAACGGGGTCAGCAGCGGCCAACCCTTTTCCTCGGCAGCTCGCGCGATCCCGGCCGCGAAACCACAGAATTCCGGGAAGCTGCGATCACCGAAACCGAGCACGGCAAGCGGCAGGCCGGGTTTTGCCGGACAGCGCGCGAACTCCTCGAGAAAGCCGTTTGCCGAGGCCGGTGCCGCGCCATCGCCATAGGTGGCGGCGAGCAGGATGACCCGGCGTGCCCTTGGCCAGCGGGCGGGGTTGAAGTGCGCCATCGGCCCCACATGCACGCGAAGTCCCTGCGCGGAGAGCGCGGATTGGAGCGTCGCGGCAAATCCGCGCGTCGTGCCGCCTTCGCTGGCGACCAGCACGATGGTATCGGCATCGCCAGCGGCAACGGAGGCCGTCTTGCCATCGCGTCGGCCGGCAAGCCAGACCGAGACGCCCGTCCATCCGAGAACTGGAACGCTGAGGGCCGAAAGCCCGAGAAGCAGGCCGAGCCATGCCAGGCCCTGGCCGGTGTGCAGCATCATCATCAGATGCGAGACGCGATCGATCCAGCCGGCATCGGTCCAGGCGAGAAGCGTCCCGTTGCCCTGATCGAGATAGCCTTCACCCTGCGCCGTCTTCAGCGTGAAGACGTCGGTTGCGTCGGTGGCGGCCGGGAAGCTCAGGGAACGCAGTTCATCGACCGGCGTCTCCAGAAGCGTGGGTATGGCGGCGAGCGCCACGCCCGTCTGGCCGCTGACCTCTGCCGGGAAGGCCGGCGCGCCGGCGCCCTCCGGCAGGAAGCCGAAGGTGGCGGCGGTCATCCAGAGAGCCGTAAGCGAGGAGAGGAACAGACCCGGCAGGGCCAACCGCGACACCACGGCATGAAGTCGCCCGTCGCCGGTGCCGCGCATCGGCTTCAGAAGCAGCCGCCATCCGCCGGCGCGCCGCGCCAGAAGGAAAAGGCCGGACATCGAAAGAAGCAGCATGACCGCAGCACCACCCGCCGTGATGATACGACCCGTATCGTCCAGCAGCAGCGAACGGTGGAAAATGGTCAGCCAGCGTTGCAGCGCCGATGTGTCGGCGCTGCCCGCGGGCTTGCCCGTCGCGGGGTCGATGACCGCGGAGGCCGGCTGGTCGCCGTCGAAATAATAGGCGGTGATGCGGCCGGACGGTGCCCGCCTGATCTGCTCCACCGAGGGTTCGGCCGCCTGCACGCGCGCGGCAAGCTCCGCGACGCTGATTGCTTGTGCGGCGGGCCTTGTGAGCGCCTCGGCAGCCGGGAAGACTGACAGTGCCATGCCGCTCAGCGCAACGGCAATCAGAAGCACGGCGGCAATCAGCCCGAACCAACGGTGGAGCGACCGGATCATGACGAGCGTCCTTCCTGCTTAACGGGCGTAGGTGAAGTCGGCGATGTAGCGCTTGCCCTTCACCGTCTGGCCGGAGCCCGACGACGTCAGCGGCACGACGATCTCGTTCGGGCTGTCGCGCATGTCCTCGACGGCGGAATCGATGTGCAGTTGGTAGCCGGCATCGAACAGCATATCGGCCAGATCGAGCGTGATTTTCAGCGAACGGCCCGCGCCGACGCTGGCGCCGGTGATGCCGTTGATCTCGGCGTTATCGCCGCCCGTGGCGCGGTACCAGCCACTCAGGTGCTCGTAGTATCTCGCCTTGCCGCCAGCCATCCACAGGCTGCCGGCATATTTGCCCTGAGCATCCGTGACGTAATAGGCAAGGTAGGCGCCATCGCCGCCGTAGTTGCTAAGAGTGGTGGTGAACGTCACCTGGCCCGCCATGGCGAGGCCGGGTAGGGTGAGTGCCGTGGTGACGGCGAGCATGGCAAGAAGGGACTTCATTGTAATTTCCTCTGCGGTTCTGGACGGTTCAGTTCACTTGGACGGTTGGCTTGGAGCCCGGTGCGAACAGTCCATTGGCCGGCGGCGTGGCGTTCTGCTGCTGCATGACGCCGCCACGACCGCCGCAGGCGCTGTCGTCGTCGTCATCGTCATCTTCGTCGTCGCCGCGGCAGTCGTTGGAGGCCTGGCGACCGCGATCGTCATGATGGCGGCGATGCCCGTTCTGGTGGTCATCGTCGTCGCCCTCGTCATAGTCCACCAGGTCGATGGCGCTTGCGGCGCTGGTTTTCAGCGCGTCGAACGGCATGGCGAGGCTGCCGAAGGCGACGAAAAGGCCGGTGCCTGCGCAGGCAGCCAGAAGAAGTTTGCGGTAAGTCATGGGGTTGTCTCCTGTTCGGGGCGTCGTGATGGGGGGGTGGAGGAGAGGTCAGCGATGGTCGTGGCGTTCCTCAATCTCGATGATCTCGAGCGTCGCGGGGTCTATTTTCGCCTCGAAACGGCGGCCATCCCTGTCGATGCCGTAGACTTCGTAGCAACCGTCATCGATCTTGATGCGCTTCAGCGTCCAGCCGCGATCCTCGGCCATGGCCCGGACGGCCTCGCGCGGCTGCCAGTGGGCAATCGGAATATCGCAATCGTCCCTGGCCTGGGCGGATGTCGCGGCCAGGATGGCCAAGGCCACGGTGGGCAGGATGCCGGTCTTCATCGTCGCTTCCTCTTCTGTGTTGGAGCGATGATTGGCCTCGCGAACTGACGGGCACCTGACAAACGACGCGACATTGCTTCAGCTTCCCGTAAGCTGGCGGGAGGACTAGGAGAGATGTGAAACGGGAGGCAATGATGCGGGTTCTGCTGATCGAGGACGATACGGCGCTGGGTGCTGCCATTCGCGACCAGATCGCTGCCGATGGCCATTCCGTCGACTGGGTCGTCCGACTGGATCGGGCCGGCGACGCGCTGGCCGCCGCCGGCTACGATCTTGTCCTGCTCGATCTCATGCTGCCCGACGGCTTGGGCATTCCATTTCTCAAGACTTTGCGCGGCAGGGGCGATGTCACGCCGGTGATGATCCTGACCGCTCTCGACCAGGTTTCGGACCGGATTGCCGGGCTCAATGCCGGGGCTGATGATTACATGGTGAAGCCCTTCGATCTGGCCGAGCTTTCCGCCCGCATCGGCTCGGTCGCCCGCCGCTATACCGGGAACCCCAACCCGATCGTCACGCTCGGCCCGCTCACCGTCGATCTCGCGGCTCGAAGCGTCATGCTGAATGGCAAGGCCGTTATTCTGACCGCGCGCGAATGGGTTCTGTTCGAGGCTTTCCTGCAGCGTCCGGGCCAGCTCTTTTCCAAGGCGCAGCTTGAGGAGAGGCTCTATTCCTTCGATACGGAAATCGACAGCAATGCCATCGAGGTTCATGTCAGCCGGCTGCGCAAGAAGCTCGGCGCCCATGTGATCGAGACCGAACGGGGCCTTGGTTATCGATTGGGGCGGGCATGAAGATCGGCGCTTCGCTTCAGACACGCCTGGCGCTTGCGGTCGGGCTTTCCGTCACGCTGCTGTGGTTGGCGGCCGCTGCGGTTACGGCGCATCGCCTCGGCGGGGAAATGCAGGAAGTGTTCGACGACGGGCTGAAAGCCACGGCGCAGCGCATCCTGCCGATTGCCCGGCACGACCTGCGGGAAGGCTACGGGCGTCGCGATGCGGTCGAGCATGATGACGATGAAGAGGACGACGACGGCGAGACGCGCATCGGCCGCGAGGCGCGGTATGGCGAGGATGTGACCTTTGTCGTGCGTGACCGCGACGGGCGGGTCCTGCTCGCTTCAAGAGGCGCTGACGTCTCGATCTTTCCGCCCTTTGTCAGGCGCGGTTTTCTGGAGACCGACACGCACCAGCTCTACTACGATGTGAACGCCGAAGGGAGCCTGACGATCGCCGTCGCCGAATCGCTCGACCAGCGCACCGAACTCTCCCACAAGATGCTGCTCGGCCTTGTCCTGCCGTTGATCGTGGTGATCCCCTTGAGTTTGCTGGTGATCAGCCTGGTGGTGCGCCGTTCCCTGCGCCCGGTGCGTGGGCTGCGGGAGGAGCTCGCCCATCGCGGCGCCCAGGATCTGTCGCCCTTGCCGGACAGTGGCCTGCCGAGCGAGCTTCGCCCGATCTCGGCGGGCATCAACCAGCTGCTGGACCGGCTGAAGGCGGCGTTCAACGCCGAACGGGCCTTTGCCGCCAATGCGGCGCACGAGCTTCGCACGCCGGTCGCCGGCGCCATCGCCCAGGCGCAGCGCATTCGCTCCGAAACCACGGAGGCGTTGACGGGCCAGCGAGCGAGCGAGATCGAAACCACACTGAAGCGGCTGATGCGCATGTCGGAAAAGCTGATGCAGCTCGCCCGCGCCGAAGGCGGGCGCCTGCAAAGCGACGAGCCTTCCGATCTGAGGCTCGTCCTGCAGATGATTGTCCAGGATTTCACGCGGGCCGGCGAGGGGCGGATTGTCCTGACCCTTCCGCAAGCCCCGGTGCTGTCCAAGCTGGATCCCGACGCCGTGGGCATTCTGTTCCGCAATCTGATCGAGAATGCGCTGAAGCACGGTGCACAGGATGGCGTGGTCGAGGCGTCTCTCGATGCGGACGGATCGCTTCGCGTCGCCAATGACGGCCCGGTTCTGCCGGGCGAAGCCATGGACCGGCTGATGCAGAGGTTCGAGCGTGGCGACGCAAAGATCGGCGGCAGCGGCCTTGGCCTTTCCATCATCAAGGCCATCGCCGACCGCGCCGGCATGACCGTGAATGTCATCTCCCCCAGACCGGTCAGGCATCAGGGCGTCGAGGTCCAGGTCAAGCTGCCGCTTGCTTGATTTCCGGCGAGAGGGAACATGCAAGGGGGCTATGGACGAGCGTCGCGTCTCGATCAGGAAATCGGTGCGCTACGATCGAACCGCACCGCCCGGGGGGGGTGCCGGAGTCCACATTGTTTGAGTTTTGCGCCCCTGGCTGGTTCGTCCAGCATGGCGTGATACCGGTATCCGGCTTCGGCTGGCCGGTACCTCGCCGACAGGTTGAGGAAGCAGGCTTTGGCCAAACCAGTCGACCAGATTGTCGATTTCGATCGCGGATCGGCGTGACGTCGACGGCCTTCGCTGGCCCAGCGCCGATTCCGGTTTCAAAACCGTCGGCACCAGTTCTGGGCATCAGGTCGCGAATGATGCCAAAACGATATCCGGCACGATTGGAAAATCAAGGAATCAAGGGTTCTAGAGAGAATTGGCTGTGGAATTATTTCTTTATGTCCGCCCCTGTCGGCGAAAACTGTTCAAATCAACGAAGACCACGAATAAAATGTCTTTTGATTTCAGTAAAGTAGACCATCGCGCAGCCAATCCAATAGTGCAAAACTATCATCCTACGCGGTTCCCCAGCGCGAAAAAGCCCGTGCCGTTGGCGGATAATGCCAGAGTGCGTGCGTGATAGTCGCGACAGGATTGTGGTTCAGTGAATCCGAATTGTCGTTTCGCGGTTCCGAATTGCAGTTATGTGACACAAAATTTTAGTTATGCGGTATCAGGACGCCATTCGTGGGGTCTACTCATTTCATGCTGCCGACGCCTCATAATGCCGGTCAGTCAGGCGTACCGATCTGTTGCTCGGATATCACGGCATACCCCATCACGGTTTTGCGATCGAACGACGCAATATGGACGCAGTCGGACGCAATGGCTTGGACCCATTTAAGAAGTCATCGCGTCGGATAAACCATGTCACAAATGCCTCCATTTCTTCGCGGTTATCGCCAAGCCCTCCGGGATGTGCAACGCGCGGTGTTGTTGCGCGGCCGGACCCGATCCGGCCCGCCGTCGGCGTGGTCCGCGGTGTTGGTCGCGGGGGATTGGATTTCAGTCCCGCTTAGACAGTTACGAGAAACAGGTATCAGATCGCTGGATCCAGAGGTCCGTGAGCTGATATCTACGCCTTCGACCAAACAGTCAGACTTTGACCAGGGCTACCAGGCGGGTTTCGACAAGGCGGTCGAAATCGTGGCCGGCTGGGGCCGTAAAATGAACAACCCCGCTGCCCGCGACGCGATTGGAGAAACAGTTGAGGGCTTGCAGCAAGCGCGGCTTCAAATGATTTCAAACGAAGGTGAGAAAATCAGAACTCTTCGAAAGCGAAAGTTTGCCATCTGATGGTGCAGAGCGGTGAGCTCGGTAAGGGCTCGCGGCTTTTCGGTCGGCAATCGCGCGGGGATTGGTATCGGTAGCGGCTGCTGGGTGGACGATGCAGCGACCCGTGCGGGAGCGACATGCACTCGGCCAGTAGTCGTTCCAATGGTCGACCGCACCGCTAGAACCCCGATTCGAGCGCTATCAATGGAAACGATATTCATTAACGCGAGCTCGGAATGGCGTGTTCGGAGAAAAATATTCTACGAAATGAAGCCTTCAAAACCTCTTCAAGAAAACCGCCGGTTCGAACCCGATTGAAGGCCTTAGAAGTCGGTTTGAAGACATTTTGAAGATCAATTGAAGACGTTCATTGCGCCTTCGAAACTATCGGAAACACTTTTGCTTTCTACGCTGAGCCGCTTGAACAGCGTACCGATACGACGCTAGTTTCGATCGGACGGCGTTCTACAGACCGTTTGTTGATTGCCCAAATCCCGATATCCAACATGGAGAATGCGCATGCATCCGCCAAACGAACAGTCGTGCCCGATCGATATACTTATACCCTATGCGAGCAACGCCCGCAGGCATTCGAGGAAGCAGATTGGCCAGATTGCCGAAAGCATCAAGCGCTTTGGTTTCTGCAATCCTGTGCTGATATCCAAAGACAACACCATCATTGCTGGCCATGGCCGTGTCCAGGCCGCAAAGCAGCTCAGCATGACCGAGGTGCCGGTCCGAATGCTGTCCCATCTCTCGCGTGATGAAGTGCGCGCCTATATTCTTGCCGACAACAAGCTTGCCGAGAATGCCGGCTGGGATCGCGATATACTGGCAATAGAAATGCAAGGTCTCATTGATCTGGATTTCGACATCGAACTGCTCGGCTTCTCCACCACGGAAATCGATTTCACGATCGACGGGGTACAGAGGTCGTCATCGGCAGCTGATGAAGCACTCGACGCTGTCGAGCCGATATCACTTGGACCAGCCGTCTCACGTCTGGGCGATCTTTGGCAGCTTGGACCACATCGTCTCTTGTGCGGGGATGCCCGATCTCACGCGGACGTTGCTCGGCTTTGCGAAGGTGGCACCGCAGCCCTGTTGTTCACGGATCCGCCTTACAATGTTCCGATCGCCGGACATGTCAGTGGGCTTGGCCGGATGAAACACCGGGAGTTCGCGGTCGCTTCAGGCGAGATGGACGAGACTGCCTTTACCGGTTTTCTTCGCGACTCCCTTGGTGCGGCGGCAAACCACCTCACAGATGGCGCAATAGCCTTCGTCTGTATGGATTGGCGCCATATCGGTGAATTGCTCGCTGCCGGCCGGGCGGTGTTCGAGGAACTCAAGAATCTTTGCGTCTGGAACAAGACGAATGGCGGCATTGGATCGTTCTATCGATCCAAGCATGAACTGGTGTTTGTCTTCAAAAAGGGCGGCGCCCCGCACATCAATAACTTCGGCCTCGGCGACACCGGGCGGTATCGCACCAATGTCTGGGACTATCCCGGGATCAGTTCGCTCGGAGCGGCACGAGACGAAGAGCTTGCCATGCATCCGACCGTCAAGCCGGTAGCTTTGATAGCCGATGCCATCCGGGATTGTTCGAGGCGCGGGGATATCGTGCTGGACGTCTTCGGTGGCTCCGGCTCGACGCTGATCGCGGCAGAGCAGTGCGGCCGCGTGGCCCGGCTGATCGAATTGGACCCACTCTACTGCGACACCATCATCCGTCGTTTTGAACGAGCGACGGGCGAGCCTGCACGGCTCGAGGCCAGCGGATCAAAGTTCTCGCAGATCAACGCCGAACGCCTGAGCGGCAAGGACGGCGTCAGTGCCGATGTCAAAGCGACGGCATCGAAGAAACGCAACTCCAGGAAGGGAGCAGACTGATGGCAACGAGACGAAACAAAGGACGCGGACGGGGCACGAGTGACGGCGTCAACGACGGGCGCGAAAAGCTCACCCCATTGCAGAAAGTGCTGTTGAAAGAAGCGGCACGCGAAGTCACCATCGTATCGGACGGCCTATCGCAGAAGGTCCGCATGGACGAGGTGGTTACACGCAAACTGATGCAGATGGCTGCAAAGGGTGGGCAGCATTCGATCAGCAATGCGGTCTATCAAATCAACGCGGCGCAACGGCTTAATCAGCAGAACATTGATGACAAGGTGGCATTTGGACACAAATACAAAGCCTATCAACGCTATCTGCTGGAAACGGCCCTCAAGCACGGCGCCGACGTCAACAGCGTACTCCCGCACCCCGACGATATCGTGGTCGAAGAAGGGATAGGTTACAAAGTCATTGGACCCATCGACGAAACTGAGCTGCAGGCGGTGAGGAAGGACTGCGACAAGCGAGACGCGGCCATTCTGCAAGCCGCCTTGGAGGAGCGGCTGGGGCCGGCTGGTGACGGCGATCAAGATGGTTCGCCGGAGGAGTCATGGAATGCAAGTCCCTTGCTGATGGTGTCAATTTTCAATGACAACTTGCCAATGCGCTTCCAGAAATCCGATATTCAGATCGCCATGGAACTGATGCGATATCACGCCGTCTCCAAGCGCGAACTGTTGAAGCGTGCTCATCGCAAATGGACGTCCCTAGGCCGGCCGAGGCCACGGGGCTGGAGAATGCCGCCGATCCAGACCGTCGTCGCAGCAGTTGAGCGGGTGATGCCCGTTATGATGACCGTCTACCCCGAGGTCGAGAGCGGCAGACTGACCCCTGTTCCCGCAATTGCCGCGAGGCTGCAGACATTGTTGAACCAGCAGGAGGCGGGACTACCCCGCTGAATGTCCACGCATCAAGTCGTCGTCAGCCGAAGCGTATAGCGATTGCGGAGGCTCCATGGGTGCCGGATCACGCCGCTGCGCCAGGATGTTGAGAGTTATCGATGCCAGCAGATTCCTCCGCCGAGAGCTTCCTGGCAGACGGCCTCCACCACGATGAGTTCGTCGCCCGGAACGCATCCGAGAAAGGCGAGCATTTTATCGTTTACCGTCATCGGTCGCCTTAAACCGTTTGCGGACGATTTCCAAAACTGTCGTTGGCACCCGCCCCAGGGCGGTGCGCCGTTGCGAAGAGTACCGGGTTCGCGAGCCAGGAGAGGCATCTGATGCCAGGGATCAGAGACTATTTCGCCTCGGCCGAAGCTGACAGTTCGACGAGAACAACGCCACCGTGCGTGATGAATCGATTGGCATAAGTGTGGACTTCGACGGGGCAGTCGACGGTGGTAGGGACCGAGTATTTGTTGTTGTTGAAACGGGCCGTTCAGGTCTTCGACATCGAGGTGGAAAGCAATGCAAGCCGTCGAACGACCGACACAATGGACGAGACTGCCGCGCTCGGCTTCGGACATCTGCCCGATCGTCTGCGCGGGTCCTCCGGGTAGTCGCTCGCGTCACGGCGGCCGAGATTACGTTGCGGCTATATAGTAAAAATAAGATTATACGATGAAATTTATAAACACTAACATAGTATATAGCAATAGATATGGATTGCTTATCGATGGTTATATCGAAAAATAGCAAACACATCATGTGGCGAACCATAATATTTATATAGAGTTCCTTTAGTAAGTCATTTACCATTATTTCAATGGCTTACGATATCGCGAAAATCAGCATGAGCGCCCTGATGCGGCCGGCATTTGACGCCGCTGTCGCTCTCACGCGTCTGGACGAGCGCATCGCCCGATCATCGGTCGGCTCGGGCTGGATGGAGCGATCCCAATTCACCGATGCCTGCGCCTCACTGTGGATCGACGGCGAACTCGTCCATCTCGAAGACCTCGTCCTCCACGACCACACACGCGATGTTTGCACACCCACCCATGAGCTGACAATCGCCCGCGACGTCCTGCGCACGCGTCGGCGGATCGCCGGCCAATCCCTTGATTGGGCGCTCTCTGCCGACGGCATCCGCTCGCTGCGGAAAACCGCGGAGATCACGACGGCTGACACGGAAGAGGCGCAGACGATCGGCGCCATCCGGCGTGCGGTCACAATCGATCCGGAAGGGGAGGGGGATGACGCCGACGACGTCGAAAATCTTCCCGGCGTCGACTATGCCGCCATCGATGCGGTGCTCGCCCGATCGGAGGCCGCGATCGAGAACGCAACTCGGCCCGGCTGGATCGGCGCGGCGGATAGAGACGCACTGGTCTATGATCTCGACTGGGACGAGGATGCCCGGCTGGAGGAATGGCGCGGCGTCGTGCGGCAGGCGCAAGACTTGCCGGCGGTGTTGCAGGCGATCGTCGCCCTCGACGCCTGGAACGAGCTGTCCGTGCTGCAGCACGCCCCTTGGCTCGGCCGGCTGTTTTGTGCCGCGATCCTGCGCCAGGCGGGCATAACGTCAGGTGCTCATCTCGCTGCCATCAACCTTGGCCTCAAAACCATCCCCGTCGATCGGCGCCGACATCGCGACCGGGAGGTCCGGCTGCTCGCCATTGCCTACGGACTGATTGCGGCCGCCGAGCTCGATCTGAAAGAGCATGACCGGCTGGCGTTGGCGCGCACGATGTTTGTGCGAAAGCTGGAGGGGCGCCGGACGTCGTCAAAACTGCCGGAACTGGTCGATCTGGTGATTGCGAGACCGCTCGTGTCAGCCGGGATGGTGGCGAAAACGTTGGATGTGACGCCGCAGGCGGCGCGGCGGATCGTTTTGGAACTCGGCCTTCGGGAGATGACGGGAGGGGGAGGTTTCGAGCATGGGGTGTTGTCTGAGAATGGAACAAGGGCGACGCCTCCGGCCACAGATACGATGCCCGAAGGGATGTCTAAGACCGACCTTTGCCGGATATGATGGGCGGGGCATAACCTGTGTGTACGGTGAGGGCTGGAGTATTTTGGAGTGTTTGCGCCTGCGGCGCGTTCATCTCTTTCCCCGTACAAATCTAATCAGCTTCGGTCTTTTGGCTCGCCTTCATTCGAAGGCAGTGTAGAAACGCTCGAAGACTGTCGGTTCGGAAAGGATTATACTTTCCGGATTTCCGAGGTGGGTGTACCGAATTACATCGGACGCAGCTAGGATATCATCAAAGAGCGTCTGCCAGCGCGCCTGATCGAATCCACCGGCCTCTTGGCACCGTGAGGCCAGCCTGACCAGCCAGTCCTTGCGGTGCGGGTTGAGGTCCATGTTGGCGGATAATTGCAATTCCTCTGTCTGCTCCGTTGTTATCAGGCCTTTCGCTTTCAGGCCGTAGCATATATCGCTTGCCAGCTGCATCCGGAGTGCTCCGCCGACGATATGGGTCCAGGATACCGAGCGCCCCATACTGTTCATCAGGCCACCATATTCGACCGCTCGCAGCAAAAGCCGTCTAACAAAATGTGCCGCGTCGATACCGCGGATGGGTAGAACGGTGGCAAGCACGGCGGAAGCACCGCAGCTTAGGAAACCATTGGCGACGGAGGCATGGTTGCGGTCATGAGGATGGGTATCGCAGGCGCTGAGGATGACGATGGGCGGCACGCGGATATGATCGCGCAGGGACCATATATCGATCGACTCGCCGCCGATGATGAGGCCACCCGGGACCTTGTCATTGATATGCTGCCCATGGCTGTCCACGATCAGCATTGGGCCGTTATAGGCATTGATCGCACGGACAAATTCCTCGAGCGTCTTGGGCGTGCACCTCGTGCCGCGGATAGCGCGTCCCTTGCTGTCCTCGAGCGTGGCGACTGCTTCGCCGATGATCTCGGCAAGATGGTCGTTTTCATCGAACATGGATAGGAGGAGAAAGTTACGGAAGTTCTCCGGCGTGACTTGTACCGGTAATTGCGGGCGCAATTGCTCCATCAGAATATTGCCCGGTGTCACCGGTATCCGCGATAAATCGGTGTAAATCCCAAGGGGAAGGCCATCTACCGGCAGCCATTCAATCGCCGCGTCAGAAATGATTTTGATACCGGACTTTGATGCCCGGATGATATCCAGATGCTCCCTAGGCACGGCATCAGCAAGAGCCTGCTGAACTGCTCTGAAAACCCGCGCTGTCTTCGTATCCGGAGGATTGTCATAGTTGCGGAGATGGGTAGAGAGCTGTGCGACCACTCCGTCAGTGCGGTTGACTGCCGGCGCAAGCCGTATAGTGGCAGCAAGCGTCGAAGCCGATCGCATGGCTACCGCGAGGGACTGGAGCTTCAACTCGGCGCCGCGGGAACTCATGACCGGGCCGATATTGTCCATATCCTCCTCGTCGGCCTTTACCGTCAGGGTGAAACCTCTTTGCCGCTCCATGGCCCGCAGCACTCTCTGTATGATTTCGGGTGCATTTTGCTGGAGCTGTTCTTCTATCCGTCGGTAAGAGGCGGGCGCAACCAACACGATATCTGGTAGGCGCGGATACACGAGAAATGCAGCGCGGTCAGCGACGGCTTCCTGCAGCTTCAGGACAGCTTCTGTCGATTCGGTGATCCCGCTTACATAGCTTTCATGGCTAGAAGCATTGAGATGTCCTTCCGGATCGGAAGGGGCGTCCTCACCCACGCTCCGAAGCGTTAGCTCGTTCGCTACCGTCACATTATGCCCGTGATAGAAAATGCTCGAAGGCCGGGATTTAAGCGGCGTCCAGTTATCCAGGGCGGCCAGACTTTCATCGATATCGAGGCGACGGTGCAGAGATTTGGCTTGCCGGAGTGCCACCTTGCAAAACTGGCGAATACGCTCGACGGTGATTTCGCCTGGCAAAAGCGCGCCGACACCTTCAACCATACTGACATGCAGCGGTTTGAGCGTGAGGGTTTTTCTCCATTTGGAGACTGCGCGCGCGACAGCCTCGTCCCCCGTGAACACCACCATGAACGGCGCGGCAGGCATGGGCTTGCGTTTCTGGATCAGGGTTTCGACATTGACAGGGCTCCAGATCCAATGCGCCATACCGGCCCGCCGGCGTGCCAACTGGTTGTCGGGCGGCATCGTGAGCTGGACGATATCCCTCGGCAAAAAGGCCGGATGCGCCAACAAATGGGCGAGGGGGATTAGTCCCGGTGCAAATCCTTGGAAAGGGGTGACCTCATACGGCTCCCAGGCTTTCAGGGCATAGATATAGAAGATCTCGGGATGCGGCATAACCATGGGCGGATCGTGGCATTGCGGGGTGGAAGAACATCATTGTTGGAAACCAGACGCTCGAAAGTTGGGACCAGGATGGGCTTTTCGCCCGTCGGGCATATGCGACCTGCCTGACCGGATCCCCCGTCGGCCGCACATTCTCAACGTATGGTTTTAGAATGCAAGAGGCAGAGTAGGGCATCTAGCTAAAGTTCATAGGTTAGCTGCGACCAGATACCCACACTTTGCGCGACACGAAGTCGACCCTCTCGCAAGACTTTGAAGGTCAGGTTTGAGATTGAGATAGGAGGACATGCTTACCGAGTCGAAGATAGGCACCTTGCTCTTTACGCAATTTTTGCGTATATGATTCCTGTATTTTGCAATTCGATGCGGAGCGCACTGTGGAGCATTATATCAAAAGACGGTTCCCGCCGGCCTTGTTCAAGAATCTCTTCCTCGATCTGGAAGACCGGTTGAGCGCTTCCGCACTCAAGGCCTTTACGATGGTACGCGACCACGCAGGCCTCGACCCCAAGCCAAGCCGAGAACTGGAGGGGCATGCCCGCTTTCGCATGATGGAGAAGGCGTTTCGGGAAACCTGTGAACTTCACGGTGGCAAGCTGCTCGAAAACGGCATCATCCCACTAACCGATTTGAAGATCTTCCAGCCTTTCATGCGGTTTGAGGTAAACGGGCAGGGGATCATCTTCGGTCTTGCAGCCATGCCGGAGCCGAAAGCGCTGCCCGTCAAAAACGTGTCGCGCAAGGCTGGCGTAACGCTCAACTACTACCTATCCCCGCGCCTCGACCTTGACGGAACAGGGCCCAAAATCGGCGACATCTTTGTGCTGTTCCTTGTCGCTCGTGACCGTGAGCGGGGCGGAAAGATCAGCGAATTCGCCATCGGTGTGATCGATGCGGCGTACGAGCAATATCTTTTCTACGAGCCGCTCGACAAATACCTTGAAGGTTATGCCGATGAGCCGGTAATCGTTCCGGTGCTGTCGTCTGGTACTGGTGCGAAGAAACCGATCATCAGCTTGAAGAAAACGATCAAACCGTTTGTACCACCAGAGCAGCCTGATGGCGACAATGACAACGACAGAGATACGAAGTGACCCGTGCTGATAAAGCCGGGGAAGGAAATGCATGCGAGTAGGAACCCCGGGGTTCGTCCCTGAAAGATTGATTGAGGCAAGAGCAGCACGAAGAATTCTAAGCAAGAAGGCATTGGCCACCCTGATCAGCGTCAACCCCAGCACCGTCACCCGCTGGGAGGACGGGACCAGCGCCCCTGATGCCGATGCCTTAGCCGAGTTGGCAGCTCACCTTCACGTTCGCAGAGAGTTTTTTCTTAGACCGGTCGCCAACAGCGACCGGCCTCTCTTTTACCGCACCTTGGCATCGACCTTGGTGAAAGATCTGAACTACCAAGAATCCCAGATGCACTGGCTGCAGGAAATCAGCAGTATCGTGGAGCATTATGTGGATTTCCCGGAGGTCGATATTCCGGACGTATTGCAGGGTGCGTCCTATAAGCAGCTTCGCGACGAGGACATCGAGCAGATCGCCTCTGGCCTGCGCACCCATTGGAGCGTTGGTGATGGACCCTGCATTGATATGATGCCGCTGCTCGAGCGCGTCGGATGCATTGTCGGTTCCATTGAGATGGGGACTTCAAAGCTGGATGGCCTCTGCAGCTGGGCTCAAGGAGGCAATCGGCCGCATATTTTGCTGTCCACGGACAAGATGTCGTTCCCGCGTCGGCAGATGGATGCCGCGCACGAACTCGGTCATGCGATCCTGCATCGCCATGTTACCGAAGAAGAGCTGAAGAAGGATCTCAAGGAGATCGAGCGCCAGGCGTTTCGGTTTGCCAGCGCGTTCCTGATGCCGGCAACGACATACTCCTATGAGGTCAAGAGCGCGTCGCTTGCGTCTCTGTTGTCCCTGAAGGAGCGCTGGCGGGTTTCGGTAAAGGCGCAGATCCGGCGCCTACAAGATTTGGATATCATCCCCACAGACCATGCGACATCGCTTTATAAGCTGTATTCGGCCAAGGGATGGAGCCGGGAAGAGCCCTTGGATAAGAACTGGCCCATCTCGGAGCCGACAGTTCTCGCCAACGCCCTGCAGCTGATCGTGGATTCGGCCGTTCGCAGCAAATCCGACTTGTTGAGTGTAGAGTTCACCATGAAAGCTGGCGACATTGAAAACCTCACGGCATTGCCCCCAGGTTGGTTTTCAAAAAATGCTGAAGTCATAGGACTCAAGCTGCGTGAAAGCACTGAGGTTAGTGAAGCTTTCTCCTCAGCGAGGATCTTGGCATTCCGGCCAAAAGGGCAATAGGGACGCGCCTGAGCGACATTTAAAATGACGTGCCCCCGATAAATCGGACCGTTTGAAGCTGGAATTTTCCAATTATGATCCCGTGACCGGGAGAAGGAGAGTTCCATGAAAGCATCGAAGTTTTCGGAGGCGCAGATTGCCTTCGTCTTGAAGCAGGCCGAGGACGGAACAGCTGTTGGCGAGGTATGCCGAAAGGCATGAAGTTCGGAGGCGACGCTCTACAATTGGCGCAAGCGTTACGCTGGCCTGATGCCTTCCGAGGTCAAGAGACTGCGCCAACTTGAGGAGGAAAACGCCAAGCTCAAGCGGCTCGTCGCCGACCTCAGCCTGGACAAGGCCATGCTTCAGGATGTGCTATCAAGAAAGCTCTGAAGCCTGCTCGCCGACGCCGCCTTGTCGATGAGGTGGGAGAGACCTGGAAGGTATCGGTTCGCAAGGCATGTTCGGCCCTGCGGATCGATCGTTCCCACTACACCTACAAGGGCAAGCGCGGAGAGCAGGCACCGCTCAAGAACCGCATCAAGGAGATCTGCGAGACACGTGTCCGCTATGGATATCGGCGTGTCCACGTGCTTCTGCAGCGTGAGGGATGGTCGATCAACATGACGCGAACAAGAAGACTTTACAATGAGTTGGGTCTTCATCTGCGCAACAAGACACCAACGCGCCGGGTCAAGGCCAAACTCAGGCAGGAGCGAACCGAAGCGACCAGAAGCAACTAGGTCTGGGCCATGGACTTCGTTCACGACCAGCTCGCAACGGGCCGGAAACTGCGCATCCTGACGATCGTCGACACCCACTCGCGCTTTGCACCGGCCACCGATCTACGGTTCTCCTATCGCGGTGAGGATGTCGTCCAGACGCTGGAACGCGTCTGCCGCCAGGTCGGCTATCCAAAGGTCATCAGGATCGACAATGGCAGCGAATTCATCTCTCGCGACCTCGACCTTGGGCCGACCAGAAGGATGTCGTTCTCGACTTCTCATGGCCGGGCAAACCGACAGACAACGCCTACATCGAATCATTCAACGGCAAGTTTCGCGCCGAGTGCCTGAACCAGCACTGGTTCCTGACACTTGACGACGCGCGTCAGAAAATGGAGGATTGGCGTAGAGACGACAACGAGGTTCGACCTCATAGCGCCATCGGCAACAAACCGCCGATTTCGCTGATGATTGGCTCAGGCGCATCCGGTCCGCCATGAGCAAATAGCCCGGGAAATCACCCAGCCCGGCGGTCCAAAATGGGGGAGCACCTCAAAACCGCCGAAGCTCTAATCGCTGCCGGATGAAAGTTCAGTGGCAGGTCAAGATGAAGCTAACGCCGAGCAAGGGACTCGAATTGGGGATGTACCCACGGGCTCACTGGGGTAGAAACACCACGTCTCCGGCCAATATACCTCTAGTGATTTCTATTCCCGCAGGAAAAGTTTCTCCGAGTAACACGGGGACGTTCATAGATTTGCCGTTTCGCTGAACCTGAACTAGCGCTCCTGCTCCATCTTTAATTATAGCAGCTGGCGGCAAGATCATTGCTGCACGGTTCGTGTAGGTTTCGATCATCATTCGAGCCGACATGCCAATCCGGACGGCTTGGCGTAGTGCTTCATCGTCAATCGCAAATGAGGCACGCACTGCAAACGAGGCTGCTCGTGTCCCGGTTTTTGATAGGTCTGCTTCAGCGCTGACGCTGACGATATTTCCGCCCAAGGTCTCGCCAGGAAAGGCATCGCTGCTAATCGTTGCGGGTTGACCGACCTTCACTAGATTGACGTCCACTTCATCCACAGTGCCTTCAACGACAAACGTGCTCGTGTCGGCAACGGAAAATAGAGCTGTGCCGCGCGTGATGCTGGCGCCTGGCTCAATGGACGTCTGCCCATTGTTTCCATTTTCAGGTGGTCGCGTCAGGATCCCTGCAACTGCCGTCGCGACCTTAGCTCCAGCCATCTGTTGCTTCAGATCGTTGAGCCTGCTTTGTGCGTTCTCCAACTCCAGCATAACGAGCTGGCGATTTTCGTCATTGCCGCGTACGACCGTGGCTGTGAGATCATCCCTTGCGCCGGCGACAGTGTTACGTTGTGCGTCCCGTTGCTGAATCAAACCATCATATTCATTTCGCGACACGATTCCCTGATCCAATAAAGCTCTCAGCTCCGTTACCTGTCTTTCCAGCGAGTCGAGTTGCATCTCTGCCTCTTCAAGAGAACGTTTAGCCCGCAACACATCCGGACTGTTTTCCCATCGATCCAAGACATCAGCTGCCATCGCTGACTTGATATAGGCAGACCGTGCATCGCGATAACGGCTGGCGATATCGCTGGTATCCATCACCACTAGGACATCGCCAACACTGACGTGGTCTCCGAGCTGCACGCGCTTCTCCCGAATGACACCGTCGAATGGAGCGACGATTGCTATAGATTTGCCGGCTCCAATTGTCCCGAGGATATCGAGCTGTTGCGAAACAGCCTGTGGTCCCATCACGATTGATTGTTCCGTTCTGACTGCATTGGTGGAGCGCGCGGGAATATTGTCGCGAAGTTGCCACAACCACACACCAGTAGTCAGGATAACGATCGCTGTTCCGGCCGCCAGCGCTGACCAGAGTCTTGCCCGCCGAGGCTGACTGGACTGCTCAGACCGCGGCGCGTCTTCACAAGTAGGAGATTCCGTTGCGCCTCGTTGTCGATCACTCGTTGTCTTCGTCATCCGTCAATCCTTCAAGGCTATGCGCCATGTGTCCAGCGTAGTGCCCAATTGAAGGTCAAGCCGGGTCAACGCATTCAAATAGCCTAAGCGGGCCGCGAGAAGCTGGTTCTCGGCCGCACGTAGACTGTCTTCGAGGGAGCGTACCTGGAATGTGGTGGAGCGTCCGGCGTTCAGCTTCACCTTTTCAATATCGATGGCACGGGTGGCGAGGTCGTGTGACCGTTCCGCGACGGCGAGCTGCTTCCATAACAATGTGATTTCAGACGCACTCCCCCGTATTTGCGTTTCAATACCGGCGCGAATTTCCGCCAACTGTATTTCGGAGCCGCGAAGTGTGGTGTCGGCCTGGACCAACTGCTGTTGTCGGGAAAGATCATTGAGTGGAAAGGAAAAGCGCACGCCGCCCATTACATCAGCCACATTCTGGTTCTGAGCTCCGGTCACGAACTCGCCGCCGAATCTGCCTCGTGCAAACAGGGAGATGTCCCAAAGCTGTTCGTTCTCAGCCACGACGATTCCGAGGCTGTTCTGTTCGATGGTATAGAGCTGCCCCTGAAAATCCTGCCTCTGGGTGAGAGCGACGGAAATCAGCCGGTCAATGTTGGTGTCGATCTTCTTGAGAGAAAGTGATTCAATCGCAACGATCTCCGTGCCGAGATCGAGACCGAGCAGATTAAGAAGCGCAAGCCGCGTTGTTCCAATCTGCTGGTTTGCCTGAAGAACCCGGAGTCTTTGGCTCTCAAGATCGGCCTCTGTTTGTACCGCGTCCATCGTGGCCATCCGGCCTGATGAGATGAGCGCGCGATTGATCCTCAGCAACTCCTCTCCCCGACTCACCGCGTCTTCGGCCAGCTTCAATTCCTCTTGGGCGAGAAACAAGTCGCGATGGGCGAAGATGATGCTGCCGATGGTTTCTGAGATAGTTGCCCTGAGCCGCAAGCGGTTGATCTTCTCGCCCAGCCGCGCTTGCTGGACCGGAACCATGTTCACCTCAACTCCAGCACCGCGCAATAGAGGTTGCTCCACGGTGACTTCAACTGCCGAAGTCACCGTGCGGTTGTCATCCCCAAGTGAAGCAGAGTTGCTCCATGCGAAATCGAACGTTGCCCCGGACTTCGTCAGCATCGAGACGCCGGGAGAAACGTCGATCGTTGTGCTGGCGCCACCACCTATCCGCTGGCGCGCAACCTCTCCGGAGGCGAAAAAATGCGGGGTGAAGCGGTCCTCTGCCACTCGCAGATCGAACTTCTGGGTAACGCGGTCGATATATGCGCTCTTGATACTACGATTGTCCCGCAGTCCCATGAATACGCAATCGGCAAGTGTCAGCCTTGTGCCGCTTAAGAATGTGCGCTTCGTGGCCGGCCGCTCTGATGTTTCCATCACATATTCCGGGCGAGGGGTTGGAATCGGTATCTTTGTTTCCGCAAAAGCCTGTGTTGAAATCGCCAGAAGGCCAGCCAGAACAAAGGGGAACAGCTTCATCCCTCGCTCCTCAAGGCTGCGACAGGATCCAAACTTGCCGCGCGTGCCGCCGGATAGATTCCGAAGAATAGGCCTACGATCAGAGCCATGCCCGCGCCTAGAGGGAGTGCCAGCGGCGCCGCCTCGAACTGCCAATCCGAACCGCTGGCCAAAGCCCTGCCGGCCAGATAACCGATCGCGGTGCCAATCATGCTGCCGACGACCGACAGGGTGAGGGTCTCGGACAGGAACATGAGCCGAATATCCCGGCGCCTTGCTCCGAGTGCGAGCAGCAGCCCAATCTCCTGTCGTCGCTCCATGACGCTCATCAGCATTACATTCATGATACCGACACCGCCAACCACTAACGATACGGCGCCAATGCCGAGGATCAACGTTGCATATATCTGCATCTGTTGCTCAATATTGGCGATAACTTGCCTTGCTGTAGCGACCTGCATAAAACCGTTCGCGATGCGGGGTTGGAAATACCCGGCGACGGCCTTAGCTGTCTGCTCATCGTTTGCGCCAGGTGAGAGGCGACCGGAGACCTGGGAGATCGTCACGGGCCACGTCAAGCGGCGAGCCGCCGCAAAAGGGATGACAACGGAGCGATCGAATTCGATGTTGAGGAGGGAGTTCGACGGCGTGTCCTGAAGGATACCTATGACCGCGAATAGCTGGTCACCCAAACTGATCCGTTCGCCGATCTGAATCGGTGCACCATCAATTGCCTGGATATTCGCGGCGACTCCGGCGCCGAGGACTGCAAAAGGTCCCGAGCTATCAAAATCCGAGGTAAAACGCCCACGGTCGAGCTTTGCCTTGCCGAGCGCATAGATACCATCAGTGGCAGCGATAATATTCGCCTGAACATCGGAACGTCTTGCGCGGATGTTTCCACCAGCCTGTGTAATCGCCGACACATCGGATATACCAATCTTCTGCATAGGCAGAGCAAGAACGTCATCAATATCAACCTCCGCCACGGTGTTCCCTGACGATTGTGGCTGCATCAATACAAGATCAGTTCCCAGAGCCTCAAATTGGCGCAACGCTTCTCGTCTGGCGTTGTGTCCTACGTGCAACATTGCGATCACTGCGGCTGTTCCAATGGCGATGCCCGTTAGCGCCAGCAGCCCACGACCGCTTGCGATACGGGTATCCCCGATGGTTTCGAGGATAATCTCGATCGCGATGCTGCCAGTCCTTCGTCTCATGCTGACACTACGCGTTTCGGCACAGAAGAATCGTCATCAACTATCTGGCCGTCACGCATCACAACCCGGCGTGGGCAGCGCGCAGCAATTGTTGGATCATGCGTCACTATGATGACCGTCAGGCCGTGCTCGACATTCAGCTTTAGGAACAGAGAGAAAACTTCGTCTGCCGTACGACTGTCGAGATTGCCTGTCGGCTCATCTGCCAGCAGCAACGCGGGATCGCCTACCAGCGCGCGCGCAATAGCCACACGCTGGCGTTGCCCGCCGGAAAGCTCTTCAGGGCGATGTGTCATCCGATCGGCAAGGCCGACCTTATGCAAAGCTGTGATCGCCATGTTCCTCCGTTCGACTTTGCTGACCCCACGATAGAGGAGGGGGAGGGCAACGTTTTCGAGCGCAGTATATCGCGTCAGTAGATGGAACGACTGAAACACGAAGCCGATAACCCGGTTACGCAACTCCGCAGTCTGATCAACTGTCAGATGTTCGACCGCTGTTCCCCCGATTTCGATGTTTCCATCTGTAGGGCGATCGAGCAGCCCGATCAGGTTCATCAGGGTCGTTTTACCGGAGCCTGACGGCCCGGTCAGTGCGCAGAAACCGCCAGAATCAACGGAAAGGGACACGTTCTGCAGGACCGGCACGGTTCTACGACCTTTTCCACAGTTCTTCGAAACATCGCGTACACTGAGCATCTTGTCCAGGTTCTTATCACGGGGATCGTCGGGTTCGCACAAAGCGTGCGCGCATTTACGCTTTCATTTCAATTCGCACGTGTCTAAACTGCCAGTTGTTGACCAGCAAGAGTCTTTTGACTGAACGCTGTCTATTGTCCAATATGGAGAGTTTACATGAAGAAATTTAATGCTCTAGCGCTTGCATCAGTTTTTGTGACTGCACTGATGGCGACCACGCTTGAAGCCCGCGCGGATGCATACGTGCTACCTGTAACAGCGCCTTACATCTCGTTGACAAATACAGTTTATACGAAGTCTTGGGGGACGTTGGGGTTACCCACGTCGGGTCACCTCATTGTCAGCGGAAGCTTCAATATTAAATATACGACCCCGACCTACGGCACTTTGCAGGTTCGGGTATGCCAAGATCTTCCGACAACGGACAAATGCACGCCTTGGGCTACTTCTGTGACAGGAAATCTATCCCTATTTGTCGGGAATGACGCTAGCTATCCATTTTATATGCAATCGAAAGCGGTATACTCGACCAACAGATCGACCAATGCCAACGCCGGCGGACAGAATTCGATGCTCAGCGTAAACTACGACTGATAGATTTCATCTCAGATCAAAGGCGCCAACCTTTTCGCAAAGGTTGGCGTTTCTGTTTAAAAAAACTGACCTGAGCCCCAGAATTTCCTCCAGAATTTGGTAGAGTCCGTCACATCAAGGAGACGGACGAATGAAGCGTTCACGGTTCACGGAAGAACAGATCATCGGGATATTGAAGGAGCAGGGTGAGCCTTGGCGAACGGCGCGAAGACAGTCGATGTCTGCCGCAAGCACGGCATCTCGGATGCAACCTTCTACAAATACAAGGCGAAGTATGGCGGCATGGACGTGTCGGATGCCCGCAAGCTGAAGGCGTTGGAGGTGACCTTGCCCCGCTGAACTAATCCATTTTGAAGTAAGCTCTGGCCTATTGAGAGGACCAGAGAATGAAGCGCAACCGTTTCACAGACGAACAGATTATCGGGATACTGAAGGAGCACGAGGCAGGCACGCCGGTCTCGGAGCTTTGCCGCAAGCACGGCGTCAGCGATGCCAGCATCTATAAATGGAAGGCCAAATTCGGCGGCATGGACGTATCCGAAGCCAAGAGGTTGAAGACACTTGAGGACGAGAACGCGAAGCTGAAGCGGCTTCTGGCTGACGCGATGCTCGACAATGCGGCTTTGAAGGACCTGTTGGGAAAGAAGTG
>NZ_JAEG01000021.1 GCF_000518785.1 Paenirhizobium selenitireducens ATCC BAA-1503 | reverse complement strand
CGGCAACATCAATGGCGTCGGCAATGCGCTCAACAACCTGCTGACCGGCAATAGCGGCAACAACATTCTCAATGGCGCAGGCGGCAACGACACCATCAACGGCGGCGCGGGGGTCGACAGGCTCTTCGGCAATGTCGGCAATGACACGCTGACCGGCGGGACCGGCGCAGACACCTTCGTCTTCCAATCAACCCCGAATGCCGCAACCAATGTCGATACGATCACCGACTTTTCGGTGGCTGACGACACGATTTCGCTGGAAAACAGCGTTTTCACCACGATCGGCGCGGTCGGCGTGCTCGCGGCCGCGGCCTTCGTGCGCAACACCACCGGCCTCGCCCAGGATGCAAGCGACCGCATCATCTACGAGAGCGACACCGGCAATCTCTTCTATGACAGCAACGGCAACGCCGCCGGCGGGAGCGTGCTGATCGCCGTGCTCGATCCGGGACTGCTGATGACCAATCTCGACTTCACGGTGATCTGAGGTCTGCTGCGGATGCGCCGATCCTATCCCAGCCGATAGAGCCCCGTCCGCCGGTCGGCGAGATAGGGGTTCTGCCGGCGGCAGTCGTCATAGGCGGCGGTGTCCATCTCCGCGACGAGCAGGGTTTCGCGCGTGCCGGCGCGGGCCAGTTCGTCGCCGTCGGGGCCGATGATCGCCGAGCGCCCGCTATAGGAGAACGTGCCCTCCTCGCCGCAGAGATCGGCATAGACGAGGAAGATGCCGTTCTCGAAGGCGCGGGTCGGCACCACCATGTCGGCGACGCGTCGGCTGATGTCGCCGTTCGGAAGGGCCGTGGGCACCAGCACCAGTTCGGCACCGGCCAGCGCCAGCGTGCGCACATATTCCGGAAACTCCACGTCGTAGCAGATCAGCATGCCGGTGCGGATGCCGAACAGGTCGAAGACCTGCGGCACGTCCGCGCCGGGCACGAAGCAGGCCCGCTCGCCGTCGCCGTAGAGATGGCCCTTGCGGTAGAATTCACAGGTGCCGTCGGGCCGGGCCACGACCGCCGAATTGTAGACCGCCTCGCCGTCGCGCTCCGGAAACCCGGCGCAAACCGCAAGCTGGAACTCGGCGGCGATGTCGCACAGCGCCCCGACGATCTCGCCGTCACGACCTTCGGCGATTTCGGCAAAGCGCTCGGGCGTCAGGCCGTAGCCGCTGACGGCGAGTTCCGGCGTGACCAGCAGTTCCGCGCCCATGTCGCTCGCGGCTTCTGCCGCCTGAGCAATCTTGGCGAGATTGGCGGCCGCATCGCCGGAAACCGGCTGCATCTGGTAGAGCGAGATCAACATGGCATGTCCTGCGCGTAAAATTCGATGCGCGGACGATAGAACGTTTCCTGGCTAGATTGAAGCGCGGCAAACAGTTTTCCGCCGTCAGAAGATCGTCGTCGTCAGCAGCAGGATGAAGCCCTTGACCAGGGCAAAGAGCACGCCGGCGACCACCGTCAGCGAGACGACGAACATCGCCGTTCCCAGCACCACGCAGAGGCCGTCCCGTTCAAGAATGCCAAACGAGAACAGGCAGATCGCGATCGCCGGCAGGATATTGCCAAGCGGCACGGGCAGGATCAGCACGGTCGACAGGATGAGACAGAGCAGGCCGATGAGATATTCGGCGGGCGGATAGATGAGAAAGCCGAGGCGCGGCCGCAGCATACGCTCGCCGCGCGCCAGCCAGGGCGAAATGCGACTGACGATCGAGGCGAAGTCGCCGCGCGTCATCGACCGCTCGGCGATGATCTTCGGCAGCCAGGGCGACTGGCCGAGCATCAGCTGGGCGGAGAGGAAGACGAGCGGAGCGCCGGTCAAGGCCGAGGTGCCGGGCGGTGTCGGAATGATGTTGGGCAATGCGAAGATCAGGATCAGCGCGCCGAAGGCGCGATCGCCCATGGCCCGGAAGATATCGGCGACGGATACACGCTCCCGGCTCTCGTCGCCGGCGATCGCCATCAGGATGTCGGAGAGCCGGCCGCCATGCCTCTGCGATTTGCGATCCCTCGGATCGTTCGCACGCTCGCCGCTCGTCTCTGCCATGCCATTTCCCCACCGGCTCTCGCCCGAATTCCCTATTGCCCCTAGCCCAAAACAATGACGGATGTTTGATCAGGGGCCGGCGAAGCCTGCACCTGCGGCGGAAATTTGGCAGGCGGGCGCAAGTACGCGCGCCCCCTACATCTGCACGAGATGTCCGGCCGAGACTTCGCGATACTGCCGGACTGGCGGCACGTAGCCGACCGGCCGGACGGGGCTCTTGATCTCGTCGGTGGAGATGTTGCGCTTCAGGCTGCGCCGCGCCGGATCCGGGATCGGCACCGCCGCCATCAGCTTCCGCGTATAGGCGTGTTGAGGATTGTCGAAAACCGCCTGGCGCGGACCGATCTCGACGATCTCGCCGAGATACATCACCGCCACCCGGTGGCTCACCCGCTCGACGACGGCCATGTCGTGGGAGATGAACAGGTAGGCGAGATTGAAGCTCTGCTGCAGGTCGAGCAGCAGGTTGCAGACCTGCGCCTTGATCGACACGTCGAGCGCCGAGACCGCCTCGTCGGCGACGATCACCTTCGGATCGAGCATCAGCGAGCGGGCGATGGCGACGCGCTGGCGCTGCCCCCCGGAAAATTCGTGCGGGTAGCGCCGCATCATGTCGGACTTCAAACCAACCCGCTCGAGCAGGTCGGCGGCCTTGTCGCGCGCTTGCGACTTCGTCCCCAGCCCATGCTCGACGAAGGGTTCCATGACCGCGCTGCCGACGCTCATGCGCGGATCGAGGCTGGCGAAGGGATCCTGGAAAACCATCTGGATGCTGCGCCGCATCCTGCGCAACGCCGTCCTGTCAAGGTTGACGACGTCGTAGCCGTCGAGCGAGATCGCGCCGGCGGTCGGCTCGACCAACCGGGTGATCGAGCGTCCCGTCGTCGACTTGCCGCAGCCGGATTCGCCGACCAGCGCCAGCGTCTCGCCTTCGCGCAGGTCGAAGGAAACGTTCTCCACCGCGTGTACGGCGCCGCTCTTGCGGCCGAGCAGGCCGGAATGAATGTCGAAGCGCGTGGTGAGGTCTTTCACCTCCAGCACCGGCCGCTTGGCGCCGTCGACGCCGCCGGCCTCCGTCTCCGGAATCCGGGTTTCGCCCGTCACGATATCGATCACCGGAAAGCGCATCGGCCGTTCGCGCCCGCCCATCGAGCCAAGCTTCGGCACGGCCGAGAGCAGCGCCCGCGTATAGGGATGCTTGCCGCGATTGAAGATATCGTCGGTCGAGCCGGTCTCCACCGCCTCGCCGCGGAACATCACGATCGTCCGGTCGGAGACTTCCGCCACCACGCCCATGTCATGGGTGATGAACAGCACCGCCATGCCTTCCTCGTCCTGCAGCATCTTGATCAGGTCGAGGATCTGGCCCTGGATGGTGACGTCGAGCGCCGTCGTCGGCTCGTCGGCGATCAGAAGCTTCGGGCGGCTGGCGAGCGCCATGGCGATCATCACGCGCTGGCGCATGCCGCCGGAAAACTGATGCGGATAGTCGCCGAAACGGTTTTTCGCGTTCGGGATGCGGACCTTGTCCAGAAGGCGCAGCACCTCGGCCTTCGCCTCGGCTGCCGACACGTCGCGATGGCAGGTGATCGCCTCGGCGATCTGCTTGCCGATCGGGAAGATCGGGTTGAGCGAGGTCATCGGCTCCTGGAAGATCATGGCGATCTCGTTGCCGCGCACCCGGCGCATCTCCTCGGAGCCGAGCGTCAGCAGCTCGCGCCCGTTCAGCTTGACGCTGCCTTCGATGCGGCTCGAATTCTGCGGCAGCAGCCGCATGATCGACAGGGAGGTGACGCTCTTGCCCGAGCCGGATTCGCCGACGATCGCCACGGTTTCGCGCGGAGCGACATCGAAGCTTACGCCCTTGACCACCGACCGCCACTCGTCGCCGACCTTGAACGAGGTCGTCAGATCCCGGACCGAGAGGACCGGGGCGTCGCCCTGAAGATTGCCATTCGCCTTATCCACCATCCGACACATCCCTTGAAGCCTGCGATTTCCGACAAGAACCTGGGGTCGCGGCCTTACGCCGCGAGCGCCGTCTCCGCGAGCGTCACCCAGTAGCTGATGCCATAGGGGATCGCCTCGTCATTGAAGTCGTAGGCCGAATGGTGAAGGTTGGCGCTGTCGCCGTTGCCGATGAAGACGAAACTGCCGGGACGCGCCTCCAACATGTAGGAAAAGTCTTCCGCCCCCATCATCGGCGGCAGGTCGCCCTCCACCGCCCGTTCGCCGGAGATCCGCCGCATCACGCCCAGCGCGAACTCGGTCTCGTGAGCATGGTTGAAGGTCACCGGATAGCCGCGCCGGTAATGCACGTCGGCGCTGGCGCCGAAGCTCGAGGCGATGCCGTTCGCCACCTCGCTCAGGCGCTTTTCGGCATAGTCCCGGGTCTCGGGCAGGAGCGTGCGGATCGTGCCGGTCAGCTTGACGGTGTTGGGGATGACGTTCGATGCCTCGCCGCCATGCACAGTCGCCACCGTGACGACCACCGATTTCAGCGGATCCACTTCGCGCGAGGCGATCGCCTGCAGCGCGATGACGATGTGGGAGGAGACCAGCACCGGGTCGATGGTCTTGTGCGGCTGCGCCGCATGGCCGCCGCGCCCGTGCACGATGAGCTCGAATTCGTCTGCGGCCGCCATCACCGAACCCTTGCGGGTGGCGAAGTGGCCGACCGGGATGCCGGGGTGATTGTGCATGCCATAGACCTGGGAAATCCCGAAGGTCTCCATCATGCCATCCTCGACCATTTCGCGGCCGCCGCCGCCGCCCTCTTCGGCCGGCTGGAAGATCACCGCGACGGAGCCGCGGAAATTGCGGGTCTCGGCGAGATATTTCGCGGCCCCCAGCAGCATGGCGGTATGTCCGTCATGGCCGCAGGCATGCATCTTGCCCGGCGTCTTGGACGCCCATTCCTTGCCACTCGTCTCGTAGATCGGCAGCGCATCCATGTCGGCCCGAAAACCGACGACAGGCCCGTCGCCGCGGTTGCCCTTGATGATGGCGACGACGCCGGTCCGGCCAATGCCGGTCTCGACCACGTCACAACCGAAGGATGTCAGCTTCTCGGCGACGAATTCGGCCGTCTCGTAGACGTCGAACAGCAACTCCGGGTTCTCATGAAGATGGCGGCGCCAGGCGGCAACCTCGCCCTGCAGTTCGCTGGCACGATTCAACACAGGCATGCGTTCGGTCCTCGATTATTTTTTTAGTTCCCACTCTTGTTGCGCCATACTGCGCTGCCTCAAAGCGCTTTTGCAAGCCGCAATTTTCCGCCTTGAACGCAAAATAGGCCTATGCTTAGATGGCTCAAATTTTGATCAGGCCCGCCATCTTCGGATGACTTTTCGAACGGGCGGCGACTTTCAGCGGAGGCCAGAAAATCAAAATTACGAAACAGGGCCCGATATATAAACAAGACGGGCCTTGATTGCCGGGAGAGCGGGAACTCTCCTTCGGCCGCACTGACGATCACAACTCCAACTATAAAAACAGGGGAACGACGACATGCAGAAACTTCGCATACTATTGGCAGCTTCGGCTGCAGCGCTGGCCTTCCAGGCCGCGCCTGCGCTGGCCGAGCGAGGCTCGGACGGCGAACTCAAGATCCTCTTCTGGCAGGCCGTTTCCACCCTCAACCCCTATCTGTCCGGCGGCACCAAGGAAGTCTACAGCTCGTCGATGGTGCTCGAGCCGCTCGCCCGCTATGACGAGACGGGTGGACTGGTGCCGATGCTGGCCGCCGAAATCCCGACCGTCGAGAACGGCGGCGTCGCGGCCGACCTGAAGAGCATTACCTGGAAGCTGAAGCCCGATCTCAAGTGGTCGGACGGCTCGGCCGTGACCGCCGAAGACGCCATCTTCACCTGGAAGTACTGCACGGCGCCGGACGGCGGCTGCGCCCAGGCCGCGTATTACGAAGGCGTGACCAATGTCGAGGCGGTCGACGCCTCCACCATCAAGGTGTCCTTCGCCGAAGCCAAGCCCTACCCCTATAGCGCCTTTGTCGGTGCCCAGTCGCCGCTCATCCAGGCAGCCCAGTTCAAGGATTGCCTCGGCGCCAAGGCTCCGGAATGCACCGCCGCCAACTTCGGCCCGATCGGCACCGGCCCCTTTGTCGTCAAGGAATTCAAGGCCAACGACGTCATCACCTTCGAAGCCAATGCCAACTATCGTGACCCGGCCAAGCCCGCTTTCGCCACCGTGACGCTGAAGGGTGGCGGTGACGCGGCATCGGCCGCCCGTGCCGTGCTCGAGACCGGCGAATTCGACTATGCGTGGAACATGCAGGTCGAGCCGGAAATCCTCGCCACCATGGTCGCCGCCGGCAAGGGCACGCTGGTCACCGCCTTCGGTACCCAGGTCGAACGTATCGACGTCAACGCCTTCGCCGTCGACTCCTCGCTCGGCGACAAGCGTTCCACCAAGGAAGCAGGTCCCCATCCGGCCTTCAAGGATCCGGCCGTTCGCAAGGCCCTGTCGCTCGCCATCGACCGCGACATCATCGACGAGGCCGGCTACGGCGAAGCGGGTCAGCCGACCTGCAACATCCTGCCGGCGCCGGATATCTACAAGTCGACCGACGTCGACTGGTGCCTCAAGCAGGACGTCGAAGGCGCCAACAAGCTGCTCGACGATGCCGGCTGGGTGAAGGGCTCCGACGGCATCCGCGAGAAAGACGGCGTGAAGCTGTCCTTCCTCTACCAGAGCTCCACCAACTCGGTGCGTCAGGCCACCCAGGCCCTGGTCAAGGACATGTGGTCGCAGATCGGCGTCGATGTCGAACTGCGCAACATCGCGGCCTCGGTCTTCTTCGGCGGCGATCCGGCCTCCCCGGACACCTTCCAGAAGTTCTATGCCGACCTCCAGATGTACACCAACAACTTCGACGGCACCGATCCGGAGAAGTACATGGCCGGCTGGATGTGCGACAAGATCCCGAGCCCGGCCAATGGCTGGCAGGGCGAGAACATCGTCCGTTACTGCAACGCGGACTATGACAAGCTGGTCATCGAACTCGGCAAGACCGCCAAGCTCGAGGACCGCGCGGTCATCGCCAAGAAGCTGAACGACATGCTGACCAACGACGTGGCGCAGATCCCGCTCATCCATCGCGGTAGCGTCTCATCCCATTCGGTAACCCTCGAAGGCGTCAAGATGAACGCCTGGGACAGCGAACTGTGGAACGTCGCTGACTGGACTCGCAAGAAGTAAGTGCCGTTTCGCCGGGCCTGCATCCCCGCCGGCCCGGCGACCGCCCTCTTCGTGACAGTCAGGGGACCATCCGATGTTCACCTACACTCTGCGGCGATTGCTGTTTGCAATCCCGACGTTGCTGATTATCAGTTTCATCATTTTCGCCCTGCTGGATCTCGCTCCCAACGATCCCCTCGGCGACCTGCCCTTGACCATTCCGCCCGAAGTTCGCGAACAGATGCGAGCAGCCCTGGGCCTGGATCAACCCTTCTTCATCCGCTTCCTCAAATGGCTGCAGCAGTTCTTCATCAACGAACCGCTGAACATCTTCGAACAGCTCACCGGGCTGACCATCGGCACGGGTCAACGCCTGCGCGTGCTGTCCTGGGCCACCCGCAGCCCGGTCGTCGACCTGATCGTCCAGCGCCTGCCGCAGACGCTGTGGGTGGTCGGCCTGTCCTATCTGTTCGGCGTCCTGCTGGCGATCCCGATCGGCGTGATCTCGGCCTACAAGCAGTATTCGGTGTTCGACCAGATCGGCACCTTCGTCTCGATGGTCGGCTATTCCGTGCCGACCTTCTTCACCGGCGTGCTGCTGATCGTCATCTTCAGCTCGCACCTGCAGTGGTTCCCGTCGATCTACGACACCAATCTCGTCGTCAATGACTGGTCAAGTTTCGTCGCCCAGGTCAGGCAGATGTTCCTGCCGGTCGTCGTGCTCACGCTCTACAATACCTCGCAGATCAGCCGCTTCGTACGGGCCTCGATGCTGGACAACCTGCACCAGGACTATGTCCGCACCGCGCGGGCCAAGGGGGTGAAGGAAAAGGTCGTGCTTCTGGTGCACGTGCTGCGCAACAGCCTGATCCCGGTCGTCACCGTGATTGCGCTCGGCGTTCCGACCATTTTCTCCGGTGCCATCATCACCGAACAGATCTTCCGGGTGAACGGGCTTGGCCAATTGCTGATCACCGCCATCCAGGGCGCCGACATCCCGCTGGTGCAGACGCTCACCTTCATCTTCGCGGTGCTGATCGTGCTCTTCAACCTGATTGCCGACGTCCTCTACGGCATTCTCGATCCGAGGATTCGCTATGACTGACGCCATCGCCACCATCGAAAAGCCGAGCGGCTCGTTCGCCAGCGATCTCTGGCGCCAGTTCCGGGCGCATCCGGGCGGCGTCGCGGGCCTTATCGTCTTCGCCTTCATCGTGGTCGCCGTCTATCTCGGGCCGTTCATTCACACGATCGACCCGAACAAGATCGACATCAAGGCGAAGAACCAGGGGCCGTCCTGGGCACATCCCTTCGGCACCGATAATCTTGGCCACGACATGCTGGCCCAGGTGCTCGCCGGCGGGCAGATCTCGCTTGCCGTCGGCATCACGGCCATGCTGCTGGCCCTGCTGCTCGGCACGCTGGTCGGCGTCCTGTCCGGTTACTTCAAGCGGATCGACGGCATGCTGATGCGGATCACCGACCTGTTCCTCGCCCTGCCGCTGCTGCCGCTGCTGCTGGTGATCATCATGCTGTTCCGCGACACGCTCAGGGCCGCCTTCGGCCCGGAGACGGGGATCTTCATCCTGATCGTCTTCGTCATCGGAGTGACCAGCTGGATGCACACCGCCCGCATCGTGCGCGGCGACGTGCTGGCGGTCAAAAGCCAGGAGTTCGTGCTGGCGGCCAAGGCGAGCGGCATGTGGGAATACCGGGTGATCCTCAAGCACATCCTGCCGAACGTCATGAGCTCGATCATGGTTTCGGCGACGCTCGGCATCGCTTCGGCGATCATCACGGAATCGGCGCTGTCCTTCCTCGGCCTCGGCTTCCCGTCGGACTTCCCGACCTGGGGCCGGCTTTTGTTCGACGGCGCCAACTTCCTGCAGATCAACCCGTCGCGCGTGCTCTGGCCGGGTCTGGCCATCTCGCTCACGGTGCTGAGCGTCAACTATATCGGCGACGCCATCCGAGATGCGCTCGATCCGAGGACGATGAAGCGCTGAACTCCCTTCTCCCCATCGGGGAGAAGGTGGCCCGAAGGGCCGGATGAGGGGGGGGCGAAGCCAACTGATCTCGTGCGCATGGCCCCCTCATCGCCTCGCATTCGCTCGGCACTTCTCCCCGCCGGGGAGAAGAGGGAGCCGCCTCACACCCCGCTGATGATCTCGATCTTCGAGCCATCGAAGAAACGCGAGAGGCGGAAGGCCGTCGGGTCGACGCAAGGGGCATGGCCGGTGACGAGGTCCGCCATCAACCGCCCCGCTCCCGGCCCGATGCCGAAACCATGACCGGAAAAACCTGTGGCGATAAAGAAGCCGGGAACTTCCTCCACCGGCGAGATCACCGGCACGGCGTCCGGAGACACGTCGATATAGCCGGCCCAGCGCTGCTCGATCTCCGCCTTGGCGAAGACCGGATAGTCCTTCTTCAGCTGCGCCAGCGCATGATTGGTCCACTTGTCCGAGGGTTTTGGGTCAAGCACCCGGCAGCGCTCGAACGGCGTTTCCTCGTCCATGCGCCAGCTTTGCGCCATGCGGCCTTCCTCAAGGAAGCGGCCGGAGACCCGGAAACGCAGCGAACGCCATTCGCTCTTCAGCGCCGGCAGGAACTTCAGCATGTAGCGGAAACTGTCCGGCACGATCTCGACGATGTTGTCGTAGCGCGAGGCGATGGTGTAGCCGCCATCCTGGCGCTTGCGGAAAGCGAAATCCTTTCCGTAGAGCGTGTGTTCCGGCCCGCCCTCGATCGGCTTGGTGCGGATGACGGTGTTCATCACCTTCAGCTGCGGCAGGTCGATGCCGGCATTGCGGGCAAACAGGCTCGACCAGGCGCCGCCGGCCAGAACGACCGAGGAACAGGCGATCGACCCGCGCTCGGTGACCACGCCGGAGATCTTTCCACCCGACGTCTCGATGCCGCGTACCGCGCAGTTCGTCAAAATATGCGCGCCCTTGTCGCGCGCCGCCTCGGCGATCGCCGGTGCGGCCTTCTGCGGCTCGGCGCGGCCGTCGGCCGGCGTGAACAGCGCGCTCTTGAAGTCGTGCTTCATGCCGGGATAGAGCCCGCTGAATTCCGACCGGTCGATCATCCGCGACTTCATCTGGTAGTCGCTGAGGACATCCGGCCACTCGGCATTCTTCGCCGCATATTTGTCGTCGAGCGAGGCAAAGACGATGCCGCACTGCTTGTAGCCGGTGTCGCGGCCGGTTCGGGCGTCGAGCCCCTGCCAGATGCGGATCGCCTCGGCCATCAGCGGCACTTCGCGCGGATCGCGCCAGGAAATGCGTACCCAGCCCCAGTTGCGGCTCGACTGCTCCTCGCCGATGCCGCCCTTTTCGCACAGCGCCACCGACACGCCGCGTTCGGCCAGCTCCAGCGCCGTCGACACGCCGATGATGCCGCCACCGATGACGACGACGTCGACGCGGGCGGGCATGTGCGCGTCACCTTGAACGGGAACGACCTTGGGACCGGGCATGGGGGATGAACTCCTGAAGACAAAGGGGTCCGGCAGGCGATGAAGGACGTCGACTGGCTGCCGGTGCAATGGCCAAGCTATAGCACCGGCGAATCGCTTCGTCACGCCGGCAGGCTGACGCAGCGCGTTCCAAAGACGACAGGACGAACCCTGTCTGTAGGTCAGTGATACTTCGCCTTCTCGACCGTCAGGATGTGGTCAGCATCGAGCGCCGCGATCGGCAGGTCGGGATTGGCCGGTATGTCGCCGGACAGCTGAAGCGCCAGATAACGGCCGCAGCAGACGCGCAGGAACGAGGTGAAGTTGCCGAGATCATGCCCGGCGTCGATCGATTCATGATAGAGCTTGGCGATCAGCTGGATCACCGTCATGCCGTCGCGGCGACCGACCTCTTCCAGCGTCATCCAGAAGAAGTTCTCCAACCGCACGCTGGTCACCATGCCGTCGATCCGAAGCGACTTCGTCTGGCTTTCCCAGAGGCCCGGATCGGCCTGGATGAAGAGCTTGCACATGGTTTCCTCCCGAATGTGCGGCGTCGACGTGGATCAGACCCTATCGCGAAACGGCGGAGCTCGCAAAGCCCCGCCGCCTCGGCAAAACGTCGTGGATCAGGCGGAGAGCACCGCCATGAACTGCTTCAGCCATGCCGGATGGGCCGGCCAGGCAGGCGCGGTCACCAGCTTGCCGTCGGTGACGGCCGCGTCGATGGCGATGTCGGCATAGGTGCCGCCGGCGAGTTCCACTTCGGGGCGGCAGGCCGGATAGGCCGAGCAGGTGCGGCCTTCGAGCACGCGGGCAGCAGCGAGGATCTGCGCGCCGTGGCAGACGGCGGCAACCGGCTTGTCGGCGTCGAAGAAGTGCTTCACGGCGGCAATCACCTCCGGATTGAGGCGCAGATATTCCGGCGCCCGGCCGCCCGGAATGACCAGCGCGTCATAGTCCGATGCCTTGATGTCAGCGAAGGTGGCGTTGAGCGCGAAATTATGGCCGCGCTTTTCCGTATAGGTCTGGTCGCCTTCGAAATCGTGGATCGAGGTGGCGATGGTCTGGCCGGCCTTCTTGCCGGGGCAGACGGCGTCAACGGAATACCCACAGGCCAGCAGCGTCTGGAACGGCACCATGGTCTCGTAGTCTTCGGCGAAATCGCCGGTAATCATCAGGATCTTCTTCGACATGTCATCCTCCCGTTCTGGAATGTCGGGCGGACGCTAGCAAATCACCTGCGGCGGCGGGTATTATCGCCATACTACAGCGATATTTTTCGAAGACCGGGCAGCTGCGTATCTTGCGGCCTTTCGCCTCCGCGCCACCATCCTCCTCCTGTGGCTTGATTCCGATCACGGACGAGGCCAATCTCCGCGCATATTTTCAAGGCCATAGATGGTTCCCGTCGAACCGAAGCGCATACGAGGAGCGGCATGACGTCCCAACTCAATCTTCTGACCGATGTCGAGGGCGTTGCCGTCGGCCATGCGGCCGACCTGAAGCTCGGCTCGGGCGTCACGGTGATCGTCTTCGATCAGCCGGCCACGGCGTCGGGCAGCGTGCTCGGCGGGGCGCCGGGCGGGCGCGAGACGGCACTGCTCGATCCGGCAATGACGGTGGAGGCGGTCGATGCCTTCGTGCTGTCGGGAGGGTCCGCCTTCGGCCTCGATGCCGCCGGCGGCGTGCAGGCGGGGCTGCGTGCCATCGGTCGCGGCTTCCCGGTCGGCGATGTCCGCGTGCCGATCGTGCCGCAGGCGATCCTCATGGATCTGCTCAACGGCGGGAACAAGGACTGGGGCCTGCATTCGCCCTATCGCGACATGGGCTATGATGCCTTCATGGCGGCGAAACACGGGCCGTTCGATCTCGGCAGCGTCGGCGCCGGCACCGGCGCGACGACCGCCACCTTCAAGGGCGGGCTCGGCTCGGCCAGCGCGATGACCAGCGGCGGCCATACCATCGCCGCGATTGCCGCGGTCAATGCCATGGGCTCGGCGACGATCGGCGACGGCCCGTTCTTCTGGGCCGCCCCCTTCGAGCTGGACGACGAGTTCGGCGGCATCGGCCTTCCGGCCAATTTCTCCTCGCCCGACACCATCCTGCGGGCCAAGGGCATCAACCTGACGGCCACCACCATCGGCGCGGTCGTCACCGACGCGGCGCTCACGAAGGCGCAGACCCATCGCCTGTCGATCATGGCCCATGACGGGCTCGCCCGCGCCGTGCTGCCTGCCCACCTTCCGGCCGACGGCGACACCATCTTCTCCGCCGCCACCAATCGCCGGCCGCTGACCAGTTCCGCCGATTTCATGGAACTCTGCCATCTGGCCACCCTCGTCATGGCGCGCGCCATCGCCCGCGGCGTCTTCGAGGCAACCTCCCTGCCCGTGGACGGCGCGCAGGCCTCCTGGCGCGACCGCTACGGCTGAAGCGATGCTTCGCCCTTGCGCTTTGTCAAATGGCATCGCGGCCGAGGGGCGGACGCGCAAGAGGGCGTTAAGCGTGCGACGCAGCTTCGATTGAATCGCGGCTGCAAAGGCATATATTGCATTGCAGCAACGACGACCATTTCGACCGCCGAAAGACGGTCTCATGGTCGCGTCCCCGTTACAATGCTGGGCTATCCGTGGGCGGAAACGACACGCCGAAGCCTGCTGGAGAAGATCGCATGTCCATATCGAGTATGATCCGCGCCGATGACCCATCGCGCGCCAACATGGATACGGCGCTCGACGTCATGGGGTTCGACGACGGTTCCCAGGCCGCCGGCTTCGAGGCGCTGACCCGGATGAACGAGGCGCTGATCGCGCCTCTGACCGGCGGCATTTCGCCCGCCGCCCTGTCGCTCGCAGTCTACGACTGGGCGGTCCACCTGGCAATGGCGCCGGGCAAGCGGCTGGAACTGGCGCAGAAAGCGGTGCGCAAGAGCAACCGCCTTGCGGCCCACATGGCCGCCGCGGCCGTCGATCCGCAGACGCCTCCCTGCATCGAGCCCCTGCCGGGCGACGACCGGTTCAAGGGCGAGGAATGGCAGCACTTTCCCTACAACGTGATGGAACAGTGCTTCCTGCTGAACCAGCAATGGTGGCACAATGTCACAAACGACGTGCCAGGCGTCGCGCCGCATCATGAGGACGTGATCTCCTTTGCCACGCGCCAGATCCTCGACATGTTCTCGCCGTCGAATTCGCCGCTGACCAATCCGGTGGTGCAGAAGCGGGCACTGGAAACCGGCGGCATGAATTTCCTCGAAGGCTTGAAGAACTTCATCGAGGACACCAACCGCGAGCTCACCAAGCGGCCGACGGCAGGCACCGAGAACTTCGTGCCAGGCCAGACGGTCGCGACCACACCCGGCCGGGTCGTCTATCGCAACCGCCTGATAGAGCTCATCCAGTATGCGCCGGCGACCGAGACGGTCCACGCCGAACCGATCCTGATCGTTCCGGCCTGGATCATGAAGTATTACATCCTCGACCTCTCGCCGGAGAACTCGCTGATCCGCTACCTGGTAAGCCAGGGCCACACCGTATTCTGCATATCCTGGCACAATCCGACCGCCCCCGACCGCGACTTGAGCCTCGATGACTACCGCCGGCTCGGTGTCATGGCCGCGCTCGACGCGATCAATGCCATCGTGCCGGAGCGCAAGGTCCATGCGACCGGCTATTGCCTCGGCGGCACGCTGCTGTCGATCGCCGCAGCCGCCATGGCACGGGCAAAGGACGAGCGTCTGGCTTCGGTCACGCTGTTTGCCGCCCAGACCGATTTCAGCGAGCCGGGCGAGCTCGCCCTCTTCATCGACCACAGCCAGCTGCATTTCCTCGAAAGCGTGATGTGGAACCGTGGCTTCCTCTCCGCAGACCAGATGGCCGGCGCCTTCCAGCTGCTGCGCTCCAACGACCTCGTCTGGTCGCGCATCGTGCACGACTACTTGATGGGGGAACGCACGCCGCTCAACGACCTGATGGCCTGGAATGCCGACACCACCCGCATGCCGTTCCGCATGCACTCGGAATATCTCCAGCGCCTTTACCTCGACAATGAACTCGCCTCGGGCCGCTTCATGGTCGACGAGCGCCCGGCCGCCCTTCAGAACATCCGCGTTCCGCTCTTTGCCGTCGGCACCGAGCGCGACCATGTGGCGCCCTGGACCTCGGTCTACAAGATCCATTACCTGACCGACACCGATGTCACCTTCGTCCTGACCAGCGGCGGCCACAATGCCGGCATCGTCAGCGAGCCCGGTCATCCGCATCGTCATTTCCGCATGACGACCAAGAAGGCCGTCGACCCTTGTGTCAGCGCCGAGGAATGGATGGCCGAATGCCCGTCGCAGGAGGGGTCCTGGTGGCCGGCCTGGTCCGTGTGGCTTGCATCCCATTCCTCACCGGTTAAGGTCGCTCCGCCGCCGATGGGATCGAGCGAAAACGGTTACGTCGCCAAGGAAGCCGCACCCGGCACCTACGTCCATCAGAGATAGAGTAGCAATGAACCAGACCCTGCTTACGAACCGCACTTTCGAGGAGTTGAAGGTCGGTGACAGCGCCACGATCGCGCGCACCATCGGTCGCGAAGACATCGAGCTGTTCGCGCTCGCCTCCGGCGATTTCAATCCCGCCCATGTCGACCCCAAATTCGCCGAGAAGGACTTCTTTGGCCACATCATTGCCCACGGCATGTGGACGGCGGCCATGGTCTCGGCGGTGCTCGGCACCAAGCTGCCCGGGCCCGGCACGATCTATCTTGGCCAGGAACTGCGCTTCCAGAAGCCGGTCTTCCCCGGCGACACGATTACCGCGATCGTCACGGTGACCGAGAAGCGTGCCGACAAGCGGATCGTCGTGTTCGACACGCGCTGCACCAACCAGAACGGCGATGACGTGCTGAGCGGCCAGGCAACCGTGATTGCTCCCTTTGAGCGGGTCGAATGGCCACAGGTCGCCCTGCCGGCCATGGTGGCGCAGCACCATGACCGCTTCGAGGACATCATCGCCGAGGCGCGCGCCCTGCCGCTGATCAGGACCGCCCTCGTTCATCCCTGCTCGCCCGAGGCGATCCAGGCGGCCCTGGAGATCCGCGACGAAAACCTGCTCGATCCGATCCTGATCGGGCCCGAGGCAAAGATTCGCGCCGCTGCGGCAGAAGCGGGCATCTCGCTCGACGGCTTCGAGATCATCTCGGTCGAGCACAGCCATGCGGCGGCCGAAAAGGCGGTCGAGCTGGCGGTCGCCGGCAAGGTTTCCACCCTGATGAAGGGAAGCCTGCACACCGACGAACTGCTCGGCGCCGTCGTCGCCCCCGGTTCGGGCCTCAAGACCGCGCGGCGCATCAGCCATGTCTACGCCATGGACGTGCCGGCCTACGAAAAGCTGCTGGTGGTGACCGACGCGGCAATCAACATCGCGCCTACCCTCGACCACAAGCGCGACATCTGCCAGAACGCCATCGACCTCCTGCGCCTGCTCGGCAACCCCAATCCCAAGGTCGCCGTGCTTGCCGCGGTCGAGACGGTCAACGACAAGATGCAGGCGACGCTCGACGCAGCCGCGCTCACCGTCATGGCGTCGCGCGGCCAGATCACCGGCGGCAGCGTCGACGGGCCGCTGGCCTTCGACAATGCCATCAGCTTCGAAGCCGCCCGCACCAAGGGCATCGTCTCGCCGGTCGCCGGCCAGGCCGACATCCTGCTCGTGCCCGATCTCGAAGCCGGCAACATGCTGGCCAAGCAGTTGCTCTACTTCGCCGGCGCCGATGCCGCCGGGCTCGTGCTCGGCGCCCGCGTGCCGATCATTCTGACCAGCCGCTCCGACAGCCTAAAGGTCCGCATCGCCTCTGCCGCGCTTGCCAAGCTCGTCGCCGCCAAGCGCGCGGCGCAAGGGCTGCCGGCCCAATGAAGGAAAAGCTGCTCCTCACCTTCAATGCCGGCTCCTCGACGGTGAAGATCGGTCTCTTCCTGCGCGAGGACGGCAGGGCGCGGCGCATCGGCAAGGGCATGATCGATTTCCGCCACAAGCCGCTCACCTTCCATCTGGTCGAAGGACCTGAAGTGTTCGACGTACCGCTCGAGGCCGAGGGCGGCGATGTGCTGCATGAGGTGCTGGACGAAACCTTCGGCTGGCTCGCCGACCATTTCGACATTGATGCCGTGACCGCGGTCGGCCACCGCGTCGTGCATGGCGGCGACGTCTTTGCCGGCCCGGTGCTGATCGATGATGCCGCACTTTCCGACATCGCCGCGCTGACACCGCTCGCGCCGCTGCACCAGCCGCAGAACCTGCGGCTGATCGAGGCGATCCGCCACCTGAAGCAGCATCTGCCGCAGACTGCCTCCTTCGACACCGCCTTCCACCGCACCCAGTCTGCGACCGTGCAGCGCTTCGCCATTCCGCGCCAATATTTCGACCAGGGCATCAAGCGCTACGGCTTCCACGGTCTGTCCTACAAGTACATCGCCGGGGCCTTGGCGAAGATCGGCCCCGATCTCGGCAAGGCGCGAACCGTCGTCGCCCATCTCGGCAGCGGCGCCAGCATCTGCGCGATCAAGGACGGCTTGAGCCGCGACAGTTCCATGGGCTTCTCGACCATCGACGGCATCCCCATGGCGACCCGCTCCGGCGCGCTCGATCCGGGCGTGATCTTTCACTTCATGGCGCGCCTGGGCCTGACGCGCGAAGAGGTCGAAGACATCGTCTACCATAAATCGGGTCTGATCGGCCTCTCCGGCATCAGCGCCGACAGCCGTGCCCTGCTCGAAAGCAGCGCCGCGGAGGCCGCCGAAGCGATCGACGTGTTTACCTTCCGCATCGCCGGCGAGATCGCCAGGCTTTCGGCCACCATCGGCGGGCTCGATACCCTGGTCTTCACCGCCGGCATTGGCGAGAACCAGCCGCCGGTCCGCCGCGCCGTGTGCGAACGCCTCGCCTTTCTCGGCGTCGAACTGGACGAGAGCGCCAACGCCGCCAATGCCCCGACCATTTCGACCACCAGCTCAAGCGTGCGGGTCATGGTCATCGAGACCGACGAGGAACAGGTGATCGCGGACGAAGCGCTGTCGGTCCTTCAGCAGGAGCAATGAACGCATGTCCTTGACGAACCTTGCAGGAAAACGCGGCCTGGTGGTCGGCATCGCCAACGAGATGAGCATCGCCGCCGGCTGCGCCGAGGCCTTTCGCGCCGCCGGTGCCGAGCTTGCCGTCACCTATCTCAACGAGAAGGCCGAACCCTTCGTCCGGCCCGTCGCCGATAAGCTCGGCGCCACCCTGTTCGTCCCGCTCGATGTGCGCATTCCCGGCCAGATGGAAGCGGTGTTCGAACGGATCGAACGCGAATGGGGCAAGCTCGACTTCGTCCTGCATTCCATCGCCTTTGCCCCGCGCGAGGATCTGCACACCAGCGTCGTCAACTGCTCGGCCGAAGGCTTCGCCATGGCGATGGATGTCTCCTGCCACTCCTTCATCCGCATGGCCAAACTCGCCGTTCCGCTGATGAAGGATGGCGGCAGCCTCATGACCGTCAGCTTCTACGGCGCCGACCGGGTGGTCGAGAACTACAACATGATGGGACCGGTCAAGGCCGCGCTGGAATCGAGCGTGCGCTATCTCGCCGCCGACCTCGCCGAGAGCCGGATCCGCGCTTATGCGATCTCGGCCGGCCCGGTGAAGACCCGCGCCGCCTCGGGCATCGACCGTTTCGATGCACTGCTCGACAAGGTGCGGGAACGCACGCCCGCCCATCGCCTCGTCGGCATTGAGGAGATCGGCCAGATCGCCGCCTTTCTCGCCAGCGACGCCGGCGTGCCGATGACCGGTTCGGTGATCTATGCCGACGGGGGCTTCCACACGGTCGCCTGAGCAGTGCAGATCCGACACAGAACCTTCACGGAGCGCGTCTAAGCACGGTCCTCGAACAGGTGCCCGCGAGTCGGCGGACCGCCGCCGCTCCGCCCGCATGCAGAAGGAAGTTCGGACGATGCTGATGAATGCCATTTCTGAGAGCCGCGGATCGGGCGAAAAGACCCCGCTCGTCATCGGCAATGCGCGGATCGTGCTGGCCGATGACATCGTCCATGGCACAGTCGTGGTCGAGGATGGCCAGATCGTTTCCGTCGAAGCCGGATCGCAGGTGGCGGGTGCGCTGGACTTCGGCGGCGATTATCTGCTGCCCGGCCTCGTCGACATTCACACCGACCACTTCGAAAAACACGTCTATCCCCGTCCGCATGTCCGCTGGGACTATATGCGCGCGGCGCTGTCCCACGACGCCCAGATCATCGGCGGCGGCGTCACCACCGTCTTCGACAGCCTCTGCGTCGGGGTTTCCTCGGAAGACAGCGAACGGGCGGAAATCCTCGGCCCGATGATCGACGTGCTGGAGCGCGCCCAGGCCGCCGGCATGCTGCGCGCCGAACATTTCATTCACCTGCGCTGCGAAGTCGTCGATCCGCGCACGCCGGAACTGACCGCCGCCCATATCAACCGGCCGCTGGTGCGCGTCGTCTCGGTGATGGAGCATCTGCCCGGCATCCGCCAGAGCCGCGACATCGCCCAATACGTCAACCGCCTGCAGAAGGCAGGCGGCGAGAGCGAAGCGGTCATCCGCGACCGCATCGCCCAGATGGTGGCCGAAAAATCGGACATCGGCCGCACCGTGCGCCCCGAGGTCGTGGCGCTCGCCCGCGCCCGCGGCCTGCCGCTCTTGAGCCATGACGACACGGATATTGAGCATGTCGACCTCGCGGCTGACGAGGGCGTGGCGATCTCGGAATTCCCCTGCACGCTGGAAGCGGCCCGCGAGGCGCGCGCCCGTTCCATGCTGATCGTCGGCGGTGCACCCAACATCGTGCGCGGCGGTTCGCAGTCCGGCAATGTCGCGGTGCGCGAACTGCTGGAGGAAGGGCTGATCGACATCCTCGCCTCGGACTACGTGCCGCGCTCCATGCTCGACGCCGCCTTCCTGATCGCAAACGATCCGGCGCTCGCCTACGCGCTGCCGGATGCCGTACGTCTGGTGACGAAGGCGCCGGCCGAGGCCGCCGGTCTTTCCGACCGCGGCGAGATCGCCACGGACAAGCGCGCGGATCTCATCCGCGTCGGTGTGCACGACGGCCATCCGTTCCTCAAAGCCGTCTGGCGCGAGGGGCACCGGGTCGCCTGATCGCTCAGGCTTCCCGCACGAAGCCCTCGCTCGCCACCATGAGCTGGCGGGTATAGTCGGTGGAGAACTCCCTGGAGCGCAGCTGCGCGACATCGAGCGCCTCGACCACCTTGCCGGTCTTCATCACGGCAAGCCGCTCGCACATATGGCTGATCACCGCCAGGTCGTGGCTCACCATCACGAAGGTGAGGCCGCGGTCCTTGCGCGCCTGTTCGAGCAGGTTGAGAATTTCCGCCTGGATCGACGCATCGAGCGCCGAGGTCGGCTCGTCGAGCAGCAGGATCTTCGGCTCGACGATCAGCGCCCGGGCAATGGCGATGCGCTGTCGCTGGCCGCCGGACAGCTGGTGCGAGAAGCGGAAACGAAAGCCGGTCCCAAGCCCCACCTCGTCGAGCGCGCGGGCGATCCGCGTCTCGGTGTCGGTGAAGCCGTGAATGGCCAATGGTTCGAGCAGCAGGCGGTCGACCGTCTGGCGCGGATGCAGCGAGCCGTAGGGATCCTGGAACACCATTTGCACGGTGCGATAGAACTCATGGTCGCGCTTGTGGCCGGTGAAGCTGCGGCCGTTGACGGTCAGCGTGCCGCTGTCGAAACGGTTGAGGCCGGCCACCGCCCTGAGCAGCGTCGACTTGCCGGATCCGGATTCCCCGACGATGCCGAAGGACTCGCCCTCGGCAATGTCCAGGCTGACCTCGTCCAGCGCCCGAAAACCGTTGAAGCTGACCAGCATGTCGCGAATGGAAAGTGCAGGTACGGTCATAGCGCCCACTCCGCCTGGCGTTCGAGGACGGGCAAGGGATGGCGGTCGGAATTGATCTGCGGCAGACAGTTCAGCAGGCCGCGCGTATAGGGATGCTTCGCCTCCGAAAGCCGCGAGGCCGGCAGTTCCTCGACCACTCGCCCGGCATACATGACCAGCACCCGGTCGCAGAAGGACGAGACGAGCCGCAGGTCGTGGCTGATGAAGATCAGCCCCATGCCGCGCTCGGAAACCAGCTTGTCGAGAATCCCCAGCACTTCGAGCTGCACCGTGACGTCGAGCGCGGAAGTCGGCTCGTCGGCGATCAGCAGTTCGGGACCACAGACCAGCATCATGGCAATCATCACGCGCTGGCCCATGCCGCCCGAAACCTCGTGCGGGTAGAGATCGAAGACGCGCTCCGGATCGCTGATCTGCACCGCCTCCAGCATGGCAAGCGCCCGCGCCCGGGTCTCGGCATTGGAGAGCCGTTCGTGGGTCTGCAGCGTTTCCATGATCTGCCGGCCGATCGGCATGACCGGGTTCAGCGAATATTTCGGGTCCTGCAGGATCATGGCGATCCTCTTGCCGCGCAGCGAACGCCGTTCCCGCGCCGAAATCGACAGAAGGTTCGTGTCGCCGAAGGCCAGCGTGTCGGCAGTGATCCGTGCATGGCCAGGCGTCAGCCCCATGATGGCGCGGCCGGTCTGCGACTTGCCAGAGCCGCTCTCGCCGACGATGCCGAGCCGCTCCTTGCCGAGCGTGAAATTGACGCCGCGCACGGCCTCGATCAGCCCGGTGCGGGTCGGGAAGCTCACTTTCAGGTTTTGAACGGTGAGGAGTGGCGTCATTGGCCGGCCTCCTTCGGATCGAGCGCGTCGCGCAGGCCGTCGCCCAGAAGGTTGAAGCCGAGCGAGACGATCAGGATGGCAAAGCCCGGCATGGCCGCGACCCACCATTGGTCGAGAATGAAGCGGCGGCCCGACGCGATCATCGCACCCCATTCCGGCAGAGGCGGCTGGGCACCCAGACCGAGGAAGCCGAGGCCGGCGGCCGTGAGGATGATGCCCGCCATGTCGAGCGTGACGCGCACGATCAGCGACGACATGCACAGCGGCATGATATGGGAAACGACGATGCGCAGCGGCGAGGCGCCCATCAGCTTGACCGCGGCGATGAAGTCCGAATTGCGGAAGGTCAGCGTCTCGGCGCGTGCGATACGCGCATAAGGCGGCCACGAGGTGATGGCGATGGCAAGGACCGCGTTCTCGATGCCCGGGCCCAGAGCCGCCACCAGCGCCAGCGCCAGGACGAGCTTCGGGAAGGCGAGAAAGATGTCGGTGATGCGCATCAGCACGGCATCGACCCAGCCCCCGGCATAACCGGACACCGTGCCGACGATCAGGCCGATCGGGGCTGCGATGATCGCCACCAGGAAGATGACGAACAGGGTGAGCCTCGAACCGTGGATCAGGCGCGAAAGGATGTCGCGGCCCTGGTCGTCGGTGCCGAGCAGAAAACCGGCCGTGCCCGGCGGCAGAAGCCGGGAATTGCGCAGGTCCCCCTGCACCGGAGAGTGTGGGGCGAGCACATCGGCAAAGGCCGCGACGAACAGCAGGCCGATCAGGATCAGCAGGCCGAGCACGGCCAGCCGGTTCTCGGAGAACCGCTGCCAGATGATGTAGAGGCGGCCGAGACGGGCCTGGCGGCGCGATTGCGGCCGGTCCGAGAGCAGCCAGTCGCGCAGGCTTTGGGTGGATTGCATTTGGGTCTCGCTCATCGGCTGCGCGTCCTCGGGTCGAGCGTCCGGTACAGGATGTCCGAGAAGAGATTGATCGCAATGAACACGGCGCCGATGATCATCGTGCCGCCGAGCACGGCGTTCATGTCGGCATTCTGCAGCGAATTGGTGATGTAGAGGCCAAGGCCCGGCCAGGAGAAGATCGTCTCGGTCAGCACCGAGCCTTCGAGCAGGCCGGCATAGGAGAGCGCGATCACGGTGATCAGCGGCACGGCGGCGTTTCGCAGCGCATGGAACCAGATGATCCGAGTCTCGGAAAGACCCTTGGCACGGGCGGCGACGATATATTCCTGGCTAAGCTCGTTCAGCATGAAGGAGCGTGTCATCCGGCTGATATAGGCGAGCGAGAAATAGCCGAGCAGCGCGCCGGGCAAGATGATGTGGCGGAACAGATCCCACAGCACGTCCCACTGCCTTTGCCAGGCGGCATCGAGCAGGAAGAACCCGGTCACCGGCGTGAACGAATATTCGTAGAGGATGTCGACGCGTCCCGGATAGGCGACCCAGTTGAGCTTCGCATAGAAGAACACGAGGGCGAGAAGGCCGAGCCAGAAGATCGGCACGGAATAGCCGATCAAGCCGATCACCCGGACGATCTGGTCGGCGATCGAGCCGCGCTTGACGGCGGCAAGCACGCCGAGCGGCACGCCGAGGAACGCGCCGATCAGCGTGCCGACGGTGGCAAGCTCGATCGTCGCGGGAAACACCCGGCGGATGTCGGTCATCACCGGATTGGTGGTCAGTACCGAGGTGCCGAAGTCGCCGGTCAGCGCCTGGCGGATATAGATGAAGAACTGCTGGTAGAGCGGCAGGTTGAGGCCAAGCTCTTCACGCACGCGCTCCACGACATGCATCGGCGCCCGATCGCCGACGATCGCCAGGGCCGGATCGATCGGCACGACGCGACCGATGAAGAAGGTCACGGCCAGAAGGCCGAGATAGGTCGTCACTACGGTCACGAGGAACCGTAGCAACGACATGGCGAATGCCGAGGCGCCGGCGCCGGAGCGCCGCGCCTCGGTTTTTGTCTCGAGAAGGGCCAAGGGCCTCAGTCCTTGGAAACTGTGTAGACGAAGTTGGTATCGAAGCTCGGGCCGAGCTTGAAGTCCTTCACCTTGGCCGAGTAACCCGCGACTTCGGTCTGCTGGAAGACGACGACGAACGGACCTGCGGCGAGAACCTGCTTCTGCAGGTCTTCATAGATCGCGGCGCGTGCGGCCGAATCCTTTTCGAGCAGAGCGGCCTGCGTCTTGGTCGACAGTTCCTTCGGATCCCAGGAATTGCGCCATGCCAGCGTCTTGTTCTTGCCTTCGTCCGAATTGTCCGGGTTGAAGGTGAAGGTTTCGGCATTGGAGTTCGGGTCGAAATAGTCCGAGCCCCACTGGCCGATGTAGATGTCGTGCTGGCGGGCACGATACTTGGTCAGCGTCTGCTTGCCGTCGCCGGGAATGATTTCCAGCTTGATGCCGGCCTGGGCGAGCGTCTGCTGGACGTTTTCGGCAATGCCGGTGACCGGCTGGGTGTTGCGCACGTCCATGGTGACGGTGAAGCCGTCGGCAAGGCCGGCCTTGGCCAGCAGTTCCTTGGCCTTGGCGACGTCGAACGTGTAGGGCGTGTCGTCGAGCGCGCCGAGCTGGCCGGACGGCAGGAAGGTCTGGTGAATGGTGCCGATGCCCTTGATCAGGGTCTCGCCGATCGCGTCATAGTCGACGAGATACTTGAAGGCCTCGATGACTTCCGGCTTGGCCAGGTTCGGGTTCTTCTGGTTGAGGCTGAAGTAGTAGAGCGTGCCCTTCGGAGCCGACGTGGTGGCCACGCCTTCCTTCTTGGAAACGGCTTCAATGTCACCCGGCTCGAGGTTACGCGCGACGTCGATGTCGCCGTTCTCGAGCGCCAGGCGCTGGCCGGAGCTTTCCTTCATGTGGCGATAGATGACGCGGGCGAGCTTGGCCTTTTCGCCGAAGTAGTTGTCGTTGCGCTCCAGCACGACCACTTCATTGGCGCGCCATTCGCGGATCTTGAACGGGCCCGAACCGGCATAGCCGGTCTTCAGGAATTCGTTGCCGAAGTCGTTGTCGTACTTGTATTCGGCGGTCGGGGTGACCGGCTTGACGTTCTCGGAGACGAGCTTCTTGTCGACGACGGAAGCGACCGTCGAGGTCAGCACGTTGAGCACGAAGGTCGGCGCATACGCCTTGTCGACGGTCAAGACGAAGGTGCCTTCATCGGCAGCCTTGGCCTTTTCCGCGACGTTGTCGCCGGAGAGACCGAACTGGGTCAGCAGGAAGGCCGGCGACTTGTCGAGCTTGACGGCACGCTCGAAGGAGTAGGCCACATCTTCGGCGGTGATCGGATTGCCGGAGGCGAACTTCAGGCCGGACTTCAGCTTGAAGGTATAGGTCATGCCGTCGTCGGAAATCGTCCAGCTTTCGGCCAGTTCGCCGACGACCTTCGAGGTGTCGGACGGGTCGAGGCCGACCAGCTTGCTATAGGTGTTGGCGGTGATTTCGGCGGTCGACAGCTCGAAGGCCTCGCCCGGATCGAGCGAGATGATGTCGTCGAAGGCAAAGCCCTCGACCAGCGTGTCGGCCGGCGTCGCGGCAAAGGCCTGCGGGGCGGCTGCCAGCAGCAGCGCCATGGCCGCACTGCTGGTCAGCAGGCGCATCTTCTTGTTCAATGAGTGCATCATCTTCTTCGTTCCCCTGTTTGCTTAAGGTTTGTTTTTCCAGAACGTCCGCGGGCTATTCGTGCCAGGCGGATGCCAGAACTCTCAGCCAGTTTTCCCGGCATATTTTCGCAAGGTCTTGATCAGCGTATCCGGCACCCCTGAGGGCCGCAACCAGATTCTGGTTGCCGCTCGCGTCGGCGATCTCGGCCGGAATCGTCGCGCCGTCGAAGTCCGAACCGAGCGCCACGCAGTCGATCCCCATACGCTCCACCATGTAGTCCACGTGGCGGACCATGTCGCTGAGCGGAGTTGCCGCGTCGTCCCGTGCATCGTCACGCAGCATGGTGACGGCATAGTTGAGGCCCACCAGGCCGCGGCTCTCCTTGATCGCGTCGAACTGTTTGTCCGTGAGGTTGCGCGCCACGGGGGTCAGCGAATGCACGTTGGAATGGCTGGCGACGAGCGGCTGATCGCTGGTCTTCGCCACATCCCAGAAGCCCTGTTCGGTGATATGGGCGAGGTCGACCAGAATGCCGAGCCGGTTGCAGGTTTTCACCAGTTCGAAACCCGCGGCGGTCAGCCCCGGGCCGGTGTCCGGCGACATTGGATAGGCAAACGGCACGCCATGGCCGAAAATGTTGTTGCGGCTCCAGACCGGCCCGAGCGAACGCAGGCCCGCCGCGTAGAAGGTTTCCAAAGCGTCGAGATCCTCGTCGATCGCCTCGCAGCCTTCCATGTGCATGACCGCGGCGAACACGCCGTCGTCCATGGCCTTACGGATTTCCGCGGTCGAGCGGCAGAGCCGCCACGCGCCGGCCCGGTCGAGCCTGAGGGCGATCGATGCCATATCCAGTGCAATGTCGAGCGACGGCGGGCGCGTCAGCGGCGCCTCGAGCGGCGTTGCATAATGGCCGTTGGCATCAGGCTCCTTCAGCGCGAACTCGCCGGGCGACGGAATGAAGATGGCGCAGAGACCACCTGCCAGGCCACCGGCCTTGGCCCGGGGGCCGTCGATGTGCCCTTCGCTCGTGCCGTTGACGAACTCGGCGACGGGGTCCGACCCGTTCGCCCGCCCGCGCCAGAGCCTCAGCAAGACGTCGTTGTGACCGTCGAATACCCGTTCCATGAAAAGAAATTCCTGCCGTCTGATAGCCAGATTGAAAGAAACCAAGTCGACGAAGCGGCCCTGTCCGACGTCGAGAAGACAGAGGCCGAAAACGCTTGTTGAACTAACGTAGAACTAAATCGCCGGCCGGTTCAAGCCAAAAAAAATTGTGAAGTTACAAAGTGATGCACGGATCGGTAGAGTCGATGCCGGCCCATTCCCGTCAATTTCACTGCATTTGCCGCGGCGGCAAATGGCGGCCACCGGAGGAAAAAACCAGGGGCGCTCAATTTTTGCTCCGACTGGCGAAATAAAAATGGTCAACCGACCAAATTTGCGGCAACATGCAGAAATTCCGCTCCCGGCGGGATGGGGCTTGGAGGAGCCTCGGGAGGATTGACGATGCCTGAGACAGCGCATTTGTCGTCGGTTCGGGGCATTTCGTGCCACGAATTGGACAGACGCGGAGGAATTATTCACTTTGCAGTGCATGGCACGCTTATTGCGTCGCCATGGTCAGACGAGCCTACCGGACGCGACCTCAGGTCGACGACGCCGGGACGGGAATGTTGCCGAAAAAGATCCATTTGAAACTGGGGATATTTCTTGAGTTCGATATCGAAAGAGGCCGCAATCGAAATCCGGGGTGTGAGCCGAGTCTACGGCTACGGCAATGCCCAGGTAACCGCGCTGGACAGAGTGTTTCTGACCATCCGGGAAAACGAATTCTTCACGCTGCTCGGACCTTCGGGCTGCGGCAAGACCACGCTTCTTCGGCTGATCGCCGGCTTTGACTTCCCGACGAGCGGCGAAATCCTGCTGCACGGCCAGGACATCGCGCCGCTGCCGCCGTTCAAGCGCCCGGTCAACACCGTCTTCCAGTCCTACGCGCTGTTCCCCCACATGACGGTGGCCGAAAACATCGGCTTCGGCCTGAAGATGCTCGGCAAGCCCGCAGCCGAGATCAAGGCCCGCGTCGACGAGATGCTGGCGCTCGTCCACATGGAGGCCATGAAGGACCGCCAGGTCAGCCAGATCTCCGGCGGCCAGCAGCAGCGCGTGGCGCTCGCCCGCGCCCTTGCACCCAAGCCGAAGGTCCTGCTGCTCGACGAGCCGCTGTCGGCCCTCGACTACAAGCTGCGCAAGGAAATGCAGATCGAACTGAAGCGCGTACAGGCCGAGACCGGCATCACCTTCATCTTCGTCACCCACGACCAGGAAGAAGCGCTCACCATGTCGGACCGCATCGCGGTCATGTCGAATGGCGAAGTCCGGCAGGTCGGCTCGGCCCACGAGATCTACGAGCGTCCCTCCGACCGTTTCGTCGCCGACTTCATCGGCGAATCGAATTTCCTGGCGGGCGATATTCTCGACCTGTCCGAAACGACCGGCAGCGTGCGCCTCGGCTCCGGCGAGGTGATCGAAGCCTCATTGCCCGAAGAGGGTCGTCCCTCCGGCAAGGTCACCATCGTCATCCGTCCGGAACACGCCTCGCTCGGCGAACCGGGCACCGGCAGCTTCGACGGTGAACTGGTCGATGCGATCTATTTCGGCACCGACACCCACTTCCACGTCCAGCTCGACAGCGGCGATGCCTTCATCGTGCGCGAGCAGAACACGCGCTCCGGCGGCATCCCCCATGTGAAGGGATCGCGTGTCGCCGTCCGCCTCGGCCCGCAGGCCGCGCAGATCCTGAGGGATTGACGGATGAGCACCGCAGCCGAAGCCGCGAGCGCGGCAAAAAGCAAGGACATTCGCAACCGCTGGCTCCTGAGCACGCCGGCCCTGATTCTGATCACGCTGGCCGGCGTCGGCCCGCTTCTGATCGTCCTGGTCTATTCCTTCCTCGCTGCGGGTAGCTACGGCGATGTCAAGTGGGAGTTCTCGACCCAGGCCTGGTTCAGCGTGTTCATGGAGCGCGACATTTTCGACGATACGCTGTCGATCGCCGACGCCCATGTGAGCATCCTCTGGCGCTCGATCAAGCTGGCGGTCGCCACCACCATCGCCTCGCTGGTCTTCGGTTTTCCGACGGCCTATTTCATTGCCAGCCGCCCTGCCCGATACCGCCAGGTCTGGCTGTTCCTGATCACCATCCCGTTCTGGACCAACATGCTGATCCGCGGCTTCGCCATTCAGGAAATGATCCGCAACGAAGGCCTGGTCAACACCATCCTGATGAAGCTCGGCGTCATCTCGGCGCCGATCCAGATGCTCTATACCGACTTCGCCATCCTTCTCGGCATGGCCTATGTGCATCTGCCGCTGATGGTGCTTCCGCTCTATGCCAGCATGGAAAAGATCGACTTCCGACTGGTCGAGGCCGGCTATGACCTCTACGCGACCCGCTTCCAGGTCCTGCGCCGGATCATCATCCCCCTGGTCAAGCCCGGCATCATCGCCGGCTCGATCCTGGTCTTCATCCCGGCGCTGTCGTCCTACGTCATTCCGCGCATCCTCGGCGGCGGCAAGAACCTGATGATCGGCAACCTGATCGAACTGCAGTTCGGCCAGGGCCGCAACTGGCCGCTCGGCGCCTCGCTGTCGATCACGCTCGTCATCATCGTGCTGGCGGCCATGCTCTACTATGTCAAGAATGCCGGAAAGACCGGAGGCGGCCATGCATAAGCGCTTCGACATCCGCGTCCAGCCGGGCTTCGCCGCGATCGCGATGCTCTGCTTCGCCATCCTCTACGTGCCGATCTTCACGCTGGTCGTCTATGCCTTCAACTCGGGCACATCGATCGCCCGGTGGGAAGGCTTCTCGATGCGCTGGTTCGCCGCCGCCTGGAACAACAGCCAGGTGATCGAATCGTCGATCCGCTCCGTCGAGATCGCCGCCGTCGCCGCGGTCATCGCAACGGCGGCCGCAACGCTCGCGGCCATCGCCACGACCCGCACGGAGCCCTATCGCGGCCTGACGTTCAAATATTCCTTCATCAACATGCCGCTGATGGTGCCGGAAATCGTCACCGCCGTGGCGCTGTTGATCTTCTTCTCGCGGGTCAAGGTCTGGAGCGGCTATTCCGGTCTCGGCTACCTGATCATGGCCCATACCGCCTTCTGCATTCCCTTCGCCTATCTGCCGATCCGCGCCCGCCTCGAAAGCATGGATCTGGCCCTCGAGCGCGCGGCCGCCGATCTCTACGCGACCCCGTTCAAGGCGTTCCGCTATGTCACCCTGCCGCTTCTGTGGCCCGGCATCCTCGCCGGCCTGATGCTGGCTTTCGTCATCTCGCTCGATGACGTGGTGATCACCGAATTCGTGAAATCCGGCGGTCAGGATACCCTCCCGACCTACATGCTCGGCCAGTTGCGTCGCGCCATCACGCCGGAAATGAACGCCATCTCGACAGTATTTCTGCTGCTGTCGCTGGCGGTCGTCACGATCTTCTTCTTCCTCAGCAGATCCAACGAAAAAACCGAGTAGAAAACAGGAGTGGGAACCATGAAGCATACCCTCAAGCTCGCCGCCAGCGTGGTGGCTCTGATCGCATCGGCGACGTTCGCCCATGCCGAAGGTGAACTGAACATCTTCAACTGGGGCAACTATACCAACCCCGAGATGATCAAGAAGTTCGAAGAGAAGTTCAAGGTCAAGGTGACCCTGACCGACTACGACTCCAACGACACGGCGCTCGCCAAGATCCGCCAGGGCGGCCACGGCTTCGACATCGTCGTTCCCTCGGCATCCGCCATGCCGATCTTCATCGGCGAAGGCCTGCTGCTCGAGTCCCGTCCGGACCAGCTGGAGAACTTCAAGAATATCGATCCGCAGTGGGTCGACGTTCCGTTCGATCCGGGCCGTCACTATTCGGTTCCGTGGCAGTGGGGCACGACCGGCGTTGCCGTCGACAAGTCGGTCTATGCCGGTGATCCGAACACGTCTGCCATCTTCCTCGACCCGCCGGCTGAACTCGTCGGCAAGGTCAATGTCGTACCGGAAATGTCCGACGTCATGCACCTCGCGGTCACCTATGCCGGCGGCGAACCCTGCACCGGCGACATGGAAGTGCTGAAGAAGGTCCGCGACCTGCTGGTCGCCGCCAAGCCGAAGTGGATCTCGATGGACTACGGTACCGTCGAGAAATACACCAAGGGCGACCTTGCGGCTTCGGTCGACTGGAACGGCGCAACCTTCCGCGGCCGTCTGGCCAACCCGAACATCGTCTATGGCTATCCGAAGGAAGGCTATCCGATCTGGATGGACAATGCTTCGATCCTCAAGGACGCCAAGAACGTCGACAACGCCAAGCTGTTCTTGAACTTCATCATGGAACCGGAAAACGCAGCCCTGATTTCCGCCTTCGCCCGCTACGCGAACGGCATCAAGGGTTCGGACGCCTTCATGCCGGAAGACATGAAGACCGCCCCGGAAGTGAACATCCCGGAATCGGCCAAGGCCGCCGGCAAGTTCAACCTCGCCTGCAAGCCGGAAGTCCAGGAAATCTACACCAAGATCTGGACCGAAATTCAGAAGTAACCGGCCCATATCCCAATGCCACGAAGACGGGAGAGCCCTCAGGCTCTCCCGTTGCAAGGATCCGCGTCCCATGACCACCGAATTCAAGACGACCCACGGCTTCGAGCGCCGCGACGTGACGATCGCCAACTGGCGTACCGCCCCCTATAGCCGCTGGTCGTTCCAGAACCTGCGCGAAATGGTGCCGACCACCGAGATCCGCGCTGGAGCCGAAGAGCCGGAAACCGCGCTCACAACCTCGCCCCTGCTCGATGCGGCGTTGGAGACCGGGCTTGCCGGCACCAGCAATGCCCGCGCATTCCTCGACCATGCCCATACCGACGCCTTCGTTCTGATGAAGGGCGGCCAGATCGTCGCCGAACACTACGCGCCGCACACCCATGTCAACGCGCGCCACATCGTCTTTTCCGTCAGCAAGTCGCTGACCGCGCTGGTCTCCGCCGTGCTGCAGGACCAGGGCGTCATCGATCCCGACTGCCCGGTCGTCAACCTGATCCCTGAAGCCAAAGGCTCGGCCTATGGCGATTGCAGCTTCCGCGACGTGCTCGACATGCGCGTCAGCCTCGACTTCGACGAGGCCTATCTCACCAAGGACGGCGCCTTTGCCCGCTATCGCCGCTCGACGCTGTGGAACCCGGCCGAACCCGGCGCTCCGGTCGAAACCCTGACCGAATTCCTGATGACCCTGCAGAAGGCCGACCGCCCGCATGGCGGTCCGTTCTTCTATGCCTCGCCCAATTCCGACCTGCTCGGCATCCTGATCGAGCGCGCCTCGGGCCGGCGCTATGCCGACCTGTTCTCGGACCTCTTGTGGAAACCGCTCGGCGCGAAGAACCATGCGCTCGTCAGCGTCGATGGCGCGGGCACAGCCCGTTCGGCCGGCGGCGTCTGCGTCACCGCCCGCGACCTAGCCCGCGTCGGCCAGATGCTTCTCGACGGCGGAACCGCGAACGGCCGCCAGGTCGTGCCCGCCGCCTGGGTCGAAGACATGCAGACCGCCGGCGACCCTGCCGCCTGGGCGGCAAGCCAGCCGACCATGCTGCCGAACGGCCGCTACCGCAGCAAGTGGTACCAGACCGGCGAGCCGGACGGTGCCTTCTGCGCCATCGGCATCCATGGCCAGTGGCTCTATGTCGACCCGTCGACCGAAACGGTGATCGTCAAGCTTTCGTCGCAGCCCAACCCGCTCGACGACGAACTCAAGCAGGACAATTTCGCCTTCTTCCGCGCCCTCAGCCGCCTTGGCGCCTGACCGCCGCACATACCTATCCAGGACTGACACCATGCCCCAGACCGCCGACCTCATCATCCGCAACGCCCGCGTTCTGACCATGGACGAGGCTTCTCCCAGCGCCGAGGCCGTCGCCGTCGCCGGCAACCGCATCCTCGCCGTCGGCTCGAATGACGCGATCACGGCGCTGGCCGGTCCGTCCGCGAAGGTGATCGACGCCAAGGGTGCCACGGTCCTGCCGGGTTTCAACGAAGCCCATATGCACATCTTCCCCGGCTCGGTTTCGCTCCGCCAGCTCAACCTGCACGGCATCCAGGGCTTCGAGGCGCTGAAGAAAGCCATGCAGGACTATGCCGCCGCCAACCCGGACGAACCGCTGCTGATGGGTTTTTCGGCCGACTATTCCATCATCTCGCTGACCGAATCAGTCACCCGCCACCACCTCGACGCGATCCTTCCCGATCGGCCCTTCATGATGTTCGCCCCCGACCATCACACCGCCTGGGCCAATACCGCGGCCCTTGAAAAGGCCGGCCTGCTGCACGGCAAGGATGTCGGGGTCGGCAATGAGGTCGTCATGGGAGACGACGGCATGGCCAGCGGCGAACTGCGCGAAGGCAATGCCTTCGGTCCGGTCTCAGCCCTTGCCTCGACCGGCGGCCGCGAGGAACTCGGCATGGTCACCGGCATGGATCCGGAAAACGTCACGCCCGACCAATACGCGCTGGACCGGGCGATCCTGAAGAACGGCCTGGAATATTGCGCCTCCTGGGGCGTCACCTCGATCCAGAATTTTGACGGCAATCACTACCAGCTGCGCCTGATGCACGACCTGGAGCAGGCGGGCGAACTCCCCTGCCGCATCCGAATCCCCTTCCACATGAAGAACTTCATGGATCTCGCCGAGCTCGACAAGGCGGCTAAGTGGAAGACGGAATTTGCCACCGACATGGTGCGGGGCGACTTCGTCAAGGTCTTCATGGACGGCGTGCTCGACAGCCAGACCGCCTTCATGCTCGAAGGTTACGGCGATCGCCCGGGCTACACCTACGAGCCCCTGTTCTCCACCGAGGCCTTCAACGCCATCGCCACCAAGGCCGACGCGCTCGGCCTGCAGGTCGCCGTGCACGCGATCGGCAGCGCCGCCATCCGCCAGACGCTCGACGGCTACGAGGCGGCGGTCAAGGCGAACGGCAGACGAGATCTCCGCCACCGCATCGAGCACATCGAGATCATCGACCCGGCCGACATTCCGCGCTTCAAGGAACTCGGCGTCGTCGCCTCGATGCAGCCGGTCCACGTTCCCGGCGGCACCTGTTTCCCGCTGGAGCCGACCGACGCCCGCATCGGCGAGGATCGCTGGGAATATGCCTATGCCTGGCGCACGATGAAGGAGGCCGGCGCCCCTGTCGTCTTCGCCTCCGATTGGCCGGTCTCGCCGGTTTCGCCCTTCCAGTGCATCCAGGATGCGCTGACCCGCAAGCCGTGGAAGGACGGCCTTCCCGACCAGCGCTTCACGCTCATGGAATCGCTTGAGGCCTACACCGCGATCGGCGCCTGGGTCGAGTTCATGGAAGACCGCAAGGGCAAGCTGAAGCCCGGCTTCCTCGCCGACATCGTCGTCCTGTCGCACGACATCGAGCATGTCGCGCCGGACCAGATCATGGATACGGTCCGCACCGCCGTCACCATCTGCGACGGCCGCATCACCCATCAGGCAGCCTGAGGGCTGAGCCTCGGCGCGGGAACGCGACAGCCGCTTCCGCGCCAGAACCCCGAACCGATGGGCGAAGGCTTCGCCCTGCCCCAAGCGTGTCGAAGACACCCAGCAAGACGGACGAACGACCATGGACATCATCATTCGCAATGCTCGCGTGCTCAGCATGGACGACGATGCGCCTCAGGCGCAGGCCGTGGCGATTGCCGGCAACCGGATCGCAGCCGTCGGCAGCGAGGCCGAGATCGCAGCGCTGGCGACACCCTCGACCCGCATCATCGATGCCGGTGGCGCCACGGTCATGCCGGGCTTCAACGAAGCCCACATGCACATCTTCGGCGGCTCCGTCGCGCTCAACGAACTGTCACTGTTCGGCGTCAAGGGCTTCGATGATCTCAGCGCTGCGATCACGGCCTATGCCGCAGCCAATCCGCATCTCGAGCTTCTGGTCGGCCAGTCGGTCGACTACACGGTGCTCTCCGAAGAGGAGCGCGTCACCCGCTACCATCTCGACCGCATCATCCCCGACCGTCCCTTCATGATGGTCGCGCCCGATCGCCACACCGCCTGGGCCAACACGATCGCGCTGGAAAAGGCCGGCATCCTGCATGGCCGCGATGTCGGAGTCGGCAATGAGATTGTCATGGGCGACGACGGATTGGCCAATGGCGAATTGCGCGAGTCCAATGCCATGCGGCCGGTTGCCATCATGAGCGCGACCGGCGGCCGCGAAGGGCTGGGCGTCGGCACCGGCGGCGAACCGGAGACCGTGACGGCCGCCGAGCGCGCCGGCGATATCGCCGTCCTCAAGCAGGGCCTCGCCTACTGCGCCTCGCTCGGCATCACCTCGTTCCAGAACATGGACGGAAATCTCTATCAGCTGGAACTGCTGAAAGAGATCGAGGATACTGAGGGCCTGCCCGCCCGCGTGCGCATGCCCTTCCACATGAAGAACTTCATGCCGCTCACCGATCTTGAGGAAAAGGCCGCCGCCTGGCGGGACCGTTTCAACACCGACAAGCTGCGCTGCAACTTCGTCAAGGTATTCATGGACGGCGTGACCGAAGGCGAGACCGCCGTCTTCGTCGACGACTACGCCCACAAGCCCGGCTGGAAGGGCGAGCCGCTGTTCTCCGCCGAGCACTTCAACCAGGTCGCCGTCGAGGCCGACCGCCTCGGCCTGCCGGTTGCGGTCCATGCCATCGGCGACGGCGCGGTGCGCATGGTGCTCGACGGCTACGAGGCGGCGATCAAGGCCAATGGCAAACGCGACAGCCGCAACCGCGTCGAACATATCGAGGTGGTCCACCCAGACGACATTCCCCGCTTTGCCGAACTCGGCACGATCGCCTCGATGCAGCCCACCCACCCGCCGGGCTCGGCCGGGCTTCCCCTCGAACCCTACCTCACCTATATCGGCGAGGAGCGCTGGCCCTACGCATTTGCCTGGAAGACGCTGGTCGATGCCGGCGCCCGGATCGTCTTTGCCACCGACTGGCCGGTCTCGCCGCTGCCGCCGCTGTCGTGCATCCATGACGCCATGACCCGGAAGCCCTGGAGGGACGACATGCCCGACCACCGCCTGACGCTCGACGAGACGCTGAAGGCCTATACCCGCACCAGCGCCTGGGTAGAGTTCATGGAAGACCGCAAGGGCGTCCTGAAGCCGGGATACCTCGCCGACGTGGTCGTGCTCTCCGGCGACATCGAAGCCTGCGCACCCGAGGACATCGCCGCCCTGGCCCCCAAATTCACAATCTGCGATGGTCGCATCACCTACGAGGCAGCCTGACGACACCATGGACGAAGAACGCCGCCCATCGATTTCACCGCCCGGCAAGACGCCGGGCGCCACCCGCAAGGGGATCGAGACCCGCGCCCGCATCATCCGCGGTGCGCTGGAGGCGCTGGAGAACGGCGGCATGGAGGCGCTGACGACGCGCAAGATCGCCGCCAGCGCCGGCGTAAAACTGGCGACGCTGCACTATTATTTCGACAGCAAGGAAAACCTGCTGCTGGCCGTGCTCGACGACCTGATCGCCGACATGGATACCGCCTACCGCCAGGAAATGCCCCTGCCGGCCGATCCGCTGGATCGCGTCGAGGGGCTGATCCGCGCCAGCTGGCGCTATGTCCAGCGCACCCGCAACAAGCAGCTCGCCCAGACGGAGCTCACGCTCTATGCGCTGAGGACTCAAGGGGCCGACTGGCTCGCCGCACGCCAGTACGGCGCCTATATCGACTTCTACAGCAAGCTGATCTTCGACGGCATGGGAGAGATGACCGAGGAGAAGTCGCGCATCGGCAGTGCGGTCGCCCGCTTCATGCTGATCGGCATCGACGGCCTGATCCTGCAGAACTTCTCGCTCTATCGCGACGGCGACACCAATGAGGGCGTCGAGACCCTCGTGATCGCCACGCGCGACCTGCTGCGTCGGCTGCAATCCGAAGCCGGGACCACGGCGGGCTGAACACTTTGCCTGAGCCGTGCTAGGATGCCGGTGACGTCCCCATCCAGCGGCCCAATCCCATGCCCGACACCGCCCAGGCATCCCGTCGCCCTCCCCGCCCCAACCGGGTGACGCCCTTCGGCCAACTCGAAGCCACGCCCGCGCGCGGTACGCTGATGGGCAATCGCGGCGACCTGCACGGGCCGGACGGCACGATCCGCCGGCATCATGTCGGCAAGGCGTGGATCTGCTGCACGCTCGCCGAGCGCAACGGCCGCCGCGTCGTCTTCGACACGAAAGGCCATTACACGCCGCTCTTCTTCCTCGACGAGGCCTTGGCCTTCGCCGCCGGCCACCGCCCCTGCGCCGAATGCCGCCGCGCCGATTTCCTCCGCTTCAAGCGCCACTTCAACCGCGCCACGGGCCGCCCCGACGACCAGTTCGTCCCAGCCCGCGAGATCGACGCGCTTCTCCACCGGGAACGTCTCGACGGCAGGACCAAGCGCCTCTACCGGGCGACCCTCGCCGTCCTGCCCGACGGCAGCTTTTTCACAACGGACTCCGCAGCCCAGACACCGCTTCTGCACTGGCAGGGCAAGGCCTATCCGTGGAGCCACGCGTGCTATGGCGCGCCATTCACCTTGCCAGACCGGACCGAGGTGACCGTCCTGACGCCGCCCACCCTCGTTGCTGTCCTGAGTGCCGGCTATGCGGTAACGCCCCGGCTCTGATCCTTCAGCCGCAGCACCCGAGGCCGGCCACAGATGATCTCCCCTCTTGAGGGGGGATGTCGGCGAGAGCCGACAGAGGGGGGGTATCCGCCAGGCAAAGCGCACGAGGGCTTGCATCCACCGACCCACGGCGCAAGTCGCCCCCCTCTGCCCTGCCGGGCATCTCCCCCACAAGGGGGGAGATCGGTTTCCGCCTGCATCTCGGTAGCGGACCAAACGAAAAGGCCGGGCGTCTCCGCCCGGCCTCTGTCATTCACACCTGCGTGCGATCTTACTTGATCATCGGCAGCAGTTCGCTGACCGACTTCTTGGCGTCGCCGTAGAACATCCGGGTGTTCTCCTTGTAGAACAGCGGGTTCTCGATGCCGGAATAGCCGGTGCCCTGGCCACGCTTGGAGACGAAGACCTGCTTGGCCTTCCACACCTGCAACACCGGCATGCCGGCGATCGGCGAGTTCGGGTCTTCCTCCGCCGCCGGATTGACGATGTCGTTGGAGCCGATGACGATGACAACGTCCGTGTTGGGGAAGTCGTCATTGATCTCGTCCATTTCCATGACGATGTCATAGGGCACCTTGGCTTCGGCCAAGAGCACGTTCATGTGGCCCGGAAGACGGCCCGCCACCGGATGGATGGCGAAGCGCACGGACTTGCCGGAAGCCCGCAGCTTGCGGGTGAGTTCCGAGACCGCCTGCTGCGCCTGGGCGACTGCCATGCCGTAGCCCGGCACGATGATGACGCTGTCGGCTTCATTGAGAGCGGCTGCCACGCTTTCCGCGTCGATCGCCACCTGCTCGCCGGAGATCTCCATCGCGGGACCCGTGACCGTGCCGAAGCCGCCGAGGATGACCGAGATGAAGGATCGGTTCATCGCCTTGCACATGATGTAGGACAGGATCGCACCCGAGGAGCCGACCAGCGCGCCGGTGACGATCAGAAGATCGTTGCCGAGCGTGAAGCCGATCGCCGCCGCCGCCCAGCCGGAATAGCTGTTCAGCATGGACACGACCACCGGCATGTCGGCGCCGCCGATGCCCATGATCAGGTGATAGCCGATGAAGAAGGCGAGCAGCGTCATCAGGATGACGGCCCAGATGCCGGCGCCGTTGAAATACAGAACAAGCAGGATCAGCGAGGCGATCGCCGCACTGGCATTGAGCATGTGCCCGCCCGGCAGCTTCTTCGCCTTGCCGTCGACCTTGCCGGCCAGCTTGCCGAAGGCGACGACGGAGCCGGTGAAGGTGACCGCGCCGATGAACACGCCAAGGAAGACCTCGACCTTGAGGATGGCGACCAGAGCACCGCTCGGATCGGCCAGCTTGTGCGCCAGAACGGCGGCAAAGCCGGTGAGCGCATGGCGCGCCGCCTCGTCCATGCCGGCAACCCGGCCGAGTTCGAGCTCGGCATTGTAGCCGATGAACACGGCGGCAAGGCCGACGAAGGAGTGGAGCGCCGCAACCAGCTGCGGCATCTCGGTCATCTGCACGCGCGAGGCGACGTAATAGCCGAGCACGGAGCCGCCGGCGATCATCACCAGGATGACGAACCAGTTGCCGACATCCGGTCCGAAGACGGTGGCAGCGACGGCAAGCCCCATGCCGACAATGCCGTACCAGACGGCGCGCTTGGCGCTTTCCTGGCCGGAAAGTCCGCCGAGCGAGAGGATGAATAGAACGGCCGCAGCGATATAGGCGGCGGAAACGATACCGATCGTCATGACCCTATCCCCCTCAAGACTTCTGGAACATGGCGAGCATGCGCCGGGTGACGAGGAAGCCGCCGACGATGTTGATCGTGGCGATCAGCACCGAAAGCGCGGCCAGGATGACGATGAGCCAGTTGCCGGACCCGACCTGCAGCAGGGCACCGATGATGACGATGCCGGAAATGGCGTTCGTCACCGCCATCAGCGGCGTGTGCAGCGAGTGGCTGACATTCCAGATCACCGAGAAGCCGATGAAGCAGGCGAGCACGAAGACGATCAGATGCGCCATGAACTCGGACGGCGCATAGGCGCCGACCAGCGCCATCAGCAGTCCGCCGATCACCAAGAGGCCGACCTGGTTGCGGGTCTGCACCTTGAAGGCGGCGACCTCCTTGGCCCGCTTCTCCTCCGGCGTCAGCTCCTTGACCTTTTCCTTCGGCTTGGCCGCGGCGATCGCCTGGATCTTCGGCGGCGGTGGCGGATAGGTGATCTCGCCGTCCTTGGCAACGGTCGCGCCGCGGATGACGTCGTCTTCCATGTTGTGGACGATCATGCCGTCCTTGGCCGGCGTGAGGTCCGTCATCATGTGGCGGATATTGGTCGAGTAGAGCGTCGAGGCCTGGGCCGCCATGCGGCTCGGGAAGTCGGTATAGCCGACGATCGTCACGCCGTTCTCCGAGACGATTTTCTGGTCCGGCACGGTCAGGTCGCAATTGCCGCCGCGTTCGGCGGCAAGGTCGATGACCACCGAGCCCGGCTTCATCGAAGCCACCATGTCGGCGAGCCAGAGCTTCGGCGCGTCGCGGCCGGGGATCAGCGCCGTGGTGATGACGATATCGATCTCGGGCGCGAGTTCGCGGAACTTGGCCAGCTGCTTCTCGCGGAATTCCGGCGAGGAAGGGGCCGCATAACCACCAGTCGCCGCCCCGTCCTGGGTCGCTTCGAACTCGAGATAGACGAACTGGGCGCCCATCGATTCGATCTGCTCGGCCACCTCGGGACGCACGTCGAAGGCGTAGGTGATGGCGCCGAGCGAGGTCGCCGTGCCGATCGCGGCAAGACCGGCGACGCCGGCGCCGATGACCAACACCTTGGCCGGCGGAACCTTGCCGGCGGCCGTCACCTGGCCGGTGAAGAAGCGGCCGAAATTATTGCCGGCCTCGATCACGGCGCGATAACCGGCGATATTAGCCATCGACGACAGCGCGTCCATCTTCTGGGCGCGGGAAATACGCGGCACCATGTCCATGGCGATGACATTGGCGCCCTTGTCCCGGGCGCGTTCCAGAAGCTCCTTGTTCTGGGCCGGGTAGAAGAAGGAAATCAGCGTCTTGTCCGAAGACAGACGCTCCACTTCCACCGTCTCCGGCGGACGCACCTTGGCGATCACGTCGGCGCTGGCATAGAGCGCCTCGGCGCCCTCGACCACCTCGACACCGACGGCGCGGTAGGCGTCGTCGGAAAAGCCGGCAGCCTTGCCGGCTCCGCCTTCGATGATGCAGTCATAGCCCAGCTTTTTCAGCTGAAGCGCGCTGTCGGGGGTCATCGCGACGCGTGCCTCCCCCGCAAACAACTCCCGTGGCGAACCGATCTTCAAACCCGTCTCCCATCTCGCATTAGGCTAAAGTCGAACAATTTCGGCGTGAAAACGAGCAGAATGCGACAATCATGTCCAGCCCACTTTCCCCCTCATGTGAGGGTTTCGCGCGGATGATACGGCTCAGTCAACGAATAATCCACAACTGCCGCTTCCTGCGGCGATTGGCTCTCCCGACGCCTCCGGTCCGGACGGAACAAATTCGCCTCTCGAAGGTTCAATCTGCGGCAAAAAAAGAATGGAGAGCATCATGCTGCAATGAATTCTGATCTTCCTGGCGATTGCCGCCGTCGCCAGCCTCCTCGGCTTTCGCGGCGTTGCCGGCGCCTCGGCGGGAATTGCGAAAATTCTGATCTTCATCGTGCTGGTGATCTTCATCATCGCCCTGTTTGCCGGCGTGCTCGTGGTCGCCTGACCGGAAGCACCGGACGGCAGAAGAGACCGTCGGCCTTACCGCCGACGGTTTTTTTATGGCCGGAATTTTGTCTCGCCGGAGGAGAACCGGCAAAGGAAGGCTTCAGATGAGGGGCCGCAGTTGCGGCGTACCGGGATTCCAGTTCGCCACCGACTGCAGCCCCTCGGGGTCGAGGACCTCGCAGCCCCGGTCGAGCCATTGGATCAGCCCGCGCTCGGCCAGCTTGCGCAGCGTCTTGTTGGTATGGACGATCGACAGGCCCAGCGTATCAGCGACGTGCATCTGGGTTACCGGCACATGGCGGCGCTCCTCGTCGAGCAGACCGGCATTGCGCCCACGCTCGAACAGGAAGGCCAGCAGATAGGCGGCCCGCTCGGTGGCCGTACGCCGGCCGACGCTGAGCAGGTGCTCGTCGAGAATGCTCTCCTCCCGCGCCGCCAGCCAGGTCAGGTCGAAGGCCAGCCCCGCATGCTTCTCGAACAGGTTGAACAGGCGGCTTCGCTCGAAGACGCACAGCGTGACCGGCGTCAGCGCCTCGACGGAATGCTGCATCTCGGCCATCACCGCCCCCTGCAGCCCGACCATGTCGCCCGGCACGACATAGTTGAGGATCTGCCGGCGACCGTCTTCGAGGATCTTGTAGCGGAACCCCCAACCTTCCAGTAGTGTATAAAGATGGGCGCTATGGGAGCCTTCGACGATCACGGTCGCGCCCGCGTCGGCGTTGAGGTCGCCGCGCTTGAAATGCGATACGAAGTCGAGTTCCTCGCCGGTGAACGGACGAAAGTGCTTCTTCTGGCGCAAAGGGCATTCGAAACAGCTGACACGAACCGGGTTCTTACGAGAGTCGATGGCCATGCACTGTTCCCTTGTTTCAGCGCCGGAGGAATACCGGCGACCGCCCGGCCGGGCATGTCTTATTTAAATGACCTCCTTCACCAAAGGGCCGATAAGGCGCTTTGGCAAAAAAGGAACAGCCATGACCAACCCGTCGCTGCGCGTTCTCGTTGCGGAGAACCAGTACCTGATCGCGATGGAAGTCGAACAGATTCTTGTCGACGCCCTGGAGTGCACCGTGACCATCGTGCCGCTTGCCCGCCTGGAACAACAGCTTGGTGAAGGTCATTTCGACGTCGTCCTGTTCGACAGCGCCCCGATGCCTGCCGTCAACCTCGATCGGGCGCGGCGGGTGAAGGAAAGCGGCGCAGCCGTCGTCATCCTCTCGTCCTATGACGACGTCAGCTCGGAATCCTCCGCAATCCAGGCCTTCCCCGTCGTCGCAAAGCCCATATTCGCGGAGGATCTCGTTCGTGCCGTCAAGGCGGCGACGCGCGCCTCGGCCTGAACCTCAAACCGCGAAGGCGCGCTTGGTGACGGCGGAACTATGGGCATCCGGACCGTAGTCGCCTTCGCCGCTGACGCCGAGGATCTCCTGCAGCTTGTTGCGTGCACGGTTGATGCGGCTCTTGATGGTGCCCACCGCGCAGCCGCAGATCTCGGCGGCTTCCTCATAGGCGAAACCCGACGCGCCGACCAGGATGATCGCCTCGCGCTGGTCGCTGGGCAACTGATCCAGCGCCTTCTTGAAATCCTGCAGGTCGAGCGAACCATACTGCTGCGGATGGGTCGACAACTGCGCCGTAAAGAAACCGTCGCTGTCGGACACTTCGCGCCCGCGCTTGCGCATCTGCGAATAGAATTCGTTGCGCAGGATGGTAAACAGCCAGGCCTTCATGTTGGTACCCGGCTCGAAATGATCCTGCTTCGCCCAGGCCTTCATGATGGTGTCCTGGACCAGGTCATCGGCGACGTGATGGCGCCCGGTGAGCGACACGGCAAACGCACGCAGATTCGGCAAAGCTGCGAGCAGGTCCCGCTTGAACGAGCGTTCGATGGACGCGGCATCATCCGTCATTGTGCTGAATCCTTGATGCGAAGAGATTCGTCTGCCTGTTGCTCGGCCCGGTCGAGCTTCTCCAGGAGGCTGAGGAAGCGGTCGGGTATCGCTTCATCCTGCACCGACTGGTAGAGCTGGCGCAACTGCGTAGCAATGCCGGGCTGTGAATCAGCCATGATCTGTCTTTCCCTGGCTGATGGATCGTCTGTTGAACTGGTCATGCTTTTCCAACGGGGTTATGTCTCTCATGGCGTCACAACGGTCGACCGGACCGAAGGTTCCGCATGGGAGCTGATATTTTCCGACGCCTTTTCAAGGGTCAAACACGGTGGTGAAGTGATCGAAGTTCTGCGATGGAACAATTTGGCCCGCGCGTCGTTTTTCTGCCATCGAAATAGGAGAACCGCCATGCTTTACTACGCCCTCGTCTTCCTCGTCGTCGCTCTGATCGCCGGTGTACTCGGTTTCGGCGGCATCGCCGGTGCATCTGCCGGCATCGCCAAGATCCTGTTCCTGGTGTTCATCGTGCTCTTCCTCATCTCTCTCGTATCGCAGCTCTTCCGCCGCCGCGCCTGAGCGGAACGAGCAATAACGGAGAATCGAAAGAGCCGGGTTTGTCCCGGCTCTTTTCGTGTGAATGCCGGACATCAGCGTAGAGTTGCCTGAGGACTTTGACAAACGCCAAAAGTCCGCCAGGACGGCGGATCAGGTCGAACAGCCGTGCGTCCGCAAGGCCTAGAATAGCGCCGAAGCGATCATGACGACGAATGCGAGAAGGATCAGCGAGACGACAATCGCCGTCGAAGCGCGCCAGCGCGGCGGGACCATGAACCCGAGGCCCGTGTCGAGCTTCGCCTCCTGCGCGATTTCGCGCGTCTGGAGGTCGATACGGCGATTTCTTTCGGTGAAATTGTTGGACATCACTTGGCGTCCTCATAGCTGTCGAACGGACCTGCGCCGGGCTTCATGGTGGTGGCGGAAAAGGCCTTGACGGCAACGGTCGCCCTGGACGTCGCGGTGAGCGCGGAAAGCTTGACCGGATCGATCGTGCGGCGGATCTGCCGGCCGGCCAGCAGTTCGGCATTGACCGGAACGCAGTCGCCATAGATCAGCTTGGCCATGCGGCGCGCCTTGTCCATCTCGCTCGGGAGCGCGGCCCGACACTCGGCACCGGAGGCGTAGGAGATGACCGCGGCCGGCTCTTCGAGACAGCTGGTTTGCTGGGGATGGCATGCCACGAGTACCATGAGTGCAGCAAGCGTGTTCATCGACGTTCTCCTTGTTGGGAGGTTAACGTCGATGTTCCATGTAAGTTCCCTGAGAGGCCGCCGAAGGGCCTTGTTTTCGCCGTTTTGCGGCGATCAGCCGACCGGCGGAGCGTGGATGATGTCGTGGATATACTGCAGCTTGCCCAACACCGGCGCCGACAGCACGAAGGGATAAAGATCCCGCTGGCCCATGCTGCGGTTGATGCTGTTGATGGCGATGGTGAGCGGCACCCAGGCGTCGAGCAGCACGCGTGCATTGATCGCCCGGTAGCTGTCGAATGTGGTCGTCAACGCCAGTTCGGGCGCTTCGGTTTCGGGATGGGTCCTGAGGCCGAAGGCATCGGCCGTGTCCAGCGCATCGACGATGTGGAAGTAGTGCGCCCAGGTCTCGGCAAAGTCCTCCCAAGGGTGGCTCGCCGCATAGGCGCTGACATAGGATTGTTCCCAGCCCGGCTCCGGCCCCTGCGCATAATGCTGCTGGAGTGCCGCGCCATAGTCCTGGCGCTCGTCGCCGAACAGGGCGCGAAAGGCCTCCTGGCCGCCCCTGTCGCGCACCAGCCGATCCCAGTAGTAGTGCCCGACCTCATGGCGGAAATGACCGATCAGCGTACGGAACGGCTCGCCGAGTGACACCCGGCGCGCCTCCCGCTCCGCATCCGACGCCTCGGCGATGTTGAGCGTGATCAGGCCGTGGGCATGACCGGTCAGCACCGGAGATGCGGCTTCGTTCTCGTCGGCCAGGAATGCGAAGCCGAGCCCGTTCTCCGGATCGTCTGCGCGGGTCACGAGCGGCAAGCCGAAGCGCATGAGGGAATAGATCAGGTAGCGTTTCGCCAGTTCGATCCGCTGCCAGTTTTCGACATTCTGCTGGGTCGCCAGATTGGGGATGGTCAGATTGTGCCGGCAGGCCATGCAGAAGCCCGACGCATGACCGTCCTCGACCAGCCAATTGCAGGCACCCATCCCGGCATTGGCACAGGGGGTAAGCTCGGTCTTGCGCTCGGCCGGGTCGCGAAAGGCACTGCCGTCCGGTTCCATGGCGACCATCTCGAACCGGCTCGGGCGGTAGGCCAGCCGCATGCCGCAACTGACGCAGCCACTGTTGTCGAAATGGACGACATTGGCGCAATTGGAGCAGTGGAAGATACGCATTCGAGGCTCCCGTGACGAAGGAAGGCGCGGCAGGAAGGCATGGGGCGGCAGCGCGGCACTGTGGCCAGAGCCCCGAAGCGACGGCGTCGGGCTGTGCCGACCGAACAAGTCATCAAACCACGAATCGTTCCGCCACGATCCGCCTATTCGTAGATTTCCTGCGGGAACGTCAGTTCGTAGCTAACCTGATCGCGCTCCAGCCGATGGTGGACATGGCCGTTGACCGAGGAGGGCACGACCCGTTCGAGCACCGTGCTGCCGAACCGTGCCGTCTTTGCCGCCGCGACCGCCTCGTCGTCGAGCGGCCCGACCGGCTCGACCCACGTCACGCGAATCTGCGGTCCGGTGCCGGTCTCGATCCGCTCGCATCGGACCTCGATCGGGCGCCGCCGCGCCAGGAAGTCACCGTGGCTTACCGCATTGACGATCAACTCATGGAGCGCCAGACCGATATGCAGCGAGGCATTCGGGGTCAGGAGCACGTCTTCGCCCGAAACCTTCACCAGATCGGCGTTCTCCTGCACATACCGATCGACCTGCTGCTTCAGCAGGTCGCGAAAATAGGCGCCGCGCCAGCTCGAATCGGTGATCAGGTCCTGCGATTGCGACAGGGCGTGCAGCCGGCCGCGGAACTTCGCAAGGAAGGTCTCGAACGAGCCGGAATAGCGGGCGGTCTGCGACGCAATGCTCTGGATGATGGCGAGCAGGTTCTTCGAGCGGTGGCTGACCTCGCGCAACAGCGCCCTGAGCAGCCGCTCGCGCCGTCGGTCCTCCGTCCGGTCGATCACCACGGTCAGCATGTTGACCTCCTGGCTGCTCATTTCGACGATGCGACAACGGAATTCGAAGAAGGTGTCGTCCCCGGCTTCAATTTCCAACTCGGCGCGATCACCGGGCTGGGTCAGCCCGGCTTTCAGTTCCTGGAGGCGAGCGCCGATCTCGGACCCGAAGATCGCCTCATCGCTCGGGGTCACGCCCGGCCTCAACGACCAGCGGGCCGGCAGGGTGGTAATGCAGATATAACGCCCGCCCCTGTCCTGCAGGGTCAGGCTGGCACTCATGTCGATCAAGGCGGTTATGAAGAACTCGCGCAATTTGTCATCGCCGCGCTCAGGTGCATACCATGTCAACCGATGTACCAACTTCTCACTCCGCCGCTGCTCGGCTATCCGTTCCTGGCCTGTCGGCCTTCATGCCCCGGACGTGCGGAGCGCACCCATCCCCCGGCCCCTCCGAGCGCCGCTCAGACGCCCTCGACCACTCGCTCGTTGAAGAACAGGGCCTGGCTGATCAGCGCCTTGACCATGTCGGGGTTAAACGGCTTGGTCACGAGGAAGGCCGGTTCGGGCCGCTCGCCGGTCAGCAGGCGCTCCGGGAACGCCGTGATGAAGATCACGGGAACGGTGTCGACCTTCAGGATGTCGTTGACCGCGTCGATGCCCGAGCTGCCGTCGGCCAGCTGGATGTCGGCGAGCACCATCTTCGGGCTGGTCCGCTTGTAGAGCTCGACGGCTTCCGCATGGGTGCGGGCGATGCCGGTGACGCGATGGCCGAGATCCTCGACCATCTGCTCGATGTCGAGCGCGATCAGCGGCTCGTCCTCGATGATCATGATGTCGGTCGCCACCTGGCGCGAAATCTCGGAGGATGCCTCGTTGAACAGGGCGTTGAATTTCGCCTCGTCGACCCCGAGAATCTCCGCCGCTTCGGCTGGCGAAAAACCTTCGACGGTGATCAGCAGGAAGGCATGGCGCGCGCGCGTCGGAACGCTTGCGAGATTGGCCGCCGCGCGCTTTTCCCACGCGAAGGGCGAGGAGACATCCGGGATCTCCACCTGGGTGGAATCGAACAGCGTGACGAACAGCTTGTAGAGAGAAACGCGATCGTTGGCGCCCTTGGGGAAGATCGAGATGTCGGCGATCAGTGCTTCAAGCGCTGCCGCGACATAGGCGTCTCCGGAAGTCTGTGAGCCGGTGACGGCTCGTGCGTATCGCCGAAGGTATGGCAGGTGAGCGGCAACGCGGGCGGTAAGAGACATGCGGTTTCTCCAATTGAATACAGTATGGGTGCGGACTGGGCTGGAAACGCGCCTTGCGAAAAAAAGTTCCGCCGATAAGGAACTTTTTTCCGTTGACCCACTTAATAGACTAATCTCAATTTCGACCAGGGGACAAACGGGGCTTCATGACAATGCCGGATAAGAAATCCGAACAGGGCGAGCGGCCCGACGCCGCGGCGTCGAGGAAGCAGGATGCCAATGCGATGATCGCCCAGAAGCTCCGTGGATATTACGACAGCATCATCCAGGAAGGCACGCCTCCGGCGTTTCTCGACCTTCTTGAGCGTCTCGACAAGGCTGAGCGCGACGAAAAAGGCTGAACCGGGTCCGCACCTTGGTCCTCGTCTTTCCCACCTTGAGCCCCATCCCGCGCCAAAACCGGCTCGGCTGAGAGCAGCGTTAGCTGCGATCTCGGGGACGCCGTCCGAATCCGCGACTGCGCGCCAGCACATAGACCAGACTGCTCACCATGATCGTCGTGACGATCGGGCTCTCCCGCATCATGCCCGGCAGTTCGGAAACCAGCCGCGCCGTAACCGGATCAGGCCCTTGCGCCGCCATGGCCGCCTGCCGCTCCAGCATCCGGCGCTCGGTCTGCCGATTGAGCACGGCAACGACGGCCAGCACCACCAGCGCTCCCGCCATCGCCGCAGCAGCAACCACCAGGGCTGCCGCCACAGGTCCAGCCTGCGACGCGACATAAAAGGCCAGCGCCATCACCAATGCCACATAGGCGGTCAGCACGAAGACCATGGCGATGACCCCGCCGATCGTCTTGCGCTTGACCTCGACCGCGGTCGTCGCGACATTTCCCAATGCCAGGACGACGATCTGCTCGATCAATCCGCGCATCGATCAGCGCCGGCTCAGCAGGGCGGCCACGAAGCCGACGCCGGCTGCAATGGCGATCGCCTGGAGCGGCTTGTTGCGGATATGCGCCTCAAGATCCTGCTCGGCAGAGATCAGGCTGCTGCGCGCGCTTTCGACGTACTGGGCGGAAGCGTCCGCGGCTTCCGCGCCGAGCTGGCTTGCCCGGTTGCTCGCTTCCTTGAACTTGCCGGTGCCGAAGGAAGCAAGCGTCTGCGTCAGTGCGGCAATATCGCGACGCAGGTTTTCGAGTTCAGCCTGCACGTCGCCGGCGCTTGCGCTGGTTGCGATTTCCGCTTCGTCGATCAGGCTGTCTGCCTTTGCCTTCGCCTTGTCCGCCATGGATACGGTGGCCATCAGAAATCTCCTTGTGATCTGCTTCGTGCTGAAAACGTCTCAACCGCCGATCGGTTCCGGATTTTTGTAGGCCCTACGCCGATAGCGCGCAAGACTCAGTACTCCGCCCCGCAGGGCTCATGGTGCCGCACCGTCTTCATCAACCGCCTGTGCGCGGGACAATTTGCCGGCCTGCAAGTCCATGGGCGGAACTTAAGCCCGTCCGTCGCGTTGATGCACCGAGGACAACGGCCTCTACCGTGACCAACCGAGAAGGATATCGACATGAATTGGAATCAGATCGAAGGCAATTGGGAACAGTTTAAGGGCAAGGCCCAGGTTCAGTGGGGCAAGATCACCGGCGACGATCTCGACGTGATCGCCGGCAACCGCAAGCAGCTCTCCGGCAAGATCCAGGAAGCCTACGGCAAGACCGAAGAAGAAGCCGAACGCGAAATCGACACCTGGCTCGGCCGCCACTAAGATCCACTGCGCCTATTTAAAAAGCCCGGGACATCTGTCCCGGGCTTTTCTGCGTCCGGGGTCTTCATCCACGGGTAAGGTCCGCCGCGTCAGCCGACGTCGACGGCCCGTCGCCAATGCCGGCAATAGTCGGCAAGGGCAGGATCGGCAGCGATCGAGCGTTCCTCGCCGGGCTGCAGCGCAATGCCTGCCAGCAGGCCCGCCCCTTGCGCCGTGCCGGTCGGCGCCGCGCCCATCAGGACGATGACCGCGCGACCGGCCGCCGTGGCAAGGGCGCGCAGATAGATTTCGTTTGCGGCAAACGGCCCCTCGACCACGATCGGACCGCGATTGCCGATCAGATCGAGGCAGGTCGCCGTCATCATCGCCGCATAGAGCGAGGCGGCGACCCGGCGCTCGGCATCCGTCTTCGCCACGCCCAGCCATTCCATCCTGCGCCCCGGATAGGGTCCGGAGCCTGCCGCGACATTGGGGAGTACCATGACCGAACGCGAAACGACGGCTTCCAGCGCCTTGTCCAGTTCCGCCTCGGTCTTTGGTTCCAGCTGCTCCGTCAGCATTTCGTATTCGCGTCCGCCCATGAAGCGTGCCGAGGGCACGGCACGGCCGAAGGCATCGACATTGGCAAGCGTGTCGCGTTTCGGATCAAGCCCCTCGAGATTGCCGCCGACGGCAAAACACACGACCCAGGTTCCGGTCGATACCACGGCAAAGGGCGCCTCACGCCGCAAGAGATGCGGCAGCAGCGACGCATTGGAATCGTGAATGCCGCAATGGACCGGCACCGGCGCTTCAAGGCCGATCCGCTCGCAGTTCTCCGGCAGGAGCGGTCCGAGCGCATCGAAGGCCGGCCGCACCGGCGCCATCAGGGAGCGGATGTCGAGCCGGTCGACCAGCGTCGAATAGGTCCCCTCACCCGGCAGCCAGAGATCGGTGTGGCAGCCGAGCGACGTCACCTCGTTGGCGGCGATCCCGGTCAGCCGGTAGGCCCAGTATTGCGGATAGGTGAGGACGGTGGCGACCCGCCCGAAATAGTCGGGAAAAGCGGTCTTCTGGAAATGCAGCTGCGCGCCGAGATTGAGCCCGCCGGACAGCCGGGGAGAACAGGTCCCGGCAAAGTCCGGGCGCAGCCGGTCATAGGCTTCGCGGATGGCCTCAGGATATTCGAATTCGTAGTCAAGCACGGGCAGTGCCAGCCGCCCCTGCGCGTCGAGAAGGGCGGCACTCGCCCCATGCGTGGTGATCGAGATCGCCCCGAAGCCCGGCGCGCGGGCGAAGTCCGAAAGTGCCGAGAGGATGAAGCTCCACAGCGCCTCGACATCATAATGCGGATAGGGGGTGGCGCCGATCACCCGGTTGGGTGTCCTGCGCACCGCGATTTCCGCCCCGCTCGTTCCGTCGAGCACGACGACCTTGGCATTGGTCTTGCCGATGTCGATGACCGCCACGCGGGCATGTTTGGAGGCGGTCATGGCAGATGGAACACCGTGACGAGATCGGTCGCGACCGGCGAATTGTCCGGATTGCTCTCCATGATGTCGGCCATATGCGCCCACCAGCGCTTCATCACCGGATGCTCCGGCAGGCTCGCCATGGTGTGGTCCTTGGGGCGGCTGAGAACGCCGAACAGGGTGTTGGTCTCGCGGTCGAGATGGATCGAATAGTCGCTGACGCCCGCCTCGTGCAGCAGGTCGACAAGCTCCGGCCAGATCTCGTCATGGCGCTTCTTGTATTCCGCCTCCATGCCGGAATGGAGTTTCATCTTGAAGGCGTGTCTTTCGAGTTCACTCATCGTGCCGCCCTCGCATTGCGGATGCGCCGGCCGATGATCGGCAGCGCGATGGTGACGATCAAGAGCAGGCCAATGAAGATCGACATGACGATGCCGGGCACGTTGAGGAGGCCAAGGCCGAAGGTCACGAGGCCCATGACGAAGGCGGCGATCACCACGCCGGCGATCGTTCCGGCGCCACCGAGAATTGACACCCCGCCGAGCACCACCATGGTCACCACTTCAAGCTCCCACCCTTGCGCGATCGACGGCCGGGTCGAGCCGAGCCGCGAGGTGAGGCAGACGGCGGCAATGCCGCTCATCAGGCCGGTCAGCAGGAAGAGGATGAACTTCACCCGCTCGACCGGAATGCCAGAGAAGCGTGCGGCGAGCGGATTGTTGCCGATCACATAGACCTGCCGGCCGAAATTGGTGGCGTGCAGCAGCACGGCGAACAGTCCGGCCATGACGAGAAACAGCACGAACTCGAAGGAGAACACCCAGAACACGTAACCCTGGCCGAAGAAGGCGAAATCGGCCGGGTATTTGCCATAGGCCTGGTCGCCGAGCACGATATAGGAAATGCCGCGGAACAGGCTCATCGTGCCGATGGTCACGACGATCGACGGCAGTTTCAGCCCAGCGACAAGAATGCCGTTGAAGGCGCCGCAGGCGAGACCGGTGCCGATGCCGATCGCCACCAACCCCGGCGCGCCGATGCCCATCTGCGCCGCATAGCCCATCGCGGTGGAGGCGAGCGCAATGATCGCGGCGACCGACAGGTCGATCTCGCCGGCGATGATCAGGAGCGCCATGGCAAAGGCGATCATCGCCTTTTCGGTGAAGTTGAAGGTGGCGTCCGACAGGTTCCAGGCGTCGAGGAAATAAGGAGATGCCAGCGAATTGGCGATGAAGATCACCACCGCCACCCCGAACAGCAGCACTTCCCAGCTGGCCAGCAGCCGCTTGAATGGCGTGCCCAGCCGATCCGGGATCTGGCGGCGAGTGGGCGTGGTTTCGGAAGTCGCGGTGCTCATGCGATCACCTCCTGGCTGTCCTTGGCTGCGCGGTCGCGCAGGATGATGCGGCCCTTCTTGGCCTCGGCCCGGGCGTTGAAGACGACGGCGAGCACGATGACGACGCCCGAGATCGCCATCTGGGCGAAAGGCGAGATGCCGATGACCGGCAAGGCGTTCTTGATCACGCCGAGGAACAGCGCGCCGAGCACGGTGCCGATCACCGAGCCGATGCCGCCGGCGATCGATACGCCACCGATGACATTGGCAGCCACGCTGTCGAGTTCGAAGCCGGCGGCGATATCGACATAGGCGACCGCATAGCGCGACACCCAGAGATAGCCCGAAAGACCGGCGAGCGCCCCCGACAGCACGAAGGCGAGGAAGCGGGCCCGGCCGACATCGATGCCCGCATAGACGGCCGCCGTCGGATTGCCGCCCGCCGCATAGGTCGAGCGGCCGAAGGGCGTGCGGGTCAGCACGAACCAGATCAGGAAGACGATGGCGATCGCCGCCCAGGACAGGATCGGCATGCCCAGCACGCTGATGCGCGGCAGGCCGAGGAAGTCCGGCGTCATCTGATGCGCGTTGACCCAGCTGCCGCCCGACAGCACGAAGGCCATGCCGCGATAAATGGTGAGCGTGCCGAGCGTCACGACGATCGGCGGGATCTGCAGCAGCCAGACGAGAAAGCCGTTGATCGCGCCGAGCGCCGCGCCGATGCCGATCGAGATCACGATCAGCAGCGCCAGCGGCAGGCCGGGATAGGCGGCATCCAGCATGGCGACCGCCATGCCGGTGAAGGCGAGATTGGCGGCGACCGACAGGTCGATCGATTTGGTCAGGATGACGGTCATCTGGCCGAGCGCCAGGATGATCAGGATCGAGGTGTCGTTGAAGATCGTCGCCAGATTGCCCGGCGTGGCGAAGTTCGACGCCCGCGTCGAGAAGCCGGCGATCATCACGACGATGATCAGCGCCAGCAGGATTTCGCGGTTCTTGAGAAGCCGTTGCATGTCGAATGTCCTTAGCGGTTGCCGGTCGCGGCGCGCACCAGCGTCTCGGCGGTGAGGCCGTCGCGGTCGTAGAGCCCGGCCATCAGCCCCTCGTGCATCACCAGCACGCGGTCGGACATGCCGAGAATTTCCGGCAGTTCCGACGAGATCATGATGATCGACAGCCCCTCGCCCGCGAGTTCGGAGATGAAGCCGTGCACGGCCGCCTTGGAGCCGATGTCGATGCCCTTGGTCGGCTCATCGAGAATGATGACCTTCGGCTGCGTGGCAAGCCACTTGCCGATCACCACCTTCTGCTGGTTGCCGCCCGACAGCGTACCGACCGGCACCGAGAGTGCGGCGGCGCGCAGGTCGAGCCGCTCGGCATATTTGCGGGCGAGCGACAGTTCGTTGGCGACCTTGAGGAAGCCGCGCGCGGACGTGCGCGCCAGCGACGGCAGCGACATGTTCTGGTAGATCGGCATTTCGAGCGCCAGGCCATGGCGGCCGCGCTCTTCCGGCACGTAGACGATGCCGGCGGCGATCGCGTCGGCGGGCGTGCGGATCGATATCTCCCGGCCTTCGAGCGAAAGCCGGCCGGATGCCGGCGCGGTGATGCCGAACAGCGACTGGCAGAGTTCGGAGCGCCCGGCGCCGATCAGGCCGTAGACGCCGAGAATCTCGCCCTTTTTCAGGTCGAAGGAAATGTCGCGGAATTCGGTGTCGTGGCAATAGCCCTCGACCGAAAGCACCGTACCGCCGATCCGGGCGGGCACCTTCGGGAAGACATCATGCACGTCGCGGCCGACCATGAGCCGGACGATCTCGTCCTGCGGCGTGGCTTTCAGCGCGCCCGAACCGACCATCTTGCCGTCGCGGAAGACGGCATAGTTTTCGGCGATTTCGTAGACCTCGTCGAACTTGTGGCTGATGAACAGGATCGCCTTGCCCTGGCGCTTCAGCCCCTCGACGATGCGAAACAGGTCGTCGATCTCCTTGCGAGACAGGGCCGCCGTCGGCTCGTCCATGATGACGATGCGGGCCTCGACCGACAGTGCCCGAGCGATGGCGACCAGATGGCGCTGGGCGATCGACAGGTCCTTTAGGCGAATGGTCGGGTCGATGCTGCTTTCCAGCTCCGCCAGCAGTTGGCGGGCGCGCTGGTTGATGGTCTTCCAGTCGATCAGGCCGAACCGTGTGCGCGGCGCATGGCCGAGAAAGATGTTTTCGCCGACGGTCAGTTCATCGAACAGCACGGTTTCCTGGTGAATTGCCGTCACGCCGGCATCGATCGCAGCTTGTGCATTGGCAAAGGCGATCGGCCGGCCGTCGACCAGGATCTCGCCCTCGTTCGGCCGGTAGATCCCGGTCAGGATCTTGACCAGCGTCGACTTGCCGGCCCCGTTCTCGCCGATCAGCGCCGTCACCTTGCCCGGATAGAGCGCGATGTTCACGCCATCGAGCGCCTTCACGCCCGGAAAAATCTGCGAAATGCCGCGCATTTCGAGAATGGGCGTGTCGGCGGCGGCGATTGCCGCATCTAGCTTTTGGGTTTGAACACTCATCATCAGGCTTTACCGGTCAATTCATTGAAAACAGGCGGCAGCACCCCCCTCTGCCCTGCCGGGCATCTCCCCCTCAAGGGGGGAGATCGGCAAGCAGCGATGTCTCGCCCTTTATCTTCGCAGTCGACGGCGGCGACACTTCAGCCACGCCGTCATTCGCCATGGCGAGGCGGCGGCCCCATCCAATCTCCCCCCTTGAGGGGGAGATGCCCGGCAGGGCAGAGGGGGGGCACCACTCGCAGTCGGCAGATCGAAAATCAGAAGATCTTCGAGAACTCGTCGATGTTCGACGAATTGTAGACGAAGGGATCGGCCATGGCCGCTTCGCCGTTGTCGCCCACCTTGATCTTGCCCATGCGGCCGGCTTCGATTTCCGAGCCCGGTGCGCCGTCGGTGTCACCCTTGACCAGGCGATAGGCGATCTGGGTGGCCGAGTAACCGAGGTCGATCGGGTTCCAGATGGCGAATTCCTTGGTCGCGCCCGACTTGATGGCGCCGGCCATTTCGGACGGCAGGCCAAGGCCGGTCACGAAGACTTCGCCGATCTTGCCGGCATCCTTGACGGCCTGCGAGGCGGCCAGCACACCGACCGTGGTCGGAGCAACGATGACCTTGACGTTCGGCGAGGACGACAGAAGGCCGTTGGCTTCGCGGTAGCTCTTGTCGGCCAGGTCGTCACCATAGACGGTCGTGGTCAGGTTGAGGTCCGGGAAGTCCTTGAGCTGCTTCTTCATTTCCTCGATCCAGATGTTCTGGTTGGTCGAGGTCGTGGTAGCCGAGAGGATGGCGAAGTCGCCCTTGCCGCCTTCAAGATGGTTGGCCGCGAGCTGCAGGCACATCTTGCCGATCAGTTCGTTGGACGAGGGGTTGAGGTGCATGATGCGGCCTTCGGCGGCAACGCCCGAATCCCACGAGATGACCTTGATGCCGCGCTGGGCGGCCTTCTTCAGCGCCGGAACGACGGCGTCCGGATCATTGGCCGAAATCGCGATGGCGTCGACGCCCTGGGCGATCAGCGAATTGATGACTTCGATCTGGCCTTCGGCCGTGGTCGTCGTCGGTCCGGTATAGATGATCTCGACGCCGCCGAGTTCCTTGGCGGCTTCCTCGGCGCCCTTGTTGGCAGCTTCGAAGAAGCCGTTGCCGAGCGACTTGACCACCAGCGCGATCTTCATGTCGGCCGCGTTGGCACCCGACGCCATGGCCATGGCGGCAAGGGCCACACCGGCGAGCAGTGTCTTGGACAGTTTCATTTGGTCTTCCTCCCAGGTTGATAGACTGCTTTGAACTCCCCACGCGGCCGGATCACATCATGCGACCGACGTGGTATCCTCCTTCTCGGCCGAAGCCAGCGGCTTGACCGTAATGAGCTTGATGCCGGCATCGGTGACCATGGCGGCCGCCTCGTCGGGAATCTTGTCGTCGGTGATGATCGTCGAGACGTTCTCGAGCGGACACAGGATCAGGCTGGAGCGCTTGGCGAACTTGCTGGAATCGACCATGACAATCAGCTCGTCCGCCTGGCGCACCAGCTTTTGCTCGCTCTGGATAACCAGCGCGTCCGACTCCATCACGCCATGCGCGTTGATGCCCTGGGCTCCGATGAAGATACGCCGCGCATAGAAATTGCGGATCGCGTCATTGTCGAAGGGCGAAAGGATCAGGCTCTGGTCGCGGTAGATCGCCCCGCCCGGCACCGACACCGTGCACTTCGAATGCTTCACCAGGTGCTCGGCGATGGCGAAGGAATTGGTCATCACCTGCAGGCGGCGCGCCGACATGAAATGCACCATCTGGAAGGTCGTCGTGCCCCCGTTGATGATGATCGAGTCGCCTTCCTCGCACAGATCGACCGCCGCGCGCGAAATTGCGCGCTTCTTGTCGATGTTGACCGATTCGGAAACGCGGAACGGTCGCGCGGCGAGATTTCCGAGCTGCGGCGGATGCACCGCCTCGGCCCCGCCACGAACCCGACGGAGCTTTCCCTGCACGTGAAGCGACGCGATATCCCGGCGGATCGTGGCCTCTGAAGCCTCGGTCAGCTCGGCGATATCCTGCACGGTGATGACCGGCTTTTCCTGGATCGCGCTTAATATGATGCGATGACGTTCGCGTTCGTGCATGGGCTCCTCCTGAGCGTGATTTATCCGGATTGCTTTTATGCTGTCAATCACAAACGATCAAAAAAGATAATGTTGCGTCGCACAATGAATGTTTGTGATCGAAATTGATTGACAACTGTCCGCAGGATGCGCGATACCGTCGACCAGAAGGAGATGGGCCGCCTCGCGCGCCGCCCATGAATCGACACGCACAGGGAGGAAGCAATGACGGGCCAAACCCGCCTTCTCGAAAACCGTTGGGACGACGCTTACGCTGCAAAGCTCGACGAGCCCGGCAAGCTGCTCTACCGGTCCAATCTCTTGGGCGCCGACAAGCGCATCACCAATTACGGTGGCGGCAACACCTCGGCAAAGGTCATGGAAACCGATCCGCTGACCGGCGAGAAGGTTCGCGTCATGTGGGTCAAGGGTTCCGGCGGCGACGTCGGCACGATCAAGCTCGACGGTTTCTCCACCCTCTACATGGACAAGCTCGAAGCGCTGAAGACGCTCTACAAGGGCGTCGAGGACGAGGACCGCATGGTCGGCTTCCTCCCGCATTGCACCTTCAACCTCAACCCGCGCGCCGCCTCGATCGACACGCCGCTGCATGGTTTCGTGCCGTTTACCCATGTCGACCACATGCATCCTGACGCGATCATCGCGATCGCCGCTTCGAAGAACTCGAAAGAGCTGACGAGCCAGATCTTCGGCGCCGACATCGGTTGGCTGCCCTGGCGCCGTCCGGGCTTCCAGCTCGGCCTCGACCTCGAAGCCTTCGTCAAGGCCAACCCGACCGCCAAGGGCGTCGTGCTGGAAAGCCACGGCCTGTTCACCTGGGCGAACGACGCCAAGGACTGCTACCTGCTGACGCTCGAGATCATCAACAAGGCGATCGAGTGGTTCGCCAAGGAAACCGAAGGCAAGACCATCTTCGGTGGTGCCGTCGCCAAGAGCCTGCCGGAAGCGGAACGCCGCGCCATTGCCGCGAAGCTGATGCCGGAAATCCGCGGCCGCATCGGCAAGACGGAGCGCAAGCTCGGTCATTTCGACGACCAGGCCGCCGTGCTCGAATTCGTCAACTCCAGGGATCTTCAGGCGCTGGGAAGCCTCGGCACCTCCTGCCCCGACCACTTCCTGCGCACCAAGATCCGCCCGCTGATCGTCGATTTCGATCCGGCGAAACCTGACGCCGATGCCGTGATCGCCGGCCTCGACAAGGCGCTGGAAGACTACCGCGCCGACTACACGCGCTACTACGAGACCTGCAAGCACGCCAATTCGCCGAAGATGCGCGACCCCAATCCGGTCATCTTCCTGGTCCCGGGCGTCGGCATGCTGTCCTTTGCCAAGGACAAGGCGACCGCCCGCATCGCCGGCGAATTCTACGTCAACGCCATCAACGTGATGAAGGGCGCCTCGACGGTTTCCGAATACCAGGGCCTGCCCGCACAGGAAGCCTTCGACATCGAATACTGGCTGCTCGAGGAAGCGAAACTCCAGCGCATGCCGAAACCGAAGTCGCTGGCCGGCCGCGTCGCCTTCGTCACCGGCGGCGCCGGCGGCATCGGTCGCGCCACGGCCGAGCGGCTGATGGCGGAGGGCGCCTGCGTGGTGCTCGCCGACATCGATGCCGGCGCGCTCGCCGATACCATGACCGATTTCGCCAAACGCTACGGCGGTGACAGCGTTCGCTCCGTCACCCTCGACGTGACCAAGGAAGAGGCCGTCGCCTCCACCTTCGCCGAGGCCTGCATCGAATTCGGCGGCGTCGACATTCTCGTCTCCAATGCCGGCATCGCCTCTTCGGCGCCGGTCGAGGACACGACGCTTGCGATGTGGAACAAGAACATCGACATCCTCGCCACCGGCTATTTCCTCGTCTCGCGGGAGGCCTTCCGCCTCTTCCGCCGCCAGGCGATCGGCGGCAATATCGTCTTCGTCGCCTCGAAGAACGGCCTTGCCTCCTCGCCCAACGCATCTGCCTACTGCACCGCCAAGGCCGCCGAGATCCATCTCGCCCGCTGCCTGGCGCTCGAAGGCGCAGACGCCGGTATCCGCGTCAACACGGTCAATCCGGATGCGGTATTGCGCGGCTCGAAGATCTGGAACGGCGAATGGCGCGAACAGCGTGCGGCCTCCTCCAAGATCGAGGTCACCGATCTGGAAGAACACTACCGTAAGCGTTCGATGCTGAAGCTCAACGTCTTCCCCGAGGACATCGCCGAGGCGATCTACTTCCTCGCCTCGGACCTCTCGGCCAAGTCGACCGGCAACATCATCAATGTCGATGCCGGCAACGCCCAGAGCTTTACGCGCTGATCAAGCCTCCCAAGCCCGCCACGGCGCAAATGCCGTGGCGGTGGCCGCTATCTCCGCAGGATCACCCAGATGGCGTGAATGATCCCCGGAACATAGCCGCACAGGGTCAGCAGTATGTTGAGCCAGAAATGCAGGCCGATACCCACCTGCAGGAAGACACCGACCGGCGGCAGGATGATGGCGAGCAGTATGCGTACGACGTCCATGAATGCCCCATCTTGCAATGATCGAATTGACGTAGAACGCGGACCGACGACAATCGTTCGCGGGGAGGAGGAGAATACATGACGGACAGCCAGATTTCGTCGGACCTGATCGGCGCCGAGAACGACAAGCGCGCAGCCGCGCTCAAATCCGACTATGCGGCGCTCGGCGAAAAGCTCGCCCGCGGCAATGTCGACATCGAGACGGTCACGGCCAAGGTCGCCGACTTCTTCGTCGCCGTTCCCTCCTGGGGCGTCGGCACCGGCGGCACCCGCTTTGCCCGTTTCCCGGGCCTTGGCGAACCGCGCCACATCTTCGACAAGCTCGACGACTGCGCCGTCATCAACGAACTGACGCGCGCCACGCCGACGGTCTCGCTGCATATTCCGTGGGACAAGGCCGATCCGAAGGAACTGAAGGCCAAGGGCGAGGCGCTGGGCTTGGGCTTCGACGCGATGAACTCCAACACCTTCTCGGATGCGCCCGACCAGGCCCATTCCTACAAATATGGCTCGCTCTCGCACGTCGATGCGGCAACCCGCGCCCAGGCCGTCGAGCACAACATCGAATGCATCGAGCTTGGCAACGCGATCGGTTCCAAGGCGTTGACCGTCTGGGTCGGCGACGGCTCCAACTTCCCCGGCCAGACGAATTTCACCCGCCAGTTCGAGCGCTATCTCGCCGCCATGGCCGACATCTACAAGGCGCTCCCCGACGACTGGCGGATCTTCTCCGAGCACAAGATGTACGAGCCGGCCTTCTATTCGACGGTCGTGCAGGACTGGGGCTCCAACCTGCTGATCGCCCAGACGCTGGGCGACAAGGCCTTCTGCCTCGTCGACCTCGGCCACCATGCGCCCAACACCAATATCGAGATGATCGTCGCCCGCCTCATCCAGTTCGGCAAGCTCGGCGGCTTCCATTTCAACGATTCGAAATATGGCGACGACGACCTCGATGCCGGTTCGATCGAGCCCTATCGCCTGTTCCTCGTGTTCAACGAACTGGTCGATGCCGAACATCGCGGCGTCAAGGGTTTCCATCCGGCCCACATGATCGACCAGAGCCACAACGTCACAGACCCGATCGAAAGCCTGATTTCGAGCGCCAACGAGATCCGCCGCGCCTATGCCCAGGCCCTGCTGGTCGACCGCGCAGCGCTTGCCGGTTTCCAGGACGGCAACGACGCGCTGATGGCGACCGAAACGCTGAAGCGCGCCTACCGCACCGATGTCGAGCCGATCCTCGCCGAAGCCCGCCGCCGCGCCGGCGGCGCCATCGACCCGGTCGCTGCCTACCGTGCCAGCGGCTATCGCGCCAAAGTCGCCAGCGAACGTCCGGCCGTCAAGGGCGGCTCCGGCGGCATCGTCTGAACGCCGAAGTCACCACCCAAATATTTCGCAATGCCGGGCTCGTCCCGGCATTGTCCGTTTTGCGCCTGCCGACCGTTTGAGCGCCAATCCGGCCTTGCCATCGTGATTTCCCCTATTTCTAATGCGCTCGCCTGAGCAAGGAGTGCTGAAAACCGATGCTGAAGATCGTCTTTCTCGACCGCGACACGCTTTCCCCCGAAACCGTTCTGCGCGCGCCCGCCTTTCCCCACGAACTGATCGTTCATGATCGGACTACGCCGGATAAAGTCGCCGAACGCATCGCAACGGCCGACATCGTCATCTCCAACAAGGCGCCGCTCAACCGCGAAGCCTTAAGCCGCGCGCCGCGCCTGAAGATGATCGCGGTCGCCGCCACCGGCACCGACATCGTCGATCTGGCCGCCGCCCGCGAACAGGGCATCACGGTCTGCAACATCCGCAACTACGCGAAACACACCGTGCCGGAACACACCTTCGCGCTGATGCTGGCGCTGCGCCGCTCGATCCTGCCCTATCGCCAGTCGGTGCTCGACGGCCGCTGGCAGCAGGCGGCGCAATTCTGCTTCTTCGACCACCCGATCGCCGACCTCGGCGGCTCCACGCTCGGCATCATCGGCAACGGAACGCTCGGCAAGGCCGTCGGCCGCATCGCCGAGGCCTTCGGCATGACCGTACTCGTCGCCGGCCGCAAGGGCTCAAGCGAACTCAAGCCCGGCCACACGCCATTCGACGACGTGATGCGCCGGGCCGATGTCATTACCCTGCACTGCCCGCTCAACGCCGAGACCCGTGGCATCATCGGCGCGCGCGAGTTCGCCCTGATGGAGAGAAAGCCGATCCTGATCAACACCGGCCGCGGTGGACTGGTCGACGAACAGGCCCTGGAGCAGGCGCTGGAAAAGGGCGAAATCGCCGCCGCCGGCTTCGACGTCACCGACGGCGAACCGCCGACCGCCGACAGCTCTATGATGCGCATCGCCGCCCGCCCGGACGTCATTCTCACGCCCCACGTCGCCTGGGCCAGCCGCGAAGCCATCCAGGCGCTCGCCGACCAGCTGATCGAAAACATCGAGCTTTTCGTTGTCGGCACACCAAGGAACCTGGTGGGCTAAGTCCGGAAGATGCCCTTAGTGGCGAGGCGGATACCATCGCCCCTCGAAGAGACCACCCTCGCCTTCTCATTCAGTGGTTGCCCCTCACCCTGACCCTCTCCCCGCAAGCGGGGAGAGCGACTGTCTTGGCAATCAAGCGTTTTGCCATGGTTTTGCGTCCCTGATGATGGCGTTGAGGATGGTCAGCAGCTTGCGCATGGTAGCGACGACGGCGACGATCTTGGGCTTGCCTGCCGCCACGAGACGGTCGCGGAAGGCCTTGAGGACCGGGTTGTGCCGGCTGGCGACGAGGGCCGCCATAAAGAGCACAGCCCGCACCTTGCCACGGCCTCCGCCGATGAAGCTCTTGCCTTTCCACGTACCCGATTGCCGGGTCCAGGGGGCGAGACCCGCAAGAGACGCGATCTGCCGCCTGTCGAGGCTGCCCAGTTCCGGCATTTCGGCGAGAAGCGTGCGGGCGGTCGCCGGTCCCACCCCCGGCACCGACGTCAGCAGGGTCTCGCGCACCCGCCAGACGGGCGACTTGCGGATGTGGGCGTCGAGGTCCTTGTCGAGGCTTTCCAGCTCGCGCCGAAGCGCCGCAAGCAGGCGCTTGATGCTCTTCTGCGCCTCTTTCGCCAGGACCATCTTCGCCCGGTTCTCCTCGGCCACGATCATCTGGACGATCTGTCGCCGGCGCGCCACGAGCGCCGAAAGCGCCTGGGTTTCGGCATCCTTGAGCGGCCGAAGCTCGGGCTTTGTCGCGGCCACGAAGGCTGCGATCACCGCCGCATCGATCGGGTCGGTCTTGGCCCGGCGACCGATCGCATGGGCATAGGCGCGGACCTGGGCCGGGTTGACCACAACGACGGCAAGCCCGGCTGCGGACAGTCCCGCCACCGCGGCCGTCTCGAAGCCGCCGGTGGCTTCAAGTGCGACCACCTCGGCCCCGATCGGCTCAAGCCGCGACACCAGATCGTCGATGCCGGCTTGCGTGTTCGCCACCTGGAAGACCAGACCGGACGGCGCCACGGCCACATCCAGGCGATCCTTCGATACATCGATGCCAACAACAATATCCATCTTATCCCATCCTTGCCTAAACGGACTTTGCCTGCGCAAGCGGCCCTGGCGACTGTTCGGGTTCGATGGAACGGCGGACGGAGACCCTTGCTCTCCCACGGGCTTGGTGTCCCAAAGGTAGGTCGGTCTCCCATCCGCCACCGCACCTGGCAATACACCGCCAAATGCTGTGTTTGGGAAGTTACAA
>NZ_JAEG01000020.1 GCF_000518785.1 Paenirhizobium selenitireducens ATCC BAA-1503 | reverse complement strand
TTAGCCGACCTGGTGGTCATGGCGGGGCGGCCGCACCCGTTCCCATTCCGAACACGGCCGTGAAACGCCCCAGCGCCAATGGTACTTCGTCTCAAGACGCGGGAGAGTAGGTCGCTGCCAGGTCTGCTAAGTGCAAAACAAACATCTTCTCAATCCACAAATCAACGGCCCAAAGCCGATCAAGGGCCGCTCAAAAGCGGCCTTTTTGCTTTCCAAGCCCCGGGTATTCCCCGGCAAAAATATAACGCGGGGTGGAGCAGCCCGGTAGCTCGTCAGGCTCATAACCTGAAGGCCGCAGGTTCAAATCCTGCCCCCGCAACCAACCATCCCTGTGATCCCGTAGCATCAAACGCTGCGGGATTTTTGCGTTTCTCGCCTTCGCTTTCCCTGCACCGTGACAAGTGACCTGTAACTCGAGCTGACCTGAGCCCCAATTTCCCTCCAGTTTTCGGCGATCAGAGCACCCGCACGGTCAGCTTCGTTTGGCGCAAGGCGTCATCGAGGGCCGATGAATTCCGCAAATTGGGGAGCTTCGTCAGGGAATGGGCCGGCGTTCAATTCAGCCAATAGCCCTCAATCGCAAGAATGCTCTCTTTGCCGGACACGATACCGGAGCCGAGAACTGGGCGACCGTCGCTTCGCTGGTCGAGACCTGCAAACTTAATTCTATCGATCCGCAGGTCTACCTGACCGGCACACTCGCCGCGATCGTCAACGGCCACAAGCAAAACCGGATTGAGGACCTTCTTCCGTGGAATTATGTGGAGAAGTAGCCGGGGCAAAAGCTACGATAGCCCTATTGCGGCCATCCAAATCAACTCAAAATTTCGAGCAAAATTCTCGGCGAACTTAGAAAACCACCTATAATCAACCCACAGAACCCGAGAGCTATAGCTCCGATCAGGCCGTGATTTTCCCATCCGTGAACAGCGCCAACAATTACGGCGAGACCCACGATACCTGTGGTCCAAATAATTTGTAAGACGCTGCAGGTGCGACGGAACATAACTTCTCCAGTTGCCGGACTAACAATCCGCTTTAACCTAACCAGGATATAGGCACTTGCCTTCGAGCCAATAAGGGAAATCGATAGTTTTTTACGCGGTGGGCATCAACAGTCCAACTCTACAGCAGGCAGTCAAAGATTTGTCGGCAAGGTGCAAGCGGCACATCGCTTACGAGATAGACGAATCCCCGCGCCATGGGGATGCAGGTCAGGTCCATGGCCCAGACCTGGTTAGGCCGGGTGACCGCCAGCTTGCGCAGGCGGTAGGGATAGATTTTGTGCCCTGACGCTGGTTTCGAGGTGTTCGGGCGGCGATAGATCGTCTCGATGCCCATCTTCCTCATCAGCGTAGCGACGTGAAGCCGTCCAGTCTCCAGGCTAGACCCAATATGAGAGGATCAGACAAATCATGCAAACATGCTCCAATCCTCAAATTACAAAATAGCCCAGTCTTGTCTTCAAGCATCGGGAACGGTTCCCGCTGCTGTTGACAAGGAGAAAGATCATGAAAGCCATTATCGGAGTACTCGCATTCCTCAACCTTCTCGCCGTGCCGGCATTTGCCCTCGAGCCCGTTCCCGGCAGCATCACCTATGGTCCTGGCCCGACCTCGCGGCTCTCCAAGGCGCCGGTGGGATCGCCCGTATTCAATCATCTGATGTATGGCGGCCAGGAATACAATGAAACCTATCTGGTCCAACCCGGCGGTAGCCTGAAGCTGGTCAATCGCACCAGGCTCAATGACAACTGACTGTTGTTGACCGCGGCGCGATGCGCAAGGGACGGCGGCAAACCAGGGTCGAGATCGACCGGATTTCGATATGCCTCGCTTTGGGCCATGCCCATAGCGAGGTTTTCCGCTTGAAGGGATGCGCAGGCTGGATCGTAACCGCGACGCGAGCCGAACCGCAGATGACAGGCTCGAGGCCCTTCTTGCCATGCGGGCATAGCGGCGTTTCGGGCACGCGGGCGAGACTGCTGCGGGTTTGGCGGGGGCAGGTTCTTCGCCACACCTACAATGAGAGAGACCGGGAGGTTCTGCGCGCGCCCGAATCTGCCATCGTACTGCTGCAGGCGGTCGTGATCTCGTTGGAGACCGAGGACGGGGTAAGGCAAGCGCGGCTCGCAAGAGTTCTGAGGGCCGCCAGCTCGCTCCGGGGTTTGTGCCAGAGGCAATGACGGTACGCGTCTTCCGATAGCGGCTGTCTTTCGGCGCACGAAATGGACCCGATTGGCGGGGTGATCGGCGTCCTTTTGGACCGCCCGCAGGAGATCAACTTTCCGCGCCGATTGACACTCCGCCGAACCGACAGTGGGCGCTAGAGCATTTCCGGCGAAAACGGAGTCGCCTTAGATGCTCTATGTCTTTGTTTTCACGCAGTTCCGGACGCAAAACCGCTTCGCACTTTTGCTGGAACTGCTCTAGCGACTGAGGATGACCCGCGTTTCCAGATAGGATTCGAGCCCGGCGATGCCGAACTCGCGGCCGATACCCGACAGCTTGAACCCGCCGAAGGGGGCGGCCGGATCGATGATGAACTCGTTGACCGAGACACAACCGGAGAGAAGGTGATTGGCAATGCCCTGCGCACGCTCCGCATCAGCTCCGAAGACGTAGGCGTAAAGTCCATAGTCGGTGTCGTTGGCGATCCGGACCGCCTCATCGTCCCCGTCATAGGTGATCACGCACAGAACGGGGCCGAAGATTTCCTCGCGCGCAATTACCATGTCGTTGGTGACGCCTACGAACACCGTGGGTTTGACGTAATTGCCGTTCTCGAATCCTACCGGTTTTCCTTCGCCGCCTATCAGCACCTCGGCGCCTTCGCTAATCCCTTTGCGGATGTAGCCTTGGACACGCTCGTAATGCGCGGCCGAAACCATAGGCTGAATCACCGTATCGCGCTTGCTCGGGTCACCGATCTGAAGGTTCTCGATGCCAGTCTTCAGATACTGCTTGATTTCGTCGAGCCTGCTCTTCGGCACGAGGATGCGGGTACCGGCGGTGCAGGATTGTCCGGTATTCATCAATCCGACCATGAGGGCGAACTCGACCGCCTTGCCCATCTCCGCATCGTCGAGGATGATCGTCGGAGATTTTCCGCCGAGTTCAAGCGTAACGCGTTTCATCCTCTCCGAAGCCTGGCTGGCAATCATCTTTCCGACGCGAGTTGATCCGGTGAAGGAGATCTTCTCTACATTGGGGCTGCGGGTGATGGTGTTGCCGACGATGTCGCCGCGACCATTGACCAGATTGATGACGCCCGCTGGCAGGCCTGCCTGCTTGAAGCATTCCATCAGGACCTTCGACTGGAGGGGGCTCAACTCGCTCGGTTTCATGACGACCGTGCAGCCGGCAGCAAGCGCCGAGGCTGCCTTTTCGCAAACGAACCAAGGGCTGCCATTCCAGGGTGTCATCAGCCCTGCGACGCCTATGGGCAGTTTCTGGATCGTGGACAGGCCTTGCCGTATCTCGAAATTTTCGGGCTTCAACAGGTCTTGGGCGAAAATGAAGAAATCACGAGCCTGATCGACAATGTAGTCGGTGAAGACAGCGGGAGCGCCATATTCGGCTATGGTGATGGCCTTCAGATCGTCCATCCGTTCGGTGATCGCGTCCGCGAGGCGCTGAAGCCATACTTTGCGCTCTTCGAGCGTTGTCTTCGACCAGGTTACGAAGGCCGCCTTGGCCGCTGCGATTGCGCGCTCGGTGTCGACTTCATCACCAAGCGTGGCAAGGCCAATGAGTTCACCGGTCGCAGGATTGTGGATCTCCATGACTTCCTTGCCGTGAGATTCGACAAAGCGGCCACCGATGAAATGCTCGGTCATAATCTGCATGATGAAGTCCTTTCTCTCCATTTGCCGTTCAACCAATGATTGCTTGTCGCATTGCGTCTACAGTACATCTTCGATGCGGATGGGCAGGTTTCTCACCCGCCTTCCAGTCGCGTGAAACACCGCATTGGCGATCGCCGGGGCCATGCCGACCAACGCGATCTCTCCCAGTCCTTTCACTCCGAGCTGGTTCACGTGGGGATCCTCTTCATCGACGAAGACCGCATCCAGATGAGGGATGTCCAGATTAACCGGTACGAGATAGTCCGCCATGTGAGCATTGACGGGCCGCCCGTCGCGCGGATCAAGAACCGTCTGTTCCATCAGCGCCATGCCGATTCCCCCGACCATCCCCCCGATGCACTGGCTCTGGGCCAGGCGCGGGTTGATGATGCGACCCGCACCATAGGCGCCCAAGGCGCGCCTTACCCGGATCATGCCGACATCCGGATCGACCGCGACTTCCGCGAAGACCACGCCGAAGGCGTGCATCGAAAAGCGTTGTGCGACCTCGGGGGCACGCCGGGACGACGCGACGGCTTCGATCGAGCCGCCCGCGGCGGATCTCGGCGAGTGGAAGGGCGTTGATGTCTACAAGCCGGCTTGGCTGTTCAACCTCCTCGCGCATCAGGTCGACCAGAGTCGTGCCTCCCGCGATGATGCGTGCCCCTGATGAGGCCGCGGCAATCGCAGTATCGATGGACGTCACCCTCTCGATTGTGAAGGGCCGCATGATCAGATCCTCCACGCAGTCTGGGCGATCGCCGCAACGATGCCGGGATAGGCGCCGCAGCGGCAAATATTGCCGCTCATCCAGAACTGGATCTCCTCGGACGAACCCGCATGGCCTTCTGCAATGCAGCTGAGGCCCGACATGATCTGGCCAGGTGTGCAGTAGCCGCACTGAAGACCGTCATGCTCGATGAAGGCCGCCTGCAGCGGATGGAGCTTACCGCCCTTGGTCAGCCCTTCGATGGTGTTGACCTCGGCGCCATCCTGCATGACCGCCAACGTCAGGCACGACAGCACGCGCCTGCCGTTCATCAGCACAGTACAGGCGCCGCAAGCTCCTTGATTGCAGCCCTTCTTTGTCCCGGTGAGTTCGAGTTCCTCCCGAAGGACGTCGAGGAGCGACTGACGCGGGTCGAGCTCGAGTTGGTGCGGCTGGCCGTTTACGATGAGCATTATGCGGTTAAGCATCGCGACATTCCTGATGGGTAATGGGGTCGCTTGCGCCGTAGCGCGAGGTAACGCGGCCAAGGATGCGGCAGTTGTCGCAACGATCGGACAGGACACCGCCATGTGCGGCCCAAGATCCTTCGGTGACCGTATGCGTTGTTTGGTCTGTGTCGTTCATCACGATTCTCCCTTTGGACACCGCGATTCATTGCCTGCCTCAGACTGCAGATTATTCTGGCCAACCTGCGATCTCTTGCAGATTCCTGTCTGCCGGCGTTGCGGGAACTCATCGCGTTGAAATGCACGATGAACGGCAGGTCTTCCTTAGACCCGTGGGGGAATTTCTATGGGCCGGCGAAATATGAGGTCGATGGCAGCCGGGCATGCCGCACACGCTACGGTCATCTTCCGTTCACGAAAATGTTTACCACCCGAAGTCCAATCGCCGTTGCCAGGCTTGAGATGCCTGGGTAAAAGAATTGTGCGCAATTAGATCGCTTGTTGTGTGTGGCGACTTCCCGACTTGGACTTGCGACAAGGCGAGTCCTCGCTCGCCTTCAACGAAGGAAAGCAATGCGTAACGTGTCTATATGCTTGCGTGCCGCAGCGGTCGCTGCACCGCAATGGACAGCGACGACAGCCGCAGCCGAAAAAGCCAGCGGTAGTCCTGGTTTATGGCGCTTTTGCTGGATCCGACAGCTGGAGTAGTGCCAGTCGCGCGGGCGGGAGCGCCGGAATGGCTCTGGCCTGGCGGCGCCTGCGGCCCAGCTGCCGGTCGCGCAAGGCACGTAGGGTACAACCGGTGAAAGCTTAGACAGGCGAACGGGAACTTCCGAATGACAGCAATTGATTCAGCAGTAGATACTCTGTTGAGAGGTTCTAGATCGGTCGGTCCACCGCTCGCCAGAATTTGCAGCAGTGTTAGGATCGAGCGCCGCGTTCTCGATGCGATTGAGAGACAGGAAGAGCATCTAGACTACCACCATATCATCCACTGGGCAGGGGAACCAACCATAGTGGAGCGTGAGTACCGTATTGGGCGGTTTCAAAGGGTCGTAAAAAAGCCGGGCTCTCTTTCGCTTGGAGCTGCTGGACGTCTACCGGCCGTTCGCGCACTGACGCCGTACAACGTGACAGTGTGCGTCATAGATCCAGCAGCGGTACAGATGGTCCTTCAGGAGACGAGATGCAGCGCGCCGCACCGCCTCCATAGCCATCTCGGTATCTGCGATCGCCCCCTCGGGTATCTGTTGAGCTTGCTAACGCAAGAAGCGCAGACCGGCGGGGCAACTGGAGCTCTTTATTGTGAATCCATCGAACAAGCATTGATCAGTCGATTTTTAGCAGTCGCCACTGCGGAGGGCGGAAGAGCTGATACGATATCACCGCTGCCTCCCAAAGCCCTCCAGCGTGTGCTTGATAAAATCGAAAGCGAAAAAGAATCAAATCTGACTCTTGCCGAGTTGGCGAATGAAAGCGGATATAGCCGAGCACATTTTGTAAAGATGTTCCAGGCGGCCTTGGGGAAGACCCCATTCGAATATCTGCGTGACCAGCGATTGGAAAAAGCGCGCCGTGCGTTGAGCGAAACGAGAGATGACCTCGCATCAATAGCCAGTCAAGTCGGCTTCTCGAGCCATTCGCACATGACGCGCCTATTCCAGAGGAAGTACGGCATCTCCCCAAGTCGTTACCGCAGAAGCAGTTGATCTTGCGACGGCCAGCAATCGCGGCCGTAGGCGGTCGCCACGCAATTTAATCGCACCATCGTGCCAGAAGCCGCACCATGTGAAAGCGCACGCCCACCTAGTCGATTACGGTAGACGGGACGCCATTCAGGGCTGTCCATTCAACCTGTGAGAGAATTGTTATCATGAAGGACTGGCGAATTCAGCTGCCACCACAAATATTTGAAGGTTTCTATATCGACGGATCGTGGGTCCGAGCCTCATCGGCAGCCATTAAGGAGGTTATAAGCCCAACAACCGGCCGGTCAGAATTTTCTGTCCCGTTGGCGGTCGCAGCTGACGTTGATTGTGCGATTGCGTCCGCAAAGAAGGCCTTCGAACAGGGACCGTGGCCGCAACTATCTCCAAAGCAAAGAGGCGAAATGATGCACCGGCTGGCGGATCGGCTGACTGCATTGCTTCCAGTCCTGGTCCCTCTGTGGACGGCTCAAGTCGGCGTCCCGATCTCACTCGCGCAGCGACTGATGCCGCTCGCGGTAGCGCGTCTGAGATATTTTGCCGATCTTGCGGCCTCTTACGAATTCGACAAGGACCGTGAGACGCCACGCGGACTCGCCAAGATTGTTTCGGAGCCAGTCGGTGTCTCAGCGTTGATCATTCCCTGGAATGCTGCCCTTCCAATCCTGATGAACAAACTCGGTGCCGCGCTGGCAGCGGGCTGCACCTGCGTTATCAAGCCCTCACCAGAAAGCCCCCTTGATGCGATGATGGTTGCCTACTGCGCCCATGAAGCGGGGCTGCCGCGGGGTGTCATCAACGTCGTACACGGCGAAGCTGAGGCCAGTGCGCGTCTGGTTGCATCGCGAGATGTTGCCAAGGTGAGCTTTACAGGAAGCGTGACCACAGGACGTTCCATCGCCTCCGTCGTGGCTGCGCGCATGGGACGTCTGACACTGGAATTGGGCGGTAAATCAGCAGTCATCCTGCTTAACGAAGTCGAATTGCCAAAGGCGATGCCCACCCTGGAGCAGTTCACAATGCCCTTTTCGGGTCAGTTCTGCTTTTCGCAGTCGAGGATTCTTGTGCCAAGAGAACGCGAGGACGAGATTGTGGAAGCCTGCGCGGCCAGAATTGCAGCCTTTAAAGTGGGAAGCCCCTGGGATGAGAAGACCCAAATCGGACCCGTATTAAATCGAAGACAATTCGATCGCGTGATGGGCTATATTGAGCAGGGCACGCAGGATGGCGCGCGTGTTGTAACGGGTGGGCGATCAGCCAACGTATCCAACGAAGGCTACTACATCGAACCGACGCTCTTTCGTGACGTTCATCAAGGAATGGCGATAGCGCGCGATGAGATCTTTGGCCCTGTGGTTACCGTTCAAGCATACGATACCGTCGAGGAAGCGATCGCAATCGCCAACGACACAGACTTTGGTCTGAGTGGTTCCGTATTTGGCGAACCGAAGCGGGCCTACGACATCGCAAGACAGTTGCGAACCGGACAGGTCGGCATCAATGGTATGGAGATGGCCCCCGCCGTCCCCTTCGGGGGCTATAAGATGTCGGGTCTTGGCCGGGAAGGTGGACCGGAAGGGCTTCGGGCCTTCCTTGAAACAAAGGCGATCTTACTTCCGAGCTAGGAGCCGCAGGTTGCACGGCGACTAACAGAGGCAGGAGGGCCATCCTGCTAAAACTGGGCGGAAGGCTGTCCAAGGAGGGGTGATTGTCTCGAAGCACCGGGCCTCGGATTTTCGCGGACGTGTCTTAAGTTTCGAGAAGCCATCTCGATCGGGTTCGGGTCTGGCGAATAAGAAGGCAGGAACAGCGGCCATGCGCCGCCGGCCCCCGACCAGTTGTTCGGCCCGTTCGCTTTGGTGAAAGGGGACACTGTCGAGAATGACGACGTGGCATCACGACAGTGATGCCACGAGCTGTGTCTCGGTCCAGCTTCGAAGCTGCAACTGTTCATGGGCGCATTGACCATCCACGGGGCAGTCAGACCATTGCATCGCAGAGCGGTATTGAAGGTCTGCGTCCGCCATTGTCCGATGGCGCAACAAGGACGTTCATGAAAGCCCACCGGCGCCTTGCGGAGCGCACGGCAGGCCGGGGTACTGACCGGCGCGGGCCCTGCTGTCCGGTTAGGGGCAGATCGCGGCTGCGCAGAGCGGATATGCGAGGATCAGACAAATCATGCAAACATGCTCCAATCCTCAAATTACAAAATAGCCCAGTCTTGTCTTCAAGCATCGGGAACGGTTCCCGCTGCTGTTGACAAGGAGAAAGATCATGAAAGCCATTATCGGAGTACTCGCATTCCTCAACCTTCTCGCCGTGCCGGCATTTGCCCTCGAGCCGGTTCCCGGCAGCATCACCTACGGCGCCGGCCCGACCACGGGCCTCTCCAAGGCGCCGGTGGGTTCGCCGGTTCACCACCTGCTGATGCATGACGGTAACGAATACAGTGAAATCTACTTGGTTCAGTCTGACGGCAGCCTGAAGCTGGTTAACCGCACCAGGCTTGGTAATCACTGACTGTTCTCGACCGCGGCGCGATACGGCATCGAAGCCTGCGCACCAGGGTCAAGATCGATCGGGGTTTCCTTCCAACCTCGCTTCGGGCTATGCCCGTAGCGAGGTTTTCTGCTTTGAGGGATCCGCAGGCTGATCCCTGACCGAGACTCGCAGCGAGCCACGGATGACAGGTCTGATGCCCTTCCTGTTGTGCGGGTATTGGCGTTCGAACAGGCCGGCTGCCGCGCGCTTAGCGCGCGTCCGGACGCCGGGCACTTCGTCGGCGCCGCGATTTCAATGAAACGGAGCGAGGGAGAGGCGAGCGCGGCATGAGTGGCTTGGAGGCCGGCCGGCTCGCTCCACGTCTTGGGGGTGACGCTCAGGTCAGGGCTTTTGCCAGGGGCAGTGTGCGTATGCGTTTTCCTGTGGCGGAAAAGATCGCGTTTGCCAGCGCTCCGGCGGCGGATGCCGTCGCGGTTTCGCCGATGCCGCCGGGCGGTTCGTTGTTGCGGATCTGGTGGACCTCGATCTTCGGCGCCTCGTCGATGCGCAGCATCCGGTAGCTGTCGAAATTGCTCTGGTCGACCGCGCCATCCGTCAGGGTGATCTCGTTATGCAGCGCCGCGCTGAGGCCGAAGATCGCGCCGCCCTCCATCTGTGCCCGCACCGTGTCGGGGTTGACCGTGCTGCCGCAGTCGACCGCGATGACGGACCGCAGCAGCCTGATATCGCCCCGCGCCGTCACCTCGACGGCGACGATATGCGCCAGATAGGTGCCGAAGGCGAATTGCAGGCTGATACCTCTGCCCTGGCCGAGCGGGAGCGGGGTCGACCAGCCGGCCTTGGCCGCCGCCAGTTCCAGCACGGCCAGGGCTCGCGGATTCCTGGTCAGCAAGCCACGGCGAAAGTCCAGGGGGGCCTTGCCCGTCGCCTGCGCCATTTCGTCGATGAAGCTCTCGATGACGAAGAGATTATGCGTGGGGCCGACGCCCCGCCACCAGCTGGTGTTGACGCCATCGGGCTCGTTTCGTGCGAAGTCGACATGCACGACGTCCTCGTCATAGGGCGTCCTTTCCGCGCAGTCGACGGCATCGGGATCGACCCCGTTGATGAAGCCGGCGGGTGCCCAGCGCGCAAAAATGGAAGAGCCGGTCACCCGGTGGGTGCGTCCGAGCAGTTTTCCCTCGCTGTCGAGCCCGACGGCGACCCGGTCATAGTAATAAGGCCGGCAATAGTCGTGGGTCATGTCCTCCTCGCGGGTCCATACCATCTTCACCGGATATCGGATGTCTTTCACCAGCAGGGCGGCGATCTCGATGAAATCGACCTCGAGGCGGCGGCCGAAGGCGCCGCCCATGAGTTGATTATGCAGGGTGACGTTCTCGATCGCGAGGCCGGTCACGTCGGCGACCGCCTTCTGCGCGCGGACGGGAGCCTGGGTTCCCACCCAGACGTCCGCCTTGTCGTCCCGGATATGCAGGATGCAGCTGAGGGGTTCGAGCGCGGAATGCGACAAGAACGGCGACTGGTAGACCGCCGACAGCTTGATCGGCGCGGCCTCGATGGCGGCTTGCGCGTCCTTTTCCTTTCGCACAACAACCGCCGCGCCATTCGAGGCATGCTCCATTGCCTCGACGATCGTCTCGACCGAGACCCGCCCGTTGGCTCCGCTGTCCCATCGAATGGCGAGCGCCTCGATACCCTTGATCGCCGCCCACATATGCTCGGCGATCACGGCCACGGCGAAATCCCCGGCCTGCACGATATCGATGACGCCTTCGACGGCCTTTGCCGCCGCCCGGTCCAGGGAGGCGATCCTGCCGCCCTTCACCGGGGCGCTCGCCAATGTCGCGACCTTCATACCGGGAACCAGGACATCGATGCCGTAGAGAGCGGAGCCATCGACCTTTGCCGGTGTGTCCAGGCGCCTTACGGGTGAACCGATGATCTTGAACTGCGCGGCGGGCTTCAGCGGAATCTCGACCGGAAGCGGCAGTTCCGCCGCCTCGGCGGCAATGTCGCCATAGCTTACTGAGCGGCCGGACGGGTCGTGATGGATGATGCCCTTTTCGGTGCGGCAGGCCGAAGCATCCACCTTCCACCGCGCCGCGGCGGTCGTGACGAGCATGAGCCTTGCGACGGCTCCGGCTTCGCGCAGGCGCATCCAGTCCGTCCTAGTCGATGTCGAGCCGCCGGTCGCCTGGTCGTAGAGAATGGGGTCCATGAATCGGTCGATGTCCGGCGGAGCCGGTTCGACCCTGATCTGGTCGAGGTCGACATCGAGCTCCTCGGCCACAAGCATGGCGCTGGAGGTGTGGATGCCCTGGCCAAATTCGGTATGGGGCATGATCAGGGTAATCCCGCGATCGTCGATCCGGACGAAGGCATTCGGCGCGAAGGCGCCCGCGCTCTCCTTGGCCCGGGATGCGCCTGCTGTCTTTGGCACCTGCACGGCCAGCATGAGCCCGGTCGTTGCCAATGCCGTGCCCTTGAGGAAATTGCGGCGTGAAGAGAGGTTCCTGATCATCATCGTCTCCTCACCTGGCGGCCGCGTGAATGGCGTCGCGGATGCGGACATAGGTCCCGCAGCGACAGATGTTACCGGCCATCGCCGCATCGATATCGGCGTCGCTGGGCTGCGGATATGCGTTCAAAAGCGCGGTGGCCGACATGATCTGTCCCGACTGGCAATAGCCGCATTGGGGAACGTCCTTCTCGATCCATGCGGCCTGCACCTTCGCGCCGTTGGGTGAACCGGCCACGCCCTCGATCGTGATGATCTCGTCCTCGCCGATCATGTCGAGCGTGGTCTGGCAGGCGCGAATGGCCATCCCGTTGAGATGAACGGTGCAGGCGCCGCATTGCGCGATGCCGCATCCGTATTTGGTGCCGGTCAGAGCAAGGACGTCCCTCAGGATCCACAGGAGCGGCATGTCCTCGGGCACATCGACCTCGTGCGTCACGCCATTGACGGTCAGTCTCGTCATATTCGGTTTCTCCAGGCTGTGGTGCGAAAGGGGGCGGGTGATCGGGTTGCCACGCGCCGGCAGGTTAAGGCTTTGGTTCGGTCTTCATCCCGGGCATCGTGGCTGTGACCCATGATGATGGCGCGTGACCATTTGAAACTGCCGTCAACGGGCCGTTCCGCCTTTATGCGTGGACCTTTCCGATCTGCCGGGTATTCGTATCCGGCGAGCTTGCTCGAACGGCCCCCGTCCACGCCCTGTCGTCGCGGATTGGTCCTGCTCTGCCATACCTGTGGTTGGAGGACGCTGCATTTGGCCGACGGCGCGTCGCCCCTGACGGCCTCACCTCCAGTATGAACGGACCCCGAGATTGCGGCGACAGTGGCTGCCAGGATCACGAGGGTCGAGGCGCTCCTCACCCCTCGGCTCCACGGCGTATGGGGCAAGGAGCCGACTGGGTGGAACGCGGATGCGGTTGCATGGGGCCGACAGGCGGCGAGACCTGTGGCGCCGCTTTGGCGGACCCTCGTGGCCGAAGTGCCAGGACCTTTCCAAGGGGAGACATTTCCGCATGCCGTTGCGGGACGTCCGGATGGACTGTACGCCGCGGCGTCGCATATTCCGTGCTGGCCACTCCTGAACGTGCCGGATTGAGAGACGCGATCACCGCAATATGCAATTGGCGCCGGCGCCAGGTCAGCGGTGTGACGCCCACCAGGCGCTTGAACACGTTGGACAGATGTGACTGGTCGCAGAGGCCGCAGGCCAGCGCAACCTGGCAGAGCGGCTCGTCCGTGGTGGCAAGCAGCCGCTTTGCAGCGTCGATGCGCCGCGAAAGGATGAAGTTGTATGGCGACTGGCCGACGGAAATCCTGAAACATTTGGAGAACCGGCTACTGCTGAGCCGGACCAGACCGCCGAGATCGCAGACCCGGATGCGCTTTTCGATGTTCTCGTCGATAAAGCGCGCTACCTTGGTTACCTGCCAGCCGGATAGTCCGAATTCGGGCTTTTCCGCAGGTCTCGCTCGTTGACGGACTTCAGCTTCCGCCGCCCCCGGGTCAAGCCAAACAATTTTCCCGGCGGAAGATCCGTGAAACGGAATCAGCGTGATGGTCGTCGGCATCGCTATATCCTCGCTCTCTGCATGAGGATGAGAGTGCGACACAGGCTGCCGTGAAGCGAGTTAACTGGTGTTAGGAGTTGTTAGGACGCATGGCCCTGAATCGGTCCTTGTCATGTCACGATCTTGCAAGATTGTCCGCCACCACCGGACGAAGCATTTACCCGATGCAGGCGACTCAACGCCGCGCAGGGGAGGCGTGACTTGGATATTAAGCGTAACAGCGCAGGGCCCCTGAAAGGCAGGGTGGTATTGTTGACCAATGTCGATCGCGGCGTCGGGCCGGCCACCGCACGCACACTTGCACGGAAGGGCGCCGCCCTCGCGTTGACGGTTGCAGGCGCTACGGCAGAACCGTCATTCGTCGAAGAGCTGCGCGCTGCCGGCAGCACGGTTGCCATGTTTCGGTCGCCGGCGCGGCTGAACTGCACCGAAGCCACGCATCTGCTGCGCTCGGTCATGGCGGAGTTCGGTCAACTGGACATCGTGATCGCCAATGCGCAGCTCCGGCTTCAATGGCAGGTCGATGACATCGCGCAGGACGAGGAGGCCATCGACGAGCAATTCTACGTCAATGTCATGGGAACAATTTCGCTGATCCGCGCCACCGCAAGGTTGATTGGCAACGGCGGCCGGATCATAGCGATAGGGGCCAGTGTGGCCGACCGGGTCGGCACCCCGGGCCTTGCCGATTTCGCCGCAACCCAAGCGGCGATCGTGGCTTATTGCAAAGGTGTCGCGCACGACCTTGGCCCCCGCGGTGTCACGGTGAACGTTGTGCAACTGGGGCCAATGGAGGTCGATCAGTTGGCGGCGCCCGACAATCTCGTTGCGGCGGAGCGGGCTTCCACTGTTCTCAAGCGGCTTGGCCGGTCGGACGAGGCGGCAAATGCGATTGTCTTCCTAGCCGGGCCGGGAGCATCCTTCATCACCGGCAGCGTGCTGGACGTCGATGGCGGATACAATGCGTGACCTTGGGTCCCGTCCGGCGCCTCGGCGTCTACATTAGGATATTTCAATATTGTGGGTAGAGTTGACAATGAACAAAGCCCCGTCAGAAGTCTGATACGAGTTCCCCGTCGCGGATAGCGACGTCGTCGGATCGGCAGGTAACAGAAGGATGAGGCGGAGGAATGCGACAGGCCTACGCATTCGATCATTTTCTGCTCTTCGTTGCGGAACGCCGTCTTGAAAAGGACGGGCGCGCCATGCCGCTTGGCAGCCGGGCATTCGATCTGCTGGTCGCGCTTGCGGAAAATGCCGGGCAGGTCGTTGGCAAGGAGGACCTGCTGGCCCGCGCATGGCCGGACCTGACCGTCGATGAAGGCAGTCTGCGCTATCACATCAGCGGTTTGCGCAAGGTGCTCGGATGCGGGGAAGGCAATGCGCGCTACATCGCCAACGTGCCCGGGCGCGGCTATTGTCTGGTTGCCCCCACCAAGGTCATCGCGCCGCAGCGCGCACGCTCGAAGCCGTCTCCCGAGCGCAGCGCCGGCTTGCTTCCCCGCCGGTTGGACCGGATGGTCGGGCGCGATGAGGATATCCGCAAAATTGCGGACCAGCTTGTCCCGCATCGATTTGTAACCATCCACGGTCCGGGCGGAATCGGCAAGACCACGGTCGCCGTTGCGGTCGCCAATCAGATGCTCGAAGCCTTTGAGGGCTCTGTATATTTCCTCGACCTGGCGCTTCTCGAGGATTCGACATTCGTCGCCAGCGCCGTGGCTTCGACCCTCGGCATCATTCTGCAGTCGAATGATCCGACGGCCGAGATTGTCGACTTTCTGCGCGAGCGTCGGGCACTGATCGTATTTGATAGCTGCGAACACGTGATCGGGACTCTCGCGCCCCTGGCGGAGCGGATTTATCTGGATGCTCCAGGCGCCAGCATCCTTGCGACCAGCCGGGAGCGCCTGCGGGTCGAGGGCGAGCACGTCATCCTCCTGCCCACCTTGGACCACCCTCCCGAAGAGACCGCGATGACCGCATCGCAACTGCTCAGCTTTTCCGCGACTCGGCTCCTTGCCGAACGCGCGGCGGCCCATGGCTATGATGCGGAACTCTCCGATGCCGATGCCGGGATCATGGCGGAGATCTGCCGCAAGCTCGATGGCATGGCGCTCGCCATCGAGCTGGTCGCCAGCCGGGTTGCAACGCATGGTCTTCAGGAGACCGCCGCGCTGGTCGATGGACGATTCCGATTGCTTTGGCAGGGAAGGCGCACCGCCCCGCCTCGCCACCAAACCCTGGCGGCGATGATCGACTGGAGCTACGAGCTGATTTATGAGGCGGAGCAAGTGGTGTTCCGTCGGCTGGCGATCTTCGTCGGACCATTCGTCCACGCGTCGGCCGCCGCCGTGGTCTCCGACCGAATGCTGGGGCCGGACCGCGTGGTTGAGGCCATCGAGGGGCTGGCGGCAAAATCGCTTATCACCATTGCCCGCAGTGGTGACTTCACGGAGTATCGGCTGCTCGACACCACAAGGGAATATGCCTTTACCAAGCTGGTCGAGGCCGGTGAATTGGAGCAGATGGCCAAGAGCCACGCCGTCCACATGCTGACCACGCTTGAGCAGGCGAACGCGTCACCGCTGACTGAGCCGGTCGAACTGTTGAAGCAGACCAAGCAATTTCTGGCACGGGAAGCGAATTCGGCATTGCGCTGGGCCTTTTCCGATCAGGGAGATAGGACCGTCGCGAACAGGCTGGCGGCCGGAATGGGCAATGTCTTCATCGAGTTTTCGCTGTTGAGTGAATGTCGGCGCTGGACGGAAAAGGCGCTCCAGGTCCTTGATGACGGCAGCCGTTCCAGCAAGGTCGAGATGGAGCTCGACGCGGCGCTCGGTCATGCGCTGACTTTCACGGAGGGCAATTCCGACAAGGCCATGAGTGCCCTGATACGCGCCCTGGATGTCGCCCGACGACTCGACGACCATCGCAGCCAGTTCCGGCTGCTGAGTCGCCTCCACATGCTATATCGCCGCATGGCAAGATATGATCAGCTGGAGCCGCTTTCCAAACAGGCGGAGGCTCTGGCCGACCGGATCGGGGAGCCCGCCGGAAAGGCAGCCGCGCACAATCTTCTCGGTGTCGCGTTTCATCTGGCCGGCAACCAAAAGGCTGCCCGCCACCATCTGGAAACGGCGCTGTCGATGGCAGAGTTCCGCCGAATCAAGCCTGGCCATTTCGCCTTTCACCGCAATCCCAACATAGCGCTTTCGCGATGCCTGTGGCTTCAGGGATATCCGGACCAGGCCATCGCGGCAGCAAGACCTCTCGGGACCGAGGGCGCTGCGCCGGACGCCGTGACCTATTGCATCGGATTGATATGGAGCGCCTCCGTGTTCGAGTGGGTCGGGGACTGGGATGGTGTCGAAGACCTTGCGGAGCGGCTACGCTTTCATGCGCTGCGCCATTCGCTGCGGCCATACCAGGCCGTCGGTCAAGGCATGGCGGGCCAATCTTTGATCAGGACCGGGGATTTAGACAAAGGTGTCGCGATGTTGCGAAGCGCCATCGGTGTGCTGCGGCAGGATCGCTATGAAATCTATATTCCGCAGCTTGCGGCGACCTTGGCGAAGGCGCTTTCCGACTGCGGCCTGGCGGACGAAGCATGTCAGGTGATCGATGACACGCTGAAGGGAGTCTTCGCCAATGGCGGCGCCCTCGAGGCGCCGGAATTGTTGCGGGTTCGCGGTGAGGTGCAGCATGCGCAAGGCAATGACTTGATCGCCCGCGCCAGCTTTCTCGATTCCATATCGCTCGCCGACAGCCAGGGCGCCCCGGCTTGGCGCCTTCGCGCGGAAACGGGCTTGGCGAGGACCCATCGGAACCAGGAAGGCGCGAAGAACGCGAGAATGAGGTTGGAGCATCTCTATGCGCAGTTCACCGAGGGCTTCCACACTGCTGACATGGTGACGGCGGCAGAATTGCTGGCCGAGATGACAGAAGCCGGAGAGGCGAAGGCATCGTGACGGGTTGCTGAACACAGTTCTCCGACCAAGGCGGCATTCCACCCCGGTTACGGATGCCGCAACCATTGCGAGGACGTATCACGAGACACTTGCGGTTCATTGCCATTGTCCGTATTTCGCGATTGGGATAGCGTTCCCATAAGCATATGGGGGCTGCAATGGAGAAGAGCACGACAGGGCTACCGGGTCTTCTAACGCTGTCCGGCATTGGAGGCGCGCTCGAGTTTTTCGACTTCGTGATCTTCCTCTTTCTCGCCCCGGTCATCAGCAAGAATTTCTTTCCGCCCGACATGCCGGAGTGGCTGGCCGACGTGCAGGCGCTTGGTATTTTTGCGACCGGCTATATCTTTCGCCCGGTCGGCGGCCTGGTCATGGCCCACTTCGGCGACCTCTCGGGTCGCAAGCGGGTCTTTCTGTTTTCAATTCTGCTGATGGCGTTTGCGACCATCGCTATCGCATTGATCCCGAGCTATGCAACAGCGGGCTGGATGGCACCTCTTCTGCTGGTTCTATTGCGCATCGTCCAAGGCGCCGCAATCGGGGGCGAGGCGCCGGGTGCTTGGACGTTCATCGCCGAACACGTTCCCGCGCGTCATCTGGGGCTCGCCTGCAGTTTCATGAGTTCCTCCCTGATTGTCGGCGTATTCATGGCCTCGGTGGTCACCATGGTGGCAAACAGCTATTTCTCTCTCGAGGCAATGCTGGATTATGGCTGGCGCGTCCCGTTTGTGGTTGCGGGTGTCTTGGGGCTCTTGGGGGCGTTCTTGCGGCGCTGGCTGAGCGAAACGCCGGTCTTCCTGAGGGCAAGGGAGGAGCGTGCCCTTGCAAAGTCGCTTCCCATCGCAATCGTGTTGCGCAGCCACTGGGAGGCTATTTCCATCTCCGTCGTTTCGACCTGGATTCTCTCGGCGGTCGTCATTGTCACGACGCTCATGACGCCGCTGATCCTGCAAAAGCACTATGGCTTCGATCCCCAGACCGCGTTAGCCGTGTCTGCCTTCGGAACGCCCTGTGTTTTTGCCGGCGCTCTTGCCGCAGGCTATCTTGCCGACAGGATCGGGCTGGGCAAATACTACATGCTGGCAAGCCTGCCGTTCGCTGCAACCACTTTTCTATTCTATTCCCAAGTGACCCCGGCAAGCGGGAATGTCTATCTCCTTTATGGTATTGCCTCGTTTTTCAAGGGCATGGTCGGGCTGGTCCCTTGCTTCATGGTCCGGGCCTTTCCCAGCAGTGTCCGGTTCACCGGCATTTCACTAGCCTACAACATCACCTTCGCATTTTTCGGCGGGCTGACGCCCGTGCTCATTGGGGCGCTTCTGCCCACTGCGCCTTTTATCCACATGCACTATCTGCTGTTGGTTGCGCTCGGCGCGTGTTTGCTGGGAGTGTATGCTTCTCTCCGGCCAACCGCGGTGCGCTTCCGAGCCGGACGCGAGGAAGGTTCCCTCGTCCGGCAAGAAGATACGGTGTTCGAACGCTGAGGCACACGACCGCCCTTGCGAGCCAAGTCGCCGATCTTCCGGCACAGTGTAAGCCGGCTGGCAGTTCGCGGCATCGAAATGGTAGCTTCTTGCAATCAGGCGCAGTGCGGATCTTCTAATCTGTATTTGTTCAAGAGAACGGGTTGGCGTTTCCCCCTCCGCCAACTGCGATGCGATCCCCCTGCCGGTTCGCATCGAGGACCGCGGATGCCGCCCAATCCGCGATCCATTGCGTCAGCTGCCTTCCGCATCCCCTCCGGTGGAAGGCAGCTGACCGCTCTTCCCCGCATCTGCCAAGGCGGGCCGGAAGCCGGCGCACACACCCTCAGAACGCGCGAGCCCGTTCCTTCCTGCCGAAGGTTCCCGTGCTTGTGGCACGTCTCCCAACCGGCGCCTGCCAAGCGATGTCGGCGAAGCAATGCGTGCCGGGCCGGTTGGGAAAAACACCATTAAACAGCGCAGAACAGGGGCATCGTTGTTTCACGAAGCCTCGCATCACTTAACTCGTTCACAGCACGGGCTCGCCGCACAATCTCACTGCGATCAGGCGATCTTGCTTGTCGCATCTACCCAAAAGGTGAGCGAGATGTCGCGAATTCTCGATATGCAAAATGATCCTGTCCGCAGCTTTGAACCTGACCGCGTGCTCATGATTGGCCACCCGCCTGGCCTCAACGGGCGGCTTTCGACCCTCTCCGCACGAGAGCTGAGAAACGTCGTCGAGCGACTGCTGAACGGGCGCCAGATGCCGGCTCAGGAACAGGAGGTCGATGAGGGATGGGAGGTCGTTGGAGCGTCGCCTGGCGCTGGCGCTGGCCGGCCTGGTGGACGGCCAATCGCGGTGGGGGGGCTGGCAACCTGGCAGATCACCAAGGTCCAGGCTCATGTCCGACACAATCTGGCAAATGAACTTCGGGTCGAGGATCTCGCAGCCCTGTGCCGTTTGAGCACCAGCCAGTTTCACCGGAGCTTCAAGCAAAGCATCAACATGACCCCCTACGCCTATATCTTGCGGGAGCGAATGCGGTTGGCCTGCGAACTGCTGCGGGAGACAGACCTGCCTTTGAGCCATATCGCGCTGGACTGCGGCATGTCGGATCAGTCGCATCTGTCCAATGTCTTCCGGCGCCATATCGGCGCCACGCCCTTCAAGTGGCGGCGCCAATACCGTCGCGCCTCGGATACAGGCACGGTGGAGGCCCGCAGTCCGCGCGCGTCGCCGCCCCAACTCAGCCTGGTCTGATGCGGTTTCCGCACCTTGAACCGGGTGCGGAGACTCCGCTTGCCGCGCCCGAAAATTGGGCTTCTTCACGGGATTGGAATGGGTACGGACGAGGCTGCCCACTGGGGAGAAGGCTTCCATCCATCGCCAGCCTTGCGGTCATGGCGTCGCCAACGTTGAGCCTAAGATTGCTCGGGCTCTCGACATAGAGCACGAGAGTCAAGCGGGGCGATAGGGGTTCGCTTGTTGCGCGCCGGTCCCGGGACCAACAGACATTCCGGACAGGGCGAGCACGGACACGTGGCGGAACGCGGGATGGCGTAGGATCTCGGCTGGTCGTATCGGCCGAGATCCTACGCCAGAACTCTTCGCATCATGGAACAATTTGCCGCGTTGTCAGTGCGGATTTCTCGGTACGCGCCTCCACACGCGGCTGGTCTTGTTGCGGCGCGGCCGATCACCGGGGTGGGATCGGCCGCGCCACGAAATGTGTCAGGCCTTAAAGAAGGCCAGCATGTCCTTGTTCAGCACATCGGCATGGGTTGTGAGCATGCCGTGTGGATAGCCGTCGTAGACTTTCAGCGAACCGTTCTTGAGTAACTTGACTGCCAGCCGTGCGGAATTGTCGATGGGCACGATCTGGTCGTCATCGCCATGCATCACCAGGGTGGGGACTTCAATTTTCTTGAGATCCTCGGTGAAGTCCGTCTCGGAGAACGCCTTGATGCCGTCATAGTGCGCCTTGGCGCCGCCGATCATGCCCTGGCGCCACCAGTTTTGGATCGAACCCTGGGAGACGATGGCGTTCGGCCGGTTGAAGCCGAAGAACGGACCAGATGCGACGTCGAGATAGAATTGCGCACGGTTGGCGGCGAGCGCCGTGCGGAGCCCGTCGAACACCTCGATCGGCTGGCCACCCGGATTGGCTTGCGTCCTCAGCATGATCGGCGGCACGGCGGCGACGATCACCAGCTTGGCGACGCGATCCTTGCCGTGCCGGGCGACATAGGCCACGGCCTCGCCGCCGCCGGTCGAATGGCCGACATGGATGGCGTTGCGCAGGTCGAGATGCGCGGTGAGCGCGGCGACATCGGCCGCATAGTGATCCATGTCGTGGCCTTCGCTCACCTGGGTCGAACGGCCATGACCGCGCCGGTCGTGCGCGATCACCCGATATCCCTTCTGCACGAAGAAGAGCATCTGCGCGTCCCAGTCGTCGGACGACAGCGGCCAGCCGTGATGAAACACGATGGGCTGTCCCGAGCCCCAGTCTTTGTAGAAGATTTCGACGCCGTCATTCGTACGGATAGAGTTCTCGGTCATGGGCAGGGCTCCTGGGTTTGATTTTGTCGGGCGTTTCTCGGCCGCAAAGACCGGTGCGGCCATCGCCAGCGAAAGGGAGGCTCCCGCGACAAGTGTCTGTCTGCGTGAGAGGTGGGGGAAGGTTCGTTCTGTCATCCGCAAATCCGTTCGGTTAGATTTTACTCGTTGCGATGTCGAGCCATCGGACGGATGCGAACGTAGCGGGGCTGAGGCGGGCGTTATTGCAACTTTCTTGCGTCCCCGGGCGTGGTGCCGCTGCGAGAAGCGTGGAAACCTTGCGGGTAATCTCGCTCGTCTGCAGTCTGGCGGCCGTTTGGGCTTCGGAGGGCAACCTATCTGGTGGCTTTCCCTTCACCCGAATTCACGCGGATTCACTTCAATCTACACGCCTGGAAATCGTTTCTAACCTACGGTGATGAAGACCGCATTGCGGCCGACATGTGGTCCGCGGCGCCTCTTGCGCAGGCGACACGACGTGCCCGCTTGGCCGGATTTCGACAGTTCGACCTTGGTGTTGATCCGGAAATGCAATGAGGCCTGTTCGTTCCTCAGCTTGAAGAGACTGGTGAAAATGTTGACCTACAAGCATAATTTCATCGGCGGCGAGCGCGTTCATCCGCGAAGCGAGACCTTATGCGAGGTTCGGTCGGCGCATGGGAATGAACCTCTTGGGCTCGTGCCGCTGGCGTCGCATGCCGATGTCGATCTGGCGGTCGCCATATCGCGACGGGCGTTCGATATTGGCCTGTGGTCCCATGCCGGCCAGGTCGCGCGTGGTGCGATCGTCTCGCGTTTCCGCAGCCTTTATGCCGGCGTTGCCCATGAGATAGCCGACCTGGTGAGCGAGCAGAACGGCATAACGGTGCATTTCAACCGCTTCCTGACCGGTGGGCTGTTGCGCGAATGCGAAGCGCATCTGGCCGAAGCGTCGGATCTTGCTCGGCACGAACCCGTTGCCGGCACGGCAGGATCGGGCACCCTGCGCGGCTGGCACCCAGTCGGAGTCGTCGCGATCATCGTACCCTGGAACGCTCCTCAGCAAGTTGCCTTCTCATGGTTGCTCCCGGCCTTGCTGGCAGGTTGCGTCGCCATTCTGGTGCTTCCGCCCGAGACGGCACTTGATGGTCAGAGGCTCGGCGATCTTCTGGAGGAGGCGGGTCTGTGGAAAGGCGTGCTAAGCATACTGGTCGCGGACCCCGCCATAACGGAATATCTTGCTGCCCATCGTGACGTCGACACCGTTGTATTTGCTGGCTCGGGCGCAGCAGCCATGCGGATCGCATCGATTTCGGCCGGACCGCTCAAGAATGTCTTCCTGGATATTCAGGGGCGCTCGACCGGTATCGTGCTGCCGGACGCGGATCTCGGAACCACGGTAGAGGGGCTTAGATATGGAAGCCTGTCGGCGAACGGAATGTGGAAAAGCAACCAGACCTGCCTGCTCACTCCACGGCACCGTCACGTTGAGTTCACGGAGGCGCTGGTTGCGATGGTCAGCGAGTTGCGGATCGGCGATCCCCTTGATCCCTTGAGCTTTATCGGGCCTTCGCCCTCCCTGGCACACAGACAGGTGCTCCAAGAGTTTATCGAGCTCGGTCTGCGGGAGGGGGCTTCTCTCGCCTATGGCGGCCGACATGTCCCCCGGAATGACGGCGGTGGCAACTATATGACGCCGGCGATCTTTGCGCATGCCACCAACGAGATGTCGATCACGCGCAGGGAAATCCTTGGCCCGGTAATCACCGTTCTCTCCTATGCTGATATAGATGATGCCATTCGACTGGCGAACGACAACCGGCATCGGCTGTCGAGCTGCGTGTGGACCTCGGACGAGGATCTCGGGGTCGCGGTCGCCGAACGGATCAATGCACCCACCGTCGCCATCAACGGTGCTTGGAGCGAGGAATCCGAACGCCCGCGCAATGCCATGAGATTCGGCTCGGCGAATGTCCTTGGGACAACGCCGCTCCAGAACTTTCTCAACCCCCGAACGATCAGCTTCTAGCGGCGGTTCATCGTCAGAGCGCCCCGATCCTTTAATCCCCGCAACAAAAAGAAGGCGAGGAAAGTATCATGACAGAACAGCGCCCACCCCTGCCGCCGTTTGACGAAGCAAGCGCGGCTCAGAAAGTGCGGGCCGCGGAGGATGGCTGGAACAGCCGGAATCCCGAGCGTGTCGCGTTGGCCTACAGTATCGACAGCCGCTGGCGGAATCGGGCGGAATTCCTCACAGGTCGAAGCGAGGTCGTGTCCTTCCTCACCCGGAAGTGGGCAAAGGAGTTGGAGTATCGGCTGATCAAGGAGCTTTGGGCCTGGAGCGGCAACCGGATAGCCGTGCGCTTTGCCTATGAGTGGCGCGACGACTCCGGCAGCTGGTTCCGGTCCTACGGCAACGAGAACTGGCAATTCGATCCGAATGGATTGATGACCGATCGCTTCGCCTGCATCAACGACCGGCCGATCAATGAAGCCGACAGGCTGTTTCATTGGCAACTCGGTCATCGCCCCGACGACCATCCGTCGCTCAGCGAGCTTGGCCTCTAAGCCAGAACCAAAACGGTTCGGAGTCGACTGCCTAGGATCATCCAAGTGCGGTCGCTCCTGCCAACTGCGTGGTGCCGTAACGACTCTACCGCCGCCATAACACCTGTCGCTCCGTGTCCCCTCTATCACATCCCGGAGATCTTCGACGGTCTGACCCGCAAAAGAGGTATCCAATGAGATTTGTACTTGTCCACGGCGCCTGGCACTTCGGCGAGCTATGGGAGCCTGTTCGGGGTTATCTCGAGGCGGCCGGGCATGAAGTCCATACGCCTACTGCCGGGGGGCTGCGCGCCGGCGATGACATGGATGTTGATTTGCGGGGATCCGTAGCTCCCATCGCCGCCTATATCCGGGAGCATGACCTGACCAATTGTGTTCTCGTCGGGCATAGCTGGGGCGGCTATCTCATTTCGCGCATCGCGATCGACCTGCCGGAGCGGCTCCGACGCCTGGTCTATTTCGCCGCCTATGTCCCCCGACATGGAAACTCGCTCGCCGATGAATTGCCTCCGCATTTGCGCTCCGCGCTCGGCGCCCTTGCCGAGCAGGCCGGAGACGGGTCTGTCGTTATCCCGTTCCACATGTGGCGAGAACACTTCTTCAGTGACGGGACGATCGAGCATGCGTGGGAAATCTATGAAAAACTCAGGCCGCAGCCGTATCGCACGTTGGTGGACAAGGCGGACATGACCGGCTGGGAGCGGGTGCCCCCAGCATTCAGCTATATCAACCCCTCGGAGGATAATGATATTCCGCAGGGCGAATGGGCGCGTCATCCCAGGCTTTCGAGCCGCTTGGGCGTCTTCCGGTTGGTTGGAATGCCAGGTAGTCACGAGGTGCTTCTCACGAATCCTGAACTGACGGCCCAGAAATTAATCGAAGCGGGGCGGGAATAGCCGCGGGGGGCGAATGGCTGCGCAGCATATCGTGAGCGACAGTGACGAAGACGCTGCCTTTCTCAGGGAAACGCGAGCAGATTTCGGCGAGCTCCCGGCCGGGCATTCGCTTCAGCCCGACGAGCTCGATTGCGGCGCGCAATTCCTGGTGGAGCGCGGCCTGTGTCCGGGCGACCTCCAAAGCGCGGGCATAGAATGCCGCGGCTTCCTCGGCTTCGCCACCGCTGCCGCGTCGCACCACGTCCCCTGCCACAAGCAGCAGTTCCGGCAGGTCGCAATGGCCGCCCGTCGCCTCGGCCATCTGCAGGGCAGAGTGGACTGCAGTGTTCGCGGCGGCCAAATCGCCGCGCAGACAAAGGCCCCTGGCCATCGCGCCCAGAAATGCCGGCGTGAGGATATGGTGCTCCTCGGACTGCAGGGAGGCCAGCGCGCGGCTAAGCTCCGCGATACCTTCGTCTATCTCGCCGGTTGCGATTTTCAGCTGACCGGACAAGCCTATGCCTACCATCTGGTATGGCGCGAGGGCATGATTTTCCGCATGGATGATCAGGCGGTCGATACGTCTTGCGGCCGCCGCATGGTTCTGGCTCCAGAGGGCCTCAGTCGCGGTGTAGATGAGAGCGATACAGATCGTCACTGAATGCCGACGCCGATCGGCCTCCGCGATCGCGCGTTCGGACATCGCCGTTGCGCTCTTCGGATAGCCCCGGAGCCATAAGGTGCGGCACAGGACGATCATCGCCCTGACGCGGTGGTCATACCCGAAGAAGTCAACATCGGTGGGGGACGCCGCCGGTGCCCGTTCCATGCCGCGCTCGGTCAAGAGCTGCGCCTTGCGCTGATCCCCCATGAGGTGGTGGACACAGCCAATCATCCAGTCAGCCATGGCCAGAGCCGATGCGGTTCCTTTCGCGGTGCTGGTGACTGCGCATTGCTGCGCGCCTTCAAGCGCGGACTGATAGTCTCCCGTCCGCGTCAGGAAAATGTTCTCGCCTGCCAATAGATGGAGCTGGTGGTCGATCATGTTCAGCGAGCCTGCAAGTTCAAGCCCCCGGTGGATGGACTGCCGGACGACAGCGTGGTTTCCCCGGGTAAACATTGAGGCGATCGCCAGAGCTTCCTGCAACGCCAGTTCCACAGCAGGCCCAAGCTCCGCATCAGCAATCTCCGCAAGCGCCGCCTTGCACCAGGTCTCACATTCTCCGAGCAGACCCTGCGCCAGGAACAGCGGGGCCGATGCAGCTGCAAGCTTTACGAACAAGGCAGCGTCTTGTCCGAGATGGCGTCCGGACCATTCCAGCGCCGCTCGCACGTCTGCCGTATAGGAGAGGTACTTCGTCAGGTCGCGGCCGCTGAATATCGAGGTTCCGATCGCCTCGGATTCGAGGCATTCGAGCCAGTAGAGTGCATGACGCCGGCAGAGTCCGTCCAGTCGGCCGCTTTCGCAGAGCTTCTGGCCGGCGTAGATCGAAGTGGTGTCGAGGAGCTTGAAAAGAACCGGCGACGTCTGTGTCGATACCCAGACGAGCGATTTATCGACTAGGCTGGTCAGGGAATTTGCAACTGCCAGCCGGTCACTGTCGGGATCCGCGGCCACGGCCTGCGCCGCCTTGAGGGTAAAAGGCCCGGCGAAGACGGAGAGATACTGCAGTACATCTCGATCCCGTTCTGCCAAGAGATCATAGCTCCAGTTTAGCATCGCCTCGAGTGTCTGGTGACGCGCCGGTGCGTTGCGCCTTCCCTTCCAGAGCAGCTTTTGATGCTCCTCGAAGAGGTCGTAGGTGCCTTCCAGGCCGAAGGTCCCGACGCGACTTGCTACAAGTTCGATGGCGAGTGCATTGCCGTCAAGTCGCCGACACATCCTCGCGATTAACCTGACATCTTCAGGCTGCAAGGGCTCACGAAATCCCCCGGTCGAGGCCTTGTCCAGGAATAGCTGTACGGATGGATATGCCATCGCTTCAGCGATGGTGAGGCCTGCATGGTTTCCAGGAACCTCCAGCGGTTCCAGAAAATAGACCTGTTCGTGGCCAACCCTGAGCGCTTCACGGCTGGTGGCAAGCAGATAAAGGTCCGTACAGTCCCGAAAGATATTCTCGCAGATGTGCGCAACGATATCGATGAGATGCTCGCAATTATCGAGGATAAGCAAGGTCTTGTGGCGGGAGAGGTGGGCTGCGAGATTGTCGCCGAGCTGGGACGGTGCGGCCGGCGCCCCTGCAGCACTTGCGATCGTCTGCAGAACAAGTCCGGGATCACGTATTTCGCCGAGATCGATGAATAGGGTCGTGTCGTGAAAATGCTCGAGAAGCTCGTGGGCAATCGAAACCGCGACCGTCGTCTTGCCGATACCACCGGAGCCGACGATGGTGACGAATTTCTGCGACAAAAGCAGATCACAAAGCTCGTCGATCGTTTCCTTCCGCCCGAAAACCCTGGGCGCCTTGGTGGGTAGGGTGCGTCGTTTGGCCAGCGTGGCACGTTCCTGGGAAGTGGGCAGCTCGCCGGAGGGTTTCGTGTCTCTCGACCATTGGACGGGCGCAACGAAGCAATAGCCGCGGCCGACCAGGTTCTCTATGTAGCGCACCCCCTCCTGGCCATCGCCGAGAATCTTGCGAAGGCTGGAGAGATGGACGCGAAGGTTTGATTCCTCCACCGTCAGACCCGTCCAAACGCGCTCCAGCAAATCCCGATGCGTCAGAACCTGACTGTGGTTTTGGACGAGGGCCACGAGAATATCGAATGCACGGGTGCCCACTACGACCGGGGCACCGTCGCGCAGCAGCAGGCGCTGTGCCGGCAGGAGCCGGAACGACCCGAAGCTGGCAATCTGGTTGGCGTCGTTCACCAAGTGACTTCTCTTCAATCGTCGGAAGCGGCAAGGCCGCGATTCGTCATGTTAGAGGCGCAGAGCTTCGGTCGCCTTCAAGGCCGTGCCGAAACCGTCTGGACTGGGCGTCCCGCCGAGACCCCAACGGGGCTCGGCGGGACTGCTCATCTTGCGGACGGGAGACGGGCGTTCAGACGCCGGCATAGGTCAGGCGGGTGAAGAATGCCGGATCGATGACGAACTTGCCCCATTTGTCGTCGAAAGCCGCGGTCGGCCGCGCCGCGACCACCTCGTCGAGCGAATGTCCTTTGCTCTTCAGCGATGCGACCTTGTCTCGGATTGCCGATAGCATGTCGAGACTCTCGATCAGATGTGCCCGGGTGGAGACCGGACCGTGACCCGGGACGATAATTGTCTTGTTCGTGCTCGCCGCGATATTCGCCTCGGCTGCCTTGATCATCCCGTCGATGCTGCCGCCGGTTGAATAGTCGATGAACGGATAGACGCCGTTCCAATAGGTATCGCCGGTGTGAAGAATGTCCGCCTCGGCGAATTTCACGGAGATATCGCCATCCGTGTGAGACGGGCCGTAATATTGAAGCGCCAGCGTGTCGCCGTTGAGTCTCAGCGAGTGGCTGTCTTCCATCACCTCGGTCGGGATTGCCCCGGACGGGGAAGGGGCGAAATCATAGTCCCAATCCTCCACCCGCTGCGCCGACGAAAGATGCGTGCGGGTGTTCTTGTGGGCGAGGATATGGGCACCTTCGCTATGGATCCATTCGTTGCCGTCGGCATGGTCGAAGTGCCAGTGGGTATTGATCAGTGTCGAGATCGGCTGAGGACCGAGACTGTCGAGCGCGGCCTTCACCTGGACGCGCGATACAGCGATGCCGGCGTCGACCAGAACCTTGCCGTCAGGACCGTTCAGAACCGCGATGTTTCCGCCGGAACCTTCCAGCATGGACACGTTGCCACGCAGCTTGTGGATGGTGATGGGCGCCGTCGCGGCGGACCCCTTGATCATGTCGACGATGCCGTTCGCCTTGGCGAAGACTTCGCGCGGCGTCAGCCAGCCGGTGGCTGAAAACGTCGTCGTTGCGATGCAGCAGAGACAGAAGTTCCTGCGGGAAAGAGCGTGGGTCATCCGAATTGGTTCCTTTCAGCGTGATGGACAGGGTCGACGTCTGGCGCCAGTGTTGAAGGCAGCGGCTTTCCCTCCTGGCAAACACTGCTCTGGATGCAGGACATCTCCCACTTCTCCGGGAGTGTCGCTGGATCCGCTGCGGTCAGGCGGCGGCCCGTGGGCTCGGTTGTCGACGCGGGAACACTTAAGGGACGATCGGGGCGGGGCATTGTAAGAAGGGGGCGGAATCGGCGTGCAGTTTTACGTATTCAAGCCCGCGGACATCGTTGAAGATCACTGATTCTTCCAAGAAAACCGCACTCAGCGGCCATAGATCTCCTTTCGGAAGTGCGGAGCGCTTGCGTGAGCGCGGTTTAGGTCGAGGTCATCCATGCGTATTGTAACATCAAGATCGCCGCTGCTTTCAGGCATGGCGGTCCCGTTACCCCCTGCTTCGTTCTTCGGCATTGTCCTGGGGATCTCCGGACTCGGCAGCAGCTGGCAGTCTGCTCCGCCGGAATGGAATATGCCGCCCGAGATTGGACAGACGATCAGCCTCATCGCCGTTGCCGTGTGGCTGGTTGTGACCGGGCTTTACGCTGCGAAGTGGCTGGTCGCCCCGGCAGAGGCTCTTGAGGAAGCACGACACCCCGTACAATGTTGTTTCATCGGGCTTGCCGGCGTCGCTACCATGTTGGCGGGGCTTTCGCTTCTTCCCTACAGTCACTTTCTGGCAGCAATCCTTGTTTTCGCCGGCGCCACGTTCTCCTTGCTGTTTCTGCTGTGGCGAACCGGGCGGCTCTGGCGCGGCAATCGCGAAACCACCACCACGACACCGGTTCTCTATCTCCCTTCCGTGGCCGCATCGTTCGTGGCCGCAACGGCCGCTGGCACGTTCGGCTACGGGGATTGGGGCCAACTGGCTTTCGGGGCCGGCTTTTTCTCCTGGCTTGCGATCGAATCCGTGCTTTTCAACCGGATGCTCACCGCTCCAGAGATGATAGAGGCGCTGCGCCCGTCGCTCGGGATCCAGCTTGCTCCACCCACTGTCGGCAGCGTGGCTTATCTGAGCCTAACGAACGGACCTCCGGACATGTTCGTTCGCGCCATGTTGGGATATGGGCTCGTTCAGGCCCTCCTGTTGCTGCGGCTTCTGCCCTGGATCATGAAACAGCGGTTCGTCGCCTCCTATTGGGCGTTCAGCTTCGGCGCTACTGCGATCTCGACTGCCATGTTACGAGCGGTGGCGAGAGGCGAGGCTGGAGCCATAGCCGCGCTTGCTCCCATAACCTTCATAGGCACAAATCTCGCCATCGCGATGCTTGCGCTTGGCTCGATCCGGCTCATGCTGCGCGGAGAGTTTCTGCCCAGGCCCTCGCACAGCCAGGCCCAACCGCTTGCCGGCTCGAACGCAAAATCCTGATGGGTGAGCGATCGGACAGGCAATGCCCATTCATTCAGATGGACGATCGAACCTCCGCGATCGTTCCTCGGACCGTCGACTGATCGATCGCATCGTGCACGGGAGACCCCGCCATTTCGGTCGTGATGCCGGCCGCGGCGCGCCGGCCGTCTCCAGCGCTTGCCCAGATCAGCATGTCGACGATCGAGCCATCGCCCTCCTGGCAGATACGGCGGGAGATGAAGGCGGGTCGCCGCTTGAGCCATGGATTGATGTCGGCGTTCGCCGCCAGGAGAAGTTCTCGAGCGTGAGCCCTTTTGTCTGGCGGAAAGTGGAAATCTCAACGGCCTCTCTCATTTGGTCTTCTCCTGTGCCGTGGTGTGAAGATTGCCGGATCAAGTGCTGTCCTCGCGCCACTCAGATGATGTAGCCGCCCGAGATCTCGATCGTCTGGGCATTGATCCAGCGATTGTAGTCGGACAGCAGGCTGGCGACCGCAAGCCCGACGTCATCGGGCTCGCCGACCCGTCCGAGCGCGATCTGCGATGCCAGCAGCGCCTCGAACTCCTCATTCAGGCCGCCGCCGAGTTCGGTGCGGATCGGACCGGGCGAGATGGCATTGGCGCGGATCTTGCGGGCGCTGAATTCTTTCGCCATGTAGCGGGTCAGCACCTCGAGCCCGCCCTTGAACGCGGCATAGGGCGCCACGCCCGCCGTGGCGACGCGGCTGGTCGCGCTGGTCATGTTGAGGATATGGCCCCCATCCGCCATCAAGGGCAGCAGCGTCTGGGTCAGGAAGAACGGCCCCTTCAGATGAACTTGGAACAATCCGTCGAATTGCTCCTCGGTGACGGTCTCGATCATGTTGTAGAGACCGTAGCCGGCGTTGTTCACCAGAAAGTCGAAATCCGGGCGATCCCAGACGGACTGGAGGGCTTCCCGCACCTTGTCGCGGAAGGCCGGGAAGCTTGCGCTGTCAGTCACATCGAGCCGGAGCGCCAGCGCCTTCCCGCCAGTGGCTTCGATGGTCTGGATGACCTCATCGGCGCGCTGCCGGTTGTTGTTGTAGGTCAGGATGACGCCCATGCCTTGCCTGGCGCACTGAATGGCGGCGCTGGCTCCAAGGCCCCGGCTTCCGCCTGTGATGATGGCGATCTTCATTGGTCACTCCTTCGATTGGGTGCCCACGAGATAGCGCCAGTCGCGGCTTGGTGCTTGCACGAAGCTGTTAGATTTTTGCCTGTTTCTGTGTCCCGCTTGCCAGGTGCGGTTGGTTTGTCCGTGAGGGTTAGACTGTTGCATGCAGGTCAACTGACCCTTCGCGTGCAACGACGATTGTTGCGTCATCTGTAACTATGAACTGCGAAACGCGGCCATTCTCGACATCAACTACCTGTAGCATCTTCGCACTGCGGATCGGGAATGAACCCATCCAGAATTTCGCAGGAGCGCGCGATGAAACTTTATCACCACCCTCTCTCGGGTCACTCACACCGAGCCCGCTTGTTCGTTTCGCTGCTTGGCTTGCCCCACGAACTGGTCGAGGTTGATTTGATGGCAGGCGCACACAAGAAGCCTGATTTTCTGCAGCTAAACCCATTCGGGCAGGTGCCGGTGCTAGACGACGATGGCGTCGTTGTCTCTGACTCCAACGCCATCCTGATCTACCTCGCAAAGAAAGCCGGCCGCGTGGATTGGCTCCCCGAAGACCCCCAAGGCTCCGCTGCTGTTCAGCGCTGGCTGTCGGTTGCTGCCGGCGAGGTCGCCTATGGTCCCGCGGCCGCACGTCTGATCACGATCTTCGGTGCCAAGTATAATCCTGAAGAGGTTATCGGTCGCGCCCACGCTCTTCTCAGCAAGCTCGAAAGCCAACTCGCCGCTCGTGACTGGCTTGCCGGTGATCGGCCGACCGTAGCGGATGTTGCGATCTACAGCTACGTGGCTCGGGCGCCGGAAGGAAACGTCGACCTTTCCGACTATCCTGCCGTCAACGCATTTCTTCGCCGGGTCGAAGCGCTGCCAGGTTTCGTCCCGTTCGACCAAACGTCGATTGGCCTTGCGGCCGCTTGAGGCCCGAATTCGGGCGCGCGGCTGCGTGCGCCCGATCCAACTGTTCTTGGGAGTCGGGAAATGAGCGAGATCTTGAAGAAACTGACAATCTGGCACGAGGGTGAGACGTTTATTCAGGAAAAGGTCGGCGTAGTTGAACACATGGCGGCTGTCGGCCAGCGCGTTGTTCGGGATTTCATGCCGAATCAACATCGCGACTTCTATGCGCAGTTGCCATTTGTTGTTCTCGGCAGTGTCGATACCCGCGGCGACGCGTGGGCCACTTTCCTCGAAGGCCGGTCCGGTTTTATGTCCTCTCCGTCGCCGACCGTCCTTCGCATCGCGACGAGAAGGGATGCCAGCGACCCAGCAAGTGAAGGTATGGCGTACGGTCGGCCAATTGGCCTTCTCGGCATAGAGATGCACACCCGGCGCCGCAATCGCATGAACGGGATCGTTTCGACCGCCCCCGACGGGATCCAGGTTGATGTCGACCAAAGCTTCGGAAACTGCCCGCGTTACATTCAACTGCGTGACTTCGACTTCGTTCGTGATCCAGGCGAGCCATTTGCCGGTACCGTCGAGGAACTGTCTGCACTGGATCACGCCGCACGCTCCATGATCGAGGCGGCAGACACTTTTTTTGTAGCGTCCTATGTCGATCGCGACGACCGACGCCAGGTCGACGTGTCCCATCGCGGCGGCAAGGCCGGCTTCGTTCGCGTTGCCGACGACGGGACGCTTACGATCCCGGACTTCGATGGAAACCTCTTCTTTTCTACGCTCGGAAATATCCTGATGAATGGCAAGGCCGGGCTTCTCTTCATCGACTACGCCAGTGGCGACATGCTGCAAATGACGGGTGACGCTCAGGTCATTCTGAACTCGCCGGAGATCGCAGCCTTCCAGGGCGCCGAACGGCTGTGGACGTTCAAGGCCCGCCGGCTCGTGCGCCGCCTCAATGCGTTGGCGCTGCGCTGGACTTTTCGAGAGGACGGCTGGTCCGCGAACTCGTTGATGACCGGCGACTGGACGCAAGCAGCCAACCGGCTACGTGCCGCGGATCTCGCGACCCGTTGGCGTGCGCTGACCGTCACAAACATCGTTGAGGAAAGCACTTCGATCCGCTCTTTTCATTTGCAGCCGAGCGACGGGGCAGGGTTGCTGCCGCACGTTGCTGGACAGCATCTGCCGATCCGCGTGACCTTCCCAGGCTCAGACAAGCCTGTCATCCGAACCTACACTTTGTCAGCCGCTCCCTCGGACGGGGTCTACCGCATCAGCGTCAAGCGCGGCGGCTCGGTGTCGCAATATCTCCACGACACCCTTCGCGTCGGCGACACCATCGAAGCGCGGGCGCCAGCCGGCGACTTCACGATCGACGCCCGCGCCATCCGGCCGGCGGTGCTGCTTGCGGGTGGAGTGGGGATTACGCCTATGCTCGCGATGCTGCGCCATATTGTTTACGAGGGGCTCCGCAAGCAGCACATCCGGCCGATCATTCTTTTCCATGCGGCACGTTCCAAGCAGGAGCGGCCGTTCGACAGGGAAATTGCCGAGCTTGTTGATGCGGCGCAGGGCGCCGTCAGTCTCATCCGGGTCCTGAGCGACGCGAACGGAGCGGAAGAAGGCGCTGACTACGACGCCATCGGGCACGTCGATATGGCGCTGCTTTCTCGCCGCCTGCCATTCAACGACTATGATTTCTATCTGTGCGGGCCTCCGCAATTTACTCAGTCATTATATGACGGGTTGCGAGGTTATAATATCGCAGATGGGCGGATTCACGCGGAAGCCTTCGGTCCCTCCTCCTTGAGGAGGAGGCTCGATGCGGGACTGGCTGCGCCGGCCCGCCGACCATCATCCACAAAGCCGGTGCCGGTCGCTTTCATGGGGTCGTTGAAGGAAGCGCGCTGGACACCCAAGTCCGGCACGCTGTTGGAACTCGCAGAAGCGCGGGGCCTGGAGCCAGAGTTCAGCTGCCGGGAAGGCAGTTGCGGAACATGCCGCACAAAGCTCACCAAGGGTGCGGTGACCTACATCAAGGAGCCAACGGCGGCGATCGCCGACGGCGAAGTGCTGCTGTGCTTGGCGGTCCCTGCCGAACAGGAGAGCGACGAGGAAAACTGGATCCAGCTCGAACTCTAACGCTTGTCATCAATGCTTCTGACGCAAGAGTATCTTCCGCTTTTTCGACGTTCATCATCAAGCAATACCGGAGCATCTTAATCATGACGAAAGGAACGGCCTTTCGCAATCACCTCAGGGAGATAGACATGTCGCGCATTCCTACACCCGCTACAATCAACGATGCACCGGAAGCGTCCCGCCCCATCCTTGAAGCCATTCAGAAGCAGATCGGCTCCGTGCCGAACTTCTTCCGCCTGGTGTCGAACAGCCCGGCCGCTTTGAACGGTCTGACTGCATTGCAAGGCGCTCTCGGTAAGGGCAAGCTGGCTCCGGCCACCCGCGAGCGGATCGCGCTGACCATGGCCGAAGCCAATGGCTGCGACTACTGCCTTTCGGCGCACACCTACACGGGCGCGAAGTTCGCCAAGCTCGACGACAGTGAGATCGCATCGAACCGCCGCGGCACGTCGAATGATCCAAAGGCCGCCGCCGCCGTTGAATTCGCCCGCGCCCTTGTTGATGCTCGCGGCTCGGTTGCGCCCGGTGAAGTCGAGAAGGTACGGGACGCCGGTTACAGCGATGCAGAAGTGCTCGAGATCATCGCACATGTCGCGCTGAACACCTTCACCAACTACGTCAACGAAGCCCTTGGCACTGAGATCGATTTCCCCCGCATCGATCGCCTTGCCGCATGACGAACTGACGGGTGGTCGCCTGCCCGCGGCCACCCTCCCATCCCTTTTCCGTCGACAAGGATTTATCCCATGTCCCGTCCGCCGCTTCCCCCGTTTGATGAACAGACCGCCATCGAGAAGGTCCGCCTGGCCGAAGATGGCTGGAACAGCCGAGACCCCGCCAAGGTGGCACTCGCCTACACCGCCGACACGCGCTGGCGTAATCGCGCCGAGTTTCTGAGCGGTCGTGCCGAGGCTGAAGCCTTCCTCACGCGCAAATGGAACCGCGAGCTTGAATACCGGCTGATCAAAGAGATCTGGGCCTTCCAGGGCAATCGTATCGCCGTTCGCTATGCCTACGAATACCGCGACGACAGCGGTCAGTGGTTTCGTGCCTATGGCAACGAGAACTGGGAATTCGCCGAAGATGGGCTGATGCGCGCGCGCCACGCAAGCATCAATGAACACCCGATCACGGAAGCGGACCGCAAGTTCCGCTGGCCGCTCGGACGCCGGCCGGACGATCATCCGGGCCTTAGCGAGCTCGGCTTCTAGGCCGAGCTCATTTTCCGGGAAGTACCGCCATGACAGGTTTCAAGCTCGACGCGCGGGCACGATTGTCGATTGCACTCGCGCTCACCGCCGCTGGCGGTGATGCTCTCTTGACCCGCCAACAGGAAGAAGATGCCAAGGCGCTCGGAATGAGCGGCGCGGAAGTCGACATGGCACGAAGCGGCTCAAGCTTTGACTTCCAGGTATCAAGGGCATTAGCTTTGGCACTCGCGCCAAACGACGAACAACGCGAGCGGGCCGTTAGGGCAGGTCTCAGCGTGCATGTCTGCGCGGAAATAGAAGAGATAGCCGCATTGTACAAGAATAGATCTCTTCCATGATCCATCTAATTTATCCGTTGGCCTCCGGGTCATGTCATTGCGAGCATTCTTGAAGCAGCCTTGTGAGGTTCCTTCAGAGGTTGATACGGGTTTGTTCATAATGCCAGAGTTCGAGTGACACTTGCGATTTGGAGGCTCGATTGGATCGATGGCAGGCAATGCGGATTTTCGTCAAGGTTGCTGAGACGGAGAGTTTTGCAGAGACGGCGCGGCACATGCATATGAGCGCGCCAGTTGTGACGCGCACCGTTGCAGCGCTTGAGGATCTTGTCGGCGCCCGGCTGTTCGTTCGCACGACCCGATCAGTCAAGCTGACCGAGGCGGGAACTCGGTATTTCGAAGATTGCCGCCGCATACTGGTGGACATCGCGGAAGCAGAAGCCGCAGCAGGCGGCTCCTACGCCACCCCAACCGGCACATTGGCAATTACCGCGTCTGCGATGTTCGGGCAGATGTATGTGCTACCAATCGTCACTGAATTCTTGAACGCCCATCAGGCGATGCGTGCCAGGACGCTGTTTATTGATCGCCCCGTGAATATCGTTGAAGAAGGAGTGGATGTGGCGATTCGCATAGGCCATCTTCCGAATTCAGGCTTTGCCGCCATCAAAGTCGGTACTGTCCGGCGTGTCATATGCGGGTCGCCCAGCTATTTCGAGCAGTATGGCGTTCCGACGACCCCTCTCGACCTCAAGGATCACCGTATCGCTGCTTCGACGAGCGCCTGGGCATCGCCGGAATGGCGCTTCGCGGATGAACAAAGGGTAACGATCACTCCCGCCCTTCAGTGCGACACGAATGAAGCGGCGATAGCGACCGCCCGTCAAGGTTGGGGATTGACCAGAGTTCTGCATTATCAGATCGGCCCGGCACTTCTCGCAGGCGAGTTGAAAGTCGTGCTCCGCGATTATGAGGAGCCGCCATTGCCCATCCATATCCTCCATCCGGAGGGGCGGCACGCGCCCGCGAAGGTCAGGGCCTTCGTCGACATGGCCGCGGCGCGTCTGAAAGAAAACCGGCTGCTGAACTAAATGCCGACGTCCGGTTCGAACGAAGCATATGGAGCCAAGATTCGTGCAGTTTTTGTCGTTGGCGAGGGCGAATATCTCGCTAGTCTTCCAATGACGAGATCGGCTTCACGGCGTGCGAGACTGTAGAGACGCGGGTCGGTCAGCAGTTCCACTGTGACCTTCGGGTGGAGTTGGGCAAACTCCGCAATACCGGGCTGAGCATGGTTGCGCCGAACCAGTCGGAACATGACACGCGCAACAGACCTTCGAGACCGCCGGCGCTACCGCCCAATTGGCGCTGCATCGAAAGCGCCTCTTCTTCTATTCGGGTCGCGTGCGCAAGCATTGCCTCCCCTTCGTCGGTCAGGACGAAACCGTCGCTGGTCCGCTGGAACAGAGTAACGCCGACGGCTTCTTCGAGCGTCCGGAGCCGCCGGCCCATGGTGGGCTGGCTTTGCTTCAGACGACGAGCCGCCGCTCCGAGCGTGCCTTCGCGAGCGATCGCAAGGAAGATGGGCAAATCGTTCCATTCAAGAGCGCGCATCACAGTTATCCATGCATTTTTGCAGGAGTATCGTGCAATACTTATCATCACCATGCCTGCAAGTTGGGCTCATATCTGAGCAATCAACAAGGAGATATGCCGTGACCAATCCTATGCAGAGCATGAAGGCCGCACTCGTCGAGACAAACGACGGCCCCTTCCGCCTTACCGAAATTGCTCGCCCGACAGTCAATTCCGGCGAGGTTCTCGTTCGCATTCATGCCAGCGGCGTCAATCCGCTGGACACCAAGATCAGAGCGGGCGCGGCAGCCCATGCCCGCCATCCGTTGCCGGCCGTTCTGGGCCTCGACCTGGCCGGTGTGGTGGAGGCGGTAGCCGCCGACGTCACGACTTTTCATCCCGGTGATGAAGTCTATGGGATGACCGGCGGTGTCGGCGGCATTCAGGGCACGCTGGCTGAGTTTGCCTCGGTCGACGCGAGCCTGCTGGCGATCAAGCCGGCGAACCTCACGATGCGCGAGGCGGCTGCATTGCCGCTCGTGACTATCACGGCCTGGGAGGGCCTCGTCGATCGCGCCAAAGTCCAGCCGGGCCAGACGCTCCTCGTGCAGGGCGGTGCCGGTGGCGTCGGCCATGTGGCGGTCCAGATCGGTGTTGCTTTCGGCGCAACGGTATTTGCGACCGATAGCGCGGCAAAGGCTGACTTTATCCGCTCAATGGGTGCAACACCCGTCGATTATGCCAGCGAGTCGATCGAAGGCTATGTCGGTCGCCTGACCGACGGCGCAGGTTTCGATCTGGTCTATGATACCGGCGGCAGCGCCGTTCTGGATGCGTCGTTCCAGGCGGTCAAGCGCTTCGGCCATGTGGTGAGTTGCCTTGGCTGGGGCACGCACGCCCTGGCGCCGCTTTCGTTCAAGGCCGGAACCTATTCGGGCGTCTTCACCCTGGCGCCGCTTCTCAATGGCATTGGACGTGCCCATCATGGCGAGATCCTCAAGGCCGCTGCTGCACTGGTCGAGGCCGGCAAGCTCGTTCCGCACCTTGATCCGCAGGTCTTCTCGTTCGACACGGTGGCTGAGGCCTATGCCGCGATCACCGACCGGACCGCTGCAGGCAAGATCGTTGTTTCCATCGTCGAGGCCTGAACCCGCGCCCGGGCGCGCCCCATCCTCCAAAGGAGCAACAGCATGAAGACCTGGTTCATCACCGGCGCGTCGCGTGGGTTCGGCGCACGGATTGCCGAAAAGGCGCTTGCAAGGGGCGACGCCGTTGTCGCTACGGCCCGTGATCCCGAGGCGATCGCCGAGCGATTGGGGCCTCACGACAATCTGCTCGCCGTTGCACTCGACGTAAACGATGCAGCGCAGGCCAACACCGCCGCGGCGAGCGCCTATGACCGGTTCGGCCGCATCGATGTGCTCGTAAACAATGCCGGATACGGGCTGGTCGCCGCCGTGGAGGAGGCCACGGCGGCAGAGGTGGAGGCGCTGTTTCGTACCAACGTATTCGGCTTGCTCTCCGTCACCCGCGCCATCCTGCCAGTGATGCGGGGCCAGCGGTCGGGACGGATCTTCAATTTCTCTTCGATCGGCGGTTACCGCGCCGGGCCCGGCTTTGGCATCTATTCCGCAACCAAATTCGCGGTGGAGGCGCTGTCGGAGTCGCTTCGTGCTGAGCTCGCCCCGCTCGGCATCCATGTCACCGCCATCGAGCCGGGCTATTTCCGGACCGATTTTCTTGATGTCGCTTCCCTCCGCGTGGGCCAGACCCTCATCGAGGACTATGCGCAGACTGCCGGCGCGGTCCGCGCGGCGGCTGCGAGGATGAATCATTCCCAGCCGGGCGATCCAGACAGGCTGGCGCAGATATTGGTAGATTTCGCCGACGCAGTCGACCCGCCGGTTCGCCTTCCGCTTGGAAGCGATACCGTGGCGGCGATCGAAGCCAAGCACCGCTCCGACGCCGCGATTATCCAAGCCTGGCGCGGGCTCTCCGTTTCAACTGATTTTCAGGTGCTATGAAGTCTAGGCGGTTGGATTGTCGGGCGCGTCGTTTGCTGGCGCTTGATGGAATGGCGACATTGTGAATGGAGATGCCGGACGCGGCGTTGCGGCGCAGTCAAATAATGCAATCTTTATTATTGCGGATACGGATTAATGTAATAGTGTCTATTTCATTATAAGCGGAGCGAACGAGCATGACAGACAGATCAGACATAATCGAAGTGCTCGCGCGTTACGTCCGCGCGGCCGATAACCGCGATCCGCGGGCAATGGCGGACCTTTACCTGCCGGATGCAACGGTGGAAATCTTCTACAGCAACCGCGGGGTGCTCACGAAGCTGGGTGAACTTTCCGGTGCGGAAAATATCGGTGACGCAGTTCGCAGTCTGATGGCGCCCCACCCCGAGCGAGGCTGGAGCCACCATACGACGAGCGACCACATCGTCACCATCAATGGTGACGACGCGACCATCGATGCGCAGTTCATCGTCTTCAATACGGTCGGACAGGAGCGCCCGGCTGGAGGATGGCCCGATGGCGCCAGTGGAGCCCAAGGTTCGATTACGCCCATCGAGTCGGGCTACTATCGCCCGATATTGCGCAGAGTGGACGGCGCCTGGCGCATCGCCCGTCAGGTCATCGTGCACGACCTGCCTATGGCTTTTCCAGGTGCGTGACCGGGGGCGATGCTATCCGTCTTGCCAGCCTGGGCTCGCTGTCGTCACGGAGCGTTGGAAGCGATCAGGGCTGTGATCGCCCCGACAATTCCTGGGCGCCTTGGCTGCGCAACTGGCAACAGCTCCAACGATAAGGGATCCCAGGCCTTTTGCCCGGGCGGGTGGGATCCCCGGCGATAATCTGGATGCGGCTATCTTTTTGGCCTATCCCGCTTGGGAGGAACGTTCCCGGGCGGCCCATCCGCATGGACGGGACTGGGCCGAGATCGAGGCATTGATTCCCGGTGTTGCATCGGCGGCAAAAGGATATGCCGGCCCTTAAGGGGCATCGCGCCGCTGCTCTTGATGACGAAGGGCCTCACCCGGCCAGCGTCGCGTCCGACCATCGAGCGACAATTTGCATTCGGAAATAATGATTATTGCATATCTCTTGCGCCATGACCGCGGGGACGATAGCATCTGCCCATGATCGACGTCAGGTTCGCCACAAACCTCCAGATTCTTCTCAGCCTTGCGCTTGCGAAGGAAGAAGGCCGGCCGCGTCTCACATCGGCTGAGTTGGCGAACAGCCTGGGAGCCAATCCGGCGCTGGTTCGCACGATGCTCGTTCCCCTTGCGAAGCAGGGCATGGTCAAATCTGCAAAGGGCAAGTCTGGTGGCGTGGAATTGGCACGCCCGGCCGACGAGATAACGCTTGGCGAGATTTACAAAGTCTCGTCGCTCAACAAGAGGCTGTTCTCCGCTCGTCGCGGCATCCCCCAGCGCTGCCTCGTGAGCTCGAACATCTCGGTTTTCTTCGACAGGCTCGCGGATGAAACGGAAGATGCCGTCATCCACGTCCTGAATCAGAGGACGCTTGGCGAATGCTTCGAAGAATTGAAAGCGTTGCACGACTTGTCTGCCAACAAGGCCAAGGCTTGACCGGCGCTGCATCTGAGGCCTGCCGCGATCTTCACTTCTCATCCGATTCCAGGTTTGCCCGACCTGGGCGCAAATGCCTTTCACTGACATAGACCGGATAGGCATGCTTGGCCGCCTCAGCCTGCAAAGTATCGACCTCTATCACGACCATCGTGGCTTCGTGCGTCGTCGTCGCTATTGCTCGAGCGGCGGGATCGAAGGCGAAACCACCACCTCCGAAATCAGGAGGTGCGCCATCGACCGCGCCCACGCGGTTCGAACTGACGACGTAAGCGCCGCTGACAATTGCCGCCATGGCTCCGGCCGTCTGCCAATGGGTCATGTCGTGGCCGGAAGCCCGCGGTACCGCGATGAGATGGGCGCCTTGCTTTCCCAGCGCGCGCCCGCTCCGGAAACATGAGTTCCGTGCATAGAAGAGCGCCGACCTTCAGGCCTGCGATTTCTTTTGTCTCGAAGCCCGGAATACAGGGCGAGAACCAGCCGTCCTCCTGCCATCCCTCTTCGGCTGGAAAAATGTGCTTATGATGCAGGACGCTGTATCGCCCGTCTTCGATCACGAATGCTTCATTGGCCAATGTCTCGCCGTAAAGGACGGGCCGCGAGGAAATCACCGCCGTCGCAAGAGCGCCGAGTGCATCGAGGCCGTCCTGATGGAGTTGCGCCCATTCTCTTGCGCGTCCGAGGTCGAATGGCAGGGTTCTTGGAAGCCAGGCGCCAAATGGCATCTCATTGGTGATCAGGATATCGGGACGCAGCGTCCGCAGACGATTTGCGATGTCTTTCCAGGCTGCGCTTTCGATTGTGAGCCCGTCAGGCCATTCCACAGCGCAGACCTTGATCATCTTCGCTCTCCTCTGAACATCAGCTATCATTCTGTCTCTACGCATGAATTTGCAAGTCCGTTCAAACCTTCCGCGTCTTGAAGTCGTCTGGTCCCTGCTTCAAAGCCGTGCACTGGGGGAGGACAATCTCCAAGGAGTGCCGAGCCTTGAAACAAGGCAGGCGCGGATGGTGTTCCGGCAGGCGCCCCCCGTGTTGGGCGCCCACACGGCCATTGTCGGCGGTCGCGCGATGGAGCATGCGTTCTTCGTGCTGGTATGACTCCTCTGCCTGACTTACTCGAGATCGGCGTTCATGCGGACGATCAGGCCCTTGGCATTGAGCGAGAGTTCCAGCACGCCAATCTCATGGCCGAAGTCGCCGGTGAAATCGACCCGCACGCGGGCATGGTTGTCGCTGAGAACATCAAGTGAAAGGGCGCGGGTAACGGTGTGATAACCGACGAAATATCGCTCGATGTAGTCGCGGATACCCGTATGGCCGACAAAACTGTGGCCGGTCGAAGGATCGTCGATCAACGCATCGGGTGTGAACAGGGCCAGCACGGCTTCGACATCGAAGGCATTGGTCGCGGCAACTAGCGCATCGGCGGTTCTGCGCAAGGTATCTCGTTGTTTCGCCATGGCATCGACTCCCGTCCTGCAAGCTTCTGAAGTCCGGATGACCCAAAGGACCATCCTCCTGTTGTGTTTGAAGCGCCCTGTGCCGAGGATGAGGGGCCTTCATGGAAAACGATCGAACGAGCAATGCCGCTGATCGTGAGGAAAATGTGATCAAGCATGAGACGCCTATGTCGGCTAAAATAGCCGCTGGCGACTTCGATGTTTCGCGCGTTGATCCAGCGGTTGTCGTTCGACAGCAGGCTGGCGATCATGCAGCCAACATCATCAGGCGTCGCCGACGCGACCAAGCTTGGTCTGCCCGGCCAGCAGTGCCTCGAATTCCTCGTTCAGATCGCCGCCGAGTTCGGCGCGGATAGCGCCCGGCGCAACGGATTTGGCGCGGTGCGGCGCTCTTCAAACTCCTTGGCGCATTTAGCGCGACAGCACTTCCAGCCCGCCCTTGAAGCAAGCGTAGGGCGCCTCGCCGGCGGTCGCGATCCGGCTGGTGGCGCTTCCGCCGGTGATAGTGAGGATGCTCATTTGCTTCTCTTTCAATCTGGATAGACAACAGATAGCGGCAGACCGCTTGTGACCGCTTGCACGATCCTCTCTGGAGCTTGCCTATTCCTGCCTTCTTGTTGATTGCGCAGCATTACTGTGAAACAACAAATTTCATGATCGCACAGCTTCAAGAACTCAGGCAACTAGCCTGCAAGGCGGAGAACCGCCGTACCGAGACAGGCATTCCGCGCGTCGCGATGGTACAGGGCGAGATCCCGGAGCACAGGCTTGCCGCCGTCTATGACCCGATGGTCAATATTATCCTAACCGGCTCCAAGACCATGACCATCGGTGATCGGACCTTCCATTATGATCCCGCGACCTATTTCGTGATGTCGGTCGATCTGCCCGCCATTGGATCAGTGTATCCTTCAGCGAACCAAGAGCCTTACCTGGCGATTAGCCTGACACTGGCACCGGCAATTGTTGCGAACCTTTTGGTCGATCTGCCCAAACCTGCCGGAGGTGAACTTTACAGCACCGGCTTTTCCGTGGCGCCGGTCACGACGGACCTACTGGATGCCTGGGTTCGCATGCTCCGGCTGATGGGGCGCCCGAACGAGATCGCTGCCCTTGCGCCGGCCTATGAGCGGGAAATCCTCTTTCGCGTCCTGCAGGGTCCGCTCGGCTGGATGCTGCGGGATATTGCGACCCCTGATACCGCGCTTTCGCGGGTTGGCATTGCCATACAATGGATACGCGAGAATTTCGCCAAGCCGCTTCGTGTCGCGGCGCTGGCGGAAATGGCGGCGCTGAGCGTCTCGGCTTTTCATCGCCACTTCAAGGCTGTGACGGCGCTGAGCCCGCTCCAGTACCAGAAGCATGTTCGCCTTCTCCATGCGCGATCCTTGCTGATTGCCGGGGAGGGGAACGCAACGTCCGTTGCTTTCTATGTCGGCTATGAGAGTCCGAACCAATTCAGCCGGGAATATGCCCGACAGTTCGGACTGCCGCCGTCGAAAGATGCCGCAAGGCTGCGTAGATGAGGTTCGGGCCCGATAAACGCTTCGCTAACCGGGTTCGTCACTTCGCTTCCTATCAAAGCGGCGAATTTCACAAGTCTCTGTGACATCGGGCCCCCGCAACCAGTTCAGGCATAAATCGGTGACCGCTTCCGTCTAACGGGGGCGGTTTTTGCGTTTCGGGCCTTCGCTTTTCCTGCCTCGTGCCCACACTCTTTCGGGCCATCTCGCTGACATCATCGAGCACGGCTGGGCCATGGACGCCTTGCTCGTGGCTCCGCAACTGGATTGAACCGGCTCTCGTTCTGATTTCTATCTCGAGCCAAACGCGGTGTGCCAGGAGCCAGCGTGACCTCGTCGTGCTGTTCCCTGCGGCAAAGAGCCTTGGAAGCGAAACGGCATTTCCATATCAACATGCCATGCATCGGGTGAGTGGGCTAGCTCACGAGCCAATTGTCTTTATAGAAGCGAACCTTCTCGGGCGTGAATGCAAGATTCGTTGCGGCACCGACGGGCGGAACGTGATGGGGAGTGCGTAGCTTCACGATCGTGCTGTTCCCGAGGTCGGCGCTGACGATGGCGAAGCAGCCCATGTCCTGAATATCCATGACGGTCGCAGGCAATGTGCCCGCTTGCGGGGTGTCGGTAAGCGTGACGAATTCCGGACGAATGCCGACCACGACCTCGCCCAGCGAACGGCCTTCGGCAGAGCGGAGCGCACCGACCTCGCGTCCGAGCACCGACACCTTACCCCCGTCGACCCTGCCCTCAAGAAAATTCATCGCCGGCGAGCCGATGAAATAGCCGACGTGGCGATGCACCGGTTCCTCGAACAGCGCCTGGGGGCTCCCCATCTGTACGACGCGGCCATGGTCCATGACCACGACCTGTTCGGCCAGCGTCATCGCCTCGTTCTGGTCGTGCGTTACATAGACCAGCGTGTGTCCGTGCCGGGCGCTGATGTCGCGCAGCTTGCGTCTAAGACTGAACTTCAGCTGCGGATCGATCACTGTCAGGGGTTCGTCCATGAGGATGACTGCCACGTCGTCGCGCACCAGTCCGCGCCCGAGCGAGATCAGTTGCTTGAGGTCAGGCGTGAGCTTTCGCGCCGGCTTCTGCAGCACTCCGTCGAGATTGAGCAGACTTGCCACCTCGTTGACCCGCCGGTCGATCTCGCCTTTCGGCGTGTTGCGGCAACGCAGCGGAAAGGCAAGGTTCTCGAACACCGTCTTCGACGGATAGACCACCGGAAACTGAAAGACCTGGGCGATGTTGCGCTTCACTGCGCCGACCGAGGTCACGTCGATCCCGTTGATCAGCACCCTGCCTTCGCTCGGCATCAGCAGGCCGGAAATGATGTTCAGCATCGTGCTTTTGCCGCAGCCCGAAGGGCCTAGCAGGGCATAGGTACCACCGTCCTCCCAGGTCAGGTCGAGCGGATGGAGGGCATAGTTCGGCTTGCCGTCGACGGTATTGTAGGAATGCCCAAGGCCCCTGAGTTCGATCTTCGCCATGCAATCAATCCTTCTGGCCGGAGACGCTTCTGCGCGGCGGGGCGGCAATCAGCGTGCCCGTCACCGCATCGAAGGCGTAGAAGCGCGCGCTGTCCGGGGTGAAACCGATCCTGTCGCCTGGCTGAAAGAGATGCACGCCCTCCTCCTCGAGTACGAGATTGCGCCCGTCGAGATCGAGATGCAGCACGGTCAGCGAGCCGTTGACCTCGGCGAGCGCCACGGTCGCAGAAAAGTCTCCGTGGAGTGCCAGGTCCGTCGCCCTGAGGCCGAAGGTGTAGCGACCCGGCGCAAGCGTGGAAAAATGCTCCGGCAGCGGCGTTTCGAACGATGGCCCGAGGATCATCCGGCCGCCCGCGATTTCGCCTTCGAGCAGGTTCATCGGGGGATCGTTGAAAACCTGCGCCGCGATCGTGTTGGCGGGATAGTGGAAGACGTCACGATAGTCGCCCGTCTGGATCACCTTGCCTTCGTGCAGGATGATGACATGCCCCTGCAGGATCATCGCCTCGGCCGGTTCGGTCGTCGCATAGACGACCAGGCGGTCCCTGCTGTCGCGGAAGATGCGTCGGAACTCGTCGCGCAATTGTTCGCGCAGCTTGTAGTCCAGATTGACCAGCGGCTCGTCGAGCAGCAGGAAATCGGTGTCCTTCACCAGCGCCCGGGCAAGCGCCACGCGCTGCTGCTGGCCGCCGGAAAGCTCCGCCGGGCGCCGGTCGAGATAGGGGCGCAGGCCGAGCAGATCGCTCACATAGGTGAGTTTCGCCTCGATTTCGGACGGCGTGCATCCGGCCCGCCTCAGCGGAAAGACGATATTGTCGCGCACGTTCAGGTGCGGATAATTGACGAACTGCTGGTAGACCATGCCGACCCGGCGCTTCCACGCGGGGATCTTCAGGAGATCGACCCCGTCGCGCACGAGATTGCCGGAGCGTACTGCCTGCAGCCCGGCCAGTACCTTGAGAAAGGTCGTCTTGCCGGAGAGCGTGCGGCCGATGACGGTGACGACGCCGGATGCCGGCAGTTCGACGTCCAGTCCGTCGAGATGGATGGCGTTGCCGTCGGCCACGGTCAGATTGCGGATTGCGTAGGTCATCATGCCTCCTATTTGCGGGCGCCGGCGAGGCTGCCTTTTTCAAGGTAGCGCTCCACCAGGAAGGCGACCACGATCAGGGGCGCCACCGAGACCAGTGCCGAGGCGGAAAGGCTCCACCAGGGCGTCACCGAGGAATTCAGCGAGACGATCGCCACGGGCAGCAACTGCGTCTCGGTGAAGGTCAGCGTGAAGGCGAAGAAGAAGTCGTTCCAGCCGAAGACGATGCAGAAGATACCGGCGACCACGAGGCCGGGCAGCGAATTCGGCAGGATCACCCGCCAGAAGGTCTCGATCGGCGTGCAGCCGTCGATCATCGCCGTCTCGTCGAGTTCGCGCGGAATATTGTTGAAGAAGTCGACCATCACCCAGACGGCGATCGGCAGGAGCAGGGCGATGTAGACGATGACCAGACCGAGGATCGTGTCGAGCAGGTTAAAGAAACCGAGCATCAGGAAGAACGGGATGGCCAGCACCACCGGCGGCATGATTCGTTGCGAGACGAAGAAGAAGGTGAGGTCGTTGTTGCCGATCGGCCCCGCCTTGTAGACAAAGCGCGACAATCCATAGGCGGCGAGTGTTCCCAGGATCAGGCTGATGGCGCTGGCCGACAGCGTGACGATCATGCTTGCGGCGAACGGCTCGACGATGTCGATGCTGCCGGCGCCCGATCCGAACAGACCCTTCCAGGCGGCGAGCGATGGCTCGTAGTCGATATAGGGCAGATAGGTCGGCCCGGAGGTGACCCCGTTGGCGGTCTTGAACGAGGTTGTCAGCGCCCACAGGAAGGGCGCGATGACGAAGGCGCTCCATCCGAGGATCGCCGCCGTCTTGATGATGCGAAAGAGGCGCGGCATGGATCAGGTTCCCGATTTGACGAGGTATCTGGCGAGAAGCTTGGCGATGATCGTCAAGAGCACGATCATGATCACCAGATAGGTGATCGACAGCGCCGCCGCGTAGCCGATCTGGAAGTCGCGCAGACCCCGGATGAAGATGTAGTAGCTTGAGGTTTCGGTGGCCGTGCCAGGCCCGCCGGACGTGACGACGTAGATCGTTTCCATGATTTTCGAGGCTTCGATCAGACGGATGATGACCGCGCCCGCCGAGATCGGTGCCATGGCGGGAAAGGTCACGTTGAAGAAGGTCCGGATCGGTCCGGCGCCATCGATCGCGGCAGCCAGGAACGGCTCCTTCGGCAGGGACAGCAGGCCGGCCATCAGCAGCAGGAACATGAACGGCGTCCACTGCCAGACGTCGACGAGTATGACGACCACCGTCGCCCAGCCGGCGCTTGTCAGCCAGGCGATATTTCCAATGCCGAGAAGCTGCATCAGGTCATTGGCCGGCCCGAGGGATTCGTGGAAGATCGTGCGCCAGATCACCGCCATGACCACTGGTGTCGTCATCATCGGAATGAGAAACAGGACGCGCGTCAGCCGCCTCAGCCGCACCTGATGCCAGACGAGCAGAGCGAGCGCGAAGGCGATGACATATTCGAGCAGCACGCAGGCCGTGGCGATGAAGCCGAGCCGGACGAGGGATTCCCAGAAGCGGGCATCGCTGAAGATGCGTCCGTAGTTGCCGCCGCCGATGAAGGTCAGGCCGGGGCTTGCGGCATCCCATCCCGAAAAACTCACGCGGATGGTGAAGATCAGCGGAAACAGGATGATCGCCAGCAGGGTGAGGAGTCCCGGCAGCAGGAAGAAGAGTTTGTAGCGCGACAGCCCATACACGCGGTTCGTTCCTTCAGTTCATGGCCACATCCGCCCCGGTCGAAGGACACGGGACGAAAGCCTTCTCCACGGTAAGGGGCGCACCGCTTACGATGCGCCCCCTTTCGACGGTCCTGGAGTTACTGGTTGTCTTCCAGAGCGACGACGCGGCCATAGGCCTCGCGCACCTTGTCGACGCCGATCCGGTCGACGATGTCCTTCCACTCCTTGGCCACCTGGTCCAGCGCTGCCTGCGGTGTCGCCTGGCCGGCGATCGCCGAGGCGACTCCCGTTGCCATGGAGGTCATGAACTGGTTGACGCCCGGAACGCGAAGGTCGAAGACACGGTTCTGGCTGGTGTCCATGCCCGACAGCGTTTCGACGTAGCTCTTGGCAAGATCGGCATCCCAGCCGAGCTTGTCGGTCCATAGCGCTGGATCGAAATGGCTGGTGCGGTAGGGATTGACGCCGAAACGGCCGACCTGCAGGTCGGACAGGGTGTTGGCTTCGTTGGAGAAGAAGCACAGATAGTCGAAGGCCATGTCCTGGTTCTTCGATTTGGCCGACACCGCCGAGGTCCAGCCCCAGGTGATGTAGGGCGCGCGGTTCGGCTCCTCGAACTTGTCCCACTGCTTGGTCTTGCGGTTCCAGACCTCGCGGGCGCCCGGCAGAGGCGCCGCAGCCACCTTGTTGCGGATCGGGCTGTCGGCCTGCTGCGCCTGGACGAAGGCATCGTCCCAGGAATAGCTCATCAGCGACTGGCCGCCGCCGAAGGCGAAGATTTCGTCACCGAGGCCGAAATTGGCGCCGCCCGGCGCCCAGTCCTTCGAGGCCGCGACGAACAGCTCAAGGCCGTGCACGAAGCCGGGCGAATTGATCAGCGGCTCCATGGTTTCGAGGTCGAAGAAGAAGCCGCCCTTGACGTTCGGGTTCTTGGCATAGGGAGCCGCGCGGCTGATGAAGGCCGAGAACATCAGGTCGTCGCGCTTGGCGACTTCCGCCGAGCCGAAATTGGGATTGCCGTCGCCGTCCCAGTCCCAGCCGGAAAAGACCTTGGCGACTTCGTTATACTCTTCCCAGGTGGCGGGCACGGTCAGGTCGCGGCCGGTCGCTTCCTTGAACTTCGCCTGCATCTCCGCGTTCTCGAACATGTCGGCGCGGTATTTCAGATAATGCCGGTCGCCGTCGATCGGGTACTGCACCATCTGGTCGCCCCACTTGGCGACGTCGATGTAGTTGCGGGTAACATCCTTCATGCCGGTCGACTCGCGATAGGCATCGGGAACGGGGGCGAGGAAGGGGTTGAGGTCGCCGATCCACAGCGAGCCGTAGAACAGCACGTCATAGGCATTCTGTCCCGTCTGGAATGGGATCAGGATGCGCTGGAACAGGTCGCCGAACGGCACGTGCACGACGCTCACCTTGGCGCCGGTCAGTTCCTCGAACTGTTTGGCATGAAGCGCCGTCGGCTCGCCGATCACCGGAACGGCATGGGTGATGATGTTGAGCGTGCGGCCGGAATAGTCCTTGGCGTCGATCGCCTCGTAGGAGCAGGTTCCCGGCAGGTCGGTCGGAATGCCGAAGCGGCTGTAGTCGGCTGCCATGGCGGGTGCGGCGGCGGCCGCCAGCGCAAGCGTGCTGGCGGTCAGAAGCAATGTTTTCAATGTCATGTTTCTCTCTCCCAGGTTTAAAATCCTTGCCGGCGAAAGCCGGCTCCTCCTCAAGGAATAAGCACTGCGCGGCCGTGAATCTTGCCGTGGTGAAGGTCGAGCAGGGCGCGGTTGGCATCGGCCAGCCGGTATTCCGCCGTTGCCAGGTGGACCTTGCCCTGATCGGCAAGCGCCATGAGTTCGACCAGTTCGGGATAGGTGCCGACGAGATTGCCGACGATCCGTTTTTCCGACGTGATCATGTCGATGGTCGGGATCTCGAGCTTTCCTCCATAGCCGACGATGTAGTAGGCGCCGTCGTTGCGGGTCATGGCGAGCCCCTCCAGGATCGCACTGCCTTCGCCGACGAAATCGATGACGGCCTCGGCGCCCCATCCGCCGGTCAATGCGAGCACCTTGTCGACCTGTTCGCCATTGGCGAGCACCAGTTCGTCGGCGCCGCACTTGGCGGCAAGCTCAAGCGCTTCCTTCGAGCGGTCGACGGCGATGACCTTCGCCGCACAGAGCGATTTCAGCACCTGGACGCCGATATGACCGAGGCCGCCGACGCCGATCACCACGGCATATTGTCCGGGCAGAAGGTGCTGGGCGGCCTTCTTGCAGGCACGGTAGGCGGTAAGGCCGGCATCGGTGTAGGGCGCCACATCCTTCGGTGCGAGCGTCTTCGGCAGCTTGATCAGCGAGCGTGCGCCGGTCCGCAGATATTCGGCATAGCCGCCATTGGTATTGATTCCGGGAAAGGAGCTTTCCTCGGCATGCATGTCATTGCCGCGCCGGCAGGCGAGGCAATGGCCCGACGTGACCAGCGGATGGCAGATCACCGCGTCGCCCGGCTTGAAATGCGTGACGCCCGGACCGACTTCCTCAACCCATCCGGCGTTTTCGTGCCCCATGATATAGGGCAGATGGACATCGGAATTGTTGCGCCACAGGCCTTCGATGACGTGCAGGTCAGTGCGGCAGACGCCCGCCCCGCCGATCCGCACGATCACATCGTTTGGCCCCTCGATACGGGGATCGGGCACATCCTCGTAAACTACGAATTCGCTCTTCTCGAGCTTCTCGTCATATTCGTGCAGAACTGCTGCCTTCATTCCAAAGCCTCCTCACTCGGCGCATTGTCATTCCGCCTTTCTCATTGCAGTTGCCGTGCCAACTGCCTGTTCACCTGGAAGAGATAAGTGAAATCAAAGAGATGAGGTTTTGGTGCGGTGCGCTCGCGGCAGCGCATGATGTTCAGGCCCACAACATCGGCAGGGCTTCACGTGTTCAAATCATGAACACTTGCCAGCGGCAGCGAAAATTGGTCCACTAAGACCCGGACAAGAAGGGACAAAACCCTTGAAAAGCCTGAGGAGAGGCGCTGTCCGGGGGGAACAGACAGATGCTTTCACGGACTGAGCGCCTGAAGAGGCTCAGGATCACGTTGATGCAGGGTGGACAGGTCGACGGCAATCTCGTCAATCCGCAGATCGCCGAGAGTTGGCAGCGCTGCATCGAATCCGGGCTCGATCCTCGGGTGACGCCGCCGCCGATCCAGATCGGCACGCGGGAACTCAAGCAGTTGCGCGAGCGCGATGAACTGACCCATCGCTTCGCCGTGGCCGAAATGCATTCGCTCTATCAGCAGATCGCCGGGAGCAATTTCCTGATCGCCTTCGGCAATGCCGAAGGAACGGTGCTCGATACCATCGCCGATGGCGACTTCCAGTCCAGCAGGCCGGGTCGCGGGATCGTGCCGGGCGCTGTGTGGAAGGAAAGCCTGCGCGGCACCAATGCTCTGGGAACCTGCGCGGCCGGTCGCCAGCCGCTGATCGTTCATGGCGAGGAACACTTCTTTGCCGCCTATTCCGATGTCAGCTGCTTTGCCGCGCCGATACTGCATTCCGACGGTGAACTTGCCGGCGTGCTCGACGCCTCGTCCGACTGCAGCGCACGCCACAGCCATACCCTGGCGCTGATGCGTATGGCCGCCACTCATATCGAAAACTCGCTGTTTCTCGCCCAGCAGGAAAAGCACATCGTCGTGCTGTTTCATTCCCGCTGGGAACTGCTGAATTCGGTCAGCGGGGGGCTTGTCTCGTTCGATGCCAATGGACGGCTGGTGGCGGTCAACAAACGTGCACGGGAGATCCTGCGCGGTATCCCGCTGCGCCCCGGCACGGAATTCAACGCCATCTTCGACACTCCGTTCGATCTGGCTCTGGCGGAGATGTCGAACAGCCGGCAGCCGACGCTGCGCGATGGTTTCGGCAGCCGTTACGCCGTCCACTGGCGCAATCGTCACAGTTTCGAGAGGCGCTTGCCCCAGGCCGGAAAAACAGTCAGCGCCAACACGGCCAGCGGTGGTCTGCTGCCCTCGACGAAGCCCGACTTCGTCGCCAACGACGCCGTCGTGCGCCAGCAACTGGACAAGATAGCCCGCGCCGTCCGCTTCAAGCCACCTTTCCTGATCTGTGGCGAAAGCGGTACCGGCAAGGAAATGCTAGCACGCCATATCCACAGGGCAAGCGGGCGGCAGGGGAGCTTCATCGCCGTCAACTGCGGCGCGCTGCCCGAGCATCTGCTGGAGGCCGAACTCTTCGGCTATGTCGGCGGCGCCTTCACCGGAGCCCAGCGCACGGGCGCCGAGGGGCTGGCCGTCGCCGCCGATCGTGGCACACTTTTCCTCGACGAGATCGGCGACATGCCGCTATCAAGCCAGGTCGCGCTGTTGCGCTTCCTCGACAGTTCCGAAGTCCGCCCGGTCGGCGGCCATCAGGTGCGCAAGGTCGATACGCAGATCGTCGCTGCCACCAATGTCGACCTTGAGGAGGCGATCGCCACCAAGCGCTTTCGTGAGGATCTGTTCTATCGCCTTGGCGTCATTCGTCTGGAACTGCCGGCGCTGCGCGACCGAACCGATTTCGGCACTGTGCTCGACAGCATGCTGGCGGAGATTTCGCCCGGCACGCAGATCGATCCCGCCGCTGCGACGCTGATGGCGGCATTCGACTGGCGCGGAAACATGCGTGAACTGCGCTCCGCCCTGCTGCAACTGGTGATGGCCGCAGACGGAAACAGGATTGCATCTTCCGATGTTCTCGATTTGCTCGGCCACCCAGGAGCAGGCGTCGGCCGCCAGACCCATTCCCTGCGCACCAAGATCGGTCGGGAAGTCACCGAGATGCTGCGCAGCAACGGAAACAACATCAGCCTAACGGCACGGACGCTCGGCGTCTCACGCAACACCGTCTACAAATACGCCAGAAACCCATAAGGGCAGGGGAAATCAGCGCGGCACGGTTCCATAATTATGCTTATTCCGCGCCAACTACCTGCGTGCACCAAATGATCGCAGTTTCAATCGCTTAGTAAACTTGAGGGACGGGTTTATGGTTCGAATCCTATCAAGAGCAAGTTCACATTCCTTTGCGCTCGCATTCTCGATAGCCGCCACACGGGCCCTCGACCGAGGCTGGCTTTCGGAGAGGCGCTTCGGATAGCCAGCCGGGACAAGAAGAACTTGTCTAAGCGTGTCAATTTCTTCGTTTAAGCCGATGGCTTCCGCGTGCATGCTCCCACGTGCCTCATGGGGATCGTGCAATGACGAAAGCACTTATCACGGGGGCGACGCGAGCTCCCGGACGCGCGATCGCCACGATGCTTGCAAAAGAAGGCTGGGAAGTGCACGCGCTTGGTCGTGATCGCATTGCGCTCGATGAGATGCGCGGCGAACACGGAATCGTGCCTCTGGCGATGGATTTGACGGATCGCGAATATGTGCGCGCCGTTGCGGAAGGGCTGGAACCAGATGTCCTTATCCATGCAGCGCTCCGCTGGCCCGAGGAGACCAGATTTCTGGGACTGGCCGAAGCCGATATCGATATGGCTCTCGAAGTGAACCTGTCGGCTACGCTGCATGTCACCCGTGCCATCCTGCCTTCGATGATCGAACGGGGCCGCGGGGCCTTCGTGATGCTCTCCCTTGACGATGCGGACGCGAAAAGTGCGATCGAGCGGGCCGCCGCAGGTGCGATCGACGGCTTTGCGCGCGCTCTTGCTGACGAGGTCCGGAGCAGCGGGGTTTTCGTCCACCGTCTCTCTTCGGGAAAGCCGCCTTTCCGGCATCTGGGTTTGCAGGTCCTCTCGCTGCTATCGGCATCCGGTTTTCAATCTCATACCATCGAACGACAGGAACATGGATATGGAACGTAATGGAGGGCAGCTGCTCGTCGATTGCCTCTTGGCGCTGGGAGCGACGAAGAGCTTCGGCGTGCCGGGCGAAAGCTATCTCGCGGTGCTCGATGCGCTGTACGACACCGGAGGACGCCTCGACTATGTTCTATGCCGCAACGAAGGCGGTGCCGCGTTCATGGCGGCGGCCTACGGCAAGCTGACCGGTCAGCCAGGCATCTGTTTCGTTACCCGGGGTCCTGGTGCGACCAACGCCTCCATCGGCGTACACACAGCCATGCAGGATTCTGCACCGATGATTCTTTTCGTCGGCCAGGTCGGAACCGACATGAAGGGGCGGGAAGCCTTCCAGGAAGTGGACTACAAGGCCGTGTTCGGTACGATGGCCAAGTGGGCGGGCGAGATCGATCAGGTCGAGCGCATCCCGGAAATTCTCTCGCGTGCCTGGACGTTGGCGCTTTCCGGCCGTCCGGGCCCTATCGTTATCGCTCTTCCCGAGGACATGCTGACGTCTATGACGAACGCAGCGCCGCTGTCCGCTCCGGTCGAGATCGCTGAGCCCGCGCCGTCGGCGTCGGCCATGCAACGCCTGCGTGGAATGCTGGTAGGAGCAAAGCGTCCCGTTATTCTCTACGGTGGCTGCAACTGGACGGACGGTTCGACGGCGGCCATTCAGCGTTTTGCCGAGGCGTCCGACATTCCGGTCGTGTCCGTGTTTCGTTATCAGGATCAGTACGACAACGCTTCTCCCACCTTCTGCGGTGAAGCGGGGGTCGGCATGGTCGCTTCGGTCAAGGAACTGCTGCGCGAGGCCGATGTCGTTCTGGCGGTCAACAACCGCTTCGGGGAAAATTCGACCGACGGTTACACGCTGTTCGACATGCCGCAGCCCCGCCAGCAGATCATTCACGTTCACGGTTCTGATCTGGAAATAGGCAAGGTCTATCGGCCCGCACTCGGAATTCACGCCGGTCCGAACGCCTTTGCAGAGGCACTTGGCGCCCTTGAACCCGTCAAGGGTGCCTGGGCGGAATGGCGGGCCAAGGGGCGAACGGCCTATGAAAAGGGTTTTGTCCTTCCCGACCTGCCGTCCCCGGTCGACATGGGTAAGGTTTCGGCTCTCTTGAACGGCATCCTGCCGGAAGATGTGATCCTGACCAACGGCGCCGGCAACTTCACCGTATGGCCCAACAAGTTCTTCAAGTTCGGACCAAAAGCGCGCCTGCTCGCCCCACAATCCGGTGCGATGGGCTACGGCGTTCCGGCGGCCGTTGCTGCGAAAGTGGCACATCCAGAGCGCACCGTCGTCTGCTTTGCCGGGGACGGCGATTTCCAGATGAATTGTCAGGAACTGGCGACCGCCCTCCAGCATGGGGCGCAACCGATCATCCTGCTGCTCAACAACGGCATCTACGGCACCATCCGCGCCCATCAGGAGCGGCATTACCCGGAACGGGTTTCCGGCACGACGATGATCAACCCGGATTTCGTGACGCTAGCGAAAGCCTACGGTTTCCATGCCGAGCGGGTAGCATCGACGAACGATTTCGCGGCCGCGTTCGAGCGCGCCAGAGCATCGAAAACCGGCGCGCTTCTCGATCTCGACATTTCACCTGAGGCGTTGACGCCTCGCCAAACACTGAGCCAGATGCGCAAGGTTGCTCTATCTGCAAAGGAAACCGCATGACGCAGGGTCAAGACATCCGCCTTGGTGCCGATATCGGCGGGACCTTTACCGATATCGCGCTCGATATCAGTGGAAAGCTCTTCTCGACAAAGGTTCTGACCAATTATTCGGCGCCGGAACAGGCAATCCTCGATGGCATCGATATCGTCATCAAGGATGCGGGCATTGCGCCTGGCGACATCGACATCGTTATCCATGGAACGACGCTTGCAACCAACGCGCTGATCGAGCGCCGAGGCGCCCGCACAGCGCTCATTACCACGGAAGGCTTCCGCGACGTCATCGAAATGCGCACGGAGAACCGTTTCGAGCAATATGATCTGAGCCTCGTTTTGCCGAAGCCGCTGATCCCGCGCGAGGACCGTTTCCCGGTCAAGGGTCGCATTGATGCGCAGGGCAGGGAGTTGCAGGCGCTTGACGAAGCCGCACTCGAAGCCTTGGCGGATGTCATTGCGGAGCGTGGCTTCGGGGCGGTGGCCATCGGTTTCATCCACTCCTACATGAACCCGGCGCATGAGGAGCGCGCCCGCGAAATCCTGTCGAAGAAACTGTCGATTCCGATCTCCATTTCCTCGGAAGTCTCGCCGCAGATGCGCGAGTTCGAACGTTTCAATACGGTCTGCGCCAATGCCTATGTACGCCCGCAAATGGCTGACTATCTATCGCGCCTGCAAGTGCGGTTGAAGAAAATGGGCGCGCAATGCCCGGTCTTCATGATCCATTCGGGCGGTGGGCTGATCTCGGTGGAGACGGCATCGGAATTCCCGGTTCGTTTGGTCGAATCCGGTCCTGCGGGCGGGGCGATCTTCGCCGCTGATATCGCCCGCCGCTTCAGCCTCAACCGCGTCGTCTCCTACGACATGGGCGGCACCACGGCGAAGATCTGCCTGATCGAGGATTACCAGCCGCAGACAGCGCGCACGTTTGAAGTCGCCCGCACCTACCGGTTCTGCAAGGGGTCGGGCATGCCGATCTCCATTCCGGTGATCGAGATGATCGAGATCGGCGCGGGCGGCGGATCGATCGCCTGGGTCGATGCCATGGGCCGTATTCAGGCCGGCCCGGAATCGGCAGCCTCCGAGCCGGGACCTGCCTGCTACCAGCGCGGCGGCGAGCGGCCGGCCATTACCGATGCGGATCTCGTGCTCGGCAAGCTCGATCCCGATAATTTTGCCGGCGGAAAGATCAAGCTTTCCGTTCAGAATGCAAGCGCGGCAATTACGCGGGATGTCGGCGACAGGCTGAAGCTTGCGACCGAAGCGGCCGCCTTCGGCATCGTCGAGGTTGTCGATGAGAACATGGCCAATGCGGCCCGCGTTCACGCTGTCGAAAACGGAAAGAACATCTCCGACAACATCATGATCGCATTCGGCGGCGCCGCACCTCTGCATGCTGCACGGCTGTGCGAGAAGCTGAACCTCGATCAATGCCTTATTCCGCAAGGGGCGGGCGTTGGTTCGGCCATCGGCTTCCTGAAGGCCCCGTTCGGCTATGAGGCGCTTGCCTCCAAGATCATGCGCCTCTCCAGCTTCGATGCCGATGCGGTCAACGCCATGCTCGACGGTCTGAAGAAGACTGCCGAAGGTTTCGTCCGGGTCGGTACGGACGGCGCGATCATCCGCGAGATCACAGCTTTTATGCGCTATGCCGGTCAAGGGTGGGAAATCCCGGTAACATTGCCGGACCGCGCTTTCACCGCGGCGGACACCGCCATGATTGAAGCCACTTTCAAGGAGCGTTACGCCCAGTTCTTCGGCCGCGCGGTCGAGGGCCCGGAAATCGAGTTCGTCACCTGGTCGGTCAAGGCCCAGGACGTTCGTCCCGAGGGTGAGCGCTTCACCCTTCAAACGGATGGTAGCGCGGTACCCGTGCCTGTCACGCGGGCGGTCTTCGACCCCGCCTCCGGCAAGACGCTGGAAACCGCGATCGTGCCGCGCGATACGCTGTCGCCGGGTGCGCGCGTGACGGGACCTGCCGTCATCGTCGAGCGGGAAACCTCCACCATCGTCACGTCGCCATTCGATGCCGTCATCCAGATCGACGGCACCATTCTTCTCGTGCGCAAGGGTCTCTGATCATGAGCGATATCAATGAAATTCGCATGCAGGTCATGTGGAACCGCCTGATCTCGGTCGTCGAAGAACAGGCGCTGACGTTGCTGCGCACCGCGTTTTCCACCTCCGTTCGCGAGGCCGGCGACCTTTCGGCCGGCGTCTACAGTGCCAAGGGCGAGATGCTGGCGCAGGCCGTTACCGGGACGCCCGGCCACGTCAACACCATGGCCGAGGCGGTGCTGCATTTCATCAATGAGATACCGCGCGAGGAGATGTATCCGGGTGATACCTATGTCACCAACGATCCGTGGAAGGGCACCGGCCATCTGCACGATATCACCATGGTCTCGCCGTCCTTCAATGGCGAAGAACTGATCGGCTTCTTCGCCTGCACGGCGCATGTGGTCGACGTCGGTGGACGCGGCTTCGGGGCGGATGGCAAGTCCGTCTATGAGGAAGGCATCCAGATCCCGATCATGAAGTTCGCCGAGCGCGGCGTGGTGAACAAGGATTTGCTAAAGATCCTGCGCCTCAATGTGCGCGAGCCAAACCAGGTGATTGGTGACTTCTATTCGCTCGCTGCCTGCAACGATGTGGGTCACAAGCGTCTGATCGAGATGCTGAACGAGGTCGGCTACCGCAATCTGGATACACTCGGCGAGTTCATCCTCTCGCGCACCCATGCGGCCACGATGGAACGCATCGCCGGTTTGCCGAAGGGCGCATGGACGAACGAGATGCTGACAGACGGCTACGATGTGCCGATCAGGCTGGCGGCCGAGGTTTCGATCACCGACACCGGTGTCAATGTCGATTTTGCCGGCACGGATGCAATGAGCCGCTGGGGCATCAATGTCCCGTTGATCTACACAAAGGCCTATGCCTGTTACGCCCTGAAATGCGTTGTGGCGCCGGATATTCCAAACAATGCGGCCTCTCTCGCCGTCTTCAAAGTCTCCTCGCCGGTCAACATCCTCAATGCCGAACGGCCGGCGCCGGTCTCGGTGCGCCATGTGATCGGCCATATGGTGCCGGATCTGGTGCTTGGGGCGCTTGCCAAGGCGTTGCCCGGCGAGATCCTTGCAGAAGGCGCTGCCGCCCTCTGGAACATCCATATTTCCGCACGCCCGATTGCCGGCACTTCGGGTCGGCGCGCCGAGGTGCTGATGTTCAATTCCGGCGGCATGGGCGCGCGCCCCGGTATCGACGGCCTGTCTTCGACGGCCTTCCCTTCGGGTGTCCATACCATGCCGATCGAGGCCACCGAGCATACCGGTCCGATCGTCGTCTGGCGCAAGGAACTGCGGCCCGATTCCGGTGGTGCCGGGAAATATCGCGGCGGCCTCGGCCAGATCATCGAGATTGCGCCCGCCGAAGGCCATGAGTTCGATTTTTCCGCGATGTTCGACCGCACCGCGACTCCGCCGCGCGGCCGTGACGGCGGCGAAGACGGCGCAGCCGGTTCGGCGAAACTGGATGACGGAACGAAACTGCGGCCGAAGGGCTGGCAGCATGTGCCGGCGGGCCGCCGACTGGTGCTGGAACTGCCGGGCGGCGGCGGCTTCGGGAACCCAGCGGAGCGCTCGGACGAAGCCAGGGCCGAAGACCTGTCCAAGGGATATGTGACGGAGAAGAAGCCATGAGCCACATCGCCAGTCGGCTTTCCGCCGTCAAACCGTCAGCCTCCATGGCCGTCTCGCAAGCGGCAAAGGACTTGGCTGCAACCGGCGTGGATGTGATCGACCTCGGTCTTGGCGAGCCCGATTTCCCGGCGCCCGCCCATATCACCGAGGCTGCCTTCGAGGCCGCGCGCAAGGAGCGTATGCTCTATACTGCGTCGCTCGGCACGGTGGACTTGCGCAAGGCGATCGTTTCCAAGCTCAAACGCGAGAACGGCCTGGACTACGTCATTGACGAGATCGCGGTGGCCAATGGCGCCAAGCAGATCATCTTCAACGCGCTGATGGCAACACTGGAGGAGGGCGACGAGGCAATCCTGCCTGCGCCTTATTTCGTCTCCTATCCCGAAATGGTGAAGCTTTTCGGCGGCGTGCCGGTGACGCCGGCTTGCCCGGCTGAAAGCGGCTTTCGCCTGACGCCGGAGGTGCTGGGAGCCGTGCTGACGGAAAAGACCCGCTGGCTGTTTCTCAATATGCCCGGCAATCCCTCAGGCGCGGTCTACACCGAGGCGCAATTGAAAGCGCTCGGTGCGGTGCTCGCGAGGTATCCGAAAGTGATGATCCTGTCGGACGAGATCTACGAGCACATCATCTTCAATGGACGTGCGTTCGTCTCCTTCGGTGCGGCCTGCCCGGAACTGCGCGATCGTTCGCTGATCGTCAACGGGATGTCCAAAGCCTATGCCATGACCGGCTGGCGCGTTGGTTACTCCGCCGGCCCGAAAGGCCTGATCAAGGCGATGGCGACGATCCAGAGTCAGTCTTGCACCTCCGTCTCCGCCCCGGCGCAGATCGCGGCCAAGGCGGCGCTGGAAGGGCCGCAGGATTGTGTCGCGGAATTTTGCGCGGCGTTCGAGCGCCGTCGTGATCTCGTGGTCGAGGGCATTGCGAAGATCAGTGCGCTGAGCCTCGATCCTCCAGAGGGTGCCTTTTACGCCTATATCGGTTGCGCCGCACTGATCGGCGCGAAGACGCAGGCCGGCGAGACGCTGCAGGACGATGTCGCGGTTGCGAAATACCTTCTCGACGAAGGGCATGTGGCGGCGGTTCCGGGCACGGCTTACGGCCTGTCGCCGTTCTTCCGCATATCCACCGCGACCTCCGATGAGGTTCTGGCCGAGGCGGTGAAACGGATCGGCACGGCCGTTTCCAAACTTGAATTCTGATTGGAAGAAGAATGTCAAAACCCTACAACACCATTCTGATCACCGGCGCAGCCGGTCGTCTTGGCACGGAACTGCGTCGTGGTCTTGCGCCGCTGGCCGACCTGCTGCGGCTTGCCGATATCGGTGAGATTAAGAATCGTCAGCCGAACGAGGAGGCGATGATCTTCGATCTCGCCGACGAAGCCGCCGTGATGAAGGCGGTCGAGGGCGTGGATGCCATCGTGCATTTCGGCGGCGTGCCGCTGGAACGCCCTTGGGAAGAGGTCCTCGATGCCAATATCCGCGGCAGCTACCATATCTACGAGGCCGCCCGGAAACATGGCGTCAAGCGCGTTGTCTATGCGTCCTCGGTGCATGCGATCGGTTATCACACGCTGGACGCCCATATCGATACCAATGCGCCGGTGCGACCCGACAGCCTCTATGGCGTGTCCAAATGCTTCGTGGAGGCATTGAGTCGCTTTTATTGGGACAAGTTCGGGCTGGAAAGCGTTTGCCTGCGCATCTTTTCCTCCTTCCCCGAACCGGCCGATCGCCGCATGCTATGGTCCTGGCTGTCCTTTGACGATTGCGTTCGCCTCGTCACCGCCAGCCTGACGGCGCCGCATGTCGGCCACACCATCAGCTTCGGGCTCTCCGACAATGCTGTGAAGCCGGTCGACAATTCCAGAGCCGGCAATCTCGGCTATCTGCCGCAGGACAACACAGAAGGTTTCCGTGCCAAGGTCGAGGCGGAAAAGCCGGCTGCCGATCCCAAGGCGCCGTCCAGCGTTTTCCTCGGCGGCTGGTTCGTCGATATCGGCCATCCCAATGACGAGGCATCGAAATGAAAGACCAGTATGACGTCGTTATCGTCGGCGGCGCGGTCATCGGTTCCGCGGTCGCCTATTATCTCGCAGCCAATCCGGACTTCGATGGCTCGGTGCTCGTCATCGAACGCGACCCGACTTACCTGAAGGCGGCGACATCGCTGTCGTCATCGTCGATCCGCACGCAGTTCTCCAACCCGATCAATGTGAAGATCAGCCAGTATGGCTCCGAGGTCATTCGCAATTTCGGCGACATGATGCAGGTTGGCGACGACAAGCCGGATCTCGCCTTTCATTCGGGGGGCTATCTTTTCCTCGCCAATACGCCTGAACAGGTCCAGATCCTGAAGGAAAACCACGAGGCGCAGATTTCTTGCGGGGCGGATGTCGTCCTCTGGAACCGCGACGAACTGGCGAACGCCTTCCCGCATCTTAACGTGGCGGATATTGAACTGGCTTCCTATGGTCGCTCAGGTGAAGGCTGGTTCAACAATACCGGCCTGATGTACGGTTTCAAGAACAAGGCCCGCTCGCTTGGCGTCGAGTACGTCACGGATGAAGCCGTGGCGATCGGCCGCGATGCGGACATTGTAACGTCGGTGACGTTGAAGTCCGGCGCCGTCGTCAAGGCCGGCACGATTGTCAACGCATCCGGGCCTCGCGCTGCGCTCACCGCCCGAATGGCCGGTCTCGATATTCCGGTGGAGCCCCGCAAACGGACCCTGTTCGTCTTCGACTGTGCCGACACGCCCGAGGGCACCGCCAGGGTGAATCAGGGCCGGCTTCCGCTGATGATCGATCCATCCGGCGTGTTCTGCAGACCGGAAGGACGGTTCTTTCTGACGGGTTGCCCGCCCGTCGAGGATCCGGCCGCCGATTGGGACGATTTCGAACCGCGTTACGAAGAGTTCGAAGAGATCATCTGGCCGGCGCTTGCCGAACGCTCGCCCCAGTTCGAGGCGATCAAGGTGGTAAACCAGTGGGCGGGTCACTACGACTTCAATGTCCTCGACCACAATCTGATTGTCGGCCGCCATCCGACAGTGCGCAATTTCATTTTCGCCAACGGCTTTTCCGGGCATGGCCTGCAGCAGGGACCCGCAACGGGACGGGGCGTATCCGAGCTGATCATCTACGGCGAATATCGCACATTGGACTTGACGGAAGTCGGCTACGAGCGGGTTCTGGAGAATCGCCCTTTCCTCGAAAAAGCTGTGATATAACCGCAGTCGGCCCACCCACGGGCAGGGCCGGTCTGCAATTTCCATCGCCTGCCGGAGGGTGACTTGGCTGGACAACATACGCGGCTTCCCCCTCTCAATGCGCTGCGCGCATTCTGGGCCGTCATGCGTCAGGGATCGTTCCGCAGCGCGGCGGACGAACTCCTCGTCACGCCACAGGCGATCAGCCAGCAGATCAAGCTGCTGGAGGATACGTTGCACGTCCCGTTGTTCGAGCGCAAAGCGCGTGTCATCGAGCCGACGGAACATGCCATCATCCTCTCGCATTTCATCCAGGCGGGGTTCGATGAATTTACCGAAGGTATCCGCCGGGTTACCAACTCGACCTACCGGAACCGCATCAACATCAATGTCAGCCCGTATTTCGCCACGCGTTATCTGATGGAGCGGCTCGAGCGCTTTCGACAGCTCATGCCCGGTGCCGACATTCGCCTGACGACGATGGTGAATGTCCGGGACTTCGCGGCCGATGAGGTGGATGTCTCCATCCAGTGGGGGTTCGGCAACTGGAAGGAATATGACGTCAAGCTGCTGATGCACGACCCCAAAATCATCTGCTGTTCGCCGGAGCTGGCCAAGCAGATCTTTTCGCCCACCGACCTCGGTCGCATGACCCTTCTCCATCCCGTCATGGCGCGCGATCTCTGGCGCAAGGTTCTGGCGCATCTCGGCCTGCCTTCGCTGGAAATGGCCGGCGAGATCGAATTCCAGGATGCCGCGACGATGCGCAGGGGTGCGATTTCCGGCATCGGCGTCGGGCTCGTATCGAAGCTCGATGCGCTAGCCGATATCAAGGCGGGCACGCTCGTCGCGCCGCTGGGTGTCGATCTCCTCGGTACGATGGACAAGAAAGATGTTCCCGGATTCTATCTTGTTGTTCCCAAAGCCCATAAGAGGGTGAAGATTATCTCAGCGTTTTGTGACTGGATTGCCGCCGAGCAATGGTGAAGCGGTGGATTGGGGCATCTCCGGGACTCGGATCAAAAGCACGGTCCATAGTTGATCACAAACGCGATGTCTGAGCGAATTGCCCTCGAACTGCATCTACATTCTCGGGTTGCAGGAGATGATGAACGAGATCATCCGCCTCGTGTGGGACGGCATCCCCTATATCTTATCACGAGGTGCCTGCTGCAAGGAGCACGGTGTCGCGTCCAACATCAGACTAGTCGCTCACGCTTTTGGAAACCCAGCCGGCCTTGCGTTGCTGGATCAAGTTCTCAGAAATAGGCGGTGAAGCCAGCAAAGGATGCCCCACTTCGAGGAAGATCTTCTGACATCGGATTTCGGACCCGTTCCAACGGCTGGTTGAGCGGGTGAACTATGCTCCGTCTCCAGATGTTTGGCGTGATCGATACTGATTTGCCAAGGCATTTTCATGTCTGTGTTTCCTCGATCAGCGGCTCCCGAGCAAACACCAAAAGTATCTGCATTAACGTGACACCGAATACCCGCTTGCTTTAGCATCAGCGCGGTCTTAGCCGCCTACTCGTAGACATTTCCCGATAGCGGTTGAAAACCGGACGATGGCTTCCTTTGCACGGGTTTTGACAAGTTCTGCAATCGCCGCCAGTTCTTTTCGCCAAGAGCGGGCAGCGCAATCGTGAATCAGCTGTTTCACGACATGTCATGTCCTATTCGCTGAAGCAATTATGGATTGCGATGTTGGGCAAACGTTACCGAGGGTACGTGAAAGAACGCGAACCAGTTCCGGCAGGGCTTCGAAGAGGTCGGCGACCAGGCCGTAGTCGGCGACCTGGAAGATCGGTGCCTCTTCGTCCTTGTTGATCGCGACGATGACCTTCGAATCCTTCATGCCGGCGAGGTGCTGAATGGCGCCGGAGATGCCGCAGGCGATGTAGAGCTGCGGCGCAACCACCTTGCCGGTCTGGCCGACCTGCCAGTCGTTCGGCGCGTAGCCGGCGTCGACTGCAGCGCGCGATGCGCCGACGGCGGCACCGAGCTTGTCGGCCACCGGCAGGATGACTTCCTTGAACTTCTCGGCGGAGCCGAGCGCACGGCCGCCCGAGATGATGATCTTGGCCGAGGTCAGTTCCGGACGGTCGGAGCTCGACAGCGCGTCGTTGACGAAGGACGAGACGCCCGGATTGGCAGCAGCGCCAACGGTCTCGACGGCAGCCGAGCCGCCTTCGCCGGCAGCCGCGAACGAGGCGGTCCGTACGGTGATCACCTTCGTGGCGTCGCTTGACTGCACGGTCTGGATGGCGTTGCCGGCATAGATCGGACGCTTGAAGGTATCGGCCGAGACGACCTCGACGATTTCCGACACCTGCATGACGTCGAGCAGGGCGGCGACGCGCGGCATGACGTTCTTGGCCGAGGAGGTGGCGGGCGCGATGATGGTATCGTAAGCGCCGGCCAACGAGACGATCAGGGCGGCGAGCGGTTCTGCGAGGTTGTTGGCAAGGCTCGCATCGTCGGCGAGCAGCACCTTGGATACGCCCGAGAGCTTGGCGGCGGCATCGGCCGCAGCCTTGGCACCGGCACCGGCGACCAGCACATGAACATCGCCGCCGATCTTTGCGGCCGCCGTCAGCGCCTTGGCGGTCTGGTCGGACAGGGTTGCGTTGTCGTGTTCTGCCAGAAGAAGAATGGCCATGTTTCTATGTCTCCTATCCCGGTCCGATTACAGCACGCCGGCTTCGTTCTTCAGCTTGTCGACCAGCTCGGCGACCGACTTGACCTTGATGCCTGCCTTGCGGCCGCTCGGTTCTTCGGTCTTCAGCACCTTCAGGCGCGCCGTGGTGTCGACGCCGAAGTCGGCGGGCGTCTTCTTGTCGAGCGGCTTCTTCTTCGCCTTCATGATGTTCGGCAGCGAAGCGTAGCGCGGCTCGTTGAGGCGCAGGTCGGTGGTGATGACCGCCGGCAGATTGACCTCGATGGTTTGCAGGCCACCGTCGACTTCGCGGGTGACGGATGCCTTGCCGTCGCCGATCTCGACCTTCGAGGCGAAGGTGCCCTGTGCCCAGCCGAGCAGCGCGGACAGCATCTGGCCGGTCTGGTTCGAATCGTCGTCGATCGCCTGCTTGCCGGTGATCACCAGACCGGGCTGTTCGGCGTCGATGACGCCCTTCAGCAGCTTGGCGACGGCGAGCGGCTCGACGGCGTCATCGGTCTCGACCAAAACGGCACGGTCGGCGCCCATGGCGAGTGCGGTGCGGAGCGTTTCTTCGGCCTTGGCCGGGCCGATCGAGACGACCACGACTTCCGATGCCTTGCCGGCTTCCTTGAGGCGAAGCGCCTCTTCGACGGCGATTTC
>NZ_JAEG01000019.1 GCF_000518785.1 Paenirhizobium selenitireducens ATCC BAA-1503 | reverse complement strand
GATGATGCGGTCGCTTGCATCCTGGGCGAGGCCGGTGGTGTTGCGCACGAAGGCCGCGGCCGCGAGCACGCCGACCGCGCCGATCGTGGTGAAAACGCTGTTTTCCAGCGAAATCGTGTCGTCAGCCACCGAAAAGTCGGTGATCGTATCGACATTGGTTGCGGCATTCGGGGTTGATTGGAAGACGAAGGTGTCTGCGCCGGTCCCGCCGGTCAGCGTGTCATTGCCGACATTGCCGAAGAGCCTGTCGACCCCCGCGCCGCCGTTGATGGTGTCGTTGCCGCCTGCGCCATTGAGAATGTTGTTGCCGCTATTGCCGGTCAGCAGGTTGTTGAGCGCATTGCCGACGCCATTGATGTTGCCGACGCCGAGCAAGGTCAGGTTTTCGATATTGTCCCCGAGCGTCCAGTTGACCGCTGCCTGCACGGTGTCGGTCCCCTGGCCCACGGCCTCGGCGACCACATCGGCAACGGAATCGACAATGTAGGTGTCGTTGCCCGCCAGCCCCGTCATGGTGTCGGCACCGCCGCGGCCGTTGAGGATGTTGTTGCCCGAATTGCCGGTCATGATGTTGGCCAGGCCATTGCCGGTGCCGTTGAGATTGCCGGCGCCGAGCAATGTCAGGTTCTCGAAATTGTCGCCGAGGGTCAAGCTGACGGCCGTCTGCACGGTATCTGTGCCGTTGCCGACGGTTTCGACGACGACGTCGGCAAGCGAATCGACGATGTAGGTGTCGTTGCCGGCCAGCCCCGCCATGGTGTCGGCGCCGGCGCGGCCGTTGAGCACATTGTTGCCGCTGTTGCCCGTCAGCAGGTTGCCGAGGCTGTTGCCGGTGGCGTTCAGGTTGGCGGTGCCGAGCAGCGTCAGATTTTCGACATTGTCTCCCAGGGTCAAGCTGACGGCCGCCTGCACCGTGTCTGTCCCGTTGCCGACTGTCTCGACGACCACGTCGCCGGCATTATCGACGATATAGGTGTCGTTGCCGGCGCCCCCTTCCATCCGGTCGGCGCCGGTGCCACCATCCAGCGTATTGTTGCCGGCGTTTCCGGAGAGCGTGTTGTCGAGCCCATTGCCGGTGCCGTCGAGGTTGGCCGCTCCGGTGAGCGTCAGCCGTTCGACATGGTCCGTCAGCGCATAGGAGATTGCCGCGTTGACCGTGTCGTCGCCCTGGCCGTCCGCCTCGATCACCACATCCCCGGCGGCGTCGACGACATAAGTGTCGTCGCCGGTGCCGCCATCCAGCGTGTCGGCGCCCGCCCCGCCATCGAGCGCATCGGCGCCGGCGCCACCGACAAGCGTGTCGGCGCCGCCATTGCCTTCCAGCGTGTCGGCGTCGTCGCCACCGTCAAGTGTCTCGGCGGCATCGCCACCGCGCAGGAGGTCATCGCCGGCGCCGCCCTGCACCTCGCCGGACACCCGGCCCAGACGACCGTCGTAAAGATCGTTTCCGGCGCCCAGCAGGATATCGCCGACCATCAGGCCGCTATTGGTGATCTCGTCTGTACTCGTGGCCGAAGTCGCCCGGAACGATTGCAGGCCCTTGATCAGGCCGCTGTTGACGATAACCAGTGTCTCGCTGCCGACGTGCGCGATGCCGGCATTGCCCGTATTGGTGGTAGAATGGGAAATGATCGATCCGGTATTGGTAATGGTCGAGGTGGTTACGCCTGAAACCGCGTGCAGGATGATGCCGCTCTCGCCGTTGATGGCGCCGGCATTGTTCACCGACGATTGGCCGCCCAGGATCAGGACACCGTCGCCGGTGGTGAAGAGCATGCCGGTGCTGCCGACGATCAGCTGGTTATCGCTGAAGGCACTGGCGTTTGCGCCCATGATCAGTGAGCCGACGGAGCCATAGATCGCGCCCAGCACCTCGATCACATGGCCGGACCCCGTCGCCGTCATGCCGACATTAAAGACGCCGTCCGCAAGGCCGATAACCGCGTTCGCCGTGACTTGGGCATCATCGGTGATGCTGACCGCGCCGGTACCAATAAGAATATCATCGAAAATCTGCGTAGTCATGGCCGGCGCCTCCCGCGCGGAATGCTTACATGGAATGGTTTCAACCATGCCATAACCTTCGCCAAGGTGACAACCATACCTGTTGCTTGAAAAAAAAGCGCCGACAGGATTACCAATCCAGCCAGCTTACGAAGATGCATACTTTCTTATATTGAACCGTGACTTGCCCATGGCCGTGCGCCTGCCGCACCACAGGATCATGGCGGCAACCCGCCGCGCTGGCATTGTCGCGCGTCACAGCAAGAAATCCCCCCTGACGAAATCGATCGTCGCGTCGAAGCCGAATTGATGGCAATACTGTTTTCTATTTTACAAATAATCACTATGTATCAGCTAGTTAACAGCTATATTTGGGTCCTCTTCCGGCACCAAGTTCCCGTTTCAGACCGTGTCTAGCGGTCCGGAAACAAAACAAGAAAGCCCGGTTCGCCGGGCTTTCTTGTTTTGTTTCCGGTGGGGGATCCAGGCCTTCCAACCGTGCAGGCTGGGACCGCTCAGCGGTCGATGATCCGCGGATTGACGCCCGGATACCAGCCGCCGGAGGGATTGGGCGGCTGGCTGCTTTCGTAGACCGCGCCGCCGCGCGTGCAGCGATAGACCCTGACCGGCATGCTGCCGTCGTGAAAGCCGAATTCGTTGCGCGAGCGGACCATGCGGACGACCGTCTCACAGCTGTAGGGGGAGCCGAATTGCAGTTCGCCCTGCGGCTTGACGCCGGGCAGGTCCTGGAAGGTTTCAGGCGGGACGGTGAGCTTCTTCGACGACTTCGTCTCGGCGGCATAACTCGTCGCGGCGGCGAGAAGCACCGCCGAAACGGCGCAGATCGCCATCAGCGCCCTGCCGATACGATTCGCACCCGTGCTGTCCGTCCTTGCTTCGTCCACGGCACCCATCCCTAGCAGATCAAAATCCAGTCCCGGTCCATATGGGGTCGCGGTCGCGGCGATGGAAGTCCTCGCCGGATGCATCGCGCCCCTTGGCGCGCTTCAGGCGACCGGCCGGCGATAGCCGGTCGGCATTTCATAGAGCCAGCCGATGCGCTGGACCGCCGCCTCGAAATCCTCGAGCGCCACGGTCATGGTATGGCCATTGGCATGCAGCAGGGTCCTGTCGTCGGCCATGACGCCGGCATGGCCCTTCCAGAAGACCAGATCGCCGCGCCGCAGCTCCTCGCGGGCGATGACCGCGCCAAGCCCTGCGGCCTGCATGTCGGAATCACGCGGCGCGGCCCGTCCCGTCATCTGCAGCGCCAGCTGGACGAGGCCCGAACAGTCGATGCCGAAGCCGGACCGGCCGCCCCAGAGATAGGGTGTCTCGAGGAAGCGAGCGGCGATCGCCACGAAGTCGTCGGTGGCGTAAGTGCCAAGCGGCAGGCAGTGGCCGGCGACCACCGCGCGGCCGTCGGCCAGCAGGAAGTAGCGGGTGCCGCGGGTCTCGGCCTCGCCGGCAACCGCGATGCGGCTGCCCATGGACAGCGCGGCGGATACCGGAAAGTGCAGGTCGGCGCCCGGGTAGAGGAAGGTGCGCGGCACGATAACGTGATGCGTCGGCCGATCGGCGGTGGTGGCCAGCGCGCTCTCCGGCAGGTAGCCGACATAGCCGTCCGACTTCGCCTGGACCCAGGCCCAGCCGTCGGCGCGGTCGAAAACGGTGACGTCCTCGCCGAACAGGAGTTCGGTGTCGATGCCGCTTGCGGCATCCGGCTTGGGTCGGAGCCCGGTCACCGGGACGGTGATGCGGGCGGGCTCGCCGGAGGCGAAACGGGCGGCGGTCACCTGACCTTGAAGCGCCGTGTCGGCGAGGTCGTCACGATAGGCATGCAGTCTGCGGTCCAGTGCCATGATACTCTCTCAAATGCTGTTCCGGCAGAAGTGCCAAGCGGTCCTGGCGCCGGACATGTGCGGCCCTATGTAGCAAAGGCACCATCATTCAAATAGCAGAAAAGCCCTGATTTTTCACTCCATGCTTTGGGTGGTCCGATGGTTTGGGCATGAGTGCCGACAGAATGAAACGAAGAAATGCGCCCGCAGCGGACTCGCAACCATAGGATTCGCGTGTTATAAATTTCACGCAACCTAAAATGGAGGGCTTGGGGTGGCATACAGAAAGCGGAATGGGAAGGACACGTGGCATTGGTGCAGGAATTGCAGCAACTGGCCAACTACGGATTACAAGGAGCAGCCGTCTAAGCCGGCTGGTGGAGAACTCTGCAACGAGTGCCTTGCGAAAGATAAGGCGGGAACCTGCACAAAGTAGGGATATCATTCGATACCCCACTTCACTGCGAATTCGAAAATTGTTTTATGATCCGAAAAGAAAAGCGACCGCAGCGCATCATAGTACGAGACCCCGCTGCGGTCGGCCATTTCCTCAAAACAATATAGAAAAACTACGCCATCCCGCAGCAGTGGCGGGATTATAGCGCACCATACGTCATCATCGACGTGGTAATTGAACTTGTCTTTCCTGTTGCATGTCTTGCATGTTTGGCGCTGAGAATCCTTGTCAATCACGGGAGCCGTCCTCCCGTAACCTTGGTGCCTTTGCTACATAAGGCCAGACTTGTGTGGAAACGAAACGCCAGGGCCTGTGCCAAGCCGGAGGAAGCCCCTGCCCTAGTAACCCAGTCTGCGGCCCTGATCGATTATCAGGTCGCCGAATTTCTCGAGGAAGAGCGCTCCGCCGACAGTGCGCTTGACGATGACGCTGCGACGATCGCGCTCGTCGCGCACGCGGTCGACCAGGCCCATTTCGCCCATGGTGTCGAGCGCGCGGGTGATCACCGGCTTGGTGACGCCGAGCGTCGCGGCAAGGCCGCGCACGGTGTGCGGCGGCGGCACGAGATAGATCTGCAACAGGATCGCCATCTGCCTGAGCGTCAGGTCGCGCTTGTCCTGCTGCACCTGTTGCAGGGTCACCTTGTGCCACAGGCCCAGAGCCTCGCTGGCGGTCAGTTCAACACTCATGCACCGATCCGGAACGTCGTTGTCACTTCTTCTTTTCCGGCAATCGGCGCGGCATTGCAAGCGCGCCGACCCTGAGGCCGGCGCGCCGCTCGAACCCGGCCTCAGCGCAGATTGGTGCGCAGATAGCGGTAGAGCGCGCGAATGCCCTGGGCCTCGCCGCCGACCGGCGAATGCGGGCGCTCGGAGGGCGACCAGCCGAAGATGTCGAAATGTACCCACCGGGTCGACTTGTCGACGAAACGCTTGAGGAACAAGGCCGCGGTGATCGATCCGGCCATGCCGCCGGCGGGCGCGTTTGTCAGATCGGCGATCTGGGCGCGGATGTTCTTCTCGTAACCCTTGTAGAGCGGCATGCGCCACAAGGGATCGTCGGTTTCCAGGCTCGCATCGATGAGATGATCGGCAAGGTCCTCGTCGTCGGTGAAGAAGGGCGGCAGGTCGGGGCCGAGCGCGACGCGGGCAGCGCCGGTCAGCGTCGCCATGTCGATCAGCAGATCCGGCTTGTCCTCGTCGGCATAGGCAAGCGCGTCGGCCAGGATCAGCCGGCCTTCGGCGTCTGTATTGTCGATCTGCACCGTCAGGCCCTTGCGGCTGCGATAGATGTCGCCCGGGCGGAATGCATTGCCGGCTATGGAGTTCTCGACCGCCGGGACGATGACGCGAAGGTCGATCTTCAGCTTGGCGTCCATGATCATCAGGGCAAGGCCCATGACATTGGCCGCGCCGCCCATGTCCTTCTTCATCAGCAGCATGTTGGCCGACCCCTTGATGTCGAGGCCGCCGGTGTCGAAGCACACGCCCTTGCCGACCAGGGTCACCTTGGGATGGCCCTTCTTGCCCCAGCGCAGCTCAAGCAGGCGCGGCGCCTGGGCGCTGGCCCGCCCGACGGTGTGGACGAGCGGAAAATTGCGCTCAAGGAGGCCATCGCCGACCACGACCGAAACCTCGGCCTTGTAATGATCGGCCAGCGCCCGGAAGGCTTTTTCGAGATCGGCGGGGCCCATATCGTTGGTCGGTGTGTTGATCAGGTCGCGGGCGAGGTAGATGCCGGCGAGCTGCCGCTTGATGTCGGCGGCGTCGGCGTCCTGCGGGATCATCAGCGTCGGTTCGACCGGCTTTTCCGAGCGGTAGCGGCCAAAGCGATAGGCACCGAGGCCATAGCCGAGCAGCAGGCGATTGGCGGTCAGCGGCGCGGTCTCGATGTGCCACTCGCCGGCAGGCAGGCTGCGGGCGAGCTTGCCGGAGAGAAAGGGATTGTCCGAAGGATTGCTGCCGAGGCCGAACAGCGCTCCGCCGAGATGGCCGTCGGCGGTCGGGATCAGAAGCAGGGCGCCGGCATCGGCCTTGAAGCCGGCCTTGCGTGCCCAGTCCAGCGCGATCGGATCGATCGTGCCGGTCTCGATATGGGCCGGGGTCACCGCGAAGACGGGAAGCGTGTGGCCGCCCTTCGTGCTGAAGGGTGTGTGTCTTTCGATATACTGATACGGGACCATGGCCTGCCTTCTGGGGGAGAATCAACTCGGGTTGGCGCTATTAACACTCCGTTAGGGTTAACAGATTATTGCTTGAGTGGAGGTTGCGCCGCCTTCGTCCGCCGGGACGTGGCCGCGGCGCCGGCAAACCGATCCAGGATAAGCGACATGGCTCTTCGGCAGACTTCGACACGTCATCGCATCGGCTTCTTCGGCAGCGTCTGCCTGCTGGTCGCCACGGCGGCACTCGGCGGCTGCTCGACGACGAAGAAGGAACTGACGACGGGTTCGATCCCCAGGCTGTCGAAGCCGGTGGAGACGATGACCGCACCGGAACTGACGCGGGCCGCAGACAGCATCGGCTCTGCCTATGCGCGCAACCCGAAGGACCGCAACAACGGCCTCGCCTACGCAAACATCCTGATGATGACCGGACGCAATACGCAGGCGCTCGCCGTGATGCAGCAGGTCGCGATCGCTCACCCGTCCGACCGCGAAGTGCTTTCCGCCTTCGGCAAGGCGCAGGCGGCGGCCGGCCAGCTGGAACAGGCGCTCGCCACCATCGGCCGGGCGCAGACCCCCGATCGCCCCGACTGGCGTCTCTATTCGGCGGAAGGTGCCGTGCTCGACCAGCTCGGACGTTCGCCGGAGGCCCGCGACCGCTACCGCATGGCGCTGGATCTGAAGCCCAACGATCCGACCATCCTGTCCAATCTCGGCATGTCCTACGTGCTGGGCGGGGATCTGAGAACCGCCGAGACCTATCTCAAGTCTGCCTCGCAGCAGCCCGGCGCCGACAGCCGCGTGCGCCAGAACCTGGCGCTGGTCGTCGGCCTGCAGGGACGCTTCCCCGAGGCCGAGCAGATCGCCCGCCAGGAACTCGACCCGCAGCAGGCCGACGCGAACGTCGCCTATCTGCGCTCGATGATGAGCCAGCAGAATTCCTGGAAGCAGCTGGCCGCCAAGGACAGCAAAACCGACAAGAACACCAACTGAGATCCGGGACGCAAGCCCGGGCGGACGGCTGCCCTCAAACCGGGCGCATCCTGACCGCATCGAGGATCAGCCGCACGCCGAGCCCGACCAGCACCGCGCCGGCAATGCGGTCGACGACGTGCTTTGCCCGGCCATAGGCGGCCCGCGGCCGCTCGGCTGAAAAGACCAAAGCCACCAGCGCATACCATCCCGCCTCGACGGCAAAGACGCCAAGCGGCAGTGCCGTGAACAGCCAGCGCTGCGGCGCTTCCGGCAGGAAGGCGGCGAAGATGCTGCCATAGACCAGCGCGGTCTTCGGATTGCTGAGCTGGGTGGCAAGGCCGGCGGCCAGGCTCTTCCAGGCGGCCGTACCCTGATCCGCGCGCCCTGCCCGCTCCGGCGGCAGGGGCAGGCTCGCGCCGCGCCAGATGCGCACGCCGAGATAGGCGAGATAGGCTCCACCGAACAGCTTGAACAGCAGATAGGCCCATTCGACCCGGACCAGCAGTGCATGAAGGCCGGCCAGGGCCAGAAGGGCGAAGATCGCACCGCCGATCCCCATGCCCAGCGCGGCGGCAAGGCCGGCCCTGCGCGAGCGGATGATCGCGGTGTGGGAGACGAGCACGAAGCTCGGTCCCGGGCTCATGGCGCCGATCAAGACGGTGCCGACGATGCTGAGCAGGATTGCGATGGAAGACATGCGGATCTCCGTTCCCCAGGGCCGCGCGTGGACCGGCGCCCGCCAACGAGCCCTAGCCGGCGGATGCGACGGCCAGGCGCGATTGCCGAGTGTTAGCCGACGAGGTTGCTGGCGGCAATCGGACGCGGACTATGGAATCACTAGAATCGGTCGGAGACCTGGATGCCGGCCGGGCCGAGGATGACCGCGACGAGCACGGGCAGGAAGAACAGGATCATCGGCACGGTGAGCTTCGGCGGCAGGGCGGCGGCCTTCTTCTCGGCCTCGTTCATGCGCTCGTCGCGGCCTTCCTGAGCCAGCACGCGCAGCGCCTGCGAGATCGGCGTGCCGTAACGTTCGGCCTGGATCAGCGCCTGGGTCACGGCCTTGACGCCGTCGAGTTGGGTGCGGTTGCCGAGGTTTTCCAGCGCCGTGCGACGGTCCTGCAGGAAGGAGAGCTCGGCCGTGGTCAGCACCATTTCCTCGGCCAGTTCGGTCGACTGGGTGGCGATTTCCTCGGCCACGCGACGCATGGCAGCCTCGATCGAGATGCCCGATTCGACGCAGATCAGCATGAGGTCGAGCGCATCCGGCCAGGCGCGGCGGATCGAATGCTGGCGCTTCTTCATGCGGTTGGTGACGTAGATGTTGGGCAGGTAGAAGCCGACATAGCCGCCGACGATGGTCACCAAGAGCCTAACGGGGAAGGCCTTTTCCGCCATGTTGCCGAGGCCGAAGATCCACACCGCAGTGAGCGTCAGCGTCAGGAACGGCAGGAGGAAGCGCGCCACGAGGAAGATGTTGAGCGCGTTCTGCGAGCGGAAGCCGGCGGCCTTGAGCTTGTCCATCGTCGCGTCGTCGACCAGCGCCTGGCGCAGGTTGAACTTCTCGACGATCTGGCGGACAGAGCGGTTGTTGCTGGCCCGCAGGCTCGTCTTGCCGTGCGTTCCCTCGGCATTCAGACGGGTCCGCTCGCGGGCGCGGATGAGATCGCGCTCGGTCGAAACGGCCTTCATCCGCTTGTTGAGGTCGCCGCGCTCCATGTAGGGGATGGCGATGGTGTAGAGCGTCGCGAACACCGCGATCGCGACGAGCACGGCGACGACCATGGCGGGGTCGGTCAGTCTTGCGGCCAGCTGCTCCATGATGGTCCCTCCCTAGATGTCGAACTGGATCATGTTGCGCATGACGAGGATGCCAATCGACATCCAGACCCCCGAGGCGCCGAGGATCAGGTGTCCGCGCGGATCGGTGAAGAGGATCATGATGTAGTTCGGCGAGGTCATGTAGACGAGAAACGCCACGATGAACGGCAGCGCGCCGATGATGGCGGCCGAGGCCTTGGCTTCCATCGAGAGCGCCTGGACCTTGGAGCGCATCTTCTTGCGGTCACGCAGAACGCGCGACAGGTTCGACAGCGATTCCGACAGGTTGCCGCCGGCCTGGGCCTGGATGGCGATGACGATGGCAAAGAAGTTCACTTCCGACAGGGGCATGGTCAGCATCATGCGGGTGCAGGCTTCGGGCACGCTGAGGCCGACCTGCTGGGATTCGACGACGCGGCGGAATTCCGACTTGACCGGGTCCTGCCCGTCGGCGGCGATCAGGCGGAGCGCGTCGTTGAGCGGCAGGCCGGAGCGGATCGAGCGCACCATGACGTCGAGCGCATTGGGAAACTCGCCGAGAAACTTCTTCTGCCGCCGTCCGATCAGGAAGCCGAGGATCCAGCGCGGCAGGCCGAAACCGGCGACGAAGGCCATGCCGAACGTCACGAGCAGCGGTATGCCGCCGAGAAAGGCGAACACCAGCACGACCAGACCGAGCGTGACGCTGGCGATGTAGTACTGGCTCGGCGTCGCCGTCAGCCCGGCCTGCACCAGCCGCGACTTCAGGCTGGCGCTGGCGATCTTCTTGGTCTTCTCTTCCTGCTTTCGCTCGATGTCCTTCAGCGAATCCTGCACCGACTTGCGCCGCTTGGAGATTTCCTGCACCCGGTCGCGGGCTGCCTTGACCTTGGCGGTGTCCGTTTCGGCAGCCTTGACCCGGCTGATGCGGCTCGCGGTCTTCTTGTCGACCTCGATACGGGAATACAGGATCCCGTAGGCGATGCCAGCCGTCGCGACGGCCGCAAGGGCGATGATGGCCAACACCAGGGGATCGAAACCGAACATCGCGCCTAGATCTCCTTGTTGTTCTTTTCCATGGCGTCGAGCGCGGCGGCGAGGCGACGCTCTTCGTTGTAGTAACGCGCACGGTCCCAGAAATGCGGCTTGCCGATGCCGGTCGAGACGTGCCGGCCGATGATCTTGCCGTTCATGTCCTCGCCGTCCATCTCGTAGCGCATCAGGTCCTGGGTGACGATGACGTCGCCTTCCATGCCGATCACCTCGGTGATGTGGGTGATGCGGCGCGAACCGTCGCGCAGGCGGGCGGCCTGGATGATGACGTCGATCGAGCCGGAGATGATCTCGCGCACAGTCTTGGCCGGCAGGCTGAAACCGCCCATGGCGATCATCGATTCCATACGGCTGAGGCATTCGCGCGGCGTGTTGGAGTGGATGGTGCCCATCGAGCCGTCATGGCCGGTGTTCATCGCCTGGAGCAGGTCGAAGACCTCCGGTCCGCGCACTTCGCCGACGATGATGCGTTCGGGGCGCATACGCAGGCAGTTCTTGACGAGGTCGCGCATGGTGATCTCGCCCTCGCCTTCGATGTTGGGCGGACGGGTTTCGAGGCGCACCACATGCGGCTGCTGCAGCTGGAGTTCCGCGGTGTCCTCGCAGGTGATGACGCGCTCTTCCTTGTCGATATAGCCGGTCAGGCAGTTGAGAAGCGTCGTCTTACCCGAGCCGGTACCGCCGGAAATGACGATGTTGCAGCGGACGCGGCCGATGATCTGCAGGACCTGCGCGCCCTCCGGCGTGATCGCGCCGAACTTGACCAGCTGGTCGAGGTTGAGCTTGTCCTTCTTGAACTTACGGATGGTGAGCGCCGGGCCGTCGATGGCGAGCGGCGGGGCGATGACGTTGACGCGGCTGCCGTCGGGAAGGCGCGCGTCGCAGATCGGCGAGCTTTCGTCGACGCGGCGGCCGACCTGGCTGACGATGCGCTGGCAGATCGACAGGAGCTGGGAATTGTCGCGGAAGCGGATTTCCGACTCGATCGTCTTGCCGTTGACTTCGATGAAGGTCTGGCCGGCGCCGTTGACCATGATGTCGGCGATGTCGTCGCGCGCCAGCAGCGGCTCGAGCGGACCGTAGCCGAGAACGTCGTTGCAGATGTCCTCGAGCAGTTCCTCCTGCTCGGAGATCGACATCGCGAAGTTCTTGATGGTGATGATGTCGTTGACGATGTCGCGGATTTCCTCGCGCGCGCTTTCGCCGTCGAGCTTGGCGAGCTGCGAAAGGTCGATCGTGTCGATCAGCGCCGAGAAGACCTGGCTCTTCGTATCGTAATAGTCCTGGGTGCGCGGCGGACGCTTGCGCGGCCCGCCGGCAGCGGGTGCCTGAAGCGGCGGCGGGGCCACCTGCTGACGCACCACCGGCTCTTCGCCGACCGGATCGAACGACGGCGCACGCTGCGGCTGAACGGCAGCCGGCGGCGGAGCCGGAGATACCGTTCCGGCCCCCGCCCCACCCTTGCCAAATCCTTCGCTTCCGCGTCTGCCAAACATCACTGATTACCTGTTTCTGTCGAAGACACTATTTCCGGCCGAGCAGTCCCAGCATCTTGCCGAGCCCGCCCTTCTTCGGTTTCTTCACCGTGGCGCGCCCGGTCACCAGATGAGCGATCTGGGCGAAGGTTTCCGCCATCGGCGATTTCGCGTCGATTTCCGAGATCATCCGGCCGCTGTTGGCGGCGTTGCCGAACAGCGCCGCGTCGAAAGGAATGATGGCGGCCGGTTCGATTTCCAGCGGCTCGAAGAAGTCCTGGGGGGCGATTTCCGGACGCTTCGGCATGCCGACCTGGTTGAGCAGCAGGTGCGGCGCCTTGTCGTTCGGCCTCAGCTTCTTCAGCGCGTCGAGCATGTTCTTGGCATTGCGCAGGTTGGCGAGATCCGGCGCGCAGGTGATGACCACCTCGTCGGCCTCGGAGAGCACCGCACGGGTCCAGTCGGACCAGGCATGGGGCACATCGAGAACGGTGACCGGCGCGGACCGCTGAAGCAGTTCCATCAGCGGCTGGAAGGTGCCGCGATCGAAGTCGTAGGGGCGATCGAGCAGCGAGGGAGCCGCGAGCAGAGACAGGTTCTGCGAGCAGGTCGTCAGCAGGCGATCGAGGAAGACCTCGTCCAGCCGGTCCGGCGAGAAGACCGCCTCGGCGATGCCCTGGGCCGGATCCTGGTCGAAGTCGATGTTGGCGGTGCCATAGGCGAGGTCAAGATCGGCGAGGATGGTTTCGGTGGCAAACAGGCTGGAAATGCCGAAGGCGCAGTTGTGGGCGATGGTCGATGAACCGACACCGCCCTTGGCGCCGATGAAAGCGATGGTGCGGCCGAGCGGCTCGGATTCCGGATCGACGAAGATCGCCGATATCGCGGCCATCACCTCGGCCATGCCGATCGGGGCGACGATGTATTCGGAGATACCGTTGCGGATCAGCTCGCGATAGAGCGCGATGTCGTTGTGGCGGCCGATGACGATGACACGCGAGCTCGGATCGCAGACTTCGGCAAGCGGCGCCAGTTCCTGGAGCAGGGTCTGCGGGGTGGCCTCGGTCTCGAGGATGATCAGATTGGGCGTGGGGGTCGAGGAAAACATGGCGGCAGCCGCGGCGATGTTGCCGCCGGTGATCCGCATGCTGACCTTCGCCATGCGCCGGTCCTGGCCGCATTGCTCCATTATCCGCTGCACGCCCTGCGAGACGCAGAAGGCATGCACCGAGATGCGCGGCAGGGGCCGCAGGTTTTCGAGATCGCCGCTGCCCACCCTGCCCTCGGGAGGCATGTCGTCTGCGGACCTCGTGTCGAATTCGTAGTCGATCGCACTCATGCTTTCATCCTGCCTTCGAATGGCGCCGGCCATCCTAGTTCGTCGAGGGATTCTTGCCCGAGCGATAGAGCCCGATGACCGTCGAGCGCCGCGTGGCATCGATGGGTGCCTGGGCGCGCGGGGTTACGAGATCCATCGGGTTGGCGATCTGCGCTGCCAGATTGGCCTGGGTGGCGCAGCCGAAATTCTGCCAGTTCTTGTTGGCGAAGGTATTGTCCTGAAGATCTTCCGGCCAATCGCCGCACTGGTTGGTCACGGCGGTGATCGCCACGTAGCTCAGCCGCACGGGCGCTGCGTCGCCGCTGGCGCCGGCCTGATAGCTCGTCTCAATGATGCGGGGACCGGGAACGCCGCGGCGGACAAGTGTCGCACGGATCTGCTTGCGCATGTGGGCAGCAGCCGCGGAATTGGGCGAGCCCTGGGGGATGAGGATCTGTATCGTGCCGGAAGAGCTCGACATGTAGTCGGCCGCAAAGCCGCCGACCGCATCCGACATGCCGATCGTCAACTCGCGATCGCCCGACGCGACCGGCATGTCCAGCGTGTGCTCGACCTCGGTCAATGTGATCGGGTGGCGCGTGCGATAGTCGTCCGGGATCGAGCCGGTCGTCAGGTCGTCGCGGTTCGTGCCGCACCCCGAGAGGACAGCCGTCGCGCCGAGGATGGTCGCGGCGAGTGCCGCGCGGGCAAAACGCGGCGCGGCGAAAGTCGATCTCTTAACGGGCATGGTGCTGCGGCTTTCGCTGTTGCCGGAAGAGGTCTCGTGCTTTTTCATTCTGGCCTCCCCACTCACTTGTAGATGAACCCGACGGCGCCATGGTAGCGACCAGAGGCATCCGCCTCGCGTCGGCCGTAGACCTTGTTGACCTTGTTCAGGAAGAAGGTCGCCGCGTCGTTTTCGGGATTGAAGTTGTCATCCGGCCGCTGCAGCTGGTTGCGCGCCACCGGCCGCACCAGATAGGGCGTGGCGATGATGACCAGTTCGGTCTCGTTGCGCTGGAAGTCCTTGCTGCGGAAGAGCGTGCCGAGGATCGGCACCTTGGCCAGGCCGGGAACACCGGACATGGCCTGACGAATATTGTCCTGGACGAGACCGGCGATGACGATCGAGCCGCCCGACGGCAGTTCGACGGTGGTCGAGGCTTCGCGCTTGCGGATGGACATGTAGGTCGAGCCGGGAATGCCGTTCGCCGTATTGCCGGTCACGGCCGAACCTTCCCAGGTCGGTTCGGATACATTGGTTTCGATCTTCAGGCTGATGCGGCCCGGGGCCAGCACGACGGGCCGGAAGTTCAGCTCGATGCCGTAGTTGACGGTTTCCGTGGTCCGGGTGACGGACGGCGCTCCGGTGTCGCCGTCGTAGGCAATCTCCTGCTCGGCGGCCAGGCGGAACTCGCCGCCGACATAGAACTTGGCCTGCTCGCCGGAGATCGCGGTGAGGCTCGGCTCGGCCAGCGTGCGCATGACGCCGGCCTGTTCCATGGCGTTGATGTAGCTACTGACCGTATAGCCCGCGATCGAGCCCACCGCGGTGGGCAGGACACCGCCGAGCGCATTGGTGACGCCGACGGAGTTGCCCAAATTGGATGGGTTCTGGAAGGTGATGCCGCTTGAGCCGTCCGAGACGCGGCCGTTGAAGCCGAGCTGCTTCAATACCTGACGGCTCACTTCGGCGACGGTGACCTTGAGCGAGACCTGGTCCTCGCCTTCAATGGTCAACAGATTGACGATCGAGGAGACCTGACGCGTCTCGGCGAAAATCGCGACGTCGCCACCATTGTCGCCACCCGACGCGGTTTCGTTGCGCGTGGTCGCCTCGCCGCCCTTGAGGAAGGCGGAGGCGAGGCTTTCGGCGCGGGCCGCATCCTGGGGCGTGCGCACAGTTCCGGTCAGCACGATGTTGTCGGAGACGATCTCGACGGTGATGTCCGATTCGGGAATGAAGCGGCGGAGATTGGTTTCCAGGCCGGCGATGTCGCGCTCGATCTCGATGTCGAGGCTGACGATTTCCTCGCCGTTCTCGCCGAAGATGAAGATGTTGGTCTGACCGACGGCCTTGCCGAACAGATAGATGCGGCGCGAGGTGCGGGTGACCGCATCGGCCATTTCGGGATCGGCGACGAGAATATCGTGGGCATCCTGCGGCAGGTCGACGACCAGCGCCTTGTTGAGGCCGAGCTTGACGGTGCGGCGGGCGCCGGGACCGGCCTCGGCGATGCGCAGCACGCTCTGGCTTGCCGCCTCGGCAACCGGAATGGTCAGGAAATGCGGCACGTAGCCGCCCGGCATGCCGGAGCAGGCGAGGCCCAGCGCCAGGGTGACGGCGATCGACGAGCGGAATTTCTGTTTCAAGCTGTTCATGACATCCCCACTCATTCCGACTTGGTGTCGGAGGCCTTGACCACCGAACCCGACTTGATGACCTGGATCGTCGGCCCGCCGGTTCCGCCGCTCAGCAGGTAGTCGGCGGCAGACGTATCCTCCTCCTGGGCATCAGCAACCGAGCGCAGTGCCAAGGAAAGGCGTTCCGCCATCTGTTGGGCGACGGTGATGACCTTGGTCTGGTCCGGGGTCAGCTCAAGGGTCGCAGTCGTGCCGACCACCGACTTCTCGCCGTCCGGTTTTTCCTGGATCTGCTGGTCGATCGCGAGCACGCGCACGTTCGAAAGCACGGTCTCGGTCAGATAGTTGTCCTCGGTGCCACGGCGCACCATGATCACATCGACGCGGTCGTTCGGCAGAATGAAACCGCCGGCGCCGGTGGCGACCGAGATTTCGGTGGCCACCGCGCGCTTGCCGGACGGAAGCAGCGACGACATCACACGGCCAGACGAATCAGCGATCTTCTCGCGCCGAACAGGCTCGCCCTCGAACATGGGCAGGCGCACCACGACGCCTGTCAGTTCAGTCATGGCCTGCGGGCGGGTGTTTTCGGTGATGAAACCTTCGACGATGCTGCCTTCGGGCCAGGCCATCCAGCGCATCGACTTGTCGTCAAGCCGGGAGCCGACGGGAAGGTTTGCGGCGGAAACCAGGACGTTGACCGTCGGTTCCTTCTTCATCACCGCCTCGGCCTGTTGCAGCACGACGGATTTCGAGCCGCTGAGCCGCATGGCCAGCAGCCCGGCCATGCCGGCGGCGACAATTGCCACTGCGAGAATGATGATACGCGCGGGTTTCATGATCGTTCCTTGAGGGACACAAAGGTCTGTGCCTCGCAGAATGGTCAGCAATTGGTATAATTATGGTTAATAAGCCGCTTACGATCTTGGTTAACGATCGCTTTCTTTCGACACGACGAAATGCCTCACCGGATGTTCTCGAGTGCCGCGAGCACGAGGGGCGACTGGGGGTAGGTCATCAGGCCGGCAAGGCCAATGCCGATGGCATAGGGCACCTTCTTGGCGCCGAGCAGCGAATGGGGCAGCGGAAGGCCCATGGCGAGCATGGTACTGGAGCGGGCGCGCAACAGCAGGATGGCGATGGTCAGGATGCCGCCGAGATAGGCGACATGGATCAGGAACGACAAGAGCGAGGGGCTGAGACCGTACCAGACGGCAGCCGCGGTCAGCAGCTTGGCGTCGCCGCCGCCCATGACGTTCAGCGCGAAAAGCGAAAAGCCGACGGAAAAGACGATGAGGCCGGCGAGAAGATGCAGGCCGAAGCCGGTCCAGGTGAGGCCGATAAACGGCGCCACGACGAGGAAAGCCGCCAGCAGGATCACCGGGATCCGGTTGGGGATCGTCATTTCGAGAAAATCCGTCAGAGCCGCGAGAACGAGGCACATCGGGAATATGACGAATATCGCGGCTTCAAGCATGGCAATATCCCACACCGACAGGGCTTAATTTTCCGGAAACGCCGGTTCGGAAGAACCGATCAAAGTCACCGGGTCCCCCTATAAAAAAAGTGCCGCCCGTGAGAGCGGCACTTTTGGAAGCCGAAGATCGGCTTGAGTGTATTACGGCTGGTTGTTGTTCAGCTCGGTCGACAGGTTGGTGAAGGTGTCGTTCAGCGAGTTGCCGAGCGTCGAAGCACCGGTGATGAGGGCGACGGAGATGAGAGCGGCGATCAGGCCGTACTCGATTGCGGTTGCGCCGGATTCATCCTTGAAGAAACGTGCAAAAATCTTGGTCATGTTACTCTCCTACTCCACGAAGTTGTTCAGCACTTCCGGCAACTGTTTGCCGTTGCTCGGATGACTGCAAACTACACAGCGGCCATTGCCATCGGCTTAACAAAAAAGGTTAGCGAGTCCTAAAGGCCGGAATGCGCGCAGTGTGGTAAATGAATGGGGAACGGTTCTTGTGACATTTGATCCAATTCTGCACGCGCCTCGCGTCTGTGGAAAATTACAAAGTATTATCAGCATCTTGCCTGCACCGCCGGAAAGCGTGAAGGCATGGGCACGGCCTGCCCCGGCGCAAGTATCGCCGGCCCGCGACCGCCAGCCGGGGTCTTAACGAAGCCTCGGCTGCGCCATTTCGGCACCCGAGGCCGGTCGGGGAGCGCGAAACGCCGAATTGCATCTCTTCGACTGATGAAAAGAAACCGGCGATCCGCCCCCGCCGCCGCCCGCACACGGCAGAAATCGCCTCCCCGTCGCCTTCAGGGCCGTTTCGCCCGGCAACTTAACGGTTCATTCACCATTCCTGCCCATGCTCTGGAGCCAGTCACTATAAGAAGCGGTTCAAAAGGCTGGCAGTTATGTTGTCTCGCAGCACAATCTTCTCGCTTGCCGGCGCCCTGGCGCTGAGCGGCGTTCTTGCCGCAGGTCCGGGCCGAGCCGAGGACGACACCGTCCTGCGCGTCTATATGAACAGTGCGCGCGTGCTCAAGCTCGACCGCCCCGTCAGCAAGGTGATCGTCGGCAATTCCGACGTGGCGGACGCAACGGTCGCCGACGCCAAGACCATTGTGCTTACCGGGCGCGCTTTCGGCACCACCAATCTCGTTCTGCTCGATGCGGACGGCAACGCGATCGTTGACGAGCGCATCCTGGTGTCGATCGACGAGGGCAATACCGTGCGCGTTTTCAAGGCAACGTCTCGAACCGTCCTGTCGTGCTCGCCCAATTGCGAGGAACATGCCGCCACCGGCAGCGCAGCCGCCACGAACTGAGCCGCAACCGGGCTTCGGCGGCTCTTGTCCCAAGCGAGACGGCGGAACCTCGAATTGTAGATATCGCCGAAACGGAAAATCAATACTTCGCTCTTAACGTCGAGCCTTATTCCGGACATCGGATATGAGCGATGAGCGCGAACGTGAAGCACCATGAAGGGCAACCGAAGGCCCGCCGGCAGAAACGCCGCGCCTGGCGTCGTCTCCTGCGCTCCCGCGACGGCGCGGCGGCGATCGAGTTCGCCATCCTCTCGGTCCCATACTTCATCATCGTCTTCGCGATTTTCGAGACTTTCGCAGCCTACACCGCCGAGCAACTGGTGACGAATGCCGTCAATACGATGGCGCGCGAACTGCGCACCGGCAACATCACATTCGCTCTCGGCCGCTCGACGGACATGACGGAGACGGAGTTCCGCACCGCGTTCTGCGAGGAGGTCTCGATCATGATCGCCTGCTCGGCGAGCGAGGCGGACACGCCGGAGAAGCTCTATCTCGACGTCGAAACACTGCCGACCTTCAAGGCGATTGCGGACAAGGCCAGTATCCCGCGCGTCGGCGGCGAGTATTCCGACCTCGACACCTCCGTCTTCCATTTTTCGCCCGGCGGGCCTAACACCATCAACCTGCTGCGCGCCTATTACCGTTGGAACATCACCTTCGACTACCTCCGCGCCATCACGCATATCCGGCCGGATAGCGAAACCCAGCAGTTCCTCATCATCGCGACCACCGCGTTCAGGAGCGAGGACTACCCGTGACGCGTCCCGACACCTTCGACAGAGAGAAAAACGTGCGCCGCGACGGCCGCACGGCCGTTCTCGCGCGCCCGGCCGCGCTGCTGCGCCGGTTCCTGTCCGAGCGGGACGGGGTCGGCGCGGTGGAGTTCGCCCTCCTGGCGCCCGTGCTGATCGTGCTCTACCTCTGCGCCTTCGAACTGATGACGGGGTTCAGCGTCTCGAAAAAGGTTACAATGGCGGCGAGCACGGTCGCCGACCTCGTGAGCCGGACAGACAAGGTTTCCAAGGCCGATCTCCTGGGGATGGTCGATGTCACGAACGCCGTTTTCCCCCCCTACGGCGTCGATAACCTCTCGCTGAACATCACCGGCGTCTCCATCGACAGCGCCAAGCAGGCCAAGGTGGCCTGGTCCTGGTCGAATTCCGGGGCGGCACCCTATGCGGTCGGCGCGACGGTCGCCGTGCCCGACGACATGCTGAGCGAAGAGACCTTCCTTGTCCGGTCCGAACTGAGCGTCGATCACGAGCTGCTGATGTATCTCCCCGCCCTCTCCGGTTCGGCGATCAAGGAAATCACGATCCGGCGCGAGTTCTTCTTCCGGCAGCGCATCAACACCGACATCAGCTGCACCGACTGCTGACCGGCTGCCTTTCCGGCGGCGTTTCCTCGCAGACGCAGAACCCGTTCACAGGCCTGCCCACAGGTTTGCCAAGCCGATCGCTTGGCGCTAAACATGCCGCTTCGACCGCCCGGAAGACAAGGGGCCATGACGGCCAAGTCCCGCGGCGCAGGTGAGCCATGGCACGAGCATTTCTCTTCGTTCTTGATTCCTTCGGCATCGGCGGCGCGCCCGATGCGCCCGCCTATGGCGATGACGGTTCCGACACGTTCGGCCATATCGCCGAGTTCTGCGCAGCAGGTGCGGGCGACCGCAAGGGCCTCCGGTCCGGTCCGCTTTCGCTTCCCAACATGTCGGCGCTCGGGCTGATCGCCATCGCCAAGCTCGCGACAGGCCGCGCGCCGGCCGGCATGCCGCTGCCCGAGCGGGTTTTCGGCCTGCACGGCGCGGCAAACGAGGTCTCGCACGGCAAGGACACGCCGTCCGGCCACTGGGAGATGGCCGGCACGCCGGTGATGTTCGACTGGGGTTACTTCCCCGCCGAGGGAGAGGCCTTCTCTCCCGAATTGGTCGAGGCGATCTGCCGCGAGGCGGAGCTTCCCGGCATTCTCGGCAATTGCCACGCGTCGGGCACCGAGATCATCGCCAGGTTCGGCGAGGAGCATATCCGCACCGGCAAGCCGATCTGCTACACATCCTCGGATTCGGTCTTCCAGATCGCCGCCCACGAGACGCATTTCGGCCTCGAACGCTTGCTGAAGCTCTGTCAGATCGTGCGTAAGCTGATCGATCCGCTCAATATCGGCCGCGTCATCGCACGCCCCTTCGTCGGCGAGGCGCCCGCCACCTTCCAGCGCACCGGCAACCGCCGCGACTATTCCGTGCTGCCGCCGGAGCCGACATTGCTCGATCGCCTCGTCGAGGCCGGCCGCACGGTGCATGGCGTCGGCAAGATCGGTGATATCTTCGCCCACCAGGGCGTGTCCCGCGTCATCAAGGCGAACGGCAACATGGCGCTGATGGATGCGACGCTTAAGGTCATGGACGAAGCGGCGGACGGCGATCTGGTGTTCAGCAATTTCGTCGATTTCGACATGCTCTACGGCCACCGCCGCGACGTGCCGGGCTATGCCGCGGCGCTCGAGGCCTTCGACCGGCGGCTGCCCGAGGTGCATCGCAAGCTCAAGCCCGGCGACATGGTGCTGATGACCGCCGACCACGGTTGCGACCCGACCTGGCGCGGCACGGACCATACGCGCGAGCGCGTGCCGATCATGGCCTTCGGCCCCGGCATCAAGTCGCGCATGATCGGCATCCGCAACACCTATGCCGATATCGGCGAGACGGTCGCCGCCCATCTCGGCATTCCGGCCGGGCCGCACGGACGGAGCTTCCTTTGACGGCACATCTGAAAAAGGCTGAACTCCACTGCCACGTGGAGGGGGCTGCACCGCCAGCGCTGACGATGGCGCAGGCTGAGAAATACGGCGTGGCAACCGACGGCTTCGTCCAGGACGGCGCCTATGTGTGGAGCGACTTCACGAGTTTCATCGCCTGCTATGATTTCGTCGCTTCGGTCTTTCGCACGGCCGAGGACTATGCGGCGCTGGCCGAGGCCTATCTTCTCGAGCTTGCGGCTGCGAACACGATCTATAGCGAGCTATTCATTTCACCGGACCATGGCGAGGCCGTCGGCCTTTCGCCCGACGACTATGTCGGCGGACTTGCGGCCGGCATTCTGTCGGCCCGGGAAAAGACCGGCATCGAATGCCGCATGGTGATCATCGGCGAACGGCATCTGGGACCGGAGAACGTGCTGGCCCGCGCCAAATGGGCGGCCAGGTTCGACCATCCGCTGGTCACCGGTTTCAACATGGCCGGCGAGGAGCGGATGAACCGCGTGGCCGACTATGCGCCGGCCTTCGACATCGTGCGCGGGGCGGGCCTCGGCCTCACCATCCATGCCGGCGAGTTGTGCGGCGCCTTTTCCGTCGCCGATGCGCTGGATCTGGTGAAGCCGAGCCGGATCGGCCACGGCGTGCGGGCGATCGAGGATGCGGATCTGGTGAAGCGCCTGGCCGATCTCGGCACGGTGCTGGAGGTCTGCCCGGGATCGAACATCGCGCTCAAGGTCTTTCCCGACTATGCCAGCCATCCGCTCCGGCGCTTTGTCGAGGCCGGGGTGCGCGTCACGCTCAATTCCGACGATCCGCCGTTCTTCCACACGTCGCTTGCCGCCGAGTACGAGACGGCGTCGAAGGTGATGGGCTTCTCCGACGCAGAGATTGACGCGATGACCAGGACGGCGATCGAGGCGGCCTTCGTCGACGAACCGACCCGGAAGGCGCTGCTTGACCGTCTTTGAGCGGCCGCGCCTGGGGATGAGCGGGCAAATTTCATCGACGCCCTTGCGGGCGCCCGAGGGAATGTGGAAAACATTTCCTATCACAAAAGAAGAATAGAAGGGCCCGACCATGGACGGCGTCACAGTCATCAACCACCCGCTGGTTCAGCACAAGCTCACCATCATGCGCCGCAAGGAGACCTCGACCTCGAGCTTCCGCCGGCTGCTGAGGGAAATCTCCACGCTGCTCTGCTACGAGGTGACGCGTGACCTCGAACTGACCATGGAGACCATCGAGACGCCGCTGACGACCATGCAGTCGCCGGTGCTCGAGGGCAAGAAGCTGGTCTTCGCCTCGATCCTGCGCGCCGGCAACGGCCTTCTGGAAGGCATGCTGGAACTGGTTCCCGCCGCCCGCGTCTCGCATATCGGCGTCTACCGCGATCACGAAACGCTGCAGCCGGTCGAATACTACTTCAAGGCGCCCGATGCGCTGGACGAGCGCCTGATTATCGTCGTCGACCCGATGCTCGCCACCGGCAATTCGTCGATCGCGGCGGTCGACAAGTTGAAGGAGCGCGGCGCGAAGAACATCCGCTTTCTCTGCCTGCTCGCGGCCCCGGAAGGCATCAAGCATTTCCGCGAGGCGCATCCGGACGTGCCGGTCTTCACCGCGGCGATCGACAGCCATCTCAACGAGAAGGGCTATATCATGCCCGGTCTCGGCGATGCGGGCGACCGCATGTACGGGACGAAATGAAACCTTAACCAGTTTGCCGAGATCACGGTCCGGAACGGCAGTTCCGGACCGTTTTCGTTTGCGCTTTAGCGGCTTTTCAACCGGGATGGGCTAACAGACCCCAAGAGGCTGAGACAGGCGGGAGACATGCCATGCTGATGCGCGCAATCGGGCTGGTTTTCGTGGCGGCGGTGCTGGCAACGCAGGTGCCGGGTGCGTTCGAGGCTTGGCAGAAGCCCGTCTCCGGCGGCGGCGGTGGGACACCGACCTCGACGCCGGTGGCGGTCGTGCCCATTGGAACCACGATCCTGGAAGCCGACGCGACCGGCCACTATCGCGGCACATTCAAGCTCAACGGCAAAGCGACCGAGGCCATGGTCGATACCGGGGCCTCGCTTGTGGCGATCAACGAGACGACCGCACGGCGCATCGGGGTCAGCATCGCCTCGCTCGACTTCAAATATCCGATCAGCACGGCCAACGGCGAGACCCGCGCCGCGCATATCCGCCTGCAGCGCGTCGAGATCGGTTCGGTCCGGGTCGAGGACGTCGATGCCTTCGTGCTGCGCGACAAGGCGCTGTCCGGCACGTTGATCGGGGTCAGCTTCCTCAAGCGCCTCGGCAGCTATTCCGCCGAGGGCAACCGGTTGCGACTGGAACGCTAAGGGCCGCGAAGCCGCCCTCGCCTCGACGTTCAGCTGATGCGTTTGCCGATGACAGGACGCAGAGCCGGCTTCTCGTCGGCAATGCCATAGCTTGCCATCACCATCTGCGCGGCGCGCTCTCCGCTGTCGCGATCATTGGCATGCACGGTGGCGATCAGATCGCCCCTCTCCACGGCCGTACCGAGCGGCATGAGACCGGTCAGGCCGACACGATGGTCGATGGAATCCGTCGGACGCTGACGCCCGCCGCCAAGCGCGACGACGCAGAGACCGAGGCCGCGGGTATCAGCCGAGGCTAGATAGCCGTCGGACTTGGCAAGCACCGGAATTTCGATCGCCGCCTTCTGCAGGTAACGATCCGCGCGGTCCATGAAGTCGACAGGGCCGCCGAGCGTATGCACCATGCGGCCGAACAGCTCAGCCGCCTTGCCGGAAGCGAGCACGTCACGGCACCGGGCCAGGCCGGTCCCGATATCGGCGACGGTACCGGCATTCACCAGCATTTCCGCCCCGAGCGCCAGCGTCACCTCCTCGAGCCGGGTGCCGGCCTTGGCGCCACGGAGGAAATCGACTGCGTTCTGCACTTCGACGGCATTGCCCGCCGCATCGGCAAGCGGTTCGTTCATGTCGGTCAGGAGCGCCGTGGTGCGCACGCCGGCGCCATTGGCAACAGCGACCAGCGAGCGGGCCAGCGCCTCGGCATCCTCGGCCCTGGCCATGAAGGCCCCATTGCCGACCTTGACGTCGAGAACCAGGCTTTCCAGCCCTGCGGCGAGCTTCTTCGACAGGATGGAGGCGGTGATCAGCGGAATGGATTCGACGGTCGCGGTGACGTCACGGATGGCGTAGAGGCGCTTGTCGGCCGGGGCGAGGTCGCCCGTCTGGCCGATGATGGCGCAGCCGACCTCATCGACCACCCGGCGGAAGGTCGCCGCATCGGGCATGACATCGTATCCGGGGATCGACTGAAGCTTGTCGAGCGTGCCGCCGGTATGGCCGAGGCCGCGGCCGGAGATCATCGGCACGGCGAGCCCGCAGGCCGCGACGATCGGCGCCAGCATCAGCGAGACATTGTCGCCGACGCCGCCGGTCGAATGCTTGTCGGCGATCGGCTTGCCGACGCCTGCCCAGGACAGGACCTCGCCGGAATCGCGCATGGCAATCGTCAGCGCGACGATTTCCTCCGGCGTCATGCCCTGGAAGAACACTGCCATGGCAAAGGCAGCGACCTGCCCTTCGGATATGGTTTCCTGGCTCAGTCCCTCGACGAAAGCGGCGATCTCGGCTGCGGTGAGCACGCCGCCGTCACGCTTGCGACGGATGATTTCCTGGGGAAGCATGGATCAGTATCCCGTATTGTCGGCGGTCGAACGGCCACCGCCGAGCACCGTGAGAATATCGTCGAGCAGCCCGGAAGCGCCGAAGCGGAAGGTGGACGGCATGACCCAGTCCTCGCCCAGGATGGTATCGGCAAGCCGCAGATAGAGGCCCGCATCGGCGACCGTCGAGATGCCGCCGGCCGGCTTGAAACCAACTTTCCGGCGACTGTCGCGGATGGCCTGGAGCATGATGTCGGCCGCTTCGAGCGTCGCATTGACGGCGACCTTGCCGGTGGAGGTCTTGATGAAGTCGGCACCGGCGGCGATCGCCAGTTCCGAGGCGCGGCGGATGAGGCCGGTATCCCTGATCTCGCCGGTTTCGAGAATGGTCTTCAGCAGGACAGGCTCCGGACACGCGGCGCGCACCGCCTCGACCATGGACGTCACGGCCGCTTCGTCGCCGGCCAGGAGAGCCCGGTAGGGGATGACCAGATCGATCTCGTCGGCGCCGTCGGCGATGGCTTCGCGGGTCTCGGCCAGCACGTCCTCGAGCTTCAGGTCGCCGGAGGGGAAATTGACCACGGTTGCGATGCGGACCGGGCTTTCCGGCCCGAGCAGCGTGCGGGCGCGGGCGATGAACCGCGGCCAGATGCAGATGGCAGCGGTATGGCCGTAGGGCGTTACCGCCCTGGCGCACAGCGCGTCGATCTGCTGCGGCGTGCAATCGTCCTTGAGATTGGTGAGATCGACCAGGGCCAGCGCCCGGGTCGCGGTTGCCCGCGCTTCGTGACTATCCAAGGTCCGTCCCTCCGCCTGCTATCATCCTCTTGAGGATGGCGGCCAATCGCTTGCCGCCGATGGGAGCCATGTCCTTGGTCTCGGCATGACTGAGTTCTGCCCCGGTCATTCCCGCCCCGTAATTGGTAATAACCGATGCGGCCGCGACGCGCAGCCCGAAAAAGCGTGCGAGGATGACTTCGGGCACCGTCGACATGCCGACGGCATCGGCGCCGAGGATGCGGGCCATGCGGATTTCGGCCGGCGTTTCGAAGCTCGGGCCGGAGAACCACATATAGACACCGGAGGACAGCGGTATGCCCTCCTCCTCCGCGGCGCGCTGCATGGCGACCGTGAGATCGGCGTCATAGGCGGAGGTCATGCCGACGAAACGGCTGTCGCTTCCCTCGCCGATCAGCGGGTTGACGCCGGAAAAATTGATGTGATCGCTGATCTGCATGACCGAGCCCGGCGGCAGATCCTCGCGCAGCGAACCGGCGGAGTTGGTGAGGATCAGCGACTGCACGCCGAGCCCCCGCAGCACCTCGATCGGTACCCGCATGGCGTTCGCGTCGCCGTGCTCATAGTAGTGGATGCGGCCCGCCAGCATGATTACCGGCTCGCGGTCGAGATAACCCGCGACCAGTTCGCCGGCATGGCCGGACACGCCGCTCTCCGGAAAGCCGGGCAGATCATGGTAGGAGACGCGGATCGGATCGCGGATCTCCTCCACAAGCGAGCCGAGGCCCGATCCAAGAACGATGCCGTAGCGCGGCAGAAGGCCGTCCAGCCGGTCGACGAGGAAGTTGATCGCCTCCCTCATCCGAGGATATCCGTCTTGAAGGAGAAGGGCAGGAGTTCGTCCATGGTCATCGTCTTCTGCAAGCCGACCTCGTCGCACAGATAGATCTTCGTGCCTGCCTCGGCGAATTCGGCGATCTTCTGGCGGCAGCCGCCGCAGGGCGGGCAGAGCGCCATCTTCTCAGCGATGACCGCCATCTCGACGATCTTCGTGGCCCCACCCATGATCATGCAGCCGATCGCCGTCGGTTCGGCGCACCAGCCCTGCGGGAAGGAGAGGTTCTCGATGTTGGCACCGGTGTAGATCCGGCCATCGTCGGCGCGGATCGCCGCCCCGACGGGGAATTTCGAATAGGGCGCATGGGCGAAGCGCATGGCGTCGCGCGCGGCCTCGAACAGGTCATGGGACATGGATCAACGCTCCTTCACGTAAGGGACACCGCCGGCCTTCGGCGGGTTGGCAGAGCCGATCAGGCCGGCCAGCAGGATGCAGGTGAGGATGTAGGGCAGCGCCTGGAAGATCTGCACCGGCACTTCGCCGATACCCGGAACCGACTTGCCCTGCATGAAATTGGCCAGCGCATCGAGGAAGCCGAACAGCAGGCAGGCGAGCAGGACCGGAACCGGTTTCCACTTGGCGAAGATCAGCGCGGCGAGCGCGATATAGCCCTTGCCGGCCGACATGTTGTTGATGAAGGCCGCCGACTGGGCGATCGCCAGATAGGTTCCGGAGAAGCCGCAGAGGAAACCGGCGACCAGAACGGCGCGGTAGCGCAGCCAGGTCACCGAAATGCCGGCGGTGTCGACGGCGCCCGGATTTTCGCCGACGGCGCGCAGCCGAAGGCCGAAACGCGTGCGATAGAGCACCCACCACGAGATCGGCACGGCGAGGAAGGCGAGATAGGTCAGCAGATTGTTGCCGGAGATGACGTTGGCATAGAGCGGGCCGACGATGGGCACGTCGCGGATCAGGTCGACGCCCGGAAGCGTGATCGGGGAAAAGCGCGCATCGGCGGTGAGGCCGGGGGTGCGTCCGCCCTGGCGGAACCAGGCATGGCCGAGCACGGCGGTGAGGCCGGCGGCGGCGAAGTTGATCGCCACGCCGGAGACGATCTGGTTGCCGCGATTGGTGATCGAGGCAAAGCCGTGGACCAGCGAGAAGGCCAGCGAGACGCCGATGCCGGAGGCAAGCCCGAGCCAGGGCGAGCCGGTCATGTAGGCGGCCGTGGCGGCGGCGAAGGCCGCGGCCAGCATCTTGCCCTCGAGGCCGATGTCGAAGATGCCGGCGCGTTCGGAAAACAGGCCGGCCAGCGCGGTGAAGATCAGCGGGATCGACAGACGCACGGTGGAGCCGAGGATGCTGACGAGAATGTCGAAGTAATCCATGTGCTCACCTCACGCTTTGACGATTTGCTGGTAGATGCGCACGATCGTCGGCCGGAACATGTATTCGAGCGCGCCGGCGAACAGGATCACCAGACCCTGGATCACCATGATCATGTCACGGGTGATGGTGGGCATGTCGAAGGACAGTTCCGCACCTCCCTGGTAGAGCACGCCGAACAGGATTGCGGCGAGCACGATGCCGATCGGGTGGTTGCGGCCCATCAGCGAGACGGCGATGCCGACGAAGCCGGCGCCGCTGACGAATTCGACCTGCAGGCGGGCAGACGCGCCCATCACCGGATTGAGCGCCATCATGCCGGCAAGGCCGCCGGAGATCAGCATGGTGATGATGACGATCTTGACATAGGGAATGCCGGCATAGGCGGCGACCGAACGGCTGATGCCGAGCGTGCGCATCTCGTAGCCGAGCTTGGTGCGCCAGATCAGCACCCAGACCAGCACGCACATGACGAGCGCGATCAGGAAGGAGACGTTGAGCGGCGCTGGGCCGAGCTTCAGGCCGAACATCGCCATCAGCCAGTCGAGCTTGGGCAGCTGTCCGCCTTCGAGGAAGGTGCGGGTTTCCGGCGCCATCTTGCCGGGCACGATCAGCACATGCACCAGCACATAGTTCATCAGCGACGAGATGATGTAGTTGAACATGATCGTGGTGATGACGATGTGGCTGTTGCGCTTGGCCTGCAGCCAGGCGGGAATGGCAGCCCCGGCAGCGCCGAACAATGCTGCGGCACAGATGGCGAGCGGCATCGTCACGTACCACGGCACGTAATGGTCGAGCGACAGCGCCACTAGCGCCGCGCCAAGACCGCCGAGATAGGCCTGGCCTTCGGAGCCGATGTTGAACAGGCCGGCATGATAGGCGACCGCGACGGACAGTCCGGTGAAGATGAAGTTGGTGGCGTAGAACAGGGTGAAGCCGATGCCCTCGCCGCGTCCGAGCGCGCCGGCCAGCATCAGCTTCAAGGCTTCATAGGGATCCTCGCCGATGATCCAGACCACGAGACCGGAGACCAGGAAGGCGAGGACGAGGTTGATCAGCGGGATCAGCGCGTAGTTGATCCAATTCGGCAGCGGTACGGAAGCGGTGCTCATCAAAACCTCATGCGGCAATGCCGGCCATCATCAGGCCGAGCGTCTGTTCACCGGTCTCCGGGCTCTTCTCGCCGACGATCTTGCCGGCGAACATCACCAGCACCCGGTCGGAGAGCGAGCGAATCTCGTCGAGCTCGACCGAGACCAGCAGCACGGCCTTTCCGGCGTCGCGCGTTTCGATGATCCGGCGATGGATGAATTCGATGGCGCCGATATCGACGCCGCGGGTCGGCTGGCCGACGACCAGAAGCTTCGGGTCGCGCTCGATCTCGCGGGCAACCACGATCTTCTGCTGGTTGCCACCGGAGAAATTGGCGGTCTTCAGCCGCGGATTGGGCGGGCGGATGTCGTATTTCTCGATCTCGTCGACGGCGGCCTTGCGCACCGCATCCGGATTGAGCCACGCGCCCTTGCCGTAGCGGGCGTCACGATGATAGCCGAGGATGGCGTTCTCGGCCTCCTCGAAGGCCAGCACCAGGCCCATGTGATGGCGGTCTTCCGGAATATGCGCGATGCCAAGTCGGCGCAGGCGTGCGGGGTCGAAACCGGTCACAGGCTCGCCGCCGAACAGGATTTCGCCGGAGGTCGGCTTGCGGATGCCGGTGATGGCCTCCAGCAATTCGCTCTGGCCATTGCCCGCGACGCCGGCAATTCCGACGATCTCGCCGGAACGGACGTCGAAGGAGACGTTGTCGACCATGGTGACGCCGCGGTGGTCCTTGACCGTCAGGTTGCGCACCGAGAGGAAGACCTCGCCGGGCTTGGAATCACCCTTGTCCACATGCAGCAACACGCGGCGGCCGACCATCAGTTCGGCCAGTTCCTCGACCGTCGTTTCCGACGTCGTGCGGGTCGCGACGATCTCGCCGCGGCGCATGACCGACACCGTGTCGGTGATCGCCATGATCTCGCGCAGCTTGTGGGTGATGAGGATGACGGTCTTGCCCTGGTCGCGCAGCACGCGCAGGATTTTGAACAGGTGGTCGGCTTCGGCCGGGGTGAGAACGCCGGTCGGCTCGTCGAGGATCAGGATCTCGGCGCCGCGATACATGGCTTTCAGGATCTCGACCCGCTGCTGCAGGCCGACGGGCAACTCCTCGACGACCGCATCCGGGTCGACCTCGAGTTCATAGTCGTCCTCGAGCTTCTTCAAGGCGTCGCGCGCCGCATCCGTGCCCTTGCCGAGCAGGGGGCCGCCCTCGGCGCCGAGCATCAGGTTTTCCAGCACGGTGAAATTCTCGACCAGCATGAAGTGCTGGTGCACCATGCCGATGCCGGCGGCGATCGCCGACTGGCTGTCGCGGATGGCGACCGGCTTGCCGCCGATGCGGATCTCGCCGCTGTCGGCATGGTAGAAACCGTAGAGAATCGACATCAGCGTCGACTTCCCGGCACCGTTTTCGCCGATGATGCCGTGGATCGAGCCCTTGGCCACGGTGAGGTTGATGTTCTTGTTGGCGTGCACCGCACCGAACTTCTTGTCGATGCCGATCAGCTCGATCGCCGGCGCCTGGCTCTTGTCGTTCATTCCGGTCCCCCAGACATGGAAAGGGCGCAAGGCGGATAAATCAACCGCCTTGCGCCCGCATCAGATCACTTCGGGCAGGAATTGTCCGACATGTAGTCGTGAACCTTGATGGTTCCGGCAATGATGTCGGCCTTGGCCTTCTCGACGGCTGCCTTCATATCATCGGTGATGAGCTTGGCATTGTTGTCGTCGAGCGCGTAGCCGACGCCGTCTTCCTTGACGCCGAGCGCCTGGACGCCGGCGGTGAACTTGTCACCCTTGCTGTCGGCATAGGCGTTGTAGACGGCGAGGTCGACGCGCTTGACCATCGAGGTCAGCACCGAGCCCGGATGCAGGTGGTTCTGGTTGGAATCGACGCCGATCGACAGCTTGCCGTTGTCGGCAGCGGTCTGCAGCACGCCGAGGCCGGTCGCGCCGGCTGCCGCGTAGATGACATCGGCGCCCTGGTCGATCTGGTTCTTGGTGAGCTCGCCACCGCGAACCGGGTCGTTCCAGGCCGCACCGGTCGTGCCGGTCATGTTCTGGAATACCTGAACGTCAGCCTTGGCAGCGCGCGCGCCCTGCTCGTAGCCGCATTCGAACTTGCGGATCAGCGGGATGTCCATGCCGCCGACGAAGCCGACCTTGCCGGTCTTCGACGCCATGCCGGCGAGAACGCCGACGAGGTAGGAGCCTTCTTCTTCCTTATAGACGACCGAGCGGACGTTCGGCAGGTCGACGACCGAGTCGACGATGACGAACTGGGTGTCGGGGAATTCGGCGGCAACCTTTTCGATCGCCGAGGTCCAGGCGAAGGACACGGCCACGACCGGGTTATAGCCCTTGGAGGCGAAGTTGCGGATCGCCTGCTCACCCTGCGTGTCGCCGGTCGGCTCGAAGTCGCGATAGTCGATGCCGGTTTCGGCCTTGAACTTTTCCGCTCCGGCATAGGCTGCTTCGTTGAACGACTTGTCGAACTTGCCGCCGGTGCCGTAGACAAGCGCCGGCTTGACGTCGGCGGCGAGCGCCGTTGCCGACATCGCGGCCAAGGCAAAGAGACTCAAAAGGGTTTTCTTCATTTTGCAGCCCTGTTGTTGCTATTGATCTTATTGGGTCCTCCCGCAAGCGCTTTGACACGCATGTCTGCGGAACCACCGACCCCTTTTCCAGGGGCCTGGCTGGACGCATCCTTGCATGGCTTTTGGAAAAATTCACCCGATTTTTTTCAACTGGTAAAGAATAGTCGAACGGGCGAACTTTCCGTCTCTCGCGCCGAAAATTCAGCCAGATCAAAGGGCTTGCTGCCGCTTGCGCAGGCAGATCGCGCTCAGTCGGCGGCCGGAAGCGGGCAGGCCACGCCGAGACCGCGCAGAGCGCAATAGCCGCCCGGGTTCTTCGCCAGATACTGCTGGTGGTAGTCTTCGGCATAGTAGAACGGCCCGGCCGGAGCGATCTGCGTGGTCACCGTCTGCTTGCGGCCCGCGGCGATCAGCGCCTGCTGAAAGGCATCGCGGACCCTTAGCGCCGCGTCGATGTCATCGGCGTTCTCGGCATAGATCGCCGAGCGATAGGTGGTGCCGATATCATTGCCCTGACGCATGCCCTGGGTCGGATCGTGCGCCTCGAAGAAGACCCGCAACAGCGCCTCGAGCGTCACGGCCTTCGGATCATAGACGACCTTCACCACCTCGGTGTGGCCGGTCAGCCCGGTGACCGTTTCCTGGTAGGTCGGGTTCGGGGTGAAGCCGCCCTGGTAACCGACGGCGGTGACATAGACGCCGGGCACCTTCCACAACAGGCGCTCGGCGCCCCAGAAGCAGCCCATGCCGAGATAGATGGTCCTGAAGCCCTCGGGGCAAGGCCCTTTCAGGGGATGGCCCGAGACGAAATGGGTCTCGGCCGTCGTCAGCGGCTCGGTCCTGCCCGGCAGCGCCGTCTCGGCGGTCGGCATGGTCGTCTTCTTGTTGAACATATCGATCAGGAACATCAGGCTCTCCTTGCGAAGGCCGTCCGCGCCTTCGGAAACGACGACCCCGAACGGGTCAGGCGGCGAAACGTCCGGCAGGCGACGGCTTCTTGTAGCCGATCATCCAGAATATCAGCGCAAGGCTGAGAAGCACGGCAAAGGCGGGCTGAGGCAACAGCCAGGCTTCGAACACCTGCCAGACGGAGGCACCGGCCCTGTCTCCCACGACAGCGCGGAACCGCACGAGCGAGGTCGGATCGATCTCCACCCAGGCCAGACGAAGCGGGGTGACGACAAACTGCGACGCGGACACCGAGGCAATCGAATCCATGGCGGCGGCGATCACCGCAAGACACAGAGCAGTAAAACTCACCAGGCGGAAAACAAACCGCACCATCCCCATTCCCCCAAGCAATCACACCGCGCGTTCAGGACGCCTGCCCCACACAAGCGCCCGCGCGTCGACGCGGACCAGCTAATAGATAGGCTTTTGCCCGGGCAAGTCAAAAAACCGTCAGATTTCGGTTGATCGCCGGGAAATCCTCGTTATATATCGCGCCCGACCGGCCGCTTCACCCAAACGATGCGCCGGATCTTACGGACAGGTGGCCGAGTGGTTTAAGGCGCACGCCTGGAACGCGTGTGTACGTGAAAGCGTACCGAGGGTTCGAATCCCTCTCTGTCCGCCATTCTATTAGCCAATATATTATTTTATAACGATTTTTTCGATTGACTAATTTCCGACCCAACGCTCGGCCCTTCACCAACACTATGCTTTGACGAACAATTAAATCGTTCGTACCGCATTGAGAGCCGGCCTACAGCCGATCGAACAAGACCGCAACGGGCTCTTTAAGGGTGACGTACCAAACGAGTTTCACCGGCAAAAGAGGGAAGCGGCCAAGCGCCACCTTGAACCATTTGAGGCGTATTGCGTAACTTGCAGGCGCAAGCATTCGCTTCTGGACGATTCCATTTATGAGAATTTCATAGGCAGAATGGTCTTGGTCTCTGTCGAATGCCCGGTTGGGTCATCTCGTGCTCCGGTCATGCTGTCCCGCAGCCGTTTTGACGCTGTCTCCGAGCTACGCGGTGCCAATCTCAGCACGAAGACTCCAGACTGCGCAGCCGGCCCGGATCATTCGGGGGAGTTTGGGCTTGCACCTTTAACCAGTAAAAACTATCTATTTGGCAGAATACCTCTTCAGTTAGCAGAGCCCTGCAGCAAGCCGCCAGCTTTCACGAACGAAATCGAGTTCTCCCCATGCTCACGAAAAAAGGCAAATACGGATTGAAGGCGCTGGTCGATCTGGCGCAGCTCGATCCGGGCGAAACCGCGTTCGTCACCGACATCGCCACGCGCAACAATATTCCGAAGAAATTCCTCGATACGATTCTGCTGGAGCTGCGCAACAACGGAATCCTGCGCTCGAAGAAGGGGCCGAACGGCGGATATTCGCTTTCAAAACCCTCCGACGATATCATGATCGGTCAGGTCATTCGCGCGCTGGACGGCCCGCTCGCCCCGATCCGTTGCGCCAGCCGCACGGCTTTCGAGGCCTGCGACGACTGCGCCGATCCGGCGACCTGCCAGGTGCGCCTGTCGATGACCGAAGTGCGCGATGCAATCGCCACCATTCTCGACAACATGACGCTCACCCAGTTCGTCGCGCGCGAGAAGAACATCGGCTCCGAGGGCTCGCCAAGGCTTGAGCCGCAGGCCCGTTGATTCGCCCTGATGGACTAAGCCGTCATTTCGTCCCGGCCGGCGATCAATAGCCTGCCGAGAGCGGCGACGACAGCCTCTTCTTCTTCGCCTGCCGTTCGCCCGGTGTCCATCCGTTGCGCAGCGACACGCAGAATTGACGCGATCCGGTGGGCTTGCGCGATCGTCTCCGCCGCAGGATTGACCTGGGCTCCATCGATCGCCGCGGCAGCCCGCAGAATCAGGGCATGGACCGTCTCGATCTCGACCTGTCGCCAGCCGATTGCATGGGCCGATGCGACCGTTGCATCCGTCCCGGGATCGATCCTCGACAGAACGGTCTCCAGCTCTCGCCTGCCCCGCCCGAGAACGATGGCAGCCCGCAGAAGCCTGTCCACGCTCTCCACCATCTGACCTGCCTGGTTGCGGGTGAGAGCAAGGACACTGTCGGCCGCCACGTGAACGCCGGTAAACCGGAGCAACGACGAGGCCTCATCCCCCGGTTGGGTAGATTCGACACCCGCAGCGTGGCGCGGCACGAGAAGCAGGGCTGACTGTCCGGACGGATCAGCGACGGGTAGGGCAAGCCAGTCCGCGTCCACCACAGAAGTAACGTGCACCTCCCCTTCGAGGCGAAATCCCATGCCTTCAGGCAGGACACGCGCATCGGTCTTCAGCTCGGCAACGCCTCCTCCGGTCAACAGGAGGAAGCACTCGCCCGCCGCGGATCTGGCAAAGGCGGTTCTGCGCTGCTCTTCGCTGCCGGCATTGCGGATGGCCTCAAGTGCGGAGCAGTGGGATGCGAGGGCCTCGGCCGCCCTGGTCGAAACGGCGGCGATCACCGAAACGGCTTCGGCGAGCACGACGTTGGAGACATCGAGGCCGCCAAAATCACTCGGAACAGAGACGGGGAGAAGGCCGGATCGGCTGAGAGCCTCGGCCACGGGCAATTGCGACAAGGCGGGAAGGACGGCGGATGCGGCCGCGAGCACGTCCCCTTCCGCGTCGATGCGGTTGGGCACGGGACGGAGACGCTCGTGCAGATGCGTAATGGTTCCCATTGTTCGCTCCTTCAGGTTCTGCAGGCCGATCGCACCGCGACTTCGGAGGACGGAGACCGTTGCCACCATCAGAGCAGGATGAGAACGGCCACAAGAAACACAACGGCCGAGATCGCTGCGAGCGGCGCCAGGCGCTCGGCAAGGGCGCCGCCTGCGGTTTTGCGACCCTGGCCGGTCAGACTGTCGAGAACATGAGCCATGATTGTCTCCTGACTAGAGTACCGAAAACATGCCCCAGAAAAAATTCTCCTGGTCTCGGGCGCGTTCCGTATGCTGGTCGGCCTTGACATCCTGGTCCTCTGCCAGAGCCCTCGGGCGTCCACTGACCGCCTCGCGGCCGGTCGATTTTACCCGGCGCGTTATGCCGAACAGATCGAAGGAAAAGCTGTCTATACCCATCGGCATGCCTCATTCCTCCTGCTGCGCCCATCATGAGCTGATGTCGCAGTGTCGCCGTATTTTCGGCGATCGTCAATATTTTCGATAAAAACACTATTCTATTCTGCCTGACGTGCTTGGCACACCATTCTCCGGACCGCGCAAGCCTGAGCAAAAGCGGGAGAGCTTGCCGCAGACACCCGATCAGCCGTCGAGCGGCGAATAGCGCCCATTGCCGTAGACCAGCGAACCGCCGCCGAGGACGCGGATGCCGACGACCCGACCGATGACGATCGCATGGCTGTGGCGCTCCAGCACCTCCTCGACCTCGCAGTCGATGGCGGAGGCCGCATCCTCGAGAACCGGCGCCCCGGAAGCAAGCGTGGTCCAGGAGGCCCCTCGATAGCGATCCGGTCCCTTCAATCCGCCCCTGCCGGCAAACTGGTTGGCGAGCCCCTCATGCAGCGAGCCGACGACATTGACGCAAAAATGCCCGTAGCGCTCGACCACCGGCCAGGTGGAGGAGGTGCGATTGAGCGAGACCAGCATACGCGGAGGCTCAACCGAGAGTGCAGTGGCCGAGGTCACTGTCGCACCGGTGCGCGCGTCCCCCTCGCCAGCCGTGATGATGCTGACGCCGCCACCCAGGTTGCGCAATGCGGACTTCAGGCCATCCGCGTCGACGGAAGGCTCAATAGAGGGAAAGAGGGGCTCATGTTTGACTTGGCCCAGACTGATAAATGAACTGTTCATCGGGAACTCCGTGAAGGCTGGCAATCCGTGATCTGGAACCTTTCTAGCAGGCCAGACTTACTCCCCGTAGACATTCGATTTTATAATCTATATATTTTGTAGAAAATACATCTTCAAGTCCCTTGGATCGGGACGCTTTCGAAGCCGAAAGCTTCAACTGAAGGGAGAACGCCATGCTGCGAATGACCCTGCCCTCGGAAAAACCCATGCTCTCAGCCCACGACGGATCGTGCCGGGTCGCCATCATCGGCGGCGGTTTTGCCGGCGCCTCACTCGCCCGCCAGCTGGCAATCGGGGCGAATTGGGACGACCACCAGATCGCCGTCTTCGAGCCACGCGCCAGCCTGGGCGCAGGGCTTGCCTATGATACGGCCGACCCTGCCCTCAGGCTCAACGTCGAGGCATCGCGGATGCGCGCCATTCCCGGAGAGCCCGATGCCTTTGCCCGCTGGCTCGAAACAAGCGGAGCGAACGAGGCCGACCCCGATGCACGGGTCGGCAGCGGCGGCATCTACGCCCGCAGATCGGCCTTCGCCCGCTTCATGGCCGAGCGCATGCAGCCGTTTATCGACAGCGGCATCGTGCGGCATGTTCGCGAACGGGTCGAGAGGATTGCAAGGTCGGGCTCCCGATGGCGCGTGACCGGCAGTCTTGGTACCGAGATCGTCGCCGACATCGTCGTGATCGCCACAAGCCATCCAAAGCCCAAGGCACCCGGCATGATCGCCCTGGCGCTCAATGGCCATCCGCGTTTCATCACCGATCCGTCGCGAACCGATGCTCTGGCTTACATTCGCCCGGGTGAGAGAGTCTTCATTTTGGGAGCAGGCCTGACGGCCTTCGACGTCATCGCATCCTTGCGAAGCCGTGGTCACGACGGCGCGATCGTCGCTTTCTCGCGATCCGGCTTGCTGCCGCAGCCCCAGGTCGGCGGCACGCTTGCCCCAACCGGAAACTTCGTCGTGCCTCCAGCGACGAGCGCCCGGAACCTTCTGCGACGCGTGCGTGTCGCGATTGCCGACGCGAAGCGCTCCGGCCTTCCCTGGCAGAGCGTGTTCGACGCGCTTCGCCAGCAGGGGCAGACGATCTGGCAGGCGCTGCCGCGCCAGGAGCAGGCGCGGCTCCTGCGCCATCTGCGCCGCCGCTTCGAGACCCACCGCTACCGTATGCCGCCGCAGGTCGCAGACCTCATTCGCCAGGATATCCGGAACGGCCGACTTATGACGCGGGCCGGACGGATCTGTCGGGTCGAACGCGCGCCTCATGCGATTTCCATCGACCTGATCGTCAAGCCGGACGGCGTGGTCGAGCGGCAGTCCTTCGAATGGGTGGTGGTGGCAACCGGACCGGATCATACTGCCGCTATCGGCTCGCAGCCCTACCTCGCCGAACTCGACCGCCAGGGCTTCGTCAAGACGGACGGCCATGGCCTGGGCATCGCCTGCGACCGTGAGAGCCGCGCCATCGGCATCGATGGCCATGCGACGGAGGGGCTCTTCATCGCGGGGCCGCTTGCCCGGGGCACTTTCGGCGAACTCACCGGTGTTCCGGAAATCGCGGTCCAATGCGAACAGATCGCCAGGCAGATCATCGAAGGCGTCAAGGGCCGTCGACCGATGATGCACCACTCCTAGAGCGTTTCCAATCTAGCCAGGAAACGCTCTAAGCCAGACGAAGGCCTCCGACACGGTCGGAAGCCTTCTGGCGAACAAGTCATCGCCCCTCAGGCATTGCCGAGGATCGCCTCAAGCAACTGCCGCTCGAGCGCGGCAAGCTCTGGATCGCCGTGGCGCCGCGGATGCGCGGCGTCAACCTCGACATCAAGCGCAATGCGCCCCTCGTCGAGCACGATCACGCGATCGGCGAGATTGACCGCTTCACTGACGTCGTGGGTGACGAGGACGGCCGTGAAACCCAGTTCACGCCAGACACGGGCAACGAGCTGCTGCATGGTTATGCGGGTCAGTGCGTCAAGAGCGCCGAGCGGTTCGTCGAGAACGAGCAGGCCGGGCTTGCTGACCAGCGATCGGGCTAGCGCCACGCGCTGTCGCTGCCCACCGGACAGGCGGGACGGCCATTGTCCGGCCTTTTCCGAAAGCTGCACTTCTTCGAGCGCGGCAAGCGCTTCCCGGCGGGCCGTTTCCTTGTCGACGCCCTCACCGAGGCCGACAACGACATTGTCGAGCACGCCTGCCCAGGGGAGCAGCCGCGGCTCCTGGAAAACGATACGCGCATTGGGCACGGCCTCGTCACCGGACACGTCGGAGAAAGTGATCGAACCTCCGCTCTGCTTGTCCAGACCGACCAGCAAGCGCAGCAGCGTGCTCTTGCCGCAACCACTCTTGCCGACGATCGCGATGAACTGGCCGGCGGGTACATCGAGATCGATGCCGCGCAGGACCTTGTTGTCACCGAACGACTTCTCCACATCGCGAAGCCGGATCGATACCGGACCGGACGCATTGACGGCAGGGCGCGTGACGCCGTGATCGGCATAGGCTCCAGCATTGTCTGGCCGCTCGGTCAGTGCATAGAAGGCATGTCGCATCATCGTCCGATCCTCACTTCTGATAGACAGGGTTCCAGGAAAGACTGTAACGCTCCAGCGCACGGGCAATCATATCGGCCAGCTTGCCGAGGGCCGCATAGACCAGCAGCGACAACACGACGACATCCGTCATCATGAATTCGCGCGCCTCGTTCGCCATGTGGCCGATACCCGACGAGGCGGCGATCGATTCCGAGACGATGAGCGTCAGCCACATGATGCCGAGCGCGTAGCGCAGGCCGACGAAGATGGACGGCAGCGCACCGGGCAGGATCACCTTGCGGAAAAGGGTGAGACTGCTCATGCCATAGATCCGGCCCATCTCAAGGAGGTCGCGATCGACGTTTCGCACGCCGTGGAACGTGTTGAGGTAGACGGGAAAGAGCACACCGAGCGATGTGAGGAACAGTTTGGATTCCTCGCCAATGCCGAACCACAGGATGACGAGCGGGATCATCGCCAGATGCGGGATAGTGCGCAGCATCTGCAGGGTTGTGTCGGTCAGCTGTTCCGACAGCTTCGAAACCCCGTTGGCGATGCCAAGCGCCAGACCGATCGACCCGCCGACGACAAGTCCGGCCAGGGCCCGGGCGCCACTGACGGCGATGTCATGCAGCAGGGCGCCCGAGCTCAACTGGTCGACGAAGGCAAGGCCCACATCGGTCGGGGCCGGCATGATCCGCGACGAGATCCAGCCGACGGAGGACAGGAACTGCCACACCACAAGTACGACGGCCGGCAGCAAGTAGGGCAGCAGCCCTGCGAGCCGGATCTTGGGCAAGCTGATGGCGGGTATTGTGAGGCGGGCGCGGCGGGCCTCAGCATCGGTTACGATCTCGTATGCCGTCATGTCCTGTCTCCTGGTCAGAGGTACAGCCGTCCGGCTTACCGGGCGGCTGAGGGGCAATCGAAGTGCCGATTTCGGCGGCTCAGGAACCGGACACGAGCTTGACGTTGCCGCCGTGGCCGCCGCCGCCGAAGACCTGGCGCTCGCCGAAGGACGAGCGGATCTGGTTGCGTGGGCCGCCAAGGCCGATTTCCGGGAAGAGCAGCTCGGACACGGTGTAGGCCTCCTCCAGATGCGGGTAGCCGGAAGCGACGATCGTATCGATGCCCAACGCCTGGTATTCGCGCAGGCGGGCGGCGACCGTCTTTGGCGAGCCGACCAGCGCGGTGCCGGCGCCCGAACGAACCAGACCGATGCCGGCCCAGAGGTTCGGCGAAACTTCCAGCTTGTCGCGCCGGCCATTGTGAAGCGCCACCATGCGTGCCTGGCCGACGGAATCAGAACTCTTGGCAAAGACCTCCTGGGCTGCGGCGATCGCCTCGTCGGAGAGCTTGGAGATCAGCCTGTCGGCGGCGGCCCAGGCCTCCTCGTCCGTTTCGCGAACGATGAAGTGCAGACGGATGCCGAAACTCACGTCCTTGCCCCTGGATGCTGCCGCCTTGCGGACGGAGGCGATCTTTTCCGCCACCTGTGCCGGCGGTTCGCCCCAGGTCAGGTACTTGTCAACGCGACCGCCGGCAAACTCGATCGCCGCGTCCGACGAGCCGCCGAAGTAGAGCGGCGGGCGCGGCTCCTGGACCGGCGGGATGCCGAGCTGGGCATTCAGCGCCTTGATGTACTTGCCGTCGAGATTGGCCTTGCCGGTTTCGATCAGTTGATTGAAAACCTGGAAGAATTCCTCGGCATGGGCGTAGCGTTCGTCATGCGGCAGGAAGATGCCGTCGCCCGCCAGCTCCTGGGCGCTGCCGCCGACGACGATGTTCAGCAGCAGACGTCCATTGGAAACGCGGTCGAGCGTCGAGGCCAGACGAGCATAATAGGCCGGCGAAGCCGTACCCGGCCGGATCGCCACGAGAAACTTCAGCTTTTCCGTAACCGCCGCCAGATGGCCGGCCAGCACGAAGGACTCCTCGCAGGCCACACCGGTCGGGATCAGCACGCCGGTATAGCCGAGGCGGTCGACGGCGGTGGCGATCTCGCGGAAATAGCCCGGATCGGCGGGCCGGCTGCGGTCGTCGGAGCCGAGATAGGATCCGTCACCCGAGGTTGGGATGAACCAGAGGAAATCGAGCGGCTTTTCAGTCTTGGTCATGTCGAGGTCCTTTCAACAATGGGAGTCAGCTGGCCTTCGGCCGCCAGACGATATCGGAAATGGTGAGCTTCTTCGGCAGAATGCCGAGGCCGTGGAACTCGTCGGCGAGCGCCTGCTGATAGGAGATCGCTTCATCGGTCAGGGGATGGACCCTGCCGAGGTCGGCGCCCTTGCGGGTCAGCACGGTGCGGGTCACCTCGATCGGCACACCGGTGATTTCCGAAAGCGCGGAAATCGTCTCTTCGATGTGCGATTGCGCCCAGGCGCCTGTCCTTGCCAGTTCGTCGATCACCTCCGACAGCACGTCCGGATTGGCGGCCGTGAAGTCGCCGTTGCCGAAGTAGAAGCTCCAGCTGTCGACGATGCCCTCCGCGGTCGTCAGCACGCGCGTCTGCGGATCGGCTTGTGCGATCGCGTAGTAGGGGTCCCAGATCGCCCAGGCGTCGATGCTGCCGGTCTTGAAGGCGGCGGCCGCGTCCGGCGGGGGAAGGTCGATCGCCTCGACGTCGCCAACGTCGAGACCCGCCTTGCGTAGCGCCTTGACGGTGAAATTATGGGCGCTGGAACCGCGCTTGAACGCGACCTTCTTGCCCTTCAGATCCTCAAGCGAGGCGATCGGCGAGTCCTTGTGCACGAGGATGGCAGAGCCCGTGGACGGACCGCGATAGGTGCCGACATAGAGCAGGTTGCCGCCGGCGGCCTGGGCGAAGAGCGGCGGAACGTCGCCGGTCGGGCCGAAATCGAGCGAGCCGGCGCCCAGCGCTTCGAGCAGCGGCGGACCGGAGGTGAATTCCGACCAGGTGACGCTGATGCCCCGTGGCGCCAGTCTCTTTTCGATGGCGCCCGTGCGCTTCGCCAGCGCGAGCACGCCGTTCTTCTGCCAGCCGATACGAAACTCGGTCGCCGCCGCCCGGGCGGGCCGGAGGGCGGGCATCGAAAGCGAGGTCGCTGCCGCTCCGATCAGTGCCAAACTTTGCCTGCGCGTGATCATGGTCTCTCTCCGATGGGGGTTGGCGGGATCAGCTGGCCTTGGGGCGCCAGACGATGTCCGAGATGGTGAGCTTCTTCGGCAGGACGCCGAGCGCATGGAAGTCGTCGGCGAGCGCCTGCTGATAGGCGACGGCCTCGTCCGACACCGTGCCGACCTTGCCGAGATCGGATCCGGCGCGCGTCAGCGTCACCCGGGTGACGTCGGCGGGAACTCCGGTGATTTCCGACAGTGCCGCGGTGGTTGCCTCGATGTCCGCTTGGGCGGCAGTACCGACCTTGGCGAGCTCATCGAGGATCTCGGTGATCAGTTCGGGGTTCTGCGACGCGAAGGCGCCGTTGCCGAGGAAGTAGCCCCAGGCTTCGACGATGCCCTCCGAGGTCGTCAGGAGGCGGGCGTTCGGGTCCTTCTCGGCGATGGCGAAATAGGGATCCCAGATCGACCAGGCGTCCACGCTGCCGGTCTTGAAGGCGGCGGCCGCATCGGGTGGCGGCAGGTCGACGTTTTCGACGTCGTCCGGCGTCAGGCCGGCCTTGGCCAAGGCCTTGAAGGCGAAGTTGTGGGCGCTCGATCCGCGCTTGTAGGCAAGCTTGACGCCCTTGAGGTCGGCAAGCGTCTTGATCGCCGAATCCTTGTGAACGAGGATGCCATGAAAGGCAGCCGGCGGCTTGTAGGTGCCGACATATACAAGATCGCCGCGGGCGGCCTGGGCAAAGAGCGGCGGCACGTCGCCGGTTGGGCCAAAATCGAGCGAGCCGGCACCGAGCGCTTCGAGGAGCGGCGGACCGGAGGTGAACTCTGACCACTCGATGGTAATGCCACGGTCGGCAAAGCGCTTTTCGAGCGCGCCCTGCTGCTTGGCAAGCGCCAGCACGCCAAACTTCTGCCAGCCGATCCGGATCGTCTTGGCTTGCGCCCATGCCGTCCGCGTGAAGGGCAAGGCAGTGACGGCAAGGGCTGCGGCAAGCTTGAGACCCTGTCTCCTGGTAATCATGTCGACCTCCGATGTGTGCCAATCGCGGCACCGCTGAAACAATACCCCCACGGTAATATTCTCTATAGTTTTTGTAAGGAATATTTTTCCAACCGATCCGGTGATCTGGAGATTATCCGTCGCGTCGTGCGTTGCCGTTTGGATCGACTGCCGGACGGGGCGAATTCAGCGACTGCATTCCAGCCGCGACGGGGAATCACAACCCGGCGGCCGTCGCGGCCAAACCGCAGAGGGACGACATCTGCGCAACCAGTCTGCGTCGCTGGGCTCCAGCCGCAGCGCCCAGTCCCGGTTGGCCGGGACAGAAAAACCCGCGGTGTTTGCCGCGGGTTGTCTTCATTGTCCAAGGTCTGTCTGATCACTTCGGTTTGTAGATCTGATCGAAGATGCCGCCGTCGCCGAAGTGTTCCGGCTGTGCCTTGGCCCAACCGCCGAAGATCGGGTCGTCGATCGTGACCAGCTTGATGTCGGGCAATTGCTTCAGCAGTTCGGGCTTGACCAGATCCCGCTTGGACGGGCGGTAGAAATGCTTGGCCGCAAGGTTCTGGCCCTCCTCCGAATAGAGATAGGCGAGATAGGCTTCGGCCTGCTTGCGCGTGCCCTTGGCATCGACATTGCCATCCACGACAGTGACCGGCGGTTCAGCCAGGATCGAAAGCGGCGGTACGACGATGTCGAAGGAGTCCGCACCGAATTCGGCGCCGGCCAGGTAAGCCTCGTTTTCCCAGGCCAGCAGGACGTCGCCGATCTGACGCTGGGCGAAGGTGGTCAGCGATCCACGGGCACCGGTGTCGAGGATGGGCGCGCGCTTGTAGAGTTCCGCGATATAGGCAAGGATCTTGCCCTGGTCGCCCTTGTATTCCTCATGCGCCCACGCCCAGGCCGCGAGATAGTTCCAACGCGCGCCGCCCGAGGTTTTCGGATTGGGGGTGACGATCTGGACATCGCCCTTCACCAGGTCGCCCCAGCTCTGGATTCCCTTGGGATTGCCCTTGCGCACCAGGAAGACGATCGTGGAAGTGTAGGGCGAGGAGTTGTTCTCCAGCCGTCCGCGCCAGTCCTTGGCGATCTTGCCGGTATTCTTCGCAATGGCGTCGATGTCGCCTTCAAGCGCCAGGGTCACCACGTCGGCCTCCAGCCCGTCGATCACGGCACGGGCCTGCTTGCCCGAACCGCCATGCGACTGCTGTACCGTGACATCCTCTCCGGTCTCGGTCTTCCAGTGCTTGGCGAAGGCCTCGTTATACTCCTTGTAGAACTCACGCGTGGGGTCATAGGACACGTTGAGCAGGGTCGTTTCCGCGAATGCGGCGGGAGCATTGCCGAGGGCAAGACCCAGGCTGAGAACCAGACCGAAGCTTTTCTTCAAAATATTCATTTCACACCTCCATTGGATGCATTAACTCTATCGAATCAATAGAGTTAATCAACGACATGGAATAACAACGCAAAACTGGTTCCCTCGAGGCACTCTCGGCGCAAAATCAGACGGGCGGAGCCAGCAATCGGCACATCCGGTTTTCTGTCAGCTGCAGTGAGCAGAGCATTCTGTTTTCGGCCTAATCTGCCAAAGAGGCGGTTGCAGCCGCCTTCTCCGGCAGTCGACCATGGCATCAACGCACATAAGCGGCCGCTCAGACCGCCTGGTCGTGCGACGGCTTTTCCCAGAGGTTGACGCCGCCCTCGACCGCGTAGCGGTCGATCTCGACGAGTTCTTCCGTGGTGAACGACAAATTGTTCAGCGCCGCGACATTCTCCTCGACCTGCCGCGCCGAGCTTGCGCCGATCAGGGCGGAAGTGACGCGCGGATCGCGAAGCACCCAGGCGAGCGCCAGTTGGGCCAGCGATTGGCCACGGCGGGCGGCGATGTCGTTGAGCGCGCGTGCCCGCTCAATATTCTCTTCCCTCAGGTGATCCGGCCGCAGGAAGCCACCGCCCGGTCGGTTGACGCGGGCATCGTCGGGGATGCCGTTCAAGTATTTGTCGGTGAGTAGTCCCTGAGCCAAAGGCGTGAAAGCGATGACGCCGGCTCCGACCTCGTCGGTCGCCTTCAGCAGGTCCTTTTCGATCCAGCGGTTGAACAGGTTGTAGGACGGCTGGTTGATCAGCAACGGCACGCCCCGCTCCGCCAACAGCGTGGCGATCTCGCGCGTCTTGTTGCCGGAATAGGACGAGATGCCGACATAGAGCGCCTTGCCCTGCTCGACCGCGGATGCGAGCGCCGAGGCCGTTTCGTCCAGCGGCGTGTCGGCATCGAAGCGGTGCGAATAGAAGATATCGACATAGTCGACACCGAGGCGCTTCAGGCTCTGATCGAGGCTGGACAACAGCGCCTTTCGCGAGCCGCCGCCCCGCCCATAAGGCCCCGGCCACATGTCCCAGCCGGCCTTGGTCGAGATGATCAGCTCGTCGCGATGGCCAGCCAGATCCTCTTTCAGGATGCTGCCGAAATTGATCTCCGCGCTGCCGGCCGGCGGACCGTAATTGTTGGCGAGATCGAAATGGGTAATGCCGAGATCGAAGGCCTTGAACAGGATTGACCGCTGCGTTTCGATCGGCGTCGTGTCGCCGAAATTGTGCCAGAGGCCGAGCGAGATCGCCGGCAGCTTGAGGCCGCTTCGGCCGACACGGCGAAAGGCGGCGTTGTCATAGCGGTCGGAGGCAGGAAAGTAGGTCATCTGGTGTTTCCATTGAATGAAAAAGACCGGACACAGGCTCTTTTGCAGGCCTGTGTCCGGCAAGTTGGGCTTGCCCTGAATTAAAGGGCACCATGCCTCGGCGGCAGGAGGCCGTTGAGGTAGTAGTTGCCGATATGGTGATATTTCCACCGGACCGGGTCGTGCAGCGAGTGGGTGCGGGCATTGCGCCAGAAGCGATCGAGACCATAGCTCTCGAGCGTGGAACGGGCGCCGCCCAGCTCGATCAGCTTGGTCGCCGCCAGTTGCGCCACTTCGGTTCCAAGCGCCTTGACCTCGGCAACCGCGATCGAGGCTTCGGCGACAGTTCTTTCGTTCGGATCAGCCGTCGCGAGATCCAGCAGTCGTCCTGCCCGCGCCAGTAACGCGTCGGCGGCATGGACCCGTATGGACACATCGCCGATCTGATGGATCGAATGCGGATCCTCGTAGCCATGTTCGATAGAGAGCTCAAAGAACGGCCGCGCGTAAGCCCTTATGTAGGAGATCGCCTCGGCCAGCGCGCCGCGGGCAAGGCCCACCTGTACGGCCGAATGGATGATCTGGGCGAACGGCCCCATCGGCGTCGGCTTTTCGAAGACGACGTCGTGGTCGACGACCTGGAACGGCGTGATCTCGACATCGTCGAAAGTGACTGTGCCGCTGCCGGTCGACCGCTGGCCGAAGGAGGACCAATCATCGACCAGGTCCAGACCCGGAGTGGCTCGGTCAATGAACACGATATGCACCCGACCGGTATCATCCTTTGCAACGACCACGATGATGTGGGCGAACAGCGAACCGGTCGCGTAGAATTTCTGGCCGTTAAGCCGAAGCTTGCCATCGCGCTTCACAAAACTGGTCTTGTAGTCGACCGGCGTCCTGGTGCCGATTTCCGTGAAGGCGTTGCCCAGCCGGTCGCCATCGAGGATGCGCGCGAAATAGTGTCGCTTCTGCTCCTCCGTGCCGGCGAGCCGCAAGGCCTCCACCATGTAGAAATGGTTCTGCGGGATCTGGCCGATCGAGGAGTCGGCGGCCGAGATGATGGCCGTCACCTCGGCCAGCGTGACGGCGGAGACGCCGGCACCACCATAGTCCTTCGGCACGGTGATCGCCCAGAGACCGGCTTGGGAAAAACGCTCGATCTCGGCGATCGGCAGCCGCCGCTCACGATCGCGGACAACGGCTCCGGCGGCAAATTCCCGCGCGAGTTCGCGCGCTACGGCGATGGCTTCCGCATCGTCCTTGATACGGTGTGCCTTGGTCTGGCGCGGCGGGATGTGGGGTGCCGGGCGGCCGGCGGTAAGTGCGGCCTCCCGATGCAGTTTTCTGTCGTTCTGGCTCATCGATCCGGCCTCAATTCCAGGCATGGCGCGGCGGATTGACGCCGTTCAGGTAGTAGTTGCCGACATGGTAGAACTTCCAGCGGACCGGATCGTGCAGGGTATGCACGCGGGCATTGCGCCAGTGGCGGTCGAGACCATGTTCGGCCAGCGTCGAGCGGGTGCCGGCAAGCTCGAACAGCTTGTTGGTGGCGAGGATGGCGATCTCGGTGGTCAGCACCTTGGATTCGGCGGTCTTGATCGTGGCCTCGGAGACTGTCTCCTCGTTCGGATCAGCGCCAGCCACGTCGATCGCGCGGCCGGCGATCTCCAGCAGGGCTTCAGCGGCATGCAACTTGATCTGCAGATCGCCGATCGCCGCGATGGTGAAGAGGTCCTCGCCAGCGGTTTCCTTGCCGCTATCGATCCAGGGCCTGCTCTGGGTCTTGACGAAGGTTATCGTATCCTCGATCGCGCCACGGGCGATCCCGAGATCGATCGCCGACTGGATGATCTGCGACACAGGACCCGCAATTGTCGGATGTTCAAAAGAGGTGACGTGCAGCGCACGGGCCTTCGGCACCCTCACATTCGCGATCCGCACACCACCCGAAGCAGTCGTGCGCTGGCCGAAGCTCGACCAGTTGTTGGTCACCGTGAGGCCTTGTGCATCGCGGTCGGCGAACACCAGATAGGCCTGCCCGTCCTCGGTGACGGCGACGATCGGCACGACATGGGCGAGAAGCGCACCGGTGGTATAAAACTTCTCGCCGTTGACCACGGCCTCGTCGCCCTCGAACCGGACACGGGTTTCGAAGGCGGCAACGTTCTTGCTCTTCAGCTCGGAAAAGGCATTGCCGAAACGGATGCCCGAGAGCGCCAGGGCAAAGAGGTCGCGCTTCTGCTCATCCGTGCCGTCGAGATCGATCGTGCCGACGATCGCCAGGTGGTTCTGGGTGATCTGGGCGATGGCCGGATCGGCGGCCGCGATGGTCTCGATCACCTTGGCAAGCGTGGCGTAGGAGACGCCCGGTCCGCCATAGGCCTTCGGCACATTGATGCTCCACAGTCCGCTCTGGGAGTATTCGTCGAGCTCGGCGATCGGCAGCAGACCTTCGCGATCGCGCAGGGCCGCGCCGATCTTGAACCTTTCGGCAAGCCGCTCGGCGATCTCGATGGCTTCGGCATCGGTCTTGATGACATGCGCCGGCGTTGCGGGCCGCGGCCGGGGCGCCACCGGATCGGTGGAGTTGACGCGCGGATGGATGGAATAGTCGATCTTGGTTTCGGGAAGCGTACCCATGGTCATATCCTCATTGAAAAGGGGAGAGAGAAATCAGCTGCCGGTCGGGCGCAGGGCTTCGCTGCGCTTGATCGCCTCGATGTCACGGTACCGGGCGCCCGGATGCGGCGCCTCAAGCCGGGCGCCACGGCCGAACAGCTTTTCGCGCAAGGTGCCGGGACGGTATTCCGTGGGGTAGACGCCGCGTTTCTGCAGCTCCGGCACGAGATAGCCGACGATGTTTTCGAAGGTTTCCGGGGTGACCGCATAGGCGAGATTGAAGCCGTCGACGCCGGTTTCCTCGACCCATTGCTGCAGCTCGTCTGCAACGGTCGCAGCCGAACCGACGATCACCGGGCCCATGCCGCCGATGCCGCCCCATTCGGCGAGTTCACGGATGGTCCAGCGCTTGTTGGGATCGCCCTCCGACAGGCTCTCGACCGCGGAATGGATCGCGTTGGTCTCGACTTTCGTGACCAGGTCATCCGGGCGGTATTGCGAGAAATCGATTCCGGTCCAGCCGGACATGAACACCAGCGAACCGTCATAGGACACGTAGTCGAGATAGTCGCGGAACTTGGCGCGCGCCTTCTCGTCTGTCTCGTCGACGATCACCGTGAGGAGATTGTAGATCTTCAAGCTGTCCGGCGCGCGGCCTGCGGCCGCGGCCCGCTGGCGGACATCGGTGACGTAGTTGCGCAGGATGGTCTTGGTCTGGGCGGCGACGAACACGCACTCGGCATGCTCGGCCGCAAACTTCTTGCCGGCCCCCGATGCGCCCGCCTGGTAGAGAACCGGCGTGCGTTGCGGCGACGGCTCGGTCAGCGCATAGCCCGGAACGTCGAAATATTTGCCCTTGTGGCCGATCTCATGGACTTTTTCCGGCAGTGTGAAGACCCGGTTGTCGCGGTCGCGTACCACGGCACCGTCTTCCCACGACCCTTCCAGCAGCTTGTAGATCACCTCGAGATACTCGTTGGCGATGTCGTAGCGGTTGTCGTGTCGCTGCAGGCCGGCCTGACCGATATTCTTGGCGCCGCTCTCCAGGTAGGAAGTGACGATGTTCCAACCGACGCGACCCTTGGTGTGGTGGTCGGCGGTCGCCAGACGGCGGGCAAATGTGTAGGGGTGCTCGAACGAGGTCGAGGCGGTAATGCCGATGCCGAGATGCTCGGTCGCAAGCGCAATCGGCGCGGCCAGCTGCAGCGGATCGTTGACCGGGATCTGCGCCGCTTGATGGATCGCGTGGTAATTGTCGCCCTTGTAGACATCGTAGTATCCGATGACGTCGGCGATGAAGATGCCATCGAAAATGCCGCTTTCGAGCGTGCGGGCAAGATCCTGCCAATAGTCCAGGTCCTTGTATTTCCACGACCTGTCGCGCGGATGGGCCCAGAGCCCAGGCGATTGATGACTAACGCAGTTCATATCGAACGCGTTGAAGTGAATGGTCCTGCTCATCGAAAGGCTCCTCAATCGGTCTCAGTGTGCGAGCAGCATCGCAGAGCGCGGAGAGAAAAACAGTTATTCTATATTTTTTATCAATTAATCGAGGGAACGTTTTTCCCCGAAAGCGGCATTTGAGGAAAACCGCTTTGACCCATGCCGGCCGGTGTGGCCACACCGATCCGCTCTCGGAGTTCGCCACGCCGCCGAACCGGGAGAATTCGGCAAAAGCATTTCGCTTGCCCCCTTTGAAACGGCACAAACATACTTTGTCTATTTAATTTATAGATTATAGCGTCTACCGAGTGTCGAGAAGACATCGTTGGGGCAGGCAGAACATGGTCAATCCGGTCTTCGGACAAACAGGCACGTCGATCTTCGAATCCATGTCACGGCTGGCGACGGAGACGGGCGCAATCAACCTTGGGCAGGGTTTCCCGGAGGGTTTCGAACCCGCGCCGCTGATCGAGGCTGCGGTTCAGGCCCTGCGCGACGGCCCGCACCAGTATCCGCCGATGATGGGTCTGCCCGCGCTTCGCCGGGCGGTCGCCGAAAATGCAAAACGCTTTCTCGATATCGACGTGGATTGGCAAAGTGAGGTGCTCGTCACCTCGGGCGCGACCGAAGCCCTGACGGATACCTTCTTTGCCCTTCTCGATCAGGGCGACGAGGTGATCGTCTTCGAACCGGTCTATGATGCTTATGCCACGCTGATCCGTCGTGCCGGCGCAAAGGTCGTTCCGGTCCGGCTGACGCCCCCGCACTGGGAGCTGCCGCGCGAAGCGCTGGTCAAGGCCATCACGGCGCGCACCCGGCTCATCGTGGTGAACACGCCGATGAACCCGATCGGCAAGATCTTCGATCCGGAGGAATTGTCCTTCCTCGCCGACCTGGCAATCGCCCATGATCTCATCGTCGTCGCCGACGAAGTCTATGAGCATCTGGTCTTCGACCACCGCCCGTTCCATTCGCTGTTTGGCGTCGAGGCAATCCGCGACCGGGTGGTGCGCATCGGCTCGGCGGGCAAGAGCTTCTCGGTGACGGGTTGGAAGGTCGGTTACGTCACGGCGAGTGCCGGACTGTTGCAGCCGATCGCCCGCGCCCACCAGTATGTCACCTTCACCACGCCGCCGGCGCTTCAGGCCGCAGTCGCCGTCGGGCTGACGCTGCCGGACGACTATTTCCTCGACCTGCGTCGGACACTCGGGGCGCGGCGGGATCTGCTGGTGCGCGGCTTGCGCGATGCCGGCTTCGACGTTGCCGATGTGCCGGCAACCTATTTCGCCGTCGCCGATATCGGCCCGCTCGATCCCGACGGCGACGATCTGGCCTTCTCCCGCCGCCTCACGCTCGAGGCCGGCGTCACCCCTGTGCCCGTCTCCTCCTTCTATGGCGACCGCGACGTGAAGAGCCATGTGCGGTTCTGCTTCGCCAAGACGGAGGAGACGATCCTCGCCGCGATCGAACGGCTTCGCCGCTGGCGGGAAAAAGAGGGCTGGAGGGCGGCATCGTGACGCGGCGCGGGACGCCTCCCGACATTGGCGCGGCCATCGCCGCGCTCGAAGCGCGTTATCCAGCCTCGGTGACGACCGGCAAGTCGGCGCGCCGCCTGCATGCCAGCGACGAGAGCCATCACGAAGGGCACGAGCCGGACATCGTCGTGCATCCAAGGACGACGGAGGAGGTCGCCGACATCGTGCGGATCGCAGCCCGTAACCGTGTGCCGATCACGCCCTTCGGCGCCGGCTCGGGTCTGGAAGGCGGCGCCATCCCGCAATTCGGCGGCATCTCGCTCGACACGTCCGAACTCTCCGAGATATTCGAGATTCGCTCCGACGACATGATCGCCCGCGTCGGCGCCGGCGTCCGCCGGCTCGACCTCAACCGGGCGCTGCGCGACACGGGCCTGTTCTTTCCCGTCGATCCGGGCGCCAATGCCTCGATCGGCGGCATGGCCTCGACGGGAGCCAGCGGTACCAATGCCGTGCGCTATGGCGTCATGCGGGAAAACGTCCTCGGCCTGACCGTGGTCACTGCCGACGGCAACATCGTCAAGACCGGTTCGCTCGCACGCAAATCCTCCTCCGGCTATGATCTCACCCGCCTCTTCGTCGGCTCGGAAGGCACCCTCGGCATCATCACGGACGTCACGCTACGGCTCCATCCCATTCCTGATGCGGTCTCGGCCCATGCCGGGTTCGAGACGCTGGCCGGTGCGGTCAATGCGGTCACCGACATCAAGCGCGCCGGCCTTGCCATCGGCCGCGTCGAGCTTCTCGATGCGCCGCTGGTCGAGGTGATCAACCGCCGCGGCGCCATGCGCCTTGCCGCCCTGCCAACCCTGTTCTTCGAATTCCACGGCTCGACATCAGACATTGCCTCCGTCTCCGGAACCGTTTCCGAGATCATCACGGAAAACGGCGGCGGCGGGCTTCAGTGGCCGACACCTGGCGAGCAAACGACAGCCCTTTGGGAAACCCGCCGCGATTGTCTTTCCTGGGCGAAAGCTGAGCGACCCGGCTCGCAGTCCTGGCCGAGCGATGTCTGTGTGCCGATCTCAAGGCTCGCCGAAGTGATCCTGGCGACCCGTGAAGATGTGGCCCGCTCGCACATCCCGGCCCATATCGTCGGCCATGTCGGCGACGGCAATTTCCACTGCGTCTTCATCCACCTGCCCGAGGAAGAGCACGCCGTCGCGGAGCTCGCGGACCGCATCGTGACACGTGCCCTCGAGGCCGGCGGCACGGCAAGCGGCGAGCATGGCGTCGGTCTCGGCAAGCGGAAATTCCAGCTCGCCGAGCATGGCGCCGCTGCCGTCGCGCTGATGCACTCGCTGAAGCAGACGCTCGATCCGCTGGGAATTCTCAATCCCGGAAAGGTCCTGCCGGACCTCTCCCACACCTGAACCGCCTCGCATCTCGAAAAGGAAAGACATCGCATGCGTACTCCCTCTCTGATCACCGGAACCGTATCGGCCATCGCCCTGTTGATCGCCGCCCATGCCCCGGCCTTCGCCGAAACCATCAAGTTCGGCGTCACCGCCGGTCCGCACGCCCAGATCGCCGAGGCGCTGGTTCCGGTCGCCAAGGCCAAGGGCCTGGATGTCCAGGTCGTCGAATTCTCCGATGGCGCATTGATCGACCCGGCCACCAATGACGGTGACCTTGATGCCAACGGTTTTCAGCACACGCCGTATCTCGAGCGGCAGAACAAGGACCGCGGCCTCAACCTCGTCTCCGTCGCCGGCAAGACCGTCCTGCTGCCGATGGCCGGCTATTCGAAGAAATTCAAGTCGCTCGCCGACCTGCCGGATGGCGCTCAGGTGTCGATCCCGAACGATCCGTCCAACGGCGGCCGCGCGCTCAAGCTTCTCGAAGCCGGCGGCGTGATCAAGCTGACGCCCGGCGTGACCTTCCAGGCCACCGAACTCGACATCATCGAGAACCCGAAGAACATCAAGATCATCCCGATGGAGACCGCGCAGCTGCCGAGGTCGCTGGAAGACGTCGATTTCTCGGTCATCACCTCGCACTTCGCCCTTTCCGCCGGACTCAACCCGAGGAAGGACGGCCTGCTGATCGAAGACCAGCTGTCGGAATATTTCTGCCTGATCGCCGTGGCCGACAAGAACAAGGATGCCCCCTGGGTGAAGACCCTGGTCGAGGCCTACAAGTCTCCCGAAGTGAAGGCCGTCATCGAGAAGACCTTCGAAGGCAACGTGGTCGCAGGTTGGTAGGATGAACCTTCTGGCACGCACAGGGTCTGTTCTGCCCCGCCCCGCCCAATCCGGGCCGGCAAATGGCGCGCAAGCTGCGCCACTTGCTGCCCGGCCGATCATCGAGGTTCACTCGTTGACCAAGGTCTATGACCTGAAGGCCGGTCCGGTTCTCGATAACGTCTCCATCGTCGTCGAGGAAGGTTCGGTCCACGGCATCATCGGCCGGTCCGGGGCGGGCAAGAGCACGCTCGTGCGGTGCCTGAATGGTCTCGTATCCCCCACTTTCGGCCGGATCACCGTATCCGGCCGCGAGATCAGCGCCCTGAAAGGCGCGGACCTGCGCAGGGCGCGGCGCGACATCGCCATGATCTTCCAGCATTTCAGCCTTCTGTCCTCTCGGACGGCTGCCGCCAACGTCGCCCTGCCGCTCGAAATCGCCGGCGTGCCGAAGGAGACGATCCGTCAGCGCGTTCCGGCCCTGCTGGACCTGGTCGGACTTGGCGGCAAGGCAGATTCCTATCCGGTTGAACTCTCAGGCGGCCAGAAGCAGCGCATCGGCATTGCCCGCGCACTGGCCCTGGAACCAACAGTCCTGCTCTCCGACGAGGCAACCTCGGCGCTCGACCCCGAGACGACGGAGCAGATTCTCGCCCTGCTCAAGGACATCAACCGTCGCACCGGCATCACCGTCGTCCTCATCACCCACGAGATGGAGGTGGTCCGCCAGATCGCCGATCACGTGACGGTTCTGGAGCACGGCAAGGTCATCGAGACCGGCCCGACCTTTGACGTCTTCGCTTTTCCCAAGTCGCCGATCGCCCGCTCGTTTTTGTCGAGCATCGTCGCCCATGACCTGCCACCCGAGGTGTCGAATGGGCTGGTTGCGACCGCCACGGCGGAAACCGATCCCGTGCTGCGCATCACCTTCACCGGCGTTGCGGCCCATGATCCGGTCGTTGCGACCCTGGTCGAGCGCTTCAAGGTGCGGCCCAATATCCTGCACGGGCGCATCGACTACATCGCGGGAAAGCCGCTCGGCATCATGACGCTGATCGCCGAAGGCGGCGAGCCGAAGCTCGATGCCATCCTTTCCTATCTGTCTTCCCTCGGTCTCCACGGAGAGGTCATCGGCCATGCTGTCCGGTCTGTTTTCGCCGGCGCTCATCGCGCTCATTCTTGATTCACTGCGGGATACGGTCACCATGGTGACTGTCGCAGCCTTGCTTTCGACCCTGATCGGACTGCCGCTCGGCGTGTTGCTGGTGGTAACATCGCCGGGCCAGTTCCTGGAGCGGCCGCTGTTCAACAAGGTGATCGGCACGCTGGTCAATCTGGTGCGCTCGACGCCATTCATCATCCTGATGGTGGCTATCATTCCGTTTACCCGGCTGATCGCCGGAACGACGGTCGGCACCTATGCCGCCATCGTTCCGCTGACGGTAGCGATCACCCCGCTCTTTGCGCGGCTTGCCGAGGCCGCCATGCGCGAGGTCGATCAAAGCCTGATCGAGGCCGCCGAAAGCATGGGCGCAAACCCGCTGCAGATCATTTTCAAGGTTCTGCTGCCCGAGGCCCTTCCCGGCATCGTCGCCGGCCAGACCGTCACCCTCGTCAGCCTGATCGGTTACTCGGCCATGGCGGGCACTGTCGGCGGCGGGGGCCTGGGCGATCTCGGCATCCGCTTCGGCTACCAGCGCTTCATGCCCGAGGTCATGGTCGCTGTCGTCGTCATCCTCGTCGTCATCGTCCAATCCGTCCAGATGTCCGGCGATCTCGCCGCCCGCCTCGTCAACCATCGGATCGCCCGCAGCCGCCGATCCCGCTGAAAGCGCCCGGCCGCCGAAAACGGGTGGCCGCCGGCGTTGTCAAATTCATCCTCCGATGGCTGCTCGGGGGACGCCCAATAAGGAGAACTCAAATGACCATACACACCCTCCCGGTCCACCTGCCGCTCATCGACATTTCGCGCTTCCATGCCGGTCCCGCCGAACGCGAACGCTTCATCGCCGACCTGCGCAAGATTCTGCACGATCACGGTTTCTTCTATCTCACCGGCCACGGCGTCGATCCCAAGCTTGTCGCCGACGTGGTTGCCAACTCGAAGCGCTTTTTCGCGCTGCCGCTCGAAGAGAAGCTGGAGATCGAGATGGTGAAGTCGCCGCATTTCCGCGGCTACAATCGCGCCGGCTATGAGCGCACCCGCGGCCAGCAGGACTGGCGCGAACAGCTCGACATCAATACCGAAGGCACAGCGGTCGAGATCGGCCGCGACACGCCCGCCTGGAAGCGCCTGCTCGGCCCGAACCAGTGGCCAGCCGCCCTTCCGGAATTGAAACCCCTCCTGCTCGCCTATCAGGCGGAGGTCACCCGCGTCGGTATCGACGTGCTGAAGGCGATCGCGGTTGCCCTCGGCCAGCCAGAGGATGCCTTTGCCCAGATCTATGAGCCGCAGCCGTCGCAGCTTCTGAAGATCATCCGCTATCCCGGCCGTGAAGTGGCTGAGACCGATCAGGGCGTCGGTGCCCACAAGGACGGCGGCTTCGTCACCGTGCTGCTGCAGGATACCGTTCCGGGCCTGCGCGTCCAGACCGAAGACGGCGTCTGGCTGGAGGCGCCGCCGGTGCCGGGTACCTTTGTCATCAACACGGGCGAACTGCTGGAACTGGCGACCAATGGTTTTGTTCGTGCCGACGTGCATGACGTGATCGCCCCACCGGCCGGCGTCGAGCGCTTCTCTGTCGCCTTCTTCCTGGGCTCGCGTTACGACGCCACCATCCCGGTCATCGCGCTGCCGGAAGAACTGAAGCGTGACGAGCGTGGTGTGACCGTCGACCCGCTCAACCCGATTTTCCGCGAAGTCGGCCAGAACCACCTGAAGAGCCGCCTGCGGTCGCATCCCGACGTCGCACGGGCGCATCACGCGGACCTGCTAACGCCGGAGCAGCTCGCCGGCGAGGCGGTTGCCTCAGCCTATTGACGCACTTCGGCCCCGGAGCGCCCTTGCGCTTCGGGGCCGAGCACGGACGCCCGCGCGTAACGCGCAGAAGAGCAAAAAAATCCTGCTCGGTCATTTCTATTAGTCTATAAAATCTATCAATTTTATATTGATTAATTAGTCTGTTCCCATCATCTCATCCATGGGGACAAGCCGATGACCAACACGCCCACCAGACAACAGCAGCCAGCATCCGGTGCGTTTTCGCGCCGCACACTCCTCAAGACGGCCGGCATCGCCGGAGCCGCCGCCGGTTTTGGTGCCCTCGCAGGCCGCAGCGGCTCCTACGCCATCGCCGGCAATCTCATCCCGATCAAGCTCGAATGGACCGAAGTCGCAGCCTGCCATTCGCCGGTGGGCTTCGGGCTTGCCAAGGGCATCTATGCCAAGCACGGCCTGGAGGTGGAACTCTTCTATCAGGGCGCCAGCGGCCAGACGCTGATCCAGGCGCTTGCAACCCGCAAGGCTGAAGCCGGACCCGGTCTCCTCTATGATTGGCTGAAGCCGATCGAACAGGGTTTCGACGTCAAGCTGTTTGCCGGCTCTCATGGCGGCTGCCAGCGCGTTCTCGTCAAGCCCGATTCCGGCATCAAGACGCTGACGGACCTCAAGGGCAAGACGATCGGCACCTTCGACGTCATGTCGCCGTCGCGCGTCGCCTTCTCGGTGGCGCTGGCCAAGGCCGGCCTCAACCCGGAGACCGACGTGACCTGGAAGGTCTTTCCCTTCGACCTCGTCGCTGAAGGCGTGTTGAAAGGCGAGGCCGATGCCGTGGCGCACATGGACCCCTGGGCCTATTCCTACGAAAAGCAGCACGGCTTCGTGAAGATCGCGGACACCCAGACCGGCGCCTTCCAGGACCGCGTGTGCTGCGTGCTTGGCGTGAACGGCGACTACTACGAGGCCAACAAGGATGCGATCAAGCGCGTCGCCGCGGCCAACCTGGAAATCCACCAGTACACGGCCAAGCATCCGGACGAAGTGGCCAAGTGGTACTTTGATACGCTGAGGCCGGGCCTGCCGCTCGAGGATCTCACCGAAGTGCTGGCCTCCTTCACCTATCACGACCACTGGTTCGGCAAGGAACTGCTGAAGGAGGTCAGGATCGGCTACGAGGACCTGAAGCTCACCGGCGTTGCCGATGCCTCCACCGATCCGGAGGAAATCGCCAACCGCATCACCATCGACATCTTCGCGTGATCCGGCCATGAGCGAGGTCATCCGAAGCGACATCGATCTTCTGTCCCGGGCGGCAACGCCCCGCAGAAACCTCCTGTGGCGCGACGGCCTTCTGGCCGCCGCGACCTGGGCGACGGCCGCCGCCATCACAGCACTGCTGCCCGATGTCATCACATGGGGCGCGACCGGCCTGTTCGCCATCGTGACGGGCGCCATTGCGGCCGTATTCCTGGCGCTCTCCCTCGCCGTCCCGCAATTTGGTCGTTCGGCGAGAACCCTGGTCCACTACGGTCCGTGGTTCATAGCATTGGGCATCTGGCTTGCCGCTTGGGAACTGCTGACGGCCAAGCTCGGCTGGCTGCCAAAGCCCTTCTTCTCGCCGCCGCAGGGGCTTTTGCATGTCTATGTGACAGACTGGGATCGCCTGCTCGTCTGCGTCGCCTACACGGCGCGGCTCTGGGGCCTTGGCTTCTTCTCCGGCATCGCGGTCGGTTTTGCCGCCGGCGTGGCGCTGGGCTGGTCGAACCGCTTCTCCTATTGGGGCATGCCGCTCCTGAAGCTGATCGGCCCGGTTCCGGCGAGCGCCTGGATCCCCTGCACCTTCTTCATCTTTCCGAGCACCTTCCAGGCCTCGATCTTCCTCGTTGCCCTGGCGTCGGGAATCCCCGTGGCGATCCTGACCGCCGCCGGTGTCGAACAGGTCAACCGCGCCTACTACGACGTCGCCCGCACACTCGGCGCCTCCAAACGCTACCTGATCTTCAAGGTGGCGATCCCGGCCTCGCTGCCCAATGTCTTCGTCGGTCTGTTCATGGCGCTCTATTATTCATTCGCCGTCCTGGTCGTTGCCGAAATGCTCGGGGCCAAGTTCGGGCTCGGCTGGTACCTGCAGTTCAACACCGCCTATTCGGCCTATGCCAATGTCTACGCCGCGCTGATCGTCATGGCGCTGATCTGCGCCGGCCTCGTGCACCTGCTGTTCGTCGCCCGAAACCGGCTTCTCGGCTGGCAGAAGGGGATCCTCTGATGGCGCTGGCTTACCAACAATCCGAACCGGCAAGCCGGAACCTGGCCCTGGATATCGACCGGGTGTCGCATGCCTACGATCTGGGCGAACGCCTCCTGCCGGTCCTCGACAATGTGTCAATCACCGTGCAACCCGGCGAGTTCGTCGCGCTGCTTGGGCCTTCCGGCTGCGGCAAGTCGACATTGCTGCGGCTCGCGGCAGGCCTCGAACATCCTCGCCAAGGCGAATTGCGCGAAGACGGCGAAACCATCGGCGAACCGAACCCCGACCGCATTCTCGTCTTCCAGGAGGCAACGCTGTTTCCCTGGCTGACCGTGCGCAAGAACATCGCCACGGGCCTTGATGCCCGCGGCGTGCTGCAAGAGCAGGGGCACCGAATCGACGAGGTGCTGAAACTCGTAAAGCTCGAAGCCTTCGCCGACGCCTATCCGCACCAGCTGTCCGGCGGCATGGCCCAGCGCGTGGCGATCGCCCGGGCGCTGGTCAACGATCCGAAACTGCTGCTTCTCGACGAGCCCTTCGGCAAGCTCGATTCGCTGACGCGGCTGTCGATGCAGAAGGAGCTGCTTCAGCTATGGAAGCAGGCCGGCTTTACCGCCCTGCTCGTCACCCACGACGTCGAGGAGGCCCTGCTGCTCGCCGACCGCGTCATCGTCTTTTCCGACCGCCCGGCGCGCATCGTCGCCGAGGTAACCGTCGAAAAACCGCATCCGCGCCGACGCGACGATGCCGAACTGGTGCAATTGCGCCAGACGCTCCTCGAACAGTTGGGGGTGGCTCATGACGTCTGAGACGCGGCTCCCCGTGCTGCTGGCGGCAATCGGCGTGGCCGTTACGGCACTTTCAGTTGGCTGGTGGTGGCTGATCTTCGGCACGGTCGTCGAAAGCGGCTACATCACCCATGTCCAGGCGGCGAGCTGCCTCGCCGGGACGTCGGCTCTGTGCAACCTCGCCCAGGCGCTCTGCACCAACGATCACCTGTTCGGCATCCGCTGGTATGCGCCCGAAGTCTTCTGGGCCGGTGCGGCAATGCTGACTGCCGCCCTCGTCCATCTCGCGATCCGGGCAGACAACCGGCCCGCCGATCAAACCCACTCAACGGAGGTAGAACCATGACCATTCAGCAGTCGACCGACACGATCGTGCAATCGGCAACGCCGCAAGTTCCTGTAGGCGCACCGAGCTTCAAGAGCCTTCACCCGGAAACCCTTGCGCTCCATGGCGGGAACTTCCGCTTCGATCCGACGACCGGCGCCGTCGCCGTTCCGATCTACCAGACCACCTCCTATCAACTGCCGGGCACCGAAGGCGCCGACAAGCTCTTCGCGCTCGAGGCACCGGGGCACCTCTACAGCCGGGTCTCCAATCCGACCCAGGACGCCTTCGAGCAGCGCCTTGCCGAAATCGAAGGGGGTGCCGCGGCCCTGGCAGTCGCATCCGGACAGGCTGCCTCAGCATTTGCCATCCTGAATGTCGCCCGCGCCGGCGACAACATCGTCAGCGCCGCCGGCCTCTATGGCGGCACCTGGGCACTGTTTGCCGCGACGCTGAAGAGCTTCGGTATCGAAACCCGCTTCGTCGACGCTGCCGATCCGGAAGCCTTTGCCCGTGCCACCGACGACCGTACGCGCGCCTATTACGCTGAATCGCTGCCCAATCCGAAGCTTGAAGTCTTCCCGATCGGCGAAGTCGCCGCCATCGGCCGTCGCTTCGGGATCCCGCTCATCGTCGACAATACCGCGGCACCGCTCATCATCCGCCCGCTCGAACACGGCGCCGCGGTCGTCGTCTATTCGGCGACCAAATATATCGGCGGACACGGCACGTCGATCGGCGGCGCCATCGTCGATGGCGGCAATTTCCCCTGGGCTGAGCTGAAGGATCGTCAACCCAACCTGAACGAGCCCGATGCGAGCTATGAGGGCAAGACCTGGATCGAGAAGGCCGATGCTATCGGCTTCTTCCCCTATATCCTGCGGGCCCGGGCCGTGTTGTTGCGCGACATCGGCGCGGCCATCAGCCCGCAGAATGTCTTCCAGCTGATCCAGGGCCTGGAAACCCTGCCGCTGCGTCTTCGCCAGCACAACGAGAACGCCATCAAGGTGGCCGAATTCCTCAAGAACCATCCGAAGGTCGCGAACGTGATCTTCCCGAAGTTCCAGACGGGACTGGCCGGCGAGCGCGCGGCGAAGTACCTGAAGTCCGGCTCCTATGGCGCGCTTATCGGTTTCGAACTTAAGGGTGGCCGCGAGGCGGGCCGGCGCTTCATTGATGCGCTCAAGCTCTTCTACCATCTCGCCAATATCGGCGACGCGCGGTCGCTGGCGATCCATCCCTCGACCACGACCCATTCGCAGCTTTCGGCCGACGATCAGCTCGCGACCGGCGTCACGCCCGGCTACGTTCGCCTTTCCATCGGCATCGAACATGCCGATGACATCATCTCCGATCTCTCCCAAGCGATCGACGCTGCCTGAGGCAACTTGGACAGCAGGAGAAGGGGCGGATGTGACACCCACATCCGCCCCTTTTTCTTTCGGGCTCGAAGACCACGTATGTGACTGGGTCAGCCGGCCAGCTTGCCAACATCCCGCCGGTCGGCCGCCAGTGTTTCGAGCGCCGTGCTCAACTGCTCGGCGACGAAGACGGCATGGTCGGTCACCTGCGGCAAGCCCATCAACTCGCCGAAGGTACCGCGCGCCAGGGGTCCGCCGATGAAGAGACCGGGTGCCGCCTTGCCGTCGACGCCAAGCGCGCGGGACCGGCTGTCGCACAAGAGCCCGAGCCCGGTCGGGCAAAGCGCCAGATAACCCTGCGTCTCCAGCTCGGTCAGGAACGGTTGAGACTTGAGAATGCCCCCATGGGCGGGACCCGTCGTCACCACAACCCAATCCACAGTCAATTCGCGTATGACGTCGCTTCCCTTCAGCTTTACGCCGACGTTCAAAGCGGGGCCGACTACTGAAGCGGTAGCAAGAGAGGCGGCCAGGACTTCCAGGCGGCCGGCACCGATCGCGTCATCCAGCACGCGCTCGACCTGCGGTGCGATCCGGAACCGGTGGGCATCCCAATAAGGTCGCACGTGACGTGCCAACCTGCGCCGCTCCTGCACGGGGAGGACCTGCCAGATCTGCTGGCCTTGGGCACGCACGGCATCAAGCACCGGATGCCAACCGAGGCCCAGGCGTCGCGCTTCGCGCAGTGCCCCCCGGATGCGGAATAGCAGTTGCGATGCGGTGAAGGCCGGCTGCGTGACGAAATCGCCAAACGGTTCGCGCGCCACGGCGGGATGGCCGCGGGATCTAAGGCCTCGGCGGGAGATGGAAACGATATGTCCGACATGACCGCGTTCGGATAGAGCCGCCACGACGTCGGCCGAGGTCAGCCCGTTGCCGATGATCAACACCCGGTCATTCACGCCGATCGCATCCAGCGCGCCGGGCGCCGTCGGATCGATAATGTAGTGCGGATTTCCGGCAAGCGGGGACAGCACCCGCGGAGGCGCCGTTTCAGGATGACTGGTGGCGAGCACGACGAGGTCGGCCTCCAGATCCGCCCCATCGGCGGCGCTGACGCGCCATCGGCCCTTGGAGCGCGTCAGTCCGGTCACGCGCGTCCGCCGATGTTCCACCGCGCCGCTGGAAAGATAGGGCGCCACCATTGCGAAGGCATAGTCCCCAAAGACATGGCGGCGCGGAAAGGGCTGGCCGTCCGGGGCGAAGGCCGTTTCATCACCCGCCAACGCGCCCGTCTCGGCGATCCACCGGGCAAAGCTTTCCGGATCGTCGGGAAAGAGGCTCATCTTCGAAGCCGGCACGTTGATCCGGTTCGCCGGCTCGTTGGTATCGTAGGCCAGGCCCTTGCCGAGTTTTTCCCTCGGCTCGAACACGACAATGCGCGCTTCGCGCCCCGCGCGATTTCGCGATGCCAGATGAAGGGCGACGGCGGCTCCGGTGAAACCGCCGCCGATGATTGCGACGACGGGAAGGGGGGCGTGGGGCGGCATTTCGATCTCTCCAACGAGGAATGGCACGGGACGCGAAGGCGCAACGGACCTCGGGTGAATGGGACGAAGTTATCCAGACAGGAGCGTCAAGCGAACACATCTATTTCTATAGATTCAGACCACTATAGATTATTTTCCCTCGCGCTCTACGCCTTGATGTCACGGACCTTGGGCGCTTCCCGTCGTCGAGACGGATCGAACTGCTCGCAAATCTGGCCAAGGCGGAAATTCGTGACCGAAAGCCTCGGAAAAAGAGAGGAATTTATCTCTACTAATTTGATGGATTAACTCATCATCTTCTCAATCGCATGCAAAGCATCCGCGACCAGCCAAGGAGAGGAAAGCATCATGGCATTGAAACGCAGAGATATAGCCGGCCTTGTCGCCGCCACCGCCCTTTTCACCATCCTGCAGGGAGCACCGGCTTTCGCCGCCGACGTCACGCTCAACATCGGCTACCAGCCGATCGTCGAGCCATCACGCGTGCCGCAGGCCGACGGCACCTATGAGAAGGTGACCGGCGCGAAGATCAACTGGCAGAAATTCGACGGCGGCGCCGACGTCATCGCCGCGATCGCCTCCGGCTCGCTCGACATCGGTTATGTCGGCTCCTCGCCGCTCGCCGCCGCCGCAAGCCGCGGCCTACCGATCGAAACCATCGCCCTCGTCGGTCTGATCAGCGAGGCGGAAGCCCTTGCCGTGCGCGACATTTCCAAGCCCGAAGATCTGGCCGGCAAGAAGATCGCCACGCCCTTCGTCTCGACCGCGCACTACAGCCTGCTGACAGCGCTGAAGCACTGGAACATCGATCCGAAATCGGTCGAGATCCTCAATCTGCGCCCGCCGGAAATTGCCGCCGCCTGGTCGCGCGGCGACATTGACGGCGCCTATGTCTGGGATCCTGTTCTGGCTGAGCTCAAGAAGTCCGGCACGGTGCTTGCGACCTCGGCGGACGTCGCCGACTGGGGTGGCCCGACCTTCGACGCCTGGATCGTCAGCAAGACGTTTGCCGAAGCCCATCCTGACATCGTCGCCGCCTTCGTGCGCGTCACCGGCGATGCGACCGCGGCCTATCGCGCCGACCCGGAAGCCTGGGGCCCGACCTCCCCCGAGGCCGAGAAAATCGCCAGGCTGACCGGCGCCAAGCAGGACGAAGTTCCCGCCCTCCTCAAGGGCTACATCTTCCCGACGCTGGAGGAACAGGCCAAGCCCGACCTTCTCGGCGGCGGCACGATCAAGGCGGTCGCGGAAACCTCGGCCTTCCTCAAGGAACAGGGCAAGATCCCGGCCGTCCTCGCCGACTACGCACCCTATGTCTCGTCGCGCTGGGTCGTCGACGCGTCCAAGCTTTCGTTCTGACGAGCCAGACGTTGGCAAGTGGCCCGGTTCGCAAGGCCGGGCCATTTCCGTTCAAGATCCAAGAGGAGATTTGACGATGAGCATACTGTCATTTCATGACGTCTCGCTGCGCTATCCGGCGCGTCAAGCCGGGTCCGGCCAGCCGCCGCTGGTTCTGGAGCGGATCAACCTTTCCGTCGAGACCGGAGAGTTCATCGTCGTCATCGGCCGCTCGGGCTCGGGCAAGACCAGCCTCCTCAATCTCGCCGCCGGTTTCCTGACGCCGTCCAATGGCCGGATCGCCGTGGACGGAGCCACGATCGCGGGACCGGGTGCCGACCGCGCCGTGGTCTTCCAGGACGATGCGCTGTACCCTTGGCTCGACGCCCGCGATAATATTGCCTTCCCGCTCAAGCTGCGCGGCGTGCGCGAAAAGGACCGTCGTGTCCGCGCCGAAGAACTGCTCGAGCTTGTCGGCCTCGCCGATGCGGGACGCCGGCGCATCTCGGAGCTTTCCGGCGGCATGCGCCAGCGCGTCGGGATTGCCCGAGCTCTGGCCTCCGATCCGCGTTTCCTGCTGCTCGACGAACCTCTCGGCGCGCTCGATGCGCTGACCCGGGCCAAGATGCAGGGTTTCCTGCTCGACGTCTGGTCGAAGAGCCGTGCAGGTGCGCTGCTCATCACCCACAGCATAGACGAGGCCCTGCTGCTTGCCTCACGTGTCATCGTACTCTCGCCCAATCCTGGCCGGCTGGCCGCTGACATCGAGACGGGTTTCGCCGCCGAACTGCTGGCCGGGGCCTCGGTCAACCAGATCAAGGCATCGCCGCTCTTCAAGCGCATGCATGACGGGCTGACCAATCTCATCCATTCGATCTCCGACGAAACCGAGGCGGCAGCATGACCCTCATCAGCGAAGCTCCCGTGCTCTTGTCAGAGACGCCCTCCGAACAGCCAAGACGGAAGATCGCCGTCCCGCTCTACGTCTATTCGGGCCTGACGGTGACCGCCATCGTCGCCATCTGGTGGCTGGCGGCGCGCCTGGAGCTGGTGTCTCCGGTCTTTCTCCCATCGCCGAACCTGGTGGCCCAATCGGCATGGAGCCTGCTGACCGTCGGCTTCGTCGATTCGACCCTTGCCGAACATGTTGTCGCCAGCCTCGGCCGGATTCTCGGCGGCCTGCTGGTCTCGATCCTTCTCGGGGTCCCGGCGGGCCTGGCGATCGGCACCAGCCGCATCGGTCGCGGTATCCTCGATCCGATCGTCGAGTTCCTGAGACCGCTGCCGCCGCTTGCCTATCTGCCGCTCGTCATCATCTGGGTCGGGATCGGCGAAGCCTCGAAGATCACCGTGATCGCCCTTTCCATGCTGCCGGCGATCATTCTGTCGACGGCCGCCGGTGTGCGCTCGGTATCGAAGGATCACCTCAATGCCGCCCGCTCCTTCGGCGGAACGGAACGCCAATTGTTGCTGCACGTGATCCTGCCCTCCGCCCTGCCCGCGATCCTTACCGGCATCCGGATCGCGCTTGGCACTGGCTGGTCGACCCTGGTCGCCGCCGAACTGGTCGCGGCAACGCGGGGGCTCGGCTTCATGATCCAGTCGGCCGCGCAATTTTTGGTCACGGACGTCGTGCTGGCCGGGATCGGTGTCATCGCCCTGATCGCCATCCTGCTGGAACTGGCAGCGCGCGCGCTCGAACGCTGGCTGGTACCGTGGGCCGCGGAAAAGTGATGCCCGTCGCTTGAGCCGCGGAGGAGAATGAAGAAAGGGCTCCCGGCCGGGGAGCCCTTTTCGTTTGTCGGCATTGCCGCTCGGCACCGTCAGAGAAAGACGAGCAAACCGGCAATGAAGAAGAAGGAGGCAATCAGCGCACCGGCCGGAAGCGCCTTGCGCAGATCGGGCCTGGCGGGATTTACGGTCCTTGACTGGCGGGAGGAGTTGTAGGGGATGTAGGACATGGAGCCCGCTCCCTCAATAGATCGGGAAAAAGCCCGATTGGAAAATCGCCTGATGTTCCAATGGCTTTTCATTGTCACGAATGTCGTGTTGTCGGGTTTCGGTTGCAGGCCGCGAATCCGCACCACGATCCCGCTCGGCGTCGCTCAAGCCGGCCTTCTCGCCGCGCGACGAGCCGAACAGGCCGAAGGAGAAGACATTGATCCCAAGGGGCATTGCGCATTCCTCCAGTGTTTTGCGAGGCCGTGCTCGCGTTGAAGCCGAGACTTCTCAATGAGCCGCCACGCCACGCACATCGGCAAAACGATTTTCGCTGACGATTTGGTCCTGCGCAGCGCGGTGACGGGCCGCGGTTTTCAGCAGCGAAAGCAGCTCGTAGCCGCCCGTCCAGCGTCCGAAACCGCTCTTGATATTGATGTGTCCGGCCTCGCCGATGTCGATGAGTGCGCTCTGCCAGGAACTTGCAACGGTCTTGACCTTGCTGAAGGTCATGTAGGGGTCGTCCAGGCTCGCGACCACGAGGCTTGGAAAGGGCAGCGGAGAAAGCGGCATATCACCAAAGTTGAGAACGCAAGGGTGAAGCTTCTCCGTCGCGACGAGGTCGCAAGGGGCGACAAGCAGCGCGCCGCGAATCCGGTTGGCCAGCGGGCTTGTCGCGATGTTGGCGGTCAGGATACAGCCGAGGCTGTGAGCGACGATCCACACGTCGTCCGAACACTCAAGGACCGCTTCAAGCCGGCTGCGCCAGTGGGAAAGGTCCGGGCAGGTCCAATTGTCCTGCTCGACGAAGACGGCATCCTCCTTGTCGCGCGCCCAGTGCCATTGCCAATGGCCCTCGCCCGAACCGTTCAGTCCGGGAAGAATAAGCGTCTTGGAATCGTCAGCAGGGCGCATTCGCATCATCGTGGCCATCCTCGACTTGTGATGTCTGAGAACGATTATGGCGCAACGCGCGGGCTTCGCTAAGAAAGCGACACCTATTCTCTATATATTTTGTAGAAATAATTTCTTGGAGCGTGCGAGGGCTGCACCGCCTGCCTCGCCAACGGCCGAACTTGTTCTTGGCCACGCCATAGGTTCTGCAAACAGCCTCGTTTCGATGAGATTGTGCTTCGCAACGCTATTTCCCTCGACATCACAAGGCACCCTTTGCTGCAGTGCGCAAACAGTGCCTTCTACGAGACTGCAATTTGGGCGACATGTTCAAAATCCGTGCATTCGACAAAATAAAATACCTATTACATAAATTTAGTAGATTTATGATCATGACAGTTCCGCATCGAACCCAAGCGATGGGAATTTCACGCAAGCAGGAGATATCATGTCGGATTTTTCGAAACTCAACCGCCTCGCTGCGATCGCCCTGATGGCGGCAACGGCCCTCTCGGCCGGCATTGCCAACGCCGGCGAGACGCTGGACAAGATCAAGGAACGCGGCCTCATCAAGGTCGGCGTCGGCACTACGCCGGGCTTTTTCTCGCCCGGCAGCGACGGCCGCTGGAACGGCTTCTTCGTCGACTACGGTCGCGCACTGGCCATCACCGTTTTCAATGACCCCGAGAAGGTGGAGTTTACCAATTCTTCGCCGCAGCAGCGCCTGCCGGCGCTACAATCGGGCGAATACGACATTCTCTTGTCCGGCGTCACGCAGACCATCACCCGCGCCTTCAAGCTGGGCTTCCATTTCGGTCCGGTGATCTTCTATGACGGCCAGGGTCTGTTGGTTCGCAAGGACCTCGGCGTCACCAAGGGCACCGAGCTCGATGGCGCCACCATCGGCGTCCAGAGCGGCACGACCGGCGAGTTGAACATCGCCGACTTCTTCCGCAAGACCGGCAAGAAATTCACGCCCGTGACGATCGAGGAAACCGGCGAATTCGTCAAAGCCCTGGAATCGGGCCGCGTCGACGCACTCACCCAGGACTCCACCGACCTGGCCGGCAAGCGCACCCAGTTGAAGAATCCGGACGACTACGTTCTGCTGCCCGAACGCCTGTCCAAGGAGCCGCTGGCTCCTGCGATCCGCGCCGGCGACGATCAGTGGCTCGAAATCGTCAACTGGACGGTCTATGCGACGATCCAGGCTGAAGAACTCGGCATCACCAAGGCCAATGTCGACGAGTTCCTGAAGAGCGAAGACCCGGCGATCCAGCGCTTCCTCGGCGTCGATCCGTCGCTCGGAGAAGCCATCGGCCTCGATCCGAAATTCGCCTACACCATCATCAAGACGGTGGGCAATTACGGGGAAATCTTCGACCGCAATATCGGCAAGGGCACGACGCTCAATCTCGAGCGCGGCTACAACAACCTGTGGACGAATGGTGGCCTTCTCTATTCTCCGCCCTTCCGTTGATCGAAACGGGGAAACCTCATGACGATCAAAGTACTGCCGGGTCCGAAAGGGCCCGGCTTGCTCATACGGGTATCCGAATGGATCGGCCCGCTGCCATTCAGGCAATCGGCCCTGCTGTTCGGCCTGCTGATTGCCTTCTGGTTCTTCGGCACCAACACGCTTGAAAGCATGAACCGGGCCGGCCTCACGCCGGGATTCGGCTTCCTTTCCCAGCAGGCCAATTTCGAGATCGGCGAAAGTGTGATCGCTTACCGGGCCGGTGACAGCTATGGCCGGGCGCTGCTGGCGGGCCTGGCCAATACGGCCAAGGTCGCCCTTTTCGGCTGCATCCTTGCAACCATCCTCGGCGTCACGCTCGGCATAGCGCGTCTGGCCGGCAACCGGCTGATCGCCGCGCTGATCCGCGGCTATGTCGAAATCCTGCGCGGTACGCCATTGCTGCTGCAGCTGTTTGTCTGGACGGGCATCTTTCAGAGCCTGCCGGCGCCGCGCAATGCCGTAACCGTGCTTGACCTCGCCTTTCTCAGCAATCGCGGGGTTTTCGTGCCCTCGGTCAGCATCGCCGGTTTCTCGGTCTTCGTCTGGCTCCCGGTGCTGTGCCTATTTGCCGGCGGGGTCGCCCTTGCCGCGCGGCGGATCTTCAAGGAGACGAACCTTTATATCTCGAAGAGCCTGGGGTTGGTTGCCGTTTCGATCGGCCTCCCGCTTGCGATCTTGGCATACATCGGGCACCCGCCTTTGATCGAGGTTCCGGCGCGAGGCGGTTTCAACATTCGCGGGGGCTGGTCGCTGACGCCCGAATTCGCGGCCCTTCTCACCGGCCTCACCATCAACGCCTCGGCAATGATCTCGGAGATCGTCCGTAGCGGCATCCAGTCGGTGCAAATGGGACAATGGGAAGCGGCCCGTGCGCTCGGCCTGAAACCGGGGCAGATCATGCGGCTCGTCGTCCTGCCCCAGGCCCTGCGGGTGATCACGCCGCTGATGACCTCGAGCTATCTCGACCTGACGAAAAACTCCAGCCTCGCGGTGGCGATCGGCTTTCCCGACATCGTCAGCGTCGCCAACACCACGGCCAACACCACCGGCCAGGTGATCGAGTCTATTGCGATCATCATGGTGGTCTACCTCACCGTCAATCTGTTCGTCTCGGCACTCATGAACCAATATAATCGCAAGATTGCGCTGAAGGGCGCCTATCCACGATGACCGTGATATCCCTGCCCTTGCCGGCACAGCGCCGTTTTGCGGCAATGCGCCTCCGGCTGCTCCTGGCCCATCCGGCCAATACCGCCGTCACGCTTGCCGTTCTGGCCGCGATCTCCTGGATCGCGTTTCCACTGCTGAAATGGGCGGTCCTGGACGCCGTCTGGTGGGGAACGTCGGATGACTGCGCCGCCAGCGATGCGGGAGCCTGCTGGGCCTTCATCGGCGTGAAGCTCCGCTTCATCCTCTTCGCCTTCTATCCGCCCGACCTGCAATGGCGGCCGGCGCTTGCCACCCTTGCGGTCTTCACGCTCTTGGCAATCTCGGCCATGCCGCGCTTCTGGAGCGGCCATCTGATCGGCGTGTGGATCGGTACCGTGATCGTTGCATACCTGCTGATATCCGGCGTCATTGCGCCGCCCCAAGTGTCGACCAATCAATGGGGCGGCCTGCCGATCACGATCTTCGTATCGATTGCAGGTCTGGGATTCGCCTTCCCGGTCGCCGTTGCCGTGGCGCTCGCAAGGCAATCGCGCATGCGCATCCTGCGCGCGTTGGCGGTCGCCTATATCGAGATCCTGCGGGGCGTTCCGATGATCGTCGTGCTCTATGTCGCGATGCTGATCGTGCCGACGGCTTTGCCGGCAGGTGCGCTGGTGGACAAGCTGTTGCGCGCGCAGATCGGCATCACGCTCTTTGCCTCCGCCTATCTTGCTGAAGTCATCCGCGCCGGCCTGCAGGCACTACCGCCCGGCCAGACGGACGCCGCATCGGCGCTTGGCCTTACCTACTGGCAAACTGTGCGCCTGATCATCATGCCGCAGGCCTTGCGAGCCGTCATCCCGGCGATCGTCAACCTCTCGGTCGGCATCCTGCTCAATACATCCCTGCTTGCCGTCATCGGCATCCACGACCTGCTCAACGCGGCAAAGTCGTCCGCGACCGATCCGCAGTGGCTCGGCTACTACACCGAAGCCTATGTGCTTACGGCCGCGATCTATTTCGCCATCAGCTTCAGCGCCTCGCGCTACAGCCTGTGGCTCGAACGGCATCTGCGCGCAAGTGGCCATCATTGAAAATGCGGTTGGATGTCCCGCTCGAAACGACCGCGTCGGCCGGCTTCAACCGCTCCGACGAGTCCAACCACGCATTCGACAGCAAGACCAGAAGAAATCGCACCGTGCTTTTGGCCGGAACACCGGAGTGCGGTTGATTCCAGCGTCGCGACCAGCCCCTCCATATCGAAGCGCGGGTCTTCGATGCAATCACACTTGGCGCACCGCAACGATTGAGCCTTCGCCCCGCCCTGCCGTCACTTGGCTAGACGGTGTCATCGTCATCCGATCGTTCAGCCGTCAACGAGGTACCGAATGTTCCTGGAAATTGCGGCTCATCTTCGTCGATCAAGGGCGAGGGCCGCGCATAGTCTGCAAGCTTGGCGATATCGGTGATGTCGACCTGCAGTCCTTTGATATTCACTCCGTGAGCCGACAGAGCTGAAAATCCGCGCGACAGGTTTTCCGCGGTCATGCCGAGATAGGCGGCCAGGACCCGCTTTTCGAACGGGATGGTCAGGCATCCTTCTCCACCCTGGCCGCGCTCTTCCCTGAGCAGCCAGTTGGCCAGCCGTTCCGTGCCGCTGCGCAGCTTCTGGTTCTTCAATTCCTTCACTGTTCGCCGATAGGCGCTTGCCAGCTCGAACACCACCGCCTTCATGAAATCGTGATCCTCTCCCAGCAGGTCCCGAATGAGAGTGGCTGGAATCATCAGGATCCGCGCGGGTGTCAGCGTCTTGGCGGACTGAAGGCAAATGTTGTTGTT
>NZ_JAEG01000018.1 GCF_000518785.1 Paenirhizobium selenitireducens ATCC BAA-1503 | reverse complement strand
TCGAGGGAGAAGAAGCGAAATCGAGGGCTTAGCCGAAGGCTAAACCTCAGATTTCGCAGATGAGGGGGACGGGCGAGGCATGGCGAGAGAGACCCCCCTCACCAACAATTTCTAGCACTTAGCTGACGCTAAGATGCTGAAATTGTGTCCTCTCCCTCATTGGGGAGAGGAGAATGGCCCCGAGCGCCGCGGCCTTCTTCTCCCCATCGAGGGAGAAGAAGCGAGATCGAGGGCTTAGCCGAAGGCTAAACCTCAGATTTCGCAGATGAGGGGGATGGGCGGGGACGGCAAGAGCGACCCCCCTCACCAACAATTTCTAGCACTTAGCTAAAGCTAAGGTGCTGAAATTGTATCCTCTCCCACTGGGGGAGAGGAATTTCCGTGCCCTCCCGCTCACGCCGCCGCCATCGGCAACAGCGTGCCGAGGTCGTCGAGTTCGACTTCCAGCACCCAGAAATCGGGATCGAAGCGGCGTTCGCGCTCAAGCAGGGTGTCGATGGCCTGCGGTTCGCCGCGGGCAAGGCGGATCTCGAACAGGCGGCTGTCGCGGTCCTCGTCGATCACCAGCGCCTGGGGAGCCGGGCCGTAGAGGGTTTCGCTGCCGTCGCGAAAGCGCTGGCGCACATAGATGGCGCCGGCCTCCTCGATGCCCTTCTTCGTCACCGCGGCAAAGCCGCCGGCGGAAAAGACACGGCGGACGAGGGCGGAGACGAAAAGATCGGAACGGACACGCATGGGGCGTGTCTTAACCGAACCGGGCGGGCATGGGAATGGGCCATGCCGCGCCCTCCCCGATCACCCGATCCGGTTCCGCAATCAGGCGCTTTCGCGCTTGCCCTCGAGCCTTGCGGCGGGGGCCTCGGCGGCGGTCTCGAAAGCCTCGGGCGCCGGCGCCTCGGGGCTTGCCTCCTCGATGCTGACCTCGCGCATCCATTCGCGCCAGATGGCGACGAGCAGCGCCATCAGCACCGGCCCGACGAACAGGCCGAGGAAGCCCATGGTCTTCACCCCGCCGATGAGCCCGAAGAAGGTCGGCAGGAAGGGCAGCTTGATCGGCCCGCCGACCAGGCGGGGCCGCAGCGTCTTGTCGACGATGAACAGCTCGATCGTGCCCCAGGCGAAGAGCGCGATGCCGGCGACCAGCGAGCCGCTGGCCATCAGGTAGAAGGAGACCAGCGAAAAGGCGAGCGGCGCGCCGCCGGGGATGAGCGCCATGACGCCGGAAATGAGGCCGAGGGTCACGGCCGACGGCACGCCGGCCAGCCAGTAGGCGGTGCCGAGCACGATGCCCTCGCCGATGGCGATGATGGTCATGCCGGTGACGGTCGACGAGATGGTGAGCGGCACGATGCGCGACACCCGCTCCCAGCGTTTCGGCAGGATGCGCTCGCCCAGCCGATCGAGCTGGGCGACCAGCTGCTCGCCGTCGCGATAGACGAAGAACAGCGAGATCAGCATGAACAGCAGCGTCAGGAACCACTGGAAGGCCGAGGCGCCGACGACCAAGAGGCCGCGATAGATGCTGCCGATATTCGAGCCGCTGGTGAGCTGGACCACCTCGCCGAGCCCGCCGGGATGGCTCAAGTACCGCGTCCACTGTTCGGCGAGCGACTGGCCGATGATCGGGATGCCGGCCAGCCACGAGGGCACGGGCGCGCCGGCGGCATTGGCCTCGATCGCCCAGACCGCCCAGATTTTCACCTCCTGCACCGCGTAAGCCGCGGCCAGCGAAATCGGCACGACGATAAACGAGATGACAAGCAGGATGGCGAGCGTGGCGCCGAGCGTGCGGTTGCCGTTGACGGCGGCGAGGAGCCGCCGGTAGAGCGGCCAGGAGGCAAAGCCGATGACCAGCGCCGCAAGCCCCGGCACGAGAAAGCCGTGGAAGAAATAGACGCCGGCGAGGAGCACGAAGACCAGCAGCCAGCGCGCCGCCGCCATCGGCCCGACCAGCGAGGCGCGCTCGTCCTCCGGCGGACCGGACGGGCCCGCCATGGTCACGCCGTCACTTCCCTTGCCCTTCAAAGACTGCACCCCGACACTCCCCTTGCTGCACCGGCCCGGCAGCGCTTTTGAGCGCAACCGGATCCGCCACCACCAATGTTTCCACCCGGCCCCGCCGTCAAGGGCGCGGCCGGCGAAAACGGACGATGGGGGGTATATGGGGGTTGGGCATGACGGGGGGAAGACGGGGTGGTGACGTGCCGACTATGTAGTCCGCCTTTGCGTCCGAAGCGGGTCACCGGCAACAGCATTCTCCGAATTGATCAGTTGAATATGACCTAAAGCAGCATCTTCGCACCATGGTAGTACATTTGGCAAGACGGAGGGACTCGTGTGTTCATTCAACGTGTTGTCGTAAAGAACTATCGCTGTTTGAAGACAGCCAACGTTACTTTGAACGCGAAACTCAACGTCATTGTTGGGAACAATGAGTGCGGAAAATCGACCTTACTAGAGGCAACTAATCTGGCCCTCACGGGTCAACTCAACGGCAGACCGCTGCTCATTGAACTACATCCATACCTTTTCAACCTCGATCTCGTGCACAGTTATATCGAGTCGCTGATGAATGGAGCTTCTCCCGCGCCACCCAGCATCCTGATTGAGGTGTATCTTGCTGACGATCCGGCGCTCGCCAAACTCAGAGGGGACAACAACAGCCTTGGGCTTGATCTCCCCGGCGTTAGTCTTCTCATTGAACCGAACCCTGCGCATGCTGGCGACTTTGCGCAATACATTTCAGATCCGTCTGAAATTCGTACGTTGCCGGTCGAGTACTACTGGATTAAATGGCGCGACTTTGCCGACAATGAAATTATCAACGCCCGCAGTATCCCTCTTCAAATCAGCTTAATTGACGCTAGCGCGATGAAGAACAACACCGCCGCTAGCAGGTATGTTGTCGATATCGTTAAGGAGAGCTTGGGCACAAAAGAGAAGGTAGACTTAGCCCTAAGCTACCGCCTCATGAAGGATCGGTTTCTTGAGCAACCAAAGGTCAAGGCAATTAACGACACACTGGCGGCCAAGAAGGGTGGCGTTAGCGAGAAGGTGATCTCCGTCTCGCTGGATACCTCCGCCCGGGCAAGCTGGGAGACCGGTATCATGCCGCACCTTGATGACATACCCTTGCCGCTCGTCGGCAAAGGGGAGCAGAATTCCGTCAAAATCAAGCTCGCAATGGAGACATCGGCAAAGTCGCACATCATCCTGATCGAAGAGGCGGAGAGCCATCTCTCCTATGCCAGTCTCAATGAGTTGATCGGGCACATATCGGCGAATGCTGGCGCACGACAGATTTTCATCACGACCCACAGCAGCTTTGTCCTAAATAAACTAGGCGTAGAATCTGTGCTCCTCTTTTCGCGAGGCGACAGCATGCGTCTTACTGATCTGAAGGACACGTCGACACAAGACTACTTCATGAAATTGCCCGGTCATGACACCTTGCGACTGATCCTCGCAAGACGCTCCATCCTAGTGGAAGGACCGTCGGACGAGTTGGTCGTACAGCGTGCTTACGTCAAGAAGCACGGGAGGATGCCGCTTGAGGAGGGTGTTGATGTAATTTCTGTGAACTCGCTTGCGTTTAAGCGCTTTTTGGAGATCGCAGTCATTCTCAAGAAGAAAGTCGATGTTGTTACAGACAACGATGGAAGCGTGGCAAGCGTCAAAGCCAAGTATGCGAAGTATCTCGGTTCGGATATCGTCTCCATTCACTACGATGAGGATGAGAAAGCGACAACTCTTGAGCCACAGCTCTTTAATAAGAATGGCCTCGGCACCATTAATGCGATTCTCGGGAAAGAATTCGCCAATAAAGAAGACGCTTTGAATTACATGAGGAACAATAAGGCGGAAACAGCACTAAGGTTCTTCGAGACGACCGTCGATTGGTCACCACCGGATTACATCGCCCGTGCCATCAGCTAGTCGCATACTGATTTCGGCCGCTGGCGGCGGCAAGACGACCCGCGTCGTTGAGCACGCGCTCGCGTCCAACCAAGGCACCACCGCTCTCGTCACTTACACGCGGAACAACGTCCGAGAGATTCAGCTCAAAGTCTATGAGCGTTCGCCCGTCATCCCTACCAATGTTGAGATTCTCTCATGGTACTCTTTCCTTTTGAGGGAACTCGCGCGACCGTATCGCTCAGCAATGCACCAACGCCGAATTGACGGCATCTGCTGGATCGAAGGGAAGTCGGTCCCCTATGTCTCCGAAAGCAAAACTGGTGCCCACTATTTCCTCGACGGCAACCAAATCTACTCCGACAAGATCGCCAAATTTATATGCCAATGCGATAAGCGCACTGGCGGAGCGATTATGCGACGCCTGAAGGCTCGGTACAGCCACTTGATCATCGACGAAATTCAGGACATGGCAGGTTACGATCTCGATTTACTCGAATTGATCCTTGAATCTGGCATTCCAGCGACATTCGTCGGGGATCACCGTCAGGCAACCTTTTCTACTAATAATGCAGCGAAGAACAAAGGCTTCGCCGGCCCAGCGATTATTAAGAAGTTCGAGACGTGGAAAAAAACCGGGTTGGTCGAGATCAACTACGAGTGCCACACCTATCGCTGCAATCAGACGATCGCAGCCCTCGGTGACAGCTTCTTTCCCAATGAGCCAAAGACGATTTCCAAGAATGCCGCGGTAACAGGCCACGACGGAGTGTTCCTTGTCGCGCGCGAGGATGTCGACGCGTACATGGCTACTTTCTCGCCGCAGGTGCTGCGATACTGGGCCAAGACGAACTGTGAACCCTATCAAGCAATGAATTTTGGTGAAGCTAAGGGCCTGACATTTGATCGCGTACTAATTTACCCCCACACGGGGGCAGTAGCGTGGCTTGCGTCAGGCAACATTAGCCATGTGCAGAAATCGGCGGCAAAGATGTACGTTGCCGTCACCCGTGCGCGCTACAGCGTCGCCTTCGTATTCGATGGCAAACAATGCGGCGTAGACGCTGAGCGGTGGATCCGATGAACGCCTGACGAGATGATGCCCCCCTCAGCTGGCCCGCGCCTGCACCCAGTTGTGCCACTCGCCTTCCGAGCCGTGGAAGACGTTCAAATCGATCTTCTCGTTGACGCCGTGCGACAGGCCGGAGCCGGAATATTGCCAGAAGAGCCATTTGCGGCCGGGATAGACCTTGGAGGGGTGGGCGGCGACGGAGCGGAGCCAGAAGGGGTAGTCGGCGAATTCGCCCTTGAGGTTGTCGCGGTAGAAGTCGGGCGCGGTGTAGATGATCGGGCGCTGGCCGTAGTGGCGCTCCAGCTTGTCCATGAAGACCTGCATCTTTTCCAGCACCTTGGCGCGCGACAGGCGGCGCTTGCAGCTGGATTCGCCGTTGTATTCGACGTCGATGACCGGCGGCAGGGCGCCCGCCTCGCGCGGCACGTTGCGGATGAACCAGTCGGCCTGTTCGCCGGCCGTGCGGCACCAGTAGAAGAAGTGGTAGGCGCCGCGCTTGATGCCGGCTTCCTTGGCGCGCCGCCAGTTCGTCTTGAACATCGGGTCGAGATGATCGCCGCCGTCGGTCGCCTTGATATAGGCGAAGTTGGCCCCTTGGGTGCGCAGCTTCGCCCAGTCGATGTCGCCCTGCCAGCGCGACACGTCGACACCGTGCACGGCGAGCTTCTTCGGCGACTGCTTGCCGAAATTGATCGGCTTGGCGTCGCGGAACTGGCGGCTGTAGACGCGCGACGTCTTTTGCGACGGAGCGGCGGCGAGCGGCGGCTCGGGCGTCATCAGGGCCGCGACCGGGCGCTCGTTCGGCACGGCCATGCCAAGCGTTTCCTGCGCCGGCTCGAAAGCCTGCGGCTGCGGCACCTGGCCGGCCCAGGCGAGTTCATGCGGGGCTGCGGCGCCAAGCGGTGCGGACGGTGCGGCCATCGGTGCGGGGCCGGCTGCCGCCTGCAGCTGGGCGTCGGGGGCGGATTGCGGGGATGCCATGGGGGCGAGCCGGCCGCTCTTGCCGATCGGCGCCGACGGCATGGGGCCGGAGGGCGTCGGCGAAACCGAACTCGTCTGCTGCGGCGAGATGCCGTCCAGGACGCTTTCCGGCTCCGAACCGGAGACGCAGCCGGCCACGGTCAGGCAGGCAAGGAGGAGTGCTGGTGCAGCCGAAAAACGCATTGTGAACCCGAAACGCAAGACAACAGGGACGGCAATCTCCGCACCGCCAAAGGCCGCCGGCGCGAATTGCTAACGGAAACTTACCGGAAAAAGCTGAATGCAATCTTTACAGATCGTGGCCGGATGAAGGCGGTTGCGTGGCGCTGGTCCCCTGCCCGCGCTCGGCTGGTGCCTGCCGGACGAGCCGACGGGGTGCGGCACAGGCGAACACGGCCGGTGGGCCGGGCCGAAGGGGCGGCGGGGCGGGTAGAGCGGCAGAAAGGAAGCCTCGATGCTGCCCGCGGGTCGGGACGCGGCCGGATCTGGGGCCTGCGCGCGTCTGGGACGGCCGGATCGGCGGCCTGCGCACGCCAGCAGGAATTGCTCAGGCGATGGGTGGATCGCTCCGACGGCGGGACGGATCGGGAGGATGGCGGTCGGGAGGTCTCAGGGCCACTCCCTGTCCTGCCGCCGAACCCATACGGTAAGCGGCCGGCGCTTCAGGCCAGCCCGACCAAGGCGGACGGCCGGCGGCGCCGGGCCTGTTCGCGCGGCGTCCGGCCAAGGGCACGGCGAGGATCGGCGGACGGCGAAGCCGTCAGACGTCGATGGGGGCGGTCTCAGGCGCCGGTGGCGATCAGCGTCAGACGCGGATCGCCAGGCGCAGGCCGCCCCAGTGGCGGCCGCCGACGGTGATCGGGGCGGAGATGTCCTTCATCACGACGAAATTGCCACCGCCCATGTCGCGCCGATAGGTCTGGACGAGGAAGGGCGCGGTGGAGCGGCCGGCGGCCAGCCCGACGCGATCGGCGAAGATGCGGCGGTTGCGGCAGTTGGCGGTGTTCCACACCGCATCGCCGGGACGCTGGGGGGCGGAGAATTTCTTATTGTGGGTCGGCAGATAGCCGTTGGTGTCGACCGCGGCGCAAAAACCGATGCGGTCGGAGAGCGTCAGCACCGGCTCGAGAATGCCCGGCAGGACCTGGTCGGTGAATTCGGTAAACGCCGCCATCATCTGCACCGGGTCGGTGCCGGGGATAGGACGGTAATTGCGGTCGAACAGCGCACTCATGCCGATGCGGCCGCCGTCGACGGCGCGCTGGAAGGTGGCGGAGATCTGGGCTGCCACATCGCGGGCGGCATTGATCCACGGGCTGTCGGCGGTCTCGATGCCGGCCGAGGCAGTGAGCTGGATCAGCGTTTCGGAGAGTGCGACTACCCGGTCGACGCGGGTTGCGGCATTTTGCAGGGCGCTGTCGGATTCCAGCACCTCGCCGGCCATGACGTTGAGCGTGCCGACGAATTCGGCGCATTGCTGATCGACGGTGTCGGTGGTGCGGGCCATGACGGAGGAGCCGTCGAGGATGCGGGTGATGACCTGTTCCATCGAGCCGAACGAGCTGTTCATCGCCTGCGAGGTCTCGCGCACGTCGAGCGCGCTTTCGCTGGCGCCGCGTCCGGCCTCGGACAGACGACCGATCTTGCCGCGGATCTCGTTCAGCGTCTGCTGGATCGAGCCGGTGGCCTGCGAGGTCTGCAGCGACAGCGCGCGGATTTCGGCGGCGACCACGGCAAAGCCCTTGCCCGCCTCGCCGGCGCGGGCGGCCTCGATCGCGGCGTTAAGCGCCAGAAGATTGGTCTGGCGGGCGATCGAGCCGATCTCCTCGGCGACCTTGTCGACATTGCCGAGCGAGATCGAGAAGGAGCCGATCTCGGTCGAGATTTCCTGGGAGGCGGCGACCATCAGGTCGATCTTGCCGACCGCGCCCGACAGCCGCATGGAGGATTCGCCCAGCATGCGGCGGGCCTCGACGGCGGTCTCGTCGGTGGCGCGCAGCGAGGAGGCGACCGTCTTGTTGGTTTCGGCGATCGAGAGCGCGGTACGGGTCACCTGGTCGAAGGTCGAGGCATGGCGCTTCGACATGGCGGCGACGTCCTGGATGGCGCCGGCGATGTCGACCAGGTCGATGCCGAGCGTCGAAGCCTCGTCGGCGAGCTTGGTGACGATCCGCCGCAGCGTTTCGGCGTCGGCGCCACGCGACGGCGCCTCGACCGTCTCTTCGGCCGGCGGCGCTTCGATGAATTCCTCTGGCGATGCCAGGCTGGTCTGTGCACTCATTGCAGTTCCTCTCCCGGGGAATGCGCGATTGTGACGCATCGCGGTTAAGGATTTGCAAATGTACACATATAGAGGATTAACGATACAGGGGCGGGTCGCGGCCGCCCTCGCCCGGCGGATTTACAGCGCGCCGATGTCGCGGAGTTTCTTCAGCACGGTCTCGCTCGGCTCGCCGGTTTCCGGCAGGCGGTAGTGGCGCTCGAAGCGGCGGATGGCGGCGCGGGTCTGTTCGCCGGCGACGCCGTCGACGCTGACATCGGTATAGGCGATGTTGGCAAGGCCGCGCTGGATTTCCATGATCAGCGCCGCATCGGCGGCAGTGCCGCGCAGCGAGACCGGAAGGGCTGCCGGCGGCGCGACGGCGGGCCGGAGGGCATTGTGCGTGCCCTGCGGCTTGGTCGGCGCGGTGACGACGGTCTTCTGGGCATTGCGGATGGCGGCGGCGACCGGGTCGGCGACCGCGGCTGCGGCGCTCAGATCCTCGGCCGGGCGGCTCTTCGGCACGGCGGCGGTGACGCGGCTGTCGACCTTGAGGGCGGTGAGCAGTTCGGGGCTGACGAGGCCGTTTGCCTCCACCCCGATCGAGCGCTGGAAAACGGCGATGGCGGCCTCGGTGCGCGGGCCGATCACGCCGTCGGCGACGCCGTCATAAAGGCCGAGCTTGGCAAGCTCGCCCTGAACGGACACGACCAGGGGGGAATTGTCGGGCACGGCGACGGTGTCTGCGGCGGCCGCCGGTGTCGTCGCATCGGGTGTGGCGGTTGCCGCCTGCTCTCCGGTCGACGAAACGGAAGCCGGAGCGCCGGCATCCTCGCGCTCGATCTTGAAGGTGGTGACGGTGGCCGGGTCCTGCTCGAGCCTTGCATTGCGGGTGACGCCGGCGAGCGCGTTGAAATCGCTCGTATCGCGGGTCGAGAAGATCGGCGACGGATGCTGGCCCGGCTGGTACCACAGGGCATTGGCGGCGATGAAACCGAAGGCGACGGAAAAGGCGGCGAGCCCGCCCACCGGCCGCGGATGGCGGCCGACGAGGCGTGCCAGCGCACCAGCGCCGCTGAGCAGAAGGCCGGCCACCCGCGGGGGGGCCTTCTTCTTCTCAGGCGATTTTCGCTTTGGCTTCGTCATACCCAGTCTTTCTTTCGCTTTCCATCGTGGCCGGCCTGTCCATGGCTTTCAGACGCGGCGGAAACTCGACCATATTGTGCTCGCCGGCATCCGCGTCGGCGCCCGAGCCATCGGCCGGCAGGCGGACGGTGACGACGGTGCCCTCGCCCGGCCGGCTTTCCATCAGGAAAGTCCCGCCATGCAGCGCCGTCAAGCCCTTGACCAGCGACAAGCCGAGGCCCGAGCCTTCGTAGGCGCGGTTCAGGTCGCTGTGGACCTGGGTGAAGGGCCGGCCGATCAGGGCCATCTTGTCCGGCGCAATGCCGATGCCGGTGTCGGAGACGACGATCTTCAGGTCGTCGCCCTCACGGCTGGCATCGATGATGACCGAGCCGCCGCCTTCCGTGAACTTGATGGCATTGCCGACGAGATTGATCAAGACCTGGCGCACGGCGCGTTCGTCGGCGACGACCTCGCCGAGCCCCCGGGCAATGCGGCTGGTCAGCGTGACGCCCTTGCTGGCGGCCTGCAGCGACAGCATCTGTTCGCATTCGGACACAGCCTCGCCGATGACGAAAGGCTCGAGCATCAGTTCGTAGCGGCCGGCCTCGATCTTCGACATGTCGAGCATGGCGTTGACGACGGAGAGCAGATGGGCGCCCGACTGGCGGATGAGCTGGACATATTCGCGCTGGCGGTCGTTTTCGAGCTTGCCGAAATATTCGCCGGCGAGGATGTCGGAGAAACCGAGAATGGCATTGAGCGGCGTGCGCATCTCGTGGCTGACGGCGGCGAGGAAGCGCGACTTCGCCTCGTGGGCGGCGACGGCCTCGTCTTCCTTTTCCAGGGCAACGTTACGGATCGACATTTCACCGGCGATGTCGAGCAGCTGGGCATAGACGCCGGACAACTGGCCGTCGGGGCGGCGCGTGGCGGTCATGTCCATGCGCACGTTCATGAACTGGGCCTGGTCGATGCCGATCACCGGGCGGTCGAGGCGCAGGTCGATGACCACGGCGTCGGCGCCCTGGCGCAGTTCGTCGAGCGCCTGGACGAAGGCGATGCGGTCGGAGACGTGGACCTGCTCGGCAAACGGCCGGCCGAAAGGCTCGCGCAGGAAGGACAGGAACATGTCGCGGTCGCGGCCGCCGGCCTCGCGCACATTGCCGGCCGTGTCGAGACCGAGGATGAGGCCGGGGCAGACGTCGAAGGTCGAGCGCACTTCAGTGTCGGCATCGCTGTCCGCGGCGGCCGGATAGGTGGCGCGGCGAAGGGCGATCAGCGCCACGGCGCACAGCAGGAAGAGCGAGACGACGGCGGCAAAGCCGAGCGGCAGCGCCACGGCCGGGCCATAATAGAAGGAGAGCGTCAGTGGAACGGCCAAGAGCATCACGGCAAAGCCGGCGGCGAGGTGGCGCAGCACCGCGATCTCGCGCGGATCGGCCGGTTCTCCGCCCGCATTCGACGCCAGGCACCGGTCGGCCGCGCGATCGAGAATCGCTTTCGCCCTGTCAGCCATGTTACGCAATACTTGCACGCCAAAATCCGCGAAACGGTTCGTTTTCGAGAGCCCGACATTAGGGCCGATGCGCTTAAGGAAAAGATAAGGCAGGGCCTTCCGGAGCCCCGGAAAGGCGCTCCAGGGCCCAGTTTGGGACACTTCGGCCGGGCTTTCTCGAACGTGGTTAATGGGGCGTAAGCGGCGGATTTGTCTGTGTTTTCCCGATTGCGTTAAGATTTGTGTCCAAGGCCCGGGCCAAGAAGCGGTGGATTGCCGGGCCGCCGCCACAATTATGCTTAACGCCAGCCCGTAAAGTTTGAAGGAAATGCCGGACAAGAGGCCGTGAGCAGACCGGTCGTTCAAATTTGAGACAAATCCGAGCGGGTTTTGCAAAGCGATCTTTGCACCCCGCCGATAGCTTGCCCTCACAAGTCCGGGAGACAACCCGGCACGACCCGACAATGACCGGAAAAACGGGATTGGGACGGGCAAAACGGGATTGGTGAAGACGATGTGGTTTCTGATCAAGGGAGCTTTCTGGTGCTCGATGACGCTGGTGGTGCTGTCGTTCTTCAGCAGCCAGCCTCAGGAAGACACCGCCGGCGGACCGCGCCTTGAAATGGGCGACGCGATCGCGGCGGCAACGGATGCCTATCAGTATCTCTCCGCCATCTGCACCGAAAAGCCGGACGTCTGCGAAAAGGGCGCCGAGACTTTCCAGGCGCTGGGAGAGCGGGCCCGCGAGGGTGCGCTCGTCGCCTACCAGATCCTCGACAGCCAGTTTGCCGACGACGGCGAAAAGGCGGTCGCCGAGACCAAGCCCGCCCGAGCGTCGCTGACGGCGGATGCCATGCCGGTAAAGGCCGAGCCCGCAACCGACGTCGTGACCACCGGCACGGTCGTGCCGCAACCCAAGCCGAAGACCGGCAACGGCCCAAAACCCTATACGCCGCCGAAGTCCTAAAGGACCGACGCCGGCATCGCCCGCCTGAGCCACAAGGCCCGGCGCGGCACGACAAGAATTTCCCGGGGCCCCACGCCCGCCCCGGACCACCGCTTGCATCGGAGCGCTCATCTGTCCGCCTCTGCGGCCCGGCGCTCGGTTGCCTGTCTGCCTGTCCCACAGGAAATTTCGGCCATACTGCCGAGCCGCGAGGAACCCCTTGTCCTCGCGGCTTTTCTTTTTTCCCGGCACTTTCGCCGCGGTCAAAGGTTCAAATGGCCTTCGGGATCGCCTATACCGGGGGCGATTGCAGAAACCGGATAAGACGCCCCATGACGACGCTTGCGCAGATGACCGAGGATTTTGCCTTCCTGGACGACTGGGAAGACCGGATGCGCTACGTGATGGAGCTCGGCAAGGCGCTGCCCGACCTGCCGGAGGCGGAGAGAACGCCGGAGAACAAGGTCAAGGGCTGCGCCAGCCAGGTCTGGCTTTCGACCCATCCGCATGAGGGTCCCGACCCGATCATCGACCTCACCGGCGATTCGGACGCCCATATCGTGCGCGGGCTCGTCGCGATCGTGCTCGCCGCCTATTCCGGCAAGCGCGCCTCGGACATCGTCGCCTTCGACGCCATCGAGCTGTTTTCCCGGCTCGGCCTGATCGAGCATCTTTCCGCCCAGCGCGCCAACGGCCTGCGCTCGATGATCCAGCGCATCCGCGAGGAAGCGGCACGGCATCTGGTCTAGACGGGTGCGGATTCCGCCCGCTTCGCGCGGAACAACACCCCCTCTGCCCTCCTGAGTTCATCGAAGGGCGGGCATCTCCCCCTCAAGGGGGGAGATCGGACTGCCATCGCCCGCATCATGTGCCCGCTTTTGCTGCCGTTTCCGCGTTACCCCCCTCTGCCCTGCCGGGCATCTCCCCCTCAAGGGGGGAGATCAGCGCGGGGCAGCGTTGGCGTTCCCTCGAATGGCAGTGGACGCAGATAGGAACCGGGATTTGCGGATACTGACCCTTCTCGCCTTCTCGCCTTCTCGCTTTCCCCACGTTCCAATTCGCATCGGGATCAAGCAGGCTGGCCACGGTCGATCTCCCCCCTTGAGGGGGAGATGCCCGCCCTAAGATGAACTCAGGAGGGCAGAGGGGGGTGAAGGTCTGGTTCACGGACAGCGGGCGGCGAGTTCCCTGGTAGCCACCCCTGGGACAGCGGACATTCTCCTCACCCCATCTCCGGGCGAAAGTCTTCCGTGCCCCAGTGATGCCGGCGGCGGGCCTGATTGGGCGGCGGCGGGGCGTAGTGGCGGGCGAGCGCCATCAGCGCCGTGCGCAGCATCAGCTTGGCGGAACGGGCCGGCCATTGGCGTTCGCGCTCGACCGTCTCCAGGCCCTTCATGAAACAGCAGACGTCGAGGGCCACGCCGGAGCTTTCCGGCCCCATCGCCGCGATCGCCGCATTGACCCGGACGCGGGCACCGAGCGCCGAATCGGCGATCTCGACCGAGGCGGGTGGCGCGCCCTTTACCCGGCCGGCAAGCCTTGGCTCCCACGAGGCGGTGATGCGCGGCTGAAGGCCGGCACGGGCGAAGTCGGCGGCGAGCCGCTCGCCGGCGGCAATTGCCTCAGTGCCATAGTAGGCGGCGCCCGAACGGTCCTTCAACCGGGCAAGACCGGAGAGCGGCGACTCAGTGAGGTTGCGCCGCACCGGGCGGCGCTCGCCCTCTTCCACCAGCGTCTCCACCGCCATGTCGCGATGCTGGTCGAGGAAGGCCTCGTCGCCCGGCTCGGCCATGGCGCGGCGCAGATAGGTGCGCGTCCCCTCGCCTGCCCTGATCCGCAGGCCGTCGCGCACGATCAGCCCGCGCGCCACCGCCTCGCGCAGCAGGCTTGCCGGCACATCGGCGATCGAGGCACCGGCGCCCTTGAGGCACAGGCCACCGCCCGCACCGGCCGAAACCTCGAGCGGGCCGCGCAAGGCGAGCCGCAGGAGCCGCAAGAGCATCCGGCGCTCGGCAGGCGAAGCGCGCCTTGCCCTCATGCCTGCCTCCCGGCGACCATGCAAACCGCCTCGGCCAGCCGCTCGACGGTGCTGACGAAGGTATCGAAACCGGCATCGTCGCGGCGATCCTCGACGACGTGGCAGGCGTGGCTGACCGTGGTGCGATCGACGCCGAAGGCCTCGGCGATCTCGCCATAGGGCATGGAGAGCGCGACATGGCAGACATACATGGATATCTGGCGCACATGGCAGCTGGCGCGGCGGCGCGCCCGCCGCACCTCGGCCCGATCGCCGACGACGCCCAGCAGCTCGGCGGTCAGCTGGCGCACCACCATGCAGACGATGCGGCGTTCGCTAAGGCCCGTGGACGGGGTCGAAGAACGGGCGACGGCGGGGCCGGGTGCTGCGCGCCTAGCGTCCGAAACGGGGGAATTGGCTGTCTCGACTGGCATATGATCACTCCCGATAAATAGGAATTAATTCATACACCCTAACGAGAAGACGGGGACGTTGGAAAGCGCAACTTTTCGACGCTGCGATTGTTTTTGTTTTGCTATCGCGATATTGCACTAGATATTTATGGGATTTATTTCCTCATTCCGTGAGGCAGATCACGGATCGCCCCTGATGTCGCGCCGCCGGCGGGCGCGGTCGGGTAACAGGCTCACCGACAAAAAAACCGGGCGCGAGGCCCGGTTCTGCGTGTTTGACGAAGGTCGCGCCTTTGATCGCGCGGCGTCAGGGGTGGTTCACTTGCCGCGCTTGCGGCGCTGGCCGAGGCCCATTTCCTTGGCGAGGCGCGAGCGTGCTTCGGCATAGGCCGGCGCGACCATCGGGTAATCCATCGGCAGGTCCCACTTTTCGCGGTATTCTTCCGGGCCGAGATTGTGATGGGTCATCAGGTGACGCTTCAGTGACTTGAAGGAACCGCCGCATTCGAGACATACGATGTGATCGTCCTGCACGGACTTGCGCACGGCGACGGCCGGCTTCTGCTTTTCCACCACGGAGACGACCGGGGCCGGCGAAGAGGTGTTGCTCAAGGCCGAGTGTACGTCGGAGATGAGACCGGCGAGGTCGCCGACCGGCACCACATGATGGCTAACATAAGCGGCGACGATGTCCGCGGTCAATTCGACCAGCAGATCATGGCCTGCGCCATTGACGATTTCTGACATTTCGGGACTCCTGTTCCAATGTGCTTGCCAGGCACCGGCTGAACGGCCGGCACCAATCGAAAAAGCCAAGGAACAAAGGCCTTTGCGCCAGCCTTGTCGTCGCCGACATGGGATCCACCCCTAGACCCCGGCAGTACGCTCTGGAATTTGTTCCGGCAGATGCTGTATTCCCGCTTCCTCCCGGTCAAAACCCGAGACATTGAAACAGTTGCAGATACAACTTTCTATCGGGATTTGAGCGCACGAGAAACCAAGTCTCCAGCATCAGTGCTCTATCAACTCGTTATCATCATTCCGTCGAAAATCCACGTAATATTTTTCACCAAATATGGGGGGCCGGGCACGTCTTTAGTACAGCAAGACAGGATTCTTGACTTGCTGCAACTGCGAAGAGTAAGAACGATTGCCAAAAATCAAGGCCAGCAGATCAGATGTACTTGACAAGGCGACTCACGGCGCCGGACCGTCCTTGCCCTTCAATTCATCGAGAACCGAGACCGGCGCGAGTCGGTAACCCACCTGGTGCGCCGCCTTGGCGAGCAGGTGGGCCGAGACCGGGGCCGTCAGGATGAAGAAGAAGAAGCCCGCCACCGCGCGGCTGAAGGTGGCAAGGTCGCCGGCATGGAAGCCGACGGCGAGCAGCATGAGGCCGGAGCCGACCGTGCCGGCCTTGGAGGCGGCATGCATGCGGGTATAGAGGTCCGGCAGGCGGTTGATGCCGATGGCGGCGATCAGCGCGAACAGGGCGCCGCCGACGATCATAAGCGCGGTGAACAGGGCAATGCCGTAAGCGATCATTTCTTGCGCCCTCCCCCGGCCGAGCCGCTGGATTTCTTCTTGGCTTGCGGCAAAGCGGCTGCGGCCTTCGCCTTCTTGCCGCCCTTCACCTTGTTCTTCTCGGTGCGCAGCACCGGACCGTCTTCCAGCGGCCGCTCGCCGACGACGCCGCGCGCCAGGATGAAGCGGGCGAAGGCGACGGTCGCGAGAAAGCCGACGAGGCCGAGCGAGATGGCGATGTCGATATAGAGCGTGTAGCCGGTGCGGATGGCGATGACGGCGATGAAGCCGATAGCGATGCCGACCAGCATGTCGAGCGACAGCACCCGGTCGGGCAGCGTCGGCCCCTTCACCACGCGATAGACGGTGAGGAAGAAGGCGATGCCGAGCACGACGAGGGCGAAGTTGCAGGCGGCCTGGATGATGTCTTCCGGCGCGATCATGCGAAGGCCTCCCGGATCTTGCGCTCGAAGCCCTCGGCGATGTCGCGGCGCGCGCCGTTCGGGTCGGCGCAGTCGATGGCGTGCACGTAGAGCGTCTTCTTGTCGTCGGAGACGTCGACCGACAGGGTGCCTGGGGTGAGCGTGATGAGATTGGCGAGCAGCGTGATCTCGAAATCCCGCGTGACGGTCAACGGAAAGGCGAAGATGCCCGGCTTGATGTCGAGCCTCGGGCTGACCACCATGATAGCGACCTTACAGGCCGATTTGGCCAGTTCGACGAAGAACAGCCAGGCGAGCGCGGCGATGCGGATCACCCGGCGGATATAGCCGGTGCCGTTGATCTGTTCGCGGATCAGACCGAGCGTCAGCGTCGACAGAACGAAGCCGAAGATCAGGTTGTGCAGCGAGGCGCTGCCGGTGATCGCCGCCCAGACGATCGCCATGAGCAGGTTGATGGCATAGAGGATCATGGCTGGCCTCCCACCGGAAAGACGGACTGCAGATAGGCGGCGGGATCGGCAAGCCCCATCGCCGCCCGCTGGCTGAGGTCAATCAGCGGCTCGGGGAAGAGGCCGAACCAGACGACCAGCACGGTCAGCGCCAGGATCGGCAGCATGGCGGAACGACTGGCGCGCGGCGCGGCCGGTGCCGTTGTCGTTTCGCCGCCCTTGCCGGCAACCACCGGCGCGGGACGCCAGTAGGCGAGCAGGAAGAGCCGGCCAAAGGCGATGGTGGTCAGGAAGCCGGACACAAGGATCGCGCCGGCCAGCCACCAGGCGCCGATATCGAGCGAGGCCTTGACCAGCATGGCCTTGGGCCAGAAGCCGGAAAACGGCGGCAGGCCCGAGCCGGCGAAGAACAGGGCGAGCGACAGGCCGGCAAAGGCGGGAGCGGCCGCCCAGAGGCCCGACAGGCTTTCGAGGCGATAGGAGCCGCCGCGGCGCGCCGCCTCGCCCGCCAGAAGATAGAGCGCGGTCATCAGCACGATCGAATGCAGGGCATAGAAGATCGCTGCCGAAAGCCCCGCCGTTCCGGCGATCGCCGCACCCGCCAGCATGTAGCCGATGCCGGAGACGACGACGAAGCCGAGGAAGCGGCGGATGTCGGACTGGGCAAGCGCGCCCATGGCGCCGAGGACCATGGTCAGCGCCGCGGCAATGGCGATGACGAGGCTCAAGGCTTCGCGCTCGACCGGCAGCAGCATGACCATGACCCGCAACAGGGCATAGACGCCGACCTTGGTCAGCAGGCCGGCGAACAGGGCGGAGACGACGATGCGCGGCGTGTGGTAGGAGGCCGGAAGCCAGAAATTGACCGGGAAGGCGGCGGCCTTCATGCCGAAGGCGAAGACGAAGAGCGCGCCCAGCGTCATCAGCGGGGCGGTCTCGCGCAGTTCACCGGCCTTGGTGGCGATGTCGGCCATGTTGAGCGTGCCGAAGATGGCATAAAGATAGCCGACGGCGACGAGGAAGAGCGTCGTGCCGATCAGGTTGAGCACGGCATATTTCAGCGCCCCGTCGATCTGTTCGCGCTCGGAGCCGAGGATCAACAGGCCGAAGGACGAGATCAGGAGAACCTCGAACCAGACATAGAGGTTGAAGATGTCGCCGGTGAGGAAGGCGCCCGAGACGCCGGCCATCAGCACCATGAGGAAGGGATAGAAGCCATAGCGGCGACCGCTCTGGCTGATGTCGCCGAGCGCATAGATGCTGCCGGCGAGCGCGACGATGGCGGCGGCGAGCGCCAGCAGCGCGCCGGTGAGGTCGACGGTAAAGGCGATGCCGAAGGGCGGCAGCCAGCGGCCCATCATCATGGTCACCGGGCCTTGCATGGCCACATGGGCGAGCAGCAGCGCATCGACCAGCACCATCAGGGCAAGGCCCGGAATGGCGATGAACGGATGGGCCTTCGTCGAATGGCGCAGCATCATCAGCACGGCACCGCAACCAAGCCCGATCGCCACCGGCAGGATGGTCAGCCACTGTGCCGCCGAGGACGGCCCCATGACGAGGGCAAGGGAAAGGTCGATGGGGGAAGAGGTTGCCACTAGCGGATACCCCCCTCTGGCCTGCCGGCCATCTCCCCCTCAAGGGGGGAGATCCGATGGCGGCGGTCGCCCTGCCCCAGGAACACGATTGCGCCATTGATCACGGGATACCCTGTCAGGAGGCATGGCGCCGGTGCGTCTTGCCGATCTCCCCCCTTGAGGGGGAGATGGCCGGCGGGCCAGAGGGGGGTGCCCACCACAGAGGCAGAAGCGAAGCGACGCGGCAGTTTCGCAAGATCCATCATCATGCGCTCAATATCCCATCGGCGGCAGCGGCTCGCCCTTCGGTTCGGCGACGCGCATCTCGCCGGTGTCGTCGGTGCCGAGGTCCTGGTAGGCGCGGTAGGTGAGCACCAGCAGGAAGCAGAAGAAGGAGAAGGAGATGACGATGGCGGTGAGGATGAGGGCCTGCGGCAGCGGATTGGCGGCACCGGCGGACAGCGTATCCGAGCCCGCGGCGATGATCGGCGGGACCTCGCGCGTCAGGCGGCCGGAGGTGAACAGCAGGAGGTTGACGGCATTGCCGAGGATGACGACGCCGAGCAGCACGCGGACGATGTGTTTCGACATCATCAGATAGAGGGCGGCGGCGAAGAAGATGCCGACGAGGCCGGAAAACAGCGCTTCCATCAGTCGCTCTCCCTTTCTTCGAGCGCGAGCGCGATCGAGGTGATGGCGCCGACGACGACGAGATAGACGCCGACGTCGAAGGACATGACGGTGGCGAGCGGCACCTCGACGCCGAAGAACTCGGGATAGACCCAAAGCCCGGTCATGAAGGGCAGTCCGAAGATCGCCGACAGCAGGCCGGACAGGGTGGCGAGCAGGAGGCCGGCGCCGGCGATCGACATCGGATGGAACCACAGCGCCCGGCGCACGGCCTGGACCCCGAAGGCGATGCCGTAGATGGCGAAGGCCGAGGCGGCGATCAGCCCGCCGATGAAGCCGCCGCCCGGCTCGTTATGGCCGCGCAGCAGAACGAAGATCGAAAACAGCAGCATCAGCGCGGTGAGAAAGGGCGCGACCGTGCGGAAGATCAGCGTGTTCATCGGCGCCTCGCTTTCAAAATGGAGGCGCCGAGCAAGCTCGCCCCCCTCTGCCCTGCCGGGCATCTCCCCCACACGGGGGGAGATCGATCCGGGGTGGCCGATCGTGTCCATCCACCTTTTGCTAATCCTAGCAGAACGCCTCGTCCGCCAAATGGCAGGTTTGATCGGCGCACGGCTACGCCTCGCGTCGATCTCCCCCCTTGAGGGGGAGATGCCCGGCAGGGCAGAGGGGGGCGGAGCGGCAGGGCGTCGCCGGTCGGCGGCGACGCTTTGCGGGAAAGGCCTGCAACACTCATGGCTTTGCCCCCGTCACCCGGATGCGGATCAGCGCCAAGATGGCGAGGCCGGTGATCATCACCACCGAGATTTCGCCCAGCGTATCCGTGCCGCGGAAATCGACGATGATGACGTTCACCACATTGGCGCCGTGGGCGATGACCTTGGAATAGGCGTTGAAGAAGTCGGTGAGCGTGGTGCTGAACGGCGCCTGGGTGGACTTGAGCAGCAGCAGCGCGAAGCCGAGGCCGCCGGCAATGGCGATCGTCGCGTCGAGCAGGAACTCGCCGAAAGTGCGGTGGTCACTCGGCGAGAGGCGGAGCCGCGTCATCACCAGCGCCAGGATCACGACCGACAGCGTCTCGACCATGAACTGGGTGAACGACAGGTCCGGCGCGCCGAACAGCAGGAAGATGACGGCGACGGCAAAGCCCTGGATGCCGAGCGAGACGATGGCCGTCAGGCGGTCCCGGGCGGCCAGCACGGCGATCAGCCCGACCACGGCGATGACGAAGAAGGCCAGTTCGTGGAAACGCACGTCGGACGGCCAGGCCGGCATTTCGGGCAGTTCGCCGTTGAGCACCGGCGGCACCAGCAGCACGAAGGCGAGCAGCAGGAAGGTGACCGTCACATAGACCTCGAGCCGGCCGTTCTGGATCACCTTCGTCACGCGCCAGGACAGGCGCACCAGCCCGGCGATGACATGGTCGAAGCCGCGATCGGGACCGGGGCCCAGCGCATCGAGCAGGCGGGTCACGGTGGCGCGGGCGCGGTCGAGACCGAGGAAGACGAGGATGCCGAGCACCACCGTCAGCCCCGAAAGGGCGAGCGGCAGGCCGATATGCGGCACGAGGCTGATCGTCACGGTCTCGGTCTCGCCGGCAACGGCGCTGGCCATCGGCGAGGTGACATAGGCATGGGCGACCGGCGAGAAGAGTGCGGCGGCAAGGCCGAGAAGCGACAGCACCAGCGGCCCGAGCCAGAGCAGGACCGGACCCTCATGGGCGTGTTTCGGCGTCTCGACCTTGGCCCCGAGGAAGGGTTTCAGCGCCACGGCAAAGGCGATGACGAACATCAGCGCATTGCCGACGATGGCGACGATGGTGAAGACGACCGAGCGCGGGTCGGGGCCGGCGAGTGCCGCATAGATTTCCTCCTTGGCGAGGAAGCCGAAAAAGGGCGGCAGGCCGGCCATGGAGATTGCGGCGAAGAGCGCGGCAAGGAAGGTGATCGGCATGGCCGAACGCAGGCCGCCAAGCTTGGTTACGTCCCTCGTGCCGGCTTCGTGGTCGATGATGCCGGCGACCATGAACAGCGCGCCCTTGAACAGCGAATGGGCGACCAGATAGAGCACCGCCGCCTCGATGGCGTAGGGCGAGCCGAAGCCCGTCAGCATGACCAGCAGCCCGAGCGAGGCGACCGTCGTATAGGCGAGCATCAGCTTGAGGTCGGTCTGGCGGATGGCAAGAACGGCGCCGACGATCAGGGTGATGCCGCCGAAAAAGGGCAGCAGGATTTCCCAGGCGGGCGTGTCTCCCATCACCGGATTGAGCCGCATCAGCAGATAGACGCCGGCCTTCACCATGGTGGCCGAGTGGAGATAGGCCGAGACCGGGGTCGGCGCCTCCATGGCGTTGGGCAGCCAGAAATGGAAGGGGAACTGCGCCGACTTGGTGAAGGCGCCGCCGAGCACGAGGAAGAGCGCGGCTGTATAGAAGGGGCTCTCGCGCAGCAGTTCGCCGGAATGCAAAAGCAGCGACAGCTGGGTCAGGCCCGTCATGTTCCAGATGAAGATCAGGCCGGCGAGCAAAAGCAACCCTCCCCCGCCGGTGACGACCAGGGCCTGCAGCGCTGCGCGGCGCGAGGCTTCGCGCGCATGGTCGAAGCCGATCAGCAGGAAGGAGGTGATCGAGGTCAGCTCCCAGAAGACGAAAAGCATCAGGAAGCTGTCGGACACCACGACGCCGAGCATCGAGCCCATGAACATCAGGATGAAGGAGAAGAACCGGCCCTGCTGGGCATGGCCCTTCATGTAGCCGCCCGAATAGAGCACGATCAGCGTGCCGATGCCGGTGATCAGCAGCGCGAAGGTGAGCGACAGGCCGTCGAGGAACCAGGAGAAGGAGAGGTTGAAGCTCGGCACCCAGGCATAGCCGCCGGTGACGACTTCGCCGGCAGCAATCTCCGGCAGGAAGCCGGCGAAATGGGCAAAGGCGAAGGCCGGGACGAGGGCCAGGATCCAGGCGGCATTGGCGCCGAGGCGTGCGGTCAGGAAGGGAGCGAGAAGCGCGCCGGCAAAGGGCAGGAGCATGGCCATCAATGTCACAGCAGCGACGTCTACCAACATTCCGTATCCTTGTGAGCGCAGTATTCTACCGCTCGTCAGGACGAGGCGGAAAGTGCGCTTGGTGTTAGGACAAAGCGCACTTTGTCTCAAGGAAAAACGGAAAAGAGCGTGTTCACATCGGCGTTTGTCAACGCTTTCCAGTGCTTTGGACTGGCAGGGACGCCCTGCCCGCCCCTGCCTGCGCCGCATCTTCGCGGCGGTTGTTTTAGCCGTTTCCACCATCGGTCCGATGGTGCTTGCCGGGAGCGGGCGAGGACTTGACGCGCATCCTGCCGCGGGCTGGCAATTGCCGTGCGGCACTCGCCACCCTATCTAAGGTCCTGAGACAATCGGAGTGACCATGATGACCGATACGACCATGTCCGGGACCGCCGGAGCCAAGATCGAGAAGACCGATGCCGAGTGGCGCGAGCAGCTGACGGCGGAACAGTACCGCATCCTGCGCGAGCACGGCACCGAGCGGCCGTTCACCGGCCCCTATTGGGACAATTTTGAAAAGGGCCTCTATCGCTGTGCCGCCTGCGAAACGCCGCTGTTCTATTCCGACACCAAGTTCGACGCCGGCTGCGGCTGGCCGAGCTATTTCGAGCCGGTGACGCCCGGCGCCGTGACCGAGCACCGCGACGCCTCGCTCGGCATGGTCCGCACGGAAATCCGCTGCGCCAATTGCGGCGGCCATCTCGGCCACGTTTTCCCCGACGGCCCGAAGCCGACCGGCCTGCGCTACTGCATCAACGGCCATTCGATGGTGTTCGAACGGGTGGAGTGAGGGCTTCGGCCTCGGCTTGATCTTTGGAGGGAACGGCCCCTCATCCGCCTGCCGGCACCTTCTCCCCGCAGGCGGGGAGAAGGACCAGGGGCACCACCGGGGCCTCCCCTCTCCCCGTCCACGGGGAGAGGGTCAGGGTGAGGGGCAAATTGGGGGGCGCGCAGGATGTAAAGCACCCCGACACGAGTGGACAATCCGTCGTCATGCGGCACTGACATTCCTCAACGCCTTTGGCGAGACGCGCGTCCAGATGCCGATGAGCAGCAGCAATGAGAGCACTGCGCCCAAGGCGAAGGGTGCGGCCAGCGCCTCTCGGCGCGGCATGAAACTCTCCGCGGCAGCGACGCTGAGGCCGGACAGGACGACGCCGAGCGGCATGAGGCCCAGGCCGAAGAAGCGGTAGACGCTGTTGACCCGGCCGAGCAGATGCGGCGGGATCATGCGCTGGCGCAGTGATACGGTGATGATGTTCCAGAGCATGCCGGTCAGGTTTGCCACCACCAGGGCCACCCAGACGGCAACGGCGGACGGAGCCACAAGCGGCACGACGGCCATCAGCAGGCAGGCGGCGATGGCGAGTTTCAGGCAGGCGGACTGACCGAGCCGGCGAATGAACCACTCGCCGAACAGACCGCCGAGCAGGCCGCCGGCCGCGGCACCCGTCAGCAAGAGGCCGTATTGCGCGGAATTGAGGCCGATCACCTCCTGGGCATAGAGCACCAGGGCGATCAGCAGCATGCTTTCCACCGCATTGAAGGCCCCGAGGCCGATCGCCAGGTCGCGCAGCAGCGGTTGGCGGAAAAGATAGGCAGCCCCTTCCCGCAGCTCGGCGACCCAATGGCGCGGCACGGCCCGCTCGGCGCGGAAGCTGCCGGGAATGGACAGGACCAGCAGACCGGCAAAAGCAAAGGCAAGCCCGTAGAGGCCGAAAGCCAGAGGCAGGGCGAGCCCGATCAGCAGGCCGGCAAGCGGCGGCCCTACCATCATGTTCATCAACACTTCAAGGCTGCCCATGCGGCCGTTGGCGGCCTCCAGCCGGTCATGCGGCACGATCGACGGCAACAGCGTCACGGCGGAGTTGTCGCGCAGCACCTCGGCGAAACCGACCATTGCCGCGGCTGAAAGAAGCAGCCAGTAGAGCGGCGCCGTCGGAAAATCAGGATCCGGGCTCTGCGGCAGGAGGCCGGGGATCAACAGCGCCGATGCGAGGGCTGCCAGAACGACGAAACGCACGAGGTCCATGGCGACCACCAGCCTTCGACGGTCGAGCCGGTCGGTGATCACGCCGGAGGGAAGCGCGAAGAGGAACCAGGGAAGCTTCTGCGCCGCGGCGACCACGGCGATCGCCAAGGGATCGCGGGTGATCAGCGATGCAAGCCAGGGCCAGGCGACCACCCCGACGCCATCGGCGAGATTGGCCAGGCCGCTCGATAGCCACAGGCGATAGAAACTGGCGCCCAGTTGCGGCTTCGGCTTGATCTGTCTGTCCATGAGGCTCCCCTTGCAACCCGCAAGGGAGCATCCGGGCCGTCCTATTGCAAGGGGCGAAAACGCGATCGCCGGTCGCACCTCGGCGCCCGGGTCATATCAGAGTCGGTGTCACCTCAGGGCCGGGTGAACAACCGGACCTGTCCACGGAGAAAAACCGAAGGCGAACCTTTCGCCTCCATCAGGACTTTCTCAACCTCCTCGACTATAAGGTCGGAAAAATCGATCAGGAGCGGCCCCATGAGCAATGTCGTCGAATTCAAGAAGCCGCCGAAGGCGCCCGAGCCGAAGAAGCCGAATCCGGGGCTGCGCACCGCGCTGATCGTGCTCGGCGTGGTTGCCGCCTTCGCTGCCGCCTGGGCCTATTTCCAGTTCATCGGCGGCTGAGGCCTCCGGCCTCCTCCCGAAACCATCCTCGGCCCTGCGCCTGCCCCGTCGCTTTCCGGGTGGCGTTCCCCTTTTGCCCTCCTGAGTCATCGAAGGGCCGTGGCTGTGGTCTCCGCGACCCGTCACCCGTGGCTGTGGCCGTGGTGCAGGTCGGGATAGTGCGGGTGCTTGTGGCTCAAGGGCTCGTGGCGGTGCCAGTGGGAATGCGGCTCGGTGACCGGACCGTCGTGGCCGTGCCGGTGGTGCTCGTCATGCACATGGACGTGGTCGTGTTCCAGCACGCCGTGGCTGTGCTCGTGCTCGTGGCGTTCGCTCAGATGCAGCCAGAGGCCGAGCGCCATCAAGAGGCCGGAAAGAACCAGCTGCAGCGTCACCGCCTCGCCGAAGATCACCACGGCCAGCACCGCGCCGATGAACGGGGCGAGCGAGAAGTAGGCCCCGGTGCGGGCCGTGCCGAGATGACGAAGCCCCAGCATGAACATCACCAGGCTGACGCCGATGCCGAGGAAGCCGACGACGGCGCCTGAGCCGACAAGGGCGGCGCCCGGCCAGGCGGCGCCGAAGGCGAGCGCCAGCGCCAGATTGGTGCAGCCGGCGACAAGGCCCTTGATCATGGCGATCTGCACCGGATCGGCAGAGGAGAGCTTGCGGGTCAGGTTGTTGTCGATGCCCCAGCAGAGGCAGGCGGCGGCGACGAAGAGACCGCCCGCGTCGAGGCTGAGGCCCGCGCCGTTCCACGACAACAGGACGGCGCCGGCCAGGATCGCGGCGGCGCCGAGCAACAGGCGCCGGTCGACGTTTTCGCGAAAGACCAGCCAGGCGATCGCCATGGTGGCCAGCCCCTCGAGATTGAGCAGCAGCGAGGCGGACGAGGCGGAAGTCAGCGACAGGCCGAGCATGAGGAAGAGGGGGCCGAGCACGCCGCCGAAGGCAACGACGGCGGCAAGCCAGGGCAGATCAGCCCGCTTCAGCGGCGCTTCCGTGTTGGGCAGGCCGAGCACGGCGCGGCCCGCATGGAGCAATCCGAGCCCCGCCCCCGCACCCAGATAGAGGATGCCGGCCAGAAGCCAGGGATCGATCGCGCCGATCAGCAGTTTCGACAGCGGCGCGGAAAGCCCGAAGAGTATGGCGGATCCGAGCGCCAGCGGCACGCCGGGCCAGAGATGGGTATGCGATTGCGCCATGATGGCATCCTCCCGAACAGGGGGCCGAGACTAGGGAGAATCGGCGGTGCGTGCAATGCGCACCGCCGGCTCGGCTTTGTCGCGACGATCGAGCCCAGGGCTTCAAGGGCCGGTCTTTCGCCCTTTCGTTGCACGCTGAATCGCTTCGACAACTGTACAAAGACACCGCGCCCCTGTAGTTAATGGGTTCGGAAGCCGATCTTGGCCTCCCCGCCGTGCCGTCATCGATCAAACTCTTGGCCTGCTGCGTCAATGCTCAGGTCTTTGCGAATAGCAACGGAGATCAAGTGCATGTCGCTCGGAACAATTCTCGTCATCATTCTCATCATTGCCCTGCTGGGTGGCTTTAGCGGTCGCTTCGGCGGCTATGGCTACGGCTTCGGCCATGGCGGCGTCGGCGTGCTCGGCGTCGTGCTGATCGTCCTTCTGGTTCTGGTTCTCACCGGCCGGCTCTGATCCCAATCCAATCCTGCACTCGGCCAACCGATCCCTCCGGTGAGGTTTGGTCCGAGTGCGGGAGACATTCCCTCGCTTGCCGGGGGCGGGAAACATCGTGACCATATTCTCGGTTCGCCACATCACGGACTATCAGTACAAGCGGCCTGTGAAGCTCGGCGAGCACCGGATGATGTTCCGTCCACGCGACAGTTTCGACCAGACGCTGCTCAATGTCAGCCTCGTGGTCGAGCCGCCGCATGACCAGACCCGCTGGATCCACGACCCCTTCGGCAATTGCGTCGCACTGCTGAGCTTTACCAAGCCGACCCGCACGCTGCGCTTCGAAAGCAATATCCGGCTCGACCACACGCCGCATGCGGCGCTTGATTTTCCCATCGACAACACGGCGGTCGACTACCCGTTCGCCTATGACGGCGAGGAACTGCCGGATCTGGCACCGACCATTGCCCGGCACTACCCCGATCCGAACGATGTCGTCGGGGCCTTCGCCCGGCAGTTCCTGCACAGCGGCCGGCCGACGCGGACCAGCAGCATGCTGATGAGCCTGTGCTACATGATCCACGACAGCTTCGCCTATGTGCGCCGCTCCGAACACGGCGTGCAGACGCCGCTAGAGACGCTCGAACTGAAAAGCGGGACCTGCCGGGATTTTGCCCTTCTGATGATGGAGGCGGCCCGGTCGCTCGGCCTCGCCGCCCGCTTCGTCACCGGCTACATCTACGTGCCCGACCGGGACGGCTCGACGACACTCGGCGGCGGCTCGACCCATGCCTGGTGCCAGATCTATGTGCCGGGCGCCGGCTGGGTGGAATTCGACCCGACCAACGGCATCGTCGGCAATCGCGACCTGATCCGGGTGGGCGTGGCGCGCGACCCGCGCCAGGCGGTGCCGCTATCCGGCAGCTATGATGGCCGCGCCTCCGATTTCAAGTCGCTGACCGTACAGGTCAACGTCACATCCGACGCAACCGGGGAAATGCCGCCCTGAGCGGCGGCCCCGGAACACCCATGGCTCCAGTGCGTTCACCCGATGCCGGCGCCCCGGCGAAGAGGCTTTCCTCCGAAGGATCAAAGATGAAGATACGTGCCGGCTTCCAGATTGGCTATCAATGCGAGCGCGATACCGCGATGCTGCTCGTTCTCAACATCCACCCGTCGCGCCGGCCTGACCTTCTGACCGAGCAGGTGCTGAGCTTCGACCGGCCGATCGAGGCGCGCGACTATATCGACGGCTTCGGCAATGCCTGCAGCCGGATCACCGCGCCGGCCGGGCTCACCACGATTTCCACGCAGTTCGAGATCTACGACAACGGCCAGCCCGACGTGCTGCCGGAGGGTGCCTTCCAGCACGACATCAGGGACCTGCCGAACGACGTCCTGGTCTTCCTGCTCGGCAGCCGCTACTGCGACACCGACCGGTTGGCCGATTTCGCCTGGGCGACCTTTTCCGATACACCGCTCGGCTGGCCGCGGGTGCAGGCGATCCTCACCTTCGTCCACAACCACATCAAGTTCGACTACATGAAGGCGGATTCGACGCGCTCCGCCCATGACGGCTTCATCGCCCGCACCGGGGTCTGCCGCGACTTTGCCCATCTCGCCATCACGCTCTGCCGCTGCATGAACATCCCGGCGCGCTATTGCACCGGCTATCTCGGCGATATCGGCGTGCCGCCCGACGGCAATCCGATGGATTTCAGCGCCTGGATGCAGGTCTATCTCGGCGGCCACTGGCACACTGTCGACGCCCGCCACAACAGGGCGCGCATCGGCCGCATCCTGATGGCGACCGGCCGCGACGCCACCGATGTGGCGCTGTCGACCGCGTTCGGGCCGGCGCTTCTGGCCCGTTTCGAGGTGGTGACGGACGAGATCCAGGCGGCTTGAGGCGATCCAGCCCGAAACAATGCCAGGAAGGTCGGCAGGCCCTCAGCCTGCCGGCTCGATCATTGACGCGGTCGCGCCGTGCATCGCCCTGAAGGCGGTCGGGCTTGATCCCGTCACCCGCAGGAATTCGCGGTTGAAGTTGGACTTGGTCATGAAGCCCGCCTCGAACACGATGCGGGTCACCGGCATGTCGGTTTCCGCCAGCAGCCGGCAGGCATCGGCCACGCGGAAATTGTTGACATATTGCGAGACGCTCATGCGGTGTACGCGGTTGACCGCCTGCGAAACGGTGCGCGCCGGCAGGCCCATGCGCCGCGCCAGCTTGCCGAGGTTGAGGCCGGTATCGCCATAGAGCCGGCGCTCGGCCATCAGCCGGTCGAGGCTTGTCGCCACCGCCTCGTGCTCACCCGACAAGGCTTGCGGCAGGCGTGAGGCCGACGCGTCGACCGATGCACGCGCGTTCTCTTCCCCAACCTCTTCCTCTTCCTTTTCCCCGACCCCATCCCCTTCCCCGTCGCCTTCCTCGGCGCCGGCCACCACGGCGGCAATGCCGAGCAGCAGCAGGATGGCGGTGGTCGCGGCCGAGACCATCAGCGCCGAATGGCGCCCCTCGCCCCACAGCAGATCGAGGCTGATGGCAATATCGGTGAAGGCCGAGGCGACGAGGGCGAGAGCCGCGAGCAACAGCGAGCGGTGGGACCGCAGCGTGCCGTCGAGGCGCGCGGCGACCAGACCGTCCGGCCCCAGCCGGGCAAGCCAAAGCAGCCGCAATCCATAGGCCAGAAATTCGGCGATGATCAGCAGGTCGATCGGATCGCGCCAGACGAAATGCAGGACGACGATGGCGGCGGTCGGCAGAAGATGCGGCCAGTCGCTGAGCGACAGCCCGACGCCGTCCTCGCGGGCGAGGTCGCGAAAGGCGAGATAGGTCAGCGGCGGGATGGCGGTCGCCAGCAGCGACAGCAGCGGAAGCACCGCCGTCAGGCCATAGCCCCAGCGCAGGCCGACCAGCGTGGTCTGAACCGCATAGAGGCCGATCAGCAGGACGAACAAGTGGTTGCGCATGAGGCTCTCGCGCCCCTGGAGCAGGAGCCGCAGCAGGAAGGCGACGAGAAACAGCGATACGGCGAAGGACAGCGGAATGAAGATCATGGGCGGATTTTTTTGACAAGGGACTGGTGAGGGCTTTGCGCCACCATGACCGCAAGCGCGTTCGAGGTCGACCTGAAACGCGTTCAAGGTCGCGGGTAACCGTATGCCGGTGCTGGATTGCGCCATCGTCATCCAACACCTGGAGCATCCCCATGAAGACCCGCACTATCCTTCTTTCCATCGCCGGCACCATTCTGGCGCTCGGCTTACTCGACGCCGCCGTCGCCTTCGTCGCCACCCGCGACAGCGTGGCGGGTCCGCTCGATTTGAGCCATGTCGCCAGGATAAGGGTCGAGGGAGCCGCAAGCGACATCGTCATCACCGCCCGGGCCGACGCGCCGCTGGTGGCAGAGATGAAGGGCGAGCGGCGCGGCTGGGGTGCGGTGTGGCATTCCGGATGGTTCTCCGGCGGCTGCCCGGCCCAGGGCAGCATGCGCATCGACGGCGATACGCTGATCGTCGACGTCGGCCGGGCCGCACGCTTCTTCGACTGGTCGGACTGCACCATGGAGATTTCCGCCAACCTGAAGCCCGAGGCCGCCGTGATCATCGACCAAAAGGCGGCGCGCGCCCGGCTCGCCGGCGACTTCTCGGTGGTCGACATCCGCAGTGATGCCGGCGACCTTTCCTTCGAGGGCCATGCGACGGACGTCTCGATTTCGGGCGCGGCGCTTCGCGCCCGCCTCACCTATGACCGGGTGATGCAGGACGAGACCATCGCCATCGCCGGCAAGATGCTCGACGCCTCGGTCAAGTTCCTCGTGCCCACACCGGTCAGCTACCTGGTCGAGGCGGTCGCCTCCTATGTCGACAGCGCGCTGCCCAACACGCCGGGGGCAAAACCGGCGATCACCATTCGCGGCGAGATGGTGCGCACGCGGATCGAGTGAGATGCCAGCCGCGTGGGGACGGGCCCTCGAGGGGCCTGTCTGCCGCAGGCGCCACTGCGGCCGCGCATGTTCCCGACGATCCGGACCGCGCCATACGGAAGCCGGGATTGGCGTATCCACTGGAGGGACGGACCGCACAGCCTTGCGGCAGGGTACCGAGCGAACGCAGGGCGGCCGCGAAAACAGGAGAACGGGACATGAGCTACACGATCGACAGGACGTTCGAGGGCACGGATTTCGACAGCGTTGTCGAGAGAACCCGCGCAGCACTCGCCGCCAACGGTTTCGGCGTCTTGACCGAGATCGACGTCAAGGCGACGCTGAAGAAGAAGATCGACCAGGATATCGACGACTACCTGATCCTCGGCGCCTGCAACCCGAAAATGGCGCATCAGGCGATCGGCATCGAGCCGAAGGTGGGCGCCATGCTGCCCTGCAACGTCATCGTGCGCCGGACCGGCGGCCATTCCGTCATGGTCAGCGCCATCGACCCGCAGGCCTCGATGGAGGCCATCCCGAACGATCGACTGACATTGGTGGCCGGCGAGGTGCGCGACATGCTCCGGAAGGCTGTCGAGGCGATCTGAGGGAGAGACAACTGGCCATGGAATGGGATTGGTTGAGGGAGGTTTCCGGCCCGCTGGACGCGGATTTCGTCGCGGCGGCACTGGAGGAATGCGCGGAGCAGCCGCGACCCGAACTGGACTACTTCGAGTGAGGCAACGGGCCGAACCTGCGAGCGCCGGCACGCGGCGCCCGGACCCTGCGAAAAGTCGGGGTTATGAAGACCCGCCCGGCGTGGGCTAAAGTTAAAACGATTTGATTCGTTTGGCCCCTCGGTTTGCACATGGTCCTTTTGCTGCTTGCGCTCTGGCTCTTGCCTGCTTCCCTCTTCATGGGGGCGAGCTTCGTCGAGGGCATGGCCGACGGCAACCGCTGGGACGGCGGACGGATCGTCGGGTTAATCGCCTGCATGCTGTGGCCCGCCACATTGCCGGCGGTGCTGGTGCTGGCGCCGATCCATCACCGGAGAAACAAGGGAAAGCCTCCCGCGCTGCGCCGCCATGACGACCCGCCGGAAACCGCCGGCTTAGACGGCCTCAGAGCTTCAATTCCATCATCGCCAGATCGAGCCAGCGCCCGAACTTGATGCCGACCTCCTGGTGGATGCCGACCAGGCGGAAGCCGAGGCGCTCGTGCAGCGCGATCGACGGCTGGTTCTTGGCCTCGATCGCGGCAATCATCACATGCTTGTCGTTGCCGCGCGCATGGTCGATCAGCGCCTGCATCAACAGCCTGCCGATGCCCGCGCCGCGGCAATCCTTGTCGACATAGACGGAATGCTCGACCGTATGGCGATAGCCGTCGAAGGCGCGCCAGTCGCCATAGGAGGCATAGCCCGCCACCGTGCCGGCGCGCTCCGCCACCAGCACCGGAAAGCCCTTGGCGCGGCGCAGTTCCAGCCAGGCGCGGCGGTTGTCGACGTCGATCAGCACCTCGTTCCAGATCGCTGTCGTATGCTCGACGGCGTGGTTGTAGATGTCGCGGATCGCGGCGAGGTCGGCCTCGGTCGCGTCGCGGATCAGAATCGGTTGCGTCATGGTCAACTGTCCAATATAGTAAACTCTATGTCGAACATATCAGACAATCTCGATCACTGTCTAGGGGAGAGAATCCGTGCGGAGCGGCTGGCGCGCGGCTGGTCGCTCTCCGAGCTCGCCGAACGCGCCGACGTCTCCCGGGCGATGATCCACAAGGTGGAGCGCGGCGAGAGCAGCCCGACGGCCGCCCTTCTCGGCAAGCTCGCCGGCGCGCTGTCGCTCAGCGTTTCGACGCTCGTCGCCCGGGCGGAAGCCTCCGGACGGCGCCTGCTGCGGCGCGGCGAGCAGCCGGTCTGGACCGATCCGGCGACCGGCTACCGGCGACGCCATGTCTCGCCCATCATCGACCTGCCGCTCGAGATCGTCGAGGTCGAGCTGCCGCCGGGGGCGGAGGTGCCCTATGGCGCGGCCGCCTTCGCCTTCCTGCGCCAGCTCGTCTGGGTGATCGAGGGCGCCCTCACCTTCGTCGAGGGCGAGACCATCCATCAGCTCGCCGACGGCGACTGCCTGGCGCTGGGGCCGCCGACCGACTGCTGTTTCAGGAACGAGAGCGACAGGCCCTGCCGCTATGCGGTGGTGCTCGCAAAGGCCGGCTGAGGCCGCGTCCCGGGAAAGGCGCCGTTCAGTGGCCGATGGCGGTGACGACGGCGGAATAGTGTACGGCGGCAGCGGTGACGACGAAGCCGTGCCAGATGGCGTTCTGGAAACGCAGGCGTTCCCAGACATGAAAGACCACGCCGGCCGAATAGATGCAGCCACCGACGATGATCAGAAGCAATGTAATGCTCGGCAGGGTCTGCGAGATCGGCCCGAGCGCCAGCGCGCCGCTCCAGCCCATGGCGAGATAGAGCAGGATGGCCAGCCGGTCGTAGCGGCCGGGATAGCGGCATTTGAGCGTGATGCCGACGGCGGCGGTGACCCAGATGCCGATCAGAAGCGCCAAGATCGTCCAGTCATGCGCGCCCTTGACCAGGAAGGGCGTGTAGGTGGCGGCGATCAGCACGAAGATCGCCGAATGGTCGAAGCGGCGCAGGATCCACTTGGTGCGCGAATGCGGCCACATATTGTAGGTGAACGAGACGGCCAGCGCGATGACGAGGCCGAGGCCGTAGATCCAGGCGGCGGCCATTTCGGCATAGCTCGTCCAGACGGTGGCATAGAAGATCAGCGCGGTGGCGCCGATCAGCGCGAAGACCACGCCGATGCCGTGGACGATGCCATCGGCCACCAGTTCATGGAAATCATAGGGCCGCCCGAAGCGGAACTGGTCGGTCATGTCGGTCGAAAACCCCTGGAAGACGATCGTCGCGGCGATCCTGCACATCATGTGTAAATTTGCCGTCATCTTCAAGGGTGGGCGTGGCGATTGTAGGGCGGCGGCGCCTGACTTGCACGCCTGTCTTGCGCGCTTGCCGCGCGCGGTTGTCTTGCACGGTTGTCTTGCACGCCGGGCGGCCTTCGCCTAGCATCGCGCCCATTGCCGGCCATTGCTGTTTGCCCCCAAGGAATTTTCCGATGCGCTTTACCGTGCTTGCCACCTTCACCGCGCTGATCGCCTATATCTGGTTTCTCCTCAAAGTCGCCCGCGCCCGCCAGCAATTCGGCGTCCAGGCACCGAAGACCACCGGCAATGCCGATTTCGAGCGGATCTTTCGGGTGCAGCAGAATACCGTCGAGCAACTGGTGCTGTTCCTGCCCTCGCTCTGGCTGTTCGGGTTTTACGTCTCCGACGCCATCGCCGGCCTGCTCGGCCTCGGCTGGACGGCATCCCGCGTGCTCTACGCCTCGGAATATTATGCCGACGCCAAGAAGCGCGGGCCAGGGGCCGCGCTGACCTTTCTCATCGGCATCGTGCTGCTGGTGGGGGGCACGATCGGGGCGTTGTTGAAAATGGGGTGAGTGATGAGCGACGAGACCTTTGCAGGCATTTGGGACGCCATCGAAGACCGTCCGGCCGATGCGGAGACCATGAGGCTTCGCGCCTCCCTGATGATGGCGCTGGACCGGCAAATCCGAACCAAGGGCTGGACCCAGGCCGAGGCCGCGCGCCGGCTCGGCGTCACCCAACCGCGCATTTCCGACCTCTTACGCGGCAAGATCACCCTGTTTTCCATCGACACGCTTGTCGGCATGCTGACGGAGGCGGGGTTGCGCGTGGAGATGCGGATTGGGGAGGCGGCCTGAGGATGTGGGTGGTAAAGGCCAGGGAGGCCGTTTCTGGCTGCTATGGGGCCGATACTGGACTGACCCGGTTCCGGCGTCCACCATCGACGGGAATTGCTGAAGCGTTGGTGAGGCGTTGGTGAGGCGGTGAACGCCGCACCACCGCTTGTGCTCACTTGGCGATGGGCTTTGTCGAGCGGACCAGTGTGTGGGTCGCTTCGCCGCCGATTGCAACGCAATCGTCGGCGGACTGAGCCAGAACAACAATGGTCTTTACCTTGCAAACGGTGCCGCCGGCGACGTCTTCAGTGCCCAACCAGGCGTCGGTAATCCACTCTCCGGTGTGGGCAAATGCCGAGGCCGCAGAGGCGGTCAAAAATAGTCCGATCAGAATGGTCTTCATTTCATTTTCTCCTTGGTTTGAAGGTTATAGCTGCCCATTGCGGTCAGTCATGCAGGACTATCCGGGTCAGCAGAGCTTCAGGATCATGCGTCGTCGGCTGCTGCGCGCACGACAGCGGATCCATTCCCGCCTGCTCAAGCGCCGATTTCTGAAGATCGCAGATAGGGATCGCCGCAGTATGTGTTCGCGATGCAGCAAGGTCTGCGGCTTGTTGAAATGTGCCGCGGCCGTCAGCAATCGACTGCGCCAACTGCTGGGAATAAAGGGCGACCGATCGGTCCGCGGTGAAATTGGCAAACTGGGAGGCCGCGGCGGAGACGATGACCGCTTCCGCGCGGTTCGCGTTGTTCTGCGGATGAGCTTCGATGAACAAGGGCGTGACGGCGTCGGAGTCGCAGGCGTCGAGAATGAAGATCACTTCGCCGGCCGCCAAGGCGTGCACCCAGCCGGCGAAATCGCTGGCCATGATCCAGTCTCCCTCAGCGACAGCAAACGGTATCGCGGCCGGCTTTTCCTTCGTCCACAACACGAACACGTCGTTGTCAGGCCCCGCCTCTGCGGTTGGTTCGAGAGCGCCGGCGTGCATGTTTGCATAGATAATCAGCCGGTCGTTGGCGCCAAGGCCGCTCAAGCCCGCAAAAGCCGCCTTCAGACCTTCGGTCGTGGCCGCGGCATTCACAAGGGTGGTCACATTCCTGTCGTCTATGTCGAGACGCTCGGCCAAGGCCGCCTCGATGGCATCCACGCTGCGGCGGCATGCCTGTGTATCCAGCCGTTTCCACGGAGGGCAAATGCCGATCGCCATCAGATGCGTCGTCTTGGTATCTATACCTTCGGCCCGCACCCCAGTCATCGGAATGACTGCTACGGCCGCGCCGACAATTAGGCCGAATACCGCTGCCAATCGAGGGTTCATACCTGAAAAAAGCATTTAAAACATTCTATTTTCTTGCGAATTTCCACATGAACCCTGCGCCGAAAATACTAACAAATCGATTTGCGTCGATTTTTGCCGCTGACCTTTTTTGACGGAGAGAACTCAGGGTGGGGTCGGTGAGCATCGGCCGTTCGATCTCGCCCTAGATCCCTTTCTGATGTTCTCGCCTGATCCCGAACTTCGAGCTGCGCTTAGCTTGGGAACTTATCGAGGCCACCAACCGGATGCTGGAGGCGGCGGCCTGGGGACGGTGTCCGGTTTTGGCGGCCAACCTCAATGGCTGGTAATGACCGACTTGAAGGCGCAAACCAGTCTTTGCCTTCCTCTCGTCATCCGCCTGCCGACACACAATGCCTTCCTCCCACCTATCCGAACAGCCCCTGCCAATCCTGCCGGCCGTGGAGGACGCGCACGATCAGAATGTCGCCATCCCGAACGAGATAGGCGATCAGATGTGCGTGATAGGGATACAGCCGCATCGGCGGGTTCAATTCGCGGCGTTCGCGCGCCATCTGCGGATTTTCGGCAAGCAGTTCAAAACTGTCGAACAACTCATCGACGTATCGCTCGGACTGCGCCACGCCGAACTGCTGTGCACCGAGAACATAGATCTCGATGATGTCGCGATCGGCCTCGACGGTCGTGCGATAGGTCATCGCCGGGTGGCGGCAAGCCGTTCGCGGGCGGCTTGAAGAATGTCGTCCTTCGAGCGGTCGCTGACGCCGCTGTCGAGCCCCTCGGTGACAAGGCCTTGCAGTTGCGCCAGCGAGTCGGCGCGCTCCTGGTCACGGCGGATCAGGGCACGCACATAGTCGCTGGCATTGCTGTAGCGCCCCGTCCGGGTTTGCGCGTCCACCCATTCCTTCATCGGATCGGGCAGGGAAACATTCATCGTCGCCATATCGGTCACCTCGCCGGGATGAAAATGGCATAATTTGGCAAAGTTTGCCAAATTAATTTGAAGGTGGCGACTGCCCCTCATCCGCCTGCCGACACCTTCTCCCCGTGAACGGGGAGAAGGGCGACGGGGTTGTCGCCCTGCCCGGCCCCTGGCTTTGGCGCCGGGTGTTGGTCGTTCGAAGCGGCCATCGGATCGTTTCGTCGGCTGCGCCGACCATGCCTCACCCCCGTGAGAGGGGAGAGGAAGAGCAGTCAGGTCTTCCGATACCGCCGCGCCTGGTAGACCACGCTGCCGCCCGTGAGCGCCTTGTAGAGCACCGAGCCCTTGGAGCCGGAGAATTCGGTCATGAAGCGGCGCAGCAGGAAGGCCTTGCCGATGCGGGCCTGTTTGCGGGCTTCGGCCGCGTTGAGGGCGGCGACGACGTTTTCGGAAATATTGCGCTTGTCGATGAGTTCCAGGCCGGGAGCGGCGAGTTGTTCGTCAAGGGCCGCTAGCTGGCTCTTCGGGCGCATGTCGGCGAAGGTGAAGATGCCGCCGGGTTTCAGCACCCGGGCGACCTCGCGGGCAAAGGCCGGTACGTCGCCATAGCAATGCGACGATTCGATGTTGACGACGATGTCGAAGGCGGCGTCGGGAAAAGGCAGGTTCTCGGCGTCGCCCTGGACGAAGGAAAGCGCCGGCGTATCGGCATTGAGCTTCTGCGCCCGGCGCACGGTTTCCGGCGAATAGTCGAGGCCGGTGACGGCAGCGGGGGCGTGATAGCGGGCGATGTAGCGCGAGCCGCCGCCGCGGCCGGAGCCGACCTCCAGCACGCGGGCGCCCTCGACGGCAAGGCCCTCGACCGCCTGCTGGTAGAGGCCGATGAAGGCGCGCTCGGCCTCGTCCTCGGCTTTCAGCGCAAAGGGCGCGCCGCTCGGCACGTAGCCGTAGTTCATGAAGCGCCAGTCCTTGTCGCCCCAGAAGCGCGACAGCATGTTGTAGATGCGCCGCCAGACCCATTTCTGGGTGCGCGGAAACTTGCCGAGGGTGGCAACGTCGAGGACGTTGGAAAACAGGCGGCTGCTCATCGGGGCTCTTTCACTCGGCGGCCGGGGCGGCCGCGGGGGCGGACTTGGCGGCCTCCAGCGCCATGAATTCATCGTAGAGCCAGGCGCGGCCCTTGTGGATCAGGTCGTGATCGTCCTTGTTCACCGGGTTGAAGCCCGGCAGGTAATATTTCAGCACCAGCGGCGCGCATTTGCGCCAGTAGCCGGGATTGCCGAACAGCACCCAGACGAGGCGCGCCCAGAAGCGCGGGCCGGTCTTGACGCCGTCGGTCCGGGCAAAGCGCATCAGGTTGGCGAGCACGATCTTGAGGAAGGTCCAGGCCACCGCGTTGAACGCCATGGTGCGCAGCATGTAGCGCTTGAAGGGGGAATATTTCGGCGTCGCCGCAGCGAAGACGTCGAGCGCCACCGCCTTGTGTTCCAGCTCCTCCAGCGCATGCCACATCCACAGGCGGCGATAGGCCGGCGAGGCATCGTCGAGAAATTGCGGATTGCGCAGCGTCACCGACGACAGCGTCGCCGTCAGGTGCTCGATGGCGCAGGTGACGGCCAGGCGGAAGATCGGGATCTTGTCGGAGCGCAGCGTCTTGATCACCGGCGCTTCCATGGCCTCGACGTCATAGCCGAGCTTGGCGAGCGCCCGGTTGTAGTCCTCGTGCTCGCGGGTGTGAAAAGCCTCCTGCACCGAATAGCCGTTGATCTCGGCGGCGAGATGCTTGTCCTTCAGCTTCGGCGCGTAATATTTCAGCGAGCGGATGAAATAGCGCTCGCCTTCCGGCAGGAAGATGGACAGGCCGTCGATCAGGGCCGTCTTGTGGAAATCGCCGCCGAGCCAGTGGCGGGTCGGGTTGTCCAGGATGCCGAAACGGATGTCGCGGGGAATGATCTCCTCGTCGTCGGAACCGGGGGCTGCATCCTTCCACCGCGCCGTCTGGCCGGCCGCATCTGCAATCGCCATGTGTCGCACTCCGCCTTGGTGCGCCGCAATGTTGCAGCGCGATCCGTATGGGATGATGTTTAGCCAATTCCGTGCGGCGGGGCAATCGGGCGGAACAATATCGCCCGCCGCCGAAGCCCCGTCAGCGCGCCAAAAGCAGGACGGCGGCCACCGCGATGACGGCCCAGGTGGCGAGCATGGCCGGCGCTCGCAGCGCATATTGCCGGACCGACCCCTCCAGCGCGGTCATGCCGAAGGGATGGGCGAGACGGGCAGCGACCAGCACGGCCAGCAGCGCCTGAACGGTCGTGCCGCCCACGCCCGCCATTTCGGCAAGGCCGATCAGCAGCAGCGCGAAGGGCACGTATTCGGCGAAGTTGGCGTGGGCGCGGATGCGGCGATTGAGCGCGACGTGGCCTCCGTCGCCGTGGTGTACCCGCATCTTCGCCCGCCCCATGGAGACCCAGAGCGACAGGGCGACGAAGATCAGGGCGAGGATCGCCGCATACTGCATCGTGTGGACAGGTAGAACCATGCGTCTTTTCCCCTTGGCAAAGGTTCAGCGGCCGGGTGCGGCGATGTAGAAGGGTTCGCCGGTCTCGGCCAGCGTCTTCAGACGCGACAGTGCTTCCGGCCAGCCGCCGCCGACCGCGCGGCTGGTCGCCGTATCGCCGCCGAAATCGTCGTGGGTGAGGATCAGCTTGCAGGCGCCCTCGCCGACCGGCTCCAGGCTCCAGGTGACGCGCGAGGCCGGATCGACGGCGACATCGGGCGACCACTGCGCGCTGAAGGAATGGACGAAACGATGCGGAGGCTCGATCTCCAGCACTTTGCCGACGATCATCGGCGTGTCGCCGACGAAGAAGGTGATCGCCCCGTCCTTCCGCCATTCGGTGCGCGACGTCATGTTGAAATGCTGCCAGAGCGGCGTCTTCTCGTCGTCGGTGAGGATCGCCCAGACCGCGTCGGGCGTGGCGCGGATATAGGTTTCCCAGACATGTTTCGGCGCGGCATTGCTCATCTTGTCGTTCCTTCCTTCGGCGACGCTTGCAAGATCGCTCAGCGTGCGGGCGAAGGGGGCGGCAAAGCGCGAGATCCACCGGTCCGCCACGTCCTGCAGGGGCAGCGGATTGAGATAATGCAGCTTTTCCCGTCCGACCTTGCGGGTCACGATGAGATGGGCGCCTTCCAGCACGCCGAGATGCTTCATCACGCCGAAGCGGGTCACCGGCTGATCGCGCTCAAGCTCGCTCAGCGTCTGGCCGTCGCGTTGCCGCAGCCGGTCCAGGATTCCGCGTCGAATGGGATGCGCCAGGGCATCGAAGATGTCGTCCATGGCCGGAGAATACGTGACTTTTTTGTCACGTGTCAATAGGGTCACCTATTTATGCGGCGCGCCGGAGTCCGGGCAGCAAAAAGCCCCCTCTCCGCATCAGGAAAGGGGGCCAAGACCTGTGTGGCGGACGGTCAGAGACCGGTGGCGCATTCCTGGCAGAGCGGGGCGTAGGGCACGGCCGCAAGCCGCGCCTCGGAGATCGGCTCGCCGCATTTGGCGCAGGTGCCGTAGGTGCCCTTGGTGATGCGGTCGAGGGCGGCGTCGATCGCCTTCAGCTCCTTCTCGCCGACTTCGCCCAGTTCGTCGAGCACCTCGTCGTTTTCGGCCTCGGTCGCCTGCTCCTCGCTGTCGGCGTTGCGGCCGGTGGCGATGTCGGCATTGATCTTGTGCAGCCGGGCGAAAAGCTCGCGCTGGCGATCCCTGAGGATCTGCTCGTATTTTTCAGTGTTCATCCGGGGTGTATCCTCGTTGTTTCTTCTGTTTGAGCCTGGAGTGTGGTCCGCGCCGGCTCACCGGTCAACGAGAACCGAGCACTTGGCATGGCGCACGACGCGATCGGCGGTGGCGCCGATCAGGTAGTTGCCGAGGTCGGGAACGTGCGAGGCGACCAGGATGAGGTCGGCGCCGTGCTCGTTGGCGGCGGCGAGGATTTCGCGGGCCGGCGCGCCGGTACGCAACTCGACGCGGGCGGCAATGCCGGTCTTTTCCTTGAGCTCGACCAGCTTGGCCTTGCCGTCCTTGATCGCGTCCTCGACGACGTTCACCGGCAGTTCGATGGTGATGTAGCCGGGCATGTCCTCAATCACCGTCATCAGGATGATCTCGCCGCCGGCATCGAGAAGCTGGGCGGCCTTGCGCAGGATCTTCTCGCCCTTGTCGAGCGCGGCGCAATCGACCGGAACCACGATTTTCTTGTACATCTTGCTCTCCTTGTGACGCGGTCTCTGCGGACCCGCCTCCCTAATCCATGGCCTCACAATCGATCCTCGGCGGACGCCCTGCATTGATCAGGATCAATTTTTGCGGCGCCGACCGTCAACATTCAGCGAACGATACATCTCCAAGATCCGATCTTTCGTGAACGATGCGAACGGCGCATATTCTGGCCCTGAAGACAGAAAACCACAAGGACCGACGATGACCCGGATCAGCCGCCGCACCATGCTCGCGCTTGGCGCCAGCCTCGCCGCCGGCGCGACACCGGCCCGCTCGGCCACAGGAGCCCATGCGATGAATTCCACCGGCAAGACAGACACGGCGCAGAGCTTTGCGCTGACCCGGCCGATCCATGTCGGCACCGCCCATCTGGTGGTCTCCGACATCGACCGGGTGCGGCAGTTCTACGAGACCATGCTCGGCCTGAAAGTGATCGAGCAGGGCATGAGCGGCGTGGTGCTGGGGGCCGGCGCCCGCCCGCTTCTGACGCTGACGACCCGCGCCGATGTGCGGCCGGCGCCGCGCAATGCCGCCGGCCTGTTCCACACCGCCTTCCTGATGCCCGACCGCACAGAGCTCGGCCACTGGCTGGCGCATGCCGTGGCGCAGGGCGTGCGGCTCGACGGCGCCTCCGACCATCTGGTGTCCGAGGCGATCTACCTGAGCGACCCGGAAGGCAACGGCATCGAGGTCTACCGCGACCGCGCGCCGGAAGACTGGGATTTCCGCGCCGACGGCACGGTGGAGATGGCAACGCTCGGCCTCGACCTGCAGGGCCTCTACGACAGCGCACCGAAGACCGCCTGGGCCGGCATGAGCGACAAGGCGGCGATCGGCCACATGCATCTGCAGGTCGGCAATATCCCGGAAGCCGACCGCTTCTACGAAGGCGTGCTCGGCCTCAAGAAGATGGCGACCTATCCGGGCGCCAGCTTCTTCGGCGCCGGCACCTATCACCACCACATCGCCGCCAACATCTGGAACAGCCGCGGCGCCACGGCCCGCCAAGGGGCAATGTCGGGCCTCTCCGACTATTCGCTGACCTTCAACGACCAGACGGCCCTCGACACGGCGCTGACCACGCTGGAGAGCCTGGAGATCCCGGTCACCCGCACGGCGGAAGGCCATGCGCTGAAGGACCCCTGGGGCATCGGGCTCACGCTCAAGGCGGCGTGAGGGCGGCCGAGACCGAGACATATTCGCTGGGCGGGCAGCCGACTCGCCGGCTGAAGGCGGTGCTGAACGCGCTGGCCGACCTGTAGCCGACCGCCTCGGCGATTTCGTCCAGCGAACCGCCGCGGCGCAGGAGAGTGTCCTTGGCCAGCGCCATGCGCCAGTTCAGCAGATATTCGACCGGCGCGACACCGACGGCCTCGCAGAAACGCCGCGCGAAGACCGAGCGCGACATGCCGACGCGGCGGGCAAGTTCGCCGACCGTCCAGCCGCGGGCGACGTCGGCATGGATGTGACCGAGCGCCTGGGCGAGCTGCGGATGGGCCAGGCCGCCGAGCAGACCGACCGGCGGCGACCAGGCCGCCGCCGCGCGTCGCAGGATCTCGATCAGCATCACCTCGATGAGACGGCAGAGGATCGCATCGCGACCCGGCCGGCCATCGGCCGCCTCTTCGCGCACGATGGCGACGAGCGTGTGCAGCCGGGAGGCTGCCTGCTCGGTGGCCCTGACGCAGACCAGGCGCGGAAGCAGGCCGATGAGCAGGTCGGCATTGGCCGGGTCGCAGCGGATGAGGCCGCCGAGGATGCGGGTCTGCGGGGCAAGGCCCGGATCGCCGACCCGCACTTCGCCATCCACCCAATGGGCCGCCTTGAAGGCATCGTCCGACAGTTCCGTCCTGACGCCCGGCGCACTGACGAACGAGTCCTCGCGCGGCCGGGCCGAGAGAACGTAGTCGCCGGCGCCAAGCTCGAGCGGGCCGCCCTCCTCCGCCTGGAACCAGCAGCGGCCTTCGGTGACGAGGTAGAAGGTCGGGCCCGGCTGCTCGGGCACGCGCACGCCCCAGCGTCCGGCGCCGGCCATGCCGCCGAGCAGCACGGTCTCCGGGCGCAGCAGGCCTATGACATCGGTCAACGCATCCATCGGGACGATCCATAATGATATTCGGACTTGGCATTATAGAAAGCGGCAATTGGACGAAGTAGTCAAGCCTGGCAACCAAAAAGGAGCCAAGCACATGACCAAGACCAAGACCATTCTCATTACCGGCTGCTCGTCGGGCCTCGGCAAGATCACCGCCCGGCATTTTGCCGCAAACGGCTGGAGCGTGATTGCCACCATGCGCAAGCCGGACGGCGCGCTGGCGGGCGAATATCCCGAGCGGATCCTGGAAGCCGCCCTCGACGTCGCCGACCCTGCCAGCATCGAGGCGGCGATCCAGGCCGGCGTGGACCGTTTCGGCGGGCTTGACGCCGTCGTCAACAATGCCGGCATCACCATGGTGTCGGTCTTCGAGGCGACGCCGGACGAAGCGATCCACCGCATCTTCGAGACCAATGTCTTCGGCACGATGAACGTGATCCGCCAGGCCCTGCCGCATCTGCGCCGGCGCGGCGGCGGTACGATCGTCAATGTGAGCTCCGGCGTGGGCATCGCCGCAGTACCGCTGCTGTCGATCTATGTCGCCTCGAAACAGGCCGTGGAAGGCCTGACGGAATCGCTGTCCTACGAGCTGGAATCGCAGAATGTGCGCGTCAAGCTGATCGAGCCCGGGGCGATGCTGGCCACCAACTTCGTCGGCACCGGCATGGCGGCATCGCAGGCGGCGCCCGTACCGGCCGGCTACCAGGCCTATTTCGACCACGCCCTGCAGTCGATGGTCGACTATCCCTTCCCCTCGACCGCGGAGCAGTCGGTGGTCGAGGCGATCTTCGACGCAGCCAAGGATGAGTCGGATCGCCTGCGCTACGTGGTCGGGCCGGACGTGGAGGAATATGCCCGGCTGCGCTGGTCGACCTCGGAAGAGCAGTATCTGGCGGGCATGCGGGCGCTGACGGGCCAGACAGCATGGCGCGGGAAGGCATGAGGCCGGGGCTCGAAACGGCCCCGGGCCGCCGCCGGGCTGCCCTCACTCAGCCTGCGGCGATCAGGTGGTCGATGAGGGCGCGCAGTCGCGGCAGCCGGCGCATGTCGCGGTGGTAGCCGAGCCAGGTGTCGCGGCCGGGCGGCGGCGAAGGCAGGGCAACGCGGCGGATGCCGGGCGTGCTGTCGCCGAGCGGCACCGGCAGGACCGCCATGCCCGCCCCGCCGGCGCAGAGGCGCGCCTGCACGTCCCGGCTGTTGCTGCGCAGGGCGACGACGGCATGGGGGAAGGTTTCGCGGAGCCAGGAGACATCCGGCATGTCGCCGAAGACCTCGTCCATCGTCACGAGGCTCAACCCCTCCCCGTCGCCGACGCACGGATCAGGAGAGTGCTGCGGCACATAGAGCGCATAATCGACATGCATGAACTTGCGGGAGACGACGTCCACCTCGGTGAAGGGGCGGATGCGGAAGACGAGATCGGCCTCGCGCCGCGACAGGTTCAGCAGGCGGGAATCCGTCAGCAGTTCGACCACCACCTTGGGATGCCGCAGCGAGAAGCCGGCGAGCAGCGGCGAAAGGACATGGACACCGAACCAGTCCGAGCTGGAGATCCGGACCAGCCCGTCGAGCTCCTTCGCGCTGCCGGCGAGGCCGCGTTCGACGGCGATCGTCTCCTCCTCCATGCGTTCGGCATGGGAAAGAAGCAGCCGGCCCTCGTCGGTCAGCACGAAGCCGTCGGCGGTTCTCTGGAACAGCACCGTGCCGAGCGCGCCTTCCAGCGCCTTCAGCCGCCGGCCCATGGTCGGCTGCGTCAGCCCGAGCCGGCGGGCGCCGGCGCCGAGCGTGCCGGCCCGGGCGATGGCAAGGAAAATGCGAAAGTCGCTCCATTCCGGCGTCATGAGGCCCCCATACAAGACTGCATGGAGATCATGCCACCTCTATGATTTCCATTCAATCCACTCAGGCGCACTCTTTGCCCATCGCAAATCCAAAGGAGTGATGGCAATGACCCAGATGAAAGCCCTTGTTCTCGAAACCCATGGCGCGCCCTTCCGCCTGACCGAAGTCGCCCGGCCGGTGGCCGCGGAAGGTCAGGTGCTCGTGCGCATCCGGGCCAGCGGCGTGAACCCGCTCGACACGAAGATCCGCGCAGGCCAGGCGGCGCATGCCCGCCAGCCGTTGCCGGCCATCCTCGGCATCGACCTGGCCGGCACGGTGGAGGAAATCGGCCCGGGCGTCACCGGCTTTCGCCGCGGCGACGAGGTCTATGGCATGACCGGCGGGGTCGGCGGCAACCAGGGATCGCTGGCCCAATATGCCGCCGTCGACGCCCGGCTTCTGGCCGTGAAGCCCGCGACGCTCAGCCTGCGCGAGGCCGCCGCGCTTCCGCTGGCCTTCATCACCGCCTGGGAAGGCCTGGTCGACCGCGTCGGCGTCAAGGCCGGCCAGACGGTACTCGTGCTCGGAGCGGGCGGCGGGGTCGGCCACATCGCCGTGCAGATCGCCCGGGCTTTTGGCGCCACCGTCTACGGCGTCGATACCGCCGGCAAGGCCGATGACATCAGAAGCCTCGGCGCGGTGCCGATCGACTATGCCTCCGAAGAGGTCGAGGCCTATGTGGCGAAACACACCGGCGGACAGGGTTTCGACGTCGTCTACGACACGGTCGGCGGCGCCTCGCTCGACGCCGCGTTCAGGGCCGCCAAGCGCTTCGGCCATGTGGTGAGCAGCCTCGGCTGGGGCACGCATGCGCTGGCGCCGCTGTCCTTCAAGGCGGCGACCTATTCCGGCGTGTTCACGCTCCTGCCGCTTTTGACCGGCGAAGGCCGCGACCATCACGGTGCAATCCTGCGGGAAGCGACCGGGCTCGCCGAGGCAGGCAAGCTGTTGCCGAAGCTCGATCAAAGGACGTTCGACCTGTCGACCGCCGCCGAGGCGCACGATCTGATCGAGACCCGCGGCGCGGAAGGAAAGCTGGTGATCGACGTGGATTGACGACGGCCGGGGATGCCGGCTTCTTGCCCGGCATCCCCGATCCCTACTGACGGACGGGCTTGTGGAGCCGTCGAGGCACCATGGACGCAGCCCCCCCCGATGGAACACTCCGCCCCGTGCCGCGTTGTGGCGCAGATGCATCGGGGACTTTCTAAATGAACGACAGGGCGCACGGACCGGCGAGCGGCCGCGAGGCGATGGAGAACGCCGCCTGGGCCGCCGAACGCGCGCGCCGCAAGACGCCCCACCGGATCAAGGTGCGCAAGACCGCGCTCGACCTGGCGCTGATCTGGGCGGTGATCGGGATCTTCCTCATCCTCGCCGTCGCCGCCGTCTATCTGACGGCCAGCGTGCTGATGCCGATCACGCTCGCCATCGTCGTCGGGCTGATCCTCGGGGTGGCGGCCGACCGGCTGGGCAGGCTCGGCATTCCGCCGATGGCAACGGCGGTGATCCTCACCTCGCTCTTTGCCTTCCTGCTGTTCTTCATCGCCAACACGCTGGCAACGCCGCTTGCCGAACTGGCGGCCGAAGCCCCGGCCATGCTCGAGCGTACCATCGAGCGCATGTTGCCCTATCTGGAGCGCTTCGAGTGGCTGAACGTCACCGCCGCGACATTCCGCTCCGGCCCGCTGACCCCGGAAGCGCTGATCGAGAACATGGGCGCCGTGCTCTCGACACTGGCGACGCGCGTGACGCCGGCGCTGGTGCAGGGCCTGATCTTCTTCGGCGCGCTGGTCTTCTTCCTCGGCAGCCGGCTGGCGCTGCGCCGCGCCCTGATCATTGCCTTCAACGATCGCGGCCGGCGTCTTTCGGCGATCCGCATCCTCAATTCGATCGAGCAATCGCTTGGTTTCTACTTCGCCACCGCGACCCTGCTCTATGCGGCGGCGGGCGTGGTGATGACGCTGATCGCCTGGGCGGGCGGCTTGCCGATGCCGGGGCTGTGGGGCCTGTTCGCCTTTCTGTCGAGCTTCGTGCCCTATCTCGGCATCGCAGTGATGACGCTGTCGCTGGCGATCTCGGGCCTGCTCACCCATGACGGGCTGCTGGTGGCGCTGGCGCCTGCCCTCGCCTTCTTCACCGTGCATGCGATCATGGAGAACCTGGTGACGCCAGCGGTCATGGGGCGCCGGCTGGAGATCAACCCCTTCATGGTGTTCGTCGCCATCGTCTTCTGGACCTGGATGTGGGGCGCGGTGGGTGCCGTGCTGGCCGTGCCGCTGTCGCTGATCGCCATGACCATCGCCAACGAGATGTTGCCGCAGAGCCGCGTTCAGCCGAAACTCCCCGGATAACGCCCTTCCCGCCCCGATTTCTCAACCCTTCTGCTGCCATTGGCCCCGCCCGACAGCGAGGCATAATATTTCTACAAAAATTGACAAACATCAAATTATATCTACGAAGCTTCGTATATACTGTTTAATATATATTTTTCTGCAGCAAATGGGAGGTTGCTTCATGGCGCATGTCGTCGTTCTCGGTGCCGGTCTTGGCGGTACCATCATGGCCTATGAATTGAGGGACAACCTGTCGCAAGGCGACAGGGTCAGCATCATCAACAAGGGCTCGAAATATTCCTTCGTCCCGTCCAACCCGTGGGTGGCCGTCGGCTGGCGCGACCGCGCCAGCATCGAAGTCGACCTCGAGCCGGCCTGCAAGAAGCGCGACATCGGCCTCTATCCGCAGGGTGCCAAGCGCCTGCACGCCGCCGACAACCGCATCGAACTCATGGACGGCACGTTCGTCGACTACGACTACCTGGTCATCGCCACCGGCCCGGAACTCGCCTTCGACGAGATCCCCGGCTTCGGGCCCGCGGCCAACACCCAGTCGGTCTGCCATATCGACCATGCGCTGTCGGCCAAGGACGCCTTCGACAAGCTGGTCGCCAAGCCGGGTCCGGTCGTGATCGGCGCCGTGCAGGGCGCATCCTGCTACGGCCCGGCCTATGAATTCGCCTTCATCCTGGAAAAGGCCCTGCGCGACGCCAAGGTGCGCGACAAGGTGCCGATGACCTTCGTCACCTCCGAACCCTATATCGGCCATCTCGGCCTCGACGGGGTGGGCGACACCAAGGGCCTGCTCGAAAGCGCGATGCGCTCCAAGCACATCAAGTGGATCTGCAATTCCAAGGTGCAGAAGTTCGAGGCCGACAAGGTGACGGTCGAGGAGGTCAACGAGGACGGCTCGACCAAGACGATCCACGAGGTCGCATCCGCCTACACGATGATGCTGCCGGCCTTCCGCGGCGTCGAGGCGGTGCGCGACATCGAGGGGCTGACCAATCCGCGCGGCTTCATCCTGGTCGACAAGCACCAGCAGAACGGCAAGTACCAGAACGTCTTTGCCGTCGGCGTCTGCGTGGCGATCGCGCCTACCGGCAAGACGCCGGTTCCGGTCGGCGTGCCGAAGACGGGCTTCATGATCGAGAGCATGGTGACGGCGACCGCCAAGAACATCGCCAGGCTGGTGCGCGGCGAAAAGCCGAATGCCGAGGGCAGCTGGAATGCGGTGTGCCTGGCCGACTTCGGCGACGGGGGCATCGCCTTCGTGGCCCAGCCGCAGATCCCGCCGCGCAACGTCAACTGGTCGTCGCAGGGCAAGTGGGTGCATGCCGCCAAGATCGGCTTCGAGAAATACTTCCTGCACAAGATCAAGAGCGGCATGGCCGAGCCCTTCTACGAAAAGCTGGCACTGCAGGTCCTCGGCATCGACAAGCTGAAGGCCGTCAAGTTCGACGACTGATGTCTTTGCCTGCCACGTCTCCCCCTCGGGAGACGTGGCGCACGGTGAAGATGCCGACCGGCCGACGCGGGCCGGCAATCGGCTCAAACGGCGCCACGTGCGCCGAGTGCGGCCTCACCGGCCAGGCGTTCGCCGGCCTCGGCCGTGCTCATCGGCTTGCCAAACAGATAGCCCTGGATGTAGCGGATGCCGGCCGACTGCACGGTCCGCAATTCCTCTTTCGTCTCGACTCCCTCCGCCAGGCATTCCAGCCCCAGATCGGCGGAAAGGTCGGCGATCGCCTTCAGGATGTTGTGGCCGACGGCATCGTCCTCGGCAAGTCGGGTGACGAAGCAGCGGTCAGTCTTGATCCGGTGCAGCGGGAACCGGTGGATATAGGCAAAGCTCGAATAGCCGGAGCCGAAATCGTCGAGCGCGATGCGGCAGCCCATGCCCGCCAGCACCACGAGCGAAAGCCTTGCGCGCTCGAAATCGGTCATTACGGCCGTCTCCGTGATCTCGAAGGTCAGGCGCTGCGGATCGATGCCGCTTGCGCGGACGATGCGGGAAATATTGTCGATCGAACGACTGGAGACGAGGTCGAGGGCCGAGAGGTTGAAGGACAGCGATACGTTGTCCGGCCAGGTTCGCGCCGCGGCCAGTGCCTTTTCCAGGAGAATGCCGGTGATGCGTTCCATCAGGCCGGTGCGTTCCGCAGCGGCGATGAACAGGGTGGGGCTGACCGTGCCGAGTGCCGGGCTGTCCCAGCGCGCCAGAGCCTCGAAGCCCGATATGCGTTGCTGCATGACGTCGAATTGCGGCTGGAAGGCCACCGAGAATTCCCGCACGAGATCGACGCCGCGCAAGGTCTGCTCGATCCGCCCGAGATCGTTCATCTCCGCCTCGTGCCGCGCCGAGAAGATCATGACATCGCCCCGGGTCGAGCGCTTGGCCTGGTAGAGGGCATGGTCGGCCCGCTCATAGATCTCGCGCACGGTCCGGCCATTCTGCGGATGGCGAGCAAAGCCCACCGAGGCCGAGATCGAAATGCTGATGCCGGAAATGACGAACGGCCGGCGCAGCGCGTCACAGATCGATGAACCGAGAAAGACGAGCCCATCTTCGGAAAACGGTCGGTTGACGGCAAGCGCGAACTCGTCGCCGCCAAGACGGGCCACCAGATAATCGGGCGGACAGGCGCGGCGGATGCGCCGGCCGACCTCGACCAGCAGGTCGTCGCCAACCGCATGGCCGTAGAGATCGTTGACCGGCTTGAAGCCGTCGAGATCGATGATCCCAACCTGCACGCCGGCGCCAGGCACGGGATTGCCGCCGATCAGTTGCTCGAGGGTGGCGAAGAAGTTGCGGCGGTTGGGCAGTCCGGTCAACGCGTCAAAATCCGCCTGCTGCTCGGCGCGTTCGCGCAGGCGCTCGGCCAGCAGGCGCGAACGAACCGCCTTCAGGACCGCACCGCGCATCAATATGGCCAGGCCGACCGCGCTGAAGGCTCCGGCGAGACTGACGAAGGAATAGTAGAAGAAAGCCTCGCTGCCGAGGGCGTAGGCGAGTGCCAGCATCGTGGCCAGCGTAATGAAGCTCACCCCCGTCACCACGCGGATGCTGATGCCGACCGCGGAGGCCAGCATCATCAGCAGCAGGAAATAGATCAGGTTCGCCGGGTGGAAGTCGACGTAGAGCAAGGCGCAGGTGTTGAGATAGATCAGCATCAGCACGACGAAGCCGATCAGCTCGAGCCTTGAAAAGCCAGCGTCCTTCAGCCGCAGTGACCGGCGAAAGAAAAACGCGACCGCCGCCGTCGCTGCCGACAGCGAGAACAGCAGGGCGGCGTCCGCAGGCGATCGCAGCATGAGATGCGGTATGCCGATGCTCACATAGAAGACGAAGACCGGAACCAGGAAGCCGCGGATGATCGGGCCGAAGGCGCGCGCCATCCCGTCGCGGATCGACTCCGGCGGAAGTTCCGCGATATCGGCATCCGATCCAGGGATCGCTGCCGCCGCCGGGCGTCGGGTATGGGGCATGAGAGTCATGACGGTCCACAAGGTGACAGAAAGATCGAAAGCACCGTGTCTTGAACCAGCCCTCATGCCACGCGGGATCGCAACCGGATCCATTCAGACACGCCAGATGTAGCAGTCATGCGTTTAGGAATCATAAACGCATCAGGAAAGGCTGTTTGAGCGCCTTCGAACGAATCACGCGCAGCATCACATCAGGATGCCGTCCCTGGGCTCCCGCAGGGACGGCAGGTCCCGCGCGCCGAACGCCCAGCGCATGTTGATCTCTATCGTCTCGGCCGGCGCACCGATCGGCAGGTCGTTGGGCTGATCGAAACAAGCTCCGAACGGGCCATCCTGTGGCCTTTGGCGCCGCCACTCCCCGGCTCGACCCGGGACGTCGGGATACCCACAAATTCGCGGGGGGATCCGTCGAGTTTATATCTTGACACATGCAGTCATGTTTGCGATCTGAGCGCATCGAATTAAGACTTTTTTACTCCACTTTGCGAAAGGCTTCCGATGCCCCTTTATCGCCTCCCCCTCAGCCTGGCAGCCGTTCTCGGCCTTGCCGGCGCGGCATTTGCCGATCCGATTACTCTCACCGACCAGGCCGGCCGGACCGTCACGCTGCCGAAGGCGGCCGAACGCATCGCCTCGATCCCGATCCCGATGGCTTCCACCATCATCGCCATGGACGGCGGCACTTCAAAGCTGGTGGGCATGAACCCGACCGCCAAGTCGGCAATCGTCGAGGGCGTGCTGGGCAAGATCTTCCCTGAGGCCAAGGACATTCCCTCCGACATCACCGCGCCGAACTTCATTCCGAATGTCGAGGAACTGGCGGCGACCAATCCGGAGCTGGTCATCCAGTGGGCCGATTACGGCGCCGATCTGGTCGATCCGATCACCAATGCGGGGCTCAACGTCGCGCTCATCTCCTACGGCACCGAGGAGAAGGCCCGCTACTACCAGAACATGGTGGCGACCGCGATGGGCAAGGCGGACCGGGCCGCCGAGATCAACGGCTGGCGCGACGTCGTCGCCAAGGATCTGGCGGACAAGGCCAAGGCCGTTCCGGCCGACCAGCGCCCGAAGGTGCTCTATCTCGGCCGCGCACTGGAAAACCTCACCGCCTCCGGCAACAAGGGCAACTACAATGCCTGGTATATCGACCTCGTCGGCGGGGTGAACGCCTCGGCCTCCGTCGAGGGCAACGGCACGACGATCAGCCCCGAGCAGATCGCCGAATGGAACCCGGACGTCATCCTCCTGAACAGCTTCGAAGCCAAGCTCGGCATCGACCGGATCTACAATGATCCGATTCTGTCGCTGACCAAGGCCGCGCAGGAGAAAAAGGTCTACAAGATGCCGCTCGGCGGCTATCGCTGGGATCCGCCGAGCCAGGAAAGCCCGCTGACCTGGATGTGGCTGGCCAATCTCCTGCATCCGGACGTCTTCCAGTACGACCTGCGGGCCGAGATGAAGAAGGCCTACAAGGCGCTCTACAATTACGACCTCGGCGAAGACGACATCGACGGCATCCTGTGGACGCAGATGCAGGGCGACGCCACCAACTACGCCCAGTTCAAGGCCAAGTGATGAGTGCGGTGGTGGCGGAGCCGGTTCGGCGCGGCGTCTCGGTGATGCGGATCGGCGTGTTCGGCGCCCTCCTCATCGCGCTTGTGGCCTCGATGCTCTTTGCCATCGGCGCCGGCCGGTTCTCCGTCAGCGTGCCGCGCATCATCGACATTCTGGTGGCCGGGGCCCTGAACCCCGGCCTCGCACCGGCCCAGATGGACGAGCGCATCGTGCTTCTGGTGCGCCTGCCGCGCGTGCTGCTCGCCGCCCTTTCCGGCGCAGCACTCGCTGTCGGCGGGGCGGCCCTCCAGGGCGTGTTCCGCAATCCGCTCGTCTCGCCGCAGGTGCTCGGCATCAGCCAGGGCGCGGCCTTCGGCGGCGCGATGGCGCTGCTGTTCGGCTATTCCGGCGTCGTGCTTCTGGGGCTTGCCTTCGTCTTCGGCCTCTCCGCGCTGATCCTGGTCGGCGCGCTTGCCCGCATCAACGGGCGCACCGAAGTCATCACCGTCATCCTCTCGGGCATGGTGATCGGCGCGCTGTTCGGGGCGCTGGTTTCGATCATCCAGTTCATCGCCGACCCCAATACTTCGCTGCCGGCCATCGTCTACTGGCTGATGGGCTCGTTTGCCACCGCCACCTGGGCCAGACTCGGCCTTGCCATTCCCGGCATGGCGATCGGGCTCGTCATCGTCTTTGCGCTGCGCTACCGGCTGAACCTTTTGGCGCTCGAAGACAGCGAGGCGCGGTCGCTCGGCGTCAATCCCGACCGCGAACGCTGGTACATCTTCATCGCCATCTCGCTAATGACCGGAACCTCGGTCGCGGTCGCCGGCATCGTCGGCTGGATCGGTCTCGTCGTGCCGCATGCGGCACGCATCCTCGTCGGCGAGGACCACCGCGCGCTGATCCCGGCCTCGGCGATCATCGGCGCGGCCTATCTCACCTTCATCGACACGCTGGCGCGCACGCTGACCTCGGCGGAAATCCCGCTCGGCGTGCTGACCGCGCTGATCGGCGCGCCGGTCTTCGCCGTGTTGCTGCGCAAGCATTTCAAGGAGGCGAACCGCCCATGATCGGCCTCGACAAGGCATCCGTCGCCTTCGGATCCCGCACGCTGTTCAAGGACATCAGCTTTTCCGTGCCGGTCGGCCGATCCATGGCGATCCTCGGGCCGAACGGCCGCGGCAAGACCACGCTGCTGCGCGCGCTGCTCGGCTTCCAGCCGCTCGCCTCGGGCAGACGCCATGCGCCCAAGGTCGCCGGCTATGTGCCGCAACACGGCGCCTCGCAGGCCAAGCTCTCCGGCCTCGAGGTCGTCGTCATGGGGCGCGCGGTGCAGCTCGGCCTGTTCGGCCAGCCGTCCGCCGCCGACCGCGAGGCGGCCGAAGCAGCCCTCGTGCAGGTCGGCGCCTGCTCGCTCGCCAATCTCCGCTACGACCGCATGTCGGGCGGGCAGCGGCAGATGGTGCTGATCGCCCGAGCGCTCGCCACCGGATCGCCGGTGCTGGTGTTCGACGAGCCGACCTCGGCGCTCGATCTCGGCAACCAGGCGAAGACGCTCGAACTGCTGGATACGCTGAGGCTCCGGCGCGACTTCGCGATCATCTTCACCACCCACGACCCCAACCACGCGCTGGCGGCTTCCGACGACGTCCTGCTGATGATGCCGGGCGGCGGCGGCGAGATCCACGGCCCGGTTTCGCAGATGATCGAGCCGGACAAGCTCTCCGAGCTCTACGGCGTGCCGATGCGCTGGGTCGAGGTCAACGGTCCCACGGGCGAGACACGCCGGGCGATCCTGCCCGCCTTCGCCGGAACAGAGGCAGCATGAGCACGATCTACCTGAAATCCGCCTATGGCAAACCATCGCCGGGCATCTTCGAGGCCGTCACGCGTGGCGAGGCCGTGATCGTCGAGCAGAGCGACCTGACGGCGGAAATCCTCGCCGCCCATGGCGGCCTGATCACCGGCCAGCAGCTCGACCAGGATGCGATGCTCGCGCTGAAGCCCGCGCTTGCGGCCTTTCTCGACCGGGGCGGCCGGTGGTTCTTCAACGGCCACATGGTGCGCCCACTCATCGACGGCATGGCGCAGTACCGGCCTATCGCCGCGCCGAAGCGGGCCGACTTCGACCTTGCCACGGTCAATCCGCACCCGATCTATGACGGCATCGATCTCAAGAAGCTGGAGACCAACAAAGGCGTCGCCGGCTTCTACGGGCGCGGTTGCAACCCGCTGCCAGAGGGTGCCGTCGCCGTCAATGGACTGGGCGCCGCCAGGGTCCCGGTCGACTGGGTCTGGGCGCGGCCGAACGGCGGGCGGATCTTCTCGCATTCCGGCAACGACCTCGCCGGCATGGGCCTCGAATGGGGCCTGGCCCCCGAGCTTTCCGCCCGCATCCTCGCCTGGACGAATGGCGGCCCCTGCTTCGACCCGTGGCCGGCAAACCCGGCCAAGCCGGCCGAGGTGCTGCCGCTCTCGGAGCCTGAGGCCTATGGCGGCCATCGCACCTCGACCCGCTCCGGCCGGCGCATCGTCGCCCCCTCGTCGGGCACCTATTACAATATCCGCAGCCTCGAAGGCCCGCGCTATACCCATGCCTTCGACGTGATCTGCAGACCGGAACAGCTCGGCGACGTGCTGCGGCCGGACGACATTCTCTGGGTGCCCTGCCGCACCCCGGCGCAGCGCATGATCGCCCAGAAGCAAATCGTCGCCCGCCATCTCGACGCCGGCGGCACTGTCGTGGCGCTCGGCGAGAGCCGGTCGGACCTCTGGCTGCCGGCGGTGGATTTCACCGAGACGGAGACGAACTGGTGGTGGTGGCTCGATCCGTCCGCCGATCTCGGCGTCAGGGCCTCCGAAGCGGCGGCAAAGCATCCGTTGATGCAGGACATCGGCGACAAGGAGGTCACCTGGCACCTGCACGGCTGGTTCGTGCCGCCGGAAGGCGCGACCGTTCTTGCCCGCGACGGCGAAGGCCGGCCGATCCTCTACGAGGACAAGGTCTCGACGCCGGGCACGATGATCGTCTCTTCGCTCGATCCGATGTTCCACCACGGTTCGCATTTCATGCCGGCGACGACGCGCTTCCTCGACCGGTTCGTTCCCAACCTGAAGGCCTTCGCCCATGTCTAATACGATCACCGTCCTCGACGCCGGACACCCGATCAGCTTCACCTTCGACAGCATCAATGCCTATCACGGCGGCGGTTTCCCGGGCGGCGTCGCGCATGGGCTGAAGGCCATGCAGGCGGCCTTTCCGCTTTTGTCGGACACGCCGCTGGAGCGGCGCGAAGTGACGATCCTCACCGCATTTTCCGGCCCCGGCGGCCGCGACGCGCTGGAGATGGTGACGCGCGCGCTGACAGAGGGGCGGCTCACCGTCGACAAGTCGATCGGCGGCCGCGACGTGATCTCCGACCCGCCGGGACCTTACGTCTTTCGCTTCAGCTATCGCGGCAGGACGGTCGAGGCGGTGATCAAGCCCGGCCACGTGCGCGAAGAATTCGTCACGCTCGGCGCCAAGGCCGACAAGACGCCTGAGGAAATCGCCCGCCACGAGGAACTGAAAGCCGAAATGGCCAACCGCCTGCTGCCGCTCGCGGGTGGGGAAGTCTATGCGGTGAGGGTGATCTGAGGGAGAGCTGATCAGCTCGCGGTGGTGCGGCCCTCTCCCGTGGCCGTGGCCTTGCCCCTCACCCTGACCCTCTCCCCGCAGGCGGGGAGAGGGGACGGCCACGACGGTGCCACGCGTCCCTTCTCCCCGTTTACGGGGAGAAGGTGCCGGCAGGCGGATGAGGGGTAATTGCTGCCAGACACTCGCGGCGGAAACGCCCATAGCTCCGTCTTGAAATTGATGCCCATTTGAGCTACATGCTTTCGAAGAGAAGAAGGATGCTCACAATGGCCGCAAATGCTTATGTCCGGGCACGGATCGATGCCGCATTGAAGGATGATGCGACCGAAGTGCTCGACAGTCTCGGACTGACTGTTTCCGATGTGATGCGCATGATGCTGACGAGGATTGCCCGCGAAAAGGCTCTCCCGATTGAACTGACCCGGCCGAATGCGGAGACTGTCGCCGCGATCGAGGAAGCGCGCGCCATTAAAGCCGCGCGCCGAAACCATTTCGGCACCGCCGAAGAGCTGATCGGTTCAATCGAGGCTGGAAACGGTGCGCCATAAGCAAGGCAAGAGCAAACCGGCTTCATCGAAGCGGGCTTCGCTTCCTCGCTGCTCGGACCACACGAAGCAATTCGTCAGAGACTGGAGAAGTCTCAACGATTCTGGGCGCTACGATATGGTCAAATTGAAGGAGGTCATGGGCCTTCTCGTCGCGAACGACGCGCCTCTGCCGGCGGAATGGAAAGATCACGAGTTGACGGGGGAGTGGGCAGATCATCGGGAGTGCCACATTGGCGGCGATTTTCTCTTGATCTACACGCTGGATGAAAAGCAGAACCTGGTTGTTTTTACGCGAACCGGCACCCATTCCGAGCTGTTCAGGTAAGACCTGACACGGAGCAAGCATAGATCCAGCCCGGTTGCATCAGGGCTGCAAGAGCAGCACCGGATCCTTCATTGCGTGCCGAAGCTGGACGCGTCGTGGATCCTCGGGTCAAGCCCGAGGATGACGGAGGAGCCAGATGATCCGGGCATGCCACCCCTCCCCCTCATCTGCGAAATCTGAGGTTTAGCCTACGGCTAAGCCCTCGATTTCGCTTCTTCTCCCACCAGGGGAGAAGACCAACCTCCCCTGTCACACGACTGTCATGCGTTCGGCCTATCTGCGGCCATTCCTTTCATGACGTGTCGAAAATGTCCTCCCAGCAGTCCTCCCCCCTCCTCCGCTTCGGCCTGATCGCCGATCCGCAATATGCGCCGATCGAGCCGAACGAGCGCCTGAACCGCCACTATGCGCAAAGCCTCGGCAAGCTCGAGGCGGCGATCGCGCGGTTCAACGGCGAAGATCTCGACTTCGTCGTGACGCTCGGCGACGTGATCGACCGGGACTGGGAGAATTTCGACCGCGTGCTGCCGCTCTTCGAGACGCTGCGCCATCCGCATCACTTCCTGCCCGGCAATCACGATTTTGCCGTCGCCGCCGACAGGCTGGCAGACGTCCATGCCAGGCTCGGCATGCCAGCGCCCTATCACGACTTTGTCGTCAACGGGGTCAGGCTGATCCTGACCGACGGCAACGAGGTTTCCTTGTTCGCCCCGCCGCTCGACGATCCGCGCCGGGTCGAGGCGGCCGAGCGGCTGGCCTTGCTGACCGCGGCGGGTGCGGCCAATGCGCAGACGTGGAATGCCGGCATGAGCGCACCGCAGGTCGCGTGGCTCGGCGAGCGGCTGCGGCTGGCCGATGCGGCCGGCGAGCGGGCGATCGTGTTCGGGCACTATCCGCTCCACCCGGCGAGCGACCACAATCTGTGGGGCGCCGAAGAGGTTTCGGCGCTGATCGCCGCCTCGCCCGCCGCCATCGGCTATTTCTGCGGCCACAATCACGCCGGCAATTACGGCCTGCTGAGCGGCACCCATTTCGTCAACATCAAGGGCATGGTCGACACCGCCGACGAGAACGCCTTTGCGATCGTCGCCGTCCATGCCGACCGCATCGAGATCACCGGCTTCGGCCGCGAGGAAAGCCGGGATCTCGCCCTCTAGGATTTGCCACGATCCCGGTTTCGCGCGGGACGCCTTTCGCGCGCCAGCGTCACCACGATCCTGTGCTTCCTCACCGACCACTGCGGGCACCATGCTTATTGGGCGGGTGCGGCCACCGTGCCGCTCGTCCAGCCGGCGGTCCACAGTTCACGCAAAGCGTTGCCTTCGCCCAGAAAGAAATCCTCGAGCGGCTGGCAGTCCTCGACCCGGTCGGCGCGGAAATTGCGGATGGCCATACGCAGCTCGCACCAGGCGACGATGACGGCGGTGGCCGAGTAGTAGACCAGCGCCAGCGGCCGCACCGTGCGCTCCGTCGCATTGGCCCATTCGTCGCGATAGTCGATGAGCAGCTTGCGCTCGTCGCGGATGGCGGCGCGGACCATGGCGAGATCGACCCCTTCGGGTGCCGGCGCGACAGAGCCCCAGGCCTGCAGCGCATTGCCTTGCAGCACCTGGCGCAGCGGTTCCGGCACGGCTCCGGCGATCTTGGCATTGACCCGCCGGGCTGCCTGTTTCAGCCCGGTATCCGCCGTGCGCTCCAGAAGTGCCAGGCCGAGCACGATCGCCTCCGTCTCCTCCACCGAAAACATCAGCGGCGGCAGATCGAAGCCGGGGCGCAGGATATAGCCCAACCCGCGCTCGCCCTCGATCGGCACGCGCATGGCCTGGAGGGCGGCGATGTCGCGATAGATCGAGCGCGGCGTTACCTCCAGCTGCCCGGCAATCTCGGCCGCGGTGACGACGCGGCGCGACAGCCTGAGGATCTGGATGATCTCGAAGAGCCGCGACGCCTTTCGCATAATTGCCTCCCCGCCCGAAACGCTACTGACACAAGCATGTCAGTTGGCCCCGCTTAAGGAAAGAACAAACCGGCTGATTTTTCGCCGGAAAATGCGCAATCGCCTTTCACGACGACGAAGGATACTGACATGAGCTATGCCGACAATCTCTGGCTTTTCCTGGTGCTGATCGCCGGCATCATCATCGTTCCCGGCATGGACATGCTCTATGTCCTGGTGAGTGCGCTTTCGGGCGGACGGCGCGCCGGGCTGGTCGCCACCTCCGGCATGATGACCGGCGGCGTGGTGCACACGCTCTACGGCACGCTCGGCACCGGGCTCCTGCTGGCGCTCGCGCCTAGACTCTTCACGCCGATCCTGATGGCCGGCGCGCTCTACATGATCTGGATCGGCTACACGCTGGTCAGAAGCGCGATCACCGTCGATGCGGTGGAGCGGAAGGACAGGGGCGCGCTGTGGCAGACCTTCCGCCGCGCCGTCGCCACCTGCCTGTTGAACCCCAAGGCCTATCTGTTCGTCATCGCCGTCTATCCGCAGTTTCTCAAACCCGCCTACGGGCCGATCTGGCTGCAGGGGCTGGTGCTGGGATTGATGACCATCGTCACGCAGGCGCTCGTCTATGGCGGCGTGGCGCTGGCCGCCGACCGGGCGCGGGCGACGCTCACCGGCAATCCGACGGCGACGATCTGGGTCGGACGGGCGGCGGGCGGACTTCTGATCGCCGCGGCGGCGCTGACGCTGTGGCACGGGCTGGCCAAAGCCTGAACCCGGGAAGCCCGGCAATTCGTGATGTTTATCAAAACTTTGGACGAAGGCCGCAACTTCACCTGAATGTGACTTCATTCCTGTCGCACAATTTTGCAAACATCATCGTGCGCATTCTTACCATCCAACCGCCGGTCCGTCCGGCCCGCCATAATGGAGATACCCGATGAAGCTCAAACTTGTCCTGGCTGCCGCCATCGTCACCGGACTGGGCCTGACCGCCGCGATCGCCGCAGACGAGCCGCAGGTCGTGCGCCAGGAGATGATGAAGAAGGTCGGCGGCGCGATGGGCGCCATCGGCGGGATCGTCAAGGGCGAAAAGCCCTTCGACGCGGAGGTCGTCAAGGCTTCGCTGACCACCATGGCCGAAGCCGGCAAGGACTTCCCCAACCATTTCCCGGCCGGCTCGGAAGTGGGTCTCGATTCGGAAGCAAGCCCGAAGATCTGGGAAGCCATGGATGACTTCAAGGCGAAATCCGCGGAACTGACCAAGGTGGCCGAAGCCCAGCTCGCCGCCATGCCGACCGACCAGGCCAGCACCGGCGCCGTGATGAAGGCCGTCGGCGCGACCTGCTCGAGCTGTCATGAGACCTACCGCCTGAAGAAGTAAGACCGACGAGACGATCCACCGGCGCCGGCCCCTCGCATTCGCCTTGAGGACAGCCGGCGCCGCGTATCCGCAAGCAGAAGACATCGAGGTTGGAGGCCGCCATGGCATCGAAATGGCTGAAACGGCTGGGCGCGCTGGTGGCGCTCGGCGTGGTCGGCGGCGCGGGCTTCCTCATCGTCACGGCGCCCGAGCGGCAGGACGCTTCGGTCTGGGCCGATCTCGGCCAGCCGGACCTCGACAACGGCCGGCGCATCTTCTTTGCCGGCGGCTGCACCAGCTGCCATGCGGCGGCGAAATCCGAGGGCGATGCTCGACTCGTCCTGTCCGGCGGCGCGCCGCTGAAAAGCCCGTTCGGCACGTTCCATGCGCCGAACATCTCCTCCTCGCCCACCGCCGGCATCGGCGCCTGGACGCTGGCCGAATTCGGCGATGCGATGACGCGCGGGGTGGGCCGCGACGGCGAGCATCTCTACCCATCCTTCCCCTATGGCTCCTATGCCCGCATGGCGCCGAAGGACATCAACGACCTGTTCGGCTTCCTCAAGACGCTGCCGGCGAGCGAGGCGGTGGCGCCCGCGCACGAACTGCCCTTCCCGTTCAACATTCGGCTTTCGCTCGGCGGGTGGAAATTCCTCTATTTCAACGATGCGCCGCGTGTCGAACTCGCCGATGGCGACGACCAGGTGAAACTCGGCCAGTATCTGGTCGAGGGCCCCGGCCATTGCGGCGAATGCCATACGCCGCGCGACATGCTCGGCGGCTTCAAGTCGGGCCAGTGGCTCGCCGGCGGGCCGAACCCGGAAGGTCAGGGCACCATCCCCAACATCACCCCCGGCTCGAAGAGCATCGGCGCCTGGTCGCAAGGCGACATCGCCAGCTATCTGGAAACCGGCTTCACCCCCGACTTCGACAGCGTCGGCGGCTCGATGGTCGAGGTGCAGAAGAACCTGGCGGAACTGACGCCCGCCGACCGCGATGCGATCGCCGCCTATCTGAAGGCCGTGCCGGCGGTGAAGTGAGCGATCGATGGGGCGTGGAGTCAGACGGCCCCTCACCCTGACCCGACCGGGGTCGAGCCGCGTGTCTCGACCCGTCCTTCGGACCCCCGTAAACGGGGAGAGGGAGTGGCCACCGCGGTGCCGCTTGTCCCTTCTCCCCGCCTGCGGGGAGAAGGTGCCGGCAGGCAGATGAGGGGCGAGTGTCGCCGATCTCGAGGCCGATCTGCTCGCGACGTGATTGCAAAAAGCGCTAGCATGATTTAAGGTTCGTCGATGAACAGTCGGCAGAAGAAGACGCTGCATTCGATCTTCAGCGATCCGGTGTCAGGCTCCATCGCCTGGGCGGACGTCGAAAGCCTGCTCGTCGCCGTGGGATGCGTAGTGATCGAAGGCAACGGGTCCCGCGTTCGGTTCGAAAAGGACGGACGCCTGGCCTTCTTCCATCGACCACACCCGGAAAAAGAGGCGAAGCGCTACCAGATACGCGATGCACGACGCTTCCTCGAAGACCTTGGAGTGAGACCATGAATGTGATGACCTACAAGGGTTTCTCGGCTCGCATCGCCTTCGATGCGGAGGACGAGATCTTCTTCGGCAACATCGCCGGCATCGCCGATGTCGTCGGATTTCACGGCGAGAGCGTCGATGAACTCAAGCAGGCCTTCCACGAGGCCGTGGACGACTATGTCGAGACGTGCCGCAAGCTCGGACGCGAGCCCCACAGGTCCTATTCCGGCAAGATGATGTTTCGCGTTGATCCCGACGTGCATGCGCGCGCCGCAAAGGCAGCTGAACTCTCCGGCAAGAGCCTCAATCAATGGGCCGAGGAAGCACTCTCCAAGGCAGCCGAGGAGACGGCTTAGGCGTTTCCTGCCCAGATTGAAGCCCGCGGGCTGCAGCCCCCCGCCCCTCCAGCATCGCGCAAGGCTGCCCGGCCAGAGTGCGTTTCGTCACAACGGCCAAGGACTGAAGCATGAGCATCGAACGCCGGCGAATGGAAAGCGCGCTCCGCTCGCTGCTGGACAGCTATCCGGATCCCGCCCTGCACAGCTGGGTGGACGAGACCGTCCGGGCCTTCGAGAAGCGGCTTTCCAATATCGTCGATCCGCGCGAACGCGATCATGCGCAGCAGGCCGCCCTGGTGCTGATCAAGACGACGCTGCAGCAATGGTCGCAGCATCCGCCGGTCCGGCACTGAGCCGGCACCGGCCAAGACCACGACTTTCTCCCGCCGCGATCCTTTCGCCGTCATTGACATGGTCGGCCGTCGTCGTAATAGTGGCCGAGATGGTTCCCCAGAAGCGGCGCTTCGGGGATTAATAGGGAACACGATAGGGACGACCCTGACGGGGCTCGATTCGTGGCTGCCCCCGCAACTGTGAGCGGCGAACGCCTGGACGACATGGCCACTGGAGACAATCCGGGAAGGCTGTCCAAGGTGTCATGACCCGCAAGCCAGGAGACCTGCCATCATCTGTCGTCGCCTGCCGGGCGGGGTTGTCCGGAAGACAGGGAGATTGTGCGGCCTGGATCGTCGATCCGCAGCCGTCCCTTTGTCCCCGTTTTCTTCTCCTCCGGCCGTCGATATCCATCGTCACTTGTTCGGAGGGAACCATGTCCATCAACACCATCACCGCATCCACCTCGTCCGTCGCCGGCCGCATCGCGCCGGCACTGCTCAGCGTCTTCTTCGGCCTCTTCGTCGTCGGCTTTGTCGGCTTCTCGCCGATGGAAGTGGTGCACAACGCCGCCCACGACGCGCGCCACGCCAACGCCTTCCCCTGCCATTGAGGGGAGCACCGATGTCTCTCTTTCGTTCGCTCGTCTTCACTTCGGTGCTGGTCGGGCTGATCGTCGGGACGGTGGTGACGCTGGCGCAATTTCTCGGAACGACGCCGCTCATCCTGGCGGCCGAAGTCTATGAAACCGGGGAAACGGCCGAAAGCCACGACGCCGGCGCGGTTGCGGGCGCTACCCATGATCATGACGCGGGCGTCGCCCACGACCATGACGCGGCAACCGCCACCGAAGCGCACGACCATCACAGCGCCGATGCCTGGGCACCCGCCGACGGCATCGAACGCACCGCCTATACGCTCGCCGCCAACATCCTGACGGCCATCGGCTTTGCGCTGGTGCTGAACGGGCTGATGCAGATCTCCGGTCGCCACAGCGACTGGCGGAGCGGCCTCATCTGGGGCCTGTGCGGCTTCGTCGTGGTGATGCTCGCACCGGGCTTCGGCCTGCATCCGGAACTACCGGGAACGCCCGCCGCACCGCTCTTTGAGCGTCAGGTCTGGTGGGTGGGAACGGCGCTGTCGACGGCGGCCGGTCTGGCGTTGCTGTTCTTCCAGCGCAAGCCCTGGGCTGCGGCGGCGGCAATCGTGCTGATCGCCCTTCCGCACGTCATCGGCGCACCGGTTCCGCCGGAGGGCGAACAGGCGCTGGCGCCCGACGCGATGTCGCATCGCTTCGTCATCATCGCGACGCTGACCAGCCTGCTGTTCTGGGCGCTGCTCGGTTCGCTCAGCGGCCACCTGCGCCGCCGTTTCGAAGCCTGAGGCCCCATGGCAGGCACCCCCTGCCCCGAATTCGACTGGCGCATCGATCTCGATGCGCTGGTCTTTTTCCACCGGCCGTCCGGCTGCCGATGCTTCGTCCACCGGCTCGCTTTTCGCAGCCTCACCGAAAATCCCACGCCGAGCGTCGAAGACTGCCTCGCGTGGTTTTCCATCCATCACGCCGCCTTTGACGCGGCCGCTGCCGCGAAAGCGGCGCGCGGACCAAATGCCGGCCTGGCCTTCAACCTCAACAGCCGCGACATCCGCCGGGCGCTGAAACCCTGAGACCCGAGGTCAGCGGTGCTCGGCAGCAAAGGCCGAGAGTTCGGCTTCGGCCTCCGGTGTCCACAGATCGAGCGCCTTCAGAACCTCGGTCGCAAAGGTATCGGGCGCCGATCCGGGCGCGGTGACGATGCCCCTGTCGGAGACGGCCTGCGGCTGATCGCGATAATGGTCCGCCCCGTGATAGCCGGGATATTTGCCATGCGAGGCGAGCGAATTGCCGGTATGGGCGACGTTGTCGAGCAGGCCGGTGGCGGCAAGCGCGCTTGCCGCAGCACAGATGCCGGCGACGACCTTGTTCTCGGCCCGGAAACCCCTTGCCATGTCGGTGAAATCGAAGGCCTGGCCCTTTTCCCAGGCATAGCCGCCGGGGATCACCAGCGCATCGAAGCGCTCAGGGTCGATCTCGGCAAAGCCGATGTCCGGCGTGACCTTGAGGCCGCCCATCGAAACGACGGGCTGGCCGTCCGGCGAGGCGGTCAGCACCTCACAGCCGAGATAGTAGCGGGCGGCGGCCATCAGGAGCGCGGGCTCCCAGTCAGCGAAATCGGATTGCAGGGCGACGGCGATGCGGGGCATGGGCAATTCTCCTTGAAACGAAAAAGCCAAGCGTGGCCGCGCTTAAGACAGCGCCTGCATGTAGCGCATGCCGGTGACCGGACGCGGCACGAAATCCATGTGTTCGTAGAAGCGATGGGCGGCGAAATTGCCGGTCGCGGCACTGACCGAAAGGTAGTCGCAACCCGACTGGCGGGCAAGCTCCCGGGCGCGGGCGACGAGGTGCTGGCCGATGCCGTTGCCGCGCTGGCCGTCTCGCACGTAGAGATGATGCAGGTCCATGCCGCGCTTGCCTTCCTGCGCCCTGTAGAGCGGCACGAGGATGGCGTAGCCGATCAGGCCCTCGCCGCCGTCGGCGACCAGCGCGGTGATCCACGGCAGCGGGCCGAACAGGTCGCGCTCGAGCTTTTCCGGCGTCATCGCCGAGGCGTCGCCATGGTGCAGGGCGAGCGCCGCGATCATGGCGTTCAGTTCCGGCAGGTCATGGGGTTTGGCGGCGCGGATGACCACGACGGGTGGTCGCGGCAGGGTGATATCGGTATCTTCGGTCATTTTTCGCTTCCCTTTTTCGTTTGCGCCGTCAGGGGAAGCTTTTGTCCTGGAAAACAACAAGGCCGCCTGACGGCGGCCTGTTGACATGATGATCTGTCGAGCCGCCGGTTACCGGTAGGCCCAAAAATACGTGCAGGAGATGGGTGCGCGTGCGATGATCATGGCGGCTTCAATGCGCCGATTTCAATCGATTGTCAAGGCGGAGTGATCCGGCGGAACGCGCATGACGTTTCCCGTTCATGACCCTGCTTCACCTCGTTCTCGGCGACCAGCTTTCCCATTCCCTCTCCGCGCTTGGCGACGCTACGCCGCATGGCTCTCTGGTACTGATGGCCGAGGTCATGGCGGAGGCGAGCTATGTGCGCCACCACCAGAAGAAGATCGCCTTCCTGTTTTCCGCGATGCGACACTTCGCCGAGGAATTGCGGGGGCGCGGATTTGCCGTGCGCTACGTGACGCTCGACGACCCGGACAACCGCCAGTCGTTGATGGGCGAGGTGGAACGTGCGCTTGCCGAGACCGGTGCAGAGGGTCTGGTGGTCACCGAGCCGGGCGAATACCGGCTGATGGACGAGATGCGCGGCTGGCAGGCAAAGCTCGGCGTGCCGGTCGAGATCCGCGAGGACGACCGCTTCCTCATCACTCGCGCCGGCTTCGGGCGCTGGGCCGATCGCCGCCGGGAATTGCGCATGGAGTATTTCTACCGCGACATGCGCCGGCATTTCGGCGTGCTGATGCGGGGCGCAGAACCCGAGGGCGGGCAGTGGAACTTCGACAAGGAGAACAGGAAATCGCCGCCCAAAGGGCTGAAAGGCCCGCGACGCCTGTCATGGCGGCATGACGCGATCACGAGCGAGGTGCTGGACCTCATCGAGGCGCGGTTTCCCCATCACATCGGCCGGCTGCGGCCCTTTCATTTTGCCGTGACGGCGAGAGAGGCCGAGGCGGAGTTCGAGCAGTTCGTCACCGAGATCCTGCCCTCCTTCGGCGACTGGCAGGACGCCATGGTGGCGGGCGAGGCCTACCTCTTCCATTCGATGATCGCCGCCTATCTCAACGCCGGCCTGCTGCTGCCAGTCGACGTGATCCGCCGGACCGAGCGCGCCTATCAGGAGGGCGCGGCGCCGCTCAACGCAGTCGAGGGCTTCATCCGCCAGATCCTCGGCTGGCGGGAATATGTGCACGGCATCTACTGGCGCTTCATGCCCGACTATGCCGGCCGCAACGCGCTTGATGCGCATCGTCCCTTGCCGGCCCTCTACTGGAGCGGCGGGACCAAGATGCGCTGCATGGCGGCGGCCGTTCACGACACGATCGAGCATGCCTATTCCCATCATATCCAGCGGCTGATGGTGACCGGCAATTTCGCCCTCATCGCCGGGCTGTCGGTCGAGGCGGTGTGCGAATGGTATCTCGCCGTCTATGCCGATGCCTATGAATGGGTGGAACTGCCCAATACGCTCGGCATGGCGCTCTACGCCGATGGCGGGCTGATGGCGAGCAAGCCCTATGCGGCGAGCGGCAAATATATCGACCGGATGAGCAATTTCTGCGGCGGCTGTTCCTATGACGTGAAGGACAGCACCGGCGAAAACGCCTGCCCGTTCAACTCGCTTTATTGGCGCTTCATCGCCGTCAACGAGGACAAGCTCCGCGGCAATCATCGCATGGCCAATATCCTCGCCGGCTGGCGGCGGATGGACGAGGGCAAGAAGACGGCTCTGCTGAAGCGAGCCGAAGACTGTCTAGCGCTGCTGGAGAAGGATGTTCTTTAGGACTGCTTTCCGCTGGCCTAACGGCTGACCGGATTGCCGGCCCGGTCGGTGAGTGTCTTTTCGAAGTTCACCTTGGTGAGCCGCAGGTCCCGGTCGGTGTAATGCACCACGTCGTCCGGCGAGCGGGTGCCGACCACGAGATAGGTGGCCGGTTCATTCGAGTGGTTTTCCAGCCGGTGGCCGACCGGTACGCCGGCCTTGAAGGTCGCGGCATCGCCGGGTCGCATTTCGGTCAGCCTGTCGCCCTCGTTCAGCGTGACGGTGCCGGATAGAAGATAGACGAATTCGTCCTCCCGCTCGTGCCAGTGCTTGTGCGAGGAGAAGGAGCCGGGCGGCAGGGTCTCGATGAAGGCGCCGAACTGGGTGAGGCCGCCGGCGTCAGACAGGAGCCGGGCCGTATAGGCGCCGAGTTCGGCATTGATCCCCTCGGCCTTGCCCTCCTCCAGCGGCGCGTCCTGCTGTCTGATGACCGGCATCGCCTGTTCTCCCCTCAATGCTCGTGGTCGCACAGGCCGTGGTCGGACAGCGCCCGGATGACATAGCAATCGCCGACCGTGTGGCTGCCGCAATGGGAGACGATGCGGTCCAGCTCGTGCTCCAGCTTCTGCAGCCGGGCGATCTTCTCGCGCACCTCGACCAGCTGCTCGCGGGCGATATGGTCGGCGCGTGCGCAGGGCTCGTCGGGATGGCGGCTCAGCGCCAGAAGCTCGCGGATCGCCTCGATCGGGAAGCCGAGATCGCGGGCATGGCGGATGAAGGTCAGGCGCTCCAGCTCGGCGCGCTCGTAGCGCCGCTGGTTGCCCTCGGACCTGTCGGGAGCGGCGATCAGCCCCATCTGTTCGTAATAGCGGATGGTCGGCACCTTGACGCCGGCGCGGCGGGAAAGTTCGCCGATCGAGTACATTTTGTCAAAAACCCTCTTGAACCTCTAGTCGCTATAGAGATTAGGTAAGACGTCGAACGAGAGCAAGACGAAAAGGAAAGACAGAATGAGCGCCAGCCACGGCCACGAGCACGCCCCCTTCGACGGCATGTCCGACACCTACAAGCGCCGGCTCTGGCTGGTGATCTTCATCAACGCGGCCATGTTCCTCGTCGAGATGACGGCGGGCCAGCTCGCCCGCTCGCAGGCGCTGCAGGCCGACGCGCTCGACTTCTTCGCCGACGCCGTGACCTACGGCATTTCCTTTGCCGTGATCGGCGCGTCGCTGAAGGTGCGCAGCACGGCCGCCGCCGCCAAGGGCATCAGTCTTTTTCTCATGGGGCTCTGGGTGTTCGGCTCGACCGTCTGGCGGGTGTTCTACGACGGCATGCCCGAAGCGCCGGTGATGGGCGTGATCGGCTTCATGGCGCTGGCTGCCAATGTCACAAGCGTCCTTCTGCTGATGAACTACAAGGACGGCGACGCCAATGTGCGCTCGGTCTGGCTGTGCTCGCGCAATGACGCGATCGGCAATGTCATTGTCATGATCGCGGCGCTCGGCGTCTGGGGCACGGCGACCGCCTGGCCCGACCTTGCCGTCGCCTTCATCATGGCCGGGCTGTTCCTCAATTCCTCGGCGCAGATCCTCTGGCAGTCCTGGCACGAGTGGAAGGCCGGCGGCGCGGAGGCCTTCGTCAAGGCGGCGAGCCAGAGCGTGTGCGGCTGCAGCCATGACCACGAGACCGAAGCGAGCCATGCGCACGACCACGACCATGGCAAGGCCGGCCGGCACGACCACGCCCATTGAGGACCAGACTCCGACGCGCGGGACGGTGGGGCAAAGCATGCTGCGCTTCGCTCCCCCTCATCCGGCCCTGCGGGCCACCTTCTCCCCGCTGGGGAGAAGGGAGAAGGACGGCCGGGGGCACGGGATCATCGGATTGGATACGGTCTTCGGCAACAAAAATGGGCGCCAGCGGCGCCCTTGTTCATGTCCAGCGGCGTGTGCCTGCCGATCAGCCGTCGTCGCCCGGCAGTTCGTATTCGCGGTAGAGGGCTTCGACCTTCTCGGCGACCGAGGGCGCGGCCGCTTCTTCGGCAACCGTGGTCAGATCAGGCTGCAGGCTTGCCGAAGCCTTGCGGCCGCCTTCAACGATCCACAAGGCGGTTGCGAGGTTGGACGACAGGAGCGTGCTGCTGAAGGCGCCGTTGGTCGAGGCACGCGGCTTCGCGGTGGCTGCGGCGTCCGCCGAAGCATCTTCGTTTTCAGTGGCGCTCGGTATGTACCGGCTCTGATATGAATAACTGCTAAGGCCGCTATCGATCCTCATGGCAGACACTCTCGTTCCAATAATTAACGCTTTATTAACCATTGAAGCTTGCGCGAAGCTTGCGTCCGCAACCTTTTCCGTTGCATCGCAGCAAAGGTACACGTCGGCCTGACGAGAGCACCGGGGTCCACAAGTCCGCCAGGAGCCGCCGCGCGGCGCCATTCGGCCCGATTGAGCAAGTTTATCGCAGCGCAGCAACTTGCAGACAGAACGTCTCGCCAGTAGTGTGGGTCAATATTTCCGTCTATTCCGCCGTACCGATCTGTGGTGACACTTGAAATATAGACCCGATATTGACGGCCTGCGCGCCATTGCGATCATTCCCGTGGTCCTGTTTCATGCGGGATTCGACTTATTCTCCGGCGGCTATGTCGGGGTCGACATCTTCTTCGTCATATCCGGCTATCTCATCACCAAGGTGATCTGCGACGACATTTCGGCCGGCGGCTTCTCCTATGCGGTGTTCTACGAGCGACGGATCCGGCGCATCTTCCCGGCCCTCTTCGCCGTCTCGCTGTTCACCGCCGTCCTGGCGGCCGTGCTGCTGCTACCCGACGACCTGGCGCTGTTCGGCAAGAGCCTGCTGGCGACCGTGGTCTTTGCCTCCAACATCTTCTTCTACAAGATCAGCGGCTATTTCTCGCCCAATGCCGAGCTCATGCCGCTGCTGCACACCTGGTCGCTCGCGGTCGAGGAGCAGTTCTACATCGTCGCGCCGATCGTGCTGGCCGTCTCCTTCCGCCTGAAACTCGGCTGGCGCATCGTCATTGCCGCCGGGCTGGTCACGAGCCTCGCGCTTAGCGCCTACAGCGTCGAGGATTATGCGACCGCGACCTTCTATCTCCTGCCGACCCGGGCATGGGAGCTGCTGGCCGGCTCGCTCGTCGCCGTCGGCGGACTGCCGGTGATCCGCAATCGCGCCATCGCCGAGGGCCTGTCGCTGCTCGGGCTCGGCCTCATCCTCTATGCCATCTTCGCCTATGACCGCGAGACCGTCTTTCCCGGGCCGGCCGCCGTGCTTCCGGTGCTGGGCGCAGCACTTCTGATCTATGCCGGGCCGGCGCGGCCGCTCGCATCGCGGCTCCTATCGACCCGCCCTTTCGTCGGTATCGGGCTGATCTCGTATTCGCTCTATCTCTGGCACTGGCCGCTGATCGTCTTTGCCAACTATTACCTGATCGAACCGATGACGCCGGTTCAGGGCGCGGCCGTCGTCGTCGCCTCGCTTCTGGCCGGCTATCTCTCCTGGCGCTTTGTCGAGGCGCCGTTCCGCCGCCCACCGAAGGGTTCGCGGCTGGCCAGCCGACGCACCATCTTCGCGATGGCCTGGGCGGGTGGTGCGCTGCTGATCGGCGGGTCGCTGGTGCTGTGGCTCAATTCCGGTTTTCCCGGCCGCGTTTCCCCGCAGGTGATCGCGATTGCCGCGGCGGCCGACGACACCAGCCCCTTCCGGCAGAAATGCCATGTGAAGGAGGCGCGGCGTTTTGCTCCCGGCGAGGTCTGCATCTTCCCCGACGGTCTTTCGCCGGACCGCCCGATCGTCGCCGTGATCGGCGACAGCCACGCAGTCGAACTGAGCTACGCGCTGTCGCAGGCGCTCGCCGCCCGTGACATCGGGGTGGCGCAGCTCTCCTCCTCCGCCTGCCCCGCCATGCTCGGCGAGGAAGTGCCGCGAGTCGTAAAATGCCTGGCGCAGAACGACGAACGCTTCCGCTACGTCATCGACAATCCGCGCATCCGGGACGTCGTGCTGGTCGGCTATTACCAGAGCGTCATCGGCAAGATCGGCGCCGAGCGCTACTATGCCGCGCTGGAACGCGCCGTGTCGACGCTGACGAAAGCGGGCAAGCGGGTGATCATCGAGGGACCCATTCTTGTTCCGGGCGTCGACCATCCGCTGATGCTCGCCCGCGCGACGATGTTCGGCCGGCTGGCAGAAGTCCCTGCCCTCTCCGGCGCGCCGGCCCAGTCGCTCGACGCAATCAAGACGGCGATCGCCGCCATCGCCGGCCGCACCGGCGCGGAGGTCTACTATCCCGACCGGACGCTCTGCCAGGACGGCACCTGCGCCTTCCTCCGGGACGGCATGTCGCTCTATTTCGACAGCTACCACCTGACGATGTCGGCAACGCGCCTGATCGCGCCGGGGCTTGCGGGCTTGATCGCGACGCAGGCTGGCGGGGGCCTTTGAGGGCGGGTGGACGTCGGGCAGCGGGCAGGCCGGCCCTTAACGGCGGCGCGCACCGCCGAGCTAGGCATCGATCGCCGCACCGGTAAGCCGCTGGTTGTTGCGATACCAGGGATCGGCGGCGTGGAAGACCGGCTCGCGCTCGTCCCAGCCGCTGCAGGAAAAATCAGACTGGCGAGCGAAGAAGGCGACAAAGTCGGTTTCGTCGCCCCAGGTGGCGATCGGATCGCCGGTATATCCGCCGCCGTCGAAGATGTCGCAGAGCACCACCCGGTCGGCGCGGCGGACGAGGCCATGGCCGCAGAAGTCGCGGTGGAATTCGACGATCAGCCCTTCGCCCTCGCCGACCGAGGCCAGCTTGCGCCAGAGCGCCGTTGCGCGCACATCGCCGAAGGGTTTTCGGGACAGCCGGTCGCGGAGATCCATCGCACGGCGCTCCATCTCTTCAGGGCTCGCATTGATGAGCTTATAAGGCGGTTGCCAGGCCTTTGGCCGGCGCATCGACCGGATCGCGGTGACGAGCACCGTGACGATCGCCGCGAGCGCCAGCAGTGGAATTATTGTCGCCAGCATTGCGTCGCTACCCCCCACCAGCGCTACGGGCTTCGAGGGCCAGCGCGATGTCGCGCAGCTTCTCCACGCTGTTGATGTTGCGCGACGTGCCGGTCTTGAGGATCGGCAGCTTGAGCCGCGAGCGGCCGGAGCCGATCGGATAGTGGACGAAGATCTCGCGGCCGAGCACCACCACTTCTTCGCCATCAGGGGCGACGAGGCCGTAAAGGGCATCCTCGGGAACCGGTTCGGCGAAAAAGCTGACCAGCACGCGGTTCGGCTCCATGGCGGCGAAGGGATTGGCCTTGGCGATTGCGGCCAGTTCGCCGGGCCGGCGCAGGAGGACGCCCGGGGGCTTGCCGAGCCTTTCCGCCAGCGCGGCGTCGAGGCGGGCGGCGATCTCGGCCGGATCCCCGTCGTCGCGAAAGATCACGTTGCCGCTCTGGATGAACGTCGTAACATCGGCAAAGCCGAGGCACTCGCACAGGCTCTTCAGCTCGGCCATCGACAGCTTGCCGGTGCCGCCGACATTGATGGCGCGCAGGAGGGCGACGTAGACGGGCATCGGCCTGACCTCTATTCCGCCGGTTCGGAAACAGGCGTCACCGTCAGCTTGAGGCCGAGGGCTCTCGCGACACCAAGAACGGTCGAGAATTTGGGATCGCCACGCTCGCTCAGGGCCTTGTAGAGCGCCTCCCGGGTCACACCCGCCTCGCGGGCGACGCTCGTCATGCCCTTGGCCTTGGCGATGATGCCCAGCGCATTGGCGATATGCCCCGCATCGCCACTTTCGAACGCGTCGGTCAGAAGCGCCGCCTGGGCCTCGGCATCGGCAAAGAACTCCGAAGCATCGAAGGGGATGGTTTCCGTCGCCATGTCACACGTCCTTTGCCAGTTCGATTGCGCGGCGGATGTCCCTGTCCTGCGTCGCCTTGTCGCCGCCGCACAACAGGATGACGATCGTTTCGCCGCGCTTGACGAAATAGAGCCGATAGCCCGGTTCGTAATCGATCCGTATTTCGCCGATGCCGCCGAAATACTTCACGTCGCCCATGAGCCCGGATTGAATCCGCACCAGACGTATGGCGATACGCGTTTGCGCCTGCCGATCCCGCAGCTTGCGGAGCCAGACGGCAAAATCGGGATGCTGGCGGATCTCGACCATGTGTGAACTATAGTTCACAACACAGCCGGCGTCAACTTTCGCTGTGAACCGCAGTTCACAGCTGGATTGATCACATCCTCCCCGCCACCTTCACCGCAAAGGCATATTCAAAGGCGATCTCCTCCAGGCGCTGGAAGCGGCCGGACTTGCCGCCGTGGCCGGCGGCCATGTTGGTCTTGAGGAGATAGGGGCCGGCTGCCGGCGCCTTTTCGCGCAGCCTGGCGATCCACTTTGTCGGTTCCCAGTAGGTGACGCGCGGGTCGGTGAGGCCGGAGAGGGCGAGGATCGGCGGATAGGGTTTTTCCCCGACATTGTCGTAAGGCGAATAGGCGGCGATCCAGTTGTATTCCTCGAGCGACTCGATCGGATTGCCCCACTCGCCCCATTCCGGCGGGGTGAGCGGCAGGGTGTCGTCGAGCATGGTGTTCAGCACGTCGACGAAGGGCACGGCGGCGATGATGCCGGCGAATTTTTCCGGTGCCATGTTGGCGATCGCGCCCATCAGCATGCCGCCGGCAGAGCCGCCCTCGGCAATGATGTTCTCGTAGGACGTGAAGCGCTCCTTCACCAGATGGTCGGCGGCGGCGATGAAGTCCTTGAAGGTGTTTTCCTTCTTTTCCATCTTGCCGTCTTCGTACCATGCAAACCCCTTGTCCTTGCCGCCGCGGATATGGGCGATGGCATAGACGAAGCCGCGATCGGCGAGCGACAGGCAATTGGTGTTGAAGCCGGCGGCGATCGAAATGCCGTAGGCGCCGTAGCCATAGAGCAGGCAGGGGGCGGAACCGTCGAGGGGCGTATCCTTGCGGTAGAGCAGCGTGACCGGCACGTCCACGCCGTCATGGGACGGCGCAAGCACGCGGCGGGTGACATAGTCGTCGGGATTGTGACCCGAGGGGACTTCCTGGGTCTTCAACAGAACGCGCTCGCGGGTCGCCATGTTGTAGTCGAAGAGCTGGGTCGGCGTCGTCATCGACGAATAGGAGAAGCGGATGACGTCGGTGTCGTATTCGGCAGCACCCTGGAGGCCGAGCGCATAGGCCTCCTCGGCAAAGGCGATCGAATGCTCCTCGCCGCTCACCCGGTCGCGGATCATGATTTCCGGCAGGCCGTTGCGGCGCTGCAGCCAGATGAGATGGCGGGCAAAGGCCATGTGGTTGAGGATCAGGCGGCCCGGCACATGGGCGACAACCTCTTTCCAGTTTTCCTTGCCAGGTGCCGTCACCGGGGCTTCGACGATCTTGAAGTCCTTGGCGTCGCCGTCATTGGTCAGGATGTAGAAGACGTCGCCGCCCTCGGTCAGCGAGTATTCGATGCCCTCGACCCGCTCGGCGACCAGCATGGGCTCGGCGGTCAGATCCTTCGTGGACAGGATGCGGTATTCCGAGGTCTCGTGGTCGTGGATGTCCAGGTAGATGAAATCATCGAGCAGCGAGCCGCCGACGCCCATGAAATAGCCCGGGTCCTTCTCCTCGTAGACCAGCCGGTCTTCCGATTGCGGCCGACCGACCACGTGGTGGAAGACCTTGGAGGGGCGGTGGTTCTCGTCCTGGAGCGTGTAGAAGAAGCTCTTGCCGTCCGGCGCCCAGGCGCCGCCGCCGCCGGTGTTCTCGATCACGTCGGCGAGATCCTCGCCGGTTGAAAGATCGCGGATGCGCAGGGTGAAATATTCCGAGCCCTTGTCGTCATAGCCCCAGAGGCCGAAGGCATGGTCGGGGGTGTGGTCGATGCCGGCGAGGCGGAAATAGTCCTTGCCCGTCGCTTCCTTGTCGCCGTCGAGCAGCAGATGGCGCTGGCTCTCGTCCTTGTGGTCGGCGTCGCGGGGAATGCGGAAGTAGCGCGGCTGTTCGCCGCCGGTGACGAAGGCCGTGCCATAGGCGAAGGGGCCGTCCTTCATCGGGATGGAGCTATCGTCTTCCTTGATGCGGCCCTTCATCTCGGCGAAGAGCTGCTTCTGCAGCGCCTTCGTGTCGGCCATGGCCGCTTCCATATAGGCGTTCTCGGCCTCCAGATGGCGGCGCAGCTCCGCGTCGAGCAGGGTCGGATCCTTGAACATGGCCTGCCAGTTTTCGGCGCGCATCCAGGCATAGTCGTCGGTGCGGGTGATGCCGTGGCGGGTGTCGGAGACGGGCTTTTTCGGCGCGACGGCGGGCTTCGGCAGATTGGCGAAAACGGACAAGGGGGGAGGCCTTCCTTCTTCGAGGACATCGGAAACGATCCTTCGAGAGATAGAGAGGCCAGGGCATCGGATCAAGCCGCAATCGCGCCGGAGGCGTCACCGATAGGCGCGCAGGTAATGGCCTTCGAAATAGCGCTTCAGCCAGTGGAAGATCTTCATCTTCGGCCCGAGGAAGCTGCGCGTCTCGCTGCGATAGACCAGCATGGCCGTGTCGAGCATGTCGACGATGCAGATCAGTTCCGCCTTGAAATTGGACGTGGGCGCCCTGCCCTTCAGCACCGCGGCGATGTTTTCCGCCGCGGCCTTGGCCTGGAGGTCGGCCTGGTGGGCCTGTTTCGGCAGCCAGTCAGGGCCGGGAAAGCTGCCGCTGTCGCCGACCACCCAGACGCCGTCGCGATCCCTGACCCGGCATTTCTCGTCCGCCGCGATCATGCCGCCCGGCGAGAGCGGCAGGTCGGCATTGGCAAGCCAGGCGGGGCCGGTAAGGCCCGGCATGAAAAGGATGAGGTCGGCGGAAAACTCGCCGCCTTCGGTCACCACCTTGTCGGCGTCAAGCCGGACCATCTTGTGGCCGAGCTTCGTCTCGATGCCGCGCTTCGCCATTTCGTACAACAGGCCGTCGACCGCCTTGTCGCCGAGCCGCTGGCCGGGCCTCGGCGACGGATTGAAGAAAATGAGCTTGAAGCGCTCGCGCCTTCCCTGGCGGCGCAGGAGGCTGTCGATGATGAAGAGGAATTCGAACATCGGCCCGCCGCGAACGGCGCCCTGTTCGTTGGGGTTGGTGGCGAAACCGACGGCGATCGTGCCGCCGCTCATCGCCTCCAGGCGACGGGCGATCTCCTCGCCGACGGCAATGCCCTCGCAGGGGATGAGCGCATGCTCGATGCCGGGCAGCTTGCGGAGGAAGCGTGCGCCGGTGGCGATCACCAGCTGGTCGTTGCGAAACTCGCCGGCATCCGTCAGCACCACCCGGCCATCGGCGGAAAGCCCGGTGACCGACGCCTTGACGTGGCGCACGCGATGCTCGGTGAAGAAATTCGACAGCGGGATCTTCAGCTCGGCGCCCTTGCGCAGGCCGGCGGGCAGCCAGATCGAGCTCGGCAGGTAGTGCAATTCGTCGCGCGGCGAGATCACGGTGATCTCGTCCTCGACGCCGTTGCGGCGCAGTTCACGGATGGTGGTCAACGCCCCGAAACCGGAGCCGAATACGGTGATATTGGTCACGAGGACCTCCAGAGAAACAACGTTTCTTCATATATATGAATATTTCACTGTTCTGGAAAGGGGCGCTTCGCCGCAGGTGCGGGAGATGGGAAGGTGCAGGTGGCGGCACCTCTTCTCCCCAGCGGGGAGAAGGTGGCGCGTAGCGCCGGATGAGCATCTGTGTTTGTTGTCAAGGCGGATTTGGGGTCCAGAGGCGATCCTGAGCGAGCAGGCAGTTGGCAAGTACGACGAGTTTGCGCATGACGGCGACGAGGATGACTTTGGGTGGCTTTCCGGCGGCTTGGAGGGTTTTGGCGAAGCGGGTGAGCGCCGGATTGTAGCGCCGAGCCGACAGGGCGGCCATGTAGAGGGCGCGCCGTGGTGCGGGCCTGCCGGCCCGGATGGAGCGGCGGCCGGTGCGGGCGCCGCTGTCGTTGGCGATCGGCGCGAGACCGGCCAGCATGGCGGCCTGCTTGCCCGAACAGTTGCCCAGCTCGTCCATGCCCGCCATCAGCGCCCAGG
>NZ_JAEG01000017.1 GCF_000518785.1 Paenirhizobium selenitireducens ATCC BAA-1503 | reverse complement strand
TCGCCTGCTTGCCGGTGATCACCAGACCGGGCTGTTCGGCGTCGATGACGCCCTTCAGCAGCTTGGCGACGGCGAGCGGCTCGACGGCGTCATCGGTCTCGACCAAAACGGCACGGTCGGCGCCCATGGCGAGTGCGGTGCGGAGCGTTTCTTCGGCCTTGGCCGGGCCGATCGAGACGACCACGACTTCCGATGCCTTGCCGGCTTCCTTGAGGCGAAGCGCCTCTTCGACGGCGATTTCGTCGAACGGGTTCATCGACATCTTGACGTTGGCCAGCTCGACGCCGGAGCCGTCCGGCTTCACGCGGATCTTGACGTTGTAGTCCACAACCCGCTTAACGGTCACGAGTATCTTCATGGGTTCCTTCCTTCACTGCTCCCGCCGGAAAATGCGCTTAGTTGCGGTCCGCCGATTGTCGAATGGCGACATCGATACGCATTTTTCGCCCAAACACAACGCTCCTGCGAAGGGCGTTCTGATTTTGCCGAATGAATAATTGACGTTTACGTGCGCGTCAACATTTCCGCCGGGAAAATTCCGTCAGCGTCCCCAGTGCACCGGCCGTTTGACGTCTGCCGGTGCCGGCAGCACGACGCGGGGGGCGGGTTGCAGGCGATGTTGGACCGCGGCCGGCGTGACGATCGTACGGTCGAATAGCGGCACGCCGCGCCGTCGCATGAAGAGCACTAATACGGCGCCAGCCAGGATGCCGCCGACATGGGCTCCCCACGAGACCGTGCTCTCGCCGTCGGCGAGCAGCATGACGAACTGCTGGCCGATCCAGAAGAGCAGGGGCACGAAGGCCGGCAGCGGCAGGGGAAAGCGAAACAGCACCAGCACCCAGATGCGCACCTTCGGATGCAGCATCAGATAGGCAGAGACCACGCCCGACACCGCGCCCGAGGCGCCGATCAGCGGCGCTTCCGACAGCGGCGCGACGAGGCCGTGGAACAGCGCCCCGGCCGCCGCGCAGGCGAGGTAGAAGACCAGGAAGCGCAGGTGTCCGAGCGCATCCTCGACGTTGTCGCCGAACACCCAGAGGAAGAGCATGTTGGAGCCGAGATGCATTAGGTCCACATGCAGGAAGGAGTAGGTGAGAAACGTCGCATCAGGCGGCACGATCACCAACGACGGGTCGAGCACGGCATTGTCGAACACCACGGCCGGAATGAAGCCGAGGCCGAAGACGCTGGCCTGTGCAATCGTCTCCGGCGTCAGAAGCACCGTGAAGGCGAAGGTGAGGACATTGGCGAGGATCAGGCCGAAGGTGACGTATTGCCGCCGGATGTGCTTGAGGGCGTTGCGGTCGTGTAGCGGAATGAACACTTGGCGCCCCTTTGACCTATCGGCCGTTCAACGGTTCTTGCCCGGCACCCAGAGAATGTCCGCCTTGCCGCCGTCATTGGCGAAGCGGGCGGCGACGAACAGGAAATCGGAGAGGCGGTTGATGTATTTCAGCGCCGGCTCGTCGATCGTCTCGCCTTCGAAGCGCGACAGCTCGACCATGATGCGCTCGGCGCGGCGCGCCACGGTGCGGGCCATATGCAGATGGGCTGCGGCCGGCGAGCCACCCGGCAAGATGAAGGATTTCAGCGGATCAAGATCGGCGTTCAGCTGGTCGATTTCGGATTCGATGCGCGTCACCTGCGCCTCGATCACCCGAAGTGGCTCGTAGGTGAGTTTCTCGCCGGTTTCAGGAGCGGCGAGATCCGCGCCGAGATCGAACAGGTCGTTCTGGATGCGCATGAGCATGGCGTCGAGCTCCGGCATGCCGGCCGTATGCAGCCTTGCGACGCCGATCGACGAATTGGCCTCGTCGATGGTGCCATAGGCATCGACGCGCAGGTCGTGTTTCAGCCGGCGCGGCCCGGTGACGAGCGCGGTGGTGCCGTCGTCGCCGGTGCGGGTGTAGATCTTGTTGAGCCTGACCATCGGTTTGTCCCTTTCCTATCGGCCGCCGCCGGTCAGCCACAGCGTCAGCATGATCAGCGCGATTGCCACGGCCTGCAGCACGATACGCATCTGCATCAGCTTGTTGGACGTGTTGCCGCTGCCGCCCTTCAGCATGTTGTAAAGGCCCCGGATGAGAACCAGGACGACAAGACCCATGACGATCAGGCTAAGGACGGTGGTGAAGGTGGACATCTGTCTCTGCTTGCTTTCAAAATCGGCGTTCAGTCCAGCTTCCGCATCAGCCGGTAGAAGAGGTCGGCCGGCAGCAGGCGCTTCAGCAGGACGCCGCGCCGCGCCGGAACGGTCACGGGATAATGTGGGCGTGGCCGGGTGGCGGTCAAGGCGTGTTTCAGCACTTTGTAAACCGCCTCGGGGCCGAGCTTGTAGCGGTTGATCGGGCCGGTGCCGCCGAGACGCGCCAGCTGGCGCTTGTATTCCTTGGCGTGGGCGGAGTTTTCGAGGTCGACATTCTCCTCGATCATCTTCAGCGCATTGGCGGTGAACCGGCTTTCGATCGGACCGGGCTCGATCAGGCTGACATGGATGCCCGAGCCCTGCAGCTCCATTCTCAGCGTGACGGTCAGGCCTTCGAGCGCGTATTTCGAGGCGGTGTAGGCGCCGCGATAGCGATAGGGCAAGAGCCCGAGGATCGACGAGCACTGGACGATGCGGCCCTGGCCCCGGGCACGCATCAGCGGGATCACGCGCCGCGTCAGCTCGTGCCAACCGAAGAAATTGGCCTCGAACTGGCGGCGCAGCACATCGGTCGACAGATCCTCGATCGCGCCGGGCTGGCCGTAGGCGCCGTTGTTGAACAGGGCATCGATCCGCCCGCCGGTGCGTGTCGCGACCTCATCGACCAGCGCGGCGATGCTCGCCGCGTCGGTATAATCCATCAGCAGCGCCTCGATGCCGTCGGCTTCGAGCGGGGCCAGGTCCTCGGATTTGCGCACGGTTGCGAAAACGCGCCAGCCATCGGCGGCCAGCGCCCTTGCGCAATGGGCGCCGATGCCCGAAGAACAGCCGGTGACGATGATGGTGCGGGGGTCGGTCATCGAATGTTCCCTGTACAAACCGATCCGGTTTCCCATATTCGTTCGCGGGTGACAATCGGCCAGACCATTTCGGCGGCCCGCCGCACCAGGGAGATGGGATGCCGCAATTCCTGCGCATGCTCTACAAGGTCTGCTTCGACGCGCTCAATCATTTCACCGAGGATGACGGCTGGGCCATGGCCAGCCACGTGGCCTTGTCCGCCCTGCTCGCCGTCTTTCCCTTTCTGATCTTCGGCACGGCGCTGGCGAGCTTTCTCGGCGCCGACAGCTTTGCCGAGACGGCCGTGCATCTGATCTTCGACACCTGGCCGGAGGCGATCGCCAAGCCGCTGTCGGAACAGGTCGTCGAGGTCCTCACCATCCCGCGCGGCGGTCTGCTGACGGTCTCGGTGCTGGCTGCCGCCTATTTCGCCTCGAACGGCGTCGAGGCGCTGCGGGCATCGCTCAACCGCGCCTACCGTGTGCCCGAAACGCGCCCATGGTACATCACCCGTCTCGTCAGTCTTGGCTTCGTCATCGGCGCCGTCATCGCCCTTGCCGCGATCAGCGCGCTCCTCGTCGCCGTCCCGGTGGCCCTGGCCTTTGCCGAAAAATGGTTTCCGCTGCTCGAGGATTTCCTCGCCACTGTCGCCAACTGGCGCATCTACGGCACGCTCGCCGTGCTCGTCTTTGGTCTCGTGGTCTTCCATCTCGGCCTGCCGGCCGGCAGCCGGCGCATTCGCGACGTCATTCCCGGCGTGCTGCTGACCCTGGTGCTCTGGCTCATCGGTGCGCTGATCTTCGCCTATTATCTCGCGAGCTTCGCCAACTATGCGGCGACCTATGCCGGTCTCGCCTCGATCATGGTCGTGCTGGTCTTCCTCTACATGGTGGGCGCGATCTTCATCATCGGCGCGGAGTTCAATGCCGCGCTGCTGAAGTTCGAGGTCTTCGGCCGGAAGGCGCTGGTGGTCGATCTGCCCCCGTCAAAGCCCGACCAGCCGGCGGATGTCGGCTGAGGTCAGCCCTTGCCCGCGCAGCACCGCCAGCCCGGTGTCGCCCTCGCTCTTAGAGAGCTTGCGGCCGTCCGGCCCCAGGATCAGCCGGTGGTGGTGATAGACCGACGCCGGCAGGTCGAGCAGGTGTTGCAGCAGCCGGTGCACCGAGGTGGCGTGAAAGAGGTCGAGGCCGCGCACCACATGGGTGATGCCCTGGCCGGCATCGTCCACCGTGACCGACAGGTGATAGCTCGACGGCGCGTCCGACCGCCACAGCACCACGTCGCCCCAGGCCGCCGGATCGGCGGCAATCTCGCCGGTCTCGCCGTCGCCCGTTTCCATCCAAAACAGCGCCTCCGCGTATTCCTTCATCGCCCGGCGCATGTCGAGCCGCCAGGCATGGCGGGTACCGGCGTCGATCCTGCACCGCCGTTCGGCATCGGAAAGGTCTCGCTCGTCCGCCGGGTAGTGCGGTGCCCCGTCCGGATCGCGCGGCCAGGAGCGTCCGTCCGCTTCGGCTGCGGCGACGCGTGCCTTCACCTCGCCGCGGGTAAGGAAGGCGGGATAGGCAAGTCCTCGGGCGATCAGTGTCTCCAGTGCTCTGCGATAGTCGTCGAAATGCTCCGACTGCCGCCGCACCGGCCGCTCCCAGTCGAGCCCGAGCCAGGCGAGATCCTCGTAGATCGCGTGTTCGAATTCGGGTGTACAGCGCGTGACGTCTATGTCTTCCATGCGCAGCAGAAGGCGCCCGCCAAGCGCGGCCGCCATATCGGCATTGAGCAGGGCCGACAGGGCGTGGCCGAGGTGCAGGAGGCCGTTGGGGCTCGGCGCGAACCGCAGGACCGGGTTTTGACGGGTGGGCGGGATCATGCTTCCATCTGGCACGAAATGCGGGTCGCGGAAAAGGGCGGAGCAAGAGCGAAATGATCATCAAGACGGCCCAGGATGTATCGCTCGGCCTTTGTGAACTCGTGGCGATCGATCCGCGCCTCGCGCCGCTGGCCCGCCGGCTCGCGCCCTTGCCGCTGCGTCTGGCCGAACCGGGCTTTGCCGGGCTCGCGCATATCATCGTCTCGCAGATGGTGTCGCGGGCCAGCGCCGAGGCGATCTGGGCGAGGATCCTGGCTGCCACGGGGGAGGCGCCGTCCGCCGAGGCTTATCTCGCGCTCGATTCCGCAGCGGTCGGCGGTCTCGGCCTGTCGCGCGCCAAGGCTTCCACCCTGGAACTTGCCGCCCGCGCCGTCGCAACGGGGGCGCTCGACCTGTCGGCGATCACCGAACTGGAGGCGGCCGAGGCGATCGCAAGGCTGACGGCGCTGAAAGGCATCGGCCTGTGGACCTCCGAGGTCTACCTGATGTTCTGCGGCGGTCACCCCGACATCTTCCCGGCCGGCGACGTGGCCCTGCGGGCCGCGGTCGGCGATGTCTTCGGCCACGAGGCGCGGCCCGACATCCGCCAGGTCGTCCGGATCGCCGAGGTCTGGCGGCCGTGGCGCTCGGTCGCCGCCCGGCTGTTCTGGGCGCACTACGCCGCCCGGACGGGCCGGGAGGCGCTTCCCGCGGCTGAATAGCGCGGCGGAAGGACGCCCCCTCGGGGAGGGGGCTTCACAAGGCTGTCACAACGGACCTAATATAAACAGACAGGTGCCGAATCGATCAGGAGAATGCCTTGACGATTGCAGTCTCACCCCAGTCCTTGCCGGCGCTCGTCCTGAATGCCGACTACAGGCCGCTGAGTTATTATCCCTTGTCGCTGTGGTCCTGGCAGGACGCGATCAAGGCGGTCTTCCTTGACCGTGTGAACATCATCGCCGAATACGACCATTCCGTCTGCTCGCCGAGCTTTTCCATGCGGCTGCCGAGCGTCGTCAGCCTGAAGACCTACGTCCAGCCGACCCGCAATCCGGCGTTTACCCGGTTCAACGTCTTCCTGCGCGACAAGTTCGAATGCCAGTATTGCAGCTCCGACGAGGACCTGACCTTCGATCACGTCATCCCGCGCGCCCATGGCGGCGAGACCACCTGGGAAAACGTGGTGGCCGCCTGCTCGCCGTGCAACCTGCGCAAGGGCAGCAAGCTGCCGCGCCAGGCACAGATGTTCCCGCACCAGAAGCCCTACCGCCCGACCGTGCAGGACCTGCACAACAACGGCCGGCTTTTCCCGCCCAACCACCTGCACGAGAGCTGGGTCGACTATCTCTACTGGGATTCCGAACTGCAGCCTTGAGCGCGTCTCAGCCGCGCTTGCGGAACGTCGCCCAGAGCGCGATCGCGGCCAGCGCCGCACTCGTCAGCACGTTCCAGCCGGCAAAGGACAGGCCGAGCACGCGCAGTGTCGCCTCGGTGCAGGACGGCGCCTTGGTGGAATTCAGCGCTTCGAGCACGTTGACCGGGGCATCGCCGCCGGTCGCGCCGATCGTGCAGCTTGTCGGGCCTTCCCAGAATTTCCATTCGACGCCGGCGTGATAGGTGCCAAGACCGATGCTGACGATCATCAGCACGGCGATGACGCCGATCAGGCCGCGGGTGACTACGGGCGGCAGCTTGAAGACCGACGACAGGAGCGCCAGCGCACCGACGCCTATGCCGATATAGTAGGGATTGCGCTCCAGCAGGCAGAGCGCGCAGGGAATGTATCCGCCGATATGCTCGAAGCCGAGCGCCGAGCCGACGACGACCGCCATGCCGAGGGTGAGGACTGCGGCGATTGCGGTATCGGATTTTGCGAGGGAGGCGGGGAAACTCATGGACGGGTCCGATCTCAGTGCAGGAAATAGCGATAGGCGACGTATAGCACGATCAGCGCAGCCGCGCCGAAACCGGCGATCTGGCCGAGCCTGTTTTCGATGAAGTGGCGGATCGGCTCACCGTAGCGCTGCAGCAGCCAGGCGAGAAGCAGGAAGCGCGCGCCGCGGGCGACGATGGCCGAGACGATGAACAGCCAGATGTTGATATGGGCCACGCCGGACAGGATGGTCACCACCTTGATCGGCGGCAGATGCGACAGGCCCGAGGTGATCAGCAGCAGGACCACCATCTGGTAGTCGACGGCGGTGCGCAGCGCCTCGAAGGCCTCGAGCTTGCCGTAGAAGGCCAGGATCGGCTTGGCCACCGTCTCGAAGGCATAGTAGCCGAGGAACCAGCCGGCAATGCCGCCGAGCACGGAGGCGACCGTGGCGATCACCGCGTAGCGATAGGCCTTTTCCGGCTTGGCGAGGGCCATCGGCAGGAACAGCACGTCGGCCGGAACGAGGAAGATCGAGCTTTCGATGAAGGCGATGATCGCCAGCCATTTTTCCGCCGACTTGCGCGCGGCAAGCGACATGGTCCAGTCGTACAGTCGTCGCAGCATTCTTTCTTCCCTGCTTTGGCCGAGCGGTTGTAAGCAAGCGGCAGGCGGCTGTAAATGCCTTGCGCTGCGGCGCATCATCCCGTTCGCAAACATTCGCGTGAACGGCTTTAGGCGAAAAAAGGCGGTTGACCGCTTCGGCTTGCTTCGTATAGTCCGGCGCTGTCCTACCGACACAAGACGCTTCTGTGCCCCATTGGCGGAACTGGTAGACGCGCTCGACTCAAAATCGAGTTCCGAAAGGAGTGCTGGTTCGATTCCGGCATGGGGCACCAGTCACCTGAGTATTTACGATTCCATCGTCTTAAGTCTCTGTGGTGCGGCCCCTAACGAATTTCCCTGGAGCCGGTCTTAGGGGGCGGATGCCCCGTAACAACTTTCTCCATGTGATTTCGCTGACGAGTTTCAGAATATCGAGAGAGCTGCTGTTCAGTCTCTCAAGAACCCCGGTTCACTCTGCAACTTAATCGCCAGTTCATGATCAGGAAATTTTTCGACGGCCGTTCGCCAAGTTTTTCGCGCGGCTTTGGCCGCCCCAGCATTCCAAAATACTCCTCCGAGATTGAACCAGGCCAAATCGTACTCGGGGTCAAGAGCAATGGCCTTTTGGTAAGAGGAAATAGCCCCGTCATCTTGACCTGCCTGTTCGTAAGCTACAGCAAGCTGAAACCAGCTCATGGCGTCCGGCTGCACGCGTTCGGCCTGCTCCTTCAAAATCGAGATTGCCTCTACGCCGCGATTAAGGAAGTTCAGGGCTGTCCCTAAACAATATCCGTATTCCACTCCTCCAAGGTCGTATGCGTGATGAAAACACCTCGCGGCTTCATCCCATTGACCATCTATTTGTGCGAAGTGACCAAGACGATCCCAAAGGAAAGGAGCTTGGCTTGCGTCAGCTGTGGCAATAAGAGGCTCGAAGTCCCTGCGGAAACGGTTATATTCGACTCCGATGTCGACGCCGTTCATCTTGAGATAGACCTGAGCAAGCAGGAGCTGTGAGTAAGCAAAATCGTTGTCCGGATGGACCTTTCTAAACCGGTGCCAAAAATCAAGGCTTGGTTGAGCGCTCTCGATTGAGGTCAGGCCGAAACTGGCAACCTGCCGTGCTGTCCACGGCCATATCCAATCTTGTGTGCCAGCGTGCGCTAATAAGGAATTAATCTCTCGAAATGCCGCTTTGTTCTGACGAAGATTAAAGTAGCAGTTGATCCTCCAACCTAGGGTTGATGAACTTTTGGAAATCCTACCATCATCGAAAACAACATTATCGAAGTGGTCGAGCGCCTTTTCGTAAATTCCTTGCTGCACGTAATGCACACCAAGCGCATGATGAGCCTCTGCAAGTGTCGGAGCAAGCTTCAGTGCATCCTCAAAATGCCGTGCGGCCTTATCTCGTTCGCCGAGCTTAAAGTAGCTGCTGCCCATATTCTTGAGACATTGAGCCACCAGTTCCCGATCATCTACAGTGTCTAAGTGCCCAAGCGCTTTGACGTAAGACGATATGGCCGCCTCCTCGTCTCGAAGCGCCGTTTGGCCATTGCCGATTGTAAAATGCAGTCCTCCCTTTTCGAAACGGCCGGTATCGATCAGTCGATTGAAAAAATCGATTGCACAAGAAATCCGCTTTGCGTCTTCATGACCCGACATGCCAAGATTGATCTCGGCCATGCAGCAGAAGCGCATGGCATCATGGTTCGAGCCCAGAACCGCTTCGAACCGATGAATTGCAGCGGAAATTATCTCTTCTTTGTTGTTATAGTAAAGGCCTTCCAGAAGCGCGGCAGCTCGACTTTGATCCTCCGGCACATGAATTTCGGGCAGACCAGAGCCAACGATCTTTCCAAGGTCCTCGGCGCGACTGGCCGTCAGGCTGAACCGATAATCACGTGATGCATTGGACTGCAATCTGGCCAGGCTTGCGATAGAATTGAGAGCCTCGTGATCCAAGACTTTTGAAAACCGGACACTGATCGTGTCTTGCTCAGTCCAGCTTTTACCACTGTGGCTATACCCGGTAATGACTGAATCAACCGGCGCAAAGAGGAGTCGGTCTGACGGAAGATGGTAGCAGACATAAAACGAGTACCTCTGCACCATGAGGTAGTTTAGATTACTGCGTTCGACCCCAATTGTTATCGATCCATCGCTGTTTGCATTTTTCGTCGTACCCTTCAGCTGAACGTGAACTCTGACGTTGGTTGCCGAACCGTTCTCTAAAGCCTCCAGCTGATAGTCGGTACCGAAATCCTTGGTGTCTGGAGTTTGAATAAAAAACGATTCGGAATCATCGACGAAGCTTCGGAACACCCGCTGTGCTCGCCTCTCGATCTCGTTGTTTGTATCTCGCTTCGGAAGATCGTTTAGATGCTCAAAATCCGATTTATCGGCCATGCCTGCTCGCAACATCGATAGGGGAATCAGACTACTTGTTTTATGGGCACATTGAACAGGCCGTTTCCGCTGGTCAAATGCTGCCCGGCAACACAACCATGACTGCGACTTTCAAAGACCAATCTTGACGTCGTCAACAAGGAATACGAGGCAAAACCGCTCAGCAAAATAGCTGCTAGCCCTGAGCAAAATTTTGCTGACTCTCCCAGCGACCGCCCACCTTTTGAGATTTTAGCGATTAATCCGCTAAATCCGAAAGCCAACTGGTTCAGCCCCCCAATCGGGTTCCGAAAGCTCTGGAACCGGTCCGATGTTTCGCCCGACAAACTGCACGGCAGGAAAGCCGTTTTCCAACAGATACTGTTCGGCGTTCTCATCGCCGTTCAACGCCTTCCGCAACTGCCTTTCCGAAGCCCCGTCGAAGTAACCCAGTTCCAAGTCGCGTCCCACTTGGCCGAGGTAAATCATCGATCTGACGAGGAGATCATAGGCAGCGCGATAAACCTTCAATGGTGCAGTTAGAACCTGAGATTCATCCGCCAATCCGTTTTGCGCCATACTTGCGAAGCCCTGTTGAACGCTGTTGTTGTGCTTGATCTCGAACCGAACGAAGTCCGAGTTTCGCTTAAGCGTTTGGGCGATTGGCCGGTTGAAGGCGAGCGCTCCGAATTCTGGATCGCTGAATACGAGCGCAATTTGGAATGTGCTGACTTCGTCTTCGCCGACCTCATCGTCAACTTGTGTGACGTAAGCGCCTTCGAAATAGAGGTCCTGATCGTGATCTACGATGAGCGCTTTTTGGCGGCCGAAATGGATGTAGATGGTTTCATCGCCAGGGAGCGCCAGATTGCGCAGGCTGAAGACCGAGATGTCGTTCTTGGGTAGCTTCGGGATCAAAGCCGATACGTCGAAGATTGAGCACTCGTCGGTGTGCAAGACGGGCTCCGCTATCATTTCAAAGACCCTGATTCGACCTCGCATGTCTGCGATTTGTTCGTCGGTTGCGCCCGACATCTCAGCGGTCTGCACCCAGCGAGCTATAGCGGCGCGCTGGCGGGCCAGCTTGAGATCGGACAATTGGATGCTTTTCTCAACGGTAGCGTTTGCCTGGGCTGAGCGTTCGTGCGCCACCGCCGAGATAAACATGACGCGAGCAGGGTGTGGTAGGAAATCCATTGATCGTCCTTTCGGTTGTCCAAGGATTTAGTCAGCCTTTGCAAGTGACAACGTCCGGAAGAGCAGGTGTTCAACAGAGACAAGCAGCAAGGTTCCGGCTGATCTTACGACGCTACGTGTACCTGCCCTTAGTGACTCGTTATTCAGGCATTGTAGCCGAGGTGCCAAACTGGAAACTATGGTTACGACCATCTTGGTTTGGGTGAGGTCGTGGCTTCAATTTCCACCCGCAGCACCGTTTGGCGTGGCTTCAACGAATATCTAGGGCCTTTTTGGTGGTGTCGCCCCAAAGGTTTGTCCCTACGGCAGGCATCTACGGCCAAAAGTGCCGTTATCGCTGGCCCCGAACGAAATCATGGCCAACTTTCAGTTCGGCCATCCTCCTTACCTTCCAAACCCAAACGTTTGGGAGCCCCAGTCAGGTTGATCCAGTTTCGCGATAGGCTTGATGTTTCGACCGACATAGAGACCTTGGAGAAGGCAACAGAACGAGGGTCCATCACCAAGACGGACGGGACGTTCTTCGCATTTCGTGGCGTGGTTCGCCGCTTCGCGTTCATTTCGCTGATCAGACACCATCACTGGTGAAGGTGCTGAAACAGCATGACTTCAAGAACGATTGGAATCCCGAGATTTCTGTTCGTTTCAGCATTACCATTACGCATACCGGCCCCGTGTGAGAGTTTTCCGGCATTAAATGCCACAGCCATTCCTCAACGAATGGACGGCACGCGACCTATGCGGCCGTCCATTCGATTCGAAGCAGTTGCTGAGTAGAAGGCTGACGGCCCCGAAGCCTCAAGGTTATATTGCAAGGCCACCGATTGCTCTTCGGAGGGACGCGGTCCAGAGAGAGAATATCAATTGCCAATTGGCAAAAATGTGGTATCTTTCTGCCAGAAAGAGAGGAAGCCATGCAGCTCCAACCTATTTCCTCGACTCCGTTCAACAGCGCATCGCCTGAAATCACCGATGTCGAAGCAGAGGCGCTCGCTCGCACAACGGTGAACCTGTTCAACGCTTGGAAGCTGACAGACGCGCAGGCTTGCACCTTGCTCGGTGGTTTATCAGCACGCACTTGGGCACGGTGGAAAGAAGGCAACGCAGGACGTGTCAATCGAGACCTGAAAATGCGGATGGCTCACTTGATGGGTATCCACAAGGGGGTGCGGCACCTGTTTAAAGATGCGACAAGAGGATATGACTGGATCAAAGCGCCTAATGCGGCTTTTGGTGGCAAGTCGGCGCTAGACATAATGCTTGGAGGCGAGCTTGCTGATCTTGCCGTTATGCGTGAATGGCTCGATGCGGAGCGAAGCGCGTGGTAAGTGGACTTGCTGTCCGTTCCCACGTCCAATGGTCTAATACCTATCGCATCATTCGTTCGATTTATCCACCCATCGATCTGTTCGAGGACATCGCCGACCCCCGCGACTGGGAGGCGCTTGTCGCAGTGGAGGCGAAAACGAATCCGCGAATTCGTTTTGAGGTGGGCGATCTGGGGAAGGTGCCCGCGCATCGTCGAGTTTCAGGCCCTGGCGCGAGCTATGTGATGGCCCCATTTGTCCACTGCTCAACCGGGCGGCCGGGACGCTTCACGGACGGAAGCTATGGTATCTACTATGCAGGCGACAGTGAAGAAGTCGCAGTCGCCGAGACAATACATCACCATCAGAAGTTCATGAGTTCAACGCCCCAGCCCCCGGGGTGGACGTCGGACTTTCGCGTCTTGGTGGGCAGTATAGACCGGGCACTAGACGACGTGAACAAGGTGCCTGACGTCCTGCACCCGGACGACTACACCGCTTCCCAGGTGGAAGGACGTGGACTTCGGGCAGCGGGAAGCGATGGCCTCTTGTGGAACAGTGTTCGAATGCCTGGTCGACGTTGTATCGGCATCTTCTGGCCGGACGCCATAACCATTCCTGTTCAAGGGCGGCACTACTGTTATCACTGGAACGGCACGCGGGTAGATTTCGTGCGCCAGTACGACACCGGGGCAGTACTAGCGGTATCATAGCGGGTGGGTCATCTTGTGGCATTTGCTCTATAAGGCCGGAGTTTTCCAACAAGGGTCGAATCTTGTCATCCAGTGGAAGGGGTACCGGGGGCAGTTCCAGTCCGTGAGGTAAGCTGCGTCGAAGAGGGCGTGATTGTTTCTGACTTCAAAGGATATGAAGGGCAGAGCTTATTTCAGTTCGAAAATGGCCACATTGACAAGCCACGCGATGGATGGCGTCGGTACTTTGGGGGGATTATTCAGGTATTGGCCCCCCACGAGCCAGGAAATCCCTCGCCTCATTTGTCATCTGTGATCTTGCAATCTTAATCACATACTCATGGCCACTATCGTTGACCTTAAGCGCCCCAGTGGCTCGCAACCGCTCAAAGAAACGCCTTAGCTCTCCGTCTTTCGGAATGGCGACGATGTCGGTTGATATCCCGTCTTGCTCTCTGGGATTTCTATCTTCTTCACTCATAACTCTCTCCCATAAGAGGTGGCTCGAAACGCAACCCCGAGGGAATAACGCCCGTTAATCGCCTGTTAACCATTATTGCCGACGTTGCTCGCATTTGAATTGAGCGGGCATTTCCATGACGACCGGATACTTACTCGATACATGCGTCTTGAGCGAAACCAGCAAGGTAAAGCCAAATCCGCACGTCCTGCAGTTCATAAAAGATGCGCCTAACCTCGTTATCCCAGCGGCTGCTATCGTCGAGTTTCAACAGGGGATCATGCAGCTTTGTTCTCGTGACCCCGTCAAAGCCGTTAGACTGACCACCTGGTACCAAGGGCTTATCGCCACTGGCATGCCCATCCTGGAGACAGGAAAGGATGTTGCCGAGGTATGGGGAAATTTGGCTGCCGATCCCAGGCTCCGCAATCTCATGGTATCTCATCCGGGGGCGAAAAGAATTCGTTTCGGGCAAGACCTCCATATCGCGGCAGCGGCTCTGGTGAGTCAATTGCCGATTGCAACCTTCAATATCAAAGACTTCCTGCTGATCAATAGTTGCTACCCCCTTCCGGGCATTTATAATCCCCAAGACGACACGTGGCATGCTCGGTCAGTCATGTCTCATCCTCTAGCAGAGCGAGCTAGCGCTTCTCCATAAGATAGCTCACCTTAGAACTTTCTCCACATGTACGTTAGCTGCGTCACCAGCATCGCTCGCGAGATGTTTCGGTTTCTCCTGCTTAGCGGCCAATACGCGACCTGAGCCTCCGCACGGGTAGCGACTCCACATATTGAACTTCCCGGTCGGCGGTGTATGGCAGTTCGATCCCCCACGCCCGCATTCGTGTGACGGCTTCTTTCGAAGAAATGCCAAGTCGGATCGTAACGATCCGCAGGCTAATGGCTCCCGTCGACCACCCTTGCAGGACCGTCCGCTCATATTCCGGATGTTCCGGCTTAAAATGACCATTGTCCCCGTTTCGGAAAAGATCGATGGCCTTCAGAATGCAACAAACGGCCTCTTCGTCAGACATGTAACCGGCTTCGAAACCCGTCACAGACGGCCAAGACTCCTCGTGCCACCATCTCGGTGATCGCGTCTGCCGTTCGTTGCCGCCCAGTTCGAAACTCCAGTAACTTCCGCGCGCACGAAAATAGAAGTGATGTCCGTCTAACCTTCCCTCTGCCTGCACGGGCGTCCAGCCTGAGAGGTGGTACAGTTCAAAATCCCTGAGCCATTCCAGGGCCCCTCGGGTATCAGTTGAGAGATGCAACCGTTGAAGGTCGAAGGGAGCGTCTGCCGGATCGTCGAACTCCAGGCCGAAACCAGCGTTGGCCATGGCGCGGAAAAACTCCAACACCCTGCCTGCCTCCCTGGGCGGGCCCCAAATGTCGTCATTGCGAATGTAGCCCGCCTTGTCGGCGAGTTGCTCGACCTCACGCTTGTCTTCCGCCGACATCTTCTTGAAGGTGATCGCGTATGTGCAAGAGCCGTTGCTCCACAGTGGCTTCAGAACCAGTTTGCTGGACATTTCGATTTACTCCCTTGGGTACTGTCACGTGCGTTCGGGTTCAAAGCTCGATCACGAACCCGGGGCGATATCCGTTTTTGCCGCGCTCGTGCCGATAGCCGAGCGGGTTGCAGATCACCCGCGTGTGCCCTTCGACGTAATCGTGGAACTGATGGATGTGGCCGTGAATCCAGATATCCGGCTGCCCATTTCGGATGACGTCAGTGAGATCGCTGGCAAAAGCAGCGTTGGTAGGGTCACCTTGATACTGCTTGATCAGTGATCGTGGAGACGGCGCATGGTGCGTTAGAACGACGGTCTTGCCGGTCCAAGACTTTGCCATTTCCGCAGAGATGAAAGCCTTACTCTCTGCATGCCTGGCGATAATCTCGCGGCTAGTGATGAGCCGGGGCATTCCCTCACGAAACGGAGGCGAGCCGTAGATTTCGCGAAAATCGAGCATGCTTCTTCGGCAGAAGTACACGGCGGCCTCGGCACGATCAGGAAGCTGCAACTCATCGTCGATGCCCCACGGAACCTGATAGTCAGTCCAGAGCGTCGCGCCGATAATCCTGACGTGATCGATTTCGAGCGTGTCGTTTTCCAGTAGATGGATGCTGCAATTGTCCGTGTCCTCGCGCGCTGCCGATAGGGCACCATTGATGGTGTTCCCGTAATAGTCGTGGTTCCCAAGCACCACGACGACCGGCATTGTCGGAGCGATCCTCCGCTTCAGGAATTCGAGGCCGAATGCAAAAAAGCCAGAAATGTCGCCCGCGCAGACGCAGATGTCGGCTGGAGGGACGTCAATTTCTGCTGTCATATCGGCGTGCGTGACGTGCATGTCACTGATGATCCATGCTTTCATGGCTGTTACCTTCAAGGATGTGGGGAAGAGGCGCAGGATGCGACGCATCATTGGCCGTAAAGGAGTGCGAAGCTTCAGGCCAAAGTCGCTATGCGTGTGGGCGCATCGAGTTTAGCCGCCATCTTTGTGACCTGATCAGCAGAAACTTTGCCCTTCGCCTCCAGCTCGTCGGCAATAGCCTCAACGAGTTTCAGCTGGCTGCGGATAATGTGCTTTGCCCGCTCGAATTCGATCCGGAGTACATCGTCCACCCAGATCGCGACACCAGCGTCGTGAAGTCGAAGAGTCTCAAGGTCGCGGTCGCTCTTCGCCAGGCTGTGACGAAGGCGATTACCCATGCCCATACCGCTGTGCAAAACCGTGGCGATACGGGTTGCCTGGGCGAGATCAGAGTTCGGGCCTGCACCAGCTCCGTCACTCACTGCCCCAAGGAGAACCTGCTCGGCGGCAATCCCCGCCAGCAACACCGCAATTCGATCCCTGTAGGTTTGGACGGTGCGGTATCCGACGTTAGGTACCTCGAAGTATGCCCCGCCACCCGGCACCGTCTCACTGTCGTTACGTGTATGATCGATGATCATAGCACCGTAGAACTTGCCATGATCAAGCGCGATGACCGCAACTGTGTGGCCTGCCTCATGCACCGCAAGCGCGCGCCGCAATTCGCCTGTGATCGCTACCATTTCTGGTAAAGATTTCACAATGTCAGCCACCGCAACATCACGTTTGGCCCGTCGGGCAATACGCTTGGCATCTCGGGCCACCTTCGCGAGATCAGCTCCGGAAAACCCATTGGTGGCTGCCATCAGCCTCGGATGCTGTTTCCTTGGCAGTGTTTGACCGAGTTGTTGCTGAAGGATGGCGATCCTGTCTGTCGCAGTTGGGAGGGGAATAGCAACATGTCTGTTCAGTCGCCCGGGTCGCAAAATAGCAGGATCGATACGATCCAGAGCATTGGTTGCTCCGATCACGACCACGCCTTCACGCCCATCGAGCCCATCTAGATGTTCGAGAAAGCCGTTCACCACCTGCGTGCTGTAGTCTTTGTTATCCGCCGAGAAGGAATTGCGGTCGCCAAAACTGTCCAACTCGTCGCAGAACAGAATACAGGGCGTACTTTCCTTCGCCTTGTCAAAATCACTTCTCATGGCCTTCAGCAGGTCACCAAGGTGTCCTCTTGCCTGCCATCTAGCCAAGGATGTCGCAATGATCGGTACATCGCATTGTCGGGCAAGCGCGGCGGCAAACTGCGTCTTCCCGACGCCTGGCGGTCCTGACAGAACGATCCCGGTATCGACTTCCGACCAATCGATCTTACCTCGCTGCCAATCGATCAGGTCCTGAGCAAGCTCCAAGCCCCATTCCTTTGCTGCTCCGTAGCCGAACATATCCTGCAAAGGCGGATGGCTTTTCCTCTTGTCCCTTGACTGCCTGACATCGAGCGCGGCTGCCTCTGCCAGCCGCGTCAACGCATTCTTGATGGGACGACCTCGCCGCAACGCGGCCCAAACATGCGGCAGCGGGTAAGACATCGCGGCTTCCGCTTCGCAGGGAGTGACGTCGATCTGATAGGCGATCCGGCAGCCGATCCGAAAGTCCATTGTCGAGATCGACGGAATGTCGACTTCGACATCCACGCCCAGCATGACCTGGATTGGGACTTCAGCGCCCTGTTCCCTGAAAATGAGAAGGCGGCGTTTGCGGCTGCAGTCACCTTCCAATCTCTTGATGATGGTCCTTGGCCTATCGTCCGCCGCGATCATCACGTATGCCATGTCGTCTCGATCCGCAGACAGCCGAAGCAAGAGGCTAGCGGCGCATGCATCGTAGTCCTCGCCAGATCGGTCTGACGGAACGTTCAGCAGAACCACGCAGTCGTGGCCTCCGATGAAATCAGGAGCCTTCCTGAGGGCACGTCGAAGCGTGCAGTACAACGCGGCGTCCTGTGGCGTCTTAAGTGAATGCTTTGTCATAGGCACAGTTATCCTCCTCGCGGCCTGAGGCGCGAACTTTCGAACAGGGAATGTTGTGTGATTGGCTTAGCCGCGATAGCGGCGAACAACGGTCTCGGGTCCGATGAGCGCAGTATCGAGATCGATCTCGATCAAACGCCCGACGACCATATTGGCGAGGCCACGTATCGGCTTGGTTTCTTGGAAAACGGTAAGGCTCTCGGCCAAGGTTAGGTAAGATTGCTCATCCAGTACGGACAGCAATCTTACCCGATCCCCCAAACTGACTTCACCACCCGAGCATTGAAGCAGGTCTTTGCAATTCTTCAGACGGATCGGATCAATGTCTCCGCCCGACATTGTCCGGTACGTGAACCCTTCACGGGTGACAGCTTCCGAAACCCACAGAGGTGGGCGGCGCTGCCCAACAGCATCGATCACCAAGACATCAGACTGACGTTCGGCGACGAAATCGGGAGAGTAGGTATCAAACCCATGCCGTAGCTGCAGAGACCGGCAGTTCCAGCTCGAAATTTCGTCCTCGAATTCCAACAAGCACGCCACATCACGCGCCAATTGATCCCTGGCGATGAAGCGGCCCACGCAACGGCTAAATTTGGGCTGGGAGAGGACGGCTTGCGACGTACGGGACGTCTTGCCAGACGGCAACGACTGGATACTCATCTACACAACTCGAATATACACGCAATGGACGACAGCCTCTCGCGAGGCGGTGGATCAGCGGGATATTCGTATGGTGTGTAGGATCGCGTTCATCATGGCAAGAACGAATAGAGAACAATGTCGGGCGCGTCAACGGTTTTTTTGGACGAGGCGACACCGACCGTCAGTTTATGGCCTAACAGAGTTCGCCAGAGCCTCGTTCAATTCAGCCATGGTCAGACTTCTCACATGCTCTGCGCTATAGCGGAGCACGCCATCATCCACCTTTAACGCGGTCCTGATGTCCGTGCTTGGCTGCAGCTTCAGCCGCCCCAGCATCGCACCGGTCGCCGGGTCCGAAAGGCTAATGCCAATGATTGCGCTCTGTATCGCGTTCAAAATTGGGTCGGCCATTTGCATCTTTTTCTCCGGTCTGATCTGTAAATTGAACCGATGCCAAGATCGAGTTGAGATTGGCAGAAGCTTACAGCGGTTCGGCGCTGTAACTGCGAGCGTTATCCACAGAGAAGGCGGGTTGTTGACATACTCAGCGTACAGAGATCATTGCCTATTTACGAAACAGGAAACAATCTGTTGCATCATGCGTTGGTAAGTTGCATCATCTACAAGCACGAGTCGCGACCTTGACGCCGAGTTAAATCGATGCTAGGCCGCGCCGAATCAATAAGGCCACGAATCATGAGACTGTTCCCGGTATCCGATTTTATTCGCGCCTACGAGGCCGCGAAGAAGGACGCAACTGACAGAATTATAAAGCGTCAGTCGCGCGGCAGCATCCATGCGCAAAACGGTTGGTATATGAGTGCCGCGAAATTGCTTTCGAAATCGCGTGAGGCCGATAAGCACATGCGCTCCATCAGGCAGGCAATGAAACGGGCCTGTTATTAATCCATGTCCACACAAGATATTGTTGACGAAGCCCTTCTGGAGCTTTGCGCGAAGTGGAATGCTGCTGAGAAAGCTATTAAAATTGCTGAGCAGGTAAATGGCGAGATTGTAAATCCCGCCATTTATGAGCTGAGATACGCGGGTCGCCGCGTTGTGGAAGCATTAGCGAAGAAAGAAGACTTTGCGGGAGCGAAGAAACTTCTTGACGACGCCATCTTTGATTGTTGCCGCGCGAGGCATGATGCTATTGATGCAGCCACCTCGAAAATCACCGCCGACATTGACAATGCACTCGAAAAACTTGGACCGGAGAACGTCCTAAAGTATTTTCCGGCCTGCACCGATCTAATCGCTGAACTTGTGGTAACTCGCGAAAAGATTGCGGTTTCTAGAGAAAATCGAGAGAATCGAGACGCGATCTACGACACCCTCGAAGCCACAAATTTTGAGAAAATCGTTTCCATTCACGGCAGTTTCAGGTCGAGCGAAGACCTAATTATTGAAGCAGCACGCAAGGACAGACGCAACAACAAACTTTCTCAGTGGCTCGGGATCGTCGGTGCTGTTGGAGTGATCTTGACGATCATTTTTGGCATATATCCAATGATTTCTGAAAAATCGACGGCTGCTATTGTGGAGCCGAATAAAACCGAAGTCAGCGAGTAAATTTCGTCGCGAATTGGACTGCAGTGAAAATTTCAGCTCTTGACCATTATAACCAATCCCCTCCAAACCTGATTTGAACACCAATTTTGTTGAAGGCCACAGCCAGTCAGGCCATCCTCTAAACATTCGAATTGAGTATCATTACTATCGGGCAGTGATCACTCGGGTCGGCTCTTCCGAACGTCAGTAGCTGCGTTCCGAATGGATTCGACGAGCCATCGCATTTCATGAGTACGCTCCCGGGATCGCCGAACGAATAGAAGGCATCCATCTCCACTTGGTCGGCGTCAGCTGCCACACTATTGCGAAGCCCAGAGACAATGAAGAAGTCTATGGCTCCGAATTGGGTCGGGGTATAAATCCGGGGCTCCAGGCCGCCTTGATAGGCGCTTGGATTGTTGACCAGCGCTTGCTCTTTCAAGGCAGCGAAATCGAACTGATATCCCTTCCAACATGCCCGTTTGTCCATTGCGGGGAACAACTCAGCATTTGCACCGAGCCGAGCCACGACATCCGGGGCTTTAAACAGAAGGCGATTGAAGTCACCGGCCAAGATAACCGCATCACCTTCTGGCCTGTCGGCGATCCAACGTTCGAGAATGTCGAACTGGGCCCCATTCACCGCGCAATCGTCCTTCAAATCGTCATCGTTCGATGTTCCCTCCTTGCACGCCGATTTGAGATGGATCGAGGGTATCCAGATTTTCTGGCCGTTGAATTCGACAACAGCTATCGGGCTCCCGCGAACGTGGCGTGGCGGAGTGCAGCACTCATCGTCGTGGAGGATTGAAAGCTCGTCCAGTTGTTGGATGGTCACTCGGTCCTTGATCGATTTCCGCACAGCGACGGCCGTGTAAATGTCGTCATTGTCGAACCGGCATCGCTGGTCATTCCCCATGCAGCGCGTCTCGAAATAGACATCATAGTCCGCGCCAACGGCTCGTTCGGCACCGGGAATGCTACCGATCTCTTGCAAAGCGATGATGTCTGCATCTAAAGAACGGATTACCGAATTGATGTGTGCGTAGACCTCCGCACTTCTTGCATGGCCTCGGAGGGCCTGTTCTGGTTGCGACGCTAAGTTGGCGATATTCCAGGACGCAATCCGAAGGTTTTCAGCTGATGCGGGCGTAACGTGAAGCAATGCGATAGCTACAGCGGCGGTCAAAGTCTTCATGATTGTCCCCTCTGAGTGATGGCCTCGATTGATTGCATTCCGAACGCAATAATTACATAAAGTAGCAATTATTCAATTGCCGGAGGCCTGCTTGAAGAGCATCTTTTATTTCGTTGTCGTCACTGTAGTGGCCGTGGTGACGAGCCAGATTGGCGTTGCCGCTGCTGCGGTTTTCGAAATGAAGATGTTCGGGCATCATGTCGTCGTTCTGCAACGAGACTTTGAACAGGTGCTATCAATCGACGGCCGTGAAGTGTTGAAGGATGCGATACTCCACATTGAGGATATCCACCTGATTTCGGGAACGCCCGCGATTGTCGGATCATCTTCTGCAGGCGGAAATGCCTGTGACGCAGCTCCCTTTGTCTTGTCGTTCCCACTGGATGCAAACCCTAGGGTGGATGGCCCGATTGAGAGTTGCCGCCCGGTGCAAATGGTTGTTCTGGCCGATGAGCTTACCTTCTCGACGACAGCACTGCCGAACTCGCCGGGTGAAACGTGGACATGGACGCCCGCAAGCGGTTTTGCGAAATCGGGAGATCGGGATTTCGTTGCCGATACATCAAAAGGTTGGTCCGAGCTTCGGGAGAAGACCGTTTCTCACCCTGGTGAGCTTTTGTCATTCGGTGAGGTCGCGGCACAGATCAACGACCTCTTGGGCGCTGAAAAAGACGCCTATTCCGAAATTATCCTGGGAGTTGGGTCTGGCTCATTTGATGGCGACTACTTCGTCGGCTCGGCTTGTACCCGTCACCTGTGCCACGAAGAGGAAGCTCTGCTGGTTGCCTCGATCCAGCAAAAGCAGGTGTTCCTGGCCTGGAAGCCATCGCGTGAAAAGATTGTGGTTCGTCCATCCGTGAAGCAGTGGCCAGATAGGGCGAAGGCTGCGCTGCGGGAATGGGCCGCGAAATGGAAGTAGTGCTCGCAGACCATTGAGCCCTTGTAATGCCTCTACGCTTTATCGATACGACTGGTAGCAACATATTCGCCTTCGATACTTCTTCGGGCGAATTTCACTACGAAACGAGTTGGAACTGCAAATGTCTGTCTTGACCGATGTTCTGCAAATGGAGGAGGACCTGCGGCATCGCAGCGAAAAGCTGAATGTTGAATTCAAAGCCTGGATGGATATCTCGAAATCGAACAAAGAAGGCCAGGCAAAGCTTGCCCGGCACATCGCGGCAGTTGCCAATCACGGCGGCGGTCGACTTTATTTTGGGGTTGATGACGATGGGAACCCTCAGTCGCTTTCTGAAGCCCTTCCTCTGGAGCACTTCCGTTCTGACGCGATCCATAATTTGCTGAAAAACCGGCTGGAGCCCCCCTTACAGTGCGAGGTTCGTTTCACCGAGTTCACCAACGGGGTCACTTACCCGGTCGTGCACATTCCCTCCCACGGCGCGGTTCCAATTGGTGCCAAAGACGAAAACAGCTTCATGCATGTCTATGTGCGGAATGTCGGCCCAGAATCAGTGAAAATATCGAGCTATCAGCAGTGGGACATCATCCTGAAGCGGTGCATGCGATTCCGGGATGTTGAAGCCGTTCAAACGCGTGAGGAGGACGAACTCACGCGCACCCAGGCAATGACGAAGGCCATCACAGAATCTGTGACCGCCTCCGTTCTGAAAGTCCTCGCCGAAAAAATGAACCTAGCACCTGCCGCTGGACCGACCGTTGATTGGGTAACAATAGATGCACTCACGGAAAGTGCGCGTCGGGAATTTATCGCGCAGATCAATGCCTTCGACTTCGGCACCACTGAAACCGATCAGCAGGTCCGAGAGATTGCTGGCAAACACGTCGTCTCAGGATATGCGCTTTTGGATGCCGCAAGCAACTTCCTCACGCTTGAGCGTCCGCATAAGCTGCTCAAAATTGCCAGTGAAGAAATGAACCACGTTGCATCTTTTGGCTGGCACGACTTCATTGTGTTGACCAATTCTGATGTGTCACCTCGTACTGGACTGTGGAACATCGACGGTAAGGATTTTACCGGGGTTGAGGGTATGCGGGTCGACAGCAGGACCGTCTATTTTGGTGAGTACGACTATTGGCGCGCTCATGGGAATTCCGTCTTCGTCACGGCCAAGAGTTACAGAGAGGATTATCATCGCCTTAAGGGTCGAGTTGGTCATTCATTTCTCACGTCTGTTAACATTTTCATCAGGATGCACTGCTTGCTGGCTCATGCCGCGATTACGACGGCCAATGTTCCTGATGCTGCAAAGATTGCGCTGTTCACCGATCATCGAGGACTGAAGGACCGCATCCTTGGCTGGGGCATGGACTACGGCCTGCGTGTGCATACGCATCTCAAGGCGGTCGAAGACAGGTACTTTAGTAGGCTGGTAGTCCATCGAGCCGAGTTGTTGGAGGACTATTTTGGCACGCTGAAGCGTCTTTGTGTGCCGATCCTGGACGTTTGGGGTGGGGCCAGCTTTGATCCTGAAGAATGGTTCACAAGGGAAAATGTCGAGCAGATCATCTCAGGGCTAAGGAAAGAAGGAAGCACCGTCCGGCTATTGGACCAGGAAGCGCAGACGCGGCATCCCTCTAACGCCGGATGATTCACTTTTGTCAGCAATATTAATCGTAGTCTTATTGTTCTTCGCCTATGTTTTCGATGCCCGAGGAAAGAGTTTTTGACGGAGTTGCTCCGCGCGTTTTTCCAACTCAGCACCCCCACTTGATCGGAGACTCGTTTGCTAAAAGCTTCAGCGCTTTCTCCTGTGTTGTTTCTTGAGGCCTCACTGACAGAGCGAGAGCTTCAAGCTTCCCCCATGTGCATCAACACCATGAAGCTCCTACGATATGCGGAGCAGCATGGTGGCATTCAGATCACGAAACTCGGCAACTTCTACAGGAAGTGCGTTGAGTGGGCTGCCGAGGAATTTCAGTGGCCTGGATATGAACCGGCGGAGCTTTACGCTGTAAACAAAGTCCTGAATGAGCCGGATTTTCCACCACTCTTCCTGATCCACGAAATCCTGCTGCACACTCGGCTGATCCGGCATTATAAGGGGCAAGCAAAGCTGACCAGAGCGGGAACCGCCATGATCGGGCGCTATGGCGACCTGCAGGTTGTCCTGACAGAATACATGCTGCGCTCCCCAATAGGCGACGATCCTCAGGCCAGCTCGTTGTTCTGGAACCTGGAACATATCATGAGCGGCATCAGCAATCGGATGGGCGACTGGATTACTGTCGCAGAATTTTCGGAACTAGTCATTCCGGTGGACCTGTTTCCTTCACGTGGAAGCATTAGCGGTCGCTTTGAAGCCTGCCTGTTCGTGGCGCACGAGATTGTGCGGCCAATGAATTGGCTTGGGCTCGTCGATGATGCGCACCTCAAGCAGAAGCCCCACGTTCGGCTCGAAGAGCGCCTGATCCGAAAAACGGCTCTGTTCGACCGGTTCGTCCGGTTGATCGTTCCCACGGCCGATGGGGGAAAGCACATACTTTAGGTTGCTGTACGGTGGTTTTTTCTCTCCATCGGGCAAAGGTCAAGCGACTGGATGAATTTGCTGTCGGCGAAACGTACCCATCGCCCCCACGTTCATAGGCCATTTCCTATGGGGAATTAATTGTTGATATAGCCTGAATCGGAGAGATTCCGCTTTAAAAGCCAAACATCTCAGGATGATGCCAGTAGTCACCTACATAGAAAATATTGATCTGGAACTGGATTTTTGATGATCGTGAAGTTTTCAAAATCAAAAGTATATATCTTTGCGCTCATCCAAGTATTCTCGTATTATGTCACTTCAAGCAATATTGCGAATGCCGATACAGTTCCAGTCAGAGTGGTCGATGGAGATACACTTGAAGTCGGTGGCATCAAATATCGTCTCCACGGCATCGACGCACCTGAAGCCGGTCAGAAGTGTAAGGCAGAGAACGGCGGGAGCTGGCAATGCGGTCAGGCCGCTATCGCCCAAATGGAAAAATTGGTCGCAGGTCGTATGGTTTTCTGCGACGACCGGGGAAGTGACGGCTATGGCCGAATTATCGGCGTTTGCAAGGCCGACGGCAAAGACCTGAACGAAGAGATGGTGTCACTGGGCTTGGCCTGGTCTTTTCGGAAATATTCGACTGACTACACGGGCCTTGAGAACGAAGCGCGTCAACGTCACCTTGGAATTTGGCAAGCCGACACGGTGACAGCCTGGGATTATCGTGCGGAACGATGGAACGAGGCTGAGCAGGATTCTCCAACCAAAGGGTGCCCTATCAAGGGCAATATCTCGGGCAATGGGCACATCTACCACACTCCTTGGTCACCTTGGTACAAGCGCACGAAGGTCAATGTGAACAAGGGTGAACGGTGGTTTTGCACCGAGGCCGAGGCCATCGAAGCTGGATGGCGAGCACCCTATTGGGGTAAGTAGTTCAGGCAGTCTCCACGACTTAACTCCTGAGATAGCAAAGCGACCGATACAATTGACTTGCCGGACGCGAGACTTGGCTTGTCCCGTTGCAAATCGCTTTCCTTCATCTGCAATTCTCCAGTCTGACCGATATTCCGATCTCATCCGGCAGCCTCCAACGACGGAATGAGGGTCACAAGACCAACAATGCGCTATAGCGGCGTAGCAGGGGCCTCCTTTCGACGGATGCGGATTTCGATCCTCCGCCTGCTTTCCACGTCACCAGCCTGGCCTGTTGTCATGGTATCGCCAGGTAAAACGAGTTGCGCACCAGACATCGGAAGGATGGATGCACCGGCGAGTTTTGGATCGCTCTTTAAGACCTTCGCCACAGCGATGGCACGTGCCATGCCAAGCCCTGCATTGTCAGCCGGTATAATCGCTGTAACCGGCTTCCTGCCATCGACAACATCGATGACGGACTGGTCGAAGTTGGAACCGGTGCGTGAAATCGGTTGCTCATCTGTGTGTCCAATAACCTCGATGATGTCGACCTGATATCGCTCCAGACTTTCCGCAATCTGATCCGTAATTGAACCGCTTAACTTTGCCTCGAACTCAGGGGCGAGTTCGGCACTGCCAGAACGGAAGAAATAACCACCGGCCTCACTGAGATTGATAATCGGTGGCCATTCATGCGGTTTGGACGTGTCTCGCGCCACCTCAACAGCCAGAAGCTGGTCGAGGCGATGCTGGAGCGCTGCAATGTCTTTTAACGGCAATCCGGCCTTCTCCAGGACCTCGACCATCCGCTTCAATTCCGCGATCTGGTCAGGGCTCAGTCCCTGTTCCTTGTAACGCCCAAGAGCGTCACGGGCATCTACTAGTTCTCGCCATTCCTTCTCGATCTCGGTCGCCTGTGAAGCAGACCCTGTTATCGCGGCTATCCGGGCTAACAATGCATCTACCTGCTTTTCCAGGTCGGACTTCTTCCGCAGTTCAGACGCGAGATCGTCTTTCACAGTTTTTAATTCAGCCTGAACGCTCTCCAATTTTCGAAGTGCATCTTCCGTCTTTTGACGTTCGGCCGAAATGATGGCGGCCGCGACCAGAAGGAGGCAAAACACGAGGAGCAACATTGACTCAGCCATCGTCAGTCCGAGAATGAGACCCCGATTATACCCCTTCTGTTCCGATTTGGCGGCAGGCTCGTTCATTATTGCCACCGCAGGAATCGTCTGATCCCGGATGGCTCATCTGTGGGCTCCCTGCCAGAAACGGATGCCGTGGTCGGGGCTGAGGACGGTAATGGTGCTGCAGCACCGTCGCCAGATGACGTGGGTGTCTCGATATCGGTCGAAGCGGCGTTGCCGTTGTAAATAGCCGCAACTGGCTCCGGATTGAGGCCAAGCGATAGTTGCGGACTTACGGGCTGCGAGTACACAGGCAGCGTTCGCTCCGGCTGCGGTATGGGTGGCTTGGAGAGGTCAGCGATCTTCTTGTTCAGGGCTTCAACCGATCCCTTGATGTCCCGTGCTGCCTCCTGGATTGGCGTCAGGCTTCTCGTGAGCTGTTCTGGAAGACGCTGTACCGGTTCAAGCGCTGCCGTGAACAATTGCGGTAGGCCTCCGAGCGCCTTGACGACATCGGCGATCTGCTTGGCCTGTTCATCACCGCGCATAGCGCTCGCTTCCTGCGCTTTTTTCTGCTGGGCTCCCATTTCCCGCAATGCGTCAATTGCGGGCCTCATCTCCAGCTTCAACATTTCATCTGGAGGCGTCATCTTGCTTATGGTATCCGACATCGACTTGATGGATGCCTCGAAACCGTCGACCAGCCCCGCGATACGCTGGGATGTCCCCAACAAGTCATTGGCTGCTTTGTCAGCTGAGGCATTAAGCACAGCGGATCGATCTTCAAACACCTTCAGATTCTGTTGGCTGATATCAGCCAATTTCGCCGATGCCTCTTCGATTGGTTTGATCGATTCCCGAGACAATGTCTCGATGGCGGATTGGATTGCGGCACCGGTCTTTTCCGCCTGAGTCGCAATCTCTTCAAAACCTTCAAGCAGCATCTGGCTGCTTGTACGCCGATAGCTGGAAAATTCACGGGCCGATGAATCGAGTTCTGAACGAACTCGACGGGTCATTTCGGCCAGTTCATGACGAACGGATCGCTCGATATCGACGGGGTCACGGCGCATCTGATTGAACAATATGCGGAAAGCGATACCGCAGATGGTCGACGAAACGGCGATGCCGAAGTTGCGTACGATCTCATCGATAGAAGCAGCACCTGTGAAACGGTATAGGGATACGCCCAAGCTGGAGAGCGTGAACAGGAACCCCATGTAGTAGAGATTGTCGCCAGCCTGCTCGTTATGAAGCCGCATACCGTTGAAGACCAGCGAGATCGCAAGGTAGATCACCATAGTGGCTACGGGTACCGCAGTGACCAGGTAGATATTCCATCCCAACAGCTTTGCCGACCAGATAAAAATGATGCCAACAAAGGTTAGCAAGCCGAACAAAGCCATTGGGCCATGCTGCGCCAGCCACGTCGAAGTCTTTTCTGCCATCTTCATTATTCGACCCCTTGCAGCTGGATGAAGCGTGTGGAACTTGCCCCATTGGCTTTCAGCCACCTTGCCCAGAACACGGAGAGATCGGTTGCTGAGAAAGACGCCCCAGGCCGGGCGAACTCCCAGACTTCCACAGCAACGTTGTCGAGCGGTGTCCGGAACTCCTGGGGCGCAGACGAGGCTTCGAACTTGTCATACGCAATACCCGTTCTATACATCGAGAAGATCGACGTGTGCTCGATCATGTCGGACGCAACGATCAGGCGTTTTGGCAGTTTGGCATAGTCGTGCATTCCGAAGGCTTCCAGGTTGATGGTCTGGATGCCTCCAAGGATCGGAGACTGATCGCCAGAGTTACCGGTGCCGATACGTTCGGCAATCTGTTGTAGGGGAGCGTCAAAGCCATCTTCCCATCGCTTCTGAACGAAACGGGGATTGCTGATCAACTCGTCGGCCTGCTCCCCGCTGCCCGGATTGCATCGGATGAATACCCGGTTCAGTTTTCCGGCCTTATCCGTCAACTCATAGATGACGATCTGCCCGCCGACAGGAATGTTGTCCTTCAGCTCCTCAAACCGGTTTCGCAGGTCTTTCTCGGTGACCGGCGAGATGGGGTCGCTAACATCAATGAGTACGGCTGTGATCGAGGTTGGGCTTGTTACTGGGCAAAGTGTCGTTTCATCAAGGACGACCTGGTTGTTGGCTTTGAAATAGAGAAATCCAAAACCGCCTGCAATTGCCACCGTAAGTACCAACAACAAGATGCCAAGCACGATGGCCCCGGTAGACCCGTTCGTCTTGCGTCGTCTGCGTCGAGCCATGTCACGTCTCCGGGAAAAGGCTATCAAGCTGACGGTAGCGATTTGCGGCAGTCGAGAATTCCTCGCCAATCTTCTCCATCTGCCTGGTTAATTCTTCCTGGGCCTGCGCAATGCGCTCTGCCAGGTCTTTGTCGTTCCATTCTGCGACAACCTCGGTTGGCTTCAACCGGTCCATCTTGTAGGGCATCGAGAAATATTTGGGCTCCGGTTCTGTTCGAGCGGCCCTGTTGGCGTCTCGATAGATCGTAAGCAGCGTGTTTGCTGAACGCTCAAGTTGGTTCTGGTGCTCACGAAACAGGTCTGTATTGCGGGCCCGATGTGCGATGATCGCCTGGTGTTCGGCCCTGCGCTGACTGAGATCGCGAATGATCAAATCAACCTTCTCATTGTATTCATCCCGTACGTCCTTAAGACCGTCGATCAACTCTTGCTTCCGCTCAATATAGTGTTGACGGGCAAGACGAACCCTCTTTTGGGTCGACGAAAACCCGGGATAGGGGTCGGTCATATAGTAGCCGTCCACAAACGCGCCCACTGAAAACAACAATCCCACACCAAACAACGTCCAGGACTTCACGTCTTCAAGGCCGAATGGCTGGGCCTTAAGGCGAATTATGACTTCTCGACCGACATCCGAAAACGCTGCTTCCGATAACTCTCGGTAATGTGCCAAAGCCAGATTAATGGCGACAGCTCCCACGACATAAACACATACGCCAACAATTCCGGCGAGTTTGGAAAGCCATGACCGCTTGACTATGTTTCGAACCATGAGGATCGCGAGCAACACTGCGACGCCAACGTTCAGGAAAGCGAAGGCAAATGCTTCCACGACACCGCCAACCAGCCCCTGTTGGCTGCCTTTCGCGAGGAACACCCCGTTCACGATGGTTTCGAACAGGAGGATGAAGATCAGAAAGCTCACTTTGAGGAACATGTAGGATGACGCGGTCTCTTTGGCCGCGCGCTTGAGGCCATGTATCTCTTTAAAGTGGGTCAGCTCATCTTCTGCCGTCTTCAAATCGCGGCGAAGTCCATGGAGTTCATCCTCACCCATGGTAACTTCCGCCTTGAAATCGGAGAGGCTTGTGATGTTGGCTTGCCGGATCAGGCCGAACTGACCTTCAAAGTCCAGGTTGCGCAAACGATCCGCGAATGTGTGGAATTGATCCTCCAGCACCTGATAGGAAGTTTTCTTCTCTTCTTCCACTTTCGAGACGATCCGCTGCTCGATCTCATCAAGCGCACGAGCTGATTTTGCGGGACGGTTTTGGGCCCCGTTCGTCTGGCCGCTCCCAGCAAGATCAAGGCTCTCGCTCACCTTCTGTGTATCGAAAACCGGAAATATATCCGTCGAAGCCCGAAAATCATGGTTCGACTCGCGAACCGATCCCCACAGCCGATTCAACGCCTCAAAACGTGTTGCCATTGCAAATGCCCTGCGCCCCCAGAATTACAACTTGCAACTATTAATGGACGCAGTCATCAGTCACCAGTTAAAAAAAGCGATTGAATTCATGCATCACGGTCCGGTAATTCCGTGGTGAGTTACTCAGCTGAGAAATCTCGAAGTTTTCTCCACTGGTGCTCTCTTACCTGCCTAGGCGTCCATAAACGTTATTGTGGGCGAAACGCATCGATCATAGCCTTGGTCACGTCCTGCGGATAACAGATCGGCGCATAACCGCCCGGCTTGGAATAGGCGCTCCTTTTCCCGCAGCGTCGACCACCACGGTCTGTATTATACGGGCACGCGCAGGAGCCGGGATAACTCGCAAGAGATTCAGCGATGATGCGCTGGATGATCGTTGAATCGGGCACTGAGGGCACCGGCTTCTCCTGCGCGGTCTCTTTCACTTCCTTTTTTGAAGGTGTTTCATCACGCGACTTCGGTCTCACAGCGAGAAACCGCGAAGCTATCCAACCGTCCCGCTGGGTGAGTTGGTCTCTGACGTGGGACCATTCGCCCGACTCCTCGATCAAGTGAACTTGCTGCCCGTTGTCGAAGCGATTAATGATTCCGCTCCCGGTGGACGGTCCCGACCGAAACGCCACGCGGTTGCCAGTGACAAATCGCGCCGGATAGTTGTGAGCTGGCTCTTGTCGCGCGATTTCTTGCCCATCTGCAGGGTTGGTTTCGGAGACGGTGGTCTCGGTGGTCGATTTTGCCGTTTCGGCGCTGACGGACTGCGGCCGTTTTCGCTGTTCAGCGATATTCGGTACATTCGCAACACGGATATCGTCCTCGTTAGGGTTGTCACCCAGCATTCGACCGAAAGCGTAGAAAACAAACGCCCCTATAATCCAGTAACGTTTCCGCATGTCTCAGCCCCCCACAAAGACTTTGACGTAGAAGGCAATTTCCGACAAGCTTAAGGTGTGGCCGCGAAGAAATTCGCGTCACCACAGAGCGAGATGACGTGGTGGAGAAGCGGACGCACTCGGCAATCCAGGCACTTCGGACCGCGATTGACCAATCAGGCGACAGGAGATTTCAAATGGCACCAAGGAAGGTAGTCGATGCTCGCGCAGATCGCGAGGGCGACATTACGCACGTAAAGCTCGATGGAAACAAAAATTTCACACCGCTGAAGAAGGCGATGGAGTTGGCGGATCGTGGCGAGATTTCCAATGGTCATTCCGTTCGCCGCAGCAATGCTAAGCCGCACTTGCGAACCAACCCGGACGGAAAGAAGTCCAATAACTTGGACGACATGGCCGGTGACGATTAGCGGCGGAATTCAACCTGCGCCAGTTCGTCGGAATGGGAGGTCGATTTTATGGCTAGCGGGTGGGATAAACACCCAGGTCCAGACAATGATTATGCACCAAAGCCTTGGACAACAACGAGAACGGTGGGCTTCCTCCTGCTTATCTTTATTGGCGTGATTGGCGTGGCATATTTCAATTGGCCCTGATCTATAATCCTTATGTCTCCTATACAATGTTGCTAAGGCATTTCTTTCTCGGGGCATTGCGCGTTCGCCTGTTGACGAACCCCCATCTACAACCGCTTCCCATTGTATTTCTTGCGTCATTCTAGTTGAATGCCGTCTAACGAAAACATCCTGGAGTTCCCTCGTGCATAATGAGACCGTAGGTCAACGCGCGTTTCTGACGCGGTTCGCTTCTCCGAGAACTGCAGGTGAGGCCATCCCTGGTCAATACTCTCATGACTTTGGAATGTGGGTGGTTGCAAGCCTCGACGGAAGTGTCCCGCTCATCGATACCAAGTCTGATTTGATCGAAATCACGACGAAGACCAAGGTGGAGCAAGAGAGTGATGACACGCCTGCGCCCTTCCTTGAAATACAGACGAAAACTGAAACCAACGTCGAAGGAGACGATCAGGTTCAGCATAGTGCAACCCACCTGCTTGAAATCACGACAAAGACTGATGCGCAGATGGAAAGCGATGATACGTCACCGCGCGTTCATGGCTTTCTATGACGGCCCTGACTGTCAATGATATTGATCATCACAAATGAAAGGGACCTAACAACTGACTTCGTTATTAGGGAGTTAAAGCGGCGAGGCCGGGATCATTTCCGGCTTAACACGAACGCAATCGCCGACATGTCATTTGTGCTCGACCCAACCACCATGTCGCTGCTGGTGTCCTCGCAAGAGAGAAGGGTCCAACTTGATCAGGTAAGAGCAGCGTACTTTCGCAGGCCGGAACTCGCAGACTTAAACAAACTGAACCACTTGGGACAGCGAGCGTACGCGTCGACCGAATGGTCAGCTCTGCTGAAATCACTCTATTTATTGATCGGGAGCAGATGGTTCAGCCATCCACGCGACATCCTCATCGCTGAAGATAAGCCATCGCAAATGTATCTGGCCAAACGGCTAGGATTCAATGTCCCGGATACAGTCATCACGAACGATCTGGATGCTGCTCGCACATTGTTCGCCAAAGGACCCGTCGTCGGAAAACCTCATCGGCAAGCTGTCGTCGAAATCGAAGGGGTCGAGCATGTGATGTTCACCAGTCGGATCGACGCGCTGACGGAGGAGGATCGTGAATCTCTTCAATACGCCCCGGTGATTTTTCAGAGGCTCATACCCAAACAGTTCGACATTAGGGTAACCGTCGTCGGCGAACGAGTGTTTCCCGTGGCAATCCATTCGCAAGAGTATGAAGAGTCGACTTTGGATTGGCGGCGTGGCGCAAACCCGAAAATCAAGCATGAGGTAATAAACCTTCCCGACGACATACAGTCGGCCTGCACAGAACTTGTTCGGCAGCAGAAGCTGCGCTTCGGTGCCATAGACCTCGTGCTAGGTGAGGATGGTAAGTTTTGGTTTCTTGAATGCAATCCAAATGGTCAGTGGGCCTGGATCGAAAATCGCACTGGGCTCCCTATAGCGGCAGCAATCGTAGATGAACTGGAAAGGATTGCAGCAGAATGATCGGTGTCATTGAGTTCTTTTGGCCACGGCTTTCGACGCCGACCACCTTGCAGCTTGAAGACCAAGCCAGCAAGCAAAGGCACGACCTGCAACTTATCAAAGACGCGAAGTGGGATACGCACACCGACATAGCGCTTGAGTGCGCACGAGCGCTGCACGAACAAGAAACCGAACGGAAGAGGTCGTCCGAAAGTAAAGCCTCGATTTACCTGGCGGTGATTGCAGCAATCTTCCCCGTCCTGGTTTCGTTGCCAAAAGACCTCTACGGAGACGAACTTCCCGACATGAGCGCTGGTTGGCAGACTGTGCTTTTAGGGTTCTTCGTTTTGGGCGTTGTATACCTCGTGAGAAGTGGAATATGGGCCTTCCGCACCTTGGCTGTCTCAACCCATAACCGCATCGATGCGACAGACATTGTTCACCTCTGGGGCGAGCCCAACGCCAACAGCGCCCTGATACGCGATTTGCTGGTTACGACGCGGATGAACCGCGATGGAGTGAATGCAAAAGTCGCCTTCATCAAAATGGCCCACGCATTCTTGCTGAGGACCTTCGTAGCATTCGCGATCCTTCTACTGATTGCGGTCTTAAGGAAACCATTTGTCATCTTCCTAGATGCCACCATCCCGATGGTGCAGGCCGCCGTGTGTGGATCATAGATGCCCTGTCAAACCTCAGCTATCGATCCCGGCTTTGCGCAGCACGCGTCCGAATGAGAAAACGCTTGCAAGCAGTAAGAAAATCCCAGGATGACGAGTAAATTCACGATACGTGGGCTAACAAAAGCCGGACCCTGGGATATCGATGTGAACTACGAATTTTCAGACTTGGAGCACCTAGCCACGCCGGGTATGGCTATGAAAGAAGCAATAGGGAAACCACGATGCCTGCCGTCTACAATGGAATCCAATTTAAGACGCCCCTCGAAGCGTGCTGGGCTGCATTTTTCGAGCTTGCGGGCTGGGATTGGAAAGTCAATCCTGTCCCTGTCTTCAATTGGTCACCGGATTTCCGAGTTACTTTTCCCTGCGGCCACTCGGAATGCGACGGTTCGCACACTTTGCTTGTATCGGTGTTACCAATTTCTAGAATTGAGGAAGCGCAGTCTCACCCCGCGTTGTCACATCGGTATGGAATAGAAGGTCCGGACAGTGAGGTACATTCTGAAGTCCACGCGGGCGCGGTGTTCGGCATGTCTCCTGATGTTACGCGATGGGAATTCTCTCACGGTGCCGGGGGTGGACTGTTTGATGTGAATTTCTTTGTACCAGATGCCAATGCGCTTTGGGTTCGAGCCGCCAGTTTAGTTTCCTGATGCCGGAGTTGCGGTATCTGTTTTTTTCCTGAAGGATCGACCGTAACCATCGCAGGCGTATGACTAGTTCACTGGGGGTTGCTATCAGGAACCTAGGGACTGTGCCCCAAGAGAACGGTAAGCTACTCGATTACCGAGCTGATTTCGTAGGAGCACAACAGCACAGCCAAAGTGGTGCACTCTTAACTAAAAATTAAGTCCGTTCGTATACGTTATGCTCATCAACCGGAGTATGATCATGACGACCACGACGTTGATGCGCATTGCAGGCATTTTTCTGATGATTCTGACGCTTCTGAAAATTACGCCTCTCGGCCTAGACCGGTATCTTCCACTTGGGGGAAACGAATCTACCCAGATGGCCATCATACTTGGCTTTGCTTTCGTCACATCGGAAATTGTTGATCTCATCCGGGGGCAGAAATGAGCGTAAAAAATCGCATCTCAGTGTCCTTTGCTGACGCAGAGTTCGAAATTCTAGAGCGCTTGTCTTCACATACACAAAAGAGCAAGGCGGAACTTATCAGGACGATGGTCGAGGAGTTTCTGCGAGCTAATCCAAACCGGTTCCGTCTGAAAACGGGAAGATCAAGAAATAAGAACATTCTTCTCGACCGCGACAGGGACGAGACCTAACCGCGCGGAGGCCTTCGGTCCATCTTGCTTGCCAGCAACGCACTCGAATTTCCAAGCCGCCAACGAACAGGATTTCCAATATAACTGCGTTGTCCTTTGGACGTGTACGGCTATCAGTCTCGTAGGACCTGGTTCCGTCTCAGAACTGTCAGTCTCAGCCCTCATCCACGCCAGTTGTTCGCCCGCTTACTGAAATCAATGCCGTTCCACTGCTCCTTCCAAAGCGTCAGATATTTCACGTCGCTCGAAGCTGGTTCAGGGTCACATTTCTCAACGTACACGACGCAAGGCATGATGACGGCATCGCCAATCAGAAGAGCTTCCCCTTGCTCAAGCGCGGGCATGCCCTCAGTAAGATTGCCGAGGGTGTCCGGTAGCAGTCGCCGCACATAGGCTTGGTCGTCGGGATTCGTGAGGCGCATCGCCAGGAAGTTGCTGCACTGCGAAAATATGGTTTCGGAAATTTCAGAGGGGCGTTGGCTCGAAATCAGAAGGCTGATCCCGTATTTGCGTCCCTCCTTAGCAATCCGCTCGATTGCCGCGAGCGACGCCTTGTAGCGGGCAAGACCGCTCTTGGGTGCGTATTTGTGCGCCTCCTCATACACCATCAGGAACGGCTGCTCGGTCAAGCTCTCAGCTCGCCGCGCGAAATAGCAGAAATCAAACATCAGTCGGGAGATCAGTGAGACGGTGATGCTCAACAATTCGAATGGTATGCCGCTGAGGTCGATGATGGTGACGTTTGTTTCGAGCTTTTCTCTGTAGCCGGTAAACTGCCTAAGGACATCCTCTAAGCTGGCGTTCTTCGCCTTGTCACCAAAAAGGAACCCTAAGCGGGAGTTGGTGATTTTCGATCTTACGCGTCTCTCGAATTTGTCGATGCTTCCGTCCGCATAGTGCCCCTTTTTTACGCCAGTTGCCTTGATCGCAAACTCGTATTTCTCCGTGCAGTAGTGAGTGAGTTGGTCGTCAGTGTCGACGAATTCTTTCTGCGTGCCATCCTTGAGCTTGATGATCAGGGAATTATCGCTATCGATCTTTTCGCGCGTCAGTGTTCGTAGCGCGTTTGCCAGATGATCGATATCGTACCGAAGTGGGCTGTCAAAATTAACCTTTGCCACTGTTGGATTGGCAACCCGCTTCGCCACAGTGATGATCGCGCGCAGTAAGGCCTCTTGGTTGTAATTGTTGTTGTCCCCGGACTCCAGGAACATATCCTCCATCTCTTCTTCGTTGAGGAGCCAATATGGCAGAACGAGATCATCGACGGTAATCACCTGGGCGTTGGGAAACGCGGCCGCGTATTCTGAGTGAAGGTCGAAGATGAGGATATGGGAATTATTGAGGCCCTGATATTCTCCATTCTTCGCAGATATGGCCTTCTGCAAGATCGAAGACACGCTCGACGATTTGCCTGAGCCCGACGCCCCCACGACGGCGATGTGCTTATTGAAGAACCGGTCGCCATGGACTGGAACGTTGATGTCGCGCTGCCTGGTCAACGATGAAAAACAGAAACGATCCTCGGCTTTGAAGGCATCGGCATATATTGCTGCGATCTCGGCCTTCGTTGCCGGAACGACCTTTTTGGGCGGAATGGCTAATTCATCACCCCCGCGATTGAATCTCCCGTCTTTAAGGGTGCCAAGGGGATAGGCGTCAATCATGTAGACACGTTTGGAATCCGCTCCGCCATCGACCGCTCTCATTTCAATAGAAAAGCTTTCGATGATACAGATCAGCGAAACATTATCGTTGTCGGAAACCTTTAGAAACGAGCCCACCCGAAGGGAGTCCACGGCCTTCTGAAAATCCAGAAGGTTGTCGACCGAAACCCTGACCTTGTTCGGATAAACGGCAATTACCTCTGCGTTGGCAATCTCTTCAGTCACTTATCCCTCCTCAAACAATCTTCTTGATAAACGAAAGGTCACTGATGGGGATCGAGAAACCTCGAACATTTGCCCCAACCAGATTCAATGGCATCGGTGTGCTAATGAAGAAATCGTAGATACGACGTGGCTTTCGACCCATGCCGTCCAGCGAGGCGGTTAACTGATCGAGATTGTCGACGAATCTAACCGCTACCGCTCTTTCCTTGGTCTGGGGCGTTTGCGCGTGCTCTACACGGAATGGCGAGCCACGGTACGGGTGACCGTCGACGAACTCCACACCTTGCTCGTAAAACGAGTTTTTCACTTCTTGAATTAATTCTTCCCCGGCATTGCGCAACATCACAAACGGTGCATGGCGATCATTATTCGGGGTTCTCGGACTATCGGCGGAACTCCACTTCTTCGCGATCTCAAGCACCTGATCAGCGACCATTTGCCCACCAGTATTTTTATCAACTTCGAGAATGAATACTCGAATGACGCCAGCCGTGTTCTGCTGCGAGAAATAAAGATCACGCATGAACCGCCCATACGCTGCGGTCTCCTTCTCACGTAGCAACCAGCTGTGGTGGACGGCCTGCGTGCCTTTGAGGTGGTCTTGCAGCTCCCGAAGACTGGTCGAGCGATCAAGATGATTTTTTTTCGTCGCCAGCGTTGCGACAAAATCGAAGGCTCTGGGATAGTGAAAACCACTAGCCTCGACCTCTGTTACTCTTTGATTGGTTCGGAGTTGAGAAACGACCTCGGCTCGTTGTGCCCCGAATTCTTTTGCGGGCCTGATCTCGAAAATCCGACAGAATGACTCAATAACATCGTCAGCGACGTCGAGGCCATCAAGGTGAGACTTCTTCGTTCTAGATTTGTCTTCCTCGACCTTCAAATAGGTCATTACCTCCTTAAACCGCTCGACGGTCAAAGGGTCGAGCGCGATTTTTATCTCCTTGTAGTGGCCGTAGAGTACGTATTTCCGACCGGCTCTCGCTCCCTTCTTCAACCCGTGAAAATGCTGGAAAAGCTTGTGGAGGGGGTCCCGCAAAATGGAATCGGTCAAGCATTGAGCTTCGTAATACTTCACCTGATTGTAGGTGACCCCGTCGGCAGAATAGCGGTCGAAATCCTCGATACCCTCAATAACAACCTTGTCATCCAAGCCAGCAGCCAGAATATCGAGCAACGCAGCATCGAGCTGGTAGAAATATCCCCGGATCGAGGCCGTTGCCTCACGTTTCTTGTCGACTTCCAGCACGCGACACCCCGAATCAATCGCCGATTGATATAATAGGGCAGAGAAAGCGCATCGCGCGAGCAATGGATTTACGTTGACGAGAAGCTAGCGCTCAAGCGAACGAGTCCCATGCATTTGCCTGTCGCATTTCTGCTGGAACAAGACATTCCCAGGCCGACCCGTCATACTGAAATTGCGATCTGCCTTGGGTTCGTTGAATAATACAAGGGATCGCGAATGCCGAGGGCCCCACTCCGCGAAGTGCTCTTGGGGCTGCCGCAAAGACCTGTAAAATTTCATGTACTCTTGGGAGGGCTAGGCTCCAACATGTCGCCCCGCCAATTCAACTTGCCGCCGACGAGAACTCGACTCACGCTTACAATGTGCGAAAAAATGAGGAACTGGCATGTCGAACGACCACTCTTACCGCGAAAACTCCCCTATTGAGCAGTTAAGATGCCATGCATCTACGGGAGACGTCAGGGTACTAAACTACTGGTTGGATCAGCATTCGGAGTGGTTCGAGACAACAGCGACCGATGAGGAAAAGCGAGAGAGGGACAACATGCGTTCTCTTGTCGAGACCTGGACACGTATCGAAATCGCCCATGGAAAAGGCGCTGCACTGAATATTGATGACCCTGAAGTTCTGTCAGGTCTCCTCTGCCTACCCGCAGGCGAGTTCAAATACCAAATCCAAAACGCCATATGCTATAAATCAATCATGGGGTCGGACTGGCATTGGCTTTCTGCAGCTGTGCGATAAGCTTGGTAGAGTCATCGATCCGCTTCGTTCGTCCGCCGGGGTTTGATTCGCCCCATCGAAAGCCATCGTATACACCCTCCAGGAACTCGGCCCATACGGCGGCACCCGCAGGCAGCAACCCTTTGACCTGAGCAATCGTATCGAACACGGAAAGGTTCCCCATCGGCACTTTCTGTAACAGATATTTTTGCATCTCCTCAAGGGTAACGTAAGGTCCACTTAGCGCGCCATCGACTCGGAAAAAATACCAAATCTTCCCGTCGTGCTCATATACACCAGCGGAATAGTGTTTGATCTGCGATTGAGATTGTTGCGCCATAGGACCCTCGCGTAATTCCGAGGATGAGCATTTCGCAGATAATCGCTAACGTAGCGTTTCGCTCTTCTCTTCAGCGCAATTGAGCAACTTGGCTCGCGTCATCTGAAGAATATATCGCCTCAGCCACTGGCACAACAATAAAAGCGCCACCGATCAAATGGATTTCACAGCTATCACAGCTTTTTACAGTTTTATTAACCATAAGTTGAGCTGGTGATTTTCCCCCGCTAGACTCGCGGTACCGCTTCTGACTATCTTCTGCCCCAGTTTAAAACACGGAGCCCCACGATGATACGCATCGCCAATCTAGGAAAGACCTTCCTCAGCTCCATCTGAAGTAAGGACACCGTGTCCTCTACCTCCGGATGGGCTGCCACCCATGTGCGCCCAGGAGGTATCTATGCGCCCATCCAAAAATGTGCTGCACCACGTGTTGGTGCGTCGTGCCATTCTGACCGAATTGCGCTCCGGTGCTGGAGCCGACATTCGCTCTCGATTTGAGGTGTTCCAGGACACCGGATCGGACGCGGACAAGGATGCAATCGTCGGGATGCGTACGACGCGATGGTAAGCAATCCCCATTCCCCCACTCTGATTGACGGCGAACCGATGCTGTGGGTTGAGCCGCTGCGCCACGAGGGTGTGCGTAACGTTACTCCTAAGCATCTGTTGAACACGAACGGTTCGTCCGTGTTCAACAATCGCGAGGTGCAGCACGAAAGCGGCACTGAGAAAAAGGTTGCCTCGTTCCTGAAAGCCCAGCCCGGCGTTGTCGAGGTGCGCTCGCAGTTCATGACAGTTGAGTATCATGACGAGGAAGGCGTGCTTCACAAACACACCATCGACTATTGCGTCCGTGATAAACGCGGCCGTTGGGAGGCCGTTGCCGTCAAACAGGAGAAGAAGAGGGCAGAAGTCGAGGCCGTCTTTAAGGGTATGCTGCCCGCGTATCGTGATCGTTTTCATAAACTGACGATCATGACCGAGCAGGATGTTCCTTGGTGGGTCGTGCGCAACGCCGATAGCATCCTGTTTTATCGAGAGTTGCACGACGACCATCACGTTCAAACCCTGCTGGATGAGCTTCAGCAGCGAGCCAAGACCAAGGTGTGCTTCTACCAGATGTACACGCCTGGCATGGACCGCCCGTCTCGCACCGCAGCGATATGGCGGCTGATCGATCTCGGGTACCTAAAGCCCGACCCGGGTCTCATCAACGAGCTGACCTGGTTCACGGTCGAAATCTAATCGCCCCTTAGCCAACAACCCATTCCATCCCAGCCACTTCGAGCCCCTTTCGGAGCACGGCGAAGCTATGTCCAAGGAGGACAACATGACTGACAACTCTGACGCCAACGGCAAGCTTGAACTGCGTCCCGTTCCGGAAAGCACACCTTCAATCCCCCTCATGACGCCGAGCGACCGTTTCGTTTATGAGGGCACACCCCTCATCGCGATTTCGTACCGCGCGACGGATACATTGTTCTTTCACGAGAACGATCCGATGACGCACAGGCGCATCAAACATACCGAAATCGAACTCGCAATCGATGAGGGTCGTGCGCAGTTTTACCCTGGGTTTCATACCAAGGTGGGTTCGAAGGCTTACGAGCGTTTCGGGAACAAAAGCGTCGATGACTTCAAACCTGACGCTGTCGCTATTGCTCGCTACCACGAATTCCTCATCTTGGAGCACCGTGCCTGGTGCGCCGAGGTAGGGGAGTATGTGCCCCGCAGTCTGAAACCAGCAGCGGAAATGCCTGGCGGGCGTTCATTGGAAGAGCTGTTGCTGAGGTGGACCATCGAATATCAGCTGCTTCAGAAGGAAGAAAACGAAGAGACCGGGAAAGTACGAAAGAAACGTGCCGGTAAGAAGACCAACGGCTTTGAAGTGCCAACAGTTCGCAGCTTCAACTCTTACGTTAGCAAATATGAAAGCTGTGGAGACGATGTGCGTGCACTCATTCCCCAGCAGAAGGGGCCGAAACGCCGTCACCTGCAGGTCGAATGCGCCGAAAGCTATGCGATCTGGCGGCAGGCTGCTGCCGAATTTGCTTCGAAACGCAAAGTACCGATGTCCAAGGCACGGAAAATCGCGAACGCCCGCATCCACGAAGCCAACAAGGCGCGAACTGAAGACCAATCCAAACTGATCTTTGTCGAGCGTAAGCGCTTTGAGAATATGATTAAACAGCTGAGGGCCTTCGACATTCTCGCTGCTCACGAAGGCGAGCCTTACGCTCATGCAGTCTACAAGCCGAAAGTGGATTCTTATGACGTAGTGCGCCCTGGTGAGCGGGTCGAATTCGACGACTGGAATGTCGATTGCATTACCCTGATGAAGGAAACCGGCGTCTGGTTGCGTCTTCCTGCCAAATTTCAGACCGCCCTGGAAAAAGCCGCAGCAGACAAACCCCAGCGCATTTGGTTCGTGGGCGCAATTGACGCCGCGACCGGCATGCCTTTGGCGCTGAAGGCAACCCGAAAGCCTTGTGCTTCCGCCGTAGTTGAGGCCCTCGAAATGGTGATGTCGGACAAGACGCACATTTCGAACCTGGTGGGTGCAAAGACGCATTGGGCCGCAAAAGTGCGACCGGAGAACGTATTCACCGACAACGGGACGCCTTACATCGCTGACATCACACGCGATGCCTTCCTCATGAGCAGCGTATGTCTGACCCGACCACCAGCGGGGCAAGCATGGAAACGACCATTCATCGAATCGCTGTTCAAGACATTTGCGAAAGACTTGATGTCGTATTTCGATGGTCGCACGTTTTCCAACGTTGTCGAACGACGCGACTACGATTCCGTCGCCAATGCAACCCTCATCGTCGACGAGTTCATGGTGATCGTTTATCGCTGGCTTTGCGATGTGTTCATGAACACTCCTAGTGCCCGCCTGAACGGATTGACGCCCTATGAGGCGTGGGAATTGAAGAAGCGTACCTATCCGATGCGCCCAGTTCCTGGTCGACACGAAAAACGTCACATCTTCGGAGTGAAGAAGGACAAGATTATCCGCAGCGAAGGCATCGTCCTTCACGGCATTCCATACAACTCCGATGAACTCCAGTCGTACCGCCGTAAGCACGGTTCGAAGAAGCTCTTCCCCGTCCGCTTCCATCCTCGCGACTTGGAATCGATTTCCGTCCACACTGAGGATGGATGGTTGACGGTCGGAAATTGCATTGGAGTACCTCCGTATATTTGCCTCGAAGAATGGTACTTGGCGAAAAAGGAACTTGAGCGGCTAAACGAAGAGCGATCAGCGCGCTCCACGCCCACCATGTATGACGGCATCAACTGGGTAAACAGCGTCGTAGATGCTGCTGCTATGCGTGGCGGTATTTCCCCACATACGCGCAGTGCCGAAGACATGTCTCGCGCCACTGCGAGGCTCTTCGAAGGCCGCGCCATCACGAAGGCAGAAGCTGGTGAACTGGCACTTCTGGCTACTCCTGCGCGCCAGGAAACGCCTCTTCTCCAAGGCCGTGTTGACGAACTTCCTGCTGGTGTGTTGCCCGTCAAAGAAGCCAAGAAAAAGAAGAAGAAGAAGAACGAGCCTGAGGCTACACCGTCAGCCGAACCCAAAGTCGACGATCTCGCGGCTGAATTTGACGAAGACGACGACGATTCCCAGTTCGGAGATTACAACTAATGACCGATTTCAGCGACATGTCCATTGAGGACCGCAAGCTCTACATCGAGCTACAGTACATCTTGCAGCCAAAGGACCGAGAGCTGGAAGACCTCATGACGCGATTCACGGAAAATGCGGAACGCGCGCTGAAAGGAGGTGGCTCCAAGATGCCAATTCTTTTCGTAATTGGGGAATCTAATACTGGAAAAAGTCATTCTCTCAAGCGCCTTTTTTCAACGATGGATGCGTTCCAGCCCCGTATCGATGTCAACGGCAAGGTGCGGCCGCGCTTGTTGAGTATGGATTGCGAGAGTGATTGCTCACCGAAAGCATTGGCTGAAGCCATCCTCGACAACTGGAACATTACGGTTGGAGGTAGACCGAACGCCCCCACACTCTGGAGAATGGTGAAACGGCAATTGCGTCACCAAGAGATTCTCTACCTTCACCTTGATGAGATGCAACATGTAACCGTGGGAGATACCGACCTCGCGATTGGTAAGGTGCAGGATGCCGTTAAGAGTCTCACACAAATTGACGGCTGGCCGCTGCACTTAATTGTTTCAGGGATGCCGGACGTCGTCGACTTCCTGGAAAGCAAAGAGGTCAAGAATCGGTCTCAGGTGCAGTACCTTAACCTGATGGAGGTGCAGGCAAAAACGGTGACTGCGATGGAGAAGGTCGTGTCAATGATCGTTTGCGACCACGCTGGCCTCCGTTGTGAATGGTCCAACGACGATGAGGTCCCTGGACGACTGATCGTCGCAGCAGGGGGAGAGTTTGCAACTTTGATTCTCCTTGTCCGCGAAGCTTGCTTCAGGGCTCTGGATCAGAAGAGAGAGGCGGTCACCATGGACGACTTGGCGGTGGTTTACAAAGCCCGAAATGCCAATCTGAAGCGGGACAATCCATTCACGACGGATGATTGGAAATCGATAGTTCGAGAGAATTCTACATCTCATATCGGTGCCGGTTCTGGTCGTGGGAGGCGTAAATGAGTGATACCCGATGTCTCCCGACCTGCGTGCTGTTTCACAAGGACGAAACGCCTGAAAGTCTGATGGCACGAACCGCACGAGCCAACAGTTTCTATTCTCTCGCAGAATTCTGCGGGTTCACCGGTGTACCTCGCGCCGCAATCGCCACCATGAACGAACAGCATCTGGATCGGCTCGTAGATTGGACCGGCGTCGGGTCTGCTGACTTGATGAAATTCGCTAGCCGTTCGGCATCGGTAGTTGAGTTTGGCTTTGATCAAGTCAGAAAAACGCAACTGCGGGGCAGCAGCCGCAGATACTGCCCTCATTGCTTCGCACATGATCTGGAACAAGGAACCGATCAGCCCAACGCCCGCATCTATATGCGGGCAACGTGGCGCTTCAACATGATCTCGGACTGCCCGGACCACGGTGTACGCCTTGCTGAGCTTCCAGTGGATTTCGACCTGCTAGACCTCCGCGATTTCGTGGCAACAACCAAGCCTAAGCAAGAAGAGAATAATCCCTCACCTCACAGCAAATACTTTTCTGACCGTTTGCTTGGGCGGACCAGCGGATCATATCTCGATAGCTTGCCACTTTACGTCGCTGCGGAACTTTGTTCGGTTTTGGGTGCGCTCAAGCAGAAAATGGTAGATAACAAAATTTCTGAGCACGTCCCGCTCGGAATGGCGAACCCTGAGTGCCTTGCTTCAGGCTACAGCATCGCGTGCGAGGGGCGGGAATCAATTTGGAAGTTCTTGACCGCCTACGTCGTGAAGGTCATTGGTCGCGCGACTAAGTACCCTATGGTGTTCTCACTGCCCCTTCGATGGTTGCGCGACGAGTCGGCGGACGGAGATTTTGGCTCGGTTAGGGCAATTTTTCAGGAACACGCTGAGTGCCATCTTCCCATGGCACCAGGTGAATCATTCCTGGAGCCCGTTCCAAGAAGACGTGTCCATACAACCTATACTGCTGCCAAAGAGTACGGGATTTCGGAAGGTCGGATCAGAGACATTTTGGTCAATCAGGACGACGGAAAGAGCGTGATCGCCACGTTCAAGGGCCGGGGCATCGTTTTCCACCGAGATGAGGCGCATCCACTTTTGGAAGCCGCCTCGCAGCAGTTGACGACGAAACAGGCTGCAGAGCGTCTCGGGTGCGCGATGACTCAGATGGAAGCGCTGCTCATTGGGGGAATGCTGCCCTTCACGTCAAATGGCGCATCCTCGACAAGAGTATATAGATGGGTATCTGAGCTTGAGGTGAACAACTTCATCCAACGCATCCGGTCGCGTGTGACCGAGCCATCGGCGAAATATAATCTCGTTCCAATTCTTACTGCAACGAAAGTGTGTCGCCGCATTTTCCCTGAGATCATCGCCTTAATTTTAGACGGGACATTGAAGCGGGTCCATATGAATGGGTCCGCTTTTGGGTTGTGCAATATCACGGTCGATCCGGACGAAATTGACGGTCTCTCAGATACAGGTGTCGAGGAAGATTATCTTGGCCGCAAGGACGCCGCCGCTTTCCTGAGAACGAGCGTTGAGACGATCAAAGACCTTATCGACCTTGGCGTGCTTTCCGCGACGATTGTTCGTCACAAGAAAACAAATTTGCCTATGGACATGATGCTGCTCGAAGAGCTGAACGAGTTCCGCGAAAAATATGTTGTGTTGGACGATCTGTCGAAAACCCGTCAAGTGCGGTCGATTAAAGTGAGGTTTGACCTGGAAAAGCTCGGTGTGCAGCCTGCGCATGAGGGGAGCCGCAATGCGAGCAAGGTCTACCATCGAAGCGACATCAAACGCGTCGGTTTCTAAAAAGGCAGTTTCAGCTTTTTGTCTCAGGGCCCGCTTCGGCGGGCTTTTTTTATGCTGTATTTTCCTCAGAGCATTTTTACGAGGCCGCTAGAGGACACGAATCCGAAATTGTTCAATCTTTACAGTCGCCATGGTCCTGCAGGGAAATTCGTTAGGGGCCGCACCACTCTGCGATTTCTCCATCAAACCTAAGGCGTCGTGACGATCGTTTTGGGGGCTGTCTGCGGTCATTGTTGTGGCGATAGGTCTAACACCTTAGGAGAACGGGAATGTCAGAGCAAAATGACCGTCAGCGGCAGCTCGCCGTGCAACTCGCGCAAAACACGCCGCCATCCGAGAGAGAGGCGTTGCGTATGTGGGCCGGTTCTCTGCTTGAGCTTCGCCAGAAGGACATGTCTGTCGCGCGAAAGACCAAGGAAGCCATTCTGATAACCCATAGAGCGAGCGTGACTTGGCCGATCTTGAAGGTCGTCTATACGCAAATCAAGAAATATGGATGGGACAATCGATCCACACCGCAACGTCTCGGTTTGGGCGCTGCGGGCGCGGCCTTTGCGCTCTTCGGAGGCGCCAACGCCGGCATTGCAGCGTTGGGCGGCGCAATTGGGGTTCCGCTTTGGGTGGTGTTCTGAGCGGGGGCGATGTTTGCGCACCATCTCTATGAAGAACTGAGTGGTAGCCGAAAAGATGATCCTTCGGTGACGTATAAGGTGTTTGACGCGGAGAAAGAGTTGGATTGAATGCAGTGGTATTCCAGCGAGTTCGCGCGGCGCGGGAGGCGGTCGACGCGGGGGCGTTCGCGGGGACCGTGCTTAGGCACCTATTTGGGGCGTGCCCCGAAGTAGGTTCGATCTATTTCGGGTGCTCATGATTGCGATCGTCAAGCGAGGGAGCGGTGACGGTCTCCGCTCGCGCTGGTCCGCTGCTCCGGCCTATCCCAGATCGAAACTTGGCAGCATGTCCATGAGCAGGTCGGCCAGGTCGCGCGCCGGCGTTGCTGCGTCCGGGCGCAGCCGCAGCGCAAACTCCGCCTCCGGCAGTGCCGGCAGGTCGAAGGCGCCGTCGAGCCGGGCGATCCCGTCGCCCGCCATGCGCGCGGTCCGTGCGGTGACCGCAATTCCGGCCTTCACGGCGGCCGCCAGTCCCGACAGGCTGGCGCTCGTCGCGGCAATCCGGTAGCGGCGGCCGGCACCATCGAGGGCGGCAATGGCAGCATTGCGAAAGCCGCACGGCGCGTCGAGCAGGGCGAGCGGTACTTCGCCGCCGGCACGCTTAAGGCACTCGGCCGCGCCGAGCCAGAGCATGGGCTCGCGCAGCACCAGGCGTTCGTCGGGCGATGCGCCGCTGCGCATGGTCAGCGCCAGGTCGAGTTCGCCGCGCTCGAAGGCGCTGGCCAGTTCCGCCGACCGGCCGATCCTGAGATCAAGGCGCAGCCGCGGATGGGTGTCGGCAAACAGCCGCAGGATGTCCGGCAGGCCACTTTCGGCGAAATCCTGAGTGCATCCCAAGGCGATCCGGCCATCGGCCCGTGCGCCTTTCAGGCTCAGCAGGGCTTCGCGATGGGCGGCGATGATCCGCCGCGCATGACCGACCAGCGCCTCGCCGGTCGGCGTCAGGGTCCGGCCGCGGCCGGCCTGTTCGAGGAGCGCATCGCCTATCACCGCCTCCAGGCGCTGCATCTGCGCGGTGATCGCCGATGGCGAACGCCCGACGATCGCCGCGGCCCGCGTCAGCGATCCGGTGTCGGCGAAGGCAAGGAAGGTACGCAGCAGTTCCGGGTCGATCGTTTCCATGTTTCGATATTATCGAAACGTGAATAAAGAACAATTCGATTTTTTCGATCCGTCTCTTCTGTCATTCCTTGGCTTGCCAGACCGCTGGCCCCTGCCACCGACAAGAGAGGATAAGAACTATGCCGATCATCAACATTGCCGTCTCTACCGCTCCCAACGCCGATCGCTCGGCCCGGATCGCCGGAAAGATCACCGAGCTGAGCCGTCAGCATTTGCGCAAGGATCCCACGGTGACGGCGGTCGCAATTTCCCATATCGATCCCAGCCACTGGTTCGCGGGCGGGCCGTCGCTCGCCGCGCAAGGCGTCGAGAGCTTCTTTCTCGACATCAAGGTGGTCGACGGCACCAACACCAAGGGCGAACTGGCCGACTACATGGCGGCGGTGTTTTCGGCCATGGGGGAAGCCTTAGGGGGCGTGCATGCCGAGAGCTATGTCCATGTCCACGAGGTTTCGGCCGCAGCCTATGGCTTCGGCGGCATCACGCAGGAATATCGCTATATCAAGGGTCGGCTCGATGCGGCGTGACAGCCGCAGGCCGTGCGGGTGAGGGGCGAATGATCCCGGTCCCGCCGGGATCGGTCGCCTCAGGCCTTCGCCGCGGCCGCCTTGCCGAGGTGTTCGAGCAGAGTCTTCAGTTCGCCGGCGCGCACCATCTGCGCCGGGGTTCGGCCGCCGAGTTCGCTTAAGCGGTGGCTGCGATACCACTTTTCCGCCGCCTCGGCCGAGCCTAAGCTCTTGACGATGCGCGCGAGCAAGAGATGTTTGGCCTCCGCTGCCGGCAGCGCTCCGGCGTCGATCGCCGCGCCGAGCCTGACCGCTGCGGTCTTGGCCGCCTGCTGCTTCATCTTCTGCCGCGTCGCCGCCACCGAAGGGTGGACGGGGGCGAAGATGTTGACCGTGGTCTTGGTCGGATCCGCCTCGGCGGATGGCTGCCTTGGCTTGCGTCCGGCCTTCTGCGGCACAAGACCCGCATCCATGGTCACCTGCTTGACGGGCTGGGCCAGTCGAACGCTCTTGCCGGTCGGCGTTTTGGTCATGATCTCTGCCCGTTCCATGCTCGTCGGATGCGATTTCGAATATGGCGGGGGTGACGGCGACGGCTGTTTCGCCTACCGCATATCCCGCCAAACGACGTTAGCACGCGGCCGGAAAAACTGTCCAGCCGATGCGATGGCAGGTCACGTTCACGTCCATTGTGCATGTGCGAAAGGAATGATACCTAGAATCTTCGTCATTTAGCGGGAAATCGGCATGTTTCTGCCCGAATTAGGTTCGTACGAAGCCATCTATAGCGGATTTTCGTGGCAGATTCCGCCGGATTTCAACATCGGCCGTGCCGTCAGCGACGATTGGGCGGTGCAGCATGCCGACCGCGTCTGCCTCGAGCATTTCTCGGCCGACGGCCGGCACCTGTCGATGACCTATGGTCAACTCTCGGCAAAATCGGCGGCCTTCGCCCATGCGCTGACCGCGCTCGGCATCGCCCGCGGCGACCGGGTGGCGCTTCTCCTGCCGCAATCGTTCGAGACGGTGATTGCCCATGTGGCGATCTACAAGATGGGGGCCATCGCCTTGCCGCTGGCGCTGCTGTTTGGCGTCGAGGCCTTGGAATACCGGCTTTCCGCCGCCGGCGCCCGCGCCGTCGTCACCAATGATTTCGGTCTTTCGCGCCTGGAGGAAATCCGTCCGCGCCTGCCGGCCCTCGAACACGTGATCTCGACCGGGGCCGCGCCCGGCGCCGTGCATTCCTTCGCGTCTCTCGTCGAGGCCCACCCCTCCGTCTTCGAGGTCGCCGAGACGGGCCCGGACACGCCGGCGCTGATGATCTTCACCTCGGGCACCACCGGTCCGCCCAAGGGCGCGCTGCATGGCCACCGGGTTCTGCCGGGCCACATTCCCGGCTTCCAGATGGTGCATGATTTCCTGCCCAAGCCCGGCGACAAGGTCTGGACGCCATCCGACTGGGCCTGGGCGGGCGGGCTTCTCAACGCGCTCCTTCCGGCGCTGATGCTCGGTGTGCCGGTGGTCTCCTCGCCGGCGCAGAAGTTCGATCCTGACATGGCCTTCCGCATCATGGCCGAGATGAAGGTGAAGAACGCCTTCATCCCGCCGACCGCGCTGCGCCTCTTGAAGTCGGTCGAGCGGCCGCTGGAGAAATACGACCTCGTGCTCCGCAGCATCGGCTCGGCCGGGGAATCGCTCGGTCGCGAGACCTATGAATGGGTGAAGGCGACGCTCGGCATCGTGCCCAACGAGTTCTACGGCCAGACCGAATGCAATTTCGTCCTCGGCTCCGCCGCCCATCTGGGCGTCACCAGGGGCGGGGCGATCGGCCGCGCCGTACCGGGCCATCGCGTAGCGATCATCGACGACGAAGGCCGTGAAGTGCCGGCCGGCGTCACCGGCCAGGTGGCGATCGCCACGCCCGATCCGGTGATGTTCCTCGGCTACTGGAACGACGAGCCGGCGACCGCGCGAAAATTCGTCGGCGACTGGATGAAGACCGGCGACCTCGGGCGCCAGGATGCCGAGGGTTATGTCGAGTTCTTCGGCCGCGACGACGACGTCATCACCTCGTCGGGTTACCGCATCGGCCCGGCCGAGATCGAGGACTGTCTGGTCGGCCATCCGGCGGTCAGGCTGGCGGCCGCGATCGGCAAGCCCGATCCGCTGCGCACCGAAATCGTCAAGGCTTTCGTCGTCGTCGCCGACGGCTATCTGCCGACGCCGGCGCTCGCCGTCGAAATCAGCAACTGGGTGAAGCAGCGGCTGTCCATGCACGAATATCCGCGCGAGGTGGAGTTCATCGCCGAGATGCCGCTCACCACCAGCGGCAAGGTCATCCGCCGGCTGCTGCGCGACCGCGAACCGGCCATCGCCGCCGAATGATCCTCAAGGGCGGTCGCCTCAGTCGTTGAACCGGCGCGACAGGATCTTGTCGCGCAGGATGCGGGCGAGGTTGCGGGTGTTGCGGTACATGTGCAACTGGGTTGCGGCCTGGCGCATGTCGCGGTCGGCATTGGGTCTCAAGCCGATCAGCAGCGTTCCCATCTCCTCGCGCTCCTTCCAGAAGCGGCTCATGATCGGATGGTCCGGCACGGCGCAGCTGTCGGTGCGCTCGATGTTCGGGTCGTCGAGATGCCAGTCGGTGAGGTCGGCGAGCAGAAGCTTGCCGGGCGAAAAGCGGGCATAGCGCTCGTCATAGGCGGTCTTCCACGTATAGGCCTCGCCGGCCATGATGAAGACGACCATCGAGGCGATCGCCCGGCCGTCCAGGTCGAGCGTGTGGATGCGCACGGCGTCCACTTCGGCCAGATTGGTGATCGCCTCGCGGGCAAAGGCGGCGCGGAAACGGTCCATGACCATGGCGGAGCGCTTGCGCCCCTTCCAGCCGCTCGCTTCCAGCGCCAGGAACTCTTCCATGCGCCGGCGGATCTCCTCCGGCTGGCGGGCGACATTGTAGCTTACGCGCCCCTGTTCCCCCAGCAGGCGGAACTGCCGGCGCATGTCGCGCAGGTGGTTCTTCGAGATCGTCGTCTTGAGATAGGTGTCGCCGTCCTCCTGGCTCTCAAGCATCGGCCGGTCGAAGGTATTGGTGATCGTCAGCGGCAGGTCGCGGCCGATCGCCACGGCCTTGATCAGCTGGGTGAAGCGGCCGTTGAGCCTCAAGTCGGGCAGGACGAGGATGCCGGGCAGCTTGGCGTCCGGGCGGGCCAGCGCTTCCAGCATGTTGTCGATGGTTTCGGCCGCGCCCTCCGCGTCGACCAGTGGGGTCCCGAGGGGCCCGAACGGATTGGACCAGACGCGCAGGATCGACGGGCCGACGGAGAAGCCGGGCTTTTCGACAGAGAACGGCATCATCAGCCGCACCCGGCTGCGGCGCGCATCCTCGTCGCGGATGACGGCGAAGCGGATCTGCCGGTCGTCGAGACGCGGCATGGCGGGAGCGAGGAAACGCGGCGCGAAGAAGACGTTCGCCTCCATCACCCGGTAGGTGAGGAAGTCGAGCTCCTCCTGCAGGTCGTAGCCGACCCGGCCCGGATAAAGGCTGAGCTGCCGGCCGGGACGGCCGACGTCGAGGCGGATGTCGGCGGCGGGCCGGCCTTCCGTCTCGCTTGCAAGGCTGCCGACCAGGCGGTTGGCGCTGCTGTTCATGCTCTCGTTGTAGATCGGTGGTTCTCCCATGATCAGGACATCCTCGTCTTGTTCAGGATCGCCAGCGGGTCGGCGAAGGCAAAGAGCACGATGCCGAGCGACGAACGCACCGCGACATGCAGCAGGATCGCCTCGATCATCATCGCGGCGGCGGTGGCGGTTGCCGCACCGGTCAGGCCGTAGAGCGGGATCAGCGTGATGTTGAGACCGATATTCGCGGTGAGGGCCACGACATAGACCGCCACGCACAGCTGCTGTTTGCCGGCCATGGTGAGCAGCACTTCGCCCGGGCCGACCAGCGCCTTCGACAGGCTGCCGGCAAACAGGATCGCCATCAGCCAGTAGCCGGCGGTAAACGCATTGCCGAACAGCGACAGCAGAAGATTGCCGGCCAGCAACACGGCCAGGCCGACCATCAGCGACGGCCAGAAGCTCCACCGGGCGGTGGTGCCGGCAAAGACAGCGAGCGGACGCAGGTCGTCGTCGGCCATCATCGCCGAGAAACGCGGTGCGGCGGCGGCCTTGACGGCGAAGAAGACGAACTGCACCAGCGCCATGGTCTTGGCGGCGGCGAAATAGATCGCCACCTGGTCCGGCTCGAGATAGAGCCCGACCACGACGACGTCGGAATTGGTGAGGAGGAAGCCAAAACCCTCGATCAGGAAGATCGGGATCGCCACCTTGAACCAGGCGAGGAAATCGATCTTGCGCGGTCCGGCGACGAAGCGTTCCTGCAGCCTGCGGTCGATCGTCAGGAACTGGCCCAGACTCGTCACATAGGTTGCGGCCAGCGCCGCCTGCATCGCCGTCGTCGCGGTCTGCGGCGCGCCGAAGGCGACGGCGGCGAGCATGAAACCGAGGATCAGCAGCGGGCGCACGATATAGGTCGGGCTCAGCGCCGCCACCGGCCAGCTGTTGGCCCGCGCCGTGCCATCGAGCACGTCGCCCAGCGCGATCATCGGCAGGGCCAGCAGGCCGAGGAACAGGGGAACCATGTAATAGGCCTGGATCGCTTCGCCGAAGAAATGCAGGACGAGGAAGCCGATCAGGGCGAGCGTGCTGGCCGAACTGATGGCGAAGACCCGCGCCGTCATCGTCAGTCCGCGGATCTCGTCGCGTTCGTCGCGGGCGTCGTATTGCGGCAGGAAGCGGATGACGGCGGTGTGGAATCCGAGGCACGACAGGTTGCCGAACAGCACGACCAGCACCCAGACGAAGACGAAGATGCCGTATTCGAACTCGCCCATCAGCCGGGCCTGGACGATCTGGGAGACAAAGGCGATGGCGGCGGAGACGATGCGGATGGCAAAGGCGATCAGCGCCATGCGCTGGGCGCGCGCCGTCTCGTCCTTGCTGGCCAGGGCTGCGACGAGCTTGTGCAATGCCGGGTGGAGGCCGGACGGCAGTATCTTCTCCGCTGTGTGGATGACCGCCATGATCGACAACAAGGGCCCGCTGGTGACGCAATTACAACAGCAGCGACCTTGTCAGATCACGGTTAAGAAACGGTTCCGCCGGCCTGTCCGCCGGCGAGGCCATCGAAGAAAAAAGGCGACCGGGAGGTCGCCTTTTCTGGGTTGATTGCCGAGAATGCCCGACGGTCAGGCGGTTTCGTAGGCGCCGTGGCAGTGCTTGTACTTCTTGCCCGAGCCGCAGGGGCAGGCGTCGTTGCGGCCGACCCGACCCCAGGTCGAGGGATCGTTCGGGTCGCGATTTTCCGGCGCGACGAAGGGAAGCGCGGCAAAGGCCGAGCCTTCGCCGAAGTCGTCTTCGCCGGTGGTGGCGTCGACGTGATGGCCTTCCATTTCCGGCACGGCCGGGGCCGGCGGCGCCTCGCGCACCAGTTCGACGCGCATCATTTGCGTGGTCACGGCGTCGCGCAGATTGGCGAGCAGCGCCTGGAACAGTTCGAAGGCCTCGGCCTTGTATTCCTGCAGCGGGTCGCGCTGGGCATAGCCGCGGAAGCCGACGACCGAGCGCAGGTGGTCGAGGTTGACGATGTGCTCGCGCCACAGGTTGTCGATGGTCTGCAGCACGACGGAGCGCTCGACATAGGCCATGATCTCGTCGCCGAAACGCTCGGCCTTGTCGGCCATCGCCTTGTCGGCCGCTTCGGTGATCCGGGCGACCATGTCGTCTTCGGCAATGCCTTCCTCTTCGGCCCAGGCGTCGATCGGCAGGTCGAGGTTGAGGGTTATGGCGACCTGCTGCTTGAGGCCGGCCACGTCCCACTGCTCGACATAGGCGCGCTCGGGGATATGGGTGCGCACCATGGTCTCGATGACCTCGTGGCGCATGTCCTCGATCGTGCCGGATACGTCGGTCGCATCCATCAGCTCGATGCGCTGCTCGAAGATGACCTTGCGCTGGTCGTTCAGCACGTCGTCATACTTCAGGAGGTTCTTGCGGATGTCGAAGTTGCGGGCTTCGACCTTCTTCTGGGCGCGTTCCAGCGCCTTGTTGATCCACGGATGGACGATCGCCTCGCCGTCCTTCAGGCCGAGCTTCTGCAGCATCGAGTCCATGCGGTCGGAACCGAAGATCCGCATCAGGTCGTCCTGCAGCGACAGGTAGAACTTGGAGCGGCCCGGGTCACCCTGACGGCCGGAACGGCCGCGCAGCTGGTTGTCGATGCGCCGGCTCTCGTGGCGTTCGGTGGCGATCACGTAGAGGCCGCCGGCGGCGAGCGCCTTGGCCTTGAGCTCGGCCACTTCGGCGCGGGCGGCGGCGATCTTGGCGTCGCGCTCGGGGCCCGGCTCCATGCCTTCGAGCTCGCGCTCGAGGCGCATGTCGAGATTGCCGCCGAGCTGGATGTCGGTGCCTCGGCCGGCCATGTTGGTGGCGATCGTCACTGCGCCCGGAACGCCGGCCTGGGAAACGATGTAGGCTTCCTGTTCGTGATAGCGGGCGTTGAGCACGGCGAAATTATCGAAGCCGGACTGCTTCAGCATGGCGGCGAGCAGTTCGGACTTTTCGATCGAGGTGGTCCCGACCAGAACCGGCTGGTTGCGGCTATGGGCGTCCTTGATCTCCTCGATGATCGCCTTGAACTTCTCTTCCGCCGTCCGGTAGACCTCGTCGTCCTCGTCGATACGCTGGATCGGCAGGTTGGTCGGAACCTCGATGACGTCGAGCCCGTAGATGTTCTGGAATTCTTCCGCTTCGGTCGAGGCCGTGCCGGTCATGCCGGCGAGCTTGCCGTACATGCGGAAATAGTTCTGGAAGGTGATCGAGGCCAGCGTCTGGTTTTCCGGCTGGATCTGCACCTTTTCCTTGGCTTCGAGCGCCTGGTGCTGGCCTTCGGAATAACGTCGTCCCGGCATCATGCGGCCGGTGAACTCGTCGATGATGACGATTTCGTTGTTGCGGACGATGTAGTCCTTGTCACGCGAGAACAGCTTGTGGGCCTTCAGCGCGTTGTTGATGTGGTGGACGATCGCCACGTTCTCGACGTCGTAGAGCGAGACGCCCTTCAGGAGGTTCGCCTCGCGCAGCAGGTTCTCGAGCTTTTCGGTGCCGACTTCCGAGAAGTTGGCCGAACGCTGCTTCTCGTCGATTTCGTAGTCTTCCTCCGACAGAAGCGGGATGAAGGCGTCGATCGTGGTGTAGAGATCGGAGCGGTCGTCCAGCGGACCGGAAATGATCAGCGGCGTGCGCGCTTCGTCGACCAGGATCGAGTCCACTTCGTCGACGATCGCGTAATTGTGTCCGCGCTGCACCATCTGGCCGCGCTCGTACTTCATGTTGTCGCGCAGATAGTCGAAGCCGAGTTCGTTGTTGGTGGCGTAGGTGATGTCGCAGGCATAGGCCGCGCGGCGTTCCTCGTCGGTGATGCCGTGGACGATGACGCCGGTGGTGAGGCCGAGGAAGCTGTAGAGCTTGCCCATCGTCATCGAGTCGCGCTTGGCGAGGTAGTCGTTGACGGTAACGACATGCACGCCCTTGCCGGCGAGCGCGTTCAGGTAGACGGCAAGCGTTGCCACCAGCGTCTTGCCTTCACCCGTCTTCATCTCGGCGATGCAGTTGTCGTTGAGGATCATGGCGCCGACCAGCTGCACGTCGAAGGGCCGCATGCCGAGCGCGCGGTGCGCGGCTTCGCGGGCAACGGCAAAGGCCGGCACGAGCAGGTCTTCGACCGACTTGCCGTCGGCCAGCATCTTGCGGAACTCCTGCGTCTTGCCGGCGAGAGCCTCGTCGGACAGCGCCTTCATGCTCTCTTCGAGAGCGTTGATTGCGGCGACCTTCGGCTGATAGGAGCGAACGCGGCGTTCGTTGGCCGATCCGAAGAGTTTGCGGGCGAGCCCACCAAGACTGACCATTCGATGGTCCTTTCTGACCTTCGTCATATTCGTAGCGTGTCCCTGCCGACCGCCGAAATTCGGCGTTTAGGCGCAGAGCAGCGGGAAACGGCTCTGGACGCGCGGTTGCGTGACAGATAAGAGGGGGGTCGAATGATGTCAACGCCACAGGGTGGCCGGAAAAGCCTGCCCTGGCGCGCGTTTGACAATTTTTCGCCCGATTCGAACGGTCTTGAAACGGTTCATCTTCCGAAAGGTTTCTTATGCTTCGTCTTCATAAAATCGCCCTCGTCGCTTGTGTGGCGTTCATCGGGCTCCAGAATCAGGCTTCCGCCGAGGACGCCGTCGTCGCCAAGGTCGGCAAGCTGGAGATTACCCAGTCCGAACTCGATCTGGCGATCGCCAATCTCGATCCGCAGCTCGCCCAGCTTCCGGACGAGCAGAAGAAGATTGCCGCGCTGTCCGGCGCAATCGACGTCAAGCTGCTCGCCGGCAATGCCGATGGCGAAGGCCTGAAGGACGATGCCGAGTTCAAGAAGCGCATGCAGTTCATCGCCGACCGCGAGCTGCACAACATCTACTTCAAGAAGCACGTCGTCGACGCCGTCACCGAAGACGAGGTCAAGGCACGCTACGACAAGGAAATCGCCGCGCTGCCGAAGCAGGTCGAAGTCAGCGCCCGCCACATCCTGGTGAAGACCGAGGAAGAGGCCAAGGCGATCATCGCCGATCTCGACGCCGGCAAGGATTTCATCGAGCTGGCCAAGGCCAAGTCGACCGATCCGAACAAGTCGGAAGGCGGCGATCTCGGCTACTTCACCAAGGGCCGCATGGTTCCGGAATTCGAGGAAGTGGCCTTCGCCATGGAGAAGGGCACCTACTCCAAGACCCCGGTCAAGACCCAGTTCGGCTTCCACGTCATCAAGGTCGAGGACAAGCGCGATGCCGCTCCGCCGGCCTATGAGACGGTTGCCCAGCAGGTCCGCCAGCTGGTGATGCGCGACAAGTATCTCGCCATCATCGAGAAGGCCAAGGCCGACCAGACCGTCGAGATCCTCGACGAGGCCCTGCGCAAGGGCTACGAGGACGTGAACAAGCCGCAGCAGTAATCCGCGGCACCTCCGATTGAAACGCGGACCCGCGCTTTTGCGGGTCCTCTCATTCCAGGCAGAGAACATGTCCGCAACCGTTTCTCCCCTTGCTCCCACGTCCTACCCGGACATGCCGTCCATTCGCGGCGTCCGTATGGCGACCGCCGCCGCCGGCATCAAGTACAAGAACCGCACCGACGTGCTGCTGATGGCGTTTGACCGTCCGGCGACGGTCGCCGGCGTGTTCACCAAGTCGAAGTGCCCCTCGGCGCCGGTCGATTTCTGCCGCTCGAACCTTGCCAATGGCGTGGCGCGCGGCGTCGTCGTCAATTCCGGCAATGCCAACGCATTCACCGGCCTCAAGGGCAAGACGGCGACCGAGCTGACGGCGAAGTCGGCGGCGGCCGCGCTCGGCTGCGGCGAGAACGAAATCTACCTGGCCTCCACCGGCGTGATCGGCGAACCGCTCGACGCCACCAAGTTTTCCGGCGTGCTGGGCGACATGGCGGCCGGCGCCACCGGCGACTTCTGGCTGGAAGCGGCAAAGGCGATCATGACCACCGACACCTATCCGAAGGTGGCGACGCGTACGACCGAGATCGGCGGCGTCAAGGTGACGATCAACGGCATCGCCAAGGGCGCGGGCATGATCGCCCCCGACATGGCGACCATGCTCTCCTTCGTCGTCACCGACGCCGATATTGCCGCCCCCGCGCTGCAGGGCCTGCTTTCGGCCGGCGTCGATCCGACCTTCAATTCCATCACCGTCGACAGCGATACCTCGACCTCCGACACGCTTCTGCTGTTTGCCACCGGCGCAGCCGGCGCCGACGGCCAGAAGACGATCGAGACGGCCGACGATCCGGCGCTCTCGGGCTTCCGCCTGGCGCTCAACGACCTGCTCAAGGACCTGGCGCTGCAAGTGGTCCGCGACGGCGAGGGCGCCCGCAAGATGGTCGAGATCACGGTGACCGGTGCCGAGAGCGATCTCGCCGCCAAGAAGATCGCGCTGTCTATCGCCAATTCGCCGCTGGTCAAGACGGCGGTTGCCGGCGAAGACGCCAATTGGGGCCGCATCGTCATGGCGGTCGGCAAGTCCGGCGAAATGGCCGACCGCGACCGTCTGGCAATCTGGTTCGGCGATATCCGCGTGGCTGTCAACGGCGAGCGCGACCCGGCCTATTCCGAGGCGGCGACGACCGCCGTGATGCAGCGCCAGGACATTCCGGTTCGCGTCGACATCGGCCTCGGCGATGGCAAGGCGACGGTCTGGACCTGCGACCTCACCAAGGAATATGTGGCAATCAACGGCGATTACCGGAGTTGATCGCCGCGATGCCTCAAGCCGCCACCGATCAGAACCTGCCGCTCGTGCGGCGCCTCGAAGCCGTCGGATTTAGGGCCTGGCCCGCGACATCCGTGCAGTATGACGGCAGCTGGCAGATCCGTCTTACCGGCGGCCACCCGTCGAAGCGGCTGAACTGCGTCGTCGCGCTCGATCCGTCGGACAGCCGCGACATCGCCATCCGGCTGGAGAAGGCGGCGCGCAGGTTCGAGGCCCATGGCCGGCCGATCCTGGTGCGCGAGACGCCTCTGACGCCGAAGCCGCTGATCGCGCTGATGCAGGCCGACGGCTGGGAGCGGTTCGAGGAAGTGCTCACGCTGACCTGCGACCTGACCGCGATCGAACTGCCGGAGAACACGCTCGACCACCTGCCGAGCCACGACGTCGGCCGCTTCGTCGATGCCGATCTCTGCGTCAACGGCACCGATCCGGCGCTCAAGCCCTCGCTGGCCGAGGTGGTCAGCGCCATCAAGCCGCCGACCGGGCTCTTCGTCATCGAGGATCCGGAGGCCGGACCGGTGGCCGTGGCGCTCTGCGTGCAGGACAACGACCTCGCCGGCATCATGTCGCTTTCCGTGAGGCCCGATCACCGCAAGCGTGGGCTCGGGCTGGAAATCGTGACGGCGGCGCTACGCTGGGCGCGGATGCGCGGGGCGAAGAGCGCCTGGCTGCAGGTCGTGGCGGACAATGCGCCGGCCCTTGCCCTCTATTCCAAGCTCGGCTTCACCGAGGCCTATCGTTACGCCTACTGGCGCAAGGCTTCCAAAGCATGACAGACGGCGGCAAGCCCATCCTGCTCGTCGTGGCCTGTGCGCTGATCGACACCGACAACCGGATCCTGCTGGCGCAGCGGCCCGAGGGCAAGTCGCTCGCGGGCCTCTGGGAATTTCCCGGCGGCAAGGTCGAGAAGGGCGAGACGCCCGAGGAGACGCTGATCCGCGAGCTTGAGGAAGAACTCGGCATCGTCACCAAGGTGCCGTGCCTGGCGCCGCTCACCTTTGCCAGCCACACCTATGAGACCTTCCACCTGCTGATGCCGCTCTACATCTGCCGGCGTTACGAGGGCATCGCTCATGGCCGCGAGGGACAGGCGGTGAAATGGGTTCGCGCCAATGCGCTCCGCGACTATCCGATGCCGCCGGCCGACGAGCCGCTGATCCCCTTCCTGCAGGACCTTCTTTAGCCTTTTCTATAATTTGCAGACGTTCTTAACGCAAAGTTTACGGCCCTGGGGCAAACCTCATGGCTGTTGTTCATGCGTTCGAAGCGCATGTATGGAGCGTTTCATGGCAAACGAGGATTTCTGGAAGGCCGTCAGGTCGAGGGAACGGTCTTCGCACCTCTCCGGAAAGACCGGAGTACTCAACATCGCCCTGCTGTTCGGGATGGCGGCGATTGCGCTGTCGCTCGTGCTGACACCCATGCTGGCGGACCGGACCGAGAAGCGAAGCCTTGCCTTCGAATCGGACCAGGTCGACATGATGAGCACCGGCTCGATCGGCAAATCGGAAGGCGGCAAGCGCTACACGATCCGTCGCAGCGTGCTGCAGGAAACACCCGGATCGGTCTGCATCGTCGGTGACGGCTGCTGACCCCATACTGGAATGCCAACTTCGCCGACATCGGCGCCGGAACGAACTCGGGAGAGGCCATGCATCTCGTCTTGAAATTCATCGCTGACCGTCAGGCGGCCACAGCCATCGAATACGGCCTCATCGCCGCGATCATCGGGTTGGCGCTGATCCTCGGTCTCGGCGCCTTTTCCGATTCGCTTGCCGGCGTCTTCGAGACGATCCGCACCGCCATCGTCAACGCCTGACGCCAGGTCTTTTCCCGGCACGTCCCTCCAAGCTGCCGCCGGACGCCTTTCGCGTGTCCTGACGGACGGCCGCACACCTCCCCAGTTCAGCCGTTTCCCCCGCTCTTCGGCGGCAGGCCCTTGGTCGGGTCGAGCGCGTCGGCAAGTCGCATCTTGGCCGAACCCGGCTTCAGCGGCTTCTGCTGGCTTTCGTGCGGTGCCCAGCCCGAGACATAAATGATCGAGAAGGTGGCGCGGATGCGCCCGTCCGGGTCGGCATAACGTTCCGCATAGCGCTCGGCGGCTTTAAGGAAAAAGGCGCGCCCGACAGGCTTGCGGCTGCGGCCGATGAGCGGGTTGGCCATGCCCATGGCCTTGAGGTCGCGCATCAGGGCGAACAGGTTGTCGTAGCGGACCGTATAGCTCTCCTCGTCGACCACCGGCAGGGTGAAGCCGGCGCGCTGCAGAAGCGCGCCGACGTCGCGAATGTCGGGGAAGGGGATGACGCGCGGGCTCGCCCCGCCATGCAGTTCGACCTCGGTGGTCAGGAGTACGTCGCGCAGCTCGCCGAGCGTGCCGGCGCCGGGGATCGCCGCGAGGAACAGGCCGTCGGGCCTCAGCGCCCGGCGGATCTGCACCAGCACGCCCGGCGTGTCGTTGGTCAGATGCAGCGCCAGCGGCGAGAGCACCAGGTTGACCGATTGCGGCGCAAGCGGCACGCCCTCGAACGGCGCTTCGGTGAGCGCTTCACCATCGGCTGAGAAATCCTGATGGGTCTCGATGCGGTCGAGCGTGTCGATCTTGCCGGTCTGGAGCGCCAGGAGGGCCGTGGCACCGGTACCACCGTGCAGCTCGACCGCATGCTCGAACCGGCGCTCGACCAGCGAGAGGCGTTCGGACAGTTCGCGCGCGGCGATCTCCAGCAGAAAATCGGTGCCCGTTTCCAGCCGGCGCCTGGCGCGCAGGCGGTTCGCCGTCACCAGATCCTGATCGAAAATCCGTTCCATCCTGTCCGCTCCAGTCAAAAACTCGGTCTGGCAAAGGCGCCGGCAAGCGCCTAATGTCAATCACATGCCGGGTCAAATAGTGCAAAAAGCCGTGTCCGTCAGTGTCGCCGTGCCGATCGGCATCGCGGCTTTCCTGCGCGACATCGTCTTTCCGCCGAGCTGCGCCCACTGCCATTGCCGCACCGGCCGGCATGGCGGGCTTTGCCCGCGCTGCTGGTCGTCCATGCGTTTCATCGAGCGGCCGTTCTGCGAGGTGCTCGGCACGCCGTTCGGCCATGATCCCGGTCCCGGCATGCTGTCGGCGGAGGCGATCGCAAATCCGCCGGTGTTCGACCGGCTGCGCAGCGTCGCGATCCACGAGGGCATCGCCCGCGACCTGGTGCACGACCTGAAATATCGCGACCGCACCGATCTCGCGCCGATGATGGCCGGCTGGATGGCGCGGGCCGGCGGCGAGGCGCTGTCCGACTGCGATGCGGTGGTCTGCGTGCCGCTGCACCGGACGCGGCTGTTTTCCCGCAAGTTCAACCAGTCGGCCGAACTCGGCCGGCATGTGGCGCGGCTCTCGGGTAAGCCCTTCCTGCCGCTCGCGCTGGTGCGCAACAAGAAGACCGCCCAGCAGGTGGGGCTGACCGCCAATGCCCGCGCAATCAACGTGCGCGGCGCCTTCGGCGTGCCGGAGGCGATGTCGCCGCAGGTGTTCGGCCGGCGCATCGTGCTCATAGACGACGTCTTCACCACTGGGGCGACGGTCAGCGCCGCCACCCGCGCGCTGAAGCGGGCAGGCGCCCGGGAGGTCACAGTTTTAACCTTTGCAAGGGCATTCTCCGGTCCTATATGACAAGGACAAACGTATTCTTTCCGGCTCTTGCCGGCCCCATCCGACCGGAGACACATATGGCATCCGTGACCATCTACACCCGCCAGGGCTGCGGCTACTGCTCGCGCGCCAAGACGCTGCTCGCCTCGAAGGGCGTTTCCTATCTCGAGCATGACGCGACCGGCAATCCGGAGCTACGCCAGGAAATGATCGCCAAGTCCAACGGCGGCATGACCTTCCCGCAGATCTTCATCGGCGAGCGCCATGTCGGCGGCTGCGACGACCTGCATGCACTCGACCGGGCCGGCAAGCTCGACGCCCTTCTGACGGCTTAAGGAAAAGTAGATCATGACCTTCAAGGCTGCTGCCATCCAGATGTGCTCGGGCGTGGACCCGGAAAAGAACGCCGCTTCCATGGCCCGTCTCGTGCGTGAAGCCGCCGGCCACGGGGCGATCTATGTGCAGACGCCGGAAATGACCGGTGCCGTGCAGAAGGACCGTCCGGGCCTGATGGCCGTCCTGCGCGACGAAGAGCATGATAACATCGTCAAGACCGCCGGGGATCTGGCGCGCGAACTTTCCATCCATCTGCATGTCGGCTCGACCGCCATCCTGTTGCCGGACGGCAAGATCGCCAACCGGGCCTTCCTGTTCGGACCCGACGGCCGCAAGATCTGCGCTTACGACAAGATCCACATGTTCGACGTCGATCTCGACAATGGCGAAAGCTGGCGCGAGAGCGCCGTCTACCGGCCGGGCGAGAAGGCGATGGTCGCCGATCTGCCGTTCGCCAAGCTCGGCTTCGGCATCTGCTACGACGTGCGCTTCCCGCAGCTTTTCCGCGCCGAGGCGCTGGCCGGTGCGCAGATCCTGACGACGCCCGCGGCCTTTACCCGCCAGACCGGCGAGGCGCATTGGGAAGTGCTGCTGCGCGCCCGGGCGATCGAGAACGGCGCCTTCGTCATTTCCGCGGCCCAGGCCGGCGTGCACCAGGACGGCCGCGAAACCTTCGGCCACTCGATGATCATCGACCCCTGGGGCAAGGTGCTGGCCGCGGCCGGCGGCACGGGCGAAGCGATCGTGCTGGCCGACATCGACGTCGGGGCGGTGGCTGCGGCGCGCGCCAAGATCCCGAACCTCAAGAATGCACGCGACTTCGAACTCAGCATGCAGCCCGAACTGGCGAAAGGGGGCGTCACCGTTTGATCCGCTACTCGCTCATCTGCGACAAGGGACACGACTTCGAGGGCTGGTTCTCGGAGAGCGGAGACTTCGACCGCCAGAAGGCGAGCGGGTATCTGAGCTGCCCCGCCTGCGGTTCGCTCGAGGTGTCGAAGGTGCTGATGGCGCCTTCGGTCTCGACCGCGCGGCAGAAGGAGGCGGTGCATGCACTCGCCGTCACCGAGGCGCAGAAGACGGCGATGGTCAAGCTGAAGGAGGCGATCACCGCGATCCGGGCCAATAGCGAGGATGTCGGCGAGCGCTTTCCCGAGGAGGCCCGCAAGATCCACTACGGCGAAGCCGAAGCGCGCGGCATCATCGGCGAGGCGTCGCTTGCCGAGGTGAAGGCGCTGGTCGACGAGGGCATCGAGATCGCCCCGCTGCCGGTTTTGCCGGACGACGTGAATTGACGCTTCAGGCGTTTGAATCTCAGAAATTGCGTTTGGCTTGCCGAGCCAAGATCCGCTCATAGTTGCGGGCGCCGTGAAGAATGCGGACAATGGTCACCGTGGTCTGATCTGTTTGGTAGAAGATCAGATAGCGGTCGAATACGCGCCGCCTCATGGCGCCGACGCGCGTAAGATGGATACGCGCGAAAGCCTCCGGCATGTCGGCAATCTCAAGACAGCACTGCAGCAGTTCGTCCAAGAAAGCGTCGGCGCGCGACGGATTGTGTTCGAGGATATAACGGCCGATGGCGGTCAGATCGGCGCGGGCCGAACGGGTGAACGCAACCTTCATGCTCGCCGGCGTTTTAGGCCGAGCTCGGCGCGAACGCTGTCAAAAGCCTCTTCGGCCGACGTCACGCGTCCGGCCTCGATGTCGGAAAGGCCGCGGCCCAGTTCCTGCTCCAATGTCTGCAGGGCTTGCTCATCCTCGAAGCGTTCATGCAGCAGCGCCTCGACATAGGCACTGGCGGAGGGGAATGATCCGCGCTTCATTTCCTGGAGGATGAATTCCTCGATCTGCGGGTCCACATGGACAGCAATCTCTGTCTTTCCGGCCATCACGACTTCCTCATCCGTCAGAAAGTCAGCATATCATGACCGGGGATGTGGGGGAAATGTCTCGATTCTGGCCGGATGACTTATCTGCCGCCGACCCAAGACCTCACCCCTTGAAGCCGCCGCCGTCGAGATAGGTTTGCTCTTCTGCTGTCGTCTCGCGTCCGAGGGCGGCGTTGCGGTGGGGAAAGCGGCCGAATTTGGCGATGATGTCGCGGTGCTCGACCGCCCAGCGCAGGCTCTCGGCATCGCCGGTCTCGTCGCGATGGGCGGTGAAGAGTTGCAGGCTCAGCGCCTGGTCGGCCGGGTCCTCCGAATGCTCGAAGGGCAGATAGAGGAAGGGGCGCAGCTTCGGCTCGACCGCGCGGTCGAAACCCCGCGCCAGCGCCTCGCGGGCGATCCGGCGGGCAAGGCCGTCGGTTGCGAAGGCATGGCCGCTGTCGCGGAAGAGATTGCGGGGGAACTGGTCAAGCAGGATCAGAAGCGCCGGCGTGCCTTCGGCCGTCTGGCCCCAGTCGGCGAGATCGCCGCGGGCCGCGGCGAAATGCGTGTCGAGAAAGCCGTCGCGGATCGCCGCGTCGAAACCGTCGTCCTTGGCGAACCACTTTTCCGGTCCGGCCCCGAGCCAGAAGGAAACGACGTCCGCAGGGGCCGTCATGCGGCGGCTGCCGGCCGGCGGGCCAGCACCATGTAGTTGACGTCGATGTCGGGCGAGAGATTCCACTGGTTGTGGAGCGGATTGAAGAACACGCCCTTCATCTCGACGACCTCCATGCCGCTCGTCTTCAGCGGGGCCTCGAGCTCTTCCGGGCGGACCAGCTTCTCGTACTGGTGCGTGCCGCGCGGCAGCCAGCCGAGCACGTATTCGGCGCCGACGATGGCAAGCGCGGCGGCCTTGAAGGTGCGGTTGATGGTGGAGACCAGCATCAGGCCACCGGGCCGCACCATGGAGGCGCAGGTGGAGATGAAGAATTCCACGTCGGCGACATGCTCGACGACTTCCATGTTGAGGACGACGTCGAAGGTTTCGCCGGCGGCTGCGAGCGATTCCGCGGTCACGGCGCGATAGTCGACCTTGACCCCTGTCTGGGCGGCATGGGTGCTGGCAATGCCGATATTGCGCTCGGAGGCGTCCGCGCCGAGCACGTCGGCGCCCATCCGGGCGACCGGCTCGGAGAGCAGCCCGCCGCCGCAGCCGATGTCGAGGATGCGCAGGCCTTCGAGCGGGTGATGAGCCTTGGGGTCACGGCCGAAATGGGTTGCGACATGATCGCGGATATAGGCGAGGCGGACGGGATTGATCTTGTGCAGGGGCTTGAACTTGCCGGTCGGGTCCCACCATTCCGCCGCCATGGCGGAAAAACGGTCGACTTCGACCTGATCGATCGTGGTGCGTGCTTCAGCGCTCATTATCGGATCCTCTCTGCACGGATATTGCTGTTCAAGTCGGCCGATCGGGCCGCAAAGTCAAGGGTCCGGCTCGTCGCGGGCGAAGCGTGCGTCAAGGCGGCGCTGCCGCCGATTCGGCTTCCTGAGATAGTATTCCATGGTGAGCGGATCGTCCTCGCCCAGCATGGCGTCGATCTGCGGCAGTGTCGTCCCGACGAGATAGTCGAAGATTTTCTCTTCGGCATTCACGATGCAGAGCGGAAGGCAGGCGACGGCGGCGCCGCTCAGGCCGAGTTCGCGCTCCCTGGCGATCGCCGGACCCTGGCGTGGCGTGGCGAGCATCGGGCCGCTGCATATGCGGTTGCGACGACAGGACCGATAGCGGCACAAAGGGCGGTTGAGCGCTTCGCAGCGATAGCGCAGGGTGAGCGTGCCCACGATCCGCCAGCGGGCCTCGTGGTGCTCCTCGCGGGCGCGTTCCAGTTCCGGATAGTCGTTCTTTGCCATGGCTTTCCTCATTTCGCGCATGGGTGATCGTTCACGCGGGTCGAAACCCCGTGTCTTGCTGTCTTCTTGCTTTTCCGGCCATCCGGCCGGGGCGCCCGGCATGCCGGACAAAATGAAAACAGTGACACGCAGGGCGCCCCGTTTCGATGATTTTTGCCACCCAGTTCCTTGTCCCTCTACAGCATCGAAACCGACGCCTTGGGTGCCGCACAGGCACGTCCCTTTTCAGGGAGGGGGACCGACTTAGGGCAGCCTGCGACATCCTCCCGCGTTTCAGAAGGACCCTTCGCAGCACCGTCCCCGCCTCGCCGGCAACGCTATCCGGTGTATCCGTGGCAGGGCAGGACAAGTATCGCATGGCTGCAGAGCGCGGGGAAAACGAGGGACGCATGAAAATCGTCGCGACGGAACAATTTGCATGAACCGAACGTTCATGGGCGGTTCATTCGCAGAGGCGTAGACAAAGCGCACAACGGAATACCGAGGAGATATCTCTATGAAAAAGCTCAGGATATTCGCCCTGAGCGCGGCGTTTGTCGCCGTGCTTCCAGGCCTTGCAGCCGCGGCGAACGCCTATTCGACGGCCAATGTGAACATGCGTTCCGGCCCGAGCACGCAGTATCCACCGGTGCTCGTCATCCCCGCCGGCGTGCGTGTCGACATCCAGGGCTGCATGCGGGCGGCCAACTGGTGCGACGTGGCCTATGCCGGCTATCGCGGCTGGGTGTCCGGCCGTTACCTGCAGACGACCTATTCGCAGCGCCAGGTCTATGTCGATCCGGAATACTACCGCCCGCTCGGCATCCCGACGATCACGTTTTCGATCGGCAGCTACTGGGACCGCCACTACCGCGACCGCGATTTCTACCGGGATCGCGACAGCTGGCGGGACGGATATTATCGTCCGCGGCCGCAGCCCGATGACGAGTGGCGCCGCCCTCCCGTGCGCGACAACGTTGACGACTGGCGCCGTCCGCCGTCCGAGCCGAGCTGGCGCGATCGTGACCGGGAGCGCGAAATCCAATTGCGCCGGGAGCGCGAGCGGGAACTCGAGCTGCGCCGTGACCGGGATCGCGAGCGGGAAATCCGCCGGGCCCGTGACCGCGAGCAGGAGCTGGAAATCCGCCGCCCACCGGCGCCGCGCGATCCGGAAGTGCGCCGTCCGCCGCGTCGCGAAGATCGCGAGCAGTTTCGCCCCGGTTCGGTTGATTCCGATCGCGATCGCAATCCGCTCCGCCGGTTGCCCGTGTGCCCCGAGGGCCGGGAATGCCCGCCGCCGCGCTGAGCCGGGGGTGACGTCAGAAGAGCGAACGGCGGCTGTAAGGCCGCCGTTCTTGCGTCCGGCTATTTGCGTCGGGCCCGCTGCCGATGCGCGCACAAGCGGTGATGGCTGCCGCGCGCCGCTCCCCGAAAGGCCATGCCGCCGCGCCCATTGAACTTGCCCGCCGTTTTCGATATGAGACCGCAACTTCGCCCGGTCAGATGTTTTCGGGCGGTTCTCAAAAAGGACGCCGGCGGGCGTCCATCAGCGTGACGGTATCGAAGGCATGGCTCGCATCGTGATGAAATTCGGCGGAACCTCCGTCGCCAATCTCGAACGCATCTACAATGTTGCCCGGCATGTCAAACGCGAGGTCGATGCGGGCCACGAGGTGGCTGTCGTCGTCTCGGCCATGTCCGGCAAGACCAATGAGCTGGTCGACTGGGTGCAGACCATGCCGAAGGTGGCCGGCGCGGATTCGCCGTTTTATGACGCGCGCGAATATGACGCGATCGTTGCCTCGGGCGAACAGGTGACCTCCGGGCTTCTCGCCATCGCGCTGCAGTCGATGGGCATCAATGCCCGCTCCTGGCAGGGCTGGCAGATCGCCATCAAGACGGACAATGCGCATGGGGCGGCCCGCATCCAGGAAATCGACGGCGCCGACATCATCCGCCGCATGGGCGAGGGCCAGGTGGCTGTCGTCGCCGGCTTCCAGGGCATCGGCCCGGACAACCGCATCGCCACGCTCGGCCGCGGCGGCTCCGACACTTCGGCCGTGGCGATCGCCGCCGGCATCAAGGCCGACCGCTGCGACATCTACACCGACGTCGACGGCGTCTACACGACCGACCCGCGCATCGAGCCGAAGGCGCGGCGGCTGAAGAAGATCGCCTTCGAGGAAATGCTGGAAATGGCCTCGCTCGGCGCCAAGGTGCTGCAGGTGCGCTCGGTGGAGCTTGCCATGGTCCACAAGGTGCGCACCTTCGTGCGCTCGAGCTTCGAAGATCCCGATGCACCGGGCATGGGCGATCTGTTGAACCCGCCCGGTACGTTGATTTGCGATGAGGAAGAGATCGTGGAACAGGAAGTAGTCACCGGTATTGCCTATGCCAAGGATGAAGCGCAGATCTCGCTGCGTCGGCTCGCCGACCGGCCGGGCGTTTCCGCGGCGATCTTCGGGCCGCTGGCCGAGGCACATATCAATGTCGACATGATCGTCCAGAACATCTCGGAAGACGGCACCCGCACCGACATGACGTTTACCGTTCCGTCGGGCGACGTCGACAAGGCGCTTTCCGTGCTCGGCGACAACAAGGACAAGATCGGCTACGACGTCGTGCAGAGCGAAAAGGGCCTGGTGAAGGTCTCGGTCATCGGCATCGGCATGCGCAGCCATGCCGGCGTCGCTGCCACGGCCTTCAAGGCGCTCGCCGAGAAGGGCATCAACATCAAGGCGATCACCACCTCGGAAATCAAGATTTCGATCCTGATCGACGGGCCTTATGCCGAACTCGCCGTTCGGACTTTGCATTCCTGCTACGGCCTCGATAAGAATTGATTCTCTAAAGCGGAATTCGCCCTCCTCGTCGTTTGTGACACGGGCGGCGAGGCCGCCCGACCCAATGACGACTTCGGGAGAATGCACGCATGAGAGACCTTTCCGCGGGTCCGCGCGTCCTCCTCAAGCGGTTGCGCGAATTGATGGCGGAGCCGCTCGAGCCACAGGAGCGCCTTGACCAGATCGTTCGCCAGATCGCGAGCAACATGGTCGCGGAAGTGTGCTCGGCCTACGTGCTGCGCGCCGACGGCGTGCTCGAACTCTACGCCACCGAAGGCCTCAACAAGGATGCCGTCCACCTCGCCCAGCTGAAGATGGGCCAGGGCCTGGTCGGCACCATCGCGGCCTCCGCCCAGCCGCTCAACCTCTCCGACGCCCAGGCGCACCCGGCCTTCCGCTACCTGCCGGAAACGGGCGAGGAAATCTATCATTCCTTCCTCGGCGTGCCGATCCTGCGCGCCGGTCGCAGTTTGGGCGTTCTCGTCGTGCAGAACAAGGCGCAGCGCAACTATCGGGAGGACGAGCTTGAAGCGCTCGAAACCACCGCCATGGTGCTGGCCGAGATGATTGCGACCGGCGAACTGAAGAAGATCACCCGTCCCGGTCTCGAACTCGACCTGACGCGGGCGGTGTCGATCGACGGCGACGGATACAATGAAGGCATCGGGCTCGGTTATGTCGTGCTGCACGAGCCGCGCATCGTCGTCACCAACCTGCTGAACGAAGACACCGAGACGGAAATCCGCCGGCTTGCCGACGCGCTCGGTTCGCTGCGCATTTCGATCGACGACATGCTGTCGCGGCGTGAAGTGTCGATGGAGGGCGAGCACCGCGACGTGCTCGAGACCTACCGGATGTTTGCCCACGACCAGGGCTGGGTCCGGCGCATGGAAGAGGCGATCCACAACGGGCTTACTGCGGAAGCCGCGGTCGAGAAGGTTCAGAGCGACACCAAGGCGCGCATGATCCGCCTGACGGATCCCTATCTGCGCGAGCGGATGCATGATTTCGACGACCTGGCCAACCGCCTGCTGCGCCAGCTGACCGGCTTTTCGCCGCACAGCCAGACCGAGGGCTTTCCGGCCGACGCGATCGTCTTTGCCCGCGCCATGGGGGCGGCCGAGCTGCTCGATTATCCGCGCGCCAACCTGCGCGGTCTGGTGCTGGAAGAAGGCGCGGTGACCAGCCATGTGGTGATCGTGGCGCGCGCCATGGGCATTGCCGTGGTCGGCCAGGCGACCGGTGCCGTGGCGCTCGCCGAAAACGGCGATCCGGTGATCATCGACGGAGACGACGGCAAGGTGCATGTCCGCCCGGTGGCCGACCTGCAGAAGGCCTATGAGGAAAAGGTCAAGCTCCGGGCCCGCCGGCAGGAACAGTTCCGCGCGCTGCGCGACGTCGAGCCGATCACCAAGGACGGCAAGCGCATCACCCTGCAGATGAATGCCGGCCTGCTGGTCGATCTGCCGCAGCTTGCCGAATCGGGCGCCGAGGGTATCGGCCTGTTCCGCACCGAACTGCAGTTCATGATCTCCTCGACCATGCCCAAGGGTGAGGAGCAGGAGAGCTTCTACCGCAGCGTGCTTCGCCAGTCCGGCGGGCGCCCGGTGACCTTCCGCACGCTCGACATTGGCGGCGACAAGGTGGTCTCCTATTTCCGCGGTCATGAAGAGGAAAACCCGGCTCTCGGCTGGCGGGCGATCCGCCTGTCGCTCGACCGGCCCGGCCTGTTGCGCACCCAGCTGCGTGCGCTGCTGAAGGCGGCCGCCGGCGCGGAACTCAAGATGATGCTGCCGATGGTAACCGAGGTCGGCGAAATCCGGGCGGTGCGCGAGCTGATGCAGAAGGAGGTCCAGCACCTCTCGAAGTTCGGCCATCCGCTGCCGAAGAAGCTGCAGTTCGGCGCCATGCTGGAAGTGCCGGCGCTGATGTGGCAGCTCGACGAGCTGATGCAGGAGGTCGACTTCGTTTCCGTCGGTTCCAACGACCTTTTCCAGTTCACCATGGCGGTCGATCGCGGCAATGCGCGCGTTTCCGATCGTTTCGACGTGCTGGGCCGGCCGTTCCTCAGGATCCTGCGCGATATCGTCAGGGCTGCCGATCGGCACGAGACATCGGTGACGCTGTGTGGCGAGATGGCCGGCAAGCCGCTCCCTGCCATGGCGCTGCTCGGCATCGGCTTCCGCTCGATCTCGATGTCGCCGACCTCGATCGGTCCGGTCAAGGCGATGCTGCTGGGGCTCGACGTGGAGCAGCTCAGCCGGGAGCTCAACGCGGCGCTGGACGATCATCATTCGCACCTGCCGCTCCGGGACATCCTGGTCGGCTTTGCCGAAGACAACAATATTCCCCTCTGACCGAATCTTATGTGGAGTAAAGGGTGGCGAAGCTTCCTGTCGAGAAAATGCGTGAACTCGAACGCCGGTTTGGCGAGATAGAGGCACGCATGTCGGCGGGGCCGGCGGCCGACGTCTATGTCAAGCTGGCCTCGGAATATTCCGAGCTGCAGCCGGTGGTGAAGAAGATCCGCGAATACGAGGCGGCGATCGCCGAGCTGGCGGGCCTGAAGGCGCTCCTGTCCGACAAGGGCACCGACCGCGAGATGCGCGACCTGGCCGAGATGGAGATGCCGGAGGTCGAGGCGCGTATCGAGGGCCTGGAAAAGGACATGCAGATCCTGCTCCTGCCGAAGGACGCCGCCGACGAGAAAAGCGCGATCCTGGAAATCCGCGCCGGTACCGGCGGATCGGAAGCGGCCCTTTTCGCCGGCGACCTGTTCCGCATGTACGAGCGCTTCGCCTCGACCAAGGGCTGGAAGGTCGAGGTTCTGTCGGCCAGCGAAGGGGAGGCCGGCGGCTACAAGGAAATCATCGCGACGATTTCCGGGCGCGGCGTGTTCTCCAAGCTCAAGTTCGAATCCGGCGTGCACCGCGTGCAGCGCGTGCCGGAAACCGAGGCGAGCGGCCGCATCCACACCTCGGCTGCCACCGTCGCCGTGCTGCCGGAGGCCGAGGAGATCGACATCGAGGTGCGCGCGGAAGACATCCGCATCGACACCATGCGTTCGTCGGGCGCCGGCGGCCAGCACGTCAACACCACCGACTCGGCGGTGCGCATCACCCATCTGCCGACCGGGCTGGTCGTCACCTCGTCGGAAAAATCGCAGCACCAGAACCGCGCCAAGGCGATGCAGGTGCTGCGCTCCAGGCTCTACGACATGGAGCGGCAGCGCACCGACAGCGAACGTTCGGCCGACCGCAAGAGCCAGGTAGGCTCGGGCGACCGCTCCGAGCGCATCCGCACCTACAACTTCCCGCAGGGCCGCGTTACCGATCACCGCATCAACCTGACGCTCTACAAGCTGGACCGGATGATGGAGGGCGACATCGACGAGATGGTCGATGCGCTGATCGCCGACTACCAGGCGGGCCAGCTCGCCCAGCTCGGCGAGCAGACGTGAGCGGGGCCCTAACGCTCGGTGCGGTCGTCGCCGAGACGCGGGCAGCGCTTCATGATGCGGGCTTTGCCGATGCGGCGATCGAGACGCGGATCCTGCTCGGCGGCCTGCTTGGGCTGTCCACCACCGAAGTGTTCACCCAGGCCGACCGGCCGGTGACGGAGAGCGAGCGCGCGAAGATTGCCGATGCCGTGGCGCGGAGGCTGAGACACGAACCCGTGCACCGCATTCTCGGCCACCGCGAATTCCACGGGCTCGATCTCACGCTGTCGCCGGATACGCTGGAGCCGCGGCCCGATACCGAAATCCTCGTCGACACGGTTCTCCCGCACCTGCAGCGCATCGTGGCGGAAAAGGGCAGCGCCCGGATCCTCGACCTGGGCACGGGGACCGGGGCGATCGCGCTCGCCTTGCTGAAGGAATGCCCGAAGGCGCAGGCGCTTGGCAGCGATATTTCGCCGGGAGCCCTCAAAACCGCGGCCGCCAATGCCCATCTCAATGGCGTGGCCGACAGATTCGACACGCGCGAAAGCGCCTGGTTCGCAGCGATCGAAGAGCGCTTCGACATCATCGTGTCAAATCCGCCCTATATACCCACAGAAGTGGTCGATGCTCTGGCGCCCGACGTTCGCGATTACGACCCCCGCGCGGCGCTCGACGGCGGCGAGGGCGGCCTTGTCGCCTATCGCGCGATCGCGGAAAATGCAGCGCAACATCTGCTTGCAGAGGGGCTGGTGGGAGTCGAAATCGGCTATGACCAGAGACAAAGCGTCACGCAACTCTTTGAACACAGTGGTTTTTCTCTTCTCGAGCAGCATCGCGACTATGGCGGCAATGATCGGGTCCTGTTGTTCAGATTTGCCGGCTAGTCTGCGATTTGCTGCGTATGCTCAGGATATTCGGGCTGTTGAAAGAAAAGGCTTGGTTTTCCCAATGAAGCGTAATAGTTTGCGGGCACGCAACGGGCAGCAGGGAATGAACGAGATTCGTTCGGGTCTGGGTTTGCCGCGATTTAGGCTCGTGACTGGGCTTCACGGGACGAGCAAACCCCGGTGCGTAACTCAGTAAACTTGACTATCACCAGCGGCACGAAAGCGATGGCGCAGTATGCCCGCGGCGCGCACAGCCTTGGTCCGGTCCAAACCAGAACCAACAGCGTTGCCATCTATCAGCACAACAGAAGAATTCAGGTGAAGTATCGATGAGGCCAGGACAGCAGAACAAGCGTGGTCGCGGGCGTAACAGTGGCGGCGGCGGTGGTGGTGGCGGTAATAGCGGTAATTTCAACCGCAAGGGTGCCAACCCGCTGACGCGGACGTATGACAGCTCCGGCCCCGACGTGAAGATCCGCGGCACGGCCCAGCATATCGCCGAGAAATATACGACCCTGGCCCGTGACGCACAGAGCGCCGGCGACCGGGTCATGGCGGAAAACTACCTGCAGCACGCCGAGCACTACAACCGCATCATCGCGGCCGCCCAGGCGCAGATGCAGGAACGCTTCCAGCGCGACGATCGTGACGAGCGCGACGACCGCGACGAGCGGGACGACCGCAACGATTACAACGACCGCGATGGCGACGACATGGACGGCATGGACGAGCCGACGGTCGGTGCCCAGGCTGCCCAGCCGCAGCAACAGCAGCGGCCGCAACCGCGGCCCCAGCCGCAACCGCAGCAGCAACCGCAGCGGCCCCAGGCTCAGCCGCGGCCGCGCCGCGAAGTCGAGATCGCTGGTTCCGGTCCCCAGCCGGTGCTGGAGGAGATGCCCGCCGAAGCCGTTGTCGCTGCCGCCGAAAGCGCTGCCGACGGTTCGGGCGAGCGCCTGCCACGCCGTCGCAATGCCGCGGGTCGCCCGCGTCGCCAGCCGCGCCGCGCTGCCGGCGAAGAGGGTGCGGAAGGCGGCGAAGCCGCTGCCGATGCGCCGGAACCGGTGCTTGCCCCTTCCGAGTGATCGGAAAAGGCGACCATTCGTCAAAGACCCCTTCTTCCTTCCGGAAGGAGGGGTTTTCTGCTTTCAGGGGACGGGAATACGGGCGGTGATCGCCCTCCGTTCCGGCGTGTGGGTTCATGCCCGACCCCCGCTGGTCTTGCCGTTCGTCAATCCCTGAACTTTTGCCCCAAATCGCTCTTTAAACAGCGAAAATCCGTCCCCATATCTCGGTTAGAGGGACGGCGACGTCCCACGGGGTTCGCCTTGTCAGGGGGCCCCATCTCAACCGCCGCGCTGTGCCGAACGGGCAGGGCGGCTACCGGAGACAGGCACGATGAACATCGAAAAATATTCCGAGCGCGTCCGCGGCTTTCTGCAATCCGCCCAGACCCATGCGCTGTCCGAAGGGCACCAGCAATTCACCCCCGAGCATGTGCTGAAGGTCCTGCTCGACGACGATCAGGGCATGGCCTCGTCGCTGATTTCGCGCGCCGGCGGCGACGCGAAGGAAGCGCGCATCGCCAATGACGCTGCACTCGCCAAGCTGCCCAAGGTGTCCGGCGGCGGCGGCCAGGTCTACCTGTCGCAGCCGCTCGCCAAGGTCTTCACCACAGCCGAAGACGCGGCCAAGAAGGCCGGCGACAGCTTCGTCACCGTCGAACGCCTGCTGCTGGCGCTGGCGATCGAGACCTCGGCCTCGACCTCTGCGACGCTGAAGAAGGCCGGCGTGACAGCGCAGGCGCTGAACCAGGTGATCAACGAGGTGCGCAAGGGCCGCACGGCCGACGGCGCCAATGCCGAAGCGGGTTTCGACGCGCTGAAGAAATATGCCCGCGACCTGACGGCGGAAGCCCGCGAGGGCAAGCTCGATCCGGTGATCGGCCGTGACGACGAAATCCGCCGCACGATCCAGGTTCTGTCGCGTCGCACCAAGAACAATCCGGTGCTGATCGGCGAGCCGGGCGTCGGCAAGACGGCGATCGCCGAAGGCCTGGCGCTCCGCATCGTCAATGGCGACGTGCCGGAAAGCCTGAAAGACAAGAAGCTGATGGCGCTCGACATGGGCTCGCTCATCGCCGGCGCCAAGTATCGCGGCGAGTTCGAGGAGCGGCTGAAGGCGGTTCTCAGCGAAGTGCAGTCGGAAAGCGGCGAGATCATCCTGTTCATCGACGAGATGCACACGCTGGTCGGCGCCGGCAAGGCCGACGGCGCGATGGATGCGTCCAACCTGTTGAAGCCGGCGCTTGCCCGCGGCGAGCTGCACTGCGTCGGCGCGACCACGCTCGACGAATACCGCAAGCATGTCGAGAAGGACGCGGCCCTTGCCCGCCGGTTCCAGCCGGTCATGGTCAACGAGCCGAATGTCGAGGACACGATCTCGATCCTGCGCGGCCTCAAGGAAAAATACGAGCAGCATCACAAGGTGCGGATCTCCGACTCGGCGCTGGTCGCGGCTGCCACCCTGTCGAACCGCTACATCACCGACCGCTTCCTGCCCGACAAGGCGATCGACCTGATGGACGAGGCCGCCTCGCGGTTGCGCATGCAGGTGGATTCGAAGCCCGAGGAGCTGGACGAGCTCGATCGCCGCATCATGCAGCTGAAGATCGAGCGCGAGGCGCTGAAGAAGGAAACCGACGTGTCTTCGGCCGACCGGCTGAAGCGGCTTGAATCCGAACTCGCCTCGCTCGAGGAGGAGGCCGATGCGCTGACCGCCCGCTGGCAGGCGGAAAAGCAGAAGCTCGGCCTTGCCGCCGACCTGAAGAAGCAGCTCGACGAGGCCCGCAACGAACTGGCGATCGCCCAGCGCAAGGGCGAATTCCAGCGCGCAGGCGAGCTTGCCTATGGCGAGATCCCGAAGCTCGAGAAGCAGCTGGTCGAGGCGGAAGCCCAGGACGGCAATGCCCGCGATTCCATGGTGCAGGAGGTCGTCACCCCCGACAACATCGCCCATGTCGTGTCGCGCTGGACCGGCATTCCGGTCGACAAGATGCTTGAAGGCGAACGCGACAAGTTGCTGCGCATGGAAGACGAACTGGCGAAGTCGGTGGTCGGCCAGGGCGACGCCGTGCAGGCGGTCTCGCGTGCGGTTCGCCGTTCGCGCGCCGGCCTGCAGGACCCGAACCGGCCGATCGGCTCGTTCATCTTCCTCGGCCCCACCGGCGTCGGCAAGACCGAGCTCACCAAGACGCTCGCCCGCTTCCTGTTCGACGACGAGAGCGCGCTGGTGCGCATCGACATGTCGGAATACATGGAGAAGCATTCGGTCGCCCGCCTGATCGGCGCGCCTCCGGGCTATGTCGGCTATGAGGAGGGCGGTTCGCTGACCGAATCCGTGCGCCGCAAGCCGTATCAGGTCGTGCTGTTCGACGAGATCGAGAAGGCCCATCCGGACGTCTTCAACGTGCTGTTGCAGGTGCTCGACGATGGCCGCCTGACCGACGGCCAGGGCCGGACCGTGGACTTCAAGAACACGATCATCATCATGACCTCGAATCTCGGCGCCGAATACCTCACCGGTCTTCGCGACGACCAGGACAGCGAGGCGGTGCGCGACCAGGTGATGGACGTGGTCAAGGCGTCGTTCCGGCCGGAATTCCTCAACCGCGTCGACGAGATCATCCTGTTCCACCGGCTGCGCCGGGCGGAAATGGGCACGATCGTCGACATCCAGCTGAAGCGGCTGGTCGCGCTGCTCGCCGAGCGCAAGATCACCATCGACCTTCGGCCGGATGCACGTGAATGGCTGGCCGACAAGGGCTACGACCCGGTCTATGGCGCCCGGCCGCTGAAGCGGGTGATCCAGAAGTTCGTCCAGGACCCGATGGCCGAACAGATCCTGTCGGGGACGATCCCGGACGGATCGACCGTCACCGTCAGCGCCGGTTCCGACCGCCTGCTGTTTGCTACGGAGCGCACGGTCAGCGAAGCGGCCTGATCCGGGCGACCAAAGGCCGAGAAAAGACAAAGGCGGTCCCCATGGGGCCGCCTTTTTTCCTGTCGACTTCGAGGGGCAAGATCGGAGACGGCGTTTCCTTCGCCGCGGGCGGTCGCGCTGGCCCGCCTCCGCTGCCGGCGTCAGTTGCTGGCGACTTCGGCCGGCTTGCCGCCGGTCAGCAGGGCGTCGATGCGCTGGCGCTCCGCCTCGAACTTGGCCAGCGTTTCGCCCTCCAGCGACTTGCCGCCGGGCAGGCGGACGCGCAAGGGATCGACCTTGGTGCCGTTGACGATCAGCTCGTAGTGCAGGTGCGGACCGGTGGACAGGCCCGTATTGCCGACATAGCCGATCACCTGGCCCTGGCGCACCTTGGCGCCCTCCGTCACGCCCTTGGCGATGGCGCTCTGGTGGTTGTAGGAGGTGACATAGCCGTTGGCATGGCGGATCAGCGTCTGGTTGCCGTAGCCGCCGCTGTCCCAGCCGGCCTTTTCCACCGTGCCGTTGCCCGAGGCGATGATCGGGGTTCCGCGGGGGGCGGCCCAGTCGGTGCCGGTATGCATGCGGGTATAACCGAGGATCGGGTGGCGGCGCATGCCGAAGCCGCCCTTGAAGATGCCGTTCGGCACCGGATTGCGCAGCAGGAACTGGCGGATCGACTTGCCGTTCTCGTCGAAATAGTCGACCGAATTGTCGTCCGGGTTCTGGAAGCGGTAGAAGGTCGTCACCGTGTCGCCGAAGCGGGCGCGCACATAGAGCAGTTCGCTCTCGTCGGTCGCCTGGCCGGCCTCGTCCTCGACCGAGAAGAAGGCTTCGAGCGTGTCGGTCGGCTTCAGCTGCGCCTGGAAGTCGACATTGGCGGCGAGCAGCTTCACGACCAGTGCCGTCATGTCGCGGTTCATGCCGTAGGAGAGGGCGGCGCGGTAGATGCCGTCATAGACGCGCGGCAGGTCGCGGGCCGAGCTCGGCACCTGCGGCGCACTGTCGTCGAAGGCGCCGGCGACCGCATCGAGCCGCGGCGGCTCTTCGCCCTTGATGAGGCGGCCGGCATCGTTGACCGCGAGCGTCACCACGTGGCCACCCTGGCGATAGAGGCTGAGGCGCACGACGCGTGCCTCCTCGCCGCGCTGGATGATACCGATGCGCAGCACGTCGCCCTCGGACAGGTCGGGCGAACCGGCATGGGGCACGAGCGCGCGGGCCATGTCGCCGGCCTTTGATTTCGGGTAGCCGGCGGCCACCAGCACGGCCTCGATCGGCTGCGGGCGACGAACGGGAAGCACGTCGTCGGCATATTCCGGCGTCTCGGGCGTCATGATCTGCGGTTCGGCGACGCTCATGTTCTGCTCGACGACCCGGGCGGCGAGCCCGGCGCCGATATCGACGCCCGCATCGCTGTCGAAGCGCTGCGGGTCGATATAGTAGAGGGCGGCGACCTGGGTCGCGCCGTCGGTCAGCACCGAGCCGTTGGTGCGGACATTCTCCTCGACCTCGTCGAAGGACATGGCGCCGGCATAGGGCCGGGTATTGCCCGAAACCGGGAAAGGCGTGGTCTTCAGGCTGACCTCGGATTCGACGTCCGAACCATAGATCGTACCCGTGCGCACGGCGGCGGGCGCGACCTTCTCGTCGGCGGCGAAGATCGCCAGCGGATCGAAGGCCGGGTAATTGTCCTGGGTCTTGTAGTTGGCCGCAAGCCGCATCTTGACATGGGCAAACGGCTGGCGGCGCACCACCTCGCGTTCGCCGTCATGGGTGACGGTCGAGACCTCGAGGATCGCCTTGTCGACCGGGCGTGCGGCGATCTTCGGGCCGAGCAGCCGGCCGCCGCGCATCACTTCCTCGGCGTCCTCACCGTCGCGGGCCGCATCGCCCGTCGCCGCATAGGCCTCGGCGGGGATCGCCAGCTGCTGGCGGCCGTCGAGCGCGGCAAACAGCGCCACGCCCATCAGGATGCAGGAGGTGATGCCGGTCAGGAAGGTGCCGGACAGCCAGCGCAGCGAGATCTCGCGCCGGTCGGGCGCGCGGTGACCGTCCGCCAGGATCGGCGGTTCGGTTCCCAGTGATCGCAACATGGTGCGGTCCGTCATCATGCGTCCGGCATCCGTTCTTCCCATAGGCCCTTAGTCCGTCATGCGTGCGGGCGCGTCATCATCTGCATGTTTCCGCCCCGCCCGTCAATTCGACGGCGGCTGGCCGGCCCGCGCCGAAGCGCAGCACCCGCGGATCGCGTCCTGTAAAGCAGGCAATTGTGAAGATCCCGGGACTGAAGCATGGCGGAGGCGGGGCTGCGGGCGTCGTTCCTCACGCCGCGTGAGGGGATTTCCTGGCGGGGGAATGTCTCGACATTGAATATCCATTACATAACAACGGCTTGCATGATTTTTCGGATTTTTTGTTTTGGTGCTGTTGACTTGGGATATTGGGTCGAACTATAACCCGCTCACTGAACGAGGGCGGCGGCGCTGCTGGCGACGAAGTCTTTCGTTCTAAGGAAACCTCTAGAAATTGGCTGAGATGCTGATGGATTGCCGGACCGGATGGTTTGGTGTTGAGTTTTTGTGACGGCTGATTGTCGTCTGTTTTTTGACAATTGAAGATGAGAAGAAAGAGAAACGTGGACGGCGGCGTCGCGGGAAGAGCTTTAGGGCTTTTCTACGAATGATACGCAGACGGTCACGTTTTGATATGAGA
>NZ_JAEG01000016.1 GCF_000518785.1 Paenirhizobium selenitireducens ATCC BAA-1503 | reverse complement strand
CAGACGTGAACCACCGCATCCCGCTTCACATCGGGCGTCACCATTTTTTTGAAGCGACATCCTTCAGGATCGCATTGTCCAGCATGGCTTCGGCCAAGAGCTTCTTCAGCTTGGCGTTCTCGTCCTCCAGCGCCGTCAGCTTGCGGGCATCGTTCAGCGGGCAAATGATGCACAAGATCATTTGCTTTTCCTCTTCACCGTCAATGCCGCCATACTTCGCATTCGCCACTGGGCTTGAACCAGTGGCGCCTCCAGCGGCTCACTATTTGTATAAGGTCGCATCCGAAATGCCGTGCTTGCGGCAGACATCGACTGTCTCTGCGCCGTTCGCCAAGGCTCACCCTGCTCCTTCAATACCCCGATGATCTGTTCTCCCGTGAACCGTGAACGCTTCATTCGTCCGCCTCCTGGCTGTGACGGACTTTACCAAAATCCGGAGGAAGGGCCTCAGGTCAATGCCCCGCTTCACGCCGACAGAATGCGCAAACTACTTCAGGGCTGCTGGATATGACCGGATTGAACAGGGATCTGCTCTAGCCTGATACCTCGCCGTCCCATTCGTTCGCCAGCGGCTCTTCCGTGATCCGCAACAGATCGATGGCACGCGCAGCAATATGATCGACGATCGCCGCCACAGTCTCCGGCCGCCGATAGAACGCCGGCACGGGCGGCATGACGATCGCCCCCATCTCCGTCACCGACACCATGTTGCGCAAATGCCCGAGATGCAGCGGCGTCTCGCGGGCGAGGAGAACGAGCGGCCGGCGCTCCTTGAGGTGCACGTCGGCGGCCCGGATCAGCAGCGTATCCGCAAGACCCGTCGCAATCCCGGAGAGACTGCGCATCGAACACGGCGCAACGATCATGCCCGCGGTGCGGAACGAGCCGCTGGCGATTGCCGCGCCGATATCGCCGATATCGTAGCGCCGGAATGCCAGCGCTTCGAGCCGCGCCAGGGCATTCGCGCCCAGTTCATAGGCAAAGGTCCTCTCAGCCGCCGTCGACACCACCAGATGGGTCTCGACACCGGCCAGCGCGGCCAGCCGCTCGGCGATCCTGAATGCGATCGGCGCGCCGGATGCCCCGGAGACACCGAGCACGACGCGCTTGACACTCATGGCAGATCTCCCAGCCCGAGTTCGCTCCACAGAGCATCGACCTTCGCTGACACCTCCGGTGCCATCTCCAGCACCCTCCCCCATTCACGATCCGTTTCCGGTCCGATCTTGGTCGTGGCGTCGAGTCCGAGCTTGCCGCCGAGTCCCGGCTTCGGCGAGGCGAAATCGAGATAGTCGATCGGCGTGTCGGGGATGATCGTGACGTCGCGGCTGGCATCGAAGCGCGTCGACAGTGCCCAGATCACGTCGTGCCAGTTGCGCACGTCGATGTCCGGATCGACGGCAATAATCAGCTTGGTATAGCTGAACTGCGGCAGCATCGACCACAGTCCCATCATGATGCGCTTCGCCTGGCCCGGATAACGCTTGTCGATCGACACGACGATGGCGCGGTAGGAGCAGGCTTCCGGCGGCAGCCAGAGGTCGGAAATTTCGGGGAACTGCTTCTTCACCAGCGGCAGGAACAGCTCGTTCATCGCCTCGCCGAGCGTCGACGGCTCGTCCGGCGGCCGGCCGGTATAGGTCGAGAGGTAGAACGGCTTCTTCCGCATGGTGATCGCCGACAATGTCATCACCGGAAAACGATCGACCGAATTGTAGTAGCCGGTATGGTCGCCATACGGCCCCTCCTCCGCCACCTCGCGCATCGAAACCGTGCCCTCAAGCACGATTTCCGCATTGGCCGGCACGCAGAGCGGCTGGCTCACCGCCTTCACCACCCGGCTGCGGCGCCGCTTGAGCACACCGGCGAAACCGAGCTCGCTCATGCCTTCGGGAAGCGGCATGACGGCCGCAAGGATAGTGGCCGGATCCGCGCCGATCACCACGGCGACCGGCATGTCCTGCCCCAGCTTCTGCCACTGGCGATGATGCTTCGCCCCGCCGCGATGGGCGAGCCAGCGCATGATAAGCCTGTCGCGACCCAGAACCTGCATGCGGTAGATGCCGACATTGACATCGTTGGGATCGTCCGGCGAGCGGGTGATCACCAAAGGCCAGCTGACCAGCGGCGCCGGCTCCCCCGGCCAGCACCACTGGATCGGCAGGCGGCCGAGGTCGATCTGGTCATCGCGCCAGACCACGTCCTGGCAGGACGCGCCGGAAACCTGCTTGACCCGGAGCGCAAGGGCAGACTGCAGGAGCGGCAGTTTTCCCATTGCCTCTTTGAGGGACCGCGGCGGACGCGGCTCGCGCAATTCGCCGAGCAGATCCGCCAGTTCGCCGATCCCACCGCTCTGGAGCCCGAAGCCCCATTCGATGCGTTCGCGCGTGCCGAACAGATTGGCAAGCAGCGGGATCGGCACGATTTCGCCGGCCGCATTGACCGGCTTTTCGAACAAGAGCGCCGGCCCGCCGGAGGCAAGCACGCGCCGATGGATCTCCGTCACCTCATGCACCAGCGACACCGGCTTTTCGATACGTCTCAGGCTTCCCCGGCGTTCCAGTTCGGCAGCGAAATCCTGAAGGTCGGCATAGCGCCGGATGGCGGAGGGTGTCTTTGTCATCCCGCCTGTGTGGCGGCTAAAAATCATCAAGTCTTTGCGCTGGCTCAAACGCACGCGCCGACCGAGCCGTTAGCATGGCGCGCACCGCGTTCCGCAAAGGCATGAAAACATGGAATTCCCCAAGACGCTCGCCACGCCCCTGAACTATGTCCCCATAGCGGTGATCGAGCGAGCGACGGGCCTGCTGTTTGCCCGGATGATGAAAGAGCATCCCGGCCTGTTCGAACGCCTGGGCGAGCACAAGGCCAAGCGTTTCGCCTTCCTGCCGAGCGATGTTCCGCTCGCTTTCGTCGTCGAGCCCGGCCGCCCGTCGATCCGCGTGCTGCGCAAGAACGGCTCGACACTCACCGCCGATGCGACAGTCGAAGGTCCCCTGTTCATGTTGCTCGCACTGTTGGAGGGGCGCTGCGACGCCGACGCGCTGTTCTTCTCGCGCGATCTCAACGTCACCGGCGACATGGAGGCCATGCTCGCCATGCGCAACGCCCTCGACGACTGCGACATCGATCTGCCGCGCGACCTCTCGACGCTGGCCGGCCCCTTCGCACCGATCTTCGGCCGCATGGCCGAGGGTATTCGCCGCCGCGCGCTCACCGGAGAGGGATCCGCATGGAACTGATCTGCCCCGCCGGCACCCCCGCCGCCTTCCGTGAAGCCGTCGATGCCGGCGCCGATGCCGTCTATTGCGGCTTCCGCGACGAGACCAATGCCCGCAATTTTCCCGGTCTCAACTTCAGCCGGGACGAACTGCGCGAGGCGATCGCCTATGCCCGTCGCCACAAGACGCAGACCTTTGTCGCGCTGAACACCTTCATGCGCGCCGGTGACGAGGAAATCTGGTATCGCGCCGCGGCCGATGCCGTGGCGCTCGGCGCCGATGCCCTGATTCTCGCCGATTTCGGCCTGATGGCGCATGTGACGGAGCGCTATCCCGAACAGCGCCTGCACGTCTCGGTCCAGGCCTCCGCCTCCAATGTCGACGCGATCAATTTTCTCGTCGACGCCTTCAACGCCAAGCGTGTCGTGCTGCCCCGCACGCTGACCATCGCCGACATTGCCCGCATCGCGCCGAAAATCCGCTGCGAGATCGAGGTCTTCGTTTTCGGCGGCCTTTGCGTCATGGCCGAGGGGCGCTGCTCGCTCTCTTCCTATGCCACCGGCAAGTCGCCGAACATGAACGGCGTCTGCTCGCCGGCAAGCCATGTGCACTACCGCAAGGAGGGCAATGAGCTGGTTTCGGAACTCGGCGAATACACGATCAACCGCTTCCCCGCCGGCGAGGCCGCCGGTTATCCGACGCTGTGCAAGGGCCGCTTCGACATCGCCGACGACCGGGCCTACGCCTTCGAGGACCCTGTCTCGCTGGACGTGATGAGCGAGATCGATGCCCTGACCGCCGCCGGCGTCAGCGCGCTGAAGATCGAGGGCCGCCAGCGCGGCAAGGCCTATGTCGCCGAGGTCGTCTCGACTCTGAAGAAGGCGCTCTCCGCCACACCCGAACAGCGCACCGCCCTGCTCGCCGGCCTGCGAGGCCTGAGCGAAGGGCAGAAGACCACATCGGGCGCCTATGAGAAGCGCTGGAGATGAGCATGACCGATACCCGTTCTCCCACGCTCACCATGGGACCCGTCTACTATCTGTGGGACGGCCCCAAATGGCGCGACTTCCATTTCCGCATCGCCGACGAAGCGCCCTTCGACACGGTAGTGATCGGCGAAACCGTGTGCTCGAAGCGCCAGCATTTCATCGAACCGCATCTCGCCGAAGTGACCGAACGGCTTGAGGCCGCCGGCAAGACCGTGGTGTTCTCGACGCTGGCGCTGGTGACGCTGGAACGGGAAAGCCGGCAGGTGCGCGAACTGGTCGCGGAAAGCGATCACCTGATCGAGGCCAACGACCTTTCCGCGCTCGGGCTGTTGAACGGCAAGCCGCACAACGTCGGCCCGCTGGTCAACGTCTACAATGCGGCGACCGCCAAGCTGCTGGCCGGCCGGGGAGCACGATCAATCTGCCTGCCGCCCGAACTGCCTTTCACCTCCGTCGAGCGGATTGTCGCCGACAGCCCCGATATCGATTTCGAGGTCTTCGCCTTCGGCCGCATGCCGCTCGCCATTTCGGCGCGCTGCGCCCATGCCCGCTCAAAGGGCAAGATCAAGGACAACTGCCTTTTCGTCTGCGGCGAGGAGCCGGACGGTTTGCCGGTCAAGACGCTGGACCGCCAGTCCTTCCTGGCGCTGAACGGGGTTCAGACCGTGTCCCACACCTGCCAGGCACTGCTCGGCGAACTGGCCGATCTGGCCGCGTGCGGCGTCTCGGCCATACGCCTGTCGCCGCAGGACTGCGACATGGTCGCGGTGGCAAAGCTCTATCGCACGGTGCTCGACGGCACGCTGGAGGCCGATGAGGCGATCGGCCGGCTGCGGGACATCTATCCGGCAGCGCCCCTGTCGAACGGTTTCCACCATGCCCGCGAGGGTGCTGCCTGGGTGGCCCGCGCCCGCGATGTCGCAAGCGGCGCCATGGCCTGACGAACATACCGGCCGATCACCAGAATCGGCCGGGCTTGTCCTGGAATCTCAGCTGCGCAGGCCCGGCGCCTCGTGGCCGGTCCGTGCCACATATTCGGTGTAGCCGCCGCCATACTGGAACGCGCCCTCCGGCGTCAGCTCCAGCACGCGATTGGAAAGCTCCGCCAGGAAGTGGCGATCGTGGCTGACGAACAGCATCGTGCCTTCATACTGCGACAGCGCCTTGATCAGCATTTCCTTGGTGTCGAGATCGAGGTGGTTGGTCGGCTCGTCGAGCACCAGAAGGTTCGGCGGATCGAAGAGCATGATCGCCATCACCAGGCGCGCCTTCTCGCCGCCGGAAAGCACGCGGCAGCGCTTCTCGATATCGTCGCCGGAAAAGCCGAAACAGCCGGCAAGGGCACGCAGCGGCGCCTGGCCTGCCCGCGGGAAGGTGCTTTCCAGCGTCTCGAATATGGTCATCTCGCCATCGAGAATATCCATCGCATGCTGGGCGAAATAGCCCATCTTGACGCTGGCGCCGATGCTGACCGTGCCCTGATCAGGGGTGGAATCACCCGCCACCAGCTTCAGCAGGGTCGACTTTCCGGCGCCGTTGACACCCATGATGCACCAGCGCTCCTTGCGCCGGACCATGAAGTCGAAGCCCTCGTAGATGACCCGCTGGCCGTACTTCTTGTGCACGTTCTTCAGGTTGACCACGTCTTCGCCCGAGCGCGGTGCCGGCTGGAATTCGAAGGCGACGACCTGACGGCGCTTCGGCGGCTCGACGCGGTCGATCTTCTCCAGCTTCTTCACCCGGCTCTGCACCTGCGAGGCGTGGGATGCACGTGCCTTGAAGCGCTCGATGAACTTGATTTCCTTGGCCAGCATCGCCTGCTGGCGTTCGAACTGCGCCTGCTGCTGCTTTTCGTTCTGCGCCCGTTGCTGTTCGTAGAACTCGTAATTGCCGGAATAGGTGTTGAGTGAACCGGCATCGATCTCGATGATCTTGTTGACGATGCGGTTCATGAACTCGCGGTCGTGCGAGGTCATCAAGAGCGCGCCTTCGTAGCCTTTGAGGAACTGCTCCAGCCAGATCAGGCTCTCGAGATCGAGATGGTTCGACGGTTCGTCGAGCAGCATGACGTCGGGGCGCATCAGCAGGATGCGGGCCAGCGCCACGCGCATCTTCCAGCCGCCCGACAGCTTGCCGACGTCTCCGTCCATCATCTCCTGGCTGAAGCTCAGGCCGGCCAGCACTTCGCGAGCGCGACCCTCCAGCGCATAGCCATCGAGTTCCTCATAGCGCGCCTGCACCTCGCCGTAGCGCTCGATGATCTGATCCATCTCGTCGAGCCGGTCCGGATCGACCATGGCGGTCTCAAGCTCATGCAGTTCGGCGGCCACCACGCTGACTGGGCCTGCCCCATCCATCACTTCGGCGACGGCGCTGCGGCCGGACATCTCGCCGACATCCTGGTTGAAATAACCGATCGTCATGCCCTTCTCGACCGAGATCTGGCCTTCGTCGGGCTGCTCCTCGCCGGTGACCATGCGGAAGACCGTCGTCTTGCCGGCCCCGTTCGGTCCGACCAGGCCGATCTTCTCGCCCTTGTTGAGCGCGGCGGAGCTCTCGATGAAGAGAATGCGGTGGCTGAGCTGCTTGCTGATGTTTTCGATACGAATCATGACCGGACAGGGAGGCTTGAGGGGTTTCCGGGCGCCTTATGTCACGGGTCGCGCAGCCTGTCGAAATTTTATCGCAGCGCAGCGGTCCGATTTGGCTGATTCTGCCGCCAATCACGGCGATCGGCCGCTGCATGGGGCGTTCGGCGCATCGCTCGACCATGAAGAGGGTGAAATGCGGACCCGAATGTCGACGCATTTCCGCACAGATCGCCTCTAGGAAACGGCCGTCCGGCTCTCTAGACTTCTTGAGCGGCCGCTTTGGCCGGGAGGAACGGAAGAGGAGGCCGTTGTTCCGTGAAACTGCGCCATGCCCTGGTCTTTGTCATTCTGCCGGTGTTCATCGGGCTTGCCGCCTTCCAGGGCGGCGCGGTCGCCACGCGCGCCTACATGGAAGAGGCTTCGCTCCAGGCAAGTTCGGCACTGCGTCTTGCCGTGTCGGCGCTGGGCGGCCACCTCAGCCGCTACGAACCGCTCCCTGCGCTGATCGCCGACCACGACGACATCAAGGCGCTGCTGCGGGCGCCCTCAAATCCGGCCCTGAGAAACACCGCGAATGCCTATCTTAAGGAAATCAATACGCTGCTCCGGTCCTCCGACATCTATGTGATGACCATGGACGGCGAGACGATCTCGGCCAGCAATTACGACGGGCCGGCCAGCTTCGTCGGGCAGAACTTCAGTTACCGCCCCTATTTCCAGGATGCCGCCAAGGGCCGTCAGTCCCGTTTCTACGCGCTCGGCACGACCTCCCTGAAGCGCGGCTATTATTTCGCCTCGCCGGTCAGCGTCGACGGGGCTATCCGCGGCGTGATCGTCTTCAAGGTCGATATCGATTCGATCGAGGCGTCGTGGAAGGGCGGCGAATACAAGATCTTCGTCGCCGATCCGGAAGGCATCATCTTCATGACCGGCAGCCCGGAATGGCTCTACAGCGGCATCTATCCGCTCGACGCCGCCCGCCTCGCCCGCACCCAGGCCTCGCGGCGCTATGCCGAGGCACCGCTGAAGCAATTGCCGTTGCGCGAGAGCGGAGAAGGCGGCCACCGGTTGATGACGATCACGGGCGGCGGTGCATCCCGCGAATATCTCGTTCTGTCGCATTACATGCCCGAGGCCGACTGGACGGTGAACGTGCTGATGGACACGGCATCGGTGCGTGGCCAGGTCCGCACGGTGGTCATCGCCGTCGTGCTCTTCGTCTGCCTCGCTGGTCTGGCACTCGCGATCCTGCTACAGCGCCGGGCCCGCACGGCGGAACGGCTGCGTCTCGAGGAAAGGGCCCGCAACGAGCTCGAGCACCGCGTCGCCGAACGCACCGCCGACCTCGCCCGCGTCAACGAGCAGATCGAGCTGGAAATCGCCGAGCGACGCCTCACCGAACAGGAATTGCGCAAGACCCAGGCCGACCTCATCCAGGCCGGCAAGCTGGCTGGCCTCGGCCAGATGTCGGCTGCCCTGTCACACGAATTCAACCAGCCGCTCGCCGCCGCCAAGACCTATGCCGACAGCGCCGCCCTGCTGATCGACCGGGGCCGGGCAGGCGAGGCGCGCGACAATCTGCTGCGCATTTCCGGCCTCGTCGACCGCATGGCCTCGATCAGCCGGCATCTCAGGAACTTTGCCCGCAAGCCGAACGAGAAGCTCGGCCCGGTGGCGCTGGACACCGTGATCGACGACACGCTCGAAATCGTCGCGGCCCGGCTGAAGACGGCGGACGCCACGCTCGACGTGGATCTCGGCAAGAACCCGCCGGCCGTCGTGGCCGGACCGGTTCGCCTGCAGCAGGTGCTCGTCAATATCATCACCAATGCCGCCGATGCGGTGGAAGGGCAGGCCGACCGAAACATCCAGCTCAAGGCCCGCCGCAAGGGCGCAAAGGTCTTGCTCACGGTGCGCGACCACGGCCCCGGTGTTCCGCCGGCCATTGCCGAGCGCATCTTCGACCCCTTCTTCACCACCAAGGGCGTCGGCAAGGGCCTCGGCCTCGGCCTGTCGATCTCCTACAATATCGTCAAGGATTTCGGCGGCAGCCTATCGGTCGCCAACCATGCCGACGGTGGCGCGGTGTTCCGCATCGAGCTCGACGCCGCCGAAAAGATGAAGGAGGCGGCGGAATGAGCAGCCAGCGCATCCTCCTGATCGACGACGAGGAAGACATGCGCCGGTCCTCGGCCCAGGCGCTCGAACTCTTCGGCCTCGAGGTAACGACCTTTTCGATGGCCGAGCCCGTTCTCGAACTGGTCGGCTACGGCTTCGATGGCGTCGTCGTCAGCGACATCCGCATGCCCGGCATGGACGGCATGACGCTGCTTCAGCGCATCCGGGACGTGGACGCGGAAATTCCGGTCATCCTGGTGACGGGCCATGCCGACGTGCAGCTCGCCGTCAGCGCCATGCGCGCCGGCGTCTACGATTTCCTGGAAAAACCCTTCACCGCCCAGCATCTCGCCGGCATCATCCGCCGCGCGATGGACCGGCGCAGCCTGGTCATGGAAAACCGCCGGCTGCGCGCCGTCGCCGGCAAGCGCGACGACATAGAGACCCGCCTGCCCGGCCGAACCCAGGTCATGGTCGACCTGCGCTACCGCCTGCGGGCCATCGGCGCCACGGATGCGGATACGCTGATCATCGGCGACACCGGCGTCGGCAAGGAAGTCGTGGCGCGCGCCCTGCATGACGTGAGCGCCCGCGCCAACCGGCCGCTGATCGCCATCAATTGCGCGGCCCTGCCGGAAAACCTGATCGAGAGCGAACTGTTCGGCCACGAGGCCGGCGCCTTTCCCGGTGCGCTCCGGCCGCGCTACGGCAAGTTCGAGCATGCCCGCGGCGGCACGATCCTTCTCGACGAGATCGGCTCGATGCCCTTCGACCTGCAGGCGAAATTTCTGCGCGTCCTGCAGGAGCGGGTCATCACCCGCCTCGGCTCGAACGAGGTGGTGCCGCTCGACGTGCGCTTCATCGCCACCAGCAAAGCCGACCTGGAGGCCGAGGTCGCCGCGGGGCGCTTCCGCGCGGATCTCTTCTATCGCCTGAACGTCGCGACACTCCATGTGCCCGCCCTGGCCAACCGGCTGGCGGACATTCCCATCCTCTTTCTCCAGCTGGTGCGCGAGGCGGCCGCCCGCTACATGCGCGACGATATCGACGTCTCCCCCGATCTGCTGGCCGAGATTGCCGCCCGCCCCTGGCCCGGCAACGTCCGGGAATTGCGCAACGCCGCCGACCGCCTGGTGCTGGGGCTCGATCCCCTGCCCGACGAAAGCCCGCAGGCGACGGTGCGCCAGCGGCTTGCCGACAAGGTCGCAGCCTATGAACGCGGCATCCTCGCCAGCGCGATCTCCGCCCATGGCGGCAATCTGCGACCGGTTTACGAGCAGCTCGGCATCTCCCGAAAGACGCTCTACGAAAAGATGCAGAAATACGGGCTGGAGCGAAAGCCTGACGTGACCCTCGACGACTTCGACGCCTGATCCGCCCTCCATGGGTGGATTTCCACCCAGCCTCGCAGCGCTTTGTTCCCGAACCTACCCATGCTGCATTGCATGCACGGTCAAAACCCTCCAGCCGCCGCCGGTTAGCGCTTGCGAACGACCGCCTCCGCCGCACTGTTGGCGCATCCAGGACCGGCACGGGAGGAGCCGCACCGGCCTGGGATGTTTCATCCGGGAGGAATTCGATGAAGATCCTGAAAACTATGCTCGGCCTCGGCGCCGCATTCGCTGTCACCCTGTCGTCCGCCGCTGCCTTCGCCGCGGGTTATCCGGAGCGCACCATCACCATGGTCGTGCCTTTCGCCGCCGGCGGCCCGACCGACACGGTGGCCCGCCTCGTCGCCGAATCCATGTCGAAGGATCTCGGCCAGCAGATCGTCGTCGAGAATGTCGGCGGCGCGGGCGGCACGCTTGGCGCCGGTCGGGTCGCCTCAGCGCCGGCAGACGGCTATACCGTGCTGCTGCATCATATCGGCATGTCGACCAGCGCCACGCTGTACCGCAAGCTTGCCTATGACACGCTGAACGCCTTCGAATATGTCGGCCTCGTCACCGACGTGCCGATGACCATCGTCGCCCGCAAGGACCTCGAGCCGACCGACCTCAAGGGCCTGATCGACTACATGAAGGCCAACAAGGACACCGTCACCGTCGCCAATGCCGGCATCGGTGCTGCCTCGCATCTCTGCGGCATGCTGTTGATGAGCGCGATCGACACGCCCCTCGTCACAGTGCCCTACAAGGGCACCGGCCCGGCCATGACCGACCTGCTCGGCGGCCAGGTCGACATCATGTGTGACCAGACCACCAACACGACGAAGCAGATCCAGGGCGGCACCATCAAGGCCTATGCCGTGACCTCGCCCGCCCGTCTCGACGTCCTGCCGGATGTGCCGACAGCAGCCGAAGGCGGTCTCGCCGATTTCCAGGTCGGCATCTGGCACGGCATCTACGCACCGAAGGGCACCCCTTCGGAAGCCGTCGAGCGCCTGTCGAAGTCGCTTCAGGTCGCCCTCAAGGACGAGAACATCGTCGCCCGCTTCGCCGAACTGGGCACCGCGCCCTCGCCGGAAGCCGATGCCACGCCGGCAGCCCTCAAGGCCAAGCTCGAAAGCGAGATCGCCCGCTGGAAGCCGGTGATCGAAGCCGCCGGCCAGTTCGCCGACTGAGCATAGACCCTGCACAATGCCGTCCGCCCTCGTGGCGGGCGGCATTCCCGCGCTCAGCGCGACGCCGCGGCCCCTGTTGCCGCATCAAGGGGGACACCATGAAATCCATGAAATTCGACCGGACCGACGCCCTTTGCGGCGCCCTGTTCATCGCGCTTGGCGGCTTCTTCGCCCTTCAGAGCCTGGGGCTAGAGCTCGGCACGGCCTTCCGCATGGGACCGGGCCTCTTCCCGCTCATGCTCGCGGCCATCCTGATGCTGCTCGGCACCGTCATTCTTCTCCAGTCCGGCAAGGTCGAGGGCGAACCGCTCGGCCCGATCGCCCTGAGGGGCATCCTGCTCATCCTGCCGGCGCCGATCTTCTTCGGCTTCACCGTGCGCGGCCTCGGCTTCGTGCCGTCGATCTTCTTCGCCGCGCTGATCGCTGCCTTTGCCTCGCACCGCATGGGTCCGGTCATGGCGCTGCTTCTGGCCGCCGCCATCACGGTCTTCTCCGTGATCGTCTTCAGCTACGCCCTCGGCCTGCCCTTCGAACGGTTCGGCCCCTGGACCCGGTTTTAGGAAGAACCCATGGATTTCTTCAGCAATCTCGCCCTCGGCTTTTCCACCGCGGCATCGCCGGAAAACCTGCTCTTCTGCCTGATCGGCGTTCTGCTCGGCACGCTGATCGGCGTGCTGCCCGGCATCGGTGCCACCGCGACCATCGCCATGCTGCTGCCGATCACCTTTCAGCTTGAGCCCGTCTCTTCGCTGATCATGCTCGCCGGCATCTACTACGGCGCCCAGTATGGCGGATCGACCACCGCGATCCTGATCAACATGCCGGGCGAATCCTCGTCCGCGGTGACTGCCATCGACGGCTACCAGATGGCACGCAAGGGCCGCGCCGGGGCGGCGCTATCGATCGCCGCGCTCGGCTCCTTCTTCGCCGGCACGGTATCGACCTTCCTGGTTGCCGTTCTTGCCATTCCGCTTACCGCCGTGGCGCTCAAGTTCGGCGCCGCCGAGTATTTCTCGCTGATGGTGGTCGGTCTCGTCTCGTCGATCGCTCTTGCCCATGGTTCGATCGTCAAGGCGCTGGCCATGGTCTCGCTCGGCCTGCTGCTCGGCCTCGTCGGCACCGACATCTATTCCGGCACGCCGCGTTTCACCCTCGGCATCCGCGAATACGCCGATGGGTTGAATTTCGTCGCGGTCGCCGTCGGCGTCTTCGGGATCGCCGAGATCCTGCGCAACCTGGAGGGCGAAAAGACCCGCACCGTGCTGATGTCGAAGGTAACCAACCTCTGGCCGACGCGCGACGACTTCCGCCGCATGGTGGCGCCCGTGCTGCGCGGCACGGCGATCGGTTCGGCGCTTGGCATCCTGCCGGGCGGCGGCGCCATCCTCGCGGCCTTTGCCTCCTACACGGTCGAGAAGCGCATTTCCGACCATCCCGAGGAATTCGGCCACGGGGCGATCGAAGGCGTGGCGGGTCCGGAATCGGCCAATAATGCCGGCGCCCAGACCTCCTTCATCCCGCTGCTCACCCTCGGCATCCCGGCCAATCCGGTGATGGCGCTGATGGTCGGCGCGATGATCATCCAGGGCATCGTGCCCGGACCGAACGTCGCCACCGAACAGCCGGCACTGTTCTGGGGCATCATCGCCTCCATGTGGATCGGCAACCTGATGCTGGTGGTGCTGAACCTACCGCTGATCGGGCTATGGGTGAAACTGCTCACCATTCCCTATTATGTGCTCTTCCCGATCATCATGGCCTTCTGCTCGATCGGGGTCTACAGCGTCAATTCCAACGTCTACGACCTCTATGCCGTCGCCGGCTTCGGCCTGCTCGGCTATGTCCTGGTCAAGCTGCGCTGCGAGCCGGCGCCGCTGCTGCTGGGCTTCGTGCTTGGGCCCCTGCTCGAGGAAAACCTGCGCCGCGCCATGATCCTGTCGCGCGGCGACCCGATGACCTTCGTCACCCGGCCGATCAGCGCCGTACTCCTGCTGCTTGCCGTGGCCGTCCTCGTCATCGTCTTCCTGCCCTCGGTGAAGGCGAAACGCGAAGAAGTCTTCCAAGAAGAAGACTAAGCCCTTCGCTCGGTCCGCCAAACCGAAGCGCATCCGACAATCGCCCGCGGCAGAAGACTGCCGCGGGCGATGTTTGTCTGCCGGTGTCACCTCCAGCCGCCACCAGCCCGAAGGCACCAGGTCGCGGCCGGTTGGACACTCAGTCGCCGTAGCCGACGATGCCCTTGATCTCAAGGAAGTCGTGGATGCCGAAGTCGGCATATTCGCGGCCGTTACCCGACTGCTTGTAGCCACCGAACGGGGCATGCGTGTCCCAGTCGGGATAGTTGAGATAGACCGAGCCGGCGCGCATCTCGCGGGCGACCGCACGGGCGTGCTCGAGGTTCTCCGACTGGACATAGGCGGCCAGGCCATAAACCGTGTCGTTGGCGATCGTGATCGCTTCTTCCTCGGTCTTGTAGGGCAGGATCGACAGCACGGGTCCGAAGATCTCCTCGCGCGCAATGGTCATGTCGTTGGTGACATTGCCGAAGATCGTCGGGCGGACATAGTAGCCGCGGTTCAGTCCCTCGGGGCGGCCAAGGCCACCGGTGACGAGGGTCGCGCCTTCCTTGATGCCGGCCTCGATGAGGCGCTGGATCTTGTCGAACTGCAGCTGGGAAACGACCGGGCCGAGATCGGTGTCTTCGGCGGTCGGGCTGCCGACCTTGTGAGCCTCGGCGGCTGCCTTGGCGAAGGTCAATGCTTCGTCATGGCGATCGGCCGGAACCAGCATGCGGGTCGGCGCATCGCAGGACTGGCCCGAATTGCCGAAGCAGCCCTGGACGCCCTTGGTGACGGCGGTTTCGAGATCGGCGTCGGGCAGGACGATATTGGCCGACTTCCCGCCGAGTTCCTGGGCGACGCGCTTGACGGTATCGGCTGCGGTCTTGGCGACGATGATGCCGGCGCGGGTCGAGCCGGTGAAGGACACCATGTCGACATCCGGATGGCCGGCCATGACCTGACCCACATCGGGACCGTTGCCGTTGACGAGGTTGAACACACCCTTCGGCACGCCGGCCTCTTCCATGATTTCGGCCCAGACGATGCCGGAGATCGGGGCGATTTCCGAGGGCTTCAGCACCACGGTGCAGCCGGCGGCAATCGCCGGCGCGACCTTGCAGACGATCTGGTTGAGCGGCCAGTTCCACGGCGTGATGAGCGCGCAGACGCCGATCGGTTCCTTGACCACGGTGGTCGAACCGCGCTTCTCGGAGAACTTGTAGTTCTCCAGCGCCTCGATGGTGGATTCCATATGCGCGCGGCCGGCCCAGGCCTGGGCGTCGCGGGCAAAGGACAGCGGTGCGCCCATTTCGTTGGACACGGCAACCGCGACGTCCTCGAAGCGGGCATTGTAGACTTCAAGGATCTTCTTCAACAGCGCCAGTCGCTCGGCGACCGAAGTCTTGGAAAAGCTGACGAAAGCCTTCTTGGCCGCGGCGACGGCCTTGTCGACATCGGCCTTCGAGCCGACGGAAATCTGGGTATAGGCCTCCTCGGTCGCGGGATTGATGACGTCGAGGGTTGCCGGCACGGCCGGATCGACCCAGGCGCCGTCGATGAAGAATTGCAGATGGTGAGACATGGATAACTCCAATCAGAGGTCGGAAATGGCAAGGCGGACGGCGCCGGGCGCCGTCCGTAAAATTCTGCTCGTATCGCTCAGGGCAGGTAGTCCATGTAGCGGTCGAGATCCCAGTTGGTGACTTCCTTGAGGAAGCGCTTCCAGTCGTCGCGCTTCATCAGGTCGTACAATTCATAGAGCCTGCCGGGCATCGCTTCCAGTACCAGATCATCCTTCTGCAAGGCATCCAGCGCTTCGTTGAGGTTGAGCGGGATGAGGTCGACATGGCCGCCCGCCTTCATCACTTCCACGACATTGCGATCTTCCGGTGCGCCGGGGTCAATCTTGTTCGAAATGCCGTCATCAAGCGCCTTGATCAGCGCCGCGCAGAACAGGTGCTGGTTGACCATGGCATCGACGGCGCGGAACTCGAAGCGGTCGGGTGCCGAGATGCGGATGGTGCAGGAGCGGTTCTGCAGACCCCAGTTGGCGCCGATCGGTGCCCAGAGACCGACATCGGCGAAGCGGCGATAGGAGTTGACCGTCGAGGCTCCGATCGCGGTGAGCGCGCCGATATGCTTCAGCGCACCGCCAAGGGCGTGGTGGCCGATCTCGGTCGGCAACCAGCCTTCCTCCTTGTTCTCGAACTCGTTCACGCCACCCTTGGTGTAGGTGAAGAGTTCTTCCATGCCCGGCAGTTCGCCCGGCACCAGCTGCTGCAGCTCAGCCGAGCCGCCGGTCCAGATCGAGCAATTGTGGTGGCAGCCATTGGCCGGCACGCCCATCATCGGCTTTGCCATGAAGCAGGCAATCAGGCCGTGCTGGCGGGCCACCTCGTTGCAGATCTGGCGATAGGTGGTGAGCCGATCGCAGGTCTTCAGCGCATCGTCGAAGGCGAAGTTGAGTTCGAGCAGGCCCGGCGCGTCCTCGACGTCGCCCTGGATCATGTCGAGACCCATGGCGTGGGAATATTCATAGACCTGCGTCCAGATGTGACGGGCGCTTTCGAACTGGCCGATGTGGTAGGCATAGGGCTCGGTAATGCCGGAATAGGGCGTAGCCGAACCGTCCGGGTTCTTCTTCAGCCACAGCATTTCCGGCTCCATGCCGACGCGCAGGTGAAGCCCGTTGTGCTTCTCGCGGAATTCCCGGTCGAAACGCTTGAGGTTGCCACGGGTATCGCATTCGAAGTACCCGCCCGGATTTTTCGCGTCCTCGAGGCCGTAGAACAGCGTGCAGAAGACACGGGCGACGCGCTTGTCCCACGGCAGCTGGCAGAAGGTTTCCGGATCGGGCAGCGCGACCGTCTCACCATCATTGGCCGAAAAGCCGAACAAAGTTCCGTTCATGTCGGTCGAGACGTTGGTAACGCCGCCCATCCATGTCTGCACGCCCTTGCGGGCATTGTATTCCCAATGGCGGGCCGGAACCGCCTTGCCGAGAACGCGGCCGGTGATCGAGATGTACTGGTAGTAGATGTATTCGATGCCGAGAGCCTTGATCTTCTCGCTTACCCGCGCGACGCGTTCCTTGCGCATCGGATCGTTCAGTTCGCGGAACATGTCGCAGTTTTCGTGCTTTGCCATAGGGCGTTCTCCTCTTTTGTTTTTGGGTTGGGACGGGGTTGGGGGTTCAGCCTTCGAGATAGCGGGCGAGTTCGAAGGCACTGACGGCGCGGGCAAGGGCGGCATGCTCGATCTCGCAGGCCTTGGCGAAATGCGCGGTGAAGGCCTCGCCGAAATGGCGGGCGGCGAGTTCGCTCGCTCTCAGCCGGTCGGCTGCGTCCTTCAGATCGCGCGGCAGGCGGGTGGCGCCCGGCGGAATGTCGTCCGGCCCTCCGAAGGGCGTGGCGGCGGGCGGATCGATCTGTTCTTCCAGACCGTCCAGACCGCCGGCCAGCGCCAGCGCCAGCGTCAAATGCGGGTTGCAGTCGGCGCCGGGCAGGCGGAATTCGAGGCGGGCGCTATCCTCCGCCGACGGAACGGATCGCACCGCCGTGGTGAACGTGTATTCCGCCCAGCTGACCGATTTCGGCGCCCAGGAACCGGGAGCGAAGCGGCGATAGGCATTGACCGTGTGGGCGCAGAGCGCGAAAGCCTCAGGCACGAGCCTGGCCATGCCGCCGATGAAGTGCCTTGCCGCCTGATTGGTCGTGGCAGCCGGATCGGAAAAGACGTTGCGCCCGGTCGCCTTGTCCCGGAGCGACAGGGTGACGTGTCCGCCGATGCCGGGAAAGGAGCCGCCCATGGAGGCCATGAAGCTCGCCGTCATGTCCTGCCGGCGGGCATAGGCGCGGGCCGCCTGGCGGAAAAAGGCGGCATCGTCGGCGGCCTTCATCGGCATCTCGGCGGCAAGCGTCGCTTCGAAGCAGCCTGGCCCCAGCTCACCGGCGACCGCAAACAGCGAAACACCGTGATCGACGATGGCTTTCTCCAGGCCGGAAACGAATTCGGCCTGATCGGCCGCCGTCTGGCCCGACCAGCATTTGTTCTCCGGCATGAAGGTGTGCATGGCGGAAAAGCCGCTGTCGCGCAGGCTTGCCGCATTTTCCTTGAGGAAGATCACCTCGAATTCGAAGGCGGCGCGCACCTCGTAGCCCATGCTTGCCGCACGCTCGATCTGGCGCGCCAGCACGGCGCGCGGCATGAGTTCGCGGTTTTCTCCGGCATAGTCTGCAACGATGGCCGCAGCGTTCGGCTCGAACGCATACGGGCGAAGCGAGTCCACATCGAGGCTCAGCGCTTCGGTCAGATAAGGACCGCCGCCGAACAGGCTGTCGGCCGAATCCCAGTGCGGCAGCGTGTTGGAAAAGCGCGGGTCCCGCGCCCAGGCAAGGAACTGCTCGCGCTTCAGGCGACGTTCGCGAAAGACGCTCGCATAGTCGAACAGGCCGACATGCAGGATGTCGATCCCATCCCGTTCGAGCCGGGCTGCCAGTTGATTGAGCTTTGTCATGCAATCTCTCTCCGATACAGGCGGCCGGAGCCGCCCCTGATAGGGTGGATGAAGGTCGGGACAGCGGTCAGTAGACGTCGCGGGCGTAGCGCTTTTCCTTGCGCAATCGGTCGAGATAGGCCTCGGCATCGTCCGCCGACATCGCCCCCTCGGAGGCGATGATATCGACCAGCGCCTGCTCGACGTCGGTCGCCATATGGGTGTCGCCGCAGACGTAGAGGTAACCGCCGTCCTCGAGCCAGGCGAAGAGCTCGCGCGCGTTCTCGCGCATCCGGTGCTGGACATAGACCTTCTCCGCCTGGTCGCGGGAGAAGGCGAGATCGAGCCTCGTCAGCAGGCCGGAGGCCTGCATGGCGGCGAAGTCATCCTGGTAGAGGAAGTCGCGGTCGCGATGCTGGTCTCCGAAGAACAGCCAGTTGCGGCCCTTTGCGCCGCGAGCGCGGCGCTCCTGCAGGAAGGCGCGGAAGGGGGCCACACCGGTGCCGGGACCGATCATGATCATCGGCGCAGCGTCATTTTCCGGGACACGGAAGGCCCGGTTCGGCGACAGGAAGATCGGCGCCGCATTGCCTTCCCCGACGCGGTCGGCCAGGAAGGTGGAGGCGACGCCCTGCCGCGCCCGGCCATGGCTCTGATAGCGGATGGTGGCAACCGTCAGGTGGATGCTGCCCGGATGCTCTTTCGGGCTCGAGGCGATCGAATAGGCGCGGTGCTGGAGCGGCTTCAGCAGACTGATGAAGTCCGGGAGCGACATCGCATCCTTCGGCATCATGCCGAGAAGATCGAGAATGTCGCGGCCCCACAGCCAGGAGTCGAGCGACTGGCGGTCACCGTTCTCCAACACGTGGTTCAGTTCGGCATCGCCCGAAAGGCGGGCGACCTCGGCGATCAGTTCACGCGAAGGCGTGCTGATCTCGAAGGCCTCGGTCAGCAGCGCGCCGAGTGGCTTGTCGTGGCCTGCGACCGGGACATGGGCACAGGCGCCGAATTGGTTCATCAGCGCATCGACGAGTCCCTTGTCGTTCTGCGGGATGACGCCGATGCAGTCGCCGGCCTCGTAAGCGAGACCGCTGTCGCCGAGTTCGAACTCGATGTGCCGCGTGTCCTTGGCCGAACCCGCGCCGGAGAGCCGGCGATTGACCGCCATGCACGCCGGGTAGGGATTGCGGCGGTTCCATTGGGAGCGGGTCGACGCCGCAGCAGGCAGATCGCCAAGCTCCATTTCGGCATCCTCGCCTTCCACGGCGCGGGCCGCAGCCAGCGCGCGATCGACCCAGGCAAAGGCGGTGGCCGCATAATTGGTATCGCAATCGACCCGCGGCTCGATCGCCTGCGCCCCGAGGGCTTGAAGCCGCTCGTCCATGTCGCGACCGGCAGCGCAGAAGGTCTCGTAGCCGGAGTCCCCCATCGCCATCAGCGAATAGGAAAGACCGTTGAGGTCCGGCGCGTCTGCGGCGCTGAGTGCTTCCCAGAAGCCGCGCGCGGTGTCCGGCATTTCACCCTGCCCATAGGTCGAGCTGACGATCAACAGGCGTTTCAGCCCGGCCAGCTCGTCCATCTCGATGCTGTCGAGGGGGGCGACGCGGGGGGCAAAGCCGCGGCTGCGGGCAATGCCGGCAATATCGCTTGCCATCTGCTCCGCATTGCCGGTCTGCGTACCGTAAAGGACGGTCAGCGACACGGCGGGCCCCGTCTCGGCACCGGCGGCGACCTCCGGCTTTGCCGGTTCCTCGGCGCTCGGCGGGATGAACGCCTTGCGCTCCCCCTTGTCGAAGGCGATCGGCAGCGTGATCGGCCCGGTATTGCCGCTGTCGGGCAGAAAGCGGGCATTGCCCTCGATGCGCGGATTACGGACCCGATGCGCCAGTATTGCCAGTGCCTCGGTCATGTCGCCGCGGGCGATAAAGTGGCCAAGGCAGAAATGCGCGCCGCCGCCGAAGCCGAAATGCGGCTTGCGTTCAGCCGTTATGTCGAAGGACGGATCGGCAAAGGCCCGCGGATCGGATGCCGCCGATTGGCCGAACAGGTGGATCGTCGTGCCGCACTTGATCTCGAGCCCCTGATAGACGAAATCCTCGACCGCTTCGCGCGTCACCCAGGTGATTGTCGGGCGGACGCGCATCACTTCCTCGACGGCCGATTTTCCCAGTTCCGGATTGTCGCCCAGCAGCCGCCACTGTTCGGGATTGCGCATGAACACGTCCATGGCCAGCCCGATCTGGTTGCGGGTGGTGTCGATGCCGCCGAAGATGGCGAGCATGATCAGGTCGTAAAGCTCCCGCTCGGACAGGGCCTCGTCGCTCTGCATGTTGGTCTTGACCAGCATGGAGAGGAAATCCTCGCCGAGTTCCTGCTGGCGCATCTCATCGACCAGTGTCATCACATAGTCGAACAATTTGACCGTCGCGGCGTCCACCGTCTCAAGGTCCTGCTTGAAGGTTACGCCAAGCGCCAGCCCCATGTCCGCCGCGAGATCCGCAAGCTCACGCCACTTGTCGTGCGGCAGCCCGAGCAGCATGCAGATGACGCGCGTCGCATAGGGCTCGGCGAAATCGGCCATGAACTCGCAGTCACCCTTCTCGATGAACCTGTCGATCAGTTCATTGGCGAGCTTGGCGAATTCGGGCCGCAGGCCGATCACCAGCTTGGGCGAAAAGGCCGGATTGGCAAGGCGCCGGAGGCGGGCGTGGTTGGGGCCTTCCTGGCTCAGCAGCATGCGCTCCCACCAGCCGGCGAAGTGGCCGGATACGCCGTTGAGCTTCGGCCAGGCGTAGCTGCCCTGCCGAAGACGGGCGTCGCGCATCAGCTTGTGCACCTCGTCGTAACGCAACACGGCAAGACCGTAATTGGTCCGCGCGCACCAGCTCCGCTCCCGTGCATCGTTAACCTGTTGCGACCGGATCGAGAAATCCGGATCGCTCATATCGAGGAAAGGTAAGGTGCCGATATCGGTCAAATCGTCTGCGATCATGGTTCCCCTCGCTCTTTTGCGCTTTCCCATGACAGCAGCAAAAGCCGTGCCAGCTGTTTTCTGTTTTCTAAGCATATGTTTTTGAACGATAAAAAAATCGGAACACGCAATGATCGCCACGCTCGGAGCGTCGTGATGCGTTTTTGCCGGAGAATTTTCCTGCAAACCCGCAGCATTACCCCTCCGGCCCTCGCACATGCGATATGGCCGTGTCGAAGTCCGCCATTGTCGCGGTAACACAGTCATCTCCTGGTGCCGGGGCGAGGCCGCCGGGCGTCGCCAGCAGAAGACCAAGCCTGCTGATGCAGAAATGACGAATGCCTATGCACTGGCGCATCAGTTCACGAGAAAGAAAAAGCCAAGCAATTGAAAATATTAATCTATTCTTATGGCACGGATCTTGCTGAATCCGTATTGCGTCGCCGGCCTTGCGGTCCGGTCCATGGTTGCCATTCAGTCGACGGAATTCATCATGCCCAGGAAGACACTTGCCTATATCTCGCAGTTCGCCGAACCCGGCAGCTACAGCAAATCCACCTGGCGAAGGATTCACGGCGGCGATGACGAGACCGTCGCCATCGAGGCACTGCTCGACCAGATCGGCATGTTGGAAAAGATCGACTACCTCGGCATCAAGGCGCATGAGGGCGAGCCGCTGCCGGATCTCGATGCGATTGATGGTGTGATCCTCGGCGGCAGCTTTGCCTCCGTCTCCGACAATTTTCGCTGGCAGCTGGAGATTGCCGACTGGCTGGCGCGCTGGCGCGCCACCGGCAAGCCTTTGATGGGCATTTGCGGCGGCCACCAGCTGATGTCGACGGTACTCGGTGGGCAGGTGGAGAAGAACCCCGCCGGCCCCGAAGTCGGCAGCCTGCCGCTGGCCTTTACCAAGGAAGGTCGCGACCACTACCTGCTGGACGGCTTCGACGAGACGTCCCCCTTCTTCTTCGGCAATTTCGACCGTGTGATCGAAATTCCGCAAGGCACGACGGTGCTCGCGACCCGCCCGACGCTTCCGGCCGCCGCCCTCGATCACGGTGGCAACTGGGTTTCGGTGCAGTTTCATCCGGAAACCACCTGCGACCGCATGGCGACCTGCTGGAGCGAGATCGATCCGGCCCAGGCCGCCCGCTACAGTTTCATTCCCGGTTGCGAACGCATGATCGGCAATTTCATTGTGGGAACGGGTCTCCTTTGAGTGAAGAAGGGGTTCCGGTTCGCGCCGGATTGCCCGAGAGTGTTTTCAAGGCAGCCGGCCAAGCGATGACGGTCCGGCTCTGAAGTTAGAGAGGTCGCAGAACCATGGCGATGATGGAGGGAACGCTGCCGGACCAGGCCCATGCGGAAGCAGGCCTGTCGCTCGAAGCCGATCTCTTGGTCGATGTGATTTCGCATGAAGGACGGGTGCTCTGGTTCAACGAGGCCCAGGCCGAGCTGCTCGGAACCTATGACCGCGAAATTGCCGGCTATGACGCCGCCGCGTTCTACACCCCTGAGTCCTTCGTCCAGATCCAGCAGATCCTGCGCAACCGCAGCCGTTCGGAGCACGGTTCCACCATGGAGCTGACGCTGCTGGCACGCGGCGGCCGGCCGATCCGCACGCTGGCGCGGACGCGTTTCGTTCGTATCAACGGCGAAATCGCGTTGAGGCTCGCCAAGATGGACTACGGCCCGGTCGGTAACCGCTATCGGCAGATGGAGGATGATTTCCGCACCCTGCAGTCGATGGTGGAGACCTCGAACGAGGCGCATTGGGGGATCGTCTTTCTCGAACCGGTCGACACCACCCTGCCGAAGAGCGAGGTCATCCGGCAGGTGTTCGAAAACCAGTCGGTCTGGCGCATGTGCAATCCGGCCATGTCGCGGATCTACCAGCTGCCTGAATCCGTCGACTTCAACGAACAGGACGTGCGCCTCTACTGGCCGCGCAGCGCCGCCAACGAAAAGTTCGTCGACGAGATCATCAAGTCCAACTACGCCATCAACGATGCGCTGAGCGTCGACCGCCGCCATGACGGCACGCTGCAATACATCCTCAACGAGGTCCGGGCCGATATCGTCGACGGCTTCCTGCTCCGCCTCTGGGGCAATTGCCGCGACATCACCGAACAGCGCAATGCCGATGACGAAAAGGCCAATGCGCTGAAGCTCGCGATCCGCGCGCTCGACGGCATGCCCGACCCGGTGATCGTGCTCGACGCGGAAGGCAAGGTGATCAACCGCAACAAGGCCTTTGCCGCCGCCTTTTCCGGCAGCCGGACCGTCGAGAGCCAGCTCCTGGCCTATGTCCGCACCCGAAAGCGGGCCTCCGGCTGGTCGCTCTTCACCAATCCCGGCGGTCCCGGGCCTTCCGTCCTGCTCGACGTTCACATCCGCCAGATCCGCGGCATGGACGACAAGGCCTGGACGGTTATAACTGTTCGAGAGCGGGAAGCGCACGCGCCCAAGAGGGCGTCCCGACAGCCAAAGCGGCCGTAAGAGATGATGACACCGGGCGACATACCGCAGTTCTATCTAGGCGTCCGGGGGGCGGAGGCGCTGAGCCGCGAGGCCTGGGAGCAGAACTTCCGAAGCGCGCAGTTCCGGGCCTTTGCCAATCTGCTGCCCGACGGACTGATGATCGTCGATCCCGACGATGTCGTCGTCTTTCTCAACACTGCGGCCGAGCGCTCCGCCCGGCTCGCGTCGCCCTTCGAAAGCCAGGCGCTGTCGACCTTCCTGCGCTTTTCCGACTTCGACATGGATGACTTCCTCGCTTCCGCCGAGCGGGGCCATGCGCAGGGCCTGGTCCGGGCGAAGATCTCCGGCAAGGTCTACCAGGCCAGCCGCCGCGTGCTGGTGGTGGCCGGCTCGGCCAGCGGCTTCACCGTTTATTTCCTGCGCGATCCGGAAAACCAGGACCGGGCCAAACGGGGCGTGGCCGGCCGTTCCATTTCGGCTGGCGACCAGAAGGAAAGTGCGCGCCTGCTCTTCCCCGATGGCCTGAAGACCCAGATCGATCAGGCCGTCCGGGCCTATGCGCGCAATTTTCGCATCCTGCTGCTCGGCGAATCCGGCGTCGGCAAGACAGCCATCGCACGGCATATCCACCTGACCGGCGGAGAACGCGGACGACCCTTCGTCCACGTCAATTGCGGATCGATCCCCGAGACACTGTTCGAGTCCGAAATGTTCGGTTACGAGCGCGGCGCGTTCACCGGCGCGCTCCAGGCCGGCAAGCGCGGCTATATCGAAAGTGCCGCCGGCGGCACGCTGTTTCTCGACGAGATCGGCGAGATCCCGCTGTCCTCGCAGCCGAAGCTGCTGAAATTCCTCGAAGATGGCACCATCCAGCCGGTCGGCTCGTCGGTTTCGAAGAAGATCGAGACCCGGGTGATCACCGCCACCAACCGCGACCTGACCGAAATGACGCGACAGGGCGGCTTCCGCAGGGACCTGCTCTATCGCCTTTCGACCTTCCCGGTGGAGATCCCGCTTCTGCGCAATCGCCCGGACAAGGCGGAAATCCTAGACATGATGCTCGAGCGGGCAAGCCAGGAGCGGGGTGCGCCGCTCAAGCTGTCGGCAGCCTGCCGGGCCATCCTGATGCGCCATCCCTTCCCCGGCAATCTGCGCGAAATGAAGAGCGTGGTCGACTATGTCGATATCGTCGCGGCCGATGTCGCGATGCCCGAGCATCTGCCGCCATCGTTCTCGCGCGTCCAGAATACCATCACCGAGCAGCCCCAGACAGCCGCCACGCCGGAAAGCACGATGCCCGAGATCGAGCTGGGTGGGCGGACGCTGAAGGACATGGCCCGCGCCTTCGAGGAGCGGATCATCAACGAAGCCCTCGACCGGTTGGGATCGAAGCGGGCGGCGGCCAAGGAGCTTGGCGTCGATATCGCCACCATCGTGCGCAAGACAAACCGCGCCAGCGATTGAAGAAGCCCGGCGCGGACGCCGGGCCCCTGATCCTTCCTACTGTTTTTGCCGCAGCATGCTGACCGAACTCAGGATCAACGCCAGCGATGCGACGACGATCAGTGCGCCGATCGCATTGATCTCGGGCGTAATGCCGCGCCTGAGCGTCGAGTAGATGTACATCGGCAGCGTCACGTCGCGCCCGGTCAGGAAGTAGGTGACCGGGATTTCGTCGAAGGACAGCGTGAAGCACAGCAGGGCCGAGCCGATGATTGCAGAGCGGATGTTCGGCAGGGTCACATAGAAGAAGGTCTCGATGCCGGTCGCACCGAGATCGGAGCTTGCCTCTGAGAGGTTGCGGTTGACCTTTTCCAGCCGCGCCAGGACCTGCCCGACGACGATGCCGACCAGTGCAGTGGCGTGGCCGATCACCACCGCGCCGAGGCTCTGCGGAAGACCGATCTGCTTGTAGAAGTTCAGCATGGCGATACCGGTGACGATACCCGGCAGTGATAGCGGAAGCAGGATCGTGTTCTTGAACAGCTGCTTGCCGACGAAGGGATAACGGTCGAGCGCGAGCGCTGCCGGTACTCCGATCACGATGGTGAGCGCCGTTGCCGAAACGGCGACGATCAGGCTGTTCTTCAGGGCCTTGAGAAGGTCCTGATTGGCAAAAACCTTCTGATACCAGCCCCAGGTGAAACCGGAGAGCGGGAAGGAGGTGACCGGGCTGTCGTTGAAGGAGAACAGGATCAGGATCGCGACGGGGACATAGAGGAAGAGCAGGGTTCCGACCGCGACGCCGACCAGGCTCTTCTGCCACCAGATGAGTTTGTGCATGATGTTCTCCCTCAGCCCATGGAAACGCGGCCGGCGCGATCGAGCCTGCTGGAAATCTGCAGCACGACGAGCACCAGGGTGAAAATGATCACGGCAAGCGCCGAGCCGAGCGGCCAGTTGAGGGCCGCGCCGAACTGGCTCTGCAGCACGGTTGCGACCATGGTGCCGCTCGGTCCGCCGACGAGAACCGGGGCGACGAAATCGCCGAAGGACAGGCAGAATGTCATGGTCGCGCCGGCGATGACGCCGGCGGTCGACAGCGGCATGATGACCCGCACAAAGGTCTCGAACGGCCCGGCGCCCAGATCCTGGGAGGCCTCGATCAGGGCGGGCGGAATGCGTTCGAGCGCCGTGAAGATCGGCATCACCATGAAGGGGATGAAGATATAGGTGAGCGTGATCACCATGGCCGCCTGGTTGTAGAGGAAGATGTCGAGCGGTTCATTGACCAGGCCGAGCCAGAGCAGCGCCGAGTTCAGCGCCCCGTCGGTGCCGAGAATGATCTTCCAGGTGTAGGCACGCAGGAGATAGGACACCCAGAGCGGCACGACGACGCACATGTAGAGCAGCGTGCGCAGCTTCTCGGAACGGATCGTGAAGACGAGGAAATAGGCCAGCGGATAACCAAGGACGACCGAATAGAAGGTGACGAGCGCGGCGATCTTCAGCGTCCGGAGGATCACGGTCAGATATTGCGGGTCGGAAAACAGAAGGACGTAGTTGCCCCACTGGAAATCCGGGACGAACAGCGGAAACTGGCGTGTCCAGAAACTCATCATGCCCATCGCCCCATAGGGCAGGATCAGGAAGACGAAGGTCCAGAGCAGCGGCAGGGAAAAGAGCAGCCAGAAACTGGCGGCCTTGCGGGTGCTCGCTTTCATGCGCCGTCCTCCGCTCGGTAGACCAGAACGTCCAGCGGCGCGACGTGGAAATTCATGCGGTTCCCGGGCTGCGGCACATTGCCGTCGGCCGCGACCGTATTGCGGGCGATGTCGACGAAGATCGGCGCTTCGATGCCGTCGAGCCGCAACTCGATCTGGAAACGCCCGCCATGGAAGAGCTGGTTGACCACCGTGGCCGAGAGCGCCGAATTGCCGGCGGGCGTCGGACCCGCCTGCATGCGTTCCGGCCGGATGGCGATCAGGGCCTTGCCGCCGTCCTTGAGGCCCTGCCCCGGCTGCACCTCGACGCCCGACATCAGCGTGCCGTCGGGCAGCTTGACCTTGGCGAGGCCGCCTTCGCGGCCGGCGAAGGTGCAGGCGATCAGGTTCGCGGCACCGATGAAATCCGCGACATAGGGGCTTGCCGGACGGTCGTAGAGTTCCGACGGCGAACCGATCTGGGCGATGCGGCCGCCCTGCATCACGGCGATGCGGTCGGAGAGCACCAGCGCTTCCTCCTGGTCGTGGGTGACCATCAGGAAGGTGATGCCGAGCTTCTGGTGGAGATGTTTCAGCTCGACCTGCATGGCTTCGCGCAGCTTCACGTCCAGCGCAGACAGCGGTTCGTCGAGCAGAAGGACTTTCGGCTGGCGCACCAGGGCCCGGGCCATCGCGACGCGCTGGCGCTGGCCGCCGGAAAGCTGCTGCGGCATACGTTCCGCCTTGTCGGAAAGGCCGACCAGGGCCAGTGCTTCGCCGACGCGCCGGACGCGCTCGTCCTTGGGCTTGCGATTGGCGCGCACGGTCAGGCCGTAACCGACGTTTTCTGCGACCGTCATATGGGGAAACAGGGCGTAGTCCTGAAACACCGTATTGATGTCCCGACGATAAGGCGGCTCCTGGGTGACGTCGGATCCGGCCAGCGTGATCCGGCCCTTGTCAGCGGTCTCGAAGCCGCCGATCAGCCTGAGCGTCGTCGTCTTGCCGCAGCCCGAGGGGCCGAGCAGGGTGACGAATTCGCCGGTCCCGATTTCGAGGTTGATATTGTGGAGAGCGGTGAAGGTCCCATAGGATTTCATCACGTTTTCCAAGGTTACGATCGGTTGCAGCGCCATAGGCAAGTCCTTGGTCGGGTCGAAAATGAACAGCGGAAATCACCGCCGGCATGGCCGGCGGTGATCGGGGTCGCTCTGATCGGTCCTCAGGGAGCCGCTTTCACGGCGTTCCAGACTTCGAGATACTTGTCGAGGCGCGTCGGCATCTGCCACATCACCAGGCTCTTGACGAACTCGATGTTGTTGACCTTCTTGGCTTCCGCGTCGGCGCCGGTCAGGCAGCCGGAAACGGCCTTCGGGTTGACCGGAAAGTAGCCGGTCGAGCCGACGATGCCGCACTGGCCCTCAGCCGAAAGCATGAAGGAGAAGAACTTGTAGGCGCAATCGCTGTTCGGGCTATCCTTCACCAGCTGCATGGAGTCCATCCAGCCCTCGGCCTTTTCCTTCGGGGTGAATTCGACGACTTCGAAGCCCTTCTTCAGCGCGTTGACATCCTTGCTCTGCAGGCCCGTCCAGGTATTGGAGACCCAGACTTCCTGGTTGGCGTAGAGTTCCGTCAGTTCGCCGGCGGTGGCCCAGTACTTGCGGACCAACGGCTTCTGCGCGATCAGCTTCTGCTTGACGGCTTCGAGCTGCTCGTCGCTCAGATCGTAGACGTTTTCAAAGCCGAGAAGACGCGCCGTCCAGTAGAGCGACGACTTGTCATCCCACATGGCGACCTTGCCCTTGTACTTCTCGTCGAACAGAACGCCGATCGAATCCGGCTTCGGATCGATCTTGTCGGCACGGTACATCAGCGAGATCGAACCCCATACGAGCGGAACGGACCAGACCGCGCCCTCGGCGGTCACGTCGTTGGCGCCGGAGAACTCGGGATAGACATCGGCCCAGCCTTCGATCTTCGAGGTGTCGATCGGCTCGACGAAGCCTGCCTGACGCATCAGGCCAATGGTGTCGATGGACGGGACGATGATGTCGTAGACGCCGCCGCCGGCAGCGAGCTTGGGGGCGAAGTCGTCGTTCGAGCCGACATAGGTCGAAGTGGTCTTGCAGCCCGAGGCCTCTTCGAATTTCGGAATGAAGGACTGATCGGCATAGCCCTCCCAGGTCAGAATGTTCAGTTCGGCAGCACTGGCAAAGGACGGTGCCGCGACGACTGCCGCCGACACCAGGGAAAGCCAGGCGCGGCCCCGTCCGTGAGATTTCGTCATTGTGTTCCCTTTCTGGTTTTAGCGGTTTCCGCTGTCCGTTCGACCGCTTCTAGCGACGGTTCTGACGGCACCGACCCGTTTGATCGGCTTGCAATAGCGAAGCAATCATCATGCCATCCGGAGATGAGGTCAATTATCGATTGGTTTACAATAAGATAGATTGAGTTCGGCAACGGCGGGCGCTCAGGCGATGCAGAATCGCAGCAAAAGAACGGAAAATGTCATCGCTCTTCGCCCGTCCCCAGGGTGCAGATACGCCACAAGCAGCCCTGCAACACCTCGCGGCGCCCCCGGCCGATCCGTTGCGGTCGGTTCGGTGCTATCGATCCGACGGCTTGTCCCGCCCGTTTGATCAGAAAGGCGGAGACCGAAGGCCTGCTTGCCGATGTGCCGCAATCGCGGTGTTGGCCATCAGCATGGCGATCGTCATCGGGCCGACGCCACCCGGAACCGGGGTGATGACGGCAGCGACCCTTGAACACTCCTCGAAGGCCACATCCCCCACGAGCCGCGTGCGCCCTTCTCCCCGTTCAGGCGCGGCGATGCGATTGATGCCGACGTCGATGACCGTGGCTCCCGGCTTGACCCAATCCGCCTTGACGATTTCGGGGCGTCCCACCGCGGCGACCAGAATATCGGCATTGCGGCAGATCGCCGGCAGGTCGCGGCTGCGCGAATGAGCGACGGTAACCGTCGCATGGGCTGAAAGAAGAAGCTGCGCCATCGGCTTGCCGAACAGGTTCGAGCGGCCGACCACCACCGCGTTCAGACCCGACAGGTCCCTGCCGTGCGCTTCGCGCACGAACACCATTGCCCCGGCGGGCGTACAGGACACCAGCCCCGTCTGCAGATCGCCGGTGGCGAGCTTTCCGGCATTGACCACATGCAATCCGTCGACATCTTTCTCCGGCCGGATAGACTGGATGATGGCGTCGCTGTCGAAATGTTTCGGCAAGGGCAGCTGCACGAGAATGCCGTGGACGGCTGAATCCTCGTTCAGCGTGGTGACAAGTGCCGCAAGCTGCTCCTGGGTCGTGTCGGCGGGCAGAGTGTGCTGCACCGAGGCGAACCCGCATTCCCTGGCCATCCGGCTCTTGGCCCCGACATAGGCATGGCTGGCCGGGTCGTCGCCGACGATGATGACGGCAAGGCCGGCCTTCACGCCGGCCAAACGTTCAAGCGAGGCCGCTGCGGACTTCACCGCTTCGATGACCGAAGCCGCAACCTGCCTGCCATCCACGATCCTGGTCATCGTCGCTTATCCCATGCGTTCCGAAGCGTAGGAGCCGGGGCTTGCCGGGAAGACGACCGTGCGGTTGCCGTTGAGGAAGACGCGGCGGTGGATATGCGCATGGATCGCCCGCGCCAGGACCTGGCTTTCGACGTCACGGCCGATCGAAACATAGTCCTCGGCGCTCTGCGCATGGGTGACGCGCGCAATGTCCTGTTCGATGATCGGACCTTCGTCGAGATCGGCGGTAACATAGTGGGCCGTCGCGCCGATCAGTTTCACGCCGCGCTGGTAGGCCTGCTTGTAGGGATTGGCGCCCTTGAAGCTCGGCAGGAACGAATGGTGGATGTTGATGATCCTGCCCGACATCCTGCTGCACATCACGTCGGACAGAACCTGCATGTAGCGGGCAAGAACGATCAGTTCGGTGCCCGTCTGCTCCACGACGTCCATGATGCGGGCCTCAGCCCGTGCCTTGTTCTCCTTGGTCACCGGAATATGGTGGAAGGGAATGTCGTGGTTGACGACCACCTTCTGGTAGTCGAAGTGGTTCGAAACCACGCCGACGATCTCGATCGGCAGGGCGCCGATCTTCCAGCGGTAGAGCAGGTCGTTGAGGCAGTGACCGAAGCGCGAGACCATCAGCAACACCTTCATGCGCTCGCTGCCGTCGTGGATTTCGGTCGTCATCTCGAAGGTGTCGACAATCGGCTTCAGGCCTTCTTCCAGCGCGGCTAGACCGATTCCTTCCTCGGAGAGGAAGCTGATGCGCATGAAGAACCTGCCGGTATCGAGGTCGTCGAACTGGGAACTGTCGACAATGTTGCAACCTTGTTCCGCCAGATAGCCGGACAGCGCGGCGACGATGCCGCGTGTCGACTTGCAGCTCACGGTGAGCACGAAATTCTTCACGACAGATCCTCCTTGAGAGTATGGGGGCATTCAGGAACACACGCTCGCGGCGGCAAGACGCTTGCGCGCCCTGCCGCCCGTTCGAACGGTCAAAAAAAGAAACAGCGGCTCAGATGTCGAGCGTGGTCTGGTGTTCCCAGGCGGTGAACTGGGAGCAGTAGGTGTTCCATTCGCCGTGCTTGAGCTTCAGATAGGCCGCCGAGAAATCGGTGCCGAGCGCGGCTTGCAGATCCTTGTCCTCCTCATAGGCGCGCAGCGCGTCGAGAAGGTTGAGCGGCAGCTTCGGTGCATCCTTCACCATGTGGCCATCGCGGTACATGTCGATATCGTGATGCGGCCCCGGATCGGCGTCGCTCTTCAACCCGCTCAGCCCCGCCGCGATGATGATCGCCTGCAGCAGGTAGGGGTTGACCGCGCCGTCGGGCAGGCGAAGCTCGAAACGGCCGGGCCCCGGCACGCGGACCATGTGCGTGCGGTTGTTGCCGGTCCAGGTGACCGTGTTCGGCGCCCAGGTGGCGCCGGAGATCGTGCGCGGCGCGTTGATGCGCTTGTAGGAATTGACCGTCGGGTTGGTGACGGCGGCCAGCGCCGAGGCATGCTTCATGATGCCGCCGAGGAAGGTCTTGCCCTTGGCCGAGAGGCCAAACGGCATGGCCTTGTCGGCAAAGGCATTGGTCTTGCCGTCGATGTCCCAGACCGAGATATGCGCATGGCAGCCATTGCCGGTCAGCCCCTTGAAGGGCTTCGGCATGAAGGTGGCGCGAAGTCCGTGCTTCTCGGCGACCGACTTCACCATGAACTTGAAGAAGGAATGCTTGTCCGCGGTCTTCAGCGCATCGTCATACTCCCAGTTCATCTCGAACTGGCCGTTCGCGTCCTCGTGGTCATTCTGGTAGGGCTTCCAGCCGAGTTCCAGCATGTAGTCGCAGATCTCGGCGATCACGTCATAGCGGCGCATCAGCGCCTGCTGGTCGTAGCAGGGCTTTTCGGCATTATCGAACTCGTCGGAAATCTTCTCGCCATCGGCGGAGATCAAAAAGAACTCCGGCTCGACGCCGGTCTTCACCCGAAGTCCCATCTCTGCGGCTTCCGCGACGAGCTTCTTCAGCACCACGCGCGGCGCCTGTTCGACCGGCTTGTCCTCCATGACGCAGTCGGCCGCAACCCAGGCGACGTCCTTCTTCCACGGAAGCTGGATCACGGACGACGGATCCGGCACGGCGAACAGGTCGGGATGAGCCGGCGTCAGATCCAGCCAGGTGGCGAAACCGGCAAAGCCCGCCCCGTCCTTCTGCATGTCGGCGATCGCTTCGGCGGGCACCAGCTTGGCGCGCTGGGCACCGAACAGATCCGTATAGCTGATCATGAAATACTTGATGCCGCGCGCGGCGGCGAATTGCGATAGGTCCTGTGTCACGTCGTTCCCCTATAGTTTTTTGGATAGAGACACATGTTGAAGGAAAATGGCCGCCCCCTGGGAGCTGGGGCGGCCATGCCGTTAGAAACCTCCCTTGCCGGGATACCAGCTGGTGCCGGCGAGCGGCACCTGGGCCATGGCCGCGGCTTCCATGGTAAGCGCGCAGAGATCTTCCGGCTCCAGGTTGTGGAGCTTGTTCTTGCCGCAGGCGCGCGCGATCGTCTGGGCTTCCAGCGTCATGACCTTGAGGTAGTTGGCGAGACGGCGACCGGCGAGCACCGGATCCAGCCGCTTGGCAAGCTCCGGGTCCTGCGTCGTGATGCCGGCCGGGTCCTTGCCCTCATGCCAGTCGTCATAGGCACCGGCGGTGGAGCCGAGCTTCTGGTATTCCTCTTCCCAGTGCGGGTCATTGTCGCCGATGGCGACCAGCGCCGCCGTGCCGATCGAAACCACATCGGCACCAAGCGCCAGCGCCTTGGCGACATCGGCGCCGGAGCGGATGCCGCCGGAGACGATGAGCTGCACCTTGCGGTGCATGCCGAGGTCCTGGAGTGCCTGGACGGCGGGGCGAATGCAGGCGAGCGTCGGCATGCCGACATTCTCGATGAAAACGTCCTGGGTCGCGGCCGTCCCGCCCTGCATGCCGTCGAGCACGACGACGTCGGCGCCAGCCTTCACGGCCAGCGCCGTGTCGTAATAGGGGCGCGCACCGCCGACCTTCACATAGATCGGCTTTTCCCAGTCGGTGATTTCGCGCAGTTCGAGGATCTTGATTTCCAGGTCGTCCGGGCCGGTCCAGTCGGGATGGCGGCAGGCCGAACGCTGGTCGATGCCCTTCGGCAGATTGCGCATCTGCGCCACGCGGTCGGAGATCTTCTGGCCGAGCAACATGCCGCCGCCGCCGGGCTTGGCGCCCTGGCCGACCACGACTTCGATGGCATCGGCGCGCCGAAGGTCCTTCGGGTTCATGCCGTATCGCGACGGCAGATACTGATAGACCAGCTTCTCCGAATAGCCACGCTCTTCGTTGGTCATGCCGCCGTCGCCGGTGGTGGTGGACGTGCCGGCAAGCGTGGCGCCGCGGCCGAGCGCTTCCTTGGCATTGCCCGAAAGCGCGCCGAAGCTCATGCCGGCAATGGTGATCGGGATCTTCAGCTCGATCGGCTTCTTGGCAAAGCGCGTGCCGAGCACGACCGAGGTGTCGCACTTCTCGCGATAGCCTTCGAGCGGATAGCGCGAGATCGACGCGCCGAGGAACAGCAGGTCGTCGAAATGCGGAACCTTGCGCTTGGTGCCGCCACCGCGAATGTCATAGATGCCGGTGGCGGCAGCACGGCGGATTTCGGCGAGCGTATAGTCGTCGAAGGTGGCGGACTTGCGCGGCGGGGTATTCGGATTGTGGTAGCTCATCTTCTGGCCCCTCGCCTCAATAGGCTTCTGCATTGTCGATGTTGAAATTGTAGAGCTTGCGGGCCGAACCGTAGCGCTTGAACTCCTCGGGTCTGACGTCCGTGACACCGGCCTTTTCCAGGAGCTCGGCGAGCTTTTCGAGATGCTTGGGTTTCATCGCCTTTTCGATGCAGTCGGCGCCGAGGCTCTTCACCGTGCCGCGCACGAAGAGCTTGGCCTCGTAGAGGCTGTCGCCGAGCGCCTCGCCGGCATCGCCGAGCACGACGAGATGGCCGGACTGGCCCATGAAGGCGGACATGTGGCCGATCGATCCGTGCACGACGATGTCGATGCCCTTCATCGAGATGCCGCAGCGCGACGCCGCATTGCCCTTGATGACCAGCAGACCGCCCTGTCCGGTGGCGCCGGCATACTGGCTGGCATCCCCTTCGATCACGACGGTGCCGGACATCATGTTTTCGGCAACCCCCGGCCCGGCCGAACCGTGCACGGTGATCGTGCCGCCGTCGTTCATGCCGGCGCAGTAATAACCGACGGAGCCGCGCACCTCGACGGTGACGGGGCTGTCGATACCGACGGCGACCGCATGGCTGCCGCGCGGATTGATGACCTCGAAGGCGGTGTCGTTGGCACCGGAGCCGAGATTGTGGAGGGCGCTGTTGAGTTCCCGGAGCGGGTTTTGGGAGAGATCGAATACAGGCATGGAGTTCGGACTTTCTTCGTGAAGGACGGACGCCTCAGGCGGCCTTCTCGTGATCCCAGAAATAGACGGTGGCGGGTTCGGGCTCCCAGACCCGGGCGTTCTCGATGCCCGGCAGGTTGACCAGCGCGCGATATTCCGAGCCGAAGGCGACATACTGGTCCGTCTCGGCCATCACCGCCGGCTTGCAGGCGATCGGGTCGCGCACCACGCCGAAGCCGGACTTGGTGCCGACGACGAAGGTGAAGAAGCCGTCGAGATCGTCCAGCGCACCGGTCAGCGCCTGGCCAAGATCCTTGCCCTTGGCCATTTCGGCGGTGAGGTACGCGGCCGCGACTTCACTGTCGTTCTGCGTCTCGAAGGTCATGCCCTCGCGGATCAGTTCGCGGCGCAGGTTGTTGTGGTTGGACAGCGAACCGTTGTGGACGAGGCACTGGTCGGCGCCAGTGGAGAACGGGTGGGCGCCGAGCGTGGTGACCGCACTTTCGGTCGCCATGCGGGTGTGGCCGATGCCGTGCGTGCCGCCCATGGCGCGCACATCGAAGCGCGCGACGACGTCCTTGGGCAGACCGATCTCCTTGAAGATCTCGACGCTTTCGCCGGATCCCATCACCCGCACATTCGGGCGGACCTCCGCGAGCACGGCACGGATTTCCGCAAGCTGCGCCGCATCGATCTCGATCACCGCATGGGTGTTCTTGACCAGCACGGAGGCCGAAATGCCGGCCTTGTGGAGCGCCGTTTCGAGACCGTCAAAATCGCTCTGGGGGTCGGCCGACTGAACGGTCACCTTCGCCTTGCCAGCGGCCGGGCCGCCATAGATGGCAATGCCCGCCGAATCCGGCCCCCGGTCGGTCATGGTAATCAACATGTCCGAAAGCAGAGCCCCAAGCTGGGGCTCCAGACCCTTGTCCTTCAGGAACAAACCAACAATGCCGCACATGGCTGCCATCTCCATTTCTCGATGGAGTCATGGGTAGCAGCCAGCGCGGCGCAAATCAATCAAAAAGAATAAAATATTCCTGTAAGGCAATTATCCATGGTGAACGCTTGATCGGATCGGCAGGCATCGAAACATATCCTCTCGGGCAATTGCTGTGAGTTCTTCGGACACACCTAGCGGGGATTGCGTTTGACAAGACGCCGTGCAAGCTTCGATTTCAGCCTGACGCCGAGCAACTCCGAACACAGTTGGCCGCGATATCGTCAGCTCGGGATAGAGATATCGACCGCGCAAGAACAGGCATCGGGGAGAACCATGAGCATAACCGGCGGAAGCTTCCAGACATGTGTCGTCACACTTCTGATCGCGACCTTTTCTCTGGGCATTTACCCTGTCCGCGCGGAGGATGCTTCTTCCGTGTGCGACAGGCTGGCATCCAGCCCCCTCGACACCTCCCGCCCCGCCGGGCTCGCGGGCGTCGAACAGGCACAGATCGACGCCGCCGTGGCCATACCCGCCTGCACCGAAGCCTATGAACGCGGCGCGCCTTCGCCACGCATCGTCTTCCAACTTGCACGGGTTTTCCGCAAGGCGGGCGACGTGGCCAAAGCAAAGGCGCTCTATCTCGAGGCCTCGAAGGCGGGACACGCTGTCGCCATGGTCAATCTCGCCGCGATGATCGAGGACAGCGAACCGGAACAGGCGCTCGACTGGTACAGGAAGTCGGCCGAGCTCGGCAGCGCCCTTGGCCAGTACAATCTGGGCGTTGCCTATCAGAACGGGATGGGCGGCCCGGTCGATGCCGACAAAGCCATCGAATTCTACCGCAAGGCCCTAGACCAGGGCGACAGCTTCGCAGCTTACAATCTCGCCGTGCTCTATGATGAGGGCACACTCGTCGACCGCGATATGGTGCAGGCGATCAAGCTCTACGAGGTGGCCGTCAAGGGAGGCAATGTCGATGCAATGGTCAATCTCGCCATCACCCTGGAGAAGGGCGACGGCGTGACAGCCGACAAGGCCGCAGCGCTTGCCCTGTTCGAACAGGCCGCAGCACTCGGCGATCTCGAAGCGGTGGAGCAGGCGGCACGGCTACGGAAGGCCGACTGACCGGCCTCCACTCGACCAGTCCCCGGCGCTCCGTCCCGGATGACGCCGACGCACGGCGAAACCGTCAACCCACCTGCTCTTCGCTGTCCTTGGCCGCCGGCGGCCGCTGGCCGAGAATCTCGCGCTTGCCGACATGGTTCGGCGCGCCGACCAGCCCTTCCTGCTCCATGCGCTCGACCAGCGAGGCGGCGCGGTTGTAGCCGATCGACAGGCGTCGTTGGATGTAGGAGGTCGAGCACTTCTTGTCGCGCTGCACCACCTTCACCGCCCGCTCGTAGAGTTCGTCGGCATCGGCTTCGCCGCCCATAGCCGTGCTGTCGAAGACCGCCGCGTCATCCTCGTCCTCGGACACGCCCTCTTCGGTGTCTTCGGTGACGCTGCCGAGATAGGCCGGCTGCCCCTGCGTCTTCAGATGCGCGACGACCTTCTCCACCTCATGATCGGACACGAAAGGCCCGTGCACGCGGGAAATGCGTCCGCCGCCGACCATGTGCAGCATGTCGCCCTGGCCGAGCAGATGTTCGGCACCCTGCTCGCCGAGAATGGTGCGGCTGTCGATCTTGGAGGTCACCTGGAAGGAGATGCGGGTCGGGAAGTTGGCCTTGATCGTGCCGGTAATGACGTCGACCGAGGGGCGCTGCGTCGCCATGATCAGGTGGATACCCGCCGCGCGCGCCATCTGGGCAAGCCGCTGGATCGCCCCTTCGATCTCCTTGCCGGCGACCATCATCAGGTCGGCCATCTCATCGACGATGACGACGATATAGGGCAGTGCCGACAGATCGAGTTCCTGGTCTTCGAAGACCGGCTCACCCGTGCCCTTGTCGAAGCCGACGGGGACAGGCAACATGATCGTCTCGCCCTTGGCGCGGGCTTCCGCCATGCGGGCATTGAAGCCGTCGATATTGCGCACGCCGAGCCGCGACATCTTGCGATAGCGCTCCTCCATCTCGCGGACCGCCCATTTGAGCGCCAGCACCGCCTTTTTCGGATCGGTGACGACCGGGGTCAGGAGATGCGGAATGCCGTCATAGGCTGAAAGCTCCAGCATTTTCGGATCGACCATGATCAGCCGGCATTCCTCGGGCCGCAGATTGTAGATCAGCGACAGGATCATGGTGTTGATGGCCACCGATTTGCCCGACCCCGTCGTGCCGGCGACGAGCAGATGCGGCATCTTCGCCAGCTCCGCGATCACCGGCTCGCCGCCGATCGTCTTGCCGAGGCAGAGTGGCAGCCGGAAGTCTGTGCCGACATAGCTGTTGCTCTCGATCAGTTCGCGCAGGAAGACCGTTTCGCGCTCGGCATTGGGAAGTTCGATGCCGATCACGTTGCGGCCGGGAACGACCGCGACGCGCGCCGAAAGCGCCGACATCGAGCGGGCGATATCGTCCGACAGATTGATGACGCGCGAAGACTTGACCCCCGGCGCGGGCTCGAATTCATAGAGGGTGACGACCGGACCCGGGCGCACGTCGATGATCTCGCCCTTGACCCCGAAATCCTCGAGAATGCTCTCCAGTAGGCCCGCGCTCTGCTCGAGCGCCTCCTGGCTCATCATGCCGGCCTGGCGCGGACCGGCGGCCTGCAGGAGTTCGACGGAGGGGAAAAGATAATCCTCGGTCTGGATGAAGGAGAGCGGCCCGGGCGCGCGCCTAGCAGCCGACCGGACAAACTGGGCGTCTGTCGGGACGACGGCTTTCGACACGATGCTCTGCTCCGCCGGAGCGACATCGACGGCCGCGGTGGTCGCGACCGGGATCGAGACCGAGACGGGGGCCGGACGACGCAGCTCGACATGCCGGTAAAGGTGCACGGCCGAAGGCGTGTCCTCGGCTGGCGCGTTGACGGAGGATGCACGAGACTTCGGCGCAGGAGCGGGAGCCTTGATAGCGGCCACGCCGGAAGGCGGCGCCATCCGCACCACCGTCCCAATGACGGGCGCGACAGTCGGTGCGACCGGCACCGGTTGCGGTACTGGCGTGGTGAGCGGCGGCGTTCTTGCTGCGCGCGCAGCGGCCCGCGGCTCCGCCGCCTCCGAGGCGCCGAGGCTCATCATTTCCCAAAGCAGGTGATCGGGGATCACCGTGAAGGGCCGTACCGATGCGGCGGACGTCTGAGAATTCGTCGGTCGGACGGACACCTGAACCGGGGCAACCGCGGCCTGAGCCTGGGTCGCAGCCGCAGTCACCGCCGGCCGCATGGCCGCAACAGGATGCTCGGCAACAGGCGACGAGACGGTTGCGGTCTGGGTGAGGGCCGCCGACCGGACCGGGTTCCTGGCGATCGGTTGGGGCGCCTCGGCGCGCAGCGGCTCGCGGGCCGCACGCGGCGGCACCCTGAGCGGCGCGCCCGTGCGGGGCGGCAGGACAAACCCCGGCGCGCCGTGCCTCTCGGCGGATGCGGCAGGACGCGGATCGATAGGGTCAGCCCCTTGCGAGAGCGCCTCGGCGATCTGCCGCTGCAGATCCCCGACCGGAGAGCCGTCGACCTTGGCCGGCGGCGCAAAGACCGGATTGCTCCGCCCGATCACATAGTTGGCGGACAAGGCTGCCTGGACCCCGGCATCGAATGCAGGCGCGACCGGACCGGCCGGCGCTTTGGCACTTTCTGCGCCTGGCTGGGGTGCGGCATCGACGATCTCGCCCTTGAGAACGGACGGTCCGGGCGTGCGGCCAAAGCGCACGTTCGGCCCCAGAATAAAGGCCCTCTGCCAGACGGGAAGCTTCTCGGGATCGAGGATCACGGCATCGGAGACCGCATGGCTCGGCGGCCGATCATCAGTCGCGGCCTTGCCGGGATGCGATGCCGCATGCGCCTGATCGCTATCGGGAGCGACATTGTCGGGATTGGAAACGGGGATACGAAAGGGGGGAAATTGCATGTTACGCCAGACCATCAAACAAGCTGTCACACCAGTCCTGTTAATAGAAAGAAAACCTTAACCAGGTCTTGCCAAGGGGCTATTCAGTTCATCTTTCACCAACTGCTCCGCCCCCTGAAAAGAGAGACGACGTTGCGTCAGGTTGAGGTGCTGAATGTGCAGGGCAATTCAATGGCGGAGGCCGCCGCTCGACAGGCATGACGAAAGTTACCGCTGAGGGAATGGACCGCAATGGTCGGCGCCAAGACGGCCCCCATCATACCGGGCGCGCCTTGGGAGAGCGGCTATTGCGAGAGCTTCAACTCGAGGCGCGGAGACGGACTCCTCGACGGCGAAATCTTCGACGCGCTCAAGGAGGCGAAGAGCATCATCAAGGGCAGGCGTCCGAGCCGAAACTGATCATCTGCAACGAAACGGCTTTCGCTCTCGACGTGTCTGTCCAGCCCCATGTCATGGGCGATGACATGGGTCTGGACATGGACGGGATCACATCACCGCGCCGATCTGCCAGGGCACGAACTCCGCCCCGCCAAATCCGAGGCTTTCGGATTTGGTGATCTCGCCCGACGCCACGCGCAGGAACATCTCGAACATCTCCCGGCCCTTTTCCTCCAGCGTGACGCCTTCCAGGATGTCGCCGGTGTTCAGGTCCATATCCTCTTCCATGCGCACGAACATCTCGGAATTGGTGGCAACCTTGATGCAGGGCACCGGCTTGTAGCCCGAAACCGAACCGCGGCCGGTGGTGAAGACGATCAGATTGGCACCCGACGCCACCTGGCCGGTAACCGAGCACGGGTCGTAGCCGGGGCTGTCCATGAACACAAAGCCCTTGGTATCGATCGGCTCGGCAAACAGGTAGACGCCGGCCAGCGGCGCCGAGCCGCCCTTGGCCACGGCCCCAAGGCTCTTCTCGAGGATCGTCGTCAACCCGCCGCGCTTGTTGCCGGGGCTGGGATTGTTGTTCATCTCGCCCTTGTTGCGCGCGGTGTAATCCTCCCACCAGCGGATGCGATCCAGCAGTTTCTCACCCACCTCGCGGCTGACGGCGCGGCGGGTCAGCAGGTGTTCGGCGCCGTAGATCTCCGAGGTTTCCGACAGGATCGTCGTACCGCCATGGGCGACCAGGAGATCCGATGCGACGCCGAGCGCAGGATTGGCGGTGATGCCGGAATAGCCGTCCGAGCCGCCGCATTGCATGCCAATCACCAGCTCGGACACGGGTATCGGTTCGCGACGGCAGGTTTCGGCCACTTCGGCCAGTTCACGCAGCGCCTCGACCCCGCGTTCCACCGTCCGGCGGGTACCGCCCTGATCCTGGATGATCATGTGCTTGAACTGGCCGTCGGCGCGCAGCCGGGCCTTGCCCACAAGGGCGGGGATCTGCATCACCTCGCAGCCCAGGCCGACCAGCAGGATGCCGGCGAAATTGGGGTTCTTCGCATAGCCCTGCAGGGTGCGGAACAGGGTCTCGTAGCCCTCGTTGTCACCCGCCATGCCGCAGCCCGAACTGTGTGCGATCGGCACGATACCGTCGACATTCTTCAGCGCGCGGAACCAGTCGGTCTTTTCCGCCTCTTCCGCGATGAAGCGCGCCACCGAGCCCGAGCAGTTGACCGAGGTCAGAACGCCCAGATAGTTCCGTGTCCCGGCCCGCCCGTCGGCACGGCGATAGCCCTGGAAGGTGCGGGTTTCAGCCGGCACCGGAAGGGAGCGCAGGTCTGCGCCGAAGTCGTGATCCAGCGCGTGCAGCGACATGCCGAGGTTCTGGACATGCACGTGCTCGCCCGCGGCGATCGCGCGGCTGGCCTGGCCGATGATCTGGCCATAGCGGCGCACCGCCGTCCCTTCGGCAAGGTCGCGAAGCGCGATCTTGTGGCCGCGCGGCACGGCCGAGGTGAGCGTGACACCCGCTAGGACGGCCCCGGCCGGCAGGTCGGCGAGTGCAATCGCAACGTCGTCTTCTGAGGACAGGATGATGTGATCCGGCTTCATTGGCCCACTCCCGCGAGAGCCCGGTCGAGATGGGTATAACCGCCATCGACGAACAGCCATTGGCCCGTCAGATGCCGCGCCCGGTCGGACAGGGCAAAGACCACCATGGAGGCAATTTCCGCAGCCTCGGTCATGCGCTGACCCAGAGGAATGCGAGCCGTGATCTCGGCAAGCTTTGCGGCAGGGTCTTCGAAGGTCTCGATCCAGCGGGCGTAGAGCGGTGTCATAACCTCGGCCGGGATCACCGCGTTGACTCGCACGCCATGGGGAGCGAAGGCAGCGGCCCATTCCCGCGTCAGGCCAAGCTGCGCCGCCTTGGCCGCGACATAGGCCGAGGTGTTGCCCTGGCCGGTGACGGCGGTTTTCGAGCTGATGTTGACGATCGCCCCGGCCTGCGATTTCAGATCCTCGGCCAGGAGGTGGACCAGCGTGTAATAGTGAATGAGGTTGCGGTCGAGCGAAGCGCGGAAGGCGGCCGGTCCGGCCTCGATCCCCACGCCGTCATTGACGCCCGCATTGTTGACGAGTCCGTAGATCGCGCCAAACCGTGCACGGGCCTCGTCGACCGCAGCGAGACACTGGTCGTCGTCGGAAAGCTCGACCTGCACCCAACCGGCGTCGGGTCCGAGCCCCGCCAGCCAGTCTGCCTCGGGTGCGCGGCGGGCGAAGATCACCGGCACCGCCCCTTCGGCGGCCAGAAGTTCGGAGATCGCACCGCCGATGCCCGCGGCACCACCCGTCACAATCACCACCTTGCCCTTTAGACCCAGTTCCATCTTATTCTTCCTCGTCAAAAGAACCGGCCCCGGACATGCGGGGCCGGCAGGTTTCAGACAGGCCTCGACCGACCTCAGTCGTAGAGGACCGCTGCGATTTCCGGCGCGTCGATGTTGGTCTTGTCATACCAGGCGAAGCCCGAATCGACGGTGCCGGCCAGTTTCTCGCCCTTGACCGCAGCGATTGCAGCCTTGACGGTTTCATAGCCGATGCCGACAGGGTTCTGGGTGATCGCGCCGGCCATCTCGCCCGCACGGATCGCATCCTTCTGCAGCTTGCCCGAGTCATAGCCGATCACGATGACGCCGGTCTTGCCGGTCTCTTTCACCGCGTTCAGCACACCGATGGCCGAGCCCTCATTGGCACCGAAAATGCCCTTGATGTCGGAATGAGCGGTCAGGATCGCCTTGGTGATCTCGGTCGACTGCAATTGGTCGCCGGCACCGTACTGGATGTCGACGATTTCGATGTTCGGATAGGCTTCCTTGACGCGGTTGACGAAGCCATCGCGGCGGTCGATGCCGGTGCGCGAGGTCTGGTCATGCACCACGAGCGCCACCTTGCCGGATCCGCCGATCAGCTCGGCCATCTTGTCGGCGGCCAGCGCCGCAGCGGCGAGGTTGTTGGTGGTCACGGTGGTGGCCGGAATATCGCTGTCGACGCCCGAGTCGAAGGCGATGATCGGGATGCCCGCATCCTGTGCCTGCTTCAGAAGCGGCGTCGCCGCCTGGCTGTCCAGTGCGGCAAAGCCGATGGCGGCGGGCTTCTTGGCCAGGGCGGCAGCCAGCATGTCCATCTGCTTGTCGACCTGAGCTTCGGTATCGGGGCCCTCGAACGTGACCTCCACGCCGAACTCGGTCGCCGCCTTGTCGGCACCGGCCTTCACGGCCTGCCAGAACTGATGCTGGAAGCCTTTCGAGATCAGCGGAATGTAAAGCTTGTCCTGCGCCAGGGCCATGCCGCTGGATGCAATCAGGCTGCCTGCACAAAGCGCAGCCATCAGCGCTCTTCTGTTCAACATAGTGTTCTCCTTGAGGTTTTGACGTTGGATATCGGAACGTTGCCCGTTCTCTTTCAGTTAGCCGGCACGCCGCCGGCGAAGCATGTCCGCGTAGACGGCGGCGATGATGATGACGCCCGTAACCACGGTCTGCCATTCCTGCGCCACCGACATGATACGAAGTCCGTTGAGCAGCACGCTCATGATCAGCGCGCCGATGATGGTGCCGAGGATCGAGCCGCGCCCACCGGCCAGCGAGGTTCCCCCGATCACCACGGCGGCGATGGCGTCCAGCTCATAGCCAAGCCCCAGAGCCGGCTGCGCCGAATTCAGCCGCGAGGCGATCAGCAGCCCGGCTATGCCGCAGATGCCGCCGGCCAGCGCATAGATCGCCACCTTCCAGCCATCGGCATTCACGCCCGAAAGCCGCACCGCCTCCTCGTTCGACCCCAGCGCAAAGCAATAGCGTCCGAGCGTCGTGCGGTTCAGCACCCACGAAATCGCCAGCGCCAGGATGAAGAGCACCAACACTCCGTTAGGCACCGGCAGACCGGGCACCACGGCCCCGATCAGCGATCCGGTCGAGAGCAGCGGAAAGCTCGGCGTGTCGTTGAAATAGATCGGCTTGGTCCCCGAAATTACGAGCGACAGGCCCTTGAGGATCAGCATCATGCCCAGCGTGGCGATGAAGGGCGGGATCTTCATACGAGCAATCAGCGAGCCCGAAATGAAGCCGCAGGCCGCCCCGGCAGCGATGGCGGCGACGATGCCGAGCGGCATCGCGAGCCCCCACATGGTCAGGACCACCCCGGCGATCACGGCGGTGAACGTCATCAGCGTGCCGACAGACAGGTCGATACCGCCGGTGATGATGACCAGCGTCGCGGCAATGGCCAGCACGCCGTTGACGCTGGTGGCCTGCAGGATGGCCAGGATGTTGGCGGTCTGCAGGAAGTTGGGCGAAGCCAGCGAGAAGAATACCAGGAGCGCGATCAGGCTGGCGAAGGCCAGAACCTTCTGTTGCGCTCCCGAACCCATCAGGCGAGGCTTGGCGGCGAGGGTTGCGGTCATGCGGATGCTCCTTCGGATATCGTGTCGCGCTGGGTCGCCAGGCGCATGATTTCTTGCTGGCTGGTGGCAGGGCCGCCGGGCAGGATGCCGGTCAGCCGCCCCTCGCACATCACGGCGATGCGATGCGACAGGCGCAGCACCTCGGGCAGTTCCGAGGAAATGACGATGATGGCCTTGCCCGCTGCCGCCAGGCTTTGCAGCAGACGGTAGATCTCGGCCTTGGCCCCGACATCGATGCCGCGCGTCGGCTCGTCGAAGATCAGGATGTCACAGTCGCGCAGCAGCCATTTGGCGATGACCACCTTCTGCTGGTTGCCGCCCGACAAAAGCCGAACCTCCTGCCGGTCCGACGGGGTGCGGATGGCAAGGCTTTGGATATAGTCGGCGGCCACCCGGGCGAGCGCCGGTTCGTCCACCCGAAGGAAGCTATCCGAGAACCGCTCGAGCGAGGTCAGCGCGATGTTGCCGCGCACGTCGATGCCGAGCGCCAGCCCGAAATGCTTGCGGTCCTCGGACAGGTAGCCAATGCCCGCCGCCACCGCATCGCGGGGGCTGCGGATCGGGCAGTGCCGACCGTGAACCACGATCTCGCCTGCCTCGCGCGGATCGGCGCCGAAGATGACGCGGGCCACCTCGGTGCGGCCCGCGCCCATCAGCCCGGCAAAGCCGAGGATCTCGCCCTTGCGCAGATCGAAACTGACATCGCGCACCAGCCGCCCGCGCCGCAGCCCGTTGACGGCGAGCGCCACAGGCGCCGCGGACAGGTCGGGAATCTCGGCGGAGGACTGATCGAGTTCGCGGCCCACCATCATGGAAATGATGGTCTCGATCGGCGTTTCAGCGGCCGCCACGGTGCCGACATAGGCGCCGTCACGCATGACCGTCACCCGGTCCGAGATGCGGCGGATCTCGTCCATCTTGTGGCTGATGTAGACCAGTGCCACGCCTTCCGATTTCAGCTGCCGGATGATGGCGAACAGTTCCTCGGTTTCCGCGTCGTTCAGGGCGGCGGTGGGTTCGTCCATGATCAGGATGCGCGAGCGGAACGACAGCGCCTTGGCGATTTCCACCATCTGCTGCTTGGCGATCGTCAGGCTGCGCACCTCGGCCCGCGGATCAAGCGGCACCTTCATTGCGGCAAAGATCGCCTCGGCATCGCGGTTCAGTTGCGCCTCGTCCAGCACGCCCCAGCGGCTGCGCGGTTCGCGGCCGATGAAGATGTTCTGCGCAACCGTCAGGTCGGGCATCAGCGCCAGTTCCTGGTGGATGATGCCGATGCCCTGCGCCTGCGCCGCGCGGGGTCCGGCGATGCGCACCTCTGCACCGTTGACGTTGATGCTGCCGCTGTCGGGCGCATAGATGCCGGACAGGATCTTCATCAGCGTCGATTTGCCCGCCCCGTTCTCCCCCATCAGGGCATGAACCTCGCCGGCCATCAGATCGAACCGCGCCGCGCGCAGGGCGTGAACCCCGGGGAAGCGCTTTTCGATGGCGCTCATGCGGATGACTTCGGTCATGGCCCGGTGCCCAGGATGACGATGGCCTTGATCAGGCGGCCCCGATCGGCCGCCAGCTCCGGCAGTCGTCCCGGCACGTCGGCCAGCGCAATCCGCTCCGAAAGCAGCGCATCGGCCCGCACCGCGCCGGAGCGCAACGCCGCCATCACCACTTCGAAGTCTTCCGCCGTGGCATTGCGCGAGCCGATCAGCCGCGCTTCGCGCTTGTGAAACTCGGGGTCGGAAAAGGTGATGCGATCCTGCACGACCGAAATGAGGACATAGGAGCCGCCGTGGGCGACATGGGCAAAGCCAGCCTCCATCGCGCCGGCATGGCCGGTCGCGTCGAAGACGACGTCGAAGCCTTCGGCATGGTCGGGGCCAAGGGCCGAATGCAGATGCTCGAAGCCAAATGCCGCGGCCTGCTCCAGACGGGCGGGCGTGGTGTCCAGCAGATGCACCTCGGCACCGCGCATTCGGGCGAAAAGCGCCGCGCCAAGACCGATCGGCCCCGCCCCGGTCACCAGGACCCGGTCGCCCGCCATGACCTCGCCGCGTCGCACCGCGTGCGCGCCGATGGCCAGAAACTCGACCATCGCCGCCGCTTCGAGCGGCAGGTCGCCCGCTGGATAGAGATTGGAGGCCGGAACCGCGATACGGGCGCACATGCCGCCGTCGCGATGCACGCCCAGCACCTCGATCCGGGTGCAGCAATTGGGTTTGCCGCGCAGGCAGGCCCGGCAATGACCGCACGAGATATAGGGGTTGATCACCACGGGCACGCCACGGTCCCAACCGGCGGCCGCGACGGCCACGCGGCCCGAAAGCTCGTGACCGATGACCCGGGGATAGCTCAGATAGGGCTGCTTGCCCGTGAAGATATGGTAGTCGGTGCCGCAAAGCCCCGCCGCCGCGATATCGACCAGCACCCAGCCGTCAGGCGCCGTCTGCGGCACGGGTGCCGCCACCAGTTCGAAGCGACCCGGCGTAATGCAGGTGCCGCAGAGCATCATCTCGGCCATTCCAGCGCCTCCCCTCGCCTTTGGACTTTTATCATAAAGAACACTAGACGGCGGATGCGCGACATGTAAATTGTTTTTAATAGATTAAAACAAAAGAACAGGACGCCATGGCCCGCACCGATGTCCGATTTCGCGCTGCCTATAATCAGACGGTGGATCAACTGGCCGGTCAGTCCCCCGGCGAGCCGCTGCCGTCCGAGCTGAAGCTGGCCAAGGCGCTGAAGGTCAGCCGAACCGTGGTGCGCGGCGTGCTGAAACGGCTGGCCGAAGAAGGAATCATCGGGCTGGACGGGCGCGAAAAATCGCTGTTGCGGGCCACGACCGAGGCCGACCGCCTCCCCGAGCGCGAGGAATACATCTCGTTGCGAGAGCTGGAGGGGCGGTTTCTGGACTGGGTGCTGCGCTTTGACGTTCCCGCCGGCACACCGCTGAACGTGGCGCAATTGGCCAAGCAGTTCTCGGTTCCGCCCCATCTGTTGCAGGAATTTCTCGCCAGCCTGGATCATTTCGGCCTGGTCGAGCGGCGCCCGCGCGGCGGCTGGCGGCTTCTGGGCTTCACCGGCGACTATGCGGTGGAACTGTCCGAGTTCCGCACCCTGCTTGAGGTCAATGCCGCCCGCACCGTCAGCGCCTTACCCGAAACCCACCCCGTCTGGGCCGCCCTTGACGCGCTGGAGAGCGAGCACCTGCAGCTCCTGGACCGCATCGACACGGACTTCCGCGACTTCTCACGCCTGGACGAAAAGTTCCACGCCACCATCAACGCCGTGGTGAAAAACCGTTTCGTGGCCGACTTCCAAAAGGTTATCTCGCTGATTTTTCACTATCACTATCAATGGGATAAACAGCGTGAGCGCGACCGCAACAAGGCCGCCGTAAACGAGCATCTCCGCATCATCGCAGCGATGCGCTCACGCGATGCCGACGCCGCGCAGGCAGCGGTCCAGGCCCATCTGGCGACCTCGAAGGAAACCCTGCTCGCCTCGCTGCGGGTCAATCACCTGGGGTAGGCTGGGGGCTGTGCCCTGCCAGTGCCTGCAGTTGCGGGCAGTCGCTTCCCGACCAGCGCAGGAAAGCTCCGATCCGGCGGCTGACCTTTTCGGCGTGGTTCTGGGCGATGTCGGACAGCCTGTGGTCGAGAAAGGGATTGGCAAAGCGGTCGAGGGTAGCCGCGACATAGGCCGGCGCCTCGGCAAAGCCCCGGGCGGCAAAGCCGGGCAGGACCTCATGCGTGTAGAGCGCCAGCAGCCGGGCGCGGATCGCAGGGTCGGCCATCAGCTCGCGCACGAAGGTTTCCGCCCCGCCCCGCGCCTGCCAATCGGCCACCAGCCAGGTATGGCCGAGGTTGAGGATATGCAGTTTGAGTTTCTCGATCCGGTCAAGGTCGGCCACCACCTGCACCGCCGGGTGACGACAGGGCAGCACCAACCCCGGGCAGTCCTCGATCGCCCACAGCGCATAGGGTTCGGCCACTGCACCCGCCGGCTCCAGTGGGGCCGAAACGATGCGGTCCACCAGGGAATTGACGAAACGCACCTCGCGGCCAATCCAGTCGGCAAGGCCGGGGTCCAGTGGCGCGGCAAGCGCCAGCACACGGGCGCGCAGCGTCTCGCCATTGCGGGCGATCAGTTCGGTCGGCATCACTTGCACGGGGCGCCCTCCGGCGCGGAAACGCGCGCGCAGAAGCTGGGTCAGCTTGGCAGGATAAGACATGGCCTGGTCAAACTCCGGACCGCTGTCGGCGGGCTGCACGGTCCAGCCGGACTCGCTGGTGTTCGACAGGACGATTTCGGCCTCTTCAGCCGCGATCCGGCAGATCTCGGACCAATCCTCGGCCGTTGTCAGCGCCCGGCGGATCGACGTGACGCGGGTCTCGAACGACACCGTCTGCCCGTCCTCCAGTCCCTGCACCCGCACCGCGAACCCGTCCTGCGCCGCGAGCGCCGCCAACCGCCCGCGCCGCCCGGCATCGCCCGAGGATTGCACTACCGTGACCGGGCCAAGCGCCCTGCCCTGCGCCAGCGCCTCGGACAGGAACAGGTCGGCATGAGCCTGCAGGAACCGGCTGGTGCCGAATTGCAGGATGGGCGTGATCGGCAGGCTGGTTGTCATGGCGTCCTCCACTCCCGAATGTTTTTTATCATTACAAACACAGAGTCAAGCCGGCAGAAGCGGCATTTGATCGACACGCGGACGCGTTAGCTGTCGCCAAAGGTCGATCCGCTGGTCCGCCCGGCGCGGTCGTTCAGCCCCGCGCCATCGCGATGGCTTCCTTGAGCCTTTTCTCGTCCGGTACGCCGGGATAAGGACGCGAACCGATGACGAAGGACGGCGGGCCGCAGGTGCGGATCAAAGCGTCCATCGCCTTCCCATACTGGCCGGTCCGGGCTCGTCCAACAGAGCCCTCGCGCGAGCTGGCCCATTTTTCATCGCGAATGGCGGCCTGCATCTCACAAGCGTGACGGATGAAGGTCGAAATGCGCCGAAGGATTAGGCACCCCGGGCAATTGCGGCTATGATCGCTTGGACGATCACGGGAGGCGGCCCTCAAGAGCCGGTGATTTGATGGGTTTTGCGGATCACGTTAAGGAAATCGAGCGCGTCGGACGGGGAAGCAATACGGGACGCGACGCCATTGTCGTGGAATCCTGGCGGCGATGCCTGGAGACCTATCAGCTCGATCCGGCAAAGGCGCGCGAGGCGGTCATCGTCTCGCAAACGCGGCTGCGCGAACATCGCCAGCAGGCGGAAGACCTCGTGCACATCGCCCGCTCAGGTCTGGAGCGGCTCTACCGCCAGGTTGCCGAGCAGAACTACGTTCTCCTGCTCTCCGACCGTCAGGGCGTCACCGTCGAATTCCTGGGCGATCCCTCCTTCAACAACAACCTGCGCAAGGCAGGCCTCTATCTCGGCTCCGAATGGGCCGAGCCCCGCGCCGGCACCTGCGCCGTTGGCGCCTGCATCGCCACCGGCGAGGCGCTGACCATCCATCAAACCGATCACTTCGACATCACCCATACGCCGCTCTCCTGCACCGCCGCGCCGATCTACGACACGCAAGGAGCCTTGGCGGCCGTCCTCGACATCTCGCTCCTGAGCTCGCCGATCCTGAAGGCGAGCCAGAACATGGCGCGCCATCTCGTCTCTTCCACCGTGCGGCGCATCGAGCTCGCCAACCTCATGGCGAACAGCCGCCACGATCTGGTGCTGCGCTTTGCCGGCGCCCCGGAGTTCCTCGACGTCGACCCGGAAGCGGCGATTTCCGCCGACGGCGGGGGCCACATTACCGGCATGACCCATGGCGGCGCGCGGCTTCTTGCCGCCTCGCGCGGGCTCGACTGGCGCAGGCCCGAACTTCTGATCGGCCAACTGGTCACCGACTTTTTCGAAGCAGGCCTCGACGAACTCGCCTCCCTCACCCGCGCCAGCCTGCCGCAAGACCGGCGGATTGCCGTGCGCGACGGGTCGATGCTCTTTGCCCATGCCATCGAGCCGCAGCAGCGCACGGTCGGCGTGCCGCTTGCACGCCCGTCCCGGCAACCGCCGGCCATGAACAGGCTGGGCGGTAACGTTCCGGCAGTCGACAACCTCAGGCGCAAGGTGACAAAGCTTGCGCCGAGCGGACTGCCGATCCTGCTTCAGGGTGAGACCGGAACCGGCAAGGAATATCTGGCTCGCATCGTTCACGAGGTGAGTGGGCTTTCCGGCCGCTTCGTTGCGGTCAATTGCGCGGCCATCCCCGAACAGCTCATCGAGAGCGAATTGTTCGGCCATGCGCCGGGAGCCTTTACCGGCGCGCTCGCCAAGGGGCGGAAAGGGCTGGTCGAGGAAGCGCAGGGCGGAACGCTGTTCCTCGACGAAATCGGCGACATGCCCTATTCTGCGCAAAGTCGCTTGCTCAGGGTTTTGGCCGAAGGCGAGGTCCTGCCCGTAGGCGGCACGGTCCCGCGCAGGGTTGATTTCCGTATCATTTCGGCGTCGCATCGGTCGCTGGTCGACATGGTCGCGGCCGGCGCGTTCCGCCAAGACCTCTATTACCGGCTGAACGCCGCCGTGCTTTCCCTGCCGCCGCTTTGCCAGCGCGAGGACCTGCCCTGGCTGCTCGAACGGCTACTCGAAAAGCATGGAACGGCGGCCCGACCGCTCAGGCTTTCAAGCGCCGCAAGACGGCTGGTTCTCAACTATGCCTGGCCGGGCAATATCCGCGAGCTGGACAATGCCATCGCCTTTGCCGCAGCGCTCTGTGACGACGGCCTGGTCGAGGTGGCGGACCTGCCGGACCAACTGTCGGGCATGTCGTCTATCCTCAGCGACGACAGCCCCGAAGCCGACCTCAGGGCAGTGCTTGTCGCCTGCAAGGGCAATGTCTCTGAGGCTGCTCGCCGGCTCGGCATCGATCGCACGACCTTGCATCGCCGCATGAGACGGTTTCGCCTGGACCGTCCTCATTGAGCGCCACACTGCGGCATCTGCCACACCTGTTGCGCCACAGCTGTGGCGTATCACGCCGGCGTCATCACTGAAAGCTGAGTGATTTCAACCTTTCGCGGCGGCGCGCCCCGCTGGCATGCGCGTTGCTGCTCTCTTGGCAGCAACAGCAGCCAATGGAGGAAACATGCGCGCACTCAGATTTCACGCAGCCAAGGACCTGCGGCTCGACGACATCCCCGAGCCGAAGCAGCCGGGGCCGGGGCAGGTTCTTGTGCGCAACCGCTTCGTCGGCATCTGCGGAACCGATCTTCACGAATACAGCTACGGCCCGATCTTCATCCCCAAGGAGCCGCATCCCTTCACCGGCGCGCATGGCCCGCAGGTCCTCGGCCATGAATTCGGCGGCGTCGTCGAGGCCGTTGGCGAGGGCGTGACGTCTGTTGCTGTCGGCGATCGCGTCTCGATCCAGCCGCTCGTCATGCCGCGATCGGGCGACTACTTCGCCGATCGCGGCCTTTTCCATCTGAGCACGCAGCTGGCCCTTGTCGGACTAAGCTGGGATGGCGGCGGCATGGCGGAAGCCGCTCTTGTCAACGAATACAATGTCCAGAAAATCCCGGACGAGATGACCGACGAGGAGGCCGCACTCGTCGAACCGACGGCCGTTGCCGTCTATGCCTGCGATCGCGGCGGCGTCACCGCCGGCAACAGCGTTCTGGTGACGGGCGCCGGGCCGATCGGCATGCTGACCCTGCTCGCCGCCCGCGCGGCCGGCGCCGCCCAGCTCTTCGTCTCCGATCTCAATGATGCCCGGCTCGAGCTTGCCAGAAGCGTGCTGCCCGACGTCATCACGATCAACCCGAAGCGCGACAATGTCGGCGATGTCGTCCGCTCGCAGACGGAGGGACAGGTCGGCTGCGACGTGGCGATCGAATGCGTGGGCAACGAACATGCGCTGAAGGCCTGCGTCGATGCCGTGCGCAAACAGGGCGTGGTCGTCCAGACCGGGCTGCACCCGCACGAAAATCCGATCGATTGGTTCCAGGTGACGTTCCGCGACCTCGAGGTCAAGGGCTCCTGGGCCTATCCAACGCATTACTGGCCGCGCGTCATCCGTCTGATCGCCTCGGGCCTGCTGCCGGCGACCAAGATCGTCACCAAGCGCATCACGCTCGACACGGCGGTGAAGGAGGGCTTCGACGCCCTGCTCGATCCGGCCGGCACCCATCTGAAGATCCTGATCGATCTTTCGAAATAAGCATCCTGGCCAACGCCTGTCCCGGGAGAGGAGCCCGGCCGGCGGAGGCTTTGACGCTTTGCGGAACGCCCCATACGGGCGTTCCATGACCACCCCCAAGCATCCATGGAGGAGAAGAAATGCTTGATATCAGCCCCGGAACCAAGATCGACACGATGCTTTCAAAGCTCGGCCAAGCGCTTGCGAGCGGCGACATCGACGCCGCCGTCAACCTGTTTCAGGCCGATTGCCACTGGCGCGACCTGGTGACTTTCACCTGGAACCTGAAGACGCTCGAAGGCCATGAGCAGATCCGCGACATGCTCACCAGCCAGCTTGCCGCCGCAAGGCCCTCGAACTTTGTGCAGGACACGAAGGAGGCCGCCTCGGAGGCCGGCGGCGTCACCGACGGCTGGTTCGAATTCGAGACGGGGGTCGCGCGCGGCTATGGCCATATCCGCCTGAAGGACGGCCTGATCTGGACGCTGCTCACCACCATGACGGAGCTGAAGGGCCACGAGGAGCCCAAGGGATTTCGCCGTCCGATGGGGGCCGAACACGGCCATGACCGGGATCGCAAGACCTGGAAGGAAAAGCGCGAGATCGAGGCCGCAGAACTGGGCTATTCGGTCCAGCCCGAAGTCGTCATCATCGGCGGCGGCCAGGGCGGCATCGCGCTCGGCGCGCGCCTTCGCCAGCTCGGCGTGCCGACGATCATCATCGAGAAGAACGAGCGCCCCGGCGACAGCTGGCGCAAGCGCTACAAGTCGCTCTGCCTGCACGACCCCATCTGGTACGACCACCTGCCCTACATTCCCTTCCCGGAAAACTGGCCCGTCTTCACCCCGAAGGACAAGGTCGGCGACTGGCTGGAAATGTACACCAAGGTCATGGAGCTGAACTATTGGGGCTCCACCACGGCCAAGTCGGCGCAGTATGACGAGACGACCGGCGAATGGACGGTCACCGTCGAGCATGCCGGCAAGGAGGTGGTGCTGCGGCCGAAGCAACTGGTGCTGGCGACCGGCATGTCCGGCAAGGCCAATGTGCCGAAATTCGCAGGCCAGGATGTCTTCAAGGGCGAGCAGCAGCATTCCTCGCAGCATCCCGGCCCGGATGCCTATGCCGGCAAAAAGGTCGTGGTGATCGGCTCCAACAACTCCGCCCACGATATCTGCGCGGCACTCTGGGAGGCCGGCGCCGACGTCACCATGCTGCAGCGCTCCTCCACCCATATCGTCAAGTCGGATTCGCTGATGGAGATCGGCCTCGGCGATCTCTATTCCGAGCGGGCAGTCCAGGGCGGCATGACGACGCGCAAGGCCGATCTGATCTTCGCCTCCCTGCCCTACCGGATCATGCACGAGTTTCAGATCCCGATTTACGACAAGATCCGTGAAAAGGACGCGGACTTCTATTCAGCGCTCGAAAAGGCCGGCTTCATGCTGGATTTCGGCGACGACGATTCCGGTCTCTTCATGAAATATCTGCGCCGCGGTTCGGGTTATTACATCGATGTCGGGGCCTGCGACCTGGTCATCGACGGTTCGATCAAGCTGAAATCCGGCGTCGACGTCTCGCATTTGACGGAAAACGCCGTGGTGCTGAAGGACGGCACGGAACTGCCCGCCGATCTCGTGGTCTACGCCACCGGCTACGGCTCGATGAACGGCTGGGCGGCCGATCTCATCTCGCGAGAAGTGGCCGACAAGGTCGGAAAATGCTGGGGTCTCGGCTCCAACACGACCAAGGACCCGGGCCCCTGGGAGGGCGAACAGCGCAACATGTGGAAACCGACGCAACAGGAAGCCCTGTGGTTCCACGGCGGCAACCTGCACCAGTCGCGCCACTATTCGCAGTATCTGTCGCTTCAGCTGAAAGCCCGCCAGGTTGGCATTGACACACCTGTCTACGGACTGACCAAACCTCACCACCTGTCGTAAAGCCCATAAGGGCGCCGGCGCAGCCGGCGCCCTTGTTGTGCGTCCGACGATCCTGCGAGGTCCTGAGGATCGAGACGTCGACCTGGGCAGAGGCAGGGAAAGCGAAGGCCAGAAACGCAAAAACCGCCCCCTGGATGGGAGCGGTTAGACTTTTATGTTTGAACTGGTTGCGGGGCCCTGAGCCCACAGAGACTTGTACTAACGCGAAGCTTTCGAACCTCTCCAAAGCAATATTGAGAGATAGGCTTAATTATGGAACTTACGAATCTCAACCGCTGCCTTGTTAAGACGCGTCCCCCTACTAAGCTGTTCTATTGCGGAACCGAAGATCGTCAGGCATCGTCGTGGCCATGGCCACTACGATGCCAGCAAGGCCGGTATCAACGGATTTATCCGGTCGGCTGCGTTGGAATTCTCGTCCTACGGCATCCAGGTCAATGGCGTCGAGCCGGGCAATATTTTGACTGAGGCGATCCAACTGCACCGCAGCAGCACTTTCATCAAGAACATGGAGGATGCGATTCCGCTCGGCCGCTAGAGCAGATCCGATGATTGATGAATCAAACGTGATGTGACGAGAGCGATGTAGGGTCAGATCTTGCCTCCAAAGTTGATCAACTCCGTAACTACTGCAATCTTGACGATCCGGACCACAACTCCCACAGTTCCGGATTGATGTGAGAACAACCTGCCGAAAGACAATGCAAGGACTACTTGCAGGGAGGCACTGGTTGGTCAAACGTCGGTTTTGCCTTGGTGAATGCCATGCGACCGGTGGCGGGAGCTTAGCCCGCAGCGACGACCCCATTCTTCAGCAGTGCCAGTCGGCTCTCGCCCGTCTCCTCCCCGAAACAGGACGTGAAGTCTGTGCAGTCTCGACAGCTTGGCGCAGTGCAGAGCGAAAACCCTTCGGCCTCGCAGAGCTTGCGATAGAAATACTTCTTCCACTTCATGTTTTCGGTATTGCCTTGGGCAAGGGCCGGGAAATGACGGCTCAAGAGGCGCGTCAACTCGGCCCTTTCGAAGAGCCCGAGATCCTGCCAGAGGTGATCGTCCCGCATGGCACGCCTTGCGAGAATACGGGCGAAATAGGCGCTCTTGTCGAGACCGCGATCTGCATGCTGCAGCAACAAGGCATAAAGTAGCTCTTCCTCCTGCGTCCGCTCGGGCTCCTTGCCTGCCGGGTCAAGATCGAAATGATCGAACGATGCGACGGGAAAGCTGATCGCGGTCAACCGCAGGAGGCTCCGAGGTTCAAGGCCGGTGGCTTCGGTCAATGTGTAGCGGCCGGCAAGCACTTCATCGCGCGCGAGAGACAAGACGCAGGCCAGCACATGCTGGTCGAAGGCGGTTTCCGGGTCGATCGCGGGCCATTGGCCGGCGATCAGGCTGGCATAGTGTTCGGCGAACATGGCGTGACCTCCTTTCAGGCGGCTGATCCGAGGCCCACGTTACGCGGCGACAAGCTGGCTCGCCGCCACATGGGTCTGGCAATTCTTCGGACACACACGAGCGCAGGCGCCGCAGCCGATACAGGCGCCGGCCTGGTCGACGACCATGATCATGCGGTTCAGCTCGCCGTCGAAATCATCGTCTTCACCCTCGGCGCAAAGGCCGAGGATCTCGCCCTCGTCATCGACGCCATAGAGATGCATGACGCCGCGCGAGCAGACCTTGAAGCACCGGCCGCAGCCGATGCAGGTCTTGCCATCAATGGCCGTCAGATAGTCCGGCATCCAGCTCGAACCATCACGGCTGGCAAAGGGGCCGGACATCAGGCGCCCTCCATCGCCGCGAGCTCGGCCTTCGCCGCCTCGAGTTCGGCAAAGACGACATAGGTCTTTTCGGCGACCGTGATGATTTCCGCCCAGTTGATCGGCAGGTCCTCGGCCAGATCGTGCAGTTCCATCTTCGCGTTTCCGGCGCGAGAGTTGAGCTTGCGGACCTTCTTCTGCAGCTCTTCGAGTTCCGACATCGCCACCTCCCGCCTTCAGTATTTCGCCACGTCCGGGAATTTCCCGACCATTTCGACCGCGTCCTGCACCAACTTGTTGCCGGCCTCGGCAAGCTTGGAGAGGTTTTCGAAACCGAAGCGGTGCACGTCGCGCAGGGTCTTCAGCACGACGACGAGGCGGCCGGTCGTCAGCAGCACGCGGCCAAATCCCTCATGGCTCATCTTCATCATCGGCGAGGCCATGATTCCGGTCTCCTGCTCGATCGCGAGGCCGACCGCTGAATAGAATATCTCCAGCCGCCACAGCACATCCGGGTCGGGATCGCCGATGATCGGAATCTCCCGGCGCTGCTCCTTCGTCACGATGAAGTCGGTGAGGATGGAGGCATCCGAGCGCCCCTCCCAGGCGTCATAGGTATCCTGCGCGCGCATCAGCCTGACCAGGCATTTCATGAACGGCGTCGCCATGGCGTCGTCGTCGGAGACGACGGTCTTTTCGAGAACGGCAGTCGGGGTCATGGGCAGTCTCCTTTTTCAATCTTCGTCGTCGAAGGACGGCTTGGTGGCGGAAACGCCGGCCTCGGCCAGCACCTTGCGCAGCCAGGGCGGCGGCGCCGTCTTGAGCATGGTCTGGGTGCGGCCCAGCACTTCGTCGATCGAAGAGGGCTGGGGCACCTTGATCGGGTGGATCTTCGCCGAGACGACCTTGGCGGCGGACGGGCCGCCGATCGCCAGGCAGAACAACAGGTGGCACCCCTTGAGCGCCTCGACCTTCGGCGTGATCCGATCGTCGCCCTCGGTCTTGTGCTTGCCGCTCTCGTCGGACACATCGCCGAAGCCGACCGCCTCGACGAAATTCCAGCTTTCGGGCGTCACGTCATAGACCGCAAACAGCTTTGCCGACCCGAAATGGGCATTCAGCCCCTTCATGTCCTGCGTCGCAATCGCGATGCGCAATGCCCCCTTGGGGCGTTCGGGCGCAGGTGCCTGACCCTCGTCAGTGACGAGTGAAAGACGTCGGACAGCTGTCATTGTCGGTCTCCCTGTTGCGGAAAGGATTGAGCCCTTCAGGCGTCGGTTGGTGCTGGTTGGCCTGGAATATATTGGCCGCCTCGAAGATCAGGGCGCGGGCTCCTTCGTAGAGAACGGTCAGTCTGTGCTGGCTGCCGAGCCGGTCGAAGATCGGGAAGCCGACGCGCATCAGCGGCACGCCGAGGCGTTCGGCGGCCTGCCGGCCATGCGAATGGGTGACGATGAGATCGGCGCTTTTTGCCATGGCCTCCAGATCGGCGAGGTCGCCGACCTGAACCACCTCGGACTGGACCTTCGACAGGATGCGGCTGGTGCCGGTGGTGGTGACCGCCGCCGTGATCTCGGCGCCGAGACCGGTGAAGAAGGTCGAGAGCTGATAGAGATGGTCCGGCTCGGCGGCAACAGCGATCCGCTTGCCACCGAAGTGAAAATGGCCGTCCAGCAGCGCATCCTGCAACTGGACCCGTCGGCGGCGGACCTTGGCCGGCACCGGATTGCCGGAAATCATCGCCAGCATGGTGATGAAGCGATCGATCGCCTTCATGCCCGAGAGCTGCTGGAACAGCGCATAGGGCACGCCGGTTCTCGCCTGCAAGGCCTCCGCCGGTCCGCGCATGTGCTCGCCGATGGCGATTGCCTGGAAGCAGGTTCCGAGATCGCGGATGTCCTCGACCTTCGTCCCGCCATAGGTGGTCGGGATCCAGCGCTCCGGTACGGTGCCGTCGAGCGAACCGGAGACATCCGGCAGGATGACCGGTGTCAGGCCGAAACTTTCCACCGTTTCGCGAATATGCTCGATATCGGCCACCGTCAGGTGCCAGCCGGGCAGGATCGCCACCTTTTTCGGATCACGCGCCCGTTCGCCCGCGATCGTCACGCCATCGATCATCGAGGTGACGGCCTTGGCCCAGCCCTCCTCGATCGCGCCATCGAAATCCGGCGTGGTCGACAGCACGACTTCGGTGCCGGCCAGGTCTTCGGCGCGGCGCATCTTGATCGCGGCGACATCGCCGGCGAAGTCCTCGCCGCGCGTTTCCACCAGCGCGGTGGTGCAGATGCCGATCAGCGACGGCTTGGTGCGGGTCTTCAGGTTGAGGATCGCCTCTTCCAGGTGGTCGGCGCCGCCGAGAATGGTCGCCACCTCGTCCATGGCGGTGGTCTGCAGGGGGATGGTTTCCTTGAAATGGCGCACGAACAGCACCAGCGCAAAGGAGGTGCAGCCCTGGCTGCCGTGAAACAGCGGCATGGCGCCATCGACGCCGAGATAGGCGAAGGCGGCGCCCAGCGGCTGCGAGGATTTGAGCGGATTGACCGCCGCGGATTTGGTCTGGTGCAATACGCGGGCCATCAGCATTCTCCCATGTCGTCGGCGGTGGTGGAGGTGAATTTTCGGAAGGCATGGTTTGGTGCCGGCAGCGCGACCTCATCGGTAGGCGGAGACACAACCGCGGCGATTGCGGCCGGATTGCCGTCTCTGTCCCAGGGACAGGGTTGGCGCACCGTCTGCCAGACCGGATTGTGGATGGCGATGTCGATCTGTCGGACGAGTTCCACCATGCCGTCATAGCCGGCATAGGGATGGTGGCGTTCCTGGTTGATATCGAGCCAGGGCATCTTGGCTTTCAGCGCGATGAACTGGGTGCGGCCACCCGACAGCATGATATCGGCCTTGTGCTCGGCCAGCATGGCGTAGAGGTCGCGCGGCGCCATCGAGTCGAACATGTGGTTCTCGTCTTTGAGGATCTGCTTGATGCGCTCCTTGTCCTCGGGCGTCGATTTCTTGACCGAGGTGCCGACGATCTCGATGCCGATTTCCTGCAGTGCATGGACCACCGACCACGACTTCACGCCGCCGGTGTTGAGCAACACGCGCTTGCCTTCAAGACGCGGACGGAATCCCTCGAGCGCGGCCCAGGCGGTGGCCTCCTCCTCCTCGATTAGGGAATCCGTCCGCTCAAGGAGCTCAGGGGGCGCTCCTTGTTGTACGAGCAGGCGGGCAAGTTCCCGGAGCGCCTCGGAGGTATCCCAGATCCCGTAGAACGAGCCTTCGAAATAGGGGATGCCGAAGCGTTCCTCCATCTTGCGGGCCAGATTGATGAGGGCTGTGGAACAGACCATCATCGTCGCCCGGGCGCGGTGGGCGGTGGCGACATCATGGTATCGCGCGTCGCCGGGGATGCAGGCGCGAATGCGCATGCCGAGCTTTTCGAGCAGCGGCTTCACCATCCAGAATTCGCCGGACAGGTTGAACTCACCGAGAATGTTGACGTCATAGGGCGTGACGTCGTCCGGCTCCTCGGTGCCGATCACATGGTCGAGCAGCGCCTCGCCGGCGAGCTTGTTGCCGAGGTTTTTTGACCCGACGAAGCCCGGCGCGTTGACCGGGACCACGGGAAGCCCGAACTTTTCCGCCGCGCGACGGCAGACGGCTTCGATATCGTCGCCGATCAGCGCGGTCACGCAGGTGGAATAGACGAAGATCGCCGGCGGCCCATATCGCTCGGCAATCTCACGGATCGCCCTGAACAGCTTGCGCTCGCCCTGCCCCATGACGATGTCGAGTTCGGTAAGGTCGGTGGTGAAACTGGTGCGCCAGAGGCTCGGACCCGAAGAGGCGGCACCTCGGTTGTCCCAACTATTGCCCTCGCAGGCGAGCGGCGCATGGATCAGATGGGCCACGTCGGTCACGGGCTGCAGCACGATCTTGGCGCCGTCGAAGGCGCAGCCACCGGCAGCAGCCCCCGGCGTCAGCGGCTTGGAACAACCCTTCTTACGGGACTTGGCGTCCTTGCCCTGGTTCTTGTCGCAACCGGGCTCGTTGAACACGTCCTCGATTTTTGCCTTCAATTCGGACATCGCATCTGTCTCCACCGTGAAGTTGAAACCGTTGGGAACCGGCCCCCGGCGCGCGGGGGCCGGATAAGGTCAGCGCGTCAGGTCGAAGGAATAGTCGGTCTTCGACGGTACGATCGTCTGCTGGTCGTAGACGTCGAAGAACTTGTCGAGGATCGTCGTCAGAACCCGCAGGCCGCCCTGGTAGCCCATGACCGGGAAGCGGTGATGGTGATGGCGGTCGAAGATCGGAAAGGTCAGGCGCAAGAGCGGCGTGCCGGTATCCCGCTCCAGATATTTGCCATAGGAACTGCCGATCAGGAGATCGACCGGCTCGGTGAAGAGCAGCGAGCGCATGGCCCACAGATCCTTGCCCGGCCAGACCTGGCAATCCTTGCCGAAGGGCGTGGAGGCGAAGAGTTCCTTCATCTCGGCTCCCCACGCAGCTGAACCATTGGTGGCCAGGCAATGGGTCGGCTCGCCGCCCGTTTCCAGGATGAAGCGGGCCATGCCGTACACGAAATCCGGATCGCCGTAGATCGCGTATTTCTTGCCATGCAGATAGGCTTGGCTGTCGGCCATGGCATCGACCAGGCGACCGCGCTCCATGCGCAGTTCTTCCGGGATTTCCTTCCCCGTCATCTCCGAGACCTTCATCAACAGGTCGTCGGTGCCGCCAACGCCCATCGGATAATGGAGCGACGCGACCTTCTGGCCGACCTCCCTGCAATAATCCTCGGTCTTGCGGGTGTTGTAGTGCTGCAGCGACAGCGTCCATTCAGCATTCAGCGCCGCCTTCACGTCGTCGATCTTCGTGCCGCCGTCATACATGCGATACTCGCCATCCGACGGCGTGTCGTACTGGTCGGAGGCGTCCTGGATGAAGGCGTAGTCGACATCCATCATCGCCAGCATGCGCTTGATCTCGCGGTTATTGCCGACGCAGAAGCCGTCGAAGCCGGGGATCAGGTTGAAGCGGCCCTTGATCTCGGTGCGCGGCTGGCCCTTCCAGAAATGCTCGAACACGCCGCGCACCATGTTGTCGTAGCCGTCGACATGGCTGCCGACGAAGGCCGGCGTGTGGGCGAACGGCACGTCGTAGTCGACCGGTACGGAACCCTCGTTCTTGGCGTTCTCGATGAAGCTGCGCAGGTCGTCGCCGATGACTTCCGCCATACAGGTGGTCGAGACCGCGATCATCTTCGGCTCGTAAAGCGTGTAGGTGTTGGCAAGCCCGTCGATCATGTTCTTCAGGCCGCCGAAGACGGCGGCATCTTCCGTCATCGACGAGGAGACGGCGGACGACGGCTCCTTGAAGTGGCGCGACAGGTGCGAGCGGTAATAGGCGACGCAGCCTTGCGAACCATGCACGAAGGACATGGTCTTCTCAAACCCGGCGGCGGCAAAAACCGCGCCGAGCGGCTGACAGGCCTTGGCGGGATTGACGACAAGGGCCTCGCGGGCGAGATTCTTCTCACGATATTCCCAGGTCTTGGTCAATTCGCGCTGGTCATCGACCCATTTGCCCGGATGCGGGCATTCGAAATTTTCCTTCTTGTTCTTCAACATCTCGACATATTCGGGCTCGCGGAAGAGCGGGGCGTGGTCGAGTATTTTTTCAGCCGACTGTGGCATGACGGGTCACCTCCATCCTTGCAGGCCGCGCCATACGGCGGCACTGGGACATATGAGACATTTAAAGGAACCGGACGGGCGCTGGCCCACCGGCGCTGGTTCATTCCGCCGGTCTCACCGACCGGATGTCGGCATCCCCGTTTCGCAGGCGAAGCGGGAATGGCAGTTCATTCGGCGGCAATCGCCATCGGTGCCGGCGCCTTCTTCTTCCACGGTGCGTCGTAGAGACCCCAGACCGGGTTGTTGATGGCCAGATCCATGTCGCGGGCAAAGATCGCGAAGCCGTCATAACCGTGATAGGGGCCGGAATAGTCCCACGAATGCATCTGGCGGAACGGGATGCCCATCTTCTGGACCGGGTACTTTTCCTTGATGCCGGAACCGACCAGATCGGGACGGATGCCCTCGATGAACTTTTCCAGCTCGTAGCCGGTGACGTCGTCATAGATCAGCGTGCCGCTTTTGACGTAGTGGCTGGTGCGCTGGTAATCGTCGTTATGGCCGAACTCGTAGCCGGTGCCGACGATTTCCATGCCGAGGTCTTCATAGGCCGTGATGACGTGGCGCGGGCGCAGGCCGCCGACATAGAGCATCACCGTCTTGCCTTGCAGGCGCGGGCGGAAGCGGTCGATCACGGCATCGACCAGCGGCCGGTACTTGGCGATGACGGCTTCGGCATTGGCCTCGATCTCCGGCCCAAAATGCTTGGCGATCTTGCGCAGGCTGGATTCGATCTGGGAGGGACCGAAGAAGTTGTATTCCGTCCAGGCGATACCGTATTTCTCTTCCATGTGGCGGCAGATGTAGTTCATCGAACGGTAGCAATGGATGAGGTTGAGCCTGGCCTTCGGCGCCCGCTCGATTTCGGCAAGCGTCGCATCGCCCGACCAGTTGCCGACCACGCGCAGGCCCATTTCCTCGAGCAGGATGCGGGAAGCCCAGGCATCGCCGCCGATATTGTAGTCGCCGATGATGTTGACGTCATAAGGGCCGGTTTCGAATTCGGCGTGCTTGTCCTCGCCGGAGAACACCCAGTCGCGGATCGCATCATTGGCGATGTGGTGGCCCAGCGACTGCGACACGCCACGGAAGCCTTCGCAACGCACGGGCACGATGGTCTTGTTGATCTCCTTCTTCTTCTTGCGCGACACCGCTTCGATGTCATCGCCGATCAGGCCGATTGGACATTCGGACTGGATCGTAACGCCATTGTTGAGCGGAAACAGCGCCTCGATCTCGTCGATGACCTTTTCGAGCTTCTTGTCGCCACCGAAGACGATGTCCTTCTCCTGGAAGTCGGAGGTGAACTGCATGGTGACGAAGGTGTCGATGCCGGTCGTGCCGATGTAGTAGTTGCGGCGCTGCGACCACGAATACTGGCCGCAGCCGACAGGTCCGTGGGAGATATGGACCATGTCCTTGACGGGGCCCCAGACCACGCCCTTGGAACCGGCATAGGCACAGCCGCGGATGGTCATGACACCCGGAATGGACTTGATGTTCGACTTCACGTCGCATTCGGAAAGCGGCTTGCCGTCTTCGGCATCGACCTCGTCGCCCGTCTTGGCGACGTTCAGGTGTTTCTTGCGGCGCTTGGCCGTCTTGTCGGGATAGTGCGACAGCACGTCCTCTATCAGTTTCTCGTGGAGCTGGCTGTCGTTTTCATAATCGAGGCTCATGGCGTTCGACCCCTTCTTAAACAGGATGGCGGCACATCCGCCGGATTGAAATGGAGCGCCGGGTCAAGGCCGGCGCCCGGTTTCGCTTGGCGCCGGTCAGACTGCGGCGACGGCCTGCTTGGCGGCCTCCTTGGCTGCCAGTTCGGCCAGCATCTGCTCGTCAGTCTTCATGATGCCGAAGGCGAGCAGCATGTCTTCCAGCTCTTCCATGGTGATCGGGGTCGGGATGGTGCCCTTGCCGGAATTGTTATGGATCTTCTGGGCCAGCTGACGGTATTCGTCAGCCTGCTGGGAGTTCGGCGCATATTCGATGACCGTCTGCTTGCGCAGCTCGGCATGCTGCACGATGTTGTCGCGCGGCACGAAGTGGATCAGCTTGGAATTGAGCCGTGCCGAAAGCGCTTCCGCGAGGTCCAGCTCTCGGTCGGTCTGGCGTTCGTTGCAGATCAGGCCGCCCAGGCGCACGCCGCCGGAATTGGCATATTTCAGGATGCCCTTGGCGATGTTGTTGGCGGCATAGAGCGCCATCATCTCGCCGGACATGACGATGTAGATTTCCTGGGCCTTGTTTTCGCGGATCGGCATGGCGAAGCCGCCGCAGACGACGTCGCCGAGAACGTCGTAGGACACATAGTCCACGTCGTCATAGGCACCGTTTTCTTCCAGAAAGTTGATCGAAGTGATGACACCGCGGCCAGCACAGCCGACGCCTGGCTCAGGACCACCGGATTCGACGCACTTGATGCCCTTGTAGCCGATCTTCAGCACGTCCTCGAGTTCGAGGTCCTCGACCGAGCCTTCCTGGGCTGCGAGCGACAGGACGGTGTCCTGGGCCTTGGAGTTGAGAATGAGGCGGGTGGAATCCGCCTTGGGGTCGCAACCGACGATCAGGATCTTCTGACCCAGATCGACAAGCGCGGCCAGCGTGTTCTGGGAGGTGGTCGACTTGCCGATGCCGCCTTTCCCGTAAAATGCAATCTGACGCAGAGCTGCCATGACTTTTCCTTCCTTCGCTTAGGCAACCGCGGCGAGGCCGCGAGCTGATACCGGATCGGCAGGCTTGACCGCCGCCGCAGATCCCGTTTCAAAAGCCGTGCCAGTTTGCCAAACTCGGCAAACCGGAAGATTTAACCTTTTAAAATCAATATATTAGGAAATAACAGCAGCAGGTCCGCCATCGACATCGATCTGTCGCAGACATGACAAACACGACAGGTGCGCCTGCTTTTGTAGGATGCCTCCCGTCACTGTCGGATTGACGACGTTGTCGCAAAACCGACAAAGGGGATTCTTACTACCTCTCTGTTTTTTAAAAGGAAACTCCCTTGGCACGGCAGATGCATGGCGGTCTGGGTATTCCCACCCGGATGGAGAACCACACCATGATTATCCTGACTGAGAATGCCGTTTCCGCCGTCAAATCCGCGTTGTCGAAGGCAGCCGAGCCGGCCGAGGGCCTGCGCATCATGGTGGAGGCCGGCGGCTGTGCCGGCTTCAAGTACTTGATGGGCCTCGAATCGACGGCGCGAGACGGCGACGCCGTCATCGATGCCGACGGTGTCAAGGTCTATGTCGACACCCGTTCCCAGCCCCATGTGGCCGGCATGACCGTCGATTTCGTGACCGGCCTCGAGTCGTCGGGCTTCGTCTTCGACAATCCGAACGCTGCGGACAAATGTGCCTGCGGCAAGTCGTTCGGCTGAGAGGGAGACGATCATGCAGGATCAAAGCCAGTCGGCCCGCGTCACGCTGTTCGACGGATTGAAGGCCCGCCCCGCCAGGCCGGCGACGAAGCCACAAGTGATCGGCGGCGAGGACCCGATGTCGCCACTGGCAGCTGCCGAGGTGGCCGACCCTGGCGCGCAGGGCATGCGGGCCGCGCTCCTGGCGCGCCGCCGGCCGCTGATCGAGGCGGCGCTCGAAGCCATCCGTCCCAACCTGCAGCGGGACGGCGGCGACTGCCAGTTGGTCAAGTTGGAGGGCGATGCCGTCTACATACGGCTCTCCGGCGCCTGTGTCGGCTGCCAGCTGGCCTCCGTCACCATCCACGGCGTCCGCCAGAAGCTGATCGAGGCCATCGGCATGCCGCTCCGCGTCATCCCGGTCAACTGAAGGAGCCGTGGGATGTGGCCAGTCTATCTCGACAACAATGCCACGACCCGAACCGATCCGGCGGTCGTCGAAGCAATGCTGCCCTATTTCAGCGAGTGCTTCGGCAATCCATCCTCCGCACATGGGATCGGCACCGACGTGGCAAAGGGCATCAGGACGGCGCGCGAGCAGGTGCGGAGCCTGGTGGGGGCGGCCCATGACAACGAAATCGTCTTCACCTCGGGAGGCACGGAAAGCGACAACACCGCGATCCTGTCGGCGCTGCAGGCGGTTCCGCACCGCGACGAAGTCGTTGTATCCGCCGTCGAACACCCGGCGATCCTGACGCTGTGTCGCCGCCTCGAGACGAGCCGTGGTACCAGGATCCACCGCATCCCGGTAGACGGGTGCGGCAGGCTGGACATCGACGCCTATCGGGCAGCGCTGTCGGAGCACACGGCCATCGTCTCGGTCCTTTGGGCCAACAACGAGACCGGCGCCGTCCTGCCGGTTGCCGAACTGGCACTGATGGCAAAGGCGGCCGGGGCGCTCTTCCACACGGATGCCGTCCAGGCCGCCGGCAGGCTACCGATCGATCTCAGGACGACGGCGATCGACATGCTATCGCTCTCCGCCCACAAACTTCATGGCCCGAAAGGTGTCGGCGCGCTCTATGTCCGAAACGGCACGCCCTTCGTGTCGCTGATTGAGGGCGGCCGCCAGGAGCGGGCCCGCCGCGCCGGTACGGAAAACGTTCCGGGCATTATTGGTTTGGGAAAGGCTGCTCAGCTTGCGATGGACGCTCTGGCGTCAGAAACACCCCGCATCGCGGCGCTTCGCGACCGCCTCGAACAGTGCCTGCAACGCTCAATCGCCGGCACCCGGATCAACGGCCCTCCGATGGCGCGGATTGCAAACACCTGCAATATCGCCTTCGAGGACGTCGAAAGCGATGCGCTTCTGACGCTTCTGGGACGCGAGGGCATTGCCTGTTCGTCCGGTTCGGCCTGCGCCTCGGGCACGATGGAACCGAGCCATGTGCTGATCGCCATGCAGGTGCCGCCCCGGTTCCTGTATGGCGCCCTGCGCTTTTCCCTGTCGCGCGACACCGGCGACGCCGAGATCGATCGGGTGCTGGCCGTCATGCCGCGGATCGTCGAAAGGCTGCGACAGCCGGCTTCCCGCCCTTCCCACCATCAAACATCCGATTCCGTCCATGCCTGAGAGCAAGTTCACCCCCATGGCCCCGAGGCCAGCTGTCCTCCTGAACGACACGACGATGCGCGACGGTGAACAGGCTCCCGGCGTCGCCTTCTCGCTTTCCGAGAAACTCGGAATAGCCGAGGCGCTCGCCGCCGCGGGCGTTCCTGAGATCGAGGTCGGGACCCCGGCCATGGGCGAAGACGAAATTGCCGCAATCCGCGCCGTCGTGTCGCTCAATCTGCCGATGCGCGTGATGGCCTGGTGCCGCATGAGCGAACCGGATCTCGACGCGGCGGTTCGTAGCGGCGTCTCGGCGGTCAACCTCTCCCTGCCATCCTCCGATCTGCAGCTCCAGGCCAAGCTCGGGATCGGCCGGGCAGAGGCGCTTTCGCGCGTGGACACCATGGTACGCAAGGCGGCAAGGCTCGGGCTTTCCGTCGCGGTCGGGTGCGAGGATGCCTCGCGCGCCGATCCGGCCCATCTGTCGGACGTCATCGAGATTGCCGCCAGCGCCGGCGCCGAGCGCGTCCGACTGGCCGACACGGTCGGCATTCTCGATCCGTTTTCAACCTTGGCGCTGATCGAACCGCTTGCCAGGCATGCGCCCATACCGCTCGAATTCCACGCCCACAACGATTTTGGCCTTGCCACCGCCAATTCGGTCGCCGCTTACCGGGCGGGCGCCCGCCATCTTTCCGTCACGGTGTCGGGACTCGGTGAACGGGCCGGCAACGCACCTCTGGAAGAAGTCTCAGCCGTATTGCAGATCATGCACGGCGTCCCCACCGGGCTGGATCTGGCAGCCCTTCCGGGCCTTGCCGCCTTCGTCGCGCAATGCGCGCGGCAAACCTTGCCGCCAGCCAAACCGATCACCGGCTGCAATGTGTTCACCCACGAATCCGGCATTCACGTCGCCGGTCTGCTAGGCAATCGCCTCACCTACCAGGGCCTGGACCCGGCAGAATTCGGCCGCGACCACAGCATCGCCATCGGCAAACACTCCGGTACGGCAGCGCTTGCCCATGTGCTTGAACAGCGCGGGCGGTACGCCGACCGGGAAATCCTGGAAATCCTGCTTGCACAGGTTCGCAGGTTGGCGGTCGCAACCAAGGCGACGGTGCCGGTGGCCCAGCTCGTACACCTATTCGACCAGATCCAGGCGGATCTCTCTGAACCAAGGGGACAGCCATGTCGTTCGTCATGTTGACGTCCACCAACCGGTCGCGCCCCCGACGGGAGCCCGATCCGCCCCGCCGGAAGGGCGCCCTTGCCATGGTCCGTGCAGACATCGCCTGCGTGAAGGCTCGCGACCCCGCCGCACGTTTCACTTTCGAGATACTACTCACCTATCCCGGCGTGCACGCCATCATCTGGCATCGGATTTCCCACCGCCTGTGGCAAAAGGGGTTGCGCTTCCCTGCCCGCTTTCTCTCCTGGCTGTCGAGACTGCTCACCAATATCGACATTCACCCCGGAGCCGCGATCGGGGAGCGCTTCTTCATCGACCACGGCGCCGGCGTGGTGATCGGCGAGACGACTGAGATCGGCGACGATGTCACGCTCTATCACGGCGTGACCCTTGGTGGCACGTCATGGTCCCCAGGCAAACGCCACCCGACTTTGATGGGCGGCGTTCTGGTCGGGGCGGGCGCCAAGATCCTCGGTCCCATCGTCGTCGGTGCCGGCTGTCGCGTGGGCGCGAATTCCGTCGTCGTCGACGATGTCCCGCCCGGCATGACGGTAATCGGCATTCCCGGAAAGATCGTGCGGCCCGCCGAAGAGCGCCGCCGGCTCGGCCACGGCCGCATCGATCTCGATCACCACCTGATGCCGGACCCGGTGGGGGATGCGGTATCGGCCCTGATCGACCGTCTCGACTTCCTCGAAGTGCGCCTCGCCCACCTGCAGGCGCAGCTCAATCGCCGGCCGGAAGCCAGTCCCAGCGTCCCGGCCACCCGTAATTCTCACCAGCCACAGGGAGCTCAACATGAGTGACTGCTCGTCCAATTCGCGCCCGATCGAGGTCGACAACATTCTCGAACGCCTGCGCGGCCTGTCGTCGGCGGAAGACTTCTTCCACACGCTCGGCATTCTCTACGACGCCAAGGTGCTGAACGTCGCGCGCCTGCACATCCTCAAGCGCATGGGGCAATATGTTGCCGAGGAGGATTTCGAGGGCCTTCCCGACCGGGTGATTGCCGCCCGCGCCCGCTCGACGCTGGAACGTGCCTATTCCGATTTCGAGTCCGCGTCGCCCCTCTCCCAGCGCATCTTCAAGGTCCTGAAGGATCACGACCCGGACAAACCCGCCGAGAGGCGCGGAGCCTTCGTCTCGTTGGAAACGGCCCTGAAGCCCTTTGCCGATCAATAGCCGACGGCCCTTCGCTCCCCCTCGGCCGGCCGCCTTTTTTCGTCCGCCTTCGGCACGGAGCGAAAATCCGGATCGCCTTCTTGCCGGCACCCGACGCGACATTGTCGAAAACCCGACAAAATCGCCGGACACGGCGGGGGCCGGGAGATTGAATGAAATCTTATCAATAACTTACGAGCTCATCCAGGACTTGGCACGGATTATGCTGAAGTTCCTGTACAGCCTTTGAAGCGACCATGATGGAGGTGCACGGCATGCATATCGTCGTCTGTATCAAGCAAGTGCCGGACTCGGCGCAGATCCGCGTTCATCCCGTGACGAATACCATCATGCGCCAGGGCGTTCCGACCATCATCAATCCCTTCGACCTGTTTTCCCTCGAAGAAGCGATGAGGATGCGCGACGCCCATGGCGGCGAGGTCACGGTGTTGACCATGGGGCCGCCCATGGCGTCGGATTCGCTACGCAAGGCGCTGACCTTCGGTGCCGATCGCGCCGTGTTGCTGACGGACCGTTTCTTTGCCGGCTCCGACACGCTCGCCACATCCTTCGCGCTTTCCGCCGCGATCGAAAGGATCGGCCAGGTCTATGGCAGGCCGGACGTGATCTTCGCTGGCAAGCAGACGATCGACGGCGACACGGCCCAGGTCGGGCCTGGCATCGCCAAGCGGCTGGACCTGCTGCAATTGACCTATGTCGCGAAGATCGCCTCCGTCGAGCCAGAGGCGCGCGAGATCACCGTCGAGCGGCGCGCCGAGGGCGGCACGCAGATTCTCAAGACCCGGTTGCCCTGCCTCATCACCATGCTCGAGGGCACCAACGAGATCCGCCGCGGCACGTTGAACGATGCGCTTCGCGCGGCACGCGCCGAGGTCGTCACCTGGAGCGCCGCCGATGCCGGCATCGAGGACATGACCAAATGCGGCCTGCGGGGATCGCCGACCGTGGTCAAGCGCGTCTTTGCCCCGACGGCCCGCCAGGAGAAGGCCGTGATGATCGGCGAGCCGGGCAAGGCCCCGCGAGACCTGGCCGACAGCCTGATCGCCGAGATCTTCACCCGCAAACCCGCCCTTGAGCCGACTCTCGTCGCCGACCACTGCGCCGCCTAGGAAGGATGAAAACATGACCGAAGAGGCAAGGAAACCAGCAGCACCGGCCGCCGGACGGGCGGGCATGAAAAAGGAACTGCCCGAGCACTTCAAATCCTACAGGCATGTCTGGGTGGCGATCGAAATGGAACGCGGCCAGGTCCACCCCGTGTCCTACGAGCTGCTCGGCTGTGGCCGCACGCTGGCCGACAAGCTCGGCGTGCAACTGGCCGGCGCGGTGATTGGACCGCCGGGAGAAGCGACCTGGCATGCCGTCGCAGAGGCCTTCGCCTACGGGGCCGACATGGTCTACCTGGTCGAAGATCCGATCCTGAAGGACTATCGCAACGAGCCCTATTCGAAGGCGCTGACGGATCTCGTCAACACCTATCAGCCGGAGATCCTGCTGCTCGGGGCGACCACGCTCGGCCGCGATCTGGCCGGCTCGGTCGCCACCACGCTGAAGACCGGGCTTACCGCCGACTGTACCGAACTCGACGTCGACGACGACAAGTCGCTCGCTGCCACCCGCCCGACCTTCGGCGGCTCGCTGCTCTGCACGATCTACACGCTGAATTTCCGCCCCCAGATGGCGACCGTGCGTCCCCGCGTCATGCCGATGCCGGAGCGCAAGGAGCGTCCCGTCGGTCGCGTCATCCAGCACAAGCTGTCGATGATGGAGGAAGACATCGTCACCAAGGTGCTGAGCTTCATTCCCGACGGCCAGTCCTCCAAGGTCAACCTCGCCTATGCCGACATCGTCGTGGCCGGCGGGCTCGGCCTGGGGGCGGCCGAGAACTTCCAGCTGATCCGCAATCTGGCCTCTACGCTGGGCGCGGAGTACGGCTGCTCGCGCCCGGTCGTACAGAAGGGCTGGATGCCGTCCGAACGCCAGATCGGCCAGACCGGCAAGACGATCCGGCCGAAGCTCTACATTGCCGCCGGCATTTCCGGCGCGATCCAGCACCGCGTTGGTGTCGAGGGTGCGGACCTGATCGTCGCCATCAATATCGATCCCAATGCGCCGATCTTCGACTTCGCCCATGTCGGCATCGTCACCGACGCGGTGCGTCTGCTGCCAGCCCTCACCGAGGCGTTCATCCGCCGCCTCTCGCCCCACAACCGCGACAAGCTCGCCAGCTAACGGAGACGCGACCATGATCGAAGAAAGATTCGACGCCATCGTCATCGGAGCCGGCATGTCCGGCAACGCCGCCGCCTATACGCTGGCAAGCCGCGGGCTGAAGGTGCTGCAACTCGAACGCGGCGAATATGCCGGTTCGAAGAATGTCCAGGGGGCGATCATGTATGCCTCGATGCTGGAGAAGATCATTCCGGACTTCCGCGAGGATGCGCCGCTCGAGCGGCATCTGGTCGAACAGCGGTTCTGGATGATGGACGACAGCTCGCACACCGGCATGCACTACCGTTCCAACGACTTCAACGAGGAGAAGCCGAACCGCTACACGATCATCCGCGCCCAGTTCGACAAGTGGTTTTCCTCCAAGGTCAAGGAAGCCGGCGCGACGGTCCTGTGCGAAACGACTGTGACCGAACTTGCCCGCGATACCAGCGGCAAGGTGATCGGCGTCCACACCGACCGCCGGGGCGGCGCGATCTTCGCCGACGTGGTGGTGCTCGCCGAAGGCGTCAACGGGCTGCTTGGAACCCGCGCCGGCCTGCGCGACATGCCGAAGCCGGAAACGGTGGCGCTGGCGGTCAAGGAAATGCATTTCCTGCCGGAGGAAGTGATCTGCGAGCGTTTCGGGCTGACCGGCAACGAAGGTTGCGTGATCGAAGCCGCCGGCACGTTTTCGCAGGGCATGACGGGGCTCGCCTTCCTCTACACCAACAAGGAATCGATCTCGCTCGGCGTCGGCTGCCTGGTGTCCGACTATGCCAAGACCATGGAAAGCCCCTATGCGCTGCTCGAAGAATTCAAGAACCACCCCTCGGTCAGGCCTTTGCTGGCCGGCTCCGAGGTCAAAGAATATGCCGCGCACCTGATCCCGGAGGGAGGATACAAGGCGATCCCGCAGCTCTTCGGCGACGGTTGGGTCGTGGTCGGCGATGCCGCCCAGCTCAACAATGCGGTCCATCGCGAAGGCTCCAACCTCGCCATGACCTCCGGCCGGATCGCGGCGGAGGCGATCTTCCAGGTGAAGAGCAGACGCGATCCGATGACGGCAGAAAACCTGAGCCTCTACAAGAAGATGCTGGACGAATCCTTCGTCGTGAAGGACCTCAAGAAGCACAAGGACATGCCCGCCCTGCTGCACACCAATTCGCAGAATTTCTTCATGACCTATCCGCAGCTCATCTCGGCGGCGGCACAGAGCTTCGTGAGGGTCGATGGCACGCCGAAGATCGACAAGGAGCGCGCGACCATCGCCCAGTTCGTCAAGAACCGCAGCCGTTGGGGCATGGTTTCCGACGCGGTGAAGCTTGCATTCGCCTGGCGCTGACGGACGCAAATGTCCGGGCTGAAACAATCGACAACGAGGAGTACCGAAATGACCATTGCCATCAAGGACGTCCGGGTCGAGGACAAGCTGTTCCAGAACCGTTACCTGGTCGATGTCGGCCGGCCGCATATCACCGTGCGACCGCACGAGACGCCGAGCCCGGCGCTGCTGGCGCTGACAAAGGTCTGCCCGGCCAAATGCTATGAGCAGAACGACAAGGGCCAGGTGGAGATCACCGCAGACGGCTGCATGGAATGCGGCACCTGCCGCGTGCTCTGCGAGGCGTCCGGCGAAATCGAATGGAACTACCCGCGCGGCGGCTACGGCGTGCTCTTCAAATTCGGCTGATACGGGCCTGGCCCAATTCGAATTGACAACAGGCAACATCGGCGTAGTCTCAAATGTCATATAAAAGAATTCGGTTTGGGGAGGTTGCCCTTGGAACAATCCAGTTTGGGATAGTCCAAGAGGTCTTCGGATGAACCGCTATGTTGAGCATGTCAGCCCACCGGGCAGGGACCACACCCTGTCCGAGGCTGCCGCCAAATCAAGCCGCCGCGCCACCGTTTCCCTGAGCGGCATCTATGAAATCTCGAAGGTGCTTGCCGAGCCGGCACGCCTTGAGATCACGCTCGCCAATGTCGTGAACATCCTCTCGTCCTTCCTTCAGATGCGCCACGGCGCCCTGATCGTGCTCGACGACGGCGGGCTACCCGAGATCGTCGCCACTGCCGGCTATTTTCACAAGCCGGGTGAAGATCACTTCATGCCGATCCCGCAGACGGTCATCGACCAGATCGTGGCGACGGGAACGCCGCTCGTTGTCCCGGATACGAGCCGCTCCCATCTGTTTCCCGGAAGTGAGCCGGGAGTCTGCTTCATCGGCGTTCCCGTGAAGGCCAACCACACCGTGCTCGGGACGCTGTCTATCGACCGCACCCGCAAGGAGGGCGCGGATTTCACGCTCGACGACGACATGCGCTTCCTCACCATGGTCGCCAATCTCGCCGGCCAGACCATCCGTCTTCACCGGATCCTGAGCGAGGACCGGCAACGGCTGATCGACGAACAGCGCCGGCTGGAAAAGTCCTTCGAAGGCAGTGCGAAAATACGCCCGCGCCGCACAGCCGTGAAGACCGGTCGCATCGTCGGAGAAAGCCTCGCCGTGAAAAACGTCCTCGACGTCATCAATATCGTCGCCAGGACAAATTCCACGGTGCTCCTGCGGGGCGAAAGCGGCACCGGCAAGGAACTCTTCGCCCAGACGATTCACGAGCTTTCGCCCCGTCACGACAAGCCATTCATCAAGCTGAACTGTGCGGCCCTGCCCGAAACGGTTCTTGAGTCCGAGCTGTTCGGCCACGAGAAAGGCGCCTTCACCGGCGCGATCAGCCAGCGTGCCGGTCGCTTCGAACTTGCCCATGGGGGCACGCTGCTGCTCGATGAGATCGGCGAGATCTCCGCCGCCTTCCAGGCCAAGCTGCTGCGCGTGCTGCAGGAAGGGGAATTCGAGCGCGTCGGCGGCAACAAGACGCTCAAAGTGGACGTACGGCTGATTTGCGCCACCAATCGCGATCTCGAAGAGGCTGTGCGCAAGGGCGACTTCCGCGCGGATCTCTACTATCGGATCAGCGTCGTGCCGGTAACCCTGCCGCCTCTGCGCGAGCGGCCAGGCGACATTCCCCGTCTGGCGGAAGAATTCCTCGAGCGTTTCAACCGCCAGAACAGCCGCCATCTCAGCTTCAGCAGAACGTCGCTGGACCTGATTTCCCGCTGCTACTTTCCGGGAAACGTGCGCGAACTCGAAAACTGCGTGCAGCGGACAGCAACGCTGACCCGCTCCGAAACGATCGCGCCGAACGATTTCGCCTGCAGCACGGGGCAGTGTCTTTCCGCCCTTCTGTGGAAGGGGAACGGCAAGGTTCCGACCAATGCGATCGATGTGCTGGCAAGCGGACAGACCCTGCCCGGCGGCATGCCGGCGCCGCTCTCCCATGGGCACGACGCCGATTCGATTTCGGCCGGCAAGGCGTGCAATCCGGATGATCCGGCCTGTCCCGCCAATGGTGGCAGGCTGACCGAACGTGATCGCCTGGTCGATGCCATGGAGCGTTCGGGCTGGGTCCAGGCAAAGGCCGCCCGTATCCTCGGTCTCACCCCTCGGCAGGTCGGCTATGCACTGCGCCGCCACGATATTCCGGTGAAGAAGTTCTGACCCCGGCCCGCAGGCCAGGGTCGTCCAGGCTTTTTACCCAACGAGAAGGTCGACCGCCTGCTGCAGGGACATGTCGATCAACGTGATGCCGTTTTCTGCGAGGAACCGCCGCTCGTTCCGCGTGAGCGCCTCGGCGTTCATGACCGCATAGTGCGGCCCCTTCGACCTCTTTGCGATCTGTCGGGCATAGGTGCGCAACATCTGGTCGTGGAACCGACATCCCAGGAACAGAAGACCGAGCGCGCCGCGCCGGTCCTTGACGATCTCAGGAATCGGAGTCTGGATATCGATCTCGGTCAGGACTTCCACATAGTCGGAATCGGCCACCAGAAAATTGCCGGCCGGACGGGCGCCACCATGTGGCTCGTAGAGAACCGTCGCCGCTTGCGAGGCGGTAGCATCCTCGAGTTGGCAGTCATCGACACCGTAGACCCTCGTCCAGATGTCGCGAATTTCGCCCGATCGCGTCACGCCCTGAATGCTGACGAAGTCCTTTCGCCCGCTCTTTTTCAGAGCTGCCCGCATGGCCCCGTCATACCAGCTGTCGACGATCATCGGCAGGGACAGCCCCGCAAGCCAGCGGTGGAGCACCGTCGGCTGCGGCTCGACTGCAAATATCTCCGCCATCCAGGCCTTCAGCGTATTCCGGTGCCGGCGCTGTTCGATGTGCTGGGCAACGGCCCACATATTGGTACGAATGCGCGACGGTGCCGGGGCCCGTGTGTTGAGCGCCGCCGCCACCGCCTCGGGTGAGGCGGGGATGGCGGCCTCAGCCCCCGCAACCTCCAGAAGGCCGGGGCCGAGATAGGGGGCGAGCGATCCCTCCTGCAACCGGCTTCTCAGTTCCAGGACCGTGCTCGCCGCTTCCTCGTCATTGACGCTGAACAGGAAGTCCTTGTGCAGTATGGCATTCATGGCATCGCACTCCTTCGGTTCCTCGCCTGATTCCACGATCAGGCCTGTTCGTCGTCGGCCAGCCTGCGGGCCTCCACGGTGATCGGCAGGCGGGTATCGGCCGGCATGGGCGGAAGATCGAGGCGCCATCCGTTCTTGAGCGTCACCACGCCGCCCCAGAGGTCTTGCGTCTCGGATCCGACAATCGGCTCTTCCAGATCCTTCTTCGGCACATAGGCGTAAAAGCCGCGTTCGGACTTGCGGATCATGACCTTCATCGTTGACTTCCCTGGCTGTCGACGTCTGCTGCCTGCGTCGCGTCGGGCCGGTCGAGACTTGCAAGCTCACGCGCCCGCATGCCGACCAGCGTTCCCTGATCGACCCATTCGACCGAGTAGATGTAGAATTGCTGCAGGAAAGTGCCGATGTCGCGGACATATCCGACATCTCCCTTGCGCACGAGGTTTTCGCCGATCTCCTTGCCGGGATAGGTGCCGTCGTTCCTGACGTGTCGTGTCGCCCGGACACGCTCGCCCGGACGGAAGGCCGGAGGCTTGCGGATTTCGACATCCTGTTCGCGTCCAAGCCCCATGACCTATCCCTCCTTGCCCTGATTGGTCGTTCGCTCTTGCGCCAGTTCCCGGACAGCCTCGTCCTCATCGAGCAGGAACGGGCCAAGTTCGTCGATGGCGAGCCTTTCGACTACCGCGTGCCGCACGCGAAAATCCGGATCCCGCGCCATCAGGTGCAGCCGGGCGGGCTCCAGGCGTCTGGCGATCTCGATCCGCACCAGCGGTTCCGGATCAGCGACGAGCGCCTGCAGGTGAACGAGATGCAGGCGCCGGGCCGCCTCCCGGCGAATATCCGGTTCCGGGTCGTCCAGAAGCCCGACGAGCAGCGCATCGGTCGCCGAACGGGCCGCGCTCAGCCGCACTTGGTAATCTGGATCGCGCAGCAGCGGCAGCAGGGCCTCGCCCGAAAGGCGCCGGGCGAGTGCGATCCGCACCCGGCGATCCGGATCGAAGCGCAAGGTCAGCACGCGGGCCGCCGGCAACCGGATCGCCGCCATAGCCCGGACATCCGGCTCGGTATCGGACAGGAGCGGCAAGAGCTTGAACGGCGTGGCATAGCGGGCGGCAATGCTGCGCACCTCGAAGAAGGGATGATCGAGATAGGAGTCGGCAAGCGCCGGATTGAGCGAGAAGAAACGGTCGATGCGGCGGGCTCGCAGGTCCCTGACGCAGGCCCGGCCGAGATCGCACAGGCCAGAGATCCGGTTCTCCTCGTGCGGGCAGTCCGCGCAAGAAACCGGATTGCCCAGCCAGTCGATCGCCGGTGGCGCCTGGTCGTCGTCCATCTGCCTGGGACCGTTCTTCGTGTTCATGCCACCTCTCCACGCCGCCCGCACAAGGCCGGTCACGAGTTCGCACGCTCTCGACCGAGGCCGGTAGAGAATGGAGCCCGACCACCGCCACAAGGGTTCAAGGGCCAAGGGTGGCGGCCGGGTTTTCCTGCCTGGATGGAATCAGGCTGGAACGCAGGTCTTGGGCACCGGACAGACGGCTGCGCATTGCTGGATATCGAAATACCCTTCGCACTCGGTGCATTTATTCGGATCGATCACATAGGTTTCCCCTTTGAACTTAATCGCCGCGGTCGGGCATTCGAATTCGCAGGCGGAGCATTGCGTGCATTGCGAAGCGATGATCTTGAAGGCCATTATTCCATCTCCTGTCGGCTGCTTCGGTTGCGGGTTTCAACAATGTCAGGCGCTTTCGGCGAGAAGCTCAAGGCCGAACTCGGCGGCATAGAGCGCGCCGATCGCGGTCTCGATATAGTCGAAGCCATAGGCATCGCTGGCGCGGATGCCGGCGGCCCTCAGGCTGTCCTTCGGGCAGTCGCCGATCTTGGCGCAGAGCACGACGTCGATGCCCTCCAGCGCTTCGATGACGCCGTCGAGGGTCGCGTCCTCGCCAAAGCCGCCCAGACAATATTGCTCGACCTTGCGATGGCCGACGAAGCTGATGCCCTTGGGCGAGGCTTCGTAGACCTGGAATTCCCTGGCATGGCCGAAATGTTCGTTGACACGCCCACCACCCTTGGTCGCGATCGCGACAAGCAGCGAGCCGGCAGCCTCGGTCTCCCGAACGGCGCTGACCGCCGCCTGCTTGGCCGCCACATGGTCTCCCCGTTCGCGGGCGACGACCTCGCGATAGGTTTCGCGCTTGGCAGGATCATAGGTGACGTCCTCCGGGAGCTGGTCGAGGGTGAATTCCTGGCCCCGGTCCTCGCCGAGCAGGCCAACGGCGTCCGCCCGACACTGGCGGCAGTGGCGCATCAGCTTGGCGCCGCCCTCGAGCTTGTCCTGAAGCGCCTTCAGTTCCATCGCCTTCGGCCCGCGCTGGCCGGTCAGTCCGTAATGGGTGCCGTGCGCCGGATCAGAAATCAGCGGCATGACATTGTGCAGGAAGGCGCCGCGTTCCTTGACCCACTTGTTGACCTCGATCAGGTGCTCGTCGTTGACCCCGGGGATCATCACCGAATTGATCTTGGTCAGAATGCCGCGGGCGGTCAGCATTTCGAGCCCGAGCATCTGCCGCTCATGCAGGATCTGCGAGGCCTCGAGCCCGGTATAGCGGCGGTTCCTGTAGAAGATCCACGGATAGATCTTCGTGCCGATCTCGGGATCGACCATGTTGATGGTGATCGTCACATGGTCGACATTCATCGCGGCGAGTTCTTCGACATGATCGGGCAAGGCCAGGCCGTTGGTCGAGATGCAGAGCTTGATGTCGGGAATGTCGCGCGACACCTCCTCGAAGGTCGCCCTGGTCTTCCTCCAGTCGTAGCAGGCATCCCCCGGCCCGGCGATGCCGAGCACGGAAAGCTGGGGCACCTCGTTGGCGACCGCGATCACCTTGCGCTTGGCCTGGTCCGGCGTCAGCTTTTCCGAGACGACGCCCGGTCGGCTCTCATTGGCGCAGTCATACTTGCGATTGCAGTAATTGCACTGGATGTTGCAGGCGGGCGCGACGGCCACGTGCATGCGGGCGAAATAGTGGTGCGCTTCCTCCGAATAGCACGGATGGTCCTTGATCTTTTCCCATACGGCCGGGTCCATGTCGTCGGGCTTGGCCGACGAGCCGCAGGAGCTCGACGAACAGCCGCCGGACGTGGCCTTCGCGAGCAAGGCGTCCATGGAGGATGCAGGGGCGAGGCTCTCCAGCGAGATGAGCGGTGCGGACATCGGTTGCTCCATTGCGTCCGGTTGACGATGCAATGGAGAAAGCAATGTCCGTGCCAGGATAATTAACCGCTGAAATACAATATGTTAACGGCAGCCAAAGCCTGCGCATGTCGGATTGACGACGGTTTTGTCGGATGCTCGACACTGACTTGGCGAATATTGCGGAGAAACCCTCAATCGCGCCAAGCGGTCCAAGCGGTCCAGCCGCGGCGGCAGGATCGAGCCTGGCGGCAAGTCGTCCCTGCCGGGGACCATCCGCACTTTCTTGTCTGACATCATCCGTTGGCCGGCGGTGAAAAGCTGGAAACTAAAATCCGGTTCATAGGTCCCCGGGGAGTTGCATAGGTCAAGGCCGGGGGGACAACGGAGTTTCGGTCCACTGACTGAATTTCGGCAAGTCCGGCCCGTATTTCTACGGCATCGCCCTTGGCATCGATGAACGCCGGGGCAGACCCGACCGGATCCGCAAACCCGTCGGCGCCGAGGCTAGGAATGCGTCCTGCCGCAATGAATAGCGGCAGAACGATCGCATCGCAGACCCCATCTCGGGGGCAGGCCTGCCGGGACAGCCTATAGTGACGAGAAACGCTCCGGCCTGAAGGTTGTAAGCATGGGATGTTCCTGGCCGGTCGCAACCTCGTAGGCGAGCAGCTCGCCGACGATCAGGCCGAGCGTCGCGCCGCTGTGGCTGAAGGCGACGTAGTAGCCGGGAATGGCCTTGAGCGCACCGACCACGGGTTCGCCGTCGCCGGGGATCGGCTTGCCGCCAATGCCGACGAAGGCGACCTCGAGCCTCGGATTACCCTCCAATACCCTTGCAGCCTCCGCGAGCAGCGCCTCCACTACGGCTTCGTCGATGTCATAGCCGCCGTCGGGACGCGCTTTCACGCCTTCGTCCGCGGCCCAGTCGGCATCCAGCGAGAAGGTGCCGCTGGGCGCAGGCCGAACCGCAACGCGCGGGGTGTTGAGGACCGCGCGCAGCGGGTGAGCGAGCGGTTTGGTCTGCACAAGCAGGGCGATCGGAGTGTCATCGCCGATAAGCTGGCCGCTGTCCGCCGCCATGCGCGGCACCGCGGGTCCCGTTGCGAGCACGACGGCGTCGCCCAGGAAGCGCCCGCCCGTGACGGTTTCCGCACCGATAGCCCGGTCTCCCTCGACGACGACCCGCGCCGCGCCCTGATCCGTCACCACGACACCCCCGAGAGCGGAAAACTCTTCGAGAAGCATGCCGATCAAGACCGGCAGGTCGACCCAGCCTTCGCCGGGATTGAAGATAGCGCCCTGGCGCGTGATCGCCCTGGCGTCGAGACCGGGCGTTACGTCCGCGACATCCGCTGCGAAGACGCGCCGCGCGTCATAGGCCAGCGAAACCTCGTGGCGATAGGCGGCTTCGATTTCGTTGCGCTCGTCATCGGCATCCCAGGTCAGGCCGCCGTCGAAACGAAGCCAGTCCGTATCGGAGTGCTCCGCGAAAAGGGTGCGGTAGCGATCAATGCCAGCCATACGCAGGCGATGATAGGGCTCAGAGCGCATGCGTGCCGAATTCAGCCAGGAGAGCGAGCGGCCCGAGGCGCCGTTGGCCGGCGGTCCGTCATTGAGGATGGTGACCTTGATGCCGCGGCGGGCGAGCTGAACGCCGGTGGAAACGCCGAAAATGCCGGCGCCGATGATGACGGCCGAAGAGATGGTGTTGTCTGTCATGGGATGTCTTTCGATCGGTGTGTCATGGGAATGGTCGAGACGTCTCAGGGCTGTTCCCAGCGGCCGGAGACGGCAGAGCGGAAGAGTGCATCGATCACCTTCATGTTGGCGATCGCATCTTCCAGTCCCGTGTCGAGAGGCTTGCCCGAGAGAATGGCTTCGCAGAAGGCATCGGCCTGTTCGCGGTACTGGTCTACCGCCTCGATGGCGATCTCCTCGCGCCCGCCTCCGGCAAGATCGCGGGCGTCGTCGAGGATCAGCCGCATCGGCTCGTCGGCCGGCGCGTTGAAGGGAATGGGGATTTCCAGGCGCCCGCGCGTGCCGAGCACCGTGACCTTCTGCGTCAGCGCAAGCTGCGTGGAACAGGTGAAGGCAAGCTGCCTGCCTTGCGGAAACGCCAGCAGTCCGCTGGCCAGCCGGTCCGTTCCGAAGACCGGATCCCGCTCCACCAGGGCGATCGCCTGCAGCGGTTCGGCGCCGAACAGGAAACGGGCGGTGTTGATGGCGTAGCACCCGACGTCGAACAGGCCGCCGCCACCGATATCCGCGCGGTTGCGCACGTTCTTGGGATCGTCGAGATAATAGGAGAAGATCGTCTGGACCGCCCTCGCCTCGCCGATCCGCCCTTCAGCCACCAGCGCCCGCGCCTTTTTCCATTGCGGGTGATGACGCACCATGAAGGCCTCGGCGACCGGCAGGCCGGCAGTTTTTTGCGCAGCGGCCAGCGTAATGGCCTCTGCGGCGTCGAGCGCGATCGGTTTCTCGCAGAGCACCGGCTTGCCGTACTCCAGTGCCCTGATCGTCCAGGGCACATGCAGATGATTGGGCAGCGGATTGTAGATCGCATCGATCTCGGGATCCGCCAGCAGCTCCTCGTACCGGCCATAGGCTTTGGCTATGCCGAACCGGGCCGCCATGTCGCTGGCCTTGCCCGCATCGCGCGAGGCGATGGCCGCGACGCGGCCCAGTCGGCTGGACTGGATGGCGGGAATGGCCGCCTTTGCGGCGATACCGGCACAGCCCAGCACGCCCCATCGTATCATCGGTGTCATTTGTCTCTCCTGTGCGCCATCAAAGCACTTCCGCAAGGAAGCGCTGGAGACGCGGGCTCTGCGGATTGTCGAAGATCGCCTCGGGCGTGCCGGCTTCCACCACGCGCCCCTCGTCCATGAAGACGACCTGATCGGCGACCCGGCGAGCAAAGCCCATTTCATGGGTGACGACGACCATGGTCATGCCGCGCCCGCCAAGGTCGGCCATGAGGTTGAGGACACCCTTGACCAGTTCCGGGTCGAGCGCGCTCGTCACCTCGTCGAACAGAATGACCTCAGGCTCCATGGCAAGCGCCCGGGCGATCGCCACCCGCTGCTGCTGGCCACCCGAAAGGCCGCCGGGGCGGTGATGCTGTCGGCTCTCCAGCCCGACATCAGCCAGCCGCGCCTTGGCGATGCGCTCGGCTTCGGCCTTCGGCAAGCCCTTGATCTTCGTCAGCGACAGCATGACGTTTTCGAGCGCCGTATGGTCGGGAAAGAGGTTGAAGTGCTGGAACACCATGCCGACCCGCCGGCGCAGCGTTTCGGGCTTCATCGACAAGATGCTCTCGCAGTCGATCAGGATGTCGCCACTCTTCGGCTCGACGAGACGGTTGAGCCCGCGCAGCAGCGTCGACTTGCCGGAGCCGGACGGCCCGATGATGCAGGTGACGCTGCCCGGCTTCACCGAAAGATCAACGCCCTTGAGCACATCCAGGTCGCCATAGGCCATGCCGAGATTGCGCACGTCGAGGCTGCCGCCCTTAAAGGCAGTCCCGGAAGCGCGGGCGGCGGCGTCGAGTTCGCTGACCTCCTCCAACCCGCTCATCACGGCCGAAGGACGCTGTTTTCCCAGTCTCAGGCGATTGTCGATGGCGTTGACGACATGGGTGAGCGGCACGGTAACGAAGAGATAGAACACGCCGGCCAGAAGCAGCGGCGAAAGATTGCCCGTCACGACGGCCTGGTCCTGTCCGACACGAAAGATCTCGCGTTCGGAGGCAAGCAGGCCGAGGAAGTAGACGAGGCTGGAATCCTTGACGTTGCCGATGAACTGGTTGACCAGCGCCGGCAGCACTCGGCGCACGCCCTGCGGCACGACGATCAGCCGCATGCCGTGGCCATAACTCATCGACAGCGCCCGGCACGCCTCCATCTGGCCGCGGTCGACGCTCTGGATGCCCGAACGGAAGATCTCGCCGATATAGGCGCCGGCGATCAGGCTGAGCGCCAGGATGCCGAGCGGATAGGGCGACGGGCCGAACAGTTCGCGGCCGATGCGGGCAAAGCCCTGCCCGATCAGGAGAATGGTGACGATGGCCGGCAGGCCGCGGAAGATATCGGTATAGAGGCGCGCCGGAATGCGCAGCCAGGCCGAGCGGGAAATGCCCATGATGGCGAGCACCATGCCGATGACGACGCCCAGCACCGTCGAGGCGGCGGCAAGGATCAGCGTGTTCTTCAGGCCGACGGTGATCATGGTCGGCAGCACTTCGGCCATCGCGTTCCAGTCAAGGAAACTGCGGCGCAGGTTTTCGAGCCAGTTCATCAGGAAATCCCTTGGAGGAAAGACCGGTCCGACCGGCAGGGTCGGACCGGCAAGGCGGCATCACTGCTTGGGAAGATACGATTCCGGCATTGGCGTGCCGGGGAACCATTTTTCGTGGAGGGTTTTCCAGGTGCCGTCCTGCATGGCTTCGTGCAGGGCCTTGTTCAGGGCTTCGCGCAGCGCATCATTGCCCTTGCGGATGACGAAGCCGGCCGGCGCGTCGAAGCTCGGAATATTGACCGCCACCTTCAGATCGGCATAGCGGGCGGAGTAGTCCTTGGCCGCCTCGTAGTCGAGGAAGTGGGCGTCGACCGTGCCGTTGTTCAAGCCCGAGATGGCGGAGTTGTTGTCCGGGAACTTCACCAGATCGGCGCCGGTGAGATTCTTCTCGGCGTAGATTTCCTGCAGCGTGCCCTGCACGACCCCGAGCCGCTTGCCCTTGAGGCCGGCCGCATCGGTGATGCCGGCATCCGGCGTCAGCACGGTGAGGAAGCCAGCAAGATAACCATCCGAAAAGTCGACGGTCTGCTTGCGCTTGTCCGTCGTGCCGATGGCGGCCGCCGCGACATCGAAGCGGCCGTTGGCAACCGAGGGCATCAGGGCGGAGAATTCCTGCCCGGTGAAGATTACCTGTTCCTTCTTGAAGCCGAGGCGTTCGGCGATGTTGAGGAAAAGCTCGATGTCAAAACCGGAGAAATTGCCGTCGGCGGTGGTGAAGGCATAGGGCTTGGCGTCGCCCATCGTGCCGACACTGATGACGGCGGAATCGATGAGGCCGAGCGGATTGTCCTGGGCGAGCGCCGGCGTCGCGGCACCGGCCAGCACACTGAAGGCCAGTGCGATGGCGGTCGCACGCATCCGGGCAAAGGGGAAATTGAAGGCTTCGATGAATTGCATTGGTTTCGTCTCCTCTGGTGATCTTGTCTGCGAGGTGTTCAGGGCGCACGGTTCCCATCCGAAAGGCGGCAAAACCCGCCCGTCCGGCCCGTACAGTTCGCATGTCGGCACTTGTTCTTCTTGTCTCAGAGACCGGTATCAACAGAAAAGAGACCGGTCTCTTTGACTTTTGCCAATTGTTATAGAGGCATTTGCCAATCGTCAATATCTCTTGTAAGGCTACCGCTCATGGAGCAGAGCGCGCCCCGAAACATGTCCGTCACAGTAGCCGATGTCGCACGCATGGCGGGCGTCTCGAAGGCGACGGCCGCCCGTGTGCTGGGCGGATACGGAACCGTCAGCGAAGGAGTGCGCGAAGCCGTGACCGCTGCCGCACGCACCCTCAACTACCGGCCGAACGAACTGGCCCGCAGCATGACCACGGGACGCTCGGGCACGATCGGCGTGGTGGTGGGCGACATCGAGAACCCGTTTTTCAGCCTCGCGGTCAGGGGCATTTCCGACATTGCCCGGCAGGCGGGTTTCACCGTGATCCTGATCAATTCCGGCGAGGACTCGGAAACCGAAAAGGCCGCGATCCGCACGCTGCTGGCCAAGCGCGTGGACGGTCTGATCGTCTCGCCGGCCAGGGAGAGCGACATCGACCATCTCAGGGAAGCGACCCGCTCCGGCCGGCCGATGGTCCTCCTCGACCGCGGCAGCGAGTCGCTCGGCGTCGACACGGTGGTCGCCGACGATCGGCATGCGGCGGAAGGCATCACGCGCCGGCTGATCGCGCACGGGCACCGGCACATCGCCTATCTCACCGCCTGCGACACCCCGGACCACCGCTTTCATACGCCGGCCGACATCAACACGGGCTCGGTGCGACGGCGCATCGAGGGCTTTCTCGGTGTGTGCCGGGAAGCCGGCCTGGAAGGGATCGAAGACTGGGTGCATGTCGGCGCGACGACGCCGGAGCATACCCATCGTATCATCGAGACCATGCTCACCTCGGCACAGCGTCCGACGGCGATCATCGCCTCGGACAGCGTGATCGGCCTCGAAGTCTTCAAGCTCTGCCGCGAACTTGGCATCCGCATTCCGGAGGACCTGTCGCTGGTGTCGTTCCACGACGCCGACTGGACCTCCGTCACGACGCCCCCGGTCACCGTCGTGCGCCAGCCGGTTTATAAGCTGGGCGAGACGGCGGCCAAGCTGCTGGTCGAACGCATGAACGGAGACAGCACGCCGGCGACGCGGGTCGTGCTACAAACGGACCTGGTGGAACGGGCCTCCGTTGCCGACGCACCCGCATAGGCTCGACAAATACAGGCGCCGGGGAGCGGAGCGTCTAGGGCTTCGGAACGACGGTTGCGAGCTTGCGGAAGGGCGACAGGATCTCCAGACGGCTCGGCACGCCCTTGGCGATGCTGACGATCGAACCGGGGCCGATCTTGACCGGCTCCTCCTCCGCCTGCGCATACATCGCCTCGCCTTCGACGACGACGAATGTCTCTTCGAGATCGCGGCCCGGATAGTTGTAAATGCCCGGCTCGGCCTTCCACACCGCGACGATCGTGCCGTTCTCGATCGGATCCTGCCAGATCGCGCGGCGATAGGAGCCGCTCTGGCGCCCCTCGGCCGCCATTGCGGGGGTCAGGTCGATGTCGTCGGCAATATTGTAGATCGGCATGCTCATGGCTATCTCCTTGGTTGTCCGTGGTGTCGGCCCGCGCGACGGCGGGCTTCTCGAGGTGAAGGGTCAGGCGTGCGGCGGCAGGTCCACTCCGGAAAGCCTGGTCTGGAGGTTGTCGCGCAGGCGGTAGTAGCGAAGCGTCAGCGCAGGGCCAAAACTCATGTAGAAGGGCGCAGCCGTCAGCGGCTCGAGCTTCAGGGCGAGTTCGTTCTGCGGCTTGCCCAACGCCCATTCCGACAGGATCGAGCCGAGCATCGATCCGGTCGGCACGCCGCGGCCTGAAAGCCCCGTGAGCGCCACGACGCCGGGCGCCAGGTCGTAGAAGCGCGGCACCGTACGATACTGCATGTCGAGTTCGCCGAACCAGAAATACTCCCAACGGATCTCCTCGCGGATCTGCGGATGAAGCCACTTCAGCCGGTCGCTCATCACCTGGCGCGTATAGGCCATATCGCGGCCGCGCCTTCCCATAGGGAACATCGAGGCGACGATCCGCCCTTCGGCATTGTATTTGTAGACGTAGATATCGCCGCGCCCGTCGTGGATCGTCGTGTTGCGCGGCAAGACGGTCCGACGCGTCTCCTCAGAGAGCATCTGGGTCGCCGCGACGAAGACGCGCTGGATCTTGAACGTCCGGTCGAGTGTGGGCCAGCCTCCGACCGTGTAGGCACCGGTGGTGAAGATCACCTTGTCGGCGATCACATGGCCCTGCTCCGTCCTCACCTCCCAGCCGCCGCCGGCATGGCGGTCGCAGGAAAGCGCCGCCGACCCGGTGAATATCCTGCCGCCCTCCTGCAGGACGGCGCCGGCAAGGCCCCGGGCATAGCTCAGCGGATTGAGATGGCCCGCCTCCTCGTGCAGCCATCCGCCATGAAAGCGCGGGCTACCGGTGATCGCCGCAGCCTCGTCCTGGCCGATCAGGCGGGTCCTTGCCCCCACCGCATTATAGGTCTCGACCTTGTGCCTGATCTCGTCCAGCGCGCCCTTGTGCGGCGCGCCCATGACATAGCCGTTCTGCACCCATTCGCAGTTGATCTGGTAGTCGCGGATCATCGCCGAGACCCGGTCATTGGCCCTGGTCTGCCGCTCGATCAGCCGCTCCGCCCAGGGCTCGCCCAGCATGCCCCGCAGTTCGGGCAGGCTGTAGTGGGTGAAGGTCGGCGTACAATGGCCGGCATTGCGACCTGAACCGCCGAACCCTGCCTGCTCACGCTCGAGCACGACAACGCTGACGCCGGCCTTGGCAAGTTCGAGGGCCGTCGTCAGTCCCGCATAGCCGGCACCGACAATGCAGACATCGGCCTTGGCAGCGCCGGCCAGAGGCTCGGTCCGGGGTGCGGGATTTGCCGTCGCATACCAGAGAGTGACGTCGAAGGGCGAGAATGCCGCCATCATGGTCCGATACCTCAGTTCAGATCGCTGCGGGCGTCGAGCGCGTCGCGCAGGCCGTCGCCGATGAAGTTGAAGCTCGTGACCGCAAGCGTGATCGCCACACCGGGCACGATGGCAAGCCAGGGCGCCTTGTCGAGATATTGCTGGGCACCGTTGAGCATGTTGCCCCAGCTCGGCAGGGGCGGCTGGATGCCGTAGCCGAGGAAGCTGATATAGGCTTCGAGCAGAATGGCGCGGGCGACAGTCAGCGTGGCCGCGACGATGATCGGCCCCACCGCATTCGGCAAAAGCTCGCGGAACATGATCCATCCGTTGGGCAGGCCCACCATGCGCGCCGCCAGGACGAAATCGCGTTCCCGCAGTGAGCGCACTTCCGCCTCGACCAGCCGGGCGATTTCCATCCAGCTGGTGACGGCGATGATCACGGTGATCATGAAGGGGCTGGGCTTGACGAAGGCCGCCAGCGCCAGGAGCAGGAAGATGCTGGGAAAGGACAGGAAGGCGTCGACAAAACGCATGAGCACAGCACCGACCCGGCCGCCGTAATAGCCGGCGACGACGCCTATCACCGTGCCGATCAGCGTCGACAGGATCATGGCGAAGAAGCCGACCAGCAGCGAGATGCGGCCGGCGTTGAACAGGCGGGCGGCGATATCGCGCCCCAGCGGGTCCGTGCCGAAGATGTGATAGCCGGTCAGCGGCGGGGCGAAACGGGCGCGCAGGTCGATATAGAGTTCGTCATAGGGCAGGATGTGCGGCCCGAACACGCAGGCGAGGATCATGATGCTGATCATGACGAGCCCCACCACGGCGAGCTTGTGACGGGCAAACCGGCGGACCGTGCGGCCCTGCCACCAGCGGGAACTGGCTGCGGCAGCGGAGGAAGGGAGCGTTGCGGCGGACATGATCTCTCCTATGTGTGACGGCGGCTGTCTTGAGACAGGCTTTATCCGAGCCGGATTCGAGGATCGACAAGGGCGACCAGCAGATCGGCGAGCAGGCTGCCGAACAGCACGAGGATGGCGGAAAACATCAGCAGCCCCATCACCACCGGATAGTCGTGGTAGCCGAGGCTATCGAGGAAGAGCCGCCCCATGCCCGGCCAGGTGAAGACCGTTTCCGTGACGAGCGCTCCGCCGAGAATGGTCGGAAGCTGCAGGCCGGCAAGCGTGATCATCGGCAGCAGCGCATTGCCAACCACATGTTTCATCAGCACCCGGCGCGGCGTCAGCCCCTTCGCCCGTGCGGTGCGCACGAAATCCTGGTTGATGACATCGAGCGTCGCCGTCCGCATGTAGCGGCTCCACACCGCGATGTTGACGAGGGCGAGTACAAGGCTCGGCATGACCAGATGGATGGCGTAGTCGTAGAGGGACTGGTCGCCGATCGTGTACATGTTGCCGGCCGGCAGCCACTTGAGCTTCAGCGCGAAGACGTAGATGGCGACGAGGCCGAACCAGAAGGTCGGGATCGAGAGTGCGACCATGGCGCCGACGGTGGCCGTGTAGTCGAAGAGCGAATAGCGCTTCGTGGCTCCCTTGATGCCGATCCACGTGCCGATCAGGATCGAGACCAGCGTGGACGAGACCATCAGCAGCAGCGTCGCGAACAGATGGCCGGAGATGATATCCAGGACGGGCCTTTGATCGCGATAGGACTTGCCCCAGTCTCCCTGCAGGAGGCGCCAGGCCCAGTCGAAATACTGGATCGGCAGCGGCCGATCGAGGCCCATCTGCTGGGCGATGCGGTCGAGTGCCTCACGCGTCATCCCGGGCGTCAACGCAAACTGCGACAGTGGCCCGCCGGGTGCGAGATTCAGGACGGCAAAGCCGATGATCGACACGAGCACGAGCAGCACGAGGCTCTGCGAGAGCCGGTTCAGTAGATAGGTCAGCATGGGCGTAACTCCGGGTCAGTCCAACGGACACGACAGAGGATCGTCAGCGGCAATTTACGGCGAACCGGCGCGATGAGGCCGGCTCCGGTGGATGGCCGGGCTCCTAAGAGCCCGGCATTGCAGCGATCAGCTCAGGCTCCAGCTTCCGACATTCCAGGTGTCGATGCGGGTGTTGATGTTGAACGTGACGTTCTCGACACCCTGTCTGTGTCCGCGCACCTTGGCGTACTGGAAGAGCGGCAGGAACGGCAGTTCCTTGCGCATGATCTCCTGGATCTTGAGATAGGCGACCTTGCGATCCTCCGGCACGAAGAGGCTACCGCCCTTGGCCAGCAGGTCGTCCACCTCCTGGTTGGCGTACTGCCAGGTGTTCTGGCCGGAGCCGCCCTTGGCGGGGCTGGAGGTGGAGCGGAAGAAGTCGGAGGTGTCCGGATCGGGGCCGGTCAGGAAGTCGAGGCCGACGATGACCGTATCGAACTGCGAGAGCATCCAGTAGTCGCCCCACATGACGGCCGGAGGCAGGTTGGAGATGGTCATCTCCACGCCGAGCTCCTTGAACGACTGCTGCATGTACTGCTGCACCTGCTCGCGGATGTGGTTGCCCGCCGTGGTCGAGCAGGTGAAGGCGAGCTTCACGCCGTCCTTGGCGCGAATGCCGTCGGCGCCCGGCGCCCAGCCGGCGTCGTCGAGCAGTTGCTTGGCCTTGTCCATTGAGTATTCGTGCTTCGGCAGGTCCGGATTGTAGTAGAAGGACTGCTGCGGCATGTAGCTTTCGGTCGGCGTCGGCAGGCCGTAGTAGAGCGCACCGATGATCGATTGCTTGTCGATTGCATGGTAGAGCGCCTCGCGCACCGCCGGATCCTTGAACTGCGGACGTTCCATATTGAAGGTGAAGGACTCGACAGTCGAGGCGGGATCGACGGTCACGACCTTGCCTTCGAGCGCCTTGGCTTCGTCATAGTGGTCGGGCGTGATCCACTGCAGGCCGACGACGTCGATGTCGCCTGTCTTGAACTGCGTGTACATGACATTGAGATCCGGAATGTATTTGTAGATCACCCGCTCGACATGCGGGCCGTCGGCAAAATAGTCGGCATTGGCCTCAAGCAGGATGTAATCGCCCGCGACGCGTTCCTTCCACTTGAACGGCCCGGTGCCGATCGGCGCATTGTTGTAGGCGGCAGTGTTCTTGTCGGCTTCTGCGCCGAGGATGTGCTTCGGCGTGATGAAGGTGGAAGCGAGGATCGACGGATAGGGCGCGAAGGGCTTTTCCATCTTCCAGGTGAGCTCGGTCGGCGAAACGACCGTCAGCTCGCGGACCAGTTCATGGCCGGTCTTGCGCCAGGAGCGGAAATTGGGATCGACCAGGAGTTCGAGGGTGAACTTCACGTCTTCGGCGGTGAACGGCGTTCCGTCATGCCATTTCACGTCGTCGCGCAGTTTCACTTTCCAGGACAGACCATCGGCGGAAATCCCGCCATTGTCGACGGTCGGAACCTCTGCGGCGAGCGCGGCGACGAACTTGCCCGCTTCATCGACGTAGAAGAGCGGATCGAAGATGCTGAAGTGGATGCCTTCGTCGACCTCGATATGCGGCATGTGCGGGTTGAAGACGGTGGGCTCCTGCGAGAAGCCGATGGTCAGCTGGCCCTTCGGCGTCTTTGCCTCCTGCGCCAGGGCGCGGGTCAGTCCCGGCAGGCCGGAGAGGATCACCCCGGAGGTGCCGAGTGCCAGCAGGCCGAGAGCCTGACGGCGTGTCGTATTCATGAACGGCTTTTTCTGGTCGGACATTTTAGTTCCCCTTTATCCGATGGATTGCTTTGATCTCATGTCGTTGCGTCCGCCTCTTCGGGCGGTAGGCCTCCCGTCGGCAGTTGCCTGCCGCATGCATCGGAGACAGGCGGCCCAAGCCGCCTGCCCCCCTCACCTTTAGAAGCCGCTGATCAGTTCGATCTTCGAACCATCGGAAAAGCGGCTGAAACGGAAATCGCGGCGATCGACGATCGGTGTGCGGCCCGTGACGATATCCGCCATCAGCCGGCCCGCCGCCGGACCGATGCCGAAGCCGTGGCCGGAAAAGCCGGTGGCGACGTGGAAACCGGGGATCGCGTCGATGGCGTCGATGACCGGAACCGCATCCGGCGTGACGTCGATCATGCCGCCCCAGCGCTGGGCGATCTCGGCCTTCTTGAACACCGGGAACGCCTGCGACAGGCGCTTCAAGGCCGCGTCGGCCATGGCCTTTGAGGGAATGGGATCGAGCACGCGATTGTATTCAAAGGGCGACGCCTCATCGAGCGCCCAGTGCCGCGGAATCCGGGCCTCGTCGAAGAAGCGGCCGCCGAGCCGGAGCCGAAGCGAGCGCCATTCATGGGACAAGGCCGGCAGGAATTTCAGCGCATGGCGGAAGGAATCCGGCACGATGTCGACGATGTTCTGGAAGCCGTCGGCGATCGTGTAACCGCCGTCCTGGCGCTTGCGCAGCGCAAAGCCGCTCGCCCACAGAGCCTCCTCCGGTCCCCCCTCCAGCGGCTTCGTGCGAAGCACCGAGTTCAGGACCTTCAACTGCGGCAGGTCGAGGCCATTATTGCCGAGGAAGAGGCTTGACCAGGCACCGCCGGCGAGCACGACCGATTTGCAGGCGATCTCTCCCCGTTCGGTCACGACGCCCGACACGCGGCCGCCAGACAGCTGAAGGCCGCGAACGGCGCATTCGGTGAGGATATGAGCACCGCGATCGCGCGCGGCTTCGGCAATGGCGGGGGCAGCCTTCTGCGGCTCGGCGCGGCAATCGCCCGCCGTGTAGAGCGCGCCGGCGATCTTCATCTCATTGCCGGGATATTTCGCGTTGAACTCCGCAGCACTCAACATGCGGGATTCGATCTGGTACCCTTCGAGGTTCCGGTTCCAGCGTTCATGTTCATCGAACTGTTTGTCGTCCGCGCAGGTGAAAACGATTCCCGATCGCTTGAAACCTGTCTCCCGACCCGTGCGGCGATTGAGGTCGGCCCAGATCCGCAGCGATTCCGCCATCAGCGGCACCTCGCGTGGGTCCCGCCGGGAGATGCGGACCCAGCCCCAGTTGCGGCTGGATTGCTCGTGGCCGATGCCGCCCTTTTCGCACAATGCGACCCTCAGGCCGCTTTCGACAAGTTCCAGGGCAGTCGAAGTTCCGATGATCCCGCCACCGATGACGACGACATCCACCTCTTTGGGCAGGTTGGCATCGCCATGGACGGGAACGACATAAGGACCGGGCATGTCAGAAAAATTCCTCAAGCTGGCAGTTGACGGCGAATTCCGCGACGGACGCTTCATTCGGAAGGGAAAGCAGCATGGTGATGATGCGGGCGAGATCGTCCGGCTGCGTCAGCTGATCGCTCGCGCGGTCGGTGAGTGCCGCGGCCATGTCGGTGGCGACGAAGCCGGGGCAGACAGCGGTGGCGCGCACGCCCTTGTCGAAACCGGTCTGGCGAATGGCGTGCGCGAGCGCGACGGCCGCGAATTTCGATAGGGAATAGCTCCCCGCAGCGGCCGACTTGACGCGCTTGCCGGAAAGCGAGGCGAGGATGATGACACGGCCCCGGCCTGTCTCGCACAACGCCTCCCAGGCCGCCCTCGCCAGCCGCCGCGGCGCCATGACATTGACCGACATCATGGCCTCGATGTCGTCGTCGTCGGCTTCGATGACCGTCTTCGGGATCATGATACCGGCATTGGCGACGAGCGCGTCGATCCGGCCGAAGCGGTCGAGTGCCTGGTGCACCCAGCGCTGTTCGCCGTCCACGTCGCCCGCATCATAGGCCGCAAGCTGAACCCGGTCCTCATGGCCTGCTGCCCAGTCCGGCATGAGCGGTTTGCGCATGCCGAGCGAGACCGACCAGCCCTGCCGCAGCAGTTCGGCGGCGACATGATTGCCGATGCCGCGGCTGGCGCCGGAGATGAGCGCGACGGAACCTTTGGGATGACCGTTCATGAAAGCCCCACAATCCGCCGATAGGCGCGCCGAAGAATGTCGATGAGCAGCTTCTGCTCGTCTTCCGGAATGAAGGAGAAGAAGTCGCGGGACTGCTTGGGCACGATCTCGCGAACCTTGACCGCAAGGGCCGCCCCCGTCTCGGTGATGTAGAGTTCCTGCGCGCGGCTATCTTCGGGCGAGACTTCGCGCCGGATCAGACCGTGGTCGACCATCTGGTCGATGAGCCGGCCCATGGCCGAACGGTCCCTCAGGATCAGATGGGCGATCACGGACGGGCGGATGCCCGGATAGTCGTCGACCAGCAGCAATGTCGTGATCTTTCCCGTTCCCTTCGCCACGTCCAGCCCCTCGAGCCTTTCGTCGAGATCACGGGAAACGGCGATGTTGACGGTGCGGATGTAGAAGCTCAGCGTATCTTCCAGGACATCGATGTTGATGTCCTGCGGTATGGTCGGCGGTTTGGCAGGCGGTTTGCTCATGGGAATTCCGTTCGAATGGACAAAAGGGCTCCCGTCCGGCAACGCGCTCTCCAGCGCGCCGCCGTCAGGGTCTTCCGGCCATGTCGTAGTGCAACTTCGTGCCCATATGAAAGGACAATTAGTGGATAATATCAACTATTTTCTTGGCCGAATTTTGATTATTTTCACTTTAATATCCGTGACTTAACAAAAAGCAGCGCCAACGCCGGCCCTGCAAAGAGCCAGCGGAAAGAGTGCCGTGAAGGCCGGCGGGACCGCTGGAAGGGGCGCCCCCCCCTCCATGGTCGCCGTTCGTGATCAGACAGCCACTGCGGCCGGTTCCCAGTCGGCGCCGGGGATCGCGGCGACGAGCTTGCGGGTATAGTCGTGCTGGGGATCGCGGAAGATCCGCGTCGGCGGGCCCTGCTCGACAACGACGCCCTTGTGCATGACCAGCACCTCGTCGCAGATCTGGCTCGCAACCCGCAGATCATGGGTGATGAAAATCATCGCGACCTTCGTATCCCTCTGCACCCGAGCCAGAAGCTCGAGGATCTGCGCTTGGATCGACACGTCGAGGGCCGAGACCGCCTCGTCCGCCACCAGAACCAGCGGATCGAACATCAGCGCCCGGGCGATCCCAATGCGCTGGCGCTGGCCCCCGGAAAACTCGTGGGGAAAGCGATCATAGGACTGCTCGTCGAGCCCCACCACCGCCAGGAGCCTGAGCGCCTTGGCTCGCGCCTCCTGAACCGAGGTGCCGTGAGCCACCGGCCCGACCGTCAGGATCCTGCCGATCGTATGGCGCGGATTGAGCGAAGCGAAGGGATCCTGGAAGATCATCTGGATATAGGGCCGAAGCGGCCGGAAACTCTCTTCCGTCATGCCGGCAATGTCGCGCCCGTCAAAATGGATCGCGCCGCCGTCCGGCTCCAGGAGCTTGAGAAGCACCCGGCCGAGCGAGGACTTTCCCGACCCGCTTTCGCCCACGACCCCGAGCGTCTGGCCCTTGCGCAGCTTGAAGCTGACACGATCGACAGCCTTGACGACCCTTGCCTTGCGGAAGAACGACCCGGTGCTGCGATACTCCTTTTCGAGGTTTTCGACCGTGAGCACCACCGGTGGGTCCCCGCTGACGGCTCCGGCGCTCGCCCGCATGCGCGGCACGGCGGCGACGAGCCGTTGTGTGTAGGGATGCGCGGGATGGACCAGAACCTGGTCCGCCCTGCCCTGCTCCACGACGAAGCCTTTTTCCATCACCACGACCCGATCCGCGATTTCAGCGACGACGCCGAAGTCATGGGTGATAAACATCACGCTCATTCCCTTGCGCTTCTGGATCTTGCGGATGAGATCAAGAATCTGCGCCTGCGTGGTGACGTCGAGAGCCGTGGTTGGCTCGTCGGCAATCAGCACATCGGGATCCAGCGCAAGGGCCATGGCGATCATGACGCGCTGGCGCTGGCCGCCGGACAGCCGGAATGGATATTGATGCCGCATCAGCAGCGGATCGGGCAGCCCCACCTCCTCGAGCAGGTCGAGAACCTTATTCCTCCGGCTCTCCGCCGTGCCATAGCGGTGCGCCTCCAGCACCTCCGCGATCTGGTCGCCGACGGTCATCAGCGGATTGAGGGCAGACAGCGGGTCCTGAAAGATGATCGAGACCGCCTGGCCGCGAAGCGGCCTGAGCGTCTCCTCGCGGGCGGCGAGAATGTCCATTCCCTTGAAATGGATTTCGCCGGTGCTGACTTTGATCACGGGCGAGAGGAGCCCCATGATCGCATTGGCGGTCACGGACTTCCCAGATCCGGATTCGCCGATGATGCACAGAATTTCTCCTGCATGGAGATCGAATGAAATGTCTTTGACCGCATGGGTGCGTTCCATTCCCGGTGGTAGATCCACCGTGAGATTACGAACGGACAGCACCACGTCGGCCGACGCGGAGGTTTGCGACATAAGTTCCCCTTGTTTTTGTCAACTATGTTCGCGTGGTCAGCACTTACCGTGCGTGAGAGATAGTGGACTATATCCACTATCTTGTCCAGTGATCGCCGCCCTGGATAATTTTCCGGCCCCGGCGATCCAGGAGATGGTCTCGGATCAAAGAGACCCAAGGCTCTCCCGCAAGCGGGAATGAGGTTGTGCTCTGCTTATCCAGACAAGATGCACGCCACAGATGGTCGCCGCTACGCTCAACACAGGTGGAAGTTTGGCGTCCATGATCGCAGTGCTTTGGCGCTGTGCATCGGAGATTTTGGTTATTGCGGGATTCTGTGGCGTGGGGAATGGTTGCGGGCGCGAGATCGCACGTGCAGGGTTTCGGCATCACCTGTTTCCTACAGGTTCGTTGACCGCGGCTGATGAGCCTGTTTGGCCTCATGGAGAGCCCGTTTTCGGACCCCTTCGGCAATTGGCCCTTGAAGTTGCAGGGCCAGCTTAGCCCCTGGGACATCAACGGGTTTGTCCCTTTCGCCGAAGATCGTCAACCGCACGGCGAAGACCGACTGCAGAGGCCCCAAGGAAAACCCGGAACTCGACAAACCCGCAGTCGGGCCACCGCAGCGCCTCAACACGCGGCCCTGGTTCACCTGCCGAAACGTCCGGAATTATGGACACAAAACAGCCTTACGACCACTTTAGTGAACAAGACTTGACTTCACACCAGTCACTGCAGCACAATACGCAAAATTTCCGGCACAGGTAGCTCTCGCGTCCAGATAAATGAACAAGGCAGGCAACAAACGTGCCCCGCAAAAGAAGCTATTCAAGAGTCACGCGCCAAGCGCTCAGCATGCTCGGCAAACTGATCCGCATCGGCCGGGCCGAGCGCGGCCTGACCGCTCAGGAACTGGCCGACCGCGCCGGCATCAGCCGCACGACGCTGTCCACCATCGAAAAGGGTGCGCCGGGTCCGGAGATCGGCATCGTCTTCGAAGTGGCCTCGCTCGTCGGCGTGCGTCTGTTCGAATATGACGAACGTGCCCTGCAGATGCACAATGCCCGCCTCGACGAAAAACTGACCTTGATGCCCAAGAGCGTCCGTCACTCGGTAAAGGAGGTCGATGATGACTTCTAAGGCGGGCACCACAGAAGCCTTTGTCTGGATCTGGCTGCCGGGGGCAGCGGAACCGGTGGTGGCGGGCCGGCTTGTGCAGGATGGCGAGCGGCTGCTCTTCACCTATGGCGCAAGCTACCGGCGCCGCAAGAATGCCATTTCCCTCTATGAGCCGGAACTACCGCTTCGAGAAGGCGTAATTGGGCCCATCAACAGCCTGACGATGCCAAGCTGCATACGGGACGCTTCGCCAGATGCCTGGGGCCGCCGGGTGATCATCAACAGGCTGACGGGCAAGAAGCCCGACGCAGTCGGTGTGCCGGAGCTCAGCGAGCTTACTTATCTGCTGCAATCAGGGTCAGACCGGATCGGCGCCCTCGATTTTCAGGCATCGGCAACAGAGTATGTCCCCCGCCTTGCCGCGCAAGCGTCGCTGGACGAACTCCTGGAAGCGGCTGAACTCATCGAAAAGGGCTCCCCTCTTACGCCCGCGCTCGACCAGGTCCTCAATCACGGCACATCGATCGGCGGCGCGCGCCCCAAGGCGCTCATTGATGACGGCACGAAGAAATTCATCGCCAAATTCTCCGCAAGCAACGACACGTATAGCGTCGTGAAGGCCGAATTCATCGCAATGAAGCTGGCAAGCGCCTGCGGACTCAACGCAGCTTCGGTTTCGATGACCCATGCAGCTCGCAAGGACGTGCTACTGATCGAGCGATTCGACCGCACGCACACGCAGGCTGGCTGGACACGGCGCGCGATGGTCTCGGCGCTGACCATGCTTGGCCTTGATGAGATGATGGCACGCTATGCCTCCTACGAGGACCTGGCGGAACTGATCCGCCATCGTTTCAGCGATCCCAAGGACACGCTCAAGGAGCTTTACGGCCGAATCTGTTTCAACGTGCTGTGCAGCAACACCGACGACCATGCCCGCAACCATGCCGCCTTCTGGGACGGCAAGATGCTGAGCCTGACGCCAGCCTATGACATCTGCCCGCAGAACCGCACGGGCAACGAAGCCACGCAAGCTATGTTGATCAAGGGCAACGGCCGCGCCAGCACCCTGAAAACCTGTCTTGCGGCCGCGCCTGATTTTCACCTGAAAGAGGTGGAAGCCGCAGCGCTGATCGAGCGCCAGATCACGGCGATCGCCGAACACTGGCAAGAGGTCAGTGACGAAGCCGATCTGAGCCACGTCGACCGCAAGCTGTTCGCCGGGCGTCAGTTCCTCAACAGCTACGCCCTTGAGGGGCTCGATGACCATGAGACCCTGCAGAATGCGTTTCGTGCCGCACGGGATCGGCTGATCTCAACATGAGTCGCCCGAGACCAAGGCGACGCGGCGGCTCACAGGACGCGCATGGCCGGGAGAGTTTCTGCGCTTGAGCTTGCCATTGCGGATGCGTCGCGAACCTCGATCACGGCTCTGCGAAGTTTGTCGCCACGAGAATTTTTGGGCGTTTCAAAGGTTCAAAGTGCAACCGCCGATAAGCATGTCGGCTCAAGCGCAGTCGGTCAGACAGATCGCGCGTAGCGCTGGGCGATCAGCGCACACACCATCAACTCTCCCATGCTCGCCGTTCAATCGCCACGCTCCTTCAGACAGCGAAGATGAACAATGTTGATCCGCAGGCCTGGCTCACCCAGACCCTCGAGCGTATAGCCCACGGCTGGCCCAGCAGCGAAATCGATACACTCATGCCGTGGAACCAGACAGCCTGAACGGCCTCGGCTTGGCGCTTACGGACGACGCAGTCATGGCCGCATAACGTGTCCCAGATGGTCTCCGGCCGACACAGTGCGGTTCGTCCCGGGTCAGTTCTCAGCGCAAATCAACATATGACGTCGTCACCAGACACAGTGCTGGCGCTGCGGTGGTCATTCCGCCACGCGCCAACGCAGTGGAACAGCCGGGCAGTGATCTCTCCAACCAACGCGATCGACACATCGCGGCGATCAACACCGATGGCCGGATGAAGTGGCAAGGCGCTACAGGCTACGGAAAGCGATCACTCGTCGAGACCGCGATCTGTCGCTACAAATCGATCATCGGTCACCGGCTACGGGCACGCTCATTCGCGGCACAGCAAACTGAAGTCACTATCGGCTGCGCCGTCCTCAATCGAATGCTTGCCTGCGCACGCCCGAAATCCGTCCCGTGTGAAACAGTCACAGCATAGCAAGAACATCAAAGACAGAAATCTGTCCTGGCCCCGATCGATGCACCAAAGCCAACCCGCAGCCCTGCATTGGCGCGCCATTGCCACAAGCAAGTCAGATGATGCCGAAGTCCCCGGAAGTAAGCAGCAGTCCCGGGTCTAGCACGGCGACGAGCACGCTGCCGCCGGCAGCATTGCCATTGCTGTCATAGAAGAGATTGCCGGTGTCGGTCTCGTAGATGATGCGGTCGCTCGCATCCTGGGCAAGACCGGTGGTGTTGCGCACGAAGGCCGCGGCCGCGAGCACGCCGACCGCGCCGATCGTGGTGAAGACGCTGTTTTCCAGCGAAATCGTGTCGTCAGCGACCGAAAAGTCGGTGATCGTATCGACATTGGTTGCGGCATTCGGGGTTGATTGGAAGACGAAGGTGTCGGCGCCGGTCCCGCCGGTCAGCGTGTCATTGCCGACATTGCCGAAGAGCCTGTCGATCCCCGCGCCGCCGTTGATGGTATCGTTGCCGCCTGCGCCATTGAGAATGTTGTTGCCGCTATTGCCGGTCAGCAGGTTGTTGAGTGCATTGCCGACGCCATTGATGTTGCCGGCGCCGAGCAAGGTCAGGTTTTCGACATTGTCCCCGAGCGTCCAGTTGACTGCGGCCTGCACGGTGTCTGTGCCGTTGCCGACGGTTTCGACGACGACGTCGGCAACGGAATCGACCATGTAGGTGTCATTGCCCGCCAGCCCCCTCATGGTGTCGGCACCGCCGCGGCCATTGAGGATGTTGTTGCCCGAATTGCCGGTCATGATGTTGGCCAGGCCATTGCCGGTGCCGTTGAGATTGCCGGCGCCGAGCAATGTCAAATTTTCGAAATTGTCTCCCAGGGTCAAGCTGACGGCCGTCTGCACGGTGTCCGTGCCATTCCCGAGGGCCTCGACGACGACATCAGAGAGCGAATCGACGACGTAGGTGTCATTGCCGGCCAGCCCCGCCATGGTGTCGGCGCCGGCGCGGCCGTTGAGGACGTTGTTGCCGCTGTTTCCCGTCAGCAGGTTGGCGAGGTCGTTGCCGGTGGCGTTGATGTTTCCCGCGCCGAGAAGCGTTAGATTTTCGACAACACCTCCAACTCTGGCACTTTGCAAAAGACTAAAGCTGATCGCGGACTGAACAGTATCTGTTCCGCTTCCCCCGTCGTTGAGTTCATCGACGATATCGCCGGCATTGTCGACGATATAAGTGTCGTTGCCAGAGCCGCCGACCATCTCGTCTGCGCCGGTGCCACCATTCAGTGTGTCGTTGCCGCTACGTCCGACGAGCAGGTCGCTTCCGCCGCGACCTCCTAGAACGTTTGCGACCGAGGAACCAAATATGTCGTCGCCGACATTGGTGCCTGTGGCGTTCTCGATGCTTGAAAACTCCTCGATACGCCCGGCGCCGGTATTGGTGAAGTTCTGTGCGAGGTCGATCGCGACGCCAGTGCCGCCGAGTGTGTTGCTCTCATCGCGTAGTTCGTAGCTGAGCGTGTCGGTGCCGGCGCCGCCATCAAAAAAATTCTGCCAGCCTTCAGAAATGAAGGTGTCGTTGTCGGATTCGCCGAAATATTGGCTCTTGAAGGTGGTCACGGCGATGGTGTCGTTGCCACCGCCGGCACGCACCACATCGCCCGGCTCGCTGGCAAAGGAGGCGAAGCCTGTACCGACATAGGTGTCGTTGCCGATACCGAGGAGAATTTCGTTGCCGAATTCCTTGGCGTTGACAACGCTGTCGTTGCCCGCACCGGCATCGACGAAATTGCCGCCGCCCAGATCGTCGGAGCGGTTGAGGATGATCGTGTCATTGCCACCGAGAGCGAGGATGCTGATTTCGGTTTCGCTGCCCTGTTCAATGCGCTCTGCGCCGTTGGTGCCCGTGATCGTTCTGCCCATTGTCCCAACTCCCTGGGTTTGTGTTGTTCTCGGAACTCTTCGTAGCCGACCCCGGGGTGCCGTTCTGTTCCGCAGGTAACAAGCTCGTCGTTTCTTTTCACTTTTCAGCCTTCGCTCATGGCACCGCGCATCATGTCGCGAACCGGTTCGAAGAGATAACCGGCAAGACTGCGCGCGCGGGTAACGACGATGACATCCACCGGCATGCCCGGTTGCAGGTTTCCGGCCACCTGCATCGGCAGTAGGGCACTGTCGACGGCGATGCTGGCCTCATAGAAGCTTATATTAAGATCCTTGTCGACCACGGCGTCCGCAGAAAGCCTTGTCAGCACACCGCGAATCTCGGGCAGGTCGCGGCCATGGAAGGCCGGGAAGCGCAGTTCCGCCTGCTGGCCGGGGGCAAGATCGTCGATCTCCGTCACCGGAATGCGCGCCTCGACCACCAGCCGTTCGGAAACTGGCACGATATCAAGCAGCGGCTGCGCGGGCAAAACCACGCCACCCCGCGTGAACACCTGGAGTTCCTGCACCGTCCCGTCAATGGGCGCAACCAGTTCGGCCCGCGCCAGCATGTCGGTGGCGATCCGGATCTTTTCTGTAAGCTCGCCGATGCGGGCGACGACATCAGCCAGGCTGTCGGAAGCCGTCTGTTGATAGGTGTTGCGTGCCTGCATGACCTGCAGGCCAGCCTCCGACTGAGCCGCCCGGTTAACAGCGATCTGGGCGTCGGCATTGCCGGCAACCCCCTTCAGACGATCAATCTCGCGGTCCAGCTCATCGAGCTTCACGCGCGGCAAGGCCCCCTTGGCGATCAGCGTTTCCAGCGTGCCGCGCTCCGTGCGGCGGCTGTCAAGCTGGTTGCGGGCGGCATCGCGCTGGGCGGTCAGGCCGGCGAGACTTTCCGCAGCCTGTGTCGCGCGCGCCTGCAACACGGCCACCTGCCCGGCATGGGCCGTGCGGCGGGCGTCGAAAATCTGCTGCTCCGCCGCCACGAATTGCGCGGCCTGGGCCGATTCCGCCAATGCCAGGGGAAAGGGAACCGTGTTGGCGAGCGCAAGTTCTGCCGAAAGCCTCGCCTCCCGGGCTCGCTGTCTTGCCATATCCGCCTCAAACGCGGCCAGCGTGGCCCGCGTTCTGGTCGTATCGAGGCGCAGCAAGAGATCGCCGGCACGCACCCGATCGCCATCGCGCACCAGGATGTCATCGATAATGCCACCTTCCAGATGCTGCACAGTCTTGCGATGTATATCCGGTTTCACCGTACCGCCCGCCATGACCGCCGCCGGCATCTGAATGCCGGTCGCGCCAATGGCGAAGCCGGAAAAGGCAGCGGCGAGAAGCACGGCGCCGGTCAGCACATGGCCGCGGATCGACGGTGGGGTTGAAGCTGTGGTCATCGTCTGTCTCCCGAACTTGGTTTCCATCTGCCGACACCCTGCCCGGTTTGATCCTGTGCCTCAGTTCCCGGGGGAACAGGCTCAGGCGACCCGCAGCGTGCGCGGCGCAATCCGTTCCAGCACCTCGGCGCGCGGGCCAAACATCTGCTGCGTGCCATCGGTCATCACCAGAAGCTTGTCGGCCATGGAAACGAGCGCAGGTTTGTGGGTGGACACGATAATGGTGGCGCCACCGGCACGGGCAGCTTCAAGGGCTTCGGCCAAAGCCGCTTCGCCGGTGAGGTCGAGATTGGCGTTCGGTTCGTCGAGCACGATGAGAGCCGGCTTGCCGTAGAGTGCGCGGGCGAGGCCGATGCGCTGGCGCTGGCCACCGGACAGAACTGAACCGCCGGGACCGATCTCAGTGTCATAACCGTTCGGCAGCCGCAGGATGAGATCGTGAACGCCGGCCATGCGTGCTGCTGAGACCACCTTTTCGGCATCCATGTCGCCGAAGCGGGCAATGTTTTCGCCAATCGTTCCGGCCAGGAGTTCGACCTCTTGCGGCAGGTAGCCGATGGCGGGACCCAGCCGCTCAGGCGCATATTGCTCAAGCGTCGCGCCGTCGAGACGAATGGCACCGGCAGCGGGCGACCAGACATTGACCAGCGCCTTGATGAGGGTGGACTTGCCCGAGCCGGAGGCCCCGACCACCGTCATCATCTCACCGGCGGCAAGGCGGAAGCTGACGCCGGAAAGGCCGGGCTTCGCGGCCAGAGGCGCGCAGACAGCAAGCTGTTCGACGCTGACATGGCCGACCGGCGCCGGGAGTTCCATGCGCTGCACCGGACCTTCGCCGGCAGCAAGGACGGCGGCGAGGCGGGCAAAGGCTTCACGAGCCATGATAAAGCCCTTCCAGTGCTGCACCACCTGTTCGACAGGCTGAAGCGCACGGCCAATCAGAAGGTTTGCGGCAAACATGGCACCGACGGTGATTTCCTGATGAATGGCGAGCCAGGCACCGAGGGCGAGCATGCCGCTCTGGAGGATAAGGCGATAGGTGCGGGAAATGGAGACGATCAATGCGGCGCGGTCGCTGGCGCAGGTCTGCAGCGCAATCACCTCCTCATGCTTGCCGGACCAGCGGTCCGCGAAACGGCTGGCCATGCCGAGGGCGGCGACAACATCGCGGTTGCGCATGGCCGTCGCGCCGATCTGCGCTGCCGCCGTGGCCGATGCCGAGGCAGCGCGAAGCGCCGGGCGCGTGACCCATTCGGTGGCAAGCGTCAGGGCCAGCAGGCCGCCAATGCCGGCCAGCGCCGCAAGACCGAGCCCGGGATGCATGAGCCAGGCCAGCCCGACAAAAAGCGGCGTCCACGGCGCATCACAGAACACGACCGGCGCCGAGCCCGCCAGAAAATCACGAAGCTGGTCGAGATCGCGCAGACTCTGGGCGCCCTGCGCTTCCGTCGATGCAGCGGAACGGGACAGAACCCGCTCGACCAGCGGACGGGCCAGCGCCCGGTCGAAAATCGCGCCGGAGCGGATGAGGATGCGCGACCGGATCAGTTCCAGCGCGCCGTAAAGGGCAAAGGCCGCAAGCGCGAGACCCGACAGCGCCAGGAGCGTGCCGGTGTGACGGCTGGGCAGAACGCGGTCATAGACCTCGATCATGTAGAGCGGGCCGGTAAACATCAGAAGGTTGATGACGAGCGAGAAGGCAACGGTTGCGAAAAAAGCCGGGCGGCAGGCGCGAAGAGCGGCTGCAACATCGCTGTTTTTGGTGGTCTTGCGCATCATGATGAGCTCCTGCCGTTGGTGTGATGGCAGGAGAATGCCGCGGGAATACCGAGCACGCAGTTTCGCAGGGAACAGGCAAAAGCCCCGCAGGCAAAGGGCGGGACGACGCTGCCAGCAGGCGCCTGAGCCACGGCGCGTGCTGGAGCACCTGAATCCTGTCCCACGCATCAAGCACGAGCGCCGCCGCAGCACCGGCGGCAATTCGGCCGTCTCTGAGAACCGACCGCCATGCGTCGAAACGCTCGTTCTCGTCCCAGTCTGCATCGTAGACCAGAGGATTTTCATGAGGCGTTGCGCCGCGCACCGGCCTTTTCGCTTCTGCGAGAACCGCCTCGCTGCGGGCAGGAACGGCATCGATGGCGGCGAGTTCTGCGGCCAGAGGATCGGGGGTTGCACCCTCCTCGTCCGCTTCGGCCTGTGCGTTTTCCGGGAGCTTGCGGAACGGCCGGCCGCAGCGTTGATCGGCAACAAGCCCGCTTTCTTCGGCGCGCCTCTCGCCGCGCAGACTGCGCGAACCCTCCGCGCTCAACGCCCAGGCGGCAGTTTCGGGCCTGCCCGAGGTTGTTGCGGACCCCTAGCACAAGGGAGGCACCGACCGAAACCCCCGCCCGGCAGAGCCGGACGGGGGAGAGGATGCGGAGGCTGCAAGGGGTCAGAGCAGGAAGTCGGAAGCCGTCAGGGCAACGTTGCCGTTCAGGGCGATTGTCAGGTCGGTCACGCCATCGGCGTCGGTGTGGACCTGCACGAAGGTCGTGTTCAGCCCACGCTCGAACGTCACCTTGATCTCGCCCGTCATGTTGGCGTCGAAGAGGGGCACCAGACGGAAGGTGTCATTGGTCCCGGCGGTCGATGCATTGGCGTCGATGGCCGAGAGATCGATCTTGTCGGTGCCGTGGACGAAGTCGGTGATGACATCCTGTTGCGACGTGCTGCCGACCCGGCTTTCAGAGGTGGCGAGGTAACGGAAGATATCCGCCCCGGCTCCACCGGTCATCGTGTCCTTGCCCAGACCGCCGACGAGAATGTCGTTGCCGATGCCGCCATTCAGCGTGTCGCTGTCGTTTTCACCGAACAGCGTGTCGTCACCAGCACCGCCAACCACATTGTCCCGGCCCTGTCCGGCGCGGATCGTGTCATTGCCGGCACCGCCGTCGATCACGTCGTTCGTCAACACGCCGATGATGAAGGACGGAACGGCACCCGTGTCGGTGATCGTGTCGTTGCCATCGCCACCGCGCAGGGTGTCGTTGCCTAAACCGCCATCCATCGTGTCGTTGCCGAGCCCGCCATTGGCCGTGTCGTTGCCGATGCCGCCGTTGATCGTGTCATCACCAGCCCCGGCGTCAATCGTATCGTTGCCGGCACCACCGCTGATGATGTCGCGCAACTGGGCGCCGAAGCCTTCGCCGGTGTCGGTGAGAATGTCGTCGCCGTCGCCGCCGTCGATGGTGTCGATGCCGGATCCGCCCTCGATCGTATCATTACCGGCACCGCCGCGCAGCGTATCGGCGCCACCCTTGCCGTCAATGCGGTCATTGCCGTTCGAGCCGTTGAGGACGTTGGCCACCAGCGAGCCCGTCAGCGTGTCATTGCCAAGTGTACCGATGACGTTCTCAATGCTGGTGTAGCGGTCGCCCTGCGCTTCGCCGCCCGTACCGGTGCCGGTGGTCAGGTTGATCGTCACGCCGTTCGCCGAAGGCGAAAACCGCACTTCGTCAATGCCGGAGCCGCCATCGATGCGGTCGCCGCTGGTGCCGCCCTCGATGACATCATTGCCGGTACCACCGTTGATGATGTCGAGGCCGGAGCCGCCGAAAATCGTGTCATTGCCGGCTTCGCCATCCAGCCGGTCAATGTCCGCGCCGCCCGAAAGCCGGTCGTTGCCATCGCCGCCGAAGAGGCTGTCGCGGCCGTCTTCACCATCGAGCCGGTCATCGCCTGCCCCGCCCAGCAACGTATCCGCGCCGCTGCGGCCAAACAGCATGTCGGCACCGTTATTGCCGGTCAGCACGTTGCTGCCGGCGTCGCCAGCAAGGATGTCGTCGCGGCTGGTGCCGATGACATTCTCGATACCGGCGTAATGATCGCCCATCGAAGCGCCGGTCCCGCTGCCAAGGCCGCTGGTCAGATCGACCACGACGCGAGTAAAAGTGGACTGGCTGTAGTCGACCGTATCGATGCCGGCGCCACCTTCGAACGTATCCGCCGTGGCGGTCGTTTCGGTGGCCTGGCCGAGGTCGATCATTCTGTCGTCGCCGTTGCCGGCCAGAACCGAGTCGGCGCCAGTCGTCACGGTGATCGTGTCGTTTCCGTCGAAGGCGCGGATGAGGTCGTCCGCTGCGGTATCGATGAGGGTGTTTGCGAGGTTGTTGCCGTCGATTGCCATGGTCGTATCTCCTGCCGATAGGGTTTGGTGTGTGGTGATCCTTCCGGACCGTCCGTTCGATCCGATGACCCGAACATGCCCTGAATGCCCGCCGGGCGCTGTTCCCGGCGGAACAGGAGAAAAGCGGCTGATCGCTCACTCTATTTGCCGATTGGAAGGCGCCTGACCGGCGTGCTATCGGTAAGACCGTGCCTTCAGGCGAGCGGGAGATGGGCATGAACTATCGCTGGACTTCGGCGCTTCAGGCGCTCGGCGGGGCGGCGCTGGCTGTGGGCGCGGTCGGCCTCGCCTGGCTGGCTATTCCCGAACGCTCGGTCGAACGCTGGCGCGAAGCCGTCACCGACCGCCTGCTCGTGCAATCGGCCGCCCCGTCCGGGCAGATCGTCGTCGTCGATATTGACGAGGCAAGCCTTGATGCCGTCGGGCCCTGGCCCTGGCCCCGCACACGGCTGGCCGAACTTCTCGGCCGCATTGCCAATGGCGTGCCGCGCGTGGTTGGTGTCGACATTGTTCTGGCGGGCGAGGATCGCTACGCGCCGCGCCGCCTGATCGAAAGGTTGGCCCCTACGGACGCAGCCTTGCAGAGCCTCCTGGCCTCCCTGCCGGATACCGATGCGGATCTGACCGCCGCCGTCAGTGCAGCACCGACCGTGCTGGCGGCCCTCTTCTCCGATCGGCGGGTCAACCCGGACCCCGCCGCACCGGCCGCCACGCTTACCTCCGTTCCCGTGTTGATGACGGGTACCATGCCGAAACTTGCGCCCTGGGCCAGCGCCGGTGCGGTCACGCCGCTGGCAACCATCGCCGGCAAGACAGCCGGCATCGGCATCGCATCGCTGGCAGGCGATTACGACGGCCTTGTCAGGCAAGCCCCGCTGATGGGCGCGGCCGACGCAGCCATCGTACCCGGCCTTGCCGCAGAAGTGCTGCGCCATTCGCAAGCCGCCAGCGCCTTCATCTTCGACAGCACGCGCAACGTCCTCTCCATCGGCGATTACAGCGTGCCGTTGACGCCGGATCTTGGAATGCGCCTGCGCCCGTCCTTGCCGCAATCCTGGACCGCCCGCACGGAATCAGCCGCTGCCGTTCTCGCGGGCGCCGTGCCGACAAGCCGTTTCGAAGGCAAGATCGTGCTGGTTGGCGGCAGCGCGCCTTCGCTCGGCGCACTTCGCGCGACGGCGGCCACACCGCTTGCCCCCTCGGTGCAGATTCAGGCGGACGCGGTGGAAACGCTGCTGTCGCGGCAAATCCCCTATCGGCCCGGCTGGGCACTGCCGCTGGAAATCGTCGCCTTCATCGCTCTCGCCGCCATTGGCGCGCTGACGGGAGCGTTGCTTGGTGCGGCCACCGCCGGCGGCATTAGCCTTGCGGCCGCGGGTCTTTGGGCCGGCGGCGCCCTGATGGCGCTCGCCACCCGCTCGCTTGTGATCGATCCCGTGACACCCGCGTTAGGATCGATCGTGGCGGTGATGGCCGCCGGGCTCGTCTCTGCGGTGATGCAGCGCCGTTTGGCGGCCAGTATCAGACGCCGCTTCGAACAGCATCTTGCGCCGGCCGTGGTGGCACGGATCGTCGATCGGCCCGATATTGTCCGCTTCAAGGGCGAGCGGCGCGAAATCACCGCACTCTTTACCGATATCGAAGGCTTCACCTCCCTCACCGACCGGCTCGAGGCCATGACGCTGATTGCCCTGCTTGACGATTATTTCGCAGGCGTGGTCGAGGCAGTGGTGAAGAATGGCGGCATGGTCGACAAGATCGTCGGCGATGCGGTCCATGCCCTCTTCAATGCCCCCGTCGAGCTTGAGGACCATCCACGCCAGGCGCTCGCCGCCGCCCACGATATCCTCGCCTTCACCAATGCCTTCATGGCAAGCGAGCCGGCGTGGCGCGCTGGGCTCGGCCGTACCCGCATCGGTCTTGAAACCGGCGAGGCCGTGATCGGCGATGTTGGCACGGGCACCAAGGTCGATTACACGGCCCACGGCAGTGCGGTCAACACTGCTGCCCGGCTGGAGGCGCTGAACAAGCAATTCGGTACGAGCATCTGTGTCGGCCCCATGCTGCGCGCCTGCCTTGCTGACGTGGCGTTTAGGCCGCTCGGCGCGGTGGATGTGTGCGGTCGCGGCACGCTGGAAGTGTTTACGCCTGCCGGGAATTGACCCCGACAGGCGTACCCTCAGCCAAGAACGCTGCGGAAGGCCTCGTCAATACGCGCCGGGTTCCAGCGCTTGAGCGCACTTGCCGCGGCCCCGGCGGCGGTAATTTCCACGCCGTCGCCCGCCGCAAGAACACGAGTTTCACCGCCCGCTTCGACCTTCACCTCGCCACGCTCGCAGAAAATGCCGAAGGTGCCCCGACTCGGTCCGGCGAAGAACCGAGTGCCGCGCACACCGATGAGGCCGAACACCGAGCGAACCTCGATGGCGGTCTTCGGCAAAGCGTCATCTCGGTCGAAAATCATGGCGCCGTCACCCAGCACGAGTTGCCCACCGGAGGCGGCGACAAAGCGGTCGATCTTCAGCCGAGCACTGGAGCCGAGAAAGACGTTGGAGCCGCCCTCCATGGCCAGCGCGGCGCGGGCGTCCGCCTCGGTCCAAACGAGATCGCCGAGCAGGACATCGGCCCCCGCCGAAAGCGTCCGTCTCTGGTCAATCTGGGCGAAGACGCCGCCGCTGGCGCTGCGCACATCTCCAACCTGCCTTGCCGCGCCAGTGGCATGCAGCGTGCCGGGCAGGCCAAGGCCAGCCAGAAGCAGCATGGAAAAATGGCGCCGATCCATTACATTTTGCCGATCATTGCACATGGACTTCCCTTCCCTCCGGAACCGCCGCATCAAACAGCGGCAGGTGGTTGCGTTATGAAGCGCCCATGCTTTCACGCAAAAGCCGGGTAGCGCAGTTTCCGCGGAAACAGGCCGATCAATCTCCGTGCCCCTCAACCAGAAGGGTCAGCGCCTCTCGATCGCAAAACAGGCGATCACTCGTGCGCTTGATCGCGCCGGTCTTCTCGAGAACGCCAAGCGCGACGTTGAGCTTGGGGCGGCTTGCCCCGACCAGACGCGCAAGTTCCCCTTGCGAATACCCAAGTTCGAGCGGCACACGCCCGATGGATGAAGACGCCGGGCGGGTGCCGAGTTGCTCCAGCAGAAAGCGCGCAAGGCGAACTTCGATACGGTGGAGCGCAATGCCTTCCATCTGCGCGGTCGTCGCGCGAAGGCGCTTGCACAAGAGCGCGATCACCGATTGCGCCATCCCTGGTCTTTCGTGGAAAAGGGCAGTAAGGCTCGTCGCTTTGATTGCATAGGCGGTCACATCGGTCAGCGCGGTTGCATCGGCAGAGCGCGGTCCACTGTCGAGCACGGCAATTTCGCCGATCATGTCGCCCGGGCCGGCCACGCGAACATTCAATTCGCGCCCGCCCGCCGTGGCCAGCGTCAGCCGCACCAGTCCGTTTTCGACGAGGTAGGCCCGGTCGCCCCGGTCCCCGGCCAGGAAGAGAACGTGGCCAGCTTCGAAATGAACCGCGCGGAACGCGTCGGCGCAGGCGGCGCGGTCATCATTACCGAGGGTGGCGAACAGTTCCGTCCGGCAGAGAAGGTCGTCGAGGGGCGTTCCCTTGCTCATGCGTGTGTCCCACAGCCTTCCGACGATCCGCTTCACAGGTAATCCAGAATGCCCCCAGATCGCTGCGAGCATGCTCGAACTTTGCCACGGAAGCCGAGGGCCGACAAGCCAGCCAAAGAAGGGGTCACTGGAGGGGCTGGTCAGGCCCGGCATGTCTAACAGGCTAGGGGCAGTCCATAGCTTACCTCAGCGCCACGCTCACTGCCATCGTCAACGGTCACAGGCAGAGCCATATTGAAAGGCTGCTGCCGTGGAACTATCTGGCAGGCTAGACTCGGCAAGGAACTTGCAGACCACAAGATTGCCTACCAAACCAACCGAACTCTAGGTCCTGTTGACAAAGTGGATTCCCAAATCAGCGGAAGCATGATTCAAGACTGCCTTTTAGGAGGCATTTTTGGCTCGCGGCGACCTGACGGATATGGAATGGCGGATCATTAAGGGGCTGTTGCCCACCGAACGCGGCAGGAAGTCTCGGCCCTCGCACGATAATCGACTATACCTGAACGGCATGCTGCATGTTCTTCGGGTCGGATGCCCATGGCGCGACATGCATGACCGCTACGGAAAGTGGAATTCCGTCTATGTGCGTTTTCGCCGTTGGGCCGAACAAGGAGTTTGGGACGCTCTGCTTGAAACGCTCGTTGAACTGGGACTGACGGATGACTGGCAACGGCGATGTCACCTTAACTTGAATTCGGATGCGTGGGAGACTTCTGCCTTGGGGATTGATCTCAGGCCATGGCTCCGGCCGCAGCTTTCCACTCTGCGATCGCCTGGATGCGGTGAACGCGGTTTTGTAATGCGGAGCGTTGTGAACGGGGTGAGACGAAGAGGTTGCGGACAGCGGAGAAGACGGAGACGAAGCGCTGAAGGCCTCCCGGTGAACGGAAGCCTTGCATCATCCGCTCCCGTTTTCGCAACGGCACATGAGAATTCTCGGCTCGGTTGTTCAAGCCTTTGTGGGATCGGTGTTTGACGTGCGGCATGACTTGCCGCCGGGCTGCTCCATAGGAGCGCAACTGATCAGTGATCATCCGCTTCGGCGCGATACCCTGCTTCTTCAAAAGACGGGTCAGCAATCGCTTGGCAGCTTTGGTGTTGCGGCGGTTCTGAACGATTTCGTCAAGCACATACCCGTCCTGATCGACGGCCCGCCAGAGCCAGTGTTTCCTGCCCGCAATGGTGATGACGACTTCGTCTAGATGCCACACATCGCTCCCGCTGGGCTTCTTGCGGTGAAGGCGACGCGCATAAACCGGGCCGAACTTCTTTGCCCAGCGGCGGATCGTTTCATAGGAGACGGCAATGCCGCGCTCCAGCAGCAATTCCTCGACAAGGCGCAGGCTCAGCGGAAACCGAAAGTAGAGCCAGACCGCGTGGGCGATGATCTGGGGTGGGAAGCGATGGCGCTTGTAGCTGACTGGCGAGGTGTTCATCCACGTGCGCCTATCGCAACCGCTCCTTACAAGGCGTTACTGTGACATCGCCCGGTGCACGTGACGCGTTTCGGTTCCAAACTCTTAGTTCATCGTTCCTGCTAATGGTGGCCCTCACTCAGCTCGCTTGGATTCGGGCCAATACAACTTCGAGCGCGAGCGCCAGAGCGTCGAGACCTCCGCCTTTGTTGAACTCTGCAAACATGCTCTCGTTGAGCCCGCCCTTCGTGGAGTACTCATGGCGGAGATGTTCCAACGATATCGATGGATTGCGGAACGCGACCGTTGAGAGACTCACAAAATGTTGCGTAAGATAAGCTCGCGCGGTTTCTTGCAGCATGCCCTTGGACTGCATCCACCCGACAACGTGATCCATGATGCCGAAGTAGGAGCCCATCAGAGCACTTGCTGCGGCAAGCACCTCGAATTCCTTGATCGTCTTACAAGCGACGGCCGTCCCGAGCGTGGAGAACAACGCTTCAACCGCCACGTCCGGCGGGAAGACCGTAGTGACGCCGGTCAGGGTCGCCACGAAGGGCAGCGGCACCGCACGTACGAGGTTGACGGGAGCTCCGATCATGGAGCGCAAGATCGCGTGGTCAACCGTCGCGATCAGGCTGACGACCTTCTGGCCGGGTCGGAATTGGAGGGCACGCACGACCTCCTCCGCGACATTCGGTCGGACCGCGAGGAACAGCATATCTGCTGCATCGACTACATGCTGGTTATCGACAGCAACAGTCACCTGCTCCGACAGGAGCGCGAGACGCTCAGCGGTTTTCGCGGAGCGAGGCGACACGACTATTTCTGGTACCGGCATCTCGCGGGAGACAAGGCCCGTCACGATTGCTTCCGTAATCGTACCGGTGCCTATGAAGCCGAGCCGAAACTTCGGGACCGCCATTAAACGTTCAATCCTCTGCGGGATTGTGGAAACCGGCCGACAGGGTGAAGCCCGCTGGGGGTACCAGCGGTTCCGCGTTGGCGTCCGGCGGCGGCTTCGGGATCATCGCATGCGCCGCGATGACGGAGCGGATCGCAACGGGACGATAGTTGCGGACGAGGTCCGGTCGGCGCTCATCCTCGGAAGTATTGTCGTTCATGGCCACTCCTCCCGCTTGAGGTCACTGCGCCTCGAATTTCACCATAGTTCCGCCGCCCGTTGCCTGATCGGTCGGGAAGACCTCGACGCGAGCGACATCGACATAGACCGGCAGCGCGATCACGTCGTCCACGATCCGGGCGATATGCTCCGGCTGGATCGGCCGGTAGCCGTCATACAGCACGGCCTGCGCCTGATTGTTGGCGATGGAGGTACGGTAAAGCTCTGTTTGCACCCGGCCGGGCACGATTTCGCTGACTCGGACCGAGGTGCCGAGAAGATCGCAACGCAGGTTGTCGCAGAATAGGCTGAGGCCTGCCTTCGAAGCGCCGTAGGCACCCATGCTCGGGTAAGGCGCCTGACCGCCGCTAGACCCGATATAGATGAGGTGGCCCCGCTTGCGCGCTACCATGCCCGGCAGCACGGCACGCGTCAGGTGCAGCGGCGCCTTGAGGTTGACGTCGATCATCGCGTCGATCTCGGCGGGATCGATGTCCTGGAAGGCCGCGCGGGTCGAAAGGATGCCGGCATTGTTGACGAGGACGTCGACCTCGACACCGTCGAGCGCCGCGGCGAGGCGGGCCGTATCGCGCACATCCGCCAGCACCGGGATTGCACCGGTCGCGTCGGCAAGTTCGGCAAGCTGCGCCGCGTTGCGGCCGACGGCATAGACGGCGAGGCCACGGGCGCGCAGCACCGGCACGATGGCCTTGCCGATACCGCTGGTGGCGCCGGTGACGACGGCAACGCGATAGGCATCAGACATAGATGTAGCCCCCACTGACAACGACATTCTCGCCGGTTGCATAAGTGTTGCGGCTGGACGCCATCATCACGATCCACTCGGCCATTTCGACGGGCTCGGCGGCGCGGCCGAGCGCGCTTGCCTTGGCAAGCTCCGGCAGGAAGCCGAGTTCCTTGGCGCGGTCGGTGGCAAAACCGGCGGGTGCCACGGAGTTCACCAGAATCTGGTCTGCGGCACATTCCTGCGCAAAGGACTTGGTGAGGCTGACGACGGCGGCCTTGGTGGCGGCATAGTGGGCATTCTGCGGATGCGCCTTGAACGCATCGACGGAGGTGACGTTGACAATGCGGCCGGTCACCTCGGGCGCGTTGACGAACTGGCGCATATGGCGCACCGCCGCGACCATCATGTGATAGGTACCCTTCACGTTGATGGCGTTTTCGAGGTCCCAGTCCTCGTCGGAGATTTCAAGGATGGGCTTGCGCGGATAGATCGCGGCGCTGTTAACCAGCGCGTGGATGCGCCCGAGCTTCGCGGCCACGGCCGCAAAGCCGCCATGGGCCGTCTCGGCACGGGAAATATCGGCAACGGCCGTCGCCACTTCGGCGCCGAGCGCTTCGAGCTCCGCGGCGGAAGAGGCCAGCAGCGTCTCATTGCGATCGATAAGGCCGATCTTCGTCGCGCCGTTGGCGACCATCAGCCGGGCGGTCACCAACCCCAGCCCCGACGCGCCACCTACGATGACAACAGACTGGTTCTTCATGTTCCGACCTCGCGATTTCGGGTTGCGCCGCCATATTGGCATGTTATCACTTATATGCCAACTTATATGAAGCACAAGCACCTTTTTGGACTTCGAGATGATCCCTCGCCTTGTCGCAGAACACCACAAGCCCTCACCAGTCGAGGCGTTCCTGTCGTATCTCGCCAGCGTGGGCCTTGAAGGAGAGATCGGTCGATCCGCGGCAGAGCGCAATGTCTTTGCCACGGACAATTCCATCTATCAGGTCGAACCGGCCGCCATTCTGTTCCCCCGAAACACTGACGACCTCAAACGCATAGCCAAAGCCTTGGCCCGACCGGAATTCTCCGAGATCAGCGTTGCTCCGCGCGGCGGCGGCACGGGTACCAACGGCCAGTCGCTGACATCAGGCGTCGTCATCGATTGTTCGCGCCATATGAACCGCATTCTCGAGATTGACCCCGTACGCCGCGTCGCCCGGGTGGAGGCAGGCGTCGTCAAGGACCAGTTGAACAAGGCGCTCGCGCCGCACGGCCTGTTTTTTGCCCCCGAACTCTCGACCTCAAACCGAGCAACGATCGGCGGCATGATCTCGACCGACGCTTGCGGTCAGGGCTCCTGCCTTTATGGAAAGACGAGCAACCATGTGCTGGCCTTGCGCGTCGTGCTGACCGACGGCACTGACTTCCTCTCCCGCCCCGTGCGCGAGGAGGAATTGCGCGCGCTCCAGGCGCGGCGCGACCGGATCGGCGATATCCACCGCACCGTCGCCCGCATCACCAGCAACGATCGCGCCGAGATCGAACGCATCTTTCCGAAGCTCAACCGCTTCATGACAGGCTACGACCTCGCCCATGTGCAACGCGGCGATGGTTTTTTCGACCTCAACGCGTTGCTCTGCGGGTCGGAAGGCACGCTGGCGATGATTGCCGAGGCGGAGCTGAACCTGCTGCCGATTCCGGCTTGCGCGGCACTGGTCAACATCCGCTACGACAACTTCAATGCCGCGCTCGAGGATGCGCGCAATCTCGTGGCGCTCGATGTCGCCTCGGTAGAGACGATCGATGAAACGGTGCTGCGGCTTGCCAAGGGCGATATCGTCTGGCCGCGGATCACCGCCTTTTTCCCCGACGATGCCGCTGGCCCGTCAAACGGCATCAACATCGCCGAAATCCTGGCGGATACGCCGTTGGAGCTGGCGGAGAAGCTGTCGGCGGTCATGACGGCGCTGGAAAACAAGCCAATTCCCGGCCGCAAGGGTTTTACGACGGCCCATGGCAAGGCCGAGATCGAGGCCGTTTGGACGATGCGCAAGCGCGCGGTCGGCCTGCTCGGCAATGTAGAGGGTCCGGTCCGGCCGGTGCCTTTCGTCGAGGATACTGCCGTTCCACCAGAAAATCTCGCCGCCTATATCCGGGAGTTCCGGGCATTGCTCGACAGCGAAGGCCTCGCATACGGCATGTTCGGCCATGTCGATGCCGGCGTGCTGCATGTGCGCCCGGCGCTCGACCTCACCCGTCCCGAACATGCGGCGCTGGTGCGCCGGATTAGCGATGCCGTCGTGGCATTGACGCGCAAACATGGCGGCGTTCTCTGGGGCGAGCACGGCAAGGGCGTGCGCTCGGAATATGTGCCGGCCTTTTTTGGGCCGCTCTACCCGCGCCTGCAGGAGATCAAGGCCGCTTTCGATCCGCTCGGCCAGCTCAATCCCGGCAAGATCGTCGCGCCGGCCGGCCGCACCCTGCCGAAGATCGACGCCATCCCGCTGCGCGGCACGCTCGACCGTGACATTGGCAACGACATCCGCGCCGCATTCGACAACGCCGCCTATTGCAACGGCAACGGCGCCTGCTTTGATTTCGATGAGGACGGGCTGATGTGTCCGTCCTACAAGGCGACGCGCGACCGGCGCTTCTCGCCGAAAGGCCGCGCCTCGCTGATGCGCGAATGGCTACGGCGGCTTGCCGAGAAGCGCATCGACCCGCGCCGCGAAGCCGCGCGGCCGCAACCGCTTGGCTTCGTGAACCGTGTGTGGAACAGCCTCAATCCCGCCAATCGCGGCGACTTTTCCCATGAGGTGCGCGCGGCAATGGATACCTGCCTCGCCTGCAAGGCCTGCGCCGGGCAATGTCCCGTCAAGGTGAGCGTACCCGCCTTCCGCGCCAAGTTTTTCGCGCTCTATTACAAGCGCTATCTGCGGCCGTTGAAGGATCCCTTGGTCGCCGCCATCGAAACCACCTTGCCGCTGATGGCGCGGGTGCGGCCGTTCTACAATCTAGTTGCCGGTTCCTCGGCAGGACAGGCCGCGATGCGGCGCGCCGGCCTCACGGCGCTGCCCACGCTCCCATCGATATCGGTGCGCCGAACGCTTGCCAGGCAGAACGTATCCGTCGCCACTCCGGCGCGGCTGGCACGCCTCGATACGGCGGAGCGGGCTAGGGCCGTCGTTTTCGTGCCGGATGCTTTTACCGAGCATTTCGATCCGCACGTCCTCCTCGATGCGGTGGGCGTGGCGCGACTGCTCGGGCTTATACCCTTCATCGCGCCGCCGCTGGTCAACGGTAAGGCGCTGCATGTGCATGGCTATCTCGCCGCCTTCGAGAAAACCGCCCGCCGCACCGCGGCAACCATCGACAGCCTGGCGGAAGCCGGCGTGCCGCTGGTCGGCATCGATCCGTCCATGACTCTTGTCTTCCGCAGCGAATATTCCGGCACGGGCATGAGATCGCGTGTCCTCCTGCCGCAGGAATGGCTGGCCACCGTCCTCGAACGCCTTCCCTCGCCGAGCGGCGGAGAGCGCAAGCGCGTCAAGCTCATGGCCCATTGCACTGAGCGCACCAATGCGCCGGAGGCAACTGCCCAGTGGGAGGCTGTATTCGCGAAACTGGGTATGCAGCTCGTCGTCGGCGAAGCCGGGTGCTGCGGCATGGCAGGCACCTTCGGTCATGACGTGCGCAACCGTGCACTTTCCGAGACCCTCTATGCGATGAGCTGGCAGCCCGCCCTTGCCATGCCAGACCGGGGCGAGTTGGTGATGGCGACGGGTTACTCATGCCGGTCGCAGGTCAAGCTCATGGATGACGTAAGACTTCCCCATCCATTTCAGGCCATCCGAGCTGCCCTCCAGGAGAGCCACACACTTCTCTTGGATCGAGATACGACGTATGATATGTGACAAATTCGAAGAGTTGACGCAAAGGCTGTATCGGAATGTCGGTTATCACGCAGCGCGGCAATCTCGGGGAGATCGTCGTCGCCAAGCTTAGCGAGCGCATCGATTCCGGGCTTTACGTTCCGGGCGAGAAGATCCCGTCGAGTGCTCAGCTCTGCGAGGAGTTCGGCGTTTCCCGCACCGTCATCCGCGAGGCACTGACCTCGCTCAAGGTCGCCGGCCGCGTGATCACCCGGCAGGGAGCCGGCGTCTATGTGACGGATAAAGATGCCAAAACGCTGAATTTCGAAATCAGCCGCATCGACGATATCCGTTCGGCCATGCAGATCTTGGAACTGCGGCTCGGGGTGGAAATGCAGTCGGTGGCACTTGCCGCCCAGCGCCGCACACCCGAGGCGCTCGCCGAGATCGCCCGCGCCTTCGACCATATCGAAAACCTCGAAACGGGAGATGCCGAGGTGGAGGCGCGCGCCGATTTCGAGTACCACCTCGCCATCGCCAAAGCGACGCGCAACCCGCATTTCCCGCGCTTTCTGGAAGCCGTTATGGGCGAGATCAATTTCGATCTCGTGCTGAAGCACAGCCAGTCCGGCCGCTCCTACAACGCCTACCTGAAGAAGATCAACAAGGAGCACGCCACCATTCTCGCCGCGATCACGCAGGGCGACGCAAAGGCCGCGAGACAGGCGCTTTCCGCCCATCTGGAAGAGAGCCTCAGCCGCTATCGCGCCATGCTGGCCGAGCCTGCGGGCACCAAGGCGAAGGCCTGACCCCCTAACTGAAGGTTGAAGGAAAAGGCGTCCTTTGACGAACCGCACTCGCGCGCGATCATCCGCCGCGGGACTTCCCGCGTTTTTGCCCAATGTTCGAGGCTCTCGATAGCGTCCGTTCGTCAAGGATAGCTTGCCGATCGACGGAATTTCTTACGCAGGCCCGAGGCTGGGGCAGCCATATACTCTTTTCAGTGGCGACGAAACTTGCAGGCGATCTCCATACGGCGAGCGTGTGGGGCGCAGATCAGGATGGATACATCATGATCTCCTGTTTTCCCGTCCTTCCGGGGGTGAGCGCGAAGCACAAGGCCGGCACTCGCCCCTGCAAAGACAAGAGATGTGGAACGAACCGCATCCCACTGAAGAGTTTCATGGCTTAACCAGAGGGAAGCCCGCACATGACCCAGATTTCGAAAATCCTGGCGGCGACTGCCATCGCCTCCACCCTGCTTCTCGCGCCGGCCTTTGCCGCCGACACCATCAAGATCGGTGTCGCTGGCCCCTATACCGGCGCCAATGCCACCTTCGGTGAGCAGGTCTATAACGGCGTCTCCGCCTATGTGAACGAAGTGAATGCTGCCGGCGGCATCAACGGCAAGCAGGTCGAGCTCGTGAAGGGCGACGACGCCTGCGAACCCAAGCAGGCCGTGGCCGTTGCCAACCGTTTCGTCGACCAGGATAAGGTGCAGGCCGTGATCGGCCATTTCTGCTCGTCGAGCACGATCCCGGCCTCGGAAATCTACAACGACGCCGGCATCCTCGAAATGACGCCGTCCTCCACCAACCCAACCGTGACCGACCGCGGCTTCGACAATCTCTTCCGCGGCTGCGGCCGTGACGACCAGCAGGCCATAGTCGCCGCCGGCTTCATCCTCGACACGCTGAAGCGGGACAAGATCGCCCTCATCCACGACAAGGACACCTACGGCCAGGGCCTCGTCGATGCCGTCAAAAAGACCATGGAAGAGCGCGGCGTGCAGCCCGTCCTCTATGAGGGCCTGACGCGCGGCGAACGCGACTTCAACGCCCTCGTCACCAAGATCAAGAGCACCGGCGCCAACGCCGTCTATTTCGGCGGCCTCATTCCGGAAGGCGGCCCGCTGGTGCGCCAGCTAAAGGAACAGGGCGTCGACGTCGTCTTCGTAACGGGCGACGCCTTCGCCCAAGCCGAACTGGTCGCTGCCGCCGGCGGCCCGGCCAACCTGAAGGACGTCTACTATTCCGCGACACCGGATCCGCTTGCCGATCCCTCGACCAAGGACGTGCAGGACGCGCTGACCAAGGCCAATATCACCCCGGCCAACTACGTCCTCTACGGCTACGCCAATGCGCAGGCCGTCGTCGCGGCGCTGAAGGCCGGCGAGGACCTCGATGCCCAGGCCGCCTGGCTACGCGGCAACACGGTCGATTCCGCCATCGGCAAGATCACCTGGAACGAGAAGGGCGACATCAAGGACTTCAAGTTCGTCTTCTATAACTTCGACGACAAGGGAACCCCCGTTCTCGTCAAGTAACGACGATCCGTCCATGCCGGTCGGACCGCTGTCCGGCCGGCTCTCCGTACCCAAACCTCAGGGGGTCCGCGTATGGATGTCTACATCCTCATCCAACAGTTGTTCAACGGCATCACGCTCGGCACGATCTACGGCCTGATCGCGGTCGGCTACACCATGGTCTACGGCGTCATCCGCATGATCAACTTCGCCCATGGCGACGTCTACATGGTCTCGGCCTACATCGCCTCCATCACCCTTGCCGTGCTCACCTTCTTCGGCATCCAGTCCGTACCCTTCGCACTGATCTCGGTGCTGGTTGTCACCTGCGCAATCACCGCCGTCTACGGCTGGGCCATCGAGCGCGTCGCCTATCGGCCCCTGCGCGGCTCCACCAAACTCGCTCCCCTGATCTCGGCCATCGGCATTTCGCTGATGCTGCAGAGCTATGTGCAGATCGCCCAGGGCGCCCGCGACCAGGGTGTACCCACCCTCATCAGCGGCGCGTTCCGCTTCGGCGACGGCGTTCATTTCGCCCAGATCACCTACATGCAGACCGTAATCCTCTTCGCCTCTTTGATCGCCATGGGTCTCCTGACTTATGTCATCAATCACACGCGCATCGGCCGCGAATGCCGCGCGGTGCAGCAGAATATCCGCATCTCGGCCGTGCTCGGCGTCAACACCGACCGCATCATCTCCACCGTCTTCGTCATCGGCGCCGCGACGGCCGCCGTCGGCGGCGTGCTCGTCACCTTCAACTACGGATCGTTCAATTTCTTCATCGGCTTCGTCATGGGCATCAAGGCCTTCACCGCGGCCGTTCTCGGCGGCATCGGCTCGCTGCCCGGCGCCGTTCTCGGCGGCGTGCTGCTCGGCCTGACGGAGGCGCTGTTCGCCGGCTATGTCAGCACCGACTACAAGGACGTCTTCGCCTTCGCCCTGCTCATCACCCTCTTGTTCTTCCGCCCCTATGGCCTGCTCGGCCGGCCGGAAATCCAGAAGGTGTGAGGGAAGAGACATGGAAACGAACCGCGTTCTTACGCTCGCCAGGCAGGCGCTCCTCACCTTCACCGTTTCTCTGATCCTCTTCGGTCCGATCTCCGGCCTCGTGCTGGAAGAGTTTTCGTTCCGCAACGAACTGACGCGCCCCCTGCTGCTCGCCGCGGTCGTCGCTGCCGGACGGATTGCCTTGTCGCTGGTCGGCATGACGGCCACCGGTCGAAAGATCGCCGGCAAAGCGGCCAGCAACGGCAGCGGCGTGACCGTCATGACCGGCGAGGAAAAATCCCCCATCCTGATCCTCGCGCTCCTGTTTGCCGCAGGCCTTGCCCTCCCCTTTTTCGCCGACAAATATTTCCTCGGCATCGCGATCCTTGCGCTCATCTACTGCCTGCTCGGCCTGGGGCTAAACATCGTCGTCGGCCTTGCCGGCCTTCTCGATCTCGGTTTCGTCGCCTTCTATGCGGTCGGCGCCTATCTGCTGGCACTCGGCTACCAGTATCTCGGGCTTGGTTTCTGGAGCGCGCTTATCATTGCCCCGTTCCTCGCCGGCCTCTTCGGCATGGTCCTCGCCTTCCCCGTCCTCAAGATGCATGGCGACTATCTCGCCATCGTCACGCTCGGCTTCGGCGAAATCATCCGCCTGGTGCTCAACAATTGGCTTGACTTCACCGGCGGCCCCAACGGCGCGCCAGTTCCCGCGCCGACCTTGTTCGGCCTGGAATTCACCCGCACCGCCAAGCAGGCCGGGATCCCGATCCATGACTATCTCGGCATTCCCTATAGCGCCGACTACAAGTTCTGGTTCATCTACCTCGTGCTCTTCCTCGTCGTCTGCCTCGTCATCTATGCCGTGGAGCGCCTGCGCGTCATGCCGCTCGGCCGCATGTGGGAGGCACTGCGCGAAGACGAGATCGCCTGTCGCTCGCTCGGCGTGAACCATGTCTTCACCAAACTCACCGCCTTCATGCTCGGCGCGTCGACCGGCGGGCTCGCCGGCGTATTCTTTGCGGTCCAACAAGGTTTTGTGAACCCGACATCCTTCACCTTCTTCGAATCCGCCCTCATCCTCGCCATCGTGGTTCTTGGCGGCCTCGGCTCGACCGTCGGCGTCATTGCCGCCGCGCTCGTCCTCACCATCCTGCCCGAACTGCTGCGAGACTTTGCCGAGTACCGCGTGCTGATCTTCGGCGTGATGATGGTGGTGATGATGATCTGGAAGCCTCGTGGCCTCGTGCGTATCAAGCGCCCGGCGTTTTTCCCGAGCACGGTGGAGGAGACCCGCGGCCCGCTGCACACAACGAAAGTGGAGGCCGCCCGATGACCGCCCCCCTCCTCGACGTCCGCAACGTCACGATGCGTTTCGGCGGCATCGTCGCCAATCGCAATGTCAGCTTCGCCGTTGAGCGCGGCGCAGTAACGGCCCTGATCGGCCCCAACGGCGCCGGCAAAACGACGATGTTCAATTGCATTACAGGCTTCTACCGCGCCAGCGAAGGTCAAATCCTGCTCAACGCTCCTGATGGGCCACAGGATATCGGCGCACTGATCACAAAGCCGATCACGGGCGGCTCGCATCTCGTCACCCGATCTGGCATCTCACGCACCTTCCAGAACATCCGCCTGTTCAAGGAAATGTCTGTCGTCGAGAACCTGCTGGTGGCGCAACATCTGGTGACGGCCAACAATCTCCTCAGCGGTGTCTTCCGCACCCCCGCCTTCCGTCGGGCCGAGCGCGAGGCCGTCGACCGGGCCTATCACTGGCTCAGCGAGATGAACCTGATCGGCGATGCAAACCGCCTCGCCGGCGAACTGCCATACGGCCGTCAGCGCCGACTCGAGATCGCACGCGCCATGTGCACCGGGCCGAAACTCATCTGCCTCGACGAACCGGCCGCCGGCCTCAATCCGTCGGAAACGCGCGAGCTTTCCGAGGTCATCCAGCGGCTCTGCGAGGAGCATGGCCAGACCGTGCTCGTCATCGAGCACGACATGGGGCTGGTGATGCGCATTTCCGACCACGTCGTCGTGCTCGACCACGGCGAGGTGATTTCCGAAGGTGCGCCGGAGCATGTGGCGAACGATCCCGCCGTTATTGCCGCCTATCTCGGCGTCAGCGAAGAAGAGGTTGAGGCATGAGTGAGGCCCCCTTGCTGGAGTTTTCGAGCGTGCACGCCCACTACGGGCCTGTCGAGGCGCTGAAGAATGTGAACGTGCATATTTTAAAGGGTGAGATCGTCAGCCTGATTGGCGCAAACGGCGCCGGCAAAACGACGCTGCTCTCCTCGATTTTTGGCGCGCCCCGCGTCTCGGCCGGGAAGGTCCTGCACAAAGGCGAGGACATTTCCAAACTTCCCACCAACCGGATTTCGCGGCGCGGCATCGCGCTCGTGCCGGAGGGCCGGCAGATCTATCAGGACATGAGCGTCGAGGAAAACATGATGATGGGTACGACGCCCATCGGCATGGGGAATTTCGAGGAGGACCGGGCCACCATGTTCGACCTCTTTCCCCGCCTGAAGGAACGGCGCAACCAGACCGCTGGCACCATGTCGGGCGGCGAGCAGCAGATGCTGGCCATCGCCCGCGCCATGATGGCCCGGCCGGAGCTGATCCTGTTCGACGAACCTTCGCTCGGGCTTGCGCCGCTCGTCGTCAAGCGTGTCTTCGAGGTGCTGCGCGAGATCGCCGCCATGGGCAAGACGATCTTCCTCGTCGAGCAGAACGCCAACCACGCGCTGAAACTGTCCAAGCGCGCCTATGTCATGGTCAATGGCCGTATCCACCTCTCCGGAGACAGCGCCGCCCTTCTCGACAATGAAGATGTCCGCAAAGCCTATCTCGGCCTGCACTGAACGGAAAAGACAATGCTGCATAAGAACCTGATTGCCGGCGAATGGGTCTCCGGCGACGCTTCGGCGAACATCAACCCCTCCAACACCAGCGACGTCGTCGGCGATTATGCCCGCGCCAGCGCTGGGGATACGAAGGCCGCCATCGCCGCCGCCAAGGCCGCCCTGCCTGCCTGGTCGCGCTCGGGCATTCTGGAGCGCCACGCGATCCTGAAGAAGACGTCCGACGAAATCATGGACCGCAAGGACGAGCTCGGCCGTCTGCTTGCCCGCGAAGAGGGCAAGACGCTGCCCGAGGCGATAGGCGAAGTCACCCGCGCCGGCCAGATCTTCGATTTCTTCGCCGGTGAAACCTTGCGTCTTTCCGGCGAGGTCCTGCCGTCCGTGCGTCCGAATATCGGTGTCGAGATCACCCGCGAGGCCGTCGGCGTCGTCGGCATCATCACGCCCTGGAATTTCCCCATCGCCATTCCCGCCTGGAAGATCGCACCCGCGCTCGCCTACGGCAACACGGTCGTGCTGAAACCCGCCGATCTCGTACCGGGCTCCGCCTGGGCGCTCGTCGATATCCTGCACCGCGCTGGCGCGCCGGCCGGCGTCGTCAACCTTGTCATGGGCCGCGGCAGCGTCGTTGGCCAGGCGCTGCTCGACAGCCCGGATGTGCAGGCCCTGACCTTCACTGGCTCCACCGGCACCGGCAAGCGCGTCGCGCTCGCCTCCATCGAGCACAACCGCAAATTCCAACTAGAAATGGGCGGCAAGAACCCCTTCGTCGTGCTGGACGATGCCGATCTCGCCGTGGCCGTCGAGGCGGCCGCCAATTCGTCCTTCTTCTCAACCGGCCAGCGCTGCACCGCCTCCTCGCGGCTGATCGTCACCGAAGGCATCCATGACCGCTTCGTCGCCGCGCTGACGGAGCGTCTGAAGGGCCTCGTCGTGGATGACGCGCTGAAGGCCGGCACCCATATCGGCCCCGTGGTCGACGAAAGCCAGCTGAAGCAGGATGCCGACTATATCGATATCGGCCGCGCGGAAGGTGCAAGGCTCGCCTTCGGCGGCGAACGGCTGGAGCGGGACGCGCCCGGTTTCTATCTCGCGCCCGCCCTCTTCACCGAGGCGACGAACGACATGCGCATCGCCCGCGAAGAGATTTTTGGCCCTGTCGCCGCCGTCATCCGCGTCAGGGACTATGACGAAGCTTTGGCCGTCGCAAACGATACCGCCTTTGGCCTCTCCTCCGGCATCGCCACGACGAGCCTCAAGCACGCCACCCATTTCAAGCGCAATTCGGAAGCCGGCATGGTCATGGTCAACCTGCCCACCGCCGGCGTTGACTTCCACGTGCCTTTCGGCGGCCGCAAGGGCTCGTCCTACGGCCCGCGCGAACAGGGGCGCTATGCCGCCGAGTTCTACACCACCGTCAAGACCGCCTATACGCTTGCCTGAGGATTTCCGATGAAACTGCTTGTGCCTGTCAAACGTGTCGTCGACTACAACGTCAAGATCCGCGTGAAGCCGGACGGCTCCGGCGTCGAGCTGGCCAACGTCAAGATGTCGATGAACCCGTTCGATGAAATCGCCGTCGAAGAGGCGCTTCGCCTCAAGGAAGCCGGCAAGGCATCGGAAGTCGTGGTCGTCTCGATCGGCCCGGCCAAGGCCGAAGAAACGCTCCGCACCGCACTCGCCATGGGCGCCGACCGTGCCGTTTTGGTCGAGACCGATGACGCCGTCGAGCCGCTCGCCGTCGCCAAGCTGCTGAAGGGCGTCATCGACGCCGAACAGCCCGGTCTGGTGATCACCGGCAAGCAGGCGATCGACGACGATTCGAACCAGACCGGCCAGATGC
>NZ_JAEG01000015.1 GCF_000518785.1 Paenirhizobium selenitireducens ATCC BAA-1503 | reverse complement strand
CTCCCACGGGCTTGGTGTCCCAAAGGTAGGTCGGTCTCCCATCCGCCACCGCACCTGGCAATACACCGCCAAATGCTGTGTTTGGGAAGTTACAAGGGGACGGCCACAGCGGTGCCGCTTGTCCCTTCTCCCCGTTCACGGGGAGAAGGTGCCGGCAGGCGGATGAGGGGCAATCCACCTAATGAAACGGGTGAGGAGCAAACGCCGGAAGCAAGCCCATCGCCGGCTTCCACTCCGGACATTCCCCTCATGAGGCCCTCCGCGGCACCTTCTCTCCGCCGGAAGCCAGGAGCACCCGCCCAAAAGATAGCACACTCCCTTTTCGCAACCCCGACTTTCGACCGGGATGATCACCCACCCGAACCTGTGTTAAGCCCGTGGGCAATTAAGGGCGCCCTGACGGAGGCGGTGCCTATCTCTTGGAGGAGAGCCATGGATTTCACCCTGAGCGACCAGCAGCAGGCCTTTGTCGACATGGCGGCCGATTTTGCCGCCGAGGAGCTTGCTCCCTTCGCGCTTGAATGGGACCAGACCAAGCATTTCCCGATCGACACGCTGATGAAGGCCGGCAGCCTCGGCCTCGGCGCTATCTGCGTCGCCGATGACGTCGGCGGATCCGGCCTCGGCCGGCTCGACACGGCGCTGATCATAGAGGCGCTGGCCACCGGCTGCCCGACGGTTGCCGCCTATATCTCGATCCACAACATGTGCGCGACGATGATCGACCGCTACGGCACGCCCGAGCAGCGCGAGGCGCATCTGCCCGCCCTTGCCACCATGGACGCGCTCGCCAGCTACTGCCTGACCGAACCTGGCTGCGGCTCGGATGCGGCAGCCCTGAAGACCCGCGCGGTGTGCGATGGCGACGACTATGTGCTGACCGGCCAGAAACAGTTCATCTCCGGCGCCGGTGCCAGCGCGCTCTACCTCGTCATGGCCCGCACCGGCGAGGACGGCCCGAAGGGCATTTCCGCCTTTCTCGTGCCGGGCGATGCCGAGGGACTGACCTTCGGCGCCAACGAAAAGAAGATGGGCTGGAACGCCCAGCCGACCCGCGCCGTGATGATGGATGGCGTGCGCGTGCCGGCCGAAAACCGGCTCGGTGCCGAGGGCGACGGCTTCCGCATCGCCATGTCCGGGCTCGACGGCGGACGGCTCAACATTGCCGCGGCTTCGCTCGGCGGCGCCCAGTTCGCCTTCGACAAGGCGGTCGCCTACATGAAGGACCGCAAGGCCTTCGGCAAAGCCATTTCTGAATTCCAGGCGCTGCAGTTCGAGCTCGCCGACATGGCGACCGACCTGGAATCGGCCCGCACCTTCCTGTGGCGCGCCGCAACCGCGCTGGACGACAAGGCGCCGAACGCCACCACGCTATGCGCCATGGCCAAGCGCCTCGTCACCGACCGCTGCTTCGATGTCGCCAACCGCGCCTTGCAGCTGCATGGCGGCTATGGCTATCTCGCCGAATACGGCATCGAGAAGATCGTCCGGGACCTGCGCGTCCACCAGATCCTCGAAGGCACCAACGAGATCATGCGGGTGATCGTCGCCCGCTCGGTGATCGGCAGTTAAGGAGAGAGCCATGCGTTATCTGACGACGGAGTTGACCGGCGAGGAAGTGCTCACCGGCCGCACCGGCGCGCTGGGCCTGATCGCGCTCAACCGGCCGCGGATCATCAACAGCCTGTCGCTGGTCATGGTCCGCCAGATCGAGACGGCGCTGGACGGCTTCGAGGCCGATCCGACGATCGCCGCCGTCCTCGTCACCGGCGAGGGCGAGCGCGGCTTCTGCGCCGGCGGCGATATCCGCATGCTCTACGAAAGCGGCCGCACCGGCGACCCGGAAGCGGCCACCTTCCTGCGCGAGGAATATCGGCTGAACGGCCGGATAGGTCGTTATCCCAAGCCGTATGTCGTCATCGTCGAAGGCATCACCATGGGCGGCGGTGTGGGCCTTTCCGGCCATGCCAGCCACCGCATCGCCACCGACACGACGAAGCTCGCCATGCCGGAAACCGGCATCGGCTTCTTCCCCGATGTCGGCGCGACCTGGCTTCTGTCCCATGCGCCGGGCGAACTCGGCACCTATATGGGCCTGACCGGCGAGCCCATCGGCCCCGGCGACGCCATCGCCGCCGGCTTTGCCGACAGCTTCGTGCCCGCCGCAGCCCTTGTTGCGCTCGCAGAACGTCTCGCCGCCTTACCCGCGACAGCGGACGCCGGCACGGTTTCCGATCTGATCGCTGATTTCGCCAAAACGGCGCCGGAGGGGCACTTCGCCGAAAACCGCGCGCTCATCGACCGTTGCTTCGCCTTCGACACCGTAGAGCAGATCTTCGCCGCGCTCGACGCCGAGGACAACGACTTCGCCGCAAAAGCCAAGGCGACCATGCTGACGAAATCGCCGACCAGCCTCAAGGTGACGCTGGCGCTGCTGCGCGCCGGTCGGACATCGCCCGATCTCGAAACCTGCCTTGCCCGCGAATTCGCCGCGACCGCGCAGACGCTGAAGACCCCCGACTTCTTCGAGGGCATCCGCGCCGCCATCATCGACAAAGACCGCAATCCGCGCTGGTCTCCCGCAACGTTGAACGAAGTCGGCCCTGAGATCGTCGAGGCCTTTCTGAAGCCCCATCCGCAGCCGCTGTTCGGCTGAACCTCCTTCGGCAGGGCGGGCATTGCCCGCCCCGTCATGCCATACAGCGACGTTGGCTGCCTCTGCGCCGCCGCCGTCAATCGGACAGCCGGACGGTCATTTCCATTTCCATCTGCAGGTCGGGGCCGGCAAGGGCCGCGACCCCGACGCCGGTGAGGCTCGGCTGCGCGCCGTCGAAGAAGGCGGTGATATGCGGCATGGCCTCGCCGATACGCTCGGGCGTGAGATCCGTCATGTAGACGCGCACCATGACGATGTCCTGCGGGGCGGCCCCGATCGCATCGAGCGCCGCCTTGGCATTGGCACAGACCAGGCGGGCCTGCTCGCCAAGGGAATCAGGCGCGGGTTCGCCGCCCGCCCGCCAGGCGACCTGGCCGGAAACGAAGGCTAGCCTGCCGGGCTCCGTGACGCTGATCTGCGAATAGCCGAGTGCGCCCGCATCGGGCAAAGTCGGCGGGTTCAAACGGTGAAGTGTTTGTGCCATGTCTCTTCCTTCCTGTCGTCGTTCCGCTTCCCGGTCTAAAGCCGCCGCAAAGCACGGCCGCTATAGCCGGTTGATTGGCGAATGGGCGTCGACACAGAAGCGAAAGAGCGGAGTGAGCCGATGCTGCGTGCCAATCTGAACGACATCCAGGTGTTCATGGCGGTGGTCGACGCCGGCAGTTTCATCGCCGGCGGCAAGGCCATGGGCCTCTCGCGCTCGGCGGCGGGCAAGGCCGTCATGCGCCTGGAGGACCGCCTCGGCGTACGCCTGCTCAATCGCACGACGCGCACGCTGAGCCCGACCGACGAAGGCCGGCTGCTCTATGAACGCGGATTGCAGATCCTCGCCTCGGTCGACGAGGCGGAGGCAAGCGTGGCGGGAAAGAGCGGCATGCCGCGCGGCGTGCTGAGACTGACAGTACCCGATGCCTACGGGCGGCATGTGCTTCTCCCGATCATCGGGAAGTACCTGAAGGCCTGGCCCGACGTTCAGGTCGAGGTGAGCTTCACCGACCGGGTCGCCGACATCGTCGAGGAAGGTTTTGACCTGGCGATCAGGATCGGCGTCACCAGCGCGGATTCAAGCTTCGTCTCGCGGGTCGTCGCCCGCTGCCGGGCCATGCTCTGCGCTGCGCCCGCCTATATCGCCGCGCGGGGGGAGCCGGTGGATCTCGACGATCTCGCCGCCCATGACTGCCTCGTCTTCAGCAGCCGCAACCAGCGCCAGGCCTGGCGCTTTCCCGGCGAACAGGGCGGCTGGATCAAGGCGCAGGGACGCAGCCGGTTGCGGCTCGACAGCGGCGAGGCCCTGCTGGACGCCGCACGCGCCGGCCTCGGCATCGCCTTCCTCCCGGATTTCCTCATCGCCGCGGATCTCGCGGTCGGACATCTGCGCCGGATCCTGCCCGGGCATGGTTCCGGCGACGTGCCCATCATCGCGCTCTACCCCGACAAGCGCCTGCTCGAACCCCGCGTCAGGCGCTTCATTGATCTGATGGTGGAGGAGTTGGGAGCGTGAGTGATCCCAAGAACGTGTCACATTGACGACACAATGCATTTGCATTACTTAAGCCTTCTGCAGGAGGCTGATATGAGCACGACAGCGACGCTGGAAATCGACGCCACGATCACGGAACGGGGACAGACCACGGTGCCCGCGGCGATCCGCAAGATGCTGGGCGTCTCCAAAGGCGCAATCGTCTTCAAGGCGATGCCTGATGGCACGGTGATCGTTGAAGCGAAGCGAGACGAGACCGAAGAGGACCCCGCGCTGGAGGCGTTCCTTACCTTCCTTGCGCACGATATCGCCCGCAATCCCCAAGCGCCCGTTCCGTTGAGTCTGGAGCTCCTGCAGGAAGGCCACGATCTTGTCGGTGATGTCTCCGTCGATCTTGATAGCCCACTCGACGATGACTGACATAACGATCAACGGGTGGCGGCTCTTCCTCCATCCCCTTTTCCTCGCGCAGTACCGGGCAATGATCGCGGCCGTGAGGCACGACCGGGCGAATGACCCGGAAAATTACAAGACGCGGCGCAATGCCAAGCTGCTGGCAGCCACGATGAAGATGGCTTTCGAGGAAATCCCCGCCGATCCATCTCACTCCAGGTTCCGAATGGGGGGCACGCTGGGTGAGGGCTACAAACACTGGTTCCGTGGCAAATACGTTGCGCAGTATCGGCTCTTCTTCCGGTTTAGCGCCAAAGACCGGATCATCATTCTGGCCTGGGTGAACGACGACAATACCAAGCGAGCCTATGAAAGCCCGACGGACGCTTATCGCGTCTTCGCCAAGATGTTGAAACAGGGCCATCCGCCGGACGACTGGCAGGGCCTGCTCACGGAGGCCCAAGCCGCCACGAAAGCCTTGGCGGATGGTGATCTCGGCGCCTGAACGCCGATGACGCGCCCCTCACTCGATCTCGTAAGGCGTCGCGTTCCGCACGCTGTGGTCCACCACCAGCTTGCGCTTCAAGGGCGGCACGGCGCGGCTGGTGCATTTGACCCTTTCGCAGATCCGGCAGGAAATGCCGATCGGGTCGAAGGCGGCGCGGTTGGAGAGGTCGAGATCGTCGGCATAGACGAACTGATCCGCATAGGAAATCTCGCAGCCGAGCGCCAAGGCATAGCGCGGCTGGGCGGCGCGAAAGCCGAGCGTGCCTTTGTTGACCTGCATGGCGAGACAGAGATAGCGCACCCCATCCGGCGTCTCGGCCAGCTGGCGGATGATCCGTCCCGGCGCCTCGAAGGCCTGATGCGCGTTCCACAAGGGACAGGCCGCCCCGAAACGGGCGAATTGCAGACGCGCCGCGCTGTGTCGCTTGGTGATGTTGCCGGCCCGGTCGATGCGGGCAAAGAAGATCGGCACGCCCTTCAGCCCCGGCCGCTGCAGCGTCGACAGCCGATGACAGACCTGCTCCAGCGAGGCGCCGAACCGGGCGGCGAGAAGCTCGATGTCGTGGCGCAGCTCGCGCGCCGCCTGGTGGAAGCTGCGATAGGGCAGGATCAGCGCGCCGGCGAAATAGTTGTGCAAGCCGATGCGGCAGACCTCGACCGCCTCTTCCGTGCGGAAGCCCGCCTGCTTCAGCACCTGCTCGATCGTGTCGCGGGCATGGAGCTGCGCCACCTGGATGGCGATCTGGAAATCGCGGGTCGGCGCCGAGGCATAGCGGCTGAGCGTCAGGATGCGGCTTGCCGGGTCGAAGCGACGGATCGCCTCCTCGCCCGCATCGCCGCGCACCACGCGCACCCCGTATCGGCTCTCGAGGAAGCCGGCGAGCGCCGCGTGGTTTTCGCCCTCCCCGAGCTTCAGCTGGCCGGCCAGGCTTTCCGCCAATATGTCGATGTCGTGGATGTAGTTGTCGACGAAGTGGAAGAAGTCGCGCACCTCGTCATAGGAGGTCGTCTCGTTCGAGGGGGCGGCGCCGAACCGGTCGTCATAGCTCACCAGCTGCTCGCTGTTGCGGCGATAGGCCTGGTGGCAGGTGATCAGCGCATGGGCGAGCCCCGGCGCGTTCTGGGTGACGAGCTTCAACTCCTGCAGGCTCGGCGAATAGGTCTCGAACAAGGGGTCGCTCAGCGCCTCCGACAGCGCCGACAAAAGCCGGTCGTTCTGACCCGACGAAAGTTCAGTGATGTCGATACCGAACTTCTCCGCCAGCGCCAGAAGCACCGAGGCCGAGACCGGCCGCTGGTTGTTCTCGATCTGGTTCAGATAGCTGGTGGAAATGCCGATCTTGTCGGCAAACTGGGCCTGCGTGGCATGGCCCGCCTGCCGAATTTCGCGCACCTTGCGCCCGATGAAAAGCTTGCCGATCGCCATTTGCAATTTCGCATTTCGCTGTTTGCAAATTCATAAATCCACAATTGCACCTGTTCAATCATTTTCTTTGCAAGCCCCTGCGTTTAAGGGCACAAATCACATAGGTGCCTTGCATTTTGTCGGGAGGAAGCATGTTACAGATTCTGGACCAGCTTGAGGCGCGCCGCGCCGAGGCCCATCTCGGCGGCGGCCAGCGCCGCATCGACGCCCAGCATGCCAAGGGCAAGCTGACGGCGCGCGAGCGCATCGAAGTCCTGCTCGACGACGGCTCCTTCGAAGAATACGACATGTATGTGACGCATCGTTGTACCGACTTCGGCATGGCCGAGCAGAAGATCGCCGGCGACGGCGTGGTCACCGGCTGGGGCACGATCAACGGCCGCCAGGTCTATGTCTTCTCCCAGGACTTCACCGTGCTCGGCGGCTCGCTGTCCGAGACCCACGCGCAGAAGATCTGCAAGATCATGGATATGGCGCTGAAGAACGGCGCGCCGGTCATCGGCCTCAACGACTCGGGCGGCGCCCGCATCCAGGAGGGCGTGGCCTCCCTCGCCGGCTATGCCGACGTCTTCAAGCGCAATGTCGACGCCTCGGGCGTCGTGCCGCAGATTTCCGTCATCATGGGCCCCTGCGCCGGCGGCGCGGTCTATTCGCCCGCCATGACCGACTTCATCTTCATGGTGCGTGACTCGTCCTACATGTTCGTCACCGGTCCGGACGTGGTGAAGACCGTCACCAACGAGATCGTCACGGCCGAAGAACTCGGCGGCGCCGGCACCCATACGAAGAAGTCCTCGGTCGCCGACGGCGCCTATGAGAACGACATCGAGGCACTGGAACAGGTTCGCCTGCTGTTCGACTTCCTGCCGCTCAACAACCGCGAAAAGCCCCCGGTCCGTCCCTTCCACGACGACCCGGCCCGCGTCGAGGCCCGCCTCGACACGCTGATCCCGGACAGCTCCAACAAGCCCTACGACATGAAGGAGCTGATCTACGCGCTGGCCGACGAGGGCGATTTCTTCGAGATCCAGGAAGCCTTCGCCAAGAACATCATCACCGGCTTCATCCGCATGGAAGGCCAGTCGGTCGGCGTCGTCGCCAACCAGCCCATGGTGCTCGCCGGCTGCCTCGATATCGATAGCTCGCGCAAAGCCGCCCGTTTCGTCCGCTTCTGCGACGCCTTCAACATCCCGATCCTCACTCTGGTCGACGTCCCCGGCTTCCTGCCCGGAACGGCCCAGGAATATGGCGGCGTCATCAAGCACGGCGCCAAGCTCCTGTTCGCCTACAGCCAGGCGACCGTGCCGATGGTCACGCTCATCACCCGCAAGGCCTATGGCGGCGCCTACGACGTCATGGCCTCCAAGCATATCGGCGCCGACATCAACTATGCCTGGCCGACCGCCGAGATCGCCGTCATGGGCGCCAAGGGCGCGACCGAAATCCTCTACCGCTCCGAACTCGGCGACGCGGAAAAGATCGCGGCCCGCACCAAGGAATACGAGGTCAACTTCGCCAACCCGTTCAAGGCCGCCGAACGTGGCTTCGTCGACGAGGTGATCATGCCGCATTCCTCGCGCCGCCGCATCGCCCGCGCCTTCGCCTCGCTGCGCAACAAGCAGGTCGGCACGCATTGGAAGAAGCACGACACCATCCCGCTGTAAGGGTAGACAGGGATGCCCACCCTCCTGCTGTGGAAGGGCCATCGTTTCCTGTTCTACTCGAAAGAGATCGGTGAACCGCCTCATGTCCATGTGCTCAAGGACGGCAAGCAATTGAAAGTCTGGCTGAAGGATCTTCGGGTTGCCCGAAAGGCCGGCTTCGCCGCCCACGAGGTCAATGATATCCTGAAGGTCATCGGAGAAAACAGACAGGCGTTCTTGGAGGCATGGCATGACCACTTTGGACATTGACGACAAACAGCTGCTCGTCTCGGACGTCGAGGTGAACAACGACGCCATCATCTTCAAGATGGCCGATGGCCGCAGAATCGAAGCACCTTTGTGGTGGTATCCTCGCCTTCACGCGGCCTCCGCCGAACAGCGCATGCACTGGCAGATCCTGCCCTTCGGCGATGCCGTGGGATGGGAGGAGATAGACGAATATATCAGCGCCAAGGCTCTCATCATCGGTGGAGCAGCGCCCGGTGCCAAACCGCCGGCGCAAGCAGCGGAATGAAATCGACTTCGACACCAGACCACAAGCCCTCGCCCCACCAAGACACGATCGCCCAGGCTTGAAGGAGACCGGGATGACCAAGACCCCCGAAATGACCAAGCATCGCGGCTTTCCGTCCGGACTGCCGGGGCACGGGCATCACTTCACCATCAGGCGGCCGAACCAGAACGGGGCGACGCCGCTGAAAGTCCTGCAACGCCTCGCCCGCCCCAACACGATCGAGCAGAAGGTCGACGCCGCCTTCCTGCACGCGCTCTGGCACCATTTCGGCGACGAACCGTTCGAGCGCGGCAATCTCGATGCCGGGCGGCTGAACCTGCTGTTCGGCCGGGAGGTGATCCCGGCGGAAACACCGTTCGATCCGACCTCCTATGAAGCCCTGTTGCGGATCGACGAGCGCGTCGGTCGCAAGAGCTTCCCGGAAGCCTTCGAAGACGTGATGGAAATCTGACATGGCGCTCGACGAAATCCGCAAGCGGGGTCGCGGCTGATGGCCAAGGATCCGCTCATGCCCAAGCATCAGGGCTTCCCGGCCGGACTGCTCGGAACCCAGTGGCAGTTCACCATCCGAAGGGCCAATTCCAAGGTCACGCCGCTCGCCGCCTGGCCGCGCCACCGCACCATGGACAAGTCGGTGGCGCTTGCCGACATCGAGTTCGTTCAGGCCCTCTGGCGCCATTTCGGCACGGAGCCGTTCCAGCGCGGAAATCTGGATGGCGAACGGCTGTGCCGCCTGTTCGGGCGCGAAGTGTTGCCGGCGGAACGGGCCTTCGACCCAGCCTCGTATTTTGCCCTGCTGAAACTCAATGCAAGCCTGGCGCGGAAGAACTTCCCGCAAGCCTTCGAAGACACAATGGAAGCCGGAAAGCCATGATCAAGAAACTCCTCATCGCCAACCGTGGCGAGATCGCCTGCCGGGTCATCAAGACCGCCAAGAAGATGGGCATCAAGACCGTCGCCGTCTATTCCGACGCCGACCGCGACGCGCTGCATGTGAAGATGGCCGACGAAGCCGTCCATATCGGCCCGGCGCCGTCCAACCAGTCTTACATCGTCATCGAGAAGATCCTCGAGGCGATCGCCAAGACCGGCGCCGACGCGGTCCATCCCGGCTACGGCTTCCTGTCGGAAAACGCCGTCTTCGCCGATGCGCTGGCCAATGCCGGCATCACCTTCGTCGGCCCGCCGGTCAATGCGATCCAGGCCATGGGCGACAAGATCACCTCGAAGAAGCTCGCCGCCGAAGCCGGCGTCTCGACCGTTCCCGGCCATATGGGCCTGATCGAGGACGCCGACGAAGCGGTGAAGATCTCGGACCAGATCGGCTATCCGGTCATGATCAAGGCGTCCGCCGGCGGCGGCGGCAAGGGCATGCGCATCGCCTGGAACGCGGCTGAAGCCCGCGAAGGCTTCCAGTCCTCGCGCAACGAGGCGAAGAATTCCTTCGGCGACGACCGCATCTTCATCGAGAAATTCGTCACCGAGCCGCGCCATATCGAAATTCAGGTGCTCGGCGACAAGCACGGCACGGTGCTCTATCTCGGCGAACGCGAATGCTCGATCCAGCGCCGCAACCAGAAGGTCATCGAGGAGGCCCCCTCGCCCTTCCTCGACCCCGCCACCCGCAAGGCCATGGGCGAACAGGCCGTCGCGCTTGCCAAGGCGGTCGGCTACCACTCCGCCGGCACGGTCGAGTTCATCGTCGATGGCAAGCAGAACAAGTTCTACTTTCTGGAAATGAACACCCGCCTGCAGGTTGAGCACCCCGTCACCGAACTGATCACCGGCCTCGACCTCGTCGAACAGATGATCCGCGTGGCCCAGGGCGAAAAGCTCTCCTTCGGCCAGGACGACGTCAAGCTCAACGGCTGGGCGATCGAAAGCCGCCTCTATGCCGAAGACCCCTACCGCAACTTCCTGCCGTCGATCGGCAGGCTCACCCGCTATCACCCGCCGATCGAAGGCGTGCAGGACGACGGCACCATCGTGCGCAACGACACCGGCGTTTATGACGGTGGCGAAATCTCGATGTATTACGACCCGATGATCGCCAAGCTCTGCACCTGGGCGCCCGATCGCCTGTCGGCCATCGACGCCATGTCGAAGGCGCTCGACAACTTCGAGGTCGAAGGCATCGGCCACAACCTGCCCTTCCTCTCGGCGGTCATGCAGCAGGAGCGCTTCCGCTCCGGCAAGATCACCACCGCCTATATCGCCGAGGAGTTCAAGGACGGCTTCACCGGCGTCGCCCCCGACCCTGCCTCCGCCCGCAAGCTCGCCGCCATCGCCGCCGTGATCAACCAGACGCTCCAGGAACGCGCCGTCGCCATTTCCGGCACGATCGGCAATCACCAGCGCAAGGTCGGCAAGGACTGGGTCGTCACGCTCGCCGGCCATGAGTTCCCGGTCACGCTGTCCACCGGCGTCGACGGCATGGCGGTTGCCTTTGCCGACAACGGCAAATGCGCCGTCACCGGCGCCTGGTTGCCCGGCCAGTTGCACACCATATTCCACATCGACGGCGAGGCCGTCGGCGTGAAGATCAATCTCGTCGGCCCGGCCATCCGGTTGCGCTGGCGCGGCATGGACGTCACCGCCCGCGTACGTTCGCCGCGCGTCGCCGAGCTTGCCAGGCTGATGCCGGAAAAGCTGCCCCCGGACACCTCGAAGATGCTGCTCTGCCCGATGCCGGGCGTCATCACCTCGGTCGCGGTCAAGGAAGGCGACCAGGTCGAAGCCGGCCAGGCGCTCGCCACCGTCGAGGCGATGAAGATGGAAAACATCCTGAAGGCCGAGAAGCGCAGCGTGGTGAAGAAGATCGCGGTGAAGGCCGGCGAAAGCCTCGCCGTCGACGGCCTGATCATGGAATTCGAATAACCGTCCCGACCTCTTCTCCCCACGGGGAGAAGTGCCGAGCGAATGCGAGGCGATGAGGGGGCCGCAGGCATGATGCTTCGCCCCCTCATCCGGCCCTGCGGGCCACCTTCTCCCCGCTGGGGAGAAGAACAACCAGGCCTCGCCCCGCAAGCGGGGAGACGGACGAGCCGCAGCGTTTCAATTCACTCTCCCCGCTTGCCGGGAGAAGCTCAGTGTGATGGGCAATGGATGTTCAGGGAGACCGATCGATGACCGAAAAGACGATCAAGGACTGGGAAGCACTGGCCGAGAAGGAGCTGAAGCGTCCGGCCGAGACGCTGACCTGGCACACGCCCGAAGGCATCGACGTCAAGCCGCTCTACACGGCGGACGACCTGGCCGGCATCGATCACCTCGGCTCCCTGCCCGGCTTTGCCCCCTTCGTGCGCGGTCCGCGCGCCACCATGTATGCCGGCCGCCCCTGGACCATCCGCCAATATGCCGGCTTCTCCACGGCGGAGGAATCCAACGCCTTCTACCGAAAGGCGCTCGCCGCCGGCCAGCAGGGCGTCTCGGTCGCCTTCGACCTCGCCACCCACCGCGGCTATGACAGTGACCATCCCCGCGTCGTCGGCGATGTCGGCAAGGCCGGCGTGGCGATCGACTCGGTCGAGGACATGAAGATCCTGTTCGACGGCATCCCGCTCGAGGCGATTTCGGTCTCCATGACCATGAACGGCGCCGTCATCCCGATCCTTGCCAACTTCATCGTCACCGGCGAGGAACAGGGCGTCTCCCGCGACAAGCTTTCCGGCACCATCCAGAACGACATCCTCAAGGAGTTCATGGTCCGCAACACCTACATCTACCCGCCGCAGCCCTCGATGCGCATCATTGCCGACATCATCGAGTACACGGCGAAGGAGATGCCGAAGTTCAACTCCATCTCGATTTCCGGCTACCACATGCAGGAAGCCGGCGCGACGCTGGTGCAGGAACTGGCCTTCACGCTCGCCGACGGCCGCGAATATGTCCGCGCCGCCCTTGCCAAGGGCCTGAACGTCGATGATTTCGCCGGGCGCCTGTCCTTCTTCTTCGCCATCGGCATGAACTTCTTCATGGAGGCCGCAAAGCTGCGCGCCGCGCGCCTGCTCTGGACCCGCATCATGCAAGAATTCCAGCCGAAGAAGGCCTCATCCCTGATGCTGCGCACCCACTGTCAGACCTCGGGCGTCTCGCTGCAGGAGCAGGATCCCTATAACAACGTCATCCGCACGGCTTACGAGGCGCTCTCGGCGGCTCTCGGCGGCACCCAGTCGCTGCACACCAATGCGCTCGACGAAGCGATCGCGCTACCGACCGATTTCTCCGCCCGCATCGCCCGCAACACCCAGCTCATCCTGCAGAACGAGACCGGCGTGACGAAGGTCGTCGATCCGCTCGCCGGCTCCTACTATGTCGAAAGCCTGACCAACGAACTGGCGGAAAAAGCCTGGGCGCTGATGGAAGAGGTGGAGGCCATGGGCGGCATGACCAAGGCCGTCGACGACGGCCTGCCCAAGCGCCTGATCGAGGAGGCAGCGACCCGTCGCCAAGCCGCCGTAGACAAGGGCGAGGAAGTCATCGTCGGCGTCAACAAGTTCCGGCTTGAAAACGAAGACCCGATCGACATCCTAGACATCGACAACACCGCCGTCCGCACCTCGCAGATCAAGCGCATCGAACAGACCCGCCGGCAGCGCGATCCGAAGGCAGTCGAAACCGCGCTCGCCCGCATCACCGACTTCGCCCGCACCGGCGAGGGCAACATCCTGGAAGCCGCTGTCGAAGCCGCCCGCGCGCGGGCCACCGTCGGCGAAATCTCCGACGCCATGCGCGTGGTTTACGGCGACCATGCCGCGACCCCCGTGGTGGTGCACGATATCTACGGCAAGGCCTACGAGGGCGACCCGGAAATGCAGGTGCTGTCCGGCCGCCTGAACGACTATGCGAAGAAGGCCGGCAAGCCGCGCATCATGGTCGCCAAGCTCGGCCAGGACGGCCACGACCGCGGCGCCAAGGTGATCGCCTCGGCCTTCGGGGACATCGGCTTCGACGTCGTCGCCGGTCCCCTCTTCCAGACGCCCGAAGAGGCCGCCGATCTCGCCGTCGCCGAGAAGGTCCAGGTCGTCGGCATGTCGTCGCTCGCCGCCGGCCACAAGACGCTCGCCCCACAACTGGTCGAGGCGCTGAAGGCCAAGGGCGCCAAGGACGTGATCGTCGTCGTCGGCGGGGTCATCCCGCGCCAGGACTACGACTATCTGATGCAGCACGGCGTCTCGGCCGTCTTCGGCCCCGGCACCAATGTCATGGAAGCGGCCCGCACCGTTCTCGACCTGATCGAGGGCCGGCTGCGCAACGCCTGAGGCGTCAGCCCACCGCCTCGATGACCGGACGCCCGACCAGGGGGCGTCCGGTAAAGGCCAGGGCATTGTCACTGACCACGCCGCGCAGGAACTCGATCACGGTGCGCACCCGCGCCACCTGCCTGAGATCATGATGGCAGGCGATCCAGTAATGGCGGCAGAGGTCGATCTCGTCTTCCAGCACCACCTGCAGCTCCGGATAGCGCGCGGCGATGAAGATCGGCAGCACGCAGAGCCCCAGCCCGCTGCGGGTCGCGGTCAGCTGGGCAAAAATGCTCGAACTCTGGAAATGCGGCCGGATGCGCGGATGGATGTCGCCGAGATAATCCAGCCCCGGCGCGAAGATCATGTCCTGGATATAGCCGATGAAGGCATGTTCCAGCAGTTCGTCCCGGCTCTTCGGCTCGCCGCGCCTCGCCATGTAGTCGCGGGTCGCGTAGATCTTCAGGTGATAATCGGTGAGCTTCTCGGTGTAATACGGCCCGCCCTTCGGCGGATCGAGGACCACGGCGACATCGGCCTCCTTGCGCGACAGCGCCATGATCTGCTGGATCGTCACCAGCTCAAGCGAGATGCCCGGATGCCCGGTGGTGAAATCCGGTAACATCTGCGTGAAGAAAAAGTTGGAAAAACCCTCCGGTGCCGAGAGCCGCACCACCCCGCGCTGGGCCGTCGGCCCACCGGCGAGATCGGCCTGTAGCCGCTCGGTCTCCTGCTCGATCTTCTCCGCCGTCTCGATGAAGCGCTGTCCCATCGTCGTCAGCACGTAACCACGCGGATTGCGCTCGAAAAGCTTGACTTTGAGGTCGAATTCGAGCCGGTCGATGCGCCGCGAGACCGTCGCATGGCTTGACCTTAGCTGCCGGGCCGCAGTCGAAAGCTGCCCTGTTCTGGCGACGGCCAGAAAGAACTGCAGATCGTCCCAAGTGAAACTAGCATTGCTCATCGGCCCTCACTCTGTTCAGAAATGAACAGACCCTGTTTGCAATTAGCCAAGCCTTGCGCTTGCGTCAACCGACACTTTCCGGGATCATGCCGCCATGACATGCCGTTCTGAGGAGTACGGCTGGTCAATTTTGAACAGGTTTGCGACCTGCACTCTGGGAGGAGATCAAATGCGCAACAAGCTCATCGCGTCCATGGCAATGGTATTGGCATCGAGCACGGCGGTTCTCGCCGAGCCGTCCGATGGCAAAGTGAAGATCGGCATCCTGAACGACCAGTCCGGCGTCTATGCCGACTTCGGCGGCAAGTCGTCGGTCGAAGCGGCGAAGATGGCGATCGAGGATTACGGCGGCAAGGTGCTGGGCGTTCCGGTCGAGATCGTCGACGCCGACCACCAGAACAAGGCCGACATCGCCTCCAACATCGCCCGCCAGTGGTTCGACACCGAGCAGGTCGATTCCATCATGGAACTGACCACCTCGTCGGTCGCGCTGGCCGTCCAGGCGATCGCCAAGGAAAAGAAGAAGATCGACATCGTCACCGGTGCGGCGACCACCGAACTGACCGGCAAACAGTGCTCGCCTTACGGCTTCCATTGGGCCTATGACACCCATGCGCTGGCCGTCGGAACCGGCGGCGCGCTCGTCAAGCAGGGCGGCGACAGCTGGTTCTTCCTGACCGCCGACTACGCCTTCGGCTACTCGCTCGAACAACAGACCTCCGACTTCGTCAAGGCAAGCGGCGGCACGGTCACCGGCGCGGTCCGACATCCGCTCGCCACCACCGACTATTCGTCCTTCCTGCTCCAGGCCCAGTCATCCGGTGCCAAGGTCGTCGGCCTGGCCAATGCCGGCGCCGACACCCAGAACGCCATCAAGCAGGCGGCCGAGTTCGGCATCACCCAGGGCGGCCAGCGCCTTGCGGCCCTGCTCTTCACCCTTGCCGAAGTGCACGGCCTCGGCCTCGAAGCGGCCCAGGGCCTGACGCTGACCGAGGGCTTCTACTGGAACCGCGACGAGGAAAGCCAGAAGTTCGGCAAGCGCTTCTTCGAGCGCACCGGCAAGATGCCAAACATGGTCCACACCGGCACCTATTCGGCGGTGACCCAGTACCTCAAGGCCATCGACAAGGCCGGCACCGACGAAACGGAAGCCGTCGCCAAGGCCCTGCATGAAATGCCGGTCGACGACGTCTTCGGCCGTGGCGGCACCGTCGGCGCCAATGGTCGCATGATCCACGACATGTACCTGCTCGAAGTGAAGAAGCCGGGCGAGTCCAGCGAACCGTGGGACTACTTCAACGTCCTCGCCACCATTCCTGGCGCGGAGGCCTATATCGACCCCGCCAAGAGCGGTTGCGAGCTGGTCAAGTAAGCGCCGACTGATGACGAACGTTTCAGTCCCAACTGAAAAGGAGCCGCGGGTGGTCTTGTCCGCCCGCGGTCTCCGCCGCGACTTCGGCGGCTTCACCGCGGTGCGCGATGTCGATCTCGACGTGCACCACGCACAGGTCCATGCCCTGATCGGCCCGAACGGCGCTGGCAAGACGACGGTCTTCAACCTGCTGACCAAGTTCCTGCAGCCGTCGGCCGGCACCATTACCCTGCTTGGCACCGACATCACCCGCACGCCGCCCGACAAGGTCGCCCGCATGGGCCTGGTGCGGTCGTTCCAGATTTCCGCGGTCTTCCCGCACTTAACCGTTCTCGACAATGTCCGCGTCGCCCTGCAGCGGCCGAATGGCCTCGCCCACCAGTTCTGGCGGCCGCTTTCGGCGCTTGACACGCTGAACGGCCATGCGGAGGATCTGCTGGCAAGCGTCGGCCTGACCAAGGAGCGCGACCATGTGGCCGCCGACCTGTCCTATGGCCGCAAACGCGTGCTCGAGATCGCCACGACGCTTGCCCTCGATCCCAAGGTGCTCCTGCTCGACGAGCCGATGGCCGGCATGGGCCAGGAGGACGTCAGCGTCATCGCCGAACTGATCCGCGAAGTCGCCAAGACCCGCGCCGTGCTGATGGTCGAGCACAATCTCTCCGTCGTCGCCGACATCTGCCACCACGTCACGGTCCTGCAGCGCGGCGAGATCCTCGCCGAAGGCGATTATGAAACGGTCAGCCGCGACCCGCGCGTCCGCACCGCCTACATGGGAACGGAGGACGCGTGATGACGGCACTTCTGGAAGTCCGCGGCCTCAACGCCTGGTACGGCGAAAGCCATGTCCTGCATGGCGTCGACATGAACGTCCGCGAAGGCGAAACCGTCACCATTCTCGGCCGCAACGGCGTCGGCAAGACGACGACGCTGCGCACCATCACCGGCATCGTCCGCTCGCGAAAGGGCGAGATCCGCCTCGGCGGCAAGGACCTGATGCAGGTTCCGCTTCACCGCAGCGCCCATCACGGCGTCGGCTACGTGCCGGAAGAGCGCGGCATCTTCTCGACGCTCACCGTGCTCGAGAACCTGATGCTGCCGCCGGAAGTGGCCAAGGGCGGCATGACACTCGAGGAGATCTTCGAGCTCTTCCCCAACCTGCACGAACGCCGCAACAGCCCCGGCACGCGCCTGTCCGGCGGCGAGCAGCAGATGCTGGCGATCGCCCGCATCCTGCGCACCGGCACCCGCCTGCTGCTGCTCGACGAGCCGACCGAGGGCTTGGCTCCGGTCATCGTCCAGCGCATCGGCGACGTCCTGAAAACCCTCAAGCAGCGAGGCATGACCGTGCTTCTGGTCGAACAGAACTTCCGTTTCGCAAGCCGCGTCGCCGACCGCTTCTACCTGATGGAGCATGGCCAGATGGTGGCCGAGTTCAAGGTCGAGGAACTGCCGGAACGCATGGACATGCTTCACAAGGTCCTGGGGGTCTGACGATGACGATGATCTTCGGCATTCCCCTCCAGGCGCTGTTCGGCCAGTTGCTGATCGGCCTGATCAACGGCTCCTTCTACGCCCTGCTGTCGCTTGGCCTCGCCATCATCTTCGGCCTTCTCAGGATGATCAACTTCGCCCACGGGGCGCAGTACATGCTCGGCGCCTTCGTCGCCTACCTGCTGCTCACCTTCGCCGGCATCGGCTACTGGCCGGCGCTGATCCTGGCTCCGCTGATCGTCGGCGGCGTCGGCGCGGTGGTGGAACGCTTTTTCCTGCGCCAGCTCTACGACCTCGATCCGCTCTACGGCCTGCTGTTCACCTTCGGCCTGGCGTTGACGATCGAAGGCACGTTCCGCTATTTCTACGGCTCGTCGGGGCAGCCCTATGCCACGCCCCCGGCCCTCGCCGGCGGCGCCAATCTCGGCTTCATGTTCCTGCCGATCTATCGCGGCTGGGTTGTCGTCGTCTCGCTGATCGTCTGCCTCGCCACCTGGGTGCTGATCGAGAAGACCAAGCTCGGCTCCTACCTGCGCGCAGCGACCGAAAACTCGACCCTCGTCCAGGCCTTCGGCGTCAACGTGCCGGTGCTCCTGACCTTTACCTACGGCCTCGGCGTGGCGCTCGCCGCCTTTGCCGGGGTGCTGGCGGCTCCGATCTACCAGGTCTCGCCGCTGATGGGCTCCAACATCATCATCGTTGTCTTCGCGGTGGTCGTCGTCGGCGGCATGGGCTCGATCATGGGCGCCATCGTCACCGGCTACATGCTCGGCATCGCCGAGGGCCTGACCAAGGTCTTCTACCCGGAAGCCTCCAACATCGTGATCTTCGTCATCATGGCGATCGTTCTTCTCATCAGGCCTGCAGGCCTCTTCGGCCGGGATGCGTGACATGGCTCATACCACGACAACAACCTCGACCCACGTTCCGCCGGCCTCGGGCAACGCAACCGCCGCCCGCGCCGTCCTTATCGGCGCCGGACTGCTGCTGCTCATCGCCGCGCCCTTCTTCCTCTATCCCGTCTTCCTGATGAAGGTGCTGTGCTTCGCGCTGTTCGCCTGCGCCTTCAACCTGCTGCTCGGCTATACCGGTCTTTTGTCCTTCGGCCATGCCGCCTTCTTCGGCGGGGCTTCCTACTTCACCGCCCATGCGGTGAAGGAATGGGGCTTTTCGCCCGAGCTCGGCATCCTGACGGGCGTCATAGGCGCGGCCATCCTCGGACTTGTGATGGGCTTCTTCGCCATCCGCCGGCAGGGCATCTACTTCGCCATGATCACGCTGGCGCTGTCGCAGATGTTCTTCTTCTTCTGCCTGCAGGCCGAATTCACCCATGGCGAGGACGGCATCCAGTCGGTACCGCGCGGCCATCTGTTCGGCTTCATCGACCTCAGCCAGCCGCTGTCGATGTATTATCTCGTGCTCGCCGTCTTCGTCATCGGCCTGCTGGTCATCTGGCGCTTCATCAACTCGCCCTTCGGCATGATCTTGAAATCGATCCGCGAGAACGAGGCGCGTGCCACCTCGCTCGGCTATTCGGTCGCCCGCTACAAGCTCGGCGCCTTCGTCATGTCGGCGGCGCTGACCGGCCTTGCCGGTTCGCTGAAGGCGCTGGTCTTCCAGTTCGCCACGCTGACCGACGTCACCTGGCAGATGTCCGGCGAGGTTATCCTGATGACCCTGCTCGGCGGCATCGGCACGTTGATCGGCCCGATCTTCGGCGCCGGCCTCGTGGTGACGCTCGGCAATTACCTCGCCACCACCGGGTTCCCGGTGACGGTCATCACCGGCGTGGTGTTCATGGTCTGCGTGCTGGTCTTCCGGCGCGGCATCGTCGGCGAATTCTACGCCTCGCGCCTCGGCCGCAGGTTCGGCTTCGAATACCGACGGTAAGGACGAGACGGAAAGCGGAGGCGGTACCCCTCTTCTCCCCGTCGGGGAGAAGGTGGCGCGCAGCGCCGGATGAGGGGGGCGAAGCCAACTGATCTGAGTGCACTTGGCCCCCTCATCGCCTCGCTACGCTCGGCACTTCTCCCCGTCGGGGAGAAGAGGGTATCCGTCGGCCACCGGCCTGCCACGTTCGGTCCCCCCCCGAGGGACGATCCTCGCCCTTTGACAAACTCACAAGGGCAGACGGGTGCCTTCAGGACCTGTCGCCACCTTTGACAAAAAATCGGTCCCAAGGCCGATGCGGAGTGAAGCATGGAAAGCTACGACTACATCGTCATCGGCGCCGGCACGGCCGGCTGCGTGATGGCCAACCGCCTGGCGGCCGATCCGGCGACGCGCGTCCTGCTCCTGGAAGCCGGCGGCAGCGACAATTACCACTGGGTGCACATCCCCGTCGGCTATCTCTATTGCATCAACAACCCGCGCACCGACTGGTGCTTCACCACAGCCAAGGAAGAGGGCCTGAACGGCCGCTCGCTCAGCTATCCGCGCGGCAAGGTGCTCGGCGGCTGCTCGTCGATCAACGGCATGATCTACATGCGCGGCCAGGCCCGGGACTATGACCAGTGGCGCCAGATGGGCTGCGAGGGCTGGGGCTGGGACGATGTCCTGCCGCTCTTCCGGAAGTCGGAAGACTTCTACAAGGGCGCCGACGAAATGCACGGCGCGGGCGGCGAATGGCGGGTGGAAAAGGCCCGCGTCCGCTGGGCGGTGCTCGAAGCCTTCCAGCAGGCGGCCAAGGAAGCCGGCATCCCCGAGACCGCCGACTTTAACCGTGGCAGCAATGAAGGGTCCGGCTATTTCGACGTCAACCAGCGCTCCGGCATCCGCTGGAACACCTCCAAGGCCTTCCTGCGCCCTGCCGTCAAGCGCGGCAACCTCACCGTTCTGATCAAGGCGCATGTCAAGCGCCTGATCATCGAGGATGATGCCGTGACCGGCGTCGAGGTGCATCATGACGGCGTGACCAAGAAGTTCTCGGCAAGGCGCGAGACGGTGCTGTGCGCCGGCGCGATCGGCTCGCCGCATATTCTCGAACGCTCCGGCATCGGCCGTGGCGAAGTGCTGACGAATGCCGGGATCGAGGTGAAGAAGGACGTGCGCGACGTCGGCGAGAACCTGCAGGACCATCTGCAGCTGCGCCTCGCCTTCAAGGTCACCGGCGTGCCGACCTTGAACGAGAAAGCCTCGAGCCTGATCGGCAAGGCCTCGATCGGCCTGGAATACCTGTTGAAACGCTCCGGCCCGATGGCCATGGCACCGAGCCAGCTCGGCATCTTCACCCGCTCGGGCCCGGACAAGGAAACGCCCGACCTGCAGTATCACGTGCAGCCGGTAACGCTGGAAAAATTCGGCGAGCCCGTGCACCCCTTCCCGGCGGTGACTGCCAGCGTGTGCAATCTCAGACCCGAAAGCCGTGGCTCGGTCCATGCGACGACACCGGACTTCGCCGCCCAGCCGGTCATTGCCCCACGCTACCTGACCGCACCGGCCGACCGGGACGTCGCCGTCAGGTCGATCCGGCTCACCCGCAAGATTGCCCAGCAGCCGTCCTTCGCCCGCTATAATCCGCAGGAATTCAAGCCGGGTCCGGCCTACGAGTCAGACGAAGATCTAATGCGCGCGGCCGGTGAAATCGGCACGACGATCTTCCACCCGGTCGGCACCTGCCGTATGGGTTCGGACGAGCAGAGCGTCGTCGATCCGCGCTTGAAAATGCGAGCGCTGAAGCGGCTTCGGATCGCCGATGCCTCGATCATGCCGACGATCACCTCCGGCAACACCAATTCGCCGACCATCATGATCGCCGAGAAGGCGGCCGAGATGATCCTCGCGGACAATCGCTGACGCTTAAAGACAGGAGACTGAAATGGCCACTATCGCATTCATCGGACTGGGCAACATGGGCGGCCCCATGGCCGCCAACCTCGTCAAGGCCGGCCATGTCGCGAAGGGCTTCGACCTCTCGGCCGAGATCCTGAAGACCGCGACAGCTTCCGGCGTGTCGCCCGCGACGTCGATCAAGGACGCCATCGCCGGCGCCGACACGGTGGTCACCATGCTGCCGAAGGGAGCGCATGTGCTCTCGGTCTGGGGCGAACTCGTCTCGGCGGCGAAGGCCGGTACATTGCTGATCGACTGCTCGACCATTGATGTCGAAAGCGCCCGCAAGGCGCATGAGCTTGCCGCCGGCGCCGATTGCCTGTCGCTCGACGCTCCCGTATCCGGCGGCACCGGCGGCGCTTCGGCCGGCACGCTCACCTTCATGGCCGGCGGCAGCGACGAGGCCTTCGCCAGCGCAAAGCCTATCCTCGAAGCCATGGGCAAGAAGATCGTCCATTGCGGCGGCAACGGCGCCGGCCAGGCCGCCAAGATCTGCAACAACATGATCCTCGGCATTTCGATGATCGGTGTCTGCGAAGCCTTCGCGCTCGGCGAAAAGCTGGGGCTGAGCCACCAGGCGCTGTTCGACGTCGCGTCCACCTCGTCCGGCCAGTGCTGGTCGATCAACACCTATTGCCCGGTCCCCGGCCCCGTGCCGACCTCGCCGGCCAACAACGACTACAAGCCCGGCTTCGCCGCGGCCCTGATGCTGAAGGACCTGAAACTGGCGCAGGAAGCAGCCCTTGCAGCGGGTGCTGCAACCCCGCTCGGCGCCGAAGCCGCCCAGCTCTTCGACCTGTTCGACAAGCAGGGCCATGGCGGCCGGGACTTCTCGGCGATCATCGAGATGCTGCGCGGCTGAGTGTCCTCCCTCCTGCGCAGCAGAACGGCCGGCGGAAGCGATTCCGTCGGCCGTTCTGTCTTGGAAAGGGGTGGAGGAGCACGACTCTGGGGGGGTGGGGGCGTGCCGTGCTCCTCCCGCGATGCCTATCGAGGTCATGGGCCGTCCGGCATGGGGTGACGGGACGGCACCGATAGGCATCGCGACGGTCCCTTGGCGGGACCGATGGCGTGACTATCTGGACTTCGGGGCGCGCGGGCTCGCCGCGACGGCCGCTCGCGCGGGTCGCAGGGCGCGGACCAGCCGAAGGACGGCCGCTTGTCTCAAAAGGGTGGACTGGATTGGCCAAAGGGCCAAGGACCGGCTAGAGCCGGGAAACGCAAGGGACACCGCCGAGGGTGCCCGATTTGGCGTCACGAGCCGTGACGGCAGGTGTTCATTCATGTCCGCAATGATCGCGGACCCTGTTGCGCACATCATGTGCCTCATCCCCATGTTTCATCATCCGCTACGTCATGCGCGGAGTTCCATCCGGAACAAAGCAAGGGTTAGGCCTCAAACCTAAACGAAGGGTAAATCTGGCCGGCTAGTCTTTAGGATTTGCGCTTACGAACTGGAAAGACGCCGGGGCGAACCCCGACGCCTGTGCAAGATCGCCGGTCAGCGCTCGTCTTCGGCCATGGCGCCGAGCAGCTTCGGCAGGTCGCCGAACCGGGCGACGAGACCGAAGACCAACGCCGCGACCGCGACGAACAGGATCGTCACCGAGGCCATGGTCGGCGTATAGCCGTAGCGTAGCGCGTTGAAGATCTTGATCGGCAGCGTCTCCATGGTGAAGCCGACCGTCATGTAGGCGACGATGTATTCGTTGAGCGACAGGACGAAGGCAAACGCATAGCCGGACACCAGATAGGGCCGGATCAGCGGCAGCACGACGGTGCGGAACACCGTCCTGTCGTCGGCCCCCATGGTGGCCGCCGCCTCGACCAGCGAGCGGTCGATGGCGGAAAAGCCGAGCGACAGCGTGACGAGCGGCAGCGTCACGAAGAAGATCGCGTGCCCGATCACCGCCGTCCACGGCTGGCCGTAGAAGCCGGTGGTCGCCCAGAAGGTCAGGAGACCCAGCGCCGTGATGACGGGCGGCAGGGTAAAGGGCGCGATGCCGAGCACCTGGAAGATGTTGGCCCAGGGCGCGATACGCCGCCATAGGAACCAGGCAAGCGGCAGGGCGATCGTAACCGCCAGCGCCGCCGAGGCGAGCGCCAATAGGACCGAGGCGAAGAAGGCGGAGCGCCAGCCGGTGTCGGTGAAGATCGCGCCATACCAGGCCAGCGAAAAGCCCTGCGGCGGGAAGGTCAGGCTCTGCTTCTCGTTGACCGAGACGCCGGCGACCACGACGATCGGGGCGGCGAGGAAGATACCGATCAGGGTGAAGTAGATACGGGTCAGCAGCGTGTTCATGCCGTCTCTCCCTTGCGGCCGACGAACAGAGTCAGCGCCACCATGCCAAGCGTGACGAGCACGAGGAACACCGCCATGGCCGCTGCGAACGGCATGTTCGACTGGTAGATCGCCTGGTCGGTGATCAGCACCGACAGCGTCCAGTGCTGCGGCCGCCCGAGGATCTGCGGCAGCAGATAGGAGCCGAGCGCGAAGATGAAGACCATGATCAGCGTCGCGAGAATGGTGTTGCGAAGCGCCGGGACGACCACGGTGAAGAAGGCCCGGATCGGCGAGGCGCCGAGCGTGCGGGCCGCCTCGGTCAGCGTCGGATCGAGCCGAACGAGCGCGGGATAAAGCACCAGCACGGTATAGGGCAGCGCCTGATAGGCCATGCCGGTCAGCACCGCGCCGAAATTCGGCATCAGCGCCACGGGCTTTTCCATCAGCCCGATCATGACCAGCAGGTTGGTGATGCCGGCGGTGCGCGAAAACAGCGTCGACCAGGCAAAGCCGATGATGACTTCCGACAGGGACAGGATCGACAGCAGCGCCACCAGCCACAGCACCTGGGCTTTGCGCGACATGCGGGCGAGCAGATAGGTGAATGGCAGGCCGAGCACCACGCAGACCACGGCCACCGCGATCGCCAGCATCAGCGAGAAGCCGAGCACGCCGGCGAAGAAGGGGCTGATGAAGCGGGCATAATTGTCGAGCACGAAGGCCGGGGAATAGAAACCGGAGGGATTGCGCTGGAAGAAGCTGACGGCAATCATCGTCGCGAACGGCACGACGAAGAACAGGATCAGCATGGCCGCCGGAAAGGCGAGCGGCGCATAGTCGAGAGCTCTCTGGGGCGGTTCGCGTCTCATGCGGCAAGCACCACGGCGGTGGCGGGATCGATCACCACGCCGACATCCTGGCCGACCGAGACGACCGGCCGTTCGCGCGGCGTCGAGACGGCCACCACTTCGGTGCCGCGCACGTCGATGAAAGTCTCGATCGTGCCGCCGAGATCGCGGATGAAGGTGACGCGGCCGGTGAGCCGACCCTCACCCGGCGCGGATAGATGAATATCCTCCGGGCGGACCGACAGGCTGGCCGCGGCGAGGCCCGCAGGCGGCGCGAAACCTTCGACCGCCTGGCCGAGCACCAGCGTGCGCCCGCCCTCGACGGTGAGCGGCAGGAGATTGGTGGAGCCGATAAAATCGGCGACGAAACGGTCGGCGGGCTTGCGGTAGATCTCGATCGGGCTTGCCGCCTGGCGGATCTTGCCGCCGTTCATCACCACCACGGTGTCGGCCATGGTCATGGCCTCGCGCTGGTCGTGGGTGACGACGATGGTGGTAATGCCGAGCTGCTGTTGCAGCTTGCGCAGTTCGACCTGCATGGCCTCGCGCAGCTTGGCATCGAGCGCCGAGAGCGGCTCGTCGAGCAGGAAGAGTTTTGGCGAGATAGCGAGCGCCCGGGCGATCGCCACGCGCTGGCGCTGACCACCGGATAGCTTGGTGACCGGCCGGTCGGCATAGCCGGTGAGATGGATCATGGCGAGCAGTTCGTTGACACGCTTCACCTGTTCCTCACGGCCGATGCCGCGGATGCGCAGAGGATAGGCGATGTTCTCGCCCACCGTCAGATGCGGGAACAGCGCCAGGGACTGGAACACCATGCCGAGATTGCGCTTGTGGGTCGGCACGGCCGTGATGTCCTCGCCGTCGAGCACGATCGAACCGCCGGTCGGCGTGTCGAGGCCGGCAATCATCCGAAGCAGCGTGGTCTTGCCGCAGCCCGAAGGTCCGAGCATGCAGACGAAGGTGCCGTGCGGCACGGCCAGTTGCACCTGGTCGACGGCCGTGAACGGACCGAACTGCTTGGTGACGGCATTGAGTGTCAGACCTGACATGGGATGTAGTTTCCAATCAGAAGAAAGGTTGTTCAAAAGGGTGCAAGACAGTCGACGCCTAGAGGCTCGAAGTCCCTGATATTGGCCGTGACGACCGTGAGGTCATGCGTTTGGGCTGTTGCAGCAATTAGGATATCGGCGAGTTCGACATTTTGCCCACGGGCAAGCATCGCTCCTTCAAGCCGTCCTGCAGCCAATGCAACCTCGATATCGACTGGCAGGAACCGATCCTGAAAATCCGACATCACCGTCTCGAGCCATAGCCTCAAACGTTTGGCCTTAGCCGGGCTCCCCGCCTTCACCAGTTCCAGCTTCACGACGCCCTTTTCAATTTCTTGAAGCATAATCGATGAGGCATACAACAAGTCCCGTTGCTGCTGCTGTTTTAGCCAGTCTAGGAAAGCCGGTGAAGCCCTGCCGTTGGAAAGGAGGGAAATCGCATTTGTGTCGATCAGATATCCGCTCAAAGATCGACATCTCGCCCGCGGGAGGGATTGCGTTCAAGAACCATGTCGGGTTCGGGGAACGCCATCAGGTGCTCAAGGAAACTACGCTTGGTTTTCGGCTCGGTTGTCGTGTTGGCTGTTTGCTCAACTGGCACCAACGTCGCCACCGGCTTGCCGTCACGGGTGATCGTCACGCTGCCACCCTTGATTGCCTCGTCCACAAGCTCGGAAAGATCGGTATTCACATCCCGCAAGCTGACCGTCGTCATGACTTCGTCTCCGGATATACACACGCAACAACATTACCACGTGCCTGCCCGCACTGCAAAAAAGGGGCACACACGAAGCCATCGCCTCCTCCCTTACAGAAAGGAGGCGACGGCAATCCGATCAGCCGACGATCAGCTCGGTCCACTTCTGGTTCAGCCAGTCCGACTTCGTCTGGTAGAGGTCGTAGCGCGGAATGATCGGCGCGATGTCGGACGACACGGCGGCGAACTCTTCCGCCGTCAGGTCGAGCAGCTCGCGCTTGACCGTCGGCGCGGTGCCGACCTTGCGCGACAGGGTCGCCTGGATCGACGGCTGGGACATGTAGTCGATGAAGACGTGAGCCTCTTCCGTCTTGGTCGAAGCGCGCGACAGCGCCCAGCAGCCCGAATCCATGATGCCTCCTTCCTTCGGGAAGGTGGAGCGGACCGGATGGCCGTCGGCGGCGGCAAGGCCGGTGACGTCGTGGTAGTACTGGCCCATCGGGATTTCGCCCGACTTCAGCGCCTGTTCGAACTGGGCTTCGTCACGATACCACAGGCGCACGTTCGGCTTCACTTCGGCAAGCTTGTCGAACACCTTGAGGATGCCCTCCTCGGTGTCGAGCACTTCGGTGCCGCCGAAATGGGTCTTGGCGGTCACTTCCAGCAGGAAGGAGTTCGAGACGAGCGCCAGAAGGCCGAGCTTGTCTTCGTTTGCCGGATCCCAAAGGGCGGCCCACGAGGTCGGGGCTTCCTTGTAGACGTCGGTATTGGTGACGAGCGTGATGTACCAGGCAACCGCGCCGATGCCGGCGACACGGCCGTCCGGATACTTGTTGACGAAGGCGTCGATCAGGCCCGAGGCATTCTTGATCTTGGCGGTGTCGAGCGGCGCCCAGAGCTCGGTGGACTGGCCCTTGAGCATCGAGACCTGCGACATCATCGAAACGTCGGCCGGCGCCTGGCCGGCCTTGGCGGCCTGTTCGAGCTGCACGAGCCAGGCTTCGCCGGTCGGCTCGGCAACCGATCCGACGGCGATGCCGCTCGCCTTGGTGAATTCCGGGAAGATGTTCTTGTCGAACGAATCCTTGAAGTAGCCGCCATAGACGCCGACCTTCAGCGACTTGTCCTGGGCCCTGAGGATCGACGGCATGGCGAGCATGCCGGCACCGGCAAGCGAGCCGGCCAGCACGCTGCGGCGGCTGACGGAGGCATTGAGAATGTTCTTCATATTCCGTTCCCTTTTCTTGATTGCTAGTCGTGAACTCTGTTGCGGGGCGCCGAGCGCCACCCCGGAGATGGCGCCGCTCAGCGGCCGTTGATTGCCGGACTATAGACCATCAGGCTGAGAATTTCGAAGAGAACCTGCGCACCCGCATGGGCGGTATTGTGGGTCGCGTCATATTGCGGCGCCACTTCCACGACGTCGCCGCCGACGAGGTTGATGCCCTTGAGCCCGCGGATCAGTTCGAGCACTTCGCGCGAGGACAGACCGCCGACTTCCGGCGTGCCGGTGCCCGGCGCGATGCTCGGATCGAGGCTGTCGATGTCGAAGGAGAGATAGGTCGGGCCGTCGCCGATGATCTTCTTCGCCTTCTCGATGATCGCCGGCATACCGAGCCCGGTGATCTCTTCGGCATGGATGACGGTCATGCCGGACTCGTAGGAGAATTCCCACAGATATTCGGCCGGACCGCGAATGCCGATCTGGATGGTGCGGGTCGGATCCAGCGTGCCATCGAGAACGGCATTGCGGAAGGGGCCGCCATGATGGAACTTCGACTGGTCGAACGGCCCGCCGGTATCGCAATGGGCATCGATATGGACGAGGCCCACCGGGCCATGCTTCCTGGCAATCGGCTTCAGGATCGACTGGGTGATCGAATGGTCGCCGCCGACCGACAGCGGCAGGATGCCGGCCTCGACGATCTTCGACATATGGCGTTCGATGTCCTCGTGGCTGAGTTCCAGGCGGTAGCGGCTGGAGAACGGTACGTCGCCGATGTCGCCGACCTTGATATCGAAGATAGGCGAGCATTCGAGCACATGGTTGTAGGGTCCGATGCGATCGATGGAGCGCAGCGCCCGCGGTCCGAACCGCGAGCCCGGACGGTTGGAAACGCCGAGGTCCATGGGCACGCCGACAATCGCCACCTGCAGGTCGCCGAAATCGGGGTCCTGCGGATCGATCGGCCGGTGCGGCGCCGAGAGGAAGGTGGGAACGCCGGCATAGGGGGCTGCGCGGGTGCCGTTCTGGAAGATCTTGGCGCCGACCTTGGCGAACTTCGGATCGAAGATCTCGCCCGCATTGTCGCCGCCGTATTTGGCGCGCAGGTCCGCAAGCTTCTTTTCGTCGAACGTCATCTCATCACCCTCTTCGCATGCGCACGATGGCTGGCCGAACGTGCAACGACTGTTTATGCGGCAGATCGTCGGCCTGCCTTTAATGTGAGCATTAATTCGCAAAGCCTATGGAAATGCAATTCACGATGTTATAGCAATCCTTGTGAGAAAAATTCATAGAGTCGTCCCCTGATGTCGAACCGCCTGCCGCCGCTCAACCCGCTCCGCGCCTTCGAGGCGGCGGCCCGCCGCGGCTCGATTTCGGCGGCCGCGCGCGAGCTGAACGTCACCCACGGCGCCGTCAGCCACCAGATCAAGACGCTGGAGGAAACGTTGAAGGCGGCCCTGTTCGAGCGTGGCGGCAAGCGGTTGAAGCTGACACCCCAGGGCGCGCTGCTGCTCCCCGCGGTCTCGTCGGCCTTCGACGGCATCGCCGCCGCAACCGCACTGATGAACCGACCGTCGACCAGCGGACGACTGCGCATTTCCTGCGTTCCGGCCCTCCTGTCCTTCTGGCTCATTCCGCGGATGAACGCCTTCTCCGAGCAATATCCGGAGATCAGCCTCAAGCTCTCGTCCAGCAATGATGTGGATCTCATCCACTCGCCTGACATCGACGTCGCCATTCTCTACGGCCCGGGCGGCTGGCGCGACTGCTGGACTCGCCAGTGGAGCACGCTCCAGCTCTTTCCCGTCGTCTCGCCTTCCCTGCTCAACGCGCGCCCGCTGCGCTCGATCCGCGACCTGCGCGATCACGTGCTGCTGCATGGCGACGACGGGCGGGAATGGAACACCTGGCTCGCCGCCGCCGACCAGCTCGACATGCCGCGCGGGCGCGAACATTTCATGAGCGATGCGCGGCTTTCGATCGAGGCCGCACGCCATGGCCAGGGGGTGGCGCTGGGCGACAGCATCACCGCCTCCAGCCTGATTGCCGCGGGTGAGCTGATCATTCCCTTCGATCTTTCGGTGCCCGCCTCGGACGCGTTCTACGTCGCGACCCGCAACGAGATGCGCGCCGCGCCGATCGTGCGCGTCTTCATCGACTGGCTGTTTGCCACGCTGGAAAACGAGCGCAGTTCGCAGCCGAGCCCGGCGATCCGCCAGGCCGGACGCAGCCGGGCACCGCGTGCCGCCAAGGTGGCGCCGGCCCTCGAGACAACCCATTCCGACACCGGCGAGATCGCCGACCAGACCCCTTGAAACAAACGAGCAAGACAATGCCTGCATCCGCCTTCAACCCGCTGATTTCCCGCCTCTCGCCGCCGCCCATCCCCTCGGTCTTTGCCTGGGCGCGCGCCTATGACGGCGCCCGTGGCCCGCTGATCGACCTCAGCCAGGCCGTGCCCGGCTATCCGCCGCATCCCGACATGCTGGCCTGGCTCGGCGAGACGGCCGCGTCGCGCGCCTACGCCGGCTACGGGCCCATCGAAGGGGAGAGTGATCTGCGCACCGCCTATGCAGCCGAGATGGCCGAAGTCTATGGCGCGGCCGTCGGGATGGAGAACATCCACATCACCTCGGGCTGCAACCAGGCCTTCATGGCAGCCGCCATGGCGATTGCTGGACCAGGCGATTCGGTGGCGCTGACCGATCCCTATTATTTCAACCAGGAAACGACGCTGGCGATGATGGGCATCGAGCGCCGTCTGCTGTGGCTCGATCCGGCCGGCGGTTTCGTCCCGGACATCGGCGCCGTGAGAAAGATCCTCGCAACCGGCGTCAAGGCGCTGGGACTGGTTTCGCCCAATAACCCGACCGGGGCGATCTATCCGGCCGGGCTTCTGCGCGAAATCTTCGACGCCTGCCGCGACGCCGGCGCCTGGCTGATGCTGGACGAAACCTATCGCGACTTCCTGCCCGAAGGCCAGCGCCCGCACGATCTCCTGTCGGTTCCCGGCTGGGAGGACAACCTGATCCTGCTCTACTCCTTTTCCAAGTCCTTCTGCATTCCCGGCCACCGGCTGGGCGCAGTGACGGCGGGCCCGAAGGCCGTCGCGGAGATCGCCAAAGTGATGGACAACCTGCAGATCTGCGCGCCACGCGCCCCACAGGCCGCCGTTGCCCGCGCCATCCCGGCGCTGAAGGAGTGGCGCAAGGCCAACCGCGCCGAGATCGCCAGACGCGCCGACACGCTGCGCACCGTCATGGCCGGGTTGCCGGACTGGAAGATGGATTCGATCGGCGCCTATTTCGCCTTCATCCGCCATCCCTTCGCCGGCACGCCCTCGGCCGAAGTGGCGGAAAAGCTGGCGCGCGAGGCCGGCGTGGTCTGCATTCCCGGCGCCTATTTCGGGGAGGGCCAGGAGAACTACCTGCGCTTCGCCTTCGCCAATGCCGACAGCCCGACCATCGCCTCGCTGGCCGACCGCCTCGCCGCTTTCACCCTCGGCTGAGCCGTAACAAGGAGGGACGACCCATGGCGGCAAAGCGCATCGCGATCATCGGCGGCGGACCGGCCGGCCTGATGGCCGCCGAGCAGCTGTCCCGCGCCGGCCACGCGGTCACGGTCTACGAGGCCATGCCGACCGTGGCGCGCAAATTCCTGCTGGCGGGCAAGTCTGGGCTGAACATCACCCATGCCGAGCCCTATGCGCGCTTCGTCACCCGCTTCGGCTCGGCGGCGCACTGGTTGCGCCCGATGCTCGACGGCTTCACGCCGCAGGACGTGCGCGACTGGGCGGATGGCCTCGGCACCGAGACCTTCACGGGCACGTCGGGCCGCGTCTTTCCCACGGTGATGAAGGCCTCGCCGCTGCTGCGCGCCTGGCTGAAGCGGCTGGAAGCACAGGGCGTGACGATCCTCACCCGCCATCGCTGGATCGGCTTCGACGGCAATGCCTGCCGGATCGACACGCCGCATGGCCAGGAGACCGTCGAGGCCGACGCCGTGCTGCTGGCGCTCGGCGGCGCGAGCTGGCCGCGGCTCGGCTCCGACGCCGTCTGGGTCCCTTGGCTGCAGGCCCAGGGCGTCGAGGTCGCCCCCTTCCGTCCCGCCAATTGCGGCTTCGACTGCGCCTTCTCCGAGACCTTTGTCGAGCGTTTCGCCGGAGAGCCGGTCAAATCGGTGACCGCGACCAGCGCGGCCGGGACGACGCAGGGCGAGTTCGTCATCAGCCGCAACGGTATCGAGGGCAGCCTGATCTACGCCCATGCCGGCGCGTTGCGCGACGCCTTGCAGAGGAACGGAGCACCCAGCCTTGTCCTCGACCTCGCACCCGGCCGGACGGTCGACAAGCTGACCCGCGACCTGGAACGGCAGGACGCGAAGGCGAGCTTTTCCAATCGCTTGCGCAAGGGAACCGGCCTCGACGGGGTCAAGGCGGCCCTGGTCAGGGAACTCACTCCCGACGCCAATCGTCTCGATGCCCGGCGCCTCGCCGAAACGATCAAGTCACTGCCTCTGCCGGTCGTTTCGCCCCGTCCGATCGCCGAGGCGATTTCGTCCGCCGGCGGCATCACCTTCGACAGCGTCGACGCGAACCTGATGCTGAAAGCCCTGACCGGCACCTTCGTCGCCGGCGAGATGCTGGACTGGGAGGCGCCGACCGGAGGCTACCTGCTGACGGCCTGTCTTGCCAGTGGCGGGACCGCCGCCCGCGGCATCGAAGACTGGCTGGCGAAGAACGTCTAGCTGTTCAGCCCCGCGCAGTCCCGATCTCCGCCGAGGACGCATGCATCGTCGGGGGCGGCCCTGGAATGGCGACCTCGCTCGCTCCCGCTGCGTTCGCCACGGCTGACGCTTTGACGCTGCGGCAGGGCTGCCCTACGCTCACGCGTGCGAGGGCGGGGCGATCGGGCGCCGCCGGGAGGAAACCAAAACCGATGAAATTTGCCCTCAATCACATGACCACACCGGCCATGCCGGTCGCGGATTTTTTCGACCTAGCAGTCTCGCTGGGCATCAACGCCGTCGAGATCCGCAACGACCTTGCCGACAACGCCATCCTCGACGGCACAGCGCCCGGCGAGATCCGCAAACTGGCCGAGGATCGCGGCATCGAGATCATTTCGATCAATGCGCTGCAGCGCTTCAACGAGTGGACCGAGGCGCGCGCAGGGCAAGCCGATGAACTGATCGCCTATGCCCGCGATTGCGGCGCAAAGGCCCTGGTCCTGGTGCCGAAGAACGACGGCACGGGCCTCAAGGACGGCGAGCGCCAGCGGAACCTGCAAGAAGCGCTCTCAGCGCTGAAGCCCCGCCTCGAAGCGGCCGGCGTGACCGGCCTGGTCGAGCCGCTCGGCTTTGCCGTCTGCTCGCTGAGCTCCAAGCAGGAGGCGGCGGATGCGATCGACGCGGTCGGCGGAGGCGGTGTGTTCCGGCTCGTCCACGACACTTTCCATCATCACCTCGCCGGCGAACCCGCCCTCTTTCCCGCCTTGACCGGGCTCGTGCACATTTCCGGCGTCACGGATCCGTCCGTCTCCGTCGCCGACATGCGCGACAGCCATCGTGTCCTCGTCGATCCTGCCGATCGGCTCGACAATATCGGCCAGATCCTTGCCTTGCGGGCCGCCGGCTATGACGGCCCCTTGTCCTTCGAGCCCTTCGCCGACAGCGTTCACGCGCTGAGCGATCCGGGCGCTGCGGTCAAGGCGAGCATGGACTACATCGCGGCCGCCGTCTGAACCTGGCGCGAGCGGGAGACCTGTGACGGTCCCCGCTCGCCGAACCCAAGCCGCGGGCTTCGTCCTCGGCCGGGCCCACCGCCATCCGGGATCGCCACGCGCCTCTTGCTCCCAATACCCCTCCCCTGCGGCTCGCAAGCGAAATGGAATGGAAATTCCATCCATGCGGCATGGCATCTCGTGCGATTTTTCCCGGTTTTCCAGAGCCCTAGCGGAAATCTGCTGCAAGCTACCGCAAGCGCCGTTGACGCGCGATCGAAAAAATGGAATAAATTATCTGCATTTCAGGGTCAGCGGTCTATTCATTCCGTTTTATCCGACGCGTCGGGAGCGCGAAGCAAGTGCAGGGTCGGCCCGAACGGGCGACCTCCGGCAGGAGAAGGTGGAGCCGGACACCATCTGAGGAGGAAATATCATGAAGAAGCTTATTCTGGGCGCCGCCATGTCCGTTCTGTTGAGCACGGCCGCCCATGCCGAGACCGTCGGCGTATCGATGGCGCTGTTCGACGACAACTTCCTGACCGTGCTTCGCAACGGCATGCAGGACTATGCCAAGACACTCGACGGCGTGACGCTCCAGGTCGAAGACGCGCAGAACGACGTCGCCAAGCAGCAGAGCCAGATCCAGAACTTCATCGCCGCCGGCGTCGATGCGATCATCGTCAACCCGGTCGATACCGACGCGACCGTCGCCATGTCGAAGATCGCCGCCGATGCCGGCATTCCGCTGGTCTATGTCAACCGCGAGCCGGTCAACGTCAACGAACTGCCGGACAAGCAGTCCTTCGTCGCTTCGGAAGAAATCGTCGCCGGCACGCTGGAAGCCAAGGAAGTCTGCCGTCTGCTCGGCGGCAAGGGCAAGGCCGTCGTCATGATGGGCGAACTGTCCAACCAGGGCGCCCGCATGCGCACCAAGGCCGTCCATGACGTCGTCGCCACCGACGACTGCAAGGGCATCGAGATCGTCGAGGAACAGACCGCCAACTGGCAGCGCACGCAGGGTGCCGACCTGGTGACCAACTGGCTGTCGAGCGGGCTGGAGTTCAACGCCGTCATCGCCAACAATGACGAAATGGCGATCGGCGCCGTGCAGGCGCTGAAGGCCGCCGGCAAGGACATGAAGGACTATGTTGTCGCCGGTGTCGACGCCACCCAGGACGCGCTTGCCGCCATGGAAGCCGGCGACCTCGACGTGACCGTGTTCCAGAACGCCGCCGGCCAGGGCAAGGGCGCCCTCGACGCAGCCTTGAAGATCGCCAAGGGCGAGAGCGTCGAGAAGAAGGTCTACATTCCCTTCGAACTCGTCACGCCGGAAAACCTCAAGGACTACCAGGCCAAGAACTGATCCCTTCGGGGATCCGGGAATGCGGGCTCTTGCCCGCATTCCACCCGCATGAAGCGTGAGGAGATTTGCCATGGTCAGCCCGACTACGATGGCCGCTGTCCGCAGGAGCGGCGCAGTCCCCAATTCCGAATATCTTCTGGCCGCCGAGGGCGTGCGCAAGGAATTCCCGGGTGTCGTCGCGCTCGACGACGTGACGTTTCGGCTGAAGCGCGGCAGCGTGCATGCGCTGATGGGCGAAAACGGCGCCGGCAAGTCGACGCTGATGAAGATCCTCGCCGGCATCTACCATCCCGACAAGGGCACGGTGCAGCTGAAGGGCGTCGACATCCAGTTGCAGTCGCCGCTCGACGCACTGGAAAACGGCATTGCCATGATCCACCAGGAACTCAACCTGATGGCGCCGATGACGGTGGCGGAGAACATCTGGATCCGCCGCGAGCCGCTCACCCGCCTTGGCTTCGTCGACCACAAGGAGATGAACCGCAAGACGGCCGAACTCTTCAACCGGCTGAACATTTCCATCCATCCGCAGACCAAGGTCGGCGAACTGTCGGTCGCCAACCGGCAGATGGTCGAGATCGCCAAGGCGGTCTCCTACGAATCCGACGTGCTGATCATGGACGAGCCGACCTCGGCGCTGACCGAGCGCGAGGTGGAGCATCTGTTCCAGATCATCCGCGGCTTGCGCGACCAGGGCATCGGCATCGTCTACATCACCCACAAGATGAGCGAGCTGTTCGAGATCGCCGACGAGTTCTCGGTCTTCCGCGACGGCAAATATATCGGCACCCACGCCTCCACCGACGTGACGCGCGACGACATCATCCGCATGATGGTCGGCCGCGAGATCACTCAGATGTTCCCCAAGGAGGACGTGCCGCTCGGCGAGGTCGTGCTGTCGGTGAAGAACCTGACGCTCGACGGCGTCTTCCGCGACGTTTCCTTCGACGTGCGCGCCGGCGAGATCCTCGGCGTCGCCGGCCTCGTCGGCTCGGGGCGCTCCAACGTCGCCGAAACGATCTTCGGCGTCACGCCGGCCTCGTCCGGCACCATCGAGATCGACGGCAAGCCGGTCGACGTCTTCAGCCCGACGGAAGCGATCCGCAACCGTATGGCCTTCCTCACCGAAGACCGCAAGGATACCGGCTGCCTGCTGATCCTCAGCGTGCTGGAGAACATGCAGATCGCCGTATTGCAGGACAGGTTCGTCAGCCGCGGCTTCGTCGAGCAGGCGGCGCTGTCGGCGGAATGCGAGGAGATGTGCCGCAAGCTGCGCGTCAAGACGCCGAACCTTGCCGAGCGCATCGAGAACCTGTCGGGCGGCAACCAGCAGAAGGTGCTGATCGGCCGCTGGATGCTGACCAATCCGCGCATCCTGATCCTCGACGAGCCGACCCGCGGCATCGATGTCGGCGCCAAGGCGGAAATCCACAAACTGGTGACGGAGATGACCAGGAACGGCGTCGCCGTGATCATGATCTCGTCGGAAATGCCCGAAGTGCTCGGCATGAGCGACCGCATCATGGTCATGCACGAGGGCCGCGTCACCGGCTTCCTCGATCGCGCGGAAGCCACACAGATCAAGGTCATGGACCTGGCGTCGCGTTAAGCGGCAGCCGTCCACGGACCTTCGAGGGAGGAAGAGATGAACAGCAAGATCCTGACCAAGGGCGAGGTCGACCTGAAGACCGGGCAGCCCCTTCACCGCCGCATCCCGCCGGAAGCCAATATCCTCTTCGTACTGATCGGCATCGCGCTGGTCTTCGAACTGCTCGGCTGGTTCTTCGTCGGCCAGAGCTTCCTGATGAACCAGCAGCGCCTGACGATCATGATCCTGCAGGTCTCGGTGATCGGCATCATCGCCGTTGGCGTGACCCAGGTCATCATCACCGGCGGCATCGACCTCTCCTCCGGTTCGGTGGTCGGCATGACGGCGATGTTCTCGGCGAGCTTCGCCCAGGCCTCGACCTGGCCGCGTGCGCTCTATCCGAGCCTGACCGACATGCCCTTCTTCGTGCCGATCGCCGTCGGCATCGCGATCGGCCTGCTGGCCGGCTTCATCAACGGCCAGTTGATCGCCCGCACCAAGATCCCGCCCTTCATCGCCACGCTCGGCATGATGGTGACGGCACGCGGCATTTCCAAGTGGTACACCAAGGGCCAGCCGGTCTCCGGCCTCAGCGAGGATTTCATCTTCATCGGCACGGGCATCGCCCCGGTCGTCGTCTTCCTCGTCGTTGCGATCATCTTTCACATCGCGCTGCGCTATACCCGCTACGGCAAGTTCACCTATGCGATCGGCGCCAATGTCCAGGCGGCCCGCGTCTCGGGCATCAACGTCGAAGCCCACCTGATCAAGGTCTATGCCATCGCCGGCATGCTGGCGGGGCTGGCCGGCGTCGTGACGGCCGCCCGCGCCCAGACCGCGCAGGCCGGCATGGGCGTGATGTACGAACTGGACGCGATCGCCGCGGCCGTCATCGGCGGCACGTCGCTGGCCGGCGGCGCCGGCCGCATCACCGGCACGGTGATCGGCACGATCATCCTCGGCGTGATGACCTCCGGCTTCACCTTTCTCAGGGTCGACGCCTACTACCAGGAGATCATCAAGGGCATGATCATCGTCACCGCCGTGGTCGCCGACGTCTACCGGCAGAAGAAGCGCAAGGTCTGACAATAACTCCCACCGCGAAAGCCACCTGGCGGCGCCCCGGCGCCGCCTTTTTGTTTTCAGGGAAGAACGATCAGCGTGACCGCACCTTGCCCTTCGCGCCGCCGGTCTTTTCGAACGCGACGACGGTCCTGGCGACCGGCAGGCCGAACTTGGTGACGATGACGGTGTTGAGCACCATGCCGTCGCTGCGCAGGACCATCTTGTCGTAGAAGCGGACCTTGTTCGCCTATTTGACGGAGTCGAGATAGACGAGGTAGCTGAAGCGCGCGGCGTTGCCCTGCAGCGCCACCTTGGTTTCGCCGATCACGTCCTCGCGGGGGCCGGAATAGGTGGACGGGCCGGTTTTGACGAAGCGCCAGGTCTTGGTATCGCGGGTGCCGTCGTTGAAGACGAAATCCTCGCGCAGCGTCAGCATGCGCCCGTCCCATTTGCCGGTGAGATCCACCGTGAATTGGCGTTTCACACCGTTGATGGCGCTGAAGGATCCCACCGCCTTGCTCTTGCCGGCAAAGAAATCCTCCAGGGTGAACCTCTCGGCCGCAGCGACGCCGGAGGCGGATATCATGGCGGGCAAGAGCAGTGCGAAGAACAAGGAAGCGGTCCTGAACATGGGCAGGGTTCCTGTGTGAGTTCTCTTGGCCCAGTACGCACCGCAAGCGCCGGCGGATCTTTAGGCCGTTCACCTCACCAGGGGATGGTCTGGCCGTCATAAGCATGAAAGCCGCCCGTCTGGACGGGCTCCAGAGCATCCAGCACGGCGAGCAAACGTCGTACACTGTCCTCGGGCGTGAACCGCTCGTGGCCGGCCGGGAAGCGATCGGAGAGCGCGGTGGCGACGGTTCCCGGATGCAGCGCCGCCACCACCGCCTGCGGCCGCGTGCGGGCGATCTCGATCGAGGCCGTGCGGACGATCTGGTTGAGCGCCGCCTTAGCCGCGCGATAGGAAATCCAGCCGCCGAGCCGATTGTCGCCGATCGAGCCGACCCGCGCCGACAGGAAGGCCATCAGGCTGCGGCGGTCGCGGTGCAGCAGCCCGCTGAAATGTTTGAGCACCAGGGCGGGGCCAATGGCATTGAGGGCGAACTGCGCCGCCATGGCATCAGCCTCGATGGCGCGGATCGATTTCTCCGGGCCGACGCCATCGATGGTGAGCGCACCGGTGGCGCAGACGATGACGTCGAACCGTATCCCCTCGCCGTCCAGCCACTTTGCAGCGTCCGCGACGGAGGCCTCGTCGGTCACGTCGAAACCATCGGCGCGACGCGAAAGGTCGGTCGCCCGCGCGCAGGCCGGATCGTCTTCGAAGGCGCGGAGAAAGGCAGAGCCGATGCCGCCCGATGCGCCGAGCACCAGCGCGTGATAGCCGCGCCCGAGCGACGGCAGAATTTTGCTTTCCATGATCGACCCTCTGCGACAAGGCGGGGCAGCGGACAGCTGTCCCCGCGTCTCTGCCATGGACTACGGCCGGAAGGCGACGACGGATCAATCGGGCCGGAAGCGAGGCGAGGCTATCCCTCGACGGTGACCCAGCGTTGTTCGGCGAAGGACTGCGCCATGGCATGAACGCTGCGCTCGATCCTGAGGCCGTCGTCGAAGCCGATCACATGCGCCTTGTCACCGCCGATCGCGGCGATCAGCTCGCGGCATTCGATGACCTTCAGATCGTTGAAGCCGAGGCCGTGGCCGGGGGCCGGGATGAAGCGGTCATAGGGCTTGTGATGCGGGGCGGCGAGAATGGTGCGGAACCCCTGCTCCTCCGGGCGACCGGAAGCCTGGTAGAGCTGGAACTCGTTCATGCGTTCCTGGTCGAACAGGATCGAGCCGGCCGAGCCAAAAATCTGCACGGCGATGCGGCCCTTGCGCCCCCAGGCCGAACGATTGGCCATCAGCGCGGCGGAAATGCCGCCCCCCAGGCGGAGAAGCACGCTGGCAATGTCGTGGTTCTCGACAGGCCGGTCGCCGCCGTTGGCCAGCGGCCGCGACTCATAGGGCTTCACCATGTCGGTCACCACCGCCTCGACATGGCCGAACAGCGTGAACAGCAGCGACAGCGGATGGACGGCAAAATCGTCGAGCGCGCCGTAGCCGGACGAGGCCTCGCTCTTCCAGTAGAAGGGCTGGGCCGGGTCTGCCATGAAATCTTCGTCCATCTCGACGCGCACATGGTTGACCGTACCAATCGCACCTTCCTCGATCAGGCGACGAATATGACGGATCATCGGGTTCTGTATGTAGTTGTAGCCCATGACCGCCACCTTGCCCGACCGGGCGGCCGCGTCGCGCATGCGGATCGCGTCGGCCAGCGCCGGCGCCATCGGCTTTTCGCACCAGACATGCTTGCCGGCTTCAAGCGCTTCGATCGCCATCTCGGCGTGGAAGGCGTTCGGCGTCGTCACCGAGATGACATCGATCGACGGGTCTGACAGCAGGTCGCGCCAGTTGCCGGTCGACCGGGCAAAGCCGAGCTCGGTCGCCTTCTTCGCCGCAAGCTCGGCATTGACCTCGGCCAGCGTGGCCAGATGCGGCCTATCGACATCGCCGAAAGTGCCCGAGACATTGTTCCATGCCAGCGCGTGGCACTTGCCCATATAGCCCGTGCCGATGAGCCCGATACCGAGACCCGCCATGTCTTCCTCCCACAAGTCGAATTTTGAAACGTCGCTGAGCGCTTACGGATTGTCGCGCCGATAGATCCAGTCGTGGTCCGGATGGTTCTGGAAGCGCCACTTGCGCAAGGGGCCGGCCATGACGTTGAGGTAGTACATTTCGTAGCCATAGGGCGCGCCGCAGGGATGATGTCCCTTGGGCACCAGCACGACGTCGCCGTCGCTGACGGCCATCGTCTCGTCGAGCGAACCGTCCTCGGTGAAGACGCGCTGGAAGCCGAAACCCTGGGCCGGATTGAGACGGTGGTAATAGCTCTCCTCGAGATAGGTCATCTCGGGAAACCGGTCCTCGTCATGGCGGTGCGGCGGATAGGACGACCAGTTGCCCGACGGCGTGAACACTTCCGTCACCAGCAGGGCATCGGCGACGTCGCGGTCTTCCATGGCGATCGGATAGATGTAGCGGGTATTGGCGCCCTTGCCGCGTTCCACCAGCGAAATGCCGGCAGGGCCGATCACCTGGGCCTCGCGGCCGGGCATGGCCGGCGCCGTGCAGACGGCGAGCGTGCAGTCGGTGGTGGCGGTCGCCGACCAGTCGGAACCGGCCGGCACGTAGACACAGTGCGGCGGGGTGCGCTCGAAGACGCTCATCCGCTCGCCCAGTTCGCCGAAGTCCTTATCCGCGCCCGAGATCTCCGCCTTGCCCTCGACCAGAACGAGAATGACCTCGGTCTCGCCGGTCGGTTCGGTGGCCGTCTCGCCGGCCTTCAGCCGATAGAGGCCGAAACCGACATAGCCCCAGCCGGCATCCGCCGGCGTGATGTCATGCACCTTGCCCAAGGAACCCTTCGGCTTGCGTAGCAGATTGCTCATCCCTCGTCTCCCTTGTCGTCCCTGGCCGCCGCCTCTTCTGCCGCAGGCTTTTCACCCGGCGCGGGCTGCGGTGCCAGGAACAGCTCGTAACCCGCATAGGCCGCCGCCCCGATAAAGACGATGGCCCAGCCCGCCTCACCGTTCGAGAACTCGAAGAGCCCCCAGGCCACCGGCGCGACGACGGTCAGGATGCGGCGCCAGAGCGGCTTGAAGAACGGATGCTGCGGGTCGAGAAATTTCACGCTGTCTCCTTGTCCAGCCCGGCCTCCCTGGCCATGGCCTTCAGCGATTTCAAACCAAGGCTCTGATATTCGAAGGGATTGCGGACATCCGGGTCCTGCTCGGCTTCGATGACCAGCCAGCCTTGGTAACCATGCTCGGCGGCGATCCGCAAGACCGGCAGGAAGTCGACCCCGCCTTCCGCGTCGCCCGGCACCGTGAAGACACCTCGGCGCACGCCTTCGAGGAAGGAGAGATTTTCGTCGCGCACCTGCCGGGCGATCACCGGCCGGATATTCTTGGCATGAATGTGGCCGACGCGGGCCATGTGGTTCTGCGCCACCCGCTCCGGATTGCCGCCGCCGAACAGGCAATGACCGGTGTCGAGCAGGAGCTTCGCATGCGGCCCGGTATGGGCCATCAGCCTGTCGATTTCCTCTTCGCTCTCGACGATCGTGCCCATGTGATGGTGGTAGACGAGCGCGATGCCCTGGGCGGCGGCATATTCGGCCAGCGCCTCGACACCGGCACCGAATTTGGCCCAGTCGACGTCGGAGAGCTTCGGACGGTCGTTGACGGCCACCGCATCATTGCCGTGAATGGCGTTGGAGGTTTCGCAGACGATGATGACCTTCGAGCCCATGGCCTTCAGCAGGTCGAGCGCCGGCTGCATCGCCGCCTTTTCTTCCTCGATCGTGTGGGTGAGCAGGTTCAGCGAATGCCAGCCGGAGACGTAGCGCAGGCCGCGCGGCTCGAGCACGGCCTTGAGGCCGGCCGGATCCTGCGGGAACTTGTGGCCCTTCTCGATGCCGTCGAAGCCGATCTTCGCCGTTTCGTCGAGGCACTGCTCTAGGCTGATATGGGCGCCAAGCGAGCGATCGTCGTCGTTCGACCAGGCAATCGGATTGGTACCATAGGAGATCATGCTTAGCGTCTTTCCTTGAGAGCCGCCTCGTAGCGGACACGGGCTTGATTGACTTCGGCGCGGGGCGAGACTTCCGGAACCACGACGTCCCAGAAATGCCCGCCGGCCTCGGGCGTCGGATAGGGGTCGGTATCGATGACGATGACCGTGGTCACGGTCGCGTCGCGTGCGGCGGCAAGCGCCTGTTCCAGCTCGGCGATCGAGGACACCTTGCGGGCGCTCGCCCCCATGGAGCCGGCATGCGCGGCGAAGTCGATCGCCATCGGATGCACATTGGTATGGGCGTAGAGATTGTTGAACTCGGCCCCGCCGGTGCCCATCTGCAGCCGGTTGATGCAGCCGTAGCCGCGGTTGTCAGTGATCACCACCGTGATCTTGAGACCCATGGCGACCGAAGTCGCGAGCTCCGAATTCATCATCATGTAGGAGCCGTCGCCGACCATGACGATGACGTCGCGGTCCGGTTCGGCCATCTTGATGCCGAGGCCGCCGGCAATCTCGTAACCCATACAGGAGAAGCCGTATTCCATGTGGTAGGAAAGCGGCAGTTTGGCCTTCCACAGCTGGTGCAGCTCGCCCGGCATGGTGCCGGCCGCGCACATCACGACCGTGTTGTCGCGCGACTGGCGTTGCACGGCACCGATCACCTGCATGTCGGTCGGCAACTGATTGCCATCCTTCGGCGGCGCGGTGACGGCATCGGCCCTGGCGAACCAGCCGGCCTTGATGGCGGCGTCCGGCGGGGTGAAGCGATGATCGCCGAGCGCGGCCGACAGTCTTTCAAGGCCGATCTTCGCGTCCGAGGTCAGGGGGATCGCGTCGTGCTTGGTGCTGTCATAGGCCTGGACGTTGAGCGCCAGGATGCGCCGCTCCGGGTTCTTGAACAGGCCCCAGGAGCCGGTGGTGAAATCCTGGAAGCGCGTGCCGACGCCGAACACCAGATCGGCCTTTTCGGCGATGACGTTGGCGCATTCGGCGCCAGTGACGCCGACGGGACCGAAATTGTGATCGTGGTCCCAGGCTAGCGCCGACTTGCCGGCCTGGGTCTCGACGACCGGGATGCCATGTTTCTCGACGAAGGCCTTGAGCGTGTCCGTCGCGCCGGAGAAGTGCACGCCGCCGCCCGCAACGATGACCGGGTTCCTGGCCGCCTTCAGTACTGCGACCGCCGCCTCGAACTCCTGTGCGTCCGGCTCCGGCCGGCGCTGGCGCCAGACCTTCGGCTCGAAGAAGCTCTCGGGGTAGTCGTAAGCCTCGGCCTGCACGTCCTGGCAGAAGGATAGCGTCACCGGGCCGCAATCGGCCGGGTCCGTCATCGTGCGCAGTGCGCGCGGCAGCGCCGTCAGAATCTGTTCGGGCCGCATGATGCGGTCGAAATAGCGGCTGACCGGCTTGAAGCAGTCGTTGACCGTCATCGTGCCGTCGCCGAAATCCTCCAGCTGCTGCAACACCGGATCGGGCCCGCGATTGGCGAACACGTCGCCCGGAATGAAGAGCACCGGCAGGCGGTTGACATGGGCAAGCGCCGCCGCCGTCACCATGTTGGCCGCACCCGGTCCGATCGATGAGGTCACGGCCATCGCACGGCGCCGACGCAGCTGCTTGGAATAGGCGATCGCCGCATGGGCCATGGATTGCTCGTTCTGGCCGCGCAGCGTCTGCAGCCGATCCCGCACGCCGTGGAGCGCCTCGCCGATGCCCGCCACATTGCCGTGGCCGAAGATCGCCCAGACACCGGCGATGTAGGGAACGCCGTCCTCGTTCAGCTGGTTGGCGAGGTAGCGCATCATCGCCTGCGCCGCCGTCAGTCTCACCGTTTTCATGCCTTTTCTCCCAGTGCGCCTGATCCTTGCCGGGCCTTGTCCCAGACGGAACAGAGGCTGCGGTAGCGCTGCGCCATTTCCTCCGCGGCCTGCCCGTCGCTGATCGCGCCGGACAGCCATTTGCGTGCCGCCTCGCCGAAAATCGTCCGGCCGACGGCAAAACCTTTCACCAGCGCAAAGCGGGCGGCCAGCGCGAAGCTCTCCTCCAGCTCGGCCTGCGGCGCATCGAGCCCGAGCACGACGATGCCGCGGGTATAGGGATCGTGGCGCTCGACGGCGGCGCAGGCATTGGCCCAGGAGGCTTCGGTGCGCATCGGCTCCAGCTTCCACCAGTCGGGATAGACGCCGATCTCGTAGAAGCGGTCGATGATCCGGGCAACCGTGTCGTCATCGGTCGGGCCGACCTTGGACGGGATCACCTCGAGCAGCATTTCCAGCCGGTTGCGGCGGGCGGCGGCAAACAGCCGAAGTACGGTCGCCTCCTGCTCAGCGCGCATCTCGGCGGTATCGTCCGGATGGTAGAAGCACAGAACCTTGACCACATCCTCAAGCGGCCATTCGACGAGCCCGCCGAAGTCGGGACCGATTTCCGGTTCCAGCACCAGCGGACGCGAGCCGGGCCATTCGACCGGACGGCCGATCCACAGGCCCGATCCGCTGGCCGCATAGAGCGCATCGCGGCCGAGCCGGCTGTCGCACAGGATGCCGTAACCCGGCGCGCCGCCGGCGACATCGAGGGCCGCCTTCAGGCACAGGGTCTTGAAGGCGCCGATCCGCTCGCGCGGCACGCCCGCCTCGTCGGCCATGGCCTCCAGCTGCAGGCGGTGGTCGAAGGCGAAGACGCGCATTTCCGACCAGTCGCCCTTGCGATTGGTCGACCAGTGCACCTGCTCCAGCGCCTCGTCCTTGCGCAACGCCTTGTTGCGGATGCCGGTCTTGAAGAAATATTGCAGCTCTTCCCAGCTCGGATAGGCCGGTGTGCAGCCGTGGCGCGAGACGGCGAAGGCGCCGCAGGCATTGGCGAATTTGAGGCTGGTCGGCCAGTCCTCGCCGGTCAGCCAACCTTTCAGAAGCCCGGACATGAAACCGTCGCCGGCGCCGAGCACGTTGAACACCTCGATCGGAAAGCCCTCTCCCGCCTGGCCTTCGTCGAGACTGTCGGGGATGGCCCCTTCGAACACCACGGCGCCCATGGCGCCGCGCTTGCAGACCAGCGCGGCATCGGAGACGCGCCGCACGGCCTTCAGCGCCTCGACCGTATCGGTCGTGCCGCCGGCGATATGGAATTCCTCTTCCGTGCCGACGATCAGATCGAACAGGTGCAGCGTCGCCTGCAGCTTGGTCGTGACGGCCCTCGATTCGATGTAACGGCTCTCGCCCGCGCCATGGCCGGCGAGCCCCCAGAGATTGGGGCGGTAGTCGATGTCGAGCGCGGTCCTGGCGCCACCTTCGCGGGCGATCTTCAGCGCCTTCAGCACCGCGGCCTCGGTGCGCGGATGCGACAGATGGGTGCCGGTCGCCAGCACGCAGCGCGCCGCGCCGATGAAGTCGGGATCGACATCGTCTTCGCAGAGCGCCATGTCGGCGCAGTTCTCACGGTAAAAGATCAGCGGAAACTGGTGTTCATCACGGATGCCAAGGAGAACGAGCGCCGTCAGCCGCTCCGGATCCGTCTTGACGCCACGGATGTCGACCCCCTCGCGCATCAGCTGCTCGCGGATGAAGCGGCCCATGTGCTCGTCGCCCACCCGCGTGAGCACGGCGGACTTCAGCCCCAGCCGGGCGGTTCCGGCCGCGATATTGGTGGGGGAGCCGCCGATATACTTGTTGAAGGAGGCCATGTCCTCGAGCCGGCCGCCGACCTGTGCGCCATAGAGGTCGACCGAAGATCGGCCGATCGTGATCAGATCGAGTTGTGCCAAGCGAACCTCCCTGTCGGCGACGCGGTCGCTTGCCCCGCCGTCCGTCCTTTCAGGCAACCGCGCGGCGGCGGCCTCCCATCTCCTCTAAGAATGGACTATAAATTCTATTTTTGGAACTTTCAATACAAATATTCAATCATCCTGCCGCGCCGTACCCACCGCGACGGACAGCGTGATCGCCAGACAGAGCGTTGCCGACAGAGAACGGAAGGCGCCGAAATCGACCTCCGATACGGAAAGCGTGATCGCATCGAACCGCCGCAGCGGGCTGACGATCGTGTCGGTGACGGCGACCACCGGAATGCCGCGGGCGGCGACTGCCTCGACCAGATCGATGGTCTCAGTGGAATAGGGAGAGAAGGTGATGGCTAGCAACACATCGCCCGGCCGAATGGCGTGATGGTTCTCCAGCTTGCCGACAGCGCTGTGCAGCATGGCCGGAACATTCATCTTCTCCAGCGCATAGGCGAGGTAGCTGGCAACCGGGAAGGAGCGCCTGAGACCGATGATGTGGATCATCTTCGCCTTGGCCAGCGTCTCGACCGCCCGCTCCAGCATTTGCGGCTCGACCGTTTTCAGCAATCCTTCCAGCGATGTGCGACCCGCCTCGACGAACTCCGCCAGCAGGGCCGTCGGGCTGCCCTCGGCCTTTTCCCGCAGGTGCTGCAGGCGCGTCGTATAATCCGGCCAGCCGCCGACGAAGGAATCGCGAAACAGCTTCTGCATTTCGGAAAAGCCGGAAAAACCGAGGATCTGGCAGAATCGCATGAAGGCGGACGGCTGGACGCCCGCCCCTTCGGCCATTTCCGCCACGGTCGAAACCGCGATGCGATCCTTGTTGGCCGCGACATAGTCGGCGCACTGGCGCAGCCGTTTCGGCAGGCTTTCGGAAACCTCCAGCAATCGCTCCTCGAAGGCCTTGATGCTGGTTGGCCCGCCGGTTTCCGTCATGACTGTCCTTTCCGCAATGCCGCTTGACACAAACGATATCGCAATCTAGCAAAATGGAATGTATATTCCAAATGGAGATTTGGAACGTCCATTCGGGAGGCAGACCCCGCTCGTATTTTACGTTTCTCGGCGAAGAGCGACGACCGGGCGCGGTGGAATGCCAGAACATGTGTCTAGGGCGCTTGAGGCCGGTTCGGCAAGGCGACCAAGGGAGGAGAAAACCATGGTAACGAAACTGGCCCTTCTGGGCGCCGGGCGGATCGGCAAGGTACACGCACGCGCCATCGCCGAAGACAAGCGGGCGAGACTGGTCGCCGTCGCCGACGCCTTCCCCGAGGCGGCGAACGCGATCGCCGCGGCTTCCGGTGCGGCGGTAAAGACGATCGACGAAATCGAGGCCGACAATGACATCGACGCCGTCATCATCTGCACGCCGACCAACACCCATGCCGACCTGATCGAGCGTTTCGCCAAAGCCGGCAAGGCGATCTTCTGCGAGAAGCCGATCGACCTCGATGTCAACCGCGCCCGCGCCTGCCTTGAAACGGTGCGCAAGGTCGGCGGCAAGGTCATGCTCGGCTTCAACCGCCGCTTCGACCCGCATTTCCAGGCGGTGCGCAAGGAGATCGACAAGGGCTCCATCGGCAAGGTCGAGATGGTGACGATCACCAGCCGCGATCCGGGTGCCCCGCCGGCGGACTATATCAAGGTGTCCGGCGGCATCTTCCGCGACATGACGATCCACGACTTCGACATGGCCCGCTACCTGCTCGGCGAGGAGATCGACACGGTGATGGCCTCGGCTTCGGTTCTGGTCGATCCCAAGATCGGCCAGCTCGGCGACTATGACTCGGCGAGCCTGATCCTGACGACCAAGAGCGGTCGCCAGGCAATGATCTCCAACTCGCGCCGCGCCTCCTATGGTTATGACCAGCGCATCGAGGTGCATGGCTCGCTGGGCGCCGTGTCGGCGGAAAACCAGCGGCCGGTGTCGATCGAGATCGCCACCAAGGACGGCTATACCCGCCCGCCGCTGCACGATTTCTTCATGACCCGCTACACCGCGGCCTATGCCGCCGAGATCTCGGCCTTCATCGACAGCCTGGAAAAGGGCACGCCGCTTTCGCCTTCGGCCGAGGACGGCCTGATCGCGCTGGCGCTGGCCGACGCGGCGATCAAGTCCGTGGAACAGAAGGCGGCAGTCAAGGTCGCCTACTGAGGCTTCGGGTCATCCTCTGAAGTTTCGCCTCCGCTTCATCCGGGGCTGCGTCCCCTTCTCCCCCGACAGTGAGAAGGGGCAAGCAAGTTAGACCGCGAGTTCCCGCCGCTCGATCTCTGTCACCAGCGCCAGATCGAGGATCTTCTGCAGGTTGGCGGCGTGCCGGAAGCTCGGCTCCTGCATGTGGCCGCCGCGGATCGCCGCGATGAACTTCTGGTAGTTGGTCTCGACCGGATCGACCTCGATGTCCTTCCACACCGCGTTTTCCACATCCTCCTTGAGGCAGGCGCGCAGTTGCGAGGCGTCGGGCCGGTGGATGACCTCGAGCGCGCCCTTGTCGCCATGCACCCGGAGCCTGAGCTCGTTCAGATGCCCGGTAGCCCAGCGGCTCGCATGGATGACACCCATCGCGCCATTGGTGAATTCGGCAGTCATGGTGAAGCTGTCATTGGCATCGAGATCATATTCCCCGATGCGGTTGCCCGGCGCCTTGTCGAAGGTCTTGAGCCGGGCGAAGACATGGTCGATCTCGGTCGCCGCGCCGAAGCCGGCAAAGTCGAGGATGTGGATGCCGACGTCGCCGAGCACGCCGTTCGAGCCGTGCTTGGTGGACAGGCGCCACAACCACTGGCTCTCGGTCGTCCAGTCGCCCCAGGCCTTGGACACCAGCCAGCTCTGCAGGTAGGAGGCCTCGATGTGGCGGACCCGGCCGATCTCGCCGTCGACCACCATCTGCCGCGCCTTCTGCACCTGCGCGACGTTGCGGTAGGTGAGGTTGACCATGTTGACGAGGCCGGACGCTTCGGCCGCCGTCGCCATCTCGTCGGCCTTGGCATAGGTTTCGGCGAGCGGCTTCTCGCACATCACATGCTTGCCGGCGGCGAGCAGCGCAAGCGTCGTCGCATGGTGGATGCGGTCGGGCGTGACATTGGTCACGGCATCGAACTGCCCCCAGGCAATCGCCTCGTCGAGCGAGGTGAAGGTGTTGGGGATGTCGTGGCGGGCGGCAAAGGCACGGACCTTGGCAAGGTCGACATCGACCGCCGCCACCAGTTGCACGTCCGCAATCGTGGCGAAGTTCATCGCATGGGTATTGGCCATGCCGCCGGTGCCCAGCACCAGGAGACGGATCGGGGTCATCATTTGTAGCCCTCGTCACCCGCCTGATGCAGTTTCGGACCCCGCTCGGTGATCGGCTCGAGCGCCTGGTCGACGGGCACGTTCGGGGCGTCATGCACGCCGACATAGGCCGGCCGCGGACTATGGGCCCATTTCACTGCATTGCGGATGACCTTCTGCACGGTGGCGTCATGATAGGTCGGATAGGTTTCGTGGCCGGGGCGGAAATAGAAGATGTTGCCCGCACCGCGCCGCCAGGTGAGCCCGGAACGGAAGACCTCGCCGCCGGCGAACCAGGAGATGAACACCGTCTCCAGCGGTTCGGGCACGGAGAAGAACTCGCCGTACATTTCCTCATTTTCCAGAACGAAGTTTTCCGGGATGCCCTCGGCGATCGGATGGCCCGGGCTGACCGTCCAGATACGCTCGCGCTCGCCCGCCTCGCGCCATTTCAGCGCGCAGGGCGTGCCCATCAGCCGCTTGAACGGCTTGGAGAAATGGCCGGAATGCAGAACGATGAGCCCCATGCCTTCCCAGACGCGCCGCGCCACGCGCTCGACCACCTCGTCGGACACAGCACCATGGTCCTTGTGGCCCCACCACACCAGCACGTCGGTCGCAGCCAGGCGCTCGACGCTCAGCCCGTGTTCCGGCTCCTGCAAGGTCGCGGTCGTCGCCTCGATGCCTTCCTGCGTATTGAGCGCCGCGGCGATGGTGGAGTGCATTCCGTCCGGATAGATGCCCCGGACCACGTCATTGGTCTGCTCGTGGACGTTCTCGCCCCAGACAACCGCTCTGATCGCCATGCTTGTTCTCCTGTTGCTGTAACGTGAGCGAAGGTGCTCCCCGTCGAAATGAAATCGGACCTTGCCCGGTTCCGCAAGAAGCATGATGGATGCGGGACAACCTGCCGGACACTCTTGATGGAGCGGGGCCTTGCCGCCATTCTGCCGCAAGGGCATGTTCCTGACCGGCGACTGAACGTTTCGCATCCTGACCCCATCAAAAAGGCGACCGCAAGGCATGCCCGATCTGCCCACAGCCACCGCATCCTCCGTCGTCGTCATCGGCCACATCAACCACGACCGCATCTGGCGACTGAAGGCGCCGCTGCGCTCCGGTGCGCGGATCACCTGGTCGGAACGCCGGATCCGGCTCGGCGGCGGCGGCTATTACACCGCGCGCCGGCTGATGGATCTAGGCCGCCCGGTGCGATTGGTGTCGACGCTGTGCAATGACCGCCACGGACGCTGGGCCTTCGACGTGCTGAGCGCCCGGCACTACGACCTCTCGCATGTCGGCGCATTGAACGGCGAGACGGACTGTGCCGACATCCTGCTCGAACCCAATGGCGAACGGACGATCCTGTCGGGTGAGAAACGCATCAGCCGCAGCTTTTCCGTACCCGACCCGATCGAGGGCAAGGCCTTCTACGTCAACGGCGCCCGTCTCTGCGACAACATCGTCCGCTCGCTGGCTTTCGCGCCTCTGGTGGTCTCGCAGTTTCCCCTGGGTACGCCGACCTCTCGCCCGGCCGATATCATGGTCGGCTCGAAGGCCGACTTTCCGGGTCGCAGCCTGGAAGAAATCTGGCAGACGGCCCTCACAATCTGCGGCGACCGCCTCCGGCATCTCGCCCTGACCGACGGGCCGCGCGAGACCACCGTTTATGATGGCAGGGACCGCCGAGATGTGCGTGTCGCCCACCCCGTTTCGACCAGCGACACCACCGGCGCCGGCGACAGCTTCAGCGCCGCCCTGCTTCATGCGCTGATCGGCGGCGAGAGCCTGATGCAGGCGGCGGAATGGGCCAGCGAAGCGACGACGGCGTGGCTGGCAGCGCGCGACGCAGCGTCGAGACCGGACTGGTCCGAAGAACCCGAGGATCTCGCAGACTAGCGGCCCGGACCACAGCGCCAACCTGCCGCCCGGCCATCACAATCAATTGAAATGGCCAGCGAACCGGCGCGGAACTTTTGCCTCGCCCGGGTGTTCGGTTCGGCGCAATGGAGTATGCCATGAACGACAGCCATCCCACCTGGCCCGATCCGGTCGAGATCAGACTGCAGTCCGGCCTCAACAGAACCTTCCGCGAAGCCTTCGACGCCCTCTACTTCCTCGAAGAGGAATGGCCGACCCGGCACGGCGTCGCCTATGACCGCGCCCGGCGCTGGTGCCGGCTGGCGATCGAAACCGACCAGGCGGCGGACGTCGCCCGCAAGGCCTTCATCGCCGCGGCCCGACAGGCCGGCATGCTGGCCGGGGAAAATTCCGAAGGCGCAGACCCGGCTGCGACACGCACGGCCGTCGCCTGATGCCTGACCGTCAAGGGCGAAGCAGTTCGCCGTCAACCGAAGGGGAGAAAGCCTGGGCGGGCTTGCCTCGGCTCCCCGCCCCGCCTACGGTTTCAGCAGGCGGCGCAGGTGCCGCCCGAAAAGGCGAAGGCGGCAAGAGCTTACATGCAGATCCGGGCGCTGATCTATTTCGACGAATTGGTGCGCGCCCGCTCGATCCGCGCAGCGGCCGACAAGCTCAACATCCAGCCGACCGCCCTTGCCCGCCAGATCGACCAGCTCGAGCATTATTTCGGCACGGCCCTCGTTGAACGCTCCAGCCGGGGCGTGCGGCTGACCTCGGCCGGCGAGCTGCTCGCCGCCCGTGCCGGCAAGACGCTGCGGGAACTCGACCATGTACGCCAGTTGATCGACGATCTCGAAGGGTTGAAGCGCGGTCAAGTCGCCATCTTCGCCAGCGGCGCGACCGTCGCCAACCTCTTGGCGCCGGCACTCGCCGATTTCAGCCTCAAGTTCCCGAACATCCGCTTTTCCGTCACAATCGCCTCGGCCCGCGCCGCCGTCGAGGCCGTCGCCAATGCCGAGGCCGATATCGCCGTCACCCTGTTCTCCAAGCCGGAGCCCGGCACCAAGGTTCGGTTGCGCTCGGAGATCGTCTACGACGTCATCGCCGCCGCCGATCACCCGGCGGCCGCCCATTCGGAACTGAGCGTGAGCGCGCTTGCCCGATATCCGCTCGCCGTTCCCGACCAGTCCTTCGGCGCGCGGCTTGCCTTCGATGCGCTGTTCAAGCAGGCCGGCCTGACCCTCGATCCGGTCTTCGTCACCAGTTCGCTGGAAATGCAGAAGGAACTCGTGCTGCGGGGTGCGGCCGTCACGCTGCTGCCGGCGCTGACCGTGCTGCGCGAATGCCGGGCCGGCCAGCTGGTGGCGATCCCGATTGCCGGGGGCCGCGGCATCCGCACGCCGATCGACCTCTGTGTCGCCGCCGACCGGCAATTGTCCTTTGCCGCGGCCAAGCTGCTCGATGCCATCGACCGTTTCATGCGCGATGCCATGCCGAAACTGCCGGGCAAGGGAGTGTAGCGATTTTCGATGCACCGAGAACACAAAAAACCGCATTGTGTGAGCGCCGGCGAGATGCCAGTATTTTTTGCAGTGCGCCATGGCTAACATGCCGGAACGGAAAGAGCGCCAGGAACAGGGGAATTTCATGACCGATGCTTTGCCTGCCGCCAAGCCCAGGGCTCTTCGCAGCCTCGCCTTCAGCCTGGCCGCCACCGTGGCCGTCATCCTCTCCAGCCCGGCTGTGGCCGCCCAGAAGGACCTGACGCTCGGCATGACCATCGAGCCGACCGGGCTCGACCCGACGATTGCCGCACCCGTGGCCATCGGCCAGGTCACCTGGCAGAACGTCTTCGAGGGTCTGGTGACGATCGACCGTGACGGCAAGATCCAGCCGCAGCTGGCGAAAAGCTGGGCGATTTCCGGGGACGGGCTGACCTATACCTTCAAGCTCGAGGACGGCGTGAAATTCCATGACGGCGAGGTCTTCGATTCCTCGGTCGCCAAGGCCTCTCTCGAGCGCGCCCGCGGGGCCGACAGCGTCAATCCGCAGAAGCGCTTCTTCGCCGCCATCGACACGATCGAGGCGCCGGATGCGGCAACGCTGGTGCTGAAGCTGAAGGAGCCGGCCGGCAGCCTGCTCTACTGGCTCGGCTGGCCGTCCTCGGTCATCGTCGGAACGAAGAGCGCGACTGAGGCCAAGACCGCGCCGATCGGTACCGGCCCCTTCAAGTTCGTCAGCTGGGCCAAGGGCGACAAGGTGGAGCTTGCCGCCAATCCCGACTACTGGAACGAAGACGTCAAGGTGAAGCTGGACAAGGTCACCTTCCGCTTCATCGCCGACCCGCAGGCCCAGGCCGCGGCGCTCAAATCCGGCGATATCGACGCCTTCCCGGAATTCGGCGCGCCGGAACTGGTGGAGAGCTTCAAGGACGACGCGAAGCTGACGACCGTGATCGGCAATACCGAGCTGAAGGTCGTGGCCGGCATGAACAACGAGCGCAAGCCGTTCAACGACAAGCGCGTGCGCCAGGCGCTGATGATGGCGCTCGATCGCGCGGTGATCGTCGACGGCGCATGGTCGGGCTACGGCACGCCGATCGGCAGCCATTACACGCCGAACGACCGCGGCTATGTCGACCTGACCGGTACCTACCCCTACGACCCGGAAAGGGCTAAGGCGCTTCTCGCCGAGGCCGGCTATCCGGACGGCTTCACCTTCACCATCAAGACGCCGCAGATGGCCTATGCGCCGCGCTCCGCCCAGGTGATGCAGGCGCTGTTTGCCGAGATCGGCGTGACGATGAACATCGAGCCGACCGAATTCCCGGCCAAATGGGTGCAGGACGTGTTCAAGGGCCGCGACTTCGACATGACCATCGTCGCCCATGCCGAGCCGATGGACATCGACATCTATGCCCGCGACCCCTATTATTTCGGCTATAAGAACCCGGCCTTCAACGACATCCTGAAGAAGATCGAGGCGACGGCCGACACGGCCGAGCAGGACAGACTCTACGGCGAGGCGCAGAAAATTCTCGCCGAGGACGTGCCGGCGCTGTTCCTGTTCGTCATGCCCAAGCTCGGCATCTGGGACAAGAAACTGAAGGGCCTGTGGGAAAACGAACCGATCCCGTCCAACGTGCTGACCGAGGTCTATTGGGAGGAGTGAGGGACGGCGTTCGCTGATCTTCGGTTCCTCACGAATAGGTGATGTGCATGACACCCCCCTCTGCCCTGCCGGGCATCTCCCCCTCAAGGGGGGAGATCGACCGCGGCTCGCCTTCGCTAAGCGGCGGCTGCCCCACGCGCCACACCGCCAGCGTCGACAACCGGGGCATCGTATCCGCACGCTGGAATGATCGCGCAGCCACGTCTTCCGGCGCTCATGAGTACGCATATTGGCAGCCACGGGTGATCTCCCCCCTTGAGGGGGAGATGCCCGGCAGGGCAGAGGGGGGTGTCCCGGCTCATGCCGCCCAGCATGCACGCCCAAGCCTCGCCGCGCCCGGGAGGGAACACCCATGCTGACACTCATCGCCCGACGGCTCGGCAGCCTCATGCTGACGCTTGCCGCAGTTTCGGCCCTGATCTTCGTCGTCATGGATGTGCTGCCCGGCGATCCGGCGGCGATCATGCTCGGCACGTCGGCAAGTCCCGACACGCTGGCGGCCCTTCGCCACGAACTCGGCCTCGATCAGCCCTTGCTGGTGCGCTATTTTCTCTGGCTCGGCGGCCTGGCGACCGGCGATCTCGGTACCTCCTACACCTATGGCGTGCCGGTGGCCGGGCTGATCGCCGAGCGCCTGGCCGTCACCCTGCCGCTTGCCGTGATGGCGATCCTGATCTCGGTGGCGATCGCCATCCCGCTCGGCGTCGCTTCGGCGGCAAAACGCAATTCGAGCTTCGATTATCTCGCCGGCGTGCTCTCCCAGCTGTTCATCGCCGTGCCCGGCTTCTGGGTGGCGCTCCTGCTGATCCTTGGCTTTTCGATCTCGCTCGGCTGGATGCCGGCCGGCGGCTTTCCCGGCTGGGAAGCGGGGCTCATCGCCGGGCTCAATGCCCTGCTCCTGCCGGCGGTGGCCCTTGCCTTGCCGCAGGCCGGCGTGCTGACGCGGGTGACGCGGTCCGCGGTGCTCGAAGTGCTGCATGAGGATTTCGTCCGCACCGCCCGCGCCAAGGGCCTGCCGCGAAGGGCCGCACTCTGGCGTCATGCCGTCCCCAATGCGCTGGTGCCGGTCATCACCATTCTCGGCCTGCAATTCACCTTCCTGATCGCCGGCGCGATCCTGATCGAGAACGTCTTCAACCTGCCGGGTCTCGGCCGCCTCGCCTATCAGGCGCTGACCCAGCGCGACGTGATCGTCATGCAGGACGTCGTACTGTTCTTCGCCGGCCTCGTCATCGTCATGAACTTCCTGGTCGACCTCTCCTATCTCGTGCTCGACCCGCGGCTGAGAGGACGTGGCCGATGAGCGCGCCCGCAGAGAAAACCGCGGCAAAACCTGCTGCCTGCAGCCCCTGGCTGATCCTGCGCCGGCCCAATCTGGCGATCGGCGGCGCGTTCATCCTGACGCTCCTGGTGATCGCCTTGCTGTCGCTCGTCTGGACGCCGCTGCCGCCGGCCAAGATGCAGATCATCCACAAGCTCAAGCCGCCGCTCGCCTACGGCCTTCTCGGCACCGACCAGTTCGGCCGCGACATTGCCTCGATGCTGATGGTCGGCGCGTGGAATTCGCTGTCGACCGCAGCCGCGGCCGTCGCCCTCGGCGGCTCGCTCGGCACGGCTCTCGGCGTACTCGCTGCTGCCCGAAGAGGACTGACCGAAGCCTTCGTCATGCGCGCCAACGACGTGATCTTCGCCGTGCCGCCGATCCTCTCGGCGATGATGCTCGGCGCGTTGATGGGCTCGGGCCGGTTCACCGCGATCATCGCCATCGCCGTCTTCATGGTGCCGGTCTTTGCCCGCGTGACGGCCAGTGCCGCGCAGCAGATCTGGTCGCGCGACTATGTGCTCGCCGCCCGCGGCGCCGGCAAGGGGCCGTTCCTGATCACGCTCGAACACGTGCTGCCGAACATTTCCAACCAGATCATCGTCCAGGCGACGATCCAGCTCGGTTTGGCGATCCTGACAGAAGCGGGCCTGAGCTTCCTCGGTCTCGGCATGCCGCCGCCGGCCCCCACCTGGGGCCGCATGCTGGCCGACGCCCAGACCTATCTCGCCCTCGCGCCCTGGCTCGCCATCCTGCCGGGTCTCGCCATCGCGCTCACCGTCTTCGGCTTCAACATGCTGGGCGACGGCTTGCGCGACCTGCTCGACCCGCGTGAGAAGGGGAGGATGTGACGATGACCGACGCCCCTCTCCTCTCCGTCCGCGATCTCTCGGTCTCCGTCCGTCTCGGAGACGGAAGCCGCATGCCGATCCTGACCGATGTCGCCTTCGACCTCGAAGCCGGGGATACGCTCGGCGTGGTCGGCGAAAGCGGGTCGGGCAAGTCGCTGCTGTCGCTGGCGATCATGGGGCTTCTTCCCGGCGTCGCTGAAGCCAGCGGCACGATCGCGCTTGCCGGCGAAAACCTGCTCGCCGCGTCGGAAGAACGACTGTGCGAGATCCGCGGCAACAGTATCGGCATGATCTTCCAGGAGCCCATGACGGCGCTCAACCCGGCCATGACCATTGGCGACCAGATCGCCGAAGGGCTTGTCTGGCATCGCGGCCTGTCCTGGCGCGATGCACGGGCGCAGGCCGTGGACCTGCTCGACCAGGTGCGGATCCCGGATGCAAAACGCCGGGCAAAGACCTATCCGCACGAAATGTCCGGCGGCCAGCGCCAGCGCGTCGGCATCGCTATCGCCTTGGCACTGAAGCCCGCCCTGATGATCGCCGACGAGCCGACGACCGCGCTCGACGTCACGGTGCAGGCCGAAGTGCTCGACATTCTCGGCGAACTGGCCCGCGAATACGGCATGGCGCTGATGCTGGTCAGCCACGACCTCGGGGTGATCGCCCGCATGTGCCGGCGTACCATAGTCATGTATGCCGGGCGCCGGATGGAGGAAGGCGGGACCCGCGACGTCCTGACGGCACCGCGCAATCCCTATACGCGCGGACTGATCGCCGCCGTGCCGAAACGCATCGGCGACGGCGGCCGGCTTTCGACCATTCGCGGCACGGTGCCGGGCTTCAACCGGCTGCCCGCCGGCTGCGTCTTTTCCGACCGCTGTCCGGAGGTGATCGCCGCCTGCCATGCCGGCGAACCCGGCTGGACGAGCTTTGCCGACGGACGCGGCGTGCGCTGCATCCGGGCGGAAGGGGAGGTGAAGTGATGGGTTGGCCGGATTTACGAACTGCGCGGCTACCCCCCTCTGCCCTGCCGGGCATCTCCCCCTCAAGGGGGGAGATCGGCCGAACGGATGCCGCTCGATGGAGACCAAAGGTGGCAAGCGTCAATGGGACAGGCAGAGTACAATCAATTCAAAATCCCCAAACGGTGACGTTTGAGTGGGATGGCGTGCGTGCCGCCTATCGATCTCCCCCCTTGAGGGGGAGATGCCCGGCAGGGCAGAGGGGGGCAAGTCACGCATGGCGACACCCCGGAGCCGGACGCGTTTCCGGCAAGAGTGGAGGTCCCCGTTGAGCAAGCCCCCCCTCCTCGATATCCGCACCCTCACCCGCGACTATGTCAGCCACTCCCTGTTCGGCGCCCCGCACCACACCCGCGCGCTCGATGACGTTTCGCTCACCGTCGATGCCGGCGAGATCTTCGGCGTGGTGGGCGAAAGTGGTTGCGGCAAGTCGACGCTTGCGCGCCTCGTCATGGCGCTCGACAAGCCGACCTCCGGCCACGTCCTGTTCGACGGCGACGATCTCTTCTCGCTGCCGCCGAAGGAGCTGATGCGCAAGCGCGAGAACTTCCAGATGGTGTTCCAGGACCCCTTCGGCTCGCTAGATCCGCGCCAGAAGGTCGGCCGGATCGTCGCCGAACCGCTGCATGTACTGGCCCGCAAGCCGGGCCGGGCTGAAATCAACGACCGCGTCGTCGACATGCTGGAAAGCGTCGGGCTGAAGGCCGAGCATGCCGAGCGCCATCCGCACGAGTTTTCTGGCGGCCAGCGCCAGCGCATCGCCATTGCCCGCGCGCTGGTCACCGAACCGAAGCTGGTGGTCGCCGACGAGGCCGTCTCGGCGCTCGATCTTTCCGTGCAGGCGCAGGTGCTGAACCTGCTGATGGACCTGCGCGAGAAGCGCGGCGTGACCTTCCTGTTCATCACCCACAACCTCGCCGTGGTCGACTGCATCGCCGACCGGGTCGGCGTGATGTATCGCGGACGGCTCGTCGAAACGGGCGCGGCGCACGATGTCTTCGAGCAGCCGCTGCATCCCTACACGAAGGTGCTGGCCGATGCCGAGCCGAGCATCGAGCGGTTCGGCCGCCCGCAACCTTCCGAACGTGCGCCGCCGCCCGCCCCGCTCAGCGAGACCGGCGGCTGCGCCTTCCGCAACCGCTGTCCGCTGGCCATCGCGCGCTGCGCCACGGAGCGACCCGAGTTGCGGACGGTCATGCCGGGACGCCAGGCCGCTTGCCACAGGGCCGAGGACATGGCCGCACGACCGCCTTCGGCGGATGGGCAATAGACTTCAAACCAATTCATTTGAGCAGAGACGGAATGTCGACATGACCGATGACCTGCATTTGACCATCAAGGATCTCCTCGCCCGCTTCCGGGCGAAAACGCTGTCCCCTTACGAATACTGGCTGGCGGTGGAAGCCCGTATCGAAGCCTTCGAGCCGCATGTCGCCGCGCTCTATGCCTATGACCCGGAAAGCGCCCGCGCCCAGGCGAAGGCCTCGACGGAACGCTGGCTGAGGGACGCGCCGCAAGGCGTCCTCGACGGCATTCCGGTGACGCTCAAGGAACTGATCGCCACCAGGGGCCAGCCGGTGCCGCTCGGCACTGCGGCGGTCGAACTGATCCCGGCGGAGACGGACGCGCCGGTCGCCGCCCGAATGAAGGAAGACGGCGCGGTGATCTTCGCCAAGACCACCTGCCCCGACTACGGCATGCTGTCCTCCGGCCTGTCGAGCTTTCACCCCTTGAGCCGCAATCCCTGGGATCTCAGCCAGAACCCCGGCGGCTCGAGCGCAGGGGCGGCGGCAGCCGGCGCGGCCGGCTACGGCCCCTTGCATATCGGTACCGACATCGGCGGTTCGGTGCGCCTGCCGGCCGGCTGGACCGGGCTGTTCGGCTTCAAGCCGAGCCATGGCCGCATTCCGGTCGACCCTTATTATGTCGGCCGCTGCGCCGGGCCGATGACGCGTTGCGTCGACGACGCGGCAATGGCCATGGCGACACTGTCGCGGCCCGACTGGCGCGACGGCACCAGCCTGTCGCCCAACGACTTCGACTGGATGGATCACGATATCGACGTGCGCGGCATGCGGATCGGCGTCATGCTCGACGCCGGCTGCGGCCTCGAGGCAGAGCCGGAGATCCGCGACGCGGTGCTGGCGGCGGCCAAACGCTTCGAGGACGCGGGCGCCGTGGTCTTCGAGGTGGAGCCGGTCATGACGCGAGCGATGCTGGACGGGCTGGACGCATTCTGGCGCGCCAAGTTCTGGGGCGACATTCGTAACCTCCCCGACGAACGCCGCGCCAAGATCCTGCCCTACATCTACCAATGGGCGGAAAAGGGCGCGGACGTCACCGGCGTCGAGGCGGTGCAGGGCTTTGGCCAGACCATCGAGATGCGCAAGACCTGCGGCCGGCTGTTCACCACGGTCGATGCGGTGCTGACCCCGACCAATCCGATCGTCTCCTACCCGGCCGACTGGGCCTCGCCGACCAACGACCCCGAACAGCCGTTCGAGCACATCGCCTTTACCGTGCCGTGGAACATGTCGGAACAGCCGGCCGCCTCGATCAATTGCGGTTTTGCGAAGAGCGGCATGCCGATCGGCCTGCAGATCGTCGGCCCGCGCTTCGACGACATGCGGGTGCTGAAGCTCTCCAAGCTTTATGAGACGTGGACCGGCGGCGTGAAGAACTGGCCGGAGCCGCCCGCAATGTGAGGGCGATCGCGGGTCCCTGTCTCACGGCTGTTCCAAATCGCTTCGGATTTCGTCGAACTGTCACGTCCGCGCTATTGCACCTGCGAGAAGGATGTTGCTTTAATCGAATGATTAGAAATGAACCGGGGCCGATCTCAACGGTGGGAGAAGCTCGCTCTACAGGAGATCGAAGCAGTGAAACCAGCCAGCCGAAACGGGATCATTGTCGCTCTTGTCCTCGCCGCGGCGGCAGGCGGCGGCTACTATTTCTGGCAGTCGCTGCAGGCATCCGAACTGGCCGATGGCATCGCCAGCGGCAATGGCCGGATCGAAGCGGTCGAGATCGATGTCGCGGCCAAGACCGCCGGACGCATAAGCGAGATCTTTGTCGACGAAGGCGACTTCATCAAATCCGGCGAGAAACTCGCTCAGATGGATACTAAACAGCTGGAATCGCAGCTGCGCCAGGCTGAGGCCGAGAAGCGCCGGGCCGATATCGGTATCGAAACCGCCCAGGCGCTCGTCGAACAGCGCAATGCCGAGAAGACAGCGGCCGTCGCCGCCGTCTCACAGCGTCAGATCCTGCTGGATTCGGCCGACCGCCGGATGGTGCGCTCCAAGCAGCTCGCCAGTTCCAGCACCATCTCGCAGCAGACGCTGGAGGACGACCAGGCCGCCGCGGAAGGCGCGCGCGCGGCCCTTGCCGCAGCCGAAGCCCAGTCGGCCGCAGCCGATGCCGCCATCAGCTATGCCAAGGCCCAGGTGGTGAACGCAGAGGCCGCCGCCGATGCGGCGGAAGCCGCGATCGACAACATCGAAACCGTCATCGCCGACAGCACGCTCACCGCCCCGCGTGACGGCCGCATCCAGTTCCGCGTCGCCCAGCCGGGCGAGATCGTCGCCGGCGGCGGCAAGGTCATCAACCTGGTCGACCTCGGCGACGTCTACATGAGCTTCTTCCTGCCGACCGACCAGGCGGGCCGGGTGGCGATCGGCGCGGAAGTGCGCCTGAAACTCGACGCTGCGCCGCAATACATCATTCCGGCAACCGTTTCCTTCGTCGCCAATGTCGCGCAATTCACGCCGAAGACGGTTGAAACGCAGATCGAGCGTGAGAAGCTGATGTTCCGCGTCAAGGCGAAGATCAATCCGGAACTGCTGCTGAAGCACATCGAGATGGTCAAGACCGGCCTGCCGGGCGTCGCCTATGTGCGGCTCGACCCGGCAGCGCAATGGCCGGCCGGTGTTGAGGGCGACGTCGTCCGATGAGCGAGCCCGCGCGGAACGAGGCGGCCGGGATGTCCGGCACCGTCGTCGGCATCAAGGGCGTCTCCCTGTCCTATGGCCGCACCCAGGCGCTCAGCGACATCTCGCTCGATCTGCCGAGCGGCCGCCTGATCGGCCTGCTGGGTCCCGACGGCGTCGGCAAATCGAGCCTCTTGTCGCTTGTCTCGGGCGCCCGTGCCGTGCAGCAGGGCACGGTTCGCGTGCTCGGCGGCGACATGGCGGATTCCGGCCACCGGGCCCGCACCTGCCCGCGCATCGCCTACATGCCGCAGGGCCTCGGCAAGAACCTCTATCCGACGCTCTCGGTTTTCGAAAACGTCGATTTCTTCGCCCGCCTGTTCGGCCATGGGCGCAAGGAGCGCCAGCGCCGCATCGCCGAACTGCTGAAGAGCACCGACCTCTCACCCTTCGCCGATCGCCCGGCCGGCAAGCTGTCCGGCGGCATGAAGCAGAAGCTCGGCCTGTGCTGCGCGCTGATCCACGATCCGGACCTCTTGATCCTTGATGAGCCGACGACCGGCGTCGATCCGCTGTCGCGCCGCCAGTTCTGGGAACTGATCGACCGCATTAGGGAAGGCCGCCCCGGCATGACCGTCCTGGTGGCCACCGCCTATATGGAGGAGGCCGCCCGCTTCGACTGGCTGGTCGCCATGGACGACGGCAAGGTGCTGGCGACGGGCACGCCGCAGGATCTGCTGGAGCGCACCGGCGCGCCGAACCTCGACAAGGCGTTCATCGCCCTTTTGCCGGAGGAGAAACGCAGGGGTCACGGCGAACTCTCCATTCCGCCGCGCAATCCGGAACTTGACGGCGAGATCGCCATCGAGGCGAGCCACCTGTCGATGCGCTTCGGCGATTTCACCGCCGTCAACGACGTGAGCTTCCGCATCGAGCGCGGCGAGATCTTCGGCTTCCTCGGCTCCAACGGCTGCGGCAAGACCACGACGATGAAGATGCTGACCGGGCTTTTGACCGCCAGCGAAGGCACGGCGCAGCTTTTCGGCCGCGCCGTCGACGGCTCCGATCTCGCCGTCCGGCGCCGCATCGGATACATGAGCCAGGCTTTTTCGCTCTATGGCGAACTGACGGTACGGCAGAATCTCGACCTGCATGCCCGCCTGTTCGACATGCCGAAGGAGCGCATCGGCGCGCGCGTCGCGGAAATGGCAAAGCGCTTCGACCTCATCGACGTCATGGATGCCATGCCCGACGCGCTGCCGCTCGGCATTCGCCAGCGCCTGTCGCTCGCCGTCGCCATGGTGCATGCGCCGGAAATCCTGATCCTCGACGAGCCGACCTCCGGCGTCGACCCGATTGCCCGCGACGACTTCTGGCAGATCCTCGGCGAGCTTTCCCGCAAGGACGGCGTCACCATCTTCGTCTCCACCCATTTCATGAACGAGGCCGAGCGCTGCGACCGCATTTCGCTGATGCATGCCGGCACGGTGCTGGTGAGCGACACCCCGGACGGGATCGTCGAGAAGCGCGGCGCCGCCTCGCTCGAGGAAGCCTTCATCGCCTATCTGGAGGATGCGATCGCCGGCAATGCCGAGTTCGCCGCGGAAGCGGCGCCGGAGACGACAGAAGCAGCCGAGCCGGCGGCCGTAGTCGGGGCACCGCCGCGGAAGTCGCTCTTCAGCCGCTTCTTCGATCTCAGGCGGATGATGAGCTATTCCCGCCGGGAGGCGCTCGAACTGCAGCGCGACCCGATCCGCGGCACGCTGGCGACCATCGGCAGCGTCATCCTGATGTTCGTGATCGGCTACGGTATCAATCTCGACATCGAGAAGCTGAGCTTCGCCGTGCTCGACTACGACCGGACCACGATCAGCGACGACTATGTCGCACAGCTTTCCGGCTCGCGCTACTTCGTCGAACACCCGCCGCTCAAGGACTATGCCGACCTCGACAAGCGCATGCGCAGCGGTGAAATCAGCCTGGCGATCGAGATCCCGCCCAATTTCGGTCGGGACGCCCTGCGCGGCGACGCGGTCGAGATCGGCGCCTGGATCGACGGCGCCATGCCGACCCGCGCGGAAACGGTCAGCGGCTATGTGCAGGGCATGCACGCCCACTGGATCACGGAAAAGATCCGCGAAGCCTATGGGGAAGAGGCGACCAGGGGCAATTTCACGCTCGAAACCCGCTACCGCTACAATCCGGACGTCAAGAGCCTGGTGGCCATGGTGCCGGCCGTCATCCCGCTGCTCCTGCTGCTGATCCCGGCAATCCTGGGCGCGCTCAGCGTCGTGCGCGAGAAGGAACTCGGCTCGATCATCAATTTCTACGTGACCCCGACGACCCGGCTGGAATTCCTGATCGGCAAGCAGCTACCCTATATCCTGCTCGCCATGATGAACTTCGTGCTGCTGACCGCCTTCGCCATCCTTGTCTTCAAGGTGCCGTTCACCGGAAGCTTTGTGACCTTCGCCGTCGCCGCCCTCTTCTACGTCATCTCGACGACGGCGCTCGGCATGCTGGTCTCGACCTTCGTGTCGAGCCAGATCGCCGCCCTGTTCGGCACGGCACTTCTGACCCTCATTCCCGCCGTGCAATATGCCGGCATCATCGACCCGGTATCATCGCTCAAGGGTGCCGGTGCCTTCATCGGCAGCATCTATCCGACGACCCATTTCGTCACCATTGCGCGCGGTACTTTCTCCAAGGCTCTCGGCTTTGCCGACCTTCAGCAGCAGATGATCTACCTGCTGATCGCCATCCCGATCCTCCTCGGGCTGACCGCCATTCTCCTGAAAAAGCAGGCGAGGTAAGGCCATGCGCATCCGCCATATCGGTCAGCTCATCGTCAAGGAACTGCGCGGCCTCATGCAGGACCGCATGCTGCTGGTCTTCATCCTCTATTCCTTCTCGCTGTCGATCTACACCGAGGCGCGGGCATTGCCCGAGACGCTCAACATGGCGGCCATCGCCATCGTCGACGAGGATCTTTCACAGCTTTCGCTGCGTATCCAGGACGCTTTCTACCCGCCCTATTTCACCAAGCCGGAGATCATCACGGCGAACGAGATGGACAAGCGCATGGATGCCGGGCTGTCGACCTTCGCGCTCGACATACCAACCAACTTCCAGCAGGACGTGCTGGCCGGGCGCGTTCCGACCATCCAGCTCAATGTCGACGCCACTCGCATGACCCAGGCCTTCAGCGGCTCTGGCTACATCCAGAGCATCGTCAACAGCGAGGTGAGCGAGTTCGTCAACCGCTATCGCAGCACAGTGAGCATGCCGGTCGATCTTACCATGCGGGCGCGCTTCAATCCGCAGCTGAACAATGTCTGGTTCGGGGCGATCAACAACATCATCATGAACATCACCATGCTGTCGATCATCCTGACCGGCGCCGCCCTCATCCGCGAGCGCGAGCACGGCACGATCGAGCATCTTCTGGTCATGCCGGTGACCGCCTTCGAGATCATGGTCAGCAAGGTGCTCGCCATGAGCCTGGTGGTGCTGGTGGCATCGGCCTTCTCGCTGGTGGTCGTCGCCCACTGGATTCTCGAAGTGCCGCTCCAGGGCTCGCTGCCCCTCTTTATGGCCGGCACGGCGCTGCAGCTCTTCGCCACCACTTCGCTCGGCATCTTCCTCGCGACCGTTGCCGGGTCCATGCCGCAGTTCGGCCTGCTGCTGATGCTGATCCTTTTGCCGCTCCAGGTGCTGTCCGGCGGGCTCACGCCCCGCGAAAGCATGCCGGAGATCATCCAGCTGATCATGAACTTCGCACCCAACACGCACTTCATCGCGATGGCGCAGTCGATCCTGTTCCGCGGCGCCGGCATGGATGTCGTCTGGCCGGATTTCCTGTGGCTGATCGGGATCGGGACGGTGCTCTTCCTCTTCTCGCTCGGACGCTTCCGCGCCTTCCTGAAATAGGCGGTGCCGGATCAGCTTGCCGCTTCAGCCGGGGGGAAGGTGACTGTCGCCTTGAGGCCGCGCCCGCTCGGCCCCTGGGAAAGGTCGAGCCGTCCGGCAAAGAGGCGGGCGATTTCCTCGACGATGGGCAGGCCGAGGCCGGCACCCTCTCCCTTGTTTCCGCGGGAAAAGCGCTGCCGCACCGAGGCGAGCTTCTCAGGCGGGATGCCCGGACCGTCATCCTCCACTTCGAGGCAGACGCCTTCGGGACGGGTACACACGCGGACCGTGACCTCCGTACCCGATCCGGCATAGGCGATCGCATTGGAGATCAGGTTGCCGAGCAATTCGCCGATCAGCAGCGGCTCGGCTAGCACCAGGGCCGTCCCCTCGCCCTCGAATCCGAGATCGATACCGGACTGGGTGGCCTTCGGCACGTTGTCGGCCGTGATCTCCTGCGCCAGCCGGACCAGATCGATCTTGGCCACCGGCGGCCGATGATCCGAGCCGGCGGCGTCGATCTTCGCCATCAACAGCAATTGCGCCAGCACATGCTCGGCATGGCCGACGGCGCGGTCGCCCTTGAGCGCCGCGGCCCTCGCCTCCTCCAGCGTCGTCGCCCGGGCTGACAGCGCCAGCTGGGTGCGGATGATGGCCAGCGGCGTGCGCAGCTGGTGGCTGGCATTGCCGGTGAAGTTGCGCAGCGCATCAAGCGCCGAGCCGAGGCGGATCATGAAGGAATTGACGGTGTCGACCAGCCCCTGGACTTCGGTCGGCACGGACTGCTCGATCGGGTGGAGGTCGTCGGGATTGCGCTCGGCGATCGCTTCGCCCAGGCGATAGAGCGGCCGCAGGGAATAGGTGACCGCGATCCAGACGATCGCGCCCGCACCGCCGATCATCAGCGCCAGACGGGCGGCCGAGCGCAGCAGGATCGCCTGCGCCAGCTGCTGTCGGGCGATGGTGGTTTCCGCGACCGTGACGGAAAAGGGCACGGAATCGATACCGGTGGAGGCTGAGCGCTGCAGCACCGCGACCCGGATCGGCTCGCCGCGGAAGATCGCGTCCGTGTAGAAGGACGACTGGCCGCCGAGATCGACGAAGGTGGGCAGGTTCTGGTAGCCGGTGATGAAACTGCCGGGCGGCCCGTCGACGCGGTAGAACACGCGGTCCTGGGCCGCCGAGGTCAGCATTTCGAGCGCCACATAGGGAATGTCAACTTCGAGTGTCCCATCCTCGGAGACGATCACCCGCTCGGCGATCGCCATGGCCGAACCGGCAAGCACGCGGTCGGAAACAGTGTCGGCCGTGCGCACCGCCTCGCGATAGGTGTCGACGAGGGCGACGATGCCGAGGACCGCAGTCGCCAGCAGAAGCCAGCCCAGCAATCGCCTGCGCAGCGAATAGACGTCGGCGGTCATGCCGGTTCTGCCGCCTTGTCGAGATAGTAGCCGATGCCGCGCGCGGTGCGCACGGTGAGGCCATAAGGCCCGAGCCGCTTGCGCAGTCGGCTGACATATTGCTCGATGGCATTGGCGCTGAGGTCGTCGTCGAAGCCGGCCAGCGACTGGATGATCGCATCCTTGGGCACCACCTTGCCGGCCCGCATGAACAGAACTTCGAGAATGCCGAGCTCGCGCGCCGGCAGGTCGATCAGCACCCCGTCGGCGGAAAACGACCGCGAGGTGAGATCGAGGGACACATTGCCGTATTGCACGGAAGAGGAATGCAGTCCGGCGCGGCGGCGCAACAGAACACGCACGCGCGCCTCGAGCTCGCTGACGTCGAAGGGCTTGGTCATGTAGTCGTCAGCGCCGAGATCGAGCCCCTTGACCCGCTCCTCCGTCGTGCCGCGCGCCGTCAGGATCAGCACGGCCGCCTTGTCCTGCCGTGACCGCATGGAGCGCAGGACCTGGAGGCCGCCCATTTCCGGCAGGTTCAGATCGAGAATGACGAGATCGAAGGTCTCGGTCGCCGTGACCGCATCGGCTGATGCGCCGTCACCAACCACGTCCACGGCATAGCCGCTGCCACGGAGGATCGAGGACAGCCCGTCCGCCAGCGTCTCGTTGTCCTCGACCAGAAGTATGCGCAAGATGGTCCCCCTCGACACCACTCTAGCGGCGAGCCCGCGGCTTGTGAACGCCTGCCAGCCACGGCATTATGAATTTATGCGCATTGTTCTCCTGATCATTCTCTTCATCCTCGGCCAGTCGCTCTCTGCCCGCGCCAGCACGACGCTCTTTCCGGCACGCTCGGGAAGCGCCGACGCGCGCACCCTCGTCGTCTATTCCTCGCTCGACGAGCCGGTCGCCCAGCCGATGATCGAAGCCTTTCAGACGGCCCATCCCGATGTCGCCGTGCGCTATGAGGACATGCTGACCGGCGAGATCTACGACCGCATCGTCAAGGAGACCGACAGCGGCGCCCGCACCGCCGATTTCGCCTTCTCGTCGGCCATGGACCTGCAGGTGAAGCTGTCGAACGACGGCTATGCCCAGCGCAGCGACCTGCCGATGAGCGCGCGCTGGCCGGCCTGGGCCAACTGGCGCAACACGGCCTACGCGCTGACCTTCGAGCCCGCCGTCTTCGTCTATCACAAGCCGAGCTTCACCAAGGAAAAGCCGCCCGCCACCCGCGCCGAATTCGTCGACTACCTGAAGCGCCAGGGCAATGCCGTCTACGGACGGATCGGCACCTACGACATCGAACGCTCCGGCGTCGGCTTCCTGTTCATGGCAAGGGACCAGGAACAGTTCGGCGACATCTGGTCGGTGATCCAGACCATGGGGGCCGCCGGGGTCAAGCTCTACTCGACCAGTTCCGCCATCCTTGAGCGCATCGCCGACGGGCGCTTCGTGCTCGGCTACAACATCCTCGGCTCCTATGCCGCCGACTGGGCCTCGCGCCATCCCGATCTCGGCATCGTCCTGCCCAAGGACTATACGGTCGTCATGTCGCGCATCGGCCTCGTGCCGCAGGCCGCCGCCTCGCCCGACCTCGGGCGGGCCTATCTCGAATTCTTCATGTCGCGCGAGGGCCAGACCATCATGGCGCGGCAGCTGCAGATCGCCGCGGTGAGCCCCGACGTCGCCGGCGAGAACACCGCCACCACGCTGCAGGAACAGCTCGGCAAGCAGCTCAGGCCCGTCCCGGTCAGCCCCGGCCTCATGGTCTATCTCGACCAGGTGAAGCGCGCGCGGCTGATCAGCCGGTGGAACGAAGTCTTGCGGCTGCAATAGTTCGGCGTATGCTTTTCCGTGAGCCCACATCGTACGGCCGGGAGAACGCCGGCGATGTCAGGCAAATGTCAGCTTGGTATGATCTTATTCGAGTGCGGTCACGCGTGGAGGCGTTTGGCTGGCAAGGTCGGGAGGAGACCTGGTAGGATCCGGCACCTGTCCGTCTGGACACGGCCCTGTCGCTAGCCGGAACGCTCCCCCTGTCCGCTCAACAAGAAATGCACTGCCGATGAGCAGTGCCTGACGGAGGAGTTCATCTTGAAACAGTTTATCCTGGCAACCATCCTGGCCGGCGCGATCGCGCTGCCGACCTTTGCCGCCGACTACACCATCATGGCACCGGCCAACCCGGGCGGCGGCTGGGACCAGACCGCCCGCTCGATGCAGACAGTGCTGCAGCAGGAAGGCATTTCGCCCGCTGCCCAGGTACAGAACGTTCCGGGCGCCGGCGGCACGATCGGCCTTGCCCAGTTCGCCAACCAGGCGAAGGGCAATCCGAACGCGCTCATCGTCGGCGGCTATGTCATGGTCGGCGCGATCCTGACCAACAAGTCCCCGGTTTCGCTGAAGGATGTCACCCCGATCGCGCGCCTGACCGGCGAGTATGAAGCCATCGTCGTTCCCGCCGCTTCGCCGATCCAGACCATGGGCGATCTCGTCGAGGCGCTGAAGAAGGATCCGGGCTCGGTCTCCTGGGCCGGCGGTTCCGCCGGCGGCACCGACCATATCGCTGTCGGCCTGATCGCCAAGGCGGCCGGCGTCGATCCGACCAAGATCAACTACATCGCCTTCTCCGGCGGTGGCGAGGCTCTGGCCGCCATCCTCGGCAGCCAGGTGACCGCGGGCATTTCCGGCTACGGCGAATTCGAATCGCAGGTCAAGTCGGGCACGCTGCGCCTGCTCGCCGTCTCCAGCGCCGAGCGCCTGACCAATGCCGACGCACCGACGCTGAAGGAAAGCGGCCTCGATGTGGTCGTCGAGAACTGGCGCATGGTGGCCGCTGCTCCGGGCCTCACCCCGGAACAGACCGCCGCCGTTTCGGCTGACGTCGAGAAGATGGTCAAGTCCGCCAGCTGGCAGGAAATCCTGAAGACCAAGGGCTGGCAGGACACCTACCTCGCCGGCGACGCCTTCAAGGCCCAGCTCGACAAGGACGTTACCGCCACCGAAGCCGTCCTCAAGGACATCGGGTTGGTGAAATGAGCGAGGCAAACACCTCAACGACAGAAACACGCCGCCCCGACGGGGCGGCGCTTGTCATCGCCCTGGTGCTCGCGGCGCTTGCCGCGCTCATATTCTGGGACGTCGATCGCCTGAGCGACGTCGTCGGTTATTCCCCCGTCGGTCCGGGCACCGTGCCGAAATGGATCGCCTTCGGTCTTGCCGGCCTTGCCGTCTGGACCGCAATCGCCGCTTTCCGCCGCGACTTCCCCGAGCGCGAGCATCAGGAGATCGCACCCGTCGCCTGGATCATCGGCGGCCTGGCCGGCCAGATGCTGCTGCTCCCGACGCTCGGCTTCTCGATCGCCACCGGCGTGCTCTTCGCCGCGACCGCCCGTGCCTTCGGCAAGCGCCAGCTGTGGTTCTCCCTGCCGATCGGCATCGCGATCTCGCTCGCCGTCTGGCTGGTCTTCGCCCTGTTGCTGCAACTCTCGTTGCCGGCCGGACCGCTCGAACGCCTGTTCCTCTGAGGAGTAGCCACTCATGGATACCTTCGAATTCCTCTGGCAGGGCATGCTCGTTGCAGCCCAGCCGATGAACCTCTTCTATGCGCTGGTCGGCGTGACGCTCGGAACGGCCGTCGGCGTTCTGCCGGGCATCGGCCCGGCGCTCACCGTCGCGCTGCTCCTGCCCATCACCTTCAAGCTCGACCCGGCCGGATCGCTGATCATGTTCGCCGGCATCTACTACGGCGGCATGTATGGCGGCTCGACCACGTCGATCCTGCTCAACACGCCCGGCGAGAGCGCCTCGATCGTCACCGCGCTCGAGGGTAACAAGATGGCCCGCGCCGGACGCGGCGGCCCGGCCCTTGCGACCGCCGCCATCGGCTCCTTCGTCGCCGGCCTGATTGCCACGATCGCGCTTGCCTTCATCGCGCCCTTCATCGTCAAGCTCGCCCTGGTCTTCGGTCCGCGCGAATACTTCGCCCTGATGGTGCTCGCCTTCGTCACCGTCTCCTCAGCCTTCGGCGACTCGACGCTGCGCGGCCTGACCTCGCTGTTCATCGGCCTGACGCTGGCCACCGTAGGCATCGACCAACTGACCGGCCAGACGCGCATGAGCTTCGGCGTACCCGACCTGCTCGACGGCATCGAGGTGACGACGCTGGCCGTCGCCATGTTCGCCATCGGCGAAAGCCTGTTCCTCGCCGCCCAGGGTGATCGCGGCCCGGACAAGGTCGAGGCCGTCAAGGGATCGGTGTGGATGACAGCAGCCGATTGGAAGCGCTCCTGGAAGCCCTGGCTGCGCGGCACGGCGATCGGCTTTCCGATCGGCGCCATGCCGGCCGGCGGCGCCGAAATCGGCACCTTCCTCTCCTATGCGACGGAAAAACGGCTGACCAAGCATCCCGAAGAATTCGGCAACGGCGCCATCGAAGGCGTGGCCGGCCCGGAAGCGGCGAACAACGCCTCTGCCGCTGGCACGCTGGTGCCGCTGCTCACCCTCGGCCTGCCGACCACGGCGACTGCGGCGATCATGCTCGCCGGCTTCCAGCAATACGGCCTGCAGCCCGGCCCTCTGCTGTTTGCCACCAACCCGCAGCTCGTCTGGGGCCTGATCGCCAGCCTGCTGATCGCCAACTTCATGCTGCTGATCCTCAACCTGCCGCTGATCGGCCTGTGGGTCCGCCTGCTGACCATCCCCAAGCCCTGGCTCTATGCCGGCATCCTCTTGTTCGCGACGCTCGGCACCATCGGCGCCAACCCGTCGATCTACGAACTCGGCATGCTGCTCGCCTTCGGCGTGATGGGCTACATCATGCGGATCTTCGGCTATCCGATCGCCCCGGTGGTCGTCGGCCTGATCCTTGGGCCGCTGGCCGAGCAGCAGCTGCGCCGCGCACTGTCGATCAGCCAGGGCGACGTGACGGTGCTCTTCACCTCGCCGATCGCCGCCGGCCTGCTGCTGCTGGCCGCCACGGCGCTCATCCTGCCGCTGATCCTGCGCGCCCGCGGCAAGGGCGAAGTCCTGTCGCATCTGGCCGCCAGCGAAGACTGACACCGATAGAAATGACGAAGATCAAGGCGGGCCGGAACCTAAGAGTTCCGGCCCGCATTTCTTGCATGGCTGCACTGAACTTATCGCCATTGTAGAAACCGCTAATGAGGACCATCTTTCTCTTGTCAACACACAGAGAAAGCAAAGACAATGTCTGTCCTCACAGGTTCCATGCATAAGGGTTTCCTTGGTAGGGCCTTCGCCGTCATCGGAGCAGCAAGCGCCGCCGCAGCAGCCGTCGAGGCTCATCGCAGCCCGCGCGCACGTGATCTGCGCACGCTCGGCATCGATCCGGAAGGCTTCCGCAAGGTTCGCCTCTAAGCGCTGAACGAAACTCCCAGTACCCAAGACCAAGGCCGACGTTTTCGCCGGCCTTTTGTTTTTTCAGGCATTGGTTTCCGCCGCATGGCGCCGCCGCGCGGCGACCGGCGTGATGGCAAATTCCTTGCGGAACTTGCGGATGAAGTGCGAGACGTTCTCGAAGCCCGTCTCCAGCGCGATGTCGATCAGCGGCTTGTCGGTGAACACCACCAGCCGGCGGGCATGTTCCAGCCGCAGCCGGATATACATGGCGACCGGCGTCGCGCCGAACTCGGTTCGGAACAGCCGCTCCAACTGACGGCGCGACAGGCCGACCGCTTCCGACACATCATCGATGCTGACCACATCCTCGATATGCTGCTCCATCATGATCAGCGCCATATTGGTGCGCTTGTCCCTGACCGGCGTAGAGCCGAGTGGATTGCGCGTCTGCATCTCGCTGGCATCGCGGCGGCGGGTGATCTGCATGATCTCCAGCGCATTGCGCTCGGCAGCCTCGCCGACATGGCGACGGATCAGATAGGTGGCGAGATCGGCGACGCTCGATCCGCCGGCGCAGGTGATGCGGCCATGGTCCTCGACGAACAGGCGCTTGGACGTGGCGTCGATCGAGGGAAAGCGCGAGCGGAACTCGACATAGTGCAGCCAGCTGACGCAGGCGCTGCGGTTTTCAAGCAGACCGGCTTCGGCGAGAATGAAGCTGCCGGTGCAAACCCCGATGATCGGTACTCCGGCCGCAGCGGCCTCGTGCAGGAAGGCAATCGCCTCGCGGTCGATCGGCTCGGCGACGTTGAGCCGCCCGCCGACTACGGCGATGTAGCTGAACTGCTTTGGGTTCCCCAGCGGCGCGGTCGGCGCGACCTGGATACCGCAGCTTGCCGTGATGAAATTGCGCGTGCTGCCGAGCACCGCCCAGTCGCAATTCACCCGGCCGGAGCGATCCTCGACGTCGCTGCCGAGGCGCAGCGCATCGGCGAACAGCGAAAACGCACTGAGCGTGAAGCTGCGCGCGAGAATGAAACCGATGCGCAGCACAGGCTGGCTCTTCTGCGCTTTTGCTTTGCTGGCGTTTGCCTGCGTCATGAATGGACCGCGACCCGGTTTCTGTAGGAGCTTCGCACATAGCAAAGGCGGGCAGGAATATCCACTGCCCGCCTTCAAGCGTTGCATTCGAACCAGACGGTCGAGCGGACCTCAGCCGGCCTTGGCGACCGGACGGACGCGCTTGGCCATGCGGGCGCGGATGGACTCCACGTCGGCCCGCGGCGTCGCGGCGAACAGCGTCTTGGTGTAGTCGTGCTTCGGATCGGAGAAAACTTCCTCGCGCGTGCCGTATTCGACCGCCTCGCCGTAGTACATCACCATCACCTCGTCGGCGATGTAGCGCACCACCGATAGGTCGTGGCTGATGAAGACATAGGTGAGGCCGAACTCTTCCTGCAGGTCGGCCAGCAGGTTCAGCACCTGGGCCTGGACCGAGAGGTCGAGCGCCGAGACCGGCTCGTCGAGCACCAGGAGCTTCGGGTTCAGCATCAGCGCGCGGGCAATGGCGATGCGCTGGCGCTGGCCGCCGGAGAACATGTGCGGATAACGATTGTAGTGTTCCGGGCCAAGGCCGACCTTGACCAGCATCTCGGTCGCGCGTTCGCGGCGCTCCGCCGAACTCATGTTCGTGTTGATCAGCAGCGGCTCGCCGAGCACGTCGCCGATCTTCTGGCGCGGATTGAGCGAGCCATAGGGGTTCTGGAAGACGATCTGCACCTTCTGGCGCATGTCGGCCGTCAGGTGCCCCGGACGGGTGTCGACGGGCTTGCCTTCGATCAGCAGCTCACCGGACGTCGGCTCGTCGATGAAGGTGAGGATGCGGGCAAGCGTCGACTTGCCGCAACCGCTCTCGCCGACGATCGCCAGCGTCTTGCCGGCATCGAGCTTGAATGAAACACCCTTGACCGCATGAACCACCTTCTCCGGCTTCAGGAAGCCGGTAGGCACGTGGTAGTCGCGCGTGATGTTGCGGATTTCGAGCATGGGGACTTTGTCGGTCATGCGTTCTCTCCTGCTGCCGCGCCCGCCATGAAGTCGGACACGGTGGTGAGGCGATCGCCCGTGGCGTTTTCCGGCAGGGCCGAAAGCAGGGCCTTGGTATAGGCGCTCTTCGGCGCTTCGAAGAGCGAGAGCACGTCGGCCTCCTCCATCTTGCGCCCCTGGTACTGGACGATGACACGGTCGGCGGTTTCGGCGACCACGCCCATATCGTGGGTGATCATGATGAGGCCCATGCCGGTCTCGGCCTGCAGGTTCATCAAAAGGTCGAGGATCTGCTTCTGGATCGTCACGTCGAGCGCGGTGGTCGGCTCGTCGGCGATCAGGAGCTTCGGATTGCAGGCGATCGCCATGGCGATCATCACGCGCTGGCACTGGCCACCCGACATCTGGTGCGGGAAGTGATGCAGCCGCTCGGCCGGATCAGGAAGACCGACCAGCTTGAACAGCGCGATCGCCCGCTCGCGCCGGGCCTGCCGCCCAAGGCCCATATGGATGCGCAGCACTTCCTCGATCTGGAAGCCGACGGTGAAGCACGGGTTGAGGCTCGCCACCGGCTCCTGGAAGATCATGGCGATGTCCTTGCCGATCAGCTTGCGCCGTTCCGCCGGTGAAATGCCCTGAATGTCGCGGCCCTGGAAAAGCATCTTGTCGGCGGTGATCTTTGCCGACCACGGCAGGAGGCCCATCACGGCGAGCATGGAGACGGACTTGCCGGAACCGCTCTCGCCGACGATCGCCAGCACTTCGCCGGCTTCCACCGAGAGCGAGACGCCGTCGACGGCCCTGAACCAGCCGGTCGCCGTCTCGAACTGGACGGTCAGGTTTTCGATTTCGAAAAGCGCCATGTCAGGACCTCTTCAGCTTGGGATCGAGGGCATCGCGCAGCCCGTCGCCCATCAGATTGATGGCGAGAACCGTGATCAGGATGGCAAGACCCGGGAAAGTAACCACCCACCAGGCGCGCAGGATGAACTCGCGCGCTTCGGCGAGCATCGTGCCCCATTCCGGTGCCGGCGGCTGGGCGCCCATGCCGAGAAAGCCGAGCGCGGCCGCATCGAGGATGGCGTTGGAGAAGGACAGCGTCGCCTGGACGATCAGCGGTGCCATGCAGTTCGGCAGGATGGTGCGGAACATCAGGCGGATCGGGCCGGCGCCGGCGAGCCTGGCTGCGGTCACGTAGTCGCGGGTCTTCTCGGTCATCACGGCGGCACGCGTCAGGCGCACGAAGTGCGGCTGCAGCGTCAGCGCAATGGCGATCATGCCGTTGGTCAGGCTCGGGCCGAGGATGGCGACGAGCACCAGCGCCAGAAGCAGGGACGGGAAAGCCAGGATGATGTCCATCAGCCGCATGATGACGGTATCGATCCAGCCGCGATAATAGCCGGCGATCAGGCCGACCAGGATGCCGGTCGACAGCGACAGGGTGGTGACGAAGACGCCGATGAACAGCGAATACTGCGCGCCGTAGATCAGCCGCGAGAGAATGTCGCGGCCGACCGGATCGGTGCCGAGCAGGAACGACGTATTGCCGCCCTCAAGCCAGGACGGCGGCAGGAGGGTCGCGTCGCGATATTGCTCGAAGGGCGAATGCGGTGCGACCAGCGGTGCGAAGACGGCGATCAGCACCAGCGCGAGGAAGACGAACAGCCCGATGACGGCGCCGCGGTTTTCCGAGAAGTAGAACCAGAATTCGGCCAGCATCTGGCGTCGCAGAGCGGCGGTGGAGACCGGTTGAGTGGTGGCGGTATCGGCCATGGGATTTGCTCCTTCTAGTGGCGGATGCGCGGGTTGATCAGGCCGTAGAGCAGATCAACGATGAGATTGACGACCATGATGATGCCGGCGATCAGCAACAGGCCGCCCTGGATCACCGGATAGTCGCGACGGAAGACGCTGTCGACCATCCACTTGCCGATGCCCGGCCAGGAGAAGATCGTCTCGGTCAGGATCGCGCCGGCGAGCATGACGCCGATCTGCAGGCCGATCGTGGTGATGACAGGGATCATGGCGTTTCTGAGCGCATGCAGGCCGACGACGCGCAGTGGCGACAGGCCCTTGGCGCGCGCGGTGCGGATATAGTCCTCGGAGAGGACTTCCAGCATGGCCGAGCGGGTCTGGCGGGCGATGACAGCAAGCGGGATGGTGGCCAGTACGATCGATGGCAGGACCAGATGGCTGAGCGCCGACATGAAGGCGCCCTTCTGGCCCGACAGCAGCGAGTCGATCAGCATGAAGCCGGTGACCGGCGGGAAGAAGAACATCAGCGAGATGCGCCCCGACACCGGCGTCCATTGCAGCATGCCGGAGAACAGGATCATCAGCAGCAGGCCCCACCAGAAGATCGGCATGGAATAGCCGACGAGGGCGACGCCCATGACCGACTGGTCGAAGAAGGAGCCGCGCTTGATCGCCGCGATCACGCCGGCCGGAATGCCGAGCACGATGGCGATGATGATGGCGCACAGCGACAATTCCACCGTCGCCGGGAACAGCGCCAGGAACTGGTCGAGGATCGGCGACTTGGAGACGATGGAAGTGCCGAAATCCCCGGTCAGCACGCCGCCCAGATAGTCGAAATATTGGATGAAGATGGGCCGGTCGAGACCGAGATGCGCACTGATCTCGGCATGTCGTTCGGGCGACATCACGCGTTCGCCGGAAAGAAGGGCGACCGGATCGCCCGGCAGAAGCCGGATGAAGGCGAAGGCGATGACGGAGACCCCGATGAAGGTCGGGATCAGAACGGCAATCCGCCGCAAGAGAAAGCCAAACATGGTGGACCTGCTGTTGTTCTTCTTGGAGGTCTGTGGTCGCTGTAAACGCAGCGGGCGTATCATGACCCGGACGATCTTTGATCCGTTCCGGGCGTTCACGGGCCAACCGTGACTATCGGTCGTTCGTAATGCAATTGCCGCGGGACAGGCAAGCTGTCCCGCGGCAAAATTCATCAGGATCGACCGTTACTCGGCGATATCCACGTTTTCGAAGGTAAAGTCACCGAGCGGGCTCTGAACGAAGCCCGAGACTTCCTTGCGCATCGGAACGACGGACAGGGAGTGGTCGATGGTGGCCCACGGAGCTTCGCGCTTGAAGATCAGCTGGGCTTCTTCGTAGAGCTTGGTGCGCTCGGCCTGGTCCGAAGTGATCTTGGCCTTCTTCACCAGTGCATTGAACTCCTCGTTGCACCACTGAGCGCGGTTGTTGCCGCCGACGGCTTCGCAGCCGAGCAGCGTGTCGAGGAAGTTGTCCGGATCGCCATTGTCGCCGGTCCAGCCGAGCATGACGGCGCCGTCACGATCCTTGGCCTTCGAACGGTCGAGATATTCAGCCCATTCGTAGGAAACGATCTCGACCTTGACGCCGACCTTGGCGAAGTCGTCCTGCATGATTTCGGCCGCACGGCGGGCGTTCAGCATGTAGGGACGCGAAACCGGCATGGCCCAGATCTTCATCGAGAGATCCTTGACGCCGGCTGCTTCGAGTTCCTTCTTGGCAGCGTCGAGATCGTAGGCGTCGTCCTGGGTCGCGTCGTTGTAGGACCACATGGTCGGCGGGATCGGGTTCTTGGCCGGCGTCGCCATGCCCTGGAACACGGCATCGACGATGGCCGACTTGTTGATCGCCTTGTTCAGCGCCTTGCGGACTTCCGGCTTGTCGAACGGAGCCTGGGTCGTGTTGTAGGCGAGGTAGGCGACGTTCAGGCCTTCCTGTTCCATGACGGTCAGGGTGTCGTCGGTCTTCATCGCGTCAACGTCAGCAGCGTTCGGGAACGGCATCAGGTGGCATTCGCCGGCCTTGAGCTTCTGGTAGCGAACGGCAGCATCGGTGGTGATGGCGAAGACGAGATCGTCGATCTTCGGTGCGCCACCCCAATAGTCAGCGTTCTTCTTGAAGCGGATGACTGCGTCCTGCTGGTAGCCGACGAAGATGAACGGACCGGTGCCGACCGGCATCTGGTTCAGCTGTTCCTTCTTGCCTTCGGCTTCGAGCTTGTCGGCATATTCCTTCGAAACGATCGAGGCGAAGGGCATGGCGAGGTTGGCGAGGAACGGCGCTTCCGGACGGTTCAGCGTGATCTTGACGGTCAGGTCATCAACCTTCTCGATCGACTTGATCAGTTCCGGGAAGCCCATGCCGGCGGCATATTCCCACGAGGTGCCGGCCACGTACTGGGCCCACGGATGGTCAGCCTTGATCTGGCGCTCGAGCGAGAAGATGACGTCGTCCGCGTTGAGTTCGCGGCTCGGGGTGAAGAATTCGGTGGTATGGAACTTGACGCCCGGACGCAGCTTGAAGGTGTATTCTGTGCCATCGGCATTCACTTCATAGCTCTCGGCCAGACCGGCTTCCGCTTCGGTCGTGCCCGGCTTGAATTCCATCAGGCGGCTGTAGACCGGATGCGCCGAGGCATCGAAGGTGGTGCCGGCGGTGTACATACCCGGATCGAAGCCTTCCGGCGAACCTTCCGAGCAGTAAACGAAGGTCTTGGCGCTTGCGGCGCTGGAAAGGAAAGTGGCAGCGAGCAGAGCCGCTGCGGCAAAACCGAACTTGTACTTCATGACATTCTCCCCTTTGCGCTATTTCGGCCGAGCCGAATGCGCTGGTTTCTGTACTGAACGGCGCGCCCCAAAATCGCGCCATGGTTCTTAAGTCCGTGATGTCCACCACGAAGCCCGGAGTCGTCCGAACAGAGCCCGACAAGGCATCCGAAGCGCTTGCGCTCCCTCGCCCGCTGGCCGTGATCGTCGACACACTCCTTTCGTCTTATCCGTTGTTGCACGCTTGTAAAGAGACTTTTTGCCGCAATTTTGCTGCATGTTGGACAAGTTTTTGTAATCTTGCGGTTTCTTTAGAAGTTTCGCAGTGCAGCAAATCGCCGACAAACGAAAGCGAATCGAACTTGGGCGATATGCCCCGTTCCCCACACACCGGGTCGCCCTGCTTGTCCCGACCGGTGCATGGCAGACGCTCGAGCGGCGGATGGTCAGGAGTTGGCGGCCATCCGCTTGGCGCGGATCTCGCGCCAGACGGTGAAGATGCCGGCACCGACCACGATGAGCGAACCGATCCACACATTGGCCGACAAGTGCTCGCCGAACAGCAGGACGCCGATGAAACACGCAATCACCAGATGCAAATAGCTGAACGGCTGAACCAAGACCGCATCGAGATGGTCGAGCGCCTTGATCAGGCAGTAGTGGCTGACCATTCCGGTGCAGCAGAGCGCCGCCATCCAGCCCCAGTCCTTTGGCGCCATAGGCTCCCAGGCGAAGGGTCCGACAACGGACATGGCCACCGCGCCGACGACGCCGATGTAGAAAAAGCTCGTCATCGGCGGGTCGCTGCGGGCCACGAGACGGGTGGCAAGCGCATAGCCGGCCAGCATGAACGCATTGAGCACGGCCAAGAGCAGGATCGGATCGAAGATCCCGGCATCCGGTTTCAGGATGAACATCACACCGACGAAGCCGGCGCCGATCGCCAGCCAGCGGCGCCAGCCGACGTGTTCGCCGAGAACCGGCACGGAAAGAGCGGCGACGAGCAGCGGGGTCGCGGCGAAGATCGCCTGGGAATGGGCGAGCCCGACCAGCCAGAAGCAGAAGATCGCGGTGACGATCTGCGTCGCCAGCAGCACGCCGCGGAAAACCTGGAGATACGGCCGGGTGGTCGTCATCGCCATTTTAAGGCCGCCGGGTGCCCGCATCGCCAGCACGACGGCAAAGGCACCGAAGGCCCAGTAGCGGATCATGGTGACCATCACCGGCGAATAACTCTGGCCCAGATGCTTCGAAATGGCGTCCTGCGTGGCGAAGATGACATAGGTGGCAAGGGCGAAGAGGTAGCCCGCTCGGTCTGATTTGATGCGCAACTGCAGTCTGTCCCTGCGACTTGGAAAGGCGTTCAGTAAAGGGGGAAGGCGAACGTCGCAATCCCTCGTTTCGGGGGCAGCATTTCCCCGTCAGCAGAGTTCGACGGCGATGGCGGTCGCCTCGCCGCCGCCGATGCACAGCGTCGCCATGCCCCGCCTCAGCCCATGGCGACGAAGCGACGCCAGCAGCGTGACCATGACGCGGGCGCCCGAGGCGCCGATCGGGTGGCCGAGCGCGCAGGCCCCGCCATGCACGTTGACCTTGTCATGCGGCAGGTCGAGGTCGCACATCGCCGCCATGGCGACGACCGCGAAAGCTTCGTTGATCTCGAACAGGTCGACGTCCTTCAGCGACCAACCGGTCCGCTCGGAAAGCTTGCGCAGTGCGCCGATCGGCGCCGTGGCGAAGAGACCGGGCGCCTGGGCGTGAGTAGCATGGCCGCGAATGACGGCCAGCGGCGCCAGCCCCAAAGCCTCGGAACGGGAACGGCGCATCAGCACGAGGGCTGCGGCCCCATCCGAAATCGAACTGGAATTGGCGGCCGTCACCGTGCCGCCCTCACGAAAGGCGGGCTTCAATGTCGGGATCTTGTCGGGCTTGGCCTTGCCCGGCTGTTCGTCGCGGTCGATCACCTGCTCGGCCTTGCCGGTGCGCACCGTGACGGGCACGACCTCTTCTCCGAAAGCGCCGGTGTCGATCGCCCTCACCGCCCGGTCGAGCGAGGCGATCGCGTATTCGTCCTGGGCCTCGCGGGTGAACTCATAGGCCTCGGCGCAATCCTCGGCGAAGGTCCCCATCAGGCGGCCCTTGTCATAAGCGTCTTCCAGCCCGTCGAGGAACATGTGATCGATGACCCGCCCGTGACCGAGACGGTAACCGCCCCGCGCGCGGTCGAGCAGGTAGGGCGCGTTGGTCATGCTCTCCATGCCGCCGGCAACGCAGATCTGCGCACTGCCGGCCAGGATGAGGTCATGGGCCAGCATCGCCGCCTTCATGCCCGAGCCGCACATCTTGTTGACCGTGGTCGCGCCCGTCGAGAACGGCAAGCCGGCGCCAAGCGCCGCCTGGCGCGCCGGGGCCTGCCCCTGCCCCGCGGGAAGGACACAGCCGAACACCACCTCATCGACCGCATCGGCCGGCACGCCGCCGCGCTCAAGCGCGGCACGGATCGCCGCCGCACCAAGTTCGGAGGCGGTCATTCCAGCGAGCGTGCCCTGGAAACCGCCCATCGGCGTGCGGGCGGAACCAACGATGACGACCGGATCGTCGATGGTCATTTCACTCTCCCCTACCCGATACGATGTGCACGACCCTCAAGACCAACGCCTCACATGTACACCCGGCAAGCAGCGTCAGCCGTGGGCCGGGTTCTCGACGATCACCGCAATGCCCTGCCCGCCGCCAATGCACATGGTGGCGAGACCATAGCGGGCGCCGGTGCGCTTGAGTTCATAGATGGTCTTGATGAGGATGATCGCCCCCGATGCGCCGACCGGATGGCCCAGCGCGATCGCGCCGCCGTTGGGATTGACCTTTTCCGCGGCAAAACCGAGTTCTGCCGAAACGGCGCAGGCCTGGACCGCGAAAGCCTCGTTCGATTCGATGACGTCGATGTCGGAAACCTTCAGGCCCGCGCGCGACAGCGCCTGCTTGACAGCGGGCACGGGACCAAGGCCCATCACCTCGGGCGCCACGCCGCCAAGGCCATAGGCGACGATGCGGGCAAGCGGAGTGACGCCCCGCGCCGCCGCCACGCCCTCTTCCATCAAAACCACGGCGGCGCCGGCATCGTTGAGGCCGCTGGCATTGCCGGCCGTGACCGTACCCTCCTTGCGGAAGGCCGGGCGCAGCTTCGCCAGGTCCTCGGGCTTCACATCGGCGCGGACGTGCTCGTCGGTGTCGAAGACGACTTCCTTGCGGCCCTGCTTGACGGTGAGCGGCAGGATCTGCTCGGCGAAGCGGCCCTCGGCAATGGCGTGCGCCGCACGCTTGTGCGATTCCAGCGCGAAGGCATCCTGGGCGGCGCGGTCGATACCGGTGCGCTCGGAAATGTTCTCGGCGGTGATGCCCATATGGCCGTTGCCGAAGGGATCGGTGAGCGCGCCGATCATCATGTCGATCGCCAGCGTGTCGCCCATCTTCTGGCCGTGCCGGGCCTGGGTCAGCAGGTGGCCGGCCCGGCTCATGCTTTCCGCACCGCCGGCCAGCGTGATGTCGGCATTGCCGAGCATGATCTGCTCGGCGGCGGTGACGATCGCCTGCAGGCCGGAACCGCAAAGGCGGTTGAGCGTCAGGGCCGGAACGGTTTCCGGTACGCCGGCGCGGATCGAGGCGACGCGGGAAATGTACATGTCCTCGGGTGCGGTGTGGATGACATGACCGAACACCGTCTGGCCGACGTCGGACGGGGAAATGCCGGCACGCGTGATCGCCTCGCGGGCAACGCTGGCGGCGAGGTCGCAGGGCGAAATTCCCGCCAGGGAACCACCAAAGTCGCCGATGGCGGTGCGAACACCCGAGGCGATGACAACTGTTCTGCTCATGGTCCTGTCCTTCTCCCGAAGCCCGCTGGCGGGCTGAAAACGCGATCCTGGCGGCGACCCGCGATGAACGCGGCACTCGTCCCTGTCAAAGGGCGTACATCCTGTGAACCCCGGCCCGCAAGCCCCGAAACCTTGTAATCGGTTTCACAGGCCCGGCATATGGGAGCAATGGGTGCGAGCCGTGGTGCACCCGGGTCGAATGCAACTGAACTGGCCGGTCTGAAAACTGACCGACGCTTTCTGATCGAACTTCCGACCGGTGCTGCCGAAGTGTGGTCCACCGGTCAGCGACAGGCGAGATTGTAGGTGTCGCCCGGGGCGCACTGCGCGGAAACTGTTCGACGGAAATGCGTTTGTGGCGGCGTCGACATTGGGCATGCCGGCCCCCTGCATGCTTCCTGTTGCGGCGCGGCAGACGAACTGTCAGGTTGCGGCAATATGGCTCCTCGCGATAGCCATGCCAAGCCTGCGCCGATGATGGCGCCCGAAAGGGAGACCCGCCCATGACGTCCGATTCCGTTTCAGCCGTCCGCCGGCGACTGTCGCCAATCATCAGCGCCGCCGCAGCATTTCTTCTCCTGGCGGGACAGGCGGTTGCGACACCCACGGTGTTCTGGGCCAGCGATCCGGTGAAGCCCGGCCAGACGGTGCAACTGAGCGGCGTCGATCTCGATCGCGCCGTGACGGTCGAGGTTTTCCGGTTGCCGGATGGAACAGGGGATACGGGAAACGCTGCTCCCCAGTCTCAACCCGCGGAAGTCCTGGCAAAGACCGAAAGCACCCTCTCCTTCGTGCTGCCCGACGGCCTGGAACCTGGCGTGTATTCCGCAACCCTCAGCGGTGCGGACGATCCGGTGACGGTCCAGCTGAATGCGCCCGACGTCTACTGGACCCAGGGCGACAGGGGACCGGCCGCAAGCGCCGGCGGCTGGCTGAGGATTTCGGGCCGCAACATTGCCTTGAGCGAAAAGGCGACCGTCAAGCTTATCGCCCCCGACGGCCGCGAAACCGAAATCAAGGTAGAGAAACCAGATCCCTGGTCGGCGACCTTCCTTTTGCCGGCGGACCTTCCGCCGAACACCTACAGCATCCGCCTGGGGAATGGTCGCGGAGGCGCCACAGCCTGGCGCGAGGCGGGGACGATCGAAGTCGGGGCTGTCGAGGCGGTCTACCGCCCGGTGATGGAGCTGTCGAGCCAACAACCGGACGATCCCGACAACGACGATACCGCCCGCATCAACGCGGCCCTGGCCGCCCTCGCCAAGCGTGGCGGCGGTGCCCTCACGCTGAAATACGGCACCTATCGCCTGAGCGGCGCGCTGCATATCCCGGATGGCGTCTCGCTGAGGGGCGAGTCCCGGGATCTGGTGACCTTGATCTGGAAGGATACGGAGATACCGCCCGATGCGCTCATTTCCGGATACCGCGACGTCTCCGTGGAGGATCTGACGATCAATGCGGAACGCCACCGCCATATCATCAAGGCCGGCTTTTCCGCCGATCCCAAAGGAGCGGACGGACGCAACATCTCGATCCGCAGGCTTACCGTTCGCGCGTCTTCCTTTCTGCGCCACCTGGAAGCCGACGAGCCGATCAAACGGCTGGAGGCAATGCGCCAGCATACCAAGACCGGTGTGGTCGGCCTCCTGCTGGCCGGCAGCAACGTCGTCGTCGAAGATTGCGACATTCTCACCTCCATGCGCCCCTTCGTGATGACGAGGCCCGTCGGCGCTCGCCTCTCCGGCAATACGTTTCGCATTGGCAGACGCGGCTGGTACGGCATTTCGGCACCGGACGGCGTGCTGTTCGAAAACAACCATCTCATCGGCGCCGATCTTCAAGCGTCGGGCGGCGGGATCAACACCTTCGGCGGCCCCTCCGCGCGCAATGTTCTGGTCCGCAACAACATCTTCGAGACCATGTACGGCTGGGACCGGGAGGCACTGACCTCCGACGGGGCCGGCGGCTATTACCGCGGTCCGATCACGCCACGATCCGGCAATACGGTCGAGATCAAGGCCGACGGGCTTGGCATCTCGAAGGATAGGAACTGGGAGGGCGCGGGGCTGTTCGTGCTCAAGGGCCGAGGGCTCGGCCTGATGGCCCGCGTGGCGAAGAAAACCGGCGATCTGATCGAACTGGACCGTGATATCGCCGGGCTGACGGACTCCAGCACCAAGGTCACCATCGTACCGCTTCAGGAAAACTATCTCATCATCGAGAACAGGTTTCAGGACGTCGGCGCCGCCCAGATTTTCGGCACCGGCTACAAGCATGTGTTCGCCGGCAACCGCTCGCTCAGAAGCAATGGTTTTTCTGCCGTCTCGCTCGACTACCGCCACCCGCAGCCGAACTTCTACATCCAGTTCCTCGGCAACGAAACCACGGCGTCCGCGTTCAGACGAACCTCGGGAATCTCGGTAACCGGCCGGCAATTCAAGGGCAACGACACGCTTTTGACCTTCGGTATCGTCATCCGGGAGAACCGGCTGCGCTCCGCCTCGACGATTCGGATCGACGGACGCTCCTCCGTCGTGCCGTCCATGCGCAACATCCTGGTCGAGCAGAACGAGATCGAACGGACGGATATCGGCGTCGATGTCGGCCAGGGCGTCGAAGAACTGATCATCCGGGGAAACACCATGCGCGAGGTGCGGGTGCCGGTGAAACAGCCATAGCAGGGCGCGGCACCCGCCATTCGCGAACAAAATCGCCACCCGTTTTCCCCGCCCATCCGTCCTGCCCCATAATCCGACGGACGACGCGGCTGGAACCTCGACTGCCAGCGCGTCGGCCACGCTAGAGCGGAAGAGGAGAGGGCGATGAACGACATGAAACTTGGGATCGGGCTCGACATGCGCGGAGGCTGGAACACCGACGGCGCCCAGTGGGTCCCCAAGGACGGCACGGGACGACGCCCGGCCTTGGTCCTCGACCTCGAAAACAACCGCGGCTGGTACGATGGTCGCACCTATGCGACCGAAGCTGCAGCGCTCGCTGCCGTCGGCGGCACGGCTTCGGGCGGCACGCGCAAGATCGGCGATCATGTCGCGACCGATGCACCGGAACTGCTGCCGAACGGGGACCTGTCCCTCGGCATCGGAGACTGGACGGCCCTCAATGGCGCGACCGCCGCAATCGTCGCCGGCGAACTGGAAATGAGCGGAACGGGTCTGACCAATCCGACCGTGCGGTCGGGTGCAGCCTCGACCCAACAGGGCAAGGCTTATCGCGCGAAGGCCACCTACCGGAAGGGAACCGCCACCGGAAGCCCCCTGGTCATTTCCAGTCGTTCCGCGACGATGTCTCCACTCAGCAATGCCTTGGCGCAAAATGCGAGTCTTGTTCCCACCACATTCACTAGAACATTCGGGGGTGAAGGCGCTGCTCACTATCTCGGTCTGCGAACGGTCAGCGGACCGGGCGGCACGATCTGCGGCGACAGCTTTTCGATCAAGGAAGCCACGGCCTTTGCCGGGTTTTCTTCGCCTGCCTTTGCCGTCATCATCAAGTTTCGCGTGCCGGCCAATCTTCCGGCCTCGACAAGGGTTCTTTTCTCCTTCGATGACGACGGCGCGCGCAACCGCTATCGCGCCGCTTTGAACGCGGATGGTACGATCACGGTCACCCTCGACAGCAACGGCACCAACCGAACCACCCACGTGATCGCCTCCAATCTCGTCACGCCGGGCGCGGGGCACACGCTCCACATCTCTTCCGACGGATCGAGCCGCTTCCTCGTCGCGTTTGACGAGACCCATCTTTACGGTCAGCAAGCAGGATTTACGCCGGCCGGCGCGTGCTGGGTGCGGCTGGGGGCCTCGCCCGCGGCCGGCGAGGAGTGGACCGGCACAATTCTGTCCGCGGCACTGTTCGCCCAGGAATACGCTCCGCCTGGCTTCATCTGGGCGATCGGCGACAGCTATGTTGCCGGAACGGGCGGCTCTTCGCTGGAACAGGGCATAGAGACATCCAACGCAAGCCGCCTGGTTGTATCTTCAGGCGCAGGCGGTTCGACGGTCGTGGCGCAACTCGCCACCATGCGCAGCAATCCCGGCCTTTACGGCTGCGTACTGGTACACTGGGATGGAGACGCAAACGGCGCTAACGCCGCCACAGACCCCGCGACTTTCGAGAGCATGGCCTCCCTTGCCGCCCGGCATGTCTTTGTCGGGTCGGTGCGACGGATGAACCATTCGGCGGCGGAGATCGCGACAACGAATGCCCGCAACAGCTGGCTGTCCTCGCGCTTCGGACTTCGCTACATCGACCCGCACCCGACGCTTCAGGCGCTTGCGACGACTTCCACCGAAGATCTGGCCGCCCTGGCGGCCGGGCGCGCGCCTCCCACCTGCCTGCAGGCGGACGGAACGCATCTGACCGTGGCGGCGATGAATGCGGTTTCCGCGGCGGTCCTTGCCCGCATTGAAGCGCTCGGTTGGTGAGCGTTGCAGGCCAGGCGACGGGCATGGCAATACCCGTCGCCTTGCTCCAACCGGCGAAGGGATATGCGACTAGAGTGCCAGGCCCGTCAGTTGCGCGAGCGCTTGGCGCTTGTCCTCGGGTGTCGACAGAGGCCGGATGGCCCTGTCGAACTCGAGGACCTTGGCGCCAACGAGGAAACGGTACCAGTAGCCCTGCAGGAAATGGTAGATGAGCCCCTCCCGGCCATCGAGGAAGCCGAGCTGGATTACATAGCGGAACAGGAAATATCCGAGCGTCGAGACCGGAAACGGGATCCGGTTGTAGACACGCTCCTTGACGAAGCGCTTCACGGATGCCTGCAGCGAAGTGCCTTCGCTTGTCAGCCCGGCATCCTGGGCGAACAGACCATAACGCCGATTGAGCACGTCGACGGCCTCTCGGGTGGCATATTTGTTGTGCTTCTCGGTAAAATAGCCGAGATCATGAAGATTGTGATCGCGGAACGGATTGTCGAACAGGACAGTGCGTCCGCCCCAGACGATGACGTGTTCATCCATCCAGCGATCCTCGACCCGCCCCTGCCCCCGCCGCCAGAGGCGAGTCAGGATCAGCGGATAGCGCCCGCCGTGGCGGATGAAGCGATCGAGAAAGATATGCTTGCGCTTCAGGTTCACGCCCGCGACGTCGGCCGCGAGCGTCGGCAGCTTCTGGGCGATCTCGCGCGCCAGCTCCGGTTCGACCACTTCATCAGCATCAAGCCGCATGACCCAGTCCGAGGAGATTGCCGCATTGTCCAGCCCCCATTGGAACTGCCGAGCCTGGTTCACGAACGGGTTCTGCAGCACCGTGGCGCCGAGCGAACGGGCGATCTCCACGGTGCGATCTGACGAAAAGGAATCGACGACCACGATCTGCGTGGCAAATGAGGCGACGCTCTCGATCGCCCGGGCGATGTGAACTTCTTCGTTGTACGTGAGGATCAGGACGGAAATCGAGGTCATCGTGGCTCCAAGTGATCACCAATCAGCTTCGTGACCAGAATTTCATGAAGCGGGCGGCGTGGTGATCGTGCGATCTTCAGCCTGTCGCGGTGAGCCGGTCTGCCGACCGCGATCATCATGATAAGCCGTTCGCCCTCCCCAATAGCTCCCGCCTCGCAGATCGCACGACCAGTCTTGTGCGTCACAGCCAGATTGAGCGGACATGAGGCGATACCGCTAGCATGGCAGGCCAGCATCAGGTTCATCGCAAAAAGAGCACCGTCGACATAGGCCTGATTGCGCTGCTGCGCCCCACCCCATGCCGCAAGCTCCGAGGTGATAACGAACAGATTGTTGACGTCCTGCGCAAAGCCCGCCGACCCCGCCTGAAGCCGCAGAAGGCGGTCTATATCCGCTCGCTCCTGATAGAAGTAGGCCTTCGCAGACTGACGATTGCACTGAGAGGGTGAGGATTGGGCGATATGTACGACCCGCTCGACTTCTTCCAATCGCAGGTGATCCGGCAAGAACATCCGGGTGCTGTGACGGGAGGTAATCAGGCGTGCGGCATCGGGAATCTGATCGTAATCATCGCGGTCCAGTTGCCGAACGCCACCGTTCGGCGTGATATCCCAAGTCCTTTCGTAGCGCGTCAGAAACGCTCTCACATCATGAAGCAGCGGATCGCTGACGCCGAGTGACTGATGCAAATTCAGATACGCGTGAAAGATGCCGCACACCATTTCGCCGGGAAGGCGCGAGAATGAAATATCGTAGCGATCGAGGACACTGATCAAGAAACGGATCTTGGACACACCGAAAAGGGGACGAGGCTGCGCCAACGAGAGACCCTTTTCCAGAGCATGTGCCTCAATGAGGATTTTGTAGAAGAGCTTGCGGCTTGGGTCCTGCAATGGAGAAATTCCACAATAGCGGAAATAGCTGACGGCGTCCGAGAAGTACTCGGTCACGAACAAGAGAGTCTTCCGGATCTTATCTAAGAATTCAGCCACGAGCATTCTCCATCGCGGTGCCGGTCAAGCGCCTTTTGTCGGCAGACTGATTTCGGGTGCCAACCTGCGAGGTCTAAGAACGACGCAGGGATGTCCTGCGCAGACGGACCATGACGGCATATCTTTGGTAACCAGAGAGCGCGCGCCTATGACGCTGCCCTCCGCAATATTGACACCTGGCAAGACCATCGATTCCGCGGCGATCCAGCAATGATCCCCGATTGTGATCGGCCTAGTGATGAGGGGACGCCGCAACGACGTAATGTCGTGCGAACCGGTGCAGAGGAAGCATCTCTGACTGACGGCAACTTTGGAGCCAATTCGAATCTTGTCCATCGTGTAGCAATCAACGCCATCGCCCAGAACCGAGAACTCCCCCATCTCGAGATTCCAGGGCGCCCAGACGAAACAGGAGGCAGCCACTTTCGAGCCCCTGCCTATGCGGGCACCGAACAGGCGCAGAAGAAACAACCTCCAGCCGTTGAATATGCCGCGAGGCGTCGGGCGAAAGAAAAGCAACCAGACCAGAACCCAAAGCCCTCGCTTCACCTTGAGCGATCTAGGCATGGTATCGACATAGCGCAGATTGGCGAACTCACTCATGGCCGCGCCCGCTAACTTCCTGCAACTGCTCAAAAAGGTAACTGCGACCGATCTGCTGCAGGTTGTCGATTGCGCGCTGCACTCCTTCCCAGTCAATCGGTTGCCCGATGCGCTGGGACACTGCATGCCGGTCGCCCGCTTCGACGAAGCGGTCCATCAGGTCCAACTGTTGCAGCAGGTTGCGAACGCGTTCGTTGAGCCCGCCCTTGGCGCCCGGCAGTCCGACGGTCAGGAACGGCTTTTTCAGCAGGATGCTCAACACGGTCCCGTGGAAGGAATTCGTCACGACAAAGGAGGACTTCTCGATCATGGCCACCCAACCGGCCGGCGAAGGATAGACGGTCTGGCCAATCTCGCGCCAACGTCGGTGGACATTGTAGGGCGAGGCGATCGGCGCACCGGTCGCCTGAGAGACGAACTCCGCCACCTCACGAATGCCATCTCCCGTGCGCAGTGCATAGCAGAAGAGCTGCCCTGCCGGGACTTCTTCGGCCGTCTTCAGCAGGCCGGAAAAATCCCCAAGCAGGATGGTCGGATCGGGTACACACACGGCCTCCCGACCGGTGATCCGACGGATGATGTCCACGCCGCTCTGCTCGCGCACGGACAGTCCATGCATGCCGGAGAGATAGTTCCTGACCTCCGTGTCGAAGGAAGGGTCAAGGCTGCCCTTGCCGAAGCTCGGGGCATAGGCAACGTGGCGCGCACCGGCGGCATCGCTCATGGCGAGAAAATAGACGGCGTCGAGCCCCTTCTGGGCGGACGGGTTCCAGATCTGGTCGCTGCCGCAGACGAGGACGTCGAAGCGGCCCTCGGCGCTGGCGAAGAACGCTTCGACCTCAGCCTGGCTTTCCAGGCGCGGTCCAGTCACGCCGAGCACCTCGCGGCGGAAAGCTTCTAATTGCTCGGTCTGAAGGCGGCTGCCGAACAGCCTTCGCTGGAGTGTCGACAGACGAAGATAGGCGATCTTCAGATTGCGGCGAAACCGCGCCGGACTGAAGATTTGCTCGAAGTCGCCACCCTCTTCCACATAGCGCGGATGATAGTTGACGAATTCGGCATCATGACCCTGATTGATCAGCCACTGCCGCAAGCCGTAGGCCTGCATCAGCGCTCCGAAGTTCTCGGAGAAGTGGTAGGTGAGGATGCCAATGCGCATTGCTCGAGCCATATACATCATCTTCCGCACGTTGGGCTCAGTCAGCCGCCGAGGGTCTGGTCTATTGTGTCGTTGATGAGGCGTGCCTGCGTGACAGGATTGTATCGGGTCTCGATCACATCACGACATTGTAGGCGCGTGGCCTCACGATTTGCCTTGGCCTTGCTCCAGTATTCCAGCGCGTCGGCAAGAGCGTTCACATCATTGCGCCTGAATAGGGAACCAGTCCTACCGGGATAGACCGCCTCGATCTCCGGCATCTGCATATCCATTTCGTCGTGCGAAACCACGGGCGTGCCATACATCAACGAGTGCATGGCACTCAGCCCTATCTTTCCAGGGCTTGCCGTGACGTCGCTGGCGAAGATGTATGCGCCAAGCAGATCTTCTTCATAGATTGCCCCGAGGAAGCGAACATTGACATTGGACATCCGCGCCAATTCTTCAAGCTTCACCCTCTCAGGGCCGTCACCGATCAGAATTACCTGTGCCTCAATATTCCGGCGCTTGAGATGGGCAATCGCTTCAATGAGAAGATCAAACCGGCAGATCGGTGTCAGACGCGCAACACAGCTGACCACGAATGCCTCTCGGGGGATGCCAAGTCGCTGGCGGACCATATCTGTTCCTTCAGCGCCAAGCCCCTCCAACACTGCCTGCGCGGTCAGCCAGTCCAGAGAGTTGTAAATAGGCACAATCCTATTGGGCGGAAATCCGGTAGCAGCCGCCAATTGCCGGGCGCGCTCGCCATAAGTCATTACACGGTGACCTAGGCCATAATGGAGTCGCCGGATGAGAGACTTAAGCGGGGTTTCTTTCTTCAACCAGCCGTGAGCCCAAAAGATGACTTTCTTGCCGGTGAGCCGCCCGACGATACCTATGAGCCAGCTGGCTGGCATATTCGGATGGCCATGGACTACAAGCACGTCCGCAGTCCGATCAAGAACTGCGGGCCAATAGTCTTTCAACACCCATGTTGCTCCCCGAAAGCGGAACCGTAGCGGGGATATCTTGATCAAATCGTCACCTTGGAACGATTTGATGCCGTTGATTGCATCAAGGCTTCCCCAAAACCGATAGTCATGTACGCCACTCTTGACCAACTCACGCATGACCGGCCTTCGATAGTGGGGAAAGTGATGATAAATTACATTGACTCTAGACATTCCGGTTTTCCATTCGGGTCGAGGCGCTTGGGCGCAATGGCGGACCGCTCGCAAACAACAAGCCCCATTCCGGCCGATTCAACAGGACGCTGTAGACGGGGATGACATAGGTAAAAATCACCCAGTCGTAGGTCGTACCGTGCAGGAACAGACGGGGTGAGTTCAGGATGAAGAGCGCCGCAATGAACTTCTCGGAATCCGTGCCACGTCTGAAAGCCTTGAACGCGACGAGGTAGGGAAGAACGAGAAAGGCGAAGGTGAAGGCAAGCCCGAAGAAGATGCCGAAATCCTGATAGGATTGCAGCAAGGGAAAATCGAGCTGGCGGGTCCTGTAGCCTGCCCCCGTAAGCGGATTGCGCATGAAGTTGTCGATGCCGATCTCGCGGGAAATTCGTCGTCCTTCTGCAGAGGCTTCGTACTCCGTACTGCCCGACAATGTACTGACACCTGACATCATCAGGTCCAGGGTGTTGGCAAGCCTGTCGCGTAGGCTGGGCACAGAGGAGAAAACCAAGGCCGCAATCACGAATGCCGTGCCCGTGTAGATCACCACGCGGCGTAGCGCGAGCTTGCCGATCCGGTTGAAGAAGTAGAGCGAGAAAACTGCGGCCACCAATCCCACGAGAACCGAACGCGTGCCGGTTCCCAAGATCACGATGATGGAAAGGCCGAGCACGGCGATGGAGCGCAGCCAGGCTTTGCCCATGAAGACCATCGAGTAAAGCGCCGCGAGCGTGCCGCCGGCGATGGCATAGGCGGTCAGCGTGTAGGCGGAGTTGTCGAAGGAAACGCGACCCCGGCCGCCGGAGTAGGAAAAGATCGCCTCGCGGTTGAAGGCGAGGAAGAACATGAGTTCGATCAGGCCGACCATCAGGAAGCCGTCGACGACCCGCGACTTGGCGATGTCCGCCTGGCTCAGCAGGCCGAGATAGACCACGCCGAAGAGCAGCCACAGGAAGATCTTGGTGTCCTGATAGTAGTAGGCCGACGTCACCGAAACGAGAAAATAGAGGAGAATCGGCAGGAGATAGAGCACGTGATAGGCGGTCAGCGAGACGGTACGTTTGTAGGACGCCGCAAAGAGCATGCTCATGCCGATCGCCAGCGCGATGGCGATTTCGACGAAACTGTCCTCACCCGTGCCGCTCGTCTTCACCCAGGCGAGGATGTAGCCCGAATAGACCAGCGCCATGCCCGCCCCGGAAACGAGCAGCAGCCTTGAAATCCAGACGGATCGCTGAGGACGGGTGTTCACGCCTGTCTCCCTCCGGCGACGATATCGACGATGCGTCCCACCATCTTGTCGCTGGTGAAATGGGCCAGCGCATGCGCGCGGGCCGCCCGGCCCATCTCAGTAAGATGCGGCAGATCTGCGAGGACGCGCCGGAGCGCGGCAATGAAAGCCGCCTTGTCGGGTCCCTGGATGTGCCACCCGGTTTGTCCGTCGATCACGGTCTCGCCCGGACCGCCGGCCTTGTGGGCGAGCACCGGCTTGCCGAGCATCATCCCCTCGATCACCGAAAAGCCGAAGGGTTCCGGGTCTAGCCGGCTGTTCACCACGACGTCGCAGATCTTGTAATACGACGCCACGTCGCTGATCGGGCCGGTGAAGTGCACGCGACCGGCAAGGCCGTGGCCCTGGACGAAGGTCTGCAACTCGGTGGCATAGGCGCTGTCGAGAGGCCCGCCACACAGCAGGAGATGAACGCGGGCAGCCTCCTCGCCGAGTTCCGAAAGGGCTTCGGCGAGCCGCCGCTGACCCTTGTCCGCCACCATCCGGGCAAACACGCCGAGCACGATGGCATCCTCCGGGATGCCGAGATCCGCGCGACGAATGGTGCCCGGAACAGCCGGATCGAATTCTGCCGGGCTGATACCGAGATGGCAGACGTGCCGCTCGAAGTCTCCGGGACCGATCGTGGTGTCGGTGAACCGGCTGTTGGCGATCGGCACGACGTTCAGGTGCCTGAAAATGATACGATAGACACGTCGGTTGAGATCGAAGGGATAACCCGAGCTGATTGCATTCGGCATGAGCCAATAGGCCCGAATGCCCGACAATCGCGCGGCAAGACCGGCGAGCAGTACTTCCGCCGGACTGCGCAGCAACAAGGTGCCGGCACCGCTTCTGCGGATCTCCCGGCGAACCACGGCAACGGCCTTCAATTGCGTCACAGCACGCTTGAGCAAGAGCAGGAACTTGCCCGCCCCGCTTCCCTGCAGGGCCGGAGGAGGCTGAAGCCCGCCGGCGGTGACCTCGACGCCGCGCGCCCGAATGAGGGCCGCGATCTCGCCTTCCTGCAGGACAAGGGCCGAGACGGGCACGCCCCGCGCCTGGAAACCGGAAAGCAGGCTCAGCCAGCCACGACGAACGCCGTATCCCTCATTGCCCAGGATGAGGCCGACGACATGCAGCAAAGCAACCTCGCTGGACACAGAAGCCGGTTCAGCCTTTTGGTTGGTCACGCGGTGTACCATGGCTCTCATGCCCGCCTGTTAATCGCAGGGACGAAGTAGCCCAGCACCTTGCGATTGGTTAAAAACGTCACCGCGAGAAAGACGGCTATTGCCGCGCCCGCCACACCTGCGGCTATAAGGAGTTGTTCCACCGCACCCGGCACAGGCCCGAGCCATTGTTTGAAAGCAATGACAAGTGCCACGATCAGGAAGAAGGGTGTTGCCGATTGCAGGAAATAGCGCCCGATATCACCGTAGTGGAATTCAAGGGAGCGCATCGCCACAGGGAAAGCCAAAAGACCGGTGACCCCCCGATGGAAGGCAACAGCGACGGCCGCGCCCGACAATGCGCCCAACCAGGCGCCAACAGCTGCAAAGATCATGATACCAAGCGCGTCATAGACCAATAGCATCGTGCGCTGACGCCATCTGCCTCGGGCCTCGAGCGCAACGGCCGCCATCGATGCGAGGACGCGCAATGGGAACGTCACCGCGATCGCGACCGCAACGAAGATCGACGGATCCCATTTCCCTGACCAAAGAGAATGCACGGCTTCGGGAGCAACGGCCACGATACCGAGGCAGATGATCGACGACAGGAAAATAATGGTTTCACTGGCCTGCGCAAAGGCCCGCTTCAGACGCACCGTGTCGTCCTTGATCTTCGAAAAGATCGGCATCAACGTCTGGCTGATCGCCAGGGACAACAAAAGTCCAACATTAGCCGTCAGCATGAAACCGAAGTAATAATAGCCCAGTTGTTCTTTGTCGAAGAGCCTGCCGAGGACGAGGTAGTCCCCACTCTGGGTAAAGCCAAAGATGTAACTGGACAGCATCGTCCATTTCAGTGCGCTGAACACCGACCAAAAGGAGGCAGGCGAAAATCTGAAGTTTATGTCCAGAACCCCCATTCGGCGGATGTAGACAAGATGCATCGCAACGGCGGCAAACAATGTGGCCAGAGCTATACTGAAGCTTTCAGTACCGAAATAGGCGGATAGCAAAAGCGCGATATAGTAAATCGCCGTATAGGTCGTAGAATAAATCGATATGGTTTTGAAGCTGAGAGCGATGCTCTGCTTGGCCGTATAGATGCTATTGATACTGATGATCGGTATCGTAATCGCACTGACTGCCAGTATGGGCAGCAAATCGGGCATGCCGTAGCCGGCAGAGAGTCCCAATGCGATGAGAAAGAGAACAACGGCTCCGGCGGAGCCCAGATAGAAGGCAAATCCGGCAAAATCGGCCGCAATACGCTCGTATTCGCTCTGGCGTTGAACCAGGACTTTTCCGACGCCGGAATTTTGGAAACCTGACACGAATGCAAGTGCCGCGGTGGCAGCAGCAAAAACGGCGTAGGTCTCGACGCTCAGCAGATGACCCAGGACAATCTGGCTGACGATTGACATGAGTTTCGCAAGCACGACCGTGATGCCAGTCCATGCCATACCCTTGGCTGCGATTGAACGGCCGGGACCTCTACCCTTGTGCAACATCAGCCGTTACCCGTGAGTGCCGAGAGGAAGAGCTTGCGGGACTCCGCAACCCTACTGTCACGCGTCAATCTCAGATCTGCCGACAAATCACTGGCGACCACACGATCTATCTCGTCCGCACCCGCTTCCGGACTTACGCTACGCGAAGGCTCCCCCATCCACTCCAGCAACGAGAGTATCTTCTGTTCCTTGCCCAGCGTTCGAAATACGCAGAAACGTGTCTCGTACTTCAGGGAAAGAGCAGCGCCATGGAAAAGGGAGGTAATGTGGTAACGCGCGTGTTTGACGTAACCGATCCATTCACGCGGCGTAGCCGGAACGTAGAGGTCCGGGTGACCAGGGTATCGGACGCCGACAGTCACAGCCCTCAGTCCCAGCGACCTCGCTGCCTCTAGAGCCTGCGCCACTTGCTGCGCCTTCATGGCGCCGGACAGCATGACATAATCACTGATAGGCGGTTTGATAGGGTCCAGATCCGCCAGAAAGGTCGGGTCCACAACCCGCTTCGCCTCAAGGCCCAACTCGCCAACGAACGCCAAGGTCGTCGGATCCCGGACGAGGATGGTGGAAAAATCCGTCAAGGCCTTTTTCATCCTGGCACGCATGTCCGGCGACGGCTTGTAGGAACCGACCGACGCCGCATAGCTGATCTTAAGCACGCCCGGACGGCCGGCAAAATCGAGAATGTATGGCGCCATATAGCCACGATAGTTGCCAAAGTTCCAAAGTTCGTCGCTGCCGCACACAAGGGCATCATAGCTTTGACTCAAGGCGGGAATCTGCGAGCTGAAAAAAGCACTGCGATTCGAGACTTTTGCCATGCCGAAAATCGAGTTGCGAAAGCGCTTGTTGCTCGCCAGCTCGCGTTTAAGCCCCTTGAAATCCAAACGCCTGATGGCACGAAGCAAGGTCATGTTCCGACGAATTTCATGCCTATACGGCCGAAAATCGATCAGTTCCGCATCAAAGCCCTCGCTAGCCAGAAAGCGTTGAACCGAGGCGGCCTGAAGCTGCGCGCCGAAGTTGTTGGTGTCGTGATAGGTCAGGATTCCGACTTTCATCACATCACCTTCCGCGGGAGCGAAACAAGATCCGGATCATCAATGAAGAGGACATCCTGCAACTCGCGGCGCGGCGATTGTGCGACCAGATATTCCTCCCTGAGTGGGCCGACAGCAATCATGGTGATGATGACTTCCTTTTCCGGAATCCTGCACACGCTCCTGAACTTGCTGTCGGAATGGGCGGGCTGGCTCCAGTTCAGCATGCAGGTCCCGACACCAAGTGAATGGAACGCATAGACGAGCGCCATGGCGAACAGTCCACCATCCACGAAGCCTTGGTTCCGCTCCCCGACTTTGTAGAAATTGCTGAGATCCGACGTGCAGACCACCAGAGCCGATGCTGTGTCGCCGAACCCTTTGTTGCCATCCTGAAAACGTAACAACAAATCGATGTCGGAAGGCTTGGTAAAAATGTAGGCTTTCCCGGTTTGACGGTTGCAGACCGAGGGAGCACGCTGTGCCAGACGGACGGCATGTTCCAGGCATGAAAAGTCGAACGTTTCGCGGGGACCGAAGAGCCGAATGCTTCTTCGACTCTTAAAAAATGCATCCGGATCGTTCGGCAAGGTGGCGATAAGATCGGCGCGGCGCATGGTGATAGCTCCGGCTTCAATCTCTTCGCTTTTAGACAGTTCGGGAAAACGCGCTTTGAGTGCATCAATCTTGGCCGAGATCTCCGGAAGATTCAAATCGCGGGCAGCATGGAAATCAACCAGCCGCTCGATGGTCGCTAAGGAAATTTTCTCGACATGGGAGACATTCCATCGTTCCGATGTTTCCCCAATAATTCCAAGCAATTGCTTTATCTTATCCTGACCGAAGCCTGGCCGCGGCGCTGGCAGGACCATGCCTTTTTCCAGTGCGTGAGAGATCCGTAGCATATGAGAACGCGCAGTGTCCGGATTGCGCAGAGGCCGACCATTTTGCGAATAGCTCCAAAATCGTCGGAGATCTACGAAGTAAGAATATACCGCGCTAAGCAAGACACGCGCTCTCGTGAAAATAGTCATGAGGGTAACCGCCATGATTTTTTGCGCCAGTAGACCGAAACAGAACTGCCGATCAGGTGAGATTCGCGACGAGGCTGGCCATACCCACATCCTTTGCCAAATGTGCTGCCCGCTCGATTCTCATACTATAAGAACTGTCAACCTCATCGCGTGCGCTTCGGATGCGCGCCGCCATCAGCTCCGCGTTTCCGGGCGCGATGAGAATGGACGCCTCACCCAAAAATTCCGCAAGTTCCGTATTTTCATTCGCCGTCACCAGCACCCGCCTGCCACTTGCCAACATGCCTCCGAGCTTCGAGGGAAGCACCAGATCGGCGGCATCCGGCTCTTGCGGAAGGACGTGTAGGTCCGGCATATTGAGAAACGCGTTCAACCGAGCATAAGGTTGAAACGGGAGGAAACGAACGTTGCCAAGATGGCCGTAACGCGCCTTCAGTTCCGCTTTGTTGGGTCCTTCGCCCGCTATCACGAAATGGATTCGTTTCTCGTCTGCCAGCCGCTCGGCGGCCTCTAGAAGAATATTCAGCCCCTGCTTGGCTCCGATATTGCCGGAGTACAGCACGACAAAATCTTCATCCGAGAAGCCGAACTCTGCACGATAGGAACTTGCGCCGTTCATCGGATAGATATGCGACAGATCCACCCAGTTGCGGACGATCGCCACGCGATCCGACGAAACTCCCTTTTCCGTGAGCTTCTCGGCCATGCGATTGGAAATGGTGATCACCTTTTCGAACTTGCGAAGCGTCATGCGCTCAAAGGCATGGCCGATGGCCTTCAGCCACTTGAACCCGGCCAGATGACCAACGGCAAAGGCGGCGTCGACTTCGAGGTCCTGTACATGCAGAACGGTCCGTGCCCCCACGAGCCAGGCGGCGAACTGCGCGACAGGTGCGGCAAAAAGGGTGGGCTCGACACAGAAGACGGTGGCCGGCCGGCGCTTGACGATCTGCCAGAACACCACGGGCGCCGAGGTCAGCGCAAAGCTTGCAGGCGCCAGCAGTCGCCAGATGCCGCCCATCTTCTCGCGCAGAAGTAGCGGCACGCGATACACCAGAACGCGCTCCTCCTGTTTCCGGGAATAGCGGTTGCCATGGCTCTGCTGAACCTTCCAGCCGGGATAGTGCGGCGGGGTCGTGACCACGGTCACATCGACGCCAAGGCTCGCGAGGTGATCGGCGATTTCGCCGGTATAGCGCCCGACGCCCGCCATTTCCGGGGCGTAGTTCATCCCGTAGACGAGGACCTTGCTTGCCGTCAGGCTTGCAGCTTCAGTCGATTGCCTTGCGACCGGAAGGTCCTGCAACGGGGCGGTTCGGAAGATGTCGCTCATGCGTGGGTCTCCGCCTTGCGATCGACGAACTGCCCATCCTGAAACGCCTGGTAAGCCTCGGCGATGCCCTGCGCGAGACGGATCCTGGGCGCCCATCCCATGCTCCGCAGCCGCTCGGCACTCATCAGCTTGCGCGGTGTACCGTCGGGTTTGGAAAGGTCGTGCTCGATCCCGCCGCCGAAGCCGACGACATCGCAGACGAGCCTGGTGAGCTCGAGAATGGTGAGATCCTCGCCGAAGCCGACATTGACGTGGCTCTCTTGCGAATAGGACTTCATCAGGAAGACGCAGGCGTCGGCGCAGTCATCCACATGGAGGAATTCACGGCGCGGCGTTCCCGTTCCCCAGATCGTGATGGCGCCAGCGCCGGATTGCTTCGCGTCATGCGCCTTGCGGATCAGCGCCGGCATGACATGACTGGTATTCAGGTCGAAATTGTCGCCCGGCCCGTAGAGATTGGTCGGCATGGCCGAGATGAAATCGCAACCGTGCTGGCGTCGATAGGCCTGGCACAGCTTGATCCCTGCGATCTTGGCGATCGCATACCATTCGTTGGTCGGCTCGAGTGCGCCGGTCAGGAGCGCGTCCTCGGTGATCGGCTGGGCAGCAAACTTGGGATAGATGCAGGAAGAACCAAGAAAGAGCAGCTTCTCAACACCGCTGCGGTAGGCGGCGTGGATGACGTTGGCCTCAAGGATCAGGTTCTCGTAGAGGAAGTCGGCCGGATAGGTGTCGTTGGCGAGAATGCCCCCAACCTTGGCCGCAGCGAGGAAGACGGCGTCCGGATGTTTTTCTTCCATCCAGGCTTCGACTGAGTCCTGCCGCCGCAGGTCCAATTCGCCGCGCTCGGCCGTCAGCACCTCGCAGCCTTCCGAGGCAAGCCGGCGAACGATGGCCGAGCCGACCATGCCGCGATGCCCCGCGACCCAAACCCGCTTTCCAGCCAGATCGTACATCAATCAGGCCTCTTTCATGATCGTCGCGGTCTGCATTACCTTGAGGTCTTCGTTGACCATTTCCCGGCACAGCGCCCTGACGCTCGTCTCGTGCTTCCAGCCCAGCTTCTCGTGCGCCTTGGTCGGATCGCCGATCAGCAGGTCGACCTCGGTGGGGCGGAAGTAGCGAGGATCGACCTCCACGATGCACTTGCCGGTGACAGCGTCATACCCCTTCTCGTCCACACCGTTGCCGCGCCATTCGAGCCGCATGCCGACGTCCTCGAAGGCCCATTCGACGAACTTGCGCACTTCCGTGGTTTCGCCGGTCGCCAGAACGTAGTCGTCCGGAATATCCTGCTGCAGCATCAGCCACATGCCGCGCACATATTCCCGCGCATGGCCCCAGTCGCGCTTGGCGTCGAGATTGCCGAGATAGAGCTTCTCCTGCTTGCCGAGCCGGATCGCGGCTGCCGCACGGGAGATCTTGCGGGTGACGAAGGTTTCGCCGCGCAGAGGGCTCTCGTGGTTGAACAGGATGCCGTTGCTGCAATGCATGCCGTAGGCTTCGCGGTAGTTGACGACGATCCAGTAGGCATAGAGCTTGGCGGCCCCATAGGGGCTGCGGGGATAGAACGGGGTCTTTTCACTCTGCGGCACTTCCTGCACCAGGCCGTAGAGCTCGGACGTGGACGCCTGATAGAAGCGCGTCTTGTTCTCCAGCTTCAGGATGCGGATGGCCTCAAGGAGCCTGAGCGCGCCGATGGCGTCCGAATTCGCGGTGTATTCCGGCGTCTCGAAGGACACCGCGACATGGGACTGGGCCGCCAGATTGTAGATTTCGTCCGGCTGGCACTCCTGCACGACCCGGATGAGATTGGTGGAATCCGTCAGGTCGCCATAGTGGAGCTTGAACCGCTGATCCTTCTCATGCGGATCCTGGTATATTTGCTCGATCCGCCCTGTATTGAACGACGATGATCTGCGCTTGATTCCATGGACGATATAGCCTTTTGCAAGCAAAAGCTCAGCCAAGTAGGCCCCATCCTGCCCCGTTACGCCGGTTATCAGAGCTACCTTCGCCATTTATTCCCCTTTTTGCAGATATTCCAGCGCACCAGCGTATACATTTAATTTAAGCGATGTATCCATTGATAGACTTACACTATTAGTCGCCGTGGTGCAGCGCAACAAGATAGATTATGATTGGTTAACGTCAATCCCCGGACAGAGTAAATGACCAAACCTATTGCGTTTGCGCCTATTGAGGCAGAAAACCGTTATTCATGAGGCAACTCAGATGAAATAATAGGCAAAAACGCTTCATAACCAAAATTGGTCGATGAAGTGGATAAGAACGTCACGATATTGCCATTCATCGTCGGATGAACATCGTTTGACAGGAAATTCTATCCTGTTTGCCGCCGTTCACGTCGACTGCTGGACAACAAGCGCCAAGCACCGATACAACCGCGTTTCATTGTTCCGACAGGCCGGGGCGGCGTGATGACGATGAGGCGGCGCCCTTTCGTGCCGCCGGATATCCTTGCGTCAAAGCACCGTTTGACCAAGGATTGAGAACTGTGCCGGGTGGAAATCAGGCGACAAGGGAGTGGAGCGATGTCATTGACAAGCGAAAGCCGCGAAGACGGTGTCATGACGAGCCGCCTTGAGAGGGCGCTCTTCTTCGCCTTCGTTGCGATTGCGGTCGCGGGCCTGCTGCCGCGGGGCTCGGTGTCCATTGAAAGCACGAACGTCTTCGCCTCGCTGATGCTCGTGGTGACAATGGGTGCAGCGGTCCTTCTGGGAGCGCCGCAGCGCGCCTACGGGTTGTTTTGTGCCGCCTTGTCGATACTCGTTGTGATGTCGCTATGGATCTTCCTGCAGACGGTCGATCTTTCCGCCACTGGCTTTGCCAATCCTGGCTGGCCTGAGGCGAATTCGGCCAGCGGACGCAGCGGCGGCACGATCTCGGTCGCGCCGGCCGATACGCTATCCGCCCTCATCCAGATAGCCGCCCCGTTTGTCGCCTTCATGGGCGGGCTCGTCTTCTGTCATTCGGAGGCGCGGGCAAGCAGCATGCTGCGTGCGCTGGCGATCTCCGCCGGCATCGTCGCGACACTCAGCCTCGTCCAGTACCTGGTGTTTCCCAACTACCTGCTGTTCTGGGAAAAGCGCGACTATCTGCGCAACTTCACCGCGGTCTTCGTCAACCGCAACACTGCCGCGACTTTTCTCGGCTTCACGACGGTCTTGCTCAGCGGTTTGCTCTGGCAATCCGAACAGGAGGGCACGCTGACGGCGCTGTTCCGCCGGTTGACCGCCGAAAAACCTGTCCGCAAGTCTCGCGGGACTGGCCAGGTCATCCTGCTTCTTTGCCTGCTCGTGCCGACTTTCGCCGGCCTGATGCTGACCCAGTCGCGCGCCGGCATTGCCAGCACATTTGTCGCCATGCTGTTTTTCCTCACCTATCTGGTGGCGACGCGACAGCAGTCCTCGCGCTACGCTTCTCCGGTCAGGAGCAGGCAGACACGCTCAAGACTGATCGCGATGGCAGCCGTGCTCGCCGGACTGATCGCCATCGGACTGGTGTTTTCCGGACGCGTCATCCTGAGGGCCGAGGTGGGGGGCATGGACGAAAGCCGCCTGTGCGTGGCTGCCGGCATTCTTCGCGCAATATCGGACTACCCGTTGACCGGCATGGGTTTCGGGACCTTCGAAGCCGGTTTCCCCGCCTACCGCTCGGCGGAATGCTCCATCGAAGGCGTCTGGGACCGGGCCCACAATTTTTATCTGGAAGGCACTCTGGGCCTCGGCGCGATCTTCCTGGTCAGCCTGGTGATCGCCGTCGGCGCCCTGATGAAGAGCTTCATGACCGGCCTCAGGGAGCGGCGCAAGGCCCGGATCTATCCGGCAATGGGCATCGCCATCCTCATTCTCGCCATGCTCCATTCAGCCCTCGACTTTTCCCTGCAACTGCCGGGTTTGGCGTTGTTCTTCGCCGCCGTGCTGGCACCGCTGGCTTCCATCTCGCTTGGCCGCACCAAAAGGTCAGGATCAACCCGCTAGATCGGCCAATTTCGGTGCCGTGAACGGGTTCGACGGTCCAGATCCGACAGTTCTCGTCGGCAGATCCCGTGCGCAATCGCTGCTGAGGCAGCTTGGCATCCTTCCAAGGTCGCCTTTATCTTTTCCTTATGCCTCCTTGACGACTCCGCAATCGAAATCTGACCCCGACAGTCCTTAATTCTATGCCTGCATCAACAGGAGAAACGGACATGTCCGACCTCATCTTCCTCGCGCTCGGCGGAGGCACGCTTCTCGTGCTGGCCCTCTACGCCCGCGCCCTCGACCGGCTATGACGGAGGCAAGCATGATTGAACCTCTTTTCGGCCTTTTCGTCGCCGTCGCCCTTGGCGTCTATCTCGTGGTCACGCTTCTGCGACCCGAACGCTTCTGATTTTCGAGGAGTATTCCCATGACCATTGTCGGGTGGCTGCAGATCAGCCTCCTCTTCCTCGCCGTCCTCGTCGCCATCAAGCCGCTCGGGCTTTACATGGCGCGCGTGTTTGCCGGCGAGCGCACCTTTCTCTCACCCGTGCTTGCCCCTCTGGAGGGCGGTCTCTATCGAGCCGCCGGCATCCAGCGCGACAAGGAGCAGGGCTGGCTCGCCTACACGGTTTCCATGCTGGCCTTTTCGCTAGCCGGTTTCCTCGCTCTTTACGCGATCCTCAGGCTGCAGGCCTACTTGCCGCTCAACCCTCAGGGTTTTGCCGGCATGGCTCCGGATCTCGCCTTCAACACGGCGGTGTCCTTCGTCACCAACACCAACTGGCAGAATTATGCCGGCGAAACAACGCTCGGCCATTTCGCCCAGATGGCCGGCCTTACCGTGCAGAACTTCCTGTCGGCTGCCACCGGCATGGCACTCGCCGTCGCCTTCAGCCGGGCCTTCGTTCGGTCCAAGGTCTCGACGCTCGGCAATTTCTGGGTCGATATGACCCGCGCCACGCTCTACGTGCTTTTGCCGATCGCCATCGTCGTCGCCCTGGCCTTCGTTGCCATGGGCCTGCCGCAGACGCTCGACGCCTCGGTGACCGCAACGACGCTGGAAGGCGGCCAACAGGTCATCGCGCTCGGGCCTGTCGCATCCCAGGAAGCGATCAAGCAGCTCGGCACCAACGGCGGCGGCTTCTACAACGTCAATGCCGCCCATCCCTTCGAGAACCCGACGACCTGGTCGAACTATCTCAACATCTTCGCCATGCTGTCGATTTCGGCGGCGCTCGTCTACACCTTCGGCCAGATGGTCGGCAATCGTCGACAGGGCTGGGCCCTGATCTCGGCCATGGCCGTGCTGCTGATCGCCGGCGTCGCCGTCACCTATTGGGCGGAAGCCCAGGGCAATCCGATCCTGACTTCGCTTGGCGTCGATCCGGCGCTTGGCAACATGGAGGGCAAGGAAGTCCGCTTCGGTCAGGCCACGACCGCACTCTATGCGGCCGTCACCACTGGCCTTTCGGACGGCGGCGTCAACGGCATGCACGGTTCCTTCACCGGCCTTGGCGGCCTCGTGCCGATGTTCCTGATGCAGCTCGGCGAGGTTTTGCCCGGCGGCGTCGGCTCAGGTCTCTACGGCATGCTGGTCTTCGCCCTGCTTTCCGTCTTCGTTGCCGGGCTTATGGTCGGCCGCACGCCGGAATTCCTCGGCAAGAAGATCGAGGGCCGCGAGATGAAATATGCCATGCTCGCCGTCCTCGTCCTGCCGCTTGCCATTCTCGGCTTCACCGCTGTTTCGGCCATGTTGCCCTTTGCTGTGGCAAGTATCGGCACATCAGGCCCGCATGGCCTGTCGGAAATTCTCTATGCCTATACGTCTACGGCCGGCAATAACGGTTCGGCCTTCGGCGGGCTCACCGGCAATACGCCCTGGTACAACACGACGCTCGGCATCGCCATGCTGCTCGGCCGCTTCGCCTATGTCGTCCCGGTCATGGCCATTGCCGGATCGCTGGCCGCCAAGGTGAAGTCGCCGGCGTCCGCGGGCACTTTCCCGACCGACGGTCCGCTGTTCGTCGGCCTGCTCATCGGCATCATCCTCATTCTCGGCGGGCTGCAGTTCTTCCCGGCCCTTGCCCTCGGCCCCATCGTCGAACACTTCGCGATGCTGGCCGGCCAGACCTTCTGAAGGATCACTCCATGTCAAAAGACCGTAAGGCACCGGGTTTTCTCGACCCAGCCATCCTCCTGCCGGCCGCGCGCGACGCGGTGCTCAAGCTCGATCCCCGGCAATTGCTGCGCAATCCCGTGATCTTCGTGACCGAGGTCGTGGCAGCCGTCGTCACGCTGCTCTTCCTGCGCGACCTGGCCAATGGCGGGGCCGACGCCGGCTTCTCCGGCCAGATCGCCGCCTGGCTGTGGTTCACCGTCCTCTTCGCCACCTTTGCCGAAGCCGTGGCGGAAGGACGCGGTCGCGCCCAGGCCGACAGCCTGAAGCGCACCAAGTCCGAACTGACGGCCCGCCGTCTGTCGTCTGACGGCAGTACCCAGACCGTGCCCGCCCCCAGCCTCAAGATCGGCGACATCGTCCTCGTCGCGGCTGGCGAACTGATCCCCGGCGACGGCGAAGTGATCGAGGGCGCTGCCTCGGTCAACGAAAGCGCGATCACCGGGGAATCTGCGCCGGTGATCCGTGAATCCGGCGGCGACCGTTCGGCCGTGACAGGCGGCACGCAGGTGCTGTCCGACGAGATCAAGGTGAAGATCACCGTCGCGCCCGGCTCCTCCTTCGTCGACCGCATGATCGCGCTCATCGAAGGCGCCCAGCGCCAGAAGACGCCGAACGAGATCGCGCTGTCGATCCTGCTGTCCGGCCTGACGCTGATCTTCCTCTTCGTCTGCGTCGCCATCTGGGGGTTGGCCGGCTATTCCGGCACGGTCATCTCCGTCACGGTCCTGGCGGCCCTGCTCGTCACCCTCATTCCGACGACGATCGGTGGCCTGCTTTCGGCCATCGGCATTGCCGGCATGGACCGTCTCGTTCGCTTCAACGTCATCGCCACCTCCGGACGCGCAGTGGAGGCCGCCGGCGACGTCGACACCCTGCTGCTCGACAAGACCGGGACGATCACCTTCGGTAACCGCATGGCGAGCGACTTCCTGCCGGTTCCGGGCGTCACCCAGGCGCAGCTGGCGGAGGCGGCCCTTCTGGCCAGCTTGTCCGACGAAACCCCGGAGGGCCGTTCCATCGTTGCCTTGGCCACGGGCGAGCACGGCATTGCCACGCCCGAGGTCCGCTTCGATGCCGTCGTCGCCTTCACCGCCGAAACCCGTCTGTCGGGTATCGACCAGGGAGGGCGGCAGTTACGGAAGGGCGCGGTAGATGCCGTGCTGAAATTTGCCGGCGTGTCCGAAGACGACGCGCCGTCCGAGTTTCGCCGTGCGGTGGATATGGTGGCCCGCAGCGGCGGCACGCCGCTGGCCGTCGCGGATGGCGACCGGCTGCTCGGCGTCATCCACCTGAAGGATGTGGTGAAACCGGGCATCAAGGAGCGCTTCGCCGCACTCCGCGCCATGGGCATTCGCACCGTGATGGTGACCGGCGACAACCCGGTGACCGCCGCGGCTATCGCCTCGGAAGCCGGCGTCGACGACTACCTTGCCCAGGCGACCCCGGAAGACAAGCTTGCCTTCATCCGGCGCGAACAGCAGGGCGGTCGGCTGATCGCCATGTGCGGCGACGGCACCAATGATGCGCCGGCGCTTGCCCAGGCCGATGTCGGCGTCGCCATGCAGACCGGAACCCAGGCCGCCCGCGAGGCCGCCAACATGGTCGACCTCGATTCCAGCCCGACGAAGCTCATCGAGATCGTCGAAATCGGCAAGCAATTGTTGATGACGCGCGGCTCGCTGACGACATTCTCCATTGCCAATGATGTGGCCAAATACTTCGCCATCATCCCGGCGCTGTTCGTCGCCACCTATCCGGCGCTCGAGGCCCTCAACGTCATGGGGCTGGCCTCGCCGCAATCCGCCATCCTGTCGGCGGTGATCTTCAACGCCTTGATCATCGTGGCTCTCATACCGCTGGCCCTCAAGGGCGTCGCCTATCGCCCGGCGGGCGCTGCCTCGCTGCTGCGGCGCAACCTTCTGGTCTATGGCCTGGGCGGCCTGATCCTTCCCTTTGCCGGCATCAAGGTCATCGACCTTGCCGTCAGCGCTCTTCATCTGGTGTAACCATGATCCATCATCTTCGCCCCGCAATCACTCTCGTCGTCGCCATGACGGCCTTGACCGGCCTCGCCTTTCCGCTGGCGGTCACCGGCATCGCCCAGGCCGTCCTGCCGGCTGCCGCGAACGGCAGCCTGATCGAGAAGGATGGAACCGTGATCGGCTCCGCCCTGATCGGCCAGACCTTCACCTCGGACCGCTATTTCTGGCCGCGCCCCTCCGCGACCGGACCGGACGCCTACAATGCCGGCGCGTCATCCGGCTCCAACCTGGGCACCACGTCCGTCAAGCTTCGAGACCGGGTTATCGCCGATGTCGAACGGCTGAAGGCAACCGGCGTCGCCGCTCCGGTTTCCGCCGATGCCGTCACGACCTCGGGCTCGGGCCTCGACCCGCATATCTCGCCGGCGTTTGCCCGCGCCCAGATTGCCCGCGTCGCCAAGGCCCGGGGACTGTCCGAGGCGGCGGTCGCCGATCTGGTCGAACAGGGGATCGAAAATCGCGACTTCGGTTTCGTCGGTGAACCGCGTATCAACGTGCTAGAGCTCAATCTGACGCTTGATGCCCTGAAGACGTGAGACGACGAATGGCGGACGACGACCGCGACAAGACCCGCAGACCGGATCCGGATGCCCTGCTTGCCCTGGCGGTGAAAGACCGCCGGGGCAAGCTGACCGTTTTCCTGGGCGCCGCCCCCGGCGTCGGCAAGACCTATGCCATGCTCTCGCGCGCCGGGCGGTTGAAGGCCGACGGCATCGATGTCGTCGTCGGCCTGGTCGAGACCCACGGCCGCGGCGAAACGGCGGCCCTGCTCGATGGCCTTGAGGTCCTGCCGAGACAACGCATCGCCCATCGCGGCCGCATGCTGGAGGAACTCGACCTCGATGCGGCCCTCGCCCGCAGGCCCCGCATCGTCATCGTCGACGAACTGGCGCATTCCAACCCCGAAGGCAGCCGCCACCCCAAGCGGCACCAGGATATCGAGGAACTGATCGCGGCCGGCATTGATGTCTGGACGGCCCTCAACATCCAGCATCTGGAAAGCCTGGCCGATCTCGTTGCCCAGATCACCGGCGTCACCGTGCGGGAACGCGTGCCGGATCTGGTTCTCAAACGCGCTGACGAGGTCATCCTCGTCGACCTACCGCCGACCGAGCTCATAGACCGGCTGAAGGAAGGCAAGGTCTATCTGCCGGACAGTGCCAGCCGCGCCGTCGACAGGTTCTTCCGCCTCGGCAACCTGACGGCGCTGCGCGAACTTGCGCTTCGCCGCACGGCCGACCGCGTCGACGACCAGATGGTCGACTACCTGAAGCAGAACGCCATTGACGGCCCCTGGGCGACCGGCGAACGGCTGATCGTCTGCGTGGGATCCGATGCGCTCTCGGAGAAGGTGGTCCGGGTGGCGAGCCGTCTGGCATCGGGGCTGAACGCGCCCTGGATCGTCGTATCCATAGAGCGAGCCGACCGCGAAGTCGAAACACCCGAACGCCTTCAGAAGATCGAGGCTCTCTTCCGTCTGGCGGAACAACTGGGCGCGGAAACCCGACGCATCATCGGCAATGATTTTGTCGACGAGATCCTCAAGCTCGCCCGCCGCGAACACGCAACGCAGATCGTGATCGGAACACGACGGCGGCGCGGGCTGGAACGCCTCTTCTCGAGAGCCTTGCCGGATGCCCTGTCAAGAAAAGCCGCCGGTCTCGGCGTCTACATGGTCACGCCCGACAAAAATGAAAAGAAGCGGCCGACGCTGCGGCTGCCGGCACCGAATCTTGCCCGGTTGCCGCAGTCCGCCGTGATCGCGTTCGGCTTTGTTGCGTCCATCACCGCAGTCGGCAAGGTGATCGACCGGTTTATCGATCTGCCGAACATTTCCCTTCTTTTCCTGCTCGCAGTGCTGGGCGCATCGGTGTCCGGTGGTTATGTCTCCGCATTTCTCGCCGCGCTGATGTCCACGCTGGCCTATAACTTCTTCTTCATCGACCCGGTGCACACCTTCACGATCGCCGCGCCGCACGAGGTCTTCGCGCTGTTCGTATTCCTCGCCGTCGCCATCATCGCCGGCGGCTTTGCCTCGCGCATCCGCGAACAGGCCGAGATTGCGCGGATCAGGGCGACGGCGCTTCAGTCCCTCTACGACTTCTCGCGAAAGCTGGCGAGCACCGCAAAGACCGATGACGCCATCTGGCTGACCGTGTCGCAATTGCAGACCAGCCTGAGGAGAAAGGTCGTGCTGCTGACCGTGCGCAACGAGGAACTGGCAGTCGCCGCGGCGTGGCCCCCGGATACGGAACTCGATGTGACCGACCTGGCGGCGGCCCGCTGGGCCCAGGAGAAGCGCGAGCCGGCGGGCCACGGGACCGGCACGCTGCCCAACAGCCGCTTCGAGTTTCGCCCCCTGCTCGGGCCGCACGGGATCGCCGGCGTCTGCGGCATCGAACATACGGCGGAAAGGCTCAACCTCAATGCCGAACGCTCCCTCACCGCCATCCTCGACCAGACGGCGATCGCGCTGGACCGCGCCCGGCTCGCCGAGGAAACGGTGACTCAGGCCGCACGCCTCGAGGGCGAACGCTACCGCGAGGCGCTTCTTTCCTCCATCTCGCACGATCTGCGAACGCCGCTCGCGACCATCACGGGCGCAGTGACCGGTCTTCGCCAACTCGGCGAGCGCATGACGCCCGAAAACCGTGACGACCTTCTTCAATCCATCGAGGAGGAAAGTGGTCGGATGAGCCGCTTCGTCGCCAACCTGCTCGACATGACGCGCATCGAGGCCGGCACGCTGAAGCCCAAGCAGGACTGGGTGGACGTCGCCGACGTGATCCAATCCGCCGTCGATCGGACGCGCAAATATGCGCCCGGCCGCGTCATCGATACGGGCATCGCCCCGGACCTGCCGCTGATCAAGGGCGACAGCGTGCTGCTGTCGCAGGTTCTGTTCAATCTTCTCGACAATGCGGTCAAGTATGGCGGCGAGGAGCCGATCAACGTCTATGCGCGGCGCGATGGCAAGGACGTGCTGATTTCGGTGACGGACCTTGGCAAGGGCATCCCGCAGGAAGATCTGGACCGGGTCTTCGAAAAATTCTATCGCAGGGGCAAGCCGGACGGGCGAGCGCCCGGAACGGGCCTTGGCCTCTCCATCGCGCGCGGTTTCGTCGAAGCGATGGGTGGAAAGATCCATGCCGAAAGCCCGGCACTGAAGAAGAGGGGAACCCGCGTCGTGATGCGCTTCCCCGGAGCCGAGGGATCGAGGACCGAGCCCAGATGACCCTGTCGCGTATTCTCGTCGTCGACGACGAGCCGCAGATCCAGCGTTTCCTCAAGCCATCGCTTGCGGCGGCGGGTTACGACGTCATTGAAGCAGCGACGGGCGCGGAGGCGCTGAAGGCGGTTGCGACGCAGGCGCCGGATCTGGTGATCCTCGATCTCGGCCTGCCCGACATGGACGGCAAGGAGGTCATCGCCAGCCTGCGCGGCTGGAGCGATATCCCGATCGTCATCCTTTCGGCCCGCGACCGCGAGAGCGAAAAGATCGCAGCGCTCGACCTGGGGGCCGATGACTATGTCGAAAAGCCCTTCGGCATCGGTGAGCTGACCGCCCGCATTCGCAGCGCGCTGCGGCACCGCGGACGGAGCGAGGCGGTCCCAACGATCATGGAAGTCGACGGCCTGACCATCGATCCGATCCGCCGCCTGGTCTCGCGCGGCACGGAGACGATCCGCCTCACGCCCAAGGAATACGACCTGCTTCTGCATCTGTCCCGGCATGCGGGCCGCGTCGTAACCCATCGCACCTTGCTGACGTCGGTGTGGGGCCCAGCCCACGGCGATGACCTCCACTACCTGCGCGTCTTCATCGGTCAGCTCAGGCAAAAGATCGAACGCGACCCGACGCAGCCCAGGATCGTCCGCACCGAATCTGGCGTCGGTTACAGGTTCATGCTCCCCGAACAATAACGGGCGCGGATGGCCGGGGCCGAACCTCGGCATTGCGATGCCTCACGAACTGCTTTCCAGCCGGTATCGGCTTCCGGGATAGAGAAGGCGGACGGAGGTGACGATCCGGTCCGCCGACCAGGTGCGGCGGCGGATCAGCAGGCAGGGCTCGGATCGGGCGATCGCCAGGTGCCTGCACTCCCAGGACTGTGGCAACACGGCCTCGACGAACTGCTCCGTGTGGGAGATCGGCGCGACCTGCGTCAGGTAGGCATTCGGCGTCGTGGTCGTGAAATCCTGATCGAGATAACCCGGCGCCACTGCAGCGTTGACGAAGCGGTCCTCCAGCTGGATCGGCAGATCGTCTTCATGGTGCAGGATGACGGAATGAAAGGCGGGGCTGCCGACCTCGACACCGAGCGCTTCCGCAAGCTCGTGTCCGCAGATCTCGGTCTGCGCCAGGATGACCTGCGACGTGTGGAGCGATCCCCGTTCGGCGATCTCGTCGGCGATGTTGCGAACCCCCATGAAGGGCGCGCTGCGCTTCTTGCTGGCAACGAACGAGCCGCGCCCCTTTACCCGGACGATGACGCCTTCCATGGCAAGTTCCCGAAGCGCGCGGTTCGCCGTCATGCGGCTGACATTCAATGTCTCGGACAGCTCGTTTTCCGAGGGAACCCGATGATCGGCCGGCCACTCGCCGCTGTCGATCCGCTGCTTGATCTCGGCCTTCAGACGCTCATAGAGCGGCGTGTCGCGCGCACCCGCGGGCTTAACGGCACGGTCGGCCTCGGACATGCTGGATGCTCCTCGATGATGCTGTCTCGTGCATACAAAATACGCTTCGGAAATAAAGCGCAATTTTCTCGGCACCCACTTGTCGGATTTTCAAATCTCTGACATCTTCCCTATACAACTTTACAAGGTCCGGCAAATGGGCACACCGCAGAAACTCCTTTGCAGGCAGATATTGCTGGCGGACGGCTGGGTGTCGGACGTCGTCCTGACGATCGGCGGCGACGGCAGGATCCTTGCAATTCAAGAGGATGCGGAGGGCAAGTCTCACCTCCCAGAGGCACGCGGGCCTGTGGTTCCCGCCCTCACGAACCTGCACTCTCACGCGTTTCAGCGCGCCATGGCCGGCCTTGCCGAGATCGCCGGATCCACCGAGGACAGTTTCTGGACCTGGCGGGAGGCGATGTACCGGCTTGTCGGCCGGATGTCTCCGGATGAGATCGAAATCGTTGCGTCAAAGTTGTATAGTGAACTACTGAAGGGCGGTTTCGGCCATGTCGTCGAATTCCACTACCTTCACCATGCAATCGGCGGCCGCCGCTATGCCAATGTGTCCGAAACATCCTTGCGCATCCTGCGGGCGGCGCAGACGGCCGGCATAGGCCTCACCCACCTTCCCGTGTTCTATGCCCATGCAGGTTTTGGTGGAGTACAGCCAAGCGAAGGGCAGCGGCCCTTTCTCCACGATGCCGATCAGTTCCTGAACCTGCTGGACATGCTGAAGCCGGCCTGCGCGGCAACGGGTGCCAGACTTGGGCTCGCGATCCATTCGCTGCGCGCTGCGACGCCCGATGAAATGCGCGCCGTGCTCGCCAGCGAACAGACAGGCGGTCCGATCCATATCCATGTAGCCGAGCAGGAACGCGAGGTCGAGGACTGCCTTGCCTGGAGCGGTCGCCGGCCCGTGGAATTCCTGCTCGACGAGATGCCCGTGGATCAGAGGTGGTGCGCCATCCATGCCACGCACATGACAGCGGACGAAACGGCCCGCCTCGCGCGCTCAGGCGCCGTTGCCGGCCTCTGCCCGGCCACCGAGGCCAATCTCGGCGACGGCATTTTCCCGGCGACCGACTTTGTTGGCCTTGGCGGCACCTTCGGCATCGGCACCGACAGCCATGTCGCGACAACCGTCGCCGAGGAACTGCGCCTGCTCGAATATGGACAGCGGCTGCGGGATCGTCGCCGCAACCGGCTTGCCGCCGGCCCCGGCACATCCGTTGCCAGAACCCTGTTCGATGCGGCGTTGAAAGGTGGCGCCCAGGCGGCAGGCATCGGCAATGCCGGCATCCGCGTCGGTGCGCGTGCCGATCTCGTCGTTCTCGACGGCAACAATCCGTTCATCGGCACGGCATCCGGCGATCAGATCCTCGGCCGCTGGCTGTTTGCCACAGGCGCCGAAGCGGTCCGCGATGTCATGGCGGCGGGTGAATGGGTGGTGCGGGATGGCCGCCACAAGGACGAGGAGGCGATCGATCGCGCTTTCCGCGACGTTCTTCTGAAATTGGCCTGATCCATCAACCCGGCAGCAGGAAAGCGGAATCTCATGCTGACAACCAGACCCACGGCCCTGCTGCTGCGAAATGCCCGACTGGCCACCATGGCGCAGGTCTTGCCGGGACTGGGCACTATCGACAAGGGCGTGATCGCCATCGAGAACGGCCGGATTGCCTATGTCGGCGCGGAGTCCGGCTTTTCGGCGACCGCCGGTATGCAGGTCGTAGACTGCGAGGGTCGTTGGATAACGCCGGGTCTGATCGACTGCCACACGCACCTCGTTCATGCCGGCAACCGCGCCAGGGAATTCGAGATGCGGCTGGCGGGGGCGAGCTATGAGGAGATCGCCCGCGCCGGCGGTGGCATCGTCTCCTCCGTCCGGCAGGTGAGAGAGGCGAGCGAAGCAGACCTGGTGACCGAAAGCCTGCCGCGACTGGATGCGCTGATCGCCGAGGGCGTCACCACTGTCGAAATCAAATCGGGCTATGGCCTGACGGTCGAGGACGAATTGAAGATGCTGCGCGCCGCGCGGTCCTTGACGCAGACGCGGAAGTTCAACCTCGCCACCACCTATCTCGGCGCTCATGCGGTGCCGTCTGACTACAAGGGCCGCAACGCCGACTTCATCCGCGATGTCGGGCTGCCCGGGCTGCAGGCAGCCCATGCCCAGGGGCTTGTCGATGCCGTGGACGGTTTTTGCGAAGGCATCGCCTTTTCGCCCGACGAGATGCGGATCGTCTTCGATGCGGCCAAGGCACTCGGCCTGCCGGTCAAGCTGCATGCCGACCAGTTGTCCAACCTGCATGGCGCGGCCTTGGCGGCGGAATACGGCGCGCTTTCGGCCGACCACCTGGAACATACCGACGACGCAGGCGCCGCCGCCATGGCCGCCGCCGGCACGGTCGCGGTCCTTCTGCCCGGCGCCTATTACTTCATCCGCGAGACGAAGAAACCGCCAATCGACCTGTTCCGCAAGCATGGGACGGCGATGGCCCTCGCCACCGACTGCAATCCCGGCACCTCGCCACTCACCTCGCTGCTGCTGACCATGAACATGGGCGCGACGCTGTTTCACCTCACCGTCGAGGAGTGCCTGACCGGCGTGACCCGCGAGGCCGCGCGCGCGCTTGGGCGCCTCGACAGCATCGGCACCATCGAGGTCGGAAAACAGGCGGATCTCGCCATCTGGAACATCGAGAGCCCGGCAGAACTCGTCTATCGCATCGGCTTCAACCCGCTGCACCAGCGCATCTGGAACGGGGAAATTACGGGAGGGACCCATCCATGACCATCACGCTACACCCCGGCAACGTCTCACTCGCAGAACTGTCGACCATCTACTGGAAATCGGAGAGCGTTAAGCTCGATCGCAGCTTTGACGCCGGCATCGACCGCGCCGCCGCCCGCATCGCCGCGATCGCCGCCGGCAACGAGGCGGTCTATGGCATCAATACCGGCTTCGGCAAACTGGCCTCGATCAAGATCGACGCGGCCGACACCGCAACGCTCCAGCGCAACCTGATCCTCTCGCACTGCTGCGGCGTGGGGAAGCCGCTTGCGGAAAACATCGTGCGGCTGATCATGGCGCTGAAACTGATCTCGCTCGGTCGCGGCGCATCCGGCGTGCGGCTCGAGCTTGTGCGCCTGATCGAGGGCATGCTGGAAAGGGGCGTGACGCCGCTGATCCCGGAAAAAGGTTCAGTCGGCGCCTCCGGCGATCTCGCCCCGCTCGCCCATATGGCCGCCGTGATGATGGGCGAGGCCGAAGCCTTCTACCAGGGAGAACGGTTGCCTGGTGGCGAGGCCTTGAAGCGGGCGGGCCTGACGCCGGTGATCCTCGCGGCCAAGGAAGGCCTGGCGCTGATCAACGGCACCCAGGCCTCCACCGCGCTCGCCCTGGCGGGGTTGTTTCGCGCCCATCGGGCAGCCCAGGCCGCGCTCATCACCGGCGCGCTGTCCACCGATGCAGCGATGGGATCTTCGGCGCCCTTCACCGAGGGTATTCACACGCTTCGCGGTCACAAGGGCCAGATCGATACGGCGGCCGCGCTGCGCAGCCTGCTTGCCGGCTCGGTGATCCGCGACAGCCATCTCGACGGTGACGAGCGGGTACAGGATCCCTATTGCATTCGTTGCCAGCCGCAGGTCGACGGCGCCTGCCTTGATCTTCTGCGCATGGCCGGCAGGACGCTGGAAATCGAAGCCAATGCGGTGACCGACAATCCGCTGGTGCTTTCCGACGACAGCGTCGTTTCCGGCGGCAACTTCCATGCGGAGCCCGTTGCCTTCGCCGCCGACCAGATCGCCATTGCCGTCTGCGAGATCGGTGCCATCGCCCAGCGCCGCATCGCCCTGCTGGTCGACCCCGCCCTGTCCTATGGGCTGCCGGCATTCCTCGCGAAGAAGCCCGGACTGAACTCCGGCCTGATGATTGCCGAGGTCACCTCGGCGGCCCTGATGAGCGAAAACAAGCAGATGTCGCACCCCGCCTCCGTGGATTCGACGCCGACCTCGGCCAACCAGGAGGACCACGTCTCCATGGCCTGCCACGGCGCGCGCCGGCTGCTGCAGATGACGGAAAACCTTTTCGCCATCATCGGCATCGAGGCACTGACGGCGGCGCAGGGTATCGATTTTCGCGCGCCCCTGACCACCAGCCCGGAACTGCAGAAGGCCATCGCCGTGTTGCGCCGCGTCGTCGCCACGCTCGACGAAGACCGTTTCATGGCCCCAGACCTGGCTGCGGCCAGCGCGCTGGTGGCGGACGGCTCGCTGGTAGCCAGCGTCTCCGACGGGCTGCTTCCGGGATTGGAGGGGTGAAAATGTTCGCGTCTTCCGCACCCCCCTCTGCCCTGCCGGGCATCTCCCCCTCAAGGGGGGAGATCGCATGGGGCCGCGGCCCCTCCCAGAGCGGACATGTGTTCCGCGACGGCAGATATGCGCTGAACGCGTTCGGCGAGAAAGGCGTGCGAGCGGCCGGTCGCAGGCCGATCTCCCCCCTTGAGGGGGAGATGTCCGGCAGGACAGAGGGGGGTGAGTTCCCGCACAGCCGAGGACGGCTTCAATGACCCATCCCTTCGAGATCACCCGAGGCACGTCCCCCGTCATCCTCGCCTTCCCCCACACCGGAACCGAGGTCCCGCCCGAGATCTGGGACCGCCTGAACGACAACGGCAGGCTGCTGGCCGATACCGACTGGCACATCCACCACCTCTATGCGGGTCTCCTCCCCCAGGCGACGACGGTGCGCGCGACCTTTCACCGCTATGTCATCGACGCCAACCGCGATCCGACGGGCGTGAGCCTTTACCCCGGCCAGAACACCACCGGGCTGATCCCCGAAACGGATTTTGATGGCAAGGCGATCTGGAAGACCGGAGAGGAGCCAACCGCAGCCGATATCGACGATCGACTGAAGAGTTCTCACGCGCCTTATCACGCCGCCCTTGTCGCCGAAATCGAGCGGATCAAGGCAATCCACGGCGTGGCCATTCTCTACGACTGCCATTCCATTCGCTCGCTGATCCCCTTCCTGTTCGAAGGCCGGCTACCGGATTTCAACATCGGCACGGATATGGGCCGCACCTGCGATGCCCGCATCGAGGCAGCCGCTGCTGAGACGGCGCAATCGGCCGAAGGCTACACCGCGATCGTCAACGGCCGCTTCAAGGGTGGCTGGACCACCCGCCATTACGGGCGTCCGGAAGACGGCGTTCACGCGATCCAGATGGAGCTTTCTCAGATTTCGCATCTGGAAACGGAAGCGCCGCCCTTCGCCTATGACGAGGCCAAGGGCGAGAATCTGCGCGTGCCGCTGCGGACGATCCTGGAGCGGATCGAGGCCCTGGCGCCGGGGCTGGTTCCACCCTCCCCTTGAGGGGGAGGGTCGGCACGCAGTGCCGGGGTGGGGTGACGCGGCCAACTGCGACGCATGGTCACCCCCACCCGCAGCTTCGCTGCGACCTCCCCCCTCAAGGGGGAGGTGGAAAAAACGATCTCCCCAACGCTGGGGAGGAGACATCAGTATCGCCGAAGTGGGGGAAACCTCCGGCAACCCAGATTTTTTCGTTCCGAGGAGCAAACCGATGACCAACCCCCGCCACAACATCCGCGACGTTCGCGCGCCGCGCGGCACCGAACTCAATGCCTTGAGCTGGATGACCGAGGCGCCGCTGCGCATGCTGATGAACAATCTCGATCCCGATGTCGCCGAACGGCCGCATGACCTGGTCGTCTATGGCGGCATCGGCCGCGCCGCCCGCACATGGGAGGATTTCGACCGCATCGTCGCAACGCTGAAGACCCTGACCGAGGAGGAAACGCTGCTCGTCCAATCCGGCAAACCGGTCGGCGTGTTCCGCACCCACAAGGACGCGCCGCGCGTTCTGATCGCCAATTCCAACCTTGTGCCACATTGGGCGACCTGGGAGCATTTCAACGAACTCGACCGCAAGGGGCTCGCCATGTACGGCCAGATGACCGCCGGTTCGTGGATCTATATCGGCACCCAGGGCATCGTGCAGGGCACCTACGAGACCTTCGTGGAGGCCGGCCGCCAGCACTATGGCGGCAACCTGAAGGGTAAGTGGATCCTGACCGGTGGCCTCGGTGGCATGGGCGGCGCCCAGCCTCTCGCCGCCGTCATGGCCGGCGCCTGCTGCCTCGCTGTCGAATGCGACGAGACCCGCGTCGATTTCCGCCTGCGCACCCGCTATGTCGACGCCAAGGCCCATACGCTGGACGAGGCGCTGGCGCTCATCGACCAGTGGACCAAAGCGGGCGAAGCGAAATCCGTCGGCCTGATCGGCAATGCGGCGGAAATCTTCCCCGAACTGGTGCGCCGCGGCGTCAGGCCCGACATCGTCACCGACCAGACCTCGGCGCATGATCCGATCCACGGCTACCTGCCGCTCGGCTGGACGGTCGCCGAATGGCGCGCCAAACAGGAGAGCGATCCGAAGGCCGTCGAAGCCGCGGCCCGCGCCTCGATGAAGATCCATGTCGCGGCCATGGTCGACTTCTGGAACAGGGGCGTGCCCACCCTCGACTATGGCAACAATATCCGCCAGGTCGCCAAGGAAGAGGGCTTGGAAAACGCCTTCGCCTTCCCCGGCTTCGTGCCGGCCTATATCCGTCCGCTGTTCTGCCGCGGCATTGGCCCGTTCCGCTGGGCCGCCCTTTCGGGCGATCCGGAGGATATCTACAAGACCGACGCCAAGGTGAAGGAACTGCTGCCCTTCAACACGCACCTGCACAACTGGCTGGACATGGCGCGCGAGCGCATTTCCTTCCAGGGGCTTCCGGCCCGCATCTGCTGGGTCGGCCTCGGCGATCGCCACAAACTGGGTCTCGCCTTCAACGAGATGGTGCGGAGCGGGGAACTGAAGGCGCCCGTCGTCATCGGCCGCGATCATCTGGACAGCGGCTCGGTCGCCTCGCCCAACCGCGAGACGGAAGCTATGAAGGACGGCTCGGATGCCGTATCCGACTGGCCGCTGCTCAACGCGCTGCTCAATTGCGCATCCGGCGCCACCTGGGTGTCGCTGCATCACGGCGGCGGCGTCGGAATGGGCTTCTCGCAGCATTCCGGCATGGTGATCTGCGCCGACGGCACGGACGATGCGGCCCGGCGGCTCGAGCGCGTGCTGTGGAACGACCCGGCCACCGGCGTCATGCGCCACGCCGATGCCGGTTACGAAATCGCCCTCGACTGCGCTGAGGAAAAGGGGCTCCGCCTGCCCGGCATTCTCGGCAACTGAGGCGAGCCGCGATGCGCATCATCCGGCGCGAAGACTACCGACGCATGCCCTGGAAAAACGGCCAGGGCATGACCGAGGAAATTCTGACATTCCCAGCCGGCAGCGATGCCGATCGGTTCGACTGGCGTGTCTCCATCGCCCATGTCGGCACGGATGGACCGTTTTCGCTATTTCCCAGCGTGGACCGCACCATCGTGCTTCTTGAGGGAAACGGCTTGCTGCTCGATTTGCCGGACGATCGGACCGTCACCCTTACGGGCACAAGCGATCCGTTCGGTTTCTCCGGCGACTGGCCCGTTGCCAGCCGCAACCTCGGCGGCCCGACAACGGACCTCAACGTCATGACGCGGCGCGGGCGCTATCGGCATTCAATGACCCGTGAGACCTTCCATGCCTCGCAACGCCTGCAGGCCTCCGACCAAACGATTTTGGTTCCGACTGCCGCCATGCGCGTTCAGGTCGGTGGCGGCTGGTCGCAGATCAATCGCTTCGATACGCTGGAACTTGAGCATGGTGAGCAGGCGATTATCGATGCGATCGGGCCGATCGAGATCTTCGTCATCCTGTGCCGCGCGACTGTGTAGCCAAAGCCCGGCTCGCAGGGCTCAGTCTCACGGACCTCCATCAATCTCATTGTCTGCCAACGCGGCTTCCGTCCCTCTCCGTCGTCTGGACGGGCATGTTCGGCTGCCCCATCCTCGGCATCCCGGCTTTCTCTGCTTCGGTGCGCGCGCGCACATCTGCGTGGCGATCCCCGGCAAATGCTGCGGCAGGGTCTTGCCATCATGCAGACGGTGCTGTTCATCAACTTGGCCGGCGACCATCTGCACGACAGCCTGGCGCGAGACCGAGCAGCAACATGACGGTTACCAGCAGCATGACCGGCGCTGCCACCGAGCGCCCGAGCCTCGGCATAGGGCTCAGGATCCTGTCCGGCCTGCTATTCGCCGCGATGGCGATCTTCGTGAAAGCGCTGTCGGATCACGTCCCGGTTGGTCAGATCGTCTTCTTCCGCTCGGCTTTCGCGCTGATACCGCTAGCGATCTTCCTCTGGATTCGCGCAGAATTCCCCGGCGGGCTCGCCACCAGACGTCCGCTGGGCCACCTGCTGCGCTCCGGCTTCGGAGCCGCCGCCATGTTCGCCTCCTTCGCCTCGATCGCCCGGCTGCCGCTCGCCGAGGCGACGCTGCTCGGCTATTTGTCTCCGGTCTTCACCGCGGTCGCCGGCGTGGTCATCCTGTCCGAGCGCGCGACGGTCTGGCGCGTCTGCGGCGTGGGGCTGGGCGTCGCAGGCGTGGTCGCCCTCGTCTGGCCAGAAGTGGGCGCGGCAGGAATTGCCGACACCTCGCGGCTCGTAGGCTAAGGTCTGGGGCTCCTGATGGGGGTTCTCACCGCCTTCGCCTTGATCATGGTGCGAAGCCTCAACAGAACCGAGAGTCCCGGCGCGATTGCCTTCTACTTCGTGCTGGCCTCGATGATCGGCGGCGTTTTGACCCTGCCATTCGGCTGGGTCGCGCCGGATGGAAAGACCCTGCTGCTGCTTGTCTTCGCAGGTATTTTCGGTGGGCTCGCCCACATCGCCATGACGCTCGCCTTCCGCCATGCCGAGGCCTCGCGTCTTGCCCCCTTCGAATACCTCGCAATCCTTTGGCCGGTCCTGGCGGACCTCCTGCTCTTCCGGATCCCGTTTGCGCCCGCGTTTCTGCTGGCCTTACCTCTGGTTCTGTCCGGCGCGGCGATGGCGGCTCTGGAAGGCAGGAGACGGAAGAGCCGCTGACGCCCTCGAACGAGAAGACCTCAAGGAACAGATCCGCAGCTTTTGGTCAGGACGGGTGGCCCTTTCGACATTGTGCCATGCCACGGCATCGACAGCACGCGCGCGGTGAAATCCCCGTGCCGCCCGTTGATCCGAAGGCACGCCGACCTGGCTCCCGGCACCCGGTCGCCGACCTCGGTTGCAGCAAGGGCGAAGCAACGCGCCTCTTGCGCCCTCCGGCGTCCCGGATCATCGGATCGGCTTGGTGACAAACGAACCCTCGGCCGCCGATCGCCTGGCACGGACATTGTCTTGTCTCCGCGCTGGCTTCACTGCAATCCGGGATGGGTCAGCAATTGTCCCAACATCTGCTGAAAAAAGGAGAGGTAGAAACCGCCTCCGGCAACGCACAGGGAGCCCGCGTACCCCGTGAGGGCAACGCCGGTCTCTGCTTGGTCAAGCCGAGACCATGGCCGCAGAGCATCAATCCTGCCAGACGTGAAGATTGCCGGTGCCGACTTGCGCGACGCCGAGCAGATCAGAAGCCATTGCCGCCCTTGAGCTCGGAAATGACGGTCCCGAAGATGATGCGCAAGTCGAGCCAGATCGTGAAATTGTCCACGTAGTGCAGATCGCAGGCTATACGCGCCCGAGCCTTGCCCTGGCGATCCGTCGGGCCGCGAAGGCCGCGCATCTGCGACAGACCCGTCATGCCCGGCCGCATCACATGTCGGCGGTGGTATTCAGGCACCAGTTCCTCATAGAGCATGCCCGCCGCCAACATGCCCACCGCATGGCAGCGAGGTCCGACCAGCGACATGTCGCCCTTCAGCACATTCAACAGTTGTGGCAATTCATCAATATTGGTGCGCCGAATGATGGCGCCGAGACGGGTGACCCGGGGATCATCGCGGACGGTCTGATTGACACCGCTAATGTCGCAACGGTCGGTCCGCATGGATCGGAACTTGAAGACGCGAATCTTGCGGCATCCCATGCCCCACCGCTCCTGCTTGAATAGCACAGGGCCGGGACTGTCCAGCTTGATCAGAAGCGCCACAGCCAGAAGGAATGGCAGAAGTATCAGCAGGGCAACAGCAGAAATACACACGTCAAGCGCACGTTTTGCCGCAAATTGATAAGGTTTGCCTTGATAAGCAGCAGACGAAACATAATTTAATTCATATGCATCTGAACTGCGCAGCTCGAAAACATCGTTCTGACGATTTGAGCACTCGGACCTAACGAGAATCGCCAATGTGAACCCCTATAATCTTTACAGATCACCTTACTAGGTTTCAAGATAAAACAGGGAAAACCAAATGTCATCCTCATTTTTAACCTTTGGTTAACCCACGAAGCCTTCAATATAAAAGTATTGTTTTGTTGCCACACACACCGGATCGGCGCCGGCACGACAATGCAACGGCGGCGCAACAATCGCCCATCGCGGCGCACAAACGCCGACCATGCAGAGTCGAGCCTGGCATTCAAAATGCAATCTTGGCGCCTGACAGCTCGCCTTGGCGCTCTGCAGGCAGCGAGGTCGTGGCGCTGCGCAGATAGGGCAGGAGCGCCTCGCCAGGCTTCTGCACGATCTGGCGGATCAGCCGCACATCCCCGTAACGCAACAGGGTCTGAACATCCGTGTCCACGGCAGCCCGCGCCGCCTGGAGCGTCCGCTCGCCAGCGGCATTCCATACGATGAAGCGGGCGGCCAGAACCGCCTGCTCGGCCGGGGCATAGTTCACCGACTGCTGCATGAGAAATGCGATCTCTTCCGGCCGTTCGGCGATGGCGCGCCGGACCATGGCGAGCCTCAGCCAGAAATTGCCGTCGGTCGGCGTACAGCCAATGGCGTGACGGATGTAGCGCTCGGTCGCGGCAAGCCCCTCAGCCCAGGCATCGTAATCATAGTAGGAATTCCGCTGGTCGAGTTCCGCGAGCTTCACCGTCAGGCCCGCCCGGACGATATCCGAGCGGCAATAGTCGTCGGAAACGACGCCATCGGCCCAGGCGGCAAGATTTGTGACAGACGCACGCGTCACGGGCGTCCCCGTTTCCAGGTAGCGGGCCATCAGCATCAGCTGGCCGAAACGAGCGGTAGCCCTCAGTTCCATGATGGAGAACGCCAGAAAAAGTCCGCACATGACGACGAACAAGGAGATCGCGGGTCGGACGCGCGACATGAGCAGTTCCTAGTCCTCGTGATAGTAGGAGGAATAGCGCGAATAGTAATATTCGCTCGAACCATAGGTTCGGTACAGCTTCATCTTCTCCTCATCGACCTTGTTCAGAACAACGCCGGCACATTTTCGGACGATTTCCTGATCGGCGAACAATGCCGCCCCGACGGCCTTGCGCGACGTCTTGCCCCATTCGATGACGTAGACAAAGCTATCGACCCGGGTTGCAACGGCGCGTGCATCGACCACCGGCGCAAGCGGCGGAAGATCGAGAATGATGTAGTCGAAATTGTCCTTGGCCGTCTCGATGATCGCATTCATGGCCTGCGACGCCAGAAGTTCCGAGGAATGGGGAACCCGGCGCGTGACCACGGCAGGCAGAAAGGCGAGCTTTGTCTTCGGATCAAGCAAAAGCAGATCGCGGATCGGCCGATTGTCAATCAGCGCCTCGAGCAGACCAGCCTCGGCATGGCGACCGATCGCACGGGTGGCTCCAGGATTGCGCAAATCCGCGTCGATCAGCAGCGTCTTCGCGCCCTGCATCGCAAGCAACTCCGCAAAGTTGATGGCAACTGTAGACTTGCCCTCGCCCGGCAGGGTCGAGATCATGCCAATGACCTTTGCGCCACCCACCTTGGAGCCGAGATCGACAGCAATCTTGGTGCTACGCAGCGTTTCGGCGAACATCGAAAGCGGATGGTCGAGCACATAGCTGGTGATGGCGCTTGCCCGGCGGATATTGCGGGGATGGTCGCCGCCTTTGGTGACCGGCGCGTCGCTTTCCGCAACCAGAGGCGCACTGCCGAGGAACTCGACACCAAGAACGTCACGGACCTGATCTCCCGTGCGAAAGAAGCGGTCGCGGAACTCGCGGAAAGCACCGATCGCTCCGCCGATGCCGATACCAAGCAGAAGGCCGAGCGCCAGGATGAACGGCTTGCGCGGATGACTGGGCCCGCCAGGGACGGTGGCTGCCGAAATGACGCGCGCTTCGGTGACCGGGAAGGATTGCTGCTGGGTCGCTTCCTGGAAGCGCTGCAGGAAGGTCTGGTACAGGCTGCGGTAGGATTCCGCAGTGCGTTCCAGTTCGCGCAACTGCACCTGGCTCTCGCCGGCAACCGCGCTCGCCCCTTGGGCAGAGGCAACGTTTTCCTGCAGCGATTTCAGACGCGACTGGGCGACCGTGACTTCGCTCTGATAGCTTTCGGAAATACGCCCAAGTTCCTCGAACATAAGCCGTTGAAATTCACTCATTTCGGAACGAAGGCGCACGGCCTGGACATGGTTCGGGCCAAGGCGGTTCGAGATCTCCGCCTCCAGCTTCGAAGCCTCGAGATACTTCTTGCGCAAGTCGTTGGAGATCGAGCTGTCGAGCACGTCGGTGACGATTGCGTCGGTTCGTCCGGAATCGATGATCGACTTGATGCGGTCGTACCGCGCCTGGGCCTTGGCGACATCGGCCTGGGCAACGATCAGGGCGCTGTTCAACTCGGTCAGTTGCTGGTCGCTGATCAGTCGTCCATCTGCCGTCACCAGGCCGTTCTCGGCCCGAAACTTCTGTACCGCCAGATCCGATTCGACCGCCTTCTGCTTCAGCTCGTCGATACGCTCCTGCAGCCAGATGCTGGCGCGGCGCGTCGCATCATATTTGGATTCCAGCTTGTCGACCAGATAGGCATCGGCAATGGCCCTGGCGATGCGTGCAGACTGCCCGGCACTGGGAGAGGTAAAGCTGATTTCGAGAACGAAGGTGCGCCCAACACGGGAGACCTCGAGACCAGACAGAAGCCGCGAGATCGCTGCATTCTTCTTTCGCTCGATATCCTCGGCGGTTTCGACGTTCGGGGCGAACCAACCGGTGAAATTGAAAAGACTGCTGATGAGGCCGGTGGCCGAAGAAACCGGAGAACCGCCCGAAGCCATGAAGCTCGGATCATCGGCGAGCTTCAACTTCGTGACGACGGCACCGGCGATGGTGTCCGAACGCAAGAGCTCGACCTGGCTTAGAATGGAGGCCTCGTCCGCATCGACGCCGCCCATCGCCGACAACTGATCGACGATACTGCTCTTGCTGCGATCGATGAGAACGGAGGTGTTGGCCGTATAAAGCGGCACAGCGGTCAATATATAACCGAAAGCCACGACGACAGTCGCAGCGACCGACACGGCCACCACACGCCACTGGCGGCGCGCCATCGCAATCAGTTTTTCGAGGTCGCCCGAAGCGTCCGGTCCAGTATCCGATCCCCACTCATTTGCATCACGGGAGGCGATCTTATCTGGGGACAGCAACAAAGCACCTCATAAAACAATACACGTCGTATGCCGTCGCTTACGCGACGGCATTCAGCACCGATACGCCACAACCCTTACTGGGTCGGGCTGACGCTACCGTTACCGTTACTGGACGAGCCGAAGTACTGGCCACTACCGCTTGCGGAAAAGCCACCGGTGCCCTGGGTGTAGACGGTGTCACCGCCCAATCCAGCCGTACCGAGACCAGCATTTCCGCCACCGCCGATACCTGCAGCGCCACCGCCACCGGTTGCCCCACCCGTGAGGCCACCGAGCGCAGCCGTCTGCACTTCATTGCTGGCAGCCAGGAAGGCCGTCACGAGTTCCGGAGAGCTGGCGCCGGCGACCTTTTCCTGGATCAGCGCCGCATATTCGGGATTGGACGCCGCGCAAGCACGGGCCGCGCGGGCCAGACCGGAACCGATCGCCGCCTTCTGATCCGCATTGGCGCCCGAAACCAAGGCCAGGATCGCGTCGATCGTCCCGGAACTGGAACCGGCCAGCGCACGAACGCGGCTCGACAAGGGCAGACCACCATTCGGATTTTCCGTCAGCAGAGAGGCCGGAGTAGCCAGGAATGCGGCAATGTCGCCCTCGCTGAGCTTGGCCGGCGACTGGAAGCAAGCAACGGGAGCCATCGTCTCCTGAGCCGAGGCGCCGGACACGAATACGCTCGAAGCAAGCATAGCGACAGCAAAGCTCGCAGCGAGCTTGCAGGTTACCTTAGACACTGTCATCTCCATCTTCCTTCCGAACGCAGTTAATTTACTTTTAATAGTCATAATCCAAGCGAAGGGCTTTTGCAATGCAATGTAGAATATCGAGCAACAATAAGCTTAATCTCGCCCGATATTCTTAGCCTTCACTCAATTGGCGATTTCCCGGACCGCATCACGGGTCGCAACGACATCCGACGAGACGCCGGATGCGGTCGACGAGACCGAGTTGACGATGTCGAGGAACTTGATCAACTCGACCGAGTCATGGTTCGAGACATAGAGGATATCCTTGTCCTGCATCGCGAACTTCTGAACTGCGAAGAAGGAAGACGGATCGCGCATGTTGGCGCGGAAGACCACCGGAATCTCATCGGTCTGGAATGACGACGTGTCGATATTGAGCTTGTGCAGCGTCTTCGCATCCACCGTACGGTAGAGCACGACCTGCGCCGGCTCTGCACGGTTATCAAGCAGACCACCCGACTTGGCGAGTGCCTCACCGAGTGACAGGGCCGACTCTTCGAAGTCGAAGCGGCCGTTGGCGCCGGAAGCACCGAAGGCCAGGAAGGTCCGCCGCTCGCGGTTGACGAAGATCGTATCGCCTGGGGCGACATAGATGTTCTCACTCGGCGAATTGGACAGCTTGTTATAGGAAATCGTCGCCGTGCGGCCGTTGCGCTGCAGGGTGATGTAGGTCTCGATGCCCGGCGCACTGATGCCGCCCGCCGTCGAGATGACGTCGAGCACGCGCTCGCCACCCGAGGAAATCTCGACCTTCTGTGGATCATTGACGTCACCGAGCACGGCGACCTGGCTCGACTTGCGCTCCGTGACCGTGATCACGACCTGAGGCTCGATGGCGCGGTTGGCCAGCAGATCCTCGATCTCGCGCTCGACCTGCTCCTTGGCACGCCCCGCGGCGCGGATACGGCCGGCATAGGGAACCGAGATGCTGCCATTGCTGTCGATCTGCTGGGCCGGCAGGGTGATGAAGTTGCCGGGACGGCTGCCCGCATCGCTTGGAATGAAGAGACCACCGGCCTGAGCTTCGAAGATCGAGACTTCGACAGCATCGCCGACACCGAGCGGAATGGTCGGCGCGCCGCCGCGGCCACCACCGAAGCCATCCTTGAGGGACGAAACCGTCTCCGACTGGAAGTATCCCAGCATGGTCTTGTTGATGTCGATCAGCACATAGTCGATGCCGACCTTCTTGTCCTTTGTCGACAGCTTCACAGCCGCCTGACCCTCGATGGCATGATATGACGGGCCGGCATTTGGCACCGCGGCGCAGCTCGCCAGAAGAGATGAAATTACGACGACAGTGAGCTTAGACGACGTGGGGCGCATATGATCATCCTAAAATTTGAATTGATGTAACTATCATCAACACGCAGCGCGCAAGCCTTTTGTGCCACGATTCGACAGAAATTCATAACAACAGTACAATACTGTTACCGTGATACAACATAGCATCCGTATATCAAGTCGCGTTTTATCACGACAATGACGATCGACTTAAATATGACTTTGCCTATATGAGAAATAATTGCGACAGACAAAAATCCAGGAGAATCCTCCTTGGAAAGACTCAAGAATCCGCGAGTCTATTATCGCTATTTGCATCATTTGCGTGCATTACTCGACAAAATTTGGTGATTCCACCAAAAATGGTCGCCGCATTTTTCGTCAGATCGCTCACACTTTGAGCTAAAGAGGCAAAACAGCTCCTGTGGCGCCTGCGCGCTCGTGAACCAGGTTGGCCTCTCGTCCAAAGGCGACGCTCGATGAGCATCCGACATCACAGGGATCGCTCTGCGTGCCGAAACGGGAAAAACCGGCAATTCGCTAAAATTGTCGGCATCCGTTTAAGCGCACTGCAAAACACCCCCGCTAATCTCTGTCCCAACGGATGAATTCCGCGAAGGACAGCCTGCATGCAAGCAGGCGGCAATGGTTGAACGGGGATTGAAGACATGCTGAAAACACTTCTTGCTACTGCCGTCGTCGCCATGACGGCCTTCATGAGTGCCAATCCTTCGGCCGCTGCCGGCCCGGGCGGCTTTGCCCGCAATCTGCGCGACACGCCGACCGTCAGCTTCATCGCCGC
>NZ_KI912496.1:110654-139001 GCF_000518785.1 Paenirhizobium selenitireducens ATCC BAA-1503 | reverse complement strand
CGCACAACCGCCATCCGCAACTGGAAAAACACCGACCTCAGATGGGTCAAGATCCAGTCCGGCGACAATCCACGCATCTGGTACAATATCTGAGCGGCGGACAGGGACTGGCGCAAGTCCGCGCGACACCCCGGTTCCCCCCATCCCAGGCGAAACTCAAGCGGCCCGATCGGCAACCCGATCGGGCCGCTTGGCGTCGTGCCCCGGCGCGCGCAAACAAGCTGGCACAGGCGTGTTGGCCAGGAGCACCGCGCACGCCCCCGTCATCGCGCACATTTGACACATCACGCGTGCACTTCACGCGCGACGGCCCTAAAGTGCGGGGAGCGCCGCGGAGCGCAAGACGCAAGCAACTGATATAAATCGATTTTTTCTCAGTCCTCTACCGCTCCCGGAAGATGGCATGCGGCTTGCTAACCAAGGAATGAACCAGCGGACACAAACAAACCGCGGCTCTTCTCGAACAAGGAGATATAAGAATGGGGAACTTTCAGCGCCTTTTGATTACCACCGCGATCGCCCTGGTGCTTCCGACAGCCTCGCTTTCAGCGTCGGAAATCCGTGTCGGCTTCACCGCCGATGCGCTCACGCTCGACCCGGCCAACCATCGCAACCGCGAGACGGAAACGATCATCCGCAACATGCATGACGGACTGCTGACCCGTGATCCGGACATGAGGGTCGTTCCGGAGATCGCCCAGTCCTGGACGCAGACGTCGCCGACCGCCTTCGAATTCAAGATCCGTAAGGGCATCAAGTTCCATGACGGCTCGGATCTGACCGTCGAGGACGTCAAATTCACCCTTGATCGCCTGACGGTCGAAGGCGCCATGGGCGACGGCCAGACCAGCCCGCGCAAGAGCCTGCTCGGTCCCGTTAAGGATATCGAGATCGTCGGCGACGACACGATCCGCATCAATCTCAATGAGCCCTGGCCGCTGCTCCCGGCCATGCTGCCTTTCCAGGAATTCGTCTCCAAGGCCTTCGTCGAAAAGGTCGGCACCACCGGCATGGCGACCGCTGAGAATGGTGCGGGCCCCTTCAAATTGGTCGAATGGCGCAAGGGCGATTCCATCATCATGGAACGCTTTGACGACTATTATGGCGGCTCGCCAGACATTGCTCCGGTCGGCAAGGCCTGCGTCGACCGCGCCATCTTCAAGGTGATCCCGGAAACGGCCTCACGCGTCGCGGCCCTGCTTGCCGGCGATGTCGACATTATCAACGGCCTGCCGCCGTTTTCCATTGCCCAGGTCGAGCAGAACCCCAATACCGCGGTCATGACGGTTAACGGCACGCGCAGCGTGTTCCTCGCACTCAACCTGCACGGCGACAAGTTCGATGACATCAAGGTTCGCCAGGCGGTCGCGCATGCGCTCGACAAGCAGCTGATCATCGACAAGATCCTCGGCGGCAACGCCGTATCGATCGAAGGCATCCTGAGCCCGGCCGCCTTTGCCTCGACGCCCGACCTGCCGAAGCACGAATATGATGCGGAAAAGGCCAAGGCGCTTCTGGCGGAAGCCGGTTTCCCCGACGGCATCGACATCACCATCGACGCTGAAGGCGCCGACAAGGACACTGTCGAAGCAATCGCCTCGGTTCTCGCCAAGTCCGGTATCCGCGCCAAGGTCGCGGTCGGCGAAAGCGCCCAGATCGACGCCAAGTGGGACCCGAAGAACGACAAGAACGACGGCGACATGTACTTCACCTCGTGGGGTAACGGCTCGCTCGATCCGTTCGACATCTTCGTGCCCACCCACTACACGATGGGCCGCGGCAACGCCTCCGGCTATTCCAACAAGGAAGTCGATACCCTGCTTGACCAGGGCGCGATCGAACTCGATCCGGCCAAGCGCGCCAGCTTCTACCAGAAGGCGGAAGCGATCGTGAACGCCGACCTTCCCTATATCTATCTCTGGGTTCCCAAGGATATCTATGGGGTGTCCAAGCGTCTGAAGGGCTGGAAGCCGAGCGCCGACAGCCGCATCAACCTCCACGACGCCTGCGTTGAATAACCGGCACAGGGCGGGAACGAACCATGCAACTGGGTAAACTGGTCGAGCGCCTTCTGCAGCTCGTCCCCGTTCTCCTGGGCGTCAGCACCATTGTCTTCCTGATGATGGCGCTGACGCCGGGAGATCCCGTAGAAATCATGATCGGCGACCAGCCGATCACCCCGGCGGAAGAACTGACGCTCCGCCAGGACCTCGGCCTCGACAAGCCGATCGGCGAGCGTTTCGTGGTCTTCCTCGAGAACGCCGTCACCGGCGACTTCGGTATGAGCCTGTTCCACCGGCGACCGGTGTTCGATGTGATCGTAGAGCGCCTGCCGGCAACGATCGAGCTCAGTCTCGTCGCGCTGATCATCGCGCTTGTCACCTCCATTCCGCTCGGCGTGATGGCGGCGATCAAGAAGAACACCATCATCGACCGCTTCGCCACGATCGGTTCGCTGCTCGGCGTGTCGCTCCCCGGTTTCTGGTTCGGCATCCTGCTCCTGATGCTCTTTGCCGTGCAGCTCCGGCTGCTGCCGGTCTCCGGGCGGATCGGCTTCGACAGCGAAGTGGCGCCGATCACCCATTTCCTGCTGGTCGATACATTGCTGCGCGGGCGTCTCGACGCCTTCTGGGACGCGCTGTCGCATATCCTGCTGCCGGCGATCACCCTTGGCCTGCCGATGACGGCCATCCTGACACGCGTCACCCGCACCTCCATGCTCGAAGTGCTGCGGCAGGACTATGTCGCCTTCGCCGAAGCCAAGGGCCTGAGCCGTCGCCGCATCCTCTTCCGCCATGCGCTGAAGAACGCGCTGATCCCGACCGTTTCGGTGGCCGCCCTCGAAACCGGTTCGCTGCTCGGCGGCAACATGATCGTCGAGACCGTGTTCGGCTGGCCCGGTCTCGGCCGGCTCGTGGTCGAGAGCATCTTCGTGCGCAACTACCCGCTCGTCCAGGCAGCGGTGCTGTTCTACGCCGTGACCTACGTGCTGGTGAACTTCGTCGCCGACCTACTCTACACGCTGCTCAATCCACGGGTGAAACTATGACCGTCGCCGACGATGCCGCCGCGCCGGCAATGGCTGCCGATCAGGGCAAATCGCTGTTCAAGCGCAACCTGGAGAACTTCGCCGAGAACCGTCTGGCTCTTGCCAGCGCCGTGCTGGTGCTGATCTTCGTGCTGATGGCGATCTTCGCGCCCTGGATCGCCCCGCATGACCCGAACGAAACCGATCTCTTCCGGCGCCTGCAACCGCCGGGCTGGATGCCGGGCGGTGAATGGAGCTATCTGCTCGGCTGCGACGGGCTCGGTCGCGATATCCTGTCGCGCATCATCTACGGTTCGCGCATCTCGATCTTCATCGGCACCGCGGTCATCCTCGTCGCCACCACGATCGGCATCGTCGCGGGCCTCGCCGCCGGCTATCTGCGCGGCTGGGTCGACATCGCCATTTCGCGGCTCGTCGACATCCTGCTCGGCTTTCCCTACCTGATCTTCGCCATCGGCCTGATGGCGATGATGGGGCCCGGCCTGTTCAACATCATCCTGGCGTTGGCTTACAAGGAATGGGTCATTCCCTGCCGGGTGGTGCGCGGCGAAACGCTTGCCGTGCGCGAACTCGAATATGTCGAGGCCGCCCGCGCCATCGGCGCATCGCGCTTCCACATCATGCTGCGCGAGATCATGCCGAACATCCTGTCGCCGGTGATCGTGGTGTCGACCATCCGCATGGCCGACGTCATCATCCTCGAGGCCAGCCTCTCCTTCCTCGGCCTCGGCGTTCAGCCGCCGACCGCCTCCTGGGGCTCCATGGTCGCCGACGGCCGCGCCTTCATCCTCGAAGCCTGGTGGGTCTCGACCTTCCCCGGCCTTGCCATCCTGCTGCTCGTGCTGGTGATCAACGTGGCAAGCCAGGGCCTGCGCGACGCCTTCGATCCGAGGTTCAACGAATGACGACCATGCCCGCCACTCCCCTCCTCCAGGTCCAGGGTCTCAGAACCGTGTTCGAAACGCGTGCCGGTCGGGTCTTCGCCGTCGATGGTGTCGATGTCACCGTCAATCCGGGCGAATGTCTCGGTGTCGTCGGTGAAAGCGGCTCCGGCAAGAGCGTCACCTTCTCCTCCGTCATGGGGCTGGTGCGTGCGCCGGGCCGCATCGACAGCGGCTCGATCCATTTCGAGGGCCGCGATCTGCGGGCATTGTCGCCGCAGGACATGCGCAAGATCCGCGGCCGCGACATTGCCATGACCATGCAGGATGCGCTGACGGCGCTCAATCCGGCGCTGACCGTCGGCGAGCAGATCCTCGAAGTGCTGTACGCCCATGACGAGACGCTTCCTGAAGGCCGCATGACACGGCGCAAGGCCGCACGCGCCAAGGCGGTCGAAATGCTGGAACTCGTCGGCATCGCCTCCGCCGGCGATCGCCTCAAATACTACCCGCACGAGTTTTCAGGCGGCATGCGGCAGCGGATCATGATCGCCATTGCGCTTGCCTGCCGGCCGAAGCTGCTGATCGCCGACGAGCCGACCACGGCCCTCGACGTGACGATCCAGGCCCAGGTGCTCGAACTGATCGCCGATATCCGCGTGCGTCTCGGCATGAGCGTCGTTCTGATCACCCACGATCTCGGCGTGGTCTCGGAATATTGCGATCGGGTGATGGTCATGTATGCCGGCCAGGTGGTCGAGGAAGGCCCGACCGCCTCGGTGATCCAGAACCCCCAGCACCCCTATACGCGGGGCCTGCTGCAATCCATCCCGCGGCTTTCCCTGCGCGGCCAGAAGATCAAGCCGATCGAGGGCCAGGTGCCGGACCTGATCGACCTGCCGCCGCAATGCCGCTTTTATTCCCGCTGCAGCGAGCGCCTGGACGCCTGCATGAACAGGATCGACATGCGCGAACTCGGCGAACTGCGCCGGGCGCGCTGCATCCGCCTGCCGGAGGTCAAGGCATGAGCGAGACTTTGAATACGCCGCTGATCACCGTTGAAAACCTGGTGAAGCACTATGGCGGCCGGCGAGGCCCGATTTCCTGGGCAACCGGCAAGCCGCCGGTCAACATCCGCGCGCTCAACGGCGTCTCCTTCGAGGTCCGGCGGGGCGAAACGCTCGGCCTGATCGGCGAGAGCGGATGCGGAAAGTCGACGCTCGGGCGGGCGCTGCTGCGCCTGCACGAACCGACCTCCGGCAAGGTCGTCTTCGACGGGGCCGAGGTCACGGCGCTGAAGCCCGATGCCCTGAAGGCGATGCGCCGGCATATGCAGATCATCTTTCAGGATCCCTATGCCTCGCTCAATCCGCGCCGCACCGTCGCCGACATCATCGGCCTGCCGCTGATGCTGCACGGTCTCGCCGCCAATCGGCGCGAGATGCGCGACAAGGTGGCGGCGATCATGGGCAAGGTCGGGCTGAAGACCAATCACCTCGACCGCTACCCGCACCAGTTCTCCGGCGGCCAGCGGCAACGCATCGGCATTGCCCGGGCACTGATCAGCAATCCGCAGTTCATCGTCTGCGACGAGCCGGTCTCGGCCCTCGACGTGTCGATCCAGGCGCAGATCATCGAATTGCTGACCGGCCTCAAGCGCGACATGGGGCTGACCTACCTGTTCGTCTCGCACGACATCTCGGTCATCGGCTATCTGAGCGATCGGGTAGCGGTGATGTATCTCGGAGAAATCGTCGAGATGGGACCGGTCGAGACGGTTCTGTCCAATCCGCGCCATCCCTATACCCAGAGCCTGATGTCGGCAGTGCCCGATGTCGATCATCCGGGCAAGCATCAGCGCGTGCGGCTGACCGGCGACCTGCCATCGCCGCAATCGCCACCGCCCGGCTGCAAGTTCCACACGCGTTGTCCGCTGGCGACCGACCTGTGCCGGGTCGAGGCGCCGCCGCGCCACGAGCTCGGCAACGGCCATACGGCATCCTGTCACCTGATAAACGACAATGTCTCGATCCTGAGGTAGTGCGATGTTGCCCTTCGATGCCAAGCCCGCCACCCCGGTTCTCCTGTCCGGCAGCCCCTACGAGCGTGGGCTCGGCCAGGCGACCAAGGCCGGCGTGAGCGACGAACAGATCCGCACCGCCGTGCTCGGCCGCGTCGACCAGGCGAGCGCCGCCGGCCTGCTCGATGCCGACGGCCTGCGCTACATCGAGGCGCAACGCGCTTTCCTCAGCGCGCATGATCCAGACACGATGGCGGAACTCGCCGGCATTGCCGACGGTTTCGGCCTGATGGAGGACGATCTCTTCGTCCACCAGCACATCACCATCCTGCGCGACCTCAAGACGGCCGCCGAAATCGATACCGATGGCTGCAGTACCTGGGCGGTGGGCGACAGCGAGGACGGGCCTCTCGTGGTCAAGAACCGCGATTTTTCCGGCACCCATCTCGGCGTGCAGCGTGTCTTCCTGCACGAAGGGCCGGACATCGAGACGGGCCGGATGATCTGCGTCGGCAGCGCCGGCAGCCCCGGCGCCTATTCAAGCGGGATCAATGCGGCCGGCCTTGCACTCGTCGACAATCATGTCGGAACCCGGCATCACGGCGTCGGCTGGCTGCGCTATTTCGCCATGACCCGGATCCTCGCCACGTGCCGCACGGTCGACGAGGCGGTCGCATTCATCGCCGCGCGGCGCCATGCCGGCGGCGGAAACCTGGTGCTTGCCGACCGCAGCGGGGCAACCGCGGCAATCGAATTCGGCACCGATACATTCGGCATCGAGAGGGGGGCGGCTTCATGGCGGACCAATCATTTCGTGACGGCGAAAATGGCGGGCTGCAACCTTCTCAAGGATGGCGACCGGATCGATGAGAACTCATCGATCCGGTTCGACTTCCTGTCGCGTTTGATACCGAACCGACGCTGGAATGTAGCGCAAGCAGCGGCGCTGATGGCGAGCCACGCGGAGGACGGGTCGGGTGTCGGCCCGCTCTGCCAGCATGCCGTCCGCGATGATTCCCAGACCATCTCGACCGTCATCTACCGCTGCGACAAGGCGAGCCTTCATTTTCTCGAGGGCAATCCCTGTTCGGGGCAGTGGCAGTTGTTCGAAATGCCCGTATAATCGCCATGTCTCAACCAGGGCGGCCCATGGCGAACTACGAGCGCGATCTGATCGGCGAGCATGCGAGCATCGATGCCCTGCGGAAGCTGATTACCCGCGTCGCCAAGAGCCCCGCGCGCACAGTGCTCATCTACGGCGAGACCGGCACCGGCAAAGGGCTGGTCGCCCGCATGCTGCACCAGCAGTCGGCGCGCGCGGCCAGCGAGTTCGTCGACATCAATTGCGCAGCCATCCCCTCGAGCCTTCTGGAATCGGAGCTGTTCGGCCATGAGCGCGGCGCCTTCACCGGTGCCCAGGTCAAGAAGGCCGGCCTCGTCGAGATGGCAAATCACGGCACCGTCTTTCTCGATGAGATCCGCGAGATGGACCTCGTGCTGCAGGCCAAGCTCTTGAGCTTCCTCGACACCCAGAGTTTTCGCCGGGTCGGCGCCGTCACCTCGACCTCTGTCGACGTCCGGCTTGTCGCGGCGACCAACAAGATCCTGCTCGGCGAGGTCAATTCCGGACGCTTCCGCGAGGATCTCTACTACCGGCTGCAGGTCGTGGCGATCAACCTGCCGGCGCTCAGGGAACGCGCCTCCGACGCCCTGATCCTGTCACAGCATTTCGTCGACAAGTTCAACGCCCAGTACAAGCGCAACATCACGGGCCTGAGCGAGGAGGTCCAGCAGATCTTCCTGCAGTATCCCTGGCCCGGCAATGTCCGCGAACTGGAAAACCTGATCGAGCGCATCTTCATCCTCGAAGACGACGACGTGATCCTGCCTCGGCATCTGCCCGACCGCATCCTGCGCACGGTGAAGGCGAAGGCCGCGGGCGTCTCCTCCCTTGCCCGCAGCCAGCCCGGCTCCGACGAGCTTTTGCTCGGTTTCCACGATGCCACGGCACATTACCAAAAGAAGCTCATCGAGGCAGCGCTTGCCGCAGCCGGCGGCAATCTGCAAAGCGCCGCCGCCAGCTTGAAGATCAGTCGGCACGCCATGCGTCACCAGATGATCAAGCTCGGACTCATCACCGATTGAGGCGGCGCGCATTGCGCGACACGCCGCGTGCGTTTCGCGCAGCTCCTTGAGGCCGATCCAGGTCCGTTATTTTCTCTCAACAATTACAGCATCTTAAAGTTCCGTTCGCGGTTGGCACGGCGCATGCATTCACCAGGACAAGACGGATTTCGTTCTTCAATGGAGAAAGTGCATGCGATCTATGAAGATCATCTGCCCCAACGGGCATCTGGGTTTTGCGCCGCTGAAACCCAGGAGTTTCCACATCGGTGTCGATGCCGGCCCCGACTTCATCGCGGCCGACAGCGGCAGCGACGACATCGGTCCGGTGCCGCTCGGCAACGACACCTGCGCCAGTCCGAAGGCCTGGCAAGCGCATGACCTCGAGGAAATGCTGCTGGCCTCGCGCCGCATCGGGGTGCCGATGATCATCGGTTCGGCCGGCGATACCGGCACCAACAGCCGGGTCGACATGTATGTCGAGATGATCCGCGAGATCGCCGCCAAGCATGCCCTGCCGCCCTTCCGGATCGGCTGGTTCTATTCCGAGGTCGACAAGGAGCTGGTGCGCGCCAAGATCCGCTCCGGCTCGACCATCCAAGGCCTCGACGCCCGTCCGGCGCTGACGGAGGAGGAGCTCGACGCCACCGAACGCGTCGTCGCCATGGCCGGCGTCCATCCGTTCCGGGCGCTGCTCGATCAGGGCTGCGACGTCATCATCGGCGGTCGTTCCTCCGACAGCGCCGTCTTTGCCTGCGCAGCCCTTGCCCGCGGCTTCCCCGAAGCCCAATCCTACTATCTCGGCAAGGTGCTGGAATGCGCCTCGTTCTGCGCCGAGCCCTACGGCGCCAAGGAAACGGTCCTCGGCGAGATCACCGAGGACTGGGTCGAGGTGACGGCCATGTCGCCGGAACAGCGTTGCACCGTCGCCTCGGTTGCCGGCCATGCCATGTACGAGCGCTCCAACCCCTTCTTCGAATATGTCGCCGGCGGCATGCTCGACATGACCCACTGCGTCTACGAACAGGTGTCGGAAAAGACCACCCGCGTCACCGGCATGGAGTTCGTTCCCGCAACCGACTTCCGCGTCAAGCTCGAAGGCTCCGGCAAGCTTGGCGAGCGCTTCGTCGGCATGGCCGGCATTCGCGACCCCTACACCATCGCCCATGTCGACGAGGTGATCGAATGGGCGCGAACCCAGGTGCGCGAGCGCTTCGGCCCGGACGGCTGGGAACTGCACTACAACGTCTTCGGCCGCAACGGCATCATGGGCGACATGGAGCCGCTGAAGGACAAGCCGGGCCACGAACTGATGATCGTCGTCCAGGGAGTCGCGCCGACGAAGGAAATGGCCGAGGAAGTGACGATCACCGGCACGCGCCAGTTGTTCTACGCCCGCCTTCCCGACGTCAAAGGCACCGCCGGCGGCGTCTCCTTCGTCCTCGACGAGGTCATGCAGGCGAGCCCCGCCTACCGCTGGACCCTCAACCACACCATGGCTGTCAGCGATCCGCTGGAGCTCTTCCCCACCCACACCGCCATCATCGGCAACGGACAACTCGAGGCTGCGCAATGACCGTGACCAAACTCTCCGACCTCGCCAAGACGATCCGCAGCAAGAATGCCGGGACCGACAAGATCACCTTCGACATCATCTTCCGCGAGCGGGAGACCTATGAAAAGGTGAAGCGATCCGCTGCCCTGACGCCTCAGACGGTCTGCGCCATCCTCGGCATCGACCAGGCCCGCCTCACGGACTTCGTCGAATACGATCCGGCCTATGCGATCAAGTTCACCATCCTGCGCATACGCCCGAGCGGTAGCCCGGGCGACGCCGACATCTTCGGCGCACAGCAATATGCGCCCTTCCTCGATGTCGAGGTTCGGGACATGTGATCCTGTCCTGCCGGCGTCCACGACCGGTATCGACTCCCGCAGCACGGCTGCGGGAGTCCGCCGCGTATCGGGATCACACGGCCTTTGCTTCCGAGGCAAAGACCGTGCTGGCATCCCGCACGATCGAAACGTGGGAATAGGCGGCCTTGCCCGCAGCCGTGGCGTCGCCCTTGAGGATCGCCGAGACGATCGCCTGGTGCTCCTCGAAGGATCGGCTGAGCCGGCCCGGCAGGCGAAACTGCGCGCGACGGAACGGCGCAAGGCGGGCGCGGGTCTGGGTCACGAGATCATAGATGTGATCATTGTGAGCGCCGCGATAGAGCAGCGTATGGAAATCCATGTTGTGCGCGGCATAGGCTTCTTCATTGCCGGAATGAACGAGACGCATGGATGCCCGGTGCATCGTCTCGAGCGCATGACGTTCATCGACCGTCATGCGCGCCGCTGCGAGCCGCGCGCAGATGCCTTCAAGCTCCGCCATGGCCTCGAACATGGAGGAGAGATAGTGGCCCGTCACATTGGTGACTTCCGCACTGCGGTTCGGCTGCCGGTCGACAAGCCCCATGGCGCACAGCTCGCGAAGAGCCTCCCGCACCGGGGTTCGTGACACTTCAAAGCGGCCCGCCAGCGAGATTTCGTCCAGTTTGTCACCGGGCTTCATCTGCCCGGTCACGATCATGTCGGCGATGGCCCGCACCATCTGCTCGACGGTCGTGCCGGTGCGGACAATCTCTCTCTTCTTCGATGTGTTCACGCGCGACTCGGCTCTCTTCACGTCTGCATACAGATGCATGGCAATTTCGAACGAGTCAAACCTGACAGCTTAGCAACTGATTATCTTATCATTTCTGACGTTCGACATGTCGTCGAAACGGAAGCACACTGCCATTTCGGCATTTTCTTCGAAGCAGGCGCATATTTTTCAAACAATGATGATTTATTGGCCATATCCGCCATAAAACTGCATACACTTTGCGCGTCGCACTCCAGGGCTTCGAATTTAACATATATTTTTCAATGATTTAATTTCTGGCACGGTGATTGCATACACTTTCCTTGTGATCATTTGAACCAGGCCTTTGCCGCCACAAGGAGCATTCCCATGACCAAACTCCTTCGCATGAACCGCCGCAGCTTTCTGAAATCCTCCGCCACCGGCGTCGCCCTGGCCGGTCTTGCTCCCGGTCTCCTCGGCTCGACCGCCGCCGCGCAGGCGGCGCTTACCGTCGGCTTCATCTATGTCGGCCCGAAGGACGACTACGGCTACAACCAGGCTCACGCCGAAGGCGCAGCCGTGATCAAGGCCATGCCGGGCGTGACCGTGATCGAGGAGGAGAACGTTCCCGAGACCGTCGACGTCCAAAAGACCATGGAATCGATGATCAACCTCGACGGCGCCTCGCTGATCTTCCCCACCTCGTTCGGCTATTTCGACCCCCACATGCTGGAGATGGCGAAAAAATACCCCGACGTGCAGTTCCGCCATTGCGGCGGCATGTGGAAGGAAGGCGTCCACCCGGAAAACACAGGTTCCTATTTCGGCTACATCGGCCAGGGCCAGTATCTGAACGGCATCGCCGCCGGCCACGCCACCAAGAGCAAGAAGATCGGCTTCGTCGCCGCCAAGCCCATTCCGCAGGTGCTGCAGAACATCAATTCCTTCCTGCTCGGCGCCCGTTCCGTCGATCCGGCCATCACCTGCCAGGTGATCTTCACCGGCGAATGGTCGCTCGCCGTCAAGGAGGCCGAAGCGACGAATGCCCTTGTCGACCAGGGCGCCGATGTCATCACCTGCCATGTCGACAGCCCGAAGGTCGTGGTCGAGACGGCCGCCGGCCGCGGCGCCTTTGTCTGCGGCTACCACGCCAACCAGAGCCCGCTCGCGCCGGAGAAATACCTCACGGGCGCCGAATGGGCCTGGGGCAATGTCTACACCGACTTCGTGAAGAAGGCTCAGGCGGGCGAAAAGCTCGGCAATTTCGTCCGTGGCGGCCTCAAGGACGGCTTCGTCAAGATGAGCCCGCTCGGTCCGGCCGTTCCTGAAGCCGGCCGCAAGCAGTTCGAAACGACGCTTGGCGAAATCATGGCCGGCGGCTTCTCGGTGTTCAAGGGCGGCATCAAGGACAACAAGGGCAATGTCGTCGTCGCCGAGGGCAAGTCCTTCCCCGAGGATGCGATCGAGCTCGAAAGCATGGACTATCTCGTCGAAGGCGTCGTCGGCTCGACCTCGTAACCTGAACGGAGCGGCGGCGTCATGACCATCGAAGCCAACATGCCAACACTGCCGCCGTTCACCGGGCGGGCCGGACACCTCCGGCCTCTCCTTGAAGGCCTGGCGCGCCGGGCCGAGCCGGTGGCGATCGCGCTTTTTGCCGTCGTCGTCGGACTGGCGCTGTTTTCCGTGTTCATTGCCGCGATTGGCAAGTCGCCGCTTCAGCTCTTCCAGCTGATGTATGCCGGCGGCTTCGGCAGCTGGTTTTCCATCCAGAACTCGCTGAGCCGGGCAGCGCCGCTCCTGCTGACGGCCCTTTGTGTCGCGCTTCCCGCCCGCCTCGGCCTCGTCGTCATCGGCGCGGAAGGGGCGGTCGTGCTGGGCGGCCTGGCAGGCGCCGCAATCGCCGTACCGCTGATCGGAGCCGCCCCGCCGCTCCTCGCCTGGATGCTGATGGCGATCGCCGGCATGGTGATCGGCGGCATCTGGATCGGGCTAGCCGGTTTCCTGCGCCACTATCGCGGCGTCAACGAGACCATTGCCTCGCTGCTGCTCTCCTACATCGCCATCGCCCTGATGAACCACCTGATCGAAGGTCCGCTGCGGGATCCGGCGAGCCTCAACAAACCCTCGACCGTCCAGCTTCCGCCGGAATTCATGCTCGGCAAGATCCCCGGCATGGACGTGCATTGGGGTCTGGTGATCGGGGTTCTGGCCTGCATCGGATCGTGGATCCTGATCGAGCGGACGAGCTTCGGCTTTGCCGCCCGGGTGGCCGGCGGCAATGTCCGCGCCGCCCAGATCCAGGGTCTTCCGGTCGGCCGGCTGGTGGTCGGGCTGACGGCGCTCGCCGGCGCCTTTGCCGGCCTCGCCGGCACGATCGAGGTCGCCGCCGTGCAGGGCAGCGCCAACGGCGCGCTGATCGCCGGCTATGGTTATGCCGGCATCCTCGTCGCATTCCTCGCCCGCCACAATCCGCTGGCGATCATTCCGGTCGCCATCCTGCTCGGCGGCATCGATGCCTCGGGCGGGCTGATCCAGCGCCGCATGGGCCTGCCGGATGCGACGGTTCTCGTGCTTCAGGGCACGCTCTTCGTCGTCATCCTGTTTTGCGAGACGCTCTACGGCCGCTTCAAGGCCTTCAACCCCGATCTGTGGAAAAGGAGCGCGTGATGGACGACACAGCTTTGGGCTTCTGGGGCGTGCCGCTCGCGGTACTGGCCGGTGCGATCCGTGTCTCCACCCCGTTCATCTTCGTCAGCCTCGGCGAGACCATCACCGAGCGTTCGGGCCGCATCAATCTCGGCCTCGAGGGCACGCTGGTCTTCGGCGCGATGAGCGCCTATGCGGCCGCCGTCATATCCGGCTCGCCATGGCTCGGCGTCCTGGCGGCCATGGCCACCGGCGCCCTGTTCGGCCTCATTCATGGCTTCATCTGCAAGTTTCCCAAGGTCAACGACATTGCCATCGGCATCGCCATGATGCAGTTCGGCCTGGGCCTCGCCTTCTTCCTCGGTAAGCCCTTCATCCAGCCCTCGGCACCCAAGCTGCCGTCGATCGCGCTTGGCAACTGGTCGAGCCTGCCGCAGGTGCAGTCGGCGCTGAACATCAACGTGCTCTTCCTGATCGGGGCGGCGCTTGCGGTCTTCCTCTGGTGGGCGCTGAAGAACACCCGCACCGGCCTGATCCTCCGGGTGGTCGGCGATAGCTCGGATGCGGCGCGTGCCATGGGGCTCAATCCGGATACGATCCGCCTCGTCGCCACTGCCGCCGGCGGCGCGCTTGCCGCCATCGGCGGCGCCTATCTGTCACTCTTCTATCCCGGCTCGTGGAACGAAGGCATTTCCTCAGGGCAAGGCCTGATGGCCGTCGCACTGGTGATCTTCGCCCGCTGGAATCCGATCGGCTGCTTCCTCGCCTCGCTCCTGTTCGGCGGCGCCGGCGCGCTAGGACCTGCCCTGCAGTCGGTCGGCGTCAGCCAGGGCTACTATCTCTTCTACGCCGCACCCTACGTGATGACGCTGATCATCATGATCGCCACGTCCTCCCCGACCCGACCGCTCGCCGGCATGCCCGGCGCCCTCTCCCTCGTCAAATAGGAGCACCGACGTGAACAGCCTCGCCTCCATCGCCCCGGCCGCGTCCGACCTCAGCTACATCGACGCCGATCCCTACAACTGGCCCTACAACGGCAAGCTCCGGCCCGACAACACGGCCCTCATCATCATCGACATGCAGACGGATTTCTGCGGCCCCGGCGGTTATGTCGATCATATGGGCTACGACCTCGCGCTGGTGCGGGCACCGATCGAGCCGATCAAGCGTGTGCTGGCCGCCATGCGGGCCAAGGGCTACCACATCATCCACACGCGCGAGGGCCATCGGCCGGACCTCGCCGACCTGCCGGCCAACAAACGCTGGCGCTCGCAGCGCATCCATGCCGGCATCGGCGACCCAGGCCCCTGCGGCCGGATCCTCGTGCGTGGCGAGCCGGGCTGGGACATCATCGAGGAGCTCTATCCGATCGACGGCGAGGTCATCATCGACAAGCCCGGCAAGGGCTCGTTCTGCGCCACCGATCTCGAACTGATCCTCAACCAGAAACGCATCGAGAACATCATCCTGACCGGCATCACCACCGATGTCTGCGTGTCCACCACCATGCGCGAGGCCAACGACCGCGGCTTCGAATGCCTGCTGCTGGAGGATTGCTGCGGCGCGACCGACTACGGCAACCACCTCGCGGCGATCAAGATGGTCAAGATGCAGGGCGGCGTGTTCGGCTCCGTCTCCAACTCCGAAACGCTCGTGAGGCAGTTGCCATGATCGTCGGCGAAATCCCTCCGCACAAGGCGATCCCCGCCGTCGGCATCGAGACGGTGGACATGACCATGCGCTTCGGTTCCTTCACCGCGCTCGACCAGGTGTCGATCAAGGTCGCGCCGGGCTCGTTCCACGCGCTTCTCGGAGAAAACGGCGCCGGCAAGTCGACGCTGGTCAAATGCATCATGGGCTTCTACCGCCAGACATCCGGGCAGTTGCAGGTGGACGACCGGGAAGTGGCCATTGCCTCGCCCCGCGATGCGGCCGCCCACGGTCTCGGCATGGTCTACCAGCATTTCACCCTCGTCCCGTCGCTGACCGGCGCGGAGAACCTGGTGATCAGCCGGACGGAGGTGCCCGCGGTGATCAACTGGGCAAAGGAGCGCCAGGGGCTGTCCGCCTTCATGGAAACCATGCCCTTCGACATTCCGCTCAACCGGCCCGTCAGCGAGCTTGCGGCCGGCGAAAAGCAGAAGCTCGAAATCATCAAGCAGCTCTATCTCGGCCGCCGCTTTCTCGTCCTCGACGAACCGACCTCGGTGCTCACTCCGGCAGAGGCCGACGACATGCTCGGCCTCGTGCGCGCCATGACGGAACGCGGCGAGCTCACCGTGCTGATGATCAGCCACAAGTTCCACGAGGTGACGAAGTTCGTCGATGCCGTCTCCGTTCTCCGCCGCGGCAGGCTTATGGGCGGCGGCAAGGTGTCCGAGCTATCGACGAAGGACATGGCGGCGATGATGATCGGCGACGTCAAGCTGGCCGAACTCGACACGCGCCTGCCGGTCGCCAACGATGCGGTCCCCATCCTCGCCATCGAAAACGTCCGCGCGCCGGACCGCACCGGCCTGAAGACGATCGACATAGACAATCTCGTCGTGCACGCCGGCGAGATCGTCGGCATTGCCGGCATTTCCGGCAACGGCCAGAAGGAACTGGCCGAAGTGCTGGCCGGCCAACGGCCGACCGAGGCGGGCGAAGTCATCATCAAGGGAAAACGCTATGGCGCGACGCGGGCCGAGACGCGGGAGAACAATGTGCGCTTCATTCCCGAGGAACCGCTCGCCAATGCCTGCGCGCCGCGCATGACGGTGACGGAAAACCTCGCTTTCCGCACCTTCGACGTGAAGAAGGCCGGCGGCAATGCCACCTGGCTCGACGGCAGGTCCATGCGCAAGCGGGGTGCGGCGCTGATTTCCGACTTCAAGGTCAAGACCGCCTCCCCCGCTTCGCCGATCGCATCGCTCTCCGGCGGCAATGTGCAGCGCGCCGTGCTCGCCCGCGAACTCACCGGCGCGGTCGACCTCTTGATCGTCGCCAATCCCTGCTTCGGGCTTGATTTCTCCGCCGTGGCGGAAATCCGCGCCCGCATCATGAAGGCGCGCAATGCCGGCACGGCCGTTCTGCTGATTTCTGAGGATCTCGACGAACTGATGGAAATGTCCGACCGCATCATGGTGATGTCGGACGGCAAGCTGGTCTACGACACTCCGGCGCGCGAGGCGGATATTTCCGTCATCGGCGCCCATATGGCAGGGCATCACTGATGGCCGACATTGTCGCACAACCCTTCGCCTTCCCCTTGAGGCGCCACGCCGTGGCGCTGGTCGTCATCGACATGCAGCGCGATTTTGCCGAAGCCGGCGGTTTCGGCGCGAGCCTCGGCAACGACGTCGCCCGGGTGGGAAAGATCGTGCCCGACGTCAAGCGGCTGATCGAGGGCTTTCGCGAAGCCGGGCTGCCGGTGATCCACACCATGGAGTGCCACCGGCCGGACCTCTCCGACCTGCCGCCCGCCAAGCGCGACCGCGGCAATCCTTCGCTCCGCATCGGCGACGAAGGACCCATGGGTCGCATCCTGATCGCCGGCGAACCCGGTACGGCGATCCTTGCCGAGCTGGCACCGATTGACGGCGAGATCGTCATCGAGAAACCAGGCAAGGGCGCCTTCTACGCCACGCCGCTCGGCGAGATCCTGAAGCAACGTGGCATCAGCCAACTCGTCTTTGCCGGCGTCACCACCGAGGTGTGCGTCCAGACGACCATGCGCGAGGCAAACGATCGCGGTTACGAATGCCTGCTCGTCGAGGAAGCCACGGAGAGCTATTTTCCCCAATTCAAGGCCGCAGCCATCGAGATGATCCGCGCCCAAGGCGCGATCGTCGGCTGGACCGCCCATCTCGACGATCTACTGGAAGGAATAGCCTGTGCCTGATGCAATGCGTGAAAACCTGACGTCCGGCGGCTGGAAAGAGCTGGATTTCAGACCCTTTCGTGACGGTGTCACGATCCACTGGATCAGACCCTTCGACGACGACCAACCGGGCGTCGCGCTTCTCAAATACGATGCCGGCGCGTCGGTGCCGCTTCACCGCCATGAGGGCCTCGAAACCATCTTCGTCCTGGACGGCAGCCAGTCCGACGAGGCCGGCGACTACGGCACCGGCTCGCTGGTCGTCAACGCCACCGGCACCGAACACTCCGTCTGGAGCGAGACCGGCTGCGTCGTGCTGATCCAGTGGGACCGGCCCGTGACCATACTCGAAGGGAATCTGTGATGACCGATACCCAAGCCTTCGATATCGCCTCGCTGCACGCGGCCTACCGCACGGGCTGGACGGCGGAAGCAATGATCGACCTCGTCTTCGCCCGGATCACCGCCGTCGACGACCCCGGCATTTTCCTGCATCTGGCCAACAAGACCTCGCTGATGGCGGAGGCGGAGGCGCTCGGCGCGTTCGATCCGATCGCCAAGCCGCTCTGGGGCATTCCCTTCGCGGTGAAGGACAATATCGACGTTGCCGGCATGCTGACCACCGCCGCCTGCCCGGACTATGCCTACCTGCCCGAGAAGGACGCGACGGCCGTGCGGCTGTTGAAGGCAGCCGGTGCGCTGGTGATCGGCAAGACCAATCTCGACCAGTTCGCCACCGGCCTTGTCGGCGTGCGCACGCCCTTCCCCGCCCCGCGCAATGCCATCGACCCGAGGCTCGTGCCGGGCGGATCGAGTTCCGGCTCGGCGGTCGCCGCTGCCCAGGGCATCGTCAGCTTCGCGCTCGGCACCGATACGGCCGGATCGGGGCGCATTCCCGCCGGACTCAACAACATCGTCGGGCTGAAACCGAGCGTCGGCGCGCTCTCGACGACCGGTGTCATTCCCGCCTGCCGCACGCTCGACTGCGTCTCAATCTTCGCGCTGACCGTCGACGATGCCTGGCGGGTCTTTTCCGTCGCAGCCAAACCAGACGAGAGCGATGCCTATTCCCGCACAGTGGGTGCCGAGGGATACGGTACCGCCCCGCCCGTGCTGACCATCGGCGTTCCGGCAAAGGCTGACCGCCAGTTCTTCGGCGATACCGTGATGGAAGCGGCCTATGAAAAGACGCTCTCCACACTGGCCGGCATGGGCCACAAGCTCGTCGACCTGCCCTTTGCCGACTTCTACGCGACCGCCAACCTGCTCTACGAGGGCGCCTGGGTGGCCGAGCGCTATGCGGCAGTCAGGGATTTCTTCGACGCCCATGAGGCAAGCTTCCATCCGGTGACGCGCAAGATCTATGGCGGGGCAAAGAACCTCTCGGCAGCCGATGCCTTCAACGGCCTCTATGCACTGCAAGCGCTGAAGCGAAAGCTCGCCCCGGTGATCACTTCGGTCGACCTGATCTGCGTGCCGACCGCGCCGACGCACTACACGGTCGAGGATCTGGAAGCCGAGCCGATCCGCGAGAACTCGCGTCTCGGCACCTATACCAATTTCGTCAACCTGCTCGACATGTGTGGCATCGCCGTGCCGACCGGAAAGCGCAGCGACGGGCTGCCGGCCAGCGTGACGCTGCTCGCCGGTTTCGGCAAGGACGGACTGACGGCCTCGCTCGCCGCCGACCTGCATGCCGCCAGCGGCCTGACGCTCGGCGCCACGAACTGGACGCTTCCGGATCGCGCGGTCCCAGCCGTGGAAACCGGAGAGGATCTGATCGATCTCGTCGTGGTCGGTGCGCATCTCTCCGGCATGCCTCTCAACAGCCAGCTCCGCGATCTCGACGCGCGGTTTTCGCGCGCGACGCGGACCGCCGAAACCTACCGGCTTCATGCGCTCGCCGGAACCAGGCCACCCAAACCCGGCCTGATCCGCAGTAGCGGCGACGACGGCGCGATGATCGAGGTCGAAGTCTGGCAGTTGACGCCGGATGCCTTCGGCCGCTTCGTCGCCGCCATCCCCTCGCCGCTCGGCATCGGCACGATCGAGCTTTCGGACGGCACCTCAGCCAAGGGTTTTCTCGTCGAACCGGTCGCCCTGACCGGCGCCGAGGACATCACGGCGCATCGCGGCTGGCGCGCCTATATGCAGAGCCTGGCCGGATGACGGCGGCGATGCGTCGCCGTCCTCGGGCTGCAATGTCAGGAAGTCGGGCGAAAAGCCTTGATGCGGGCGGGATCGGTTTCGATGCGGCCGGCGCCGATCAGGTCGAGGCAATAGGGCACGGCGGCAAAGATCGTGTCGAGGCTGAAACGGATCGAGCTCGGCTTGCCCGGCAGGTTGATGATCAGCGTCTTGCCGCGCGTGCCGGCCGTCTGGCGCGACAGGATGGCGGTCGGCGTCTGTTCGAGGCTGGCGCGCCGGAGCTGTTCGCCGAAACCCGGCAGTTCCTTGACAAGAACCTCGCGCATGGCCTCCGGCGTCTCGTCGCGGGGTGCCGGCCCGGTTCCGCCGGTGGTGAGGATCAGGTCGACCTGGCTTTCGTCGCAGAGCGCGATCAGTTCGTCCCGGACCGATGCGAGACCATCCGGGATAATCCGCTTGATGGTCTCGTAGGGCGAGGTGATGACCTCCTTCAGCCAGTCCTCGATCGCCGGCCCGCTCAGATCCTCGTACTGCCCGCGGCTGGCGCGGTCCGACACGGTAACGATGGCAATCTGCATTCTGTCCTCCCGGAGCCTCGATAGGGCGTGCCGCTGATCGCGCGCGGCGCGTCATCAGCGAAACTCGCTGACCCATACAGGCGAAGAGGCCGCCCGCGCAACGGATATGCCACCGCCGGCGCCGGAGACGATGTCGCAGCCGGCATTTGTCACGGTTACCATGTCAAGGACCGGCCGCGTAATACCGGCAGTGCGCCGCGTCGGCGCAGCGCCCTAGAAAAGCGCTTCGTCGAAGAGTTCTTCATCGGATGCCGGTGCTGCCGAGGTCTCGGCTGCAGCCAGGCTGACGGCAGGTGCCGGCGAAGCCCCGAAGATCTTGACATGAAGTTCCCGCTCGGCGGCCATGGTATAGAGCCGCCCGATGCCGGAACCGACTTCGCCCATCGGCCCGTGCAGGTCGGAGGTATCAGGCAGGCTCGCCGGCCTCTGCTCGGCAATGAGTTCGGCACAGTGGTCGAGGATGTCGCCCAGTTCCGCCTGGAAGTCGAGCTTGGCGATGGTCGTTTCCATGTGCTGGACCGCGGCGCGACCCTGCTGGTCGACAGCCGTCAGGCTTGCCTCCATGCGGTCCGCCGCCTGGCGGATGTCGTCGAGCGCCACCGCCAGCTGCTGGTAGAGGCCGATTTCGGTATCTCCGGTGACGTCCGCTCCACCGGCCAGGGCCTCGGCGCAGACGCCGAGTTCCTGGAGCCGCCCGAGAATGCTCTCCGCGCTGTCGTCCATCTGGCCGGCGAAGACGCGAAGCTCCGCGGTCACGACATTGATCGCCCGGCCCTCCTCGCCGATCCGGCTACAGCGCAGGTTCGTGTTCAGCGCCATGTACTGGATGTCGGTTCGCACCACCCGGACGATCTCGATCCCGTCCAGCAGTTCGCGCACGATCACGCCCGTGCTGCGGCTCAGCGCATCGGACTCGGTGGCAGTCGCCGTCACGGTCTGCACCACGCCCTGCGCACTGGCGATATTGCTTTCCAGCTGGCGGATCAGGCTATTGCCGGTTCCCTCGTCATCGTTCATGCCCTGCCGCAGGGACAGGATTGCGGAGATATCCTTGTTGAAGCTGCCGACCGTGGAGACGATCTTGGCGGTATCCCGGCGGAAGTCGGCGCGCGTCTGGTCGAGCTGGCGGTGCACCAGCGTCAGCACGCAGGCGCGAAGACGCGAGCGCTGTCCGGCGTCGAGCGCCTGGCCCGCGGCGCTGTCGAGATAGTCGTCGATGAGGGAAAGGCTCGACTGGCAGTGCTCGATGCGCTGGCGGGTGATGTCGCCGACCTGCATGGCCGAAAGAACGGTCGCCAGTTTCGCCTGGACGGCGCCGGCAAGCTTTCGCACCGACTTCGCCGCAACGGCAAGCTGGTTGTGGTGCTCCGTCAACTGACCGGCCCCACGCGCGAGTTCTGCGGCGATATTCGGTACGAGATCGCGGTAGCTGGTGAGGATCTGCTGGCCGCGCGCGGCGGCCGGCTTGAGCTGAACCGAAAGCTCGAGGAGTTTTGCAGCAAAGCTCTCGACCTGATCGCTGCCGTAGCGGATGCGATCGATGATCTCCTCGGCAAAGCCGGCAAACTCGCTGACGCCGGCGCCGGTGATCTTCGCAGTCAGCGCGAAGGTGCGCAGATAGCGCAGCGTCTCGCGCATGCGCCCGACCTCTTCGACGAGCGAATGCTCTATGTCGCCGATCTTCGACAGGCTGTGCTGGCGTTCTTCTTCGAGGCGGGGCAGCTCGGTCAGCTTCGCCATGATGCGGGCAAGGTCGGCCCGGGTGCGCTCTGCCGCCTCGCCGTTCAGCGAAACCATCATGGTATCGAGCGTATCGATCATCTTCGAAACGGAATCGAGGACCCCGAGCAGGACGGTGCCTCCTTCGAGGAAGCGCGTCTCGATCCGGGACCGGGCATTCTCGAGCCCCGCGGCGAGACCGTCTGCGGGGGTGAGGCTTGTGGCGAAGGCCGTTGCTTGATTCCTCGACACTTTTTTCTCCGTTTTCGAGAGTCTTTTTGTCTTTATCTAAATTATCTTTTCGAAACGTTTTACTTCCGGCCTCCAGGACGCCCTTCATTTTCCCCTCACTATTGAAGGGGGCGTCTCGTTCACCGTTCAGCAATCGCGTTCGCAGCACACCTAGCGCGATGGCCATTAACAGCATGATAAAAATGCGAAAATTGGCACTCACTTAGTTAACGCAATGCCACCGTTGCGAGTGTCGATCTTGCACACCCGTTTTGGGGTGCATGAAGTCGCTAAGTATTTTTACGATCTATTAATCTGCAAACGCCAATATTTTGACATATATCGGCTCCTCTGTGGATGATTCGAAGTAATGTTAAACGGCGACCTCGACTCTATTGTAGTTAAATTAGAAGACGCTACGAATATTCGAAATATCTCCAAGTTTTATCCCGAAATACTGACCGCACTGTCCGGCACGAAACCTGTCGTGCTCGACCTCCCCGGCGAACCCGAGGTGGATCTCAGTTTCGTTCAGCTCGTGGAGTCGGCACGTCTTTATGCCGGCGCGCACGGCAAGGCACTGACGCTGGCGCAACCAGCCAGCGGCCCGCTGCTGGGCGTACTCGGGCGGGCCGGCTTCATCGAAAACGCGTCGCATGAGGACGCACAGTTCTGGCTTCACAAGGGATCCGTCCAATGAGCGCACACATCCTGACCGTTGACGATTCGGCCAGCATTCGCATGACCACGAAGATCGCGCTGTCGAATGCCGGCTACACGGTGACCGAAGCAGTCGACGGTGCCGATGGCATCGCCAAGCTGTCCACGGGCGCGTTCGACCTGATCGTCACCGACCTGAACATGCCGAACATGGACGGACTGACCATGATCCGGGAACTGCGCAAGATGCCGGCCCATACCGGCGTGCCGGTCATCTTCCTCACCACCGAATCCGACGGCGAGATCAAGAGCCAGGCCAAGGCCGCCGGCGCCACCGGATGGCTGACCAAACCCTTCGATCCGGAAAACCTCGTCAAGATCACCAGGAAAGTCCTCGGCAAATGAGCGACACCGATCCGATTGCCGTCTTTCTCACGGAGGCGGCCGAACTTCTCGAGCAGATCGAGATCGGCCTTCTCGACCTGACCCACAGGCTCGACGACAAGGATCAGATCGACGCGGTCTTCCGCGGCCTTCACACGCTCAAGGGCTCAGGCGCCATGTTCGGCTTCGATGCCCTTGCGGCCTTTACCCATCATTGCGAGACCGCCTTCGACCGCGTCCGCAAGGGCGACGTTCCCGCGACCCAGGAACTGGTCGCGGCCGTGCTCGCCGCCCAGGACCACATGCGGGCCCTGATCGAGACACCGCACGGCGACCACGAGGACACGAGCAGCACCTTGCTCGTCTTGCTCCACGCAGCAGTCAATGGCAGCGACAACGCGACTGTCGTCTCCTCGGCCAAACCGGAAGCACCGGTGCCCGCCAGGCAGGACGGCGGCGATCGTGCCGGCTGGACGGTGCGCTTCCGGCTTCCGGCCAATGCCATGGCCAACGGCACCAACCCTCTCGGCCTGCTCGATGAGCTGCGCGATCTCGGCGACTGCCGTATCACGGTCGACAGGACCAAGCTGCCGCCGCTCGACAGCCTCAATCCGTCCGACATCCATCTCGGATGGACCGTCGAACTGCTGACCGGGGCCGACCGCGCGGCCATCGAGGACGTGTTCATCTTCGTCATGGACGAGATGGAACTGTCGATCGAACCGATCCTTCGCGAGACGAAGCCGGCGGTCGAGATTGCCGTCGAGACCGTAACCGCACCGGCCGTGGAAACCGCGGCGAAGGCCACGACGCCCGCAGCCGCTCCGGCGCCTCAAGCCGCAGCGACCGACCAGAAGCAGGCAAAGGCCTCCGAAAACGTTCGCGTCCCGGCCGAGCGTCTCGACGAGTTGATGGACCGCGTCGGTGAACTGGTGATTGCCCAGTCGCGCCTTTCCCAGCTTGCCGATGCCAGCATCGAGATCCAGCTTCGCGCCGTGTCGGAAGACATCGAACGGCTGTCGGGCGAATTGCGCGACACGATGATGGTCCTGCGCATGATGCCGGTCGCCAGCCTGTTCGGCCGCTTCCGCCGCCTGGTGCACGACCTGTCGCGCGAGACGGGCAAGGTGATCGAGCTGGAGACCGAAGGCGAAAACACCGAGGTCGACAAGACCGTCATCGATCGCCTCGCCGATCCCTTGGTTCATCTGGTGCGCAATTCGATCGACCATGGCCTTGAAACCCCGGACGAGCGCCGCGCCGCCGGCAAGCCGGAAGCGGGCCACGTGCGTCTGTCGGCGCGCCAGTCGGGCGGCGAAGTGATCATCACCGTCAAGGACGATGGCCGCGGCATCAACCGCGAGAGGGTGCGCGCCAAGGCCGAGTCCTCGGGCCTCATCCAGCCGGGCGCATCGCTCAGCGACCAGGAACTGCTGCAGCTGATCTTCCAGCCGGGATTCTCCACCGCCCAGCAGATCACCAATCTTTCCGGCCGCGGCGTCGGCATGGACGTCGTCAAGAAGACCGTCGAGGCCCTGCGTGGCGCGATCGAAGTCAGCAGCGCGCCCGGCAACGGCTCGGAAATCGCCCTTCGCATCCCCCTGACGCTCGCCATCATCGACGGCCTGCTGGTGCGCGTCGGCACCGGCGCCTACGTCATCCCGCTCTCGGCGGTCGAGGAATGCCTGGAGCTCTCGCCCGAAGATGACCTGCGCTCGCGCGGCCGCAGCTTCATCTCGCTGCGTGACAGCCTCGTCCCGTTCATCCGGTTGAGGGAACTCTTCAACACCCGAACTCAGCCGGATCCGTTCCAGAAGATCGTCGTGATCTCCACCGGCTCGGAGCGGGTCGGCCTCGTCGTCGACCAGATCATCGGAGATCACCAGACGGTGATCAAATCGCTCTCCAAGCTGCACCACGACGTGGCGACCTTCTCGGGCGCCACCATCCTCGGCGACGGCAGCGTGGCACTCATTCTGGATGTCGCTCACCTGGTGGCGGCCGGACAACAACAGGAGGCGCAGTTGCGCGCGGCCGGATGATGCAGACAGCAGCTCAGCAGACCACCGCTCAATGGGGCGACAAGGATGACCGCGAGGTCCTGACCTTCGACCTCGCCGGCGAGACCTTCGCCTTCGACGCCACGATGGTGCAGGAAATCCTCGACCTCCTGCCGGAAACGGCAGTCCCCGGCGCCCGTCCCTTCGTCGGCAGCGTCATCAATTTCCGCGGCAAGGTCATTCCGCTCGCCGACATCCGGCTGGCCTTCGGTATGGAGGCGACGAAGCCGACCATCGACAGCCGGATCATCGTTGCCGAGCTGGACATAGAGGGCGAGCCCACCCTGGTGGGCGTGCGCACCGACAAGGTGCACGAGGTGACGACGCTCAACCGGGCGTCGCGGGAAAACCCTCCGAGCATCGGTATGCGCTGGCGCGCCGACTACATCGACTGCCTCGTCAAGCGGGGCGCGGACTTTGTGATCATTCCAAACTTGAACGAAATTTTCTCGGCAAAGCGAGACGTCTCAGCGGCGGCTTGAGCCAACGGATCTTCAGAGGGGTAAGATGCGCGTGACTATCAAATTGAAACTTTCGATCGCCTTTGCGGCGATCATCCTGATGCTGGTGGGCATCACGCTCTATGGGATCACGAGCCTGAGCACGATCAATTCGTCGGCTGAGCAACTCGTCACAGGAAACGTCAAGCGCCTGGAATATGCCTTGCGCGTGACGACGGAACAGGCCGAAACGGTACGCGCCCAGAAGAATGCGCTTCTTTCCGAGACCCGCGAAGACGTCGAGAAGTACTACAAGCTGGCCGATAGCCATATCGACGCACTTCTCAACTATGCGGGCGAATCGCTAGCGATTGCCTCCGAGACGGGACGAGTGAGCTGGCAGCGTACGATCGAGCTCGGCGAGACGCTCAAGTCTCTCAACGGAAAGATGCACGACTTGCATCTGGCCGGCGACATGCTCGCAGCCAAGGAAATCTCGACCGGCGAACTGCGCAAGATGTTGCCGGAAATCTCCGAGCTGGCCTACGCCAGCGTGGACCGCAACGAGAAGGCACTCTCCACGGCCGTGGAAACCAATCAGAGCCTTTACGAGGACACCCGTACATTGCTTACGGGCGTTGCCGGCGTGGCAGTCATTCTGGCCGTCGGTGCGGCAATCTGGCTCTCGCTTTCGATCAGCCGTGGCCTCGGTCGCGCGGTCAACGTCGTTCGCGATGTTGCCGAAGGGGACCTGACCCGGACGGCTGCCATTACCAGCCGCGACGAAATCGGCGAACTGCTGGGTTACGTCAACAGCATGGTGGAGCGCCTGCGTGGCGTTGTCGCCGATGCGCTGTCGGCCTCCGACAACGTCTCGTCGGGTAGCCAGGAGCTCTCGGCCAGCTCCGAGCAGCTGAGCCAGGGCGCGACCGAACAGGCCGCCTCGGCCGAAGAGGCCTCCGCCTCGATGGAGCAGATGGCCGCCAACATCAAGCAGAACGCCGACAACGCCGCCCAGACGGAAAAGATCGCCCGCCAGTCGGCCAAGGATGCCGAGACCAGCGGCGATGCCGTCAACCGCGCGGTTGCCGCCATGCGCACGATCGCCGAGAAGATCTCGATCGTCCAGGAAATCGCCCGCCAGACCGACCTGCTCGCCTTGAACGCTGCAGTCGAAGCCGCCCGCGCCGGCGAACACGGCAAGGGTTTTGCCGTCGTCGCCTCCGAAGTGCGCAAGCTGGCCGAACGCTCGCAGTCGGCCGCAGCCGAAATCAGCGCCATGTCCGGCGAGACCGTGCAGTCGGCGCAGAATGCCGGCGAGATGCTGAACCGGCTGGTGCCGGACATCCGCAAGACCGCCGAACTGGTGGCCGAGATTTCGGCTGCCTGCCGCGAGCAGGACATCGGGGCTGCCCAGATCAACGAGGCGATCCAGCAGCTCGACAAGGTGACCCAGCAGAATGCCGGCGCCTCGGAAGAAATGTCGGCAACCTCGGAAGAACTGGCCGCCCAGGCGGAAGAACTGCAGAGCTCGATCGCCTTCTTCAAGGTCGACACGGCCGCCCGCGGCATTCAGCCGAAGCCGGCTGCCGCCGCCGCACGATCCGCCCCCGCGGCAAAGGCCCAGGCCCGCCCGGCACCGCGGCAGGCTACCTCTACCGTTGCGGCCCAGCAGGCCCGGGTCAAGGGCTTCGCTCTCGACCTCAGCATGGGTGGACCGGACGCTACGGACCGGGAATTCAAGGAGAGCGCCTGAGGCGTTCTCCGGGAGGAATGAGACTGTGCGGCGCCCTTGAGGGGGCGCCGTAGCCAGGACCCGCGTGTGTATGCGCTGGGACCGCAAGTGCCGGAAAGCCATCGAAGCAAGAGGTGAATGGATCGCCTCCCTTCCTTGAAGCGTCGGCTTGCCACCAGCACGGCGACAAACACTCGTCGCTCCATCCACCGACACACATCCGGGACACAGGAACATGCGTTTCACCATCAAGCTCAAGCTCGCCATCGCCTTCGGCTTTCTCATCCTCACGCTTGTCGGCACGGCCGGCTATGGCGTTTTCAGCCTGGCCAATTCCAAGGCCGGCATGGACGAGGTCATCGACGGCACAGTGGCGCGACTCGACCGCATGCAGCAATTGAATGCCATTTCCCTTGCGACCGTGCGTGCCCAGAAGAACATGATCCTGGCGACGACACCTCAGGAGTTGCAGACCTTTATCGAAGCAAGCAACGAGAGCCGCGCCGAATTCCGCCAGATCTTCGAAGAGATGGCCTCCACCGCCAGTGCAGCGACCCGCGACTTCTGGCAGGAGTTGCGCTCGAACGTCGACAAGTTCGAAGCGAGCGACAGCCGCATTCAGGAACTCGTCCGCAACGGCAACACCGCAGCGGCGACCCAATCCTCGTCGAACGAAGGCCGCGATGCCGCCAATGCCCTGACCAAGAAACTGGAAGAGGGCGTGCAGATCAACCGTGACCGCCTCCAGCAGGCCAAGGCCACTACCGACTCCGACTACGCCACGACCCGCACACTTCTCATTGCGATCTCCGTCATCGCCACGCTGGTGGCTGCCATCACGGCTCTGTGGATCGCGCTCGGCATCAGCGCCGGCCTGCGCAAGATCATGGCTGTTGCCGAAGCCGTGGCGATCGGCGATCTGGATCAGAACGTCGAGATGAAGACCAATGACGAGATCAAGGACCTCGTCGATACGATCAATCGCATGACGTCAAACCTGAAGGAAATGGCGACCGTCGCCGAGAAGATCGCCGAGGGCGATCTGATGGTCACGCCGAAGCCGCAGTCCGACAAGGACACGCTGGGTCTCGCCCTTGCCAGCATGGTGGAGCGCCTGCGTGGCGTTGTCGCCGATGCGCTGTCGGCCTCCGACAACGTCTCGTCGGGTAGCCAGGAACTCTCGGCCAGCTCCG
>NZ_KI912496.1:0-110179 GCF_000518785.1 Paenirhizobium selenitireducens ATCC BAA-1503 | reverse complement strand
GAGCAGGACATCGGGGCTGCCCAGATCAACGAGGCGATCCAGCAGCTCGACAAGGTGACCCAGCAGAATGCCGGCGCCTCGGAAGAAATGTCGGCGACCTCGGAAGAACTGGCCGCCCAGGCGGAAGAGCTGCAGAGCTCGATCGCCTTCTTCAAGGTCGACAATGTCGCCCGCGGCATTCAGCCGAAACCGGCTGCAGGCGCCCGCCCCGCCCCCGTCGCCAAGGCGCCGGTTCGCCCGGTCCAGAAGGCTTCGAGCAGCGTTGCCGCCCAGCAGGCGCGGGTCAAGGGCTTCGCTCTCGACCTCAGCATGGGTGGTCCCGACGCAACCGACAGCGAATTCAAGGAGAGCGCATGATGGCCAGCATGTCGGATGAAGCCCAGTTTGTGACTTTCGCGCTCGGCAAGGAAGTCTTTGCCGTTCCGGTCCAGGTGGTGCGCGAAATTCTCGACTATGAGGATCTCTTCCGCATTCCCAACGGACCGGACTATCTGCTCGGACTGCGCGACGTGCGCGGCCAGGGCGTGCCGACCATCGATCTGAGGCTCAAGCTCGGTCTTCCCAAGACCGAGCCTACACCGAACACCCGCGTCCTGGTGCTCGACATCCCGCTCGAATCCCGCACGCTCTCGCTCGGCATGGTCGCCGACCGGGTGTTCGAGGTCATCCCGTTCCGCAAAAGCCAGATCGAGGCCGCCCCGGAGATCGGCGTTCGCTGGAGTTCGGACTACATTGCCGGCGTCGTCCGCCGCGATGAAGGCTTCGTCGTGATCGTCGATCTCGCCCGGCTTCTGTCGAGCGGCGATACCGCCCTGCTCTCCGCCCGTAACGCCGCCTGACCTGACTGGAATCCTTGCATGTCTGCAGTCGCCACCGTTGCCTGCGTCGAAGACCATATCAGCAAACGCAACTTCGATCAGCTCGCGCGCTTCATCTATGACTACAGCGGCATCAAGATGCCGCCGACCAAGATGACCATGCTGGAAGGTCGGCTGCGTCGCCGCTTGCGGGCGACCGGAATTTCCAGCTTCGATGACTATTGCGACTACCTGTTCAAGCATGATGGGCTTGAACAGGAAAAGGTCTTCCTGATCGACGCCGTCACCACCAACAAGACGGACTTCTTCCGCGAGCCGAACCACTTCAACTACCTGCGGGATCACGCCCTGCCGAAACTGGCCGCCAGGGACCTGCGCCGTTTCCGCATCTGGAGTTCGGCATGCTCGACCGGTGCCGAACCCTACACCATCTCCATGGTGCTCGACGATTTCACCGGCGGCAACCCGCAGCAGGACTATGCGATCCTGGCGACCGACCTCAGCACCGACGTTCTGCAGACCGCACGCCGCGGCATCTACAGCGCCGACATGGTCGCCCCCGTTCCGCCGGAACTGCGCGAGCGTTATGTCATGACGCCGCTCGATGCGCACCGTCGCGAGGTCCGCATCCATCCCGCTCTCCGCTCCAAGGTGGGCTTCGCCCGCCTCAACCTGATGGATCCGAGCTATGGCATCGGCGACCCCATGCACATCATCTTCTGCCGCAATGTGCTGATCTACTTCGACAAGCCGACGCAGCACCGCGTCCTCTCCCGCCTCATCGATTGCCTGGTGCCGGGGGGCTATCTGTTCATCGGGCATTCCGAGACGGTATCGGGCTTCGACCTTCCGATCCGCCAGGTGGCCAACACCGTCTTCGAAAAGGTCTGACGCAGATTGATGGCCAAGAGAGTCCGAGTCCTCATCATCGATGATTCCGCCAGCGTCCGGCAGACACTGAGCCGCGTTCTCGAGGCCGATCCGGACATCGAGGTCATCGGCACCGCATCGGACCCGTTCATGGCCGCCCGCAAGATCCAGGAGGAGATCCCGGACGTCATCACCCTCGACGTCGAGATGCCGCGCATGGACGGCATCACCTTCCTGCGCAAGCTCATGGCGCAACGCCCCATTCCGGTCGTGATGTGCTCGTCGCTCACGGAACAGGGATCGGAAACGCTGCTGCAGGCTCTCGAAGCTGGCGCCGTCGACGTGATCCTGAAGCCGAAGATCGGCGCTGCCGATCACCTGGCGGAAGCCGGCATGCGGATCTGCGAGGTGGTCAAAAGCGCGGCGCACGCCCGCGTCATCGGCCGGGCCAGGCGCAGCGCCGCGATGAGCGGTCCCTCGGCAAAGCTGACCGCGGATGCGGTCCTGCCGCCGCCCACCGGCCGGGCTATGGCCAAGACCACGGAAATGGTGATTTGCGTCGGCGCATCGACCGGCGGGACGGAAGCGTTGCGCGACTTTCTCGAACACCTTCCGGCCAATGCCCCCGGCATCGTCATCGTCCAGCACATGCCGGAGAAGTTCACCGCCGCCTTCGCCAAGCGGCTGAACACGCTGTGCGAGATGGAGGTCAAGGAGGCCGTCGACGGTGATCCCGTCTTGCGTGGCCACGTGCTGATCGCCCCCGGCGACCACCACATACTGCTGGAACGGCAGGGTGCGCGCTACCATGTCTCCGTGCGCTCCGGGCCGCTGGTGTCAAGGCACCGGCCGTCCGTCGACGTGCTGTTCCGATCGGCGGCACGGGCCGCCGGGGCGAATGCCATGGGCGTCATCATGACCGGCATGGGCGATGACGGCGCGCGCGGCATGGCCGAAATGCACGACGCCGGCGCCTATACCATCGCCCAGGACGAGGCGACTTCCGTCGTCTACGGCATGCCCAAGGAGGCCGTGGCCCGCGGCGGCGTCGACAAGATCGTACCGCTCGACCAGATCGCCCACGAGATACTCGCGGCGGACCGCCGGCGCTAGTGGTCACCGGCCGACAATTCGCGGGCGCCCTTCAATATCCGTTAACCATAAATCGCCGAACATCGGGGTCGAGAAAGCACCCGTCTTGGGCGGGCTGCGATTCGTCCTGACACCCGGAGTATCGACAATGCCGGTCATCACCTTTGCCAATACCAAGGGCGGCGCGGGAAAGACCACCGCGGTTCTCCTGCTGGCGACCGAGCTCGAGCAGATGGGCTTCCGGGTCACCGTGCTCGATGCCGATCCGCAGTACTGGATCACCCGCTGGCGCGAGAATTCCGCGGACAAGACGACGGTCAAGGTCATCCCCTATGTCACCCTGGCCTCGCTCGAAAAACACATCCAGGAAAGCCGCAGCGAAGCCGACTATGTGCTGATCGACCTGCCGGGTGCCCGCACGCCGCTGCTCGCCAAGGCGATCGGCTATTCGAACCACGTGCTGATCCCGATCCAGGGCTGTTCGATGGATGCCCAGGGCGGCGCGCATGTGATCGAGCTGATGCAGTATCTGGCCGACAAGGGCAACATCCACATCCCGTTCTCGGTCGTCCTCACCCGCGTCAACTCGATGGTCACGACGCGCGCCCTGCAGACGGTCAAGGCCTTGCTGGCCGAGCGCCGTGTCAACGTAATGGATACGCCGATCATCGAGCGATCCGCCTTCCGCGACGTGTTCGACTGCGGCGGCACGCTTCACACGCTCACCGCCGGCCGCGTCAGCAATCTGGAAAAGGCTCGGGAAAACGCGCGCGCCTTCGCCGATGAAGTGCTGATGCACGAGGCGTTGCGCTGCCGCAGGCTGCAACTCGGCAAGGCCGGAGCACTACGCGCGGTCGCCTGACCGGCGATCGGATCGCACCTCGCAGGGCACGGCCGGAACGTGTTTGGCCCTGCGTCAACGGGCGCCTGGTGAAGGTGCCCCGGCCATGCGGGCCTGTGTGCTGGAAAAATCGACCGCGATCGCCTCGATCAGACACGCCTCGGCCTCGGCGACCTTGCCGGCTTCCACCGACTGCACCAAGTTGCGCCGCTTGACGACGGCCGTCTCGTAGAAGCTGTCGTCATCGCGCCCCTCCCCTTCCGGCATCGCTGCCGCGAGGGTGAATTCGGTGACGCCGAGGGCGGCGCGCAGCATCGGGTTCTGTGCAGCATCCGCCAGCACGCGATGCAGTTCGAGGGTGGCGAGCGCGAAGGAATCGGCCATGCCGCGCGACACGCTCATCTGCTGGAGCCAGTAGTAGAGCATGCGGATATGATCGGCGGTGCGAAGCTTCGCCGCCAGCCGCACGGTTTCCAGCTCGAGCAGCCGCCGCACGTCGAAAAGATAGCCGACGAAGACGGGATCGAGCCCCGCTTCGAAATGCCAGAGCAGCACCTGCTGGTCGAACAGCGCCCAGCGGCTTCTCGGCGAGACACGTGTCCCGACCTTCGGCCGTGCCTCGACCAGGCCCTTGGCTTCGAGGGTCTTCAGCGCCTCGCGCAACACGGTTCTGGACACGCCGTACATGTCCATGAGTTCGGCGTCGCGCGGCAGGATGGAACCCACGGGAAAGCGGCCGGAGACGATGCCGGCCCCGATCTCGTTGATGATGAAGGAATGAAAATTGGCTGCAGCCGACCGCCCGGAGCGCGCGCGGATCAGACTGCCAGGTTCACTCATGTTTCAACTTCCAAAAACCCCTTGCGCGCACCGAAGATGCTGAAAAGACCAGCCGCTGCAATACGATGAAGACGAACAGCAATGCGCCGATGACGATCTTCGTCCACCAGCTGGACAGCGTCCCGTCGAAGATGATGTAGGTCTGCACCAGCCCCTGCAGCATGACGCCGATGAAGGTTCCGAACACGAAGCCGTAGCCACCGGTCAGCAGTGTGCCGCCGATCACCACCGCGCCGATCGCATCGAGCTCCACGCCGACCGCCGCCAGTGGATAGCCGGCCGACGTATACAGCGAAAAAACAATGCCCGCGAGACCCGACAGGACGGCCGACAGCGTATAGATCAGGATGGTGGTGCGCGCCACCGGCACGCCCATCAGCTGGGCGGACGTGGCATTGCCGCCGAGCGCGTAGACATAGGAGCCGAAGCGCGTGCGGTGTGCCAGCAACGCGCCGGCGATGAAGACGAGGATCATCAGGCCGCCGATGAGGCTGATGCGCCCCCCGCCGGGCATCAGGAAATAGGTCGACGAGACGGTCGTGTAGAATTCGTGGGTGACCGGGATCGAATCCTGGGTGATGACGGAGGCAACGCCGCGCGCGAGGAACATGCCGGCGAGCGTCACGATGAAGGATGGCACCTGCAGATAGTGGACCGCCGCCCCCATCGCGGCACCGAAGGCGGCGGAGATCGCCAGCACGACGGCAAAGGCCACGAGCGGATGGAAGCCGTACCAGGACACCAGCACCGCGATCATCACGCCGGTGAAACCGATCACCGCGCCGACCGAAAGATCGATGCCTCCCGCCAGGATGACGAAGGTCATCCCGACCGCGGCAATACCGAGAAAGGCGTTGTCGGTGAGGAAATTGCCCAGCACGCGCGTCGAGAACATGCCGGGATATTGCAGGACGCTGGCCGCATAGGCGAGCGCGAAGATCACGGCGGTGGCCATAAGGGGTCTGAGACTGCGGTTCATGAAGATTTTCCCGAAAGGAGGCGGCTGTTGCGCCGAGCCTCGATGAGCCTGCCTGCGAGCGGAGACTGCATCAGGAGGATGAGAATGATGACGCCGGCCTTGACCACGAGGTTGAATTCCGGCGGGAAGCCGGAGACCAGGATACCCGTGTTCATCGCCTGGATGATGATCGCGCCCATGACCGACATGGCGATCGAGAAGCGTCCGCCGAGCAGCGACGTACCGCCGATGACCACGGCCAGGATGGCGTCGAGCTCGAGCCACAGCCCGGCATTGTTGGCGTCGGCGCCGCGAATGTCGCCGGCGATGATGATGCCGGATATCCCGGCGCAGAACCCCGAGAAGGTGTAGATCGACACCAGCAGCAGGCGGCTGCGAATGCCCGCCAGGCTGGCCGCCACGCGGTTGACGCCGACAGCTTCGATGAACAGCCCGATCGCAGTCGAGCGTACGGCCACGACGCTGGCGATCAAGAGCACCGCCGCGATGATGACCGGCATGGGCATGCCGAGGAAGGAACCGGTGCCGATGAAGATCAGCGCAGGGTCCGAAAAGGTGACGATCGAGCCCTCGGTAATGAGCTGCGCAATGCCGCGCCCCGCCACCATCAACACCAGTGTGGCGACGATTGGCTGGATGGCGAAATAGGTGACGAGGATGCCGTTCCACAGCCCGCAGGCGAGGGCTGCGGCAAGCGCCGTCGGCACCGCCACATAGGTCGGATAGCCTTCCGTCACCATGGTTGCCGCCACAGCGCCGGCAATGGCCATCACTGCCCCGACGGAAAGATCGACCCCCTTGGTGGCGATGACCGCGGTCATGCCGATGGCGAGAATGGCAACCGGCACGCCGCGATTGAGAACGTCGATCACGCTGCCGAACAGCCGGCCGTCCTGCCAGGTGATGTCGAAGAAACCCGGAAACAGCAGCCAGTTGATGAACAGCACGCCGAGCAGCGCAATGGTCTGCGGATTGAGTGCCCGCGTCAGGCGCATGGACCTCATGCGGTTTCTCCCTCGGGTTGGGCCGCGATTGCCTGGACGATGACGGAAGGCGTGATCTCGTCGCCGCGCAGCTCCGCGACCATTTCCCGGTCGCGCATGACGACAACGCGTGAGGAATAGGCGACGATCTCGTCGAGTTCGGATGAAATGACCATCAGCGCCAGGCCGTCTTCGCGCAGCCGGCTGATGGTGCGCACGATCTCGGCATGGGCGCCGACGTCGATGCCCCGGGTCGGCTCGTCGAGGATGAGGAAGGACGGATCCGTCGCCAGCCAGCGGGCGAGGATGACCTTCTGCTGGTTGCCGCCGGAGAGAAGCTTCACCGGCATGTCATAGGAATGGGCACGAATATCGAGATCCTCGGCGAACTTGCCGGCGATCTCCATCTGTTCGTCGCGATTAAGCGTGCGGAACCAGCCGAGCTTGCCCTGAAGGGCTATGATGATGTTTTCCCTCACCGACAGGTCGCCGAGGATGCCTTCGGCCTTGCGGTCCTCGGGGCAGAAGCCGAAGCCATGAGCAATCGCCTGCGCGGGGCTCTTCAGGTCGACCCGCTTCTTGTCGACGCGGATTTCGCCGCTGTCGGTCTGGTCGATGCCGAACATCACGCGTGCCATTTCCGTTCGTCCCGAGCCCAGCAGTCCGGCCACGCCGACCACCTCGCCCTTGTGGATCCGCACGGAGAAAGGCTTCACCTTGCCGACCTTGCCGCAAGCGTCGAACTCGACCATGGGAGGACCGGCTTCCCGTTCCTCTATGCCGGTGACGGCCGGTACGAAGGTCACGTCCTTGCCGAGCATCATGCGCACGACGTCGGTCCGCGTCAGACCGGCGAGCGGTCGGGTTCCGATGAGCTTGCCGTTTCTGAGGATCGTCACCCGGTCGGAGATTGCGAAGACCTGGTCGAGGAAATGGGTGATGAAGACGATGGCCAGACCTTCGGCCTTGAGCGTGGCGATCACTTCGAACAGCCTGTCGACCTCCTGCTTGTCGAGGCTGGCGGTCGGCTCGTCGAGAACGAGGACCTTGCCGGACAGTTCGACGGCCCGACAGATGGCGACGATCTGCTGGACGGCGACGGAGTAGCTGCCGAGTTCGGCCTCCACGTCGATGTCGAGACCGTAGCGCGCGAGCAGGACTCGGGCGTTGCGCGCGATCAGCGATTTGCGGACGAAGCCGAAGCGCGTCGGCTGGTGCCCGAGATAGAGATTTTCCGCCACCGAACGGTTGGGCAGGAGATTGACCTCCTGGTAGACGGTGCCGATGCCATAGGACTGCGCGTCGAGCGGATCGCGAAACTGCACGCGTTCCCCGTCGAGCATCACATCGCCCGCGTCGGGCTGATAGGCTCCGGTCAAGATCTTGATGAGCGTCGATTTGCCGGCGCCGTTTTCCCCCAGAAGCGCATGGACTTCACCGGACCTCAGCCCGAAGTTCACGTCGTTCAGCGCGCGGTTCTGGCCGAAAATCTTGCTGACGCCTCGCGCCTCCAGCACGAATTCCGTGCCCGAGCCTTCATTGTCCATATGCTCCCCTCCGCTGATCGCGATATTTCGCCGTCCCACAACGCAATGCAAGGGGGTCGCCGGCAATGCCGGCGGCCCCCTCTCTGCTGCGTGCGGTCAGTAACCGAGACCCTTGCGGGCTTCGTACTCGCCTTGGGGATTGTCGGCCGGCGTGTAGAGCTTGGACTCGGTGATGATGAACTTCTCCGGAGCCTTGCCGTCCTTGAGATAGGCTTCGAGCGCGTCGAAGGCCGGGCCTGCCATGTTCGGCGTCAGCTCGACCGTGGCATTCGCCTCGCCGGCGGCCATGGCCGAGAAGATGTCCGGAACGGCGTCGATCGAAACGACGAGGATGTCCGAGCCGGGCTTCAGGCCGGCATCCTTGATCGCCTGGATGGCGCCGACCGCCATGTCGTCGTTATGGGCATAGACGGCGCAGATGTCCTTGCCGCCGCTTTCGGCCTTGATGAAGCCTTCCATGACTTCCTTGCCCTTGGCGCGGGTGAAGTCGCCGGTCTGGCTGCGAACGATCGAGATGTTCGCCTTGCCGGCAATGGCCTCTTCGAAGCCCTTCTTGCGGTTGATCGCCGGCGTGGAGCCGACGGTGCCCTGAAGTTCGACGACCTTGCAGTCCTTGTCCTTGACGCTGTCGACCAGGAAGCGCCCGGCAACCCGGCCTTCCTCGACCTGATCGGATGCGACCGAGGTCAGGTAGAGGTCTTCGGCGGCATCGACGCCACGGTCGAGCAGGATGACCGGGATCTTGGCGTCCTTGGCTTCGCCGAGAACGGCATCCCAACCGGTAGCGACGACGGGCGCCACCAGGATGGCGTCAACGCCCTGGGCGATGAAGCCGCGGATCGCCTTGATCTGGTTTTCCTGCTTCTGCTGCGCATCGGCGAATTTCAGGTCGATGCCGCGCTTTTCGGCTTCCATCTTGGTGACGGAGGTTTCCGCGGCGCGCCAGCCGGATTCGGAACCGATCTGCGAGAAGCCGACGGTCAGCCCTGCCGCGAGCGCCGTTGAAGACAACATCGCGGTCATGCCCGCAACAAGTGCGAGCCTGGATAGAATAGACATTGATTTCCTCCCAAATGAGCCGCTCCCGCCCTCCGCAGGTCCGGCATGAAGGGACGCTACCAATAGTACTATTATATGTAAATATTCATACCAAAAACGTGTATATGCAGTGCACGGCAATTTAAAATTGCAAATGTTTATCGACTGTCGCTCCGGCCCATATCCGCTATAAAGCTCGACACCAAGAGCGACCAGGAGAGCAGCCGTGGAAACCACCGAGATCAGCAACCGTAGCGACTTTGCCCTGTGGGCGATCCAGCGCGCCCAGGAGATCGTGACGATCGAAGGGGCCGCCTTCGCCATGGCGGCGCGGGACATGAACGAGGAAGCGCTGGCGACCTCGGCTGCAGAACTCGGGCAGGCCATTGCCGACGCCATGCTCGAAGTCTTCGACGGATTGCTCGCCGACTAGTCCTCTTCCGACACCCGACATTCTCACCCGACTTTCTCAATTGAACGCCCGCGGCGCCAGTCGCGGTGTCGGCACACTTTACGCTTGAATTGACCACCCATATGTGAAAGAAAAATTCAAATAAGAATTCAGACCCTCATGCGCTCGGGAATGCGCGGGGTCCGCCGCGAGACGGCGCCATGGGAGGATATGAGACATGCAGGAAGAAGGCGGCCTGCCGCTTGAAGGTCTGACGGTGGTCGACATGAGCCAGTTTCTGTCGGGCCCCTATTGTTCGCTGCGGCTGCTGGACCTCGGCGCCAGAGTGATCAAGATCGAGCGTCCGGACGGCGGCGACCTGTCCCGCCGGCTTTATCTGAGCGACACGGAAGTCGGCGGCGACTCGACCATCTTCCATGCGATCAACCGGGGCAAAGAGAGCCTCGGCATCGACCTGAAGAACCCCGACGACCTCGCCTTCCTGCGCAGGCTTCTGGCGCGCGCCGACGTGCTGATCCAGAATTTCCGCCCCGGCGTCATCGAGCGGCTCGGACTGGACTATGACGCGGTGAAAGCCATCAATCCGAAGATCGTCTACGCCTCGATCAGCGGCTACGGCGAAGAAGGCCCCTGGGTCATGCGCCCTGGCCAGGACCTGCTGGCGCAGGCCCGCTCGGGGGTGATGTGGCTAAACGGCGACGACGGCGAGGGCCCGGTGCCGCTCGGCCTGTCGATCGCCGACATGCTGGCCGGCGCCAATGCCTGCCAGGGCATTCTGGCCGCCCTCGTTCGCCAGGGCATTTCCGGCAGGGGCGCGCATGTGCAGACGAGCCTGCTGGAAAGCCTGGTCGACCTGCAGTTCGAACTGCTGACCACGCATCTGAACGACGGCCGGCGGCTGCCGCAGCGATCGACCTTCCGCAATGCCAATGCCTACCTGTCCGCGCCTTACGGCGTCTATCCCACAGCCGACGGCTATCTGGCGATCGCGATGACCCCGATCGGCCGTCTTCAGGACCTGCTCGGCATTGAGGCGCTTGCGCCATTCCGCGACGATGCCAAGTCCTGGTTTACCCGGCGCGACGACATCAAGAGGATCATCGCAGACCACATCGCCACCGACACCGTCGACCACTGGCTGTCGATCCTCGAACCGGCCGACATCTGGTGCTCCAAGGTCCTCGACTGGCCGGAACTGCTCGACAGCGAGGGCTTCAAGCTGCTGGACATGCTGCAGACCGTGACCCGCGAGGACGATGTCTCGATCGGCACCACCCGCTGTCCGGTTCGGGTCAATGGCGAACGGCCGAAGGGCGGCCGCGCCGCGCCGCTGGTTGGCGAGCACACGGCCCGGATCAGGGCGGAGTTTGCCCAATGAGCCAGCTTCGCCTGAAGGGCATGACCTGGAGCCATCCGCGCGGCTATGACCCGATGGTCGCCTGCTCGGCCGACTGGCTTGAAAAGACGGGCGTCGAGATCGAATGGGACAAACGCTCGCTGCAGGATTTCGAGAGCTTCCCCGTCGAAGAACTGGCGCGACAGTATGACCTGATCGTCATCGACCACCCGCATGTCGGCCAGATCACAGCGGAAGGCTGCCTCGCTCCGCTCGACCTGCCCGAACGCGCCGCGGCCTTCGCCGACCTCGCGGCAGGCTCGGTTGGCGCATCCTTCCCGAGCTACAACTGGCAAGGGCGGCAATGGGCCTTTCCGATCGACGCGGCGACCCAGGTTCTGGCCTATCGACCCGACCTGATCGCCATCGCTCCGACCCGCTGGGACGAGGTGGTGGATCTGGCGCGCGCCGGGCTTGTCCTGCTGCCGCTTCGCCCCCCGCATTCGCTGATGACCTTGTTCACGCTGACCGGCAATCTCGGCCACCCTTGCGCGGTCGAAAGGGACAGGCCCTTCGTCGATACGGAAGCCGCGACCTTGGCGCTCGAAATGATCCGGGAGCTTGCCGCCCTGATCGATCCGGCCTGCCTGACCATGGACCCGATCGCCGTGCTGGACCGGATGGGCGAGCGCCATTCGCCGATTGCTGTGTCCCCGCTGATCTACGGCTATGTCAGTTACTCACTGGACGGATTCCGCGACCGCCGCATCGCCTTCACCAACATGGCGGTGGCCGGTAAAGGCGGCCGCGTCGGCTCGGCGCTCGGCGGCACCGGCATTGCGGTGTCAGCCCTGTCCAAGGAGCGCGAGGCGGCGATCGACTTTGCCTACTGGATTGCCGGCGGAGCGGTTCAGTCCGACCGCTACTGGCGCTCCGGCGGACAGCCCGGCCACGCCGCGGGATGGGAAAATGCGGAGGCGAATGCGGCCACGCTCGACTTCTATCGCGCCACGCGGGCGACCCTCGAAGGGGCCTGGCTGCGTCCCCGGCACAACGGCTACATGCCCTTCCAAGAGGCGGCCTCGCATATCGTCAATGACGCCGTGACCGGCGCGATCTCGCTGCGCACGGCAATCGATCGCCTCAACGACGGATTTCGGGCGAGCTTTCGCGACTAGCGAGTGGCGGGTGCTACCACGGAGTCAGCCTCAAATCTTCCAGAGCGCCCGGGCATTGCCCGAGAGAACGCGGCTTCGTTCCTCCAGGCTCACGCCCGACAGCAGCGCATGCGTGGCGCCGATCCAGGTGGAAAGCCCGCCGCCCAGCGTGCAGACCGGCCAGTCGCTGCCCCAGACCATGCGGGAAAAGCCGAAGCTTTCCGCCACTTGGGCGAAATAGGGCTTCAGGTCTTCAAGCGTCCAGTTCTCTGTGCCATAGGCCGGCAGTCCGGAGAGTTTGACCGTGACATTGGGGCGTCGGGCAATCTCGGCGATCGGCTCCTTCCACAGATCGAACCCGCCGCCCTTGACGTCGGGCACGCCGCAATGGTCGAGCACGAAGGAGACATCCGGCGCCAGATCGGCGAGCGCCATCGCCTTGCCGAGCTGATGCGGCAGGACGCAGAGGTCGAAGGTCAGGCCGGTGCCGGCAAGACGTTTGATGTTCTCGCGAAACAGCGGCCCCTCGGACAGATCGTCCGGCATCACGTGCAGCACGCGACGAAAGCCCTTCACAAACGGATTGGCGCGCGCACGCTCAAGATAGGCGGCGAAGTCCGGATCTTCCGGCCGGCAGGAGGCAATAGCGCCCGCCAGCAGACTGCCGCCTTGCCCGGCAAGTTCGGCGACGAAATCAGTCTCCCGCTCGATCTGGTCCGGCGCGACATCCACCTCCATGTGCAGAGCCGAGACGATGCCGAGCCGGCGCGCCTCGCGCTCATAGAGGTCATACGTGAAGTCGGCATCGAGCGGAGGCACGGACGAGAGCCAGGGATAGGCAAGCCGGCCGCGGTAGATCAGGTGCAGATGGGTGTCGACGATCATTGGGGCCTCCTCCTCGAAACCGGCGGAAAAGTGCCACAGAAGAACCGCCTATTCAAATACGAAATTGTAGATCTTACCGAACCTCGGTCGTGAAGTCCGAACCGGCCATTTCCGACAGCTTGCGCGTCGTCTCCCCCACCAGGTGAATGGTGTTGGTGATGTCGGGTGCGCCGGGTGCGTTGATCAGCGTGATATAGGGCACGGTCAGCGCCGCGATTGCCTTGCCGTCGGCGCCGAGCACCGGCGCCGAAAGGTTGATGACGCCCGCCGTCTGGGCGCTCGGCATCATCTCGTAGCCACGACTGCGGATCTGGTCGAGACGGGCCATGAATTCCGGCGTGACCTTGGCCTGGTCGCCGCTGCTGCCGAGGTTCTCGGCGATCATCATCTCGCGCTCTTCCTTGGTGCGGAAGGCGAGCAACACGTGGCCGGAACCGGTGTCGAACAGGCTGATCCGCGAGCCGACGCGGATCGAGATCCCCCAGTAGCCGGGCGCTTCCTGCTGGGCGATGACCACCGGATAACCCCGATCGAACACCACGAGCTGATTGGCCTGGCGGGAAGCTTCGGCGAGTTCCCGCATCAGCGGAATGGCAAAGGATGCGAGCCGGCGCACCGGGGCGTGCAGCTGGGCAAGGCCGAACAGCTTGAGCGTCAGCGCGAAACGGTCCCCGTCGATGCGGGTGACATAGCCGCGCTTCACCAGGCGGTCGAGCATGCGGTAGAATTCATTGGTGCTGCGATCCAGCCGCTTGGCGATTTCCGCCTGGGTCAGCCCGCCGTCCACCGCCGCCAGCAGTTCGAGAATATCCAGCCCCTTGTCGAGCGCCGGCGCGCGATAGCGGTCATTCTCGTCTTCGGTCACGGCGCGATCCCCTTCAGTGAAGCACTCCTTTCATATACGCAGAAATGAGCCCTCGCAATACTTTGCGCTTGACGCTAGATGAATAAATGGTTTGTATATGAATGAAGCTCTTATTGGTGAGAGCTGAGGCGCAAGCCACCTGGGAGGAGAAAATGCCAAAGCTTTTGACCGGCGTAGCAGCCGGCGCATTGATGTGTGCTTGGGCGGGAACGGTCGGCGCGGCCGATCTGCCTGGCAAGTTTGACGGCGTCACGATCGACGCCAAGCTGATCGGTGGACAGCAGTACGAAGCCCTCTACGCCCGCATCGCCGAATGGGAGAAGGCGACGGGCGCCAAGGTCAACGTCATTTCCAAGAAGAACCATTTCGAGCTCGACAAGGAGATCAAGTCGGACATCGCCACGGGAAGCATTTCCTGGTGCGTCGGGTCCAACCACTCCTCGTTCGCCCCGCAGTACCCGGACATCTACACCGACCTGTCGGCTCTCGTGCCGAAGGAAGAAGTCGACGCCTTCGTGCCGGCCAACATCAAGGCCTCGACGCTCGACGGCAAGCTGGTCATGCTGCCGCGCGCGCAGTTCGACGTGTCCGCCCTCTACTACCAGAAGAGCCTCTACCAGGACGAAGCCAAGAAGACCGCCTTCAAGGCCAAGTTCGGTTATGACCTCGCTCCGCCGGATACCTGGGCCCAGGTGACCGACCAGGCGACCTTCTTCTCCAGCCCGCCGGATTTCTACGGCACGCAGTTCGCCGGCAAGGAAGAGGCCATCAACGGTCGCTTCTATGAAATGGTCGTCGCCGAAGGCGGCGAATATCTCGACGCCGACGGCAAGCCCGCCTTCAACTCCGAAGCCGGCATTCGCGCCCTCGACTGGTTCGTCAATCTCTACAAGGCCAAGGCCGTTCCCGCCGGCACGACCAACTATCTCTGGGACGATCTCGGCCAGGGTTTTGCCTCCGGCACCATCGCGGTCAACCTCGACTGGCCTGGCTGGGCGACCTTCTTCAACGATCCGAAGTCGTCCAAGGTTGCCGGCAATGTCGGCGTGAAGGTCCAGCCGGCCGGTTCGTCCGGCAAGCGCACCGGCTGGTCCGGCCACCACGGCTTCTCGGTCACGGAAAGCTGCGCCAGCAAGGACGCCGCCGCCTCGCTCGTCTGGTTCCTCACCAACGAGGACAGCCAGAAGCTCGAGGCAGCCGCCGGCCCGCTGCCGACCCGCACCGCCGTCTGGGAATGGGATATCGCCGAAGCGGCGAACGATCCCTACAAGAAGGAAGTCCTGAGCGCCTTCCAGGAAGCCGCCCAGCACGCCTTCCCGGTTCCGCAGACCCCGTCGTGGATCGAGATCTCGAACGCCGTCTACCCGGAACTCCAGGCCGCCATCCTCGGCGACAAGACCTCCAAGGAAGCCCTCGACGCCGCGGCGCAGAAGGCAACCGAGATTCTCGAGGAAACGGGCGAGCTGTAAGGCAGAGTCCGCCCCTCATCCGCCTGCCGGCACCTTCTCCCCGTTCTGACGGGGAGAAGGTATATGCAGCACCCTTACCGCGAAACAGGCATCGTCGTGGTCGTCCCCTCTCCCCGCATGCGGGGAGAGGGTTAGGGTGAGGGGCATTTCGCAGCCCTTGCGGAGCACTCCGTGACCACGAAACAGATCAGACCAAAAGCATACAGGAGAGGCATTTCATGAAAGGCTGGAAAATCCCGGCACCCGTCCTGCTTCTGCTGCCCGCATTCGTCGTCCTGGCAGCCGTCGTCATCGTTCCTCTCCTGCTGTCGCTGTATTCGAGCTTCACCGCCTTCCGGCTGACGCAGCCGGCGTCGCTCTACACGCTGGTCGGCTTTCGCAACTACCAGCGGATTCTCACCGACTGGGAGTTCTGGACGGCCTTCGGACGCACGGTCCTGTTGCTCACCGTCGCGCTCAACGTCGAGATGCTGCTCGGCCTCGGCCTTGCCATGCTGGTCGAGAAGGCCTCGCGCGGACAGCGGGTGCTCAGGACCATCATGATGTTCCCCATGATGTTCTCGCCCATCCTCGTCGGCTTCCAGTTCAAGTTCATGTTCAACGACAATATCGGCCTGATCAACAATGCCCTGCAGTCGCTCGGCCTCACCGATCAGGCGATCCCGTGGCTGATCGACGGCAAGCTCGCCTTCTGGTCGATCCTGGTGGCCGAGATCTGGTCGTCCACTTCGGTCTTCGCCATCCTGATCCTCGCCGGCCTGCTCGCCATGCCGAAGGAACCGCTGGAGGCGGCCCGCGTCGACGGCTGCACGCCCTTCCAGACCTTTCGTTACGTCACCTGGCCCTTCATCATGCCCTTTGCCTATATCGCCATGACCATCCGCTCGCTCGACGTCGCCAGAGCCTACGACATCGTCAAGATCATGACGGATGGCGGCCCGGCCAAGCGCACCGAGCTTCTCTGGACGCTGGTCTCGCGCACCGCCTATTCCGACGCCCGCATGGGGCTCGCCAATGCCATGGCCTATTTCGCCATCCTCCTGTCGATCCTCTTCACCGTCTATTTCTACCGGAAGCTGGCGGCAGCCCGCACCCAGATCGCCGCGGAGTGGTGAGATGAACGAGAACTCGACCGCCCGCCTGAAATCGCTCGCCCTCTCGGCCGTGCACAAGATCACGCTGTTCGTGGCGATGACCATCATCTGCCTGCCGGGTCTCTGGATCGTGCTCTCCTCCTTCCGTCCGACGGTGGAGATCATGGCCAAGCCCCCGGTCTGGATCCCACAAGACCTGTCGCTCGACGCCTATGTCGCGATGTTCTCCGGCATCGGCCAGGGCGGCATTCCGGTCATCGAATATTTCCGCAACTCGCTGATCATCTCGGTCACCTCCACCGTGATCTCGCTGGCCATCGGCATGGCCGGCGGCTATGCCTTTGCCCGTTATCGCTTCAAGGCGAAGTCGGCGATCTTCCTCGGCCTGATGCTGACCCGCACAGTGCCCGGCATCGCGCTGTCGCTGCCGCTGTTCTTCGTCTATGCGCGGCTTGGCATCATCGACACCCATTTCGGCCTGATCCTCGTCTATGTGGCGCTCAACGTGCCCTTCACCATCTGGCTGATCGACGGCTTCTTCCGCCAGGTGCCGAAGGATCTCGCCGAAGCCGCCCAGATCGACGGCTGCACCCGCTGGCAGGCCTTCTGGCAGGTCGAGTTTCCGCTGGCCGGCCCCGGCATCGCATCGGCCGGCATCTTCGCCTTCCTCACCTCGTGGAACGAGTTCGCGCTCGCCTCACAGCTGACCCGTTCCGTCACCTCCAAGACCCTGCCGGTCGGCCTGCTCGACTATACCGCGGAATTCACCATCGACTGGCGCGGCATGTGCGCGCTCGCCGTGGTGATGATCATCCCGGCCCTCGTGCTCACCTTCATCGTGCAGAAGCATCTCGTTTCCGGCCTCACCTCCGGCGCAGTCAAAGGATAGACCATGGCAACCGTCACCCTCGAAAAGCTGGTCAAGCGCTATGGCGCCCTCGAAGTGGTCCACGGCATCGACCTCGAAGTCGCCGACCGCGAATTCATCGCGCTCGTCGGCCCGTCCGGCTGTGGCAAGTCGACGACGCTCCGCATGATCGCCGGGTTGGAGCCGATCTCCGGCGGCAACCTGAAGATTGGCGGCCGGATCGTCAATGACCTGCCGCCGCGGGCCCGCAACCTCGCCATGGTGTTCCAGTCCTATGCGCTCTATCCGCACATGACCGTGCGCGAGAACATGGGCTTTTCGCTGAAGATCGCCGGCATGAAGCCGGAGGAAATCGGCCCCCGTGTCGAGGAAGCGGCCCGCACCCTGGACCTGACGGCCCTTCTCGACCGCCGCCCCTCGCAGCTCTCCGGCGGCCAGCGCCAGCGTGTCGCCATGGGCCGCGCCATCGTGCGCGATCCGGAAGTCTTCCTCTTCGACGAGCCGCTGTCGAACCTCGACGCCAAGCTGCGCACCCAGATGCGCACCGAGATCAAGAAGCTGCACGCCAAGGTTCAGTCGACCGTCATCTACGTCACCCATGACCAGGTCGAGGCGATGACGCTCGCCGACCGCATCGTCATCATGCGCGACGGCTATATCGAGCAGGTCGGCTCGCCCGAGGAAGTGTTCCAGCGCCCCAATTCCAAATTCGTCGCCGGCTTCATCGGCTCGCCGCCGATGAATCTCAAGGATGCCGAGATTGCAGACGGCCGCATCGTCTTTGCCAATGGCGAGAGCCTGCCGCTGCCGAAGCAGTTCGCCGACCGCGTTTCCGCCGGCCGGAAGGTGACCTTTGGCCTGCGCCCCGACGATCTCTACCCGACCGGGCACGGCATCCATTCCGGCCACGAGACCGACGTCCATGTCCAGGACCTGAAGGTCAGCATCACCGAGCCGCTCGGCAACGAGACGCTGGTCTTCTCCGAATTCGGCGGCCACGAATGGGTCGGCCGCATGCTCAACCCACGCCCGCTGAAGATGGGCGAAATGCTGGGCTTCTGCTTCGACCTGTCCCAGGCGCATCTCTTCGACCGCGACAGCGGCAAGACCTTGAGGGGCTGAGCCATGGCACGGATCGAGCGCGTCGAACTGAGAATGGTCGACCTTCGCCCGAAGGTCGAGCGCACGGACGCCATCCAAAGCTTCGTCAGCCAGGAGACGCCGCTGGTCACGATCACCGACAGCGACGGCGCAACCGGCACCGGCTACAGCTACACGATCGGCACCGGCGGGTCGTCGGCGATGCGGCTTCTCGCTGACCATCTGGCGCCGCGCCTGATCGGCCGCGACGCGGACCAGATCGAGGCGATCTGGCACGAACTCGAATTCGCCACCCACGCCACGACCATCGGCGCGATCACCGCGATCGCGCTCGCCGCCATCGACACCGCGCTTTGGGACCTTCGCGCCCGCAAGCAGGGCCTGCCGCTGTGGAAGCTTGCCGGCGGCGCCAAGGATCGTTGCCCGCTCTATACCACCGAGGGCGGCTGGCTGCACCTGCCGGCCGAAGCGCTTGTCGAAGACGCGCTCGACGCCAAGGCCAAGGGCTTCCGCGGCTCGAAGGTCAAGATCGGCAAGCCGCATGGTTCGGAGGACTTTGCCCGGCTCTCCGCCGTGCGCAAGGCGGTCGGCGATGACTACGAGATCATGACGGACGCCAATCAGGGCTTTGCCGTCGACGAAGTGATCCGGAGGGCCGAGCGTCTGCGCGAGCTCGACCTTGCCTGGCTGGAGGAACCTTTGCCGGCCGACGACATCGACAGCCATGTGCGGCTCAACCGTTCGACTTCGACCCCGATCGCGGTCGGCGAGTCCCTTTATTCGATCCGCCATTTCCGCGAATATATGCAGAAGGGCGCCTGCTCCATCGTTCAGGTCGACGCCGGCCGGATCGGCGGTATCACGCCGTGGCTCAAGGTTGCCCATGCGGCAGAGGCCTTCGACATGCCGGTCTGCCCGCATTTCCTGATGGAACTGCATGTCAGCCTGACCTGTGCCGTGCAGAACGGAAAATATGTCGAATACATTCCCCAGCTCGACGACATCACCACGTCACGCCTGGTGATCGAGGACGGCCAGGCGCTGGCACCGACGACCCCCGGGCTCGGCATCGAATGGGACTGGGATGCGATCGAGGGCCGCCGGATTACGGAATTCGACCGGGACATCCGCTAAACGAGGAGGAGGACATCATGCAACGCAAGGGAATGGTGATCGGCGTCAGGCCTGAGAAGATCGAGGAATACAAGCGCCTGCACGCCGCCGTCTGGCCCGACGTGCTTTCGATGATCTCGGCCTGCAATATCAAGAACTATTCGATCTTCCTGAAGGAGCCGGAGAACCTGCTGTTCTCCTTCTTCGAATACCACGGCACCGATTTCGCCGCCGACATGGCCAAGATGGCCGCCGACCCGAAGACGCAGGAATGGTGGTCCGTCTGTATCCCCTGCCAGTCGGCGCTCGACACCCGCAAGGAGGGCGAGTGGTGGGCGGAAATGGAAGAGGTGTTCTTCCATGCTTAGCATTGAGGTTGTCAGGCACCCCCCTCTGCCCTGCCGGGCATCTCCCCCTCAAGGGGGGAGATCGGCAAGACGCGCCCTGATCGCCCGCAGCAGCGTCTGCGAAAGAGGAGCTGTCCTGACACGTCCTTATTCCTTGGGTGGCGAGGCGCCGCCCCACCGGATCTCCCCCCTTGAGGGGGAGATGCCCGGCAGGGCAGAGGGGGGTCTTCCGACCATGACGCCAATGGGAGAAGAGACCCGATGACCTTCGCCCCCCACTCCCTCTCCCAGTCCTGGCCGCTACCCTCTCATCCCCGCCCGATCGTCACCTTCGGCGCCGGCTCGATCGTCAGCGATGCGCATTTCCCCGCCTATGCCAAGGGCGGCTTTCCGATTGCCGGTCTCTATGACCCGGATCAGGACAAGGCCGAGGCATTGGCCGACAAATGGGGCGTGAAAGCCTATGCGACCGTGGAAGAGGCAGCCGCCGTCGAGAATGCCGTCTTCGACCTCGCGACCCCGCCGGGCGCCCATGCCCGAGTTCTTTCGGCCCTGCCCGACGGCGCTGCGGTGCTGATCCAGAAGCCCATGGGCGCCGACCTTGCCGCAGCGACCGAGATCCTGAAGATCTGCCGCGACAAGAAGCTCAAGGCCGCGGTCAATTTCCAGCTGCGCTTCGCCCCGATGATGCTGGCGCTCAAGGATGCGATCGCCAAGGGCCTGCTCGGCGAGGTCGTCGACTTCGACGTCACTCTGGCGCTCGATACGCCCTGGGAACTCTGGGCCTTTCTCGAAGGCCTGCCGCGCATCGAGATCGCCATGCACTCGATCCACTACCTCGACCTGATCCGTCAGGTGCTGGGCGACCCCAAGGGGGTGCACGCGAAATCGATCGGCCATCCCAACCACCGCATGGCCCAGACCCGCACCACGGCGATCCTGGACTATGGCGAGCGCGTGCGCTGCGCGCTGTCGATCAATCATGATCACAAGTTCGGCCGGAAGCATCAGGCCTGCGAGTTCCGCGTCTGCGGAACGGAAGGCGCCGCTTACATACAGCTGGGGGTCAACCTCGACTATCCGCGCGGCGAGCCGGACATTCTGGAGATCTATCCGAAGGGCGGCAGCGAATGGGTAAGCGTGCCGCTCGACGGCACCTGGTTCCCCGATGCCTTTGTCGGCCGCATGGCCAACCTGCAGCGCTTCGCCGCCGGTGAAGACAGCGAACTCGTCTCCTCGGTCGAGGACGCCTGGATGACGATGGCGCTGGTCGAGGCGCTCTACGCCTCGAACGCCGCCCCCGCCACGCCGCTCGCCGAAAGACCCTGACAAGGAAGACCGCAATGGAACAGCTGAAATATTACGAGGACTACCAGATCGGCGAACAGCGCCAGACCACCGGCCGCACCATCACCGAGACCGATTTCATCGTGCATGCGGGCCACACCGGCGATTTCTTCCCGCACCACATGGATGCGGAATTCGCCAAGACGACGCCCTTCGGCCAGCGCATCGCCCACGGCACCATGGTCTTTTCCATCGGCATCGGGCTCACCGCCTCGGTCATCAATCCGGCAGCCTTCTCCTACGGCTATGACCGAATGCGCTTCATCCGGCCAGTCTTCATCGGCGACACCATCCATACCCGGGTGACGATCCATTCCAAGGAGGACGATCCGAAACGCGCCGAGGTCGGCCGCGTCGTCGAGCGCACCGAGGTCGTCAACCAGAAGGGCGAGGTCGTGCTCGCCGCCGACCACATCCATATCGTCGAACGCCGGCCAAAGGCCGCCTGACCGCGCCGCATCCAGAAAGGAAGACCCCATGTCGCTTTCCCTCAAAGACAAACGCACCCTGATCACGGCCTCGGGCCAGGGGATCGGGCGAGCGAGTGCGCTGGCCTTTGCCCGCGCCGGTGCAAGCGTGGTTGCGACCGACATCAATGCGGAGGCGCTCGACAGCCTGGCGGCCGAGGCGAAGGCGGAAGGGCTCGTGCTCGAGACCCGCGTGCTCGACGTGCTGAAGGACGAAGCCGTTGAGGCGATCGTCGCCGAGACCGGGCCCTTCGACATCCTGTTCAACTGCGCCGGCGTCGTCCATGGCGGCACGGTGATGGACATGACGGCCGGCGATCTCGACTTCGCCTTCGACCTCAATGTGCGCGCCATGATCCGCACCATCCGCGCCGTCCTGCCCGCCATGCTGGCGCGCGGCTCGGGCTCGATCATCAACATGGCCTCGGTCGCATCCTCGGTGAAGGGCGTGCCCAACCGCTGCGCCTACACCGTCACCAAGGCCGCCGTGATCGGGCTCACCAAGTCGGTCGCCGCCGACTATGTGACGCAAGGCATCCGCGTCAACGCCATCTGCCCCGGCACGGTCGAGAGCCCGTCCCTGCAGGACCGCATGCGCGCCCAGGGCGACTATGACGCCGCCCGCGCCGCCTTCATCGCCCGCCAGCCCATGGGCCGCCTCGGAACGCCGGAAGAGATCGCCGATCTCGCCGTCTACATCGCCGGCGCCACCTATACCTCCGGCCAGGCCTTCGCCATCGACGGCGGCTGGACCATCTGAGCAATGCCAGGAAAAGTGTGAAGCGGTTTTCCGTCCGGCATTGCGAACTGCGAAGAACAAAGAGCGGCTCGGCCGCGAATTCGAAAAGGACACACCCCCATGAAACTGATGCGCGTCGGACAGCCCGGCCAGGAAAAGCCCGCCATTCTCGACCAGAACGGCGAAATCCGCGATCTCTCCGCCCATGTGACCGATATCGGCGGCGCGGCGATTTCGCCCGAGGGACTGGCGAAGATCGCCGCCCTCGACCTGACCTCCCTGCCCGAGCTTGAAGCCTCCCGCATCGGTGCTTGCGTTGCCGGCACCGGCAAGTTCATCTGCATCGGCCTCAACTATTCCGACCACGCCGCCGAAAGCGGCATGGCGGTGCCGCCGGAACCGGTCATCTTCATGAAGGCGACCTCGGCCATCGTTGGCCCGAACGACGACGTCTTGATCCCGCGCGGCTCGGAAAAGACCGACTGGGAGGTCGAGCTTGGCGTCGTCATCGGCAAGACGGCAAAATATGTCTCCGAAGCCGAGGCCCTCGACTATGTCGCCGGCTATTGCGTCTCCCATGACGTCTCCGAGCGCGCCTTCCAGACGGAACGCGCCGGCCAGTGGACCAAGGGCAAGTCCTGCGACACTTTTGGCCCGATCGGCCCCTGGCTGGTCACCAAGGACGAGGTCGCCGATCCGCAGGCCCTGTCCATGTGGCTGAGCGTCAACGGCGAAAAGATGCAGAACGGCACGTCGGCCACCATGGTCTACGGCGTCGCCTTCCTCGTCTCCTATCTGAGCCAGTTCATGTCCCTGCATCCCGGCGACGTCATCTCCACCGGCACGCCCCCCGGCGTCGGCATGGGCATGAAGCCGCCGCGCTACTTGAAACCCGGCGACGTCGTCGAACTCGGCATCGACGGGCTGGGATCCCAGAAGCAGACATTCAAAGCCGACGTTTGAACCCCATCGACAACCAAGGGCCTGATTCCATGACCAAAATTACCAGCCTGCGGTCGGTCGACCTGCGCTTCCCCACCTCCGAGAGCCTCGACGGTTCCGATGCGATGAACCCGGATCCGGATTACTCCGCGGCCTATGTCATCCTCGGCACCGACGAGCCCGGTCTCGAAGGTCACGGCCTGACCTTCACCATCGGCCGCGGCAACGAGATCTGCTGCGCGGCGATCGAGGCCATGAAGCACCTGGTCGTGGGACTGGAACTTGAATGGATCAAGGCCAATCCGGGACGCTTCTGGCGTTATGTCACGAGCGACAGCCAGCTGCGCTGGATCGGCCCCGACAAGGGCGCCATGCACCTGGCGACCGGCGCGGTGGTCAATGCCGTCTGGGACATCCTCGCCAAGGCGGCCGGAAAGCCGGTCTGGCGCCTCGTCGCCGAGATGACCCCGGAAGAAATCCTGTCGATCGTCGATTTCCGCTATCTGACCGACGCGATCACGCCGGACGAAGCGCTGGCGATCCTCAGAAAAGCCGAGGCCGGCAAGGCCGAACGCATCGCCCTGCTCGAGAAAGAAGGCTATGCCTGCTACACGACCTCGGCCGGCTGGCTCGGCTATGACGATACCAAGCTGCGCCGCCTCTGCCAGGAGGCCGTCGACCAGGGTTTCACCCACATCAAGATGAAGGTCGGCCGCGATCTCGAGGACGACAAGCGCCGCCTCAGGATCGCCCGCGAGGTGATCGGCGACGACCGCTACCTGATGATCGATGCCAACCAGATCTGGGAGGTCGGCGAGGCGATCGACTGGGTGAAGGCGCTTTCGGTCTACAAGCCCTTCTTCATTGAGGAGCCGACCAGCCCCGACGACATCGCCGGCCACAAGGCGATCCGCGAGGCGATCGCTCCGGTGAAGGTGGCGACCGGCGAAATGTGCCAGAACCGCATCGTCTTCAAGCAGATGATCGCCGGCGGCGCGATCGACATCGTGCAGATCGACTCGTGCCGCATGGGCGGCCTGAACGAAGTGCTGGCGGTACTGCTGATGGCGGCGAAATATGACCTGCCCGTCTGGCCGCATGCCGGCGGCGTGGGCCTTTGCGAGTATGTCCAGCACCTGTCGATGATCGACTACATCGCCGTCTCCGGCACCAAGGAAGGCCGTGTCATCGAATATGTCGATCACCTGCACGAACACTTCATCGACCCCTGCCGGATCGAGAACGCGGCCTATATGCCGCCCACCCTGCCCGGCTTTTCGATCGAGATGAAGCCGGAATCGATCGCCCGCTACCGCTTCACCGGCTGAAGTGCGCAGCGCCGGAGCCTCCGCGGGCTTGCCGGCTATTGCCCAAGGCTCTTGAGATAGATCGACAAGAGCTGCGTTTGCGACGAAATGCCGAGCTTGCGATAGACGTTGCGGCGATGAACCTTGACGGTTCCCGTCGAGATGCCGAGTCGGAGGCCCACCGATTCCGACGAATGTCCCTGCAGGACGAGTTCGACGATGGCGGCCTCTCGATCGGTCAGATTGAGATCGCGCCACACCCGTTCCGCGGCGGGCTGGGCGGCCTTTCGCCCACTTCTGCCACGCTTGGCGATCGCCTGGTCGAAGCGGCGGCCGAGATCGGGCCAGGCATGGCGGACAAGGGCGACCACCACCGGCTCCGCCTTCTTCAGCAGCGCGAATTCGGCAGCGGAAAACACCCCCGACTGCTCTCGCCGCATCAGCGAGAGAACGACCGTGATGCCGCTGTCCAGCGCGACGAAGAAGCCGACTTCTTCGGCCAGCCCGGTCTGCGTATAGTAGCTGCGGAAATACTCGCTCGAGAAGAACCGGTCGGGCGCCAGCTCCCGCATGCGCCAGACGCCCGGCTTCGGCTCCTGCGCCGCGCTGTAGAACGGGTCGAGCAGATAGGGGCCGGCCTGGTACAGGCTGACGAAGACGACGTGTTCCTCAGGCGTGAACGTGCTGTAGAGATCGATGGGGCGTTCCGGTCCGCGATAGGCGAAGACGACGATATAGTCGAAGCGCAGCAGGCTCTTCATCAGCGCATGGAAGGCGGCCCCCGCCGCATCCCCGCCAGGCGCGCCGTCGCCCACCAGCCGCCCCATGACTTTGAACAAGGCTTCGAGATCCATGCCGACATCCACCCGATTGCAAAAAAGAGCAGCAGTTGCTCCCAGGGTATACACCCTCCACATTGCGAAACGGCTTGGAATACCTCTTTCGGGGTATATACCGCAATCGACCGGCTTGAATAGGTTTGGACCAGACGGTGTGAAGCCGGGCGATCGCAAGAGGTCCCGGCATTCAGAAAAACGACCGCGGGGAATATGACGTGACAGCGCCTTCGACGAACGACATCGAGTTCCGTTCGGTCGCCAAACGCTATGGCAGCGTGACGGCGGTATCGGACATCAATCTGGCCGTGCCGAAGGGTGCGTTCGTGGCCTTGCTCGGACCGTCGGGCGGCGGCAAGACCACATGCCTGCGCATGATCGGCGGCTTCGAGCAGCCGAGCGAAGGCACGGTGCTGATCAACGGTCGCGAGATGAACGGCGTGCCGCCCTATCGCCGCCCCGTCAACATGGTCTTCCAGCACTACGCGCTGTTTCCGCATTTCAACGTCGAGCAGAACGTCGCCTACGGACTGAGGCAGCAGCGGCCGAGGCTCGGCGCCGCCGAGATCACCGCCCGGGCGCGCGAGGCGCTGGAAATGGTGCGGCTCGGCGGCTTCGAAAAGCGTCGCGTGCACGAAATGTCCGGCGGCCAGCAACAGCGCGTGGCGCTCGCCCGCGCGATCGTCAACAAGCCCTCCGTGCTGCTGCTCGACGAACCGCTGGCAGCCCTCGACAAGAAGCTGCGCACCGCCATGCAGATCGAACTTCAGACCCTGCAGCGCGAACTCGGCATCACTTTCGTGCTCGTCACCCATGACCAGGAAGAGGCGCTGTCGATGAGCGACATGGTCTGCGTGATGAACGCCGGCCGCATCGTCCAGATGGACAAGCCCCAGGCGATCTACGACCATCCGGCCGATCTCTTCGTCGCCGATTTCGTCGGCAAGACCAATCGCATCGCCGCCACACTGGAGGCTGACGGAACGACGATCCGGCTCTCCAACGGTATGGCGCTCGGACGCGAAGGCAAAGGAATGCTGGCGCCCGGCGCCGTGACGGTCGCGCTACGTCCCGAGGCGATCGACCTCGTCCGGCAGCAGCCGACGCAGGGCGGTGGACTGGCGGGCACGGTCACCCACCGCATCTTCCTCGGCTCGACCGCCGAATATCAGATAAACGTCGACGGACTGGGCGATTTCCTCGTCACGGCCGACCGGCGCAGCGTGCAGGAGAGCGATCTCGTCGAACCGGGCGAACGGGTCGTTCTGAAATTCGATCCCGGCAAAATGCATGTTTTTCCGGCCTGAGGAACGGCCGTACTCGTCAAGACAAAAAAAGGGAACAGCGTCATGACAAAGTGGTACAGAGAAAATGCCCCGGTGACCGCCGAACAATTGAGCGACGAATGGATGCGCCTGAAGCGCGGGTCCGTTTCGCGCCGTCACTTCCTTGGCGTCACCGGCCTTGGCCTTGCCGCAGCGGTGCTCGGCCGCCAGCCCGGCACGTTCAACGCCAATGCCTATGCCGGCGACCTCGGCACGACCATGTCGCTCGCCACCTGGCCGAACTATCACGATCCGGCAACCTTCGAGGCCTTCACCGCCGCGACCGGCGTCGCCGTCGAAGTCAACGTCTTCGGCTCCAACGAGGAAATGCTCGCCAAGCTGCAGGCCGGCGGCACCGGCTGGGACCTCTTCGTGCCCACCAACTACACCATTTCGACCTATGTGAAGCTCGGCCTGATCGATCCGCTCGACATGTCGAAGCTGCCCGCCTTCTCGCAGGCCACGCAGTCGCCGCGCTTCACCTCGGAAGGTGCCATCGACGGCGTGACCTACGCCCTGCCGAAGAACTGGGGCACGACCGGCATGGCCGTCAACACGGCCAAGATCAAGACCAAGATCACCTCGTGGAAGGACTTCTTCGAGGTCGCCCAGACCGAGGCCGACGGTCGCGCCATGGTTCACGATTACCAGTTGACCACGATCGGCAGCGCGCTGGTCTCGCTCGGCTATTCCTTCAACTCGATCAAGCCCGAGGAACTGGCGAAGGCCGAGGAACTGCTGATCAAGGTCAAGCCGCATCTCTACGGCATCAACAGCGACTACCAGCCGGGCATGCGCGGCACGGACGCCTGGATGACCATGTGCTGGACCAATGACGGCGCGCAGCTCAACCGCGACATGCCGGAAATCGCCTACATCCTCGGCTCCGACGGCGGCGAGATCTGGACCGACTTCTACGCCATCCCGAAGAGCGCCGCCAACAAGCCGGCCGGCTATGCCCTGCTCGACTTCCTGATGACGCCGGCAAATGCCGTCAAGGAACACATCGCCAACGGTGCCCCGACGACCGACAGCCGGGTGATGGCCCTGCTGCCGGCCGACGTGACGTCGAACAAGATCGTCTATCCGGACGAGGCATCGCTGACCCCGCTGGAATTCGGCGCCGCCGTGACGCTGACCGACCCCGCCCGTGCCGAGCTGATGGCGCGCTTCAAGTCGGCTTGACGGCCTCGGTCGGATTGGAGCGAAAGCCCCTCATCCGGCTGCCGCCACCTTCTCCCCGCAGGCGGGGAGAAGGGAGACATCGCCACCCGCTCGTTCCTTGTCACAGAACAAGCGCGAAGCTTCGACGTCCCCTCTCCCCGCTTGCGGGGAGAGGGCCAGGGTGAGGGGCAATCCTTGCTCGACGCATATCAATGACCACACCAGGACCACCGCATGGCCTTCACAACGGACACACGAAAGAGACTGGTCACCGCCACGCTGGTTGCGCCTGCGGCGATCTGGCTGTTCGTCTTCCTCGTCCTGCCGTTCATGGCGATCGTCGTGTTTTCGGTTGGCGAGCGGGCGCCAGAAGGCGGCTATCAGGCGGCCTTCACCTTCGCCCAGTTCGCCAATCTCGGCTCGCGCGCCGCCGCCTTCCGCAACACCATGCTGATCGCCCCGCTCGGCGCCTTCCTCTGCCTGATCGTCGCCTATCCTGTCGCCTACTACCTGGCGATCAAGGCCAGCCCGCAATACCGGCTGCTGCTCGTCTCATTGGTCGTCGTACCCTTCTGGACCAGTCTTCTGGTGCGCACCTATGCATGGATGTACATCCTCGGCTCGCGCGGCATCCCGAACCTGCTGTCGATGATCGGCATCGAGGACGTGCGGCTGCTGAACACGCCCGGCGCAGTTCTGCTCGGCATCGTCTACGGCTACCTGCCGCTGATGATCATGCCGATCTATGTGAGCCTGGAAAAACTCGACCGCCGGCTGCTCGAAGCCTCGGCCGATCTTGGCGCAAGGCCCGTTTCCACCTTCTTCGGCGTGACCCTGCCGCTCTCGCTTCCGGGCGTCATGACCGGCGTGGCGCTGGTCACCATCCTGCTTCTCGGCGAATATCTGATCCCCCAGCTTCTCGGCGGCGGCAAGGTGTTCTTCATCGGCAATGCCCTGGTCGACCTCTTCCTGCAATCGCGCAACTGGCCGTTCGGTTCGGCGATCGCCGTGACATTGGTGGTGGTCGTCGTCATCGTGCTGAGCGTCGCCATGCGCATCGCCTTCAGGATTTCCGGCTCAAGACAGGTGGATCTCGTCTGATGCGCGCGCTCGTCACCTCCGTCTACCTGTTCCTCTATGCGCCGATCGCGCTGGTCGTGCTGTTCTCGTTCAATGCCGGCCGCAGCGCCTCCGAGTTCACCGGCTTCTCCACGATTTGGTATGGCAAGGCGCTCACCAACACCTTCCTGATCACCGCTTTGCAGAACAGCCTGATGATCGCCTTCACCAGCGCCGGGCTCGCCGCGATATTCGGCACCATGGCGGCACTCGGCATGGAGCGGCTCGGTCCCCGCGGGCGGGCCATCTTCGACGGCCTGTTCGCCGCGGCCATCGTCGTGCCGGGCGTGGTGATCGGCATCGCCACGCTGGTGGCCCTGGTCGAGGTCTTCTCCTTCCTCAACCCGGCGCTCGCCTCGATCTGGCCGGGCGACAAGCCGCCGCAGCTGGGGCTCGGTTACGGCTCGATCATCGCCGCGCATGGCCTGTTCTCGTTGGCGCTGGTGACTATGATCGTCAAGGCACGGATCGCCAGCCTGGGCCGCGACATCGTCGAGGCATCGAGCGATCTCTACGCGACCCCGTTCACCACCTTCCGCGAGATCGTCCTGCCGCAGATCCTGCCCTCGATCCTCGCCGGCTTCCTGCTCGCCTTCACCTTTTCCTTCGACGATTTCATCGTTGCCTTCTTCGTCGCCGGCTCCAAGACCACGCTGCCGATCTACGTCTTCGCGTCGATCCGCCGGGGCGTCACGCCGGAGATCAACGCGATCGCCACGCTGGTGCTGGTGGCCTCGATCTTCCTGATTCTGATCGCCCGCACGCTGATGCGGGACCGGGGCAAAAACACGCATGCCGGAGAGTAGAGCATGATCCTGAGGGACCGGATCGCGATCGTCACCGGCGCCGGCTCCGGCATCGGCCAGGCGGGCGCCGCCATCATCGCCCGCGAGGGTGCCCACGTCGCCATCATCGACCGCAATGTCGAAGCGGCGCAGACGGTTGCGGCAGAGATCCGCGCCTCCGGCGGCAGCGCCGAAGCACTCGGCCTCGACGTGACCGACGATGCCGCCCTCGAAGCCGGCCTCTCGGCGCTCATGGCCCGCCACGGACGCATCGACATCCTGCACAATCATGCCGGCGCACAGGTCGCCGGGGACCTGGAGCAGGTCGCGATCGAGGGCTTCGACCGCTCGTGGAACCTCAATGTCCGGGCGCATTTCATGGCCGCCCGCCTCGTCATGCCGATGATGAAACGTCAGGGATCCGGCGTCATCCTCAACACGTCCTCCTCGTCGGGCGTGCTCTACGATCGCGAGATGATCGCCTACACCACGACGAAGCACGCCGTCATCGCCATGACCCGGCAGATGGCGGGGGACTATGCGCGGTTCGGCATCCGGGTCAACGCGCTCTGCCCCGGCTGGGTCGACACGCCCTTCAACGCCCCCTTCATCACCCAGATGGGCGGCCGGGAGGCGATCGAGGCCTATGTGCGGGAAAAGGTGCCGATGGGCCGCTGGGCAAGCGTCGAGGAGATCGCCGAATCCATCCTCTTCCTGGTGTCACCCCGCTCGTCCTACATGACCGGCCAGATCCTGGTGGTCGACGGCGGCGAGGCCGTGGTCTGACCTGATCGCAACGGTCGGCTGACCCCTTGGGCCAACTAGCCTTGCTGCGGATAGGAGATGATCGACAGATAGCGGGCCGGCAGCTTGACCAGTTCCTCGGGCCCATGCGGCGCATCGGCGTCGAAGAACAGGCTGTCGCCGGGCTGCATCCGGTAGAGGGTCTCGCCATGGCGATAGACCACCTCACCCTCGAGCATGTAGAGAAACTCCATGCCTTCGTGCTGAAAGGTCGGGAAGATGTCCGATTCCGCATTGAGCGTGATCAGATACGGCTCCACCGCCACGCCCGAGGTGTTGTTCTCGATGTGGCCGAGCAGGCTGTAGTGGTGGCCGGCGCGCGTGCCGCGCCGCTCGATGTTCACGCCCTCGCCCGCCTTGACGAAGCTGGCGCTCTTCGGCTCCTCATAGCCGCGAAAGAAGGCGGTGATCGGCACGCTGAGCGCGGTTGAGAGCGACTGCAACGTGTTGAGCGAGGACGAGATATTGCCGTTCTCGATCTTCGACAGCATGCCGACCGACATGCCGGTGGCGGAGGCGAGGTCGGCGACCGTCAGTCCGAGCTTCTTGCGATAGGTGCGCACCTCGTGGCCGATCGCCATTTCCAGCGTGTTGGCCCGCGGCTCGCGCACGGCATGGGGATTTTGCGCCAGAACCGCCTTGGCGACCTTCGCCGCATTCTTCCTGTCCACTGGCATCACTCCCTCACTCCCGGTTCGCCCGCCGAACCGCCTTGGTCTCATCTACGCTCTAACGGATTTCGGCTGGATGCCAAAACGCTGTTTGTAGGCCCGCGAAAAGTGCGAGGCGCTCGAAAACCCGGTGGCAAAGGCGACCTCCGAAATGGAAAGAGGGCTCTGCTCGAGAAGCTTGCGGGCATGATCGAGCCGGATGTTGCGGTAACTTTCGAGGAAACCGGCCGGCATCTGTTCGGCAAACAGGCGGTCGAGATGGCGCGGACTGATGCCCGCCAGACGCGCCATGTCGCGGCGGGAAAGCGGGTTTTCGATCGTCGTTTCCATCGTTTCGAGCACGGTGACGAGGGCCGGATGATGCGTGCCGAAGCGTTCCGCCGACGAGCCCCTTTGCGGCCCGCCGGGTTCGGCGACGGCGGTGTGCAGATACCAGTCGCTGACCCGCCGCGCGAAGGCCTGGCCCATGCGTTCGGCAATCAGCGCATGCATCATGTCGAGCGGTGCGACGCCACCGCCGCAGGTGATGCGATCCCCGTCCAGCACATAGCGCGCCTGACGCGGGGCAAGCTTTGGAAAGGCCTCGGCGAGAGCCGGCGCGTGCTCCCAGTGGATGGTGAAGTCTCGACCGTCCAGCAGGCCGGACGCAGCAAGAAGATAGGAGCCGCTGGAAATGCCGCCGATCCGCACACCTTGGCGCGAAAGCCGCCGCAAGGCCGGATGCAGGCCTGCTGCCTGCTTCCAGTCTTCCGGATTGCCGCCGGCGACGACGAAGATCGTGTGATAGTCGCTGCCGGCCGCAGCGATGTCCCGGCAGGGGATGGCGAAGCCCGCAGAAGACACCACAGGCCTGCCGCCGATCGAGAGCGGTACGATCTCATAGAGCAGGGTCTGCGCGATCAGATTGGCCGCACGCAACGGCTCGGTCGCGGATGCAAAGGACATCAGCGCAAAATTCGGCGTGAGCACAAAGCCGTAGGTGTGCGTTGACGGTGACGGGGCATCGGTCATGGCCCATTTTTATCCGAACTAGTCTCATTTATGCAATTCATAAATTGCGCGGTGGACGTATGCTGCGGGTCTCCTCCAATCAGCAGGCGGCACTGATGCGCTATTCCGCTCTTTCGATTTTCCTCAACGGCCTGCGCGGCAACAAGAACTGGGCCGCCCATTGGCGCCAGCCGGACCCGAAGCCGCATTACGACGTGGTGATCGTCGGCGGCGGCGGACATGGGCTGTCGACCGCCTATTATCTTTCCAAGGTCTTCGGGATCAAAAACATCGCCGTGGTCGAGAAGGGCTATATCGGCTCCGGCAATGTCGGCCGCAACACCACCATTATCCGTTCGAACTATCTGCTGCCGGGCAACAATCCGTTCTACGAGCTGTCGATGAAGCTATGGGAAGGGCTGGAGCAGGATTTCAACTTCAACGCCATGGTGTCGCAGCGCGGCGTGCTGAACCTCTACCATTCCGACGCCCAGCGCGACGCCTATACCCGACGCGGCAATGCGATGCGGCTGCACGGGGTGGACGCCGAACTGCTGGATCGCGAGGCGGTCAAGGCGAAACTGCCCTTCATCGACTATGACAATGCCCGCTTCCCGATCCAGGGCGGCCTCTTGCAGCAGCGCGGCGGAACGGTGCGCCACGATGCCGTGGCCTGGGGGTACGCTCGCGGCGCCGACGCGCATGGCGTCGACATCATCCAGAACTGCGAGGTGACCGGCATCCGCCGTGAAAACGGCAAGGCTCTCGGCGTGGAGACGACCCGCGGCTTCATCGGCTGCGACAAGCTCGCACTCGCGGCCGCCGGCAACTCCTCGCGCGTCGCCGAAATGGTCGACCTCAAGCTGCCGATCGAAAGCCATGTGCTGCAGGCCTTCGTCTCCGAAGGGCTGAAACCCTTCATCGACTGCGTCGTCACCTTCGGCGCCGGGCATTTTTACGTCTCGCAGTCGGACAAGGGAGGCCTCGTCTTCGGCGGCGACATCGACGGCTACAATTCCTATGCCCAGCGCGGCAATCTGGCGACCGTCGAGCACGTCGCGGAAGCCGGCAAGGCGATGATCCCGGCGCTATCGCGCATCCGGGTCCTGCGCTCCTGGGGCGGCATCATGGACATGAGCATGGACGGCTCGCCGATCATCGACAGGGTCCATCTCGACAATCTCTATCTGAATTCCGGCTGGTGCTATGGCGGGTTCAAGGCGACGCCCGCATCGGGCTATTGCTTCGCCCACCTGATCGCCCGCGAAGAGCCGCACGAGACCGCCCGGGCCTTCCGCCTCGACCGGTTCCGCCGCGGTTACGTGATCGACGAAAAGGGCCAGGGCGCCCAGCCGAACCTGCATTGAAGGACGAGTGCCATGGCCAGCCGCATCCCCTGCCCCCATTGCGGGCTTCGACCGAAGGAAGAATTCACCGTCAGGGGCGAGGCCCTTGCCCGCCCCTCGCCCGATGCCGGCGCCGACGTGTGGTACGACTATGTCTACCTGCGCGACAACCCGCGCGGAGCCTATCAGGAATACTGGCACCACACCTCGGGTTGCCGCCGCTGGCTCGTGGTGTCCCGCGACACCGCCACCCATGAAATCCACGGCAGCCGCGACGCCGCCGACAAGGCCGAGGTGAGCGCATGACCTCCTATCGTCTGGCAAAGGGCGGCCTGATCGACCGGGCAAGACCGCTTTCCTTCACCTTCGACGGCAAGTCGATGCAGGGCCTTGAGGGCGACACGCTGGCGTCTGCCCTGCTCGCCAACGGCCAGCGGCTGGTCGGCCGCAGCTTCAAGTATCACCGCCCGCGCGGCATTCTGACGGCTGGCGCGGCCGAACCCAATGCGCTGATGACCATCGGCCGCGGCGGACGGACCGAACCGAACACCCGCGCCACGATGCAGGAACTCTACGAGGGCCTGGAAGCGAAGAGCCAGAACCGCTGGCCCTCGCTGGAGCATGACATCGGCGCGATCAACGGCCTGCTATCGCCCTTCCTGTCGGCCGGCTTCTACTACAAGACCTTCATGTGGCCGGGCGCACTCTGGGAGAAATTCTACGAACCCGTCATCCGCAAGGCGGCGGGCCTGGGAAAGGCAAGCTATGAAGCCGATCCGGACGCCTACGAAAAGTGCTGGGCGCATTGCGACCTGCTGGTGGTTGGCGCGGGCCTGGCCGGTCTCACCGCGGCGCTGGCCGCCGGCCGCGCCGGCGCGCGCGTCATCCTCGTGGATGAGAATGCCGGGCTCGGCGGTTACCTGCTGAGCGACGGTGCACTGGTCAACGGCCAGCCCGCCGCCGCCTTCGCCGCTGGCATCATCGCCGAGCTTGAGAGCCTGCCGAACGTCGAACTCCTGCCGCGTACCACCGCCTTCGGCTGGTATGACGGCAATGTCTTCGGTGCGGTCGAGCGCGTGCAGAAGCATGTGGCGTTGCCCGCGTCCAACCGCCCGGTCGAACGGCTGTGGCGCATCGCCGCGAAGAAGGCGATCCTTGCCACCGGCGCCGAGGAACGGCCGCTGGTCTTCGGCGGCAACGACATTCCCGGCGTGATGATGGCCGGCGCCATGCGCAGCTATCTCAACCGCTACGGCGTCGCTCCCGGCAAGAAGACTGCGGTCTTCACCACCAATGACAGCGGCTACGCGCTTGCCGCCGATCTCGAAACGGCCGGTATCGAAGTGGCGGCCCTCATCGACAGCCGGCGCGACGCGGCCATCTCCTATGCCGGCAGGGCCCGGCTGGTGCGCGGCGGCTTCGTCGCCAATGCCGAGGGCGGCAAGTCACTGGCAGGCATCGAAGTCTGGCGCGAAGGTCAGACCGAAAAGCTGGACGTCGACAGCCTCGCCATGTCCGGCGGCTTCAGCCCGATCATCCATCTCGCCTGCCATCGCGGCGGCAAGCCGCAATGGTCGGACACGCATTCCGCCTTCCTCGCGCCGCAGGGTCTGAAGGATCTGGCGCTTGCCGGTTCGGCAGCCGGCATCGTCGGGCTGAGTGCTGCGTTTTCCTCCGCGCTGGATACGGCCAATGCTGCGCTGGCCGATCTTGGCATGGGCCAGGCGTCGCTCGATCTGCCGGAAATCGAAAACGACATCGCCCCGACGCCGACGAAACCGCTCTGGTCGATCCCGGGCATCAAGAGCAAGGCCTTCGTCGACTACCAGAACGACGTACACCTCAAGGACCTGGGCCTTGCCGTTCAGGAAGGCTACGGCCATGTCGAGCTTGCCAAGCGCTACACCACCAACGGTATGGCGACCGACCAGGGCAAGCTGTCCAACGTCAACGCCATCGGCCTGCTGGCCGAAGCCCGGCGCATCTCGCCGGCCGAGGTGGGCACGACGACCTTCCGGCCTTTCTATACGCCGGTATCCTTCGGCGCGCTGGCCGGCACCTCGCATGGCAAGGACTTCCAGCCGGTACGGAAATCGCCGCTGCACGATTGGGCGGCAAAGAACGGCGCGACCTTCGTGGAGACGGGTCTGTGGTATCGTTCCGCCTGGTTCCCGCGGGCAGGAGAAACCGGCTGGCGCGAGAGCGTCGATCGCGAAGTCCTCAACGTACGCGTCAATGCCGGCCTCTGCGATGTATCGATGCTCGGCAAGATCGAGGTCTGCGGACCGGATGCGGCGGAGTTTCTCAACCGCGTCTACTGCAACGGCTTCCTCAAGCTTCCCGTCGGCAAGGCGCGTTACGGCCTGATGCTGCGAGAAGACGGCTTCATTTACGACGACGGCACGACGAGCCGGCTTTCGGAAGACCGCTATTTCATGACCACCACGACCGCCTATGCGGCGGGCGTGATGAACCATCTCGAACTCTGCGCCCAGGCGCTGTGGCCCGAACTCGACGTGCGGCTCGCCTCGGTCACCGACCAATGGGCGCAGATGGCCCTTGCCGGACCGAAAGCCCGCATGATCCTGCAAAGGATCGTCGACGAGGACATTTCCGACGAGGCCTTCCCCTATCTGGCGGCGAAGGAGGTCTCCCTGTTCGGCGGCCGTCTCAAGGGCCGGCTCTTCCGCATCTCCTTCTCCGGCGAGCTTGCCTATGAACTGGCCGTGCCGGCGGACTTCGGCGAAAGCGTCGCCGACGCGGTGATGGAGGCCGGCAAGGAGCACGGCATCTGCGCCTACGGCATCGAGGCGCTGACCGTGCTGCGCATCGAGAAGGGCCATGTCACCCACAACGAGATCAACGGCACCGTCGTGCCGGCCGATCTCGGCTTCGGCAAGATGGTGTCGGCCGCCAAGACCGACTTCATCGGCAAGCACATGCTATCGCGCGAGGGCCTGACCGATCCGGATCGCCCACAGCTGGTCGGCGTCGTACCGCTCGACCCGGCGACGTCGTTCCGGACGGGTTCGCACATCCTCGCCAAGGATGCGGCCGCCACCCTGGAAAACGATCAGGGCTACGTCACCTCCAGCTGCTTCTCGCCGCATCTCGGCTCGACCATAGGCCTTGCCCTGGTCAAGGGCGGCGCCTCCCGCCATGGCGAAGAGGTCGTCGCCTGGAACGGCCTGCGCAACGAGTTCACCCCCGCCCGCCTGACCGGCCCGGTCTTTTTCGATCCTGAAAACGAGAAGCTCCATGTCTGACGCGCTCATGTCCGATTTTCCGCTGACCCGCCGCCCGGCGGTGGATGCTGCCGAGCCGATCCGCTTCGCCGCCCTGACGCTTGAGATCGTCACCGAGGGTTCGGTCCTGCAACTGCTCGGCCAGCCGGGAAAATTCGATGCTGCCTCGGCAGGTGCAGCACTCGGCCCCCTTGCTCCGAATGCCCTTCGCGCAGCCGGACCGGGCCAGTGGTTTCTCGTCTCGGACGAGGCGACCGACATCGGCCAGATCGCGGCAAGGCTCGCGGGCATCGCCCATGTCGTGGACCAGACCCATGGCCGCACCCGGCTGCGCATCCATGGTCGTGAGGTTCGCCGGGTGCTTGCCAAGGGCACAGCCGTGGACCTGCACAGGCAAGCCTTCGCAGTCGGGCACGCAACGATGACGCTCCTCGGCCATATCGGCGCCAACCTCGCTCGAACCGGCGAAGACGAATTCGAGCTTCTGGTGCTGCGCGGATTTGCCGAAAGCCTGTGGCATGAACTCAAGGTCATGAGCGCCGAATTCGCCTGATCCGGCACGTGTCCTTCCGCACGCGAGGCGCGACATGCGGTTCGAAAGCTGCGGGCAAAGCCGCAAGGCTCCAACAGGAGGCTTGCGGCTCATCCATTTTTGGTAGACCATAATACCGAATGCAGCTTTGCTGCGGTATGTGGATAGCCAGATGACAAATTCTTCGACCGAGGGCGCAATCCGCGTCGAAAGACCCTCCAAGACATTGCGCGAGCTGGCGCTCGAAAAGGTCCGGGACGCCATCTTCAGTGGCCATTTCAGGCCGGGCGACCGTCTCGTCGAGCGTGATCTCTGCATGCAGCTCGGCGTCAGCCGCACGATCGTGCGCGAGGTTCTGCGCCATCTGGAATCCGAGGGTCTGGTGTCCAATCCCGCCAACAAGGGCCCGATCGTCGCGCGGCTCGACCTCGACGAAGCCCGGCAGATCTACGAGATTCGCGGTGCGCTGGAAGGCATGGCCGCCCGGCTCTGCGCCGAGAAGCGCGACCCCGCGATCGTCGCGGAACTGGAAAAGGCGCTGGCCGACATTCGCCATGCCTATGACGACAACGACATGGCCCAGGTTCTTTCCCACACCACCCGGTTCTACGAAACGCTGTTCACCAGCATCGACCGCCACGTCGCCTGGGGCGTGGTGAAACTGATGATGGTGCGCATCAACCACCTGCGCTCCATGACCATCAAGACCGAGCGTCGATCGGTGGAGGGCCCGGCGCAGATGCAGAAGATCGTCGATGCCATCCGTGCCGGCGACGGTGCCGCGGCCGAACGCGCCGCCGCCGAACATGTTCAGCGTGCCGCCTCGATTGCCGAGGCCGTGTTGCGCGAGCAGCTGGCCTCAGCGGGCTGAACACCGCTCCACGCGCCATCGCGATTCCATGCGCGATGCAGGAACAATCAGGGTTCAATTCGTCGGGCGACATCGCCGTCCGGCAAGATGAGTTGCGCTCGAAATTTTCGTAAAAAGAAAAAAACATTCCCTTCCGACAAGTCGCTTGACTCACTCATATCATGGTATACCATAATACCATCAAGAGATGAGACGCGACCATGACCCTTCAGATACGCAAGACTTTGCTGCAGATTGAAACCACGCTGATCGAAGGCGGAAAGCAGGCGGCCACTCCGCTGAAGCTCTTTTCGGCCTTCGCCGTGGTGAAGAACCCCTGGGCCGGCCGCGGCTTCGTCGAGGACCTCAAGCCGGAAATTCACGCGGCGGCCCCGATCCTCGGTGAACTGCTGACCAGGATGATCCTCGACGCCGTCGGTTCCGGCGAGGCGGTGGAGGGCTACGGCAAGACGGCAGTGGTCGGGCTCGACGGCGAGCTGGAGCATGCATCGGCGCTGATCCACACCCTGCGCTTCGGCAACCACTACCGCACGGCGGTCGGCGCCAAATCCTATCTCGCCTTCTGCAATACGCGCGGCCCGGCCAATGCGGCAATCATGATCCCGCTGATGGACAAGAACGACGAAGGCCGTCGCTCCCACTACCTGACCATCCAGACCTCCATTCCCGATGCCCCGGCGGCGGACGAGATCGTCATCGGCCTTGGCGCATCGGTCGGCGGTCGTCCGCACCACCGGATCGGCGACCGCTACCAGGATCTCAGGGATCTTGGCCAGGACGCTAAGAATCCGGCCGGCGTCTGAGCGGAGCAAGGACGATGGCCGTGGTCAGTTCCCCCCTCGCAGCAAAGGCGCTTCCGCCCATCGAGCGCAGGGTCACGCTCGACGGCACGGCCTATAGCGACACGGGACAGGGCGAACCGCTCGTCGTGATCCATGGCGTCGGCATGCGGCTCGACGCATGGGCGCCGCAGATCGGCACATTGAGCCGGACCCATCGCGTCATCGCCGTCGACATGCCCGGCCACGGCCGAAGCGCGGCGCTGCCCGGCGGCAGTGATCTCACGGCCTTCGTTGCCTGGCTTGGCCGCTTTCTCGATGCGCTCTCGCTCGACAGGGTCAATCTCGCCGGCCACTCCATGGGCGCCCTGATCACCGGCGGCGCGGTATCGACCTTCCCCAAGCGCATTCGCCGGGTGGCCCTGCTGAACGGCGTCCATCGCCGGGATACCGCCGCCAGGAGCGCCGTGCTGGAACGCGCCGCGTCGATCGCATCGACCGGGATCGACATAGACGGCCCGGTGAAACGCTGGTTTGCCGATGATGCGGCCAGCGCCCTTGCCCGCGAACTGACGAGAGAGTGGTTGAGCCTGATGGACGTCGGCGCCTATGCGACTGCCTACAGTGCCTTTGCCGGAGGCGACGCGACCTATGCGGACCGGTGGAGCGAAGTGACCTGCCCTGCCCTTTTCCTCACCGGCTCGGACGATCCGAATTCGACTCCGGCCATGGCGCAGACGATGGCGGCACTTGCTCCGCGCGGCTACGTCCGGATCATCGACGGACATCGCCACATGGTCAACCTGACGGCACCGGACGAGGTCAACCGTCTCCTCCTCGAATGGCTGCAACTGCCGGAGGTTCCCGCATGACCACGACCGCCTTCGATCCCCGCGCCCTGCGCGATGCCTTCGGCGCCTTCGCCACCGGCGTAACCGTCGTCACGACCGTCGGGCCGGACGGCAAGCCCCTCGGCTTCACCGCCAATTCCTTCAGCTCGGTCTCGCTCGACCCGCCCCTGCTGCTGATCTGCCTCGCCAGGACCTCGCGCAATTTCGCGGCGATGACGGAGGCGAAGGGCTTTGCGGTCAACATCCTGTCCGACAGCCAGAAGGACGTCTCCAACACATTCGCCCGACCGGTCGAGGATCGCTTTGCCACGGTCGACTGGGCTTTCGGGCCGCATGGCTCTCCGGTGCTTGCCGATGTGGCGGCGTGGTTTGACTGCCGCCTCGAACAGGTGATCGAAGCCGGGGATCATGTCATCCTGCTCGGCCGCGTCGAGGCCTTCGGCAACAGCGGGCGCAACGGTCTGGGCTATGTGCGCGGCGGCTATTTCACGCCGACGCTGGCAGGTAGGGCCGTATCCGCGGCGAGCGAGGGCCACCTGCACCTCAGTGCGGTGGTCGAAAGAGCCGGCGAAATTCTGCTGGTGGGCGACGACGCAAGAGGCCTCCCGGGCTGCGTCGTCGATCAGGGCGAGCCGCTCGATGTGCTCAGATCCTATCTCGAACAGTTCACCGGACTGCCGATCACCATCGGCTTCCTCTACTCCGTCTACGAGGGATCGAGCGACGGCCGCCAGCACATCGTCTACCGGGCCTTTGCCGGCGAAGGTTCGGAGCGCGCCGGCACCTTCGTCGGCCTGGAGCAGCTCGCCGAAGAAAAGCGCGCCGGCTCGGCCACGGCCGATATCCTGAACCGCTACGTCATGGAAAGTTCGATCGGAAACTTCGGCGTCTACTTCGGCAACGAGACGGCCGGCCGCGTCCATTCAATCGCCAGGAAGGCATCCGCATGAAGTTCTCGCTTTTTGTCCATATGGAACGGCTGGACGCCAGCCAGAACCACAAGAGCCTCTACGAGGAATTCGTCCAGCTCTGCGAGATCGCCGACAAGGGCGGCATGCACGCGATCTGGACCGGCGAGCACCACGGCATGGACTTCACCATCGCCCCCAATCCCTTCGTGACGATCGCCGATCTGGCGCGCCGCACGACGAATGTGCGCCTCGGCACCGGCACGGTCATCGCCCCCTTCTGGCATCCGATCAAGCTTGCCGGCGAAGCCGCCATGACCGACATCATCACCGGCGGGCGGCTCGACCTCGGTATTGCCCGCGGCGCCTACAATTTCGAATACGAACGGCTCATGCCGGGTCTCGACGCCTGGAGCGCCGGCCAGCGCATGCGCGAGCTGATCCCGGCCGTCAAGGGTGTGTGGGAGGGCGACTATGCCCATGACGGGGAGTTCTGGAAGTTCCCGGCGACGACCTCCGCACCGAAACCGCTGCAGGCACCGGTCCCGATCTGGGTCGCCGCCCGCGATCCGAATTCGCACGAATTTGCCGTGGCCAACGGCTGCAATGTCCAGGTCACGCCCCTGTGGAACGGCGATCCGGAAATCGAGAGCCTGATGGGCCGCTTCAACGCGGCGTGCGAGAAGGCCCCGGACGTCTCCCGTCCGAAGATCATGCTTCTCCTGCACACCTATGTCGGTTCCGACAGCGACGACATCGCCCGGGCGTCCGAGGAGTTAAGCGTCTACTACAATTACTTCTTCGCCTGGTTCAAGAACGAGAAGCCGATCCATCAGGGCCTGATCGAACGGCTGACCGAGGAAGAGATGGCGGCGAATGCCAATCTCTCTCCGGAGGTGATGCACAAGAACCTTCCGGTCGGCACGGCCGACGAAGTGATCGCCCGCCTCAAGGCCTATGAGGCGATGGGCTATGACGAATATTCCTTCTGGATCGACACCGGTATGAGCTTCGAGCGCAAGAAAGCCTCGCTCGAACGCTTCATCCGCGATGTCATGCCGGCCTTTTCGGAGTAGCACCATGCAGCGCTTCCAGCTCTATATCGACGGCATATTCCAGGACGGTGAAGCGCGGTTCGACAGCCTCGATCCCGCAACCGGCGAAGTGTGGGCCGAGATGCCGGAAGCGCGCGAGGCGGATGTGGATCGCGCCGTCGCGGCGGCCGAGCGTGCCCTTTATGACGGCCCCTGGACCAGGATGACCGCGACCCAGCGCGGCAAGCTGCTCTACAGGCTTGCCGACCTGATCGCCGCCAATGCCCAGACGCTGGCCGAACTCGAGACTCGCGACACCGGCAAGATCATCCGCGAGACCTCCGCGCAGATCGCCTATGTCGCGGACTACTATCGCTACTATGCCGGCCTCGCCGACAAGGTCGAGGGCGCCCACCTGCCGATCGACAAGCCGGACATGGAAGTCTGGCTGAGACGCGAGCCCGTCGGCGTCGTCGCCATGGTCGTGCCGTGGAACAGCCAGCTCTTCCTCTCCGCCGTGAAGATCGGGCCTGCCCTTGCCGCCGGCTGCACGATGGTCGTCAAGGCCTCCGAGGATGGCCCGGCGCCGCTTCTCGAATTCGCCCGCCTCGTGCATGAGGCCGGCTTCCCGGCCGGTGTCGTCAATGTCATCACCGGCTTCGGCCCGGCCTGCGGCGCAGCACTCACCCGTCATCCGAAGATTGCCCACGTGGCCTTCACCGGCGGTCCGGAAGCGGCGCGCCATGTTGTGCGCAACTCAGCGGAAAACCTCGCCTCCACGTCGCTTGAGCTCGGCGGCAAGTCGCCCTTCGTCGTCTTCGCCGACGCGGACCTCGAGAGCGCGGTGAATGCCCAGGTCGCCGGCATCTTCGCCGCCACCGGCCAGTCCTGTGTGGCCGGTTCGCGCCTGATCGTCGAACGCAGCATCAAGGATGCCTTTCTCGCCCGCCTGAAGGCCAAGGCGGAGGCGATCCGCATCGGCTCCCCGCTCGACATGGCAACCGAAGTCGGCCCGCTGGCCACCCGGCGCCAGCAGGATCATGTCGATGCCTTGGTGAAAAGTTCCGTGGCGGCCGGCGCGAGGCTGCTGACCGGCGGCGTGCGACCGGAAGGTCCGGGCAATTTCTACCCGCCGACCATTCTCGATTGCGACGGCATCGCCTCCCCCTCGCTGGTCAACGAGTTCTTCGGGCCCGTGCTGTCCGTCGTCTCCTTCGAGACGGAAGCGGAAGCGCTGACGCTGGCCAATGACACGCTCTACGGCCTGGCCGCCGGCGTCTTTACCCAGAACCTCGGCCGTGCACACCGCATGACCCGCGGCATCCGCGCCGGCGTGGTGTGGATCAACACCTACCGTGCCGTCTCGCCCATCGCCCCCTTCGGCGGCTTCGGTCTGTCCGGCCACGGCCGCGAGGGCGGCATGGCCGCCGTGCTCGACTACACCCGCACCAAGACCGTCTGGCTGAAGACCTCCGACGATCCCTTTCCCGACCCCTTCGTGATGCGGTGAGCCGATGTATTACGAGATCCGCACCTACCGCATGAAGAACGGCTCCATCCCCGGCTACCTCAAGGTGGTCGGCGAGGAGGGCATCGCCATCCAGAAGAAGCATCTCGGCCAGCTCGTCGGCTACTTCTTCTCCGAGATCGGCCCCATCAACGAGATCGTGCACATCTGGGCCTTCGAAAGCCTCGATGATCGCGAGGCGCGCCGCGGCCGCCTCATGGCCGACCCGCAATGGCAGGCCTTCCTGCCAAAAATCCGCGACCTGATCGAGGTCGCGGAGAACAAGATCATGAAGCCAGCACCCTTTTTCACGGAAGGACACAGCTGACCTCACGAAGGAATGCAGGTTGCGGCCGGAACGACCAGAAGAAGCCTATCGGCGGCCACAATCTTGAATGCGCAGTCAAGAGCAGCGTCAAACAAGGACAAGGGAACATGAAGAGCAAGACCATCATCGCATCACTGGCCGTATTGCTGGGAGTAGCCGGCCAGAGCTTCGCCGCCGACATGGTATTCACCAGCTGGGGCGGCACAACGCAGGACGTCCAGAAATCCGCCTGGGCCGACAAGTTCACCGCCAAGGAAGGCATCAACGTCCTGCAGGACGGCCCGACCGACTACGGCAAGATCAAAGCCATGGTCGAGGCGAATGGCGTGACCTGGGATGTCGTCGATGCCGAGGGCGACTACGCCATCCAGGCCGGCAGCCAGGGCCTGCTCGAAAAGCTGGACTTCTCGATCATCGACAAGAGCGCACTCGATCCGCGCTTCGTCACGGACTACTCCGTCGGCAGCTTCTACTATTCCTTCGTCGTCGGCTGCAACAAGGATGCCGTCTCGGCCTGCCCGAAGAACTGGGCGGACCTGTTCGACACCAAGGCCTTCCCCGGCAAGCGCGCCTTCTACAAGTGGTCGGCTCCGGGCGTGATCGAGGCGGCATTGCTGGCCGACGGCGTTGCCGCCGACATGCTCTATCCGCTGGATCTCGACCGCGCCTTCAAGAAGCTCGACAGCATCAAGGCCGACATCATCTGGTGGACCGGCGGCGCCCAGTCGCAGCAGCTGCTGGCCTCGGCCGAGGCGCCCTTCGGTTCCTTCTGGAACGGTCGACTGACGGCTCTTGCCGCAACCGGCGTCAATGTCGAGACCTCCTGGGACCAGAACATCACGGCGGCCGACGCGCTCGTCGTTCCGAAGGGCACCAAGAACAAGGAAGCGGCGATGAAGTTCATCGCGTTTGCGACCTCGCCCGAGGCCCAGGCCGAAATGGCGGCCGGCACCGGCTATGCGCCGACCAACACCAAGTCGCCGGCGCTGATGGACCCGGCGATCGCCAAGACGCTGCCAGACCAGCAGACCGCCTCGCAGATCAATGCGGACATGGCCTACTGGGCCGAGCACCGCGACGAGATCGGCGAACGCTGGTACGCCTGGCAGGCCAAGTAAGCAGCAGACCGGCCGGAGGGGTGGCTGTCGTCACCCTCCGGCCCCCGATCGGTGCGGTTCCGGCCAAGATGGGCCAGCCCGTCGGGCGAACAGAAAATTGCGCAAGGTGATGGCTATGGTTTCTCTCGCCGAAACAGCAGATGGCAGGCAAACGCCACACCGTCGCCGGTTGCTGCCGCGCGGGCTGGCGCCGACCCTGCCCGCCCTCGTGCTGGTGCTGGTCTTCTTCGTCCTGCCGGTGCTGGCGCTTCTGACCCGGAGCATCACCGAACCCGTCTTCGGCCTGCAGAACTACATCGACCTGCTCGGCAGCTCGACCTATCTCAAGATATTCTTCAACACCTTCTTCGTCTCGGCGCTGGTGACGGCGATCTCGCTGATCATCGGTTTCCCCGTCGCCTGGGCGCTGGCGATCATGCCGAAGCGGCAGGCCAACATCGTCTTCGCGATCATCCTGCTGTCGATGTGGACCAACCTGCTCGCCCGCACCTATGCCTGGATGGTTCTCCTGCAGCGCACCGGCGTGATCAACAAGACGCTGATGGGGCTCGGGCTGATCGACCAGCCGCTGGTCATGGTCAACAACCTGGTCGGTGTGACGATCGGCATGACCTACATCATGCTGCCCTTCATCATCATTCCGCTCTACGGCGTGATCCGCAAGATCGACCCGGCCATCCTGCAGGCCGCGGCCCTCTGCGGCGCCAACCGCATGCAGGCCTTCATCCATGTGCTCCTGCCGCTGGCAACCCCCGGCATGATCGCCGGCGCGCTCATGGTCTTCGTCATGTCGCTCGGCTACTTCGTCACGCCCTCGCTGCTCGGCGGCACGGCCAACATGATGCTCGCCGAGCTGATCGCCCAGTTCGTCCAGTCGCTCGTCAACTGGGGCATGGGCGGGGCGGCCGCGCTGGTGCTGCTCGTCGTCACCTTGAGCCTCTATGCCGTGCAGCTCAGGCTGTTCGGCGTCGCGGGACAGGAGAAACACTGAGATGCTTCTCAACCTCAACAGCCTCGGCGCCTGGAAATGGGTCCTGCTCGCGATCACGGTCGCGACCTCCGTCTTCCTGCTGCTGCCCATCCTGTTCATCGCCGCACTCTCCTTCGGCTCGTCGCAATGGCTGATCTTTCCGCCGCCGTCCTGGACGCTCAAATGGTATGAGGATCTGCTGGCCGACCCGCGCTGGCTGGAAGCCGCCTGGACGAGCTTCCGCATCGCCCTGATGGTCACGGTCCTCTCCGTGCTGATCGGGCTCGTCGCCTCCTTCGGCCTGGTGCGCGGCCGGTTCGTCGGACGCGTCGCGCTGCGCGCCCTGTTCATGACGCCGATGATCCTGCCTGTCGTCGTGCTGGCCGTCGCCCTCTACGCCTTTTTCCTGCGCCTGGGCATCAATGGCACGACGGCCGGTTTCGTCATCGCCCATCTGGTGGTCGCGCTGCCGTTCTCGATCCTTGCGCTGACCGGCGCCCTCGAAGGCTTCGACAAGTCGATCGAGGATGCCGCCGTGCTCTGCGGCGCCTCTCCCCTGAAGGCGAAGATCCTGATTACCCTGCCCTGCATCAGCCACGGGCTGTTCTCCGCCGCGATCTTCTCCTTCCTCACCTCCTGGGACGAGGTAGTGCTGGCCATCTTCATGGCCAGCCCGACGCTGCAGACATTGCCGGTCAAAATCTGGGCAACGCTGCGCCAGGACCTGACCCCGGTGATCGCCGCCGCATCGACCCTTCTCATCGTCGTCACCATGTTGCTGATGCTGATCGCAGCCGCGGTAAAAAAAGGAATGAAAGCATGACGCCCTTCCTCGAGATCCGCGGCATCCGCAAGCAATACGGCCCGGTGGTCGCGGTGCACGACGTGAACCTGACCGTCGACCATGGCGAGTTCCTGACATTTCTCGGACCTTCCGGTTCGGGCAAGAGCACCACGCTCTACATTCTCGCCGGCTTCGAGCGGCCGACGCGCGGCGATATCCTGCTGAAAGGCAAGACCATCCTCGAAACGCCGTCGCACCAGCGCAATATCGGCATGGTCTTCCAGCGCTACACGCTGTTCCCGCATCTCTCGGTCGGCGACAACATCGCCTTTCCGCTCAAGGTGCGCGGCTGGTCGAAGGCGGCGATCACCGAGCGCGTGCGCCAGATGCTGACGCTCGTCAGGCTCGAGGGCTTCGAAGACCGCAAGCCGGCCGCGATGTCGGGCGGCCAGCAGCAGCGCGTGGCGCTCGCCAGAGCGCTTGCCTACGATCCGCCGGTTCTTTTGATGGACGAGCCGCTTTCGGCCCTCGACAAGAAGCTGCGCGAGGAAATCCAGCACGAGATCCGACGCATTCACCAGCAGACGGAAGTGACGATCCTCTATGTCACCCACGACCAGGAAGAGGCCCTACGGCTGTCCGACCGCATCGCCGTCTTCTCGCATGGCGTGATCGACCAGATCGGCACCGGCGAACAGCTATACGCCGATCCGGCCACGCGCTTCGTCGCCGAATTCATCGGCGACAGCGACTTCCTTCCATGCCGCGTGGTGGAGCAGATCAACGGCCGCGCCCGGATCGCCCTCACCGACGGCCTGATCGTTTCCGACATACCGCTCCACGGCAATTCCGCGCGCAAGACGGACGGAATGCTGATGCTGAGACCTGAGCGGCTGTCGCTCGCGACCAAGCAGACGGAGATGGCGCTCCCGGCAACGGTCGAGGACATCACCTTCCTCGGCACGCACGTCAATGTCGCGACCCGCACCGCGGACGGAACCGCCGTTTCGGTCCGTCTTCCGTTCGGCCATCAAGCCATATCCGGCATCCCGCGCGGCACCGGCGTCTGGCTGACCTTCGATGCGAACGCCGCACACGTCTTCCTCTAGAAGACCCATCCCCGCGCCACACTAGCCATCGCGCGCCGAAGCGGGCGATGGCGTTCGCTGTCCCGTCGGCGCCTGCGGCTGCCGTCCCGTTCGGTCTGCGACAAAGGCACGCGCGCGCACAAAACAGTTGCGCAGACCTCCTGTCGACAATATGCATGCAGGCATGATCAATCCTCGGCGATCAGGCGCGAAATCAACTGTGGCAGACATGACGGCAGACGATCCCCAGGCGGAGGCCCCGCGCTCCAGAGGCTCGGGCACCCAGACGGTCTACAGCAAGCTGCGGCAGGAAATCCTGGCGATGACCCTGGCGCCGGGAAGCGCGCTGGATGAAGTGCGACTGTCGGAACGCTTCGGCATGTCCCGCACCCCGGTCCGCGAAGCCCTGCTGCGGCTTGCTTCCGACGGCCTGGTGACCACGCTGCCCAACCGCAACACGATCGTCTCGACGATCGATTTCGCCACACTGCCGACCTATTTCGATGCGCTGGCATTGATGTACCGGGTGACCACCCGGGCCGCCGCGGGCCAGAGGAACCCGGCGCTGATGGCGACGATACGCCGCCGGCAGGGCGAATTCGAAGCCGCGGTCAAGGCGCAGGACGCCTTTGCAATGATCGAGGCCAACCGCGAGTTTCATGTCGCGATCGCCGAGCTGGGCGGCAACCCCTATTACACGAGCTTCTTTGCCCGCCTGCTCGACGAAGGCCGGCGCATCCTGCGGCTCTACTATTCCACCTTCGACGACCGCCTGCCGCTGCAATATGTCCAGGAACATGAGGACATGATCGCGGCGATCGAGGCCGGCGACGTCGAGGAGTCCGACCGCCTGGCCATCGCCCACGCCGCCCAGATCGTCCACCAGATCCAGGATTATGTCGCCCGCGACATGCACAAGGCGCTGGCAATCGGCAACCTTTGAACGACCGGGTCGCCGACCCAAACCCAAAGACAGACCAACCGGAAGAGATGATATGACTGCCCAATCCAATGCTGACGTCGTCGTCATCGGGGCCGGAATCGTAGGCGTGATGGCGGCCCACTACCTGCAGAACGACGGCCGCAAGGTTCTCCTGCTCGAGCGCGACGAGGTCGCCGCCGGTGCCAGCGCCGGCAATGCCGGCATCCTCGCCTTTCCCGAGATCATACCCATTCCCTCGCCCGGCATCATGTTCAAGGCGCCCAAATGGCTGCTCGATCCTCTGGGGCCGCTCAGCCTGCCGCCCACCTACGCGTTGAACATGGTGCCATGGCTCTGGCGCTTCTGGCGGGCAAGCTCGCGAAAGGCATTTGCGCACGGGATAGCCGTGCAGACCGGCATGATGCAGTTGGCCGCCAGCGAAATGGAGCGCGTGAGGGCGATCGCCGAGCTGTCGTCCTTCTTCACGCATACCGGCACGCTCGATCTCTATGACAGCGAAGCCAGCTTCAATGCGGCCACTCCGGACTGGCTCGAGAAGGAAAAGGCCGGCTTCCAGTTCACCAGCGTCGGCAGAGCCGACATCGAGCGGCTGCAACCGGGCCTCGCGCCGCAGTTCCGCCACGCCATGTATTCGCCGGCCGGCATCCAGGTGAACGATCCGCAGGGCCTGACCCGCGCGGTGGCCGATCTCGTCGTCGCCCGTGGCGGCACCCTGCAGAAGGGCGAAGTCCGGGACATCGCGCCGCATGCGGACGGCGCGACGATCACCCTCGCCGATGGTGCGACGATCGTCGCCCGCACCGTCGTGGTCGCCGGCGGTGCCTGGTCGAAACCGCTGGCCGCCCGGCTGGGCGATCCCGTGCCGCTTGAAACCGAACGCGGCTACAACACGACGCTTCCCGCGCAAAGTTTCCAGTTGCAGCGCCAGCTCTATTTCAACGACCACGCCTTCGTCGTCACGCCGCTTGCCGAGGGCATCCGGGTCGGCGGCGCCGTCGAACTGGGCGGGCTGGAGCTCGCCCCCAATTATCGCCGCTCGAAGGCACTGCTGGCCAAGGCTTCGCGCTTCCTGCCGGAACTGAAGACCGAGGGCGGCCGCGAATGGATGGGCTTCCGCCCGTCCATGCCCGATTGCCTGCCGGTCATCGGCCGTTCCAGCGCGAGCCCTTCGATCCTCTATGCCTTCGGCCACGGCCATCTGGGCCTCACCCAGTCGGCCGCGACCGGCAGGCTCGTTTCCGACCTTGCCGCCGGCCGCGCCACCAGCCTTCCCACCGAACCTTTCAGCCCCGGCCGTTTCCGCTGACGCGACCCGCAGATGCAGTGAGCGATCCAATCGTTTCGATGGACCGCCCCACCATTTTCATCGAAGAGGAACACACGATGAATGCCCACCCTTTCCCGGCCCCGATCTCGAATGAGGAGCGCTCCCAGCGGCTGACCCGCCTGCGGGCGGTGCTGGCCGAAGAACGGATCGGTGCGGTCCTGCTCGGCTCGACCGAAAGCCTGCGCTACTATACCGGCCTCGTCTGGCATCAGAGCGAGCGCCTGGTCGGCGCCGTGGTCACGCCGACCGCCCTGCACTACATCGTTCCGGGCTTCGAGCTCAGCCGCGTCGAAAGCATTCCCCACCTGCCGGGCGAAATCCATGTCTGGCAGGAAGAGGAAAGCAGCGCCGCGCTCGTCGCTGCCCTGCTTGGTCCAGACCAGCAACTGGCGCTCGACGACGCCCTGCCGCTCTTCGTCTATCATGCGCTGGCCCGCCAGTTCGGCCCAGAGCGCCTGATAGACGGCGGACCGATCATCCGCCGCCAGCGGCTGCGCAAGTCGGAGAGCGAAATCGCCATCATCCAATACGCCATGAACCTCACGCTTGAGGTCCACAGGCGCGTCCACGCCCTGATCAAACCCGGCATCCGCGCCTCCGAAGTCATCCGCTTCATCGACGACCAGCATCGCGCGCTGGGCGCCGAAGGCGGCTCGAGCTTCTGCATCGTCTCGTTCGGCGAGGCGACCTCCCTGCCGCACGGGGCCGACGGTGACCAGACCTACAAGCCGGGCGATGTCATCCTGGTCGATACAGGCTGCCGCATCGACGGATACCATTCCGACCTCACCCGCACCTACATGCTCGACGAGCCGCCTGCCGACTTCGCCCGGATCTGGGCGATCGAGCGGGAGGCGCAGCAGTCCGTGTTCGACGCCGCGCGTCTCGGCGCGCCTTGCGAAAGCCTCGACGCCGCCGCCCGTGCCGTCCTCGTCCGCCACAGTCTCGGGCCGGATTACGCGCTGCCCGGCCTGCCCCACCGCGCCGGCCACGGGCTTGGCCTCGAGATCCATGAGGAGCCCTATATCGTCCGCGGCAACAGCACCCCTCTCGAAGCAGGCATGTGCTTTTCCAACGAGCCGATGATCGTCGTGCCCGGCCGGTTCGGCATTCGCCTCGAAGACCACATCCACATGACCGAGGCCGGGCCTGACTGGTTCACCACGCCCGCCAAGGGTCCCACCGAGCCCTTCGCCTGATCGCTCGCATCCACGGTGGCGATACCATCTGCGCGCCCCACTTGGTGAAGGTCTTGTACCCGGCAAGGTGAACGCGGTCTGGGTCACAAAAAATACCCGCAGCCCCACCTTGCCTCCTGTCGACAAATTGTATACTGATATATCACACCAACCCAAGGAGATTGCGATGACCACTGGCTGGCGCGGCGTCATTCCCGCTGTAACGACCCAATTCAACGAAGACCTGTCGATCGATTTCGAAAACACCCGCCGGGTGCAGGACGCGCTGGTCAACGACGGCGTGCACGGCCTGATCGTCATGGGCACCTGCGGCGAGAACAACTCGCTCGACCCGGATGAGAAGCGCGCCATCCTCAAGGGTGCCGTCGAGGTCGTCGCCGGCCGCGTTCCGGTCATCACCGGCGTTTCCGAATTCGACACGCGCCGCGCCGTCGCCTATGCCCGCGACGCGGAGAAGGCCGGCGCCGACGGCCTGATGCTGCTGCCCGCCATGGTCTATGTGCCGAAGCCGGAAGAACTGGTCGCCCATTTCAAGACGGTCGCCGAGGCAACCTCGCTGCCGATCATGCTCTACAACAATCCGCCGGCCTACCGCGTCAACATCGGCACGGACGTGCTCCGCGCGCTCGAAGGCGTGGGGAACATCAAGGCCGTCAAGGAAAGCGCACCCGATACCCGTCGCTTCACCGACCTCCTCAATGAATTCGGCGACCGCTTCGACATCTTCGCCGGCCTCGACGACGTGGCGCTCGAAGGCATGATGCTCGGTGCCAAGGGCTGGGTCTCCGGCCTCACCAGCGCCTTCCCGCAGGAATCGGTCGCGCTCGTCGCCGCCGTCGACCGCGGCGACTGGGAAGAAGCCCGCCGCATCTACCGCTGGTTCATGCCGCTCCTGCATCTCGACGCCGAGCACGACCTGGTCCAGACCATCAAGCTCGCAGAGCAGATCATGGGCCGCGGTTCCGAACGCGTCCGCATGCCGCGCATGATCCTTCAGGGCGCCCGTCGCGCCGAGATCACCGCCATGGTCGAAAAGGCTGCCGCCACCCGTCCGTCGAAGACGGCAAAGGCCGCCTGAGCCGCATCCGGCCCGTCCTGCAGAACTCCGGGCCGCCAGCCGCATCGCGCTGGCGGCCCTTTTCTTTCCAACCCGACAGGAAGCATCCCATGTCCCAGGATCTCGAATTCCTCCCGCTCGAAGACGCCAGGCGCCTCGCAACCGACATCCTTCTCGCGGCCGGGCTTTCCGCAGGACATGCCGAAACGATCGCAAAGTCCGTCGTCTCCGCCCAGCGCGACGAATGCTACTCGCACGGTCTGTGGCGCCTGCTCGGTTGCGTGGCGACGGTGCGCAAGGGCAAGGTCGATCCGAAGGCCGTGCCGACGGTCGACGCCTCGGCACCCGGCATCGTCAAGGTCGACGCCAATTTCGGCTATTCCCTGCTCGCCTTCCGGGAAGGCCTGCCCGAACTGATCACAAAGGCCAGCCGCCTCGGCATTGCCGCCATGGCGATCAATCACTGCTATCATTTCTCGGCGCTCTGGCCGGAAGTCGAACAGATCGCCGAAGCCGGACTCGTGGCGCTCGCCATGACGCCGAGCCACAGCTGGGTGGCGCCGGCCGGCGGCACGAAGCCCGTCTTCGGCACCAATCCGATCGCCTTCGGCTGGCCGCGCGCCGCCTCCCACCCCTTCGTCTTCGACTTCGCCACCAGCGCCGCCGCCCGCGGCGAGATCGAACTGCATCGCCGCGCCGGCAAGCCCATCCCGCTCGGCTGGGCGATCGACAGCGACGGCAATGACACGACCGATGCGACAAAGGCGATGGAGGGGGCCATGCTCACCTTCGGCGGCCACAAGGGCTCGGCGCTTTCGGCCATGATCGAGCTGATGGCCGGCCCGCTGATCGCCGACATGACGAGCGCCGAATCCATGGCCTTCGACGATGGTGCAGGCGCGGCCCCGTGCCACGGCGAACTGATCCTCGCACTCGATCCGAAGGTCTTCCTCGGCGGCGGCATGGAAGAGCACATGCGCCGGGCCGAAGACATGTTCGCCGCCATCACCGGCCAAGGCGCCCGCCTGCCCTCGCAGCGCCGCTACGAGGCCCGCACCCGCAACGAAAGCCGTGGCATTCCTGTGCAGGCCTCCCTGCTCGAAGAACTGAAGGGCATGCTGGCTTCTCTCGCCTGAGGGCACGGGGAGCCGCCTCCCCGGCGACGGCCAGGGACGATTCCCTACCTGCCGTCGATGAAGTTTGATGAAAAAGCAGGCGAATCGCCGCGAAAAAAGGTTGTGCTTGCGACCGATCGCAGTCACATTGTCGACCGTTGAACAAAGAAGTCTGACAACATGACAAGATGGAGGAGGCGTTCATCATGGCGTCGCTGAGCGAGAAGAAAGCCCTGATCACGGCCTCGGGCCAAGGGATCGGGCGTGCGAGTGCGCTGGCCTTTGCCCGCGCCGGTGCAAGCGTGGTTGCCACCGACATCAATGCGGAAGCGCTCGACAGCCTGGCGGCCGAGGCGAAAGCGGAAGGGCTCATGCTCGAGACGCGCGTGCTCGACGTGCTGAAGGACGAAGCCGTCGAGGCGATCGTCGCCGAGACCGGGCCCTTCGACATCCTGTTCAACTGCGCCGGCGTCGTCCATGGCGGCACCGTCATGGACATGACGGCCGGCGATCTCGACTTCGCCTTCGACCTCAATGTGCGCGCCATGATCCGCACCATCCGCGCCGTCCTGCCCGCCATGCTGGCGCGCGGTTCGGGTTCGATCATCAACATGGCCTCGGTCGCATCCTCGGTGAAGGGCGTGCCCAACCGCTGCGCCTACACCGTCACCAAGGCCGCCGTGATCGGCCTCACCAAGTCGGTCGCCGCCGACTATGTGACGCAAGGAATCCGCGTCAACGCCATCTGCCCCGGCACGGTCGAGAGCCCCTCGCTGCAGGACCGCATGCGTGCCCAGGGCGACTATGACGCCGCCCGCGCCGCCTTCATCGCCCGCCAGCCCATGGGCAGGCTCGGTACACCGGAAGAGATCGCCGATCTTGCCGTCTACATCGCCGGCGCCACCTATACCTCCGGCCAGGCCTTCGCCATCGACGGCGGCTGGACCATCTAATTCTTCTGGAAAGGACACCCCCATGAAACTGATGCGCGTCGGACAGCCCGGCCAGGAAAAGCCCGCCATTCTCGACCGGGACGGCAAGATCCGCGATCTCTCCGCCCATGTGACCGATATCGGCGGCGCGGCGATCTCGCCCGAGGGGCTTTCGAAGATCGCCGCCCTCGACCTCAACTCGCTGCCCGAGCTTGAAGCCTCCCGCATCGGCGCTTGCGTTGCCGGCACCGGCAAGTTCATCTGCATCGGCCTCAACTATTCCGACCACGCCGCCGAAAGCGGCATGGCGGTGCCGCCCGAACCCGTCATCTTCATGAAGGCGACCTCGGCGATCGTCGGCCCGAACGACGACGTGCTCATCCCGCGCGGCTCGGAAAAGACCGACTGGGAGGTCGAACTCGGCGTCGTCATCGGCAAGACGGCAAAATATGTCTCGGAAGCCGAGGCCCTCGACTATGTCGCCGGCTATTGCGTTTCCCATGACGTCTCCGAGCGCGCCTTCCAGACGGAACGCGCCGGCCAGTGGACCAAGGGCAAGTCCTGCGACACCTTTGGCCCGATCGGTCCCTGGCTGGTGACGAAGGACGAGATCGCCGATCCGCAGGCCCTGTCCATGTGGCTGACCGTCAACGGCGAAAAGATGCAGAACGGCACGTCGGCCACCATGGTCTACGGCGTCGCCTTCCTCGTCTCCTATCTGAGCCAGTTCATGAGCCTGCATCCCGGCGACGTCATCTCCACCGGCACGCCCCCCGGCGTCGGCATGGGCATGAAGCCGCCGCGCTACCTGAAACCCGGCGACGTCGTCGAACTCGGCATCGACGGGCTGGGATCCCAGAAGCAGACATTCAAAGCCGACGTTTGACCGCACACTGACCTGAAAGGCGCCGGATCCGGAGGAGACGCGATCCGGCGCCTCGACCACAAGGGCGGCAAGCCCCCGGAGGAGCCCCATGAAAATCACCCGCCTCGAAACGGTGCGCGTTGCCGAGCGCGCCAATCTGCTCTGGCTGCTGGTCCACACCGACGAGGGACTGACCGGCCTCGGTGAAACCTTCTTCGGCGCGGAGACGGTCGAAGCCTATGTGCACGAATACATCGCGCCGCGCGTGATCGGCCGCGATCCGCTGGAGATCGACCGGCTGTCCGCCGACCTCGTCGGCTATCTCGGCTTTCGTTCGTCGGGCGCCGAGGTGCGCGGCAATTCGGCCTTCGACATCGCGCTCTGGGACCTGTTCGGCAAGGCGACCGGCCAGCCGATCGCCCAGCTTCTCGGCGGCTTCACCCGCCGCGAGATTCGCACCTACAATACCTGCGCCGGCACCGAATACATCAAGAAGGCGACCGGCCAGACAACCGCCAATTACGGGCTCGCCGAAGGCCGCGACTATGACGACCTGAACGGCTTTCTCCATCACGCCGACGAACTGGCCCAGTCCCTTCTCGAAGAAGGGATCACGGCGATGAAGATCTGGCCCTTCGACGCCGCAGCCGAGAAGACCCGGGGCCAGTACATCTCCATGCCGGATCTGAAGCAGGCGCTGCAGCCCTTCGAGAAGATCCGTGCCGCCGTCGGCGACAAGATGGACATCATGGTCGAGTTCCACTCCATGTGGCAGCTGCTGCCGGCCATGCAGATCGCCAAGGCGCTCACCCCGTACCAGACCTTCTGGCACGAGGATCCGATCAAGATGGACAGCCTGTCGAGCCTCAAGCGTTATGCCGAGGTCTCCCCCGCTCCCATCTCCGCCTCGGAGACGCTGGGCTCGCGCTGGGCCTTCCGCGACTATCTCGAGACCGGTGCGGCCGGCGTGGTGATGCTGGACATTTCCTGGTGTGGCGGCCTGTCGGAAGCCCGCAAGATCGCCGCCATGGCCGAAGCCTGGCACCTGCCGGTCGCGCCGCATGACTGCACCGGCCCGGTCGTGCTCTGCGCCTCGACGCATCTGTCGCTCAACGCGCCGAACGCGCTTGTGCAGGAAAGCGTGCGCGCCTTCTACCGCACCTGGTATCGGGATCTGGTGACCGCTCTTCCCGAAGTGAAGAACGGCATGATAACGGTGCCGCCCGGTCCGGGGCTTGGCATGGAGCTCAACCCCGAACTCGAGCGGGCCTTTACGGTCTCGCGCCGCATCTCCGACGCGTCCAGCCTCTGAACGCCGCACCTATCCGATGGAAGAAGGCATCAATGTCCAATACCACTGAAACAGCCCTTGGCGGCGGCCGCTACCGGGCCATGGCGGGTCCGGCGGTCATGCTGCTCGGTATGCTGATGTTCGCGCTGAACGACGCCATGGGCAAATGGCTGGTCGCCAGTTACGGCCTCGGCCAGGTCATCCTGATTCGCAGCATTGCCGCCTTGCTGATCTTGGCACCCTTCCTCTGGCGCGCCGGCAAGAAGCCGGTCTTCGAGGCCGAGCGGCCGCTGATGCAGTTCGCCCGGGTGGTCTTCTCGACCCTGGAGGTGTTCTGCTTCTACTACGCGGTCATGTATCTGCCGCTTGCCGACGTCATGACCTACTGGCTGGCCGCTCCGATCTACGTCGCCGCCGCCTCGCCGCTCCTGCTCGGCGAAAAGGTCGGCTGGCGCCGCTGGAGCGCGATCTTCGTCGGCTTCGTGGGCGTGATCATCACGCTCGAGCCATCGAGCGCCATGTTCACCATGCCGGCGATCATCTCCATCCTCGGCACCTTCGCCTTCGCCTTCATGCTGCTCTCCGGCCGCAGCCTGCGCGGCACGCCGGACAAGACGCTGGTCCTGTTCCAGGTGGGCGGTGCCGGTCTTGCGGGACTGGTCTTTGCCCCCTTCGACTGGACGCCGCTCACCTCGGCCTCCGAACTGGCCCTGCTCGGACTGCTCGGCGTCGTCGCCATGGGCGCGCATATGCTGGTCAACCGCGCGCTGAAGATCTCCGATGCCGCGACCGTAGCCCCGCTGCAATATACGCTGCTGCTCTGGGCGATCCTGTTCGGCTGGATGTTCTTCGGCGACGTGCCGCGCCTCACCATGATGCTGGGCGCAGCCCTGATCGTCGGCTCCGGCATGTTCATCTTCTTCCGCGAACAGCAGTTGAAGCGCCGCCAACCGGATCGCCCGCTCGACGTGCCTTGAGTCCCACGACGAGAACCGTGGTGAGAATGACAAAAGGGCCGCTTCGGACGAAGTGGCCCTTTTTTCGTACACGCGTTGTGAAGCTCAAGTCGCTCTGATCAAAAAAAGCCCGCGACAACCGTCGCGGGCTTTCCTGGTTTGGGAGGGGCCGTGAAGGAGCACGGCCGCCTCTCCGTCGTACCCGTACCGCTTACTTGCGGATCTCGGCCAGCTTGGCGAGGATGCCGTCGACAACGTCGGCGCCGATCTCGGCCTTGTGCTTGTCGTAGACGATCATCGACTTCTCGCGAATGCGAGCCTGTTCTTCCGCGGACAGCACGTTGACCTCGATGCCCTCGGCCTTGATCTTCTCCAGCGACTTCTTGTTCAGATCCTGGATGACCTTGCGCTCTTCGTCACGGCCGACCATGGCGCAATCACGAAGGGCTGCCTGTTCTTCCGGTGCATAGGTATCGAAGATCGCCTTCGAGAACAGGAAGAGGAACGGCGTATAGGCGTGGTTCGTCTCGGTGACGTATTTCTGCACTTCGTAGAACTTCGAAGTGTCGATCGTCACATAGGGGTTTTCCTGCGCGTCGATCGCCTTGGTTTCCAGCGCCGAGAACACTTCGCCGAAGGCCATCGGGGTGGCATTGGCGCCGAGATTCTGGAAGGTATCGAGGAAGATGTTGTTCTGCATGACGCGAACCTTCATACCCTCGAAGTCTTCCCACTTGTTGACCGGGCGAACCGAGTTCGACAGGTTGCGGAAGCCGTTTTCCCAGTAGGCCAGGTTCACGAGACCGGCTTCCTCGAGCTTCTTGTTCATCTGGTCGCCGAAGTCACCGTCGAGAACCTTGTAGGCTTCGTCGGCGCTGGCGAACAGGAACGGCAGGTCGAAGACGCCGAGCGCCGGCACGATGCCGACCAGCGGCGAGGACGAGGTGACGACGGCTTCCTGCACGCCCGAGCGCAGGGCCTGGGTCGCCTGAAGGTCGCCGCCGAGCGCGCCGCCCCAGAAGGCGGTAAGCTTCAGCTTGCCGCCGGACTTCTCGTCCAGGCAGGCCTGCATGGCCTTGATGCCATTGCCGACCGGATGGTCGGCATTGATGCCGTTCGAGACGCGGATGTTGCGCTCGGAGAACTCGGCGAAAGCCGGAGCAGCGGCCGAGCAGGCGAAGGCGATGGCAGTGGTGGTCAGAAGCAGTTTTCTCATATTATCCTCCCATGGATGGTTGAGCGAGAAGTCGGGCCTGCGGGCTGTCAGTGCAGCCAGCGGGCGGGTACGAGCACGAGGTCCGGGAACAGGACCAGGAGAAAGAGCACGATCGTCTGGGCGAGCAGGAACGGCCAGACGCCCGTCGTGACCTTGCCGAGCGGGATCTTGGCGACGCCGCTCACGACGTTGAGCACGACGCCGACCGGCGGGGTGATCAGGCCGATGCAGTTGTTCATGATGAACAGCACGCCGAAATAGACCGGATCGATACCCGCCTGCTTGATGATCGGCATCAGCACCGGCGTCAGGATCAGGATCGTCGGCGTCAGGTCGAGCGCCGTGCCGACCACCAGCACGAGGATCATGATCACGAACATCAGCAGCATCGGACGGTCGATCAGCGGCTCGATGTAGCCGGCGATCTCCGCCGGGATGTTCGCGGCCGTGATCAGCCAGGCCGAGACGAGTGCGGCGCACACCAGGAACATGATGACCGAGGTCGTCTTCGCCGCCTGCAGGATGACATGCGGCAGGTCCTTCGGCTTCAGTTCGCGGTAGATGACCATGCCGACGAAAAGCGCATAGGCAGCGGCGACGACAGCAGCTTCCGTCGGCGTCATGATCCCGGCCTTGATGCCGCCAAGGATGATGACCGGCATGCCAAGCGCCCAGGCCGCACGGCCGGTTGCGGTCAGGCGTTCCTTCATCGGCGCCTTCGGCAAAGGCTGGACATTGTCCTTGCGCACGACGATCAGCCAGGCGACCACCAGCGAAATGCCCATCATGATGCCCGGCACGATGCCGGCCATGAACAGCTGGGTGATCGACACGTTGGCGGCCACACCGAAGACGATGAAGGCCATCGACGGCGGAATAACCGGTGCGATGATGCCGCCGGCCGCAATGAGGCCACCTGCACGGGGAACATTGTAGCCGGCCTTGGCCATCATCGGCAGCAGGATCGCGGCGAGCGCCGCGGTATCGGCAGCGGCCGAACCGGATATGCTGGCCATGATGATCGAAGCCATGATCGCGACGATGCCGAGGCCGCCACGGATATGACCGACACAGGCGATGGCAAAGTCGATGATGCGCCGCGACAGGCCGCCGGAATTCATCAGTTCGCCGGCGAGGATGAAGAAGGGAATGGCGAGCAGGGTGAAGGTATCGGCCCCGGCGATCATGTTCTGGGCGATGATCTGGGTGTTGAACATGCCCATGTAGGACATGAGCACCACGCCGCAGAAGATCAGCGCAAAGGCAACCGGAACACCGATCGCCATCGCTCCGAGAAGCGAACCGATAAAGACGAGAAGTGTCATCAGGTACGCTCCGCCAGCTGTTCGAGAGTGAGGTTTTCGCCGGCGAAAGCAGCGATTTCTTCGTCGGTCACGCGACCGGTCAGCAGACGGATCAGCCGTTCGAAGGCGATGATCGCCATGCCGCCGCCGGTGAACAGACCGATGCCATAGACCCAGATCATCGACAGGCCAGTGACTGGCGCCTTCATGCTGGCGTTGATCGGAAACTGCTTCCAGGTACCCCAGAAGAAGATTACCGAGCAGGCTAGGATGATGATGTTGGACAGGATCATGCAGATGATCCGTCCTCGGCGGGAGAGGAACATCACGACCGTCTCGATGCCCAGGTGACCATGTTCCCGGAAGGCGACGACCGCCCCGGTGAAGGTCAGCCAGACGAAGAAATAGCGCGACAGTTCTTCCGAGGCGACGATGCCCGAATTCATCGCATAGCGCATGATGACGTTGACGAAGACCATCAAGGCCATCGCCGACAGGAAGAAGATCAGCAGCATCTCGAGGATGCGATAGAACGTGTCGATTGCCCTTTGCATGGTCAGTCCCCTCACACCTTGTCGAGCAGGCCGCGAGCGGCCAGGTTGCGGATCAGTGCCTTCGTGCCGAAGGTCCAGGGCGGGCAGGCATCGGTGCGCTCCACCCAATTGACGAGGCGGCCAAGCTTGGGCGTGGCGATCTCCACGCGGTCGCCGAGCTCGTGGGTGAAGCCCTGGCCCGCGCCGCGCCGGTCCTTGACCGGGGCGAACATGGTGCCGAGGAACAACACCGCGCCGTCCGGATATTGATGATTGCGGTTGATGAGCTGGCGGGCGAGATCCGCAGGCTTGCGGCTGATCGCCTCCATAGGGCTTTCGCCGGTCATCTCGAAACCGTCCTTGCCCTCGACTTTGAGAGACACCCGCACGCGCCCAAGCTCATCCAACCCGAAGGACGTGTCGAACAAGCGGATGAAGGGGCCGATCGAGCAGGAGGCATTGTTGTCCTTGGCCTTGCCGAGCAGCAGGGCCGAGCGACCCTCGACGTCGCGCAGGTTGACGTCGTTGCCGAGCGTCGCGCCGACGATTTCGCCGCTGGAGCGCAGCACGAGCACGACTTCCGGCTCAGGATTGTTCCACTCGGAAATGGGGTGGATGCCGACCAGCGCGCCGCAGCCGACCGCCGACATCGGCTGAGCCTTGGTGAAGATCTCCGCATCCGGACCGATGCCGACTTCGAGATATTGCGACCAGAGGCCCATGTCCTGCAGCAGCGCCTTGACGCGGGCCGCCTGTTCGGAGCCGGCGACGACGCCACGCAGGCTGTCGCCGAGAACCGGCGCCAGACGCTTGCGGATGTCCAGGGCACGCGAGGCATCGCCCTTGGCCTGCTCCTCGATCACCCGCTCGAGCATGCTGTCGGCAAAGGTCACCCCGGCGGCCTTGATCGCCTGCAGGTCGACCGGCGCCAGCAGTTCACCGGCTTGGCCGGAGAGGAAATCATCGAGGGAGCCGAGTTCGGCAAGATCGCTCGCCCCCTTCAAACGGGAAGCTACATCCTCGATTTCCAGAAGAGATGAAACGGTGGCGGACAGCGGCGAGAGGTCCAGCAGGCGGCCATTGCGCACGAGGACCGGGCATGGCCCATCGACCGCCTTCGACCACACGCGCCCGACCAGCAAGGCCTCGGCGGCGTCATCCGGCAAAATCTGCGCGGCGCTTAGCGAATGCGTGGAACCCAAAACGTACCTCCCCCGTTCAAAGTCTGCAGGTGCGCCCTCCAGCCCACCTTGCCCTATTGTCAGGATGTCTGACAACAATGCTGAAACGTTTTAGTCGGACTCTTTCCGGCTGTCCAGCGCCGAAACAGATTTCCCGACTGAATTCGAATTCAGAAGAAATTCATCAGCGGCCGCGCCGGGCAAACGAACGCGGCGACGCCTTGTTCAATACGATTCGAGCTCAAGACCGAGACGGCCGGTGGCTCCGAGCAGGTGGCGGCGCATCGCTTCGCGCGCCCGTTTCGGGTCGCGGCTGGCGACGGCCTCGCGGATGGCCAGATGCTCGGCGATGGTCACCTCGACAATTTCCTCGAGCACGGCCGCGGCGCGAGCCGCATTGATCGCCAGGCTGATGCGTTCGGCGATGAAGCCGATGAACAGCGTGAAATACTCGTTCCGGGTGGCCGCAGCCAGGATACGGTGAAAGGCGAGATCGGCCACGATGCCCTGATCGGTCCACTTGTCCGCGCCCGTCATCGCCGCCAGCGTCTCGTCCAGCTTGTCCAGGTCGCTCTGGTCGTGATGGACCGCCGCCAGCCCCGCCGCCTCGATTTCCAGCGGCAGACGCAGCTGGAACAGCTCCCGGAAACTCTCGCGGTCGTGCAGGTCGTCCTGCTCGATCCGGATCGATTGCCGGGCACGCTGTTCGGTGACGAAAGCGCCTACCCCCTGCCGCGTCTCGACGAGCCCTTCGTTGCGGAGCTGGGCGATCGCCTCGCGCACAACGGAGCGGCTGACACCGAAGCCCTTGGCCAGAACGTGCTCGGTCGGCAGTTTCTCGCCAGGCAGGATGCGGCCCTCGGCAATATCGCGGCCGATCTGCGCCGCGATGCGCGCCGGCAAATGCTCATTGCGCCTGATATGACCGAAATCCACCGACATGCTGCCCCGTCTCCTTGTAGCCCCCGGCGGTTTTCTAGGAATTCTGCACGAAATTCAATTGGCAACCGGGATTCATGACGAAGGTAGGGTCGATGGCAGTCTTGATCGCGGTCAGCAACTGGCGCTGAACCGCGGGCAGCCGCACGTCGAAATCCGGTTTCTTCAACCGTCCGATGCCATGCTCCGCACTGATCGACCCGTGATAGGCGTCGAGCACCACGTTGATGGCTACCTTGGCCTGGTAGATCTGCGCGGCGCACTGCTCCGGCGAAAGCCCCGCAGGCGGCAGCACGTTCAGGTGCACATTGCCGTCGCCGACATGGCCGTAGGACACGCTCACACAATCCGGCAGAGCGGCGGCAACCGCGGCTTCGGCATCACGGACGAAATCGGCAAGCCGCGAAAGAGGAACGGAAATATCCGTCCGCAGATGCGGGCCGCGTTTTGCCTGCCCTTCGTTCATACCTTCGCGGAAGAGCCACAGATTGCGCGCCTGGCCCTTCGACGTGGCGATCACGCCGTCGGCCACCAGCCCTTCCTCCATCACGCCGCCGAGGAAACGCTCCATCAGGTCGTCGATGTCGACGAGGCCAGAGCCGGAGATCTCCATCAGCACATAGGCCGGGTAGTCGCCGGCCATCGGCATTGCAAGATCGGGGATCGCCTCGCGGGCGAGCACGAAGGCCAAGGGCGGCATGAACTCGAAGGCCGACAGCAAATCACAGCAATCGCGGCGCGCACGGCGATAGAGAACGATGGCATCGTCAAGGGCATTGAGGCCGACAAGCGCGGTTGCCACCCGGTCGGGTTCCGGCATGAGCTTGACGGAGACGGCCGTGATGATACCGAGCGTGCCTTCGGCGCCGATGAAAAGCTGCTTGAGATCGATGCCGCGATTGTCCTTGCGCAGCGTCGACAGTCCGTCGAAGACCGTGCCGTCGGGCAGCACGACTTCCAGGCCGAGCACCAGCTCCCGGGTCATGCCATAGCGCAGCACATTGATGCCGCCGGCATTGGTGGAGACATTGCCGCCAATCCGACACGAACCCTGCGCGCCGAGCGCCAGCGGGAAGAACATGCCCTCGCGCCCCACCGCATCCTTGAATTCCGAGAGAATGCAGCCGGCCTCGACCACGGCGGAGAAATCATCCGCGTCGATGCGCCGGATCGCCGTCATGCGTTCGAGGCTGAGCACCACCTGGCTGTCCGGCCGGTCCGGAACGGCGCCGAGCACCAGGCCGGTATTACCGCCCTGCGGAACGATCGAAAGGCCGAGCGACGCGCAAGCCCTGACGGCGGCCGCGACCTCGTCGGTGGACCGTGGCCTCAGGACAGCAACCGCACCGGTCGTCACGTCGCCGTGCCAGTCGCGGCAATAGCGCCCGACCTCATCACCGACCAGAACCATGTCCGGGCCAAGCGCTCGAACGAGCGCCTCCTGCTGGTCATCCGCTGCCGCCGCTACCGCTCCGCTCCGTCCGATCAAGGTCGCATTCTCCAAGTGCCCGACCCCGACGAACTCTGCTAGCGTCGACGGTGGGGATTGCCAATAATTCTGTTTTCAAACCTATCATATAAGGTTATCAGACAACCTTACAATATTTGTTTTGAGCGGCTTGTCATTCGTCAAATCGGAACGGCAGGCCCTGCAGGAGGAGGAAATCCATGCATATCCTGATCATCGGCGCCGCGGGAATGGTCGGCCGCAAACTCGCCGATCGCCTGGCGCGCGACGGCGCGCTCGGCGGCAAGGCGATCGAGGCCATGACCCTGGTGGACGTGGTCACGCCCGACGCTCCGGCCGGTTTTGCCGGCAAGGTGACGCTGGAAACCGTCGATCTTTCGACACCCGGTGAAGCGGAGCGCCTGATTGCCGGCCGTCCGGACGCGATCTTCCATCTCGCGGCCATCGTCTCCGGCGAGGCCGAGATGGATTTCGAAAAAGGCTATCGCATCAATCTCGACGGCACGCGCTACCTGTTCGACGCCATTCGCGTCGCCAACGGCCAGGACGGCTACAAGCCGCGGGTCGTCTTCACCTCGTCGATCGCCGTCTTCGGCGCGCCCCTGCCCTATCCGATCCCGGACGAATTCCACACCACGCCGCTCACCAGCTACGGCACCCAGAAGGCGATCTGCGAGCTCCTGCTATCAGACTATTCGCGCCGCGGCTTCTTCGACGGCATCGGCATCCGTCTGCCGACGATCTGCATCCGCCCGGGCAAGCCGAACAAGGCTGCCTCCGGCTTCTTCTCCAACATCCTGCGCGAACCGCTGGTCGGCCTGGAAGCCGTGCTTCCCGTCTCCGACGACGTGCGCCACTGGCATGCCTCGCCGCGCTCGGCCGTCGGTTTCTTGATCCACGGCGCGACGATCGATGTCGACAAGGTCGGCCCGCGCCGCAACCTCTCCATGCCGGGCCTGAGCGCCACCGTCGGTGAGCAGATCGAGGCGCTGCGGCGCGTTGCCGGCGACAAGGCCGTCAATCTCATCCGCCGCGAACCGGACGAGATGATCATGCGCATGTGCGCCGGTTGGGCGCCGGGCTTCGAGGCCAGGCGCGCCCGCGAGCTCGGCTTCACCGCCGAAACCTCGTTCGACGAGATCATCCGTGTGCACATCGAAGACGAACTGGGAGGAAAGCTGTGAGCTCCCCCGCCAGCACAGGTCGGGGCTCGCGCCGGATCGCCTTTCTCGGCACCGGCCTGATGGGCGCGCCGATGGCGCGTCGTCTTCTCAAGGTCGGCCTCGCCGTCACCGTCTGGAACCGGGACCCGTCCAAGGCGGACGCCTTGTCTGCCGACGGCGCAACTGTTTCCTTGATGGCTGCCGACGCCGTGCGCGGTGCCGACATCGTCTTCACCATGCTGAGCGACGGCAAGGCGGTGACGGATGTTCTGTTCGACCAGGGCGTCGCCGATGCTTTGAAGCCCGGCGCCATCGTCGTCGACACCTCGTCGATCGCCCCGCCGATCGCCCGCGAGCATTCCGAAACGCTGCGCAAGCGGCAGGTGCACCACATCGATGCCCCCGTGTCCGGCGGCGTGGTCGGCGCCGAAGCGGGTACGCTCGCCATCATGGCGGGCGGCGATGCGGCCATTGTCGACAGCCTCGCTGACGTCTTTGCAGCGCTTGGACGCGTGACCCATGTCGGCCCCTCGGGCGCCGGTCAGATCTGCAAGCTCGCCAACCAGCAGATCGTCGCGATCACCATCGGTGCGGTCGCTGAAGCCATGATCCTCGTCGAGGCCGGCGGCGCGAGCCGCGAAAAGTTCCGCGACGCGATCCGCGGCGGCTTTGCCGAAAGCCGCATTCTCGACCTGCATGGCGGCAGAATGGTGAACCGCAGCTTCGCGCCGGGCGGCCCGTCGCGGCTCCAGCTGAAGGACCTCGACGCGGTCGCCGCCATGGCTGACCTGTTCAGCCTCGAGCTGCCGCTCACCGCCATGGTGCGCGACGAGTTCCGCCAATTCGTCGCAGACGGCGGCGGCGAGAAAGACCATAGTGGGCTGCTGCTGCATCTCGAAAAGATCAATCATCGCCAGCGGGAGGAGAACCAATGAGCGAAGAAAACAAGACCGGCCGACGCCTGCGCTCGCAGAACTGGTTCGACAATCCCGACCATATCGATCTGACAGCGCTCTATCTCGAGCGCTTCATGAACTACGGCACGACGCCGGAAGAGCTGCGCTCGGGCAAGCCGATCATCGGCATCGCCCAGTCGGGCAGCGACCTCAACCCCTGCAACCGCCACCATCTCGACCTCGCCAAGCGCCTGCGCGACGGCATTCGCGATGCCGGCGGCATCCCGATCGAGTTCCCGACCCATCCGCTGTTCGAGAACTGCAAGCGGCCCACGGCAGCCCTCGACCGCAACCTCGCCTATCTTGGTCTGGTCGAAATCCTCTACGGCTACCCGCTCGACGGCGTGGTGCTGACCACCGGCTGCGACAAGACCACGCCCTCGGCGCTGATGGCGGCCTCCACCGTCGATTTGCCGGCCATCGTCTTCTCCGGCGGCCCGATGCTCGACGGCTGGCATGACGGAGACCTCGTCGGCTCCGGAACCGTGATCTGGCGCTCGCGCCGCAAGCTTGCCGCGGGCGAGATCACCCGTGAAGAATTCCTTGAGGCGGCGCTCGATTCGGCACCCTCGGTCGGCCACTGCAACACCATGGGCACGGCATCGACGATGAACGCCATGGCCGAAGCGCTCGGCATGTCGCTGACTGGCTGCGCCGCCATTCCGGCCGCCTACCGCGAGCGCGGCCAGATGGCCTATCGCACCGGCCGTCGCGCCGTCGAACTGGTTCTTCAGGACATCAAGCCGTCCGACATCCTGACCCGGGCCGCCTTCCTCAACGCCATCAAGGTCAATTCGGCGATCGGCGGCTCGACCAATGCCCAGCCGCATCTCGCCGCCATGGCGAAGCACGCCGGTGTCGAGCTTCATCCGGACGACTGGCAGGTGCACGGCTTCGACATTCCGCTGCTCGCCAACGTGCAGCCGGCCGGCGCCTATCTCGGCGAGCGCTTCCACCGCGCCGGCGGCGTGCCGGCGATCATGTGGGAACTGTTGAAAGCCGGCAAGCTCGACGGAGCCTGTCCGACGGTCACCGGCAAGACCATGGCCGAAAACCTGCAGGGCCGCGAATCCGACGACCGCGAGGTCATCAAGCCCTACGACGCGCCGATGCGCGAACGCGCCGGCTTCCTGGTGCTGAAGGGCAATCTGTTCGACTTCGCCATCATGAAGATGAGCGTCGTGTCGGAAGGCTTCCGCGAGCGCTATCTGTGCGAACCCGGCAGGGAAGGCGTGTTCGACGGCAAGGCCGTCGTGTTCGACGGCTCCGAGGACTACCACAAGCGCATCAACGATCCGGAACTCGACATCGACGAGAACACGATCCTGGTGATCCGCGGCGCCGGTCCGCTCGGCTGGCCGGGCTCCGCCGAAGTGGTCAACATGCAGCCGCCGGATCACCTGCTGAAGAAGGGCATCATGAGCCTGCCGACGATCGGCGACGGCCGCCAGTCCGGCACCGCCGACAGCCCGTCGATCCTCAACGCCTCGCCCGAAAGTGCGGCCGGCGGCGGTCTCGCCTGGGTGAGGACCGGCGACATCATCCGCATCGACTTCAACGAGGGTCGCTGCGACATGCTGGTGGACGAGGCCGAAATCGAGCGTCGCAAGGGCGAAGGCATCCCCAAGGTGCCCGCCGACGCGACTCCTTGGCAGCGGATCTATCGCCAGACCGTCACGCAGCTCTCCGAGGGCGCGACGATCAAGGGCGCGGACGACTTCCGCCAGATCGCCAGGACGCCGCCGCGTCACAACCACTGACGTCCAACGGGTCGCGGGCGCCTTTCCGCGATCACATCCTCGTGCCCTGCGGCCCGCGCGTTTGACGTTGCGGGCCGCGAGCCCCATCTAAGGGCGGAACCCACACCGAAGGAGGATGGCATGACGACAAACACCGAACGCGCCGTACTGGCTGGCGGATGCTTCTGGGGCATGCAGCAGTTGATCCGCAGGATGCCCGGCGTTCTCGCCACCCGCGTCGGTTATACCGGCGGCGACGTGGCCAACGCCACGTACCGCAACCACGGCACCCACGCCGAAGGCATCGAGATCACTTTCGATCCCTCGAAGATCAGCTACCGCGACCTGCTGGAATTCTTCTTCCAGATCCACGACCCGACCACGCCGAACCGCCAGGGCAATGACGTCGGCATGAGCTATCGCTCGGCGATCTACTACACCAGCGACGAGCAAAAGCGCGTGGCCGAGGACACCATCGCCGACGTGAACGCGTCAGGCCTGTGGCCCGGCAAGGTGGTGACCGAGGTCGAGCCCGTCGGTGATTTCTGGGAAGCGGAACCGGAGCACCAGGATTATCTGGAGCGCATTCCGAACGGCTATACCTGCCATTTCCCGCGGCCGAACTGGAAACTGCCCCGCCGCGCCGCCTGACAAGTAACACCGACATCCTCGACGCCGCCGATACCTCAGGTTCGGCGGCGTTTCTGCGCCTCAGAGCACGACGCTCATGCCGCCATCGACATAGATGATCTGGCCGTTGACATAGTCGGAAGCGGACGAGGCGAGGAAGACGGCGGCTCCCACCAGTTCCTCCGGGCGCCCCCAGCGGCGCGAGGGCGTGCGCCCCTTCACCCAGGCATCGAACTGCGGATTGCTGGTGAGCGCCTCGTTCATGTCGGTCAGCATGTAGCCCGGACCGATGGCATTGGCCTGGATGCCGTACTCGGCCCACTCGGCCGCCATCGACTGGGTCAGGAGCTTGATGCCGCCTTTCGCCGCTGTGTAGGGTGCGACCGTCGGGCGGGCAAAGGCGCTCATCAGCGAGCCGATATTGACGATCTTGCCCTGCCCGCACGGGATCATGCGCTTGACGGCCTCGCGGCCGACGAAGAAGGCGCTGGTCAGGTTGGTATCGATCACCCGCCGCCATTCCGCGGCCTCAAGCTCGACGAGCGGCTTGCGCAGCTGGATGCCGGCATTGTTGACGAGAATGTCGATCGGGACACCTTCGGCGTCGAGACGCTGGAAGGCTGCAACGACGGCGGCTTCGTCGGTGACGTCGAAGGGTTCGACGAGGACGACATGCCCTTGCGAACGCAGGACGTCCGCTGTTTTCGCCAGCCGGTCGGCATCCATGCCGTTCAGCACCAGCCGCGCACCGGCCTCGGCGAGCCCCGTGGCGATCGCCAAGCCCAACCCACGCGATGAACCGGTCACGAGGGCGGTCTTGCCTTCAAGGCTGAACAGCGGATTTTTCAAGTCACTACTCCCGATTTCCTTTCGTGTGTCTCCTCCCCGTCACCACGGCACGAAGCACACCTCGCGGGACTATAGAGGACGCGAGGCGGGAGGACAGCCGCGACTGCCGGTATCCGTCCCTTGCTCAGGTTACGGCGCCGACCTGCCACGGCACGAATTCGTTGTCGCCGTATTCGAATTCCTCGCTGCGCGTCTTCTTGCCGGAAGCGACCGCGATCACCTCCTCGAAGATCCGCCGGCCGGCCGCCTCGATCGTATCCTCGCCGGTAACGATGTCGCCGCAGTTGAGGTCCATGTCCTCTTCCATGTGGCGGTACATTTCGGAATTGGTGGCGATCTTGATGCACGGCGCCGGCTTGAAGCCGGAGACCGACCCGCGGCCGGTGGTGAAACAGATGACATTGCAGCCGCCCGCCACCTGGCCCGTGACGGCAACCGGATCATAGCCGGGCGTATCCATGAAGACGAAACCGGGTTCGGTCACCATCTCGGCATATTCGTAGACCGCCGAAAGTGGCATCGACCCGCCTTTGGCGACTGCGCCGAGGGATTTTTCCAGAATGGTGGTGAGCCCGCCGAGCTTGTTGCCGAAGGAGGGATTGTTGTTGAGCTCGTCGCCGTTGCGGGCGGTGTATTGGCGCCACCACTCGATACGGTCGAGCAGCTTCCTAGCCACGGCGGGGCTGACCGCGCGGCGGGTCAGCAGATGTTCGGCCCCGTAGATCTCCGGCGTTTCGGCCAGCACCGAGGTTCCGCCGTTCCGCACCAGAAGGTCCGAGGCAACGCCGAGCGCCGGATTGGCCGAAATGCCGGAATAGCCATCCGAGCCGCCGCATTCGAGCGCCAGCTTGATGCCGGACAAGGGCTGTTCGGTGCGGCCAACGGCATTGACGATCGGCAGCATCTCCTTGATCGCCTCGCAGGCGGCGTCGATGGTCTTGCGGGTCCCGCCGGTGTGCTGGATCGTCATGGTCTTCAGCAGCGCGCCTTCGACGAGCTTGTAGTGCTCGAGGATGGGCGCGATCTGGTTGGTCTCGCAGCCGAGCCCGATCATCAGGATACCGCCGAAGTTCGGATGACGGGCATAGCCCTGGATGGTGCGCGTCAGGATCTCGTAGCCTTCGGACTTGGTATTGATCGCGCAGCCGCCCCCATGGGTCAGCGCGACCACGCCATCGACATTGGGAAAACCCTCAAGCCCGTGATGCCGGTTGAAATGCTCCGCCACGTAACGCGAGACTGTCGCCGAACAGTTCACCGAAGAGATGATGCCGATGTAGTTGCGGGTGCCGATGCCGCCGGCGCCGCGATTGAAGCCCATGAAGGTGCGCCGCTCGGCCTCCGGCAGCAGGACCGGGCCGGCGACACCGCCGAACTCGTAGGCGTGCTGCGAATCGATCATTTCGAGGTTGTGCAGATGCACATGGTCGCCGGCCTCGATCGGTTCCGACGCAACCCCGATCACCTGGCCGAACTTCAGGACTTCCTTGCCCTTGGCGATGGAACGCAGCGCGATCTTGTGGCCGCGGCCGATCTGGACCCTGGCAAACAGGCCTTCCGGCCCTGCCGGCGCACCGGCCGGGATCACCTTGCGGGCGACGCCCACGTCGTCGGCGGGATTCAGGATGATGATCGGCGAAACGGCAGTGGTCATGGCCGGGCTCCCTGGCAGAGACTATGCGGAGGTTTCAGGTCTGGCGCCCGCCATCGCGGGCGCGCCTCATGGATATTGGGCGCCGCTGGCCGTCGTATAGACCGCATAGAGCGAACGCGTCGCGGTGATGAACAGCCGGTTGCGGCGCGGCCCGCCGAAGGTCAGGTTCGCCACCGTCTGCGGCACCAGGATCTTGCCGAGCAGCGTGCCGTCCGGCGCAAAGCAATGCACGCCGTCGCCCGCACTGGTCCACACATTGCCCAAGGTATCGACGCGAAAACCGTCCGGAATGCCATTGTCCAGATTGCAGAACACCCGCCCGTTTGTCAGGCGCGAGCCGTCGACGACGTCGAAGACGCGGATATGGCTCGGCGCCGTCTCGTCGTGGCTCTGCGCGGAATCGGCAACATAGAGCCGCTTCTCGTCGGGCGAAAAGGCAAGACCGTTGGGCTGGCGAAAATCATCGACGACGGCGGAAAGCGCACCGCTCTGCGGATCGAGCCGGAAGACGTTGCGGTGCGCCAATTCCGGTTCGGCCTTGTAGCCTTCGTAGTCGGACAGGATGCCGTAGGTCGGGTCGCTGAACCAGACGCTGCCGTCGGACTTGACCACGACGTCGTTCGGGGCATTGAGCCTTCTGCCGCCAAACTGGTCGGCCAGCACCGTGATGCTTCCGTCGATTTCCGTCCGCGTCACGCGTCGGCCGCCATGCTCGCAGGTAACGAGCCGTCCCTGGCGGTCGCGCGTATTGCCGTTGGCGAAGTTCGACGGCTCGCGGAACACCGATACGCCATGGCCCGGCGAATAGCGCAGCATGCGCTGGTTGGGAATGTCGCTGAACAGCAGGCAGTTGAGATCGGCGAACCAGACCGGACCTTCCGCCCAGCGGCAACCGGAATACAGTTCCTCCAGTTCGGCGCTGACGACGATCAGGTGGCGGAAGCGCGGGTCGTGGATCTCGTAGATCGATGAAGGGGCAGTCGTCATGGCAGTCGTTCCGCAGACCTGTGGAATTGGAGGAGGTGGTTCTTCATCTTGATCCCCGCGGCGGTCGGCTCGCGACCAGGATCACGGTGATGATGATGAGGCCGGTCAGGATCAGGCGGATGCCGGCGCCGAAGCCATAGGTGTTGAGCATCGAGACGACCAGGAACATGAAGAGCGAGGCGCCCCAGATGCCCGGAACGTTGGAATTTCCGCCGGCGACCGCCGAACCGCCGATGACCACCACGGCGATCGACATCAGCAGGTATTCCGAACCCATGTTGAGCGCCGCCCCGCCGGAAAAGCTCGCCAGCAGATAGCCGCAGACCGCCGCCAGCACCGCGCAGAGCACGTAGGTCAGGAGGCGCGAGCCGTCGACAGGGATACCGGCCATGCGGGCGGCGAACCGGCTCTGGCCGATCGCCGAGATCCAGCGGCCGAAAATCGCCCTATCCAGCAGCCACCAGACGGCGACGGAAAGCAGCAGCGCGACGAGCGCAATATTGGGAATGCCGAAGCTGGTCGAGGTGGTGAACTGGGCCAGCACTTCCGGCGGTTTGACCCTGAGGCCGCGATTGTACCAGATGGCCGAGGACTGGACGATGAAGCTCATCGACAGCGTGGCGATGATCGGCGGGATCCTGAGCAGCTTGATCAGCGCATAGTTCAGCACGCCGATGACCACGCCGATCAGGATGGCGACGAGAAAGCCGACGAGGATCAGCGAATCCTGGCCGTCCATCAGCTTGAGCGCAATGGTGCCCGACAGCGTCATCGTGGCCGGCACAGAGAGGTCGACATTGCCCGGTCCGAGCGTAATGACCAGCATCTGCCCGAGACCGACGATGACGGAGAAGGCGGCGAAGGTGAACGCAGCCTGGGAGAGCCCGGCCGAGCTGGCCCCGCCGGTGAACAGCACGGTGACGATCCAGGTGGCGATGGCGGCGACGAACGACCAGATCCAGGCCTTGCCGAAGAGAGCGGTAACGCGGGTCATGGCTGCTTCTCCTCCTGGCCGCGGCGATTGAGCACCAGCCTGAGCCCGAGCACGATGATGAGGATCGCTCCCTGCGCGCCGATCTGCCAGTCGGGCGAGATGCGCATGAAGGAGAGGAACGAACCGGCAAGCGTCAGCGTCAGCGCACCGATGACCGCCCCGACCGGCGAGACGCGCCCGCCGACGAACTCGCCGCCACCAAGGATGACGCCGGCGATCGACAGGAGCGTATAGCGCAGTGCGATGTTGGCATCCGCCGAGGTGGCGAGACCGACCAGCGCGATGCCGGACAGGATGGCGAAGAAGCCGGCTGCCGCATAGGTCGCGCCCTTGATCCACAGCACCGACCAGCCGGCGCGGGCAACCGAGCGGGCATTGCCGCCGACGCCGCGCATCAGCACGCCGAAGGTGGTGCGCATGACAAGAAGGTGGGCCACGAGCGCTATCAGCAGGCTGGCGATGATCGCCATCGGCACGAAGGGCGGCTTGGACACCATCACGGCCCGCAGCCAGACAGGCGCTTCGCCGCCGGGAGCCGGCAGGATGATGACGGCCAGCCCGCCCCAGACGAAGCTCATCCCCAGCGTAACGACGATCGAGGGCAGGTCCCGCAGGTGGATAATCATGCCGAGCGCCGCATAGGTCAGCACGGCCGCGGCCAGAATGGCGATCGCAGTCACCGGCTCCGTCGGCATGTAGACCGCCGTCACGCAGGCGGCGAAGCTGACAAAGGTTCCGATCGACAGATCGAGATCGTTGACCGCCATGATCAGCATCTGCGCGATGGTGGCGAGCGCGATCGGCACGGCGAGATTGAACAGCAGGTTGAGCCCGGTATAGCTCATGGCGCGCGGCTGAATGTAGAACACCGCCGCGAGCAGGATCGCAAGCGAGACCGCCGGGATGATCAGTCGCAGCGTGTTGATAGAGAGACCCTTCATGCTGCCTCTCCCGAGAAGGAGGCGGCGAGCACATGGCTTTCGTCGATCTCGTCATCCGTGAGTTCGGCGACGATCGCGCCGTCCCGGAACACATAGACCCGGTCGCACAGGCAGATTTCGTCCATTTCCGTCGAATACCAGATGAACGTCCGGCCAGCCTCGGCTTCGGCCCTGATGATCGCATAGACCTCCTGCTTGGTGCCGATGTCGACGCCGCGCATCGGGTCGTCCATCAGCACAATCTCGGCCTTCGTGGCGAGCGCCCGGGCGAAAAGCACCTTCTGCTGATTGCCGCCCGACAGCGAGAGAATGGGATTGCCCATGTCGGGCGTACGTATTTCCATGCGGGTCTTCCAGTCTGCGCCGAGCGCCGTTTCGCGCCCGCCGTCGATCGCCCAGAGCCGCGCAAGATGCGGCAGGCTGCCGATCGACAGGTTCTTGAGAATGCTCCACAGCGGGAACGTGCCGTTCAGCGCGCGGTCGCCGGCGACGAAGGCGATCGCATCGCCGTGACCGGGCAACCAGTTGCCGCTGTAGTCGCGGAAGAGATCGAGCAGCATGTCGGTCTGGCCATGGCCACCGAGGCCGGCAAGCCCGATGATCTCACCCTTGCGCGCCTTGAAGCCGATCGGCGATCCGGCCTGCGGCGCGCGCTCGATCGAAAAATCCGCCTCGGTCCTGATCCTGGCGCCGCCGCGGGTCCGTTCCTTGACGACGCTGCCCATGGCTTCCACGAGACTGTTCACGGTGAATTCGGCCGCCGGCCGCGAGGCCACGACCCGGCCGTCCTTCATCACCACGATGCGGCTGGAGGTCGACAGGATCTCGCCGAGAATATGGGAGATGAGCAGCACCGCGCCGCCGGAAGCGACGAAGCGGCGGACATGGGCGAGCAATTGTTCGGCCAGACCCGCATCGAGCGACGAGGTGGGCTCGTCCAGGATCACCAGCCGCGGCGCGTCTGTGACGGCGGCAAAGGTGATGGCGATCTCCACCATCTGCCGCTCGGCGATCGACAGTTCTCCGACGGTCGCCGTGCAGTCAATGTGGTTGCCGGGAAAGATCTCGTCGAGTTTCGCGCGGATCAGCGACAGCGCCCGCTTGCGCCAGCCGAAGCCGGAAAGCCCCGCATGCATGACGCGGGTGTTCTCGACGATGGTGAGGTTCGGACAGAGCGACAATTCCTGGAAGACGCATCGCACGCCGCCGGCGCGCGCTGTGGCGATCCCGCCGGCCCCGTCCGCGCCTCCATAGGCGATCGTGCCCTGGTGCGGCGGGAGACCGCCATTGATGACGTTGACGATAGTCGACTTGCCGGCGCCGTTGTGGCCAACCAGACCGACTGCCTCGCCGGGCAGGATCGTCAGATCGACGCCGTCGAGCGCCTTGACCGCGCCGAACTCGACCCTGACACCACGCGCGGAGACGACCGCCTGCTGTTCGGCTTCAATACTCATGCCCTTGGCCACTGCCTGTCTGGAAAATTCATGGGATGACCACCCGGCGCCAGGTTGGGGGCGCCGGGTGGCGGGAGATCACGGCGGCGTGAAGTTCCGCCGTGATGATACCGTCACTTGCCGTTGATGACCGCCTGGGCATCCTCGAGCGAGTATTCGACGTTGGCCACGCCGCCCTTTTCGGTGGTCTCGAGGTTCTTCTCGAGATTGTCCTGATCGATGCGCAGGAAGGGAACCACGAGGTCCTTCTTCACTTCCTTGCCGTCGAGGATCTGCTGGGCGACCCAGAAGGCGAGCGTCGAGACGCCGGGCGCGATCGAGACCGACATGGTCTCGTAGCCGCTCGCGTCCTTCTGCTTCTTCCACCACTGCAGTTCGTCCTCGCGATTGCCCATGACGATGGTCGGGATCGGGCGCTTGGCCGCGTCGAAGGCCTGAGCCGCGCCATAACCGTCACCGCCCTGGGTCACGACCGCGGCGATTTCCGGCAGGCTCGGCAGGATGCCGGCGACTGCGCGCTGGGCAACGTCCTGCGCCCAGTCACCATGGACCGAACCGGCGATCTTGAACTGCGGGAACTGCTTGACGCCTTCATGGATGCCGGCGGAAATCTCGTCGTCGACGAAGACGCCTGCAAGGCCGCGGATTTCAAGCAGGTTGCCGCCGTTCGGGATCTTCTTCGACAGGTATTCGACCTGGCTGCGGCCCATTTCCTTGAAGTCGACAGCAATGCGCCAGGCGCAAGGCTCGGTGACGATGCCGTCGAAGGAAACGACGGTGATGCCGGCATCGCAGGCTTCCTTGACGGCGCCGTTGAGCGCGGTCGGTGAGGCAGCGTTGACGACGATGGCGTCATAGCCTTCCAGGATCATGTTCTGGATCTGCGCGGCCTGTTCGGTCGCCTGGTTTTCGGCGGTAGTGAACGGATCGGCAGCGGCGACCGTGCCGGCCTTCACCGCTTCCTTGGTAACCTTGTCCCAGCTGGTCAGCATGGCCTGACGCCAGGAATTGCCGGCGTAGTTGTTGGAAAGCGCGATCTTCTTGGTCGATGTGTCGGCATGGGCCGAAATTGGCATCGCCGCGCACACGATCGCAGCCGACGCCAGGAGTAATTTCCTGATGGTCATGTCTCTCTCCCTGAATGCCGGAGCGGTCCGGCGGATCTCCGGGACCGCTCCTCAACGGCTGGCCCGGAAATGTTCCTCCACTGAGGACTGGCGCCTCAGTGAAATGCAGGATGGAGGAAATCGAAAAAGCTGTATAGACGGATACGAGCAGGGAGACTGCGGGATCCCGCAAGAGATTTGCGGAAGTTCGCAAGACGCGACGAGCGGTTTTTGCGCTAATGGGTGTGAAGTGAGTTGGTTTCACGGCTCTGGAGGGAGCCCTGAAGCCGGGGAGGAATACCAATGCTGGAAGACGCCTCGGCCTCGTTGTTCGGCCAGTACCTGGCGATCTCGCGCCTGCTTGCCGGCCAACTCGATTTCCATTCCGCCATACGCGCAGTGGCCAAGGAAATCAACCTGATCATTCCCAACGATCACATGGACGTCTGCATCATCACGCCGGGCAGCACCTACCACACGGCCTATGAGAGCGGCTTCGAGACGGCATGGAGCAAGATGTCGGCAGCGCTCATAGCCAACAGCCCGCTCCGCGATCTGCTGATGGGAGAGGTCGACGAGATGCTGACCGCCGATGCAAGCACCGACCCCACGTTCAACTTCTCCGGAGCCTTCTCCCACCCGATCTTCGAACACGGACTGCGCAGCCGGTTGCATGTAGCGCTGAAGGTACAGGGGGAGACCATCGGCGCCCTGTCCTGCTCCAGCCTACAGCCCGATTTCTACACCCCTGCCGACATTGCCAAGGCCCGTTCGATCGCCGACCTGCTCGCGCCCTACTTCTTTGCGCTGAGGGCCGCCGACCAGGCCAAGCGTTCGGCGATCGTCGAGGCCGAGGCGCGGGCGCGCGAGGAGGGGTTGCGCCTTGGTGCGCTGCGGCTGACCGAAGCGCTCGAAGCCGAGCGCCAACGCATCGGCATGGACCTGCACGACCAGACGCTGGCCGATCTCACCCGTTTCGCCAAGCGTCTGGAGCGGCTGAGCCTGATGCCGACGATCAGCGGCGAGACGCTGGAGCCTCTGTTTCGCAGCTTGCAGCACTCGATGCAGGACCTGCGCCAGATCATCGAGGAAGCGCGCCCTTCCGTGCTCCAGCTCTTCGGTCTTGCCGATGCGATCGAGAACCATCTGGAGCGATCGGTGCGCGACAGCGGACTGACGATCGACCACCAACTCCTCGACCATACCGAGGGGGCGACCGACCGGCTCGGCCATTCCGTCCGCGTAGCCCTCTTCCGCATCGCCCAGGAGGCGATCAACAACGCCATTCGCCACGCGCAGGGCGACCGCATCTCCGTCCGTCTGGACTGCCCGCCGGGCGAGATGCTGCTGGAGATCCGCGACAACGGCATCGGCATCGGCAAGGTCGCCCGCCGCCCCGGCAGCGGGCTGGAAAACATGCGCACCCGCGCGCGGCTGATCTCGGCCGGGTTCACCTATGGCCGCGAGCATGGCGAGACCTTTGTCCGCGTCACTCTGCCCATGCCGGAACAGGAGGTTGCAGAATGAAGGTTCTGATCGTCGAGGACGACGCGCTGCACCGGGCCTACCTGAACGAGGCCGTGCGTACCGCCTTGCCGGAATGCGATACGGTGTTCGAGGCCGAGAACGGGCTGGTCGGCGAAAAGCTCGCCCGCGAACACCGCTCCGAGCATATCGTCATGGACCTGCAGATGAGCCCGCGCAACGGCATCGAGGCGGCCCGCACCATCTGGAAGGAACGTCCGGATACACGCATCTTGTTCTGGTCCAACTATGCCGACGAGGCCAATGTCCGCGGCATTTCGCGGATCGTGCCGGATGGAGCGGCCTATGGCTATGTGCTGAAGTCGGCCTCCGATGAACGGCTGAGGCTGGCGCTGCGCTCGATCTTCATCGAGGCGCAATGCGTGATCGACCGCGAAGTGCGGGGCCTTCAGCAGAAGAGCCTTGGCCATGCCCGCGGCTTCAGCGAATCCGAATACGAGATCCTGGTCGACATTGCGCTGGGCCTCACCGACCGCGCCATCGCCAAGCGCCGCAACCTTTCGCTTCGCAGCGTACAGAACCGCCTGCAGCAGCTCTACGAGAAACTCGGCGTCTACCAGCCCGTCGGCGAAGAGGCGGAAGAAGGTCGCTTCAACCTGCGTGCCCGGGCGGTCACCGTGGCGCTCCTGCGCAAGCTGCTCAATCACAATGCGCTCGAACGCGCCGAAGCCGACCTCGAACACTGGCTGGCCCGCAAGCCGCAGCGAAACAACTAGCCCGTCCGTCTTCGGCGTTTCCGCGCAACGACGAGCACCGGTCATATCCCAGGCGAGAGCCGGGTGAGGCGTCACCTCCCCGGCCCCCGGAACCTGCGTCGTCGATGTAGAGGGCCTGCGTCTTACGCCTCGACCCGCTTGCTGATGATGAACTTGCGCTTTTCCAGTTCCTTGAAATAGGCCGCAACGTCGAAATATTCTTCCGGCGCCCAAACGCCCGGCCTCTTCGGATTGGCGAGGATCAGTTGCGCGGCGATCGAGCCGTTCATCGAGGTGCAGGCGTCGACATAGGGCGCGTACATCGCATCCGGCTTGACCACGACCTCGACCGTCACCGTCGTTTCGACGCCGTTCTTGCGACCCTTGCCGATGGCAAAGTGGATCTCGTGACTGTCCTGCGCCGGGATCTTGGCCGCATTCTTCTTGATGTTGCGCTCGATCACCTTGTTCAGCACATCGAGCGGGCGAACCTTGACCCCGCCCACGTCGACCGGATCGTTGAAATCGCCGAAGCCTGCCTTGACCAGGCCCACCCAGGCCTCGTGTTCGCGATGCGGCAGGTGCAGCTTCCAGGAGAATTCCTTGATGCCTTTCTCCTTGATGCCGTCGGCCAGCGGCACGGTCAGCTGTTCGGAATGCGGCGAGTGCATGAACTCGCAGCGACCCCAGGGTTCCGGCAGGTCGAGGAACTCGCTGCCGCTCATCGGCGGGCAGGTCACATGCTTGCCGTCGTAGAACTGCGTGCTCTCATGGGCATATTCGGCAAGCACCGTCGAGACGCTGTAGGGAGGAACGAGAACCGGGTTTTCGTCGCCGATCAGTTCGGCCGCCCAGTAGAGGTTGATCTTGTCGATCTCGTCCAACTCGTCCGCCACGGCCCGGCAGATCACGTTCGACATGCCCGGATCGGCGCCAACGCCGATCACGGCGGTCACGCCCGCAGCCTTGAAGCGATCGTGTTCGGCCAGCTGCTTCACCGTGAAGGTGCCAAGCCCGCCGAGGTCGATATACGGAACCTTGGCCGCAAGCGCCGCCTCGAAGATCGCCATCTGGAAGCCGAGCAGGGTCGGCACGCAATTGATGCAGATGTCGGCACCGGCAATCGCGGCATTGAGCGCGGCCGGGTCGGTGACGTTCAGGTCGATGAGTTCCAGGCGCGCATCGCCAAGTTCTTGCTTCAGCGCTTCCATCTTGTCGCGCGCCGCATCGCAGACGCGGATCTTCGTGATGTCGACGATGGCGCGGTCGGAAACGAGGTCGCGGACAATGCCGGCGCCCATGAAGCCGGCGCCGCCGAGAAGGGTGATGATCATTTCGAAAGTCCTCTTGTCATGAAATCTGTTCGGGGCCGAAGCGGCGCCTAGGCGTGCTTGCGTCCGCCCGTTTCGTAGAACCACGCGTCCGGATAGGGGTACCACCACTCCTGGCGCACCGGCTTGTGGTCGATGATGACCATCTTGGAGCGGCGGAAGGTGTCGATGCCGAGCCGTGACAATTCGCGGCCGATGCCGGACTTCTTCCAGCCGCCGAAGGGCAGCGCGTCATTGTCGATCAGCGGATTGTTGACCCAGACCATGCCGGCCTCCAGCCGCTCCGCCGCTTCCATCGCCTCTTCGAGCGAAGTGGTGAAGACGGAGGCGCCGAGGCCAAATTCGCTGTCGTTGGCCTTCTCGATCGCCTGTTCGAAATCTGCGACCCGCATCACGGAGGCGACGGGTCCGAAGCACTCCTCCTGCATGATCGCCATGTCGGACGTGCAGCCGGTGAGGATGGTCGGCTCGTAGAACCAGCCGACCGGCTCGGACGGCGGTATACGCCCGCCGATCTCGACCTTGGCGCCCTTGGAAACCGCATCTTCCACCAGCCGGATGACCTTGGCCCGCGCAGCTTCGGAAACCAAAGGTCCGATCTCGGCCTTGCTGAGACCGTTTCCGATGCGCAGGCGTTTGGTCTCGGCGACGAATTTTGCGATGAAATCGTCATGCACGGCATCGACCACAAAGAAACGCTCGGCCGAGGTGCAGACCTGGCCGGACATATGGAAAGCGGCGGTGACCGCGCCGGCGGCGGCAACGTCCAGCGGGGCGTTGGCGGTGATGATCATCGGATCCGAACCGCCGGCCTCGATCACCGCTGGCTTCATCTGGCCGGCGGCGGCCATGGCGACCGCCCGTCCGGCGGCAACCGAGCCGGTAAAGGCGACCGCATGGGTCTTCGGCGAGGCGATCAGCGCCTCGGCCAGCGCCACGCCGCCCGGCAGGCAGGCAATCAGCCCCTCCGGCAGATCGGCGAAGATCTGCATGAATTCGAGCGTCGACAGCGTCGTGGCCGGCGCCGGCTTGATGATGCAGCCATTGCCGGAGGCCAGCGAGGCCGCGACCGTCCAGCACATCAGGAGGATGGGGAAATTGAACGGCATGATGTGGACGGACAAGCCCAGCGGCTCGTAGCGGGCGAACTGGAACGAGCCGGCCTGCGTGGTGCCGGCGATCTTGCCCGCGTCGTCGCGGGCCATCTCGGCGAAATAGCGGAAGGCGCCGGCGCAGTTGGCCACCTCGCCGATCGCTTCCGGATAGGGCTTGCCCATTTCCCGCGACATGATCTCGGCGCAGCGCCGCATGTCGGTCGCCTCGATGCGGTTGGCGATCTTGTGGAGGATGGTGGCGCGGCTCTTGGCGTCGAGCTGCTTCCACTTGCGCTGCGCGGCCGTTGCGGCATCCAGCGTGGAGGAAAGCTCGTCTTCGGTAACCTCGGTGATCACCCCGACCTTCTCGATCCGGGCCGGATCGATCACGTCGATGCTCCGGCCGAGACTGTGCCGGTATTCTCCCGCCGCAAAATAGGTGGGCTTGGAAATGTCATAAGCGCTCATGGCGTCCTGCCTGCTTCGGAAGTCGGAGAGGAAATCGACGCGGCCGGTGCATGGTCGCGCCAGGAGGGAAGTGCCGCATCCATGACGGCACGGATATCATCTAGCCCGGCGCGCGTCAGCGCCTTGTCCAGCAGTCGGGCGACGCGCGGCAGATGGATCAGATAGCCGTGCTTGCCGTCGCGCTTCGACAATCGCTCGAAATTGCCGAGGATCTTCGTGTGCCGGTGCGCAGCGAGCAGCCAGTATTCGGAAAGGAAACGCTGGCGGTCGAGGCCCGGCCGACCCGCGAGGTAACGTTCGATCAGCCGTTCCTCCAGAGCCGGATCAATGTCGCGGCGGGCGTCCTGGGTCAGCGACACGAGATCATAGGCGGCCGATCCGATCAGTGCGTCCTGGAAATCGAGCAGCCCGCAGGCGGACACGCCCTCGCGCCCCTCGATCACCATCAGATTGTCGACATGGTAGTCACGCAACACCAGCGCATCGCGGCATGTCGCGACATCAGTAAGCGCGGACTTCCATAGACCGAGGAACCGGTCCTTGAAGACGGCCGCGTCGCAGTCCGGCGCGCATTGCGGCACGAACCAGTCGGTGAACATGGCGAGTTCATCGAACAGCGGACCATGGTCATAGGTCGGCACGTCGATCCGGGTCGCGCCGGGTGCCTGGTGCAGATGGATCAGAGCATCGACGGCCAGGCCGTAAAGCTCTTCTTCCGAGCGCCCGGCGGCGAGCAACCGGGTGAAGGTGCCGTGACCAAAATCCTCGATCAGCGCCAGCCCGCGCTCGAAATCGACGGAGAAAATCCTCGGCGCCGAAAGCCCGAGCGCGTTGAGGTGCCGGCTGATGCGCACGAAAGCCTCGAAGTCCGGCGTGCCGGGCTCGACCTCCATTAACAGCTTCGGCGCGACCTCGATCCGGTAGTAGCGGCGCGGCGAGGCATCCGCCGGAAGCGCCCTGGTCTTCGGCGTCGCGTCGAAATGCGCGGCAATGAACTCCCGGCGCGCGTCCGGCAGCGTTTGGCTTTGCAGCATGGTCAATCTCTTGCTTCGAACGGCCGCCAGGGCGGCGTTTCGTTCCGCCTTTCAGCGGATCATGTAGACCTTCTTGATCGTCTCATGGACGGTGCAGACGCCCTTCCAGTCCTTGGGGAAGAAGGCTGCCGTATCCGGCGTAATCTCGATCACCTCGCCCGACTCGTGCACATAGGTGCTGCGGCCTTCGAGGAAGTGGCAGAACTCGTCACGCGTCACGTGGCACTCCCACTTGCCCGGCGTGCAAACCCAGAGCCCGCATTCGCTCTCGCCGTTCGGACCCTTGTGGATCAGCCGGCCGGAGACGTGGCTCTCGCCCTCGATCATCGTCGGGATGATGCCCCAGTCGACGAGATCGGTCTGTTCGAGCGGATTGCGCATCAAAGGTGCGGTGGTCATGGTCATGTCCTTTCGAGTGGCCGGCTCAGGCCAGCATGTAGATATTGCGCATGGTCTCGTGGACCGTGCATTCGCCGGTCCAGCCGGCCTTGAACATCACCGCCGTCCCGGGAGTGACTTCGATCACCTCGCCGTCATCCGAGCGGTAGGTCGCCGAGCCGGCGACGAAGTGGCAGAACTCGTCGCGCGGGATCGACAGCCGCCAGCGGCCGGGCGTGCACACCCAGATGCCGGTTTCCGGCTGGTTGTTCGGCCCCTTGAACAGCAGGCGGCCGGTCGATTTCGAAGCGCCCTCGATCGCATCCGATTGCACGCCCCAGTCGACCAGGTCGTCGAAAGTGGTGGCGCCATGGATGTGCGGGGCCGTCGTTTTCAGCGTCTCAACCATTGTATTTCCCGGTCTTTACCAGCTCATCGAGAATGCCGGCTGCCTTCTGCGGCCCGTTCTGGCCCTGCATGTGCTTTGCGGCAGCGGCGAGCTTGGCCTTCATCGCCGGGTCGTTGATCATGTGGTCGATCTTTGTCGCCAGTTCCGCGTCGGTCCAGTCATAGCGCGGCATCTTGAAGCCGTGGCCTGTCTCGTCGACGCGGGTCGCGTTGTCGTGGCCGTCCCAGACATAGGGCATGATGATCGCCGGCTTGCCGAAGTAGAGGCACTCGGTGAAAGAGTTGTTGCCGCCGTGGTGGATGACGGCATCGACGAGCGGGATGACCGACGGCTGCGGAAACCAGCTCTCGACGATGACGTTGTCGGGCAGGTTTTCGTACTGGTCCTTGTAGTCGCCGACATTGACCAGAGCGCGATACGGCAGCTTGCCGACCGTCGCGATGATCCGCTTCAGCAGATCCGTGTCGCCGGCGCCGAGGCTGCCGAAGCTGACATAGAGCAGCGGCTTGTCGTTGTTGGCCTTGAAGACCGGCACTTCGTAGGGCTTTTCCGAGCGCACGCAGCCTTCGAGATACTGGAACTGGCTGGGGTTCAGCGGGTGTTCGCGCTCGAATTTCACCGGCTCCGGATAGAGCAGCAGGTTCATGAAGGGCGAGGCCTCGAAGAACTGGCCGATCGGATAGGCGTCCTCGCCGGTCGATGTCAGGAATTCGTTGAAGTCGTCGTGGATCGGCTTGATGACTTCGTTGAAATGGTCGCGATAGGCTGCATGGCAGGCATAGTCGCTGGCGCCGCAGCCTGAGAGATGCGGCGGGATCTTGGGATCCTCGATCTCGTTTTCCGAGCAGGAAATGATGCGCACCCACGGCTTGCCGAAATGCTTGATGGCCGGAAACAGGATGACGTTGTCGACGCAGATCAGATCCGGCTTGATCTTGGCCAGGACGCCCGGCAGATCCTTTTCCGCCCATTTGGCGCTGTCGACGATCGCCGTCCAGCAATCCTTCACATAGTTGTCGATCTGGTCGTAGGGACTCTTGCGGAAGTTCGGGATGTGGCCGTTGATGAAGTCCTCCCAGAACTTCGCCATCTGCTCCGGCGGCATCGGCTCGGAGAGGTTCACAGGATGGGCCTCGAAACCATAGCCCTGATAGACCGAGACGAAACCCGGGTCGGACAGGAAGACGGCCTTGTGGCCGAGTGCTTCGACGGCCTGCGCGATGCCGACGGAATTCAGCGCCGGTCCGAAAGCGGCTTCTGGAAAGAATGCGATTGTCTTTTGCGACATGGGGTTCCCCTTCGTTTTTTAGTTCTTGAATAGCCGGGTGCGATCCGGGTCGATCGCGATGTGAATGGTGTCGCCGACGGTGTGCGGCACGGCGGCATTGGCCGGAACCCGAACCTGCAGCGGCGTTGCACTGGCGGCGATCTTGACGTGCAGGACACGGTCGAGACCGTGATAGGCCATGTCGACGATCTTGCCGCCGATGCCGAAGCTGCCCCCAGTCACCGTGATGTTTTCCGGCCGCACGGCAAGCGTTGCCGCGCCACGGATCTCGGTGCCCGTCGCAAGCTTCAGCCCCTCGGCATTGAATATGCCGTCGCTACCGACGACACCTTCGATGAAGTTCATCACGCCGATGAAATTGGCAACGAAGCGATCGGCCGGCGTTTCGTAGACGTCCTCCGGCGAGCCGCATTGCAGCAGCTTGCCGTCCTTCAGGATCGCCATCCGGTCCGCCATGACCAGGGCCTCTTCCTGGTCGTGGGTGACGATGATGAAGGTGATGCCGACCTCATGCTGCAGGCGCTTCAGTTCGAGCTGCATGCGTTCGCGCAGCTTCTTGTCGAGCGCGCCGAGCGGTTCGTCGAGCAGCAGCACCTTGGGCCGCTTGACCAGAGCGCGGGCCAGCGCCACGCGCTGCTTTTGCCCGCCCGACAGCTGGTCGGGCTTGCGGCCGGCGAACTGGCCAAGGTCGGTGACCGCCATGATTTCCTCGACGCGCCGGGATATTTCCGCCTTCGGCAACCGGTCCATCTCCAGCCCGTATGCCAGGTTCTTGGCGACCGTCATGTGCGGGAAGAGCGCATAGGACTGGAACATCAGGTTGAGCGGCCGCTTTTCCGGCGGGAGCGCAGAAATATCGTTGCCTTCCAGCAGGATGCGCCCACCGGTCGGGGTCTCGAAACCGGCCAGCATGCGCAGAAGCGTGGTCTTGCCGCAGCCGGAGGGCCCGAGCAGCGCGAAGAACTCGTTCTTGCGGATCTCCAGCGACACGTGATCCACCGCGTTCACCGGGCCAAAGCTCTTGTGGAGACCGTCGATCGTCAGGATCGGCTCGTGGGAATGGGGCGCGTCGGTCATTGCATCTGTTCTTTGTTGAGCCATTGGGAGATGAGCAGCGCGAGCGCGCTGACCCCCATGACGATCGTGGCAAGGGCGTTGATTTCCGGCGTGATGCCGAAACGGATCATCGAGTAGATCTGGATCGGCAGGGTGATCGACGAGCGGCCGGCGCCGGCGGTGAAGAAGGCGATGATGAACTCGTCGACCGAGAGCGTGAAGGCGAGCAGGCCGCCGGCAATGATCGCCGGCAGAAGCACCGGGAAGGTCACCCGCCAGAAGGTCGTCCAGCCGGAGGCGCCGAGATCGCGCGAGGCCTCAACGATCGAATAGTCGAAATGCTTGAGTCGCGCCCGGACCACCGAACTGACGAAGGCGAGATCGAAGATCACATGGCTGATGATGATCGTGTGCAGTCCGAGCGTCACGTTGAGCAACGAGAAGAACGTGAGCAGTGCGACCGCCAACACGATGTCGGGAATGACCATCGGCGCGAAGGCCAGCGCCTCGAGCCCCGTGCTCTTGCGGCGCCGCGTTTCCATGCCGAGCGCCAACAGCGTGCCGAGGGCCGTCGAAATCAGGGTTGCGAACACCGCAACGACCAGCGTGTTCCAGGCCGCCCCGAGGATCTCGCCATTGCCGGCGAGTGCTGCATACCATTTGAACGAGAAGCCCGACCAGCTTGTCGGCAGGCCCGCCTCGTTGAACGAAAGCGCCACCAGAACCGCGATCGGCAGGTAGAGGAAGCCGAAGACGGCAAGAAGGACGAGACGGCCGGGCAGGCGCGAGGAATTTGCCATTCTCATGCGTCCGCCCTCGCGCGCTCGCCGCTGGCACGCGCGGTTGCCCGGGCCTGCAGCATCAGGAGAAGGATCATGATGGCGATCAGCACGAGCCCGAGGGCGGCACCGAAGGGCCAGTCATTGGCGGTCAGGAACTGGTCGTAGACCACATTGCCGATCATCTGGAAGCGGCCGCCGCCGAGCAGGGCGGGCGTGACGAAATTGCCGATCGACAGGACGAAGACGAAGACGCCGCCAGCGGCCACCCCCGGCAGGGTGAGCGGCAGGGTGACGCGCCAGAAGGTCCGGATCGGGCCGCCGCCGAGATCGCGGGAGGCCTCCATCAGCTCCGGATTGAGCCGCGACAGCGTCGAATAAATCGCCAGGATCACGAAGGGCAGGTAGTTGTAGACGAGGCCGACGATGACGGCACCTTCCGTGTAGAGCAGCGACAGCGGCTCGCCCTGATAACCGAACCAGCGCAGAAGATTGTTGATCAGGCCTTCGCGGTTGAGCAGCACCATCCAGGCATAGGTGCGGATCAGGTAGTTGCTCCAGAACGGCAGAACGGCGAAGAACAGCAGCATGGGCTGGCGCATGCGCGGCGCACGGCTGATCGCATAGGCCGCCGGATAGGCGATCAGGATGGCCAGCAGCGTCGCAAGACCGGCGATGCGCGCCGAGGTCAGGAAGATCTTGGCATAGAGCGGATCGACGACCCGGGCGAAGTTTTCAAGCGTGAAGGTATATTCGATGCCGCCCCACATGCCGCGCTGAAAGAAGGCGTAGGACAGGATGAGCAGGCACGGCGCCACCATGAACGCCACGAGCCAGGCGACAGCCGGCGCGGTGAGCAGGTTCGATCGGGTGGACTGATAGGACATGCACGAGTTCCAGACGAGGGATTTGCCATGACGGCCGGCAAGGGAGCGCGGCAGCCAAAGGGGTGCCGATGAGGGAGACCGACATCTCCCCCATCGTCTTGCAGTGTTCGGGTCTTCCGGTGTGAGGCCTTAGTTTGCGGCCTTGATCTCGCTGACGGCGCGAGAATAGTCCTTCTGGGCGGCACCGAGATCGCGGAGCAGTTCGTATTTGGTGAGTTCCGCAGGCGTCATGCCCATGTTCGGGTACTGCTCGATCAGCGCCTTGTCGAGGCTCTCCATCGCAGCCCGGTTCGGCACCTTGTAGAGGATGTTTTCGGCAGCCCAGGCATGGTTGGAGGCATCGAGGATGAAGTTGATGAACTTCATCGCCGCATCCTTCTTCTCCGAGTTCTTCATCACGACGATGGTGTCGACCCAGAGGTCCGAGCCTTCCTTCGGCACGACGAACTTGATGTCCTTGTTTTCGGTGATGCCGTAATTGCACCAGCCGTCCCAGGCGTGGACCAGCGACGCTTCGCCCGAAACGAGCTTGGAGTAGAAGGTCGTGTCGTCATAGGCGAGCAGAGTCTTCTTCGCCTGGATCAGCAGATCCTTGACCTCCGCGATCTTCGCCGGATCGGCTTCGTTGACCGAATAGCCCTTGGCGAGCTCGCCCGCCGCCATCAGCCAGCGATCGGTCGCCAGCATCGTGGTCTTGCCCTTGATGTCGTCGGACGGCGCCAGCAGGTTCATCCAGCTGTCGGGCGCGGTCTTGACCAGATCGGAGCGATAGCACAGGCCGGTCGTGCCCCAGGTATAGGGCACCGAATAGACATTGCCCGGGTCGTAGGCGAGATTGACCGCCTCGGGATAGAGGTTGGCGAGGTTCGGAATGGCGGCGCCATCGAGCGGCTCAACCAGACCCTGATGGTTGAGGATCTCGGCGAAGGGCGACGAAACGAAGACGACGTCATAGCCCTTGCCCTGGCTCGCCATCAGCTTGCCCATGATTTCTTCGTTCGTGGCGTGGTTCACCACTTCGATTTCGAGACCGGTCGCGGCCTTGAAGCTCTCGGCGATGTCCTTCGCCATGTAGCCATCCCAGTTCGAAATGACGAGATCGGCCGCGTTGGCGACACCGGCGCTGCCGGCGAGTACAGTTGCGGCGAGCAGTTTGACGGCAAAGGCGCTGGTTCTGGCGTATCCGCTTTTCGTTCGCACGGATCTCTCCCTTTTTTGATGATTGTTCCAACCTCATTCGGCGAGGCGTCGGTGTCCCGATCTCATGTCGCCGTTGGTGGACAGTATTATTTATAAAAAAAATACGTCAATAGGGAATTTACATTTTCTCAGCAACTGCCAGAATTGTCATGGAAAGGCTTGCGAAAAAGGCCGGCAACGGTCAGCATGCGGCCTTTGTGAGAGACAGGTGGGGCATGGCGACAGAGCCGGGACGCATTCATCACCGCCATGTGGAATTGGCGCAAAGAATACTGGATTTCGCCAGCGAGCGCGGCATGTCGCCCGGCGAACGGCTGGCCGAACAGGCGCTCGCCTCGCACTGCAATGTCTCCAGAACGCCAGTCCGCAAGGCGCTTCAGGTGCTTGCGGAGCGTGAACTGGTGACCGCCGACGCCGATGGCGGCTTTCTGCTTGCCGTCGATCCGGTGGCGATCGCGCGCCTTGACGACGCGGGCGAAAGCGATGGAGAAACAGAGATCTACAGCGCCATCCTGCGCGACCTCTCCGCCGGGCGCATCGCCGAGGCGCAGACCGTTGCCGGGCTGCAGCGGCGCTATGACGTCTCCCGCCAGACGGTACAAAACGCGCTACAAAAACTCTCCGAGGACAATCTTGCCGAACGCGGCGCCGGGCAGCAGTGGCTGCTGAAGCAGTTTGCCCTGGGCGCCGATGCGGTTGCCAAGTCCTACGAGTTCCGGCTGGCGACCGAACCGCTGGCGCTGACCTTGCCCGAATTCCGCCGCGACCTGCCGGCGCTGACCTCGCTCAGGCAATCCATGCTGATCCTCAGGAGCATGAGCGAGGCGGATTTCGACCGCAAACTGTTCGAGCGCACCGATTTCGACTTCCACATGCTGGTGGCGCGCGGCTGCGGCAATCCCTTCATGGCGGAAGCCCTGACCAACCACCATCGCCGGCGCCGCGCCAATGCCGCGGCGGGCCACGTGAACACCTACCGGCTGATGCAGTCCAATCTCGAACATATCCAGATTCTCGAGCAGATCGAGCGCGGCCAGATGGAGCTTGCCGCCGATCTGATGCGTGTGCATATACAGCTGTCGCAATCGCTGAGGCCGCGCCTCGCCGGCCGCGGCGTCCCTCCCGCCTTCAAGCTCGTTTCGCGATAAGGCCAGCAAAAACAAATCCATGGCAGCACAAAAGACCATCGCCCTGTTCCCTGAAGCAAGCTACGGCGCCGCGCTCAACTGTGTCGGCATCGCCCAGGAGCTGCGTCGGCTTGGCGCCCGGCCCGTCTTCATCTGTCATCCGGGTTTCATCGGCGTCTTCGCCGAATACGGCTTTGCCGAATACCAGCTCGGCGAGAGCGGGCCGGCCCAGACGACCGATTGGAACGACTTCATCAGCCGTCACCAGGATGCCTTCCGGCAATCGCCCTTCGAACAGCTCACCTCCTATGTCGGACCGACCTGGGATGCCATCGTCGAAACCGCGATCGGCGTCGAGGATCCGCTTCGCCAATTGTTGGCGCGCCTGAAGCCCGATGCGATCGTGCTCGACAACGTGGTCATGTTTCCGGCGATCGCGACGGCCGGCGTGCCGTGGATCCGCGTGGTGTCCTGCGCCGAGACCGAAATTCCCGACCCGCTGGTGCCGCCCTATCTCTCCGGCCTCGGCGAAACGCCAGGGGCGGACTGGAAGGCCTTCTCCTCGACCTATGACAAGGTGACGGCCGCCTCCCACAAGCGGCTGTCCGCCTTTATGAGCGAGTGCGGGTTGAAGCCGCCGGCCGCGCCCCTGTTTCTCGATGCCTCGCCCGACCTCAACCTGCTGCTCGCGCCGGAGATCATCCGCCATCGCCGCGCCGAGCCGCTCGATCCCGAGCGTTTCGTCTTCCTGGACGGCTGCGTGCGGCGCGAAACGCCCTATCAGGCGCCGCGTTTTGCCAGCCACAACGATGCGGAACTGGTGCTGACCAGCTTCGGCTCGCTGGGCGCCATGGATGTCGACATGCTGCGGCGGATGATCGACGTCTTCGCCACCCTGCCCTATCGTTTCCTCGTCAATGCCGGCCATTGGCGCGACGAATATGCCCAGGTGCCCGACAATGTCTTCATCGACAGCTGGTTCCCGCAGCCTTCGGTGGTCGAGCAATCGAGCCTGTTCATCCACCACGGCGGCAATAACAGCTTCTGCGAGGCGCTTTACTACGGCGTTCCCTCGCTGGTGATGCCCTATTGCTGGGACGGGCACGACAATGCCCGCCGTGCCGAAGAAACCGGCGTCGGCAAGATGCTCCATCGCTACGACTGGTCGGTCGACGAACTGGCAGCCGTCATCGGCGGGCTTCTGTCCGACCGCGCCATGCAGGCCCGCCTCAAGGACAATGCCCGCAAGATGCAAGCCTTTGCCGGAGCAACCCGGGCGGCAGAAGCGATCCTCAAAGTCACAGGCTGACCGGGCATCGCCCCGTCGCCTGCGCAAGACCCAAAGCCAAGAAGGGGAAAAAATGAAGCAGAAGCTTTTCATCGACGGTCAATGGCTGGCACCCGTCAAGGGCGGCACCTTCCCGGTCGTCAATCCGGCAACGGAAGAAGTCATTCACCACGCGCCGGCCGGCACCGCCGAAGACATCGACCTTGCGGTCAAGGCCGCGAGGCGTGCCTTCGATACCGGTCCCTGGCCGAGGATGAGCGGAGGCGAGCGCGCCAGATACCTGCGCGCCATCGCCGAGAAGATTCTGGAACGCAAGCAGGAACTCGGACGCCTGGAAGTCATCGACAACGGCAAGCCCTTGCCGGAAGCCGTCTGGGACATGGAAGATACCGCCGGCTGCTTCTCCTTCTATGCCAATCTGGCGGAAGAGCTGGACGAAAACCCGGAGGAGCCGATCGCGCTCTCCGAGCCGCGCTTTTCCTCGAAGGTGGTGCGCGAGCCGATCGGCGTCGCCGGCGCCATCATCCCGTGGAACTACCCGATGCTGATGGCCTCGTGGAAGGTCGCGCCGGCGCTTGCCGCCGGTTGCACCATGGTGCTGAAACCTTCAGAGCTCACCCCACTGACGGCACTCGAACTCGCCGCCATCGCCGAGGAAGTGGGTCTGCCGGCCGGCGTGCTCAACGTCGTGACCGGCCTTGGCCCCGAAGCCGGTCAGCCGCTGTCGGAGCATCCGGGTGTCGACAAGCTGGCCTTCACCGGCTCTGTGCCGACCGGCGCCAAGATCATGGCGGCCGCCGCTCGCGACATCAAGAATGTCAGCCTCGAACTCGGCGGCAAGTCGCCCTTCGTCGTCTTCGCCGACAGCGACATCGAGAAGGCGGTCGAATGGATCATGTTCGGCATCTTCTGGAACCAGGGCCAGGTCTGCTCGGCAACCTCCCGCGTGCTGGTCGAGGAAAGCCTCTATCCGGCACTGCTGGAACGGCTGACCGCCGAGGCCGCGAAGATCCGGATCGGCGATGGCCTGGAAGACGGCACGCTGCTCGGCCCGCTCGTCTCCAAGGGACAGCACGACAAGGTTCTGGCGATGATCGAACGCGGCCGCACTGAGGGCGCGACCATTGCCCATGGCGGCAAGCGTCCGCAAGGGCTCGACACCGGTTACTTCCTCGAACCTACCATCTTGACCGACATGAGCGAGGACAACTTCGTCTGGCGCGAGGAGATCTTTGGTCCGGTCGTCTGCGTCAAGACGTTCAGGGACGAGGCCGACGCGATCCGCATGGCCAATGACAGCAAGTTCGGCCTGGCCGCCGCCGTGATGTCGAAGGACAAGGCGCGCTGCGAGCGCGTCGCCCGCGCCTTCCGCGCCGGTATCGTCTGGATCAACTGCTCACAGCCGACCTTCACCGAGGCGCCCTGGGGCGGCTACAAGCAATCCGGCATCGGCCGCGAACTCGGTAAGTGGGGCCTTTCCAACTATCTCGAGGTCAAACAGATCACCGCGTTCAACAGCGACGAACCCTGGGGCTGGTACATCAAGTAGGGCCGCCATCCAGTCGCAATCGGATCAATCCCCTGAGCTTCCGAAGAGGGGAACTCAGGGTTTTGCGCTCATGGCGTTTGACATCGCCACAGACAAAGCGACCGGCGATCACCGCCGGCCGCGTCCAGAGAGCTCCCGAAAACGGCCTGTCACCCGGCCAAATGCTCGAACAGCCGTGCCACGGCTTCGGCGCCTGGATCGACGTGGCCCTCGAGCTGTTTGGCGTTGATGTAGGCGGCACGTCCGGCCTTGGCGCGCAGCAGCTTGGCGGTCATGTTGGCGCCGGCGCGGGCGGCAGTTGCCGCAGCCCCGATGCTCTCCCCGAGCGCGTCCAGAGCGGGGGCGAGCGCATCAACCATGGTGCGGTCGCCGACCTGCGCGCCGCCGATCTCCTGCATGCGGGCAAGCCCGGCCTTCAGCGCGTCGCGCATCGACAGGCCGCTCGATGCCCCGTCGCCGGCCGCGGCAAAGAAGATGGCGAGCAGCACGCCCGACGATCCGCCCATGGTCTGGCTGAGTTCCAGGCCGATCGCACGGTAGAGCTGGGTGTGATCCGACAACGGCAGGCGATCCATCGCCTTGATCAGCGCTCGTGCCGCGCCGGCAAGCGTCGACCCGGTATCGCCATCCCCCGACTTGGCATCGAGCGCATTCAGATCCTGCTCGGCGGCGATCATCACATTACAGCAGTTGATCAGGAACTCCCGCATCTCCCTGTGGTCGGACGGCAGGGGCGTAATCGGCGTCAGCCCATCCGGCAGGGCTGCGACGGCAACCGGCCTCACCGCGGCAAGGCCGGGCCACGCGGCAAGCGCCACGGGCTGGCCAAGCGCCGCCAGATCCGCCTTGTCGGCCGGATAAAGCGAGATCGAGAAGCCGCGCATGTCGAGCGAAGTCATCATCGGTGCAGGCCCGACGACATGGGAGATATGCTTGCCGACCGCCGAATTGATCAGCTCATGGGTCAGCACCGACATCTCCAGCACGGACGTTCCGCCCAGATTGTTGATCAAGGCGACATGGGGCCGGTCTTCGATGGTCGGCGCCAGCTTGGCCGCGACGGCGGCCATGGCGGAACGGGCATCGGAGAAGTCGATCTGCTCGACCCCGGCCTCCCCGTGAATGCCGAGGCCAAGCTCGGCCATGCCCTCGGGGATGCGGTCTTCCTTGGGCGAGCCCGGAACAGTGCAGGTATCGAGCGACATGCCGATGCTCTTGGTGCCGGCAACCACCCGCCTCGCCGCCGCAGTGACGGTATCGAGATCCGCGCCGGACTCCGCCAGCGCACCGGCGATCTTGTGCACGAACAGGGTCCCGGCCACGCCGCGCGCCTGCGGCAGATCGGGCAAGGCAATATCGTCGTCGACGATCACCATGCTGACGTTCAGCCCAAAGGCGCGCGCGCGCTCGGCCGCCAGGCCGAAATTCAGCCGGTCGCCGGTATAGTTCTTGACGATCAGGAGACAGCCCGACGGGCCCGTGACGGCAAGGATGCCGGCCAGCACCGCATCGACGCTCGGCGAGGCAAAGACATCGCCGCACACGGCCGCCGTCAGCATGCCCGCGCCGACGAAGCCTGCATGGGCAGGCTCGTGGCCGGAGCCGCCACCGGAGACCAGCGCGACCCTGGACTTGTCCCAGTCGCTGCGCACGACGACCCGGATATGCGGGTAGCCGTCAAGGCGCGCCAGCGGGCTGCGGGAGGTTGCCAGCAAGCCGTCGATCGCTTCGATGACGACGTCTTCTTTCTTGTTGATGAAATGTGCCATGGAGAACTCCCTTAAACGAGGCGCAGGCCGTCCGCATCGAAGTAGAGCGGCTTGTCTGGCTGAATTTTGACGATATCGCCACTCCGCAATCCGGTATGGGCATCGGTTACGGTCACGAGGTCATGATTCCTGAACGAGAGGTGCAGACGCGTCTGGTCGCCCAGATGTTCCACCCGGGTCACCAGGCTGTCCTCCCCCACGCCCTGGGCGATATGTTCGGGCCTGAGCCCGATGGTGACGGCACCAGAGGGCGCCGCGGGAAAGAGATCCGCCGGCAGGAAGTTGATGCGCGGCTGGCCAAGCCGGGTGGCGGCATAGACGCTGACCGGGTTCTCGTAGACCTCGCGCGGTGAGCCGAACTGCACCAGCTTGCCGTGATGCAACACGCCGACATGGGTCGCCATCGTCATCGCCTCGATCTGGTCATGCGTGACATAGAGCAGCGTCGCGCCGGAATCGGCCTGGATGCGCTTCAGTTCGATGCGAAGATCGGCCCGCAGCTTGGCATCGAGCGAACTCAAGGGCTCGTCCATCAGATAGATGCGCGGATTTCTGACCAGCGCGCGGCCGATCGACACGCGCTGCATCTCCCCGCCCGACAGCGCCGTCGCCTTGTTGTCGAGCTTGTGGGAAATCTGCAGGACGTCGGCGATCGCCTTCACCTTGCGCTCGATCTCGTCCGGCGGCGTCTTCAGCAGAGGCGACTTCAGCGGAAATTCCAGATTCTGCCGGACCGTCAGATGCGGATAGAGCGAATATTGCTGGAACACCATGGCGACGTTGCGCTGGGCCGGAGTCAGGCCGCGCATCGGCTGGCCGTCGATATAGACCTCGCCGCTGTCGGGGTGGTCGAGACCGGACACCATGCGCAAGGTGGTCGTCTTGCCGGCGCCGGTCGGTCCGAGCAGCACGACGAAGGAGCCATGCGGAATGGTCAGCGACACATTGTCGAGCGCCACCTGGGCACCGAACGTCTTGGTCACGTTTTCGAGGATGACTTCAGCCATGACGCAGCACTCCCTCGTTTGCTTCCGACAGGAGCGCCTGCCCTCTTTCCTCGGTAAAGACGGTGAGCGTGCGAGCATCGAATTCCAGGCCGATGACTTCGCCGGGCGTGATTGCCTGATTGGAGGAAATACGTGCCTTCACGACGCCATTGGCGGTCGACATGGTGACGATCTGGGTCGTGCCGAGATATTCGGTCGCGATGACCCGGCCACGGAAGTCCGATCGGTCCGAGAAATGGATATGCTCGGGCCGGACACCCAGCGTCAGTTTCCCCTTGGCACCCTGGCGCGACACGGGGACCCGCACCGTCGTTCCCGACAGATCGACGTGATCTCCGCCAATGCCGATCATGCCGTCGAATTCCAGAAAGTTCATCGGCGGCGAACCGATGAACTTCGCGACGAACTTGGTCGCCGGCCAGTCGTAAATCTGCTGCGGCTTGCCGAACTGCTCGACGACGCCGTGGTTCATCACCACGATCTTGTCGCCCATCTGCATGGCTTCGAGCTGGTCATGCGTCACATAGACCGTCGTCGCCCCCATACGGTCGTGCAGCGCCCGCAGCTCTTCTGCCATGTGCTCGCGGAACTCCGCATCGAGCGCACCGAGCGGCTCGTCCATGAAGAAGGCCTTGGGCCGCCGGACGATCGCCCGGCCGAGCGCCACGCGCTGCCGGTCGCCACCGGAAAGGCCGCCGACGGGTTTTTCGAGAATGTCCTCGATCTTGAGGATGCGCGCCACTTCCGCAACGCGGCTCTTCACCTCGGCCTTGGGCACGCCCTGGCTGAGCAGCGGATAGGAGATGTTGCGGCGGACATTCATGTGCGGATAGAGGGCGAACATCTGGAAGACGAAGGCGATGTCGCGCTGGCTCGCGGGCTTCATGCCCACCTCTTCGCCGTCGATGTAGATCTCCCCGCTCGTCGGCAGTTCAAGGCCGGCCATCATGCGCAGCGTCGTCGTCTTGCCGCAGCCCGAAGGGCCGAGAAGCATGAAGAACTCGCCGTCCTCGACGGTGAATGTGGAAGACTGGACGGCCGTGAAGCTTCCGAATTCCTTGCGCACATTTTCAATTCTGATCTGTGCCATGGATTACTCCGGAAAGTGGCTGACGACGATGAACATCACTGTGCCCACCAGGGTGACAACGAAGGAGTAGGAGAACATCCAGAGCGCGAAGGGCTGCATCAGCATGACGACGCCCGCGGCAATCAGGAAGGAGGCGACCAGTTCCCACGCGCCGCGGCGCAGATGGACCAAGCCGTTGAAGAACTCACTCATTTGCGGACCGCTCCGAAGGTGATGCCACGCAGCAGATGCTTGCGCAGGACAATGGTGAAGACCATCACGGGAACAAGGAACAGCGTGGCGCCGGCCGCCACCGCCGGCCAGTCCTGGCCACCCACCCCGATGATCGTCGGGATGAAGGGCGGCGCAGTCTGGGCCGTACCTGATGTCAGCAGCACCGCGAAGGCATATTCGTTCCAGGCAAAGATCAGGCAGAAGATCGCGGTCGAGGCGATACCGGTCACCGCCTGCGGCAGGACGACCTTGTAGAAGGCCTGAAACCGGGTGTAGCCGTCGATCAGCGCTGCCTCCTCGTATTCGACCGGGATCTCGTCGATGAAACCTTTCAGCAGCCAAACGGACAGCGACAGATTGACGGCCGTGTAAAGCAGGATCATGCCGGCATGGGTGTCGCTTAAGCCCAGTTGGCGGAACATCAGGAAGATCGGGATGGCAACCGCAATCGGCGGCATCATGCGGGTCGACAGGATGAAGAACAGAAGATCGTCCTTGAGCGGCACCTTGAAGCGCGAGAAGGCATAGGCGGCGGCCGTTCCCAGCACGATGCAGAGCACAGTCGAACCGAAACCGATGATCACCGAATTGGTGAACCGCTCGCCGAAGCGGGAGGGACCGGCAATCACCAGCCCATCCTTGCGAACCAGCCGCTCGTACCACGACGTTGGTTCGCCCATCTGCTGCAGGGTTTCCTCCGAAACGCGCGTGCGGGTGGTGAACAGGTTGACATAGCCTTCCAGCGTCGGCTCGAAGAAGACCTTGGGCGGATAGGCGATCGCATCGGATGGCGACTTGAAGCCGGTGGCGATGATCCACAGGAGCGGCAGGATGGTAACGACCGCGTAGAACACCACCAGGATGCCGGCGAACCATTTCTGGCGGGCCGAGGGCTCTGTGACGGAATAACTGCTCATCGCTGCTTCACCTTGTTGAGCGCTTTGACGTAGATCGACGCAAGGCCGAAGACGGTGACGAACAGGATGACCGCATAGGCCGAGGCATAGCCGGTCCGCCACTTCTCGAACGCCTCGCGCTTGAGGTTGATCGAGGTGAGCTCGGTGATCGAGCCCGGACCGCCGCCCGTCAGCTGGACCACCAGGTCGAACATCTTGAAGTTCTCGATACCGCGGAACAGGATCGCCAGCATGAGGAAAGGCAGCACCATGGGAATGGTGATGGTCCAGAACTGGCGCCACTTGCTGGCCCGGTCGCATTCGGCAGCCTCGTAAATGCTGTCGGGAATGGAGCGCAGGCCCGCAAGGCAGATCAGCATGACGAAAGGCGTCCACATCCAGGTATCGACGATGATGATGGCCCAGGGCGCAAGGTTGACGCTGCCGATCATCGAGAAGCTGGATGGATCGGCGCCGGTCAGGAAACCGACCGCATAGTTGAACAGGCCGATCTGCGGCTGGTAGAGAAACGTCCAGAAATTGCCGACGACGGCCGGGCTCAGCATCATCGGCAGGACGATGATGGTCGTCCACATGTCATTGCCGCGAAACTTCTTGTTGATCAGATAGGCGAGCGAAAAGCCGATCAGCACCTGCAGGACGATCGTCCAGATGAGGAAATGGGCCGTCGCCTGCATGGTCAGCCAGATGTCGCCATCCGTCAGGATCCGCCGGTAGTTCTGCAGGCCGATGAATTCGACCTCGGCATTGGGCCGATTGACACGGAAATTGGTGAAGCTCAACCGTACGGTCCAGATGAGCGGGAATATGTTGACCGCCAGCAACAGGATGATCGAAGGCGCGACGAACAGCCAGGCTATGGCGCGGTCGGAAAGGCCCCGGATCCGCTTGGCCACCGCTGGCGGCGTGGCGCGTGCGACGCGATCTATCGGTGTATCGGACATGATACCCCCTTCAAGGAATGGGTCTGGAATGGCAGGGCCGGGCGCGACGGCCGGCCCTGCTTTTACGCGGTCTTCCGCTGAAGCGGCAGCGTAGGGTCAGTACTTGCCTTCGTCCTCGAACACGTCGGTCCAGTCCTTGACCAGGCCGTCGAGGGCTTCCTTGGCGGTGCCCTGACCGGCGACGACATAGTCATGGAACCGCTTCTGCGAGGCCTGCAGCAGGGACGCATAGGACGGCTCGGCCCAGAAGTCCTTCACGATCGCCATGGAGTCGAGGAAGGTCTGCGCATAGGGCTGGCTGGTGGCGAAACCCGGATCTTCGACCACGGCGCGCAGCGCCGAGTAGCCGCCGAGGCTCCACCACTTGGCCTGGATGTCGGGCTGGGCGAACCACTTGATATATTCCAGCGCTGCCGCCTGCTTCTCGGAGGCGGACACCACCGAGATCCCCTGGCCGCCGAGCTGGGCGAACTGTTTGCCGCCCGGGCCGGCCGGATTGGGGAAGTAACCCGACTTGTCGCCGCCCACCTTGGCGTCGGCATGGATGCCGGGCCAGATGAAGGCGAAGTTCATCTGCAGCGCCACCTGGCCGGACTTGTAGGCGTCGATGTTCTCGGACATGTAGGCGTCCGAGGAGCCGGGCGGCGTGCAGCAGTCGTAGAGCGCCTTGTAGAATTCCAGGCCTGCGACGGAATCGGCCGAGTTGACGAAACCTTCCAGCTCATAGGGCTTGGCCGGGTTGTCGTACTGGAAGCCATAGCTGTAGAGCACGTCCATCGCGCCCATGGTGATGCCTTCCGAGCCACGTTCGGAGTAGATCGCCGCGCCATAGACCTTGGTGCCGTCGATATCGCGGCCCTGGAAGAACTCGGCAATGTCCTTGAGTTCGGCGAAAGTCTTCGGCACGGCAAGATCACGGCCGTATTTGGTCTTGAACTCGGCCTGCAGCTCGGGACGCGAGAACCAGTCCTTGCGGTATGTCCAGCCGACCACGTCGCCGAAGGCCGGCAGGGCCCAGTAGTTCGGCGTGTTCTTCGGCCATTCCGAATAGCCGGTCACGGTCGCCGGGATGAAGTCGCTCATCTTGATGCCTTCCTTGTCGAAGAAATCATTGAGCTTGATGTACTGGCCGTTCTCGGCCGCGCCGCCGATCCACTGGCTGTCGCCGATCATCAGATCGCAAAGCTTGCCGCCCGAATTCAGTTCGTTGAGCATGCGGTCGGCAAAATTCGGCCACGGCACGAATTCGAATTTCATCTTGTGGCCGGACTTGGCCTCGAAATCCTTGCTGAGCTCGACAAGAGCATTGGCAGGATCCCACGCCGCCCAACAAAGGGTCAGTTCATCGGCTTGGGCGGATGTTGCGCCAACGGCGCCGGCTCCGACGAGTGCGCCGACAGCCACTACGGAATTCAATAGCCTGGACTTCATGGTTGAGAACCTCCCTTTGTGCATCCCGACCTCCATCAGGAAACGAAAAAATGCCCGCGAGGGCAGACAGAGCAGACTGAGGAAATGCGACAGGCCGCCATCCTCCCTGGCCCCTTCGACAACAATACGCTCCTCCGATCGCAATCGGTCCCTTAGCAATTGATGTCGCCAGTGTTAGTAATTGAGGTGCGCACCTCAATGCAAGCGATTTTTGAGGTGCGCACCTCAGTTTCTTGCTTTTTGCTTGATTCTGTTGGAAAAGTCGGATGGCGTATTTTTGCGAAGCCTGACAGGAGACGGCATGCGGCCCACAGCGAAAGATCTTGCCGAAGCGGCCGGCGTGAGCCTGGCCACGGTGGACCGCGTGCTGAACGACCGGCCGTTCGTCAGCAAGACGGCGGCGCGGAAGGTCAATGAAGCCATTGAAAGAATTGGGTTCGTCCGGAACCCGGCGGCCGTGAACCTCGCACGCAACAAGACCTACCGCTTCCTGTTCGTGCTGCCGACGGCCGGCGACCAGTATCTGCGCGAACTGCTTCAGCGCGTCGAGGAGGCCAGAGAGGCCCTGAGATCGGATCTGACCGTCGTCGATGTCGACCAGATCCCCATCAGCGACCCGCATTTCGTCGCCAAGTATCTCGCGTCGATCGACAGCACCATCGTCGACGGCGTGGCCATCATGGCGCCGGAATCACCCCAGGTGCGCGATGCGATGGCCCGGCTTTTCGAGCGGGGCATCAAGGTGGTGCAGTTTCTCTCCGGCCAGGAGAAGCTTGAGAACACCGATTTCGTCGGTGTCGACAACTTCGCCGCCGGCGCCACCGCCGGCCGGATCATCGGCCGCTTCCTGCGCAACGAGCCGGGCAAGATCATGGTCGTGGCGGAAACCATGATGGCGCAGGACAGCATCGAGCGCCGGCTCGGTTTCGACAGCATCATCAACAGCCAGTTCCCGCACCTCAAGAGCCTGCCTTCGCTGGAGACCTATGGCGACGAGCGCCGGGCGCAGACGATCATCCAGAGAACACTGGAGAATAATCCGGACATCAGGGCCGCCTATGTGCTGAGCGCCGAAGCCCGCATTCCCGTGGCCGCCATCGAAAAGAGCGGAGACCTCGGCGCGCTGACCGTCGTCGTGCACGAGCGCACGCCCTTCACGGAGGAAGCACTGCGCGACGAGCGGATCGACGCGATCATCGCCCAGGATCCGGGACATGCCGTGCGCAGCGCCATCCGCATCATGCGCGCGCGCACGGATCTCCGCGAACCGCTCGCCTCCCAGGAGAAGATCCGCATCGAGGTCCTGCTGAAGGAGAATCTCTAGCCGAGTAGCTGCAGGACAGCCACGATGCCGCATGGGCAGCGCGTTCCCGGCATCGGCAGTTCAAGCCTCGTCGACGGGGCGTGCAAGCACCGCCGCCGGCTCCCAAAGAGCGGGCGGCGACGGTCGTGTCGGCACCCGCTACAGCGAAAAATCGATGCAGATACGGCCGGCAACCTTTCCGGCCTGCAACTGGTCGAGAGCTGCATTGACGCCCGAAAGCGGGATCGTCTCGATGTCGATCGAAAGCTCGGTGCGCGCGGCAAAGGCGAGGAAGTCGCGCAGGTCCTGACGCGAGCCGACCGACGAACCGAAGACGCGGTGACCGCCATCGATCAGCCACATCATCGACAGCGGCACAGGATCGTGAACCAGCGCAATGGCGATGATATCGCTCATCGGATTGACCGCCTGCTCGATCGTCTTCCACACCGCCGGCGATGGCGCAAAGTTGACGGCGACATCTGCGCCGCCCAGTTCCTTGACCTTCAAGCCAGCATCCGGCCCCGCCTCGACCAGATGGTCGGCACCGCGCTGGCGAGCTTCCTCGAGCTTCGCCGGATCCCGATCGACCGCAACCACGGTCGCGCCATGGGCCTTGGCGATCATGATCGCATATTGGCCGAGCCCTCCGCACCCGATCACCATCACGGTCTTGCCCGGACGAAGAGAGGTCTTGCGAAGCGCACTCCAGGCCGTCAGGCCGGCGCAGAGCAGCGGCGCACCCTGCAGCGGGTCGATCGCGTCCGGGATCGTGCAGGCGAAGCGGGATTCGAGGATCGCATATTCGGCAAAGGCGCCGTGATGGTGGATACCGCGTGCGTGCTGATGGGTGCAGAACGTTTCCGCACCGGTGAGGCAGGGGCTGCAGTCGAGGCAGGTGTCGTAGAGCCATGGCAGACCGACCCGATCACCGAGCGAGAGGGACGTCTCCGTCCCCTCGCCCACCGCCACGATCCGGCCGATGCCTTCATGGCCGAGGACGAGCGGATACATCTCGTCCGGCAGCCCCTCGTCGCCGTTGCGCAGGTGCAGGTCGGAATGACACACACCGCAGCTTTCGAGCTTCACCAGGAACTGGCCGCGACCCGGTACGGGCACCGGCAGATCACGGATGACGAGCGGAGCGCCGGGAGCCTCGGCCACCGCGGTTTTCATGGTCTTTGGGATCATCTCACATCACTCTCAATCTGCACGCGGCCGATGGACCGTCTTCACTTCGAGAAAATCCTCGAGCCCGAAAATTCCGCCCTCGCGGCCAATGCCGGACTGCTTGTAACCACCGAACGGGCTGCCATAGCGATGGGGTGCGCCGTTGATATGGACCATGCCGGCGCGCAGGCGTCCGGCGACACGCTCGGCCCGGTCGAGATCGCCGGACTGAATGTAGGCCGCCAGACCGTAATTCGTGTCGTTGGCGATCTCAATCGCATCCTCTTCCGCGTCGAATGGGATGATGACGAGCACCGGACCAAAAACCTCTTCGCGCGCGATCCGCATCTGGTTGTTGACCCCGGCAAAGATCGTCGGCTTGACGTAGTAGCCGGTCTCGAAGCCTTCCGGCTTGCCGGGGCCGCCGACGAGAAGCTCGGCGCCTTCGGCGATCCCAGCCTCGATCAGAGCCTGCACGCGGCCATACTGGATGTCGCTGACGAGCGGTCCGATGTGCTCGCCGGCCTCTTCCGGATTGCCGACCGTGACTTCGCTGCCGACGCGGCGGGCGATCCCCACGGCCTGGTCGTAGACCGAACGCTGCACCAGAAGTCGTGTCGGCGCGTCGCAGGACTGGCCGGAATTGTTGAAGCATTCAAGCACGCTGCCGGTCACTCTCTCTTCCAGGTCGGCATCCTCGAAGACGATGTTGGGCGACTTCCCGCCGAGTTCGAGCGTGACTCGCTTGACGGTATCGGCGGCATCCTTGCTGACGGCCGTGCCGGCCCGGGTCGAGCCGGTGAACGACATCATGTCGACATCCTTGTGCTTCGAAAGCGCTGCCCCGACATTGGGACCGTCGCCGTTGACCAGGTTGAAGGTGCCAGCCGGGAAGCCGGCCTCATGCACCATCTCGGCATAGAGCAGCGCATTGAGCGGTGTGAACTCGCTGGGCTTGAGCACGCAGGTGCTGCCGGTCGCGAGCGCCGGGATGACCTTCAGCGCGATCTGGTTGATCGGCCAGTTCCACGGCGTGATCAGCCCGCAGACGCCGATCGGCTCGCGCAGCACGATATCGCCGTTCGGCAGTTCCTCGCGCACCTTGATGCGCTTCAGGGCATCGATGAAGCCCTTGAGATGGCCGACGCCGACATGGGCCTGCTGTTCCGTGCTCATGGTGATCGGCGCGCCGAGTTCGAGCGTGATGGTGCGGGCCATCTCGTCATAGCGGCGCTTGTAGATGGCAAGCAGCTTTTCCAGGAGCGTGATGCGTTCGTCCAGGCTGGTGCGGCCGTAGCTCTGGAAAGCCGTCTTGGCGGCGGCAACGGCGCGGTCGATGTCGGCGGCGGTCCCCATCGAGATCACGGCGATCGGCTGCTCTGTCGCGGGGTTGATGACCTCGAGGTCGTTGGGCGCGATCGGATCGACCCATTGGCCGTTGATGTAGAACTTGCGCTTGTCGAGCATGCGTCACTCCCGTCAGATTGTCTTGTGTTTGGCGTCGAGCCAGCCGGAGATCAGGCCCCGGTAGCGCTCGCCGCTGAAGCTTGGAAAATGGCCGCCATGGACCTGCCGCACCGGAAGCGTCAGCAGGCGCTCCATCGATGCGAGATAGTCGGCGGCATTCGAATGGTAGGTGTCCTCGATCAGCGGACCGTCGTAGAGGATGTCGCCGGAAAACAGGATTTCCGTCGCCTTTTCGTAGAGCGCGATGCCACCGGGAGAATGCCCCGGCGTGTGGATCACCTCGAAGTGGCGGTCGCCGAGATCGATGACGTCGCCATCCTCCAGAATGCGCGTCGCCGGCGCCCGCTTCACCGCATAGCATTTCGAGCAATAGGGTTCCGGCGGAAGTGCGTCGAAGATCTCGTCGGTGACATAAGGATCGGCCAGCGTATTTTCGCGCGTCGGATTGGCCAGCAGGTCGGCTTCGGCCGAATGCACCGCGCGGCACTCGAACTCGTGATGGCAGCCGATATGGTCGAAATGGGTGTGGCTGGCGACCGCGATCAGCTCGCGCTCCGTCACCAGCGGCACCCATTCCCGGAGCGACACGACGCCCATGCCGCTGTCGACCAGCATGTCGCGATCTCGGCCGCGTACATGCCAGATGTTGCAGCGATAGAACTCCTGGATGTGAGGCTCGCAGATATACGTGACGCCGTCGTCAAGACGACGCACGCTGTACCAGTCTTCGGCGCGCATGCGTGGCTTCATTGGGGGATTCCTCACTCCTCGACAAGTGCGACGATGCTATCGGCGGGCACCGTAAGATCAAGCATATCGCCGATGCGCGGCTCCGCCGTCTGTGGAAGATGAGCGGTGATGACTGTGTCGGGCGCCCCTTCCGGCTGCAGGTGGCAGCGGTGGTGGGCGCCGAAGAAGGCGCTGTCGGTGATGCGCGCCCGGCCGAGCGCGACGGTTGCTCCCTCTTCGCCGGCCGAGCGGAAATGCTCGGGGCGAATGCAGAGCGTAACCTTCTGGTCCGCGGTCGGCATGCTACCCGTGAAGGCGGAAACGGGTATGACCGCCCGGCCGAGCGCCGTCTCGATCCGCACCTCGCCAGAGGTAATGCCGATCACCCTTGCGGGCAGGAAATTGGCCTCGCCCATGAAGCCCGCGGCAAACAGCGAACGCGGCCGCATGTAGATCTCCGACGGCGCGCCGACATCCTCGATATGCCCATGGTTCATCACGACGATCCGATCGGCGATCGCCATCGCCTCCTCCTGGTCGTGGGTGACGTGGATGAAGGTGGTGCCGACGCGCTTCTGGATCGCCTTCAGCTCGTCCTGCATCTGACGCCGCAGCTTGAGGTCCAGCGCGCCCAGCGGCTCGTCGAGCAGCAGTACGTCGGGATCGACCGCCAGCGCGCGCGCCAGGGCCACACGCTGCCGCTGTCCACCGGAAAGCTCATGCGGCTTCTTCGATGCGGAGGCCTTCAGCCCGACCAGATCCAGCATCGACAATGCCTTCTCATCCCGTTCCGCCTTGGCCATGCCCCGCATGCGCAGGCCGAACCCGACATTGTCGAGCAGGCGCATATGCGGGAAAAGCGCATAGTCCTGGAACATGGTGGTCGTCGGACGTTTTGCCGGCGCGACGTGGGTCATGTCGCGGCCACCGATGGCAATCGTACCCGAGGTCGGCTCGATGAAGCCGCCGAGGATCGAGAGCAATGTGGTCTTGCCGCAGCCAGAGGGCCCAAGCAGCACGATGAACTCGCCGGCGGCGATGTCGAGCGAGACATTGTCCAGCGCGCGGAACGCGCCGAAGACTTTCGTGGCGTTTCTGATCGAGACGTCGGCGGTCATGAAGATTTCCCGGATTTTCTGAAGACGGCGAGTTCCATGACGATCAGGAACGCGACCGAGATGAGGAAGACGACGCTGCCGATGGCATTGGTCTTGGGGTCGAGGCCCGAGCGCAACATGCTCCAGATCTCGACGGGCAGCGTCACGTCGAAGCGCGACAGCAGGAAAGCGATGATGAACTCGTCCCAGCTGAAGGTGACCGACAGGAAGAAGGCGGCCAGGATCGACGGCATCAGCATCGGCGCGGTGATGAGCGCCATCACCTGCCAGTCCCTGGCGCCGAGGTCGCGCGCCGCCCGCTCGATATTGACCTGATGGCCGCCCATCGAGGCATAGATGATGGCAAAGCAGAGCGGCAGGTTGATCACCACATGTCCGACACCCACCGTCCATAGAGAAAGCTGGATATCGAGACGGCTGAAGACAGACAGAAGGCCAAGCGCGATGATCAGGGTGCTGACCGTCATCGGCGCGACAATCAGCGCCCGCTGGAGACCGGAGCCCGGCAGCTTGTAGCGGGCAAAGGCGTAAGCCGCGAGGAAGCCGAGCAGGCAGGACACGGCAGACGAGACCAGCGCCACGATCAGCGAGTTGAAAAGCGCCTGCATCAGCTTGGCGTCGGCGAAGATCTCGCCATACCAGCGCAAGGTCAGGCCGTGCAGCGGCGGCACCGGCAGGGTGCCGTCCTGGAAGGAAAACAGCACGAGCACGGCGACGGGCAGGAAGATGAAGACATAGATGGCGCCGGCATAGAAAAAGGCGAGCGCCGTTTGCAGGTGTCGCATCGGTCAGGTCCTTTCCATCTTCAGCCAGCGGGCGCAGGCGAGATAGGCGATCGTCACGACCACCATCAGCACCAGCGACAGCGCCGCAGCCATCGGGAAATCCGCCCGGCGACCAAGCTGCAGCATGATGAGCTGGGGCAGGACGAGTTCGTTGTTGCCGCCGAGGATCTGCGGCGTGATGTAGTCGCCGATGCACAGCACGAAGGTCAGGAAGGCGCCGACCATGATGCCGGGTAGCGTCAGCGGCAGGATGACATGCCAGAAGGTCTGGAAGCCGTTCGCCCCGAGATCGGCGGCGGCCCGACGGTAATTCGGCGACAGTTGCACGAGATTGGCATAGATCGTCAGCGTCAGCAGCATGACAAAGAAATGCACGAAGCCGATCACCGTGCCGGTACGATTGGCGGAGAGATCCAGCGGCTCGGCGAGCAGGCCGGTCCACAGCAGCGCCTGGTTGACGACACCGCCCTTCGACAGAACCAGCAGCCAGGAATAGGACCGGACCACGTAGGAGGTCCAGAAGGGCAGGATCGCCATGATCAGCGCGAAGCGCTGCCAGCGCCGCGGTACCCGTTCGGCAATGATCCAGGCGAGCGGATAGGCAAGCACGACGGAGATGACCGTGACGGTTGCCGTGACCTCCAGCGAGTTGAACAGTGCTTTCAGCAGATGCGCCTTACCGAAGAAGGCGTTGTAGTTGTCGAGCGTCCAGCTGGCGACGATGACGCGGCCTTCGCGCTTCCAGAAGCTGATCGCCGCCATGTAGAGAAAGGGTATGAGGAAGAACGCGACGGTCCAGAGCAGCGCCGGCAGCGCAAATCCCCAGGCCTTGCGGCGTTCCGCGCGTTCAAGGGCAGTGGCGGTCATGGGCATGACACTCCGTTCACGCTGAAGGCTGGTGTTTCGGGAAACTTGCGGTCACGGCCGTGTCCATAGGATCCGGTAGCAGTCGCATAGGCATGTCTGGCCCTTCATCTCGCCCCAGTCTCCCGAGGCGATCGGGCGTGCCGCAAAGGTCGCCCGCAAGGTCGTGGATCCTCGGGTCAAGCCCGAGGATGACTGAGTATCGAGGGAATGCCGCAGCAGGCAGCCCCCCTGGCTGAGCGCACTGAACAGAGGGGCCTGGGCGCGACGAAACAACCTCCCGGTCGTCATCCTCGGGCTTGCCCCGAGGATCCACGCCAGAGCCGCTTACTGCTGCAGCATCTCCGTCCAGGCATCCTGCATCGCGGCGTCGAGATCCGCATCGACAACCGGATAGAGCTGCGTGTTCTTCAGATATTCCGGCTGCTTGTCCCAGCGCAGCGCCGTCTTCTGCTGGTCGTTCAGCTTTTCACCGGCCTTGGAGTTCGCCGGCATGCCCCAGTAGCAGGACGAGGTCGCAAGCTTGGACTGGCCTTCGGGGCTGAGGATGTACTGCACGAACTTGACCGCCAGATCCTGCTTCGTCGAGTCCTTGAAGACGCCGATCGACTGTGCCCAGCGCAGCGCGCCCTGCTTCGGCACGGTCCAGTCGAGGTTCGGCTTCTCCGTGGTGAGGCCGGCCGTCACCCATTCGCCGCCGCCGAGGATGATGTCGACTTCGCCGCTGACGAGCGCGGTCTGGGAGGCGACGACGTCGCTCACCTGGCGCGCGACCTTCTTCATCTCGAATAGCTTTTCCTTGATCGCCGGAAGGTCGGCGGCCGTCAGGTCGGCGGTGTTCTTGCCGATGGCAAGCCCGGTCAGGCCGATCATCGGCAGGTAATAGTCATAGAGGGCGATTCGACCCTTGTATTTGTCGGACCAGAAGATCGACAGGTCTTCCATGTCCTTCGGATCGACCTTGGTCTTGTCGTAGGAAATCGTGTTGTAGCCGAACTTCTCCGTGACGGCGTATATCTTGCCGTCCTTGGTGTTGTTGGCTTCCATCCGCACTTCCGGGAAGATGTCGGCCGTCGGCAGCTTGTCGGCCGGGATCTCGGCGAGAAGGCCCATCTCGACCGCGCGCGGCACGTCGACACCGTCGATGACGAAGACGTCCCAGTCGCCGGGTCGCGACTGCTCGACGATCGACAGGCCGGCGCCCGTGCCTTCATATTCCTTGAGATTGACCTTGACGTTGTTGGCCTTTTCGAAAGGCTCGATCAGCGCCGGATCGGTGTGGTCGCACCAGACGAGCGCGTTGAGCTCTTCCTGCGCCGAGGCGCCGGCGGAAAGCGTGCAAACGGCGGCGGTGGCGAGAAGCATGCGGCGGGAGAGCCCGCCCAGAACGGTTTTCTTCATGTCGTTTCCCTCTTGTCGAAGACCCCCGTCGAGCCCTCGCGTTGATCAAAATGGCACTCGTATCGGCGCCTTGAGAAAAAGATTGAATGAATTCATTTTTTAAGTCAATCTCATTTTTGAAGAGATTCCAAGGGAGGTTCCGATGACCGGATTGCGCGCCAGACAGAAGGCAGACAGGAACCGCCGCATCCTCGAATCCGCCACCACCCTGTTCCGCGAACAGGGCTATGACAGCGCCCGTATCGAGGACATTGCCGAGCGGGCGGAGGTCTCCGTCGGCACGCTCTACAACTACTACCAGAACAAGGGCGACATCCTTGTCGCCACCGTTTCGATGGAAGTGACCGAAGTGCTGGAGGCCGGCGAAATGATCGTCGCCAACCCGCCGCTCAACGTGAACGAGGCGCTCGGCGCGCTGATCAACCAGTATTACGACCACTCGCTCGTCTATCTGAGCAAGGAGATGTGGCGCACGGCCATGGCCTCGTCGATCCAGCAGCCGGAGACGCCGCTGTCGAAACGTTATACCGAGCTCGACCAGCGCCTCTGCGCCCAGGTCGTCCAGCTCATCGAGACCCTGCAGCGCCGCGGCGTCATCATCGCCGGCGTGGACACCCGCGCGTTGGGCGAGGTGTTCTTCAACAACCTCAACCTGATGTTCATCGAGTTCTGCAAGGTCGAGACCATGCCGCTTGAGGAGCTGAAGTCCCGCGTCGCCGAACAGCACCGTCCGATCGCCGCGCTGATCAGCAGCGTCAAACCCGTTTGAACCATTCCGTAAATCACGCAGAAACGACAGACATGACCGATACCACGAACGCCGTCCTTGCCGCCGCCGACGCCCTCGTCGCAGCCTTTGGCCGCCACGACGCCAAGGCCTATTTCGACGCCTTTTCGCCGGCCGCGACCTTCATCTTCTACAATCTCGACAGGACGCTCGAAAACCGAGCCGAATACGAGGCGGAATGGGCGCTGTGGGAGATCCGCGACGGCTTCCAGGTGCGCAGCTGCCGCTCGACGAACCGCAACGTTCAGCCTCTCGGTGACGTCGCCATCTTCACCCATGCGGTGGAGACAGACCTCTCGATCGGCGGCGAGGCCCTGACCAACAACGAACGCGAAACGATCGTCTTTGCCCGCCAGCCCGACGGTCGTTGGCTCGCCGTCCACGAACACCTGTCCGCCGCCGCCTGAAGGGCTGACGATCGGGCATGACGTGGGTACGGCGCCTTACGATGATTGCAAGGCTATCACCTGTCGGCCAGGCGATAGCCGAAGCGACGACGCTCCGACGCCACCTTCTTCATCGCCTCCCGAATGGCCGCATTGTCAGGCCGCACGCTGCGCTATCGCATGCTCGAGAAATCCACCGATAGAACCTCGCACGCCCGACGCTGGCTCACCCCGTGCTGCGCGCAGACGTGAACCACCGCATCCCGCTTCACATCGGGCGTCACCATTTTTTTGAAGCGACATCCTTCAGGATCGCATTGTCCAGCATGGCTTCGGCCAAGAGCTTCTTCAGCTTG
>NZ_JAEG01000012.1 GCF_000518785.1 Paenirhizobium selenitireducens ATCC BAA-1503 | reverse complement strand
GGGGCGCTCGACTTGCATGTGTTAAGCCTGCCGCCAGCGTTCGTTCTGAGCCAGGATCAAACTCTCAAGTTGAGAATTCAATCTAGACTAATCACTGTATGTTCTGAATCGACGAGAACCAACTTCGCTTCCAACCTAAGCCAGAAGCGGCTGTTCTCATATCAAAACGTGACCGTCTGCGTATCATTCGTAGAAAAGCCCTAAAGCTCTTCCCGCGACGCCGCCGTCCACGTTTCTCTTTCTTCTCATCTTCAATTGTCAAAAAACAGACGACAATCAGCCGTCACAAAAACTCAACACCAAACCATCCGGTCCGGCAATCCATCAGCATCTCAGCCAATTTCTAGAGGTTTTAGTCTGAACCAGAGTGCCGCTCGCCTCGTCGGCGCCGCCCTCTCGTTCGGTGAAGCGGCTTATACGGCCACTCCCTTTTCCCGTCAACAGCCAATTGTCAAAAAACTGTCGTTTTTGATAAGTCACGGAAAAAGCAGGGTAAATTCTGACCGCACATTCGCCATGGATCCGGTTCGCCGCAAAGGGCTTCGCCAGCGCCGTAGCAATTGCTGGACTTCAAATGGGAGCCGCAACCCTCGATTTCAATACCGGCCATCCAATCGCGCGAGCGGTGCGCAGCCAGCGAGACACATACCCCGCTGGCCGCTTTTTGCCCGATCCTCAGAACGGATAGTGCTGCTGCGCGTCCTCGATGGTCACCCAGCGCAGCGTGGTGAACTCGGCGATCGCCGCCTTGCCGCCGAAGCGACCATAGCCGCTGCCCTTCACGCCGCCGAACGGCATCTGCGCCTCGTCATGCAGGGTAGGCCCGTTGATGTGGCATATCCCGGTCTCGAGTTGCTCGGCCACTCGCATGGCCCGCTGGATATCGCGGCTGAAGACCGCCGAGGACAGACCGTACTCGCTGTCATTGGCCACGCGGATCGCTTCCTCTTCGCCGGAAACGCGGATCACCGGCTTCACCGGACCGAAGGATTCCTCGGTAAAGACGCGCATGCCGTCTTGGACGGCGTCGATCACGGTCGCCTCAAACACCGAACCGTGGCGCTTGCCGCCTGCCACGACCTTGGCCCCCTTCTCCACCGCATCGGCCACCATGGCCTCCATCCTGGCTGCCGCCTCCGGGCTCACCAGCGAGCCGAGCACCACATGGCCGCGCGGATCGCCGGCCGGCAGTTGCGCCGCACGCGCTGCAAGCTTGGCGACGAAGTCGTCGGCGACCTTCTCGTCAACGATGAACCGCTCGGTCGACATGCAGATCTGCCCCTGGTTCATGAAGGCGCCGAACACCGCCGCATTGACGGCCCCGTCGATATCGGCGTCATCGAGCACGATCAGCGGGGCCTTGCCGCCGAGTTCGAGCAGAGCCGGCTTCAGGTGCCGGCCGCAGAGTTCGCCGATGATCCGCCCGACGCGGGTCGAGCCGGTGAAGTTGACGCGCTTGACTTCCGGCGCGGCAATCAGCGCCTCGACCACCTGCGCCGCATCTTCAGGTGCATTGGTGATGACGTTGACGACGCCGGCAGGAAGGCCGGCCTCGACCATCACCTGGCCGATCATCACATGCAGGCCCGGGCATTGCTCCGAGGCCTTGAGGATGACGGTATTGCCACAGGCAAGCGCCGTGGCGATGGCGCGGGTCCCGAGGATCACCGGCGCGTTCCAGGGCGCGATCCCGACGCAGACGCCGGCTGCCTGGCGCATGCCCATCGACAGCGAACCCGGCTTGTCGGAGGGAATGATCTCGCCGTGGATCTGCGTGGTCATCGCTGCGGCCTCGCGCAGCATGTTGGCGGCCAGCATCACATTGAACCCGGCCCAGGGTGCCGTGCCGCCTGTCTCGGCGGTCAGAAGGGCGATGAAATCCGGCGCCTTGGCGTCCATGACGTCGGCCGCCTTGGAGAGAAGCGCGCGCCGAGCGCCGGGTCCCGTCTTCGACCAGGCAGGAAAGGCGGCCGAGGCCGCCGCAACCGCCGCCTTGACGTCTTCTATACCGGAGGCCGGCGCGGTGCTGGCGACGGCACCGGTAAAGGGATCGTGGCGCACGAAGGTCCGCCCGGAAATCGCGGCGACCGCCTGACCGTTGATGATCTGCTTTATATCCATGATATGGTGCCCTCTTCTTTGTTGATGAAAATGTCTGGCTGAAAACGCCTGTGATCTGGAGTGAAATACGTTCACGCGAACGGATGGTGTTCAACGCAGTCAGGTGGAGGCCCCGGCCGTAACCGCGTATGCGGATCCTCCCAGACCGTTGCGCCGTCGATATGGCAAATGGCGCATGTCGGCCACGTCTTCAAGCCGGAGCAGCCGCCTCCTGGCTCCCTATAGAGAAGTGGCGTGTTACACCGCGAAGAGCAGCGCCCGACCTCCAAACGACCTATGCCGACTGGCCCTGACGGACGCTTGCAGATATATCAGCCTTGCCAAATTGCCGCCGTGCTGACAATTTGCACGCAGAACCCCAGTCATCCGCAAGCGGACCCGCGGCCTTGCGCCGACCCCATTCCATCGGAAGGAACACCCCATGACATTCAACAATCTCATCGCCGGCGAATGGGTCGGCGGCAACGCGACCGAAAACCGCAATCCTTCAGACACCAATGACGTGGTCGGCCTCTATGCGCAGGGCACGCCGGACGACATGCGGGCAGCGATTTCGGCGGCAAAGGCCGCCTTTCCGGCATGGTCGCGCTCCGGCATCCTCGAGCGTCATGCAATCCTGAGGAAGACGAGCGACGAGATTCTTAGCCGCAAGGAAGAACTCGGCACGCTGCTCGCCCGCGAGGAGGGCAAGACCCTGCCCGAGGCGATCGGCGAAACGATCCGCGCCGCCCAGATCTTCGACTTCTTCGCCGGCGAATGCCTGCGGCTCGCCGGCGAGAGCCTGCCGTCGGTCCGTCCGGGCATCGGCGTCGAGATCACGCGCGAGCCGATCGGCCCGATCGGCCTCATCACCCCATGGAACTTCCCGATCGCCATTCCGGCCTGGAAGATCGCTCCGGCCCTTTGCTACGGCAATACGGTCGTCTTGAAGCCGGCCGAACTGGTTCCCGGCTGCGCCTGGGCGCTCGCCGACATCCTGCATCGCGCCGGCCTGCCGAAGGGCGTCTTCAATCTCGTCATGGGCAAGGGCTCGGTCATCGGCCAGGTCATGCTCGACAGCCCGGACCTCGCCGGCATCAGCTTCACCGGCTCGGTCGGAACCGGCAAGCGCGTGGCGCTCGCCTCGATCGAACACGGCCGCAAGTACCAGCTGGAAATGGGCGGCAAGAACCCCTTCGTCATCCTCGACGACGCAGACCTCTCGATTGCCGTCGAAGCCTCGCTCAATTCCTGCTTCTTCTCGACCGGCCAGCGCTGCACCGCATCCTCCCGCCTGATCGTCACCGAGGGCATCCACGACCGCTTCGTCGCCGCGCTGATCGAGCGCCTGAAGACCGTCACCGTGGACAATGCGCTGAAGGCCGGCACCCATATCGGCCCGGTGGTCGACGAGCGCCAGTTGATGCAGGACATCGACTATATTGACATCGGTCGTTCGGAAGGGGCCAAGCTGGCCTTCGGCGGCGAACGCCTCAACCGCGAGACGCCCGGCTTCTATCTGCAGCCGGCGTTGTTTACCGAAGCCACCAACCAGATGCGCATTTCGCGTGAGGAAATCTTCGGCCCGGTCGCCTCGCTCATTCGCGTCAAGGACTATGAGGAAGCCCTCACTGTCGCCAACGACACACCGTTCGGCCTGTCGTCGGGCATTGCCACCACCAGCCTGAAGCACGCGACGCATTTCCGCCGCAACGCGGAAGCCGGCATGGTGATGGTCAACCTTCCGACCGCCGGTGTCGACTTCCATGTGCCGTTCGGCGGGCGCAAGGGCTCGTCCTTCGGTCCGCGGGAACAGGGCCGCTACGCCGCCGAGTTCTTCACCACAGTCAAGACCCAGTACACGCTGGCTTGACGCCGACTGAAGTCCGCCTCCGCTCTCGGGGGAGGCTCACACCTTCAAATGCGACACGGGCCGGCTTGCCGGCCCGTGTCGTTTCATCCCTTGGTGATCAGGATGAGGACGACGAACATCAGCGGCACGGCCGTCAAGGCCGGAATGATGATCGCCGGATAACCAAAGGCGAGGATGGCGAGCAGCCAGACGAGCAGCAGATTGACAATGAAGAGGACCTTAGCCGTGGTCGAGCCGCTGACGGCCTCCTTCAGCATCCAGCCGAACACCGGCACGTGATAGATCATTCGCGCAATCATCGCTTCATCCTTTCCGGGCCCGGCCCATTCTTGATATTTGTCACACCTATCGACCGCCGGCAGCCGCCACAATGCGGCAAAATGACGTTTGCCAAGCCGCGGCCCCGGGCACGGACCGATCTCTCCCGAGGCTTGGCTGGAAAAACGCGCCTCCGGCACCGCTCCAACCAGCAAAGCGAATGGCGCTTCTGGACAGGCACCGCGCATTGATCCTATTAGTTTTGGTGTGATGGTTCCGCCGAACCGAACGGAGAGGCGGACGAAGAGGGAATACGGTGAGGACTACCCATCAGGGGCCGAAACCGTGGCTGCCCCCGCAACTGTAAGCGGCGAGCGACGTCCACAATGCCATTGGCCGGAAACGGCTGATAAGGCGGACCGAGCCAAGACCCGCAAGCCAGGAGACCTGCCATCGCATACGCCGCGAAAGCGGCATCCACTTGAAGAACCGCGCGGTGGGCGCGGACGAAAGGAATGACACATGCATATTGAAGTTGGAATCATCGATCCGGCGCGTATCGCACTCGCCAACGCCGCCGCTCTCGCCCTCGTCGCCGCACAGCTCCCGGCGATCGTCAAGAACCCGCTGGTCGTGCCGAAGGCAATCCTGGCCGCCGTCGGATTCTCGGCCATGATGCAGATCTGGCACCTGCCCGTCGGCCCCTCGGAGCTGCATCTGATCGGCGCCACGACCATCTACATGCTGTTCGGCTTTGCGCCCGCCATGCTCGGCTTTGCCCTTGGCCTCGTGCTGCAGGCCTTCCTGTTCGAGCCGGGCGACATCCCGCATCTCGGCGTCAACGCGCTGTCCCTGATGATTCCGATGGTCGCGGCGCACTACAGCTTCGGCCGCCGCCTGTTCGACGCGAACCTTGGCGACCGCTTCAGCCTCGGCAAGGTCCTGCGCATTGACGCCGTCTACTATGCCGGCGTTTCCGCCATGGTCGGTTTCTGGCTGATGATCTCGAACGACAGCTTTGCCGTCACCGACTGGGCCACCTGGGTCGCCGCCTACTTCCCGGTCTTCGTCGCCGAAGCGGTCATCACCTTCTCGGTGGTCTCGCTGATCAAGGGTCTTCGCGCGAACGGTCTCGTCTCGCGCATGACCGAAGTGAACCGCCTGACCTTCGCCTGATGGCGCCGGAGCCGGTGCCGCATAATTGAAGACATGAAGCGCGTGGCCCGGGTCACGCGCTTTTTTCTTTGAAAAATCGGCCGGCTTGCGATACCGGCCTTACAGAAGCCGCCCGGGCTCGATTTCCGGCCGGCTGGAAACCACGGTCCGGCTGGCACATCCGCCGTTTCGACCCGCTGATCAAAGGGTAACGCCGTTGCGCATTCTCTCCGAAGCACACTTCCCCGAACTGCCGAACTACTATCGCGGCAAAGTGCGCGAGAACTACGATCTGCCCGACGGCAGCCGCATCATCGTCTCGACCGACCGCCTGAGCGCCTTCGACCGGATCCTCACCTGCATTCCCTACAAGGGACAGGTGCTGACCCAGACCGCGCGCTACTGGTTCGAGCAAACCGCGGACATCTGCCCCAACCACGTGATCGCCTATCCGGACCCGAACGTCGTGGTCGGCAAGCGGCTCGACATCCTGCCGGTCGAGATCGTCGTACGCGGCTATCTCGCCGGCACGACCGGAACCTCGGTGCTTACGCTCTACAAGAAGGGCGAGCGCGCCATGTACGGCATCACCCTGCCGGACGGCCTGCGCGACAACCAGGTCCTGCCGCAGCCGATCATCACGCCGACGAGCAAGGCCTTCGATGGCGGCCATGACGAGCCGCTGAGCGCCGAGCAGATCGTATCGGAAGGCCTGCTGACGCAGAAGCAGTGGGATACGGTCTCCGCCTATGCCCTGGCGCTGTTCGCCCGCGGCCAGGAAATCGCAGCGCGGCGCGGCCTGATCCTGGTCGACACCAAATACGAGTTCGGCACCGATGCCGACGGCAACATCCTGCTCGCCGACGAGATCCACACCCCGGACAGCAGCCGCTACTGGATCGCCGACAGCTATCAACAGAGCTTCGAGAAGGGCGAGCGTCCGGCAAGCTTCGACAAGGATTTCGTCCGGTCCTGGGTCGCCGAGCGCTGCGACCCCTACAAAGATGAGATCCCGGAAATCCCGGTCGAACTGGTCGAGGAAACCTCCAAGGTCTATATAAAGGCCTACGAGACCATCACCGGGCTTCAGTTTGTGCCGGATGACGGTTGCGAGACCCCGCGCGATCGCGTCCGCATGAACCTTGCCCCATATTTCCCAGGGAGTTGAGCCCCGTGCCAACCGCGCGTGAAACGGCAAGACCGGCCAATGCCGAGGCCACCTGCGGCGGCACCGCCGCTTTACCGGCGCGCCGCACCCGCCGGCCGGCCGAGGAAACGCGCGAGGACATCCTCAACACCGCTGAGCATCTTTTCCGCACCCGCGGTTATGGCAGCGTCGCGATCGCCGACATTGCTACGGCACTCGGCATGTCGCCGGCGAATGTGTTCAAGCACTTCCATACCAAGACCAGCCTGGTCGACGCCATCTCCTCGCGCCACATCGAAAACATGATCGCCCGCCTGGGCTACCTCGATACGGAGAAAAGGGCGCCCGGACGTCTGCTGGATTTCGTCAAGCAGCTGATGGAAAGCCACCTCGGCGACCTCGAAAGAAACCCTCACCTGTTCGAAATGGTCCTGCTGACCGCCAAAGACGACCTCCAGTGTGGCCATCGCTATCGCGACATGCTCGTGGACGAGCTGTCGTCCATTGTCGAAGATGGCATCGCCGAGGGCGTATACACAGTCACGGACAGCCGCAAGGCGGCAAATTCGGCCTTCCTGGCCCTTGCCTGCGTTCTGCATCCCGTCATGATCGCGAACGAAAAGGCTGACATATTGGCAACACGCTGCGAAGATGTTGTCTCGCTCATCAATGCTGCATTGCAAAGCCCCCTTGCAAAGTGACGATCGTTTGAATACGTCACTTGGCAATTGATACCAGTCCTTATTCCATTGCCCGCGCGTGTGCTCGGTCGGCCGGTTAACAAAAGTTAATTTCCATGACGGGCCGTCATGCTTTAGCGCTACACTGCCCTGCCTCAATGATGACCCGGAAAACACCATGAAAAGACACCTCAAGCTGACCACGGCCCTTTTGGCTCTTTCCGCTGCACTGGCAGGCTGCAACGATGCAGCCACCGACGGCAAGGCACCCGCCGCGGCCGGCGCCGAACGGCCGCCGTCACCCGTCAGCGTCGTCATCATGAAGAAGGCGGAACAGCCTCTCACCACCCTGCTTCCGGGGCGCGCCGCAGCCTTCCAGGTCGCCGAGATCCGCCCGCGCGTCAGCGGCATCATCAAGGAAATCGCCTTCAGGGAAGGCGGCGAGGTGAAGGCAGGCGACCTGCTTTACAAGATCGAGGACGACACCTACCGCGCCCAGGTGGCGCAGGCGGAAGCCAGCCTCTCCAAGGCCGAGGCCGGGGTTCCGAGCGCCGAGGCAAATCTTGCGCGCTACGAGCGGCTGGTCGGCAGCGGTGCGACCCAGATCGAGTTCGAGAACGCCAAGGTCACGCTGCTCCAGGCAAAGGCCGACGTGGCGGAAGCCAAGGCGTCGCTGAACTCCGCGCAGATCAACCTCGACCTCACCAGCATCGAAGCACCGTTCGACGGCGTCACCAGCACTTCGAATTTCTCGATCGGCAATGTCGTGACGGCCAACCAGACGGATGCACTGACCACGCTGCGCCGCCTCGATCCGATCTATATCGAACTGACGGAATCGAGCGCCAACCTGCTGCGCCTGAAGCAATCGATCGCCGCCGGCCGGCTGGACGAGGGCGGCAACGACGACACGGCCGACATCCACCTGACGCTGGAAGACGGCATTGAATACCCGCATGTCGGCAAGCTCGACATGTCGGATATGGCGGTCAGCGAGACGACCGGCACTTATTCGATCCGGGCCGTGTTCGACAACCCGGACGACATGATCCTGCCGGGCATGTATGTCCGCGCCACCGTCACCGTCGGCAAGGAGAACGGCTATCTGATCCCGCAGCGCGCCGCCATGCGCGACGCCCGCGGGGAACTGACCGCCAAGTTCGTCAATGCGCAGAACGTCGTCGAGACCCGCTCCTTCGCCGAAAGCGCTGTTTCGGGCAATAACTGGCTGGTCACCGAAGGCATCAACGACGGCGACAAGCTGATCGTCGACGGCTTCCAGTGGATCGGCGACGGCGCTCCGGTAGCCCCGGTGGAAGCCACTGTCGATGCCAAGGGCCTGGTCGTCGAAACGCCCAAGGCGCCGGAAGCAACCCCGGCCGCAAAGCCGTGATTTTGCGGTTCAGCAGGCAGTATACAGGCGCTAAGGGGTAACCAATGGCCAAGTTTTTTATTCGCCGTCCAATCTTTGCATGGGTGATCGCGATCGTGATCATGCTGGGCGGGGCGCTGGCGATCTCGTCGCTCTCCATTTCGCAATATCCGGAGATCGCGCCGACCACCGTGCGCATTTCCGCAAGCTATAACGGCGCCAGCGCCGAGACCGTCGAAAAGTCGGTCACATCGATCATCGAGGACGGCATGACCGGCCTCGACGACCTGACCTACATGACGTCGTCGTCCAGCACCGGCCAGGCGTCGGTCACGTTGACCTTCGGCAACAATATCGAGCCGGACATTGCCCAGGTGCAGGTGCAGAACAAGCTGCAGCTGGTTCAGTCGCAGCTGCCCGACGTCGTGCAGTCGGCCGGCATCTCGGTGACCCGGTCCACCTCGAGCATCCTGCTCGTCGGCGCGCTGGTATCGACGGATTCGGAACGCAGCCCCGTAGAGCTCGGCGACATCTTCTCGACGAAGATCGAGGACCAGATCAAGCGCCTGGAAGGCGTCGGCAGCATCGAGGTCTTCGGCACGGGCTACGCCATGCGGGTGTGGCTCGATCCCTTCAAGCTCAACAAGTTCCAGTTGACCCCGACCGACGTAACCACCGCCATCCAGGCCCAGAACACCCAGGTGTCCGTCGGCTCGATCGGCGGGCAGCCGGTGGCCGCGGGACAGCAGATCAACGTCACCGTGACGGCCCAGAGCCAGCTCAGGAGCGTTTCGGATTTCGAATCCATCATCCTCAAGGTCGAGACCGATGGTGCGACGGTTCGTCTGAGCGACGTCGCCCGCATTGAAATCGGCCAGGAAAGCTATTCCACCAACACCCGCGCCAACCGCAAGCCCGCAACCGGCTTCGCGGTGAACCTCGCAACCGGCGCAAATGCGCTGGATACGGCTGACCGGGTCAAGGTCGCGCTTTCGGCCATCGCTCCGACGCTGCCCGAAAACGTCATCATCACCTATCCTTACGACACCACCCCCTTCGTGCAGCTGTCGATCGAGAAGGTGGTCCACACGCTGATCGAAGCCATCGTGCTGGTCTTCTTCGTGCTGCTGATCTTCCTGCAGAACCTGCGCGCCACCTTCATTCCGATGATCGCCGTTCCCGTCGTGCTGCTCGGAACCTTCGGCATCCTCGCGGTGACCGGCTACTCGATCAACACCCTCACCATGTTCGCCATGGTTCTCGCCATCGGCCTGCTCGTCGACGACGCCATCGTCGTGGTCGAGAACGTCGAGCGAATCATGTCGGAGGAAGGCCTCTCGCCGCTCGAGGCGACAGAGAAGTCGATGGGCGAGATCACCGGCGCCATCGTCGGCATCGCGCTGGTCCTCACGGCCGTGTTCATTCCGATGGCCTTCTTCGGCGGCTCGACCGGGATCATCTATCGCCAGTTCTCGATCACCATCGTGTCGGCAATGCTGCTCTCCGCGGTGGTCGCCATCGTGCTCACTCCGGCGCTCTGCGCCACGATGCTGAAACCGATCGACCACACCAAGGAGCGTCGCGGACCGGGCGCCTGGTTCAACCGCAATTTCGACCGGACGACGGGCGGCTATGTCTTGAGCATCGGCTATCTTCTGAAGCGTCCGCTGCGCGTCATGCTGATGTTCGTCATCGTTCTTGGCGGCTGCGCCTGGATCTTCTCGCGCTTGCCGAGCTCCTTCCTGCCCCAGGAAGACCAGGGCGTGCTGATGACTATCGTCCAGCTGCCGAACGGCGCGACCACGGCCCGCACCGAGGAAGTCATCCACAAGATCGAGGATTACTATCTCGAGAAGGAAAAGGACGCCATTCAGGACGTCTTCGCCGTGTCCGGTTTCAGCTTCGTCGGCCAGGGCCAGAACTACGCGCTGGTCTTCGCCAAGCTCAAGGACTTCGAGGAGCGCACGACGCCGGAACTCGCCGCCTCTGCCATCGTCCAGCGCGCCATGGGCTACTTCTTTACCCTGCGCGACGCCATGGCCTTCCCGCTCCAGCCGCCGGCCATTCCGGGTCTGGGCACGTCCAGCGGCTTCTCCATGTACCTCGTTGACAGCGGCAACACCGGCACGGATGCGCTGACGGCAGCATCGAAGAAGCTCATCGGCATGGGCAGCGCCAACGCAAAGATCAGCTCGCTCAGGTCCAACAGCCCGGACGCAGAAAGCCAGCTGAAGATCCTGCTCGACCAGGAAAAGATGGGTGCCATGGGGCTCGATCTCGCATCGGTCAACTCCATGCTCTCGACGATCTTTGCCGGCCGCGATGTCAACGACTTCACGCTCAACAACGAACTGAAACCCGTCTACGTACAGGGCGACGCACCATATCGCATGCAGCCAGACGACCTCGGTCACTGGTATGCCCGCAATACGGCTGGCGAAATGGTGCCCTTCTCCGCCTTCAGCCAGGTGTCCTGGGTCGGTGGTCCGCCCACTCTGGCGCGCTTCAACGGCATCGGCGCCATTTCGCTGGATGGCGCCGCAGGCCCCGGGGTCAGCTCCGGCGACTCGATGGACGAGATGGAACGGCTGACGGCAAGCCTCGACGGCGGCTATTCCGTCGCATGGCAGGGCATCTCCTATCAGGAGCGCCTGTCGGGTTCGCAGGCTCCCCTGCTCTACGGCCTCTCCGTGCTGATCGTCTTTCTCTGCCTGGCTGCGCTCTATGAGAGCTGGTCGATCCCGTTCTCGGTCATCATGGCGGTACCGGTCGGCGTGCTTGGTGCGCTTGCCGCCGCCTATTTCTTCGACCAGGCGAACGACGTCTACTTCAAGGTCGGCCTGCTGACCACGATCGGCCTCGCCGCGAAAAACGCCATCCTGATCGTGGAATTCGCCAGAGACCGCATGGATCGCGGCGTGGGCCTGATGGATGCGACGCTGGAAGCAGCACGCCTGCGCCTGCGGCCGATCGTCATGACCTCGCTCGCCTTCATCCTCGGCGTCGTTCCCTTGGCGATTGCCACCGGCGCCGGCTCGGCGGCACAGAACTCGATCGGCATTGGCGTGCTTGGCGGTATGCTGGCAGCGACCTTGCTCGGTATTTTCTTCGTTCCGTCCTTCTTTGTGATTGTGCGCAAGCTTACAACCCGTGCAAAAGCGAAAGAGGCCCTGTCATGACATTCAACGACTTGGTAGGTTAACAAATTATCTGCGCCGCGATCGACGAATCACGGCGCAGTTGAGGCACGGGGCGCGCGGCGACAGGTCATGAGGACCTTGAACCTTGCGTTCGACACCCTGAATGCAATCTAGGATAAGACGATGGTATCCATTCGCGTAGCCGCCCCCCTCGTATTGCTGCTGCTGTCCGGCTGTGTAACCGGCCCGGACCACACGCAGCCACAGACCCCGCTGCCGGAAAAATTCGCCGAAGGCGGTAAGAAGAGCAATGGCGAAGTCGCCATGGCTGCCTGGTGGACCGCATTCAACGACAAGCGCCTCAACGGCCTGGTCGAGCAGGGCCTCGACCAGAACCTCGACGTCCTGCAGGCGCTTGAGCGCATCACGGCTGCGGAAGCCAATGTCGTCGTTGCCGGCGCTGGCGCGCTTCCCTCGCTGGGTGTTTCCGCCGACGAGTCTCTCGGCAAGTCCAAGGGCACCGGCGACTACAGCGCCCGAACCACGGACACGACCTCCACGGCGAGTGGCGGCGTGAGCGTTTCCTGGCTCCTCGACCTCTTCGGCCAGTATCGCCGCGCCAAGGAAGGCGCAACGGCCTCGCTCGATGCGGCCTATGCCAGCGCCGATGTCGCCAAGCTCTCCTATCTTTCTGACCTGGTGACCTCCTACATCAATGCGCGCTACTATCAGGAGCGCATCGCGATCGCCCGCAAGAATCTCGCTTCGCGGCGCGAGACCCTGGACCTCACCAAGCTGCAGCTCGAAGCCGGTGCGGCTTCGCGCCTCGACGTGGTGCAGTCCGAAGGTCTGGTCAACTCGACGCTCGCCGACCTGCCGGGCCTCGAAACGAGCTTCCGCCAGTCGGCCCACCACATCGCCACGCTGCTCGGTCTGCCGGCCTCGTCGCTGATCGCCGACTTGCAGAAGGGCGCGCCTCAGCCCCTCGCACGGCGCAGCATCAATGCTGGCGTTCCCGCCGACCTCATCCGCAACCGCCCGGACATTCGCAAGGCCGAGCGCGAACTCGCGGCAGCCGTCGCCGAGATCGGTGTTGCCGAGGCGCAGCTCTATCCGTCGATCACGCTGGGTGGTTCGATCTCGCCCTCGTGGATCTCGACCAAGTCGCTCGCCGGCAGCCTGACCTCCTGGTCGTTCGGCCCGAGCCTGACCCTGCCGATCCTCGATGGCGGCCGACTGAAGGCCAATGTCGACATCGCCGAGTCCTCGGCCCGTGGCGCGTATCTCGCCTGGAAGGCTTCCGTCCTCAACGCTGTCGAAGAGGTCGAGAATGCCTTGGCGGCAGTCAACCGCGACAGCCAGACGGTCAGCGCGCTGACCGCGACCGTCCGCTCCTACGAGGAAGCCCTTTCGCTCTCGACGGCGAGCTACAAGGACGGCGCATCCTCGCTGCTCGACGTGCTCGACGCCCAGCGTTCGGTCTCCACGGCCCAGGCAAGCCTCGCCCAGGCCGTCCAGCAGATGGCTGCCGACTACGTCGCGCTCAACGTCGCCATCGGCGGCGGCTATGCCTTCGACAAGAAGGCCGGCCTGTAACCGCGACCGATCTGAGAGACACAAAAACCCGGCGACCGGAGACGGTCGCCGGGTTTTTCTTTTCCAGCTGACAGACCGCGAAGGGTGCGATCACCCAGCCCGATCAGAACGTGGCGGGTGTGTTGATCCACAGCAGCACCGTCTCGCCGTCGAAGCTGTTGTGCCAGGAATGCGGTCTGCGGCTTTCGAAATAGAAGCTGTCGCCGGCATGCAGCTCGAAGAAACGGTCGCCATCGAGAATGATCTCCAGGCTGCCCGACAGCACATGGATGAACTCTTCGCCTTCGTGCTGGTAGGCCCCTTCGCTGGAAGCACCCGGTGCCAGCTGGAAGCGGTTGCACTCCATCTGGTTGCGGCCTTCGGCCAGCACCTGGACCTTCACCCCGGAGGTGGTGGTCGGCCAGGTCGGCCATTTGCCGTCGCGGATCAGTGATTCCCCGCCCTGCCCCTGCTCCTGACCGCTGAGCGACGCGAGCGTCGTGCCGAGAAAGGCCGCAACGCCATGCAGCGCGGTGAAGGAAAGGCCCTGCGAGGTCCGCTCGAAGGTGGAGAGCTGCGACACCGAGGCGCCGGTCGCCTGGGCGACAGCATCAAGCGTCTTGCCTGCATCTCGCCGCAGGCGGCGGATCTTGAGTCCGACCGGTATTTCCGCCGGCTCGGAACCACCGTCGGCTTCGCCCTCGGGAAAGCCTGCCTCGTCTGCCGCATCCTCGTCACGAAGGCTTTGACGGATCGCTGCCGGATTGAGTCCCTTCTCGCTGCGCAGCCAGGCAATCGTCTTCAGTCGCTCGACGAGCGCACGATCATAAAGCCGCTGGCCGGATGGTGTCCGGATCGGCTCGATCAGATCCTGGGTCTCCCACAGCCTGAGCGTGGAGGGGGAAACACCCGCCATCCGGGCGGCTTCGGCAATCTTGAAACGGATATCATCCATGCGGATCGAACCCTGTCAGCGCGATGTCATTGCCATGCGTGATAATTGCGACAAACCATATTGCAAGTCTACAGAAAAAATGTAGGAAATATTGCAGCCTTGCGATCGCACACGAATGGCCGACGCCGAGGGTCAACCGCTCACCAGAGGAAATTTCGAAATGAAGAACTCCGAAATCGCAGTTCGCAAGAACGACGCCATCTCGCGCGGCGTCGGCATGACCACTCAGATCTATGCCGCCAAGGCCGAAAACGCCGAGGTCTGGGATGTCGAGGGTCGTCGCTACATCGACTTCGCCGGCGGTATCGCGGTTCTCAACACCGGCCATCGTCACCCGAAGGTCATCGAGGCGGTGAAGAAGCAGCTCGATTGTTTCACCCATACCTGCCACCAGGTCCTGCCCTACGAAAACTATGTCGCGCTGGCCGAGCGCCTGAACAAGCTGGTTCCGATCGCCGGCCCGAAGAAGACAATTTTCGCCACGACCGGCGCCGAAGCCGTCGAGAACGCCGTCAAGATCGCCCGTTGCGCGACCGGCCGTTCGGCCGTCATCGCCTTTACCGGCGCCTTCCACGGCCGCACCTTCATGGGCATGGCTTTGACCGGCAAGGTCGTTCCCTACAAGGTCGGGTTCGGCCAGATGATGGGCGACGTCTTCCACGTGCCCTTCCCGATCGAACTGCACGGCATCAGCGTTGAGGAATCGCTCGACGTTCTCGACAAGCTGTTCAAGGCCGACGTCGACCCGAAGCGCGTCGCCGCGATCATTCTCGAGCCGGTTCAGGGCGAAGGCGGCTTCTACGAAGTGCCGCGCGCGCTGATGAAGGCCGTTCGCCAGATCTGCGACGAGCACGGCATCCTGCTGATCGCCGACGAAGTCCAGACCGGCTTTGCCCGTACCGGCAAGCTGTTCGGCATGGAAAACTACGACGTCCAGCCTGACCTGATGACCATGGCGAAGAGCCTCGCCGGCGGTTTCCCGCTGTCCGCCGTCACCGGCCGCGCCGAGCTGATGGATGCCCCCGGCCCCGGCGGCCTCGGCGGCACCTATGCCGGTAACCCGCTGGCGATCGCCGCGTCCCATGCCGTGCTCGACGTCATCGAGGAAGAAAAGCTCTGCGATCGCGCCAACCAGCTGGGCGGCCGTCTGAAGCAGCGCCTCGAAGCCCTGCGCGCCGACATTCCGCAGATCTCCGACATCCGCGGCCCAGGCTTCATGGTCGCCGTGGAGTTTGGTCAGGCCGGTTCGACCAAGCCGGATGCCGACCTCACCAACGCCATCCGCCTGAGGGCGCTGGAAAAGGGTCTTATCCTTCTGACCTGCGGCGTCTATGGTAACGTCATCCGTTTCCTGTCGCCGATCACCATCCAGGACGAGGTCTTCAACGAAGCGCTCGACATCATCGAAGCCTCGATCCGCGAAGTTGTGGGAGAAAAGAAGTAATGACCATTTCCAACATCCTGGCCTCGAAGCTGAAGGATGCCTCCCTCGCCACCGACAAGGCTCTTGTCGGCGACGAGTGGGTTTCGGCAGCCGCCAGCGGCAAGACCTTTGAAGTGACCAACCCGGCGACCGGCGACGTGATCGCCGTCCTTCCGGATCTCGGCAAGGCGGAGGTCGCCCGCGCGATCGCCGTCGCCGACAAGGCGCAGAAGACCTGGGCAAAGAAGACCGGCAAGGAACGCGCCGGTATTTTGCGCAAGCTCTTCGATCTGATGGTCGCCAATGCCGACGACCTGGCCACCATCCTGACGATGGAGATGGGCAAGCCCTGGCCGGAAGCGCGTGGGGAAATCCTGTACGGCGCTTCTTACGTCGAATGGTTCGGCGAGGAAGCCAAGCGGGTCTATGGCGACACCATCCCGGGTCACCAGGCCGACAAGCGGATCATGGTCATCCGCCAGCCGGTCGGCGTGGTCGGCGCCATCACGCCGTGGAACTTCCCCAACGCCATGCTGGCCCGCAAGATGGCCCCCGCCGTCGCTGTCGGCTGCGCCATGGTGTCGAAGCCCGCCGCCCAGACCCCGCTTTCGGCGCTGGCACTTGCCATCCTCGCCGAACGCGCCGGCCTGCCGCTCGGCGTCTTCTCCGTCGTCACCTCGACCGATGCCGCCATGGTCGGGAAGGAGTTCTGCGAGAACGACAAGGTTCGCAAGCTGACCTTCACCGGCTCGACCAATGTCGGTCGCATCCTGATGCGCCAGGGTGCCGACCAGATCATGAAGCTCGGCCTTGAACTCGGCGGCAACGCCCCGTTCATCGTCTTCGACGATGCGGACCTCGACGCCGCTGTCGAAGGCGCGATGATCTCCAAGTACCGCAATGCCGGCCAGACCTGCGTCTGCGCAAACCGTCTCTACATCCAGTCCGGCGTCTATGACGCCTTCGCCGCCAAGCTCGCCGAGCGCGTCGGCAAGATGAAGGTGGGTGACGGCTTTGCCGAAGGCGTGACGACCGGCCCGCTGATCGACACCAATGCCCTGAAGAAGGTCGAGGAGCACGTTGCCGACGCCGTCTCCAAGGGCGCCAAGGTGGCTCTCGGCGGCAAGCCGGCCGATCAGGGCGGCCTGTTCTTCCAGCCGACGATCCTCACCGGCGTCACCTCCGACATGAAGGTCGCCGTTGAAGAAACCTTCGGCCCGGTCGCGCCGCTCTTCAAGTTCGAGACCGAAGAGGAAGTCATCGAGCTCGCCAACAACACCGAGTTCGGCCTTGCCTCCTACTTCTACTCGAAGGACGTGGCCAAGATCTTCCGCGTCGCCGAAGCGCTCGAATATGGCATGGTCGGCATCAACACCGGCCTGATCTCCACCGAGGTCGCTCCGTTCGGCGGCATCAAGCAGTCCGGCCTCGGCCGCGAGGGCTCGAAGTACGGCATCGATGACTATACCGAGCTGAAATACATGTGCCTGGGCGGCATCGAATAAGCCTCAGACATTCAGAGCGATCCATCCCCGGCGCGAGCGCCGGGGATTTGTTTTGCCCTGTTGCGCAACTGAAAAGGCCCGGCGCCAATGGCGGCCGGGCCTTTTCACGAGATGGAAATGGACGCGAAAATCAGTTCTTCGCACGCTCGACGTAGGAATTGTCTTCGGTCGCGATGACGACGCGCGTGCCGGCTTCGACATGCGGCGGAACCAGCGTGCGCAGGCCGTTCGACAGGATGGCCGGCTTGTAGGAAGACGACGCCGTCTGGCCCTTGGTGACCGGTTCCGTCTCGACGATCTCGAGCGTCACGTGACGCGGCAGCTGGATGGCAAGCGCGATGCCTTCATGCATGGACAGGATGCAGGTCATGCCTTCCTGCAGATAGGCCTTCTGGTCACCCATGGTCTCGGTATCGACCACGACCTGGTCGTAGGATTCCGGGTTCATGAAGTGGAAGCCTTCGCCGTCCTCATAGAGGAACTGGAAGTTCACGTCTTCGACGAAGGCGCGCTCGACCTGCTCGGTGGTGCGCCAGCGTTCCGACACTTTCACGCCGTCGACAATGCGGCGCATGTTCACCTGGGTGACAGGCGTACCCTTGCCGGGATGGAAGTTTTCGGCGGTGAGAACGACATAGAGCTTGCCGTCCACATCGATAACGTTGCCCTTGCGAACCGAAGAGGCGATGACCTTGACCATTGGAATTCCTTGTAACTGCGAGGGTCCCGTCGTAAAGGACGACCCGCCGTCCCTGCTGACGTCTTTTTTGAAATTTTCCTGGGCGCAACTAACCCAAAATCGGCCAAATAGCCAGCCCGCGTTGCAACAAGGACCGAGAAAGCCGGAATGAACGATCGCCGCCGCTCTTCTGCCGCCTGGTGGACGCCTTCGGCCCATGCCGACCGGCGCCCTTTCCTGCTCGGCCGCAATGCCATCCAGTCGGCATTCCGTGGCTATTTCGCCGATCGCGACTTCATCGAGGTGGATACGGCGACCCTGCAGGTTTCACCCGGCAACGAGGCCCATCTGCACGCCTTTGCCACCGAAGCGATCGGCAATGACGGCGTAGCGTCTCCGCTCTACCTGCACACTTCGCCCGAATTCGCCTGCAAGAAGTTGTTGGCGGCAGGGGAGCCCCGCATATCCTGCTTTGCCCACGTCTACCGCAATCGCGAGCGCGGGCCGCTGCACCACCCCGAATTCACCATGCTCGAATGGTACCGGGTCGGAGAAGGCTACGAGGTCCTGATGCAGGACTGCAAAGCCCTTCTCGCCCTGTCCGCTGAAACGACGAAGACGCGCAGCTTCGCCTATCGCGGCCGGACCTGCGATCCCTTCCTGGAGCCGGAACGCCTGTCGGTGGCCGAAGCCTTCGAGCGCCATGCCGCGATCGACCTGCTGGCCTCGGTGGAGGCCGACGGTTCCACCGATCGGGACCATCTGGCAGCCGAACTGGGCAAGGCCGGCATGCGGGTCGCCGATGACGACACCTGGGCGGACCTGTTCAGCCGCGTCATCGTCGAGAAGGTCGAACCGCATCTCGGCTTCGGTCGTGTCACGATCCTCGACGAATACCCTGTCTGCGAGGCGGCGCTGGCACGCCCCTCCGCCAGGGACCGGCGCGTTGCGGAGCGGTTCGAGCTCTATGCATGCGGCGTCGAACTCGCCAATGCCTTCGGTGAACTGACCGACGCCGGCGAACAGCGCCGTCGCTTCGAGGCCGAGATGGCGGAAAAACAGCGCGTCTATGGCGAGACCTATCCGCTCGACGAGGATTTCCTCGGCGCCCTTTCGATCATGCCGGACGCCTCAGGCATCGCCCTTGGCTTCGACCGGCTGGTCATGCTGGCAACGGGTGCCCTGCGAATCGATCAGGTGATGTGGGCACCGGTGGCGGAGACGTCGTTGTGAGCACCATGGGCCTCCGCAATGTCGAAGACCTGATCGCCGCCGGCCTTGTCACGCCGGATGAACGTGTTGCGCTCGAGCGCGTGGCTTCGAAATATGCGATCGGCCTCACCCCGACCGTGGAGTCTCTAATCGACAGGTCGGACCCGGCCGACCCGATCGCCCTGCAGTATCTGCCGACGGCGGCGGAACTGATCGAAACGCCCGACGAACGGGCCGATCCGATCGGCGATCACGTCCACAGCCCGGTCGAGGGCATCGTTCACCGTTATCCCGACCGCGTACTGCTGAAGGTCGTGCATGTCTGCCCGGTCTATTGCCGTTTCTGCTTCCGCCGCGAAATGGTCGGGCCGCAGGGCGACGGCAACCTGCCGCCGGCAGAGCTGGAAACGGCCCTCGCCTATATTCGTTCCCATACCGAAATCTGGGAAGTCATCCTGACGGGCGGCGATCCGCTGATCCTGTCGCCCCGCCGCCTGCGGGAGATCATGACAGCGCTGGCGACGATCCCGCATGTGAAGATCGTGCGCATCCACAGCCGCGTCCCCGCCGTCGATCCGGCGCGGATCAATGGCGAGCTGATCGATGCCCTCAAGGCCAGCGGCAAGACGACATATGTCGCGCTGCACGCCAACCATCCGCGCGAAATGTCTAAAACCGTCCGGGATGCCTGCACCCGGCTCGTCGATGCCGGCATCGCCATGGTCAGCCAGAGCGTGCTCTTGAAGGGCATCAATGACGATCCGGACGTGCTCGCCGAACTGATGCGCGCCTTCGTCGAGGCAAGGGTTAAGCCATATTACCTGCATCACCCGGACATGGCGCCGGGAACTGGCCATTTCCGCCTGTCGATCGCCGAGGGCCAGGCGATCATGCAGGCCTTGCGCAGCAAGGTCTCCGGCCTCTGCATTCCCACCTATATCCTCGATCTGCCGGGCGGCCACGGAAAGGTGTCCATAGGCGACGGCATGCTGAGCGAAATCGAGCCTGGACGCTATGCTGTCACGGATCGCAATGGCGATATTCACCACTACCCCTAAACCCGAAAATTTTCCCGATTTCGCGCTTTTTGCCGCGCCGCGGAACTCATATGCCCTTCGTTCCGGCATCCGTTGACAATCATCAGCGTCGCTCAGTTTTCCTTAACTACGGCATTTAGCGGAATCTTATGCTTTCGCGCATAAGAAATTACCCAACATTTTGGAAGAATAGCATCCGGGAAGGGTAAGTAGATGAACGAAACAATTCGGACTTTGCTGGCGAAACTCGGTGGCCTGCCCGTCTCCGTCGACACCGTCGCCGACGACGCCGATCTCTATGCGGCTGGCCTCTCCTCGTTCGCCTCGGTGCAACTGATGCTCGGTCTCGAGGAAGCCTTCGACATCGAGTTCCCGGACCACCTGCTGAATCGCAAGTCGTTCGCCAGCATTGGCGCGATCGAAGCCACCGTCAAATCCATTCTCGAGGATAGAAAGGTCGCCTGATGGACCTCTCCACTAAACCCCAGGAAGCGCACCTGAAGGCCCGCGCCATTCGGGTCGCCACGGTCGCTGCGGCCTATGCCGACGACGTCGACAAGGTGGGACGTTTTCCCCGCGAAGCGATCGAGGAAATGAAGGCCGTCAAACTGATGGGCATCATGATCCCCGAGGAACTGGGCGGCGAAGGCCTGTCCACCTCCGAGATCGCGGAGGTCTGCACCATAATCGGCCAGGCCTGCGCTTCGAGCGCGATGATCTTCGCCATGCACCAGATCAAGGTCTCGAGCCTCGTGTCGCACGGGCATGAAGCCGAGTGGCACCGCGAATTCATGCGCCGGGTGGCAGCGGAACAGCTGCTCCTCGGCTCGGCGACGACCGAAGCCGGCATCGGCGGCAACATGCGCAACAGCATCTGCGCGATCGAAGTGAAGGAAGGCCGCTGCACCCTGGAGAAGGACGCGACCGTCATCTCCTACGGCATCGACTGCGACGCCATCCTGATCACCTCGCGCAGCCACAAGGACGCGGCCTCGTCCGACCAGGTGATGACCGTCTTCCTCAAAGACCAGTACACGCTCGAGCACACCCAGACCTGGGACACGCTCGGCATGCGCGGCACTTGTTCCGACGGCTTCATCTTCAAGGGCGAAGCACCGGCCGAACAGATCCTTCCGCAACCCTTCGCCGAGATCGCCGCCCAGTCCATGCTGGCGAGTGCCCACCTGCTGTGGAGCTCGCTCTGGTACGGCATCGCGGTCGATGCCTTCGCGCGTGCCCAGAACTTCGTGCGCGCCGCTGCCCGCAAGGCACCCGGCACACAGCCGCCCGGCCTCGTTCAGCTTGCCGAGATGTCGAGCCAGCTGCAGGCGATCCGTGCCAATATCGTCAACGGCCTCCAGTCCTTCGAGGCGGCCCGCAAGGATCAGGACCGCCTTTCGTCGATGGGCTTCGCCGTGGCGATGAACAACGTGAAGATCGCATCCTCGGAAATGATCCTGCCGGTCATCAACCAGGCCATGCGGATCTGCGGCATTCTCGGTTACAAGAACGGGACGCCCTACAGTCTCGGCCGGCATCTCCGCGATGCCCATTCCGCGCAGCTCATGATCTCGAACGATCGCATCCTGGCGAACACCTCGAACATGCTGCTGGTTCATAAACAGGAAACAGGTTTGCTGGGGTGAAGCCAATGGATATGCAGACGAGCTTTCTGGACCGCCTCTTCGAGAGCGGCCTGCTGATCGAGACCGGCGTCGACGGCCTTTATGGACGCGGTGGCCGCTTCGAGGATGTGATTGCCGCCTTCGAGCGGCTGATCGACCGCTACGGCGCGGCCGACGGTGCCGAAGCGATTCGTTTCCCGCCGGGCATGAACCGCGCCTATTTTGAAAAAAGCGGCTACATGAAGAGCTTCCCGCAGCTGGCCGGCACCGTGCACAGCTTCTGCGGCAACGAACTCGACCATGTCAGCCTGCTGAAATGCATGGACGCAGACGAGGACTGGACGGCCGAGCAGAAGGCGACCGACATCGTGTTGACGCCGGCGGCTTGTTATCCGCTCTATCCGACGATCGCCAAGCGCGGCAACCTGCCGGAAAAGGGCGGGCTCTACGACCTGCAGTCCTACTGCTTCCGTCATGAGCCTTCCAACGACCCGGCCCGCCAGCAACTGTTCCGCATGCGCGAATATGTCTGTATGGGCAGCCAGGACCACGTTACCGACTTCCGCCAGATATGGATGGATCGCGGCGTGAAGATCATGGCCGAGGTCGGCCTGCCGGTCGAGATCGACGTCGCCAACGACCCGTTCTTCGGCCGCGCCGGCAAGATGCTCGCCAACAACCAGCGCGACCAGAACCTCAAGTTCGAGCTGTTGATCCCGATCACCTCGGTCTCCAATCCGACGGCCTGCATGAGCTTCAACTATCATCAGGACGCCTTCGGGTCGAAATGGGGTCTGAACCTCGCCGATGGTTCGGTGGCACACACCGCCTGCGTCGGCTTCGGCCTGGAACGCATCGCGCTCGCGCTCTTCCATCACCACGGGCTCGACGTCGACCAGTGGCCTGCATCGGTTCGCGCCGCACTCTGGGGCTGATCCGGTGACGCCTGCGGTCTTTCCCGGACTGGATCCGGCCACCTACAAGCCCCATGCGCTGCATGCGAGCGAACGCATGTGGCCGGAAACCAACTGCTATGTCGACCTGTGGATCGAGGTGCTGGCGACGCTCGGCCTCGCGCCCGAAGCCATGCTCGGCTTCACGCTGACCCAGGACTTCGAGGGCGACCAGCTGACCTTCTTCAAGGTGCCGCTGGAAGACCTCGAAGATCTGTACGGTATCCGCGTCACGGAACTGGCGATCTTCGACACCGTCGAGGCCCATGTCGCCCAGCAGATCGCGCGTGGCCGGCTATGCCTCGTCGAGATGGACAGCTATTTCTTGCCGGACACCCGCGGCGTCGGCTATCGCCAGGAGCATGGAAAGACGACGGTCGCCATCAACCGCCTCGACCTTGAAGGCCGGACGATGGACTACTTCCACAATGGCGGCTTCTTCCGCGTCGAAGGAGAAGACTTCGACGGGCTTTTGCAGCACCATTTGCCGGAAGGCGCCCTGCCCTTCCTGCCCTACACCGAGTTCGCCAAATTTCCAGCCACAAGGCCCTCGGGCGAGCACCAGCGCGAAACCGCCCGGCGCCTGCTGAAGCGGCATTTTGCCCGCCGTCCCGACGCCAATCCGATTGCCGCCTTTGCCGAAGTCTTCCCGACCCAGGTCGAGGCGATCGCGGAACGGCCCTTCGGTTATTTCCACACATATGCCTTCAACACGCTGCGCCAGTTCGGCGCCAACTTCGAGCTTCTCGCCAGCCATCTGGCCTGGCTTTCGCCGTCGCAATTCGAAGAAGCCGCCGCGCACGCCCTGAAGATCTCGGAGACGGCCAAGACCGTTCAGTTCCAGCTGGCCCGTGCGGTGACGCGGAAAAAGTTCGATCCGTTGCGATCCGCTCTGGACCCGGCGGCCGAGGCTTGGGACAAGCTCGTCGGAGAACTTGGCAAAAACCTCGCCTGAGGAGGCATGATGACGGGCCTGACCACTTACCTCGCAGCGGACGAACGCCCGCTGGAGCACGGCTGGACGCTGCTCGTCACCGAAGCGGGTCGTTATGCCGGCCCGAACGAGGTCCATCGCCCCGCCGCCCGCATCTCGGCACCGGTTCCCGGCACGGTGGCTTCTGCGCTGGCAGCCGCCGGCCTCTTCGACCGGGAAAGACCGCAGCCGCTGCACGACAAGGACGCCTGGTATTTCCGCTCGCTCGAAGGCGAAGCGGAAGGCCCGGCGATCCTGCGTTTCGCCGGCCTTGCGACCATTGCCGAAATCTACGTCAACGGCGAGCTGCGCCTCACCTCGGACAGCATGTTCGAGGCCCATGATCTGGATCTCGTCCTCACCGGCCGCGACGAGATCGCCATCTGCTTTAGAGCCCTTGCACCCCATCTCGACAAGCGCGGGCCCCGGGCACGTTGGCGCCCCCAGATGATGGACCACCAGGGCCTGCGGCTGATCCGCACGACGCCGCTCGGCCACATGCCCGGCTGGTGCCCCGAAATCCATCCCGTCGGGCCTTATCGGCCGATCAGCCTGATACGCCGATCCAGCCACGCGATTTCCGATCTTGCCGTCCGCGCCGGCCTCGACACGGACGGCACCGGTCGGCTTTCCGTTTCCTTCGTACTGGAGGGAGAGGTCAAGGGCCTCAGCCTGTCCTGCGCCGGTCGCGAAACCCGGCTTCAGCTCAACGACGACGGCAGATGGACCGCCGAGCTCGCCCTTCCCGCCATCGAGCCCTGGTGGCCGCGCACCCACGGCGAACCAAAACTCTACGATGCGCGTCTGACGCTCGACGGCCGGCCGCATTCGCTCGGCCTCGTCGGCTTCCGCCGCATCGAGATCGACCGGGGACCGGATGGACGCGGCTTCGGCCTCGTCGTCAACGGTGAAGCGGTCTTCTGTCGCGGCGCGGTCTGGACCAATGCCGATATCCTGCGCCTGCCCGGCACAGCGGAAGACTATGCGCCCTGGCTGACGCTCGCCGCCGAGGCCGGCATGAACATGATCCGCATCGGCGGCACGATGACTTATGAGAGCGCGGATTTCTTCCGCCTCTGCGACCAGTTGGGGCTTCTCGTCTGGCAGGACCTGATGTTCGCCAATTTCGACTACCCGACCGCGGACGAGGTCTTTGCCGCGAAGGTCGATCGTGAGGTCCGCCAGTTTCTAGACGCAATCCAGGGCTCCCCCTCCCTCGCCATTCTGTGCGGCGGCAGCGAAGTCTATCAACAGGGCGCCATGCTGGGCCTGCCAGAGCGCATCTGGAAGACGTCGTTCTACGATGAGACCCTGCCGTCGCTCGCGGCCGAAACCCGCCCGGACGTGCCCTTTGTGGCAAACTCTCCCTCTGGGGGCGCCATGCCGTTTTCGCCCAATGAAGGCGTCACTCACTATTACGGCGTCGGCGCCTATTGCCGGCCATTGGAGGATGCGCGCCGGGCTGAGGTTCGCTTTGCCGCCGAGAGCCTGGCCTTTGCCCATGTGCCGCAGCAGGCGACGCTCGATGCCCACCTGCCTGTCGCCCCGGTCCACGACCCGCGCTGGAAGACCCGCGTCCCCCGCGACCGCGGCGCATCCTGGGACTTCGAGGACATCCGCGATCATTATCTCCAGGACCTCTACGCGCTCGACCCGTGCCGGCTAAGGCGGGAAGATCCGACCCGTTACCTCGATCTGTCGCGCGCCGTCACCGGCGAAGTCGTGGCCGAGACCTATGCCGAATGGCGCAGCACAGCTTCGACTTGCAACGGAGCGCTCGTCTGGACGCTGCAGGATCTGGCGCCCGGTCCTGGCTGGGGCGTGATCGATTCGACCGGCGAACCGAAACCGGTCTGGTATGCGCTGAAACGCGCCTTCCGGCCCGTGCAGGTCAACCTCACCGACGAGGGCACCAACGGTCTAGACGTCCATGTGCTGAACGAGACGGCCGGCAACCTCGAGCTTGTTCTGGAACTGGCCTGTCTCCGCGACGGCAGCCAGCCCGTCGTCAGCGGGCGGCGTTCGTTGACCGTGCCGGCACGAGCCGCGCTTCGCCTTCCGGCGACCGACCTGTTCGGCGCCTTCTTCGATACGACCTATGCTTTTCGCTTCGGCCCCCCGTCCCATGACGTGACAGTCGCCCGACTGACAGATGCCGAAACCGGCCGCCTTGTCGCCGAGGCCTGGCATTTTCCGCTCGGCCGGGACGAGGCCATGCACGATGCCGCTATCGAGGCTCGCGTCGAAGAGGTGGATGGCCGCTGGGTTCTGCTGCTGTCGACGCCGACCTTCGCACAGTCGGTGCATGTCGAAGTCGAGGGCTATCGCTCCGAGGACGACTGGTTCCATTTGGCGCCGGGTACGGTGCGCCGCATCGCTTTGTCCCCGCGAGACGACACTGCGGCGGGCCTGAAGCCGACCGGGACCATCACCCAACTGGGTTCGCGCCGCCGCATCGCCTTCTGAAACGTCTTCCCCCGGCTCATTCGCCCGGCGGAAAGCGCCGGGCCATGTCGATCAAGGCATTGAGGTAGGCACGCCGCGCCGGCGCCGGGGTAAAGTTGTGGTCGGCTTCCGGGACGATGGACAGTCGGGCGTTGGGATAGCGCCGCAGGCCCTGCCCCTTTGGACTGAAATGCTCGGCAAAGTGCTCGAAACCGACATCGTTCTCGCTGTAAAGCAGATAGAGCGGCATCTTGCGCTCGGCGAGCGACTGGAAGGATTTGCGGACCTCCGCATATTCGCCGCCGCTCCCCGGCAGCATCTGGAGAATCGGCGTGGCCTTGCGCGCGACACGACGCCAGAACGCCCGACCCATGTTGCCGATCGCCCGCTTTACGTCGACGCGCCCCTGCAGAAGCCGGCGAAACGTCTCCGGCTGGAACAGCTTCTCGCGGTAGACGTCAAGCGAGCGCGGCATGTAGCGAAGGGATTCGTCGATGTCGCGACCCGGCTGCCAATGGAAGACGAAGGGATTGACGGCAACGGCACCGGAGATGCGTTGGTCGGCGACTGCGCTCTTGAAGGTCAGGTATCCGCCGCTGCAGCGGCCGGACAGCACCACCGGTGTAAGGTCGCGCCGTGCCAGGAAGTCCAGCGCCGCCCGAACGTCGTCGATCTGGCTGTCCTGGTAGAGCACCTGGTCGGGCACGCCGGGCACTGGCGGGCTATCGCCGATATTGGCGCCGTCGAAGCGCAGGCTCGCGACGCCGGCGGCCGCAAGGTTGCGCGCCATGATCACGCTGGAACGTCCCCAGCCGGCATGGCGGTCATAGGCCGTGCCGAGGATCAACACGGTCGCACCGCTGCGGGGGCCGAGCGGTTCGCACAACATGCCGTAAAGGCGTCCACCGTCACCGAAGTTGACAGGCGTCTCGCGGAAGTCCGAACCGAGTAGGCTTGGCTCGGACGGTTGCCGTTCAACGGGCATCGGCGCGTCGGCGGGCAGCTCCGCCGCGACAGACCCGATCCAGTCGAGCACGACCTTGCGGATATCGTCCGGCATGGTGGAGATGGCCGGGTTTGAAATGAATTCGTCGTAGCCGGTATAGTCGGCCTCGCGCACATCGACGCCCATCGCCGTCAGCTGTGCGGAAAACTCCGTATCCGCCGGACGGTCGGCACGCTTGACCACCAATGCCCGGGGCGCGGGACGATGCGTCAGAGCCGTGGAATTGAGCTTGCGAAAATCGGCCGCGATCTCATCGGGCATTCTCAGCCCGGCGATCCCGACGCCGTCGCGCAGTCGATGCTCCTCGGGAATGCCGAGGCCTTCGTCCACCATGCGCGCCCAGATCTGCATCTCCCGCAGGAAGGCCCGACCCGACGTGACAGGGGCAAGGCAGGCGATTGCCGCGAGCCCCTCGATGCGCTCGGCAACGCGGACGGCAAGAGCGGACCCCAGACCCTGGCTGACCACGATGATGTTCAGGCAACCCGACTGCCTGCGCAATTGCTGCGCCGCCTCGACCACACAGTCCTCCCAAATCGAAAGCCCGCCCGCATAGTCGTCGCGATCCAGCGCGTCACCGGTGCCGGGATAGTCGAAGCGCAGGCTCGCAATGCCTTGGTCCGCCAGAGAATCGGCCACGACCCGCCAGAACTTGCGCATGCACATTTCCTCGAGCCCCCAAGGGCTGACGAAAAGTACGCCGGTCGCCGTGGCCTTCCCCCCAGCCGGCATGAACAAGCCGACCGTGTCGCAGAATGTGACCGGCCGCGCCGCCGCAAAGGTAGCGAACGGTGCAGATGGCCGGATCTCGGATTTTGTCAGTCGAGTTTCCATGGTTCCCCCAGTGCGCGAGCGCGTCAGCTGTCCCCTTCGAACGATGCAGGTTTTACAAGCAGAAATCCGAGCAGCCGGTTGCCGGCAGCGGCGGCGCGCGCCGGAAGGCGCGCGATCAGATCCTCGATCGGTGCGTGGTCTTCCACGGGAATTGCCGCCAGCAGTCGCAAGGCGACGAAATAGACCACCGCGCCGCATACGATCGACACGATCAGGCCCAGCACGCCGCCGATCAGATGCAGAACAGCATAGGCGGCGAGCCCGCACAACAGGGCGGCGGCGGCGACCTTGCCGACGGTGCGGTACATGCGCGAGAGCGAACCCTCGAACTGCATTCCACGCATCATGAGAACGGCCATCACCAGGAAGACGAAGAAGCGAACTACGGCCGCTCCCTCACCACCGAATGAGGGCACGACCAGCAGTGAGCCCGTCACCATGATAACGGCACCAAACAGGCCGATCATCAGCCGGTCCTTGATGCGGTCGAGGGAGAAAAGATATTGCGTGCAGATCATGCCGAGAACGAACACCGGCGCCACCAGCGCGAGAATGACCAGCATCGGGCCGCTGGGCGCAAACGCCTCTCCGAACACGACGGTGACGAGTGTCGGGGCGATGGCCGCGAGTCCGAAGCTCAGCGGCAAGGTGATGTAGCCGATGCTCCGTACCACACCTTCGAACACGGCGATCGGAAGCCGGTCGGTGTCGTGCAGCTTCAGTTTTTCCGAATAGTAGGGAACGAGGCTGCCGGTCAGCTGGACGGGCAATTGCAGGGCGAGGTTGGCCAGCGACAGCGCGGCCGCATAATAGCCGACCATTTCGACGCCGTGCGAGCGCTCCAGGAAGAACAACTCGATGCGGTTCAGGAAGATCGAGTCGACGATGTATTGCACCGACAGAATGAGCGAGGAACTGACGAGATAGCGCGGGGCGATGCCGCAGGCATTGGTGCGGCTCTTCAGGATGCCGAGCGAATAGAAGAACTGCGGCACGAAGCCGAGGATGTAGCCGCAGATCGCTCCGGGAATACCGAAGACCAGCGCGCCGGCCAGAACGCCGGCGAACTGGAGGATGCCGGCAATCACCGACATGCGGAAGAAGGCGGCGACATCCTGCTCGCCCAGCATCACATTCTTGGTGAAGGAGCCGATCGACTGGACGAAGATGAGGATGCCGGTCAGCAGAACGACGAGCGGGGCCGTTTGCGCCCAGTGCTCCTGCTCGGCCACCCAGAAGGCGAGGAAATAGAGAATGGTGACGACCACCGTCGCCAGCACGACCGGGCGAAGAAGATAGGCGGCAAAGCCGCGCCGCGCCGCATCGTCATGTCCCTGTACCTTCAGCTGCGGCAGAAGCCGAAGCAGGATGACGCCGGTTCCCAGCTCCGAAATCAGCGCCGCGGTGACCGCAAGCCAGAGCGAGAAGGCAATGATGCCGTTGGCCTCGGGGCCGAGCAGGCGGGCGGTGATGATCGAGCAGACGAAACCGATCAGCAGCAGGGCGAGGCCGGCTGCGGCATTCAAAGCTGAATTGGCGACGATGCGCTTGACCATCAAGGATACTCTGTTTGAACGCGGGTAACCCAAGCCATTAAGCCAACGAGTGCCGTTGCCTGTCCGTATGGGACAAGCCTTAAGGTTTCATTCGCACGCATGCCCGTGCGTCCTGCGCCCGTGCCACCGCCGGTCATTTCACGTCCTTGTGATCGAAAAGCAGTTGCACCGCCTCCTGCCAGCTGCGGATCGATGCGGTCTCGATCATTGTCCGGTCGAAGGTCTGGGCATGCCGGAACGACGAAACAATCGACGCGTCGTCGCCCGGATCATAGGCACAGACATGGTCGCGCCCGCCGGCCGCGAAAGTGGGGGCCACGATCGGCAGGCGGCAGTAGCTGTACTGGATCATCTTTAGGCTGGACTGACTGAGATAGTCGGCACCGTCGCTGCGCCTGTAGGGGGCAAGTCCGATATCGGCAGATTTTATGAAGGGCACGATGGTCTCGAAAGCCACTTCGCCATGCACCACGATGTTGGCGCGCCGCTCCGACGGCAGCGCCTTTTTCCCGAAAAGGTGGAAGGTCCAGTCCGGATAGGCGGCGGCCAGAATGTCGATGACCCGCGCGTCGAACAGCATGTCGCCGACGCTGACGGCATTGCGGGGCGCGGCATAGGGGCTTTCCGTCGCCCTGTCGAAACTGTCCTTGGCGATCCCGTGCGGCAGATAGAGGAGCGGCGCGTCGTCGGAGAAGTCGGCGCGCATCGCTTCGGCCATGATGTGGATCAGGTCATAGTCATCGATACCCTCGGCGAGAGCCGCCTCGACGCAAGGGTGAACCCGGATCGTCTTCAGGCGATCGGCCGCATGATAGATGATGCGGGCTGCCGGAGCCGCCTGCCGGATTCTGCGGGTAAGCAGGGGTGGCGGTCCGCTTTCAATCAGGATGTGGGTATAGCTCGCCATCCTATCCATGACCGCCTTCGGCAACAACCGGTCGTAGAGCCGGAAGAGCGGCGCGCTCAGGGCGTTGAGCAGCGGCAGCTTGAGGTTCATCGGGTGGAAGGGCGCATACCAGAGAAACTCCTCGACCCCCTCGCCCACAAGGTTCCAGCGGTTGAGCGGCCGCTGCCGGGCATAGGCGAAGCGCCCGTCCTTGAGAAAGCGGCTGAGAAAGCTGAGACGGCAAGCGAGGAAATCCACGTGATCGCCGCCGGCGCGCAGCGCATCGGCCATGAAATGCAGGTCGACTTTGCGGGGTGCCTCGGCAAAATGGTGTCCGGTGACGATCAGCACCCGGCGCTTCGAACCGGCGATCGTCATGCGGACAGGCTCCGCGGCTGAGGCGCTTTCCCCTTGCCGAGCGCCTGGCGATAGACGTCAATGTAGCGGTCGGCAACGCTCTCCCAGGCATGGACGGATGCTGCCGCCATCATCTCGGTGCGCTTGCCCAGCGGATCGGCCAGCAGTGCCTGATAGGTCTGCTCGATGTGTGCGGCGCTGTCTTCCGGCCGCGAGAAATCGGCAAGCGAAATGCCCGGATGCTGCCCCGCAAGCACCTGATACGCATCGTTCGGATGAAGCACCGGCACCAGTCCGGCGCTCATCGCCTCGACGGCGACCAGGCCGAAGCCTTCATATTCGGAAGCGGAAGCAAACAGCGAGGCCTGCGCGATCAGGCGGCACACCGCGTCATTGTCGACACCGATATGCAGCGTGACATGATCGGCCAATCCACGCCGGGCAATCTCGCTGCGCAAATCTTCTTCGCTAAGATCGGACGGAGAGCCGACGACGTCGAGATGCCATTCGGACGAGAGTGCCGTCAGGACCTGCATGGCGTCGAACAGGCGATCAAGCCGCTTGTTCACCGAAAAACGGCCGATCGTGATGATCCGGCGCTGAGGGGTGGTCGAGGAGAGAGCGGCGAACTTTGCCGTATCGACGCCATTTTCGACCAAAACCGCCCGCTGGGCGGCAATCTGCGAGAACAGTGCCATGTCCGAACGGCTGCAGCACAACAGCGCGCGATAGGCGAGCGCCGACAGGCGCGTCACCGAGCGGAACCAGATCCGCTTGATCGCCGCATATTTCGGTGTGTGGAAGAAGCCGCCATGCGTCGTCGCCACCATCGGCTTGCCGTGAAACGGCCGCGTCCAGGCCAGCGCGTCGAAGAAGAAATCAATGCCGTGAACGTGGATGAGATCGGCATCGCCGATATGGCGAAAGACACCCGGCGCCAGCGGATAGCGGGTCGAACCCTTCCACGGGATGCGCACGACCTCGACGCCATCGATGACCTCGTGCTCCGGCAGAACACGATCGCGGGACTGGAACAGGCGGTCGAGCGTGACGACGCGAACGCGAAAGCCGCGCCGCATGAGCAGCCGGCTGAGATTGGCGACGACATCTTCGAGGCCGCCGCGGCCAGGGGCATACTGGCGCACCACCTGGACGATCAGCGGGCCATCGCCGGCTTTCCGGTCGGCAACCGTATCCGGTCGATCGAAGTTCTTCATTCTTCACCTGCAGGCGTCGTTCATCGGCGCGGGTAAGACCCAATTGAGACGGTCCATAGATCAGCGCAAACTCTTAAAATCGGGTTTGTCCGGCGGTTTTCGCCGATATCTTGCAGCGTCAAGGTTAACGACCTTGGATACACTTGTTCAGAACTCGTTAACCACGATCTGCGAAGGTCGTTTCGATGGGAACTGTCCGACCGGCCCTTGCCCAACGGCCCAAACACAGTCCGACGGCAGTCTTCCATTCACGCGGACACCTCGCATTCACCGTGAGCTTTCCGGACGATTGACGCATCAGAGAAACATGGCCGGCCAGCGGTTCTGGGCAGGAAAATGGACATCGACATTTTTCAACTACCGGCAATCTTGAAGCGACGGATCCACTACGTCGTGATCGCCGTCGCCCTGTGCGTGGCGATCGCGTCGGTCTATGTCCTGCAGTTGAAGCCCACGTTTTCGTCGACCGCGGAGATGCTGCTCGACCCGCTCGGGCTTGCCGCCGAGAGCGCGGACGGCAAGGGCAACGGCAATTCGGCCCAGCAGGACCAATCCAATCTCGACAGCCAGATCTACGTCATGCAGTCGCGAGGCGTAATGAGCGACGTGGCGCGCAAGCTCGATCTCATCGAAGATCCCTTCTTTGCGCCGAAGAAATCGACTTCGGCCAAGCCGGTCAGCGACGCCGATCGTGTCATCGCGGTAGCGGAAGCCATGAAAACCCACGTGACCATCGAGCGCGCGGGTCAATCGCTGGTCTTCACCATCTCCGCCGAACATCCGGATGCCGGCAAGGCCGCCGACATTGCCAATGGGGTGGCCAATGTCTACCTGCAGCAGTTGGATCAGGCGCGCGGCGATGCAGCGCGCCGGGCGAGCAATTCCTTCCAGGTTCAGGCGAGCGAGCTTCGCGACCGCGTTCTCAAGGCGGAGTTGGCGGTCGAAAAATTCAAGTCCGAGAACGGTCTCGTCAGCACCGGCGAGCAGGGCCTGGTCATCGACCAGCAGGTGCAGGGCATCAACGACCAGCTGATCGCAGCGCGCGGTACCGAGGAACAGCAGCAGACGATCTATGAGCAGGCCAAGAACCTGACCATGAGCGCCATCGAAGCCGGCGCCATCCCGGAAGTGCTGCAGTCAACCTCGATCGGCCTGCTGCGGGACCGCTATGCGGAACTGCTCGACAAACGCACCCAGCTCGCGACCAATCTCGGCGCCAACCATCCCCAGCTCAGGGCCATCAATTCCCAGGTCGCCAACATGCAGCAGTCGATCGAGGCGGAGCTTGCCCGCGTGCGCCAGTCGATGCGGGTCAACTACGAGCGCGCCGCCGCCAACACCAAGGCGCTGACCGATCGGCTGCAGAACCTGACCAAGACGAGCTTCGACAGCAGCGCGGCGCAGATCAAGATGCGCCAGCTCGAAAGCGAAGCCGACGCGGTCCGCGCCATCTACAAGACGTTCCTCAGCCGGGCGGAAGAACTTGCCCAGCAGCAGTCCGTGAACATGAATAATTCGCGCGTGATCACCGCGGCCGTGCCGATGCCCAAGTCGTCGCTCAAGCTGAAGCTGATGATCCTGGTCGCGGCAGGCCTGTTCGGAACCGTGCTCGGCAGCGGGCTTGCGGTGCTCAGGGAGCTTCTTTCGGGCGTCCGCAAGCCGGAGCAGTCGGCACTCGAGCGGGCAGGCCTTCCCGTCATCTCCCGCATCGCCACGGGATCTCCGGTCGTGGAAGAACCGCCCTCACGCCTGCGCTCGCTGTTCGCCTTCGGCCGCAAGCCTGCTCCGGCTGCCCCGGCGCCGCAGGGCGACGGCATAAGGCAAGCCGCCCGCGCCTTGCGCGACGCGACGGCCGGACAACAACCGGCGACGGTCCTGTTCATTTCCGCCGGACACGTCCCGCAGGCAAGCGGCATCGTCGCCGACATCGTTCATGCGCTGATCGACGCGGGCCTCGGAATTCTCTATGCACCGGGCGCCATCGCGGAGACCCGGACCCGCCTGCGTTCGGGGTCGTCGCCAAGCCTCGCGGCCGCCCTTGCCCGGGACGAGACCATCGCCGCAGCCCCGCTGTCCGATCTTCTGAAGTATGAGAGTTTTCCGGCAATGGCTCAGCCTTCGCGCCCGGGTCGACCCACGCTGTCGCGCTATGTGGACAAGGCCCGCCAATCGGACACCGACCTGATCGTCATCAATGCCTGCCACACGGCCGCCGCCGAGCACCTGCCGCTACTGATCCAGAGCGCCGATGCCATCATCGTCGTGGTCGAACCGGCAACCGTCACGGCCGCCGACATGGACGCAACGCTGGACACGGTCGGCTACGCGCGCGATCTGGTCCTCGGCACAATTCTGGTCGAGACGCCGTGATGCAGGGCGGTGGTGACCTCCGATTCAGGGGACACGCGGCCATGAAACCGACGAGCGCGCATTCCGCGGCCGATATCAGTCCCGCTCCCTGCGATGGCGCCGTCGACCGGGTTCCAAGCGCGGCCCTCGATACCCTGCGCCGCCAGCTCGCCACCATCGCCGTGCTTGGCGGCCTGACGTTCAACGCCTTCCTCTGCTTTCTCAACACCAATGTGATGGGGATCCGGGAAAGCCACGTCATGCTGTTCGAGATGGCACTGATCGGCTGCGCCTATCTCGCAGCGCTCAGCCGCCGCATCGACCTCTATCTCGTTTCGGCATTCTTCCTGAGCTACATGCTGCTGCTCTTCGCCCTGCGCGGCGAGATCGACCTCAAGGCCGTGCGCGACGTCCTGATACCGATCGGCTTCTATTTCATGGGCACCCAGGTTTGCGACATCAAGCTCGCCGACCGCCTGGTGACCATCTCGATCGCCGTCGTTCTCGCTTTCGGCCTGTTCGAATATTTCCTCACCGAGCTCTATCTCGATTTCTTCAACGTGCTCGGCTATTTCATCGCCCGCGGTTCGCTGACGCTTGAAGATACGTTCGGTGCCACCCGCGGCCTGTTCATCAGCGGCCTGCGCCCGGAACCGCGCACGTTGCTGTCCTTCCTCGGCCAGCACCGCGTATCCTCGGTCTTCCTGGAACCTGTCTCCGCCGGCAATTTCGGCGCGATTGTCTTTGCCTGGGCGCTTTTTCGCACCAACATGCGCTATCGCTTTGCCGTCATGGCCGCGGCGATCGCCACGGTGGTGCTGGCCGATGCCCGCTTTGGCTTCTACACCTGCATCCTGATGGCGCTGATGCTGCCCTTCTACCGGCTGGTGGCAAAGCCGGTCTGGATGGCGCTGCCCTTTCTGCTGCTGGCCCTCATCGCTGTCTACGGGCTGGCCACCGGCACCGACGGCGGCGCCAACGACATCGCCGGGCGCTTCAAGGTGACCGCCGCGATCCTGACGCGCCTCGACCTGCCGGTCGTGCTCGGCATCGCCACCACCGACGAGTTCACCGCCGACTCCGGCCTGGCCTACACCTTGACCAAGTTCGGTCTGTTCGGCTTCGTCGCGCTATGGGCCGCGCTGGTCTTCGCCCCGTTCAAGGACGCGAAGGCCTGGTCCTTCCATTCCATGGTGCTGATCTATCTCCTGTTGCTGATGATCATCAGCAACTCGTTCTTTTCGATCAAGACGGCGGCACTGCTATGGTTCGTCCTCGGCACGGCCCATTGGGTCGACTGGTCGACGCTAACCTCGCGACCGGCCGCCTCCGCCAACCCGGAACCGATCCGCAGGAGCCGCTCAGGGCCTCTCGAGCGCAGGACATGAAGAGCCGGACGCGGAAAAATCCTTGAGCGCCGGCGAAAGCCCCTTGATCTGTGCCCGGTCGCCCTCCTCAGTCGGCTGGATGTTGAGCGCTTCGCTTTCCGGCCACCAGTCACCCGCCACCCAATAGGCCCAGCCGACCCACAGTTCGCGGCTCCCCTCGACCACGGCGACCATGTCGGCGAGCGCCGCAACGCAGGCGGCGTCCTTCGGCACGCCGAACTCGCCGAGGTAACCCCGCTTGCCATTGGCGCGCAGCCAGCGGGAAAACGTCTCGATCGCCGCCACGCCGTCCGCAGCGCGGCTACAGTTCTCCTTGGTTCCGGAGAAGTCATCGTCGAAATACTGGTGCACCTCGTAGGCAAAATTGTCGACGGGATCGACGACGCCGAGCATCACGTCGCCGTTCGGCGTGCCGTAGCCACCGCCTTCCCAGCTGTGGGCTCCCGTCCAGGCCGTGCCCGGAACGAGGACGAGATTGTCGGCGCGCTCGCCGCGGATCCGCGCCAGAGCGGCATTGGCCGCATCGAGCCATTGTTCGGCCGGCATATCATGCGGCTCGTTCATCAGGCCGAAGGTTATGTCCGGCTGATTGGCGAACTGGCGCGCCAGACGGCCCCAGAAATCGGCAAAGTCGTCGCTGCTGACCGTATCCGATCCAATCACCCCGTCGTGGTAACGCGCATAGTTATGCGGATCGAGGACAACCCGCAGCCCGGCCGCCCTCAGCTTTTCGACGCTCTCTTTCAGCCGGCCCAGTTCGCCTGGCTCGAGCTCGCCGCGCAGTTGGGGCTGAAGACGCTCCCACAGGAACGGCAGTCGAACCGAGGTGAAGCCCTTCTTGGCAAAATACTCGATCGTCTGATCGGAGGGGAAAGTATAGTCCGTGCCCGCGACACCGCCCTGCTTGCCGAACTCGGCGCCCGACAGGTTGATGCCGCGAAAGCACGGCTCGGCAGCCTGTGCCGGCCCTGCCAGGAGGCCGAGGAGGGCAAGCATTGTCCCGACACGCTTTGTGCGTTCGGATGAGGGCTCGAAGAGGCAGGAAGACTGAAACATGCGAGCCATGGTAACCTTTCGCGTTCGGTGCCCACAGGTTAATGACTGCCGCGCCGCCCGGTCAACCGATCCGATCGCGCCGCCCATTCATCGCGCTCTTTGGTGACGACGGGGATACGCAGATGAAAGGCGCAATGGGAACGGAGTTTTCCGGCCCTGTCCCTAAGCTTGATGCCAATGGGTGAAGCGAGCATCGCCAATGCGCACCGAAACGCCGATCTTTCCGGCGCGTCGTGACTGCGATAAGACAGCGGCGTCACCCCCCGGGACGAGGAAAAGGTTGAGACTATGACGAGCTATGTACTGACGGTATCCTGCAAATCCACCAGGGGCATCGTGGCTGCCATTTCCGGCTATCTGGCCGAGCAGAGTTGCAACATTGTCGACAGTTCCCAGTTCGACGATCTCGACACCGGCAAATTCTTCATGCGCGTCAGCTTCATTTCCGAAGGCGGCATCAAGCTCGACAAGCTGGTCGAGGGTTTCAAGCCGATTTCGGACAAGTTCGGCATGATCAGCGAGATCCATGACGCCGCGCATCGCGTGAAGGTGCTGCTGATGGTGTCGCGCTTCGGCCACTGCCTGAACGACCTGCTCTACCGCTGGAAGATCGGCGCCCTGCCGATCGAGATCGTCGGCGTGGTTTCGAACCACTTCGATTACCAGAAGGTGGTCGTGAACCACGACATTCCCTTCTACCACATCAAGGTGACCAAGGATAACAAGCCGCAGGCGGAAGCGCAGCTTCTCGGTCTGGTCGAACAGACCGGCACCGAACTGATCGTGCTGGCCCGCTACATGCAGGTCCTCTCCGACAATCTGTGCAAGAAGATGTCGGGCAAGATCATCAACATCCACCACTCCTTCCTGCCGAGCTTCAAGGGCGCAAACCCCTACAAGCAGGCTTTCGAGCGCGGCGTGAAGCTGATCGGCGCCACCGCCCACTATGTCACGGCGGACCTCGACGAAGGCCCGATCGTCGAGCAGGACGTCGCCCGCATCACCCATGCCCAGAGCGCCGACGACTATGTCTCGATCGGACGCGACGTGGAAAGCCAGGTGCTGGCGCGGGCGATCCACGCCCATATCCATCATCGCACCTTCATCAACGGCAACCGGACCGTCGTCTTCCCGGCGAGCCCCGGCTCCTACGCTTCCGAACGCATGGGCTGAACATGCCTGAAAGCGCCCGCCTTACCCGGCGGGCGCTTCGGTGCGCGGGATGGACGGCTGTCATACCTTTGATAAGGTCGGCAATATGATTCTCGAGGGAGAACACCCATGCCCGACTCCGCCTTGCTCAAGCGCACAGAACTGCCCCGTCCGAACGTGTCGGCAGAGCAGGCGGCTGGCATTCTCAGGAACTATTACGGCCTGGAGGGTGACCTCAAGGAACTCGGCAGCCAGCAGGACCGCAATTACCGCATCGACACCGGCGAGGCGTTCTACGTCCTGAAGATCTGCCACGCCGAATACGCGACGATCGAGCTAGCCGCCCAGAATGCCGCCATGCGTCACCTGGCCACCCTTGCAGACATCCCCCGTATCCCCGAACCCATCCTGGCCGAGGGCGGTGAAGACATCCTCGTCCTGACGATCGATGACGAAGACTATCAGGTGCGGCTGCTCACCTATCTCGACGGCGAACCGCTGACGCAGCGCAAGTATTTGGCGCCGCAGGTCGTGGCGGAACTGGGGGGGCTGACCGCCCGCATCGCGCTCGGTCTCAAGGATTTTTCCCATCCGGGGCTGGACCGTGAACTGCAGTGGGACCTTCGCCGGGCCGGACCTGTCGCGCTGCACCTGCTGAAGGCCGTGACGGACCATGCGCGGCGCGACCGGATCGCCAAGGCCATGGTGACGGCGGTCAAGCGCATCCAGCCGCTCGCCGGAAAGCTTCGGGTTCAGGCGATCCACCACGACATCACCGACGACAACGTGGTCGCGCGGCCCGACAGGGAAGGCCGCATGATGCCGGACGGCGTCATCGATTTCGGCGATGTCATCACCGGCTGGCTGGTCGCCGACCTCGCCGTCACCTGCACCGCGCTCCTGCATCATGCCGATGGCGACCCGTTTTTCATTCTGCCCGCGGTCCGCGCCTTCCAGGAACACTACCCGCTCAACGAGGCGGAACTGAAGGCACTCTGGCCGCTAATCGTGGCGCGCGCCGGTGTGCTCGTCGCCAGCACCGAACAGCAACTGGCCATCGATCCGAACAACGACTATGTCCTGGGCAACGCCGCCCATGAACGGGAAATGTTCGAGGTTGCGACCTCGGTTCCTTTCGCTCTGATGGAAACCGCAATCCTGGACGCGGTCGGCCACGGTGCCCCGGCGTTCGATACGGGCGTACTCGCACGACTTCTCCCCGAGATCACACCCGAAATGGTGCGCCTCACCGATCTTTCGGTGATGAGCGACGCGCTTGTCGAGGACAACTGGTCCGACCCGCAGATAGACTGGAAGCTTCTGGCCCGCGCCGCCGCCGAGACGGGGGTCTCCTCGACGCGCTATGGCGAATACCGGCTTTCCTACACCCGGACACTGTCCGAGCGTGCACCAGCCACTTTCGCGCTGCATGTCGACGTCTGCCTGCCGGCGACAACCACGGCCGTCGCACCGTTTTCGGCCCGCGTCGTCAAGGACGGGCATCACCTCATCCTCTCGACGCCGGAAATCTCGCTGCATCTGGACGGCATTGATTGCCCGCTGGAAGAAGGCGCAGAGATCGAGGCCGGCACGCCGATCGGGACCATTGCCGGCGTGGCCGGTGCGGTCGGCGGCCTGCGGCTTCAGCTCTGCCGGGATCCGGACCTCGTGCCGCCCCTCTTCGCCCGGCCGTCTCATGCCACGGTCTGGGGCTGGCTCTGCCCCTCGCCCGCCACGCTGATCGGCGCGGATCTCGACGCGCCCGCACCGCAGAGTGCCGCCCTGCTCGCCAAGCGCAAGAAGAGCTTCGCCAAACCGCAGAAGAACTATTACGCCGACCCGCCGCAGATCGAGCGTGGCTGGAAGGAGCACATGTTCTCCGTCACTGGCCGGTCCTACCTCGACATGGTCAACAACGTCTCCATCGTCGGCCATGGCCACCCTCGGCTGGCGCGTGCCGCCGGGCACCAATGGTCGCTGCTCAACACCAATTCGCGTTTCCACTACGCCGCCGTCGCGGAATTTTCCGATCGCCTCGCATCGCTAGCGCCCGAAGGGCTCGATACGGTCTTTCTCGTCAACAGCGGCTCGGAAGCCGTCGACCTTGCCCTTCGCCTGGCCTGGGCAAAGAGCGGATCGCACAACATCGTCAGCCTGCTCGAGGCCTATCACGGCTGGACCGTGGCGAGCGACGCCGTCTCCACCTCGATCGCCGACAACCCGCGCGCGCTCGAAACCCGCCCCGGATGGGTCCACCCGGTGACCGCGCCCAATACCTATCGCGGCCCCTTCCGCGGCGCCGCATCGACCGCGGATTATGTGGCAAGCGTCGCCAAGGCACTGGACGCGATCGAGGAAGCGGGCGAAAGCCTTGGCGGATTCATCTGCGAGAGCGTCTACGGCAATGCCGGCGGCATTCCGCTGCCGCCCGGCTACCTCGACGAGGTTTACGGCATGATCCGCGCGCGCGGCGGCGTCTGCATCGCCGACGAGGTGCAGGTCGGTTACGGACGCCTCGGCCATTTCTTCTGGGGTTTCGAAGAGCAGGGCGTGGTGCCGGACATCATCACCGTTGCCAAGGGCATGGGCAATGGCCAGCCGCTCGGCGCGGTCATTACCCGCCGAGAGATCGCCGACGCGCTGGAGAACGAGGGTTACTTCTTCTCCTCGGCCGGCGGCAGCCCGGTCAGTTGCGTGGTCGGCATGACGGTGCTCGACATCATGCGCGACGAAGGCTTGCAGGAGAATGCCCGGGAAACGGGCGACTATCTGAAATCCCGGCTCGAAGCCCTCGGCCAGCGCTTCCCGCTGGTCGGCGCGGTCCATGGCATGGGGCTCTATCTCGGCCTCGAATTCGTCCGCGACCGCGAGACGCTGGAGCCTGCCACCGAGGAGACGGCGGCAATCTGCGACCGGCTGCTTGATCTCGGCGTCATCATGCAACCGACAGGCGACCATCTTAACGTTTTGAAAATAAAGCCACCGCTCTGCCTGTCCCGGGACAGCGCCGACTTCTTCGCCGCCATGCTGGAAAAGGTGCTTTCCGATGGCTGGTGAGCCAGAATGGGCTACGGCAAGGTGCTTAATTCAACATAACGCCGGACGTTCAACTTTTCAGATGTTGTAAACGCTTCACAAATGGCAAACCGAAGCTCCACACAAGTCGCCTTCACAGCTGTTCCGGGGAGTGTCTATGCTCCTCCCAGACAGCATCCTGGTTGAAGGAAACGAAATGCCGAGCCTGCCCGATACGATCTCCACCCCTTGGATAATGTGGGGCATCGCGCTGTTCCTGCTGAAGCACCTCGCCGCCGATTTCGTCCTGCAGACGCGGTGGATCGCCGTCGGCAAGCAGCACCGCAAGGCCTGGCTCCTGCCGCTGACCCTGCACGCCGGACTGCACGGGGCGATGACGGGCCTGATCTTTTCCGTCGTCGCGCCGTCTCTTGCCTGGATCGGTCTCGTCGACTTCCTCGTACATTTCGCCATCGACCGGGCGAAGGCGGTTCTCCAGTCCCGGCTCGGCCTCGACGCCGCCAAGACCGGCTTCTGGTGGCTGCTCGGCACGGACCAGACGCTTCATCACCTGACCCATCTCGGTTTTGCCGCCGTTCTGGCCGCGAGCCGAACGCTCTGACGGACGCTATCAGCCGGCTTCGCCGGACCCGGACCGCTCCTGCGCCGCTTCCTCAAGGATCCATTTGCGAAACGCAACAAGCGGTGGATAGGCGGCCCGCTCACGGGTGAAGGCCAGATAGTAGCGCCCTTCGCTCTCGACCTCTCGATCGATCGCCGGGACGAGATCGCCCCGCGCCAGTTCCTCGCGAAACAGGAAGATCGGCAAAAGGGCCACACCGAGCCCGCCGATCGCGGCCTGAGAGGCTGCGGCGAACTGGTCAAACAGCATGCCGTGAATGGACTCAAACACCACGCCATTGGCAGTCAGCCACTTTTCCCAGGCATCCGGCCGGGTTGTCAGATGCAGCAGCGGCACATCGAGGATGTCGGCCGGCCTTTCGAGCCTGTGCGCCGCCTTGAACGCCGGGCTGCAGGCGGGAACCGTCGTCTCGCCCATCAGCAGGGCGAGCTCCGCGCCGGGCCACACCGGTTCGCCGAAATGGATCGCCGCGTCGATGGAATCCAGCCGGAAATCGAAGGGCGACAGGCGGGTGATGAGATTGATGGTAATGCCCGGATTGTCCGCGAGAAAACGGGCCAGCCGTGGTGCGAGCCATTGTGCCCCGAAGGTCGGAAGAACGGCGAGGTTCAGCGTGCCGCCATGCGGATTGGCCCGCAGATTGAGCGAGGCGCTGGAAATGCGCCTCAGCGCTTCCCGGATTTCCCGGGCATAACCGTCGCCGGCCACGGTGAGGCGGATGGTCTGGCGTTCCCGCAGGAAAAGCTCGACGCCCAGCTGGTCCTCCAGAGCCTTGATCTGGCGGCTCACTGCGCTCTGCGTCAGGTCGAGTTCGCGCGCCGCAGCCGTTATGCTGCCGGTTCGAGCCGCGGCCTCGAAGGCGGCGAGCAGTGAAAGCGACGGAAGGAAGCGCCGGGCCGGGAGCATGTTATACCTCGACGGAATGAACTCTTGAGAAATTATCGTTGGAACGGGTTAGATTCGTCTTCTAGATTTCGCAAGACTTTACGTTTCGGAATGATGCGAGCGAAGGACGCCTTTGGCGCTGCCGTAGCGCAAAAGCCAGCCGCGATCGCCCGTCACCGCAAACGACACGTCTTTTCGGCCGTCTCCCGCGACCACCCTGAAGGAAAGCCCTATGCTGAACGATCCCCGCTCCCACGGCCTGTGGGAAAAGACCGCCCCGGCCGCACCCGTGACGCCGCCGCTTTCGGGCCCGGTCGAGGCTGACGTCGTCATCGTCGGCGGCGGCTATACCGGCATTTCCGCAGCGCTGCACCTTGCCGAGGCCGGAACCAAGGTGGTCCTGCTCGAAGCGACCGAGATCGGTTTCGGCGGAGCCGGACGCAATGTCGGCCTGATCAACGGCGGCATGTGGGTCATGCCGTCGGAGATTCCCGGGGTGCTCGGTCCGGTCTATGGCGAGCGCGTTCTCGACCTGCTCGGCAATGCGCCGCTCCTGGTGCGGGCCCTCATCGAAAAGCATGAGATCGCCTGCGAGCTGGAGAAGAACGGCACGCTGCACTGCGCCGTGGGAAAAGCCGGCCTCGAGGAAATCAAGGAACGTTGCAGCCAGTGGGCAGCGCGGGGTGCCGATGTGCGTATCCTGTCGGCCGAGGAGACGGCGAAGCGGATCGGCACGTCGGCCTATGCCGGAGCGCTGCTCGACATGCGCGCCGGAACGCTCCAGCCGCTGGCCTATGTTCGGGGGCTCGCCAAGGCAGCGATCGCTGCCGGTGCGAAGATCCATACCGGCAGCGCCGCCGTCTCGACGGAACGCAATGGCAGCCGCTGGGTGGTGAAGACGGCAAACGGTTCGGTGTCGGCCGACTGGATCATCGTCGCCTCCGAATACTATTCGACCGGCCCGTGGGAAGCGGTGCGCAACGAACAGGTGCTGCTCCCCTATTTCAACTTCGCCACCAAGCCGCTCTCCGCCGAACAGCTGAAGAAAATCCTGCCGGACCGCGAGGGCTGCTGGGACACGAAGGAAGTGCTTTCCTCCTTCCGCATGGACCGGGCGGGCCGGCTGGTCTTCGGCAGCTGCGGCGCCCTTCGCAACACGGGCCTTCCGGTCCACCGTTCCTGGGCCAAGCGAGCGCTGAAGAAGCTCTTCCCCGATCTCGACAATGTCGAATTCGAAACCGAATGGTATGGCCGCATCGGCATGACCGACGACGCCATCCCGCGTTTCCACAAGTTCGCGCCGAATGTCGTGGGCTTTTCCGGCTATAACGGCCGCGGCATTGCGCCGGGGACGGTTTTCGGTAAGACACTGGCTCGCCATATCCTCGGCGAACTCTCGGAAGCGGATCTGCCGCTGCCGGTCAGAGACGTCGTTGAAGCTCCGCTTCGCAACCTGAAGGGCGCCTACTACGAGGCTGGCGCCCAGATCGCCCATTTCACCGGGGCGCGCTTCTGAAGAAGACGCACTCGAAGACAACCGATAACGGACAATCCGAAATCACTGGAAGGAACACCATGACCCTTGCCAACCTGAACTTCACGGCCGAAGTGGCCGCCATCATGGGCCGCCTCGGCGTGCCCGCCGCCAGCCTCGCCGGTGGCACGCTGTCCGTCCGCTCGCCGATCAACGGCGAGAAGATCGCCGCCGTTGCCGAGATCAATGCCGCCGACACCAAGACCGCCATCGGCGCCGCCCATCAGGCTTTCCTCGAATGGCGCCTCGTCCCGGCGCCCAAGCGTGGCGAACTGATCCGCCTGCTCGGCGAAGAACTGCGCACCGCCAAGGCCGACCTCGGCCGTCTGGTCTCCATCGAAGTCGGCAAGATCACCTCGGAAGGTCTCGGCGAAGTCCAGGAAATGATCGACATCTGCGATTTCGCCGTCGGCCTGTCGCGTCAGCTCTACGGCCTGACGATCGCCACCGAACGCGCCGAGCACCGCATGATGGAAACCTGGCATCCGCTCGGCGTCACCGGCATCATCTCGGCCTTCAACTTCCCGGTCGCCGTCTGGGCCTGGAACTCGGCGCTGGCGCTGGTCTGCGGCAACTCCACCATCTGGAAGCCGTCGGAAAAGACCCCGCTCACCGCCATCGCCACCCAGGCGATCTTCGAAAAGGCCGTCAGCCGCTACGTCGCCGATGGCGGCAAGGCGCCTGCCAACCTGTCGACCCTGCTGATCGGCGGCCGCGACATCGGCGAAGTCCTCGTCGACCATCCGAAGGTTCCGCTGATCTCCGCAACCGGCTCGACCGCCATGGGCCGCACCGTCGGCCCGCGCGTCGCCACCCGTTTCGGCCGCTCGATCCTCGAGCTCGGCGGTAACAATGCGGCGATCGTCGGCCCGACCGCCGACCTCGACCTGACGCTGCGCGGCGTCGCCTTCGCTGCCATGGGCACCGCCGGACAGCGCTGCACCTCGCTGCGTCGCCTCTTCGTCCATGAAAGCGTCTACGACACGCTCGTTCCGCGCCTGATCAAGGCCTACGGTTCCGTTACCATCGGCAATCCGTTGGAAGCCGGCAACCTGATCGGCCCGCTGATCGACAAGGGTGCCTTCGACCGCATGCAGCATGCCCTGGATGCCGCCAAGGCGGCCGGCGGCAAGGTTGCCGGTGGCGAACGGGTGAACGCAGGCGATGCTGCGGAAGCCTTCTACGTTCGTCCCGCGCTCGTCGAAATGCCGGCCCAGACCGGCCCGGTCGTCGAGGAGACCTTCGCGCCGATCCTCTACGTGATGAAGTACAAGGACTTCGACGAAGCGCTGGCGCTGAACAACGACGTTCCCCAGGGCCTGTCGTCGTCGATCTTCACCAACGACCTGCGCGAGGCGGAAGCCTTCGTGTCGGACCGCGGCTCGGATTGCGGGATCGCCAACGTCAACATCGGCCCGTCCGGTGCTGAAATCGGCGGCGCCTTCGGTGGCGAAAAGGAAACCGGTGGCGGTCGCGAATCCGGCTCCGACGCCTGGAAGGCCTATATGCGCCGCGCCACCAACACGGTGAACTTCGGCAAGACCCTGCCGCTCGCCCAGGGCGTGAAGTTCGACGTGGGCTGATCAACGATCAGCCGATCCAATTGAAGGCCACGCGGTTCAAAGGGACAGCGTGGCCTTTCCTTTTTGAATTTTGCATGAAATTTCAAGCGCCTCAGACCAAGGTTTGACGGGTCGCACTGGCCTTCGCTTGCGGAATCGGCCAAGGTGCCGCGTGTGATCTGGCGGCATTTCGAGGCGAGCGAATGGACATTCACGATCAGTCGGCGGCGATCGCCTTTCTGAGCGCCCCGGAGACCTACGGCGAAACGGGCGCGGTGAAGATCATCGAAACCCACATCTCGCTGGTCTTCCTGATCGATGGCCGCGCCTACAAGCTCAAGCGTGCGGTCAAACTGCCCTATGTCGATTTCTCGACCTATGATCTGCGCCTGCACTTCTGCCGGCGCGAGGTCGAGCTCAACAGCCGCGCCACACCCGACCTCTATCTCGGCATCCGCCGCATCACCCGCGAGGCGGACGGGCGATTGGCCTTCGACGGCACGGGCGAGGCGGTGGACGTGGTCGTCGAGATGAACCGGTTTGCCCAGCACGACCTGTTCGACCGCATGGCAACGGAAGGCAGGTTGAATGCGCCCCTGATGCGCCAGACTGCGGCCATGATCGCAGCGGTCCACACCTCCGCCCCGGTTGTTCACGCCGGCAGCGGCTCGGCCAACATGGCTGGCGTGCTCGGCATCAACGAAGCGGGTTTCGCGACCAGCCATGTGTTTGCAGAGGATTCCGTCCGACATCTGACCGATGCGTTCCGACGCTCCTGGGCCGACCACGTCGCCTTGATGGATCGGCGGGAAACCGAGGACAAGGTTCGGCTCTGCCACGGCGACCTGCACCTGAGAAACCTGTTCATGGGCCCGGCCGGGCCCCGCATGTTCGACTGCATCGACTTCAACGACCAGATCGCAACGGTCGACGTGCTCTATGACCTCGCCTTCCTGCTGATGGATCTCTGGCAACGCGGTTTCGCCGATTTCGCCAATGTGGTGGCCAATCGCTATCTCGACATCAGCCGGGACGACGACGGCTTTGTCCTCCTGCCCTTTTTCATGGCGGTTCGGGCAGCCGTGCGGGCCCACGTGACCGGCACGCAGATCGAGGAAGGCGCTGATGCGGAGGGTCCTTTGGCCCAGAGCGCCAAGGCCTATTTCGAATTCGCCGCATCGCTGCTGTTTCCAAGCGCGCCACGGCTCGTGGCCATCGGCGGCTTGAGCGGTTCCGGCAAGTCCACGCTTGCCGATGCGCTCGCGCCGCGGCTGGCAGGACCGCCGGGAGCCCGCATCCTGGAAAGCGACCGTATCCGCAAGGCTATGTTCGGCGTGGCTCCCGATGAGCGCCTGCCGCTTGAGGCCTATCGCCCGGAGATCTCCCGCAAGGTCTACAAGGAACTCGCGGATCGCGCGCGCCTCATCCTCTCCGGTGGGGGAGCCGTGCTCGTCGATGCGGTCTTTGACCGTCCGGAAGATCGCGACACGATCCAGTCGCTCGCCGAAGAACTTGGCGTGCCGTTCACCGGCATCTGGCTGGAGGCCGATTCTTCACTGTTGATGGCAAGGGTCCGGTCGAGACCGCAAGGCCAGTCCGACGCGACGGTCGACGTACTGCAAGCGCAGCTGGCCAAAGATTTGGGACCGATGCGCTGGAGCCGCATCGATAGCGCCGGCCCGATCGAGACGGTGCTGGCGGCAATCGAATCACACCTCACCTAGACGCTAGCGAATGTTGAAGCGCACCGGCGCGGTGATTGTCTTGCTGACACCCGGCGGCGGGGCCGGAACGGGAGAAGCCCGGCGCACCATGTCCAGCACCGCCTGATCGAGGCTCGAATGACCTGACGAGCGCGACAGCGACACCGAAAGCACATTGCCACCGTCGTCGATGCGGAACCGCACGTAGACGATGCCTTCCTCGCGATTGCTGCGCGCCTCGGACGGATAGCGCTTGCGGCGCTCCAGATGCGACATCAGACGCGACTGCCATTTGGCGGGACTGACATTGCGTCCACCGCCGGTGCTTGTCACCTTCGCCGCCGTGCGGTCGGACTGGGCGACCTCGACCTTGGCCTTGCGCGCGGCTTGGGATGCCGGCGGAGGTGGCGTCCTGGGCTTCTCCGCCCTCTTCTTTTCCGGCGCCTTCTTCGACTTTTCCTTGACCGGTTTGGGCGGCGGTGGCCGCCCAACGGGGATCGGAACCGCCACGTTCTCCAGCTGCGCCATCACCATTTGCTCGATCGGGTTGATCTCCTCGACCGGCTCCGGCAAGGGTTCGGGAACCATCGGGGGCGGTTCGATGACGGGCTCCGGCACCTTTTCGACCACCTCCTCGACGGGCGGTTCGGGGATGGGCTGCGGCATGGGTTCGGGCAGAGGTTCCTCGGCAGGCTCGGGCGCCGGCTCGTGCGAGGCCGTCTTGATCTCCTCGGCATCGACCTGATCGGGGACGATCTGCTCCTCCTGCGTCACCTCGGCAACCGGTTCAGGGGCAAGTTCGATCATGATCACCGCCGGAGGGGCGGCGTCCTCGGCCACCATGTCCGGCTCCTGCATCAGCAGCGCCACAGCCCCGGCATGGACAGCTGCGACGCAGAGAGCCGCAGTCGTCCACAACAGCAGCTCGCCGAACGCCCGGCCCGGGGAACGTTGCAGCGGGACCCGACTCACGGCCGCACCCCGGTCCCGGACTCCGCCGGCTGGGTCGAAACCTGCGCGGAAGGCAGGGCCTCGAGCCCCACCAGCGCAATCTTCAGATAGCCGGCATCCCGCAGCAGGTTGATCACCTCCATGAAGGCGCCATAGTCCACGGCCTTGTCGGCGCGCAGGAAGATCCGGGCCTCCTTGTTGCCCTCGGTCAGCCGATCGAGATCCGAACCGAGCGTCTCGCGGGCCGCAGTCTCGTTGCCGAGCGAAAGGCTCATGTCCTCCTTCAGGGTGACATAGACTGGCTCGTCTGGACGCTCCGTGGGCTTCGCTGTCGAAGCCGGAAGATCGACACTGACATCAACGGTCGCGAGCGGCGCTGCCACCATGAAGATGATCAGCAGCACCAGAATGACATCGATGAAGGGCGTGACATTGATCTCATGATTTTCCGCGAGATCGTCGCCGGAGTGATTTTCCCGTATGCCGCCGGCCATGTCCGTTACTCCGCAGCCAGCGGCAAGGACGTGGCCAGCACGCCATTCGGCACCCTCCGATAGTCGAGATCGCGACTGACCAGCCGTTCGATCCCCGCGGCCGCATCCCCAAGCAATTGCCGGTAGCCGGTGACCGAGCGGGCAAAGACATTGTAGATGATGACCGCCGGGATGGCGGCAACCAGGCCGATGGCAGTGGCGAGCAGCGCTTCGGCGATGCCGGGCGCGACGACGGCAAGGTTGGTCGTCTGGGACTCCGAAATGCCGATGAAGGCGTTCATGATGCCCCAGACCGTGCCGAACAGCCCGACGAAAGGCGCTGTCGAACCGATCGTCGCGAGCATACCGGTTCCCTTGGCAATCTGGCGGCCGGCACGAACCTCGATGCGGGCGAGGGCCGAGGCGACGCGTTCCTTCACACCTTCGCCACCAACATGGGCGATGGCGGCGTCCGACAGACGGATTTCCGCGCTGGCACTGCGCAGCATCGATACGACCACACCGCCTTGGCGCGCCATGCGGCCAGAGGCAGCCTCCAGCGTGTGGGCCTCCGTGATCGCCTTCAGCCCGCGGGTCGCGCGGATCCGGGCGCCGGCGAGCTGCAGCGTCTTGGCGAGCCAGACTGTCCATGTGGCGAGCGACGCAAAGGCAAGGGACAGCATCACCCCTTTGACCACCCAATCGGCAGCCAGGAACATGCCGAGCGGCGAGAGGTTGTGCGGCAGGTCAACGCGCGCGTTCTCTGCGCCCTCGGGCAGTCCGACGAGCGCCTCTGTTGCGACTGACATGGGAGTTGCTGCGTCACCTACGGCCGGTGCGCCGGATGGGGCAGCTTCGAGGGCCGTCGTCGTCGCCTCAGTGACCGGCGAGGCAGTGGTGGGCAAAGTTTCCTGCGCGAATGCGGCACTGGAGACGAAGGCAAGAGAGACTGCCAGGGCGAGACTTGCGGTGGAAGGTCCCGAATGACGACGAAACACTGGGAGTTCCTTTTCTGACAACAGGCATTGGAGACACGGCACGCCGCCATCCGGCGCGAAGCCCCTGGCAATGCGCTGGAATGCTTCTTCGATATTAAACTTGAGTTATTTTGACAAGTAATAACCTGCGCAGCATTCGAAAAAGTTGACAATCGCACACGAGATTTATGCACCAACGGACGACGGCTCAGGTCGATACGGACCGAACCGGACCCGCCGCCCCTCCCTTGGGAATCAGGTGCCCGATTGCTCTCGGCCTGCCATCTTGCGCGGGACCTTGGCCGACTTCTCCTGGCGAAACTCGCGCACCACCAGCGCGTAGAGCGCTTCGGCCGGCGGGCTTAGCGGAATGCCCTTCCGCGTGATGATGCCGATCGTCCGCACGACCGAAGGATTGCGGATCGGCACGGCGACGATATCGGTCGACCGGCTTGCTTCGAGGGCGATCCGGCAGCAACTCCACCCCGGTCGGCGTCAGGGTCACCTGACGTGTCGTGCGGGCCAGGAGCTTCAGGCCGAGATCGTCCTCCCGCTTCTTGATCCGGTGGCTGAGCGCCGTCTGCGACAGGTTTAGATGGGCCGCGGCCCGGTGAAAGCTGCCGCGCTCGGCAATGCGCAAAAAGGCCTCAAGGCCGAGAAAATCGACCCGCATGAATCATGCCGTTCCTTTGATGAGACATGGGAATGAATACCGCTGAAAACAGAATTTGATTGAAGCCCGGCGGGGACGCAGGCTCAATCATCGCGTACGTTGCGCCAGCGACCGCATTCGCCCTGCTCTTTGATCATTGTCAAAGCACCGTGACATTGCGGTGGTTATTCTCGATAACATTACAATCGCTCCGAGCGACACGACATCAAGAACACCATCCGGGAGGGTTTCCATGTCTACAGTGCAGCAGTCCATCGCATGGTTTGAAACACTGGGACGCCACGACGTCCCACGCGTCGGCGGCAAGAACGCCTCGCTGGGCGAAATGGTGCAGACCCTGGCCGCCGGAGGCATTCGCGTGCCCCCGGGTTTCGCCACCACCTCCGACGCCTATTGGAGCTACGTCGCAGCGAATGCGCTCAGGGAACGGATGACTTCCTTCCTCGCGCAATGGGAAGCCGGCAAGGCGACGCTCGCCGAGACCGGAGAGGCCATCCGCAACATATTCCTCAAGGGCGACTGGCCGGCAGACATCGAAACGGCGATCCGTGCGGCCTATCGCGAGTTGTCGAAGCGGGCCGGCGTGGACGAAGTTGAAGTCGCGGTACGATCGAGCGCGACGGCCGAGGATCTTCCGGATGCCAGCTTTGCCGGCCAGCAGGAAACCTTCCTCAACATCAAGGGCGAGACGGCACTGATCGATGCCTGCCGCCGCTGCTATGCCTCGCTCTTCACCGACCGTGCCATCAGCTATCGCAAGACCAAGGGCTTCGACCACATGAAGGTGGCGCTGTCGATCGGCGTGCAGCAGATGGTGCGCTCCGACATCGGCGGCTCGGGCGTGATGTTTTCGATCGACACAGAGACCGGTTTCGACAAGGTCGTGCTGATCAATGCGGCCTGGGGCTTGGGTGAAAACGTCGTCCAGGGCACCGTGGACCCGGATGAATATCAGGTCTTCAAGCCGCTGCTCGACAACAAGGCGCTCTCGCCGATCATCGAGAAGAAGAAGGGCGCCAAGGACATCAAGATGATCTACGCGGTCGGCGACAAGCCGACCCGCAACGTGCCCACCTCCAAGGCCGAGCGCGCGGCCTGGGTGCTGAGCGACCCGGAAATCGTCGAGCTTGCACGCTGGGCGGCGACCATCGAACAGCATTACGGCTGCCCGATGGACATGGAGTGGGCGCGCGACGGCAATACCGGCGACATGTACATCGTGCAGGCCCGCCCGGAAACGGTTCAGGCGCGGCGTGATGTCGGCATCTTCAAATCCTACACCATCCACAACAAGGGCAAGCTGCTCACCAAGGGCCTGTCGATCGGCGATGCGATCGCCAGCGGTCAGGTTTGCCTGATCGAAACCGCCAAGGACATCGAGAAGTTCGTGGACGGCTCCATTCTCGTCACCCAGACCACCGACCCTGACTGGGTCCCTATCATGAAGCGCGCCGCAGCCATCGTCACCGACCATGGCGGGCGCACCTCGCATGCCGCGATCGTCAGCCGCGAACTCGGCCTGCCCGCCGTCGTCGGCACCGGCAATGCCACGGAAATCCTGCATACCGGTCAGGACGTGACCATCTCGTGTGCCGAGGGCGACGAAGGCTTCATCTATCAGGATATCGCCGATTTTTCGGTCGAGGAACTCGACGTCACCGACCTGCCGGAAACCAAGACCAAGGTCATGCTGAACCTCGCCAATCCGGGTTCGGCCTTCCGCTGGTGGCGCCTGCCGGCCGATGGCATCGGTCTTGCCCGCATGGAGTTCGTCGTATCGAACGCGATCCGCGTCCATCCCATGGCGCTCGTTCATTTCGACACGCTGAAGGACGAGAAAGCCAAGGCCGAGATCGCCGCGCTGACCGCTGGATATGACAACAAGCCGGACTATTTCGTCGACAAGCTTGCCCTGGGCCTGGGAAGACTTGCTGCCGCCGTCTACCCAAAGCCGGTCATCGTGCGCATGAGCGACTTCAAGACCAATGAATATGCCGGTCTCGTCGGCGGCGCTGAATTCGAGCCGGCGGAAGAAAACCCGATGATCGGCTTTCGCGGCGCCTCGCGCTACTACTCGCCTCGCTATCGCAATGGCTTTGCGCTCGAATGCCAGGCGATCAAGCGGCTGCGCGACGAGATGGGGTTCACCAATGTGATCGTCATGATCCCCTTCTGCCGCTCGGTCGGCGAAGCCGACAAGGTGCTCGGCGTCATGGCAGAGAACGGCCTGAGGCGCGGCGAGAACGGCCTCCAGGTTTATGTGATGTGCGAGATCCCCTCGAACGTCATCCTGGCGGCCAAGTTTGCCGACCGTTTTGACGGCTTCTCGATCGGCTCGAACGACCTCACCCAGCTCACCCTTGGCGTCGACCGCGATTCCGGCGAACTGGCCGATCTGTTCGACGAACAGGACGAGGCGGTCAAATGGATGATCGAGAAGGTGATATCCGAGGCCAACAAGGCGGGTGCCAAGATCGGCCTTTGCGGCCAGGCGCCCAGCGACCATCCGGAATTTGCGGAATTCCTGGTCGAATGCGGCATCGACTCGATGTCGGTGAGCCCGGACAGCTTCATCGCCGTGAAACAGATCGTCGCAGAGGCCGAAAAGACCAAGACCGACCGCGGCTGACAGCCGGCGACAAGCAGAAGCGGTGCGGGCGAAATCTCCCGCACCGATTGATCGGTGTCAAAACATGCGGCCCATATCGTCGTATCGTGATATCGTTCGCATGCCCGCAAAGCGCGCATATTGGCGACCGCGGGTTTCTACGCAGAACAAGTAGCCTTTTCCAAAATGCCATTCGGCAATCGGACCCTTGCGTCCGCAATAATCGGGAGGATGCCATGCGTAACTTGAAATCCATTTTGACTGCCACCGTCGTTTCCCTCTTCATGCTTCCTGCGACCGGCCATGCGGGCGGCACCGTGGAAGTTCTTCACTGGTGGACCTCGGGCGGCGAGGCGAAGGCCGTCGGAACGCTCAAGGAAGCCTTCGAGAAGCAGGGCGGCAAGTGGGAAGACTCGCCGATCGCCGGCGGCGGCGGCGATGCCGCGATGACCGCGCTTCGCGCCCGCGTGATGGCCGGAAACCCACCGGCCGCCGTGCAGCTGAAAGGCCCCGGTATTCAGGAATGGGCCGATCAGGGTGGCCTCGCCGATGTCGAGGATGTAGCCAAGGCGGAGAAATGGGACGATGTCCTGCCGCCGTCCCTGGCTGAAATCATGAAATACCAGGGCAAATACGTTGCCGCCCCGGTGAACGTCCACCGCATCGACTGGATGTGGATCAATCCCGCCGTGCTCGCCAAGGTCGGCGCCGAGGTACCGAAGACCTGGGACGAGTTCAACGCGGTCGCGGACAAGCTGAAGGCCGCGGGCATCACCCCGCTCGCCCATGGCGGCCAGCCCTGGCAGGACGCGACAGTCTTCGAAACGATCGTGCTGAGCATGGGAGCCGACTTCTATCGCAAGGCGCTGATCGAACTCGACCAGGAAGCGCTGACCGGCGACACCATGGTCAAGGTCTTCGACCAGTTGCGCAAGCTGCGCGGCTATGTCGATCCGGGCTTTTCCGGCCGTGACTGGAACCTCGCAACCGCCATGGTCATGAATGGCGAAGCCGGCTTCCAGATCATGGGCGACTGGGCCAAGGGTGAGTTCCTGGCCGCAGGCAAGGTGCCGGGCAAGGACTTCATCTGCGCCCCGACCCCCGGCAACGGCTACAGCTTCAACACCGACAGCTTCGCCTTCTTCAAGGTTGCCGGCGATGACCGGATCGAAGGCCAGAAGGTACTCGCGAGCCTGATCATGTCGCCAGAGTTCCAGGAGACCTTCAACCTGGCCAAGGGCTCCATTCCTGCCCGCACCGACATCAAGCTGGACAAGTTCGATAGCTGCGCCCTCAAGTCCTACGAGGACATGACCGCAGCCGTGAAGAACAACACCTTCGTTCCGTCCATGGCCCATGAAATGGCGGTTCCGCGCACCGTGCGCGGCGAATTCCTCGACGTCGTCACCAACTTCTTCAATTCGGAGATGAGTTCGGCCGACGCGGCCAAGGCGATGGGTGAAGCGGTGAAGCGCGCCCAGTAAGGCATTTCTTCGATCGATGACCACCGGTGTACGGCCAAGCCGGACTCCGGTGGTTCCCTTTGGCGCGGCGCAGAATCGCGAATGGGGATGAAGACAAGGCCGGGAGGAGTTGTGAAATGAACACCAAAAGCCGACGAATCGCGCTCGATCGCTTTTTCGAGCGATGGCTGCCGCAGATCGTCGTGTCACCGATGTTTGCCGCGAGCCTGGTGTTCGTCTACGGCTTCATCGCCTGGACGGTCTACATCTCCTTCACCAAATCCGGCGTCATGCCAAACTACACGCTGATCGGCCTCGCCCAGTACGAGCGGCTGTGGACCACGCCACGCTGGTTCGTCGCGATCGAGAACCTGTTCATCTTCACTAGCCTGTTCATGGTCTGCTGCATGGTGATCGGCCTGTTCCTGGCGATCCTGCTCGACCAGCGAATTCGTGCCGAAGGCATGATCCGCACCATCTATCTCTACCCCATGGCGCTGTCGTTCATCGTCACAGGCACCGCGTGGAAATGGATCCTCAACCCGACGCTCGGCATCGAGAAGATCATCCAGGGCTGGGGCTTTCCCGATTTCAATTTCGACTGGCTCGTCGATCCGAACATGGCGATCTACACCGTCGTCATAGCCGGCGTCTGGCAATCCTCCGGCTATGTCATGGCGCTGTTTCTCGCCGGCCTGCGGTCGGTCGACGACGAGATCATCAAGGCTGCGGCGATCGACGGCGCAGGCCCGTTCCGGACCTACTGGAGCATCATCCTGCCGATCGTCAGGCCGGTCTTCTTCTCCGCCTTCGTGGTTCTCGCGCACCTGGCAATCAAGAGCTTCGACCTGGTCATGGCGCTGACCGGCGGTGGACCGGGCTATGCGACCGACATGCCGGCGACCTTCATGTATTCCTTCGCCTTCCAGCGCAGCGAACTCGGCACGGCGGCCGCAAGTGCGGTCATGATGCTGGTCACCGTGACGGCGATCTTCATCCCCTATCTCTATTCGGAACTGAGGAGGCCGGCGAAATGAGCGGAGCCGCCATCTCCGGCATTGTCCGGCCCCGGGGCCTGAAGAACACGCTGCTGCGCCTGCTGCTCTTCGCCATCCTCGGGCTCTTCTGTCTCTACTATCTCATGCCGCTCTTCGTCATGATCTCGACCTCGTTGAAATCGCTCGAAGAGATCCGCACGTCGTCGCTGATCAGCCTGCCGAAGGAGGTGACCTTCGCTGCCTGGGAAAAGGCCTGGAGTTCGGCTTGCGTCGGCGTGCGCTGCACGGGGCTGCAGCCCTATTTCATGAACTCCATCCTGATGGTCGTCCCGGCGGTCGCCATCTCCACCCTGCTCGGCGCGCTCAACGGCTACGCGCTGACCAAGTGGAAGTTCCCCGGCGCCGACATCATCTTTGCGCTGATGTTGTTCGGCTCCTTCATCCCCTTCCAGGTCGTGCTGCTTCCCATGGCCCGCATGCTCGGCTATTTCGGCCTGGCCGGCAGCGTCTACGGCCTGATCCTGGTCCACACCGTCTACGGCCTTTCCTTCACCACGCTGTTCTTCCGCAATTTCTTCGTCAGCGTATCGGACGGAATCGTTCATGCGGCAAAGATCGACGGAGCCGGCTTCTTCCGCATCTTCTTCACCCTGCTCTTGCCCATGTCGCTGCCGACCATCGTCGTCGCCGTCATCTGGCAGTTCACGCAGATCTGGAACGACTTTCTGTTCGGCGTGGCCTTCACGGTCGGGGACAGCAATCCGGTGACCGTGGCGCTCAACAACATCGTCGCGTCGAGCACCGGCGTGAAGGAATACAATGTCGACATGGCGGCGGCGATCATCGCGGCCCTGCCGACCCTGCTCGTCTACATCGTGGCGGGAAAATACTTCGTGCGCGGTCTGGCCGCAGGTGCCGTGAAAGGGTGATGAGATGGCAAAAGTAGAACTGCGGGACGTCTGGAAGAAATTCGGTACGGCCGAGATCATCAAGGGCGTGAGCATCGACCTTGATGACGGCGAGTTCGTCGTGCTTGTCGGGCCTTCGGGTTGCGGAAAGTCCACGCTCCTCAACCTGATTGCCGGGCTCGAGACGCTGACCAGCGGCGAGATCCGGATCGGCGACGCGCTGGTCAATGACGTACCGCCGAAGGACCGCAACATCGCCATGGTGTTCCAGTCCTACGCGCTCTATCCGACCAAGACCGTGCAGGAGAACATCACCTTCGGCATGCAGACCCGTGGTGTCGATCGCGCCGTCCAGGACAAGGCGCTCGCAGACGTCTCCCAACTCCTGCATATCGAGCAGCTGCTCGACCGCAAGCCGGGGCAATTGTCGGGCGGCCAGCGCCAGCGCGTCGCCATGGGCCGCGCCCTGGTGCGCAATCCCGACGTCTTCCTGTTCGACGAGCCGCTCTCCAATCTCGATGCCAAGCTGCGCATCGAAATGCGCACCGAAGTGAAGAAGCTGCACCAGCGCCTCGGCAAGACGATCGTCTACGTCACCCACGACCAGATCGAGGCGATGACGCTCGCCTCGCGCATTGCCGTCATGGACAATGGCCATGTGCGGCAGTTCGGCACGCCCGAGGAGGTCTATGAAAACCCCGTCGACCTCTTCGTTGCCGGCTTCATGGGCTCGCCGTCGATGAACATCGTCAAGGGAAAGGTGCTCAACGAGGATGGCTACGCGATCGCCGTCACCGACGAGGAAGGCACGATCCGCTTTCCCCTCGGCCCCGAGCAGGCCGGCAAGGTCAAGGGACGGGAAGGCGACGAAATCTATCTCGGCCTGCGCCCCGAAACGATCACCCATGTCGGCGCCCACGGTGCAGAGCAAACCGAGCTGTTCGTCTTCGAGCGCGCGGTCGACGTGGTCGAACCCACCGGTCCGGACACCATGCTGGTCTTCACGCTGGGCGGCATGGAAGCGATCGCCCGGGTGCGGCCCGAAGAGCGCGTCAAGCCCGGCGAGACGTTCCGCTTCGAGGTCAACATGGGCAAGGCCAAGCTGTTCGACGGCAAGGCCGGCATGCGGCTGTAAGCAGTCGGACGAAGCCGCCGGGCAAGATCAGCCCTTGTTCGCCTCGTAGAGTGCCAGCACGTCCGCACGTCGGCAAAGCTCCGTGCCGGAAGTCATGACCGCCGCGGCACCCGCCGCCAGGCCGAAGCGGAAGGCCTCGCCGATCTCGTGGCCCTCGGCCAATGACCAGGTCATCGCGGCGACAAAGCTGTCTCCCGCACCGACCGCCGATTGCACCGGCACATCGATTGCCGGCACGCGCTGGATCGTGTCGGCACCGACCAGGATCGCACCATCGCCACCGAGCGTGACTGCGATATAATCTGCGGCACCGCTGCGCACGATGGCCTGGGCAGCAGATCCAGCGTTGTCATGATCGATCTTCTGACCGACAAAGCTGGCCAGCTCGCCAAGGCTCGGCTTGACGAGGAAGACTTTCGCCTTCGACAGCGTCTCGTGCAATGCCTCGCCGGACGTATCGAGGATAAGGCGGGCTTTCTTGCGGGTCGCAATTTCGGCCATACGCGCATAGGTACCGTCAGAGACGCCGCGCGGCAGGCTACCGCTGGCGACGACATAGTCAGCATCGCTTCCCTCGAGCAGATCGAAGACCGGCGCCAGCTCTTCCTCGGTGACCTCCGGTCCTTCCGGGACGAAGCGATATTCGAGATTGGTCGAGAGTTCCCGCACGTTGTAGGCGACCCGGACAGGATCATGGATGCGAAACCGGTGTTGCTTGACGCCGAGCGGCTCGAGCATGGCTTCGAGCAGCGTCCCGGTGGCCCCGCCGGTGAGGTAGAGCAGCTCGCACTTTCCGCCCAGCTCGACGATGACGCGTGCGACATTGATGCCGCCGCCGCCTGCATGCTGGCGCTGATTGTGCGTACGGGTCTTGTGCGTGTGACGAACCGCATCGGCGTCGCTGGAAATATCGATGGCGGGATTGAGCGCGATGGAGAGAATTTTCGACATGCCCGAGCCTAGCGTCCCTTCATGACAGTTCCAAGAAATCGTTTCGCACCGCAACCGGCCGAGTGAAGCTATAGCCTCAATGCCCCGAGGGTCGCAAGAAAGCGCACGACCGCAGCAGCCGTGATCCTTCGTCTCAGGCCGTCGCCTTCCAGAGCCCTTCGGAGTTCCGCTCCAAAAGCGGCGTGGCAATTACGCTTCGGGTCCTCTCCGGCCACCCCTCCCCGCAAGCCGAAATCGCCGGCCTCCAGCGCTCGGTCTGCAACATGGCCACCGCGAGCGCCACCGGCTCGATGTCGAGCGCGGCCAGCAGGTTCAACCCGGCCACCATGGATGCGCCGCTCGACATGACGTCGTCGACGAGGACGACGCGACGGCCCTGGAGCAACGGCAACATGCGCGGATCGGCGAACAGACGCTTCTGCTGGTGCGGCGTGGTGATCGAACTCATCGGCACCGACAATTCGTCGAGATACCAGAACTTGCGCGAGGTCCCGAACGGGACATAGCGGGTGTGGCCGAGCTTCTGTGCCACGGCGGAGGCAAGCGTCAGCCCGAGCGTCGGCAACCCCACGATCACGTCCGGGCGGTATTCGGCAAGTCTGTCGGCAAGACAGCAGGCGAGCGTGTCGAGCACCGCGAAGCTCGCCTGGTTGACGATGAGGGATGCAATCCCATGCTGGCCGTCGGCAAGCGGCCGGATCGGCAGAAGCATCTGCCCACCGTCAGGCAAGCTTGCCGGATAGCTTTGGCGGTGCGGGCCGGCAGGGTCGAATCTGCCCGGAGGTTCTATCGTCTGCCAATAGTCGTGAGGCTGCATGCGATAACCCTTGCTCCACGGAGCGTTGCGAACTTTCCGTTCATCGCAAGGCCACGCGTCTTTGACAATGCACGCTTTCGCGAAACACGCCTGCCCCCACCGTTCAGTAATTCTTGACGGAGCGTCCGGATTTTACGGTTGTCTTTAGCCAATCGCACATTACCTTTGGCCAACGACGCCGCGACCGGGCATTTGCGAGCCTGCGCGGGCAACACAGGAAAAGACATGTATACCGGTATCGTCCAGGCGGTGGCCCCGGTCACCAACATCATCCGTCATGACGGATACACCGAATTCCATATCCAGTTTCCCGAACGGCTGGTCGAAGGCCTGCAGATCGGCGGAAGCGTTTCGGTGGAAGGCGTCTGCCTTTCCGCGACCTCCATTGAAGGAACGACCGTGACCTTCGACGCCATGGACGCGACCCTGGAGCGCACCAACCTGTCCGACCTTTCCGTCGGCGACGGTGTCAACCTGGAGCGCTCGGCCAAGCCGACGGACGAGAACGGCGGCCATGCGATTGCCGGCCATATCGCCACGACCGCAACGCTGATAGGCGCCAAGAGCGAAATGCCGGGCGCCCACATCCACTTTTCGGTTCCCGAGGAATGGGCGAAATACATCTTCCCGCGCGGCTTCCTGGCCGTGAACGGCGCAAGCCTGACGGTTGCGGAAGCCGAAGGCAACGTGTTCCAGATCAATCTCATTCCCGAGACGCTCCGGCAGACGACATTTCCCCGCTACAAGCCCGGAGATCGGCTGAACATCGAAGTGGACCACCAGACGATGGTGATGGTCGATGTGGTGGAACGCACGCTGACGCGGCTGCTCGACAAGCGCGCCTGAGAAATGCGGGCCCGGCGACTGTTCAGTGGCTCGGCCTCAGCGCGGTCCACGGCCGTTCGCTGATCAGCGAGACGAGCACCTTGAAATAGTCGGCCGGCTTCTGCGCGCAGAGCCCGGGCGGAATGCCGTTGGCGGCGATTTCGGCAAAAGGCGAGCCGGAGACGATGCGGAACGGGATGCCCTTCTTCCGGAGTACCGCAACGATGGGCGTGACCGCGCCGTCCCGGACATGAAAGTCGAGGATGGCGGCCGAGATGTCTTCCTGTTCCAGAATTTCGAGCGCATCACGCACGGTTTCGGCGGTGACGACATTGACCCCTGCGCGCGATACGCTGTCGGCGGCGTCCATGGAAACGAACACATCATCCTCCACGATCAGGATGGTATCTGTGGGCAGGTTGGCTTTCATCGGCATGGCAAAGATCTCCTTTGCTGCCACAACGCCTGCAACTCGAAGTTTGTTCAGATTTTAGTCAATTCGTGAACTGCTTGGTAAACAAAGGGTTTACCGCGCTACGCGGAACAAATCGCAATTGAAAGTTGCCGGTGGCGCATTCAACAGACGGGCATCGCGCCACATCGTTGTCTTTCGATGGAACCAGTGCGGTCGGCATGCGTTTTCCATTGGATCATCACAATGGGAGAATGACCATGCAGATCGTTGGAACACAGGTACACGAAGATATGGGTGGCGTTCCGGGCTACACTGTCGAGTTCGTCGGCGACGGTGGCGAAGTCGTATCCGTTCGCATAAAGCAGAGCGAAAGCGGCGATCTAAATCGGGAAAACGCCCTTGCCAAGGCGCGCGTCCTGCTTCTCCAGGTGGGCGCCTTCGACGGCGCCACCAAGAAGGAGCGCGACGACAACCTCGCCCGCAGCGGCGACGATGCGGTATCGGATGCCGTTCTGAGCGCTCGGCGCGCGCGGGACGAAACCGAACTCGATTCACAGGTTGACGAGGGACTGATCGATACCTTCCCGGCCAGCGATCCGGTATCGGCCACTTACTCGTCGACAGCCGGCTCGAAAGAGCGCCACTAACATTCGGAGATGCAGAAAGGAGAGCGTGTCGGCATCTGCCGATGCGCCCTGTCGCATTGCAAATGCGCCTCCCACATTAGCGCAGCAGGCTCTGGCCTCCTGGGTTACGAAATGACGCTTGGGAGCAGCGCCTTGCGCCAAACTACCGCAGAGTGTCAAAGGTTCCCTCAGCCACGGACACAGGCGGTATTCCTTGCGCCTTCAGGGAACAAATTCCGCACCGCAGCATTGAGCATGCGCAATTCCTCCCGATCAAGGATCTACCAATGGATGCTCGCAGCATGCAGTTCGCAGTCGAAGCCGGTGAATGGCAGGTGCTCGGCGCGCGTTTCGATGGAGAAGGCACGAATTTCGCGCTGTTTTCCGCCCATGCGGAGAGGGTCGAACTCTGCCTGTATGATGAGAGCGGCAGGACGGAGATCGCCCGGATCGAATTGCCGGAATACACCAATGAAGTCTGGCACGGCTACCTGCCGGGAGTGAAGCCGGGCATGCTCTACGGCTACCGCGTGCACGGCCCCCATGACCCGGCAAACGGCCACCGCTTCAATCCCAATAAGCTCTTGCTCGATCCGTATGCGCGCGAGATCGTCGGCGATATCGCCTGGACGAAGGCGCATTTCGGCTATGACATCGATAGCGACGAGAAGGACCTGTCGTTCAGCGCGCTCGACAACGGCGCGGACATGCCGAAATGCCGTATCATCGATCCGCGGATCAGCCGTGAATACAATGGCTCCCCGATCATCCCATGGGCGGACACGATCGTTTACGAGACCCATGTGAAGGGTTTCACCAAGCTCAACCCGGCGATCCCGGAAAACCTGCGCGGCACGTTCGAGGGCCTCGGCCATGCGGCGGCCGTCGACTATGTGAAAAGCCTCGGCATCACCTCGATCGAGCTTATGCCGATCCACGCCTTTCCCGACGACAGTCACCTGCTCGACAAGGGCCTTCGCAACTATTGGGGCTATAACACCATCGGCTTCTTCTCGCCCGCGTCGCGCTATTATGGGCCGAAGGGACTGGACGGGTTTCGCGACATGGTTCGCGCCTTCCATGACGGCGGCATCGAGGTGATCCTCGACGTCGTCTACAACCACACGGCCGAGGGTAACGAACTGGGGCCGACGCTTTCCTTCAAGGGCATCGACAATTTTTCCTACTACCGCACCATGCCCAACAATCATCGCTATTACATCAACGACACGGGCACCGGAAACACGGTGAACACCTCCCATCCCCGCGTTCTGCAAATGGTAATGGACAGCCTGCGCTACTGGGCGGAGGACATGCATGTCGACGGTTTCCGCTTCGATCTCGGAACCATTCTCGGCCGCGAGCCGGAAGGCTTCGACCAGCGGGGCGGGTTCTTTGATGCCGTGGCGCAGGATCCGGTTCTGTCGAAGATCAAGCTGATTGGCGAGCCCTGGGACATCGGCCCCGGCGGATACCAGGTCGGCGGCTTTCCCCCGGGGTGGGCCGAGTGGAACGACAAGTATCGCGACTCGACTCGCGACTACTGGCTGGACAAGGATAACTGCGCGCCTGACTTCGCGGCCCGACTGCTGGGCTCAGGCGACATCTACGACCTCAGGGGCCGCCGCCCCTGGGCCAGCGTCAACTTCATCACCGCCCATGACGGCTTCACCCTCAATGATCTCGTCTCCTATGACGGCAAGCACAACGAGGCGAACGGCGAGGACAACAACGACGGCCACAATGACAACCGGAGCCACAACTACGGCGCCGAAGGCCCGACGGACGACTCCGGCATCAACGCCCTTCGCGATCGGCAAAAGCGCAACTTCCTCGCCACGCTGTTCTTCTCGCACGGGACGCCGATGCTGCTCGCCGGGGACGAATTCGGGCGCTCGCAAATGGGCAACAACAACGGCTATTGCCAGGACAACGAGATCAGCTGGCTGCATTGGGAAAACCTGCCGCAAAGCTGCGAGGTGCTGCGCGAATTCACCGCAAAGCTCATCGCCCTTCGCAAAGAGCAACCGCTGCTGCGCCGCGCCAGCTGGCGGGACGGTACGACCATCGAATGGTATAATGTCAAGGGCGGCGCCCAGCGGCCGGAACACTGGCTCGACCGCAACCCCCTGGCATTGAGACTGCAACGCGACGATCTGGAAGGGATCGAGGGTGCCTGGCCGGAAATCCTGATCCTGTTCAATCCCGTCGATGAGGAGATGCGCTTCACCATGCCGAAGAGCGGCGGGGGCGCCAGCGACTGGCATCTGGAACTCGACACCAACGACCCCGTTCGAAAGGGCGATCACGTTGCGTCAGGAGACACCATGTCGCTCGTGCCCCGCTCCCTCGTCCTGTTCCGCCGCGCCTGACGCGGCAGTGCGTACCCGGAGCGGAGGAGAGCCGGATCAGTTTTGCGAGGCGTCGGTGATGACCTCGAAGTCGTAAAGCTCGCCCGCCAGCTTCAGGCGGCGGGCCGAGATGAGGATCGGCACGGTCTCGCCCTTGGCGTTGCGGATTTCCGCGCGCTCGCCCGAATAACCGCCCTCCTGGTCGAGCATGGCCAGCCGTCGCTCGCGCGCTTCATTGCCGATGGCCAGGCCCGAGGAAACCATTTCATGGCCGCGAATTTCCTCCCAGGTCCTTCCGACCAATTCCAGATAGGCCTTGTTGACCCGCACATAGCGGGAACTGTTCTGGCCGATCGTCGAAATCGAGAAAGCCACGGGCGACAGGTCGAACAGCGTCTGGATGAGCGCATCCGACGCGCCTTCGGTTTCTCCCGGATCGCCGATGAGGCGGTCCAGATCCTCCAGCTCATGGGCCATCGGCATTTCGATGTCGACGGGCATGGAGGCTTCGTCGCGAACGACCGCCACCAGGCGCCACAGATCAACCTCAAGGAACAACGGCTTGGTCGCATCCGTCACATCGTCCAGGTTGGCGGGCACGGACTGCGCCGCTTTTGCCAGCCGCACGGACTCGGCTTGCGACCGCGCAGCCGCGGCGAGGCCCTGATAGGCATTCACCGTCATCTGCCTGACCAGCTCATAGGCTTCATCCAGCAGAACGCGGCGGCAGACATCCACCGTCTCATCGACCAGCACCATTTCATCGCTCGTCGGCAACCGTTCGAGAATGCGCCAGACGCGCGCCTCGTCCGGGCTTTCCCACGTCATGGGAGTTCCGTGCGGGGCAAACCGGATCAGCGCCAGCACCGTCTCGGTGGAGAACGCGTTGGTATCGGTCGGACAGTCGGCCCCGTCTCCCCCCGCCTCGACCGCCGTCAGGCGTGCGGGGCTGCCATTGTCGTCGAAGAAGAGCGAAACCTCGCGAATCTTGTCCGGAAATTCCAACCACGGATGTTCCCGCCTGAATCCGGCAAGGGCTTTCTTGTCCAATACGGCAACGGCGTACATGTCTGCTTCTCCTTGCCTGCAGGCGGATCAGAACCCGAATATATGTCACGATCCAATACGTGCCGGCAGCGCGACAGGATCCTTTGCGCGCCGACACTGGAGGTCGCGTGGACCGGGCGGCCATCCCTTGGGACAGTCGTAGATCACGCGCATCTAAAATTCTAACAAACCGTGAATCGTTTGCTCACTGCTAACCGCGGAGCAGTTGACGAACAATTAAATTTCTTGGTCGATTGATAAACCGCAAGAATCTAAGGATTTTCACAGAGAATCACTGCAAAACCCGTCAAATCCGGGTTTAGCGGGCGCTTCCCTCCCCACAAGACGGACCGTGCCGCGCTGGCATCACCTGGGAAAAGCCGCAAATACCAAAAAAAGTAAGGCGGCCCGGAGGCCGCCTTTTTCATTCCGTAACCTCATCCAGCCTCAGAAGAAGGCCTGGATGCCGGTCTGGGCACGCCCAAGGATCAGCGCATGAACGTCGTGCGTGCCCTCATAGGTGTTGACGGTCTCCAGATTCTGCGCGTGGCGCATGACATGATACTCGATCTGGATGCCGTTGCCGCCGTGCATGTCGCGGGCCTGGCGGGCGATGTCGAGCGCCTTGCCGCAGTTATTGCGCTTGATCAGCGAGATCATCTCCGGGGCGAACTGGTGCTCATCCATCAGGCGGCCGACGCGCAGCGAGGCAAACAGGCCGAGCGTGATTTCCGTCTGCATGTCGGCGAGCTTCTTCTGGTAGAGCTGCATGCCGGCAAGCGGTTTGCCGAACTGCTTGCGGTCGAGGCCATACTGGCGGGCACGGTGCCAGCAATCCTCGGCCGCGCCCATGACACCCCAGGAAATGCCGTAGCGGGCGCGGTTGAGGCAACCGAACGGACCTTTCAGGCCGGAGACATTTGGCAGGATCGCATCTTCACCCACTTCGACGCCGTCCATGACGATTTCGCCGGTGACCGAGGCGCGCAGCGACAGCTTACCGCCGATCTTCGGTGCCGAGAGACCCTTCATTCCCTTTTCGAGGACGAAGCCGCGGATTTCGCCGCCATGGGCTTCCGACTTCGCCCAGACGACAAAGACGTCGGCGATCGGCGCATTGGAGATCCACATCTTGGAGCCGCGCAGGCGATAGCCGCCCTCGATCTTCTCCGCACGGGTCTTCATGCCGCCCGGATCGGAGCCGGCATCCGGCTCGGTCAGGCCGAAGCAGCCGATCAGTTCGCCCGAGACGAGACCCGGCAGGTACTTGTCCTTCTGCTCTTCCGAGCCGTAGGCATAGATCGGGTAGATGACCAGCGAGGACTGCACGCTCATCATCGAACGATAGCCGGAATCGACGCGCTCGACTTCGCGGGCCACGAGGCCGTAGGAGACATAGCTCGCATCCGCCGCGCCGTACTTTTCCGGCAGGGTGACACCCAAAAGACCGGCCTGGCCCATCAGCTTGAACAGTTCCGGCGCAACGGTCTCGCCAAGATAGGCTTCGTTGATGCGCGGCATAAGCTCGCTCTGGGCAAAGGCCTCGGCAGAGGCCTGGATCATGCGCTCGTCTTCGGAGAGCGCCTCCGCCATCAGGAATGGATCACTCCAGGAAAACGGCCGCATTTCGCTCATAGGTCTGATATCCTCTTTAAACTGGTGCATAGATTGATGAAACGGGACGCGAACGCAAGACATGTTTACTCATGCGGCTATCAGGTCTATTCATAGCCGATGCTGACCCATCAACGCCGTTTCCTGCCTTCGACCAGTGCGCTCGCCGCCTTCGATTCCGTCGCCAAGCTCGGCAGTTTTTCCGCCGCCGCCAACGAACTGAACCTCACCCAGGGCGCGATCAGCCGGCAGATATCCCTCCTCGAAGACCAGCTCGGGGTCAAGCTGTTCGACCGCAACAACCGCGGTGTGGAGCTGACACCGATCGGCAGGGACTATGCCAAGGGGATCGGCGATGCGCTGGCAACCATCCGCACCCTGTCGCTGGAGGCGATGGCGAAAGCGGAAGACACGCATCTGCGCCTTGCCATCCTGCCGACCTTCGGCACGCGCTGGCTGATGCCGCGCATTCCGGACTTCCTGCAGAAGCACCCATCAGTCATCATCGACTTCGCCACCCGCATCGGCCAGTTCGACTTTGAAACCTCCGGCCTTGATGCTGCGATCCACATCGGCGAACCCAACTGGCCCGGCACTGATTGCCAGTTTCTCATGCAGGAAATGGTGGTGCCGGTCTGCAGCCCCGCCTTTCTCCGCGACCACCCCGTGGCACGGCCGGAAGACATGCTGTCCATGCCGCTGTTCGACATGGCCTCGCGCCCGCGGGCCTGGGAGCATTGGTTCGCAAGTCTCGGCATAGCCAACGGCCGCGGCGGCGGCATGCGGTTCGAACAATTCTCCAACGTGGTCCAGGCCTGCCTTGCTGGCCTCGGCATCGCGCTGGTGCCGACCTTCCTGATAGAGCCGGAGCTGGCGAGCGGGCAGTTGGTGCGCGCCTGGAACCACGAGGTGAAGAGCGCCAGCGCCTATTATCTTGTCCGCCCACTGTCGAAGATGGCCTATCAGCCCGCCACCGCCTTTTCCAACTGGCTGCTGGGGCAGGTGCGGGAATTCAACGCTTCGAACGACGGCACCCCCGGCTGACCTGTAAAGGCAAAACAGCTCGCGGTGAACATTCGACTTGTCAAAGTCATCCGATGATTTAATCTATTTGGCATGAAACCTGTTCAGAAGACCAGCCTCGCCGACACGGCGACCGAAGCCATTCGCGCCGAGATTATCTCCGGACGTTTCGCTGTCGGTTCGCGCCTGCCGAATGAAGCGACCCTGTCCGCCACGCTCGGCATCAGCCGCGGAACCGTCCGCGAGGCCGTCCGGGTCCTTGCCTCTCAGGGGCTGCTCGAAGTGCTGCAGGGGTCCGGCACCTATGTGCGTTCCGCCGCCGACAGCCGGCGCACGCTGGACGCCGCCCGCCACGCGAGCCTTCGCGACCGCTTCGAGGCCCGCTGCGCGCTCGACGTCGAGGCCGCCCGGCTTGCCGCCCGGCGTGCGGGCCCGGCGACGATCGCGCAGCTGCGCGCCCTGCTCGCCCAGCGCGGAAGTTCCGATGCCGGCGACCGGGAGAGTTTCATCGCCCGCGACCTCGCCTTCCACAAGGCGGTGATCGCCGCATCAGCAAACCGCGCCCTGATCGAACTTTTCGATTTCTTCTCCGCCTCGATCGCGGAAACGATCCAGGCGACGACGGCCGGCGATCTGCCCGAGCCCGACATGGCCGCCCATGTGGCGATCGTCGATGCCATTGAAACCGGCGACCCGGACAAGGCCGATGCGGCAGTGCGCCGTTTCATGGCCCCGGTCTTCGCCTTCCTGGACGAAAGACTTGAAGCGTGACCATCACCGGACGGACCAAGCCGCTGGACCTTGGCGACGAACTGCTGATTGACGCCGAGGACATGCCGCCGGAGGCACCCGCCGCCGCGACAATGAGCCCGCTCGCACGCCTGCTGCTCGGCGTCAGCCTGGTGCTGATCGCCTTCAACCTTCGGCCGCTGTTTTCCAGCGCCTCGGCGCTGCTGCCGGAAATCCGCACCGAACTCGGGCTGTCGGCGGCCGGCGCGAGCCTGCTTACGACGGTACCCGTCGCGTGCCTCGGGCTATTCTCGCCCCTCGCACCCCGTCTGGCCGCACGTCTCGGCGCCGAGCGCACCCTGCTGGCGGCCGTCGCCCTTCTCGCCCTCGGCACCGCCTTGCGCGCCTTCCACTCCCTGCCCCTGCTCTTCCTCGGCACCGCACTTGCCGGCGCCTGCATCGCCGTCGGCAATGTCCTGCTGCCCGGACTGGTCAAGCGCGACTTTCCCGACAAGGCCGCGCTGATGACCGGCTTCTACACCATGGCGCTCTGTGCCGGTGCAGCGGGCGCCGCCGGCCTGACGCTGCCGATCGAGACCGCGCTTGGCGGTTCGCTCGGCGCTGCCCTGGCGATCTGGGCGATCCCCGCCGCCGTCGTCGGACTGATCTGGCTGCCCCAGGCCCTCGGCAGCCGGGCGAAACCGGCCAAGACCAGCTTCCGCGTCGAAGGTCTCTGGCGCGACCGGCTGGCCTGGCAGGTGACCCTGTTCATGGGTCTGCAATCGGCGCTTGCCTATTGCGTCTTCGGCTGGCTGGTGCCGATCCTTCGCGATCGGGGCATTGACGGCGTCACCGCTGGCGCGATCGTTTCGCTGTCGGTCATGGTCCAGGCCGCCTCCTGCATCGTCTCGCCGCAGATCGCCGTGCGCGGCAAGGACCAGCGCGTGGTTCACGTCGCATTGGCCGCCATCGCCGTCACCGGCCTGCTCGGCCTTCTGTTTGCGCCGCTCTGGACCGTCTGGCCCTTTGCCATTTTGCAGGGCATCGGCCAGGGCGGGCTGGTTGCCGTGGCGCTCACCGCCGTCGTGCTGCGCTCGCCCGACCAGCATGTCGCCGCCCACCTCTCGGGCATGGCGCAGTTCGTCGGCTACACGCTGGCCGCCATCGCACCGCTCCTCGTCGGCCTGATCCGCGACTGGACTGGCAGTTTTGCCGCCACATCCATCGTCTTCGTCGCCTTCGGCCTGGGCGCCGCGATCAACGGCTGGGGTGCGGGGCGCGCCCTGCATGTCGATGTCCGGACCATCCAGAATCCAGCCTGACGCAGACCTGTGTCGGCGCTCACAGCGCGACATCCGCGCCGATTGACAAGCGCCTGTTATGGACGAAGAGTACTCTCCGCGAAAATGCTCAAGCGTGGGGAGGGACATCATGTCCAGGCGCAGGTCCAACGGTTTCACCGCACTCTTGTTTGGTCTTCTGGCGCTTGCGCCACCCGCGCTTTCCGCCGGCGGACGCAGTATCGTGACCACCCGCGACGGCGACTATTTTGGGTTCGACCTGAGAACCGAGCAGAACGTTTCGCTCGCCCAGTGCCAGTCGAGCTGCATCGCCGACCAGGAATGCCGGGCCTTCACCTACAATCCCAAGGTGAAATGGTGCTTCCTGAAATCCGACTTCAACCAGCTGAACACCTTTGCCGGTGCCGTCGCCGGACGCATCGTCGAGCAGGGCGCTGAGCCGGATATCGGCGCGCCGCAGCGCCCGGATTTCGTCTCCGAACAGCTGATGGAAGATGCCCGCCAGCAGCGCGCCGACCTGGCGCTTGGCGAAGACCAGCAGGGTTTCGGCCATAACGCCCTGCTCGAGCAGGGTCGGCAGGCGCTGTACACCAGCAATTTCGAAGGTGCCCTTCACGCCTTCAAGGGTGCGCTCGCCTTGACCCCCGAAGATCCGGCCCTGTGGATCGAGGTGGCCCGCGCCGCCAATTCCGTCACGGGCAATAGCGAAATGACCGGCCAGGGCGTGCTTGCCGCCCTGAACGGCTTTCTCCTGACCCGTTCCACCCAGGCTCGTGCGGATGCGCTCGCAGTGCTCGCCAAGGGGCTGGAGAACTCGGAGAACTTTCGCGGCGCGCTCAGCGCCTACAAGGCCAGCCTCGAACTGGTGACGGCCAAGACCGTGCAGGCCGCCTATAACGACCTGCGCGCCCGCAAGGGCTTCCGCGTCGTCAGCCACACGGTCGATGCCGACAGCCTGACGCCGCGCGCCTGCGTCGAATTCTCCGATCCGCTGGTCAAGCGCGGCGTCGACTATACCCCCTTCGTCACCCTCGACGGTTCGGCTCCGAAGGCGGTCGACGCCAAGGACAACCAGATCTGCGTCGAAGGCCTGACTCACGGCCAGCGCTACAAGCTGGCGCTCCGTGCCGGCCTGCCCTCCTCCGTTGAGGAGAACCTCGAAGCCCAGGTCGATCTCGAAGTCTATGTGAAGGATCGCTCGGCCGCCGTGCGCTTCACCGGCGACAATTTCGTTCTGCCTTCGACCGCCCGGCGCGGCATCCCGATCGTCTCCGTCAACACGGAGAGCGCCAAGCTGGAACTTTATCGGATCGGCGACCGCAATGTGGCCCCGCTGCTGGCCGCCTCGCAGTTCCTCACCCAGCTCGACGGCTACGGCGCCGACCGCATCGAAAGCGAAAGCGGCGAGCTGATCTGGCAGGGCACGATCGACATTGCCAGCGAGCTCAACAAGGACGTGATCACCAGCTTCCCGGTCGACGAGGCGCTGCCCAAGCGCCGCGCCGGCATCTATGTGATGACCGCCGCCGTCGCCACCGCCAATAGCGAGGACTGGGACACCCGGGCCACCCAATGGTTCGTTGTCTCCGACATCGGGCTCTCGACCTTTGCCGGCACTGACGGCCTGCATGTCTTCGCCCGCTCGCTGGCAAGTGCGGCACCGCTTGCCGATGTCGATCTTCAGCTGATCGCCAAGAACAACGAAATCCTCGCCACCGCCCGCACCGACGCGGACGGCCGCGCCCGCTTCGACGCAGGCCTGATGCGCGCCGGGGCAGCGCTTGCCCCCGCCGTGATCGTGGCCCGCAAGGGCGAGGACGACAACGTCTTCCTCGACATGACCCGCGCCGGCTTCGACCTCTCCGACCGTGGCGTCACCGGTCGGCCTGCGCCCGGCGCCATCGACGTGCTCGCCTGGACCGAGCGAGGCATCTACCGCCCCGGCGAAACCGTCCATGCGGCGGCGCTGTCGCGCGACACCGAGGCCGATGCGATCGAGAGCCTGCCGCTCACCTTCATCTTCAACCGTCCCGACGGGGTGGAATTCCGCCGCATGGTGGTAACCAGCGATGCGCTCGGCGGTTATTCCGCCGATCTTCCGCTACTGGCCGACGCCATGCGCGGCACATGGACGATCAACATCCACACCGATCCGAAGAAGGAACCGATCGCCCAGAAGGGCTTCCTGGTCGACGATTTCGTGCCGGACCGGCTGGAATTCGACATCACCAGCGACACCACGAGCGTCGAGCCGGGCGTCCCCGTTCCGGTTTCCGTCGACGGCCGCTACCTCTATGGCGCTCCGGCTGCCGGCCTGATGCTCGAGGGTGAGGTCAACATCCGCCCGACCCGCACGAGCCCGGCCTTCGAACGTTATGTCTTCGGTCTTGCCGACGAGGAGCAGAGCGAAGATACCCGCATCCCGCTCGAGGCGCTCGAACCGCTCGACGAGGACGGCAAGACAAGCTTCGACGTGGACATCAGCGAACTGCCGTCGACCACGCAGATGCTGGAAGCCGAGATCGTGCTGCGCATGGTCGAAGGCGGCGGCCGGGCCGTCGAGCGCAAGCTCACCCTGCCGGTTCGTCCCGAAGGAGCGATGATCGGCGTGAAGCCGGAATTCACCGGCGACCTCGCCGAGAACTCCATCGGCCGCTTCCATGTCATCGCCGTCGGCCCCGACGGGGAAAAGCAGGCGCTTGCCGGCGCCAGGTGGAAGCTCGTCAGCCTGGAGCGGAACTACCAGTGGTATCGCGAGGGCTCGTCCTGGCGCTATGAACCGATCGTCACCACCAAGCAGGTGGCCGACGGCACCGTGGACGTCGAAAGCGACGGCGCGGAAATCGCCGTGCCCGTCACCTGGGGCCGCTATCGCCTCGAAATCGAACAGGCAAGCAGCGACGGTGCTGCGACCAGCGTCGAATTCGACGCCGGCTGGTTCGTCGAGGCAAGCTCGACCGAAACGCCCGACGCGCTGGAAATCGGTCTCGACAAGGAGAACTATAAGGTCGGCGACACGGCCAAGCTGAAGGTTTCCCCGCGCTTTGCCGGCGAACTGCTGCTGACCGTCGGCACCGACACGCTGGTGACCGCTCAGACCGCCAGCATTCCGGCCGGCGGCGGCGAGGTTGAGATCCCGATCACGGCCGATTTCGGCCCCGGTGCCTATGTCACCGCCACCCTGTTCCGTCCCGGCGAGGCGCAAGAAAGCCGCATGCCGATGCGCGCGATCGGCGTGACCTGGCTGACGGTCGATCCGGGCGCCGACAAGCTGGCGATCAAGCTATCGCCCCCGGAAAAGACGCTGCCGCGCCAGGCCCTGCAGATCCCGATCGAGGTGGCCGGAGCCGGCATCGGCGAGGAAGCCTATGTCATGGTTGCCGCCGTCGACGTCGGCATCCTCAACCTGACGCGCTACGAAGCGCCCGATCCGGAGACCTGGTATTTCGGCCAGCGTCGCCTGGGCATCGAGATGCGCGACCTCTATGGCCGCCTGATCGACGGCTCGCTCGGTGCGACCGGCAAGTTGCGCACCGGCGGTGACGGCGCCGAAATGCCGCTTCAGGGCAATCCGCCGAAGGAAAAGCTCGTTGCCTTCTTCTCCGGTCCGGTGAAGCTGGATGCGCAAGGCAAGGCGACCGTCAGCTTCGACATTCCGCAGTTCAACGGCACGGCCCGCATCATGGCGGTCGCCTGGTCGAAGACCGGCCTCGGCCATGCCCAGACCGACGTGATCATCCGCGATCCGATCGTGGTCACGGCAAGCCTGCCGCGCTTCCTTGCCCCCGGCGACGTCAGTGCTCTGAGGCTCGACATCGTCGCCACCGACGCTCCGGCCGGCGACTACACGCTGGCGGTCACGCCGAGCGATCCGGTCTCGGTCGAGGCAGACGATGCCACGCAGACGATCAGCCTCGAAGCCGGCGGCAAGACGACGGTCACCCTGCCGCTGACCGGCGTGCAGCCTGGCCAGGGCACGATCGACATCGCGCTTTCCGGTGGCGACGGGATTTCGCTCGACCAGCAGCTCATCGTCCCGGTCAGGCCGTCCTCGCTGCCGGTCACCGAACGCCGGATCATCAATCTGGCCGCCGGCCGCAGCCTCACCGTCGACGGCGACCTTCTGGCCGACAGCCTGTTGCAGGACGCCTCCGTCAGCCTGAACGTCTCGCGCGCCGAGGGCTTCGACATCCCGGCGCTGATGATGAGCCTCGACCGCTACCCCTATGGCTGCGCCGAGCAGACCACCAGCCGTGCGCTTCCGCTCGTCTATTTCGATGAGCTGCAGTCCGGCTCCGGCCTGCCCGCCGACGCCGAGATCAAGAAGCGTGTCCAGGATGCGGTCTACCGCGTGCTGTCTTACCAGTCGTCCAGCGGCAGTTTCGGCCTCTGGGCACCGGGTTATGAAGACCTCTGGCTCGACGCCTATGTCAGCGATTTCCTGACCCGGGCGCGCGAACAGAAGTTCGACGTGCCGGACGAAGCCATGGTGCAGGCGCTGGAAAACCTGCAGAACCGCATCGGCTACGACACCAACATCAAGGATCGCGGCAACGAGATCGCCTATTCGCTCTACGTGCTCGCCCGCAACCGCAAGGCCGCGATCAGCGACCTGCGCTATTATGCCGACACGATGCTCGGCGACTTCCCGACGCCGCTGTCCAAGGCGCATCTGGCGGCCGCCCTCGCCCTTTACGGCGATGCCGAACGCTCGCGCGCCGTCTTCCTTGATGCCGCCGGCATGTCGGAAGAAGCCCGCATCCACAAGGTCAGCCTGAACCGCTCGGACTACGGCTCGTCCTTGCGCGACGCCGCCGCCGTCCTGGCGCTCGCCGCCGAGAGCCGGCCCGTGCCGCCGATCGTGCCCATGCTGGCCAAGGTGGTGAGCGCGGAACTGCGCGAGAAGCGTTATCTCAGCACCCAGGAACAGACGTGGGCGCTGCTTGCCGCCCGCGCGCTGGACCAGGGCGACGAGGGCATCAACGTGGAGGTCAACGGCGCCGATCATAGCGGCGGCTACCGCGCCAGCATTACCGGCGACGCGCTGCTCGAACATCCGGTCACGCTGACCAACAAGAGCAGCGATCCGCTGACGGCGTCGGTCACCACGGTCGCCGCACCGAGCGTGCCGCTGCCGGCAACCGAGGAAGGCTTCACCATCGCCCGCAGCTACTACACGCTGGACGGCGAGGAGGCCAATGTCAGCGAAGCCAGCCAGAACGAGCGCTACGTCGTCGTGCTCGAAGTCACCGAAACCGACGAATGGCCGGCCGAACTGCTGATCACCGACCTTCTGCCGGCCGGCTTCGAGATCGACAATCCGAGCCTCGTCGATAGCGCCAAGCTCGCCAATTTCGACTGGATCGGCGAGACCGAAACCGCCCATCTCGAATTCCGCAACGACCGCTTCATCGCGGCCATCACACGGAACGCGGGGGAAAACGGCGCGATCACGCTCGCCTATGTGGTCCGCGCGGTGACGCCGGGCGTCTATGACCACCCCGCTGCCCATGTCGAGGACATGTATCGCCCGCAGTTCTTCGCCCGCACGGCGACAGGACGCATGGAGGTCTTGGCAGCGGAATAATGAGGCTGTTTCGAACCATCGGCATCGGCACGCTCGCCGCCTCCTTGGCGGTGGGCGTGCTGGTCGCCGGCCTTGTCTGGGCCGACCGGGCGTTCCCTCCGCCGCTGGAAGGGGCCGCAAGCGTCTCGACGGAAGTGGCCGATCGTGACGGACGGCTGTTGCGCGCCTTTGCCACGCGGGACGGGCTTTGGCGCCTGCGGACGCGCGCAGCCGATGTCGATCCACAATTCCTCAAGATGCTGATAGCCTATGAGGACCGGCGCTTCGATGAACATGTCGGGGTCGATCCCGTGGCACTTGGCCGGGCTGCGCTTCAGCTCGTCGCCAATGGCCGCATCATCTCAGGCGGCTCGACCATCAGCATGCAGGTGGCACGCCTGATCGAGCCACGGCGCGAACGGTCGATCACCGCCAAGCTCATCCAGATCGCACGGGCAATCCAGATCGAGCGGCGCCTCGGCAAGGCGGAAATCCTCGATCTCTATCTGACGCTCGCGCCCTATGGGGGCAATCTCGAGGGCGTGCGGGCCGCAAGCCTTGCCTATTTCGGCAAGGAGCCGCGCCGGCTTTCGGTGGCGGAGGCGGCCCTGCTCGTCGCCTTGCCGCAGCTGCCGGAACGCCGCCGACCGGATCGCCATCCGGCCACGGCCGAAGCCGCCCGTCACCGGGTTCTCGAGCGCATGCAGACGGCCGGTGTGCTCGACGCGAGCGAGATCGCCCGCGCCGACACAAGTGCCGTTCCCACCCGGCGCGCGCAGCTGCCGGCACTGGCCGCACATTTGGCGGAAGCCGCCCGCAAGAAGGATCCGACGGCGGAGCGCCATGAAACGACGCTGAATGCCGACATCCAGCAGAGACTGGAAACCGTCGCGCTGCACGCCTCGGCCAAGCTCGACCCCAAGGTTTCGCTCGCCCTGATGATGGCCGATGCGGAGACCGGCGAAATCCTCGCCGAAGTCGGCGCCGCCGACTATTTCGACGCCTCCCGATCCGGCTGGATCGACATGACGCGCCAGAGCCGCTCGCCGGGCTCGACGCTGAAACCCTTCATCTATGGCCTAGCCTTCGAAGAGGGCCTCGTCGCCCAGGAGACCATCGTCGAGGATCGCCCCGCCGACTTCTTCGGCTACCGCCCGAAGAATTTCGACATGACCTACCAGGGCGATGTCTCGATCCGACAGGCGCTGCAATTGTCGCTCAACGTGCCGGCGGTTCGCCTTCTCGATGCGCTCGGCCCGACCAAGCTCATGGCCCGCCTGCGCCGCGCCGAGGTGACACCGCGCCTGCCGACCGCCGAAGCGCCGGGCCTTGCGATTGCGCTCGGCGGGGCCGGCCTGTCGCTGAAGGATCTGGTCCAGCTCTATGCAGGGCTGGTGAACCGCGAGAAGCCGGTCAGGCTCGGTGACGGCATTCGCGATCTGCCCGGAGCGATCGACAGCCCGCCGCTGTTCGAACCCGTCGCCGTTTGGAATGTCGCCGATGTGCTCTCCGCCGTCCTGCCGCCGCTCGGCAGTCCGAAAAGCGGCATCGCCTACAAGACCGGCACGAGCTACGGCTACCGCGACGCCTGGTCCGTCGGCTACGACGGGCGTTACGTGATCGGCGTATGGATCGGCCGGCCCGACAACGCCGCCATTCCTGGCATTTCCGGCTATGCCACCGCCGCGCCCGTGTTGTTCGAGGCCTTCGCCAAGTCGGGCATTGCCGGCACGCCGCTTCCCCCGGCACCGCGCGGCGCTGCCCGCATCGCCCAGGCCGAACTGCCCGTCAGCCAGCGGCGGTTCTCCATGCAGGCGAACGGCCTCATCTCCGCCTCTGCGCGGGAAAAGCCGCCGCAGATTGTCTATCCGCCGGAAGGCGCCCAGGTGGAACTCGGCACCGCGCCGGACGGCTCAGCCCTGCCGCTGATCCTCAAGCTGCAGGCCGGGCGCGCGCCGTTCCGCTGGCTCGCCAATGGCAAGCCACTCGCCGAACCGACGAGGCGGCGCACCAGCGACTGGATGCCGGAAGGCTCCGGTTATTCGACGCTGACCGTGATCGACGCCGCCGGCCGCGCGGCAAGCGTCGGCATTTTCATACGCTCGCCCTGACAAGGCGCTGATCCACCACCGCATAGGATGCGTATCCCCAACGGAACACGCTTGGAAACCGGCCGGGAGATCAGACAGATGACGACAGCAAAGGCGATCACGGTGTTTGCAGCGCTTGCTTCCGCGCTTTTTCTGACAAGCACCGCCAGCGCCTGACCCTACGCACGATCGGGCGAAACTTGGTCACCTGCCGTCTTGCAGGACGGCACCTTTGACCGCTAAGCATTGGCACTGCAAAGCGCGAAAGGTGAACCGATGCACGAACCGAAGACGCGGGCGACCGGTGCCACGGCTCATCTCGGCCGCACCGGCTTTCCCCATATCGTCACCCCGACGGGCGGAGCGCTGGATATCGTGACCGGGGCATCACAGCCCGGCTTCAACCCGCTCGATCTGCTCTATGCCTCGCTTGCGGCCTGCATGGCGATGAGCGCCCGCATCGCCGCGAGCCGGAGGGGCGTGCTCGGGGCTATCCACGATATCCGCGCGGAAGTGAACGGAGAAAAGGCGGCCGAGGAGCCGTCCCGCATCGCCCGCTTCGTGGTCGTTCTGACGATCGACGGCGACATCGACGCGGCCACGAAAATGGCGATCGCGCACGAGGCCGAGGAAATCTGCACGGTCAGCAATACGCTGGGCTCGGTCCCGGTTCTGGACATGCGGCTGACAGAGTAACGCCTTCTTGTCCGCAATGAGCGCAACCCGCGAATGGACAAGCGAGAACACCGCCCTAAATCGATTAGCGCCCGGCCGACGCTGAACGAAGCCTTGACGCAAGGTCCCACTTCAGTGAAAACGACCGGGTTCCGTGGCTCAAGGACCAGAGTTCGCCACGGATAAACTATGGTGCCGGGCCCCTCTGGCGAGAGTATACGGCGCTCTCGTGATGTCGGTACCGCCAGCAATATGAGCCGGCGGATTCAAGAAAATGATCTCTTTGAACATGCCACTAACCCGTGCGTGCTGGGCGACGCGCGGAGAAACCTCACGCCTTTTCTCTTTGACGACGGTTATCGCAGGGGAGATGGGTCGATGAACAAGCAAGCCACTGGAAACAGCTCCCTCGGATATTTCAAATGGGCCTTCATCGTGACCATCGCCGGCCTTGCGCTCGGCGGCTGGCTCGGTTGGCAGACAACCGGCACGATCGGCGGCATGGCGACGGTGTTCTTCATCTGCGCCGTTCTCGCGGTGCTCGAAATCTCCCTCTCCTTCGACAACGCCATCGTCAATGCCAACAAGCTCAAGGACATGACGCCGGTCTGGCAGCATCGCTTCCTGACCTGGGGTATCGTGATTGCCGTGTTCGGCATGCGTATCGTCTTCCCGCTGCTGATCGTCGTGATTGCCGCCGGCATCGGGCCGGTCGACGCCATCATCCTCGCGGCGCACGAACCGGCCGAATATGCCCGCATCATGAACGAGGCGCACCTGCCGATCGCGGCCTTCGGCGGCACCTTCCTGATGATGGTCGGCCTCACCTATTTCTTCGACCATGAGAAGGATGTGCACTGGATCGAGATGATCGAGAAGCACATGGCGCGCTCGGCCACGATCAAGGGGATCGAGATCGCCTTCGTCCTCATTCTCATCCTGCTGTTTTCGAACCTGCTCGGCGGCGAGGAATCCGTGACCTTCGTCTATTCGGCGATCTACGGCCTCCTGACCTTCCTAGCCGTCGAGGTGCTCGGCGGCCTTCTCGACCAGTCGCAAAAGACCATGTCGGCGGCGGCCAAGGGCGGTCTCGGCGCCTTCATCTACCTTGAAGTGCTCGACGCCAGCTTCTCCTTCGACGGCGTCATCGGCGCCTTCGCGCTCAGCCAGAACCTCTTCGTTATCGCCATCGGCCTCGGCATCGGCGCCATGTATGTGCGTTCGATGACGATCATGCTGGTCGAAAAGGGAACGCTCGCCGAATACCGATACCTCGAGCACGGCGCCTTCTACGCGATCCTGATCCTGTCGGTGATCATGTATTGCCAGACACTGGTGCACATCCCGGAGGTCATCACCGGCCTCGGCGGCGCAGGCCTGATCGGCGTCTCGCTGTGGTCCTCGATCCGCTACAACCGCCAGGAACGGGCGGAAGAGATCCGGCGCGAGCGGGAAACAGTCGCAGAAAACATCTGAGACGATCGCAACCGAATACAGAGAGGCCGGCGGACACCCGCCGGCCTTTCGTCATTTCCGCAGTATGGCGCCGATCAATCGGGGCCGACATCGGCCTTGGCAGCCCCGGGCTTGGGCAGTGAGCCGGTTCCCGGGGTCTTCATCGGGTCGGTCAGTTCCTTGCGCGCATGCGGGCCGGCTGCCGGCATGTGCTCTTCGCGGCGCTCGCGTTTCAATTCGGCGGGGTCGATCTTCTTCTCGGTGCTCATGCTGGTCTCGCGGTTTCCATGCCGGAGAAACCCCAAAGTCCTTCTTCCGGTTCCAGCCCTCGTCAGTCGACCGTCAGCGGCGCCAGCGCGAGCCGCGTCTCATCGTCGAGCGCCAGCGGCCGGCGTGTCGCGCGATCGACCTGTACATGGATGAAATAGCCTTCCGCCGCCGCCGTAGGCTCTTCATTGCGGAACAGGCCGACCTCGTAGCGGGCGGACGACCCGCCGAGCCGGGCCACCCGGATGCCGGCATGCACGACATCCGGAAAGGCCATTTCCGCAAAATAACGGCACCCCGTCTCGACGACGACAAAGATCCGTCCGCCGCCATGGATGTCGAGCACACCCTTCTCGATCAGGAAACCGTTCACCGCCGTGTCGAACAGGCTGTAATGCACCACATTGTTCATGTGGCCATAGATGTCGTTGTCCGCCCAGCGCGTGGTCAGCGTGCGGAACACCTTGTAGGCGGCACGATCGGCCGCGATTGCCCTGCTCATGCCGCTCGCCATGCCGTCCCGTAGATTGTCGGCACATCCGCTTTGACGACTGGCCGGAGATCGTCAGGCAAAAGATCCGCGGGAAGCGCTATACGGAGGTCAGCGCCTTGCGGGTGAATGTCGAATCGAAACGGCTGCATTGCTCCTCCTTCAGCTCTGGCTTCTCGCCGGCATGCTAGTCGAGGCCCGATGCAATGGCCACAGGGGCCGCACACGCAAGCATCCCTGTCCTTGTCCCGTCCGCTGGCGCCCTTACATACAGGAACATGCACAGCCCAAGAAATGTAAGATCGGCCCTTTGGCCGAGTGACGGAATGGGAAGGATGCACGTTTGAACCATGTTTCGCCAGAAAGCCGGACCGGTACCACCTCGCTGCAACTCGCCGCGCTCGCGCAGGCGGCAGGCGAAGCGGGAACGATCACGCTTGGCGGACTGCTGGCCGCCATGGGTCGTACCAGCATCGCCTTCGCGATCCTCATCCTGTCGTTGCCGGCCCTGACACCGATCCCCGGCCCGTTCGGCATGTTCTTCGGGACCTGCCTTGCCATCGTCTCGCTGCAGATCATCACCGGTGCCCGCTCCATCTGGCTGCCGGGGATATTGGCAAGGAGACAGTTGTCTGCGGCGACCGTCGAACTCGTGGTGCGCCATACCTCTCCCTTCATCCAGCGCGTCGAGACGATCCTGCGCAGGGACAGGCTGAGGCTCCTGACCGGCCGCACCGCGGAGACGCTGCTTGGCGTCCCCATCTTCCTGCTTGCGGTCACCATTGCGCTGCCGATCCCCTTCGGCAACTTCCTTCCCGTCGCAGCGCTCGTGGTTATTGCCATGGGCCTGATGGAACGCGATGGGCTCGCCACATTGTTTGGCATCCTGCTAGCAGCGGTCGCCCTCGGCACGTCCGGCGGCCTGCTTTACGGCACGGCCTCCGCGCTGGGTTGGGCGATAGGATAGCGCCGCATTTCCTTCCTGCCGGTCCCGGCCTCCCGCGTAGACGGGTAGAATTATCCACGGACGTCAGCCAATCCGGAAAATGCCGTGCCATTGCGACGCCGGAAGAGGATAGCCTGTCTCGCGACTGCGGGCTGCGGGACATAGGATCGCGACCCTAAATGCAAGGAGTCCCCCCATGTCTACAATTGCATCTCCGTTGAGCGCGCCCGAACGGCAGCCGCTGCTCCGCGCACCCGGGCTTGGCGCTCTCGCCGTCCTCGTTCTCGGAACGCTCTTTCTGGGCTATGCCTATGGCATCAAGCATGGCGCGCTCTTCCTCGTCGGGGGCGGTCTCGGCATCGCGCTTTATCATGCCGCCTTCGGCTTCACCTCCGCCTGGCGCGTCTTCATCATGGACGGCCGCGGGCGCGGCTTGCGGGTGCAGATGATCCTGCTTGCGCTGGCCGTCGTCCTGTTCTTCCCCTTCCTCGCCAGCGGAACCCTGTTCGGCAATCCGGTCAAGGGCTTCGTCTCGCCGCTCGGCACCTCCGTGCTGGCCGGCGCCTTCATGTTCGGCATCGGCATGCAACTCGGCGGCGGCTGCGCCTCCGGCACGCTGTTCACGGCCGGCGGCGGCAATGCCCGCATGCTCGTCACGCTGCTCTTCTTCATCATCGGTTCGTTGCTCGCCACCATTCATTTCGACTGGTGGGTGGCGCTTCCGTCGCTGGCACCCGTCTCTCTGGTCGACACATTCGGCGCCGCCGGAGGCATCCTGGTCTCGCTGGTCCTCTTTGCCGCCATCGCCGCCGTCACGATCCTCGTCGAGAAGCGCCGCCATGGCGCCCTGGAAAGTGAACCAGCCTCGAAGCGCCAGGGCGTGTCCCGGCTGCTGCGTGGCCCATGGCCGCTCATCGCCGGCGCGGTCGCGCTGGTGCTCCTCAACTTCGCGACGCTGGCGCTGGCCGGCCGCCCCTGGGGCATCACCTCGGCCTTTGCGCTTTGGGGTGCGAAGGGTGCGCAGCTGATCGGCATCGACCCTTCGGCCTGGGCTTATTGGCAGCTTCCGCCCAACGCCAAGGCGCTCAGCGAAAGCGTGCTGGCTGACGTCACATCGGTCATGGACTTCGGCATCATCGCCGGCGCCATGCTGGCAGCAGCGCTCGCGGGCAAGTTCGCCCCGAGCCTCGACATTCCGCTACGCTCGGTGCTGGCCGCCGTGATCGGCGGTCTGCTGCTGGGCTATGGCGCCCGCATCGCCTATGGCTGCAATATCGGCGCCTATTTCTCCGGCATCGCTTCGGGCAGCCTGCATGGCTGGCTCTGGGCCGTATTCGCCTTTGCCGGCAACATGGTCGGCGTAAAGCTGCGCCCCTATTTCTTCTTCGAGAAGAAGATCCTGTCGCGCGCCGACGGCTGATCCGCCGGCGACCACGGTCTCACCCGAAAGCGTTGGCGGGATAGGGCTTCGTCACCACCGGCAGATGGCGGGCCCCTTCCGCCAGCAGAAACCGTTCGAAGGCCTGCATGGCGGGGTTTGTCGCGCGATCCGTGCGCGACACACTGAACCATTGGCGCCGGATCGGTGTGTCGATTACGTCGAGAATGACGAGCCGGCCGAGTTTCACTTCCTGCTCGATCGTATGCGCGGAGATGAAGGCAAGCCCCAGCCCGGCGATCACCGCCTGCTTGATCGTCTCGTTAGACCCCATCTCCGTGCCCAGTTCCTCCAGCCGCCGCGGCACTTCGCTGAGGAAGATCTCCAGCGAAATCCGCGTCCCCGACCCGCTTTCCCGCACCAGGAACTGCTCCTGGGCGATCCGTTCGCGGGAAATGTCGAGCACGCCCGCCAGCGGGTGATCGGCCGGCGCGATGAAGACCAGCGGATGGTCGCCGAACATCTGCGAACGGACGTCGAAATCGCGCGGCGGGCGACCCATCAGGGCGATGTCCACCTCATGATCGCGCAGCTTCTGGATGATCTCCGCCCGGTTGCCGATGAACAGGTTGATGTCGATATCGGGTACCTGCTTGCGAAAGGCGGCGATCAGTTGCGGGGCGAAATATTTGCCCGTCGACACCACGCCGAGCCTCAGCCGCCCGCTCCTTAGTCCCTTCATCGAATCGATCGAATCCGCAAGGGTCGCAAGGCTCTCCTCGATCGCATGCGCCGCCTCGAGAAAGGCGAGTCCGAAAGCGGTCGGCACCATGCCTTCACGCGTGCGGTCGAAGACCACCACGCCTGCGTCCCGCTCCAATTGCTGGATCTGCAGGGTGAGCGCCGGCCCGGTCAGCCCAAGTTCTGCGGCTGCGAGATTGATCTTTCCGAGCCGGCTGACGGCTTCCACGGTGCGGAATTGGCGAAGGGATACGTTGCGCATATAAGAAAGTAAGTTTTTCTAACCAACTAAGTCAATATAATAAAATTTACAAACTCCACGGTTCCGCCATTCTCTTCCTGACAGCGGATGGGAGGAGACATCGTAATGTCAGGCGCAACCCTCGAGGCTTACCTCGTTTCATGCATCGCCACGCGCGATGAAACGGCGCGCGACGTGGCCGCCATTATCCAGCGGCTCGCAACCGCCGCCCTCGATATCCGCAAGCTGGTCGGCCAGGGCGCGCTGAGCGCCCACCTCCACGGCCTGCGCGGCGGCGCAAACAGCGACGGCGACATGCAAAAGGAAATGGACGTCATCTGCGATGACCTGTTCCTTTCCTCGCTGCAGGGTGCGCCGGTTGCCTTCTACGCCTCGGAAGAACTGGAGCATCCCGTATCGCTCAATCCTGAAGCACGGCTTGCCGTCGCCATCGATCCGCTCGACGGCTCGTCGAACATCGACACCAATGTCTCGGTCGGCACGGTCTTCTCGATCCTGCCGGCAATCCCGAGCGCCGATCACGACCCGATGCCTACATTCCTGCAGCCGGGCACCCGCCAGCTGGCGGCCGGCTTCTTCATCTACGGCCCCCAGACCGCCCTGGTGCTGTCGCTCGGCAAGGGCACGGAGATCTTCATCTTTTCGAGCCGCCTCGGCTGCTTCGTCCAGGGCTACAAGTCCGTCAGCATCGCCGACCGGGCACACGAATTCGCCATCAACGCCTCGAACTACCGCCACTGGGAAGAGGCGATCCGCCTCTATGTCGACGACTGCCTGGCCGGCGCCGACGGCCCGCGCGAGCGCGATTTCAACATGCGCTGGATCGCATCGCTGGTCGCCGATGCTTATCGCATCCTGGTGCGGGGCGGCATCTTCCTCTACCCGGCCGACAGCCGCCGGGGCTATTCGCAAGGCCGGCTGAGGCTGGTCTACGAGGCCAATCCGATCGCCTTCCTTGTCGAGAATGCCGGCGGTGCGGCGACCAATGCCGTCACCCGCATCCTCGATATCGAACCGGAGAACCTTCACCAGCGCGTGCCGCTGGTCTTCGGTTCACGCCGCGAGGTGGCACGCGTCGCCCGCTACCATGTCGACCCCACCATGATCGGTGAACGCGCGCCGCTGTTCGGCAAGCGCGGCTTGTTCCGGGCCTGAGGAGAATACGATGTCAGCCAAATATCCCATCATCTCGATCACCGGTTCGTCCGGCGCCGGCACGACCACGGTCAAGGACACCTTCGAGAAGATCTTCAAGCGCGAGAACATCTCCGCATCCTTCATCGAGGGCGATGCCTTCCATCGCTATGACCGCGAGGCGATGAAGACGAAGATTGCCGACGAGAAGGCCAATGGCAAAGACTTCACCCATTTCGCCGCCGAAGCCAACGAACTCGAAATTCTCGAAAGCGTGTTTTCCGAATATGGTCGCCGCGGTGTCGGTCGAACCCGGCATTACATCCATGACAATGCCGAGGCTGCGAAATACGGCTCCGCACCCGGCACTTTTACCGAATGGGAAGAATTCAAGGGCAGCGACCTGCTGTTCTACGAGGGACTTCACGGCTGTGCGGTAACGGAGGACCTCAACCTCGCACAGCATTGCGACCTGAAGATCGGCGTCGTGCCCGTCATCAATCTCGAATGGATCCAGAAAATCCATCGCGACAAGGCCACCCGCGGCTATTCGACGGAGGCCGTCACCGACACGATCCTTCGCCGCATGCCGGATTATGTCCACTACATCTGCCCGCAATTCTCGCAGACCGACATCAACTTCCAGCGCGTCCCGATCGTCGACACCTCGAACCCGTTCGTCGCCCGCTGGATCCCGACGCCGGCGGAATCGATCCTGGTGATCCGCTTCGCCAATCCACGCGGCATCGATTTTCCCTACCTGCTGTCGATGCTGCAGAACAGCTTCATGTCGCGCGCCAATTCGATCGTCGTTCCCGGCGACAAGCTCGACCTCGCCATGCAGCTGATCTTCACGCCGCTGATCCACAAACTGCTCGAACGCAAGCACCGCATGTCGTGAGGAGGACACCCATGAACATTTCGCAGAAGATCGAAACCCGCAATGCGGTGACCGAACAGGACATGGCGAATGCCATCCGCTTCCTCGCCATGGACGCGGTGCAGAAAGCCAATTCCGGCCATCCCGGCATGCCGATGGGCATGGCCGACGCGGTGACCGTCCTGTTCAACCGCTTCATCACCATCGATCCGTCGATGCCGGACTGGCCGAACCGCGACCGCTTCGTACTGTCGGCCGGACATGGCTCCATGCTGCTCTACGCGATCCATCACCTGATCGGCTTTTCCGACATGCCGATATCCCAACTGGCCGCTTTCCGGCAGATGGGCTCGAAGACCGCCGGCCATCCGGAATACGGCCATGCGCTCGGCATCGAGACGACGACCGGCCCGCTTGGGCAGGGCATCGCTACGGCCGTCGGCATGGCCATCGCCGAGCAGATGATGGCCGCCCGCTTCGGTTCGTCGCTCTCGGATCACTTCACCTACGTGGTCGCCGGCGACGGCTGCCTCCAGGAGGGCATCAGCCACGAGGCGATCGATCTGGCCGGGCACCTGAAGCTGCGCAAGATGATCGTGCTGTGGGACGACAACCACATCTCGATCGACGGCGCGACCGAGCTATCCACCTCGATGGACCAGCTCGCCCGCTTCCGCGCCGCCGGCTGGGATGCGCAGGCCGTCGATGGCCATGATCCGGAAGCCGTCGCCAAGGCGATCGAACGCGCCCGCAAGAGCCGCAAGCCCTCGCTGATCGCCTGCCGCACAAGGATCGGCAAGGGTGCCGCCAGCATGGAAGGCTCGCACAAGACCCATGGCGCCGCCCTTGGCGACAAGGAAATCGCCGCGACCCGCGAAAAGCTCGGCTGGCAGCATCCGCCCTTCTTCGTTCCGTCCGACATCAAGTCGGCCTGGGAAAGCGTGGCCTCCCGTGGCCAGACGGCGCGCGAGGCCTGGGAAATCCGCCGCGACACCTCCCGTTCCAGAAAGCGCTACGAGCAGACGGTCGAACGGGACCTTGGCCCCGAGGTCGCACGGCAGCTTTCGAAATTCCGTGCGGAGCATCGCAACAAGGCCACCAAGGTCGCGACCCGCCAGGCATCGCAGATGGCGCTTGAGGTGATCAACAGCGCGACATCGCTGACGATCGGCGGCTCTGCCGATCTCACCGGTTCCAACCTCACCATGACTTCCCAGACGGCCCCGATCGCCGCCGGCAACTTCAAGGGCCGCTACCTGCACTATGGCATCCGCGAGCACGGCATGGCGGCGGCGATGAACGGCATCGCGCTGCATGGCGGCTTCATCCCCTACGGCGGCACCTTCCTGGTGTTCTCCGACTATGCCCGGGGCGGGATGCGGCTCTCGGCGCTGATGGGTCTGCCGGTCGTCTACGTGCTGACCCACGATTCCATCGGCCTTGGCGAGGACGGCCCGACCCACCAACCGGTCGAGCATCTGGCCATGCTACGCGCCACGCCGAACCTCAACGTCTTCCGTCCGGCCGACATCATCGAAACGGCCGAATGCTGGGAGATTGCGCTGACGGAAAAGGCAACGCCGAGCGCGCTGGCGCTCTCCCGCCAGGCCCTGCCCATGCTGCGCACGGTCCCCGGTGACGAAAACCTCTCCGCCCGCGGCGCCTATGTCCTGCGCGAAGCCAAGGGCCCCCGCGACGTGACGCTTCTCGCCACCGGCTCGGAGGTCGAGATCGCCGTCGCAGCCGCCGAGATGCTGCGCAGCGAAAAGGGCATCGCCGCGGCTGTCGTCTCCATGCCTTGCTGGGAAAAGTTCGAGGCCCAGGACGAGACCTATCGCGAACGCACCCTCGGCAGCGCACCACGCATCGCCATCGAGGCCGCCGGCCGGCTCGGCTGGGATCGCTGGATGGGACCCCGCGGCAGCTTCATCGGCATGCAAGGCTTCGGAGCCTCGGCCCCGGCCGGCGAACTCTACAAGCATTTCGGCATTACCGCCGAGCATGTCGTCGCGGAAGCGCTGCGGCTTGCCGGCCACAACAAGGGCGGGCGCGGCCGATGACGAGACGCCCCACCCACATCACCACCGCACACAAAGAGGACGCCTGACCATGGCCCGCATCACGCTTCGTCAATTGCTCGACCATGCCGCCGAACGCGGCTACGGCGTGCCTGCCTTCAACATCAACAACATGGAGCAGGGCCTCGCCATCATGCAGGCGGCCAAGGCCTGCGATGCGCCCGTCATCCTGCAGGCATCGCGCGGCGCCCGCTCTTATGCCAACGACATCATGCTCGCCAAGATGATGGAGGCGCTGGAGCTGATGTATCCGGACATTCCGCTCTGCATCCACCAGGATCACGGCGACCGGGTCTCCACTTGTCTGTCCGCCATCCAGCACGGCTTCACCTCGGTGATGATGGACGGTTCGTTGAAAGAGGATGCCAAGACGCCGGCCGACTATGCCTACAATGCCGGCATCACCGCCGAAGTCACGCGCCTCGCCCACATGGTCGGCGTCTCGGTCGAGGGCGAACTCGGCTGCCTGGGCTCGCTCGAGACCGGCCACGGCGAGGCCGAGGACGGCCATGGCTTCGAAGGCGCCCTCGACCGGTCGCAGTTGCTGACCGATCCCGACGAGGCGGCCCGCTTCGTCGCGGAGACCGGCGTCGATGCGCTGGCGGTCGCGATCGGCACCTCGCACGGCGCCTACAAGTTCACCCGCAAGCCGACCGGCGAAGTGCTCGCCATGGACGTGATCGAGAAGATCCACCGCCGACTGCCCGACACCCATATCGTCATGCACGGCTCCTCCTCCGTACCCGAGGAATGGCAGGAGATCTTCAACGCCCATGGCGGCGAGATGCGCGAGACCTATGGCGTCCCTGTCGAGGAAATCGTCCGCGGCATCCGTTTCGGGGTACGCAAGGTCAATATCGACACCGACCTGCGCCTTGCCGCCGCCGCCGAATTCCGTCGCGTTGCCGACACCCGCCGCGACGAATTCGATCCCCGCAAATTCCTCAAACCCGCCATGGATGCCATGGCCTCCGTCTGCAAGGCTCGCTTCGAGGCCTTCGGTACGGCAGGCAATGCGTCGCGCATCAAGGTCATCCCGATGAGCGACATGGCCAAACGCTATGCGAGCGGCAGCCTGAAACCCTCAAACGCGCGGTCTGAAGCCGCCTGAACTCCCATCCGACCAAGGAAAGGACAGTGCCATGAACGCCGATGCGAAAACCGAGATCAAGGGCAAGGAACGCTACAGGGCGGGCGTGCTGAAATACGCCCAGATGGGCTATTGGGACGGCCACTACGAGCCGAAGGACACCGATCTGATCGCTCTCTTCCGCATCACGCCGCAGGAAGGCGTCGATCCGATCGAAGCGGCAGCCGCCGTTGCCGGCGAGAGCTCGACCGCCACCTGGACGGTCGTGTGGACGGATCGCCTCACCGCCTGCGATCAGTACCGCGCCAAGGCCTACCGGGTCGATCCGGTGCCGGGAACGCCGGGGCAGTACTTCTGCTACGTCGCCTATGATCTGATCCTGTTCGAGGAAGGCTCGATCGCCAACCTGACGGCCTCGATCATCGGCAATGTCTTCTCGTTCAAGCCGCTGAAGGCCGCACGGCTCGAGGACATGCGCTTCCCCGTCGCTTATGTGAAGACGTTCAAGGGACCGCCGACCGGCATCGTCGTCGAGCGCGAACGGCTCGACAAGTTCGGCAAGCCGCTGCTCGGCGCCACCACCAAGCCGAAGCTCGGCCTGTCCGGCAAGAACTACGGGCGCGTCGTCTACGAGGGGCTGAAGGGCGGCCTCGACTTCATGAAGGACGACGAGAACATCAACTCGCAGCCCTTCATGCATTGGCGCGACCGATTCCTCTACTGCATGGAAGCGGTAAACCATGCTTCCGCCGTCACCGGCGAGGTGAAAGGCCACTACCTCAACATCACCGCCGGCACGATGGAGGAAATGTACCGCCGCGCCGAATTCGCCAAGGAACTCGGCTCGGTCATCGTCATGGTCGACCTGATCGTCGGCTGGACGGCAATTCAGTCGATCTCGGAATGGTGCCGGCAAAACGACATGATCCTGCACATGCACCGCGCCGGCCACGGCACCTATACGCGCCAGAAGAACCACGGCATCTCGTTCCGCGTCATCGCCAAGTGGCTGCGTCTCGCCGGCGTCGACCACCTGCATGCTGGCACCGCCGTGGGCAAGCTGGAAGGCGATCCGCTGACCGTGCAGGGCTACTACAACGTGCTGCGCGAGACGAAGAACGAAGTCGACCTGCAACGCGGCATCTTCTTCGAGCAGGACTGGGGCGACATCAAGAAGGTCATGCCGGTCGCCTCGGGTGGCATCCATGCCGGACAGATGCACCAGTTGCTCGACCTGTTCGGCGACGACGTGGTGCTGCAGTTCGGCGGCGGCACGATCGGCCATCCGATGGGCATCCAGGCCGGCGCGACCGCCAACCGGGTCGCACTCGAAGCCATGGTGCTCGCCCGCAACGAGGGCCGCGACATCGCCAATGAAGGGCCGGAGATCCTGAGAGCCGCCGCCAAGTGGTGCAAGCCGCTCGAAGCCGCCCTCGATACCTGGGGCAATATCAGCTTCAACTACACCTCGACCGACACCTCGGACTTCGTTCCGAGCGTAAGCGTCCTCTGACAGAGCGAGAGAAAAGGAGAAACGACATGCGTATCACCCAAGGCTGCTTCTCGTTCCTGCCGGACCTGACGGACGAGCAGATCACCGCGCAGGTGGAATACTGCCTGCGCAAGGGCTGGGCGATCGGCGTCGAGTACACCGACGATCCCCACCCCCGCAACACCTACTGGGAAATGTGGGGCAATCCCATGTTCGACCTGAAGGACGCCAAGGGCGTGATGATGGAGCTCGACGATTGCCGAAAGGCCTATCCGCAGCACTACATCCGTCTCAATGCTTTCGATTCGATCCGCGGTTTCGAGACGGTGACGATGTCCTTCATCGTCAATCGCCCGGCCAAGGAACCGGACCTCAGGATGACCCGGACCGACGGTCCGGGCCGCTCTCAGCATTACTCCTGGTCGACCATCGGCTGACGAAAGGACGAGACAATGGTTATGCCCGAGACAACCGTGACGCAGGAGAGCCCCCCGACTTCGGTCGACCTCGCCGAGGAATACCGGACCTCGGGCGTCGCCGAGATCCTCGAAGAACTCGACCGCGACCTCGTGGGCCTGAAACCCGTGAAGCGGCGGATCCGCGAGACGGCGGCGCTGCTGCTGGTCGAACGCGCCCGCCGCGCCATGGGGCTATCCCACGAGCCGCCGTCGCTGCACATGAGCTTCACAGGCAATCCCGGCACGGGCAAGACGACGGTGGCGCTGCGCATGGCGAACCTGCTCCACCGCCTCGGCTATATCCGCAAGGGTCATCTGGTCTCGGTGACCCGCGACGACCTCGTCGGCCAGTATATCGGCCACACCGCGCCGAAGACCAAGGAGATCCTCAAGAAGGCCATGGGCGGCGTGCTGTTCATCGACGAGGCCTACTACCTCTACCGGCCCGACAACGAGCGCGACTACGGCCAGGAGGCGATCGAGATCCTGCTGCAGGTGATGGAGAACAACCGCGACGATCTCGTGGTGATCCTCGCCGGCTATTCCGACCGCATGGATCGCTTCTTTGAAAGCAATCCTGGCTTCCGCTCGCGCATCGCCCATCACATCGACTTCCCCGACTATGCAAACGACGAACTGCTGTCGATCGCCGAGACCATGCTGGAGAGGCAGGGCTATCACCTCGACGCGGAAGCGACGGCCGTGATGACCGACTATATCGCCCGCCGGCGCAGCCAGCCGCATTTCGCCAATGCCCGCTCCATCCGCAACGCGCTGGACCGGGCGCGGCTGCGCCAGGCAAACCGCCTGTTCGAGGAGGCCAAGGGGCCGGTCAATGCCGAGCAGCTGTCGACCATCATCGGCCGCGACATTGCCGCGAGCCGCGTCTTTTCCATGAAGCCGGCCGCACAGCCCGAACATCGTCAGGAGACCCCATGAGCCCGAAGACCATCATTGCGCCCTCGGTTCTGTCTGCGGATTTCTCGCGCCTTGGCGAAGAAGTCGAGGCCATCTGCCGCGCGGGTGCCGACTGGATCCATCTCGACGTGATGGACGGGCATTTCGTACCCAACATCACCTTCGGCCCGCCGGTGATCAAGGCGATCCGCAATCGCACCGACAAGGTGTTCGACTGTCACCTGATGATCGAGCCCGTCGACGGCTTTCTCGCCGCCTTCGCCGATGCCGGCTGCGACATCGTCACCGTCCATGCCGAGGCGACCACCCATCTCGATCGCTCGCTGCAGGCGATCCGCGATCTCGGCTGCAAGGCTGGCGTGTCCCTCAATCCCTCGACGCCGGAAAACGTCATCGAATATGTGCTCGACCGCCTCGACCTCGTCCTGCTGATGACGGTCAATCCCGGCTTCGGTGGCCAGGCCTTCATCCCCGCCGTGGTGGACAAGGTCGCGCGCATCAAGGCGATGATCGGCAATCGGCCGATCGTGATCGAAATCGACGGCGGCGTGACGCCCGAGACCGCGCCGCTCGTTGCCCGGGCCGGCGCCGACATCCTCGTCGCCGGCTCGGCGGTCTTCAAGGGCGGTGCGGATGCCTATGCGGGCAATATCGCCGCCCTGCGCCACGCCGCAGACAACGCGACCCGTCCCCTGGTCCAGAACGAAAGGTAGCTCCATGGCATCCACCGCACCGCTTTGCCATTTCGGCTGGAAGGCCATCGACGCCCGGCTGCCGAGCACCGAGGGACGCGCCCGCTCCATTCTCGACCTTGCCGGACCGAACGGCCTCGTCGTCGCCTTCATCTGCAATCACTGCCCCTATGTGAAAGCGGTGATCGGCCGGATCGTGCGCGATGCGCTGGAGCTCGAGGCGCACGGAATCGGCTTCGTGGCGATCAACTCGAACGATGCGACCGCCTATCCGGAAGACAGCTTCGACAATATGAAGCGGTTTGCCGCCGATCACGCCCTGCCCTTCCCCTATCTGCATGACGCCGACCAATGGGTCGCCAGAGCCTATGGCGCCGTCTGCACGCCGGATTTTTTCGGCTTCAACAAGCGCATGGAGCTGCAATATCGTGGGCGGCTCGATGCCTCGCGCAAGGAGATCGGTCCGGCGGATCTGAAGCGCGACCTGTTCGAGGCGATGGTCGGAATCGCCAGGACCGGCAAGGGGCCGGAAGAGCAGCATTCGGCGATCGGTTGTTCGATCAAATGGAAGCAGGACCCGTCCTGGGCCGGCGCGGAGATGATGACGCACCGTTGAGCACACGATCATGCGCCGCGATCGCTGCGGCATGGAATACCTCGCCCACCAGACTCCAGTCATATGCAGGCATGTCGCGAACGTCAAAAGCCGCCGATGATCCACCATCGGCGGCTTTGTCTATTGCTGTCGAACCCGTCTCGACCGGCAGGCCTGTGTGTTCCCCGAAGACCTCAAGCCCCGCCCGTTCTCGCTTCCGAATGGAAGAGACGCGGACAGGGCTCGGGGGGAGGAGCGCGTAGGCCTTGCTTAAGCCGGCAGGGCGCCGGATTGCTTGGCGACATGGGTGGCGATCGCATCCATCAGCGCCGGCGACAGCGCATCATAGGGCGGCAGCCCGAGTTCGTTGAGGCGCGCGCGGATCTCGCCCATCTTGTCGGGGCTGACCCCGCTCTCGATGACCGACGACACGAAGGCGGCAAATTCCGGCGGGGACCAGCCGGTCTGGTCGCTGAGTTCGGTATGGACGAAATCCAGGCCATAGAAGGGATGCTTGGTGTTCTCGATGCGGCCGTACATATGCGTGCCGCAATCCTTGCAGGCATAGCGCTGGATGGTCGCGTTCGGATCGACGATCTGAAGCTTATCGGCGCCGGAGGTGACCTTGACGTTGTCACGCGACACGACGGCGATCTGCGCGAAGATCGCGCCCTTGGGCTTCCAGCACTTGGTGCAGCCGCAGGCATGGTTGTGCGCCGTCTGGGAGCTGATTTCGACAGTCACCGGATTGGTGGCGCATTTGCATTTGAGCGTGCCGCCGTGAAAGCCGGGCGTGGCCGGCGGAAAGCCGTTGTCGATGGCCGGATGCAGTTTGATCATGGGTCCCTCCTCCTCAAGTTTGGACGTCTGAAGCGTCTTCAATCGGGGACAGGATCGGAGCAAATCAGGCGATCGGCAACATAGCGGAAAGTGGCGGTTTTTGGCGCGGCCGCGGCGTTCGAGGCGAAGCCGGAAACTACCGTCCGCGGGCACGCAGCATGGCGCGAGCCGGATCGTAGCCCCAGACGGCGGCGAGCATGAAGACGACGAAACAGCCTGAAACCCAGGCCAGGGCTTCGAGATTCAGCTGGCCATAGAGCGCAAAGCGGATCAGTTCCACCGCGTGAGTAAAGGGGTTGTAGGCACAGATGTCGCGCAGCAGCGGCGAGCTCTCCGCCATCTTCCAGAGCGGGTAGAGCGCCGACGACAGGAAGAACATCGGGAAGATCACGAAGTTCATCACCCCCGCGAAATTTTCCAGCTGGCGAATGGTCGAGGAGATCAGCAAGCCGAACGCCCCGAGCATCAGGCCGCTCAGCAACAGCGCGGGCAGAACCGCAAGATAGCCGAGCGGCGGCAGGTCGATGCCCGTCAGCGCCGCGAGGCCCAGGAACACCATGACCTGCAGGATCGACACGATGACCCCGGCCAGCAGCTTGGAGAACAGCAGCCACCAGCGCGGCAAGGGCGAGGTCAGCAACAGCCGCATCGAACCCATTTCCTGATCGTAGACCAGCGACAGCGACGACTGCATGCCGTTGAACAGCTGGATCATGCCGCACAGCCCGGGCAGGATATAGACTTCGTAAGTGATGTAGGTCTGGTACGGCGGGATGATCGACACGCCGAGCGCCGCACGAAAACCGGCGGCGAATACGAGAAGCCAGACGAGCGGCCGCACGAGGGCAGCGAGAAAGCGTCCGCGCTGCCTGACGAAGCGCAGGTTCTCCCGGGTGATGATGGCGAGGAGCGCGGTCAGCCAGGCTTTCATGCCGTCGCCTCCGCTCCTTCGGCCGTCATGGCGAGGAAGGCCTTCGCCAGGCTGCGGTCGCCGGCCAGTTCAGCCGCCGGACCGTTGCTCAGCACCCGGCCGCGATGCAGCACCACGACCTGGTCCGACAGGTTGATCTCGTCGACCAGATGCGTCGCCCAGAGCACGGCAAGCCCGCTCTCGGCGAGCCCATGCACATGGTCGGTGATCGCCTGCCGCGAGGCGGCGTCGAGGCCGACGGTCGCTTCGTCGAGCAGCAGGATTTCCGGTTGGTGAACCAGCGCGCGAGCGATCTCCATGCGCCGCCGGTGCCCGCCGTTCAGCGCACGCACCAGTTCGTCGGCGCGCTCGGCCATGCCGAGCTGGGCAAGGGCGCGGTCGATCGCCAGCGCGGCGGAACGGCCCGACAGTCCGTGCAGTCCGGCGAAGTAACGCAGGTTGCGCCGCACCGTCATGTCGAGATCGAGCGTCGGCTGCTGGAACACCACGCCGATCCGGGCCAGCGCCGCGCGTGGAGTCTTGGCGATATCGAAGCCTGCGACATTGATCGTTCCCTCGTCGGCGACAATCAGCCGGGTCAGAAGGGCAAAGAGCGTCGACTTGCCCGCACCGTTCGGCCCGAGCAGCGCGCAGAACCGGCCAGGCTCGACATTGAACGAGACATCGTCCAGCGCCTTGCGCTCGCCGTAGCGATAGCCGACATGGCTGATCTCCAGACCTTTCAAGCCGTGTCCTCCCGCTTGCCGGCAGTCGGGTTTCCGCCGTCGGTGATCGTCGCCGGGCGCCCGGCGAGCCTGAGCGTGCGTCTGGCCAGACGCCTCGCCTCGGCTTCGGAATGGGTGACGAGGATCACGGCGGGACCCGTCTCGGCGATCAGCGCCTCGGTCAGTTCCAGCATTTCCTCTGCCGTCTGCGGATCGAGCGAAACATAGGGCTCGTCCATGACGAGAAGCGCCGGGCGCCCGGCAAAGGCGCGGGCCAAAGCCAGGCGCCGCTGCTGGCCGAGCGACAGCTGGCCGGGAAAGAGCCCGGCCTTGTCGGCAATGCCGATGCGCTCGAGCGCAGCGCGCGCCGCATCCTCCCCGAGCGACGGGTGGACCAGGGTCAGATTCTGCAGCACGCTGCGCCAGGGCAGCAGAACCGGCTCCTGGAACACCATGGCGATGTTCTGCGGCCGGACGATCTCGCCCTCGAAAGCCTCGTCGATTCCGGCGATCAACCGGAGCAGCGTCGACTTGCCGATCCCCGAAGCGCCGAGGATGGCGACCGCTTCGCTGTCGCCCATCTCGAAACGGATGTCGCGCAGGATCTCCGATGGACCAAAAGCCTTCCGCCGGACGTCGACCTTGATCATGCCGTCCTCCAGGCCCGCGCCCGCCGTTCGACCGGCTGCAGGATCAGGGCTTCGACCATCAGCATGACGACGATGAAGGTCAGCGAATAGACCAGCACCATGGCGACGTCGAACAGCTGGAAATAGAAATGGATCTGGAACCCGACACCGCTGGAGCGGCCGAGGAACTCGACCACCAGGACGATCTTCCAGATGACCGCAATGCCGGAGCGCGCCGCGCCGGCGATGTAGGGCGCGAGCTGGGGAATGACGACGTGGCGGAGCCGTGCCATGGGCGGCATGCAATAGACCTTGGCCATGGCATCGAGGTTCGGATCGAGCGCCCGGGCGCCTTCGCGCAAAAGCGTCGCGACATTCGGGATCTTGTTGAGCACGACCGCGATGATCGCTGCCGTCTCGTTGAGGCCGATCCAGAGATAGCAGAGCACGATCAGCACCAGCGCCGGCAGGTTGAGAAACACCACCAGCCAGGGATCGAGCCAGCGGTCGACGGCGGGAAAGCGCCCCATCAGGAAGCCGAGCGCCACGCCGATCGCCATGGCCGGCACGAAGGCCATCACCACGCGCCCGAGCGTCATCGCGAGATGATAGGGCAAGGCACCGGAGCCAACCGCCCGGGCAAGCGGCTCCCCGAGCGCCCAGGGTTGCGGCAGGATGCTGGCATCCGCCGTCAGCGCCGCCGCACCGACCCACACCAGCAGCAGCAGGCCGAGAGACAGTGTGCGGACGATCAGCGGATTTTGGCCATTGTCACTCAAGGTGCAGGAAGACCCCCTCGGGCAGCGTCGTCGCTTTGCCGACGAGCTCCTCGCCGCCGAGTTCGGCCATCAGCCGCAGGAAGCGATCGGCCGCCGCCTCGTCGATCGGCTTGCCGCTCGGAATGCCGGCACGATAGCCGTCGCGCAACGCAGCGAATTCGGTGTCGTCCGCGGCGTTCATCTGACCGCGTATCCCCTCCCAGGCAGCATCATCGCTGCGCAGCCGCTCCTTGGCCGCCACCGAGGCCTTGTAGAGCCCCTGCGCCACCTCGGGATGCGCCTTGACGAATTCGCCCTTGAGCACATAGCCAAGCAGTGGCGTGTCGGGGTCGAGCCCGAGTTCGGTCGCGGCATCGGCGACGGAAACGAGATCATGCATGCCCTTCGCCTTCATCTTGGCGAGGAAATGCCAGAAGTTGATCGCACCCGCCGTCTCGCCGGACAGCGCAGACTTGAAGATCAGCGGCGGCGCGGCGAACACCTGCTCGGTCTCCTTGGCGAGATCCATGCCGTATTTCTTCGTGGCATAGGCGCGCAGAATGAGCCAGCTCTTGTCGAGCGGCCCGCCGGCAATGCCGATTTTCTGCCCCTTCAGATCCGTAAGCGCCTTGACCGGGCTGTCGTCCTTGACAACGAGACCGCCGACCGCGCGCGAATACGGAATGAAGACATAGTCCTTGCCGGCGGCGCGCTGGTAGGCGACCCAAATCCAGTCGGCCACCATGGTTTCGGCCTCGCCGCCCTCGAAGGCGACGCGCGTCGCACCGTTGTCGGCATAGTCCTGAACGGCCATGACGAACCCGTTTTTGGTGTCGAACCCGTTCGCCTTGATGGTCGAAATCTCCCAGTTGACCGTGCCCGAGGCCAGCATCGCCGCCCTGATCTGCGGCAGATCTTCCGCCATGGCCGGCGCCATGCCGAGCACCAGCAGGCACCCCGTCAGAATTCGTCTAAAGACACGCATCGCTCGTTCTCCCCGGGATTGCCGCCCTTGCCTTCACGGCTCGTTGACCAGCGGCTCTTACACGATTCTTCTGGCAATTCGCCAACCTGTCCAGCCTATTCCTTGCGCTTGTCGGCAACGGTGAGATCGGCATTGAGATCCATGTCGTACTGCCCGTCGGCGCAGAAAACGTCGTCGAGTTCGAAGCCATCGCCGTCGGCCTCGATATTGGCGGGGTCGACCTCGCATTGCATGGCCTTCAGCATGTCCTGGATCGCCTTCTGCTTGTCGGCAGGCACCTCGGCGGCCGATGCGGCAAAGGGCAAGGCAAGAAAGGCGGCAAGAAATACGGTCTTCATCTTGTGGCTGCGCATCGTAATCGTCCTTCTGTCAATATTGGCTTACTGAATGGAAATCGTCACCTTCTGCGTGTCGCTTGTCGTATTCGGGATGCGAACCTCGTAGGAACCCGGCTTGATGGCGATGAACGACATGGTCGCCACGCCGGCCTTGTCGAATTCGAGGCTGTCGATCGCCATGGGGCGAACCTCGATGCCGTTGATGACGATCTCGTTCATCCAGATCGCCCGGAAGAAGGGAGCACCGGAGATCGCCAGCTCGGCCGAGCCGTCGGCGGTGATCTTCATTTCGTAATAGGCGCCCGATTGCAGCGCCACGTCACCCTTGCCTAGCGGCTGGCCCGAGGCAAGCGTGATCTCGATCGGTTCGCCGCGATTGCATTTGGCCAGAAGCCCGGCAAAACCGAGCTTGTCGCACAGCGGCGCCGCGACCGCCGGCATGGCAATGATCGGACTGACCAAGGGGACGGCAATCAGAGCGGCCAATCCCGCCAAAAGGTTTCTGGTCATCGATGAATTCCTCCCAATATTGTTTCTATCTGAAAAACGGTCAGTTCGGCGCGACGACGACCCCCCACGGCTGTTCTCCGACCGGAACCGAACGAACGACCTTTTCGGCTTTCACGTCGATGATGCTGACGTCATTGGAGTTACCGTTGGTGACGACGAGAAATTCCTCGCCTGGCGTGAAGGCCATCTGCCAGACCCTCTGGCCGACGAGCAGATAGTCGAGCACCTCGTCGGTCTTGGCATCGATCACCGCCACGCGATTGGCTGGCCCGAGCGCGACAAAGACCCGCGATCCGTCGCTGGTCGCCTTGACGCCGACGGGCTGCAGCCATTCCGGCAGCACGCCGGGAACTTCGAAGGTGATCTTCTTGTCGACCTTCGGCTCCCCGGCGCCGAGATTGATGACGGACACGGTGCCGCCGATCTCGGCGCTGACATAGAGCTTCTTTCCGTCGGCGGTGAATTCCGCATAGCGCGGCCGCTGGTCGACCAGCACATTGTGCACGATCTCGTAGGTCGAGGTGTCGATGAAATGCGCCATATTGGTGGTTTCTGAGGTATTGATCAGCGTCTTGGAGTCCGGACTGACGGCCACGCCTTCCGGCTCGACACCCACCGGGATCTCCGCCAGAACCTGATGCGTCTCAGTGTCGACCACCGTCACCAGATTGTCGTCCTCGTTCGCGACATAGAGTTGCTTGCCCGAGGGGTTGAGCGCGAACAGTTCCGGGTCAGGACCGGAGGGAAGGGTATGCAACTCCTTGTAGGTCTCGGGATCGAAGACGCGCACCGTGTCGTCGTCCGAGGCGCACACATAGAGTTCCTTGCCGTCGGGGCTGATCGTGATGCCGCGAGGCCGGTTGCCGGCGGGGAACTCGGCGATCTTCTCCCAGGTCTCGCTGTCCAGAACGGTCACCGTGTTACCGCGCTCATTGGTGACGAACACCTTGTTGGCGAGGGCGGGACCGCTGGCCAGAAGGGCGGCAGGCAGGATTATCCAGGCGTATTTCAGCATTCTATCCTCCAAAGGCACGGCATGCGGTTTCGGGTGCGTCAATGCCCAGCGTGTCGAGCGGCGAATGCTGGTGCAGATAGCCGTCCTGGGGAGACACGGAGACGGTGATGCGGCCGTCGCCGAGCAGGATCGGCTGGCGCAGCTGTCCGTTCCATGCGCGGAAGGTCAGTTTCTGGCCCTTGAAAGCGGCGATCTCGAAATCCTTCGACAGCAGGAAGGACCGGATTGTGGCAGCATCGGCCTTGCCGGACCGTGTCACGGCCTCTCCAATCACGCGGAGGGCGAGCCACGCCTGGTAGTCCTCGTCCCGCGCACCACGGCCCGTCAGCTTCTCGAAACGGCGCTGGAACTGCGTCGCGCCCCAGGATTCGTGCGCCTGGTGCCAGGTGAGCGGCATCAGGCCCGCCGAGCCGGCGACCGGGCGCGGATCCCAGGAATGGTAGGGCAGATAGGCTGCGAAGACGTCGGTCTCGTCGGCCGCAACCGTGACGTCATGCTCCTCGGCGCCTTGCATGAACACCGGGATCTGCTTCTGGACCAGGACATGACCGGTATCGGTCCGCCGCGCGCCGCCGGTATCGACGAATTCACGCTCCTCGACGATCTTCGCGCCAAACTTCGTCGCCGACTTCCGGTAGCTTTCAGCGAGCAGCTTGTCTTCAGGATGCGAGCCATGAATCAGGAGGATGCGCGGCCACTTCTTCCACATCAGGAATTGCACGACCCCGTCCGTAAGCATCGACCGGCTCGGCGCGATATGCAGGACATTCGCCCGGCATTCTGCGTCGCGCAACGCATCGTCCCTCGCCCCGGCATTGAGTAGCAGCACGTCCGGCCCGGCCCGATCGGCCAGCGCTTTCAGGGTTTCGCCGTCGGAAATCACCGCGATCAGCTTGACGCCATCGGCCTTCAGCGCGTCGAGCGCCGCCTCGGCCTCCTCTGGCGGCACGGCCTTTGTGGTCAGTTGATAGTCCATGCCGGTGAAGGCGCCCGTCGTGCGGTTGTCCTCGTTGCCGAGCGTGGCACCGGCAAAACCGAGATCCGCCGGCGCAACGTCGAGCCGGGAGATCGGCGGCAACTTGACGCGATCGACGCGAAGGACGGCGGTCTTCACCGCCTCGGCCCACGCAGTCTGCGTTGTCATCCAGGCAACGCAAAAAATGGCAAGCCCAAGCCGCTGTTTCGACATCGTCGGAATGACCTCCCAATCTTCCTGACACATCTTAAAGTGGAGAATAGACGAGAGGTTTGTGCCGCGAAACCGATACTTATGGATCGTGGTGTCGCCAGCCCGCTATGTTAGGCTGGGTCGCATGCAGCGTATTTTGATGTCACTCGTGCTGGTCCTGATCCCCGTGTTTGCCTTGGCCGCGCTGGACAAGCCGCTCAAGCCGGGTGCGAAAATTGCCTTTCTCGGTATGACCTTCATCGATACCTCGACGGAAGGCGCCTATGACGGCGTGCGACCCGACCAGACTGCCCGGACCCGGCTTCTGGAGGAAACGACACGGCAACGCCTGCGCGACGAAGGTTTCGTCGTTCTCGACAACCAGCCGATCGCCGACGAACTGGCCGGCACCACCAATCCCGCCGACTGCTACGGATGCGAAATTCGCATGGCCGAACGGCTTGGTGCCGACTACGTGCTGGTCGGCGAGGTGCAGAAGGTCTCCAACCTGATCCTGTCGATGAACCTGGTTCTGCGCGACGTGAAGTCCGGCGAGGCACTGCGTGCGCTCGCCGTGGATATCCGTTCGAACACCGATCAGAGCTGGCTGCGCGGTCTTAATTACATCTTCAAGAACCACTTCTTCAAATCGTGAGGAGACCCATGCGACAGCTTCGTAACTTTCTGCTGACATTCTTCCTTCTGGCGCCGGCGATCGCCTTTGCCCATGGCCCGACGCGGCAGAAGCTGAGCCTGGCCGTTGACGTCAAGGCGCCTCCGGCAGAGGTCTGGGCGGTGATCGGCAATTTCCAGGACATGAGCTGGCATCCGGCCGTCTTCTCGTCGACCGGCACGGGCGACAACGCCATCGATGCCACACGCGTGCTGACCCTGGGCAAGGAAGGCGGACCGACGATCGCGGAGCAGCTCTACAAATATGACGCGACGAAGATGAGCTATTCCTACCGTATCACCGAAGTGGACGTGGCCGTCCTGCCGGTCACCAATTATTCGTCCCACCTGACCGTGACGCCGACGGCGAGCGGCGGCTCACACATCGAGTGGCGCGGTGCCTTTTATCGCGGTTATCCGAACAATGAACCGCCGGAAAACCTCAACGACGCGGCCGCCATCGCCGCCGTCACCGGCGTCTACAAGGCTGGCCTCGATGCCCTGGAAGCGAAGTTCGGCAAGTAGCACGTTCCTGCTCTTCTGCCTGGTCGCGGCGCTCGGCGCGCCGCGGTCGGCTATGGCCGACTATGCCTATGTGACGAACCAGTCCTCCAGCGATCTCAGCATCATCGACCTTGAGCGGATGACCGAAGTCCGCCGCATTTCCGTGCCGGGCATGCCGGCGGGCGTCGCCGTCTCGGAAGCGCTTCAAGCGGTCTTCACCGTCAGCCCCGACAGCAAGACGCTTCGCCGTTTCGGTCTTGTATCCGACCTTCCGGAAATCGAACGTCAACTCGACGGTGGTCCGATCGGCGTGGCCGTCGACGAGACGCGCCGCCGGGTCTTCGTCTCCGACTGGTACAATGCCCGCGTGTGGGTCCTGACCGCGGACGATCTGATGCTTACCGCAACGCTCGAGACCGGCAGCGCTCCGGCAGGCCTGGCAATCTCGCCGGACGGCCGCTGGCTGGCAACTGCTGATCGTGATTCCGATCAGGTGTCGATCTTCAATGCCGAAACGCTCGTGCTCGCCCACCGCATTACAGTCGGCGAGCGGCCCTTCGGCGTGACCTTCGCGCCGGATGGCCGGATTTTTTCCGCCGATGTCGGCAGCAATACGGTAACGGCCATCGATCCCGAAAGCGGTGTCATCCTCGGCAAGGCCAAGACGCGCGAGCGGCCTTATGGCCTCGCCTTCGCCGAGGGCCGTGGATTCGTCACCAACCAGTATGACGACACCGTCAGCGTCTTCGACGCCACGACGTATGCGCCCGTCGCCGTGATCGACGTCGGCGGCTATCCCGAAGGCATCGACACGACCGCGGACGGCCTGAAGGTCGCCGTCGCCAACTGGGACACCAACACCCTCTCGGTGATCGACGCACGGACCTTGAAGGTTGTCGGCGAGGTCGCGACTGGCGACGGTCCCAGGGCCTTCGGGCTGTTCCTGGCAGCCAGCGTGCAAAAGGAGTAACCACATGCGTTCGCATTCGCGTCTTCTCGCCGGGGCCGTCGGGCTGGCACTCCTTTCGTCGGGCTCCGCCCGCGCCGAAGACGAATGGTCCAATATCCGGCAGCAGCTGTTCGGCGCACGACCGATCGCCGCCGCAGACGGAATCATTACGCTGGATGCGCCCTATCGCTCCGAAAACGACGCAAGGACAGTCATCGGCGCAACGCTCGCTGCACCGCCGGGCCAGATGATCCGGGAAGTCACGCTGGTGCTCGATCGCAATCCCATGCCGGTCTCCGCGGTGTTGCGGCTGTCCCAGCCCATGGCACGCGTCGCCGTCGAGACGACCCTGCGGGTCAACGGTCCGACGCCTGTTCACGTCGTCGGGGAACTGACCAACGGTCAGTTGCTAGCCGCGGAGGGCTTCGTCAAGACATCGGGTCAAGGCGCCTGTGCGGCGCCGCCCGGCAGCGACCCGGAGGCCGCGCTGGCGACGCTCGGCGATATGGAGATCGAGATCGGCCACGAGCGCGGGACCGGCGATGGCCGTCTGCTGGCCGATCTTGCACGGCTGAGGAACCAGCAGGTTTCGATGAACCTCAAGATCAACCATCCCAGCCATTCCGGCATGCAGATGGACCAGATCAGCCTGCTCTTCATTCCGATGCGTTATGTCGAGACAGTCGGGATCGATCTGGACGGGCGCCCCTTTGCCGAGCTTACCGGCTCGATCTCGCTCAGTGAAAACCCGGAATTCAGGCTTTCGATCCCGGCAGCGGCCCATGTGATCGATGTGACGATGACGGACACAAACGGGACGATCAGCCGCAAGACGCAGAGGCTGACGAGTTACTGATCGGCGCCAGGCTCTGGTTGCAGCTGCACGGTCGGATGGCCGGCCGCGGCCCAGCCTTCGCTGCCCTCCGGATACCAGTAGACCTTGCCATAGCCGAGTTCCAGCGCGCGCTTGGCGGCGTTCCACGACATCCAGCAGTCGGGAAGGCAGAAGAACAGCAGCGGCTTCGTTTGGTCGCCCCCGGTCGCCTTTTCCAGACCGTTGCGGAAATAGGCGAGCGTGAGATCCGCCAGCTTGCCATAGCCGGTATTCGGCAGCCAGATCGCGCGCTCGATCGAGATGCGCGGCTTCTCGTTCCACACCGTGCCCTCGGGCAGGTTGGCCGGCTTGGGCGGCCGTGGCAGCACGTCGATGAAGGCGGCGCCCCCGCTCTCCCAGAGTGCATGCGCTTCGGCGGTCGAAACGACCGTCGCGCCGGCAAGCGTCGCCGGTACCGGAGCACGATATTCGTCTTCCCGGTAGGCTGTCGGCTCCTCGACCGTTTGTCGGATTGTTCCCGCCTGTGGCGCGGCTGTTTCCTCGGCAGCGAGCGCCGTCGGAAGCAACAGAAACATGCTGACAAGAAGCAGCTGCGCACGGGTCATTTTACTGCCTCCAGCGGGGCCGTACCCATGTCGTTCAGCAGTGGCACGCCCGCCTCCATCAGGATCTCGTTGATCTTCGTCTGATTGCGGCGGATGAGCGAGTTGAGCTTGCGCTCCCAGACCTTCTCGCCCTGCCGGACACCCATGGTGATGCGGTAGAAAAGCTTCGGAGGCAGCGGCTCCGAAAGAAGCGGCGTCACCTTGAAATCCGGGTGGCTCTGCTTCACCAGGGGGCCGCCGATCGGTCCCCACAGGATCGCCGCATCGATGACGCCGGCCTTCAGATCGGCCAGCATATCGCCGGCCGGATCCTGGTAACGGCGGTCGACCATCAGGTCATAGCCCTTGGCCTTGGCCAGAAGCCCATGAAGCGCCATGTGTGTTCCCGGCGGACTGCCCGCGACCACCCCGACGCGCTTGTCCTTCAGGGCCGGGTCGCCGATGGCCGTCACGCCGGCGAGCGGGCCGTCCGCGGGCACGATCAAGACGAAGCCCGAGGTGTAGTAGTGATTGGTATTCAGCACCATCTCGTCGCCTTGCGCATAGCCGATGACGACGTCGCAATTATAGGCCTGCAAGGTCTTGCGGATGAAGCCGGTCGCCATCGGGAACCAGGTATATTCCAGCGGCAGCTTGAGCTCGCTCGCCAACAATTCGGCAATCTTGTTTTCGAAACCTGCCCCCGACTTGTCGGACATCGGCAGGTTGGCCGGATCCGCGCAGACCCGGAATGCCGTCTTCGACACCAGGTCTGAGGTCTGGCCCGCCGCCGGGGCTGCACTGCCCAAGATGAGAAGCAGGCCTGCCAGGACGGAAAGGCGGCTAGTTGCCAAGGCAATCGGCTTCCGCTTGACGAATAGCATCGGATTTCGGCTCCTTCTTTCCCGGCCGGCCTCTCGGCAATGCCTCGCTGCCGCGCGCCTTCAGATAGGTATAGATGTCGTCGAGATAACACATCACATTGGCGTTCTGCCCGAACGACGGCATTACCGAGTTCTGCGAGGCATCGACCTTCTTTCGGCCGTTGGTGACAACCTCGACGAAGGCGTAGTAATCCAGGTCGATCGCCGAGGTCTTCAGCGCCGGCGCATAGCTCGACCCTTCGCCTTCCGGCCCGTGACAGACATGGCACTCGGAATGATAGCGGCGGAAGCCGGAATAGGTCATCCAGTCCATCGTCCCGTCCGGAGCGATATTGAAGGTCGGTACACCATCGGCGGTGTAGTAGCGGCCGTTCTCGTTGGTCACGGCAGTGATGTTGTCGGGCTTTGCCGCATCCTGCGCCGTCGCTGCACTGGCAAACAGCGCCAAGGCGGCAAACGAGGTCGGCAGAGCTGATAGTCTTCTGGTCATGTTGCGTCCTTTTGGGCCAGAGAACGAACTGGCGCGGGCTGATGTCACCCGCGCCAGCTTCATTGGCGTTGGGCTGCCGTTAGTTCGGCAGCGAGAACACGGTGAGCGTGCCGCCGAGCGCGGTGTAGTCGCTGAGGGCTGCATAGCCGCCCACGGCGCCGAGACCTTCGTTCGGGTTGGTCAGGCCGGCTGCAAGACCGATACCAGCCCAGCCACCGACACCCGAGAGCACGGCCACATACTGCTTGTCGCCATGGGTATAGGTCATGACGTTGCCGATAATGCCGGACGGGGTCTTGAAGCGATAGAGCTCCTTGCCAGTCTCGGAATCGACGGCCTTCAGGTAGCCTTCGAGCGTGCCGTAGAACACGACATCACCAGCCGTTGCGAGCGCGCCGGACCAGACGGAGAACTTCTCAGGCAGAGACCACTTGATCTTGCCTTCCTTGCCGTCCCAGGCAATGAAGTTGCCCATGCCGCCATGGCTGCCCGGAGCCGGATACATCGACAGCGTTGCCCCGACATAGGGCTGGCCGGCGGTGTAGCTGACACGGAAAGGCTCGTAGTCCATGCAGACGTGGTTGGTCGGAACATAGAACAGCTGGGTCTTCGGCGAATAGGCCGCAGGCTGCTGGTCCTTGGTGCCGAGTGCGGCCGGGCAGACACCGGTCGAGTTCACGTCTTCGCCGTTCTGTTCGGTCGAATACTGCGCGACGACCTGCGGACGACCATACTGGTCGGACTTCGGATCCATCACGACTTCGGTCGCCCAGTTTACGGCGGGGTCGTACTTCTCGGCCACCAGCAGGTCGCCCGAAACGCGGTCCAGCGTATAGCCGAAGCCGTTACGGTCGAAGTGGGTCAGCAGTTTGCGTGCCTTGCCGTCGATCTCCTGTTCGGTCAGGATCATCTCGTTGATGCCGTCATAGTCCCATTCGTCGTGCGGGGTCATCTGGTAGACCCATTTGGCCACGCCGGTATCGGCGTCACGAGCGAAGATGGTCATCGACCAACGGTTGTCGCCCGGGCGCTGTGACGGATTCCAGGTCGAAGGGTTGCCGGAACCGTAGTAGATCAGGTTCTCTTCCGCATCATAGGAATACCAGCCCCAGGTCGTGCCGCCGCCGATCTTCCACTGATCGCCTTCCCAGGTGTTCAGGCCGGAATCGGCACCGACCGGCTTGCCGAGGTGGGTGGTCTTCTCGGGATCGATCAGCGTGTCGCTGTCGGGACCCATCGAATAGCCGCGCCACAGAAGCTTGCCATCGGCGATGGAATAGGCCGTGACCGAACCACGCACGCCGAATTCGCCGCCCGAAATGCCGACGATGAGCTTGTCCTTGACCGGCAGAACGGTCGCCGTGTTGGTTTCGCCCTTCTTCGGATCGCCGTTCTTGACGCTCCAGACCACTTTGCCGGTCTTCGCGTCGAGCGCGACGACCGTGGTATCGGCCTGGTGCAGGAAGATCTTGCCGTCGGCGTAGGCTACACCGCGGTTGACGGTGTCACAGCACATGACCGGAATGACGTCCGCGTCCTGCTTCGGCTCGTACTTCCAGACGATCTGGCCTTCCTTGCTGAGATCGAGCGCGAACACGGTGTTCGGGAACGGCGCATGGACATACATCATGTCGCCGATGACCAGCGGCGAGCCTTCGTGACCACGCAGGACGCCGGTCGAGAAGGTCCATGCGACCTGCATCTTGCCGACATTGTCCTTGTTGATCTGGTCGAGCTTGGAATAACGCTGGTTGGCGTAGTCGCCCGTCTGGATGGCCCATTGGTTGGGGTCATCGATGATTTTCTGCAATTCCGGATTGGCGAAGGCGACCTGTGAGCCGCCTATGGTCAACACGGCAAGCAATGTGAGAAGTCGTTTCATTGTATCCTCCCGTTGAGTGATGCCGATCAGGGTCATCCACCCTCTTCGCCCCGGGAAAACCTCGCGGTCTCCTCCTTCCCGGCATCGGCTTTGCGAAAATCCCCCGAGACCTTGCACCTCGGATGTCCGAGGCTTCGATCTCATCATCCTGCTGGTCTCGTCCCTCCTGTCGTTAAAGGTGCGCGGCGACTTACACTATGAAGCCGCGAACCCACCTGTCGCCTTCTGGTGCGACACATCGGCACCGGTTGATGCCGGTGCCATGCGCAGTCTTGTCACGCGGCGTTGAGCCGCTCGGCGTGCCAGCGCACGTGGTCCTCGCCGAAACTCGCAACAAAATAGTAGCTGTGATCATAACCCGCCTGCATGCGCAGGACGCCCGGCTGGCGCCGCTCTGCGATCAGGCTGGCCATGGCCTCCGGACGCAGCTGTTCGAGGAACTGGTCCGTCGCGCCCTGGTCGATCAGGATCTCGCCGGCCCAGCCCCGTTCGGCGAGCAGCAGGCAGGCGTCGTACTCCACCCAGTGCGCCTCGTCGTCGCCGAGATAGGCGGAGAACTGCTTGCGCCCCCAATCCGATCGGGTCGGATTGACGATCGGAGCAAAGGCGGACACCGAACGAAACTGCGCCGGGTTCCGAAAGGCGATCGTCAGGGCGCCGTGCCCCCCCATCGAATGGCCGGTGATACCGTGCACCCCGTTGAGCGGCTGCTCCGCCATGAGCAATTCGGGCAGTTCCGAAACAATGTAGTCGTACATGCGAAAATGCCGGGACCACGGCTTCTGCGTGGCATTGACGTAGAAGCCCGCGCCTTGACCGAGGTCATAGGCCTGATCGTCGGCCACGCCCTCGCCCCGCGGCGAGGTGTCCGGAAAGACCAGCGCCAAGCCATGTTCCGCCGCGTGGCGCTGCAGCCCCGCCTTGGTCATGGCATTCTCATGCGTGCAGGTCAGCCCGGACAGGTACCAGAGCAACGGCACCGGCCGGTTCCCGGCCTGCGGCGGCAGGAAGAGGCCAAAGGTCATCTCGCCCCCGCAAACCTCGGAGCGGTGCCGGTAGACCGACTGTGTGCCGCCGAAGCACCGGTTTTGCGATAGGAGTTCCATGGTCCCGCTCAATAGATCACCACGCCGCGGATGCTTTCGCCCTTGTGCATCATGTCGAAACCCTTGTTGATGTCGTCGAGCGGCATGGTGTGGGTGATCATCGGGTCGATGAGGATCTTGCCCTGCATGTACCAGTCGACGATCTTCGGCACGTCGGTGCGGCCGCGCGCGCCGCCGAACGCGGTGCCCATCCAGTTGCGGCCGGTGACCAGCTGGAACGGCCGCGTCGAGATCTCCTGGCCGGCGCCGGCCACCCCGATGATGATCGACTTGCCCCAGCCGCGATGCGAGGCCTCCAGCGCCTGGCGCATGACCTTGGTATTGCCGGTGCAGTCGAAGGTGTAGTCCGCCCCGCCGATCAGGTCGCCATTGCGCTTGGTCAGGTTGACCAGATAGGGCACGATGTCGTCGCCGACTTCCTTCGGATTGACGAAATGCGTCATGCCGAACTTTTCGCCCCAGGCCTTGCGGTCATTGTTGATGTCGACGCCGATGATCATGTCGGCGCCGGCCAGGCGCAGGCCCTGCAGCACGTTCAGCCCGATGCCGCCGAGCCCGAAGACGATGGCCGTTGCGCCGATCTCCACCTTGGCGGTGTTGATCACGGCGCCGATTCCGGTCGTCACGCCGCAGCCGATATAGCAGATCTTGTCGAAGGGGGCGTCCGGGTTGACCTTGGCCACCGCAATCTCCGGCAGCACGGTGAAGTTGGAAAAGGTCGAGCAGCCCATATAGTGGTGGATCTTGTCCTTGCCGATCGAAAACCGCGAGGTTCCGTCCGGCATCAGGCCCTGGCCCTGGGTGGAGCGGATGGCGGTGCACAGGTTCGTCTTGCGGCTGAGGCAGGAATAGCACTCGCGGCATTCGGGCGTGTAGAGCGGAATGACATGGTCGCCCTTCTTCACCGAGGTGACGCCCGGCCCGACATCGACGACGATGCCGGCACCTTCATGGCCGAGAATGGCCGGAAACAGGCCTTCCGGATCGGCACCCGAGAGGGTGAAGTCGTCGGTATGGCAGATGCCAGTCGCCTTGACCTCGATCAGCACCTCGCCGGCCCGCGGGCCTTCGAGCTCGACTTCAGTGACGACAAGGGGTTTTCCGGCCTGAACAGCCAGAGCAGCGCGTGTGCGCATGGAATGCCTCCCGGTATCTGCGTTATGAATGCCGGCCTTTTGCGACCTTGGGGTGAGAGTACAGACCAGCCAAGCGCACTGACAATTGCGACCTTAGTGTGTAAATCAGCACCTTTGGCATCTCCCTTCGTTTGCCTATAGTGACACAAGGTCGAGGAGGGACTTCATGATGAAAGCCGTGAACCTGGTGCTTCTGTTGGCGCTCGTTCCGGGGCAGGGTGTCGCCGCGGACTTTTCCGACCCCGACTGGCCCTGCATCCAGCGCAAGGTGGAGAACCTCTCGGCGGGACTGATGTGGCCGCATCCCGTCACGAAGAGGGACCTGCCACCCGAAGCCGAAGAACTCGCCGCCGTGCTGGCGCTGCGCCGCGTCAGCCTGGAGGAGGCTGAAACCCAGGTGCGCGATTTCGTCGCCAAGCATCCGTCCGACGAACAGGCGCTCGGTGCTGTCTTCCTGAGTGTTTTCGACAGGCTGTCGGAAAACCGCAAGCGCCTGATGTCAGGCATTGCCCGCTATTCGCAAAGCCAGATCGCCCTCTCGGCCAAGATCGACGCCGATCGCATAGAGATGGCCAAGCTCAGTGCGGAGAAAGCGCCGGATTTCGACCGGATCGACAAGCTCGAGGAAGAAATGGACTGGAACGAGCGCATCTATCTCGACCGCTCGCGGGCGCTCACCTATGTCTGCGAGACGCCGGTGTTGATCGAGAAGCGCGCCTACGCGATCGCGCAGGTCCTACTCAAGCATCTGCCGAAGTAAGATTAGCCGCTATTCCCATTCGAGCTCGGTATAGGCGACGGTGGCGTTGCGCGGATTGTGCAGGTCGAACAACTGCCAGTGACCCGCCTCGCTGCGGCCGATCGTCCTGATCGCCGCGCTGAGCGTCAGTCCCGACTCCAGCGCGGCGCGCGTATCCGCCTCCAGCACGCCGAGATAGCGCGATTGAGGCGCCGCCGCTTGCGGCCAGGCCAGAATGGGGCCTCCGTGGCCGGGAACAACCTTGTCCGCCGGCATCAGCATCATGTCACCGAGCACCGCCCGCCAACCCTTCAGCGAACCGTCGAGTGCCGGGGCATATTCGTCGAACAGCAGATCACCGGCAATGAGCACCCGAGACGTGCGGTCGAGCACCGTCAGGTCAGTCGCTGTGTGCGCCGTCGGCCAGGAGCGAAGCTCGAGAACGCGCCCGCCAAGGTCGATGGTCTCCAAAGGTGCCGCATTGCGATCCGGGGCAATGATCCGGCTGCCGAGAAACGCCTGCGCCCCGATCAGCCGGCCGAAGCTGGTCTCGTAGCTGCCGGCCCGATCGGCCAGCGCCCGCGGCAGGTTCTGCTGCCCGACAACCACGGCGCCTGCCTCGCGCAACGCCTCGGCGCCGAACACGTGATCCGGATGCATATGGGTCAGGATCAGGTGCGAGATCGGCAGGTCGCTGTGTTCGCGAATGGCGAGATAGACCTGTTCACCAACCTGACGTGACCCGCCGGAATCGATGACCGCGATGCTGTCCGCTCCGACGATGAAGGCGATGTTGGCGACATCGCCGACATTCGACGCGTCCGGCTCGGCGATCGCGCCGCGATGGAGGAACAGACCGGGCATCGCCTCGGAAAAGGTGAGACGCGATCTCGGTCTCATCGCGCAGAATGGCTTGTCCGCACCGCCCTTTGCCAGCCATGCCGGCGGACTGGCACGCACGTGCGTCTCGCAATCCGCCTGGCTCGGTGCGGCGTGGCCCGGCACAAGCGCGGTGCGGCAAGCCTGTTGCGAAACGGCCGCCCCTTGCGGATCGGCGGATGCAAGCAGGCAGATGGTCACGAATGCCTCAAACACACCTCACCTCCGCCTCGAATATCTGGTCGCGACCAGCCTGGGACCGGGTCGGTCCCCCCGCAACACATCCGAAAGGCTCGGTTCTGCGCACCGGCGGGCTGGAGTATGATGCATTTCCACACGGCTCCACGCCGCGTCTGGTCCTTGAAGCGGGGACTTACCGTCATGAGACAGGTACTGGCAGGATTGTCCTTCTTGCTCGCCGCTGGCCTCGCCGGCGCAGAGGAGCCTTTGCCCGACAATCCACTGGTCGATGGACCGACATGGAACACGATCAAGGACGCCATTGCCGGCGATGCGGTTCTGCGCGATGCGGCGCCGCTGCTGGCCCTCGTCGCGCCCTATCGCGCCGACGACGCGGCGACCGTACCGGTGACGATCGAGCAGACCGATCCGACCGCCGGCCCGATCAATGCCATCAAGCTGGTGATCGACGAGAACCCGGCCCCCGTGGCCGCAGAAATCCGTTTCGGTGCGGCCATGATGCCGCTGAAGTTCGAGACGCGCGTCCGGGTCAACCAGTATTCCAATATCCGCGTCATCGCCGACACCCCGAACGGCAGCTACATGACGGGGCGCTTCGTCAAGGCGTCCGGCGGTTGCTCCGCGCCGGCCACCAAGGACTCGGCGGCGGCGCTGACCGGCATAGGCGAGATGCGGCTGAAGCTCTTCGACCTTCCTATCCCCGATCAGACCTCGCGGCGCGAGGCGCAGATCATGATCCGCCATCCCAATTATTCCGGGTTGCAGCGCGATCAGGTCACTCAGCTCTTCATCGGCGCGCATTTCATCAACGAGCTTGAGGTCCGCCAGGGCGACGACCTGCTGTTCTCGCTCGAAGGCGGGATCTCGATCAGCGAGAATCCGGTCTTCCGCTTCACCTACATCGACAATGGTTCGCCCGACTTCACTGTCCATGCCGTCGACACAGAAGGCAATGCCTTCGACCGGGTTCTGCCGAAGCGGCCACCCGCATGAAGTCCTGAAGCAATATCCTTAGAAGCAGAGCATCTCGGCTTCCGCCTGGGCGCGACGGAGTTCGGCGACCATGGTCTGCGACACGACCGCCGTCTTATACATCGCCAGCTGTTCGCCGCTCCCCTGCTGCAGGGCGAGCACTGTTTCAGCCTCGACATATTTCTCGTAGGGCAGGATCGACGCGATGGTGTCGATGGAACAGGCGCATTTGCGCAGAACCTCGCGGTTCTGGCCATTGGTCGCCATGCAGCCGAAAACATAGTCGGTGCGGGCCTCCGTCGGATAGTCGTTCAACCGCTCGGAAACGCCCTGCCCGCCGGCCGGCGCGGCCGACAGCATCGCCGCGAGGCAGAACGCAACCCGCCTCATGGCTTACCCTCCCCGCCGTCCGACAGGGTGATGGCTGCGGTATAGCCGATGTCGGCTTCGCCCGTTCCTTCCGGCACGGTTGCCTGCAACGAATAATACCAGCCGGGTATGTCCTTGGAGACGGTTATGGCAAGCGCCGTTTCGGCAAAACGTCCCATCTGGGCGCGCGCCTTGTCCTCGGCGAACGGCCGGATCGTCACCTGGCTCGCGGAAATGTCGCGCTTACCGAAGTGTAGCGACACCGGCACGATCTCGGCTTCTTTCAGCAAGGCTTCCTTGACCCGGTTGCGCATGTAGAACGGGCTTCCACCCGACTGCTTGGCGATGTCGGCAAGCGCGCTCTCGAGGAAATACATGATCAGCGGATTGCCGACCGAGGCCGGGAAGGTGCCGATGAACCGCATTTGTGGCCCGCGATGCAGGATCAGTGCGACATTGTCGTCCGAGGTCAGTTGCAGGCCGATCGTGTCGTTGTCGGGCGACTCGCCTTTCTTCAGGGGAGAGACGACCCGCTCATAAACCAGCGTGTCGGTCCCCTTCGCGCCCTCGGGCGGTGGCGGCGAAGCCTCAAGGCCTGAGAGTGCGCCCTTGCGGAACAGCAGATCGTAGGTTTCCGCGGCCGACAACGGCGCGGCCGTCATGCCGAGAAAAACCAGAAGAAGCAGAAAGACGCGCATGGCAAACCTCCCTTTTTCTGTTGAGCCTAGTGTCGCCGGCGCGCTAGTCACCGCAGACATTGGTCGGTATTGGCTTATGCCGCCCGCCCACGGGTCTGCCAGTCGATGAGGGCCCTCAACCGCACCAGTTGCACCGGCTTGTTCAGCACGGAGAATGACATTTCCTGGCCAAGCTGGAACAGTTCGCGCTGACGATTGGCCGAGATGATGACCGCCGGTATCTGCTCGCCCGCCAGGGTCCTCAACGTCCGGATCGTGTCTATTCCCGTATCCTCGTCGTCCAGCTGGTAATCCGCGAGCAGGATGTCCGGTGGCGTGCCGATCTCCTGCATCAGCGCCACGGCTTCCGCCGTCGATCCCGCGGCCAGAACGCTCGCCCCCCAGTTTTCCAGCTTGCGCGTCATCGCATGGAGTTCGTCGGCATCGTTCTCGACGATCATCACGATGAGGTCGAGGCTGCCCTCGGGCATCGCCTCGACCATGGCGCTCTCGCCGCTGCCGACATAGCCGGGCGCGGCAAGGGGCACCTCGATCGAAAACATCGAACCGTGGCCCAGCCGCGATTCGAGCCGGACAGGGTGATCGAGATGCCGGCACGCACGCTCGACGATCGACAGGCCCAGGCCCATGCCGGTGCCCTTGCCGCCGCCTCCGCGGGTGAACTCCTTGAAGACGCGCGCCTTGTCCTTCTCCGAAATACCGATTCCTGTGTCCCAGACCTCGATGCTCAGGCGGTTGCCGGCCACCCGGCAACCCACCAGCACGCGGCCCCGCTCGGTGTACTGGATCGCATTGACCACCAGATTCTGCACGCAACGCATCAGATAGCGCTGGTCGCTGGTCACCCATCGGCCCGACGGCACGATGGTCAGTGTTATGCCCTTCTCCGCGGCCAGCGGCGCCAGATCTTCCGCCAATCCCTGCAGCATGCTGCCCAGGCTGAAGGACGTGATGTTGAACTCGGCGCCCGAGCTGTCGAGGCGCGAGATGTCGAGAAGGGCCTGCAGCAAGGTTTCGATCGAGTTGAAGGATCGGTTGAGGCGGCTCACCACCTCCTTGGCTTCGGACTGTTCGACGGTTTCGGTGAGGGTGGACAGATAGAGCTTCGCCGCATTGATCGGCTGCAGCAGGTCATGGCTGGCGGCGGCGAGAAAACGCGTCTTGGAGACATGCGCCGCCTCGGCCGCTTCCTTGGCCAGTCGGAGTGCGCCCTCGATCTTCGTCTGCTCGTTCGCGTGGACCTGCAGCAGGCGGTTGGCTTCGGTAAGCTCGGCGGTACGTTCCTGCACGCGCCGCTCGAGCAGGGCCGCCGCTTCCGTTTCGGCGGTAACGTCCATGATCGAGACGATGAAGCCGTCATCCGGAAGCGAATGAAGCCGCATGTCGAGGCTCATGCCGTCGCGGCGGCGGAAGCGCCGCTGCACGGTCTCTCCGCGCCGGAGCGCCTTGAACCAGCCGGCGACTTCCGGTCCCTGCGACCGCCGGTCGATGATCTCGTGGCGCTCGATATGCTCGATGATCCGCTGGAATCGCGTTCCCTTCTTCAGCAAAGGCAGCGGTATGCCGAGCAGTTCCCCGAACCGTTCGTTGCGCACCAGGAGCTCCCCGCTGGACGAGAACGTGCAGACACCGAGCGACATGTGATCGAAGGCGGCCTGCAGCAGATGCGCCTGCTGGTCGATCAGCCGGTTTTTCTCGCGCCGGTTTTCTCGCACCAGATCGGTGATCTCGGTCTGCAGGACAGCCATGTTGTCCGAACTGGTCTGGCGATAGGAGATCTGGAACCAGCGATCATTGCGCAGCGCCATGACGAAGGACGAAAAGCGCTGCCCCGCAGGTCCTTGCGCCGTGGCCGTAACCCCGCTCCTGGCATTGGCGCCTTCTCCCTCCTCGCGCGACAGGTAGCGGCTCGAATTGACAGCCGCGAGATAGTCGTCGAACGCGAGCCCCGGCTTGATCAGTTCCTCGACATCCGGCAGCAGATGGCGGAACTGGCTGTTGCAGACCTGCAGCCTGTCCTCGGAAAACAGCGCGAAGCCGCCTTCCATCGCCACCATGGCATCGGCGAGGTTTCGTTGGATTCGCTCCTGCGCCTGATAGGCGATCTCCAGTTCGCTCGACGCGCGGCCGAGCGTGTCGAGCGCCTTTTCCAGGTCCTTGGTCTTCTCCCAGACCTCCGTCTGCAGCGCGATGGCCGACTGGAACAGCGAATAGGCGGTGCCGCCCACCTCGTGGCCGCGCTCTGCGCGGTTGATCAGCGCCTCGATGATCTTCGCCTGCTTGGCGATCTGGATTTCATACGGGTCGCTCGGATCGATCACAGCGGCGCGCTCCCCCTGGGTCGAAAGAAGGCGACGCCGACGAAGGTCTGGTTCACGTGCACGCCGAGATGCTGTTCGCCATAGGTGCTGAAGCCGACGACGCGGCGTTCACGGAACCTGTCCGAGGCCTCGGCCTCGAGCCCTTTCCTGTCGATCTCGAGCTTGCGCAGATAGCAGTCGAAACCGAGGATGAAATCCGGCGCCTCTCCCTGCTTGTCGGTGACGGTCAGGCCGCTGTCGAGCGTGCGAATGATCTCCTTGCCCCGACCGAGCGTCAACAGCAGCCCGTCATCGATCGCCGACAGAAAGGTCAGGCCGTGCTCGCCATGGATCTGCTGGATCGCCCGCACGTGGTAGATATTGCCGTTGCGCACGAGAACCGGGTTCTCCGCAAAGATCGTCGGGGACAGCGCGTCGACCGGCACCCCCACGAGACGGGCGTATTCCTCGGCCGCCGGCGATCCGTTGATCTCCAGCACCAGCCGCTCCTCCGGCACCGCCTTGGTGACGACCATGCGGCTCTCGGTCGGCTGGAAATGGTCGAAACCGAGGCCACAAAAGGCAAGGTCGGTCTCCAGCAGCAGAAGCAGCGCGGCATTGCTGTGGAACTCGCCATTGCGCAGCACCTGGGTCCGCTCGAATCGCAGACCGTCGCCGGCCGATCCGCCGAAGACCGGGATGTCCTTCATCCCGGCTTCCAGCGCCGCGACGAGGATGTCCTCCTGTTTGGAGAGCCCGTCAGCGAAGATCAGGGCCAGACGCTTGCGACCGGGCGTGGCGCGGAATTGCTCTGCCAGGCGCTCGGTTTGCTGCACCACCTCGGCGATCGACACCGGAGAGATCGGGGTGAAGAGCGTCGAGGCCACACGAAAATGGCCCCGCTCGAAGGCAAGGGCCACCAATGCGTCGTCCTCATAGCCGCGCGGGGTGATCTGTCCCGCCGTCGTGCAGCCGAACACGACGGCGTCCGGCAATGTCGCCGGCAATGCCGCAGCGATGCCTTCGGGCGACAGGCGGTTCGGAACGAAGAGCAGGATGAAGCTCGGTCGGGCATGGTCAAGCTGGCGGCGAATGTCGGCAAGCGCCGCCGCCGGCTCGTCGGCATGAGACACGGCGATCCGCACCGCCTTCGCGGGGCTGCGTTCGAGATCCTCCAGAGCCTTCACCGCGCCGCCGTCCTCCTGTGAAAGGCCCGCCACCACTCGCGGTTCCGTCACTGCAGGCTATGGCGGATCGAGACTTCCCGCACGAGCATCGCCGCCTGGGTGCGATTGTGCACGCCGAGCCGGCGCAGCAGTGCCGTGATATGCGCCTTGACGGTGGCCTCGGCCAATTGCATCTCGTAGGCAATGAGCTTGTTCGGCATGCCTTCGCAGATCAGACTGAGAATGCGCGTCTGCTGTTGCGACAGATGGGCGATCTTGCGCGATATGGTCTCGACCGAACGGTCCGTGGCCTGCGCCCGCGTCGGCAGCGTGTAGCCGGGCGGCACATAGGTCTTGCCGTTCCAGATGTCGCGCATCGCGTCCTGGAAGGTCTGCCGGCCGGTATCCTTCGGGATGAAGCCCGCAGCGCCGGCGGCCATGACGGACTGCACGACGCCTTCCGTGGTGATCGCAGAGATGACGATGACCGGAATGTCCGGCGTCCTCTCCTTGATTTTCATGAATCCGCTCAATCCGGATGCATCCGGCAGATTGAGGTCGAGGATGATCAGATCGGGCGAGAAGCGCATCCGCAACTGCTGCAGCGCCTCGCCCAGTGAAGTTGCCGTTCGAATCCGTCGGGTATTGAAAATGCTCTCCATTGTCGTCGCGAGAGCATCGCAATAAAGCGGATGATCATCGATCACCAACGCCGATTTTATCGAAAGCAAGTGGTCGGACAATTCTGCCCGCGACATGGCTTTCCTCCCAAAATATTTCCTGATCGCCATCAGCGGAGCGGCCTCCAACCGCCCCGTATGCCACGGAAAATATTCCCGCTCTCAAGCGTGGCTGGGCTCTCCCAAACGCAACCACACGTAATTTGTTGCACAGATTCGAGGGTAGCGCAATTGCCGAGTTTCCAGCTGGACAGACGGCATAAAACGACAACCAGTTGACCATCAAGTATTTGTAAATAAAAGGATATTAACAGGCTTACCACAGAACATACGTTAGCGATTCTTTACATAAGAAAGAAGATTGTGGCTCAAGCGTGCCCGGCTTCGCACCGCACCATGTCGTTTGCCAGGGTCGTACGGCTGCGCTAGTAGTCATTCGACAGGCAAATCAATTTAACGCGTTAACAATCGGCATCGGACACTTTCTTACGAGGGATTAAACCATGGAGACGAAGAACACCGCCCGGGTCATGGTCGATGCGTTGATCGCGCAAGGGGTCGACACCGTCTTCGGCATACCGGGAGCCCACACCTACGACTTTTCCGACGCACTGTATAAGGCGCGCAACCAGATCCGCATGATCCACACCCGCCACGAACAGGCTGCCGGATACATGGCCTATGGCTATGCCAAATCGACCGGCCGCCCGGGCGTCTTCACGGTCGTCCCAGGGCCTGGCGTGCTTAACGCGGGTGCCGCGCTGTGCACCGCCTACGGGGCGAACGCGCCGGTGATGTGCATCACCGGCAACATCATGTCCCACCTGATCGGCCAGGGACGCGGCCAGCTCCACGAACTTCCGGATCAACTGGCACTCCTGCGCGGCCTGACCAAGTGGTCCGGTCGCATCGACCACGTCACCGAGGCGTCGGGGGTCATGGCCGAAGCCTATGAAAAGATGATGGGCGGCAGGCGGCGGCCCGTGGCGGTGGAGGTCCCCTGGGACGTCTTCGGCCAGACCGGTCCCGCAACACCCGTCGTGCCCAAGCCGGCCCCGGCCCCGATACCTGACCCCGCCCGCATTGCCGAGGCCGCGGCTCTGGTGGGCCAGGCAAAGCGGCCGATGATCATGGTCGGCGGCGGCGCGGTCGATGCGGGAGCGGAAGTCCTGGCGTTGGCGAGGGCAATCGGAGCCCCGGTCGTGTCGCACCGCTCGGGCAAAGGCGTCGTATCCGACGACGAACCCTGCGCCTTCGACCTGATCGCCGGCTATGACTGGTGGAAGGAATGCGATCTTCTGATCGGAATCGGCTCGCGGCTGGAACTGCAGTTCATGCGCTGGCGTTGGAAACCGGCAGGACTGAAGACAATCCGCATCGACATCGATCCAACCGAAATGGTGCGGCTGAAGCCCGATGTCGGTGTCGTCGCCGACGCGGCGGAGGCAACCCGCGCCCTGACCGCCGCCCTCGCGGGCCTTGCTCCGCCGGACCGCAGCGGGGAGTTCTCCGCCCGCCGCGCCGAGGCCCGCGCTCGGATGCAGGCAGTGCAGCCCCAGATGGCCTATCTCGACGCGATCCGCCGGGCATTGCCACGCGGCGGCTTCTTCGTCGAGGAGGTCAGCCAGATGGGCTTTACCGCCCGCTTCGGCTTTCCGGTCTATGCTCCGCGCCAGTACGTCACCTGCGGATATCAGGACAATCTCGGCTTTGGCTTCAACACGGCGCTCGGGGTCAAGGTCGCCAATCCCGACAAGGCTGTCGTATCGGTGTCGGGCGATGGCGGCTTCATGTTCGGCGTTCAGGAGCTGGCCACCGCCGTGCAGCACAATATCGCCGTCGTCGCGATCGTGTTCAACAACAATGCCTTCGGTAATGTCCGCCGCGACCAGGCGACCGTCTATGAGGGGCGGCTGATCGGCTCGGACCTCACCAATCCCGATTTCGTCGCGCTGGGAAAGAGCTTCGGCGTGGCGTCGGAGCGCGCAGACAGCCCGGCGGCGCTCGAAGAGGCGGTGAAACAGGCGCTTGCTTCGGGTCGCCCGGCCCTGATCGAGGTTCCGGTGGAAACCGGCTCGGAAACCAGTCCGTGGACCTTCCTCCACCCTGCCCCGCACGGGTGAACGCGGCACCACTCCGGAGGAGGGCGGGGGCGACGGCTATCCGCCGTTCACCAGCTGCAGGATGAGCGTATGCACATTGCCGCCCGGGCTGAGCTCGACGCGGTCGAAGTCGCGGCTGCGCTGCCGCTGTTCCTGCGACAGGGCGCCGAGACGCTTGGTCATCTCTTCCCTGATCTTGCGGCAGTTGGGATCGGCGGGCACGGTGAGCCCGACGGTCGCCGCCTCGATCTGTTTCACCATCTCGACGATATAGTCGCCGTGCACCCGCTCGTGATCGCGCACGCCGCTGATGAAACTCTCCCATTTCGCCTTGACCGGAGCCGGCAGGGCATTGGCCGGTTTCGGCAGCACATAGGTGATGATGAGCTTGGGTTTCGCCGTTGCCAGCACACAGGCATCGCCGCGCGTCTCGTATTTCCGGCTCCAGGTCAATGCAAAACTGGTCTGGGCGATCGCCCGCGTACCGATACTGAGCTTGGGTCCCCGCGCACCGATCGAGGCGTAGAGCTCCGCCCCGCTGGCGCCGGGAACCGAATAGGTCTGCACCTTTTCGACAGGTTGCCATTCGGCCGCCGCAGCAGGCGACTTTGCCGCAAGGCCGGCCAAGATGAGACTGAGTGCAATGCCTGCTTTCACGCGATGATCCTGTTCCCGTTTTCCGTCGAAACTAGTTTCGAAGCCTCGTTGGCGCAATCGGCCAGCTTGCCGTACCGCGATTTACAGGAACAGGAACGAAAAGGCCCGCGCCGATCGATACCGGCGCGGGCCTCTCATCACTTGAGACGCGAGGATTACTGGATGGATGCAAGCGCAGCCGCGAAACGTTCCTGGGCCTTCTTCGGCACCTTCACGTCCTTGTAGGCATCGAGATTGGCAGGAGCGTCGCCGACAACGACGAGGCCGACCATGCCCATGCCGACATGCGGTGCGCACTTGACGCCATAGGCACCGGGCACATCGAAGGTCACGGTGATCTTCTCGTTCATCTTGCCCTTGAACTCGGTGGCGCCGGCCGGAAGCATGCCCTTGATGATCTCGGCATTGTGGCCCTTGTCTGTCGGGACGAAGGTGACGGTATCGCCGGCGGCAATCTTCACGCCGGCGGGTTCGAAGACCATGGCGCCGTCCTTGCCCTTGTTCAGCATGTGGACTTCAAAATCGGCAGCGGCGGCGGAACCGGCAAAGGCGGCAAGCACGGCAGCGGCGGCAACAAGGCGCTTCAACATCATGGACATTCTCTTATCTCCTTGAAATCAGGACCCTTCGGATCCGTTGGGACAGGAGATACGCCTTTCGCATGTGCTCTTCTTTGTGCTTGCGCAACTAACAAAGCGCAATTTCGGACCCCTTCGGTCTTGCGGCTTCAGGAGTGATCCTTGCCCCCTTCGGCAAGCTCCAACAGGCCGGCAATGTTCCTCACCAGCAATTTTTGCCGACCGCCTTCGACGAGCCCCAGGCCCTCCCAGGCGCTGAGGATGCGAGAAACCGTGTGCAGCGTGGTGCCGGTCATTTCGGCGATGTCCTGGCGGGAAATGGGGAAGTCGATACGGATGCCGCCCTCTTCCTTGCGGCCGGCCTTTCGTGCCAGACGCACGACGGCATGGGCGACGCGGCGCTCGACCTCCTGCGTGGACATTTCCCGGATCCGCGTGTGCGCCTCTTCGAGTCTCTGCCCGATCGTCTGCATGGCCGTGACGGCAAGCCGAGGATTGCGCTCGACAAAGCTGGGCCACAGATCGGTCGGCCAGCCAAGCGTCAGGCTTTCGGCGGCGGCAATCGCGGTTCCCGGATAGTCGCTGCGCTGCAGCGCCTTGGCAAAGCCGAAAAGATCGCCCGGATGCACCACCCGCACGATGATCTGCTGGCCATCCTCGGTGACCTGGGTCACCTTCAGGCGGCCGTGCAACAGCAGATAGAAGCTGACGGCGGGCTGGCCCTGTTCGAAAACGTATTCACCCTGCGGAACCCGTCGCGAGGTCGCGTGTCCGAGCAGCTTGTCGAGCTCCTCGTCGCTCATCCGGTCGAACAGCGGAAGAGCCTTGACGACGGTCCGATCGATCTTCACCGTCGCTGATCCTTTCTGCGATCACCCGCGTCAGACTGTGCCGGGGGCCGAACGAAGCCGCCCATGAGCTACAGGCAATCTGGGTTCTAGACTAGGATGCCGCCTGACGAAAGGCAAAAACGAGCCTTGCATACCAGCTATCGTCACGGACCAGGCGAAAACCGACATTGTCGGGCGGTGTGCCGACCGAACAGCCGCCGCTCTTCGGATCGCGAATGAAGGCGCTCAGTGGCGAACGGTGCTTGCCCGACGCGATGTAGATCCCGCAGCTTTCGCTGGCATAGGCGGCCTTTGCGCCCTCGCCCAGCGTGACCTTGCGATTGCAGGTCGACGTCCACTCCCAGACATTGCCGGCGAAATCGGCCAGGCCGTACTCACTTTCGCCGAAGTGGCCGAGCGGCTGCGGCGCCGGATCGCGCGAGGCTTTACGCGACGCCTCGCGCTGGTAGTCGGCCAGCCATCGGAGGGCCGGGTTCTTGCTGTCTGGATCGACACCGAGGGCGTCATCCGGAAACTTCGAACCGGCGGCGAAGGCGAGATCCTCATCGCTCGGCAAGGTCCAGACCGCGTCGGTGCGTGTGCTCAGCCAGCGGGCATAGGCCGTGGCGTCATCATGGTTGATCGACGTCGCGGGCAGGTCGAACGACGACGGTGTGGTCGCCTCGCGGGCCGGGCACGCGCCTTGGGCGACGCAGGCATCGTATTCGGCCGTGGTCACCTGATACTTTGTGATGTCGAGCGGCCGCGTGCGGCGCACCTCGACCTTCGGCGCATCGACCGCGAAGTCGTTCTTGTAGAACTCACCGGCGGGCCGGTAGGTGAAATCGTGCGGCTCGATCCGGATCGTTACCGGCAGGGGAATATCGGCTGGCGCCGCCCTGAACAGGCCGGTCTGGAGGCCAAGACCGCCGGCGACAGCCATCATCAGAAGCGCCGGCAAGGCGACCGAGGCACCGGAAACGAAATGGGCATGACGGATGGCGGACATGGCGACCTCCCGGAGGCAGTCGATTGGCGGGCAAATGAAGAGGGAGCCCATGCCCGCACATCGCGGGCATGGGCATTGGGGGGTGATCAGCTGGCCGACGGTGCCAGCACCGAGGTCATCAGGTCGTCGTTCCACTCGCCGGTGACGGTGAAGTGTCCGGCGGCGCCGAGTTCGAAGGCCTCGATCAGGTTGTGGTTGACATAGGCGTAGATGCCCGGCTGCTGGAAGGTGTAGTAGGCGGCCCCTGCCGCACCGCCGGGGATGAACCAGGTTTCCTGGTCGGTTTCCGGAGGATTGTGGAACTTGCCGGTCGCCCAGACATAGTCGCCGTGACCGCCGATCAGATGCGGACGGGTGTCGCGGTTGGCCTGCGAATGGATGACCAGCACACGGTCGCCGACTTCGGCCTTCAAGGCATTCTCACCGGTCAACGCGCCGACAGCGCCGTTGAAGACGATGTGGCTCGGAGTGAGGCTGCGCATGACCTGCAGCACATCCTGATAGGCATCGCCGGCCGTTTCATACTTCTTGAAGTTGCCCTTTTCGTCCTTCGGAACGTAGAAGTCCTGCTCGCCGACATAGTAGACCTTGTCATAGACCAGCTCATTGCCCTTGCCGTCCTTCAGGCCGTCGCGCGGCAGCACCATGATGGCACCGTTCATGCCCGAAGTGACGTGCCACGGAACCATGCCGGGAGGTGCGCAGTGGTAGACGAAGACGCCGGCCTTGGTGGCCTTGAAGCGCAGTATCGTTTTCTCTCCCGGATTGACTACCGTCAGCGCGCCGCCGCCAAGGGCACCGGTGGCCGAATGAAAGTCGATATTGTGCTGCAGCGTATTGGTCTCGGGATTGATCAGCGTCAGCTCGACATAGTCGTCCTGATGGACGACCATCAGCGGGCCGGGAACCGAACCGTTGAAGGTCATGGCGTGAACCTCGGTCCCCTGGTCGTCGACGATGATCTTCTTTTCCTCGATCGTCATGGTGAACTCGACGACCTTCGGTCCGCCCTCGGCCTTCTGGCTATGGGCATGGACGAAGGGCGGCTTCACCAGTTCGATCTTCTGGCGCGGCAGGGCGGCGATCTGGGCCGCGGTTGCCTTGGCGTTGGTCTTGATCTCACCGCCTTCGGCGCGGGCTTCGGACGTGCTGATGATCGGCGCCAGTGCGCCGGCGAAGGCCGCACCGGCCAGGATCGTGCGGCGAGTTACCTGAAACTTCTCGGTCATCGGATTATCTCCTTTAGAGTAGAGCGGAGCGAATGTCGTCCGGTCGAGGATGGTTTTACGCCCGGACCGGAAACCGCAATTTGTGCCAGCACAAACTCCCGCAGGTGCGGGGCCACCTGCGTCATTTTGGCAGAGGAAGGCGTGTTTGAAGCTTCTGAATCCATTGAGAAACCAAGGTTTTGCTTGCGTCTGATCAAAGAGCGGAAGTCTGCGCGCCCGTACTGGTGATTGCGATTTGTCAAAACCACGGAGTTTCGCGATGAGCAGCCAGCACACAGTCCGCAGCGGCGGCATCCCCCGAGGACTGTCGAAGACGGGACCGGTCTTGTTCTCCTACGGCTTCAGGCCCTTCTTTCTGGGCGCCGGCCTGATGGCGATCGCCGCCATGATGTTGTGGATCCTGGCGCTGACGAGCGGCCTGGAGATCGGCGGATCGTATGGCAGCCATCACTGGCACGCCCATGAAATGCTGTTCGGCTTCGCACCGGCGGTCGTGGCCGGCTTCCTCTTGACCGCTGTGCCCAACTGGACGGGCCGGCTGCCGGTGTCCGGCCGCCCGCTGATGATGCTGTTCGGCTTGTGGCTCGCCGGGCGGCTCGTACTTCTGCAACCGGACCTGATCGGCGTCGAGATCGCTGCCGCGGTCGACAGCCTGTTCCTGCCCGCCCTGCTCTTCATCTGCGCGCGCGAGATCGTCGCGGGGCGCAAGTGGAAGGACCTGAAGGTTCTGGTGGTGCTCACTTTCCTGTCCGCCGCCAATATCGGCTTCCATGTCACGACATTGAGCGGTGAGCACGGCGGCCTCATGCAAAGACTGGCGGTGTCGGCCTATGTCGTCCTGATCATGATCATCGGCGGCCGGATCATCCCGAGCTTTTCCCGCAACTGGCTGAACCAGCATGGCGCGACACGCTTTCCCATTGCGTTCAACCGCTTCGACACAGTGGCGATCGTCGCAGGGGCCGTGGCGCTCGGAGGCTGGACACTCCTTCCCGAACGCCGCCTGACCGGGTTGCTGGCCCTCGTCGCCTTCAGCCTTCACGTCGCCCGTCTCGCGCGCTGGCGCGGCCATGCCGTCTTCGCCGAGAAGCTCCTCTTCATCCTGCACCTCGCCTACGGCTTCGTGCCCCTCGGTTTCCTCGCCATTGCCCTCGGCACGGAGGGTTACCTCGCCACCAATTCGGTGCTGCACGTCATGACCGTCGGTGCCATCGCCGCGATGATGCTGGCCGTCATGACCCGCGCCACCCGAGGCCACACAGGCCGCGTGCTGGCCGCCTCCCGCATCACCACACTGTCCTACGCGGCTATCCTGCTGGCTGCCTTGCTACGCCCCGCCGCCGACCTGCTGCCGAACTACATGATGGAACTCTATTCGGCGGCCGGCTTCTTCTGGATTGCCGCCTTTGCACTGTTCGTCTTCGAATATGGACCGATGCTGGCCCGCGTCCGGCGTGTGGCGATCGGCTGATCGATAGCCAAAGAGCCCGACGCTTACTGGCGCCGGGCTCTTTGCAGAGGACCGCAGATCGAAGCGGAATCAGCGCCGGGCGGCAACTGGAAAGACGCCGGAACGGATCAGGTCCGGCGTCCAGCGCGGTTCGTAGGTGAGGTCCACGACGGCCGCCGTCACCCCTTTGACGGCCTCGACGGCCGCCTGCACCGCCTGCTGCAGGAAGCCGGCGGCGGGGCAGCCCCGCGACGTGGTCGTCATCACGATGCTTGCAGCGCCATCCGCATCGACGCTCACCTCGTAGATCAGGCCGAGATCGACGATACTGCCGCCGATTTCCGGATCCGTGATCGTTGTGAGCGCCGCGACGATGTCGGCGGCAAGCCCCGATGCGCTGTCGATGTCCATCATCTCACTCCTGCGCGTCGCCGATGCGGATCAGCATGCGATAGGCCGTTCCACTCTCGTCGTAATTGCCCACCCACTGGTGGCCGCGTTTTTCGAGTTCCGGCATCAGGAACACCGGCTCGCGCGACAGGAGGGCGAACAACACTTCGCCCGGGTCCATGAGTTCGGTCTTGGAGAGGATTCGCGCCATCGGTTCCGGCGGATCGAGTTCGGTGAGGTCGAGGTGGAATACCGGTTCGGCCCATAGTGCTGCCGACACCGCATCGTCGGACGCCGCGACATCGGCCGGCCCGCCCGCTTCGGGCGTGAACAGCACCTGCCATTCGCCACCGCCGATTTCGGAGGCCTCGTGCGAGAAGCCGCGCTTGCCCATGACGCGAAACAGCGGCTCGGGCTTGAAGGTGGCGATGAGGCGGAGGCCCTCCCCGGGCTTGAGCGATTGCACGGCTTCCATGATCGCCTGGAAGGGTTCTCCGCCATTGCGCAGGATCGGCCGGACGTCGAGTTCTTTGTAAGGGTTTGTCATCATGACCTCGTAGGCTGAAGGGACGGCAGGAAGAAATTGGGACGGATGGCTCCGCCAGGCAAGCGCCTGTCGGGCGCTATTTCCATCAGGCGGCGCGTGCGCAGGAATTCGGCGACGAGCGCAAGGCTCGCCCCGAGCTGTAGCCCGGCCGCCGTCCGAAAGACCAGATCAAGGTCCAGCGCCAGCGCAAGGGCCGCGATCAGCACGCCGGCGTGAAACAGCAGAAACCACGCCCGGGCGCGAGGCTCCCTGACGAGATCCTGCACCCGCGGCGTCGGCACACGGCCAAGCACCGGACCATAGCATTCGAGCCAGGTGAGGAAAGGAACGATCTTGTAGAGCTTGGCGAGGCCGAGGCCGGTGAGCCATCCGAAGCCGAGCAGGTACACGATCGCCGAGATGTCGCTTGCCAGACGCCCGGTCGCCGCAGCCACCGCGAGCCAGGCTGCCCCGACGAAGAGTGCGGCAAAGGAAGCGATGCTGGCGAGACTGTTGAGTTCCAGCTTCGGCCGTCGCCGCGCGCGATAGATGGTGAGGAGATCGACCATGTAGAATCCCAGACCGGCAAGCGAGAACAGCAGGGCCAGCGTCAGGGCGATTGCACTTCCCGCCAGATCCGTCACGGACAGCAGCACGGCAGCGAGCAGGAGGGCGATGGCCGCCGCGCCGGTCAGCCACACCTTGCCGGCTCCAGCGGATGCGCCGTCGGGAGCAAGCAGGAACATCGGCAGCAGCTTGTAGCTGACGCCCACCGCCGACACCGTCAGCCAACCGCCAAGTCCAAGCGCCGCATGCAGCGGCAGCCCCGCCGGCAAGAAGCCGGCCCACGCCGACGGCAGATATCCGGAAAGGACGAGCGCGAAGGTTGCTCCCAGTGCGAGCGTCGCAACGAGCGCGATCAACCCCAGGGCGACGAAACGGGCAGGCAAGGGCAACGGCCATGCGCCGGCAAGCGTAACGCCGACAATCCCGGCGACGGTGAGGTAGCCGAGCGAAAGGAATAGAGCGCCGAACGAAAGCAGCGGCGCGGCGAAATCCGCACCCCCGCCCATTGCCACGAAGCCGAGCACGAGGCCGGTTTCGCCGGCGACGATCGCGATGAGCGCCGGCAGGGCGACGCCACCGCCCTTCAGCGGTTTCGCCACCAGCACCGGCACGAACTGCAGGAGTGCGCCGGACATCAGCAGGCCGAACCAGCCCGCGGTGATCAGGTGAACGACAGCCAGCGTCGGCGGCGCCTCGATTGCCGCGCCGGGATAGCCGTAACCCGCCACCAACAGGACCTCGGCCATAAGCAGGAAGAGGCAGGCGGCGGCGAAATAGCTCATCGTCCAGCGGGAGAGGCTCGCACCTGGCATGTCGGTCACCTCACTGCGGAATCGTTTCCGGCGATCCGCTCAATGCGCTCCGCCGCAGCAGCAGTCGCAACCGGCGCTTTCCAGCCGCGCGATCTCGACCCGCCACAGATCGGGGCCCTGTTCCAGATATTCCCAGCCGAACAGGCCGGAAAAATGCGTTTCCAGATGATAGTGCAAAGGCCGCGGATCGTGATCGCTGATGATATGCATCGAGCCACCCGGCAGAAGCGCGTTCAGCATCCCGAAGATGCGGGGATGGCGTTCCGATGGCGGCACGAGGCGCACGTCGATCGAGGGCTTGGTCTCTGCAATATCAGTCATTTATCGGTCCTGCTTGTTGAACGGCCCGCCAATCACCGTCGCGGCCCGGGCCCGGCCAGCGCTTTGGATTTAGACCCAAGTCGGGGGAGCGACCTTGTCGCCGCGCAAACAAATCCGCAAAGGCGAATCCGCTTTCGCCGCGATCCTTGGGATTTGGCAAAGAGCAAGAACGCGAACCGATCTACTTCAGGGACACGTTGAACCGGAGTAGCCCCATGTCCCGCGAACTGATCGAAAAATACGGAGAGGCCCGTCTGCCCCGTTACACCAGCTATCCCACCGCGCCGCGTTTTGCCCCCGGCATCGGGGCAGGCACCTACGGCGACTGGCTGGCCGCCATTCCGGCAAGCGAAGCGATTTCGCTCTACCTGCACATCCCCTTCTGCCGCTCCATGTGCTGGTACTGCGGCTGCCACACGTCGATCACCCAGAAGGACCAGCCGATCCTCGACTATCTCGACGTGCTGAAACGCGAGATCCGGCTCGTGGCAAAGGCGGCCGGCAAGCCGCTCAAGGTCGGCCAGATCCACTTCGGCGGCGGCACCCCGACCATCATGACGCCGGAGGAATTTCTCGATCTCTCCGCCTTCCTGCACCGGGAATTCAACGTCACGCCGAACGCCGGAACAGCCGTCGAGATCGACCCGCGGACCCTCACCCGGTCGATGATCGGCGCGCTCGGCCAGTCGGGCGTGACCCGCGCCAGCCTCGGCGTACAGAGCTTCGATCCTGTCGTGCAGAAGGCCATCAACCGCATCCAGACCGCCGAACAGACGGCCGATGCGACGCAGGGCCTGCGCGAAGCCGGCATCGACAGCGTCAACTTCGACCTGATCTACGGCCTGCCGCACCAGACCGTCGCCTCCTGCATCGAGACGGCCAGGACCGCGATCGCCATGCGGCCGGACCGTTTCGCCGTGTTCGGCTATGCCCATATCCCCTCGTTCAAGAAGCACCAGCGCCTGATCGACGAAAGGGCGCTGCCGGATGCCGCCGAGCGCCACGCCCAGGCGGAAGCAATCGCCGAAACCCTGTCCGCCGCCGGCTATCGCCGCATCGGCCTCGACCATTTCGCCTTGCCGGAGGACGATCTTTCGCTGGCGGCCGAGACCGGCCGGCTGCACCGCAATTTCCAGGGCTATACGACGGATGCCTGCAAGACGCTGGTCGGCCTCGGCGCCTCGGCGATCGGCCGGACCGTGGACGGCTATATCCAGAACGACGTGGCGATCGGGCAGTATGCGCAGCGCATCGCGTCCGGCAAGCTCGCCACTGTCAAGGGCTATCGGCTGACGGCGGAGGACCGGCTGCGGGCAGCGGTGATCGAACGGTTGATGTGCGATTTCCGCGTCGATCTCGCATCGCTCTGCGAGGCGCACGGCTTCGATCTTGACCAGCTTCTGTCCGGCAACGCCATGTTCCAGCGCCTTATGGAAGACGGGATCACGGAGATGAAGGACGGCGTGGTCACGGTGCGGCGCGACTGCCGCTTCGTCATCCGCGCCGTCGCGGCGAGCTTCGACGCCTATCTCGACCAGTCGGCCCGCACCCATTCCAAGGCCGCATAAGCCAAAAGAGCAGAGCAGACAGAGAAAGGCCCGGCGCCACCCCTAGCGCCGGGCCTTTCCTTTGCGCGGCCTTGCCTCCGCCTCAACTGGCAAGACCGCGATAGATGGCCGGCAGGGCCGCCGGCAGCCGGGCGATGTTCGACACCACGGCATAGCCGTGCTGGCCGAAGATCGCCGGCACATAGGATTTGGCGTCGCGGTCGACCGTCACACCGAATACCCGCACGCCCTTGCGCCGCGCCTCGATGACCGCGCGGCGGCTGTCCTCCAGGGCAAAGCGCCCCTCGTAGTGATCGACGTCGTTCGGCTTGCCGTCGGTCAGCACCAGCAGCAGCTGACGCCGGTTCGGCTGCTCGACCAGCTTGGCCGTGGCATGGCGGATCGCCGCGCCGATACGGGTGTAGTAGCCGGGTCTAAGCGCCGCGATCCGGTTCTCCACCACCGGCCCCATCTTCTCGCCGAAATCCTTGACCGTCTCGATGCGCACCCAGGAGCGGCGCCGCGAGGTGAACGTCAGGATCGAGTGGTTGTCACCGCAGGCGGCAAGCCCGTTGGCCAGCACCAGAAGCGCCTCCTTCTCGACATCCAGCACGCGCAGGTCGTCGAACCAGGCATCGGTGGAGAGCGACACGTCGACGAGCAGGGTGACGGCAAGGTCATGCGCCTGCGGCCGGCTCATCAGGTGGATGCGGTCGCTGCCCTCGCCGCCGGCCTTCAGGTCGGTCCGGCTGCGCACCACGGCATCGAGGTCGAGATCGGCGCCGTCGAGTTGGGCTCTCAGCATCTCGTGCTTCGGTCGAAGCACTTCGAACTGCCGGCGCACACGGCGGATCAGGCTCTTCATCGCGGCGCTGGCTTCCGGTCCCTGCACTTCCTCGGGCGCCGGCCCCGCCAGCACGCGGCAATAGTCCTTGAGATAGGCGTTGCGGCGATAGTCCCACTCCGGATAACTCAACTCCGCCGTCAGCGGCGTACGGTCGAGCGCCTCGGGCGGCAGATCGAGATCGAAACGAAACCGCGCCGACGGGCGGCCCTTGCGCTCGCCGAGCGTCATGTCGTCCAGTTCCTCGGCCGCGGCCGCATCGTGATCGTCGCTGTCGTCGCCGGGGCGGTCGACATTGACCATTTCCGCCATCGCGAGGATCTTTTCGAAACGGTTGAGAATGAACGGGCTGCGGTCTTTTTCGCGGCCGTCGCTCTTTTCGCGCGTCGCGATCTGGCGCCCGGTCGTGGCGCCCTGACGGTCCCCGCCTGCGGCAGGCCGGTCCTCTTCCGTGCGCGGTGCACTCTCTTCGCGCAGCAGCGCATCGGGCCACAAGGGCACAGGCATCATCGGCAGATAGCCGGGCGGCGCCTTGACCGGCAGCGGCACGGGATAGGCAAGCGGGGCAAGGTCAGCCCCGGCGCGCAGAAGATTGATGACACGGTCCTCGACAAGACGCTCGACGCGCGGCAGCTTGCCGCGCTGGCGCTCTACGAGCACTGCGGCGCAGAGCGCACGGTAGCGGGCTCTGAGGCCGGGAAACTGGTTGACAACGGCCTGCGCCGTCTGCGCGGCCCTCTCGAGCAGGACCAGGTCGCGGACGAGCGGATCACTTTCACAGACCGGATCGAGCGGCATGACCGCCATCGCGGCTGCCAGCCAGACATAGAGATCACGGTTGAGTGCGACCGTCGGAAGGAGATCGAGGACTGCAGGCAGCATGACGGTCGCGTGGTCGCGCCCGGGCTGAACCAGCTTCTCCTCGCCGAGACCCAGCCGCTGGCGGAATTTCAGCCGGTGACCGGAGGTTCGCCCCCGCGCCGGGGCAAGTTGCACGGCCCGCTCGCCACCAAAGCCGCGAAAGCAGACGGACAGAACCGGCTGGACCTCTTCGAGCAGGACCGCCGCCTCGGGATAACGCGGCCATGTGCGCGTATTCCCGGCGATATTGTGCCAGGCCCGCCCGACGGTCTCTTCCAGTTCCAGGAAGTCCAGCATGATACACCTCTTTAGCGGATGACCGCACCCGCCAGTTCGAGAAGAGCGGCGCGCACATCCGGCTCGTCGGTCAGCGGCTCGATCATGGCGCACCTGACCGCATCCCTCGGCGCGAGGCCGGCATCGATCAGGCTTGCGCAATAGACCAGAAGGCGGGTGGAGACCCCTTCCTCGAGATCGTGGCCCTTCAGCGCACGCAGCCGGCGGGCAAGCTCCACCAGCGGCGCGACCATGCCCTCGGCAAGGCCGCTTTCCGCCGAGACGACGGCAATCTCGCGGTCCTTGGGCAGGAAGTCGAATTCGATGGCGACGAAGCGCTGACGGGTGGAAGGCTTCAGCGTCTTCAGGAGATTCTGGTAGCCGGGATTGTAGGATACGACCAGCATGAAGCCGGGCGGAGCGCTCAGCACTTCGCCGGTGCGCTCCAGCGGCAGGATGCGCCGGTCGTCGGTCAGCGGATGCAGCACGACCGCCACGTCCTTGCGGGCTTCGACGATCTCGTCGAGATAGCAGATGCCGCCCTCGCGCACGGCCCGCGTCAACGGCCCGTCGACCCAGACCGTGTCGCCACCCTTCAGCAGATAGCGGCCGGTCAAGTCAGCCGCGGCCAGGTCGTCGTGGCAGGAAACGGTCGACAGCGGCAGGCCAAGCTTGGCGGCCATATGCCCGACGAAACGCGTCTTGCCGCAGCCGGTCGGTCCCTTGAGCAGCAGCGGCAGCTGGCGCATCCAGGCCGTCTCGAACAGTTCGCATTCGCTTCCGGCCGGCGAATAGGCCGGAATGTCGGGCGATGGCGGATTGGTGAGCACGAGGTTCATGGGGTCTATCCTTCTTGGGCAATATTGACGTGAGGCCTGGGCTCGCCGACTGCTTCTCCCCCCTGGGGGAGAAGCGTCGAACATTCGTCGACAGGCTTGGGGGCGAGGCGATGAGGGGGCCGTTGGCACAAGCACCCCCTTACCCGACCCTGCCGGCCATCTTCTCCCCGACGGGGAGAAGGCTGGATCATTCGGCGGGTTCGGCCACGCCGCCGAAGGCCGGCGCCTTTTCCTTGCCGGGCATGAGCACCGACCAGATGAACATCAGCGCAGAGATCAGAACCACGACGCCGGAGCCGAGACGGACCCAGTAGAACAGCGCGAGCTGATCCTGGACGGCCATGTAACTTTCGCCGAGCACCCGCTGCAGATGGACCTGCAGCACGCCGGCGAAGGTCAGCGCGAAGGTCATCACCGACATGGCCGTGCACATCATCCAGAAGCTGGCGATCGACAGCCACTGGTTATAGGGCTGGCGGCCGCGGATTTCCGGGATGGCATAGGCCATGATGGCCAGGTTCAACATGACATAGGCGCCGAAGAAGGCGAGGTGGCCATGGGCCGCGGTGACCTGCGTGCCATGGGTATAGTAGTTGATCGAGGACAGCGTGTGGAGGAAACCCCATACGCCGGCGCCGAAGAAGGCCATGACCGAGCAGCCGATCGACCACAGAAGGGCAGCCTTGTTCGGATGCTTGCGGCCGGCCTTCCAGGTCATCACGAAGGTGAAGATCACCATGGTGAAGAAGGGGGCGACCTCGAGCGTCGAGAACAGCGAACCGATCCACTGCCAGTATCCCGGGGCGCCGATCCAGTAGTAGTGGTGGCCGGTGCCGAGAATGCCGGAGAACAGCGCCAGGCCGACGATGACGTAGAGCCACTTCTCGACCACTTCGCGATCGATGCCGTTGAGCTTGATCATCAGGAAGGCCAGAACCGAAGCCATGATCAGTTCCCACACGCCTTCGACCCACAGATGCACGACATACCACCAGTACATCTTGTCGAGCGCCAGATTGACCGGATTGTAGAAGGCGAACAGGAAGAAGATCGCCACGCCCCACAGCCCGAAGATCAGGATGTTGGTAACGACGGTCTTACGGCCCTTGAGCACCGTCAGCGTGATGTTGAACAGGAACATCAGGCAGACGATGACGATGCCGACCTTGATGGCGAAGGGCTGCTCCAGGAATTCGCGGCCTTCATGGATCTTGAACAAGTAGCCGACCACGGCGACCGCGGCGGCAATCAGGAAGATCCAGAACTGGGCGATCGCCAGCTTCGGGCTATAGAGTTCCGTCTCCGCCTCTTCCGGCAGAAGATAATAGGTGGCACCCATGAAGCCCATGAGCAGCCAGACGATCAGCGCATTGGTATGAACCATGCGCACGATGTTGAAGGGCAACAGTTCGGACAGCGTATTGGGCAGCACGTAGATCGTGCCGGCGAGCACGCCGAACAGCACCTGGGCGAGGAAGAGGCCGAGCGCGCCGTAGAAATACAGCATCGCGACCTTTTGGGTTTGGTATTTCATTGTCTCTTCTCCTTGTCGCAGCGCTTGCTCAGCCGGCGTCGTTCGGCGGCCATTTCTGCGTCTTGATGCGGCTCGTCCATTCGAGGAAGTCGGCGAGGTCGTTGAGTTCCTGTTCGCTCAGGTTGAACTGCGGCATCTGCCGACGACCTTCGACGCCCGACGGCTGTGCGGCCATCCAGGATTTCAGCGTTTCGCGGGCCCCTTCCGGATCGTCCTTGCCGCCCCAGCGCACCCAGACATTGCCGAGTTCGGGGGCGAAATAGGCGCCTTCGCCGAGCAGGGTGTGACAATTGATACAGGCGTTCTTTTCCCAGACGTGCTTGCCGCGCGCCACGCCGTCGGTCAGCGTGGACTCGTCGGTGGAGGTCGTTCTGATGTAGTAGTGGCTGTGGGCGGTCAGGCCCACGAAGATCGTGAAGAAGAAGATGGACCCGCCATAGAAGACGTTGCGGGCCCCTGTCTTGGTTAGGCGCTCTGCCATCCCCATGGTCCTTTCGTTCGCCGCAGCTTTCATTCCGCCGCCGGCCTGGTGAAATCCCCCCTGCAGCGGTCGGCGGCCTGGCCGCCCCTCATGCCGTTCTGCGGGACGGTCCCTTTCTAGCGGCGGATGAAAAGCCTTCTTTGCTATTTGGCAAACAAACGGGCGATGGTCCGATAACTCAGACCGGAGCGGCGATCGCCACGAGAATGGTGCGCGAAAGGGCCAGCAGCACGAAGGTGAGCGGCCAGGCGACGAGCGCGAAGCGCAACGCTCCGCCGACGCGCCTGAGGCCCATGAAATCGAGAATGACGATGCGCGCCTTGGCAAGTGCTGCCACGAGAACGATGGCGATCGGCACCAGCATGTTGCCGCTGAGGGCCGCCGTGATCGCCCCGCCAACCGCCAGCACGCTGGCCATGACGAAGGCCCAGTGAAGACGCTCTTGGGAAAATCGGTCCATCGGTTCAGGCCAGGTAGATGATCGGGAACATGACGATCCACACGAGATCGATCGCATGCCACAGCGTGGTGATCAGCACGACATTGCCGCGCGTCGGCCGCCAGGCGATCAGCAGCATGACGAGCGCACCGAACACCACGTGCAGCAGATGGAAACCGGTGATGATGAAATAGAGTTCGAAGAAGCCGCTGAACGTGTCTTCTCCGGCATAGCGGATCTCTCCGGCATATTCGAAGAGCTTGACGGCCAGGAAAACGAAACCCAGCAGGGCCGCCGCGATCAGCGAGCGACGGACCTGCCGGGTTGGGGCGGTACGGCGCACCGCCAGCGCCGCCTGCCAACCACTGGTGAGAAGCACGACAGTGTTGATGGCTGCGAGGCCCGGGCTCAGATGCAGGCGCGCCAGGGCGAACCGCTCGGGTTCGAAGGCCGACATCACGAGAAAGGCGCCAATCAGGATCCCGAAGGCGACAAGCTCGCTCCACACGAGCACCCAGAGCAGGAGAACGTCGCTCTCCTCCTCCTCGACCGGGGCCGCCAGGGCGACCGCTGCAATATTGGTTCCCATCATCATGGGCTATTTCTTAGGGACAGCCGATCGGCGCGTCTTTGCGGCAGCACAAAGAAAAATGACAGTCGCCAAGTTAAGGTCGCAGCATCAAAGGAGATTGCTTCCATGACTGACGCCCAGATCGGCCTTACCGTCGCCACGCCCATCATCATCGGCTTTGCGATCCTGCTCTACCGGATGGGTGTGCTGCAGCGCGGCGGCACCATCTCCGCCGTGCTCGCCTCGGTCGCCATCGCCACCGTGCTTTTCGTCAGTCAGTGAAGAGGAATTTACCATGCACCCCGACCGCATCCTCGACGAACAGGAACTGAACACTCTGAAGCAGAACCATGAGGATCTGCTCGGCCTTTGCCGCAGTCTCGAGGAGTTGGCCGACAGCCTGCCCTTCGCCATTAATGAGAAACAGTGCCGCGAGGTATCGGACACGGTCCTGCCGCTGCTGGCGAGGACCCAGGAATTCGAAGAGCAGCTGCTTTTCCCCGACCTCGACCGCAGCGCCGGTTCCTGCTTCACGGCGATGATGATCGAGCGGCTGAAGAACGAGCACCGCTGCGACCGGCTGGCCGCGGAGGAGATCTCGCTGACGCTGAAAGCCATGCTGCGCGGCCATTGCGGCCTGACCTTCGAGACCATCGGCTACATGCTGCGCGGTTTCTTCGAATGCGTGCGCCGCCACGTCGCCGCAGAGAAGGCGATGATCGACCAGTTGATCCCGATGGAACCAGAACCGCGATTGGTCCTGGCATGACCAATCTGCTGATCGCGCTTGCCGCTTTCCTCGCGCTTCACTCCGTGCCGGCCATTCCGGCGGTCCGCGCCGGTGCGATTGCCATGCTGGGCCGGCGCACCTATCTCGGGCTCTATTCGCTGGTCTCGGTGCTCGTCCTCGCCTGGGTGTTCCAGGCCGCGCTCGCCACCGACCACATCCCGCTCTGGGAGCCCGCCGGCTGGCAGGCCAAGGTGACGCTGGTCACCGCGCCGATCGGCGTCTTCCTCGTGCTGGCCGGTCTTGTCAGCGCCAATCCCCTGTCGATCACCATGCGGCAGGACGCAAGCCCGGGCGCCATCACCACGGTTACCCGCCATCCGGTGCTCTGGGGCTTCCTGTTCTGGTCGCTCGGCCACCTGGTGCCGAACGGCGACCTGCGCTTGCTGATCCTGTTCGGCGGGCTCGCACTGTTCACCGTCTCGGGTTTCGTGCTTCTAGACCGTCGCGCCCGCAAACGCCTCGGTGCACGCTTCGAGCAAATGGCAAGGGCGTCCTCGCTCGTGCCCTTCGCAGCCGTTCTGTCGGGTCGGAACCGGCTGCGGGTCGACGGCCCCCTCCTGCTCTCGGCCCTTGCCGCTGCTGCGATGACAGGCTGGCTGCTTTCCGGCGGGCACGCCCTTCTGTTCGGCGCCGATCCCCTGCTTGCTACCACTTTCTAGAGCAGATCCTGCGATTGATGAATCAAACGTGATGTGACGAGAGCGACCGAAGCTGATCAACATGTCTACGAATAGGCGGTTGATGATGGCACGAGCACTGAGCGATGATCTTCGGATCCGCGTCTTGAAGGCTTCAGCTACCGGCATGTCTGCCCGCCCGGCTGCCGGTCGGTTCGGGGTTGGGGTTTCCACGGCGATCCGATGGATTGCACGAGCGGCAAAGGGCGAGCCAACACCGCGGCCGAGGGGTTGGAAACGACCTTCCCTTCTGGACGCTCACGAGGCGTTTGTTGTCGAAACGATCGACGATCGCCGGGACGTAACGCTCGATGAAATGGTCGAGCGCCTGTCGGCTGAACGGCAGGTCAGCATCAGCCGAAGCGCGCTCGGTGCCTGGCTGCGTGGTCGCGGCTGGGCATTTAAAAAGTCCGCACACGCATTGGAGCCGGATCGGCCGGACGTCCTGAAGCGCCAGCGCGCCTGGTTTGATGAGCAGCTCGATCTCGATCCGCAAAAGCTGATCTTCATAGAAGAGATCGGTCTTTCAACGAAGATGGCACGGCTGCGCGGCCGTGCAATTCGAGGCGAGCGCTGTCGAGCTGGCGTGCCGCACGGACACTGGAAGACAATGACATTCACCGGTGCTCTGCGCCTGACCGGCATGACCGCGCCGTTTGTCTACGACGGAGCGATGAACGGCAACGTCTTCCTGGCCTATGTCGAGCAAGTGTTCCTGCCGCCCCACTGCCCCGACTTCAATCCCATTGAGAACGCCTTCTCAAAATTAGAGGCCATGTTGCGGGCTCGAGCAGAGCGAAAGATCGATGCTTTGCGGGACGCGGTCGGCGCATTGATGCCCCGCTTCACGCCGACAGAATGCGCAAACTACTTCAGGGCTGCTGGATATGGCCCGGATTGAACAGGATATGCTCTAGCCATCCAGTGGCAGCATAACGCGGAATTCGGCACCGCCGGCGTCACTGTTGTGCGCCGTGATCGTGCCTCCGTAGTCCTCGACAATCGAAAAGCTGATCCACAGGCCAAGCCCGGTCCCCTCACCGACAGATTTCGTGGTGAAGAACGGTTCGAATATCTTTCCCATGTCGCTTTCGGCAATGCCGGGTCCGTTGTCCACAATGCGGATCTCGATGACCGATTCCAGACGGGCGGCGGTGATGCGGAGTTTTGGGTTCGCACACCGGGCGATGGCATCCAGCGCATTGTCGATCAGGTTGACCACGATTTGGTGGATCTGCCCCTCATGCGCATTGATGATCAAGCCAGGGTTGCTGTCGATGACCACGTCGGCAAGCGAGTTCTTGGCCCGGATCGCCAGATGCGCTGCATTACGCAGCAGGCGGTCGAGATCCACGGGCTGGCGCTCGGCCGTCTTGCTGAACGATAGCCGCCGCAGGTTCTTGACGATGTCGCTGATGCGGTCGGCACCTTCGATCGTCCCTTCCAGCAGCGGATCGATATCGGCAAGGATCGAATCGATTTTCAGTTTCCTGCGCAGCGCGTCGATCTCCAGTGCATCCGCACCCTTGTGGACGGCGTCCAGATAGAGAACCAGATTCTTCCGGTAGCGGTCGAGCGTGTAGATATTGGCGTAGACGAAGCTGATCGGGTTGTTCAGTTCATGGGCAACGCCGGCGACCAGCCGCCCGAGGCTGGCCATCTTCTCCTGTTCGATCAACCGTCTTTGGGCCTGCTGCAATTCGCGATGCGCAAGATGCAATGCCTGATAGGCTTGCCGTAATTCGCTGATGGGCCGACCTGTCAGCACCGCCCCGAAGCGCCGCCGCCGTCCGTCGAACAGCGTGGCGCAGCGCATGGCAAGGCATTCTTCGCGACCGTCGGCGGTGCGGAAGTGCAGGTCGCCCTCCAGCACCCGGCCCTGTTGCCCGGCGCTCGCCAAGCGTTCGGCTTCGTCGCGATCTTCAGGCAGGACATAATCGAAAATGCGGCTGCCGATGACATCGCTTTCGCTTATGCCGAGCAATGTGAGGAAGGCGGGATTGGCCTTCTTAATCACCCCGTCGCTGCCGCAGACGATGAGGATGTCGGAGACCGAGGCAATCACGCTCGAGATGAAGGTCTGCGCTTCTTCGAGCTCTGCATTCTTGCGCTCGAGATCGGTCTCGTTGCGCAGCAATTCCGAATAGACCTCGTCCATGCGGTGGATGACATCGACCCACACGGATTCACTGTCACGGTCGAGCTCAAGCAGACCCGAGACGGAGATCTTGCTGATCAGGTCTTCGCCGGTGCGCCCGGCCGTGTCACTCAGTCGTGTCATCTGGATAGCGCCGCAGGTCGTAGCGTTCGATTTTGCTACGCAAGCCGACGCGGGACAAGCCCAATTCTTCCGCCGTATGACTGATATTGCCGCCGTGACGCTCCAGGCTTTCCTCGATCGCTGCCCTTTCGATTTCGGCGACGATGTCTTTCAGCTGGCGCGAGCCGTTGTTCCGGTTACCGACCTGGCCGTCACAGCCGTTGCGGATCTCGGGCGACAACAGGCCTGGCTCCAGCGGCTGGCTGCCATCGGACAGCACGACCATACGCTGGATTTCGTTCTGCAGTTCCCGCACGTTCCCGGGCCAACCGTAGGCGGTCATCAGATCGAGTGTCTTCGGGTGAAAGCCTGCGACCTGCCGATTGAAGGCCTGGTTGGTCTGGGTCAGGAAACGGGCCGCGATGGTTGGAATATCCATCGAGCGTTCCTTCAGCGACGGCATGTGGATCGGAAAGGCGGCGAGCCGGTAATAGAGATCGCGACGGAACCGACCGGCGGCAACCTCTGCCAGGAGATCGCGATTGGTCGCCGAAATGACCCGCACATTAACCTTGCGCGGCCGCTGGGCGCCGAGCGGACGGATCTCGCCCTCCTGCAGCACGCGTAAGAGCTTGACTTGGAAGGCCGGGGATGTCTCCCCGATCTCGTCGAGAAAGATCGTGCCGCTGTCGGCCAGTTCGAACAGACCGATACGGTCCTGGTAGGCGCCGGTATAGGCACCTTTCTTGCAGCCGAAGAGTTCGCTTTCCAGCAGATCGTCGGGCAGGGCGCCGCAATTCTCCACCACGAAGGGGCGGTCGGCGCGGCCGGAGCCATGGTGCACGGCCCGGGCCAGCAGTTCCTTGCCGGTGCCCGAGGCGCCGGTGATCAGCACGGACACGTCATAGCGCGCCGCCCTCTTGGCAAGCGTAATGGAGGAAATCAGCGGGCTGTCTTCCGTGTGGATGATCCGGTCGAAGCCGAACAGCTGCTGTTCGCTGCGCCTTCTGTCGCTGACGACCTTCTGCAGCATTTCGGCGGCCGGCTTGACCTCGACGCGCACATCGCCAGCCTCATGCTGCAGCCGCCAGAGATTGGCACTTTCGCGCACGCAGTCGATCAGCTTTTCCGGGCTCCACGGCTTGGTGATGTATTGGAAGATGCCGGCATTGTTGACGCCCTCGATGATGTCGTCACTGTCGGTATAGCCTGAAATGATGATGCGGATCGTATCCGGCCAGAGTTCGCGGACACGTTTCAGGAAGTCGACGCCGGATTCGCCGGGCATGCGCTGGTCGCAGAGGATGACCTGCACCAGTTCACCCTCCAGCACCGCCTCGGCTTCTCTGGCGTTGCGCGCGCCGATCACCTCGAACTCATCGGAGAGAACCCGCTGGATCGCCTCGATGGAACGGACCTCATCGTCAACGACGAGAACGGTTGCATGGCCGTTGCTCATGGCATTGTTCCTCCCGACTGCCGGTCCGGCCAGCCGATGGCGCGGTGGATCGCAAGCGTCGCCGGCGTCCGGGACTTGGGGACCTTGCGGATGAAATTGTAACGCGCCACGTGGTAGCTCGGATCGAACCCATAGAAGTTGCGCCGCATGCGCTGCAACTCCTCCTCACGATACACGGCGAGCGGCTTCTGCGCCTCGTGCCGCTGCCTCTTCATTCTCTTGTCCGCAATGCGTTCGCCGATGTCAGACTGCGCTGCCAGTGCCCTGGCTGCGGAGCGCAATTCCGCGCGTGCGGCACCGGCATCGCTCGCCAGCACGCGGCTTGCAAGGCCGAGCTCCATCGCTTCCCTCACACCCATCGGCAGTCGCGCCTGCGTGACGCGGCGCGCGCGGGCCTCGCCCAGCCGGGCGGGCAGGAGATAGGTCCAGTACTCGGAGCCGTAGAGATTGCCCATGTCCTTGTAGTGCGGATTGAGGATGACGCCGTCGCGCATCCAGACTTCGTCGGCGGCCAGCGACAGGAATACGCCGCCGGCACCGGCATTGCCAAGCACCCCGGCAATCACGATGCGGTCGTCGCAGGTGATGATCTCGCGCACCAGGTCGTTCATCGCATTGATGTTGCGCCAGGATTCGTCAGCCGGACTGTCTGCCGTCTCGATCAGGCCGAGATGGATGCCGTTCGACCAGCAATCCGCGCCGCTTTGCAGCACGAGCACCGGACGCTTGCGGGCCTTGGCCGCCTGGACCGCAGCGCGCATCGCCTGGCAATCCTCCGTCGACATCGCGCCGTTGTAGAAACCGAATTCGAGAAAGCCGACATCGCCATCTTCATGATACCGGAAGGGATCCGGCCGTTCGACAGGCGGCAGGTCTTGCGCTGGCTGTCCGAGCAGGTGCACCGCCGGCAGCTTGAGCGTGCGCGGCCCCTTCTCCCGCAGATGTCCGATCCACAACGCGCCCTCGCGACAGGCGAGCGCCACCGATTGGCGCGAGCGCCCCAGGAGTTCGCCCGGCGGACCTTGACGATCCAGCGCGAGTTCGGCGTCGAAGACCTTGTAGGGTTTTCCCGCAATCGTCATCTCGGCACCCGGATCGCCGTCCGATGCGCGAATGATGGTCAGCACCTGCTCGGCGGTCAGTTGGGCGGGGTCAATCAGACGCTCGGCGGCGCTCAAGACCGACCATTCCCGGCCTTTGCCCCAGTTGGCTTGCATCAGCGGCTGGGCGTCGCCGCCGGAAAGACGCGCGATCGCCTCCATGACGCAGGCGACAGCGGCCTCCGTCACCTCGTGGCGATAGAGGCTCGACTTGCGGGCATGCCGCATCGGAAATTCCCGCCAGGCCCAGACCGGGCCGCCATCCATCTCTTCGCGCGCCTCGATCAGCGTGACGCCCCAGCGGTCTTCGCCGCGCAGGATCGCCCGGTCAAGTGCGCTTGGCCCCTTGTCGCCGCGGATGCCAGGGTGGACGATCAGGCTGAGGGTCTTGCGCCACACGTCCTCGGGTAGCGCCCGCTTGAGGAAGGGAGCGACGATCAGGTCCGGGGCAAACAGCCTGACCGCTTCCCGCGTCAGGTCGTCATGGATGTCGAGCTCCACCGACACCTCGTGTCCGGCCTGGCAGAGATCGACATGCAGACGCTGCGAGAGCGAGTTGAAGCTGTGACAGACAAGGAGGATGCGCATGTCGCGGCTCAACAGATCCGCGGCAGCTGTTCGCCCGACAGCCAGTCGACGATGCGTCCCCCGCCGAAGCTCGTGGTCATCTGCACGAAACCATTGGCATCCTCCATTGCATGGCCGATCAGGGCTGCCTCGCCGCCGAGCGGATGGGCTCGCATGGCCGAGAGGATGGCGTCGGCGCCCTCCGGCGCGACGATCGCCACCAGCTTGCCTTCATTGGCGACGTTCAGGGGATCAAGCCCGAGGAATTCGCAGGCTGCCGCCACTTCCGGCTTGAGCGGGATTGCCTCCTCGTCGATGCGAAAGCCGACGCCCGACTGGCTGGCGATCTCGTTCAGCGTCGCCGCGATCCCGCCGCGCGTCGGATCGCGCATCAGCCGGATATGCTTGCCGCCCGCTGCCACCATGGCGGCGACGAGCCCGTGCAGGGCGGCACTGTCGGAGAGGATGTCGGTGTCGAATTCGAGGTTTTCGCGCTTCGACATGACGGCGACGCCATGATCGCCGATCGAGCCGGAGACGATCACCGCGTCGCCCGGGCGCGCCGCATCGGAGCGCAGGTCGAGGTCTGCCGGTACCACGCCGATGCCGGCGGTCGAGATGAACACGCCGTCCGCCTTGCCGCGTTCGACGACCTTGGTGTCGCCGGTGATGATCGGCACGCCGGCCTCGCGCGAGGCCTCGCCCATGCTCTCGGCGATCCGGTTGAGGTCGGCGAGCGGAAAGCCCTCCTCGATGATGAAGCTTGCCGACAGATAGAGCGGCCGGGCGCCCGCCATGGCGATGTCGTTGATCGTGCCGTGCACGGCGAGCGTGCCGATATTGCCGCCGGGAAAGAACAGCGGGGAGACGACATAACCATCCGTCGTCATCACCATGCGGCCGGCCTCAACCGCAAAGGCCGACTGGTCGTTGCCGGCCCGCAGCCATTCATTGTCGAAGGCCTTGTGAAAGATGCTTTCGATCAGCAGGCCCATGGCCCGGCCGCCAGCCCCGTGCGACAGGTCGACAAGGCCGGTCCTGACGTCGAGCTTGCGCTTGTAGGGTTTCGTCATCACGTTCATGCGACGGCCTTTCCTGCTTCGACGGTCCTTGCCTGTTCCCCGGTGCGGGCATGTTCGCGGAACCGGCCATAGGTCCAGTGCGCCGCGCAGGCGCCTTCGCTCGAGACCATGCAGGACCCCATCGGGTTGTCGGGGGTGCAGACCGTGCCGAACAGCTTGCAGTCGGCCGGCTTCTTGACGCCGCGCAGGATGGCGCCGCAGTCGCAGGCCGGATTGTCCTTCGAGGCAGGCGTCACCATGGCAAAGCGTTTCTCGGCGTCGTATTCGGCAAATTCCGGCCGCAGCCGCAGCGCGCCATAGGGCACTTCGCCGAGGCCGCGCCACTCGAAGCTCTCGCGCAGCTCGAAGAAGTTTGCGACCTCCGCTTGTGCCTTCTCGTTGCCGAAGGTGGTGACGGCCCGGATATACTGGTTCTCCACCTCGTGGCGGCCGTCGTTCACCTGATGCACCAGCATCAGGATCGCCTGGATCACGTCGAGCGGCTCGAAGCCGGCGACCACCACCGGCTTCTGGAACTCCTCGGCGAAGAATTCGTAAGGCTCGGTGCCGATCACGGTCGAGACATGGGCCGGACCGATGAAACCGTCGATCTTGACCGTGCCCAGCTTGCGCACGTCCGGGCTTTCCAGAATGTTCTGGATGGCGGCAGGCGTCAGCACGTGATTGCAGAAGATCGAGAAATTCTTCAGGCCCTTCTGAATGGCAAAGCGCAGCGCCAGCGCCGTCGGCGGCGTCGTCGTCTCGAAGCCGATAGCGAAGAAGACGACCTCGCGCTCCGGCTCGGCCTCGGCGATCTTGAGCGCGTCGAGCGTCGAATAGACCATGCGGATATCGGCGCCGGCGGCCTTCGCCTTGAGCAGGCTGGAGCCATTGGAGCCCGGAACCCGCATCAGGTCGCCATAGGTGCAGAGCGTGATTTCGGGCCGCATGGCCAGCGCGATCGCCGCATCGATGCGACCGATCGGCAGCACGCAGACCGGACAGCCCGGCCCGTGGATCATCCGCACGTTCGGCGGCAGCAGGTCTTCAAGCCCGTAGCGGGAAATCGCATGCGTGTGGCCGCCGCAGAACTCCATGAAGTGATAGGAGCGTGCGGGATCTGCCGCTGCCGTGATCTGCCGGGCGATGTCCTTGGCGACGCGCCCGTCGCGATATTCGTCGATATATTTCATGCTGCATCTCCCAAGGCGGCCTGACGGAGGAGTTCGAGGGTCCGCTCCGCTTCCTCCGGATCGATCTTCGCCAGCGCATAGCCGACGTGAAGCACGAGGTAGTCGCCCGGCTTGACGTCGTCGACGAGCGCGGTCGAAATGATCTTCGACACGCCGTCGAGCGTTACCTTGGCCATATTGTCGGGCAGCACTTCCTTCACCTGAACGGGAATGGCTAGGCACATGTGAGATTCTCCTCCACTTCGGCGGCATTGTATCGAATGATCTGGCGTGCATAGGCCGCCTGGCCAAGGGCGATGCCTCCGTCATTGGCCGGGACCTTGGATGGCAGGACAGGCTTGAGACCTTGCGCACGCAGGGCCTGGGCGAGACCGCCGGCGAGCACACGGTTCATCATGCAGCCGCCGCCCAGAGCGATAAGGTCGATGCCGCTCGCCTCTGCCAACGCGGTTGCCCATGCGGCAAGGCCGGCGATCAGCGTGCCATGGAACAGGTTGGCAGCGTCGCAACCGGCCAGCTGGTTCTCGGCCATGTGGATCAGCAGGTCGCGGAAATCGAGAACGCCGTCGTCGATCCGAAACCCACCGGGAAAGCTCTTCGGTGCATCGACAAGCGCTTCCAGTTCCATCGCCGCCTGACCCTCATAGGCCTGTTCAAGCCGGACGCCGGATATCGCGGCGGCGGCATCGAAGAGCCTGCCGAGGCTGGATGTGCGGGGCGGTTGCATACCGCGGTCGAGCATGGCGGTCAATCGTGCAACGCCTTGGTGTTCGGGCCAGAGCAGGGGACCCAGATCGCTGCGGTCGGCGGCATGAAGTGCTGCAACGCCCATCCGCCAGGGCTCGCGCGCAGCCTTGTCGCCACCCGGGAGCGCCAGGTCCTTGAGAGATCCGCTCCGCTTCCAGGTGTGGCCGTCCACCACCAGCCGTTCGCCGCCCCAGATGCCGCCATCGGCGCCGTAGCCGTGGCCGTCCAGCGCCAGGCCGATCACGGGGCCGGACAGATGATGCTCGGCGGTGACCGCGGCGATGTGGGCAAGCTGGTGCTGGACCCGCACCAGCGGCAGACCGAGGGCTTCCGCCGTCCGCACAGAGCGGAAATCCGGATGCAGGTCGCAGGCCGCATAGTCCGGCCGCACATCGAGGATGGATGTGAGATGGGCGATCGTCTCCCGCTGGAATCGGATCGCCTCGGCATTGTCGAGACCGCCGACATGCTGCGAGAGAAAAGCCTCACGGCCGCGGGTGATGCAGATCGTATTCTTCAAGTCGGCGCCGAGGGCGATCACCGAGGGGCCGTCTTCACCGAGATCGACCGGTTCCGGCACGAAGCCGCGCGCCCGCCGCAGGAAGGATGGCGCCCCGTCGATCACTTGCATGACCGAATCGTCGGCGCGGACGGCGATGTCGCGATTGTGGATGACGATCAGGTCGGCAATGCCGGCAAGCCGCCGTTCGGCGTCGTCATTGTCGGCGCAGAGCGGTTCGCCGCCCGGATTGGCGCTGGTGGCAACGAGCGCCTGGACACGTTCGGGCATCATCGCCGCCAGCGCGTCGAGCAGCAGGTGGTGGACCGGCGCATAGGCGAGCATGATCCCGACACGCCTGAGGCCGGGGGCGACGAGCCGGGACACGGCATCGCGCGTATCGCACAGCACCACCGGGTGTGCCGGACCCTCGAGCAGGCTCGCCTCCTCAGCGGAAATCTCGGCCAGCTGGCGGGCGGCTTGCAATGTGCGGACCATCACGGCAAACGGCTTCTGGTCGCGTGCCTTGCGCTGGCGCAGGCTTGCGATCGACGCGTCATTGCGGGCGTCGCACAGCAGGTGAAAACCGCCGATGCCCTTGAGGGCGACGATCTCGCCGCGACAGAGCGCCTTAGCGATCACATCGATCGGATGACTGAGCCTCGGCCCGCACTCGGGGCAGGCGACGGGCTCGGCGTGAAAACGACGATTGTCGGGATCGCGGTAGTCCGCGCTGCAGGCGGGACACATCGCGAAGGAGGCCATGGAAGTCTGCGCGCGGTCATAGGGCAAGGCCCGCGTGATGGTGAAGCGCGGACCGCAATGGGTGCAGTTGACGAAGGGATAGCCAAAGAAGCGGCTTTCGGGATCCGTCAGTTCGCGCTGACATTCTTCGCAGGTGGCGGCATCGGCGCCGATCCGCGTCGTCGCCTGTCCGCCGCGGCTTTCGAGGATCTCGAAGCGCTCACCACCCGAAGCCGGCAGCTCGATGATATCGACCGCGTCGATGCGGGCGAGCGGCGGGGCTTCGCCATACATCGCCTCGACAAAGCGGCCGGCCGAGGCGCCCTCGACCTCGATCAGCACGCCGGCATTGTCGTTGAGGACGAAGCCCGACAACTGCATTTTCCGGGCAAGCTGGTAGGCAAAGGGGCGAAAGCCGACGCCTTGTACGCAACCGCGAACCCGCAGCCGCAGCCGCAGGACGGGTTGGTCTTCAAGGCGTATCGCGCTCGCGCCCGTCATGGTCTCAGGCCGCCTTTGCCGCCTGCCGGGCGGCAGACGCTTCGAGCCAGGCATAGAAGGCCTCCATGCCTTCGCCGGTGCGCGCCGAGACGATCAGCGTCTGCAGGCGCGGATTGACCCGCAAGGCGTTGGCGATGCAGAGGCCGACATTGAAATCGAGATGCGGCAGCAGGTCCGACTTGTTGAGGATCATCAGGTCGGCGGCGGCGAACATATCCGGATATTTGAGCGGCTTGTCCTCGCCCTCGGTGACGGAGAGCACCGCCACCTTGTGCGCTTCGCCGAGATCGAAGGCGGCCGGGCAGACCAGATTGCCGACATTCTCGATGAAAAGCACCGAGCCGGGCTTGGGACCCAGATCCTCGACGGCATGGCCCACCATATGGGCGTCGAGATGGCAGCCTTTGCCGGTGTTGATCTGGATCGCCGGCGCTCCGGTCTCCCGAATGCGGGCCGCGTCGTTCGAGGTCTGCTGGTCGCCCTCGATGACGCCGATCGCCAGCCGGTCCTTCAACTCGTTGATCGTGCGCACCAGCAGGCTGGTCTTGCCGGAGCCGGGACTGGAGACGAAGTTGAGCGCGAAAATGCCATTGCGTACGAAGAAGGCGCGGTTCTTATCGGCATGGCTGTCGTTCTTCGACAGGATGTCGGTCTCGATCTGGATGATGCGTTCCTGGCTGAGGCCGGGCACATGCACGCCGGCGATACCCTTGCCATAATGAACAGCGCCATCTTCGGCATGGTGATGATCATGGTCCCCATGATGATGGTGATCGTGGTCATGAGCGTGGCCATGATCGTGATCGCCGTGATGATGGTCATGGTCATGGCCGTGGTGATGCGCATGTCCGTGTCCATGCGCGGTCGGGGCCTTGCCGTTGTCGATCACTGCCTGCGTTCCGCAGCCGCATACCGTGCACATCAGATCACCTCCATGTCCCTGATCTTCAATTCATCGCCAGCCGTCATCTGGACACGGTGATGTCCGCAGTTCGGGCAGGCGCCAAAACGTTCCGTCAGTGCCACCGTCTTCCCGCAGTCGAGGCACCAGCCTTCCCCCGCAATGCGATTGATCTCCAGCACGGCATCCTCCGCCAGCGTTCCGCGCCGGATCGCCTCGTAGCAGAAGGCGAGCGAGTCCGGATTGACGTGACTCAAAACGCCGACATCCAGCCGGATCGAGCGGATGGCGCGCGCGTCGTTCGCCCTGGCCGTCTCACAGGCGATCTCCACGACACTTTCCATCAATGACATCTCATGCATGGGCGGCCTCGCACATGTTGATTTCGAAAGCCACGCAGGGGTCGAACAGCGCAGCCAGCTGCGACACGGCCTTGCGGCCGCTTTCGCCTTCTCCGATCCTACAGGAGAGCAGCGTTTCGACGAAGGGACCCGCAGGGTGGAAATTCCATTCGGTTGGCGCAAGAATGCGATAGGCGCCGATCAGCCCGTCATCGCCGATTTCCGCCTGGTGATAGAGACGGCCACGCGCGCATTCGACCACGCCATAGCCCCCGGCGTCCGGAGCGGAGCCGTCGCCCATCAGCGGCGCAAGGTCAAGATCTTCACCCTCGGCGATGCCCTGCAGCAGGTCGAGACAGAGGCGAACGTCCTCGATGCGCGCGAGCAGACGCGCCGCCAGATAGGGTTCGTCCGGCACCGCCGAAGTGCAGATCCGGGCATAGGCCCCGGTTTCGGCGACCCGTCCGGCCAGATAGGGAAGGGCCGCATAGCCGGTCTCATGGACGAGATGGTTCAAGACCTCCTCGTCGTCGCGGGAGGTCAGCGAATCCGGCCGGCGCCGGCGAAAGATGCGCTCGTGGCGGGTCTCGTCGTGGATCGCGGCGCATAACGTGCCGGTTGTGGGCGCATCGCCTTGCCGCGGGATGCCGAGGGCGCTGGCCGCGCGCTCCAGGCGGGCAGCCGGCAAGGACAGGTCGCCGAGCGATCGGCTGACGGCACGGGCATCGGCGATGATCTTCTGCGAGGCGGCCAGTGCCTCGCGCAGATGAACGCCCGCCGTCGCTGCCAGATTCACAACCCGGGGCGACGGCCAATGAAGCACGAGCGCCCGCAGCGTTTCGAAGGCGCGCTCGGCCAGAAGCCCGGCCGTGACCGTCCGCCGTTCGTCCGTGTCCATGGCGAGACCCGCCGCGCGCAGGACAGCAAGCCGGGCGGCGATCGATTGCGAGAAGCCGCAGAGCGAAAAGAGCTGACCGGCGAGCACCGGTGCGTCCTCGGGACGGCGGCCGGCGAACATGCGCGACAGGCCCTGCGGCCGGCTGCCGGTCAGTTCGACGGCGCAGACCTGCCCCCGCGACACCGTCACGTCGATCCGGATTGCACCTGCCCCGAGCGCAAAGGTCATGGCCCCGTCGCCTCTTCCTCGTTGCGGAAGCGTCCGCGCAGCAGGTCGCGGCGGTTGACTTGCGCGGGCGGTGGCGGCGGTTCGTGAAGGGATGCGGCATCGAAGAAGGCGCGGACCGCTTCCTCGGCCGTTTCGAGCGCCGCATCCATCGACCCGAATTCGAACACCGGCGAAAACAGCGAGCAGCTGTCCAGCCGGCCAAAACCGTCGAGTTGACCAGCAATGAAGTCCACTTCGCCGGCCGGCAGGCCGATGCGAACGGTCGTTCCCGGCACGACGGCCGGGGCGGGGTCTCCCTCCGGCAGGTCGGCTGCGACGAGGTTCATGAACCACGGCGTCGTGATGATGCCGAAGGCGCGTCCGCCATAGCTGCGAAAGCCGCTCGCCGCGATGCTAAGCGCCGTATTGCAGATCGGCACGTCGTGCATCGAGCGCTCGAAAATGCCGCGATAGAGCGTTTCGAGGCTCTGTCCGAGCGCCCGGGCCGCGGCGTCGCGATCGGCGAGGGCGAGGTCAGCGTGCATCGCCCAGTCTCATGAATTTCGACTGCAGGGCATCGCAGTTCGGACAGCGCCAGTCCTCGGGAAGCGCCGCAAACGGCGTGCCGGCTTCGATCTGCCAGACGGGGTCGCCCTCGGTGGGATCATAGACGTGCCAGCAGATGCCGCACTCCATCCGGTCGTCGTCCGAGACCGTCTCGCGCTTGCCGAAATTCTCGAAGCTGCTCATTTGAAATAGGCCTCTTCGATTTCGCGCAGCCGCATTTCGGAATCGCGGAAATCCTCTTCCGCGGCGATCGCGACGGAGGGGATGTCGCAGATTTCCAGCGTGTCGAGAATGATCGTGTCCATGGCATTGTAGAACTGCACGGACCAGACATTGCGGGCGCCCGTCGCCACCACGCGGCATGTGCCGTAGCCGCGCGAGGTGAGCTGCACGGGCCCGGCGCCGAGCGTCTGCTGCAGGAAGTTCATGTCCTCGGGGCTCATCGGAAACAGCGAGAAGGTGATGATGTGCGGCTCGTCACCATCCTTGTAGCGCGCAATCCGGTCGCCAATCTCGTGCAGCACCGGCATGACGTTCATGGCGCCAGCGGGGGCCGGGCCATGGACGATCTCGGGCGCAAGTGCGGCGCAGGCCTGCCGCACGGCGGCCGGGATCGAGGCGACCTCGACATAGTCCGCCAGCAGTGTCCCGTTGGCATCGGCGAAGCGGACGCGCCAGACGCCGGCCATGACGGCCTCCTGGATCTGGGCCAGCACGCCGTTTGCAAGCGCCGCCACGCCGGCGACTTCGCCTTCGCCGAGCGTCTGGGTGATGAGCTCCTTGTCGTCAGCCGGAAAGTCGGTGATGTCGAAGAGCTGGCCCGGCTCATCCGCTTTCTGCATGGCCAATGCGTCGGCGATCCGCGGCAGGAGCTCGGCGGTCTGGCGACAGCGCCTGATCATCTCTTCCGCCGAACTGGTGGCCAGATAGTTGAGCTTTCGTGTGCGTAGCGGCGGCTCGGCACCGATCGGCATCACGGTCATGGTCGCATCGTCGCCCTCAGGCGCTACCCAGAAACCTGCTTTCATCGAACGATCTCCTTGCCGGAATGGGTGATTTCGACGCGCGGGCCGCCTGATGGGGCAAGCACCGGTGCATCCGATGACAGCCAGGCGCCGATCTTCTCGACATATTCCGACCAGTCGCGGATCTTGCCGAGCACGCCGACCGGCTGGTCGCGCCGCGTCACCACGAGGCTCGGCATCACCACCGCATTGAAACGCCCCTTGAGGCCCTCTTCGGCCGCCCTGTCGATCACGGCACCGCGCAGTCTGCCATGGAAGGTCCGGAGCAGTTCCGGCAGGACGACCGCCACGTCATCGGCTTCGGGCCGCTGCTTGGGATCGCCGGTGAAGAAGAGGATGCAGTTTTCCGGCTCGCCTTCGGCCGGTGCCAGGAAGGCCTCGATGTTCGTCTCGTCGACGAATGGCAGCCCCGCCTGATGGCGCAGTGCGCCTATGAGATATGATGGCATTGTGTCCTCCCCTGATCGGCATGCCGGTATTTTAGGGAAGGATTTGCAAGTGCCGTGCCAGCTGGAAGGAAAGACGAATTCCATTGATCTGAAAGGATAATTTCCAGCTACGAGCGCGCGGGATGCGGCGGATGTGGAAAGTTAGTTTTCAGTATGAAAACTAACATCTCACACGTCAACGCAGATGTTCGGGCAGTTCCGGCTCCCGGGTGAGGAGATCGGCGAACAGATGTTCGAAATTGCGCCCTGCCACTGCTTCGGCGAGCCCCTCCAGGGCATTGTCGATCGCCTGTGCCTCGGCATCGTCCAGGACCCGGATGGCCGAGCCGAGATGGGTCAAGACGAAGGTGCCGGGCGGCTGGGCGCCTACGAGCATCATGGAAATGGATGAAATCGCGCCATGACGTCTGCAGCGCGCGGTCAATTCGTCGCCTTCAACCACCTGCATGGGTATGCCGATGCACATGTCGCTCTCCTCTTGTTGGTTGTCCGGTATGGAAACAGCAAACGCGCAAGGCTGGCCTTGCGCGTTTGCGTGTCGAAATCTGCCGGCGGTCAGCCTGCGAGAAGGGCTGCGCCCGAGATGGCGACGACTGCGCCGGCATAACGCGCCACGATCTGCCCGGCCTTGCCGAAGCGAAGCGCACCGAGGCCGATGCCGGCCGCGTGGAGAACGATCGTCGCGGCAAGAAAACCGGCCACATAACCGGCCGCATGCGACATGGCCGGCAGTTCGGTGCCGTGCGCATGACCATGGAACAGGGCGCAGAGGCCGACGATGGCAGCTGCCGCTACGGTCGGAACCTTGACTTCAAAGGCAACCAGCAGGCCGAGGATCGCGACGGTGAGCGCGATGGCGGTCTCGACCATTGGCAGCGGCACCCCATAGATGCCGAGCATGCCGCCGACGGCCATGACGGAGACGAAGGCTGCGGGCACGATCCAGCGGGCCGCGCCGCCGAGCGTGGAAGCCCAGAAGCCGACGGCGACCATGGCCAGCACGTGATCGAGGCCGCTGATCGGATGGCTGAGGCCGGCCAGTGCCCCGTCGCTGTGCAGGCCGACATGGGCATGGGCGACCGATGGCAGGGTTACGGCCGCCAGCGTGGCCAGTATGCGAGCATATCTCATGACTTCCTCCCTAGATAACCGGTGCGGGGTAACCGGTGTTCAGGTCCCACGTTGCTCGTTGCCGCCTGATCTGGGATCGACATTCCATGGATCATGAACGGGAGTTTCTCCATGGAGACCTCATTGGAGTTTCTCACAACCAGGAAGCCTGGACGTGAGGTTCACCGACATTGGCCCGATGAGGTCAAGGCGAAGATCGTTTCGGAAAGCTTGAGGCCTGGCACGACAGTCAATGAAGTTGCGCAGCGCTATGGATTGCGAGCCAATAGCCTTTCCACCTGGCGGACGATGGCGCGGCAGGGCAAGCTGATCCTGCCAGCACCAGAGGATGCGGTAGAGTTCGCGGCGGTGATCGTTGATCCGCCTGTTTCGGAACAGCCGCCTAAAATGCTCAGTCGCCCCGAGATCGTCCTCGGTCCCGTCACGATCCGTCTTGAGGAAGGTGCGTCTGCTGCCCGGATCGCTGCCATCGCCCGCGCTCTGGCGGCGGCGACATGATCTTTCCGTCGAACCGTGTTCGGATCATGGTGGCGACCAAACCCGTTGACTTCCGCAAGGGCCATGACGGCTTGGCGGCGCTAGTGAAGAATGAGCTTCACAAGGACCCGTTCACCGGAACGGTCTTCGTGTTTCGGTCTCGCAAGGCGGACCGGTTGAAGCTGATCTACTGGGATGGCTCCGGGATCGTCATGGCCTACAAAAGGCTGGAAGAGCACACATTCACGTGGCCTGGCATCAAGGATGGATTGATGACGCTCACCCACGCCCAGTTCGAAGCGCTGTTCGCAGGCCTCGATTGGCGGCGGGTTCATGCCGTCCAGACGAGAGTGCCGGAGGCCATCGAATAGCTGCGGCACGATGACTCAGCACGGCAGATTCTGAGGGCAAATCGGCTCGGGATTTGGTAGTTTCCGGTCATGCTCCATGCCGCCGACCTTCCCGATGATGTTGCTGCCCTGAAGGCGATGCTGATTGCGGCACAGGCACGCGAGGCGGCCAAGGACGTCGCGATAGCCAGCAAAGACGAGCATATCGCTCGCAAGGATGAGCGGATCGAGCGGCTTGAGAAGCTGGTCGCAGCGTTCAAGCAGGCAGCCTTCGGACGCAAATCCGAGAAGACCGATCCTGACCAATTCGACCTGGCGCTGGAAGACCTGGAGACGGCCATGGCTGTCATCCATGCCGAGGATGAGGGGGACGCTCCTGCGGCAAATAGGATTGCCAAGCCACGTGCGATCAATCGGGGCTCCCTTCCGAAGCATCTTCCGCATATCGAGGAGGTGATTGAGCCAGAAAGCCTGATCTGTGCCTGCGGTGGTTGCCTGCACTGCATTGGCGAGGATGTCTCCGAGCGGCTGGACGTGATCCCGGCGCAGTTCCGCGTGATCGTCACCCGCCGCCCTAAGTATGCCTGCCGGGCCTGCACCGACGGGGTCGTCCAAGCCCCAGCTCCGGCGCGGCTGATCCAGGCTGGGCTCCCGACGGAAGCGACCGTCGCGCATGTTCTGGTCTCCAAGTATGCCGATCACCTTCCACTCTATCGGCAGGCGCAGATCATGAGCCGCCAAGGGATCGATCTCGACCGCTCCACGCTGGCCGATTGGGTCGGTCGGGCAGCCTATGAACTGCGGCCCGTCTTCGATGCGTTGATCGTCGACCTGAAGCGCTCGACCAAGCTGTTCATGGATGAGACCCGCGCCCCAGTTCTCGATCCCGGCTCGCGCAAAACCAAGACCGGATACTTCTGGGCGCTGGCGCGTGATGATCGCCCATGGGGCGGTGGCGCTCCGCCGGGTGTCGCCTTCACCTATGCTCCTGGTCGGGGAGGCATTCATGCCGAACGTATACTGCAGGGTTTCTCTGGCGTCCTGCAGGTGGATGGATATGCCGGATACAACAGGCTGATCGCGCCTGAGCGTGTCGGCCCAGACATTCAGCTTGCATATTGCTGGGCGCATGCCCGGCGCAAGCTGGTGGAGATCACCCGCAACGGGTCAGCACCGATTGCTGAGGATGGCGTCAAGCGGATTGGCGAACTATATCGCATCGAGGCCGAGTTGCACGGTCTTGATCCGAAGGCTCGACTTGCCGGACGACAGGAACGATCAGCACCGCTTGTGGCAGAACTGCAGACTTGGCTGGTCCATCACCGCGCCCGCATCGCTACGAAGTCGCCGCTCGGCGAGGCATTGGCCTACATCGCCAATTACTGGGATGGTCTGAAGCTCTTCCTGACCGACGGCCGCATCGAGGTCGACAACAACAGTGTCGAGCGGACCATCAGGCCTATCGCTCTCAATCGCAAGAACGCGCTTTTTGCGGGTCATGATGCCGGAGCGGAGAATTGGGCGATCATCGCCTCGCTGGTCGAGACCTGCAAGCTCAATGCTGTCGATCCGCAGGCCTATCTGACCAGCACACTCACCGCCATCGTGAATGGTCACAGGCAGAGCCGGATAGATGAACTTCTCCCGTGGAATTACTTGGTTGATCGTATCAACGGCCACTGATGACACGTCGTGGATCGTCAAGGCTTAGGCGTGTATGCAAATTCCATGGCCGGATTATGCGACAGCTCCCAGTCTTGCTCTGGAGAAAGCAAGATAAAGGATCGCGATGCCAGCCAAAGCAAGCCACGGCAGCAGCACGAGATTGAGCGTTTGCCAGCCGAGGCTACTATGTAGCGCTCCCGCGCCTAGTGACGACACGAGTCCGACCAGGAAGATCGACAGATCGTTCATCGCTTGTGCTTTACCCTTTTCGGCAGGGGTGTAGGTGCTTGTGAGCAGATTGGTGCCGCCGATGTAAAGGAAGTTCCAGCCGATACCGAGCAAGATAAGCGCTGCCGTAAAGGAATAGAACCCAGTGCCGGATAGGCTGAAAGCCACATGGCCGAAGAACAGCAAAACACCAGCCAGCATGATCCGGAGAACACCGAAGCGAGCAATGAGCGACCCCGTGAAGAATGAGGGCAGGAACATGCCGAGCACATGGAGCTGGATCACGGTTGCCGTCTGAGACAGGCCGTGATGATGATGTGCCATTGCAATCGGTGTTGCTGTCATCGCGAGGATCATCACGCCGTAGCCTGTTGCGGCTCCAAAGAGCGCAACAAGGTAGGTCGGTTGCCGCATTATCTGGCCCAGCGACCGGGCTGCTGCGTCCACTCCCGAGAGCACAGCAGGACGGGGTACGTTCACCCCCGTCAGAACACCGACTGCAAGCAGCGAGACAATTGAAAGAATGAGGAAAGAGCCAGTATAGGCAGGCTGCAGGAGATCACCGCCAAAGCCGCCAAGGGCAGGTCCAGCGAGAGCTGCAACGACACCACCTGCGAGGACGAAGGAGATGGCTCGGGGCTGGAAAGCGTCATCTGCTACTTCCGATGCCGCAAAACGGTAGAATTGTGCAAACCCTTGATAGGCCCCAACGAACAAGGTGCCCAGGCAAAGCATCCATAGCGATCCTGCATACACCCCGCCTGCTGCCACAAGTCCCCCCACCACGCCAAGGATAGCGCCCAACAAAAAGCCAATCCTGCGTCCTACCCGAGCCATCCACATCGAGGCAGGAACGGTCGCCAGCGCCGTGCCGAGGAACATTGAGGCGATAGGTGCCGTGGCAAAGGCGGGGGAAGCGGCAAGCTGGCTTCCGGCTAGTCCTCCAACTGTCATTACCAGAACCGACGCAGTCTGGAACAGAGCCTGCGCAGACGCCAGCAGTGCGACTTGACGATACATGGCCATCAGAACACCAGCACCTTGTCGGCAGCCACTGTTGCGGCGGCTAGGGCATCCATTGTGCTGGACTCGGCCCCTTCCGCCATCTCGCTTTGCGTTAGGCCCCGTGCATCCATGCAGGTGCCACAGAGAAGGACCTTCCCACCTGAAGCGAGGACGCGTTTGATCATGCGCTCGACGTTGTAGTACCCTTCTGGTGTCTTCTGGCCCGCCTTCGCGGCAAGTACCGCATCGGCCATCAAGAAGACCGTGATGGCCGCTTCGCTGTCGGCTTTAGGTAGTGCAATTGCCAGCCGAAGAGCATTGTAGACGCGCTCGGTGCCATAAGGAGGGTCGTTGAGGATGAAGAGGATATTCATAGTGCCTCCTAAGATTGACAATCGACGCTCAATCATTCAATCGTCCAATTGAATGAACACCAGGATGTCGAATGTCAACCCCATCTCCGAAGCTACAGCTCTTTGGTCACTTTGCGAGTTTGGCAAGGACTCTAGGTAACGAACACCGCTTGGAACTGTTGGAGCTTCTTGCTCAGAGTCCACAATCTGTGGAAGTTCTCGCGACCAGGACGGGCCTTGCTTTTGCAAATGTATCGCAGCATCTGCAGCACCTGAAGAAGGCCGGGCTTATTGTCGGGCATCGCGAAGGCAAGAACGTCCGCTACAGTCTGAGAGACGGACCCATCATCGAGGCGATCACCGCGATCCAGAACCTGGCCGAGCATAATATGGCGGAGGTCAAAAGCGTTATCCACGGCTACTTCCATCGCCTCGACGATATGGAGGCCATCGACATGGCTGAGTTGATGAAGCGCCTCGACAGCGAAAGCGTGACTCTCCTGGACGTACGCCCAGAAGACGAATATCGGGCCGGACACCTGCCGAACGCCGTCAACATCACCGTGGAAGAACTAGAAAGTCGCCTGTCGGAGTTGCCACCTGGACAGCAGATTGTTGCCTACTGCCGTGGCCCCTATTGCATTCTTTCGTTCAAGGCCGTGCAGTCATTGCGACAGCGTGGGTTCAATGTGCGTCGACTTGTCGATGGCTTCCCTGAGTGGAAAGCGGCGGGGTTCCCAATAGAGACGGCTGCTGTCTGACTATGCCGCGACTTCCGATTTTTCGCGTATGGTGCCACGCGCTATGCGGCCCGGCGTGTGACCTCGTTTGCTCGAAACTGATCGGCCGTGTGTGAGCGGCACACCGCTTAC
>NZ_JAEG01000011.1 GCF_000518785.1 Paenirhizobium selenitireducens ATCC BAA-1503 | reverse complement strand
AAACGTGACCGTCTGCGTATCATTCGTAGAAAAGCCCTAAAGCTCTTCCCGCGACGCCGCCGTCCACGTTTCTCTTTCTTCTCATCTTCAATTGTCAAAAAACAGACGACAATCAGCCGTCACAAAAACTCAACACCAAACCATCCGGTCCGGCAATCCATCAGCATCTCAGCCAATTTCTAGAGGTTTCCTTAGAACGAAAGACTTCGTCGCCAGCAGCGCCGCCGCCCTCGTTCAGTGAGCGGGTTATAGTTCGACCCAATATCCCAAGTCAACAGCACCAAAACAAAAAATCCGAAAAATCATGCAAGCCGTTGTTATGTAATGGATATTCAATGTCTGTGGCCTAGCGACCCGAGAGAGAGGTCCGATTTTCGCCCGAGGACGGAGCCGCAGCGGTGGCAGTCCGCGCTGCAGGCGCAAAGTCGCCCGCCTTCATGCATTGGCGCTTGAACGGTGGCCCGCTCTTGCTAGTGTCGGCACGCATTCGACAAGGAGAACAGCATGCTGGTGTTGCACGAAACCGAAACCGCCCAGGCCCTCAAATGGGCCGACCTCATTGATGCGATCGAGCGCATGTTCCGCGGAGAATGCGTCATGCCGGTTCGCCATCACCATGACGTGGCGGTGCCCGGCGAGGCGAACGCCACGCTGCTCCTGATGCCGGCCTGGGTTCCGGGCGACTATATCGGCGTGAAGCTCGTCTCCGTCTTTCCCGACAATCATACGCGCGGCCTGCCGGCGATCTATGGCAGTTATATCCTGTCCTCCGGCAAGACCGGCAAGATGCTGGCCGTGGTCGACGGCGGCGAGCTCACAGCGCGGCGGACCGCCGCCACCTCGGCGCTGGCCGCCCGATATCTCGCGCGGGCGGATGCCTCGCACCTGCTGGTGGTCGGAACGGGGCGGCTCTCCCTCAATCTCATGCAGGCGCATGCGAGCGTTCGTCCGATCACCCGCGTCTCCATCTGGGGACGCAATCTCGCCAATGCGGAAAAGACAGCCGAGGAGGCCCGCGCGCTGGGCGTCGACGCCGTCGCCTGCACGGATCTCGAAGGAACCGCGCGGACGGCGGACATCATCTCCTGCGCGACGCTTTCCAGCGAACCGCTGGTCCATGGCGCCTGGCTGAAACCCGGCGCCCATCTCGACCTGATCGGCGCCTTCAAGCCGACCATGCGCGAGAGCGACGACGAGGCGGTGCGGCGCGCAACGATCTTCGTCGATACGCGGGCCGGCGCCATGAGCGAGGCCGGCGACATCCTGCAGCCGCTCAAGGCAGGCGTGATCAGCGAGACCGATATCAAGGCCGACCTCTTCGATCTCGTCGCGGGCCGCCACGAGGGCCGCTCGGACGAGGCGGAAATCACCCTGTTCAAGTCGGTCGGGGCCGCCCTCGAGGATCTCGCCGGCGCGATCCTCGCCTACGAGACCGTCATGGAGCCGTTCACCCGCCAGGAATCGTGATGCCCGTCACGCTGCCGCATCTGCCGGTCTCCGACAGCCTGCCTGCCCTTGCCGCGGCGTTGAAGGAGAAGAACCGGGCGATCCTGTCTGCGCCGCCCGGCGCCGGCAAGACGACGATCGTGCCGCTGCATCTCTTGGGCGAGGCCTTTCGCGGCGACGGCCGGATCATCCTGCTCGAACCGCGGCGGCTGGCCGCGCGCGCCGCCGCGGGCCGCATGGCAAGCCTGCTCGGGGAGGCGGTCGGCGAGACCGTCGGCTACCGCATGCGTCTCGACAACCGCATCTCGGCGAAGACCCGCATCGAGGTGGTGACCGAGGGCGTCTTTGCCCGGATGATCCTGGAGGACCCCGAACTTCAGGGCATTGCCGCCGTTCTTTTCGACGAGTTTCACGAGCGCTCGCTCGACGCCGACTTCGGGCTGGCGCTGGCGCTCGATGCCCAGACGGCCCTCAGGCCGGATCTGCGCCTTCTGGTGATGTCGGCGACGCTCGATGTGGAGCGGATCGCCGCGCTGTTCGGCGACGCGCCGGTGATCTCGAGCGAGGGCCGCAGCTTTCCCGTCGAGATCCGCTATCGGGACCGGCCGGGCGGCGAGCGGGTCGAGGATGCCGTGGCCTCGGCCATTATGCAGGCGCACCAGCCGGAGAGCGGTTCGATCCTCGCCTTCCTGCCGGGCCAGGCGGAAATCCGCCGGGTGGCCGAACGGCTCGAAGGCCGGTTCGACGAGACCACCCTGGTCGTGCCGCTCTACGGCAATCTCAGCCAGAAGGAACAGGATGCGGCGATCCGCCCCGCGTCCGCCGGCAACCGCAAGATCGTGCTCGCCACCTCGATCGCCGAGACCTCGATTACCATCGACGGCGTGCGGGTGGTGATCGACAGCGGCCTGCAGCGCCTGCCGGTCTACGAACCGTCGACCGGCATCACCCGGTTGGAAACGGTCAGGGTATCCCGCGCCTCGGCCGACCAGCGGGCGGGCCGCGCCGGCCGTACCGAACCGGGCATTGCCCTTCGCCTCTGGCACTCCGGCCAGACGGCAGCCCTTCCCGCCTTCACCCCACCGGAGATCCTGTCGGCCGACCTGTCGAACCTCGTGCTCGACATGGCGCATTGGGGCGTGCTCGATCCGACCGGGCTCGCCTTCATCGACCCGCCGCCTGCGGCCGCGTGGAACGAGGCCCGCACGCTGCTTCGCCTTCTCGGCGCGCTGGACGCCTCGGGCGCGATCACCGCAACGGGCCGGCAGATCCGTTCGCTCGGCCTGCCGGTCCGGCTCGCCGCCATGATCCTGGCGGCAGCCAGGACGGGCGCGGCCCGCCAAGCGGCGGAACTCGCCGTGTTGCTGACCGAACAGGGCCTGGGCGGCACCGGCATCGACATCGAGGACCGCCTGCGCCGGTTCCGCCAGGAGGGTGGTGACCGTGCCGTCTCGGCCCGCAAGCTGGCCGAGAGGCTGGCCTCGAGTGCCGGCCCGTCGAAGGCGGCAACGATCTCGTTCACCGCCGGACAACTGCTGCTGCACGCCTATCCCGACCGCATTGCGCTGAAGCGCGGCGGACGCGGCCGCTTCGTGATGGCAAACGGCCGTGGGGCCGAGATCGCCGAGACCGAGCGGCTGGCCGGGGCCGACATGCTGGTGATCGCCGACCTGACCGGACGCGCCGCACAGGGTCGCGTCCTGGCGGCGGCCGAAATCGGCAAGGCGGAAATCGAAGCCATGCTTCCGGATGCCATCCAGCGCCGCGAGGAGTGCTTCTTCGATGCCGCGAGCCGGCAGGTTCGGGCGCGGCGGGTCACCCGGCTCGGCGCGATCGTGCTGGAGGAAACCCCGCTTGCCCGGCCTACCGGTCCCGCCGCGGCCGAGGCGCTGGCCGAGGGCGTGCGGCATATCGGCATCGGCGCCCTGCCCTTTTCCAAGGCGGGCGAGCAGCTGCGCCAGCGGGTCGGCTTTTTGTACCGGACGATCGGCGAGCCCTGGCCGGACCTGTCGGATGCCGCCCTGCTCGATTCCCTCGACAGCTGGTTCACGCCCTTTCAAACGCATGCGCGCGGCATCGACGACCTTTCGCCCGGCACACTGTATGACGGTCTCGCTTCGCTCATTCCCCACGGGCTGCAGCGCGAACTCGACCGGCTGGCCCCCACCCATTTCACCGCGCCGACGGGGCAGAATCATCCGATCCGTTATGACGGCGCCGAGCCCGTGCTGTCCATTCGCGTGCAGGAGCTTTACGGCCTCAAGACGCATCCGGCGATCGGCGGCGGCAAATTGCCGCTCGTCCTGGAGTTGACCTCACCGGCGCATCGGCCCATCCAGACGACCCGCGACCTGCCGGGTTTCTGGGTGGGTTCGTGGAAGGACGTACGGGCCGACATGCGCGGGCGCTATCCGAAACATCCGTGGCCGGAGGATCCGGCCGGGGCCTTGCCGACGACGCGTGCCAAGCCGCGCGGCACCTGAAACGACTGCACCGAGGAGGTGAGAGGATGAGCACACCGGACACCGCAATCCAGTTCGGACCATCGAGCCGGCGACTGCGCCTGCAGACCCTGGTATGGCTGCGTTGGCTCGCGGTCGCGGGGCAAGGTGCCACCGTGCTCGTCGTTGCTTTCGGGCTGCAGTTCCCGCTGCCGCTCGTCACCTGCGCAGCATTGATCGGCGCCTTGGCGGCGGTCAATTTCCTGCTGTCCGTCGGCTTCCCGCCGACCTACCGGCTCGAGCCGATCGCCGCCTTCGCTGTGCTCGGCCTCGACCTCCTGCAGCTCGGCGCCCTGCTGTTCATCACCGGGGGGCTTGCCAACCCGTTTGCACCGCTGATCTGCGTGCCGGTGATCATTTCCTTTGCCTCGCAGCCGCTCCGGCATGCGCTGGCGCTCTTCGCGCTCGCCATGATGCTGATCTCTGCGCTGCCGTTCTCGCCCTACCCGCTTCCCTGGTATGCGGGCGATGCCCCGACGCTCCAGCCGGTGATGCAGCTCGGCGTATGGTTCGCCATCACCTCGATGATGGCCTTTGCCGCCTTCTACGCCTATCGCGTTTCCCAGGAGGCGACGTTGCTGGCCGACGCGCTGTCGGCAACCGAACTGGTCCTGCAGCGGGAAAAGCACCTTTCGCAGCTCGACGGGCTTGCCGCAGCCGCCGCACACGAGCTCGGCACGCCTCTTGCCACCATCAGCCTGGTGGCCAAGGAAATGGAGCGCGAACTCGGCAAGGATGAACGCTTCGGCGAAGACATCCAGCTCCTGCGCAGCCAGAGCGAGCGGTGCCGCGACATCCTGAAACGCATCGCGACACTGCCCTCCGAGAGCGAGGAGCACATGCGCCGCCTGCCGCTCTCTTCGCTCATCGAGGACGTGCTGGCGCCGCATCGCGAATTCGGCATCAAGCTGGAACTGATCGAGACGTCGGATCGCGCCAAGGAACCGGTCGGCATCCGCAATCCGGCGATCCTCTACGGCCTTGGCAATCTGATCGAGAACGCCGTCGATTTTGCCCGGGAAAGGGTTACCGTGACCGTCGAGCACGACGCGTCCAAGGTGGCGATCACCATCGAGGACGATGGCATCGGCTATTCGCCGGACGTGCTGCAGCGCATCGGGGAGCCCTATGTGACAAATCGCCATCGCGACGACAAGGCAGGCGGGCTTGGGCTTGGGCTCTTCATCGCCAAGACCCTGCTTGAGCGTTCGGGCGCGCGGCTGAGCTTCGAAAACCGCCCGCCGGAAACGCCGGGTGCCCGGGTGGAAATCGTCTGGCCGCGGCACCGGATGGAAGCCTAATTGTGGCGAAATGACTTTACCGCATGGCCATTACTGGCCATAACCACACACGGACGCTCAAGATTGCCCCGCAGGATTGCCTAGCCATGACAGAAAACGCAACCTCCGACCCTTCGCCGACAAACGGCGCCAACGCCCTGGGTCCAAACCCGACCTTGCTGATCGTCGACGACGATGTGCCCTTCCTGCGCCGTCTGGCCCGGGCGATGGAATCGCGCGGCTTCGTCGTGGAGACTGCGGCTTCCGTCGCCGAAGGTGTCGCCAAGGCCAAGGCCACGCCGCCGGGCTACGCGGTGGTCGATCTCAGGCTCGGCGACGGCAACGGTCTCGACGTCATCGAGGCCATCCGCCAGCACCGGACGGACACCCATATCGTCGTGCTGACCGGCTACGGCAATATCGCAACGGCGGTCACGGCGGTGAAGCTCGGCGCGCTCGACTATCTGGCAAAGCCGGCCGACGCCGACGAGATCTTCCTGGCGCTGACACAGCGTCCGGGGGAAAAGGCGGAAGTGCCGGAAAATCCCATGTCGGCCGACCGGGTCCGCTGGGAGCATATCCAGCGGGTATTCGAGAGCTGCGACCGCAACGTGTCGGAAACGGCGCGCCGGCTCAACATGCATCGCAGGACGCTGCAGCGCATTCTCGCCAAGCGCGCGCCGAAATAACAGTCAGTCCCGCACCGGTGCGTGCGCGGCCCATTCCGCCATCATCAGGCGCTGCGCCGCAGAACGGGAAAAGTCGAGGGTGACGGCCTTGCGGGTGGCCGGCGGCAGCTTGTGTTCGGGCGCCTCGCGCAACAGGTGGGCGCCGTATCCATCCGAGAGCAGCAGGCCGCAATCCTCCGGGAAGATGTCGAGCGGTACGTCCGGATGGGTGGCGAAGAACAGCCGGTCGCAATAGGCGCGGTAATCCGGCCATTTCCGATCGACGCGAAAATCCTCGATCGAGGATTTGATCTCGATGATCCAGATCTCGCCCTTCTCCGAGAGACCGACCAGATCGGCGCGGCGGCCGTTGGCAAGCGCCAATTCGGGCAGGACGGCGAGCCGCATGTCGTGCAGCAAGACCTGGACGCCCCGCCGCACAAGCATAGCCCGCTCCGACTGGCGTCCATCGATTAACGGATTGTTTACGGCGATAGAAAGAATCGTCATGTTCTTGTCCAGGGAAGCTGATCCGCATGTTGCAAAAAAGCCATGTGGAGTCATTTTGCAACGCCGAAGCCATCGGGCGGCGATCCGCTACTTGCAAAGGCGCTTTTAATCAAAAATAAACCATAATCAAAGATGGTCGAGATCACCATCTCCTAGCCCAAATGAACGAGTTTCCCATGCGCCTCCGCAATGCACTGACTGTGTTCGGCCTCGTCGCGACGATCGCCCTGACAGGTTGCACGACCACGACCGATACCCAGCAGGCCGAAGCCACGACGGCCAAGATCTTCACCGACTCCTATGGCAGCGTCACCGACGCTGGCTATGCACTGCCGGCGATCCCGATCAACAAGGTCAACAAGAAGTTCCACCGGCAGATCGTCGCCTACCCGACCACGGAAAAGGCCGGCACGATCGTCGTCAACACGCGCGAGCGCTTCCTTTACTATGTCCTGCCGAACGGCAAGGCGGTCCGCTACGGCATCGGCGTCGGCAAGCAGGGCTTTGCCTGGCAGGGCGAGGCCTATATCGCCTGGAAGCAGGAATGGCCGACCTGGCACCCGCCGAAGGAAATGGCCGCCCGCAAGCCGGACGTCGCCCAGTATGTCGAAAACGGCATGGGCCCTGGCCTTCGCAATCCGCTCGGCGCACGCGCCCTCTATCTGTTCAACGAGAAGGGCCAGGATACGCTGTTCCGCCTGCACGGCACGCCGGAATGGGCCTCGATCGGCACTGCCGCCTCGTCGGGCTGCATCCGCCTGATGAACCAGGACATCATCGACCTCTACAGCCGTGTCCGTCCGGGCAAGGGCGCACGCGTCGTCGTCCAGCAGTAAGCGCTTCGAAGCTTTCCCATGCAAAAAGCCGCCGGAGCGATCCGGCGGCTTTTTCGTTTGCGCTTTGCTCGGCTCAACCTGCGAGGCTGGCCTTCAGTTCGAGGCGGCGGCGATGCAGGACCGGCTCGGTATAGCCGTTCGGCTGCTCGCGGCCCTTCAGCACCAGGTCGAGTGCCGCCTTGAAGGCGATCGACCCGTCGAGATTGCCGGCCATCGGCCGATAGGCGGGATCGCCCGCGTTCTGGCCATCGACGACGACGGCCATCCGCTTCATCGTCTCGAGGATCTGCGCCTCGGTGACAACGCCGTGATGGAGCCAGTTGGCCATGTGCTGGGCGGAGATGCGCAGCGTCGCGCGGTCTTCCATCAGGCCGACATTGTTGATGTCGGGAACCTTGGAGCAGCCGACGCCCTGGTCGATCCAGCGCACGACGTAGCCGAGAATGCCCTGGGCATTGTTGTCGAGTTCGCGCTGGATTTCTTCCAGCGTCCAGTTCGGGCGCACGGCCACCGGCACCGAGAGGATGTCGCGCAGCCTGGCGCGCGGGCGGCTCTTCAGGCCGGCCTGGACCTCGGCGACGTTGACGCGGTGGTAGTGCGTGGCATGCAGGGTGGCGGCAGTCGGCGAGGGAACCCAGGCGGTGTTGGCGCCGGCCTTCGGATGGGCGATCTTCTGCTCCAGCATGGCCGCCATCAGGTCCGGCATGGCCCACATGCCCTTGCCGATCTGCGCATGGCCGGACAGGCCGCATTCGAGGCCGATGTCGACGTTCCAGTTTTCATAGGCCGAGATCCAGGCCGCCTGCTTCATGTCGCCCTTGCGGATCATCGGGCCGGCTTCCATCGAGGTGTGGATCTCGTCGCCGGTCCGGTCGAGGAAGCCGGTGTTGATGAACACGACGCGTTCCTTTGCCGCGCGGATGCATTCCTTGAGGTTGACCGTCGTGCGGCGCTCCTCGTCCATGATGCCCATCTTGATGGTGTTCGGGGCCATGCCGATCAGAGCCTCGGCGCGCGAGAAGATCTCGCAGGCGAAGGCAACCTCTTCCGGACCGTGCATCTTGGGCTTGACGACATACATCGAGCCGCTGCGGGAATTGGCCCGGCGGCCGTTCGTCCCGATGTCGTGCAGGGCGATCAGCGCGGTGACGGCGGCATCCATGATGCCTTCCGGCACTTCCTTGCCATCCCGGTCGAGGATCGCCGGATTGGTCATCAGGTGGCCGACATTGCGCACCAGCATCAGCGAGCGGCCATGCAGCGTGACAATCGATCCATCCGGCTTGGTATAGGTTCGGTCAGCGTTCAGCGCGCGGGTGAAGCTCTTGCCGCCCTTCGAGACCTCTTCGGTCAGGTCGCCCTTCATCAGGCCGAGCCAGTTGCCATAGACGACGACCTTGTCCTCGGCGTCGACGGCGGCAACCGAATCCTCGCAGTCCATGATCGTCGTGATCGCCGATTCGAGCCAGATGTCGTTGATATGCGCCGGATCGGTCCTGCCGATCATGCCGTTCGCATCGATGACGATCTCGGTGTGCAGGTTGTTCTTGGCCAGCAGGACCGCCTCGGGCTTGTCGGCAGCTCCGCGATAGCCGGCGAGCTGCGCGGGGTCGGAAAGACCGGTGACGCCGCCATCGGACAGCGTGACGAACAGCGCGCCGTCCTGGATCGACAGGCCGGCGACATGGCTCCAGCTACCGGCGGCAAGCGGTGCCGAATCATCGAGCAGCTGCCGGCCCCAGGCGATGACCTTGGCGCCGCGCACGGGATTGTAGCCCTTGCCCTTTTCGGCGCCGTCGGTTTCGGCGATCGCATCCGTGCCGTAGAGCGCATCGTAGAGCGAACCCCAGCGGGCATTCGCCGCGTTCAACGCATAGCGCGCGTTCATGACCGGAACGACGAGCTGCGGTCCGGCGATCCGGGTGATCTCGGCATCGACATTGGAGGTCGTGACCTTGACCTCGCCGCCTTCCGGCAGGAGATAACCGATCTCGCGCAGGAAAGCCTCATAGGCGTCCATATCGATCGGCGCACCGTTCTGCCGGTGCCAGGCATCGATCTTCGCCTGCATCTCGTCGCGCTTGGCCAAGAGCGCCCGGTTCTTCGGCGCGAGGTCGTGCACGATGGCCGAAAGACCCTTGAGATAGGTGTCCGGGTCGACCCCGGTTCCCGGCAATGCCTCCTCGATCAGGAACCGATGCAGTTCCGTGTCGATGGAAAGGCCGTGGCTTTCGATCCGGCTCATGACGCTGTCTCCTCGCAAATCTGGCTGTAACGTTGATGGTCGGACTTTGATCTGTTCTGATTCATTGTCAATCGAGCACAAATTACAAAGATTTGTGCCGGATTGGAAACTATTCCCCATGCGCCAGGCGCGGCCTGCCGCTCGCCGTGGCGATGAAACGCGCTTCGACGAGCTTGCGGCTGCCGTCGATCTCAGGCGCATCGATTTCCTCGACGAGGGCCAGTACCGCGTCGACGGCGCCATTCTGCCGGGCGTGTTCGAGTGCCGCTTCGCTGGCCCTGTCGCGCGCAGCCTCGAACGCCTTCTCCTCGTCCGTGAAGCGGCGGCCGTCTCCCGCACCCGAGAGCATGAAGATGCCGTCCTCCGGCGCGGTGACGAAGACGGTGACGGTGGCTCGGACCCGCCCCACCACCGCACCGACGGCATTGGCGACATCCGCATCCGTCGGGACTTCGCAGGCCACGGACAGCATGTCGCCGATTGCCGGATAGTAGACCGGGGCCGAGGCGCCGAGCCCGACCAGCGGGCGGTCGAGCGACAGGGCGAAGCGCACGATGCCGGCCTCACGCCGCAGCGCATGGTCGATGAGCAGCGAACGGGCGGGATCGACATCGGTCAGCCCGGCCTCGGGAAGGACGGCCGAGAGAATGACCTCCGCCGACTGGCGCGTCAGCCTGTCGACGATCCGTCGCGCGAGCTCTTCGGGCGAGGCCGCGATCGGCTGGCCGGCGCCGTTCTTGCGGCGCATGGCAAGCCTCAAACCAAGCTCGGCCGCCTCCGCATGCCATTGGCCCTGACGGCCAAGCACATGCATGGCGTCCGACGGCGTGATACCGCAGATATGCACGAGCCCGCGCGCCACCAGTCGATCGAGCGTCGCCAGCTGCGACGTTGCCGTCATCAGCTGGTCGAGCGCCACGGGCTCCGATCCGATACGGGCGAACAGCGCCGCTTCCTGCGCTGCCAGGCCGGCGGCCAGATGATCCGGCACGCCGGTGCGGACCGCAAGGCGCCCGTCATGGCGGCCCATATGGGCCGCGCGCAGCTGCCGTTCGAGAATGTCGATGACCGGGCGGCCATGCAGCGTGGCCGCCAGACTGAGCGGCACGAGGCGGCGCGGGCCGAGATCGATCCGCGCATTCATGCTGCGGTCGTCGATCCTCACCTCCGAGTCACCGCCGAGGCCATAGGTGCGCATGGCCACCGCCTCGACCATGGTGCGGTATCCGCCGACCACGGCACCGTCGGCGTCAAGGCGCGGGCGTCCGCCCTCGAGGATCGCCACGTCGGTGGTCGTACCTCCGATGTCGGAGACGACGGCATCGGCAAGGCCGGTCAGATGACGGGCGCCGACCAGACTGGCCGCAGGGCCTGACAGGATCGTCTCGATCGGCCGCAGCCGGGCCTCCGCCGCCGAGATGAGGGCACCGTCGCCGCGCACGACCATCAGCGGCGCGTCGATGCCGCGCCTTGTCAGAAAGTCCTCGCAGGCGCCGACAAGCCGGTCGATCATCGACACCAGGCGGGCATTGAGCAGTGTGGTCAGCGCCCGGCGCGGACCGCCGAGCTTGGACGACAGCTCGTGGCTGCAGGTCACCGGCAGAGGACAATGAGCGCGGATGAAATCCCGCACCCGGTTTTCGTGCGAGGGATTGCGCACGGCGAAATAGCCCGCGACGGCAAAGGACGACACCGTCCGGCTCAGTTCCGGCAGGGCTTGCTCCAGCGGAGAGAGATCGAGCGGCGTCTCGGTACCGTGCACATCATGGCCACCGGTCAGATAGATGGCGGGATCGGAGCCGAGCGCATCGGCGAGGCCGTCGCGCTTCAGATCATCGGGGCCGAAGCCGATCATGACGAGGCCCGCGCGTCCCCCCTGCCCCTCGACCAGCGCGTTTGTCGCCAGCGTCGTCGACAGCGACACCAGACCGATTGCCTCGACCGAGACGCCGGAGGTTTCGATGACCTTTTCCAGCGCTTCCGCGATACCGATCGCCAGGTCATGGCGCGTGGTCAGCGCCTTGGCCTTGGCCAGGATACCCTGCGTCTCGCTGTAGAGCACCGCGTCGGTATAGGTGCCGCCGGTATCGATGCCCAACAGGTAATGAAGTGTCACGCCAGCTGCCTCGGTCTCTCAGAATTCCACCAACACGGATCACGCTGTTATCGCATGGGGAAACCGAGCGGCAATAGCTGACAAACGGCAAATCATGGCCGCGAAACCGCAGACCGCGCGGTGACCCGCATCGGCAGGCCACCGGCCGGCTGCACCGTCAGTTTCTGCACGGGCCATGGCCTGGTTTCGGCGGTCATGTCGAAGCGATAGCGCCGCATCAGGACGGCGAGCGCGATCACCGCCTCCTGCAGGGCGAAGGTTGCGCCGATGCAGACCCGTGCCCCGGCGCCGAACGGCAGATATTGAAAGCGGCCTATCTTATCGCGGTTTTCCGGCAGGAACCGGCTCGGGTCGAAGGCCCGCGGGTGTTCCCAGTAAAGCTCATGCCGGTGCAGCGTCCAGGGCATGATCAGGATCGTCGCACCCTTGCGGATATCGATCGCGGTGCCGTCGGGCGCCTCGAAGCGGTCATCCGCAACGGTCTGGCGATTGATCGACGGTGCCGGCGGATAGAGCCTCAGCGCCTCCTCGAAGGCCGCACGAACCAGCGGCATGCGCTCCAGCCAGTCGACCGGATCCGCGCCGCTGTCGAGCACGGCGTCGATTTCGACCTCCATGCGATCCCGGATGTCAGGACAATTGGCGACGCAGAAGAAGGTCCAGGCGAGCGCCCGGGCGGTCGTCTCATGGCCGGCGCCTATGAAGGTCAGGATGTTGTCCTCGACCTCCTCGGTCGTCAGGCCCTGCGGCCCTTCGACTTCGAGCAGCAGGGTCAGGAAATCGCGCGGCGCTGATTGGGGGTCCCGCACTATCGCCGCCTTGCGCTTTTCCATGGTTGTCCGGACCAGCGCACGGAACTTGCGCAATACTCCACGACCACGCACCCGGGCGAGCCTGGGAATCCACTCCGGGGCCGCCAGCATGTCGAGCGGATCGATCCGTCCCATATGGTGCAAGAGCGCATCGACATCACCGGCAACGTCATCGCCATCGGTGGCGATCTCGCCGGAAAACAATGTCTCCGAGAGAATGAGATAGGTGAGCCCGGTCATGTCGACGGCGATATCGCGTACCATCCCTCGCGCATCCGCCGTCGCGTAGCGCGCGGCGAACTCCTCGCTCTTTTCCAGCATCTGGCGGGCAAAGCCGCGCGCGTGGCGCGGGGTGAAGACGGGTGCCATCGCCTTTCGCGAGCGCTTCCACACCCCGCCCTCGGCGGTCAGCAGCCCGTCGCGCAGGATGGGGCGCAGGACCAGTTGCCGGACCTTGTCCATCACGTAGTTGCCGGCATTGTCGACCAGCACGTGGCGGATCAGATCCGGATCGTTGACGATCACGGTGGTGCGGCCGAAAAACCGGGTTTCGATCCAGGGCAGAGTGTAAGAGGGGACGCCCCAGAGTTCGAGCGGGTTGCGCAGGACGGTCCGGATGATCTCGAGCTTCGACGGCGGATATGGGCGCGGAACGGGCGCTGGCGGCTCGAAAAGGTCGGGGCTGTCGACAACTGCCATGATTCCGCTCCGCGGTGGCGCGATCAGCCCGGAGCGGGCTAGAACAGCGCCTTGAGTTCACTCAGGCGGTCGTTGACCAACCACCCGTAATAGTTCTCTTCCGGCCAGACCGGCGATCCGGCGCCGGCATTGCGGGCCGCCAGCGCCCGGGCCCGCTGCAGCGAGTTGCCGACGTTGAACAGCGTGGCCGTCACTCCGGGATTATGCGAAATATCCATGCCGGCGACGGTGCGGTAGTCGTCGATCGACTTGCGCAGTACGCCCGCCATGAAGGCCAGCGAAATGTCGGGCTCCATGATCGCCTTGTAGACGCCGGCCGCATCGTTCTCGTCCAGCCTGGCGACGCCCGACTTCTGCGAAACCAGATCCGACAGCATCAGCGCCGTCAGCGGATTGATCTGCCCGAGACCGAAGGTCTGGCCGGCGTAGAAGGGCTGGAAGAACACAGCGCTGAAGCGGTTGTTGGGATAGGACTTGCCGCCGACGCTGTGGCCGCGGAACTTGGTTTCCCAGACGTCCTCGCGGCACGACCACAGCTTGTAGGAATCCTTCATCGCGGCGCATGCGGAAAATTCCGGGCGGGAGACGAAGTCGGAAATCCCCTCGCCGTCATAGGCGAAACGGAAGCTGTTGCCGGCATAGGATGCCGCCTTCACGTAATAGCTCTGCAGGCTGTCATAGGCATCGACGTTGAAGGTATGCTCGCCGACGATCGCACCCACCATGTGGATCGGATCGATGCCGTAGGCAGCCGCCGTCTTCTTGATCTTCGAGCGCAACCGGTCGTCGGACGCGAGAAGGTCACGCACCTTCTCGTATTTCAGGTCGAACGTGGTCTTTCCGGCCTGGGTACGGCGCACCGAAGCGCCCGGGATCGGCGGCTGCTCGGCATGGCGGTTGCCTTCGGGCACGACACGGAGCGACCCTGCGTTCACACCTGCCGGCGCAAGAACAAGCAGCGCCAGGAAGAATGCCCGAGTAAATCGACCCACGATACCTTCACCCCCAAGTTTTCAAAATGCAGATTGCTTTCCGGCGCCACCCATACAGAAGCAAGGCCGTGTTTGTCGACCTTGCCCTGCGTCACATTTGCGGCATTCCTTCGGCGGAACCCACATATTTTGCCTTGCGCTAAAGGATATAGCGCGACAGGTCCGCGTCCGCAGCAATTTCGCCGACATGCTCGGCGACATAGGCCGAATCGATCATCACCTTCGAACCACCCCGATCAGGTGCGTTGAACGAGATATCGTCCAGCACGCGTTCCATCACGGTCTGCAGACGGCGCGCACCGATGTTCTCGACCGAGGTGTTGAGCTTGACCGCGACATCGGCCAGCGCATCGATCGCATCTTCGGTGAAGTCGAGATCGAGTTCCTCGGTCGCCATCAGCGCCTTGTACTGGCGGATGAGGCTCGCTTCGGTTTCGGTCAGGATGCGACGGAAGTCTTCCTTGGTCAGAGGCTTCAGCTCGACGCGGATCGGCAGGCGGCCCTGCAATTCGGGTAGCAGGTCCGAAGGCTTCGATACGTGGAAGGCGCCGGACGCGATGAAGAGGATATGGTCCGTCTTCACCGGCCCATACTTCGTCGACACAGTGGTGCCTTCGACCAGCGGCAGCAGGTCGCGCTGAACGCCTTCGCGCGACACGCCGGCACCCATGCCGCCTTCCCGCGCGGCGATCTTGTCGATCTCGTCGAGGAAGACGATACCGTCGTTCTCGGCCGAGCGCACCGCCTCGCGCTGGATCACTTCATTGTCGATCAGCTTGTCGGACTCGTCGCGGATCAGGTCGGCATAGGAGGCCTTGACCGTGGTGCGCACCTTCTTGGTGCGGTTGCCCATGGCCTTGCCGAACATTTCCGACAGGTTGAGGATGCCGACATTGGCGCCCGGCATTCCGGGAACCTCGAAGCCGGGCATGCCGCTGCCGCTGTCGGCGACCTCGATGTCGATCTCCTTGTCGTCCATCTCGCCGGCCCTAAGCTTCTTGCGGAAGCTGTCGCGGGTGGCAGGCGAAGCCGTCGAGCCGACCAGCGCATCGAGAACGCGTTCCTCGGCGCCGGCATGGGCCTTGGCCTGGACCTCGGCGCGCTTCTTTTCACGCACCAGGCCGATGCCGACCTCGACCAGATCGCGGATGATCTGTTCCACGTCGCGGCCGACATAGCCGACTTCGGTAAACTTCGTCGCCTCGACCTTGATGAAGGGCGCGCCCGCAAGCTTGGCGAGGCGCCGCGAGATTTCCGTCTTGCCGACGCCGGTCGGGCCGATCATCAGGATGTTCTTCGGCATCACCTCGTCGCGTAGGTCCTCGTCGAGCTGCTGACGCCGCCACCGGTTGCGCAGCGCGATCGCCACGGCACGTTTCGCCTCATGCTGTCCGATGATGAAGCGGTCGAGTTCGGATACGATCTCGCGGGGAGAAAAAGTCGTCATATCGCTTGTTCCAATGGTCGGAGGAAAGAGGATCAGTTGTCGCTGTCGAGCGACTCGACCACGATATTGTCGTTGGTATAGACGCAGATCTCGGCGGCGATCGCCATGGCCTGGCGGGCGATCTCTTCTGCCGACTTGTCGCTGTCCATCAGGGCGCGGGCAGCAGCGTAGGCATAATTGCCGCCGGAGCCGATCGCCATCGCGCCATGCTCCGGTTCGAGCACGTCGCCATTGCCGGTGATGGCAAGGGTGATGGTCTTGTCGGCGACCAGCATCATGGCCTCGAGGTTGCGCAGATACTTGTCGGTCCGCCAGTCCTTGGCAAGCTCGACGGCAGCGCGCATCAGCTGGCCGGGATATTGCTCGAGCTTCTTTTCCAGACGCTCCAGCAGCGTGAAGGCATCGGCAGTCGCGCCGGCGAAACCGGAGATCACGTCGCCCTTGCCGATCCGGCGGACCTTGCGGGCATTGCCCTTCATCACGGTCTGGCCGAGGCTGACCTGGCCGTCGCCCGCCATGATGACCTTTCCGCCCTTCCGCACAGTAATAATCGTTGTCATTTACGCACCTGTTGGCCCGTCTGCCGGGCGTTCGATTGGGAACGCGAAATCGTTCGGTTGATCCCTATGTAAGTGGACCTCGCGCGAATGCAATCTTGTGACGCATCGCGGAAAAGCACGGCCTGCTTTTGCTGGATATTTAACCGACCGCCTGATAAGGAACCCCTGACCAAGGCATGGAGCGGACCCTGATGGGCGAAACAATGATCCGTCGCACGGGAAGCATTTCCCGCAAAACCAACGAAACCTCCGTTTCGGTTTCCGTCAATCTCGACGGCACCGGCGCGGCGAAGATTTCCACGGGCGTCGGCTTCTTCGATCATATGCTCGACCAGCTTTCGCGCCATTCGCTCATCGACATGGAGATCGACGTCAAGGGCGACCTGCACATCGACGACCACCATACCGTCGAGGATACCGGCATCGCCATCGGCCAGGCCATCTCCAAGGCGCTCGGCGACCGGCGCGGCATCACCCGCTATGCCTCGATCGACCTTGCCATGGACGAGACGATGACCAAGGCGGCGATCGACGTCTCAGGCCGACCCTTCCTCGTCTGGAATGTTGCCTTCAGCGCGCCGAAGATCGGCACCTTCGACACCGAACTGGTGCGCGAGTTCTTCCAGGCGCTGGCCCAGAATGCCGGCATCACGCTGCATATCTTCAATCACTACGGCGCCAACAACCACCATATCGCCGAGACCTGCTTCAAGGCCGTGGCCCGGGCATTGCGGACAGCCGTCGAAATCGACCCGCGCCAGGCCAGCCGCGTTCCCTCGACCAAGGGCACCCTCGTCTGAGGTCTGCCCGACCGGAAACGGCGGAAAGCAGCTTGATCATCGCTTTGCGGCGTGCCGGGGTTTTGACCCCATGGCGTCGCGTTTAGGAAAAGGACGTTCGACGATGCGCGTGGCGATCATCGACTATGGATCCGGAAATCTCCGCTCGGCAACGAAGGCCTTCGAACGGGCAGCGCGCGAAAGCGGCGTCGACGCGGTCATCGAGCTGACCGACAAGGCCGATCGCGTTGCCACAGCCGACCGAATCGTGCTGCCGGGCGTCGGCGCCTATGCCGACTGCCGCCGGGGGCTCGACTCGGTTCCTGGCATGCACGAGGCGATCGTCGACGTCGTCGAGAAGAAAGCCCGCCCCTTCTTCGGCATCTGCGTCGGCATGCAGCTGATGTCGAGCCGCGGGCTGGAAAAGACGATCACGCCCGGCTTCGACTGGATCAAGGGTGATGTGGTCGAGATGACGCCGGACGATCCGACCCTCAAGATCCCGCAGATCGGCTGGAACACGCTCGACCTGCACCAGCCGCATCCGTTGTTCGACGGGATCAAGACGGGGCCGGACGGCCTGCATGCCTATTTCGTCCACTCCTACCACCTCGCCGCGGAAAATCCGGATGACGTGATAGCCACCACCGACTACGGCGGACCGATGACGGCCTTCGTCGGTCGCGCCAATATGGTTGGTGCGCAGTTCCATCCGGAAAAGAGCCAGACGCTCGGCCTCAGGCTGATCGCCAACTTCCTTTCCTGGCAACCGTAAGTCTCCTTCAGTATCGGACATTTCCGCATGATCCTTTTTCCCGCCATCGACCTCAAGGACGGCCAGTGCGTGCGGCTCAAGCTGGGCGACATGGAGCAGGCCACCGTCTACAACACCGATCCCGGCGCCCAGGCGAAGGCCTTCGAGGACCAGGGTTTCGAATGGCTGCACGTGGTGGACCTGAACGGCGCCTTTGCCGGGACGAGCGTCAACGGGGCAGCGGTCGACGCGATCCTGAAAGCAACAAAGAATCCGGTGCAGCTCGGCGGCGGCATCCGCAGCCTCGAGCATATCGAAAACTGGCTTCATCGCGGGCTTTCGCGCGTCATCCTTGGTACCATCGCCGTGCGCGACCCGGCGCTGGTGATCGAGGCCTGCAAGCGTTTCCCCGGCAAGATTGCCGTCGGCATCGATGCCAAGGGCGGCAAGGTGGCGGTCGAGGGCTGGGCGGAGGCCTCGGAACTCGGTGTGATCGAGCTTGCGAAAAAATTCGAAGGGGCAGGTGTATCGGCGATCATCTATACCGATATTGATCGAGACGGCATCCTGACCGGCATCAACTGGGAATCGACGCTTTCGCTTGCCGACGCGGTTTCGATCCCGGTGATCGCATCAGGCGGGCTTGCATCGATCGACGACATCCACCGCATGCTGCAGCCCGACGCGGCCAAGCTTGAGGGTGCCATCACCGGCCGCGCACTCTATGACGGCCGCATCGACCCGGCCGAAGCCCTGGCGCTCATCCGCGCCGCTCGCGCCTGAACGAGGATAGACCATGACGCTGAAAGCCCGTGTCATTCCCTGCCTGGACGTCAAGGACGGCCGTGTCGTCAAGGGCGTCAACTTCGTCGACCTGATCGACGCGGGCGATCCCGTCGAGGCGGCCAAGGCCTATGACGCCGCCGGTGCCGACGAACTCTGCTTCCTCGACATCACCGCATCGTCCGACAATCGTGACACGATCTTCGAGGTCGTCGCGCAGACGGCGGACCAGTGTTTCATGCCGCTCACCGTCGGCGGCGGCGTGCGCACGATCGCCGACATCCGCAAGCTGCTGCTCTGCGGGGCCGATAAGGTGGCGATCAATTCGGCGGCGGTGAACAATCCGGATTTCATTGCCGAGGCGGCCGACAAGTTCGGTGACCAGTGCATCGTCGTGTCGATCGACGCCAAGCAAAGGCGCAAGCAGGAAGCCGGCGGCGACAATCTGAGCGCCTGGGAGATCTATACGCATGGCGGTCGCACGCCGACCGGCATAGATGCAGTCGAATTCGCCAGGAAGATGGTCGAGCGTGGTGCCGGCGAACTGCTGGTCACATCGATGGACCGGGACGGAACGAAGATCGGATACGATCTCGAACTGACGCGAACCATTGCCGATGCCGTGCGCGTTCCGGTGATCGCCTCGGGCGGGGTCGGCACGCTCGACGATCTGGTCGCCGGCATCAGGGATGGGCACGCGACGGCCGTGCTCGCCGCCTCGATCTTCCACTTCGGTACCTATTCGATCGCCGAGGCCAAGCAGTATATGGCCAACCACGGCATCGCCATGCGGCTCGACTGATTGCCCGCGAAAGGGAACTGCAATGAGTGACTTCTCCCTCACCGACCTCGAACGAATCGTCGCCGACCGGGCCCAGGCCCGGCCTGACGAATCCTGGACGGCGAAGCTCGTCGCCGGCGGCCAGTCGAAAGCCGCCAAGAAGCTTGGCGAGGAAGCCGTCGAAACGGTGATCGCGGCAATCAAGGACGACCGTGAAAACCTCGTCTACGAGAGTGCCGACCTCCTCTATCACCTGATGGTCGTATTGAAAATCGCCGACATCCCGCTTAAAGCCGTGCTCGAAGAGCTTCAACGGCGCACGGCCCAGACGGGCCTCAGCGAAAAAGCCAGCCGGCAGGATCCATGACGACAGCGACACGGGAATCCGAAACGCCAGAAGCACTCGACCATTTCCAGGCGGATGGATATTCCCCCTATCTGTTCTTCGATTCGGAGGAATGGTCGCATTTCAGGGCCGATACGCCGCTGACATTGACCGCCGACGAGGTTAAGCGACTGCGCTCGATCGACGACCCGATCGACCTTTCCGAAGTGCGCCGGATCTACCTGTCGCTGTCGCGCCTGCTCTCGGCCCATGTCGAATCCTCGCAACTGCTGTTCCAGCAGCGCAATCGCTTCCTCAACACGTCGAACATTTCAAAGACGCCGTTCGTCATCGGCATCGCCGGATCGGTCGCGGTCGGTAAATCGACGACGGCCCGCGTCCTCAAGGAACTCCTGGCGCGCTGGCCCTCGAGCCCGAAGGTCGACCTCGTCACCACGGACGGCTTCCTCTATCCCAACGCCCATCTGGTTCGGCACAAGATCCTGAACCGCAAGGGCTTTCCGGAAAGCTACGACATCGGCGCGCTGCTGCGTTTCCTCTCGGCGATCAAGGCCGGTCTGCCCAACGTCAAGGCGCCCGGATATTCGCATCTGACCTATGACGTGCTGCCCAACGAGTACAAGATCGTCGACCGGCCGGACATCCTGATCTTCGAAGGCATCAATGTGCTCCAGTCGCGCGACCTGCCGGCCGACGGCAAGATCGTGCCGATCGTCTCTGACTTCTTCGACTTCTCGATCTATATCGACGCGGAGGAGAAGCTCATCCACCGCTGGTATGTCGACCGTTTCATGAAGCTGCGGCAAACCGCGTTCCGCGACCCCAACTCCTACTTCCATCGCTATGCCACGATCAGCGAAGAAGAGGCGCTGGAGATCGCCGAGGGTCTGTGGAAGAACACCAACCTGAAGAACCTGCGGGAGAATATCCTGCCGACCCGCCCCCGCGCCGACCTCATCCTGCGCAAGGGCGACAATCATCTGGTCGAGCAGGTCGCGCTGAGAAAACTGTAGGCGATATATAGCCGGCAGTTTATTCAATAGCCCGCCATGTTTGCCGGATTCACAGACCCGCTCAAGAGTTGACCCGCCTCAGCGTCAGGTTGATGCGCCCGCCGTTCTTCAGCAGGGTCGAGGTCGACGGATAGATGCGATCCACGCCATGGAAGCACAGGCGCCCTGCCCCGCCGATGACGAAGACGTCTCCGCTCGTGAGCTTCATCGACATGGTCGGATCCTTGCGATTCGTTCCGCCGATGCGGAAGAGGCACGCGTTGCCCAGCGAGATCGACACGACCGGCGCGTCGAAATCCTTCTCGTCGCGATCCTGATGCAGGCCCATGCGGGCATTGTCGTCGTAGAAATTGACCAGGCACGCCTCCGGCTGCTTGTCTGAGCCGGCAACCCGGTTCCAGATATCGAGCAACATTGCGGGAATGGCGGGCCATGGTTTTCCCGTGACCGGATGATTCGGCTGGTAGCGATAGCCGCGTTGTTTGTCCGTAACCCAGCCGAGCGGGCCGCAATTGGTCATGCGGACCGACATTTCCTTGCCGGTTCCGGGCATGACGGGAACGAAGAGCGGTGCTTCCGCGACGATTTCACGGATTGACGCGACCAGTTGCTCCTGCCCGCCGCGATCGATGAAATCCGGAAAATAGCGGAGCCCTTCGGGCAATGTGCGCTTGGTTTCTTCAGGCATGGACGAACGGCGGCCTCATCGGCCGCCGCCTTCATTGCAGATTCAGTCGGCAAGGTCGGGAATGCGCAGCACCTGACCGGGATAGATCTTGTCGGGGTGGGTGAGCATCGGCTTGTTGGCTTCGAAGATCACCGTGTGCTTGGCGCCGTTGGCCTTGCCATAGTGCGCCTCGGCGATCTTCCAGAGATTGTCGCCCTTCTTGACTGTGTAGAAAACCGGCTCCTTGGGCGCGACCGGTGCCGCCTCAAGCGTCTCGGCGATCTTCAGGTCACCGGCTTCGACCTTGGAAATGCCGAGCGTGTTGCCAACGGCGATGACCGCCTTTTCGAAGGCCGACTGATCCTTCACGGTTCCCTTCAGCACGACCTTGTCGTCGACGACAGTAACTTCGACCTTTTCGGTGCCGAGATCATGTGAGGCAAGTTCCTTCTTGACCGCTTCCGCGTCGGGAGTGTCGTCATCGCCGCCGATGCCGAGCTTCTTGCCTGCACTCTTGATAAAACTAAACAAACCCATGGGAATTCCCCTTCTTGTCCGGTCCGGCTTCAGATGAAACCACGGCGCAGCAAAACACAAGCAGATATCTAAAATATGTCGTGCTGTATTAGGTCGCAGTCTGGCGAAGCTAGTCTCCTCCGGGCCGGCCGCGCATCTTCTTGACCTCGGACCGCCCCGACTTTTCCTTCAGCCGGCGCTCTACCGACCCCTTGGTCGGCTTGGTCTTCTTGCGAGGCGGCGGGGGCGGCGCGGCGGCGGCGAGGATCAGTTCCTTGAGGCGCTCGCGTGCGTCTTCCCGGTTGCGCTCCTGGCTGCGGAACCGGTTCGCCTCGATCATCAGCACGCCTTCCTTCGAAGCACGCCGTCCGGCGAGCTTCAGGGCATTCTCCTTGACCCGGTCGCTCAGGGCGGGAGAACCGGCGATGTTGAAGAACAGCTGGACGGCCGTCGAGACCTTGTTGACGTTCTGTCCGCCCGGCCCGCCGGCCAGCACGAATTGCTCCGTCAGCTCCCAGCCGGCGATCGTGATGCGATTGTTGATGACGAGTGCGTCGCTGGCCATGTTCGGTCTCCGTCCGCTCTATTTCACATTCGAACGCGGAGGAAAACAAGAAACCCGGCGGATCGCTCCGCCGGGTTTCTTTCAGTTCTCGTCTGACGCCATTATTCCGCAGCGATATTGGCGCTCGGAGCGGCGGCACGCACGGTGTGGTCGACGTGATCTTCGAACTTGGCGAAGTTGGTGATGAACATCGCCACCAGCTTCTTGGCCTGGGCATCGTATTCCGATGCATCGGACCAGGTCGAACGGGGATCGAGGATCTTCGAGTCGACGCCTTCGACGGCCACCGGAACGGCGAAGCCGAAGTTCGGATCGACGCGGGTTTCCACCTTCTTCAGTTCACCGTTCAATGCACCGGCCAGCAGGGCGCGGGTGGCCTTGATCGGCATGCGATGACCGACGCCATAGGCGCCGCTGGTCCAGCCGGTACTGACCAGCCAGCAGTCGACATTGTGCTCGGCGATCAGGTCGCGCAGCAGATTGCCATACTCTGCCGGATGGCGCGGCATGAACGGTGCGCCGAAGCAGGTCGAGAAGGTGGCTTCCGGCTCGGTCACGCCCTTTTCCGTACCGGCGACCTTGGCGGTATAGCCGGACAGGAAGTGGTACATGGCCTGTTCCGGGCTCAGGCGAGCGATCGGCGGCAGCACGCCGAAAGCATCGGCGGTCAGCATGATGATCGTCTTCGGATGGCCGGCGCGGCCGGTGTCCGATGCGTTCGGAATGAAGTGCAGCGGATAGGCGCAGCGGGTGTTTTCGGTGCGCGAGGCATCGTTGAAGTCCGGCACGCCGGCATCATCGAGCACGACGTTTTCCAGAACGGTGCCGAAACGCTTGGTGGTGGCGTAGATTTCCGGCTCGGCTTCGGCCGACAGACGGATGGTCTTGGCGTAGCAGCCGCCTTCGAAGTTGAAGATGCCGTGCTCACCCCAGCCGTGCTCGTCGTCGCCGATCAGCGTGCGGCTCGGGTCGGCCGAGAGCGTCGTCTTGCCGGTGCCCGACAGACCGAAGAAGACGGCAGCGTCGCCGGCCGGGCCGACATTGGCCGAGCAGTGCATCGGCATGACGCCCTTCGGCGGCAGCATGTAGTTGAGCGCGGTGAAGACCGACTTCTTCATTTCGCCGGCATAGGAAGTGCCGCCGATCAGAACGATGCCGTTGGTGAAATCGCAGGCGATGACCGTCTCCGAGCGGCAACCGTGGCGTGCCGGGTCGGCGCGGAAGCTCGGAAGCGTGATGATGGTCAGCTTCGGCTGGAATTCAGTGAGCGTGGAGCGCTCCGGACGGATCAGAAGATTGCGGATGAACAGCGAGTGCCAGGCAAGCTCCGTCACGACGCGGGTCGGCAACTCGTTTTCCTGGTCGGCACCGCCGATAAGGTCCTGGACGAAGAGTTCCTTGCCGGCAGCATGGGCCAGCATGTCCTTGTGCAGGATACCGAAGTGTTCCGGCGACATGGGCTTGTTGTTGTCCCACCAGATCTGGTCGTCGGTGTGGCTGTCGCGGACGATGAACTTGTCCTTCGCCGAGCGGCCAGTATGCTGCCCGGTCACCGCGCAGAGCGCGCCGTCGGCGGTCAGCACGGCTTCGTTGCGGCGAATCGCCTCTTCGTAAAGGTCGCGCTCACGGAAATTATAGTAGATGCGAGCCGCATCACCCAAACCGATCGCTGCTACCCCTACGAGGGGATTATTTACACCAAGCTCCTCCATGAGCGCGCATCCTCTATATTAGAAACGGTGACGTTGAATTTTCGCGAACCTAGTGTCCGAGTTTTCAAAACGCAATAAGCAAAACCAAAATCAATCAATAATTTCAAATATTTAATCGATTTAAATCCGAATATAGTTTTTTAAATCGGTTTGCATCGGCGTCTTTTGGTTGCCGTGCAGACCAATTGCACCCCTTTTGCCGGGCGGCTTCGGCCGCACCCCTTTATCTTTGCCACAATTTGTTCCACCTTTATCCCCAATAAGCGCAGCCAACGTTGCCACACCCTGGGCTGGGACAATACCAGGAGCCGCGCTTCATGATGACGGAGACCAACAATATGCAGACGATCGCGCTCGTTGACGACGACCGCAATATTCTCACTTCCGTATCGATCGCGCTTGAGGCCGAGGGATACAAGGTCGAGACCTATACCGACGGCGCTTCGGCGCTCGACGGTTTGCTGGCGCGTCCGCCGCATCTTGCCATCTTCGACATCAAGATGCCGCGCATGGACGGCATGGAGCTTTTGCGGCGGCTCAGACAGAAGTCCGACCTGCCGGTGATCTTCCTGACCTCGAAGGACGAGGAGATCGACGAACTGTTCGGGCTGAAGATGGGCGCCGACGACTTCATCACCAAGCCGTTTTCGCAGCGCCTGCTGGTCGAGCGGGTGAAGGCCATCCTGCGGCGCGCAGCGAGCCGGGAAAATCTTGCGGCCGGCGGCACGGCCAAAACCGGCGCCGAACAGCAGGCTCGCACGCTGGAGCGCGGTCAGCTGGTCATGGACCAGGAACGCCACACCTGCACCTGGAAGGGCGATCCGGTGACGCTGACAGTGACCGAATTCCTCATCCTGCAATCGCTGGCTCAGCGTCCCGGCGTGGTAAAAAGCCGCGACGCCCTGATGGATGCGGCCTATGACGAGCAGGTCTATGTCGACGACCGCACCATCGACAGCCACATCAAACGCCTGCGCAAGAAGTTCAAGATGGTCGATACCGACTTCGACATGATTGAAACGCTCTACGGAGTGGGCTACCGCTTCCGCGAAGCGGCGTAAGCGCCGAAGCCATCGAGAACAGGCCGGTCGGGCAAAAGGGTAGAGATTGGTCAAACGCGTTTCCGAAGGGACCAACGACGAACTGGACAGCCTGACCGAACAGCGCCGTTTCCCGGTTCATCCCTTCACGCTCGTGCGCCGGATTTTCGGCCATGCGCTGTTCTCCAGCCTGACCCGACGCATCGTCTTCTTCAACCTCGCCGCACTGATCGTTCTCGTCGGCGGCATCATGTATCTCAACCAGTTCCGCGAGGGCCTGATCGACGCGCGCGTCGAAAGCCTGCTGACGCAGGGCGAGATCATCGCCGGCGCGATTTCCGCCTCGGCATCGGTCGACACGAACTCGATCACCATCGATCCGCAGAAGCTCCTCGAACTGCAGGCCGGGCAGAGCATCACCCCTGTTCCGAACGACGAGGACCTTGAATTCCCCATCAATCCGGAACGGGTCGCACCCGTGCTGCGCCGGCTGATCTCGCCGACCCGCACGCGTGCCCGCCTGTTCGACGCCGACGCCAACCTACTGCTCGATTCGCGCCATCTCTACTCGCGCGGCCAGGTCCTGCGCTTCGACCTTCCGCCGGTCGAGGACGAGACGTCGAGCATCACCGACTGGATCGCCCGCATCTTCAACATGGCCCTGCAGCCTTCGAACCTGCCGGTCTACAAGGAAGCCCCCGGTGGCGATGGATCGATCTACCCGGAAGTCATGAATGCGCTGACCGGGGTTCGCGGTGCCGTGGTTCGTGTCACCGACCGGAGCGAACTGATCGTCTCGGTCGCCGTGCCCGTCCAGCGCTTCCGCGCCGTGCTCGGCGTGCTCCTGCTCTCCACCCAGGCCGGCGACATCGACAAGATCGTCCATGCCGAACGGCTGGCCATTCTGCGCGTCTTCGGCGTCGCGGCGCTCGTCAATATCGTCGTGTCGTTGCTCTTGTCTTCGACCATCGCCAATCCGCTGCGGCGACTCGCCGCTGCCGCCATCCGTGTCCGGCGCGGCGCCAAGGAGCGTGAGGAGATTCCGGATTTCTCCGCCCGCCAGGACGAGATCGGCAACCTCTCGGTAGCCTTGCGCGAGATGACGAACGCACTCTACGACCGCATCGACGCGATCGAGAGCTTCGCCGCCGACGTCAGTCATGAGCTGAAGAACCCGCTCACCTCGCTTCGCAGCGCCGTCGAGACGCTGCCGCTCGCCAAGAACGACCAGTCACGGCAGCGGTTGATGGACGTGATCCAGCACGATGTGCGCCGGCTCGACCGGCTGATCAGCGACATTTCCGACGCCTCGCGCCTCGATGCCGAACTGGCGCGCAGCGATGCCAAGCCTGTCGATCTCGAAGTCCTGCTCTCCAGCCTGGTCGACGTCTCGAGACAGATCCGCAGCACCAAGAAGCCGGTCGAACTCGACTACATCATCGACCAGAAGCCGGGTGCCAAGGCGCGCTTCATTGTTCCCGGCCACGATCTGCGGCTTGGCCAGATCATCACCAACCTGATCGAGAACGCCCGTTCCTTCGTGCCCGAGGTCGGCGGCAAGATCACCGTCAAGCTGTCGCGCACCCGCAGCCGCTGCCTCATCCAGATCGAGGACAACGGACCCGGCATCCAGGCCGAGGACATCGATCGGATCTTCGAGCGCTTCTATACCGACCGGCCCGACGGCGAGAGCTTCGGCCAGAATTCTGGCCTTGGCCTTTCCATCAGCCGGCAGATCGCCGAAGCGCATGGCGGCACCCTGAAGGCCGAAAACATGATCGACAGCGCAAGCGGCCGCATTCTTGGCGCACGCTTCATCCTCGCCCTGCCTGTCGAGGCGGCATCTTGAGCGCCCGCGGCGTCAACATCCATGCCACAGCCATCGTCACCGGCACCACCGGCCTCATCTTCCTCGGCCCGTCCGGATCGGGAAAGTCGGCGCTCGCCTTCGATTGCCTGAGCGAAGCCCGGCTTCACGGGCAGTTTGCGGCACTGGTGGCGGACGACCAGGTCTTCATCTCGCGTTTCGGCACGCAGGTGATGGGTGCCAGGCCGGAGACGATCAGAGGGCTGATCGAACTGCGCCACGGCGGCATAGCGCGGGTCGAGAGCGTTCCCCGGGCTATTCTCCACTATGCAGTCCTGCCGGTCCACCGTGCCGCGGCCGAGCGACTGCCGGCACAGGGCACGCAGGCGACACTGCTCGATGATGTCCGATTGCCGGCCATCTACGTGCCGGCGGATGTGCGCCTGCCTTTTTCCTTCATAAATGCCCTGATCTCGGCCTGGACTGTCCCTCGTTAGGCTAAGACGCTACAGTTTGCGCTTGAACTTCGGATTTTCATCGCCAAGATGGCGTCCCACCGATGGACGAAGTACCTGCGTTGCGTTATCTCCGCCATCTGTCTGCGCAGGCAAGAGGTAGTAGAAGAATGATCGGACTTGTGCTTGTCACCCATGGCAAGCTGGCTGAGGAGTTTCAGCATGCTGTAGAGCATGTCGTCGGCCCACAGAAATTCATCGAAACCGTTTGCATCGGTCCGGATGACGACATGGACCAACGGCGCCAGGATATTCTGGATGCAGTGATGCGTTCCGATGACGGCCATGGCGTGATCATTCTCACCGACATGTTCGGCGGCACCCCGTCCAACCTCGCCATATCCGTGATGAACACCGGCCGGATCGAAGTGATCGCCGGCGTCAACCTGCCAATGCTGATCAAGCTGGCGGGCGTGCGCGGCGAAAACGATATGGAGAAGGCACTGGTGGACGCCTCCGAAGCCGGTCGCAAGTACATCAATGTCGCCAGCCGCGTCCTCAGCGGCAAGTGATCGAAAGCCCTTCCATGCCGAATTCCCGGGACCTCCTGATCATCAACAAACGTGGCCTGCACGCGCGCGCATCCGCGAAGTTCGTCCAGACGGTGAGCGGCTTCGACGCGATCGTCCACGTCACCAAGGACGGCACGACCGTCGGCGGGACCTCGATCATGGGGTTGATGATGCTGGCGGCGAGCCCCGGCTGCTCGATCCAGGTCAGCGCCACCGGCAGCCAGGCCGACGCGGTTCTCGACGCGCTGGAAGTGCTGGTCGCCGACAAGTTCGGCGAGGAAATATAACCGGCGCTTAATCATATAAAGACATAAAGACCTCTTTATGTCTCCTTGCCATCGGCGACAATCCCTGATAAATGCGGATCAGAAACCCGTCTTTTGCAGAGGGGTCACGAATGGTGTTTGCCTGGCACCCGAAGCGGAACCTGGCCTGCACCGTCATCCGAGCCGGGAGAGCTTCATGACCGCACACAACGACTATATCGTCGCAGACATTGGCCTTGCCGATTTCGGCCGCAAGGAGATCGAGATCGCCGAAACCGAAATGCCGGGGCTGATGTCCTGCCGCGCGGAATTCGGCCAGAGCAAGCCCCTCAAGGGCGCCCGCATCACCGGTTCGCTTCACATGACGATCCAGACCGCCGTCCTGATCGAGACGCTGGTCGCGCTCGGTGCGGAAGTGCGCTGGGCATCGTGCAACATCTTCTCGACCCAGGACCATGCCGCTGCTGCGATCGCCGCCGCCGGCATTCCGGTCTATGCCGTCAAGGGCGAAAGCCTTGAGGATTACTGGACCTATACGGACCAGATCTTCCAGTGGCGCGACGGTGGCGTCTCGAACATGATCCTCGACGACGGTGGCGATGCCACCATGTACATCCTGCTCGGCGCCCGCGCCGAAGCCGGCGAGGACGTTCTCTCCAACCCGCAGTCGGAAGAAGAAACCATTCTGGTTGCCCAGATCAAGAAGCGCCTCAAGGCATCGCCGGGCTGGTTCACCAAGCAGCGCGACGCGATCAAGGGCGTCACCGAAGAAACCACCACCGGCGTTCATCGCCTCTACGAACTGAGCAAGAAGGGCCTTCTCCCCTTCCCGGCAATCAACGTCAACGACTCGGTCACCAAGTCGAAGTTCGACAACAAGTACGGCTGCAAGGAATCGCTGGTCGACGGCATCCGTCGCGGTACCGACGTGATGATGGCCGGCAAGGTCGCCGTCGTCTGCGGTTACGGTGACGTCGGCAAGGGTTCGTCGGCTTCGCTGCGTGGCGCCGGCGCCCGCGTCAAGGTGACGGAAGTCGACCCGATCTGCGCCCTGCAGGCGGCCATGGACGGTTTCGAAGTGGTGACGCTCGAGGATGTCGTCTCCTCGGCCGACATCTTCATCACCACCACCGGCAACAAGGACGTCATCCGCATCGAGCACATGCGCGAGATGAAGGACATGGCGATCGTCGGCAATATCGGCCACTTCGACAACGAAATTCAGGTTTCGGCACTGCGCAACCTGAAATGGACCAACGTCAAGCCGCAGGTCGACATGATCGAGTTCCCCAAGGGCAACCGCATGATTCTGCTATCGGAAGGCCGTCTGCTCAATCTCGGCAATGCCACGGGGCATCCGTCCTTCGTCATGTCGGCCTCGTTCACCAACCAGGTTCTGGCCCAGATCGAGCTTTATACCAAACCGGGCGAGTACAAGAACGAGGTCTACGTCCTGCCGAAGCACCTCGACGAAAAGGTCGCCCGCCTGCATCTCGAAAAGCTCGGCGTGAAGCTGACCGAGCTGTCGGAAGAACAGGCCGCCTATATCGGCGTCACGCCGCAGGGTCCGTTCAAGGCTGACCACTACCGCTATTAATATTCTTCTGGATATCCACTAAACCTAGTAGTCGCAGTCTTGACAAAGGCTGCGACTTCTTTTTTGGGGCCGACCCTTCCCGCTCATTCCCTTAGGCAGTATTGTTTTAGAACTTGATTCGTGGCGCACCCATCAGGTGCGTCGGCGAAATGGGATGTCTTGTCGACGATGCGGCACATAGGACGGAGACAGACCGAGGATGTCGGTAAAAAAATGCGGCCCGTTCAAACGGGAAACGGCAGCGGCTATGGATGCCCAGGTTTCGCGGCGGCGAGCCATGGAATCTAGCGACGAAAGCAAAAGCGCAGGCGAAAAGCCGCGTTCGCGCTTCAGGCGCGATCTGCTGCCCCACCTGTGGAAGGCCTGCATGGGCGGAACGATCCTCACCGGTCTGTTCGCGCCCGGCCTCGCCCGGTCTCAGACGAGCGTGCCGCCGGCCGAAAAGCTCTTCACTTCGGTCGAGATGGTCGGTTACGCCTTGGTGCTCGGGATTCTCTCGGCAGCGATGCTTTCGGCCGGCTGGCTGATCCGCCAGCGCGGTCGGTTGGAGGCGGAAGGCGCAGAAATGCGTTCGGCCCTCTCCGATGCGAACCAGCGCATCTCCCGCTACCAGGCGCTGATCGCCGACAAGAACCGGCGGATCGTGATCTGGGACGGCCAGAACAGCAAGCCAGAGTTTCTCGGCCAGCTGCCGGCCGAAACCGGGGCGCCGCAGACGGACGGCGAGTTCCTCGCCTTCGGCCGCTGGCTGAAACCCGCCTCGGCCGGCGACCTCGAAAGAGCGATCGAGGCTCTGCGCTACAAGGCCGAGAGCTTCGACGTCATCATCGAAACGCATCGCGGCGAGGTCATCGAGGTGCAGGGCCGTCTCTCCGGAGGTCGCGCCTTTGCCCGATTCGTGGCGCTCAACAATCTGCGTGCAGAACTTGCCGAACTGAAGATCGAACGCAATCGCCTGCGAAACTCCATCGCGACCTTCGAATCGCTGCTCGACGCGATCGAGCAGCCGGTCTGGCGGCGTGACACGGAAGGCCGGCTGATCTGGGTCAACCACGCCTATAGCGAGGCTGTCGAGGCGGGTTCGCCCGACCAGGCCGTCCGCGAGGCCCGGGAGATTCTGACCAGCCTCAGCCGCGAAAAGATCAAGGCGAGCGCGACGCCGGAATCGCCCTTCCACGATGTCGTTTCCACCGCGGTGCGCGGTAAGCGGACCTTCTTTGATGTTGTCGACGTTCGCGAGTCATCCGGTTCATGCGGCATGGCCGTCGACGTCAGCGGCGAAGAGGCGTTGCGCGAGGAACTGGCCCGGACGCTGAAGAGCCATGCCGAGACGCTTGAGCACCTGGAGACGCCCGTTGCTATCTTCGACGGCGAGCGTCGCCTGCAATTCTTCAACCAGCCGTTCCAGAAACTCTGGGACCTCGAGCCGCTGTTCCTCGAATCACGTCCGGACCACGGCGAGCTGCTGGATCGGCTGCGTTCGGCGCGCAAGCTGCCGGAACAGCTGAGCTGGAAGGCGTGGAAGGAAAACACCCTTTCGGTCTATCGCTCGCTCGAGACGCAGACCGACCTGTGGCATTTGCCCAACGGTCAGACGCTGCGCATCATCGCCTCGGCCCATCCGCAGGGTGGTGCGACCTGGGTGTTCGAGAACGTCACGGCGCAGTTCGATCTGGAAAGCCGCTACAATACGCTGCTCCGCGTGCGCGGCGAGACCATCGACCACCTGTCCGAAGGTGTGGCCGTGTTCGGTCCGGACGGCCGCATCGAGCTGTCGAACCCGGCCTTCCGCGCGCTCTGGGGCATCACCGAGGCGGATTCGAAGCAGGGCACCCATATCAAGGCGATCGAAGCCGCCTGCGCACCGTCCTATGACGGCGCCGACGGCTGGAAGGCCTTTGCCAAGATGATCACCAGCTTCGAGGACGAACGGCCATCGAGCCAGGGCACGCTGGAACTCTATTCCCGACTGGTGCTCGACTATGCCGTGACGCCGTTGCCGAACGCCCAGACCATGCTGACCTTCGTCAACAAGACCGACAGCGTTCTCGCCGAGCGGGCGCTCAAGGAAAAGAACGAGGCACTGCGCAAGGCCGACGAGCTGAAGAACGACTTCGTCCAGCACGTGTCCTACGAACTGCGCTCGCCGCTGACCAACATCATCGGCTTCACCGACCTGTTGAAGACGCCGGCGATCGGTCCGCTCAACGAGCGCCAGTCGGAGTATATCGACCACATCTCCACCTCGTCCTCGGTCCTGCTGACCATCGTCAACGACATTCTCGACCTGGCGACCGTCGATGCCGGCATCATGCGGCTCGACTATGCCGACATTGATCTCAACGATCTGCTCGACGACGTCTCCATGCAGATGACCGATCGCCTGCAGGAGGGCAATGTCTCGCTCGAGATCGCGGCATCGGCCCATCTTGGCCACATCGTTGCCGACCAGCAGAGGCTGAAGCAGATCCTCATCAAGATTCTCACCAATGCGGTGAACTTCGCGCCGGAAGGCTCGTCCATCGAGCTGAAATGCTGGCGCGAGGACGCCGATTTCGTCTTTACCGTCCACGACAACGGCTGCGGCATGTCCAAGGACATGCTGGCGACCGTGTTCAACCGCTTCTCGACCAATGGCAAGACCGGCAAGCGCAGCGGCGCTGGCCTTGGCCTTTCCATCGTCGAGAGCTTCGTCAACCTGCACAACGGCACGGTGTCGATCGACAGCGAGCCGGGTCGCGGGACCACGGTGTCCTGCCGCATTCCCTCTGCCGCCCAACCGCAAGCCATCGCCGCCGCCGAATGACCGACACGCTACCGAGCCTCTCGCTTCACCTCGCCACCGAGGCTGACACGATCCGCCTCGGTGAGGAACTGGCGCTGGTGGTGAAGCCGGGCGACTGCCTGGCATTGTGGGGCGATCTCGGCGCCGGCAAGTCGACGCTGTCGCGCGCGCTGCTCCGGGCGATGGCAGACGACGACTATCTCGAAGTGCCGAGCCCGACCTTCACCCTCGTGCAGAATTACGACCTGCGCCTCGCTGTCGCGCATTTCGATCTCTATCGCCTTGCCGATCCGGGCGAGCTTGAGGAGATCGGTTTTGCCGATGCGCTCGACACCGGCGTCTGCCTCGTCGAATGGCCCGACAAGGCCGGCACCAGCCTGCCGACAAACCGTATCGACATCACCTTCGGCTTCGATGCCGAAGGCGGGCGACAGGTGACGATCACGGCGCCCGCGCCGAAGATCGCGCGCATCGAACGCGTTTTTTCGATCCGTCGCTTCCTGGACGCCCATGGCTATGCCGGCGCCCGGCGCCGCCACCTCACCGGCGACGCATCGACGCGCGCCTACGAGTACATCTATCCGGCTGACGGCAGCGCGCGGCGGGTGCTGATGGATGCGCCGCGCCAGCCCGACGGCCCGCCGATCCGCGACGGCAAGCCCTACTCGCAGATCGCCCATCTCGCCGAGGATGTCTATCCCTTCGTCGCCATCGACCAGGCACTGCGTCAGCGCGGCTTCGCCGCGCCGGAGATCTATGAGCGGGATTGCGAAGCCGGCCTGCTGTTGATCGAGGATTTCGGCCCGGAGACCGTTCTCGACGAAGACGGCAAGCCGATCCCCGAGCGTTACCGCGCCGGCGTCGCCTGCCTTGCCGCACTCCATGCCACCCGTTTCGAGCGGGACATCGAGATCGAAGCCGGTCGCGTGCATCACGTTCCCGACTACGACCGGACCGCCATGAAGATGGAGGCCGAGTTGCTGATCGACTGGCACCTGCCGTGGAAACGGAACGGCGCCGTAGCGACCGACGCAGAGCGAGCCGAGTACCTGGCGATCTGGGACAGCCTGATCGACCAGCTTGCCACGACCGAAAAGACGCTCGTGCTGCGTGACTTCCACTCGCCGAACATCATCTGGCGGAGCGAGCAGCAGGGCATCCAGCGGGTGGGCCTCATCGATTTCCAGGATGCGATGATCGGCCCCTCGGCCTATGACCTCGTGTCGATCGTCCAGGATGCCCGCGTGACCGTCGAGCGCGACCTGGTCGACCAGCTGATGGCGGACTATCTCGGCCTTCGTCGCCAGGAGCCTGGCTTCGACGAAGCCGATTTCCTCAAGGCCTGGGCCATCATGTCGGCGCAGCGCGCCTGCAAGCTCAACGGACTCTGGGTCCGGCTGATGAAGCGCGACCACAAGTCCGGCTATATGAAGCACATGCCGCGCACGCTCTGGCACCTGTCGGTCGCCTTCGAGCACGAAAGCCTTGCCCCCTTGCGCGACTGGTGTGCAAGGGTTGGAATCGGCGAGACCGAATCACTTCCTAAGGCACGATGAAGATCAACAACGCGATGGTACTCGCAGCCGGGCTCGGCACCCGGATGCGGCCGATTACCAACAGCATGCCGAAGCCGCTGGTCCCGATCGCCGGCAGGCCGATGATCGACTATGTGCTCGATACGCTGGTTGCCGCCGGCGTCGAGAGGGTCGTGGTCAACGTGCACCATTTCGCCGAGCAGATGGAGGCCCATCTCGCCGGGTATCGCGGGCTGGAAATCCTCATTTCCGACGAGCGTGCGGCGCTGATGAATTCCGGCGGCGGACTGGTCAAGGGACTGAAGCTGCTCGACCGTTCGCCCGCCTTCGTGATGAATGCCGACCTGTTCTGGATCGGCGACGAAAGCGCGGACAAATCCAATCTGTGGCTTCTGGCCGATTTCTTCGACCCGGCGCTCATGGACATGGCGCTCCTCTGCGTGCCGCTTGAAAGAACGACGGGCCATAACGGCAAGAAGGACTTTTCGCTCGGCAGCGACGGACGGCTGAAACGCTACGAGGACGGCGATGCCAATCCCGTGGTCTATGCCGGCGCGATCGCGCTGATGCCCGAATTGTTCGACGACGCACCCACGGATGCCTTCAACCTCAACATCTATTTCGACCGGGCCATCGCCAGCAGCCGGCTCTACGGCATTGTGATGACCGGCCAGTGGCTGACGGTCGGCACGCCCGAGGCGATCGGCGAGGCGGAAGAGACGATCCGGCGGTTCGGAAACCCGATCAGCGACGGAGCCTGAGCGATGGCACGGGCGCACCAACCGCGTGTCCTGACGATACCGGCCGGGTTGCCCTTCCTCAAGGTGCTGGCAGCGCGGCTGCTCGACGGGACCCTTGCACCCGACTACCGCTACGATCCCGGCGATCCGCTGTCGCTCGCCCGGGTGACGATCCTCGTGCCGACGCGGCGCGCGGCGCGTGTTATGCGCTCCGAATTTGTCGACCTGCTGGGCGGTCGATCCGCCATCCTGCCTATCATCCGTCCGCTTGGCGAAACGGAAGAGGATGGCGGCTTCTTCGAGGCCGATGCGCCGGCGCTGCTCGACCTCGCGCCCCCCGTCAGCGGCACGGTCATGCTGCTGGAACTGGCGCGCCTCATTCTCGCCTGGCGCAATCAACTGCCGGCGATCGTCCGCAGCATTCATGCCGACACCCCGCTTGTCGCGCCGGCGAGCCCCGCCGATGCCGTCTGGCTGGCCCGCGCCCTTGCCGAACTGATCGACGCCGTCGAGACGGAAGGCCGCGACTGGGCGGATCTGGTCAAGCTCGACGTCCGCGACTTTGCCTCCTGGTGGCAGCTGACGGTGGAATTCCTCAAGATCGCCACCGCCTTCTGGCCGGCACGGCTGGAGGAACTGACGCGCTCCTCGCCCGCCCTCCATCGCGACGCGGTGCTGAAGGCCGAAGCGCAGCGTCTTGCCAAGCTTGAGGGCGGCCATCCCGTCATCGTCGCCGGTTCCACCGGGTCAATCCCGGCGGCGGCCGACCTCATCGCCGCGATTGCCGCGCGGCCGGAGGGCGTCGTCGTGCTTCCTGGGCTGGACACCGTGATGTCGCCGGAGGACTGGCTGAAGGTCGGCCTCGAACCGGAAGCCGGCCGGTCGGCCGAACCCGCGAGCCGCGGCCATCCGCAATACGGCCTGTTCCGGTTGCTGCAGCACCTGCAGGTCGACCGGACCGAGGTGGAACCGCTCGGCGCGGCAGACATTGCGCTTGCTGAACGCGCCGAGGTCCTGTCGTGCGCCATGGCGCCGGCCGGTGCGACGGATGCCTGGCAGGCATGGCGGACCGAATTCGGAGACGAACGCCTGGAGCGGGCCTTTGCCGACGTGGCTTTGATCGAGGCGGCAAACGAGCGCGAGGAGGCGACGGCGATCGCCATCGCGCTTCGCCTGGGTCTCGAGCAGCCCGGCGCCGATGGCGGCGAAAGCCGCGTGGCGCTGATCACGCCGGACCGGGCGCTGGCGCGGCGGGTGACCGCCGAGCTCGCGCGGTTCGGCATCATCGCCGACGATTCGGCCGGCACGCCGTTCAGCGCCACGCAGCAGGGCATTCTCACCCAGCTTCTGCTCGAAGCGACCTTGCGCCCCGGCGATCCGGTGCCGCTGGTCTCCGTCCTGAAACATCCCCTCTCCCGCTTCGGCCTGGCGCACGACGCCTATCGCGAGGCGGCCGACGCCCTTGAGATGATCGCCCTTCGCGGCGGTATCCAGACGGTCGACCTCAGCACCCTGCCCGCCCTTCTCGAACAAAGGTTCGCCGAGCAGGCCACCGACCGCCATGCGCCGCAATGGCGTCTCTCGCTGTCGGCCGAATCAATCGAGGGCGCGCGCGACCTGGCCACACGGATATCGCGGGCGGTCGAGCCGCTGGTTTCCGTCTTGGTGCGCATTTCCGACGGACGCGTGCTGACCGACAAGCTGGCGCTCGGCGACTGGGCAGGGCGGACCGGTCGCGTGCTGGAGCAGGTCTGCGCCGACGAGCGTGGCGACCTGTCGGCGCTCTGGTCGGATGAAGCCGGCGAGACGCTGGCCAGCCATCTCGGCGAGATCATGTCGGCGGACGGTCGGATCGAGGCCGACGGGCCGCAATGGATCGATATCTTCGGCGCGCTGACGGCGAGCGAAGCGGTGAAGCCGAAGGCCATGCGGCACCCGCGTGTCTTCGTCTTCGGCACACTCGAGGCGCGGCTGCAAAGCGTCGACATGCTGGTGATCGGCGGGCTGAACGAAGGCTCATGGCCGGGCCAGACCACCAACAATCCTTTCCTGTCGCGCATGATGAAGGCCGAGATCGGGCTGGAGCCGCCCGAGCGGCGAATCGGCCAGCTGGCCCATGATTTCCAGATGGCGAGCGGCACCCGCCATCTCGTCTATGCGCGCGCGCTGCGCCAGGGGTCCGCCCCGACTGTAGCCTCCCGCTGGCTGCAGCGGCTGGTGGCGCTCGGCGGCCGCGAATTCGAAAGCCGGCTCAAGAAGCGCGGAGATGCCTACCGGCACTATGCGGCGATGCTCGACCGCAGCGAAGCCCAGGCCCCGGCGCAGCGCCCCGCACCCAGGCCGCCAGCGGAATTGCAGCCGAAACAATTCTCCTTCAGCGAAGTCGGGGCCTTCCGGCGCGATCCCTATGCGCTCTATGCGCGGCGCATCCTGAAGCTCGACCCGGTCGACGGCTTCAACCAGGATCCCGGTGCTGCCGAGCGCGGCACGCTGTATCACAGGATCGTCGAGCGTTTCGTCAGCGAGGGCCATGATCCGGCCGACCTACGCTCGCTCATCGAGATGCAGCGGATCGTCGACACGCTTTTCGACGCCGAACGGCTGCCCGTCCACATCGACATCGTCTGGCGGCAGCGGTTCGCCAGCGTCGGCCGTGCCTTCGTCGCCTGGGAACGCGAACGGAGGCCGGAGATCCGCAAGACGCTGACCGAGGCGCGTGGGCGCATCGAGCTGCCCAACGGCATCACGCTGACCGGCGTCGCCGACCGCATCGACCTCAAGGGTGCCGGCCATGCCGACATCATCGACTACAAGACGGGGCTGAGCCCCAGCGTTGCACAGGCGCGCAGCCTGCTTGATCCGCAGCTGGCCCTGGAGGCAGCCGCACTGCGTGCCGGTGCATTTCGGGATGCCGGTCGGCTGAGCCCCGAGAACCTTCTCTATGTCCGCCTGAAGCCGGCCGACAGCCTTCTCGTGGACCAGGTGAACAACGAACTCACCGGCCGGGGCGACAACAAGAAGTCGGCGACCGATCTCGCCGATCAATCGATCGAGGAACTGGCGAAGTTCGTCGAGGCGCTGAGAAGCGGCGAACGGGGCTATGTCTCGCGGCTGATCCCGGCCCAGCAGAACGATTACGGCGGCGAATACGACCATCTCGCGCGCGTGGCCGAATGGTCGACCGCCGAAAGCGAGGAGGCCGCCGATGTCGAGTGACGACACGCTTCTGCCTGCCGGCGACGATCCGGCCGAATGGCTCGACTGGACGACGTTGCAGCAGGCGGTCGCCTCCGATCCGGAGCGCTCGGCCTGGGTATCGGCCAATGCCGGATCCGGCAAGACCCATGTCCTGACCCAGCGGGTGATCCGCCTGTTGCTCGCCGGCGCAAGACCGTCCTCGATTCTTTGCCTCACCTATACCAAAGCCGCCGCGTCGGAGATGTCGAACCGCGTCTTCTCCCGGCTTGCCGAATGGGCCACCCTGCCGGACGACGTGCTGGCGGACAGGCTCTATGCCGTCGAGCGCCGCCGGCCGGACCGCATCAAGCTCGCCGAGGCGCGCCGGCTGTTCGCCCGAGCGCTGGAGACACCGGGCGGGCTGAAGATCCAGACCATCCACGCTTTCTGCGAGGCGCTGCTGCACCAGTTTCCCTTGGAAGCCAATGTCGCCGGCCATTTCACCGTGCTCGACGACCGGGCCGCCTATGCGGTCCTTGCCGAGGCACGCCGTACGTTGCTGACCGCAACCTCCGCCGAAGACGATGCCGTGCTGGCCGAGGCCTTCTCGCAGGTTCTCAGCATCGCCGACGAGAGTGGCCTGGAGACCCTGCTTGGCGACCTCGTGGCCAATCGCCACGCGGTGAGAGCCTTCACCCGCCTGGCGGAGAAGGCCGGCGGGGCGGACGCGCTGCTGCGCAAGGGGCTCGGGATCGATCCGGGTGAAAGCGAAGACACCCTGCTGCAACAGAGCTGGCCCCTGCCCTCCCTGCCGGGACCTGTCCTCACGGAGTACATTCTTCTCGCGCGGGAAAAGGGCGGCAAGACGGTCCAAGAGGTTGCCGACCTGCTGGAGATGGCGGCCCACGAGCCCGATCCGCGCAAGCGCATCGATCTCGTCGAGGCGGTCTTCTTCACCAAGGGCGGCAAGCCGAAGGCGGATACCTCGCTGATCGCCGCGGCGATGACCAAGGCGGCGCCGCACCTGCGTGATGCCATGCTCGAAGCCCGGGAGCATTTTGCCGCCCTTCAGGACCGCCTGCGGATCCTGCGCATGTTCCAGGCGACCATGGCCGCACTGATCCTCGCCGAGCGACTCGACGAGGACTACGAGGAGCTGAAGAAGAAGCGCAGCCAGCTCGACTTCGAGGATCTGATCGTGCGCACCGCCGAGCTGCTGCTGCGCAGCGATGTCGGACCCTGGGTGCACTACAAGCTCGACCAGGGCATAGACCACATCCTCGTCGACGAAGCCCAGGACACCAGCCCGGTGCAGTGGTCGGTCATCCGTTCGCTGCGGGAGGACTTCTTCTCCGGCGAGAGCGCGCGCAGCCTGACCCGCACCTTCTTTGCCGTCGGTGACGAGAAACAGTCGATCTATTCCTTCCAGGGCGCGCGCCCGGAACGCTTTTCCGAGGAGGCGTCGGTCACCGCCCGGGCGGTGGAAGCGGGAAGCCAGACCTTCAGCGCGGTGCGTCTGCCGCTGTCGTTCCGATCGACCATGGCGGTACTCTCGGCCGTCGACCAGGTCTTTTCCGTCGCCGACAACGCCCGGGGTCTCAGCGCCGGCGGCGACAGCGTGGTTCACATGTCGAGCCGCATCGGCCATCCCGGCGCGGTCGACCTATGGAACATGATCGCGGCCGAGCCGATCGACAAGACGGAGGACTGGACGGCCCCCTTCGACGCCACGCCGGAAAGCGCGCCGTCGGCGATCCTGGCGCGGCGCATCGCATTTACGATCGAGCAATTGATCGGCAAGGAAACCATCATCGAGAAGGGTAAACGCCGGCCGATACGCGCCGGCGACATTCTCGTGCTGGTGCGCAAGCGCGATAGCTTCGTCAATGCCCTGACCCGCGCGCTCAAACGGCGCAACAATATTCCCGTTGCCGGCGCCGACCGGTTGAAACTCACGTCGCACATCGCCGTGCAGGATCTTCTGGCGCTCGGCCGGTTCATCCTGCTCCCGGCCGACGACCTGTCGCTTGCAGCGCTGCTGAAGAGCCCGCTGTTCAACCACAGCGAGGACGACCTGTTCGAACTGGCCGCCAACCGCCCGGAGCATTGCGGTCTCTGGCCCCATCTCCAGCGCTCGGCAGACGAAGCGCCGGTCCTCTGGAGCGAGACCACTCGGCGCCTGCGGGAGTTTCTGACCCTGTCGCGATCGCTGCCGGTGCATGATTTCTATGCCCGCGTGCTCGGCATGCATGGCGGGCGACGCGCCTATCTTGCCCGCCTCGGCAGCGAGGTGAGCGATATTCTCGACGAGTTCCTGAGCTTCGCGCTCGCCTTCGAGACGGCCGGGCTGCCCGGACTGCAGGCCTTCGTCTCCACGCTCGAGACCGAGGCGCCGGAGGTGAAGCGCGAGCAGGACAAGGATCGCGACGAGGTGCGGATCATGACGGTGCACGCCTCGAAGGGACTGGAAGCGCCGATCGTCTTCCTCGTCGATGGCGGCGGAAAGCCCTTCAACCATAGCCATCTCGCCAAGTTTCGGCTGGTCGAGACCGGTAGCGGCCTGCCGCCCCTGCCGATCTGGGTTCCCAACAAGGCGCTGTCCAATTCGCTGACGGACGCGGACGTCGAACGCCGCAAGCAGATGGCAGAGGAGGAATATCGCCGGCTTCTCTACGTGGCGATGACGCGCGCGGCGGACCGCCTGGTGATCTGCGGCTATCGCGGCGTGCGCGAGCCCGGCGAGATCTGGCACCAGATGATCGCCGATGCCCTGCGCGACAAGGCGGAATACTGCTCGGAAGTCCAGTTCTCCGGTCCGGACGGCGACTGGGACGGCTTGAGCTGGCGGCTGCCGGGCCTCGAGAAGGAATTCGAGACGGAGAGTGCCCGGACCATCGATGCGCTCGACGACGTCCTGCCCGATGCGCTTCTGCGCCCGCTTCCCGTGACCCCGGGCCTGCCTCGGCCGCTCAGCCCCTCCGGCGCCGGCACGATGATCATCGACGAGGCGGATGATGCGCTCGTCACCTCGCCTCTGTTTGCCGAACGCGAATCGGCCGGCATTGCCCTGCAGAAGGGCCGGCTGATCCACCGCATGCTGCAGATGCTGCCGCAGGTTCCCGCAGGGGAACGCGAGCCGGCTGCCAGGCGCTATGCGGCACGGGCGGCACGGTTCTGGCCGTCGACGGAACGGGAAGCCCTCGTCTCGACGATCATGGCGGTGCTCGACCACCCTGCCCTCGGGCCGGTGTTCTCAAGCGACGGTCAGGCCGAGGTCTCGGTCATGGGGAGCTTCATGCTGAACGGCGAAGAACGGGCCGTTTCCGGCCGTATCGACCGCATGGCGGTGGTCGAGGGCCGGGTCGTGCTGGTCGACTACAAGACCAATCGCAGCGCGCCCCGGAGTGCCGCGGAAGCGCCCCTGTCGCACCGCGCCCAGCTCGCAATCTATCGCGAGATCCTGCGGCCGCTCTATCCCGACAGCACCTTCGATTGTCTCCTGGTCTATACCGAGACCGGCACGATCATCACGCTCGACGAGGACACGCTGGCGCAATCGCTTGCCGCGCTCAAGACATCGTGAGATACCGCATATTGAAATCAGGGCCGGATACCATCACATATCTAGTCAAATCCCATTACCGGCAAAGGAGCAGCCCATGGCTACGGTAAAAGTCGACAATTCCAATTTTCAGGCTGAAGTTCTCGATTCGGCAGAGCCCGTGGTCGTCGATTTCTGGGCCGAATGGTGCGGCCCGTGCAAGATGATCGCCCCGAGCCTTGAGGAAATCTCCAACGAGATGGCCGGCAAGGTGAAGGTCGTGAAGATCAATATCGACGAGAACCCGGAAATCGCCGCCAAGTTCGGCGTGCGCTCCATCCCGACCCTTGCCATGTTCAAGGATGGTGAAGTGGCCGACATCAAGGTCGGCGCCGCACCGAAGACCGCGCTGACCAGCTGGATTTCCAGCGCCGCCTGATCGGCCTTGTCGCTGCATTCAAAAAGCCGGGAGAGATCCCGGCTTTTTTCATTTGGGGGGGGTGCCGTTGTCGGCGAGAACATTGCCGACGAGATAGAGCGAGCCGCCGATCAGGATGCGCGGCGCCGGCATGTCGGGATCGATCCGCTCGCAGATCTCCTCAAGCGCCTCGGCCACTGTCGACATGGGCGCAGCTACTAGGCCGGCATCGAAGGCGGCATGGGCCAGCGCCACGGGATCGAGTGCCGCATCCGTGCCGCGGATCGGCACAGTGAACACGTCCTGGGCGATGTCTGCAAAGGCGCGGAAATAGCCAACCGGATCCTTGGTGTTGATCATGCCCGTGATCAGGTAGAGCGGCCGCGACTGGCGCTCCTCGAAACCGGCCATCGCCTCGGCGATCACCTCGCCGGCACCGGGATTGTGGCCGCCGTCGACCCAGATTTCCGCACCCGCAGGAGCATGGGCGATCAGCCTGCCCTCGGTCAGCCGCTGCAGCCGTCCCGGCCATTCGACCGAGGTCATCGCCTTCTCGGCCACGGCATTGGAAACTTCGAAGCCGGCCGCCTTGACGGCACGGATCGCGGCCGCCGCATTGCCATACTGGTGGCGTCCCGGAAGCCGCGGCAAGGGCAGGTCCATCAGGCCGAATTCGTCCTGGTAAACAAGCCTGCCGAATTCCTCATGCGCGCCGAAATCCTGGCCGAACACCGCGTGCGGACATCCCAGCCGTTCGGCCGTCGCCACCAGAACCTCACGGGCGGAATCATATTCCTGCTGGCCGATGACGACCGGATAGCCCTTCTTCATGATGCCGGCCTTCTCGGCGGCGATCAGTTCGACGCGGTCGCCGAGATAGGGCTGATGGTCGAGCGAGATCGGCATGATGACCGATACGGCCGGGGCCTCGATCACATTGGTCGCGTCGAATCGGCCGCCGAGACCGACTTCGATGATCGCCACATCGGCCGGCTGCTCGGAAAAGAGCAGGAAAGTTGCTGCCGTGAGAATCTCGAACACCGTGATCTGCTGACCGCCGTTCGCGTCGGCGATGCGCCTGAGCACGCTGGCAAAGATCTCGTCATCGACGAACTGGCCCGGTCCGCCCTTGACGCCGATTCGGTAGCGTTCGTGCCAGCGCACCAGATGCGGCGAGGTGTGGACATGGACCGAAAGGCCCTGAGCCTCGAGCAGCGCCCGGCAGAAGGCCGTGACCGAGCCCTTGCCGTTGGTGCCGGCCACATGGATGACGGGCGGTAGCCTGTCCTGCGGATTGCCGAGCACCTCCAGCAGCCGCCGAATGCGATTGAGGGATAGGTCGAAGCCCTTGGGGTGCAACCCCATGAGCTCGTCGATTACCTGTTCTGCCTTGCTGAAGGCGGGCTCGGCCATGTTCAAGATTCCGCTGCTTCGCCTCGATCGGCAGAAGGGTTCTGGCTTACGCCGAAACCTTCTGGGGTTCGGCCTTCGCGGCAGGCACAAGGTCGCCGACGCCCACCGGACGCTTCAACATGATCTTCAGCACCCGCGCCAGCAATGACGGGATGTCGTGGCGCTTCGCCACCATGTCGATCATGCCGTGCTCCAGAAGATATTCCGAGGTCTGGAAGCCTTCGGGCAGCTTTTCGCGGATGGTCTGCTCGATCACGCGCTTGCCGGCAAAGCAGATTTCCGCACCGGGTTCGGCAATGTGCAGGTCACCCAGCATGGCATAGGAGGCGGTCACGCCACCCGTGGTCGGGTTGGTCAGGACGACGATATAGGGCAGGCCCGCTTCCTTCAGCATGTCGACCGCGACCGTGGTGCGCGGCAGCTGCATCAGCGAAAGAATGCCTTCCTGCATGCGTGCGCCGCCCGAGGCCGGGAACATGACCAGCGGGCACTTCTCGGCGATCGCGCGCTCGAAGGCCTTGACGATGGCTTCGCCCGCGGCAATGCCGAGCGAGCCGCCCATGAAGTTGAATTCGTGCACGACGGCGACGAGCTTGACGCCCTCGACCGTGCCGACGCCGGCAAGGATCGTGTCCTCCTGGTCGGTCTTCACCCGGCTGTCCTTCAGACGGTCGGCATATTTCTTCGAATCGCGGAATTTCAGCGGGTCCTGCGCCACCTTCGGCTGCGGCAGGGCCTCGTACTGGCCGCCATCGAAAAGATCCGCCAGGCGAGCCTTTGCCGGCATCTTCATGTGATAGCCCGAGGCCGGGATCACCCACTTGTTCTCTTCGAGATCCTTGTGGAAGACCATCTCCCCGGTTTCGGGGCACTTGATCCAGAGATTGTCGGGAACCTCGCGGCGGCCCAGCATGGAATTGATCCGCGGCCGCACGTAATTGGTAATCCAGTTCACTTGGCTAACTCCTGACTGTCCCAGTCCATATGGGAAGACTATTCGGCAGCGGCAAGGCGGGCGGCATGGACGCCGGCCGACAGGCCACGCACGAAGGTGGCGACCGACTGCACCGTATCGGCCGAGGCTTTGCCATCCTTGTCGAGCGAGGTCGCGACCTGATTGACGATCGCGGTGCCGACGACGACACCGTCAGCATTGGCGCCGATCAGGCGGGCGTGCTCGGCGGTCTTGACGCCGAAACCAACGCAGACCGGCAGTTCGGTCTGGCTCTTGATGCGGCCGACGGCACCCGCGATCTTCGACGGATCGGGCAGCGCCGAACCGGTGATGCCGGTCATCGACACGTAGTAGACGAAGCCGGACGTGTTGGTCAGCACCTTGGGCAGGCGCTTGTCGTCCGTCGTCGGCGTCGTCAGGCGAATGAAGTTGATGTCGCGCTTGCGAGCCGGGAGGCACAGTTCATCGTCCATTTCGGCCGGCAGGTCGACGATGATCAAGCCGTCAATGCCGGCTTCGAGCGCGTCATCGAGGAAGCGTTCGACGCCATAGACGTAGACCGGATTGTAGTAGCCCATGATGACGATCGGGGTCGTGTCGTCACCCTTGCGGAATTCGCGGGCCATCTGCAGCGTCTTCTTCATCGTCTGGCCGCCCTTGAGCGCACGCTGGCCGGCCATCTGGATGGCCGGGCCGTCGGCCATCGGGTCGGAAAACGGTGCACCGAGTTCGATGACATCGGCGCCGGCGCCGGGCAGCGCCTTCATGATTTCCAGCGAGGTTTCGTAGTCCGGATCGCCGCCCATGAAATAGGTGACGAGCGCCGGCCGGCCCTCAGCCTTCAGTGCGGCGAATTTCTTGTCCATACGAGCGGTCATGTCAGAGCCCCATACCGAGAATCTTGCCGACGGTGAAGATATCCTTGTCGCCGCGGCCACAGAGATTCATCACGATGATCTGGTCCTTGTCCATCTTCGGCGCGCGCTTGATGACTTCGGCAAGCGCATGGCTCGGCTCGAGAGCGGGAATGATGCCCTCGGTGCGGGTCAGCATCTGGAAGGCGGCCAGCGCCTCGGTGTCCATGATCGGCACGTATTCGACGCGACCCTGGTCTTTCAGCCAGGAATGCTCCGGACCGATGCCCGGATAGTCGAGGCCGGCCGAGATCGAATGGCCTTCCTTGATCTGTCCGTCGCCATCCTGCAGCAGGTAGGTGCGGTTGCCATGCAGGACGCCCGGCGAACCGGCCGTCAGCGAGGCGCAATGCTCTTCGCCGTCGAGGCCCTTGCCGCCAGCTTCAACGCCGACGATCTTGACCGACGCGTCGTCGAGGAAGGGATGGAACAGGCCGATGGCGTTCGACCCGCCACCGACGGCCGCCACCAGCATGTCCGGCAGCCGACCTTCGGCCGCCATCATCTGTTCGCGGGTTTCGCGGCCGATGACGGACTGGAAGTCGCGGACCATTTCCGGATAGGGGTGCGGACCGGCAGCGGTACCGATCATGTAGTAGGTGTCGTCAACGTTGGTGACCCAGTCGCGCAGCGCCTCGTTCATCGCGTCCTTCAGCGTGCCGTGACCGGAGGTCACGGGCCGCACTTCGGCACCGAGAAGCTTCATGCGGAAAACATTCGGCGCCTGGCGCTCGACATCGGTCGCGCCCATGTAGACGACGCAAGGGATGCCGAAGCGTGCGGCAACGGTCGCCGAGGCGACCCCGTGCTGGCCGGCGCCGGTCTCGGCGATGATGCGGGTCTTGCCCATGCGCTTGGCCAGCAGGATCTGGCCAAGGCAGTTGTTGATCTTGTGGCTGCCAGTATGGTTCAGTTCGTCGCGCTTGAAGTAGATCTTCGCGCCACCCAGCTCTTCCGTCAGCCGTTCGGCGAAGTAGAGCGGGCTCGGACGGCCGGTATAATGCGTATTGAGATGCGTGAGTTCGGCCTGAAATTCCGCATCGGTCTTCGCCTTTTCCCACTCGGCCTGCAGGTCGAGGATCAGCGGCATCAGGGTCTCAGCGACAAAGCGGCCGCCGAAGATGCCGAACAGGCCGTCTTCGTCGGGTCCTTCTCGGAAGGAATTGGGTCTCGGTGTCTCGTTCACTGTGCGCTCCCTGAAACCGGCTCGCGAACCGAAGCCCGTTCGACTGCCGCGAAAAACTCGTCCATCTTATCCAGATCCTTGACGCCCGGTGCACTCTCCACGCCGGACGACACATCGATGCCGCGCGCGCCTGTTTCCCGCAGCGCATCGGCAATGTTGTCCTTGTTGAGCCCACCGGAAAGCATGTAATCGACATCGGCGTCAAGCGTTCGCAGGACACGCCAGTCGAACGACACACCGTTGCCGCCCGGCAGATCGGACCCCGCCGGCGGCTTGGCGTCGAACAGGAACCGATCGGCAATACCGATATAGGGCTCGATCCGCTTCAGGTCATCGGGCTCGCGGATGGAAAATGCCTTCATCACCGGAAGGCCGGTAACGGCCTTGATGGTCAGCACCCGCTGCGGGCTCTCCGCACCATGGAACTGCAGGATGTCCGGCCGCACGAGCGCGATGATCTCGTCGAGATCGTCATTGTCGGCATCGACGGTAACGGCGACGATCTTGGCCCGTCCCCTCGCCCGATCGGCCAGTATGCCGGCGAGGTCCGGCTCGATGTTGCGCGGGCTTTTTCCGAAGAAAATGAAGCCGACATGCGTCGCGCCCCGCTCGACGGCGCGATCCACCGCCTCCGGCGTCTTCAATCCGCAGATCTTGATATCGGGTCTCATGGCTGCGGAAGTCGCACGAAAACGCAAAAGAGTCGAGCCAATTTGCGACGCGGCCGGTTCGTCCCGACGACTTCAATCGAAGTCGATGGCGTGGAGCTTCGTGCCGTGGCGCTTCAGCCAGGTCTTGGCGGTATCCATGTGCGGGCAGAGATCACGACACAGCGACCAGAAGGCCGGTCCGTGGTTCATCTCCCTGAGATGGGCGACCTCGTGCGCGGCCAGGTAGTCGATCACCGGCGGCGGCGCCATGACGATGCGCCAGGAGAAACTCAGGGCTCCGTCCCAGGAACAGGAGCCCCAGCGGCTGCGGGTATCCTTCATCGTCAGCGATTTGTACGGACGTCCGACAGCCTTGGCATGGCCGGCGACCAGAACCTCCAGGTCACGCCGCGCCTCCTTTTTGAGAAAATCGCCAATCCGACGTCCAAGATGTTCTTCCATGCCGCTGACGCTCAGAACTGGGCCGATCTCGGAATCGATGGCCTCAGTCAGGCCGCGCAACCGGCCGGAGTGAATGATGCGATGGGGCACGCCGCGCAGCAGGATTTCGCCGCCGTCCGACAGGCGTGTGTCGGACGCAAACTTCGCAAGCTTCACTTCGAGCCAACCGCGATGGCGTTCGAGGAAATCGGCGATTTCACGTTCCCTGAGACCCGGCGGAACTGTCATCTTGAGACCCCGGCCGCCCGGCTCGATGCGCAGCGTGATGCGCGTGGCGCGCGGGTTGCTGCGGATCACCAGCGGCATCTCGCGACCACTCACCGCGAGAACGCGGCTCGAAGTCGCCGGCGCCTTTGCCCGGGCCGTCTTCTGCAGGAAGGAAAACATGGGTCTCGTCTTAGCCGATTCGCCGATTGCGCGCATGAAAAAGCCGGCACCCCAAGGTGCCGGCCGATTGCAGTCCGGAAGGATCAGACGCCGGAGGCGCCGGAGGTCACGTCGCCGTTGCGACGTTCGGCGGCACGTTCGCGCATGAAGCGGTCGAATTCTTCCTGATCCTTGGCGCGGCGCAGCTCGCGTGCATACCGGTCGAAGTCGGCGCGCATCTCGTCGAGCTTGCGGCGTTCCTCTTCCAGGCGGTCGAGTTCGGCCTTGCGCCAATCGTCAAAGGCCACATTCCCGGTCGTGAAATGCGCGCCGCGGAATCCGCCGCTGCGGCATTTGCTGAAAAGGCCGTCGGCCGTCTGGTTGGCGCTCTGCTTGAAGGAGCGGAACCGATCGCCAAAGACAATATAGGCCAACATGGCCAGACCAAGCGGCCAGAACACCATGAAGCCGAGCACCATCAAGGCAACAGTCGCCGGCGTCCAATCCGGCCGAAGCAATGCTGACTGGTTCATCATCGATTACCCTCGCTTTCGTCGGCGGCGCTATGCCATCCGATGAAATCGATGTGGGAAACGCCCCCCTTGGGTTCAAGGAGAGCGTTTTCGCAATCGGCTAATGTACTGAAACGCTCACGAAAAACGTGAGTGGTCAGGCGGACTTGCCGCCCTTGATAACCCGCTTCACCGGGCTCTGCTTCACGCCTCGGCTCTGCTGGGTCGCAAAGGCGATGATGCGCGGGGCGATTTCCTTGCGGAACCGCGAACCGTTGAACACGCCGTAGTGCCCGACATCAGGCTGCAGATAGTGCATGCGCTTGTCATCGGGAATGTTCGGGCAGATGGTCTGGGCCGCGCGCGTCTGGCCGACACCGGAGATGTCGTCATTCTCGCCTTCGACAGTGAGCAGCCCGACATTGCGGATCGCCTTGGTATCGACCAGCTTGCCACGATGCAGCATCTCGCCTTTCGGCAGCGAATGCTTGATGAACACGGTATCGACCGTCTGCAGGTAGAACTCGGCGGTCAAGTCCATCACGGCCAGGTACTCGTCGTAGAAGTCGCGGTGCTTTTCGGCCGAATCCCCGTCATTCTTGACGAGGTGCATGTAGAATTCCTTGTGGGCGATCATGTGCCGATCGAGGTTCATCGACATGAAGCCCGACAATTGCAGGAAGCCCGGATAGACAGAGCGCATGAAGCCCGGCTGCGGCCAGGGGACGTTCATGACGACGTTGTCCCTGAACCAGTCGAGCGGCTTGTTCTGGGCAAGCTCATTGACGGCGGTCGGATTGATGCGGGTATCGATCGGTCCGCCCATCAGCGTCATCGACGCCGGCGCGAGCGGATCGCCATTGGCCTCCATCACGGCCACGGCCGCAAGAACGGGGACCGAGGGCTGGCAGACGGCCACCAGGTGCGTGTCGGTACCGAGATGACGGACCATCTCGATCACGTAGTCGATGTAGTCGTCGAGATCGAAACCACCATCCGTGACCGGGACCATGCGGGCATCGATCCAGTCGGTGATATAGACGTCGGCGTTCTGCATCAGCGCTTCGACGGTTCCGCGCAGCAACGTCGCATAATGGCCCGACATCGGCGCCACGACCAGGATGCGCGGACCCGGCGCCGTACCGGCCGGCAAATCGCGGTGAAAATGGATCAGGTTGCAGAACGGCTTCTGCCAAACGATATCCTCGCGGACAGCGACGGTTTGGCCATTCACCGTCGTGGTGGGGAGACCGAATTCCGGCTTGCCGTAGCGACGCGTCACGCGCTCGAACACTTCAAGCCCCGCTGCCATCGTCCGCCCGACCACCGTGTGGGACAGGGGATTAAGCGGATTGCGGTAGGCGAGCCGCATGGCATCGGCGGTGGCCCGGAAGGGAGCCATGACCGCATGGTTCATTTCATAGAGCTGGTAGAACATGAAATTTCGCCGCCTTTTCGTTTCCGCTGTGTCGCGGTTTGCCAGTCGATCTTTAAAACTAGCAGAGTTTGGTTAATTAGGAACTTCTTTGTTCATGCTTGCCCCCCTGATATCAGGGGATGGAGCACGATACGCTTCGAACTGACAATTGCACGAAGGCGTTAAAGTTCCACGGGCGAAGCTGGTTAACATTCCTGCCTTGTCTCATTCGGTCGGTCGCCTGGCTCGAAAGTGCACCTTGCAAGCAGAGGTCCGGCTCATATCTAACCTTTGTCGCAGTCGCCAGATCGCACTGGCCTGTCCACCGCATTCCCACCCGGAGCTCTCGTCCCCATGACCACAAGCAATAGCCGCTCATCCGAATTCGACATCGATCCGATCTTCCTCGACCGATGGTCGCCCCGCGCCTTTACCGGCGAAGCGATGGACAAGACCGTGCTGTTGACGATTCTCGAGGCTGCCCACTGGGCGCCCTCCGCCAGCAACTACCAGCCCTGGCGCTTCATCTACACATTGAACACCGCGCCTGACTGGGAACGTTTCGTCGGCCTGCTCAATGAATCGAACCAGGTTTGGGCGAGGTCCGCATCAGCACTGGTCTTCCTGTTTTCCGATAGCTTGAGCCGCAGGGATGACGGATCGGAGCCGAAGCCGCTGCGCAGCCACAGCTTCGACACAGGCGCCGCCTGGGCGATGCTGTCGCTGCAGTCACTGCGCTCCGGCTATCTCGCGCATGCCATGGGCGGCGTGGATTTCGACAGGGCCATCGATGCGCTCGGCGCGCCGGCGGGCTTCCGTGCCGAGGCCGCAGTGGCCATCGGCAAGCGGTCCAACCCGGCCGACCTGCCGGATCACCTCAGGGCACGCGAGGTGCCTAACCGCCGTAAGAACCTCTCCGAGGTCGCTTTCGCCGGCGCGTTCCCCCGCGGCTAGTAAACACGAATTAACCAAATGTTTCACGTGAATCACTCCTTAGCCGGATTCACGTGAAATTCCTCAGATGTCGAGGTTGGCGACGCTCAAGGCATTTTCCTGGATGAACTCGCGGCGCGGTTCAACCTCGTCGCCCATCAGCCGCGCGAACAGGCTATCGGCATCGGTTGCATCGTTGACCCTGACCTGCAGCAGCGAGCGGACGTTCGGATCGAGCGTCGTTTCCCAGAGCTGCTCCGCATTCATCTCGCCGAGACCTTTGTAGCGCTGCATCGTCAGGCCCTTGCGCCCGACGGCGAAGATGGACGAGAGAAGTGCGCGCGGGCCTGAGATCTCGTTCTTCTCTTCCTTGCGCTTCAGGATCGGCGGGACGCCGTAGATGTCGTGAAGGCGGTTATAGAGCTGGTCGATGTGGCGCGCATCGGCCGAGCCGATCAGGGCGACATCGAGGTTGGCCGTCTCCTTGACGCCGCGCACCATGCGCTCGAAGCGCAGACCGCCCTCCTCCGTCACGTGTCCGCTCCAGCCGCGTTCCGTCTCTTCGGCGATCAGGTCGAGGCGCTTGGCCACGTCGGCGGCCGTCGCTTCCGCCCGTTCGCGGTTGTCGGTGAGTTCCGGATTGAGCGCGCCGGAAATCGCCGCCTGCTCGATGACGTTGCGGTTGTAACGCGAATGCAGGTTTTCGATCAGTGTGCGCAGGCGCAGGGCGTCCTGGATGACCTCGCGCAGATCGTGGCCGGCGCGGACTTCGCCATTGCCGAGCGTGAGTGTCGTGTCCTCGAGACCCATGGAGATCAGATAGTCTTCCAGGGCCTGCTCGTTCTTCAGGTACTGAACCGACTTGCCGCGCGCCACCTTATAGAGCGGCGGCTGGGCAATGTAGATGTGCCCGCGCTCGATCAGTTCCGGCATCTGGCGGAAGAAGAAGGTCAAAAGCAGGGTGCGAATATGCGCGCCGTCGACGTCTGCGTCCGTCATGATGATGATCTTGTGGTAGCGCAGCTTGTCGGCGTTGAACTCGTCCTTGCCGATCGAGGTGCCGAGCGCGGTGATCAGCGTGCCGATTTCCTGGCTCGACAGCATGCGGTCGAAGCGGGCTCGCTCGACATTGAGGATCTTGCCGCGCAGCGGCAGGATCGCCTGGCTCTCGCGCGAGCGGCCCTGCTTGGCCGAGCCACCTGCCGAGTCACCTTCGACGAGAAAGAGTTCGGATTTCGACGGATCGCGTTCGGAACAATCGGCGAGCTTGCCGGGAAGCGAAGCGATGTCGAGGACACCCTTGCGCCGCGTCAGCTCGCGGGCGCGCCTTGCGGCCTCGCGCGCGGCCGCCGCCTCGACGACCTTGCCGACGAGGATCTTCGCTTCGGCCGGATGTTCCTCCAGCCAGGTGCTGAGCGCTTCGCTCACCAGGCTTTCGACCACGGGGCGGACTTCGGAGGAGACCAGCTTGTCCTTGGTCTGCGACGAGAATTTCGGATCCGGCACCTTGACCGAGAGCACGGCGGTCAGGCCTTCGCGGCAGTCGTCGCCGGTCAGGCTGACCTTTTCCTTCTTCATCACGCCGGAACTATCGGCATAGGAAGTGATCTGGCGGGTCAGCGCGGCGCGGAAGCCGGCCAAGTGGGTACCGCCGTCGCGCTGCGGAATGTTGTTGGTGAAGCACAGCATGTTCTCGTGGTAGCTGTCGTTCCACCACATGGCGACTTCGACGGAGATGCCGTCCTTCTCGCTGCGGATCGCCACCGGCTTTTCCACGAGGGGCTTCTTGGCCCGGTCGAGATAGACGACGAAGGCTTCGAGGCCGCCGTCATAGACCATCTCTTCCTGGCGAATGTCGGAATGCCGCTTGTCGGTCAAAAGAATGCGGACACCGGAATTGAGGAATGCGAGCTCGCGCAGGCGGTGCTCCAGCGTGCCATAGTCGAAATCGATATTGGTGAACGTCTCGGGGCTCGGCAGGAAGGTGACTTCCGTGCCCGAGCGGCCCTCATATTCGCCGGTCACCGCCAGCGGCGCGTCCGGCACGCCGTGGGTGAAGCTCATTTCGCAGATCTTGCCGGCGCGGCGGATCTTCAGCTTGAGCTTGACCGAAAGCGCGTTCACGACCGAGACGCCGACGCCGTGCAGACCGCCGGAGACCTTGTAGGAATTCTGGTCGAACTTGCCGCCGGCATGCAGCTGGGTCATGATGACCTCGGCAGCCGACACACCCTCGCCGGTGTGGATGTCCGTCGGAATGCCGCGGCCGTTGTCGGTGACCGTGACCGAGCCGTCGGCGTTGAGCGTCACCGTGACGATGTCGGCATGGCCGGCCAGCGCTTCGTCGATCGCGTTGTCGACGACTTCGTAGACCATGTGATGCAGGCCGGAACCATCGTCGGTATCACCGATATACATGCCGGGGCGCTTGCGGACGGCGTCCAGCCCCTTCAGCACCTTGATCGAATCCGCGCCATATTCGGCTGATGCGGCGTTCTCGGCGATCGGTGTGTCGGTCATTCAGCAATCTTTCCAGTCATATATTCAACAGGCCTGATCCACGAATCAGCGGGTTCGGGCGAATGGACTATAAGAGGTTTGAGGCAAGTTCCAAATGCGGGATCCGCAAATCCCGTGGATATGCGGCCCTTCTCGGGCCATCAGGCAGGTTTTCCCGCTCCCTCGAGCAGGTTTCTCAAATCCCTTACCACATCCGGGGTGAGGACGCGAATCTTCCGCGCCAGGTCGTTCGCCAGCGCGGTATATTCGGCCGGCATTCCGGCCGTATCGATCACCACGCGAGGATTGGAGGCGTCGGCCACCATGAACAGATCTTCGGCCTCGTCCCAGATGATGTTGAAGTAACCGGCCACGCGCTGCAGGAAGTCGAAGTTCGGCCGCCCACGTCGGCCATGTTCCAGCGCCGAGAGATAGGCCGGCGAGACGCCGATGGCCGCCGCCATCTCCTTCTGCGATACGCCCTTCCTCTCACGAAGACCGCGCAGGGCCTCGCCGAACGGGGTCATCGCCGATCCCCCGCGCTGCGCGACAGGCGCACGTAGAGAGCCCCTTCGCCACCATGCTGCCGCGCCGCATTTTCATAGGAAGAGATGAGATAGCGAAACTCGGTCTTCGAGAACCACAGAGGAACGGCCCGCTTGAGGGCGCCATCGCTGCCGAGCGAGCTCCCCTTGCCGGTGATCACCAGCACATGGCGCAGGCCGCGCTCATGCGCCCTGATCAGGAAGTCGAGGAGGATACCATGCGCCTCGCTCTGGATCAGCCCGTGCAGGTCGATGCGGGCCTCCAGCGCCAGGTGCCCGCGCGACAGTTTGCGCTTGACCGGCTTCTCCAGCGGATGATGCACGCCACCCGGCTTCTTTTGCGGCTCGGTTGGTGCAGCCTGCCCCGAAGGGTTCAAGGCCGGCAATTGCAGGCCCGGCGCCGCAACCGGTTCTGCGAACTCTTCCTCGAACTCCAGAAGATCCTCGAGACGGCCGGGCATGGGTCGGGTGGAGCGCGCGACCTTGCCCCACAAGATGCGATCTTCCGCGTTGAGTTTGCCTCTGCCCGTCAATAGCCGAACCTCGATGCCGCCTGCTTCGGGACGAGTATATAGAAATCGGCCGCATTGCGCACGGCGCCCGCCAACTCACCAGCCTCGTCGCCGGAGCCGGTGAAGATGTCGCCCCGGGCCGGGCCGACGATCGCCGAACCGGTCTCGAGCGCCAGCATGAGCCGCGCGAAGGGCTTGCCTTCATCCAGCCTGGTCAGGCTCTCCGAATGAATGAAGAAGGGATAGCCGAAGCTATGGATCAGCCGATCGACAGCCAGAGAGCGCGCCGCGATCAGCGGCACCTTTGCCGCGGCAATCGGCCCGAGGCTCGTATCCTCGACCTCGGCCTCGCGGAAAAAGATGTAGGAACGATTGTGCCAAAGCAGCTCGTCGACCTCATCCGGATGGGCGGCCAGCCAGGCGCGGATCGCCTGCATGGAAATCTCGGCCATCGGGATCTCGCCGCGATCGACCAGCAGCTTGCCGATGGCTGTGAACGGATGGCCGGCCTTCGCCGCATAGGTGATGCGCTTCAGCCGCCCGTCCGGAAACCGTAGCCGGGCCGCGCCCTGGACATGGGTAAAGAAGACATCGACCTTGGACTTCGCCCAGGCGATCTCGAGACCTCGCCCTTCGAGATAACCCTGATCGATAGCCCGGCGGTCGGGATAGGCGGCAATGCCATCCTCGGTCTTGCGGCCGAAGACATAAGTCTCGTCGAGATCCGCCGGTCGGTTGGCGTCGTTGAGATCGATCAGATCGGCCGGCCGGCGATAGAAGGGAAAGCGGTAAACCTCGTCGAGTTCAGCGGCGACCTCGACCTCCGGTTCGTAAAAGGCGGTGACGAAGCCACGCGCGCCTTCATCCGGTTCAATGAGAAATGGCCGACACTCCGCCTCGAAGAAGGCGCGGGCCGCCGCGGCATTCGTCGGCATCGCCAGCGCCGCCGCGTCCAGCAGAGGCATCAGGTCGTCAGAGGACAACCCGCTTTCGCCGGTGCGGTACGGCTTTACGCTAAGGATATGTTCGCGGCATCTGGCGAGCGCCGGGAAAAGCGGGGTGGGATCATCCTCGTCCCAGCCGGGCAGAGCATCGAAGCCGACCCGCCGGAGACGAAAACCCATGATCTCTTCCCTCACGCGTCGGCTTCGGTCGCAACCAGTTTCCAGTTGGGGTCGCGCGAGCGAACATCGCGGGCGAAGGTCCAGAGATCGTTAACCTCGGTGACCTGCTCGGCGTCGCCGTCGATCAGCGCGCCGGCCTTGTCATAGGTCGCGGTGATCAGCTGGCAGATGATGCGAACGGTGATCTGTTCCTCGTTGTCGCGCACCACGGCCTGGGTGATCTCGGCCCTCTCGATACCGACGAAGGTGGACTTCACCACTTCACCGCGCGATTCGCGGTCGGCGATCACCGTCTCGAATCCTTCGAGCACGTCGCGCGACAGCAGGCTCTTCAGCGTCTTGCGGTCACCATCTGCAAAGGCCATGACGATCATCTCGTAGGCCATGCGCGCGCCGTTGAGGAACTCCTTGGGATTGAAGCCCGGATCATACTGTATCAGTTCGCGCAGCGACGTGTTGAGCGGCGTTCCCGGCTTGGCAAAGGCGTCGATCGCGGCAAAGCGCTCCTCGCCGCCTGCCTCGTCACGCTTCGGCAGGGTCACGACCTTGCCGTCGTCACTGCCTGGACCCTTCGCCAGATCCCGCGGGCTATAAGGATCGAACGGCGGCTTTTCGTTGCCTGTCCGCCGACCCAGCACGCTGCGCAGCTGCAGGAAGATCAGGACAGCCGCGACAAGAAAGAAGAGAGTGACAAAATCGTTGGATCCCATGGCAATCGGTCGGCCTTGTTTAAATTCTCGGTCGTGTCACCCATATAGTCTGCGAATGCTGATCATTCAAATGGCCATTCGGCTTTCTTTGATATGCCGATTCATCCCTTTCCTCGTGTCTCACCCGCAGGCGCGAATTCTGACCGGAGTTTTTTCATGCGCATGCCGCTGGCGATCCTGCTCTTCCTGCCGCTCGCGGAGATCGCCGCCTTCGTCGTCGTCGGCAGATATGTCGGCGTTCTTGCGACCCTCGGCCTGACGGTCCTGGCCAGCATTGTCGGCCTTCTTCTGCTGCGCGTGCAGGGAGCCGGCGTATTGCGGCGGCTGCAAACCGAAAGCCAGAAGGGCACGGATCCGGCACGCGAGATCGTGCATGGCGCAATGATCGTCATCGCCGCCTTCCTGCTGATCATTCCCGGTTTCATCACCGACGTCGTCGGCATTCTCCTCTTCGTGCCGCTCGTTCGCGATTTTGCCTGGTCGCTGGTCAAGCCGCATGTGACCGTCATGCGCGAGAGCCGCTTCTCCTATCGATCGTCGTCAAAAGGCCCGGCTTCGCCACGCTCCACCGTCCTCGACCTTGATGAGGAGGATTACCACCACGATCAGAACCCTCAATCGCCGTGGTCGGTCGATGACGGGCGAAAGGACTGAGACACCCGCATAGGCCCTCCTGCGCGAGGGTTGTAAGGCCCGTGGTGAAATGTTAGATGGCCTCACCAAATCCAGCCGCGAGGAACGCCCTATGGCCATCGACGATCAGGGAACTGCAAGCCCCTCCCTCAATATTCTTGCTCAGTACATCAAGGATCTTTCCTTTGAAAATCCCGGCGCGCCGCGTTCGCTGCAATCGCGCGACAAGGCCCCGGCGATCAACATCAATGTGAACGTCAATGCCAATCCGCTGTCGGAAACCGATTTCGACGTCGTGCTCGCGCTCAATGCCGAAGCCAAGGAAGGCGACAAGGTTCTGTTCGCGGCCGAGCTCGTTTATGGCGGTGTGTTCCGCGTCACCGGCTTCCCGCAGGAACACATGCTGCCGGTCCTCTTCATCGAGTGCCCGCGCCTGCTCTTCCCGTTCGCCCGCCAGATCATCGCCGACGCGACCCGCAATGGCGGCTTCCCGCCGCTACTGATCGACCCGATCGACTTTGCCCAGATGTTTGCCCAGCGCGTCGCCGAAGAGCAGACCCGCGCCAAGGTCCAGGCCGTGCCGAACTGATCGCGGCATATCTTCGAGGAAATGCAAAAGGCCCGGTCAATCCGGGCCTTTTCTTTATTGCGCTTCGTACTTGGTCCAGATCGCCTTCTGGCCCAGGCGGGCAACAAGCCCGGCATGGCCCTCGATCTCCGCCGCGGAAATCCGCGGTGGCAGCGGACGCGGGCGCTCGTAGCTGATCTCGACCACCTCGCTTTCCGACCCGGCCCCGGCGCGGCTGCGCCCCTGGTCGGTGGGCATCAGGCCGAAGGCCGCCTGCCGGCCGCCGAGCATCTCGATATAGACCTCGGCCAGAAGCTCGGAGTCGAGGAGTGCACCGTGCTTGGTGCGGTGCGAATTGTCGATGCCGTATCGACGGCATAGCGCATCAAGCGAGTTCGGTCCCATCGGATGCTTGCGGCGGGCCAGCGCCAGCGTATCGATCACCAGTTCGCCCGGCACCGGCGGGCGGCCGAGCCGCTCGAACTCCGCATTGATGAAGCTCATGTCGAAGCTGGCGTTGTGCGCCACCCAGCGTGCGCCGTCGAAGAATTCCAGCAACTCGTCGACGATCCGGTCGAAGGTCGGCTTGTCCTTCAGGAAGTCGTCGGTGATTCCGTGGACGGCGAGCGCATCCGGATGGACGCGCCGGTCGCCGGGATTGATATAGACATGGAAGCTGCGCCCGGTGGGAAAATGGTTCAGGAGTTCGATGCCGCCGATTTCGATCACCCGGTCGTTCTTGAATTCGAGGCCGGTGGTTTCCGTATCGAAGATGATTTCACGCATCCCGTTTTCTCTCTTTTTCGGCCCTGAGTTCGGCGATGATTTCCGTGACGCGATTTCGCGCCGCCTCGATGCCGCTGCCGGTGTCGATGATGAAATCGGCGCGCGCCCTCTTTTCAGCATCCGGCAACTGCCGCGACAAGATCATTTCGAACTTCTCGGGCGTCATCCCCGGTCTTTCGAGCACGCGCTTGCGCTGGATGTCGGCATCGCAGCTGACGACGACGATGTGATCGACCCGCTCCTGGCCGCCAGTTTCGAACAGCAAGGGAATGTCGAGCACGACGAGGTCGGCGCCAGCCACCCGCTGCGCCTCGAGGAACTGCCGTTCACGCTTCCGGACCAACGGATGGACGATCGCCTCAAGCTCCCTGAACTTAGCCGGATTCTTTGCCAGAGTCTGCGCGAGCACCGCGCGATCAACGATGCCGTCCCGCACAGCTTCCGGAAACGCCGTTCTAATCGGCGCCACGGCCTCGCCGCTATAGAGATCATGCACGACCCGGTCCGCATCGTTGACCGGAATGCCTTGCTCGGCAAACAGTCCTGCCGTCGTCGACTTTCCCATTCCGATCGATCCGGTGAGGCCAAGCACGATCATGCATGCGCCTCCATGTCGGCGATGATCAGCGCGCGCAGGGTGTCATCGACCACAGGTCGTTTTCCGAACCACTTCTCGAATCCCGGGACCGCCTGGTGCAGGAGCATGCCGAGACCGTCAACGGTGGTCAGCCCTACCCTCTCCGCCTGTTCAAGGAAGGATGTCTTGAGCGGCACATAGACGATGTCGGTGACCACAGCGCCGGGGGCCAGGGTATCGAACGGCAGTTGCGGCGCGGGCTCGCCGCCCATGCCGAGCGACGTAGTGTTGACGAAGAAGTCCGCCTTCCTCATCACTTCGTTGAGGTCCGCCATGGCATGGGCGTGCACCTTCGGTCCAAAGCGATCAGCCAGTTCTTGCGCCCGGTCGAGGGAGCGATTGACGACATGGATCTCGGAAAAGCCGCGCTCGCGCAACGCCTGGATGATGGCCCGGCTTGCACCGCCGGCGCCGAGCACGACGGCCCTTCCGCCGCGATCCCAGCCGGGACGACAGTCGTCGAGATTGGCGGTGAAGCCGATGCCATCCGTGTTGGTCGCCTTGAGCTTGCCGTCTTCGAGCCACAGCGTATTGGCGGCACCGAGTTCATCGGTCAGTTCATCGGTGTCGTCGGCCAGCCGGTAAGCCGCTTCCTTGTGCGGGATGGTGACGTTACCGCCGCAGAAAGGTAGGTCACCGCTTTTCAGGCCTGCGATGAAATCGGCGAAGGCCTCCGGGGCGACATCGACCTTTTCGTAGCCGCCGGCAATGCCGAGCGTCTTCAGCCAGTAGCCGTGGATGAGCGGCGAGCGCGAGTGCTTGATCGGGTAGCCGACGACAAAGGCGTGATGGTTAATTGTTTCACGTGAATCAGACATCGAGCTCCCCGAGCATCCGCAACTGTCCCAGCAGCGGCAGAAGCGGCAATCCGAGAATGGTGAAATAGTCACCGGAGATGGAATTGAATAGCTGGATTCCTATCCCTTCGAGCTGGTAACAGCCGACGCTCTTCATCACGTCGTCGCGGCAGCGGACCAGGTAGTCTTCGAGGAAGGCGTCGGAAAATTTGCGCATGGAGAGATCTGCCGTCGACAGGTGCCTCCAGATCTCCCGCCCATCGCGCACCAGAACGACGCCGCTGTTCAGCCGATGGGTCTTGCCCCGCAGCAGCCGGAGATTGGCGCGGGCCGCGTCGCGATCCGCCGGCTTGTGAAAGACCTGCGATCCAAGTGACATGGTCTGGTCGCAGCCGATGACGAGCGCATGCGGAAAACGGCTACTCACCTCCAGCGCCTTGCTGGACGCCAGCTCAAGCGCGAGCTCGCCCGGTCCGAGGGCCCGATGTTCGATCTCCCGCTCCACGGCTCTTTCGTCGATCTGCGCCGCAATGGCCTGGAAGTTCAATCCGGCGTTTTCCATCAGCATGCGGCGTGATGGGCTCGCCGAGGCAAGCACGAGCGTTTCGGCCATGGCGATCGCATTCTCCGAAGCAGTGTATCCGTTGGAATCGGCTTAACGCAGCTTCACCCGAAGGGCAACGATGGCCGCGGCCGTTTCCTCGATCGAGCGGCGCGTCACATCGATGATCGGCCAGTTGTTGCGGGCACACAGCGCGCGGGCATATTTCAGCTCCTCCGCGATGGTCGCCCGGTCGGTGTAATCGCTTCGGTCGTAGCCCGGCGTCGATCCGAGCTCGCGGTTTTCCCGCACCTGGGAGATACGGTCGGTGGTGGCGATCAGGCCGACGATCAGCGGGCGCTTGGCCCGCATCAGGCTTTCGGGCAGCGGCACGCCGACGACGATCGGGATGTTCGCCGTCTTGATGCCGCGGTTCGCCAAATAGATGCTGGTCGGCGTCTTCGACGTCCGGCTGATGCCGATGATGACCACGTCGGCATCGTCATAGTCGTCCGGCGCCTGGCCGTCGTCGTGGTCCATGGTGAAGTTGAGCGCCTCTATGCGGGCGAAATATTCGGCATTGAGCACGTGCTGGGCGCCGACCCGGCCCCGCGACGGCGCGCCGAGATAGGTCTGGAATTTTTCGATCACCGGGGCGAGCACGTTGACGCTCGGCACGCCCATTTCCCGGCAGGTGGTTTCGAGCAGGTTGGCGAGATCCGGATCGACGATCGTATAGAGGACGATGCCCGGCGCCTCGTCGATCGCCTGGAGCACGGGAAGCAGCTGACGCTTCGAGCGGATCAGCGGATAGACATGCTCGATCGCGTTGGAAAACTTGAATTGCGCGGCAGCGGCCCGACCGGCGGAAATGAGAGTCTCTCCCGTCGAGTCAGAAATCAGATGGAGATGAAAGAAGTTTCTGCGGTTCTCCACGTTCTTCTCGGCCGCCTGTTGATAAATCGGGACAAGGAGAGGTAGCGGCGGCGAAGGCCTGAGGGCAAGCGGAAAAGTGCCGACTTATCCACATCGGCCTCTGTGCTGGTCCCTTTCCTGCGCGCATGTGGATTGTGGTAAGAAGCCGCAGCTCTCCGAATTTCTCCACAGTCTGTCCACAGGCAACGAGATTTTCAGGTGGCCGGTAAGCGAATGAATCGCTTCGATATTTTGAGATTTTCCACGATGTCGTCGACCGCCCCCCCGAATCCTATCCACCGTGCTGCAGACTCTCGCTGAATCGAGCGTTCGCTTGTGGATGGGGTTTAATGCTTGATAGTCACAGACTCTTAGAAATAGAAGAAGATTCAATTATCTTTTCTTTATTTAAGAGGGCTGACGCCTTGAGCGCTACCGAACGGAAAATCCTCGAAGTCCTGAGTGGCAAGACCATCACGCCGCCACCGATCTGGCTGATGCGGCAGGCAGGGCGCTATCTTCCGGAATATCGTGAGACGCGGGCCAGGGCCGGAAGCTTTCTCGATCTGTGCTACACGCCCGACTTCGCTGTCGAGGTAACGCTGCAGCCGATCCGCCGCTACGGCTTTGACGCTGCCATCCTGTTCTCGGACATTCTCGTCATTCCCGATGCGCTTCAGCGCAATGTCCGCTTCACCGAGGGGCATGGACCCCAGATGGATCCGATCGATGCGGATGGTATCCGCAAGCTCGCGTCGGATGGCTTCATGGCGCATCTGGAACCGGTGATCGAAACGGTTCGACGGCTGCGCAAGGAATTGCCGAACGAGACGACGCTGCTGGGCTTCTGTGGCGCGCCCTGGACGGTGGCCACCTACATGATCGCCGGACACGGCACGCCCGATCAGGCCCCTGCCCGGCTGTTTGCCTATCGTCATCCGGAGGCGTTCGAATATCTTCTCGATGTGCTCTCGGATATGTCGGCCACCTATCTAGTCGCCCAGATCGACGCTGGCGCCGATGCGGTGCAGATCTTCGATTCCTGGGCCGGCGTGCTCGGCGAAGTGGAGTTCGAGCGCTATTGCACAAGGCCGATGGCGCGCATCATCGCTTCGGTCAAGGCGCAGAGGCCGGCTGCAAAGGTCATCGCCTTCGCCAAGGGCGCCGGCTATCTGCTGCGCGATTATCGCCAGAAGACGGGCGCCGATGCGATCGGGCTGGACTGGGCGGTACCGCTCGATTTCGCCGTCGAGCTGCAGAAGGACGGCCCGGTACAGGGCAATCTCGATCCGATGCGCGTCGTCGCCGGCGGACGGGCGCTGGAGGAAGGCATCGACCGCATTCTGGAAAAGCTCGGCCATGGACCGCTGATCTTCAATCTCGGCCATGGCATCACGCCGCAGGCCGATCCCGCGCATGTGACGGTGCTGGTCGATCGCGTGCGAAGCTTCGGGAGATAGGGTGATGGAGCGGCAGACAAGCGCTGCGGCCGGCCGCAAGGCGGCGGTCAAGGCGGGAATGGCGGTCCTGTTCTTCGGCGCGCTTGCGCTGGCCATCGCCGTTTTCGGTGCCGATGCTGCCTATCCCTGGATCAAGGCGCTGCATGTCATCGCGGTCATCTCGTGGATGGCGGGTATGCTCTACATGCCGCGGCTGTTCATCTACCACGGGGATTGTGAACCCGATTCGGATCAGGCCCGCACCTTCAGTGTGATGGAAGAACGTCTGCTCAAGGTGATCATGGGCCCGGCCATGGTGGTTTCGTGGCTGCTCGGTCTCTACATCGCCTGGACGGTGTTCGGATTCCAGGGCGGCTGGCTGCATGCGAAGCTGGCGGCCGTGCTCGCTCTTTCCGGGGTGCACGGTTTCTTTGCCAAATCGGTGCGGTCCTTCGGGCGGGGTGACTATGTCCGCGATGCGCGCTTCTGGCGACTGATGAACGAGGTCCCGACGCTTCTGATGATCGTCATCGTCATCCTGGTGATCGTCAAGCCGTTCTGAAAACTCCCGGACGGCAGGCGCTCCGGCATTATTTTTGCCGGATTCTGCTTTTCCCTTGCGGTCGAAAGGCTGAATCGCTATTTTCGCGGCATCTCATCTTCTCGGCGTGCGTAACATTCCGTCATTTGCGACATTCGCGATCGTACTGAATTCAACCAGCACGCCTCCCCCAAAAAAATAAAGAACGTGGTCCTTCTTCATGGCTGAAATGAAGCTACAAGAACTCAAAAGCAAATCGCCGACCGATCTCCTGACATTTGCCGAATCCCTGGAAGTCGAAAACGCCAGCACGATGCGCAAGCAGGAGCTGATGTTCGCGATCCTCAAGATGCTCGCCAGCCAGGATGTCGAAATCATCGGCGAAGGCGTGGTCGAAGTTCTGCAGGACGGCTTCGGTTTCTTGCGCTCGGCCAATGCGAACTATCTTCCGGGTCCGGACGATATCTACATCTCGCCCTCGCAGCTGCGTCGCTTCTCGCTGAAGACCGGCGATACGGTCGAAGGTCCGATCCGTGGGCCGAAGGAAGGCGAACGCTACTTCGCCCTGCTCAAGGTCAACACGATCAATTTCGAGGATCCGGAAAAGATCCGTCACAAGGTGCATTTCGACAACCTGACGCCGCTCTATCCGAACGAGCGCTTCAAGATGGAACTCGACGTTCCGACGTCGAAGGATCTGTCCGCTCGCGTCATCGACCTGGTCGCGCCGCTCGGCAAGGGTCAGCGTGGCCTGATCGTCGCGCCGCCACGCACCGGTAAGACCGTTCTGCTGCAGAATATCGCCCATTCGATCACGGCGAACCATCCGGAATGTTATCTCATTGTCCTGCTGATCGACGAACGTCCGGAAGAAGTGACTGACATGCAGCGCTCCGTGCGCGGCGAAGTCGTTTCCTCGACCTTCGACGAGCCGGCCGTGCGCCACGTTCAGGTCGCCGAAATGGTAATCGAAAAGGCCAAGCGCCTCGTCGAACACGGCCGCGACGTGGTCATCCTGCTCGATTCGATCACCCGCCTCGGTCGCGCTTACAACACGGTTGTGCCGTCGTCCGGTAAGGTCCTGACCGGCGGTGTCGACGCCAACGCGCTGCAGCGCCCCAAGCGCTTCTTCGGCGCCGCGCGTAACATCGAGGAAGGCGGCTCGCTGACGATCATTGCGACGGCGCTGATCGACACCGGCAGCCGCATGGACGAAGTCATCTTCGAAGAATTCAAGGGTACCGGCAACTCGGAAATCGTGCTGGACCGCAAGGTCGCCGACAAGCGTATCTTCCCGGCGATGGATATCCTCAAGTCGGGTACCCGCAAGGAAGACCTGCTTGTTCCGCGCCAGGATCTGCAGAAGATCTTCGTGCTGCGGCGCATCCTCGCGCCGATGGGCACCACCGATGCGATTGAGTTCCTCATCGACAAGCTCAAGCAGACCAAGAACAACGGTGACTTCTTCGATTCGATGAACACCTGAGCTGCGACTTGCCGGCTGTCTATGAATTTTGATCGAGCGGCGGTTCACACCGCCGCTCGATTCGCTTCCGTATCGAACTCCGCAATCGGATATGAGGTCGATAGCCATGCGCTTGCCCGTCCGGGAAACGATCTTTGCCCTGTCGTCCGGTGCCCTGCCCTCAGGGGTCGCCATTGTGCGCGTCAGCGGTGCGTCGGCGGGCGCCATCTGCCGGGAGTTGGCGGGAGATCTGCCTGCGCCTCGCCGTGCAGCCTTGTGTTCGATTCGCTCCCGCAACGGTCTGATGCTGGACCAGGCTCTGGTGCTGTGGTTTCCAGCACCCCACTCGTTCACCGGCGAGGATTGCCTCGAGCTGCAGCTTCACGGCGGTCGGGCGCTCGTCCGCGCAGTGCTTGAGGAACTGGGTTCCTTTGACAATTGCCGCATGGCCGAAGCTGGCGAGTTTTCCAGGCGCGCCTTCGAGCACGGTAAGCTCGATCTGGTCGAGATAGAGGGTCTCTCCGACCTGCTGGTGGCGGATACGGAGATGCAGCGCCGTCTGGCCGTCGAACAGAGTTCGGGCCACCTGTCGGCCATCTATGAGGCCTGGCGCGGCAAGCTGATCGACGCCCGGGCACTGATCGAGGCTGAACTCGACTTTTCCGATGAAGGGGACATCCCCGGTGCCGTATCCGACCGTATCTGGGGCGATATGCGGGCCTTTCTTGCGGAGCTGGAGAAGGCCCTGGAGGACCTGAAGACCGGCGAGATCATCCGCGATGGCTTCAAGGTCGTCATCGCCGGCCGTCCGAATTCCGGAAAATCCAGTCTTCTCAATACTTTGGCAGGAAGAGATGTCGCCATCGTGACCGAATACGAAGGTACCACACGCGATATCCTGCATTGCGAGCTCGATATCGGAGGTTATGCGGTTCACTTCTATGACACGGCCGGCATCCGTGAGACCAGCGAGCCCATCGAGCGGGAGGGGATTCGGCGCGCGCTTGGCAAGATGGAAGAGGCGGACCTTGTTCTGTCGCTTGCCGAATCGACGTCGCCGGATGATTTTGTCGATGTGCCGGAGGGTATGGACGTCATTCAGGTCTCCACCAAGGCAGACCTGCTGACCGATTCGGATACGAAACCGAAAACGGATACGCTGATCTCCAGTGCGACGGGTTATGGGATTGCCGATCTCAAGGCTCGCGTGCTTTCTCGCGTGGAAGACAAGGTCGGAACGTTTTCCCTTGCGATTCCGAGCCGTCTGAGGCATGGACAGCAACTTCGCGACGCAATCGAGGAAGTCCGACAGGCAATTGAGCGAAATGACCTTGGCCTGGAGATCCGCGCGGAGCATCTACGCCGCGCGTCGGACGACCTCGGGCGGATCACCGGGCGGATCGATGTAGAGATGCTGCTCGGGAAGATCTTCTCGGAATTCTGCGTCGGCAAGTGATTCACGTGAAACAACGCTGCCGAAACGGACGACGCCTGCGTCGTTCCTGAACGGTGGAGGAAATGAAAATGACAGGCGAATCCTTTGACGTCGTCATCATCGGCGGTGGTCATGCCGGCTCCGAAGCCGCAAGCGCGGCAGCGCGCATGGGCGCGCACGTCGCGCTGATCACACACCGTGCCGACACCATCGGCGTCATGTCCTGCAATCCGGCGGTCGGCGGCCTTGGCAAGGGCCACCTCGTGCGCGAAATTGATGCGCTGGACGGGATCATGGGCCGCGCCGCCGATCTTGGCGGCATACAGTTCCGCATGCTCAATCGGCGCAAGGGCCCTGCGGTCTGGGGCCCCCGGACCCAGGCGGACCGCAAGCTCTATCGCAACGCAGTCCAGGCCGTGCTCGCTGAACAGCCCGGGATCTCTGTCATCGAGGGTGACGCTGTTTCGTTCGGCCGCGACGCCGCTGGAGCGTTAAGCTCCGTAGGCTTGGGCGATGGCCGGGAAATCCCATGTAGGGCGGTGGTTCTGACCAGCGGTACATTCCTTCGGGGTTTGATCCACATCGGGGACCGCAAGATTCCGGCGGGACGCGTTGGCGAGCCCCCTTCCCTTGGGTTAAGTGCGGTGCTCCGCGCGGCCGAGCTTTCCATGGGGCGGTTGAAGACCGGCACGCCCGCAAGGCTCGACGGAAAGACCATCGACTGGTCCTCGCTTGACAAGCAGGAAGCCGATTCGGATCCGATACCATTTTCCTTTATGACGGATCGCATCGAGACACCGCAGATCAGTTGCGGTATTACGCGCACGACGGATGCGACCCATAAGGTCATTCGCGACAATATTCATCGGTCGGCCATGTATTCTGGACAAATTGAAGGCGTCGGCCCTCGATATTGTCCGTCGATCGAAGACAAGATCATGCGTTTTGGCGACCGGGACGGTCATCAGATCTTCCTGGAACCTGAAGGGCTGGACGACGATACTGTCTATCCCAACGGAATTTCTACATCGCTTCCGGAAGAGGTGCAGGATGCCTATATCCGCACCATACCCGGTCTGGAAAAAGTGCGCATTTTGCAGTGCGGCTATGCCATCGAGTATGATTACGTTGATCCGCGCGAGCTGCGACCGACTCTGGAGGTGACGAAGTTGCCCGGTCTGTTCCTGGCGGGACAGATCAATGGAACCACGGGGTATGAAGAGGCGGCCGCGCAGGGGCTTGTAGCGGGGATCAACGCGGCCCGCCTGGCCGGTGGCGGTGAAGGCGTGGTGTTCAGCCGTACGCAGTCCTATATCGGCGTGATGATCGACGATCTGACAAGCTCCGGGGTGACAGAGCCCTATCGGATGTTTACCTCGAGAGCGGAATACAGGCTTACGTTGCGTGCCGACAATGCGGACATGCGGTTGACCCCTTTGGGGATGGAAATCGGCTGCGTTGGCAGCGCTCGGGCCGAGCGTTTCTCCGTCTACCAGGCGCAGCGGCTTTCGGTCTACGAACGGCTGGAATCCGTCACCGTAACCCCGAACGAGGCCGCGGGCGCTGGGATTGCCGTCAATCAGGATGGAAAGCGCCGCTCGGCACGGGAGCTGCTGTCCTATCCTGACGTCGACTGGGATCGGCTCTGCCGTTTGTGGCCGGAGTTGGGTGACGTGCCGGAACGCGTTGCCGCGGGCGTTTCTATCGATGCGCTTTATGCCGGCTACATTGAACGGCAAACTTCGGACATTGTTGATGTCCAGCGGGAGGAGGACCGGCGAATCCCGCTGGATTTCGATTACGGCGCACTTCCCGGTCTTTCCAACGAGTTGAAGCAGAAACTCGGCGCGGCGAAGCCGTGGTCCGTGGCTCAGGCCAAGAAGATCAATGGGATGACCCCTGCGGCAATCTCCCTGCTGATTGCTCATCTGCGCAAGAACGAACCATTTCGCAAGACAGGATGAGCATGAAGGCGCATGACATCGGGATAAACGTTTCACGTGAAACCCTCGAAAAACTCGAACGTTTTGCGAGTCTCTTCCAGAAATGGGCGGCGACCATCAATCTGGTGGCTCCCTCGACCAAGGCCGATCTCTGGCAGCGCCATATCGCCGACAGCGCCCAGATCTTCAAAATTGCTCCGGACCCGAAACATTGGGTCGATCTTGGCAGCGGTGGCGGCTTTCCCGGCATCATCACTGCCATTCTCCTGACGGAGAGCGGGCGAGGCTGGGTCGATCTTGTCGAAAGCAACAACAAGAAGGCGAGTTTCCTACGGATGGCGATTGCGGAAACCGGCGCACGTGCCGCCGTGCACCCGGTCCGCATCGAGGAAGCGCAAACGAAATTGCTGGATTGTGACGCGATTTCAGCGCGCGCTCTCGCGGATCTGAACCAGCTTCTGGCGTTTTCCGAGCCATGGGCGCAACGCAATCCGTCCCTGCGCTGTTTCTTCCACAAAGGTCGGGATTACCAGACGGAAATCGATAAAGCGCGTGGTGGCTGGGACTTCGATCTGTTAATACACAGAAGCGCCATCGAGACCGACTCCGTGATACTGGAGCTGGCGAATGTGCGGCGCAGAAGTCAACCAGCGCAAGGTGCGGAATGACTGTCGAGAAGAACCGGATCATTACCATTGCCAACCAGAAGGGTGGCGTCGGCAAGACGACCACCGCCATCAATCTGGCTACAGCGCTTGCGGCGATTGGAGAGCGGGTGCTGATCGTCGATCTGGACCCACAGGGCAATGCCAGCACGGGCCTGGGGATCGACCGCCGGGACCGCAAGCTGTCTTCCTATGACGTCCTGATCGGCACTCACTCGGTGGCCGAGGCGGCGCTGGAAACGGCGGTGCCCAATCTTGCCATCGTGCCGTCGACACTCGATCTGCTTGGTTTCGAGATGGAAATTTCCCAGCAGGCCGATCGTGTCTTCCGGCTGCGGAAGGCGCTCAATACGGATGAGGCGCGCCGCTTTAGCTACGTTCTCGTCGATTGCCCGCCATCCTTCAATCTGCTGACCATGAATGCCATGGCCGCGGCCCATTCCGTCCTGGTGCCGCTGCAATGCGAATTCTTCGCGCTCGAGGGCCTCAGCCAGTTGTTGGAGACCATTAGCCAGGTTCGCCAGACGGTTAATCCGACGCTCGATATTCAGGGCATCGTGCTCACCATGTTCGACGCGCGCAACAATCTCGCGCAGCAGGTTGTCAATGATGTGCGCACGCATCTGGGTGAGAAGGTCTATGCGACCCTCATTCCACGAAACGTTCGGGTTTCGGAAGCGCCCTCCTATGGCAAGCCGGCGATCCTCTACGATCTGAAATGCGCCGGCAGCCAGGCCTATTTGCAACTGGCTTCCGAGGTCATCCAGCGGGAAAGACAGCGCAAGGCAGCGTGATTGCCTGCGTTAATAAGTTATGGAGTATAATGTATGAGTGACGATCTTTCCAAGCGGCGGCTTGGCCGGGGATTGGCTGCGCTGATCGGTGAAATGGACCAGCCCTTGCCGGTCGGCGAGAGCCGGCCGAGCGTCAATCCTGACCGCACCGTGCCGATCGAGTTCGTCGCTCGCAACCCGAAAAATCCCCGCCGCTACTTCGATGAGGCGGAACTTCAGGATCTGGCCGGTTCGATCCGTCAGCATGGCATCGTCCAGCCGGTGGTCGTGCGCACGCGCGAGAAGGGTCGCTTTGAGATCATAGCCGGCGAACGACGCTGGCGGGCGGCGCAGCTTGCGGGTTTGGTCGAAATCCCGGTTATCGTCCGCGACGTGGATGACCGCACCGCGCTCGAACTGGCGATCGTCGAGAACGTCCAGCGCGCCGACCTTAATCCGCTGGAAGAAGCGCTCGGCTATGAGCAGCTGATCGCCGAACACGGTTATACGCAGAACGATCTCGGCGAGATCATCGGCAAGAGCCGCAGTCACGTCGCCAACAGCCTTCGCCTGCTGAAGCTGCCGGAACCGGTGCGCGACATGCTGGCTGAAGGAAGCCTGTCGGCGGGCCATGCGCGGGCACTGGTCTCGACGCCGGATCCCGTCACGCTCGCCAAGACGATCGCCGCCAAGGGGCTTTCTGTACGCGATGCGGAAAAGCTCGCCCAGACCCATATCAAGGCGCAGAACGCGCCTCCGGCCGAACCGCGCGAGGCCAAGGATTCCGATACTGTCGCTCTTGAGCGCAGCCTGGCGGATCGCCTGGGCCTGGCGGTTGCGATCAACCACAAGGGCAGCGGCGGGCAGATCAAGATCGCCTACAAGACCCTTGAGCAGCTGGAAGAGATCTGCCGCCTTCTCGAAGGCCGTGGCTGATGGTCGTCAGGCGCGACGGTTGCGTCGCGCCGATTGCAGTGTGGTCGAAAGCAGCGTCTGCATGGCCAGATTATCCTCCAGAGCCGCCTTCTGACGCGTCTGCAGGATGGTCGACTGGATGCGGCTCGCCTCGCGGCCCAGGTCCCTGGACGTCCAGTTGCGCAGGGCCCGTTCGATAATCGGCTTGCGGCGGAAATGAATGCCCCGTCCCAGCGTCTGCATCACCTGGCCCGCCTGCTGCTGACGCTCTTCCATCTCGATCCGCATCAGCTCGAGCTGCTGGAACTGACGCATGCACGACTGCAGGACGAGAAACACCGGCGTCTTCGAGGTGACGATCTTCTGGATCGCGTGGAGGAAGGCGTCGGGCTCGCCGCTCAGCACAGCGTCAACCACCTCGTCGGTCGAAATTGCGCTCGCATCGCCGATGATGTCCGTGACATGCTGCTCATCGATCATCGGTTCATGCAGGCAGTAGAGCAGCAGTTTGCGGATCTCGTTGCGGGAGGCGATGCGGTCGCCACCGAGCGATTCCGCCAGCAACTCGCGGGCAGCAGGGGTAATGCGTTGCCCGCCTGCCGATAGTTCCGTGTCGATCAGCGCGTTGAGCGCCTTGGCGTCGTCCTGGTAACAGGGAATGATCGCCACGGTGCGCGACGGTTCCGCCGCCTTGCGCAGCGCCGAGCCTTTCTTCAGGTCGCCGGCCTCGATGATGACCGTGCAGTTCTCCGGAGGCTTTTCAGCCATGAACTGCAGGCCGTCGACCAATGCTTTCTCGTTGGCCGCGCCGCGGATCCACACGAGCTTGTCGCCGCCAAACAGGCCAAACGAGTTGACCTCATCCATCAGCCGCCCCGGATCGCTGGTGATATCGCCGACATCGAGGCGGATCAGGGCAAAGCTGTCGGAAAGATCGATGCCGGTGGTGCCGGCAATCTGCGACGCCCGCTCGGCGACGAGGCCGCGGTCGGGGCCATAGATTACGAAGATACGGTAGAACCGCACCGACTTCTGCAGAAAGCCTTCGAATTCGTGGGATTTGACTTCCGTCATCGCTCGGGCGCCCTCAGCGCCCGAGAACCATGGCGAGATCGGCGCGGATCAGTTCGGCAAGCTCGCGGGCAGCGCGGTTCTCTGCGTCGCGCACGGCTCGGAGCTTGGCAAACTGCTGCGTCGGGAAATCGACCAGGGATACCGCCTGGCGATGTCCTGCCTTGAGCACTGTGCCGTCCGCCACCCGCTCCAGCGTATAATCCGCGGAAACGGTGATGCGGCCGGCCGTGGCTGTGTCGGAAGACTGCTCGAGCAGCACGCCGGTGACGTCGGATTCGACCTTGAGATCGACCCGGTACTGCGGCGTTGCCGGTTCCCCTGCCCCTCCGCCAGTCATGAAGACGAGCTGATTGCGCACTTCCAGTTCGACGCGATCATCAGCATCCGAATAGGCGATCGCGCCGAGATTTTCGCGCGTCGCTGCGGTGTCGTCGTAGAGCGGACGCACCTGGCATGAAGCCAGGAGCGTCGTCAGGCCGAGGCAAAGCAGCAGGCTGGTCCGGCGAACCGGTACGCGGACGGGGTCAGACGACAATGTTCACAATCCTCAACGGAACGACGATGATCTTCTTCGGAGCCTGCCCGTTCAGGGCAGCTTTCACGGTGTCGAGTGCGAGAACCGCGTTCTTCACCGCATCTTGATCCGCGTCGCGGCTGATTGTCAATTCAGCACGCTTCTTGCCGTTGACCTGAACCGGCATGATGACCTCGTCAAGCTGGACCAGATCGGCCTCGAAAATGGGCCAGGCGGCCTTTGCGACCAGGCCCTCCCGACCGATAACCCGCCAGCATTCTTCCGCCAGGTGCGGCGTCATCGGGCTGATCAACTGGATCAGGATCTCGGCGGCATTCTTGACGGCGGCGACCATTGCCGCATCGGCCTTGCCGCTGGCGACGTCCGTGAGTGGTCCGGCGAGCGCGTTGACGAGTTCATAGATGCGGGCCACAGCCTTGTTGAAGGCCAGCTTGTCGTAATCGCCCTGAACGGCGGCGAGTGTCCGATGCGCAGCCTGGGATACGGCAAGGGCAGCGCCCTCTTTAGCCGGATTCGCGGCAACCGGGGACATTGCCTCGGAGGCTTCCGAAATCAGGCGCCAGACGCGCTGGACAAAACGATGCGCTCCCTCAACGCCGGCCTCCGACCAGATAACGTCGCGATCAGGCGGCGAGTCGGACAGCACGAAGAAGCGGGCGGTGTCGGCGCCATAGGAGGCGATGATGTCATCCGGGTCGACGACGTTCTTCTTCGACTTCGACATCTTCTCGATCGAGCCGATCGTCACTTCCTCGCCGGTTTCGAGCAAGACCGCGCGCCGCGCGCCATCGACCTCGTCGATGCGAATTTCGGCCGGAGCCACCCACTGGCCGTGCGCGCCCGAGCCCAGCTTGTAGGTCTCGTGCACGACCATGCCCTGGGTGAACAGACCCTTGAAGGGTTCGCTCAGGTTCACGTGGCCGGTCTCGCGCATGGCGCGGGTGAAGAAGCGCGAATAGAGCAGGTGCAGGATCGCATGCTCGATGCCGCCGATATACTGGTCGACCGGCAGCCAGTGGTCGGCGATCGCCGGAACGGTCGGCAGATCCTCGTGCGGGGCGGTAAACCGGGCGAAGTACCAGCTCGAATCGACGAAGGTGTCCATCGTGTCCGTCTCACGACGGGCATCCTTGCCGCATTGCGGGCAGGCCACGTGGCGCCAGGTGGCATGGCGGTCGAGCGGATTGCCGGGCACGTCGAAGGTCACGTCGTCGGGCAGCTTGACCGGCAGGTCCTTCTTCGGCACGGGAACGACGCCGCAGACCTCGCAATGGATGACCGGGATCGGGCAACCCCAATAGCGCTGGCGGGAAATTCCCCAGTCGCGCAGGCGGAACTGCACCTTGCGTTCGCCCTGCGGCATATTGCCGAGGGTCTTCGCCGAGAGTTGGTCGGCGACCACCTTGAAGGCCTCTTCCGTGTCCAGGCCGTCGAGGAAGCGCGAGTTGATCATCACGCCGTCGCCGTCATAGGCCGTGTCGCCGACCGTAAAGGTCGCCTCATCGCCGTCCTTCGGCATCACCACCGGCACGACCGGCAGGTCGTATTTGCGGGCGAAATCGAGGTCGCGCTGGTCGCCCGACGGGCAGCCGAAGATCGCGCCCGTGCCGTAGTCCATCAGGACGAAATTGGCGACATAGACCGGCAGCTCCCACGACGCGTCGAAAGGATGGCGAACCTTGACGCCAGTATCCATGCCCTTCTTCTCAGCCGTCTCCAGCGCGGCCAGCGACGTGCCCGCGCGGCGGCACTCGTCGCAGAAGGCGGCGATCTCGGCATTGCCTTCGGCAACCGCCTTGGCCAGCGGATGGTCGGCGGCGATCGCCAGGAAGGAGGCGCCGAACAGCGTGTCGGGACGGGTCGTGTAGACGGTGATCTCGGAATGTCCGGCTGGGGCTTCGCCGGCAATCTCCCAACGCAGCGTCAGGCCTTCCGAGCGGCCGATCCAGTTCTTCTGCATCAGCCGCACTTTTTCCGGCCACTGGTCGAGCGTGTCGAGCGCGTCGAGCAGGTCCTGGCTGAAGTCGGTGATCCGGAAGAACCACTGGGTCAGCTCGCGCTGCTCGACGAGCGCGCCGGAGCGCCAGCCGCGGCCTTCGATGACCTGTTCGTTGGCCAACACGGTATGGTCGACCGGGTCCCAGTTGACCTTCGACTGCTTGCGGTAGACCAGGCCCTTCTCCATCATGTCGAGGAAGAGGTACTGCTGGCGGTGGTAGTATTCGACGTCGCAGGTAGCGAACTCGCGCGACCAGTCGAGCGACAGGCCCATCGACTTCAGCTGGCCCCGCATGGTGGCGATGTTCTGGTAGGTCCATTCCTTCGGGTGGACCCTGTTCTGCATGGCGGCGTTTTCCGCCGGCATGCCGAAAGCGTCCCAACCCATGGGGTGCAGCACGTTGTAGCCGCGGGCGCGCTTGTAGCGCGCGACCACGTCGCCCATCGCATAGTTGCGCACATGACCCATATGGATGCGGCCCGACGGATAGGGGAACATCTCGAGGACGTAGTACTTTTCGCGCTTGTCGTTGTTGTCGGTAACGAAGACGCCTGCTTCGGACCATTTCGCCTGCCAGCGTGGCTCGGCATCGCGCGGATTGTAACGTTCGGTGGCCATATTTCGCATTTCCGGAATAGCTAGGAAGGATGCGCCGACCTTCACCACGAAACCGGCCAAGCGTCAAGTTTTCGAGGCCATTGCGGCGATTTGCCAGTCGCTGTTAGAAGGCATGATGTAATCATCGTTTCGGACGTGCTTGCCTTGCAGCGAAGGCCCGGGCGATGATGCTCCTGATGACAGACTATGGATGGATACAGGCATGACGATCGAACAGAGACTGGCCGATGTGCGCACACGGGTGAACAAGGCTGCGGCCGAGGCGGGTCGTGAGCCGGATTCCGTCCAGCTGGTCGCGGTTTCCAAGACCTTCGACGCCGAGCATATCCGTCCCGTGATCGCCGCCGGACAGCGGATCTTCGGCGAGAACCGTGTACAGGAGGCGCAGGGCAAATGGCCTGAACTGAAGCAGGAGACAGGCGGTATCGAACTGCATTTGATCGGTCCGCTGCAATCCAACAAGGCGGCCGACGCTGTGGCCCTGTTCGATGTCATCGAGACGGTCGATCGGGAAAAGATCGCCCGGACCCTCTCGGACGAGGCAAAGCGCCAGGGCCGTACGCCGCGCTTCTATGTGCAGGTCAATACCGGGCTGGAACCGCAGAAGGCGGGGATCGCACCGGACGATGTCGCGGCCTTCCTCACGCTGTGCCGGGGCGAAATCGGCATGGCCGTCGAAGGCCTGATGTGCATCCCGCCGGCAGACGAAAATCCCGGCCCGCATTTCGCGCTGCTGGCCAGGCTCGCGGCGGAGAACGGCGTGGACAAGCTGTCGATGGGCATGTCCGGCGATTTCGAGACGGCCATCGGCTTTGGCGCGACCAGCGTCCGGGTGGGTTCGGCGATCTTCGGTTCGCGCTGATCGCACGCGTTCATAGGATTTGCGCTGTCCCTGCCCGCCACCTCGGCGGGCATACCGCTTTCGTCTCACTTTCCTAATGCCCGCCCGGTCCTTAGTATTGCGACAAAACTGTCAATAGTCTCGCGTCGCATCGGGAGGAATTCATGCAAGGCAAGTATCTGGAAACCTATCAATCGTGGATGGGTGATCCCGAGGCATTCTGGACCGCTCAGGCGGAAAAGCTGGACTGGTTCAAGCCCGCCGACAAGGTGTTCGATGGAGAGGCCGGCGTCTATGGGCGCTGGTTCGCGGGCGCAGAGACCAATACCTGCCACAACTGTCTCGACCGCCATTCGGCCTCCGGCCGCGGCACGCAGAAGGCCATCATCTACGACAGCCCGATGACCGGGGCGAAGCAGAGCTTCACCTATGACGAGGTGCTGATCGAGGTCAAAGCGATCGCCGCGGTGCTGAAGAACCATGGCATCAGCAAGGGCGACCGCGTCATCATCTACATGCCGATGATTCCGGAAGCCGTTTTCTCCATGCTGGCCTGCGCCCGCATCGGCGCTATCCATTCCGTGGTTTTCGGCGGCTTCGCGGCCCACGAGCTGGCCACCCGCATCGACGACTGCAATGCCAAGGCCGTCATCAGCGCCAGCTGCGGGCTGGAGCCGGGCCGGGTCGTTCCCTACAAGCCGCTTCTCGACCACGCCATCGACATGGCCCAGGTCAAGCCGCAATATTCCTTCGTCCTGCAGCGCGACCAGCTGCATGCGCCGCTTCGCTACGAACATGGCGACGTCGATCTGGCGAAGGCCGTGGAAGTCGAGAAGGTCAACGGCACCGAGGTCGCCTGCGAACCCGTCGCCGCAACCGATCCGCTCTACATCCTCTACACATCGGGCACGACCGGCCAGCCGAAGGGCGTGGTTCGCGACAATGGCGGCCATATGGTGGCGCTCGCCTGGACGATGGAAAACATCTACGGCGTGAAGCCGGGTGAGGTCTTCTGGGCCGCGTCCGACATCGGCTGGGTCGTCGGTCATTCCTACATCGTCTATGGCCCGCTGCTGACCGGCAATACAACCATCCTGTTCGAGGGCAAGCCGGTCGGAACGCCGGATGCCGGCACGTTCTGGCGTGTCGTGGCTGATCACGACGTCAAGACGCTGTTCACCGCCCCGACCGCCTTCCGCGCCATTCGCCGGGACGATCCGGACGGCGAGTTCGCGCGCAAGCACGATACCTCCGGCCTGCGCGCCCTCTTCCTCGCCGGCGAGCGTGCCGACACGGAAACCATCAAATGGGCCGAGAAGATCCTCAATGTCCCGGTCATTGACCACTGGTGGCAGACGGAAACCGGCTGGCCGGTCGCCGCGAACCCAGCCGGTCTCGGCCTGCTTCCGGTGAAATACGGTTCGCCGGCCGTGGCCATGCCGGGCTATGCGATCGAGGTGCTGGACGATGCGGGTCATCCGGTGCCGCGCGGCACGCTCGGCAACATCGTCGTCAAGCTGCCGCTTCCGCCCGGCTGCCTCGTCACCTTCTGGAATGCCGACGAGCGGTTTCGCTCGTCCTGCCTCGAGGAGTTCCCGGGCTACTACAAGACCGCCGATGCCGGCATCGTTGATGAGGACGGCTATGTCTATGTCATGGCGCGCACCGATGACATCATCAACTGTGCCGGCCATCGCCTGTCGACCGGCGCCATGGAGGAAGTCTGCGCCATGCATCCCGATGTCGCCGAATGCGCGGTCATCGGCATTGCCGACGAACTCAAGGGGCAGATTCCCTGCGGTTTCCTGGTGCTGAAGCACAATGTGAATCGCGATTTCAAGGTGATCGAGCGGGAGATCGTCCAACTGGTGCGCGACGAGATCGGCCCGGTCGCCGCCTTCAAGAACGTGATGAAGGTCGAACGCCTGCCCAAGACCCGTTCGGGCAAGATCCTGCGCGGCACGATGCAGAAGATCGCCGACGGCATGCCGTGGAAAATGCCGGCGACCATCGATGATCCGGCGATCCTCGAAGAGATCACCGACGTGCTGAAGCAGCACGGCATGGCCAAGTAACGCTAAACAAAGAAAAGCCCCGGTCAGGCGACTGACCGGGGCTTTTTTCATGTCGTTCGGCGAGGATCAGAAGCGATCGTCGTCCTCGTCATCCGCGCGATCCGACTTCAGCGATTTCAGCTTGGCGAAGACGGCATTCGCGTCGATTTCCTTCTCTTCCTCGTCGCGGTAGCCGAGGTTGAGATGTTCGGTGTCGCTCGCTGCCTGCAGGGTGGCGCCGAGTTCGGCGGCGGTCGGCAGCGGACGGCCCTTGGAGGCCTTTTCCACTTCCATGTCGAGATCGATCTGGCTGCAGAGGCCGAGCGTGACCGGGTCCATCGGCGTCAGGTTCGTCGAGTTCCAGTGGGTGCGATCGCGAATCTGCTCGATGGTCGACTTGGTGGTGCCGACGAGGCGCGAGATCTGCGCATCCTTTAGTTCCGGGTGGTTGCGGACCAGCCAGAGAATGGCGTTCGGACGGTCCTGGCGCTTGGAGACCGGGGTATAGCGCGGGCCGCGGCGCTTGCTGTCGGGAACGCGCACCTTCGGCTCGGAGAGCTTCAGCTTGTGGTTGACATCCTTCTCGGCCCTGGCGATCTCGTCGCGCGACAGCTGGCCGGTGGCGATCGGATCGAGACCCTTGATGCCCTGCGCTGCTTCGCCGTCTGCGATCGCCTTCACCTCCAGCGGGTGAAGCTTGCAGAACTGCGCAATCTGGTCGAATGACAGCGCGGTGTTGTCGACAAGCCATACGGCCGTCGCCTTCGGCATGAGCAATGTCTGAGCCATGGAAACAATCCTTCTCTGCGTCCGCGCCGGGAGCCGCGGGCCGTGGGTCTCAACCACAATTTCCGGAAATCAAGCGCTATATAGCTCCAAAAGGGGAGGAATGCAATTCGTCTGCTTGAGAATGACCTTTGTCTAATTGCTGTAGCGTCTTTAGCTGCTATGAATGAGGCACAGAGGTCTCGGGAGGAGTGCCTGCGGCCTGTAGAATAGTTGGCGCGTCAACATGAGGAGGTGTTCATGTCAGCCAAGAAGTATCCGGTGCTCAAGTCGGCGAAGAGCCGTGCCCTGATCGACAAGGACAAGTACCTGAGATGGTACGAGGAAAGCATCGAAAACCCGGACAAGTTCTGGGACAAGCATGGCAAGCGGATCGACTGGTTCAAGCCCTATACCAAGGTGAAGAACACCAGTTTCAAGGGCAAGGTGTCGATCAAGTGGTATGAGGACGGCCTCACCAACGTCTCTTACAATTGCATCGACCGTCACCTGAAAACCCACGGCGAACGCACCGCGATCATCTGGGAAGGCGACAACCCCTATATCGACAAGAAGATCACCTACAACCAGCTGTATGACAATGTCTGCCGCCTGGCGAACGTGCTGAAGGACCAGGGCGTCAAGAAGGGCGACCGCGTCACCATCTACATGCCGATGATCCCGGAAGCTGCCTATGCGATGCTGGCCTGCGCCCGTATCGGCGCGATCCACTCTGTGGTGTTCGGCGGCTTCTCTCCGGACGCGCTTGCCGGCCGTATCGTCGACTGTGAATCGACCTTCGTCATCACCTGCGACGAGGGCCTGCGCGGCGGCAAGCCGGTTCCGCTCAAGGAAAACACCGACACCGCGATCGACATCGCCGCCAAGCAGTACGTGATCGTCAACAAGGTTCTCGTCGTGCGCCGCACCGGCGGCAAGATCGGCTGGGCGCCGGGCCGCGACCTCTGGTATCACGAGGAAACCGCCAAGGCGAAGCCGGACTGCCCGCCGGTCAAGATGAAGGCGGAAGATCCGCTGTTCATCCTCTACACCTCCGGCTCGACCGGCAAGCCGAAGGGCGTCGTGCACACCACCGGCGGCTATCTCGTCTATGCCTCGATGACGCATGAATACGTCTTCGACTACAAGGACGGCGAAATCTACTGGTGCACCGCGGACGTGGGTTGGGTCACCGGCCATTCCTACATCGTCTACGGCCCGCTCGCGAATTGCGCGACCACGCTGATGTTCGAAGGCGTCCCGAACTTCCCCGATCAGGGTCGTTTCTGGGAAGTGATCGACAAGCACAAGGTCAATATCTTCTACACCGCGCCGACCGCGATCCGTTCGCTGATGGGTGCCGGCGACCAGTTCGTCAAGCGCTCCTCGCGCTCGTCGCTGCGTCTGCTCGGCTCGGTCGGCGAGCCGATCAATCCGGAAGCCTGGGAATGGTATTACAACGTCGTCGGCGAGCAGAAGTCGCCGATCGTCGATACTTGGTGGCAGACGGAAACGGGCGGCATCCTGATTTCGCCGTTGCCGGGCGCGACCGACCTGAAGCCGGGTTCGGCCACGTTGCCGTTCTTCGGCATCAAGCCGCAGCTGGTCGACAACGAGGGCAACGTGCTCGAAGGTGCGACCGACGGCAATCTCTGCATCACCGACAGCTGGCCGGGCCAGGCCCGCTCGATCTACGGCGATCACCATCGCTTTGCCGAGACGTATTTCTCCACCTACAAGGGCAAATACTTCACCGGTGACGGCTGCCGCCGCGACGAGGACGGCTACTACTGGATCACCGGCCGCGTCGATGACGTGCTCAACGTGTCGGGCCATCGTCTGGGCACGGCCGAAGTGGAATCGGCACTCGTGTCGCACCATTTCGTCTCGGAAGCCGCGGTCGTCGGCTATCCGCATCCGGTCAAGGGCCAGGGCATCTACTGCTATGTCACGCTGATGGCGGAGCATGACGGTGACGACGCCCTGCGCCAGGAGCTGGTGAAGCACGTGCGCATGGAAATCGGACCGATCGCGACGCCGGACAAGATCCAGTTCGCCCCCGGCCTGCCCAAGACCCGCTCCGGCAAGATCATGCGCCGCATCCTGCGCAAGATTGCCGAGGACGATTTCGGCGCGCTGGGCGATACCTCGACGCTGGCCGATCCGGGCGTCGTCGACGACCTGATCGCCAACCGGCAGAACAAGATCGCCTGATCGGTCCTGCCACTGCAATCCGCAAGGCCTCTCCGCTCATCCGGAGGGGCCTTTTGCGTTCAGACCCTCAACAGCCGACCGCGCTGCGGATCTGGTCGACTTCGGCGCGCGAGTGGCAGATGTTTTCGCAAGGAATGCCGTCGCCGTCGGCATCAGCGCGGCGGTAGCCGCTGCACCACAGCTCCACCGCCTCGGCGCAGCTCGCCACCTGCTTGCAGGTGCGCCCTGCCGCAAGGCTGAGCGGAAAGTCCGACGCTGCCGCCTCGGCTTCGGCGGCCTCGGGCGGAAGGAGCAGGAGAGACAGAATCAGCAGCTTGGCAAGCGGGTTCGCGATGGGGCTCTCGACGGTTAATTCGGCAGAAGCGCGATTGAAGACGATGTGGTCATCCCTGTCCACCAACCATCGACAGCCGGCGCTTGTGCATGGCAGCTGCTCAGGAGCAAGCGGCGGCCTTCTTTCGTCCGCCCCGGTAGGGATCGACCAGACCGGCGGAGAGCAATGCCTCGGCCGGATCGCTGCCGTCGGCAAGCATGAGCGCCGCGACGACGCGGCCGTAATACTTGTCACCGGAAATGTCGGTGAGCGCGACGACGGGGGAGGCGTTCAGCAGGTTTGTGAGCGTCGACTGGGCCTGCTCCGCCGCACTGCGGATTGCCGGACAGCGCGATTTCAGTTCCGGCGCATCGATGCCGCGCAGCCGCACATAGGTCGTCACGTGATGGTCCGGCCACGGCATGGCGCTGACCAGCACCGTGTCTCCGTCGATCACCCGGATCAGTTCGGCTGCCACCGGGCCGGCGATCTTTTCGGCGGCGACGCTGGTCGGGCCAGCCAGGAGCGTGCCCAGCAGGGCCAGCAGAATGAAAGTCGTGGTGTGGGAAGGGTGATTGCGCATGAAGGGAACATATTCCTATCATGTGCGCGGATCAATAGGCTTTTATTCAGATCAGAAGTCGATCGCCCGACCCTTGATCTCCCAGTCGCCGAAGCGGGCCGGATCGGCGCCGCCTCGTCCGCCGATCTCGGGCGCAGGTTCGGCCTTCTGCTCGGCCCTCCGGCGTTCCTCCGCCTCGGCCAGGGCACGCTTCGCCGCCTCGGTCAGCGGCTTGCGGGGCAGCTGTTCGGCGGACGCCTGGTCCGGTGCGGTCTGCAGATTGTCGTTGTCAGCGTTTGCGCTCATGTCCGATTCATTCCGGCGATCATTGAAACTTGGCTTGGACAATTTACATCTAGTGCAGTCCGGCGCGCCAACCAAGCGGCGATCCGCCATTTGCGCCCAACGACGGAGACAAGCGATGAATTTCATGCGCACCGCCATGCTGCTCGCCTTCATGACGGCGTTGTTCATGGGGGTCGGCTACCTGATCGGTGGCCAGACGGGCATGCTGATCGCCTTCGTCGCCGCCGCCGGCATGAACTTCTTCTCCTACTGGAATTCCGACCGCATGGTGCTGTCCGCCTACCATGCCCAGGAGGTCAACGAGAGCACCGCGCCCGAATTCTACCGCATGGTGCGCGATTTGTCGGCCAATGCCGGCCTGCCCATGCCGCGTGTCTACGTCTTCGACAATCCGCAGCCGAATGCCTTCGCCACCGGACGCAACCCACAGAATGCGGCCGTTGCCGCCTCGACCGGCCTACTGCGGCGCCTGACGCCCGAGGAAGTCGCCGGCGTCATGGCCCATGAACTCGCCCATGTTGAAAACCGCGACACCCTGACCATGACCGTGACGGCGACGCTCGCGGGCGCCATCTCCATGCTGTCGAATTTTGCCTTTCTCTTCGGCGGCAATCGCGACGACCGCAACAATCCGCTGGGCTTCGTCGGCGTTCTGATCGCCATGATCGTCGCGCCGCTCGCCGCCATGCTGGTGCAGATGGCGATCAGCCGGACCCGCGAATACGCCGCCGACCGGCGCGGCGCGGAAATCTGCGGCAGCCCGCGTTCCCTTGCCTCCGCGCTTGAGAAGATCGCCGATGACGCCTCGCATATCGAAAACGACGATGCCGAGCGAAACCCGGCGACGGCGCATATGTTCATCATCAATCCCCTGTCCGGCCAGCGCATGGACAACCTGTTTTCCACCCATCCCAATACCGAAAACCGCATCGCTGCACTGCTCGATATGCCGGAAACCGGAGTTGGGGGATCGACGCGGCCCGAACGCACTGCTAATCCGCCCCGTAAATCGCGTTCCGTGCCGAATACCGGGTGGGGCCGCGGTGGCTCCGAACCACCTAAGGGACCATGGTCTTGAACGACGAAAAATCGCGCGGAAAATCCAGAAATGCGAAGCCGACCCGACCGGCCGGCGGCAGTTACAGGCCCGTCCCGGAACCGAAAGCAGGTCTGGATGCGCGAATTGCGGCGACCAAGATCCTCGGCGCCGTCGTCGACAAGAAGACGCCGCTTGACGGCATGCTGGACGCCGAGCATGGCAATCCGGCCATTCGCGAGCTTTCCGAGGCCGATCGCTCCCTGGTTCGCGCCATTCTTCATAGCGCGCTTCGCCATCTGCCGCGCATCGAGGCGATCCTCGACAGCCTGCTCGACACACCGCTGCCCGATGGCGCCCGTTCGCTCAAGCACCTGCTGATCGTCGCCGCCGCGCAGATGCTCTATCTCGACGTTCCGGACCATTCCGCCGTTGACCTTGCGGTGGAACAGTCCAACCGCGACCCGCGCAATCGCCGTTTTGCCAAGCTCGTCAACGCCCTTCTGCGCCGCATCGGCCGCGAGAAGGAAGCGCTGCTCGAATCGGTCGGCGCCCTGCCCTGCCTGCCGGGCTGGTTCCTCGACCGGCTGACGACCGTCTACGGCCGCGACGCGGCGCACGCCATTGCCGAAGCGCAGTTGCAACCGGCGGCGATCGACCTGACCGTCAAGCAGGAGGCCCAGGTCTGGGCCGACAAGCTGAACGGCAAGGTCCTGCCTACCGGCAGCGTGCGGCTGGAAAAATTCCGCGGTGCCATCCCCACGCTCGAAGGCTTCGACGACGGCGCCTGGTGGGTACAGGATGCCGCAGCCGCCATCCCGGCCCGACTTTTCGGCGATATCAACGGCAAGCGCGCGGCGGATCTTTGCGCCGCGCCGGGTGGCAAGACCGCGCAGCTGATCGCCATGGGCGCCGAGGTGACCGCCGTCGAGCAATCCCAGTCGCGCCTGAAGAGGCTCGAAGGCAATCTGGCCCGCCTTGGCCTGAAGGCAGACTGCGTGCTCGCCAGCCTGCTCGATTTCCACCCCGAAAAACCCTTCGACGCCATCCTGCTCGATGCGCCCTGCTCGTCGACCGGCACCATGCGCCGCCATCCGGACGTGCCGTGGACCAAGGGCCCGGCGGACATCGCCAAGCTTGCCGAGCTCCAGGAAAAATTGCTGCGCCACGCCCTGACGCTGGTCGGACCGGGCGGCGTTGTGGTATTCTCCAACTGCTCGCTCGATCCGCTCGAGGGCGAGGACATGGTCGCGCGCGTGCTAGCCGACAACCCCGATTGTCGGCGCGTGGCGATCGTTGCCGCGGACTGGCCGGGTCTGGAGGAAGCGATCACGCCGCTCGGCGAATTCCGCACCACCCCGGCCATGCTTGCCGACGAAGGTGGACTTGACGGCTTTTATGCCTGCGTCATTGCTAAAATTTAACGGAAATTTCACTAGAATTGTTAGACTTTGAAGGAATGCACACTCGCCGGCTCATCGAACGGGTGTTGCGGCGACGTGTTGACGGGCCCGGCCCGGTCATCGAGGCAGACGACGGAACGGATCAAGGCAGGGCAGCCGCAAGCGGCGTCCGCGCTGGACGGGATCCAGTGCCACGGCTTGGGAAGATGATGCGACTGACGCAACGCCAGAGGCTGGCCTATCTCTATATTGCCGAAACCTGGCGACGGATCGTCCGAGGTCTGGCGCAGCCGCGTGCCATGGCGATCGGCCTTCCCGGTTCGGCCGCCGGCCGGCTGATCGTCGCGCCGACCGATCTGCGCGCCATCGATCCTTTTGTCGCCGAAGAAATCTATGAGGGACGCTTTCCCCTGGCCGGCCGGGTCCTTGATGCCGGCAACCAGTCGCCGTTCCTCCTGGAATTGCCCACCTATCATTTCGCTGTCCGGCTCCACGCCTTCTCCTGGCTGCGCCATATCCGTTCCGACAAGAGCCCGCAGGCCTGTGCCAATGCCCGCGCCATCGTCGATGACTGGATCGAGCTGCACGGATCGCGGATCGGCGGCGTGGCCTGGGAAGCCGACGTCATTGCCCAGCGCATCATCGCCTGGCTTTCGCACTCGACCGTGGTGCTGCAGGATGCCGACAGCGGCTTCTACAAGCGTTTCCTGTCGAGCCTGTCTTTCCAGGTGCGCTATCTGAGGCGTTGCGCCCGGCACGCCCCGGCCGGCCTGCCGCGGCTGAGACTGCGCATCGCGCTCGCCATGGCGTCGATTTCGATGGAAACGCGCGCGTCGAGGATCCGGCGCGCGGCGCGCGAGCTCAATCGGGAGATCGATCGCCAGATCCTGCCGGATGGCGGCCATGTGTCGCGCAACCCTCAGGCCGCCGTCGAATTGCTGTTCGATCTTCTGCCGCTCAGGCAGACCTATATCAATCTCGGCCATGACGTGCCGGTGAAGCTGATTCCGGCGATCGACCGCATGTATCCGGCCATCCGCTTCTTCCGCCACCAGAGCGGAGATCTCGGCCTGTTCAACGGGGCGAGCTCGACCCTTGCCAATGATCTCATGTCGGTGCTGCGCTATGATGAGACGGCCGGTCAACCGTTCAAGGCCCTGCCCCATTCGCAATATCACCGGATGACGGCGGGCGGCACCGTGCTGCTGGTCGATACCGGCCTGCCGATCTCGTCGGATCTGTCCCGCGCGGCCCATGCCGGTTGCCTGTCCTTCGAACTGTCGTCCGGTCGCCACCGGTTCATCATCAACAGCGGGTCGCCGCGCTTTGCCGGCGAAAAGCTGAGGCAACTGGCACGCACGACCGCCGCGCATTCGACCGTCTGCATCGGAACGGCCTCGTCGGCGCGCTTCTCCGAATCCGATTATCTCGGCCCGGTCATGGTGGCCGGCGTCAGCAAGGTGGACGTATCGCGCCAGACCGGCCCGGACGCGAGTGACCGTCTCTGCGTCAGCCATGACGGATACCTGGCGAAGTTCGGCGTGCTTCACGAGCGCGAGATCCGCGTCAACGAGGCGGGCAACAAGATCGCCGGGCGCGACCGCTTCCTCAAGGCCGACGGCACGCCCTCGACCGAGCCGCCGCCGGAGCCTGCGGTCGCCCGCTTCCATATCCATCCGGCCATCACGCTCGAGCGGGTCGATGAACGCAAGGTCCGCATGCTGGCGCCGGATGGAGAGAGCTGGACCTTTTCCATCCCCTCCGGCGAACTGGCGATCGGCGACGATGTGTTCTTCGCCGACGCCTCGGGCGTGCGGCCGTCGAACCAGCTGGAGATCGCCTTCCAGGGGCCGGAAATACGCTGGTTTCTCGCCCATCACGCATAGAACTGTTCCATCGGCCGGGAAGCTGTGCTAGGCGGCGGCATCGCGCTCGCGATCTCCCATCTCAAGCGGCGCGGCAGATCAGATCGGAGCAGAACCATGGCCGTCGCATCCAAGAAAATCCCCGTTCCCGACCGCGTGAAAATCCGCACCGCCCTGCTGTCGGTCTCCGACAAGAGCGGCATCGTGGAACTGGCAGCCGCGCTGAGCGCCATGGGCGTCCGCCTGCTGTCCACCGGCGGCACGCATAAGGCGATCGCTGCGGCCGGACTGTCGGTCACCGACGTATCCGACGTCACGGGCTTCCCGGAAATCATGGACGGCCGCGTCAAGACGCTGCATCCCAACGTACACGGCGGCCTGCTGGCGATCCGTGACGACGCCGAGCATGCGGAAGCCATGCGTGCGCACGGCATCGAGGCGATCGACCTCTCCGTCATCAACCTCTACCCGTTCGAGGAAGTCCGCGCCGCCGGCGGCGATTATCCGACCACCGTCGAGAATATCGATATCGGCGGCCCGGCGATGATCCGCGCCTCGGCCAAGAACCATGCCTACGTTACCGTGCTGACCGATCCCTCGGACTACCCGGCCCTGCTCGAAGCTCTGAAAGCCGACGATTGCCAGACGACTTACGCGCTGCGCCAGCAGTTCGCCGCCAAGGCCTTCGCCCGCACAGCGGCCTATGACGCGGTGATCTCCAACTGGTTCGCCGAGGCCCTGTCGATCGACATGCCGCAGTATCGCGCCATCGGCGGTTCGCTGAAGGAGGCCATGCGCTACGGCGAGAACCCGCACCAGAGTGCCGGTTTCTATGTCACCGGCGATCAACGTCCGGGGGTCGCCACTGCGACCCTGCTGCAGGGCAAGCAGCTTTCCTACAACAATATCAACGACACCGACGCGGCCTTCGAGCTCGTTGCCGAGTTCCCGGCCGAAAACGGCCCGGCCTGCGCCATCATCAAGCATGCCAACCCTTGCGGCGTGGCCACCGGACCGAGCCTGGTGGAGGCCTACAAGCGGGCGCTCGCCTGTGATTCCACCTCGGCCTTCGGCGGCATCATCGCGCTCAACCAGATGCTCGACGCCGCAACCGCCGAGGAAATCGTCAAGCTGTTCACCGAAGTGATCATCGCACCCTCGGTCACCGACGAGGCCAAGGCGATCATCGCCGCCAAGCCGAACCTGCGCCTTCTGACGACCGGTGCGCTTCCCGATCCGCGGGCTCGCGGCATCGTTGCCAAGACGGTTTCCGGCGGTCTTCTCGTCCAGTCGCGCGACAATGTGATGGTCGAGGATCTCGAGCTCAAGGTCGTCACCAAGCGTGCCCCGACCCCGACCGAGCTGGAAGACATGAAGTTCGCCTTCAAGATCGCCAAGCACGTCAAGTCGAATGCAGTGATCTATGCCAAGGACGGCCAGACGGCCGGTATCGGAGCCGGTCAGATGAGCCGCGTCGATTCCGCCCGCATCGCAGCCCTGAAGGCCGAGGATGCCGCGAAGGCGCTCGGCCTGGCCGAACCGCTGACCAAGGGCTCGGCGGTCGCGTCGGAAGCCTTCTATCCCTTCGCAGACGGCCTGCTTGCAGCCATCGCCGCCGGTGCCACGGCCGTCATCCAGCCCGGTGGATCGATGCGGGATGCCGAAGTCATCGCCGCTGCCGACGAGCATAATGTGGCGATGGTCTTCACCGGCATCCGCCATTTCCGCCACTGACCGCGGATCGTTTCGTTGAGCGAGCAGAAGGCCCGGGAAACCGGGCCTTTTTTCATGCCTCGAGCGGCTTGGCCAAATGGGCAGCGGGGTAGGGCGTCTTCAGTAGGATCAGCAGGCCGCCCGCCAGGAAGATGATCAGGCTTGCCATGCCGATGCGCGCCGATCCCGTCCAATAGGTCAAAAGCGAGAAGGAAAGGGTCGCCATGAAGCTCGTGGCGCGGCCGGACAGCGCATAGATGCCGAAATAGCGCCCCGCCTCGGCCGGGCTGACGCTGCGGGCCAGGTAGGAGCGCGAGGAGGCCTGCACCGGTCCGAAGGAAATGCCGATCAGCAGGCCGTAGAGGATATAGGCCTTTTCCGCTGGGGTCGAAAACAGGCCGTCGGTCGTTCCTATCGGCAGGCTGACCAGCCCGAACAGGGTGAAGTCCGGTCCCGTCGAGATCATTCCGAACGTCGCGGCCAAGAGCAGCAGCAGCGCCAGCACCACGACGAATTTCGACCCGAGCCACCGGTCGAGCGAACTTGCCGCCACGCAGCCAAAGATGGCGATAACGTTGAGGATGATGCCGTAGATGCCGATTTCCATCGTATGCCAGCCGAACATCGCTGCGGCGAAGATGCCGCCGAGCGTGAGCAGGCCATTGACGCCGTCCTGGTAGATCATGCGTCCGACGAGGAACCGGAAGACGCCCGGCTTGTGCTTGAGTTCCCGGATCGTGCTGCCGAGTTCTCCAAGGCCGGAGCGCACCGCCGCGGCGAGCGGCTTGCCGCGGCTGGCATCGGGCGTGAAGAAGAACATGGGCAGGATGAAGACCAGGTACCACAGAGCCGAGATCGGCCCGGTGACGCGGGCATCCTCGCCAGTTGCCGGATCGAGCCCGAACAGCGGCGTGGTGCCGAGGATGGTCTTGCCGGTTTCCGGGCTCGCGGCGATGAACAGCACAACGCTGATCAGCACGATCATTCCGCCGAGATAGCCCATGCCCCAGCCGATGTTGGACACGCGTCCCACATCCTTCTGGCCGATGAGCCGGGTCATCATCGAGTCGTTGAAGACGATCGAGAATTCTGCGGATGTTGTGGCAAGGACCATCAGGAGGACGATGAAGGCGACCGATGAGCCGGGTGCTGCGGTCCACAGCAGGCAGAGGGCGGCGATCTTGATCGTCGCGAAAAAGGCGATCCAGGGCTTTCGTGAGCCGGATTCGTCGGCAATCGACCCGAGGATCGGCGACAACACGGCGATGATGATCGAGGAGATCGTCGCCATGTTGCTCCAGGTGGCCTGGGCGGCGATCGGATCGCTGGTCATACGCGAGACGAAGTAGGGGCCGAAGATGAAGGTGGTGATCACCGTGAAGAAGGGTTGGGCTGCCCAGTCGAAGAGCATCCAGCCCACCACGCCGCGGCTATAAATACCGCCGCGGCGTTCCCCCGTCGCATCCGCCATGTTCGTCACGCAAGGTCCCTTCCCCGATCGATCGAGGCGGAGACTGTCACTTTGTCCCGTTGTTCGCAAGATCGCTGAGCAGGCCGGCGGCAACCGCGATCTTCGCCAGGCTGGTCTCGCCGGTTTCGCTCAGCGTGGCCAGTTCGCTGCCGAGCCGCTCGGCCCGATGCTGCTGGGCCGACAGCCAGGCATGGACCGGCTGTTTCTCGCGGCCGTGATGGGAAAAGGCCGATACAACGATGTTGCGCCGTGCGGCAGCGATCTGGTCGATGCTGCGGGCGAGCGCCAGGCTTTCATAGTGGTCGCCGCTGACGATGCGGCTGCCGGCGGCCAGAATGCGGTCGACCCGGAAGGCGTCGGACACGGCGAAGTAGCCCTCGATGACCCGCGCAAGCGGCGCCTCGGTGCGGGCGGCGATCTGCATCACCTCCGGCACCAGCAGCAGCGCCAGGAGACCGACCACTTCCTCGGCGATGTCGGCCGGCGATCCGGCCTCGACGAGGTCTGCGACCTCGTGCTGGAACATGACCCGGAGGTTGGCAGGAAGGGTTGCCCCGAAGGCCTGTTTCGAAGCCTTGACCGCGCCCTTGAGGCGGGCCAGCGCCTCGGAGAGGTCACCTGTCGCCATGCCGGTCTCGACCAGCAGGCGGGTAACGCCGGCATAGACGCGGGCGACGATCGCATGCAGCCGGTTCTGCGTCTCGCCGGGGATCCGGGCGTCGAGCGCGTCGATCTTCTCCCATATCGCCGGAAGCTGCAGCCCGTCGCGGGTGATCAATGCCGCCTTGACGATCTTCTCCGGGGTAGCCCCCGTCGCGTCACCGACCGTGGCGATGAAGGCCGGGCCGCCGCGGTTTATGACGTGGTTCGCCAGCACGGTCGCGATGATCTCGCGATGGAGGCGATGCCCGGCAATGTCCGCGGCATAGGTCTTGCGCATGCGGGCGGGGAAGTAGTTGGTGAGCGCGCTTTCGCAATAGGGATCATCCGGCAGGTCGGAGGCGACCAACTGGTCGAACAGCACGATCTTGGCATAGGAGAGCAGAACGCCTATCTCCGGGCGCGTCAGCGCCTTGCCCGCGGCATAGCGGTCGGCAAGCGCCGTGTTGTCCGGCAGGACTTCCACCTTGCGGTTCAGTCGGCCAAGTTCTTCCAGATAGTTCATCAACCGGCCGAGCTCTTCGCGGTTGACGGCGCCCTTGCGCTCCGTCAGCGAGATCGACAGCGACTGGAGGTAGTTGTTGCGCAGCACAAGCGCCGCCACCTCGTCGGTCATCTCGGCAAGCAGCTTGTCACGCTTGTCGCGGGTCAGCCGCTGGTCGGCGAGTGCCGGGGAAAGGGCGATCTTGATGTTGACCTCGACGTCGGAGGAATTGACGCCGGCGGAGTTGTCGATCGCGTCGGAGTTCAACCGGCCGCCGCTCAAGGCATAGGCGATGCGGCCCTTCTGGGTGACGCCGAGATTGGCGCCCTCGCCGATCACCTTGGCGCGCACTTCCGGGCCGGTGACGCGGATGGCGTCGTTGGCGCGGTCGCCGACATCGGCGTCAGCCTCCTCGGCCGCCTTGATATAGGTGCCGATGCCGCCGAACCACAGAAGATCGACCGGGGCCTTCAGGATGGCGTTCATGATGTCGAACGGCGTCGCCAACGTCCTGTCGAGACCGATCGCTGCGGCAGCCTCGGGCGTCAACGTCACGGATTTCTCCGCGCGTGAGATGATCATGCCGCCCTTCGACAAGAGTTTCCTGTCGTAGTCCTGCCAGCTGGAGCGCGGCAGGGCGAACATGCGCTTGCGCTCGCGGAAGGAGGCGGCCATGTCGGGGTCCGGATCGATGAAGATGTCGCGGTGGTCGAAGGCGGCGATCAGGCGGATCTTCTCCGACAGCAGCATGCCGTTACCGAACACGTCGCCCGACATGTCGCCGACGCCGGCGACAGTGAACGGCGTCGTCTGGATGTCGATGTTCATCTCGCGGAAGTGGCGCTTGACCGCTTCCCAGGCGCCACGCGCCGTGATGCCCATCTTCTTGTGGTCGTAGCCGGCCGAGCCGCCGGAGGCAAAGGCGTCATCGAGCCAGAAGCCCGCCGCCTGGGCAAGGCCGTTGGCGGTGTCGGAGAAGGTCGCCGTGCCCTTGTCGGCGGCGACGACGAAGTAGGGATCGTCCTCGTCGAGGCGCACGGTATGAGTCGGCGGTACGATCTTGCCGCCGACGATATTGTCGGTGATCGACAGCATCGTCGTGACATAGGTCTTGTAGGCCTCGGTACCGGCGGAGAGCCAGGCATCGCGGCTGCCGCCAACCGGCAGCTGCTTGGGGAAGAAGCCACCCTTGGCGCCGACCGGCACGATGACGGCGTTCTTCACCTGCTGTGCCTTGACGAGGCCGAGCACTTCGGTGCGGTAATCCTGGGCACGGTCCGACCAGCGCAGGCCGCCGCGGGCGACCTTGCCGAAGCGCAGGTGAACACCCTCGACCTCGACGCCGTAAACGAAGATCTCGCGGAACGGCCGCGGCTCCGGCAGGCCCTCGAGGTGTTGCGGATCGAACTTGAAGGCCAGCATCGGACGGTTGCCGGCCGCATAGGTCGGCTGGAAATAATTGGTGCGCAGTGTCGCTTCGACCGAATTGAGATAGCGGCGCAGGATCCGATCCTCGTCGAGGCTCGGTACCGAAGCGAGTGCTGTTTCGAGCTCGCTGCGGGCTTCCGCCTGCTTGCGCTGGCGCACCTTGTCGGAAAGCTTCGGATCGAAGGTCAGTTCGAACAGCGAAAGGATCGCGGCCGTGATGGCGGGATGCTTGTAGAGCGTATCGGCGATGTGGCGGGGCGAGTAGACGAACCCGCACTGGCGCAGATGGGCGGCATAGGCGCGCAGAACGTTGGCCTGGCGTGCCGTCAGGCCGGCGGTCATGACGAGGCGGTTGAAGGCGTCGTTGTCGAGCGTGCCGGCAAAGGCAAGAACGAAGGTTTCCTCCAGCATCCGGCCCTGCGCGGCGATATCGAAGCCGCGGCCGCCCTGAACCTGCAGTTCCATGTCGTGCAGCACGACGAGGCCCTCGTGCTCGCTGCCCTCGTTGATGCCGATGTCGAAGGTGCGCTCGCTGATGACGTTGAAGCCGAGGTTCTCGAGCAGCGGAACGCGGCGCGACAGCGGCAGGTGCGCGCCGGCGTGGAAGATCTTCAGATAAAGCAGCGGACCGTCTTCGCCCTCGACCTGATGAAAGGCAATGGAGATCGGCGCGCCGTCGAGGCAGGCCTCGATATGGCGCAGGTCCTCGACCGCGTCTTCCGCGGTGAAGGCCTCCTGGAAGGCCTGGGTGACGGAAAGGCGGGGCGCCTCGCCGCCTGCCAGCGTGGCGAAGCGGTCGTCCCAGCGCGCCGTGATCTCGCGCACGGCTTCCTCGAGCCTGGCCTGGGCGATGCGCGGCGTCTTGCCTTCCGATCGGCCGATGATGATGTGGACGCGCGCCACGCCGCCCTCGGGGAAGGCCGGATAATAGGCCGAGACATGGCCCTCGTAGACGGTCTTGAAATAGGTGCCGATCTTCTCGCGGACCGAGGAATTATAGTCCTCGCGCGGCACATAGACGATCAGCGACACGAAGCGGTCGAACTGGTCTATGCGCGGCAGCACGCGCACGCGCGGACGCTCGGCGAGGTCGTTGATCTGCTCGCAGAACTTGGCCAGCAGCTCGGTGTCGATCTGGAACAGGTCGTCGCGCGGATAGGATTCCAGCGTGTTTTCGAGAATGCGGCCCGAATGGCTCTGCGGGTCGAAGCCGAAATGGCTGATCACCTTTTCGACCTTGGCGCGTAAGAGCGGAATCTGGTTGACCGAGGGCGTATAGGCGGTGGCCGTGAACAGGCCGACGATGCGCAGTTCGCCGATCACCTTGCCGTCGGGTCCGAAGCGCTTCACCCCGACATAGTCCATGTAGGCGCGGCGATGCACGACCGATTTCACATTGGCCTTGGTGACGATGAGGAAGTCCGGTCCCTGCAGGAAGGCGAGAATTTCCGGCGTGGTGGTGACCGCATGCTTGCCCTGCCTCAACACCAGCACGTCCGGATCGGACAGGATGCCAAGCCCCTGGCCGAGGCTGCGCTCCACCTTGGCGTCGGCGCCTTCGCCGGAATAGGTGTATTCGCGCATGCCGAGGAAGGTGAAATTGTCCTTGCGCAACCAGTCGAGGAAGGCGAGCGCCTCGTCGCGGTCGGCCTTGCGGCGCCCGGCGACGGTGGTCGACAGTTCCTGCATCGCCGCGTCGAGCAGCGAGAGCATCGGCTTCCAGTCGGTGAAGGCCATTTTCACCTTGGCCAGAACGCTGGCGAGGTTCTCCTCGAGCGCTCGCGCCTGTTCGGCGCTGAGCGGTGCAAGATGGATCTGCATGTAGCTGACGCGGATCGCTCCTTCCGCCTCCTGCTCCGGCACGGACAGGCTGATCTCGCCGCCCGGTGCCAGCGACAGGATCGGATGGATCGCCATGGTGATGTCGCGGTGGAGGCTGGTCACCTCGCCCATGACCGAATCATAGAGAAATGCCTTGTTGCGATCGACGATCGACAGGATGCTGACGGGCACGCCGTTCGGCGTCACGCCATCCGCCGCCGCGATCGTGATGCGCGGCGTTTCGCCGTCCCATGCCGCCAGGTCCGCGGCCGCCCGAACGGCCGAAAGGGCAAGCATTTCAGGTGTGTAGATGTCGAGGTCGTCATTGCTGGCGCGGCCGAACAGGATTCCCGGATCGATGAAAGTCTCGTCGTTTGCCACCGCGATGCGACGGGCGCTTTCGAACTGCTGCTCTCTCCGGGTTTTCTTGCTCGCGACCATTGTTCACTCCCTCCAACGTCATTCGCATGTTGCACACATGTACAATAAAAATTGTTGCCGAAACATGAGTGAACGCTGCTTTGTATATGGAAATTTGCGGCATTCCGATATCCGATTACTAGGACACGGATATTGACAGTTTGAGGCGAAAAGGCCGATCAACGGCGCAACCAGATGGATCATCAGTCATGACAGAGCAGTCGCAGGGCGCGGTCATCGTCATCTCGAGCCACGTCGTGCGCGGCTCGGTCGGCAACCGTGCGGCAGTTTTCGCCCTCGAAAGCCTGGGCTTCCCGGTCTGGGCCCTGCCGACGGTGGTGCTTCCGTGGCATCCCGGCCACGGTCCATCGACCCGGCTTACCTTCGCAGAGGACGCCTTCGACCACGCCATCGACGATCTCATTCGATCCCCCTGGCTGTCCGAGGTGAAGGCCGTATTGACGGGCTATTTCGGCAATGCCGCCCAGCCGCGTTCGGTCGCCAGGCTGGTCAAGGCGCTGCGCGAGCGCAACCCCGACCTTCTTTACGTCTGCGATCCGGTCATGGGCGATGTCGGTGGTCTCTACATCCGCGAGGAGACCGCGGTCGCGATCCGCGACGAACTCATCCCGCTCGCTTCCGTCGCCACCCCCAACCGCTACGAGCTGGAATGGCTGGTCGGCGGCAAGCTGTCGTCCAATGCGGAAATCATCGAAGCGGCGCTGTCGCTCGGCCCGTCGCGCATGCTCGTCACATCCGCGGTGCCGATGATGGCCGGCGGAACCGGCAATCTCTATCTCAGCGGAAAACACGCCCTGCTCGCCGAACACCGGCTGATCGACAATCCGCCCAATGGGCTGGGCGACCTCACCTCGGCGCTGTTCCTGGCGCGGCTGCTGGCGGGCGTGCCGGACGAGCGCGCCCTGCAATTGACGACGGCGAGCGTCTTCGAGGTGCTGGCGCGTACCGCCAAACGCGGCGGTGACGAGCTGACCCTCGAAAGCGATGCCTCCAGCCTCTCCACGCCGATGGCGCTTGTCCAGATGCGCCACCTCATGCATCCCGCCCAGCGCCCGAAGCGCAGCTAGGCGCGATTCGCTTTGCTGCTTTGCGTTCGAAGCTTGTGCGAAACTGTTGCCATCAAGGCCGGCGCACGTTAATCGGAAAGACATGAAGCGCTTCCCAACCACTCTTCTCAATGGCTATCGCAACTTCATGAGCGGCCGTTATGTCGACGAGCGAGAACGCTATCGCGTTTTGGCGGATCAGGGCCAGAAGCCGCATACGCTGGTCGTCGCCTGTTGTGACAGCCGCGCCGCACCCGAGACCATCTTCGATGCGGGCCCCGGTGAACTGTTCGTCGTGCGCAACGTGGCGAACATGGTCCCGCCCTACGAGCCGGACGGCCAGTATCACTCCACCTCGGCGGCGCTCGAATTCGCCGTCCAGGCCTTGAGGGTCCGCGATATCATCGTCATGGGCCATGGCCGGTGCGGCGGCATCCGCGCTGCGCTCGATCCGAATGCGGAGCCGCTTTCGCCGGGCGATTTCATCGGCAAGTGGATGGGGCTCGTCAGCACCGCCGCCGAGCAGCTGCAGAATAATTCCGTAATGACGGCCACCGAACGCCAGACGGCGCTCGAACGCATCTCGATCCGCAACTCGATCTCCAATCTGCGCAGCTTCCCTTGCGTGAAGATCCTCGAGGAGCGCGGCAAGCTGCAGATCCATGGTGCCTGGTTCGACATTGCCAACGGCGAATTGTGGATCATGGATCCCGAGACCCGCGATTTCGTCCGCCTCGAGCCGTGACGGGCCGCGCCGCCGCGTTTCCACTTTTTTGATGCTAATTTAGAGAATGTTTATGCCGAGCCGGTAATGATATCCGGCTCGTTACCGGCATGCGCCCATGGTTTCGAGCGGCCCCTGGGGTCGATGGGACAGCATGCAGGTGGGTGGATGGAACTGAAAGCTACGAAAAAGGTCGTCATGGCGGCCCTCCTTCTGCCGGGCCTAGTCATGGGAGCCGAGGCTGTCCTGCTGATCAACGGCGCTCTCGCGAGATTGCGGATCCTCGAGGCGGACAAGAATTATGCCTATGTCACCTCCGATGCTGGCCGGCTTGGCTCCTCGACCATCCCGACGGAGGCCCATGAAACCATCCGCCACCTGTCCGAACCGGGTGACGCGCGCCCTGACCGCCTGCGTCAGGCTCGAAATGCCGTCGACCGGGATCTTGCCCGGCTGATGACCGAATTGGAGGAATTCGACGACAAGCGGTCGGTGCTCCGGTCCTATGGCGAAAGACTGCGTATCGCGGTCGACGGGATCCGCCGTTACCGCATCCGGGTGGACTACGGCAACGCGGTGACCGAAGAGATCATCGGCCGATACAAGCCGGCATCCGATATCAACGTCGATCTCGTCGATGTTCTTCGCTTCGAAATTGCCGATCCGGTGCTGTCCCTCAAGCTTCACCTGTTCGTCAGTCTGCTCAAGGCAAACGAGTCGGGCCTGGTGGCCGGCTTTTACGGGACCGAGTACCTGCGCGGTCGCACCCTGTCGGCCGGTGATCTGGACACATTCGTCAGGGCGGCGGCGATGAAGCAAGAATCGCTGCATCAGCTCGTCGTGCATCTCTCCAGTGCCAGCCTGAAACAAATGCTCGATTTCGAAGAGACGTCGTCCGGGCAGTGGCTACAGCAGACCACCCGAGAAATTCTGGCCGGCACCGCAGAACCGTCGCGCCCGCTGCTACAGCGCTGGACGCGGGAAAACCAGGCCAGGGTCGCCTTCTGGCAACGGGGCATTGCCCAGATGATCGGCGAGATCCGCCAGTCCGGCGATACGCTCGCCGCTGAGGCGCGGCGCCAGCTTCTGGTTCTCGTCGGCGCCATCGGCGTTCTGTCGCTGCTGCTCGGGCTGGTGATCGTGTTGGCGATCAAGGGTGTCGCACTGGCGTCCCGCTTGCTGCGCGAGCGCGAGCTGTTGGTCGAGGAACTGCGCAATGCGGCGCAGACCGATCACCTGACCGGCCTGCACAATCGCCGGGGCTTCGACGGCATGGCGCGGATTCTCCTGGAGGGGAGGAGCATGCAGGCCGTCTCGGTCGTCATCTTTGACCTCGACCGCTTCAAGCAGGTCAACGACATCTATGGCCACCAGGCCGGCGATGTCGTGCTTCAACGCATCGGCGAGATCGCCCAGTCCATGTTCCGGTCGGACGATCTGCTGGCGCGTCACGGCGGCGAGGAATTTCTCGCGCTGCTGCCGGAGTGTCATCTGGAGGCTGCTGCGGAGGTCGCCGAGCGGGTGCGGCAGGCGATCGAAAGCACGGAATTCGAACTGGACGATGGAACGGTGCTGCGGGTGACGGCGAGCTTCGGTTGCGCCAGCGGCGAGGCGCCGATCGGCACGCACCTTGTACCCGAGCTGATCAGGCGAGCGGATCTCGCGCTCTACACGGCCAAATTCGCCGGCCGCAACCGTGTTGCGCTCGACGGCGAAAGCGATGTGCTGACGGTAGAAAGACGGGCCATGAGGCAGGCCTGAGCAGCCTGCCCCCCTGTCTTGCCTATTCGCCGTCGATCCTGGCGCCAATGTGGGCGATCGCCTGCTGGTAGACGGTGGCCGCATTCCACTGCTGCAAGGCGCCGTAGTTGGCCTGCCCGGGCTGATAACCGCCACCGGCCTGCCAGCCGTTCCCGCGCAGGAAGTTGGCGGTCGAGGCCAGCGCATCGGCGCGCGACCGGACGAGGTCGATCCTGCCGTCGCCATCGCCGTCAACACCGAACTTCACGACGCTGCGCGGAAGGAACTGCGTCTGGCCGATTTCTCCATGGGCCGCGCCCCGTGCCGTCATTGCCAGGGTACCGCTTCCGGCGAGCTGGAGCGCGGCATAGAACTGGTCGGTGAAATATTCCGTGCGCCGGCAATCATAGGCGAGCGTCGCTACCGCCGAGAGGATGTGCTCGTTGCCCATGTAGGAGCCGAAGCCGGTTTCCATGCCCCAGATCGCGATCAGCGGGCCGGCCGGCACGCCGTAGCGCTGCTCGATCCTGGCGAACAGCGAGGCATTGTTCTTCTTCATGCCCTTGCCGCGCGAGATGATCGCCGCGCCGCCGCGTTTCTGCATGAATTGATCGAAGGACAGCTTGAAGCTTTTCTGGCCGCGGTCGGCGCGGATCGTCGCATTGTTGTAGTTGACGCCGGCGAAGACCTTGTCGAGGAGCTTGGGGCTGATGCCCCTTGCGCTTGCTTCCGACTTGAACTCCTGCTTCCAGGCGTCGAATCCGGCCGAAGTCTTGCCGCATTGAGCCGCAGCGGCCACGCCCGTGACGGTTGAAAACACGGCCGCCGTGAGAAGCGCTGCCGACAGGAACTTGTTCAGTCGCATCTATGCCTCGTATTCTGAGATTTGGACTTTGACCGCAACATGCCAGCGAGCGCTGATTCTGTCACGCGGTGTGAAGCTGTTTCGGCGTTGCTTTCGCTCTCTTGGTGATCACGAAAAGCGGAGATTTGTCCGGCCCCTGGCCCGGTTGGACCGAGGGGCCGGTATTTCGGATCAGGCAGCAGCCTTCTTCGGCTTGATCAGGCCGCGGTTGATCAGCAGTTCGGCAATCTGCACGGCATTGAGAGCCGCGCCCTTGCGCAGGTTGTCGGAGACGATCCACATGTTCAGGCCGTTCTCGACCGTCGCGTCCTCGCGGATGCGCGAAATGAAGGTGGCGTCCTCGCCGGCGCATTCGAGCGGGGTGATGTAGCCGCCGTTCTCATGCTTGTCGATGACCAGGCAACCCGGGGCTTCGCGCAGGATGTCCCGCGCCTGGTCGGCGGTGATCTCGTTTTCGAATTCGATGTTGACCGATTCCGAGTGGCCGATGAAGACCGGCACGCGCACCGCTGTGCAGGTCACCTTGATCTTCGGGTCGAGCATCTTCTTGGTCTCGGCGAGAACCTTCCACTCTTCCTTCGTGTAGCCGTCTTCCATGAACGCATCGATGTGCGGAATGACGTTGAAGGCGATGCGCTTGGTGAACTTCTTCGCTTCGATCGGATCGGCGACGAAGACGGCGCGGGTCTGGGTGAACAGCTCGTCCATGCCTTCCTTGCCGGCGCCGGACACCGACTGGTAGGTCGACACGACGATGCGCTTGATCTTGGCGAAGTCATGCAGCGGCTTCAGAGCGACGACGAGCTGGGCGGTCGAGCAATTCGGGTTGGCGATGATGTTGCGCTTCCTGAAATCCACGATCGCGTCCGGGTTCACTTCCGGAACGATCAGCGGAACGTCGGCGTCGTAGCGCCAGGCCGAGGAGTTGTCGATCACGACGCAACCCTGGGCGCCGATCTTCGGCGACCACTTCTGCGAGATCGTGCCGCCGGCGGACATCAGGCAGATGTCGGTGCCGGTGAAGTCGTAGTTCTCGAGGTTCTGAACCTTCAGCACCTTGTCGCCGAAGGAGACTTCCGTGCCCTGGGAGCGTGCGGAGGCGAGCGCCACCACTTCGTCGGCCGGAAAGCCGCGCTCGGAAAGGATATTGAGCATTTCGCGCCCGACATTGCCGGTGGCGCCTACGATAGCGATCTTGAAACCCATTTATATGCTCTCTTTCTGTCTCTCCTCGGATGGTGAGGGGGGAGCCGCGCTTCAAGCGCGCCTTCCTTGTCCCCGGCCGTGCCGGGGAGAGAGCGGGGGCCAGAGACGTCAGACGGTTTTGGTCGTCGTTTTGGCCTTGGTCGTGAATGAAACGGAAAAACGCATGTCCATCCCGGCGCCGTGCGCCAGGTTCGATCTGTCTGCATTGTGCGAGCAGAAAGAATACATGAGCGAATCCCTATTCGCGCCGAGCTATTAAAAGGTTTTGGCCGAGAGTCAAGCAAAAGCGCGGTCCGCGCTATGCTGAAGCCTCAGGCGCCAACCCCCACCCTGCAGCGCGCCATTCGGCACCCGATCTGGCGTCATGAGGATCTCATGCCGCAAATTGACCTGAGACGGGGCCGCGCTAGCGCAAATGCGACCGGATCGAACGGACGTCTTAGACTTAAGTCATAAGCCCAAAGCATCTCTCTTGATTTCTCCCGTTTTCTGCCAGTTTGTAAACAACCCGTAACCGCGACATAGCGACCCGGAGGAGTGGTGGGTCGGCGGTCGGCGGGGAACGTAATCTTGTGGAGGAATAACAATGGCAAATGTCGCAGCCGCTAGCGGCTCGCCTCGTGGCATGACAGCCGAAGAGCGCAAGGTCATCTTTGCGTCGTCTCTCGGTACGATTTTCGAGTGGTACGACTTCTATCTTTACGGTTCGCTGGCCATCTACATTGGCGCGACCTTCTTCTCGCAGTATCCGGAAGCGACCCGGAACATCTTCACCCTGCTCGCCTTTGCCGCGGGCTTCCTCGTCCGTCCGTTCGGCGCGCTGGTCTTCGGCCGTCTCGGCGACATGGTCGGCCGCAAGTATACCTTCCTTGTCACAATCCTGATCATGGGCGCCTCGACCTTCCTGGTCGGCCTGCTGCCCGGCTCGGCCACCATCGGCATCGCCGCTCCGATCATCCTGATCGGGCTGCGCATGCTGCAGGGCCTGGCACTCGGCGGTGAATATGGCGGTGCTGCAACCCACGTTGCGGAACATGCGCCGCATGGCCGTCGTGGTTTCTACACGTCGTGGATCCAGACCACCGCAACCCTCGGCCTCTTCCTCTCGCTGCTGATCATTCTGGGCATCCAGACAGCCATGGGCAAGGAAGCCTTCGCCGACTGGGGCTGGCGCATCCCGTTCCTTCTCTCCGCGCTGCTCCTCGCCGTTTCGGTCTGGATTCGCCTGAAGATGAACGAATCCCCGGCCTTCACGAAGATGAAGGAAGAAGGCACCCGTTCGAAGGCGCCGATCTCCGAAGCCTTCGGTCAGTGGAAGAACGCCAAGGTCGCCATCCTCGCCCTGCTCGGTGCCGTCGCCGGTCAGGCCGTGGTCTGGTACTCCGGCCAGTTCTATGCGCTGTTCTTCCTTCAGAACGTGCTCAAGGTCGACCCGCAGGCCGCCAACATCATGGTTGCCATCGCGCTCGCCATCGGCACCCTGTTCTTCGTCGTGTTCGGCTGGCTGTCCGACAAGATCGGCCGCAAGCCGATCATCATGGCCGGCCTGCTTCTCGCAGTTCTCACCTATTTCCCGCTCTTCAAGGCCATGACCCAGTTCGGTAACCCTGCCCTGTTCGCGGCGCAGGAAAGCATCCGTGCAACGGTCACCGCCGATCCGGCAGACTGCACCTTCCAGTTCAACCCGACGGGTACTGCGAAGTTCACCACCTCGTGCGATATTGCGACCTCGACGCTGACCAAGAATTCGGTTCCGTACGATGTCGTTGCCGGCCCGGCCGGTTCGGTCGCCACGATCAAGATCGGTGAAGCCACCATCGAGAGCTATGACGCAGCCAAGGCCGCAGACCAGGCCAAGGCTCTGGATGCCAAGATGCAGAAGGGCATGAACCTCGCCCTGCAGACCAACGGCTACCCGCTGGTTCGCGCTGCCGCCAAGGTTCCGGATTCGAAGCTTGATGCCTTCGTCGCCGGCAACCCGGAACTCGCTCTCGACGCCGCTGCCATCCGTGCAGGCGAAAAGGCCACCGTTCCGACCGCCGGCCTGGTCAAGGAAAAGCTTCTGACGGCCGAAGAAGCCGCCGCTGCTCCTGAAATGGCCGTCTACACCATCGCCAACGGCGGTGCGTTCAAGATGGTCGCCGACCCGGCCAAGGTCAGCTGGACCGGCGTCATCGCCGTCCTGACCGTGCTGATGATTTACGTCACCATGGTTTACGGCCCGATCGCCGCGATGCTCGTCGAGATGTTCCCGACCCGCATCCGCTATACCGGCATGTCGCTGCCCTACCATATCGGTAACGGCTGGTTCGGCGGTCTTCTCCCGGCAACGGCCTTCGCCATGAGCGCCGCCAAGGGTGATATCTATTACGGCCTCTGGTACCCGGTCATCATCGCTGGCGCGACCTTCGTCATCGGCATGATCTTCCTGAAGGAAACCAAGGACAACGACATCAACGCCTGAGGCTGACGATGTCCTGAATTCCGGGAGTTCTGCTCCCGGGGAAGCCCGGCGCCGACGCGCCGGGCTTTTTTCGTTTTGAGGCGGGGCGGGCGCGCTTGAAAGGCCGATGGCGCTATGGAACACTGCGTCATCCTTGCCCAAGCCTCCCGGTGACTTCCATGACAGTGACGCTCAGAAACGCCAGTGCGGCCGACATCGCCGCGATCACCGGCATCTACGCCGATGCGGTCATGACGGGCACTGCGAGCTACGAGCTGGTGGCCCCCGATGAAAACGAGATGACGTCTCGCTTCGAAGCGATCACCCGCCAGGGCTATCCCTATATCGTCGCTGTGGATCGGTCGGGCGAGGTGCTCGGCTATGCCTACGCCTCGGCCTTCCGCACGCGCCCGGCCTATCGCTGGCTGGTGGAGGATTCGATCTATCTGGCGCCTCAGGCGCAGGGCAGGGGGATCGGTCGCCTCCTGCTCGAGGAGCTTGTGCGGCGCGCGACCGATCTCGGATTCCGGCAGATGGTCGCCGTCATCGGCGGAGCGAGCCTCGCCTCCATTGCCGTTCACCGCTCCTGCGGTTTCCGCATGGTCGGTACCTTCAACGGCACGGGGTTCAAGCTCGGCCAGTGGCTCGATACGGTGTTCATGCAGATCGCGTTGGGCGAGGGGGACACCTCCGACCCCGATCCGTCGCATTATCCCGGAACGCTCTTTGCCGGATAAGTTCTATTCGACGAGCTTCAGCGACTTGTCGAACACCTTCAGCACCTGCTTCAGCTCGTGGCCGCGCTTCAGGATGCGGCCATCCGCGCCGATGACGGAGAAGGCGCCCTGCTTGCCGGCGAGCTTCGGATTCTTCTCGATCCGGTAGAGCGGAAATTCGCCCGAGCGCTTGAATACGGAAAACACAGCCCTGTCCTTGAGGTGGTCGATCGCATAGTCGCGCCATGCGCCTTCGCCGACCATGCGGCCGTAGATCCACAATATTGCGTCCAGTTCGCGGCGATGGAAGGTGACGGGCAGAGGATCGCGGGCCTGGCGATATTCGCGGATATCGACGACGGATGCAGGGCTCGGCTCCTGGCTTCCGAACTCCTCGGGCCCCGTATCCGATTGATCGCTCATCAATGCTTCAAAACCTCGCCTTCGTGACGGATGAATGACAGTCTGCCTCAAGAGGGTGAAATTGCAAGTCTCTGGCGCGCGGAGCCGGCATGGACCGGCTCGCCTGTCGCGGATGCAGAGGGCCGATGCCGCAATCCCGGTCGGCGTGAGCCGAGGTCGACGCCCTGCCGTCCGCTCAGCCGCGTCGGCGGCTGTCGAACTCGCGGGCCACCAGATCACGCATGCGCGTGGCGACCGGGCTCATCCGCTTCCCCGCAAGGCTGATCAGGTGATAGGGGGCGACCGAGATCTCCTGGCGGACATCAAGCCGCGTGACGCCCGAGCCCGTCGTGTGCCGGCACAGCAGTTCCGAGAGTTCGCGCGACATCGGCGCAATCGCGTTCGACGCGGCGAGCATGGCGATCATCACCAGCAGTGACGTGGTATTGACGATGTTGGACGGGATCGGCGCGCCCTGAGCGACGAACACGCCTTCCAGCGCCTGGCGCATCGGCGCGCCCGGCGCCTGCATGACCCAGGGGAAATGCACGAGGTCGGACATGGTCAACCGCTCGGCATTGGCCAGCGGATGGCTCTGATGCACGAGCAGGTCCACCTCCTCGCTCAGCATGCCGGTGATCGAGAACTGCCGGGCATCGACGCCTGCGGGAATGCGCCCGAGGACGAAATCCAGCTGTCCGGCCAGAAGGTCGGCAATCAGCGAGCCGCTGGCCGCCACATCGACGTGGATGTCGACCGTCTCGGTCTCCGCCTTCAGGGCCTGGATCGCCGGCACGACATAGCCGACGGCACCGCCGGTGACGGCGCCGACCCGCACGGTGCCCGTCAGGCCGCGGCGGATCGCCTCCACCTCGCGGGCCGCTTCGCGGATCTCCTCCAGCAGGTTTTCGGCCCGCCGCGCGAGCGCGCTGCCGATGGCCGTCGGCTCCATGCCTTTCGGTGTGCGCAGGAAGACCGGCGCGTCGACATGGCGCTCGATGTCGGCCAGCATGCGCGACGCGGCGGGCTGTGTCATTGCCAGTGCATTGGCGGCAAGGCTCAGCTGGCCGTATTCGGCCACGGCGCGGATCAGGCTGAAGTGCTTCGGCAGAAGGCGGTTTGCGAGGATGTCAGACATGTTTCACATATCAATCACGGTATGCAGAAAGTCAAATTTTTCATTTGATCGGTATATACGAGGCGCTAAGACTCGCCTCGGATCAGGCGAGGCTCATGCAGTCGCCGGTTCTTGCAGTGTGCGGTTGCCGGAAGGAGCTGGGACCGCACGATCAGCCAAGGGAGGAATTCCGTGAAGAAAATCACCACTCTTATTGCGTCTGTCGCGCTGGGCATTTCGGTGTTCGCGTCGCAGGCAATTGCGGAAACGAAGGGCGTAGTCGGTATTTCGATGCCGACCAAGACGTCGACGCGCTGGATCTCGGACGGCGAGACCATGGAAAAGCTGTTCAAGGATGCCGGCTATGAGCCGGACCTGCAGTTCGCTGACGACGACATTCCGAACCAGCTTGCCCAGATCGAGAACATGGTGACCAAGGGTGCCAAGGTCCTCGTGATCGGCGCCATCGACGGCACCACGCTTTCGGACATCCTGCAGAAGGCTGCCGATGCGGGCGTCAAGGTCATCGCCTATGACCGACTGATCCGTGACAGCGGCAATGTCGACTACTATGCCACCTTCGACAACTTCCAGGTCGGCGTCCTGCAGGCAACCAGCCTGGTTGACGGCCTGAAGGCGAAGTTCGCCGATACCAAGCCGTGGAACGTCGAACTGTTCGGCGGTTCGCCGGACGACAACAACGCCTTCTTCTTCTACGATGGCGCCATGTCTGTCCTGCAGCCGATGATCGACAGCGGCGAAATCGTCGTGAAGTCGGGCCAGCAGGGCATGGAACAGGTCGGTACGCTCCGTTGGGACGGCACCGTCGCCCAGGCACGCATGGAAAACCTGCTGTCCTCGACCTACACCGATGCCAAGGTCAACGGCGTTCTGTCGCCCTATGACGGCCTGTCGATCGGTATCCTCTCGGCCCTGAAGGGCGTCGGCTACGGCTCGGGCGACATGGTCATGCCGGTCGTCACCGGTCAGGACGCCGAGCTTCCCTCGGTCAAGTCGATCCTCGCCGACGAGCAGTATTCGACCGTGTTCAAGGACACCCGCGAACTCGCCAAGGTCGCCGTCTCGATGGTCGAAGCCGTCATGGAAGGCAAGGAGCCGGAAGTGAACGACACCAAGACCTACAACAATGGCGTCAAGGTCGTTCCGTCCTACCTGCTCAAGCCGGTTGCCGTGGACAAGGCCAACATCAAGGATGTCATGGTCTCCTCCGGCTACTACACCGCCGAGCAGATCGACAACTGATCCTCAACGATCGACGGGGGTCCGCGAACAGTCGCGGACCCTCTTTCCAGAGCGTATAGGGAGCTTGCGCCTTCGGCTTGACGTCACCGTCGTCGAACGCGCGCCGGAATTCTGCACATGGACAACATCATTCTCGAGATGCGCGGCATCACCAAGACGTTTCCGGGCGTGAAGGCCCTGGACAATGTCAGCTTCAAGGTGCGCGAGGGCGAGATCCACGCGCTGGTCGGCGAAAACGGCGCCGGCAAGTCGACGCTGATGAAGGTGCTTTCGGGCGTCTATCCGGCCGGCACCTATGACGGCGAGATTCATTTCGACGGCGAAGTGCGCCGCTTTTCGACCATTTCCGACAGCGAAGAACTCGGCATCATCATCATCCATCAGGAGCTGGCGCTGGTGCCGCTTCTGTCGATCGCCGAAAACATCTTCCTCGGCAACGAGATCGCCAACAACGGCGTCATCAACTGGCCCGCGACCTTCGCCCGCACCCAGGAGCTGCTCGCCAAGGTCGGCCTCAAGGATTCGCCCTCGACCCGCATCACCGATATCGGCGTCGGCAAGCAGCAGCTGGTGGAAATCGCCAAGGCGCTGTCGAAGAAGGTGCGCCTGCTCATCCTCGACGAACCGACCGCCTCGCTCAACGAGACCGATTCCGACGCGCTGCTCACCCTGCTGATGGAGTTCCGCAAGCAGGGCATGACCTCGATCATCATCTCCCACAAACTGAACGAGATCCGCAAGGTCGCCGACCAGATCACCATCCTGCGCGACGGCGGCACGGTCGAGACGCTCGACTGTCACGGCGCCGATATCAGCGAAGACCGCATCATCCGCGGCATGGTCGGCCGCGCCATGGAAGACCGCTACCCGCCGCGCCAGCCGAAGATCGGCGAGACGCTGCTCGAGGTGAAGAACTGGAACGTCTTCCACCAGAACCACCGCGACCGCCAGTTCCTGCATGACGTCAATTTCACCGTGCGCGCCGGCGAGGTCGTCGGCATTGCCGGCCTGATGGGCGCCGGACGCACCGAAACGGCGATGAGCATCTTCGGCAGGTCCTGGGGCCACAAGATCACCGGCGAAGTCGCCATGCATGGCAAGCCGGTGGATGTCAGCACGATCCCGAAGGCGATCGACGCGGGCCTCGCCTACGTCACCGAGGACCGCAAGCACCTCGGTCTCGTGCTCAACAACAACATCATGCACAATACGACGCTCGCCAATCTCGGCGCAGTGTCGGCGCGGGGCTTCATCGACGAGCGCAAGGAGGCGCGGGTCGCCTCCGACTACCGCTCGAAGCTGCGCATCCGCTCGCACTCGATCTACCAGGAAACCGTCAACCTGTCCGGCGGCAACCAGCAGAAGGTCGTGCTGTCGAAGTGGCTGTTCACCGATCCGCAGGTCCTCATCCTCGACGAGCCGACACGCGGCATCGATGTCGGGGCGAAATTCGAAATCTACACCATCATCAACCAGCTTGCCGCTGAAGGTAAGGGCATCCTGATGATCTCGTCGGAAATGCCCGAACTGCTCGGAACCTGCGACCGCATCTACGTGATGAACGAGGGCCGGATCGTCGCCGAGCTGTCCAAGGACGAGGCAAGCCAGGAATCCATCATGCGTGCCATCATGCGCTCGGGGGAGAAACACTAATGGCTATCGAAACCCGTACTGAAACCCCCAACGTTTCCGTCAGCGACTACCTGCGGAAGAACATCCGCGAATACGGCCTGCTTCTGGCGCTCGTCGTCATCATGCTGCTGTTCCAGTTCCTCACCGGCGGCGTTCTGTTCAAGCCGGTCAACATCACCAATCTGGTGTTGCAGAACTCGTTCATCATCATCATGGCACTCGGCATGCTGCTGATCATCGTGGCTGGGCATATCGACCTGTCGGTCGGCTCGATCGTCGCCTTCATCGGCGGCATATCGGCGATCATGCTGGTCAAATGGGGCTGGCATTTCTCGATCGTCGTGCCGCTCTGCCTGATTCTCGGTGCGGCCATGGGCGCCGCCCAGGGTTACTGGGTCGCCTACCAGAAGATTCCGTCCTTCATCGTCACGCTGGCCGGCATGCTGGTCTTCCGTGGCCTGACCTATGTCGTTCTTGAAGGCCGCCCGATCGGGCCGTTCCCCAAGGAATTCCAGCTGCTGTCGACCGGCTTCATCCCGGACTTCCTGTCCTTCACCGATCCGGCCACCAGCATCGTCAAGAATTACGTGGCGCTGATCACGGTGCTGGCACTGGTCGGCTGGGCGATCTATTCGGGCATGAAGAACCGCCGCCTGAACGAGCAGCACGGCACGCCGAACGAACCCGTCGTCTTCTTCGCCGGGCAGATGGCGGTCATCAGCGTCGTTGCCATCTTCCTCGGCTTCCAGCTGTCCACCTATCGCGGCTTGCCGAACGTGCTCGTCGTCATGGGCGTGCTGATCGCCTTCTACACCTTCGTCACGACCCGTTCGACCATCGGCCGGCGCATCTACGCCATGGGTGGCAACGAGAAGGCCACCAAGCTTTCGGGCATCAACACCGAGCGGCTGACCTTCTACACCTTCGTCAACATGGGCGTGCTCGCGGCGCTTGCCGGCATGATCATCGCGGCCCGCCTCAATTCGGCGACGCCGAAGGCCGGCGTCGGCTTCGAACTCGACGTCATCGCGGCCTGCTTCATCGGCGGCGCCTCGGCATCGGGCGGTGTCGGCAAGATCATCGGCGCGGTGATCGGCGCCTTCATCATGGGTGTGATGAACAACGGCATGTCGATCATGGGCATCGGCATCGATTACCAGCAGCTCATCAAGGGCCTGGTGCTGCTCGCGGCCGTGTTCTTCGACGTCTACAACAAGAACAAAGCAGTCTGAGGTAAGACAAATGCATCTCTCGCAATTGAAGGATGGTGGCGTCATCTGCCGCCAGGGGGAATCTGCGCGCCTCGTGCCGGGCTTCTCCTCGACTTACGACCTTGCCAAGGCTGCGATCGCGGCGGGCATGTCGCTCGCCGACTGCATCGCCAAGCGCGGCGAAGGACAGGTCGTCGATCTGATGGCCCTGGCGGCCGCCGGCAAGCTCGATTGCCCGGTCCGTCATCCGGATCCGGCCCATATGTTCTTGACCGGCACCGGCCTTACCCACACCGGCTCGGCCTCGGCGCGCGACAGCATGCATGCCGATACCGTCGGCATGAGCGATTCGATGAAGATGTTCCGCATGGGCATCGAGGGCGGCAAGCCCAAGGTCGGCGAAACGGGCGTCCAGCCGGAATGGTTCTACAAGGGCACCGGCGTCAACGCGGTTGCTCCCGGCGATCCGCTGGTTTCCCCGTCCTTCGCGCTCGACGGCGGCGAAGAGCCCGAGATTGCCGGCTTCTACCTGATCGGCAAGGACGGCACGCCGTTCCGCATCGGCTTTTCGCTGGCCAATGAATTCTCCGACCACGTCACCGAGAAGATCAACTATCTGTATCTCGCCCATTCGAAGCTCCGCCCCGCCTCCTTCGGGCCCGAGCTTCTGGTCGGTGCGCTGCCCTCGCATGTCGACGGCACGTCGCGCATCCTGCGTGGGGGTAACGTGGTCTGGGAGAAGCCTTTCCTTTCGGGCGAGGACAACATGTCCCACACGATCGCCAACCTCGAATACCACCACTTCAAGTACGACCTCTTCCGCCAGCCGGGAGACCTGCACGTTCACATGTTCGGCACTGCGACGCTGTCCTTTGCCGACGGCATCAAGGCCGAGGATGGCGACGTGTTCGAAGTCCAGGCAGCCCAGTTCGGCCTTCCGCTCGCGAATGCCCTGGCCCGCGCCAACACCGAAGCCATCGACGTAACCACGCTCTGAACGCCAGCGCCCAAATCCGGCGACGCCTTCAGGTAAAGAGACAGAGAACAGCCATGAGCGCTTTCAAACCGGCAGTTTGGCCCCGCAAGCTGAGATCCCAGGAATGGTTCGGCGGCAATACCCGCGACAACATCTACCATCGCGGCTGGCTGAAGAACCAGGGACACCCGCACGACCTGTTCGACGGTCGCCCGGTGATCGGCATCATGAACACCTGGTCAGATCTGACCCCGTGCAACGGACACCTGCGCGAACTCGCCGAGAAGGTGAAGGCGGGCGTGTGGGAAGCCGGCGGCTTCCCGGTCGAGGTGCCGGTCTTCTCGGCGTCGGAAAACACCTATCGCCCGACCGCGATGATGTACCGTAACCTCGCCGCGCTCGCGGTCGAGGAAGCGATCCGCGGCCAGCCGATCGACGGCGTCGTGCTGCTGGTGGGCTGTGACAAGACCACGCCGTCGCTGCTGATGGGGGCCGCGTCGGTCGACCTGCCGGCGATCATGGTGTCCGGCGGACCGATGCTGAACGGCTATTTCCGCGGCGAACGCGTCGGCTCGGGCACCCATCTGTGGAAGTTCTCGGAAGCCGTGAAGGCCGGAGAGATGACCCAGGAAGAATTCCTCGAGGCCGAGGCCTCGATGTCGCGCTCGACGGGCACCTGCAACACCATGGGCACGGCTTCGACCATGGCCTCCATGGTCGAATCGCTCGGCATGACCCTCTCCGGCAATGCCGCGATCCCCGCCGTCGACAGCCGCCGCCGCGTCATGGCGCAGTTGACCGGCCGTCGCATCGTGCAGATGGTCAAGGACGACCTCAAGCCCTCCGACATCCTGACCAAGGCGGCGTTCGAAAACGCCATCCGCACCAATGGCGCGATCGGCGGCTCGACCAATGCCGTCGTGCACCTGCTGGCGATTGCCGGCCGCGTCGGTATCGATCTGTCGCTGTCCGACTGGGACCGCTGTGGCCGCGACGTGCCGACGATCGTCAACCTGATGCCGTCGGGCGAATACCTGATGGAAGAGTTCTTCTACGCCGGCGGTCTGCCGGTGGTGCTGAAAATGCTCGGCGAAGCCGGCAAGCTGACCAAGGATGCGCTCACCGTCTCCGGCGGAACGATCTGGGACGAGGTCAAGGACGTCCGCAACTGGAACGACGACGTCATCCGTCCGGTCGAGCGCGCGCTCACCCAGCAGGGCGGCATCGCCGTGCTCAAGGGCAATCTGGCGCCCAAGGGCTGCGTCCTGAAGCCGTCGGCTGCCTCGCCGCACCTGATGCAGCACCGCGGCCGCGCCGTGGTGTTCGAGGACATCGACGACTACAAGGCGAAGATCAACGACGAAAATCTCGACATCGACGAGAACTGCGTCATGGTCATGAAATATTGCGGCCCCAAGGGTTATCCGGGCATGGCCGAGGTCGGCAATATGGGCCTGCCGCCCAAGGTCCTGCGCAAGGGCATCACCGACATGGTCCGTATCTCGGATGCGCGCATGTCGGGTACGGCCTATGGCACTGTGCTGCTGCATACCTCGCCGGAAGCCGCCGTCGGCGGTCCGCTGGCCGTGGTGCGCAATGGCGACATGATCGAGGTCGACGTCGCCAACCGCCGCATTCATCTCGACATTCCGGATGAGGAACTGCAGCGCCGTCTCGCCGCCTGGCGCCCGGCCGCCGAACCGCCGGCCAGCGGCTATGCGCGCATGTTCCACGAGCATGTCGAGGGTGCCGATACCGGCGCCGACTTCGACTTCCTCAAGGGTTGCCGCGGCTCCGCCGTCGGCAAGGACTCGCACTGAGAGGCAGACGATGACCGCCCAGACCCGTATCCCGCTTGCGCTTGCCGGCGTCGGCAAGATCGCCCGCGACCAGCATATCCCGTCGGTCGCGGCAGGCAGCGATTTCGAGCTGAAGGCGGCGATCAGCCGTCACGGCAAGATCGAGGGCATCGAGAACTTCGAGGATTTCGATGCCTTCCTCGCCAAGCGGCCGGACATCAAGGCGGTGTCGCTCTGCACGCCGCCGGAAGTCCGCTTCGCCATGGCGCGCAAGGCGATCGCCGCCGGCCATGACGTGCTGATGGAAAAGCCTCCGGCCACCACGCTGGGCGAAGCCGAAACGCTGGCGGCTCTCGCCCGCGAAGCCGGCGTCACGCTGTTTGCCACCTGGCACTCGCGTTTCGCGCTCGGCGTCGAGCCGGCCCGCGTCTGGCTCGCCGACAAGGCGATCCGCTCCATCTCCATCGTCTGGAAGGAAGACGTCCGCCGCTGGCATCCGGGCCAGGCCTGGATCTGGGAACCGGGCGGCTTCGGCGTCTTCGATCCGGGCATCAATGCCCTGTCGATCCTGACCGCGATCGTGCCGGGCTCAATCCTCGTCGAGACGGCAAGCCTGTCCTTCCCGTCGAACCGCAAGCAGCCGATCGCCGCCGACATCGCCATGCGCACCGTCTCGGGCGCACCGGTCTCGGCCGCCTTCGACTGGCGCCAGGAAGGCCCGCAGACCTGGGACATCACGGTGGAAACCGATGCGGGAACGCTGCGCCTTTCCAAGGGCGGATCCGAACTCTTCATTGACGGCGTGGAAAAGTCTTCTGGACCCGACCGTGAATATGCCGGTATCTACGAGCGCTTCGCCACGTTGATCCGCAATCGCGAGAGCGACGTGGACTACCAGCCGCTCCGCATCGTCGCGGACGCCTTCCTGTGCGGTGAGCGCCGGGAAGTCGAGGCGTTCGAAGACTGAAAGAAACAGCAAGGATACGCGTCATGGCTTATGAATTCACCGGCAAACACCTGATCGCCGGCCGCTGGGTAGCGGGCGACGAAAACTTCGCCTCCTCGCCCGCCGAAGGCCCGGTCCGGCACTATTCGATGGGTTCGGCAGCCTTGGTGGACGAGGCCGTGCGTGCCGCGGAAGAGGCTTTCGAGACCTATGGCTATTCCAGCCGGGCCGAACGCGCCGCCTTCCTCGAAGCCATCGCCGAGGAAATCGACGCACGCGGCGACGACATCACCGAGATCGGCTCCGGCGAGACCGGCCTGCCCAAGGCCCGCCTCGTCGGCGAGCGTGGTCGCACCGTCGGCCAGTTGCGCCTGTTCGCCTCGCACATCCTCAAGGGCGAGTATCTCGACCGCCGCCACGACCCGGCGCTGCCGGACCGCCAGCCGATGCCGCGGCCAGACCTCAAGCTGATCCAGCGGCCGATCGGCCCGGTCGGCGTGTTCGGCGCGTCCAATTTCCCGCTGGCCTTCTCCACCGCCGGCGGCGACACCGCATCCGCCCTTGCGGCCGGCTGCCCGGTCGTGGTCAAGGGCCATGAGGCGCATCCCGGCACCGCCGAAATCGTCGCGGCCGCCATCGATGCGGCGATCAAGCGTTGCGGCATCCACCCCGGCGTCTTCTCGCTGGTCCACGGCGGACGCCGCGAGGTCGGCACCGCGCTGGTCGAGCATCCGCTGATCCGCGCTGTCGGCTTCACCGGCTCGCTCGGCGGTGGCCGCGCGCTCTTCGATCTCTGCACCCGCCGTCCGGAACCGATCCCGTTCTTCGGTGAACTGGGTTCGGTCAACCCGATGTTCATGCTGCCCGAGGCAATGGCCAAGCGCGGTGAAGCGATCGCCAAGGGCTGGGTCGGCTCCCTCACCATGGGTGCCGGCCAGTTCTGCACCAATCCCGGCATCGTCGTTCTGATCGCCGGTCCTGAGGCCGATGCCTTTGGCGCCGCCGCCGAGCAGGCGCTGGGCGCCGTCGGGCCGCAAACCATGCTGACCGAGGGTATGGCCAATGCCTATCGCTCCGGTGCGACGAAGATCGCCGCGGCCGATGGCGTGCGTGCCGTTCTCACTTCCACCTGCGACCTGCGCAATGCGACGCCCTATCTCTTCGTCACCACCGGCAAGGATTGGCTCGCCAACCATGCGCTGGGCGAGGAAGTGTTCGGCCCGCTCGGCATGATCGTGACCGTTTCCGACGGGGATGAAATGCTGGCCGTCGCCCGCAGTCTTGCCGGGCAGCTGACGACCTCGCTTCATCTCGAAGCCGGCGACGCGGCGCTTGCCGCGAAGCTCCTGCCGATCCTGGAGCGCAAGGCCGGCCGACTGCTGGCCAACGGCTTCCCGACCGGCGTCGAAGTGGCTGATGCCATGGTGCATGGCGGTCCCTATCCGGCCTCGACGAATTTCGGCGCGACCTCCGTCGGCACGATGGCCATCCGCCGCTTCTTGCGGCCAGTCTGCTACCAGGACATTCCGGTGGCGCTGCTGCCTGAAGACCTGCGTTAAGGGGCAAGCCAAATGAGCATGCAGGCCGTGGCACTGGTCGACTGGGGAACGAGCAATCTGCGCGTCTGGCTGGTCGATGCCGCGGCGAACGTGCTTGGCGAGCGACAATCGCCGGAGGGCATGGGCACGCTGTCGCCGGATCGTTTCGCCGGCGTTCTGGAGAGCCATCTGGCCGCGCTCGGTGCCGATCGCGATCTGCCGGCGGTCGTCGCCGGCATGGCCGGTGCCCGGGCCGGCTGGATCGAGGCGCCCTATACTGAGACGCCGGCCGGCCTGACGGATCTGCATCTCAAGGCCGTATCCGCCCCTGGCATCGACCGCGACGTCCGGATCCTGCCCGGCGTGTGCCAGCGCACTCCCGGCGCCGAAGACGTCATGCGCGGCGAGGAGACACAGCTTCTCGGCGCCGTCGCGTCCGGGCTCTCCGATGCACTCTTCTGCCTGCCCGGCACCCATTCCAAATGGGTATCGCTCGAGGGCGGGCGGATCAGCCGTTTCACCACGGTGATGACGGGCGAACTCTTCCAGTTGATTAGCCGGCAATCGATCCTGCGGCTGTCGATCGGCGAAGGCCGTGCGACCGCTGACCACCCGGCCTTCGGGCAGGCGGTCGAGGAGGCGCTGGCCGGTGATTTCAGCCTGACCGCCCGGCTGTTCTCGGTCCGCGCCCAGTCCCTGCTCTCCGGCGCCGACGAGGCGAGTGCTGCTTCGCGCCTGTCCGGCCTGCTGCTCGGCGCAGAGATCGCCGCCATGCGGCCGCGTCTCGGCGAAGGCCGGCGCGTGCAGCTGATCGGCAGCGGTGCGCTCACAGAACTCTATGCCGCAGCTCTCAGGCTTGCCGGTGTCCAGACCGTGTCGCTCGATGGCGGCGAACTCGTCCGCAAGGGTCTGTTCAGCGCCGCCAGAGCCCTCTTCCCCCACCGTTTCGCGGAGATCGCGCCATGACCACCTCTCGCATTGCCTGGCCGAAGCTCAAGCGCAACCTCGTCGCCATCCTGCGCGGTATCAAGCCGGAGGAGATCGAGGGCGTGGTCGAGGTCCTGGTCGAAGCCGGATTCGAAGCGATCGAAGTGCCTCTCAACTCGCCGGAACCCTTCGTTTCGATCGAGAAGGCACGGCGGCTCGCGCCGGCCTCCTGCCTCATCGGAGCGGGGACCGTGCTTGAGGTGGACCAGGTCGACCGCCTGAAGGGCGTCGGCGGCAATCTGCTGGTAACGCCGAATGTCGAGCCGGCCGTGATCCAGCGCGCCGTGGCGCACGGCATGGTGACCATGCCCGGCGTCTTCACCGCGACGGAAGCCCTGCTGGCCGCAAAATCCGGGGCAGCCGCCCTGAAATTCTTCCCTGCCAGCGCGCTCGGGCCGGCCGGCATCAGCGCCATCAGCGCCATCCTGCCCAAGGGCCTGCCGATCGGCGCCGTCGGCGGCGTGTCGGACGCTGATTTTGCCGCCTATCTCAAGGTTGGCGTGACCTGTTTCGGTCTCGGCTCCAGCCTCTACAAGCCAGGTGACAGCGCGGCCGCTGTGGCGGAAAAGGCGAAGCGCACAATCGCCGTCTACGATGCCGCCGTATCGGCTTGATCGTTACCCCTTGAAATAGGGCGGCCGCGTTCTCGTCCAGTCCCGGACCGGCAACGGCTTGGCCGTTCAGGTCCACATGCCGCGCATGCGGGCCCCGACATCGAGCCGGATCTGTCGCGCGTCCCGTGTGCCGGGAGCGCTCGGCTGGGCCACCGGCCAGGCGGTCGATTCGAAGAATTGCAGCAGGGTCGCGGGGATGAAGCGCGTGCGCGCGGCATAGACATGCCGGTCGCCCTGCGCGTTCTGCCCGTGGGTGAAGAAGCGCTGCGGCACGGTCAGGTGCAGGCTGTCCTTGGCCCGCGTCATCGCCACGTAGAGCAACCGCCGTTCCTCCTCGATCTCCGCCGTGGTGCCGACCGCCAGATCGGACGGAATGCAGCCGTCGACGCAGTTCAGCACGAAGACCGACTTCCATTCCTGGCCCTTGGCCGAGTGAATGGTCGAGAGGATCAGATAGTCCTCGTCGAGCAGCGGCACGCCCGCCTGGTCGCTGGTGGCGTCCGGCGGATCGAGCGTCAGTTCGGTGAGGAACCGTTCGCGCGAGCCGTAGCCCGAGGCGATCTGACCGAGCTGCAGCAGGTCCGCCTTTCGCGTATCGGCGTCCTCGTGGATGCGGTCTAGGTGCGGCTCGTACCACAGCCTGGCGATCTCGATCTCGCCCGGCCATCCGGCCCGGCCCTTGCCCATCTCGCTCAGCATGTCGACGAACCGGCCCCAGTCCTCGCCGGTGCGCGGTGGTGGCGGGATTTCGGCGAGCGCTGCCAGCGGATGCGGGTCGGCGGCAATCGCGTCGAGGATCTTCGAGGCGGTCTGCGGACCGACGCCGGGCAGGAGCTGCATCAGCCGGAAGCCGGCGACCCTGTCGCGCGGATTCTGGGCAAAGCGCAGCGCCGCCAGCAGATCCTTCACATGCGCCGCGTCGAGGAATTTCAGCCCGCCGAACTTGACGAAGGGGATGTTGCGCCGGGTGAGCTCGATTTCCAGCGGGCCGGAATGGTTGGAGGCGCGAAACAGCACGGCCTGGTCCTTCAGCGTCAGGCCGCGCTCGCGGTTCTCCAGGATCTGCTCGACGATGTAGTTGGCCTGCTCGGCCTCGTCGCGCACGCTGACCAGCCGCGGCCGTTCCTCGGACTGGCGCTCGGTCCACAGGTTCTTGGTGAAGCGCTCGCGGGCAAGGTCGATCACGCCGTTGGCGGCGGCCAGGATCGGCTGGGTCGAGCGGTAGTTGCGGTCGAGCGTTATGATGTCCGCCGGCGGATCGAAGCTCGCCGGAAAGTCGAGGATGTTGCGGATCGTCGCGGCGCGGAAGGAATAGATCGACTGGGCGTCGTCGCCGACCACGGTCAGCCCGCGTCCGCCCGGCTTCATCGCCGTGAGGATCGACGACTGCAGCCGGTTGGTGTCCTGATATTCGTCGACCAGCACATGATCGAAGCGCCCGCCGATCTCGGCCGCCAGGTCCGGGTCACTCATCGTCTGCGCCCAGTAGAGCAGCAGGTCGTCGTAATCGAGCACGTTCTGCGCCTGCTTGGCCTCGACATAGGCGGCAAACAGCGCCTTCAGCTCCTTCTCCCAGGTGCCGCACCAGGGATAGGCGGTGCGCAGCACGTCGGCCAGCGGCGTCTGCGAATTGACGGCGCGGGAATAGATGGCGAGGCAGGTGCCCTTGGTCGGAAATCGGCTCTCCGTCTTGGACAGGCCGAGATCGTGCCGCATCAGGTTCATCAGGTCGGCGGAATCTTCCCGGTCGTGGATGGTGAAGCCGGGGTCGAGGCCGATCTCATAGGCATAGTCGCGCAGGATGCGCGCGCCGATGCCGTGGAAGGTGCCGGCCCAGGTCAGGGCGTCGGTCAGCACGCCGGCATCGTTGCCCAGCACCTTGCGGCAGATGCGCTCGACACGGCGTCCCATCTCGTTCGCGGCGCGGCGCGAAAAGGTCATCAGCAGGATACGGCGCGGATCGGCACCGTTGAGGATGAGGTGGGCGACCCGGTGGGCGAGCGTATTGGTCTTGCCCGAGCCGGCGCCGGCGATGATCAGCAGCGGCCCGTCCGCGGTTGCGCCCCCGGGTCCGATGCCGTGCACGACGGCGCTACGCTGCCGGTCGTTCAGCGCCTCGAGGTGTGTTGCGTTCATCCGCTCCCGAAATCCTTGCTCGTTCTCTCATCCGGTTTGCCCGACATTGCCCGATTTGGCAAGAACAGAGAGTGAACTTGATATTCGTCAAACGGCGAGGTCGCAGAGGAATAACCGTGCGCGCTAAACCGGTTACGGCCGGCGCCGGCAAATCTCCGCACACGCCGCATTTTGGACAAAACAGCGCCCAATTTCAGGGCGAGATTGACGGCTCTTGATTGGCGTCTAGCACGCCAAGAGGGTCCGGTCTGGCGCATTGACCCCTTACCCCCAGCCCCCCAATGCTTTCGGGCCGGACCCGCCAAGATTTCAGGATTTCGTTTCCGTCGTCAGCATCGTTGCGCCGAGGATGGCTGCAGGCTCGCCCTGCGGCCCGCTGGACTGCAGCAGTATGGCAAAGCCGTCCGTCCCCTTGGTCCCGATCATCTTCGCCGGCAGGACGAGGTCGAGCGCGCCGCCGTCCCACATGCCGACAGTCTGCACGTCGGTGACGCTGTTGACGTAGTCGATGGTCTTGCCGGTGTTCTCTCCGTCCAGTACCTCGACCGTCTGCCGCTGACGGAAATAGACGATCACCACATCGGCCTTGCCCTCACCAGCCCCGATCCGGATCGCCAGCTCGTCGCCCTTGCGGCTGGCCTCGACCGGCACGGTCATGCCCTGACCCTTGGCATGCAGCGCCTCCAGGCGGCCGTCGAGCGTTTCGGCGTCGGTGCCTTTCAGGTGATCGCGGCCGTTCAGAACCGCCTGCGGGGTATAGACGCCGCTTCGACGGAGACTGCGGGCATAGGCATATTGCCGGGCGGTGTTCTCCGGCGAGGCCAGCGTGTCGGCCCAGCCGCGATAGTTCCAGTAATCGACATGGTAGGAGAGCGCGACGATGCTGCCCTGGTGGGCGAGCGTCTCCAGCGCCCGGTCGGCGGGCGGGCAGGAGCTGCAGCCTTGCGAGGTGAAGAGCTCCACCACGCCCTTCGGCACGGTCGCTTCGTCGGCTCGTGCCGCGAAGGCGATCGTGCAGCAGAGAGCCAGGCCGGTAACGATCCTCGAGATCATGGAGCTAAACCCGTTCAACGCTTCCCGGAGCACGCTGCGAGGCGGATTTTCCGGGGTCGGTTCCTGAATGACGTACAGAAATAGCCCGTCATCGGTGTCTGTCAAAGTCACGATGGGGTGAAGCCCGCGTCAACGCCGCCGCGGCCCGTCCCCCCATGAAAAAGGCCGCCGGGTTTGTCGCCCGGCGGCCCTGTTTCTAAGCGTGTGCGCTTAAGCCGCGAGATCGCGCAGAACGGTCTGCAGGATGCCGCCATTGTTGACGTAGGTCACCTCGTCGAGCGTATCGATACGGCAGATCAGCGGGATCTCCTTCACCGTACCGTCGGCATAGGCGATCTTGGCGATCTTCTTCTCGCGCGGCTTGATCTCGCCGTCGAGGCCTTCGATCGTCACGGTCTCGTCACCCTTGAGGTTGAGCGAGGCCCAGGTGGTGCCTTCCTCGAAGCAGAAGGGGATGACGCCCATGCCGACCAGGTTCGAGCGGTGGATACGCTCGAAGGACTGGGCGACCACGGCGCGTACGCCGAGCAGGTTGGTGCCCTTGGCAGCCCAGTCACGCGACGAACCATTGCCGTATTCGACGCCGGCGAAGATGACCAGCGGCGTGCCCTCGGCCTTGTACTTCATGGCCGCGTCGTAGATCGACATCTCGTCCTTGGACGGATAGTGGATGGTGTAGCCACCTTCCTTGCCGTTCGGGCCGAGCATGTGGTTGCGGATGCGGATGTTGGCGAACGTGCCGCGCATCATCACCTCGTGGTTGCCACGACGCGTGCCGTACTGGTTGAAGTCGGCGACACCGACGCCGTTCTCCATGAGGTAGGCCCCGGCCGGGGAAGCGGCCTTGATCGAACCAGCCGGCGAAATGTGGTCGGTGGTGATCTTGTCGCCGAACAGGCCGAGCACGCGGGCGTTGACGATGTTCGTCACGCCGGCGCCGGTCTTGCCCATGCCGACGAAGTAGGGCGGGTTCTGCACATAGGTCGACTTGTCGTCCCAGGCATAGGTCTGGCCTGCCGGGATCTGCACGGCCTGCCAGTTGGCGTCGCCCTTGAACACGTCGGCGTACTTCGATTCGTAAAGTTCGCGGGTGACGTATTTCAGGATGAATTCCTGGATCTCGTGCGAGGTCGGCCAGATGTCCTTGAGGAAGACCGGGTTGCCGTTCTGGTCTTCGCCGAGCGGTTCGGTGGTCAGGTCCTTCTGGACGGAGCCGGCCAGCGCGTAAGCGACGACGAGCGGCGGGGAAGCCAGGTAGTTGGCCTGAACGTCCGGCGAGATGCGGCCTTCGAAGTTGCGGTTGCCCGACAGCACGCCCGCGGTGATCAGGCCCTTGTCGTTGATCGTCTTCGAGATCGGTGCCGGCAGCGGGCCGGAATTGCCGATGCAGGTCGTGCAGCCGAAGCCGACGAGGTTGAAGCCCAGGGCATCCAGCGAGGTCTGCAGGCCGGACTTGGCGAGATATTCGCCGACGACCTGGGATCCCGGTGCGAGCGAGGTCTTCACCCACGGCTTGGACTTCAGACCCTTGGCAACCGCGTTGCGGGCGAGAAGGCCGGCAGCGATCAGGACGCTCGGGTTCGACGTGTTGGTGCACGAGGTGATCGCGGCGATCGCGACGTCGCCATGACCGATGTCATAGTCGGTGCCTTCGACCGCATAGCGGTTCGAGAGCTGGCCCGGCTTCTTGTAGTCGTTCTCAAGGGCGACCGCGAAGTTCGAAGCGATCGTTTCGAGCGGCAAACGGCCTTCCGGACGCTTCGGGCCGGCCATCGACGGCACGACGTCGCCGAGGTCGAGTTCGAGCGTGTCGGTGAAGACGAGTTCGGCGCCGTCGCCGTCACGCCACATGCCCTGAGCCTTCGAATAGGCTTCAACCAGCGCGATGCGGTCCTTGGTGCGGCCCGACATCGTCAGGTAGTTGATGGTTTCGCCGTCGACCGGGAAGAAGCCGCAGGTCGCGCCGTATTCCGGACCCATGTTGCCGATGGTGGCGCGGTCGGCGAGCGACATCGAATCAAGGCCGGGGCCGAAGAATTCGACGAACTTCGACACGACGCCCTTCTTGCGCAGCATCTGCACGACGGTGAGCACGAGGTCGGTCGCGGTGACGCCTTCCTTGACCTTGCCGGTCAGCTTGAAGCCGATGACTTCCGGCAGCAGCATGGAGACCGGCTGGCCGAGCATGGCTGCTTCGGCTTCGATACCGCCGACGCCCCAGCCGAGAACGCCGAGACCGTTGATCATCGTGGTGTGGCTGTCGGTGCCGACGCAGGTGTCCGGATAGGCAACCGTTTCGCCATCCTCATCCTTGGTCCAGACGGTCTGGCCGAGGTATTCCAGGTTGACCTGGTGACAGATGCCGGTGCCCGGGGGAACGACGCGGAAGTTCTTGAACGCCTGCTGGCCCCATTTCAGGAAGCGGTAGCGTTCGCCGTTGCGCTCGTATTCGAGCTCGACGTTGCGGGCAAAGGCGGTCGGCGTGCCGAATTCGTCGACGATGACCGAGTGGTCGATGACGAGGTCGACGGGAACCAGCGGGTTGATCTTTTCCGGATCGCCGCCGAGCGACACCATGGCGTCGCGCATGGCGGCCAGGTCGACCACGGCGGGAACGCCGGTGAAGTCCTGCATCAGCACGCGGGCCGGGCGGTAGGCGATTTCGGCTTCAGCCGTGCCCTTGTCGACGAGCCAGGCGGCGATCGCCTCGATGTCCTTCTTGGTGACCGAACGGTCATCTTCGTTGCGCAGCAGGTTCTCGAGCAGAACCTTCATCGAATAGGGAAGCTTCGATACGCCGTTCAGGCCGTTGGCCTCGGCCTTGGGAAGGCTGTAGTAGACATAGTCTTTGCCGTTGACGGAAAGAGTCGAACGGCAATTGAAGCTGTCGATGGATTTTGACACGGATAAAGCCCCGCTTATTCTGATAGCCTACACTTGTCGTGCGGACGCCTATGCACTTCATGCACATCAGGATGCGGGTACGGCCATTTCCGCTGTCCGCACGTGGGTGACGCTTTCGCAACCCCAGGTTCGGCACAAGGATGATATTCACGCCGACCGCTGGCGTGGTTGCAGGTCTTATAGATAATTTCTAAGAAAGGTGCCAGACCAACGAACGGCGAATTCGGACAATTTTTTGGAAGGGCGATGAGGGTATCGCCGGAAGGTTCAAGACCATGCGGCTGATCGCCGAAGACGTTGCCGCCAGGCGCGGCGAAGACCTGATTTTCGTTAATGTTTCCTTTCAGTTGGCGCCTGGCGAGGCGATGGTGCTGACGGGGCGCAACGGGTCGGGAAAATCGACGCTTCTGCGCGTCGTGGCGGGTCTGCTGAGACCCGAGACGGGACGGGTGGAAGCGGTGTTCCGCGACGGTCGCGAACGGCGTCCCGCCCGCGAGGTCAGCCATTATCTCGGCCACCGCAACGCGATGAAGCAGGAACTCACCGTCATCGAAAATCTCGCCTTCTGGCAGGCCTATCTCGGCGACTTCGAAGGCGGCGAGGGCCGCTCGATCGAGGCCGCGGCCGATTCGGTCGGCCTTGGGGGCATCACCCACCTGCCCTTCGGTTATCTCTCGGCCGGCCAGCAGCGTCGATTCGCCATGGCCAAGCTGCTCGTCGCCCACCGGCCGGTGTGGATCCTCGATGAGCCGACGGCCGCGCTCGATGCGAGTGCCGACCAGATGTTCGCCGGCCTGGTGCATGAACACCTGGCCCGAGGCGGCATCGCCATCGCCGCCACCCACCAGCCCCTCGGCCTCAGGGATGCGAAGACCCTGGTGATGAAGGGGTTCGAGTATCGCGAGACGGGGGAAATGGCGTGATGCGGCTTACCCCCCTCTGCCCTGCCGGGCATCTCCCCCTCAAGGGGGGAGATTGGATAAGCGGCACGCGCGGTCTCTCATTCAGCATGCCTCTCTTGGATGACCTCCTGCGGCAGTCAATCGTTCCCGGGCAATCGAACGCCGAGAGGGCCCCCTTGATCGACCACGAGGTTCCGATCTCCCCCCTTGAGGGGGAGATGTCGCGAAGCGACAGAGGGGGGTGTCCCGACACGATTGCCAATCCGAACTTGCCCCTCATCCGCCTGCCGGCACCTTCTCCCCGCAGGCGGGGAGAAGGTCGGTCGCCGCAACGTCTCCGCTTCCCTCTCCCCGCTCGCGGAAAGAGGGCCAGGGTGAGGGGCAATTCCCAAGGTGTTTCCGCATGATTGCCCTCTTCCTCCGCGACCTGAAGCTCTCCGTGCGCGCTGGCGGCGGGGCGCTGATCGGGGTTCTGTTCTTCATGACGGTGGTCGCCGTCATTCCGTTCGGCGTCGGGCCCGACCTCAACCTGTTGTCGCGAATCGGCCCGGCGATCGTCTGGATCGGCGCGCTGCTGGCGGCCCTTCTCGGCCTCGACCGGCTGTTTCAGGCGGAGCGCGACGATGGGTCGCTGGACCTGATCCTGATGCAGGAGACGCCGCTGGTGCTGACCGTCTTCGTCAAGTGTCTGGCGCACTGGGTAGCGACCAGCCTGCCGCTGGTCATCGCCTCGCCGCTGCTCGGCCTGTTCATGAACATGAACGAGGTGGCGATCGGCGCGGTCATGCTGACGCTCTTCGTCGGCTCGCCGGCGATCACGTTCATCGGTGCGGCGGGTGCCGCAGTCGCGGTCGCCCTGCCGCGCGGCGGGCTTTTAGTCTCGATCCTCGTTCTGCCGCTCGCCATTCCCGTGCTGATCTTCGGCGTCAGCGCATCCTACGCAGCCGTCGAAGACCCCGCCCCATTCATGCCGCCCTTCCTGTTCCTGATTGCCATCACGCTGTTCTTCGCGGTGATCGGTCCGCTGGCTGCGGCGCTGGCGCTGCGCAGCGCCTCGGATTGACCGGGATCAATTGCAGAGCGGCTGCTCTCAGGTTAGAAGCATTCCATGAACACCACGAGCCTTGTCCTCTCGAAATTCAGCGAACTCGCCAATCCGACCCGGTTTCTGGCGCTGTCCGGCCGCATCCTGCCGTGGCTATCAACCATCACCACGCTGCTCTTTGCCGTCGGGCTCTACATGAGCTTCAACACCGAAGGCGATTACCAGCAGGGCGAGACGGTGCGCATCATGTATATCCATGTGCCGGCGGCCTGGCTGTCGATGATGTGCTATTCGGTGATGGCCATTTCGGCGATCGGCACGCTGGTCTGGCGCCATCCGCTGGCCGATGTCAGCCACAAGGCCGCCGCCCCGCTGGGCGCTGCCTTCACGCTGATCGCGCTGATCACCGGTTCGCTCTGGGGCAAGCCGATGTGGGGCACCTGGTGGGTCTGGGACGCGCGGCTCACCTCGGTCTTCGTGCTCTTCCTCATGTATCTCGGGCTGATCGCGCTCAATCGCGCCATGGACGACGCCTCCAAGGCCGCCCGTCTCAGCGCCGTGCTGATCCTCGTCGGCTTCGTCAACATTCCGATCATCAAGTTCTCGGTCGAGTGGTGGAACACGCTGCACCAGCCGGCCAGCGTGATGCGCATGGACGGCCCGACCATCGATCCGGAATTCCTCTGGCCGCTGCTGGTCATGGCGATCGCGTTCACGCTGCTGTTTTTCACGCTGCACCTGATGGCGATGCGCAACGAGATCTGGCGCCGCCGGATCGCCACGCAGCGCCGCATGGCGGCCCGCATGGCCGGCCGGGAGGTTGCCTCGTGAGCCACGCTTTCTATATCTACCTTTCTTATGGCATCAGCGCCGTGATCGTGCTTGCCCTGATCGGCTGGACCTGGCTCGACGGCCGCGCCCGCCAGGCGGAACTGAAGGCGCTGGAAGCCTCCGGCGTCCGCCGACGCTCGGCAGCGCCCGCATCCGGGGCTTCCGAATGAGCGAGATCGAAACGAAGGACGGCCCCCGCCGCGGCATCGGCCGCTACCTGCTGGCGATCATACCCCTGGCGATCTTCGCGGTGTTTGCCGCAACCGCCGGCAAGATGCTCTACGAGCAGGAGGTCAACGGCAAGGACGTTTCCGCCCTGCCTTCGGCGCTGATCGGCACCCGGGCCCCTGTGCTTGCCATGCCGGCACTTGACGGCTCGAACACGCAGGCGCTCACCTCCGAGGCGATCGCCGGCAAGCTGACGCTCGTCAATGTCTTCGCCTCCTGGTGCGTGCCGTGCCGGCAGGAACACCCGCTCCTGAAAGAGCTGTCCAAGGATCCGCGGCTTATTGTCGTCGGCATCAACTACAAGGACAGGCAGGACAACGCGCTGCGTTTCCTCGGCGAGCTCGGCAATCCCTACAAGGCCATCGGCGTCGATCCGAACGGCAAGGCGGCTATCGACTGGGGCGTCTACGGTATCCCGGAAAGCTATCTCGTCGCCGCCGACGGCACGATTCTCTACAAGAAGGTCGGCCCCTTCGATCCGCAATCGCTGGAGACCGGTCTTTATCCGGCGATCGAAAAGGCACTCGCGGGATCGTGAGCCCCGGCGCAGTATCATTTGCAGATACGTCCGAATTGACTTTGATTGGTATCTTCGTATGATACGAAATCGGAGGTCGGGTCGATGATCCGTTCGTTCAGGGACAAATTGACCCGTTCGATTGACGACGGATCCGTGCGGAAGGGCTTTCCTGCGGATCTCGTTCGGCGGGCTCAGCAGCTTCTCGTGCTACTCGACGCAGCCAAGGACCTGAACGACCTTCGCTCGCCTCCCGGCAACCGCCTCGAGAAGCTGTCGGGCGATCGGCAGGGGCAGCATTCGATACGGATCAACAGCCAGTGGCGCATCTGTTTTGTCTGGACAGAGGCGGGGCCGCAGGACGTCGAAATCACGGATTATCATTGAGCCGATCATTGATCGGCCGGGAGATCGAAGATGACCATCAGCAAGGCACCTGCCATCCATCCCGGTGAAATCCTGCGCGAGCTTTATCTTGAACCGCTCGACATGACCGCCTATGCGCTGGCCAAGAAGCTGCGGGTGCCGCGGACACGGCTTGAGCGGATCGTCGCCGAGAAGATCGGCATCAGCGCCGATACGGCGCTGCGCCTGGCGAAGTTCTTCAAGACCAGCCCGGAATATTGGCTCAATCTGCAGGCCAACTATGATCTGAAGCGCGAGGCCCTGGTGCTGGAGACGGAACTGGCTCAGATTCCGGAGATGGAAGCGGCCTGAGCTTTTACAGCGCCGCCTGCCATGCCTTGACCGCCTCGACCGGCCAGACCAGCATCAGCACGTTGAGCGTCAGGTTGTCGCGGATGACGATGGCGGTTGCGACCTCGAAGCCGATGGCAAGTGTGACCGTCAGCCAGACCGGGGTACGGGCGGCGAACAGGAAGCCGAGAACCATGGCCACCGTGTCCATCGCCGAATTGAGGATGCTGTCGCCGGTATAGCCGACCGCCATGGTCGCGGTGCGGTAGCGGTCGATGATGATCGGCGAGTTCTCCAGCAGTTCCCAGGCCGCCTCGATGACGACGGCAAGCGTGAGCCGGGCGCCGAACGAGGCGCGGGGCAGGACGACAACCGCCAACCAGTAGAACAGGAAGCCGTGGATGATGTGCGACGGCGTGTACCAGTCGGAAATGTGCTGCGAATTGCCGGCCGTGTTGACGCCCGGCTCGAACAGCTTGACGTAACCGCATTCGCAGATCGGAATGCGGCCCATCAGCGCCAGCGTGACGATCTGCACGACGAGGAAGGCGGCTGCCGCTGCGAACCAGAAGCGCGTCGCGCGATCGTCGGCGGCAAGCGTGATGGGACGGTCGCTCATTCGCCCTTGCCTCCGTTTTTCGTTTCCGTCTCCGCTTCGAGCGAATGGCGCATGATCAGCGGCATCTGGGCAAGGGTGAACAGGATGGTGATCGGCATGGTACCCCAGACCTTGAAGTTGACCCAGACGACGTCGGAGAAATTGCGCCACACCACCTCGTTCAGGACGGCGAGGAACAGGAAGAAGATGCCCCAGCGCAGCGTCAGCTTGCGCCAGCCCTCGGCATCGAGCTGGAAGGCGGCGTTGAAGACGTAGCCGAGCAAGGACTTACCGAAGAACAGGCCGCCGAGCAGCACCACGCCGAACAGCGTGTTGACGATGGTCGGCTTCATTTTGATGAAGGTCTCGTCCTGCAGCCAGATCGACAGCGAGCCGAATACCATGACGACGATGCCCGAGACGAAGGGCATGATCGGCAGGTGCTTGAAGACGATCTTCGAGACGATCAGCGAGACAACCGTCGCCACCATGAAGAGGGCGGTGGCGATGAGCAGCGGTCCGCCGACGGCGGTCAGCGCCGGGAAGGTCTTGGCCAGCCACTCGCCGCGCAGGTTGCCGAAGAAGAAGACCATGAGCGGCCCGATCTCCAGCGCCATCTTCAGCAGCGGATGGTGGCGCTCCTCGGTCGTCGGCTTGGTATCGCTTTCGATATTGCTCATCGTAAGTCTCTCGATTCGTTGTGCTGCGGCGCTTGCCGCTCAAGGCTGCGGCTCAGTGGGGAAGGCCGGCGATGGCATTGGCGAAATCCTCGGCCTCGAAGGGCTCAAGGTCGTCGATGCCTTCGCCCACGCCGATGAAATAGACCGGCAGTTTGTGCTTGGCGGCGATGGCGACGAGGATGCCGCCGCGCGCCGTGCCGTCGAGCTTGGTCATGATCAGGCCGTTGACGCCGGCAATGTTGCGGAAGATCTCGACCTGGTTCATGGCGTTCTGGCCGGTGGTCGCGTCGAGCGTCTGCAGCACGGTATGCGGCGCATCCGGATCGAGCTTGCCGAGCACGCGGACGATCTTTTCCAGCTCCGCCATCAGCTCCGTCTTGTTCTGCAGCCGCCCGGCGGTGTCGATGATCAGCACGTCTGCCTTGTCGGCCCGGGCCTTCTCGAAGGCGTCATAGGCGAGGCCGGCGGCGTCGGCGCCGAGCTTGGTGCCGAGGAAGGTCGAGCCGGTGCGGTCGGCCCAGATCTTCAGCTGCTCGATCGCGGCGGCGCGGAAGGTATCGCCGGCGGCCAACATAACTTTCAGACCGGAGCCGGAGAGCTTGGCGGCGAGCTTGCCGATCGTGGTGGTCTTGCCAGTGCCGTTGACGCCGACGACGAGGATGACGTGCGGCTTGTGGGAGAGGTCGAGCGCCAGCGGCTTTGCCACCGGCTTCAGCACCTTGGTGATCTCGGCCGCCATGATGCGCGAGACGTCCTCGCCGGTCACGTCCTTGCCGTAGCGCTCCGACGAGAGCGTGCCGGTGACGCGCATCGCCGTCTCGACGCCGAGATCGGCCTGGATCAGCAGGTCTTCGAGCTCTTCCAGCGTGTCCTCGTCCAGCTTGCGCTTGGTGAAGAGCGCGGCGATCTGGCCGGTGAGCTGCGATGAGGTGCGGGCCAGGCCCTGGCGCAGGCGCTGGAACCAGGAAAGCTTGACGGCCGGGGTCTCGGGCTCCGGCTCGGGCCGGGATGCCGTTGTGGCGAAGCCCTTGGGCAGGGCGATGTCGACGGGTTGCACCGGGGCTTCGATCGGGTTCTCGGCGGTGCGGGCCGCGACCGGGTCGCCGGACTGGTCATCCTCGGTCTCAGAATGGGTGGTACCCCCCTCTGTCCTGCCGGACATCTCCCCCTCAAGGGGGGAGATCGGTGCGCGGTCGGCGCCTGCAACCCTTTCGATCACAGGATCTGGGGCAGGCCGGCCTGATGACTCCGCAACGGTGGTGCTGGCAGGTTGGGCATCTTCCGTTCTGGCTGGCTCCTTGTCCGAACCGCTCGAAATGCCGGCGGTGTCGGTCCGATCTCCCCCCTTGAGGGGGAGATGGTCCGAAGGACCAGAGGGGGGTGAAGCCTCAGGCTCGGCCCCGGCTTCATCCGCCGCAGGGCCGCCGGCCGTGCCGATTACCTCCGGCGCGACCGGGTCGGCTGCCTCAGGCAGCGCCTCGATCGTTTCACCGGCATCGACCTTTTCGGCGTCGTCCACCAGGTTGGCGAAGGCCTCGCTCTCGGCAGGCTTGTCGGCCGCCGGCTTGTCCTTGCCGAAGGTGAAGACTTTCTTGATGAAGCCGAGCGCCATGAAGCTGTTGTCCGTTCTGTCAGGCGGCCGAGGCGGTCGCCGGTTGCATGTCGAGATGCCGGCCGTTGTGGCCGGTGATCGTCACCGTAACGAGGCTGCGGGGGATAAGGTCCGGTGCCGCGACGAGGGTGAAGTTTTCCGTATGGGCCATCCCGGTCATTTCGACAAGGATGGTCTGGCGCGTGCCGACCATGGAAGCCAGATGGCGCGCCTGCAGCCGCTCCGCGGTTTCGCGCAGGCGTGCGGCGCGCTCCTTGACGAGGCGGCGGTCGAGTTGCGGCATGCGGGCAGCCGGCGTGCCGGGGCGCGGGCTGTAGGGGAAAACATGCAGCTGGGCGATGCCGATCGCGTCCGCGAGACTTGCGGAGTTCTCCGCCATGGCCTCGGTCTCGGTCGGGAAGCCGGCGATCATGTCGGCGCCGAAACTGATCTGCGGTCTCAGGCGCCGGACCTGTTCGGCGAAGGCCAGCGCGTCGGCGCGCGAATGGCGGCGCTTCATACGCTTCAGGATCATGTCGTCGCCATGCTGCAGCGAGAGATGCAGATGCGGCATGAAACGCGGCTCGTCGGCGATCAGGTCGAACAGATGACGGTCGGCCTCGATGCCGTCGATCGAGGAGAGGCGCAGGCGGGCGATCTCCGGGATCTGCTTCAGCAGCGTCTTGGCGAGCAGGCCGAGGGTCGGGCGGCCGGGCAGGTCGGCGCCGTAGCTGGTGGCGTCGACGCCGGTCAGCACCACCTCGCGATAGCCGTTCTCGACCAGTCTGCGGGCCTGCTCGACGACCGCACCCATCGGCACGGAGCGGGAATTGCCGCGGCCGAAGGGTATGATGCAGAAGGTGCAGCGGTGGTCGCAGCCGTTCTGCACCTGCAGGAAGGCGCGCACATGGCCGTCGATATGTCCGACGAGCTGCGGCGCGGTTTCGGTCACGCTCATGATGTCGTTGACGCGCAGCTTTTCGTCCGCCGCGACGCCGAAATCGGGAAGGGCCCGATAATTCTCGGCCTTCAGCTTTTCCTCGTTGCCGAGCACGGCATCGACCTCCGGCATGGCGGCAAAGCCCGCCGCGTCGGTCTGGGCGGCGCAGCCGGTGACGATGATGCGGGTCTTGGGATTCTCGCGCCTTGCGCGGCGGATCGCCTGGCGGGCCTGGCGCACGGCCTCGCCGGTCACGGCACAGGTGTTGACGAGAATGGCGTCGTCGAGGCCGGCCTTGGCCGCCTCGGCCTTCATCACTTCGGACTCGTAGGTGTTGAGCCGGCAGCCGAAGGTGATGACGTCGATGCCGCTCACGAAGCCTGGGCTCCGGTCTCGCTTGCCGGATCGCGCGCGAAGGCGCCGGTGGCCGGGTCGAGCCGGCCGGACCATTCCCACTCGGCGGGACCGGTCATGACGACGCGGTCATTGTGCTCGCGCCATTCGATGATCAGCGGCTGGCGGCTGGGGCTCGAGGCGACGTCGATCGTCACCTTGCGGCCGGTGCGTCCGGTGCGGGCCGCCGAGACGCCGGTAGCGCAGGCGGCCGAGCCGCAGGCAAGCGTCAACCCGGCGCCGCGCTCCCAGGTGCGGGTGCGCAGGCGGTCCTTGCCGGTCACCTGGGCCAGCGTGATATTGGCCCTTTCCGGGAACATCGGATGGTTCTCCAGGAGCGGGCCGAAGCGTTCCAGTTCGTAGTCCATCGGATCGCGGTCGACCCAGAAGATGGCGTGCGGATTGCCCATCGAGGCGACCGAGGGCGAATGCAGGATCGGCGCGTCGATCGGGCCGATCTGCAGCTCGATGCGGCTGGTGTCGTGGAATTCCTCCGCCAGCGGAATGCGGTTCCATTCGAAGACCGGCTTGCCCATGTCGACCGAGATCAGGCCGTCCTCGTGTTCGATGGCATTGAGGATGCCGGCGAGCGTCTGGAAGGTGAAGGTCTTGCGGCCGGTTTCGGCCGACAGCGCCTGCACGACGCAGCGCGTGCCGTTGCCGCAGGCCTGGGCGAGCGTGCCGTCGCAATTGATGATGTCGATCCAGGCATCGGTGCCTTCGGCCCGCGGGTCATGGATCGCCATGATCTGGTCGAAGGCGGTCATCGGATCGGCGGCGAGCGCGATGGCGGCTTCCGGCGTCACCTTGTCCTTGCGGCCGCGCATGTCGACAACGAGAATCTTGTTGCCAAGCCCGTTCATCTTCGCGAATTCGACCATGTCTGCCATTTGACCATTCCTCGACATCTTCGGGCTTATATGGCGGAAACCGGCGGAAATTACCAGTGTGAAGGCATGCGGGTGAGGCCGCGAGGCCGGCATGCAATCTCCCCCCTTGAGGGGGAGATGTCGGCGTCGCCGACAGAGGGGGTGTCTACGAACGCGACGGGAGGGTTTTGGCCGAGTTTGGGGCCCTTCATTTTTCAATGTCAGCGCGAGCTCGCCCCCCTCTGTCCTGCCGGACATCTCCCCCACAAGGGGGGAGATCGGCGTGGGGCAGGCCCTTTGCCCGACCGAATACGCCGGCCGGGCTATCGCCCTCCGGTTCCGCTGCAGTCTCGATGTGTCCCGGCAGGCCGGGACGGACGGGGCGCCTCTGGCTGCCGCGTAAGGTAAAATATTCAAATGACACCCGGAGGCGCCCCGTTCGGCGGTTTTTGCCCCGCGACTTCGGCCTCTCTGCGGCGCCGGCCCTTGCCGGGGAAATTTTAAGGCGGGCCCGGCTTTTGACCGGCGGACGCCCGCACACCCTCGACAACCCGGTCTTACCACCATGCCACGCCACACAGGCGCTCCCGGCGCGCTGTCAGGGCCGGCAAGGTCTTGGGCCGTCCAAAGCCCAAAAACCTTGCCCCCACGTCGCCAGGGGGAGACCATTTTCCGCGGACCCCGGGGAAAGGCTCTCGCGTCCTTCCTCTTCCCCCGGCGCCGGCTCCGCCTCGCCACAACGCCTTGTGGTGTATCCGCGACGGAACGGGGTCAGTTTAGGGCGAGGCGAGGGGGTGGGGAAATGCGCGCGGTGGTGATATTGAATTCGTTAGAGAATTACTGGAGTTCGTCCCCCGTTTCTGGTCTCGCGACCAAGGTGCAGCCTTCTTCCTCTGGTCAGTCGGGTCCTCGCAGAGCCGGCGCCGGCTTCGGTGGCGCCACCTCTCCCCCTGTGGGAGAGGTTACAAAATCAACAGCTTAGCCGAAGGCTAAATGTTAGATTTTGTTGGTGAGGGGGTGTCGTAGGGTGCAACGAAATACCCCCTCACCAAGTTCGCCGCGCCAATCGGCTACGCCTCTTGGGGCGAACTATCCTCTCCCACAAGGGGAGAGGAGCGGTTGCGTATCGCGGCGGAAATGGTGCAGTCGCTCAGATCTCCGGCACGTCAAAAACCTCGCCGGGGCGCAAAGCGCGGAAGCGGGTGGGGGGGATGGCGGCGGCGGAGAGGGCCTGTGACAGGTCCTCGACCGGGGCCTCGATCGCCTCGTCGGTCAGCTGGAAGGTGCCGAAATGGTGGCCGACGGCGTGGGCGGTGTTGCAGAGGCGAAAGCCTTCGACGGCTTCTGCCGGGTTCTGGTGCTGGCCCTTCATGAACCAGCGCGGCTCGTAGGCGCCGATCGGCAGGTTGGCGAGGCGGAAGGCGCCGTGCCGGTCGGCGGCGGCGCGGTAGTTGATGCCGTCGTGAAAGCCGGTGTCGCCGATGTGGTAGATCTTGCCTGCCGGGGTGGACAGCACGAAGGCGGCCCAGAGCGCCATGCGCCGGTCCCTCATCCCCCGCGCCGACCAGTGGTGGCAGGGCTCGGCATGGATCGACAGGCTGTCCCAGTATTGCAGGTGGTCGCCCCAGTCCATGTCGGAGATTTTTGCCTCGGGCAGGGCGCGGTGGATGATCGTGTCATTGCCGAGCGGGGTGACGATATGAGGCCCGTGCTCCTCGACGAGCCGGGCGAGTGTCGGCAGGTCGAGATGGTCGTAGTGATTGTGGGTGACCAGCACGATGTCGATCGGCGGCAGGTCCTCGAAGGCGATACCCGGCTTTGCCACCCGCTTCGGGCCGGCGAAGGAGAAGGGGCTGGCGCGCTTCGACCAGACCGGATCGGTCAGGATGTTGAGGCCGGCCACCTGGATCAACAGCGTGGCGTGGCCGATCATCGTGACGCGCAGGTCGGCGCCGTCGACCCGCTCGCGCAGCGGCGTCGAAGCGGGGCCATGCGCCACGCGTTTCGGCCAGCGGGCGCGCTTGCCGTTGGTCTGCCATTTGAGAAGGTCGCGCATGCCGCCGGGCTCGACGCCCTCCGGGTTGAAAAAGCGCTTGCCGTCGAAATGGTCGGAGACGGGGCCGGTATAGTAGGGATTGGCGGGCTTGGCTGACATGGACGACCGTGACCGTTGCGGGAGAGGTCAATTTGGGGACGCGCGCGGCACTTGGGAAGGTGCGGGCCCGCCGAATCCGTGCTTTTGCCCGCCAGCCTTGACTTTTCCGGCCCTTTGCTGTTAATCGCCCCCAATCTGCGAAGAGACAAGCACTCCGAGCCGCCGACCGGGACCCGTCAAGGTATAAAGAGATCCCGGAGGTCAACACCCGACAGCGCGATGCGCCCTCGGGTGCATTTTGGCTTTGCGTCTTGTTTTCAGCGCGGGAAAGACCAACGTTTCGGGGATCCGAAACGATAAGGAAGAGCCGATGTTTGATAACCTCCAGGACCGCCTTGGTTCCATTCTGAATGGACTGACCGGCCGTGGCGCCTTGTCGGAAGCCGATGTTTCCGCCGCGCTGCGCGAGGTGCGCCGTGCGCTTCTGGAAGCCGACGTGGCGCTCGAGGTCGTGCGCAACTTCACCGACCGGGTCCGCGAGAAGGCCGTCGGCGCGGCGGTGCTGAAATCGATCAAGCCCGGGCAGATGGTCGTCAAGATCGTCCATGACGAGCTGGTCGAAATGCTGGGTTCCGAAGGCGTCGGCGTCGATCTGAATGCCGTGGCCCCGGTCGTCATCATGATGGTCGGCCTGCAGGGCTCGGGCAAGACCACCACCACCGGCAAGATCGCCAAGCGGCTGACCGACCGCGAGCGCAAGAAGGTCCTGATGGCCTCGCTCGACACGCGTCGTCCGGCCGCCCAGGAACAGCTGCGCCAGCTCGGGGTCCAGACCGGCATCGACGTGCTGCCGATCATCGCCGGCCAGTCGCCGACCGACATTGCAAGCCGCGCCGTGCAGGCCGCCAAGCTCGGCGGCCATGACGTGGTCATCCTCGACACCGCCGGCCGTACGCATATCGACGAGCCCTTGATGGTCGAGATGGCCGACATCAAGAAGAATGCGAAGCCGCATGAAATCCTGCTGGTCGCCGATGCGCTGACCGGTCAGGACGCCGTCAACCTCGCCCGCAATTTCGACGAACGCGTCGGCATTACCGGTCTCGTCCTGACCCGCATGGACGGCGACGGCCGCGGCGGTGCGGCGCTGTCGATGCGCGCCGTCACCGGCAAGCCGATCAAGCTGATCGGCGTCGGCGAGAAGATGACGGAACTCGAGGAGTTCCATCCACGGCGCATCGCCGACCGCATTCTCGGCATGGGCGACATCGTCAGCCTCGTCGAGAAGGCGGCGGAGAACATCGACGCCGAAAAGGCGGCTGCCATGGCCGCCAAGATGGCCAAGGGCAAGTTCGACCTCGACGACCTCGCAGACCAGCTGCGCCAGATGCAGAAGATGGGCGGCATGGGCGGCATCATGGGCCTGATGCCCGGCATGGGCGGCATGAAGGACAAGATGGCCGCCGCCGGCCTGAACGACAAGCTGTTCGGCCGCCAGATCGCCATCATCCAGTCGATGACCAAGGCCGAGCGGACCAATCCCGATATTCTGAAGCATTCCCGCAAGAAGCGCATTGCGGCCGGCTCCGGCACGGACGCCGCCGAGATCAACAAGCTGCTGAAGATGCATCGCCAGATGGCCGACATGATGAAGGCCATGGGCGGCAAGAAGGGCGGCGGCATGATGAAGCAGATGATGGGCGGCCTTGCCGGCAAGATGGGTCTTGGTGGCATGGGCGGAATGGGCGGCATGCCGGACCTGTCCAGCCTCGACCCGAAGCAGCTCGAAGCGTTGGCCAAGCAGGCCGAAGCCGCCGGCCTCAAGCCGCCGCCGGGCATGGGCGGCCTGCCCGGCCTCAGCGGCGGCCTGCCGGGTCTCGGCGGCGCGAAACTCCCCGGTCTCGGCGGCCTGCCGGGCCTGCCGAAGAAGAAGTGAGGAAGCTGTGATGACCGATGCATCCGTCAAGGAACAGCTTTCCGGCTATCGCCAGTCGATCGACAATATCGATGCGGCGCTGGTCCACATGCTGGCCGAACGCTTCCGCTGCACCAAGGCGGTCGGCGTGCTGAAGGCCAAGTACGATCTGCCGCCGGCCGACCCGGCGCGCGAGGAATACCAGATCGCCCGTCTGCGCCACCTGGCCCAGGATGCGCATCTGGACCCGGATTTCGCCGAGAAGTTCCTGAACTTCATCATCACCGAAGTCATCCGGCATCATGAAGCCATTGCTGCCGAACACGGCGGCGTTACCGAAAAGACCGCCTGACGGCGATCCCGACCAACCCGGACCGCCTGAAGGGCGGCCCGACCAGACCGCGGACCGCCGGAAGGCGGCTCTGACAAGAACCCCCGGACCGCCGGAAGGCGGCCCTAACAAGAACCAAGGAGTAAACCCATGTCCCTCAAGATTCGTCTCGCCCGTGGCGGTTCCAAGAAGCGCCCCTACTACCAGATCGTCATCGCCGACGCCCGTTCGCCGCGCGACGGCCGCTTCCTGGAAAAGGTCGGTTCGTGGAACCCGATGCTCGGCAAGGACAATGAAAAGCGCGTCGAACTGAATGCCGAGCGCATCCAGGAATGGCTCGTCAAGGGCGCACAGCCGACCGACCGCGTTCTGCGCTTCCTCGCTGAAGCCGGCATCACCACCCGCGACGCCCGCAGCAACCCGGAAAAGGCAAAGCCGGGCAAGAAGGCTGTCGAGCGCATCAAGGAACGCGAAATGAAGGCTGCCGCTGCCGCTGCCGCCGCTGCCGAAGCTGCCGCAGAATAAGCCTCGACCTTTCCGATGATCGACGGGCGGCGGGTTTCCTGCCGCCCGTTTTCCGTTTCCATTTGCCGCACTTCGCCGTAAAAGGGCGAGGACAAACCTTGCCGACCGGAAAAGACCGAAGCGATGAGCAAACTCGAAAATCCTGTATTGATGGCCGTGGTCGGTGCGGCGCAGGGCCTGCGCGGCGAGGTCAGGGTCAAGACCTTCACCGCCGACCCGATGGCGCTCGGCGAATACGGCCATCTGCGCAGCGCCGACGGACGCGTGTTCGAGATCCTCGACATCCGCGAGGCGAAGAATGTCGTGGTGGTGCGCTTTCGCGGCATCAACGACCGCAATGCGGCCGAAGCGCTGAACGGGCTGGAACTCTATGTCGAGCGCGATGCGCTGCCCGACGACGAGCTCGACGAGGACGAATTCTACTATGCCGATCTCGAGGGGCTGGAGGTCTATGACGCCGAAGGCCAGCATTACGGCGCGGTGACCGGGGTCTATGATTTCGGCGCCGGCGACCTCCTGGAGCTCAAAGGACCGGGCAAGCGGCCGGTGCTGATCCCGTTCTCGGAGGCCGCCGTGCTGGAGATCGACCTTGAGGGTGGCCGCATCCTGATCGACCCGACCGCAGCCGGTCTGAAGGACGAGGACGAGGGCAAGCCCTATGGCGCCGGGGCCAAGGGAAAGCCGCCGCGGGACAATTCGTGAGCCCGGCCGCGATGGCGTTCAAGGCAAGCATTCTGACCCTCTATCCCGACATGTTTCCGGGCCATCTCGGCCAGGCGCTGGCCGGCCGGGCGCTGGAGCGCGGCGACTGGTCGCTGGAGGCGGTGCAGATCCGCGATTTCGCCCTGGACAAGCACAGGAGCGTCGACGACACGCCGTCGGGCGGCGGGGCCGGCATGGTGCTCAGGCCCGACGTGCTCGCCCGCGCCATCGATTCGATCGCCGATGACGGGCGCCCGCGCCTGCTGATGAGTCCGCGCGGCCGGCCGCTCACCCAGCAGAGGGTGCGCGAACTTGCCGAAGGCGAGGGGGTCGTCATCGTCTGCGGCCGCTTCGAAGGCGTCGACCAGCGGGTGATCGAGGCGCGCCGGCTCGAGGAAGTTTCCATCGGCGACTATATTCTCTCCGGCGGCGAGCCGGCAGCCCTCACCCTGCTCGATGCCGTGGTGCGCATCCTGCCGGGCGTGATGGGCAACCAGTTGTCCGGCGTGCACGAAAGCTTCGAGGGCGGGCTCTTGGAGCATCCGCACTATACCCGGCCGCAGGTGTTCGAGGATCGCGAGATCCCGGCGGTGCTGACCTCGGGCAATCACGCGGCGATCGAGGCCTGGCGCCATGAGGAGGCGAAAAAACTGACCGCCGAGCGGCGGCCGGACCTGCTGAAGTAGGTCACCGCGGCGACCTTGCGGTTACCCAGCCCTGCCCTTCGCTTGGGCTTAAGGGCGTTCGTCATTCGAAACGATTCGCTGGATCGTTTCGCCGGCTTCGCCGACCATTCCTCACCCCGTGACGAAATAGTAGATCGCAAGGCCGAGGCCGGCTGCCACGACCAGCCAGCGCAGCAGGGCCTGGGGCACGCGGCGGGCGATCGCCACGCCGGCATAGCCGCCGAGCGCCACGGCCGGCACCATGATCGCCGCATGCAGCCAGGAGACCGCGCCGGCGGTCGAGAAGACGATGATGGCGACGGCGGCAATGACGATCGACAGGAAATTCTTGAGCGCGTTGAGCCGGTGATAGTCGCCGCCGCTGGCAAGCCCGAGCGAGGCGAGCATCATGATGCCCATGCCGGCGCCGAAGAATCCGCCGTAGAACGAGGTCACGGCCTGCAGGGTCAGGCCGAGCGGGGTGGCCGGATGGCTCTGGCCGGCCTGTTTCGGGCGGAGCTTCGGCCCGGCGGCGAAGACGGCGGTGGCGGCGATCAGAAGCCAGGGCACCATGGCGCGGAAGGCCGGATTGGACAGGGAGATGAGGAACAGCGCGCCGCCGAGCGCACCGAGCGCCGATACCAGCCCGAGGACCAGGGCGCTCTTCCACAGACCGGAAAATTCGCGGCGGTAGGCGAGCGTCGAGGTGATGTAGCCGGGGAACTGGGTGATCGACGAGGTGGCGTTGGCGGCGATCGGCGGCAGGCCGGCCAGCGTCATGGCACCGAAGGTCAGAAAGGTGCCCCCGCCGGCGATGGCATTGACGACGCCGGAGAGGAAGCCGGCGATGAACAGCAGGAGAATGGTGGCGATCGACATCTTGAAGCTTTCCTCCGTGGTCGAGAACGGTTATTCGCTCATGGCCGGGACCGCAATGGCGGGGATCGGAGAAAAATGCGCGGCAAGGGATGACAAACACCAGGCTTTGGTGTATTGGCCGCGTCGGAAATGGGCCAAGCCCGTCTGCCACAAACAAAGAGCATGCGTATCCGCTCGCGCCTTACAAGGCAAAATCCGGAGGCTTTGACCGATGGATGCAAGAGCGCTCTGGCTGTTTCAGAAGAACTAGAGGTTAGACATGAACATCATTCAGCAACTGGAAGCCGAACAGGCCGCCAAGATCGAAGCCAAGCGCGGCGCGCCGCTGCCGAAGTTCGAAGCCGGCGATACCGTGCGCGTCAACGTCCGCGTCACGGAAGGCACCCGTACCCGCGTGCAGGCCTATGAAGGCGTCTGCATCGCCCGTTCGGGCGGCGGTATCAACGAGAGCTTCACCGTTCGCAAGATCTCCTACGGCGAAGGCGTCGAGCGCGTATTCCCGGTCTACTCGCCGCTGGTCGAAAGCGTCGAAATCGTTCGCCGCGGTAAGGTCCGTCGCGCCAAGCTCTATTACCTGCGCGATCGTCGCGGCAAGTCGGCTCGTATCGTCGAGAACACCAGCACCCGCGCCCGCAAGCTGAACGACGCCGAGCGCGCCGCTGTTGCCGAGGAAAAGGCACGCCTGGAAGCTGAAAAGGTCGCAGCAGCACAGGCTCTGGCCGCCGAAAAGGCAGCCGCCGAAGCCGCTGAAGCCAAGGCCGCTGCCGAAGCTGCGGCTGCAGCCGAAGCTGCTCCTGCCGAAGGCTCTGCCGAATAAGACATTCCCGTTCACGGGATTTTTGGACGAGGCGGCCTTCGGGCCGCCTTTTTCGTTTCTTGCCCCCAGCTGCGGCCCGGGTGCGGCGCTGGGGCGCGGCGGCCGGTCTTGCGAGGCTTTGCGTGGACTGCTACCACTTGCCTCGTTGAGGGGACTTCGAATGCGCCGTTCGGGATCGACATTGCAGGTCGTGGTGCGCGCCTTGTGCGTGATCGCGCTGCTTGCCGTCGGTTTCTCCCATCGCGCCCCGTCCTTCGCCTCTCCTGCTCTTTCCGCCGCGGAAGTCGCGGCCATGACCCTGCCCGACGGCAGCGTGCCGGAGCTCTGCCTGCCCGGCGACATGGACGACGGCAAGGCGCAATCGGGCTTCAACCATTGCGAGGCCTGCCTTATCTCCGCGTCGGTGCTGTTGCCGGCGCCTGCGGATGTCACCGGCAAGCGTCTTCCCGCAGTCGTCGAAGTCCTGCTTCCGCCGCGCGTGGAAGCCTTCTATCGCCAGCTCTTCCCTCCCAATGCCGCGCCCCGCGCGCCGCCCCATCCGGCCTTTGCCTGAGCCCGGTTGCGTGAGCGAGACATCGCTTGCGTCCGGAATCATTCATCGAGGCCGGTAGAGACGCATTCCGCATGCGCAACCGGTCGAAACGCCGGATTTCGTCATGCTGCAATTCACCCTCAAGGCCGCGGACGCACGCGCCCTGCCGCCACACCTGCTTTCCGACAAGACCGGGCGGCGCCACGGCGCCAATGCCCTGCACCTCCCGCCCCGCAGCACCGTCTTTCTCCAGGGTTACGGTCGTGCGCCGCAATACCGGGTGCTCGACGGCTGCGTCGCCCTTTCCCAGTCGCTGCCCGACGGACGGCGGCAGATCATCGACATGGTCGGACCCGGGCGCCTGCTCGGCATCGGCGCGGGTGAGCGCAACCGCTGCTCCGCCGACACGCTGAGCTATGTCACGCTCGAGCCGGTCGGCGAGGTCGATCACCGCGATCTCGAGCAGGCGCTCGAAGAGATGGTGCTGCGGGCGCAGGCGCATGCGACGCTGCTCGGCCGCAAGACCGCGCCCGAGCGGGTCGCTTCCGCCATCCTCGACCTGGCCGGCCAGTTCGTCCGCCCCTCGCGCAGCAAGCGCGAGGCCGTTTGTTTCAACCTTCACCCGACGCGCGGCGAACTCGCCGACTGGCTCGGCCTGACGGTGGAAACCGTCAGCCGCTGTTTCACCCGTCTCAAGCGTGCCGGCCTGATCGAATTCAGCCATCCTGAAATCGTCACCCTGCTGCAGCCCGCTGCCCTTGCCGACATTGCCGCCGGAACACGGACGCTCACCCAGGCGTGAAGCCGCCGTATGCCGCACGTTCCAGAGAATTTTCCCTGAAGGACCATAGGAAACACAGTTCATGAAGAAGATCCTGATTGCCATTGCCGCCGGGCTCATCGCATCCGCAAGCCAGGCGCTTGCCGAAATCAAGGTCACCGACGTCAAGGGCCGCGAAGTAACGCTGGAAAAACCGGCCGAGCGCGTCGTGCTCGGCTTCTACTACGAGGATTTCCTCGCCGTCGCCGGCCCGGGGGCGCTGGACAAGGTCGTCGCCCTGTCGCTGTCGACCTGGAAGGACTGGCGTCCGAACCAGTTCGCCGCCTATGAGACGGCGCTGCCGAAGCTTTCCTCGATCCCGGATGTCGGCAATACCGAGGACGGGACCTTCTCCATTGAAAAGGTGATCGCCGCCAAGCCGGATCTCGTCATCCTCGCCGCCTGGTCCTATGACGCGCTCGGCGAAGGGGTGAAGCAGATCGAGGCCGCCGGCATTCCGGTCGTCACGCTCGACTACAATGCCCAGACGGTCGAGAAGCATGTGCTCTCCACCGAAGTGCTCGGCAAGGTGATGGGGGCGGAAGACCGCGCCACCAGGCTCGCCGACAACTACAAGACAGCCATGGCCGACATCGACGCGCGCATCAAGGCGGCCGGACCGACGACCAAGAAGGTCTATGTCGAGCTTGCCCAGAAGGGCGCATCCGAGGTCGGCAATTCCTATGGCAACGGCATGTGGGGTTCGCTGATCGACAGGCTCGGCGGCATCAACATCGCCAAGGGGCAGGTGGAAAACTGGGGTCCGCTCAGCCCCGAATACGTGCTGGCGCAGAAGCCCGACCTGATCTTCCTGGCCGGCTCCGAATGGGTCAACAAGCCGTTGTCCGTGCAGGTCGGCTTCGGCGCCGATCCGAAGCTGACGCGCGAGCGCATGGCCGGCTATCTCGGCCGTCCGGGCTGGTCGGAGCTTCCGGCCGTACAGCATGGCGGCGTACACGCGATCTATCACGGCGGTGCCCGCACCCTGTCGGACTATGTCTATGCGCAGTACATTGCCAAGCAGCTCTATCCGGAGGCGTTCAAGGACGTCGACCCGGCCGCCAACATCCGCAACTACTACGACACCTGGCTGCCGATCAAGGCGGACGGCGTTTTCGTGCTGCCGTATGAAGCCGCGGGCCAATGACCGCGATCACCAGCGATATGGAGAGCCTGCGCGACGGTTATCGTCGCGCAGCATCGCGTCGGGTGGCCGCCCTGCTGGCCGCCGCGGCCTGCCTTCTCGCCCTCATGCTGCTCGATCTCACGACCGGCCCGTCCGGCATGCCGCTCGCGGACGTCTGGCAGGGATTGCGAGCCGGGCCGAACGGCGATGACAGGATGACGGCGACAATCCTCTGGCAGCTGCGCATGCCGCAGACCGTGATGGGTATGCTGGTCGGCGCCTGCCTCGGCCTTGCCGGCCTGCAGATGCAGACGATCCTGGCCAATCCGCTGGCAAGCCCGTTCACGTTCGGCTTTTCCGCCGCGGCCGGCTTCGGCGCGGCCCTCGGCATCATGTTCGGCGAGCTGATCCCGCTGCCGTCCTTTGTCGTCGTGCCGGCCATGGCCTTTGCCATGACGCTTGTCGCCTGCGGGCTTGTCTACTTCATCGCCCGCCTGCGCGGGGCGAGCCCGGAAATCCTCGTTCTCGGCGGCATCGCCGTGCTGTTCTTCTTCCAGTCTCTGCAGTCGCTGCTGCAGTTCCTCGCCTCGCCCGAAGTGCTGCAGCAGATCGTCTTCTGGCTGTTCGGCAGCCTCTTGAAGGCGAGCTGGACCAGCGTCGCGGTCACCGGCTCGATCCTCGTTTTCTGCCTGCCGCTGGTGCTTCGCAGCTGCTGGGCGCTGACGACGCTTCGCCTCGGTGACGCCAATGCGCGGAGCCTCGGCCTGTCGGTCGAACATGTTCGCCGCGAGGCCTTCCTGATCGTCGCCGTGCTGACGGCGGCTGCCGTATGCTTCGTCGGCACGATCGGTTTCGTCGGCCTGATCGCGCCGCATGTGGCGCGCACGCTGGTCGGCGAGGATCACCGCTACGCCTTGCCGCTGTCGGCGGTGACCGGCGCGATCATCCTGGTCGGTGCCTCGGTGTTCGGCAAGTTCATCTCGCCCGCGGCCGTCATTCCGGTCGGCATCATCACGGCCGTGGCCGGCGTGCCCATGTTGTTTGCGGTGATCGCCCGGCGTGGCGGAAAGGGGATCGCATGAGCGACCAACTCACTCTTGCCGATGTCGGCGTGCGGCGGGGCGGCACCCGCATTCTTCATGACGTCAGCGCTTCGCTCGCGCCAGGGCAGATCGTCGGGCTGGTGGGACCGAACGGCGCCGGCAAGTCGACGCTGCTCAATGCCATTGCCGGCCTTGCGCCCTATGATGGCGATATCGCCTGGGGCGGACGGCGGGTCGACATCCGCGCGATCGGCTTCATGCCGCAGCAGTGCCAGGTCCGGGCCGAGCTATCGGTGCTCGAAGTCGTGCTGCTCGGGCGCCATGAGCGGCTGGGCTGGCGGGTCGGCGACGCGGTGCTGCAGGCGGCATCGGACATGCTGGAGCGCTTCGGCATTGCCGAGCTTGCCGGACGGGCGATCCAGACGCTTTCCGGCGGCCAGCAGCAGCTCGTGCTGCTGGCGCAGCGGCTGTTGCGCGAGCCGAGGCTGTTGCTGCTCGACGAGGCGACGAGCGCGCTCGACATCCGCCACCAGATGCGGGTGTTCGACCTGCTCAGCGACTATGCCGCTCGCACCGGCGCGCTGGTGCTGATCGCCATCCACGATCTCAACCTCGCCGCCCGGCACAGCGACAGCATCCTTCTGCTGAACGGCGGAAGGCTGGAGGGAATGGGTGTCTTCGAGGAGATCGTCACGCCGCAGGCGCTGCGCACCGTCTACGGCATCGAGGCGGAGGTGCTGTCCTGCCGCAACGGCCGGCCCGTCGTCGTGCCGCATTCGAGCGCCGATCGGTAGACGCGGAGGATGAACGCGTCCCGGAGCCCGGCGCCGGGCCTCGGGAGAAGATTCTCCGAGCCGTCACATCGGCTGCGCTTTCGTTCCGGTCGCGCCGGCGGATTAGCACGCGCCATCCCTTGCCAGCGTCGAACAAATTGTGACACTCTCAGCGGTCACATTTTCAGGAGATTACCGATGCCGTCCAGACGCGCTCTTCTCGCCGGGCTCGCAGCCCTCGCTATCGCGCCCTTGTCCGCCCTTTCCGCCGACCTGCCGGATCTCGGCGGAAAGACGGTCGTCGTCGTCACCGAAAACGCCTATCCGCCGCTGCAGTTCGTCGACCCGAAGAGCGGCAAGGCGATCGGCTGGGAATATGACGCGATGAACGAAATCGCCACGCGGCTGAACTTCAAGGTCGAATACCAGAACACCTCGTGGGATGCGATGATCCAGGCGGTGTCCGACGGCCAGTACAATATCGGCATGACCGGGATCACCATCAAGGACGACCGCAAGGAGAAGGTCGACTTCTCCGAGCCCTATATGCGCTCGGAACAGTTCATGCTGGTGCGCGGCGACGAGACCCGTTTTGCCGACGGCAAGAGCTTCGCCGCAGTCGAGGACGCGCTGGTCGGCGCGCAGCCGGGCACCACGCCGTTCTACACTGCCGTCTACGAGGTACTGGACGGCAACGAGGCCAATCCGCGCATCAAGCTGTTCGAAACCTTCGGCGCCACCGTGCAGGCCCTGAAAGCCGGTGACGTCGACGTCGTGCTCACCGACGGCACGGCCGGCAAGGGCTATGTCGACGCTTCGAACGGCGGGCTGAAGCTCGTCGGCGGGCCGCTCGGCTCGGAGGATTTCGGCTTCATCTTCACCAAGGGTTCCGACCTGGTGGCCCCGGTCAATGCGGCGATCGCCGCGATGAAGGCCGACGGCTCGCTCGACGCGCTGAACAAGAAATGGTTCCTCGACTACAAGATGGGCGAGTGAGCCTTGATGCATGCTGATGCCGGCGCGAGGCGCTGATGGGTTTCCAGACGCTTCCGTCCAGTGACGACAAGGGCGACCGGCCGTGGTGGCTGGCCGCCCTCGTCCTGATCGGTCTGGTGCTTGCCGCCGTCATCGCCTTCAACGATCTCTATGCCCAGGTCTTCACGGTGGTCGGCAAGGGCGTGTTCGTCACCGTCTTCGTGACGCTTGTCGCCTTTTTTCTCGCGACGCTGCTCGGGCTCGGCATCGCCCTGCTCGGCCTGTCGAACAGTCTGGTGCTGCGCCAGACGGCGCGCTTCTATGTCGAGGTGATCCGCGGCATTCCGATCCTGGTCCTTCTCTTCTACATCGCGTTTGTCGGCGCACCGGCTTTCGTCGCGCTCTACAATCTGGCGATCTCGCCGCTCGTTTCGCTCGGCTGGCTCGAGCCAATGGTGGTGCGGGACCTCTCGCTGATGTGGCGGGCGATCATCGCGCTGATGATCGGCTATTCCTCCTTCATCGCCGAGATCTTCCGCGCCGGCTTCCAGTCGGTCGAGAAGGGTCAGATCGAGGCGGCGATGTCGCTTGGGCTCAACCGCTATCAACGTTTCCGGCTGATCGTCTTTCCCCAGGCGATCCGGGTGATCTTTCCGCCGCTGTCGAACGATTTCGTGGCGATGGTGAAGGATTCCTCGCTCGTCTCGGTGCTGGGTGTCGCCGACGTGACGCAGATGGCCAAGGTCTATGCGGCGGGCTCCTTTCGCTTCTTCGAGACCTATTCGATCGTCACCTATGTCTATCTGGTGCTGACCATCGGCCTGTCGCTGGTGCTCAGGCGCCTGGAGATGCGGATGCGCGAGCACGGCAGCGGTCGCCGATGACGGGTGAGGCCTGGGGATACGCCCCGTTTCGCCGGACGCTTCGCTTTTGGCAAAATCATTGCCGGGCGGGGGCAAAACTGCTATGAGGCCGGCCATGGGATCGAAATTCGGATGTCTCGCGCCTGATATCTTCGTGCTGCAGGACCACAAGCGTCTGCCGGCACGCTTTTTCGCGCGCGTCTCCGGGGCGCTCATTAGCTTGCTAGGCTAAGCGTCCGTCATCGGCGCCGCCCCCGCGGCGTCCTGCCCGCATTCCATTTTCAAAACTCAGACGGATCTTCAGCCATGAGCGCACCCCGGACCCTCTACGACAAGATTTTCGACGACCACCTGGTCGACCGCCAGGAAGACGGCACCTGTCTTCTCTACATCGACCGCCACCTCGTCCACGAAGTGACGAGCCCGCAGGCGTTCGAAGGCCTGCGCATGGCGCAGCGCACCGTGCATGCGCCGCAGAAGACGCTTGCCGTCGTCGACCACAACGTGCCGACCACGCTCGATCGCTACGAGGGTATCAAGAACGAGGAAAGCCGCATCCAGGTCGAGGCGCTGGCGACCAACGCCGCCGAATTCGGCGTGGAATACTATTCCGAGCATGACAAGCGCCAGGGCATCGTCCACATCGTCGGCCCCGAACAGGGCTTCACCCTGCCCGGCATGACGATCGTCTGCGGTGACAGCCACACCTCGACGCACGGCGCCTTCGGGGCGCTGGCGCACGGCATCGGCACGTCGGAAGTCGAGCACGTGCTCGCCACCCAGACGCTGATCCAGTCGAAGGCGAAGAACATGCTGGTGCGCGTCGACGGGAAGCTGCCGGACGGCGTCACCGCCAAGGACATCATTCTCGCCATCATCGGCGAGATCGGCACGGCCGGCGGCACCGGCCACGTTATCGAATTCGCCGGCGAGGCGATCCGTGCGCTCTCCATGGAAGGCCGCATGACGGTCTGCAACATGACGATCGAGGGCGGCGCCCGCGCCGGCCTGATCGCCCCGGACGAAAAGACCTTCGCATACATCAAGGACAAGCCGCGCGCGCCGAAGGGCGAGGCATGGGACCAGGCGGTCGCCTACTGGAAGACGCTGCACACCGACGAGGGCGCGCATTTCGACAAGGTCGTCGTGCTTGACGCCGCCAACCTGCCGCCGATCGTCTCCTGGGGTTCCTCGCCGGAAGACGTCGTGTCGATCGAGGGCGTCGTGCCGAACCCGGACGAGATCGCCGACGAGAACAAGCGGGTTTCGAAGTGGCGGGCGCTCGACTACATGGGCCTGAAGCCGGGCACGAAGATGACCGACATCGCCATCGACCGCGTGTTCATCGGCTCGTGCACCAATGGCCGCATCGAGGACCTGCGCGCTGCTGCGGCCGTCATCGAAGGCAAGACGGTTGCCTCGACCGTCTCGGCCATGGTCGTGCCGGGCTCGGGTCTGGTCAAGGAACAGGCGGAAGCCGAAGGCCTCGACAAGATCTTCAAGGATGCCGGCTTCGAATGGCGCGAGCCGGGCTGCTCGATGTGCCTCGCGATGAACGACGACCGGCTGAAGCCGGGCGAACGCTGCGCCTCGACCTCGAACCGCAACTTCGAAGGCCGCCAGGGTTACAAGGGCCGCACCCATCTGGTGTCGCCGGCCATGGCTGCGGCGGCTGCCGTCGCCGGCCACTTCGTCGACATCCGCGACTGGAAGTAAGCGCCGTTCGCGCCACAGCCTGAAACGACCAAGCCGCCGGCCTTCCTGCCGGCGGTTTTTTGTTGGGATTCCCGCTGGGAGATGCCGCGCGTCTGGGTGATTGCGCGCCTGGATCTGGATCCTCGGGTCAAGCCCGAGGATGACGGAGTGTGGGTTAGGCCGGAAACCAGCCTCAGACGTCGGTGCTCGGCGAATCAGATGGTCCCTTGCTTCGAGGAAAAGTCGTCGCCCAAGGGGAAGGGTCGTCATCCTCGGGCTTGACCCGAGGATCCATGCCACAGGCTGCGGCGCGATCCTCTCCTGCTGAGGTGCCCGAGCAAAGCGAGGGCCTCGAAGCATCCGGTTGCTGGCGCTGACGTTCACCCCACCCGCCCTCGCCCTTCGAGGGTCGCTGGCGCTCCCACCTCAGGGTGAGGGCTAACCGTCTTGTGGTCGCCTCGAAGTGAGAGCTACCGTTTTGTGCTCGCTTCTGGGGGAGGGTTAACCGAGTGCGGCTTGAGGGCTGACCGTGGGCCGCGTTTTCGACGTGCCGCGTGGAGGCTGCCCGCGTGATCGGTGATTGCAAAGCGCGGCAAAGTGGCTATCGTCCGGCCGTCACAAAACCGTCATAAAAGTTCCGCGACGATGCCCTCTCCCTTCCAAGCCGCCCTGCCCCGGCATCCTTCCCATCGACCGCAGGCGGTGCAGCGTTGAGTACGATCGCCGTCGGGCTGGCGCTGGTCGCGGCCATTCTGCATGCCAGCTGGAACGCCTTCCTGCGCAACGGCGCCGACCGGCTGTGGTCGGTCACGGTGATGAGCTTGGCCGGCACGCTGATCGCCCTGCCCTTCGTGCTCTACTTTCCGCTGCCGGGGGCAGACGCGTGGGTCTACATCCTCCTGTCGTCGCTGCTGCAGGTGGGCTACAGCCTGTTCCTCGTCGCCGCCTACCGGCATGGCGAACTGGGCCAGGTCTATCCGATCGTGCGCGGCACGGTGCCGCTGCTGGTGACGCTCGGCGGCTTCCTGTTCTTTGGCGAGATCCTCGGGCCCTTCCAGACGCTCGGCGTCGTGCTGGTGGCTGCCGGCATCATGAGCCTTTCGCTCGGCAAGGCGAGGGCGGGCAACGCCTCGCTGCTCTTTGCGCTCGCCACCGGGCTGATCATAGCCTGCTATTCAACGGTCGATTCCAAGGGCGTGCGGCTGGTGGCGCAGCCGGTGGCCTATGCCATGTGGGTGCTCTTCCTCTATGGCCTGCTGCTCACCGTGACCTATGCCGTGATCCGGCGCGGCCTCGTCATCGACATGCGCTCGCCGACGACCTGGAAGGCCTTCAGCGGCGGGGTGGTGGCGCTTGTGGCCTATGGGCTGGTGGTGGTCGCCTATTCCTTTGCGCCGGCGGGCCTTGTGACGGCGGTGCGCGAGACGAGCGTGGTCTTTGCCGTCCTCATCGGCGCCTTCTTCCTCGGCGAGCGACTGACGTTTCGCCGGCTTGCAGCCTGCGTCATCGTCGCTGTTGGCGCGATCTGCGTTAGCCTCTAGAGTGGCACCGCACCGTCGGTCCTGGTTGACGGTAACCCTTTGTTTCATGTGAATCATCGCCTGGGAGGCTGCCGCCATGCCGTCGAAACAGCAGTTTACCGGCGAGGCCGGGGGATTGCGTCTCCTCCTGCTCCGGCACGCCAAGTCGGCCTGGCCGGAGGGTGTCGCCGACGAACAACGCCCGCTCAACGGGCGGGGCCGGACTGCAGCCCAACAGATAGGCGATTATCTCACCGAGGCGAAGCTGATCCCGGACCTCGCCCTCGTCTCCACGGCGCGTCGCACGCAGGAAACCTGGGCGCTGGTGCGCGAGCGACTGCCGCTGAAACCCGAGATGCGCGGGCTCGCCGAGCTCTATGCCGCAAGCCCCGGGCAGATCCTTGACGTGTTGCAGGCGGTCGAACCGGCCGCCAGAACGGTGCTGATCCTTGCCCACAATCCGGGCATGCAGGATCTGGCCCTGGCGCTGACGGGCGGCGGCGATGCGGCTTCGCGGGAAAGCATGGCGGCGAAATATCCGACCGCCGGGCTGGCGGTCATCGATTTTCCGGCGGCGCAGTGGGGCGATGTCGGCCGGGGCATGGGGCGGCTCGAACGCTTCGTCACGCCAAAGGCGCTGTAATAGCGGCTCAACGCCTGAGCAGCAGTCCCTTCATCAGGGAACTGTCATTGTGGAAGGCGAGAACGAGATCCATCTCGGCCGGCGTGCAGGCGACGAGCAGCTTCAGCTCGGTGTCCCGTTTCAGCAGATCGACGGTCGCGACCGCGCCGACGACGCGCAAGCCGGCCAGCGAGCCACGCCAGACATCGACACCTGCGCCGTCGATCGCGGTCGTGCCTTCGAGGTAACCGTAGTCGAGCGGGTAGACCAGGGCCGGATAGCGCGGATGGGCCGAATGCTTCGGCCGGTCTATGACCAGTCGGGCGCCAGCGAGCAGTTCATCCATGGCGCGCCAGAAGGCGGCATCCGCAGGCTCGTCCATCAGAGCACCGTGAGCACGGTCTGGTCAGTCAGGTATGGCAGGAGCCGGCGCATGTCGGTGGGCGAAAGCGCCACGCAGCCCTCGGTCGGCGCATAGTCTGCCCGGGCAATGTGGAAGAAGATCGCCGAGCCGCAGCCGCGACGCCGCGAACGGACGTTCCAGTCCATGACGATGCAGACGTCGTAGAGCCGGTCCTTGCGCATGAGTGTCTCATGACTGGCGGCAAAGGGGGCGGAGACCGGGCGGTTGTAGGCGGGGTGGCCCGGCGCGTCGCACCAGAGCATGTCTTTCCGGATGCGCTGCATGGGTAGGCCGGTCGCCACGGCGCCCATGCGGTCGCCGCGGCGATAGGCGGAGATCAGCCGCATCGGGGCGCGCGGCGTCGCGCCGTCGCCCTCGCGCTTGAAGCTGGTGATGCCGGAACGGCCGATTGCGGCGCGCAGGCGCAGCGGCCCGTATTGCAGGATCGCCTCGGTCGCCTTGCCCGGCGCCCGGCGCACGACGATTTGGCCGTGCTTCCTGTGGGATTTGTCGGTTGTTTTTCGCAAGTGGGTCACGAGATTTTGCTTTGCCTGTGAAGTTCGGTGTATTCATAGCACTTCGAACCGGCGCGCCAAGACGAGCGGCACGAACGAAAACAGGAAGATCTCATGACAGTGCGGACCATTCTCCTGGTGGATGACGACAACGACCTGCGCGAGACGCTGGTCGAGCAGCTGTCGCTCTACGAGGAATTCACGCTCACCGAGGCTGACAGCGCGGCAAAGGGCCTGCAGGCGGCGCGCAGCGGCCAGGTGGACCTGTTGATCATGGATGTCGGGCTTCCCGACATGGATGGGCGCGAGGCGGTCAAGCTGCTGCGCAAGGGCGGCTTCAAGGCACCGGTGATCATGCTGACCGGCCACGATACCGATTCGGACACGATTCTCGGGCTGGAAGCCGGCGCCAACGACTATGTCACGAAGCCCTTCCGCTTCGCCGTGCTGCTCGCCCGCATCCGCGCGCAGCTGCGTCAGCACGAGCAGAGCGAGGACGCGACTTTCGGCGTCGGGCCCTATCTGTTCAAGCCGAGCCAGAAGCTCCTGACCACGGAAGACGGAAAGAAGATCCGGCTGACCGAGAAGGAAGCGGCGATCATCCGCTATCTCTATCGCGCCGGGCAGAAGGTGGTGACGCGCGACGTGCTGCTGGAAGAGGTCTGGGGCTATAATTCCGGGGTCACCACCCACACGCTCGAGACCCATGTCTATCGCCTGCGCCAGAAGATCGAGCGCGATCCGTCCAATGCCGAGATCCTGGTCACCGAAAACGGCGGCTACAAGATCATTCCCTGATTTCCGGAGTCCCTCCATGGCGCTTGCCGACGACATCGACCTTCTGGCCAAGGTGCCCCTGTTTGCCGGGCTTTCGCCCGACCAGCTGCGGCTGATCGCGTTTGGCGCCGAGCACCGGCCCGTGGGCAAGGGCCAGGCGCTGTTTCGCGAGAAGTCGCCGGCCGAATGCGCCTATGTCGTCACACGGGGTGCGTTCGAGCTTTCGACGCTGGCGCGCGGCGGCAAGGCCAAGGTCGAGGGCGTGGCTGGACCAGGCGTGATGCTGTCCGAGCTGGCGCTGGTCACCATGGTCGAGCGCAAGTATACGGCGGTGGCGCTGGAGGACGGCGACGTGATCCGCATCACGCGGGCGCTGTTCCACCGGCTGCTCGAGGAATATCCGGACATGGCCGTGGTGGTCGAGGGCCGCATCCGCGCGGCGATCGGCAGCCTGATCGACGGTGCAGCCGCGATGGCCAGCCGTTTCGAATAGGATCTGGCCTCTTTCCTTAGAGCGAGAAGCGGGCGGTGACCGGCACGTGGTCCGACGGACGTTCCCAGCCGCGCGCGTCCTTGAGGATCTCGATGGCGCGCAGGTGTTCGGTCAGGTCCGGCGAGGACCAGACATGGTCGAGGCGGCGGCCGCGGTCGGCGGCGGCCCAGTCCTTGGCGCGATAGCTCCACCAGGTATAGAGCTTCTGGTCGGCCGGCACGTGATGGCGCATCAGGTCGACCCAGCCGCCCTCGCGCATGACGTCCAGCAGGCCTTCGGTCTCGACCGGCGTATGGCTGATGATCTTCAGCATCTGCTTGTGCGACCAGACGTCGTTTTCCAGCGGCGCGATGTTGAGGTCGCCGACCAGGATGGCCGAGACGCCGGGTTCGGCGCCGGCCTTCAGGTCGCGCATCTCGCGGATGAAATCGAGCTTGTGGCCGAATTTTGGATTGATCGTGCGGTCCGGCTCGTCGCCGCCGGCCGGCACGTAGAAGTTATGGATGCGGATGCGTCGGCCGCCCCATTCGAAGATCGCCGAGATGTGGCGCGAATCGCCGACGCCGCAATAGTCCTGGCGATGGTCCTCGGTCAGGGGGAAGCGCGAGGCGATGGCCACGCCGTGATAGCCCTTCTGGCCGTGCAGGATGATGTTGTCGTAGCCGAGCGCCCTCAGCGCATCGGCCGGGAACTCGTCGTTCTGGCACTTGATCTCCTGCAGGCAGAGGATGTCCGGCCTCACGCTCTTCAGGAAATCCTCGACCAGCGGCAGGCGCAGCCTGACCGAGTTGATGTTCCAGGTGGTGATCGAAAGGTCCATGCCGTCTGCTCCCGCTTTCCTGCAGGCTTAGGCAATTTCCCGGGGCCTGAACAGCCAAAGGGCGCCACTGCTGTCAGCGGGGCGCCCTTTCTCCACAGGGGAGGCTTCTATCAGCGCTTCTGGCCGTGCACGTCGGCGTAGGGGATCTCGAAGACGCTCGGGTCGAGCTGGACGCCGTTCTGGACGTTGAAGATCATCACGGAGGTGTCCTTGGCCTGGACGTCGGTGATCGTCCACTGGCGCAGGTCGAAGGTTTTCGGATCGAACATCAGGGTGATCGTCGAATCGCCGAAGATGGTCCTGTCGCCGAGCACGATCGTCGTCAGGTCGGCCTCCTGCTTGACGTCGCGCACCATCTTGTTGCCGAGGTCGATCTTTTCCGACAGGAGCAGGCTGAGCGGCGTCTTCGACAGCGGATAGAGATCCCAGGTCTTCAGCTTCACATTGCCGATGACGACATTCTTGCCGTCGGCGATGACGCGCATCGGCGAGGGCTTGTCATAGTTGAAGCGCAGCTTGCCGGGGCGCTGGATGAAGAACTTGCCGCCGGTCTGTTCGCCGCGCGGGCCGAACTGGACGAATTCGCCCATCATCGTCTTCACCGAGGAGAAATGGTCGGCGATCTTCTGCGCCGCGACGGGATCGGCCGCGGCCATGGCTGCCTGGGGCAGGGCTGCGAGCGCGAGGCCGGCAGCGGCGCCAGCAACGAACCGGCGGCGCGTGGTGGACGCCGGAAGGCCCGCCAGGCGTTCGATAGTGTGTTCAGTCATCCGGAACTCCTTCATATGGTGCCCTGCATCGCCGAAGAAGACGGCGTCTTCATGGCCGAGCGGGCGAAACGCGGTGCGGCCATCGGGCGCGTCACGAAAGGCAACGCCCGGCGGGCCGCTTGGTTCACCGCTCGATGATGTCGGCTTCGGTCGGCACGAGGATCTCGCGCTTGCCGGCATGGTTCGCCGCACTGATGATCCCTTCCTTCTCCATGCGTTCGATCAGCGAGGCGGCACGGTTGTAGCCGATGCCGAGACGGCGCTGGACGTAGGAGGTCGAGGCCTTGCCGTCGCGCAGCACGATGGCCACGGCCTGGTCGTAAGGGTCTTCCGAGTCGGAGAGGTTGGACGTGCCGACGGGGCCGCCGCCGTCCTCGTCGTCATCCTCGTCGACGGTGATCGCTTCCAGATATTGGGGCGATCCTTGCGTTTTCAAGTAGGCGACGATCTCCTCCACCTCGGTGTCGGAGACGAAGGGGCCGTGGACACGCTGGATGCGGCCGCCGCCGGCCATGTAGAGCATGTCGCCCATGCCGAGCAGCTGTTCGGCGCCCTGCTCGCCGAGAATGGTGCGGCTGTCGATCTTGGACGTGACCTGGAAGGAGATGCGGGTCGGGAAGTTGGCCTTGATCGTGCCGGTGATGACGTCGACCGAGGGACGCTGGGTCGCCATGATGACGTGGATGCCGGCGGCGCGGGCCATCTGGGCCAGCCGCTGCACGGCGCCTTCGATGTCCTTGCCGGCGACCATCATCAGGTCGGCCATTTCGTCGATGATGACGACGATATAGGGGATCGGCTGGAGGTCGAATTCCTCCGTCTCGTAGATCGCCTCGCCTGTCTGGCGGTCGAAGCCGGTCTGCACGGTGCGGGTGAGGATCTCGCCCTTGGCCAGCGCCTGCTCGACGCGGCTGTTGAAGCCATCAATGTTGCGTACACCGATCTTCGACATCTTCTTGTAGCGCTCTTCCATCTCGCGCACGGTCCACTTCAGCGCGACGACGGCCTTCTTCGGGTCGGTGACGACCGGCGACAAGAGGTGGGGGATGCCGTCATAGACGGAGAGTTCGAGCATTTTCGGGTCGATCATGATCAGCCGGCATTTCTCCGGCGACAGCCGGTAGAGCAGCGACAGGATCATGGTGTTGATGGCGACCGACTTGCCCGAACCGGTGGTGCCGGCGACGAGCAGGTGCGGCATCTTGGCGAGGTCGGCGATGACAGGCTCGCCGCCGATGGTTTTGCCGAGCGCCATGGCGAGCTTGGCCTTGTTGCCGTCGAAGTCGCGGCTGCCGATCAGTTCGCGCAGATAGACGGTCTCGCGCGTCTGGTTCGGCAGTTCGATGCCGATGGCGTTGCGGCCGGGCACGACGGCGACGCGGGCGGCGATCGCGCTCATCGAGCGGGCGATGTCGTCGGCAAGGCCGATGACGCGCGACGATTTGATGCCGGGCGCCGGCTCCAGTTCGTAGAGCGTGACGACGGGGCCGGGACGGACCTGGATGATCTCGCCCTTGACGCCGAAATCCTCCAGCACGCCTTCCAGCATGCGGGCATTCTGTTCCAGCGCGTCGGCCGAGAGGGTGGCGTCGCGCGCGATCGCCTTGGGTTCGGTCAGCAGGTGGACCGAGGGGAGCTGGAAGCCGTCGGGCTTCAGCAGCATGCCCTGGGCATCGCGCTCGACGCGTGCGCCGGGCTTCGGACGCGCAGCGGGTGCGACCACCCGCGGCGAGGCGGCAGCGCGGGGCGAGGCGGTGACCGGCTGAGGCGTCCAGTCGCCGTCGTCGGGCAGGATGCCGGCGGGGCGGGGCATGCCGTCGAGGTCGAAGGGCTGGTCGTCGTCGAAGTCGTCGTCCAGATCGCCGGTGATCGGCGGCGGCGAGACGACATGGCGGGAAGGCGGGGCGACCCGCGATGCGGCAAAGGGTGCCGCGTCGAGCGAGGGCTCGCGGCGTTCGAGCGCGGTCGGGACTTTCGGCCGCACCGGCTCGTTCAGCGTGCCGAACTCGTCCTCGTTGAAATCATAGGGCTGTTCGAAGCGGCGGCTGCGCTCCTTCGGCTTCAGGCCGAGTAGGCGGCGGGCGCGGGCTCTGAGCGTATACCAGTTGTGGGCGAAGGCGCCCAGCGCAAGGGCGATCGGGCCCTCGCGGTCGTCCTCTTCGTCGTCCTCCACCGGACGGGCTGCGGGCTTGCGACGCTCGGCCGGGGCGATCTCGTCCGCATCGCCGTCGACGATGTCGCGGCCGATCAGGCCGGAGGCGAACAACAGCAGCCAGGCGGCCGGCAGGGCGAGCAGCGCTCCCAGCACCATGGAGAAGGTGCCGGTGGGATAGGAGCCGATGAACAGGCCGGGGAAACGCAGGATCATGTCGCCGAAAACCCCGCCGATGCCGTTGGGGATCGGCCAGGTGGTGGGCGGCGGGAAGCAGCCGACCACCGCCGAGGCGACGATCGAGCCGACGGCCCAGGCGCCGAGGCGCGCGGGAATACGCGACAGCGGACGCCCGGTGATCAGCGCCAGCGACCAGGCGAGCACCGGCAGCAGCGCCAGCAGGCTGGAAAGACCAAAGAACTGCAGCATGATGTCGGAAAAGACCGCGCCGCCATAGCCGAGAATGTTGGTCGGTTCGTTGGCGGTAGCGTAGGAGAGGCTCGGATCGGCGACGTTCCAGCTGGCGAGCGCCGCGACCGCCAGCACGAGCCCGAGGAAAAGCGCGAAGCCGAGCAACGCCAGCAATTGGCGGACCACGAACGCGCTGAGCGCGAAGCGGCTGGACTGTTCCTCCATCGCGGCCGAATTGCCTCTGTTCATCTGTCTGCCCATCCGTGTGCCTGCATGCTGCCCGAAGTCGGCCGGACGCGCGGGTGCGCCCGACCATGGCTCTTCGGCACAGTACATGCGCGAGGGTTAATGGCCCATTAACCATGGCGCCCAGCGAGCAGGCTGGCGCGAGGCATAAAAAAACCCGGACCGTGAGGTCCGGGCAAGTACGGCACACCTTTCGGCGGCCGCAACGGGTGGAGGTGCCGCGCCGGCGAACCGGCGCGGCAAAGGGCTTAGGAGTGGTAGGCTGCTTCGCCGTGCGAGGCGAGGTCGAGACCTTCGCGCTCGGCTTCGACCGGAACGCGCAGGCCGACGATCACGTCGACGATCTTGTAGAGGATCGCCGAGCCGACGCCCGACCAGACCAGGGTGACGAGAACGCCCTTGAACTGGTTGAAGACCTGGGTGGCGGTGCCGGCGTAGGTAGCAGCGAAGTCGGCGGTCGAGTAGTCGACAATGCCTGCGCCACCGAGCGCCGGATTGACGAATACGCCGGTCAGGAGAGCACCGATGATGCCGCCGATGCAGTGAACGCCGAAAACGTCGGCGGTGTCGTCATAGCCGAACTTGTTCTTCACCGTGGAGACGAAGAAGTAGCAGGCCGGCGAGACGATCAGGCCCATGACGATCGCGCCCATCGGGCCGACGAAGCCGGCGGCAGGGGTGATGACGACGAGGCCGGCGACGGCGCCCGATGCGGCACCCAGCATCGATGCCTTGCCACGGGTGAAGGTCTCGATGATGGCCCAGGAGACGATCGCGGCGGCGGTGGCGACGAAGGTGTTGATCATGGCGAGAGCGGCATAGCCGTTCGATTCCAGGTTGGAACCGGCGTTGAAGCCGAACCAGCCGACCCACAGCAAGGAAGCGCCGACCATGGTGAGCGTCATCGAGTGCGGAGCCATCATGTCCTTGCCGTAACCGGTGCGCTTGCCGACCATGAGGGCGCCGACCAGACCAGCGATGCCTGCATTGATGTGAACGACGGTGCCGCCGGCGAAGTCGATCGCGCCGAAGCCGAAGATCAGGCCAGCCGGGTCAGCATAGGCGCTCGGACCACCCCAGAACCAGACCATGTGCGCGATCGGGAAGTAGATGAAGGTGAGCCACAGGATGGTGAAGAGAATCACGGCGGAGAACTTCACGCGCTCGGCGAAGGCGCCGATGATGAGGCCGGGGGTGATGGCTGCAAAGGTCATCTGGAAGATGACGAATGTCAGTTCCGGAATGACGACGCCCTTCGAGAAGGTCTCAACAGTCGTCGAGGTCGTGACGCCAGCGAGGAAGAGCTTGGAAAAGCCGCCGAAATAGGCGTTCATCCCGCCGCCGGCGGTGAAGGAGACGGTGTAGCCATAGGTCACCCACAAGAGCATGGCGACGGCCGCGATCATCATCACCTGCATGGCGACCGAGAGCATGTTCTTGCTGCGGACGAGGCCGCCGTAGAACAGGGCAAGGCCCGGGACAGTCATCAACAAGACCAGGGCCGACGAGATCAGCATCCAGGTGGTGTCGCCCTTGTCCGGAACCGGAACAGCGGCAACAGCTTCGGCAGCGGCCGGGGCGGCTTCCTGCGCGAAGGCGACGACCGGCGCCAGCAACGCTGCCGACGCGGCGCCAAGGCGCGCGAAATGTGAATTCAACTTAGAAAGTGACATCAGTAACAACTCCCCTAACAGCCGTTCTTACAGAGCTTCAGAATTGGTTTCGCCGGTGCGGATGCGCACGGCCTGGTCGATCGAGTAGACAAAGATCTTGCCGTCGCCGATCTGGCCGGTCTTGGCCGACGCGGCGATCGCCTCGACGGCCTTGTCCGCGAGCTCGGACGAGACGGCGATCTCGATCTTCAATTTCGGCAGAAAGCTCACCGCGTATTCGGTGCCGCGATAGATTTCGGTGTGCCCCTTCTGGCGGCCGTAACCCTTCACTTCAGTCACGGTCAGGCCCTGAATGCCAACAGCTGTGAGGGCTTCACGCACCTCATCCAGCTTGAACGGCTTGATGATGGCCATCACAATCTTCATCTGTTTCCCATCCTTTGCTTGTCCTCGGCCCCGAGCCGACTCTCCTGCCGCTGGCCAGAGAATGGCCGGGCGACTGGTGAGTTACATTCAAAGTATGTGCCAGTTTGAAGTGGTCGAATAAGTTATTGAAATCTAAAGACTATAGGATGCCGCTCTAATAAACGGGCATTTGATTGGCGCATAAGCGCATAAAAAATAGGCAAAATAGTCAAAATGTTCAAGTTTTAGGCGTCTGCCCTTTTGCGGATCAGCCCTTCCTGGGCGACCGAGGCGATAAGGGTGCCGTCGCGGCCATAGATGCTGCCGCGGGTCATGCCGCGGGCCCCCGACGCGCTCGGGCTGTCCTGGGTATAGAGCAGCCAGTCGTCGAGTTTCGAGGGGCGGTGGAACCACATGGCGTGGTCGAGGCTGGCGGGCTGGATTTCCGGATTGAAGATCGATGTCCCGTGGGGATAGAGCGAGGTATCGAGCAGCGTCATGTCGGACAGATAGGCCAGAACCGCCGACTGGTAGTGGTGATCGTCGGGAACCGGGCCGGTGGTGCGAACCCAGATATGGGCGTTGGGCTCGAGCTTCTCGTCGGTGATGTAGTGGGTGAGCGATACCGGCCGGATCTCGATCGGGCGTTCGCGGCCCCAGTAGCGCTTTACCGTGTCGGGAGCCTGGGCGAGGAAGACCTCGCGGAATTCGCTCTCGCCCATCAGTTCCTCGGGCTGCGGCACCTTCGGGATCGTCATCTGGTGGTCGTATCCCGGCTCATCGATCTGGAAGGAACAGGACATGGCGAAGATGGTCTTGCCGTGCTGGACGGCGGCGACGCGGCGAGTGGTGAAGCTCGAGCCGTCGCGGGTGCGCTCGACCTGGAAGACGATCGGCACCGAGGGGTCGCCGGGACGGACGAAATAGGCGTGCAGGGAGTGGACGCGCCGGTCGCTTTCGACGCAGCGCTGCGCCGCCATCAGCGCCTGGGCAATCACCTGGCCGCCGAAAACCCGCTGCCAGCCGTTCTGCGGGCTCATGCCGCGAAACAGGTTCTCCTCAAGCTTCTCGACGTTCAGCGTCTCGATCAGCCGATCCATGGTGCTCGGTTTTTCGCTCGATTTCGACATGATTGCACGGCTCCGCCTGTAGGAACTAGTTCAAGGCTGATCTATATAGGAGCAAGGATATGCACAAGGGCAAAGGAAGTTCGCCATGCTGGATTTGCTGATCGTCGGTGGTGGCTATGTCGGCCTGTCGGTCGCCGTTGCAGTCAAGCAGGCAGCGCCGCATCTCAGCGTCGAGGTGATCGAGGCGGCACCGGAAAATGCCTGGAAGAAGGATCCGCGCGCCTCGGCGATCATCGCCGCGGCGACCAAGATGCTGGAGGTTTTTGGCATCTGGGACCGCATCGAACCCGAAGCGCAGCCGATCACGAAGATGATCGTCACCGATTCGAAGACTTCCGATCCGGTTCGCCCGGTCTTCCTCACCTTCGACGGTGCGGTCGAGGAGGGTCGCCCCTTCGCCCACATGATCCCCAATGTCGCCATGGTCGGCGCGCTGCGCGAGGTCTGCGAGGCGTCGGGCATCCGGATCCGCCACGGCGTGCGGGCGACGGGGTTCAAGAACATCGGGCCGGCGGCCGAGCTGGCACTGTCCGACGGCAGCGTTCTGTCGACGCGCCTGGTCGTCGCCTGCGACGGCGTGCGCTCGAAGCTGCGCGACATGGCGGGTATCAAGACGGTCACCTGGGACTACGGCCAGTCGGGCATCGTCACCACGGTCGAGCACGAGCGGCCGCACGAGGGCTGCGCCGAGGAGCATTTCCTTCCCTCCGGCCCCTTCGCCATCCTGCCGCTCAAGGGCAACCGCTCGTCGCTGGTGTGGACCGAGCGCACGGCGGATGCCGACCGGCTGGTGGCCTCGGACGACCTGGTCTTCGAAGAGGAACTGGAACGTCGCTTCGGCCACAAGCTGGGTCCGATCCGCGCGACCGGCGATCGGCGCGCCTTTCCGCTCGGCCTGACGCTGGCGCGCGCCTTCGTCGCGCCGCGCATCGCGCTCACCGGCGACGCGGCGCACGGCATTCATCCGATCTCCGGCCAAGGCCTCAATCTCGGCTTCAAGGACGTCGCGGCGCTGGCCGAAACGATCGTCGAGGCCGACCGGCTGGGGCTCGACATCGGCGACCTCAATGTCCTGGAGCGTTACCAGACCTGGCGGCGCTTCGACACGTTCCGCATGGGCGTGACCACCGACGTGCTGAACCGGCTGTTCTCCAACGATTTTACGCCGCTCCGGGTGATGCGCGACGTCGGCCTCGGCCTGGTCGACCGGCTGCCGGGGCTGAAGTCCTATTTCATCCGCGAGGCGGCGGGCACCGGCGACGGCGGCCGACCGAAGCTTCTGGCCGGCGAGACGATCTGAGCGACGGTGCTGTGATGCCCCTCATCGGCCTGGCGGCACCTTCTTCCCGTTCTGACCAAGGTAATCGCATATGGGATGCCTGTGGCGGCTCCGGCCTCCCTCTTCTCCCCAGCGGGGAGAAGTGCCGAGCGTATGCGAGGCGATGAGGGGGCTGCCCGGCACACCTTGTGCGCTTCGCGCCCCCCCTCATCCGGCCCTGCGGGCCACCTTCTCCCCGCGGGGGAGAAGAGGGGGCCTGCTTCGGGCGCTGCTCAAAATCCATATGCGATTGCCCCGGCGTTCTGACGGGGAGAATGCACAAGTGGCGCCACTTTGCCCGCCGCTGGACGCGCTACTCCTCGATCTTGCGGGCTTCCGACACCAGCATGATGGGAATGCCGTCGCGGATCGGGTAGGCGAGACGGGCGCGTTCGGAGATCAGTTCGTTGCGCTCCCGGTCGTAGCTCAGCCGACCTTGCGTCAGCGGACAGACGAGCAGTTCCAGAAGCTTGACGTCGACCTTGCTCATCCGCGCGTCCATGCCGGGGCCCTTCCTATTGGAGCCGCGTGTCAGCGTCGCCGAAGGAGCGGGCGAGCACGATCTCGGTGATGGCGACCAGCGTCTCGGCGCGGGCCTTGAGGTCGGGGGCTTCCAGCAGGGCCTGTTTTTCCGCCGGGCCGAAGGGCGACATCATCGACAGGGAATTGACCAGGGTGAGGTTGCTGGCGCGCTCCACGCTCTCCCAGTCGGCCTCGAGCTTGTTGGCGTCGAGATAGGCGCGGAAGGCGGCCAGCAGGCCGGGGCGGTCGACGCTCGCCTCTTCCTCCGGCCCGCCCTTGAGGTCGGTCATGAAGGGGGCGATGTGGAAGCTGCGATAGGGCTTGGTGCTGGCCACTTCCTCGAGCAGGCGGAAACGGCAGACGCCGCCGAGCGAGGTGATGTAGCGGCCGTCGCCGGTTTCGGTAAGCGAGGTGATGCGGCCGATGCAGCCGACCTGACAGAGCGCCGGGCGCTCGGGCAGGATGTCGCCGGTCAGGCCTTCGGTGAGCGAGGGCTGGATCATGCCGATCAGCCTGTTACCGGCCATGGCCGCGTCGAACAGGGCAAGATAGCGCGGCTCGAAGACGTTGAGCGGCAGCTGGCCGCCGGGCAGGAGCAGAACGCCGGCGATGGGAAACACCGGCAATATCTCCGGCAGGTCGTTTGCGGTCAGATATCTGGCATTGCCGACTTGCATGGAAACCCCACTCCTGCACGGCCCGAAACGGGCCGTCGCATGTCTTTCTAATGTGGTTCACCGCGCTCGAAACTCAAGGGCGCAGGCGCCTTCGAGCGTCACGAAAACAGGATCGACGACAGCTTGCGGCGCGCCATGATGGTTGCCGGGTCCTTCGGCCCCCAGGCTTCGAAGAATTCGAGCAGCTGGCGGCGCGCGCCGTCGTCGTCGAAGGTGCGGTCGCGTTTCATCACCAGCAGCAGATGCTCGGCGGCCTCTTCCCGCTTGCCGCTGACATTGAGGATCTTGGCGAGCTTCAGTCGCGCTTCGTGGTCGTCCGGGTTGAGCGCCAGCGCATGCTCGAGCGCGGTCGGATCGCCGAGCTTGCGAGCCTCTTCCATCTGCTCGATCTTCTTCGAGACCGCCTGGATCTCGGGGGTCTTCTGGTGTTCGTCCGGCATGCCGGTGACAAGCTCGCGGGCACGCTCGTGCTGGCCGGCGGCGAGCATGCATTCGCCCATGCCGGCGGCGGCCTTGGCATTGTCCGGATCGGCCTGCAGCACGGCGCCGTAGAGCTGGGCGGCTCCCTGCAGATCGCCGCTCGACAAAAGGGTCGCGGCTTCCGCCAGCACGGCTTCGATCTCGGCCGCCTCGTCGGCACCGGCGGGGCCTGCAACCTTGTCGATGAATTGGCGGATCTGGCTTTCCGGAACGGCGCCCATGAAGCCATCGACCGGACGGCCGTTGACGAAGGCGACGACGGCCGGGATCGACTGAATGCCGAGCTGGCCGGGGATGGACGGATGGTCATCGATGTTGAGCTTGACCAGCTTGACCCGGCCCTTCTCCTCGGCGACCACCTTCTCGATCACCGGCGCGAGCTGCTTGCAGGGACCGCACCAGGGCGCCCAGAAATCGACCAGGACCGGCTGGTTGCGCGATTCCTCCAGCACGTCCTTGGCAAAGCCCGCTGTCGTGGTGTCCTTGACGAGCGCGACAGGGGCTGCAGGCGTGGCCGGGGCTCCGCCGAAATGCGCCTGGGCCGTCATCTGGCCGCCGTAGCCGCCATAGGGATTGCTGTTGTCGCTCATCGATCGTCTCCCGCATCTTCAGGCCGCAACGGGCCAATTTTCCGCTTAAGATCGTATGTCAGGCCGTGACTTTCAAGACAAGCGGCGTGTGGCCTGTCGCGTCGAGAAAGCGCAGGAGGTCATCGCGGCCTATCGAGGTGGTCGCGTCGTTCGACAGCGGGTGGCCGTTGATGACGTCATGCTCCATCAGGTCCTTGTCGAGCACGAAGGTGACGTTGTGGCCGGTGTCGTTGATCGCGCCGAACACGGTGACGGAGCCGGGGATGACGCCGAGATATTCCATCAGCTTTTCCGGCTTGCCGAAGGAGACCTTGCTGGCCGCGCCGATCAGCGTGTGCACGGTCTTCAGGTCGACCACCGCATTCTCCTCGACGGTCAGCAGGAAGAACTGGTCCTTCTTGTCCTTGACGAACAGGTTCTTGGTATGGCCGCCCGGGATCTCGTCGCGCAGTGCCACCGATTCGGCCACCGTGAAGACCGGTTCGTGGTGCTTCGTCTCATGCTTGATGTGGAGTTCGTCGAGCATGCGGTAGAGGTCTTCGGCGGTCTTCGGCTCAGTGGTCATCAACGCTCTCTTCTGCGGATCGGGGCTGGGGGCGGGCGGGACGAACGCCCTTGCCGGGGAGTGATACGTCCGGGCTTCGGCCTTGGCAATCGGCGAGATTTCGCGAAAGCCCGCGTTTCATGGGCTTTGGTGCGACGGGGGTGGGTTTCGCAATTTTTTCTCGGAAAATTCGTCATTTCCCTGTTGCATTTGAAAAGTTGTTGGGCCATATAGCGCCCGTCGCCGCAACAAACGGACGACCCCCGATCCACTGTCTACCCCCGGATCGAGGTTATGAGCGGGTGTAGCTCAGGGGTAGAGCACAACCTTGCCAAGGTTGGGGTCGGGCGTTCGAATCGCCTCACCCGCTCCAGTTTCCCCAGACCTTCAAAGCCTCGGTTCGCCGGGGTTTTTGTGTTTTTCGCCGTGGTGGAAATCGCGAGGCGTGGAAGAGGTCAAAGAGGGCGCGGTTACCGCAGGGTTACAAGGTTGCGGACTCGAGGCGATATGAAGTCGCAGCATCGAAGTAGTGAACTACGATATCAGATGTAGGCATCATGGTTCCGCTTTGCGTCAATAGCGAACATCGCAATTGCATGTGCTATTCCTCTGCGGATTACGACCGGTGGAGTAGCTTGGATGTTGATGTGCACTGAGAGCTGACCCAGGTTTTAATCATCCCCTGAGTTGTTTCAGCGGGCAATCGGGAGTGATCGCCTCAATTGTGGCCTAGCGCCAAACCATATTCGCGAACCCCGAGAACAATATGGTCCCGCTGAAGGTCGGTGAGAACACGAACCACGATTGCATCCTGCGATTGACTGAGCAAGTATTGTGTCGGTTTGCGTCTGTGGGGGAATTCGATGATCGACGAAAATGCCACCATTGGAGAGCTGGTGAAATCAGGCTCTCTGCTTAACCGTGAGAAGTACGTCAGAAGTGTTCTATCGAACTGCTATCTTCAGTATCAGAAGCGGAAGTGGCCAATGAACAAGATCCTCGTACGGATCGGGCGTGTTGGAGATGGCAAGGCTCCGAACTATAGGATCGAACTGGTGACGGATGGGATAGCGACGCCAGAACAGTTCGCGGAACACATGAGCGACCAAGTACATCACGCAGCTGTCGACAACGCAGTAGAGTTCAACGGGTTGGGACACAAGTCGCGAGCATATGGCTTCGACAAAGAGACCTGGAGCAAATCGACACAGACCATTGCATCCCTTGAAGACCTAAGGGACCAACTTATGAAGAGAAGCGGAATTCGGTAGAAAATACTACCAAAATCGGCCTAGGTATCCGAATTAAGAGAGAAGTTTCAGCCAAACTTCCGGGTGATCACGCGAGGAAAAGCTCCGCCTGCGAACCGTCCTTCGGGCTTCGTCCGGACGGCGCCAGAAGCAAACTCAGTTTCATCGAAGGGACCCGCTCGGGAGTTTCAAGGCAGGGCAGCCACAAATAGACCCAAAGTGTTTTGGGCCGATTTGCTGCCTCTTCATCGGACGCATCGCTTGCCGTATGCTCCGCTGAGAACTGATGTCGGGCATCATCTGATGAAAATCATATTCAAATACTTCTCCGAGAGTGTTGTTGAGCACGTATTTGTTCGTGCCGGTCACATCGGTATCAAGTGCTCCCTGCCAGAAGAATACAACGACCCATTTGAACTATTTCTCGGAATCGACCTCGATCAAGGGTCCGAATTGTTGGCGACATATAGCGATGTTGTCCATGAAATCCCGTCGCAATTGACCACCTGCTTTTCAAAGTCGCCAGTTGTGTCCCCGATGTGGGCACACTACGGAAACAATCATAAAGGATTCGTCGTTGGATTTGATGTTTCCCACCTTGAAAAGCTTTTCCCGGAACTCCTGATCCGCGACATTTCGTATCTAGATCGCCCGAGTGAGGCGCTAATCTCATTTGCAGAAATGGCCGCACACCGTAAGAAACCAAGAGATGCCATGGCTCTGCGACGGGCAGTCCTGTACCACGGCTATTTTTCGAAGTACTCGGAATGGAGCTATGAGCAAGAGGTGCGGGCCGTCAATCTTGAGGATTATGTTGAAGATGTCAGTGGCAGCAAGATCCTCTACATCCCGATACAATGTGTTGCAGCGATAATCTCAGGAGCAAAGTCTTCCGTGCAAACGAAAGAATTTCTTCAGAAGGCTGCATATGAGCTTGATGCTGACTTCTACATCGAAAACATAGGTCGGAGCTACCCAACGCCTTACTTATTGAATGACATTGGGAAGCCCAGTGTGTTTTCAGATGGAGAGATAGCTCGTCCCGTCGGGGTATGCGGAGAATGCTCGGAGCCGCTAAGAGCGGAGGGAGATTTGTGTCCGTGGTGTTCAATCGATCAAACGCATCGGGCCACAGCCGCCGCGAACAACCCATTTAGAATACTTGATCATTTTGGGTTGCTTGAGCAGTATATAGAGAAATATCCAAATGGGCCACGGAAGCCTTACAAAAAGACCGATCACCGGCGGCATTTGCGAAGACCAACATGATCAGCGGACTTGAGCTCAAGCTGCATTTCGCACCAATGGCAGCAATGGGCCGGAAACGGACTACGCGCCATCCTCCGCCCGCTTTATCAAGCCGCACGCGTCTACACCAATCGCGTGGCATACAGTCACAAACTCTGCCACATCTAGTCTTCGCTCGCCGAGTTCGAATTTCGACACGAAGGTCTGACGCTGGCCAAGTCTCTTACCTAGTTCGACCTGGGTAACGCCCGCATCCTTGCGAGCCTGCACCAGCAGTTCGATCGTACGTCTGTAGAGGTCTGAACGGATGGAAGACACGGGGTGCGCCAGTCGATGAACCAGCACTTCAATAGGACCCGAATTCAGAGTACCCCAAATCGGGGTATTTCCTATACTGCCTCCGACACGCGATTCGGGGGCAGGCATGAAGCATCAGTATGTCGGGGACATAAACGACTACCGGAAGTACGCGTTGATACGCGCCTTATCAGCGGGCGGCGCGATCCGTATCGGCGTGTGCTGGATGTTGACCCCAGATGATGGCGGGGTGGATGGAGGCAAGCTGGCTTACCTGAAGCAGCCCGAGCGTCACCGTCCCTTGGATCCGGAATTGTTCGACATCCTTGAGCACGCCGCCTCCACACCTGAACGCCGCCGGTTGGCGACAATAGAGGAAAGTGGGGCCATTCCGGGGGCAGTCTACCACAACGACCAGCTTCCTGATGACCTCGCCGCACGGCGCGTTTTCATGAGCAGGTGCGCCAATGCGTTTCGCGAAGTCGATCTGCTCTTCTTCGATCCGGACAACGGCCTGGAGGTCTCGCTGCCTAAGGGGCGCAAGAACTCTTCTAAATATCTCTATTTGGACGAGGTGGCCGCGTTTTATGGCGCGGGGAAGTCCCTCCTTATTTACCAGCACTTCCCGAGGGTCGAGCGGACGGTGTTCCTGGCCCGGTGTGCTGAGCGCCTGCGGGCCGTAGCGCCCGGTGCGGGGCTATGGGCATTCTCCACTGCCCACGTCGTCTTCTTCCTGCTTGTTCGCCCTAGCAGCGGCCCTCGCTTGGCAAACGCCGCAAACACTGTCTGTGGGCGGTGGGGTCCAAATTTCATCGCCGGGCAGTTCCTGGGTTAGAGATCGTCGACCCATAATTGACGCTGATTTTCACTCGTGTTTTTTAAAAAGCTTTTTTGTCTGAATAGGATAGCTCAAATGAAGAAGGCTGCTTCGGCCACTGTTCTGCTCGCCACGGCATGTCTCGCCTCGTGCGCGCCCGTCGAAACCAAGACCCGTTTGATGAGCCCGGCCAGCAGCCGGATACGCTCTGCCGGCCCCGGCGACGTCGTGATGTCGTTCCAGTCCCGCAAGGCCCTACCGAATATCGTTGGCGGCGCGGACATCTGGGGTCGGACCACCAATGCCGGCGGTACGACTGTGCGCTTCGTTGGAACACGTTGACCTTGCCCCCAAGTTTTATCCAGTTTTGAGTTCGCTCCGGCGGTTTTGTGTTGCTGTATTAGGGGCGGTAGCGGCGGGTTGCGGTGCGGCGCCGTTCCGGCTGCGCAGTACCGCATCACGTCGCGGGTTGATGGTCTGAGCAAACTCGGCTGGTGTGAGCCAGCCGAGGCCGGAGTGTGGTCGATGATCGTTGTAGTCGTTGCACCAGGTTGAGAGCGTTGATCGGGCCTGGTTCAAGGACGAGAAGAGCGTCTCGTTCAGGAGCTCATCCCGCAGTCTGCCATTGAAGCTTTCGATGAAGGCGTTCTGGATCGGCTTGCCCGGC
>NZ_JAEG01000010.1 GCF_000518785.1 Paenirhizobium selenitireducens ATCC BAA-1503 | reverse complement strand
CAACTCCGGTTCAGCAGCAGCCCCAGCCCGGCCACGACATAGAAGAAGCCCGCGGCAAAGTTGAACCACAACACGAAAGGCACGGCATTGCCGACAGCCGCTTGTGCAGCCTCGCCGCCAAACAGCGCTGTACCTCCGGAAAAGACTGTCAAAAGGCCAAAGACCAGGCCGATGGCACCTGCCGTCTTCAGACCCCAGCCGCCGCGCTCAATCGTGTTCATGTCTTGCTCCCTTCCTGGTCTTCAAGCCGTCCATCGCGCAGATGGAAAAGCCAATCAAAACGGCCGTAGATCTTTTCGTCGTGGGTCACGGCCCGCCCACCCGTCAAGACGTCGCCGCTGTCGACCTCGAACCCGATCTTCGACACGATCCGCGCCTCGACCGTGCCGAGCCCTTAGACCCCTACCGCGGCGTTCCGCTCGACCGTGGCAACCGACCGCTTGGTCAGATACGCATGGGCAGATACGACAGCTGCAACGATTACCACAGCCGCCAGCAAGGCCCGAATCTTTCCACGCATCATGACTGCTTCCTTTCTGTAGCCGTTCCCGTAAACGAAGCCATCTGCACGGCGAGCAACCGCACACCCTCCGGCTGCAGGGAAAACCGTGCGCGCCGAGCGACCAGCGCATCGCCAGCCCCTGGACGAGCGAGATCAGCAGCACGGCGCCATCCGCCGGATCGAGATCTGGGCGAACGGTGCCGGCTTCGCGCGCGCCAGCTCGCCGGCGAGGATGCCGTGAAACGCCGTCATCAATCCGACAAAGGCCTGGGCAAGGGGATCGTTCTCAACACGCAGCTCGCGAAAAACAGGATGGTGGAAGGCGGCTTCGATGAGAGTTCTAGCTGCGCCCGAACCAGCGCCGATCCTGTCTTCCGGCGTGCCGCTAGAGGTAAACGCCTCATCCCACTCTGCCTTCAACCGGCCGCTGATATCCACCGCCACCGCCTGCCACAGGGCCTGCTTGGTCGGAAAGTGACGAAAGATCCCGGGCTGCGTCAGGCCAACGGCCTGTGCAAAAGCACTGGTCGTCAGCCGGTCGGTTCCCAGCTCGTCCGCCAGCCGCAGCGCGGTAACCAATATCTCCGCCTTGCGGTCCTCCACCGTTTCTCATGCCACGGGCAGCTCCATAATTGGTTACAGCAAACTCGCCATTGAACTGGCCCACCACGGTCACGGTCGAAGCCCCGCTGTGGCGTTCGTTCCTTTTTGGGGCGCAACTGCTGAACATCCACACCGGGTGAAATTGCCAAGGGGCTCGGGTGGGCCACGTGTGTGACAAGAGCTTCCGGTCGGCACCCGAGCCGCATGCATGTCGACGATTTCCTGGAGCCCGCGGTTCGTTGGTCTACTCCTGGCCGCCACCCGTAGCGGTCCTCCATCGCCCCTTATGACAAGCCGACTGGGATAGCGAGTAGTGGCGATGTTTGTTCCAACGCAAAGAACCAGGGCAAAGGATGGGCTATTGTCGGACCATGTATTTCCTTGCCGCTCTGGCCCATCGATCCTCCAGGCTATTCCGTTCCCTCTACCCCCTCTGTCGGCGGTCGCCGGCGGATTGGAACGAGGGGCTGGCCCAGGCCTGAACCTTCTTGGCCGTGATGCCGGAACGACCTTGCCACCAAGCACCTTGGGGGAAAGGAACCAGCATGTCTCGGACACGGGAAATACAACAGCGCGGTTTCGCGCGCACACGGCGATCGGTTGATCGCAACGACTTTCGGCACGGCATCTCGCTTGCCGTTCTCATGACATCGACGGCGCTCGGCGGAGGCATGGCGCTTGCCCAATCAGCGGCACCCGGCGCAGTGACCCTGCTCGACCCGATCGTGGTCGAAGGCGGCTGGGACACGTCGCTCGGCTATATCGGCGACCGCCTAAAGCGTTTGCCCGGCGGTGTCGCGCTGGTTTCCGCAGACGACTATGCCTCGAGCGGCTCATCGACGGTATCCGACGCGCTTGCCGGCGTGCCCGGCGTGATCGTCCAGGACTTCTTTGGCGGCCATGACCAACCGCGCATCCAGATCCGCGGCTCGGGCCTGCAACAAAACCCGGTCGAACGCGGCATCCTGATGCTGCGCGACGGCCTGCCGATCAATCGCGCCGACGGTTCCTACATCGCCGGCTTTGCCGACCCGTCGAACGCCCAGGCCATCGAGGTTTATCGCGGCTATCTGACCAACCGTCTCGGGGCAACGGTCATCGGCGGCGCCATCAACTTCATGTCGCCCACCGCAGCGAGCGCGCCCGGCACCGAGATCACGGCGAGCGGCGGCAGCTTCGGCCAGGTCGACACCTCCGGTCGCGCCGGCTACGACGGCGAACGCTTCGATGCATCGCTGCATTTCGATCTCTCCCGGCGCGACGGTTTCCGCGACTACAACAGCTCCGAGCGCGTCTCGGTCGGCGGCAATATCGAAGCCGAACTGTCGGACACAATCACCACACGGCTGTTCTTCGGCTACACCGATCTCGGTTTCGACGTTGCCGGCCCGATCAACAAGGACGCCCTGGAAGACGACCCGTCGCAGGTGTCGAGCGGCCCTGTCGTCACCCCGTCGGGCGTCATCAATCCCGGCCCCAATGTCGATCGCGACAAGCCGCGACGCGACGCCAGCCAATATCTGATAGGTTCGCGCTCGACCATCGACGTCGGCGAGCACCAGATCGACATAGGTCTCGGCTATACCTATACCGACGATACCTTCCGTTTCCCGATCTCCTCGGGCATCCGTGAAACAGTCGGCGGCGATGCGACGGCGCTTTTGCGCTACACCTACCAGCCCGACGCTGACAGCCTTCTACCGCTGTTCGAGGCGAGCGCCCAATATGCCTTCGGCGCGGCCGAGCGGCGCTACTATCTCAACGAATCCGGCCAGCGCGGCGCCCTGTTCGGCGAGAACGACCTGGATTCGACGACGCTCTCGCTCCATTCGGCCTTCAATATTCCACTCGCCAATACCTGGACCATCTCGCCCGGCCTGTCCTTCGCCCACGCCACCCGGACCAGCGATGACACCTATTCGGCAGCGACCCGTCCGACGATTGCCTATAATCCCGCCAACCCGACGGCGCGCCTGCCGAACGGCGCGGTACCCACGGTGAGCACCGACTACGATTATAGCTACAATGCCTGGAGCCCCAGCCTTGGCATAACCTTCGAGCCAGCGCCCGACCAGATGCTGTTCGCCGCCGTCAGTCGCAGCTTCGAGCCGCCGACCCATGACGACCTGCTCGCCACCGTCAACGGTACGCCGAACAGCAGCCCGGGGCGCCCGGCGCCCGGCAATCCGGGGCTCGCCGCCGCCGCCTTCTCGACACCGGATCTCGAGGCCCAGACGGCCACCACCGTCGAATTCGGCTGGCGCGGAAGCCATGGCGACCTCGGTTGGGACATGACGACCTATTATTCCTGGATCGACAATGAACTGCTCAGCCTGCGCGACGCGACAGGCGCTTCCCTCGGCGCGATCAATGCCGATGAGACGACCCACTTCGGCATCGAACTCGGCCTCAATGCGGAGATCCTCGACCGCCTCACCGGACGTCTGGCCTATACTTACCAGGACTTCCGCTTCCGCGACGACCCGTTGCGCGGCAACAACCGGCTGGCGGGAGCACCGCGTCATGTGATCAATGCCAGCCTTTCCTACCAGGCCACCGAGGACTGGTCGCTCGGCGCCAGCCTCAAATGGGTGCCGGACGAGACGCCCGTCGACAACATGAACACGCTCTGGGCTGATCCCTATGCCGTGGTCGACCTGAAGACCGAATACCGGATCAACGACCATGTTTCGCTGTTCGGCGAGATCACCAATCTGTTCGATGAGAAATACGCCTCATCGACCCTGGTCGTCGATCAGGCCACCGCCGACCAGGCTGCCTTCCTGCCCGGCGATGGCCGCGGCTTCTATGTCGGCGTCAAGAGCCGCTTCTGACGCGAAGCCCTGCGACGCGCCGCAATCCGGCGCGCCGCACAATTCCTTGCGTCACGACAAAGAAGACCTGCGTGACATGACGCATGCTGGGATTGCAGTCGAAAGGGTGCCGGGCGTTGAACCGGCCCATCGGTTGGCACCGGTCAAGCTCCGCCTCGCTCCAAGGAGAAACGAACATGTCGTTGACCATTGATCTCGATGCCGCGGAGATCGTCGCACTCGAGCGCAATCATGCCAGGCTCCTTGGCCTTTGCCTCACCCTTGAGGAGATTGCCGATTCCATTCCTTTCGACGTCGACAGCACCACGTGCCGCGAGGTCGCCGAAACCCTCGGCCCGCTGCTGAGCGAGGCTCACAGGCTTGAGGAGCAAATCCTCTTTCCCGACTTCGACAGGAACGCCGGCTCCTGCTTCGCCGCCATGATGATCGAACGGCTGAAGGCCGAGCATCGTTGTGACGGGTTGGCTAGCGAGGAAATGGTCAAAACGCTCGAAACCTTGGCCGAGGGAAAATGCCCGCTGCCACCCGAGACGGTTCGCTACATGCTGCAGGGTTTCCTCGAAGGTCTGCGTCGCCACGTCTCCTCCGAGCGGCTGATGATCGAAACACTTCTCGCCGCCAAGGCCGAGGGACGGGACGTCTTTGCCTGATCGCCCGCAGCCGCAAGCCACTGTTTGTTCTGGCACAAAGAAAGCCGGCTGACAGCGCCTTATTACATGACTAGATTATTCATGTTTTAAACGAGGCGCTCATATGATTTCCGACCAAAGCCTTTCGCCACAAACCGCCACGACCGCTCCCAAGAAGCTGGCGTCGCAGCCGCTCGTTTCGCGCCGCGCGGTCTGTGCTGGCTTGGCCGGCGCGCTCGCCCTGCCCTTCATCCGCCGCGCCAAGGCCGGCTCGCTTGCCGAACTCACACTCTTTGGTCCGCCGGCCGGCCCGTCAATCACGCTTGCCTATGCAGTGGGCGCCGGCCTGCTGCGAGAAGTCGCGGACAAGACGTCATTCAAGGTCTGGCGGACACCGGACGAAATGCGGGCCGGCCTGACCTCCGGCCAGATGCAGGCGGTGGTGATGCCGATCACGGCGGCGGCCAATCTCCACACGCGCGGTCTCGGCGTGAAGCTCGCCAATGTCATGACCGATGGCCTTCTCTACGTCATCACCACCGACGCATCGATCCGGCAGATCACCGATCTCAAGGGGCGACGGATCACCGTCCCCTTCCCCAATGACACGCCCGAGCTTGTCTTCGATGCGGTCCTCGCCCAAAACGATATGGCCGAGGACGTGGAGGTGGACAGGGCCGGCACGCCAATCGAAGCGATCCAAATGCTTCTCACCGGTCACATCGACATCGCACTTGTGCCGGAACCGGCGGCAACAGCCGCCATGGTCAAAGCGGCAACCTCGGGCAAGACCGTCTATCGTGCCATCGACATGCAGGTCGAATGGGGCAAGGTGACCGGGCTCGGACCTTCGATGCCGCAAGCGGGGCTTGCCTTCGCCCAGGCCTTCCTGAGCGAGCATGCAGACAAGGCCGCGCCCCTGCTCGCAGCGCTCGAAAAGGCGACCGCCGCCGTGATCGCCAACCCCGCCGAGGCCGCCAGCCACGCAGCCTCCGCGCTCGAACTGCCCTGGCCGGTGATCGAGAAGGCGATCCCCCATTCCAATCTGGTTGCCACGCCGGCAAAGGCCGCCCGGCCCGCCATCGACGCCCTGCTGACCGCGATCGCCAAGGTCAATCCCCAGATGATCGGCGGCAGGATGCCGGACGACACGCTCTATCTCTGAGGACATGAGGATGTTGTCGATAGCCGATCGCACCGGCCGGGCCGGACGGTTCCTGTGGTCTGCCTGGGCAGGCCTTGCCGGACTGTCCGTCTTTGCCGCCGCCTGGCAACTCGGCCACGAGGCCTATGGCAGCTTCATCCTGCCCTCACCGGCAGAGACCTTCACAAGCCTCGTCGCCCTGCTGGCGAACAAAGAAAGCTGGGCGCTGGTCGGCGCAACCGCCAGCCGGGCATTGGCCGGCTTCTCGGCCGCCGCCGGAATCGGAACGCTCGCCGGCGTTCTCGCCGGCTACCATCCGGCCGCCATGCGGCTGGCCCGGCCGCAGATCACCCTGCTCCTCGGCGTGCCGCCGATCGCCTGGATCGTTCTCCTGATGATCTGGTTCGGCACCGGGGCCGGCACCGTCATGGCAACGGCCACCATCGCCTGTCTGCCGATCGTCTTCATCGGCGCGGCGGAAGGTGTGGCGAGCCGCGACCGGGCCCTCGACGACATGGCGCGGGCTGCCGGCGCGGGACCATTCACCCGCCTCTTCCGCGTCGCGCTGAGGCAGATGCTCCACACCCTGTTTCCGGCCCTGGTGATGGCGCTCGGCACCGCCTTCAAGGCCGCCGTCATGGCCGAACTGCTGGCCAATGCCGGCGGTGTCGGCGAGCAACTGGCCATTGCCCGCGCCAATCTCGACGTGGCCGCAGCACTCGCCTGGATCCTCCTGTCAGTCGCCGCACTGATTGCCGTCGAATACGGTCTGCTGCAGCCGCTGCGTGCCGAGTTCGAGACCTGGCGCGAGGCCGCAAGGCCTTGGGGAGTGAAGCGATGAGCATGCTGCATCTCGACCGAATCGGTCATTCCTTCCTTGGCCGCACCGTACTGGACGGCGTTGACCTCGAAATTGCCGCCGGCGAACTGGTAGCTCTGGTCGGCCCCTCCGGCTCGGGCAAGAGCACGCTTGCCCATATCGCCGCCGGCCTCGTCGAGCCGCGCCAAGGCCGTGTCACCCGTGCCTATCGCCAGCATGCGGTGATCTTCCAGGAACCCCGGCTCCTCCCCTGGGCCACCGCCGCCGACAACATCGCCTTCGGTCTCAGCTGTCAGCGCCTCTCGCGGGCCGACCGCCGCGCAAGGGTGTTGGCGGTCGCCGCGCGCGTCGCTCTCGAACCCGCCGATCTGACGAAATACCCCGCCCAGCTCTCCGGTGGCATGCGCCAGCGCGCCGCGATCGCCCGGGCACTGGTGGCGGAACCGGACTTCCTGTTCTTCGATGAGCCCTTCACCGCCCTTGATGTCGCGCTCAAGCGTCGGCTGCAGGACATCGTCATCGATACGGTCACCGCATCCGGCCGCTGTGGCCTGTTCATCACCCATGACCTGAGCGAAGCGGTGCGCATCGCCCATCGGATCGTGATCATGGATGGCAACGGACATGGTATCCTCGGCAGCCGCAGCGTGCCGCTGGTCCCTGGAGCTCGCGATGAGGTGATGGTCTTCGAGACCGTGCAAGCCATGCTCGGGCACGACCGGCTGTTTGCCCATGTCAATGATTGCGACGAGCGGAGTGTGGCATGACCGCGATCCTCCTTGCTCCCCCCCAGGCGCGCAATCGCATCGTCGATGCCATGACCGGCGAAGGGCTGCGACTGTTCTTCCCCCTCGCCGCGCTGCATGCAGCGCTCTGGCCTCTGTTTTGGGTCTTACTCTGGAGTTTGGGCCTGCCGCTGACGAGCGAAACGGCACCGGGACAATGGCATGCTCAGGAAATGATCATCGGCTCCTTTGGCGCCGCACTCATCGGCTTCCTCACCTCGGCGCTGCCCGAATGGACCGAAACGCCGCGCCTGCATGGTCGGCCGCTCTTCGCGCTTGCCGGCCTGTGGGCATTTGCGCGCATTGCCGGCTTCGTCGGCTTCGAGCCGGCGATCGTCGTCGCGGCGCTTGCCGATCAAGCCTGGCTTCTATTCCTGCTGGCCTATGTCCTTTTCCTCTCATGGCGTCGCCGCACCACGGGCTTTCTCGGCTTCGCCGCCCTGCTCGGCGCACTCGCGCTTTCCGCCGGCGGCATTCGGCTGGCCATGCTCCAGGGCGACTTCGACGCCGGCGAGACGGCGATCCGCATCGGCGCATTCGCCTTTCTCGGTCTGCTCGGCCTTGCCCTTGCCCGCATCACCGTGCCGGTCACCAATCTCATCCTCGATCCGAGCGAGACGACCTCCCCCTACCGCCCCCATCCCGGGCGCGTCAATCTGGCGCCCGGCCTTGTCGGGCTGCTGTTGATCGCCGAGATGGCCGGTCTGTCCGAACCGGTACGCGGCTATCTGATGATCGCCGCCGGTGCGGCTTTTCTCGATCGCGTCGCCGAAGCTTTCGTCGGCCGAGAGGCGTTCAAGGCCGAGCTCGCCGCCCTCTGGCTGTCCAGCGCGCTTGCCGGCGCCGGGCTCCTGCTGGCCGGTCTGTCCCATATCGGCCTGCCTATACCCTTCGTCGGCGCCCTCCATCTCATGCTCATGGGGGGGCTCGGTCTCGGCGTGCTCGCCGTCTTGTCGATCGCCGGCCTTCTCCACACCGGCCAGCCGCTTGTCTTCGCCGGATCGACCCGGATTGCCATCCTCCTCATGCTGGGCGCCGTCCTCCTGCGCGTCGCGCCGGACGTCATTCCCGGGCTTTCGCCTCCGGGCGGTCAACACGGCCTTGCCGCGATAGGCTGGACCCTTTCGCTGGCCCTCTGGCTGAAGACCTACCTACCCTTGCTCTGGTCGAACGCAACCCTTTCTTCCGAAAGCTGCTGAAAATGTCCCGCCCCATCGATAAACGCTCCCCCTCGCTGATCGCCCATTTCTTCACCGGCGGTTTTCGCCCCTTCTTCCTCCTCGGTGCCCTGCATGCCGCACTGATGATCGCGCTCTGGGTGCCGTGGTTTCTCGGCTTCATCCACGTTCCAACTGCCCTCTCACCGGTCGTCTGGCATCAGCACGAACTGTTGTTCGGCTTCGTCCCCGCCGTGATCGCAGGATTCCTCCTTACTGCCGTGCCCAATTGGACCGGGCGCAAGGCGTTCACCGGCTGGCCGCTCGCCTTCCTGTTCGCGCTCTGGCTTGCGGGGCGCTTGGCGATCGCCGGCTCCGAGACAATAGGCCTCTATGCCGCGATGACTGTGGCCGGCGCCTTCCTTCCTGTTCTGGCAGGACTGATCCTGAAAGAACTCGTCGCCGCCCGCAACAGCCGCAACTACAAGGTCGTCGCCGTCATCGGTGTTCTCTTTGCAGCACAGCTGGCCTTCTTCCACGAATTCGACCGCTACGGGCGTATCGATATTGCCGACCGGATGGGGATCGCCACCATCATCTTCCTCATCACTCTCATCGGCGGCCGTATCATCCCGAGCTTCACCGGGAACTGGCTGCGTCAGAACAATCCAGGCCCGATCCCGCCGGGCTTCAACCGGTTCGACCTCACGGTCATGGTGCTGTCCGCGCTGGCGCTTGTCGCCTGGCCCATTTCCGCCGCCGTCCCTGTCCTCGTGCCTCTCGCCGGCCTGGCCTTGCTGGGCGTAGGGAGCGCCCAATTCGCCCGCCAGCTCCGCTGGAAGCCGGAACGAACGCTGGCCGAACCGCTCGTGACGATCCTGCACGTTGCCTTCTTCTTCGTCTCGCTCGGTTTCCTGCTGAGCGGCGCTGCCCTTCTCCTGGATGATGCGGGCCTTCGCACCGCCGGCGTCCATGCCTGGACCTCCGGCGCGATCGGTACCATGACGCTTGCCGTGATGACCCGGGCAACACGCGGCCATTCCGGTCAGGCGCTCCTTTCGCCCGCCACGACCACTTTTGGCATATACCTACCGATCGTGCTCGCGGCCGCGCTGCGCATCGGCACAGCCCTCGCGCCGGAATTCACCATGATCCTTCTGCCCCTCTCAGGGCTCATGTGGGTCGCGGCCTTCTTGGGTTTCGTGGCCTTCTATAGCCCGCTTGTCATGCGCAGGAAGATTGCGTGAGCCCAGCCGCCTGGGCACCTGACACCGCCAATTGCCCGCGCGCGGCTTGAGCTTCGAATGTTCTACGCAAGCGTACCCTGCGGATGGTATAGTGCCGCCGGTTTTTGTCACATAGGAGAAAGGGCCTTGCCGGCTCTTTGGCAGGTCTGCTTCAAGGGCATTTGCCCATGCAAGAGGCTCCACCAAGACCGCTAGATACGATGCCGCAGGCAAATGCGATTCCGCAGTTTCTCCCGGTTCGATCGGTTGTGATGTCGTCTCTCCCGGTCGCACCACTGATCCGCAATCTGATTGATGACTGCAGCTGCGTAGCGCGTTGTAGTTCGAGGTGAAATCGCGGAGCTGCTTGCGTTGGCTCAAAGAAACAAGACGTTTCTCGACGCCTAATGCGAGCAAAGGGTCCGATGCCCGGGCTGATTACTCTGCGCCGCTGGCTTCGTGACGGCTAGCTGCCGCCATAGAAGGCGTATGAAGATGAATCGGACTTTATCACAGGGCGAACGCGAAGTGTCCGGCATCCAGGGAAACAAAACGACACGGCGAAAGATGGCGGCACCACTGCAAACACTGGGTGTCGGCACGAAGCTTGCCGACGCGGCACCTTTTGGCGGGCCAATCTACCGAATCCACGAGGGCTGTATTATTCTGAGCAGACGAATGCACCATGGCCCAGTGCAACTCCTCGATGTCTACGGGCCGGGCCGCATCTTTGTTCACCCTGGAGCGCCCAATTCAGCCGAGGTGCGGATTGAATGCCGCTTTGAAGTGCTTCTAGCGCGGAAACATGCACGCATTATCCACGAATCTCTTTTGGAGAATCTCGATCGTTCCCACCGACATGTGGCGCTCCTATGCGGCAAGACGGCGGTCCAGCGGGTTGCGACCATGTTGATGGACCTTGCACTCCAGTTTGGCGCTGACCCCGTTGCCCAAGGCAAGCTTTTGCTGCCGCTCACGCGACCCGAAATCGGCAGCTGGCTGGGGCTTAGAGGCGAGACCGTGTCCCGCATCTTTACCCAGCTCATAGGACAGCAGACAATTTCGGCGGATACTCACCGAGGCGTTCACATAAGAGACTGGCGCGCTCTGACCCTCATCGCAGATGGTTCCGATTGAAACCGATGACGAAGTGGTAACGGTCCCACCACTGTCACGAGTGTCAAGCGGCATTGTTTCTCACTGTCCGGCTCCTCCCGAGCGGGAAGGTGCCTGCGTGCGGACATGTTGGAAGTCAGAAGAAGAGCTTCTCACTCTGAAGCGCCTGCACTTCCCGAAAACATGAACAACTCATTCCAGAGGAAGCTCATGCCAGCTTGTGCGCTTCGCTCCTGAAGCTTCTTGCTGGCGCCGAACGAGTGGCGCAAGCTGCCGCCACACGAGAAGCTCTGCTTACAAACGGCGCTGGGAACCCTTGGCAGGCTCAAAGAGGTCATCCGCTGGCTGGCCCGCAGGCAAAGCCGCTATCTGCGGGTGATGGACGAACCACAAACCTGCGTTGAACGGCGGACCGCCGGCCATCTGTCCGGCCATCATTGATCTGTTGTCTGCCCTCTTGCGACCACACTCATGCAGCAGCAGTCCTTCAGAGCGCGGGATCGCTTCCAGGGCCGGTAAAGGTTCAAGCTCGGAGTGCTTAGGATATGCAAAGGGCCGCTCGCGGCTCTCAAGGAGGGGAGAAACTGCAATCGGTAAACCAATCCTAGAGATGCTCACCTCGTCAGCGAGGGAATGGACTTTTGATCCATCGACTGGGTAGCTGGGTCGGCGTACTTTGCTTGTCATGTGTATCTCAGCCGGCATGAGCGAAGGACCTCACGAGATTTGCGCTAGACCGGTCCGGCACGAAGGGCCGGGCGCGGGTCGCGATATAGCTGTCGAGTTCGCTTCCCTGCAACGGCCGTCCGAACAGATAACCCTGAGCGAAGTCGCAGCCGTGGGCGCGCAGGTAGGCGAGCTGGCGCTCGTTCTCTACACCTTCGGCCACCACTCGCAGGTCAAGGCTATGGGCGAGTCCGATGATCGCGCGCGCGATAGCGGCACTATCCTGGCTGGTTTCAATATCGCCGACGAAGGAGCGGTCGATCTTCAGCCGGTGCACCGGAAAGCGCTTGAGGTGGATAAGTGAGGCGTAGCCTGTGCCGAAATCATCGAGCGCAATCCTGACACCGAGGCGGACGAGTTGGTCAAGTGTCGGCAAGATCGTATCAACGGCACGGTCGAGCAGGACATTCTCGGTAATCTCTAGTTCGAGGCTGGATGGCGCGATTCGGAACCGCTTTAGCATCGCGGCAACCTGCTCGACGAAGCCGTTGAGCTTCAGCTGCGGCGCTGCCACGTTGACCCCAATCGTGCCGCAGGCGAAGCCTCCCTTCTCCATGGCCTGGACCGAGGCGAGCGCCTTTTCCAGCATGAAGCTTCCGAGCGGGATGATAGCGCCAGTCTCCTCCGCTACGGGAATAAACTCCCCAGGTGAAACCGGCCGCCCGTTGAGATTCCAGCGCGCAAGCGCCTCGAAGCCGACATGACTGCCGTCAGCGAGCGAGACCTGCGGTTGAAGCGCGACGGCTAGCCGTCCGACCATCAGATCGCCCCTCAGCGCGGCGGCCAGTCTTTCGCGCCGCTCCAGGGCCGAGCGTATGGCCTTGTCGAAGATGCGCCAGCCGCCACGGTTGGTGGCCTTCGCCTCATAGAGGGCGATATCGGCGTTCTTCATCAGTTCATTGGGCGTGTTGGCCTGATCGGGAAACAGGCTGACGCCGAAGCTGCAATTGGGCAGGATGCGGTGCGCGCCGATGGCAACAGGTCTCGAAACGGCGGTGCGGACCCGGCCCAATAGCCGCTCGAGCGACTCGCGGCTGGCGACCTTCGGCAGGATGAAGGCAAACTCGTCTCCGCCGAGGCGTACGATAATATCGCTTGCTCGTAGCGCCACGCCGAAGCGGGCAGCGACCTCCCGGAGCAGGGCATCCCCGGCATCGTGTCCCAGCGTATCGTTGATCGACTTGAACCTGTCCAGGTCGGCAACCACAAGCGCGCCCATGTAACCACCGCGTCGAGCGCGAGCGCAGGCCCGCTGCAGGTAGCCACCGAGCACAGAGCGATTGTAAAGGCCGGTGAGAGGATCATGCTCAGCCTGTTGCTTGATGATGAGTTCAGCGCGCTTGAGATCGGTAATGTCGGTGCGCACCCCCACCGTGTTGCCAGAGGCTGAACGTCGTTCGCGCACCTGCAGCCAGCGATCGTCGCGCAGGTGCTGGACTATCGGGCCGGTAGGCCGGCGGAACTTGGCGAGGCGAGCGGCAAGGTAGCTGGCGACGCCTTCCTCCATGTCGTTCGAAATCACGAACTGCCCACGTTCCAGGGCGAGTCTCATCAAGTCCTCGAACCGCGCGCCCGGCACGATGTCCTGCGCTATCGTACCGTGGAGTTCACGATAGGCCTTGTTACTGAGGATCAAGCGCTCATCTGGGTCGAAGGCGGCGATGCCGTCCGGAATGGTTTCGATGATATCGCGCAGCAGGGTTTCGACCCGTTCGCGGCGTTCGTTCTCCGCGCTCAGATGCGCTTCGGCCTGCTTGCGTTCAGTGATGTCGTAGCGAATGGAGACATAGCCGTCGATGCGACCAGCATCGTCGAGATAGGGGACGATGGTTGTATCGACCCAGTATGGCAGGCCATCCTTGGTTCGGTTACAGATCTCGCCGCGCCAGATCCTGCCATTGGCGATATCGCGCCAGATGGCTGTAAAAAACCCCGGTGGGTGATGACCAGAATTGACGATGTTGTGGTAGCGACCAATCAGCTCGTCGCGCCCGTAGCGGCTGATGCGACAGAAGGGTTCATTGACGTGGGTGATCCTACCCCGCCGGTCGGTAATCGCCACGATCGCATGCTGGTCTAGCGCGGTCTTGTACGCTTCCAGCAGGCCGGTGAGCGCATGAATCGGGCGGGTTACCTTTGTGGCGACGATGAATAGGGCCAGAGCACCAAGCGCTGCGGCGAGAGCCAGCAGGACAGAGCTCGCCACGAGGCTCCTGAAGCCGCTCGCCTCGGCCTGGCTGGCCTCATTGCTAGTCACCCCGCCCGTGGCGTCCGAAAGGGCAATGAGGCTGTCTATGGCGCGGGTCGCCGCCACCACCCATTCATCGCCGTTGACGGGATAGGGGCGTCCCTCGATGCCAGCTGCATAGACGCTTTCCCGCAGGGTGGCAAAAGCGCCAAAGAACTCTGCCTTCGCCATCTCGATGGTCCGAAGCACCGCCGGATGGGCGAAGGGGCGGTCGGCATACACCTTAATGGACACCCAAGACTGTTCGAGCCGACCGCGATATTCCGCGAGCGTGGCAAGGCTCTCGTCATCGAGCCGTCGCTGGCGGGCGATCATGCTTCCGAGCATCGCTCGCTCGCGGCCAGCATATTCGCTGACGACCCACAGCGCTTGCCGGAGATCGAGCATGATCTGTGTGTGGACGAGTGCCGTGGCCGGCACTTCCTGGGCGGTGACGTGCAATTCCTGCAGCGACATGATGAGCGCTGTGACGACCGGAACCCACTGGTCGACAAGGGCCCGATCGCGAGCCGAGCCGGGAAGCGTCAACTGCCGGTCAATGTCGCGCCGGAGAGAAACGAGAGCGTCTCGGGCCTCACTCATGGTAGCGATCAGGCCGTCTTTGCCGGTAAAATCAGTTTCGTCGAGCACGCTTTCGAGTGCCGAAGCCAGGGCCACGTCGCCGAGACGTCGCAGTTCGGCGATCCGCGCTACCTTATCCGGATCAGCGGCGGAGACCGCAGCAAGCGCCGTGTTGATAACGCCCCGCTCGGCGGCAAGGGACCTGGCACCGGTCAGGAAGAGACCACCAATCTCGGCATTGCGGTGCATGATTCGCGCGCTTCGCATCGTTTCCCATGCCGAGAGCAGGTTGGCGGAAGCAGCGAAGAGCAGTCCGACCACGAAGATCGCCAGGATAGAGAAGAGCAGTGCACGGATGGTCAGTGATATCTGGCGCGCCTGCGCCGACGAGACGCCAGCTGCACTATAAATCGTAGAAGTACCTTGGGTATTCACTGTACATTCCTTCGACGGACGGACGTCCGTTCCGTATATTTGTGAAATTCCGGTGGTCATTGGTGCTTAGTGCAGGTGCCGCAAAAGGAAAATATGCATCATTAATCCTCCTGCATGCTGTCACGTTAGGAATGAATATTTTTTCAGAGACGGTATGACGGCTACCCTGAGGCAAATGCAGGTTCGTGGCGTGCAAGAGCCGGCCCGTTCGAAAGTGCAGTTGAGGCAATGCGTCCTTCCATCGAGAGCACCACCACGGCGACTGCCAGTCATCATACCGCCGCCAACCGAAGGAGGCACCCACATCGGTTCATCCTTCAGTTGCGAGCGATGAGGCAATGGTAGGACGGGAGCGGCGTTCCCGTCCGATTCTGGTGTTAGGCAATCCTGGCTGGCGCGCCGTCAGGCGGCCACAGCCGATCTCGGGCCCTGAACCTGTGCTGCGGCAGGCTGTGTCAATGCGGACGCTTGGCCGAAGCGGAACCGGGCCAGCAGTCGATTGAGACCAGCCGCTTCCAGGGCGAGGCTGTGACTGGCGGCGGACGATTGTTCGACCATAGCGGCATTCTGCTGGGCGCCCTGGTCCATCAGATTGACTGCTTCATTGATCTCCCCGAGACCAATGGACTGTTCCCGCGCCGCCTCGACGATGGCCGCTACATGGCGGTTCACCTCCTGCACTTCGCCGACGATCAACCGCAGGGCATCACCGGTCTCACCGACGAGTGAGACGCCCGATTGAACCTGCCCAGCAGAGCTCAAGATCAATGCCTTGATTTCCTGTGCGGCTCTTGCAGAGCGCTGGGCCAGTTCCCGCACCTCCTGGGCAACCACTGCAAATCCCTTACCCGCGTCCCCGGCGCGAGCCGCTTCGACCCCGGCATTCAGAGCCAAGAGGTTCGTCTGGAAGGCAATATTGTCGATGACCGTGATGATGTTGTTGATCTCGTGGGATGATGCCTCGATAGCACCCATGGCTGCCACCGCCTGTGCGACTACGACGCCAGAGCGCTCCGCCTGCTCACGGGTACGGGACACGAGGGTGCCGGCCTCTCCTGCCCTGCGGCTAGTGTCGCGGACGGCGGTCGTGATCTGTTCGATCGCAGCGGCCGTTTGCTCGACCGAGGCGGCCTGCATCTCCGTGCGCTTGGCTAGATCATCGGCCGCCGCGCGGATCTGTTCGGAACCAGCATAAATGGCCGAGGCATTGTCGCCGACTGATCGTAGCGCATCTTCAAGTTTGGCCGCCGACTCGTTAAAGTCAAGGCGAAGCTTGTCGAGATCATTGGCAAAGTGCGTATCAATACGATAGCCGACGTCGCCCTTCGCCAACTGGCCGAGTGCGGTAGCAAGCGCGTCAGTCGCTTCTTTTAGTTTCTGCGCTTCGGCAGCCCTTTGCGCTTCCCGTTCGCGCCGTTCCTGTTCCGTCAATTCGCGATTGCCCAGGGCTTCGGCCTCCAGGCGCCGATTATTAACTGCGGCATCGCGGAACACTCCGACCGCGCGGGCCATCTGCCCGACCTCGTCTTCACGTTCCACCGAGGGAATGACGACCTCCATGTCACCGTCAGCCAAGCGCGACATCGTCATGGTCAGGGATTGGATTGGGTTTGCCACACGGTATGCGACGACCCGGAATGCAAAACCGCCAAGAACAAGCGTCAGGACTAGAGCCGAGCCACTGATGATGACATTGTTGCGTCCGCTATTCTCGATCAAGTGCGTGTATTCCGCGGTCGCTTCGCCAACCGCCTGAGAGAGTTGTAGGAGACTGTCGATGCCCTTGGTCGCCGCTACCATCCACTGAACCGCGCTGAGGGGATAGATCTCGTTGCCGGCGCCCGCGGAGTAGACCAATTCCCGGACCTTTTCGAAGCTGTCGAAATAGGCCGCTTTTGCTTCTTGGATCGCCGTGAGAATCAGAGGACTTGCGAATTCGCGTTTTTCGTAGGCCTCGACCTGAGCCCATGCCTGTTCCACTCGCCCCCGGTGTTCGGATAGTGTCGACAGCGTTCCGGCATCAAACTTGGCATTGCGGGCAAGCATGCTCCCAATAAGCGCCCGCTCGCGCCCTGCATATTCGCTGATCACCCACATGGCCTGCCTCAGATCTAGCATGATCTGCGTACGGGCCAGTGCCGATGGCGGCACAATCTGGGCCGCGGTACGCAATTCTTGCGACGTCATGATCAACGCTGTGATCGTCGGCACCCATTTGGCCGAAACGGACACGTCCCGTGCTGAGAGTTCCAAGGTAAGCTGTGCATCAACGGTCTGGCGTAGCAGCTGGAGGTTTTGCCGGTCCGTTGTCACCCTGGAAATCAGGGCTTCCCTTGCGGGGAAATCCGAGGCAGAGCGGACTTCGTCAAGCGCGGCATCAAGTGCGTCTTGACTGCGCTTGCGCAAATTCTGGACCTCCGCCAGAAGTTCCGCGTCTGCCTTGGCGGACGCAGACAGGCTTGCATTGGTCAAGCCTCGCTCCGCTGCGAGTGCCCCTGCACTCTCAAGAAAGAGGCTTCCCACGCCATTATTGGCACGCATCATCTGGGCGGTGCGCATGCTATTCAGCGCCGTGGTCATGCTGACAAGAGCAAAGCCGAGCAAGCCGAGAATGAAAGCTGCGACAATCAAGAATAATGTGCTGCGGATGCCGCGCGAGGATTTTCGGCTGTTGCGTGGCGCGTTAACTTGAAATGTTGCACCCGATGTTCGATGTGCGTTTGCGAGAAAAGTCATAGGAATACCTCCCAGTATCCAAGGATCGGTGGATGAAAAACATATGTGAAGGGTTTCGTAGTGAAGTGTGTACCGCCCGCGCTGCGGTTCAGGAAGCTAGCGAGGGAAGCACTCCGGCAAGGCGCCCGGCGGGGCACCAGTCGAAACGATACCGTATCTGCTAGAGATCGCTCCAGCCGTAACTATCTGCAGGTCGCAGTGTGCAATGGCAGCGATGTTCGGGCGTTCGTTAGAAATTACATGTTTGGACAGTTCTTCCACATGCGCCTCCCGCATACGCCATGAAAATGGCATGCCGCGAAAACAGAACTTGATTGAACAAAATGGATGCCGGCACCAGAATGGTGATAACAAAACGAATCTTGTTTTATAAAAATACCCTACAAATTCAGGGTTAATTACCACTTAACGGAAATATTCGATATGCAGATTTATTGTGCATTTGCTCGAATTTGTAACTGATGGCTTGAGCTCAGACCTCTGGCTGCACGCGTCTTGACGATCTCAGGCCTTCTGAAGCTGGGATGTGCCCCGACGCAGGACTTTAGAGTCATAAAAAGGCTGCCGGGGCTAAGATAAACGCAGGCATAGTCCGAAGGATCAACCTTGCCGCTATCTTAGATATATTATCTTTCAAGCTGATACTCACCAATTTACTTTGGTCTATCGGTCGCGAGCGAGAGTCGGTCGTGAACCGAAATGTTGCGAGACGATGCGATGGTCCCGTTCCATGCCGCCTGCCTTGAGTACGAGATCTTGCCCAGTGTGCGATGGCGCCGAGGTGGGCCTCCACCAACGCCCCGAGGCGATGGCCGTCTTCTCGGCATACCTGCTCCGCTTCCCCATCACAATGGACGGCTCCATCCGCACTGCCGCCGCAGTAGCCCTGCATGCGACCGCTGTCAAACCTCGACCCCAGCTTACGCGGGGGCCGGTCCCGTCCCGGCGGCAATCGTTGCGTTGGCGACTGATAATGCCTTCCTGGAAGGGCTCCATGGCAGGAGGCTGGCGTCTCGGCGGCATGGCCAGACTTATTGCTTGGGCCAATGTGAGCCAGCACCGTACCATCAAGCCACCGCTGAACGGAGCGGGAGTCCGATAAACTCAGCCCCCCCAGTCCTGAACGCAGCCAACTGACCTCGCAGCTTGGTCGCTTCCAGTGCGAGTGTCACCGAGGCGGCGTTGGTCTCTTCTACCATGCTGGCGTTCTGCTGAGTGATCTGATCGAGCTGGCCGATCGAAGCCGTGATCTCCGCCAATGCGACCGATTGCTCCTTGGCCGACTGGGCGATGGCGAGCACTTGCCGGTTAACGGTCTGCATCTGCCGCTCGATGCCATGCAGCGCCTCACCGGTGCGGCCGACCAGATCGACGCCGTTCGTCACATCCCTCGACGCCTGGTCGACCAGGGACTTAATCTCCTTGGCGGCGGAGGCCGAACGTTGCGCCAGTTCGCGGACTTCCTGGGCAACGACGGCGAAACCCTTGCCGGCCTCCCCGGCGCGAGCGGCTTCAACGCCGGCGTTCAAGGCTAGGAGGTTGGTCTGGAAGGCGATCTCGTCGATCACGGTGATGATGCGGCCGATGCGTTCAGACGACTGGGCGATTTCATGCATCGCCCCGACGGTCGCGTTAACGATCGCGGTCGCCTCTGACGTGTCACGGCTTGCCCGACCCGCCGACTGCTGCGCCTCGTCGGCGCCGCTCGACGACATCTTGACGGCGGTGGCGACCTGTTCCAGCGCGGCGGCGGCCTCTTCCAGCGCCGCGGCCTGGCCCGCAGTGCGCCGGGCCAGGTTGTCGGCGGCACCACGCAGCCCAGTGCAGCCGTCATCAATCACATTAGCATTGCCGCCTGCCATGGAAACCAGCCGCTCCAGGGTTTCAACGGATCGGTTGAAGACCAGGCGAAGGCCATCGAAATCGGCATCGAGCGCCGTGGCAATCCGGTAGCGCAGGTCGCCTGAGGACAGTGCGTCGAGACCATTTTCCAATTGGCCAAGAGCGCCCTCCAGAGCGCGAGCGCGTTCCGCCCTTTCCTTCTCCGTCGCTTCAGTCAAAGCCTGCCGCTCGGCACCGCGAGCGAGATCCTCCTGTCTCTGGCTTTCCGCCTGACGGCGCGCCTCGTCGAGCGCGCGCGCGACCGCCCGCGACATGGCACCAACCTCGTCCCTGGCGGTCGCCTCGCCGACGCTGACATTCACATCGCCGTCGGCCAATCGTTCAATGGCTGCGGTCAGGCGCTTGATCGGCCGGACGACGCCAAGCCCGATCGCCAGCGACAGCAGCACGGAACCGGCAAAGGCGGAGGCGAGCACGAGGCCAAGCGTGATCAAGACGCGCTCCTCCGCCGCGGCGGTGACAGCCGCATTCTGGCGGATTGCCTCCAGAAGTTTCTGTTCCAGCGCCCTCATGGCGTCGATCCGCTCGGTCGCGAGGCGATGCCAATCGGCAGCGGCGAGTGCGGAAAGGTCGGAGCCGACCCCAGCCGACAGCAGGCGCTCGCGCATCATGGCAAATGGGCCGGAAGCAGCTACGCCGAGCGTTTTGGCATCTTCGGCAAAGGCCGGCGCATTCGTTGAAAATTCTTCAAGCAGAGCGACCTGCGAACCATACAGCCTCGAAAGGCGCAAGAGGACTGCCCCGTCGGCGACGCCAGCCATGATCACGCTATTGCCGGTCGCCCGCTCCTGGCCCGCCAGTTCCTTGGCCTGCGAAAACAGATTGTAGGCGGCGATTTCCTCGGCGATGGCGCTGCCTGAGTCCAGATCGCCAAGTGCTCGCGACAGGGACAGGAAGCCGGCGACGATGTCGCTGTAGCGCCGCGTCGCTTCAGTGGGCGCAATCGTGCGACCGTCAACGTTCCGGCGCAGGTCAGCCAACATCGCCATTGTCTCCGACAGTTCGTCGCCGGACTGCGCCTTGGTGACGGTGGCGATCTGTTCCAACCGCCCGGCGGTGTCGTCGACCACCTGGCGGGCATTGTTCACGGCATCGTCCCGCACCCGATCAGCGATTGCAAGCGCGCCGGCAGTTTCGCCGCGCTCCTTTTGCACGGCATGGACCAGATCGCCGATCGCCGAGATCTCTCCGCTGACAGCCACAAGACGTGTCGCGGAACGATAGGCGCCGATACCCTCAGCGATACGGTCGTAGGCAAGCCATGCCGCCAGCAGCGCCGGAATGGCGGCGCACATCAGGATTCGTTTGGTGAGGGATATGTCAGAAATCTGCATGAGGGATGGCTCCGATCGACGCCGGCCTCATGCCGAACAACCGGAATTCATGTCCGGCCGAGCTTACTAAGCACACATACAGGGCGTCTTCTTTGCTGTGCCGCAAACTCACGGCCATGTTTGCCGCCAGCTGCACCGGCGCATTTTGAGCAAGCGCGTCGACATATGCGCTTGAGGATCATGAAACCTGGACTTCGCGCCAGAGGCGCGCCTAAGTCCAGCGCCGCATCGGCCGAGACCCTATTCCGCCGCTGGCATCAGGATACAGGTGCCGCGCGGGATCTGGCACCCAGCAGCCAAATGACAGACAGCAACAGCAGCGCGGTGATCAACAATTGGGCGAACAGGGCCTCGGCGACGGGATAAAGGCCGAAATAGAGCTGCAGCCAGGGCTGGTCGGGAAACCAGGAAACCGGTGTCGCGGGCACAAGCGCAGCCGTTTGCAGTCCACGAATGCCATTGCCGACAAGCGTGACGCTCATCAGTGCCAGCAAGGCGCCCGTCACCCGGAAAAATGCCTTCACCGGCAATCGGGCCTCAAGGCCGAGCATGAGGTAGGCGACCGCGACGGCCAGAACGGCGCCGACCACAAGGCCGCCCAGAACCGGCATGGCCGGGGCGTCGGCCAAAAGGGCTTCGTAGAACAGCACGGTCTCGAAGCCCTCGCGAAAGACCACGAGAAAGGCCAGTCCGAAGACCGTCAGGCCACCGAACATGGTTGCGATTTCCCCCGGCCCGGACGCCATCTCGGCCTTACGCCGGATGTGCGCCAACCAGTCGCCGACATAGGCCTTGCGGAAAATCCAGTGGGTGACATAAAGCAGCACGCCCGCCGCAAGCAGGGCGGTCGCGCCCTCCAGCAGTTCACGCTGCAGCGTGCTCATGTCGAACAGTTTGCCAACCGCCAGCCAGAGCGCGAAAGACGCAAGCAGGGCGGCCGAAACACCGCCCGACACCGGCAGCCGCCAGCCAAGCAGACCGCCGGCCGGCGTTCCTCCGGCCTTCAGGGCGCCGATCATGCAGGCAAGGACAAGAACGGCCTCCAGCCCCTCGCGCACGAGAATGGCCAGCGACTGCAGGAAGGCTCCGAGCGAAGAGAGCTGGCTGTCGAGGATCGTATGCGCCTGCACGGTCGCGGCCTTCATGCGCTCGACCACCTGCCTCAGCACCACTTGCGGCCCCTTGTCGGCGATCAGGCGTCCAAGACCCGCTTCCGATGCGCTGCCCTCCCAGAAATCGGCCTCCATCTTCAGGGCCAGCGCCGGCGCTCGCGGCATCAGCCTCTGTTCGATGTCGGGATCGAACAGCGCATAGGCCTCGAGCCGCTTCAGTTCGGCCTCTTCCCAATCGCCGGCTTCGGCCACCAGAAGGATTTCGTCGAAAAGATCCGGCAGCATGCCGAGGGCAAGCCTGTAGCCGCCTTCGCTCGACAGGCCATAGGTGTCGGCGATGCTCTGTATCGCCTCCTGCGACAACGCCCGGACGCGATCTTCATCGCCCTTTCCGTCAATCACCGTTTCCATCTCGGCCAGGATGGTACCGAGCCGTTCGAACGCCTGCGGCGAACGGGCGGCGAGGTCCGCGCCGAGGTCGCCGAACAACATCGCCGCCCGGTCACGAAACAGGCCGGCCTCGAAATACTCAAACGGAATGGTGACCGCGCCATCCCGCACACCCTTTTCGTATTCCACCGGAACCAGGCCGATGAACCGCGACAGCAGTCTCACGCGGCGCTCGCGGTCCTCGGGCGACAGGCTGGTCGGGGAATAGGTCGCAAGACTTGTCTCCAGCCGTGCCAGAACCGGATCCGCGCTCCCGGATGGGCGGGATCCCGCCTCGGCGAGGGCGGCCTTGATCGCTTCGGCCTGCTGGTGTCCGATCCGGGCGGCGATATTGTCTGACAGAAGGTCGCGCAATCCGCTCGCCCGCGCCAGCGCATGGGCGAACTGCACGGGATATCCCGAGGCGAGATGCGACCGGCTCTCAGCGATCGAGCGGCGCAACTCGCCGGCATAAACTCCGAGAAGCTCCGCCTCTATCACCTCCCGGGCCTTCGCCGGCTCCAGGCGCCGGGCCAGGACTTCCCGCATTGCGATGGTGGCGGCGGTATCGCGAGACGTGCGCGCATATTCGCGAATGTTCAGCCACTGAGCGGCGTCTTCGGATCGCCCTTCGTCGAGCGCCGTCAGCGTGGCATTCACGGCCCCGTCGAGCAAGGCCGTCCAGAGCCGCGCACGCGCAGCCGAAGCCGCCGCGGCATTCCATTCGGAAAGAGCGGCCGCGAAGTCGTCAACCGCGTCGTCAATCGGCGCGACGGCGTCCGCCGCGCCAAGCCGATAGGCGGCTTGCAACCGGTCTGTCCACAAGCGCCGCACCCGCTCGATGCGCGCCGACATGTCCCTCCGGGCCAGGTCGTCGGGCGCGCGGAACAACAGGCGTTGGGTGGCCGCGGTCTCGCTTCTAAGCGCCTCGGCATCCTGCCAAGGCACCGCCGCCGCGCATGGCGGGGCGAAGGCACCGACAAGTGCCAGCAGCATGATCACGAGCGCGGGGTATCGGCCAATCTTCACGGGCGTACCTCTTCTGTCGCGGGCAGGACGAACCGTTCCGCCGCCAGTTCGAATGGAGGAATGACGAGGTCTGTCTTCAGCGTGTTATAGGCGAATTCCTGGGTCGCGACGCGGTACCAGAGCCTGGCCTCCAGGCTGAACGGACCTTCGGCGCCGGGCGGGACGTCTGTCTCGTAGGAAACCACATCCTCGCCCTTGGCGGGAACGCCGGCGCGCACATGCGAAATCCCGGCGGTGATGAAGGTAAGGTGATCGGGGATGCGTTTGCCCTTTGTGTCGATGAAATCCTCGCGCCAGACCACCGCGTCCGGATCGGTTTCTCCGCGCACGGGGTCGAACGCGCCGGAATGAAAGATCTTCCGGCCCGCGCCATCCCTGACGACCACCTCCAGCCACATGTATTTCTGGTCGATCACGCCGGTCGGCAGGTTGTGGCCAGCCCCCAGATTCTGGACGGCGACGGCAAAGCTCAGGCGATCCTTGTCGAGCGAGCCGCGCCGGAGCGAAAGTCCGGCGGCCGAGCGCAACAGCGCGCGGGTCGCCTCGCCCTGCCGGGCGATCAGTTCGGTGTTCCTGGCATCCGACAAGCCCGGGACGATACCGCCGCGTAAGAAGGTGAGATTGCCGCCGAGACCGGTATCGAACATCAGATAGTTCGATCCGACGAAATTGTGGGCATAGCGCTCCGGTTTCGCAAGGTCACCTTCCCGGATCTGGCGGACATAGGCGGCCGGATCCGGGGCCATATGGCAATCCTGGCAGGTGACGTCGTTGCGGCCATACCAGCTCTCCTTCCATTCGCTGAAGGTCGTCTGGACATGCTGCCGACTTTCCGCCTTCGACATTGACGCGTCATAGCCCTCGGTGTGGCAGGCGCCGCAGAAATCACCGCTGGCGATCAACGCATTCGTCGCCGCCCCGCCATAGGCTCGGGCATGGTCACGCGGCGCGGCGAGGATCATGGCATTGGAGAGCTGGTCAACTCCGGTATTGACCGCCAGCGTTAGCGCGCCATTGCCCTCTTCAGGATCGGCATGCGTCGCCGTATGGCACATGACGCAGGTGATGCCTTCGGTTTCAGCCGCCGACGGCATGACCGACTTGAAGCGATTGGTCCGCCCGGCCAGCACCTCGCCGGGCGCATGACAGCCCTCGCAGAAGCGTGCTTTCTCGATGCCGTCCTTGTGCAGGTCCTCGTTTGCCTCGACCGCCCGCTCGTACACTGTGTCGCGCCCGGCGATGGCGTGCAGGGAGGGCGCCCATTCCTCGAATTCGCGCTGGTGGCAGGTGGCGCATTGCGCCGCCGACGGAATGACGGCGGGGTCGACCATCCTGCCATTCTCGGTGTTCAGCCGCGAGGGCCAGAACGGCCTTGGCCGGCCCGCTTCGTCCGGACCGAACGGCAGTTGGTAGAACGGAATATCGGCGAGCGGAACGCCGGGTTCGGCGGCTTTCGGCCCAAACAGTTCGGCGCCGACGATGACCAGAAGTCCGCTCAGCATGCCGAGCGCCAGAAGCGGGAGATGGGCCTTGAACTGGTATTTCATGACGAAGCCCCGCGCCTGTCGGAGGCCGGCTTGCGCCAGTGCTGAAGAAGGAGATGCAAGAAGAGGCCCGAGGCGGCGGCGAAAGCGCTCCAGAGATGCAGGAAGGTCAGCACACCCGTCGTATCAAATTGAAAGAACCATACCCTTCCGGCGAGATATGATGCCAGGGGAATGATCATCACCAGGCCGGTTCCAAACACCAGCAGGTAGCTGGCCAAGAGCAGCCAGCTTAGCCATGTGAACAGGGGACGCTGGCTCTTCGGCAAACCATGAAGCACATGCGGGCCGATCCAGGACGCGAACATGGCGACGCCGACCAGCCCCAGAACGATGTGCAGCACGAGCACCGTCTCGCCGGCATTCCAGTTCCGCGCGGCGAGGAATTCGATGTAGGTCCCCGTGCCCAACAGAACCGCGAACAGGATCGTCAGGAGGGAGGTCCGGCGAACGGCCAGCCTACTTGGGCCGCGAACCGTGACGGCGCGCGGCATTTGCGCATGTGTCGGGGATTGAAGGCTCGTCATCGATGTCCGGTCCCGGCGGCCGACGCAAATAGTCGACCGCACACTGCCAATCGCCTGGTCAACCGTTGATCGTCACGCCGGATTTCGCTGCCGCCTGCAGGATCATGGCGACGATCCTGTCGGCGATATCCTGCGCCTCGTTGCCGAGCGCGTCCGCTTCCTCAACTCCGAATTTCGCCCCGGCCGCCTCGCGCGAATGCGTGTCGTCGACCAGCGTCAGAAGTTCCTTGAAACCGGCCGTGATCCGCTGATCGAGGTCCGCGTCGGCGGCCGCGACCACCGGCGAGATCGCCTCGGAATACATCTTGCGGCAACCGTTCATGATGCCCTGCACGTCGGTGAGGCGGCTCTGGGCGACGAAGGCGCCGATCTCGCCGGTGATGAATTGCGATTCCTTCCACTCGCCGAAATAGTCGCCGACCGTCGGAGTCATGACGACGACCGAGGTGAAGGCATCCTGGCGATTGGGGGCCCAGGCCGACATGTCGGTCTCGAGCGTCTTTGCCCAATGGACGAGCGCCTGGGCCGCGCCCTGGCCGAGATTGGCGTCGAACAGCATTTCGCCACGAATGATCTTGCCGTCCGCGTCGAGATCCGCCGGCAGCTTCACACCCTTCTCGTCCATCCCCCAGAACAGCGGTTCGGTGATGCCGTGGAACAGATTGCCCGGGCGCTGAAGTACGGTTCCGTCGGGCAGCTTCAGGTCGTATTCCGCAACATCCTCGGCTTCCGAACCCGGATTGCCGGCATCGAGGATCAGATCGTATTTTGCCGTCGAAGGAATGCCGGCGACGATGCCCTCGATCGTCTCGTACTGGTTCGAGGTCTCCAGCCAAAGAGTGCGAATGGCAGCGATCTGACGGGAGAGTCGCGCGCCATCGGCCTCCCAGGCTTTCGTGTAGTCACCGCCGTGACCGGCGATAACGCCGGCATAGTCTGCGACGGCCACCTCCAGCAGTTCGGCCTGGGCCACCAGCCGGCGATTGTGATCCAGCGTGAACTGTTTGACATTCGCAAGCCCCCGGCTTTCCGCATCGCCCGCGGCACTGGCCGCGCACGGCGCCAGAAGGGTCGAGGAAAGCAGAAGGATGAGGACCGGCTTGCGCATGTTCATGGCGGAATCCTTTTGTGAAAGTTCTCTTGCGTTGAATGGAGTAGCAGTGACGCGTCAGGCGCGAAACGTCAGTTGCGAATGCCTATCAGTTGCGACACTCCAGATCTTTGCGTCAGCGCAAATCTGGACAATTATTTGAAGGTATACCTGAAGGCACCCCGCCAGTGCCCCTGCGAGCAATCAAACATGCCGCGCAGCACCGGGCTCCGTGGCGCGCGGCAAGATCATCCCGAGCCCCCTAATACTCGGGATGCCGCAGTTTGGTACGTGTGTCAGAAGGCCACGCGCGCCGACACCTCGATGCTCCGACCATAGCCGGGCAACTCACCGAACGAAGGGCGATACTCCTCGTTGAGGATGTTGTTGAAGCGGGCGTCTGGCCGTTGCGCCGTGTTTGCGACGGCGCAACGACCAGACGAGAAAACGCCCGCAAGTTCACCGACATGATCGAGCCTGAAGGCTCGATAAGTCCATGAACGTAGGAACGGCCATGACGGATATCGATTTCAGCCAGACAGTCGGAAAGGTCGCAACGACAGTGCCAGGAGCAGCCGACCTGTTCCGTCGCCACGGGATAAGCTTCTGCTGCGGTGGCGCTGAACGGATCGACACAGCCGCAGAAAAAGCCGGCCTCTCGCCCGACGCGTTGCTGACGGAGTTGAAGACGCTGATGCTTGCCAGTCATCGGGAGGCTCCGGAGGGAACGGTGGAACTGATCAACCACCTGCGCAGCCGCTACCACGAAACACACCGCAGTGAACTGGTATGGCTGATCCCGCTTGCACAGAAAGTCGAGCGTGTTCATGGCGCCCATCCTCAAGCCCCTGTAGGCCTCGCCGATCTTCTGGAGCGCATCCACGCCGATCTCGAGGGCCATATGAGCCGCGAAGAGGCTCTTCTATTCCCATTGATGGAGCGGAACGACAAGGCGGTGCTGACACAACCGATCGCGCAGATGCGCCATGAGCATGACGTGGAGGCACGGCATGTGGCCGCACTCGAACATGTCACGGGCGGCTTTACTTTGCCGGTTGGCGCCTGCAATTCGTGGCGTGCTCTTTACACCAGCGCGAAGAAGTTCTCGGAAGATCTCGTGGAGCATATGCATCTGGAGAACAACGTGCTTTTTCCTCGCTTCGCCGGCTGACGCCGACGATGCCGTTCAACTCGAGAAAAACCATGACGAGCAACAGCGAATACAGGGCCTCCGCCGAGGGCCTGTTCCGAACCTGGATGGATAGTGCGCGTCCCTGTGCCGGACATATCTCCGAATGCCGACCGCACGACGCGGACTGTAACTGGATGTGCGACGCCTTCGAATGCATGGCAGTGTGCTGCGGCAATGACATGGTCGGCCATGTAATGGACCGCTTTTCGACCTTGAGCGACGCGCGACACGAAGGTTTGCGCCAAGTGTGAGGTCGAGCCGATTGAGGCTTGCGCCCATGCCGAAGAGAAAGTGCACCAGCAGACCCAAAGCGGCGCTACTACGCTCCCCGGAAATGGAGCAGGTTGGCAAATGCCTCCCGAAGTGCCAGAGCGGCATCCGGCCGCGAGAAGGGAAGGCGACCGGAGAAGCATCCCAAACCAGTAACGACGGCGACCGGATAACGACGAACGAGCCTGCGCGTCTTGTTGATCCGTCGAATTGCGCCGACCAATCGCGTCCGTCACATGCCTAGATCGCCATCGCCCTGCCAATGCACGGGTCGACACCATCGGCGATGAAGGAAAGCGATTGCCAGTTCTTGTCGCAAAGGCGGCGATGGCTATCAAGGGAGATAGCCCTCTGCCGGATCTAAAGGCTGAAGACGAGGGAGACGGTCTTACCTCTCAAGCCGAGCCAATCGCCGATCTCGGTCCGCGTGAGTGGCAGACTGAGCGTCCCGCGTGAAATCGGGTCAGCACCGAGTTGCAGGCGAGATCCATAAGGACCGTGGCGATCCTTTGAACGACCGTCTTTCCGCATAAGAGTGCGACATGCCGGTGGGAACGGTCAAGGTTTTCGACGAGAGCTTCGTGAATCATGCGGGCGCGCTTGCGAAGGCTGAGCACCTCGTACCGGCATTCTATGCGCACTTGGGCTAAGCTCGGCCTACTGGGATGGACAAAGATACGGCCCGGACCATAGACGTCAACGACCTGTGCAATGCCGTTGGCCGCAAGCCGGCTATGCACAATGCATCCCTCGTGGATATGGTAGACTGGTTCATCGGCGCGATCAGAAGCCGTGAGGATCGTGCCGATTGGGAAGATTTCCATTGCTGCCGCGTTTTTCCGCCGATTGTCCTCGATTGGCCGGGATACCACACGGTGTTCTGGGGATACCATCAAGTTCATTGTCGAAGACCTTCAGTGACAGAAAAGCCGCATTTTTTCCAGGAAGCTGGAAACACCAGTCAGGGCGAGTGCCCCAATCTTCATTCATAGGAAGTGGACACGACGGCCGCTTCTTTGAGCCCGCGCAAGCACTCACGAGTTTTCGCCGGAAAAGGTCGTCTGCCGCCTGATCAAAATCACCTTTCAGATTGTCGGTCGGGAGTGCATGCCCTACGAAACATGTTGCAACTAACGGAACCCGGTGAGAATCCGGGGCGGTCCCGCCGCTGTAACCAGATACGTGTGTCAGGAGGCATTGGCCGCCACTGTCCGCTTGCCGGATGGGAAGGTGCCTGCACCCGGTCAAGCTGGAAGTCAGAAGACGCGTTGCCACATCCTGAAACCGTCCGATGGCAAAGGGCGGGGCAATTGCTCATGCGAGCTTCGGTGTCACGTGGAGGACCCGTATGTCTGACCCAAACAGCCTTCCGACAAGGCAACAGTCCCTTGCACCCATAAAAGACCTCTCAGCCCTGCGCCGAATGCTGCAGGACCTGCCGCCCGGAAACGAACACGCAGCAGGCGCAGCGGCAGCGCGAGAGGAGATATTGACAAAGCCGCCGGGAAGTCTCGGCAGGCTCGAAGAAATCGTCGCCTGGCTGGCCCGCTGGCAAGGACGCTACCCCCCTGTCATGGATGATCCGCAAGTGTGCGTTTTCGCGGGCAATCACGGCGTGGCAGAAACCGGTGTGTCGGCCTATCCTCCGGTTGTCACAGAGCAGATGGTGCAGAACTTCGAGCGCGGCGGAGCGGCTATCAATCAGTTGAGTGCCGAACTCGGCGCCAAGGTGACCGTCGTGCCGCTTGAGCTGGCTCGTCCCGTCAACAACTTCCTACATGCCCCGGCCATGACCGAGGGCGAGTTCCTCGATGCATTCCAGTCCGGGATGCATGCGGTTCGACCGGGCGCCAGCGTGCTTTGCCCCGGCGAGATGGGCATCGGCAACACCACTGCTGCCTCGGCCATATGCTTCGCCCTTCTGGGCGGCAACCCGGCGGACTGGTGCGGGCGAGGGTCCGGGATCTCGATCGGAACGGTAGAGCGCAAGGTCGAGGTTGTCTCCGAGGCCGTTAGACTGCATGGAAACGCCATAAGCGACGGGCTGGACGCCTTGCGCATCCTGGGCGGACGCGAAATCGCCGCGATGGCCGGATCGATTGTCGCGGCGCGCCTGCTTGCGATACCGGTCATGCTCGATGGTTTCATCTGCTCGGCAGCCGCCCTCGCGCTCCACTGCAGCGGACCTGGAGGCCTGGCGCACTGCATGGTCGGTCACAGCTCGATGGAGCCCGGGCATCGGCGGCTTCTCGCCCATCTCGGATTTCGGCCGCTTCTCGATCTTGATCTGCGACTGGGCGAAGGAACCGGAGCAGTATTGGCCACCCTTGTGGCAAGGGCAGCGTTGAGATGCCACCTCGGCATGGCGACATTCACCGAGGCCGGCGTGCATAGGAGCGTCGATAGGTAGCAGAATCCTTGCGGGACGCGAGAGACATCGGTCCGCCGCGTCCTGCGTCCCCGTTTCGGGTCGCGGCGCTGCCCGGCTTGAAATCCGCAGGAGCTGAAGCGGAATCGCGCTTCTCTTGGAAACAGCCCCTAGCTGTGGGCGCCGAAGAAGCGCCGGTTGCCACAGAATTCCGGTGCCGCTTTCGGCTGGCCTTCGCAATGCGAAAGCCACACTTTGCATGCGTCGCTGTGGCGACAGAAAAGGCAGGATCTCACCGCCCGCGCCAAGCTCAGTCCGAGCTGTTCCTGTCCTGCCAATTCCTGATTGACGCCCAGCCGATCCATCATCACGCTCATCAAATACGACTGGTGCTCCAACCTCGTGGCGATTCTTTCGACGATACCCATATTACCCTCCCGTTTTGCAGCTATCCGAAATTAGACATAGCGATATCCTTCGCTCCAGCTCTTGATCCCGAGCAAGCTAAACGAAGCGATCCTTCGCGTGCCCCTAGTAGTCGGTCCGCAGGAAAACTGCCGCGAAGCCGCTTGCGGGATAGACCGCACGCCATGGCTCGGCACCCTTCAGAAGCGAAAACGGCCCAATCGTGCTCAGCAGTTCATCGATCATGACCCTCAGCTGCATTCTCGCCAGAGCAGCACCCGGACAAATGTGGATGCCCGCGCCGTAAAGCAGGTTTGGTGTCTGGTCGCGTTCGGGGCAATACTGATCAGCCGCCTCGAAGACCCGGGCATCGCGATTGGCCGAAGCCCAGATCACCGTCATCCGCTCCCCGGCCCCCATCCGACGCCCACCGATTACCACGGGCCGCAATACCGTTCGTCGGCTCGATATCAACGGTCCGTGTATGCGCAGAATTTCCTCAATCGCGGCCGAAAGGCCCGAGCGATCGAGGCGTAGCTGGGTCTGGGCCCCGGGGTTTTCGACAAGAAAATGCACGATGATGCCGACGCAGGCCGCAATCGTACCCAGTTCCCCCACCGTCCAGTTGCGCAGGATGCTCACGATTTCGCCGTGATCGAGCCGCTTGCCGTCTACCGTCTGGCGGACGAGGCTGGTGGTGATGTCGTCCGGCGCGGCGCTACCAGCCTCTTCTCGCAATTCGAGCTGGGAGCGGATATGCCCGTCGAACTCGAGGGCGATGGCTGCCATGGCATCGGTATCGCGCGCAAGCGTGGCTTCGCGATTCTTGCGCACCCATTGAAGCAAAGGCTCATGCAGCGATGCGGGCCAGCCGAGAAAGCCGCACTGGATTCTGACGGCATAGGGCTCGGCGAGACAGGCCATCACTTCGAAGGATGGGGCGTCCCTGAGCGCCTTGAGAAGATCGCCGGCTATCCGGCGACATTCGGGTTCGAAGGCTTCGACCCGTTCCTGGGTGAAATAGGGATCGATCATCCGCCGATAGACGGTGTGTTGCGGAGGGTCCATGCCGTTAGGCACCGACGGGTGCCGTGAGACAACATTGCTGAACGTTTCGTGATCGGTGAGAATCTGCAAAATATCGGCATGGCGGAAAAAGGACCAACCGAGATAGTCGCTGCAGGCGACCGGACAGGTTTCGCGCATATGATCATAGGCACGGATTTGGTCGATCTGAACCTCTGCGCTACGGGGATCCCAGTCACGACAGCGCTCATCCGAAGATGCGTCCACGACGGATTTCCTTCCATTTGCCGATATCATATGTTTTGGTTCCCCTTCCACAGGTCCGCGGCTACAATGCAGCAGTTGGGGGCAGGGTCTTTGTCTTCACGCAAAGAACTCAAATGCCGGCTTCTGCAAAACCGACTGTGAGATTGCACATGACCGGAGAGACGGAATTGCCCGCCCAGACAAGGCAGTTTGCAATTGCTGAAGTCAGAATTGGTGGGGCGAAAGCCTTTGGACCAGGAACGGCTCGGTCGGCGATCGACAAACGATCCGTTACAACTCCGCTGCTGGCAAGTGCGCTCGGACTAGTGGGCGACGAACAGGCAGATCTTCGCCACCACGGTGGTGTGGACAAGGCGATCCATGCCTATAGCGCGGCGCACTATCCCAAATGGGCGCTGGACCTTCCGGAAGCCGCAGATCATTTCCGAACCGGCGGCTTCGGAGAAAACCTGGTGGTCGAAGGCGCGACCGAGGCTGATCTTTGTCTGGGAGATCGGTGGCGGGTTGGACAAGCACTGCTGGAAGTCTCCCAAGGCAGGCAGCCCTGCTGGAAGCTGAATATCCGCTTTGAGGTGCCCGACATGGCGCGCCGGGTGCAGGCGACTGGTCGCTCCGGTTGGTATTTCCGTGTGATAGAACCGGGCCAGATCAAGGCGGGCGACCATGCTTCGCTTGAGGAACGTCCCGCAGCTGATTGGCCACTGACACGGGTCACGGATCTATTCTACAGAGACAAGCTCGATCGCCCGGCTCTGGCCGCTTTTGCCGCCCTTTCCGGGCTCCCGGAAAGCTGGCGCGATCTGGCCGAGCGCCGCTTGCGAAGCGGTGAGGTGGAAGACTGGGGAGCCCGCCTGAATACGCCGAGGGCGGCTATTCCCTGAAAATCCAGCAGACGGTCTTCTGCGGAATCGCCGCTATCACGACATCGTGAGCGACTTTGATTGTTGTGCGCCGGCAGCGAAGAGGAATAGGAAGCATGGGAATTTGATCGCGGCCAGAACGATCACGCGGATCTGTAATACCTCTTTTGGTATTCAGAGCCGACGACAGCTGCGAGGCTATGCCCATGCGAATGACCCTTCACACCGACTATGCCTTGCGAATGCTGATCTATATGGCGACACAACCCGACGATCTGTGCACGGTCAATGATGTCGCGGAGGCCTACCAGCTTCCGCGCAATCACCTTCTGAAAGTGGCCCAGACCCTGCGTGATCTGGGATTCGTCGAAACAACCCGTGGCCGGGCCGGGAGCGTCCGGCTGGTCAAGCCGCCGGGGGAGATCGTACTGGGAGCGTTGGTCCGTGCAACCGAGGAGGAGTTTTCGCTCGCCGAATGCATGCAGGCGCAGGGCCGCCCCTGCGCAATTTCGCCGGCCTGTCAACTCAAAGGCATGCTGCACGAAGCACTGGCCGCATTTCTGGCTGTCCTCGATAAATACACACTCGCGGACATCGCAAGTGACCTGGATATCCTCGGTCCCTTCCTTGGCATCAATGTCAAGGCCACGCCGGAGAAAGGATAGCACACAGGTAGCGGAATTGACGCTGGCAGAGCTGGATTGCTCAGGCGACGGGCTGCTCATGTCAGCGGATACAGCGACCCTGTCGCGTGCAGCTGACTAGCGAAATCAACGCCCTCGAAATGCAGTACGGCATATTCCGGCTATCGGCCAATGCATCGTTTCATGTCCGAGGACGGCGTAGCAGCTCTCCGTATCCCGAAGCGCCTCGAAACCCGGCATCTGGACCTCAATCATTCGTCGAACACTCGGTAACGAGGCCGACCAAAAGAAATGTTCTGTGCTGAAGCTCATTTCAGAATCAATAAACGAGGCGAAAGCACCACATTGACTTTTGTCAGCGTTGATGAATTATGTCAGCAACGACCTCATGAAGGACAACCATGCCGATCCGCGCCGCCGATCAAATCATCCACAAGGCCGCTTGGCTTTACTACACGCATGGCCTGCGCCAGGACGAAGTAGCCCAAAGGCTGGAGATTTCTCGAGCCTCGGTCGCTATGTATCTGCGCCGTGCGCGCGAGATCGGCATTGTTACGATCACTACCTCGTCAGAACTATTCTCCGATGACGTCCTCGCCCGCGAGCTGGAGGACGCGACAGGGCTGACGACGGCATGGATCGTGCCGGAGGACCGGCAGGCCATGGACCCCGCCGCCGAAATGCCGGTGGTCGCCGCCTCGGTCTTCCTCGAACTCATAAACAAGGGCGAGCGGGTTGGCGTGGCCTGGGGCCGCACCGTCTACCACATTGCCGACGTCATGCCCTTCGCGGATCTGCGCGGTGTCACTGTCGTGCAGCTCTGTGGCAATCTCGGCGCACCCTACTCCTATCGCCCCGACCAATGTACGACCGAAATCGCCCGTCGCCTCAATGCGGAAGGCATCAACTTCTATGCCCCTCTCGTGCTCTCCTCGGAGCGCCTTGCCGAGGAGTTACGCGGCGAACCAGTCATCCGGGAGCAACTCGCGGCGATATCCGATTGCCAGCTGGCACTCTATTCCGTCGGCGGCATCGAGGAAGACAGCCATCTCGTCAAATGCGGTGCTCTTTCAGCGCAAGGCATGCATGAAATGGGTGAAAAGGGGGCGGCCGGCGTCATTGCCGGACAGCTCATCGACCACGACGGCCGCTGGATGGATTGCGCGCATAATCGACGCTGCATCTCTGCCGATCTTGATTCCATCCGCGCGATCAAGAAGCGGATGCTCGTCGTGCAGGAAGACAACAAATTCGAGCCGCTGATCGCGGCGCTGAAGGGTGGGTTTGCCTCGCATCTGGTCATCACCAGCTCAATGGCACGGCGGGTTCTGGAACACTGGAGCCGCGAGCGGCTCGGTAAGGGCGGTTTAAGCATGGCTTGAACCTCTAAAAGAATGGGTCCGCCGATGCCGGCCGGGCCGGTTTATCGGGAGGCTGAACACGATGGAAAATCTCTGGCGCGACGACGAGGCGGAAAAGGTCGTTGCAAGCTATGCCGCCAAAGGCGTCAACCGTGACCTGGCGCTACGCACCTATACGACACGCCTGCTCGGCGGTGAGCCGAGGCTCGTGCTGCACGGCGGCGGCAATACCTCGGTCAAGACCGAGATGACCGACCTCGTCGGCGACACGCATGCCGTTCTGTGCGTCAAGGGCAGCGGCTGGGACATGGGCACGATCGAACCGGCTGGCCTGCCAGCCGTCAAGATCGGCTCGCTTCTGAAAAGCCGCAAGCTAGAGAAACTCTCCGACGAGGACATGGTGACGCTGCTGCGTGCCAATTTGATCGAACCGGCTGCTCCAAACCCGTCCGTGGAGGCGCTGCTGCACGCCTTCTTGCCGCACAAATTCGTCGATCACACCCATTCGACCGCCATTCTCGCGATCGCCGACCAGGCGAAGAGCCGGGAGATGAGCGCCGAACTCTTCGGCAGCAAGATGGGTTTCGTGCCCTATATCATGCCCGGTTTCGCGCTCGCCAAGGCGGCGGCAGAGGTGTTTGAGCAGGATCCCACGGTCGAGGGCCTGATCCTTGACAAACACGGCATCTTCACCTTCGGCGACACTGCCAAGGAAGCCTATGACCGGATGATCCACTACGTCACGGTCGCCGAGGATCACGTCAAGAACAACGGCCACAATCCCTTCACGCCAGCCAGCCTGCGGACCGAGCTGGCAAGCGTCACCGATATCGCCCCCCTGCTGCGCGGCGCCGTCGCCGTTGCCAAGGGCGAAGGTCGCTATGACCGCATGGTGAGCGTGTTCCGCACCTCCCCGACCATCCTCGACTTCGTGAATGCGGAGGAAGTCACCGACATGGCGGCACGCGGCGTTTCCACGCCCGACCTCTCGATCCGCATCAAGACCGGCCCCATGGTCCTGACGGCGCCGGCCAAGGACGACGTCGCCGGCTATCGCGCCGTCATCGATGAACGGGTCGCCGCCTTCATCGCCGATTACACCGAGTATTTCCGCAGCAATGATGCCCGCGACGACGTCAAGCGCATCATGCTCGATCCCATGCCGCGACTGACGCTGGTGCCGGGCCTCGGCATGTTTGGCCATGGGCGGACTTTCAAGGATGCGACGATCGCCGTCGATGTCGGAGAAATGTGGATCGAGGCTGCGCGAGACGCCGAATCCGTCGGACGCTTCGAGCCGGTCAGCCGGCCGGATCTTTTCGACCTTGAATACTGGTCGCTGGAACAGGCGAAACTGGCTGGCGCCAAGCCGAAACCCTTCACGGGCCAAATCGCCGTGGTCACCGGCGGTGCCGGCGCCATCGGTGCCGCCGTGGTCAAGGCCTTCGCGGCCGAGGGCGCCCATGTCGTGGCGCTTGATCTCGACGGCGAAAAGGCGGCGGCCGTCGCCAAGTCGGCCGGCAACAGCTCGATCGGCATCGCTTGTGACATCACCGATCCCGCTTCCGTGCGCGCCGCCTTCGACAAGACGATCGCCACCTTCGGCGGCGTCGACATCGTCGTATCCAACGCCGGTGCCGCCTGGGAAAGCCCGATCGCCACGATGGACGACGCGCTGCTGCGCAAGAGCTTCGAGCTGAACTTTTTCGCCCACCAGACCGTGGCGCAGAATGCGGTACGCATCATGAAGGCGCAGAAAACCGGCGGCGTGCTGATGTTCAATGCATCCAAGCAGGCGGTCAATCCGGGCGCAAAATTCGGCGCCTACGGCCTGCCGAAGGCAGCAACGCTCTTCCTGTCGCGCCAATACGCACTTGAGCACGGCGCCGACAATATCCGCGTCAACGCCGTCAATGCCGATCGCATCCGCTCAGGCTTGCTCAACGACGAGATGATCGCCAACCGTGCCGCCGCCCGCGGGCTCTCCGTCAAGGAGTACATGGGCGGCAACCTGCTCGGCCTCGAGGTGACGGCCGAGGACGTGGCCCGCGCCTTCGTGCACCACGCGCTCGCCGAACGCACGACCGCCGACGTGACCACCGTCGATGGCGGCAATATCGCGGCGGCAATGCGCTGATCTTTAGAACGGGGCAGGCACCTGCCCCGTCTTCCACCGACCAATGCAGAAGGGGCGGCCCGCTGGACCGCCCCTTGTTCATTTCCCTCAATCGGAAATCAGGGCTTGGGCATCCATGCCGGCATGGCAACATCGGCATGGGCAAACTGCGGCAGCTTCACGCCGAGCTCTTCCATGTTCTTGATGTCCTGATCGTTGAGATCCTTCTGCGTGATCAGTGTCGGCGGCACGATGACCTGCTTGCCCGGGTCTTCGCCGGCGAGCAGCATGGCGAGCGAGCGCACCGAAACCTGACCGACCACGGCCGGGTTCGTCGCAGCCGTCGCGACCCAGGCGGAACCGGTTTCGCGCATGGCGGCGATGTCAGAGGTCGAGATGTCTGCCGAGTAAATCTTGACGCTGGAGGACAGGCCCGCTTCGTCGACGGCGATCTTCACGCCCTTGGCGAATTCGTCGTAGGGGGCAAACATCACGGTGATATCGGGGTTGGCGGAGATCACCGAACGTGCCTGATTGGCGACCGAATTGGCAATCGGGTTGTCCATCGTGCCGAACTGAGCGGCCTCGTTGATTCCCGAATACTTTGCCTTGAACTCCTTCCAGGTCTCGTCGCGGCGGTCGAGCGGCGCAATACCGGCGACGTAGACGTAACCAGCCTTGAAGCTCTCGCCATTGTCCTTGACGGCCTGCTCGAGCGCCAGGCGGGCCAGGTCGCGGTCGGACTGCTCGACCTGCGGGATCTTGTCGTTCTCGACATTCACGTCGAAAGCGACGACCTTGATGCCGGCGTCCACCGCACGCTGGGCGGCTTCCTTCATCGATTCCGTCAGGCCGTGCTGGATGATGATGCCCTGTACGCCAAGCGCAATGGCCTGATCGACCATATCGGCCTGGAGCGCCGCGTCCTGGCGGCTGTCGAAAACCTGAAGCTGAACGCCGAGCGCCTTGGCCTGCGCCTCCACGCCTGCAAGGTAGGACTGGAAGAAGTCGCCGGTCGACAGATAACGCACGAGCGCGATCTTCACGTCGCCCGGCTTGTCGAACGGCTTCGGCATATCGGCGGCAAAGGACGGCACGGCGAATGCCGTGGCGGACATCAGCCCGAGCGTAATTTTGCCCAGGGTTCTACGCGTAAAATTCATTTCAGTCTCCTCCACTGGTGAACCTTAGTTATCCGCCGAGGACTCCCGCCTCAGCGTTTGCCTCTTTTCGAGAGTGCAAAGGTGAAAATCAGGGCGATGACAAGTACGGCGCCCTTGACGAAATCCTGTGTGTAGTAGGGCGCGTTCATCATCGTCAGACCCTGCAGCAGGATGCCGACGAACAGCGCACCGATGGCTGTGCCGAAGGCATTCGGCTTGGCGGCACCGAGCACGGCAAAGCCGATGAGGGCTGCAGCGACAGCATCGAGAAGAAGGTTGTTGCCCGAGGCGATGTCGCCGCGACCGAGACGGGCGGCAAGCAGGATGCCGCCGATCGAGGCGAAAACACCGGAGATGATATAGGCGGCGATCTTGTAGGCATTCACGGGTGCACCAGCGAGGCTGGCCGCGCGCTCGTTGGAGCCGACGGCATACATCATGCGTCCGAAGCGCGTGTATTCGAGGAAGAACCAGATGACGATCGCGAGCACGATCAGCACGACCACCGAGACCGGCACGAGGTTGGGCAGGATCAGATCGAAACGGTGGCGACCGAGCGCCAGGAAGGCCGGGCTGAAGGTGCCCGTCGCGGTCGAACCGTCGGGAAGGGTCATGCCCGCGGCGATCGAACGCCCCTCGGTCGGAATGCGCTGGAGGCCGAGCAGCAGGAACATCATGCCGAGCGTCGCCAAGAGATCCGGTACACGCATATAGACGATGATGATGCCATTGATGAGGCCGACGATCATGCCGACGGCAAGGCAGACAAGCGTCGCTGTCAACGCATCGCCGCCCATCACCACCATCACATAGGACGAGGCCATCATGGCCGTGGTGGCAACAGAGCCGATCGAAAGGTCGAAGCCGCCGACGACCAGCGTCGCGGTGACGCCGAGCGCGAGAATACCTGTTATCGACACGGATTGCAGGATGAAGACGGCACTCTGCGGCGAGGCAAAGCCCCCGGTAACGAGCGAAAAATAGAGCACCATGCCGGCAAGCAGCACAAGGAAGCCGTATTTGATCGCGGTTTCCCGGATATTCAGGGCCGCGGGCGGAACGGCGCCATTGGCCGCGGATTTGCTCTCTTCATTCATCATCATGCGCTGACCTGTTGATAGAATTGCCCGGCAATCTCGCAGAGCAGTCGCTCGACATTGATGTCGGCATTGCGGTGCTCGCCCACGATGGTCTGTTCCGACATCACGAGGATGCGGTCGGCGACCTCGAAGGCTTCGTCGAGTTCCGTCAGGAAAAGGATGGTGGAGCGACCGGCGGCGGATGCGCGCAGCTTCTCGCCGATATCGCGGCGGGCAGCAATGTCGACGCCCTGAAAGGGTTCGTCGAGGATGAGCAGGCGCGACGGCTCGGACAGCCAGCGGCCGACCATCACCTTCTGCTGATTGCCGCCCGACAGTGTCTGCATCTCGTCGCGTTCGCTGCGGCAAACGACACCGAGCTCGGCGATCTGCTGACGCGCCTTTGCCTTCTCCGCCCGGCGGCTGGCAATGCCAAGGGACGAGAGACGGCGCAGGAACGGCAGGCTGATATTCTCGTAGATATTGAAATCCGGCACGATGCCGCTGATCGCGCGGTCCTTGGCAACGAGAAAGACGCCTCGCGCAATTGCCTGTTTCGTCGTCTTCGGCGCATAGCGCGCGCCGTCCAGCGTCATCTCGCCGGCCGCCGGAGCGTGGGCGCCAAACAGCGTTTCAGCGAGCGCAGTCTTGCCCACACCGACAAGGCCGGTGACGGCAACGATCTCTCCATCGCCAAGTTCAAAATCGAAGGGGCGCGTCTGCCCGGACAGCTTGAGACCACGCGCACTAAAGACCGGACGGCCCGCCGCTCTCACGGCAACCTCGCCGGCGGAGACCTTTCGGCCGAGCATGGCATTGACCGCGCCTTCATAGTCGAGTTCAGGTCCTTCGAAGCGGCCGGTGATGCGGCCATCGCGCAGGGTGAGGATGCTGTCGGCAAGGCGACGGATATCGGACATGCGGTGCGAAATGTAGAGGATGGCGACGCCGCGCACCTTCAGGCGGTCGACGAGATCGAACAGGCGATCGGCCTCCGCGCTTGACAGCGACGAGGTCGGTTCGTCGAGGATCAGCACCCTCGGCTCATGCGCCATGGCACGCGCAATCGCCACCATCTGGCGGTCGGCGAGTGTCAGGCCGTTGATGCTGGCCGAAAGATCAATCGCAAGTCCCATGCGGGACGCGACGGCGGCGGCCTCGCGACGTACCCGTCGCGGATTGAAGAACAGCGGGGCGCCGCGCCCGTTCAGCCGGTCGAGCGTGAGATTGGTCGCGACATCGAGGTCGGCGATGACACCGTCATTGATGTTCTGGTGCACGGTGACGACGCCGGCACGGATCGCCTCGGCCGGCGTCGCCGGTTCGAAGGCGTTGCCGGCCAGCGCAATAGTGCCGGTGTCCCGCGTGTAGACGCCGGAGAGGATGCGCACGAGCGTGGATTTGCCGGCACCATTGGCGCCCATCAAGACCGTCACTGCGCCTGCCTTGAGGTCGAGGTCCAGCCCCTGCAGCACCGGTACCGGCCCAAAGGATTTGCGCACGCCCTCAATGCGAAACACCGCCTGTTCGCTCATGTATTCCTCCCAATGACGCCACGTTAGGATAGGCCTTCATCAAATGTCAAGGCCGTTGACATTTGACAGAATGTTGCCTTAGCTTTGCGCAAAGACTGCATGGCGGCGCGCGGTGGAGGCGGCCCCATGCGCAGGAGGGGAACATCATGAACAGCCAAGTCTTCGAGGCGCTGAGCGCAGAGACATTGCCGGTTCGGCTGGGCGGAAACGCCGCCGTGAAAGAAAAGATCGGCGACGATTCGTCCCGCTGGACCATCAAGGAAGTCGGCGACGGCAACCTCAATCTGGTCTTCATCGTCACGGGCGAGACGGGAGCCGTGATTGTCAAGCAGGCGCTGCCCTATGTGCGCTTGGTGGGCGAAAGCTGGCCGCTACCGCTCAAGCGCTCATTCTTCGAGTATCACGCGCTGAAGCGCCAGGGTACGCGCGACCCCGGCATGGTACCGGAGGTCCTGTTCTTCGACGAAGCGCAGGCCATCATCGTCATGGAGTTCCTGACGCCGCATGTCATCCTGCGGCGCGCGCTGATCGACGGGTGCAAGCTGCCGAAAATCGGCCGCGACCTCGGCCTGTTTGTTGCCCGCACGCTGTTTCGCGGCTCCGACCTTTTCATGGTGACCCGTGAGAAGAAGGCGGATGTCGCGCTGTTCTCCGACAATATCGAGCTTTGCGATATTACGGAAAACCTCGTCTTTTCCGATCCCTATTTCGAAGCGCCGCTCAACCGCCACACCACGCCGCAGCTCGATCCGCTCGTCGCCGAACTGCGCGCCGACCGCGACCTCAAGGTGGAGGCACAGCGGCTCAAGCACCTTTTCTCTGCCAAGTCCGAAACGCTGTGCCACGGCGACCTGCACACCGGTTCCGTCATGGTGACCGACGACGAGACACGCGTCATCGACCCGGAATTCGCCTTTTACGGCCCGATCAGCTTCGACGTCGGCATGCTGATCGCCAATTTCTGGATGAACTATTTTTCGCAGGCCGGCCATGAGACGGCACCCGGCGCACGCGACGCGATGCGCGCCTACCTGCTCGATACGATCGATACCCTTTGGGAAACGTTCCGCGCCGAATTCGCCCATCTCTGGCGCACCGAGCGCAAGGGCATCCTCTATCAGGCAAGCCTTTTCGAGGACCGCCATGATCCGCTCGCTGCCGAGCAGGCCCTCATCAGCGTCATTGACGAAATCTGGTGCGAGATGCTGGGCTTTGCCGGCATCGAGATTCACCGCCGCATCCTCGGCCTTGCCCACAACGCCGATTTCGAAACCATCGCCGACCCCGACCGCCGCGCGCCCTGTGAAATCAAGGCGCTGAAGCTCGGGCGTCACCTCGCCGTCAACCGGCAGCGCATCCACAGCCTCCGCGACATCCGCGAGACGATGGAGCGGCTAGAAAAGGAGATTCTCGCGTGAAAGTCGGAGAACGCCACTACCATACGATCTGGCTGAACGAGGACGGCCGCGCCGTCGACATTATCGACCAGCGCTGGTTGCCGCATGAATTCCGCGTCGTCACAATGACGACCGTCGCCGACGTCGCCGTCGCGATCCGCGATATGTGGGTGCGCGGCGCACCGCTGATCGGCGTCACCGCCGCCTATGGCGTCGCCATCGCCATGGCGAAGGACCCGTCCGACGCGCATCTCGACGCCGTTTGGGAAGAGCTGAACGAGACCCGCCCGACCGCCATCAACTTGCGCTGGGCGCTGAATGCGATGCGCGAGCATCTGCGTCCATTGCCGCAAGCCGCGCGCGCAGAAGCCGCCTATGGACGTGCCGCCGGGATCGCGGAAGAGGACGTCGAACTCAACCGCGCCATCGGCGCGCATGGCCTTGAGGTGATCCGTGAAATTGCTGCTAGGAAAAAGCCGGGCGAGCCCGTGCGCATCCTTACCCATTGTAACGCCGGCTGGCTTGCCACTGTCGACTATGGAACCGCGACCGCACCGATCTACATGGCCGTTGAAGCGGGCATTCCGGTCCACGTCTATGTCGATGAAACCCGGCCGCGCAACCAGGGCGCCTATCTCACAGCCTGGGAAATGAACGGCCATGGTGTGCCCCACACGCTGATTGTCGACAATGCAGGCGGCCATCTGATGCAACGCGGCGATGTCGACATGGTGATCGTCGGCACCGACCGCACGACGGCGAACGGCGATGTCTGCAACAAGATCGGCACCTATCTGAAGGCCCTCGCCGCACGCGACAACGACGTTCCTTTCTATGTGGCACTCCCCTCGCCAACGATCGACTGGACTGTGCATGACGGTGTCAAGGAAATCCCGATCGAGGAGCGCAACGCCGACGAAGTGAGCTTCGTGCAGGGTCGCGCCGCCGACGGCTCGATTGCCAGCGTGCGCATCTCGCCGGAAGGCAGCCCTGCCGCCAACCCCGCCTTCGACGTCACGCCGGCGCGCCTGATCACCGGCCTCATTACCGAGCGCGGCATCGCCACGCCGTCGCCTGAGGGCCTGAAGGCCCTCTTCCCGGAACGGAGATGAGACGATGAGCCTGACCAACGAAAAGTCCACCGAGGCGATCGCGCTCGGCATCCGCCGCCGCGTGTTCTTCCACACGATGAAACACAATGGAGGCTATCTCAGTCAGGCCTGCTCGGCGGCCGAGAGCCTGGCGCTGCTCTATAATGAGTTGCTGAAGCTTGGCGAACCGACGCTGCCGAAGGTGCCGCTGCCGTTCCGCGGCGTACCCTCGGCCCACAATCCGGATGCCTTCACGGGCGCTGGCTATCACGGGCCCGTCGGCCCGCAATACGATCGCTTCTTCATCTCGCCCGCCCACTATGCACTCGTCATCTATTCCGCGCTGATCGAGACCGGCCGTATGGACGAAAATGCGCTCGACCATTTCAACAAGGACGGCGGCTCGGTCGAGATGATCGGCGCCGAGCATAGCCCCGGCATGGAAGTCACGACCGGCTCGCTGGCGCAGGGTCTTTCCATGGCGTCGGGCGTCGCGTGGGCTCGGCTCAGAAAAAAGGAACCCGGCAAGGTCTGGGTCTACATGTCCGATGGTGAGTTTCAGGAGGGGCAGACCTGGGAATGCCTTGCGGCGATGAGCTATCACAAGATCGACAATATTCGCGTCATCGTCGACGTGAACCGCCAGCAATGCGACGGCGCCATGGCCTCAGTCCTGGATCTCGGCAATCTCGCCGCGCGCGTCGCGTCCTTTGGCGTCAGCTGCCGCTCGGTGGACGGTCATGATCTCGGCGCGCTGCGCGCCGCAGGAGCCAGCGCGGAGGCCGGCAAGCCGCTTGTCATCCTCGCCAATACGTCTCCCTATCAGGGTATGGATTTCCTCAAGAAGCGTTTCCCACGCCTGCACTACGTGCGCTTCAAGAGCGCGGAGGAGCGGCTGGAAATGCAGGCTGCGCTTGCCGCCGAACTCGGCATCGATCTCACAGTGATGGAAGGGGCCTGAGCATGGTCGAAATCGTCAACCGTCCTTACGCCAAGGCCTTCGAGACCTTTGCCACGGCTCGACCCGAAGTGCTCTGCCTCTCGGCCGACCTCACCTCCTCCTGCGAGGTCGACGGTTTTCGCGACCGGCATCCTGAAAAGTTCCTGTCGCTCGGCATGGCCGAGCAGAACATGCTGTCCTTCGCCGGCGGCCTTGCCATGCAGGGGTTCCGACCGTTCATCCATACCTTCTCGGTCTTCCTCTATCGCCGACCCTACGACCAGTTGATCAATTCCATCGCCTATTCCAACCGCAAGGTCCGGCTGATGGGCTTCCTGCCCGGCATCACCACGCCGGGCGGCATCACCCACCAGGCGATTGAGGACATCGCGGTGCTGCGCGCCGTACCCAACATGACGATCCTGGAAACGGGCGATGCAACGGAAGTCGAGACCGTGCTCGAGGTCGCCGACAGCATCGACGGCCCGGTCTATGTCCGCGTCCTGCGCGGCGAGGTGCCCCGCCTCTTCGCCACACCGTTCGAATTCAACAAGCTCAGGGTTCTTTCGGAAGGAGACGACATTCTCGTCGTCTCCTCCGGCGTCTGCACGGAAGAAGCCTTGCGCGCCACGCGGCCGCTCAAGGCGAGGGGAATCGGCCTGACTCATCTGCATGCGTCGACACTGAAACCCTTCGACCGTGACGGCCTGCTGAAGGCCGCACGCGGCAAGAAGGGTATCGTCACGCTGGAGAACCACACGATTGTCGGCGGCCTCGGCTCGCTGGTGGCGGAAATTCTCGCGGAAGAAGGACTCGGCATCCGTTTGAGGCGCCTCGGCCTCAACGATACCTTCGCCCACGGCGCTTCAAAACCCTATCTTATGAGGAAATATGGGCTTGACGCCGGCGCGCTGGTCACCGCGATCGGGGAGCTTGTCGATAAGCCACTGGCGATCGATGAGGATGAACTTGCGGAAGTTCGCCTCGATCATGTCCATTCCGCGCAGAAGGCGGAGGCACTCTGATGGCCCTGCGCTTCACCGTCACTTATTTCATCCGTGCCGGCGATGCGGCGGAAGCGAAAGGCCGTGCCCTCGACATCGCACTGGAACAGACCGTCGAGATTCCCCGCAACGCGGTGCCGAAGGGCTATGTCGAAGACGAGATCCTCGGCAGGCTGGAAATGCTGGAGAAGGACCCGGCAGGTCGGGCGGGCTACCGCGCGGCGATCTCCTATTCGGAAGACGATGTCGGTGGCGACTTCCTGCAATTCCTCAACATCGTCTTCGGCAACAGCTCGATCAAACCCGGCCTGAAGGTAGACGATATCGACCTTTCGCCGGGGATTCTCGGCCTCTGCAAAGGCCCCCGTCACGGCATTGCCGGGCTTCGCGCCCAAGCGGGTATAGGCGAGACCCCCCTTCTCATGTCGGCTATCAAGCCGGTGGGCCTCTCGACAGCCGAACTTGCCCGCCTCGCCCGTGACTTCGCGCTCGGCGGCATGCACTTCGTGAAGGACGATCACGGTCTGGTCGACCAGAAGACATCGCCCTTTGAAGAGCGGCTGAGAGCCTGCGTCGAAGCCGTTGGCGAGGCGAATGCGAAGAGCGGCGGCAAGACGAGCTTCGTGCCGAACATCACCGGTCCCGCGACCTCCATCATCGAGCGCGCAAAACGCGCGGAAGAAGCAGGCGCCGGCGCCGTGATGATTGCTCCGGCACTGACCGGCTACGATGTCCTTCGCACCCTTGCCGCAGATCCGGACTTCTCGCTTCCCATCGTCTCGCATCCGGCCTTTGCCGGCGCGAATGTCGTCTCCCCCGAATGCGGCTTCTCGCATCGCACCTTCTTCGGCACCTTGCACCGGCTGATGGGTGTGGACGCGGTCATCTACCCGAACTTCGGTGGGCGCTTCGGCTTTACCCGCGAAGAGTGCCTGTCGATTGCGAGGGCTTGTGCGGTCGACATTGGCGGACCCAGGGCGATCATTGCCGCGCCGGGTGGCGGCATGACCTTCAGCCGCGTGCCCGAAATGCGAGAGGCCTATGGCAACGACGTCATGTATCTGATCGGCGGCGCGCTGCTTCAGGAGCCGAACCTGGTCGATGCCTGCCGCCGCCTCGTCGCTGCCGTTTATGCCTGACGGACATTCCGCCTTGAGAACCCCGCATCAATTATGGGCCACTGGCAGTCCCATTTTATCCGCGACGGAGCAGTTGTTGAGGTCCTTCTGTGTGGTGGCAACAAAATTGAGCTCACGTATCTTCTATTTTGACAGATTTGGAATCCCGATTGACCCAATCTGAAAAAACGCAGCCGCGTCATACTTCCCGAGTGGCCACGCCTCGTAGCGTGACTGTCGCCCGCAGACCGCCTTCCGTCCGGTTCGATAACTCCACCGTCCCGCCATGGGCGTTCAGTATGGCCCGGGCTATGGGGAGACCCAAGCCGACACCCCCGGTCTCGCGAGAACGGGATTGTTCAAGCCTCGTAAAGGGCTCGAAGACGCGGGAGAGATCCGCATCGGGTATGCCAGGTCCTGTATCATCGATGGAAATGACGACATTGCTGCCCATTCGACTGAGACCAATGACCGCTCCGCCTCCGTAACGCTGGGCATTGTCTATCAGGTTGCGCAAGGCGCGCCGCATCGGTGTCCGCCGAAGCGGTAACGTGACCGGTACCATGGTGCCGGGCACCACCTGCGGTCCGGTTTCGCTCAGTTCAGAGGCGAGCTCCAAGAGCAGTCGCGAAATGTCGGTCGGTTCCATCGGCTGGTCAGGCGAGACGCCACGGGCATAGGCCAGCGTCGCCTCGACCATTTCCTGCATTTCGTCCAATATCGCCGCCATGCGCTCTCGCGTCTCGTCATCGTCGACCATCTCCGCACGCAGGCGCAGAGCCGTGATCGGCGACCTAAGATCGTGACCCAGCGCCGCCAGCATTCGCGTCCGGTCGGCAACCATGCCAGATATGCGTGCCTGCATCCGCTCCATCGCCTCTGACAGCGCGCGCACCTCGTCGGGTCCGCCGCGCGGCATGGAAAATGCGGGAGCGTCGATCCCCATCTCTTCCGCCGCCTGCACAAGGTGTCTCAGCGGTCCGGTGATCCGCCGCATTCCAAGCCAGAGCGCGGCCATGATCAGCACCAACGAGAGCATAATCGTGCCGAGGATAGCTGGAGGAAGCTGGAAATCCCGGAGGTCGTTGCGGGAGCGGACATTCAGCCAGGTCCCGTCCTTCAACAGCACGGACAGGCGAAGTTCGGTTGGAGCTATGCCTGCGGCCAGCAGCCGCTCACGCAACCAGGCAAGTGCCGCGGGAGGTGTCATGGGACGGCCGTCGCGTGGGGAGATCCCGACTTCTTCGGCACGAATCTCGCGCGGACTTCCCAGCACATCTGTCGCCCTGGATCGAACCGCAGATAGCCCAGTTTCCTTCGAACTGATCGCGCTCTCGCCGACCTCGAATTGCGCATGATGCGAGCGGGCCGCGGCAAGGATGCCCGGGCGATTGTCCGGTTCGGCGGCTTCCAATGCGAGAACGACCGCCGCCGCCCGCTCGGCGGTTTCAATTCTGAGGGTGGCTTGCAAGGCGGTCCCGCGTTCACCCGTGAAAAGCCAGAGGCTTGTGAACTGGGCCGCCAGGAAGGCGGCCAGGATCAACAGTGCCAACTGCCCGGTCAGGCTGCGAGGGGCAAGCCGCATCACCTCACCTCTCGGACATCGGTGGCAAGGCTGTAGCCACCCGCCCGAATCGTGGCGATGATCCTGGGGCTTGCCGCATCATCTTCGATCTTGCGGCGCAGGCGGCTGACCTGGTTGTCGATGGTACGGTCGAAAACTTCGGCTACCCGGCCGGAAGTCAGGTCCAACAGCTGATCGCGCGATAACACGAAGCGCGGGCGTTCCAGAAAGGTTGTCAGCAGCTTGAATTCGGCGCTTGTCAGGCTGACTTCTCGCCCTTCCCGATGCGTGAGGGTACGGGTATCGGTGTCGAGCACCCAACCTGCGAAGGCCAGCTTGCGCCCACCAAGAGTACCGGCCATGGGCTCGGGCCGGTCAGAACGTCGCAAGATGGCCTTGATCCGCGCCAGGAGTTCGTGAGGATTGAAAGGCTTCACCAGATAGTCGTCGGCGCCGATTTCCAGACCAACGATGCGGTCGGTCTCCTCGCCCAAGGCGCTCAGCATCAGGATAGGCGGGCCGCCGTTGGCCGAAACGCGCCGCGCGGCGGAAAGCCCATCCTCGCCCGGCATCATCACATCGAGAACGATCAGATCGAACCGTCCGGCCTTCAGAGCCATGTCCATTTCCGCGGCATCGCGAGCAGGCGTTGCGCGCATCCCGTTCTTTTCCAGATAGCGCGTCACGGCATCGCGAATTTCGCGGTGGTCGTCCACGACCAGAATATGGGGCGATAGATCGGTCATGCCCCTACATAGCCCGTCGTTGCAGCAAGCGGGAGGAATTTTGCGTATCGATCTGTCGCAATCCATGCCCTTGCGACAGACGGATACAATTCAGGCTCCGTCCCGGCATCCTTCTGCGACAAAGCCCCTCCATCCTGGTCTCATTCGAAACACAGACCCGAAGAGGTGAGACCATGAAACGCAAGACGATCCTTACTCTTGGCGCCATCGCCGCCGTCGTAGTCATCGGTGGCGCGACCATTCCGGCCATCGCGGGTGGCGGCCATTGGGCCATGATGGGAGGCCATGCGCCCGGCATGATGATGCAGGGCGCCGACGGCGCGGGATGGGGCCCCGGCCGGCTGGCCCAGCGCGGCGGCCATGGGCCAATAGGCATGAACGGCTTGGCCGAAAACCCCGTCTTCCAGTCTTTCGATGCCGACAAGGACGGCAAGGTCACGGCTGCCGAGGCAGAGACCGGTGTGTCCGCCTTGCTCACCACCCATGATGCCGACAAGAGCGGCGCCCTGTCCGAGGCGGAATTTGCCGCGCTCTTTTCCGAGGTGACCAAAGGCATGGCCGCGCGACCCTTCGCCATGCTCGATGATGATGGCAACAAGGAAATCAGCGCCGAGGAAATCACCTTTCCCGTGAAGATGATGGCCAGGATGGGTCGCCTGACAGACATCAACGCCGGAACCCCGACCAATCCGTAATCCGGCAAGAGATGGCAGGTGCCGAAAGGTGCCCGCCCAGTCATTCAAAGGGACAGAGCCATGACACATCCCACAGGTTATTCCGGAGCGCAGATCGCGCTCCACTGGATCGTCGCCCTTCTGGTCGCCGGCCAATATATCTTCAAGGACTCCATCACCTCTGCCTGGGATGCGATCCGGCAGGGCACGGACTATGCCTTCGACCCGCTGATCCTGGCCCATGTCGCGGGCGGCGGGCTGATCCTCGTCTTCATCCTGTGGCGTCTGGCTCTGCGTCTGAGACATGGCGCGCCACCACCGCCCGAAAATGAACCTGCGCCGCTCAAGGTGCTGAGCCATGCCGCCCACTGGGCCTTCTATGCGGTGGTGGCGATCATGTCCGTCTCGGGCGCATTGGCGTGGTTCGCCGATCTGACCGTTGCCGCCCAGGTCCACAACGTCTTCAAGGTTATCCTTCTGGCGCTGATCGCGCTGCATGTGCTGGCCATTCCGTTCCACCGGATCGTGCTGAAGAACAACGTCATGGTGCGGATGCTCCGCCGCGCAAAGTAGCTGCGGCTACTGAGTGGGGCTCGACCGTTAAAGGTCGCTGGCGGGGGAGCCCGGCGAATGTGCTGGACAAGAACAGTCACGGGTCATCATGCTGGAAACGTCTCGACGCAGCGGATTCAATCGGGTTGAGCATCAATCCAAATTTCCAAGATCGACAGAAAGAGAAGACCGCCATGTCAGCGCCCGAAGAGCAAAGCCTTCCGATTGATCTGAAACTGTCTGAGCCGACAGCTGCTCGTCGGCGCCGCTGGTTTCGCAAGCGGTATCTGTTGGTCCTGCTGGTCCCGGTGTTCATGTTCTCGGGCGCGGTGCTGGGATTGTATTTTCAGCCGACGGGGTTGCAGAAGTTCTACGCACTGACGGGCCTTACACCCGGTGGCGGCTCGGATGCACCCATTGCTCTGCCGCCCGAGATAGAGCTGCCGCCGAAGATGGCGGAAACCCTGCTGCCCACCGATGTGGTGGGGTTGGCGCGCGTGATGCCGCGTGGCGATGTCTCGGTTGTAGCGGCGCCCTACGGCGCCGGGGATGCGCGGGTTGCCGAAATTCTCGTATCCGTGGGTGATCGTGTGGAGAAGGGCACCGTGCTGGCGCGGCTCGACAATCACTCCGCTCTGGCAGGCGCAGTTCTGACGGCCGAGGCAAACCTTGCCGTTCGCGAAGCAAACCTCATTCAGACCCGTGCCGCGATAGAAGCAAGCCGCAACGAAGCACAAGCTACGCTTGATCAGGCCGTGGCCACTGCGGCAGAAGCCGCGACGACGCTGGCGCGAACGGCAGAGCTGGTTTCGCACGATGTGGGCACGCAGGCCACGCTCGATGCCGCCCGCTCGGCGGCGGAGGGCGCGAAGCTCTCCGTTATACGCGCTGAGGCAACGTTGAAGCGGTATTCGGCGGTGACGCTGGACGAGCAGCCCGACGTGATCGTGGCCAGCCGCAATGTGGATGCCGCCCGATCCGACCTGGCCCGTGCGCGGCTCGATCTTGCACGGGCTGAGGTCGTGGCGCCGATCACCGGCACGATCCTCGACATCCGCGTTACGCCCGGACAGCGACCTCCCACAGACGGGATCATGGACATGGGCGACACCGACCAGATGATGGCCGAGGTGGAGATCTGGCAGGACCGCATCAGCACTGTCCTGGTTGGCCAGCCGGTGGAATTGGCCACGCCGGCACTGGGTGTCACGCTTCAGGGCCGGGTGGACAGTATCGGGCTGACCGTGGGACGGCAGGGACTGATTTCGGACGACGCCGCGGAAAACAAGGATGCGCGCGTGATCCAGGTCCTGGTGGTGCTGGATGCTGCTTCCTCGGAACTTGCCGCACGCTTCACGAATCTTGAGGTCATCGCCCGCATTGACACCACTGCACGGGTCAATCCATGAGCTACCTGCTGCAACGCCTGTTTGGGCGACTGCCGATCGGCTGGCTGCAATTGACCCATAACCGGACCCGCTTTGCGGCGGCACTTGCCGGGGTGGCCTTTGCCAATGTGCTGGTGTTCGTCCAGCTTGGGATCATGAATTCGATGGGTGCTGCAACATTGCGACCCTATGCCTTCTTCCAGGCAGATATCATGATCTCGGCCAGCGACGCGAGTACCCTGACCGATGGCGGCAACGTGGCAAGGCAATGGCTGCTGCAGGCAATGGGTGATCCGGATGTCTCCGCAGGCATGGGTCTCTTGATCGCCAACGTTCCCTGGGACCGGGGCGAGAAGGACATCAGTCTGACGACCTTTGGCGTGGACCCGGTCAAGACGGAGTTCCTGGCCGCCGATATCGCAAGTGATTTGAACCTCCTGCAGGTGCAGGATGCGGCAATACTCGACCGGCTGGCCCGTGGACTGACCAAGGACGAAGCTTCCGCGATCCGTCCGCAATCGCCGCTCTCCTTTGAAACGCAGGGCCGTACCGTCACCGCTTATGCCACTTTCGCCGGCGGAGGGGGGTTCGGTGGAGATGGCTACATGCTGGTTTCGGATCAGACCTTCCTGTCGCTGTTCCCGACACGCAGTTCTACGGCGCCCGACCACATCCTTTTGACCCTGCGCCCCGGCGCCCAGACAGACACCGTGATCACGCGCCTGAAATCCCTGATCTCAGACCCATCCCTTCGCATCCGCAGCTATGAACAAGCAGCTCAAGAGGACCTGCGCTACCAGCAGACCAAGCGGCCCACGGGTATCATCTTTGGCTTCGGCGTGCTGATAGGCGTCCTCGTCGGGATCGTGATCGTCTATCAGGTGCTGTCCACCGACGTGGCCGACCACCTGCGCGAATACGCAACCTTCAAGGCCATGGGTTACGGACCGCGGTTCTTCCTCGGCATCGTATTCGAAGAGGCGCTGGTCTTGGGGATCATGGGCTTTATTCCCGGTCTGATTGTCGGGACGACCATTTTGACGATCATGGGCAAGATAACCACCCTGCCATTGGGCATGACACCTTCGATGGCTGCGACGGTTTTCCTCGGCACCATCGTGTTTTCGGCCCTCTCCGGCGCCATCGCCACCCGTCGGCTTGCCGCTGCCGACCCTGCCGATCTATTCTAGGAGGCTGCCATGGATAGCGAGACAATCGTTGAAGTACGAGGGTTGAACCACTGGTTTGGCAGCGGCGAGGTTCGCAAACAGGCGCTGTTCGACGTGAACCTGACGTTGAAACGTGGCAGCTTCACCGTGTTGATGGGCCCCTCTGGGTCCGGCAAGACCACGGTACTCACGCTGATTGGCTGCCTTCGCGCGGTACAGGATGGGTCGGTGCGGCTTCTGGACCACGAACTGAACGGCGCACCCCAGACACAGCTTGTCGCGCTGCGCCGACGTCTGGGTTTCATATTCCAGGCCCATAACCTGCATGAAAGCCTGACTGCGGCGCAGAATGTGATGATGGGAGTGCAGGTGCATGGTGCCGTGCCGGATGACCTGGCGCAACGTGCAGCCGATCATGCACTTGGCCTTGTCGGCCTGACGGACCGCAAGGCCTACCTGCCTGCCAACATGTCAGGTGGGCAGAAACAGCGCGTGGCTGTGGCTCGGGCCCTTGTCTCCAGCCCTGCGCTTGTGCTGGCAGACGAGCCCACCGCCGCGCTGGACAAGGACAGCGCGGCCGAGGTCGTGGATCTGTTGAAACGCATGGGCGAAGCGCGGGGTACCACGACAGTGCTCGTCACCCATGATAACCGCATCCTCGACCGCGCTGACCGCATCCTGACACTGGAAGACGGCCGCATCGTCAAGATCGAGGAGCGAGGTTGAACTGCTGTTGAGAACTTGATCTCACCACCGTCTCAATGCCATCGTCCATGGTCATAGGACGGATCGACATTCAGCGAAGCCAAATCATTGCGGCGGTGAGATAGACGAAACCCTCGAAGTGAACGGTTCTGCGGTCGTAGCGTGTTGCGAAGCGGCGAAAATGCTTCATCCGGTTGAAGCAGCGCTCAATGCGATTGCGATGTTTGTAGGCGGCTTCATCATGCGGAATGATAATCTTGCGCGAGCGGTTTGACGGAACGACGACTTCGGCTTCCATGCCGGCAATCACTTCCCGCAAAACATTGCTATCATAGGCTTTATCCGCCGGCACGACATTGCCGGTCTGCTTCTCCAGCAGTGCCGGAGCTTGCGTGATATCTCCGACCTGACCGGCGGTGACGATGAAACGCAATGGTCATGCGAGACGCCACGGGCATAGGCCAGCATTGCCTGGACCATTTCCTGCATTTCGTCGAACCTTGTCGCCATGCGCTCTCACGTCTCGTCACCGTCGATGACTTCCGATCCGACCTGGGACGTTCATCGGCCTACAGGTAGTTGGTCGGAACCGCCGTCGTGAACTTCAGCTCTTCCATGGAGATGGAGGAATTTATCTGCGAGAATTCGAGCTGCTCGATCATGCTCTTGTAGACCTGATCGAAGGCCTCAACGTCCGGCACCATGACCTTAAGGATGTAGTCCACGGTCCCCGTCAGGCGGTAGGCTTCCACAATCTGCGGTATGTTCTCGATGAGTTCGCGAAAGCGCACCAGCCAGGCCATTTCGTGACGCGGCGCGGTGATCGCGATAAACACGATCATCGGAACGCCCGCCTTCTTGGGGTCGACAAGCGTCACCCTTTTGCGAATGACGCCAGCCTCCTCCATGCGGCGGATACGCCGCCAACAGGGGGTCTGGGATAGGCCTACCTCGTCGGCGATTTCGCTGACCGGGCGGTCCCGGCGCTGCAGAAGGTCAAGAATCTTGCGGTCGATCAGGTCAAAGCTCGTCGTCATTCTTCAATGAACTCCATAACGTTACCTCCGGCATCGGCGGGCGAAACGAAAAAGCTGCGGCCTTCGATACCCTCATGAAAGGCGACTCCTTCCGCCTTAAGGCACGAGCGGGCCGCGGCAAGGTCGGCGACCTCGATCTGAAGGGCGGCAAAATCGCCGCGAAGGATGGCGTCCCGCCCGAGCGGGGCATAGCGGGCGAGGGCCGCATCCGGCATCATGCAGATGATCGCGGCGGACCTATCACCGGTTGCAACACGAACGCGCGCGCCGGTTTCCACAAGGCGCCCTTCGGCAAACAGCCTGGCATAAGCTCTCGCCGTATCCATGGGTGTCGCTGTGGCAACGACGATCCCGGCGAGGGCGCGCGCGCCGTTCGGGTGCTCCATCAGCTCGGGGCGCCAGACCATGTCGCGGGTCTTGTGCCCGCACATGAAAATTTCGCCGGCGGGGGCTTCGTGCGCGGCAAAGGCGGTGACGGCGAAAGCGGCGGTACCCGTGCTGCCGTCCGGCAGAGGTAGGGGACGGGCGAAATCCATTACCTCGCTTGTCGCGATCCCCAGTTCCGCCAACGCGCTCCGCGCGGCATGCGCATCGCCAATTCGGCAGGCAATTGCCGTCATGCTGTCGCCCCGCGCGGCCAGCGTCGCGCGTTTGGCGGCGTTGCGCGGGGTCTCCGCGATGATCGCCAACAACTCGAAGTAGTCATCGGGGAAAACAATCGTGTGATTGGCGCTTCCCATTTGTGGGCTGTGGGTTCCACGGGGAGAAAGGGCGAAGCCGAGGGCCTCAAAACGCTGCACAGCGGCATCGAGATCGCCGACGAGGAGCACAATATGGTCAACGCCGGCGACGGGGTGGAGTTGTTGCGGATGATCAAGTTTCACGTCAATCCCTCTGAAGTCCGCGCCTAGTTAAATCATCTACAAATGGCGCCATATATGAACATATCTATCTACGTCCCCCGGTCAAGTGGAGATGCGATGTGCAGAAATCTTGCTTTTTTTAGAATGGTATTGACATGAAAGTCTGTCTCGGCGAACAATTTGCCTCGTTCGCAACCCGGCAAAAGATCGAGTGCGGATTTCCTAACCAGAGGGGTAAGAAATGATTGTCTCGAAAAAGCAGCTTTCGCTGCTGGGCGGAGCTTTGTCTGCGATCATCGCCGCAACGGTGGCGCACGCGGAAGAGCCCCAGCGTGGTGGCACCGCCATCATCCACATGGTTTCCGAGCAGGGCGTGCTCAACCCGGCGCTTCGCGCATCGACGGGCGTGTACCAGATCACCGGCAAGTTCATGGAGCCGCTGATCGACAAGACCTATGACGGTTATGTCGGCGTTCTGGCAACAAGCTGGTCCTCGTCGGATGACGGCAAGGCCATCACCTTCAAACTGCGCGAAGGCGTCAGATGGCACGACGGCCAGCCGTTCTCCTGCGCCGACGTCTCGTTCACGGCCCTGAACCTGTGGAAGAAACTTCTGAATTATTCCACGACGCTCCAGGCCAATCTCGAAGCCGTCGATTGTACCGATCCCTACACGGCCGTGTTCCGTTACTCCAAGCCGATGCCGCTCGAACTGCTCGTCGCAGCCATGCCGGACCTCGGCCACCCCGTGCCAAAGCACCTCTACGAGGGCACGGACATCCTGAAGAACCCCCACAACCAGAAGCCCATCGGCACCGGTCCCTTCAAGTTCGTCGAATATGAACGCGGCCAGTACATCATTGGCGTGCGGAACGAAGACTATTGGCGCGGCAAGCAGTATCCCTATCTGGATCGCGTGATCTGGCGCTTCATTCCAGACAAGGCCGCCGCCGCCGCCGCGATCGAGGCCGGCGAGATCCACGAATCCGGCTTCAACGGCATCTCCATGGAAGACATGGAACGTCTTGGCAAGGACGAGCGCTTCGACATGGGGCCAAAGGGCTTCGAGAACAACGTCGCCCATTCGACGGTCGAGTTCAACCTGCGCAACCCCATCCTCGCCGACCTGCGGGTCCGCCAGGCTATCTATCATGGCCTCAACATCGACTTCGCCCTGAAGACAATCATGCGCGGCTATGGCAAGCCGGGGCGTGGACCGATCCCGAGCGCCGGGGGCCTCAACTATACCGATGACGTAGAGACCTACGCCTATGATGTCGAAAAGGCCAAGGCGCTGCTTGACGAAGCCGGCTACAAGACCGACGCCGACGGTATCCGCTTCAAGCTGAAGCATCGTCCGGCGCCCTGGGGCGAGTACACGCAACTCTGGGCCGAGTACTTCGCCCAGGCCATGAAGGAGATCGGCATCAGGGTCGAGATCGTCACCAACGATGCACCGGGTTTCCTGAACGGTGTCTACCGTGACCATGACTTCGACACGGCAAACGGCTGGCACCAGTTCCGCGCCGACCCGGCGGTCTCCACCACCGTCTGGCTGCGCTCGGGCGCTCCGGCCGGCACCGCATGGTCCAACCAGTTCGGTTACCAGTCGGCCACGATGGACGAGTTGATCGATGCGGCGGCGGGCGAACTCGAGCCGGCCAAGCGCGCCGACCTCTATCACCAGGTTCAGAAGCTGGAAATGACGGACCTCCCCGTCATCTTCGCCATCGAGCATCCATTCCTCGGCATTACCAGCAAGAAGCTCAAGAACCACCACAACACGCCGCGCTGGGACAGTTCCAGCTGGTACGACCTGTGGCTTGAAGAGTGAGGCGTCCGGCCGGGGCGTTTCCCACGCCCCGGCCCTCCCCCAACGGAAGCATGGTGACATGAGCATTCACATCCCCCCTCTCTTGACCTATGCGCTTCGCCGCATCCTCCAGGCAATTCCCATCCTGCTCCTGATCATGGTCGGCAGCTTCCTACTGATCAAGATGGCGCCCGGCGACACCGTCGACGCGCTGGTGGGCGACATGGGCGGCGCCGACCCTGCCTTCGTGGCCCGGCTGCGCATGGAATATGGCCTTGATGAACCCGTCTTCGTCCAGCTTTGGCGCTATCTCGTGAAGCTCGCGCAACTGGATTTCGGCTGGTCCTACGTCTATGAACAGCCGGTGCTGACCGTGCTCATGGCCCGCCTCGGCAACACCATGCTGCTGATGGTGTCCTCCCTGGCGGTCGCCTTCACCTTCGGCATCACGCTCGGCGCCTTTGCCGCCCGCCGGGCCTATTCGGTGACCGACAACGTGATTTCGACGCTCGGCCTCGTCTTCTACGCCATGCCGTCCTTCTTCCTCAGCCTGCTGATGATCCTCGTCTTCTCGGTCAAGCTCGGCTGGTTGCCGGTCGGCGGCATCCGCACCATCGGCGCTTTCAAGACCGGTTGGGCCGATGTCATCGACGTGGCGCGCCATCTGGTCATGCCGACCGCCGCGTTGTCGCTGATCTATCTGGCTTTCTACATGCGCCTGATGCGGACCAGCGTCCTGGAAGTCATGGATCTCGACTTCGTGCGCACGGCGCGCGCCAAGGGGGCGGGAAACTTTCGGCTGATGGTCCACCATGTGATGCGCAACGCATTGCTGCCGGTGGTCACGCTGCTCGGCCTGCAATTCTCCACCGTTCTCGGCGGCTCGGTCGTCATCGAGACGATCTTTTCCCTGCCGGGTCTCGGACAGCTTGCCTACACGTCAGTCATCAAGCGCGACCTTAACGTGCTCATGGGCATCGTCGCCTTAAGCTCGGTCATCGTCGTCATCGTCAACGTCTTGACCGACCTCGTCTACGCTTGGCTCGACCCTAGGATCGAACTGAAATGAATATCACCGATACCAGCCTTACCCCGCCCGCGCCGCCGCGCAGCCTCGTCTTGTGGCGCCGTTTCCGCCGCAACCGCGCCGCCGTCCTCGGCCTTGCCCTCTTCATCATCGTCGTGCTGATGGCGGCGCTGGCCGATTTCGTCACCCCCGGCGATCCGCTGCGTCTTGCCGGCACGCCGCTGACCGCACCGCTTATCGTCGCGGAGAATCCATGGGGCACGGACCAGCTTGGCCGTGACATCCTGTCGGGCATCTTCCACGGCGCCCGCATCTCGCTTGTGATCGGCGTGGTCGCCACCATAATCTCGATCGCCATAGGCATCGTCATCGGTGCGGTCGCCGGCTATTTCGGTGGCCGGGCGGATGGTGCGTTGATGCGCCTCACCGAAGCCTTTCAGACCATCCCAAGCTTCGTGCTGCTTCTGACGCTCGTCGCCATTTTTGGCTCCAGCATCGAAAATATCGTCATCGCCATCGGCGTCGTTTCGTGGACCGCCCCTGCCCGTATGGTGCGTGCCGAGTTCATGTCGCTGCGCAGGCGGGAATTCGTGGACGCGGCGAGAAACCTCGGCGTCAGCGATGTCTCGATCATCTTCCGCGAGATTTTGCCCAACGCCCTGCCGCCGGTCATCGTCTTTGCTTCCGTCGTCATGGCCACCGCGATCCTCATGGAGAGCGCGCTCGCCTTTCTCGGGCTTGGCGATCCCAACTATGCAAGCTGGGGCAATATGATCGGCCAGGGTCGCGCCGTCCTGCGCACCGCCTGGTTCTGCTCCGTCATTCCGGGCATGGCCATCCTTCTCACCGTTCTTTCCTTCAGTCTGATGGGCGAAGGCCTCAATGACGCGCTCAATCCAAGGCAGAAGAAATGACCAGCGAACGCAAAACCATACTCGACATTCGCGATCTTCAAATCAGCCTGCCGGCTGGCGGCGATCGTCCCCACGCGCTGTGGGATTTCAACCTGACCGTCGGCGAAGGCGAAATCGTCTGCCTGGTGGGCGAGAGCGGCTCCGGCAAGTCACTGGCCGCCAGCGCCGCCATGCGCCTTCTGCCCGAACCGCATGTGCACGTCTCCAAGGGATCCATACGCCTCGACGGCACGGATCTCCTGTCCCTGTCTGAACGGCAGATGCGCGGCGTACGCGGCGACCGGATCGCGATGATCTTCCAGGAGCCGATGACCGCACTCAACCCGCAGAAGACCGTGGGCTGGCAGATCGATGAAGTGCTCAGGCTTCACACGAAGCTGAACAGGGCCGAACGCAAGGCCCGCGTGATCAAGATCCTGACCGATGTCCACATTCCGGATCCTGAATCGGCCTACAACGCCTATCCGCACCAGATTTCGGGCGGCCAGCGTCAGCGCGTGATGATCGCCATGGCGCTCGTGCTCAAACCCCGCCTCATCATTGCCGACGAGCCGACCACGGCGCTCGACGTGACGACGCAAAAGCAGATCCTGAAGCTCATCAAGGAACTGCAGCAACTGCACGGCACCGGGATCCTGTTCATTACCCACGATTTCGGCGTCGTCGCCGAAATTGCCGACCGCATCGCCGTGCTCAGCCTCGGCGAACTCGTGGAGCAGGGTCCTGCCGCCCAGATCCTCAACAATCCGCAGCATCCCTATACCCGCAAGCTCATTGCGGCCGTGCCGGCCCTGACACCGCCGCCGGAAAAGCCGACCTCCAAGGAACCCATCGTTCTCGAGGCCCGCAGCTTGCGCAAGACCTTCGCCGCGCGCGGCGGGTTCCTTTCCGGCAAGCGCGATCCAGTTATTGCAGTCAAGGATCTGACATTCGAGCTTCGCCGCGGCGAGACGCTCGGCGTCGTCGGCGAGAGCGGCTCGGGCAAGACCACGGTGTCGCGCATCGTCACCCGGCTTCTGGAGGCCGATTCTGGGGAGGTCCGCATTGATGGCCGCGACATCATTTCGGCCTCGAAGGCCGAGTTGCGGGCGCTGCGCAAGGATATCCAGATGGTGTTCCAGGACCCGATGGCCTCGCTCAATCCGCGCCGCCGGGTGCTGGAATTGATAGCCCAAGGGCCGATCGTCCAGGGCGTGCCACGCGAAACCGCCTATGCCCGGGCGCGCGAGCTTTTGTCGCTGGTGGAACTGCCAGCCGCGGCGGCGAACCGTTATCCGCACGAGTTTTCGGGCGGCCAGCGCCAGCGCATCGGTATCGCCCGGGCGCTCGCGATGGAGCCGCGCGTGATCGTTGCCGACGAGCCGGTCTCGGCGCTCGATGTGTCGGTCCAGGCGCAGGTGCTGAAGCTCCTGGCGGAGCTGCGCGACCGGCTGCACCTGTCGCTTCTGTTCGTGACGCACGACCTGCGGGTCGCCGCCCAGCTTTGCGACAAGGTGATCGTCATGTCGAAGGGCGAGATCGTCGAAGCCGGTCCGACCTCGCGCGTCTTCGCCGATCCCCAACATCCCTACACGCGCTCGCTGCTCGATTCCATTCCCGGACGGGACTGGGAACCGCCCGTTCTGAGCGTCGCCTGACAGACCAAGGACCCGATTGAATGACCGAGACAATCACGCCGGCAGTTTTTCCGAGATCTATCTGGGCCGAAACGGCGCCCCCCCGCCCACAGTCGCCACCGTTGAAAGGCGCGGTGACCGCCGATACCGTCATCGTCGGCGGTGGCCTGACCGGCCTGTCGGCCGCCCTTCACCTTACCCGCTCAGGACAAAAAGTGGCGCTGCTGGAAGCCATGGCCGTTGGCTGGGGTGCCTCCGGCCGAAACAACGGCCAGGTCATCCCCACCATGACCGCCGCCGAACCGGACGTCATCGCCAAGCGCTACGGCGAAGCCGGCGAGCGCTTCGCCCGCCTGATCGGCAACAGCGCCAGCGTGCTGTTCGATCTGGTGCGCGAGGAAGACATGCAGGCCGAAGCCGAGCAGACGGGCTGGTTCCAACCCGCCCATTCGCCGGGCCGCGTCCGGCTGTCGAAACGGCGCGTCGATGCCTGGAACAGATTCGGCTTTCCCGCCCGCCTCCTCGAACGCGACGAGACGCAGGCGGTCCTGGGCTCGGATTTCTGGTATGGCGGCATGCTCAACCCCACCGGCGGCCACGTCAATCCGCTGGCCCTTGCCCGCGGCTTTGCCAAGGCAGCGGAAAAGCATGGCGCGACGATTTTCGAGGCAAGCCCGGCAACCGGCTGGCAGCGCAGCGGCAATGGCTGGGTCGTGACAACGGCCACAGGCTCCGTGACCGCCAGGAACTTCCTGCTGTGCACCAATGCCTATACCGGCGAGATCGTGCCGTCGCTTGCCAGCCGGCTTGCCCGCAGCATCGTGCCGGTGCTTTCCTGGCAAATGTCGACGCCGCCGGTATCCGACAATCTGCGCGCCACCATCCTGCCCGGCCGGCAGGCGGTGTCCGACACGCGCGGCGATCTTCGCTTCTTCCGCTACGATGCGCGCAACCGGCTGATTACCGGCGGCGTCGTGCTCGGCTCGCACGATGTCAGCCGCCGCGTGGCGCAGAAGGCCGCCGCCAATCTGGCCGAAGCCTTCCCGGCGCTCGGCACGCCGGAAATGACGCATGTGTGGAGCGGCTATATCGGCATGACCTGGGACCGTTTCCCGCGCGTCCACAATCTCGGCCCGGATGGCTGGGCGTGGATCGGCTGCAATGGTCGCGGGGTTGCGCTGGCCGTTTCGCTGGGCCGCGAAATGGCGCGTGCCGTATCGGGTGCGGCGATTTCGACGCTCGCCCTGCCGGTATCGGAACCCGCCCCCCTGCCCTTCCACCGCATCGCCCGCCGCATAGCGCCCACCTATCTGGCCTGGCTTCGCCGTCAGGACAGAATGGAACCGAAACCCTGAACGGAAGGGAAGCACCATGAAAGACATGCCCATTCTCGAGCGCCGCCGGATCGAGGCGCAGATCCTCAAGCACGTGCACGACGTCATCGAGGCGCGATCCGGCAGGCAAGAGGCTGACGCCGTGATCGGGACGGCCGTCAGCCGCTCCGCCATCGATCAGGGCCGGGGCTTTGCCGAGGCGCTTGGCCACAAGCCCGACTTCAACGACTTCGCCGACATCCTGCCCTTGTGGACCAAGGACGATGCCCTGCGGATCGAAACCATCGAGGCCTCCGCCGAAAAGCTCGAATTCAACGTGCTGCGCTGTCGCTACGCGGAAATGTACCGTGAGATGGGTCTTGGTCGGATCGGCCATCTCCTGTCGTGCAATCGCGATGGCGACTTCTGCATCGGGTATAACCCCGACATGAAGATGACCCGCACCCAGACCATCATGGGCGGGGCCAGCCACTGTGACTTCCGCTACCGCATGGAGCCGGAATCCGGCGCCAGCGACACCCAGTAACAAGGAATTCGAAATGGCCGTCGATAATTGGGTCTCCGAACATCTGGACCATCTGGTCGCCTTCCGCCGCGACCTCCACAGCAACCCCGAACTGCTTTACGATCTGCCGCGCACCGCCGCGGAGGTTGCAAAGGCGCTGCGCGCCGCCGGCTGCGACGAGGTCGTCGAGGGCATCGGCAGGACCGGCGTCGTCGCCGTCATTCGAGGCACGTCCAATACGTCCGGCCGGGCGATCGGCCTGCGCTCGGACATGGACGCCCTGCCCATTCTGGAGGCGACGGGCAAGCCCTGGGCCTCGAACACACCAGGCAAGATGCATGCCTGCGGTCACGACGGCCACACTGCCATGCTGCTCGGCGCCGCTATCGGCCTTGCCCAGAGCCGTGCTTTCGACGGCACCGTCATTCTGATCTTCCAGCCGGCGGAAGAAGGGGGTGCGGGTGCCCGCGCGATGATCGAGGACGGCCTTTTCAGACGCTGGCCCATGCACGAGGTCTACGGAATGCACAACCGCCCGAACCTGCCGGTCGGCGAGTTCGTCATTGCCGACGGCCCGATCATGGGGTCGGTCGACATGATCGACATCGAAATCGAGGGCGTCGGCGGCCATGCCGCCTCCCCGCACCAGACGGTGGACCCGGTGCCGGTGGCCGCAGCGCTCATCCAGGCGATCCAGACCATCACTGCGCGGACCATAGACCCCATGGATTCCGGCGTCATTTCGGTCACGACCATCCACGGCGGCGATGCCTTCAACGTCATCCCGCAGACCCTGCGGCTGACCGGCACGGTTCGCACGCTCAGAGACAGTGTGCGCGATCACGTCGAGGCGCGGCTTCAGCAGGCGGTCGCCGGCATTGCCGCTGCCTTCGGCGCCAAGGGCAGGCTCGATTACTCGCGCCACTACCCCGTAACCGTGAACCATGTGCAGGAAACTCAATTCGCGGCCCTCGCCGCCGAGGCGGTTGCCGGCGTCGGCCGCGTTGGCCGCGACATGCCGCCGACGCTCGGCGGCGAGGACTTCGCCTTCATGCTGAACGAAGTCCCCGGCGCGATGATCAATATCGGCAATGGCGCGAGCGCCAACCTCCACCATCCCGCCTATGACTTCAACGACGAAGCCATCGCCTGGGGCTGCTCGTACTGGTGCGAACTCGTTCGCCAGCGACTGCCGCTATAAGGCGCCGAGGTCCAGAAACGAAGGCCGTCATCGCAAGGCCGGAGAAGGAAACATGCAAGAATCCCGTTCAACGGACCAGGCTACCACCTGCCCGCCGCTTGCCCTATTGCCCGATTGCGCCGAAAGGGCTTGGTCTCGGTCGGCCATTGCCCTGCTTCAGGGCGACGGGCGGCGTTCAGCCGACACACACCTGCTGAAGCCGCTTTTCCCCGGCTTGAAGGGCATTTCCATCTATCTCAAGGACGAGAGCACCCACCCGACCGGCAGCCTCAAGCACCGGCTGGCCCGCTCGCTCTTCCTTTATGGCATCTGCAACGGCAAGATCCGCCAGACGACGACACTGGTCGAGGCATCCTCCGGTTCGACGGCGGTCAGCGAGGCCTATTTCGCCAAGCTGCTCGGTCTTCGCTTCATCGCCGTCATGCCGCATTCCACCAGCCGGCAGAAGATCGAGGCGATCCAGAGTTTCGGCGGCATGTGCCACTTCGTGGAACGGGCCGGCGACGTCTATGACGAGGCGATACGCATCGCCGAGCAGACGGGCGGCTATTATCTCGATCAGTTCACCAATGCCGAACGGGCAACCGACTGGCGCGGCAACAACAATGTGGCCGACAGCATCTTCCGCCAGATGGAAGGCGAGGAGTTTCCCGTCCCCGAATGGCTGGTGATGAGCGCGGGCACGGGCGGCACATCCGCCACGCTCGGCCGCTTCATCCGCTACAAGAACCTCGAGACTCGGCTTTGCGTCGTCGATGTGGAGAACTCGGCGTTCTACGATGCCTGGCGCACCGGCGACATGCAGATCACCGCTTGCGGATCGCGGATCGAGGGCATCGGCCGGCCGCGCGTCGAACCGTCCTTCGTGCCGGGCGTCATCGATCACATGATCCGCGTGCCGGATGCCGCCTCGATCGCGGCGGCGCATGTGCTGTCCGAACGCCTGTTCCGCCAGATCGGCGGCTCCACCGGCACCAACTTCTTCGGCCTGTGCTGGATCGCGGCAACCATGATGCGCCTGGGCCGCTCGGGTTCGATCGTTACACTGATCTGCGACAGCGGCCAGCGCTATGCCGATACCTTCTACAATGCAGACTGGCTGAAGGAAAACAGGATCGACATCGCCCCCTACCGGCGGATGCTTGACCGGTTCCTCGACCACGGCGACTTCGCTTTGCCATCCGACTGCCCCGGTCTCTGACCGGCGGAACGCACACCCATTCCGACCGATACATGAAAGGACAAGACATGCAGCCCCTCACCACAACCGAAGCCCCCGCCGCGATCGGCCCTTACTCGCAGGCCATCATCGCCAACGGCCTCCTGTTCATTTCCGGCCAGCTTCCGATCGATCCCATCACGGGCGCGTTCATCTCCGACGATCCGGTCGACCAGTGCCGGCAGTCGCTGCGCAACATCGAGGCCATTGCCAAGGCCGCCGGCGCCGATCTTTCCAAGGTGGTCAAGACAACTGTCCTCCTGAAAGATCTCGGCAGCTTTGCCGCCGTCAATGCCGCCTATGCCGAGTTTTTTCCGAATGTTGCCCCGGCACGCACCACTTTCGAGGCCGCCGCCCTGCCCAAGGGCGCACTCGTTGAGATCGACGCGATCGTCAGCCTGTGACTTCCCGGATGAGACGATCTGACGGATCGTCTCATCCGCTGCCACAATCCTGCGAACGAAACGGCGGGAGACCGCGGCAACGCCAGTCGGACCTATGACGAGAGCGGAAGCGGTCGCGGTCGCGAAAACGCCCTTGTCAAACAAAGACGACTGTCGGATTTGCCACAATGCTCCGAGGAGCTCCCGCCTTTTGCGGGGTGCGGACGCTGCGACGGCTCTTCTTGTGTGGGAGCGGATCGGCGGCGCGCTGCTTCAGGAGCCTAACCTGGCAGATGCCTGCCGCCGCCTCATCGCTGCCGTCCATGCCTGACGGCCATGTCGCCGTGATTGTTGTGCAGCGTATTGCTTGTTGAATTTCAGCAGGATTTGACCCATTTTTCCACTTTGCGCCGTCCCATCTATACCGACGTAACTAGCTGCATGTAAACAAATTTTTCGAGTTGAGCCGGGTCAGGGCAAAATGAAAAACTGGATCAATCTCACCCGACAATCAACAGGCACAGTTACGCCGCCTGGTTCCAATGAAAACCTGTCCGTTAATATACATACAAATGATATTTGTTATATTCTGATGTAATTTATAATTGCCTGATTATAATATTAAGTACTAACTTAAATAGCGTCTTTCACTTGTTGTCTCGAAAAATATAGATGCGATGCGGCGAATAACTACCGATATGTAGGGGTGCAATCCAGAAGTGTTTGCGCATTAGATGCGACTTTCGGTCTTTGCGGCCGCTCCTTTCGACGGAGATCCTATGCGTCGCGCGCTTTTCGGTACTGCGTTCCTAAGCCTGATCGTCAACATTCTCGGTCTCACCGGCCCGTTCTTCATGCTCCAGGTTTACGATAGGGTCATTCCGTCGAAAAGCGTGCCGACACTGGTGGTTCTGGGGCTGCTGGCGATCCTGCTCTACGCCTTCATGGGCGTGCTCGATACCATCCGGTCGCGCATCTTCGCCCGTCTTGCTGGCATCGTCGGCAGTTCCCTTTCCGAGCGAGTCTTCCGGGTCATTTCCGGCACGCCACTAAAGCTGAAATCCAATGGCGACGTGTTGAAGCCCGCGCAGGACATGGACCAGATCCGCGCCTTTCTGTCCGGACCGGGACCTAGCACCTTCTTCGATCTCCCCTGGCTGCCGATCTACCTTGCCGCCTGCTTCTTCCTCGACAGCGCTATCGGCCTTCTGGCAACCGCAGCCCTGGTCTTGCTGATGGTGCTGAACCTCGCGGCAAGCTGGCGGACGCGAAAGCTGACGGCGGAGTTTTCAACGGCGCTGTCCAACCGCAACGCGATCGGTGAGGATGCCAGCCGCAATGCGGAGATCCTCGCGGCTCTCGTCATGGCGCCGCGCGCGGCTTTGCTCTGGAATGCGGCCTCCGAGGGGGTCTCCGAGGGGCAGCGCCGCGCCGGCGACGTCTCCAGCTTCTATGCCGGGCTTTCCAAGACCCTTCGCAACATCGTCCAGTCGGCATCGCTTGGCCTCGGCGCCTATCTGGTGATCGAAGGCGAGCTGAGCGGCGGCGCGATCATCGCCGGCTCGATTTTCGTCGCCAAGGCGCTCGCTCCGGTGGAACAGCTCGTTGCCAACTGGCGCTCGCTGTTGAGTGCGCAACAATCCTGGAAACGGCTGAACCGATCCTTCGCTCTATTCCCGGAGGCGTTCTCCCGGACGGCTTTGCCGAAGCCGTCCCGCTCGCTCAGCGTCGAGGCCCTGTATGTTGCGCCGCCGGCTGAGCAGCGCCTGACCGTGCAGAATGTCAGTTTCCGGGTGGAGGCCGGCAGTGTGCTGGGAATCATTGGTCCAAGCGCCTCAGGCAAATCGTCGTTGGTGAGGGCAATCACCGGGGCCTGGTCGGCTCAGAGAGGTAAGGTTTGCCTGGATGGCGCTAGCCTCGACCAATGGCCGGCCGAAGCCCGTAGCCGGAACGTCGGCTATATGCCGCAGGTCTCCGACTTTTTCGCAGGCACGATCAGCGAGAACATTGCCCGTCTCGAACCGAATGCCGACCATGCGGCGATCGTCGCAGCCGCCAAGGCGGCAGGCGCCCACGACATGATTGTCGCTCTGGCCGACGGTTACGATACCCGCATGGTCGGCAATGGTGGTGCTCTGTCGGCGGGCCAGCGTCAAAGGGTGGCGCTCGCCCGTGCGCTCTATGGCGATCCCTTTCTGGTCGTGCTGGATGAGCCCAATTCCAATCTCGATGCCGATGGCGACATCGCCTTGGTGACCGCCATCCGTTCGGTTCGCGACCGTGGCGGCATCGTCCTCGTGGTCGCCCATCGCAACAGCGTGGTGTCGGTGATCGATCTGCTGCTCGTGATGGAGGGAGGATCAAAAAAAGCGTTCGGCCCCCGTGATGAGGTGTTGAAACACATGAACCAACAGCAAAACGCGCGCCGGAGAATGGCTGCTGCATCGGCTCCGGCGCTGACCGTTGTCGAAAACGAAGGCCAGCCATAATGTCGCCCCCAATCCGCAAGCGCCTGCATACCTCCGTGAACCGTCACCTGCTGGCCTCAGGGCTGGCGACGGCCCTCTTTCTTGGCGCCGCCGGCACCTGGGCCATGACCAGCAGCCTTTCCGGTGCCGTTATCGCGTCCGGTATTCTGATGGTGGAAGGCAACGTCAAGGCGGTGCAGCACCCAACGGGGAGCGTGGTCGCCGAACTGCGCGTCCTGGAGGGGCAGGCGGTGGAAGCGGGCCAGGTGCTCGTTCGTCTCGACAACACCGTGACCAAGGCCAATCTTACCTCGGCCAGCGACACGCTCGATCAACTCCATGCCCGTCGGGCACGCCTGAGCGCCGAGCTTGACGGCAGCGCCGAGGTTGCGGTTCCCCAGGCGCTGGTCGACCGTCTTGCCCTGCCGGCGCGAGAGGCGATTATGGTTGCCGAACGGCGGTTGTTCGCAGACCGGCGTCTGGAACGCTTAGGTCAGAAGGAGCGGCCGGACGGACAGGCAAGCCAATTGCTGGAACAGGTCTCGGGCCTGGTCATTCAGATGCAGACCAAGCAGGACGAGATCGCCCTGATTGCCATCGAGCAGGCGGCCCAGGAGAAGCTGTTTGCCCAGAATCTGACGACGCTCGCCCAGGTCAACATGCTGCGCCGCGAGGCCGTGCGGCTGAACGGCGAGTTCGGCCAGCTCAAGGCACAAGTAGCCTCGACCCGCGGGCGCATCGAGGAAATCGGAGTGCAGAAAATCCAGATCGATAGTGCTTTGCGCTCGGAAGTCTCGACCGAACTTCGCGATCTGGAGGCCCGGCAAGGCGAGCTGCGGAGCCAGGAGGTCGGCTTGGGGGACGCGCTGCAGCGGATCGATCTGCGTGCGCCCGTTTCCGGCCTCGTCCACAAGCTCGCCATCCACACCACCGGCGGCGTCATCTTGCCCGCCGAAACGCTGATGGAAATCGTCCCGCGCGATGCTGAGCTGATCATCGAGGCCAGAGTTCTGCCGGACGACATCGACCAGCTTTCCATCGGCCAGCCCGCCACGATCCGGTTCAGCGCTTTCAACCGCAACACCACGCCGGAATTTTCCGGCCTTGTGGTGCGTGTGTCGGCCGATCTGGAGGCCGACGAGCGTAGCGGCATGCCCTTTTACCGTGCAGGAATCGCGCTTGACCGGCCGCAGGTCCTCGGTGGTCTCAAATTGCAGCCGGGCATGCCTGCCGAAGCCTACGTGCTTACCGGCGAGCGCAGCGTCGTGTCCTGGCTGTTGAAGCCGATCGCCGACCACGCCGCCCGCGCCATGCGGAGCGAGTGAGCGATGCAAATTCTTCTGCGCATTTACATGCTCAACGAATCCAATGGGATCGTAGGGGATTTCCAGTTCCGGAATAAAGCCGGGAAAATCTCATGGGCAATTCCGCCGGTGAGGCATGACAGCTGTTGGCAGGGCCAATGGTAACTGAGATGGGAGATTACGAAATGGCAGTAAATTGGATTTCGGCTTCTTGGGGAATCGGGTCAACCGCTGCTGATGTGTTCAACGGCGACCGTTTCACCGTTGGCGCAAACGACACGTTCCAGCTCGGGGGAACTGAAGGTGTCGGCGGAGTTCGAAATAACTGGGACACATTCAACGGTGGCAGCGGTTACGACAGAATCTATGTGGCTCCTAAATCTGGCTACGCATGGACCGCAGTCATGATTGCCGACGACGGATTGCATGGTGTCGAATCCATCCAGTTTAATACGTCAGGTGCAATGCCGATATATTTCGCTGAGGATGTCGATTTTTCCGATGTCACTTACATAACTCCCGGTGCGAAAATCTATGGCCGCGGCGGCGATAATCACTTCACCGGCGGCACGCTTGGAGAGAATGTTGAGGGAGATGCAGGAAACGACACCCTCGAAGGCAATAGTGGCGATGACATTCTATATGGCGACACTTTCAGCAATCCTTGGGCAGTAAGCTCAAACCCTTCTGGAAACGATCTGCTTTATGGCGGTGCCGGAAATGACACCCTTTATGGCCAAGGTGGTAACGATCAACTCTATGGGGGCCTCGATAATGATATTCTCGATGGCGGAGCGGGTGCGAACCAGCTCTGGGGAGGTGATGGCCTTGATATCTTCCAGGTAACGTCTAGCGCAGATCAGAGCATAATCTACGACTTCGATCTTGTTGGGGAAGTAATTCGCTTCAGCACCCTCGTCGCAGCCGACTACACGGCGTTGACCATATCCGACGATGCGAATGGGGATGCTCACGTGACCGTTGGTGGAATCGATATAACCGTGATCGGTGCCACAGCAGCCCAGCTGGGCTCTTCAAGTTTTGAATTTGGCCTGTTCTCGTAATCACAAAGGTTCCCGCCGCTTTGGGGCGGCGGGAACGTGAAACTTTCGATTTTCTGTAGGAGATTGCCTATTGTGGTTTACTTTGACACGTTGCCGTCAGCTTCATATGAAGTCAGGCCGCCATTACCGTCATAGCTGAGCATCTTTTGCCCACTACCGGAATATATGTCGAAAGCGCCGATTTTCGCCTCGCCCTTTTCATTGTAACTGATCTGCGCCTTTACGCCAAACGTGTCGGACAGATGGCCGACAACATATTCAAGCCCTTTCGACGCCTCTTGGGCATGCAAGAGCGTGGCCTTATTGATCCTGTCGATAATCTCAAGACGGTTCCGATAACCTTCGTCGCTCATTCGGATTTCCGTCAGCTGCTTTGTGGCTTCTGGATCGGCGCCACGGGCAATACTATCGGCTTCCCCTGCCAGTACGCGAGCTGTCCACTCTTCTCGCGTGGGGACGGCAACGAGATGAAACTGTTCGTTGTAGCTCTGCATTGCGCCGACCATCGCCTCGGCGAACCCCTTTGCGTTTTCTGCGGTCGCTTCGTAGGGCCGAAAGTCAATCTGCGGGCCGCCGCCCTGCAGTCCGTAGGAAGCGGCGGCGTCCATCGCGCTCAGCGACGCTTGCGAGAGCTCCGAGGAGACCGTGCCGCCGGCTTCCCGCGGCTTTTTCGCTTCCGCACTGGCCTTTATCGCCGAATCAAGCGCATCATTGACAGCTTTCGATACCTTGCCGGTGCGGCCGGAGACGATGTCGAGAATTGTGTCGGCAGCACTCTGATTTTTCGGGTCCGCAAGCGACGAGGTCTGTTGCAGGATGGAAAGCGCTGCACTGCTGGATGAAATGGTGGTCATCGGAGGCCTCAAACAGGCGTCCCTGGGCGTCCGTCATGGGCTACCGAGACAAGGATTTGCCGATCAGCGCATCATGCCGGCCGGAAGAAATGCAAAACTAGAATTCACAACTAATGGGCGCATTTCGTTAACGAATCCTGAAGTCGGGGTTGTGCGAATTCATACCCTTCATAGCTAGGGTGTTGGTCTCTCGCGCCAAAAGAAGCCATACGGTTCTGACGGTTTCGTGCTACTGGCGTGCACGTATTGACACTAGCACCTATCCTCGGGGACAGCATCCGGGGTCTACACCAGGAAATATCGAGCGTTGGCCCGCAAGAACAGAGATGAGCTAGCTTCATGGGACGAGCCTACGCCAGAGCCGGTGTTCTGTCCGATGTGCGAGCGCGTCATCCCGGAGGATCAGAGAGACGAGCATCATCTCGTTCCCAAGAGCAAGGGTGGAAAGAAAACCGTCCGCCTGCACCGTATCTGCCACGACCAGATACATTCGATCTTTACCGATGCGCAACTCGCCAAGAAGTTTTCCACGATCGAAACCATCGTGGAAGACCCTGCGGTGCGGACATTCGTCACTTGGGTGAGAAACAAGCCTCCGGGCTTTTCGGATTCTGCAAAGGAATCACGGCAGTCATTCCGTCGAGGCCGCTAACCGGAACAGGCGAAAGTTCGGGCTAGAAGCGAATGCTGCCGTGGCGAGAACGCGCCATTAACAGTCATAGATTCAGCAGTTGGGGAGCCTCGATCAGTGAATTGTCGATGACGACAGTGGCGCGTTTTGCTGGTTTGCAATTGCTGAGATAAATTTGCTGACCTTCGTAGTAACGCCGGTTTTCAACGGCCCTCGGATCGGGATTGGAGCCGTCTCTGGTTGCTAGCCTCGCGTAGGACACAGAAAATGGCACAGACAAGAAATGGGCCGGACTCTAGTCAATTCTGGAGGAAATTACCCGTGGCAGGTCAGCAACCATCGCCTCGCTCGTCGAAACCTGCAAGCTCAATGCCGTCGATCCGCTGACCTACCTCACCGCCACGCTCACCGCCATCGTCAACTGTCATAAACAGAGCCGGATTGAGCAACTCTTGCCGTGGAATTTTCGGTGACATGTCTCGTGCCAAACACTACCTCGGCTTACATGTAGCCCGGAGTCGGCCCAAGACAGCTATCTCGCTGCCTGCGATCAGTCGATAGAGTTGAACGTTGCGGTCTTATGTCCCGATGTGGACCCAATCCAGGAAGCCGCGCAAACAGGGTTTTCGAACTGAGAGAAGACCGATTCACGGGTGATATGGCTGCAGACCGCATTTGGGTCAACGGCATCTAGGTCCTGATCTATCTGCTCGGTGCGAGGTAGTGGAAACTCATAGGTCGTGATGTACGCGAGCTGGCCGGGCCGAGTCTCTATTGGAATAACGGACAAGCTGGTGGCGGTAATGCTGCCGAGCCAAAGCCTGTTTTCGGCCAAATCAACCAGGCCACAAATTCGTGGCGTATCGTGCTGATCGAACTCCCGGTCCAAGCCTACTAGAACGCTCGCTATTGCATCTCGCGGGGCGTTTCCCGCCTTTAGCCGCTCGTAGATTGGCCTGGTGTGGGTGCCATTACTGACAACAGCAAAACGAGAGTTCCAAATGAGACATTCATAGGCAATGTATGGGCTGTCGGACGCTGCATCAGCGCTTCCTTGTTGGGCGACAATTCGCATAGTGTCACCGAGCTGTTCTACGTTCCTGTTGGGAAACGACCTGCTTGAAACCCGGTATGCCGCGATTAAATCCCCTTTTTGACTGCGACCTACTCCAATAATTCGACCAACATACATCTAGCAAATTCCCCAGCTTATAATGCTGGTGACAGTAGCAACGAATTCCCAATCTGCACAGATTGCCGGTGGTGTGGATACACAACTGACCCTCCGAACTGGCTAGCAGAGCGCTTCTCTCGCAGGCCGCCACGTCCATCACGGCTGCGCCCGCCGACATCGACTTTAGAATTCCCCCAAGGTGCCAGCGGCACATCGCTTACGCTTCTTCTCCATTGCATATGAGCGCAATCTGCTGGCCCCTGATAGGGACAATCCGCTGGCTGGTCTCGACGAGGTTTCCGTCTCCGATCTGCGGGACCAGAAGGTCATCGGCTTCGAGCGGCAGAACCTCTCCTACACGGAGCGGTACTTTGCGGAAAAGTTCGAGGAGCATGCGGGAAGCACAACCAGTGGGATGCTTCGCCAACGACGAAACGCCCTTCGTTTCACCAAAGCAACTTTCCCACGGGACGTTCGAGCGCATGGCCCGGACGAGATAGCCTCGCGATCGTCGCCTGACGGTCCGGTGACGGCGGGGCTCGGCGAACGGAGCTTACCCTTCCTATTCGACGCGGTGATAATCGATGTTGCGCGCCAGCCAGCAACCGATGGTCAGGCCGGTTACATTGCCGCCCGCGTTTCGGCGCACACTGACCGTCCAGTCCCCGGGCGGAGAGGCGTCGATGGAACGGCGGGTCGTGACGATCCAGACGTGCTCGGCGAGCGGATACATCCGCTCCATCGGGCCCGTCCCCAGCATGCCCTTGAAGAGTGCATGCACCGCACCGTCGCGCGCCTCGATCTCAAGGTCGGCATTCAGCTCCGCGGAATGGTAGAGACCGGCGATATCGCCGCCGTCGGCATAGTCGATGCGGGCGAGCGGCCGCGCCCTGACAAGCAGGTTTTCCTGGCTGCGGTGCATGACAAGCACTTCGCCATCCCTTTCCAGCCGTAGGCCCTGACCGCGCGCGATGCCATCGGTGCCGACCGTCAGCCGCGATGGCGACGGGCTGTAATAAAGCTTCACGCCGGTGGCGTCCTGAACGGTGCGCAGGATGAGCCCGCGCTCCTCATCCAGCCACAACCCGTCCCATCCCTCCGGTCTCACCGACGCATCCGGCCGGGGCGGCATGCCGAGGGCCGCCTCCATCAGCGCGGTCGCCGAGGTGAAGGTGCCGGTGTCGTGGTTGAACATCACCACCACCGAAAGCCGCTCCTCGGCGGCATGCAGGCGATAGGAACTGAAGCCGCGAAGGCCGCCGCCGTGGCCGGTGATCTTCATGCCCGCCCAGTTGTCGCGGCGCAGACCGTAGCCGTAATCCGCCGGCGAGCCATCGGCATAGGTCACGGGTGCCGTCAGCCTGTTGTAGAGGCTTTCCGGGTTCTGCCGCGTTGCATCGATATGGACTTCCCAGGCCAGCATGTCGTCCAGCGCCGCCGAAATACCGGCATCGCCGAACCAGTAGACGCCGTTGTCGGCGGGCAGGAAGCCGATCTCGTCATTGCCCTCGTAGCCGATGACGCCGTCGAGCGGATGGCGCGCATCCGGAGAAAGAACCGCCGTCTTCATGCCGGCTGGCGCAAACAGGTACTCGGAGAGAAGCTCCCCGAAGTCCCGCCCGGTTCCACGCTCGATCAGCTCTGCCAGAACGCGGAAATTGGCGTTGTTGTAGGAATAGAGCGCGCCCGCCCGAAAGTGCGCCGTCTTCGACCCGGCGATCAGCGACAGCGCATCTTCCCGGCGAAAGCTCATCTCGGGAATCGCCCCCTGCAACACCGTCAGCGCCCAGTAATCGCGCAGGCCCGACTGGTTGTGGCAAAGCTCCGCCACGGTCGGCAGCGGGTCGCGATAATTCGGCAGGAAATCCGCGACCTGCGCGTCGAGCGAGGCGGGGTCGTCGAACAGGTCGAGCAGCAGCGCGCAGGTGAAATGCTTGGAGATCGAGCAGATCGGCAGGCGCGTCGCCGCCGTCATCGGCAGCCGGCGATAGGTGTCGGCAAAACCCCATGCGCGCCGCGCGACGATCTTTCCATCCTTCACCACGCCGGCCACGCCTCCGGGACCCTTACAGCGGGAGGGAAGAAGGTTCAGCGCCCGTTCGAGCGCGGCAGTGTCAATCGTCGCCATGACGAGGTATCCGGATATCTATCGAGGAAGTGTAGTGAAGGGTGAATGCGACGCGGGATCAGGCCGCGTCGCTGAAGCAGAGGCTGACGGACGGTTCGGCCCTGGCCAGAAATTCCAAAAGGTCTTCGCGGGAAAGCGCGGCGCAGCCCGCCGTCGGCGAATAGTTGTCGCGCGCAAGATGCAGGAAGATCGCGCTGCCGGCGCCCGGTACCACCGGATCGTCGTTGTGACCGAGCACCACGACGATGTCGTAGACCTCGTCTACCCGCCAGAGTTCCTCATGGCTTGCCGCATAGGGAAGCCGGACCTTGCGGTTATACTGCGGATCGGAAGGCTCGTCACACCAGCCGTCGAGGCGGTCGATGGCCTGGCAGGGCAGGGCGGTCGCGGGTTTTTCCATGCGGTCGGCGCGGTAATAGACATGCCGGATCGGCCAGCAGCCGACGGGGCTCACACCATCGCCCTCGTTCTTTTCGAGATGAATACCGCCGCGGCCGACGGCGCAGCGCCAGCTCCGGTCGCCATGACGGGCTTCCCACAACTCGTCGCCGGTCTTCTTCACGATCAGGTCCAAGTCTCTCTCCTTCCCTTGCTTCTCGATACCGCCGGGTTCACTCGCCCAGCGGAAAATGACAGGCGACGCCCCGGCCGTTCACGGTCACCAGCGCCGGATCTTCCGTGCGGCAGATATCCTTGGCATAGGGGCAGCGCGTGTGGAAGCGACAGCCGCCCGGCAGGTTCACCGGGCTCGGAATGTCGCCGACCAGCACGGGGCGCTCGCGATTGCGCTGATGCGGATCGGCGCGCGGCACGGCCGAAATCAGGAACATGGTATAGGGATGGCGCGGATTCGCGAAAATCTCCTCCGTGGTCCCCACTTCCACCAGCCGCCCGAGGAACATCACCCCGATGCGGTCGGCAAACTGCCTGACAACGCTCAGGTCATGGGTGATGAACAGGTAGGTAAGCTTGAGCTGTTCCTGCAGGTCGCGCAGGAGGTTCAGCACCTGCGCCTGGATCGACACGTCAAGCGCCGACACGGCCTCGTCGCAGACGACGAATTCCGGGTTGTTGGCAAGCGCTCGCGCAATGCCGATGCGCTGTCGCTGGCCGCCGCTGAACTGGTGCGGATAGTGCCGCATCAGGTGCGGCCGCAAGCCTACCACTTCGAGCAGTTCCTGGCAGCGTTCCTCGATTTTGGCCTCGGTTCCGTAGGCATGCGCCCTTAGCGGTTCGGCCAGAATGTCTTTTACCCGCATGCGCGGATTGAGCGATGCGAACGGATCCTGGAAAACGATCTGGAGTTTCTTGCGCAGCGCCCGCATCGAGCCTTCATCGAGGGAATGAAGATCCTGTCCGCGATAGTTGATACTGCCGGCGGTACGCTCCACCAGCCGCAGCATCGCACGTCCGAGGGTTGTCTTGCCGCAGCCGGATTCGCCGACCAGCGCGAAGGTTTCCCGCTCGTAGATTTCGAGGCTGACGCCGTCGACGGCCCGGATCACCTTGTCGCGCGAGCCGAAGAAGCCCGCGCTCATGCGGTAATACTTGGTCAGCTGGTCGGTGGAAATGAGGACTTCGCTCATGCCGCGGCTCCCTGTTTGTCGTGGAGCCAGCAGCGGGCCTTGTGGCCTTTTCCTAGATCGACGAGTTCCGGCGACTTTACGCTGCAGATCGGCATGGCGTCGCCGCAGCGGGGGTGGAACCGACAGCCCTGCGGCAGCTTGGCCAGATTGGGCACGACACCCTTGATGCTGTTCATGCGCTCGCCGGTGCGCTTCTCCGTCGCCTTCGGGATCGAGGCGAGCAGGCCGCGGGTATAGGGATGCGACGGCCGGTCGAAGAGGTCGAAGACATCCGCCTGTTCGACGATTTGCCCCGCATACATCACGTTCACCTCGTCGCACATCTCGGCGATGATGCCGAGATCGTGGGTGATCATGATGATCGCCGTGCCGATCCGGTCGCGCAGCGCCACCATCAGCCGCAGGATCTGGGCCTGCGTGGTCACGTCGAGCGCCGTGGTCGGCTCGTCGGCGATCAGCAGCTTGGGCTCGCAGATGAGGCCCATGGCGATCATCGCACGCTGGCGGAGGCCGCCCGAAAGCTCGTGCGGATAAGCGTCGAGACGCGCGGCGGGTTCGGGGATGCCCACCGTCTCGAACATGTGCAGCACCTTCTCGCGAATGGCGCGCCGGCCGAGGTCCGCGTGAATGGACAGCGGCTCGCCGACCTGCTGCACCATGGTGCGGACAGGGTTGAGCGAGGTCATCGGCTCCTGGAAGACCATCGACATGTCGCGGCCGCGCTTGTGGCGCAGCTGGTCGGGGGTGAGCTTTGTCAGATCGCTCCCGTCGAACATGATGCTGTCGGCGGTAACAAGGCCCGAGGGCGATGCCACGAGGCCCATCAGCGAGAGCGAGGTGACGCTCTTGCCGGAGCCGGATTCCCCGACGAGGCCGATGATCCGGCCGCGTCCGACATCGAAGGACACGTTGTCCACCACCCGCACCGCGCCGCGATGGCTGCGGAAATCGGTGCGCAGGTTGCGCACGCTGAGCAACTGGTTTTGATCTGTCATCGTCACGGCCTCAGTCCTTCATGTAGGGGTCGAGCGCGTCGCGCAGACCGTCGCCGATGAAATTGAATGCGAGCACCGTGATCAGGATCGCGACGCCGGGCATGATGGCGACGAGCGGCGAAGCGAACAGGTATTCCTTGCCCTTGGCGACCAAGAGGCCCCAGCTCGCTTCCGGCGGCTGAACCCCGACGCCGAGGAAGGAGAGGCTCGATTCCCACATGATCGCCTCGGGAATGCTGAGCGAGAAGAGCACGATCAGCGTCGGCACGATGTTCGGGAAGATGTGGCGGACCATGATCTTCGCTCGCGTGGTGCCGACGGCGCGGGCAGCCTCGATGAATTCCTTCTCCTTCAGCGCCAGCGTCTGGGAGCGTACCACGCGCGCGACGCCTGCCCAGCCAACGAGGCTGAGCGCGATGAAGATGTTGAAGAGGTTGGCCCCGAGCGTATACATCACCACCATGGCCAGCAGCAGCGAGGGAAACGCGATCATCGTGTCGGCAAGCCGCATGATGATGAAATCGATCTTGCCGCCGTAATAGCCGCTGACGATGCCCATGACAGCGCCGATCATCAGCGATATGAAGCTCGGCACGATGCCGACCAGAAGCGAGATGCGCGCGCCATAGAGAATGCGGGTCAAAAGGTCACGGCCGAAATTGTCGGTGCCGAGCCAGTAGCTGGAAGACGGCGGCAGGAACTGCTCATCGAGCGCCACCCGGTAAGGGTCGTGCGGGCTGATGATCGGGATGAAGAAGGCGACGAAGAAGAGGGTGCTAACGAGGATCAGGCCCACCATCGCCATCTTGTTCTTGCGGAAGACCCGGATGGTATCGTGTAGGAAGCTGTCGCTTTCCACGCTTTCGATGATCTCGTCCGAAACTGCGGTAACTTCGGTCATTTCACGCCTCCCTTCATCTGGTGACGGATGCGGGGATCAAGAACGGAATAGAGCATGTCGGCCACCAGATTGCCGAAAATGACCAGCGCCGTGGCGAAGAGAACCGACCCTTGAAGGAGCGGCATGTCGCGTGCCTGGATGGCGTTGACGGAGATACGGCCGACGCCCGGAATGCCGAAGATCGCCTCGGTGATGACCGCGCCGGAAAGCAGGCTCGCCACCTGGATCGCCATGATCGTCACCACCGGAATGAGCGAATTCTTCAGCGCATGGCGCATGATGACCTTGATCTCGCGCAGGCCCTTGGCGCGGGCGGTGCGGATATAGTCGTGCCGCATGACTTCCAGAAGGCTCGAGCGAGTGAGGCGCGCAATCACGCCCGCCGAACTCCAGCCCAGCACGATGGCCGGCATGATGACGTATTCGAAGCCGTAGAAGCCGGAAACCGGCAGCCATTTCAGCTTGAGCGCGAAGATGTATTGCATCAGCAGCGCCGACCAGAAGATCGGCATGGAAACGCCGAGCAGCGAAAAGCCCATGAAGAAATGGTCGAGCGCGGAATCGCGCCGCACGGCCGAGAGAACCCCCACCGGGATGCCGATCACCCATGAGACGATGGCCGCACAGACCGCCAGATAGAGCGTGTTCGGGAAGGCGTTGAGGATCAGCGTCGTCACGCTGCGGTTCAGCTTGATCGACATGCCGAGATCGCCCTGCACCGCGCCCGCGAGGAAGCGGAAGTAGCGAGTGATGAGCGGATCGTCGAGATGCATCTGGGCGCGCACGCGCTCGATAACCTCGGGGCTCGCATGCTCCTTCATCAGGAGCGCGATCGGATCGCCCGGAATGACGTTCAGCATGACGAAGAGCAGCGCCGTGATGCCGATCAGAACGGGGATCGAAGCCGCGATGCGCTTTATGGCAAACATCAGCATCGGTGGGTTTTCTTTCATGGTCGGTCGCCGGATCGAAGGCCGCACCGGTGCGGGCTTAAAGGAACCGGGAAGGATGGACGAGAGCAGGCGGAGGCGGCGGGTCTCCAACGAGATCCGCCGCGCAATAGGTCTTACTCGACTTCCATCTCGTAGTAGCTCATGTCGCTCCAGCCGTTCCACGGAACGGTGAAGTTCTTCACCCGCGGCTGAACGACATAGGTGTGATCGAGGCTGAACAGCGGTACCCAGGCCGCATCTTCCTGCACGATCTTCTCGTTCATCTTCTGGTAGAGGGCGCAACGTTCTTCTGCATTGGTCATCGTGCGCGCCTTGTCGAGCGCTGCGAAGACTTCCGGATCGTTGTTGTTGTAGCCGCGCACAGCCGTGCCGCTCTTGGAGAAGAAGGTGTAGAAGAAGTTGTCCGGATCGTTGAAGTCGGCCGACCAGGTCTGCGTATAGTTGTCGACGGTGCCCGCCTTGCGGGCGTCGAAATAAGCAGACTCGTCCATCATCTTGATCTGGGCGTTGAAGCCGGACGCCTTGATCTGGGCCTGGATGATTTGGTTCATGTCAGACCACTTCGACGACCAGCTGCTGACCTGAGTAAGGTTGATGTCGACACCATCCGGATAGCCGGCCTCGGCCAGAAGCTGCTTGGCCTTTTCCGGATTGTACTCGATCGGGGTCGCCGGAGCATAGCAGGTCACGCCGCGCGGCATGACGCCGTTTTCGATCATGCCCTTGCCGTAGAAGTTCTTCTCGAGGATTTCCTGGCGGTTAATTGCCATCTGGAAGGCCTTGCGAACGCGGACGTCGTCGAAGGGCTTCAGCGCCTGATTGATGTGGTAGTAATAGATGCCGACGCGCGGGCCGGACCGGATCTGATCCTTCCACTTGTCGCTGGCGAGGAAGTAGGGCAGCTGCGTCGTGGCGTAGTCGACGTCGAAGACGTCAAGCTCGTCGGATTCGAACAGCATGCGCAGGGTTTCGGCGTCGGCCACGACGCGAACCACGATCCGGTCCAGCTTCGGCCGGTCCTTGTAGTAGTTCTCGTTGGCTTCCATCACCTGGCTGTCATTCAGGTTGTATTCCGTGAGAATGAACGGGCCGGTGCCGTTGGTCGTCTCCGGCGACAGGCCGAACTGGTCGCCGAGCGGTTCGGTGAACTTGCGATTGAAGATCGAGGCCTGCGGGCTCGCCATCAGCGCGATGAACGCGGCATAGGGCTCCTTGAGGACGATCTTGACGGTGTAATCGTCGACGGCCTGCAGACCGCGGACGGTCGCGGCGGTTCCGTCCAGACGCTCGCTGGCGCCATCAATGAAATCAAGGATGTCGGTGCCGAGCGCCTTGGTCTTCGGGTCCAGCATACGGTCGAAAGTGAAGACGACGTCGTCGGCCTTCAGCTCTTCGCCATTGTGGAACAGCACGCCCTTGCGCAGGTGGAAGGTGTAGGTCTTGCCGTCTTCTGACACGTCCCAGCTCTCGGCGAGGCCGGGCGTGAGCTTGGACTGGCCGGGGCCGCTGGTTTCGGCTTCGACGAGCCGGTCGAAGATGTTGAGCGGGAGGGTGTAGGCGTCAGAGGTCTTCTGGACGTCTGCCGTCTTCGGATCTTCGGTATAGGCGATCCGCAGCGTGTGGTCGGCGGCGAGTGCCGGCGACATCAGGGTCAGGCCGAGAAGACCGGTCGTGACCAGGAGTTTCAGTTTATCGAGCATTCAGTTCTCCTTCTTCTTTGTTCGTTCCCCAGTTCGCAGATGAGGGCGCCTTGCTTGCCCGCCTCTGCGCCCGTTCCGGACCGGAACGGTTCACGGCCCGCCCTTGTCTGGGGCAGGCCGTGCAAGATGTTCAGCCGGCAGCCTTACGCGCCGGGGCAGAACCGCTCTGCCAATCACCGGCGTCTTCCAGCTCCAGCATTTCGCGAATGCTCTGCCGGCGGCGGATGGTGCGGAAGTGATCGCCATCCACCAGGATCTCGGCGACGAGATCGCGCGAATTGTAGGTTGATGCCATCGAGGCGCCGTAAGCCCCGGCACAGTCGAACGTCAGGAGATCGCCGGCCTTCAGCTCGCCAAGCCCCTCATAGGCGCCGAAATCATCCGAGCTTTCGCAGATCGGCCCGACGATCCTGTAGCGAGGCGATGCAGCCGCCCCTTTCACCTGGTGAAACGGCAGAACGGGATGCTTGGCATCGTAGAGCGCGGGGCGCATGAGGTCGTTCATGCCCGCGTCGACGATGGCGATGGGACCGTCCTGACCGTCCTTGAGGTAGAGCAGTTCGGTCACCAGCAGACCGGCGCGACCAACCAGCCAGCGGCCAGGCTCGACGGTCAGATGACAGCCGAGATTTCCGACGGTCTCGGCGATGATCGCGGCATATTCGGCGATATCCGGCCCCGGATTGTCGCCGACGGCTATGCCGATGCCGCCGCCGAGATCGAGCCGCGGAACCTCAAGGCCATGTTGGCGAAGCGCCGTCACGAGCTCCGCCATGGAGGCGAAGGCGCGGCGAAAGGGAGAGAGATCCTGGACCTGCGAGCCGATATGCACAGCGAGCCCCTGCACGTCGAGTTCCGGCCGTGCGGCGGCTTTTGCGTAGAGTTCGGGAATGTCGTCGATCGCGATGCCGAATTTGCTATCCTTCGTGGCCGTGGTGATCTTGGCATGGGTCTTGGCGTCGACATCCGGATTGACGCGCAGCGCAATGGTGGCGCGCGTGCCGAGCGCCCGGGCAATCTCTGCGATCACCTCGATCTCGGCAGCGGATTCGACATTGATCTGGTGAATGCCGGTTTCGAGAGCGTGGGCGATTTCGGCCCGCGTCTTGCCGACGCCGGAAAAGATGATCCGCGACGACGGCGCGCCGGCGGCCAGCGCCCGTTCCAGTTCGCCGCCCGACACGATGTCCATGCCACAGCCGAGTTCCGACAGCAGTCTGAGCACCGCGATGTTGCTGTTCGCCTTCACCGCAAAACAGATGGAAACGCCGATGGGGCGAAGGGCATCGGAAAGAACGAAATAAGCCCAGCGCATCGCCTCTGCCGAGTAGCAGTAAAACGGGGTCGGAACCTCTCTGGTGATGTCGTTGAGACAGAGGTTTTCCACATGGAGTTCGCCGGCGCGGTAGTGAAACCATTCCTGTTGGTTTGGCTTAATCTTCCTGGGGTTTGATATTGCCATATTGTCGTGTCATCCCATCACGAATGTCGGCCTGTCTGACCGGCGGACGGGTAAGTGATTTCAGATATCGTCATGCTTGAGAAATAAATACTGGCGCCGGCTTATTCAGAATTGATATATGAAAAAGGACGTATACTGATATTTATCAGTTCCGCACGGGAGGCGATCGGATGAGAGCGGGATCCCGGCTGCGGGCTGCGAAAGGAAGGGCCGGGGCATGCGTCTCAACCAGCGCCAGATCGAGGTCTTCAACGCGGTCATGGTCAACAAGAGCGTGACCGCGGCAGCGGCCGCCCTTGGGACATCGCAGCCGACTATCAGTCGCGAATTGCGGGAGGTGGAGCAGCGGATCGGGTTTGATCTGTTCCTGCGTTTCGGCAAGCGTCTGACGCCGACCAACCAGGCATTGCTGCTGCATGAAGTGGTGCGCCGGTCCTTCGTCGGCATGGACGAGATCAGCCGCGCGGCTTCCGCGATCCGCACCTACAGCGCCGCGAACTTCCGGATCGCCACCATTCCGGCCTTCGCCGAATCGATCATGCCCCGCGTCGCGCAGCGGCTGCAGAAGAGCCGCACGGCTGTGCATCTCTCCCTCCACTCGCTGGAAGAGCTTTCCCTGCAGCACGAGGTATCGACCACCGTCTTCGATCTCGGCGTCACCGAGGGACGGTTCGAACAGCAGGGCGTCATCAGCCAGCATACCGAGGTCGGCGAACTGGTCTGCGTACTGCCGATCGGCCACCCTCTTGCCGGAAAAAAGGTCCTGCAGCCGGAGGATTTCAACAACGAGCCCTTCGTCTACTTCTCCCAGGACGACCCCTACAGGCGAAAGCTGGACGATATCTTCTTCGAGGCAGGGATCATCCGCAGCTACGCGGTGGAAACGACGACGGCGGCCAGCGTCTGCTCCATGGTTTCCGCCGGGCTCGGCGTCTCGATCATCAATCCGCTGACCGCCGAAAACCACATCGGCAAGGGTGTCGTGCTTCGTCGGCTCGGTGTGAGCGTTCCCTATTCGGTGGTCGTCTGGCGCCCGGCCAAGAGCAGCCGCTCACGGCTGGCGGAACGCGTCATTGCCACGCTTGCCGACGTCGCCGCCGAAATGCGCCGGACGCTGCAGGCGGAGTTGGACAAAGTATAGATACAGAACGTCCGGCATTCCCTTGAGAGAGAGGAAAAGGAAGAGAAGGAGCATCCGCCCTCTTTCACGTACGAAGGGGTAACCTACCTGTCGCTGCTCGCGTCCGCCTTCCGCAACTACACCAATTGCTCACAGGATGATCTGTTCCTCGACGGCGTTCATGCGATCCTCGAGGGTATCAAGTCGCATAAAACTGCTGTTTCTTGATCATAGCGCTACGGCAATTTGAAAGGATGCGAACTCGCGAGCGAGGTTCACATGGCAACTTTCAAATATGTCTCAGGGCAACTGAACGAACGAGATGCGGGCGCAAAGCAGATCGAATCTTGGGAGGCCCTGTCACAGCAAAAGCGAGCGGCCCCACCGCCTGCATGCAGGGCCGCCTCCCTTTATATCTCAGTTCGCTCGGCCAGTTCCAGTGCATCCTCAATGTCGACGCCGTGATAGCTGACTATGTTCTCAATCTTGGTATGGCCAAGCAGGATCTGGTGACCATTTTCGGGTTAAGAAGAACATGCCCAAGATCGGCGACTTCCAATCCTTCAAAACGGCGCGGCGGACAATCGCCGGATTGGAAGCGATGCTCTGGCTGAAGAAGGGCCTGGGCTTTTCCGACCAGTGGACCATCAACGATCAGAGCGATCTACTGGGGCACCTCTTCGGACTGCAAAAGGTTAACAAAGCATAAGGCCGGCGAGATAGGGGGCATTCTGACTCTGCAGAAAATTTGCAGCAAGCCCGCAGAGAGCGGCAATCGCCCGCGCCCTGGTCATGAAGCCGCGGGTCCTTCTCTTCGACGAGCCTACGTCCGGCCTCGATCCCGAGCTTGTTGGGGAGGTGTTGAAAGTCATGCAAGACTGGTGGCTGAGGGACGGACGATGCTAGTCGTGACCCACGAAATGGCGTTTGCCCGGGACGTATCGAGCCGGATCGTTTTCTTGGAACAAGGTCGGATCAATGATGGAGGCTTGCCGCAGGAGCTGTTTCGAGGCGGCGTCAGCGACGCGCTTCGACCAGTTCATCGCGCGGTTCAACCAGGGTTGAGGAAGGCCCACGGCTGGATAGAGTACTTCGCGCCGCGATACCACTCGCAGCGGGTGGCCAATCCAGATCCATCGCCTTGAACGGACTCGAACCGTCGACCCGCCAATTCCTAATGAGAGCACCATACTGAGTATCCGTAATAATTTCCGTTTCATGGATATAAAACTCAGTGCCGAACGCTGTTGCAATCGGCAAGCTGGCTGGGCACACATCTTACTCCTTTAGCCCAAGATAGCACCGGCGTAGAGCGTCATTCCAACACCAGCCGGAAACTATCCGTCAAGGCTTCACAAAATTTGTAGGATCCGAAAAAAACGCCTCTACCTTGACTTTGGTGAACGCCTTTCCCCCGAACCAATAATACTTAAAGCTCTTCAGCAAGAGTTTGCAGCCAAGCTTGTCGTAATCTTTGATGGCCCTCGGTGCGTAAAGATTGAGGCTGTCGCGGCGAATTTCAGAGCTTGATCCGGTATGAGCAGGTTGAGATGCCTCTATGAGCTCCATGTCCGAGAATTTGCCATCGTGGCTTATCCAATACCGAACACAATCCTTTGGAGCTTGGCCTGCGGGAATTTTGATCGCTCGTGCGCGACGGTTTAGTACCTCCGCCTCGGCCGCAAGTGTTTTGCGGCTGGCGAAGACACCGGTTTCAACCGCCCAGAAGAACCAGTCAGGATCTGAAACTAAAATCTGCGGCAAAGTTTTCGGCTTATCCGACCACTTCCCAAAATTCACTTCATGCCACATGAACACCCCCCAAATTCGATCGCCGACACCTGCATTCTCAGATACAAAAAACATGGTGGCCAACTGATCGTCTCGCAAGTGACCCCGGGCATTTTCTGAGTATTATCCTAACTCAGGGCTATACTAGGAAATAATCAACAAGTGTTTGAGTTCTTATTGCAGATCGTCTCGCTTTTTTTTGCAATGGGCCTCAGCCGGCATTGCTGAAAGTTTTGCTCGCCATCTCCTCGATCCTGATCCTGTTAAGCCTCATTGCACTGGTGACGGGTCGCCAATTGCTCATGCGGTTTTACCCTGTCTTGTAGCGCCGCTTCCGCACCTCTGCGGATTCCGACGCCAATCGCCCCTCGGGCCAATCAAATCGCGTGCGCTTCCTGGTTGCAGAATGTAATGATCATGTAAGTATTCTTGCTGATTCTTGTCTTCATTTCTAGATTTCTGGCCAAGGCGCTCGGGAGGCTTGTTTGGCAAACAGCATGGCATTGAATCTCATCGCTGAGGTGATGGGATGGGATGGGATGGGAAGAGGGTGAGACAAGCCCGGCGAACCGGGAATACGCATGGCTGAAGATGATGTCATCGATCAAATATGACGGCTATGCCGACTTCCGGGCCGGCGTTCGTTTCATCGAAAGCCTCGCCGTCTGGCTGAAGCAATTCGATAAGGCCGACAGACCAACCGCCTACGACTTTTTCAAGCGACGGCTCGTCTACATATCACCTGCTGAGCTGCAATGTCTGATCGAGATCTTTGTGCCAGAAGTCGTCACGCCCCATCTTCGAAAAGTTGTAGCTCAGCAGCTCGGCATCAAGCCCTACGAGGTCTGGAGCACCCGCGAAGGCACGGATGCCTTCAACAAGCGCCTCCGCTCGACACTCTTCGTCGGCATGAGCGATGGCAGCCGCATGGATATTCTTCGCAGAGCAAATGTCGGCAGGTTAAACCAGGAGCAGGTCATCACGACGCTGACCGTCGACGACGAAAAGTGGACAAGTCTCGGCGGCAAACTTCAAAAGGCATCGGGCGTAGCAGCAAAGTTCGACAGCGTTTACCTGATCGAGGACTTCACGGGATCCGGCACCACGTTCATCCGCCAGGAGGAGGATGGCAAATGGGATGGCAAACTTGCAAAATTCAACAAAGCGGTCCGCGTTGCCAGGAAAAACCTGAACGACAAATTTCCACTCGCTGAAAACTTCGCTCTTCATATCCACCATTATATCTCGACCGACCAGGCGCGAACGAGTCTCGACGAGCGCATCGCATTCGCGCGCGACAATTGGGAGGACAAGGTGTTCGGGAGCGTTTCGGTCAGTGAAGGCATCCGGTTGCCTGCAAACCTCAAGCTTGAACGAGACACCGACGCAGGGATCCTCGATCTGTGTGACCGCTACCATGATCCAGGGCTCGACAAGCGGCTGGAAGAACACCTCAACGCCGCCAAGAAATCAACGATCAAGCTCGGCTATGCGGATTGCGCTCTTCCCCTGATCATGGATCACAACACGCCGAATAACAGCATTCCGTTGCTCTGGGCCGAGACTGAAGCGGAGCGCGGTCACCATTCCATGCAACCACTCTTTCGACGCCGAGACCGTCACGGATAGACCTGGACATGAACCCTTTCCTCCGCCGAGCGACTGAATATATCCGTGATACAACCGCGTTTCTTGCGATTACCAGCCCGGAGCCCATCAAAACGTTCATCGCCAACCACCGACGGGTGAACGATCTCCTGGATTTTCCCGTGCGGGTTATCGGAAGCCCCGGAACCGGAAAGACCATGATGGCTTCGTTGGTGGAATTTCGCCTGATCGAGTCCATTCTTCAGGACCAGAGCAGTCAAGGTAATCGGGCTTTGGCTGCTGCCCTGAGCGCTGCCCGGTTCGCCGACGGGGAAAAGCCACTCGTTGCCGCGATCCGCATCCCGATGGAATCCGAATACAGGGAGTTTTGGGAACTGCCCTACGAGCCGGCGGTGAAAACCAAACTCGTCCTATCGCTCATCCAGGCGCGGGCAATCCTGGGGCTGATCCGGACCCTGACAGCCAACAAGCAGCGCGAGATCGATGACATTCGCTTCATCACCCGGCCGGAAGCGGAGGCCCAGCTCATCCAGATCGGCGGCGACGAAAGCAAAGAAATCCGCGAAAGAGCCCGCGAGGTCGAGACTCTCGTTTACAATATCGGGGCCAGCCTCCTTCCGCCGGCACTGAGCGACATTCCCGACGAAGTTCAAAAGCCCTACCAGGCGTCACGACACGAAAGTATCCAATCTGTCCGACATTTGAGAACAGAGTGAGAACTCCATTTCTGAAGGCGTTAGATTTGAAAGAGTTTTCGTACCAACTCCGATGATTCAGCAGTTCCATCTGCCGCGAGAGGTAGAAAGTGTTGCGTCTGCCATTGCTGTGTTCGTATCGCGTCTTTCGCCGTTGGGGTGCTCCACGGCGGATACACACGAATTGCTCTCTTTCCACCCTTGCCGTTGCGCGACATGATGCCCTTTGCGAGCAGGATCTTTTGGTTGAAGATGAACTGCCCGCGATGGACTGCGCCAGCGACACTGATCACAACGAATTGCACGTCGTCCGTGATATCGAGCGGAGCGATTTCACCGTCCGGCGTCGGCCGTTTCCAGATTGTCACGAACTGGCCGATCTTGGTCGGCGTCGTTTTGGCGACCCGGAAAGCTACGGTATAACCGTCGAGACCAACGCGGCAAGCTCCGTACTCCGCGCTTTCGGCCTCGGGTTGCGCTGGATGCGTTACCTTCATTCCGGTGGGTGCGTACACATCTCGGATGGCGTCATTCAACTGCCCCTGGAAAGAGTTCATCATGCCATTGCTTGAATTCATGGGATTCCTATTCGGTATTGGCATGCTCGCCGGGGCGGACAATTCGGCTACTCAGCTTTAAGTGCTTCGTAGAGCGCTGTCTTGCCAATTTTCAGGCGCGCTGCGGCTTCTCGTACGTTAAGGCCTGCCGCCAGATGCTGGCGAGCTTTGGCAAGTTTCTCAGATGTTACGACAGCCTGGCGGCCGCCGCGCCGGCCGCGTTCCTCCGCGGCTTGCAGCCCAGCGCGCGTTCTCTCCCGGATCAGGTCGCGCTCGAACTGCGCGAGTGCCCCGAATAGGTGGAACACCAGACGACCGCCCGATGTCGTGGTGTCGATATTCTCGGTGATGGAGCGGAAGCCGACTCCTTTTGCTTCCAGCTCAGTGACGATCTCGATCAGGTGCTTCATTGATCGGCCGAGACGGTCGAGCTTCCAGACCGTCAGCGTATCGCCGTCACGTGAATAGCGGATAGCATCCGTCAGACCGGGCCGATCGGTCTTTACACCTGACGCCTTGTCCTCGAACAGCTTCTCGCAGCCTGCCTTCCGCAAGGCATCGAGCTGCAGCGCCGTGTCCTGTTCTCCGGTCGAGACCCTTGCATAGCCGATCGCAGTCATGAGGTGCGACTTGTCCGTTTTCTGGTTCAATGCGGACAATGTCCGATTTGCCGTTAAATGGCAATGTTTGCGGACAAAACTTGTGGACGCCGCCAAACGGTCGTTTGTCGGACAGGCATTTTCCAGTTCGCTGCATTTTCATCAACTTTACTGGGATATCGAGGCATGGCGCGAAGGGTAATATTGAGCGAAACATGGTGGCAGCAGGCGACAACCATTCCGGAAGACGAAAGGGAGGTTGCCAAACACTACACGCTGGACCGATCCGACCTCGATCTCATCATGCGACAGAACAAGGCTTCGAACCGGTTGGGTCTTGCCTGTGTCCTGGCCACGCTGCGGTATCCGGGACGACCACTTGCGGATGGCGAGGTTCTGCCGCTCGGCGTCCTCCGGTTTCTGGCAAGGCAGATCGGTGTCGATCATCGCGAGATCGATCGCTACTTCGAGCGGCCGCAGACGCGGCGCGAACATCTCATTCTGCTTTTCGATCGAATGCAGATTCGGCCATTTGCCCCATCTGATGTGCGAGTGTTGACCGGTTGGCTGACACCGGCGGCTCAAACAGTACGCCAAGCCGACAAATTGGCGGACATGGTGGTTGAGGAGTTGCGGCGTCGGAGAATTCTCCTGCCTCCGCGATCGGCGCTTGAAGCCATCATTCATGTGGCAATCCGGCGCGGCGTTCGTATCGCCCACCGGGCTTTGGCTGGAGGGCTATCCGAGGGTCAGAAGCTCGATCTCGACAAGCTTCTCGATCCGCGTGAAGAGACGAGCGTGACCGTCCTTGCCTGGGCGAGAACGCCTGCATTGTCACCAGCAGCCGCCAACCTCGATAGAATTGCCGAGCGAATTCGCTTTCTGCGGTCGCTGAATCTGTCTGCGACTTTGATGGAGCGGGTTCCGGTCAAGGTCTTTGACGAATTTACCGCGGAGGGCATGCGTATGAGCGCACAGCATCTGCGCGATCTCACCCCCGAACGCCGGCACGCTGTCCTGGCCGCGACGGTGTTGCATCTTTCCCGTCACCTGACCGACTGCGCCATCGACATGTTCAAGAAGATCATGGGCATCCTGACCCGGCGCGCCGACAATCGGGCGGCCGCTCGTGTGACGCGGTCAGTTCGGGAGGTGCAGAAACCGCTGAAGGATGTATCCAAAGTCTGCCACGCGATCATCGAGGCGAGGGAGAAAGGCGAGGACATCGCCGGCGCGATCGAGAGGGCCATTCATTGGCCTGCCTTCACGCTTAGTGTCGAGGCAGTCTATACGCTGATTGCCCCTGATGTCATCGATGGCAAAGTCGACATGCTCCAGCGCTATCCGACAATCCGGAAACTTGCGCCGCAGTTTCTTTCCACCCTCGTCTTCCGCGGCCACGCCGTGGCGGCAAATCTGTTGCGGGCACTATCCGTGGTCACTGATCTCTATCGTGCCGGCAAAAGGGCGATACCGGACAAAGCCCCAATTTCGTTCGCTCCGAAAGGTTGGGTGCCACTGATCCTGCAGGACGGCAAGGTCGATCGCAGGGCCTATGAACTTTGCCTGTTCAGCGAATTAAAGCGCCGGCTCGATGCGGGCGATGTCTGGGTGGAGGGCGCCAAACGCTTCCAGTCTTTCGAAAGCTTTCTCATTCCCGCGCCCACGTTCGAGCTGATGCGTGAGGAAGGGCCGCTTCCGATCGCCGTTGATACCGACGTCGAGACGTATCTCCGTCAGCAGCGCCGGGTCCTGAACGAGGGACTAGCGGATCTCTCCCGTTTGGCTGCCGCCGGTGAACTCGACGATGTCGAATTGACCGGAGCAGGCTTCAGCGTCACGCCGCACAAGGCGTTGTTTCCGGACATCGCGAAGTCGCTGAAGGCAAAGGTTGAAAGCCGCCTGCCTGCGATCCGCATCACGGATCTGCTGCTGGAGGTGGACGCCCGCACCGGATTTTCCAACGCTTTCACTCATCTACGCAGCGGTCGGCCAGCCGACAATAAGCTTGCCCTTCTCACCACGATCCTGGCCGACGGTATAAATCTCGGCCTCACCAGAATGGCGGATGTTTCTCCCGGTATCACGATGCGCCAGCTTGCCTGGGCACATGACTGGCACATCCGGGAGGACGGTTACGCCGCAGCGCACGCAATTCTCGTCAATGCCCAGAGGCAATTGCCGCTCGCAAGCCTATGGGGTGATGGCACGACCTCGTCGTCGGACGGCCAATACTTCCCGGCTGGGGGGCACGCCGAGGCGATCGGTGACCTCAATGCCCGCTATGGTCCCAATCCAGGCGCCAAATTCTATCGCTTCACGTCCGATCAGTACGGCGCATTCTATATCGTTGCCATGAACGCCAATGCGAGCGAGGCAATCTACGTCCTCGACGGACTGCTCTATCATGGCAGCGATCTCGCCATAGAGACCCACTATGTCGATACGGGTGGGGTCAGCGATATGAGTTTCGCCCTTTGCCATCTCGTCGGCTTCCAGCTTGTGCCCCGGCTGCGGGGCCTCAAGGATCGAAAGCTCTACCTATTTCCCGGTGACACGCCCCCAGCGAACCTTACATCTCTAGTCGGAGAGCCCATCAACGTCGAGCGTATCAAGGCAAATTGGGATGACATCCTTCGCCTCGTCACGACGATCCGTTCCGGCCAGGTCCGACCCTCGACCCTGCTCGCCAAGCTGTCGGCATTCCCACGCCAGAACGGCTTGGCGCTTGCGCTCCGCGATCTCGGCCGCATCAACCGGTCGATTTTCCTGCCCCAGTGGTGGCAGAACCCGGAGATGCGCCGAAACGCAACCGCTGGCCTCAACAAGAGCGAGGCTCAGAACACACTTGCTCGGGCACTGTTCTTCAACCGTCTCGGAGAATTGCGCGACCGAACCTTCGAGAGCCAGTTCTATCGGGCATCCGGACTGAACCTGCTGATCAACGCCATCGTCTACTGGAACACGCTATATCTCGAACCGGCGTTCGCCGCCCTCAATCGCGAGGGCATTCCGACGCCGCCTGACGTCTTAAAGCACATTACCCCACTCGGCTGGCAACACATCAGCCTCACCGGCGACTACATCTGGACACTGACGGACGGTGCTGATCTCAGGCCGTTGCGGCAGGAAACTTCCATCCTTGCAGCGTGATCCCCCTATGTTCTCAAATGTCGGACAGATCCACCACTCTCGTGTCGTGACGCCAATACGCTCGACCGTGATGATGCCAGTCATGCACTCCTGAACGCGAGCCAACGGCGAGTGGACGCCGTGATCCTGATCGGTCTGCAGTTCGATGACGAGGTGCTTTAGGCTGCTGCACACGCTCGCAAATTCCGCGAGCTAATCATCTTTGCCAGAACGTCTGAACGTCCCAATACGATCTCGATTGCCGTCGACGACGTAAGGGCGATGAATGACATGGCAGAATACATCCATGCCAAAGGCTACAGGCGGCCGCTCTTTGTCGCGGGTCCACAGAACTATTCTGCCCATCTCCTGCGGAAAGAGACCTTCTTCTCTTACTGGCACTTAAACACGGGACGCGAGCCGGGCTTGGTCACCGTGAGTACCTACGACCCCGCACTGGCAAGACGGGTTGTCGCCGAAACGCTGCAGAATTGTGCCCGGGAAGATCTGCCAGATGTACTCGTGTGTGAGAATGATGCGCTCGCGATGGGAGCGGCCGACGCAGTCCGATATTCGCTGGGTCTATCGGTACCTGGAGACATCGCCATCACCGGGTTTGACGACGTTCCGCAGGCTGACAATCCAAATTATCGCATCACGACATACCGGCAGCCACTCTCCGAAATGGTTGACTATCTGGTTGAGGTTCTCGCTCACCCCGACAAGCAGGACCGGGACCGTCTTTTCCTCGGGTCCCTCGTCGTCAGAGAAAGCGCCTAAGCTGCTTCACCTGAAATCATGACCACTCTTTCCAGGAGAGTCGCCGAGTAGGTACTGCCCATCTTGGGGAAGATGGGCAGCCAAAGCGTAGCTAGGGTTAAGAGGGTCACCACGCTCTGTTTTCTGGCTGGCGTATCACACCCTTGCATGGGACCTAGCCGATATGTTCGTCCAGGAAGCCCACAGACAGCGCCAGGGCCTCTTTTGCGGCATTGAGGCTGGCGAGGTTTAACGGGAAAACATGCGTCATGCCTTCCCACACATGCACTTCAACTTTCGAGCCACTGACTGCGACAGCGTCTCCTATGGCGATCGCCTCGTCGCGCAGCATTTCAGCGGTACCGACATGAACCATCATCGGCGGCAGCGTGCTGAAGGACCCGTAACGGGGGGAAATCCGCGCATCCGTCCGGCTATGAGCTCCCGCATAGAGTTCTGCGGCGGAATCCAGTGCAGAACGCAGCAGGATCGGATCGTCGACTGCAGCGTCCGAAATGCTCGGAGCGCTGAGCGTAAGATCGACCCAGGGAGAGAGAAGGAGGAGTGCTTCAAGTTTGACGGTCGTCGACTGAGCGGTCGCAAGAGCAAGTCCGCCGCCTGCCGAGTCTCCTGAGATCGCCAAGGTCTTTCGACCGTCAGCGCTCAATTCCTGAACCACGGCCAGTGCCTGGTCAAATGCCGCAGGAAACGGCGCCTCGGGGGCCAACGCGTAGTCGGGCACGAAAGCAGAGATCTTTGCTTGAGCGGCCAAGTGACTGACGAGGTTGAGGTAGGCTCTTGCAGACCCAATAATGTAGCCACCTCCATGGAAGTGGACTAAAGCTTTGTCAGGCTTGGCGTTGGTTGGAATACACCACCAGCCCTCCACGCCAGCAACGGCGCCGGGTTCGAAACTGACCCCTTCGGCAGGCGGCGTCATGGAAACGAAATCGTCATAGCCACTGCGAGCTTCAGGGACGATTTCAATTTTCGGCAACGTGGCCAGGTAAGCCCGCATGCCCTCCATCACGTTTGCATCAGATGGATCTAGCTTGTGAATGATGTTTGCCATGCTCGACACTCCTTCGTTTCTAGGAAGAAGATACGGCGCCATGTCAGCCTGTTGGAGCGGGCATTGCCATACCGGGGTGTTTCAAATATGAAACGCTTATGGACTTGAACGCACTTAAAGACTTCATGCTGGTGGCCAAGCATGGAGGTCTCGGCGCGGCCAGCAGAGCATCAGGTAAACCGAAGGCAACTTTGTCTCGGCAGGTTTCACGGCTGGAAGACGACTTGAGGGTTCGCCTTGTCGAGCGTGGTTCCAATGCGTGGCGTCTTACGGAAGACGGGCATCTCCTCGCCACGCGAAGCGCCGATATTTTGGCGGAGCTTGAAGATCTCGGAACTGCAATTTCAGGCGGCGACCGCCTTCCCTCGGGCATTCTCCGCGTCAGCGCTCCTTTGTTGTTCTCCCAGCTTCACTTGGGGCAGATCGGTGCGGCCTTCTGCAAGCGTTATCCTGATGTCCAGCTCGAGGTGCACTCTGACAATCGCTTCGTCGACCTGATCGATGAAGGATTTGATGTCGTCATAAGAGGCAACCCGCCAATTGAGCAAGAACTCGTCGGCAGACGTTTCCTGACGGATGACCTTGTCATTGTCGCATCACCAGACAAAATGACTTGGTCGCAAACAGGTGAGATTCCGGCCATTGTCCTGACCGGCTTCAAGGGAAACCCCCAGTGGAGACTCGCACGGCGTGAGGACGCTCGCCAACCTCCCATCATTTCTGTTCTGCGCTTGCCGTCTTATCTGATGATCCGGACAGCGGTATTGGCGGGCGCGGGAATAGCCGCTTTGCCACGGTCGATTGTGGAGGAGGATTTGCGCGCCGGCACGTTGACCGATTTGGGCTCTATCGAGGGCGGGCACATAGATTTCTGGATCCTCCACACGGCCAGGCGTCTGGCATCGGCAAAGGTTACAGCTTTCTCGGATTTCGTCGTTGAATGGTTTCGCGCACGGACGTGAAGCGTTCTTCGAGGTCTACGCTTTGCGTGCCGCGACGACCGAACGCGCGCGCACCACTGTCTTTCCATTTTGACCCAATCGCAGCGCCGTCTGCAACTGAGCCTGAAGCGCCCTCCCGACTAGCCGACCATTTGCTCCCCGATTGACTGCCTGAGCTTGCGCATATCGCGGACCGGCGGCGCTCCGAATTGGCGCAGATATTCCCGGCTGAACTGCGAGGCGCTCTCATAGCCGACCGCATAGGCAACGTCACAGGCACTCCGCTCGCCAGCGAGCAGCAACTGACGCGCCTCCTGAAGGCGTAGCTGTTTCTGATATTGGATCGGGCTTAGGCCGGTCAACGCAACGAAATGGCGATGAAGGCTCGCGCGGCTCATGCCGGCGGCATCGCACAGCGCCTCAATTCGAAGTCGGGTATTGCCGTTGTCACGGATCCACTCGACAGCGCGTCGAATTCGACCCAGTGCCCCTTCCGGTTGGGCGATGTGCCGCAATAGGCGGCCCTGCGGACCTTGCAAGAGACGATAGAGCAACTCGCGTTCGGCCATCGGTGCGAGCGCGGGAATGTCCTCAGGCGAGTCCAGCAATGCCAGCAGGCGCAGCAGTGTGTCACGCAGAGGAGCGGTCATCGGGTTGATCGCAATGCCACTGGTGGGCGTTTCGGCATCACGCGTCGCCGGCATCGTCGAGGCGACCTCGGCAAGAAGTGCCGGATCAAGGACCAGCGAGATCGCCACATACGGACTACCGTCGTCAGCGTCGTGGATCTGACCGCTCAAGGGAAGATCGAGTGCGCTGACCAGGTACTGAGATGCATCATACCGCAACAGGTCATCGTGGATCGCAACGTCCTTCGATCCCTGCAATATGAAGCAAATCATTGAGCGATAAAGGCAAGGCGACGTCTCCGACGTCGACTGTCCGACGTTGATTTCGAGGTGCGGTATTGCTGTCTGGGTGATGCCGATCCGCCCATGGCGGAGTGCGAGATCGCGATGCTGTTGAAGGTTGTCTGTCATGCCAAGGAGTATGACACGTTTCCTCAAGCCAGCAAGGGTCTGAGACAATCAGGCAAGAATTTGAGAGCATCAGACGGCGCTTGGACCGCGCCAATCCTTTACCTGTTCTGCACCGGACGGACCGTTCTAAGGCCCGCCTTTCAGAGATCAGACCAGAAGGAACCTAACTCATGTCTCAAAAAATCGTACTCATCACAGGAGCAAGCCGCGGTCTCGGTCGCAGCATGGCTCTGCACCTTGCGAAACGTGGGGTGGGCGTCATCGGCACCTACCGTAACAGTACTGCGGAGGCAGACACGCTGGTGAACGAAATTAATGCCTCAGGCGGCCAAGCCGTGATGCTGGCGCTTGATGTGACCGAGGCGGCAAGCTTTCCCGCCTTTGCTGAGCGCGTGGCGGATACCTTGAAAACGACATTCGGCGTAGAGCGGTTCGACTATCTGGTGAACAACGCGGGCGAAGGCATCTATGCGACTGTCGCTGACGCGACCGAAGCGCAGTTCGACCAAATGGTCGACATGCATATACGGGGCCCGGTGTTCCTGACACAGAAGCTCCTGCCGCTCATCAACGACGGCGGCCGCATCCTAAACGTCTCCTCCGGCTTCGTTCGCGTCACCATGGCAGGCTACGGCCTTTACGCGGCGGCGAAAGCGGCAATCCAGACCCTGACCAAATTCATGGCGGTCGAACTCGGCGAACGCCAGATCCGCGTCAATGCAATCGCGCCCGGCGCAATCGCAACCGACTTCGGCGGTGGCGGCGTGCGCGATGACGAGAACATCAACGCCTATGTCGCCGGCACCATTGCGCTTGGCCGCGTTGGCCAGCCCGATGATATCGGCACAGCAGTGGCCGCAATCCTGTCAGACGATCTGAGCTGGGCCAATGGCACGACATTCGACGTCTCCGGTGGTCAATCGATCTGACGCCTCACCATCGGAGATCTGTCATGACTGAAAATAGCCTCACCCTCATTAGCCATCCCCTTTGCCCGTTTGTCCAACGCGCCTCGATTGTCCTACTTGAGAAAGACGTCGCGTTCGAACGGATCAATGTCGACCTGTCGGCCAAGCCTGAATGGTTTCTGGCACTGTCGCCGACCGGCAAAGTGCCGGTGCTGAAGGTAAGCCAACCGAGCGGAGAAGATGCGATCCTCTTCGAAAGCGTGGTCATCTGCGAATACCTCAACGAGACCCTCAACGGAGCCGAAATGTATCCGCAAGACGCGCTGACCCGGGCTCGGCACCGCGCCTGGATCGAATTTGCGACGCAGACCATGGCTGAAGGCTGGCAGTTTCTCCATGCGAAGGACACCACGACTGCTGATGCCAAGCGCGCCGCGTTCCGTGATCGCCTGGCCAAGCTTGAGGCGGAGTTGGGCGACGGGCCGTACTTTGCCGGAGCTGATTTCGGACTGGTGGATGCTGTCTACGCACCGTTGTTCCGCTACTTCGGGATCATCGACGAGGCCGTATCAGCCAAAGTATTCGACGGCCTGCCACGCGTGACCGCATGGCGCGCCGCGCTCGGCAACCGCCCCAGCGTCAAGGACGCCGTGCTCGACACCTACCCTGAGCTCTTCCGCGAACACCTGCGCCAGCAGGGCGCGATGATCGCCGCCTGACTTTCAACAGTAAACACGGAACAATGACATGACCGAACCAAGCAAAAGTGCCCTCATCCTCATCGAATATGTCAACGACTGGCTCTCGCCGACCGGCGGCATTTATCCGATGTTCCAGGACCGAGGGCAGGTCGATACAGCGATTGCCAATTCGAAGATCATCCTGGAGGAGGCCCGGCGTCGCGGCATGCACGTGATCCATGCCTCGCTGAAATTCGAGCCGACCTACAAGGTCCTTGGCGAGGGCAAGTATGGCCTACGCTCGATGATGCGCACCTACAAATCCTTCCTGGGCGAACAGGCAGACTTCTACCCCGGCTTCGAGCCTGCCGAGGGCGAATTCGTCGTTCGCGAGCGGGGTGGTGGAAGCAGCGTCTTCGTCGGAACGACACTCGACAGCTATCTGCGCAACAACGGCATCTTCGACATCTATCTGGCCGGCTTTTCGCTGCGCCAGTGCGTCGAGTCCACAATGCGCAATGCGCACGACCTCGGCTACCACACGAATGTCATCTACGACGCATCGGCGGGATACACCCGCAAACAGCAGGACGACTTCGTGGCGGAGATCGCTCCATTCTACGCCAACGCGATCACGACGCAGAACTTCTTGACGCAGGCCTGATCAAGCCGCGACCTGGCCCCGAAAAGGGGCCAGGGTTTCGACCCTCGACATTGCGACCGATAGAGATCGCCAGATGACAAATGATCATAGTGGAAAACGCCCGAAGGGAGACATTGCGCAGCTCAGATATACAAAATCTGCGAACGAAGAAGCAGGAATTGCAATACTTGAAGCGATCTATGACACAGTAGCCCTTCGACAAGGTTTCCGAAAGGAGCCTGTATCTGTTGATGAGTTTGACTTCTTCGGCTCCATGGTCAGAGCGAAACGCATATTTGAGAAACGTGAGAAGTGACGATCTCTCCGGGAGAACGGCTGGCGCTGACATAGAATGCACGGGCCACAGCCGGCCTCTCTGTCGAACGATGCCCAGCGCAAGCCGAGCGTATTGAGAACCCTCCACGATGGAGGATCCCCCAGCAGCGCCGCAATCTCGACACGCCCCGTCAGCACGCTGCCAGCGGTTGAGCGTGACCGTCTTTTCCTCGCTCGTTGCCAGGGAAAGCGCTTAGGTCGCGCTGGCCTATCGCTTTAAGACGACGGGAGAGCGTCGCCCAAATGGTACCGCCCATCTTGGGGAAGATGGGCGGCCAGGGCGTAGCTGGGGTGAGAAATGCAACGCCCTGTTTGACGGAGTGGCATAGTCCCTGAGTTCAAGGGCTCGCCAACATTCAGTCGGGTGCGAAGGGTCTAGCCCTTGCCGAAGCCGAAGGTCTTCCGCAGGCTCCTATCGACGGCCTTCGCCGGCATGAAGCGCCGTAGCCGGCTCAAGAGTGTCGCCTGGCTCCCGACCGGTTGGCGCATCTTGTAGGGCCCTTCGATGGCAGCAAGAATCTTGTCCGCGACAATGGTCGGTGACGGAGCAGACTTGATCTGCGCGAGAACGGTCTTCGTGGTCGCCTCAGCCTGGCGTGCGTAAACCCCAAGAGGGGCTTCCGTCGTCGCCGCGTTCACATCCAGATTGGTGTTTGTGAACGTCGGCTCGACGAGAACCACGCGGACATTGAAGTCGCGAACTTCGTGGTCCAGGGACTCAGACAATCCCTCGATCGCATGCTTGCTGCTCGCATAAAGCCCCATGAAGGGGGCCGGCAGGAAGCCAAGGACTGAGCTGATATTGATGATCAGACCGTTCCGGGCATTTCGCATGCTCGGCAGGGCAGCCCGGATCATCCGCAGCGGGCCGAACACGTTCACGTCGAACAGTTTCGCAGCCTCGTTGACCGAGGTGTTCTCGACGGGCCCGACGAGCGAGACACCGGCATTGTTGACAAGCACGTCAATCTTGCCTGTCTCTGCCAGAACCCATGCAATAAAACTTGCGACGGAGTCGTCGCTGGTGACATCCAGTGCTCCAAACCGCACGCCGGGAATCTGCTTGGCCCGGCTGGGGTCGCGCGCACCGCCATATACGCGGTACCCCTTCTGGCCCAGAAGACGGGCGGTTGCCTCGCCGATCCCCGACGACGCGCCTGTAATCACGACTACTTTCTGCTGGGCCATGATGGCCTCCTCTATTCTTCTGCGCCTCGCTTGATCAGCGGCGCTGTTGTCTTGACGAATTCACAATTAGAGTTGCATTGACATCTAATTGTGAATTAGATGTCATTCGAAATATAAAAGGTCAAGGGGCGTTGCAGCGTGTGGTTAAGTTTCCTGCATCTCACATTGGGGCAACCGGCACAGACGCATCGCGGTTGGCAGGACGCGGCTGCGCCAACCTCTAGTTTGGCAGCGAAAGCAAGGAGCGACGCAAATGGATGAACTTTCAACTGCACCGGCAGCGAACAGCCAGAGACCAAATCTGGCGGAGCTCACAGGGCTCGAATTCGTGAGGTTGCTGGCCGAGGGACGACTGCAGCGCCCGCCTATGGCGGAGCTCCTCCCGTTCACGCTCCTGACCCCGGAAGCGGGTGTTGTAACACTCAAGGCCTTTCCCGAAACCCGATTCCTGAACACGCTGCGCACCGTTCACGGAGGGTGGAGCATGACCATGCTCGACACGGCCATGGCGCTCGCCGCACACAGCGTACTGGAACCCGCGCAATTGTGCCCGACGCACGAAACCTCCGTGAAGTTCGTTCGACCAATCCTGGCAGACAGCGGAGAGCTGACGATTGTAGGCAAGGTCATCTCCCGCAGCCGAACTGTCATCACGCTGGATGGCAGGATTGAATCGGCGGATGGCAAGTTGCACGCCCACGGGACATCCACCTGTTTGGTTCAGGGTATGAAAGCCTGAGCCAAAACAGTCGCTTTCAGTTGCTCTCCTGCTGTAGTCGGCTTCGGTGAGCGGGCTACAGCGTCTTTCGCGCAATCGACTCGACGAGCGACTGAACCTGCGTTGCAAGATCCATGGACAGGGCTGCATCTTCGAGTTTCAACAGCTCGGTGAGCCCTGGGTTCACGAACACAATCATCGTTCCAAATATGAATTTGGTGGTTTTGCCAGCATCGTCTGGCACGAATGTCTCATCGGCCTGCCCTCTCGCAACAACGTCTTCAATCAGAGCGCGGACTTGTCGCAGATACTCGATTGCGACATGCCATTGATTGCGAAAAGCCTCGACAAAAAGTTGATGCAGGTGCGGTTCCAAAGCCATCCGCGAGGAGGTCTGTCGGCCCATCTCCAGCAGGAGAACGCGTAGCCGTTCGATGGATGCGTCCTCGTCGAGCAGGATGTCCCGCAGATGGCGGAGTGTTCTGGAGGCCTCCCGTGCACACACCTGCTCTTCCAACGCCTCCTTGGTGCGGAAATAGCGATAGAGGGTGGCGCGACTGGTACCCAATTCCCATGCAATGTTGGCCATCGTCGTCTTCTGATGGCCGAAGCGACGAATGAGCCTTTCCGCCACCTGGAGAATACGCTCTCGCCCCTCGTCGATCTCGTCGATCGTGGTGGCGGCGAACCGTTGCGCCCGTTTGTCGCCCCGAGTTCGCGCGATGCCAGAGCGCTTAAAGGCAAGTGCGTCCCATATCATGTTGGATGACCCAAATAGCCCGGCATCGATCTGTCCCTGATGTCTCATCGTCTCACTCCGCCGCGAGCGACAGTGCTGGTCTTGCGGGCTGCTGCTCCTCATGCTGATGCTCAGCGCCCTGCTTGGGCGGCTTGATCCTGAACCAGGTTGCATAAAGCGCAGGCAGGAACAGCAGGATCATGACGGTACCGACAGCCGTGCCACCAATCAGCGTGTAAGCCATCGATCCCCAGAAGACGGAATGCGTGAGCGGAATGAAGGCGAGCACTGCGGCAAGAGCCGTCAGGATGACAGGCCGCGTTCGCTGGACCGTTGCCTCGATGACCGCATGGTAGTCGTCCAACCCCGCCGCCTGGTTTTCCTTGATCTGCTCTGTCAGGATCAGCGTGTTTCGCATCAGGATCCCAGCCAATCCAATGAGGCCGAGAATGGCATTGAACCCAAACGGCTGGTTGAAGATGAGCAGGACCGGAACGACGCCGGCCAGGCCAAGCGGACCTGTCAGCATCACCATCGTCATTGTTGACAGGCTGCGGACCTGCAAGATGATGACGATCAGCATCGCTGCAATCATGATGGGGAAGACCTGCACGAGAGCGGTATTTGCCTTCAAGGATTCCTCAATATTGCCGCCCATCTCGATGCGGTATCCCACAGGCAGCGACGCTATCAGCGGTTGCAGGGCCTGCATGACCTGCGTTGAGACTTCCGGAGGCTGGGTTGCCTCGTTGATGTCGGAGCGTACGGTGATGACTGGCGTGCGGTCGCGTCGCTTCATCACCGGTTCTTCGAACCGCACTTCGGCATGGCCGATCTGGTCCAGCGGTACGGCTCGCCCCTCCCGGTTAATCAGCGAGAAGTTCGCCAGCTTGGCTGGATCGAGGCGTGTATCGCCACCGCTTCGCGCGACGACAGCAACGTTGCGGATATCCTCACGAACCTGCGTGATCGGTACCCCGGTCAGCAGGAGCTGGAGTTGCTGGCCGGCCTCAGCCGGGGACAGGCCGATCAGGTTCAGACGTTCCTGATCCGGAACAAAGCGAAGAACAGGCGTGCGATTGCCCCAGTCACGATTGGCATTGCGAACGTCCGGAACGGTCTGCATCAAAGAAATCGCCTGCTCGGAGATTTCGTAGAGCTTTTCGGGGTCCGGCCCCATAATCCGAAACTCGACCGGGAACGGCGTGAACGGGCCGAAGACGAGCTGTGTAACACGTACGAAGGCTTCCGGTGTCAGGCCGGACGACACGGCTTCGCGCAGGCGGGCTTTTAGAGCTTCGCGAGCCTCTGCATTTGGTGTCAGGACAACGATTTTCGCAAACGCCGGATCCGGAAGTTCGGGAGACATCGCAAAGAAGAAGCGAGGTGCGCCCTGCCCCACATAGCTGGTGACGATCTTGGTTTCCGGCTGCTTCTGAAGCCAATCCTCCAGCTTTGCGACGGTGGCGGTCGTCGTCTTGATGCTCGTTCCCTCCGGGAGACGCACTTCAACGAGCACCTCGGGGCGATCGGACGTCGGGAAGAACTGCTGTTTGACTGCCCCCATGCCGACAACAGACGCACCCATCATCAAGACAACGACAGCGCAGGTCATGAACTTATGGCGGACTACGAATTCGATCGTACTGCGTAGCCTGCGATAGTTGGGCGTGTTGTAGATTGCGTGATGTCCACCTTCCACGGGCTTGATGTTCGGCAGCATCTTCACGCCGAGATAGGGGGTGAAGATGACCGCCACCAGCCAGGAGACGATGAGGGCGAAACCGACGATCCAGAAGATATTGCCGGCATATTCGCCAGCGGCCGAGCGCGCGAAACCGACCGGCATCAGGCCGATGATTGTGACAAGCGTGCCTGACAGCATCGGAGCTGCAGTATGGCTCCAGGCATAGGCAGCCGCCTTGATGCGGTCCATGCCCTCTTCCATTTTGACGACCATGACTTCGATGGCGATGATCGCATCATCGACGAGCAGGCCCAGCGCCAGGATCAGCGCCCCAAGGGTGATGCGGTCGAAGAACCTTCCAGTATCCAGCATGATGATGAACACCACGCCGAGGGTGAGAGGCACCGCGAGCGCCACGACGATACCGACCCGCCAGCCGAGGCTGACAAGACTGACGAACAGTACGACGCCGAGCGCCATGGCGAATTTCAGCATGAACTCGCCGACGGCTTCCTGAATGTTAACCGCCTGGTCGCTGACTTTGGCAAGAGTGATACCAAGCGGCAGCGCCTGCGCGATCTGTGATGAACGCTCTTCCAGGGCCTTGCCCAGGTCGAGGCCGTTCCAGCCCTGCTGCATCACCACGCCGAGCATGATGGCGGGTTCACCGTTGTGCCGGATGATGAAGGTTTCGGGATCCTGATATCCCCGACGCACGTCCGCAAAATCGGACAGCTTGATGGTGCGGCCATTGGCAACGATCGGCGTATCTGCAACGGCTTGGACGCTGTCATAGGCGCCGTCGAAGCGCATGAACACCTGCGGGCCGCGGGTATCGATCGTGCCCGCCGGGGTCACGGTGTTGCGGCGCTGCAGGGCAGCAGCGACATCCTGCGGAGAGATGCCTAGCGTTGCCAGCTTCGGATAGGAGAATTCGACGAAGATCTGCTCCGGCTGCTCGCCGAGAATATTGATCTTCTTCACGCCCGGCACATGCAGCAGATCCTGACGGATCGTCTCGGCCTGGCGAACAAGTTCGCGCTTCGGCATGCCCTGCGCCTTCAGCGCATAGAGCGCAAAACTCACATCGGAATATTCGTCGTTGACGAAGGGTCCAAGCACGCCCTGAGGGAGGTTTCGCGCCTCGTCCCCGAGCTTCTTTCGCGCCTGATAGAACTCGTCCTCAACCACGGAAGGCGGCGTATTGTCCTTCAGCGTCACCGTCATATAGGCGAAGCCCGGGCGTGTGGTAGTCTCCACACGATCGTACCAAGTCAGTTCCTGAATGCGCTTCTCGAGTGGTTCCGCCACGAGATCCTGCATCTCACGGGCGGTGGCTCCGGGCCACACCGTCGTGACGGTGAGGGTTTTGATCGTAAAGGATGGATCTTCCGCCCGCCCCAGCTTGATGAACGCGTAAGCGCCGGCTGCAGCCAGTAGAACGATGAAGAACAAGGTGACGGCGCGTTCTCGAACGGCGAGCGCTGAAAGGTTGAAGCTCATCAGTTCACCGCCTCTGCAGTTTGTTGCCCCGTGCGCACGCTCGCCCCGTCCTGAAGCAGGTGCGCTCCAAGAGCCACCACCCGTTCACCAGGCTTTACGTCTGTGACGATGGCTGTCTCTTCGCCCAGCTTTTCCACTTTGACCGGCCGGAACTGAACGGTCGATGTGCTGTCATTGAAAACAAAGACCCCGGATCGGGCGCCGTCGTCGAGGATCGCGCCAATCGGAATCTCTACGGAGTTCGCATGGGCGCCGTTCTCAATACTGATGCTAACCGTTGCTCCCAAAGGCGCGGTGGCAGCAGACCCCTGCAGCACCCAACGCGTCTCAAAAGTTCGCGTCTGTTGATCTGCGGCATCCGAGATCTGTGTGAGCAGAGCAGTCTCGGCCCCGGTCCGTCCGTAGATCGTGGCGCGTGCTGTCGCGCCGATTTCGGGTCTCAGATTCTCCGGCATCCAAACCAGTGCTTCACGTGGCCCTGCTTTCGCCAGCCGAATGACCGGTTGTCCTGCGGATACGACTTGGCCCGGCTCAGCTAAAGTTTCGACGATCGTACCATCGGCATCAGCCAGCAATACCGTGTACGCCACCTCGTTCTCGGCCACCGTCGCATCCGCCTTGGCCGCAGCCAATTGGGCTGCAGCGGTATCCAGAGAAAGCTTCGCGCGCTCGTATTGCTGGGTAGACGCCGCCTTGGACTTTACGAGAACGGCAAATCGTTTCTCGTCTGCCTGTGCCTGCACAAAGGCTGCCTCGGCTGCGAGCACCGCATTGCGTTTTGCGGTCAGCGAGAGATCGAGGTCGTTGCTGTCGATGCGCAGCAGGGGCTGCCCCACCTTCACCTGGTCTCCGATCCCGACCAATCGTTCCACGATCTTTCCGGGAACCCTAAATCCAAGATCGCTTTGAACTCTCGCTGCGACAGTGCCAGTGAAGCTTCTCTCCACCGCGTCAGGAATTTCGACGCTCGCCAGATGCACAAGAGGCGGAAGCGTACGGGGATCTGAGGCTTCCGCCTCGTGCGCTGCCGGCGGGAGGAGGAAAATGGCGGCAGCGACACCGCCGGATATGGCGACTGCGGCTGTCGCGAGCAGGAGTTTTCGTTTCATGACACCATCCTTCTTGACGGGAGCATCTCAATTAATAGATTGCATTCTAACTCTAAAAGAATTATAGATGTCAAATGAAATCTAAAAGGAGGTCACGATGAGAGTGAGCCGCGCGCAGGCCGAAGCCAATCGGGAGACAGTCATCAACGTCGCAAGCCGCCTCTTTCGCGAGCATGGCTTCGATGGGATCGGCCTCAAGGATTTGATGAAGGGAGCTGGCCTCACCCAAGGCGGCTTCTACAAACAGTTCGAATCCAAGGATGATCTCGCAGCCCTTGCGTCGCGGCGCGCGATGGAAAGCGCCACCCGTCGATGGTCGTCGGTCGCTGCGTCGAGTGCTGACCCGATCCAGGGCGTGATCGAGCTCTATCTCTCGGCAGGCCATCGCGGCGAGACGGGCGATGGCTGCCCTCTGGTCGCACTCGGCTCTGATGCCGCCCGCCAAAGTGAAGACGTGCGTAAGCCGTTCGAGGACGGGATCAAGGCACATCTGCAGGTCCTGGAGGAACTGCTACCCGCCTCGGACAGCAGCGAGACCAGGGCGGAGAAGGCGGAGGTTATGCTGGCCCTCATGGTTGGCGCAGTCACGCTGTCGCGGATCGTAACCGACAAAGCGCTCGCCGACCGCCTGCTCGAAGCAGCCGCAGCCGAGGCAAAACGCATATCAACTTCGGCACTGGCCGAGTAACTGCGAAACAACAAGGTCTCCATCGGTTCAGCATTCGCTGTCCGCGAAGGTCGTTTTCTTGGAGTCATCATGCGTCGTATCGTCGTGACAGGAATGGGGGCTGTGAGCCCGCTCGGCGCCAATGCCCAGAGCTCGTGGAGCCGCCTTCTGGCAGGTCAGTCGGGCCTTCGCCGTCTCTCTGACGATGTCGTTGGCGATCTTCCTGCAAAAGTCGGAGGCGTTGTGCCATCGCTCGCGGAGGATCCCGAAGCAGGCTTCGATCCCGACAGGGTCCTGCCGCCAAAGGATCAGCGCAAGGTGGATCGCTTCATCATGTTCGCGATCGCGGCCGCAGACGAAGCCCTGACACAGGCCGGCTGGAGGCCGGTTTCCGAGGAGGATCGCCAGCGCACGGCAACAATCATCGCCTCGGGCATTGGCGGCTTCCCGGCGATCACCGAGGCGGTTCGCGTCGTCGAAGAGAAGGGCCCTCGCCGCCTGTCTCCGTTCACGATTCCGTCCTTCCTGGTCAACCTCGCGGCGGGACACGTGTCGATCCGACATGGGCTGAAGGGCCCGCTCGGGGCGCCGGTGACCGCCTGCGCCGCAGGCGTCCAGGCGATCGGTGACGCAGCCCGCATGATCCGGGCGAACGAAGTCGATATTGCCGTGTGCGGTGGAACAGAAGCCTGCATGAACACCGTCAGCCTTGGAGGCTTCGCGGCGGCGAGGGCGCTGTCGACCGGCTTTGCCGACTCCCCGACTGCTGCGTCGCGACCTTTCGACATGCTGCGTGACGGTTTCGTGATGGGGGAAGGTGCTGGCATCCTGGTGATCGAGGCCCTCAGTCATGCCCTGGCGCGCGGGGCCACACCGCTCGCGGAACTGGTCGGCTATGGCACCACGGCTGATGCCCATCATGTCACGTCTGGCCCAGAAGATGGATCCGGGGCGGCGAGAGCCATGCAGATCGCGATCAGACAAGCAGGCATCGCCCCCTCAGAAATTCAGCATCTTAATGCCCATGCCACATCCACTCAGCTTGGAGATCGCGGTGAGATCGAAGCGATAAAGGCCGTGTTCGGGACAAAGTCGGGGGTCGCGGTCAGCGGCACCAAGTCTGCAACGGGCCACCTTCTCGGAGCAGCCGGCGGCCTAGAAGCGATCTTCACGATACTGGCCCTGCGCGACCAGGTGGCCCCACCTACCCTGAACCTGAACGCTCCCGATCCCGCAGGTGATGGCATTGATTTCGTCGCCAACAAGACCAAGCCACACCCGATAGAATTCGCGATCAGCAATGGCTTCGGCTTCGGCGGCGTGAATGCCAGCGTAGTATTTCGGCGCTGGGACGCCTCGACGCCATGAAACAGAAGCCAACGCCCTCTCTTGAGGTTCGCGCCTGGACGCCGAAGATTGCTGTTATCGGCGTCGGCGGCGGCGGCGGGAACGCGATCAACACCATGATCGGGCGCGGCGATCAGGATGTGAGGTTCATTGCAGCCAACACAGACGCCCAGGCCTTGGCCTCCTCCGAGGCCGAACATCAAGTCCAGCTTGGCAAAAGCGTCACTCAGGGTCTGGGAGCAGGCTCTCAGCCGGAGCTTGGTCGCGCTGCGGCGACGGAATCGCTTGATGACATCATGGAGCATTTGAAGGATGTCCAGGTGTGCTTCCTTGCCGCCGGAATGGGTGGCGGGACAGGAACAGGTGCAACGCCCGTGATCGCCCATGCCGCCCGCCAGGCGGGCCTGCTGACAGTAGCGGTGGTGACTGAGCCCTTCACGTTTGAAGGAACGCACCGGGCGCGTCAGGCAAAGGACGGCATACGATCTCTGGTCGAGGCAGCCGACACCGTGATTGTCGTTCCAAATCAGAACCTCTTCCTGCTTTCGAACGCGACCACAACGCTTGATGCCGCATTCCAGATGGCAGACAAGGTCCTTGTCGAAGGGGTCATGTCCCTGGTCGATTTGATGCGGGCTGATGGCTTGATCAACCTGGACTTTGCCGATGTTCAAGCGGTGATGAAAGACATGGGCCGAGCGATCATCGCGAGCGGCACGGCCGCAGGGAGCGGTCGCGCGAGAGAAGCGGCCAGAGCAGCGATCGAAAATCCGCTGTTCAAGGGGATGAGCCTCGAAACTGCCAGAACCCTGCTGGTCTCGATGTCCGCGACACGGGAGTTGACACTGTTCGAAGTCGACGAGGCGGCAACTTACATCCGCGACCGCGTCAATGCGGATACCGATATGATCCTTGGCACCAATTTTGACGCGACACTCGGTGAAGATCTGAGACTGTCTATCATCGCCGCAGGGCTGAATGGCCCGGCCGATGTGGTTGTGCTCGCCGAACACCTCCAGAAGCAGCGTGCCCTCGCAAGCGCCCCATGAAGATGGGGCTCTAGCCAACAGGTCGGAGAGAGCAATGTTCAGACGTCTCCTAGAATGGTGGCGCAAATGGGAAGTGACGCTTGATGGTATCGACGATCTCAAGGGAGAGCGGATGGCAAGGCTTGAAAAGCGGCTGGTGCGGTTGGAGCAGGAAGTTGCCTTGATGCAGACTGTCGAGCAGCGCAAGGAATAGATGTGCGCGTCTCCACAGATACCGTCCGTCCATGGGGACATGTGATCCATAGCCGGGCAGCGTCGCCTGCGGATGGAGCGAATTGGTCATCGACTGGGCGGAACATGTGGTTTGACATACCAGGGGTATACCCTCTTGCCCGCAGCCGGCGGGCAAGAGCTAAGTCAACTGGCGCTGTTCTCGCCTCCAGTACAATCAGCGCAAGTCAGGCGCCTCGTTGAGCAACGCCGGATCCCAATGCTCTGCAGCCTTCCCATCTTTGATACGCCACATGTCGAACCAGGTCGTGCTGTAGGTCTTGGCTGGATCCTTCGGGTCTTTTTCGGTCCGGGCGTACGTGACCACAACCAGATCGCCCTCCGCAACCACATTGGCGACTTTCATGCTGATCTTCGCCGGGATCGGCTTCGGTTCGACCTTCAGCACCTGGGTAAAATAGTAAACTACAGGCTTTAAGCCGCTTTGAGCGTTCGGGTTATGCTGGATGTAATCATCAGCGATATATTGGCTTGCCTTGTCCCACTGCCCTGCTTCTAGAAGCTCGAGGATGATCCTATAGACCACCTGCTTGTTGGCGTTCAGCTTTGGATCAGGACTTGTGAAAAGTGCTTCCGGATTATCCGACACGACGACAGCCTCTTGAGCGTAGACGGCGGACGGGACGATGCCAGCGAACGCAAGTGTTGCAGCCATGAAAAAGTGTCTCAATCTATTCTCCTTGATGAGTTGAGCATTTCAAGTTGAGGCGGCTCCCCGCCGAAACGAAAAGCGCAGCCGGCATCAGATCCGATCGGCGCCACAAATCCGCCGATTGCAATCTCACGGAGCACTCGAGAGGATCCGAAGTGCTGAAGCGAGGTCATCTACAAATCCGCAGTCTTTGAGCTTTTGCGTCATCTCCAGGTCGAGATCCCAAAGAACCTGTCTTGCAACGGAAAGCCGGCGTCGTCCGTCTTGCGTAAGGTGCAGTCGCCGCGCACGGGCGTCAGTACAGTCGGCAACAGACGACACGAGGCTTCGCGCCATCAGAGGTTTGAGGTTGGTGGAAACGGTCGAGGCGTCGATGCTTAGAGCGCAACAGAGATCGGTCACTTTGAGCGCCGGATCTCTGTCGATAGCATCGAGCATGACCGCCTGCTCTCCCGTCAGTTCGACCTCTCGCAACCGCGCGTTAAGCGCCCTGGACAGGAGCCGATTCAGACGCAGCAAAAGGGGATAGAGCCTGTCCTCGATCATTCCGATATCCGCTTTGCGCCTCCACTTGTGGCATCGATTCAAACTTCAAATTAGATTTCGTATAACCTCTATTGAGACGTTAGATGTTGTATGGCATCTATTGTCAAACGGTTAGCTGGCGATGCTGGTTCACCAATCGGCGAGTGGATTCTGGTCCACGCCGCCAAAGCTTGAGGCGCGACGATACGAGGACGGCATATGACGGACGGGCCAAAGACTGGGCGAGCGCAAGCCCCAATGACCGCGGGGAGCACTCGGCCGGCCATCCTGCACGGCCCTGTCACGCCGACATTGTTGCGACTGGCCTTGCCGACTGTCGTTGTTCTCGTTGTCCAGACGATGGTCGGTGTCGCTGAGACCTATTTCATCAGCTTTCTCGGGACAGAGGCGCTGGCTGGCGTCACTCTGGTCTTCCCGGTGCTTATGCTCATGCAGATGATGTCGAATGGTGGAATAGGCGGCGGCGTTTCTGCCGCAGTTGCGCGCGCGATAGGAGCAGGACGGCGAGCCGATGCAGAGAGCCTGTTGTGGCACGCGGTCGTTATCGCGGTCATGTTCGGGGTCCTGTTCTCCGCCGCCGCTTTCCTGTTTGGGCCGCTCCTCTATCACGCATTGGGAGGCCGAGATGCGACGCTAAACGCAGCACTGACCTACTCAGGCCTCGTATTCGCCGGATCGATCCCGATCTGGATCACGGCATTGCTGTCGTCAGCCCTGCGCGGCGCTGGAAACGCGAGCGTACCCGCAATTGTAATCGTGTCAGGAACGGCCATGCTGCTCGCCTTATCGCCTCTTTTGATCTTTGGCTGGGGTTCGTTTCCAGGTCTCGGCGTCGCTGGCGGGGGGATTGCGGTTGTCATTTATTACGTTCTGGCCGCCCTTGCCCTCGCCCTTTATCTCCGCTCGCCGAAAAGTCCGCTGAGGCTACGAACAACGCCGCTCGAAGGCCGCTTGTTCAAGGACATACTGGGTGTCGGTCTTCCCTCTGCGGTCGGCACAATCCAGGTCAATCTTACAGTCACCTTGGTCACAGCGGCCGTTGGTCACCATGGAGCGGATGCCATCGCTGGATATGGCATTGCCTCGCGTCTCGACTATCTCCAGATCCCAATCATCTTCGGTCTTGGAACCGCCATCGTCACCATGGTGGGGACCAATATCGGCGCCAATCAGGCGGTGCGTGCCCGTCGGGTCGCCATTGTGGGCGGAGCAATCGCCTTCGGGATAACGCAGATCATAGGGATTGCTGCCGCCGCGTTCCCCAACGCGTGGATGCAACTATTCAGCGACGACCCGCACGTGGCGGAGATGGGAGCCCTCTACCTCAGAACAGTCGCGCCGACTTACGGTGCTGTCGGCCTTGGTTTGGCGCTGTATTTCGCCAGCCAGGGGGCCAGACGCGTGGTTCTTCCTGTCCTGGCTGGTACAGTTCGGTTGGTCATTGCCGGCTTGTTTGGCTGGGCCGCCGTTCTATGGTTCGGATCAGGCCTCGCCACACTGTTCCAGATCGTGGCGCTGGCCGCCTTGGCCTACGGAGCTTTGACAGTTGCAGCCGTGATCTGGTCTCGGATGTTTCATCGGGGCCATTCTTCATCCATCGCCAGCCCATCTTCCCGATGAGATCTTGGATCTGAAGGATATACCACGGACATGGGTCGGTGACTTCAGGTCAGGTGTGCCAGCCCCGCATTGGCCAGGCAGCACTGGCATTGGCCTCAACTTCAGATGAATCAGCCGACCATTCGTTCCAGTGCAACCGCTATGCCCTGCCCCCCGCCGATGCAGAGCGTCACCATGCCGCGCCGCAGGTCCTCACGCTCCATCGCGTAAAGGAGACGCGTGATCAGGACAGCGCCGGTGGCACCAATCGGATGACCATGAGCGATGGCGCCACCGTCGACATTGACGATATCAGGGGAAAGGCCGAGCTCCTTCTGAACAGCTAGAGGCACCGCAGCGAAAGCTTCATTGATTTCGATCCGCTCGATATCGCCAATCGACCATCCGGCCCGTTCGAGCGCGATCCTGACCGCTGGCACCGGACCGAGCCCGAACATGCCCGGCTCTACCCCGGCAACGCCGTATCCCGCAACCCGCGCCATGGGCTGAAGGCCGTGACGTTGGGCAAACTTGGCGCTTGTGACGATCATGGCAGCGGCGCCGCTGTTCAAGCCCGGAGCGTTGCCGGCGGTAATGGTGCCATCCTTTCGGAAAGCGGGCCGCAGGGCCGAGAGCGTTTCGATCGTCGTATCCGGTCGAGGCGCTTCATCAACCGCGAAGAAGGCTGTGCCCTTTTTTGTCTTCAGCTCGACAGGTGCGATCTCCTTGTCAAAGAGACCCTGGTCCCGGGCACGGGCGAAGCGTTCCTGTGAGCGAAGAGCAAACTCATCCTGCTCCAATCGACTAAGTTGGGATTGCGCAACCAGGTCCTCGGTATGCCAACCAGAATGCTCCCCGGAAAGGCCATCAACGAGGCCGTCCGTCAGCATGCTGTCGAGGATTTCAGCCGGACCCATGCGGTAGCCCCAACGACCACCACTCATCAGGTATGGAGCGCGGTCCATGTTCTCCATTCCGCCTGCAATCGCCGCTTCGCACTCTCCGGACATGATCTGCTGGACGGCGCTTACGACAGCTTGCGTGCCAGAACCGCACACCCTGTTAACTGTCATGGCCGGAACACCGACAGGCAAGCCACCTTTGAGGCTAGATTGCCGGGCGGGGTTCATCCGGTTACCGGCCTGGATGACATTCCCCATGATAACAGAGCCGATCTCTGACGGAGCCAGTTTAGATCTTTTTAGCGTCTCACCGATGACGAGTGCGCCCAGTTCAGTCGCCAGCATCTCTTTGAGAGAACCGTTGAATGTGCCGATCGGTGTGCGCACCGGATGGGAGATGACGATATTGGAAGCAGCATCGATTGCCATAAGATTTCCTCACATTTCCTGGAATGAAGCTCTCTTCAGAGACAGTCGAGATTGGCGCTCTGGGGGTCCTCACTGCATCTCAGGACCGAGAAGCAACCTCCTCCAGCCGGTGACCCAATCAGGTCGTCACTATGCTGTGCGGGCGAACTCGGATGACATCTTCAACGCGCGTTGAAATGCCGGTCGCGCCTCGGCACGGGCGATGTATGCGTCCAGGCTCGGCGTGTCGCCTAGAACGTCACTTCCACGAAGCAGGCGCAATACACTCACCATCAGGAGGTCACCTGCACTGAACCCGCCATCAAGCCACTCGTTGTCACCCAGAATATTTGCCAAATCATGCAGTCGCTGAAGAAGATGCCCGGCACTTCCTGAGCTGATGCACGGCTCGATGGTATTCAAAGCGGCAAACATCCACATGACTGCGCGAGATCTGCCGTGTCCGTCGGGCGGCAGCAAACCTGGATAGGTGTGGGCGACGTGGTGCACAATGGCGCCGGACTCGAACAGCACCAAGTCCCCGTCCTCATATGTCGGCATCTGACCAAATGGATGAAGCTGACGGTACTGGGGACGGCGCATGTCGGAAAACGATAACAGCCGCAAACGGTAAGGCTGATGGACTTCCTCGAGCGCCCAACGCACGCGCATATCCCGATGATAGCCCCGCCCGCCGTCCGGTGGGTTCTTGAAGACGGAGACGATCGGATACATGGCAACCACCCTGAGAAGCAAAGCGATTTCGAGCAAGGAAACAATTACGTGATTGCCCCGCGAAAGCGCGGCATCATTGTGCCCAGATCGAAATCGGATTTTAGATTTCAGTCGAAATCTATATTTGCATTCCGCCCCGAGTCAAATGAAATCATCACTGAACCGGTCGGAGAGTCGGTCCAATGGGAAGTCTTGCCATGGCGCAGCCTAAAATATCTCCAGAGGATCAATCGCCTTGAAGGGATCTGAACCTGCAACAAGCCGATCTAAAAATTTAAATAACTGATAAATATAGACTTTGGGCGGAGCCTTCTGGACAACAGATTGTCATGTGAGCTTTGCGGTCACGTCTATCCACTGTGTCGTGAATTCGAAGATCGCCGGAACAGCTAGCTCCTTCTGCCGGCTGGTAAATCCTTCGTAGGCTAAGTGCGTCCAAGGATGCTGGTGGACGGTAGGCGTTTCTTTCGAGATCAACTGGACCAGGGTTGGAAGCAGATTGAACATCCCAATCAGATGAGCGGTCCGAGTCGTGATAGGCGCCTTCAGGAGTGAAAGGGCGTTAGGGCTTTCAAATGCCTCTAGCGTTCGCGGACCATTGTAGCTCATGCTCCAATCGCGCCACCAGGCCTCGTTGCGGGGCAACCCTGCCGTAGCGAAATGCCGGATCGGGTTCCGCAGGATCTTACGGCGCGAAGGCGCCGCTGTTGCGGCTGTCACGCGCCTATATTTGGCCCCTGACAGCTTGCCGCGCAGATAAAGGCGTGAGGTTTCCGCATGAATTTCCCGGCCGAGGCTGTCGTACTCCCTTCTATGGCCACCCCAAGAGAGATAGCTTCGATAGGAGAAGGCACTCACCTTGTCATCGATGATAACATTGCTGTCGTCGTCGGCCATCCAGGGGGCCAGTGCTGCGTCTGTCTCGTCGGCCAGCCTCTGAAATCCCGGATGTCCGCTTAGGAAGCGATGTGGTGGATGGGTCACCCCTTCGAACAGAATATCTGAGGGAAAAGCGCCGGCAGCTTCCTGAAACGCGCAGATATAACCAGGATCATAGTAGGTGTCGGCGTCGACCTGAAGAATAAGCAGCTCATCTGGCTGTAGCCTACGAGATTCTGCGACATGCGCGGCCGCCGCGATGCCTCTCACCCGCGGCGGGACATAACCTCTTTCTGCTTCGTCGCATACAATCACGGCGCCAGGTGGCGATGCGTGCTGGATCTCCGACATGATCGCACGGGTTCCGTCACGAGAGGCGTTATCGACCATGATCAACACTGCATCCGGAAAGACCTCCAGGTCGCCCGAGCCGAACCCCAGAGAAGCGGCGGACCGTTTCAAGGTAAGCTGTTCATTCAGACATGGCATAACGACTGCAGTCATCATGGCGAAGCGCTCGCAAACGGAGTTATGTCATTCCTGCGTAGACGCGTTCCGGCGCCACACCATCACCTTCTGGCGGTGCGCATCCGGATCCAGTTCTACGAACCCGGCTTCTTCAGCGGCACGTGCTGAAGCAATATTTGCCTTCTGCATGTGCGCATAAATGGTGTCGTACTTGCTGAGGGCGACCGCTTGAGCATAGCCAAGTCTGCCGATTTTTCGGCCCTGGCTTGCCTTGTTGAGATAGATCTGCAGAGAAGCATGTTTTCCGATCGGGGGTTCATCGATAAGATTGATGAATACGGTTCCGCAGCGTTTCCCATCTAGCTCGATCCTCCAAGCCTCTCCATCGGGGGCCCCGCCCCGTCCTTTCGTCCCCTTAGTCCTTACCAACTGAACCTGTGCGGGATCAGCTGGCGCACGCGACAAAGTGCGCATTTTCCGAGGTCCTGAAGACACGCGCCGCTTCGCATTTTTCGAGGGTGTGGCGCGTGACACCATCAGGTTAGTCCCAGTCCGGCCACCAGCCTCGCATCCGCCTCTTTCCAAAATTCAGCCGGGAAGAAGCCGGGAGAGTATGCAATGACAATATCGTCAATGCGCCTGACTAGGTCACGACCGGTCAGAGCCTTGGTCAGCGCATCGATTTTCTGAAGGATCGTATCGAAAGGGGGATCAAGCCTGGCCTCGTTTGAGGCCCAGTCGCTGTCGCCGTCATAGCGGTTGTTGAAATAATCCATGTCGACGTGCAGCAGCATGGGGCGATCTTCAATCTCATCCAGCCACTCGTCAAGATCGCGCGTCACTACATAACGCAATCCATGAGTGTTTTCATCTGCGATGTGCTGCTCGATTGTCGGTCGGCGCCCTTGGGAGGTCAACAAATCGTCAAGGTCCGTTTTCATTTGCAGGACCTGGGTATGACTGCCAGTGGTTTTCGGAGGCTGGCACAGATGCCTGATTTCACTGCCCGGAATATGGTGCAGGAACGGCGTCATAAAGCTGCCCATACCGACGGCGCCGCTCACTATCGCGGCTTCCACCGACTGAGGATCCGAAAGCACGAACGGCCTGCCACTGATCAGGTCGCACCAACCGGAATCGGTCAGCTCGAGACGAGGCGATCCGAAATCGCGATGGTCATCCACATGCAGGATAACGGGTGCAGCACCGTAGCTGCCCCGCTTAGCAAGCCAGCGGCTCCAGCTGGCCAGGGTCCAGCTGTCGTAAAGACAGCGTAGGAGTTTGCCATGACGACGCCGTGCGCTGAACATAGTCTCATAGCGAACCCCCTCCCCCCACCAGGCAAGCCCTTCGGCCAGGCGAGGATCCACGTAACGTGCCGGATCGGCCGACCAGTGAAGGTCCAGCGTCCAGCTGTCAGCCCCCGCCAACGCATGGGCATCCTTGTCACAGAAGTAATCGCGAAGCCTGGTGTGCCGCTCAACCGAGTCCAGAGGAAGACGATCGAGCGGGATTTCCATCTTACGCCGCCAACCGCGGTTTTGTGCGGACGCTATCAAGAAGGTTCGCAAGCGCTCGCCCGATGGGCGTAAGCTCACAGCCCTCCAGTGTAGCGAGTCCAAGCTCCAGATTCCGTTCGGTGTCGCGGAGCTGGCTAGCCGCCCGTTCCTTCATGTGCGCCGGTCCGGTTTCCAGGACATGCGACCAAAACCGTTGCAGTTCCACAAACACAAAAACCGCATGCAGCAGCCCTGACGGCGGACGGAGGTCGGCCCGCCAGGGCGAGACGACGCGGGGCGCGAACCGGCTGACCGTCGGCGCCATCCGCTCGAGCAGATACAGTTTCTGGTGCCGATGCTCGTGAACAAGCGAGTCCGCGAGATCATAAGGATCGATCAGGCCATCACCCTGCATTACGGACACGAACAGCGCCCCCGGAACGGTGTCGTCACTGAACGAGACGATTTTGTCAGGATGAGCAGTGGGATCGCGCACGAACTGGACTGCCTGGCAGGCCTGCAGCATCTCGTCCGCGAGGGCCGGGCGCCATTTCCGAACAATGGCAAACGCTTCGGTGACCACCGCCTTGGCGCTTTCCGCCACATTGTCGCGCTCGAAGACGATCTGCTCCCCGAAAGGAAGACGTAGCCACGGATCCGCTTTGCCGACCTCCCATTCCTGCTTGCCCAAATCCTGGCTGGAAACCAAGTCCGCCAGATAAGAGGCATCGGCCAGGAGAGGTTTACCATCCACATCGTGGATCTGCCGGCCATCGCGTTGGGCGAGCATTGCCCTGGTCCAGGCGACCACCCCCGGCCGGTGGGCCAGCTGGTGGAAGGATGTATCATCTAAACCGGACAGTTGGTCTGCCAGGTCTTGGCGGCCGCCTTCTTTTAGGTGCGCCGCGACAGCCGTCAGATTGGCGGCATAGGCTTGGTCTGCATCAACCAGCAACGCTTTCAGCGCGTCCGGAGCAGTCTCCGCTCGTTCAAATGCCGCGAGATCGAAAGCGGCCGGGAGCCGGTTTTCCAAATCTTCCTCCTCGCCAGAGAGGTCCTCGAGCAAGCGGCCTTTGACGTGGGTGATCAGGCTGGCTAGCTCGCCGCAGTAGATCGAGGGATGATTGAAGCCGTCCGGTCCGAAGCGGTGCGGCACGGATCCGCCGCCGCAGATATCAATTACCGTGCAGCTGAGACAGGTCTCGCTGAGACCTTCTTTACGAAGGAGATTTCTGTGGCGCTCAATACCGGCCGACGCCGCGGCAGCCGAGATGGCCATGTCACGAACCGAGCCTTTCAGGTCGGACGCGCCATCAGCAACGATTTTGAGGACGTCAAGGTCATGGTAGCTGCCATCGGTTTCGATCGACAAAAGGTTCACATCGCCAAAACCGAAGGCATCGGTTGCTGAAGGCAGGCCTGCCGCCACATCAAGCAGCGCCTCAAATGTCCGGAGCGGAAGATGCGGGTAGCGATCGAACCACAGGTCAAACGCACGGATCAGCCAGTCCCTATAGACGGCCGGGTTTTCAGCCCGGCCTGGCGGAGGACGAAGGTGATGGGCATCAGGAAGCAGCAAGTCCAGTTTGGGTGGACCGAGTTCATCAAAGAACTGGAAAAGATCCTCAGGATCGATACGGGGATCGATCACCGCGATGATCCCCGCGAAGATAGCCGGACGCGAGGCCAGACGCCGATAGCCTCCCATGACGCTTTCGAAGCTCGAGCGGCCTTTCCGGCTGGTCCGGTGGAGGTCATTGGCGGCTTTCGGGCCATCGAGGCTTAGGGAGACCGAGATGTCGGCCTGCTCGAGCTGGTCGAGGACGGCATCCGTAAGAAGGATGCCGTTGGTCTGCAGGGCGAAGTCCAGCATAACTTCGGACCCGACTGCAGCTCGAAGGCGCTCCGCAAACCCCGTGATAGTGGCCGCCCCGGCAAGGAGGGGTTCACCGCCATGAAAAATGATCACGGCACGGCGCAGGCCCTCTTCCCGAACATATTCGGCGAGACGGTCGGCAAACGATTTTTGGATATCGTCAGGCATGATTTTAGGCATGGATCTCCAGCTCTGATCAGCGTGGTGATACACATAACAGTAATCGCAATCGAGATTGCACCGGGAGGCGATCTTGATCAGGAACGACGTGATCCGCGCCGCCACAGGTAGCTACCTGAGCTTAGGAGCGGTTATGCCGGTGATGCATCCGGTCATAGCTGGTGATGACTTCGCTGGCCTCTGCGGTCGCGAGGATCCGGTTCTTGAGACGCTGGATTGCCGGATTTTCCGACTGGCTGCGCATGACCGTGGTCTTCAATGCCTGTTCAACGACCGGGACTTCCTGCTGCACGTCTGACATGCTTACATCCTTCGATTGAGTGACAAATACTGAATAGCGTGTCCAGGTTTGAGTTTCAATACGTTTCTATAAATCGAAAGCTTGTTCCCCGTTTCAGCACAGTTAGACTAAGTCCTCTACTTTTTGCTGTGCTTGGTGGGGGATGGAGTGAGTTTAGGATAGCTCCCCGAAATCAAATAAAGTTGCAAGGTCAATACCCCCGAACGCAAGGCGATCGGAGAGCGCAACCGACGCCGACGCGGAAGCCCTGTGATCACGTTCCCCCCGCCGTTCTTCGCTTCTTCTCATTCTCCCTCTATCGGGTGGCGGCGACCGCCCCCGGCTGCTATCAGCCTGCGAACAACTGTCGGGGCGGAGCGTTATGCCCGCGACTCCTTCTGGATCGTAAGGTCCGGGCGAGCCGGGTCGGGCACGATTCAAGCAAATCTGTTCAGAAAGTTCCTGTATAACCGTTCCGGACTTCCTAAATCCGGCAACACGCTTAGAGTTAAGATCATGGCATCGGCACAACAGATCATAGGGCTCGTGAAGAGCCATGCTGAAGGTGACAAGGATCGTTTCTACGACCTTGCGATGCAGTTGGCTGCCGCCGAATCCCAGAAGGGCCACAGCCGTCTTGCCGAACAGCTTCGCCAGTGGGCCGAGGCCGGCGCCAGCGCGCCGGAACAGAAACGACCCAACCTGACGCCCCTTGTCGCCCCGCGCGGTGAACTGTCGGGTTTCCTTGGCGCCAGCTATCCGACGGCTCGGATGGCCGATGTGATCGTGCCGCCTGTTATCGAAGACGAACTTCGGCATCTGGTCGTTGAGATCCACCATGCCGAAAAGCTCGAAGAGCGTGGCCTGCGGCCACGGCGGCGGGTGCTTCTGGCCGGCCCGCCGGGGACCGGCAAGACCCTGACGGCCGCGGCATTGTCCGCCGAACTTCGCTATCCACTCTTTACCGTTCTTCTGCACGGGCTAATCACGAAGTTCATGGGCGAGACTGCCCAGAAGCTTCGCATGGTTTTCGACGCGATCAAGACGACACGCGGCGTTTACCTCTTCGACGAAATCGATGCCCTTGCCTCAAGTCGCGGCAACGAGAACGATATCGGCGAGGCAAGACGCGTCTTGAACTCGTTCCTCCAGTTCCTCGACGAGGACACTGGTCCGTCGATCATCATCGCGACCACAAATCTTCCCGAACTGCTCGACCGCGCCGTTTTGCGCCGCTTCGATCTGGTCCTGTCTTACGATCTGCCGAACGAGGACGCGATCGAAAAGGCGATGCGGCGCCGACTGCACGGCTTCGACGTCGGTGCGATCAACTGGAGTCAGATCACCGGCTGCGCCGATGGTCTATCGACGGCCGACGTGATCGCGGCTGCTGAAGACGCTGCGCGCCGTGCTGTCATTCTCGATTCGGGCGCCGTCGAGACTTCAGCCGTGGTGGCATCGCTGGAGCGGAGGCGTTCGCTGCAAGGCATAGGAACAGACAAGCATGGCTCGAGATCGGCGCCACTTCACACTGAGCGGAATCGGAAAGGCGCGCCCGTTCGCAGCAAAAACCGGCGGATCGTCAAAACATCCAAGTGACGTCAACCACCGTGAGGCGCATGCGCAGGCGCTGCTGACAGCCCTTGACCACCTCCCAAACATCACCGAGAACAATCTGCCGGGTGTCTACCTCGCGATCGAGGGACGGCCGCATGAGGTGATGGTCACCAAAAGCCTGAACGCCAGCGGGCTGACGCTTCTTAAGGTCAAGAAGCAGCCCGGCGCGACGGCGGCGGCGACGGTGTTTGCGACCGAAAAAGGCATCGAGAAGCTTCGCAAGAAGATCGAGGATTTTGGCGGCGATCTCCCGGTCAGTGAAGACGGAAGCTTCAAGCCGCCGAAGAACGCCGACTTGGTGCAAAGCATCGGCGCGATTTCCGAGGCCGGGCTCCGGGCCTTATGGCGCAGTCCCGGTGGCCGGTTTCCGACCGAGCCCGGAAAGCAGGCTTGGGAAGTTTGGCTTGGAAGGTCGAACGCCCCTGGCTTTCTCGCCAGTGCCGCGGACTACGGTGTTGCGGTCGGGACCGACACGCTGGAATTCCCGGAAGATGTGGTGGTGATCGCGGTTGCGACTGCCGTCGAACTGGCAGCTGCCGTCCGAAATCTTGGCGGTGTCCGGGCGCTGGCGACGCCGACCCGCACCGCGGACGATTTCGATGCCATGCCGATCGAGGAACAGCATGAGTGGATCGGTGATCTCGTCGGCCGCACGACATTTTCCGTCGATGCCGATCCGAACTACATCACGCTCCTCGATCGCGGCGTGACCCGGGCCCATCCTCTGATCCAGCCCGCACTGGCGGCAGCCGACCGGCATGCCGCGGAGGCGGCATGGGACGTCAACGATTTCGTGGGGCATGGCACGCAGCTGGCCGGCCTGGCGCTGTTCGGCGATCTGAGCACGGCCTTGCAGACAACCTTGCCGATCACCATCGGTCACAGGCTGGAATCAGCAAAGATCATGCCGGATGCCGGTCACAATCCCCATCATCTGCTCGGAACCGTGACCCGCAAGGGTATCAATGCGGCGGAGGCGGCTGCGGTCCGGCGGCGGACCTTCTGCCTGGCGAGCACTACGGAAGACGACACACCACATGACGGCGCGCCGACGTCCTGGTCGAGTGAAATCGATCAGCTCGCGTCCGGCGCATCAGGACTGCAGAGACGCCAGCGACTTATTCTGGTCTCGGCGGGCAACAGCGACCAGAACGCTTTCACCGGTGGCAATTATCTCGCCGTCTCCGATCACCCCGATAACGAGCTGGAATCGCCAGCGCAAGCATGGAACGCAATCAGTGTTGGCGCCTATACGCAGAAGGTCACGCTTCCACCGGGTGAGCCCGGCGTTTGCGTTGCTCCCTTGGGCGATCTGGCGCCGTCATCGCGGACCGCAAGCTGGCAATCCTACTGGCCAATCAAGCCAGACGTCGTCTACGAGGGTGGCAACTGGTTTATGCACGGCGCGCCGCCGCCGATGAAACATCCGGCCCTTGGGCCGCTCACCACCGATCACCAATATCCGGCGCGGGCGTTCACTACTTGCGGCGAGACCAGTGCGGCGACAGCGCTTGCCTCGCGCGACATCACCGCGCTGTGGTCGGACTATCCAGAGCTTTGGCCGGAAACCGTGCGGGCAATCTTCGTGTCGTCGGCGCGATGGACCAACCGGATGCTCAGCCACGTTCCTCAGCAGCCGTCGAAGACGGATCTCGGGATCCTCTTCAGGCGCTATGGCTATGGCGTTCCGGATATGGAGCGGGCACGACGCAGCGCATCGAATGCCGTGACGCTGATAGTCGAGGACGCGATCCAGCCCTACAAGAAGAGCGCCACGAAGAATGCCGAGCACATCCATAACGAGCTGAAGCTGTTCGAGCTTCCTTGGCCGGTCCAAGAGCTGCGCCGGCTTGGCGCAGCCGAGGTCAAGCTGCGTATCAGCCTCAGCACCTTTATTTTGCCAAACCCGTCAGAACCGGCCCGCGGCAACAAATACCGTTATGCGTCGCACAATCTGCGCTTCAAGTTGAACAGGCCGAATGAAAAGCCGGGCGCCTTTATTAAGAGGATCAGCAAGATTGCGGAGCAAACAGATGAAGGAACGATCGAGGAACCGGATGGCTGGATGTTTGGGCCGAACCGGCGCGATGTCGGATCGCTGCAGATCGATCAGCTGACATGTGCTGCCTCTGACCTTGCACGCCGCAATCTGATTGCAGTCCATCCCGTGACCGGATGGTGGAAAGCGAAGAGCATCTCCAATCCCCATAACCTTAATGCTCGCTTTGCGCTGGTCGTCGAAATCGACGCCGGCACTGTCCCGGCCGAGCTTTACGCCGAGTTACAGGCCGCTATCGACAACATAGCAGCGGCCGTGGTCGCGGTCTAAGCCGCAACCGAGTGACTACGTATGATGGTGGAGATGAAGAGCGGCGGTAGAAGGACTGATGCGCGATCGGTCCTCATTCCTCGTCCGCCTCCAACGAACTTAACCCATCGAGGACCCGCAAGGACGCACAACCAACAATGCGCTATTGAAAGGATACGAACCTTTGGCCTTGTAGTTTATGCGGAAGTAAAAGTATTTAGAAGCAGACACTTAGCTAGTCGTCGTTGCGCCGGTGATCTTTCCGCTCGGGCAGCGTTTCAAAATCCACAGCCGGGCGCTGTTTGCCGCCCAGCCTCACCCAACTTCGTTGCCGGTTCCGCACCGAAGTCAATTGCAGTCCCATGAAATGCGCGACCGCCAAGGGAGAAAGCCCCTGGTCGAACAGGCGGTAGCAAATCTCCTCGCCCCTTCGGGTCAGCCTGCCATCATCATATTGGTTCGCAGGATGAAGCGGATCGGTCTCTTCACTCCCGATGATCGCAGACTGCATCTCCTTGTTCAGGTCGTCGATCTGCTGCTGTCTCGCCTTCCACTGCTTCGCGATTTTCCGGCGCAGTAGCTTGATCTCCTTTAGAAAGACCCTCTCGGCGCCACGGAAATGAAGCCCGTCGAAGCTGATCGTGCCGATATAAAGATGTGTCCTCTGCCTCTCGCCCAACAGCTTCAGGAAATGCTGTAGACGCTCGACCGCTTCGTAATCATAACGGGCGAAATTCTCAGGCAGGTATCTCCACGATCGGCGAACGGACCGTTCCGACGTGATGTCGGCGACAAGCTCATGGACATCGTGCCCGACGCTATTGCGGTAATCGATCAGCCGGCGGATCTCCGCTTTTTCGTCAGCCGACAATGCGCCGTCGGCTTCAAGTGCATCGAGGCATTTGCCGACTGGATTCTTTGTCCCCCGCGGCACGCGTTCTGCACGACCAGTATGTGCCATAAAGCCATCGGAACGCTGTATCAGTGACAGCACCTTGGCCTTGAGCTGCTCGGCATAGAATAGTACCAGCACCATCTGGGCCGAGCGCAGCTTGAGCACATTCTGTTCCAGCGCGGGCAGGCGGGAACCAAGTGGATCAAGAAAACTGTTCTCGTGCATAGCTCAGCTCATGTGACGGCGCAGACGCATGAGAATACGGGTCGTCTCCGCCCTTAGATATAGATCATCCTCCAGCGTGATGAATCTCGCGTGCATAGTGGCAATGCGAACCGGGAACAGTCGTTGAAGGGATTCCCGAATGTCTTCTTTCCGGCCGAATACTGTTTTGAAGACCGCTTCCCAGTTGTCATTACGCTCGATGATGCCTTTGTAATCGGCAAAATCGGCGTAGTCGATCAGCGGGAAGTCCTCCCCACCTTGCTGCATGTCCTTCTGTTTTTTGTCCCTCCACTTATCGAGAAGATCTGCAGGCAATTGGCGTTTCATCCAGTCAGCGCCGAAATGCTTCGTCATCACCGCGACGATGAAAGCGCGGACCTCGCGCTCGAACCGTAGCAAGGTCTCATAGGCTCGCGAGTTGAGTTCGACGCCGGCATCGTCTTCAGAGACACTATCCGCTTCGGTGTCTTCCTCGACAGCGAGGCCGGCGATCTGGACCGTCTCCTCATATGCTTCAATGCTGAAATGGGTCAGGTTCGTGTCGAAGCCCTGAGCGTCATACAGCTCAAATCGGGCGACGGGATCAATCAGCGCCGGCACATCGAACGTGATGGTATCCCGCCAATCACCCAGTTCGATCCGCAGCGCTGCGGAAATACGCGCACTGAACGAGTTCATGGAATTGGCTAGCCCGCCGATTGCCTGCAGATCGACAAATGCGCGCGCCGAAAGCGCATGCTGCTGCACATCCAGCCACGGTGTCTTCATGGCCTCCATGCGTGCTGTCAGCGACTCGATGCCGCCCGCCGCGTCACGAAAGGCCTTCGAGTATCCGAACGGATAGTCCTTAAGCAGCTTCGATAGGGCAGAGATTTCCGGAAAGATCAGCCTTTCGTTCAGCGCGCGGATCGATTCCCCCAGATTGGTTAAACCGCTCATGCGTCCCGCTGCCAGTTCGCCCAACGCATTCTGTTTGCCCATTGCGGCGAGCGCCAATGCGCTTGCGTTGGGAATGGTCGCCATCTCTGATATCCGGGTCTGAAGATCGTTCAAACCATGCAGCCGAGCCGCATCGCTTATCGTTTTGCTAAGAGAGCCGATGCCCGCTAGGTCCTGAAGAGCACGCTGTTGTTCGAGCAGCTTTTTCAACTCGTTCGACATGCAGGATTTCCCAGATTTAAAAGTAAAACGCGAATTGATCGAGCGTCAGGATGGCTTGCAGCGCGCGGATCTGCGTGTAGCTGTCCGCTCCCGCCGCACCATGACCGACTGCGTGGCGCGATGCCGTATCACCGACCGCATCCGGATCGAAATGATCGAAGGTATGGGCCTTCAGATACTCGACGAAGCTCGCCGGAAACAGCAATGAATCTCCCGTGCCCGCGCGTTCCTCCGCCGATGCGGTCGCAAAGGCAAAAAGCGCTTTGAGGTTCGCTGCGCTCTTTCCGTGTTTACGCCGATGAGCCGATTGCAGCACGCCTTCTATCTCGGTCAGCAGCGTCTTGAGCACAATGACGGGTTCGCCGCGCTTGAATGCGTCGATCGCCGGCCGCAGGATTTTTTCCTTATCCTGAAATGCGGGCTTCACCATCCAGCGGCTGAAGATCTTCTCAATACGTGCATCATCGAAGGAGGCGAGGATTTTTCCCTCCAGCTCGGTCAGGTCAAATTCCGCATTGGAATGGTTTGCGATCTCCGCGAATTCGCGGCTGATGATTTCCGCGAACGGGAACCAGCCGCTTTTGGCCAGCCGCTGCATATTCAGCTCGTTTTCGACCATCTCGTAGAGGTGACGATAATAGAGCCGTCGGTGCAATGTGCCTAAATCGCGTTGTGCAGCTTCGATGTCGAGCGGATGTTCGCGGTGCAGGTCGAAGAACAACGCAAAGCTCCATTTCGTCCGGAACAGGCAGAGTATCCGGTCCTCGTCCGTGATATCGACCCTTGGAAACCACATGCCAACGACATCAGTAACGTCACTATCAAAAATGAAAGCGCCGCCCTGGACCGATCGGTTTAGCATAGCGTGCATCGTGACGGCCGCCGTATCCGCCCATAGCTCTGCCGAGTTATCCGGCTTGATGACCAAAAGCAGCATATCAACCCTGTCCGGCCTGATACCAGCACCGTTCTCCTGAGCCGCGTGGATCAACACGCCGCTGATGCTCTCTGCTATTGTGTGGAACATCAGCTCATCGGACGTGAGCGACATCCGGGTCCAGATTTGCGCCGTGTCTCCTCCTTTTGCGGGCGCAGCAGAAACCCCGGCCAGATTGAGTTCCTTCAACCTGATCGGTTCGCCGACATTGCCTACCAGCATTCCGGCATAGGTTTTTTCACTCACAGCATCCACGCGCACATGCTCCTGACGGAAATGGGGTTCTCGCGTTTAACGTGCGAAAAATTATCAGAGGCCCCCAAGCAAAACCAGTATTTCGTTATCCGTTGCACAAGTAACAAAGCCGTTCCTCACGCCCCTTGGTCTAGCTACCCGCTTACCGACGGGTTGGCACTCCCGTTCTTGCGCTCTCTGCCTTTAGGTCCGTGAGTTCTTCGCCTCCCCCATGCTCGAGTCGTTATCCTGAAGCAGGACCTGGTTCTGGCACGGCCGGACGCCTTGTCCTCCTCCTGCCCGCTCCATTCGCCGCGTTCCAAGTCTCCAGTGTTGGGGACATGCCGTCCTTTGCTCCGTACCGATCGGGAACCGTCCAACAGGACACACAACCCATCAACCAAGGAGTTTTACGATGAACCTCAAAAACAAACAAAACCGCAAGCAAGAGCCGAAAGCGCCGAGCTTCCACGCCTACGTGGTCAGCGAAAGTAAAGGCGAAGGCCGAAAGGGCTACTGTACCAAGATGGGCGCCTTCTTCGCCCATGAAGAAGGCGACGGCGGAACGCTGGTGCTGAGGCGGTCCCGATGAACGGCCGCATCGTCCTTCGCGATCCCAAAGCAGACGCATAGGGAGGCGGCGATGAAACTCTTCACCAAAGCCTGCTGGCGAATGGTCGCCAGCAGCAGCCCCTCAAGGGCACTAAAAGCGAGATCGATTTCTCACCGGTCATCAAGCTTTTCACCCCATGGGGTGGCGCGACTTGGCTGCTCTCGGAGATCGATCCGGATGAGCCGGACCATGCGTTCGGCTTGTGCGACCTTGGCATGGGATATCCCGAGCTTGGAACGGTCAGTATTGCCGAGCTGAGTAGCATCAGTGGTCCGTTCGGCCTGAAGATCAAACGTGACCTTCATTTCGAGGCCAAGCAGACTTTGTCCGCTTACATGTCGGAAGCATCCCGCCTCGGTCGGATCAATGCCTGATGCGAAGCGAGAGCGGCTTTCATACCGCTCTCCTTCTCCGGCCAGGAAGGAGTTATGGTTCAACCGTAACGGAGATCTCCTGCGCTTGAGCGCTAATGCCTTGTATGCGTTCGAGCTGGTAGTGCTCGTCATCCAGCACGGCAGCCCTGTATTCCTCCTGCGCCGGCAAGAGCCCGAGCGGGAGGGTATGCGTCGCGCGCGGGTTATGCACGACCACCATGCTTGCCGGACGGTCGAGCAGCGTCATCTCATCGATATCCGCTGCCCATATCGCGCTGATCGGCGCAAAGCGCTCATCGAGGAAGGTGTCGGCAGGGACTGGCTGCCCCACCGGCTTATGGATGACGTAACGTTGCTGGTGCTCGGGTTCTGAGGATTCTAGCGTGTCGCGGTTGATGCGGACCTGAAGCGGCCCGATCGCAAGTGTCGCTTCCACGGCGAACGGCCATTGGCTAATGCCAGTCAATTCGGTGAACGTGCCGCCATAGCCGCGCAGCAGACGGGCATTGACCGCAATGACGTAGCAATCGTCGGCGCCGACAATGCCGCCCCCCAAATAGCCGGCATGCTGTCCGCGCTGACCCAGCAGCACTTCCGCCTTCTGCTTGATCGCGGCCGTCCATCGCAGCAGGATCTGCTCATGCGGGAAATCCCTGACACCGTTGATCTCAGCGGGTGCCAGCCAATTGGCCGGAATCCCCGTGGGGGTCGGTGTGATAACTTCGACCCAGATCCGCCTGCCTTCGCGCTCGATCAGGAAATCCGGTCCCGCGGCCTGATGTGTGAAGGTGATGCCGGCTTCGCCGAGCTGGTATCCCAGCAGCACTTCCGACAATTGCTGCCAGTACATGAATTCGTCGGTCGAGCAGAGGCGTTGCAGCGCGTTGACATCCCCCTGCCCCGCATCGAGATAGGCCTGAGCCACCTCGATGATCCGTTCACGCATGGCGGGTACACGACCGCCATTATGCGGATAACGTTGCTCGATGGCAGCCTTGAGGGTCATGGCAGGTGATTTCCTTTCCGGTGCTCGCCCGTACCGACGGTCGCATAGGCTGCGAGAAAGCGGTGACGTATCCCCTGCAGTGCGATGCGCTGACTAGTCATTTGCCATCGGCAGGTTCAAGCGATCTTACGACGCGTCCGCCGGAAAAAGCGAGCCGAAAGACCGGAGCTGGTAAGGGGTGCGAAGGGAAAGAGGTGAGCGGGCCGTATGTGCCGGCCGTTCCATCCTCCGCTGCATGTGCATCACCGTTCTTCTGCTACCTGCCTCCCATCATCAGGCGGTAGAGATCGGCTTGCGTCGCACCCGCCGGCATCGTGTCGGCAGTGAAAGGCACATTGATATAGGCGCTTCCGTTTGCCTGCGGCGTCACATGGACACCGCACGCATGGATGAGCCTGAACGCTGTTCGGCCCAGCGCTATCAACCCGTCATAGCTTTCCCATTCGCCGCGTCGGTCCCAAAGGGACCGCATCTGCGGAACGAGTTCGGTAATGGCCGCAGCGATCGCGGCATCAGCACCGACCAGCTCTGCGGCGATATCAGGCAGTTCTTCTTCGGCTATGCCGTCGAGATGGCCGAACAGGTAGGATGCCATCCGCAATGGCTCCAGAAGCGCTGCGCCCGCCTCCTGCAATACCCGTTCGACGTCGCCATGCAAACGGTAAGAACGGATAGCATCACGCGCCCTGCTTCGCGCACCGGTGAGCCGGGTCGCGACATTTTCCCGATAACGCGTTTCCTGATTCCGTGCCCAGGGTGCAGAGGCACGGCATACCGCATATTCGCCCCAGAAAGATTCCGCGAATTGCTGCTCTAGCTTGCCGACATAGTCCGTCGCTCTGTAGCCGAGCAGGACACCAGGGAACTGGCGGTCGCGATCCGCGTGTTCTTCGACATGGGCGCATTCATGGGAGATGATCGCCAGCGCCGTGCGAAGATCGTCGATGTTACGATCCTCCTCGGCAAACGCAAGGACGCAGACCAAATCTGCCAGAAGCACGATATGTGTCCGGAACTGCTCATCACGCCTGACGACCACTGACTTGCCTACGCCGACCAACCCCTTGTCATTGGTGCGTTCTTCGGGACGAAGCCCTTCGATACCGCGATCGAGCCCCCTAAGCGCCGCATCGTAATCGACCGCAACCGTGATGCCGTCGAGTGTGCTGATGTCGATATAACGGCCGATCTCGTATACTAGATCCCTCGTGCCGAGCCGCAAGCATTCTGCGGCATATTCATTATCGAAGCCGAGCACCGTGACCGCGATGTCCGGCATGGTGGACGGAATTTCAGGCTCGTCGATCTGCTCTCTCATTCGCTGCTGCGTCCCTCTCTGTCCCTAACTATTACCTATCCAATTGCAGTGCTCTCGCGAGCTAAAGCCGTAACAACGCCTCGAGTTGCGCTTTCAATGGTTGGGCCGACTTGAAACTTTAGATGCAATGTCCTCAATCTGGTCCATGGGCCTGAGGATCGACAGCTACGCCGGCATCTCGCATTGCCGGCCTCTACTAACCAGAGTCTTCTGCTTTCTGGCTTTTAGTCTGATCAAGTGAAGGTGTGTTATCTGTTTCAGTGTTTCTAATGAATTTCCTCAGTTCTTCGACTTCTGCAAAATACCTCTCCACCCTGGTGCTCGCGTCACCGAAAGTTTCGGGGCGATCGAGCATCCTTCGGTAGGTGTCGTAGAACATTGACTCACCTTCTCGATATGCGCGGTAGTTGTCGGAGACCTTGAACGCTCGATGCAATGCAAGAAGGATTGCTGAAAATGCCGATACGACCGTAATCAGCCACTTTGAATATGCATCAGTGTCAGTCGCTTGCGCGAGGACGGGCACGATTACCGACGATGGAATCGTCCACGAGAGGCAGTAGAAATGGGCACGCTTGTATCTCTCGGCCTGGGTTTTCCAAAAGCTCAACGTTCCCCGGATCCGTTCGTAGTGCTGTTGGAGCAAGAGCTTTTCAGCATCAGTGAAATGCGGAGAAACATCGAAATGCGGCCCAGCTTTGTTTAGTGGAACGTTTGAAAAAACTGTCCAGATCACGGGTAAAGCGGTGAAGCCAGCCAATGAAACATACAATTTTATCGCAAGCAGCCAATAGCTCTCGTTCATAGGAAGCCCCTTTTACCGATAAAGTAGAGTCACATGCTTCGGTGGTTTGCAATGGATAGCTTGGACTTGAATAAGCTCGCGATCAGAGGATTGGAATCACAAAAAAAATCGGAGAAAACGTTTAAGTCCGAGTGTGACCAACCCTTGCGGGTATATCCTGAAGCAACCATATTTCTGGGATGTGAGAAGGGGGCAGGAATGGCGCGAAAGGTATTTTTTAGTTTTCACTATGACCGGGACGTCCATAGAGTCGTCCAGGTCAGAGATTCTTGGGTAGTTAGGGCATCTGGTGATGCCCCTCCGTTTTACGACAAGGCGGAATTTGAATCCGTGAAGAAGCGGGCCGGCGGCATCGAAAATTGGATCGAGGAACAGCTTCGAGGAACCTCTGTAACGGTCGTCCTGTTTGGTGCCGAGACATACGATCGGCCGTGGGTACGACACGAAATCAAGCGAAGCTATGAGTTGAAAAAAGGCATTCTCGCGATCGATATCCACAATGTGAAGCATCCGCAGCTAGGTGGTGATGTACAGGGTAAAAACCCGCTGTCTTATTGGGAAATTACGCAGGCTGGTCGAAAGGTTCCGTTTAGCAGCCTTTACCGGACCTACGATTGGGTTCGGGATGATGGATACAACAACATAGCAGCTTGGATCGAGGCCGCCGCAACCGCAGCAGGTCGTTGAAATGGTTGTGCGCTCAGGAAAAACACGCTTCCTCAAGGAGTTTCCTACATCCCTCCATGAGGGCACTGGTGCAGTGTTTCTTGGCGCAGGCGTTTCGATGGCGGCTGGATATCCGTCATGGTCATCATTGCTTCGTGAGATCGGAGAAGAACTTGGCCTGAGTTCAGGCGACATCTACGATCTGGCAGCACTCGCGCAGTGGCACATCCGAGAAAGCGGGGGTGCAACGCGCGTTCGTAATGTGATCAAGACGGAAATCGGCAAAGATCTACCGGTGCCTGAAGCACTTGAGATTATAGCGCGCCTTCCGGTTCGCCATATCTGGACAACAAACTACGATAGGCTCGTCGAACGAGCGTTTGAAGCGATCCGGCGACCGGTAGATGTTGTGTCTGGTTCTAAAGACCTTTCCCTGAAGGCCAAAGCTGGGGCAGTCCGCCTTTATAAAATGCATGGCTCAGTCGATCGACTCGACGATATCGTCATCTCGACCGATGACTATGAGCTCTATCGTTCGAAGCGTGGGGCTTTCCTTCCACTGCTGCAAGCTCATCTCACCGGAATGTCGATGCTGTTTGTTGGGCTGAGCCTTACGGATCCCAACGTTCGGCATGTTCTCTCCATGATAAGAGAGAGCTTTTCTGACGCTCCACCAGAACATTTCGCTATCGTGAGGCCACCGAAAGCTGATGATTTTAAGAATCCAGACGAATACAAAGCGCGGGCGGCACAGCATGCTTTATGGGCCAAGGATCTCCAGCGTTACGGTCTGATCGCAGTTGAGATCGATGACTATGACGAGGTCCCGGCCCTTTTAAAGCAGGTAGAGCGACGAGTTGCCAAGCACAGGATCTGGGTGAGCGGGAGTTGGCCTATTGAAGCGGGGGACGCTAAAGCTGCCACGCTATATCGGCTCTCCGAAGCGATTGGCCGGATAATTGGAGCTAATGGACTGAGTCTGGTCACTGGGTCGGGTGTGCTCGTTGGGTCTGCGTCTATTTCAGGTTTCCTCGAAGCACTTCGCGCGGATGGTGGGTGGGATATTGATCAAAGGCTTGTTTCAAGGCCGTTTCCGCAGCCCGCACCAGGAGACACCACCGATAAAGCACTATGGTCGGCCCATCGCGCTGAGCTTGCGCGGAACTCCGGGACTGTGGTTTTTCTCGGAGGCTCGAAAATGTCAGGCGGAAGCGCCGTTGTTGCCGATGGTGTGCTTGAGGAATTTGAGAAGGCCAAGGCAGCAGGCGTGTTTTTGCTCCCTGTTGGGTCTACCGGCGGCGCAGCAAAGGAGATTGCCGAAACGTTGCGCGGCAGCCATTGGCCTTCCACGGGGGCGGACGCCAGACGGCCTACCGATGATGAGCTCGCCGCCTTGAGCGATGAAACAAAAACGAACGACGCGCTGTTGGCGATCGTTGAGAAAATCATCGCTCGTCAGCAAAAATGAATTCCTTAAAAGGATGTACAGTTGCCTGAGTTTGTTACCAGAGCCGAACTTCGTTCGTTTGCAGCCCAAAAGACACTGACTGAACAGCAAGTAATCCGAAGAAGTGCCTCGTCTCGCTCGTTAAATGGCTCCACATTTCTCTCGCACTCCAGCAAAGATGAGGATCTAGTCGTTGGAGCAACAATCGTACTCGAAAATCACGGAGCGCTTGTTTACACGGACGAGAAGGACCCAGAAATGCCGCCGTATACAACGGCCAAAACTGCCGCGCTGTTGAAAACGCGCATTAAGCAGACGAAGCGCTTCGTCCTTCTAACAAGCAAAAATAGCAAAGAGAGCAAGTGGGTGCCGTGGGAACTCGGTGTTGCCGACGGATCAAAAGGGATGAATCCGATCGCATTGTTTCCGTCAGCAGACAGCCCGACCGATATGGCCCAGTCGGCCCGAAGCTGCGATTTTGGCCAACTCGAAGAACGTTGTGGGAACGTAGCTTGCGGGATTGACCGGAGAAGCGTCCGCTCATGACATTGCGCTCTAATTTGAGGAGCGTTTTAATGAGTACGGGTATTTCCAGTTCGGATTTTGTCGGCCGATGGAGTTTGAGCTTCGCCGACATTGATTTCATCAATTCCAAACCAGCCGCGACGAGGCTTGGCTTGGCCGCGCAGTTGAAGTTTTTCAGCGCTCGCGGTTTTTTCGCTGATGATGGCACACTGGTCCCGAACGATGCTGCCGAATACCTGGCCGAGCAGATCGGCGTCCCAGCCGACGAACTGTCCGATTATGATTTCGCCGGGAGAACTGCTCGTCGGCATTGCGCCGAGATTTTACAGTATCTTGGATATCGCCGCATGACGCGAGTGGACCGGGAAATGCTGTCCTTCTGGATTATCGGCGAACTTTGCCCGTCCGGACAATCCGTCAGCGCCATGCTTGAAGCGGTGTTTCTTTGGTGCCGGGATCGCAATATCTATGGTCCGTCTGCCAAGGAGCTTGAACGGCTTGTTCGTTCGCAACGGCAACAATATCTGGACGGCTGGTTTTATGAGGTGGGCGTCGCGCTACCGCCGGAGTCTGTTGCAGCGATGGAAAGCTCCCTGGCTGATGCGGAAGGGCCGACGGGTTTCAATGCGATGAAGGCCGATGCGGGGCGAGCAACGCTCGACAACATTCTGGAGGTGACCGCCCGGCTGGCGTTCATCCGGAAACTGAACCTCCCACGGGATATGCTTTCAACCATCAACCCGGCGTGGATTGAGCATGTTGCCCGCCGGGTTTCCGGCGAAAAGGCATCGGAGATGCGCCGTCACACGCAAACCCGCCAGCTCGCGCTTTATGCGGTGTATCTGATGGCGCGGGAAACGGCGATGACCGATGCAATGGTCGAACTACTTGTGGAAACGGTGCACAAGATCACAACCCGGTCGAAACGGAAGGTGGTGGGTGACATCGCCAAGGATGTCGAACGGGTCTATGGCAAGGAACGGCTGCTCGTCGACATTGCAACCGCATCGATTGACGATCCGAACGGTCGCATCTGCGATGTCATCTTTCCGGTTGTCGGCAAGGAAAAGCTGGCGGCGATCATCAAGGAAAGCAGTGCCAAGGGTGCGCTTGACCGCCGCATCTATGCAGTCATGCGCAATTCATGGGCCAATCATTATCGCCGGATGCTACCAAGCCTGCTTTCCGTGCTGGAGTTCCGGTCGAACAATGCGGTTTGGCGACCAGTTTTGTCCGCCCTCGACTGGATCAAGGCAAGGCTGGAGGACGGGTGCCGGTTCGTGCCGCAGAACGAAGTGCCGATAGACGGTGTGATCCCGGCAAAGTGGCGCAGTTCTGTCATCGATGGAAATGGTCGCGTCAACCGGATCAGTTATGAACTCTGCGTCCTGACCCAACTGCGGGAATGCATCCGGTCCAAGGAAATCTGGGTTGTCGGCGCGGACCGATACCGCAATCCCGATGATGATCTGCCGAAGGATTTTGCGGCTCGACGCTCCTCTTATTATTCCAAGCTGAACCTGACACAGGACGCATGCGAATTTGTGGCAATGGTTCGCAAGGAGCTGGAACACGAGTTGCTGCTTCTGAACGAAACAATGCCACGAAACGAGAAGGTGAGAATCCTCTGGCGCGGCGAAAACCGGATATCGATCACGCCGTTCAAGCCAGCGCCGGAGCCGAAAGGGCTGGCAGCCATAAAATCAGAAATCAGTCAGCGCTGGCCGATGACGGGCCTGCTTGATGTTTTGAAGGAGGCGGCGCTCGACACCGGGCTTCTCGATGCGTTCGAGACCTCGGCCTCCCGCGTTGCATTGCCGAAGGCTGTTCTGGATCAGCGATTGCTTCTTTGCCTCTATGGCCTCGGCACCAATGCCGGTCTGAAGCGGGTGGCCGGTGCCACCACCGATGCCAGCTACGAGGAACTTCTGCACGTGCATCGCCGCTTCATTCACGCGGGCGCATTGCGGGACGCCTGCGCTCGGGTTGCCAATGCCACGCTTGCAATTCGCAATGCAGCGGTCTGGGGAGACGCCGGAACGGCCTGCGCATCGGATTCCACGAAGTTCGGGGCCTGGGATCGCAACCTGATGACCGAGTGGCACGCCCGCTATGGCGGGCGCGGCGTCATGATCTACTGGCATGTCGAAAAGCGAGCCACCTGCGTCTATTCCCAGCTCAAGCGGTGCTCGTCGTCGGAAGTTGCATCGATGATCGAAGGTGTTCTTCGCCATTGCACTGATCTGGAAATCCAGCGGCAATATGTCGATAGCCACGGGCAAAGCGCCGTTGGTTTCGCCTTTTGCCGATTACTCGGATTTGAGCTCGCCCCGCGCCTGAAAGCCATAGCCCGGCAGAAGCTGGCATTGCCAGACGCTGCCTTTAAGGCAAGATTGCCGAACCTGCTTCCGATCCTTTCCAATCCGATCAACTGGGAGGAGATCGAGCAGCAATATGACGAGATGGTCAAATATGCCGCTGCCATGCAGACGCGCACCGCCGATCCAGAGGCAATCCTGCGCCGCTTCGCGCGGGGGGAAGTCATGCATCCAACCTACAAGGCACTGAATGAACTCGGTCGGGCAGTCAAAACGATCTTTTTATGCCGCTATCTGCGGCAGGAAGCCTTCCGCCGGGAAATTCACGAAGGCCTCAACGTAGTTGAAAACTGGAACAGCGCCAACGGTTTTGTCTTCTTCGGCAAGGGCGGAGAAATGGCGACCAACCGAGTTGATGAGCAGGAGGTATCGGCACTGGCGCTACACCTCCTTCAGGCATCGCTCGTCTATGTGAACACGCGCATGCTGCAAACCGTGCTTGCCGAACCAGCCTGGCACGGCCGTATGGCACCGGAAGATTATCGCGGTCTCACACCGTTGATCTATGCACACGTCAACCCTTACGGCCGGTTCGACCTTGATCTGGACAGCCGGATAGATTTCAGCAAAATCGCCGCGTGAGTAGCGGCGCAGAAATGCGCGATGCAAAACTCAGGCGTAAAATTCCAACTTTTGTTGGGATTTTTGCGAAAGCTACGGAGTAGGCTGACTTTGGGGACGGTACTGACTTCGGCCTGGACGAGCGATCCGCTAGTCGGCCCATGCCACAATCCGTTCGGAAAAGGCCTCGGCGGGCCTCGATGTGCAGGATGTTTCTCGTCGTCAGATCGGCAACCCGAACTGTTTTCGCAGGCTCTTGTCGAATGCGAACTCGGGGACGAAACGGCGCAGGAGACTGATCCGTCGCGCCATTTTTCCCGCCGCGTAGCGCCTCTTTGGAACGACTGCGCTCGCCGCTTCGACAATCGTCCTGGCGACGACGTCGGGGGCGTCGCCGGTTTCTATCGCTTTTTTGTTGATTACATTCATGCTGGCGCGCGCGGCGTCATAGACGTCAAGCAATTGGTCCGGTCTAGCAAGGCTTTCTTCAAATGCCGTCCTTGTAAAGGCGGGCTCGACCAACACAACGCGAATGCCAAAGGTGCGAAGTTCGTGGTCAAGCGATTCGGAATAGCCTTCAATGGCATGCTTGGTCGACGCATAAACGGCGGAATAGGGAGCCGGGATCAAGCCCAGCACTGAACTCACATTGATGATTCTGCCTGTCCTCTGATGGCGCATGGCCGGTAGCACCGCCCTGGTCATGCGTAGAACGCCGAAGACATTCACGTCGAACAGCGCCTGCGCCTGGACCGTCGAGGACTCCTCTGCGGCGCCGAACAGACCACTGCCGGCATTGTTGACAAGGAGATCGATGCGGCCGGCCTCAGCCAGGACCCGCTCGGCCAATCTTGCCACGGACTCATCGTCGGTAACGTCACAGGTCAGCATAGTGATACCGTCTGAACTCTCCGCCACGGCGCGGCGGCTGGTTCCGAACACCCGAAAGCCCGCAATCTGCAAGGCTTTGGCAGTGGCGAGACCGATGCCAGAGGACGCGCCGGTCACCAAGGCGACGCCAGGATTAGTCGTATTCATGAGGATCACTTCCTTTTTTTACTCTTGAGAGGCATGGACGTTCCTTTTGTGCCCCGTGCGCCAGTCCGGTCAGTTCCCGTCGTCGAGGAGCTTCGTTCGAGTGTTTTTGCAGGGCTGAAAGGCCCCTACTTGGCCCATGCCGCAATCCGTTCCGCAATCGCCTCGGGGGCCTCGATGTGCAGGAAGTGACCGACGTCGGGGACGACCTCCCTCGTGCGCTGCGCGGCGAACCGATGTCGGTCATCAACCTCTGCTGGGAGGATGCAGCCGTCGTTGGCACCGTGAAGCTGCAACATGGGCACCGCGATCGGGCGAGACATGCGGCGTGTCGCCCCAAGCATGCCGGGTCGCATCATCGCCCGGTAGTATTTTAGAGGCGCGGGCATACTCGCCCGCAGGTGCTCGTGTAGTTCCGCCTTGAGAGCAGGATCAAGCGAGAGGCCGGGCGACCACTGACGCCAGAGGTGATCGATGAGCGCCAGATCGCGGGCCGTGGCGATCCAGCCGCTTCCTGGCAGTTGGAAGAGCCCCATGTACCAGCTCCGGCGCAACTGAGCAGGGTGCGTCAGTCTGCTCATGAAAGTGAGCGGGTGAGGGATCGAGAGCGCGACCGCGCGAGCAATTCGCTCCGGTGCAGTGATGCAGGTATCATATGTGATCAGGGCGCCCCAATCGTGGCCAATCAGCTCCACGGGTCGCCCCGGAGACCAGCGGTCGATCAGCGCGAGCACGTCGCTGGTGAGGGCTGCAAAGTCGAACGGCCCCGCGGTCGGGGACGGCGCATAACCGCGAAGCCAGGGTGCAACGATGTGACGCCCCCGGCGGCCGAGCTCGGCAAGGAAGGGCTTCGCGGTCGGCGGATGGTCCGGGAAGCCGTGCAAGACAATCGTCGGCTGGCCATCGGGGTCGCCCCCCTGCAACGCGTGGAAGGTGCCGTGTGGCAGATCGAAGGTGACGTGTTCAAAATCCATATGTGTCAGCCTTTTCAGGAGCAGTCGGGCGGGCAGGCGACCAGTCGGTCTTTGACACCGGCCCGCGACCTTCCGTGATTGATATCTCGCGGCAAGTAAGCCAACGCTGGTTTGTCAAATGCCTCCAAGGGAGCGGCGGAATAGTCAGAGCCAGCGGCGAACCTCCACCTTGTAGCGGCGGTATTCGTCGCCAAACTTTGCTTCGAGATAGCGCTCTTCGCGGGCGATCACCTGCGTCTGGATGATGATCAGCACCAACGGGAGCAAGGTCAGGGCGATCGGCCCGTCGAAGCCGATCGCAAGGCCGGCATAGATGAGCGCCATTGCAAGATACATGGGATTGCGAGTCCAGCGATAGGGACCTGTCTTTACGATTAGGGTCGTCGGCTGCGTCGGTGGAGCGTTGGTGCCAAGCCGCCGGAACAAACCGGCCGCCGCAAGCATCATCGCCACGCCGGCAACGAAAAGCAGCACGCCCGTCGTGGTCAGCAACCGCCAGTCGATGCCGAAAGAGCGCAGGCTGACGAACCGCTCCGCCAACAGTCCCAGCAGCAGCGCTCCCAGATAAATGAGTGGCGGAGGGAAGCGCACACCCGCGCTATCTGGTTCGACGGCCATGCTCGTCCCTCCGATCTGTGCTCTCAAACCAGCATCGACTGCTGCGCGAAGATACCGGCCATCGCGCCTTGCCATGTTGCCGTGGTGACCGAGGGGATTCCGGGGTTGGCGAGGTCGCCGGCGGCATAGATGCCGGGAATGCTGGTTTCGCGGCGCTCGTCGGTCTTGATAGCGATGCCGGTTGGCGTATTGACCGTGTCAAGCCCGAGTGTTTCATGCAGGCTTGCGGACGGCTTGTTGCGCGGATGCGCGAACAGAATATCGACTGCGACATCGGGGCCGGTATCGAGCTTGATAGTTGCATTGTGGTCCCCATGACGGGCGATTTCGGTGATCCGGCCATCAACGACAGGTACCTTTCGGCCCGCCAGATCGGCCCGGATGTCGGGTGCGATGTCGTGACCATCGGCAAAGACCGTCAGCCTGTCGGTCCAATCGTGGAACAGCCTGACCTGATTCATCGACTGCGGGCCGGACCAGACGAGGCCCCAATGCTGGCCCGCGACTTCGAAGCCGTCGCAATAGGGGCATGGGATGATGGATGTGCCCCAGCTTTCGGCAAAGCCCGGAACATCAGGCATCTTGTCGACAACGCCATAGCTCAGGATCAGGCGGCGCGCTCCAAGGCTCTCGCCATCGCCGGTGAGGACGGAGAAATTGTCGATAGTACCGGAAATGCTGTCGGCCCGGGCATTAACCAGCCTGATTGCGGGATAACGCGCCAGTTGCTGCCGCGCCTCGGTCAGGATGTCCGATGGCGGCTTGTGATCGTGGCCAAGCACTCCGTGCGAGCGACCGGCGAAGCGATTGCGTGGCAGGCCGGTATCGAGAACGGTGACTTTGCGACGGGCACGGCCGAGCTGAAGGGCGGCGGCAAGGCCGGCAAAGCTGCCGCCGATGATGATGACATTATCCATGGTGGTAGACTCCGAGTTGCGGATCGAGTGCGTTGAGTTGGGCGTGGCCGCGGCCTGGGCACGGGGGACGCCGATGGTGGAAAGCGCGGCCAGCTTCAGCAGTGTTCGTCGTTGCATGGCACCCTCGTGTGTATGTCGGCGCATTTTGGCTTGCATATTTGTGAAACTGAATGGTATCGTAATTCAAGAATAACGATACTGTCAAGGACTGGATTTCAACATGAACGAAAATAGTCAGGCCCGGCGCGGCCGGCCCGTCAACGAGGCGCTTGGCCAAACGATAGTCGACGCAGCGAGCGAACTCTTTGCGGAACTGGGTTTTCACGCGACGACATTGGACAAGGTCGCCCAGCGAGCGAAGATATCCAAGCTCAGCATCTACAAGCACTTCGAGAACAAGGAGGCGCTGTTCGGGGCGGCCTTTACGGCCCGCTGCCATCAGTTAGTACCACAGGCACTTTTTGAAGGCGTCGACGGTTCGGCCGAAGATCAGCTCATGGCGGTGGGATCATCCCTGCTTCGCACGCTGTTGCGCCCGGACGTCAGCGGTGTCGAAGCCATGGTCATGGCCGACACGCCGAACCAAAAGTCGTTGAGTAAGCTCCATTACGAAGCAGGCCCCGCCCATATCATCGCCCAAATCGAGGCCCTGTTGCGTCAGTTGCACGCGAAGGCGGTTCTGAACGTGCCCGATCCTCTCCGGTCCGCCCGCTTGTTTGCTGCGCTTTTCAAAGGATGCGATCTCCTGATTATCGCACGCTTCGATCAGGCGAGAGCAGAGGACGACAACGAAATCGAATCCTATTGCCGGTCGGCCGTCGCCATGTTCATCGCCGCGCACAGTGGCAACGACCACGCGGGCGGATAGCCTGGTTAAGAACGGATCAGAACAAAGGATATGGCATGACAGGGGAAAATGTTTCTCAGGTAGCCGACTGGAAAGGCCAAAGCGGAGAGCGCTGGGTCGCTTACCAGGCACGGCTCGATGCCATGATGGCGGTGTTCGGCCAGGCCGCGATCGAGGCCGCCGCGCCAGTCACGGGCGAACGCGTGCTGGACGTCGGTTGCGGCGCGGGCGCGTCTAGTCTGGATCTGGCCGGGCACGTCGGCGCGGGAGGCCAGGTGTTAGGCGTGGACATATCCGAGCCGCTGATCGGCAGAGCGCGCGCGCTAGCACCGCAGGATACGCCGGCCCTTTTCCAGGTGGCCGACGCCAGCAGCGCAGACTTGCCCGAGGGTACGTTCGACATCCTGTTCTCGCGCTTCGGCGTGATGTTCTTTGACGATCCTGCCGCAGCGTTCGCTCACATGCGCCGTGCGCTCAAGCCGGGCGCGCGGGTCGCTTTCGTCTGCTGGCGCAGCATGGCCGAGAATGATTGGGTGCGCCTGCCGATGGGTGCGATCAAGGGCATCCTCCCGCCGATGGCTCCCCCCCATCCCGAAGCGCCCGGCGCGTTCTCGTTTGGCGACCAGGCGCGGGTGGAGCGTGTCCTGACGGCAGCTGGCTTCACTGACGTCGCTATCGCACCATTCGATGCCTCCATTCCGTTTGGCAAGGGGGACACGCGGGAGGCGGCGCTCGACGACGCGGTGGCGATGACACTTGAGGTCGGCCCACTGGCGCGCGCACTTGCTGATCAGACCGACGATATTCGCGCCCGCGCCTCGGCTGCGGTTCGTGCCGCCTTCGCGGGGTGCCCCGGTGAGCGATCGGTGATGATCAACGGCGCAACGTGGATCGTCACCGCGCGTAATGCGGCAAGTTGACAGGGATTAACAGGACAGACGCCTCGTTTCGCTTTGGCGAACAACGCGTGGCGCGCGTCTCTCGAACGCAATTGGCGCCAGCACGATAGACAAGGTTTTTAGATCTGGTATGAAGGCGGCCATGCTTGGGCACGGCCGATATCGTTGCGGCGTCTCCCTTGCGCAAAGACAGCTCTACTCGGCGGCAAGTGCAGTGGCAGAATGCCGCTCATCGATAATCGCCTCGGGCTGGCTCGCTTGCTTTGGAGGCTTGATCCGGAACCACACAGCGTAGAGGGCCGGAAGGAAGAGCAGGATCATCACAGTGCCCGCAGCCGTGCCGCCAATCAGCGTATAGGCCATCGATCCCCAGAACACCGAATGCGTCAGAGGTATGAAGGCCAGGACGGCAGCGAGCGCTGTCAGGATAACTGGACGAGTCCTCTGCACGGTCGCTTCGATGACGGCATGATAGTCATCAAGACCAGCCGCCTGGTTCTCCTTGATCTGCTCCGTCAGAATGAGCGTGTTGCGCATCAGGATACCTGCCAATCCGATCAAGCCGAGAATGGCGTTGAAGCCGAAGGGTTGATTGAACAGGAGCAATGCCGGCACCACGCCGGCAAGGCCAAGCGGTGCGGTCAGCATCACCATCGTCATCGTCGATAGACTGCGAACCTGCAGGATGATGACGATCAACATCGCCGCGATCATCAGCGGGAAGACCTGGACGAGTGCGATATTGGCCTTTTGCGACTCTTCGATGTTCCCGCCCATTTCGATACGATACCCGACCGGAAGCGACGCGATCAGCGGCTGGAGAGCCTCCATCACTTGTTGCGAAACTTCCGGTGGCTGTGTCGCCTCGTTGATATCGGACCTGATCGTTATGACCGGTGTCCTGTCGCGACGTTTCAGGATAGGTTCCTCCAGGCGGATCTCGGAATGTCCGATCTGGTCGAGTGGAATCTGGCGGCCAGCCCTGCTCATCAGCGAAAAGTCAGCAAGGCGTGATGGATCGAGGCGGTTCTCGCCAGCACTTCGTGCCACCACGGGAACGTTACGAATGTTTTCGCGCACCTGCGTGACTGGAATCCCGCTCAGCAGCAATTGCATCTGCTGGGCTGCCTCTGAAGGCGAAAGACCGATCAGATTAAGCCGCTCCTGATCCGGGACAAAGCGCAGGACAGGCGTTCGGTTGCCCCAATCGCGGTTGGCTTGCCGAACATCAGGAACAGTCTTCATGATCGCCAGAGCATGCTCGGAGATCTTATAGAGTTCATCCTGATCCGGCCCCATGATCCGAAACTCGACGGGGAACGGTGTATATGGCCCGAACACAAGCTGCGTTACGCGGACAGAAGCCTCTGGAGCAAGACCGTCGGAAATAGCGGCGCGAAGGCGATGCTTCAATTCTTCTCGTGAATGAGCGTCAGGTGTCAGCACAACTATTTTGGCGAAAGCGGGATCGGGCAATTCCGGTGACATGGCGAAGAAGAACCGGGGTGCGCCCTGCCCGATGTAACTGGTAGCGATTTTCGTTTCCGGCTGCTTTTGCAGCCAGCCTTCGACTTTCTTGACCGCGGCCGTCGTGCTTTCGATGCTCGTGCCTTCAGGCATGCGGACTTCGACAAGAACTTCAGGCCGGTCCGAAGTCGGGAAGAACTGCTGCTTTACGCCCCCCATCCCGACAACCGAGACGGCCATCGTGATGCCAACAACCGCGCAGGTCATGAATTTATGGCGAACCGCAAACTCGATGAGCGAGCGCAGGCGGCGGTAGTTGGGCGTATCATAGATGGCGTGGTGCCCACCCTCGATCGGTTTGATATCAGGCAGCATTTTCACGCCCATATATGGCGTAAAGATCACGGCAACGAACCAGGAGACGATCAGGGCAAACCCCACGACCCAGAAGATGTTGCCGGCATATTCCCCGGCGCTGGACTTGGCGAAACCCACGGGCATCAGTCCGATGATGGTGACGAGTGTGCCGGACAGCATCGGCGCCGCCGTGTGGCTCCAGGCATAGGCGGCCGCCTTTATGCGGTCCATGCCCTCTTCCATCTTCACCACCATCACCTCGATGGCGATGATGGCGTCGTCCACCAGAAGCCCAAGCGCAAGGATGAGCGCGCCGAGCGTGATGCGGTCGAAGAACCGGCCGGTTTCCAGCATGATGAAGAAGACGACGGCAAGGGTCAGTGGCACTGCAAGGGCCACAACGATGCCGACACGCCAGCCGAGTGCGACAAGGCTCACGAACAGAACGACACCGAGCGCCATGGCGAACTTCAGCATGAATTCACCGACCGCCTCATCGATATTGACGGCCTGATCGCTGACTTTGGTGAGCGCCATGCCCAGCGGCAGTGTCTGCGCGATCGCGGCGGACCGCGCCTCAAGCGCCTTGCCAAGCTCCAGACCATTCCAGCCCGATTGCATGACTGCGCCCAGCATGATCGTCGGCTCACCCTGATGGCGGATGATGTAGGTCGCGGGATCTTCGTAGCCGCGCCGCACATCCGCCACATCGGAAAGCTTTAGCGTCCGGCCGGCGGCCACGATTGGCGTATCGGCAATGGCCTCTGCGCTGTTATAGGCTCCGTCGAAACGGATGAAAACCTGCGGTCCGCGCGTATCGATCGAGCCAGCGGGCGTCACCGTGTTCTGCCGCTGCAAAGCTGCGGCGATATCCTGCGCCGAAATCCCAAGCGTCGCCAACTTGGCAAAGGAGAACTCGACAAAGATCTGTTCGGGGCGTTCCCCGAGGATGTTGATTTTCTTGATGCCCGGAACATGCAGGAGATCCTGACGGATGACCTCTGCCTGCCGAACGAGGTCTCGCATCGGCATCCCCTTCGCCTTCAACGCGTAAAGACCAAAGCTCACATCCGAGTATTCATCGTTGACGAACGGACCCATGACGCCCGGAGGAAGATTTCGGGCTTCGTCGCCGAGCTTCTTGCGCGCCTGATAGAATTCCTCTTCAACTGCGGATGCTGGCGTATTGTCCTTAAGTGTCACCGTGAGGAAGGCGTAGCCAGGCCGCGTGGTCGTCTCGACCCGGTCGTACCAGGTGAGCTCCTGGACGCGCTTCTCGAGTGGCTCGGCGACAAGATCCTGCATTTCGCGCGCGGTGGCGCCCGGCCAAACTGAGGTTACCGTCAGGGTCTTGATGGTGAAGGAGGGATCCTCGGCGCGTCCTAGTTTGACGAAGGCGTAGACGCCGGCGGCCGCCAACAGAATGATGAAGAACAGTGTGACGGCGCGCTCGCGAACCGCGATGGCAGAGAGATTGAAGGTCATGGCTTTGCCACCTCTTGCTGCACGCCTGTTCTGACTATCGCGCCGTCCTGAAGGAGATGTGCGCCGAGCGCGACGATCTGCTGACCGATCGTGATGCCCTTCACAAACGCCGTCTCGTCGCCGATCCGTTTGATCTCGACCGGCGTGAAGTTCACGGTGGATGTGGCATTGTCGATAGTCCACACACCTGTCCGGCTACCGTCGTCCAGAATGGCACCGACGGGCACGGCGACCTCTGACTGTCGGTCGGCGTCCAGAATACTGATCGTCACAGTCGAGCCGAGCGGAGCAGAGGCAGCCGCCCCCTCGAGAACATAACGCGCTTCGTAGGTCCGTGTTTGCGGGTCGGCAGAATCGGAAATCTGTCGCAAACGGGCTTCTCCGCTCAGCCCGTCACCGCCATAGGCACTGGCCTGCGCTTCGGATCCGATATCCGGCCGCAGGGTCTCCGGTAGCCAGATAACAGCTTCACGCGGCCCGGCCTGCGCCAGTTGAATGACCGTCTGGCCCGCGGCCACGACCTGGCCCGGGTCTGCGAGCGTATCAACGACTGTTCCGTCCGAGTCTGCAACAAGAACAGTATAGTTGGCAGCGTTTTCGGCGACCCCGGCGTCTGCTTCGGACGCAGCAAGCTGCGCTGCGGCCGTATCCAATGCCGCCTTTGCCTGTTCATACCGCTGTTGAGTGGCGGCTAATCCGTTTTTCACCAGCACCGCATAACGTTTCTCGTCCGCTTGCGCCTGGGTCAGGACTGCACGCGCTGCCGTCACGGCGTTGCGTTTCGCCGTCAGCGCGAGATGGAGGTCGGTTTCGTCGATCCGCATCAGGGCCTGGCCCTGCTTGACCTGCTGGCCCGCATCGACCATCCGCTCGACGATCTTGCCCGGAACCCGAAAACCGAGATTGCTTTGTACGCGCGAAGCGACCGTGCCGGTAAACGACCGCTCCGCCGTTTCCGTCCTCATCGCTTCTGCCACCCTAACCAGTGGTGGCGCAGTCCTTGGGTCCGCGGCATCCGCTTCCCTTTTTGGCGTTTCGAAAACCAGAAAGAAGGCAGTGGCACCCGCCCCTGCCACGAGACCGGCGAAAGCCAGGACATGTTTGCGTTTCATTTTACGATCTTTTCTCGAGTAGAGGGCATGGCTGAAACCCGCCCATTGATCTGCATATATTGGGATACTAAACGGTATCATAATGTAGGAATTGAGATACTGTCAAGGACTGCAAATTTCGAGACCGAAGATCGACAGGGCCGGCGCGGCGGTCCGTCAACACTTGGTCAAACGATTATCGACACCGCGTGCGACTTTGTGGAATTGGGTTTTCAGGCGACGACCCTGGACGAGGTCACCAAACGAGCGGGCTTTTGAAGCTCAGCATCTATCGGCACTTCGAGAACAAGGAGGCGCTGTTCAGTGCGCCCTCCCGAAGTGGGTAACTTTTGCGATAGTATGTCACTTTTCGGTACGCCCTAGAGTGACATTCAAATGTTACGCGCGCGGAGTGTAGCAAAAGGGTGGATTTTCGATCAAAGTGACGTTATACAATCGGAACCACCCTAATGTTACAGAATCGCCATGGCCCGCATCGGATACGCTCGCGTCAGCACCACAGATCAGGACCTCGATATTCAAAGCGCGCGCCTGAAGGCCGCCGGTTGCGAAATCATACGTTCTGAAACCGGATCGGGGGCTTCAAGAAAAGGCCGGTCCGAGCTGGAAACCATCATGCAGTTTCTGCATGCGGGTGACGAGCTGGTGGTGTTACGCCTTGACCGGCTCGGCCGGTCTACTCGCGATGTTCTCAATATCGTTCACGAACTTGACGAGAAAGGTGCATCGCTTCGTGTCCTTGAACCAGAAGTGACAACCGCCGGAAGCATGGGACGGATGGTGGTCACCATCCTCGGCATGGTTGCTGACATGGAACTCAAGTTCATCAAAGACAGGCAAAGAGCCGGAATTGACGCGGCAAAAGCTGAGGGCGTTTACAAGGGACGAAAGAAGAATGTCGATGACGCCGAAATCCGAAGGCGGATCGCTGCAGGTACAACCAAGGCTCAAGTTGCCCGCGATCTGAATGTTTCAAGGATGACCGTTTACCGCGCTTTGGAAGGTCAAGACGCACAGTTAGATTCTATCTGATTGCGCCGTTCACTTTCCATTCTTTTAGTTGGCCAAAATCGCAGCTTCGGGCCGACTGGGCCGATATGAGTTGGGCGTCTTCTGAGTATCTTGGCCTTTACCAACGGATCGTCTGGGGAAAGATTAAAGGGCGCGACAAGTTGGAGTGGATTGTCTGGGACGAGGTTCCCAATACCGCTGTACCTTTGCGTGACTGGCTGACCTCCGGTTGAGTGCGATAATACCGCCACGTACTTTCCATCTAAATCACTCCCCACGCCCGAAACCTCCCCCTCCCGGTCATTTCCCTCAAGCCAAGCTCCAAAACCATCCGCCGCGCCGCCTGCGGCGTCACATCGAGCGTCTTCGCCACCATTTTTGACGACACCAGTGGTTTGGCCATCACCAGCTCAACCAGCTCCGGCAGTTTTGACGAGGCCCGGCGTCCGTCTAGCTTTCGCTCCATCAGTGTTCGAGCCAGAGCCAGCCGGTCATGCACTTTCAGACCGAGCTCGGCGGCCGCGATCAGCCCGTGAGCAATGGCCAGCAACCGGGTCTCCCGATCACGATGCCGGCGCCGATCGACGGGAATGGTTTTGAGGCCGAGATTGATGGCGGCAAGATGGGCGCCGGTGGTAACGCCGGCCTGACGCAGGATTGAGGCGGCGAACAAGCGGCCGAGCCAAGGGGCGTGCTGAAGAACCGAAAGCTCGTTCCAGGCATCGAGGGTCACGATCGCCTTCAGCATCGCCGGCAAATTTTCCGCCTGTCGCAACACGCCACGCCATTCGTCCAGCCTGGAATCTTCGTCCCAATCGAGGTCATAGACCAGCGCATCTTTTTCCGCCGCGCCGCTGCGGCCCGACCGTGTGGCGTTCGCGATCGCCGCCTCCGATCGAGCAAGCACCGCATCGATGGCAGCATAGTCGACGCCGGGAAGATCTTCGCCACCGTCGGCGTCGTCCCCCTCCCCTACAGGATCTATTGCGACGGCACCCCGGGTGGCGCCGCCCGCCTCTGCTTCGTCGGTGCCGATCGACGCCCCTGGCTCCGTCTGCCGCAACGTTCGAATGCCGTCTGCGGACAACGCCCAGCCAGGTGGTTGGGCGGCAATGCGCCGACGGGTTCGCAGCACGTCGCGGGCGATTGTCAGCTCATGGGTCGGTGTGCGAATATCCCGCGTGGCGTCATGAAGGACGAGGTCTTCAAGATGGACAAGCTCGCCGTCGATCCACAGCGAGGCACAGGCGTCGGTGAATTGGGACCGTTCGATCCAACCCGCGCCGACCGGCGAACGCGCAATCCGCTCGTCCAGACGCGTTAGCGCGAGACCGGCGTCGAAAGCGGGCCGCATCAAGGTACTCATGCTGATTTTCGCGAGATCGTAAGCCATTGAAATCATGGTAAATGATTTACTAAACGAACTCTATATCAAAATTGAGGTTCCTCACATGGTATGATGGGCAGTTGCGCTCCTAACCATCGATAAGTAATGCTTATCGAATGTTAAACGTACACTTTGCTTGTACGTGCCTTGAAACGGTGATACGCTTCGCCTGGCTCAATTATGGAGGTCCCGATGCCCCAGACCACCTACAAGATCAGCGAAGCCCGTAAGAATTTCGCCGAAGTCCTGGAGCGCGCCAATCAGGGCGAGGAAATCGTTATCATGCGCGGAAACGAGGTTTATGCCCGTATCGGCCCGGCGGCCGATGGCGGCAAGCGTCCTTTTGGACTGCTTCGTCACCGTGGTCTGCCCGACAACCTGTTCGATACCACCGATGCCGAGCAGGCGGCCATCGACGCCGGCGATTGGAATGACGATACCGGCGTCTGGCAAGGCGAAGCCAATGGTAGCGAAAGCACGCGATGAAAATCCTGCTCGACAGCCACGCCGTCTACTGGTGGACGATCGGCAGTGATCGCCTGTCCCCGAAGGCACGAGCGCTGATTGAGGACAAAGCCAACCATGTCCTCGTCAGCGCAGTGTCCTTCTATGAGCTGGACAATAAGATGCGCCTGAAGAAGCTCGACCTTAGGCCGCAGGAACTCCGGGCAGCCGTCACCAGCAGCGGCCTGCAAATGCTTGCCATCACCGATTTGCACGCCGAGCTCGCGGCAAGCTTCGATTGGGATCACCGCGATCCGTGGGATCGCATACTCGCCGCACAGGCGCGGCTAGAGTATTGCACCTTTGTCTCCACCGACATCGCGTTCGACGCAATTCTGCACGAACGGGTCTGGTAAAGGGTGCAGCGGTGAAGGTATCCGTAGAAATTGCCGAGGCAGCTGAACGACTTGAAGAGCTGATCGACCTTGTTTTACGCGAGGACGAAGTTGTCATCTGTCGAGCAGGCGAACCCGTTGCGGACATCGTACCCATTGCGCGGAAAGGCCACGGTACGATGGATGATGTCTGGGCGCTGGCGGCCAAGGGGAGACCTGCGAGCAATGACCAGACTTCGAACCACGACGATTATTACGACGAGAACGGATTGCCGAAATGAGTAGTTCCTCGTCACGTTCGATCGAAAGACGCATCGAGACGTTGGACACGATCGCCGCCGTCCTGCCGATCGACCGGCGGGACGAGCTTGCCGAACTGCTCACCGACCAAGACATCGAAACGCTGCGCCACCTGGTCAACGAGGGCATGGGCGAAAACACCTTGCGCGCACTCACCTCCGACCTTGCCTATCTGCAGGCCTGGTCGCTGGCGGCGACCGGTGCTTCCCTCCCCTGGCCAGCGCCCGAAGCCTTGGCTCTGAAATTCGTCGCCCACCATCTCTGGCAGCCCGAACAGCGCGACATCGATCCTCACCACGGCATGCCGGCTGCCATCGAGCAGAGCCTGCGCGAGCAACGCCTCTTGCGATCCTCCGGGCCACATGCGCCAGATACGGTGCGCCGGCGGCTTGCGAGTTGGTCGACGCTGACAAAATGGCGCGGGCTGACGGGTGTCTTCTCCTCTCCTTCGCTGAAATCCGCAATACGCCTTGCTGTCCGCGCGACGCCGCGTCCAAGGAAACGCAAGAGCGCCAAGGCGGTGACCGGCGACGTCCTTGCAAAGCTGCTGGCCACCTGCGACTCGGACAGCCTGCACGACATCCGCGACCGGGCAATGCTGATGGTCGCGTTCGCGTCCGGCGGTCGCCGTCGCAGCGAGATTGCCGGTTTGCGCAGAGAGCAACTCACCGTCGAGCCGCCAATCGCCGTCGAGGGCGGCCCTCCCCTCCCCTCTCTCGCCATCCATCTGGGTCGTACCAAGACGTCAGGAGCTGAACACGATGCGGTCGTCTATTTGACGGGCCGGCCCGTGGATGCCCTGAACGTCTGGCTTGCGGCTGCCAAAATTGAGGGCGGAAGTATTTTCCGGAAGGTCGATCGTTGGGGGAATGTTTCGAAGCGGGCACTGGAGCCGAGTGCCGTCAACCATATCGTCAAGCAGCGGGCGGCGCTGGCGGGGATGGAGCCAGGGGAGTTTTCGGCGCACGGATTGCGATCCGGTTATCTCACTGAGGCCGCCAATCGTGGGGTCCCCCTCCCCGAAGCAATGGAGCAGTCGCGACACCGCTCGGTGCAACAGGCATCCAGCTACTACAACCATGCCACAAGGCGAACAGGACGGGCTGCGCGCCTTGTGCCGTAATTGATTATTCCAATGGGAAATGAGGCGAGCCTATGTAGTGCTGCCAAACCATTTCTAGGCCGAGCGATCCAAAGGATCGCGCGTACGCACACCTTGACGCGCCAACCGAACCTATTGAACGAACCTCAATTTGGTAGCTCGGGATTACTGCCCTGCCCTGTAGAACAAAGCCCGCCCGGAAGGGATCAACTGCAGAAGGTAATCAAAGTCGCTGACGTTGGCTGTAAGGACCGTAAATCCCATTTTCTGAGCCTGCAAAAAGAGAACGCAGTCGTGAAGTGCCCGCAAGCGCGCATCTTTTTCATAGCCCTGAAGGCGGCACAGCATGCCGGAAAGGAGCGCTGAGCGCCCCAGCACGTCAGGATCGGGCGCAAAAATACGGTGCGGCTTCATGTCCGTGATTGTCACGCCAATCTGGCTCACCGCTCCCTTGGTGCCTGCGTGCTTAGGATCCAGGACGCCAACAGTGTGCATCAACTCCTGAATAGCCACGGTCGAATGGTTGCTCACTCTGATATCCAGCAGATCGGCGACGACCTCGGGCGCACGTCCCTGGAGGCCGTCGATATAGACACACGTATCGAGAAGAAGCTCCTGGCCACTGTCCGCCCGATCACTGACGAACGGGAGTTCATCGTCCTCACGTCGAGCAAGAGTTCGGTAGGGATCAAAGCGAGCCCAGCGGACTGCTGCATCAAAATCAAAGTCTGACAACTTAGAAACCCAGTTTCAGATCGGGGTCTACAGTGCCTTGTGTCTTCCGGAACGTGGCTCCAAAATTATCGTCCAGGGCTACATTCGCCAATGCAAATTCGATCAGATCCGTGTCTGTCTCAATACCCGTATGTTTTTTCGCCTGCTCGATGAGAGCAGGACTGATACGGCCGCCGATCCGCTTGCTCTTTTCACCCAGCAAGCCGGAATGTTCAGCGGCTTTCATCACGGCCTCGAACCGGGCCTTGCTGACCGTTACGAATTGCTCGGCTTTAGCGGACCGGGCGGCCGTTGTGAGACGGCCGTCCGGCGACGATGATGTGATGTCTTTTTCGCGGCTCTGTTTTGTCATCGACGTCTCCATAAAACGATAGATGTTAGACGTTTTTAGATTTTGTCTGACACTATCCGGTTTGCACCGGGTGTGCAAGCTGCGGAGCAATGAACCAAAAATCTGATCGTTATCACTCCGAACCCTCGTTCTGGTTCTGCCGCTGCTGATCCTCGTCCTTGAGAACGCGTTAACGCTGCCCCTCCTGGCTAGCCTTTTCTAAAGCCGACTGTTCGCGGGGGCTTGTCGCAAATTTTCGTGGTTAACGGTATGTTGACCGCGGGAAGAGAAATTGTGGCCCCGAAAGTTGTCCGGGTTCGTGCATTGCTCTCAAGAACACGCGCTGCGCTCGGGTGACTTCGCTTGAAGCCTGCACAAAACGGCACCCACCGGTCGATCCTCCGCCGTCCAGGGCAACCGTATATGGAAATCTGGGATTTCAATCTTTCGTCGCAAGACATTTCTCGATTCCAAAATTGGGTCTCGGATGCACCTGGGATTCGATCCTTGCGCAAAAAGAGAAAATTCGAGCCATATGCCATTGCCCTGCTATGCCGTCCTCTGTCCCTTGACACTATTTGCCCGCATCAACGCCATCAGCATGGGCCCGAGCGAGAACTCGCCACGTTCCGCCTTTCGCGTCAGATCGCGCAGGTATCCGCCGGCGGAGTTGATATGCCCTGCCCTTTCGAGGATACAGGCAACCGCAACCGCTGCATTTTCTGGCCCCATCGCATCGCAGGCATCCTGATAAGCCGATGGGCTCACGCCGAGCATAGATCGAACCACAACCGCGGCCGCCATCAGATCCCGCCAGTTTTCGATCCGGCCCCCGGGCCCGTAATCGGCGATGTCGGGGCTCGCCTTCAACACCATCGCCAACGGAAAAGCCTTAAGCGGCTCACGCGTCTGCCGTTTGGCCGGGCTCGGGCTTTCGCCCTGCTCTTTTCCAGAGCTAGGTTCAAGTTCATGGATGGATTCGGTATTTGAATTCTGTATGTGGCGTTCAAAACGGACATCATTGGCGTCTGTTTTTTGTGATTTCATCTGGGATTCCAGAAGATTGACGATCTCGTCGCGCAGCATACCCATTTCTTCGAGGATGGGGGCGAGCGTTTCGATCGTCGGCGTGCGGGGGATCCGCCGCACAAGGTCCAGATACTGTTCCTCGATCGCGGCCCAATTGCCAGCAGCACCTTCTTCCATCGCCGCCGAGATCAGTTTTCGGACATCCCGCCGGCAGATGGAAAGGGCTTCCTTGGTGATCTGGAACCGCTTGCGCGCGGCAGCGGTCTGCTGCGCCAGGTCGGCCAGCTCCTCGACGCGCACCAGAAGCGGCGCCAGAGAGAACCCATAGGCCTGCTCGATATCGCCTGAGCGATCCTTGTGCGCGTAACGCTTGCCGTTGGGACTGTCCTTGCGGGAAATCAGGCCGGCCTCCACAAGGGCAGCCAGGTGTCGTCGAAGGGTCGTCCCGGTGATCCCGTGCGCGCGGATCGACAATTGTGCGTTCGAGGGGAAGACGACGAGACCTCGTTCCTCCGACAGTTCGTTTTGCGGATAAAAGCTCAGCAATGCGTCGAGAACAGTGAGCGCGCGATCCTGGACACCCAGGAGCGCCCTTGCCTCGCACACGTCACGAAACACTTTCCACTTGTCTGCGGTTTTGCCTGCCTTGATATCTGCGCTTTCGAGCTGCCTTCCCACAAGGGCAAGCGTCATCGATCGCCGCCCAAAAGGCGTCGTCACACCATGCGTCTGCATCTTTCTTCACCTTCTTCAAGGCAAAAGAAATCCACTCACCCAAAACGGCGCCAAAGACTCTTGACTATGATTCCTGGAGATGCGATTCTCAAACTGCTAGGATATGAGGAAGGCTTCCGGGACGGCGACGTTTGGGGGGCCTTTTTCTTTTGCGGTCAGTCTCCTTGAGATTTCATCGTCTGTTTGAATTCTTCGTGCAGTCTCTCCAGGTTCTCGGAGATGAACCGACCGAAACTTGCGGCATCCTTGGCCTTCAGGGCGATCGAGTAGCTCTTTCCCGCGCCCTTGAACTCCGCAGTCACGCCTGCATCCTTTGACTGCCAGCTGCCGGCGGCCTTTGCCCGTTTTTGGGGCTTGCGCGCCTTCCTGATCTCTAAGACCAGAAGGTCGAAACGTTCCTCGGACTGCAGCTTGGAAAAGCGCTCGTCACCAACAAGCCGGTTGGCAGCAGCCAGAGCGTCCGGATGTTCGATCAGCTGGGCAACATCGAGCCAGCGATCGCGACCGATCCCCTTTGCCGCGCCGATGGCCCGGATGAGCGCCTCGGGCACGCGGCTGGTCACCGACAACATGCGGGTGAGGAGAGGGGCATCCACGGACAGAGCCAGCTGGATCGTGCGTCGCTCGTGGCCCATTTCCTGAAGGTGGTGGGCAAAGGCGGCACGCTCGATGAAGGAGAGGTTTTCCCGGGCAGAGTTTTCCTGGCCCTGGGCAATCACATGGTCGATATCGGAGACAGGCTTGACGACTGCCTTGACATTGCGGCCAAGGAGCCTCGCCACCCGGACCCGTCGGTGACCGAATACGATCTGGAAACGCCCTTCGCTGGTCGGGTGCGGGCGCACCAGGACAGGCGTGTCCTGTCCCCGCTCCCGGATCGCATCGACCAGTTCCTTGAAAGCGGCCTCGTCCTCGCCCATGCGGTCCGAGATGAAGGAATCATCAACCTGGGCCGGATCGATATCCAAGACTGCTTCGCCGACCAATGCCTGGTCGGCCATGGCCGCCTTTTCCGCAAGCTCACTCAGCGAATTGATCATGGAGCGCGACGCGCCGCGATTGGCATAGCCAGGGGTGGCCTTGCGTTCCGGCCGTGTGTTCTCGCTCGCGGTGATATTTGCGAAGATGTCCTTACGCGCCATGCCGGAAACCTCTCTCGCAGTCCAAGCTCATGTAATCTTTCACCAAAATGCCGGTTTGTACGGCTGACAACGGATCAGTCATTGCGCCGCCCCCAGGCTGCCTGCAGCAGCTCGATCACTTCGCCGTTTACCAGATCCATGGCCTCGCGCGCGCGGTCATAGGTCGAGGAGGTAAATTGTGACCGTTCGACCTCGTAGAGCGTCTGTTTCGTCAAGCCGGCGTCCGAGACGGCGGTGGTCTTGACCATGTGGTTCTTCATCATCTGCTGGGCAAACATGGACTGCATGAACCCCACCATTTGCTGCTGCGGCACGTCCATCGGCTCGAACCGGGTGATCAGGTAGCGGAACCAGTCGAGACTGACGTTCACGCCTGTGCCCTCGACACTCTTCAAGATGCTCCCGAGCATCAGCAGAAACTGGGACATCGACATGATGTCGAGCATTTGCGGATGAACCGTGATCAGAACGGAGGTGGCGGCGGTCAGGGCTGTCAAGGTCAGATAGCCAAGCTGGGGAGGGCAGTCGATGACAACGACGTCATAGCGGTCATCGACTTCCGCCAGCGCGGAGCCGATACGGGTGTAGAAGAGCTTGCCTTGCATCGAGTCCTTCCGCTGCATGGCAAGCGGCGTCTCGTATTCATATTCCTGGAGCTCCAGGTTTGCCGGCACGATGTCGAGATTCGGGAAATTGGTAGACTGGATGATCTCGTCGATCGATCGGCGGCCTTCGTCATACCGTATCGCTTCATAGAAGGACGGCTTCTCGTCGAGCTCGGGCTGGATGCCGTAAAGAGCGGTCAGTGAGGCCTGGGGGTCGAGGTCAATGGCCAGGACCCGGTAACCGCTCAAGGCCAGGAACTGCGCCAGGTGGGCTGCCGTCGTTGTCTTGCCAGAACCGCCCTTGAAATTGACAACGGCGATGACTTGCAGCTTGTCACCGGGTTTGCGATGGGGGACGCGATCCAGAAGGGTGCGAAGCTCGTTCATCTGGGCGGCTGTGTAGTAGCGCCGCCCCGTCGCGGTGACACTCGGCTCTACACCCTTGCCCTGGAGATGCAATTTCTTCAGATAGCTCTGCGAGACGCCCACGAACTGGGCGACTTCTGCCAGCGAAAACATGCGAAGGGTTTTTTGCGCATTCGGCGGAAACTTCTCCATGCGCAGCATGTCGAGTTTCGACGAAATCTCGCTACCCTGTTCGAGAATGATATCGGCGAAGCTCGATACCGAGTCCAACGTCGCCTTTTTCACGTTCATTTGGTTCAGAGCCCTCTGTCACGATATTTTTGCGAAAACACGGAAATTATCGGGACTGTTATCCGATTCCCCCTTCTTGGCAAGGAGAATAGGGTTAACGGGTTATGAGCGTCCACCCTCTCAAACCCGGGAATTTCTTTGCTTCGGCGCGATAAGATGAACGATTTCCGTGTGTTATATCGGCTGCCGGCTTCGCCCATCGGTTCCGTGACTCACAGATTTGCGAGTGGGAGCGCGCAAGAGGGCGGGCTTCAGGCCAGCTGAAAAGCGATTCTCTAAATTGTTCAAGCCCGACTCACTGGCGCGGGGCCGAGTCGCAGATTTGCGACTAGACCCGATTCCCCCATCCCGTCACCTTTGTGCGCATCAACCAAAGGAGACCTGCACAATGAAGGTGGTGGCAATCGGAACCAACAGATCGCGCGGCGAAGATCGCCTCGTCGAGGAAATGCACAGGCTGCGCGCCAAGGTCTTTTCCGATCGATTGCACTGGGATGTCAGTTGCACAGGCGGTCTGGAGCGCGACGAATTCGATGAGCTCGATCCCACCTATATCCTCACCCTCTCCGCTAGGCACCGGGTGATCGGCTGCGCGCGTCTTCTTCCCGCCACGGGCACGACAATGCTGCAGCAGGTGTTCGCGCAACTTCTGGCAGCCGGTACACTTGAGACCCATGAAGCGATGATCGAGAGCTCCCGCTTCTGTGTCGATACCTCGAGCGAGGAGGGGAGGGGAGCGGATTTCCTGCACCGGGCGACCCTGACCATGTTCGCCGGCATCATCGAATGGGGCGTGGCGCACCGCCAACGCGAGCTCGTTACCGCTACCGATCTGCGCTTTGAGCGGATCCTCAAGCGGGCCGGCTGGCCAATGCGCCGCCTCGGAGTTCCGCAGATGATCAACGAGACGAAAAGCGTCGCGGGTCTTCTTCCGCTTGATGAGGCGAGCTTGCTCAAACTTCGGCCTGCCGACTACTGCTCCTCGCTTCGTTCGACCCACCAGGCGGCGTGAGGCGACCATGACCGAGCTTCGCTCCCGTCCCCGTCTCATACGCAAGCTCCAGGACGCGCTTGGCGAATGCCTTTGTGCCGCGCTGGACGATCCATGTGTGGTCGAGATCATGCTGAACCCGGACGGCCGGCTGTTCATAGAGCGCCTCGGCCAGGGCGTTTCGCCAGCCGGCGAACTCTCGCGCAGTGCCGCCGAGATCGTCATTGGCTGCGTCGCCCATGTCCTCAACCAGGAAGTGGACGATGAGCGACCGATCATTTCGGGTGAACTCCCGCTCGGCGGCCACCGCTTCGAAGGGCTGATACCACCGGTCGTGGCCGGTCCGTCCTTCACCATCCGTCGACGCGCATCCCGGCTGATCCCGCTGGACGACTATGTGAAGGCCAAGGTGATAACTGCGTCCGAAGCCGGGCTGATCCGCAACGCGATCGGTGCCCGGCTCAATATTGTCGTTTCGGGGGGGACCGGATCGGGCAAGACGACCTTTGCCAACGCCGTCATCCTGGAAATCAGCCAGCAGGCCCCAAACGATCGGATCCTTATCCTTGAGGATACCGCCGAGATCCAGTGTGCCGCGCAAAACACCGTGTGCCTCCACACCAGTGAGACGGTCGACATGGCGCGCCTGCTCAAGAGTACGCTTCGGCTGAGGCCCGACCGGATCATGGTCGGCGAAGTCCGTGACGGGGCCGCACTGACCCTGCTCAAGGCCTGGAACACCGGTCATCCCGGCGGCGCAACCACAATACACGCCAACAGCGCCAGATCCGCCCTGCAACGGCTTGAACAACTGACCGCAGAAGTCAGCCAGCAGCCCATGCAGGCGGTCATCGGGGATGCGGTTGATCTGATCATATCGATCGAGCGCACTCCCAGCGGCCGCCGTGTCACGGAAATCGTGCATTTGAGAGGATTTGCAGACGGGCGGTATCACACCGAAACCTACGGAGAAGGACAGAACAATGCAGCCTGACCGACTGACCTTCAAGCGCGCGGCCTTGCTCGCCCTCGTGCTGATCGCAACACCCGCGCTTGCCAGTTCCGGTGGTGGCCTGCCTTGGGAGGGGCCGCTCGAGCAGATACAGGAGTCGATCACCGGGCCTGTCGCCGGCTTCATCGCCCTTGCTGCGGTCGCGGTTGCGGGCGGCATGCTGATCTTCGGGGGAGAGCTCAACGATTTTGCCCGGCGTCTGATGTATGTCGTGCTGGTCGCCGGCATCCTGCTCGGCGCGACCCAGATTGTTGGCCTGTTCGGGGCGACCGGCGCCACCATTGCCTCAGGTCCGCAAATGCCGGCTCTGGCACTCGCAGGAACGGGCGTGCGGTGCTCCCATGGCTGAAGCGCCAGCGTCTCTCCATCACCACCGCATTCACCGGGCCCTTTCGCGCCCCAACCTGCTGATGGGCGCCGATCGCGAACTGGTCCTTGTCACGGGCCTTGCAGCCATTGTCCTGATCTTTGTCGTGCTCACCTTCTATTCCGTGCTGTTCGGTCTTGCCGGCTGGACGCTCGTGGTCGGGGTGCTTCGCGTGATGGCCAAGGCCGATCCACAGATGCGCCGTGTCTACATTCGCCACATCCGCTACCGGCCGGTCTATCGCCCCACCTCAACGCCCTGGAAGCGTTCCTGACGGAGACTATCATGGTGAACCTTCGTGCCTTTCGCCACAACGGACCGTCCTTTGCCGATCTCGTGCCGTATGCGGGCATGGTCGATGACGGGATCTTGCTGCTGAAAGACGGCAGCCTGCTCGCCGGCTGGTATTTCGCCGGTCCGGATTCAGAGAGTTCAACGGATCAGGAAAGGAATGACATTTCCAACCAGATCAACAGAATTCTGTGCCGTCTCGGGTCAGGCTGGATGATCCAGGTGGATGCCGTCAGGATTGCGACCGCCGACTATCCAACCGCCGACCGCTCGTTCTTTCCCGACTGCGTCACACGCGCGATCGACGCGGAGCGTCGAGCCCATTTCGAGCGGGAAAGCGGTCATTTCGAAAGCCGGCATGCGTTGATCCTCACCTATCGCCCGGCAGAACAGGGCCGCACATCCCTTGGACGATATGTATTCTCCGATCGGGAAACGCGCAGGCAAAGCCCGGCCGACGTCGTGCTATCGACCTTCGAGAAGGCCATCCGAGAGATCGAACAATATCTCGCCAACACCTTGTCCATCCGCCGCATGAGAGCCCGCAAGGTGGGCGAGCCGGCAACGTCGAGGGCTTCGACCTATGACGAGCTCCTGCAGTTCATCCGTTTCGCTGTCAGCGGCGAGAACCTCCCCGTCAGGCTGCCGGATGTACCGATGTATCTCGACTGGCTGGTGACCGCGGAGCTGCAACATGGCCTGACCTCGAAAGTGGACGACCGCTTCATCGGCGTGGTTGCGATCGATGGACTGCCTGCGGAAAGCTGGCCAGGCATCCTCTCCAGTCTCGATCTGATGCCGCTCTCCTATCGATGGTCATCCCGGTTCATCTTTCTTGATGCCGAAGAGGCCAAGGTGCGGCTCGAACGGGCGCGACGCAAATGGCAGCAGAAGGTGCGACCCTTCTTCGACCAGCTCTTCCAGACAAGGAGCCGTTCGCTCGATCAGGACGCCATGGCGATGGTGGCCGAGACCGAGGACGCCATCGCCGAGGCTTCTTCGCAGCTCGTCGCCTTCGGCTACTACACGCCGGTCATCGTCATGTTCGATGAAGACAAGGACCGTCTGCGCGAAAAGGCCGAGGCGGTCCGTCGGCGCGTGCAGGCCGAGGGTTTCGGCGCCCGCATTGAAACGCTCAACGCAACGGAGGCCTATCTGGGCAGCTTGCCTGGCAACTGGTACTGCAATGTCCGTGAGCCGCTGATCAACACGCGCAATCTCTCTGACCTTGTTCCGCTGAATTCGGTCTGGTGCGGAGAGACGGCCGCCCCATGCCCATTCTATCCCGCCCATTCGCCGCCGCTGATGCAGGTCGCTTCCGGCTCGACGCCGTTCAGGTTCAACCTGCATGTCGAGGACGTTGGTCACACGCTTGTTTTCGGGCCGACCGGGTCGGGCAAGTCCACGCTCCTGGCCCTGATCGCGGCCCAGTTCCGCCGATATCAGGGTGCACAGATCTTTGCCTTCGACAAAGGGCATTCCCTGCTGCCGCTGACCCTTGCAGCCGGCGGCGACCATTATGAAATCGCCGGCGCAACCGGGCAGGGGCGGGGGCTTGCCTTTTGTCCGCTTGCAGAGCTTTCGAGCGACGGTGACCAGGCATGGGCATGCGGATGGGTCGAGACCCTGATTTCCTTGCAGGGCGTTTCGATCACGCCGGATCATCGCAATGCCATATCCCGTCAGATCAACCTGATGTCGCAGGCACAAGGTCGCTCGCTTTCGGACTTCGTCAGCGGCGTGCAGATGCGCGACATCAAGGAAGCCCTGAACCACTATACGGTGGACGGTCCGATGGGACAGCTCATGGACGCGGAGAGCGATGGCCTGGCGTTTGGGGCCTTTCAGTGCCTGGAGATCGAGGAGCTCATGAACATGGGCGAGAGAAATCTCGTGCCTGTCCTGACCTACCTTTTCCGCAGGATCGAAAAACGCCTGACCGGCGCACCCAGTCTCATCATCCTCGACGAAGCCTGGTTGATGCTTGGCCATCCTGTCTTCCGGGACAAGATCCGCGAGTGGCTGAAGGTGCTGCGAAAATCCAATTGCGCGGTTGTGCTGGCGACCCAGTCCATATCGGATGCCGAGCGCTCGGGCATTATCGACGTGCTCAAGGAAAGCTGCCCGACGAAAATCTGCCTGCCGAACGGCGCGGCACGAGAGCCTGGCACCCGCGAATTCTATGAGCGGATCGGCTTCAACGCGCGCCAGATCGACATCGTCGCGAATGCCGTTCCCAAACGGGAATATTATGTGGTCTCGCCAGAGGGCCGCCGGCTGTTCGACATGGCCCTTGGCCCCATCGCGCTCGCCTTCACCGGGGTCTCCGATCGCCAGCAGCTGAATGAGGTGCGGGCATTTCATGCACAATATGGGGCCGAGTGGCCGGTCCATTGGCTCAAAGCGAGAGGGGTCGACGATGCGGCAGCCCATTTTGACTTTTGAATTTCTGTCGATCGCCCTCATCGCGGGCCAGATGTTCATCCCACCCGCGGCCGCCGGTACGGCAACCGGCGGGGCGACCGAATGGACCCAGCTTGCCAACAATGCGGAACTGGTCCGACTCCTCGAGAGCTCGGGCGTGCAAGTCGACAACCAGCTGACCCAGATCAACCAGCTCGCCGAGCAGATCCAGAACCAGTTGCAGATCTATCGGAACATGCTGCAGAACACGGCAGCCCTTCCGGTCCATATCTGGGGCGAGGTCGAGAATGACCTGACGCGCCTTCGCGCCATCGTCACCGAAGGGCAGGCTCTCGCTTTTTCCATGGGAAATGCCGACGACATCCTGAAGCAGCGGTTCAAGAGCTATGCCGACCTGAATGCCGAGTTGCCGAATGCAGAGAGCTTCTCGGCGAGCTACCAGATTTGGTCCGACACGAACCGCGATACGATCGCCGGCACCTTGCGGGCAGCGAGTATGACGGCTGAGCAGTTCGATGGCGAAGACCGCACGATGACCTCGTTGCGACGCTTGTCGGAAACCGCCGATGGGCAGATGAAGGCGCTGCAGGTTGGGCATGACATTGCTGTCCAGCAGGTCGCCCAGATGCAGAAGCTGCGCGGCCTCGTTTCTCAGCAGATGACCATGATGGGCAGCTGGTTGCAATCCGAGCAAACCAGCAGGGACCTCGCGCAGGCACGTCGTCAGGCGCTTTTCAACGCCACAGTCAGGGCGGTGCCCCGCGGCCAGAAGATGGAGCCACGCTGGTGAGACAACCGGGCCGCACCCTCTCGCCTCCACTGATCCTCGCTTTCCTGGCCATTGCGTTCCATATCGGGACCAGTCCCGCCCTTGCGCAGGAAGGTCAGATCCTGAGCGAACTGGAAAACCAGGTCGTCCTGGCCGCGCAGGGCTGGCAAACGACCGTCATGGATGCGGCGCGATCACTGTTCTGGATCCTTGCCGGCATAGAAATTGGCATTGCCGCGGTCTGGCTTGCACTTCAGGCGGCTTCACTCGACAGTTGGTTTGCCGAACTGGTCCGGCGGATCCTTTTTGTCGGGTTTTTCGCCTTCGTCCTTGATCAGGGCCCGACATTTGCCAAGTCGGTTGTCGACAGCCTGTTCCAGATAGGCGCCGGGAACGGATCGGCATCGCCGGCTGAGATATTCGACGCCGGCATCCGTGTCGCATCGGCAATGTCGGCCAGGGCCCAGTTCGGCGTCTTCGAAGACAACGCGCTGGCGATCGCCGCCGTTCTTGCCATGGGCGTGGTGGTGATCTGCTTCTCCCTTGTCTCCGCGATCTTCGTGGCCGTCATGGTCGAAATGTATGTCGGGCTGCTTGCGGGCATGATCATGCTCGGCCTTGGCGGATCATCCTTCACCAAGGATTTTGCCATACGCTATCTCGTCTACGCATTTTCGGTGGGGATGAAGCTGATGGCGCTGGTCATGATCGCCCGCATCGGCTCCGCCGTCCTGCTTGGTCTTGCCCAGTCGCCAACGGAGCAGGCCGAGCCGCTGGTGGCCACGCTGGCGATCGCCGGCATCTCCGTCGTCGTCTTCATCATCGCTCTTTATGTGCCAAACATCCTGCAGGGCGTCGTGCAGGGCGCCTCCGTCACCGGCGGAATGGAGGTGATCCGCCATGGGGGCCAGGCAGCAAGCCTGGCTACCGGTGCCGGCTTCCTTGGCGCTTCCACCGCCGCATCGGCGACAACCGCAGCGCAGCTGGCCCGGGCGCAAGGGGCCTCCACCGCCAATGCAGCCCTCAAGGGAATTACCACAAGTCTCGGCCAAACGGGCAGGGCGGTCGGATCTGCGGCCAAGGACAAGGCGATCGGGTCGCCAGGCGCCTATGCCGGCTCGCTTCTTGGCCTGGCGAACGCAAAGCTGGAACAGCGCAGCGGCGGTGCCGGCCGGCAAGGCTTGGCCCCCCCGCGCAACGACCTCTAACGAAGGGCAAGGACATGATCGACGACCGACCTGCCATGGAGAACCCCTATCTGGCCGCCCGGCAGGAATGGAACGAACGCTATGGCACTTATGTGAGGGAGGCCAGGGCCTGGCGCATCGTCGGCATGTTGAGCCTCGGCCTGGCACTCATCGGCTTCAGCTACGCGCTCTATCTGAGCACCGAGGTCACGCTTGTTCCCTATATCGTCGAGGTCGACAAACTGGGAAGCCCGGTTTCCGGGGGCGTGCCCGAGCAGATCGAATATGCGGATGCGCGGGTCGTGCGTGCGACCCTTGGCAGTTTCATTGCCAGTTTCCGCTCGGTCACCCCTGATGCAGTCGTCCAGAAGCAATATATCGACCGCACCTATGCGCTGCTGCGGACATCGGATCCGTCGACGGAAAAGGTCAATGCGTGGTTTCGCGGCAATTCGCCGTTCGAGGCCGCAAGGACCGCAACCGTCTCGGTCGAAGTCAGCAACATCGTCGCCCTCTCCAACCAGACCTACCAGATCGACTGGACCGAGTTCGTGCGCGATCGAAAGGGACGCGAAACGGCGACCCGCCGCTTCAGGGGTATCGCTACGGTCACGCTGACCACGCCCCAGGATGAAGCAACCATCAGGCTCAATCCGATCGGGCTTTACATCAGGGACTTCGACTGGACCGCACAGCTTTGAGAAAGGACGGGAAGATGAGGAAATCAGTACGGTTGGCCCTGGCCCTGCCAGTGGTTGGAGCATTCAGCCAGCTCGGTGCCCCGCCACCGGTTCACGGACAGGAGATCAGCGCGACCGAAGCCAAAGGCCTGGGACTGTCCCAGAGATGGCAGAAAGCCCCGGGCCTGGTGACGAAAGGCCCTGACGGCAAGGTCACCTTTCTTTTCGGCCAGACCCAGCCTTCGGTGATCTGCTCGCCATTGCAGGTCTGCGATATAGAGCTCGAGCAAGGCGAGGTGGTTCGCGACGTGCTGGTGGGCGACAGCGTGCGGTGGAAGGTCGAGCCGGCGACATCGGGCGCGTCCGCCGGCCAGTCCATACATCTCATTGTCAAACCCTCGGAACCAGACCTGACGACCTCCATGATCGTCACGACTTCGCGACGCACCTACCATGTTCAGCTCAGGTCCCACCCGAGCCAATATATGGCCCGCGTCGGTTTTGCCTATCCCGACGACGTGTCGGCAAAACTTGACGGCATCAACGCGCGGCTCGGGTCCGGGGCGCAACCGGCGGATGCCGCGCCCGAACGCCTGAACTTCTCCTATGCGATCAGCGGAAGCGCCTCGTGGAGGCCAAGGCGCGTCTATTCTAACGGCGAGAAGACCTACATCCAGTTTCCCCGGTCGATCGCCGGTCGGGACGCTCCGGTCCTCTTCGTCGTCTCCGCGGGGCAAAAGCGGATCGTCAACTACCGGATGAAGGACGACATGATGATCGTCGACTACAACATCGACCGTGCGCTGCTGGTTTCCGGCGTCGGCTGGAGGCAGCAGAAGATAACCATCAGCAGGGGGAGATAGTCTATGCGGTGGATAGGGATCCCGCTCCTTGTCGCAATCCTTCTGGCAGGCTGCCAGGGCCCGACGCACGATCTGGCAAGAACGCAAGGCCCGCCCTTGCTCTCGGCTGCGACGGCCCAAGCCATTGCCGTCGATCTCGTGAGCCGCCTTGCCGAACAGGAGGCGCCGGCCTCGACGACGGTCCACCTCGCTGATGACCGCTCCGCGTTCGCCTTGGCGCTCGAGCGCGCATTGACAGACTGGGGTTACACCGTGTCGCGCGATCCGGGATCCGACAAACGGACGAATGCGGTCAGCCTCAGCTATTCGCTCACCGGCTTCGATGGTCAGATCCTGGCTCGGCTGTCGATGCCCAAGATGAGCGTCGGGCGGGTCTACAAGAAGAGCGAAACGGGCGCCGAGCCGGACGGCCCCTTCTCGGTCCAGCAAATCGATTGAAGGAGGTTGGCATGGTCCAGTCACTCAAGCTTGCCAGTCCCGCCAGTCAAGGCGATCCGGGCATTCAGCGGTTGAACCGCCTGCCGATATTTGCCGTGATCGGTCTGGCGATCCTGTGCCTCGGGATCATCATTTATGGGCTATCGTCACGCGGATTCTTGCTCAGGCAGGAAGGCGGCGCCGAGGCAGGCTCGCGCGCCGCAGCCTCCAGCTTTGCCGACCAGCTGAAACGGGGTGTGGCTGACGGCATCATCGGCGATCCGGAACCGACGCCTCTTCAGACGCCCGCTCCGATCGTCGTCGGGGCGCCTGCGACCAACGACAGCCCCTTTCCATCGCCGGTTCAGGCTGAAGCCGAGCCGACAGATGCGCAGTCCAGCCAGCAGGCTGAGGCCGAATGGCTCGCTCGCCTTGAGCGGGAACAGCATGAGCAGTTACTGCGGGAACGCCACCGCCAGCAGATGGCGCGATTCCAGGCGCGCAGCGCCGCGCTCGAATCGCCGCTGAAGATCGACCTTGATGGGCTCGCCTTGCAAAGCACGGCCGGTGTCAACCCGGCGCCAGGTGCGCTTGGCACGCAGCTCGGGAACACGACCGGTCTCGACCCGGCCGCGCTGCAGGCCGCGCTGGCTGCGGCAAACCAGGACCAGAACCAGCAGTCCGCAAAGGAAGACTTCATCAACCGAAGAGACAACAGCCCGGGTTTCCTGGCAAACAGCCAGGTCCCGCCATCATCCCCCTTCGAACTGAAAAGGGGTTCGGTGATCCCCGCCACGCTCATGACCGGCATCAACGCCGATCTTCCTGGCAGGGTGACCGCGCAGGTCAGCCACAACGTCTATGACACGGCGACCGGGAACCATCTTCTGGTTCCGCAGGGGGCCAGGCTGCTGGGGCGCTATGATTCTAAGGTGTCGTTTGGCCAGTCCCGTGTTCTCGTGGTCTGGACCGACATCATATTGCCGGACGGCTCGACGCTTCAGATTGGCGCGATGACCGGTACGGACGCCGAGGGCTTCGGCGGCTTCCACGACAGGGTCGACCGTCACACCATGAGGACCTTCGGCTCCGCCGCGCTTATCGCGCTGATCGGGGCGGGCATGGACATGGCGCTTCCCGAAGAAGCCGGCCTTACGGCGACGACCAGCGCGTCCGATGCAGCGCGCCGCAGTTTCAGCGAGACCTTTGGTCGGGTCATCGAAGGCAGCCTATCGAAAAACCTGAACGTCCAGCCGACACTCTCCATTCGACCGGGTTATCAGTTCAACGTGCTGGTGGACCAGGATCTGACGTTCTTGAGGAGTTTCGGCGGGTAGGCGGACATCCACGCGATGACGTCCTGGCCCTGCCCGGGGAATAGCGCAGTGAGGTTCAGATCAGCATCAGTTTGGCGGCGAGTGCGGTAGCCTGCTGGAGTGTGACGGCCTCAAGCTTTTCCTTGGCGGCATCGATGTAGAAGCGCACGGTATTGTATTTGATGCCGGCAAGCTGGGCCATTTCGGCCATCGACTTGCCCTCGGCCGCCCAACGCAAGCACATGATTTCGCTCTCGTTCAGCGCGACCAGGGCGGGATTGCCACCAACCTTGCCGCGGCGGGAAAATGCCGCATGGATCATGGCCGCCGCTGCCGCCGCCTGCACGGCATCCATGTTGCGTGCATTTTCCAGGCTGGTGGCGCGGGATGAGGCAAGGGTCAGAATGGCGAATTGGCCAAAGCCGGTGCGCACCGGAATGGAAAACCCGGCGCGAATATTGAATTCGGCAGCCTCTTCATGGAAGCGTCTCAAATCGCCCTCCATGCTTGAGCGTCCACCCTCCAGCGACCAGCAGAACGCCCGCAGACCACGTTTGGCCGCGGTAATCACCGGGTCGATCCGACTGTAGGACCGTTCGAGATAGTGCCCCTGCCATTCGCTCGGGTAGTTCGACACCGCAAGGCAGCGTTTCGCCCGGATGTGAAGATAGGCGTAGAACTCAAATCCGTGATCCAGGGCAAAGTCCTCGACCGCGGACTTCAGGTACCGCTCTCCCAGGGCGGTTAAACTGGCTTCAATCAAACGGTCGAAAGGGTGTTTTTTCGCCATGGTCGCCCAACTCCATCAAATGATGGATGACCATCCCGCTGGGCGCTTCGCGAAGAGAGCCATTCAGCGGCGATGACATCACAAAAAGCTCAAAACAGATCGTGCCCAGGGGCCAAAACGTAGTGTGCTACACGGTATAGCTGCCTTGATCTTCGATGCAACCTCACGGGGCCAGCAGCAATAAAACTTAACAATTGGGGTAGCGCCGTGAGAGCCGAGTGGCCAGGCGCGATTTAGAGGTCGACTTCGACGACGGGCGTAAAGAGGTAGCCGCCCATTCGGATGGTCTTGATCAATTCGGGATGATGGGGGTCGGTTTCGATCTTGCGGCGCAACCTGCTGACATGGACGTCTATGCTACGCTCGACCGGGTTCGCCGTCCCGGCATGGGTCAAGGCGAGAAGCCTCTCGCGAGAAATCGCCTGGCCCTGGTTTCGACAGAAGGCCCACAGCAGATCGAATTCGGCAGCGGTCAGCTCGACGGCTATGTTCAACGGATCACGCAGCAGCCGGACGTGCGGATCGATGGTCCAGCCATTGAACCGCATGGCCGTGCGAAGCGACAGGGCCGCGGCTCCAAAGGATGCCCTGCGCAGGAGACTGTGGATCCTCGCCTGGATTTCCCGCAGGCCGGTCGTGCGGGCAAAGCTGTCATCGGCGCCAGCCTCCAGAGCCGCAATAAGGGCGTCCTGATCCCCTGCGCGGACCAGCACGATGATCGCAACCATACTGACGGCTCGAACGCTGCGGCACAGAGAAATGGCATCCTCTCCCGGTAAGTCGGCATCCAGGATGAGAAGATCGATGCCGCGGGACCGCAGCACCCTGCGCATGGCACTGGCATTGGCCGCAAGCCTGACCGATGCCGACATGGCCAATGCCTCGACAATCGGGCGGGTGATGCCTTCATCTGCGGCAACGATCACGATCTCCGCTTCACGTGCTGCTGCTCTGCCTCGCTTCAAATTCACCCCTCGTATGGATGCTTGCCCATGATCACCGGTTTCTGGCATGGCAGATCGAAGTCGCAGACCGCCTCTGCCGACCCCGCAGACGCAACTTTGCGGCGCACAAATGAATACGGCAACTTTTTGGCCGGGTGCCAAGGCACAAAACTGCGAGTTGGTCTTCGAACTGTGAACGACCGCCGCAACAATTCTTCACAAGTGGCGTGCACGAAGGATTTGAACCGGCAGGCATGCGGTGCGATCCTGTTGACTGGCCTGGCGTGATGATGCGGGCGGCGCGCTGGCCAGTACCCGACAATTGCCGTTCACGAGAACCCCCGTGAAACCTCTGATCGTCGTCAGTTCTGGCAATTCGGAATTCAGTCTTTTCGCTCGCCATATTCTCGAGAATCATGGCTTTGCGGTCGCCTTGGCGATCGACGCAGGGACCACCCGGACGAGGGTGGTGGAAGGAGACGTCGATGCCATCCTGATCGATGGGCACCTGGCTGATGCACTGGCGCTTTGCAGGTGGCTGAAAAATGATCCGGAGACGTCACGCGCCAAGATCGTCGCGCTCATAGACCAGGAGCCGGAGAGCGACTACGCAGCCTTCGTCAATGCCGGTATCGACGAAGGCTTCGTCCGTCCAGTGGAACCCCGGCGGCTTATCCGTGCCCTTGAGGAAATGACTGCCACAAGCCTCCCGTCTGACGGGGGAGGCGAGGGGGCGCGATACCTGACCTATGCTGATATCGAGGTCGATCTTTACACCCGGCGCGTGCGGCGCGCCGGCCAGGAAGTCCGGCTGACCTCGATCGAATTCGAACTGCTCCGGCAGTTCATGGAGGAACCGACCAGAGTGTTCGACCGCGAGGCGCTGATCAGAGCCGCATGGCCGCGGGGAACATTTGTCGATCGGCGCACGGTCAACATACACGTCGGACGATTGAAGCGCCGGCTGATGGCGGCACAGCCTGCAAACGTCATTCGAACGGTCCGGGGATCCGGTTATGCCCTGGACACGGAAAATCACTGACCACGACTGTGGTCTTCGAATGGAGGATACCGCGATGGCATATGATGACAATCTGCTCCTGAGCGGCGGCGCGCTCATCACCGGCGACGGGACGACCTTGCTTGAACGCGGCGCAGTTCGCATTCGCGCCACGCGGATTGTCGATGTCGCGGCGGGCCAACATGCGCCCGAAGAGGGCGAGACGGTCCTCAATACTGAAGGCTGCACAATCCTTCCCGGTATCATCAATGCCCACGCCCATGGCTGTGTCCGCGGCCCCTCGATGCCGAGTGGCTCCATGCCATTCACCCCATCCGACGTCATTTACCAGCGCAACCGGCATTTGTTGTCGGGAACGACGACACTTGTGAACGTCTGTGGCCTGGCCATGGCCGACGAGGTCGAGGAGGCTGGCTCGACGCACCCCCTGGACATCCACATTGCGACCGCCCACACACCGTCAAACATCGCGGCAGCCCTTGCCGTGGATGGCAAGGGACTGAGCGCGCGGCATCGCAACGCGACGGTCGATGAACTTGTGGCCGCAGGCTGCAAGGTGCTGGGCGAAGCGGGTGGAGGACAGACGCTCGGCGGCGGTGCCCAGGATTATCGCTTTATCCCCGCGGCTGTCCGACAAGCAACGGGTGCGGTGATCACGCCCGCAACCGCGCGGGCTTTGAAGGAGGCGGTGCTCGGCCGATTCCTGGACGGGACCGGGGCTTTGGAGGACGATGCCCTGGATGCGCTCCTCGACCAACACGGCCTTGGCAGACAGTTGAGCGTGTCGGCCCTGCGCGACCTCATCCACGACAGCGTGATGCGGCCCGTCGCCCTGTCGTTCGCCGGTCTCGAAGAGATTGCCGCAGCATCAGCCAGGCTCGCCCTGCCGGCGATCTTCCACAATGCGGCCCCCACGGCAAAGACGCTGCTGAGCCTGGCGAGACGTTATCCTGCGGCACGGATGATCGCCGGTCATTCCAACCACCCGTCCTTTCTGCCAGAGGAGGCCGTGGAGAGCGCAAAGGCAATGCGGGCATCAGGCATTACGATCGATGTCTCCACACTCGACATGGTGCAAACCCGCTGGCGCAATAGGCCGGAGAACCTGGATGCCCTGATCGAGGCCCGTCTCGTCGATACGATCTCGACGGATTTCGCCGGTGGCGACTGGGACAGCATACCGGCTGCCCTGCACCGCATGATCGCCTTGAAACAATTGGCGCCGCCCGAAGCCGTTGCTCTTGCAACGGGCAAGCTTGCCGGCGTCTTTCCCGAACTCGCAGGCGATCGCGGCGTGCTCGCCAAGGGCAAGAGGGCTGATGTCACCGTCGTGGAGAGCCATAATTTCAGCCGCGTCCGCCATGTGATCATCGCCGGCAGACCGGTGGTGTTGAACGGCATGCTGACCCAGCAGCCCCAATAGGCGGGCCTGGCCCGGCCGATGGCGCGAGAAGCCGGTAGAAATCGTCGCGGATCTGACTATGCGGTTCCAAGCTCCCGCAACAGATCTTCGCGGTTGCCGTCTCCCAGGCCGCGTACTGATTGGATGAGGGCCGCCTGCTTTGCCGGGGAAATCGAGTGACGGGTCACCAGGCGGAATTTTTCCTCGATCGCGATCCATGACATCGGGCGCGCCGGATCGCCCACTGGACCGACGCGCGGGGAAATCAGGCGCTGTCCCTCCCGTGTTGTCACGATGACGCGCGCAAGCGTCTTGCGCGGAAACGCCTTCTCGGCAATCGACTCTTCGGCGAGGTGAACATTTCGGGCAAACCGGGCAAGATCGGGTCGATCGAGCAGGGAGGTCGAGATGGGCAAAAGGCCCTCACGACCTTCGACCGCGGCGACCGCCAGGCAATAGGGAAGACTGTATTGCAGCTCGACGATATTTTGCGGGTCGCTGACGTTTCCAAGCTTGAGCGCCCACCGAAAAGTCTGAACATCGACGCGCTCTATATCGAGAGAACGGAACCGGTTCTGCTCTTGCAGCTGGAAAAAGGCGTCGAGGGCCGGATGAATGTAGCGGCAGCAGGCATAGGGCTTGAAATAGGTATCCAGAATCTCCCAGCGCCGGCCCAGGCCCCGGCAGATCCGGCGAGCCTCGTAGAAGCGGCCGTAATCGAGGATATCCATCGGACCGGTATATCCGTTCTTGGCCAGATAGAGCGCCTGCACCCCCAAAGCGGCACTCCAGGCGATCCCTTCCTTGACGAGATTGCCCGTCATTCGGGAATAGCCGGAGCTACCATTGGCGCGTTGGTTGGGGGCAAGTACGCCGGCAATCGCCAGAGCCTGGGCCAGGTGGGCGGCGTCCGCCCTCAAAAGCCTTCCCGCTGCCGCGGCCGCGGCAAAGGACGCCCATCGGCCGGTCTGGCGACTGGCTATTCCCTCGGGATTCTGCGCGGCCGCGACTCTGACCCCCACATCGTAGCCAGCGACGATCGCCGCCAGCATGTCATCGCACGAGACCTGCGAGTGTGTCGCCGCCAGTGTCAGGACCGTCGGGATCACACAGGCACCCGGATGCCCCCGTGCTGATCTGTTGCCATCATCGAGATCAAGGGCGCAGGCGGCAGAACTGTTGACAAGGAGTGCCGAAAGAGGAGAGGCAGTGCACCCGGACATCCAGATCGATGCGGCTCCGGCCCCAAGCGTCTCGGCCGAGGCGGCGCGGGTTGCTGAGGTCGCGGTCGTCGCAATCCCGGCGATTGCAGACCCAAGGAGATCCAGAACGCAGCGCAAGGCAGTCTCTTTCACGGTCGGCGCCATGAGCGAGACGTCCAGTGATCGCGCATGCTCAGCAAGCACGCTGGTGAGATGAACCATGTTATGCCTCGCCGGATAGCTTCAGATACTTCTCGTAGACGGCCTGGACCGTATAGAGATCGAGCATGGGCAGGCCGACGCAGGTAATCGACACCGGCTCTTGCGGATCGATTGCCCATTCTTCGGGCGCGGACAGCTCAAGGATGCCGAGCAGCGGGCCAACCGCTTCGAGCGTCATGCCCTGGCGGGAAAAGTGCAGGGCAAGGCTCTGCGAGTTCCTCCTCGATACGGTCTTCATGTCGTCGCAGGCAACGCGCCCGCGCCGCAGCACTCTTTGGAGAGTGGCCGCAGGGACTTCGTCTCCGCCCAGGTGCAGCGTCACGGCGGCGGGATGGAGTTCGTGATCGTCGAACACCGGGCCTCGGGCATTGGTCGCGGTAACCACGAACGACGCCTCTGCGAGCTTTTCATTGTCGGTGACGGCTTCCACCCGAAAAGGGGTTCGGCCCCTGAAGTCACGCGCAAGCGCCTCGGCGCCCCGAGCGGTGCGACTGCGAACGTAGACCTGCGCGATCCGCGCACCGGCGCAAAAGGCAAGCGCACTGACCACGCTGCGTGCGACCGGTCCGGCCCCGAAGACGAAGACGCTTTCGACCGGACGATCGCGCAGGCAGCGCCTGAACACTTCCGATGCATAGACGCCCGTTCGCGCCGAAGACAGCGATGTGGCATCGAGGATCGCAAGCGGGCGGAGGCTGAACTTCTCCATGAGAACGAAGGTCGAGGTCGAGCGTGGAAGCCCGCGCTCCCGGTTGAAGGCATTCGCACCGATAACCTTCACCCCGCCATAACGGGCATTGACGCTGTAGAGGGCCGATAGTTTCCATCCGAGACGTTCTCCGGAGAACCGCTTCTCCCATTCTCCAAAGCCCGAGGCGGCCCAGAAATCGCCCTCTGGAAGGCTCATGACCGCCTTTCCCCCGAAGGCGACGCCGGATCGGATATCGAGCCAGGCGCTTTCGATCGCCTCGTGCAGCTCGGCAATAGCGAGCTCAGCGCCCATTGCCTCAAGTTCGTCAGCACCAATGAAGCGCGGTGATTTCGGTGCAATCCCAAGCATATTCGCCATTTTCTCCTCCTCGTCGTGACCCGTCATCCAGAAGGGGAAGCTTACGCCGATCGAAGAATGGCACACGCAAAGCCTCGGCAAAGATTTGGCAGGCTCATGGACCGCCAGGTACCGGTCAGGAGAAGAGGTGGCGAAGGGCGCCGCCCGGTCGATATCGCAGCGAACAAGCAAGCGCCGCACTCAGGCGTCTCAAGGGCGATCGAGGGTCCGCGTTTCGACGGCGTTCTCGACGTTCAGCCGTTTTGGGAAGGGCACCACGCGGCATGCGCGCGAACGCGCCTGGCCTGTAGCTTTGCCCCCTTCGTCGAATCCACGCGACCGACGGGCTGGTACTTGCCGCGCCCCATGTGGAGCCAGAGACAAATCGCCTTTGGCCGACGGGGCACCGTGACAGGCAGAAGCCGGATCGGGCGCACTTTTCCAGAGACGCCCACAAGATTGTCCCTCGCAATTGTTTCCACTTATGGTAGATTTTCCCTGCGGCTTTGAGATACCTTCTGGGGGGTATTTATGGGACCAATGGCAGCAGCGCTTGCGGAAGCGAAATTGATGGCGGAACGGCAGGGCAGCCCTTTGCTCGGCTATCTAATCGAAATGGCTTTGATACAGTGCGTGGACGAGGAGGCAGCGCGCGAGCAAGGCAAGCAGCCGCCGAATTCGCCGCTGCGGGATATGGATGACAGAACTCGAGCAACTCCGTGAACTCCTTTGCCGCCTGAAGGCTCAGGCGACAAGCGAGAAGCGGGAATTGCTGGCCCATCGCATCGACCTTGCACTTGCTGAGGTCGACAGACAGATTGTGCTGCGAAAAACTGAGGACCTCCGCCGGCTCCACTGATGTGCCTGATCGTTCATGTCTTGGGCGGAGCACCAGCAGCGGGCTGGACTGCTGCTGGCGCATTGCATCCTTTGCTCATCATCGCTGACTGGATCGCCTGGACCTTGCCCTTGGATACGGCCACGTCGCCTTCCTTGTCCGCGCCGACCACGCTGCCGACCGGGATCCCGATCAGGAAAACACCAAAGGCATCACCGTTTGCCGCGTCGTTCTGCGCCTTGGAAACGGCCGCAAGACCGGTTTGCTCCTTGATCTGTTCCTGGGCGAGCTGCTCGCAGGACAGATTGGTATAGGCGGCCATGGGTATGTCCACGGGCACGATCGCCGAGGGACGCTTGGCGCATCCCCCGAGAGCCACAAGCGCCACGGCACAAAAGATCAGCTTGTTCATGTATTCCCCCCGGTCCCACTCCGACGCACCCCTACGCCAGGTGGCAACAGGCTGACAGTTTGCACGCGCGAGTCAATACCGGGTTTTCAGCAAGCCGATACGAATGCCGGCGCGCGATCGCATCGCTGAAACACAGCAGCGGCGCGGTGCATTTGGGCAAGTCTTGTTGCCCTAAAGGCTGGCCACCGCGCAGACGAGAGCAAGGTATAGCCGACGGATCCTCTTCTCCCTGATGCGATGGAAGGCGCGATTGAGTTCCTGCCCCTCTTCTGTCGACAGGAAGGCGCCGAGTTCAGACGCCTCTTTCGAGCCTTCATTGCTGCTCGCCTCACGGGAAGTGGCGTTGTCGAACAGGAAAGACGGCGACACGCCCAGCAGGTTGCTCATCTTCGAAAGGGGGCCGGACGTCACACGGCTCAATCCGCGCTCGTGCTTTTCAAGCTGATGATGGCTGACACCGATCAGCCGGGCGACCTCCCGGGAACCGAGACCGAGGGCAAGCCGCCGGTCCCTCAATCTCTTGCCGACAAGGGCATCGACGGGTGTTGGCTTGCGCATCTGCCATCCGCTTTCCTGCATGTCGTGGAGTTGGTCGGGGCGACCTATCCTTCATAGGCGAAAACAGACATGTCGAACCCACCCTTCTCGACCTTTCACGAAAACACTGGCCTGGATGGGCCGTGCAACATCGCGAGCTTGTTCGCCCTGGAGGCGATCGCTCACTCTGCGGCGAGCCCCGGACCTCCCAGGCGAGCCTCGTTGATCCTGAATGTCGCCAGATCCACGCGGTGTTCGCTCATCGGGATCATGCCTCGAACGGCCTCCACCCGGCTTTTGTCGAGTTCGGCGATCAGCACGCCTTCCTTGTCACCGGTCCCGGCGATGACCTGTCCCCAGGGATCGACCACGAGCGAGTGCCCGAACATGGCGCGGCGCTCGTTCCCCGGAGCAAGATAAGTTCCGCACTGACCGCATGCTGCGAAGAATGCCTGGAATTCGATGGCCCGGGCGCGGCAGAGAACCTCCCAATGATCCTTGCCAGTCTGCCGGGTGAAGGCGGCCGGCAGAACGAACAGATCCACGCCAAAGGACGCGAGCCGATCGAACAGACGGGAGAAGCGCAGATCATAGCAGATCGCGCAGGCCACTCGAAAACCGCCGATCTCGTAGATCAACAGTTCCTGGCCGGCAGCCACGGTGGCGGATTCGAGGTAGCGCTTGCCGTCCGGGGCTGTGATGTCGAACAGGTGGATCTTGCGGTAGGTGCCGATCTCGGTGCCCGTGGAATCGAAGATGACGGTCGTGTTGAAGATCCGCGCGTCACCCGCGACGCGCTCAAGCAGGCTGCCGGCATGGACGGCAACGCGATGATCACGGGCAAAGGCTCGAACCATCTCGTAAGCCTCCCCCCCTGGCACGACATCTGCTGCATTTCTCTTGTCCTGGGGCGTACCGCCCGTCCAGTCGAAATGTTCCGGCAGGATGATCAGATCCGGTCTCTCCACGGAACACGCGTTACCCATCAATCGTTCTGCCTGCGCCAGATTGTAGACGCGGTCAGGTTGGGAGTTCATCTGGATCAGCGCCAACTTCATAGCTTTTGCTCCCTGTCAAAATCGAAAATCGAGTGGCCGGCGGCCAGATGGGATCTCAGCCTTGCCGATCGTTCCTGGCGGGTGAGCGCCATGACGGCAAACGCCCTCATGCTGTCCCGGTCGGCGGCGAAGACGCCCTCATTGTCGGCAAGCACCGCATATCCGGCAAGGATCGCGGCAGCCCCGCAGGCGACTGGCACGTTCAAGGATCCACCGATCCGCACAGTACGGTTCGTGGTCCGCGATGACACGCCCCGGCACCACACGGGCAGGCCGGTAGCCGTGATTTCGGCGATATCCGTGCAGGGACCGTCGATGACGATACCGGCAGCACCTTTCGCCTTCGCCGCCAGGGCAACGCCGCCGCCGACGCAAGCTATGTCATCCCGGTCGACCCGGGAGATGACGAGCATGTCGCCCGGAAGCAGGAGGTCGATCGCGTGATAGATGATGGATCCGTCGCGGCCAGGCGCCGCGACGGTCAGCGCCTGGCCTGCGGCCCTGGCGGGGAAGACAGGCCGAACACCATCGCCGACGAAGCCGAGATGCTCGACATGGCCAATGGTGGCCGTCTCCACTTGGACGAGCAGATCGACCAGATCCTGGGGAAGGGGAGGGTGGCGGTCCGCCACCCTGTAGTTCTCGTTCATGGCTCTGATCCGTTCTCTCAACATGCATCAGCCGGTCAGACCGGACGTTCGCCGGACGTGGTTGTCCGGTGCATGATCCGGATCGAGGACGGGTCGAAGGAATCGCGCCGGTGCATGGTGCAGCGATTGTCCCACATCATGATGTCGCCCTCCTCCCAGACCTGCACGAAGACATCCTTGGAACCTGTCGTGTGATCCCAAAGCTGCGCCAGCAGGCTGCGGCTTTCATCGAGGGGCATGCCGACGATCCATGCGCCTTCGATCGTGCCGCCGAGATAGAGCGCCTTGCGGCCGGTCTCTCCGTGGGTCCGCACCAGCGGGTGGACGATCCCGCTCCATTCGCGGAAATCGGAGCTTGCCGGCTCGGTCTTTCCAAGCCTGAGCTTGCCGGTCTTGTCGTAGACATTCTGGAAGAAGATCTGGCGGCCGGCGACGGCCTTCTTCAGTGTCTCGGGCAAGGTGTCATAGGCGATGTAGGTCGACAGGAAATAGGTATCGCCACCGGACGGTGGAACGGCAATGGCACGCAGAATGGCGCCCGCCGGCGGGCGTTCATAGAACCAGGTATCGGTGTGCCACGTCGCCTCGCTATTGCCCAGCGCGCCGCTCGGCTTGCCGTCCTTCATCACATTGCTGATGACCAGGATCTCCGGGTGGGTGGGGTGGCCGCCCTCCTGCAACTGCTTGGGATGGATGACGAACTCCCCGAAATTACGCGAAAAGCGGACCTGGTCGTCGTCGGTGATGCGGGTCCGCTTGAAGCGCAGGACGCCATATTGAAGCCACAACCGCCGGATCTCGGCGATATCCCGGGCGTCATAGTTCTGAAAATCGAAACCTTCGATGTCAGCGCAGACATTGGTCGAATGCTGTGCGGCCCGAATTCTCTCTTTGATCAGCATGTCTTGTCTCCTTGGGGTAAATTCACTTGAGAACAATGGGATGTTAGGCCTTGCAGGAGATCCGGCTCCAATACCGATGGGGCGGGATTGATAGGCCGGTCCAATCGGTTGCGGGCTAGCGGGCGAGCAGCTGGACGTCTTGCGCAAGAATTGACAGCCGGACCTCCTTGCCAAGCGGCGGCAGCCGACCGGCTGAGCCCGAAGGCAATGTTGCCGAGACAAGAAGATCGCTTGCGATCTCGACAAAAAGCTCGAGCTGCGCCCCGAGATTGACGATGCGGTGCAGCCTGCCGGTCAGCTGATTGGCGTCCTCAGGCGCCGGTTCGCCCTCAGGCAGAAAGCGGATGCTCTCCGGCCGGATGCAACAGAAGCGCATATCCTGGCCGGACCAAGCCGCAGCCGAGCGCAATCGCAGCGCGCCATCCGCTACCGCGAAATCGAGATGAGGCGGACGCAAGACGAGATCCGATATGGGCAGGATGTTGGACCTTCCAATGAAGTCGGCCACGAAACTCGTCTGCGGGCGGCCGTAGATGTCCGCAGGAGTCCCCTCCTGCGCGATCACCCCCTGCCACATGACGACGATCCGGTCCGACATGGCCATGGCCTCTTCCTGATCATGGGTGACATAGACAAATGTCATGCCGAGGGCTTCCTGGATCTCCTTCAGCTCGACCCGCATCGCCTCGCGAAGCTTAAGATCGAGATTGGAGAGCGGCTCGTCCAGCAGAAGAACGGAAGGGCGCGGCGCTATGGCGCGCGCAAGCGCCACGCGTTGCTGCTGGCCGCCGGACAGTTCCTTGGGATAGCGGGCCGCGAAGGCTTCGAGATGGACCCCGCGAAGCGCATCGCGAACCGCCACGGCAATCTCGGAACGCGATGCGCCGCGCATGCGCAGGCCGAAACCGACGTTTTCGGCGACGGTCATATGGGGGAAGAGGGCATAGTTCTGGAACACAAGGCCGATATTGCGCCGCTCGGGAGGAACGCGGACCTGGCTTTTACCGCGGATGCGGATGTCGCCATAAGACGGCGCGTTGAACCCGGCGATCATGTTGAGCGTCGTGGTCTTGCCGCAGCCCGAGGGTCCCAGAATGCTGACAAATTCCCCTCTTGGAATCTGCAGACTGATGTCCTTCACCACGGAAACCGGTCCGAATGACTTGCTGACGGATACGAGTTCGATGTCGATACTGTTCATTTGCTGCCACCATGGATCTGGGCGGAGAAGCCGCCGACCTTTTCGAAGGTAAAGATTGCCGCGAGGATGAAGAACATCGACGCGACGTTGACGGCCGCCAGCACCGGATCAAGGCTGTATTCGAGATAGTTGATCACGGTGATCGGCAGGGTCGTGTCGCCGGGCCTCACGAGGAAGACCGAGAGCGGAATGTTGTTGAAGGAGATGATGAAGGCGAAGGTGACGCCGGAAAGCACACCCGGCTTGACCATCGGGAGCAGGACATGGACCAACCGCTGCGGCTTGCTGGCCCCCAGGATTTGCGCCGCGCGATCCAGACCCCGATCGAAATTGGCGATCGAGGTCGCGACCATTCGCGTGACGAAAGGCAGGGCCAGGACGACGTGTGCCGCAATGAGGGCTGGCGTGCCGAGCAGGCCCTGAAGACCGACCTGCGAGAGGAACAGCACGATGGCGACCCCCTTCACGATCTGCGGCACGGAAAGGGGCGACAGAAGAAAGGCCATGATCGCGTCGCTGCCGGAAAGGCGCTCATAGACGAGCGCATAGGCGGCAAGCAGTCCGAGAACTCCGCTTATCGCTGCCACGGCGGCGGCCACCTGCACGCTCAGCAGGAACGGCTCGAGCCAGCGCGGAGAGGCGAGATCCGCATACCAGCGCAACGTCCATTGCGAGGGATCGAATGAAACTGCGGACGTCGGACTGAGCGAGGCCGCGACGACCACGACAATCGGCAATGTGATGAAGGCGAGTACGGCAAGCAGCGCCAGCCAGAATAGAATGCCGGTGATCCTGTTCATGACGCATCTCCTGAGCGGCCGTTCCGCACGGCGCGCCTGCGCGCCTCAAATCGGATACCGATGAAGGAAACCGTGAGCATCATCAGCAGCAGCGCATTGGCAAGCACCGCCGCGAAAGGCCAGTTGACGTAGAAAAGCACCTGTTCGTAGACCATCGTCGCCAGAACCTTGAAGCCGGAGCCGCCGAGAAGGGCCGGTGTGGCATAGGCGCTGGCCGCCATGGTGAACGAGATCAGCAGAGAACTGACGATTCCGGGCACGGAGAGCGGCAGGACGACATGCCGGATCACCGAAGCACGCGAGGCGCCCAGCATTTGTGCTGCCCGTTCCAGATTGGGGTCGATGCCCTGGATGCTCGTCATCAGCGAGAGGATGCCGAAGGGCAGCACGACATGCGTCAGTCCCACGACGACGGCGAAGAGATTCTTCGACAGGGGCAATGGCGCGCTGATCATGCCAAGATGCAGGAGCGCGTCATTGATGAAGCCCCTGTCCTCCAGAATGATCAACCAGCCGTAGGTGCGCAGGACCACGCCGGCAAGTTCCGGTGCCAGCGCCAGCGCAAAGACGATCGCCCTGGTCCGGCCTTTGCTGCGCGCCAGGAAATAGGCGACCGGATAGCCGAGTATCGTCACGCTGACTGCCACCAGCAGCGACATCAGTGCCGTGCGGCCAATTCCGGCAAGAGAAAGACCGTCGGTGAGAAACCGATGGTAATTGGCAAGGGACGGGGCGCCCGACGTGGCGTCGGAAAAGCTGATGCCGATCATCAGCCCCATCGGAAGGGCAAAGAAGAGGCCGAGCACGAACAGGGATGGAGACAGGGCGCCGTAGAGGTGCGACCTGCCATCCCCGCGGACGGAGGCCGCGGGAAGCTTGAGGACAAGAGTATTCATCATGGCCCTCTCAGTTCGCCGCGGGCACGACTTCGCGCTCCCAGCGATCTGCCCAATCCGGCAGGCGCTCAGCGACAATTGCGAGGTCCGGCAGAAGCAGGGTCTTCAGATCGGCTTCGGTCGTGATCTGCCGTTCACGAAGCGCTTCCGGCACCTCGATATCGGCACGGGCGCTGCCCACCTTGTAGCCGGACACCCAGGCTTCCTGGCTCGACTTTTCGAGGAAGAAATTGATGAACTTCAGCGCGGCGGATTTGTTTTCGGCCCCGGCCGGAATGCTGAGCGTGGCGATCAGCGGGATGGTGCCTTCCTTTGGCCGAACATAATCGACCGGCTCACCGGCATCGACCAGCAACTGGGCCCGCCCGTTCCAGAAGGGCATGGCCCAGACCGTCCCGTCCTTGATGTAGCTCTCGAGGATTGCCGAGGATTGCTCGAAGCCGATCGACTGTTCGGCGAGCCTGGCCATCGCGGCGAAGCCCGGATCGAGATCGTCGACAAGACCGCCGCCATTGATCACCGACATGACCTGAAGAAGATCCACCGCCATGACGTTCTGGAACGTCGGAAGAACCACCCTGTCCTTCAGTTCGGGCGCCATGAGCGCGTTCCATGACGTCGGCGCCTGGGACAAGTGGTCGGTTCGATACAGCAGCGACATGTACTGGATCTCGTGGACCGCGCCGCAGGGGCCGGCCACGGCCGCGATACTCGGGGCAAGCGCCGCCAGATTGGGGATGCGCGCCACATCGAGCTTTTCCAGCAGACCTTCCTTGCAGCCCTGCAGCGCCTGCGATGCGGTCATGACGACGACGTCGAAGCCGGGGCGCCCGGCCGTCGCCTTGATCTTGGCATAGTCCTGCGAAGAGGAACCCACCGCATCATAGACGACTTCGATGCCGAATGCCTTGACGAAGGGCTCGATGATCCTTTCGCGGATGATCTGCTCGTAAGGCCCGCCATAGCTGTTGAGGACAAGGGTTTCGGCATGAAGCGGCTCAGCCTGTCCCACAAGGGCCAGCGACAGAAGCACGATTGAGCATCGCGTTGTTTTCATGAATTTTTCTCGCTCTTTTTAAGATTGTTCCCGGAGCGATGGTGAAGCCTGGACACTGCAGCGTCCAATAGCTATCGGGGAGGATTCATGCGCAACGTGTATGAAATGCGTGGGCCGGGCGATCAAGGGCAGTGGCAGCCTCGTGCTCCCCATTGATCAACCTGCAGCGGAGAACCGTGCGCGCGCTGCCGCGAGAACGGCGCAGACTTGCTCCCTGCTTCGGAACTGGTGTCCGCGACATCTGCCGCGAACCCAAATCGTGGCACAACGGCATCACATGTCCGCTCTACTTCTCGGGCATGTTAGCAGCGGACAGACCGCCGCCGGCCCCAAAACGGTCACGACCGACTAGCGCATGAAACGGCGGCTTATGGGGCAAAGGGGAATGTGGGGGGGGGTGAAATTTACCCTAGGGATTACTCGCCTTCAGGCGCACCCCAATTCCGCCTCGAACCATCTCGCCCTCCTCTTCAAAGACGATGCCGGCAGCCTCAAAGGTTAGACGAAGTAGTCTGAGGTTACTCTCACGCATTTCTCCACCTCGCTCAAACGCTCGGATGGACACTGCACTGATGGCCGTACGACTGGCCAAGTCGTTCTGTGTCCAGTCCAGCAGGGCTCGTGCTGCGCGGCATTGGGCGGATTTTATCAACGTAACCTTCTTTTTTCGAAAGTTCAGTATTGAAAACGAAATTAATGGATGCTATGTGCTCTTAAGTTATCTTTTGATTGCTCCGGTTGCAATGATTGGCGGCCGGTATGGATTCGCTGTGCATTGCAGCAGCGGCTCTTTGTGGCCATTACGGTAGCGCTCTTTTGTTGGGCTGCGCTCGATCGAGCGCAGAAGGTGCGTCATGGAAATCCGCCAACTTTCCTACTTCGTGGCGGTTGCCGAAGAACTGCACTTCGGCCGTGCCGCCATGCGGGTGAACATCGCCCAGCCGGCGCTCAGCACGCAGGTGCAGGCGCTGGAGAAGTCTCTGGGGGTGCAGTTGCTGCTGCGCTCGACGCGACGTGTGGAACTGACCAGAGCAGGGGAGGTGTTCTACGATCGCTGTGTCCGGATGCTGAGTGATCTGGAGCTCTCGGCCGAGATGGCGCGATCCGTTGCCGGCAAGACGGTGCGCGAGATCAGGATCGGAACCATCTATCCGGCGACCACCGGCGTGCTGCCGGCGTTCCTGTCGCGCATTGGCCGGAAGTACCCCGATATCCGCCTGCATGTCTCCAATGGCTCGACCAGCGACATCATCCGCCAGCTGGAATGCGGCCGCATCAACCTCGGCTTCATCCGGCCGGTCGAGAACATCGGTTCGTTGCGCTTCTTCTCCATTGCGCATGAGCGCTACCTGCTGGCGGTAGGGCAGGACAATCCGCTGGCCGGTCTCGACGAGGTCTCTGTCTCGGATCTGCGCGACCAGAAGATCATCGGGTTCAAGCGGCAGAACCTCTCCTTCACCGAGCGGTATTTCGCGGAAAAGTTCGATGAGCATGATCTGACCGGCAATGTCGCCTACACCTGCGACGACACCTTCGCGTTGATCTCGCTGGTGTCGGCCGGTCTCGGAGTCGGCTTTGCCCCGGAATGGACGGCCGAGCTTCCTGATCGTGATATCGTCCTGAAGAAGGTTCGGGGCATCGATTTCAGGATCGGGCTTGGGGTTGCCTGGAACAAGGAGGATCCGACGGCGGCGCGTGACGACATCATCGACATTGCCAGGTCGCTCGCACGACCGGGCAGGTGAGGGAAGGGCGGTCCCTCCTATGGTCCCGCGCGCCAGGGGCTGTCAGGTATTAAAAGCCAGAACGAGGGGTTTGCCAAAGAGATGCGCCCAAGCGGTGGCGCTGGCGCGCTGGATGGATACGATGGATGTGCCGACCGTCCACCAGCCGTTGCCAACGGCGACGATTATGTCCGGATCGTACAGCATGGAGTGCAGGACCGGCCAGACAAGAAGCATTTCGTAGCAGATGAGCGGCGCAAGCTTGCGGCCGCCCAGATCGACGACGGGGTTTGAAAAGACATTCGCCCGCACACCGCCACTGACGCCCATCCATGATCGCCAGGGCTGCCACATCGATCCGGGCACCGGCATGCGCTCGAGATAGAGGATCCGTCCGCCGATCTGAGAGACCGCGACCAGAACATTGTCGTACCCATGAGGCGTGATGACCACCGCACCGGCAAGCACGATCAAGGGCCGATCCTCAAGAGCCGTCGTCCACAACCGCTCGACCGTCGGCGTCCAGCTGCCGATTGCGCTTTCCGGAAGCAGAACAGTCCCGATGCCGGCCGCTGCTCGTTCTTGCGCGATCGCAATCAGGGCTCGCTGCCGGGTTAGACCAGCATCGCGCCCAAGCGAGGCGCCAAGGTCGAGATCGACACCCTGCCAACCCACTGGTATTTTGGGCATGGTCCAGAATGCGGCGGACCAGAGCCAGAATCCAGCGAGCAAAATTGTGACCGCCGGCCTGATGCGGGACGTCAGTCCCATCAGGCCGGCAGTTGTTGCGGCAAGCCCCCACCACCCCCATTCCGGAAACACTACACCTGCGGACGTGATCGGATGCGCCCATCCGGTGATGCCAAACGGCGGAATTGCCGTGAGCAGGCAGGCAAGCAGATAGCGAAGGGGCCGCCGTCCCTGGCTTGGTGTCCAGAGCAGGGCGTGAACCATGACGAAGCTCACCGACGCCACGAGCCAGAGCAGCAATCCGGGCCACAGATCCGACTGATAGAAGGCGGCGATCCCTTGGGGCAGCCCCCGCGACGCCGCCAGAAAATAAGCGGCCGACACGAGCGCCGCAGTCCGCCTGCTTTGCGCGAGCGACCAGAGGACCGGAAAGGCGAGCGCGACTGGAAGAAGCAGGACAAGACCGCTCCATGCGACCCAGCCGGCGATAGCGGCGAACGCCGGTAGCACCAGTGTCCGGATCCCCTCACGGCGCATGGGTCAGTACCTCCTGCGCCAGCCCGAGAACGCCGGAAGCGGGCAGGGGACCAAAATAGCGGGAATCGTAGGAGGTCTCGAAGCTGGAATGGAGAAGCACGAAACCGTCCGGGACCACGCCGCCGGGATGGGCAGACAAGGGGCGTCCCTTTGCATCGGCCTTCGCGATGGTCGAATGGGCGATGACGATGCCATCGACGCGGATGTCCTGTCCGACTTCGACCCTCTGCCCGGCCGTGGCAATGACGGTCTTGATCAGCGGCGCGACACCGCCGGCGCACAGGCCGGCCCGCAGGTAGGATCTCTCACGCCCGATACGGATTTCAGGGGTGTCGGGTGGGCAGATGAAGACGAGGTCACCCACCGCGGCCGGCCGGCCGACCGGCCTGATCCGCCAGAGCCCGAGCGGCGCGCTGGGGGTCATGTTGATCCTGTAGCCGCCGAAAAATGCCACCGCACAGAAAATGGCGAGCCCAAGTGCTGCAAGGACCAAGATGGCAAGGACCCTCTTAGCCCTGGTTCGAAGGTGACCGTCGGTGGGCGCAAACGTCTTCATTCCAGTGAAAGCCCCAATGCCCTGGTCTGTCTGAGAGCCTCGGCCTGCTCCAGGGCAAGTGCCGTGCGCTCGTGCGCGGCAAGCCTCTGGACCGCGCGCATGGCGCTCCAGGCCTGCTGCACCTGCGCCTTCTGGCCCGGTGCCATGCCCAAGGTTATCCTCTGGAACGTTTCGCCATCGGCATCTCCCGCGGCCATCGTCAGGAAGGTCCGCTCGCCGAACCGTTCGCAAACCGCCTTGGCAAAACGGTCGAGCTCGACCTTGATCTGTCGGTCGGCCAGGGCGAAGGCCAATGCTGAGGGCAGATCGTTTCGATCGATCGCATCGCGCACGCGCTCGAGCACGTCACCGGCGCGGGCCGAGAGCGCCGGAATGTCGATCGACAGCGCCTGGCGCCGGACAAGCTCTTCTCCCCGGTAGAGCCGCTCGGCGCCCTCCCTCAGGCGCAGATAATTCTCAAGACTTTCGACGAGGATGGGAGCGTTCTTCTCGGCGCGCTGGCGATCCTGTCTATCCGTGCGAGTGACAATGAGACCAGTCTTGCCCTTCAGCCTGCCGAAGTGCTCGGGCTCCGCGGCAAGCCTCGCCAGCGTCGATCTGGCGAGAGGCTCATTCGTCAGCATCGCATCGATATTGATCGCCTTGAAGGCGGCCTCCGGCGCTGCATAGACAAGACGGAAGCGGGTCGACACATCCTCCCACTGCCGTTTCAGGACGGTGTCGGCTTCGAGCTTGTCAGCCACCACCTGTTCAAGCGTCTTGGCAAATGTCGTGATGCCGCCAACCATGGGCTTTGCCTCCTTGGCGAGGTCCTGGATCGATTGCTGGAACGGGTTGGTCTTCGCGAGGGGGAGAAGGCCGAGCCTGGCACCGAAGACCGCCAGGCGGCTTGCCAGATCAACGAGTTTCTGTTTTTGGCGGACCGTCCATTCCAGCCGGTCGCGCACCAGCGTTCGCGCCACGTGGACGAGATGCAGACCGCGGGCTTCGGCAAAGCGCAGTGCCTGGCCGTAGAGTGCGCCTCTCTCATAGTCGAGCGTCGTCTCCTTGGCATTCCTGCGCGACAGGATGGGGATGAGGCCGCCGGCCTTGGAAAAGGAGCGGCGGCCGTAGTAGACCGCGAGATCCTCGCGGTGGCGGGTCATGGCGACATAGACCAGATGGCGGTCGAGCGAGAGCGAGGCGAGCACCTTTACCCGATCGACCGTCGCGCCCTGGGCCTTGTGGATCGTGGTTGCGTAGCCGTGATCGAGATTGCCATAGAAGCGGCTCTCGACGACGACCCGTCGGCGGTGTTCGCCCTCTGCGATCTCGGCGGTGATGCGGTTCGGTGCCGCTTCCACGACCTTGGCCAGCATGCCGTTCTTCACGCCAAGCGAGGTTTCGTTTTTCAGGAAGACGATCTGGTCGCCGGCGGCAAACAGGCGATCGCCATCCTCCGTTTTAAAGACAGACCCCTCTGTGACCATGCCGCGCTCGACGAGTTTCGCACGCGCCATCTCATTCAGCATCGCCACATCGCGTCTGAGATGCGCGAGGATCAGCGAGGTTTTTGCCGGATCATAATCGCGGTTCCAGTGGGCGACGAGTTGGCTCACCGCCTGGTCCTTCAGCTCGGCACCGATCAGTCTCCCGTGGGAGCGATAGGTTTCCACCGCCTTGCCGACCCTGCCACGCGCCAGATCAAGCGAGGCGTCGCGCATCCACTGCGCGCGCTGGCGATAGATGGTTTCGAGCTCGGCATAGCCGATCCGCTCAGTGATGGCGCGGAACGGCGCACCCGCCTCGATCGGCTGCAGCTGTTCGGGATCGCCGACCAGAACCAGCTTGGCGCCGGACCGGGTGACGGTGTCGACGATCAGCCCCATCTGCCCGGACGACACCATGCCGGCCTCGTCCAGCACGAAAATGGTCCTGTCGTCGAGCTGGTTTTTGCCCTTGCTCCAGGCCAGCTCCCAGGAAGACAGCGTGCGCGAGGCAATGCCCGCTTCGCTCGAGAGACCTTCGGCGGCTTTGCCGGCCAGTGCCCCACCGACCACGCGATATCCGGCAGTTTCCCAGGCCTCGCGGGCTGCCTTCATCATGGTGGTCTTGCCGGCCCCCGCACGGCCGATCACCGCAGCGATCCGCTCAGGTCCTGAGACATGGGCGATTGCCGTTCGCTGCTCCTCAGACAAGCGGGCATGGCGATCAAAACTCTGTTCCAGCACCGCGTCCCGCACGCCATGCGAGGACTGGCGACCAAGCCAGAGCGACTGCGATCCCATCCGGGCCTCAAGGCGGATAAGCGCCCGGGTCGTGTACTTCGCCGGCGCCCGGACGCCGGTGACAAGCTCGATCCGTTCACGCGTTAGACGCAATGTCTCGGGGCTTCGCAGGATACGCACCATCAGGTTCTGGAAGAGGACCGCATCGTCGATATAGCGGTGCAGGACCTTGGCCACATCCCGGGTGTCGAACACACTCTTTTCCCGGGTGATCAGGTCGAGTACGATTTCCGGACGGCGCTCGATGCGGCGCGCATTCTGCGCCCGGCGCTCTTCCTGGAGGTTACGCCTTTCGAGCGAAAGAACCTCATCGCGCTCAGTTGTCTTGCGCTCGATCGCCTTTGCCCCGACACCGAGATGGACGGTGGGCGTGAGCTCGATGCCCTGTTTTTCAAAAGAGCGGCCATCGACACGGATGTCGAGACCGCCAAGCGCCAGATGCCGGTTCTGGCAGGCAAACCAGCCCTCGCGAAAGATGTTGAAATCGTCCGTGCCGCCGGCCCACAGCGCGTAGACAATTCTGCCGGCATCATTGCGAAGCGGTTGGCCGTCCTCTCCGGCCAAGGCGACCTTCTTCTGCCCGAACCCGTCCACCGTCAGCGGTCGCAAGGTCATCATCAGATGCACATGCGGATTGCCCGGATTGTCATGGATCACCCAGTCGGCCACCATGCCCCTCGCTGTGATATGGCGCTCGACGAAATCCCTGACCAGGGCGATGTTCTGTTCACGCGAGAGCTCGAGCGGCAATGCCATGGTGACGTCCTTGGCGAGCTGCGCATCAGACCGCCTCTCGAAGGCCTCGACCCTGTTCCAGAAGGCTTCCGATGCCCCGGAGACAGAGCGGTCGGCGATCATGGCCCGCAGCCATTGCGGGGCATCGACCGGCAGCGCGAACTCCTCGTGAGCCAAACCCTGCTTGGCGCGGTAATCGACCGTCCGGCCTTCCCGCTCATAATCCATCCTCGCGCAATGCCGGTAGGCTGCCGACATGACGGCACTGCGGCCGGCACCCCGGGCGACGATGCTGACAGAGAAATGCGGAACGGCCACGACAGAACTCCTTCCCCGGTTGGAAACAAGACCCGTCGGTTCGACGAGCCGCGGCCCCGCCAGACGCTTCGGCAACACGTCGCGATAGCGACGTATAATTGCGCCCTTGGATCCGCTCCTTTGGAACGGCGGGATCATGCGCAACGGCGCTCACTTCGCCAACTCGCAGATTTGCGAGTAGATCGGCATGCCGATCTGCGGGACTGTCGTGACATCCAAGGCGAACCGTCAGACAAGGACCCGACCAGATGAAGAAGCCATCCTTCAAGCTTCGCGAAGAAATCGCGAGACTCCAGGAACAGCTGAAACATGCCGAAACGCGTGACGCCGAGCGCATCGGCCGGATCGCCCTGAAATCCGGACTGGGAGAGATCGCGCTTGACGAGGCGGAGCTTCAGGCCGCTTTCGAAGACGTAGCCAGGCGGTTTCGGGCAAGCTCACGACCCTCGAGTGGTGAACAGAGAGGCGGAGAGGTCGCCGGCACCGGCTCCAAAGACAAGACGGTCGCAACTGGCGCGCCTGCGAGCGGCCCTGGCGAGGCTTGAACGCATGGCCCGAACCATTTCATCCGACGCCCGCAGACAAGATACCCGCGAGAAGATTGCGCTCGGCGGACTGATCGTCAAAGCCGGCCTGCGCTTTGAAAAACGCGCGGTCCTGCTCGGCGCCCTGGTCGAGCTCAGCCACCGCCTGAAATCCGACGAGCACGAAAGGACCCGTCTGACGATGATAGGTGTGAAGACGTTCGGTGATGAAGGCGAGTAGGATCGCACTCGTCATCGCACCGTTTGTGCTGATGGTGCTCATCACCATGGGCCTGGACGGGATCGAACAATGGCTTGTCAGCTTCGGCAAGACGGAGGCTGCACGTCGCCTGCTCGGTCGCGCAGGGGTCGCCTTGCCTTACATCCTTGCCGCCGGCAGCGGCACCGCCTTCCTGTTTGCCGGCGCCGGGTCGGGCCAAATCAGGTGGGTTGGCTGGGGTGTCGTCACAGGGGCGGTCGCCGTCATGTCGATCGCAGCCATGCGCGCCACATTGCATCTCATCGGCTCTTCGGCATTGGCGCCGACGGCAAGCGCCGTTTCTACCCAAATCGATTGGGCAACCCTGATCGGCGCAGCAGCGGTCCTGATGGCGGGGTGCTTTGCCCTGCGTGTCGCCATCATCGGCAATGCGGCATTCGTTAAGGCGGAGCCGAAGCGCATCCGCGGCCGGCGGGCCTTGCACGGAGAGGCCGAATGGATGTCGATGGCGCAGGCTGCGAGGCTCTTTCCCGATACCGGCGGGATCGTCGTCGGCGAGCGCTATCGCGTCGACAGGGATGACGTCGCGGCGCAATCTTATCGTAGCGATTGCGCGCAGACGTGGGGGCTTGGCGGCCGCTCGCCGCTTCTCTGCTTTGACGGGTCGTTCGGTTCCTCCCACGGGATCGTCTTTGCCGGCTCCGGCGGGTTCAAGACGACCTCGGTGACGATCCCCACCGCGCTCAAATGGGGCGGGACGCTCGTCGTGCTCGATCCATCGAATGAAGTCGCCCCGATGGTTTCCGGCCATCGCGGACAAGCCGACAGGGCGATCCATATCCTCGATCCGAAGCAGCCGCAGTCCGGCTTCAATGTCCTCGACTGGATCGGCAGTTGCGGCGGAACGAAGGAAGAAGACATTGCCGCCGTTGCCTCATGGATCATGAGTGATAGCGGACGCGCGACCGGCGTGCGCGACGACTTCTTTCGAGCATCTGCTTTGCAACTGCTCACGGCGATGATCGCCGATGTCTGCCTGTCGGGCCAAACGACAGAGGAAAACCAGACATTGCGGCAGGTCCGCACCAATCTCTCCGAGCCAGAGAAGCAGTTGCGCCAGCGGCTTCAGGACATCTACACGAGTTCGGGCTCCGAGTTCGTCCAGCAGAATGTTGCCACTTTCGTCAACATGACACCCGAGACCTTCAGCGGCGTCTATGCCAATGCGATCAAGGAAACGCACTGGCTATCCTATCCGAACTATGCGGCGCTGGTTTCCGGCTCGAGCTTCAGGACGCAAGCGCTGGCGAGCGGCAATACCGACGTGTTCATAAACATTGATCTCAAGACCCTCGAAACCCATTCGGGCCTCGCGCGGGTCATCATCGGTTCGCTACTCAATGCGATCTACAATCGCGACGGTGCAGTCGAAGCCCGCGCGCTGTTTCTCCTCGATGAGGTCGCGCGCCTCGGCTATATGCGGGTCCTGGAGACCGCCCGCGACGCCGGTCGCAAATACGGCATCACGCTCACCATGATCTATCAGTCGATCGGGCAGATGCGCGAAACCTATGGCGGCCGCGACGCCGCAAGCAAATGGTTCGAGAGCGCAAGCTGGATCTCGTTCGCCGCGATCAACGACCCCGAGACTGCCGATTACATCTCGCGCCGCTGCGGGACGACCACGGTGGAGATCGACCAGATCAGCCGCAGTTCCCAGCCGAGGGGATCGTCCAGAACACGCTCGAAGCAGCTTGCAGCGAGGCCTCTGATCCAGCCTTACGAGGTCTTGCGCATGCGTACCGACGAACAGATCGTGTTTACCGCCGGCAATCCGCCGCTGCGCTGCGGCCGCGCCATCTGGTTCAGACGTGAGGACATGAAGGCCTGTGTCGGTTGAACCGGTTCCAAAAGCCCGCCTCGCGTCTGGATAGGGTAAATTCGAGGAGCTCCGATTAATCCGGATCGAAGGGATCGGCAATTATGCTGCCCGCCAGTGCGGGAGAACAGGGTTGCACCGCGAAGACGGTGTCCGTCCACGCCGTGGTGGGCGCTTCCAGCCACGAGCGACCCGCCGGTTCTCAAAATCGAGGGCCGGCGGCACCGGTGCTGCGCGCTTCGGCAAGGCCAACCCGCTGCAGTTGGTCTTGATGCTGATTATTGCCCTTGCCGGGTACGCGACGGTGGGTCGAGCCGGTCCCGTCGACCGGCACGTTGCGTTTGTTTCCACGCAGGCTGCAGATCAGCTTTCGGCATCCCTTGCTGTGAAAGGGGGACCGGAAAGCCAACCGCTCAGATCGGAAAAGCAATTCACGTTCTTCGAACGCAGGGATGCCTGATTGAGATTTCATCTCCCGGCGAGCGACAAGGCTAAAAATCAACAGGTAGTGCTGGAACCAACCAATTCGCCAAAGGGCTCGCGGAGCTTTAACAATGATTAGTTTGTCCGGTCCGCCTGGGCATTCTTGGGGACAAAACCAACCCCGAACCCGAATAGCCGACCAATCTTCTCCAAAGTTTCCAGGGTGGGATTGGCCGTTCCCGCTTCCAGTTCCGCAACTTGGCGCCTGGAGAGCCCAAGCGTTTTGGCGAACTCCTCCTGGGTCATGCCGAAACCTTTTCTGATATCTGAAACGGCTCCAGGCAGCCTTAAGTCACCCGTTCGAGCACGCTCCGCCAATGTTCGCCGGTTTTCGAGGATCTCGTCTTTCGTCGGTTTCTTCCAGCGAGCCATTCAGCTGTCCTCCGGCATCACGAGCGCGCCGCCAGAACGCTATCCGCGATTTCGGTGCAGCGTCCCATTGCACGCTCCAGAATTTCGCGAGGCGCGCCCATGTCTTTCGCTTTGTCCGGCACCTGCTGCAGGCGTTCGGCGAACTCACAAAGTGCGGCCGCAAGAGCCTTCCGCTCAACAGGACCAGGCATCAGTTCGGCGCAAATGCTCGTCCAATCGGGATGATGATCGCGACCATCGTCACGCATCATCGCCCATCGCGTGGAGCGGACGATCCCCTCTTTAGCCAATCGCATGGGTGCGAAATCAAAGAGCGGAGATAGACGGATCGTGCCGTCCTGGTGCTTGCTGAGAGCCGAATTCCGGCCGTGATTGTCGGGATTGCCCAGTGCCAGATTGGCGATGTCGCGCTTCAGGTATTCGGCTATGTCCGAGAAGGGATCGGCCGAATATTGGCGCAGAACGTCGATATAGGCTTCATGGGTGCCGACATGGCCGAAATCGGCAACGCCAATTGCGGACACGAGGCTTTCCTGGCCCAGTCGGACGGTTGCGCCGCCATCTCTCTTCTTCCGGTCGAAACGGGGAATGATCAGGATGCCTTCGGCATAGGTCGACGGTTCGCTGACATTCAGACCGATCTCTTGAGCGATCCGCGAATAGAGGGCTTCGCCTTCGAGGATCAGGCGGTCCACAGGCTCGTTGCTGCGTACCAGCTTGACGATGACGTGGCGCACAGCCTCATCATCGGTGACGAAGCTGTCGGGGTAATAGAGCCCGTCATTCGCCTGCGTCATGGAGACCTTCGGCCATTCGCCTTGCAGACCGCTGGAGCCGGAGGCAAGCATTCCAAAGCGGTCGGCGACTTCCATGAAGCGATCCGACCGCTCGAGGATTTCCGCTTCCGTCACCCCTTGGCGCTCAAGACCCCGCAGCCGTTCCGTTTCGGCCTCTGCTGCTTCCTTGATGCGGATATTGCCAATGCCGCCCGTCGCCGATCGCAGAAGCAACGGGAGATCGGAAGCGCGCGAGCCTTCAACAAGGCCGAGGTGATCGGCAAGCTTTCGTCTTGCATGTCCCTGGGGCATGAGATCCAGGAGGAACGGCGGCCAGCTGCGGCTATATCGATTTTCGAGATCAACGGGATATCGGACCGACAAGGCGCGATGGTCGCGGACCGTCTTTCGGGCCGCAAACTCCGCTGATGCCACAGTGACGAAATAGTCGAGATCGTAGTCGACGATCGACGCGCCCTGGAATCCGGCCGCGTCGTCCTTGATTTCCAGTGTCGCGGCGTGATGCCACTCACCGTCAAAATGGGTTTGGAGTGTCAGGTGCATTAATGGACCCCTTTGATGGATCATTTAATGCATGTTCTCAAATTATTCAACCCATCATAATGGGTCGAATGATAGCGATTGTGTGGTGGACGGTGATACCTTCTGGTCCCGGGGGCAGAAGATCCGGATTGCCGGCACTGACACGCCGGAGCTGAGCCCGCTCCGGTGCGAGGCGGAACGGGTCAAGGGGGAGGCGGCGAATGCCCGGCTTCTGGCCCTTCCGAACGCCGGGAGCTTCTCGCTTTCGACGGGCCTGCGCGATGAAGACGGATATGGACGAAAGCTTCGAACCGTCTTGCGAGAAGGACACTCGCTCGGCGAGGTGCTGATTGCGGGAAGGGCTGGCGAGGCGATGGGACGGCGCACGGCGCGGCTGGTGCTGGCGATCTTCCTCAAGCCATTATACCACTCCGCCTGGCCCGGAGACGTCCGCAGACAAGGCCCGGCTGGAACGCGACCGAGCGCCGGCAATGCCCTCGTCATGCCGTACTCCGCATTGCGTCCGGCCCATTCCATCACGAACATGAATCGACGGCGTGCAACCGATTCATAAGTGTCGTTGGACGTGATGGGCGCGATGAACGATTCTTGTCCGCATGATCTGCCAGACCTATCATCTCTACACTGAGCGCAAGGATCCGACGAAGAACATGGCCCGCTTCTACGCCATGGAGATTTCGGAAACCCTGTTCGGGGAGGCGTGCCTGACCCGACGCTGGGGAAGGATCGGAACATCCGGGCAGCGCATGGAACATCACTTCGAGACCGAAGGTGACGCGGTAAAGCTCTTTCTGGATCTTACGCGACAGAAGAAAGCCCGCGGCTACCGCCCCAATCCCTCGCGCGCGACAGGTGAGCGTTCAAGGCGAACCGCCCAATCTATAAAGCCTGAAGAAGGTCGGCCGAGCCATAGTGCTGTATAATCGGCGCGGGTCCTGAGAACCAACAACAAACCGCCATCTCATGAAAAACGATCACTTTCAGTGAAAAATAGTTCCTGTGATGGATATCTGCGAATTTCGATTTTCTGCCTGCGCGAGCTCTCCGAGCCGCTTGGCACTGGATTCACCCGTCCTGAAAGCCGCTCCCCCAGGTCCGACATAGTCTGAAACGCCGTAATACCCCAAGCCGGCCCGGGTCGATGCTGGTGGCCGCGTTGCGAGACGGCGCTATCAGGAACGGCTGACCTCGGCGGAAGACCTCCGGCGGGCGATGAACTCCTTCAGGAGCGGCAGGAAGAACGCCTTGCTGAAGCGGCCGATCGGCGGTTCAGGTTCAAGGTAGAATGACCGGCCGATAATGTCGCTATTGAACTCGTCGAGGATGACCCAGAGACGCAAGTCGACATCGAGGCCGGCGCGGCGTTTTTCAATAGCTGGTATTTCCACCGCGAACCGGTTTGGCTCCGGCTGCTTCGTCGTGATGGGAAAGAACAATACGAGATCCCCGTCCGCTCGCGCGATCCGGACGCCGACTGCCACCGGTCGGTTCTTGCGCCCCTCCGTTTCCCCCTTGTCCGCTTCGCGACTCCATAGATAGGGATAACGGATGACCGCTGCTGTCTGGATTTCATCATATCCGCTCATCGGCTCGTCTCATCACTGTCGGCATAAGCGTCTACAGCGCCTTCAAAATCGGCAAGCAGTGCGTCGGACATGGTCTCAAGCGTGCCGACAGCGCGCATATCGGACTGGCGCATCAGGCGCTCGTAGTCCTCGATATTCAGCAGAACCAGCCGCGGCTTATTGCGTTGAGTAATGGTAACCGGATGGCGCAAGGCCTCGGCGATGATGTCGCCGGACTTCCGGGAGAGGTCACTTGTCGTGTAGGAACCCGTGCTGTTCGTCATTTGCTTTTGTCCTTGCTAAAACCATAGTGGACCTGACATATAGCATCACCGCCAACAATTTACAGCAAATACAGCATTGCTGTAAACGCTGAATATGACGTACCCTATGTACGGACAGGATGCGTGGAATCCTGCGGCCAAGAGACCGTGCTGCACAATCCCGTTGGCGATAACCACTATAGATAAGAAGCCGGTGCATCGCATCGCGGCCTGACGCCACTGCTCGTTGGCGGCCTCTCCGCCGCGAATGATCTACCGCCCTTAGAAGGGTGACTCGGCGTCAATGCGACCCTCCTGTTCCGCCATTGCCACGGCCCGCTCCGCCTCCGCCAGTTCGAGCTCACTTTCGATCTGGCGGCACTCGGCGCCATCAATGGCATTGCGCAGTTCGGCCCGCAGTTCCTCGATCTGGATTTCGATTGCATAGATCATCTTCGTCTCCTTGACGTTTGTGAAAGATGACCCGCGGTTCCGAGCTGGGGGATGGCGGGGTCAGGGATCGCCATAGCGACCGGCATAGCCGGGGAGTGGGGGAGCCGATTTCCGGGGCAGCCAAAGGCTGCGGGAGGAAATTGGGGGAACCGCCCATCCTTGAGGACGGCATTCCGCTTGGTACTATCGCTCATTCTGAGCAGCTTCCCCGCTCTCCGCATGGCACCAGAAAAGCCAGTCCTGGCTCGACGCCGGGACTGGCTTGGCTTTCTCGGGCGGAGAAGAGGCCCCGCCGGTGGCGGAGCCTCACGGAACCTTTAGTCCCGGTTGGGGCGGGACCAGATCAGCTGGTAGCCGTCTTCGCCTTCCACCTCGGCAAGCGTTGCGTAGATCGGAGCCGGGAAGCTCGGGTCGTCGAGCTTGACCGAGAGATAGTCGCGGCCCTGCTCGGATGTCTTCTGCCAGGCGGCGCCGAGTTCGACATTGCCGGCATAGATGCGGAAGTGCGGGCCCTTGTCGGAGGCGCTCTCGACGCGGGCGATGCGGGCCTTGACGTTGAGGGCGAGGGTGCGGATCGAGCCGTTGAAGCCGTTTTCGGTGGAGGTGAAGGTGCCGATGGTTGCCATTGTCCTATTCCTTTTCTGGTATATCGGGCCGCGCCCATCGCGGCCTCGATGGCTGTCGCAAAGACCGGGGACGATCGGACCGCACCCAGCCGGAGTCCCCATCGCGCTCGCGCATTGGGGTGACGATTGGGCCGCAATGAAATGGAGGACGGCAAGTCGCAGATTTGTTAGTGGGAGAGGAGGAGACCGCAGGGCTCCGGGGTAAGAAATCTAAAAGACTGCCGTTGCGGGAGGACGATCGAGGCAAAGCCGGTCTCCGGTCAGACATGCCTCATCGAGCCCGCAGATGGGGTGCCGGAGACTTGGACGGGAAGGAATAAGGCAAGGGCGGTTCAGACACTCTCGCCTGGGCACGAACGGCATCTGGCGCCGCCATGCCGACAAGACCCTCGTCTGCACGTAGATCGGCCGGGGACAGTGCCTTCCGGCTCATGGCTCGCCGCTTGCCCAACATGCCCGGTGCGATATCGTTGCGCTGCGAATCGCTGTCTGGAGGATCAATGCGTCAGCAGAACAAGCCGTTCATCATTGAGCGCAAACTGTCCCGCAAAACCAAGCCCGATGCCGAGAAACCATCGATCTGGGGGAGGCTCGACGCCGACATCGCGCAAGGCCTGAAGGACCAAGAGGATGCGGACCGGTCGGCCGCCATCGGTGGTGACGACCGCGCCTGATCGGGGGTGCTCACGCCGCCTCGACGACTTGCTCCCCTTCCGGCTGCAATGCGTGCAGGAAGCTGACGGCACGCTGCGCGTGGGCTGCCGCCTGGAAGATGGCCCGTTTGTCGCCGGCAAGCACTGTCAACCACGATTGCAGGTAGGATGCATGGTCCTCCCGCGGTTCCAACTCGGGCGCGATGCCGAGATCAGCGCATAAAAAGCAGCTTCCAAGTTCCGCGACGAGCTCTTCCCGTGCGCGCTCCGTCCGGTCCTTGGCATAGCGAGACAGGTCGCGCCCGACGCGGGAGGGCGCCGCGGTCCAGTGCGTGGCCTCATGGCTGAGGACCGCCACATATCCGGCAGCATCGCGAAACGCCTCAAACGGCGGCATCTGGATATAGTCCATGGCAGGTGAGTAGTATGCTTGGTGGCCACCGTGCCGGATGACCGCGCCAGTATTGCGGAAGAAGCGATCGGCCTTTTCGATCCGCTCGACCGGATCGAGGACCTGAACCGGCGGGGCGTAATAGCTGTCGGGCAATCCCGCGATCTGCTCGATGTTGAAGACGGTATACGCCTTCAAGAAAGGGATCTCCCGATCGACCTCATTGCCGTTTTCGTCGGCCTGCGCCTTGGTAAACCGACTGGCGAAGACAACCGTCGAGCCCGTTTCACCCTTCCGGACAGCCCCTCCCAGTTCGAGCGCCTGCTTGAAGGTCATCCACATCGGCGAGGCAAAGCCTCGTGCCATGCCTTCCGACCACAGGAGCAGCACATTCATGCCCGAATAGGGCAAGCCGTTGTGCCGCAAAGGGCGAGAAATCCGGCCCTGCGTGTTGGCGGCGCACCACGGTTTCATCCAGGGGCGCACGCCCTGTTCGAGATCCTCCACAATCCGCTCTGTTATCCGCATGTAAATGTCTTCGCGATTGGCACCCTTATTCCTGCTCATGGCCTCTTTCTCCGTTTCCAGGACCGCGCCTGTCGCGGTCCGTCGCGGAGGTCCGAAGTCAGGGGCCGATCGAGGCCCAAGCACCGGAACGGCCGCAACAGCGTGGAGGACGGCAAAGCCGTTGCTTGGGCTTCAGGCTCCTGTAGGACCACCGACCGGGACGGGCCGCGCCCGGCGCATCCGCAGCTGTTGACATCGACAGGAAGAAGGCCGGCGCCCGTTGGCGCCAGCCGCAAAAAGGAGAGAATTGGCGGGGCGTGACCCCGCCAGCGCGGTTATCCGAACGCCGCCATCTGCGCTTCGGCCGCCTTTCGATCGAGGGATGCACCTGGATTCTCGATCGGGCGATCAAAGGGCTTCCAGGTCTCGCCGACGACATGTTCGTAGGCGGCGACGGCCCCCTCGGCCGCCATGCGCAGCGCGTGGGACTGGACGCCCATGTCGGCCGCAAACTCGCGCTTGCGCTGGGCGGCGCTGTCATAGCCGACCGGACCATCGAGATCCTCGTCACGGGCGTCGTTCGACGCCTTGGCCGTTGCGTCGCGCGCTTCGGTCACGGCGCGGGAGTAGAACTGTCCGGCGCCGTGCGCCGATCCGACGAAAGCCCCGACGATCCGTTGCAGGTGGATCTGCATCGCCTTCTCGCCCAAGCCTTCCGAAAGGCTGTCGGCGGTCTCGACGATCAGCCGCTCATGCAGGCTGCGGATGCCATCGCTGTCGACGATTGCCGTGCCGAAGCTTTCGGCGATCTTGAGCGTCTGGACGGCGTCGGGGCAGGAGAGGCGGACCATTTCGAGGGTGGTGCCGCGGCGAGATTGCGACGACCTAGCGTTGGAGCGGTTGGGAGTAGAGGGCTTGGCCATGTCTGTTCCTTCCTTGGCTTCCGAAGCGGTTCCGGCCCGTGCCGGTCTGCCCTTCGATGCGGACGACCAAGAACCGGCAAGGGACGGGCGGCTTCACAGGTCCGATCCGGCTGAGCCAGCAGGGCAGGGTTGCGGGCCAGCAGGTCTTGACCTGAGCAGACCGCGAGCCTGCCCTCGCGCAGAGAGGCTGGATCGGCCGCCCCGCGGCGCGACAGCGGCCTTGAACCGACCGGCCGCCGGTTCAGACCGCAGCGAACACGAAGGGCAGTCCGGCATGGGTCCGATGTCAATCCCGAGCCAAGAGAGAGATGAGCACATGGCCAAGCCGGCTACGCCAACGACATTGAAGCCGGGCAAGAATATCGCCAGCTCCTTTCACCTCGGGTCTGCCTATTTCGCCGGATGCTGCACACGCTCATGGTCGCGACGCTGGAAGTCGCCGATGACCTGCAATTGCATCGCCAGCCTGCGGGCGATTGCATCGAGTTCGCTCCACCGTTCAAAGGCAAGGCGGTCGACAAGCTCCTGATAGTGGAGACGGTGGCCGGACCGGCGCCGCGCCCTCACCGTTGTCGCCTGTCTTCCCACGCGCGCCGCTATCTGCCGGGTCAGACAGTCGAGATGCCGCTGAGTCTCGCGCCGAACGCCGATTGCTTTCGCCAGTGGTTGCGAGGCGAGGACGTCGATCATGACCCATGCTCCCGGCTTCCCCAGCCGATGAAGGCGGAACGCCCATCATATTCAGCGTGGCGAGCGAGATCGATGACGAAGCCGAACCGGCCACGCCCGGCATACTCGTCGCTTGCCACTAGAAAGCGGCGTTCCTCTCCACCATGGATACAGCCCCCGCCAACGATCGCCACGACCTCGGTCATGCCAGCGTGTTGTTCCGATCGGATTGCGGACGTGACGACGAAGTCGGCCGCATGACGTTGATCGAACGCCCGGCGATCCTTGGCCCAGCTTTCACCCTCGGCCAGCGAGCAACCTCGGATCTTCTCCCAGACGTCGGGCCAGGTATTGCGGAAGATTTTTTCTGCCATCGACCGCTCGTAGGTGGTGAACAGGTCCGGAAAGCTGATCGCGACGATCGCCCACTCGCTGTCCTCTTCGTACCAGGGCGTGTCCTTCCGCAGCAGAGGATGGACCCTGGCATTGCGATCTGCCGAGAGGTGGAAACCACCATGCCCTGATGTCAGGTGGGCAACGACGCCCTCTGCATACACGACCGCCATCTGCGATCCGCCCCAGGGGGTGTTCGCCGAAATGCGGGTCTGCACGCGGTTGAGGCTGGCGAGATCGCATTTATGACCAGCAGTCTCGGCGACACGAGCTCGGAACTCAGCTTCATCGGCCACTCGACCATCATGCCCGGTGAAGTCAGCGCGCGTCAGCTCTGCCAGCGGCCGACGAACGGCGACGGCGCTCGCAAGAAATGCGAAGCCGCTGGGTGAGGTGACCATGGCGAGGACCAGGTCGCCAATGCGGGCGACGAGCATACCGTCCGCGCTGGTGGCAAACTCCACCCCCGAACGATAGGGGGTGGATGCTGCTGTGTTCGACCGGAGGGCGGCGGTCATACGGCAGCCCTCTCATCGAACCCCTCGTCAAGCTCAGCGTCATCGGGGCGGTCTGCATCCAGCATGCCGCCCTGATTCGTACCGTTGTCGAACTCCCCATCCTGGTCCTCAGCGGGATCATCAGCATGACCGCCGTCGTCGCGCGACCCGGCGCCGATAACGTCCGTGGCAGCACCCGCCCGGATCCATTCGAGTAGCTGGTCCGCCGGGGGCGCGAAGCGGCCCGAGGGATGGACAAAGTGCTTAGTTGCAAAATGCTCGACGAGGGCTGTGCGGGTTTCGCGGACCTTCTGCCGCGGCTGGACCGATGCCTCCGCGCAAGACGCCTCCAGCGCCTGGCGCGACAGGCACGACAGGAAGTCCTCCGAACCCATGTTCGGAAGGAATTCGTCGGCGCCGATCGCCTCGCCGGCAATGCGCGAGACCATGCCACTATTGGACATGCCCCGCCGGCACGAGAGGACGTCGATCAGCACAGAGCGGGCGGCGACCCGGAGCGTGTCCTGATCGAAGGCGAGCTTGCCATGCTCGTCAAACAATCCGACCACATGGCGCAAGAAGCGCTTTTCGCCGTAGAAGGTCCCATCAGCGCCGGAGTCGACACGAACGTTCTGCCCGGCAAAGGCCAGGACCATCAGCGCCATCAGCATGTCATCCTCGATCGGCGCGCGACCGAGTGCATCGTGCAGAGCATCGGTCCTGAAGTCGCCAATCATGTCATGACCCTTCTGGGCCACATCGGGCCGGGCCTTGGAGATAGTGATCGTGTCGCCATCATCACTACCGACTGCGGATCCATTGCCGCCAGCGCCTTTCGACTCCGTAGCCTCCGGCATGCGGTAATGAACGGTCTGGACCTTGCCATCGCGATCGAGGTAGAGCGCCGTATGGTCGGACTTGGACGGCTTGCCGTACACCTGGGTTGCTTTCTTCGGCAGTTCCAGCTGGCCCCAGCTGTTGACCTCGACGATCGCGCCGCGCTTCGGAAGGTTGCCCGTCATCCATTCATGCTGGGCGCCGAGAAAGCCTTCGACATTGGTGGTGTAGCGGCCGTCCTCGTCGGCCGGTGCGAAGAGATCCTCCACCCATTCGATCCCATAGGCTTGAGCCAGATCGTCGCCGAAGCTCGCGTCCTTGGCATACATGCGCTTCTTCGTGAGCGCATTCGCGATCTGCCACCAGGCGGCGGTGTCACCCTTCTTCGGGCGGTTAGCTTTCCAGACCTCTTTCTGGTCGACCTGGCCGGCGGCCGCGATGATCCGCAGTTGCTGCTCGGACGGCATGTCGCCCAAAGCCATCTGCTCGAGCATGGCCGGCAGGACATTGGCGAGGAGGCGCAGCTTGCGGATCTGGCGGACAGGAAGGGCGAGAGCGACGGCGATCGCTTCCTCGGTCCAGCCGAGAGCAACGAGACGTTCGATGCCGCGCCACTGATCGACCGGGTTGAGTGCCTCGCGAACCGAGTTTTCGATCATCGAGCGCATCGCGCCGTTGTCGTTGGCGGCGTCGGCCACGAGGATTTCGATTTCTTCCAGGCCGGCGGCGATAGCGAGGCGGACGCGGCGATGGCCGGCGTCGATGATGTAGCCGTTGCCACCATCGATTTCCGGCGCGACCACCGGCGGCTGGACGATACCGACCGCCTTGATCGTGGCGAGCATCAGCGCGTCAGCCTGCGGTGACGACTTCGACTGGCGCATCCGGTCGGGATTTTCCTTCAGAGCGCGCGGGTCAACCTTCATGATCTGCATGGGATTTGTCCTTGTCTAGAGAGTTCCGGACCGGCGCCTTGCCAGCCCTTCCTGTCTTCATTTTTCTCGAAGACACCTCCCGGACCGCCGAACGGACGGACGGACGCAACTGCGACCGAGCATCCCTGCTGCGTAGGACAAGCGGGGCTAACAGCCCTGCGAAGAACGAGTGGCCGGGATCGCGCAGGTGGCGGTTGAGCGCACGCGCCGGCAGGAGGACCGATCGGCGACCGGTTCTTTCCCTCCTCCTTCTTTTCCGTTTCTCCATTAGAAGAGCGGTCCGCGTACACCGAGGCGCGAACGACATGCAAAACCTCGACCGGAAACAGAAACGCAAAAGGGCGCTCGACCCGCGAGGGGAGCGCCCTTTAAGATCCCGGACGACATCGAAAACCACAGCGATTGCGGCGGCAGGACATTATTCGAACGGGAAGTGATGCCCAGATATTGTTGATGGCGGGAAAATTCAAGTCGCGACCGTGAACACCCGCTGATAAATGTCTCCGCCGTCCAAGAGTGCCAGTCGAGGAAAGATGAGTACAGATCCTACAACCCGGAGGGCCATCGCACAACGCGCCATCGGTCGCGCGAAGTCCCGTGGTACGCCAATCGACGAGGACCCAATCTTTATGGCTCTGCTGGATCCTTGGATCAGTGGCGACATCGACATGCGTACGATACGCGAGCGCTATCTCGACAGTCTTTCTCTCAAGGAAGAACAGCACTGTGGTCGTCAGCCTGGCCAGGATGAGATATCTTTGGATGATGATGTGTAAGAAAAAAGGGCCGACGGAGTAAACCGTCGGCCCATAAAGTGTGGAGATCTTTGACCTCCAGAGGGGAACAGCTACTGCGGCGGAACTGGGAGGAGACCGCCATATGCATCAGCTGCAGGCTTTATGCCTGATTTTTGGCCAATCGGAAAACAATTATTGTGCAATGCAGCTATGCGGCGGCGATGGTCTCGCTGTCCAGATCTGCTGCCAGTTGAGTTTCAATTGCCCGCAACTCCAGCCGTTTTCCTTTCAGGTCATTTGCGAACGCAAAAGCGCCACCCTCTCGCGAACGGTAGGAGGCCAGCCGCCGCTCGGCCTCTTCGAGACGCCGGCGATATTGACGCCGCTCCTCCTCGAAGCCTTCAAGTCCATGCTCCAGCCGTGAGATGGCGCCGAGCGGCGTCACCGTGATCGCCAGATCGATCTCATACTCTGCGCCAGTGCGTTGGAGCAGCGTCTCGTAGCGATAGCCGTCGCCCTTGCCGAACCGCTCACCTTCATAGACGAGATCGAAGCCGCCGATCGTCGCCAGATGCACCTCGCCCTCCTGCTGCAGCTGAAGAAGCGTGAGGATTTCCTTCATCAGCGCCCGACCGGCCTCCTTGCGCTCGGCATGTTCTTTACCGAGCACCGTCATGGTGAAGGCATCGCCGGTGGCCGACTGTAGCCGCGCGATGTCCTGGCCGATTTCGTCAATCCGCCGGGTCGAGACCTCTATCTCGCGCTCTGCATCTCGCATCTGCCGGCGGACGGCGTATTGATCGTCCTCGTGGGCGGCCCGCAGCCGTTCGAGCCGTGCGATATCGGCCTCCAAGCCTGCCTTCTGCATCAACCGTTCATCGCCGGAAGCGATCGCCTTGGCCATCGCGAACTGGTTGGCAGCCCCCTCGCCAACGTCGTCGAGCCGCCGGATCGAGGTATCTCCCGACAGGGCCGCGGCAATGAACCGGGCTTTGCGCTCATTGTTCTGCCACATGCTGGCATCCAACGAGCCTTCCGTCGCATAGGCGAAGATATCGACCTCGTCGTGCTGGTTGCCCTGGCGGACGATGCGACCCTCGCGTTGCTCGATCTGCGACGGCAGCCATGGCACATCGAGGTGATGGAGCGCCTTCAGCCGAAGCTGGGCGTTGACGCCCGTGCTCATAGTTTCCGACGAGCCGATCAGGAAACGAACCTTGCCGGCCCTGACATCGCCGAACAGTCGCTGCTTGGCTTCGGTCTTCTTGTAGTCCTGCATGAAGGCGATTTGCGATGCCGGCACACCGAGCCGGATCAGCTCGTCGCGGATAAAACGATAGGCCGAGAAGCCGCGGGACTTTTCGACATTGATCGTGCCGAGATCGGAAAAGATCATCTGCGCCGCACCCGGCAGGTCGAATGTCTTCCCATCAGGGCGTCGATAGATCGCCTCGCCGGTATCCTTCCAGATCCCGTAGGCATTGCGGACGAGCAGATTGAGCTTGTTATTCTCCTCGTTGTCAGCCGCCGGCATGACGAAGCGCAGGTCGATCGCCGCATGGCGCCCATCAGTGATGACGGACAGCAGTATGTCGTCGCCGGGTTTGGCGGGACCCTCGCGCTGCTCGATCGCCTTGATCCTGCTGCCGAGGGTCTGCTGATAGGTCTTGAACAATGCCGTCGGCTTGGCAGTCATGATCTGCCGCCGGCCGGTCGAGATGTTGGGCACCTTCACGTATTGCCGCAGGTCATCCGGCATCACCACATCGGCAAACGAGCGGAACATGGCGATCAGCTCCGGCACGTTGACGAAGGAGGCAAAGCGGCTGACCGGCTTGTATTTTCCCGATGGCTGGATTTCAAGTTCGGTGGTCGTGTCGCCGAAGCATGCTGCCCAGGCGTCGAACTCGTGCAGTCCGCGCTCAGAAAGTGCCGCATGACCGAGCAGGCGCTGGATGGAGAACATCTCGCCCAATGTGTTCGTGATCGGCGTACCGGAAGCGAGAACCAGCGCGCGGCCTGGGTTCCGCGTCTCGATGTAGCGGGACTTCACATAGAGATCCCAGGCCCGCTGTGAGCCGTTCGGATCGATGCCCTTCAGCGTCGACATATTGGTGGCGAAAGACAGCTTGCGGAATTCCTGCGCCTCGTCGACGACGATCTGGTCGACACCAATCTCCGAGATGGTGAGAAGATCATCCTTGCGGGTGGCGAGACCTTCGAGCCGCTCCTGCAGTCCTTCCTTCAACCGCTCGAGCCGCTTGCGCGAAACGCGGTCCTCGCTGTCGGCCTTGGTCAGCAGATCCTCATAGAGCTGCAACTCGTCCTGGATCATTTGGCTCTCGAAGGCGGAGGGCACGGCGATAAATCGGAAAGCCGAATGCGTGATGATGATCGCATCCCACGTTGCAGTCGCCGCACGCGACAGAAACCGGGCGCGCTTGTCCTTGGTGAAGTTGGTCTCGTCAGCGACAAGAATGCGGGCATTCGGATAGAGGCCTAAAAACTCGCGAGCCGCCTGTGCCAGGCAATGGCCGGGTACGACCAGCATCGCCTTGGCGATCAGGCCAAGCCGGCGCTGCTCCATGATGGCTGCCGCCATGGTCATCGTCTTGCCGGCGCCTACGGCGTGAGCGAGATAGGTCGAGCCATCGGCGATGATCCGCCAGATCCCGCGTTTCTGATGCCCATAAAGAACAAAGGCGCCAGAGGCGCCGGGGAGTTTTAGATGCGAACCGTCGAATTTTCGCGGCGCGATATTATTGAAACGGTCGTTGTAGTCGCGGGCCAGCCGGTCGGTGCGATCCGGATCGGTCCATACCCAGTCCTGAAACGCCTGCTTGATCCTCTGCAGCTTGTCGCGCGCGGCTTCGGTATCGACGACGTTGAGCACACGCCGCTCACCATCGGCATCCTTGAAGACGTCGAAGATCTGAGGAACCCGGCTGTTGAGCGCATCGGCGAGCAGGTCGCCGGCGTGGCGGCGGCTGGTGCCCCATTCGGACGTGCCAGCGGCGCTGTAGCCGAGCTGGCGTGCATCCACCGTCCAGGATCCGAGCTCCGGCATATGATGGATGCGGATTTCCGCCTCCATCTTTTGCCTGACGAAGGCAACCACATCGGCGGCCGGGATCCACGGCGCGCCGAGCCGGGCGGTGATATCCGAGGGCCGCAGATCGGCCGGCTGCACATCAGCCAAGGCGCGGACATTACGCTCATATGATGGGTCGAGCTCTGCGGCGGCCTGCGCGGCTGCGAGCTTCGTACGGACAGCCCCCGAGAGATATCCGTCGGCTGTCTTCCACGATCCGTCAGCAGGATCACGGAAAATGGCCTCGCCCAGCTCGTCGACCGCCGCCGCAGCATCGCTATGCAGCAGCTCCGCGATATGGTCAATGTCGACATGGCCGCGCTCATTCAGCACGACGGCAAGCGCATCCGCAGGTGAGGTAATCGTCGGTAAGGCCGGCGGAGCAATCACCCGTTCCGAAAAAATCGGGCCGGCCTTCGCCGTGTCGGTCTCGAGATCGTAGTCCTCGATCGAGGCGACCAGCCAGCAATCGGGATCGTCGCGGAACGGTGCGAGGTTCGGCTGGCGATGGGTTTCCTTGGCCTCGCCGGTCTCGATATCCTCTTGAACAGAGACAACTGTGTGATTGATCGGACCAAAGTCCCGCACGAAGCTCGACCAAGCGATGCGCAAGCGGACTTGAAGGTCGCGCCAGGGCCGGTCGGTCTCCTGGGCTTTCAAGACCTCACGCACGGTATCGCGGATCGGGACGAGCTTGGTGATGATCCGGACATGCTTTTCTGGCGTCCCATGGCCCGAGCGGCCCTTGCGCACGGTGATCGGCACGGCCGATCCGTCCAGCATCTGCATTAGACCCTTTGACCGATCGAGGAAGAAGCTGCCCTCGCGGACGGAGTCACCCTTCGGCTGCAGGTCGACGATCTCGCCGAGCTCGTCTTCCAGATCGATATCGATGGGCGTCGGCTCGCCGTCGTAGAGATCGGCCGGCAATAGATCGATTGCAGCGACGAGTGCGGCGTCGAGATCCTCGTCATCGCTGGGCCGGCATGTATAGGTCTCGCCGAACGGTCCCGAGGTCAGCGCGTGGGTGCCGAGAACGAAGTCCGGATGCTGGCCAAACCAGCGATTGATGCGGATCGCACCTTCGCCGTCACTCTCAGGCCTGATCTCATCGACATCCAGCCACAGCTGGTCGCCCTCCGCCTCGCCAGCCTTGCGCTTGCGGAAGAACAGGATGTCGACAACGACATCCGTGCCGGCGTCACGGCGAAAGCTGCCTTCGGGGAGCCGGATTGCCGCGATCAGGTCGGCGGATTTGGCGATATGCTCCCGTGCCGTCGTATCGGCCTTGTCCATGGTGCCATGCGAGGTGACGAAGGCGGCGAGCGCGCCGGGCTTCAGCAGATCGATCGATCGGGCGATAAAGTAATCGTGCAGGCGAAGGCCAAGCGACCGGTAGGCGCGGTCCGAGCGGACGGTGCGATCGGAAAAGGGCGGATTGCCGATAGCGAGATCGTAGATCGGAGCCAGATCGGTCCGAGCGAAGTCGCCATTGACGATCCGCGCCTTCGGCTGAAGCAGGCCAACGATGCGGGCGGTAACCGGATCGAGCTCGATCCCGGTCACATAGGCGGCGTCGCGATAGGGCTCCGGCATCAGGGCCGGGAACAGCCCCGTGCCGATGCCAGGTTCCAGCACCCGGCCGCCTTGCCAGCCGAGCTTCTGGATCCCGGCCCAGATTGCCCTGATGATGAACTCCGGCGTGAAATGTGCATATTGGGTGCAGCGGGCAAGCGACGCATATTCGCTCTCGCAAACCGAGGTCTCAAGCGAAGAACCAATATCGTCCCAGCCCTGGCGGAAATCGACCTCGCCCGGCCGACGGAACATACCGTTGGCCAGTTCGCCGGCGCCGAAGCCGGTGAAGCAGATCAGTTGCGCCTGTTCCTTGGCCGTCGCCGGCCGGTCTTGCCTGGCGATACCATCGGCGACAAGGATAGCCGCGACATTGGCGCTGGCGCGGTCCTTCCAGGAGGCGGCCAGCCCGCGGTCGCCGTCAAGGTAGAAGTTTGCCCGATGCCTCACGCGACGGTCAGGCGTTTCAGCGACGGGGAGGGCGGGTGCTGGCGCCGGCGGCACGGGATCCGGATCGTCGTCATTGGCGGCATCAGGCGAGAACCCGCCGAACGCTGTCACGCCAAGCCCGAGGCCGGAGGACAGCACGCTCGAGCCGAACATGTCGAGCGTGAAGGGATCGTTGCTCATGGGAAAGCTCCTTGAAAATGAGGGCGTGCGCCATCGCTCGGCCACGGAGAAGGCCGCTTTCGGCGCGGAATTTGCGAATGATGATCTGCCTCAGGCGGCCAGGGCTGAGGGGAGGTGGCGCAGATGCACCGGCAGCTTGGCAGCGATTTCGTCGTCGGACAGGGTGTCGAGCAGTTTCAGGAAAGTGCCTTCCTGGCCACCGTAGAGCATCACCGTGCGATGGCCCTGCATCGGCGTCGGCCAACGGGTACCGGCATAGCCGCGATAGTCGTCGGTTGTCGTGCTCCAGATATGCTCAAGCCGTTCTTCGCGGCTCATGGCCCGGACCGGACGCGTTTCGCGGTCAACGATCGCGGTCCGCATCGCCTCCACAGAGTTCGGGTCCGAGAGGTCGCAGTAGGTGTGAAAATAACGGACGGCTTCATCGATCCGGATCGCGTAAAACACCGAAGTCACTGAACCGGTCATGAACTCACGCATCGCAAAGATCTGCCCGCGCATCCAGAGCGGCGGCAGAATGTCGAGCATGGTGGAGTAGGAGGTTTCGTCGATCTCGAACCATTCGCCGGCATAGACGGCAGACTGGTCACCTTCAAAGCGGTCGGGGCGCTTGGCGTGCCTGTCGAACATCCGGAACATGTCGGCGCGCTTGGCCACGCCCTGGAAAATTTTGCGGGGAAGGGCTATCGAGGTCATCAGCTTGATCCTTTCGGGGGTTTGGACCGGAGGCAGCACAAGTCGTTTCGACCTCGCCATTCTCTTCAGTCCTTCATGACCCCTTTCGCGCTGCCGGCCTCGTGTCCGGCCGGGTCAAGGGCCGGCGCATGCCGGGCGGAGCCTCCCTTGATGCGGCCGGCGCGCATGCGGCAGGCCTCATTGTTCCTCTCGGTCTTCCTTTCCCGTTTTTCCCGTTCCCTGTTTTGGAGAACCCCGTTCCAATCCTCCGCCGGCGGACGTAGCCTCTGCCAGTCACAGCCGTACGCCTCGGCAAGCGCACGCAATCGTTCTGCATAGACGTCGCCCTGGGGATTGGCATCCGTGGCCGCGACCAGTGTCAGTCCCGGCCGCACAGCAAGTTCGGCAAGCGCCGCATTTGTCGCCGGAGACCACCCACCGCCAGTGCTGAGATAGAGAGTTTGCTCGCGCGGACCTTCGAGTGCCGCAAGGCTCATCGCGTCGATCGCGGCCTCGGTGACGCAGAGACGAGAGGCATCGCTCGGTCCCAAGCGGAAAAGAACCTTCGAGCCCCCGGTGGCAAAGCCACGCCAGTCGGGGCCACGCTCCTCCCAGCCGACGACCCTACCCTCGCTATCGACATGGGCTGCCCACATACTGCCGAAGGGTCCTTCCCGCAGCACATCCTCTCGAATGGCCTGCCGGGCGATGGCGGTCGGGATCCAGCGCGCCCAACGCAGATAGCGCCAGGCACCGGATCCGGGCGAAGGCGAGCGCCGGCTGCGCCAAAGGTCGCCAATGTCTTTCACCGGCACTGAAGGCCACGAGGACCTCCATTCCGGCCGGGACAATTTAAACCCGACAAGTGACGCGACCGCTTCCGCTGCGTGCGGGAATGGGATCCTATCCAGGAACATGACAAGGCTGAAGATATCGCCCTTCTCGTCGCTGAGCGGATCGAACCAGCCGCATCCGTCATGCGTGACAATGACGATGTTGCCGCCACGCCGGTATTTGACGGCGCGTCGCGCGCTTTCCTTCAAATCGATTTCGTAACCGGCCTGCTCCAGCACTGCCTCGCAACTTACCTTTGCGCGAAGCGCCTCTAACTCTTCTCGTTTCATATTTTCTTCGGCCGCTAAGCGGCCGTCCCTTCTTCCTTCCCGCAATTTGCGGGCCACCTTCCCCCGCCGCGAAGAGCGGAGGGTGCAAGGGCGCAGCATGCAACTGACAAAAGTTGCAGCATACTGCTGCGGCGAAGCTTCCCTTGCGGCCGACAGGTCGCCAGCGGCAGGGACATGCGGGTCTCAATGAGACCCGCGCGGGAAATATTCATGCACGATCTCAAGATCGTCTTCGTCATCGAGTTCGTCGGACGGAAGGACGCCGAATTCGTTGCCGGATTTGAACAGGGTGACGGGAACCATGAGGATGCGGGAAAGCGAAAATGCGTGGCTTTGGGCGAGTGCAAGATCCTGTGCCATGTGAGAAACCTCCGTCCGGAGCGGGCCGATCCCGCTCGATGGCTCCTCAAAGGACCAGGACAGGTCGCGATCACCGCGCAGGCGAAGACAAGCGGCGGCAGCTTGCTAGCCGACCCCGATAGTGGGTTGATCGACGCAGATCCGGGCCTGGTCCAGGACACCATCCATAAAGAGCGGAATTGGTTTGCTTCGGCGGCGATTGAATATTCGGTACAGATCGTTCACGGAAGACAGCTCAGCATTTGTTGCCGAGCATCTGTTTCGCCAGTGCATCGATCAGCGGCGACCCGGTTCTTCCTGATCGGACAAAACCATGAGGATGTCGAAGTCCATCTCGGCACGCGGTTCTATACGGGCGATTTCACTGGCGACCTTGGCCCAGTGCCAATACCCATGGAAGTCGCCTTCGGAGCGACTGCGGAACGCCCGTCGTTGCGCCTCATAGTAAGTTCTGACCGGATCTCGACCAGCCAGCAGCTTCGCATCAGCCTGCCACCTGCGCCGTATCGCCCGGCGGTGTCCGAGTCATCGGTGAAGAAACCGGAGCATGAGTATTCTCGCTTAACTCGCTTGGCGGAAAATCTAGCACTCAACCCTAAGATATGAAAGATGACTCAATATTATTTATTATTTTCACACGCTTAGCAAAGATCGCATAAGATAGCTTATGGAACCCCTGCGCCCCGCAAAGTTGAGATGGCCTGTTACTGCGGCGCTGATTCCCGGCCACCATCGACAATTGGGGGCCGGCATCCAACCACACCGCATAAGGCCACAAATGCCCTATCGCGCCGGACGGCGAGCCTTGATGATATTCGGATCGGTCTCGATCTTCCCCGCGCCGATCAGATCGAGGCAGTAAGGCACAGCTGAGAATATTGTATCGAGGCACACACGGATCGACGCCGGATTGCCCGGCAGATTGATGATAGGCGAATGCCCTCTTGTTCCGGCCGTCGCCGCGACAGGATGGCAGTCGGCGTCTGATCCAGACTGAGGCGACGCAGTAGTTCGCCGAAACCCGGTAGCTCCTTCACCAGCACGGCCCGCATGGCTTCCGGGGTTTCGTCACGCGCTGCCGGGCCCGTGCCTCCCGTTGTCAAATCAAGTCGAAGCGATGCTGGTCGCAGAGATCGATCCGTTCATCGCGAACGGAGACAAACCCATCGGGGATGATCCGCTTCGTCAGCCTGTGGGGCGACTTTATCGCGCGCGCCAGCCATGTCTCGGTCAAGGGACCCGACAGATCCTCATATCCTCCGCGACTGGCGCGATCCGATACGGTAACGATGGCAATCTGCATTTCTAGCCTCCTAGAACAGACATATGGCGCGCGATACCGCTGACGGCCTGACGCGAAATTTCGAACGAATGTCCCTTCGGCTTGCGACCAAGCGCATCCCGGATCAGGCCACCAACGTTTGCCTCCGGATCCTCGCCGCGCAACGCCTGGCGAAGCCCGACCGTGCCCTCGCTCCCCATGCAGGTGAAGAGATCGCCGGCACAGCTCACCCGCACCCGATTGCAGTTTGCGCAGAAATCGCAAGATAGCGGCGTGATGAAGCCGAGCCGCCCGCCGGTTTCGGCAACGCGAACATAGCGGGCCGGACCTCCGGTCCGATCATCGATCGGAACAAGCGTCCACCGCCCGCCAATCGACCGGCGCAGATGATCAAGGGGCAGGAAGCTCTGGCTGCGATCATGCCCCGTCTGCCCAAGCGGCATCTCCTCGATCAACGTGAGGTCCATGCCTCGCCCATGCGCGAAGCCGATGAGATCGTCCACTTCGCTTTCGAAGTCACCCCGCATGGCAACCGCGTTGAGTTTGACCTTGAGACCGGCGGAAAGCGCTGCGTCGATACCCTTCAGAACCGAATCCAGCCGGCCCCACCGGGTTATCCGTGCATATCTGCCGGCATCGAGACTGTCGAGCGAGACGTTGACGCGGCGCACACCTGTTGCAAACAGGGCTTCGGCATAACGCGAGAGCAGCGTGCCGTTGGTGGTCAGCGTCACCTCATCGAGCTCGCCGCCTTCGAGGTGCGGCGCGAGCAGACTGAACAGCTGAAGGATATTCTTGCGCACCAGCGGCTCTCCGCCGGTCAGCCGGATCTTGCGCACGCCCCCGCGGATGAAGACTCGAGCCAGCCGGTATAGCTCCTCCAGGGACAGGACATCCTGGCGCGGCAGGAATGTCATGTGTTCGGCCATGCAGTAAGTGCAGCGAAGATCGCAGCGATCCGTCACGGAAAGCCGAAGGTAGGTGACCTGCCGGCCGAACTGATCGACCAGGGGGAAGTGTGTTGCTCCCGTGCCGGTCGCGATATGCCGTTCATGCCGCATCGCGAAGTCTCCCGGCCGCTGCAACCGCCCGACGGACCCAGTCGACGACCACGTCCAGGTCGGGTGGAAGGAGGAGCCCGAGATCTCCCGCGAACCGCTCCCAGGCCTCGACATAGCTTTCCCGCACCGCGATCAGCACCGGAATGTCCCGTGCGCAGGCCTCCTCCATCACGGCACGAAAACCTTCCCCCTCGGCCTCGCCTTTGCCGAAGCGGTTGAGGATCAAGAGATCTGGATCGTTCTCCAGACCGGACAGGAGGCGCTCGGCCACGTCTGCCAGGGCCTGCGGATCGAGCCGGCAACCGCGCGCACCCGGGCCGAGCGCCTGCGATATCTGGTGCCGCTCACCGCTGGCCAGATCCTCCAGCTCGATCCGGCCGCAGCACGCGCCGTCGTCAGTGCGTTCCCACTGAAGGAAGCCGGCGACAACCAGCCCTTCGGCCCGCAACAGCTCGGCCACCGCCCCGAAGATATCGTCGACCGGCCGGTCCTTTTCGACCCGAATGGCGGCCTGGAGCGGTATCGCTAAATCGGTCATATGCTCCTCCATGCGAATTTGCGCCTGCAAAAGGGGAACCAGGAAACGGGCGTACCGCAGGCGCCTTCGGTTGACGACGCATCGAGAACGGCGACGCCGTCGGCCTGGGAAAGCGGCATCAGCGAGGCGGAGCTGCCGTGCCCGAGGCGCTCGACGATCGGGCGGCCGGAAGCATCATGCGCGACGATGCGCACCGGCAGATATTCCGCGCGACCTGCCTTCCGCTTCCAGCCGAAACCGGCCACCGCTTTCTCGACTGACATTTCCGCTCCCGAAAAGCCCAGCATCGCGGCGATCTGCCGGGCGACAAAGAGCTGGAATCCCATATAGGCCGACAGCGGATTGCCGGGCAGCCCGGTCAGCAAGGCATCGCCGAGTCGACCGAAAAAGACCGGCTTTCCCGGCTTCAGGGCCACCCGGCAGGCTTCCACCGATCCGCCGGCCGCCTGAAGGGCCGGTCGAACGAAGTCCCGGCCTCCAACCGAAGCTGCGCCCGAGGTGAGGATCATGTCATATTGCGTCGCGTTCGCGCGCAGCAGTCCGGTCATGGCGCCGAGATCGTCGGCACAGATGCCGAGATCCGTGACCTCCGCACCGAGCCCTTCGCACAATGCAAGCAGCATGGGCCGATTGGCGTCATGGATGCTTGCGCTGCCCTTGCCTCCATCGACGAGTTCATCGCCGGTGGACAGCACTGCGATCCGCAGTCGACGTCTTACCTGGACCGAAGCATGGCCGTTGCCCGCGAGAAGCCCTATATGGCGCGCCTCGATAATCGTGCCGTGGCCTGCAAGAAGGGCGCCGGCGCCGATGTCCTCGCCCGCGCGACGTATGTTCTCGCCCACCGCCGGGCGGTTAAAAATCCATACATGCTCGCCCTGATCGTCGCAGTTTTCCTGCATCACCACGGCATCACAGAGAGCAGGAACCGGCGCGCCGGTGAAGATACGCAAGGCCGCGCCGACAACAGCTCCGGCCAGCCCCAGGGCAGAGCCGGCCGCGATTGTGCCTGCGACCGGCAATCGCCAAGGCCCCGTTCCCGTAATATCCTGAAGTCGCACTGCGAAGCCGTCCATGGCGGAATTGTCGAAAGCCGGCATGGCCTGTGGCGCGTGCAGATCTGCCGCGAGTATCCGGCCTCGGGCGAACCGGAGGGCGACCTCTTGCGCCCCGATGATCGGCCTTGCCATGCCGACCGCGACTTCGATAGCCCTCTCCACCGACATCAGGTCTGAGCCGGACGGCTGAACGTCACAGTTGCAGGCGGCTCTAGGATTGACAGGCATGGGGCACCTTTCCATCTCGCGCAAAGCGCGGCGCGTTCGCCTCGTCGCATCGAAACGCAGCGACGCTTCTGTCGCAATCGCATTTAAGGTCGCGGAGCAGACCATCCTTCAGACCATAGATCCAGCCGTGGATCGTGAGCGGACGCCCCCGCTTCCAGGCTGATTGCAGGATCGGTGTCTGCGACAGACTGGCCACCTGCGAGGCGACCGTCAGTTCGCAGAGCCGATTCAGCTTCTCTTCCGTCTCGTCAATCCTCGATAGCTCCGCGCAGTTCGCTTCCGCCACGTCTCGGATCGGCTGCAGCCAGTGATCGATGATGCCGTGGCGATGCCCGTCCATGGCCGCGCGGATGCCTCCACAGCCATAGTGCCCGCAAACGATGATGTGCTTTACCTCAAGGGACTCCACGGCAAATTCGAGCACCGAGAGCAGATTGAGATCGGCCCGGTGGACGAGGTTTGCGACATTGCGATGAACGAAGACCTCGCCCGGCTCGAGCCCGGTGATGACATTCGCGGGAACCCGGCTGTCGGAGCAGCCGATCCACAAATATTCCGGCCGCTGCAGGGCCGACAGCCTGTCGAAATAGTTGGGGTCTTCCGTACGTCTTGCCGCCGCCCAGCGGACATTGTGGTCGAAGAGATCAGAAAGCATCGCGTTACTCCAGGCGTGGCGTCCCGTCCGGGATGCGCGGCACGGCAAGGCGAAACATGCGGGGTCTTGCCCGCTTCGCCTTGCC
>NZ_JAEG01000009.1 GCF_000518785.1 Paenirhizobium selenitireducens ATCC BAA-1503 | reverse complement strand
CCAGAACGCCTTCATCGAAAGCTTCAATGGCAGACTGCGGGATGAGCTCCTGAACGAGACGCTCTTCTCGTCCTTGAACCAGGCCCGATCAACGCTCTCAACCTGGTGCAACGACTACAACGATCATCGACCACACTCCGGCCTCGGCTGGCTCACACCAGCCGAGTTTGCTCAGACCATCAACCCGCGACGTGATGCGGTACTGCGCAGCCGGAACGGCGCCGCACCGCAACCCGCCGCTACCGCCCCTAATACAGCAACACAAAACCGCCGGAGCGAACTCAAAACTGGATAAAACTTGGGGGCAAGGTCAGACAATACGCGCCCTGCGGACGTAGACGGCAGTGCCGAAGAAACGCGCCGCGCCACTGGTGAACACCTTGAACGGGTCGTCATCGACATTGCCCGGCTGATCGGACGACAGATGGCGCGGGAGGATCATGCGGCGTGGGTTGCGGCCAACGACAATGGTGACAACCGTTCGGGCAGAGACGAACCCGAGGCGGAATAGTCTCGCTTTGACTGTCGGCAAACGGCCTCAAACGACTTGCACCAAGCCGCCGCTTGCGCATACGATTCCGATCGAGGCGAAAACCTCCTTTGCTAGTCTGCGGGGAGTGGGCCAGGTCGAAGCCACTCCCTCAAGGCCCAAGCCGCTTTGCGGTGCCGCGTGCCGCGCCAGCCTTGACCGAGCGCCTTCGGCCCGGCGGTTGGCCGCGAAGCAGGAAAGGCGGGGTGCGGGCGCTGAAGACAGCACCCGCAATATCCACCGGCGACCGCGCAGCCGCCGTATGCATGAAACCGATGCGAGAGAAGGAAACATGCCGATGACCCGTGTTGCCCTTTATGCCCGATACTCCTCCGACAACCAGCGGGAAGCCTCGATTGAAGATCAGTTCCGCCTCTGCGACGAACATGCGCGGCGCGAAGGCTGGCAGGTGGCGGGCAGCTATCAGGATGCGGCGATTTCGGGTTCCAGCACCATTCTTCGCCATGGCATCCAGCAGGTGGTCAGAGATGCACAGCGCGGCCTGTTCACGGTGGTCATTGCCGAGGCTCTGGATCGCATCAGCCGCGATCAGGCGGATGTCGCCACACTCTACAAGCACCTGAAGTTTGCAGGCGTCACCATCGTAACCCTGGCCGAGGGTGAAATCTCCGAACTTCATGTCGGCCTCAAGGGCACGATGAATGCGCTGTTCCTCAAAGACCTCGCGATGAAGACGCATCGCGGCTTGCGGGGCAGGGTGGAGAAAGGCAAGGCAGGCGGCGGGCTCTGCTACGGCTACCGTGTACTCAAGCAATTCGACGGCAATGGCGAGCCGGTCCGGGGCGACCGTGAGATCATTGCCGAGGAAGCCGACATCATTCGCCGCATCTTCCGGGAGTTCGCCAGTGGCAAGAGCCCGAAGGCGATAGCGACGGATCTGAACAGTGAAGGCATTCCCGGCCCGCTTGGACGGGCATGGGGCGACACCAGCATTCGCGGCCATATCACGCGCGGCACCGGCATTCTTAACAACGAGCTTTATACCGGCGTTCTCGTCTGGAACCGTCAGCGGTTTATCAAGGACCCATCCACCGGTAAGCGGGTCTCGCGCCCCAGCCCGGAAAGCCAGTGGATCAGGACGGAAGTGCCGCATCTGAGAATGATCGAAGACGATCTCTGGCAGGCAGTCCGCAACCGGCAGAAGCAGATATCGGCGATCTTCGGCCCGAACCCGGCCAATACGCTCGAAGGGCGGATGAAGCGGCTGCATCTGACAGTCAGACCCGTGTCTCTGCTGACCGGCCTTCTCACCTGCGGATGCTGCGGCGGCAAGTTCGGTATCATCACGCCGGGCCGCTATGCGTGCCTCAACCATCACCGACGTGGCACCTGCGACAATGGTCGGTCCATCACCCGCGAGAAGATCGAGGCGCGGGTTCTGTTCGGCATCAAGGACAAGCTGGTATCGTCGCAAGCGGTCGCAGAGGCGGTGAAAGCCTATGCCGAGGAGATGAACCGGCTGAACCATGACCGCCGCGCGCAGGCTGCAATCGACCGGAAAAACCTCGCGAAGATCGAAAAAGCAATCGCCGGGATTATCTCCGCCATCGAGGATGGCATGTACCAGCCGTCGATGAAGGCGCGCATGGATGATCTTGAACGGCAGAAGACTGAGATCACCGCCCGCCTGTCACAGACCCCGGACGACATCCCGGATATCCACCCCAACGTCGCCAACCTTTACCGGCTGCGGGTGGAACGTCTGACGGAGGCGCTCGATGATCCAGATGGCGGCAGGCAGGCAGCTGAGGCGCTGCGCTCGCTGATCGGCGAGATCGTGCTGACCCCCGGCACCAAGCGCGATGAGGTTCATGCAGAGCTACGCGGCGAGCTGTTTGGCATTCTCGGCCTTGCCAATGCGGAAGCCGGAGGGCCGCAGAACAGCCCTTTTATGCCATTCGTTGAAGCGAGCCCCCGCAACCAACCATCCCTGCGATCCCGTAGCATCAAACGCTGCGGGATTTTTGCGTTTCTCGCCTTTAGATGTCCCCGATCGGTTCATGCGGTGTTCAAGAATTGCCCTCTCGTTGGAAACTCGGGCTTCCTCTTGCCAGAAGCGAAGGGCAGGATCGCCGCCAGATCGCCGCGCAGGACGATCACCAGTTCCCGCACCATCGAGCACGAGATCGATGCGGGTGACCAGCTTGCGGAGCTTGTCGTCCGCCGGCGTCCGCGTTTCTTCATTGCCCAACTGGTCGTGGAGAGTGACCTCAGCCTCCTCATCGTTCAACTCGCCACGATCGAACTGCGTCAGCCATAGCTGGATGAGGTTGGCCGATACGCCATACGTGCGCTGTGCGTCACGCCGTCCGATGATGCCGTTTCGGATATCCTGGCAAAGCTGCAACCTGAACGGCGTCGAATGCAGGCGATAGGGACCTCGGGGCTTGACGAGCCTTCTCCGATTGAGGCCCGCAGAGTGTATCAGTTTTTCCGTGTCCGGTGGTCCAGCCCGAAGGGTTCACGCAAACGCCGGGTCAACTCTCAATGGAGATCAACAGTCTGGCCTGTGCTCGTCCCAAGACGCATCGCCGCCGCAGCGAAGCTGCCTGTTTCGATGATTGCCGCGAACATGGGGTCACATTCAAGTCGGTCCAAGACAATCACCCTTTCCGTAAAGTCGATCGGTTGCCCGCGTCCTCAGGTCTCGCTTGCTCGCGCTCCAAAATTTGCGGCGACGAAATCCAGGAAACTTCTCAGTTTCGGTGTCAATCGTCGGTCCGGCGCATAGAGGACGTGCAAAGGCCGTGTCGGCACCTTGTAGTCTGGCAAAAGCTCCACGAGCTGACCGCCTTCAAGGTAGTCGCGGACAAGTTCCAATGGTTGCAACATGATCCCCAGGCCTTCCAGGGCTGCGCAAAGCAAAGGCTCGCCATGATCAGCCACAAGCCGGCTTGTGACGGATACGACGTCCCGTCCACCTGGGCCATCAAACGTCCAGTGGGTGCGCAGTTCCGTATGGGAAAATCCCAGGCATTCGTGACGTGTGAGGTCCTGCGGCGACCTTAAGGAGGGAGCCTTCGCCAGATAGTCTGGCGAGGCGCAAAGAACCAGCCGATAGGGCGAAAGCCGCCGTGCAATCAATCCGCTGTCCGAAAGCTCTCCGACACGGAACACGGCATCGTAGCCTTCGTCGATCAGGTCGACAGCGCGATTGGCCAGTGTCAGTTCGACCGACACCTCCGGGTACAGCTTCATGAATTTGGGCAATTGCGGGGAAAGGGTTCGCATGCCGAAGCTGACGGGAGCGTTGATGCGCAGGCGTCCGCCTGGAACGGCGCGCGTTTCTTCTGCCATGCTTTCTGCGGTCTCGACCTCTGCCAGGATGATCTTCGCTCGCTCGTAGAAGATCCGGCCGAAGTCGGTCAGGCTTTGGCGACGCGTCGAGCGGTGCAGCAGTTGGACGCCGAGGTGCTGCTCGAGTTTCTGGACATGTTTGCCGACAAGCTGGGACGACATCTGCATGACGTCGGCCGCGGCACTGAAGGATCCACATTCCACGGCTTTGACGAACACTTCCATTCCAGCCAAACGATCCATTTGAAATGCCTTGTTTCAAGTCATGCGATATTCGCGAGATTTATCTGATTTCGTTTCGGCGCCAAAGTGTCTTTCATCGACAACAGAGGATATGGAAATGAAAGTCGCAATCATTGGAACAGGAAACATGGGCTCGGGATTTGCCCGGGCATTCGCAGCAAATGGCATCGATGTCGTCATCGGTCACCGTGATCCGGCCAAGGCCGCAGCACTGGCAACCGAAACTGGCCCCAATGTTGAAGGCGGTGGTATTGCTGCGGCTGCAAAACTCGCAGACATCGTCTTGTTGGCACTGCCGTATCAAGCCGTCGCCCCCGTTCTGGCTGAAGCCGGAGATCTCGCAGGCAAGATCCTGATCGACATCACCAACCCGATCACCGCTGACTACAAGGAACTGCTGCTGGGTCATACCACTTCCGCGGCGGAAGAAATTCAGAAGCTTGCTACTGGCGCCCAGGTCATCAAGGCCTTCAACACGATTTTCGCTGGTCTGATCATGCCGGAGGCGCGCGAAGGCAAGACATTGCAGGTGTTCGTCGCAGGCGATGACGAGGCTGCGACCGCGACGGTGCGCGAGCTGGCGGAAAAGCTCTCGTTTGAGGCCATCAATGCCGGTCCGCTGAGCAACAGCCGCTTCCTCGAGCCAATCGGCGAGATGAACATCCACTTCGGCTTTTTCCTCGGGATGGGTCCGACCGTGGCGCCTGCCTGGGTTCGCGTTTGACACGAAGACGCATGACGGACGGCAGTTTCGCCGTCCGTCAATCCATGAGGTAATCAGCAGATCACTTAGGAGTCTGGCAAAGCGCGCCGATCCGGCTTGCTTTGCCAAAGGAAGGGAAACACGAGTTGATAAGCTCAATGTCATGGATCAATGGCAGGCTTCTTGCTCCGGATGGCCATTCGATGGGCGCTACAGACCCTTCGGTCGGTGATTTTGTGCTGTCGGGCGTTTCGCTTGAACGAAGCATCTATCAGGGCGTCCCGGCCTTCAAGATGACCATGCCATCGGAAGCAGTTCAGGATCCGCAAACGGAAAAGCTGACGGACCGCGACTTCATGGCATGGTTGCCGCTGGATCTCTCCGATGGCGCCATAGATGTCGAACTCGCCAGTGAGCTTGCGCCAGACGCGCCTGAGTATGCGCGAGGGTTCATTGGCCTGGCCTTCCGCATCGATGACGAGGGGCGTTTCGAAAGCATCTATCTGCGGCCGACGAACAGTGTCGCTGACGATCAGGTCCGCCGCAATCACAGTGTCCAGTACGTCGCCTATCCTGATTACCGGTTCGACAGGCTCAGGCGAGAATTTCCAGAAAAGTACGAGAGCTATGCCGAGCTGGACCTTGAACGCTGGATCCATATGAAGATCGTCGTTTCCGGAGAAAGGGCAGAACTCTATCTTGACGGCAATCAACGACCGGCTTTGATCGTCAGCGATCTGAAACTGGGATCCGACCAGCGTGGCGGTGTGGGCGTATGGCTGGAATCCGGGACGGTTGCCTATTTCCGGAACCTGAAGCTGACCCCTAAATTGTAAACAGGGGGGCGGGCTGAAACGGTAATGCTGCTGCAATCCGGCAAGCCCAGGCTCACTTGGTGAAATTCCATCAGGTGCAGTTCCCATGAAAGTCTACAGAACCATTATCAGGCTTCTTCTACGGTATCTCCACCCCATCATCGTTCTTGCTGTTCTCCTGGCCGGGCCCCTGAGCATCCTCCTGCTCAGGTGAAGAGAGTGATCGGACGCTCAGGCATCATTCGATGCCTGCGCACGCGGGCAAACAGAGACCGGCTTGTCACCAACAGAAAGACCAGCAGAAAGACCAGCAGATAGACCACGATTCCGAGGTCGATGCTGAGTTTCATGGGTTTCTGTGAGGTCGCGCGTCTCAGGATGACGGGTCTGGGGAAGGCTGCTCGACGTAGCCATCCCGCGTGCCCGAGTGTGCAGTCTCCTCGCCGTGATCGTCCGGCGCTTTCGGCATGAAGCGGGCCAGACGGCGCGTGATGCTATCAATGTACGACAGGATCATTGGCACGACGATCAAGGTCAGGACAGTGGAACTGATCAGCCCGCCGATGACGGCATGGGCCATTGGAGCACGCTGCGCGCCGCCGCCGGCCACCGCCATGCCGAGCGGTATCATCCCGAAGATCATCGCCAGCGTCGTCATGACGATCGGCCGGAAGCGGATGGCTCCTGCGCTGATCAATGCCTCATTCAGGGGGAGGCCACGCCGCCGTTCCTGGTTGGCAAAGTCCACCAGCAGGATACCGTTCTTGGTGACGAGGCCCATCAGCATGATGAAGCCGATCAGCGAGAACATGTTGATCGTGCTACCGGCGACCATGAGGCCGAGAAGCACGCCGACAAGCGACAGAGGCAGGGCCGCCATGACTGCGATCGGCTGCAGGAAGCTGCCGAACTGCGAGGCCAGCACGAGGTAGATGAAGATCACCGCCATAGCGAGCGCGGTCACCATATGCCCCATTGTTTCTTGCATGTTCTCCGATTCGCCGCCGAAACGGATGCGGTAGCCGTCGGGCAGATCGCGGCTGTCGATCAGCGTCTGCAACTCGCTGGTCACGTCGCCAAGCGTGCGGCCCGATACATCGGCGGACACCAGCACCTCACGGCGATTGTCCAGACGGCGGATTTCGGAAGCCGCCGGGAAGCTCCTGATATGGGCGACCTGATCGACTTGGACCAGGATCGGTGCTCCGTTCGCATCCGTTCGTCCGGTCGTCAGCATGAGCTCGCCGATCATGGCCGGATTGGCGCGCTGCCCGCTCGGCAGGCGCACAACGATATCGTGGGTTTCGCCGGTGGCATCGCTCCAGTTCGAGACCTCCTCGCCGCCGACCAGTGGAGAGAGCGAGGCGGCAAGATCGGATCTGGTCATGCCGAGATCACTTGCCGCCTCGCGCTTCAGGCGCACCGAAAGGATGGAGGTCACTTCCCTGGCGCTCGAATTCACATCCACCATGCCGGCTATCCTGCGCATGTCGTCGGCCAGATCCGAGGCGATCTTCTCGATGACCGCGCGGTCGTCTCCAAGGACGCTGAGCTGGATCGGGCTGTCGCCGCCGCCCAGCCCTTCCTGGACGATGGCGATCTCGATGCCCGGAATGACGGACAGCCGCTCGCGGATCGGGTTTGCCAGCATGAGCGGGGTTCGTTCACGTTCTTCCAGAGGCACGAGGCGCACCAGCACTGCGGCGCGGTGCTTGCTGACCGTCCCGCCCGTGTTGATGGTCGAATAGACCGTCTCGATCTCGGGGAATTCCCTGAGCGCATTTTCGACCTGTCGCACTTTCGCCGCGGTGTAGTCGAGGGAGGAGCCGACCGGTGCCGTCACGTTGATCTGGAACCGGCCCTCGTCGGCGCCGGGCACGAACTCCGCGCCGACCAGCGGCACCATGAACAGGCTGCTGATGAAGATGCCGACGGTTGCCAGAAGCGTCACGAGACGATGTCGCAACGTCCAGCCGATCACCTGCCGATACCGATCGGCCAGCCATTCGAAGCCCTGATCGAAGCGCACGATCAGACGCCCGATGCGTCCGCGTTTCGCATCCGGACGCGCATCGGGATCGTACCAGACGCTGGACAGCATCGGATCGAGGGTGAAGGCGACGAAGAGTGAGATGAGGACTGCGGCGGAAACCGTGACTCCGAATTCGTAGAAAAAGCGACCGACGATGCCGTCCATGAAGGCGACCGGCAGGAAGACCGCGGCGATAGTCAACGTCGTCGCGATCACCGCAAGCCCGATTTCATTGGTGCCGTCCAGCGCCGCCCGAAGGTGCGACTTGCCCATGTGAAGGTGCCGCGTGATGTTCTCCCGCACGACGATGGCGTCGTCCACCAGGATGCCGATCGACAATGTCAACGCCAGCAGGCTCATCGTGTTGAGCGTGAAGCCGAGGAAGCTGATAACCGCCAGCGTTCCGAGCATGGCGATCGGAAGCGTCAGGCCGGTGATCACGGTGCTGCGCCAGGAGTTGAGGAAGAGGAAGACGATGGCGACGGCAAGTGCTGCGCCTTCGATCAGCGTCGCTTGCACTTGGGCGACGGATTCCTGAATGTCTGTCGAGGCATCGGTGACGACGCGCAACTGCACGTTCTGGGACGCGAGTTCCGCGTTGAGCTGATCGAGACGTGCCCGAACGTCATCGACCACCTGCACCGTGTTGGCGTCCTGCACCTTTACAAGATCGATGGCGAGCGCCGTTTCACCATTGTATAGGGCTCGGCTTTCGGCGTCGGCTGCGCCGTCCGAGACGGTCGCGACGTCACCCAAGTAGACGGGGCCGCCGCCATGACGGGCGACAATCATGTCGAGCAGGTCTTCGGGCTGCTCGATCCGACCCTGCACCTGTATCGTGCGTTCGGAAAACGTGCTGATAACGCTCCCGGCAGGACTGTTCTGGTTCCCGGATTTCAGAACATTGATCACGTCGTTGATGCCGACTCCAAGTGCCCGCATCCGCGTATCGTCGATGGAGACGTCGATCTGGCGCGTCTGGCCGCCCACCAGCGACGCCTGGCCGACGCCCGAAATGGTGGTCAATTGGCGAAGGACGCGCTGGTCGGCAATCGTCGTCAGGGATGGGACGTCCAGCGACGTTGAACTGATGGCGATGGAGAGGATCGGTTGGTCGGACGGGTTGAACCGCGATATGATCGGCTTGCCGACATCGTCGGGAAAGTCGGCTTCAATGGCGGCGACCTTGTCGCGCACGTCCTGCGCCGCGACCGCACCCTGGACCTCCAGCTTGAACTTGGCCGTGACAACCGAACGCCCTTCATAGGAGGTTGATGTGATCTCATCCAGCCCGCTGATTGAGTTCAGCGCGTCCTCGACCGGGCGGGTGACCTCTGTCTCGACGGTTTCCGGTGTGGCGCCCGGATAGGTCGTCATCACCACGACGATCGGAACGTCGACATTGGGATACTGGTCCAGCCCAAGCCGCTGGAAGGAGAAGATGCCCATCACCAGCAGGGCCATCATCATCATGGTGGTGAAAACGGGATGGGTGACGGAGATGCGAGTGAGGAACATCTCAGCCGGCCTTGTTGAGGGTCACGGCAACATCGGGCTGCAGCTCTGGCAGGGGAGCGGTCACGATTGTATCGCCGTCCTTCAGGCCGTCGGCGATCTCGATCAGACTACCACCGTTCCAGTCCTGTCTCACGGTCACCGGCTGGCGCTGAAGATGGCCGTTGTGCAGCTTGAGCACATAGTCGCCTGCGCTGTCTTTGCGCAGCGATATGACCGGAACGACGAGCGCATCGTCTTTTTCTCGGACAAGGATCGAGCCGGTGGCGAACATTCCTCCCCAGAGCCGTCCGTCGCGATTGGAGAGCCGCAGATAGATCGGGACGAAGCGCGTGCCGCTTTCGGCAACCGGATTGATCCGCGCGACCGTCCCCTCGATCGTTTGTCCTTCCATGCCATCGATCGTCAGTTCGGCGGTCTGGCCTGCCGCAACGCGTGTAATGTCACGGGTGGAAACCAGGACCTTCGCTTCCAGGACGCTGGTATCGACGATGGTCAGCAACTCGGCATCCGCGCTGACGCGGGAGCCTGCCTCGACCGCGCGGCTTGCAACGACGCCGTCAAAAGGGGCCGTGACTTCCCCATCGCGAAGGGCGACGCGGGCGATATCGACTTGCGCAGAAAGGCTCTGGACCCTCGATGTGTTCGCGGTGACGTCGCTTTTGGCCTTTTCCAGTTGTTCTTTCGACGTGACGTTTTTGGCGGCAAGCTGCTCGGCCCGGCTCAGTGCCTGCGTGGCCAGCGTCAGCTCTGCCTCGGCGGCGTCGCGGTCGCTCTCGCGTTGCAGCAGTGTCGATCGAAGATCATCCGTCTCGAAGCGCAAAATGACGTCGCCAGCCCTGACCCTCTCTCCTTCGCGCACGGCGAGATTGAGGATCTTGCCTCCGGTCTTTGCCCGCATCACCACCCGGTTGACCGGCTGGAGCTCACCGCTCACACGCAGACGCTCGACCATCGAGACGGACTCGACACTCGTCACCTCGGCATGCGTCAGTTCGAACGGTTTGCTGATCCGGGCCGCAGATGCCACGATATCCTTTATCCGCTCGTTCGCATCGACCGTGCCACGGGTAGGATCGAGATACATGAAAGCAAGAATGCATCCGCCAAGGAGTATCCCTGCCTTGGCAATTTTCGCTGTCCAATTGAAGGCCATGACGCGCATCCTTCCCCATCGAGTTCAACACGGCCGCTTCGATGCGGCCTCGTCGCATATCTGGGCGACCGGTTGTTCTCATGGTTAGGTGCCGACAATTGCAGGAGCATTACCGGGCGCAATCATGCTGACCGCAATGCTGCCGCAACCTTGAAGGTGGAAAAGGCAGACATGAAAGGGGCGCTGGCCATGAGACTTCTGCTGATCGAAGACGAAAAGGAACTGGCAGATGCCCTGACGGCTGCTCTGGGCAAGCAGGGCATCGTCACCGACCACACGATGCGGCTCGCTGACGCCTGCGAGCTGACGCGCCAGAACACCTACGATGCCATTCTCCTCGACCGGAGGCTTCCTGATGGTGATGGGTTGACCTTCATCCCGAAGCTCAGGCGGGCAGGGGTCGACACTCCAGTCATCGTACTGACGGCTCGAAACGAGCCGATGGAGCGGATCGAGGGCCTCGACGGAGGTGCCGACGACTACCTCGGCAAGCCGTTCCTGGTCGAGGAACTGATGGCGCGCTTGCGCGCTTTGCTCAGGCGACCGGCCAACTTGGTCGAGCCTCAGATCATGGTCGGACGCATCGTGATCGATCCACTTCATCTGCACGTGACGGTCAATGCGGCGCCGTTCGATCTCCCCCGGCGTGAGCTTCTGGTGCTCTTGGCACTTGCCAAGCGCAAGGACAAGACCGTCCTGCGCTCCACGCTCGAAGCCGCCGTCTACAATTACGAAGAAGAAATCCAGTCGAATGCGCTCGACGCGCATATCTCCCGTTTGCGAAAGCGTTTGTCGGACGCCTCGGCTGGGGTGATGGTCCACAACATCCGCGGCGTCGGATACCTTCTGAGGGAAGAGTAAATGGATGCGCAAGACATCTCGGCCGGATCCCTTTGGTGGAAACTCAGTTGGCAGCTAAGCGTGGTCTTCGTCGCGGTTGTCGCTGTTGTGGTCACTGGCCTGTGCATCTATGGAGCCTTGATCCTGTCACCCAATGTGGGAATGCAGGACCGGCTCACCCACGCCCTTCAAAATTCACTTGCGCGCGATCAACAGGGGGGAATCAGGATTGTCGAAGGGTCGCAGCTGCGCGCATGGAGCACAGAGAGTGATCGTCTCTGGTTTGTTGTGGCGACAGCCGACCGAAAGACGGCATCCTATGGGGAGGTGCCCACTGCGTATGCAGATCTGGCACCCTATCTCCATCTCATAAAGGACGCGGACATACGCGGCTCTCTCGACACCAATGAGAGCGCCTCCATCGATGTCGTTGAAACACCGCTCGGGGAGGTCCGGGTGATGTATGGAGGCCATTCCAATAGGACTGACACGTTCCTGATGATGCTCAGGAAGACGTATCCAATCTATGTTCCGCTTCTGGTTATCGCATTACCCGCAATCTTTCTCGTTGTTCCGCGAATAGTGAGGCGCGCTCTCGCCGGTCTGAACTCCGTCGTTCGAAAGGCGCCGGACATCGATCCCCGCCGTTCCGGGTCACGGCTTCCGGTCAAGGACGTGCCCAAGGAAGTGGTTCCGCTGATCATTGCCTTCAACAGCATACTCGAACGGCTCGAGGAACAGTTCCAGGCAAGGCAGCGCTTCCTGATCGATGCGGCGCATGAACTGCGGACGCCGATTGCGATCATGCAGACCCGGATCGACGGGATGTCCGAAGGGGCGGAGCGTCGCAGACTGATGCAGGACGTGGCGCGGTTGGGCGAAACCGCCGAACAGCTTCTCGACTTCGAGCGCAACGATCAGGCGACCAACCCCCACGAGACTGTCGATCTCGTGGACATCACCCGCACGGTGGTCGCGGATCTCGCGCCGCTGGCCATCGCGGCAGGTTACGAGATTTCCTTTGACAGCGAGGTGGACAGGTTCGAGCGGGAGGGAAGCCCCTCCGCCCTGCCGCGAGCGATCAGCAACCTGGTGCGCAATGCCATCGATCACGGTGGAAATACCGGCACGATCTCCGTTTCCGTCTCCGCAGACGGCAGGATCGCGGTTTCCGACGAAGGGCCGGGGATAGCCGCAGAGCAGCGGGAGCAGGTCTTCGAGCCGTTCTATCGTGTCACACCGCGCAGCAAAGGCGCCGGGCTCGGCTTGAGCCTGGTCAAGCAGATCGTCGCCAATCATGACGGCCGGGTTACTATCGACAGCGCGGCGTCGGGAACCACTTTCACCATCCAGTTCTGATCTTGGAAGGTCTCAGTACGGCAGGCTTCCGACGGGCAGCCATGGCCCGGGCGACATTTCGTTGGCCGAAGGGGCCTATGTAATGCTGCCGCAATGCTTCGTGCCCACTGTCCAGCACATAGTGATCCGTGACAGAGGCCGAGCAATATGAGCAGCAAGAGACGACCTGAATCCAACATACCGTGTTTCCGGTGACCGGTGATGCGTAGATCGGTTCTTGCAGGGATGGGCCTGCCTCTTATCCTGCTCGCCTCTGGTTGTACGTCTGTTCCCTTGACGGAGGGTGGAACGTTGACCTCGTACAACCAGCTCAGTCCCGCCAAGGGCAAGTTCACGAAGTCACGGAGTTTCGTGGACGCCCAGGGACTGACGGCTGTCAGGACCGTCTCCATCCTGCCCACCACGTTCTCGACCAATGCCGCCTCGCGCATCAAGGCCGATCAGGATCGCTCTCTCGTTACGAACGCCCTGGACCGTGCTGTCTGCGTGGCGCTCAGCGACAAGTATCAACTGGTGCCGGCCGGTCAACCCGCGGACCTGACTGTGCGAGCCGTCGTCACCGATATCGTTCCGACCAACAAGGCCATTGCGGGCGTCTCGACGGCTGTCTCGCTTGGGAGCAGCCTTGCGCTTCCGGTCGGCATTCCGCGTCTTCCGGCCGGTCTAGGCGGTCTGGCGGTGGAAGCCGAGGCGATCGACAGTGCCGGCATGCAGCGAGCCGCGGTCGTCTGGTCGAAGGGTGCCAACTCCATCACCAACAATGCGCGCGTGTCCGAAGTCGGGGATGCCTACAGTCTGGCGGCGAATTTCGGGAAATACTTCTCCCGCATGCTCATGACCGGCAAGGAGCCGAAAGGTCTGGATCTTTCCCTGCCGTCGGGGCAGCGCATGCAATCCGCGCTCGGCGGCAAGCCCAAATATGCGGCCTGCGACACCTTCGGCAGGTCGCCGGGTCTGGCCGGCATCATCGCGGACAAGGTCGGCGCACCGCCGCAATGGACGGACAAGCAGCCGAAAGCTGCCGGGCAATAGTGAAGATGCACATCGGCAGCACAATGCAAGCCCCTTCACCCGGGTTGGCAGGGCCGTTCCGGGGGCAGGGAGACGCTGGACGTTGAAAGGCAGGCGCTGGATCTACATCGGGGCAATCGCGATTGCCGGTATCGCAGCCTACGTCCTGTGGACGCAGACCGGCGGCGCCGGTCTGCCTGCGGGCATAGCGAGCGGGAACGGCCGGATCGAGGCCGTGGAAATCGACATCTCCGCGAAGACGGCCGGACGACTGCAGGACATCCTTGTCTCGGAAGGTGCATTCGTGAAATCCGGCCAAACGGTCGCGCAGATGGATACGCTTCAGCTTGTCGCTCGAAAAAGGGAGGCCGAGGCCCAGCTTCGCCGCGCCAAGATCTCGATCGAAACCGCCAGGAGTGTTGTTGCCCAGCGGCGAGCCGAACGCGAATCCGCTGCAGCCGTCGTTGAACAGCGGCAAGCCGAACTCGATGCGGCCGAGAGCAGGCTGGCCCGGTCGGAACAACTCATCCGCGGCAATACGATCTCGCAGCAGGTCTTTGATGACGACAGGTCCGCGCAGCGTCGGACAAGAGCGACGCTGGCGGCCGCGCGGGCGTCACAAGCGGCATCCGAAGCGGGCATCGGTGCAGCGAACATGCAGGTCATCGATGCAGAGGCTTCAGTGGAAGCCGCAAAGGCGTCGATCGAAAGCCTTGAAGTCGACATCGCGGATGCGACACTCAAGGCGCCACGGGATGGGCGTATCCAGTATCGCGTCGCCCAGCCCGGCGAGGTGCTTTCGAGTGGCGGCCGCGTCGTCAACATGATCGACATCACAGATGTCTATATGACCTTCTTCTTAGCCACCGAGCAGGCGGGCCGGATCAGCATCGGATCGGAAGTCCGCCTTGTCATGGATGCGGTTCCGGGGCACGTGATCCCCGCGAAGGTCTCCTTCGTCGCGGATGTCGCGCAATTCACGCCGAAAACCGTGGAGACCGAGGAGGAGCGCCTGAAGCTGATGTTCCGGGTGCGCGCGCAGATCCCGCCCGATCTGCTTCAGCGCTATCTCGAAGACGTGAAGACCGGCCTGCCGGGAACGGCCTATGTCCGTGTCGACCCCGCCACACCTTGGCCCGCTCTTCTTGAAGGCAACCTGGTGCGATGAGTGGGACCGGCAATCCCATCGTCCGCTTGCAGGACCTCCGCCTGGTCTATGGAAAGACAACGGCGCTTGGCGATATCACGCTCGACATTCCGGCTGGCCGGATGGTCGGATTGATCGGACCGGACGGCGTGGGCAAGTCGAGCTTTTTGTCGCTGATCGCAGGCGCACGCGCCATGCAGGGAGGGACACTCGAGGTTCTTGGAGGAGACATGAGTTCCTCCTCCCATCGTCGGCGTATCTGCCCTCGCATTGCCTACATGCCGCAGGGGCTCGGCAAGAACCTCTACCATACGCTGTCGATCTTCGAGAATGTCGACTTTTTCGGCCGGCTGTTCGGCCAGGACCGCGAAGAACGCACGGCGCGCATTGCCGACCTGCTTGAGGCGACCGGACTTTCTCCGTTTCGCGACCGGCCCGCCGCCGAGCTTTCCGGCGGCATGAAGCAGAAACTTGGTCTTTGCTGCGCGCTCATTCACGATCCCGACCTCTTGATCCTGGACGAGCCCACCACCGGCGTCGATCCCCTGTCGCGGCGCCAGTTCTGGGAACTCATCGATCGCATTCGCGGTGAACGGCCAGGCATGAGCGTACTTGTCGCGACTGCTTACATGGAGGAGGCGGCCCGTTTCGACTGGCTGGTGGCGATGAACGCCGGGAGGATTCTTGCCACCGGCGCGCCCGCGGGGCTTCTGGAGCGGACCGGCACCGACAATCTCGACGCCGCCTTCATCGAACTCTTGCCGGAAGAAGACCGGCAGGGGCACCACAAGGTCACGATTGCGCCGATCCGGCTGGGCCATGACGGCTATGCCATCGAAGCCGAGCACCTGACGATGCGTTTCGGCGACTTCACGGCGGTCGACAGTGTGAGCTTCAGGATCCCGCGCGGCGAGATCTTCGGCTTCCTCGGCTCCAACGGTTGCGGCAAGACCACCACGATGAAGATGCTGACCGGGCTTCTCGCGGCCAGCGAAGGCACGGCAAAACTCTTCGGGCACCAGGTGGACCCCAACGACATGGGTGTTCGACAACGTGTCGGCTATATGAGCCAGTCTTTCTCGCTCTACGGCGAACTGACCGTTCGGCAAAATCTCGACCTGCACGCGCGCCTGTTCAAGCTGGATGAAGACGGCATTCCAGCCCGGATCAAAGATATGGCGGACAGGTTCGACCTCGGCGCCGTCATGGACGCGGTGCCCGATGCGCAGCCGCTTGGCATACGCCAGCGCCTTTCGCTCGCCGTCGCCGTGATCCATGCACCCGATATCCTCATTCTCGACGAGCCCACCTCCGGCGTCGATCCGATCGCACGCGACGGCTTCTGGCAGATCCTCGCCGATCTTTCACGCAAGGATGGCGTCACCATCTTCGTCTCGACCCACTTCATGAACGAGGCGGAACTCTGCGACCGTATCTCGCTCATGCACGCCGGAAAGGTTCTGGTCAGCGATACGCCGAAAGCCATCATCGGGAAGAAGGATGCGGCCAATCTGGAGGAAGCATTCATCGCCTATCTCGAAGAAGCAACCCACGAACATGCCAATCAGCCTGTGGCCGTCCCTCGGGCTGACAGGGCGGATGGAGCACACCCCACGGCCCCCTGCCGGGCTCCATCCGTCCACCGCTTCTTCGATCCTCGCCGCATGCTCAGCTATGCGCGACGCGAAACGCTAGAACTCGTGCGTGATCCCATCCGCGCCACCATGGCATTGCTCGGAAGCCTGATCCTCCTGTTCGTCATCGGCTTTGGCGTCAACATGGACGTGAAAGATCTCACATTCGCCGTCCTCGATCATGACGATTCCACCATCAGCCGTGCTTATGTCCTTGAGCTGGCCGGCTCGCGATACTTCATCGAAAAGCTGCCCATCACGGACTATCAGGACATGGATCGTCGCATGCGCGACGGCGAGATCAATCTGGCGCTGGAAATTCCCCCCGGCTTCGGCCGCGATGTGCTGCGCGGAAAGAACGTCCAGATCGGCGGCTGGATCGACGGATCGAATCCGAAACGCGCCGAAACCGTCAGCGGTTACCTCCGTGGAATGCATGGAACATGGCTTTCTGCAAAGGCCAGGGAGGTGCTGGGGCGGACGGCGACACAGCCCGATTTCAGCATCGAGGTGCGCTACCGCTACAACCCGGATGTGAAGAGCCTGGTCGCCATGGTGCCGGCAGTCATTCCGCTATTGCTCCTTCTCATCCCGTCGATGCTGGCGGCGCTCAGCGTCGTGCGTGAGAAGGAACTGGGCTCGATCACCAATCTCTATGTCACGCCCGTCACGAAGTTCGAATTCCTCGCCGGCAAGCAGCTTCCCTATATCGCGCTTGCCATGCTGAACTTCCTGTTGCTGACCATCTTCGCGGTGTTCGTGTTTCAGGTTCCGTTCACCGGCAGCTTCCCCGCTTTCGTCCTGGCCGCGCTTCTTTACGTGACGGCAACGACAGGCCTCGGTCTCGTCATCTCCGCCTTCATGAAGAACCAGATCGCGGCGATCTTTGCCACGGCGCTGATCACGCTGCTTCCCGCGACCCAGTATTCCGGCCTCACCGATCCGGTTTCCTCCCTCGAAGGGGCCGGTGCGGTGATCGCAAAACTCTATCCGACGACATATTTCATGACGGCCTCGCGTGGCGCCTTCTCGAAGGCCCTGGGGTTTGCGGAACTGTGGAATACGCTCCTTCCGCTGGCGGTTGCCGTGCCCGTTCTGCTCGCCACGGCGACGCTCCTTCTGAAGAAGCAGGAGAGGTAAGGATGTTGTCCGCGAACGTCCTGCAACTCGGCATCAAGGAACTTCGCGGCCTTCTGCGTGATCCGGTGATGATGGTCCTGATCGTCTTCGCCTTCACGGTTTCGGTCTACACCGCCGCCACATCGGCGCCCGAAACGCTCAACCGGGCGCCGATCGCCATCGTCGACGAGGACCAGTCGCCGCTTTCCGGCAGGATCATCACCTCCTTCTACGCGCCTTACTTCACACAGCCGCAGATGATCTCGATCGCCGAGATGGACAGGCGCATGGACGAGGGGCTCGACACCTTCGCGCTGGATGTACCGCCGAACTTCCAGCGCGATCTGCTGGCCGGTCGCTCACCGGTCATACAGCTCAACGTCGACGCGACCCGCATGACCCAGGCCTTCACGGGAAGCGGTTATGTCCAGAACATCGTCAGCGGCGAGGTCACAGAGTTCCTGCAAGGCTATCGGGCCGAAAGCGATCTCTCGATTGACCTGAGCGTTCGCGCCCGCTTCAATCCGGAGCTCGATGCCGGCTGGTTCAGCGCCGTGTCGGGCATCATCAACCACATCACCATGCTCTCGATCGTGCTTGCGGGCGCCGCGCTCATCCGCGAGCGTGAGCACGGGACGATCGAGCATCTTCTGGTCATGCCGGTCACGCCGCTGGAAATCATGGTCAGCAAGATCTGGTCCATGGGCCTTGTCGTGCTGATCGCCTCGTCGTTCTCGCTGGTGGTCATTGTGCAAGGCCTGCTCGCCATACCGCTTCAGGGCTCGCTGCTCCTGTTCTTGCTTGCCGCCATTCTCCAGCTCTTCGCCACGACATCGCTCGGCATCTTCCTTGCAACCGCGGCGGGCTCCATGCCGCAGTTCGGGCTGTTGCTCATGCTGGTCCTGCTGCCGCTCCAGGTCTTGTCCGGCGGCTCGACGCCGCTCGAAAGCATGCCGGGAGTGGTGCAATGGATCATGTTCGCCGCTCCGAACACGCACTTCATCATCCTTGCTCAAGCCGTCCTGTTTCGCGGGGCCGGTCTCGATGTCGTCTGGCCGCAGATCGTCATGCTGGTGGTGATCGGTGCGGCCCTGTTTGCGTTTTCGTTGAAAAGGTTCCGGGCGTTTCTCAAGTGACGGCCCTGCTGGCCCGTGGCATCCCGGCGAAACTGCAAAACCGTATGTAATGTTGCGGCAATCCTTCCCCGACAGTGTGTGCTTCATCCCGCCGAGGGGCTGGTCATGGCAACGCAACCGGGGAAATCTGATGAACACCGCCAGAATGTCTGATCATTGCGCTGTGGCCGCAGGTCTTCTGTCTGCAGCAGCCAACCCGAAACGTCTCTTGATCCTGCGCTCGCTGATCGAGCGCGAATATTCGGTGGGTGAACTCGCAACCCATGTCGGCCTTAGCCAGTCGGCCTTGTCGCAGCATCTTTCAAAGCTGCGCGGAAGGCAACTCGTCGAAGGCCGGCGTGAAGCACAGACGATCTATTATTCCAGTTCGTCGCCTTCCGTAAAACTGCTTCTCGCCGCGCTCGATGAGTTAGGCCCGAATTTCGGCAGGGGCAGTGTTGCGACAAAAGGGAAATCCCTTTGAACCCGTCCCAAAATCGACATGTCGTCCGCACGCTCGGTTCAGTCGGTCCAGCCCGCTGCAACCGTCATGACAGGGCGCGCGATGTGTTTTCCACAGACCACAACAGGAGTTATGAAGTGACCCATTGCAAAGCGCGCGCCTCCCGGACGCAACAGTGCAGACTTGATCGACAGGCCCTGCGCCTGGCAGCATTCACAACCGCGCTTGCCATTCTTCCGATGGCAGCCCTTGCAGCCGACCTCGAAACTTCCGATGCCGCGATCGTTCCTCCCCAGCCGTTCGATACCGCCCGATATGGCGATTTCCGCGACCGGCTGGCGGACTGGAAAGTGACCGTGGGCGCAGGCGCGATCTACATGCCGGAGTACGAAGGTTCGGACAAGTTCGACATCAATCCGTTCCCGATCTTCTCGGCGGAGTTTGGCGATCGCGTCAGCGTCGATATTACCGGAGTCACTGTCGATCTCTACGAGACAAACGGCTTCCGGGTCGGAATCAAGGGGGGCTACGAACTCGGCCGCAAGGAAGATGATTCCGACTATCTGCGTGGCCTGGGCGATATCGATGCCGGTGGCGTCATCGGCGGTATCGTCAGCTACGAGCGGGGTCCGTTCGAGGTGTACGGAAAGATCGACAAGACGATCGGCGGCAGTGACGGCCTGACCGGCACGGTCGGCACCAAGGCATCCTACCGATACGAGCGCTTCATTTTCTCGGCCGATGTCTCTGGCACCTGGGCCGACGACAAGCACATGGCGTCATATTTCGGCATAACTGCGGGCCAGTCAGCCGGATCGGGTCTCGCCCAATACGATGCCGAAGCGGGCGTGAAGCGCGTCGATCTCAAGGCCTCAATCACCTACATGGTGACCGAGAACTGGCTCGTCACTGGCTCGGCCGGAGCTGGCTTTCTATTGGGTGACGCAAAGGACAGTCCGCTCGTCAAGGATGATGTACAGCCGTTCGCCATGCTTGGAGTGGTGTACCGCTTCTAGGCTCAGGCCGTATTAACTAAGCTCCTTCCCAATTTGGCGTTGTTTTGATTCACTCATGGCAGGAGGATTTGCCATGAGTGATTTGTTCTTGCTGACGCCATCCCAGTTCAGCCGCATCCGGCCCTATTTCCCTCTGGCCCACGGCATCGAGCGCGTGGATGATCTGAGGGTCGTGAGCGGGATCATTTACGTTTTGAAACATGGACTTCAGTGGAAGGATGCGCCGAGAAAATACTGCCCGCACAAGACGCTCTATAACCGGTTCATCCGCCGGAGCAGGCTCGGCGTCTTCAACCGGATTTTCGAGGCGCTTGCGGGGAAAGCAGGCCAACCCGACAGGCTGATGATCGACGCCACCCATCTGAAAGCCCATCGCACCGCAGCCAGTCTGCTAAAAAAGGGGCTCTTTCCCGCTGTATCGGACGAACGAAAGGCGGTCTGAATTCCAAGCTGCACGCCGTCATGGATTGGGGCGGCCGTTGTTGTTTTTCCTCACCCAGGGCCAGGCCAGCGACTACCAGGGTGCCCGGCACCTGCTCGATCGCTTGCCTAAAGCCAGGGAATTGCTGGCAAGTCGTGGTTACGACGCCGACTGGTTTCGCAACAGATTGAAAGACAAGGATATTTCGCCCTGAATTCCACCACGCAAGAAGCGACGCAACCCGGCCGACTACGACAAAGTCTTCTATAGGCAACGATATCGTATCGAGAACATGTTCGGCAGGATCAAGGACTGGAGGCGCATCGCTACCAGATACGACCGATGCGCCCAAACCTTCCTATCCGCGATCCTCACCGCAGCGACTTGCTGATACTGGCTCGATTAATGAGTCCTGAGCCTAGAAATTCTCTTCGCGTCTTCATTGCATGGTGAGCCTAATTCTATTTTAGGAATTTTACGCTCGCGAGAATGTCGTCAGCAACGAGATGCTGGTGGCAGCGGTCAAACCGATCTGAAACATCGCCAGCGCATTTTTATTCAACCTGCCGTAGCAATAGTGGCAATTTGGTGAATCCTGGCAACAGCTTTCGATTTTGGGGGGAATGTTCCATAATTAAGCCTATCTCTCAACATTGCTTTGGAGAGGTTCGAGAGCCCCGCGCGGCTCTCGCCAGCGGGGCTTTCGGCTGTGTGCGGACTGTGTCCGTTCTTGGGCCATTCAGAAACGCGAATGCTATCTGAACGCATGCAATGTTGAATGATCGGGAGACAGGGAGCGAACCATTGGCCTGTCGGCTTGTGCCGTCGAGGTCGAAGCCGAAAAGGCTTGGCCAACGCCGATCAGAATAGGGCTTTCCAGACCGAGATCATCGACGGCGGCTCGCAATTGTCCGAGGGACCCGGCCCAGCGCTGTTCGTTGAAGCGGCTGATCGCCGAGACGACCACTGCGGGGGTCGAGGCGGGCATGCCGCTGTTGCGCAAAGTCTGCTCGATCCTGCCTGCCATGCGCCCACCCATGTAAAACACAGTCGTCTGGTTCGGGTCCGCGAGACCTTTCCAATCGAGCTTGTCCGGAAGCTCGCCATGCCTTGAATGCCCGGTCACAAAGCGGACCTGCTGGGCATGGTCGCGGTGCGTCAGGGAGACGCCGAGTGCGGCCGCCATGGCGATAGCTGCGGTAATGCCGGGCACCACGTCGACAGCAATACCCTCGCGCCGGAGCCGTTCGATCTCCTCGCCTGCGCGTCCGAATATCATCGGATCGCCTGACTTCAGCCGGACCACGTGCTTGCCGGCCCGGGCAAATTTCACCATCATCTCGTTGATGTCTTCCTGGTGACAGCTCGCCCGGCCACCCCTTTTTCCAACCAGCATGCGCTTGGCTTCACGGCGTGCCAGTTCAAGAACTTCGTCGGATACGAGATCGTCGAAGAGAATGACATCTGCAGCCTGCAAGGCGCGCATGGCCTTCAACGTCAGCAGTTCGGCATCGCCCGGCCCTGCGCCAACCAGAGTGACCCGACCGGTTGCCGGGGCGTCGCCAAGGATCGAGGCTTTCTTCAGGAAACCTGCGTGCTCTGTCTCGGTCGGGGGGCGTGTGGTGGAAAATGCAGAATCGACAAAGCCCTCCCAGAATCTGCGGCGCCGGGGGCCGGGAGTGAGTCTGATATTCACCTCCTCACGGATATTGTGTGCCAGGCGGGCCCAGTCCTTCAATGCGGGGGGCAAAAGCGTCTCGATCCGGCGGCGAATGGCCTGTGCCAGGATCGGGGCTGCGCCGTCTGTCGAGATGGCAACGATCACGGGCGACCGATTGACGATCGAGCCAAACTGAAACTGGCAATAGGCGGGCTTGTCAATCACGTTGACAGGCACGCCGGCGGCTTTGGCAGCGCAGGCAAAGGCATGCGCCTCCGCGTCGGTCTCGCAATCTGCAAGCGCCATCGAGGCCCCGGCAAAAATGCCGAGATGCCATTGATGTGCATGGAGAATGGCTGCGGGCGGTTTGGTCGTTTCCGGATCTTCGGCCTTGCGCAGCAGAGTTTGCATCGTGTCACCAAGCGCGTCTTCGGGGCAATAGACATGTACGATGGCACCGGCTGCCATCAAGAGTTCTGCTTTCCATGCGGCACCTTCGGATCCGCCTGCGACAACGACAGACTTGCCGGCGAGATCCCAGAAGAGGGGCAGTTTGGCGAGATCTGAAATGCGCTCGGAGCTGTCACTCCGCGGCGATGACGATGCTCGTGTCGATTGTTGTTGCATCGAGAATCCTCCTGATTTCCGGGCGGCAGGAGCCGCAATTGCTTCCGGCCCCCAGTTTTGTGCCGATCGCTTCAACGGTGACGCAGCCGCTCTTCGCGGCGGCTGCGATCTGATTGACGCCCACGCTGAAGCAGGAGCAGACGGTGGCACCAGGGTCCGGCCGGTCCCTAGCCGGACGACCGGCAACAAGCGCATTGCGTTGGTGGCTGTCTGGTTGGGACTGGCCCAACTGACCCACGAGCCAGTTGCGCGACACCGACACCGGTGTGCGGGCGACGAACAGGGCGCAAACCAGCCGGTTCTCGACAAAGAAGGCAAGCCTCGTATCGCCGCCATGATGATCGGCATAGCCGGACAGGGTGGCGTCTTGCGCGATGGAAAAGATACGCCGTGCCCAGGCTTCCCAGTCGCCTATTGGCTGGTCGAAGGCCAGTTCCATACGATATCCACCATCGGCCTTCGCCAGGGCCCAATAGCTGGCATCAAGCGCGTCAGGCTTTTGGGTATTCACAGCAAACGCGTGAGCGCTCGGAGCAAAACGTGTCATCGATACCGCGACATGTTTCAGGGCCGGCTGCCCCGAGACCGGATCGGTGAGGGGCGGGATCAGCGCATCGATGCGGGCAAGTGAGGCCGTTTCTTCCGTCCAGTGCATCGGCACGAAGATGGAGCCCGGGCTTTGCCGTTCCGACAAGAGCGCCCTCACGATCACCCTTGAACCGTTCTCGGCGCAAAGCTCAACGAGATCGGCATGGGTGACCTTGTGGATTGCGGCATCAAGCGGATGGATCTCGGCAAAGGGTTCGGCGATGTGGGCAGACAGGCGCGCACTTTTCCCGGTGCGCGTCATGGTGTGCCAATGGTCGCGGATCCGCCCGGTATTCAGCACCAGCGGAAACGCCGCGTCCGTGCGGTGCGGAATGCGGGCAGGCGTTGCAACGAAGCGGGCCTTGCCATCGCAATGATAGAAGCGACCTTCGGCGAAGAAGCGGGTATCGGCAGGCAACCGGCCTTCTGGCTGCGGCCACTGAAAGGGCACCATCGCATCATAGGCGCTTTGGTCGTCCTTGCCATGCGCGCCGATATCAAAATCCCGCTCGCCGCCATTCTCGAAGCCAGAAAGACGTGCGTGCTCGGCAAAGATCCCGGCAGCATTTTCGTAAGGAAAGGCTTTCGCGAACCCCATCCGCCGCGCCACTTCCGTCATCTGCCACCAGTCCGGCCGCGCCTTGCCGGGCGAGGCGAGGAAGGGCCGCTGGCGCGAAATGCGCCGTTCGGAATTGGTGACGGTGCCGGACTTCTCGCCCCAGCCGGTGGCCGGCAACAGCACATGGGCCAGGCGCGCCGTATCGGTGCGGCTTTCGATGTCGGAGACAACCACGAAGGGGCATTGGGCGATGGCCGCCCTCACCCGATCGGCGTCCGGCATGGAAACGACCGGATTGGTGGACATGATCCAGAGCGCCTTGATGCGCCCGTCGGCCACCGCTTCGAACATCTCGACCGCCTTCAATCCCGGCTTGTCGGCCATGCGCGGCGCGTTCCAGAAGCGTTGCACGCGCTCACGGTGATCGGGATTTTCCAGCGTCATATGCGCCGCCAGCATATTGGCAAGCCCGCCCACCTCACGCCCGCCCATGGCATTCGGCTGGCCGGTCAGTGAAAACGGCCCCATGCCGGGGCGCCCGATGCGAGCTGTCGCCAGGTGACAGTTGATGATCGCGTTCACCTTGTCTGACCCGCTGGATGACTGGTTGACCCCCTGGCTGTAACAGGTGACCACCTTTGTGGTCCTTGCAAAGAGCTCAAAAAACTGGCGGATCTGCCTGGCTGGCAGGCCAGTCGCTTCAATAAGATCGGCCATGGACAGATCAGCTGCCGCAAAGGCCTCGGCAAAGCCCCGGGTGTGGCTTGCGATATAGCTCTGGTCGATCACGCCCTCGTTGACCAGATGGGCGAGCAACCCGCTGAACAGGGCCACATCGCCATCCGGGCGGATGGAGAGATGCAGATCGCCAATGTCCGACGTTGCCGTGCGGCGCGGATCGATCACCACCACTTTCATACCGGGCCGGGCGAGCTTGGCAGCCGCGATGCGCTGGTAGAGGACCGGATGGCACCAGGCCATGTTGGAGCCGACAAGCACCACCAGATCGGCAAGCTCCAGATCCTCGTAGGTTCCGGGCACCGTATCAGCCCCGAAGGCACGACGATGGCCCGCGACCGAGGATGCCATGCAGAGGCGCGAATTGGTGTCGATATTGGCCGAGCCGATGAAGCCTTTCATCAGCTTGTTGGCAACGTAGTAGTCCTCGGTCAGCATCTGGCCGGAGACGTAGAAGGCGACGGCGTCGGGGCCGTGCTCGGCGATGGTGTCGGCAAAGCGGGTGGCGACCAGATCCAGCGCCTGATCCCAGCCGACCGGCTGCCCGGCGATTTCCGGGGCCAGCACGCGGCCGTCGAGATCGAGCGTTTCGGCGAGCGCTGAGCCCTTGGAGCACAGGCGGCCGAAATTGGACGGATGATCTGGGTCACCCTTGACGCTGACGTCACCATGATCATCGACCGTGGCAATCACGCCGCAGCCGACACCGCAATAGGGACAGGTGGTGCGGGTTTCAGTGGGCATTCGCAGTTCCCCCTATTTGTCTCTGCCTACCCTTGCTCCTCATCCGCCTACTCCGCCGCCATCATCAGGCTTTCGAGCGCGATCGACAGGTGGCCGCCCTCGTTGCGCACCGCGATGGTGCGGACTTCGCCCTCGTCGGCACCGAGCGCGCGGCCGGTTTCGAGCGAGATCACCCAGTTGTGCAGGGGGCAGGTCACGGCCTTGCCGTGCACGATGCCCTGGGAAAGCGGGCCGCCCTTGTGGGGGCAGTGGTCCTCGATGGCGAAGACCTCGTTGTCGCCCGTGCGGAACACGGCGATCTTGCCCTCCGGAGTCTTGACGCAGCGTGCGCCGCGAAGCGGGATTTCGTCGATATGACCGATGGCAATCCAGTTCATGGGTTTCGTTTCCTCAATTATTGTCCAACTTCGAAGCGCCGGCTGCCTCTTCTCCCCAGCGGGGAGAAGGTGGCCCGGTCGGGTCGGATGAGGGGGCGCTTGTGCCACTGGCCCCCTCATCGCCTCGCATGCGCTCGGCACTTCTCTCCGCTGGGGAGAAGAGGGAGACCTATTCCGCCGCCGCCGAATAGCCGACGGTCGCCATGGGCTTGAACTCGTGCTTGTCCTTGCCCGAGACACGTTCCGACCACGGGTCGACCTGGGCGAATTTCTGGGAAAAGACGAAGCGCTCGTAATAGGCCCGGCGCTTGACCTCATCGGTCATGATCTGCCGGCGAATCTCGTCATGGCCGATGCGTTTCGCCCATTTGTAGATGCGCTCGAGATAGCGGCCCTGCTCGCGGTACATCTGGGTGAGCGCCACGATGTGCTCGAGCGCCTCGTCCTCGGTCCTCACGAGACCCAGAATATCGGTGCCCTTGATGTCGAGGCCGGCGGCGCCTGCGAAGTGGATCTCGAAACCGGAGTCTACGCAGATCACGCCGATATCCTTGCAGGTCGCTTCGGCGCAGTTGCGCGGACAGCCCGAAACGGCGAGCTTCAGCTTGGCCGGTGTCCAGGAGCCCCACATGAATTTCTCGATGCGGATGCCAAGGCCTGTCGAATCCTGCGTTCCGAAGCGGCACCAGTCGGAGCCGACGCAGGTTTTTACGGTTCTAAGTCCCTTGGCATAGGCCTGGCCGGAGATGAAGCCGGCCTTGCCGAGATCGGCCCAGACTGCGGGCAGATCCTCTTTCTCGATGCCGAGCAGATCGATGCGCTGGCCGCCCGTGACCTTGACCATCGGGATCTCGAACTTGTCGACCACGTCGGCGATGGCGCGCAGTTCGGCCGCATTGGTCACGCCGCCCCACATGCGCGGCACGACGGAATAGGTACCGTCCTTCTGAATATTGGCATGCACCCGCTCGTTGATATAGCGCGACTGGTAGTCGTCGGCATATTCGTTCGGCCAGTCGCAGACCAGGTAGTAGTTGAGCGCCGGGCGGCATTTGGCGCAGCCGCAGGAGGTCTTCCACTCCAGTTCCTGCATGACGGCCGGGATGGTCTTCAAGCCCTTGGCCTTGATCAGCCGGCGCACGTCATCATGGCCAAGCTCGGTGCAGGTACACATCGGTGTCACGGCTGCGGGATTGTATTGGTCCCCAAGCGTCAGAACCATCAGCTGCTCGACAAGGCCGGTGCAGGAACCGCAAGAGGCCGAGGCCTTCGTATGGGCGCGCACGTCGTCCAGCGATGTCAGGCCTTTGGCCGTGATCGTGGAGGTGATTCTGCCCTTGCAGACGCCGTTGCAGCCGCAGATTTCCGCATCATCCGGCAAGGCTGCAACGGCCGCCATAGGGTCCAGCGGGGACCCTCCCTGATAGGCCTGGCCGAAGATCAGGGTGTCGCGCATCGCGGAGATGTCGGTGCCCTTCTTCTTCAGGTCGTTGAACCAGGCGCCGTCGGCGGTTTCGCCATAGAGCACCGTGCCGATGATGCGGTTGTCCCTGATGACGAGGCGCTTGTAGACGCCAGCGGTGGCATCGCGCAGCACGATTTCCTGGCGGTCGTCGCCATCGGCGAAATCGCCGAGCGAATAGAGCTCGATGCCGGTGACCTTGAGCTTGGTCGGCGTGTCGGAATGGACGAAGGCGGGTGTGCGGTCGCCGGAGAGATGCGAGGCGGCGATCCGCGCCATTTCGTAGAGCGGGGCGACGAGACCGTAGACCATGCCGCCGACTTCGGCGCATTCGCCGAGCGCCAGGATGTCTCCGTCGGAGGTCTGCATGCCGGCGTCGACGACGATGCCGCGGTTGACGGCGAGACCCGCCTCCTTGGCGAGAGCGACATTCGGACGGATGCCCACGGCCATCACCACCAGCGTCGCCGGGATGATCCGGCCGTCGTCGAGCTCGACGCCCTCGACTCTGCCGTCACCGACGATCGCCTTGGTGTTCGCCTTGCAGATCACCTTGATGCCGCGCTCCTCGACGGCCTTCTGCAGCAGGTAACCGGCGGCCGGATCGAGCTGGCGCTCCATCAGGGTCGGCATGACGTGCAGCACGGTTACATCCATGCCACGCTGGGCAAGGCCGGCAGCGGCTTCGAGGCCGAGCAGGCCGCCGCCGATGACCACCGCCCTGTCCCGGGACTGGGCGGCCAAAAGCATGGCCTGCACGTCGTCGAGGTCGCGATAGGTGATGACGCCCGGCAGGTCGCTACCGGGGACGGGAATGATGAAGGGGACCGAGCCGGTGGCGATCACCAGCTTGTCATAGCTCTCCGTCACGCCGTGGTCGGAGGTGACGGTCTTCCTGTCCCGGTCGAGCGCGACGATCCTGTGGCCCTTGTAGAGCATGATGCCGTGGTCGACATACCAGCCGTCGCCATGGATGACGATCTGCTCGTAGGTCTTCTCGCCGGACAGAACCGGCGAGAGCATGATGCGGTCATAGTTGACGCGTGGTTCGGCGTTGAAGATGGTCACCTCGAACTGGCCGGGTGCCAGTTCGAACAGGTGTTCCAGCATGCGCCCCGGCGCCATGCCATTGCCGATGATGACGAGTTTTTCAGTTCTTCCCTCTGGCATGGCCATCACTCCGCGGCTTCGACGAAGCGGTGCCGTTCGTAAAGGAACTTGAGCACGGCTTCGCGGGATTTGAGATAGGTGCGGTCGGCGGCCAGCGCGATGCGGTCGCGCGGACGCGGGATCGGGACATCGAGGATTTCGCCGATCTTGGCGGCGGGTCCGTTGGTCATCATCACGATGCGGTCGGAGAGCAGCACCGCTTCGTCCACATCATGGGTAATCATGATCATGGTATTGCCGAGCCGGGCATGGATCTCCATCACCGCATCCTGCAGATGGGCGCGGGTCAGGGCGTCGAGCGCGCCGAAGGGTTCGTCGAGCAGCAGGACCTTTGGTTCCATGGAAAGTGCACGGGCGATGCCGACGCGCTGTTTCATGCCGCCCGAGATTTCGGCGGGGCGCTTGTCCTTGGCATGCCCCATCTGGACGAGGTCCAGATTGCGCATCACCCAGTCGTGCTTTTCCGCCCGGCTCTTCTTACCGGCAAACACTTTCGAGACGGCAAGATTGACGTTTTCATAAACGGTAAGCCAAGGCAGCAGCGAATGGTTCTGGAACACGACTGCGCGTTCGGGGCCGGGTGCGTTCACCTCCACATTGTCGAGCAGCACGGCGCCGGCCGAAACGCGGGTGAGGCCGGCAATGAGGTTCAAAAGCGTGGACTTGCCGCAGCCGGAATGGCCGATGATGGAGACAAACTCGCCCTTGCCGATAGTGAGCGAGATATCCTTCAGCACCTCGGTTTTTGTACCAGCGCGTTCAAAGCTTTTATCGACGTGATCGATTTTAAGGTAGGCGTTCATGGCTCGTCTCCTCAGTTCTTGGCAGTGCCGCGGGTGACGATCGAGCCGAGCAGGCCCACGAGCTTGTCGAGGACGAAGCCGGTTACGCCGATATAGGCGAGCGCCACGATGATGTCGGTAAGGCGCGAGGAATTCCACGCATCCCAGATGAAGAAGCCGATGCCAACGCCGCCGGTCAGCATTTCGGCGGCAACGATCGCCAGCCACGACAGGCCGATGCCGATGCGCAGGCCGGTGAAGATGTAAGGGGCGGCGGCTGGCACCATGATGCGCACGAAGAATTCCAGCGGATTGAGGCGCAGCACCTTGGCGACGTTGCGATAGTCGTCGGGAATGTTGCGCACGCCGACGGCGGTGTTGATGATCACCGGCCAGATCGAGGTGATGAAGATGACAAAGATCGCCGAGGGGTTGCTGTCCTGGAAGGCGGCAAGGGACAGCGGCAACCACGCGAGCGGCGGCACCGTGCGCAGGATCTGGAAGATCGGGTCGAGACCACGCATCGCCCAGATCGACTGGCCGACCAAGGCGCCGAGGAACACACCGACCATGGCCGCAAGACTGAAGCCTATTGCCACGCGCTCAAGCGAGATCAGCACGCGCCAGGCAAGGCCGATATCCTGCGGGCCGTAGTTGAAGAAGGGGTAGGCGATCAGGTCGAAACTGTCGATCCAGACCTGAGATGGCGGCGGAAGGCTGGAGCCCGGCTGCGAACAGGTCAACTGCCAGAGCGCGAGAAGGAGCACCGCGACGACGAGCGGCGGCACGACATTGCGGGCCATGCTTGCGCCGATGCGGCTCAGGTCGAGCTTGCGGGCCGGGCGTTTCACCATCTGCACGACGGTCCCGCCCCTGGTCGTCGGGACGGTGATCGGCACCTCGGTCTTGCGGGCGGTTGCGGTCATGGTCTGGTCCTTACCGGTTACAGTCATCGGTCTTCGTCTGGAGCTGCGAGCGGATCGGCTTTCCTCTTCTCCCCAGCGGGGAGAAGTGCCGAGCGTATGCGAGGCGATGAGGGGGCCAAGTGCACAACATGCGTGAGCTTCGCTCCCCCTCATCCGGCCCTACCGGGCCACCTTCTCCCCGCTGGGGAGAAGGCAAATCACGCGCCGGCCTTGATCGTCAGGCTGTCGAGATAGGCCTTCGGGTTTTCCGGATCGAAGACCTTGCCGTCGAAGAAGGTTTCCACGCCGCGCGAGGTGGACGTCGGAATGTCGGCGGCGGCCAGGCCCAGATCCTTGGCGGCGGCGCGCCAGATGTCCTCGCGGTTGACCTTGTCGACCAGGGCCTTGATGTCGGTGTCGGGCGCGAACTTGCCCCAGCGGACATTCTCCGTCAGGAACCAGGCGTCGTGGCTCTTGAAGGGATAGGAGGCGTGATCCTTCCAGAACTTCATCTCCAACCCCGAACTCTCGACCACCCGGCCATTGCCATAGTTGATCGTTCCCTTGAGGCGTCCGGCGACATCCTTCGGTGGCACGTTGAACCACTGACGCTTTCCCAGGATCGCCGACATTTCCTCCTTGTTATCCATGCTATCCGCCCACATCTGGGCTTCCATCACGGCCATCAGCAAGGCCTTGGCGGCGTTCGGATTTTGCTCCGTCCATTCGGATCTGACACCGAGCGCCTTTTCAGGGTGGCCCTTCCAAAGCTCGCCGGTGGTACAGGCGGTAAAGCCGATGCCCTGGTTGACCAGCTGCTCGTTCCATGGCTCGCCCACGCAGAAGGCGTCCATATTGCCGACTTTCATGTTGGCCACCATCTGCGGGGGCGGAACGACAATCGTGGAGACATCCGTATCCGGGTTGATGCCACCGGCAGCCAGCCAATAGCGGATCCAGAGGTCATGCGTGCCGCCAGGGAAAGTCATGGCGACCTTGATCTCGTTGCCGGCAGCCTTCTTGGCGGCGAATGCTTCCTTCAGCTTGGAGGCGTCACGCTGCACGCCCGTTGCGGCATATTCCTTGGCAACGGAAATGCCCTGGCTGTCCAGGTTCAGGCGGGCGAGGATCGCCATCGGTACCGGCACGTTGTTCTGCGTGACCTTGCCGGTGGACATGAGGTAGGGCATGGGGGTGAGGATGTGGGCGCCATCGATGCCGTTGGCGGCACCGCCCAGCACCAGGTTGTCGCGCGTGGCACCCCACGATGCCTGCTTCAGAACCTCTACTTCGGTCAGCCCGAACTTGTCGAAAAGTCCCTTTTCCTTGGCGATGATCAGCGGTGCGGAGTCGGTGAGTGCGATGTAGCCGAGTTTCAGGCCCTTGACCTCCGGGCCGGCCGCAGCCGCAAAGGCGCCCGAGGGAAATGCGGTGCGAACCGCGCTGATCAGCGCTGCCGTAGCCGTTGTTTTCAGTATGCTGCGGCGCGTGACGGCCGTTCCTGTAGTCTTCGTCATGGCAAGCGTCCCTCTGGTGTGACGGAGATTCGGAATACAAAAAAACGCCGCGAGCCAACCTGCTTTGTCCGGACGGTTAAGTCCTGACAGCAAGGAAGCCTGCGACGTCGGTGTCTGATGGTTCCCGGCGCTGATTAAGCGCGCATCTGCCTGTCGGTCGCCATTGACCGCGGCATATTCTTCAAAGCAATCACCGTGCCAGTTTTTTGCTTTTCTCGTAAATACTTGATTCCAAGTTCAACTTTCTCTTCTTTGAACTTTTTTCCGCGTCTTGCGCGGGATGCGGATGCACAAATTCAAAGCGTTGTTGCCGAACGGCCGCCAAATCATTGTGCAGTGCAAATCTCGTCAGGCCTCATCCGAAGCGCGCAATGCGGCATGATGAGAGCGAACAGCAAACCCCTCAACATAGCCCTTTATGTCTGTAGGGTCGAAGATCATGCCATCCATGAAGGCGTCATCCGGTGCCATCCCGGCAGGCGATAGATCATCGGGTGCTGCGGCTAGTCCCAGTGCCTCACGGTAGATATCGCTGCGGAAGGCGGATGCCGCAGCTTTGGCTGATCCCGGGCTGAGCGTCGTTTGCCCCCAGCGCACCATTTGGCTGTAGATCCAGAGGGCCTGCCGGGCGGATGGCTCGTTCGCAGCCTGTCGATGGAACAGGAAGTAATCCTTGACGACGCGCTTGGTGCCCTTGGCGTCCAGGGAAAACTCCCCTTCAAGCACTTGCCTGATGATGTCGACCGGTGCTGCGATGTAACGGTCTTGCGAGAGAAGCTCGGCAAGCTGTGTCCGATTTTCGACCTGATCGCACCAGCAGGCAGCAGCGTCGAGTGCAACGATCAGCCTTCTGACAGTGTCGGAATTGCGCTCCGCCCAATCCGGGCGGATGCCGATCACCTTCTCCGGCGCTGAAGGCCAAATGTCCTGTTTGGCTGCTACGATGCGCCCCACACCTCGTTCAGACGCGATCATATTCCAGGGCGCGCCGACGCAGAAGCCATCGATCACGCCCGCTGCAAGGGCATCCGAAGTCATGGGTGGGGGAACGACCACCAGCTTGACGTCCAGGTCGGGGTCGATGCCTCCGGCGGCTAGCCAGTAACGAAATTCGTAGTTGTGCGACGAGAAGGGGTAGGTCATTCCGAGCGTCAATTGTGCCTCGCCCGAAGCCCGCCGACCGGCAATGACGGCGGCGAGTGCTCTTGCATTTTCCAGGGCTCCGGAATGATCTGTTATCCCTGAAACCTGTTGCATACGTTCAAAAACGCGAACCGATAGCGTGATGGCGTTGCCGCCACGGCCAAGCGAAAAGGGGGTCATTGTTGGCGATGGATTGGAGCCGAGCCCGAGTGCCGAAGCCACCGGCATGGGGGAGAGCATATGGGCGATATCGAACTGCCGGAAGGCCAGCCGATCGCGGACATTCGCCCAGGAGACATCGCGCACGAGATCCAGCGACAATCCTTCGCGGGCGGCAAAACCGATCTCTGCTGCTGCCAGCAGGACCGATGCATCCATCAGCGGGATGAACCCGGCGCGCAGGGTCTTCTGTTCGGGTTCGCCGATCCTGGCCGGAAAGGCCAGACCCCCGTCATTGCTCTTGATCGTCGTCATCCTAAACACTCCAGCCCCTCCGGGCATCAGGGGCTTGACCTCTGCCCCTCACAGCATCATTCCGGCGGCTGTCACCACCGACTGGGCGATGTCGGCAAGCCGCTTCTTCTCGTTCATGGCTGTCTGGCGCATCAGCGTGAAGGCCTCCTCTTCCGACAGGCCCCGCATCTTCATGAGGATGCCCTTTGCCCGCTCGATCACCTTGCGCTCCTCAAGAGCATTGCGTGCGTCGGCGAGTTCACGCCGCAGTCGGTTGAACGCATTGAAGCGACTGACGGCCATGTCCAGGATCGGTTTTACCCGCTCCTTGCGCAGACCGTCGACGATATAGGCCGAAACGCCTGCATCCACGGCGGCTTCAATCGATGCGGTATCGGAGCGATCGACAAACATGGCAATCGGCCGGCTGACCGACCGGGTCAGTTGGAAGAGATGTTCCATCATGTCCCGGTTTGGATTTTCGATGTCGATGATGATGACGTCGGGAGCGAGGGTCTCGATGGTGCGGGCAATGCCCTGAACTTCATGCGCAACGGTCACATGAACATGGCCGGCCTCGCGCAGCCCCTCTTCGATGATGGCCGCTCGTACGGCATTCTCATCGATGACGAGGATGGTGAGGTCGAGATGTTTCATGGCAAATTCATGCCGCAATGGCACGGGGTGCGCAAGTATGTCTGCCTATTTTTGTGCCGAAAATGAAATGGCATAAAAATTGTGCATTTGCTTGACGCGCCAGTGGTCTTCGCCTTGACCGGCATGTGGCAAGGTGTCGCCGGTAAGGATCCGGTCGCGGGCGCCTTCGATTGCGGTGATCGCCGCACTGTTGCGCGCGCAGGCCCAGGCGGGGCGAACATCGTCGCTCTGCATGGACCGAAGGTTCTTCAGAAGCGCATCCCGGGTACCCGCGAACCGGGAGAAGGCGGCGATCCGAGCCGGTTGGCCCGCACCCGCCGTCAGGATGGCGTTGCCGCTTGCCCGTTCCTGGCCATGTTTTCGCTCAGAATCACGACCTCGCACATGCGGGTCTGGGTGCTCCACATGCCTGAGAGCTGGACGGCGGCAAGATGGCTCGCCGCCAACAGGGACAACGCCACCGCCAGCCAGAGACGGTTGCGGATGGAAATGTCGGTCATACTCACTGAAACACCCCACTGACGAGGCTTGCGTGCCCGTGTCGATCGCCCCGTCATGAAGCGATTGTCCGGGAATGGTCGACATTCCATCGCGGTGGTTGCAGCGAGGATCGGCCTTTGGCCGGCGTCTTGCTGCCAACGGACGGCATTCAATCCGTTCTGGAGCGGTGACTTGGCACGCGGGCAAAGAGTAGCGAGCTCGCAAAGCCGATGCCTGTGGCGGTACAAACAGCCGGCGCAATCGCTTGTGCCGTGCCGATGGGCTGTGAGGAGTGACGGAGAGGGTGCTTCTGTTTCTTTGCCCGCAGGCTTTCGGCGGTTCGCGTGGTCTATTTGCGGACGAGGCTGAAGGAGAAATGGCTGCCGCGATGGTAGTCGACGGCGTGATTGACCGGTTCGCCGGCCGCGTTGAAGCAGGTCTCGACGATCTTCAGGGCCGGGCCGAAGTCGCGCAGATCGTTTCGCTCGATCACGTCTTCCGGCAGCATCACGGCGGAGACGGTCGCCGCGGACATGCGCGGCCGCTGGCGATTCTGTTCCATCAGGTCGAGCAGGGAGCCCGACCAGTCGATGTCATAGAGCTTGGCGGGGATGAGGCCGCGGGGAATGAAGTCGACGCAGTAGAGGATCGGCACGTCGTTCTGCAGCCGCAGCCGCTCCAGCCGGATGACACGGTCCTTCGGACCGAGCCTCAGCCTTTCCCGGACGATCTTGTCGGGCGCCTCTTCCGAAATGGACAGGACCTTGTTGCTGGTCGAATAGCCGTAGTGTCGCGTCATGTCGGTGACGCTCTCGAAGACCGTGATCGGACGCTCCACCTGCACCGCAGACATGGCGGAGACAAAGCGCCCCCTGCCGTGCGTCACGTAGATGATGTCATCCTGCTCCAGCAGCTTCAGCGCCTCGCGCAAGGCGGGCCGCGAAATCTTGAAACGGTCGGTGAGCTGGGCTTCCGTCGGAAGTTTGTCGCCGGGTTTCAGTCCTTCGTCGCGAATGAGTTCGGCGATTCGGTCTCGCAGCCTGATGGCCAGGGTGCGCGGATCGCGGATGGGTTCGTCCACCTCGGTGCCTCGTTGTTCATGTGTCTCGTTTCTTCATTGTCTGACAAATTCTGACCGGTCAAGCCTGACCATATGGCGACGCCGGTGGGGATCCATACTTCCCCCTTAAGGAGGCTCAGCGGCGTACGCTTGACAGAATTCTCCGGAGATGTCAGTTGTCTTACAACACAATCAAATGCGCAAGGCGGTCGATGCCGCGGTCTATGAGTGAGAGCCAGAACATGCTGAATTTTGACGAACCCCGCTTTCTTCGTATCCAGTCCGGAGCGGCAGAGCTTGCCAAGCGATTCGACCAGGTGATCGCCGATTGCCTGAAGGCGGGTGCCGAGAATGTCTTTTTCCTCGGAACCGGCGGTGCTGCGATCCTGATGCAGCCTGCCTGCCAGCTGCTGCAGCGCCGGTCGCGCTTCCCGGCATTCCTCGACATGACGGCGGAACTGGCGATCACCGGCTCCGCCAACATGACCGCCAAGTCCATCGTGATCATGCCGTCCCTGTCGGGCACGACCAAGGAGAGCGTCGCGCTGTTGGCCAAGGTCAAGGAAATCGGCGCAACCGTTCTCACGCTTGTCGGCCATGCGGAAACGCCGCTCGGCAAGGGTGGCGACCACGTCTTCGTCAACTTTGCCGAAGACGATACGTCGTGCGAATCCTTCTACCTGCAGTCGCTCCTGATCGCGCTTTCGATCATGAAGCATCGCGGCGAGCTTTTGAACCACGACCAGATCGTCTCGGAGCTACAGAGCCTTCCCAAGCTGCTGCTGGAGGTCAAGCGCACCTATGAGCCGAAGGCGGAAGCCTTCGCCAGGGTCCTCGCCGGGTCCGATTTCCACATCATCACCGGGGCCGGAAACGCCTGGCCGGAAGCCTTCTACTACGGGATGTGCATTCTCGAGGAGATGCAATGGATCAAGACGCGCCCGGTGCATGCCTCGGACTTCTTCCACGGAACGCTGGAGCTTGTCGAGCAGGGCGTCAGCGTCATCCTTTTCAAAGGGGAGGACGAGTGCCGTCCGCTCGCCGAGCGGGTAGAGAATTTCGTGCCGACCTATACCGACAAGCTCGCCGTTCTCGATACGGCGCAGTTCGACCTGCCGGGTATTTCCCAGGAGGTACGTCGCCTCGTTTCGCCGATCTTGCTGGCCACGGTCCTGGAGCGGATCAGCGCGCATCTCGAGGTCATGCGAAACCATCCGCTGACCACGCGTCGCTACTACAAGCGGGTTGCCTACTAAGGCGCCTTGATACCAAGATCGACCCGCGTCATTGCCAGGCCGCCCCCGGGCGCTCCGGGTCGACGGTGACGACCACACAGGCCGCAGGCGTCCCGGGGCGCCTGCGGCTTCTCCCCGTGAAGAAGCCATAGAGGTTCCATGTCCCGTTTGCGATTTGCCGTCGTGGGTGACAATTGCGTCGATCGTTTCATGCCGCCGGTGGGGCAGACCCTGGTGGGCGGCAATGCCATCAATGTGGCGGTGCAACTGGCGCTCCTGGGGCACGAAACCTCCTATTTCGGCGCGGTGGGACTGGATGCGGACGGCGCACGCGTTCGCGATCTCCTGATACGGAGCGGCGTTCTGACCGATCATCTGCGCATGGTGGCGGGCACGACGGCCTACACCAATATCGAACTGACGGCCTCGGGCGATCGGGTCTTTGCCTTCGAGGATTTCGGCGTCTGCCGGGACTATCTTCCCAGCGCGGAGGAAATGTCCGTACTGGCGACCATGGATCACGTCCATCTTGGATGGATCACCGACGGTGGCCGGATTCGCCAGGCGCTCGCCGCGCAGGGTGTCGGCCTGTCGCAGGACATCTCGGTCAACAACGACAAGGCCCATCTCGGCGTTTCCGGACTGGGCATCGCCTTTGGTTCTGCGGGTGAGGACAGGGAAGGCGCCGAAGCGCTGGCGCGGGATCTTCTTGCCCAGGGCGCCCGGATGGCCGTGGTGACCCGCGGCAGCGAAGGTTCGCTGGCGACCGACGGGCGGACGTGGGCCGATGCCGGGATCGCTCCGGTCGAGGTTGTGGACACCACGGGTGCCGGCGACAGCTTCATCGCAGGCTTTCTCGATGCCCGGCTTCGCGGGCACGATCTTGCGGCCTGTCTCGAAAGGGGACGGGACTGCGCGGCCGTGACATGCGGCCATATCGGCGGTTTTCCGCAGGATCCGGCGCCGCTATAAGTGGATTGAGGCGTCCTTTCGGACGCCGCCTCCCGGTACCTCAGTGCAGCAACTGGCTGAGAAACTGCTGCGCGCGTTCCGTCTGCGGGTTCTCGAAGAACGCCTTGGGCGTTCCTTCCTCGGCAATCCGGCCGTGGTCCATGAAGATGATCCGGTCCGCCACGCGTTTGGCAAAACCCATTTCGTGGGTGACGCAGACCATGGTCATGCCCTCCTCTGCCAGCGAGACCATGGTATCCAGCACTTCCTTGACCATTTCCGGATCGAGGGCCGAGGTCGGCTCGTCGAACAGCATGACACGCGGGTTCATGCACAGGGCTCTGGCAATCGCGACGCGTTGCTGCTGACCGCCCGACAGCTGCCCCGGATATTTGTCGGCCTGTTCGGGGATGCGCACGCGCCCGAGAAAGTGCATCGCCAGTTCGCGCGCCTGGGCCTTCGGCATCTTCTTCACCCACATCGGCGCCAGCATGCAGTTCTCCGCAATCGTCAGGTGCGGAAAGAGATTGAAATGCTGGAAGACCATGCCGACGTCGCGGCGTATTTCACAGGCCTTCTTTTCATCCTCGTCGAGCTCGACCCCGCCCACGATGATGCGGCCCTGCTGATGGGCTTCCAGGCGATTGACGCAGCGGATGAGCGTCGACTTGCCGGAACCCGACGGCCCGCAGATGACGACGCGTTCGCGCGGCGCGACGGACAGGCAGACATCGTCCAGGGCATGGAAATGGCCGTACCACTTGTGGACGCCTTCCAGGATGATCGCGGGTTCGGTTGCAGGCGCGCTGGCCATGGTCTTGTTCCTTGTTGTCACTGGAGCACGAGCCACCCTGACACGGCGATCATTGCCGCGCCGAGGAGCGTGTGGAGTTCGATGGGGGCTGCAAACAGGACGAAGCCATAGATGCAGCCCCAGATGATCTGGCTGTATTGCGAGGCCGAAACGACGGATGCCTCGCCGACGCGAAAGGCGCGCACCAGCAGGGCATGGCCGCCCAGCAGCAGGAGGCCGGCAAGGATGACGAGGCCCGTCTGTGCAAGACCGATGGGCACGACCCTGCCGGTCGTCATGGCGACGGCCAGGGCCACCGGCGTCAGCACGAGCAGAAGGCTTGCGACAAGCGCCATGTCGCTTTCCTGCGCCTTGGTTCTCCTCAGCAGAATGAGCGAAAGCGCGAAGAAGACGGCGGACGCCAACGCGGCGAGATGGCCGAGATTGAGTACGACGAGGCCGGGCTTGAGGGCGACGGCCACGCCGGCGAACCCGACCACGACACCGATCCAGGCAAGAGCGGAGAGCCTCTCGCCGAGCAGCACGAAGCCCATCAGGGCCACGAGGAGCGGGGTGAGAAAGGCCAGCAGATAGGCGTCAGCCAGCGGCAGCACCGAAAAGGCGTAGTGGATCAGGATGGTATCGGCTGCGAGGAAAAGCGCCCGCAGGAAGGCGAGCCCCGGATGACGCGGCAGCAAGAGGCGCAGCTGGCCGGTGGCGGCGGCGTAGGCGACCAGGGCGACGAGCGCGATCAAGGTGACCATGAAGGTCACCTGCGGTGCCGACACCCCGATCGCCAGCACCTTGACGAGGGCATCCGTCCCGGAAAACACGGCAAAGGCCATGACCGCGATGAGGATTCCCCGCCCGTTGGCCCGGGGTTCGGCGCCGGGGCCGGCCTCGCCAACCGTCCTATCGGACATTGAACCGCCCGAACCGTTCCTCGACCCGCGACTGGATGAACTCCAGGCCGATCGACAGCAGCCAGTAGATCATCGACGCGGTGATCAGCATCTCGATATGGCGGAACTCGGTCTGGCCCTGGGTGCGCGCCAGATACATGAGTTCCCACACGCCGACGACGGAGATCAGCGAGGAGTCCTTCAGCATGGCGATGAACTGGTTGCCCGTCGGCGGGATGATGACGCGCATGGCCTGGGGCAGGATGACGAGACCCATGGTCTGGCTCGAATTGAGCCCCAGTGCGGTTGCGCCTTCGCTCTGGCCGCGATGGATGCTCTCGATGCCGGCGCGAAAGATCTCGGTCATATAGGCGCCGTAGCACAGGGAGAGCGCCAGGATGCCGGCCGGTACCGCCCCGATGACATAGCCCACCTGCGGTAGTCCGAGATAGATGATGTAGATCTGCATGAGCAGCGGCAGGCCGCGGAAAAGCGAGGTGTAGAAGGTCGCCAGTCCGTAGATCACGCCGTTCTTCGACAGCTTGGCGATCGCGCCAGCAAGGGCGATGAGCGTCGCGATGACGATCGAGATGGCCGAGATGTAGAGGGTGGTGACGACGCCCTGGCTGATCAGGAAGCCGATCTTCTTGGCGATGAAGGTGAAGGACAGGTCGAAGGAGTAGAAGAACACCATCAGCAGGGCGAAGAGCTCGAGCCAGACGCCGACGATCTGCTGGCGGCGGGACAACTGCCGCAAAGCCTTCCAGTTGACCACGGCGATCAGCGCGATGACGAGCGCCGAGACCAGCCGTCCGCGCTGGGGATTGCCTTCGAGCCAGCCGGCAGCCGGCGGGACGATGTATCCGATCCAGGCGGAGGATATGCCGAGGCTGTAGATTGCCGCCACGAAGACGAGCAGCGTCAGCAGCCCGCCGAGGCGGCGTGATGTTTCGGGATAAGTAAGTATCAGTCGGCCAATCATCGTGGGATCCCGTTTCTCAGGCCGCGCGCTCGCGCCACCAATCCTGCATCTGCAGTTTCCAATAGGTCAACTGGGCGACGGCAAGCCCGGCCAGTCCGCCGGCCCACACCAGCCCGAACGGTTCGAACAGCCGGTAACGGTCGCTGGTGCCGAGGATGCCCTCCGCGACGACCTTGCCGCCGATCGCGGTGGTGTTGAGGCCATGTCCGCCGAATGCCGTGCAATGCCAGACGCCCGGCGCCATTTCGCCGATCTGGGGCATGAGGTGACGGGCATAGGACATCAGTCCCGACCAGGCGAGTTCGGTCTTCAAGCCGGCCAGTTGCGGATAGGTGTTGACCATTTCGCTGCGCAGTTCGCGCACAAGGGCCTCGGTGGACCCTGCCCGCGTCGTGATGCGCCCGCCCCAGAGCAGACGACGGCCGCCGTCCACGACGCGGTAGTAGTCGCCGGCGCGGCGATTGTCGCCGATGGCGTCGGTCGTGGCGATCGCCGAGGTGATCAGGTCGGGCGCCTCCTCGCTGACCATCACATAGGTGGCGATCGGCAGGAAGGCGCGCTTGAGGCGCGGGTTCAGGGCTCCGGTATAGCCACCGGTGGAAAAGACGACTTGGCGGGCATCGACCCGCCCGCCCGCCGTGACGATCTGCTTGGACGCGCCGTCGAGCCTGGCGCTGACTGCAGGGGAATTTTCGTAGATGCGCCCGCCCAGCGTCTCGATCGCGGCGGCAAGGCCGCGCAGATAGTTCAAGGGATGAATGTGGAAGGAGCGTCCGTCGCGCAGCCCCTGGAAATAGCGCTTCGAGTTGAGCCGCTGCCGGACTTTGCTGGTCTCCAGGTATTCCAGTTCGTAGTCATACTTGCGCCGGGACTCGTCGGCATGGGCCTTGAGGTCCGCTCCGCCGTCGTAGCGCAGGACGCTGAGCACGCCGCTCGTGGGCGCCGCATCGGTGATGGAAAGGTCGCGAATGCTGTTGTGCACATAGTCCATGCCCTCGATCGACAGGAGATGGAGCCGATGCGCCTTTTCAGTGCCGGCGATGCGGGCGATGGCATCCGTTCCCGTCGAATAGCCCGGGCCGACGAAACCGCCATTGCGGCCGGATGCGCCGAAGCCGACGCTCTGCGCCTCGAGGACGACGACACGCTGGCCGGCCCTTGCCAGCTCAAGCGCGGTTGTCAGACCAGCAAGGCCTGCGCCGACGATGACGGTGTCGCATTCGACCGGGCCGGAGAGAGACGGGCGGGTGGCGGTGTCCGCCATGGTGCGGGCGTAATAGGTATCGGGATAAGACATTGGGGAAGCATCCGTGGTTGGGAAAGCCCGCGGCGGGTGTTGAAGACCGCCACGGGCTTGTCGATCAGTCGGCGCTATAATCCTTGCCGTACCACTTGGTGGTCAGGGTCGCGAGCGTACCGTCCTTCTTCATCTCCTCGATCAGGCCGCCGACCTTGGCGGTCCATTCCGGATCGACCTTCTCGGCGATCACCACCAGCGGTTCGCGGAAGGCGTACTCGCCTTCGATGACGCGCAGCGGATAACCGTTCTTGATGGCGTTCTGAGCGGTCTGCTCAGGCGCGATCACGGAATCGAGACGAACGCCCGGCCCAAGGCGAAGGTCGTCGAAGGGCAGCATGCTGTCGGCGAAGGTGCGGATTTCGCCCGGCTCCAGCTTGTATTCGATCGGCGGAAGGCCCGGTGCATCGATTTCCAGCTGGCGGCGGACGAAGTCCTCGGAGGTGGTGGCGGTCTCGACGCCGATGATCTTGCCCTTCAGGTCGGCGACCGATTTCGCCTCGCTGTCCTTGTGCACGACGTAGACATAGGGGCTGTAGTAGTAGATCCCGACGAAATCGATGACCTGGGCGCGCGCCTTGGTCGGGGTGACGGAGCCGACGCCCAGATCGTAACGGCCCTGCCAGCGGCCGCCGGTCAGGGTCTGCCAGTCCGGCGTTTCGAAGGTAACCTCGACGCCGAGACGCTTGGCGATTTCCCGCGACACGTCGATGTCGAAGCCGACCATCTCGTTGTTGTCGTCGAGGAAGCTCTGCGGCGGCCAGCCGCTGTTGGTGGCCACGACCATGGCCTTCTTTTCCATGACGCGGTCGAGCGTCGTGCCGGCATGGGCCATGCCGGCCATTGCCAGGGCGGTGGCGCCAATGGCGAGTTTCATGAGCAATCTGTTCAAGCAGTCCTCCTTCGGCATGTCAGCCTTTTTTGTTCCCGGATATGTAAGATGTCTGACAACACATCTTGAAAACGGATGCTGATCGAGTCAAGCGGGAATGCAGCAGGTGGCCATGAAACAAACTGATAGTGCTATTCGCGGCGTTGATGGAATTGCGGGCGCGCGCCTGGCGCCGTGGCCTCTCTTGCGTCTGTCCGGCAGGGTCGCGAAGACACGCTTCTGAATTTCGCATTGACCTGCCTGAAGGGTTCTGTCCGCTTGTTGGACACAATTTGCGTTTGGCTCACCCTTTTCCCCTGCGCCATAATAAGCGCATGCCAGAAACGAAGACGCGCTATCTGGGAGGAGCGCGCGGATGCATTCATCAAGCGGTCAAATCATGCAGTATTGCCGGCGGCGTGGGCCTGGCAGGCGATCCGCGAACTGATCTCAACCGGGCGGGCGCCGCGCAGCTTGTCGAGATAGGCGACTTCCCAGCCGTCGAGTTGCGCCAGATGAACGGTGTCGCGCGTCTCGCGCGACAGATCCTCCAGCCGCGGTCGGGCCACGCGCGCCAGATCGGTCTGGGAACAGGCAGCGAAACCGAGTTCGTTCAGGCGCGGACCGAGGGCGAATTCGCGCGGGTTCTCGGTCTTGAGATAGCGTCGCTCCAGCAGCACCGACACGATTCGATGCACGGTGCTGAAGGTGAGCCCCGTCAGCGACGCTATTTCCGCGATGTTGCGCGGTCGGTCGGAGACCGCATCGAGGATCTTGAGCCCACGCACGAGCGTCTGGCTGCGTGACGCTTTCTGTTTTTCCTCTTCGCCCACGTCGGCAGCCATATTACCCTTTCTCCAAATCGCACCTCTTTCCAACCTACTTCCTGGTCGACATGAAAGAGCGATCAATCGGTTACATGGATTCCCGAGTGCGGACGCTCCAACTCCGCCGCCACTTCACAGCGAGGTGCAAAGTCTCGCGGAGTTGCGTGCACGATTTCGGCGGGGATAATCCTTTGGAACTTGAGTCAAAGCAGGAGCGCGAGTGCTCACCGATGATACCGGTAGCTCCGTCGTTTCGAGCCGCTCAGGAACATGGGATGCTATCCAGTTTGTCCGCGTGCGGGGCGCTGACGATACTTTCCGCTCCGGCTTGCGCCGCATCGCGCACCGTCACCTTGTCGAGAGGGTCAAACCACCGCCATGCATGTCTCATCGTTTCTGTCCTCTATGGTCTGAGGGCGTCGCCGAAGGTGATCTGGACCTTGCAGGCGACGCTGCGGTCGCCGGCCTGCTCGAAGGCCTGGGTCGCCTGTTCGAGCGGGAATGCGTGGGAAATGATCGGCCGGACGTCGATGGTCCGGCTGGAAATGAGCGCCACCGCCTCGGCGAATTCGCGGTCGAAGCGCTGCGAGCCGCGCCAGACGATTTCCTTGCCGACCAGGGCGTTGAGTGGAATGGTGATGTCGCCGGTCACGCCGACCTGCACGAGCGTGCCGCGCGGCTTCAGGGCTGCGAAGGCCGAGCGCAGCGCGGGACCCGCCGCCGAGCAGTCGAAGACCACATCGAACTGTCCCTTGTCCCGCTGCCAGGGAGCGAGACCGTCGGGGTCGCTCGCCACGTTGAGCGTGGCGGTGGCGCCCATGGCCGGGGCCCGGGAAAGCGCCGCGTCGCTCAGATCGGTGACGACGATTTCGGCGGCGCCTGCATGGCGGACCGCCGCGACGGTCAACAGGCCGATAGGCCCGGCGCCGGTCACCAGGACTTTTGCGCCTGTCAGCACACCCGACTGGGCCACGGCATGCAGGCAGACGGCCAGCGGCTCCGCGCAGGCGGCTTCCGCCGGCGTCACATCGCCGAAAACGGGGTGGCACTGGATCGCCGGCACGATCATCCGGTCGCGAAACATGCCCTGTTCGTGCGGCACGCGCATGGCACTGCCCATGAAGCGCATGGACAGGCAGTGGATGGGCTGGTCCAGCCGGCAATAGTGGCATTGGCCGCAGGGCTGTGACGGATTGACGGCGACCAGCATTCCGGGCCTGATTTTGGTGGGATCGACGCCTTCGCCGACCGCCTCGACAAAGCCCGACGCCTCATGGCCGGCAATGATCGGTTCGCGGACGCGCACCGGACCAAACCCGCCGTCCTGGTAATAGTGCAGATCGGATCCGCAGATCCCGCCGGCGGCCATGCACAGCAGCACCTCGCCCGGTCCGAGCGGCGGCATTGGCTGCGTCTCGACCCGCAAGTCGCGTGTTCCGTATAGGCGTGCCACCCGCGTCAGCATGTTTTCTCTCTGTTTATAACAATGGCGCCCGCGCGCCGAAGCGCGCAGGCGGGTCGGTCAGCGGATGAGGCCGAGCTGCGTCGGCAGCCAGAGCGTCAGCGCCGGGATGAAGGTGATCAGCAAGAGGGCGACGAACAAGGGGATCATCCAGGGGAGGATGGCCATGGTCGTGCGTTCCACCGACAGTTTCGAGATCCGCGACAGGACGAAGAGGACCATGCCGACGGGTGGGGTCAGGAGGCCGATCATCAGGTTGAGCGTAATGATGAGGCCCAGATGCACGGGATCGATGCCGTAGCGGGCGGCGATCGGCAGCAGGATCGGCACCAGGATGCTGATGGCCGCGATCGTGTCGAGGAAAGCGCCGATGATCAGCAGCAGCACGTTGACCAGGATAAGGAAGGTCCACCAGTTGTCGGTCAGCGAGAACATGAAGTCCGAGAACAGCTGCGCTGCCTGGCTGACCGTCAGCAGCCAGGCGAAGATCGATGCCGCCGTGACGATGAACAGCACCGAAGCCGTGGTCTCGATCGTGTCGAAGGAGGCCTTGGCCAGCGCCCGGAAGGTCATGGTGCGGTAGCGCACCAGGCCGAGGAACAGCGACCAGATCACCGCGGCGACCGCCGCTTCGGTCGGCGTGAACCATCCCATCGTCATGCCGCCAATCAGGAGGACCGGCGTCATCAGCGCCATGACGGCGTGAAAATCGAAGTACCAGTCGAGCGCCACGAGCAGGGCCAGCCCGATCAGCACCGCGACATTGACGGAAAGGCCGGCCATGATCAGCAGATAGATCGCCGCGGGGAAACACAGCACGACGACGACTTCCAGCGAGGCGCCGGCCAACCGCCGCAGCTCGAACGGCGTATCCGAACCCCAGCCGTTCCGCCGGGCGAAGATGTAGACGGTGATCATCAGAAGCGCGGTGATGACGATGCCGGGCAGGATGCCGGCCATGAACAGCGCGCCGATCGAGGCATTGGCCATCATGCCGTAGATGACGAAGGGCAGGGACGGCGGAAAAATGGGTCCGAGCGTCGCCGAGGCCGCGGTCACGCCGACGGCGGCCTCGACCGGATAGCCGTGATCCTTCATCGCTTTGATTTCGATCGTGCCGATGCCCGCCGCATCCGCAAGCGCGGTGCCCGACATGCCGGAGAACACCACGGAACCGATGATGTTCACCTGGGCCAGGCCGCCCTTCATCCAGCCGACCAGCGACAGGGCGAAATGGTAGATGCGGCCGGTGACGCCGGCGATGTTCATGAGATTGCCGGCGAGGATGAAGAAGGGAACGGCGATCAGCGGAAAGCTCTCCACGCCGGCAATCATGCGCTGCGCGGCGATGATGTCGGGCGCGACGCCATAGACCAGGAGATAGGACAGCGACGCCACACCCATGGCAACCGCGACCGGCGTGCCGAGGATCATGAGAAGCAGGAATGCACCAATGAGAAGCAGCACTGTTCAAACTCCTGCCGGGATGTCGGCTTCTTCAGCCTGTTCACGAACCGTTTTGGAACTGGTGATGTCCTTGACGAGGTTCTGCACCGAACGCAGGAACATCAGGGCGAAGGCGGCCAGAACCGTGTAGAAGACGATGCCGCGCGGCAGGTCCACGGTGACCATGCGCTCGCTGCCGACCACCGCCACATAGCGCCACATCAGCCAGGTGGTGTAGGCAAAGAAACCGATGACGACGAGGTCGACGAACCCCTGCAGCAGGCGCGCGCTGCGCTTCGACATCAGCCGGTAAAGCAGATCGACCTGGATGTGGCGGCACATGCGTACGCACATGACGGAACCGAGGAAGACGATGACTACGAGGCAGTTGGCGGCGATTTCTTCCGTCCAGGCCAGGCTGTTGTTCAGGGCATAGCGGGTGAAGAACTGCAGGAAGACGCAAAGGGCCATGCCCCAGAAGATCGCCAGCGTCAGCCAGTCTTCCACGGCGTAGCGCGACAGATCGGCCGGGCCGGTCTCTTCCTCGAACGCATGCGCCATCTCGTCCACGCTGATTGGCGCGTGTTTTGGGTCTGTCATGTTGAAAGCTCCAGCGAGCGGAATTCACGAGGGTGAAACCCGGCGCCGCGGGGGCGCCGGGAGACGCGCCTTTACTTCACGGCGCGGATCGCTTCCCAGTCGGCCTTGTCGTAGCCGAATTCCTCGAAGGTCACCTTTTCGAGCACGGTCTTTTCGAAGTCGGACTTGTCCACTTCAACGACGTTGATGCCCTTTTCCTTGAAGGTGCCGACGAGCTTGTCTTCGCGCTCTTCGATGATCTTCGTGGCCCGGGCGGAGGCTTCCTGCATGACCTCGGTGAAGATCGCCTTGTCGGCGTCTGAGAGGCTGCCCCACAGGGTCTTGGAAACGACCGTGTTCAGGTGGTCGACGATATGACCGGTGAGCACGATATTCTTCTGCACCTCGTAGAACTTCTTCGCCTCGATCGTCGTCAGAGGGTTTTCCTGGGCCTCGACGGTGCCGTTCTGAAGCGCAAGATAGACTTCGGCAAAGGCGATCGGCGTGGTGTTGGCGCCGCAGGCGCGGGGCATGGCGAGATAGGCCGGGACATCCGGTACGCGGATCTTCAGGCCGGCCATGTCGGCGCATTTCGCGATCGGCTTGTTGGAGGTGGTGTGGCGGGTGCCGTAGTAGGTGACCGAGGCGATGTGATTGCCGGTGGCGTCCTCATAGCCCTTGGAGAGCCGCTTGAAGATGTCGCTCTTGGTATAGGCCAGGAGATGGCTGGGATCGCGGAAGATGTAGGGGAAATAGGTCACGCCGATCGGCTTGAAGTCGCGCGCGGCGAAACTCGAGCCGGAGATGATGATGTCGACGGTGCCGAGCTTCAGGCCCTGGTTGATGTCGGCTTCCTTGCCGAGCTGCGAGGCCGGAAAGACGTCGATCTTGTAGCGGCCTTCGGTGCGCTTAGCGATTTCCTCGGCAGCCCACACCGACTCGGTGTGGAAGGGCTCCGACGTTTCATAGACATGCGCCCATTTGAGCACGGTTTCGGCCTGTGCGGCCAGGGCTGAGACCAGGACAAGGGCGGTTGCGCCCAATACGGTTGTCAATCTGAATGTCATTCTTTCCTCCCGAATTGATTTCAGACTTCTGTCTCCCGATCCTCCGCCACAAGGGCGCCAGGATCAGTCTTCTCTCACCGGCTCCTCCCCGAAGCTTTCTGAGAATCTCTTCTGCGCCAGCGTCAGATGCCGACGCATGGCTTCGCGCGCCGCAGACGAATCGCCGGCGGCGATGGCGTCGCGGATGGCCTTGTGTTCCTCGACGGCTCGCTGCCAGGTGTGCGGACCTTCGAAATAGCTCGCCAGCTTCTCGAAATACGGCGAAGTCCGCTTGTCGATCAAAAGGCTGATGAAATGGCGCAGGGCCGCATTGCCGACCATGTCGACGATGGCGGCATGAAAGGCCAAGTCGGCGGCGATGGCACGCTCCGGCTGGTCGACCGAGGCCTGCATGCGCGCCAGCATCTCGTCGAGGCGGGCGATGCCCTCGGGCGAAGGGTGCCGGGCGGCCTCTTCGGCGATGGCGCTCTCGACGATGCAGCGGGCCTGAAGGATCTCGAAGGGACCTTCGACCTCCTCGGCCGGCCGGATGACGGGAACCGTTGCCGGCTTCTGAGCGATGTAGACGCCCGAACCCATGCGGATCTGGATATAGCCCTCGACCTCCAGCACGATCAGGGCCTCGCGCACGGTCGGGCGGGAAACGCCGAACCGTTCGGCGAGGTCGCGCTCCGCCGGCAGCCGTCCGCCGACAACCAGCTCGCCCGCCTCGATCAGCACGCGTATCTGGTCCGCGACCTGCCTGTACAGGCGGCGCGGCTCCAAGGTCACAAACATCCCGCGAACTCCCTCAACACGCATCTCCCCATGCATGTGGTAAGGTGGCCTTACCAATTTCTCCATAAGAGCGTAAAATTTCTTGGAGTCAACCCCGCTTGGTTGTGCCTTTGCCGGCCAGGCTTCGTTCTAGCCATGGCAGGGGCATGGCTGAGGCTGTCCTTCCTCGATCGGCGCGCCGCTCGTCAGACATCCACAAGCTGGCCGGTCGCCGAGGTGCGCAAGATGGCGTCGATCAGGCGATGGGCCTTCAGCGCTTCGGCGCCGGAGGCGCGCGGCTGCCGATCCGTGGTGACCGCGTCGAGAAAATCCTGGTGCATTGCGCGGTGGTTGGCGTGGGAAAAGGCCATGGGGTCTGCGCCGCTGCCGCCGTCGGGAGAACCGTCGTGCAGGTCGATCCGGCGCCCGTCCATGAGATGGATGATCCCGCCGTCACCCTCAAGCCGGGCCGTACCGCGCGTGCCGACAATCTCGATGAGGTCGGGGAAGCCGGGATAGGCCGCCGTGGTTGCGCTCAAGGCGCCGAGCGCACCGTTGTCGAAGCGAAGGGCGGCGTGGACGAGATCCTCGGTTTCCATCCTGTGCACGGAGCTGGTCGCGGCGAAGCCGGTGACCTGGGTGGGCAGACCTGCCAAAACGATCAGTTGATCGATGGTGTGGATGGCCTGGGTCAGCAGCACGCCGCCGCCGTCCCGCGCCAGCGTTCCGCGGCCGGGCGCGTCGTAGTAGCTCTGATCCCGCCAATTGCAGAGCCGCAGCGAGGCCGAGACGATCTCACCCAGCATGCCCTCGCCGATCAGCCTTGCCGTTTCCGTGAAGACGGGCCGAAACCGGCGTTGCAGCACGATGCCGAGCTTGATGCCGGCCTGCTCGGCCGTTTCGATGACCTGCCGCGATCGCTCCAGCGAGATCTCCAGCGGTTTTTCCAAAAGCACGTGCTTGCCGCTCGCTGCGGCGCGCTCCACCAGGGCCAGATGCGTGTTTGGCGGCGTCAGGACGATCACGTAGTCGATGGACGGATCGTCGAAGATGCTGTCGGCATTGTCGACCACGGGCAGCCCGAACCGATCGGCGAAGGCCTTTCGCCGCGCCTCGGTCGGGCTGAAGGCGCCGACCACCTCGACCCGGTCCTGCAGGTCGAGCAGGCTCAGGGCATGCGGCCCCGAGGCCATTCCGAGGCCGATGATGCCGGCCCGCAGTTTTCGGGGTTGGGCGACCGTCACGGCAAGTTCCTCCAGCATGCGAATTGCCCCAGCACCGGGACTTCAGCGGCAGCGATGGCAGTATCGATGATCGGCAGCGCGGCTCCTCCCGCCCGTCCGAGGCGCTATCAGTGCGCAGGCGAGCCCATGCGGTCAAGCAAAAGTCATCATACGACTGATGTTTTTTTGTATGTTGACATGACGTCTGATTGATTTTACCCCTTTGTCGGCCGAAGGAGGAGCGGTCTATCTCATGAGCCTTGTCGCCCCGGATTTGCTGTTTCCCGCCGACCCGGCGTCCCGCGCCATAGCGGCTGACCTCTATGCCGCGGTGAAGGATCTGCCGATCGTCAGTCCGCACGGCCACACCGATCCGCGTTGGTATGCCGAGAACGAGAACTTTCCGGACCCGGCCCAGCTGCTGATCGTTCCCGACCACTATATTTTCCGCATGCTGTTCAGCCAGGGTATCCGGTTGGAGGACCTCGGCGTACCGACGCTCGACGGTTCGCCGGTCGAGACGGACGGCCGCAGGATCTGGCGCCTCTTCGCCGAGAACTACTACCTGTTTCGCGGAACGCCGACCCGGCTCTGGCTGAATTACACGCTCGAGAACCTCTTCGGCATCACGTCGCCGCTGACCGCCCAGAATGCCGACGCCTGCTATGATGCGATCGCTGCCCAACTGGCCACCGACGCCTTTCGGCCGCGTGCCCTGTTCGAACGCTTTAACATCGAAGTCATCTCGACGACGGACGGTGCCCTCGATCAATTACCCAGGCATGCAAAGATCCGCGACAGCGGCTGGAAGGGCCGTGTCGTCCCGGCCTATCGCCCGGATTCGGTGATCGATCCGGATTTCGAGGGCTTTCTCGACGGTCTCGACACCCTTGGCGATATCAGCGGCTGCGATACCGGACGCTGGCAGGGCTATCTGGACGCGCACCGCAATCGCCGCGCATATTTCCAGTCCTTCGGTGCGACGGCGACCGACCACGGTGTTTCCTCGGCGCAGACCGCCAATCTCGGCACCGGCGAGGCCGAGATCCTGTTCGGCAAGGTGCGGACCGGAAAAGCCGACGAGAACGAGCGCGCGCTGTTTCGGGCGCAGATGCTGACCGAGATGGCGAGGATGAGCATCGAGGATGGGCTGGTCATGCAGATCCATCCCGGCTCATGGCGCAACCATTCCCCCGCCATCTTCGGGAAGTTCGGCCGGGACAAGGGCTTCGACATTCCCACCCGCACGGATTATGTGCGCGGGCTGAAGCCATTGCTCGACGCCGTCGGCACCGATCCCCGTGCCTCGATCATCCTGTTTACGCTCGACGAGACGAGCTATGCGCGCGAACTGGCGCCGCTCGCCGGCGTCTATCCGGCGCTCAAGCTCGGGCCGGCGTGGTGGTTCCACGACAGCCCGGAAGGCATGCGCCGGTTCCGCGAGATGACCACCGAGACCGCCGGCTTCTACAACACGGTCGGCTTCAACGACGATACCCGCGCCTTTCCGTCGATCCCGGCGCGCCACGACGTCGCCCGCCGTGTCGATTGCGCCTTCCTCGGACGCCTCGTCGCCGAGCATCGGCTGAGGGAGGACGAGGCGCATGAACTGGCGCTCGACCTGGCCTATGGCCTGGCGAAGAGGGCGTACAAACTCTGACTTTATGACTGCAACAGCGGACACAACGTCCGCCAACTGGGAGGAGAAAATGTTGCAAATGACCAAACTGTGGGCCGGTGTCGCGCTTGTCTCGATGCTTTTCGCCAGCGCTGTCTCGGCCGAGACCGTGCTGAAATCGTCCGATACCCATCCGGACGGCTATCCGACCGTCGAGGGCGTCAAATATTTCGGCGAACTCGTCAAGGAGCGCACGCAGGGGCGCTATGCCGTGGAGGTCTATCACTCGGCCCAGCTCGGCGAGGAAAAGGACACGATCGAGCAGGTCCGCTCCGGCGTCATCGAGCTCAACCGCGTGTCCATGGCGCCGTTCAACGGTACCGTGAAGGAGACGATCGTTCCGGCTCTGCCTTACATCTTCCGCTCGGAAGATCACATGCACAAGGTGATGGACGGCGCGGTCGGCGACCAGATCAAGGCAGCCTTCGAGCCGGCCGGTCTCGTTGTGCTTGCCTTTTATGACGCAGGCGCGCGCTCGTTCTACAACTCGAAGAAGCCGATCAAGACGGTCGACGACATCAAGGGCATGAAGTTCCGCGTCATTCAGTCGGACATCTTCGTCGACATGACCGCCGCACTCGGCGCGAACGCCACGCCGATGCCCTATGGCGAGGTCTATTCCTCGCTCGAGACCGGCGTCATCGAGGGTGCCGAGAACAACTTTCCGAGCTACGACACCGCCAAGCATTTCGAAGTCGCCAAGTACTATTCGATGGACGAGCACACGATCCTTCCGGAAGTGTTCGTCATGAACAAGGCGGCCTTCGACAAGCTGACGCCCGAGGATCAGGAGATCTTCAAGCAGGCGGCCAAGGACAGCGTGGCCAAGCAGCGCGAATTGTGGGCGGCCAAGACCGCGGAATCGCGCGCGCTGGTCGAGAATGCCGGTGCCGAGATCAACGAGGTCGAAAAGCAGGGCTTCATCGATGCCATGAAGCCTGTCTACGACAAGCACATCACCGACGAGGTCCTGAAGAAGCTCGTCTCCGACGTGCAGGCGGTGCAGTAAGCGTAGCGCCGAGGCCCCTCCGTCTGGCCACGGCCACGGAGGGGCAAGCGTTGCTTTCGACAGATTAGATCGCGGACCCATGGTCCGGCCCTTCGGGCACCTGAAGGGTCAGGAGGCGCCAAACCCCATGTCCAACCAACTCCGACTAGGCCTGCCCATTCTGTCCAGGCTCAATACCGTCGCCCTCTATTGTGCGGGCACCGGGCTCGTGGTCATGACGGCCATCGTCGCCTGGCAGGTCTTCTGCCGTTATGTGCTCAACGATTCGCCGAGCTGGACCGAATCCGGCGCGGTCATCCTGATGAGCTGGTTCATTTTCCTCGGCGCCGCGGTCGGCGTGCGGGAAAACAACCACATGGGCTTCGACGTGCTCCTCTATGCGCTACCGCCGGCCGCAAAAAAGTGGCTGCGGATGATTTCCGACATCGTCATCTTCGCCTTCGGCCTCGGCATGGTCTGGTACGGCAGCAACCTGGTCACGCTGACCTGGAGCACGACGCTGCCGGCCCTCGGCATATCCGGCGCCTGGGACTACATCCCGCTGGTGGGCGGCGGAGTCCTCATCGCGCTCTTTTCCCTCGAACGTATCGTCATGCGCGCGCTCGGCGCCCCGATCGACGACATTCTCGACGGGATCGCCCCGACGGAAGTGGCCGTCGAGCTCGAAAACATTCCTGACGTTCAGAAAGACGCCGCCGACTTCGTTCAGGGCGTCGCCGAGCATGCAGGCAAGAAGGGCTAAGCGATGGAACTCTGGATCCTCTTTGGAACGTTTACCTTCCTGATGCTGATCGGCACGCCGATCGCGTTCTGCCTCGGTGTCTCGAGCCTGGCGACGGTCCTCTACATGGGCTTGCCGCCGCTGGTGGTCTTCCAGCGCATGAATTCGGGCATGAGCGTGTTCTCCATGCTCGCGATCCCCTTCTTCATCTATTCCGGCGACCTCATGGTTCGCGGCGGCATCGCCGGGCGCATCGTCGCCTTTGCCGCGACCGTCGTCGGACATCTGCGCGGCGGGCTTGGCCAGGTCAACATCCTGACCTCCACGCTGTTCGGTGGCATCTCCGGCTCGGCCGTGGCCGAGGCCGCAGCCGTCGGCAGCCTGATGATCCCGCAGATGAAGGCGCGCGGCTACGGTGCCGACTATGCGGTCAACGTCACCTCGATGGCCGCCCTGATCGCGCTGCTGTTGCCGCCATCGCACAACATGATCATCTATTCGATCTCGGCGGGCGGCACGATCTCCATCGCCGACCTGTTTACCGCCGGTATCATCCCCGGCCTGCTGTTCGCCGGCGTGCTGATGGTCACCGCCTATATCGTCGCGCGCAAGCGTGGCTATCCGACCGAGCCCTTCCCGGGCTTCGTGGTGGCGCTGCATCTCTTCGCCGCCGCCATCCCCGGCCTGCTGCTTATCGCCATCATCTTCGGCGGCGTGCGTTCGGGTATCTTCACCGCGACCGAAAGCTCCTGCATCGCGGTTATCTATGCCTTGCTCATCACCGTCTTCGTCTATCGGCAACTGCGCTGGCAGGATTTTGTCCACGCCACCATGGGAGCGGTGCGCACGACGGCGATGGTGCTTCTGATCATCGGCTGCGCGGCGGCGTTCTCGTGGCTCATGGCCTTCCTCAAGGTTCCGGCGACCCTGGTCGCCTGGATGCAGACGCTCTCCGAAAATCCGATCGTGATCCTCTTGCTGCTCAACGTGCTGATGCTGGTCCTCGGCACGTTCATGGACATGGGGCCGACGATCATCATCACCACGCCGATCTTCCTGCCGATCGCCATGGCCTATGGGGTCGATCCGGTGCATTTCGGCGTGATCATGATCCTCAATTACGGCATTGGGCTCAACACGCCGCCGGTCGGAGGGGTGCAGTTCGTGGCCTGCGCGGTCGGAAAGATTTCGGTGTGGGAAGCCATGCGTTCGATCTGGCCCTTCTATGGCGCCGGCATCGTCGTGCTATTGATGGTCACGTATATCCCGTCCCTGTCACTCTGGCTGCCGGGGGTCTTCAAGTAGGAAATGGCCATGACTGAAAATCTGTTGGATGCACGCGTGGAGCGCAAGCCGAAGCTGTTCGAGACGGTGGTGCAGACGCTGCGCAGCCAGATCCTCGCCGGCGAATTCGCCGTCGGCGAAAAGCTGCCGACCGAATCGCGCATGACGGAGATCTTCGGCGTCAGCCGCACGGTTGTACGTGAAGCCGTGGCCGTGCTGGCAGCCGAAGGTCTGGTCGAGGCGCGGCACGGCGCCGGCGTTTTCGTTCTCGACCATCCGACGCGCAAGATCAGCGCCATCACCGCCGACATGGGAAACCGCATCAGCCAGGCCGTCAACGTGCTGGAAGTGCGCATGGGCATCGAGATCGAAAGTGCCGGGCTCGCTGCGCAACGTCGAAGCCCCTCGCAGGAGGCGAGCATCCAGGAGGCCTTCTTCGAATTCGAACGCTTGCTGCACCGCGGCGAGCCGACCGGAAAGGCCGACTTCGCCTTCCACCGCGAAATCGCCGCGGCGACCAACAATCCGTTCTACGTCGAGATCCTCGACGCGCTGGGCGACCGCACCATCCCGTGCGACCGCAACTCGCCGTGGTTCTCGATCGAGGTGCTGTCGGAGGACTATCTGAGCCGCCTGCAGCGCGAGCATCTTCTGATCCTTCAGGCGATCTCGGCCGGCGACGCGGATGCCGCGCGCGACGCGATGCGTGCGCATCTCAAGGCGGCACAGGACCGCTACCGGCAACGCCTGACCGGCCAGCAGGCCGGCTACCAGCAACGCGCGTCGCGCGAGACGCAGACCTGAAATTTCCAAACGAAAGCAAGGTTAAATGACGACCGAATACACGTCCCGCTTCGCCATAGATCCTGCAGCCGCAGCTACGATGGGCACGGATGAGCTGCGCCACAATTTCCACCTCGCCAACCTGTTCGAGCCGGGCAAGATCAGCCTCACCTACACCCATTACGACCGCATGGTCGTCGGCGGCGCGGTTCCTGTTCGCCAGCCGTTGAAGCTGGAGGCGATCAAGCCGGTCGGCACGCAGTCCTTCCTCGAGCGCCGCGAGCTCGTTGCCGTCAATATCGGCGGCGAGGGCACCGTCGTCGTCAGCGGCGAGCCGCACCGGCTGAACACGCGGGACATGCTCTATGTGGGCCTCGGCGAAGAGGTGAGCTTCACCTCGTCCGACGCGGAAAATCCGGCGAAATTCTACCTCCTGTCGGCGCCTGCGCACCGCAAATGCCCGACGCGGCCGATCACCCTCGACAAGGCCAAGCGTCTCGACCTCGGCAGTCCCGAAACCTCCAACGAGCGTTCGATCTTCCAGTTCACCACGACGATCGAAACCTGCCAGCTGGTCGTCGGCATGACGCAGCTCGCGAAGGGATCGGTGTGGAACACCATGCCGGCCCATGTGCACGACCGTCGCATGGAGGCCTATCTCTATTTCGATCTCGCCGAGACGGCCCGGGTCTTCCACTTCATGGGCGAACCGTCCGAGACTCGCCACATCTTGATCGCCAACGAAGAGGCGGTGCTGTCGCCCGCCTGGTCGATCCACTCGGGCTGCGGCACGGCCAACTACGCCTTCATCTGGGCGATGGCCGGCGACAATGTCGACTACACCGACGTTGATCCCGTCGCGATGGGAGAGCTGCGGTGACCGACCTTTCCGCCTTCGAGCTGGTGGGCAAGCGGATCGCCGTTACCGGCGCCAATACCGGCATCGGACAGGGCATTGCCGTGGCGATAGCCCGCGCCGGCGGCGCCGTGGTCGGCATCGGCCGGTCGGCGATGGACGAGACGGCGAGATTGGTAGCGGCTCAAGGGGCCGATTTCCTGTCGGTCAACGCGGATATCAGCGACACGAAGGCCGCGGTCGCCATGCTGAATGACCTGATGGCCGCCGGTCCGCTGGATGGGCTTGTCAACAATGCCGGCATCATCCGCCGAGCCGACAGCGTCGACTTCACCGAGGAGGACTGGGACGACGTGATGGACGTGAACCTCAAGTCGTTGTTCTTCCTGTCGCAGGCCTTCGGCCGAAACTGCCTCGCGGCGAAGCGCGGGGGACGGATCGTCAACCTCGCCTCGCTGCTCGCCTTCCAGGGCGGTATCCGTGTGCCGTCCTACACGGCGTCGAAGCACGGCGTTCTCGGGCTGACCCGGCTACTGGCCAACGAATGGGCGGCGAAGGGCATCAACGTCAACGCGATTGCTCCCGGCTACATCGAGACGAACAATACCGAGGCGTTGCGCAGCGATCCGGACCGGAGCAAGGCCATCCTCGAGCGCATCCCGGCCGGTCGCTGGGGCGTGGCCGACGATATCGGCGATGCCGCGGTGTTCCTGCTCGCCCGCGCATCCAACTACATGCACGGCGCCGTCATTCCCGTCGACGGCGGCTGGTTGGCGAGGTGATCATGACCAAGGAAAGAGACATTTTCGTTCGCGCCTCCGAGGGAGAGTGGACCACGACCCCAGACGGCAACCGGCGCCGCGTGGTCTGCTTCACGGACGAGCTGATGATGGTGGAGTTCGCCTTCGAGAAAGGCGGCGAGGGCTGGATGCATTCCCACCCGCATGTACAGTCGAGCTATGTCGCTGAGGGCGCCTTCGAGGTGACGATCGACGGTCGGACCGAGATGCTGGCGGCGGGCGACAGTTTCATCGTGCCTTCTGGCCTGCAACACGGGGTAAGGGCTTTGGAAAAGGGTCGGCTGGTCGATTGCTTCACGCCGCACCGCGCCGACTTCCTGGAGCGATAGGCCCTCCGACAGTGTGGTGAGTTCCTTTGAGGATGCCATCCACGTCGAGATCAAAAAGCGGACCATCGCCGGGGCGTCAAGAGGACCTCACGAAAGCGGATCATCATGAATAGTTCCAAGCCATCCTGCGGGCGCGGAGCGACGACGTTCCGGGCGCCGACGGTGCTGAAATGCCCGGAGGTCGGCAATTAGTGTTGTTCGGGGGATGGACTTTGATGGAAAGTCCATCCCCCGAACGGATCATCGTCGGTCGGCAAGGCCCCGGTTTGTAACCGACCGGCCCATCGATACGTCAGGGCCAGAGGGTGCAAATTTTCCGGGTGCTCACACATCTGCGACGCGAATGGCCTGCCCGATGTTTTTGGTCAGGCTGTTTGCGCAGGCCCGGTGTCAGAGCACGCTGACGTTTTCGGCCTTCGACTTGCCAGTCTTGCGATCCTGGCCAATATCGAAACTGACCTTGTCACCTTCTCTGAGCGAGCCGCCCCGCTCCAGAGCAGAAACGTGAACGAATACATCCGTTCCGCCGTTTTCCGGCGTGATGAAGCCGAATCCCTTGTCCTCGTTGAAAAATTTTACGGTACCAGTTGCCATTTCCATTTCCTCTTCTGTCCTTGCGGCTTCACGCGAAAGGCAACCTATAGCGGGAGCGGCTGCCATTCAACGGCTGAACCGAGATTGGGATGAGACAAACGCTCTCCCGCGCAGGTCACGCCTGAAGGATCGAGCGCTCTGATCTCGATATCGTGCTGACGCAGACTTTGCCGCAGGCTGCTTTGCCGCTGGCTGCGATGGCCCGTTGGCCGGCGTTCGCGAGACTCAGCCGGCATCAAGCCTGACGCGCAGCGTTAACGCTTTGTTAACCATAGGGAGGCTAGCAAGGGTTACCAATCATTAACCCAGATGACCAAAGTGCTAACAGACGCCCGCTCGATCCGTATCAAGGGCCGCTCCTTCATGGCGGTCGTCCTGTCGCCCGATCTGCCGCTCGACGAGTGGCTGGAAAGGCTTGACGATCTCGCCGCGCGCTCGGCGGGCTTCTTCCTCGGCCGCCCGGTGGTCCTCGACGTCACCGATCTGGCGATTGATCGTCCCCAGCTGAAGGACCTGCTGGCGGAGCTTCGCACCCGCAATGTAAGCGTCATGGGGATCGAGGGCGGACGGCCTTCGCTGATCGAGCCCGGAATGCCGCCGGCCCTGAAGGGCGGACGCCCGGCCGCCGATTTCGAAGTGGCGACGAGCGAACGGACGGAAGTCCCGCGCAACGAGGAAACGAAGGTCGAAGAGCCGGCCGTCATGCGGCAGGCGCTCCAGTCGCTGATCATCCGCGAACCCGTGCGTTCGGGCCAGTCCGTCACCTTTGCCGATGGGGACGTGACCGTAATCGGCTCGGTCGCCTCAGGCGCCGAAGTCATCGCTGGCGGCTCCATCCATATCTACGGCGCGCTGCGCGGCCGGGCCATGGCCGGTTCGCTCGGCAACCAGACCGCCCGCATCTTCTGCCGCAAGCTCGAAGCCGAGCTGGTGGCGATCGACGGCATCTACAAGATGGCCGAGGACATGCCGCCGGAGCTTCGCGGACAACCCGTCCAATGGTGGCTCGACGACGAAACGCTGAAGGCAGACAAACTCAAATGAACCGAGATGGCCAGGAACAGGAGAACAAGATGGGGAAGGTAGTCGTCGTCACGTCAGGCAAGGGCGGGGTTGGCAAGACCACCTCCAGTGCCGCGCTGGGTGCAGCGCTCGCGCAGAGAAACGAGAAAGTCGTGGTCGTGGACTTCGATGTCGGCCTGCGCAATCTCGACCTCGTCATGGGGGCAGAACGCCGGGTCGTCTACGATCTGGTCAATGTCATCCAGGGCGACGCCAAGCTGCAGCAGGCGCTGATCCGCGACAAGCGCGTGGACACCCTCTTCCTGTTGCCCGCCTCCCAGACCCGGGACAAGGACAACCTGACGCCCGAGGGCGTGGAACAGGTCATCAACGACCTGCGCCGCTACTTCGACTGGGTCATCTGCGACAGCCCGGCGGGCATCGAGCGCGGTGCGACGCTGGCCATGCGTCACGCGGACGTGGCGGTCGTGGTGACCAATCCGGAAGTCTCGTCGGTCCGGGACTCCGACCGCATCATCGGGCTGCTCGACGCCAAGACCGTGAAGGCCGAACGCGGCGAGCGCATGGAAAAGCACCTGCTGCTCACGCGCTATGACGCCCAGCGGGCCCAGCGCGGGGACATGCTCAAGGTCGAGGACGTGCTGGACATTCTCTCGATCCCGCTTCTCGGCATCATTCCGGAAAGCATGGATGTGCTGCGCGCTTCCAATATCGGTGCGCCGGTCACCCTTGCCGACGCCCGCAGCGCACCGGCGCTTGCATATTTCGACGCCGCGCGCCGGCTTTGCGGCGAGCAGTTGCCCATCGAGATCCCGGGCGAGAAGCGGGGGCTCTTCGGCAAGATTTTCGCGCGGAGGGCAGCATGAGTATCTTCAAACTGTTCCGCAAACAGAGGTCGGCCCCGACCGCGCGGGAGCGTCTCCAGGTTCTTCTTGCCCACGAACGCGCTTCTGCCGGTTCCGATCTGGTCGCCGTGCTTCGCGAGGAGATCCTCGCCGTGATTGCCCGGCACGTTCAGGTCGACGGCGACAAGGTTCACGTCACGATGGAGCGCGACAAGCATGTGTCGATCCTCGAGATCGAGGTTGAGATACCTTTGGACGGCGCCAGGCTGGCGGCTTGAGACAACGCCGCATATCAACGTGGTTGCGCCAACCCTGGGCTTGCCCCCTTGCCTCATGCAAGGGGCTCGATCTCTTGTGGCCTGCGACGTGGTACTACCTTGCATGACACACTGGTAGCTTTGCGGCAGGAACGCGCTACCTGAATCAAGGACAGCATCCTTGCCGGGGCCAGGGGCGCGCGACGCGCGCCCTTCGCCTTCCCGTTCCAAGAGAACGTCCTGCAATCCCCGAAATCTAGCCATTTTCGCCGGGTCAGAAGCACTCGGGCACTCCCACCAGTGAACAGATCTCGAGCGCGAGGTCGATCCCGATGGAATAGAGTTCCTTGAGATCCAGACTTCGCTTCTACCCGTCCGCCAAATGAGGGGCACGGTGCAGCCGCCGGCGCGTGGAACCCATCGATCAAGCCGTGGCTACTTCAGCGTGGTGCGTTAGCTGGCCGGGCCGAGGCGCATATGCTCGCCCTGGATTGTCATCAGATCGACCGAAATGTCGCTGCTGGCTTGAACGAAGGATCGCACCTGGGAAAGTGCGGTTAGCGTAAATGCCGTTGACAAGGCATCGGCAGTGACAGCGTCGGGGGCTATCACGCTCAACCGACGATAGAGGGGCTCGATGCTTCCCAGGCGCGGATCGATGAGATGACTGAAGTGCAAAGCCGGATCGAAATGAAAGCCGAACGGGCTTGAGGTTGAGACTGCCTTGTCGACAAGCGCGGCCATCTCATCAATGGTTGCACCATCTTCCGTTTCGCTAAGGCCGATACGCCAGGGGGTTCCATCGGCGCGTGCGCCAATCGCCCGGCTTTCACCCAAGTTGACCAGGCTACTCGTGATGCCCTCCTGACGGAGAAGATCAACAATGCGGTCAGTGACGAACCCCTGCGCTATGCCATTGAACGTCAGCGCCATGCCCGGGCGGGAAAAGACGACCCGGTCGCGATTGAACTTCACGGCATCGAAGCTGACAAGTGATGCCACCGCATCGATTTCCTGCCTCGACGGGCCGCGTGGATCTGCACCCCGTGTGGCAAAATGACGAGCAAAGAGCACCCAGAGCGGTTGGACCGTCGGGTCGAACTTGCGTCCGCTTGCAGCCCAAAACTCGTCGCAACGCTCAAGCAGAGTGACCAACTCCGGTGGCGGCGCGGCAAGCGCACCCACGCGGTTCAGTTCGCGGAGACTCGAATCATCGCGGTAGAGACTGAAAATAGACTCCAGCCGCTCGACTTCGGCCACGACGCGGCGGACGAGGGCCTCGGCTTTCGCCCTGTCGGGATGATTGAGGATCAGTGTCGCCGGCGCCCCGAGCGCCTGGCCTCTCCAGACGACAGGATCGGCCGCGGCGAGTGCCGGGCCGACGAAGGGTATGAGCGGGAGGCCCGCGGTGGCAGCCATGATACAGATCGCCCGGCGGCGCGTGATGGTGTCAGCCATGATCGTGTCCCTCTGCGTCCTTGCTGGTGGCTTCCGGATCGAATGCGGAACCGTCCGTCGGTGCTTCGCTGCCTGAGCCGAGAATATAGTCCCTGGGCATGTCGGCGAACCTGACCAGGCGGCCGCCGTGTTTCTTGGCAAAGGCGCTGGCGTCGGCTTCCACGGAGAAGGGGACGGCTTCCTCGGTGCCCATGCCGCCGCGCTGGGCGCTGCCGATGACGAAGAATGCCTTCTTCGCATCGATCCAGTTTTCGGCACCCGGCTCGTCCCAGCTCGGCGCCTTGCTCATGTCGGACACGTAGATTGCTGCGATGTCGCGCGGTTCCTCGGGCAGCATGGTGAAGGCCAGCGTATCGCGTGCAGAGGAGAACCAGATGGCTTCGGGGATCTGCTGCAGGATGATCTGGCCCTTGGGGCCTGCATGTTCCAGCACGTTCATGCCGCAATAGCGGCCCATGGCCTCTTCGGTCAGCGCAAAGGGTGGCGGCATGGCCGCTTCGTCCTCGCTGCTGCAGGCGGAGAGCAGGAGCGATGCGGCGAGTGCGCCGATGGCGATGGAAAGTCTCATACTTCCCTCCTCGAAAAGATGACGGTTGCGCAGCCGAGCGGCACGATCGTCCAGAGCGCCAGCGCTGCGATCAGCACCGGTGCGGTGAGGCCCGTATGGGCGGCGATGCCTCCCATGCCCGACAGTGCGCCGGCATTGCCCGATCCGAGATTGAGCAGCCGGTAGACGTCGGTCGGGTTGGCGAGCAGAAGAAGGTCGAGCAACAAGGCGGGCACGGCCTGGCCCTTGGCGGCGACCAGCCCGCCGAGCAGCGCCATGTCGTAGATCAGTACGAAGAACAGCCAGATGCCGATGGCGATGCCGCCTGCCGTGCTGCGCTCGCTCACCAGTGTGCTGGAGAGGTAGCCGATCGCGAGGAAGACGGCGCCGAGCAGGACGGAGGAGCCGACCATGGACAGGAAGGCGCGCCAGCTTTCGATCGCGATATCGGTGCCGGTCACCGTCAGGGCGGCCGCCGCTGCGCCATAGCCGATCGCCGTGGCGAAGGCGAGGATTGCCAGATGGCCGAGAAACTTGCCGAAAATGACCTCGCTGCGACCGATCGGATAGCTCAGCAGCAGGAGCATGGTGCCGCGCTCGGACTCGCCGACGATTGCGTCGTGCGACAGGAGGAGCGCGATCAGCGGCACGAGGAAGATGGTGAGGCTCGACAGGCTGACGATCACCACGTCGAGGCGATTGACGCCGACATTGCCGGTCGGCGCGCTGCCGAGGAAGGACAAGGTCAGCGCCAGCGCCGCAAGCAGCAGGGTCGTCGCCAGAACCCAGCGATTGCGCAGGCCCTCCTGGATCTCCTTGCGAGCGATGATGAGGATATTCGTCATGCCTGTGACTGCCCTTCGAGGAAATGCGCATAGAGCGCGTCGAGCGTCGGTTCGGCGACCGTCAGCGCGGCGAGCCGGGAAGGGTCCGTCGTCATGTCATGGAGCAGCGCGATCTTGTCCTCGGGCGCCACGTCGGCCTCGAATAGACCTGCTGCCGTCCGCTTCCAGTCGGTGCCGCCCCGGGTCCAGCCGGGAGCCGAATCGTCGTTGGCCAGCCTGACGCCGATACGGGTCGGTAGCCGGGCGATGTGGCGCAGCTCGTCGAGCGTACCGTCGGCGATCTTGATGCCGCGATTGACGATGATGACGCGATCGGCCCGATCCTCAAGTTCGGTCAGCGCGTGCGACGACAGAAGCACCGTCGCGCCGCCGGCGCGGAGATCGGTGATGAGGTCGTAGAAGTTGCGTCGAAGCGCGGGATCGAGGCCGCTGGTCGGTTCGTCGAGCAAGAGGACGCGCGGATCGCCAAGCAGCGCCTGGGCAAGCCCGAGGCGCTGGCGCATGCCCTTGGAATAGGTGCGCACCGGACGGTCTGCCGCCTCCTGCGCCAGGCCCACCCGCTCGAAAAGGGCATCGGCCGAAGAAAGTTCCACCCGCTTGAGCCTGGCATAGAAGGCGAGCGTCTCCCGTCCGGTCAGCGCCATATGGAAGGATACACTCTCCGGCAGATAGCCGAGCCGCTGGCGGACGTGAAAATCGCCACGGGCGGGATCCTCGCCGAGCACGCTGACGGTTCCGGTCGTCGGACGGATCAGGCCGAGCATGAGCTTGATCAGCGTCGTCTTGCCGGCGCCATTGTGGCCGACGAGGGCAATGGTCTCGCCGGCGTTCAAGGTGAAGGTCACGTCCTTCACCGCCTGGACCGCCCCATAGCGTTTGGACACGCCGGCTGTGGTTACCGTCGCCGTCATTGGATCGCCTTCTTCGGTGCGATGGGCGCCATCAGGGGATGGCTGTCGACCACGCCGCCGGGCAGGAGCGCCGGAAACTGGGCCTGGGCCCAGCGGATCACCTGGACCGCGGGGCTCGACATCAGGATCTTCGCCTGCGGCGAGGTCCACAGCACCTGGTCGATCAGATCGTTCGGCCGATAGGGATTGTCGGCAATACCGTCGCCGTCGAGATCGAAGGCCGGATTGTCGCTCCAATAGTTGCCGCGACCTTCGTTCGACCAGTCGAGATAGCGCGTGCCGACATATTTGACCTGGTTGCGGTTGTTGATGAAGGCGTTGCCCGTCATCGTGTTGCCTTCCGAGCCTGCGGTGAAATGGATGCCGATCGCGCAGTTCTCGAACAGGTTGTCGAAGAATCGGTTCTTGTTGGCATTGTAGATGAACACGCATTTTTCCGGGCCGAGGCGTTCGCCGTTCGCCGCGACGACGGCATCGTTCGCCGTTTTCGGCAGGCCGTGTTCTCCCGATTGCGTGCCTGCGGAAAGCCAGCGGTCCACCGGCTGCATCCGGCCGATGACCGTGTTGTCGCGCACTTCCGAGCTCTTGGCGGTGTTGAGCAACAGGCCGTGGTCGCGGTCCCCGTCGGAGAGATTTCCAATGATCTTCAGCCGGCTGGAATACATGATCGCATAGCCGACGGAATTGCGCGTGGAGACGTTGTCGGTGACTTCGCTGTCGTCCGTGTACATGTAGTGAATGGCGAAGCGCAGGTCGCTGAACCGGTTGTGGCTGAAGACGTTGCGCTTGCTGGCCATGGTGGCGATACCGTCGCGGCCGAAGCGGATGTCGTTGCCGAGCACCTTGGCGCCCGGCGCATTCCAGATGGTCACACCGCTGCCGGCCTCGCTCATGCGTCCGCTCTGGAGGCCGGTGATGCGGTTGTTGCGCGCAACGGAGTCCACTGCGCCATAGAGGTAGATGCCGAACAGGTTGTCGGTGACGGTGTTGTCCTCGATGATCGCGCCGGTTGCCGCCTGGCCGGCATAGATGCCCGAATCGCGGGTGGTGAGATCGCGGCCCGAGCCGCTGACGGAAAGCCCGCGCACGGTCACGCCCGGGGCCCCGATCGTTACCACGCTGCCCTTGCCGTTGCCGGCAATCGTCGCCCCCGGCTTGCCTGCAATGACCAGCGGCTTGTCGATGGTGATCGGCCCGGCATAGGCGCCCGGCTCGAGGGCGAGCACGTCTCCGGCGGTCGCCCCGGCGATGATTTCCTGCAATGCGGGACCGGTCGGCGAGACCGCAAGGTCCGCCGCACTGGCCATGGCTGGAATGGCGGCCAGGACGGCCGCCATTCCAAGTCGTGTCGTCAGGAGACGAGCAATCATCATGCCGCCTTGGGTTCGACGAACATGCGGCCCTTCATCTCCATGTGCATGGCATGGCAGAACCACGAGCAGTAATACCACCAGACACCCGGCTTGTTGGCCTTGAAGGTGACCGAGGCGGTGGCCTGCGGGCCGACTTCCATGTTGATGCCGTAGTTGATGATGGCGAAGCCGTGGGTCAGGTCTTCCACCTCGTCGATATTGGTCACGTAGACGGTGACTTCGTCGCCCTGCTTGACCTGGAAGCTTTCCAGACCAAAGGCCGGAGCGACCGAGGTCATGTAGACACGGACCTTGTCGCCGTCGCGGATGACCGTGCTGTCGGCCATCAGGTCGACGCCGTCGATCTTGGCCTGGGCGACCGCATCGGCGAAGAACGGGTCATTGCGATCCCAGACATGCACCGGGTTGATCTTCGAGGCATGGACGATGGTGGCGTCATGCGGCTCGGCGAAGGACGGGCCGTCGTGGACGATGACCATCTCGTCGCCGGAAATGTCGATCAGCTGATCGTTCTCCGGCTTCAGCGGACCGACGTTCAGGTAACGGTCCTTGGAGAACTTGTTGAGCGAGATCAGCCACTTGCCGTCGGCTTCCTTGGTCTGGCCCATCGAGGTGTGATTGTGGCCCGGCTGATAGTGCACGTCGAGCTTCTGGCGGATCGGATCGACCTTCTCGCCGGCATAGGCCTTCCTGGCGTCCTCGATGTTCCACTTGCAGACCTGGCTGTCGATGAACAGCGTGGTGTAGGCATTGCCCTTGCCGTCATAGGCTGTGTGGAGCGGTCCGAGGCCCAGTTCCGGCTCGGCGACAACGCAGTCGCGCGGCTTGATCTTGTCGTCGAACAGGTCGTCGAACTTGCGCACGTCGAAGACGGTGACGGTCGGCGACAGCTTGCCGTTGGCGACGATGTGGATGCCGTCGGGGGCTGTGTTCATGCCGTGCGGGCTGTTGGAGACGGGGATGTAACGCGTATAGGGCGAACCGTGGCGGCCGTCGATGACGGGGACGCCGCCCATTTCCTTGAAGTCGCCCTTGGCCACGGCTTCCTCGATCCGCTTCAGATTGAAGACGACGATCCAGTCCTGCTCGTTGCCCATCATCTCGGCGAGATTGACGCCTTCCTCCGAGTTGTAGCAGGTCGCAAACGCGTATTTGCCCTGATAGTCGGCGTCGACATTGTCGAGATTGCCGTCGACCATGACCTGCCAGGCGACCTTCATCGTCTCGCCGTCCACGGCGGTGAAGATGGCGTGGTACTGCTTGTGGTCGTCGAGGATCTTGCCGTCGTTCGGGATCGGCACGCGGTCTTCGCCGTTGCAGAAGACATAGCCGGTCTTCGGATATTTCTGCACGCGCAGGCCATGAACCGTGTGCTGGTTCGGCAGCTGGATGATCTTGTCGCACTTCATGACGTCGAGGCGAATGCGGCAGACGCGCGTATTGGCCTTGTCGTTGGCATAGAGATAGCGGCCGTCATAGGTGCCGTCGGTGAAGGAGAGATGCGGGTGGTGAAGGTCGCCGTTCATGAAGATGCCGCCGCGATCCGCCATGAATTCGCGGTCTTCCGGCAGCATGCCCTCGGACAGCACCTTGCGGCTCTCGTTGGTCAGGCCCCAGCCGGTGGCGCTGCAGCGGTTGAATACGGGGATGCGCATGAGTTCGCGCATCGACGGCAGGCCGACGATGCGGACTTCGCCTGACTGACCGCTGGAGAAGAAGGTATAATATTCATCCAGTTCGCCGGGCTTCACTTCATAGCTGTGCTCATCCGAGCCTTGAGCTGCCGCCGGCGTCGCCGAGCCACCGGTGAGGCTGATCGCTCCCCCGACGGTCGCTGCACCCGCTGCCGCCACGAAAGCCGTGGAACCCAGCATCTGGCGCCGGTTCAAGCGCATCTGGTTCTCTTCGTTTGACATGATTGCCTCTCCTTGGTTGGTTGATCACGCAGTCTGTTCGGTCGCGCCGCCGGCTTTGCCGATCGGAGCGCCATTGTGGGTGACGGCGACCTTGGCCGGGGCCTCGCCCCGGGACGTCGACGTCGAAAGGGCGGAGAACTTCTCCCGCTTCAGCCGCACCTGGATCATGTGCGGACAGCGGTGGTCGTCGTGGTAGAGTTCCTGACAGTGCATGCAGTAGATGCACTCGTTGACGTTGATCTGCCCCTCCGGATGAATCGACTGGACGGGACATTCCTTGGCGCAGCGCTGGCAGGGCGAACCGCATTCGGGATAGCGCTTCAGCCATTCGAACATGCGGATGCGGCCGGGGATGGCGAGTGCGGCACCAAGCGGGCACAGATAGCGGCAGTAGAAGCGCTCGATGAACAGGCCGGCCGACAGCATGGTGAGCGCGAAGATGACGAAGGGCCATTCGCGGGCGAATTTCAGCACGATCGCGGTCTTGAACGGCTCGACCTCCGAGAACATTTCGGCGAGCGCCAGCGAATAGAGCGACAGACCGAAAAGCCCAAGGAAGATGATGTACTTGATCGGCCAGAGGCGTTCGTGCAGGCCCCAGGGCAGGCGGATCTGCGGCACCTTCAGCCATTGCGCGACGTTGTTGGTCAGCTCCTGCAGCGCGCCGAAGGGGCAGAGCCAGCCGCAGAACGGTCCGCGGCCCCAGAACAGCAGCCCGGCAGCGACCGAGGCCCAGAGAATGAAGATCAGCGGCGCCGACAGGAAGAATTCCCAGTTGAAGCCCGTCATCAGCGAATTGGCGAAGGTCAGGACATTGACCACCGACAACTGGGCATTGGCGTACCATCCGAGCCAGACGAGCGTGAACAGGAGATAGCCGCGGCGAACCCAGGCAAACAGCACCGGGCGCTTCACCAGCCAGTCCTGGAAGAAGAAGATGCCGGTCAGCACGAGGAGCGCGGCGATGGTGATGCCGATGTTGATGCGGTTCATGTCCCAGATGCGCATCCACAGCGGCTGGCCGTCTGCGACCTGCTGGTCGGTCAGCCTGTCGCCGCCGGGAGCCGGCGCCTGATCGGCCCCTGCCGCCGGAACGGCCGCGGCCGGGGGGGCGGCCGGTGCTGCGAGCTTTTCGACGGTCACATACTTGTCGGGCAGGATGTAGGAAAGGTTGTAGGGCAGCACCGATTTGTTGCGCCCCTCGGCACTGCGCTGCACGAGCATCTGCAATTCGAACGGCTGGGTGACGTCGAAGACGAATTCGGTCGGCACGACGAAGAGCGCGATTTCACGCAGGCGCGGCGCGCCGTCGGCGGCAAGGGCGGGAATGCGGGTATGGTCCCGGTCGCGGAAGCGCACGCCCTGGCCGCTCTGCAGCAGCTCGATCCGGTCGAAGATGCCGCCGCGCACATAGCCCGAGCCCTTGAACGAATAGGCGCCTTCGCCGGCGACGAGAATGGCCGACTGCCCGGGCTTCAGCTTGTGGGCCAGACGGTCATAGGCGGCGTCGCCGAGAAGGGACCGGCCGATCGCCGGAACGCTGACAGGGGCGAGATAGAGGTCGATGAAGCGGTCCTGTGGCGTCTTCGTTTCCGGCTTGTCGGCCGAGATCGTCTGTCCCGCTTGGCGGAAGGCGTCGGAGACCTCGCCGACCGTCATGCGCAGGCTGCGTACCGAGCCGTCGCCGAGCAGCGTCTGCCAGTCGCCGGTTTCGGTCTTTGACAGGTCGAGCTTGCGAATTTCGGTCGCGGCCGCCACGCCGGTCGCCAGGTCCACGCCGAGGCGATTGCTGCGAATGAGCTGAACGGCGGCGCGTGACACGCTGTCGCCCATGACCAGCACGGTGACGGTTGCGCCGCTGACGATGTCGACCTGCGGCGGGCGCTCGGCGCCCGAGGCGACGCGGCCCATGTCCTTGTCGATCAGGGCATTCATGGAGGCGACGACCTTTTCCTCCGGAATGCCGATCAGGACGATCGGCTCCTTGTGGTCGACCAGCTTGAAGCCGCGGATCACGCCCTTTGGATCGATGCCGACGACGATATGGATCGGCTTGCCCGAATATCCGATGGAGCTGGAGAAGTCGGAATTGAGATAGGCATAGCCGAGCAGTTCGTCACCGCGCGTGACCGGCGCGATCGCCGGATCGCCGCTGAGCTCGCCGAACCGGTCGGCTCCGTCGAACAGCTCGCCCGGCTCGACCTTTTCCAGATAGGCGGCAAGCTGGCCTGCGGCATGGCCGGGTGACGCGAAGGAAATGATCGCCAGCAGGACGACCACGACAAGCGCAGACAAGGCCGGAAGTGAAGGAATGCGGTGCTGAAGTGTCGCGCGCTCTGTCATCGGCCTCGTCTTTTTCAGGGGTCCGCCCCGTGGGGCAAAGCGGTGTTTATTCAGGCTAATGCAAAAACTCGTTGATTCAAATCAAATATAACACATGTATCTATTAGGCATGATGTAAATGGTCGAGTGAAGGCCTGAGAGATCAATCTGGAGGAGTGTCATGACGGACAACAGAGGCGAGCCCTGGGCCGTCAAGTCGATGGACGAGCTGTTGGCGCTCGCCCGGGCGATGGAGCAGGAGGCGATCGCCGGCTATGTGGCGCTTGCTGAGCGCATGCGACACGAGGACCGTCCAGATCTTGCCGAGGTCTTCGAGGCGCTGAGGGCGGAGGAAGAAGGGCATCTCGGCAATGTCGAGCGCTGGATCGGGCGGGCGCACCTCGCTACTCCACCCGCCGTGCCTCAACTGCCGCCGATGTTCGATGACGAGGGTGCGTTCCTCGTCGCGCCCGAATTGCTCAGTTCCTACCGCGCCTTTTCCACTGCGGTGCGCAATGAGGAGCGCGCCTTCGTCTTCTGGACCTATGTCGCGGCGCATGCGCAAAACGACGATATCCGCCACGCCGCCGAGCGCATGGCGAGGGAGGAACTGGCTCATGTCGCGACGCTCAGGCGAGCACGGCGCCTTGCGTTTCACGATGAGCGAAACCTTGCTGTGAGTGGCGCCGGCACCACGCCATCGAGCCTCGAAGCGCGGCTCTCGCAATTGCTGGAGGAACGGGCTCTCCGCTCCACGGGCAAGGAAGCAGAGCAATTGGCGGCGCTGGCCAGCGAGGCCCGACAAAGAAGCCGGGAGCTCTTGGTGCCGCCGCTATCCCCCTGTCCGTCGCTTGGAGCGGTTTCTGACCGCGTCGCTGGAGGTCTGCTGCCACTTTGCCAGTTTCTGTTGGACTTTTATCTGGATTTCTCGGACAGGGCGAGGAACGAGGAGACCAAGCTCCGTGCGCAGGAACTGGCGGGTAGTCTCATCCGATGCCTTCACGCAGTCAGGGCACAGGGCTAGCTATCGGTAGGTGGGCAGCCCATCACGTCTCAAGCCGCAGCAGGAAATCCGAAATCCTCAGGCGACAGGAGCAAGTCCTCAAGACTAAAGCGATCCAACACGTTCAGGAAGGCGGCAACGGCATCGCCAAGAATCCCGCGCAAGCGGCACGCCGGCGTGATCTTGCAGCGATTGCCGCGCTGCATGCATTCGACCATCGCGAAATCGGTTTCGGTCGCCCGCACGATGTCACCGATCAAAATGCTTGCCGGCGGCCTCGAAAGTGTCAAGCCGCCTGAACGCCCGCGAACCGAGATCAGGAAACCCTGCCTTACAAGCAATTGAGCGACCTTCATCAGGTGTGCGCGAGAAATGCCGTAAGTAACTGCGGCCTCTTCTATCGTGATGAGTTCGCCCTTCTTGCAAGCGACAACCATCATGAGACGAAGTGCGTAGTCAGAGAACTGTGTGAGTTGCATCGTAGGGGCCGCAGAAAAGCAAACCCTGTACAATCAGGGGCGCAAGCGATTCATATCGTTTCTTATATTCGATTTGTCAATCCATGGAGGCCTTGAAAGCCCCGCGTGTTCGGATGGCGTTCGCGGCAATTCGGCTGGCCGGGTCGGGATTGACGCCTACGCCGGGCAGGGCGCCCTGTCTGGCGTCTCTGCATGGCGACGCAATTGCTGCCGGCATATCCCGGTCACCCCGACGACGGCACTCTGTTCCCGCTGAGAAGGGGAGGACATCACAATGAAACAGCAGGTTGGGCTGGATCTCTCCCGCAAAGACACGCAGTTCGGCTGGTTCAGGAGACTGGCCGGTTGCACTTTGAGGGCCGCGCGAAATGGGTCACAACATCCGAATGGATCAGCGCCGTGCGTGTCTCGCCCGGTCAAGGGCCGGCATCCTTCATCAAGCTGATGGCGGTCGGCGGATGGCAGAGCCTAACGTGCCAATAGATCGGATGCACCCTGTCGGTAGAGCCGTGGAGAGACGGCAGTGTGGTTCCGGAAGAAGCGGCTGAAATGAGCGGGATCTGAGAAGCCGAGACTGCTTGCCGCAGCGCTCAAGCTGTCCTGGGAATCGATCGTAAGCCGGATGGCTTGCTCAAGGCGAACCACGTTCTGGAACAGGCCCGGGGACATGCCGGTGCAGGCTTTGAACTGGCGAAAGAAATTCGCCCGGCTCATGCCCATTTCCGCAATGACGTCCGCGATCGTTTCGAAGTCGCCGTGACTGTGCTGAAGGTATTTGACAGCCTTGCGAATGCGCCAGTCGACGAGGTTGAGCCTTCCAGCTTGCGACGGGGCATTGTCCGACCATGAAGGCTGAAAAAGAATGGAGAGCACCAGCTGGCTCAGGAGAAATTCGGTATCGGCCTTCGAAGGTGAGGTGCCATTCATGCATTCCACGATCGCCATTAGGATGCGATGACTGGACTGGGAAACGTGACCTGCAGCGGATCTGAAGAAATGCAGCGGGTTTGTTTCGCCGCTATCGGCGCCGAGTGAGGCCAGCCAATCGGAATCCATGTAGAGTGCGAGGATCTGCGTCGAAGGCTGTCCGGGACGGTAGACGAATTCGTGCGGGCGCCACGCATCGACGAGTACAGCGGAGCCATCCGTCAGGGGGGTCAGCTTGTCATCGACAATGAAATTGGTATCCGCGCCGGCCACCTTGAACAGCATATGGTAATGGGGATGCGCATGTCGTACCAGGCAATGCCCCAGTTCGACGAGCGCAACCCGGCCAAAACTACCCAACATGACACGTACAGCTGCCGTCATGATGTCACTATAGCAAGATTCCCGGTTTGAAAAAGAGCTCGACCAAGGCAAGTGCGGTCAAGGCGAATTGACTTGCCCGATGGGTGAAGTGATAGGATATCGACAGTGACAAGCGATCCGGGAGGAACCAGTTGGGCGAAGAGGAGACCCTGCGGCAGAAGCTGGTTCCTGCGGTGGAAAGGGCGTCTATCATCCTGGACATCGTTTCCGGTGCCAAACGGTATCCCACCGTTTCCGACCTCGCGCGTGCAACCGCGCTTCCCAAGAGTACCGTGCATGGGCTTTGCACCACCCTGGCGCAGCTCGGCTTGCTCATCCGCCGTCCGGACCAGACTTTCGTTCTGGGTCCGCATATCGTGAAATGGTCCAACGCTTTCGAGCGGCAGACCGATATCGCGGTGGAGTTCGCGGCGATTTGGGATCAATCCGGGGAGGTCAGCGATTCCGTCGTCTCCCTGTGTATTCTGGACGACGTCGACGTGGTGTTCATCGCCGCCCGCCAGACCAACGCCCTGGCGCGCTTTGCCGTCAGGCCCGGAATGCGTTTGCCTGCCGCCTTCTGCGCTGCCGGCAAGGCGATCCTGGCGCGTTGGCCAGATCACGAGGTCCAAAGGGTCTTCAATGCGCGCTTCCCCGAGGCACTTACGGAAAATTCGGTGGCGGGGGTAGAAGCGCTCGGTTCCGAGCTTCGCCAGATCAGGATCGAGGGCGTTGCTGTCGAGATTGGCCAATGTCAGCGTGGCGTCACGAATTTCGCCGCCGCAGTCGTCAACTCGCTCAACCGCCCGGTTGCTGCGGTCTTGATCAGCGTGGATTCCGAAGATCTGTCGGCGGATGACCGTGCAGCTTTCTCCGCCAATGTATGCAGTGTTGCATCCCGGCTTTCGCAGCGGCTTGGAGCCGAGGTGGTCGGCTGAGACCCCGATGCGGCGGGCGGATTGGAAAGAACGCTGATCTGCCATTCAGATTGCTGCATGCGCCAGGAGGCGCTCCGTTCGGATATTTGCTACTGGCTGCTTCAGGTGTCCGGAAATCATGTCCAGCACCACGTCGGTGCTGTCATGCTGCGGGTAGTGGCCATCCTGGCGAAGGATCACCCAGTTCATCTGGCCCGGCACGCGCGCAGAAATGGCGGACATCTGCTGAGGAGCGCCAAGATCGTCCTTCAGGCCCTGGATCAGCAGGAGAGGTGCATTCAGCTTCTGGAGGCGGTCGAGGACATAATCGGGGTTGGCGCAAAGGGCCAACCGGGCCATGGTCCAATAATGCACGGCCAGCGCTGGATCGAGGTGGGTCGCTCCAAGTCGTTCGAGCGCCTCGGGCAGATTCTGAGCCGCGCGTAGAGCCGCGGTCGATGCGACATACTGCGGATCGGCACAGACCTGCGGAGCGATGGCAACAATTCGGTTGACCATCCAGGGTGTCATGCAGGCAAACAGCATGGCAACTGCCGCGCCGTCGCTGTGGGCTACGAAATCGGCGGAGACGAGGCCCAGCGCACGCATGATTGCCGGAATGGTCAGGCAAGCTTCGAAGGAGAGGTAGTCGGCGGGCTCGAGCCGGTTCGGACCCTCGCTGCGACCGCGGCCGGGGCGTGAATAGGCAATGATGCGCTTGCCTGGAAATCTCGTTTCCAGCCCTTCCGCGACTTCCTGGAACGACTCCAGGCTGCCGAGCCCGTGCGTGATGAGAATGATAGCGTGCGTCTGTCCGCTACCGATATCCAGCACGTCCAAGACCCCCGCGTCGGTCTTGACAAGCCGTCTCCGCGAGGCCGGCAGTTTCGTCATCCGCGCAGCATTCGAACATCTGTCCTGACTGAAGTGCAGCATTGATCCCCTCCCAAGGCCGGGCTTGCGCGGTCGCGTCGTCATGCCGACCTTGCGCCTTCCCGTGGGGGATCATGTCACCATGAGAGGTAGCTGATAAGGCCTCAGCCCTGCTGGAACTTACCAAAGAATCTCATTTTTTAGAATGGATCCCGGCGCAGCCTGGCGGTCGTCTCGCCGGACCGGGCGATATCGGCGCCCATGCGATGGGAGAGGCGGGCCGCCATCCCCAGCACGTTTGCAATGATCGATGCACGATCGGCCATGGCGTCGGAATCAGAAGCGAGACTGACGGCAACTCCGGCGATCGGCCGGTGCTGTGCGTCCAGCACGGTCGCTCCGAAACACACCATGCCGTCAGCAATCTGCTCTTCGTCGCAGCTGTAGCCATCGCGGCGGATGTCGCGCAATTCCAGCAGCAGCGCGTCCACATTCTGCACGCTCCGGACGGTTCTTGCCGCCGGCAGGCCATCGGCGAAGAGGCGGCGGATTTCATGGTCGCTCATGTGGCTGAGAAACGCTTTCCCCGTCGCCGTGAAGGCGGCGGGCAGGCGCATGCCCACGCGAAACTCGATCGCAGTGCGGAACCCCTCCCAATTGCGTGCCGCGATATAGACCACTTCGGTGCCGTCTTGGACCGTCAGCGTGAATGTTGCGCGGGGAAGGGCCGGTTCGTGATCCCAGATCGCGGCAAACTCGGTGGCCACGTCGGATTGCAGGGTGAAGGCGTTCGACCAGCGCATCACATGCGGCCCGAGCTGGAATGTCTGGTCGGTGCGCCTGATGAGCAGCTCCAGCCCGACCAGCGTGTGGCAGAGCGAGTGGACGCTGGATGGGGCGATCTTCAACTCCCGCGAGAGATCCGAGAGGCTGAGAAAGCCCCTTGATCTCGCAACGAGATCAAGGATGCGGGCGCCCTTTTCCAGTGCAGGCGTCTGTTGCTGCTTGCTGTCGCTGGTGGCCATGAAGAGATCCGGAAGCTTTCAACGAGGAACTGCTTTTTTTCTTGACATCTATATATTATGGCGATTAGCGTCCCGTCCACTGAAAAGTGTTCAAGATACTGAACATAGATTGAAATGCGGAAAGCGCCTATGCCGGTGCTTCGAGCAGAATGGAACAGCGGTGGAGGCTTTAGGCATGGTCATGAGCGTGCGCGACTGGGCGGTCCGTTTCGGCGAGGCCTCGGACCGGGACCCGACGATCGGTGCCATGGCGCGGTATTTCACGTGCAGCTATCTGTGGGACATGGGGGTCCAGAAGGTGATCGTGGAGATGGTGGACGGTAAGGTCTACCGCATCAACACGGATCCGCAACCACTTGATTCCTATGATTTTGCATTGAGAGCGAGCCCCGCCACATGGCGTGAGTTCGCCAAGCCTGTTCCGGAGCCGATGTATCACGGCATCTGGTCGGCGAGCTTTCGTCGCGACCTGAAGATCGAAGGCAATCTTCTCGCGATGTTCCAGAATCTGCGCAACTTCACCGTCCAGTTCGAGCTGCTTCGCAAGGTCGGCGTGCCGGTCTGATGACGTCCCATCACTTATAGGAAATCCGGAATGGCGAAGCACTCACCCGTTATAGGCCGTTACGTCACAATCGATGTGGACGGCTACGAATACAAGGTTTTCTACCTCAGGAACGGCACGGGCATCCCGCTTGTCTGTCAGCATACGGCCGGTTGCCATAACCACCAATGGCGCGGCCTTCTCGAGGACGAGACGATCACGGACCGCTACGACGTCATCGCCTATGACCTGGCGCGGCATGGAAAGACTGACCCGCCACTCAATCGGGAGTGGTGGAAGGAAGAGTATACGCTGACCGCGCGCCACTACATGAACTTCATCATCACGCTTTGCGATGCGCTCGAGCTCGACCGTCCCATCTTCATGGGATCAAGCTTTGGTGGCAACGTGGCCCTGCAACTGGCGCTTCATCACCCGGACAAGTTCCGCGCGGTCATTCCCGTCGAGGCGGCGGAACACGCGCCTGGCTTCTATCTGGACTGGTGGCGGCATCCCCATGCCAACGCGGCGCAGGTCTGCGCCAGCGGCGTGTGGGACCTCATGGCTCCGCAGAGCCCGGACATGGATCGCTGGCTGACATGGCACTATTACACCCAGGGTTCCGAGGTCTTCAAAGGCGACCTGTTCTTCTACTCGATCGACCATGATCTCAGGGGCAAGCTCGGCAATATCGATACGAAGCGGTGCCCCGTTATCATGATGACTGGAACCTACGACTACCTGACGCCGCCGGAAGCCACCGAAAACACCGCCCGCCAAATTCCCGGTGGCATCTACATCGAGATGGAGGACATCGGTCACTTCCCGATGTCCGAAAACTATCCGCTCTTCGCAGTCTATTTGAAAGAGGCGCTTCGTCTTGTTGAAGCGCGCACCTGAAGCCGATTCCGAAAGCGGGTATTGAACGATGAAGATCATTGAATTCGACGACAAGGGGCGCCGCATCGAAACCGATGCCTCGTCCCCCTCGCGGCCAACCAACACCTCGTCGCTGGCACCGCGCCCCAGTTTCTCCCCGGCCCCGAAGGAGGCGTCGCGCTCGCGGCGCAAGTCTTCGGGGATCGAATTGCACATGTTCCAGACGGGAACCCTGAAGACCAAGACCAAGTACATCAAGATGAACCAGGGCGAGGATGATTTCGAAATTCCCGTGCCGTGGTTCCTGATCAGGCATCCGCAGGGTCTTGTCGTTATCGATGGCGGCAATGCGGTGGAAACCGCCATCGACAAGCGCGGCCACTGGGGCTCGGTCGTGGATGCCTATGATCCCGTGATGGCGGTCTCGGAGAACTGCGTCGATCAGTTGAAGATGATCGACATCAATCCGCAGGATGTTCGTTACGTCGTGCAGTCGCATCTGCATCTCGATCATACAGGCGCCATCGGGCGCTTCCCGAAAGCGCAGCACATCGTCCAGCGCATTGAATATGACTACGCCTTCAAGCCGCACTGGTTTTCGGCCGGCGCCTATATCCGCGCCGATTTCGATCGACCGGGCCTGAACTGGAAGTTCCTGGGGGGCGAATTCACCGACAATTACGACCTGTTCGGCGACGGGACGGTGCGGATGATCTTCACGCCGGGCCATTCGCCGGGGCACCAGTCCTTCCTGATCACACTGCCGGAGAGCGGCCCGATCCTGTTGACCATCGATGCGGCCTATACGGTGGACCACTGGGAGAACAGGGCCCTTCCGGGGCTCGTCGTATCGTCGGCACAGGCCGCCGATTCCGTGGCCAAGCTGCGGCGCATTGCGCACGACACCAATGCCATGGTGGTCACCGGCCACGATCCGGTGACGTGGCCCGGTTTCCGCAAGTCCCCGCAGGATTTCTACGACTAAACGCATGACTGAATGATCAAGACTGCAACTAGGAGGAGAGTTGAAATGCTAACGAGAATACTCTGCACGGCCGCGATGTTCGCTGTTGCCGCTACCGGAGCCTTTGCCGAGGGCGTCGACGAGTTGAAACCCGATGTGGCCAAGAGGCTCTACAACAAGGAAATGCTCGATCCGATGCAGCCCATCGGGCCGAGCAAGTGGAGGGATTTCAAGGCGAAGAAGGGCCCGCCGTGGAAGATCGGCTATGCCTCCTCCTATGCCGGCAATACGTGGCGTGCGGCTGCCATGGACGAGCTGCAGAAGGTCATCGTGCCGGAGTGGCAGAAGCTCGGACTTCTTTCTGAAGTGATCGTTACGCAGTCCAACCTGAACGACTCCACGCAGATCCAGCAGATCCGCCAGCTGGTGGATCAGGGCGCCGATGCCATCATCCTGTGCTGCTCCAACCCGACGGCCCTCAATGCGTCGGTCAAGTATGCCGCCGACAAGGGCGTGCCGGTCTTCTCGATGACCGGTTACCTGACCTCCGAATACGCCATCAATTCCTCGGTAAACTATCAGGTTGGCGGCTACGAGATCGGCAAGGCCATGGTTGACCAGCTGGGTGGCAAGGGCAACGTGCTCGTCGTCGAGGGCATTCCCGGCACCTCGGGCTCCGACAGCCAGAATCGTGGCGTTCTCGCCGGTCTTGCATCGTCGCCGGACATCAAGGTCGTCGGCTCGGTCGCCGGCATGTGGACCGACCAGGTGGCCCAGGGCGAAGTGCAAAAATGGCTTGCCACCAATCCCGGCAAGCTGGACGGCATCGTCGTGCAGTCCGCCGCTGAAATGGGTGTTCTGCGCGCCGTTCAGCAGGCTGGCCGTGGCGAAATTCCGGTGGCGATCGGGGGGGAACTCGGTGCGCTGTGCTACTGGCGCAAGAACCCGGAATACATCAACGCCTCCTACCAGCTGTGGCCTGCAGCCGACGATATCCAGCTGATGTGGCACATCATGATGCGCACGCTTCAAGGCCAGGGCCCGAAGATTCAGTCGGTCCTCGTCGATCCGGTGAAGCTCACCTATGACGATCTCACCAAGGTAATGGACGAGAACTGCAATCTCGACAGCGCCGAATGGCTCAAGGTCGGCGCCAAGGGCTGGGGTTACGATCCGTCCTACCTGGACGACTTCTTCCTGCGGCCGGCCGATCCTCGCGCCTACAAGCCCTGACAATGACGGGGTAGTCGCGCCGCAGTGGCGCGGCTACCCCGCCAATGACGCCCCTTCCCTGACTGTTCATTCGTTTCATCGGTCGCACTCCGGCCAGATGGGTAGATCCATGACGTTCTCCGTCCCAGATATCGCAGAGCCTGCCGGCCGGGAGACTATCCTGGTGCGCGGCGTGAAAAAGTATTTCGGGCCGACCCGGGCGCTCGATGGCGCTTCCTTTTCTGCCCGGGCTGGTGAGATACATGCCATCGTTGGCGGAAACGGTTGCGGCAAGAGCACCATGGCCAAGGTCGTCTCGGGCATACTGCCCGTAGACAGTGGAACAGTTTCCATCCTCGGAGAAACGCCCTCCACACCGGCCGAGAGCCGGGCGCTCGGGATATCGACCGTTTACCAGGAAGTGCTGGTCGCGGATGAAAGCTCGGTTGTCGACAACATTTTCATGGGATCGGACCGGCTGTTTACCAAGACGCTCTCGCAGGAGCGGAAGGTGGCGCGTGCGGCCGAGCTGATGGAAGAGCTGTCCGGCGAGCCGGTGGACCCCCATGCCGTGGTCGGCACGCTGCCGCTCGGGCTCAAGCAGTGGATCACGATTGCCCGCGCGCTTCTTTCCGAGCCAAAGATCCTGATCCTGGACGAGAGCTCCGCGGCCCTTGATTTTGACTCCACCGAGCGGCTGTTCTCCAGAATGCGCGCCTTGCGCGACCGCGGAACGACGATCCTGATCGTGACCCATCGCATTGCCGAGCTTGTCCGCATTTCCGATCGTGCCACCGTGTTTCGTGACGGTCGCGATGTCGGCGTGCTGGAAAAGGCCGACATTACCGAGAAGAACCTGCTCCGGTTGATGACCGGCGAGGATCGCTCGGACAAGAATGGCCAGGCGGCAGTGCCGGTGCCGAAGACGGCAGAACGCGCCATGAAGGCGAGAAAACTGGTCGTCTGGCCCGGTTCGAAGCCCTTCGATTTCGACCTGCGCCGCGGCGAGGTTGTCGGTGTCGCCGGTCTCGACGGGCAGGGCCAGGATGCCTTTGTTCGCATCCTGGCTGGCGTGATGGCTGCCAGCGAGGGACTGGTGCAGGTGGCGGGCCGTGATGGTGCCTGGTCGCCCGTGCGCACCCTTGCCGAAGCCGTCGCGGGAAAGGTCGCCTATGTCTCCGGCGACCGCAAGCGCGAGGGCATCTTCGCATCGCTTTCCATCTTCGAAAACCTGGTGATGCCGCTGTATCGCGAGAAGAAACGTGGCGGCATTCTCGGCTTCATCGACCGCTCGACGCTTTCCGTTCTTTTCAAAAGGGAAGCTGAAAATCTGCTGATCAAGTTTGGCGTGAAGGAAGATCGCATTACCTCCCTTTCGGGCGGCAATCAGCAGAAGGTGCTGATCGGGCGCGGCTTTGCCATGCGGCCCGACGTGATCATCCTCAATGACCCGGCACGCGGGATCGATGTCGGCGCCAAGGCCGAGCTCTACAAGCACTTGCGCACCTACGCCGAAGAGGGCAGGGGGGTCATCTATCTCTCGTCCGAAATCGAGGAATTCCTCGGCTTTGCCACACGAGTCATCGTGTTCCGCGATGGCGCGCCCTTCGATGCCTTCGACGGACAGGGACTGGAGCCGAAGCGTGTGCTGGAAGCGATGTTCGGCCATACCGGCGGCCAGGGGCTGACATCTTCGTACGGTCTTCGTCCCGGCGCGCCCGCATCGGCTGGATCGGGCAGCGCTCCGGTTCTCGAGGACGGTCTGAGTGCCCGTGTAAATGTCCCCGATCATCTCAATCCCAAGGTGCTGGCAACGGTTGCCCCACGGTCTGCGGACGATGCCGTGGCGGTCTCGCCGGGCAGGCCAGGGCTTCGGCCGAACGCTGCGCCATCCGTCAAGCCGATCAGGATCGTCGAGTTCGGGGAGAATGGCGCACGGATCGAAGGAGGGCGGCAATGAGCCTTCCCGTTACCGAGACATCGCCGCAGGCAGCGGCAAAAGCCGACTTGCAGGGGGCACGGTCCAATCCTTACCTGTTGATGCCGATCACGCTGTTCTTTGCCCTGCTGTCCATCGCGGTGCTGCGTACGCCAACCCTGATGACGGCCTCCGGCATCGGGGCAGCGATCATCGTGGTCACACCGCTGATCCTTGCCACCTATGCGCTGATGGCATCGACCATTTCCGGCCGCGGCACGGTCGATCTGTCAGTTGGCCCGCTGATCGGTTTCATCAACGTCACGATGATCCAACTGACGGCCGCCGGCATGCTGGAAAATCCCATTCCGGTCTTCCTGTACTGCATGGCTGTCGGCGCTGCCTACCAGCTGATTTTCGCGCTGATCGTCATTTATGTCCGCGTGCAGCCGATCATTGTCTCGTTGTCCGGCTATCTCGCGCTGTCAGGCATCAACCTGGTCATCTTGCCACGCCCAGGCGGGATGGCGCCGTCCTTCATGGCCGAATGGGGCTATGGCACCTCGATCTTCTCGCCGGTGCTGATCATCCTGATTCTGGCGACGGTTGCCTGGCTGCTGTTCACCACCACCGCCTTCTATACGCATCTGCGGCTGATGGGCTCGGACGAGCGCGCGGCCTACACCTCCGGCGTGCCGATCACCGTGGTGCGCATCGGCGCCCACCTCATCTCCGGCGCCTTTGCCGGACTGGCCTCGATCTGTTTCACGGCGCTGATCTCGTCCGGGGACCCGTCGCAGGGCACGACCTACACGCTGATTGCGGTGACTGCGCTGGTACTCGGGGGGGCGTCCCTTGCAGGTGGACGCGGCGGCGTATTCGGCTCGGCGCTCGGCGCGCTTAACCTCTACATGATCACCTATGTCCTCTCGACCTATAACTTCGGAGCCGTGCAGAGCTTCGTGACCAACCTTGCCTACGGCGCAATCCTGGTCATCTCGCTGTTGCTGACGCTGCTCATTCCGGTGATCCAGCGCTACATCCGCAACTTCTCGCCGCTGCTTTACTTCGTCGCCCTTTCGGTGGTGGTGCTCGGCATCATCCTGCACGCGACCTTCGATTATGCGAGCCTTGGCGCGGCGCCCGCCTACGTGCCCGGGCCGATGGACATGCAGGCCGCTCTGACCGGTCCGCTCGAAATCTCCACCCTGTCGCCCGAAACGCTCGCATTGCTGCTGGAAGCGGCGCCGCTGGCCTTCTTTGCCATCCTTCTCGTCATCATCGCCGTGTTCCTCAGAATCGCGCTCAGCCAGTCGAGCCGCAAGAGCATCGGTCCGGCCGTTGCGGTGATCATCGGGGCCCTGGTTCTGGGCGGCACCTATGTCATTCATGAAAATAGCAGTTCCCGTGACACGGAGGCCGTAGACTGATGGAAAAGCTGCAACAGATCAGCCTCCCCGCGCGTATCCTCGGCCTGGTCATCGGCACTATCCTGGCAGGACTGGGGGCTGGCTTCGGCTTTGCCCAGGGCATGGCGGTACAGGTCGTCATCCTGTCAGCAATCGCGACGCTCGCGCTTTTCGTCTGGGCGTGGCGCTATATCATCGGGCAGTTCCTCGAAGGAGAAGCTGTCATGCCGGACGGACCGGGTCCGCTCCGCCAGGCATGGGTGCAGTATCGCTGGCCGCTCATCGGCCTGGCACTGGTGCTTGCCGCCTTCCTTTTGCTGTCCTTGTCGATCGAAGGCTTTTTCAGCATCTGGAATGTCATCTCGCTCGCCATCCTGCTCGCCATCCTTGTCCTGACGCGGACGCTCGGTCGGCAATTCCAGCAGAACCGGTCAGCCTTCATCGGCATCATGGTGCTCGCCGGCCTGTTTTCCGTGGGATCGATGAACATCGAGGGGTTTGCCTCCGGTAACAACATCAAGTCGATGCTGCTTTTCGCCTCCTTCCTTGGCATCGCATCGATTGGCCAGACGCTGGTCGCGCTGCTGGGCGGGCTTGACCTTTCCATTCCCTTCATCATCGGCGGTGCCAATGTCGGCCTGCTCTACCTGATCGGCCTTGGCGTTCCGCCATGGCTTGCCACGATGATCGTGCTGCTCACCGGCCTGATTTTCGGCGTGATCAATGGGCTGCTGAGTTATCGTCTTCAGGGTCAGGCACTCATCGTCACGCTCGGCACCGGCTTTGCCATCTCCGGCGGGGTCCAGATCGTCACGTCGATCGGTTCTGCCTATTCCGGCAACGTGTTCGGCACGGTTCCCCCGTGGCTCTCCAATATCTCGGCCATGAACGGCTCGACCTTCGGTCTGCCCTTCCCGCCGGTAATCGCCATCTGGGCGCTGATTTCCCTCATTCTCATCATCGGGCTGAGAACGACCGTCTATGGCCGCTACCTCTATGCGCTGGGTGTGAACCGCACCTCGGCGAGCCGCGTGATGATTTCGGAAATGCGCTACTGGGTGATCATGTACGCGCTCTCCGGCTTCTTTGCCGCGCTCACCGGCGGTCTGCTGCTTGGCTGGTCCGGCGGCGGCTTCATCGGGGTGGGCGACCAGTATCTTTTCCTCACACTTGCCGCAGTCGTGGTCGGGGGCACCTCGTTGCTCGGCGGCGCCGGCGGATACGGTTTCACCGTAATCGGCGTGCTCGTGCTCCAGGTGCTTTCGAGCTTCCTGGTGGGCATCGGGCTCGATTTCAAATGGCAGCAGTTCATCTTCGGCCTGCTCATTCTTCCCATGGTGGCGCTCTATGCACGGTCGCCGCACATCCGGACGCAGATCTGAGGAGGACGCAATGCGACACGACGATTTCCTTGAAGGGAGACAATGACGATGGCGGTCTATCAGACTTCCGACCTGACTGCGGCGAGCTTCTCGATCGCCCTGTTCGGCCTGGCCGCGACCACTGTACTTTTGCTGATTGGCACGGCCTGGGTCGGCCGCAACTGGCGGCTACCCGTATCACTCTGCGCCATCGCCGCGCTTGTCGGCATAGGCGCTGTCCACGAGGCGCGCGATGTCTGGCTTGCCGGCCACGGCGTGCCGGTTGTCTACCACTATGAGGGCTGGCTGGTGTCCATGCCGTTGCAGGTGGTCGCGCTGTTCTTCCTTGCTCGCACGGCCGGCAAGCTGTCAGCCGGATTGTTCTGGCGCCTCCTGGTGGTTTCCGTGCTGATGGTCTTCGTCCGCTATCTCGGCGAGGCGCAGATCATGCATCCCACGCTCTCCTTCCTCATCGGGCTGGTCTTCTGGCTCTACCTGCTGGGAGAGTTCTTCTTCGGCCACATGGACGATGTGGTGCGCACTTCCACGGGTGACCACCTGCGCCGCGGCTATTTCTGGCTGAGGCTGATCGTCACGATCGGCTGGGCCATCTATCCGCTGGGCAATTTCCTGACCGCTTTCGCCGGCTTGACCGATGATGGCAGCCTGTCGGTGGCCTACAACCTGGCCGATATACTCAACCGAATGGCCTTTGGCGTCGCGGTCCTGACGACGGCCATTCTCGTCACCGAGGAGAACGCGCATGCGTGAACTTCATCACTCGCCTGAAACCCCTGCTCATTCAAAAGGAACACGTCCATGAAGGGTGCAGACGTCATTGCCATCATCATCCTGGCGGCCATCGTCATTGCTGTCGCCGCCTATCTGCTGCACTGGCTCTACCGCCGCTCCACGAAGGACGTGAGCTTCGTGCGCACTGGCTTCGGTGGCGAAAAGGTCGTCATGGGCGGCGGCGCTCTGGTGTTGCCGATCCTTCACGACTTCACGGAAGTCAACATGAACACCCTGCGGCTGGAGGTGACCCGTGCCCGCGAGAAATCGCTGATCACCAAGGATCGCATGCGCGTCGAGTTGACGGTGGAGTTCTACGTCCGGGTCGCGCCCAATACCGATGCCGTGGCTACCGCCGCGCGCAGTCTTGGCAACCGCACCATGAACGCCGAGCAGCTGAAGGATCTGATCCAGGGCCGCTTCGTCGATGCCATGGGTGGCGCTGCTGCCAAGATGACGCTCGAGCACATTCACGAAAACCGCCAGGCCTTCGTGAAGGAGGTGAAGCAGGAAGTGGCCGAGAGCCTCGCCCTCGATGGTCTCGAACTCGAATCCGTCTCGCTCACTTCGCTCGACCAGACGGACATCAAGCTCTTCGACCCGTCCAACGCCTTCGACGCCGAAGGGTTGACGCACCTGACCGAGCAGATCGAAAGCCGCAAAAAGAAGCGCAACGATATCGAGAAGGATACGGCCGTCGCCATCCGGGCCAAGAACCTCGAAGCCGAAAAACGCAGCCTGGAGATCGAGCGTGACAGCGAATATGCCCGCCTGTCGCACGAGGCCCAGGTCTCTATCGAGCGGGCGTCGAAGAAATCTGAAATCGCCGCCGAGAACGCCCAGCGCGAGCGCGAGATCGAATCGATAAAGCTGCGCGAACGCGAAGCCGTCGAGCGCATCCGCATCGAGATGGAACGCGAAGTGGAGATGATGGAAATTCGGCGCCGCGAAGTCATCCAGATCGAGGAACAGACCCGCGAGATCGCGGTATCGCTGAAGTCAAAGGAGCGCTCCGAGGCGCAGACCCAGGCAGAAGGCGCGCGTGCGGCCATGGTGGCGGCGCAGGAAAACGTCCAGACGATCAGGGATACCGAGATCGCCAATCGCCAGAAGGCCATCGAGATCATCGAGGCTGAACGTCAGGCCGAGTCGGAAGGCGTGCGGGTGCGCATCCTTGCCGAAGCTGAGAAGGCAGCCGCCCAAGATCGGGCCGATGCCGATCGCATAGCCGTTGCCGCGCTCGAAGGTCGCATGAAGGTGGAAGCCGAAGGGAGGGAAAAGCTGAACGCGGCCGAAAACATGCGTTCCGATGCCAGCCGCCGCTCCGCCCTGCACAAGGCGCTGGTGGAAAACCTGCCGGCCATCATCCGCGAAAGCGTCAAGCCGATGGAGAAGATCGACGGCATCAAGATCGTGCATGTCGAAGGACTTCCCGGCCTTTCGGGCGGATATGGCGGTTCCGGCCAGCTCGGCGCAGGCCCCGACGGCGGCGCGCCGCGCGAGGGTAACCTTGCCGAACAGGTCGTCAGTTCGGCGCTGCGCTATCGCACCCAGGCCCCCTTCGTCGACACGCTTCTCGGTGAAATCGGGTTGTCTGCCGATACCATCCACAGGCCGCACACGCTGAGCGATCTTTCGAAGATCGTCTACACCGAACCGTCCGCTGCCGCACCAGCCGGCAAGGACTAGACCCGTCCCCAACTGATCGTGAACGCCGGCCGGGCTTGCCCGGCCGGGTCCCTCCGCTCGCAGGAAGACGTGCCATGAATACATCCGGCTCCAGTATAGAACGCTCCATCCTGATCTTCGCGATATGGGCCGTGCTCGGCTTTCTGGGGCTCGGGGTGTTTCTCGAAGGCATCAAGACCGACATCTGGCTTGTTTCGGCCTCCGGCGTCTCCATTATCGTCGTGGCCTTTGTTGCCCACATCATCGTCAACGGCGTGTTCAATGCCGGCTTTTCCGCCGGCGAAACCTCCCTGGGGCTCGGTGCATACGGGTTGCTGGGTCTGGTCTTTGTGCTCTCCGCCACCGGCAGCACGATGACCGCGACGGATTACTATTCCGGGCTTACCCTGTTCGGCGTCCTGGCCCTCGGTTTCCTTGCCTATCTCTTCACCCGCCACGGATTGCGCGGCGCGTTTTCGCGTTTCCACGTAAGGCCCAAAGACAAGCGGGAGGAAGGCCTGTGATCTGGCTACCGCTCTACGCATTGTTCTACGCCGTCGTCACGCTCTACTGGGCACGTCTCAGCGCGCGGGCAAATGGCGATTATCAGACCTTCTTCTCGGCCGCGCATGGCCTTTCCCCCTGGATCTCGGCGCTCGTTCTTGCCGGGGCCAGCATTTCCGGCTGGGCCGCTCTGGCCGGTACGGAGGAGATTGGCAGGCACGGTTTCGGCCTTGCGGTCCTGTTGCAGGCGGGCATCGCCCTTGCTCTGCCGGGCGTCGTCTTTTTCAAACGCATCTGGCTGCTCGGCCAGCGCTTGCGGGTCTCCTCGCTTGCAGAATTGCTGCGCGCCTATTGGCAATCGGAGTTCCTGACGGCCTTTTCAGCTATCGTTGCGGTCCTTTTTGCCGTCGCCTTTGCCGGCTTGCAGATGTCGGCCCTGTCCCGTCTGGTGCAGTTGCTGGGAGGGGGTGCGGTATCCCATGAAATGGCCGCGGCGCTCATCGGCCTCATGCTGTTCGCCTATGTAGCCATCGGCGGCATGCGAGCCGTCGGGTATCTGGGCGCGCTCCAGGCCCTGTTTGCGGTCGCGGCCATAATCGGCCTTGCAGGTTTCTCGCTGATCGGCATCGGAGGCTTTGCGGCGCTCAACGCAGGGCTTGCCAAGATTGCCGCAGACCCCGCCACGGCCAGCCGTTTCGTCGTGGCAGGCATCGTCCAGTTCACCGCGGGCGTCGGCAAGGAAGCCGCGGCCGGTCACGAAGGCACGGCACTGGCAAACCTCTCATTCGCCTTCGCCCTGATGGGGCTGCAGGCCAGTCCGATGGCGCTGAAGGTGGTGCTTTCAACCTCCAGCCCGCGTGGGTTTGCAGCCGGGCAGACCTGGGTGATGGCAGGAGCGTTCGGCGCGGTGATGGCGCTCTGCATGGCCATCATCGGTGCTGGAGAACTGATCGATCCCGCGCGCGGTGTCGCGGGCCTGCTCGCCGGCCTCTCGCCCTGGTTCTCCGCGTGGCTGTTCATCGGCCTGCTGGCCGGTGTGCAGCTGATGTCCGGGCTTGCCCTGCTTTCCGCCGGCGAGTCACTCGTGCGGCATGTCTACAAACCCATATTCCACAATGCCCTGTCGCGTCGCGATACGGTCACCATCACGCGTGTGGTGATCGGCATCCTGGCCTTGATCAGCGTGTTCATGCAGGTTCTCACGCCCGTCGCGCTTTCGCTCCTTGCATCGCTGGCCCTACCGCTGGCCTTTCAGCTCTGGACCCCGCTGCTTGGCATGACCTGGCTGCGCTGGATCACCAGGCCTGGGGCGGTCACGGGCGTCGGTTTCGGCATTGCCGGCGTGGTGCTGACAGAGCCGCTCGGCATCGCTGTCCTGTCCTCCTTTGGTCTTGACCTTCCCTGGGGCCGCAATCCCTGGACCATCCATTCCGCCGCCTGGGGCTTTGCGGCCAACGCTGCGGTCACGCTGCTCGTGTCGGCCTTTACGCAGCGCCGTGGCCTTGGCGAGGAGGGCGAGGAAGCACGACGCTTCCTGTTCGATCAACTGCGCAGCAGCCCCCGCGTGCGGGCGCTTCGTTCCACCGCGTGGTCCGTCTCGCTTGCCTGGATGTTTCTCGCGGTTGGTCCGGGCCTCGTCTTCGGCAATTTCGCCTTTGTCGGTCTGGATGGACAGTGGGTGCTGGGAATGCCGTCCCTGTGGGGCTGGAGCCTGATGATGTGGGTCGCGGGGCTCGGCCTTGTCTGGTTCCTCTCCTACAAGATGGAAATGGCAAGCCCGCTTGCCATGGTCATACCCGCCTATTCACCGCGCCCCCGTCTGAGGCCCGTCCAGACAGCGGACGAACGCGCCCGCCGGCGCAACACCTTCATGATCGCGATAGCCATCGGATTCAGCATAGCGGTCGTCACCGCGCTGTCCTTCGGACGTCACTGAGAACCACCGACACAAGGAAAGAGTGAGATGAAAGCCAGGATTGCGCTTCTGAGATCGATGGGAGCAGGACGTCCCTACCAAGACACCAGGCCGCTCGAAATCGTCGAGGTGGATCTCGATGAACCCGGTGCCGGCGAACTGCGTGTGAAGATGGCCGCAGCGGGGCTCTGCCACTCTGATCTTTCGGTGATCAACGGCGATCGGCCACGCGACATGCCGGTGGCGCTGGGTCATGAAGCCTCCGGCATTGTCGAGGCGGTGGGGCCGGGTGTGACCCGCTTCGCCCCCGGCGATCACGTCGTGCTTGTCTTCGTGCCGTCTTGCGGCCACTGCGTGCCCTGCGCCTCCGGCCGGCCCGCCCTTTGCGAGCCCGGTGCGGTCTCGGCGGCCAAGGGAACCTTGATCTGCGGCGAGCGGCGCCTTCGCTACAAGGGCGAAGCGGTCAACCATCACATCGGCGTGTCCGCCTTCTCGACCCATGCGGTCGTATCGGAGAATTCCTGCGTGAAGATCGACAAGTCCATTCCCCTGGACAAGGCAGCGCTGCTCGGTTGCGCTGTGCTGACCGGTGTCGGGGCCGTGCTCAATTCCGGCGAGCTGAAGATGGGGCAAAGCTGTGCCGTCATCGGACTGGGAGGCGTCGGTCTTTCCGGCCTGCTCGGGGCTATCGCTGCGGGGGCCGAAACGATCATTGCGGTCGACCCCTCGCAAAGCAAGCGTGCCATGGCGCTTGAACTCGGGGCCACCCATGCGATCGACCCGACGGTTGAGAATGCCATTGCCGAGGTCAAGTCGATCACGCACGGAGGTGTTGATCTGGCCGTTGAACTGGCGGGCGCAGCGTCTGCACTAAAATTCGCCTATGACATCACGAAGCGCGGCGGAACCACGGTGACGGGTGGCTTGCCCAATCCGAAGGCCGAGCTGGTAATCCCGGCCGTTTCGCTGACCGTGGGCGAGCAGACGCTAAAGGGCTCCTATGTCGGCTCCTGCGTACCGGTGCGCGACATCCCGCGCTTTGCCGCGATGATGCAATCCGGAAAACTTCCAATTGAGAAACTGATGACGCACAGGATCACGCTGGACGAGATCAACGAAGGCTTCGAGCGTCTGGCATCCGGCGAGGCAATCCGGCAGGTCATCCTGTTCTGAGATCGTTTGCGCTAAGCTGTACCGCCATCTATGCACAAGCAGTGCGACCTGCCGCCCGATTCCATGCGGCAGGCAGCGCGTCGTTCAGGCCCGTGAAAGGCGTTGCGTGACCACTTATGATGGATCGCTCGCGACAAGGGCGCGCAAGCCGCTTGATTGAAGCCGATGCCGGATAAATGCGTGCGGCGCCGTCCGGATCAGCGAAGAACCGCTCATCGTTGAGCGGTTCGAACATCCGGGCGGCATGATCGGCCCGGCCGGGCGAAGCTCGGCGCAGTTGCCGGCATCTTCATCGATCGGCCTTCAGCACGGGTTGAAATCACGGTGCGTGCGTTCGATTTCCCGGCCCCGCGGCGGAAACTGCACCAGAGGATCATCGCCTCGACGCCTCAGGCTATCTTTGCCTTCTGTCGTTGTGCCGCGGCCAATCTGGAGGTGTGGCAAGCCGTCGGACGGCCCCGTGATTTGACATTCATATGTCACGGCCCTACCTCCTGCGGCCGCGATGTTGTAATATTTTCCGGACGGGCGAGCGTGTCCGCCGGACAGGTATCGGGAGGTAAGATGGCCGAGGCTGCGTGCGGATTCGAAGGGTTTTCACAGATCCAGCAGCAGTTCACGGTGCGTGCCCCGGCAATGATCGTCACCATCTACGGCGATATCGTCGTGCCGCGTGGCGGCGTGCTCTGGATGGGCACGCTGGTCGAGATCTGCGCGCGGCTCGGGATCAGCGAGACACTGGTGCGCACTGCGGTTTCGCGTCTGGTCGCGGCCGAGCAACTGGTCGGGGAGCGTGATGGCCGGCGGTCCTACTATCGGCTGGCATCCGGCGCACGCACGGAATTTGCCGCCGCGGCAAGACTTCTCTACGGCCCGCCGGCTGATGCCGACGGCTTCCTCATCCATCATGCGCCGGGACTTTCCGACGAGATGATCCGCCGTGCCGGGCTCGGCCGCATGGGGCCGGACCTCTATCTGCGCCCCAATCATCCGGGGAGCGTTCCGTTTCTGGGGCTTACCTTCCGCGCCGAGGTTATGAAGGATGGCGTCTTGCTGGCCGACTATGCGGCGACGCTGTGGAACCTTCAGTCCTTCGCCGACGAGTACCGCGCGATGATCGATCTCTTCTCGCCGCTCTCGGCGGCGCTGGAGCGGGGTGAGACATTGCTTCCGGCCGATGCGGTAAGCGCGCGGCTTCTGCTGGTCCAGGCCTATCGCGCCGTACTGCTGCGCGATCCGCGACTGCCGGCCGACGCGCTCCCCCGGGATTGGCCGGGTCTTGCGGCCCGCCGTCTCTTTGCCCGGCTTTACCGCTCGCTCTCGCCCATGGCCGATGCCTATATCGCGGCGCAGTTCGAGGGCCGCGATGCCCACCTGCCGGTCGAAACGGCCGAAACCGCGACACGGTTGCAATCGCTGGCGCTCGACATCGAAAACTAAGTATCTGAAAGAAAACGAACAATTCTCGTGAGATCGAACCCGCCAGTCCAAACATCACGCTATGAAGAAAAAATCGCTTTCCTGTGTGATGTTTTGGCGCTATAAGTTGACCGATCGGTTGGCGAATTGGAGACAAGCCGGTCGCGTCTGATGCTCGAGGAGGAGTCGATCAATGCAGCAAGCCTTCATCTGTGATGCCGTGCGCACGCCCGTCGGCCGTTATGGCGGGGCACTCGCATCCGTGCGGGCCGATGATCTCGCTGCCTTGCCGCTCGCCGCGCTGATGGCGCGCAATCCCGGCGTCGACTGGTCCAAGGTCGACGACCTGATCTATGGCTGCGCCAACCAGGCCGGCGAAGACAACCGCAATGTCGGCCGCATGGCCGTGCTCCTGTCCGGCATGCCGATCAACGTGCCGGCAACCACCGTCAACCGTCTCTGCGGTTCCGGCATGGACGCCGTCGGCATGGCGGCACGCGCCATTCGCGGTGGCGATTGCGATCTGGTGATCGCCGGCGGCGTCGAAAGCATGACGCGTGCGCCCTTCGTCATGCCCAAGGCGGATGCGGCCTTTTCCCGTTCGAACGCGGTCTATGACACGACGATCGGCTGGCGCTTTCCCAATCCGGAACTGAAAAAGAAGTTCGGCACCCATTCCATGCCGGAGACGGCCGACAATGTCGCCGAGCAGTACAATGTCAGCCGCGCTGACCAGGACGCCTTCGCCGCCCGTAGCCAGGCCCGCTGGGCCGCCGCCCAGGCCGCCGGCGTCTTTGCCGACGAGATCGTGCCCGTCACGATCCCGCAGAAGAAGGGCGAGCCGCTTGTCGTCTCGGTCGACGAACATCCGCGTCCCGGCACCACGGCCGAACAGCTGTCGAAGCTCAAGGGCGTCAATGGCCCGGACCTCAGCGTCACCGCCGGCAATGCCTCGGGCGTCAACGACGGTGCGGCCGCTCTGGCGATCGCGTCGGAAGCCATGGCCAGGGAACAGGGCCTCGTGCCGCGCGCCCGGGTCGTCGCGATGGCCGCGGCCGGTGTCGAGCCGCGCATCATGGGTGTCGGCCCGGTGCCGGCGGTTCGCAAGGTCCTGGCCCGCGCCGGCCTGTCGCTGTCGCAGATGGACGTCATCGAGCTCAACGAGGCTTTCGCCGCCCAGGCGTTGGCGGTCCTTCGGGAACTCGGGCTTCCCGACGACGCCGCGCACGTCAATCCGAATGGCGGCGCCATCGCGCTTGGCCATCCGCTCGGCATGTCGGGCGCCCGCCTCGTCACCACGGCCATGTACCAGCTGCACCGCACCGGCGGGCGCTACGCGCTCTGCACCATGTGCATCGGGGTCGGCCAGGGCATTGCTATCATCATTGAACGGATCTGAGCAGGGAGGAAACCGCCATGTATGCGCAAATGGTCAAGACCGACAGTGATCGGGTGAAATCGCTGAACGAGATGTCGCCGGAGGAGCGGGCCTTTCAGGAGCGCATCGACCGCGGCGAAAAGATCGAGCCCAAGGAGTGGATGCCGGAGAGCTACCGCAAGACGCTGATCCGCCAGGTCGGCCAGCACGCCCATTCCGAGATCGTCGGCCAGCTGCCGGAAGGCAACTGGATCACCCGTGCGCCGACGCTTGAGCGCAAGGCGATCCTGCTTGCCAAGGTGCAGGACGAAGCGGGCCATGGCCTCTATCTCTACTCCGCCGCCGAGACGCTCGGCGTCAGCCGCGACGAGCTTCTGGCGCTGCTGCATTCCGGCAAGATGAAGTATTCGTCGATCTTCAACTACCCGACGCTCAACTGGGCGGATATTGGCGCGGTCGGCTGGCTGGTCGACGGCGCGGCGATCATGAACCAGGTGCAGCTGCAGAAGACCTCCTACGGTCCCTACAGCCGTGCGATGATCCGCATCTGCAAGGAAGAGAGTTTTCACCAGCGCCAAGGCTACGACATCATGATGAAGATGGCCGCCGGCACGCCGGAGCAGAAGGCCATGGCGCAGGATGCGCTCAACCGCTTCTGGTACCCGTCGCTGATGATGTTCGGACCGTCCGACAAGGATTCCGTGCATTCCGCGCAGTCGATGCAGTGGAAGATCAAGATCAACACCAATGACGAACTGCGCCAGAAATTCGTCGACCAAACGGTGCCGCAGGCCAAGTATCTCGGGCTGACCATTCCCGACGAGAACCTGCGCTGGAACGAGGAGAAGGGCGGTCACGACTTCTCCGAGCCGGACTGGGAAGAGTTCTTCAACGTCATCGCCGGCAACGGACCCTGCAATGCCGAGCGCCTTGGCGCCCGCGTCACCGCCTGGGAAGAGGGCGCGTGGTTCCGCGATGGCCTGATGGCCCATGCCGAAAAGCAAGAGGCGCGCCGGGCCGGTCGCAAGGCTGCCTGATCAATCCAATTCGGGAGCGGCGCACCCGCTCCCCTTCGTCACCTGAACTTGGGAGGAATAGCAATGTCCAGCGAATGGCCCCTTTGGGAAGTCTTTATCCGCGGTCAACATGGCCTCAACCATCGCCATGTCGGCAGCCTGCATGCCCCGGATGCCGAGATGGCGATCCGCAATGCCCGTGATGTCTACACCCGTCGCAACGAAGGCGTGTCGATCTGGGTGGTGAAGTCGGTCGACATCACGGCGTCGTCGCCGTCGGAAAAGGGCCCGTTGTTCGAACCGTCGAACTCCAAGGTCTATCGTCACCCGACCTTCTTCGACATCCCGGCTGAAGTGGGGCACATGTGATGGCAACCGCGATCCCGGCGGTCGATCAGGCCGCATTCTTCGAATGGCTGCTCAGAATGGGCGACAACACGCTGATCCTCGGGCACCGCGTGTCCGAATGGTGCGGTCACTCGCCCGTGCTGGAAGAGGACATCGCGCTTGCCAACGTCGCGCTCGACCTAATCGGCCAGACCCAGTTCTGGCTGGGTCTGGCGGGTGAGGTCGAAGGCAAGGGGCGCACCGCCGACAATCTCGCCTATCTGCGCGATGCTGCGGCCTTCCGCAACGTGCTGCTCGTCGAGCGCCCGAACGGCGATTTCGGCAAGACGCTGATGCGGCAGTTCCTCTTCGATGCCTTCCACATCGAAATGCTCCGCGCGCTCGTCGCCTCGAGCGATCCGCGCGTGGCGGAAATCGCTCAGAAGGCGCTGAAGGAAGTGTCCTACCACTTCGAACGCTCGGCCGACCTCGTCATCCGTCTCGGTGACGGAACCGAGGAAAGCCATCGCCGGATGCAGAAGGCGCTCGATGATCTGTGGCCCTATACGGCCGAGATGTTCCTGGCCGATTCCGCCGACGAGGCGGTTGCGGCAGCGGGCATCGCTCCGCTTCCCTCGGCGCTCAAGGCGGCATGGGACAGTTCGGTCGGTGAGGTGCTTTCCGAGGCGACGCTTGCTGTTCCCGAGGGCAGCTACCAGCACAAGGGCGGCAAGCGCGGCATCCATACGGAGCATCTGGGCTACATTCTCGCCGACATGCAGTTCCTGCAGCGGGCCTATCCGAACTCGGTCTGGTGAGGGTCATGCCATGGACGCCAGGACACTGCCTGAACCGGAAGAGGTCTGGCGTTGGCTGGGCGAGGTGCCGGATCCGGAAATTCCCGTCATCAGCCTGACCGATCTCGGCATCATCCGGGATGTCGCCTGGGATGGCGATACCCTCGTCGTCGCCGTCACGCCGACCTATTCGGGCTGTCCGGCAACGACGGTGATCAACCTCGACATCGAGTCGGCGCTGAAAGCCCGTGGCATCGACAAGCTCCGCCTCGAACGACGGTTGTCTCCGGCCTGGACCTCGGACTGGATCAGTGCCGAGGGGCGCGACAAGCTCCGCGCCTACGGCATTGCCCCTCCGATCGACGGAACGGCTGCCGACGGGCGACTGATGGCCCGGGCCAACCGGCTTGCCGGCTCCAATCTGGCCGTCGCCTGCCCGCGATGCGGCTCGACCAGGACGGAGAAAGTCAGCCAGTTCGGCTCGACCCCGTGCAAGGCGAGCTACCGATGCTGCGACTGCCTGGAACCCTTCGACTATTTCAAGTGCATCTGAGGATGCGGAGGACATAACGCATGGCACGCTTTCATCCCCTGACCGTGACCGACATCCGCCACGAGACCCGTGATGCGGTGGTTGTCACGCTCAAGCCGCGCGAGGAGGATCGCGCAGCCTTCGACTTCACCCAGGGCCAGTACCTGACTTTCCGTCATGATTTCGACGGTGAGGAACTGCGCCGGTCCTACTCGATCTGTGCGGGCAAGGACGAGGGTGTCCTGCGCGTCGGAATCAAGCGCGTCGACGGCGGCGCGTTCAGCAACTGGGCCAATGGCAATCTGGCGCCGGGCGACGTGATCGAGGCCATGCCGCCGATGGGCCGCTTCTACATGGACATCGATCCGGCTGCCGGGAAGCAGTATCTCGGTTTCGCCGGCGGTTCCGGCATCACGCCGCTGCTGTCGATCATCAAGACGGTCCTGGCGCGCGAGCCGAAGTCCCAGTTCACGCTGGTCTATGCCAACCGCCAGATCAACTCGATCATGTTCCGCGAGGAGCTGGAGGATCTGAAGAACACCTATCTCGGCCGTTTCTCCGTCCTGCATGTGCTGGAAAGCGAAGTGCAGGAGATCGACCTGTTCACCGGCCGCCTCGACGAGAACAAGCTCTCGGCGCTGTTTTCCACCTGGATCGACCCGAAGTCGATCGACGCCGCCTTCATCTGCGGACCGGAACCGATGATGCTGACCATCGTCGCGAGCCTCAAGGCGCATGGGCTGAAGGACGAGCAGATCAAGTTCGAACTCTTCGCTTCGGGCCAGCCGGGCCGCGCCAAGAACCGTGTCGCTTCGGTCAGCGCCGAGGAGGCGGCGGCCGTGGTCGAGGCGACGATTACGCTCGACGGCACGACGCGAACCTTCAACATGCCCAAGCACGGCGTCAGCATTCTCGAAGCCGCGATCGCCCAGAGCATGGATGCCCCCTTCTCCTGCAAGGCGGGCGTCTGCTCCACCTGCCGGGCGAAGGTGCTGGAAGGCGAGGTCGAGATGGACACCAACCATGCGCTCGAGGACTACGAGGTCGAAGCCGGCTACGTATTGACCTGCCAGTGTCACCCGCTGACCGAGAAGGTCGTGCTCTCCTACGACGAATAACCTCCCAGGCGGCGGGGCCATGGCGCCCCGCCGACCGCACTGAATAAACCGATCCAGGAAGGATGACTTCATGAATGTTTCGGCTCGCGTTCCGCGCCGTCTCGAAAGCTATGTCTGTGGCCGCTGGACACCCGGCGAGAAGCAAGGCGTACCGCTGCTCGATGCCTCGACGGGTGCCGCAATCGCATTCATCGACTCGACCGGCATCGATTTTGCCGCAGCACTCGCCTATGGCCGCGAGGTCGGCGGACCGAACTTGCGCGCCCTGTCGTTCCACGAACGGGCGCAGATGCTGAAAGCCCTCGGCCAGGTCCTGATGGACATGAAAGAGGAGTTCTACGCCGAGAGCGCTCTCACCGGCGCCACCCGTGCCGACGGCTGGGTTGACATCGAGGGCGGCATCGGCACGATGCTGTCCTATTCGTCCAAGGCGCGCCGCGAGCTGCCGAACACCCGCGTACTGATCGACGGTGACGTGGAGCTGCTGTCCAAGGACAACAGCTTTTCCGCCCAGCACATCCTCACCCCGCTGCACGGCATCGCCGTCCACATCAACGCCTTCAACTTCCCCGTCTGGGGCATGCTCGAGAAGATCGCCCCGACGCTGATCGCCGGCGTGCCGTCGCTGGTCAAGCCGGCAAGCCAGACCGCCTACCTCACGGAACTCGTGGTCCGGCGGATCATCGAAACCGGCATCCTGCCGGAGGGTGCGTTACAGCTCGTTTCCGGCTCGGTCGGGGATCTGCTCGACCATGTCGGGGGGCAGGACGCCGTGACCTTCACCGGCTCGGCCTGGACCGGCCGCAAGCTCAAGTCGCATCCGGCCGTGGTTGCCAACTCGGTTCGCTTCACCATGGAGGCCGACAGCCTGAACGCCTCGATCCTCGGGCCTGATGCCGGTCCGGGTACGGAGGAGTTCGACCTCTTCGTCAAGGAAGTGGCGCGCGAGATGACGTCCAAGGCCGGCCAGAAGTGCACGGCGATCCGACGCGTTATCGCGCCCAAGGCCCATGTCCAGGCCCTGGTCGCCGCGCTCGGCGAGCGTCTCTCGAAGACCACGCTCGGCAACCCCTCTGACGAGGGCGTGCGCATGGGGCCGCTGGCAAGCCTTGCCCAGCGTGACGAAGTACTTGAGCGCATCCGCGACCTGTCCGCCGATGCCGAGATCGTCTCCGGCGATCCGGACAATGTCCGCATCTTCTCCGGCGACGCCGACAAGGGCGCCTTCCTCAATCCGGTGCTCCTCTACTGCGACAAGCCGTTTACGGCTTCTGCGGTCCATGATGTCGAGGCGTTCGGTCCGGTTTCCACCGTGATGCCCTATGAGGGGCTGGAGGAAGCGATCGCGCTCGCCCAGATGGGCAAGGGTTCGCTGGCGGCGTCGGTGTTCACCAATGATCCGAAGGTCGCCGAAGAGATGGTGATCGGCATGGCGCCGTATCACGGCCGTATCCTGATCGGAAACCGTGCTTCGGCCAAGACCTCGACCGGCCATGGATCGCCGCTCGCTGGCCTGGTGCATGGCGGCCCGGGCCGCGCCGGCGGCGGCGAGGAAATGGGCGGCATGCGCGGCGTCAAGCACTACATGCAGCGCACGGCCGTGCAGGGCACGCCGCGACTTCTCTCGGCCGTCACCGGCCGCTGGCTCGAAGGGGCGGGCGCCGCCGACACGAGTGTGCATCCGTTCCGCAAGTCGCTTGCCGAGCTGAAGATCGGCGACCAGATCGTCACGGCCAAGCGGACGGTGACGCTCGAGGACATCGAGCATTTCGCCCGCTTCACCGGCGACACCTTCTACGCCCACATGGATGAAGCGGCCGCCAAGGCCAATCCGTTCTTCGACGGGCGCGTCGCCCATGGCTACCTGATCGTCTCGTTCGCTGCCGGCCTGTTCGTCGATCCCGATCCGGGTCCGGTGCTCGCCAACTACGGCGTCGACAATCTGCGCTTCCTCACCCCGGTCAATCCCGGTGATACGCTGCAGGTGCGGCTGACCTGCAAGGAGATCAATCCGCGTGCCAATGCCGATCATGGCGAGGTGCGCTGGGACTGCCAGGTGACCAACCAGGACGGTGCGGTCGTCGCGCAATACGACGTGCTCACCATGGTCGCCAAGACCTGGGACGCCGCTTAGCGGCAAACAAGAACCGACGGCGGGCGAAAGGCCGGCCGTCGGTTCAAGAATGGGTTCACGAAAAATGGTCGTCAGGAGAGGGTTGGGGGACCGGGTTCAGCGAACCGCCTTGATGCCTTCGAGAATGAGCGTCGTCGCGACATCGGCATAGTCTTCCCGCGTGATGCGCCCGCCGTCGCGGAACCACATGTAGACCCAGTTCATCATGCCGAACAGCGACATGGTGACGGGCATCAGCAGGGGTCTCTCCTTGCTGTCGAGCTGCGGATTGATTTCCTTGAGCAGGTTCGAAAAGCGGCGCACGATCCGCCGTTCCACCGCGGTGATGCCCGCCTTCTGTTCGTCGGAGAGGGCCGAGGTGGCGTTGAGCTGCACCTTGTGCTGGTTGTCGGCGCCGCGATAATTCTCCAGCACCACGCCGACCAGTTGTCGAAGCCGCTTTTCCGCTGCCTCGTTCGGGTTGTCGGCCGCCTGGATCGCCTCGTCGAGCTCCTCCAGGTGGGTGATGATGATCGCGTAGATCAGCGCATCCTTGCTGGGGTAGTAGTGGTACAGTAGCGCCTTGGAGACGCTCGAATGGGTTGCGATCTGGGACATGGATGCCTTTTCCATGCCCTGCTCGGCAAATACGGCGGCGGCATTGTCGAGAATGCCGCGGCGTTTTTCCTCAAAGTCGGTTGCCCGGGTCCGAGCCATGTTTTCGCTTTCCTGCTTGCAGAACGCCTGCAAAAGGGGGGCATCTACGCCCCCGCTTCACTATAACAATTGCCTTTGCGCTGTCACGGGGTGGCCGTTCAGCTCTTGGGGCGGTTGTCCACCACGCGCTTGGCCTTGCCTTCGGAGCGGGCGATGGACGTCGGGTCCTGAACCTCGATCTTGGTGCTGATGCCCACCACGCTCTTGATGTGGTGTGCCAGTTCCTTGGCCGACTGGGCGCGCGCTGCCGCATCGGTGTAATTGGCCGCGCATTCGACATGCACCGTCATGTTGTCCATGCGGCCGGCGCGCGTGAGTTCGATCTGGAAGTGCGGGGCAAGGCCGCCGCATTTCAGGATCTGTTCCTCGATCTGCGTCGGGAAGACGTTGACGCCGCGCAGGATGATCATGTCGTCGCTGCGGCCGGTGATCTTCTCGATGCGCCGCATCGAACGTGCCGTTCCCGGCAGAAGGCGCGTCAGGTCGCGGGTGCGGTAGCGCACCATCGGCAGGCCTTCCTTGGTCAGCGTGGTGAAGACAAGCTCGCCGAGTTCGCCATCGGGCAATACGGCACCTGTCACCGGGTCGATGATTTCCGGATAGAAATGGTCTTCCCAGACGTGCAGGCCGTCCTTGGTTTCCACGCATTCGTTGGCGACACCCGGTCCCATGACCTCGGAGAGGCCATAGATATCGACGGCATGCATGTTGAAGGCCTGCTCGATCTCGCTGCGCATCGCATTGGTCCAGGGTTCGGCACCGAAGATGCCGACCTCGATCGAGCTCTCGCGCGGATCGATGCCCTGGCGGCGGAACTCGTCGAGGATCGACAGCATGTAGGAAGGTGTGACCATGATGATGCGCGGCTTGAAGTCGTTCATCAGGGTGACCTGGCGCTCGGTCATGCCGCCCGAGATCGGCACGACGGTGCAGCCGAGCCGTTCGGCGCCATAGTGTGCACCAAGGCCGCCGGTGAACAGGCCGTAGCCATAGGCGACATGCACGATGTCGCCGGGACGGCCGCCGGACGCCCGGATGGAGCGGGCGACGACGTCGGCCCAGACATCGATATCATGCTTGGTATAGCCGACCACCGTCGGCTTGCCGGTGGTGCCGGACGAGCCGTGGATACGGACCAGCTTTTCCCGGGGCACGGCGAACATGCCGAAGGGATAGGTGTCGCGCAGATCGGTCTTGGTCGTGAAGGGGAACTTGGCAAGATCCGACAGGGTCTTCAGATCTTCTGGATGCACGCCGTGCTCGTCGAATCGCTGGCGATAGAACGGCGAGTTTTCGTAGGAATGCTTCAGCGAGCGCTTCATCCGGTGAAACTGGAGCGCCGAGATTTCATCCCGCGAGGCGATTTCGATCGGGTCCAGATCTTGGGGACGGGTTACAAAGTCGAGCATGATTTCCTCCCTGGAATGCGTCTTGGTTCAGGCGGGATCGGGCAGGTGGGTGCCCTTCACCGTTCGCGACAGGCCGCGAAACTCGGCGACCAGGTCGCCGTTCTGATTTGAAATGCGAATGTCGTAGATGCCCGACCGGCCCTTGCGCGAAATCTCACGCGCCTCCGCCGTCAGTCGGTCGCCGATCCTCCCCGGACTGATATAGGTGATCGAGCAGTTCTGCGCGACGGTCAGCTGATTATAGCCGTTGCAGGCAAAGGCGAAGGCGCTGTCGGCGAGCGTGAAGATGTAGCCGCCGTGGCAGTTGCCGTGCCCGTTGGACATCAGTTTGGTGATCTCCATCGACAGGGTCGCCTGTCCGGGCGCGATGTGCTCGATGCGCATGCCGAGATTTTGCGATGCCGTGTCGAGGTCCCACATCGCCTTGGCGCAGGCCTCGGCCATTTCCTGTGCGTTCATCGTCATTTGCCCGAAAACTCCGGCTTGCGCTTCTCGAGGAAGGCGGTCACCCCTTCGGCATAGTCGGCCGTGCGGCCGGCTTCGCGCTGGCAGTCGCGCTCCATGTCGAGCTGTTCGTCGAGGCTGTTGGTCGCCGCGGCCTGGATGAGGCGCTTGGTGAGGCCGAGGCCGCGCGTTGCGCCTTCGGCCAGCGAGCGGGCCAGCGTCTCGGCCTCGCCGATCAGCTGGTCGTCGTCGACCGCCTTCCAGATCAGGCCCCATTCGGCGGCGCGCTTGGCCATCAGCGGCTCGGCGGTCATGGCGAGCGCCTTGGCGCGCGGTTCGCCGAGAATGCGGGCGAGGCTCCAGCTGCCGCCGGCATCGGGGATCAGGCCGATCTTGGCGAAGGCCTGGATGAACTTCGCTGAGCGGGCGGCCAGCACGATGTCGCAGGCGAAGGCGATGTTGGCGCCGGCACCGGCCGCCACCCCGTTGACCGCGCAGATCACCGGTTTTTCCAGCGAGCGGATCAGCCGCAGCGTCGGATTGTAGAAGGTCTCGAGCGTGTGGCCGAGATCGGGGGCAGGGCCCCCCTTGCGCGGATCGCGGTCGCCGAGATCCTGGCCGGCGGAGAAGCCGCGGCCCGCTCCGGTCAGCAGGACGGCGCGCACGCCGGCATCGTCGTGGGCGCGCTGCATCGCCGCGCGCAGGGCGAGGTGCATCTCTTCATTGAACGAATTGAGTTTGTCCGGCCGGTTCAGCGTCAGCCGCAGAACCCCGTGATCCATCGTCACCAGAACGGTGTCGGATTGGTGCATCGCTCTCTCCCTGTCCCCGCTCCGAATTTTCCCGGGGGCGTAAAAAGATCTTGCATAAACCGACCGGACGGTCAATGATAAAGGCAGGAGTTGGGAGGAATTTGCCATGGAAGACCTGTTCGGCCGTCATCGCGGTCTGCTGGAGACGGCTGTCAAGGCCCTGTCCGATCGGGGTTTCTGGTCGCCCTTCCCGGAAGTTCCGAGCGGCAAGATCTATGGCGAGACCGCCAAGGACGACGGCGAGGCATCCTTCAAGGCCTTGCTCGGAACGAAATTTGACTTGCCCGGCCACCCGGAAGACAAGCGCCTCGGTTCCGAGGTGTCGCCCTGGGGGCCCGATCTCAAGATCCTTTATCCGGCAACCGGTGCCGCGACGCTCGTTGCCGCCTCCAAAGCGGCCGGCGATGCCTGGGCCGATGCCTCGCCCGAGCTGCGCGTTGGCGTGTGCCTCGAAATCCTGACGCGCTTGAACCGCATCAGCTTTGAAATGGCCAATGCCGTGATGCACACGACCGGCCAGGCCTTTCCCATGGCCTTCCAGGCCGGCGGTCCGCATGCGCAGGATCGCGGCCTCGAGGCGGTCGCCACGGCCTGGGTGGAAATGACCCGCACGCCGGGCCAGGCCACCTGGGAGAAGCCGCAGGGCAAGGCGGCGCCGATCGTTCTGGAAAAGAACTGGCAGGTCGTGCCGCGCGGCGTGGCGCTGGCCATCGGCTGCCAGACTTTCCCGACCTGGAACACCTATCCGGGCCTGTTCGCGAGCCTCGCGACCGGCAATACCGTGATCGTCAAGCCCCATCCCGGCGCCATCCTGCCGCTCGCACTGACCGTGAAGGTGGCGCGCGAAGTCCTGGTCGATGCGGGCTTCCCGGCTGACGTGGTCCTGCTGGCTGTCGATCAGGCCGGCGCCGAGATCACCAAGGAACTGGTCACTCATCCGGACATCGGCATCATCGACTACACCGGTTCCAGCGCCTTCGGCGAATGGGTGCGGAACAACGCGCGTTCGGCCCAGGTGTTTACCGAGGAAGCCGGCGTGAACTCGATCGTCGTCGCCGCGACCGACGACTTTTCCGGCATGTGCGCCAACATCGCCTTCTCGCTGTCGCTCTATTCCGGCCAGATGTGCACCGCCCCGCAGGACATTTTCGCACCCCGCGCAGGCATCGAGACCAATGAAGGCCACAAGAGCTTCGACGAGGTGGCAGCCGCGATCGGCGCTGCGGTCGACGCTCTGCTGAGCGATCCGGCCCGCGCGTCCGGCGTCTGCGGCGCGATCGCCAACCCGGCGACGTTGGCACGGATCGACAAGGCGCGCAGCTTTGGCCGCATCGTGCGCGATTCGCAGCCGCTGGCTAGCGGCTCCAGCGCCACTCCGCTGATTGTCGCCGTCGACGCCACCGAGACCAAGGCCCACGAGGAGGAGTGCTTCGGACCGGTAGCCTTCATTGTCGCCGTCGACAGCGCCGAGGCGGGCATTGATGCCGCAGCCAGCCTGGCCCGTCGCAAGGGCGCGATCACCGCCGCACTGTACGACACCGAAGAAGCGCGCATTGCCTACGCGGTGAAGTCCTTCGCCCGCGCCGGCGTCAACCTGTCGATCAACCTGACCGGCAACATTTTCGTCAACCAGTCCGCGGCGTTTTCCGACTTTCACGTCACCGGTGGCAACCCCGCCGGAAATGCCAGCCTGACCGACACAGCCTTCGTCGCCAACCGGTTCCGGCTGGCGATGTGGCGCCGCCCGAAAGCGGCGTAATCGACTTCTTAGTTCAACGTTCTCAGGGAGGAGACACAATGAAAATCACCACGACAACCGCACTCGCCACGCTGATGGCACTGGGTATCGCAACCGCAGCCCAGGCCGAGATCAAGATCGGTGCGACCGTATCGGCAACCGGTCCCGCCTCGTTCCTCGGCGACCCGGAAGCCAAGACGCTTGAAATGCTGGTGGAAGAAATCAATGCCGCCGGCGGCGTCAACGGTGAACCGCTGAAGCTCGTGCTCTATGACGACGGCGGTGACCCGAACAAGGCGCGCACCTTCGCCACCCGCCTCGTCGAGGACGACGAAGTGGTGGCCATCATCGGCGGCACGACGACCGGCACGACCATGTCGATCATTCCGGTCGCCGAGGACTCCGAGGTTCCGTTCATCTCGCTCGCCGGCGCGATCGAAATCATCGATCCGGTCAAGCATTGGGTCTTCAAGACCCCGCATACCGACCGCATGGCCTGCCAGAAGATCTTCGAGAACATGAAGAAGAACGCGATCACCAAGATCGGCGTGATTTCCGGCACCGATGGCTTCGGCGCTTCGATGCACAAGCAGTGCGTCGCCGTTGCCGGCGACTACGGCATCGAGATCGCCGCCGACGAAACCTACGGCCCGCAGGACGCGGACATGACCCCGCAGCTGACCAACATCAAGGGCACGGCCGGCGTGCAGGCCGTGTTGAATGCCGGCTTCGGCCAGGGCCCGTCCATCGTGACGCGCAACTATTCGCAGCTGGCCGTCGGCCTGCCGCTCTATCAGTCGCACGGTGTTGCCTCCGACGGTTTCATCGAGCTTGCCGGCGCGAAGGCCGCCGAGGGTGTGCGCCTTCCCGGTACTGCCCTGCTGGTCGCCGGTATCCTGGCGGATGGCGATGCTCAGAAGGCTGTCGTCACGGCCTACAAGTCGGCCTACGAGAAGAAGACCGGCTCTGCCGTCTCGACCTTTGGCGGCTACGCCCATGACGCGCTGCGCATCCTGGTCGATTCGATCGGCCGCGCCGGCTCGGCAGAACCCGAAGCGATCCGCGACGCGATCGAATCCACCTCCGGCCTGGTCGGCACCACCGGTGTCGTGACCATGACGGCGGAGGACCACCTCGGCCTCGATCTCTCGGCATTCCGCATGCTGGAGATCAAGGACGGCGGCTGGACCATCATCGAGTAAGCACCCGGGCCGCCCCGTCTTCGGGGCGACGGCATTGGCGTGGAGCCTGCCTGTCACAGGCGGGCTCCACCTCAAGAACAATCGGCCACAGTGGGGTCTTCGATGCCTGAACTGATGCAGTTCCTTCTTTCCGGCCTGACGGTCGGGGCAGTCTATGCGCTCGTCGCGCTGGGCTTCACCATCATCTACAACGCCTCGGACGTGGTGAATTTCGCCCAGGGCGAATTCGTCATGCTGGGCGGCATGATCACGGTGTTCGCCTTCGACGCCGGCCTGCCGCTGCCGCTGGCCGCGCTGATCGCCATCACCGTGACCGCAGCCATTGGCGTCGCGCTGAACAAGCTGGCGATCGGACCCGCGCGCGGCGCGCCTGTGGTGTCGCTGATCATCATCACCATCGGCGCGTCGATCTTCATCCGCGGCGTGACCCAGCTGGTCTTCGACAAGCAGCTCCATCGTTTTCCGGCGTTTACCGGCGACGAGCCGATCCAGATCCTGGCCGCCACCATCCTGCCGCAGAGCCTGTGGGTCATTGCCGGCGCCGTTGTCGTGTTCGTTGGTCTCTGGCTCTTCTTCACCCGCACCTTGACCGGCAAGGCGGTGCTCGCGACGTCCAACAATCGCCTGGCGGCCCAGCTCGTCGGGATCAACACCAACTGGGTGATGACGCTCTCCTTTGCGCTTTCGGCGGCCATCGGCGCGCTCGCCGGCGTGCTGGTCACCCCGATCACGCTGACCAGCTACGACCTCGGCATCGCGCTGGCGCTTAAAGGCTTTGCCGCAGCCATGCTCGGCGGCATGGGCAATCCGAAGGGTGCGCTCGTCGGGGGCATCTTGCTCGGCTTGTTCGAGGCGCTGACGGCCGGTTTCATCAGTTCGCAATACAAGGACGCCGTTGCCTTCGTCGTCATCCTCGCCGTCCTCTTCGCCATGCCGCAAGGCCTGTTCGGACGCAATTCGGTCAATCGGGTGTGATGATGCGGCTCACGACAAAACAGACCACCCTCCTGGTGCTTGCACTGCTGATCGCGGCAACGCCTTTCTTCTTTCCGTCGGCCTTCTATTTCCGCGTCGGCTCGCTGCTGTTCGTCAACGGCGTGGCGGTGCTCGGCATCGTCATCCTGACGGGTTTCGCCGGACAGATCAGCCTCGGCCATGCGGGCTTTGCCGGCATCGGTGCCTATGCCTCGGCGCTGGCGCCCGTGCATCTCGGCCTGCATCCGGCTTTCGCCGCCGTCCTCGGCGCGGCACTTTCGGCTGCGATCGCCTATGTGGTCGGCCGCCCGATCCTGCGGCTCAAGGGCTACTACCTGGCCGTCGCCTCGCTCGGCTTCGGCATCCTGGTCTCCATGGTTCTGTCCAACGAGGCCTGGCTCACCGGTGGACCGGACGGCATAGCGGTGGCCGATCTTGGCCTGCGCCAGGCGCTCGGTGCGCTGGGGCTCAAGCTTTCTGCACCGGAATTCTGGTACTTCTTTTGCGGGTTCTGCCTGCTGGTCGGTGCGTGGCTGGCGCTCAACCTCTATGACAGCCCGACGGGCCGGGCGCTTCGGGCCCTCCACGGTTCGGAGATTGCCGCCAGCACCGTCGGTGTCGACGTGCCCAGACTGAAGCTGCAGGCCTTCGTCATCTCGGCGGTCTATGCCTCGGTCTCCGGTTCGCTGCTGGCCTTGCAGAACAAGTTCATCACGCCGGACGTCGCGGGCTACATGCACTCGATCGAACTGGTCACCATGGCCGTGCTCGGCGGTGCCGGATCGGTGCTGGGTGCGATCCTCGGCGCCGGCATCCTCACCCTCCTGCCGCAGGTACTCACCGTGTTTGCCGAATACGAGCAGGTCATGCTCGGGCTGGTGATGATGCTGGTCATGATCTTCCTGCGCGAAGGCCTGTTGCCGTCGCTGCTGCGTCAATTCACCGGGAGGGGAGCATGACACTTCTCAGCGTCGAAGGACTGGGCATTGCCTTCGGTGGCCTGAAGGCCGTCGACAATGTCAGCTTTTCCGTCAATCCGGGGGAAATCGTCTCCGTCATCGGGCCGAACGGGGCGGGCAAGACCACCCTGTTCAACATGATCTCCGGCGTCTACATGCCCAGATCCGGCAAGGTGCGACTGAACGGCGAAGAAGTGACCGGGTTCTCTCCGCATCTTCTGGCGCGCCGCGGCATGTCGCGCACCTTCCAGAATCTGCAGATCTTCCAGAACATGACAGTGCTGGAAAACGCCATTGCCGGCTTCCATCTGCGGGAAAAGGGTTCGGTATTCGCCGACCTGCTCGGGCTTCCGGCGTCGCGCCGGCGCTCCAGGGATGCGCAGGCCGGCGCGCGCGAACTCTTGGCACGGGTCGGTCTTGCCAATGCCGCCGAACTCGAGGCCGGAAATCTGTCCTACGGCGCGCTGAAGCGGCTGGAGATCGCACGCGCGCTCGCCCTCGACACCAAGGTCCTGCTGCTCGACGAGCCGGCTGCCGGCTGCAACGCGGTCGAAACCGAGGAAATCGACCACCTGATCGCCGAGGTGGCTGCTTCCGGCGTCGCCATCCTTCTCGTCGAGCACGACATGAAGATGGTGATGCGCATCTCCAACCACATCGTCGTCCTCGATCATGGGGTGAAGATCGCCGAAGGCGACCCCGCGGCCGTCGCCCGCAATCCGGATGTCATCGCGGCCTATCTCGGAACCCAGGCACAGGAGGCGTCCCATGCTCACAGTTGAGGGACTGCGGTCGCGCTATGGCCGCATCGAAGCGCTGCACGGCATCGACCTGCACATTGATTCCGGCGAGATTGTCACCATCGTCGGCGCCAATGGCGCCGGCAAGACGACGCTGCTGCGCTGCCTGTCCGGCCTGCAGCCGATCAGTGCCGGGCAGATCATCTTCCGCGGTGAGACGCTGACGTCCACACCCGCCTACAAGCGCCTGAAGCGCGGGCTTGCCCAGTCTCCCGAAGGCCGGCAGATCTTCACCAACCTCACGGTCGAGGAAAACCTGCGTCTAGGGGCCTTTCTCTTCACCGACGACCGGGTGGACCGGGACATGGAAAACGCTTTCCAGATGTTCCCGATCCTCAAGGAAAAGCGCAATCTCGCCGCCGGCGGCCTGTCGGGCGGCCAGCAGCAGATGCTGGCGATCGCCCGCGCGCTGATGGGGCGCCCCTCCTGCCTGCTGCTCGACGAGCCCTCGATGGGCCTGGCGCCCATCCTGGTCCAGCAGATCTTCGACGTGGTGAAAAGCATGCGCGATCTCAAGGTCACCGTGCTCCTGGTCGAGCAGAACGCCTTCGGCGCCCTGTCGGTGGCCGACCGCGGCTATGTCATGGAAACCGGCAAGATCACCATGGAAGGACCGGCCAGCGAATTGCTCGCCGATCCCCGCATTCGAGAAGCCTATCTGGGAATCTGATCATTCATGTCCGTCGTCACCATCGCCCGTCAGGGAACCATCGCCGTCGTCACGATCGACAATCCGCCCGTCAACGCACTGAGCCAGGCCGTGCGCCAGGGTCTCGTCGATGCGGTGAGCGCGCTTGACGGCGATCCCCATATCTCGGCCGTGGTGCTCGTCTGCGCCGGGCGCACCTTCATCGCCGGTGCCGATGTCAGCGAATTCGACAAGCCGCCGCAGCCGCCGCATCTGCCCGATGTCGTCTCGGCCATTGAACTGGCGGCCAAGCCCTGGATCGCGGCGATCCATGGCTCTGCCCTTGGCGGCGGCTTCGAGGTGGCGCTGGGCTGCCGTTTCCGGCTTGCGACAGCGGATGCCTCGGTCGGCTTGCCGGAAGTGACGCTCGGGATCGTTCCCGGTGCCGGCGGAACGGTGCGCACGCTGCGGCTCGCCGGCGTCGAGGCCGCCGTCGATCTGGTGACCACGGGCAAGCCCGTGCGTGCGCCGCGGGCGCTGGAGCTTGGCCTCATCGACAGGATCGTCGAGGGTGACCTGCGCGCCGCCGCCATCGCCTTTGCCGGCGACGCGCTTGCGCTTCCCCAGCCGCTATCGCTTCGCCCGGCGCCAACGGTGCCGGATGCCTTCTGGATGGAGACCGAAGCGGCCATCGCCAAGCGGGCGAGGGGCGAAGTCGCGCCGCTCAGGGCTCTCGCCTGCCTGCGCCGGGCGAGCGAAACCGACTTTGCCGCAGCGCTGCAGTTCGAGCGCGCCACCTTCCTGGAGCTGCGGGCTTCTGAACAGGCAGCGGCGCTGCGCCACGTCTTCTTCGCCGAGCGGGCGGCCCCCCGGCCGGCGGGCTTGTCCGGCGTTCAGGTCCTGCCGCTTCGCAATACCGCCGTCATCGGCGGCGGCACGATGGGCGCGGGCATTGCTGCCGCGCTGCGCGATGCAGGCCTGCCGGTCATCCTGATCGAGCGGGACGATGCGGCCGTCGAGCGTGGCATCGCCAATCTGAGAGACATCTTCGCCGGCGCCGTCAAGCGCGGGCGCCTGACCGAAGCTGCCGCCGAAGCGCGGCTTGCCGGCGTGACGGGTTCGACGGACTATGCAGCCCTTGCCGATACCGACCTCGTGATCGAGGCCGTGTTCGAGGAGCTTTCCGTCAAGCGCCAGGTGTTCGAGCAACTCGGCCGCGTCTGCCGTCCCGATGCGGTGCTGGCGACCAACACCTCCTATCTCGATCCGCGGGCGATCGCCGAGGGCCTGCCCAATCCCGGCCGCTTCATCGGCCTGCATTTCTTCAGCCCGGCCAATGTCATGAAGCTCCTGGAGATCGTGCCGACGCCGCAGACCGCCGAGCAGACGCTGGCCACCGGTTTTGCGCTCGGGCGAATGCTCGGCAAGGTGCCGGTGCGCGCCGGAATCTGCGAAGGCTTCATCGGCAACCGCATCCTCAAGCGCTATCGCGCCGAGGCGGAGGCGCTGGTCGGCCAAGGCGTGGCGATTGCCGCCGTCGATGCGGCCATGCGCGGCTACGGCTTCGCCATGGGTCCTTTCGAGGCGCAGGACCTCGGCGGTCTCGATATCGCGTTCCTCCAGCGCGAGGGCGTGAGGGCGGCGGGCCAGGATGTGCCGGAAACGCTCGGCGACATTCTGGTGCGGGCCGGACGCAAGGGCCAGAAGACCGGCGGCGGCTGGTATGACTACAAGCCCGGCGATCGCCGGCCTGTTCCCTCGGAGGAGGTGGCCCGCCTCCTCGGCGCTCGGATCGAGCCCGGCCTGGCACTGGATGCCGAGGCGATCGCCGATCGTCTGGTCGGGGCCATGGCCCGCGAGGGCGAAGCGATTCTGTCGGAGGGCATCGCAGAAAAGACCTCCGACATCGACCTCGTGGAAATCCACGGCTACGGTTTCCCGCGCTGGCGCGGCGGCCCGATGTTCGGCACCCGGTCGACCTCGACCTGACAGACAACCTCGGCTCGCCCTCCTGAGCCGCTTTGCCGTCCGTCGCAGCTGCGATGGACGGTTCCAGATCTCTCCGAAACATTTATTCAGTAGCCGGCGAACTATTTGTTCGGTGCTGGACGCGTCCGCTTGAGCGCGGCATCAGCCTCCGGCCGCGCGGCCGCGACTCTGCCGTCCTCGACCATGCTCGCGAAACAATCCGAAGCTTCATGTGAGCGCACTTCCCCAGGGGAGGAGTGCGGCCACTGTGGCATGGCATATGCCGTTCCGCAGTCCGGACGGTCTGTCGCAACTTTTTCTGAAGGGCTCTTGACGCGATGGTATTAAAATATACCGTAGGCCAATCGAGATATAAAAATAACATTTTCGATGTGGGAACGGAATGGCGACGGTCAAGGAAAGATTGCTCGACAGTATGGAGAATTCGACGGCCGCCGGCCGTGCGATCGCTACGTATATGTTGTCGAACCTGAGCGAATTGCCTTTCGAGACGGCCGCCAGCATCGCCGCCAAGGTCGGCGTCGGCGAGATGACGGTCGGACGCTTCTGCCGCTCGCTGGGCTACAATCACTTCAAGGAACTGAAGGCCGACCTGAAGGATGACTTCGGCGACAGCCCCTGGCTGGTCGGCGACCGGCTGAAGGATTTCGCCGCCCGCGCCCGGTCCGGCAATGATCAGCTGGCGGCCGGCCTCGAAATGGAGATCGGCGCGCTCGTCCGGGTCTACGAACTGGCCCAGACGCCGGAATTCGACCGTTTCATCACCCGCCTCAGCACCGCACGCAAGGTTTACTGCGCCGGCTTCCAGACCGAGCGCGGCGTCGCATCCGTGCTCGCCCACCAGCTCCAGTATCTGCGCGACGAGGTCCACGTCGTCGACGTGGCCGCCGGCAATTTCGTCGACGTGCTGCTGACGGATCCGACCGGCATCATGCTGGTGGTGATCGATACGCGCCGCTATTCGCGCCAGAGCAAGCTGCTGGCCGAGGCTGCCCATGCCAGGGGCATTCCGGTCACCATTATCACCGACACCTACTGCGATTGGGCGACGTCCGTCTCGAGCGAGGTCTTCGCCGTCCCGACCGCGCTGAACCAGTTCTGGGATTCTCTGAGCCCGCTTGTCTCGCTCGTCCAACTGGCGATCAACGGCGTTTTCGGCCAGCTGGGCGCCGAGGTCGAGAACCGGCTCGGCCAGATGTTCAATTGCTACAAGACCTTCACGGGCTATGCCGGAGGCACCCCGGAAGACTGACAAGGCCTAAACCTCCACCCGTCATGCAAAGCTAAAAAAGGGGAACGCAGACGATGACCAAGATGAAGTGGGAATTCAAAGGTGCGATGATCGCGCTGACACTCGCCTGCGCCGGCACCATGCCGGCATCGGCGCTCATGGCGGCGGAAGCCGTCTTCGTGCTGCCGTCGTCGGAAGCCGGCGCGGCCAACCACGATCCGATCCGTGGCACGCTGATGACGCTCGCTGATGCGCTGATCTACGACCGGCTCGTCGTTCAGGGCGCCGATCAGGGTTACTACCCGCACCTGGCGACGAGCTGGGAAACGTCGCCGGACGGCATGACCTGGACCTTCCACCTCAAGGACGGCGTCAAGTTCCATGACGGCGAGCCCTTCAACGCCAAGACCATCGAATGGTGGATCCCGAAATTCGCCGGCACCGAGAACGAATATCTCGTCGGCGGCATCGACAAGGTCGAGGTGGTCGATGACCTGACCGTGCGTTTCGTCATGAAGCACCCGGACGCCAACCTGCTCTACAACCTGTCGAGCGCCTTCATGGGCGTTCCGAGCCCCAAGGCCTTTGATGCCGAGGGCACCAATTACGGCGTGACCGTTGCCGTCGGCACGGGCCCCTACAAGCTCGAGAGCTTCACCACCGGCGTCGAATCCGTCCTGGTGCGCAACGAAGACTACACCTGGGGCAGCGCTGCCTCGGAAAACAAGGGTCCGGCCAAGATCGATCGCCTGACGCTGCGCGAAATCGCCGATTCCTCGACCAGCTTCCTCGAACTGAAGACCGGCGGCGTCGATGCCGTTCTCGACGTTCCAAGCGATATCCTCCCGCAATATGCGACGCTCGACAACGCCACCGTGCAGAGCATGGCTGGCTTCGGCACCTTCTACATGCCGATCAACACCACGGTCGAGCCCTTCACCGACCTCAAGGTCCGCAAGGCCACCGCGCTTGCCGTCAATCAGCAGGAAATTCTCGACAAGCTGTTCGGCGGCAGGGGACTTGCAGCCCACAACTTCCTGATCGCCTCACTGCCGGAATCCAAGGTCGATCCGAAGTTCAACATCTCGTACGACCCGGAACAGGCGAAAGCCCTGCTCGAGGAAGCCGGCTGGAAGGCCGGTGCTGACGGCAGCCGCTCCAAGGACGGCAAGCCGCTGACGGTTACGCTCTGGACCCAGAGCGACACCGAGTTCAAGCGCCTCTCCGAAGTCATTCAGGCACAGCTGAAGGCCGTCGGCATCAATGCCGAAATCACCGTCTTCGACACAAGCTCGATCCGCGCCGAATACAAGAAGGGCACCCAGCAGCTCGCGGTGCGCAGCTATGGCTGGAACAATGCCGATATTCTCGACTGGTTCTTCTCCGGCGAGCGTCTGGGCTACCCGAACGTTTCGATGTGGAAGGACCCGAAGGCCGAAGAGCTGCGCGTCAAGGCCCTGACGGCGTCGAAGACCCCGGAAGAGCGCGTCGCCAACTTCATCACCTATCATGAATATGTGTTGAGCGAGGTTCCCTTCGCGCCGATCTACGAACCGGTCCAGACGGTCGTCTTCAACAAGGAGCGGCTGAGCGTGCCGGCCAAGATCAACGGCCCGCAGTTCTCCGCACAGACCGTCCTCGACATCGAAGTCAAGGAATGATGGTTCGGGGACGACGGATATGATGGGTTATGCGCTCAGGCGCCTCCTTGCGATGATACCGGTCTTCTTCGTCGTCTCCGGCGTGGTCTTCCTGATCGTCCATCTCGTGCCGGGTGATCCGGTGGACAATCTGATCAGGACCGGCTCCTCACCCGATCAGCGGGCGGCGATCATCGCCCGCTACGGGCTGGACCGGAGCATTGTCGAGCAATACCTCACCTGGCTCGGCAATGTCGCCCAGGGTGACCTCGGGACGGCGATTGTCATGCGCCGCCCCGTGGCCGACCTCATCCTCGCCAATCTGGCTCCGAGCCTCGCGCTCGGAACCTGGGCGCTCGCTTTCTCCGCCGTATTCGGCATTCTCGCCGGCGCGCTCGCCGCCACCTATCGCGACCGTTTCGTCGACCATTCGCTGATGGGACTGTCGCTGCTCGGTTCCACCGTGCCGACCTTCTGGCTCGGCCTGCTGATGATCATGCTGTTTGCCGTCCAGCTCGGCTGGGTTCCGGTCTCCGGCGCGCGCCATTGGACCTCCCTCATCCTCCCGGTCCTGACGGTCGGCCTTGGCGGCATGGCGCTCGTAGCCCAAGTGACGCGGGTCGCCATGATCGAGACGGCGCGCGAGGATTTCGTCATGTTGCTGCATGCCAAGGGCCTGTCGCGCTTTCGCATCCAGATCGCCCATGTGCTCCGCCATGCGCTGATCCCCGTCGTCACCATCCTCAGCCTGCGCATCGGCCTGATCGTCGGCGGCTCGGTGACCGTCGAATATGTCTTCGCCCGCCCCGGCCTCGGCTCGCTGCTGATCCGCGCACTCGGCCAGCGCGACTATCCCCTGATTCAGGGCTGTCTGCTGTTTCTCGCCATGGCGGTCATGCTCGGCACGCTGCTCGGAGATCTGCTGCAGGCCGCCATGGACCCGCGCCAGCGGGAGGAAGCCGCGGCATGACTTCGCGCACCCATCGAGCCCCCCTGTTGTCGCGCCTCGCGGCACTCGCCCCCACGCCGGGCGCTGCCCTCTCCGGCATCGCGCTTGCCGCGCTCGCCATCGCCGCGATCGGTGCCCCGTGGCTGTCGCCCTATGCCTATGACGCGCAGAACCTGTCGATCGCCAATCAGGCACCCTCTGTCTTGCACTGGTTTGGAACCGACGAATTCGGTCGCGACATTCTCTCCCGCGTGATCTACGGCGCACGCACCTCGCTGAGCGTTTCCGTCGTGTCGATCACCTTGTCGCTTCTCGGCGGCATTCTGATCGGCTCCGTCTGTGGCTATCTCGGCGGCCGCTTCGATCGCCTGATGATGTCGGCCGTCGACCTCACCTGGTGCTTCCCGGAAATCCTGCTGGCGCTGCTGATCGTCGCGATCCTGGGCCCCGGCTCCGGCAGCACGGTGCTCGCCATCGCGATTGCCTATCTCGCCCAGTTCACCCGCCTGACCCGCACCCAGATCATCACCCTGAAGCGCCAGACCTTCGTCGAGGCGAGCCGCAGCATGGGCGCCGGCCCGCTGCACATCATGATGCGCCGGCTGCTGCCCAATGCGATCGCCCCCGTCGTCGTCGTCGCCATGCTGTCGACCGGCAACGCCATCCTGCTCGAGGCGACCCTCGGCTTCTTCGGTATGGGCGCCCAGCCGCCGGTGCCGAGCTGGGGCGGCATGATGAGCACAGGTTCCGCCCAGCTCTTCAATGCGCCGTGGGTCATCCTGTGGCCCGGCATCTTCGTCGCCGCTTCGGTGATCTTCATCAATCTGTTCGGTCAGGGCGTACTGAAGTCCCTCGACGTCAAGGCGAGGATGAGAAGCTGATGGCGCCCCTTCTCAAAGTCGAGCAGCTGCATATCGGTTTTGGCCCGCTCGAACCGCTGGCAGGCGTCGATATCGCCGTCGATCGCGGCCGCATCCTCGGCCTCGTGGGCGAATCCGGCTCCGGCAAGTCGATGACCGCCATGAGCGTCATGGGGCTTCTGCCGTTGATGGGCGGGCGCATCAAGTCCGGCAGCATCCTCTTCGATGGCACCGACCTGACGACGATCAGCGAAAGGGACTACCGCAACCTGCGCGGCGGGCGCATCGCCCTCATCACCCAGAATCCGATGACATCGCTCGATCCGGTGATGCGCGTCGGCCGCCAGATCGATCAGGTCGCCGAGCTTCATCTGAAACTCGACCGCAAGGCGGCAAAGGAAAAGACCATCGGCCTGATGGCGCGCATGCGCATTCCCTCGCCGGAAATGACCTACGACCTTTTCCCGCACCAACTGTCCGGCGGGCTTCGCCAGCGCATCGTCATCGCCATGGCGCTGGCCGGCGATCCGGACCTGCTGATCGCCGACGAGCCGACCACGGCGCTGGACGTCACCGTCCAGGCGCAGATCATCGCACTGCTCTCGGAGCTGGTTCAGGAAAAGGGTCTGGGCCTCATCCTCATCACCCATGACATGGGCGTCGTCGCCCAGACCTGCGACGAGGTGGCGGTGATGTATTGCGGCAAGGTCGTCGAATACGGCCAGGTCAACGCCATCTTCGATGCGCCGCGCCATCCCTACACCCGCGCGCTGATCGGCTGCATCCCGCAGCCCGGAATGCTGCCGCGCAGTCTCGCCGGCATCCCCGGCATGGTGCCGCCGGCAAGCGCCATGCCCGCCGGTTGCCGCTTCAATCCGCGCTGCCCGCAGGCGATCGACATCTGCCGCAGCGCAAGCCCGCCAAGCGTGATCGAGGCCGGCCGCTCGGTTGCCTGCTTCCTCGCCGAAGGAGAAAGCGCATGACGCCGCTTCTTTCCATCCGCTCGCTCTCGCGCGTCTTTTCCAGTGGCGGCGGCCTGTTTGCCAAGAAGCGCCGCTTCCGTGCCGTGACCGACGTGTCGTTCGATCTGGAGAAGGGCGAAATCCTCGGCGTCGTCGGCGAGTCCGGCTGCGGCAAGTCCACGCTCGCCCGTCTCGTCTCCCGCCTGATCGAGCCGAGCGCCGGTGAAATTCTGTTCGACGGCCAGGACATCCGCCCGCTCAAGGGCCGCACACTTGCCGGGCTACGCCGCCGCTTCCAGATGGTGTTCCAGGATCCCTATTCTTCGATCGACCCGCGCCAGTCGATCCGCGACGCCTTGCTCGAACCCTTCGATGTCCAGGGCATCGCCATGAGCCGGGCCGAGCGCGACGCGAAGGTGTCAGAACTGCTCGCCATGGTCTCGCTGCCGGCCCATATGGCCGACAGCTACCAGCACCAGCTCTCCGGCGGGCAGAAGCAGCGCGTCGGCATTGCCAGGGCTCTGGCGCTCAATCCGTCGCTGGTGGTGCTCGACGAGCCGACCGCCTCGCTCGACGTCTCGATCCAGGCGCAGGTCATCGGCCTGCTGCAGGATCTGCGCGACCGGCTCGACCTCACCTATGTGTTCATCTCGCACGATCTGGCCCTGGTGCAGTATTTCTGCGACCGCATCCTCGTGATGTATCTCGGGCGCATCGTCGAGGTGCTGCCCCGCGGAGCGACGCCCACCCATCCCTACACGATCGCGCTCCTCGACAGCGCCTTCGTGCCCGATCCGCACAATCGCCGCGACATTCCCCGCATCCGCGGCGAGATCCCGAGCGGTTATGACGAACCCAGGGGCTGCGCCTTCGCCAGCCGCTGTCCTCTCGTCGAGGATCGCTGCCACAGCCAATTGCCTCACCTGATATCCCTGTCCGGAACCCATGCCGTGGCCTGCCACGTCAAGGGTACGGCGCCCATCATACTGGAGACCGAGAATGCCGTTTAAAGTTTTGACTGCCGAATTCATGCACGAATCCAATACATTCAGCATTCGCAAGACCGGCATTCCGGAATTCCAGCGCGAGACCCTGATGTTCGCCGACGAAGCGATCGCCAAGCGCAGCCAGTCGAACACCGGCCTTGCCGGCGCGCTGGTGTGCCAGAAGGAATTTGGCTGGGACATGCGCCATTCGGTCAGTGCCTGGACAGAGCCGTCCGGCCCGGTGACGGTCGAAGCCTATGAATACCTGACCGGCAAGATCGTCGAAGCCGCCAAGGCGGAAAAGTTTGACGGCATTCTGCTGTGCCTGCACGGCGCCATGGTGGCCGAGCACACGGACGACGGCGAGGGCGAACTGCTGGAACGCCTGCGCGCCATCGTCGGGCCGGACCTGCCGATCGCGGTCACGCTCGACCTGCACGCCAACGTGACGAAGCGCATGTGCGCGCTGGCGCAGATCCTCGTCTCCTACAAGACCTACCCGCATATCGACCTGCGCGAGACAGCCTATCATGCCGGCACGCTGCTCAACCGGACCATGAAGGGCGAGATCGCACCGAAGACGCTGCGTATCCAGCTGCCTATGTTGGAAGAGGCAAACGGCGGCCGCACGGACGTCGGTGCCATGGTCGAGCGCATCGCCAAGGCCCGCGCCTACGAAAAGAACGAACCGGGCGCACTGGCCGTCAGCATCAACGGCGCCTTCCCGGAAGCCGACATTCCGGAAGTCGGCCCGACCGTGCTTGTCACCTATGACGGTGATCCGGCCCGCCACCAGGCCTTTGCCGAAACGCTCGCCGCCGACATCTGGGAAAAGCGCAACGAGGTGATGAACACCTTCCACCCGGTCGAAACGGTCGCCGAGATGGCGCGCACCTATCCGAAGTCGAACGGCCCTCTGATCATCGCCGACTATGCCGACAATCCGGGCGGCGGCTCCTACGGGGATTCGACCAACCTGTTGAAGGCCATGCTCGAAGCCGGCATCGACGACGCTGCCTTCGGCCCGATGGTCGACCCTGAGGCTGCAGCGGAACTTGCCGCCAAGGGCGAGGGCGCGACGGTGACGATCGCCATCGGCGGCAAGACCGATCCGCGCTTCGGCGGTGAACCGCTGACGGTGACCGGCACCATCCGTCTGGTCAGCGACGGCCATTTTGTCGGCGACGGCCCGATGGTCGGCGGTCTGGAACAGAGCTTCGGCACCAGCGCAGTGTTGGTCGTCGACGGAATCGAGGTGCTGGTGACCAGCGTGCCGCTGCAGATGCTCGACCTGCAGCAGTTTCGCGCCTTCGGCATTGATCCGGCAAAGAAGCGCGTGGTCGGCCTCAAGTCGATGCAGCATTTCCGCGCAGCCTTCGAGCCGATTGCCAGCAAGGTCGTAGTCTGCGACAGCGGTGCGCTCTGCACCCTCGACTATGCCCGACTGCCCTACAAGAAGATCCCGCGGCCGATCTTTCCGCTCGACAGGGACGTGGCGCGCTGAACAACAGCGCCGGAGGAAACGACATGGAGATTTTCGACGTTGCCGTCGTGGGAGGCGGCATCGCCGGTGCATCTTTCGCTTATCGGGTGGCCGGGCATCGTTCGCTCGTGCTGCTCGAGGCGGAAGCGCAGGTGGGCTATCATTCGACCGGCCGCTCGGCCGCGGAGTTCTCGCGGCAGTTCCAGAACGAGACGACGGGCCTGCTTGCCGATGCGTCCTATGACTTCCTGGCCAACCCGCCTGAGGGCTTCGCCGACGTGCCGCTGCTGATCCCGCGCGGCAATCTGGTGATCGCCAGCGAGGAGCGGCTGCCGAAGCTGGATGCCGCCTTCCGCGAAGTGATCGCCACCTCGGCGCAATCGCGACCGGTCTCCATCGAGGAGGCGATCGCCATGGTGCCCTTCCTCCGGCCCGACTACATGGCGGGCGCCTTCTATGACCCAGCCTGCTGGGACATGGAGGTCGAAAGCATCCTGCAAGGCTATCTCCGCGGCGCGCGCCGCAACGGCGCCGACATCCGCACCGGTTCGCCGGTCTCCGCCGTCGAGCGGGACGGCGGGTTATACCGGCTGGAGACGCCGCAGGGCCCGATCCTGGCGCGCCGTATCGTCAACGCGGGCGGGGCCTGGGCGGACCGGCTGGCGGTGCTCGCCGGGCTGGCGCCGTTCGGCATCGTGCCGCATCGGCGGACCGCGATCACCGTCGACGTGCCGGCCGACTATGACCTGGCTCCCATGCCGGGAGTCAACGAGGTCGATGAGGATTTCTATTTCAAGCCGGAAGCGGGCAAGCTGATGGTATCGCCGGCCGATGCGACGCCAAGCGATCCTTGCGACGCGCAGCCGGAGGATATCGACGTCGCCTATGCCGCACACTTCCTCGAGCAGTCGACGACGCTTCCGGTGAAGACCATTTCGCACAAATGGGCGGGACTGCGCTCCTTCACGGCCGACAAGCTTCAGGTCGTCGGCTTCGACCGCAACGATCCGGACTTCTTCTGGCTGGCCGGGCAGGGCGGCAGCGGCATCCTCACCTCGCCGGCGCTGTCCGAATGGGCTGCAGGCCTGTTCCTCGAGGGCACTCCGCCCGAACGGCTCATCGGTCTTGGTCTGGAGCCGGGGATTTTCTCTCCCCGGAGACTGGCGCGCTGATCGTCGTTCACGGAGCCGGGACCTGTGCGGCATCGCCTTTCATCAGGGCGGCCGCAGAGGGGCGGCTTGGTCGTAAAACCGCGATCCCGGCTATGTGCTTTACGCATAGCTGCACTGCAACAAAATGCCTATAAAATGCTCATGGATCGGATATAGTCATTTTCATCGAAGCGATGCACCTCCTCCCGCAAAGCTTCGTGTTTCAGACGGCCCCCTCCTCCTCCCAGGGCCGTTTGTCAGAGCAGCGACACTCCTCCTCCCAGTCGCTGTTCGGTTCTTTTCGAAAAGCCTGCCGCACCTCCTCCCGCGGCAGGCTTTTTCGTTTTGGAATCGTCCTCCGCACGAACCATCGTCAAGCCCAACAGCGCCAGGCTATCCGGCGCCGGGTGACCAGAACCGCCCTCGCGGCGACACGTCGATCCGTGCCATAGTGCGGCCCTTGTGATTGAGAGTGATTCCGTGCCGCAGACCGACCGTACCATCGACGCCCTATTCGACACGAACGAGAGGAAAGATCCGCTCGCGGTGCTGAAGAGGATCTACGGCTATCCGGCCTTCCGCGGCAAGCAGGCCGCCGTCGTCGACCAGGTGGTGTCGGGCGGCGATGCGGTGGTGCTGTTTCCGACCGGAGCCGGCAAGTCGCTTTGTTTCCAGATTCCGGCCCTGTGCCGCGAGGGCGTCGGCATCGTCGTGTCGCCGCTGATCGCGCTGATGCGCGACCAGGTCGAGGCGCTGAAACAGCTTGGCGTCAGGGCCGCGGCCCTCAATTCCTCGCTGACCCGCGAAGAATTCGTCGAGGTCCGCCGGGCGATCGGCAACGGCGCTCTCGATCTTCTCTATGTCACGCCGGAGCGCATCGTCACGCCCGGGTTCCGGGAGTTGATCGCAGATTCCCGGATAGCGCTCTTTGCCATCGATGAGGCGCATTGCGTGTCCCAGTGGGGCCATGATTTTCGCCCGGAATATCGCGAGCTCGGTCAGTTGGCCGAGCTTTATCCGGGCGTGCCGCGTCTGGCCCTGACGGCAACCGCCGATCCGCACACCCGCGAAGATATCATCGACAAGCTCGGCCTCCGCTCGGCCGAGGTCTTCACCACCTCCTTCGATCGTCCGAACATCGCCTATGAGATCGTCGAGCGCGACCAGCCGCGCCAGCAGTTGCTGCGCTTCCTGTCGCGCCACAAGGGATCGAGCGGCATCGTCTACTGCCTGTCGCGCGCCAAGGTCGAGGACACGGCCGAATGGCTGAACACTCAAGGTGTGCGGTCGCTTGCCTATCACGCCGGCATGGACCGCGCCGTGCGCGACGCCAACCAGGACGCCTTCCTCAAGGAAGAAGACCTGTGCCTGGTCGCCACCGTCGCCTTCGGCATGGGCATCGACAAGCCGAACGTGCGTTATGTCGCCCATCTCGACCTGCCGGGCTCGGTCGAGGCCTATTATCAGGAAACCGGCCGCGCCGGCCGCGACGGCCTGCCCTCGGATGTCTGGATGGCCTATGGCATGGCCGATGTCATCCAGCGGGGCCGGATGATCGACGAGGGTTCTTCGGGCGACGATATCAAGCGCGTCGAACGGGCCAAGCTCAATGCGCTGCTCGCCATCTGCGAAACTCCCGGCTGCCGGCGCCAGGCGATCCTCGCCCATTTTGGCGAGGCCCATGCGGGCCATTGCGGCAATTGCGATACCTGCCTCAAGCCGGTCGAGACATGGGATGGCACGGACGCTGCGATCAAGGCGCTGGCAGCCATCTACCGGACCGGCGAGCGCTTCGGCACCGGCCACCTGATCGATGTGCTCATCGGCGCCGAAAACGAGAAGACAGCCCGCTTCGGGCATGTCGACATGCCCGTCTTCGGTGCCGGCAAGGACATGCCGTCGAAGACCTGGCAATCGGTCTACCGCCAGCTTCTCGCGGCCGGTCTCGTCAGCGTCGACCATTCCGCCTTCGGCGCGCTGAAGCTGGAACCCGCGGCACGCGCCGTCTTCAAGCGTGAACGCGAGGTGCGTTTCCGCAAGGACCGCCCGACGACGGGCAAGGCTTCGAGAAGCGCGTCGTCAAGTTCGGCCAATGCAAGGGCGGCGCTGGAGGGCTCCGACATGGAACTGTTCGAGGCGCTGCGTTCGGCGCGCATGGCGATTGCGAAGGAACTCTCCGTCCCGCCCTACGTGGTCTTTCCCGACACCACGCTGGTGGCCTTCGCCACCGAGCGACCGACGAGCCATGATGCGATGCTCTCTATCTCCGGCGTCGGGCAGTCAAAGCTGGAGCGCTATGGCGATGCCTTCCTGGCGGTGATCCGGGCGCATCAACGCTAGCTTTGCGGCCATTGGCCCCGGATCCAAAGCTCGCGTCACCCGCAGGAACGCGGCGTCAATCAACGAGACTGGTTGCGCCGTCGACGATGACCTGGGGCAGGGGCAGGGATTGGCGGCCTGCCAGGTCGAAATAGACCGATACGGCGAGAAGCTCGGCGCAAAGCTGGCCATCGGCCTTGTTGGTCAGGCGGTGATGGGTAGAGAGCGACGTGCGCCCGACCTTGACGACCGAACTGTGGATCTCGAACAGGCTGCCGACCGGAAGCTCCTGGCGAAAGTCGATCTCGTAGCGACGGTCGGCCCACCCCTGTCGGTGTTCCGCGATCCATGACGCCGAATAGCCGGCCGCCGCCATGAGATGCCACAGCGACTGGTCGAAGGCGGCGATGTAGAACTGCACGTTCATGTGCCCCATCGCATCGCATTGAGCGGGGTAGACCACCCCCTGATAGGTCAGGATTGCCATTGCGTGTTCATCCTCCGCTTGTTCTTCCGGGCCAGGCTTCGGCTTTGACGATAAATCAAATCATGCAATACATACAGCTACATGCATTCAGTTTGGAAATGATCTGGCGATGGTGGGTCCGAGGCGGCGTTTCGTTTGGGAATTGGACTGGAACCTGCTGCGAACCTTCATGGTGATCGTGCAGGAAAAGGGGCTGACGGCTGCGGGGGAAAAACTCTCGCTGAAGCAGCCGACCATCAGCAATGCCCTGAGGCGCCTGGAAATCCATATGGATTGCCGGCTCATCGAGCGCAATGCCTCGCATTTTTCCGTGACGCCGGCGGGCCAGCGCCTGTTCAGCGAATGCGTCGCCCTGTTCGACATCGTCTCCGGCCTGCCGCAGCACATGGAGGAACTGCCCGGCGACGTGACCGGCCATATCGATATCGCGCTCGCCAGCCATGTGGTGTGTCCCTTCTTCGACGAGGTCCTTGCCAGCTTTCACCGTGCATTTCCCCAGGTGACGCTGTCGATGACCGTCTCCTCCAGCCGGGAGGTCGTGGCGGCCGTCGCCAATCGTGATGCCTGCTTCGGCGTCTGCCTGATGGAGGAGCGCCACCCCAAGCTCGAATACGAAATCCTCTATCGCGAGGGCTTCGGCTACTTCTGCGGCGTCCGCCACAAGCTGTTCGGCAAGTCGCGGATTGCCTTGTCCGACCTGCGCCACGAACCCTATGTGTCGTTCAAGACCGACCAGATGTCCGGCGCGCTTTGGCCTGTCGCCCTGCTGCGCCAGCAGGAGGGTTTCGAGGGCGCGACGATCGGCACCTCCTCGCATCTGGAGGAGGTCAAGCGGCTCATCATCGCAGGCTTCGGTTTCGGCCCGCTGCCGATTCATGTGGTCGAGGACGACTTGCGCGCCGGCAGGCTCTGGCGGCTGCCGCCCTACGAAGCGGTGCCGATGATCGACGTTCATCTGGTCTACGACCGCTCCGCGCGCCGCGGCCGCGCCGAGAGCATCCTCGTCGCCGAATTGCGCCAGGCAATCGCGGCCCGGCCGATCGAGACGCGCACCTATCCCTGAAGCAAATCCGGGGATGGCGTGAGGCGGTCTTCCGTCAGGACCTGCACCAAGACGCTCTGTCGGCGAAGGTTTAACGTGCTTTCGCGCCGTAGCCATCGAGGAAGGACGTGAGGTTGTCGCCGAGTTCATCGCAGAGATAACCGCCCTCCTGGACGATGACCGCCGGACGGCCGAGTTTGGCGATGGCCTCGCCGATCAGCGCAAAGCCCGGTGTCGACACCGAAAGCCCGCCGAAGGGATCCTTCTCGAAGGCGTCGAGCCCCAGCGCGATGACGATCGCATCCGGGCTGAAGGCTTCGACCCGGCGAAGCGCCGCCGACAGGGCTTCCAGATAGGCCGCGTCATTCGACTTGCGGGCCAGCGGCAGGTTGAAATTGTAGCCGAGGCCAAGGCCCTCGCCGCGTTCGTCGGCATGGCCCCAGAAGAACGGATAGAAGCGCACCGGATCGGCATGGATTGATACCGTCAGCACGTCGGCCCGCTCGTAGAACACGCCTTGCGTGCCGTTGCCGTGATGCAGGTCGACGTCGATGATCGCCACGCGTTCGGCCGAGCGGCGCAGCCGCTGCGCGGCGATCGCCGAATTGTTGAAGAAGCAGAAGCCGCCGGCGACGTCGCGGAAGGCATGGTGGCCCGGCGGGCGGCAAAGCGCATAGGAGGCGCTTTCACCCGCCACCACCGCATCCGCGGCCGATACCGCGCTCCAGGCGCTCCAGCAGGCGCTGTCCCAGGTCTCTGCCGAGATCGGGCAGGAGGTGTCGGCCATGTGATAGCCGGCCTGGCCGACGGCGGAAGCCGGATAAGTACCTCCGCGGGCGATCGGGTGGATGTTCGGGATGACCTCCTCGGAAGCGCCCTCGATATGCTGCCAGCGCTGGTAGATGCGCTTCAGGAAGTCGAGATATTCCGGCGTGTGGATCGCCGAGATCGGCCCAAGGCCATGCTCGATCGGCCGGGCCACGGTGAGGCCCGCGGCGCGTGCGCCATTGAGCAGTCTCTCGACCCGCTCCGGCTGCTCCGGATTGGGCTGGCGGCCGCCGCTCGACAGGAAGAATTTCGGATCGTGGCGTTTCTGTTCTTCGGCGTAGAAGACTTTCATTCGGTCGACTTCCCTTCCCGGGCGAGGGCATGACGCCCCACGCCTCGTATCATCTGCTGCACTTGGCCAGCGTCGCCTTTGTCATCGGCAAGCCCCTGGCCGCAACGGCTTCCCCCATAGGCCCCTCCTAGAACGCTACGCGGTCGCCACCCTTGAGGCCGAGCATGGCACGCGCTTCTTCCGGTGTCGCCACGTCGAGCGACAGGCCCTCAAGGATTGTCCGGATGCGTTTCACCTGCGTCGCATTGGACCGGGCGAGTTCCTTGCCGTCATAGAGGCTGTCCTCCAGGCCGACGCGCACGCTGCCGCCCATGGTCGCGGCCATGGTGATCATCGGCATCTGGTGGCGGCCGGCGGCGAGCACCGAGAAGCGATAATCCTCGCCGAACAGCTTGTCGGCAATCCGCTTCATGTGGACGAGGTTTTCCGGATCCGCTCCGATCCCGCCGAGAACGCCAAAGACGAACTGGATGAACAATGGCCCCGAGACCAGCCCGCGATCGCGGAAATGGGCGAGCGTATAGAGGTGGCCGACGTCATAGCACTCGAATTCGAATCGCGTGCCGCAGCCTTCGCCCAGCCGTTTCAGGATCGCCTCGATGTCGGCAAAGGTATTCTTGAACAGCGTGCTGCGGGTTGCCTCGAGCAGTTGCGGTTCCCATTCGTGCTGCCATTCGCGCGGCCGGTCGAGCGCCGGATAGAGGCCGAAATTCATCGATCCCATGTTGAGCGAGCACATTTCCGGCTCGGCCGAAAGGGCCGCTTCCAGCCGGTCATCAAGCGTCATCAGCGACGAGCCGCCGGTCGAGATGTTGATGACAGCGTCGCAGGCCTGCTTGATCACGGGCAGGAAGCGCATGAAGACGGCCGGATCGGCGGTCGGTCGTCCGTTCTCCGGATCCCGGGCATGCAGGTGCAGGATCGAGGCGCCGGCCTCCGCGGCTTCGATCGATTGCGCTGCAATGTCTTCCGGCCTGTAGGGCAGGTGCGGCGACATGGACGGCGTGTGGACCGAGCCGGTGACGGCGCAGGTGATGATGACTTTCTTCGATTTCATGATGTCCACATTATCAGTTGGAGGAGCCAAGGGCGCGGCTGAGCACATTGTGCGTCACCTTCTCGACCATGGCGTCGGACCGCAGCAGCCCGGCGACCCATTCACAGGTGCCGGCATGGAAGACCTCGCCCTCTCCCTTGCGGAAGCTGACGATCATGCCGTTGCTGTAGCGGACCTTTTCGAGATTCTCATCGCTGGCCTCGCCATAGAGCGTCTCGGCGATGAAACGGCCGTCCTCGTCGCCGAAGAACCGGTCCTCAGGCGCCAGCACGTCGTTCTCCTCGACCGAGCTTGCCATGCCGAGCGCCAGGATTTCAAGGCCTGCGGGCGCGCCGCTGCTGGCGGTCGGATAGGGCCTGCCATAGCGGATCTCGTAGTCCAGTCCGTCGACCTCGTAGCCGTAGATATGGCTTTCGGCGCCGAGCAGATCGCCATAGAACAGGCCCGTGCCGGCAAAGGCCCAGTGTTCCGGGCGGCAAATCGGAAAACCGCGCGCGCCGCGCGGCGAACATCCGCCCCAGCCGGCATAGACGCCATTGGTGGAGTTGAGACCGAAGGTCATGGCTCCCGGCCGGCCGATTTCCGGCGCCTCCCAGCTGTTGGTGGCGCGCGTCACGTCGCCGGTCTTGTAGACGGGGTCTTCGGCGCGCGCCCGGTACTTGTAGCAGACCTGGGCGCGCCCGTCGTCTTCCAGCCGCGTCTGCCACATGAAGTTGCCGGCGAAGCGCGCGGCAAAGCCGCCACGCTCGACGAAGCGGTCGACGGTGTCACGCATTTCCCAGGTCCAGTATTCGTCGTGGCCGACGAAGACGACGCAGTCATAGCCGTCCAGCAGCTCAGGAGTGAACTGCAACTCGTGCTGGCTGGCGAGGTCGATGCCGTAGCCGGCGCTCTCCGCCCAGCGGAAGAAGTGGCTGTCATAGCTCGCCCAGCCGGACGACGCGTATTTCTTCGAATGGCCGGTCGCATAGGCCCATTCCATATGCGGATAACGCGGCACGGTTCCCGGCGGCAGGCTGACCTCGACCGGCACGCGCGGCGCATCCTGCGGCAGCACCACGAAGCCGCGGCACCATGGGCGCTGCGTGCTGACGCGCGTCGCATACTGGTCCCGGTTTGCCCCGGTGATCCCCTGATAGTGGTTGGAACCGCCCCAGGTGTTGTAGGCAGTCCAGGTGCCGGTCGCGGCGATCTGCAGGATGCGGCCGGGCTTTGCACCGACGGCGGGGCAAAGGATGAAGAGATGGTGGCTTGTGATCGGCTGGCCGTCGCGGCCCTGCGCCGTCAGCGTCAGCCGATAGGCACCGGACGTCCAGTCGGCCGGAATGCGGAGGCTGTGGCTCGGCTGCCAGCCGCAACCCTCGACCGAGCACTGGTCCGGGGTCTCCTGCCAGACGGTGGGGATGCCGCAAAGCGACATCACATGCTGTTCGCTCGCGCCGTCGCGCACGATCTCGATATCGCAGGACGATGCCGTGGAGCTGATGAACAGCGTCACCTCGTCGCCCGGATGGTAGGAGAACCGGTCCGAATAGCACCAGATCTCGCCGCGCTCTCCGTCCATTCCCGGATATTCGTAGTAGTGCCCTCTGACGGCCTCGCGGCGCTGCGCCTGCGTCAGCCCGAAGTCGGGGAACTGATCTCTTGCCATGGTCATTCGGCTCATCTCCTGTCAGGCATTGAGAAATTTCCGGAGGAATGTGCGCGTCCGCTCCTGCTTCGGCTGCGTGAACAGCTCGTCGGGCGTTCCTTCCTCGATCACCGTGCCGTCGGCCATGAACAGCACGCGGTCGGCCACTTCCGCGGCGAAACGCATTTCATGGGTGACGATCACCATCGTCATATGCTCGCTGGCGAGCTGTTTCATTACCAGGTTCACCTCGTCCACCAGTTCCGGATCAAGCGCCGACGTCGCCTCGTCGAACAGCATGACCTTCGGCTGCATGGCGAGCGCCCGGGCAATCGCCACGCGCTGTTTCTGGCCGCCAGAAAGGCGGGCCGGGAAGGCGTCGATCTTGTCGGCGAGCCCGACCTTGTCGAGCATGGTCAGGGCCAGCTTGCGGGCGGAAGCCTTGTCGACGCCCTTCAACTTGGCCGGGGCGATGGCGATGTTGTCGCAGACGCTCAGGTGCGGAAACAGGTTGAAGTGCTGGAACACCATGCCCATCTGCTGGCGCACCTGATTGATGTGCCGTTCGAAGGCGCGCCCGGGCAGCGTCTGGTTGACCAGCACGCCGTCGAGCCAGACTTCGCCGCTGTCGAGGGTCTCCAGGTGGTTGATGGAGCGCAGGAGCGTGCTCTTTCCCGAGCCGCTCGGCCCGATCACGGCGATGATCTGGCCGCGCGCCACGCTGAAATCGATCCCCTTGAGGACCTCCAGCGGGCCGTAAGCCTTGCGCGCGCCGCGCACGTCGATCATCGGGCGGACATCGTTCATCGCGAAAGCTCCACTTTGCCTTCGATCCGGCGCAGGCCGGCTTCGAGGATCAGGTTGAGAATGTAATAGAGTACGGCTGCGGTCAGGTAGAACTCGAACGGCCGGTAGGTCTCGCTGATGGCCAGCTGCGCGCTGTGCACGATCTCGGCAATACCGATCATCGAGACGATCGCCGATTCCTTCAGCAGCGCGATCATCATGCTGCCGACCGCCGGAAGCGTGTTGCGAACCGCCTGCGGCACGATGATGTAGACGAGCGTGCGGTGGCGGCCGAAACCGAGGCTGCGGGCGGCCTCGGTCTGTCCCCTGTCGACTGACAGAATGCCGGCCTGAAAGATATCGGCATTGTAGACGGCGAAATGCAGGCTGAGCGCGATGATGCCGGCGCCGAGCGCCGGAATGTCGATGCCGATCTGGGACAGGCCGAAATAGATGAGGAACAGCTGAAGCAGAAGTGGCGTGCCCATGAAAAGCCACATGAACAGCCGGATCGGATAGCGGACCAGCGCCGACCCGTAGAGGACCAGCAGGGCAAAACCGATCCCGGCAAGCACGCTGACCAAGGCCGAGGTGACCGACAGGACGACAGTCCAGCCGAGCCCTTCGGCCAGCAGTGGCCAGTAGGCGAAGACGACGGTGAAATCGAGACCCTGCATCGCTTACACCTCTTCCGCATAGGCGCGATCGAGCAAGCCGATCAGCAGTGTCAGTCCATAGACCATGATCATGTAGAGCACGGCCGTGACGGCGAAGATCTCGAACGGCTTGTAGGTCGAGCCGATGAAGCGCTGCGCCGTATAGGTCAGTTCCACCACCGAGATGGTGGCGACCAGCGCCGTGCCCTTGACCAGGGCCACGGCATTGACGCCGAGCGGGCGGATCATCAGCCTGGCGGCCTGCGGCAGAACGATCCAGCGCATGGACTGCGTGCGGCTGAAACCAAGCGAGCGGGCGGCTTCCGTCTGGCCGCGATCGACCGACAGGATGCCGCCGCGCATCGACTCGGCCATATAGGCACCGATGTTGAGGCCAAGCGCGATGGCGCCGGCGGCGAAAGGTTCGAGCTGCAGTCCGATCTGCGGTCCGCCGAAATAGAGCAGGAAGATCTGGATGAGCGCAGGCGTTCCCCGAAAGAGGCTGACATAGACCGTCCCCAGCACCCTGAGGGGAGCGAGACGCGACAGGCGCGCGGCCGTCAGCAGCGAAGCGACCGCCAGTCCCAGGACGAGCGACACGAGAGAAATCTCGACCGTCGTCCATGCCGCCTGGATAAAGGCCGGCAATATTCGCAAGATCAGATCGGTATCCATGCAGAAAGGCCTGTCGATCACGGGGCAGGGCGCGATAACGCCGCGGGAAGAACGGTATCTGGCATCGGCCCCGCGGCGGGCGCGGAACCGTGCCTGGCCGGCGGGATCGCCTGATCCCGCCAGACCGATTGAGATCAGCGGATGTCCGCGCCGATCCACTTCATCGAGATAGCCTCATAGGTGCCGTCCGCCATCATCTCGTCGAGCGCCTTCTGCATGGCGGCCTTGAGATCCGGATTGCCCTTGCGGATCGCGATGCCGATGTTGACGGCGCCGCCGTCAATGTCGGAAGTCTCCAGCTTGCGGACCTTTTCGCCATTGTCCTTCATGGCGACCATCACCGGAATACTGTCGACGACGATCGCATCGACGCGACCGGACTTCAGTTCGAGGAAGAGTTCAGGAAGGCCCTTGTAGGTGCGGATTTCCCAGCCGCCACGCTCGCGCGCCCACTTTTCATGCGTTTCGCCAAGCGTGACGCCGATCGTCTTGTCCTTCAGGTCGTCGAGCGACTTCACCGCGGAATCCGTTGCGACGAAGATGCCGCGGCCCGAGCGATAGTAGGGACCGACGAAATCGACGGCCTTTTCGCGTTCGGCGGTGATCGTCATGCTGCCGATGATGGAATCGTACTTGCCGGCCAGAAGGCCGGCAATGATGCCGTCCCAGGCGGTGCTGACGGCAACGCCCTTCACGCCAAGGCGCTTTGCAATTTCATTGCCGATATCGACGTCGAAGCCGACGACCTGGTTCGTGTCGTCGACGAAGCTGAAGGGCGGGTATGCGCCGCTATTGGCAAATTTGAACTCGCCGGCAGCCTTGACGGTCTCGAGCTCGTCGGCAGCGGCCACGGACGGCAGTGCGGCCGCAGCGATCGCAATACCGGCAGCGAGCGCGCACGACAAAATGGCTTTCAACATGATCGTTCCCCTTATCTGGTTACCGGGACAACCGCCTGCCTCAGGCAAGACGACTGGCCACGAACCGGAAGGATCCCCCGACATCATGCATCAAGCAAATAGATAGAGGAAATAACAAGCATAGTTTCAGGGAATGATGACAGGCGTCAGAGTTGGTAGGCTTGCCGAGCCAGATCGCCCGCCGGCTGACATCGTGCCGTGCGAGGATGGAGCACCGGGCCTGCGTGTCGTAATTGAACCCTGCAGTTCTCAGGAAGGGAAGGCCGCCCAACAACGGCAAGGATCTGTCGGCACGCTGCATCCAGCCCGGTTCGCCGGTCATCCCGTAGGCCCGAAGCAACGCCTCTAGGGTCGCCGGCGCCGCGTGCCAAAATCTCTGCCCGCCATGCTCCTCCCCGTGCCATTGCCCCGTCAGCCTCCCGCTTCGTCAAAGAATTCGGGCATGGCTTCGGCAATGGCCGGCAGATCGGTGAGCACGCCCCTGAGATGCGTGCGCATCTCGGCTTCGGCCACCTGCGGATCGCCGGAGCGCAGGGCTGCCACCACCGCGGCATGCTGGTCGATCAGCCGCTCGCGCGGAAACTGGCGGGCACTGAGGTGGCGCACGCGGTCCATCTGCGTTTTCAGGTCTTCCAGGATATCCCAGATCGCCGGTTGGCCGGCGGCTTCGGCAAGCTGCCGATGAAAGGCCTCGTCCAGTTCCATGAACCTGCTGGGGTCGTCGCCATCGACCACGGTGCGCTGTGCCGACAGATTGGCCTCGAGGGCCGTAAGCATGTCCGGCGTCATGCGGCGTGCGGCTTCTCGAACAATGTCGGCCTCCACCGCTTCGCGAACGAAACGCGCGGTCATGACAGCGGGCACAGAGATACGGCGCACATAGGTGCCACGCTGGGGCCGGACTTCGACCAGCGATTCCTCGGCCAGTTTGATGAAGGCCTCGCGAACCGGTTGGCGGCTGACCTTGTAGCTCGCCGCGATTTCCGACTCCGAAATGCGAGCCCCGGGGGCCAGGTCTCCCCTGACAATCCTGTCGCGCAGCAACCGGTACAGCTGCGGCCCTACGGCCGAACTCTGTTCCAGCGCAGCTGCTTCTGTGGGCGGAACTGGCATTGTCTGTCTCCCTTCGGTCTGTCTAGCGTTGAACTGCCATACTAGTCAACAATTGGCGTCGATGCTAAATGGGAATCAGATACCATCTTCGATGCAGGCTTTGGGAGGAGTGACACATGCGGCAGACCTGGCGCTGGTTTGGACCGAAGGATCTGGTTTCGGTCGACGATATGATGCAGGCCGGGGTCGAAGGCGTGGTTTCTGCACTCCATCACCTGCCGACCGGCGCCGTCTGGGCGCGGGAAGAGGTTGACAAGCGTCAGGCCGAGATCGGCCGCATGCGGGATGGCAGCCCGTCGGGGCTCAAATGGGAGGTGGTCGAGAGCCTGCCCGTGTCCGAAGACATCAAGAAGCAGAAGGGAAGCTGGCGCGACCACATCGCCAACTACAAAACCTCGCTCAAAGTGCTGCGCGACGCCGGCATCGAGGTGATCTGCTACAATTTCATGCCGGTTCTGGACTGGACGCGCACCGACCTCGCCTGGCGGTTGCCGAATGGCGCCACCTGCATGCGCTTCGACCTGACGGACTTTGCCGCCTTCGATATCCACATTCTGGCGCGGCCGGGGGCAGCCGAGGACTATCCCGCGGACGTCGTTGCGGATGCGGCACGCCGCTTTGTCGCCATGGACGATGCTGCGCGCCAGGCGCTTGCCCGCAACGTCGTTTTCGGATTGCCCGGGGCGGCGGAGCATTTCACTCTGGAGGATGTGCGCGGTCACCTGGCAGAATATGCCGCGATCTCGGAAGATCAACTGCGAACCCATCTGATCGATTTTCTGTCGGAGGTGGCGCCGGTTGCCCAGGACCTCGGACTGCGTCTGTGCTGCCACCCGGATGACCCGCCGTTCTCGCTTCTCGGCCTGCCGCGCGTCATGTCGACCGAGGCGGACTACCGCAAGGTCATGGCGGCGGTCGATCTGCCGGCGAGCGGCATCACGCTCTGCACCGGATCGCTTGGCGTGCGGCCGGACAACGACCTGCCGGGCATGATGGACAGGCTTGGCGATCGCGTCCATTTTCTCCATCTGCGCAATGTCCGGCGCGAGACAGACGGCCTGATGGGCAGTTTCTACGAGGCCGAACATCTCGGCGGTGGCACGGACATGGTGGCGATGATCGCCGCGGTGTTGCGCGAGGAGGCCCGTCGGCGCAAGGCAGGCCGAGCCGACCGCAACATTCCCATGCGTCCCGATCACGGCCAGGACATCCTTGACGATCTCGGGCGCAAGGCGCAGCCCGGTTATCCCGCCATCGGCCGGCTGAAGGGCCTGGCCGAGCTGCGCGGCATCATGACGGCGCTGGAGCATCCGGTCGAGGGGATCGGCGCATGAGCGCGCCCCGCCTGACGTCGCTTTCGCAGGTACATGGCGAAGCGCGCCTTCCCGGCTACGAACCGTCTGCGCATGGCGTTGGGATCGTCCACATCGGCATCGGTGCCTTCCACCGCGCCCATCAGGCGGCCTATACGGATGCAGCGCTTCTCGCCGATGGCGGCGACTGGCGCATCCGGGGCGTGAGCCTGCGAAGCCGTGACATGGCCGAGGCGCTCAATCCGCAAAACGGTCTCTACACGCTGATCGAGCGGAGTGCTGCCGGAACGACGGGGCAAGTGATCGGTTCGATCGCCGATGTAATTGCCGCCGATCCTGTGGCGACGCTAGTCGCGCTGGTCGATCCGGCGGTGCGCATCGTCACCCTCACCGTCACCGAAAAGGGCTATGGGATTGATCGTGCCGGTCGCGGGCCGGACTGGTCCCATGCCGCGGTGGTGGCCGACCTTGCTTCGCCGGACGCCCCTTCCGGCGTACTCGGTCTGCTGGTCGCGGCGCTGCGGACACGCCGGGCGGCGGGCACCGCCCCGTTCACCGTACTGAGCTGCGACAACCTGCCGGAAAACGGTGCACTGCTGCGCGACGGCGTCGTCGGTTTCGCCCGCAGGCTCGATCCGTCGCTTGCCGATTGGATCGCGGCGGCGGTCGCGTTCCCCTCCAGCATGGTCGACCGCATCACCCCGGCCGTCACCGCGGAAACGCTGGCGACCGCCGAGCGGCTGACCGGCTGCAGCGATCTCGCCGCCGTCGAAACCGAAGCATTCCATCAATGGGTGATCGAAGACCATTTTCCCGACGGGCGTCCGGCCTGGGAAAAAGCAGGCGCGATCTTCGTTTCGGATGTAACGCCCTATGAGCGGATGAAGCTCACCATGCTGAACGGCAGCCATTCGATGCTGGCCTATGCCGGTTTTCTTTCGGGCCACCGCCATGTGCGCGATGTGATGGCCGACGCCTCTCTCGCGGCGCTCGTGCGGCGGCATCTGCTGAGTGCTGCGGCCGCCCTTCCGCCGCTGCCGGGGATCGACCTTGACGCCTACGGCGCGGCGCTCGCCGCACGCTTCGCAAATCCCGCAATCGCCCATGAAACCTATCAGATCGCCATGGACGGAACAGAGAAACTGCCCCAACGCCTTCTGGCACCGGCCACGGTCGCGCTCGAAGCCGGGACGTCGATCAGGCCATTCGCCTTTGCCGTCGCCGCCTGGATGCGCTATTGCCTCGGCAAGACCGATGCAGGTGAGGCCTATGCTTTGCGTGATCCCCGCGCCGGGGAGATCGCATCCGCGCTGGCCGGCGTGCCGCGCGACGCGGCAGCGGTCTCGGACGCGCTGCATGCCTTGCCGGGGTTGTTCCCCGTCGGGCTTGCCGCATCGGAAAAATGGCGCGCAGAGGTCCGTCAGGCTCTCGACCGCATGCTCGAACTCGGCATGCAGGGTGCCGTCGCGGAGGAGGCAAGAGGATGAGTGACAAACTGTTTGTCGCGATCGGCGAGGCGATGGTCGAACTGTCGCAGGCCGAGGGCGGCCTGTGGCGCATGGGGTTTGCCGGCGATGTGCTCAACACCGCCTGGTACGTGCGAGCCTGCCTGCCTCCAGCCTGGCAGGTGGCCTTCTTCACCCGGCTAGGCACGGATCCGTTTTCCGAGCGCATGCTGGAATTTCTCGGCGCAAACGACATTGCCACGCATTTCATCGCGCGCGACCCGGAGCGCACGGTCGGCCTCTACTCGATCGAGCTTCACGACGGCGAGCGCAGCTTTTCCTATTGGCGCGGCCAGTCCGCCGCCCGCCGGCTGGCCGACGACGAAGCCGCGCTCGAAGCGGCAATCGGTGCGGCCGACGTGGTCTATTTCTCCGGTATCACGCTCGCCATCCTCGAGCCCGGTCGCCGGGCGGCCCTCCTGCGTCTCGTTACCAAGGCCCGCGCCGCGGGCAAGCTGACTGTCTTCGACCCGAATATCCGGCCGCGTCTGTGGGAGAATGCCGAGACGATGCGCATGGGCCTCTCCAGCGCCGCGGCCGCCGCTGCGATCGCCCTGCCGAGCTTCGACGACGAGGCGTCGGTTTTCGGCGACGCTGACATCGAGGCATGCGCCGCCCGCTGGCTGCGGCTCGGGGCCGGCGAGGTCGTGGTGAAGAATGGCGGCGGCCCCATTGCCGTGTCCCTGCCTGGCGGCTCGATCGCGATCCTGAGCTTCGACAGCGTCAAGCCGGTGGACAGCACCGGCGCCGGTGATTCCTTCAACGGCGGTTACCTGGCCGCCCGCCTTGGCGGTGCTTCGCCGGAGGAGTCCGCGGAACAGGGCCACGCCGTGGCAGCCCGGGTCGTCCGGCATCCCGGCGCGCTTATGCCGCGTGATCAGATCGGACTATCCGGTTAGCCATTGCCGCTTCGGCGTGCCGCGTGCCCCGAAGGAGGAATGTGATCGCGCCGTTTGTCCCCGTAAAAGTCTTGACATGAGTCAATTGTGCCCAACGGCGATGTGCTAGATTGGCCTCATCGCAATAGGAGGGGTTTTGTCATGGGGTACATCAGGACACTGACTGCAGCGGCCATCACGGTGATGCCGATGCTGCTCGCTATGGGGGCTGCCGCACCGGCGGCGGCGCAGAGCGGGATGACTTGCGAACAGTTGTGGTATGAGCGAAACGCGATCTATGCCGCCAAGGGCTTCTGCTTCAAGACTCAGCGCGCCCGCAACGTCTTCGGTCGCGCCTGCTTTCCGCCCTACGGCAAGTTGACGCCGGCCGAACAGCGCCGCGTCAACAATATCGAGCAGTGGGAAGTCTATCAGGGCTGCCGTTGAGTTCGCACCACCGGTAGTTTCGAAATTCAGATCGGCGGGGGCCTCTCCCCGGGTCGCCAAAAGGTGGCCCGGGGAATTTCTTGTCGGTCAGCGCCCACCGGTTCGTGAACGCGTTTCAACCACGTGAGCCTATTGCCGGACTTTCATTTTTCCCTAGGATGAAAGAAAACGAAGAGGGGGAGGTGCGGATGCTGTTTACCAGCCGCCAGATGGAAATCATGGCTCTCGCCAAGGCGGAGGGCCGGGTGCTGGTCGATGAACTGGCGACACGGTTCGCCGTCACGCCGCAGACCATCCGCAAGGATCTGAATGACCTCTGCGACGGCAAGGCGCTGACGCGCATCCATGGCGGTGCGATCTTTCCGAGTGGCAACGAAAACGTCAAATACGAGGCGCGTCGTTCGATCGCCGCGCCGGAGAAACAGGCGATCGGCCGCGCCGCGGCGGCGCTTATCCCCGACAACTCCTCGCTGTTCATCAATATCGGCACGACGACCGAGGCCGTCGGGGAGGCACTGGTCGATCATCGCGAACTGATGGTGATCACCAACAATATCAATGTCGCCAATCGTTTGCGTGTGTTCCCCTCGATCGAGGTGGTGATTGCCGGCGGTGTTGTGCGCGGATCGGACGGCGGTATCGTGGGCGAGGCCGCGGTCGACTTCATCCGCCAGTTCAAGGTCGATTTCGCCGTCATCGGCGTGTCGGCGATCGACGAGGACGGCGCGCTTCTCGACTTCGACTATCGGGAGGTCAAGGTGGCCCAGGCGATCATCGCCAATGCCCGCCATGTCATCCTGGTGTCGGACGCCTCCAAGTTCGAGCGCACCGCTCCGGTGCGTATCGGCCATATCTCCCAGGTCCACACCTTCATTACCGACCATTGTCCAGTCGACTCGATCCGCCGGATCTGCGCCGAAAGCGACGTGCACCTGGTGGAAACGCAAAGCCAGCAGGATGACGTCGACGATAGCCGGTAGTTTTTCGTTAATGTTCGTTTGACATTCGCTTTCCTTTCAATTTAGATGAATGAACTTTCGCAATTGCATAAAATTGTGCAATGCGAAAAGGGGAGCGGGAGCGTATGTCGGTCGAGTCGGTTTTCGACATCTTTGTCATCGGTGGCGGCATCAACGGCTGCGGCATTGCGCGTGATGCGGTGGGTCGCGGCTATACCGTGGCACTCGCCGAAATGAACGACTTCGCCTCGGGCACGTCCTCCGGCGCCACCAAGCTGATCCATGGCGGTCTTCGCTATCTCGAATACTATGAGTTTCGTCTTGTGCGCGAGGCGCTGATGGAGCGCGAAGTGCTGTGGGCCATGGCGCCGCACGTCATCTGGCCGCTGCGTTTCGTTCTGCCCTTCCAGAAGGGCGGCGTCCGCCCCGCATGGCTGATCCGCCTCGGGCTTTTCCTTTACGACCATCTCGGCGGCCGCAAGCTCCTGCCGGCGACGAAGACGCTGGACCTTCGCCGCGACCCGGCTGGAAAGCCGCTGAAGCCGGTGTTTTCCAAGGCTTTCGAATATTCCGACGGCTGGGTCGACGACGCCCGCATGGTGGTTCTGAATGCCCGGGATGCCGCCGATCGCGGTGCGACGATCCTGAGCCGGACCCGGGTTACCTCGGCCCGCCGCGAGAACGGGCTGTGGACCGTCACGGTGCTTGACCAGGCGAACGGCCAGACGCAGAGCTTCAGGGCGCGCATGCTGGTCAATGCCGCCGGTCCCTGGGTCGACCAGGTGCTTGCCGGCGCCTTCGGCCGCAACAATGTCCACAATGTCCGGCTCGTCCAGGGCAGCCATATCGTGGTGAAGAAGAAGTTTTCCGACAAGCGGGCCTATTTCTTCCAGAACCCGGACAATCGCATCATTTTCGCCATTCCCTATGAGAATGATTTCACGCTGATCGGCACGACGGATCGTGACTATACGGACGATCCGAAAAATGTGAAAATAAGCGAAGAGGAAATCGCGTATCTCTGCAACGCCGCCAGCGAATATTTCGCAGAGCCGGTGAAGAAGGACGACATCGTCTGGAGCTACTCGGCCGTGCGCCCGCTCTATGACGATGGTGCATCGAAGGCCCAGGAAGCGACCCGCGACTATGTGCTGAAGCTCGACCGTCAGGCGGAGGAAGCGCCGCTTCTCAATGTCTTCGGCGGCAAGCTGACCACCTATCGGCGGCTGGCCGAGAACGCACTGGAGAAGATCGGCGAGGCGATCGGCGCCAAGGGAAGCGCATGGACAGCGAAGAGCAGACTGCCGGGCGGTAATTTCGAAGCGACGGCCTATGCGGCCGAAGTCGACGGCTTGCTCAAGACGCACCTGTTTCTCGAGCGTGGTCATGCGGAGCGACTGGTCCGCTGCTACGGCACCGATGCGAAGACCATCCTGTCCGGCGCAGCACGCGCCGGGGACATGGGGCGGCATTTCGGCGGCTCGCTTTACGAGTGCGAAGTGCGCTGGCTGATCGAGCGGGAATGGGCCTGCAGCGCGGAAGACGTGCTGTGGCGCCGCACCAAGCAAGGTTTGTTCCTGACGGCCGGGGAGGCCGCGGAACTGGAGACATACATGGCGGTCGCCGTCGCCCGATAAGGGGCAGGCGCCAGCTGGAAGATAGCCGACGGTTCGGAGGAGGCCCGAGGAATAGATGCTTGAATTGCGCAATGTCTCGAAGATGGTTGCTGGCGAATATCACATTCGCCCGACCGATCTCGTCTTGCAGCGAGGGTCGCTGAACGTCCTGCTGGGGCCGACGCTCTCCGGCAAGACCTCGCTGATGCGCTTGATGGCCGGTCTGGACAAGCCGACCGGTGGGTCGATCCATTTCGACGGCGTGGACGTCACCGGCGTGCCGGTGCAGAAGCGCAATGTCGCCATGGTCTATCAGCAGTTCATCAATTATCCGGCATTGACCGTCTATGAGAACATCGCTTCGCCGATGCGGATCGCCGGCAAGGATTCCGCGACCATCGGCCGCGAGGTGAAGAAGGCCGCCGAGCTTCTGCGGTTGACTCCCTATCTCGACCGCACGCCGCTCAACCTTTCCGGCGGCCAGCAGCAGCGCACCGCATTGGCGCGCGCCATCGTCAAGAACGCCAACCTGGTCTTGCTCGACGAGCCGCTCGCGAACCTCGACTACAAGCTGCGCGAGGAACTGCGCGAGGAACTGCCGAAGATCTTCGCCCAGTCCGGCGCGATCTTTGTCTATGCGACCACCGAACCGTCCGAAGCGCTCCTGCTCGGCGGCAATACCGCGACCTTGAGCCAGGGTGCGGTGACGCAGTTCGGCGAGACGATCCAGGTCTATCGTCACCCGCTGGATCTCCTGACCGCACGCACCTTCGCCGATCCGCCGCTCAATACGATCGAGCTGGTGAAGTCCGGCGGGCAGTTCCTGCTCGCCGACCGGCCGATCCTGCCGGTTCCGGCGCACCTGGCCGCGATCGCCGACGGTCCGGTGACGATCGGCTTCCAGCCGCATCACCTTTATCTCGAGCGTAACGACCATGCGACGACCGCGCTTTCGGCCAGGACGCTGGTCTCGGAAATCGCCGGTTCGGAGAGCTTCATCCACCTCCACTTCGCCGGTGCCAGATGGGTCATGCTGGCCCACGGCATCCACGACATCGATCCCGACTACGAGCTTGAGGTCTTCATCGATACGCGCCACCTGATGGCGTTCGGCTCCGACGGGCGCGCGCTCGTCGACGTCGCCGCGGCGTGAGGGGGAAGAGACATGGCACGCATCAATCTCGACCATATCCGCCACGCCTACAGCCCCAAGGCCAAGGCCGCCGGCGACTACGCGCTGAAGGAAGTCCACCATGAATGGGCCGACGGCGGCGCCTATGCCCTGCTGGGCCCGTCCGGCTGCGGCAAGACCACGCTGCTCAACATCATTTCCGGGCTTATTCACCCCTCGGACGGCCGCATCCTGTTCGACGGCGCCGACGTCACAGCCCTTTCGACCGAGGCGCGCAACATCGCCCAGGTGTTCCAGTTCCCGGTCGTCTACGACACCATGACGGTTTACGACAATCTCGCCTTCCCGCTGCGCAACCGCCACGTGCCGGAAGCCGAGGTTGACCGCCGGGTCAAGGAAATCCTCGAGATGACGGATTTGGCCGGCATGGCCGGCAGGCGCGCGCAGGGGCTCACCGCCGACCAGAAGCAGAAGATCTCGCTTGGCCGCGGCCTCGTCCGCTCCGACGTCAACGCGATCCTGTTCGACGAACCGCTGACCGTCATCGACCCGCATATGAAATGGGTTCTGCGCTCGCAGCTGAAGCGCCTGCATCGCCAGTCAGGCTTCACCATGGTTTACGTCACCCACGACCAGACCGAGGCGCTCACCTTCGCCGACAAGGTCGTCGTCATGTATGACGGCGAGATCGTTCAGATCGGCACGCCGGCCGAGCTGTTCGAGCGCCCGAGCCACACCTTCGTCGGCTATTTCATCGGCTCGCCGGGCATGAACTTCATGCCGGCCGCAGTGAGCGGATCCACGGCCGTGGTCGGCGAGCAGACCATCGCGCTGAACGGCGCGCCGAAATTGGCCGAGGGCGCCCGGATCGAGCTCGGCATCCGGCCGGAATTCGTCCGCCTCGGCCGCGAAGGCATGCCGGTCACAATCACCAAGGTCGAGGATACCGGCCGCCAGAAGATCGTCCGCACCCTGTTCTGCGGTCATCCGCTGTCGATCGTCGCGCCCGAGGATACCGAGATCCCCAGCGAGGCACGTGTCACTTTCGAAGCCCAGGCGATCGGCATTTATGCCGACAGCTGGCGCGTCGGGCAGGAGGGCTGATCATGGAAAAGACCTTTAACAACAAGGCCTGGTTCCTGGTCCTTCCGGTCCTGCTGCTGGTGGCCTTCTCGGCCGTCATCCCGCTGATGACCGTGGTCAATTATTCGGTCCAGGACACCTTCGGTAACAACGAGTTCTTCTGGGCCGGCACCGACTGGTTCACGGAAATGCTGTCTTCCGACCGGTTCTGGAACGCGCTCGGCCGCAACCTGATCTTCTCCATGGTGATCCTCGCCATCGAGGTGCCGCTCGGCATCCTGATCGCCCTCAACATGCCGAAGAAGGGGCTGGGCGTGCCCGTCTGCCTCGTGTTGATGGCGCTGCCGCTGCTCATTCCGTGGAACGTGGTCGGCACCATCTGGCAGGTCTTCGGTCGCGTCGACATCGGTTTCCTCGGCCACTACCTGACCGTTCTCGGCATCGACTACAACTATACGCAGGATCCGGTTGACGCCTGGGTGACGGTCATCGTCATGGACGTCTGGCACTGGACGAGCCTCGTCGTGCTGCTGTGCTATGCCGGCCTCGTCTCCATCCCGGATGCCTATTACCAGGCCGCCAAGATCGACGGCGCCTCGCGCTTCTCGGTGTTCCGCTACATCCAGCTTCCGAAGATGAAGCGCGTGCTTCTGATCGCCGTGCTGCTGCGCTTCATGGACTCCTTCATGATTTATACCGAGCCCTTCGTCGTCACCGGCGGCGGCCCGGGCAATTCGACGACCTTCCTGTCGATCGATCTGGTCAAGATGGCGGTCGGCCAGTTCGACCTTGGCCCGGCGGCTGCCATGTCGATCATCTACTTCCTGATCATCCTGCTCATGTCGTGGGTCTTCTACACGGTCATGACCAGCCACGACGCCCAGGCCAAGTGAGGGGGACACGAAGATGAACCACGACAAGAGCCGCTTCTCCTTCCTGATCCCGACGATCTACATCGTCTTCCTGCTCCTGCCGATCTACTGGCTGGTCAATATGAGCTTCAAGGAAAACAACGAGATCCTCGGGGCCTTCTCGCTCTTTCCGCAGAACCCGACGCTCCGGAACTACATGGTGATCTTCACCGACCCGTCCTGGTACAACGGCTATATCAACTCGATCATCTACGTGGTGATGAATACGGTGATCTCGGTCGCGGCGGCCTTGCCGGCGGCTTACGCCTTCTCGCGCTACCGTTTCCTCGGCGACAAGCACCTGTTCTTCTGGCTGCTCACCAACCGCATGGCGCCGCCGGCGGTGTTCGCGCTGCCCTTCTTCCAGCTCTACTCGGCCTTCGGCCTGATCGACACCCATATTGCCGTAGCGCTCGCGCATTGCCTGTTCAACGTGCCGCTGGCGGTCTGGATTCTCGAAGGCTTCATGTCGGGGGTGCCGAAGGAGATCGACGAGACGGCCTATATCGACGGCTATTCTTTCCCGCGCTTCTTCGTGAAGATCTTCATGCCGCTGATCGCGAGCGGAATCGGTGTCGCCGCCTTCTTCTGCTTCATGTTCTCCTGGGTCGAACTGCTGATCGCCCGCACGCTGACCACGACCGACGCCAAGCCGATCGCCGCCACCATGACCCGCACGGTCTCGGCCTCGGGCATGGACTGGGGCGTGCTGGCAGCGGCCGGCGTGCTCACCATCATCCCGGGCGCGCTCGTCATCTATTTCGTCCGCAACTACATCGCCAAGGGCTTTGCCCTGGGCCGCGTCTAAGGAAAGGGAGGCTCAAGATGGACTTCTCGTGGATGGCATGGACGCTGCCGACGGCGCTGTTCTTCATCGGCATCTTCACGCTGATCGCCTCCATGGCGGTCTGGGAATATTTCTCGCCGGGCGGCAATCCGCGCATCGGCGTCCTGCGGTTCGAAACGACGCGAGGCGATCGCCTGTTCATCTCGCTGCTCGGATCCGCATTCATTCATCTCGCATGGTTGGGGCTGGGAGGTCCGAACCTGTGGTGGGCTCTTGCCTTGTCGGTGGTCTACGCGATCGGCGTATTCCGTTTCGTCTGAGGCTTGAAAAACGGATGGCGGTCAGCGCCGCCATCCCGGACTACGAAGAGACTGCAATCGCAACCTTTGGGAGGAAAATCATGCGAAAGCACCTTTTGACGACGACCGCAGCCATGCTGCTGGCGATGACCGGCTCGGCCTTTGCCGGAATGGACGAGGCCAAACAGTTCCTGGACAAGGAGGTCGGTGACCTTTCGACGCTGTCGCGCGCCGACCAGGAAAAGGAAATGCAGTGGTTCGTCGATGCCGCGAAGCCTTTCGCCGGCATGGAAATCAAGGTGGTGTCGGAAACCATCACCACCCACGAATACGAATCCAAGGTTCTGGCCCCGGCCTTCGAAGCCATCACCGGCATCAAGATCACCCATGACCTGATCGGCGAAGGTGACGTCGTCGAAAAGCTGCAGACGCAGATGCAGTCGGGCGAAAACGTCTATGACGCCTATGTCAACGACTCGGACCTGATCGGCACCCATTGGCGCTACCAGCAGGCCCGCTCGCTCACCAAGTGGATGGCGAACGAAGGCAAGGACGTCACCAATCCGGGCCTCGACCTCGACGACTTCATCGGCATGAAGTTCACCACCGCGCCGGACGGTGACCTTTACCAGCTGCCCGACCAGCAGTTCGCCAACCTTTACTGGTTCCGGTACGACTGGTTCAACGACGAGAAGAACAAGGCCGACTTCAAGGCCAAGTACGGCTACGACCTCGGCGTTCCGGTCAACTGGTCGGCTTACGAAGACATCGCCGAATTCTTCACCGGTCGCGAGATCGACGGGAAGAAGGTCTATGGTCACATGGACTACGGCAAGAAGGACCCGTCGCTCGGCTGGCGCTTCACCGACGCCTGGCTCTCCATGGCCGGCAACGGCGACAAGGGCCTGCCGAATGGTCTGCCGGTCGACGAATGGGGCATCAAGGTCGATGAAAACTCCCGTCCGGTCGGCTCCTGCGTTGCCCGTGGCGGCGACACCAACGGCCCCGCTTCGGTCTACGCCATCCAGAAGTACCTCGACTGGTTGAAGGCCTATGCACCGGCATCCGCCCAGGGCATGACCTTCTCGGAATCCGGTCCGGTTCCGTCGCAGGGCGAGATCGCCCAGCAGATGTTCATGTACACCGCCTTCACCGCCGACCTCGTCAAGGACGGCCTGCCGGTGGTCAACGCGGACGGCACGCCGAAGTGGCGCTTCGCTCCGAGCCCGCATGGCGTCTACTGGAAAGACGGCATGAAGCTCGGTTATCAGGACGTGGGTTCCTGGACGCTGCTGAAGTCCACCCCTGACGATCGCGCCAAGGCAGCCTGGCTCTATGCCCAGTTCGTCACCTCCAAGACGATCGACGTCAAGAAGAGCCATGTCGGCCTGACCCTCATCCGCGAGTCGTCGATCCAGCATCCAAGCTTCACCGAGCGCGCTCCGAAGCTTGGCGGTCTGATCGAGTTCTACCGCTCGCCGGCCCGTGTCCAGTGGTCGCCGACCGGCACCAACGTTCCGGACTATCCGAAGCTGGCCCAGCTGTGGTGGCAGGCGATCGGCGACGCATCTTCGGGTGCGAAGTCGGCGCAGGAAGCCATGGACTCGTTGTGCGCCGAGCAGGAAAAGGTGCTGCAGCGCCTGGAACGTGCAGGCGTTCAGGGTGACATCGGCCCGAAGCTCGCCGAGGAAAAGACCCTCGAAGAGTGGAATGCCGATGCCGTGGCCAAGGGCAACCTGGCACCGCAGCTGAAGGTCGAGAACGAGAAGGAAAAGCCGATGACCGTCAACTACGACGAACTGGTCAAGAGCTGGCAGAAGTAATCTTCCCTCGTTAGCATGACAAAGGACCGGGGCGCGAACCACGCGCCCCGGTCTTCATCCAAGGAGACGAAAGCCCGATGAGCGGATATATTCTGGCAATCGACCAGGGAACCACATCGACCCGGTCCATGGTTTTCGACCAGGACATGCAGATCGTCGGGGTCGCCCAGCTGGAATTCACCCAGTTCTTCCCCGACTCAGGCTGGGTCGAACACGATGCTGAGGAGATCTGGCAGAGCGTGCTTTCGACCACCCGCATGGCGGTCGCCAAGGCCGGGATCACGCTGCGCGACATCACCGCGATCGGCATCACCAACCAGCGCGAAACCGCCGTGGTCTGGGACCGCAAGACCGGCGAACCCCTCCATCGCGCCATCGTCTGGCAGGATCGCCGCACCGCCCGTTTCTGCGAGGAGCTGAAGGCCAAGGGCCTGGAACCGCTCTTCACCGCCAAGACGGGCCTGCTGCTCGATCCGTATTTTTCCGGCACCAAGCTTGCCTGGATGCTCAATTCGGTCGAAGGGCTGCGCGCCCGTGCAGAAAAAGGCGAGGTCTGCTTCGGCACGGTCGATAGCTGGCTCATCTTCAGGATGACGGCCGGCCGCGTGCACGCGACCGACGCCACCAATGCCTCGCGCACGCTGATCTACGACATCGGCGAGAACCGCTTCGACGACGAACTACTCGACATCCTGGCCATCCCGCGCGCCATGCTGCCTGAGGTCAAGGACTGCGCCGACGAGTTCGGCGTGACCGACCAGGAGATCTTCGGTGCCAAAATCCCGATCCTCGGCGTTGCCGGCGACCAGCAGGCGGCCGTGATCGGCAATGCCTGTTTCGAGCCCGGCATGATGAAGTCGACCTATGGCACCGGATGCTTTGCGCTCTTGAACACGGGAACCGACCGCGTCGCATCCTCCAACCGGCTGCTGACGACGATCGCCTATCGGCTGAACGGCGAGACGACCTATGCGCTGGAGGGTTCGATCTTCATTGCTGGTGCTGCCGTGCAATGGCTGCGCGACAGCCTGGGCTTCATCGGCAGTTCGGCCGAGACCGACGGGCTGGCCGCCAAGGCCGACCCGCACCAGCGCGTCTATCTGGTGCCGGCCTTCACCGGGCTTGGCGCACCCTATTGGGATGCCGAGGCCCGCGGCGCGATGTTCGGGATGACGCGTAACACCGGCCCCGCCGAGTTCGCCCGCGCCGTTCTCGAAAGCGTCGCCTACCAGACCTATGATCTGCTCGAGGCGATGAAGAAGGACTGGGAGGGCGCGAGCGACAAGACCGTGCTGCGTGTCGACGGCGGCATGGTCGCGTCGAACTGGACCATGCAGCGCCTCGCCGACATCCTGGCCGCACCTGTCGACCGTCCGCAGATCCTCGAGACCACGGTTCTCGGTGCCGCCTGGCTTGCCGGCTCCCGCGCCGGCATCTGGCCGGATCAGAAGGGCTTTTCCGAGCATTGGAAGCGCGATCGCCGCTTCGAGCCGGGCATGGACGACGCGGAGCGTCAGATGGCCGTCGCCGGATGGCGCGATTGCGTCGCGCGCTGCCTCACGAAACGCGATTGAGAATCGCGCGCTGCAAAGGCTCGAAGGCCACCGCGGCGCGCAACCCGCTCAGGCGGTAGCGACCGAATTGCCGACCAGCTGGCCGAACTTGGCGAAGAACTCGCCAGCCAGTTTTTTCGAGGTCGAATCGATGAGCCGGCTGCCCAGCTGGGCGATCTTGCCGCCGACCTCGGCCTTCACCGTGTAGGACAGGATCGTCGCATCCGGCCCGTCGGCGGCAAGCGAGACATCTGCCCCGCCCTTCGCAAAGCCCGCAAGTCCGCCCTTTCCTTCGCCGGCAATCGTGTACGAGTTCGGCGGATTGAGGTTCTGCAGCTCGACCGCACCCTCGAACTTCGCCTTGATCGGACCGACCTTCAACACGACCTTGGCCGTCATTCCTGTGTCGGAGGTCTTGTCCAGGCTCTCGCAGCCGGGGATTGCCTGACGCAGGATCTCCGGGTCGTTCAAGGCCTGCCAAACCGCCTCGACCGGGGCTTCGATCCGTTCGCTGCCACTCATGTCCATGATACGCTTCCTCTTCCCTAAGCCTGTTGTGCCGTCTCGCCGCGCTGGCCGCGACGGCGGATCGAAATGATTTCTGCGAGTACCGAGAGCGCGATCTCCTCCGGGGTGATCGCGCCGAGATCGAGCCCGGCCGGTCCCTTCACCCGATCGAGAGCGTTGGGTCCGATGCCGGATTCCGCAAGCTCCTGCTTCAGCGCCGCCATCTTCCGATGGCTGCCGACGAAGCCGATATAGTCGGCCTCGGCGGCGACTGCGGCCTTGAGCGCCGCTTCGTCGCCCCGTCCTTGCGTCGAGACCACGAGATAACGCTCGCCCCTGGTCTCGGGCTCGATGGTAAAACCGTCGACGAGATGGTCGGCCTCCGGCGCCTCGACGAGATCGTCCGCAGGCGCCGCCAGTGTCACGTTGAAACCGAGCGGGCGGGCCTGCGCGGCGAGCGCCAGCGCCACCGGGCTTGCCCCGAATACGATGAGAGACGGGCGCGGCAGCACCGGCTCGACGAAGACGTCCATGGTGCCCTGGCTCGGGCACATGTTGCGGGCGAACTGCACGCCGCCGTGCGCCTCGCCGGGTTTGACGCCGAGATCGGCCAGCAGGTCGCCGGGTTGGATCGAGACCAGCCGTGCCTTGCCGTCGCGCAGCGACTGGGTCGCGGCCCGCAGAACGGCTCCGCGCGCGCAGCCGCCGCCGATCCAGCCGGCGGCGATCGTGCCGTCCGGCCGGATGATCGCCTTTGCCCCGGCCTTTGCCGCCGTCACCGAGACCGTCCTGACCACGGTCGCCAGCACGAAGGCCTCTTCCGACGATTTGAGTTTCGCCATGAGATCCATCACATCGACATGCATTGTCATGCTCGCCTCCTTCACAATCTGGCCAGATAGGGTTCGAGCGCCGCGAGGCTCTCCAGCGAATGGGCCGGCGCGTGCAGATCGACATGCGGTAGCGCCGCCTTGATGCCGGCGGCCTCCGGCGCGTAGCCGTCCCAGCCCATCATCGGATTGAGCCAGACGATGCGCCGGCAGCGCCGGCCGAGCGCCGCCATCTCTAAGCCGAGCTTTGCCGCGTTGCCGGTCTCATAGCCGTCGGACACGATCATCACGCAGGTGCGCGAATGGATGACGCGGGCGGCATGGTGGTGGTTGAACGTCGCCAGGCAGTCGCCGATCCGCGTCCCGCCGCCGGACCCTTGCGCCATCATCGACAGCCGGTCGAGCGCGCGGGCCGGGTCGCGCTCCTTCATCGCGTCGGAGACATGCGCGAGGTGTGTGTGGAACAGGAAGGCCTCGGCCTCGCGGAAATTGTCGAGCACGCCGTGGATGAAGCGCAGGAAGACGCCGGTATACATGCTCATCGATCCGGATGCGTCGAGCAGCAGCACGAGCCTGAGCGGCTTTTCGCGCCGCTCGCGCATCACCAGCGACACCGGCACGCCGCCGTGGGCGATATTGCTGTGAATGGTGCGGCGCAGGTCGATGCGATAGCCGTGTCTGCGCGCCAGGTCGCGCCGCGTCAGGCGGGCCTGCATGGCGCGCGCCAGTTGCGCGGCGACGGCATGGGCGCGCTCGATTTCTTCCGGGTTGGCAAGCTTGCGGAAATCGGTCCTGGCAATGTTCTCGATGACGGAGGCGCCTTCCATCCGGCCTTCGCCGGACTGGTCCGCGCCGTCTTCGCCCGAAGATGGAACCTGGTCGGTTGCCTCGTTGCCTTGATGCGATGCCTGTGGGTCCTGCAGGCCCTTGAGCGCGGGGTTGGCAGAGGGCAACGGCGTGCCGGAAACGGCGGAACGTCCGCGCACCCGTTTTGCCAGCCAGAAGGCGTCGAACAACCCGTCGAACCGCTGCCATTCACTCTTTCGGGCGCAGAACAACTGCTTGAAGGCCTGCCGCAACAGCGATGGACGGGTCGCATAGCCGGCCGCCATCAGCGCGGCCGCATCCTTGCCCTCGGAGAGCCCCACGGCAAAGGCATTGTCCCGCAGCGTCTTGAGAAAGGCTGCAAGCTTCTCCGACACCAGCCCGGAGACGGCATCCATTTCGTCCTGGTTCATCGGCTGGCCGCAACAGCTCATGCGACCCTCCCGAGCAGGCGTTCGGTCACCTCGCGGCTGATCCGCGTCCTGTCCTCGCGGGTCTTCAGCAGGCAGAGCAGCGTGTCGTGCAAAGCCTCCGGATCGTCGTGCAGGTCGCGGAGCTTCAGGCCCACCAGTGCGGCCGCCCAGTCGAGCGTTTCGGCAACGCCCGGAACCTTGCGCAGATCCTCCTTGCGGATCGCCTCGACCATGCGGGCGATCTGCAGCGCCAGCGAGGCGCCGATGCCGGCGAGATGCGCCATGATGATGCGCGCCTCGCGGTCGGGCTCGGGATAGTCGACATAGTGATAGAGACAGCGGCGGCGCAGCGCATCGGAAAGCTCGCGCGTCCCGTTCGAGGTCAGCACCACATGCGGGATGGTCGTCGCCCGGATCGTGCCGAGTTCGGGAATGGAGACCTGGAATTCGGAGAGCACCTCCAGCAGGAAGGCCTCGAACTCCTCGTCCGCCCGGTCCACCTCGTCGATCAGCAGGACCGGCGCCTTTGGCTGGCGGATCGCCGCCAGCAGCGGCCGTTCCAGCAGGTATTTTTCCGAAAAGATCTCGTCCTCGATCTCGACCGCGCCGCGACCCTGATGCGCCTGGATCGCCAGCAATTGCCGCTGGTAGTTCCATTCGTAGAGCGCCGCCGACTGGTCGAGCCCTTCATAGCATTGCAGCCGGATGAGTCTGGTGTCGTAGAGGTCGGCAAGGGCAGCCGCCACTGCCGTCTTGCCGACCCCGGCCTCGCCCTCGAGGAGCAGGGGCCGCCTGAGAAAGGCCATGAGCGAAATCGCCGTCGCCAGCTCGCCGTCTGCGACGTAGCCGACCCTGGAAAGTCCTGATGCGATTTCATCGCGGTTGAGCTTGCTCATGGTTCGTATCGCTTCTTTCGATGGTCACAGAACGCACGGCCTGACTGCCGGCTTGCCCCACAGGGCGGGGAAACACTCCCCTCCCAACCCTCCCCACAAGGGGGAGGGCTTAACCCAGCCGAACCCTCGGCGGATAAAAGCGAGCGCTTTCGGCTCGGTCTTCTCCCCCCTTGTGGGGGAGATGGCCGGCAGGCCAGAGAGGGCCTTTTCTCGTCGCCTCCCTCAGCCCGTCAGCCCCAGCGACTTCGCCGCTTCCCAGTTGCGCCAGAAGTCGTGGGGCATCTGGATATGCGTAGACCCGAGGAAGGAGAAGGCGTCGTTGACGGCGTTGGAGAAAGCCGGCACGCCGCCGACATTGGGGCTTTCGCCGACACCCTTGGCGCCGATCGGATGATGCGGCGAGGGGGTGACGGTATGGTCGGTTTCCCAATGCGGCGTCTCGACCGCGGTCGGGATGAAGAAGTCCATGAACGAGCCGCCGAGCACGTTGCCGGTGGCGTCGTAGCGGATCTCCTGTCCCATCGCGATTGCGAAGGCTTCAGTCAGCCCGCCATGCACCTGCCCCTCGATGATCATCGGATTGATGCGGGTGCCACAATCGTCCAGCGCGTAGAAGCGGCGGATCTTGTAGACCCCGGTATCGACATCGATGTTCATCACGCAGAAATAGGCGCCGAAGGGATAGGTCATGTTCGGCGGATCATAGTAGCTGACCGCCTCGAGACCCGGCTCCATGCCTGGCGGCACGCTGTGATAGGCCGCCCAGCAGATGTCCTTCATCGACTTGTATTTCTCCGGAAGGCCCTTCACCCGGAAGCCGTCGACATCCCATTCGAGGTCGCCCTCGTGCACTTCCAGCATATAGGCCGCGATCATCTGCGCCTTGGCGCGGATCTTGCGGGCCGCAAGGGCGATCGCGGCGCCGGCGACCGGCGTCGAGCGCGAGCCGTAGGTGCCGAGGCCGTAAGGCGCCGTATCGGTATTGCCTTCCTCGACCATGATGTCGTCGGCGGGGATACCGATCTCGGTGGCGATGATCTGTGCCCAGGTCGTCTCGTGGCCCTGGCCCTGGCTCTTGGTACCGACGCGGGCAATGCCCGAGCCGGTCGGATGCAGGCGGATCTCGCAACTGTCGAACATGGCGATGCCGAGGATGTCGCAGTTTTTAGACGGGCCCGCACCGACGATTTCTGTGAAGAAGGAGACGCCGACGCCCATGATCTCGCGGGTTTCGCCGCGCTTGAAGGCTTCGCGCTTTTCCGCCTGCTCGCGCCGGAGACCCGCGTAGTCGATGGTCTCCATGCCCTTCTTCATGGCGGTGTGATAATCGCCCGAATCATATTCCCAGCCGAGCGCCGAGTGATAGGGGAACTGCTCCGCCTTGATGAAGTTCTTCAGCCTTAGCTCGGCCGGATCCATGCCGAGCTTCTGCGCCAGGATGTCCATGCCGCGCTCGATGCAATAGGCGGCCTCCGTCACCCGGAAGGAGCAGCGATAGGCGACGCCGCCCGGCGCCTTGTTGGTATAGACGCCGTCGACGGCCAGATGCGCGACGGGGAAGTCGTAGGAGCCGGTGACGATGTTCATGAAGCCGGCCGGCCATTTCGATGGGTCGGCGCAGGCGTCGAAGGCGCCGTGGTCGGCGAGCACGTGGACGCGCAGCCCCGTCACCTTGCCTTCCTTCGTGGCGGCGATCTCCGTCGTCATGTGATAGTCGCGGGCGAAGGACGTCGTGGTGAGGTTCTCCATCCGGTCCTCGACCCATTTCACCGGCTTGCCGGTGACGATCGTGGCGACTGCTGCACAGATATAGCCCGGATAGGCGCCGACCTTGTTGCCGAAGCCACCGCCGATATCCGGCGCGATGACATGGATCTTGTGCTCGGGGATCTTCGAGATCAGGGCCACGACCGTGCGGATGACATGCGGCGCCTGGAACGTGCCCCAGATGGTCAGCTCGCCCTTGATCTTGTCGAAGGAGCAGACGCACTGGCAGGTTTCGAGCGGCGAAGGGTGGGTGCGGTGATAGGAGATCATCTCCTTGATCGTCACCTCCGCCTTGTCGAAGGCGAGATCCGTCAGTTCCCGGTCGCCGACCGTCCATTCGAAGATGTGGTTGTGGTGCTTGCGGGGGCCGTGCGCCCCTTCCGTCTTGCCGGCGAGATCTTCGCGCAGCACGGGCGCATCCGCATTCATTGCGGTGAAGGGATCGATCAGGGGAGGCAGAGCCTCGTACTCGACCTCCACCGCTCCGATACCGTCGTCGGCGGCATAGCGGTCGGTGGCGACGACGAAGGCCACTTCCTGGTTCTGGAACAGCACCTTGCCGTCGGCCAGCACCATCTGCACGTCGCCGGCGAGAGTCGGCATCCAGGCGAGGTTGACGGTCTTCAGCGTTTCCGCGGTCAGGACCGCAAGCACACCGGGCACCTTGAGCGCCTTTTCCACATTGATCGACTTGATGCGCGCATGGGCGTGCGGCGAGCGGACGAAGTCACCGTGCAGCATGCCGGGCAGCTTCACGTCGTCGACGTAGTTGCCCTTGCCCTGGGTGAACCTGATATCCTCGACGCGCTTGCGCTTGCAGCCCATACCTTCGAGGCGGGCTTCTCTCTCTTCCCGCGTGGGAGTCATGTCGTTCATTCTGCTGCCTCCTGGAAATCGGTCCCGTTGATCTTGGCGGCGGCGTACTGGATCGCCTTGACGATGTTCTGGTAGCCGGTGCAGCGACAGAGATTGCCGGCGATGCCGAAGCGGATCTCTTCTTCGGTCGGGTTGGGGTTTTCCTGCAGCAGGCGGTGCGCCCGCACGATCATGCCGGGGGTGCAGAAGCCGCATTGCAGCCCGTGCATCTGCCGGAAGCCTTCCTGCAGCGCCGAAAGCGTACCGTCGGCATTGGCAATGCCTTCGATCGTCGTGATGTCGGTGCCGTTCGCCTGCACGGCGAACATGGTGCAGCTCTTCACCGAACGCCCGTCGATGTCGACGGTGCAGGCGCCGCAATGGGTCGTCTCGCAGCCGATATGCGCGCCGGTCAACAGTAGCTGTTCGCGGATGAAATGGATGAGCAGGGTGCGGGGTTCGACGAGGCCTTCGACCTCAGCTCCGTTCACCACCATCTTCACATGGGTCTTTGCCATAGTCTTCTTCCTCCTCAGGCCGCTGCACGGCTTGCAGCGCGCTGCAGCGCCCGCATGACCATGATGCCGCCGACATGGATGCGATATTCGCTCGTGCCGCGCGCATCGGCCGCCGGGTTCATCACCGCGCGTGCCGCTGTTGCCGCGGCCTTCAGTGCGGCGTCATCCAGGCTCGTTCCGATCACGGCTTGCGCCGCCGCCTGCGCCAGCAAAGGCGTCTCGGACAGGTTGGTGAGCGCGATCGAACAGGCAGCGACCTTGCCGCCCGCCATGGTGAGGGTCACGGCCGCTGCCGCAGTGGCATAGTCGCCGACCTTGCGCTTCAGCTTCTCGTAGGCATAGCCATGGCCAGACGGCGGAACCGGGATGGAGATGGCGGTCAGGATCTCTCCGGGTTCGAGCGCGGTGAAATAGGCGCCCTGGTAGAAATCGGTGGCGGGTACATCGCGGGTGCCGTCCGGTCCTTCCAGACGATAGCTGGCGCCAAGCGCCATCATCACCGCCGGCATGTCGTTGCCCGGATCGCCATTGGCGACATTGCCGCCCAGCGTGCCGACATAGCGAACCTGCGGATCGGCAATCATCAGCGCGGTCTCTTTAAGGAGCGGCAGATAGGAGGCGATGTCCGCGGAAGCGATGATGTCGTGCTGCGTGGTCATCGCCCCGATCACCAGCGCATTGGCGTCGCGACAGATGCCCTTGAGCTGGCCGATGGCACCAAGATCGATCAGGTGCTCGGGCGTCGCGAAGCGCAGCTTCATCATCGGGATCAGGCTGTGGCCACCGGCGAGCGGCCTGGCTTCCTCGCCGAGCTCGGACAATAGTTTCACCGCATCGGCGAGCGTTGCTGGCCGATGGTATTCGAATTCGCCTGGTATCATGGTTTCCTCCCATTCGCCGGTCGGGCGTCGACACGAACGATGGAGGAAGGGTGTTCGCGCTTCTGATGATGCGCAAGCAGCGGGCGCTGATCCCGTCACGAATCTCGCTGTTTCGCACGAATTGCGGCGATCGCCGCACGAACTGCGTCAGCCGTTCTGACTTACTGGCGCATCGCTGCGCCGCGGACCAGACCGAGCCGTGCCTTGACCTCGGCGATCTTCGCCCGGCTGACCGGAACCACGTGCGGAACAGGTCCATCAAGCTCGATGATGGCGCCGTCGCCTTCCTTGCGCAGGAAGCTGACATGCGGCAGCGCGACGATGTGGCTCCGGTGGACGCGGGTGAAGAGGGCGGGATCGAGACGCGCCTCGGCCTCGGAAATCGACCAGGGGCACATGCGTTCCCGCTGCCCGTCATGAATCAGCGTGTAGTGGGCATCGGCCCGGATGCTGCGGATGTCGGAAACGTCGATCAGCAGGGTTCCCTCGGTGCTGACCACGGGAACACGGCTCACCGGCATCTGCTTCGGCTGGCCGATCCCGCCCAGCGGCAGGCCGCGCGACGCGGGCTGATCGACGAAGCGGGGCGGGTGGTAGTCCGGGTCGGCCGGTAGATCGATGGTGTCGCTGTCGGTTTCTTCAGGTCCGAGCGTTGCCAGTCTCTGCCGCTGCTCCGGGACGAGGAACAGCAGGAAGCCGGCGGCGATGACGAAACAGAGAAGCGCGACCGCGAGCGAGAGCAGTTGTGGCGACGCGACCAGCCCGCCGAACTCATGGTGATGGCCGGCGGCAGCGGGGACGAAATGCATGCCGTACATGGCGGTGTAGTGCATCCCGGAAACCGCGATGCCGAAGGCGATGGCGCTCAGCGCCAGCCGCAATCCGCCCTGGCGGGCGAGGTAGATCTTCAAGCCTCCATAGGCGGCGGCAACGGCAATGACGACCGACAGGACGAGCATGCCGTAGTCATGCTGGATGGAGAAGTCTCCGGCCAGTCCGTGGATGCCGACATAGTGCATCGAGGCGATGCCGAGCCCAAGCAGCAGGGCCGAAGCACTGACCCGCCCCTCGGATGGGCTGCCGATGCTGACGAAGAACAGCGAGATGCCGACCACCAGGGCACACAGCAGGAAGGAGATGACGGTCGGCAGGACGAGATAGCTCGCGTCCGCCGGGATCGGCGCTGCCAGCATGCCGACGAAATGCATGGTCCAGATGCCGATTGCCAGAAAGGCGGCCGCGCCGGTCAGAAGCAGGCGTGGATTGGCGCGCGGTGCAGTGCGGATGCGGGCCGCAATGCCGAAGCCCGTATAGCCGCCCAGAATCGCGACGGCGACCGAAAGCGCCACGAGAAATGGATCGTGTCCTGCGAACATCAACTCTTTGGCTGCCGCGTTCCTCCGTCGACAACCGCCTCCTGCCGGGAAGGGTACAACTGCGGTGGCGAGATTGGCAAGCCAAGCGTGCGCTCCGCGGTCTTCATACAGGCACGGGGCGCATCGGCCGGTGCAGAGCCCGCCATGCGCTCAGTCGATCATGGCGAGAAGCGTATCGAGGCGGTCGGCGTCGCGCGGCAGCTTGTCCTGCCTTAGCCTGGCGATGCGCGGAAAGCGCATGGCGACGCCGGACTTGTGCCGCGTCGAGCGGGCAATGCCTTCGAAGGCGACCTCGACGACGAAACCATGCTCGGGCTCGGCCCTCAGCGCCCGGACCGGGCCGAAGCGGTCGATGGTGTTGTTCCGCACGTAGCGATCGAGGATTTCAAGCTCGGCATCGGTGAAGCCGAAATAGGCCTTGCCGACCGGCACCAGCACGTCGCCGGCCTCTCCTTTCGTCCAGACCCCGAAAGTGAAGTCGGAATAGTAGCTGGACCGTTTGCCATGCCCGCGCTGCGCATACATCAACACCGCATCGGCATTGAACGGCTCGCGCTTCCATTTGAACCACGGCCCCTTGGCGCGTCCCGCCTGGTAGACGCTGTCCAGCCGCTTGATCATCACGCCCTCGATCACCGGATCGGGCGGGTCGGTACGCAGGCGTTCGAGTTCGTCCCAACTGGAAAAGGGCACGAGCGGCGAAAGGTCGAAGCGGGTCGGCTGGCTGGCGCCGATCAGTTCCGTCAGGCGCTCGCGGCGCTGCACGAAGGTTTCCCCGCGCACGTCTTCTTCGCCCTGGAAGAGGATGTCGTAGGCACGCAGGAAGGCCGGATATTCCCCCAGCATCTTCGACGACACCGCCTTGCGGTTCAGCCGCTGCTGCAGATCGGAAAAGGTGCGGGTGGGCTCGTTCGAACGCAGCGTGCCGCCGATCAGCAGCTCCCCGTCGATCACGGCTTCGAAATCCGCCGCCTCGACGACATCCGGGAAGGCGTGGGAAATGTCGTCGCCCGATCGCGAATAGAGCCGAGTGCGACTGCCGGAGCGCGAAAGCTGAACCCGGATGCCGTCCCACTTCCATTCGGCGGCGAAATCACGCGGGTCGAGCGCGTCGAGATCGCTCTCGCTCACCGGGGTCGACAGCATCACCGAATGAAAGATCGCCGGGCTGGCGAGCGCCGGCTTTTCTTCCGCGCCTTCGAGCCAGGCAAACAGGGTCTCATAGGGAGGTGCCAGACCGTGCCACAGGGTCTCGATTTCGGTGATGTCCTTGTTCCCCAAGGTCGCCAGAGCCTGCTTGGCAATACGGGCGGACACTCCGATCCGCAACCCGCCGGTGACGAGCTTGAGGAACGCAAAGCGGCCCGAACTGTCGAGCCGGTCGAGCAGGTCGCGCACCGCGCCGCGGACTTCCGTGCGCCCGAGCGACCGCATCTTTTCGACCACGGCCGAAAGCCTCGGCTGGTCGGCGTCTGTCTGCGGCGTGTCCTTCTCTCCGCCCCAGACAAGCGCGATGGTTTCCGCCAGGTCGCCGACATAGTCGTAGGAGTATCGGAAGAGAACCTCGTCCAGGCGTTCCAGCACCAGTTCGCGCAGCATGGCCGGCTTGACCGTGCCGATATCGAGCGTGCCGGCGAGCGCCGCAAGCGCGTAGCCGCGATCGGGATCCGGCGTCGCGCGGAAGTAGTCGACGAGCAGGGTAAGCTTGCCGTTGCGGCTCGGCGTCAGCACCAGGCGGTCGAGGAGATCGGCAAAGGCCTTCATCCGGCGTCAATCCCCCTCGTCTTCATAGCCGACCAGATGCAGCGGCCGCGCCGCTATGCCCTGGAGCTCGCACCATCTGACCAGCGCCTCCTCGCGGCCATGGGTCACCCAGACTTCTCCCGGTTTGAGCTCGGTGATCGTCGCCGTCAGTTCCGGCCAGTCGCAATGGTCGGAGATGACCAGCGGCAGTTCCACGCCGCGCTGCTTGGCGCGCTGGCGCACCATCATCCAGCCCGAGGCGTATACCGAAAGCGGATCGGCAAAACGCCGTGCCCAGCGGTCGTTGAAGGCCGACGGCGGCCCGACGATCACGGCGCCGCGGAAGTCCTGCGCATCCTGGTCGTCGTCGGTCGCGGGCCTGAGATCGCCGAGACCGATGCCCTGGCTTTCATAATAGGTGCAGAGCTTCGACAGCGCGCCATGGATATAGATCGGACGGTCGTAACCGGAGCGGCGCAACAGCGAGATGACCCGTTGCGCCTTGCCGAGCGCATAGGCGCCGACCAGATGGCTGCGTTGCGGAAACTGGCGAAGCGAGGTGAGCAGCCTGGCGATCTCGTCGGTCGGGTCGGGATGGTGAAACACCGGCAGCCCGAAGGTCGCCTCCGTGATGAACACATCGCAGGCCACCGGTTCGAATGGCGTACAGGTTGGATCGGGGCTGCGCTTGTAGTCGCCGGAAACGACGATCCGGGTCCCCTCCTTCTCGACGGCGATCTGGGCCGATCCGAGCACATGACCGGCCGGATGGAAGCTCACGCCGACGCCATTGAGGCTGAAGGTCTCGCCGAACGCAACCGCCTGCTCGCTGCCGCAGAAATCCGCACCGCAGCGGATGCGCATGATGTCGAGCGTCTGGCGTGTCGCCAGGACCTTGCCGTGTCCCGGCCGGGCATGGTCGGAATGTCCATGGGTGATCAGCGCCCGCTCGACCGGCCGCACCGGATCGACGTAAAAATCGCCCGCGGGGCAATAGAGACCCGCCGGGGTCGGATAGAGCAAGGTTTCGGGCTTCATCATCAGGCTTCAGATAGGGCGATCACACACGCCCTACCAGAGGTCTCATGCCGAGAGGCGCGTCACGGCGAAGTAACCGGCGGTCGCGGCGGCGGCGGTCAGGAAGCTGCCCCAGGCCATGTCGACGATGCTGACCGGAAGAGACCAGTCCTTCAGCGTCGCGAGATTGGTCATGTCATAGGTGCCATAGGCGATCAGACCCAGAAATGCGCCACCCGCGAGCGCCGCCAGCCACCCCCCGCCGGACACCGCCGGTATCACGGCGAAATAGACGATGCCGGCGACATAGACGAGATAGAAGAGGCCGGCCGCGGCGAAGTTGGGCGTCGCCAGAAGCAGCTCGCCGATGTGGCGCCGGTAGAAGCCGATGGCAATCCGCGACAGCCACAGATAGTCCAGCCCGAAGAACACGACGGCGGTAGCGACATAGGCAATGGCATAGGTCATCAGGGTCTGCTCCAGGGTCGGTGCGTGGGGTGGCGCCGTTTCGGTATTCAGATGCCGAGCAGCGGCTGGACCAGCCGGACCAGCAGGCTGCGGAATTTCAGCGGCGCGTCGGTCACAGCGAGACAAATGCAGTCCTCGTCCGGCGTCGCCACCGGCTGGTGCTGCAGGGTTTCGTCGGCTTCTTCCAGATCGCCGCGCTTGAACAGCGACTGGCCATCCTGGAAGCTGCCCTTCAGCACCAGCGTCAGCTCCCGTCCACCGTGCGAATGCTCGGGAACCGGCTTGCCGGCCGGGATCTTCAGAAGCCGAACGCTCGTTTCGCGATCGCTCGTGGGGATGCGGATGTGATAGGCGCCGCGGCCGAGTGCCTTCCATTTCAGCTCGGCGAGGTCGCCGCCGAGATAGGAACGCAGAGGTTCGGGAATGATGATATCGCCGGACGCGGCGGCTGGCTTGGCCGCCTCGCGCTTGGCCGATGGCGTGCCGCCGGAAAGGCGCGCCTTCATCGCGTCCCAGCTCAAGTCGTCTACTTCCTCGCTGCACGCCACTTCCAGCATTTCGCCGCCGGCATGCTCCATGAAGTCGAGCCGGCGCCGACAGGAGGGGCACAGCGCCAGATGGGTGGCAATGGCAATGCTCCAGCCCTCGGCGAGGTTGCCGGCGGCATAGGAGAGCAGGAGTTCGTCGCTGATATGGTGCTGAATGCTCATGCGCGTTCCTCCAGCGCGGCGCGCAGTTTGGCGAAGGCGAGACGGATACGCGATTTCACCGTGCCCATCGGCAGTCCGAGTTTCGTGGCGATCGCGCTGTGCGACGCCTCGTTGTAGAAGGACAGCTTCAGCAATTCCAACTGCTCTGCCGGCAGTGTCTCCATGGCGCGACGAAGCCGGTCGGCCTCCTGGCGCCCTTCGAATTCCAGGTCGGCCGGAGGCACGTCGTCGGGCACGAAGGCCGGATCGGTCGGGTCGAAGACCGGCCGCTTCTCCTTGCGATAGGCATCGATGCGCAGGTTTCTGGCAATCGTGAAGATCCAGCTCGATACATTGCCCCTGGCCGGATCGAACTGGTGCGCCTTGTTCCACACTGCCAGCATGGTTTCCTGCATCAACTCTTCCGTCCCCTGGCCGTCGCGAGCGAGCTTGGCCATGTAGGCGCGAACCCGTGGGCCGTAATGACGGAACAATGCCTCGAAGGCTTCGACATCCTTGTTCTGCCCGACGGCCGCCAGCATCTGTGAAAGGCTTCGTTGTGAAATCTCGTCGTTGGTATCGCGCGCCAAAGCCGATTTCTTCCCGTGATTGAGCGTCGCGGCTGTCGTCTGCCGCGCATAACGCCTCATAGCATTGTGGCGAGGATCCGCCGAGATGAAAACTGCTCTTGTCATGATCGCCGTTACGGGCCTCGCCGCGGGCCGGATCACCGGCGGCGAATTTTTCGCCGCGGATCGATCCGGTCCCCGCCGCGGTCCGTACTGTGGCGCAGTGAACGAAAAACGAGGGTCATTCCATGGATACCGGCTTGGGCAAGGCGACGGCATCGGGCAGGCGCAGGATCGCAGTGGTCGGGTCCGGCATTTCGGGCCTGTCCGCGGCCTGGCTGCTCAGCCGCAGCGCCGAAGTCGTGCTCTATGAGGCGGAAGACCGGCCGGGCGGCCATTCCAATACCGTGCTGGCGCGCTCGGGCGATCGCGACATTCCCGTCGATACCGGCTTCATCGTCTACAATGACCGAAACTATCCGAATCTCGTTGCGCTGTTCGACCATCTGTCGGTGCCGACCCTACCCTCCAGCATGTCGTTTGCCGCATCGATAGATGGCGGCGCGTTCGAATATTCCGGCTCCGGCCTGAAAGGATTGCTGGGCCAGAAATCCAACCTGCTGCGGCCCCGCTTCTGGTCGATGCTCAAGGATGTCCTGCGCTTCTACAAGGAGGCGCCGGCCCTGCTTTCGCGCGCCGAACTCGCATCAGTCAGCCTCGGCGACTACCTCGCCTCGAGCGGCTATGGTGCGTCCTTCATCGACGACCACCTCCTGCCCATGGGCGCGGCGATCTGGTCGACGACGGCCGGCGAAATGCGGCTCTATCCGCTGCACGCCTTCATCCGCTTTTTTTCCAATCACGGCCTTCTGTCACTCGACGACAGGCCTAAGTGGCGGACCGTGGCCGGCGGCAGTCGCGAATATGTGAAGCGCATCCTCGCCGATTTCTCCGGCGAGCTGCGCCTTGGACAGCCGGTGCAAAGGATCCGCCGCGACAAGTTCGGCGTCGAACTGACCGATGCGTCCGGCCATGCCGACCGGTTCGATCACATCGTGCTGGCCACCCATGCCGAGCAGTCGCTGAAACTGCTCAGCGATGCGGATGCGGCCGAACGGGAAACGCTCGGCGCATTCGAGTACACCCGCAACGTCGCCGTCCTGCATTCGGATCCGCGGCTGATGCCAAAACGCCGACAGGTCTGGTCGAGCTGGAACTACATCGCCGAAGGCGACGACGCGGGTAACAAGGCCCTGTGCGTCACCTACTGGATGAACCTTCTGCAGTCGCTGGACCCGGCCCGGCCCCTGTTCGTCACGCTCAATCCGTGCCGTGCCATCGATCCGGAACACGTCATCCAGACATTCGACTACGAGCATCCGCTGTTCGATCTCAAGGCCAATGCCGCCCAGCGGCGCCTCTGGCAGCTGCAGGGTCGCCGCAATACCTGGTTCTGCGGCGCCTATTTCGGCAGCGGTTTCCACGAGGACGGTCTTCAGGCGGGCCTTGCCGTGGCGGAAGCGCTTGGCGGTGTGCGCCGGCCGTGGTTGGTCGAGAACGAATCCGGACGCATCGACCATGTCCGTCAACTCGAGGCAGCGGAATGACCCTGGCATCGGCCATCTATACCGGTCACGTATCGCATGTCCGGCACAGGCCGCGGCGGCACAAGCTGCGCTACAGCGTGTTCTCGCTGCTGATCGACCTCGATGAACTGCCGCTACTGGATCGCAGCCTCGGTCTGTTCGGCCACAACCGGCGCGCCGTCTTCTCGCTGCGGGATGCCGATCATGGCGACGGAACCACCGGCGGGCTCAGGACCTGGGTCGAGGCACACATCGAGAGTGCGGGCGTTCTCGAACCCGGCATGGCGATCCGCATGCTGTGTTATCCGCGCATCCTCGGCTTCGTCTTCAATCCGCTGACGGTCTATTTCTGCCACAGGGCCGACGGTTCACTGGCCGCCATCCTCTACGAGGTCTGCAACACCTTCAAGGAGCGGCACACCTACGTCATTCCGGTGGTCGGCGGCGGACAGACGGTCACCCACGCCTGCGCCAAGGAAATGTATGTCTCGCCGTTCATTCCGATGGAATGCACCTACCAGTTTCGCATCCTGCCGCCCGGCCCTGCCGTCACGGTCAATATCAGCGAGAGCGACGGCGAGGGTCTCCTGCTCTTTGCCTCCTTCGCGGGAAAAAGACGCGAGCTTTCGACACGCTCCCTCGCTGCCATGCTGGTCGCCTATCCGCTGATGACGCTGAAGGTGCTGGCCGGGATTCACTGGGAGGCTCTGCGTCTCTGGCTGAAGCGTGTGCCGATCCATCGGCACACGCCCGCAAATGCGCGGATAGCCAGCACGGTCGTTTTCAAGAATGGAATGGAAAAACCATGAGTCATGCCGAACAGGGAACATCGACGGTCGCCGCGGCGCGCCCGGTCTGGCAGCGGATGTTGTGCCACTGGGTCGACAGGATCGTCGTCGGGCGCCTCGTCCTGCAGTTCGACGGCGGCGGGGAGCATGTCGCAAAGGGCGCTGCGCCGGGTCCGTCCGCGGCGCTGATGGTGCGGCGGCCGCGCGTGCTGCTGCGGCTGATGGCCGGAGGTACGCTGGGCTTTGCCCGCGCCTATATGGACGGCGACGTCGACAGCCCCGACATTGGCGTCGTGCTTGAGCTGGCGGTCGCCAATGAGAAGGCCTTTTCCGGATTGATGGCGCCATCGGCCCTGATCGGCGGGATTGCCCGCCTGCGCCACCGGCTGCGCCGCAATTCGCCGAAGGGTAGCCGGAGAAACATCTCCTTCCACTACGATCTCGGCAACGACTTCTACAAACTGTGGCTCGACCGGACGATGACCTATTCGTCGGCCTTGTTCGATGCCCACACGCAGAACCTCGCCGAGGCGCAGGAGGCAAAGTACGCGCGCATCGTCGAGGAGCTGGAGATCGGCCCGGAGGACCACGTGCTGGAAATCGGCTGCGGCTGGGGCGGCTTTGCCGAATATGCGATCCGTGCCACCGGCTGCCGCGTCACGGGGCTGACGCTTTCGGTCGAGCAGGCCAGGTTCGCCGAGGATCGGCTGGAACGCGCCGGCCTTTCCGATCGCGCCGATGTTCGCCTCGAAGACTATCGCCACTGCCAGGGCCGTTTTGACAAGATCGTCTCGATCGAGATGTTCGAGGCGGTGGGCGAGGAGAACTGGCCGGTCTATTTCGAAGCGGTACGCGACCGGCTGAAGCCGGGCGGCAGTGCCATGGTGCAGTCCATCACCATCCACGAGGACCGCTTCCACAGCTACCGACGCAATGCCGACTTCATCCAGACCTACATCTTCCCGGGCGGCATGCTGCCCTCGGTCGAGGCCTTCAACGAAGGTGCCCGGCAGGCTGGCCTCACCGTCGGGCACATGCTGGCCTTCGGTCGGGACTATGATCGTACGCTGATTGCCTGGGACCATGCCTTCGTCGCCAATTGGCCGTCCATCGAGACGCTCGGTTTCGACCGCAAGTTCTACAAGCTGTGGCGCTTCTACCTTCACTACTGCGCCGTGGGCTTTCGCACGGGACGGATCGACGTCGTCCAGTTCCGTCTGGACAAGACCAGATAGCGCCTCAGTCCGGCGATCGAAGCATCCGGCGCGTTAGCCTGAACCGCAGGCGCGCCGGGAGCGCGTGCAGAAGCTTCATCGCGAACGCCATCTTCCACGGGAAGACGATCTCGTAATGGCCGGCCGTCAGGCCGTCGGCGATCGAGTCGGCCGCCGACTCGGCCGAGACGAGGAATGGCATGGGAAAATCGTTCTTGCGGGTGAGCGGCGTGTCGACGAAGCCCGGATTGACGATCGAGATCCGCACGCCATGGGCAGCGAGTTCCGGCTGGAAGGCTTCGCACATGACATTGAGCGCCGCCTTCGTCGCCCCGTAGCTTGCAGCACCCGGCAGGCCGACATAACCGGACACCGAGGCCACGACGGCGATCTGTCCGCTCTTGCGCGCAATCATCGCGGGCATCACAGCCTCCAGGCAGTGCGCCGTACCGACCAGATTGAGGCCGACCATCTTGCCGAAGCGTCCACTGTCGAAATCCGCCGCATAGTCGCGGAAGTAAGTGCCGGCCGCGAACACCGCGAGATCCACGGGGCCGAGGTCTGACCCGATCGCGGCGAAGGTGGCATGCACCGCCTGCCTGTCCGTCACGTCGAGCGGGAAGGCGACGATCCGACCATTGCCCTCCGCGGCCAGCGAAGCGAGTTCGTCCAGGCCGCGGGCGCTGGCAGCGACGGTCCAGCCGTCACGCGCGAGACGCAAGGCGAGAGCGCGGCCGATGCCCGAGCTGGCGCCGGTGATCCAGGCAATGCGGCGCGGTGCTGCTTGGCTCGTGCTCGCCCGCTGTGTGGTGCTGATCGTCTCCATGAAAACCTCTCGAACCGTTTGCCCTATCCTCCGGATACGGCAAACGGCTTCGATCGGTTCAGATCCGAGGGTGAACGTTCAGCGCCCGCCATTGACGGCGACGAAGTTCTCCATGCGCAGCAGCGCCAATTCCGGCTGGTCGAGCACATTGGCCTGGTCGGCGAGGCGGAAGACGTCGCAATAGTGCAGGATGCCACGGGCCGATTGCATGCCGGCCGGCATGGTGAAGTGATCCTGGTGGCCGTTCAACCAGGCAAGGAAGACGACGCCCGCCTTGTAATATTGTGTCGGCGCCTCGAAGATCTTGCGCGACAGCGGAACTGTCGGCGCCAGAACCTTGCGGAATTCGTCGCGGTCGCCCACAGCCAGCGCCGCGAGCGCATGGGAGGCCTGCGGCGCCACCGCATCGAAGATGCCGAGCAGGGCGTGGCTGTAGCCGTCCGGCCCGTCCTCGATCAGGTCGGCATAGTTGAAATCGTCGCCGGTGTAGCACAGCACCCCTTCGGGCAGCCGCTTGCGCAGCGCGATCTCCTTGGTATTGTCGAGCAGCGAGATCTTGATGCCTTCGACCTTGTCGCGGTTCTCGTCGATGATCGAGATCACGGTATCAAGGGCCTCGTCGAAGCTGTCACTGCCCCAGTAGCCGGCGAGCTGCGGGTCGAACATGCTGCCCAGCCAGTGCAGGATGACCTTGTCCTTCGCTTGGCGCAGGATGCGGCGATAGACGGCGCGGTAGTCGTCCGCGGATCTCGCCACGCGCGCCAAAGCCCGGCTCGCCATCATGATCGTTCGGCCGCCATTCGCCTCGACGAAACCCATCTGGGTCTCGTAGGCGCGGATCACGTCGTCGAGCGAACGGGCATCGGATGGAGCGAGATGATCCGTGCCCGCGCCGCAGGCCAGGTCGGCGCCCGGCACATGGCGCGCCTCGGCTAGAGAGCGGCGGATGAGTTCCTGCGCGCCCGCCCAGTCGAGCCCCAGGCCGCGCTGCGCCGTATCCATGGCCTCGGCGATCTTGAAGCCGAGGCTCCAGAGATGATGGCGAAAAGCCATGGTCCGGTCCCAGTCGATCGCCGGTGCGCCCCAGGGATCGCGATCGCGAAACGGGTCCGAGACGACGTGCGCGGCGGCATAGGCAATGCGGTTGAAGCGCGGCGGCGCTGCGGGCCGTGCCGTGGGCGTGCCGACCAGGCGATAGTCCTCGATCGTGCCGTCCATCTTCGGCAGGGTAATGGTCTGGGTCATGGCTTCCTCCTCCATGGTTCGATCGCTCAATAATTTAGATCGTTCCAAATGACAAGTCATGAGAGCGGGCTAGTTTTGCCAGATCAAGAACTATTTCAGTTTGTATTGTAGGCAAGTCGAAGGCGGAAATTAGCCATTAACAGCACGAAAACAATCAGATAGTGGAGGGATCGCGTCTTCGACAGACGGTCCCCGATCACGATTGCATGAAAATCGCGATTCCTGCTTGACAGATTTGGATCGTTCCAATTATGAGTCCAATCCAGATTGAAATTCGGGAGGATCCGCAGATGGGAGAAAGGGTGACGGTCATCGACATCGCACGCGCCGCCGGCGTGTCGAAGTCGACCGTGTCTCTCGTCCTGCAGGGCAGCCCGCTGGTCAACGAGGGAACGCGCGCCAGGGTCAATGCGGCGATCCGCGAACTCGGTTACGTCTATAATCGCGGCGCGGCCAATCTGCGCCAGTCGAACGCCAAGTCGAAGATCATCGGCGTGGTCGTCAACGATCTCACCAACAGCTTCTTCGCCGAGCTTGCAGTCGGCATCGACATGACGGTCCAGTCCGCCGGCTTTGTCCAGTTTCTCGCCAATTCGGCGGAAAATCCCGATCGCCAGCGCGAGGTCGTCAACTCGATGCGCGAGCATGGCATTTCCGGCCTGATCATCTCTCCGGCGCGCGGCACGGCCGCCGCCGACCTCAAACCCCTGGCTGCGGCCGGCATTCCGGTGGTCGCCGTGGTGCGCAACGTGCCGGGCGCGCGGGTCTCCTCGCTGCTGTCGGACAATGCCGCCGGCGCCAGGGCTGCGGTCGAACATCTGGTTTCGCTTGGCCATCGGCGCATCGCTTTCCTGGGTGGTTTCCCGGACACGACCGTCTTCGCCGAGCGCCTTGGCGGCTATCGCGAGGCGCTGCGTGCGGCCGGTCTCGATTGCGGCGACGATCTGGTCATGGCGTCCGCGCCTTCGCGCGTCGGCGGCATGGCGGCGATCGAGCGCTGTCTGGCTCTGGCCAATCGCCCGACCGCGGCGCTGTGTTTCAACGATGCGGTCGCCTTCGGTGTCTGCGACGGCCTGCGCAAGGTCAGGCTCGATCCGGGAGCGGATTTCGCCGTCGTCGGCTTCGACGACGTCATCGAGGCAAAGACGGCAGTGCCGGCGCTGACGACGGTGTCGATCGACCCGCAGGGCATGGGGCGCCGAGCCGCGCAGTTGCTGCTGAAACAGATCAATGCCGGAAAGGTGGAGCCCGAGGCTGTCGTCAGCCCGGCGCACCTGGTGGTTCGCCGCAGCTGCGGTGCAACCGGTGCCCTGGGGGAGGGGCATATCGGCGGTTTGACGATGGAGGGCGCGGCGACCGTCGCGCTTTGAGGAAATTGACAAGTCGGCGCGGCCGGGTCGGTCCGCGCGGGAGGGGGAAGCATGGTTCGCTGGGGCCTGATCGGCGCAAGCACGATCGCACGCGAATGGGTCATCGGAGCAATCCGCGCCAATGGCGGCGAATTGTCATCCGTTCTGAGCAGCAATGCCGAACGCGGCAGCGCCTACGCCGCCGAAAACGGCATCGCCCGTGTCGCCGCGACACTCGGCGAGATCGTCAACGATCCGGCGATCGACGCCGTCTACATTTCGACCACCAACGAACTGCATCGCGACCAGGCCATTGCGGCCGCCCGTGCCGGCAAACATGTGCTGTGCGAAAAGCCGTTGGCGCTCTCCCTCGACGATGCGCGGTCGATGATTGCCGAGGCGCGCAAGGCCGGTGTCGTTCTCGCCACCAACCACCATCTGCGCAATGCCGCGAGCCACCGCGCCATGCGCGCTGCGATCGCCGAAGGCCGGATCGGCAGACCGCTGGCCGCCCGCGTCTTCCATGCGGTCTATCTGCCGCCCCACCTGCAGGGCTGGCGCCTCGAACGGCCCGATGCCGGCGGCGGCGTGATCCTCGACATCACCGTGCATGATGCCGACACCCTGCGCTTCGTGCTGAACGACGATCCGGTCGAGGTGACCGCCTTCAGCCAGTCGGCCGGCATGGGCCAGTCCGGCCTCGAAGACGGCGTCATGGGTGTCATGCGCTTCAAGTCGGGCGTCATTGCCCAGTTTCACGATGCCTTCACGGCGAAATTCGCCGAAACCGGCTTCGAGGTGCATGGCACGGAAGGATCGCTGATCGCCCGCAATGTCATGACCCAGCGCCCCGTCGGCAGCGTCGTGCTGCGCAATGCCGAGGGCGAACGCGAACTGCCGCTCGACCAGCAGGATCTGTACAGCCGGGCGATTGCCAATTTCCATGCCGCGATCGCCGGCAAGGGCAAACCATCGGCCACGGGCGAAGATGGCCTCTGGTCGCTGGCGACCGGTCTCGCAGTGGTCAAGTCGGCGGCGAGCGGCGCGGCCGTCAAGATTGAAACCGGACTTTGAGCAGGACCATGAGCAAGCAGATCACCCCGGCCGAAGCCGCCGCCCTGATCCCCGATGGCGCCATCGTCTCCGTCTCGTCGTCGAGCGGCCTCGGCTGCCCGGACTTGATGCTGAAGGCGATCGGCGAACGCTTCGAGACAACCGGCCATCCGCGGAACCTGACGACCCTGCATCCGATCGCTGCCGGCGACATGAGCGGCATCAAGGGCATCGATCATATCGCCCGCAAGGGGCTTCTGGCGCGCATCATCGGCGGCTCCTATCCGTCGGGACCCTCGACCTCCGAGCCGCCGCTCATCTGGCAGATGGTCACCGGAAACGAGATCCCCGCCTACAACATCCCCTCAGGCATCCTGTTCGACATGCACCGCGAGGCGGCCGCCAAGCGTCCGGGCGTGATCACCAAGATCGGTCTCGAAACCTTCGTCGATCCGGATCGCCAAGGCTGCGCCATGAATGCGGCCGCGGCCGAAGAGCCGGTCGTCAGGAAGATCGAGTTCGAAGGCGAAGAATGGCTCTATTTCCCGGCCATCCTTCCGCAGGTCGCCATCATCCGCGCCACCACGGCCGACGAGCGCGGCAATCTCACTTATGAACACGAGGGCGCCTATCTCGGCGGCCTCGACCAGGCGCTCGCCGCCCGCAACAATGGCGGCATCGTGATTGCCCAGGTCAAGCGTTTGACCAAGGACGGCTCGCTGAAGCCGCATGACGTGCGCGTGCCCGGCATGCTGGTCGATTATGTCATCGTCGATCCCGACCAGAAACAGACGACCCAGACGCTCTACGATCCGGCGATCTCGGGGGAGATCTTCCGTCCGCTCGGCAGCTTCCATCTGCCGGAATTCGGCATCCAGAAGGTCATCGCCCGCCGCGTGGCGCAGGAGCTGGAAGCCGGAAGCTGCGTCAACCTCGGCTTCGGCATTTCCGCCAATGTGCCGCGCATCCTGCTCGAAGAGGGCCTGCACGGCGCCGTCACCTGGGTGATCGAGCAGGGCGCCGTCGGCGGCGTGCCGCTTTTGGATTTCGCCTTCGGCTGCGCCTCGAACGCTGACGGTTACATGCCGTCGCCCTACCAGTTCACCTACTTTCAGGGTGGCGGCTTCGACGCCTCGCTACTCTCCTTCCTCGAGATCGGCCGCGACGGCTCGGTCAACGTCTCCAAGCTCGCCTTCCGTCCGCATGTGACGGCCGGCGCCGGCGGCTTCGTCGACATCACGGCGCGGGCCAAAAAGATCGTCTTCTCGGGCATGTTCAATGCCGGCGCCAAGCTCTCCATCGAGGACGGTCGACTGGTCATCGAAAAGGAAGGCAAGTTGAAGAAGCTGGTCAACGAGGTCGAACACGTGACCTTCTCCGGCCATCGCGCCATCAGCCAGGGCCAGGACATCACCTATGTGACCGAGCGCTGCGTAATGAAGCTGACGCCGGACGGCATCATGCTCACCGAAATCGCGCCGGGCATCGATCTCGAAAGCCAGATTCTCGCCCAGTCGGAATTCCCGCTGATCATCTCGCCGGATCTCAAGGGCATGGATCACGAGCTGTTCCGCGATGCGCCGATCGGCCTGACGCTTCCGCAGAAGCCGAGGCGGGTGCTGGAGGTGTCCCATGACTGAACCCCGCATCCGGCTTGCTGTCGAAGCTTCAGTCGCCACCATCACATTGGCGCGCGCCGACAAGCTCAACGCGCTCGATCTCGACATGCTCGCCGAGCTTTCGGAAATCCTTGATCGCGTCGAGGCCGACAGTGCCGTTCGCGTTGTCATCCTGACGGGCGAGGGCAAGGCCTTCTCCGCCGGTGGCGACATCGCCGCCTGGGGCGGCATGCAGGCGCAGGAATTTGGCCACCATTGGGTGCGCCATGGCCACCGTATCTTCGATCGGCTGGCGACGCTGCGCATGCCGGTGATCGCTGCGATGAACGGCCATGCGCTGGGCGGCGGGCTGGAACTGGCCGGCGCCGCCGACATCCGCATCGCCGAGCGCCAAGCAAAGATCGGCCTGCCGGAAACGTCTCTCGGCATGGTGCCCGGCTGGTCGGGCACGCAGCGGCTGGTGCGCCGCTTCGGGGCGCAGATTGTGCGGCGCATGGTGCTGGGCGGAGAGATGTTCGTGGCAGAGGAAGCGTGCGTCAACGGCCTGGTCGATCTCGTGGTCGACACCGGCGAAGCGCTGAACGCGGCCAAAGACTATGCCGCGCGGATAGCAACACGGGGGCCCGCGGCGGTCGAAATCTCGAAACTTATGCTGTCCATCGCCGGCGGCGAGGACAATGGCGCGGCCGTCGAGGCGCTGGGATCGATCCTGGTGGCCAAGACCGGCGACCTGAAGGAAGGCGTGTCCGCCTTCAGGGAAAAACGCGCCGCCGAATTCAAGGGAGAATGGTAATGCCGGTACTGGTCACGCCCAGGAAGATCGAAGACGCGACGGTTCGCGAATTCTCCATGCTGATCGACGGCAAATGGGGTGGCGGCGCCGACGGCCGCACGCTGGAGCGCGTGGCCCCCGGCCACGGCGTGGTCGTCAGCCGCTACCAGCAGGCAGGCGCCGCAGACGCGGAGCGCGCCATTCTCGCCGCCCGCAAGGCCTTCGACGATGGCCCCTGGCCGCGCATGACGGCCGCGGAACGCTCCGGCATCCTGCTGAAGGCTGCCTCCCTGATCGAGGAACGGCTGGACGAGATCGCCTATCTCGATGCCGTCGAGGCCGGCAAGCCGATCACCCAGGTGAAGGGCGAGATCGCCGGCGCCGTCGACATCTGGCGCTATGCCGCGGCCCTTGCCCGCGACCTGCACGGCGAAAGCTACAACACGCTCGGCGACGGCACGCTGGGTGTGGTGCTGCGCGAGGCGATCGGCGTCGTGTCGATCATCACGCCGTGGAACTTCCCCTTCCTGATCGTCGGCCAGAAGCTGCCCTTCGCGCTTGCCGCCGGCTGCACTTGCGTCGTCAAGCCGTCCGAACTCACCTCCGGCTCGACCCTGGTGCTCGGCGAAATCCTGATCGAGGCCGGCGTGCCCGCCGGCGTCGTCAACATCCTGGTCGGCACCGGTCCGGAAGTCGGCGCGCCGATGACCACCCATCCGGCGGTCGACATGATTTCGTTCACCGGCTCCACTGGCGTTGGCAAGCTGACGATGGCGAACGCCGCGCAGACGCTGAAGAAGGTCTCGCTCGAACTCGGCGGCAAGAACCCGCAGATCGTCTTTCCCGACGCCGATCTGGAGGCCTTCATCGATGCCGCCGTGTTCGGCGCCTGGTTCAACGCCGGCGAATGCTGCAATGCCGGCTCGCGCCTGATCCTGCACAAGAGCATCGCCGACGACGTGGTCGCCCGGATTGCCGAGCTTTCCAATGCCGTCAAGGTCGGCGATCCGCTCGACCCGACGACCCAGGTCGGCGCGATCATCACCCCGCAGCATCTGGAAAAGATCTCCGGCTATGTATCGGGTGCGGCGGCCGGCGGCGCCAACGTCGCCTATGGCGGATCGACCATCGATTTCGGCATGGGCCAATTCATGACCCCGACCATCCTCGACAAGGTGACCCCGGAGATGGCGGTCGCCCGCGAGGAAGTCTTCGGTCCCGTCCTTTCGGTCCTGACCTTCGAGACGACGGACGAGGCGATCCGTATCGCCAATGCCATCGACTATGGCCTGTCGGCCGGCGTCTGGAGCCGCGATTTCGACACTTGCCTGACGGTCGGCCGCAAGGTTCGTGCCGGTACGGTCTGGATGAACACCTTCATGGATGGCGCGTCGGAACTGCCCTTCGGCGGCTATCGCCAGTCGGGCCTCGGGCGTGAACTCGGCCGCCACGCGGTCGAGGACTACACCGAGACCAAGACCCTCAACATGCATATCGGCGCGCGCACCGGCTGGTGGATGCCGCGCTGAATAAGGCCCGGAATACATAGTGTTCAATCGATTTAAAAATGTGTTTCGGTGTTCTTGACGTTGGTCAAGTTATGACTTCTTAAATACCCCTGCGGTGGGAGACCGCATGAGATACCGGACCTGGCGCGAATGTGCCTGGTCCATCCAAACGGCGGGGAGGAGTTCCGCCGCCTTGACTTGCAACCGGGAGGAATACGATGCGCAAGTTCTTGACTACCACGACTGCAGCAGCCCTGATCGCCACGATGGCAGGCGGCATCGCCCGCGCCGCCGACAATGTCGAAGTCCTGCATTGGTGGACTTCGGGCGGCGAAGCCGCAGCCCTCGACGTCCTGAAGAAGGACCTAGAAGGCAAGGGCATTTCCTGGACCGACATGCCGGTCGCCGGTGGTGGCGGTACGGAAGCGATGACGGTGCTTCGTGCCCGCGTCACGGCCGGCAATGCGCCGACCGCCGTGCAGATGCTCGGCTTCGACATTCTCGACTGGGCCAAGGAAGGCGCGCTCGGCAATCTCGACGAAGTCGCTGCCAAGGAAGGCTGGGACAAGGTCATCCCGACCGCCCTGCAGCAGTTCTCCAAGTATGACGGCCACTGGATCGCCGCTCCGGTCAACGTCCACTCCACCAACTGGTTGTGGATCAACAAGGCAGCGCTCGACAAGGCCGGCGGCAAGGAGCCGACGAGCTGGGAAGAACTGGTCGCCCTGCTTGACAACTTCAAGGCACAGGGCATCACCCCGGTCGCCCATGGCGGCCAGCCCTGGCAGGACGCGACGATCTTCGACGCCGTCGTGCTTTCGCTTGGCAATGATTTCTACAAGCAGGCCTTCATCGACCTCGATCCGGCGGCACTCTCCGGCGACAAGATGAAGGAAGCCTTCGACCGCCTGGCGAAGCTCCGCTCCTACGTCGACGACAACTTCTCCGGCCGTGACTGGAACCTCGCTTCCGCCATGGTCATCGAAGGCAAGGCCGGCGTTCAGTTCATGGGCGACTGGGCCAAGGGCGAATTCATCAAGGCCGGCAAGAAGCCGGGCTCCGACTTCGTCTGCATGCGCTTCCCCGGAACGCAGGGCTCCGTCACCTTCAACTCCGACCAGTTTGCCATGTTCAAGGTTGCCGACGACAAGGTCCCGGCACAGCTGGCCATGGCATCGGCCATCGAGAGCCCGACCTTCCAGTCGGCCTTCAACGTGGTCAAGGGTTCAGCCCCGGCCCGCACCGACGTGTCGGACGAAGCCTTCGACGATTGCGGCAAGAAGGCGATCAAGGACCTGGCGGAAGCCAACACCAATGGTTCGCTGTTCGGCTCCATGGCCCATGGCCACGCCAACCCGGCCTCGGTGAAGAACGCCATCTACGACGTCGTCACCCGCGCCTTCAACGGCGAACTCAACTCCGACGAAGCCGTCAAGGAACTGGCGGCTGCCGTCGAGGGTGCAAAGTAAAGCCAGGGGACGGGGCTATCTGCCCCTCACCCTGACCCTCTCCCCGCAGGCGGGGAGAGGGGACGGCCAACGCGGTGCCGCATATACCTTCTCCCCGCTCGCGGGGAGAAGGTGCCGGCAGGCGGATGAGGGGCATCACCCCTCACCAGACTTTTGAAAATACACAAGAAAACGGTGGTAACGACCATGGACAGCCGCAGCCGGCTGCAGGAGCTTTTGCCAAAGCTCGTGCTGGCACCCAGTTTCCTTATCGTGCTCGTCTTCGTCTACGGCTTCATCGCCTATACGGGCTTTCTGTCGATGACGGACAGCAAGATGCTGCCGTCCTACAATTTCGTCGGCCTCGCCAACTACACCAAGCTCTGGGCGCTGCCGCACTGGTGGCGAGCCCTCGGCAATCTCGGTATCTTCGCCTCGCTCTACATCGTCATCTGCTCGGTGCTCGGCCTTGGGCTTGCCATCCTGCTCGACCAGAAGATCCGCGCCGAGGGGCTTCTGCGGCCGATCTATCTCTATCCGATGGCGCTTTCCTTCATCGTCACCGGCACCGCGTGGAAGTGGTTCCTCGATCCCGGCATCGGTCTTGAGAACACCATGCATCTCTGGGGCTGGGAAAGCTTCGCCTTCGACTGGATCAAGGATCGCAACTACGCCATCTACTGCGTGGTAATCGCTGCCGTCTGGCAGTCCTCCGGCTTCGTCATGGCCATGTTCCTGGCCGGCCTGCGCGGCGTCGACAACGAGATCATCAAGGCCGCCCAGATCGACGGCGCCTCCACCGCCACCGTCTATCGCCGCATCATCATCCCGCTGATGCGCCCGGTCTTCCTTTCGGCCTTTGTCGTGCTCGCCCATCTCGCCATCAAGGCCTACGACCTCGTCGTGGCGCTGACCGGCGGCGGGCCGGGGCAGGCGACCGAAGTGCCGGCCACCTTCATGTATTCCTACACCTTCACCCGCAACCAGATGGGCATCGGCGCGTCCTCGGCGATCATCATGCTGATCATGATCTTCTCGATCATCGTGCCTTACCTCTATTCCGAAATCCGCGGAGGAAAACGCTGATGAGCGCGTCGAGCCCCGACAATGTCATCTCGCACGGCCGCCTGACGCGGGCGCTGATCTACACGGCGCTGATCCTGTTCGCCGTCTACTACATGCTGCCGCTCTACGTGATGGTGGTGAATTCGCTGAAGCCCCTGGAGGAGATCCGCCAGGGCGGCATGCTCAACCTGCCGAAGGTCTGGACGATCGAGCCCTGGCTATCGGCCTGGTCGACCGCGCAGATCGGCGTCCAGCCGACGGGCCTCAAGCCCTTCTTTATCAACTCGATCCTGATGGTCGTGCCGGCCGTGGCGATCTCGACCATCATCGGCGCGCTCAACGGTTATGTGCTGACCAAGTGGCGCTTCCCGGGCTCCAACGTCTTCTTCGGGCTGCTGCTCTTGTCCTGCTTCATCCCGTTCCAGATCGTGCTGATCCCGATGGCCCGCATCCTCGGCATCCTGGGCCTCGCCGGTTCGATCTGGGGCCTGATCATGGTGCATGTGATCTACGGCCTCGGCTTCACCACGCTCTATTTCCGCAACTATTACGAGGCCTTCCCGACCGAACTGGTGCGGGCGGCGCAGATCGACGGCGCGAGCTTCTTCCAGATCTTCCGCCGCATTCTCCTGCCGTCCTCCGGTCCGATCATCGTCGTCTCGGTCATCTGGCAGTTCACCAATATCTGGAACGACTTCCTGTTCGGCGCCTCGTTCTCCGGCGCCTCCTCGACGCCGATGACGGTTGCGCTCAACAACCTCGTTTCGTCCTCGACCGGGGTCAAGGAATACAATGTCCACTTCGCGGGCGCGATCCTCGCCGCCCTGCCCACCCTCATCGTCTATATCGTTTCCGGGCGATATTTCGTGCGCGGCCTGATGTCCGGCGCCGTGAAAGGATAACCATCATGTCGTTTCTGCAGATTTCTCACCTCCGCAAGTCCTACGGCGCGCTCGAAATCCTGAAGGACATCAATCTCGAGATCGAGGAGGGCGGCTTCCTCGTACTGGTCGGCCCGTCCGGTTGCGGCAAGTCGACCCTGCTCAATACGATTGCCGGGCTGGAGCCGATCACGTCGGGCGAAATCTCGATCAATGGCCGCAACGTCGCCGGCCTGCCGCCGTCGAAACGCGACATCGCCATGGTGTTCCAGTCCTACGCGCTCTACCCGAACATGACGGTGGCCGGAAACATCGCCTTCGGCATGGAGATCCGCAAGGTTCCGAAGGAAGAGCGCGAAAAGGCGATCGCCGGCGTGGCCGAGATGCTGCAGATCGGCCATCTGCTCGACCGCAAGCCGAGCCAGCTGTCGGGCGGCCAGCGCCAGCGCGTCGCGATGGGCCGCGCCCTGGTGCGCAATCCGCAGGTCTTCCTGTTCGACGAGCCGCTATCCAACCTCGATGCCAAGCTGCGCGTCGATATGCGCACCGAGATCAAGCGCCTGCACGCCCGCATGAAGACCACCATCGTCTACGTCACGCATGACCAGATCGAGGCGATGACGCTGGCGACCAAGATCGCCGTGCTGAAGGATGGCGTGCTGCAGCAGTTCGGCTCCCCGGCGGAAATCTACAACAACCCCGCCAACATGTTCGTCGCCGATTTCATGGGATCTCCGGCGATGAATCTCTTGACCGCCAGGGTCGAGAACGGGGCAGGCGGTCTGGCGATCACGCTCGACCGCCCGGGCAGCACGCCGCTGTCCCTGCCGCTTGCCGTCGACAAGGCGGCGCTCGCCGCCCATGCCGGCCGCGACGTCGTGTTCGGCATCCGTCCCGAGGCGCTGACGGACCCGGACGGTTCCGACCGCAATGCCCGGACGCTGGTCGAAGGCGAGTGCCTGATCGAGGTGGTCGAACCCGCCGGCTCGGATACTTTCGCCGTCACCAAGCTCGGCGGCAAGGAAGTCGTCGCGCGCCTTCGGGCCGATGCCCGCATCGTCGCCGGCCAGACGGCCAAGCTCGCCTTCAATCTCGACAAGGCGGTCTTCTTCGATCCGAAGACGCAAAGCCGGATCGCCTGAGTACAGCCATGACAACGACGCCCGACATCGTCATCATCGGCTCGGGGATCGGCGGCTCGACGGTTGCCGCGGGGCTCGCGCCGTCCGGCGCCAGGATCCTGATCCTCGAGGCCGGCGATCATATCGCCGACCGGCCGGAAAACCGCGACCAGCGGGCGATCTTCCAGCGCGGGCATTTCCGCCCGAAGGAGATGTGGTACGAGGCCGACGGCACGGCCTTCAATCCCGGCAACTACTACAATGTCGGCGGCAATTCGAAATTCTACGGTGCGGTCCTGGTGCGCTACCGCGCCGAGGATTTTGCCGAGATGAAGCATCGCGAAGGCGTCTCGCCGGCCTGGCCCTTCCCCTACGAGGAGCTGGAGCCCTGGTACACCGAGGCGGAGCGGCTCTACCAGGTGCATGGTGCGCTCGGCGAGGATCCGACCGAGCCCGCACATTCGGCGCCTTATGCCTTTCCACCCGTGCCGGACGAACCGGCCATCGCCGCGATACGCCGGAAGCTGAAAGAGAACGGCCTGCATCCTTATTCCCTACCGCTCGGCCTCGATCTCGACCGCTGGCTCGCCAAGGCGAAGACCCCCTGGGACGCGCATCCGAACGCCCAGGACGGCAAGATGGACGCCGAGACGACGGCGCTGGCCACGGCGCTCCAGCATGCCAATGTCACGTTGCAGGTCCGCTCGCGCGTCACGCGGCTCGAAACCTCCGAGGATGGCCGCCGCATCGTCGCCGTGCATGTGCTGCGCGACGGCGTCGCGGAACGGATCGCGCCCCGCCTCGTCATTCTTTCGGCCGGCGCCGTGCAGTCGGCGGCCCTTCTGCTGCGTTCGGCGAATGATCGCCATCCGCGTGGTCTGGCGAACTCTTCCGACCAGGTCGGCCGCAACTTCATGAACCACAATTCGAGCGCCGTGCTGGCGCTCTCGCCCTTCTACCGCAACACATCGATCTACCAGAAGACCTTCGGCTTTAACGATTTCTATCTCTCGGATGGCAAGGGCGGGGCGCCGCTCGGCAATGTCCAGCTGCTCGGCCGCGTCTCCGGCCAGATCCTCAAGGCCAACATGCCCAAAGTGCCGGAATGGCTGCTGGACCGCGTGTCGCGCCACGCGATCGACTTCTACGCCATGAGCGAGGACATTCCCCATCCGGAGAGCCGCGTCATGGTCGATGGTGACCGGATCATCCTCAAATGGCACCGCACCAACTGGGACGCCCATCTTGATCTCGTCGCCCATCTGAAACGCGCCCTGAAGGCTGCCGGCTTCCCGATCGTGCTGTCGCGCCCCTTCGACAAGCGCACGCCCTCGCATCAGTGCGGCACGGTGCGCATCGGCGATGATCCGGCGACCGCACCGCTCGACGTCTGGTGCCGGGCTTACGATCATCCCAACCTCTTCGTCGTCGATGCAGCCTGCCTGCCGACGTCCGCCGCCGTCAATCCGGCATTGACGGTTGCCGCCCAGGCGCTGCGCGTCGCGGCGCATATCCGCAGGGAGGACCTTGCCGCATGACCCGTTCCCGTCCTCTTGCGATCGTCACCGGCGGCCGGCGCGGCATCGGCCTCGGCATTGCCCGGGCGCTGGCCGCCGATGGCTTCGACCTTGCCGTCACCGGCCTCGGGCCACTTGCCGCCGAAGACGGCGTGCTGGCCGATCTCGAAACGCGGGGCGTCGAGGCCGCCTATTTCGAGGCCGACCTCGCCGAGGTCGCTGGCCATGCGACGACGGTGGAGAAGATCATGGCGCGTTTCGGCCGGATCGACTGCCTCGTCAACAATGCCGGCATGGGCTCGGTCGTACGCGGCGATTTCCTCGGGCTGACGCCGGAGAATTTCGACCGCATCATCGCCACCAACCTGCGCGGAACCGTGTTCTTCACCCAGGCGGTGCTGAAGGCCATGCTGGCGCAGGCGGCACCTGCCGCGGCGCGCGCGATCGTCAACATCACCTCCGTCTCGGCGGAGCTCAGTTCACCGGAGCGCCTCGACTACTGCATGAGCAAGGCCGGGCTTTCGGCCTTCAGCAAGGGGCTCGCCCTCTATCTTGCGGAAAAGGGCATCGGCGTTTTCGAGATCCGCCCCGGCATCATCCGCACCGACATGACCGCGGGCGTTGCCGGCAAGTATGACGCGCTGATCGCGGACGGCCTGGTGCCGATGAAGCGCTGGGGCGAACCGGACGACATCGGCGGCGTGGTCTCGGCGCTTGCCTCCGGCCGTTTTGCCTTCGCCACCGGCTCGGTGATCGATCTCGATGGCGGGCTGTCGATCGGAAGGCTGTGATTTTACCTCCCCCTTGAGGGGGGAGGTCGCGGCGTCGCCGCGGGTGGGGGTGACCGGCCGATTGCGTGTGCGTTCACCCCACCCCGGCACTGCGTGCCGACCCTCCCCCTCAAGGGGAGGGTGGACGAATGACTTGAGGAAGATGCGATGACCTACGACTACATCATCACCGGCGCCGGTCCGGCCGGCTGCGTGCTCGCCAACCGGCTGTCCGAGGACCCGGACGTCAAGGTTCTGCTGCTGGAGGCGGGCGGCGGGGACTGGAATCCGCTGTTCCACATGCCGGCGGGCTTTGCCAAGATGACCAAGGGCGTCGCCAGCTGGGGTTGGGAAACCGTGCCGCAGAAGCATATGAAGGGCCGCGTACTGCGCTATACCCAGGCCAAGGTGATCGGCGGCGGCTCCTCGATCAACGCCCAGCTCTATACCCGCGGCAATGCCGCCGACTACGATCTCTGGGCCTCCGAGGACGGTTGCGAGGGCTGGGACTATCGCTCGGTCCTGCCCTATTTCAAGCGGGCCGAGGACAACCAGCGTTTTGCCGACGACTACCATTCCTATGGTGGCCCGCTCGGCGTCTCCATGCCGGTCTCGGCGCTGCCGATCTGCGACGCCTATATCCGCGCCGGCCAGGAACTCGGCATCCCATACAATCATGACTTCAATGGAAAGCAGCAGGCCGGCGTCGGCTTCTACCAGCTCACCCAGCGCAACCGCCGCCGCTCTTCCGCCTCGCTCGCCTATCTGTCGCCGATCAAGGATCGCGAGAACCTGACGATCCGCACCGGCGCCCGCGTCGCCCGTATCATGCTCGAAGGCACGCGCGCCGTCGGCGTGGAAGTGGTCACCGGCCGGGGTGTCGAGACGATCCGCGCCGAGCGGGAGGTGCTGGTTTCCTCCGGCGCGATCGGCTCGCCGAAACTGCTGCTGCAATCGGGCATCGGCCCGGCCGATCACCTGAAGTCGGTGGGCGTCGAAGTCCGGCACGACCTGCCGGGCGTCGGCTCCAACATGCAGGACCACCTCGACCTCTTCGTCATTTCCGAATGCACCGGCGATCATACCTATGACGGGGTGGCGAAACTGCATCGTACGCTATGGGCCGGCATCGAATATGTGCTCTTCCGCACCGGGCCGGTCGCCTCTTCGCTCTTCGAGACGGGTGGCTTCTGGTATGCCGATCCGCAGGCGCGCTCGCCGGACATCCAGTTCCATCTCGGTCTCGGCTCTGGCATCGAAGCAGGCGTCGAGAAGCTGAAGAATGCCGGCGTGACGCTCAATTCCGCCTATCTCCATCCGCGCTCGCGCGGCACGGTGCGTCTCTCCTCGTCCGATCCCGCGGCCGCGCCGTTGATCGACCCGAACTACTGGGAGGATCCGCACGATCGCAAGATGTCGATCGAGGGGCTGAAGATCGCCCGCGAGATCTTCCAGCAAGCGGCGCTGAAGCCTTACATCATGGCCGAGCGGCTGCCCGGTCCGAAGGTCATGACCGACGAAGAACTGTTCGACTACGGCTGCGCCAACGCCAAGACCGACCACCACCCCGTGGGCACCTGCAAGATGGGCAGCGACGCCATGGCGGTGGTCGGACTGGACCTCAAGGTGCGCGGCCTTGAGGGCCTTCGTGTCTGCGACAGTTCGGTCATGCCGCGGGTTCCCTCCTGCAATACCAATGCCCCGACCATCATGGTGGGCGAAAAGGGCGCCGACATCATCCGCGATCGCGTCCCCCTGCCGCCGACGGTCTTCACCCATGAACGTAACGACCAGCGCCCCCGGGCGCGGGCGAACATCCGATAGGGCCTTTCATGATCCGTCACTGCGTCTTCATCCGCTTCAAGCCCGAAACGCCGAAGGAAGCCAAGGCAGAAATTTACGCCGAGATCGCCGCGCTGAAATCGCGGTTGCCCGGCTTTCTGGCTGCCCATATCGGCGACAATGTCAGCCCGGAGGTCGGCATGGACAAGGGCTATGGTGAGGGCTTCGTCGTCGATTTCGATGGACCGGCGGCGCGGGACGCCTATCTTGCCGATCCGGAACACCAGAAGACCGGCGCCAGGATCGTCGACAACGCCGTCGGCGGCCTCGACGGCATTCTGGTCTATGACATCGAGATAGCGGACCAGAATTCGTGACCCTGACCGACCCACGCGCCTTCCTGACATCGCTTTTCGAGGCGGCAGTCCTTGCTGCCGATCCCTATGCGGCGATCAAGGCGCATCTTCCGGAAAAACCCAAGGGCCGCACCATCGTCATCGGCGCCGGCAAGGCGGCAAGCCAGATGGCGGCCGCCTTCGAGCGGCTGTGGGACGGTCCGCTCGAAGGACTGGTGGTCGCGCGCCACGGCCCGGTCGAACGATGCGAACGCATCACGGTCCTGCAATCGGCGCATCCGGTTCCGGACGAGGCGGGATTGCGGGCGTCGGATGCCCTGTTGAAGAGGGTCGAGGGCCTGAGCGAAGACGACCTCGTCGTGGCGCTGATCTCCGGCGGTGGCTCGGCGCTGCTGCCTGCCCCGCCGAACGGGCTGACGCTTGCCGACGAGATTGCCGTCAACAAGGCGCTGCTCGCCTCCGGCGCGCCGATCTCGGCGATGAACGTGGTGAGAAAACATGTCTCGCGCATCAAGGGCGGGCGCCTGGCCGCAGCCTGTGCGCCCGCCCGCGTCGTCAGCCTGATCGTTTCCGACGTGCCGGGCGACAACCCAGCCTTCGTCGCCTCGGGGCCGACCGTGCCGTCGAAATCCTCCCCCGCGGAGGCGCTGGCGATCATCGCCGAATATGGAATGCAACTCCCCTCCGCCGTCATGGCCCACCTGAAAACCGAAGCCGCCGACGCGCCGGATCCGACAGACCCGGTCTTTGCCCGTAACGAGGTCCACGTGATCGCCTCCGCCCGCGTCTCGCTGGAGGCGGCCGCGCACAAGGCGGAAGAACTCGGCATCCCGGCCGTGATCCTCTCCGACGCCATCGAGGGCGAGGCCCGAGACATTGGCCGCATGCATGCAGCGATCGCACGGGAGGTGAGGGAGCGGAACCGGCCCTTCACCCGGCCGGTGGTGATCCTCTCCGGCGGCGAGACGACGGTGACGATCTCCAACGACCGCTACGGCAAGGGCGGGAGAAACAGCGAACTCCTGCTGTCGCTGGCCCTCGATATCGACGGAAGCGCCGGCATTCATGCGCTCGCGGCCGATACCGATGGCATTGACGGTTCGGAGAACAATGCCGGCGCCTTCGCCGACGGCATGACGGCGGCACGGATCCGCGCGGCCGGCGGCGATCCGCGGGCGTTGCTTGGCGGTCATGATGCCTGGTCGGCCTTCTCGCTTGCCGACAGCCTGTTCGTTCCGGGCCCGACTGGCACCAATGTCAATGATTTCCGCGCAATGCTGGTGACGGACGACTAGGCAGTCGGCGTCCACGCGGCGAGCGTCGCAAGCCCCTTGGCGAGCAGCGCTTCGGCCGCCGCCTGATCCGTGGCCTCGACATAACAGCGCATTTCCGGCGCATTGCCCGAGGGGCGGAAGTGAACGACGCTGTCGTCGGCAAGGGTGATCCGCAGCCCGTCGATGTCGCTCACCGACTTGACCTGGCCGAGCGGCGCGACGAATCCCTTAAGATTGTCCGCCGAGGCTCTGAGGTGCGCCATCAGCGCCGCGCTGCGTTCGACGGCAAAATTCTCCAGCCGGTCGCTGAGCGCGATCGGCAGGCTGTAGGCTGTTGCCAGCGCCGAGAGCGACTGGCCGGCCTTGGCCGCCGTACCGAGCACGGCGAGGGCCGGCAGAAAACTGTCGCGCGTCGGAAGCGCCTTGAGCACGCCGGTGCCCACGGAAAAATCCGAGCCGAGCATCAGGCCGCCATTGGCCTCGAAGCCGATGACCCCCTCCTTGCCGGCGGCGAGCGCTTCCTCCATCGCCGCAATCACGAAGGGCGACCCCACCCGCGTGCGCACCACGTCGAAGCCGCCGGCGGCCTCCAGGCCGGAATTGGAGGTCACCGGCGTCGCCACCAGCTTTGCCCCGAGGAAACGGGTGGCGATGAGGCCGAGAAAGTCGCCGCGCAGCGGCTGGCCGTGTTCGTCGGCCACCAGCGGCCGATCGCCGTCGCCGTCCGTCGAAACGATCGCATCGAGCGACAGCTCATCCGTCCAGTGGGCCATCAACCGGACCGTCTCGTCCGAGACGGCCTCCGTGTCGACGGGAATGAACTGCTCGGAACGGCCGAGCGGAAAGACGGTCGCGCCATAGTACTCGAACACCTTGACCATCATGTCGCGGGCAACCGTGCTGTGCTGGTAGATACCGATACGCAGGCCCTTGAGAGCCTCCGCCGGCAGCACTGCCGTGTTGCGCGCGAGAAAGAGGCCGGTCGCGGCCTGTTCATGGTTCTCGCCCGACCCCGCTTCGACCAGATTGGCGACGGCATCGTCGGAAAGCGCGTCGGCAAGGGCGGTGATCGCCGTTTCGTCGGCCTTGGTGATCTCTTCGCCCGGGCGGTAGAACTTGATGCCGTTGCGGTCGGCCGGGATGTGCGAGCCGGTCACCATGATGCCCGCCGCGCCGATCTTGCCGCCATAAAGCGCCAGTGCCGGTGTGGGGATCGGGCCGCAATCGATGGGCTTCAGGCCGGCGCGTCTGAGCGCCGCCATGACGGTCGCGACGATTTCCGGGCTCGATGGGCGGAAATCCTGGGCGACGACGACCGGGCTGCCGGGGATGGCCAGCTTGTGGTCGAGCAGGAACCGGGCAAAGGCCGTGGCGTAGAGCGCAGACACGCTGCCGACCAGTTCCGTGGAAAGCCCGCGCAGGCCGCTCGTGCCGAATTTCACTGCCATGTCGTCAAGCTCCTGTTCCTGCCGCAAGAAATGCTGTCGGTGGCATAGGTAGAGTGACAATAGAGTTCAGGCAATGGCGGAGCTTCGCCAAGGTATCTGCGGGGCGGCAGCGCAGAACGCAGGATTGCAGCCCGCAGGGCCGTTACTCCGCCGGCATGCCCTGGCGGGCGAAGGCTTCGAACCGTTCGCCGCGCATCATGTGGATCTGCTCGTCGCGTGAATGCGTGATGCCGACGCGTTCGTAGAAGGCCTGGGCGGACAGATTGGCCTGATCGACCGAGAGCCTGAGATGGCGGGCGCCGCGGGCATATCCGCGGGCGGCGGCGACCTGAAGCAGGCGTTCACCGATTCGGTTTCCCCGGAACCTGGCGTCGACATAGAGGTCCTGGACATAGATCCCCGGCTGGCCGCGCCAGGTGGAAAAACTCGAAAAGCTCAGGCACATGCCGGCGAACTGCCCGTCTACCTCGGCAATCAGCGCTTCGAAGGCCGGCCGTTCGCCGAAGCCGTGGGCAAGCAGATCCGCCGGCGTGCTTTCGATCTTGTGCTCGTCGCCGGTATGGCGCGCGAGCGCCAGAAGCGCTTCGTGCAGCGTGCCCACATCGTCGGCGCGGGCTTCGCGGATCGTGACATTTGCTGATTCGGACATTGAAACTCCCTCAGACGGCGACCTGGAGACCGAACTTGCACTCAGGCTTTCGATGTCACCGACCGGAACATCCTCCAAGTCGGGAGAATTTCCAAATAGCGCCGAACAATGTCAGCCATAAATCTCGGGAATGACCGGAGTGCGAGCCAAGGGCCAAAACGAAAAGAGCCTGGCGCGGGAGGAGGTGCGCCAGGCTCTTGAACTTGATCGGCAATTGGGAGGAGGAGGAGTATTGCCGATCCTATCTCGCGGCACTGGGAGGAGGAGTGCGCCGCTTCGATGGTTTTAATTTATTCCAATTGGCGCTGATTGCCAGTTCTATTGCTGCAATGCAGCAGTGCGTTTTTCGCATAACTCGTTACGACTTCGCAGGAACGATGAGGCAAGATCCCGCAAAACTCAGGGTGAAAACGGCGCGCTCGCCAAAAAACTGATCATTCCTTGGGCGAATTCTCCCAAGGTTGCCCGTCGGGACGCAAGGATGGGTTCGTCAGCGTGTTCACGCTTCGACGGGGGCAGGGCATTCGGCGGTTTGGCTCCAGGTTGGCGACGTAGTCCGGCTTGTCGGTCGTCATGCTTTTTTCATTTGCTTCCTGCTGCGGAGCGGAGAAACTGCGCGCCGAACGGTCGAAGCCTCGACTGAAACACCAGACGATTTCCCGCCGGAGCCGCATCGCATGAAGCCGAACATCCTGCTTGTCACCGCCGACCAGTGGCGCGGTGACTGTCTGTCCGCCATCGGCCATCCGACGGTCAGGACGCCGAATGTCGATGCACTGGCCAGGGAGGGCGTTCTGTTCCGCCGTCACTATGCCGGAGCCGCGCCCTGTTCGCCGGCCCGTGCAACGCTTTACACCGGCCTCTACCAGGCGAATCACCGCGTCTGCCAGAACGGTTCGCCGCTTGATGCCCGCTTCGACAATGTGGCGCTGGCTGCGCGACGCGCCGGCTATGAACCGACGCTGTTCGGCTATACCGACGTCTCGCCCGATCCGCGCGCGGTCGATCCCCAGGACCCGGTGCTCACCAGCTATGAAGGCGTGCTGCCCGGCTTCACCGTCGGCCAGATCCTGCTTGAGCACGAGAAGCAATGGCTTTCCTGGCTGCGCTCGAAGGGTCGGACCGAGGCCTTGACCCGCGACGTCCACAGGACGGAACACCTCGGCGCACCGCCCGCCTATTCGAGCGACGAGACGCAGACCGCCTTCCTGACCGATGCCTTCCTCAACTGGCGGGAGATCCAGGATCGCCCCTGGTTTGCCCACATCTCCTTTCTGAGACCGCACCCGCCCTTCTGCGTGCCGGAGCCCTATGCCAGCATGTTCATGCCGGGCGACGGACCGGCCTATGCCCGCGCCGCCGACCGGCAGGATGAGGCAGACCTGCATCCGTTCCTGCGATTCGCCATGGCCACCCAGCAGAAATCAAGCTTCGTCCAGGGGGCGGAGGGGCCGGTCAGCGACTGGGACGCGGCGGATCTCGATCGTATCCGCGCCACCTATTTCGGCATGATCGCCGAGGTCGATGCGCAATTCGGCCGGATCGTCGCCGCGCTTCACGACAGCGGTCAGTGGGATAACACAATCATCGTCTTCACCTCCGATCATGCCGAGATGATGGGCGACCATTGGAGCCTCGGCAAGGGCGGCTATCACGAGGGCAGCTATCACATTCCGCTCGTCATCCGGGATCCTGCGGCGATCGCGGCCGCCGGCCGGCAGGTCGATGCCTTCACCAGCGCCGCCGATATCATGCCGACGCTCTGCGAACGGCTTGGTCTTGTCCCGCGCAATCACCAGGACGGCCATTCCCTGTTGCCGTTCGTCGCCGGCCGAAAACCGGAGCACTGGCGGGACGCGGCCTTCTTCGAATTCGATTTCCGCGATGTGGTGAACGGCGCGCGCGAGGCGCAGTTCGGTCTGCGCTCCGACCAGTGCAACCTGTCGGTGCTGCGCGACGAGGCGTTCAAGTACGTGAATTTTTCCGGGATGCCGCCGCTGTTGTTCGACCTGAAGGCGGATCCGATGGAACTGCGCAATGTCGCGGAAGATCCGGCCTTCCTCGCGATTCGCCTGCGCTACGCGGAAAAGCTGCTGGCACTTCGGGCGACCCATCTCGACCAGACGCTTGCCTTCACCGAACTGACGGGCGAGGGTCCAGTCAGCCGGCCGACGCGGTAGTCTGCGCAGCGCCGGGGGCGATCGTCCGGGCTCGGGCGAAAGCGGTAGTGCTTTGCCCTGCTTTCGGTTATAGCCGGCGGCAACGACATTCATCGCGATCTGGAGACAATGATGGCAGCGACGATCCGCTATCACGAAGGTGACATTTCCGCAGCCGACGCGGCCCGCTATACCGGGGCGATCGCCATCGACACCGAAACGCTGGGCCTCGTGCCGCGCCGCGACCGTCTGTGCGTAGTGCAGCTGTCGTCGGGCGACGGCACGGCCGATGTGATCCGCATCGCGGCCGGCCAGAAGGAAGCGCCGAACCTGGTCGCCATGCTGGCCGACCAGAGCCGCGAGAAGATCTTCCATTTCGGCCGCTTCGACATTGCGGTGCTCTTCCACACCTTCGGCGTGACCACCACGCCGGTCTTCTGCACCAAGATCGCCTCGCGCCTGAGCCGCACCTATACGGACCGCCATGGCCTGAAGGACAATCTGAAGGAGATGCTGGAGGTCGATATCTCCAAGGCGCAGCAGTCTTCCGACTGGGCGGCCGAGATCCTGTCTCCGGCGCAGCTTGAATATGCAGCCTCCGACGTGCTCTACCTGCATGCCCTGCGCGACAAGCAGACCGCGCGCCTTGTGCGCGACGGACGCATGGAGCATGCCAGGGCCTGCTTCGAATTCCTGCCGACGCGCGCCAAGCTCGATCTGCTCGGCTGGGAAGAAACCGACATCTTCGCCCACGCCTGATCCCTTTTACTGGCCATTCGTCCTTTACGCGCCGTTAAACATCCGGAGGCAGACTTCCGGTTGTTTTCCGTGCGCCGATCGAAGGACAAGGCGATGTTGCTTCCGACACAACAGGCTTTCGGCCAGGCCGCCACGGGTCTCATGCAGTCGATGCTCGACGACATCGAGGAGCGGCGCAAGCAGCAGGAAGAGAAGCGCGCCGGAAAGACCACCAACGATCCGATGGTCGAGGCACGGATCTCGGCCAGCGAAGAAGCTCGGCGCGCGCGTGAAAACATCGCCGAAGCCTTCTTCAACGGCGGCGCGAAAAGCATCACCGAGCAGAAGGTCGAGCTGATGGACCAGCTCGGCAAGGAACTGGGAATTAGCCGCGACGACTTCCGCTCGTCCTACGGCTATGGCAAGGCGATTGAGGATGCGGTTGCAGCGCTCGATCCGGCCTCCGCCATCGATCTCAAGGACAAGCTTGCCCTCGACGACCTCGGGATTTCCCTCACAGAACTGGTCGCGGCGATCAAGAACCCTTACGGCGACGAGGACACGAAGCTCGAAACCGCCCTGGAGAAACGTTCCGGTGACGGCAAGCACAGCAATGTCGAGATTGCCAAGATCGTGCAGCGTCTCGAAGACACCGCCGATCCGAAATCGCTGGAAGAACTGAAAGCCGGTCCGCAAGGATGGGACCCGACCAGGGTCGAGGATTCGGAAACGCGCGCGGAGCGCGACGCAGACATCCTCGCGGCCGAGGCCTCCGAGAAGCTGGAGGATGTCCAGGAGATGCACGAGGCCCTTTCGGAAACGAGGGACAAGGGTTTTTCCGGGGATGCTCCAGACGGTCAGGCGCCAAACGCCGATGCGTTGCTGCTGCAGGCGCTTGCAGCCAGCGTTGAAGCCCAGGAGCCGACAGCGACCGATCCGGAGACGACGGCGCCGGGGTCCGAGAATGTTGAGACCAATGTGCCGCTGGAGACCGGCCCGACCTTGCGCGAGGTCCAGGAAGCCGCCAAGGCCGAGGCCGTCGGCGAGGCGGAACTGGAGGCCGACGTCGCCGATGTGGCGAACGATAACGAGGCCCCCGGCATTGTCTCGGTCTATGTCGATGAATCCGGGATCTATTCCTTCCTGAAGGAAAAGCGCGCCGCCTGATGTGGGATTACGGCTCGGCCCTTCGCCGCCCGATGCCCACCCTGGCCAGCACGTCGCGCGGGATCTGGTAGCGCTCCACGGCGTCAGCCTGGCTGCGGAAGCCGCAGATCTCCCGCTGTAAGAAAAGCGCCCAGACCAGGTCCGCGGCGCCGTCGGTCAGCTCCGCGCAAAGGGTCGCGGCCGCGCCCTCGGTCTTCGCCCTTTCCAGCGCGGCGAGGGCCGCTTCCACCTTCCTGCCGGCACGCCCGAGCGCATCCGCCTTCTCCGCGGCCAGTTCGTAGTCGAGCGCCAGCAGCGTCGTGCCGTCGGATGGGGTGAAGGCGGCGGGTGGGCGAAAGCTCATGTCATCCGGTCGCGATGGTGTTCCGGCGAAAACATGGGGCTTCCCGTCGTCGCTCGCAATGACGGGCGGCCTGCGCAGGTTTTGTTAACGAATCCGGCGCATCCTGCTTGTCCACGGAACTGACGACCGAAGACATGAATGCGGCCATGATGGAAGCATCGACAAAACCTGTAGACACGGCAACCCGCGCTGCTCCTGCGCAGAGCGAAGCCCGCGCCGTTGCGGAGGACGCCGCTGTCGGCGAGATCTTCAGCCAATGGCTTGAGCAGGCAGGCAATCCGACACCTTCCGCAGCGGTCGGCATCCAGTGGGATGATGATGACCTTGGCGCGCCGGAACAAGTGCCGGAAGCGCACGTTCCGGCCAACTGGCTCGACGCCCTGGGTAAGGACCGCTCCGAGCCGCGCACCGACCGGTCCGACGAGATTTCCGCGGTCAATTCCGACGACAACGGCCTCTACCGCATGTTCAGGAACGTTTCGCCCTGAGGTTTCAATCGAGCCAGAAAACGCCCTAGTGCTGCATCGCCGCATCGGCGTGGGCGCGGATTTCGGCAAAACCCCAATCCTTCAGCAGCCGCCCGTCCTGCCAGACAGGTTGCAGCACGTTTTCCCGCCGCCCGAGTTCGGCAAAGGGCAAAGCGAGGATATCGGTCCCTTCCCGAATGACCGCCCGCCTGCCGCTGGCGAGCGGGCGTTCCCTTGGATTGGCCGCCCGCCGGCCGATATCGTGCCAGGAACCACTGTCGTCCTGCATGGCGCTTGCCAGCATGGTGAAGGACAGCGTGTCGCGGCTGAGCTTCTGCAGCAGCGTCGAACCGACGCCGAACGAGACATTTTCGCTGGCAAAGCCCATGCCTTCCAGCCGCCCGAGGATCATCTGGATGTCCTGAAGCGTCACGCCGTCCGACTGGATGACCCGCACATGGTCGTCGAGCACCTTGAAACCCTTGCCGTTCAGGCGGGTGCCATAGGCATAGGCGAGCTGGGCGACGACCTGAACCGGCGTGTCGATCGGATCGCCGCTGTCGGGACGCACGATCAGGGTGGCCCCGGCGGCCCGCACCCTGGTTTGCAGCTTCTTGCCCCAGATCTCGGAAACCGCATTGTGCAGGTCGTAGCTGTCGGAGACCACAGAATAGGCGCCGAAACGCCCGAAGCGGTCGATCATGTTGGCATAGGCCTCCGGTTCGCGGCTCTGCCCCCAGGCAGTCATCGTCGTGTGCTCCGAGGCGGGCACGGAGCGGCCCGCCATCAGCGCACCGTAGTGGCGGCGGGCATGGCGGATGGCCGGCAGCGAATCCGAGAGGTGGAAATGCACGAGATGGGCGACCCCTCCGATGGCGGCCTGCTCGTGGCTCGTCGTGCTGCGGGCACCGAAATCGCTGACCATGGTCGGCATGCGTTCATCGGGTTGATCGGACGTTCGCTCGAGGAAGGGCTGAATCGTCTGGCGCAGCCGCCAGGACAGCGTCGCCACGGTCGAGGGATACCAGACCGCGCGCAGCAGTGCCGTTTCCATGTAGGAGGTGAGCCAGGGCAGCTGCGGATCGGTATTCACCAGTTGCAGCACCGGAACGCCGCGACGAATGGCGATCCCCTCCGGCAGGGCTTCGATCCTCAGCGGCAGGTACCCCCCGTGGACGTTCAGGACGCGGGTCCAGCCGGCGCGGTCGAAGGGCTGGCCATGCAACGCGGCGATTTCTTCAGCTTCGTCGATGTCGGCCAGGGTGATTGGCTTGGCGAGATATTCCTTGAGGAACATCTGGAGGCCGAAGAACATCACCTCGGGCCTGGAGGAATGGCCGCGCGTCGTGATGTAGCTGGAGATCGCCCGGGCGCCCTCCGGGTATTGCAGATAGTGCCCGAGCTTGTAGCTGTCGGTGTTCAGAATGAGATTCTGGTTGTTCATCGTGCAGCATCCGGCGATCAGTTGTCGGGGCGTCAAGACCCGCACGGAGGCGGGAATCGCTTTGGTCAAAAGCTGTACGTGAGCCCCTGGGGAGCGGCAAGGCGCCTAATCGCAAATATGGTTAACACTTAATTAACATATCTGTTGCAGGGTACGGGATCATTGATAGGCAAACGCCTTCATGAGGGCTCCGTCGGTTTCGACGGGAAAATCCGGCCGCATGAGCGGCTCGTTATAGCCAGTGATTCTTCAGCCATTTTCAGGATGGGGAGCTGCCATGCTGCCTCCGGTCAACGCCGTTGCCAATTCGTCCATCGCCTTCCAGGATCCGCGCGCCGCCCAGGATGGCGCAGCCGAGACCCCTGTCAGGCCGCAGGGCACGCCACCGCAGGCCGCAAACGGGCTGGAACAGAATGCCGCAATCGCCGGCCGCCTCAACCTTCTGCTGCTGTCCGGTCAGGAGCGGATGTCGGACAATCTCGCCATCCTGGTCAACCTGTTGGGCAGCCGCCTTGGCATGGAGCGGGCCGATGGGGAGAGTATCAGTGCCTATGCCGGGCGCCTCGTCCAGGCGCTTGGAGACCTGACGCCGCAGATGCGTCAATCGGTGCAGCGGCAGTTGGCGCAGATGTTCAGCGGGCTGCAATTGCGCACGCTGATGGAAGCCTTCCGCAATCCGGTCGGACCGGAAGCCGCGACCCTCTCGATCTATCTCGAACTCTATCGCGTCAAGGACAAGGATCTCGCTGCCCGGACCGTGGTGACCTCCTATCGCCAGAATGCCGGCGAGACACGCGCGAACGGCCTGACGACGCCCGCACCGACGGTGGCCGGACGGATCGGCCTTGGCGCCTCGCCGGCTCAGGCGACCGCCTTGCCCATTCGCACCGAGCAAGAGACCGCGCTGCTCGCGGACATCGCAGCCGATTCCCAACTGGCCGATGGCGATGCGGTCGACGATCCGATGGCGCCCGTCGCCAAGGGCCGGCTTTTCGGCATGCAGGACGAGCAGTCGCGCAAGATGCTCAAGCTCGCCGCTGCACGGGCCCTCCAGGCCACGATGTCCTATGGCGCCGAGCCGGCGGCCCGCAATGCCGGGACCGAGCCTGCGGCAGCCGGGGCGCTTGAGGCGAGAGGGAATGCCGAAACCGCTGACGATCGGCCGGCTCAACGGGACGTCAGCAGTGCCGGAGAGCCGGCATCCGCCAAGGCATCGTTGGCGCGGGCGGTCGACGCATCCGCGACCGGTGTCCGCGCCATGCCTGACGCCATGCCCAAGGTCGGGCAAGATACTGCGGGCGAGGTCATGCATGCCGAAGCCGGATCACGCGCCGACAGGTCCGGTTCTGCAACTCCGCAGTCGGTGGAAACCGGCGACGAGGGGCCTGGCGGCAAGACGCAGACGCTTTTCGTCCTGAAGGGCTGGCAGGAAGACGCAGCCCGCGACGCGGATGTGGCGGTTCCGGCGCCCTTGCCTGCGCCGGAAGAAATCTTCCCCGATCCTGCGCGGCTGCTTGGTTTCCCCGGCATTGAAGATGCCGCGACCGACAACGAGCCGGGCGCGCACCCTTTCGAAGCCGGCGGGCGCGAAACCGTCGCCGAGGAGGCGCAGTCTGTGGCGGACCACGATGGCGAGGCGCTGGAAGAGTTGGAAGAACCGGCCGCCAATGCAGCCGGCGCGGATCCGTCACCGGCCGAACTGGCGGAGTTGCCCCACGATCTGCCGGATGCCGAGACTGCGCTCCTGCGCCAGTCGGTCGCCGGCCGGGAAGGCATTCCGCTGCCGCTGGTCAACTATCTGTTCGCCGACGACGACATCGCCGAGCAGACGGGACTGAAGCATCGCTTCAGCCAGGAAGGCGAGACCTCTGGTGAAGACGCCGACGGCTCTGGCGGCGAGGATGCAGGCGGGAGCGAAGGCGAGATGCAGGACGAGACCGCCGGGCAGCAGACCCCGGCCGAGGACGACGGGCAAGAGCAGGTCGAGGCGCTTGTCGAGGGCGAAACGCCGAACGATCTCTATTGGCGGATGGCCGGCTGGTCCTGAGGTCGCCGGCAGTCTCGGCACGCTTGCCGCGCATCGTTCATCCCAAAGAAAAGCCCGCCGGTCGATGACCGGCGGGCTCTTTCATTTCAGCAGTGTCGAGGCTTATTCGCCGCCGCGGTTCTTCAGAGCCGCGCCGAGAATGTCGCCGAGCGAAGCGCCCGAGTCGGACGAACCGAACTGTGCGACGGCTTCCTTCTCTTCGGCGATTTCCAGGGCCTTGATCGACAGCATGACCTTGCGATCCTTCTTGGAGAAGTTGGTCACGCGGGCATCGACGGTCTGGCCGACCGAGAAGCGTTCCGGACGCTGCTCGTCGCGGTCGCGGGAGAGATCGGCGCGACGGATGAACGAGGTGATGTCTTCGTGGTTCACGAGCTTCACTTCGATACCGCCATCGTTGATGCCGATGACTTCGCACGAGACGACAGCGTTCTTGCGCAGGTCGCCCGAAGCGGCTGCATCGCCGACGGCATCCTTGCCGAGCTGCTTGATGCCGAGCGAGATGCGTTCCTTCTCGACGTCGACGTCGAGAACGACGGCCTTGACCACGTCACCCTTGTTGAACTCCTCGATGACCTGTTCGCCCGGACGGTTCCAGTCGAGGTCGGAGAGGTGAACCATGCCGTCGACGTCGCCTTCGAGGCCGATGAACAGGCCGAATTCGGTCTTGTTCTTGACTTCGCCTTCGACTTCGGTGCCGGCCGGGTGGCTGTAGGCAAATGCCTGCCACGGGTTCTCGAGGGTCTGCTTGAGGCCGAGCGAGATACGACGCTTGGACGGATCGACTTCGAGAACGACCACGTCAACGTCCTGCGTGGTGGACAGGATCTTGCCGGGGTGAACGTTCTTCTTGGTCCAGGACATTTCCGAGATGTGGATCAGGCCTTCGATGCCCGGTTCCAGTTCGACGAATGCACCGTAGTCGGTGATGTTCGTGACGGTACCGGAGATCTTCTTGCCGACCGGGTACTTGGCGGCAATGCCATCCCACGGATCCGACTCGAGCTGCTTCATGCCGAGCGAGATGCGGTGGGTTTCCTGGTTGATGCGGATGATCTGAACCTTGACCTGCTGGCCGATGGACAGGATTTCCGACGGATGGTTGACGCGACGCCATGCCATGTCGGTGACATGGAGCAGACCGTCGATGCCGCCGAGGTCGACGAACGCACCGTAATCGGTGATGTTCTTGACGACGCCGTCGACGACCTGGCCTTCTTCGAGGTTCTGAACGATTTCAGAACGCTGCTCGGCGCGGGACTCTTCGAGGACCGTACGGCGCGAAACGACGATGTTGCCGCGGCGCTTGTCCATCTTGAGGATTTCGAAGGGCTGCGGGTTGTGCATCAGCGGGGTTACGTCGCGGATCGGACGGATGTCGACCTGCGAACGCGGCAGGAAGGCTACGGCGCCGTCGAGGTCGACGGTGAAGCCACCCTTGACCTGGTTGAAGATGACGCCTTCGACGCGTTCGCCAGCTTCGAACTTGGCTTCGAGCTTGATCCAGCTTTCTTCGCGGCGAGCCTTTTCGCGCGACAGAACGGCTTCGCCGAGAGCATTTTCGATGCGCTCAACGTAAACTTCGACTTCGTCGCCGACCTTCAGCGAACCGTCCTTGGCACGGGCGCCGAATTCCTTCAGCGCGATGCGGCCTTCGACCTTGAGGCCAACGTCAACGATAGCGACGTCCTTCTCGATGGCCGTAATGATGCCCTTGGTTACATAGCCTTCTGCCAGATCGGTCTTGGCAAACGACTCTTCGAGCATTGCTGCGAAATCGTCGCGCGAGGGAGTAGAAACAGACATGAAATCTCCTAAACGCATCCAAGAAGGACGCGGTATGCGCCGGGGGTTCGAGTTGTACGAAGCCTGACAGATCGTCCGCCCTTCAAAGGGCTGTCCGGCGCGGGGACGATCGTATCGGCTGGCTTGATCGAGGTCCCCGGCGAGCCGGGTTCCGCAGTTCAATCTTTCTTCAAGGCAGCATCGATGAGTTCGCAGGCCGCCTGGAATGCCGCGTCTATACTCATTTCCGAGGTGTCTAGCAAGTGCGCATCGTCTGCAGGTTTCAGCGGGCTGTCGGCGCGCCCCATGTCGCGTTCGTCGCGCTTCTTCACGTCGGCGAAAACCGCGTCGAAATCCGCTGCAGCTCCACCTCCGATGATCTCGTCGTAGCGTCGCCTGGCGCGCACATCGGGCGATGCCGTGACGTAAAGCTTCACCGGCGCGTCAGGGCAGACGACCGTGCCGATGTCGCGGCCGTCGAGCACCGTGCCGGGCGCCCTGGCGGCGAACTTGCGCTGGGCTGCGACAAGCGCGCGGCGCACCGCGGGCATCACGGCGATCTTCGAGGCGGCTTCGCCGATCTGATGCTGCGCGAGGACCGAGCGGTCGAGGCCCGCAAGCTCGATATCGAGCGACGTCCGTTCGGCAACGGTCTCGTCGTCGAGCGGCAGGCCGGCATCGAGCAGTGCCTTGGCCACGGCGCGGTAGGTCAGGCCCGTATCGAGATGATGAAAGCCATAATGCGCGGCGATGAGCCTGGACAGCGTTCCCTTGCCGGCAGCGGCCGGACCGTCGATGGCGATGATGAACGAAGTGGTCATGCGGCTTTGCTTTCCTGCATTTCGATTTTGGCACCGAGCCCCGCCACCAGGTCCATGGATTCCGGGAAGCTTGTGGCGAGGGCTTCGCACGCCGCATTCCCGATCGACGGCGCGCGATCTTCCGCAACGGGGATGTTCGCCAACAAGAAGGAACGGTGCGAGATCGACTTGTCGCCAGGGACACGGATCGTGCCGGAAAGGGCGGGCGCTTTTCGCGCGACGGCCGGTTTCCGCAGGGCTCCATGCGACATGCAAGATATCCTCTGATGGGCGTCTTTAGAAGCGCTGAGATGCCTCTCGGGAGCTCCATCCCCTTGTCGTCGGCGCCATTTTCGCGCTCGTTAGCACAAAGCGATTATAGGGTCATCCCTTTGCTGTCAAAAAGCCCGGCGGGTGGGTGCGAAGTTTGCCTTTGACAGAAGAGATTGCAACGACTATGGGGACCCGCTAACAGTTTGACCGGGTAAAGACCGGATTGACCGCACGCGCCGGTATATTCTTCAGGACTTCAAGAGGCTTTGACAGTGGCGAAAGCAGAACTTGGCACCAAACGCACCTGCCCGGACACGGGGAAGAAATTCTATGATCTGAACAAGGATCCGGTCGTATCGCCTTACACCGGCAAATCCTGGCCGCTTTCCTATTTCGAGGAGACCTCCGTCGCCACGATCATGGAGAAGGCCGAAGAGGAGGAGGTCGCCGAAGTCGACACCGAGAACACCGAGGTCGAGCTTGTCTCGCTCGAGGATGCGGACGACAATGACGGCAACGACGATATCCCCGATATCGGCGACGACGATGTCGAACTCGATGACGATGATGACGACACCTTCCTCGAAGCCGATGAGGACGACGACGACGACGACATGACCGGCATCATCGGCGTCACCGGCGACGACGACGAAGTCTGATCGAACGCTATCAGGCTCGGAAAAAACGAAAAAATTTCCGAGCCTGCAATTTTCGGCTTGCCATCTCCGACCACCGGAAGTAATAAGCCGCCACCCCGCCGGACAGCTTGTTCGGCAGGTTCCCGGAACCGGCGCTGCCGGACCCATGGTTTGGGGCTATAGCTCAGCTGGGAGAGCGCTTGCATGGCATGCAAGAGGTCAGCGGTTCGATCCCGCTTAGCTCCACCAACCTCCTCCGCTATCCCGTTCAGCCCCGTTGACGCTCTTTACCTGTCGTCTGACCGCGGCCGTTTGTTCGTCCAATCCCTCTCTTTGCCAAAACAAGTCAGGCCGCAGGCCCGTGCGACCGCTTGATGCGATCCTGGGATTCCCATAGGGAATCGAGGATAGGCGTTGGGCACGCCAAAACGGATTGCTGAAGGGCGAGGGTGACATGAGCTTCACGGAAACGACACGGACATCGTGGCTTGCGCGGTTGAAGAACGCATTGATCGGCGCCGTCATCGGCATCGTCCTAGTGGTGGCCGCGATCTGGGCTCTCGTGTGGAACGAGGGCCGGTCGATCAAGGCCTATCGTGCGCTGACCGAAGGCGCCGGCGTGGTGGTCACGGTGAGCGCCGACGAAATTGCGCCGCCGAACGAGGGGAAGCTCATCCACATTTCCGGCAAAGTGACGCCGGACGGCGTCCCGGCCGATCCCGAATTCGGCATTTCCGCCGAAGGCGCCGTGGCCATCCGGCGCGAGGTGGAAATGTACCAGTGGGTGGAGAAGAGCGAATCGCGCTCTGAAACCAAGTTGGGTGGCAGCGAGGAAACCGTCACCACCTATACCTACACAAAGGAATGGAAGTCCGGGCGCGAAAATTCCAGCGACTTCCGCCAGCCCGAGGGGCACGAGAACCCGGAGATGCCGGTCGACAACCAGTCGTTTGCCGTCGACAGCGCGAAGGTCGGCGCCTTTGCGGTCTCCGGTGAGAATGTCGCCGGTCTTGGCAAGCAGACCGATCTAAAGCTGACGGAAGAGGACGCCGGCCACGCCGAACAGGTTCTGTCCGGAACCGTGCAGCTCGATCGTGGGGGCTACTATGTCGGCTTGAACCCCTCCCAGCCGCGGGTCGGCGATCTCCGCATCCGATACAGCCGGGCGGACCTGTCAGAAGCGAGCTTCGTGGCGGCGCAGAGCGGCGGTTGGCTGAAGCCCTATACCGCCTCGAACGGTCGGGAAATCTTCCTCAGTGCGTCCGGAACGGCGAGTGCTGCGGAAATGTTCGATGCCGCCCAGGCGGAGAACACCATGATCATGTGGCTGATCCGTGCCGGTGGCATGATCGGCCTCATGGTCGGATTCAGCCTGTTCTTCTCGATCCTCGGCGTCATCGCCGATGTCGTTCCGATCGCCGGCTCATTGGTGCGCTTCGGCACCGGGATGATTGCCTTCGTGCTGACCGTGCTGGTCGGACCGCTGGTCATCGCCATCGGCTGGTTTGCCTATCGGCCGTTCTTGTCGCTCGGCCTGCTTGTGGTGGGCGGGCTCGTCGCCTTTGGCGTCGTCTGGCTCCGCCGACGTTCGGTCGGTGGGGCAAGCCCCGCCGCTCCGTCCGCGGCTCAGTAGAACAGCTCGCCGCGGTCCTGGCGTGAAGTCTGGTCGATCTGGAACCAGTCCGTGATACGGTCGATGTCGAGTTCGGCTTCGCCATTGCGGAGCTGGACACGCAGTTTGTCGCCCGATCGACCGAGAGGCACGCCGATATAGATCCGGCTGTTGCCAGCGTCGTCCAGAGTATCGATTGCGAAGCGCATCAGGCCCCCAGTATAAGCGCGTAAAATCTTTGTTTTCGAGTGCTGGAGGCTTAAGGGACCTGCCTTGAGCGAAACTGTTGCGAGGTGAGCATGCCTCATTTTCGCAAGGCACGGTCACCGCGCGTTCCCGCTTCTCCGGAGCCGCGTGAAGAGGGTGAAGAAGCATGTTCCTGGTCTCCAAGCTGTTCTGGATGTTTGCCCAGCCGTTGTCGCTGTCCTTCCTGGCCATCCTGTTCGCCGTTCTTGCCCTGCTCGCCGGCCTGCGCCGTACGGGCCTGGCGCTGAGCGCTCTTGGCGGTGCCATCCTGTTCGTGACGCTCTACACGACGACGGGCTCGTTCGTGCTGCAGGAGCTCGAGGCGCGCTTCCCCCGGCCGGCGGCGGATCCGCAGACCGTGTCTTGCATGATCGTGCTGGGCGGCTCGTTCGAGACCGAGGTCACGACGACGCGCGGCGGCATCGAGATGAACCAGGCCGCCGATCGGTTCATCGAGGCGTTACGGCTTGCCCGGCGCTTCCCGCAATCGGCCATCCTCGTGTCCGGCGGGGATGGATCGCTGAGCGGCGTCTATGAGGGCGATGCAGTCGCCTCCGAGCGGTTCTTCGAGACCTTCGGCATTTCGGCCGACCGCCTGGTGCGCGAAACGCAATCGCGCACCACCTCCGAGAACGTCGCCAACAGCCGAACCATCCTGGCTGAGAGAGGATTGGAGAATTGCCTGCTGATCACCTCGGCCTTCCACATGCCGCGCGCCGTTGGCCTGTTCCGGGCGGCCGGGACGACGGTGACGCCCTGGCCGACGGACTACCGCACCAGCGGAAAGGTGGGGCTCGGCCTGGATTTTACCCAGCCGACGCTGAACGCCCAGCAGACGGCGACGGCCGTGCGCGAGTGGATCGGGCTCGCCGCCTATTTTCTGACGGGCCGCATAGGAGCCTTCTATCCGGCGCCATAACCGCGCCTGGGCGGGGCAACTACTTCTTCGAGATCGTCAGAAACTTGGTGCCGCGCACGCGCACCGTGATTTCGCAGGCCGCCTCGTCGGTGCGTTCGCAAAAGCGCGGGTTCATCTTCATCACGAAGACCATGTTGCCGAAGCGCTTGACGAAATCATAGCCGTACATCTTGGCCGAGGCGATCATGAAGTAACCGCCTTCCTTGACCTGCAGGTAGAAATTATAGGGGCAGCCGTCATCGGTGCAGTCGGGGCCGCGCATGCCGTCGCAGAGGATTTCGCCTTCGTTGACCACGGCATCGGTGATGCCGTCATTGTTGATGTCGAGGCGTGTGATGAAGTTTGCGCCGAACTGCACGATCTTGCAGCGCTTCTGGAAATGTTCCTTTTCGTATATCTCCGGATCGCTGATAAGCTGCTGCTGGCCGAAGGATGCGGAGGCAGGAGTGAGCAGAAACGCGATTTGCAGAAGGGCAAGGAGCAGGTATTTCACGGCGATCTTCCCAGGAAAATGAAGTCTCTCCCTTCTATCATAGGTTCCACTGCTTGCGCGGCCCTGACGCCGTCACGGTTTCCAAAGGCTTTCGTCGGATGAGGTTGAAATGACACTGCTCGGATTTCTTGACTATGCGGGCGTTGCCGTCTTCGCCGCCACAGGCGCGCTCTCCGCCTCGCGCAAGGACCTCGACGTGATCGGCTTCCTGTTTCTCGCCGCGGTCACCGGCATCGGCGGAGGAACCCTGAGGGACGTCGTTCTCGGCAGCCTGCCGGTCTTCTGGGTGCTCGATCCCGGCTATATCCTGGTCTGCGCCTCGGTCGGAGTGCTGGTCTTCTTCACCGCCCATCTGGTCGAGTCGCGCTATCGGCTGTTGATCTGGCTCGATGCCGTCGGGCTTGCGGCCTATTGCGTCATGGGCGCGGCCAAGGGCTATGCCGCGACCGGCTCGCCGACCGTGGCGATCGTCACCGGCACGCTGACGGCGGCCTGCGGCGGTATCTTGCGCGATATCATCGCCGGCGAGCCCTCGGTTCTCCTTCGCCCCGAGATCTACGTCACGGCGGCGCTGGTCGGGGCCTGCGTCTTCACGGCGGCGACCGTGTTCGGCCTGCCGCTCTATGCCGCGTCCACGCTCGGAGCGGCCACGGCCTTTGCCATCCGGGGCGGGGCGCTGCGTTTCGGCTGGAGTTTTCCGCGCTACAATTCGCGTCCGGGCAGGGCGCCCGATGACGTTCTATGATGGGGTGGAGGCTGCGTCAGCCCTGGCGCTTCTTTGCCCGCAGGCGAATCACCACGTCGACATGGGAGATTTCCATTCCCTCGGGCGGTGTGGGAAGGTTGTCGATCACGATATTGTTCAAGGGGATGTCGAGAACCTCGTTCTCGCCCTCGACGAAGAAATGGTGATGATCCGACGTGTTGGTATCGAAATAGGTCTTCGCGCTTTCGACCGCCAGGACGCGGATCAGGCCGGCCTCGGTGAACTGGTGCAGCGTGTTGTACACTGTTGCGAGAGACACCGGCACCTTGGCGGCGGTGGCTTCCTCGTGCAGTTCCTCGACCGTCAGGTGACGGTCACCCTTGGCGAAAAGCAGGCTTGCGAGCGCAATGCGCTGACGCGTCGGGCGAAGGCCCGACTGGCGCAATTTCAGTTCCGTACGTGAACGGTCTTCAGTCGTCATCAAGACGATCTCCGCATTGCCTGTTGGTCGTTCGCAGACTTCATCCGACGATATAACTTTTACGCGCCCCCCTTTCAATAGTTTCCACCGGCCAGCGGCCCGACAAAGTGCCTAAAAAGCCGCGATTTGGCGGTTTTGGGTCTGGTCCTGACGGGGGGCTTCCTGTATGCGACGGCTAAAGTCACCAGGTGGCGGCGGATCGGGAAGTCTCCTGCGATCTGATGTCGCCTATTGTGGGACTTCAATTTGTCCCTATCTTGCTCTAAGGGTCCGTGAACGCGAAGCCTGAGGGGGGAAGAAGAAGAAGATGGCACCAAGACAATCCAGTTATAACTATGAAGAGATACTCGCCTGCGGTCGCGGCGAGCTGTTCGGTCCCGGCAATGCGCAGCTTCCCCTGCCGCCGATGCTGATGGTCCACCGGATCACGGATATTTCCGAAACGGGCGGCGCCTTCGACAAGGGCTATATTCGCGCTGAATATGACGTCCGTCCGGATGACTGGTATTTCCCCTGCCATTTCCAGGGCAACCCGATCATGCCGGGATGCCTCGGCCTCGACGGCATGTGGCAGCTGACCGGCTTCTTCCTCGGCTGGCTGGGCGAGCCCGGCCGCGGCATGGCTCTGTCCACCGGCGAAGTGAAGTTCAAGGGCATGGTTCGCCCGGCCACCAAGCTGCTCGAGTACGGCATCGACTTCAAGCGAGTCATGCGCGGGCGCCTGGTGCTGGGTACCGCCGATGGCTGGCTGAAGGCCGACGGCGAAACCATTTATCAGGCAACCGACCTTCGCGTCGGTCTGTCCAAGGAAAAGACGGCCTGAACAGGCGCCGTCCAAACCACTATAATAAGAAGGTCTGAGAGATGAGACGGGTAGTTGTTACGGGACTTGGAATCGTGTCCTCCATCGGGAGCGACGCGGCAGAGGTGACGGCATCACTGCGCGAAGCGAAGTCGGGCATCCAGTTCTCGCCGGATTTTGCCGAATACGGATTCCGCTGCCAGGTCTGGGGCAAGCCGGCGCTTGATCCGACCGATCTCGTCGACCGTCGCGCCATGCGCTTCCTGTCGCAGGGCGGTGCCTGGAACCACGTCGCCATGAAGCAGGCGCTCGCCGATTCCGGTCTCGAGGAAAAGGACTACGCCCAGAACGAGCGGACCGGCATCATCATGGGCTCGGGCGGTCCTTCCACCCGCACCATCGTGGAAGCGGCCGACATCACCCGCAAGAACATGAGCCCGAAGCGCATCGGTCCGTTTGCCGTGCCGAAGGCGATGTCGTCGACGGCCTCGGCAACGCTCGCCACATGGTTCCAGATCCATGGCGTCAACTACTCCATTTCCTCGGCCTGCTCGACCTCGGCGCACTGCATCGGCAATGCGGCGGAGATGATCCAGTGGGGCAAGCAGGACGTGATGTTCGCCGGCGGCCACGAAGATCTCGACTGGTCGATGTCGAACCTGTTCGACGCCATGGGCGCCATGTCCTCCAAGTTCAACGATACGCCCTCGACCGCCTCGCGCGCCTATGACGTGTCGCGCGACGGCTTCGTCATCGCCGGCGGCGCGGGCGTGCTGGTGCTCGAGGAACTGGAACACGCCAAGGCCCGCGGTGCCAAGATCTATGCCGAACTCGTCGGCTATGGCGCAACCTCGGACGGCTACGACATGGTCGCTCCGTCCGGCGAAGGTGCTAAGCGCTGCATGCGCCAGGCGCTGTCGACCGTGAAGGGTGAGGTGGATTACATCAACACCCACGGTACCTCGACCCCGGTCGGCGATTCGAAGGAGATCGGTGCGATTCGCGAAGTCTTCGGCGACAAGATCCCGCACATCCAGTCGACCAAGTCCTTGACGGGCCATTCGCTCGGCGCCGCAGGCGTACAGGAATCGATCTACGCCCTGTTGATGATGCAGGAACGCTTCATCGGCGAAAGCGCCCACATTACCGAACTCGACCCGGAATTCGACGGCGTACCGATCGTCCGCAAGCGGATCGACAATGCGAAGATGGACACCGTTCTGTCCAATTCCTTCGGCTTCGGTGGCACCAACGCAACCCTCGTCTTCCAACGCCACAATGGATAACCGCATGATCGCCTCTATGCAGGGAAAGCGCGGCCTCATCATGGGCGTCGCGAACAGTCACTCGATTGCCTGGGGCATCGCGCAGGCCTTGGCCGGCGCCGGTGCCGAGCTTGCCTTCACCTACCAGGGCGAGGCGCTGGGCAAGCGGGTGAAGCCGCTGGCGGCCGAACTCGGCTCGGACTTTCTCCTCCCCTGCGACGTTGAGGATATCGCCTCCGTCGATACGGTCATCGAGGCGCTGAAGGAACGCTGGGGCAAGCTCGATTTCATCGTGCATGCGATCGGCTTTTCCGACAAGAACGAGCTCAAGGGGCTCTACGCCGATACGACGCGCGACAACTTCACCCGCACCATGGTGATCTCGTGCTTCTCCTTCACGGAGATCGCCAAGCGCGCGGCCGAACTGATGGTCGAAGGCGGTTCCATGCTGACGCTGACTTATGGCGGTTCGGTGCGCATCATGCCGAACTACAACGTCATGGGCGTCGCCAAGGCGGCTCTGGAGGCTTCGGTAAGGTATCTGGCGGGCGACTACGGTCCGCGGGGCATTCGCGTCAATGCCATCTCCGCCGGCCCGATTCGCACGCTGGCAGGCGCCGGCATCTCCGATGCGCGCGCCATGCTCTCCTGGCAGCAGAAGAATGCGCCGTTGCGTCGCACCGTGACGATCGAGGATGTCGGAAATTCGGCGCTCTATCTGCTCTCGGATCTTTCGCGCGGCGTGACCGGCGAGATTCACTATGTCGATTCCGGCTACAACATCACGTCCATGCCGGCGCTCGACATGCTGCGCAGCTCCGACGCCGAGTAAGACCGCTTTTCCGATTTCCTGAACGAGAAATGCCTGGCGCGACCTCATATCGCGCCAGGCATGAACACGGAGTGGTCCGCAAGCTCGATGTCTCAAGCTTACTCCGGTTTTTGGATGTGCTCGACCTCGATCGATCCCATCAGCATGGCCATGCTGACCGCATGCAGCCGATTGCGCGCGCCGAGCTTGCTCTCGGCCGAGGACAACAATCCCTCGACCTCGATCTCGGACAGCAGCAGCAGATTGCAGATATCGAGCGGTCGCTTGCCTTCGGCGACCATTGTCAGGCACTTTACTTCCGCATCGGTCAATGCGGTTTCTGGGCCGGACGGCTGTCCGGCAGACTGATCTTTATTCGCCATGATGTTCTGAGATCGCCAAGATTGAATCTGTGCTTCGTTGCCGGTCATCTTTGACTGCAACGTCCGTCGTCTCAGATATATAAGGATGAGTGAAGCGATTGTAATTCGCGTCAGGCGCCAAAATCTTAACATCGCATACGAAAGGTTAAATTCCGTTTGCGTCGAGGCGTCAGCTGTATCTCTGCATTTCTGCCTGTCGTGAGGGAATTGTCAATAGGCAAAGCATTACGGGGACTTCGCCTGCCTGATCCGGAGTCAGGCGGACTTGCGTCCGCGCAGTTCGGTCGGGGTCTGGCCGAACCAGCGCGTGACGGATCGGGTAAAGGCGCTCGGCGCGGAATAGCCGAGCCGATAGCAGATCTCGGAGATAGCCAGTTCGCTCTCGGTCAGCAGATTGAGGCTCAATTCGCGCCTGAGGTTGTCCCGGATCTCCGCCAGGCTCGTATGTTCCTCGGCGAGCCTGCGCTGGAAGGTCCGCTCCGATATGCCGAAATGCGGAGAGATGTCGCTCAGCGACGAATTGGGCTCCGCCATACGCAAGATCAGGAACTTTCGCACCTGGTCGATGAAATTCCCCTCCTGGTAATCTGCATCCGGCCGCATGGTCCGGCACTGGATATCCATGAGCGAGAACAGTCTTGCGTCCGCCTTGGGATTTTTCATGTCGAGGATGCTGGCGGGGATATGCAGCGTATTCTCACGGCAGCCGAAGCGCAGCTTCTTCGTCAGATAGTCGCGAAACACCTGCGGCGACCTCGGGCGCGGCCGTTCCAGATCGATCTCGACAAGGTCCGCATGTATCCCGACGATGTCGCGCAAGCGCCCCATCGTCAGGGCAATCCCCATGTCGACATACTGGTCGCGTTTGACGATCGCCGGAGCAAACGACCAGGAAAGAGAAGCGCCGCCTTCGTCCGTAGTGAAGCGCAGATTGCTGGCGTAGGTGGCATATTGCATATGTGCGGCGAGGAAGCGCACGAAGTCCCCCACGGTCGGCGCAGTCATCAGGCCGTATCCGAACGGTCCGGTCGAGCCTGCGACAAAGCGGTCGACGCATTTCAGTCCGAATGCCTCGTCGTCTGCCAGCAATGCGCAGGCCTCCAGCAGCCGGCAGAGCCGGTCGAGGCTGATGCGGGCGGTCAGGCTCTGGAAGATTTCCGGATCGATCTTGAGCGCGCTGCAAATGGGGGCGATGTCTATGCCATACGACTTTGCATGCGTAGCGACTGCGGACGCGACGCCCGCAACGGCGGTCAGTTCGTCGGCAATCGATTTATTAGACATCGAATATATGGCGTCCAATGATAAGCCAATGTCGTCGCAGGTTAAGTCGAATTGCGCGATTTGTCCAGAGATACGGCATCCGGAAAGCCCGGATGCCGTTCACGAAGCCAGTATTGTTGGGTGACCGGTCAGCCGGGCCTATTTCTTGGCCCAGAGAACCTTGAAACGGGCGTTGCGGCAGGTCTCTCCGTGCTCACGGAAGTCCTCGCCCAGGATAGCCTCATAGGGCAGGCCACGATTGGCCACCAGCAGCAACTGGCCGCCGCCGCGCAGCGCTTGGGCTGCCGCCTTGATCATCGTCTGGCCGAGGCCCGGCTCGGCGGCATGACCCTGGTGGAAGGGCGGGTTCATGATGACGAGGTCGTATTTCTCCTTGGCCGGCTCGCGCGTCAGGTCCTGCCAGAAGAAACGTGTCGTGAGGTTGGGGCAGTTTTCAGCCAGGTTGAGCTTGGCATATTCCAGCGCGTCGAAATCGGCCTCGAACAGGTCGATGCGGGCGGTCCGCGGCGAGCGCGTGGCCAGCATGGTCGAGAGATAGCCCCAGCCGGCGCCGAAATCGGCGGCATTGCCGTCGAAGTTCTCAGGCAGGCGGCTCGCCAGCAGCTCGGAGCCATCGTCGATACGATCATGCGAAAACATGCCGGCGCGGGTGTGGAAGCGCCCGTCCACGAGCGTCTCGCGCGCGGCAAGTTTGGCGACGGCCGCTCCGGTATCTTCCGGCACCGAGAACCACAGGGCGACCCCGTGATATTTCGGCATATGCTCTGCCTCGATCCCGAGCCCGGCCAGACGCTTGCGCATTGGCTGCACGCCGTCTTCCTTGCCGCCGGCAACTACGATCAGACCGCCTGCCTTGACCCGGCTCAAGGCCTCGGCAACGCGATTGTCGTTCTCGCCCCGGTGCTTGCCGAGCAGGATCAGCGCGCCGTCAAAGCCCTCGCCGTCGATATGAGGGATCGGATCGAGACGGGCTGCCTGCAGCTTCAGGAACTCGCCGCGATGACCCTGCACGGGCACCAGCTGCGCGGCGAACTCGTCAGGCGTGGCAAAGCCCGCCTCGGCGCCGATAAACAGGAAGCGCTCGTCGGAGCGGGGAGCGGCAACCGTGCCGCTGGCAAAGGGATGGAACAGGGTCTTCAGCGTTTCGCGGCTCATGGCAGGGCTCTCCGGGCGAATAAAAAAGGCGCGGAAGGGTTTCCGCGCCTCACTGTCAAAGGGAAGGGGCCGCTTATTCGGCGGCTTCGCCCTCGTCCTTCTTCTTCTCGGCGACGACTTCCTTGCCGGTCGTCTGGTCGACGGCCTTCATGGAGAGGCGAACCTTGCCACGCTCGTCAAAGCCCATCAGCTTGACCCAGACCTTGTCGCCTTCCTTGACGACGTCCGAGGTCTTGGCAACACGGTCGGAAGCGAGCTGCGAGATGTGCACGAGACCGTCACGCGAACCGAAGAAGTTGACGAAGGCGCCGAAATCGGCGGTCTTCACCACGGTGCCTTCGTAGACGACGCCGACTTCCGGCTCGGCAACGATCGAGTGGATCCACTTGCGGGCCGCTTCGATTTCCTTGCCCGAGGAAGAGGCGATCTTCACGGTGCCATCGTCTTCGATGTTGATCTTCGCGCCGGTCTTTTCGACGATTTCGCGAATGACCTTGCCGCCGGAGCCGATGACTTCACGGATCTTGTCGACCGGGATGTTCATGACTTCGATGCGCGGAGCGAATTCGCCGAGCTGCGAGCGACCTTCGGTGATGGCCTTGGCCATCTCGGTGAGGATGTGCTTGCGGCCACCCTGTGCCTGGCTGAGCGCGACCTTCATGATCTCTTCGGTGATACCGGCGATCTTGATGTCCATCTGCAGCGAGGTGATGCCCTCGTTGGTGCCGGCGACCTTGAAGTCCATGTCGCCGAGGTGGTCTTCATCGCCGAGAATGTCGGAGAGAACGGCAAAACGGTCGCCTTCGAGGATCAGGCCCATGGCGATACCAGCGACCGGCTTGGCGAGCGGAACGCCGGCATCCATCAGCGCCAGCGAGGTGCCGCAGACGGTTGCCATCGAGGAAGAGCCGTTCGACTCGGTGATTTCCGATACGACGCGCAGCGTGTAGGGGAACTGTTCCGGGGTCGGCAGCATCGGACGGATAGCGCGCCAGGCGAGCTTGCCATGGCCGATTTCGCGGCGGCCCGGGGAGCCCATGCGGCCCGTTTCACCGACCGAGTAGGGCGGGAAGTTGTAGTGCAGCAGGAAGCGTTCCTTGTACATGCCGGTCAGCGAGTCGACATACTGTTCGTCTTCGCCGGTGCCGAGGGTCGCAACCACGATCGCCTGGGTCTCGCCGCGGGTGAACAGAGCGGAGCCATGGGTACGCGGCAGGATGCCGACTTCCGATACGATCGGACGAACGGTTTCCAGGTCGCGGCCGTCGATGCGGCTCTTGGTGTCGAGGATGTTCCAGCGAACGATCTTCGCCTGCAGGGTCTTGAAGACCGAGCCGATAACTTCAGCCGTGTACTTGGCTTCGCCGCCCTCGGGCAGGAAGTGCGCCTTGACCTTCGCCTTCACGGCGTCGACGGCGGCGTAACGTGCGGCCTTCTCGGTGATCTTGTAGGCGTTGCGCAGTTCGGTTTCGGCCATTGCCAGCATTTCGGCTTCGAGCGCGGAATAGTCTTCCGGATCGAAATCGCGCGGTTCCTTGGCGGCAACCTCGGCGAGCTTGATGATCGCGTCGATAACCGGCTGGAAGCCCTTGTGGCCGAACATGACGGCGCCGAGCATGATCTCTTCGTTGAGTTCCTTGGCTTCCGACTCGACCATCAGGACGGCGTCCTGAGTGCCGGCGACGACCAGATCGAGAACCGACTCGTCCATCTCGTCGAGATGCGGGTTCAGGACATATTCACCGTTGATGAAGCCGACGCGTGCGCCGCCGACCGGGCCCATGAAGGGTACGCCCGAGAGGGTCAGGGCAGCCGAAGCGGCAACCATGGACAGGACGTCCGGATCGTTTTCAAGGTCATGCTGGATGACGGTGACGACGACCTGGGTGTCGTTCTTGTAGCCGTCCGGGAAGAGTGGGCGGATCGGGCGGTCGATCAGGCGGGAAACCAGCGTTTCCTTCTCCGACGGGCGACCTTCGCGCTTGAAGTAGCCACCCGGGATCTTGCCGGCGGCATAGGTCTTTTCCTGGTAGTTCACGGTCAGCGGGAAGAAGTCCTGGCCCGGCTTCGGCGACTTGGCCGATACGACGGTGGCGAGAACGACGGTCTCGCCGTAGGTGGCCATGACGGCGCCGTCGGCCTGACGGGCGACCTTGCCGGTTTCGAGCTTGAGCGGGCGGCCTGCCCACTCGATTTCCACGCTATGGATATCAAACATATATCTTGTCCTTCTTCCACGACTGCCGGCCTTGATGGCGAGACCCCGCAAGGGATCCGGTGGCGGCCGCGGCTATGCTGACGCATCACGGGCAAGACAGCGGGAGGCTTTTCGTTTCGAGAGATATCCTCCGGTTTCGGAGGCTTAGGGCTTCTCGCGCAAGGGGAGGTGAAATCTCTTCCCTGCATGGCCGAATCCCTTCGGCGAAAGCATCCTGCAATCCTGCCCCATGACAGGTCATCGGTTGGTTTTGGCAGCGCCGGCCCATCCGGTCTGCCCTTCATTCGCGGCCAACGGACTTGATCGTCCGAAGTGGCCAGCCGGGACCTGGGTCCCGAAAGAGAGCCGGCGGACCTCGCGAGGATGGTCCGCCGGAAGATTTTTAGCGGCGAATGCCCAGGCTCGTGATGAGCTTCGTGTAACGGGCTTCGTCCTTCTTCTTGAGGTAGTCAAGAAGCGAGCGACGGCTCGACACCATCGTCAGCAGGCCACGGCGGGAATGGTTATCCTTCTTGTGGTCCTTGAAGTGTCCGGTGAGGTTGTTGATCCGCTCGGTCAGGATCGCAACCTGGACTTCCGGAGAACCGGTGTCGCCTTCGACGGTTGCGTATTCCTTGATGAGGGCAGCCTTGCGCTCTGCAGTGATCGACATCGGGAATCCTTTCTGAATATCAGGAGAAATAAGACGCCATATGCCGGGATGTCGTCCAGCAAAGGCCGTGAAAGCAGACGGCAAGCCGCCATGCTGGCGTGCCTATAGCTCATCCCGTGGCGAAATGGAAGCTTTGTTTGGAAGGCGCCTGCTCAGCCGAACACCCGTCTCGGACGGAATTCGCCCTCGCCGATCTCGCCGATCGCGACCAACTTGCCGAAGCAGGTGGCAAAGGCGTCCGCCTCTGCCACCGGCGCGTTGCGGCCCCTGAGCAGGATCGGATTGCCCATCCGCAGGCGATGCGCCTGGTCCTCGGTAATCGCGATATGCGGCAGGCCGGAAAGCGCCTCTCCGGTGTCGATCAGGAACGCGTCGAGCGCGGCAAGCCGCTCCTGCTTGTCCTCGATCGCCTCCAGTGCGGTCAGCTCGGCGAGCGACACCATCGTCTCCTCGGCGAAAGGCGCAACGAAGGAGCGCCTGAGCGAGGAGATATGGCCGTAGCAGCCGAGATCGCGTCCGAAATCGCGAGCGAGCGAGCGCACATAAGTGCCCTTGCCGCATTCGACTTCGAAGCGGGCGCTGTTCTCATCCGGGCAGCCGACCAGCGTCAGGCGGAAAATCTCGACCTCGCGCGACGGAATGTCGACGGTCTCCCCTTCGCGCGCCAGGTCGTAGGCCCGCTCGCCGGCGATCTTGATCGCCGAGAACTGCGGCGGGATCTGCGAGATGACGCCGGTATAGGCCGGCAGCAGGGCGCGGATCTGTTCCTCGCTCGGGCGCTTCTGCGACGTCTGGGTCGCCTCGCCCTCGAGGTCGTCGGTCGCCCGCTCTTCTCCCCAGGTCACGGTGAATTCATAGATCTTGCGGCCATCCATGACATAGGGAACGGTCTTGGTTGCGTCGCCGAGCGCGATCGGCAGCATGCCCGACGCAAGCGGATCGAGCGTGCCGGCATGGCCGGCCTTCTGCGCGTCGAACAACCATTTGATCTTGGAGACGGCCTCGGTCGAGCCGAAATCGACCGGCTTGTCGAGGATCAGCCAGCCGGAAACCGGCCGGCCCTTGGGTTTGCGGGGTTTGGACATGCGCCTCTATTCTTGTTCGTCGTCGCTGTCGGTGTGCCCCAGATCGCGTTGGACCTCGGGCGAGCGCAAGAGCGCGTCGATCTTCTGGTAATTGTCGAAGCTGGTATCGTCGCGGAACCGCACCTCGGGCATGTATTTCAGCTGCCGGAGCTGGGGGCCGAGCCGGCCGCGGATATATTTGGCGTGGTGGTTCAACGCGTCGATCACCGCCTGATGGTCGGCAACGCCGAGGGGCGTCACATAGGCGTTGGCGACCCTGAGGTCTGGCGACATGCGGACTTCGGAGATCGAGATCACTGTCTTTTCGATCAGCGGATCGCGCACTTCGCCACGCTGCAACACCTGCGAAATCGCAGCGCGCACCTGTTCGCCGACACGCAGCATGCGCTGGTTGGGCGCGGAAGTCGTTGGTTTGGTCATATCTTTTCGCCTCAAACGAAGCGAGCGCCGGATCGTCCGGCGCCCGTCCTCAAATCCCGTGCTGTCGTCGCCTTAGAGCGTGCGCGTGATATGTTCCACGCGGAAGCACTCGATCGTGTCGCCGGCGCGGATGTCTTCGTAGTTCTCGAAGGCCATGCCACATTCCTGGCCCATCGGCACTTCGGCCACTTCGTCCTTGAAGCGCTTGAGTGTCTTGAGCTTGCCTTCGTGGATGACGACGTTGTCGCGCACCAGGCGCACGCCGGCACCACGTTCGACCTTGCCTTCGATGACGCGGCAACCCGCGACCTTGCCGGTCTTGGTGATGTTGAACACTTCCAGGATTTCGGCATTGCCGAGGAAGGTTTCGCGGCGCTCCGGAGAGAGCAGGCCCGACATCGCCGCCTTCACGTCATCCACCAGATCGTAGATGATGTTGTAGTAGCGGATTTCGGTGCCGGCCCGTTCGGCTGCGGTGCGAGCCTGGGCATTGGCGCGAACGTTGAAGCCGATGATGGCGGCGTTCGACGCTTCGGCGAGCGAGATGTCGGACTCGGTGATGCCACCGGCACCCGAATGCACGATGCGGGCGCGAACTTCGTCCGTTCCCAGCTTGTCGAGCGCGCCGATGATGGCTTCGATCGAGCCCTGCACGTCGCCCTTGATCACCAGCGGGAATTCCTTGAAGCCGGTATTCTGCAGCTGGGTCATCATCTGTTCCAGCGAACCGCGCTGGCCGGACTGACGGGCAGCGGCCTTGTCGCGGGCCAGACGCTGGCGATATTCCGAGATCTCGCGCGCGCGGGCTTCGTTCTCGACAACGGCGAACCGGTCACCGGCCGCCGGCGTGCCCGACAGGCCGAGCACTTCGACCGGCGTGGCAGGACCCGCTTCCTTGACGTGGTCACCCTTGTCGTTGACCAGGGCGCGAACGCGGCCCCACTGGTCGCCGGCAACGATGATCTGGCCCGGACGAAGCGTACCCTTCTGGATCAGAACGGTGGCAACGGCGCCGCGACCGCGGTCGAGCTGGGCTTCGATGACGGTGCCTTCGGCCGTACGGCTCGGATCGGCCTTGAGATCGAGAATTTCCGCCTGAAGCAGAACGGCTTCAAGCAGCTTGTCGAGGTTCAGCTTGTTCTTGGCCGAGACTTCGACGTCGAGCACTTCGCCGCCCATCGATTCGACGAAGACCTCGTGCTGCAGCAGCTGGTTGCGCACCTTCTGCGGGTCGGCCTCGTGCTTGTCGATCTTGTTGATCGCCACGATGATCGGCACGTTGGCGGCCTTGGCGTGGTTGATCGATTCGATCGTCTGCGGCATCACGCTGTCGTCAGCGGCGACCACCAGGATCGCGATGTCGGTTGCCTGTGCACCGCGGGCACGCATTGCCGTAAACGCGGCGTGCCCGGGCGTGTCGATGAAGGTGATCTTCTGGCCGTTGTGTTCGACCTGATAGGCACCGATATGCTGGGTGATGCCGCCGGCTTCGCCGGAGACGACGCTGGTCTTGCGGATCGCGTCGAGAAGCGAGGTCTTGCCGTGGTCGACGTGACCCATGATGGTCACGACCGGCGGGCGGGACACCAGTTCGCCTTCGTCGTCGGCGACGTTGAAAATGCCTTCTTCAACATCCGACTCGGAGACGCGCTTGACGGTGTGGCCGAATTCGGTGGCGATCAGTTCGGCGAGGTCGGCGTCGATGACGTCGCCCGGCTTCATCATCTGGCCTTCCTTCATCAGGTACTTGATCACGTCGACGGCGCGCTCGGACATGCGCTGCGACAGTTCCTGAATGGTGATGGTCTCCGGCAGGATGACTTCGCGCATGACCTTTTCACGCGTTTCCTGCATCTGCGAGCGGCGGAACTTCTCCTGGCGGCGGCGCTGGGCTGCCATCGACCGACCGCGGGCGTTGCCGTCGTCGTCGACATTGGCCGTGGTCACGGTGAGCTTGCCGCGGCGACGGTCTTCTTCGGCCTTGGGGCGCGGCGGAACCTTGGCGGGCGCCGCAACGGCGACCTTGCCGCGAGCCGGAGCACCACGATTGACGGTGCGTTCTTCCTCTTCCTCGTCGCCGGCCTTGCGGCCACGAACGAAGCCCGGCGGCACGGGAGCGGACGGAGCGGCAGCCGGCTTCGCCACCGGACGGGCTTCCCCGGCGGTTGCGGCGGGCGCAGCTTCGGCCACTGGAGCCGGCGCCGGTTCTTCCGGCTGCGGCTCGGCGGCGCGGCGTTCAGCCTCTTCGGCTGCCAGACGGGCGCGTTCCTCGGCCTCAGCCACACGACGGGCTTCGTCGATGACGCGCTGCTTGGCTTCCTCGACTTCGCGAGCCTGGGCTTCGATCAGGGCGCGGCGGCGCGCTTCCATTTCGCCGGCCGACAGGTCGTGAAGGACGGCGCCACGCGGGCGTTCCTGGCGAGCGGGTTGCTGCGGCGCCGGGCGCTGCGGCTGGGGAGTAGGCTGGTGCGTGCGGGTCTGCGGGGCAGGCGCTGCAGGACGAGCCTGGACAACCGGAGCTGCCGCAGGTTCGGGCGCGCGCACCACCGGCGCTACCGGCGTCACGATCTTTTCGTCTTCGGGACGGGTCGGGCGCCGCTTGCGCGTCTCGACCACCACGGCCTTGGTCCGACCGCGACCCATGTCCTGGCGCACGGTACCCTGGGTCACACCTGACGGTTTCAGGGTGAGGGTCTTCTTGCCCGGCGCGCTGAGTGTGTTGTCGTCTTTGTTGTCGGTCATTCCGTTCCGTTCCTTGGACAAGGCCGGATGCGGAACATCAGACCTCGTCGTTCAATTCGTGTATTCCGATAATGCGTCCGGCTGAAGCCGTTGACCGCGTCATTGCTTCGGCATGTCTGCGACATCCTTTATCTGAGACAGTCCGCCTGTGCGGTACTGTTCAAGCAGGTTTGCGCGCTTCACTACACCTTCACCCGCCTGCCCTGCAAGCACCGCTGCATGGATAAACGCGTTCTGGCCCATCAGTTCGTCCATTTCTGCTCCGGAAAGCAGGTGGAACGCCGGAATCGCCGCGTCCGTCTCCATTCCGAGGTGCCAGGCCTTGCGGGCCTGGTCGATCTTTCTGACGCCGTCGGCTGCCGCGTCCGTCGAATGGAAGACGGCCAGCGCCTCGCCACTGCGGACCGCCGCTTCGACCTTGGCCGATCCCGACACGAACTGCCCGGCCTTGCGGGCCAGGTTGATCATCCCGGCCAGTTGCTGGGCAAGCAGCCGGTCGACTGTCTGGCCGAGCTCGGCATCCGCCTTCACATCCCTTTTCAGGGCTCGGGCGAAGAGCTTCTTCGCCACGGCCTTGTCCACCAGCTCGCGACGCGCCGTCACCCAGCAGCCCCGGCCGGGAAGCTGGCGCTTCAGGTCCGGCACGATGGTGCCATCCGGGGCGGCGACGAAGCGGATCAGCGTCTCGGGTGAGCCGCTGTCCCGCGTCACGATGCACATGCGACCGTTCACTTCGCCCTCCGGACCATCGTCCTGGGGCTCATCTTCGGCCGCACCGGTCATGCTCATTCAGCCTGCTCGGCTTCTTCCGCCACTTCTTCTTCCGCAGGAGCCGCGAGGTCTTCTTCGGTGATCCAACCGGCCGCGATACGGGCCTGGACGATCATGTTTTCGGCTTCGGCGCGCGAAACGTCGAACTTGCCGAAAAGACCTTCGAACTTCTTGGTCTCGCCGTCCTTGCGTTCGCTCCATCCGACCAGGTCGTCGGCGGCGCAGCCGGCAAAGTCCTCGATCGTCTTGATGCCGTCCTCGCCGAGCGCGACCATCATCTGCGAGGTCATGCCGTCGATCTGGCGCAGTTCGTCGGCCACGCCGAGCGCCTTGCGCTTGGCATCCATTTCCGCCTCGATCTTTTCCAGGTACTCGCGGGCGCGGGTCTGGATTTCCTGGGCGGTGTCCTCGTCGAAGCCGTCGATCGAGGAAATTTCCTCGAGATCGACATAGGCGACTTCCTCGACCTGGGCGAAACCTTCGGAGGCGAGCACCTGGCCGACCATCTCGTCCACGTCCAGCGCATCCATGAACAGGTTGGTGCGCTCGTTGAATTCCTTCTGGCGGCGCTCCGATTCCTCGGCTTCCGTCATGATGTCGATGTCCCAGCCCGTCAGCTGCGAGGCGAGACGGACGTTCTGGCCGCGACGACCGATGGCGAGCGACAGCTGCTCGTCCGGAACGACCACTTCGATGCGTTCCGCATCTTCGTCGAGAACCACCTTGGCGACTTCAGCCGGCTGCAGGGCGTTGACGATGAAGGCGGCCGGATCGCTCGACCACGGAATGATGTCGATCTTTTCGCCCTGCAATTCGCCGACGACGGCCTGAACGCGCGAACCGCGCATACCGACGCAGGCGCCAACTGGATCGATCGAACTATCGTTCGAGATGACGGCGATCTTGGCGCGCGAACCCGGGTCGCGGGCAACCGACTTGATCTGGATGATGCCGTCGTAGATTTCCGGCACTTCCATGGTGAACAGCTTCACCATGAACTGCGGATGGGTGCGCGACAGGAAGATCTGCGGGCCGCGTTGTTCGCGGCGCACGTCGTAGACATAGGCGCGAACGCGGTCGCCGTAACGGAAGGCTTCGCGCGGGATCATCTCGTCGCGACGGATGATGCCTTCGCCGCGGCCCAGATCGACGATGACGTTGCCGTACTCGACGCGCTTGACCGTGCCGTTGACGATTTCGCCGACGCGATCCTTGAACTCGTCATACTGACGGTCACGCTCGGCTTCACGCACCTTCTGCACGATGACCTGCTTGGCCGACTGCGCGGCGATGCGGCCAAAATCCATCGGCGGCAACGGATCGGCGATGAAGTCACCGATCTTGGCTTCGATGTTGCGGTCGCGAGCGAGCTCGAGCGCGATCTGGGTCGAATAGTCCTCGACCTTCTCGACGACTTCCAGAAGACGCTGCAGGCGGATTTCGCCGGTCTTGGAGTTGATGTCGGCGCGGATGTTCGTTTCGGAGCCGTAGCGCGAGCGGGCGGCCTTCTGGATGGCATCGGCCATCGCGGCAAGGACGATTTCGCGGTCGATGACTTTCTCACGGGCGACCGCGTCCGCGATCTGCAAGAGCTCGAGCCGGTTAGCACTGACTGCCATTGTCTTAAGTCTCCGTCTTCCTGCCGGGGCCGCGGCCCACGAGGCGGTTAGTCAAACATTATGCTTCGTCGCTGTCTTCGTCATTCTGGTTGGCGGCTTGCGCCTTGGCCAGCTTGTCGGCGCGCAGGGCGTCGCGAATGAGATCGTCGGTCAGGATCAGCTTCGCTTCGCTGAGCGCGTTGAACGGGATCTTGACCCGTGGCTCCTCGCCATAGGCGACCTGATCGCGCTCGAGCGTGAAGCCTTCGCCGTCGACCTCGGTGATCTTGCCGCGAAACCGCTTGCGGTTGTCGATCAGGATGGAGGTCTCGCACTTGACGATATGACCGTTCCAGCGCTCGAAATCCGACTTGCGCACCATCGGGCGATCGATGCCCGGCGACGAAACTTCGAGGTGATAGGCCTTGTCGACCGGGTCTTCGACGTCGAGCACCGGAGAGATCGCCATGGAGACCTCCTCGCAATCCGTCACGGTCATCGTTCCGTCGTTGCGCTCCGCCATCACCTGCAGCGTCAGGCCGTTCTGGTTCATCAACCGCGCCCGAACCAGCTTGAATCCCAACGCAACCAGAACCGGCTCGATAATCTCGGCGATGCGCCGGTCGAGACCCGTCTCGATGATGATACGCGCTTCGCCGTCCTGCGGCGTGGGCATGCTGTCAGACAATCGTAATACTCCCGGATGGACCCGATCGCCAACAAAAAAGAGCGGGTCCTTGCGGCCCCACCCTTCATCTGTCGATCAAGAATATGGGCGCTGTATACGCCCGGTCGGGCGCGATTGCAAGCTTTTCACGCTTCTCGGCCTGCTTATGCCTTCTGGCCATCCGATGTTAGTTCACGCGCAAGCTCATTGCTGCCAGTGTATCGCGCAGAGTACCAGAGACGTGACCGCAGAAAAAGGTATGCCTGAATGCCCGAGCGCAGATCCTTCCTGTCCCCATTGAAGCATCCGGTCTATCGCAGCATATGGAGCGCCAGTATCGCCTCCAATCTCGGTGGGCTGATCCAGGGCGTCGGCGCGGCGTGGATGATGGCCTCGATCTCGCAGTCGGAGAACATGGTCGCGCTTGTTCAGGCCTCCACCACCCTGCCGCTGATGCTGTTCTCGCTGCTCTCGGGCGCCATCGCCGACAACTACGACCGCCGGCGCGTCATGCTGACGGCCCAGGTCTTCATGTTCTGCGTATCCGCAATGCTGGCGCTCTTCGCCTATTTCGGTCTCATCACGCCGTGGCTGCTGCTGCTCTTCACCTTCCTGCTCGGCAGCGGCACGGCGCTCAACAATCCTTCCTGGCAGGCTTCGGTCGGCGATCTCGTGCCGCGCGAGGATCTTGCCGGCGCGGTCTCGCTGAACAGCGTCGGCTTCAACATCACCCGCAGCGTCGGTCCGGCGATCGGCGGCATGATCGTCGCTGCCGCCGGTGCGGCCGCCGCCTTCGCCGCCAATACGGTGAGCTATTTCACTCTGATCTTCGCGCTGTCCCGCTGGCAGCCGGACCTGCCGCAGCAGACGCTTCCCCGCGAGGCGCTTGGCCAGGCGATCGGCGCCGGGCTGCGCTATGTCGCCATGTCGCCGAACATCGGCAAGGTGCTGTTCCGCGGCTTCGTGTTCGGCCTGACGGCGAGCGCGGTGCTTGCGCTGCTGCCGGTCGTCGCGCGCGATCTGGTCGGCGGGGGAGCTCTGACTTACGGCGTGATGCTCGGTGCCTTCGGCACGGGCGCGATCGCCGGGGCGCTGGCGAATTCCAGGCTGCGCGAAGCGCTGTCGAGCGAGGACATCGTGCGCTGCGCCTTTGCCGGCTTTGCCTTGAGCGCGACGGTCATCGGCATCAGCCCCTATGCGGCGGTGACGAGCCTTGCCCTTCTGGTGGCCGGGGCCTGCTGGGTGCTGGCGCTGTCGCTTTTCAATACGGTCGTGCAATTGTCGACGCCGCGCTGGGTGGTGGGCCGCGCACTGTCCCTTTACCAGACGGCCACCTTCGGCGGCATGGCGGGCGGCAGCTGGCTCTGGGGGCTGATGGCCGAAAGCCAGGGTGTCACCAACGCGTTCTTCGCCTCCAGCCTGCTGATGATCGTCGGCGTGGCGATCGGGCTTTGGCTGCCCATGCCGGCCTTCGCCTCGCTCGATCTCGATCCCCTGAACCGCTTCAACGAGCCCCCGCTGAAGCTCGACATCAGGCCGCGCAGCGGTCCGATCGTCGTCAATATCGACTATGAGATCGCCGACGAGGACCTGCCGGAATTCCTCGCGGTCATGGTCGAGCGCCGCCGCATCCGCATCCGCGACGGCGCACGAAACTGGGCGCTGATGCGCGACCTGGAGAACCCGGACATCTGGACGGAGACCTATCACACGCCGACCTGGGTCGAATATGTCCGCCACAACCAGCGCCGCACCAAGGCGGATGCCGAGACGACCGACCGGCTGCTCGCCCTGCATCGCGGCGAAACGAAGCCGAGGGTGCACCGGATGATCGAGCGGCAGGCGATCCCGCCGGCAGGCGACATCTTCCACAAGACCCATGTCGATCCGCACTGAGCGTGAGGGGCTTCGTTCTAGCCAGCAGACGCTCTAGCGCAGCTTGCCCTTCAGCGAGGCGTCCGGATAGCAGGTCGGGGCCAGTCCGTTCTTCTGCTGCCAGTCGCCGAGCGCCCGGCGGGTCTTGTAACCCGGCAGGCCGTCGACATTGCCGACGTCGTAGCCCTTGGCGACCAGCGCCTTCTGCATGGCGAGCACATCCGAGCGCAGCATCTTGCCGACCTCGCCGAACGGCGCCTTGAACGCGCCGCCGCCGTAGGCGATGCGGTCGGCGAGATTGCCAATGAAAAGCGCGTAGAGGTCGGAGTTGTTGTATTCCTTCAGCACATAGAAATTCGGGCTGACGAGGAATTCCGGGCCATGCGTGCCGGCCGGAACCAGCATCATCGTGGACGCGGAGAGCTCACTTCCCGGGAATGCCTTGCCTGAGATGCGCTCTATGCCCTGTCCGGACCAGTCCGACAGCGGTCTGGCCCTGTCCGGGCCTTCCTGTGCACAGGAGACGCCGGAGGGAATGGCAACCTCGAAGCCCCAGCCGCGGCCTGCCTGCCAGCCGCTCTTCTTCAGATAGTTGGCGATCGATGCCAGGCTGTCGGGCACCGAGTTCCAGATGTCGCGGTGGCCGTCGCCGTCGAAGTCGACGGCATATTTCAGATAGCTGGTCGGCATGAATTGCGGCTGGCCGAGCGCGCCGGCCCAGGAGCCCTTCATCTGGCCCGCAGCAATGTCGCCGCCCTCGATGATATGCAGCGCCGAGATCAGCTCGCGGCGGAAAAGATCCTTGCGGGTCGACATGAAGGCCTTGGTGGCCAGCACCTCGACGGCAGGGTACGGCAGCTTGGCGCCGCCGAAACCGGATTCCCGGCCCCAGATGGCGACAATGATCGAGCCCGGAACGCCATAGGCCGCCTCGACCTTGCGCAGCGTCGATGCATGGCGGTCGGCAAGGCTGCGGCCGGTGCCGGCCAGTCCCTGCAGCCGCTTTTCCGAGAAATAGGCGCCCGGCGAGGAAAACTCCGCCTGGCTCTGCTTCTGGTCCTTCGGCGGGGTGGTCCCGGGCGGCACGAGGTCCGGCAGGTCCCAGTTGAGCGTCAGGCCGGCGACCGCCTTGTCGAAGGCGGCGCGCGAGATGCCGGCGCCCTTTGCCTCCGGCCACAGGTCGTTGGCGAGCCATGCCTGGAACTGCTGCTCGACGGCCGCCTTCGACGGAGCGGCGGAGGCGGCGGGGGCGCTCCACAGCAAGCAGGTCGACAGCGCCAGCGCCAGGCTGCGGCGAATACCCTTCTTGGGGGTGGACTGCCCGACAGGGCGGAGGGGGCTAAGGCCGGTCATGACAGGTCTCCCGTCGTCGTACAGAGAATCAGATGACTGTCCTGGCGCGCAAAGCGGCCGAAAGTGTGCCTTCGTCGAGATAATCCAGCTCTCCGCCCACCGGCACGCCATGCGCCAGCCGCGTGATCTTCACGTCCAGCCCGGCCAGGTGGTCAGTGATATAGTGTGCTGTCGTCTGCCCCTCGACGGTGGCGTTGACGGCGATGATGATCTCGCGGATCCCGCCTTTGGCGACGCGTTCGATCAGGCCCTTGATGTTGAGGTCGTCGGGCCCGACGCCGTCGAGCGGCGAGAGCGTGCCGCCGAGCACGTGATAGGCGGCGTTCATCGCGCCCGCCCGCTCCAGCGCCCAGAGGTCGGAAACATCCTCGACGACGATGATCACAGTGTGATCGCGCCGCTCGTCGGTGCACACGGTACAGGGATCGACGGTGTCGACATTGCCGCAATGCGAGCAGATCTTCACCTTGTCGAAGGCGTCACCCATGGCGTGCGCCAGGGGGCCCATCAACTGGTCCTTCTTCTTGATCAGGTGCAGTGCCGCGCGGCGCGCCGAGCGGGGCCCGAGCCCCGGGACCTTTGCCAGAAGCTGGATCAGTTTTTCGATTTCGGGGCCGGTGACTCGCTTTGCCATTGGCCGCTTCTACCCCATATCCTCGCTGAACGGAATCGTCCAAAGGAGCGCTGCTGCATGAAAATCCTCGCCGTCTGCCGCGGCAGTGCCGAAACCCTGCCCGGCAAGAAATACAAGACCGGCATCAACAAGGTCCCGGTGAACGGCCCGGTCATGGTCGACGCTCACGGCATTGTCGGCGATGCGATCTGCAACGGTGACCATCATGGCGGCGAGGAACAGGCGATCTATATCGAAGGTTCGGAGACGCTCGACTGGTGGGCGGATGAGCTCGGCCATCCCCTGGAGCCCGGAACCTTCGGGGAAAACCTGGTGATCTCCGGCATCGACAATCGCCGGATCGCCGTCGGCGACCGCTTCATTGCCGGTGACGTGGTTCTGGAGGTAACCTCGACACGGATCCCCTGTGCCACCTTCGCCGCGAAGATGGGAGATCCGAAATTTCCCAAGCGCTTCATGAAGGCCGGCCGCGCCGGCGCCTATGCGCGGGTCCTCGCCGGCGGCATGCTGGAGGCCGGACAGGCGGTCGAATACCGGCCCTTCGCCGGAGACCGCATTACCATGCCCGACCTCATGGCGACCTACGGCAAGAAGCTCCACGGCGCAGAGCGGGATCGCTATCTCGCCGCTCCTCTCCATGCCAAGCTCAGGGCGTTCCTGAGCGACTAGCGAAAACGGCCGCCAAAAGCGGCCGTCGTCGTCACTGTCGGATAAAACCGAAATCTCAGAACGGCAGCTTCATGCCGGGCGGAATCGGCAGGCCGGCGGTCATTTCCTTGGTCTTCTCAGCCATCACGGCCTCGGCCTTGTCCTTGGCGTCCTTGTGGGCGGCGACGATCAGGTCTTCGAGGATTTCCACATCGTCTTCCTTGAAGAGCGACGGATCGATCTTCAGGCCCTTGAGATCGCCCTTGCCGGTCATGGTCACGGTCACCAGCCCGCCGCCGGACTTGCCTTCGACTTCGAGCGAGGCGATTTCCGCCTGCATCTTCTCCATCTTGGCCTGCATTTCCTTGACCTTGCCCATCATGCCCATGATGTCGCGCATCGTCGCTGTCTCCTTGGATCTCTGTGCTGAATTCGGTTGCGTCAGAATTCGATGTCGTCGCCCGGCAGAATGTCGCCCTCGGACGATTCCGCCGCCGCCGGCAGGCTCGGCGTATCGTCCTCGACGACGGCCGTGCGAATGCGAACGTCGGTGATCTTGGCGCCGGGGAAGCGCGAGAGGATCGCGGCCACATCCGGGTCCTGCCTCGCATCGACGAAACGCGCTTCGCGGGTCGAGGCATCTGCCTCGACGAGGGTCGGCTGTCCGGCCTCGCGGCTGAGGATGACCATCCAGCGGATCTCGGTCCATTCCTCCAGGCGCTTCTGCAGGTCGCTGACCAGCGACTTCGGTGCTTCCGGCGGCAGGTTGATTTCCAGCCGGCCGGGCTCGATGCGCACGAGGTGAACGAAATTGCGCAACAGGGCCCGCAGCTTGGGGTCGCGGTTCTTGGTACAGAGTTCCGCAAGCTCTTCGAGCGAGTTGACGCGCACTTTCGGCTGCGGCTGCGCTTCGGCGGGCTTTGCCTCGGTGCGGCCCAAGGCGACCGGTGCATTCTCCGGTTGGGGAACGCTGTGCAGCCGCGCGACCGGCTGGGCGGCGGAGGGCTGGGCTGAAACCTGAACGGCCTGTTGCGAGACGACCGCGGTGCGATAGGCAGCGGACGCGCCACCGCCATTGCCGCCGCGCGGAGCGCTGCCGGCTTGCGTGCCTTCGCCGCCGTCTCCAAGCTCAAGCAGCCGGCGCGCGGCATCCTCGGGCGAGGGCAGGTTCGCGGCATGCGAGAGGCGGATGATCACCATTTCGGCCGCGCCGGCCGGTCGCGACGAATTCTCCGCCTCGGGAATGCCCTTCAACAGCATCTGCCACATGCGCGAGAGGGTGGAAACCGAGACGCTATCGGCCAATTCCGCACCGCGCACCCGCTCCACTTCGCTGAGCGAAGGGTCCTGGGAGGCGGAGGGGATATATTTGAGGCGCGTGACAAGGTGGGTAAAGTCGGCGAGGTCGGTCAAGACCACGGTCGGATTGGCACCTGCCTCATATTGGCTGCCAAATTCGGCAAGGGCTGCGGCAACATCCCCGCGCACGATATGACCGAACAGATCGACGATGCGGGCCCGGTCGGCAAGGCCTAGCATGCCGCGCACGGCTTCTGCCCGCACCACGCCGCCGCCATGGGCGATCGCCTGGTCGAGCAGCGACAGGCCGTCACGGGCAGAGCCTTCGGCGGCTCTCGCAATCATGGCGAGCGCCTCTTCCTCGGCCTCGATGCCTTCCTTGGACGAAATCGTCGAGAACAGCCCGACCAGATCGCCGGCGCTGATGCGGCGCAGGTCGAAGCGCTGGCAACGCGACAGAACGGTAATCGGAACCTTGCGGATTTCGGTCGTGGCGAAGATGAACTTCACATGCTCGGGCGGTTCCTCGAGCGTCTTCAGCAGGCCGTTGAAGGCCTGGGTCGACAGCATGTGCACTTCGTCGATGATATAGACCTTGTAGCGCGCCGAAACCGGACGGTAGCGCACCTGCTCGATGATCTCGCGGATGTCGTCGATGCCGGTATGCGAGGCGGCGTCCATCTCGATCACGTCGACATGGCGGCCTTCCATGATCGCCTGGCAGTGCTCGCCGGGGATCTTCAGGTCGATCGTCGGCTTGTCGATCTCGGCGGTCTTGTAGTTGAGCGCGCGCGCCAGAATGCGGGCGGTCGTGGTCTTGCCCACGCCGCGGACCCCGGTCAGCATGTAAGCCTGCGCGATGCGGCCGGTCTCGAAGGCGTTGGTGAGGGTTCTCACCATCGGCTCCTGGCCGACCATCAGGTCGGTGAAATCCTTGGGACGATATTTGCGGGCGAGAACCCGGTAGCCGGTGACGCTACCCTCGGAGTTCGATGCTTTCGGCTCGAAATCGCTCATCGCCCTGCCAGCGTCTCTCGAAGACCCGATGCCCGGGCACGCACTGGCCAGCGTCGTGGCCGGCCAAATAAAACGGAAGGTGGGAGGCTGGCACGATGACCCGTGCCGCGCTCGTTAGGGCTGCTTCCTTCCGGACCTGACCCGGTTGGCGAGTGGCTCGTCCACCACCAACCTCCCGAGCCACATATCGGCAATAACGAGATCAAATGCAAGCCAAGCCCGCAAAAAACTGCTATGAAGGGAAAAAACGTCAGGAGGAACACCTTGAGCAAATTCGTGCTGGACGAACGCTTGGCGCGCGACAGTGGCCTCCTGGTCCATCTGGGCCTGTGCGAACTGCGCATGATGAACGACAGCCGGTGGCCCTGGCTGATCCTGGTGCCGAAGCGTCCGGACATATCCGAAGTGTTCGACCTGACGCCGCTCGACCAGGCTGTGCTGACCTTCGAGCAGAACACCGTCGCCTCAGCCCTGAAAACGGTGACGGGCGCCACCAAGATCAACATCGCCGCCATCGGCAACATCGTCCGCCAGCTGCACGTGCATGTCATCGCCCGGACCGAAGGCGATGCCAACTGGCCCGGCCCCGTCTGGGGCCATGGAACAGCCGTACCCCACGGCGAGGATGAACGCCGAACCTTCCAGCAGAAGATACTCGAAGCCATTCACTCATGAAAAAATCGATTTTCGACTTCAACGGCCCGCATCCCGAGCCCAGCGACCTGACCGCTTTTTCCCGCAATGCCCTGGCCCGCGACAGCGAGCACCGCGACGAGACTTCGCTCGAAAAGGCGCTCGCGGTGGAGGGGACCCACATCCTGGCCTTCTGCGATGCCAGGCTGGTCCTGAAACACGACGGCGCGGTGCTCGATCCACTCTTTGCGCCCTATGAGCTGGCGGAACTCGAGCCCGACTTCGACAATGCGGTGCTTCTGGGTTTCCAGCCGAGCGGCGAGCCGCGTATCGCGGTCCCGATCCAATGCCCGGCCGACGATCTTGCCGGCCAGTACAAGCCGGCCGATGCCCGCGCGCTGTTCCGCGACCGGCTGGTCGGCGAGGACCTGCTGGGCGAGGCCGCCCAGGCGCTGAGCCTTCTCCGCTGGAACGCCGACAACCGCTTCTGCGGTCGCTGCGGATCGGCGATGGAGACCCGCATCGGTGGCTACAAGCGCATCTGTTCCGGCTGTGCTAACGAGATCTTTCCGCGCACCGATCCGGTGGCGATCATGCTGGCGATCGACGAGAAGCGCGACCGCTGCCTGCTCGGTCGCAACCACCGTTTCCCCGACGGCATGTATTCCAGCCTCGCCGGCTTCGTCGAACCGGGCGAGACCATCGAGAATGCCGTGCGCCGCGAGACGCGCGAGGAATCCGGCATCGAGATCGGCCGCGTGCGCTATCACGCCTCGCAACCCTGGCCGATGCCGCACCAACTGATGATCGGCTGCTTTGCCGAGGCGATCTCCTTCGACATTCAGGCGGACGAGGCCGAGCTTGCCGATTGCCGCTGGTTCAGCCGCGCCGAAACGGCGGAGCTGATCGAACGGGGGCCGGTCAATGGCCTCAGCCTGCCGATCGAAGGAACGATCGCCCGACGGCTGATCGTCGATTGGCTCGAATGGAACCGCTGAGGCGTTAGAGCATGTCTCGCGAAAGTGTGCAGCGGTTTCGCGAAAAAGACATGCGCAAACAAAAGACTACAGCAGGTCGCGCGAATCCGAACCAACGCGACCTGCTGTAGGCCTCAGCCGCCGAGCTTGCCGCGCATCGGATGTCCCTTGTAGACGCCGAGAATGCGGACCTTTTCCGAGAAGAACCGCAGTTCCTCCAGCGCACGCCGCACCGGCGCATCCTCCGGATGACCCTCGATGTCGGCGTAGAACTGGGTTGCCACGAACTTGCCGCCGATCTGGTAGCTCTCGAGCTTCGTCATGTTGATGCCGTTGGTGGCAAAGCCGCCCATCGCCTTGTAGAGGGCGGCGGGGATGTTGCGCACATTGAAGACGAAGGTGGTGACGATCAGTTCGTCGGGGCTCGCGCGCTGGGCGATCGACTCTTCCCGTGACAGCACGACGAAACGGGTCACGTTGTTCTCCGTGTCCTCGACGTTTTCGGCGACGATGTCGAGGCCGTAGAGATCCGCTGCGAGGCGTGGTGCAAGCGCTGCCATCGTCCGGTCGCCGCGCTCGGCGACCAGCTTGGCAGCACCCGCCGTGTCGCCGGCCACCACCGGCTTCCAGCCGTTGGCCCGCATGATCTTGCGGCACTGGCCGAGCGCATGGATGTGGCTGTGAACCGTGCGGATCTCGTCGATCGACACACCCGGCAGGACCATGAGCTGGAAGCGGATCGGCATGAAATATTCGCCGATGATGTGCAGCCGCGATTCCGGAAGCAGGTAGTGAATGTCGGCGACGCGTCCGGCGATGGTGTTCTCGATCGGGATCATGGCGAGGTCCGCCTCACCATTCTCGACCGCGACGAAGGCATCCTCGAAGGTCGGGCAGGGGAGTGGCTCCATCTGCGGGAACATGTCGCGGCAGGCCATGTCGGAATTCGCGCCGAACTCGCCCTGAAAGGCGATCCTGTTGGTTCTGGTCGTCATCGGGTATCCGTTCTTCACTGGGCCTTGAGGCTGAGGATCTGTCGTGCCTTTTCGAGATCGGCGGGCGTGTCGACCCCGAGCGGGATGGAATTGACGATCTCGACGTCGATGCGCATTCCGGCCTCGAGAGCACGAAGCTGCTCCAGCGATTCGCGCTTTTCCAGCGGCGATGGCTGAAGGGCGACGAAGCGATCAAGCGCCGAACGGCGATAGGCGTAGAGGCCGATGTGGTGGTAGAGCGGCCCCTTGCCGTGGGGGGCGGTCGCGCGGGTGAAATAAAGCGCGCTCAGTCGTGTGTCGGACAGCGGCGATCCGACGACCTTGACGACGTTCGGATTGGTCTTTTCTTCCTCGTCGGTGATCTCGACGGTCAGCGTCGCGATATCGACCGCGGGATTTTCGAGAGGTCTCAGCGCGGCGCGAATGGTTTCCGGCTCGATCGTCGGCAGGTCGCCCTGGACATTGATCACGGTTTCGACAACGCCGTTCGGGTCGGCCTTGACCAAGGCCTCGTGAATGCGGTCCGAACCGGACTGGTGATCGACGCGCGTCATCACCACTTCGAAACCGGCGGCAGCCACCGCGTCGAAGACCCGTTGATCGTCGACGGCGACAATGATTCGTCCGACATTCGCTTCGCGCGCCCGCAGGGCGACCTGCACGATCATCGGCAGGCCGCAGATGTCGGCGAGCGGCTTTCCGGGCAGGCGGGTCGATGCCATTCGCGCCGGGATCAGCACGAGGGTCTTGCCCAATTCCTCATCGTTCATCATTAGCCCCTTCAAATCACGCCGGAAAAGTGTCAAAAAGTCCCAATTTGGGGATCACAATCGTGTTGCAACTGTCAAGCAAAAGACATAGGTTCCGCGCGATTTCAAGATCGTCCGGTTACTGATCCGCCGGCTGCATGGGAGCGTTTGCAGATGAACTCATATGTGAACATGGGCGTTGGTGCTCTACTTGGCACCGTTTTCGTCCTGATGACGGTATCCATCACGTCGGAAGGCATTTTCCACGCGCCGGTTCCGGAGAAGGAAGGTTACGCCATCGTCGCCGAAGCCTCTTCCGAGGGTGAAGCCGGCGCGGACGCTGCTGCCGCAACGGAAACGCCGATTGCCACGCTCCTGGCAAGCGCCGACGCTGCTGCCGGCGAAGCCGTCTTCAAGAAGTGCACGAGCTGTCACACCGGCGACAAGGGCGGCGCCAACAAGGTTGGCCCGAACTTGTTCGGTGTCGTGGAACGTCCGATCGCATCGCATGAAGGCTTCGGCTATTCGGCTCCGATGAAGGACTTCTCGCAGGGCGGTTCCGTTACCTGGACCTTCGACAACCTCAACCACTTCCTCACCGCTCCGAAGAAGTTCATCGCCGGTACCGCCATGGGCTTCGCCGGTCTGAAGAAGGAAGAGGAACGCGCCAACCTGATCGCCTATCTGCGTTCGCTGGCCGATACGCCGGTTGCGCTTCCGGCTGCTGACGCCGCCGCTTCGCCTGCCGAGGCAGCCCCCGCAGCCGAAGCGGCTCCTGCCGCCGAAGCAGCTCCGGCTGAAGCCGCCCCTGCGACCGAGGCCGCTCCGGCTCCGGCAACCGATGCAGCGCCTGCTCCCGCCGCCAACAACTGATCCGGCAGCTGATACGTTTAGTCCGATTGAAATGCCCGGCTCCGCCGGGCATTTCTCGTTTGGGACTATGCTTGTCCGTTACTGCAACATCCACGCCCAGAGCGTGACGCTGAGCACGCCGACGGCGGTGCTGAGCGAGATCGCCGAGGCGGCGAGCCCGTGGCCGACGCCGAAGCGATTGGCGATCAGCCAGGCATTGATGCCGGTGGGTACGGACGAGGTGAGCACCAGGGCCGCCGTCCAGTCGGCGCTCAATCCCAGAACACGGCAGGCGAGCCAGACGCAGGCCGGCATCAGCAGCAGCTTGAGGGCCGAGATGACGGTCGCTATGCCGACATTCCCGTGGATGCCGTATTTGTTGAGCGCCATGCCGAGCGAAATCAGCGCCGCCGGCGCGGCCATGGCGGTGATCTGATCCACCACGCTTGCCAGCACACGGGGAAGCGCAAGCCCGCTCACATGCAGGACAAGCCCCGCGGCAAGGCCGATGACCAGCGGATTGCGCATCAGATTGGTGCCCACCTGTCGTAGCACGTTCACCAGCCCCCGTGACTCGCCGCCGTTGACCTTGTGCTCGGCACGCTCCATCAGCACAGTTCCGATGACCATCATCAGCGGCAGGTGTACCGCGAGTAGGATCGACACGGCGACGATGCCGTCGCTGCCGACGGTCCGCTCGACCAGCGGCAGGCCGATGAAGATGTTGTTGGCAAAGGCCGAGGACACCCCCGCCAGCACACCGACACGGGCATCCCGTCCGAAGAGACGCGTCGCCAGAAGATGCCCGACGGCCCAGGTGATGGCGACGCCGGAGAAATAGGCGATCCACAGCCGAAACGGCGAAGCGCCGTGGAAGTCAGCCTGCGAAATGGTGCGGAAGAGCAAGACCGGCACCGCCACCTTGAAGACGAATTCGCCCAGCCCGTCGCCGATATCGGCGTTCAGGATCCGGGTTTTGACCAGTCCCCAGCCGAACAGGATGAGGATGAAGATCGGAAAGACGTCCTGGGCAATGGCATACATCGGCGGAATAGCTCTCGGGGGGAGGAGAAGGCGAGGTCAGGTCCCAAGGCTTATCGCGATGCGTCTCAATCGGCCAGAGCGGATTGACCTTTGTCAGTACGCGCGCCGAAAACGAAAAAAGCGGGGTTGCCCCCGCTTTCGCTGCCCGACCGAGGGTCGGGGCCGAAGCCGCATCGCCAGTACATCCGTGGTCGATGCGAGTTCTGATCGAGGACCAATCATGTCCTCCGCGCGGATGGCGAGGCGCCTGAAGCGCTCCATGCCATCGTCACTTGAGGACTGTCTAATCGGCCTGCGTGACAAACGAATGACGTCTACGCAATTCCGCCTAGGCGCGCGCTTTTTCCTTTTCTGCCGGAGAAAAACGGCTATGACCGGAAAACCCCAAACTATCGGAGATCCGGGATTTATGAGCAGGTTCGATGTTCTCACCGTCGGTAACGCCATCGTCGACATCATCTCGCGTTGCGAGGATGCCTTCCTCGTCGACAACGGCATTACCAAGGGCGCGATGAACCTGATCGATGCCGAACGCGCCGAGACGCTTTACGCCCTGATGGGCCCGGCTGTCGAAGCCTCCGGCGGCAGCGCCGGCAATACGGCCGCCGGCATCGCCAGCCTCGGCGGCAAGGCCGCCTATTTCGGCAAGGTGGCCGAGGACCAGCTCGGCAAGATCTTCGCCCACGACATCCGCGCCCAGGGCGTGCACTACGAGACCAGGCCGGAGGGCACGTTTCCGCCGACCGCCCGCAGCATGATCTTCGTCACCGAGGACGGTGAGCGCTCGATGAACACCTATCTCGGCGCCTGCGTCGAGTTCGGCCCGGAGGACGTCGAGCCGGAGGTCGTCGCCCAGTCGAAGGTCACGTATTTCGAAGGCTACCTCTGGGATCCGCCGCGGGCCAAGCAGGCGATCCTCGACTGCGCCCGCATCGCCCACGAGAACGGCCGGGAAATGTCGATGACCCTGTCCGACAGCTTCTGTGTCGGCCGCTACCGCGACGAATTCCTCGATCTGATGCGCTCGGGCACCGTCGACATCGTCTTCTCCAACAAGCAGGAAGCGCTCTCGCTCTACGAGACCGAGGATTTCGATCTCGCGCTCACGAAGATGGCGAACGACTGCAAGCTCGCCGCCGTGACCATGAGCGAGGAGGGGGCCGTGATCCTCAAGGGCGGCGAACGCATCCGCGTCGAAGCGACCGTGATCGACCAACTGGTCGACACGACGGGCGCCGGCGACCTGTTCGCTGCGGGCTTCCTCTACGGCTATACTCAGGGTCGCTCGCTCTACGACTGCGGCCGCATCGGCTGTCTGGCAGCCGGCATCGTCATTCAGCAGATCGGCCCGCGGCCGCTTGGCTCGCTGTCCAAGGCGGCAAGCGAGGCCGGGCTTATTTGAAGGCCTCGCCCGGATAGGCACCCCAGATCTCGCTCTGCGCCACCCATCCGTTGACGCCGCCCGCTTCCGCCAGGCACCAGTTGCCGGTGCATTCCTCGAGGCGCATCACCACGCCGGGCTCGAGCTTGGCGACGACGCTCGCCGTCGACTGCGAATCGGCCCTGAGGTTCACGTAGACATCGTTGCCGCGCATCCATGGTGCGGCGACCGCGGTGCGCTCGCCGGACAACAGGGTCTGGCTCACCCACCCCTCCGTGCCGTCAGCGTCACGGATGCGCCGCCAGTTCTCGTATTCCTGGATGATCTCGACGGGCAGCCCGGATTTCAGGTAGAGCCAGGACACGGCATAGTCGGTGCTCGGTCCGATCCTGAGATTGACTCGCTTGGCCTTCAGGCTGACGAAGCGCGGCAGCGGCAGACCGCTCGAGCCCTTGGATACGCCCTGAGCCTCGGCTACCGGCCCGCCCATTGCGCAAAGCCCGAGGGCGATCCACGAAACGAGAGAGGCACGAAGCACGATGTGACGCATGGCGGTTCCGATCGCTCAAAGATTTCAAGGGTTTCTGCGCGATTCCGCCAATCGGTCCGCCGGTCTCGCCAGAAAACGGGCGCCGACCTGCGAGGTTTTGTTTGTCTTCGCTGACGGGTTTGGTAGAAAATGCCCTGAACGGGGAAATTATCCCCCGTCTTGGTTAACGACCTCTGAACAAGGCATCGATTCTTCCCATGACGAACAGGAAAAGACCCAAGGTCTATATCACCCGGAAATTGCCGGATGCGGTGGAGACCCGCATGCGTGAACTGTTCGAGGCGGAGCTCAATATCGATGACAAGCCGCGCACCCAGCCCGAACTCGTCGCAGCGATGAAAACGGCCGACGTTCTGGTGCCGACGGTGACGGACCGCATCGACGCGGCGCTGATCGAGCAGGCGGGTCCCCAGCTGAAGCTGATCGCCAGCTTCTCCAACGGCATCGACCACATCGATGTCGACGCAGCGGCGAAAAAGGGCATAACGGTCACCAATACGCCGAACGTGCTGACCGAAGACACCGCCGATATGACCATGGCGCTCATTCTCGCCGTGCCGCGCCGTCTTGTCGAAGGGGCGCGCATCCTGATGGACAAGCCCGGCGAATGGACCGGCTGGTCGCCGACCTGGATGCTCGGTCGGCGTATCTGGGGAAAGCGGATCGGCATCATCGGCATGGGCCGCATTGGCACGGCCGTCGCCCGCCGCGCCAAGGCCTTCGGCCTGTCGATCCACTATCACAACCGCAAGCGCGTCAATCCGGCGACCGAGGACGAGCTGGAGGCGACCTACTGGGACAGCCTCGACCAGATGCTCGCCCGCGTCGATATCGTCTCGGTCAACTGCCCGTCGACGCCGGCCACCTTCCATCTCCTGTCGGCGCGGCGTCTGGCGCTGATGCAACCCAACAGCTACATCGTCAACACGGCGCGCGGTGACATCATCGACGAGGACGCCCTGATCCAGTGCCTGCGCGAAGGCCGGATCGCCGGTGCCGGGCTCGATGTGTTCGAGAAGGAGCCTGCGGTCAATCCAAAGCTGATCAAGCTCGCCAACGAGGGCAAGGTCGTGCTCTTGCCGCATACCGGTTCGGCCACGATCGAGGGCCGTATCGACATGGGCGACAAGGTGATCATCAACATCCGCACCTATTTCGACGGCCATCGTCCGCCGAACCGCGTTCTTCCCAGCCGGACCTGAGCAAGGTCCGTCAGGCGAGCGGCTTGCGCATCTCGATCGAGGTGGTCCGGTCGTAGCCGGCATGGCGGTTTTCCGCCGTCTTGCGAAAACCCCAGGCGGCAAAGAGCCGGTGGTTTTCGGCAAGTTCGACGCGCGTCTCGAGCCGAAGACTGGAAAGCCCGAGTTCGCGGGCCGTTGCTTCGGCGCGCGCCAGCAGCAAGCGGCCTATGCCCTTGCCTTGCGCCGAGGGGTGAACGGCGAGCTTGCCGATATAGAGAGCGGGTTCCTCCGGTTTCAGGAAAATACAGCCGACCACTCGCCGATCGTCCAGCGCGGCAAACGCGATCTCCTGCGCCGCCTTTTCCCCGAGCGAGGCCGGCGTCAGCCGATGGGCGGAGGAGGGCGGGTCGATCCGCCCGTCCATGAACGCGAAGGCGGCCAGGACAACATCCAGTAGCTCCTTGTAGCGGTCGAAACCCGCATCGATGCGCAGGATCTCGATCGTCATGACGAAGGCGAAGCCTTGCGCCGGCGATAGCGGATCGTGTCGAACCGCGTCGCCAGCGCGTCGTAGAGCAGAAGGCGGCCGACCAGAGGTTCGCCGATACCGGTGATCAGCTTGATCGCTTCCATCGCCATCAGCGTGCCGATCACGCCGGTAAGCGCCCCGACGATACCGGCTTCGGCGCAGGCAGGCACCAGCCCGGCGGGCGGCGGCTCCGGAAAGAGGTCGCGGTAGCGCGGATTGGGCTCTCCCTGCGCATTGTCCTCATAGGGCTTCAACACGGTGAGCGAACCGTCGAACCGGCCGACGGCGCCCGTCACCAGCGGGACCTGCCGCGCTTCGGCCGCGTCGGCTGCGGCATAGCGCGTATCGAAATTGTCGGAACCGTCGATCAGCAGGTCGAATCCGGCCAGATGGGAGGCGGCAAACACGTCGTCGAAACGCTGCTCGAACCGCTTCACTCGGACATGCGGGTTGAGGCGGGCGATCGCGCGGGCAGCACTTTCGGTCTTCTCCTCACCGATCGTGCCGCTGTCGTGGATCACCTGGCGCTGCAGGTTGGATAGCGACACGCGATCGTCGTCGGCAATGCCGAGCGTGCCGACGCCGGCGGCGGCGAGATACATCAGGGTGGGAGCCCCCAGCCCCCCGGCACCGATCACCATGACGCGGGCGGCCTTCAGCTTCTGCTGGCCCTGCCCGCCGATCTCGGGGAGCAGGATATGCCGGTGATAGCGGGATATTTCGTCGGGGCTGAGCGGATCCATGGACGCGATATTCGCACGGTTGGCGCGGCCGGGAAAGCCCGTCAGCCCGCGAGCACGCTGTCGCGAACGGTGACGAACTGGGCACGCTCGCCGAGCGCCGAGAACATCGCCCGGTCCGTACCGGTCATGAAGGCCTGGCCGCCAAGCGCATCGATCCGGTTGAAAAGTGCTGCGCGTCGGCCTTCGTCGAAATGCGCGGCGATCTCGTCGAGCAGGAGTATGGGCGCATGCCCGGTCATGGTCGCGACGAGACTTGCATGGGCAAGCACAAGGCCGACGAGCAGGGCTTTCTGTTCCCCCGTCGAGCAACGCTCGGCCTCGATGTCCTTGTCGGCATGGCGGACCAGGAGATCGGCGCGGTGCGGCCCTTCGAGCGTCCGGCCGGCGGCCGCGTCGCGGTAGCGGCCATTGGCAAGCGCCGCGAGGTAGCGATCCTCGATCTCGATGGCCGGAGCGTCGCCTTCCTCGTCGAGAAAGCCGCTGAGGGCGAGGTGCGCCGAAGGGAAGCTCGAATCATCCTGCCGGGCGGTCAGGCCCGCAAGCAGGCCGAGCATCTCGCGGCGCGCCAGCATCATCGCCACGCCGAGCCCGGCCATCTGCTGCTCGATGCCGGTCAGCCAGGCCGGATCGAACCGGCCTTCCGACAGCAGCTTGTTGCGGCTGCGCATGGCGCGTTCGAAGTCGCTGGCGCGGCGTCCATGCGCCGGATCGAGCGACAGCACCAGCCGGTCGAGGAAGCGGCGGCGATCGGAGGCGGAGCCGGTGAAGAGCCCGTCCATGGCCGGTGTCAGCCAGAGAATGCGCAGGTGGTCGGTGAGTTCGTCGACCGACTTGGCGGGCGTGCCGTTGATCCGCAGGCGGCGGACCACGGCCTCGCCTTCGCCTTCGGAGCCCGTGCCGATCTCGACCTCGCCTTCCATGCCGTCGATTTCGGCGAAGACCGAAAAGCCGCCCGGCGCGCCGACGCGTGCCACATCGGCCAGCACCGCCCGGCGCAGGCCCCGGCCCGGAGACAGGAAGGAAACCGCCTCCATGAGATTGGTCTTGCCCGCGCCGTTCTCCCCCGTCAGCACGACGTGCCGCCCGTCAAGCGTCAATGTTGCGGTCGCGTAGTTGCGGAAATCCGTGAGCTTCAGCCGGTGGATCGAGGTCTTGTGCGTCATGGTGGTCCAGGTTCGGTGCCTTCCTGAGCTAGGCCGAAAGGCCGCTGATGGCAAGGCGCGCGGGCGGTTTTCCCGGCGTGGGTCCGGAACTGCGGGCGGGACCCGGACGTTGCGACGCATGGACCGGCGCTTGGCGCGGGTGTATCTGGTCGTTCAGTACGCGAACGTAAGGGCGAGCGCATGAATTCCGATCGAGACGAACTGACGCCGGAAGAAGCCCGCCGCGATCATTGGGAAATGCTGCGCTTCCTCGGGGGCAACGTCTTGTTCGGCGTCTGCCTTGGCCTTGGCGTCGCCGCCATGCTGATCTGGCTCGACATCGGCGGGCTCGGCAGCCATCTCGCGCGCAGCCGCAATCCCTATCTGCCCGCGGCGATGATCGCGATCCCGCTGGCGCTCACCTTTGGCGCGGCGGTGACGGCGTCGGCCATCATGCTGATGCCCTACAAGAAAAAGAAGCAGCGCTAGCAAGTGACGCAGCCGTTGCGCCGCCATTGACCGGGCGGCGGACATCCGCCAGAACCGCGTCAATCAAACAACGGGGAGCAGATCATGACCGACCAGGAAGACCGCATTCTGCGGCTCGAAGAGACGGTGGCCCATCAGGCCCGGATCATCGAGGAACTCTCCGACCAGCTCACCGAGCAGTGGAAGGTGGTCGAGCAGGCGCGCGCCAAGCTTGATCGGCTGACCGAGCGTTTCCTGTCGCTCGAAGAACAGTCACTGGAAGCGCCCGCCATTACCCGGCCGCCGCACTACTGAACGCCTATTTTCGAACGGCTACCCCGTCCACGACTGCCGAGACGATCTGTTCGATCTCCTCTCGGCTCACGTCCAGCCGGCTGGTCAGCAGCCGGTTCCAGGCAAAGCTCGAAAACAGCTCGATCAGCAGCGCCGGATCGATATCCGCCCGAACCTCTCCACGCGCCTGTCCGCGCTCGAGGATGACCCCGCTCTGCCGGCATCGGGACAGGGCATAGGCCTGCAGCGCCTGCAGCGCGGCCGGATCGCTCTGCGCTTCGGCGATGATCGAGCGGAAGATCGCCCCTCCGCCATCGCGCCAGAAGTCGAGAAGGCCTGCGAGGAACAGCGAGAGATCCTTGCGGATATCCCCGGTGTCGGGATGGGGCACTCCGTCCTTCTGGCGATGATAGACGTCGAGCAGAAGCGCGGCCTTTGACGGCCACCATCGATAGATGGTCGGCTTTCCGGCCTTGGCGCGCCGGGCGACCGCCTCGATCGAAAAAGCGGGCAGGCCGCCTTCGAGCAGAATGTCCTGCGCGGCCTTGAGAATGGCCTCCTCGCTTGCCGGGTTGCGCTGGGAGCCGATCGAGGTGCGCCGGTTCTCTACCTGTTTCTCTGCTGTCACGCTGCCCTCCGATTTTCTCATCGCCATAGCACGGTTTCCTATTGAACGAAACGATCCGTTCCTATATAGAACGAAACGTACCGTTCTTATGGAGAAATTCATGCCCGATATTTCAGCCCCCCGTCCAGTCCTCTCAAAGTTCCGGCTGTCCATCTTGATGCTGGCCGCCGTCTATCCCTTCGTCACGGCAATCCTCTATGTGCTGATGCCGCTGACCGACGGCTGGCCGCTCTGGGAGCGCACCGCCATCCTGGCGCCCGTCATGGTGTTCAGCATCGTCTATGGCATCGCGCCCACCATCCAGCGCCGCTTCGCCTGGTTCATCCTTCGCCAGCCGCGCCCTGTCGCCGCCTGAGCGGGGAACGCAAAAAAGAAGCGAGCCGAAGAGGTCTCCGGCTCGCTTGATGTATCGTGAAGAGTGACGGATACGCTCAGTCGCTCAGCGTGTCGAAAAAGTCCTTCATCCGGGCGAAGAAGCCTGTCGATTCCGGATTGTTCTCCTTCGACGAAAGCTGTTCGAACTCCTGCAGCAGCTCACGCTGGCGCTTTGTCAGCTTCTGCGGCGTCTCGATCTGGATCTGGATATAGAGGTCGCCCGTCTGCGTCGAACGCAGGACCGGCATGCCCTTACCCTTCAGGCGAAACTGCTTCCCGGGCTGGGTGCCTTCCGGAACCGTTACGCGCGACTTGGCGCCGTCCAGCGTTACCACGTCGAAGGTCCCGCCAAGAACCGCCGTCGTCATGGAGATCGGCACGGTGCAATAGAGATCCGCCCCGTCACGCTGGAAGAACTCGTGCGGCTTGACCGACAGGAAGATGTAGAGATCGCCCGAAGGGCCGCCGCGCAGCCCGGCCTCGCCCTCGCCCTGCAGGCGGATGCGGGTGCCGTCCTCGATGCCGGCCGGAATGTTGACGGAAAGCGAGCGCTCTTCCGTAACCCGTCCCTGGCCGTGACATTTGCCACAGGGATCCGAGATCGTCTGGCCGCGACCGTGGCAGGTCGGACAGGTCCGTTCGATCGAGAAGAAACCCTGGGCGGCGCGGATGCGTCCGGTTCCCTGGCAGGTGGCGCAGGTGGTCGGCTTCGTGCCCGGCTTGGCGCCGGTACCGGTGCAGACTTCGCAGGTGATCGAGGTTGGAACCCTGATCTGCGCGGTCTTGCCGGTGAAGGCTTCCTCGAGCGAGATTTCCATATTGTAGCGCAGGTCGGCGCCGCGTTCGCGTCCGCCGGTCGAGCGGGCACGACCGCCGCGGCCGCCGCCCATCATCTCGCCGAATATGTCCTCGAAGATGTCGGAGAACCCGCCGCCGGCAAAACCGCCGCCGCCCGGATGGAAGCCGCCGCCACCGCCCTGTTCGAAGGCTGCATGGCCAAAACGATCATAGGCCGCGCGCTTCTGCGGGTCCTTGAGCGTCTCATAGGCCTCGTTGATTTCCTTGAACTTCTTTTCGGCTTCGTCGTCGCCCGGGTTCTTGTCCGGGTGAAGCTTCATCGCCAGCTTGCGAAAGGCGCTCTTCAGCTCCTTCTCGTCGGCGGTCTTGGCGACCCCGAGGGTCTCGTAGAAATCTGCTTTTGCCATGGTCTTACAAAGCTCTCAAAGCTTTCTCCACGCTCGTGTGGCTGCCAGTTTTCTGGCCCGCCTGCTTCTCGCAGGCGGCCATGTCCTTCTGGAAGTCAGACGCCGCGGCGCGTGCATCTTCGATCAGCATACGGCGGGGCTCGCCCTTGTTGGCCAGTCCGTCTGCCACTGATACGGCAAGGTAGGCCAGCGAATGGGCCGCCATGTCGCAGGACGTCACGGTGCCACCTTCCTCGCGGCGCTTGAGCGCTGCTTCGATGATCCGGCCGAGTTCAGTGCCTGTCTTGGATAGCTGGCGGCTGTTGCCCGCACCGATCGCCTTGACGATGGTGGCCTCGGCGGCGTTCACCTTGCGAAAGACCGCTTCCAGTTGACCACTGTCCTGCGCCGAAACGGCGCTCGCGCCAAGGGCCAATGAAAATGCGGCTGGCCCGAAGGCCAGCCCCTTTAAGGTGATACGTCGCTGCGACCGTTGCATCAGGCCGACTTCTTCGCGTCGTCGTCCTTGACTTCCTCGTAGTCGGCATCGACGACATCGTCATCCTTGCCGCCTTCCGAGGCGCCAGCGCCTTCTTCGGCCTGCTGTGCTTCATAGATCGCCTGGCCGAGCTTCATGGAAACCTCCATGAGGGTCTGGGTCTTGGCCTGGATGTCCTCGGCGTTCGGTTCGGAGGCTTCCATCGCCGTCTTCAGGGTGGCGATGGCGTCCTCGATGGCCTTGCGGTCGGTTTCCGAAACCTTGTCGCCATATTCCTTGAGCGACTTCTCCGTCGAATGGACGAGGCTCTCGGCATGGTTCTTGGCTTCAACTGCGGCACGACGCTTCTTGTCGTCCTCGGCATGAGCCTCGGCATCCTTGACCATCTTCTCGATGTCGGCGTCAGACAGACCACCCGACGCCTGGATGCGGATCTGCTGCTCCTTGCCGGTGCCCTTGTCCTTGGCCGAAACCTGAACAATGCCGTTGGCGTCGATGTCGAAGGTCACTTCGATCTGCGGGACGCCGCGCGGAGCAGGCGGCAGGCCGACGAGGTCGAACTGGCCGAGCAGCTTGTTGTCCTGCGCCATTTCGCGCTCGCCCTGGGAAACGCGGATGGTCACGGCCGACTGGCTGTCCTCGGCGGTCGAGAAGGTCTGGCTCTTCTTGGTCGGGATCGTCGTGTTGCGATCGATCAGGCGCGTGAAGACGCCACCCAGCGTTTCAATGCCGAGCGACAGCGGGGTCACGTCGAGCAGCAGCACGTCCTTGACGTCGCCCTGCAGAACGCCGGCCTGAATGGCGGCGCCCATGGCAACCACTTCATCCGGGTTCACACCCTTGTGCGGTTCCTTGCCGAACAGCTGCTTGACGATTTCCTGCACCTTCGGCATGCGGCTCATGCCGCCGACCAGAACGACTTCCTCGATCTCGGAAGCGGTCAGACCGGCATCCTTGAGCGCTGCCTTGCACGGTGCAACCGTACGCTGGATCAGGTCGTCGACCAGGCTTTCGAACTTCGCGCGGGTCAGCTTCAGGGTCAGGTGCTTCGGACCGGAAGCGTCTGCCGTGATGAACGGCAGGTTGATTTCGGTCTGCTGCGAGGACGAAAGCTCGATCTTCGCCTTTTCCGCAGCTTCCTTGAGGCGCTGCAGGGCAAGCTTGTCGTTCTTCAGGTCGATGCCGTTGTCCTTCTTGAACTCGGCTGCGAGGTACTCGACGAGACGCATGTCGAAGTCTTCACCGCCAAGGAAGGTGTCGCCGTTGGTCGACTTCACTTCGAAGACGCCATCGCCGATTTCCAGGATCGAGATATCGAAGGTACCGCCGCCAAGGTCGTAAACGGCAATCGTCTTGCCTTCGCGCTTGTCCATGCCATAGGCAAGGGCCGCTGCGGTCGGCTCGTTGATGATGCGCAGGACTTCGAGGCCGGCGATCCGGCCTGCGTCCTTGGTGGCCTGACGCTGGGCGTCGTTGAAGTAGGCCGGAACGGTGATGACGGCCTTTTCGACCTTTTCGCCGAGATAGGCTTCAGCCGTTTCCTTCATCTTCTGAAGGATCATGGCGGAGATCTGTGCCGGAGAATAACCCTTGCCCTGGGCTTCGACCCAAGCGTCGCCGTTATCGCCCTTGACGATATGGAACGGAACGAGGCCCTTGTCCTTCTCGACGGTCGGATCTTCGTAGCGGCGGCCGATCAGGCGCTTGACTGCGAAGAGCGTATTGGTCGGGTTGGTGACCGCCTGGCGCTTGGCCGGCTGGCCGACGAGGCGCTCGCCGTCGTCGCTGAAGGCGACCATGGAAGGCGTGGTGCGTGCGCCTTCGGAATTTTCGATGACCTTCGCGTCCTTGCCGTCCATGACGGAAACGCAGGAGTTGGTTGTTCCAAGGTCGATACCGATTACTTTAGCCATGTCATTCTCTCCTTGAAGCAGGCCGTCGGAACCCCCGAAAGGCATTCCCCTGACGGCCCCTCGACGTGGATGGTCTGGGATCTCGCAGCCTTCGCTGCGGTTATGTCGCGTATATAAGAAGCGGTTTTTCTGACTGCAAGGCTGGAAACGGGGCGTAACCCTGTAAAAAGAACAGATTGGCGCCGATTGCCCGGCCTTTTTGCGGCCCGAAATCTGCTGCCGGACTCGGCAAGACCGATAGCGGTCAAGCCTTGCGCCGGGCTGCATTCGAAAAGATGGTTTCTGCCATGGGCCGATACAAGACGTGCGCGGTCATTGGCCCATGATGATGTCCAGGAGTGTCGTGCGCCGGCTCGCCGGCTGGACCGGCGATGGAGCGCCGACATCGGCCGGCGGAATGGGGCCGCCCGCGCCCTGCTGGTAGGGATCGGCCTGCGGTATTTCCGCCTGCGGCGTAACGGCCTGCGGTGCGTTCCCCGACCTTGCGACAGGCGCATTCGGCGCGGTCGGATAGCGCTTTTCGCCGCCGGAGAAGACGTCGGAGAGGATGGTGCCGATCGTCATCGGCTGTGCTTGCGGCTCCACATAACCTTCGCCGGCGAGCGGCACGGGCGTCAGGCCCGCATGGGCAGCCGTCATGAAGTCGTGCCAGGCCTTGGCGGGAAGGCCGCCACCCGTCACCTTCTTCATCGACTGGCCATCGTCATTGCCGAACCACACGCCGGTCGTCAGGTTGCTGGTGTAGCCGACGAACAGCGCGTCGCGGAAGGACTGGGTCGTCCCGGACTTGCCCGCCGCTTCCCAGCCGTCGAGGCGGGCCTTCTTGCCGGTGCCGTCGGTGATGACGCCCTTCAGCATGCGGTTCATGGCGGCGACCACCGGTTCGCCGAGAACGCGCGGCGGTTCCGCATAGTCGTTTTCGTAGAGCACCTTGCCCTCGGCGGTCGAGATGCGCCGGATGATATGCGGCGTCGCCTTGTAGCCGCCGTTCATGAACGGAGCATAGGCGGCCGTCAGCTCGAGAAGCGAGACTTCCGACGTGCCGAGCGCGATCGAGGCGTTGGATTGCAGCTCCGATTCGATGCCGAGCCGATGGGCAAGCTTGATGACATGGTCCGGTCCGACCTCCATCACCAGCTGCGCGGCAATCGTGTTCAGCGAATTGGCCAGCGCATGGGAAATGGTCACCGGTCCGCGATATTTCTCGTCGTAATTCTCCGGCGTCCAGTTGCCGATTCTGACCGGCGCATCGTTGCGGGTCGACTCAGGGCGCACGCCCGTTTCCAGCGCCGCGGCATAGACGAACGGTTTGAAGGCCGAGCCCGGCTGGCGCTTGGCCTTGACCGCGCGGTTGAACTGGCTCTCGGCATAGTCCTTGCCGCCGACCAGCGCGCGGATCGCGCCCGTGCCGTCGATCGACACCAGAGCGGCCTGCGAAGCCTTGAGCTTGTCGCCCTCGGCCTCGAGGCTATCGACGATCACCGCCTCGGCCTTCTTCTCCAGGGTCATGTCGATCGTCGTCTCGACGAGCAGGTCCTCGCTGATCGTGCCGATGAGGCGCTTGGTCTCGTCGAGCACCATGTCGGCCACGTATTGGCCCGCACCTGTCCAGTAGCGCTTGGCCGTCGTCGGGGGCTGCGACATCGCCGTCTTGATCTCGTCTTCGGAGATGAAGCCTTCCTCGCGCATCGCGCCGAGAACGACCTGCGCGCGGGCTTCCGCCGCCTGCGGGTCGCGCGCCGGGGAAAGGCGCGACGGGGCTTTCAGCAGGCCGGCCAGAAGTGCGGCCTCGCCGAGATTGACGTCGCGGGCCGACTTGGAGAAATAGCGCCGCGATGCCGCCTCCACGCCATAGGCGTTCGAGCCGAAATAGACGCGGTTGAGATACATGGCCAGGATCTGGTCCTTGGTGAACTTGTGTTCGAGCCAGAAGGACAGGAGCACTTCCTGGATCTTGCGTTCGACCGTACGCTCGGGCGAGAGGAAGAGGTTCTTCGCCAGCTGCTGCGTCAGCGTCGAGCCGCCCTGCACCGTGCGGCCGCTGACGATATTGGTCACCACCGCGCGGGCCAGGCCGAACGGATCCACGCCGAAATGCGAGTAGAAGCGCCGATCCTCGATGGCGATGACGGCCTGCGGGATGAACGGCGACATGTCTTCGAGCGCCAGTGCCTCGCCGCCCGTCGCCCCGCGATTGGCGATGACGGTTCCCTCGACCGAAACGACCTTGAGATTGGGCGGTCGTTCGGGGATCGACCACGCGCTGGCGCTCGGCATGCGCGCGCCATAGTACATGACGATGCCGCCGACGCCGATGGCGCCCCAGATGCCGAGCACGATGCACCAGTAGATCAGGCGGCCGAGCAGGCCCGACAGGCCGCCGGAACTGCGCTTGGCCTTGCCCTTGCCGCGGCCCGACGAGCGCGGCTTGGACGCGGCCTTTGCCGTCTTGCCGGTCTTGCCCTTGGTGCCCCGGCCCGCGCGCTTCCCGCCGATGCGGTCGCCGGCATCGACGCGAAACTCGTCATCGCGCTCGTCCTCCTCCTCGAAGGTCGGCTCGACGCGTTCACGGGATTTGCCTCTGCTTGCCATGGCCGGCGATCTTGCTCCAGAAACCTGTGCGCCTGCATCCGGCCGTCGCCGGGACGCGCTTCGCGCTGTATGTTGCAGCCGCATGACAAGCAGGAAGGCGCGGCCGGAGGATTGGAGTCTAAATGCGGCGATTTAAGGGGGGGTTAACACGCGGTAAACATTCCCCTGTCGCGCTGTCCGGGCAGCGCGGCCATGGCGCTGAATGCTCCGGCACCTCGATGCCTACCGTCCTACTGGCAGAGATCGGCCCACTCGGCATCGGTCAGTTCCGCCATGCGCCCCGGTGCGATATGGACCGCCGAATTGGTGGCGCCGGCGGCCGGCACGACCTGGTCGAACGCCTTCAGCGACACGTCGCAATAGACCTTGAGGGGCGAGGGCAGGCCAAACGGGCAGACGCCGCCGACCGGATGGCTGGTGACCTCGACTACGTCCTCCGGCCCCAGCATGCGCGGCTTCACGCCGAAGCGATCCTTGAACTTGCGATTGTCGAGCCGCTTGGTGCCGGCGGTCACCACCAGCACGACTTCGTCGCCGATCCTCAGGCAGATCGTCTTGGCGATCTGGTCCGGCTCGACCCCATGCGCTTCGGCCGCCAGCGCCACCGTCGCCGAACTCGCATCGGTGACGATGACGGCGATGTCGGGGGCATGTTCTGCAAAGAAGATCTGGACGGATTGGAGGCTCATGCAGGTGTTTTATTCAAAGCACCGCAGGTCGGGCAAGTCTCTTTCTGCCAGTCGCCCCTTGATAACCGGTTTCGGGCTCCCCATCTGAAGGTCAACCAGTGCCGCAGCCTTCAAAGAAAAAAGGACCTGCAGCATTTCAGGTCAGGACGTTCGAGGCCGTTAACCACCGGTTAATCACTTTGCGCCATCCTGATCTTCATGGGACTTGGGTCGCCGTCGAAAGACGAGGGCTCAAATCCGGAATGCGCATTGCATGTTTCCGCCCCTGACCACGGATGTACTGGCACGGGCGTCGAAACGGCAGAGGAAAGGTCGGGTAACCCCCGGCCTTTTTGCGTTTTTGGCGCATGCCGACCGCAAGGCGGCATGCGCGAAAGTCCTGGCTCCCTCAGGAGGAAGCCAGCGCATCGAGAATGCGGATCCACGACCGGATGCCCTTGTGGAACGAGTTCAGGTCGTATTTCTCGTTCGGCGAATGGATGCGGTCATCGGTCAGGCCGAAGCCGACCAGCAGCGAATCCATGCCGAGCATCTTCTGGAAATCGCCGACGATCGGGATCGATCCGCCCATGCCGATGACGACGGCCGGCTTCGGCCATTCGTCCGACAGGGCGTTCTTCGCCTTGGTCAGCACCGGTGAGTCATAGGACAGCTGGATTGCTGGCGAGCCGCCATGTTCATGGAAATCGACCGTGCAGTCGGCCGGGATCTTCGAGCGCACGTAAGCGCGGAAGCTCTCGCGGATCTGGGCCGGGTTCTGGTCGCCGACCAGGCGGAACGACACCTTGGCGGACGCCTTGGCGGCGATCACCGTCTTGAAACCTTCGCCGGTATAGCCGCCGGTGATGCCGTTGACCTCCGCCGTCGGCCGCGCCCAGGTGAGCTCGAGCACAGAGCGGCCCTTTTCACCCGACGGGATCGACAGTCCCACTTCGCCAAGGAAGCTTTCCGCCGTGCGGCCGAGCGTTTCCCAGGATGCCTTGATGTTGGCGGGCGTCTCTTCGACCCCGTCGTAGAAGCCCGGCAGGGTGATGCGCCCGGTCTCGTCATGCAGGCCGGCCAGGATGTCGACCAGAATGTGGATCGGGTTGGCGGCGGCACCGCCGAACAGGCCCGAATGCAGGTCACGGTCGGCGGCGGTGATGGTGATTTCCTCGCCGACCAGGCCGCGCAGCGCAGCCGCGATCGCCGGCGTCTCCGTGTTCCACATGCTGGTGTCGCAGACCAGCGCATAGTCGGCCTTCAGCTCTTCGGTATTGGCCAAAAGGAAGGGCTTCAGCGACGGCGAACCGGATTCCTCCTCGCCCTCGAACAGGATGGTGATCTCGATCGGCAGGCTGCCATGCACCGCCTTGTAGGCGCGGCAGGCTTCGACGAAGGTCAGCAGCTGACCCTTGTCGTCCGACGTGCCGCGACCGGTGATGACCTTGCGGCCGCCGTCGAGCTCCTTGATCGCCGGGGCGAAAGGATCGTTTTCCCAGAGGTTCAGCGGATCGACCGGCTGGACGTCGTAATGGCCGTAGAACAGCGCGTGCGGCGCGTTTGCGGTCGCGCCGGCGTGGTGGGCGACGACCATCGGATGGCCGGGCGTGTCGCGCACCGAAGCCGTGAAGCCGAGCGCGGTCAGTTCCTGGACCAGCCATTCGGCGGCCTTGCGGCACTCGGCCTTGTAGGCGGGATCGGTCGAGATCGAGCGGATCCGGACGAGGTCGAACAGGCGATCGAGGCTCTGCGGCAGGGCCTTGTCGGCGCTGTCGAGTACGGCGGAAATATCGGTCATGGCATCCATCCTGGACATTGCAAATCGCCGGGACGATAGACCAAAGGCCTCAAGGTTTCGAGGCCGGCCGAAATTTAATTTCGTCAAGTGCGGGCCGCCGCAGGAACGGGTATGCGCGGCTAGACCTTGCGGGCGTTGTCGATCGCCCAGCGGATATATTCGAGCATCAGCTCCTTCTCGAAGCGGCGAAACCCGGAGAAAAGCGCCTGGTCCGCGGCATCGGCCGCCGCAAGCGCCTCGTCCTTGAGGCCGCGGGCCTTGTCGGTGAGGAAGACGAGCTGGGCGCGGCGGTCGGAGGGATGCGGCCGGCGCTCGATCAGTCCGTCGCGTTCCATGCGCGACAGCGTGTTGGCCATCGTCGCCTGTTCGATGTCGACGCGGTCGAGAAGCTGCTTCTGGGTCAGGCCCTCTTCGTTCCAGAGCTCGATGAGAATGGGCAGCTGGCCGGCCGAAAACCCCAGCTTCGCCGCACGCACCTGCAGGGCGCGGGCAAATCCCTTGGCCAATTGGCCGGCGAGATAGGTGGCGGAATCGCAGCGATTTTGAGCCATGCCCATGGATAAGCCTGTTTAAGGCTTCCCTCAAGAATAAATCGCAGGCGATCTACTTCGGGATCCGGTCTTTTTGAGGCTGTGGCGGCGGGCGAACCATGGCCCGGACATCAAGAAGCCGCCATGGCTTGGAGGCGGACGCCATGGCGGCTTCGAAATGGGGGACAAAGGCCCGGAGAGGGGGATAAGGCCTTTGTCCAGTCTGAAGCGGCGGGGGACGAGCCTCTTTCAGACTGCGGCGTGATCAGGCGCCGGTGACTATCAAATGTGCGGTGAAATATGTTTTTTCAAGGGAAGGCCGGATTACAAATTCGTAACGTTTTCGTGTTTGCGGCACGGCTCCTGCGGCAAGTTTGTATGGACGCCTCGAACGCCCCGCGCTATCCATGCCGACATGAAAAAAGGCGATCATCTCTTCCTCGTCGACGGCTCGGGCTTCATCTTTCGTGCCTTCCACGCTCTTCCCCCGCTGACCCGAAAGTCCGACGGGCTGCCGGTCGGCGCCGTCTCGGGTTTCTGCAACATGCTGTGGAAGCTGCTGACGGAAGCGCGCGACACGAGTGTCGGGGTGACCCCCACCCATTTCGCCGTCATCTTCGACTATTCGTCGAAGACCTTCCGCAAGGAACTCTATCCGCTTTACAAGGCCAACCGTTCGGCGCCGCCGGAAGAGCTGGTCCCGCAATTCGGCCTGATCCGCCAGGCGACGCGTGCCTTCAATCTTCCCTGCATCGAGACAGAAGGCTTCGAGGCCGACGACCTGATCGCGACCTATGCGCGGCAGGCCGAGGCGGTCGGCGCCGACGTCACCATCATCTCCTCCGACAAGGACCTGATGCAGCTCGTCACCCCCATGGTCCACATGTATGACAGCATGAAGGACAAGCAGATCGGCATTCCCGACGTCATCGAGAAATGGGGCGTCCCGCCGGAAAAGATGATCGACCTGCAGTCGCTCACAGGCGATTCCACCGACAATGTTCCCGGCGTCCCGGGTATCGGCCCGAAAACGGCGGCGCAGCTGCTGGAAGAGTTCGGCGATCTCGACACGCTGCTGGCCCGCGCCGGCGAGATCAAACAGGTCAAGCGTCGTGAAAACATCGTGGCCAATGTGGATCTCGTCCGCTTGTCACGCCAACTGGTGACGCTGAAGACCGACGTGCCGGTCGACATGCCGCTCGATGCTCTGGTTCTGGAGCCGCAGGACGGGCCGAAGCTGGTCGGCTTCCTCAAGACGATGGAATTCACCACGCTGACGCGCCGCGTCGCCGATGCCTGCGGTTGCGACGCCTCCGCCATCGACCCGGCTCCGGTGATCGTCGAGTGGGGTTCTGCCGCCCACGGCCCGGACCTTGATGCGGCCGCACAGGCAAATGGTGAGGCCCTGGTTTCGTCCGCCGCACCGGCCGAGGCCGGCAAAACAGCCCCGGCTTCCGCTGCTACGACCGGTGATCCGGCCCCTGCGGATCTCGCGGCTGCGCGCGCCGCCGCATTCCATGGCAGCAAGATCGACACGACCGCCTACCAGACGATCCGCGATCTCGGCACGCTGAACGTCTGGATCGACGCGGCGCGCGAGACGGGTCTCGTCGCCTTCGATACCGAGACGACTTCCATCGATCCGATGCTGGCCGAACTGGTCGGTTTCTCGCTCGCCATTGCCGAGAACGGCCAGCAGTCCGGCTCGACCGATATTCGCGCCGCCTATGTGCCGCTTGGCCACAAGACCGGCCGCGACGACCTGTTCAGCGACGGTCTGAAGCTGGCCGAAGGGCAGATCCCCATGGACGCGGCGCTTGCGGCGCTCAAGGGCCTGCTGGAAGATCCGTCGATCCTCAAGGTCGCCCAGAACCTCAAGTATGACTACCTGCTGATGAAGCGCTACGGCGTCGTCATCCAGGGCTTCGACGACACCATGCTGATGTCCTACGTTCTGGACGCCGGGAAGGGCAATCACGGCATGGACGGCCTGTCGGAGCGCTGGCTGGGACACACGCCGATCGCCTACAAGGATGTCGCGGGCACCGGCAAGTCGTCGGTCACCTTCGACCATGTCGATATCGACAAGGCGACCGCCTATGCGGCGGAAGACGCCGATGTGACCCTGCGCCTGTGGATGGTGCTCAAGCCCCGCCTTGCGGCGGAAAAGCTGACACGCATCTACGAGCGGCTGGAGCGTCCGCTTGTCCCGGTACTGGCCGACATGGAAGAGCGCGGCATCTCGATCGACCGCCAGATCCTGTCGCGCCTCTCCGGCGAACTCGGCCAGAAGGCCGCTGCCTTCGAGGACGAGATCTATGAACTCGCCGGCGAGCGCTTCAACATCGGTTCGCCCAAACAGCTCGGCGACATCCTGTTCGGCCGCATGGGCCTTCCGGGCGGCTCGAAGACCAAGACCGGCCAGTGGTCGACCTCGGCCCAGGTGCTGGAGGACCTTGCGGCCGAAGGTGCGCCGCTACCGCGCAAGATCGTCGACTGGCGCCAGCTGACCAAGCTGAAATCCACCTATACGGACGCGCTGCCCAGCTTCGTCCACCCGGAGACGAAGCGGGTCCACACCAGCTATTCGCTCGCCTCGACCACGACCGGCCGCCTGTCGTCCTCCGAGCCGAACCTGCAGAACATTCCGGTGCGCACCGCCGAGGGCCGCAAGATCCGCACCGCCTTCGTCTCCACGCCCGGGCACAAGCTGCTGTCGGCCGACTACAGTCAGATCGAACTGCGCGTGCTGGCCCATGTGGCCGAGATCCCGCAGCTGCGCCAGGCCTTCGCCGACGGTATCGACATTCATGCGATGACCGCCTCGGAAATGTTCGGCGTTCCGGTCGAGGGCATGCCGTCGGAAGTCCGCCGCCGCGCCAAGGCGATTAACTTCGGCATCATCTACGGCATTTCCGCCTTCGGTCTCGCCAACCAGCTCGGCATCGAGCGGTCGGAGGCCGGTGACTATATCAAGAAGTATTTCGAGCGCTTTCCGGGCATCAAGGACTACATGGAGAGCACCAAGGCCTTCGCCCGCGAAAACGGCTATGTCGAAACTATCTTCGGCCGTCGCGCCCACTATCCGGAAATCAAGTCGTCCAACCCTTCCATGCGCGCCTTCAACGAACGCGCCGCCATCAATGCGCCGATCCAGGGCTCGGCCGCCGACGTCATCCGCCGCGCCATGATCAAGGTCGAGCCGGCGCTCGAAGCGGCGGGTCTTCGCGAGAGGGCGCGCATGCTCCTGCAGGTGCATGACGAACTGATCTTCGAAGTCGAGGACGAGGCGATCGACGCGGCCATGCCGATCATCGTCCAGACGATGGAGCATGCGGCCATGCCGGCCGTTTCCATGCGCGTGCCGCTCAAGGTCGATGCCCGCGCCGCCCACAACTGGGACGAGGCGCACTGAGCAGGCGGTCAGATCAGCGCGGTCCGCGCCGCCACATGATTGCGGATCGTCTGTTTGAGCAGCGCGAGTGCGGCACTCGGTTCGACACCGGCCCGGGTCGTCAACCCGACCGCGCCGCGTGTCTCGCTCATGTCGATTGCGAGTTCGGCCAGCCGGCCGCTCTGCAACTCGTCGGCGACGACCCCGCGCGAGATGAACCACACGGCCTGATGCCGGGTGACGAAGGCGCGGCCGAACGAGTCCGAAACCGTCTCTACAGTGTTCGGCAGGTCCGGAATACCGTTGGTCAACAACAGCCGATCGACATAGGGGCGGATGACCGAGCCCCTGTTGGGCATCAGCACAGTGTAGTTGGCAAGCGAGCCGAGCGTGAAATTGCGCCGGGCCAGAAGCGGATGGTCAGGCGCCACGATGATTGCCACTTCCTCGCTATAGAGCGGCTCGAAGTACAGGCCGGTCATGCGCTCCGGTGCCGCCAGGCGCCCCACCACCAGGTCCAGTTCGCCGAGGCGCAGCGAATTCAGCAGCGCGCGGTTCTCGCCGCTTTCGATCGTCACCTGGCTGCCGGTGCCGCTCGCCAGGAATTCAGCGACTGCATCGGGCATGAATGTAGCCGACGCCGTTGGCAATGTGCCTATGCGGATCGGCGGCCCCTCGGACTTCATCGCCTGGGCAAGCGAGTCCATGCCCCGCTGCACCGCCGCCAGACTCTCGGCCGCGTGCTTCACGAACACCTCGCCGAAATGCGAGATCCGGATGCCGCGGCCTTCCTTTTCGAGAAGCGCCACGCCGAGGATCTCCTCAAGCTCGCGCATTGTCCGCGTGACTGCCGGCTGGGTGATCGCCAATGCGTCGGCGGCCTTGCCGACGCTGCGCTGGCGTGCGACCTCAAGAAAGGTCTGCAGGTGTCGAAACTTGATCCTCTGATCCATGATTTATGCCAATTTGGTTATGAATTTGAGAGGAAATATCATTTTACCCGCCAAAATGCATCGAATAACTTTCACCTCGTGAGGAGAACCCCATGGCTTTCGCCACCATCAACGGAATTACGGTCCACTATGAAATGCTGGGCGAGCCGGACGCGAAGAATCTCGTCGTCTTCTCCAACTCGCTCGGCACCGATTTCCGCATCTGGCTGCCGCTGTTCGACGAGATCAGCGATGACATTTCCGTCCTGCTCTACGACAGCCGCGGTCATGGCCTGACCGGCGGCGCCGACAAACCCTTCGGCATGGCTGAGCTTGTCGACGACCTGATCGCGCTGGTCGAGCATGTCGGCATCAAGCGGGCGGTGTTCTGCGGCCTCTCGGTCGGCGGCTTGATCTGCCAGGGCGTTTGGCAGAAGCGGCCGGAGCTGGTGAAGAAACTGGTACTGTGCGACACGGCAGCCAGGATCGGCACTGCGGACGTCTGGAACGCGCGGATCGACGCCATCGCCAAGGGCGGTCTGGAAAGCATCGCCGACAATGTGATGCAGCGCTGGTTCACGCCGGACTTCCACGAGGAGCGCGCCGACGATCTTGGCGGCTACCGGACGATGCTGTGCCGCCAGTCCGCCGCCGGCTATGTCTCGACCTGCGAAGCGATCCGCGACACGGATTTCACCGATGGACTGGCGACGATCTCGGTGCCCGTTCTCTGCTTGGTCGGCGACCAGGACGGCTCCACCCCGCCCGAACTGGTCGAGACGGCGGCCCGCGCGATCCCTGGCGCTCGCTTCGAGGTCATCGAGGGTTGTGGCCATATCCCCTGCGTCGAGCAGCCGGAAGCGCTGGCCGAACTGCTGCAGGCGTTTCTCAAGAAGGCATGACATGAGCGAAGCCCCGGAAAAGTCTCCTCGTTACGATCAGGGCATGGCGACCCGCCGCAGCGTGCTGGGCGACAGCTATGTGGATGAGGCACAGAAGTCGAAGACCGCCTTCGACGAGCCGTTCCAGGACCTGATCACGGAGGCTGCCTGGGGCCATGTCTGGTCGCGGCCGACCTGGACCAAGCGCGAGCGCTCGATGGTCACCATCGCGCTGCTCGCCGCGCTCGGCCATGACGAGGAGGTGGCCATGCACGTGCGGGCGACGAGGAACACGGGAGCGACGCCCGAGGACATCGTGGAGGCGCTGCTGCACGTGGCGATCTATGCCGGCGTGCCGGCGGCCAATCACGCGATCAAGATTGCCAAAAACGCGCTCCAGCAGATGGAAGGCGACAGCGAGAGGGAGGAAGGACGATGAGCAACGCGAAGTCCGAGACGGGGATATTCTTCCCCCGCGACCGTGACATGCATCCGCCTGCTTACACTCCGTGGTACAAGACCACCGTGCTGCGCTCGCCGCAGCGCGCGCTGATCTCGCTTGAGGGCACCAGGAGCGAGGTCACCGGCCCGGTCTTCGGCCACAATATGCTGAACGAGTTCGACAACGACCTGATCGTCAACTACGCCAAGCCCGGCGAGAGCCCGATCGGCCAGCGCATTCTGGTCCATGGTCGCGTTTTGGACGAGCGCGGCAGGGGCGTCGCCGGCGCGCTGGTCGAGTTCTGGCAGGCCAATGCCGGTGGCCGCTACCGCCACAAGAAGGACACTTACCTCGCGCCGCTCGACCCGAATTTCGGCGGCGTCGGCCGCACCATCGCCGACGAGGATGGTTATTACTGGTTCAAGACCATCAAGCCCGGCCCTTACCCTTGGCCGAACGGCGTCAACGACTGGCGCCCGGCGCATATCCACTTCTCGGTCTTCGGCCACGGCTTTGCCCAGCGGCTGATCACCCAGATGTATTTCGAGGGCGATCCGCTGATCTGGATCTGCCCGATCGTCAAGACGATCCCCGACAAGGAGGCGATCGAGCGCCTGATCGCGCCGCTCGACATGAATGCGACCATGCCGCACGACATGCGGGCCTACAAGTTCGACATCGTACTACGCGGCCGCCGCTCGACGCTGTTCGAGAACCGGATGGAGGGAAACTGACATGGTACAGCCGCTTAACTACCTGAAGGAATCCCCGTCGCAGACGGCCGGTCCCTATGTCCATATCGGCTGCATGCCGAACTTCACCGGCATCTCCGGAATCTATGAGAAGGACCTCGGCTCCGGTCCGCTTGTGAATGACAAGACCCGCGGCGAGCGGATCACGATCAAGGGCCGCGTCATCGACGGTTCGGGCACGCCGCTCAAGGACGCCATGGTCGAGATCTGGCAGGCCGATGCCAACGGCCTTTACAGCAGCCCGTCGGAAACCAGGGGAAGGGCCGATCCGAATTTCCTCGGCTGGGGCCGCTGTCCGGCCGACATGGATACCGGCGAATACGTCTTCGAGACGATCAAGCCGGGTCGCGTGCCGTTCACCGACGGCAGGCTGATGGCGCCGCACATCACCATCTGGATCGTGGCGCGCGGCATCAATCTCGGCCTGCACACACGGATGTACTTTGCCGACGAGGCGGAGGCCAATGCGGACGATCCGGTGCTGGCCCGCGTCGAGCACAAGGTGCGCGTGCCGACCCTGATCGCCGTGCGGGATGGCGATGCCTACAGGTTCGACATCCATCTGCAAGGAGAGAACGAGACGGTGTTCTTCGACATCTGACGATAGTCTTTCAGAACCGCGGTGCGCCTTCGCCGGTGCACTGCCGGACCCTTTTCGACATGTTAGCGTCGCCCGGCAGGGTTTGTCTGCCGGTCATTACGGTCGCGAACGCCGCCTGTTCTTCAGGTCAGGCGAGCACCTGGGAAAGTTCCGCCTGGACCTTGCGCAAGGCCGGCAGATAACGCGCTGCAAGCGCAGACATGGGTTCGGCGCCGGCGGCAAGCCCGACATTGAGCGCGGCAACGGTCTGGCCGCGGGCCGTCGTCAGCGGCACGGCTATGGAGCGCAGGCCCAGTTCGACCTCCTGGTCGATCAGCGCGTAACCCTGTTCGCGTGTCTCTTTGAGGATCGCCATCAGTTCGTCGAGATCTGTCACGGTCCGCTCCGTCCGTGCTGTCCGGGCGGATGCCTGCAGCACCTGCCTTGCCTCTGCGGGATCCAGCGCCGCCAGCAGAACGCGGCCCATCGACGTGCAGTAGGCGGGCAGGCGTGAACCCGGCATCAGCGCGATCGACATCACCCGGCGCTGAGCGGCACGCGCGACATAGACGATTTCGCTCTCGTCGAGGATCGAAACGGACGTGCTCTCGCCGATCTCCTGGGACAGGCGGTCGAGAACCGGCTGCACGATGCGCGGCAAGGGCATGGCCGCAAGGCAACCTGTTCCGAGTCTGAGCACGCGGGGCGTCAGCGTGAAGAACTTCCCGTCATAGGCCGCATAGCCCATTTCCGAGAGCGTCAGCAGGCAGCGCCGGGTGGTGGCGCGATCGAGGCCCGCGGCCTCGGCGGCTTCGGTGATCGACAGCCGTGGTCGCTCGGCGCTGAAGGCCTCGATCACCTTGAGGCCTTTCATCAGCCCTCCCATGATGTCGCGTTCCTTGATCATTCCGCTTCCCTGTTTGTTTCTCTGCTGTGTGCGATATTCGAACAAATATCATATAACGCACAAACTGGTTGCCGTCGAGCCTTGGTCCGCTTACTTCTTTCGGCCGAAGTCGGCGGGCATGGCTCGCGGAGCCGCTACGGGGGTGCACATGGACAAGACAGTTTCAGACGCGGCCGCGGCCGTGGCCGATATCGGCGATGGAGCAACCGTGATGATCGGCGGCTTCGGCGGGTCCGGCGCGCCGATCGAGCTGATCCATGCCCTGATCGACAAGGGGCCGAAGGATCTGACTGTCATCAACAACAATGCCGGCAACGGACGCATCGGCATCGCCGCGATGATCGATGCGGGCATGGTCCGGAAAATGATCTGCTCGTTTCCGCGCTCGTCCGATCCGCGCGCATTCACCGACCGCTATCTCGCCGGCGAGATCGAGCTCGAACTTATCCCCCAGGGAACGCTCGCCGAGCGGATCCGCGCCGGTGGCGCCGGCATTCCGGCCTTCTACACGCCGACCGCCTACGGCACGGAGCTCGCCGAGGGCAAGCCGATCACCGAGTTCGATGGCCGTCCCTATGTGCAGGAGCGCTGGCTGAAAGCCGACTTTGCCATCGTCAAGGGCCAGATCGGCGATACCCACGGCAACCTCACCTACAACAAGGCCGGTCGCAATTTCAATCCGCTGATGTGCATGGCCGCCGCCAGGACGATCGCCCAGGTGTCGCGGCTGCTGCCCGCCGGAGGCATCGATCCGGAACATGTCATCACGCCGGGGATCTTCGTGAATTCCGTCGTGGAGATCCCTCATCCGCAGCAGGAAGAAGAACTCATTCGAGCCGGAGTGGCCTACGTATGACCATCGACACACGCGAAGACATCAAGCTTTCCAACGCCCAGATCGCCTGGCGCGCCGCCCAGGACATTGCCGACGGCGCCTATGTCAATCTCGGCATCGGATTCCCGGAAATGGTCGCCCGCTACCAGCCGTCCGGCCGCGAGGCGATCTTCCACACGGAGAACGGCATCCTCAATTTCGGCGAGCCGCCACCGCCCGGCGAAGAGGACTGGGACCTCATCAATGCCGGCAAGAAGGCCGTGACGTTGAAGCCCGGCGCCTCCTTTTTTCACCATGCCGACAGCTTTGCCATGGTGCGCGGCGGCCATCTGGATGTCGCCATCCTCGGCGCGTACCAGGTCGCCCAGAATGGCGACCTGGCCAATTGGCGGGTGGGCTCCAAGGGAGTGCCCGCCGTCGGCGGAGCGATGGACCTCGTGCATGGCGCAAAGCAGGTCTTCGTCATCACCGAGCATGTCACGAAGAAGGGCGAGCCCAAGCTCGTGGAGAAATGTGCCTTCCCGCTGACCGGTGTCGGCTGTATCACGCGTGTCTATACGAGCCACGCGGTCATCGATATCGTGAAGAGCCGCTTCGTGGTGCGCGAGAAGCTCGCCGGCATGTCGATGGAGGAACTTCAGGCCATGACGGGCGCGGGCCTGCATGTCGATGGTCCCGTAGCCGACCTCGTCGTACCCGAACTGCAAGGATGATCTGATGACCGAAGCCTTCATCTGCGACTATGTCCGCACCCCGATCGGCCGGTTCGGCGGTTCGCTCTCGTCGGTGCGAGCAGACGACCTCGGCGCCGTGCCGCTGAAAGCCTTGATGGCCCGGCATGGCGGCCTCGATTTCGAAGCGGTGGATGACGTCATCTTCGGTTGCGCCAACCAGGCAGGCGAGGACAATCGCAACGTCGCCCGTATGTCGCTGCTGCTCGCCGGGCTGCCGGTCAGTCTCGGCGGAACCACGATCAACCGCCTGTGCGGCTCAGGCATGGACGCGGTGATCGCCGCCGCCCGCGCCATCAAGGCGGGCGAAGCGGACCTGATGATCGCCGGCGGCGTCGAAAGCATGTCGCGCGCGCCCTTCGTCATGCCCAAGGCCGAGACCGCCTTTTCGCGCCATGCCGAGATCCACGACACGACCATCGGCTGGCGCTTCGTCAATCCGCTGATGAAGAAGCAGTACGGCGTCGACTCGATGCCCGAGACCGGCGAGAACGTTGCGGAAGACTATCATGTCAGCCGCGAGGACCAGGACGCCTTCGCCGTCCGCTCGCAGGCCAAGGCCTCGGCCGCCCAGCAGAACGGGCGGCTGGCAAAGGAGATCACCCCGGTGACCATTCCCCAACGCAAGGGCGATGCGGTGGTCGTCGATCGCGACGAGCATCCGCGCGCAACGACGATCGAAACGCTCGCCAAGCTCGGCACCCCGTTCAAGCGCGAAGGCGGCACAGTGACGGCCGGCAATGCCTCCGGCGTCAATGACGGCGCGGCCGCGCTGATCATTGCCTCGGAAGCCGCAGCCCGCAAGCATGGCCTGACCCCGATCGCCCGCGTTCTGGGCGGCGCTGCCGCCGGTGTTCCGCCGCGGATCATGGGCATCGGCCCGGCGCCGGCCTCGCAGAAGCTGATGGCCCGGCTCGGCCTGCGCCAGGAACAGTTCGACGTCATCGAACTCAACGAGGCCTTCGCCTCCCAGGGGCTGGCGACGCTGCGCCTGCTGCGCATTGACGACGACGACCCGCGCGTCAACAGGAATGGTGGGGCGATTGCCCTTGGCCACCCGCTCGGTATGTCTGGCGCCCGCATCGCCGGCACGGCGGCGCTCGAACTGGCGCTTACCGGCGGCCGCTATTCGCTGTCGACCATGTGCATCGGCGTCGGCCAGGGCATTGCCGTGGCGCTGGAGCGGGTCTGAGCCATGGCGCTGACGTTTCTGCCCTATTTTGCCCGTCTTCTCGCCGATACCGAGATCGCCGACATGCTCGGGGAAAGGGCGGATCTCGCTGCAATGCTCGCCTTCGAGGTGGCGCTCGCACATGCGGGGGCCGCTCACGGACTGATCGATGCGAAGGATGCCGCGTCGATCGACGCTTCGCTCATGCGCTTCGAGCCCGATATGGGGCGCCTGGCCCAGGCGACGCTCAGGGACGGCGTCCCGGTCCCCGATCTGGTCGCGCAGATGCGCGAAGCGGCCGGCGGAGAGGCGGCATCTGCACTGCACTTCGGCGCGACGACGCAGGATGTCATCGACACCGCGCTGGCGCTGAAACTGAAGCCGGTCTTCGCCCTGCTGCAACGCCGGTTCGAGCTGGTCGACAACCTTCTCGCCGATCTCATCGAGCGCTTCGGAGACCGGCCCCTGATGGCGCGGTCCCGCATGCAGGCGGCGATCGTGATCGAGGTCGGCGACCGGCTCCTGGTCTGGCGCAAGGCGCTGGCCCAGCTGGCTGCCACCCTTCCTGCCATGGCCGATCGGCTGCTCATCCTGTCTTTGGCTGGCGCTGCCGGCACGGCTGAGAAATTCGGTGACAGGATCGACCCGGTTTGCACGGCCCTGGCAGCGGAACTCGGTCTTGCGGTGCCAAGCTACGTGCCCCACACCGATCGCGACCGGATCGCCGATTTCGCATCCTTCCTGTCGCGGATTACCGGCGCGCTCGGCAAGGTGGGCGTCGATGTCACCCTGATGGCGCAGAATGGCATCGATCAGATCGAGCTGTCCGGCGGCGGCGGATCGTCGGCCATGCCGCACAAGCGCAATCCGGTTCTGGCCGAGGTTCTGGTGACGCTGGCGCGTTACAATGCCACCCAGGTTGCCGGCCTGCATCAGGCGCTGGTGCACGAGCAGGAGCGCTCCGGCAGCGCCTGGACGCTCGAATGGCTGATCCTGCCGCAGATGATCGAGGCAGCGGCGACGGCGCTTTCCCATGCCGCATCGCTGCTCGCATCGGTCGAACGCATCGGCGAGCCCGGCTGACCGTCGGGCTCAGGTCCCGGCGCGGCGGGCCAGGACCGCCTCGAGGGTCGCGATCAGCTTCGCGCCTGCGTCTGCCAGCGCACCGCTATTGTCGACGTCGACCACGTCATAGCCGCCCTCGACCTTTAGCGAGCCACGCTTCAGCCGCTCAAGGATCTCCTCGCGGCTTTCGCGGCCGCGGGCGACCAGCCGCTCGGCGAGAACCTCCGGCGAAGCGGTGACGTTGATGACCAGGAGCGACGGAAACGCCTTGGCCCAGTTCGGGAGCGCTGAGCGCGAACCGTTGGCGATCACCAGATGGCCGAGCGCCAGCTTTTCATGCACCGAGGCCGGAATACCGTAGCTCAGGCCATGGGCGTCCCAGTCCACCGCAAAAGCGCCTTGCTCCCGCATCGCCTCGAATTCGACAGGCGAGACGCCGAGGTGCTGTTCTCCGCCCGCATCGGCCGGACGGGTGATAACCCGCTGGACGAAGTGGACGCAGGCTTGCCTGGCAAAGTGCGCCATGGCGATGTGGATCAGGCTGTCCTTTCCGGCGCCGCTCGGACCGACGACGGCGACCATCGTGCCCGCCGGGTTGTTCATTCGCAGTCGGGAGGAACCGCTGTCCATCAGGCGACCCTGCGCCCCTCGCGCCAGACCGAACGCACCACCGGAACGCCGTCGTCGCGCCGCACGCGAACCAGGTCGGCGCGCAGGCCCGGAGCGACCCGGCCGCGATCCTCCAGGCCGACGGTCCGTGCCGGGGTCGAGGTGACCATGGCGAGCGCCTGCGGCAGGCTGATGCCGTCGAAATCGTCCGCGAGGACGAAGGGAGCATGCAGGAGACTGAGGGGCACGTAATCGGAGGAAAGCACGTCCAGCACGCCAAGGCTCGCGAGATCGCGCGCAGCAATATTGCCGGAATGCGACTTGCCGCGCACCACGTTCGGGGCGCCCATCAACACGCTCATGCCGGCCTGATGCGATGCATCCGCCGCCTCGAGGCTGGTCGGGAACTCGGCGAGCCGCACGCCGTAGCCCTTGGCCTCCTCGACATGGTCGAGGGTCGCGTCGTCATGGCTGGCCACCGTGATGCCGCGCGCGGCGCAGACGCGTGCCAGCGCGTCGCGGTGGGGGGCTGCATATTTCGCCGAGGATTCCTGCCGGCGGGCGACGAAATGGGCGAAGGCCTCTTCCGACAGCCCGCGCTTCGTCTTGTAGTAGAGCGTGTACTGTTCCATCGTCTGGAACTGTCGCTGCCCCGGCGCATGGTCCATCAGCGACACCAGCCGCACGTAAGGGTCGGTCTCGAAATCGGAGAAATGGTCGAGCACGTCGGCAGCGGAAACCTCGCAGCGCAGATGGATCAGGTGCTCCGCCCGCAGCCGGTCCTCTCGCTCGGCCGCCTGGATGGCGTCAGCCATCTCGCGCATCTCGCCCTGGCTGAAGCCGCCATCCTCGTCCGAGCCCATGCGCAGGCAGTCGAACACGGTGGTAATGCCGGCGGTCGCCACCTGGGCGTCATGGGCCTGGATCGCCGAAGTCTTGTTCCACCGCACGCCCGGGCGCGGCGAGTAGTGCGATTCGAGGTGGTCGGTGTGCAACTCGACGAGGCCGGCGATCAGGTAGTCGCCGCCGAAATCCTCGCCGGTGCGCATCGGGCCTTCCGAAATGTCGGCGATGCGGCCGTCGCGGATCTGGATGGAGCCTTCGACGACTTGGTCTTCAAGAACGATGCGGGCATTTGAAAGAATGGTCTCGGCGGACATGCGATCGACTTTCGATGGTTCAGGCGCCGGTGAGCGGCTGCCAGGCGTGGACGGTGAAGGGCGTACCTCTTTGCCGCTCGACGAAGAGCGCGAGGCCGGAGATGCGGAGCGGTTTGTCGGTGAAGGCGGCAAAGCGGGTGGAGGCATGCTGGCGCATCGCATCCGCCTGCGTGGGCTCGACCGGGCCGGTCAGTGTCATATGGAAGCGAAATTCCTCCATGACGTAAGGATAGCCCCAGCGCAGCAAATGCGCGCGCTGGGCCTCGCCCAGACGCTCGGGCTTGCGCCGAGCGATGTCGGCGTCGCTGAGCGGTGCGCGAAACGGTTCGAAGGCCTCGACCACGGCCGCCGCGAAGTCCTGCAGCGGCGGGTGCGTCTCCGCCGGGATCAGTGCTAAGAACGGCCCGAGCTGGCCGACCACGATGGATGGTATGTCGAAGGCTGCGCGGGAGGCGCAAAATGCCCTGAAGCGCTCGGCCAGCATGTCTTCGCTCTGGCCTTCGGCCAGTTCGAAGGGTGCCTTGATCGTCGCATGGAATCCGTAGCGCCGGGGATCCTCGGTGAGGCTCGCCATGGTCTCGGCCGGAAACGCATCCGCCGCCTCGATCGCGACGGTCTTCCCGGAAAAAGCGTCGCGGCCGAGCCAGGCAGCCGCGCTCCGGGTCAGGGGATCGTCGGCGGGAGGCGTGAAATAGAGCGCATAGCGCAAGGGAGATGTCCTCGTATGATTGGTCGCCGCCACAATGACGTTTCCGGGGCGGGGTGCAAGTCGGTCTCGCTAGCCGAACAGCATGACAGATTGATGATACGGCAAGGGTGTGGCCTTCGAAATCAGTGCTTCGTTCCCATCAGGCGCGAGCGCAGCGCATTCGAGATGCCGTCGAAGATGAAGACGACGATCAGGATCAGCACGACCATATAGGCGACATTCTCCCAGTCGGAGTTCGTTCGCATCGCTTCCCACAGCTTCAGGCCGATACCGCCGGCGCCGACGGCGCCGATGATGGTGGCCGAGCGGGTGTTGGATTCCCAGAAATACAGCGCCTGCGATGCAAAGAGCGGCAGGACCTGCGGCAGCACGCCGAAACGCTGGACCGCGAGCGGTGTGGCGCCGACGGACTTGACCCCTTCGCGCTGCTTGTCGTCGATGTTCTCCAGCGCCTCGGAGTAGAGCTTTCCAAGCGTTCCGGTGTCGGTGAAAAAGATCGCCGACATGCCCGCGAGTGGTCCGGGACCGAAGGCGCGGGTGAAGAACAGCGCCCAGATCAGCATGTCCACGGAGCGCTGAAAGTCGAAGAACCGCTTGGTCAGCTGGTTCACGAAGCCGTTGCGCAGGATATTGCGGGCGGCGATGAAGGACAGCGGAAATGCGACGATCGAGGCGAACAGCGTGCCGATGAATGCCATCACGATGGTCTGAAGCATCTTTGTCCAGACGTCGAGATGCTGCCATGACGGATTGTAGAGAATGTCGTTCCAGGCGAGCGAGAGATTGCTTTGGCCCGGATCAAGGCGTTCGCCGGAGAAGACCAGTCCGGCGACTTCCCCGAGGCTCCTGTCGAAATAGGCGGAATTGGTGTCGAAGAAGAAATTCTCCCAGCCGAAGAAGCGCTTGCGGATCTTGACCTTGTCCGCCTGGACCTCGACCCAGCCTGACAGGCCGAAGCTTGCCACCACCTTTGCCCCGGGCTGGCGCTGTTCGGCCCAGTCGGGAAGCGCCGTCGTGGCATCGACGGTATCGCGGGCTCCATTGAGATCCAGCATGAGCGTCTCGCCGTCCCGCACCAGCACGACCCGGTCGGGCATGATCTCGACCGTGCGGGCGGTGCCCATCTCCACCAGGGCCTGGGTGACGATCTCTTCCTGCCGGACTTGCGGAGCGATCGCTTCCTGTGCGTTCGCGTCGGCCTTGGCTGTGGTCGCCGCAGGCGCCATGAAGCTGAAGCTCGAGGACTTTGCCGGCGCAGCGGCTGCGGCGTTGGGAGTCGCAAGTGCCGACGCAGTGCGGCTCACTGTTTCCCGCGTGGCCTTCAGCCAGTCCGGATTGGCATTGGGGCCGAGCGGGTCGAAGCGGGGATAGGTGATCTTCATCGCCCCGTCTGCGGCGATCGAAATGTCCGGACGCACCTCATAGGAAACCCAGTCGGCGAGGTAGGAGCCGGCGATCGACCAGTTGGCGTTGGAAACGACCTTGCCGATCGAAAAGAACCACCAGGCGAAGACGAAATAGAGAATGACGCCGCCGGCGATGAAGCCGACCTTGAAACGCTGCCAGACGGACCGCTGCAGGATGCCGGGATGGCGGGCGGCGATCGCCTCCAGTTCGTTCATGTTCATGGTTTGCATGGACGTGGTCCTCACTGGATGGTCTGGAAGGCCTGCTCGCCGACAAGCTTGCGGCGCAGCCAGGCGGAAAACTGGTCGACGACGATGATGGTGCACAGAAGCAGCAGCACGATCGCGAGCGTCTTGGCTTCATGGCCCTGGCCGATCGAAAGCCGAAGCAGCTCGCCGATGCCGCCGCCGCCGACAGCACCGATGATGGTCGAGGCGCGCACGTTGATCTCGAGCCGCAGCAGGAAATAGCTCATGAAGTTCGGCATGACCTGCGGCACCATGCCGAACCAGACGCGCTCGAACCAGTTGGCGCCAACCGCCTTCAACCCTTCATCCGGTTTCATGTCGGCATTCTCGATGACCTCGAAGAACATCTTGCCGAGCGCGCCGATCGTGTGGATCGACACGGCGATGATCGCCGGAATAGGCCCGAGCGAGAAGACGGCCAGGAAGAAGCCGGCGATGACGACCTCGGGAAAGGCGCGCAGCAGTTCCATGATCCGGCGCGCGGTGCCGCGGATCCACGGGTTCGTCATCATGTTGCGGGCGGCGAGAAACGACAGGCAGAAACCGATCAGCAGGCCGATCAGGGTTGACAGGATGGCGATGTTGACGGTCTCGACCATCTTGTGAATGTATTCGGGTATGTAGAGCGTCTCGGTGATATAGAGACGGCCCTCCGGATAGTTGTATTTCATGCTGCCGTCGTCATAGGGCGAGGGCAGGTCGAAAAGAGCGCGGAAAACCTCCATGCCGTCGCGCGGCAGGAGGTCTTCGATGAAATCGAAGAAGTACGGGATACGGTCGAAGAACTTGCCGGAATTGGTTTCGTTGGCGAACCAGAGCGAGCCGCTGACCACGACAAGAAACAGTCCCAGGCCGAAGAGGGAATAGAGGCGCCGCTTCGCCGCGAGCTGTTGCCAGTGCCGCTCGACGAGCGAACCGTTCTCGCCCAGCAAAGGCGTTGTCGAAAACGTCATGTCTTTCCCCTTGCGGCAGGACAGGCGAGCCGGCTCGCCCCAAGAAAAACGCCGGACGAGCAGTCGTCCGGCGTTTCCTGTTCATGGCTGCGGATCAGCCGCCGATGGTGGCCTTGCGGGCGTCGATGATCGGCTTGTAGAAGTCGACGTTGACTTCGGTGAAGCCGGCGAAGTCACCGCCCTGGATGGCCGAGAAGCAGGCCGGGTCAGACTTCGGCAGTTCCATCATGAAGGTCTTGAACTTGGTCTTCATGTCTTCGTTCATCGAAGCGCGAACGACGACCGGGCCGTTCGGGATCAGCGGGGACTTCCAGAGTTCGACGAGGTCGTCCATGTTCAGGATGCCCTTGTCGACCATCTTCTTCAGGTTGCCCGAAGTGTAGCCGTCCTTGAACTCGCCAACGCCCGAACCCCAGGTGGTGCCGGCAACGAAGGTGCCCTTGAGGACTTCGAGGACGAGGTTCTCATGGCCGCCGCCGAAGCCGGTCTCGCCGAAGAATTCCTTGACCGGGCCGCCGACGGCTTCCGGAAGGGTGACCAGCGGTACGAGGTAGCCGGAGGTGGAATCCGGGTCAGCGAAGCCGAGCTTCTTGCCCTTCATGTCTTCGAGCTTGGTGATGCCCGAGTCCTTGCGGGCAACCATGATCGAGTAATAGCCGGTCGAGCCGTCGGTCTGGACGGTGGTCAGGATCGGCTCGACGGCGTCGGCCTTGGCGAGATGCACCTTGGCGAAGGCCGAGGCGCCGAGTTCGGCGTAGTCGAGCGTGCCGCCGAGCAGGCCCTGGACGACGCCGTCATAGTCGGCGGCGGGGAACAGCGAGACCTTTTCGACGCCGAGAACGGACGGCAGCTTTTCGGTCATGCACTGGAAGTTGCGCAGGCGGTCGGCTTCGTTTTCGCCGCCGAGAATGCCGATGCGGAATTCCTTGAGATCTTCGGCAGCGGCGACGCCGGCGAGCGACACGAGCGCCACGGCGGCAAGAAGGGTCTTCTTCAGCATGAGTTTCTCTCCTGTTGTCCGGGCGGGCCGGAACCTTTTCTGATCAATGAAGTGCCCTTCACGCGGGCGGTCGATCGTCGTGATCTCAGGCCTCGGCGACGGCCAGGGTCCTGAAACCGGGGGATGCGGGAGCGCCGGACAAGGCCGCGGCGCTGGGGATTCGGATGCTTGTCGAGGTCATGCTCTCGTCGATGCCGGCGCCATGGCTGTCCGAGCCGTAGATCTCCCGGACCGTATCGGCGGTCAGCTGGTCCGGCGTGCCGTCGAACACGACGCAGCCCTGCGCCATGCCGATGATGCGGGAGCAGTAGTTGCGCGCCGTGTCGAGCGTGTGCAGGTTGGTGACGACGGTGATGCCTTCGCGCTCGTTGATGTCGCGCAGGGCATCCATGACGATCTTGGCATTAAGCGGATCGAGCGAGGCGATCGGCTCGTCGGCCAGCACGACCTTCGGCCCCTGCATCAGGGCGCGGGCGATCGCGACGCGCTGCTGCTGGCCGCCGGACAATGTGCCCGCCGGCTGGAGCGCGGTCTGCTCGATGCCGAGGCGCTCGAGCGCGGCGATCGCCATGATCCGCTCCTCGCGCGAGAAGATGTTGAGGATGCTGAGTGCGGTCGGGCGATGGTTGAGACGGCCGAGCAGCACATTGGTCAACACGTCGAGGCGCGGTACCAGGTTGAACTGCTGGAAGATCATCGCGCAGTCGCGCTGCCAGTTGCGCAGGCCCGCACCCTTGAGGGCCGAGACCTCGACGTCGCCGAAATGGATCGAACCGGACGTGGGATCGACCAGCCGGTTGATCATCCTGAGCAGGGTGGACTTGCCGGCGCCGGAGCGACCGATGACGCCCACCATCTCGCCCGGTTCGATGTCGACATTCACGCCATCGACGGCGACATGCTGGCCGAACTTGCGGGTGACATTCTTCAGCTGGAATTTCATGTCTGTTCTTTCGACGTCATGTCCGTGGGGTCGGAACAGGCTTTAGCGAGCACCCATGAAGCACGAATGTCAGATTTGTGTAGGAAATGTAAAATCGTGTAAGATACTGAAGAAAAACGACGATCAGGAATATTTCTCGACGAATTCCTCAGCCTCCAGGGCCCGGAAATCGCCGAGCGCGGCAAACAGCCGGTCGTGGTCCCAGTCCCACCACGAAAGCCTTTCCATGCGGGCGACCGTGTCCGGCGCAAAGCGTTCGCGGATCAGTCTGGCCGGAACCCCGCCGACGATCGTGTAGGCGGGGACGTCCTTCGAGACGACGGCGCCGGCGCCGATCACCGCACCATTGCCGACGGTGACGCCGGGCAGCACGGTTGCGCCATGGCCGATCCACACGTCATGGCCGATCGTGACGCGGTTTTCCCTGCGCCATTCGAAGAAGTCGTGATCGTTCTCCGCGCCATCGAAATAGTCCGCGGCGCGATAGGTGAAATGGTGCAGCGTCGCGCGCCAGGTCGGGTGATTGGTGGCGTTGATGCGCACGGCCGCCGCGATATTGGCGAACTTGCCGATCTGCGCGCACCACACCGAGCCGTCCTGCATGATGTAGGAATAGTCGCCCATGACGACCTCATCCAGGCGGCAACGCTCGGAGACCTCGGTGTAGCGGCCGAGCGTCGAATTCGACACACGGGCGCTTTCGTGGATGTACGGCTCAAGCCCGAGTTTCCTGCTCATGCGGCGACCTTCCGCGGCGAGAACTGCGAAACGTCGAGAACGCGGTCGGCGACGGCCTCGCGCACTTCCTCGTCGTGGAAGATGCCGAGCAACGCCACGCCGGCGGCCTTCTTGGCGCGGATCATCTCGACCACGACGGCGCGGTTGGCGGCATCGAGCGAGGCTGTCGGCTCGTCGAGCAGCAGGATGCGGTGATCAGTGATGAAGCCGCGGGCGATGTTGACGCGCTGCTGCTCGCCGCCGGAGAAGGTGGCGGGCGGCAACTGCCAGAGATCGCGCGGCAGATTGAGCTTTTCCAACAGTTCCGCGGCGCGCTCGCGCGCCTGTTCCGCAGCAACGCCGCGGGCGACCAGCGGTTCTGCGACCACGTCGATGGTGGCGACGCGCGGCACGGTGCGCAGGAACTGGCTGACATAACCGAGCGTGGCGCGGCGGACTTCCAGCACGGAGCGCGGATCGGCGCTGGCGATGTCGATGATGCGGTCCTTGTGCTTGATCAGGATCTGGCCTGCATCCACGGCATAATTGCCGTAGAGCATTTTCAGGATCGAGCTCTTGCCGATACCCGACGGACCGCCGAGCACGACGCATTCGCCGGAGGCGACCGAGAAGGAGACATTGGCGACCACCGGCAGGCGGAGGCCGTCGCGCAGGTGCATGGTGAAGCTCTTGGAGACTTCCGAGACGACGAGGGGCGTGGCCATGGGGATTTCCTCTTGAGGCTTCAGACTTGCAGGATCGAAGAGACGAGCAGCTGGGTATAGGGCTCGCGCGGGTCGTCGAGGACGCGGTCGGTCAGGCCCTGCTCGATCACATGCCCGTCCTTCATCACCATCATCCGGTGCGACAGCAGGCGCGCCACCGCGAGGTCGTGGGTAACCACGATGGCTGACAGGCCGAGGTCGTTGACGAGGCCGCGCACCAGGTCGAGCAGGCGCGCCTGCACCGAGACGTCGAGGCCGCCGGTCGGCTCGTCCATGAAGACGAGGCGCGGGCCGGTCACCAGATTGCGGGCGATCTGCAGGCGCTGGCGCATGCCGCCGGAAAAGGCGCGCGGCTGATCGTCGATGCGGTCGGTGCTGATCTCGACGCGTTCCAGCCAGTCGCTGGCCGTGCCGCGGATATTGCCGTAGTGCCGGTTGCCTATGGCCATCAGCCGCTCGCCGACATTGGCGCCGGCCGAAACCGTCATGCGCAGCCCGTCGGCCGGGTTCTGGTGGACGAAGCCCCAGTCGGTGCGCATCAGGAAGCGTCGCTCGGCCTCGCTCATGTGATAGAGGTCGCGGTAGCCGCCGTCGCGCATGTGGTATTCGACGCTGCCGGTGGTCGGCATCAGCCGGGTGGACAGGCAGTTGAGCAAGGTGGTCTTGCCGGAACCCGACTCGCCGACGATCGCCAGCACTTCGCCGGGCCAAAGGTCGAAGGCGACATTGCTGCAGCCGATGCGCTTGCCGTAGAATTTTGAAAGGTCGCGGACCTTGAGAAGCGGCGTGTCGCTCATTCGGCGGCCTCCTTTGCCACGCCCAGATGGCCCACGTGGCCATGCTCGCGGCGTTCCTCGCAGTGATCGGTGTCGGAGCAGACGAACATGCGCCCGCCCTTGTCGTCGAGAATGACTTCGTCGAGATAGACCTGCTCGGCGCCGCAAAGCGCGCAGGGCTTGTCGAAGGTCTGGATCTCGAAGGGATGATCCTCGAAATCGAGGCTCACCACTTCGGTGAACGGCGGAACCGCGTAGATGCGCTTCTCGCGGCCCGCGCCGAACAGCTGCAGCGCCTCCGACATGTGCATCTTCGGATTGTCGAACTTCGGCGTCGGCGAGGGGTCCATGACATAGCGGCCGGCAACCTTGACCGGATAGGCATAGGTCGTGGCGATGCGGCCGTTCTTGGCGATGTCCTCGTAGAGCTTGACGTGCATCAGGCCGTATTCCTCGAGCGCATGCATCTTGCGCGTCTCGGTCTCGCGCGGCTCGAGGAAGCGCAGGGGTTCCGGAATTGGCACCTGGTAGACCAGCACCTGGTTTTCCTGGAGCTTTTCTTCCGGAATGCGGTGGCGCGTCTGGATGATCGTCGCTTCCCTCGTATGGGTGGTAACGGCGACATTGGCGACCTTCTGGAAGAAGGCGCGGATCGAGACGGCATTGGTCGTGTCGTCGGCGCCCTGGTCGATCACCTTCAGCACGTCTTGCTGGCCGATGATCGAGGCGGTCACCTGCACGCCGCCCGTGCCCCAGCCATAGGGCATGGGCATTTCACGCGATGCGAAGGGCACCTGGTAGCCGGGGATGGCGATCGCCTTCAGGATCGCGCGGCGGATCATCCGCTTGGTCTGTTCGTCCAGATAGGCAAAATTATAACTCGCCAGACCTGAATACTGCGAAACTTCCTGCGTCATCGGGCGTTGTCCTGGATCAGAAGGAGGTAGTGGATATGGAAATCAGTGTCATGCTCACGATCATTGTTACGGTCATGATCGCCTCGACCGTCGGCAGCGCTTACTGGTTCAACGAACAGAACCGCGATTGAGTGAAACCCGGTCATTCCGCCGCCTCGGCGTGGCTGGCCTGGCCATTGCGCCGGGACGCCTCGAACTCGCCCCGCATGCGGCGCACCAGATCGAGCTCGGCCTGGAAGTCGACATAGTGCGGCAGTTTCAGGTGCTCGACGAAACCGGTCGCCTGCACATTGTCGGAATGTGAAATGACGAATTCCTCGTCCTGCGCCGGGGCGACGATGTCCTCGCCGAACTCGGTGGCGCGCAGAGCCCGATCGACGAGCGACATGGCCATCGCCTTGCGCTCGCTCTGGCCAAACACCAGGCCATAGCCCCGCGTAAACTGCGGCGGCGCCTTGGCCGATCCCATGAACTGGTTGACCATCTGGCATTCGGTGACGCGGATGTCGCCGAGAGAGACGGCAAAGCCGAGTTCTGCAACGTCCAGCTCCACTTCGACTTCGCCGATGCGGATTTCGCCGACGAACGGATGGGTGCGTCCGTAGCCGCGCTGGGTCGAATAGGCGAGCGCCAGCAGAAAACCCTCGTCGCCGCGGGCAAGCGCCTGGAGCCGCGTGTCGCGTTCCATCGGAAATTCGATCGGCTCGCGGGTGATGTCGCCGGCGAGGTGATCCTCGGGCATGTCGCCGTCCGCCTCGATCAAGCCTTCCTCGGCCAGAATTTCGGAGACGCGCATCACCGCCTCGCAAAGTGGTTCCTTATGCGCCGGCTGGGCAACCGCGCCGTCTTCGAGCAGCGACGTGTCGAGCAGGCGATGGGTATAGTCGAAGGTCGGTCCCAGCAGCTGGCCGCCGGGCAGGTCCTTGTAGGTCGCCGAAATCCGCCGCTCGATCTGCATGCGGCCGGTGTCGAGCGGCACGCTATAGCCGAAACGCGGCAGGGTGGTGCGATAGGCGCGCAGCAGGAAGATCGCCTCGATCATGTCGCCGCGCGCCTGCTTGACGGCGAGAGCCGCCAGCGCCCGGTCGAACAGCGAGGCTTCCGCCATGACGCGATCGACGGCGAGGCCGAGCTGTTCGACGATCTGGTCGATGGTCAGCGCCGGCAGTGAACGGTCGCCGCGCCGACGGTCGGCCAGCAGTCGATGTGCATTGTCGATGGCGGCTTCCCCGCCCTTGACGGCAACATACATGGTCTCAAACCTCCTTGGGCGTGATCTTGCAGGTGCGCGGCAGGCCGAGCATCTGGTGACCGGCTGTCAGCACGACGTCGACGCCGCGCGGAAAATGGGCGCGATTGTCGGCCCATTGCCGCAGGAACATCTCGGGCAGGCCGAATGGTGCGATGGCCGCGCTGTTTCGGATGCCGGGGCCGGAGAGCGTCAGCGCCGGGCCCTTGTCGAGGCTCGTCACCTCCAGCACGATGGTCGTCGAGCGATCGGGATATTCCTGGGTGCCGGTGGCGAAAAGACCGAAGGAGGAGAACGCCGCGCCGGCCTCGGCAAAGGCGAAGCGTGCTTCCGATTTTTCCCGGGTGAGGGGCGCGCCGGTGTGGAATCCGATCCACTCAGCCACTGGCGACTTGGCAAGGCCGGGCGTCAGCCAGACCGGCGTGTCGTGGTCAAGAAGCGTCAGCGCGATTGCACCGGCGGCGACGCCCATCGGCTTCGGCGGTTCGACCTCCGGCAGGATGGACTGGATTGTTCCTGGCCGGGACAGGCAGTCCATCATCATGCGGAACACGCTCTGGGCCTGATGCACAGGTTCGGCGAAACCGCCGGTCAGGGCTTCGATCTTCGGGTTCATCAGTCCTCTCCCCGCACCATGGTGAAGAAGTCGACGCGCGTTGCAGCCACTTCCTCCGTTTTCTTCTGCTTCTCGTCTGCAATCCGTGTCGCGACCGGCTGCAGCAACTGTGCCTCGATCAGGGGGCGATGCGCCGGGTCCTGCCAGAGCGCGTCGAAGACAGCCGCGAGTTTGGCGCGCTTGAGATTGGCGCCGAGCACGTGGCCATGCCCCACCAGGCCATTGTCCAGCCGCACGGTCGCCCGGCTCACCGTGGCTTCGCCAAGGTTGAAGGGCGCGCCGCCGCCGCCGATCCGTCCGCGCACCATGACGAGCCCGATCTCCGGCCCGCGCAGCATCTGCATCTCGGGCTGTTGCGGCAGGGCGTCCCACACGCGGGTCAGGTCCTGGATTTCGGCGCGCGCCAGCAGGTCCACGACGCGCTTGCGCTCGGGCTTCTGGATTTCTGCGTTTTCCCGTCTAGCTTCCATTGTCAGGCCTCAAAATGTCTAGTAATATAGACAACCATACAAGTTACTCTATGGCTAGCAATCGGGCGTGACAAGCGTGTGACATGACACAGCAGAAATCGATGGAACGACAAAAGGGCGTGGCGCTATGGCGCCAGATCGCTGACCGCATCCGCGCCTCCATTGCGCAAGGGGACTTTGACGCGACGGGCATGGTGCCACCCGAAACGCAGCTTGCCGAACAGTTCGGGGTCAATCGTCACACGGTGCGAAGCGCGCTGGCGGCGCTGGGTCAGGAAGGGATCGTGCGCGCCGTGCAGGGGCGTGGCACGATGATCGACCGGAAGGACAAGTTCACCTTCCCGATCGCCAGGCGCACCCGCTTCACCGAGGGCATCGGCGATCAGGCGAGGGGCCTTGAGGGGCTGCTGCTATCGTCGGTCCTCGAGGCTGCCGGAACCGACTTGGCGAAATGGCTGGCGCTGGAGCCACAGACCCAGGTCATTCGGCTCGACGTGCTGCGTAAGGCCGACGGCCGGGCTTTGTCGCGCTCGACCGTCTGGTTTCCGGCCGGGCGTTTCAAAGGCATAGACGAGGCGTTTCGCCGGACGGGATCGGTCACCCGCGCACTGCGCGAATACGGCGTGGATGACTATCTGCGGGCGGTCACGGAAGTTTCCGCCACCCATGCCGAGCCCGACGACGTCGCGCAACTGGCGCTGACGCCGGGCGCGATCGTGCTGGTCACCCGCGCGCTCAACACCGACATGCAGGATCTGCCGATACAATACGCGGTCACCCGGTTTCCCGCTGACCGCGTCGAGTTCACCATCACGAATTGATGGATTGAGGGCGCCTCAGTGCGCGCCCGACATGTCGCCCAGGACTTCCTTCGACGCCACGGTCGAGTCGGCCTTGAGCTTGTAGACCATCGGCACGCCGGTCGCGAGGTTGAGCTTGAGGATCTCCTCCTTCGACAGGCGGTCGAGCACCATGACGAGCGCGCGCAGCGAATTGCCGTGCGCCGCGACCAGCACCGTCTCGCCCCGCAGGACGCGCGGCAGGATTTCCGTCATGTAATAGGGCCAGACGCGGGCGCCGGTGTCGCGCAGGCTCTCGCCGCCCGGCGGCGGAACGTCGTAGGAGCGGCGCCACACATGCACCTGCTCCTCGCCCCACTTGGCGCGGGCGTCATCCTTGTTGAGGCCGGAGAGATCGCCGTAGTCGCGCTCGTTGAGCGCTTCGTCGCGGATCGTCTCGAGGGTCGGCTGGCCGACATTGTCGAGCACGATCTGGCAGGTCCTCTGGGCACGCGACAGCGCCGAGGTGAAGGCGATGTCGAACTTGATGCCGTAGTCGGCAAGCGCCTTGCCGCCGGCATTGGCTTCCTGCACACCGAGCTCGGTCAGACCGGGGTCCTTCCAGCCGGTGAACAGGTTCTTCAAATTCCATTCGCTCTGGCCGTGGCGCACGAGCACAAGGGTACCACTCATCGGAAAATCCTCCGCATTGATGTCAGATGGAAGAAGACAGCCCGAGCACGTCGAGCATCGAATAGAGACCGGGTTTCTGGTCGCGCGCCCAGAGCGCCGCCTTGACCGCGCCGCGCGCAAAGATCGAGCGGTCGCCGGCGCTGTGGCTGAGCGTCACCAGCTCGCCCTCGCCGGCGAGAATGATCGAGTGTTCGCCGACCACCGAGCCGCCGCGCAGCGTGGCAAAGCCGATCGAGCCGGTCTCACGTGCGCCGGTATGGCCGTCGCGCACCCGAACCGAATGGGAGGCGAGATCGACGCCGCGCCCGCGCGCCGCCGCTTCGCCGAGAAGAAGCGCCGTGCCGGAGGGTGCGTCGACCTTGTGCTTGTGGTGCATTTCCAGCACCTCGATGTCCCAGCCCGCCGCATCGAGGGCGCGGGCGGCCTGTTGCACGAGCACCGAGAGCAGGTTGACGCCGAGGCTCATATTGCCGGATTTGACGATCCGCGCATGGCGGGAAGCCGCCTCGATCCTGGCGTCGTGCACCGGCAGGCAGCCGGTGGTGCCGATCACGTGGACGATGCGCGCCTGCGCCGCGAGCCCGGCATATTCAGTCGACGTCTGCGGCGAGGTGAAGTCGATCACGCCATCGGCATCGAGGAAGGCTGCAAGCGGGTCGTCGGTGATCGCAACCCCGATCGTGCCGAGGCCGGCGATCTCGCCGGCGTCGCGGCCGATCAGGTTCGAGCCCTGCCGCGCGACGGCAGCATGCAGGACGACGCCTTCGCTCGCGTGGATGACGCGGGCGAGCGTCTGGCCCATTCGGCCCCCGGCCCCCACCACGACAAGTTTCATAGCATCCTGCATGGCAATCGGCTGTCCTTAGATGAAGTCGTCCGTGGCGGCGGTGGGTTGCAGCTGGTTCAGGCGAGCGTAAAGCCCGTCCGGACGCTGTGCAAGCTCGTCATGCGAGCCTTCTTCGGCGATCGTGCCGGCCTGCATGACGATGATCTTGTCGGCGCGCCGGATGGTCGACAGCCGATGCGCGATGACGACCACGGTGCGGCCGGTCATGGCCTCGTCGAGGGCCTTCTGCACCGCGGCCTCGGATTCGGTGTCGAGCGCCGATGTCGCCTCGTCGAGCAGCAGGATCGGCGCGTTGCGCACCAGCGCGCGGGCGATCGACAGCCGCTGGCGTTGGCCGCCGGACAGCGTCACGCCGTTCTCGCCGACCGGCGTATCGTAGCCGAGTGGCTGGGCGAGAATGAAGTCGTGCGCATAGGCAAGCCGTGCGGCTTCCTCGATCTCGGCGTCGGTCGCTTCCGGCCGGCCGTAGCGGATGTTGTCGCGGATCGAGCCTTCGAACAGATAGGGCTGCTGCGAGACATAGGCGAGGTGCTTGCGCAGCGACGCCTTGGTGACGTCGGCAATGTTCTGCCCGTCGATCAGGATCTCGCCCTCGAGGGGGTCGTAGAAGCGCGGGATGAGGGTGATCACCGTCGACTTGCCGGCGCCCGACGGCCCGACCAGCGCAGTGGTCTTGCCGCCCTCGGCGACGAAATCGATGCCCTTGAGCACCGCTTCGCCATTGCCATAGGCGAACTTGACGCCGCGGAATTCGATGCGCGCCTCGGTCACCTTGAGATCGGCGGCGCCGGTCTTGTCGCGCTGGTGGGTCTGCATGTCCAGGATTTCGTAGATCATCCGCGCATTGACCACGGCGCGTTCCATCTGCACCTGCAGCTTGGCGAGCCGCTTGGCCGGCTCGTAGGCCATCAGAAGTGCTGCGACGAACGAGAAGAAGGCGCCTGGCAGCACGCCGCCATAGATCGAGCGGAAGGCGGCATAGGCGAGCACGCTGGAAATCGCCACGCCGGCAAAGGTTTCCGTCAGCGGCGAGGTGCGTTCGCTCAGCCGCGCGATCCGGTTGGAGCGCTTTTCGGCAGCCGCGATCGTCGCCTGGACCTTGCGCTCCAGCTCCTCTTCCATGGTGAAGGCCTTGACGATGGCGATCCCCTGGACCGTCTCCTGCATCGCGCCCAGCACATGGCTGTTGAAGATGACCGATTCCCGGGTCGCGCTGCGCAGCCGCTTCGACAGGTAGCGCAGGGCGTAGAGGAGGGGCGGGGCCACGACGAAGACGATCAGTGTCAGCACCGGATCCTTGAACACCATGACCCCGACCAGCGCGATGAGCGTCAGCAGGTCGCGCGCCGTCGAGGTGACCGTGAGGTTCAGGACGTCGCGGATGCCGTTGATGTTCTGGCTGATCTGGGCGGCGAGATGGGCCGAGCGGGATTCCGTGAAGTAGCCGAGCGACAGCGTCATCAGGTGCGAGAACAGCCGGCGCTGGTAGCGCGCCACGATATTGTTGCCGATCTTCGACAGCGTCACCGCCTGGCCGTAGCCGGCAAAGCCGCGCAGGATGAAGGCGGCGAGGATGGAGCCGCAGATCAGCAGGACGACATCGGCCCGCTGCTTGGCAAAGGCTTCGTTGACCACCGCTTCCATGATCCAGGCGGTAAACGCGGTCGTCAGCGCAACCGTCGCCAGACAGAGAATGGCAAAGGCATAGCCGCGCACGTGATCGCGGCCGTTTTCCGCGATGATGCGTTTGAGCACCGATGTTACGCTTGTCGAGCTGACCGGTGTCTTGTGTGTCCTGCTGGCGTTCAAGAAAGGACATTCCCCGTGGAAATGGGCCATGGCGGGCGCCATTGGCCCGCGCTGGCCGCTCTATAGCCAGTCGGACGCCGTTTGGCCAGTGTCAATGCGAGCGCAGGCAGTGGCCGCCGCTCATCGGCGCCAGCGCCGTCCCTCGGTCGCGAGGCCGAAATTGCCGGGAGTCCGCGCAAAGGCGGCAAGCCCTGAAAGGGCGGCGAGCGGATGGGTGACGACAAAGGTCGGGATCGCCTTCATCAGCCCGTTATGAGGCGCCTTGTCCTCGAAGGCCTGACGGAATTCCGGCCGCTTGAGGGCCGGGATGATCTTCTGCGAGATGCCACCGGAAAGGAACACGCCGCCGCGTGCCATGAAGATCAGCGCGAGGTCGCCGGCAAGCCTCCCGAGATAGGTGACGAACAGGCTCATCGTCTGCTCGGCCTGGGTATCGGCCCCCGAAAGGCCGGTGGCGGTGATGTCGGCGGGGATGGTGAATTTCGGCTCGATGCCGTCGGCGAGGCAGACCGCGTGATAGATGTTGACGATGCCGCGGCCGCACAGCAGTTGCTCGGCCGAGATCCGTCCCTCGATCGGCGTCAGGTGCGGGAAGATGGCGAAGTCGCGTTCGCTGCGCGGGCCGATATCGACATGGCCACCTTCGCCGGGAACCGGAAACCAGGTGTGCTGGGCGTGTACCAGGCCGGCGACGCCGAGCCCCGTGCCGGGTCCGAGCACGACACGCGAGGCGATCGGGCTGGTCCTGCCGGCGCCGATCGGCTCGCGGTCCTCCTCGGAGAGCGATGCGACGGCCAGCGCCTGCGCCTCGAAGTCGTTGACCACCATGACGTCGCCGAAGCCGAGATCGGAGATCATCGCCTTCGGCCTGACCACCCAGTCGCAATTGGTGAGCGGGATCTCGTCGCCCTTGATCGGTCCGGCAATGGCCAGGATCGCCGAGCGTGGCTGCACCGAGGTCTTGTCGAGCACGGTCACCTGGATCGCCTCGTCGATCGTGGCGAAATCGGCGGTATGCACGATCGGAAAGGCCTTCGGCTCGGCATAGGCGTCGATCAGGATCGAGAAACGGGCATTCGTGCCGCCGATGTCGCCGATCAGGATCGGAAAGGTCAGCTGGTCGTTGTCGTTGGGCTTGGGCATGTCCGGTTCCGTTGAGGCCGCGGCGGTCGGGGCGGTTGGCTCAGTTGGCGTGGGTGTTCATCAGGATTTCGGCCGTGGCACGGTTGAGCGCCATCGGTATGTCGTAGACTGTCGCCAGTCGCATCAGCGCCTTTACATCGACATCATGCGGCATGGATGTCAAAGGATCGACAAAGAAAATCAGCATGTCGACCTCGCCGGTGGCGATCATCGCACCGATCTGCTGGTCGCCGCCGAGCGGGCCGCTTTTCAGCCGGGTGACATCGAGATGGGGACAGGCCGCCTGGATGCGGCCGCCGGTCGTGCCCGTGGCGACGATCCGCCACCGGGCCAGAACCGACTGGTGACGATCGGCGAAATCCGCCATGTCGTCCTTTTTCTGGTCATGCGCAATCAAAGCGATGCATCGGGTCATGGTCGGTACCGGCCTGATTTAAATCGATTTGATTGCCTTCTAACCCAGGATGGATCGCTTGAAAAGCCTGTCGGCTGTGCGTTTGTCGGTATCAATAGCCGGCGGGGCGCGGAAGCGGGATCGGCACCACGTCCGGTAGTTCGGGCATCTGCGCGGTGATCGCGGGAACGGCATCGTTCGGGTTCGCCGGCGTAGCGGCCAGGGCGGAGACGGCGGTTGCGCCGCCGAAGGTCGCCGCCATTTCGCTGTCGGGCGAGGGCGCCTGCAACACCACGGCGCAGGCCTTCGGCATGTCGGAGAGCTGCATCGGCCGGGGCGGCTTCGGCGGCTTGGCGTTCGGATCCTTCTTCGGCTTGGCCCAGGGCTCGTCGGTGAACCACCAGGCGAGCGACTTGTCGCAGCCATCGCCGGCCCCGACAGCCGCCTGCGACTTGCAGCCCGCAGCGCCGTCCGGGCATCCCATGCGGATATGGAAATGCGCGTCGTGACCATAGATCGGCCTCACCTTGCCGAGCGCCGAGCGGTCGCCGGTCCAGGTGTCGCAGAGCTTTTTCTTGATCGCCGGATTGACGAAAATGCGCTCGACCTCCGGATAGCTCGCCGCCAGCATGATCAGCTTGGCATGGGCCGGCGTCCAGCGCTTGGTATCGACGGTGAGAAACTTGTTCTCCTTCAGCATCGAGGTGAAGGGCATGTCCTCCCGCTCCTTGGCCGAGAGCCTGCGGTCGGGCATCGGCGTCAGCCAGATGTCGGCATCGAGGCCGATCTGGTGCGAGGCGTGGCCGGTCAGCATCGGTCCGCCGCGCGGTTGTGACACGTCACCGATCAGGATGCCCGGCCAGCCGACGCCCGGCGCATCCCTGGACAGCCGTTCGAGCAGCGAGATCATCTGCGGATGGCCCCAGCGGCGGTTGCGCGAAAGGCGCATCGCCTGCCAGGTGGGCCCGTCCACGGGAATGGCGACCGCACCGGCGATGCAGCCCTTGGAATAAAAGCCGTAAGGGGTGGGTGCCGCGCGGGAAGGCAACTTGATCCCGCCGAACAGCTGCTTGGCCGCCGCGCCCTCTGCCGAGGCTCCGCCGGTGGTCGCCGCGATGAGCCCCGCCGTGAGCGCCAATCCCTTTGCCAGAGCCCTGAAACCTTTAGCCATCATCATCGTCATGCCGTCTTCCGCCGCCTCGGGGATCGCCCGTCTCGTCCGGGTGATTTGCCGTGAAGATACTCTGGAACGGGATTTTGGTGAATCCGTGTTTTCCGGCAGCCTGTTTGCCCCTTGCATGAGGCCGGTCTGTTTTTTGCCGCGGTTTGGCTTATTGTTCTTCGTATCCACAAAAAAACGAGGGGTGATTTGCATGGGGTTGGCGCGAGTGCGGGTTGGGGTTCTTCTGTCATGTCTGGCTTTCATCAACGGCCAGCCGGCGCAATCCGCCGAGCCCCTGCGCCACGGGGTCGCCCTTTCCGGCGAGGTCAAGTATCCCGCCGGCTTTGCCCATTTCGACTATGTCAATCCTGCCGCGCCGAAGGGTGGCGACCTCAAGCTTGCCGCCACCGGCACCTACGACACCTTCAATCCGATCCTCGAAAAGGGAGAGGCAGCGCCCGGGCTCGGCCTGGTGTTCGACACGCTGATGAAGGATGCGGATGACGAGATCTCGACCTCCTACGGCCTCCTGGCCGAAGGCGTCTCCTATCCGGAGGACGTGTCTTCTGCGACCTTCAGGCTGCGTGCCGAAGCCAGATGGGCGGACGGAAAGCCGGTCACTCCGGAAGACGTCATTTTCAGTTTCGAGAAATCGAAGGAGCTCAATCCTCTCTACATGAGCTATTACCGCCATGTGGTGGCGGTGGAGAAGACCGGGGAGCGCGACGTCACCTTCCGTTTCGACGAGAAGAACAATCACGAACTGCCGATGATCCTCGGTCAGTTTCTCATCCTGCCCAGGCATTGGTGGGAGGGCGCCGGTCCCGACGGCAAGCCGCGCGACATCAATCGCACGACGCTCGAACCTGTCATGGGATCGGGACCCTACAGGATCGCCGACTTCAAGGCTGGCGCGACCGTCCGCTACGAGCTGCGCGACGACTATTGGGGCAAGGACCTCAACGTGAATGTCGGGCAGAACAATTTTTCCGCGCTCAGCTATACCATGTTCGGCGACCTCGACGTGCAGTTTGAGGCCTTCCGCTCCGGCAATTTCGACTACTGGATGGAGACCAAGGCGGCGCGCTGGGCGACGGCCTATGATTTTCCCGCCGTCAAGGATGGCCGCGTCAAGCGGGAGGAACTGCCCAATCCGTTTCGCGCCACCGGCGTCATGCAGGCCCTGGTGCCCAACATGCGGCGCGAAATGTTCAAGGACCAGCGGGTGCGCGAGGCGCTGAACCACGCGCTCGATTTCGAGGAGCTGAACCGCATCGCATTCTATGGCGCCTACAAGCGGATCGACAGCTTCTTCTTCGGCACGGAACTCGCTTCGAAGGAGCTTCCGCAAGGCCGTGAGCTGGCGATCCTCGAAGAGATCAAGGACAAGGTTCCGGGCGAGGTCTTTAGCACACCTTACGCCAATCCCGTCGGCGGCAATCCCCAGGCGCAGCGCGACAACCTGCGCAAGGCCGTCGCCCTGCTCAAGGATGCCGGCTACGAGATCAAGGGCGGGCGGATGGTCAATGCTGCAACCGGCTCGCCACTCAGCTTCGAGATCCTTCTGTCGAACCCGATGCTCGAGGTCGTTGCCGTGCCTTACAGCGAAGCGCTGCGCAAGATCGGTATCGACGCCCGGGTCCGCACCGTCGACGACTCGCAATATGCCAACCGCACCCGCAGCTTCGACTACGACATGACCTGGGTGGTCTGGGCCCAGACGCTCAATCCCGGCAACGAGCAGCGCGATTACTGGGGCTCAACGTCGAAGGACCGCGAGGGTTCGCGCAACTATGCCGGCATCGCCGATCCCGGCGTCGATGCGCTGATCGACAAGGTGATCTTCTCCAAGGGCCGCGAGGATCTCGTGGCGGCGACCAAGGCGCTCGATCGCGTGTTGCTTGCCCACGACTACGTCGTCCCGCTCTACTATGGCGGCACGGCGCGCATCGCCTATTGGGACAAGTTCGAGCATCCGGCAGAATTGCCGACCTATGCGATCGGCTTCCCGACCATCTGGTGGGCGAAAGCCGGAGCGAAATGAGCCGTGGGCTTTGCGCCCGGGCCCTGAACGGCTAGGAATGGCAGGAACGAATCGGTGTCACCGGAAGGGATCCGCGGATTGATCGAAGCTAGGACGACCATGGTCGAGCAGGGCGCACCTGCCGCGGGAGCGGCAACCTGATGGGCGCCTATATCCTGAGGCGCCTGCTGCTGATGATCCCGACCATCGTCGGCATCATGGCGATTTCCTTCCTCGTCATTCAGTTCGCACCCGGCGGCCCGGTCGAGCAGGTCATCGCGCAGCTGTCCGGCCAGGGCGACAGCGCCGAACAGCGTCTGTCGGGCGGCGGCGATATGATGAGCCAGGCCGGCACCGACGAGATGAATTCGCGTTATCGCGGCGCGCAGGGGCTCGATCCGGAGCTGATTGCCAAGCTCGAGAAACAGTTCGGTTTCGACAAGCCGCCACTGACCCGCTTCGGTGAAATGATGTGGGACTATATTCGTTTTGATTTCGGCGAGAGCTTCTTCCGCAACACCTCGGTCATCGATCTGATCGTCGAGAAGATGCCGGTGTCCATTTCGCTCGGCGTGTGGGTGCTTTTGCTGTCCTATGCGATCTCCATTCCGCTCGGCATCCGTAAGGCCGTGCAGGATGGCTCGACCTTCGATGTGTGGACCTCCGGCGTCATCGTCGTCGGCTATGCGGTTCCGAGCTTTCTGTTCGGCATTCTGTTGATCGTGCTGTTTGCCGGCGGTTCCTTTTTCGACTGGTTCCCCTTGCGCGGGCTAACCTCCGATAATTTTTCCGAACTGTCCTGGTGGCAGAAGATCCTGGATTACTTCTGGCACCTGACCCTGCCGCTGACGGCGCTTCTCCTGTCGGCCTTCGCGACCACCACGCTGCTGACCAAGAATTCCTTCATCGACGAGATCAAGAAACAATATGTGGTGACGGCCCGCGCCAAGGGTCTGGGCGAGCGTCAGGTTCTCTATGGCCACGTTTTCCGCAACGCCATGTTGATCGTCATTGCCGGCATTCCCGCCGCTTTCATTTCCGCCTTCTTTACCGGATCGCTGTTGATCGAGAACATCTTCTCGCTCGATGGTCTCGGCCGGCTTGGTTATCTCTCGATCGTCAACCGCGATTATCCGATCGTCTTCGCCACGCTCTATATCTTCTCGCTGATGGGCCTGGTTGTCGGATTGCTGTCCGACCTCATCTACACCTGGATCGATCCGCGCATCGACTTCGACCGGAGGGATGTCTGACATGGCCTCTCCCGATATGGTCGATACACACGCTGCCGAAGTCCCGGTCAAAAGACCCTGGCTGACGCCCACCAACCGCCGGCGCCTCGAGAACTTCAAGGCCAACAAGCGCGGCTACTGGTCTTTCTGGATCTTCATGCTGCTCTTCGTCCTCAGCCTCTGCGCCGAGCTGATCGCCAATGACCGGCCGCTGGTCGCCTCCTACAAGGGCGAGATCCTGTTTCCTGTCCTGGTCGATTATCCCGAGGAAAAGTTCGGCGGCTTCCTGGCGGTGACGGACTATCGGTCTTCCTTCATCGACGAGGAGATCAAAGCCAATGGCTGGGCGATCTGGCCGCCGATCCGCTATTCCTACAGCACGGTGAATTCCAACATTCCCCATTCGGCCCCAACCGCGCCGTTCTGGCTGATGGACAAAGAGGAGCGCTGCTCGGCCTATCCGCTCGGAGCGGATGATCCCGGCTGCGTCCTTGGCAATCTCAACTGGCTCGGCACGGACGACCAGGCGCGCGATGTCATGGCGCGGATGATCTATGGTTTCCGCATCTCCGTGCTGTTCGGCCTGGCCCTGACGATCGTCTCGGCGCTGATCGGCGTGACGGCCGGCGCCTTCCAGGGTTATTTCGGCGGCTGGACCGATCTCCTGATGCAAAGGCTCATCGAGATCTGGTCGTCCATGCCGGTGCTTTATGTGTTGCTGATCATTTCCTCGATCCTGCCGCCCGGCTTCTTCATCCTGCTCGGTATCATGCTGCTGTTTTCCTGGGTGAGTTTCGTCGGCATCGTCCGGGCCGAATTCCTGCGGGCCCGCAATTTCGAATATGTGAATGCGGCCCGCGCGCTCGGCGTCGGCAACTGGACGATCATGTATCGCCACCTCCTGCCCAATGCCATGGTGGCGACGCTGACCTTCCTGCCGTTCATCCTGTCGGGATCGATCACCACCCTGACCTCGCTCGACTTCCTCGGCCTCGGCATGCCGCCCGGCTCGCCGTCGCTCGGCGAACTGATCGCGCAAGGCAAGCGCAACCTGCAGGCCCCCTGGCTCGGCCTCACCGCCTTCTTCACCATGTCGATCATGCTCTCACTGCTGATCTTCGTCGGCGAGGCGGTGCGCGACGCCTTCGACCCGAGGAAGACGTTCCGATGACCGCTCCGCTTCTTTCCGTCCGCGATCTCTCGGTCGCCTTCCACCAGGGGGATACGGAGACGCTCGCCGTCGACCGCGTGTCCTTCGACATCGCGCCGGGCGAGGTCGTGGCGCTGGTCGGCGAGTCCGGTTCGGGCAAGTCGGTCACCGCCTCCTCCATCCTGAAGCTCCTGCCCTATCCGGCGGCCAGCCACCCCTCGGGCGAGATCCTGTTCGAGGGGCGCGACCTGATGACGGCGCCGGAGCGCGAGCTGCGCTCGGTGCGCGGCAACGACATCACCATGATCTTCCAGGAGCCGATGACCTCGCTCAATCCGCTCCACAATATCGAAAAACAGATCGGCGAAATCCTGGCGCTGCATCAGGCGATCGCCGGCCAGACGGCGCACGAGCGCACGCTGGAGCTTCTGCGCCAGGTCGGCATCCGCGATCCGGAAAAGCGCCTTTCCGCCTATCCGCACGAACTGTCGGGCGGTCAGCGCCAGCGCGTGATGATCGCCATGGCGCTTGCCAACCGGCCGAAGCTCCTGATCGCCGACGAGCCCACCACCGCGCTCGACGTCACCGTCCAGGCCCAGATCCTCGATCTTCTGCGCCAGCTCAAGGCCGATCACGGCATGTCCATGCTGTTCATCACCCATGACCTCGGCATCGTGCGCAAGTTTGCCGACAAGGTCTGCGTCATGACCAAGGGCAGAATCGTCGAAAGTGGCCCGGTCGAGGACATCTTCACCAACCCGCAGCACGACTATACGAAGAAGCTGCTGGCCTCCGAGCCGCGCGGCGAACCGCCTCCGCTCGACGAGACCAAACCGGTGGTCATGCAGGGCGACGACATCCGCGTCTGGTTCCCCATCAAGTCCGGCTTCCTGCGCAAGGTGGTCGACCACGTGAAGGCCGTCGACGGGGTCGACATGGTGCTGCGCGCCGGCCAGACGCTCGGCGTCGTCGGCGAATCCGGCTCGGGCAAGACGACGCTCGGCCTGGCGCTCGCCCGCCTCATTTCGTCCAAAGGCCGCATCAGCTTCATCGGCCAGGATATCGACGGCTATTCCTTTGCCGAGATGCGTCCGCTGCGCGACCGCCTGCAGATCGTCTTCCAGGACCCGTTTGGCTCGCTCAGCCCCCGCATGTCGGTCGGCGAGATCATTGCCGAGGGACTGAAGGTGCACGAGCGGGCGCTGTCGGCCGCCGAGCGCGACGCCCGCGTCTGCTGGGCGCTCGACGAGGTCGGCCTCGATACGGCCACCCGCTGGCGCTATCCGCACGAGTTTTCCGGCGGCCAGCGCCAGCGCATCGCGATTGCCCGCGCCATGGTGCTGAAGCCCCGCTTCGTCATGCTGGACGAGCCGACCTCGGCGCTCGACATGACGGTGCAGGCCCAGGTGGTCGACCTGCTGCGCGACTTGCAGAAGAAGCATGATCTCGCCTATCTGTTCATCAGCCACGACCTGCGCGTCGTCAAGGCGCTCGCCAACGAGGTGATCGTCATGCGCTCCGGCAAGGTGGTGGAGCAGGGGCCTGCCACCGAGATATTCCACGAGCCCAAAGCCGACTATACGCGCGCGCTGATGGCCGCAGCCTTCAACCTCGAAGCCGTCGAGATCGGCGGCGTGAGCCAGTAATGGACCCTCTTCCATGCCCGAGCAGAATGCCGTCGTCATCGACCTCAAATTCGCGCGCAGCGGCGTCGTCGAGGCGCTGAAGGGAGCCTTTCCCGGTCGCGAGGTGATCGACATGGGCGATCCGGAGAATGCCGGTCGCGATCTCTCCGGCGTCCCCTACGCTGTTGTCTGGAAGCCCGAGCCGTCGCTGTTCGATCGCGCGCGCGACCTCAAGGTGATCTTCTCCGGCGGCGCCGGCGTCGACCATATCCTTTCGGCCTACACCTTGCCGGATCTTCCGGTCGTGCGCTTCGTCGACCGTAGCCTGACCGACCGCATGAGCGAATGGGTCGTACTGCAATGTCTCACCCACCTGCGCGGCGTTCGTGCCTATGCCCGCCAGCAGCGCGAGCGCGTCTGGAACGAACTCTCGCCGCAGCCGGAAGCCCGCGACGTAACCGTCGGCGTGATGGGCCTCGGCGTGCTCGGCGAGGATGCCGTGCGCAAGCTGAAGGTGATGGGCTTCGACGTGATCGGCTGGTCGCGGCGCAAGCGTGAGATCGAGGGCGTCGAGACCTTCGACGCCGGTGGTATCGACGCTTTCCTCGGCCGGACCGACATCCTCGTCGGCCTCTTGCCACTGACGCCGGACACCCGCGGCCTCTACAACGCCTCGCTGTTTGCCAGGCTTCGCCAGGGAGGGGCTCTCGGTGGGCCGGTGTTCATCAATGCCGGCCGCGGGGGCAGCCAGGTTGAAGCCGATATCGTCACGGCGCTCGAAGCGGGCACACTGGTCGCGGCTTCGCTCGACGTCTTCGAGCAGGAGCCGCTGTCGCCGGAAAGTCCGCTCTGGGGCCTCGAAAATGTCGTGATCACGCCGCATGCCGCCGCGGCCTCCGATGTCAGTGCGCTCTTCCGCCATGTCGAGCGGCAGATCGCCCGGTTCGAGTCGGGCGAATCGCTCGAGCACGTCGTGGACCGCGCCGCCGGCTATTGAATTGCGGCTGCCGGCCGGCGGAACATTCAGCCTCTCCCTCCGTTTGTCCCAGGACTGCGGCGCGCAAAAGCGGCCGCTCTTCGGAACAACAGGGAGAAATCCGATGAACAGCCGAATTGATCTGCCCGACAGCACCGACCGTCATACGCGCGGCATGCGGCCCGAGACCGTGACACCGACCGAGGCCCGCCAGGGCTTTCGCGGTCGCCCCGTGCTGATCGTCCTTCTCGCCGGTCTCGTCCTTGCCATGGTGGTCTGGATCCCGGCCGAATGGTGGGGCAATTCCATTGCGCCGGAGAACCCGTCCAACCAGCCGGTCCAGGAGACGGCTCCCTCGCCTGCGGAAAACACACCGGTCCAGCGCTGATCCCCCTATGGACTTTGCCGGTCGGATTCCCGATAAGTGACGGCGAAAACGGTCGGGGCGAGTCCCGGCCGACAGGGCGGTCTGACCCGGCCGCGGCTTGCAGGGCAGTCACTCGATGACCAAGACCGACATCGCGACGAGAGTCTTCAATCACAGCTGGAAGCTCGATCCGATCGTCCGCAGTCTGATCGACACGGACTTCTACAAGCTCCTCATGCTGCAGATGATCTGGAAGCTTTATCCGGATGTCGACGCGACTTTCACGCTCATCAATCGCACCAAGACAGTGCATTTGGCTGAGGAGATCGACGAGGGCGAATTGCGCGAGCAGCTCGATTTTGCCCGCTCGCTTCGCCTCACCAAGAAGGAAGCGATCTGGCTGGCCGGTAACACCTTCTACGGCACCAAGCAGATCTTCGAGCCCGAATTCTTAAGCTGGCTGGCCAAATTCCAGCTGCCCGAATACGAGCTGTCGAAGAAGGACGGCCAGTTCAGCCTGCATTTCTACGGCAAGTGGATGGAAACCACGATGTGGGAAATCCCGGCCCTTGCCATCATCAACGAGTTGCGTTCGCGGGCGGTCGCCAAGACCATGGGGCTCTTCACCCTCGACGTGCTCTATGCCCGCGCCAAGGCCAAGATGTGGGCCAAGGTCGAGCGGCTGCGTGAACTGCCGGGCCTGCGCATCTCCGATTTCGGCACCCGTCGGCGCCACAGTTTCCTGTGGCAGCGCTGGTGCGTCGAAGCGCTCAAGGAAGGCATCGGCCCGGCCTTCACCGGCACCAGCAACGTGCTGCTCGCCATGGATTCGGATCTCGAGGCGGTCGGCACGAACGCCCATGAACTGCCGATGGTCACGGCCGCGCTTGCTCGGACCGACGAGGAATTGCTCGCCGCGAACTACAACGTCATGCGCGACTGGAACCGCCTCTACGGCGGCAATCTGCTGATCGTGCTGCCCGACACCTACGGCACGGCCGCCTTCCTGCGCAATGCGCCGGAATGGGTGGCCGACTGGACCGGCTTCCGTCCCGACAGCGCCCCGCCGATCGAAGGCGGCGAGAAGATCATCGACTGGTGGAAGAAGATGGGACGCGATCCCCGCCAGAAACTGCTGATCTTCTCCGACGGCCTCGACGTCGACGCGATCATCGACACCTATCGCCATTTCGAGGGCAGGGTGCGCATGAGCTTCGGTTGGGGCACCAATCTCACCAACGACTTCGCCGGCTGCGCGCCGCGCGAGATCGAGGGCCTGAAGCCGATTTCGCTGGTCTGCAAGGTCAGCGAGGCCAATGGCCGGCCGGCGGTGAAGCTCTCCGACAATCCGAAGAAGGCGACCGGCGACCCGGCCGAGGTCGAACGCTACATGAAATTTTTCGGCACGGAGGACCGCGTCGAACAGGCCGTTGTCGTCTGACCGTCGAAACATCCCGCCGTAGCGCTTGCCATCCGTCCCTTGCCCTGTAAGCTCCTTTGTCCGAGGTCGCGCCCGGGGAGGGGTGCGCCCGTGTCGGACAGACGCAGAACGGGAGGAGCACGGACATGGACATGAGTGGCAGCGAACGCATCGAAGCGCCGGTCGAGGCGGTCTGGCAGGCCTTGAACGACCCGGAGATCCTGCGTCAGGCAATCCCCGGCTGCGAGAGCCTGGACAAGACCTCCGACACCGGAATGACGGCGAAGGTGGTTTTGAAGGTCGGGCCGATCAAGGCGAAGTTCGAGGGTGCCGTCGAGCTGCAGAACCTCAATCCGCCGTTTTCCTATACGATTGCCGGCGAAGGCAAGGGCGGGCTTGCCGGCTTTGCCAAGGGCGGCGCCGACGTGTCGCTTGCGGCCGACGGACCCGATGCAACGATCCTGTCCTACACGGTGAAGGCCGAGGTTGGCGGCAAGATCGCCCAGCTGGGCAGTCGGCTGATCGATTCGACCTCGAAGAAACTGGCCGGCGAGTTCTTCTCCAAGTTCGGAGCGATCGTCGCCGGAGGCGGGGAACCCGCAAGCGCGTGACATCGTTGCTGCCCTATGGACACCGCCGGGCGTGAAAGCCCGGCGCAAGCCAGCCGGCGTTTAACAGTCCTGAACGATGCAGACGAATCGGCACCATGAAGGGACTGATAGAATGACGAATGAACCGGATCACTTCTTCGAACAGCAGGACGCCGCCATCCAGGCCATGCTGGTCGAGAGCAAGGGCGACGAACTGACCGATATCCTGGTCGCGGCCCTTACCGATGCGCTGCATCTCCTCCGGGACGAATCGCCGGATACCCTTCACTGACATTTGCCATGGCTAGGACGGGCTCTGCCCGTCGCCGAAGCGGACGAAGGCCCGTCCGCTGGTGATGTCCGTCACCAGCCGGTTGGCCTGAGCGGCCGTCGCCTCGGGCAAGGCCACGGTCAGCACCGCGCCGGAAGCGGTAAATTCCTCGCTCAAGACGATGAGATCGGGCAGTGCGGCGAGCCGCGCCTTCAGCACGGCGAGATCGGAAAAACCGGCGACGATTTCCCCTTCAATCCGTTGAATGATCTCGATCTTCACGGCCGCTTTCAGGCAGGCTGCCGCCGTGCCGCCATAGGCACGCATCAGCCCACCACTGCCCAGCAGGATCCCGCCGAACCAGCGCGTGACCACGACCGCAACGCAATCCAGTGCCTGACCGTCGATGGCCTGAAGCATCGGTTTGCCGGCCGTTCCGCTCGGCTCTCCGTCGTCGCTGAAGCGATAGGCCTGCCCCACGCGCCAGGCCCAGCAGTTGTGATTGGCGGAAGGATCGCTGACGGCGGCGATGAAGGCCCTGGCCTCATCCTCGCTCGCGACCGGGGCGGCATGGGCGATGAACCGGCTCTTCTTGATGTCCTGGGCGAATGTCTCGGTGCGCTCAAGCGTATACATGGGATGCTCCTGAGCGTCCCTCATAGCGATTCGCCGGCCTCGCCGCCAGAGCTTAGGCGGTCCGCCAAACCGCGCCGCGCCGCCCGCGGCCGGGCGCTTGGTTCACGCCGAAAGCAGCGGTTTCAGGAAGTCACGCGAAAGCAGGGTGCCGGTGTCGATGCGGTGATGCGCGATGACACCCTTGGCCGGGATCTCCCCCCGGTGCAGCATCGACAGCAGCGTCGCCGCATAGCCGGTGGCGACCGAGGTCAGCGCGTTGAAAGGCCCCAGATTCCGGTTCGGCGAGAAGCGATGGCAGATCGTGCGCTCGGTCGGCTGGCGGCCGCGATAGCCGCGCGCGGTCACGACCAGCAATAGCACGTCGTCCTCGATCACCGGCAGGCCGTTGTAGAGCAGCGACCGCAGCATGTCGCGCCGGTGGCGCAAGCCCAGATCGTCGAGCAGGAAGCGCATGTAGTCGAGATGGCCCGGATAGCGGATGGTCTTGAAGGTCACGTTCTTCGGCGCCGATTCGGAAAAGATCGACAGATCCTCGACGCCGCCCGAGGTGACGAATTCCTCGTAAGCCACGCCGTCGATGCTCAGTTGGCCGTATTCCTCGAGCGGCGAGACGCTCACCGTCCTGCCGTCACGGATCGCGGCACTGGGCCGGGTATATTCGTCGATCAGGCCGTCGACATTCCAGATCTGGCCGTAGCCGAGCCGGTTGGTCGGAAAGCGCGGTATGGCGCCGACCCGGATGGTCAGGTCGGTGACGGGCGAGAAGGCGTCGAGCAGTCCGCAGGCGACATTGCCGATCATGCCCGGCGAAACGCCGCATCCGTTGAACACGGCGCGCTGCTCGGCAAGCGGTGCGAGGATGGCCCGGGTTTCCGGCCGGGCGCAGGAAAAGTCGAGGTAATGCACCTTCGCCCGCGCCGCTGCCTCGGCGATCGCGTTGACGCCGGCTTCCGGCACGGCCGCCACCGCGACGTCCTGGCCGGAGAGCAGGGCCTGTAGTTCATCGCCGTGGCCAAGGGTCTGAAGTGTTGCCTGGATATTCATCGATCGCAACCGGTCGAGCGCATCCTCCGACCGGTCGACGACCTGCACGGTGAAATCCTCGCTCGCCGAAAGCGCCATCGCCAGCGCCGAACCGATTTCGCCGGCGCCGAATATTGTGACCTTCAGTTTTGCCATGGTGACGCTCAGCCCTTGAACCGGGCGACAAAACCCTGAAGCCGCGGGTTTTGCGGATTGAGGATCACGTCCTCGGCGCTGCCGGTCTCGGCGATCACGCCCTGGTCGAGGAAGAGCACGCGGCTCGCGACGTCTGCGGCAAAGGCCATTTCATGGGTGACGATCGCCATGGTCATGCCCTTGTCCGCCAGGCCGCGGATGACGGCGAGAACCTCGCCCACCAGTTCCGGGTCGAGCGCACTGGTCACCTCGTCGAGCAGCAGCACCTCGGGTTCCATCGCCAGCGCTCGGGCGATCGCCACGCGCTGTTTCTGGCCGCCCGACAGGTGGTTCGGATAGGCAGAGTGCTTCTCGGCAAGGCCGACCTGGGCGAGCAGGTCCATGGCGAGCGCCTCCGCCTCGCGCTTCGGCCGCTTGCACACGACGATCGGGCCTTCCGTCACGTTCTGCAGCACGGTCTTGTGCGGGAAGAGGTTGAAGTGCTGGAACACCATGCCGACATGGCGGCGCAGCGTGCCGATGCCGATCTCGTCGCCCTTGTCGCGAAACCGCTCGCCGACGGCCTTCTGGCGAAAGCGAATGGTGCCGCCCGTCGGGATTTCCATCATGTTGAGGCAGCGGATGAAGGTCGACTTGCCCGACCCCGACGGGCCGATCAGCGCCACCACTTCGCCGCGCTCGAGGCTGAGATCAAGCCCCTTGAGCACTTCATGCGTGCCGTAGCTCTTGTGCAGCCCGACCGCTTCGATCACGGGTGCCTTGGCATTGGAATTCTGTGTCATGTCCGTGCATCCGTTCCGTTAGTCGCTGACCCTGAGGCGTCGTTCGATCCAGTCCGCGGCCTGGGTGAGCGGCAGAAGCATGGCGATGTAGAGGCCGGCCATGAGCGTGTAGGATTCCAGCGGCCGGTAGGTCTGGCCGTTCACCACCGCCGCCATGTAGGCAAGATCGGCGACCGAGATGACCGAGACCAGCGAGGTGTTCTTGAACTGGATGACCGACTGGTTGATGAAGGAGGGCAGCACCCGCTTCATTGCCTGCGGCAGGATGATCCGGTGCATCGACTGCCAGGGGCTCATGCCGATCGCCGAGGCCGCCTCGCGCTGTCCCTTGTCGATCGACACGATCCCGCCGCGGAAGATTTCCGCATAGAAGGCGCCGACATAGAGCGACAGGGTCAGCATGGCCGCAAGGCGATTGTCGATCGATCCGCCGACCAAAAGCGGGAAGGCATAGTAGAACCACAGAAGCTGGACGAGCAGCGGCGTGCAGCGGAAGATTTCCTGGTAGACCCGGGCGATGCCGGACAGGATCCGCCAGCCGGAAAGCCTGGCCGCGCAGGTGAGGAAGCCGATCAGGACGCCGAAGAAGATCGAGCCGAACGTGTAGAGCACGGTGATCCAAAGACCCCAGAGAAAGAGGTCCCAGTATTGCCACACGGAATGGAAGTCCCAGCTGTAACTCATCGGCTGTCTCCTGTGATCCGGATCGCCCGGCAAGACGGGTGATGCCAGCACCGGGGACACCGGTCGTCGTCAGTCCTGTTTGTCATTCTTGTTCCCCTGGTCTTGTGTCGGCCTCCGGCAAAGCCGGGAGCCGACGGTTGATAGTCCTACGTCCGTTCGCCACGGACAATGCAAAGCTGATGCCGCCGCTTACCGCATTTCTTGGAAGGCGGCCGAGGCGGAAGCGAAGCGGCCGAGAATGCCGGCGAGCCGTTCACGGTTGGCCGGCGAGACCGGAACCATCGGCAGGCGCATTTCCGGCCCGGCGAGGTTGGAGAGCGCCAGCGCCGCCTTGACCGGCCCCGGATTGGATTCGATGAACATGCCGTCGGTGAGTTCGGCGATCAGTTCGTGCAGTGCCAGCGCGCGGGCCGTGTCGCCCGTCTTCCAGGCTTCCACCAGCTGCACCATCTGGCGCGGCGCGACATTGGCCACCACGCTGGTGACGCCGACGGCGCCGAGCGACAGGAAGGGCAGGGTGAGCCCGTCGTCGCCCGAATGGATGATCAGCTGGTCTCCGCAGGCGGTGCGCAGCTGGGTGACGCGGGCAGCCGATCCGCCGGCCTCCTTGATCGCGACGATGTTGTCGTGGCGCTCGAGCAGCACCGCGCAGGTTTCCGGCGCGATCTCCACGCCGCAGCGCCCGGGGACCGAATAGAGCATGACCGGCAGCGAGGTCGCCTCTGCCGCCGCGCCGTAATGCGCCACGAGGCCCGCCTGGGTCGGCTTGTTGTAATAGGGCGTGACAATCAGCACGGCGTCGGCGCCGGCCTGTTCGGCCCGCTTCACCTTGTCGATCGTCCTTTTCGTGTCGTTGGCGCCGGCGCCCGCCATGACCAGGGCGCGCCCGGCCGCGAGCTTCACGGTACGGGCGATCAGGGCGTCCGCCTCCTCGTCGGAAAGGGTGGCCGCCTCGCCGGTCGTGCCGACCGGGACGAGGCCGGCGACGCCGGCTTCGATCTGGCGTTCGACCAGCGCGTCATAGGCGGCCGTGTCCACGGCTCCGTCCTTGAAGGGCGTGATAAGGGCGGTGAAGACGCCGTTGAAGCGTTTGTGAAGGTCCTGCATGGTCATGTTCCTCTCTCGTATCATCAGTCGTTCAGGCTGTCCGCCAGGCTGTATCGGCCGGCGGGGCGCGGTGTGGAAACCAGCCATTGCGCAGCGGCGAGCGCCCCTTCGGCATAGGCTGCGAGTGTGTGGACGCGGTAGGTGAACACGGCCTCGGCCGAGCCCATGTCGAAGCGGATCTCGTTGACGCCGACGGTGTCGCCCTCGCGGTTGACGGTGATCGCCGGTTCGGGCGCGGCAAAGCCCATGGCCCGGCTTCGTGCCTCGAACAGCTGGCGGGCCAGAAGGCGCGACGTGCCGGACGGTTCGGCCTTCTTGCGGGCATGGTAGGTTTCCCCGACCGCCGCCTCGGCATCCGGCATGCGCCTGGCGAAATCGACGCCCGCCCGCCGGAAGGCCTCGAACCCGTGGGCAAAATTGGCGCTGAAGAGCATCGGGCGATGGAGGCAAAATCGGGTCAGGCACTCGTCCTCTTCGATCATGAAGCCGGTGGTACCGATCACCATCGGTATCGGCTTCGTGCCGATATCCGCCTGCAAGGCGAGGCTCGCCGCCGGCGTCGAGAAGTCGATCATCACGTCGCAATGGCTCTTCATCGCCGCCTCGGCCGGACGATATTCGATGCTGCCCCCGGCCACCGGCGTGCCGACAAGGCGCGATCCGGGCGAAACGAGCGCTGCGGCCAGTTCCAGCCCCGGATTGGCGAGTACCAGTTCGACGAGCCGGGTCCCGACCCGGCCCGATGCCCCCATGATGGCGATACGCATGGCCTTCTCCTCAGTCGATCACGACCTTGGGCTCCGACATTTCGCGCAGCGCGATGCGAACGCCCTCGCGGCCGAGGCCGGAGCGCTTCACGCCACCGAAGGGCACGTGTTCGGCGCGGAAATCCGGGCCTTCGTTGATCATCACGCCGCCGACGATCAGGTCGCGCGAGAAGGTCTTGATCAGTGCGTGATCATTGGTGAAGACGCCCGCCTGCAGGCCATAGGCACCGGCATTGACCTCGGCGATCGCCTGGCGCGGGTCGGTGAAGCTGCGGATCGCGATGATCGGGCCGAAGGTCTCGTCGGCGATAACAGGCGCGTCGACCGCGACCTCCGAGATGACGGTCGGCGCAAAGACCGTGCCGTCATGGGTGCCGCCGGTCAGCAGCTTTCCGCCATGGCTGGAAATGCTGGCATTGACGCGTTCGGCCACGGCCTTGGCCGCAGCCAGGTCGATGACCGTGCCCATGTCGGTGTCGTCCCTGGAGGGATCGCCGAACTCGACGGCATCGACGGCCGCGAGCAGCTTTTCGGTGAAGGCCTTCTCGATGTCCTGGTGCAGGTAGAGCTTCTTGACCGCCGCACAGCTCTGTCCGGCGATCTCGAAGCGGTGGCCGATGGTCGTGGCGACCGCCTTGTCGAGATCGGCATCGGGAAGCACGAACAGCGGATCATTGCCGCCCAGCTCCATCAGGCAACGGATGAGCCCGCTGGCATTCTTGAGCGCGAGGCCGGCACCAGGCCCGCCGGTGAAGGACAGAAGGTCGATCGGCGAGCGGGCGAGCGACAGGGCAGCCTCCGCCGCGCCGTGCACGATCTGGAACAGGTCTGCCGGCCAGCCTGCTTTCAGCGCCAGTTCGCGCAACCGCGCGGCGGCCAGCGGCGCCTTGGGAGACGGCTTGGCGACCACGGCATTGCCGGCGGCGATCGCCGGGCCCAGCTTGTGGCAGAGCAGGTTGAGCGGGTAGTTGAAGGGGGTGATCGCTCCCACCACGCCGACGGGTTCGTAGGTGATCGTCGCCAGCCGGTCCGCGCCGCCCTCGACGATCGCGCAGTGCAGCGCCTCACCATCGAGGAAGGTCCCGGCATCGCCGGAGAGCTTCAGCGTGTTCTGGGCGCGGCGCACCTCGTTGCGCGCCTCGCGGATCGTCTTGCCCATTTCATTGGAGATGATGCGCGCCAGGTTCTCGGCATCGGCGGCAATCTCCGCGGCGAGCGCATTCAGCATGGCGCGGCGCACCGCCGGCGTCGAGCGGCGGAATTCCCACTGGGCGGCCTTGGCGCGCAGCACGGCGGCGTTGATCTCGGCCGAAGAACTGGTTGCCACTTCGCCGACCGGCTGGCCGTCGAAGGGATTGCGGACCAGGATCGCATTGGTGGTCTCGAGCGCCAGGCGCTGGGCTTGCGTCATGTCGGTAAACCTCGTCATTCGTTTTCGGTGTTCGGGGGGATGGCGCCGGTCAGCGCCGCGATGGATATCGGACGCACCGGCCAGCGGCGGCCGGTCAGGTCCTCGGTCGACGGCGCGGGGCCGTCGGGATTGATCTCGGCCATCAGCGCCGCGGTATTGGCCGCGCAGAACCGGCCCTGGCAGGCGCCCATGGCAAAGCGGCCATTGTGTTTGACCTCCCGGCCGGTCAGCCGATCCGCCCGGCCGCAAAGCTGGCGCAGGTCGCCAACCGTCTTGCCTTCGCAGCGGCAGAGGACGGTGTCGTCCGGCAGGGACTGAAGCGTATGTGTTCCGTGGAGGGGCGCAAAGAGTTCCGCCAGCGTCGCTTGCGCCATGCGGGCGCGCTCGACCGCTCGGTCAAGTTCGGCGCGGTCGCGGTTCCCCGACAGGATGTCCACGACCGCGCGGCCTGCCCGCCGTCCGTCTGCCTCGGCGGCAAAGGCGCCGAGCGCCTCTCGGCAATCCCCGGCCCTGAGGATCAAAGGTCCGGATGTCGGTTCCGTCGCCTCGTTCGGCAGGCCAAAATCGTTGGGGCGAATGCCGTCATGCAGGCCGATGCGGTCGACCGTGATCTGCCGCTCGCTGCCGTCGCGCCGCCGCAATACGGCCTGAAGGCTCTCTCCGTGCCGCTTGATCGCCAAGAGCTGCGTGCCACGCATCCACGGGACGCGGCGGAGATAGATCTGCGAGAGATAACCGGCTGCTTCGCGCAGGAGGGCGGCATGCCCGAGCATGGCGATCCCCGGGCCGACCCGTCGCAGCGGATCGCCCGCCTCGACGATCGCCACCGGCGGATTGCCGAGCCGGGCCATCTGGGCCGCGACCGCGATCAGCAGCGGCCCGCTGCCGGCGAGCAGGACGCGACCTTGCGGCGCCCGTCCGGTTTCCTTCATCATCACCTGCAGTCCGCCGGCGGTGGAGACCCCGGCCATCTGCCAGCCGGGTCGCGGATAGACCTTCTCCACCGCGCCGGTTGCGAGGATGACGGCCTTGGGCCGCGCCTGCTCGATCCGGTCTGTGCGGCGGTTCTCGACCAGCACCAGTCCGTCGCCGTCGACGCCGAGGAAGACGCATGCGTGGCGCACCGAAATGCGCGCTGCCGAGAATGCACCCGCAAGGGCGTTCCAGCGCGCCTTGGGGCTGGCCGCCTGATTGATCGGTGTTACGCCGGCGATCGGCTGGCGGTGCACCGCGCCGCCGAGGCTCTCGCGTTGCTCGACGACTTCGACGGAATAGCCGGAACGAGAAATTTCGATCGCTGCCGATAGCCCGGCCGGTCCACCGCCGATGATGATGACATCGGGTTCAGTCATGGCGGCTCTCCAGCGCTTCGACGAGCAGTCCCGGCTTGGCCGGCGTGATGCAGGCTTCCCGGGTGACCCCGTCGACCCGCACCAGACAGCATTGACAGGCGCCGATGCCGCAGAAATAGCGTGTCTCCTGGCCGAGCGCGTCGGGGCCGAAGGTGCGGATGCCGGCGGCGTCGAGCGCCGCCGCAAGGCTTTCTCCGGTGCGGAAGGGAATTTTCCGCCCCATCCAGTCGAAGCTCTGCCCGGTCATGCGGCCACTCCATGGCCGGCGAACCGGGCCGGTTCGAAGGATGAAAAATCGAGATCCGGCTCCTCGCCACAGATCAGCTGGACGATCGACTTGCCGGTGACCGGCCCAAGGCAGATGCCGTCGCCCTCGAATCCGGTCGCCACATAGCCGTTCTCCAGTCCGGGGATCCGCCCGACCAGAGGCAGACCATCGATGACGGCCGTGCGAACCCCGGCAAAACTCCTAAGCAGCCGGACGCCGGCAAGGCCGGGCACGAGTGCCACGGCATCCTTGAGGATGCGCGAAACGGCGTCGATGTCGTTGGTCTCCCGTTTGCCGAAATCTTCGCGCGTGCCGCCAATCAGGAACTGGCCGGTGACCAGCGGGTCGATCACCAGTCCGAGCCCCCGCGGCGGCGGCGCATGGCCGGCCTTCTGGCTTCCCTTGCTGAGCAGGTAGCGGCCCGACATGATCGCGCCGCGCATGGCCGCGTTGAGCGCCGGCGCCCGTTCGGTCACCAGCAATTGACCCTTTCGTGGCGTGAGCACGCCGGAAAGGCCGAGAAGTCCCGCCGAGCCGTTGCCAGCGGCGATCACCACCACGTCTGCGGTCAGCGAGCCGCGGCTCGTCCCGATCCCGGCAATCCGCCTGCCGCCGTCTTCGAGCCGAAGACCTTCGACCCGTGTGTCGCGATCGACGGTGATGCCGGATGCGGTCAGCAGCCGGTGGACGATCTGGTAGCCGATCGCATGGCCCTCGCCGTGCACCTCGACCGCCATCTTCGCCTGCGGGGAGAGGACCGGGAAGTCCCGGCGCAGGTCGGTTTCGGACAGCGTCTCGACCCTGACGCCTGCGCCGGCGAGAGCGGCCGAATGGGCGTCGAGCACGGCGCATTCCTCGTCCGATGCCGCAACGATGAAGGTCGAGCGGCGCTTGAAGGCGCCGGCAAACAGGCCCTCGTCCGCCAGTTCGCCGTAGAGCCGGACCCCCTTGAGAGCCGCCGCCATCATCGGTCCCGGGCGCTTGCTGGCCACCGAGACGGCGCCGTCGGCAGCGCCGGTCGCTTCGGCGGCCGGAGCTGACGCATCGATCAGCCGGACGGCGATGCCACGCCTGGCCAGGAAATAGGCCGTGGCGGCTCCGACGATGCCGGAACCGATGACGATGGCGCTGGACGGGGGGCGGGATTGCATGATTTCGAGCCGGCCTTGTTGGTTGTCGACCAATATTGGCGGCGGCAGGGCTTGACCGTCGATACAAGATGACGGCCTTGCTTGTTCACGAAATTTGTATCCGCTAGAAAGTCCCGACCCCTTAACAGAGAAGGAGGGGGACCAGCTTCATGGCCAAGATCAGCCTCACACTCATCCAGACCTTCTACCAGGTGGCGCGGCACGGCTCGTTTTCCGGCGCGGCGCGCGATCTCAACCTGAGCTACCAGTCGGCCGCCAATCATGTGCGCCGGCTGGAGCAGATCCTGCAGGGCAAGCTGATCGATTCCGAGCAGGGCGCAAAGCGGATCTCGCTCACCCCGCGCGGCCGGGCGCTATACAGCCTGCTCCACCCGGAACTCGACATCATGCTGGAGCGGCTGACCAAGCTGATCGAGAACCAGCGGTCGTCGCTGCGCGTCGGCATGCCCCAGGCGATCTTCTTCTACCTGTTCCCGAGGGTGCTCTCGCGGTTCCGCGAGGCCTTTCCCGAAATGGAGTTTGCCGTCTACGAGCGTGACACGGTGCTCGCAGAACTCGTCAAGAACGGCAGTCTCGACGTGTGCATTTCGGAACGCTATTTCGGCGATCCGGTCGTGCCGCAGCGCCTGCTCGGCAGCTACCGGCTGAGCCTCGTCTATCCCGAAGCCTGGGGCGAACCTCCGGAACAGCAGGACATTCCGCTCTGGGCCGAGGGCCGCCCCTTCATCACCTACGAGCCGGGCCAGACGCTGCGAAACCTGGCGGTCGACTTCCTCGGCCGCGACGGGGCGGTCGTCCAGCCGGCGATCTCCACCTCCGGCAGTTCGAGCGTCAAGCGTTGCGTCGAGGAAGGGCTCGGCTTCTCGATCATCCCTTCCTGGTGCGTCGGCCCGGAGGACGTGTCGATCCGCAGCACCAAGCTCACCAACCTGCCGGAAGTGCGCGTCTATTTCGGCAATGCCGGCTTCCTGCAGAAGCATCCTATGGTGCAACAGCTGTTCGAGGACTGCCGCCGCGAGCTGGTCGGTCCGGTGCTCGATCCGCCGCGCAGCAGCGAACTCGCCCTGCCGCCGCTCTGACCTCGACATATAAAAAAGCCGATAAGTGGCTCGGACTCTCTAGCATTGTTCCCGGTCAATTCGCGGATAGGCTGATTTTCGGCCGGTCAGCCCGCCAAGCTCAAGCTCGGGCGCGGGGAGACGGACATCAAAGAGATTCCGGGGAACAAAGGAGAACCAGACCATGAAATTGCTTTCGAAGATCTGTGGCGCAGCCGTGATGGCGCTGTCGCTGCTGGCCGGCACGGCGGCCTCGGCCGGTACCATCGAGGACATCCGCGGCCGCGGCGTGCTGCGCATTCCCGCCATCCTCAACGAGACGCCCTATTTCAACAAGGATCCCCGCACCGGCGAATGGCAGGGCTTCGTCATCGACATGGCGAACGACATTGCCAAGACCCTCGACGTCAAGCTCGAAGTGGTCGAATCCAGCTGGTCCAACGCCATTCTCGACGTGCAGAGCGGCAAGGTCGACATGGCCTTTGCGGTGACCGCGACCCCGGTTCGCGCCATGTCGGTCTCCTTCTCCGACCCGACCTACTACAACAGCTTCGTGCTGGTCTCCGCCAAGGAAGAGCTGACCGGCAAGACCTGGACCGAGCTCAACGACCCGAAATTCACTTTCGCCGTCGACCTCGGTTCCGCCCAGGACCTGATCACCCAGCAATATCTTCCGAAGGCCAATATCCTGCGCTTCAAGACGCGTGACGAGGCGATCGTCGCCGTCACCACCGGCAAGGCCGACGCGCTGGTCAACACCATGCTGAATGGCCTGGTCATCTCCAAGAAGGCACCGACCATCGGCGCCGTCAAGGTTCCGACCCCGATCCTGTCCACGCCCTCCGTTATCGCGCTCAACTATGGTGCCGACGAAACCTTCAAGAGCTTCGTCTCCGCCTGGGCCGAATACAACCGCCGCATCGGCAACAACCAGACCTGGATCCTGAAGAGCCTCGAGCCCTTCGGCATCACGCTGGCCGACATGCCGGTCGGTTTCGGCTTCGGCGGCTGATCGCGAGCATCTGAAAATTAAGGCCCGGCGCCAACGCGCCGGGTCTTTTGCGTTTCTAGGTTTCGACGCGCGGCCCCCCACGGATCGTTCCTCCCATCCCTATTCGGGAATGCTGAACGACCGGCGGAAATAGGACCGCACGGCCTCCATGGCCGGGGTGAACTCCGCATTGCGCCGCCAGGCCAGGCCTACATCCATGGACGGGATCGGCTCGGTGAGCGCGATCGTCTCGATCCGCCGGCCTTCGAGCGACCAGGGGCGATGAACCATGTCCGACAGGATCGCCACGCCCTGCCGGTTTGCCACCAGCGAGCGAACCGCCTCGACGGAGGAGGTTCGCAGCGAAATGCGTGGCAGATAGGGTGTCTGGCTCCAGTATTTGAGCGAGCTGTGCGACGCCTCGTCGACCGTCAGCATGATGTAGTCTTCCTCGGCCACTTCCTTGAGGCCGACGCCGTGCTGGGCCAGAAGCGGATGCCGAGCTGGCACCCACAGGCGGCGCTGCGAACTCAGCAGCTTCTCGGTCGTCAGTTCCGGGTTGAGGATGTTGGATGTCAGCATCACCGCGATGTCGTAGCGGTTGGTCAGCAATCCTTCCTCGACGGATTCCCGATTGAGTTCGAACAGCTGGATGTCGATACCGGGAAACTGCCGTTTCATCCGCTCGATGTGGAACGGCAGGAAGTAGCCGATGACGGTATAGGTCGTGGCAATGCTCAGCGTGCCCTTGACCTCGTCGGTGACGAGGTTGAGCTGGGTCGCCTCGTCGACCTTTTGCAGGATTTCGTAAGCCTGGGACAGAAAGCGCCGTCCTGCCGACGTCAGCTCCATGCCGTGCGGTGTGCGCTCAAACAGCCCCGCGCCGACGGTTTCCTCCAGATCCTTGATGGCAGTGGTGACCGCCGACTGCGAAATCGAGAGGTTCACGGCGGCCTGCGAGACCTGTCCGGCCTCCGCCGTTGCGACGAAATAGCGGATCTGTCTGAGGCTCAGGGACATGCATTCATCATTCTGAATCGCGAATAGCCATTATCTGAAAATACGAACGAAAAGCGTCAGAATTGCAGAATCTGAAAACTCGCCTTTTCGGATGCGTCTCAACATCCTGATTGACAGGCGAAAATACCAGTTCAGCGAATATGCGCCGTCATACAAATATCAGATAATGCTCTTCTGAAAATAGAATTTTTCAAATGAAAAAAATCTTCCTACGGTTTTCTGACAAATAGGCAGGCATCGCGTTGCGGTGCACAAAATGCAGGCAGAACAGGGAAGAAAAGTGGCACTCGAGGTCGTAGACATCAATTGTGATCTGGGCGAGGCCTTCGGCCGCTGGCGTGTCGGCGACACCGAAGACAGCGCCCTGATGGGACTGATCAGTTCCGCAAACATCGCGGCCGGCTTCCATGCCGGCGATCCGAACCTGATGGATCACACCGTGCGTGTCGCCGTCGAGCATGGCGTCGGCATCGGTGCCCATCCGGGCTACAACGACCTGCAGGGCTTTGGTCGCCGAAAGATCAACGGCACGGCCCGCGAACTGGTCAACGACATCGTCTACCAGGTCGGCGCGATCCGCGAATTCGCCCGCCGCCACGGCGCCACCCTCCAGCACGTCAAGCCGCACGGCGCGCTCTACATGGAGATGGCGGTCAATCCGGAACTCGCCCAACTCTTCGTCCATTACATGCGCACCGTCGCACCCAATGCCTATGTGTTCTGCATGGCGGGCTCCGCCACCGAGACCGCGGCGCTCGAGGTCGGCCAGCCGCTGGTGCGTGAATTCTACGCCGACCGCGACTACGACGAGAGCGGCTCCATCGTCTTTACCCGCGATGTCGGCCGCCCGGACCCGATGGCGATCGCCCGCAAGGTGGTGCGTGCCTGCAGGGAAGGCCTCGTCACCACGGTCAGCGGCAAGGACATCGAAGTGCCCTTCGAGTCGATCTGCTTCCATTCCGACACGCTCGGCGCCCTCGACATCGTGCGCAACATGCGCGAAGCGCTGATCGCCGAGGGCATCCGCATCGCCCCCATTTCAGAAATCGTCAGATAACCGGAGACCACCATGAGCAAGCTCGAGATCAGATCGCCTCTGCCCGGCACCTTCTACCGCAAGCCTTCGCCGGATGCCGCTGCCTACAAGGCCGATGGCGACAGCGTGGCCGTCGGTGACGTGATCGGCCTGATCGAGGTGATGAAGACCTTCCACGAGGTCCATGCCGACGCCGCCGGCAAGATCACCTTCGTCGCCGACGACCAGGAGCCGATCATGGCCGGCCAGCCGGTTGCCGAGGTCGAGGCATGACCATCCGCTCGATCCTCATTGCCAATCGGGGCGAGATCGCGGTGAGGATCATCCGCGCCGCCCAGGCGCTCGGCATCCGGACCGTGCAGGTCCACTCGGCCGCCGACCGCGACATGCTGGCCGTCAGGCTCGCCGACCAGTCGGTCGAGATCGGCCCGCCGTCGGCCGCCAAGTCCTATCTCAACATCGAGGCGGTGCTGAAGGCAGCCAGGGAAACGGGCGTCGACGCCGTCCACCCGGGCTACGGCTTTCTCTCTGAAAACGCCGCCTTCGCAAAGGCCGTCGAGGATGCCGGCCTGATCTTCATCGGCCCGAAGCCCGAGGCGATCAGCCTGCTCGGCGACAAGGTCGAGGCCCGCAAGGTCGCCAAGCGCGCCGGCGTGCCGACCGTTCCGGGTTCTGACGGACGCATCGACGATCTCGTCGCGGCCTGCGCCATCGTCGAGGAGATCGGTTTCCCGGTGATGATCAAGGCCGCCGCCGGCGGCGGTGGCCGCGGCATCCGCATCGCCGAGACCATGGCCGATTTCGAACGCCATTTCCCCCAGGCCTCGGCCGAGGCGCTCGCCGCCTTCGGCGACGGCGGCCTCTATGTCGAAAAGGTCATCACCAAGGCCCGGCATGTCGAGGTTCAGATCCTCGGCGATGGCACCGATGCCGTCCACTGCTTCGAACGCGAGTGCTCGCTGCAGCGCCGCCGCCAGAAGGTCTGGGAAGAAGCGCCCTCCTTCCGCCTGCCGGAAGACGTGCGCCAGGAACTGTGCGCCAGTGCCGTGGCGCTCGCCCGCGAGGTCAACTATCGCGGCGCCGGCACGGTCGAATATCTCTACGACGAGGTGAGCGGCGAGTTCTACTTCATCGAGGTCAATACCCGTATCCAGGTCGAACATCCGGTCACAGAAATGATCACCGGCATCGATCTCGTGCAGGAGATGATCAAGGTCGCCGGCGGTGCGAAGCTGTCGGTCCGCCAGGAGGACATCCGCGTCACCGGTCATGCGATCGAGTGCCGGATCAATGCCGAGGACCCCGCGCGCGGCTTCCTGCCAGGCCCCGGCACGATCGAGACGCTCGGCGTGCCTACCGGCGAGGGCGTTCGCTTCGACACCATGCTCTACGAGGGCTACACGGTTCCGCCCTTCTATGACTCGCTGCTCGGCAAGCTGATCGTCTGGGGCGAAACCCGCGACGCCTGCATCGCCAGGCTCGCCGACGCGCTCGACAATCTCGAGATCCGCGGCCTCGCCACCACCATTCCGCTCCACCAGGCCCTTGCCGCCGACCCGTCGGTCGCCTCGGGCGATGTCCATACGCGGTTCCTCGAACCCTGGCTGGAGACGGATTTCCCGGCCTTTGTCGCATCCAAGGAGGTTGCCTGATGCCCATGCGCTATACATTCGGGGGTGACGAACACCTCTTCGTCGAATGCTCGGAGGAAATGTCGCTCGAGGCCTTCTTCAACTCGCTGTCGATGACCACCGGCATCAAGGAAGCGAAGATCAAGGGCGTGACCGAGATCTGCCCGGCGAACGCCTCCTTCCAGATCAAGTTCGATCCGGATGTCATCCATCCGAACGATATCCTGAAGGAAGTCCAGGCGATCGAGGTGGCCGCCGCCAAGTCCGAGCCGGTCATTACCACCCGCATCGTCGAGATCCCGGTCTTCTACAACGACCCGTGGACCCACGAGACGCTGATGCGCTTCCGCGAGCGTCACCAGGAGCCGACCGGCACCGACCTCGAATACGCCGCCCGCATCAACGACTACGGCTCGGTCGACGACTTCGTCGCCGCTCATTCCGGCTCGCCCTGGTTCGTCTCCATGGTTGGCTTCGTCTCCGGCCTGCCCTTCATGTACCAGATGGTCGAGCGTCAGCGGCAGATCCAGGTGCCGAAATACCTGCGCCCGCGCACCGACACCCCGCGCCTGACGGTTGGCCATGGCGGCTGCTTCGGCTGCATCTATTCGGTGCGCGGCGCCGGCGGCTACCAGATGTTCGGCATCACCCCCATGCCGATCTACGACCCGACGCAGACCACCTCCTACCTCAAGGAGTTCATGGTGTTCTTCCGTCCGGGCGACATCGTCAAGTTCAAGCCGATCGACCGCGAAGCCTATGACCAGGCCGTCGAGGATGTCGACAAGGGCCGGTTCGCCCCGCCGATCCGCGAGGTGAAGTTCGACTTGCGTGAATTCCAGAAAGACATCGACGGCTACAACGCGAAGCTGGAGGGCGTTCTCCATGGCCATTAAGGTTCTTCATCAGGGTCTTGCCACTTCCGTCCAGGATCTCGGCCGTCCCGGCTACTTCCATCTCGGCATCCCGCTCGGCGGCGCCATGGACCGCCTGGCGCTGAAGGCCGCCAACCTGCTCGTCGGCAATGACGAAGGAGCAGCCGGCCTCGAAGCCGTGTTCATCGGCCCGAAGCTGGAGTTCACCGAGGACGCCATGGTGGCCGTCACCGGCGCCGACATGCCGATCAAGGTCGACGGCGAGGAAAAGCCGGGCTGGACCGCCTTCAAGGTCAAGGCCGGCCAGGTGCTCACCTTCGACTTCCTGAAGACCGGCGCACGCATCTATATCGCCGTCTCCGGCGGCATCGATGTGCCGCTGGCGCTCGGTTCGCGCTCGACCTATGCCATCGGTGCGCTCGGCGGCTTCAAGGGCCGGCCGATCGCCGCCGGCGACGAGCTGCCGGTTGGCATTGCCGGCAAGGCTGTCGAGGGCAAGTCCATTCCCGAAAACCTGCGCCGCAAGCCCGGCATGCCGGCCGAACTGCGCGTGCTGCCGGGCCTCTACTGGCACCGCCTCACCGATGAAGCGGGCCGCAACTTCTTCGAGGACACCTGGAAGGTGGCGCCCGAGGCCGACCGCATGGGCTATCGCTTCCGCGGTGGCCGCAAGCTCGACTTCTTCGACCGTGTCCCGCCCTTCGGCGCGGGCTCGGACCCTTCGAACATCGTCGACGCCTGCTACCCTTACGGCTCCATCCAGGTGCCGGGCGGCACCGAGCCGATCATCCTGCACCGCGATGCCGTCTCCGGCGGCGGCTATTTCATGCTCGGCACGGTCATCTCCGCCGACATGGACCTGATCGGCCAGCTGCAGCCGCATACGCCAACCCGTTTCGTCAAGGTGGACATGGAAACCGCCCTGACCGCCCGGAAGGACCGGGCCGCGCTGGTTGACCAGATCCGCGCGCTTTTCTGACCACGCAGCCAAAGACTTCAAACAGGGGAACGACCATGAAACACAAAATCCAAATGACGCTTGCAAGCTCCGTCCTGGCGCTTGCCGTTGCCAGCCCGGTGCTTGCCGACGCCTGGTATCCCTATCCGGCCCAGGCGATCGAGCCGGCCTTCGCCGCCGACGGCAAGTCGGTCGACGTATCCTACTCGCCGCTCGAAAAGGCGGAGAAGCCGTGGAACATCTGCGTCTCCTTCCCGCACATGAAGGACGCCTACTGGCTCGGCGTCGACTACGGCGTCGCCGAACAGGCCAAGGACCTCGGCGTCAAGATGAACCTCGTCGAGGCCGGCGGCTACACCGAGCTCAACAAGCAGATCAGCCAGATCGAGGACTGCGTCGCCGGCGGTGCTGAGGCCGTGGTCATCGGTGCCATCTCCTTTGACGGGTTGAACAACCTCGTCAGCGAAATCAAGAAGAAGAACATCCCGGTCATCGACGTCATCAACGGCATGTCCTCGCCCGACCTGACCGCCAAGTCGCTCGTCTCCTTCTACACCATGGGCTACGAGACCGGCGCCTATCTCGCCAAGAAGCATCCGGCGGGTTCGGAAGAAGTGAAGGTCGGCTGGTTCCCGGGCCCGGCCGGCGCCGGCTGGGTCGAGGCCGCCAACAAGGGCTTCCTCGAAGCCATCAAGGGTTCGGCCGTCAAGGCTCTGGAACCGAAGTACGGCGACACCGGCAAGGAAGCCCAGCTGAAGCTCGTCGAAGACGTGCTCCAGGCCGAGCCTGACGTCCGCTATGTCGCCGGCACCGCCGTTACCGCCGAAGCAGCCCAGGGCCTGATCCGCGAACGCGGCCTCAAGGGTAAGGTCGACCTGCTCGCCTTCTACATGACGCCCGGCGTCTACGAAGGCATCAAGCGCGGCTTCATTCTGGCGGCACCCGCCGACTCCATGGTCGTCCAGGGCCGTATCGCCATCGACCAGGCCGTCCGCGCCCTCGAAGGCAAGGAACTGGTGAAGCATGTCGGCCCGAAGATCTTCGTCGTCGATCCGTCGAACGTCGAAAGCGTGCCGCAGACCAACATCCTGCCGCCGGACGGCTTCAAGCCGGTCTTCTCGGTCAACTGATACCCCAGGGATCCGGCGCGCGAATGCGCCGGACCCACCCCATTTTTCAGGCAATATTACTTCACGGATCGATGCGGATGGCCTTGAGATCAACTCTTGTCGAAATGACCGGTATCGCCAAGTCCTATCCGGGCGTGCGCGCGCTGGACGGTGTCGGCTTCTCGCTCGAACGCGGCGAAGTGCACGTCCTGTTCGGCGAAAACGGTGCCGGAAAATCGACATTGATCTCCATTCTCGCCGGCGTGACCACGCCGACCGAGGGGGTGATCCGCATCGACGGTGAAGAAAAGCACTTTTCCTCGGTCAAGGACGCACGGGCAGCCGGCATCGGCGCCGTGTTCCAGGAGTTTTCCCTGGTCCCGACCATGACCGTGGCGGAAAACATCTTCCTCGGCCAGGAACCGCGCAAGATGGGCCTGGTCGACCGCCGCGGCATGGTCGAGGAGGCCCGTGCGCTCTTTGCCGGTCTCGGCTTCTCCATCGATGTTCGCCGTTCGGTGATCTCGCTGTCGCGCGCCGAACAGCAGATGGTGGAAATCGCCAAGGCGCTGCACCAGGAAGCCCGCATCCTGATCCTCGACGAGCCGACCGCCTCGCTGACCGAGCGCGAGACGGAGAAGCTGTTCGAATTCATCGGCCAGGCCAAGGCCAAGGGCGTCGGCATCGTCTACATCTCCCACCGCATCCAGGAATTCAAGGCGATCGCCAACCGCATCACCGTGCTGCGCGACGGCCGGCTCATCGGCACGATCAGCGCAGAGAACCTCTCGGAAACCGTGCTGGTCGAGATGATGACCGGGCGAAAGATGGACGAGATCTATCCGCATATCGAACGCAAGACGCAGCCCGAACCGGTGCTGTCGATCCGTGGCCTCAAGGCCTGGGGCGTCGACGGCGTCGACATCGATGTCCGGCGCGGCGAAGTTCTCGGCGTGGCCGGTCTCGTCGGCTCCGGCAAGTCGCGCACCTTCCGCGCCGTCATGGGCTTGCTGCCCGTCGAAGGCGGCACGGTGAGTGTCCATGGCCATGAACGCACCGGCGCACCGACGCGCAAGCTGCTGCAGGACGGCGTCTTCTTCCTGCCTTCCGACCGCAAGGAAGAGGGCCTGCTGCTCGGCGCATCCGCCCGCACCAACATCGCCCTTTCCGTGCTCAACCGCCGCGAAACCAATGCCGGCCTCGGCCTGATCTCGCCCGGCGGCGTCAAGTCCCTGACCAGCGAGATCGGCCGCAAGGTCGATCTGAGCGAAGCCTTTCTCGAACGGACCGCCTCGAAACTGTCCGGCGGCAACCAGCAGAAGATCCTGTTCGGCAAGAGCTTTGGCGAGGACTACGACATCTACATCTTCGACGAACCCACTGTCGGCGTCGACGTCGGCACGCGTGCCGCGCTCTATCGCATCATCAAGGCGATCGCCGAGGCCGGCAAGGCCGTCGTGGTGATCTCCTCCGACCTCCCCGAGGCCATGCACCTCGCCCATCGCTTGATCGTGTTCCGCAATGGCCGGATCTCGGCGGAGTTCGAGGGCGAAGCCATTCAGGAACAGGCGGTTCTCGGCGCCTTCTTCGATCAGGAAAGAAAATCAGCATGAACATCCAGCTGGAAACCGCGTCGACTGCCGACGCCAAGCCAACCTTCTCCGCTCTTTCGGCGCTCAAGGCCGTCTTCATCAAGCTCGGCGTGCTGCCCTTCTTCCTCGTGGCGGCTCTCATTCTCTTCACGCTGGCCTCGAAACAGTTCCTGACGCTGGACAACCTGACCAACGTGGCGCGCCAGTCGGTCTATCTCGTGCTCGTCTCGCTCGGCCAGATGCTGGTGCTGGTGACAGGCGGCTTCGATCTCGCGGTCGGAACGTCGATTGCGCTCACCTCCGTCGTCTCGGCCTCGGTCATGGTTTACTTCGCCGCGCAGTTTCCCGACATGGTCTGGCTCGTCATCCTGCTTGGCGTGCTCTCGGGCTTCCTCGCCGCGCTGGCGATCGGTTCGCTGAACGGCCTCGGCATCGCCCAGTTTGGTGTCTCGCCCTTCATCATGACGCTGGGCGCGCAATCGGTCGGCGCCGGCATCGCGCTCTACCTGACCGGCGGCGTGCCGATCGGCAATCTGCCTTACGAATTCGGCGATTTCTTCGGCTTCGGCCGGGTCTTCGGCGTGCCCGTGCCGGTCCTGGTCGCCATCGTCGCGATTGTCGGCATGTGGATCCTGATGAACCGCACGCGAAGCGGCGCCCGCATCTATGCCATCGGCGGCAATATCAAGGCGGCCAACCTCTCCGGCATCAACACCAAGCGCACGCTGTTCCTCGCCTATATCCTCTGCGCGCTCCTCGCCTCGGTCGCCGGCGTGTTGCTCACCGCCCGCGTCGAGAGCGGCGAGACCAATCTCGGCGGCACGATCGCGCTGGAATCGATCGCGGCCTGCGTGATTGCCGGTGTGTCACTGCGCGGCGGCATCGGCCGGGTCGAAAGCGTCGTGCTGGGCGCCTTCTTCATCGTGCTGGTGCAGAACGGCATGAACCTCATGCAGATCGGCTCCTACATGCAGATGGTGCTGCTGGGTTCGCTGCTCATCCTCGCCGTCGTCATCGACCAGTTCCGCTACCGCATGCTCATCGGGAACCGGTAGAACCGGCGAACTCGGCAAAGCCCTTCAGGAACACCTGCAACTGTTCCTGGATCTTCGGATCGGTCAGGTTGCCGTCGGCATCGAAGACGCCGGTAGCGCGCGACACCAGCAGCCGGCCGGACCACAGCTCGGTCCCCAGCGTGCGCAGCACCGGCAGCCAGGCGTTCTGCGAGAGAATGGTGCCGAAGCCGCCCGGCGAGGCGCCCATCAGCGCCACCGGCTTGCCGCCGAACACGCGACCTATGTCGGACGACGGCCGCGACAGCCAGTCGATGGCGTTCTTGAACACGCCGGGTATGGAATTGTTGTACTCCGGCGTGACGAGGACCAGGCCGTCGGCGGCCGCGATCGCGTCTTTCAGGGCGGTGACCGCGTCGGGAATGCCGTGCTCGGCCTCCAGGTCGCCGTCATAGAGCGGGATACCCCGGATCGTCCCGATGGCAAGCTCCGAGCCGGCCGGCATCAGGCCGGCCGCCGCCCGCAGCAGCGAGGCGTTGAGCGAACCCGTCCTGAGGCTGCCCGAAATACCGATCAGTTTTGTCATGTGGTTCTCCTCGTGCGTTGGCGCCGGTGGCGCGGATGCCTTGCCGTGTGACTTCAGGAAAGAGGTTCGTGGCCCGGCCGTCAATGGTCAGGGGCAACGAGCGGACGGCCGGATGCGTTCCACCCGGCCGGACTGTATCAGGCCTGCAGGAAGCGGGCGACCGCTTCGACTTCCGCCGCCGGCACATCGTGCCCGCCCGGATGGACGAAGGTCTGGACCTTGGCGCCCTGGGTTTCGAAGTAGCCGATCAGCGCCCGCGTGCCCGGCATCGGGCAGATCGGATCGCGCTCGCCGGCGGTCACCAGGATGTCCTTGCCCGCAAGGCCGGGCTGCGCGGCCGGCGCCCAGGGGATCAGCGGATGCATCAGCACGACGCGGTCGAAGAGCTCCGGCGCCTCGAACAACACGGAGGCCAGGATATTCGCGCCGTTCGAATAGCCGAGCGCATAGGCCGGCGCGCCGGGATGACGTTCCTTCTGGGCTCGGATAAAGCCGATCATCGCCTCGGTGCGAAGGGCAAGATCGTCCATGTCGTAGACGCCCTCGGCCTTGCGGCGGAAGAAGCGGTTCGCCCCGAATTCCGACACGTCGCCGCGCGGCGAGACGATGCCGGCTTTCGGCAGGATCTGCGAAACCAGCCCGGCAAACTGCTGCTCGTCGCCGCCCGTGCCGTGGAAGGTGAAGACGACCGGCGCATCGCCCTCGGGCGCGCGATAGAGATGGTGATAGCTCTGAAGAGACATGATGGATCTTCCTTGAACGGGTGGAGGTGCTGGGGGACCGGCCGGAAGAGCCGGCCCCTGAAGCGTCAATCCTTGATCGCCGGCAGGTGCGCCTCGATCTGCGACCGGTACTGCTGGTAGCGGGTCGGCAGCTTCAGCGCCTCGCCGAGATGAGCGGTATCCTCGTCGCGGTTGAAGCCCGGCTCGTTGGTGGCGATCTCGAACAGCACGCCGCCCGGCGTGCGGAAATAGATCGCCCAGAAATAGTCGCGGTCGATGACCGGGGTCACATTGTAGCCGGTGTCGAGCAGTGCCTTGCGGACTTCAAGCTGGGCCGCACGGTCCTCGACCGAGAAGGCCACATGGTGCACGGAACCTGCCCCCTGGAAGGCCCGGGCGGCGCCCGGAATGACTTCGAGGTCGATGGTATCGGCGCCGTTGCCGCCGGGAATGGCGTAGCGGATCATCTCGCCATGGCGATCGACTGGCTGGTAGCCCATGAAGGTCAGCAATTCGCCGGTCGCGCCTTCGTCGCGTAGCCGCATGGTCACGCCGCGAAAGCCGTGAATGCCTTCATCCTTCGACACCGTGCCGCCATCGAACGGCGTGCGGTTGTCGCCGTCCACCTCGGCCAGCGAGAAACCGTCGCCGTCCGGACCGGCAAAGCGCAGCCGCTTTTCGCCGAACAGCTCATAGGTGCCGAGCCCCTGCACGCCTTCCCTGGTCAGGCGTTCCTGCCAGTAGGGCAACGTGCCCCGCGGCACAGAAAAGACCGTCTCGGCCACTTCGCCGGCGCCGCGTGCACCGCGGTTCATGTCGGGGAAGGGGAAATAGGTCATCACCGAGCCGGCATTGCCGACTTCGTCGCCATAGTAGAGGTGATAGACGTCGGGGGCGTCGAAGTTCACCGTCTTCTTGACGCGGCGAAGACCGAGCGTCTTGGTGAAAAAATCATTGTTCTCCTGGGCATTGGCAGCCATCGACGTGACGTGGTGCAGTCCCTTGATCTGGGTAAGCATGGCTTTGCTCCTTTCCATCCCGTAACCGGGGTTCATCTGTTGGGACGAATATGGGGGATGGATAATGGGCGCGGAATAAGCATAATTCGGCAAAGACTATTGCGATTTTCGTAAAGGTGATGCCATGGGCGAACTGGAATCCATCCGCACCTTCCTGGCGGTCGCGGAGCAGCACAGCTTCAGCGGCGCGGCGCGGCTGCTCGGCACCACACCGGCCTCGGTCACGCGGACGATCGCGGCGCTCGAAGATCGTCTCGGCGTCCAGCTTCTGCTGCGCACCACGCGCCAGGTCTCGCTGACCTCCGCGGGCGCCGTCTATGCGGCGCGGGTTGCGCCCCTGGCGGAAGGCCTTGCCCGGGCGACCGAGGAAACCCGCGACATGCAGAAGGTGACGACCGGTTCGCTCAAGGTCTCGGCGCCCATGTCGCTCGGCGTCAAGGTCCTGCCCGCGGTGCTCAGCCAGTTCGCGCTCATCCACCCGAAGACCCGCGTCGCCATTGATCTCTCCGACCGCTTCGTCGACATCGTCGAGGAGGATTATGACCTGGCGATCCGCATTTCCGGACCGCCGAGCGACAAGTCCACCATCTGGCGCAAGATCTGCCCCGTGCCGCGCGCGCTCGTCGCCTCGCCGCAATTCCTCGCCGCCTATGGCACGCCCGAACTGCCGGAGGACCTCACCAAGATCGAATGCCTGAGCTACCAGGACCAGACGCGAACGGAAGTCTGGGAGCTCAGCAAGGCGGGCGCCACCCGCAGCATCGAGGCCAGGGGCCGCTTCAGCGTCAACAATGGCGACTTCCTCGCCGCCCTTGCCATGGCCGGAGAGGGCATCGCCCTCCTGCCGCTGTTCATCGTCGAGGATGCCTTGAAGGACGGACGGCTGGTGCAGGTGCTCGACCAGTGGTCGCCGCCGGAAATCTGGCTGACGCTCTATTATCCGCCCTACGAGCATCTGCCGCTGCGCGTCGCGACCTTCTCCGACTTCTTCGAAACCTACATCCGCGAAAGCTGGGGCGCCCGCGCGGCACGATAGGCTTAAGGCTGCTGAACTGATCGCGCCGGCGTTGGGGCGTCCGCACGCATTCCCACGATTTTTTGAATGCGCGAGACACACAAGCTACGCGCATCCTTGCCGCGCCATACAACCAATATATTGCACGCTCTGATTGGCACGATGATAAATTAGGAGCTACTTATGATTGGCGTTTCCGCCCTGGCATTGGAAAAGCATAAATCAGGTGACTTCGTCGGGGTGATCGAAATCCTGAAACCGCTCGCCGACCGGAGCGACACCCTTGATGCCGCCGCATTGGTACGGCTTGCCCAGAGCCTCTACAGGGTCGGTCGTCGACAGGAGGCCGCCCTGCGCTATCGCCAGGCCGCCGCTCTTCCCGGTATGCCGCGCCAACACCTGCTGGAACTTGCCTTTGCGCTCCTCCAGCCGGGGGAGGATCGGGAACTGGCCTTTGACGCGGCACGCGACGTCCTCGAGTGCAATCCCCTCCATGAGGGCGCCGCGACCTACTTCCGCCATCACGTCCACTATCGCCTCGACATGGATGAGCTTGAGCACTCCGATGCAGAAGCCGTGGAGAAGATCAGGGCCGGCGACGCGTTTCAGATCCGGACCGAATTGCTGCTCGATCACATCGCCTGGTGCGGTGACGAAGCATTGAATGCGCTGATCCAGACCCAGAACGGCAAGACCTTCAGTCCGGAAGCGCGGGCCCGCCGCCGCGCCCGCCCGCATCAATTCGCCGACAAGATCCGCCTGGGCTATCTGTCGAACGATTGGTCGGACGCCCATGCAACCATGATACTCCTGCAGCGCGTGCTCGAACTGCATGACGAAGACGCGTTCGAGATCACCCTGTTCTGCTACACCGAAGCGAATTTCGTTGCCGCCGACCGGGTTTTCAGGAAGCGATTTGGCGACAAGCTCGTTCCGATCGGCCATCTGTCGACGGAAGACGCCGCGCAGCAGATCCGAGCCCGCGGTATCGACATCCTTGTCGATTTGAAGGGGCATACCAACAAGGCCTGGATCGATCTCGTCAATGCCGGCCCTGCTCCCGTGCAGGTGGCCTATCTGGGTTATCCCGGATCGGGCGTCGGCATCGACTGCGACTACATCATCGGTGACCGTGTCGTTTGCCCGGAGACGAGCGCGCCCTTCTTCCATGAGAAATTCTGCTGGCTGCCGGACAGCTATCAGCCGAACGACGACACCTACCGGGCTTTGCCCCCTCCGCCGGGCCGAAGCGAGCTCGGACTGCCGGATGGGGCGACCGTGCTTGTCTCCGCCAACAATGTGCGCAAGATCTCGCCGGAAACCTTCCGCCTCTGGATGGCAATCCTTGCCCGTGCGCCTCACACCGTCCTTTGGATGGTGTGCGACGATCCCCTGGCCCGGCGCAATTTCAGCCGGGCCGTTGCAAAAGCCGGCATCGCCTCGGAGCGCATCATCTTCGCGAACTCGGCGAGCTACCCGAACCACATCGCACGTCTGCGGGCGGCCGACATCGGGCTCGATACGTTCCCGTGCAACGGCCATACCACGACGTCGGACAAGCTCTGGGCCGGCCTGCCTGTCGTCACCAAGAAGGGCGGAAACTTTTCGTCACGAGTTTCGGAAAGCCTGCTGAGGGCGATGCAACTGCCCGAACTCGTCGCCGAGGATGCCGATCACTACGTCGATCTCTGCGTAGAACTCGCCTCCAATGCCGAAAGGCTGCGCGCACTCAGAGCGCGAATCGAAGCCAGCAGAACCACCGCGGCACTCTTCGACAGCAGGCGATATACGCGCAACCTGGAGAGAGCATTCCAGCTTATTTATGAGCGCGCACGGCAAGGGCTCGATCCGGAAAGGATCGAAGTCAACGATCAGCCCCTGTGAGTTGGGACGTTCATCGGATTCGATACCTGGTCAGGGACGAAATGGCGGGCAGAGATCCGCTATTGCAAGGATCCCATTCCATCTCGTGAAATCCCATATGTAATGTAAATTACCTGTTTTTCCCGATATTCAAGCGTTCAGCCACGGCAGACGATAACCTTTCATAGCATTGAATCTCGCCTCTTGGGGCGGGCGGAGTGGCAGGCTGGGAGGTGCCATCAACAAGATGATGGACTGAAACATGCTCAGTGACGCCAAAGCCCGGAAGCTGAAACCCAACGACAAGCCTGTGTCCGGTGGCACGATCGTTGGTCTGTACCCGGTACCCAGCAGCACAGCCGGCAGCGGAAAGTGGATCCTGCGCTTCGTTTCACCCATGAATGGCAAGCTCCGGGAAATGGGTTTGGGCCGTTATCCCACCACATCGATTCGTGATGCCCGCGCCAAGGCCTTCGAAGCGCGGGGGCGTAATCGATGAAGGAAAAGACCCTCTCGAGCTTCTTCGCGCACAGGAGCAGGAGATCGAGCGACTTGCGACCGTCCCCACCTTCGCGGACGCAGTCCGGCGTCATCACGCGGACAAGGCGGAGAGATTTCCGCAACAAGAAGCATACCGATCAGTGGATCAATACGCTTGAGCAATACCTCTTTCCGAGGACCGGCAAGAAGCTGCTGAACGAGCTGGGTCCCGCCGATTTCGCCGTTTGCCTTAAACCGATCTGGCTTGAGAAGCCGGAAACGGCTTCCCGTGTCAGACAGCGCTGTGACGCAGCGATGAACTGGGCGGCCGCGAGCGGCTTTATCGTGGCGAGCCCCGTCGGGGTGGTGGACAAGTTGCTGCCCAAGCAGCCTGGCAAACGCGAGCGCGTCGAGCACCAGCCGGCTCTTCCCTGGCGTTTGCTGCGGACATTTTTCTCCGACATTCTGCAAAGCGGCGGTCCAAACACCACCAGACACATGCTTGAGCTTCTCATCCTGACCGCTTGCCGTTCCGGCGAACTTCGCCAGATGCAATGGGACGAGATCGACTTCTCGCGCGCATCCGGACGGTCCCGGCATCGCGAATGAAGGCGAAGGTCATCCACCGAGTGCCATCGACATCCCGCGCACTTGAAATCCTCAAGGCACGGCTGAAGAAATCGAAAACCGCGAAGGTTTGAATTTCGCTTCGCGCTCGAACACACCCATCGGCGAGACATGACGCCGACCAGGTTCGTGCGGGACAACGACGTCATGAGCGATACGCCCGGCCGCATTGCGACTGCGCATGGATTCCGCTCAAGCTTCCGCGATTGGGCATCTGAGAAGAGCTACCCTGGGGACATTGCGGAGCGCGCGCTTGCCCACACCTTAAAGAATGCGGTTGAGGCGGCTTATCATCGGACCGAACGTCTCGACCAGCGGCGCGCCATGATGCTGGAATGGGAGCGATATTGCCTGGGAAAATGACGGCACCCGATCCGCCGCCCGTATGAGCTTTCGATGGGGCTTACCCACCCTGATGGATTATGGGACCCATTGAACTGTCGATCTACCGGCAGCATAGAACGATGGTGTCTGTCCCAGCACCGTTGTCGACCTTGGTCTTCTTTGCCCAATCATGCAGCGTATTCGGCGAGCAGCCGATCTTGGCCGCGATAGATGAAACGGCAGCCCGTCGCGAGGGATGCTCGGCTTCATGATCAGCACCATTCGGATGGCACGGTCACGGACTTGGGGTGAGAACTTGTTCGTAGTCTGGCTCATATCGGCGCTACTTCTCTCGGAAGTTGGAGCCGCCGGCAAAGCCGGAGCGGTTGATTAGCAACTCCGGCTATGAGTGCAACTATCAATTGAAAATTGTCTGCCTGTTCCGAACAGCTTCGGCGGGCTTTCTCGTGTTTGGCTGCGCCAGCCAAATATCTTGTCTCGTCATCGGCCTCATCTCGAAGCTCCGCAATGCGTTGATCAGAACCTCGCGCATCACCTTTGGCGTCTCGTCGCGCGTCGAAGGGTCCGGTCCAGCCGGAGGTGAGAACCAGATCGACCTTGCGCTCGTAGCAAAGCCCAATCAGTTTGTCGCAAACCTAGGCAGTGCCCGGGCTGATCCGCTTGACGGCCTCGCAGGTCGAGGTCTCCATGTCCTGGAGCCATTCTTCGATCGCCGGACCGCTGAGATCCTCCTGCTTGCCACCGCTGGTGCGATCCCGCGGTGACGATGCGATCTGCATATTCTATCCCCCTAGCACCGACATGTGGCGGGCGATACCGCTGACGGCAGGGCCCGTGATTTCGAATGCATGGGCCTTGGGCTTGCATGCAAGCGCATCACGGACAAGCCCATCGACGGATGTTTCGGCATGATGGCCGCGCAACGCTTCGCGAAGGCCGACTGAGCCTTCCTGCCCCATGCAGGTGAAAAGATCGCCTGTGCAACTGACGCGGACGCGATTGCAGCGTGCGCAGAAGTCGCAGGACAGCGGTGTGATAAAGCCGAGCCGTCCGCCGGTTTCGGCAAGGCGCACGTAGCGGGCCGGGCCGCCGGTGCGGTCCTCGACTGTGACCAACGTCCAGCGCTCCGCCAGAGATAGGCGAAGATCGCGCAGCGAGAGGAAGCTCGCGCCGCGATCATGACCGGATTCTCCGAGCGGCATTTCCTCGATCAGCGTCAGGTCCATGCCGCGGCCGTGGGCAAAGCGGATGAGATCGTCCACTTCGTGCTCGAAGGCGCCGCGCAGGGCAACGGCATTGAGCTTGACCTTGAGCCCGGCGGCAAGCGCCGCGTCGATCCCCTTCAACACCGCATCGAGCCGGCCCCATCGGGTGATCTTCGCATAGCGGGCGGGGTCGAGACTGTCGAGCGAGACATTGACGCGACGAACGCCCGCGGCAAACAACGCCTCCGCATGACGCGCCAGCAGCGTACCATTGGTGGTCAGTGTCACCTCGTCCAGATCGCCGTTCTGCAGATGTGGTGACAAGAGCTCGAACAGTTGCATGATATTCTTGCGCACCAGTGGCTCCCCGCCGGTCAGCCGGATTTTGCGCACCCCGCCGCGCATGAAGACCTGCGCCAGATCATAGAGCTCCTCCAGTGACAGGACGTCCCGGCGCGGCAGGAATGTCATGTGCTCGGCCATGCAATAGGTGCAGCGGAGATCGCAGCGATCCGTCACGGAAAGCCGAAGATAGGTGACCTGCCGCCCGAATTGATCGATCAGTGGGGGAGGTCCTGCCCCGGGATCGGTGATGACCTGACGTTCATGCCGCATCGCCAGACCTCTCCGCCGCGGCGACGGCTGCACGCGCCCATTCGACGACGCCAGCCTGGTCCGGCGCCAGCACCGCGCCGAGTTCCCCGGCAAACCCTTGCCACGCCTCGACATAGTTTTCCCGGACTGCCGTCAGCAGGGGAATGCCCCGCGCGCAGGCCTCCTCGATGAGGGCGCGAAAACCTTGGCCCTCGGATTCCCCCTTGCCGAAACGGTTTAGGATCAGAAGGTCCGGCCGCGTGTCGAGCCGTGCCAGCAGAGGACCGGCGACACCCGCCAGCGCCTGCGGATCGAGCCGGCAGCCGCGCGCGCCTGAGCCCAAGGCCTGCGAGATGATCTGGTGCTCGCCGCTCGCGATGTCCTCCAGATCGATCCGGTTACAGCATTCGCCGTCGCCGGCGCTTTCCCGCTGGAGGAAGCCGGCAACCGTCAGCCCTTCGGCCTGCAGCACCCGGGCGACCGCTTCGAGGATATCGTCCACCGGGCGTTCCCGCTCGACGCGGATGGCGGCCTGGAGGGGGAAATCGAGATCTTTCATGATGTTTTCCTAGACGATCCGAAGGTGTTAACCGGCGGCGCGAAGCTCTCGTCGCAACGAGACTTCGCCGCGCTGCTGTCGCAGTCGCATTTGAGGTCACGCAGCAGGCCATCCTTCAAGCCGTAGATCCAGCCGTGGATGGTGAGCGGGCGCCCACACTTCCAGGCCGATTGCAGGATCGGTGTGCGCGACAGGCTTTCGACCTGCCCCACGACCGTCAGTTCGCAGAGCCGGTTCAGCTTATCTTCCGTCTCGGCAATCCTCGATAGCTCCGCGCAGTTCGCCTGCGCCACATCTCGGATCGGCTGCAGCCAGTGATCGATGATGCCGTGGCGATGCCCGTCCATGGCCGCGCGGATGCCTCCACAGCCATAGTGCCCGCAAACGATGATGTGCTTTACCTCAAGGGACTCCACGGCAAATTCGAGCACCGAGAGCAGATTGAGATCGGCCCGGTGGACGAGGTTTGCGACATTGCGATGAACGAAGACCTCGCCCGGCTCGAGCCCGGTGATGACATTGGCGGGAACCCGGCTGTCGGAGCAGCCGATCCACAAATATTCCGGCCGCTGCAGGGCCGACAGCCTGTCGAAATAGTTGGGGTCTTCCGTACGTCTTGCCGCCGCCCAGCGGACATTGTGGTCGAAGAGATCAGAAAGCATCGCGTTACTCCAGGCGTGGCGTCCCGTCCGGGATGCGCGGCACGGCAAGGCGAAACATGCGGGGTCTTGCCCGCTTCGCCTTGCC
>NZ_JAEG01000008.1 GCF_000518785.1 Paenirhizobium selenitireducens ATCC BAA-1503 | reverse complement strand
AGGTCCTTCAAAGCCGCATTGTCGAGCATCGCGTCAGCCAGAAGCCGCTTCAGCTTCGCGTTCTCGTCCTCAAGTGTCTTCAACCTCTTGGCTTCGGATACGTCCATGCCGCCGAATTTGGCCTTCCATTTATAGATGCTGGCATCGCTGACGCCGTGCTTGCGGCAAAGCTCCGAGACCGGCGTGCCTGCCTCGTGCTCCTTCAGTATCCCGATAATCTGTTCGTCTGTGAAACGGTTGCGCTTCATTCTCTGGTCCTCTCAATAGGCCAGAGCTTACTTCAAAATGGATTAGTTCAGCGGGGCAAGGTCAACGTGGATCCAGTGCGTTGTTCGAGCGGATAGATGTCACCGTTGAGAGCAACGCTACGACAATGAGCGAAAGCCCAATGATCATTCCCGAGCCGTCCACGACCACCATCAACGGGACCGTGGGCATGACGAACGTGTACGGAACGGCGCGCTCGACTTCCTATCGATACATTCCGCCACGCGGCTCGTCGCAATATGCAACGGCGCAGCGTCCAGTGAATATCACGCTTGGCAGCGGCCAGAGTGTCACGATTCAAGGGCGAACGCTCAGCGTCGTGAGCGTGTCAGCGAATGCGCTGAAGTACATGGTGGAGTGAACACGCCAGAGGGTATGTGGGGTATTGGTTCGAAGGACCCCGCGCGGCCGGAGCGGGTCCCTGGGATTTGGTCATGGATTAACGACGGGGGAGGGGTTGAGGCAAGGCGTCGGGGCGGCGACCGCCACAAGCTGACGCAATATGAAGCGTTCAGGAGGCGAGAATGTCGTCGGCCGCTTCGGTATCCAGAATAACGAAGTCGATCGATTGGCAGACACGAAGCTGCGCAATCGACCGCTCTATGTCTTCAGCCTCGATGTGCGTCAGGGCCGCCGCTTCGGCCAGCGCCATGATCCGTCTTTCACCCGTCGCGTTATCGATCACCATAAGATTGTTCATCGGCATTCTCCCTTCAGGAGAAGTAAAACACGCCCGGAATCGCGTCGCAATTTATCCTGTAGTTTCAGATGGTTACGACATAGCCCCGGTGACGCTACCACCGGGGCTGTGTGGCTGGGACTGCTTTGGAAGGCGTCAGGCGGGGCCGGCGTACCGTACGCCAGCGGCGTCCGGCACATATGCACGCTCCAGTGCGGCTACAGCGGCAGCGCCGCCGCGTACGGCCTGGGTGTAGTGGCCGAGCGTCACTGTGGGATTGGCATGGCCGGCGATTTGCGCGACGAGGCCAACCTCGATGCCCTGAGCCTGCAGGGTCGAGATGAAAGAGTGTCGCGCGGAGTGTGGCGTCACATACGGCAGCCCAAGCTTCTTGAACGCCGGCACCCAATAGCGCTTGCGGAAGTTCTGATAGAGCAGAGGGCCACCGCCACCGACCCGAAGCTTCGGCCATTCTTGCAGGCGGCCAGGGCCGGGAAAGACCCGATGAAGCTCTTTACCCTTCCTCGGGCAACGAAGCCGCCATTCAAGCAGCATTTCGCGCAGCGTCGTGCCCATGGGGATTTCACGCGTCCCGGCCTCCGTCTTGGTCAACTCCGTCAAAGTGCCGTCGCGCTCCTGAATGCGGCAGATGCGAATGACGTTTTTGTCGAAATCGACCTCGCTCCAGAGGAGGCCGAGCTGTTCCGACGGCCGTGTACCGGCGAGGAACGGAAACGCATAGTAGATGCCTTGTTCCGGATCCATCTTGGCGGCAGCAACGAGCGCGGCGATGTCCCGAGACGTGAGGATTGCCTTTTTCTGCTTGTGTCTGGCGCGGCTAAGGCCGGTCGGCATGGACGGTGCGCGCGTGCCAAAGTCTTCCTCGGCAAGGGCCAGAATGGACTTCAGGTGTGACTTGGCCCTGTTGGCGGTGTAGTTGCCGCATTGCTCGACAATCGTGCGGTGCCATGCGCGGATCATGGCGGTCGTCAGGTCCGTCAGTTTGACGTCGCCCAATAACTTGATGAAACGGGCGTCTTTCGGCGCGACGCCGGTCTCGGTGTAGTCGGCCCGCTCCTGCGGTGACCCCACAAGCAGCGGCCCGCGAAGCGCACCGTGTGCAACGACCTTGTAGCCCATGAGCGTCGATGGTTTCACCTTGCCTTCCTTGTCGGCAAGCCAGTGTTCGATGGCTTTCCCGACTGTCGGGGCGGTCCGCTCGTCGACGTAGCTGCCCTCGGCCACCTTTACGAGAAGCGCATTGCGAAACGCTTCGGCGTCCTTTTTGCGATTGAATGCTCGACGGCGGCGCTTGCCGCACACCGGATCCCGGTACTCACAATACCACTGCGGGTAGGAGGCGATCGTGCCGTTCGCAAGTTGGCGGCGGCGCGTTGTGGAAGTGATGGAGACGTTGACTGTCTGGTTCATGTTGTTCTCGCTGCAAATGAAAAAATCGCAAGGAAAACACGGCGACCGTAACCGGCACAATTAATCGCCAATTGCGCTCAGAAGGCCCGCCGACGGCCGGAATTGTAACCTGCCGTGTAACCTTGCGGTGTCTGTGGAAATCAGGAGCCCGAGGCGACGGGATCTCGGAGGATTTCTGATTCCCCGGTCATCCGGGTTGAAATCGCGTTAGCCAAAGCTCAGCAGGAAGGGGGATGGCATAGCTGCGCGACAAACGGCCACTCTGCCGCTTGCAGCGTAGACACGCGGCACATTGAAGCTTGCAGGACCGTCGCCAGGTGGCGGGGTGGCACCAGTGGCATGCCAGCCGCGTGGTGCCGGCCCGCCGCATAGGCAGTTCAGCCAAAACGCACACACTACTACTGCGCGCCCGGAGTCCCTGAAGCACATGCCACTACCGCCACCGCCACCCCGACCCCTAAAAGGAAAATTTCCTGTGAAGCGGAAGCGCGTCGTCGACATGACCCGCTGGCTTGGGGCGCCGGAATCCACGCACGGTCTTTCCTCCGACCTTAAACTTTCCGAGTTCCCAGCCGAACTCGCGCATTAGGGCTGCAAGGCGCTTCGAGTGTCCGTTATGCTGGCGCTCGATCGGAATTTCTAGAATGTCCAGCAATAAATCATGGGTGAACGCTCGGACTTCATCTCCCACTGCCCTGCCTTGAACCGCCGAGAGCGGCTCTAACCACGGGTCATCTTCAAGCCGCTCTTCCTGTTCCGCTTCAGCCACTGCCCAAAGATTCTGGGGAAGCACGATGCTCGTGCCCTGCGTCTCCAGCGAGACCGCCTCGGCCCATAGCTGGTCACGGTCGCGCTGAAGGGCCACAAGATCGATTTCCCCAGTTTTCACGGGCAAGAATCGACGGTTGCCGGTGCGGTCCTTCAGGTATTTGTGCTCGTTGGTGGTGCCGATGAATATCGTCTGCCGACCCCGTGCCTCTGAGAAACGGGCATAGGACATCCGCGCGCGATCAACGTCGCGCGAGGCGAACGCCTTCATCCGTTCCACCTCGCTCTTGTTAAGCCCAGACATCTCGCTGAGCTCGTAAATCCAGACGCCTTCCATCGCCTCCATCTGGGCTTTCGTGTCCAGCGTCAGCAATTCGTTGTCTGAGTGGTTGCCTGGCCCCGCGAGAATACGCAGCGCCGTCGACTTGCCAGTCCCCTGCTTACCTTCAAGTATTACGATGGTGTCGAACTTGATGCCGGGTACTCGGACGCGCCTGACGGCAGCAACGAGCATAATGCGCCCGATTGCCCGATTTAGCGGGGTATCTTCGGCTCCCATGTAGACGGTCAACCAATTGTCTACACGGGCAACACCGTCCCATGCGAGGTCATCAAGCATTTGCCGGATCGGATGGAACGTGTGCTCCAGACAAAGCTGTGTCACGGCATCGCGGACATTCTCGGGCTTAGGATCGAAATTGAAGGTCTCAATCACAAACGATCGAAGAAGTGCGCAGGCGTCGTCGCTGATCTCTCCTTCGTGCTCGTCCAGTATATTGCCGCCGACAATTTTCCGGTGTCGGAACAGGTCGTGGGAAAAGTTGAGGCCCAAGCGACGGAGAGCAATGACGGTGTTGCGCATCGTCGCACGGGGATGGCCCTTCCCGTCACAGTCGGGCCAACCGTTTGACACGGCAGCCATACCGGAACGCGCCTGCCTCAACGCATACGGAACAGACTTTTTCTTTTCGAGTATCGAGCGCGCAATGCCGAACGCAGGGTTGATGAGCACGCCAGCGATTACTTCCTCTGAGCATCCGGCCCGTGCAAGATCGCAGGTGACACGGAAGACCGCCTCGCTGCGTGAGCGGAAGCGCGGGGCGCTACTGTCACGGGGCTTTTCAGGATCGTCGCCCAGCTCTATTAGCGCTAGAGTAAACGGCGGCACCGACGACGGAAGCACGCCCAATCCGACCGGAATGATCGGCGAGATTTGTGCGACTGCTCCCTTTGGGCCTGCCGGCCCCGGCCCCTCACCCTGCGGGAGATCGTCTAGCGAATAGGCCAGCTCCCAATCTGCATTCAGGATGCGGGCAAGTGTCGGTTTGCGTCCTTTTGCCAGCTTTGCAGCATTGGGAATGTTAACTGTGCCCGGCAGACGCATGATGCGGTCAATGTTGTGGCAGTTATCACCGCCAAGCGCGTTCGCCACAGCTATATTGACTGCTTCGACACGCACGAGATCGTCAGTGGGCTCTTGTAACGCCCAGTAGCAGTGAAAGCCCCCGCCCGAAGATACGATTACGGTGGGACGTGGCGTAAAGCTGCGGACACGATCCTCGGCGGTGGGATCATCGATATCGACATGGACGAACAGGGCGGCTGCAACGTCGTTCTTTGTGGCTTTCTTGTCCGCAAAACCCGGGCGCAGACCGTTTACGTGAAAGTAGAGGTTGGCTTTGCTCTGCCAAGCGTCGATCCAAGCGCGCATCTCGTCCTCCTCGTTGGGAAGAAACGTGCGTGCCTCCAGTTTCCCAGCCAATGGAATGGAAACGAGATGGCGAGGCTGGCCTGGATGCGTGAGGTCGAGGAATTCCACCGTCTCGTCGGTGTTTGCCTCGGGAAAAACCGTGTTCTTGGGCATCACTCGATCCCTCCCCGACGGCAGGAATCGATGTACGCGACAACTTCGGACAGCTTGACCAGCTTCCTGGTGTTGAAAGGCGTGTAGCTGGGAATGTCGCCGCGCTTCACCGCTCTTTGGATCTGCCAATAGAAGACATTCAGGGCTTCGGCAGCATCTTTAAGGGTGAGTAGCCGCTCCGGCACACCGCCAGACGAACTGCTCAATTGTGGAATGGAAAAAGCAGTCTGCATATGCAGGCCTCCAGATGGAAGCGATGCCGCGCATTGTTTCAGCACTATAGGCGCGCACCATCGCTTCATGTTGACATGAAGTGTTTGATGCAACCCCAGCCGAATCTTTACGTGATTGGGTCTTATGGCGGGTCAGGACCCCGCCAGCATTTTCTGCAAACCCCTACGATCTACCACCATCTAAACGATGGATATGAGAACGGGAGTCCCGTGTGTTTAGTCATCCCTGAGATGCACACGAGGCAGCGCTTGATCGTCGCGTATTTCTACATATGCCGAACATTGTTGCTTGGTCAACTACATATTGTGGATTGAATGGCGCTGGTTACGACGTTCGCTTCGGCGGGGGACCCTAGGCAGGCTTGCTTCCTACCCTGCGTTCTGCTGCCATGCTGGGCCGCGCGTACGGGTAGTTCCACGCGGCGAAAAGCTGGGGTACGTGCGTACGGCAGGATATGAGGGGTACTGTGGTACGTCGCTTGAACGCCGATGGTCCGGCAATAGCTTGCCGGACCATCGGTCGCTGTGAGTTTAGGTCCGATCGTGAACCTGCGCGAGGGGAGCGACCCTCTTTGCCGCATCGACGCCGGTCTGAGCGGACTGCTTGGAGGTGTAGACTTCCGAGTGGCACAACGTCTCGCCGTTGGCGCCCTTAAGACGCCAGAAGTATCCGCCTGCGTTCGCGCGAAGGATTTCAAACATGTAGATGGCCCTCCTTGGGCCGGAAATGTGACCCGTCCGAAGCGCCGGGTCATTGATCTTTAAGGAGGGGCCAGCTAGGATAATGTTGTTCAAGACATGCCTAGCGGGCTTCGGCCCAGGTATTCGGAAATCGGCTGGTTTACGAGGCCAGTCGGTTTTCCATCCATGTTGCCTTCGGGGTGAGATACGGCCCCTTAGGCGGAAGTTCGACGGGACTCGCCGGCGGAACTTCAGGAAACCGCGTCCCATCCTTTACTTCAGCGATCCGGCCCTGATTGAGCCCGAAGAACGCTGCGATATCGTGATGGCGGTCGCCCCGCTCGATCATTCCCCGAATGAGCGCCGCATCGCGCTCGGTGATGGTGAGGCCGCTCGGCCTCGCACGTGATGCCATATGTTTCTCCTGTGTTTTCAACGTCAGACTCTGGCCTGACACCTTCTATATGAGGGAGAGCCGCCAGATAGTCAAGATGAAATCTAACTATTTTGAACCGTAGCCTATTACGGTTTTATTTCACTTGACAGTGTAGCGTGCTACGGTTATTTTCTTGGCATGAAGAAGCAAGAGAAAACAGCCACCCTAAGCCGCACCGGGGCACGCCTTCTGGATGTTGCAGAGGTCTTTGCGGGCGTTGGGGTATCGCGCGAGGAAACGGTGGTCCGTCCGGGCGAAAGGCTGCCGGTTATCGGCGTGCGCGACCTTCAAGATGGCGCTGTTGCCCCACGAGAAGCGCTGGACACGGTAGGCTTTTCCTCTCCCTCCAAAGCCATGGCCTATGCGGTTCAAGCTGACGACGTGCTCGTTACGGGGCGTGGGACGCTGCTGAAATTCGGCCTCGTGGGTGATGAGACAGCAGGAGCTATCGCCAGCGCGAACATCATCGTCGTGCGACCCGGCCCCGATGTGACGGGCGGCGCCCTGTTTGCGATCCTGTCGAGCGATGTGTTTCGCCCAAAGATCGAGGTCCTGCGGAGAGGGGCGACGACGCTGCTATCTCTATCGCCGAAAGATCTAGCCAAGCTCGAAATCAATCTGCCGTCGCTGAGCGAGCAAGAGCGCATCGCTGCCCTCGTAAAGGAGGCACAAATTGCCTATCGCACAGCCCTGGAGGCTGCCGAAATCCGTCGCTCACTCGCGCGGCGTCTGATTGACGCGCGCCTGTTTGGCGACAACCAGAACCATTGAGGGAAACATGGCCAAACTCACACGTGCCGAACTGGAAAATCATCTCTGGAAATCCGCCGACATACTGCGTGGCTCCATCGATAGCTCCGACTACAAGATCTACATCTTTGGCTTTCTGTTTCTGAAGCGGCTTTCTGATCGTTTCGAGGAAGAGGCCAAAGAGGCGATCCGTCAGGGAATGCCGGAGGATGTCGCCTATAGCGACCCGGACGAGCATGAGTTTTTTTTGGTTGAACGTGCGCGCTGGTCGTCGATCAAGAAGCTGACGACCGGCATTGGCGATCACCTCAACAAGGCATGCGCCGCGATTGAGGATGCCAATCCCTCGATTGAAGGCGTGCTGGCCAATATCGACTTCAACTCCGAATCTCGCCTTGGCGATGCCAAAAACCGCGAGGGCGTTCTGTTGCGGCTGATCGACCACTTCTCGCGCATCGACCTGTCCAATGCCTCCCTGTCCGAGCCGGACATGCTCGGGCGCGCCTATGAATATCTGATCGACAAATTCGCAGACGACGCGGGCAAGAAGGGCGGCGAGTTCTATACACCCCATCACGTCGTGCGTCTGATTGTCGAGCTGCTGGACCCCCAGCCCGGCATGCGCATCAGCGACCCCACCTGCGGCTCAGGCGGCATGCTGGTTCAGGTTGCGGAACACGTGGCGAAGCTTGAAGGCAAGCGGCTGGGTGAAGCGCTGAACATTACATTGCATGGGCAGGAAAAGAACCTTGGCACATGGGCCATCGCCAAGATGAACCTGTTGCTGCATGGGCTTCGCGATGCGCGAATTGAAAAGGGCGATACGATCCGCAATCCGCGCCTGCTCGATCAGGACGGCAATCTATTCCTTTATGATCGCGTGATCGCCAACCCACCCTTTTCGCTGGATAGTTGGGGCGCGGAGGATGTCGCGGGAGACAGTGAGAAGAAGAGCCACAACCGCTTTATCTATGGCATTCCGCCTAAGAACATGGGCGATCTGGCCTTCGTTCAGCACATGGTGGCGACGCTCAATGCCAAGGGTATCTGCGGCGTGGTGATGCCCCATGGGGTGCTGTTCCGCGGCTCGGGCGACGGACGCATTCGCGAGGCGATGCTGAAAGCCGATCTGTTCGAGGCGATCATCGGCCTGCCGGAAAATCTGTTCGCCGGCACCGGCATTCCAGCGACCGTTTTGATCCTAAACAAGGCAAAGGCACCTGAGCGCAAAGGCAAGGTGCTGTTCATCCATGGTGCGAAGAAATTTGAGGAGCGGCCCAAAAAGAACATCTTGGGTGAAGGCGATATCAGGGACATCCGTGACGCTTTCCGCGCCTGGAAAGACGAGGAGCGCTTCTGCCGTGTCGTGGACATGAAAGAAATCGAGGAGAACGATTTCAACCTTAACATCTCCCGCTACATCGACACGCTTGAACCGGAAAAGCCGATCGACGTGAAAGCTGAACTTGGCAAACTTTGGGCCGCCGAGCAGGCGCGCGACGAAGCCGCCGCGCGCATGAATTCCCTTCTCAAGGAGATGGGTTATGTCGTTTAACCTGCCGAAGGGCTGGGAGAAGCTAGAGTTGGGCGTCTTCTGTACAGAACACCGCCGGAGGGCAAAATCTGAGGATCTTCCAATCTTCTCAGTGAGCAAAGACTATGGCCTGATCGCGCAGGCTGAGCTTTTTGATCGTCGTATCGCGAGCGCTGACACCTCCAACTACAAAACGCTCAAGCGCGGCGAGTATGCCTACGACCCGATGCTGCTTTGGACCGGCAGCATCGGCTGCCTTTGGCGCTCTGAGGAGGCGATGATTAGCCCGGCCTACACCACCTTCGGCATTGATAAGAAGACTGTGCTGCCAAAATTCTTCGACACGTTGATAAAGATGCCGAGGATGGTCGAGCGCTATCGATCAATTTCGCATGGAACCAACGTTCGACGGAAGAAGGCACATTTTGACGATTACGCAGCTCTAGTGGTCGCTATTCCCCCACTCCCCGAACAGTGTGCGATTGCCGAAGTCTTGGGCGCGGTGGAGGAGGCAATCGCCAAGACGGAAACGCTGATTGAGGCGCTAGTAGAAAGCCGCGTTGAGTTGACTCGCGACTTTCAGGGCAGCGAGGAGCAACCGAAATGGCCTTTGCGGTCGATCGGTTCACTCGTTCGACAGTGCCAATATGGACTTTCGATCCCGCTGGATGGCGAAGGCGAGGTGCCTGTTCTAAGAATGCCGGATATCGGGGATGGTCGAGTAAATGTTGATATCGGCACCCTCAAATCAACGGATGTGACACCTCCTGAAATTGCTTCATGCGCAATTAGAGAAGGTGACATCCTGTTCAACAGGACGAACAGCCAAGCTCTAGTTGGCAAAACCGGTATCGTCAGGGATGCTCCCAGCACGCATATTGTCTTCGCGAGCTACCTTATCCGACTTGTCGCAAAGACTGGCGTCAATCCTTTCTGGATGAATGGCGTCTTAAACCTCCCACGCACCCAAGAGCGATTGAAAACTTTGGCTACACCGGGTGTTTCGCAATGGAATATCAATTCGAAGACGCTCAAACGCTTTGAAATTGCTGTCCCACCGAAAGCCGATCAGGACCAATTTGCATACCTTTACGAGGCCATTGAGGCGCGGCTGGATGCCGAGCGCGCAAAGCTGAGTGCTACGCTTGAGGTGCGCGCTGGTCTCGCGCAAGAACTGCTCTCGGGTCGGCTCCGCCTTCCAGACAGCATGATTGTGCGGCATCGTGACAAAGCCGGACAAGCTGCATGAACGAGACCAGTGAACAGCTCGAGCGTGAATGGGTAGAGGGGCCGGCGACGGACCTGCTGCGGGTGCTGTTCGACTATAAGCCCTTGTCACCAGAAGACGTGCGACGGTTGCGTGATGGTCTGGCAACAGAACCGGTTCTGACGGTTCGCCTTACGGAATGCCTGAAGCGCCTTAATCCGTGGCTTGGCGAGGATGGCGTTCGCCGCGCTGTAGCGGCGGTCACGCGCGTTACGGCCGTCGATGTGATGGAGGCTAACGAGAGGGCTTATACGGCCCTCACCTACGGCGTGACGGCCCCCCATACGGAAGGCGGCAGACGACAGGATCGCAATGTGCGGTTCTTCGATTTCGATGATCCATCCGCCAACAGGTTCGAGTTCGCCCGCCAAGTTGCCATCAAAGGTGCTCGTCAGGACATCATCCCCGATATCGTCGTTTACGTGAACGGTCTCCCGCTCGCAGTGATCGAATGCAAATCGCCTTCGCTGGCCGACCCGATGGGCGAGGCAATCCGACAGTTCCGCCGTTATGAAAGCCGGGATGAATTCGCCGGGCTTGGCGCCCCACGCCTGTTCGAGACGGCGCAGATTTCCATCGCGCTGGCGCGCGACGTGGCGAAGTACGGCACGACGCTGACCCCCCCTCGCCAATGGGCCGAATGGAAGGACCCCTATCCGCTCACGCTTGATGCCCTCGCGGCGCAATTGGGACGAACACCAACCGGGCAAGACATTTTGCTTTCCGGGCTTCTCGCACCCGCCAATCTGCTCGATCTCATCCGCAACTTCGTGATGTTCGAGACCATCGATGGTCGGCGGATCAAGAAGCTGGCGCGCTACCAGCAGTTCGTTGCCGTTGGCAAGGCGATTGAGCGCATCCGGACAGCACCCAATCCGCAGCGTCGTGGCGGGGTCATCCACCATACCCAAGGCTCTGGTAAATCGCTGACGATGGTGTTTCTCGCGACCAAGTTGCGCCGCCTTCCCGAAGCTGAAAATCCGACGATTGTCATCGTCACGGATAGAACCGACCTTGATGACCAGATCACCGGGCAATTCCAGCGCTCGGGCTTCGCCAACCCCATCCAGGCTGAAAGCGGTGACGCGCTGCGCAAGGCTCTGTCGGGCGGTGCTGGAACGACAGTTCTGACCACCGTCCATAAGTTTCACAGCGCCGTCCCGAAACGCTCTTCCGTGATCTCCAAGGAGCGGAACGTCTTCGTGATGGTCGATGAAGCGCACCGGACGCAATACGGCGCGCTTGCCGCCCGGATGCGCGCGGGGCTACCCAATGCTTGCATGATCGCCTTCACCGGCACGCCCATCGACAAGAAAGACCGTAGCACCCGTGAGGTCTTCGGCGACTACCTGCACCGCTACCTGATCGACCAGGCTGTTAAGGATGGAGCGACCGTCCCGATCTACTACGAGATGCGCGATGCCCGCATTAGGATCGACGGACGCGATTTCGAAAGAGAAGTTCGGGCAGCATTTCCGGAACTATCCGAAGACGAGATTGCGAAACTCAGACGCGGCACCGGGCTCCAGGAGAAGCTAGCTGGAGCGCTCGCCCGGATCGAGGTAGTGGCCAAAGACATACTAGAACACTACCGGAGTACGATTGAGCCAAATGGGTTTAAGGCACAGATTGTGGCTGCCAATAGAGACATAGCGGTTACTTATGTCGAATCGTTGCGGAGGCTGGGCGCGCCAGAGTGTGCGCTCATCATGTCCGCATCGAACAATGACAGAGCCCGGCTGCAAGCCCATCACCTATCCAAGCGCGACCGCGACACCTTGATAGGCCGGTTCAAGAAGCGCGACGATCCGCTGAAATTTTTGGTCGTGTGCGACATGCTGCTGACCGGGTTTGACGCGCCGGTAGAGCAGGTTCTGTATCTCGATGCGCCTCTCAGGGAGCATACGCTTTTGCAGGCGATTGCTCGCGTGAACCGCACCGCTGACGGCAAGACCTATGGACTGGTCGTGGACTATTGGGGAGATAACCGGCGCATCGCGGATGCCTTGGATATGTTCTCCGACGAGGATGGCATAGCCAGTGCGCTCCGTCCGCTGTCTGAGAAGATCCAGCTTCTTGAAAGTCGGCACCGAGCAGCCATCCGGCTCTTCGAAGGCCTTAGCCGTCAGGACGATACCGCTTGCGTTGAACTGCTGCGTCCGGATGACATCCGCACCAAATTTGAACTCGACTTCCTACGTTTTGCCGAAGCCATGGACATGGTCTTGCCTGACCCCAAGGCGTTGGACGAACCCTATCCATCCGACCTGAAGTGGCTATCGCGCATTCGCGTTCTCGCACGCCGCGCCTATCACGAGGAGCCGTTTGACCCGAAGGACTACGGCGCGAAGGTCGGCGAGATTATCACCAATCACCTCTCGGTGACGGGTGTCGAGCAGTTGTTGGTGAAGTTCGATATTCTCGACCCCGCCTTCCGTCCGCATCTGGAAAGCCTGCGGTCGAGCGATGCCAAGGCTGCCGAGATCGAGCACGCCATCCGCCAGGAAATCCACGTCCACCGCGACGAAAACCCCACGGCTTATACCTCGCTTTGGGAACAGTTGGAGCGGATCGTCAACGACAGGCGGGAAGCTCGCGTGTCCGCTGCCAGCGCTTTGACCCAGCTTGAAGCAATGGTCGGGCAAGCCGCAGGTATTCGCTCCGGCGCGGCGGGCAGGAGCGACGGCCTCACTGGAACGGCGGTCGCCATCCTGCCGTTGATTGACCCCGATCTACCCGACGTCGAGCGCTTCCGGAGCGCTGCCGGTATCACCAAGGCGCTCGAAGAATATGCCGAAGTCGTTGACTGGCATCATAAGGAGGACGTGCAGCGGCAGATGCGTCGATCCATCAAGGAGCAATTGCGCAGTTTGGGATTGGATGCGCACAAGATCGAGGCGACGACAGCAAAGATCATGGATGTCGCCCGCGCGAGGTATGCGGGATGACGGACGCGGCTCAGCATTCCATCGTTTTTGGCGGCGAGACATTCGCATTCCTGATCGAGCGGACAGCACGCCGGAAAACCGTGGCGATATCGGTTGGCTTCGATGGAGTGCGTGTCCTCGCACCATCAGACCTGGATGATGAGCGCGTCCTTGGCATCGTTCGAAAGAAGGGCGCTTGGCTGCTTCGCAAACAGGCGGCGTACCGCGAACTTGGGGGACAGCCGGCTGCAAAGGAATTTGTGAGTGGCGAGACCTTCCACTATCTCGGCCGCCAGTATCGCTTGAAGCTCATTCCCGACGAAACCGCCGTCACGACCCGGATTGCCGCGAGAGGTTCGACCCTTGTCGCACCGGTGCTGCCGAATGGCCATGCATCCGTTCAGCGTGCGGCAGTCCGCAGCGGGCTCAGGCACTGGTATCGAGCGCATGCGATCCAGCATTTCCCTGCCCGCGCGCGAATGATCGCAGAGACGCTTGGCATTCCGACACCAGTAGTCAAGATCGTTGATCAGTCCAAACGCTGGGGAAGTTGCGACGCAAGAGGACGCATCCGTCTAAACTGGCGCTTGGTGATGGCCCCAATGCCGTTGGTCGATTACGTCATTGCTCATGAGGCGTGCCATGTTCTTGAGCACAATCATTCACGGCGATTTTGGCGCTCCTTGGAAACAATCATGCCGGACTACGAGGATCGCCTAAGAAGACTTGATCGGATGGGGCATCAGTTCATTTGGTAAAGCAGGCCCGATAGGGTGGGGACGGCGATAAGCTTACTCGTTGCCTAAAATGGCGAAGTGGCTTGGACGGCGCGCTCCGCTATTCATGGCTTGCGGCCGTTTCTTGGCCAGGACGCCTTTGCGCATGATTTCTTGAAAGCGGAATAGGAGCACCATGCCCCCGCCGCGCTTTTGTTAGCGGTAGATGGCCCGAAACGTACCGGTTGGATGGAATGCTCACGTCGCATCCAAGGTAGATCTAGAAAGCATCGACATTGGGCCAGATGGAAAATGCGAGTGTGGCAATGTACTCACTCCTTTCTCTGATATCGGTCTCATCCCATTTTTCCCGCTGGACGAACCACTTGTTCAAAAACAACCCAGTGTGCTCGGCGAATTTTTGCTTCTTCTCTGAAAATTGCTTGTTTCCTGCCGATATGTTCAAGCCTCCTGTGATCAACGTGAGGTTTCCCAATGTATTAATAACCGTCGCCCTCCCTAGTGCCGCTGGAGATCCGCTGTAAGGTGCGGAGTATTCACCTTCGGCAAAAGGCCATTCCTCCGTCCAAGTCCGGGGGAGCACATGTTCGACCCACAGACCGGCCGGACGCTCGTGCTTTTCGGCAAGCGTCGATCGCGACGCGACCTCCAATTCCCAGAGGATGTCGACGAGCCGTGGTTGAGGCGAGATACCGTAGGCGTCTTCCGAGAGAATTCCCGCACGAAATTCACGGTCATCAGGAAAGCGGACGCTGTTTCCCTCCTTGCCTTCGAAAAATGCCCGGAAGGTATTAATCGAAGCGCCATCCTGACGAAACTTGGCCGCCAGCGTCTGGAAGACGTTGTTTAGGTTCTTTGTCGTCAGGCCGCACAGCGCTCGGCGCACCAGATACGAGTAAAGCAGCCGCGTCACTGCCTTGCGCGAAAACTGAGACACATCGTCCGCCCCCAGTTGCATGGCAACCGGGTAGACCGTAGTTGTTTGCCATGTCGCCATCTTGCGACCGAACCATGCAAGGTCCGGATCGGCATCCTTCCGGCCTTCCAAAGTTTCATAGAGCGGCGAATAGTGTTCTAGCAGCTTGAGTTCGTCCTCTACTTTCTCGAATCGAGGCTTGCCGTTGGGCACCGCAAACATCCGGTATTCCGCATAGAGCTCCCTCATGGAGATTTTCGCACCGGTCTCGGCGGCCAGCGTATGCGCCAGGAAGTGATCAATCCGGGGGCGCGTTGGACGCGCGTTGGGCGCTGCCTCGCGCCACCATGTATCGTCGAGCGGATCCCACAATTTTCGATAAAGCTCCTCCACCTGGGCCCCCTGCTTCTCAGCCCGATGAAAGATGTTGTTCCGCACAAGATCCATTGCGAGTAGCGGCTCGCCCTTCGAGTTTAGCGTCTCGAAGATTACCTGAGCATCGTCGTTCTCACCGAGAGTTATAACGACCAGCTTGAGTCGCTCGAGGACGGCATTCAATAGCGCTTCAAGACGCTCCGCAGCCAGTTCGGCATCCTCGCTCTTTCCATCGCCGGCCACCTGGTCATCACTATCGTCCTCCGGCGGTGCATCGTCGCTCGGTCCGTTGACTAGGAATTCCTCGATCCACTTATTGAAGAGGAAATAAGCCCGAAATGCCGGAAACTGGGTGTTCTTTGGCACGCTTGCTCCCCAGAACAGGGAGCGATATTTCGCGACGACAGCACTAAACTCCATTTCCATCAGATCGTGGAAGAGCTCTCGATCAGACGGAGTGGGCGTAAGCTTGAATCTCGTGAGCGGATCGATGTCCTTGCTTTTCTTATTGTTGAACAGGTACCCGTTCACGTGCGCGATCAAATCAATTAGTTCGTGCCGCCTCGCAACCTCTCTCAGTGCCACAAGAAAGAGCTGAAAGGTTGTCAGGCGCTGTTGCCCGTCCACGACCTGCACGACTGGTGTCTTGCTGATCTGTGAGCCAATATCGACTGGAGCGATAATCAGTGCTCCCATGTAATGCGCGAACCTGCTTTCTCCGGATAGCACCTCTGCCGCTTTGGCCTGGACATCCTCCCAGAACGGCAGAAGCCGATGTTCGGCCCACTGATATTTTCTCTGATATAGAGGAACGATGAAACGACGGTCCTCCTTAAGCACCGCTTCAACCTTGTAATCGTCAGCGTCCATCACAGTTCCCCCCTTGTTCAAGCTAAGCCAACACTAAGCATATTCCATTGCTGTCAAAAACCCTTGGTTTTCCTTAACGTGCGAAATGCAACTGCGGAGATTTGGACTGTCCAAGAAGAATTGTTACTAAGCTGGTTGGGCCGCTACTCAACGACGCATTTCGAGCTGCTGAGTTGTCAGAGCCATATTCATCCATCATGGACACGGTTGCCCGTCGGAAAACATGAAGCACAAATCAGTCTCATCCTAAAAAAGTAAGGTGGGCTCTGAGACACCTAGGCAAGCTGGTTGGAAATTGTGCGGTTACTGCGCGGTCACCGTTATGTCATTTCGCGGAATTCTGAGACCGTTCATTGCTTGTTTTGGCCGTTCAAGCCAGTCCAATAGGGGAACGCCGCGCAAACGCGCACTCTGGTGTATTCGATGAAAAAAGGTGTACGTGTTCGCATTGCGCGAACAAGACAATTAAATGCTTGCCAAGGTTGGGGTCGGGCGTTCGAATCGCCTCACCCGCTCCAATTCTTCTTCTCCTAGAATTACGAAGAAATGCCGGGCAAACGCGCCATCGGCAGCGTGCCGCGTGGTGCGGATTTTTGGCCCGAGCGGCTATCCCCTTTCGAATTTCGTCCTATAGTTCCACCCGGCATTCAGGCGGGGGGACAGGACATGGCCGGCAGGCTCGAAGGAAAGATCGCAATCATCTCCGGCGGCGCAACCGGCATGGGCGGGGCTGCCTCGCGGCTCTTTGCCGCCGAGGGCGCCAAGGTCGCGGTCATCGACCGCAACGGCGAGGAGGCGGCAAGGACCGTCACGGCCATCCGCGATGCGGGCGGGGTGGCCGAAAGCTTCGTCGCCGACGTTTCCGACGAGGGGGCGGTCAACGCGGCGGTCAAGGCGGTCGAGGAGACGTACGGCCCCGTCACCGTGCTCTTCAACCATGCCGGCACGATCGTCATCAAGCCGTTCCTGGAAACCACGCTCGAGGAGTGGGACTGGCTGCATGCCGTCAACGTGCGGTCGATGTTCCTGATGACCAGGGCGGTGCTGCCCGGGATGATCGGCGCCGGCGGTGGCTCGATCGTCTGCACCTCGTCGATTTCGGCGGTGGCGGCGACGCCGATGGAAGTGCTCTACGACACGACCAAGGGTGCCGTGCACATGTTCTCCCGCGCCATCGCCGTCGAGTTCCGCGACCGCAACATCCGCTGCAATGCGGTCTGCCCCGGCTTCATCCGCACGCCACACGGCCTGCGCGAAGTGGCGGAGCTCACCGCCCATGGCATCGACGTCTCGGAGGCGGCGATCGCCGCCCAGCAGGGGCGGATCGGTGAGCCGGAGGACGTGGCGCGCGCCGCGCTCTACCTCGCCAGCGACGAGTCCGCCTTCGTCAACGGCGTGCATCTCTTCGTCGACAACGGCTTTACCGCGATCTGACGCGGGGTCTTTCTCAGCTTTTCGAAAACACGTAGTCGGTTTCCTGGCGCAGCACTTCGCCGGGGCGCAGCACGGCCTTGGGGAAATCGGCGTGGTTGATCGCGTCCGGCCAGATCTGGGTTTCCAGGCAGAAGCCGGCGAAGGGGCCGTAGGCACGGCCTTCGAGGCCGGGGACGGGCACGTCGAGATAGACGCCGGCATAGAACTGCACGCCGGGTTCGGTGGTGCGCACTTCCATCGTCACGCCGGAATTGATGCTGCGGGCTAGCGCCACCGAATGCTTGGGTCCACGGACGCGCGTCAGACAGAAATTGTGGTCGTAGGGGACTTGGCTGCCCTCGATCTGGCGTGCGATCGGGGTCATCTCGCGAAAATCGAAGGGCGTCGCCGCAACGGGGCGCAATTCGCCGGTCGGGATCAGGTCGCGATCGACCGGCAGATAGCGGTCGGCGGCGATCATCAGGTCGTGACCGAGGACGTCATCGCGGCCGTCGAGGTTGAAATAGGCGTGCTGGCAGACATTGACGGGGGTCGCACGGTCGGTGCGGCTTTCGTAGATCACCGACAGCACGCCCTCGTCCTTCAGCGTATAGATCGCGCGGATGGTGCAGTTGCCCGGATAGCCGGCACGGCCGTCGGGATCGACGACTTCCATCGTCACGTGGTCGTGGCCGAGATCGACGATCGTCCAGTTCATCCGCCCGGTGCCGGTCGAGCCGCCATGCAGGTGGGTAACGCCGCGCTCGTTCAGCTCCAGCTGGCAGTCCTTGCCGTCGATCGCAAAGCGGCCACGGGCGATGCGGTTGGCGCAGCGGCCGGGCGAGGCGCCGAAATAGGGGGAGTGCTGCTCGTAGTCCTCGAAGCGCTCGAAGCCGAGCACCAGCGGGGCGTCGTGGCCGGCAAGGCGCAGGTCCTGGATCGCTGCGCCGAAGGTGATGATGCGTGCCGTCAGCCCGCCGCCGGTCAGCGTCACCCGCTCGACCGTCTCGCCTGCCAAGGTCGTGCCGAAGATTTCCCTGCCCGTCATGCCTTGCCCCCGTTTGCGGTCTTTCGCCGTCTATCTCGCCAGTTCGCGCGCGGCGTCTTCCAGGCCGCCGAGCGTCAGCGGGTACATCCTGTTTCCCATCAGCTGGCGTATCATGCCGACCGACTGGGTGTAGCCCCAATAGTCTTGTCTCAGCGGGTTGATCCACAGGCTGCGGCGGAAGTGTGCCGTCAGCCGGTCGATCCACACCGCGCCGGGTTCCTTGTTCCAGTGTTCGACCGAACCACCCGGCTGGCTGATCTCATAGGGGCTCATCGACGCGTCGCCGACGAAGATCAGCCGGTAGTCCGGGCCGAAGGTGCGGATGATGTCGTCGGTGCCGATGACCTCGGCCATGCGGCGGCGATTGTCCTTCCACACCCGCTCATAGGGGCAGTTGTGGAAGTAGAAATAGTCCATGTGGCGGAATTCGGATCGGGCGGCGGAGAACAGTTCCTCGACGGTCCGCACATGATCGTCCATCGAACCGCCGATGTCGAAGAACATCAAGAGCTTGACGGCATTGCGCCGCTCCGGCTGCGTCTTCACGTCGAGATAGCCGTGTTCGGCGGTGGCGCGGATGGTGCCGGAGAGGTCGAATTCGTCCGCAGCACCCTCGCGGATGAAGCGACGCAGGCGGCGAAGCGCCACCTTGATGTTGCGGGTGCCGAGTTCAACCGTGTCGTCGAGATTGCGGAACTCGCGCTTGTCCCAGACCTTCACGGCGCGGCGGTGGCGGCTCTCGTGCTGGCCGATGCGCACGCCTTCCGGATTGTAGCCATAGGCGCCGAAGGGCGAGGTGCCGGCGGTGCCGATCCATTTCGAGCCGCCCTGGTGGCGCCCCTCCTGCTCGGCGAGACGCTGGCGCAGCGTCTCCATCAGCTTGTCGAAGCCGCCGAGCGCCTCGACCAGCTTCCTGTCGTCCTCGGACAGGTGCTTTTCCGCGAGCTTCTTCAGCCATTCCTCGGGGATCGGCACGGTTTCGACGCCCTCGCCGCCGGAGACGGCCTCCAGCCCGCCGAACATCTCGGCAAAGACCCGGTCGAAGCGGTCGATATGGCGCTCATCCTTGACCAGCGCCGTGCGGGCGAGGAAATAGAAGGCTTCGGTGTCGAAGTCGGCGAGCCCCTTTTCCATGCCTTCGAGAAGGGCGAGGAATTCCCTGAGCGTGACCGGGATCCGCGCTTCCTTGAGCTTGAGGAAAAAAGGGATGAACATCGGTGGTCAGAAATTCTGCTGGTAGACGATGAACGGCGTTTTCTCGGCGATGCGGTCGTAGAGGCGGCGGGCCGTCGCATTGAACTCCTGCGTCATCCAGTAGACCTCCCTGGCGCCTTCTGCTTTCGCCCGCTCGTCGACCGCCTCGATCAGGGCCCGGCCGATGCCGGTGCCGCGGATCTCGGGATCGGCATAGAGATCCTGAAGATAGCATATGTTGTCGATGTGCCAGCAGGAGCGATGGAAGAGATAGTGGGCAAGCCCGACCGGCCGGCTGTCGACCCATGCCAGCAGGCCCCGGAATTCGCCCGGCGCACCGCCGGTCAGCCGGACGAAGGTCAGGGCGTAGATCTCCTCCGGCAGCTCCGTCTCGTAGAAGGCGAGATAGGCCTTCCACAGGCGACGCCATTCGGTTTCGTCCTGCGTGCGCAAGGGGCGGATGTCCACGGTCGCGGCCATGTCAGCGCCCCGTGCCGATCTCTTGCAGGTCGTACGGCGTCGTCTGGTAGATCTCGTTGATCCAGTTGCCGAACAGGAGATGGGCGTGGCTGCGCCAGCGGTTGAGCGGCGTCAGCGTCGGATCGTTGTGCGGGAAATAGTCGTGCGGCATCTTGATCGGCACGCCGGAATTCACGTCGCGGAAATACTCCTCGCCGAGCGAGGTCGAATCATATTCGACATGGTTGAACATGTAGAGCCGGTTGCCGCGCTTCTCATGCACGAGGCAGACGCCCATCTCGTCGGATTCCATCAGGATCTCGAGGTCCGGGTGCTTCTCGATGTCATTACGGCGCACTTCCGTCCAGCGCGACACCGGCACCTGGAAATCGTCGGAAAAGCCGTTGAGATAGACGGAGGCCGGCGACAGGTTGCGGTGGCGATAGACGCCGAAGGCCTTCTGCTTCAGCGCGTGCTTCGGCACCTTGTGGAAGTGATAGATAGCGGCCATGGCGCCCCAGCAGACATTCATCGTCGAATGGACGTTGGTTTGCGTCCAGTCGAAGATCTGCTGCATCTCGTTCCAGTAGGTCACCTCTTCGTAAGCCAGGTTCTCGACCGGGGCGCCGGTGACGATGAAGCCGTCGAACTTGCGGTCCTTCACCTCTTCCCAGGTCTGGTAGAAGGACAGGAGATGTTCTTCCGAGGTGTTCTTGGCCTTGTGGCCGCCGACGCGCACGAGGGTGAGCTCGACCTGCAGCGGCGAGGCGCCGATCAGGCGGGCGAACTGGACCTCGGTCTTGATCTTGTTCGGCATGAGATTGAGCAGGCCGATCTGCAGCGGGCGGATGTCCTGGCGGACGGCCACCGTCTCGGTCATCACCCGCACGCCCTCGTTGACGAGGGTTTCAAAGGCGGGCAGCGTATCGGGTATCCTGATCGGCATCGTTTCTCATTCCCAGCATCGGCGGAAAAACCGCAAAATAAAACCGGCGGCGAGAAATCGCGACCGGTGCTCGGGAAAATAACGACTTTCCTCGGCCCCTTTAGCGATTTCTTTAACGTGGCTGCAAGCCGGCCGGCCAAATCACCACGGGACAGCCGGTTATTTACGCCTGTTGGAGCGGCGAATCAATGGGGGTCGGTCGGTTGCGTGTCATAGACAGGCTGGGCGAGGCGGATGCGACTTCTTTCGGCAGTGGGTGAGGGACCCCCCTCTGTCCTGCCGGACATCTCCCCCTCAAGGGGGGGAGATCGGCGTGGGGCGGGCGCTCGCCTGACCGCTACCCCCGAGCAAGTTGCAGGATCTTGTCATCTGATGGTGGCTTCGGCCGCATACCAGCGGCAACTGTTGTCGGGATCTGAGTCATGTTGTTGCGGCATCCGGGCGATATCCACATTCCGATCTCCCCCCTTGAGGGGGAGATGTCCGGCAGGACAGAGGGGGTAGCCCAGCAACAGACGATCACACGCGGGCGACCGGGACCTAGCGCTCGCGCCGCGCCATAAACGCCAGGCGTTCGAACAGGTGCACGTCCTGCTCGTTCTTCAAAAGGGCGCCATGCAGCTTGGGCAGGGCCTGTTTCGGGTCGGCGCGGAGATCGGCGGGGTCGACGTCTTCGGCGACCAGCAGGCGGATCCAGTCGAGGGCTTCGGACGTCGACGGCTTCTTGCGCAGGCCCGGCGTTTCGCGGATCTCGTAGAATTGGGTGAGTGCCGAGCGGATCAGCGTCTGCTTGATGCCGGGATAGTGGACCTCGACGATGCGGGTGAGCGTTTCGGCGTCGGGGAAGCGGATATAGTGGAAGAAGCAACGGCGCAGGAACGCGTCCGGCAGTTCCTTCTCGTTGTTCGAGGTGATGATGACGATCGGGCGAACGGCGGCCTTCACGGTCTCGCCGGTCTCGTAGACATGGAACTCCATGCGGTCGAGTTCCTGCAGCAGGTCGTTGGGGAACTCGATGTCGGCCTTGTCGATCTCGTCGATCAGGAGCACGGTCTTGCGGCCGGCGGCAAAGGCCTGCCAGAGCTTGCCCTGGCGGATGTAGTTGCGGACGTCGTTGACCCGCGCGTCGCCGAGCTGGCTGTCGCGCAGGCGCGAAACCGCGTCATATTCGTAGAGGCCCTGCTGCGCCTTGGTGGTCGACTTGATGCTCCATTCGATCATGTCGAGGCCGAGCGCCGCGGCCACCTGGCGGGCGAGCTCGGTCTTGCCGGTGCCGGGCTCGCCCTTGACGAGCAGCGGCCGCTCAAGCGCGATGGCCGCGTTGACGGCGACCATCAGGTCCTTGTCGGCGATATAGTCGGCGGTACCGGTGAACTGCATGCTCAAGTCTTCCTGGCTGATCTTTGGCGGTGAACCTAGTGGCGCAAGGGGTGCAGTGCAAGATGGCGGGGCGGCCGGGAGCCGTGGCGGCGCGGCAGATAAAGCTTGTAAAAATGCAGGAATCTGACAGGCTGAACGAAGCGACACATGCTGCCCGTTGGTGTTCCGACCCTTGTCTCCGCGGGCAAGAAAGTCACATTCGGGACCGCGGCGGGCGCATTCCCGGCAGGTCCTGCCAAGCTCTCGGCATCCCCCGCCGCATTCGCTTCGAAGACGAAGTTTCTACCGCCAGCCGACCGAAGATCACCTGTTCCCGATCGAGCGCCGCCATCAAGGGCGGCCCGCGATCCTTCACCGAAGGAAGACACCCATGGCCAAAGGTCAGGTACGTTCGAACCGCGAAGCCCGAAAACCCAAGAAGGACAAGACCAAGGCCGATGCGCCGAAGGCGACCGGCTTCGCCAGCCAGCTGAAGAATGCCGAAACCTCCAAGGACGGCACCGCCAAGCGCTAAAGCGCCATCGGGCTCAGCGATACCACGACACAGCGTCGTGCCCGGCCTGATCGGCGCCCCGGCGCACGGTCAGGCGGCGAGGGGCCCAAGCAATCGGCCTTTCCCTTCCCGGCCCATATGCGCTATGGGCACATCCATGACGGACACGACCTTCACCATCCTGCTCGGCGGGGCGCTCATCCCGACCGAACGGCTGAAAGCCGCGGTCGCGGGAAGCCGCGCCATTGCGGCCGACGGCGGCATGCGCCATGCGGCAGCACTCGGCCTTTCGCCGGAATTGTGGGTCGGCGACTTCGACAGTTCCGCCGATCTGCCGGTCGAGGATTTCCCCGGCGTGCCGCGCCTGCCCTATCCGGCGCAGAAGGCGGCGACCGACGGCGAGATCGCCGTCGAGGAGGCGCTGTCGCGCGGGGCAAGGCGCCTGGTGCTGGCCGGCGCGCTCGGCGGCGAGCGCTCGGACCATGCGCTGATGCATCTGCTGTCGGGCGTGGCGCTGGCCAAGGGCGGCATCCAGGTGATGATGACCTCCGGCAGCGAAGAGGCATTTCCGCTGCTTCGCGACGATTTTACCCTCGACCTGCCGAAGGGCTCGCTGTTTTCGGTTCTCGGCCTGTCGCCGCTTGCCGGGCTGATGATCGGCAATGCCCGCTATCCGCTCAATGATTTTGCGCTGCCCTTCGGGTCGTCGCGCACCATTTCCAACGTCGCGGAAGGTCCCGTGCGGTTCTCGCTGAAAAGCGGCGATGCCGTCGTCCTTGCCCGCCCTTACGATTTTACCGGAGCTTGACCTTGGCACCACCCATTCTCAAACTCGACGACATCGTGCTCTCCTTCGGCGGCGCACCGCTTCTCAACGGCGCCGGCCTGCAGGTGGAGCCCGGCGACCGCATCTGCCTGGTCGGCCGCAATGGCTCGGGCAAGTCGACACTGATGAAGATTGCCGCCGGCATGGTCGAGCCGCAGTCGGGCGAGGTGTTCCGCCATCCGGCAGCCACCATCCGCTATCTGGAACAGGCGCCCGATTTCGGCGCGCACAAGACGGTGCAGGCCTATGCCGAGGCGGGGCTCGGGCCGGGCGACGATCCGTATCGCGTCACCTATCTTCTGGAGCATCTGGGGCTTTCCGGCCAGGAAGACCCGGCAAGCCTTTCGGGCGGCGAGGCCAGGCGCGCGGCGCTGGCCCGCGTCATGGCGCCGGAACCCGATATCCTGATGCTCGACGAGCCGACCAACCATCTCGACCTGCCGACCATCGAATGGCTGGAAGGCGAGCTGGCCAAGAGCCGCAGCGCGCTGGTGGTGATTTCGCATGACCGCCGCTTTCTGGAAAAGGTTTCGACCGCCACCGTCTGGCTCGACCGCGGCCTGTCGCGCCGGCTCAATCGCGGCTTCGGTCATTTCGAGGAATGGCGCGACAAGGTGCTGGAAGAGGAAGAGATCGAGCAGCACAAGCTCGGCAAGGAGATCCAGCGCGAGGAGCACTGGCTGCGCTACGGCGTGACCGCAAGGCGCAAGCGCAACATGCGCCGCCTCGGCAACCTGCAGAGCCTGCGGGCCGAATATCGCGGCCACAAGGGACCGCAGGGCACGATCCAGGCGAGCGCCACGGAAGGCCGCGAGTCCGGCAAGCTGGTCATCGAGGCAGAGAAGATCACCAAGGCCTATGGCGATCGCACCATCGTAGCGCCCTTCTCGATCCGGGTTCATCGCGGCGACTGCATCGGCCTGATCGGCCCGAACGGGGCCGGCAAGACGACGCTGCTCAAGATGCTGACCGGCCAGCTGCAACCCGACAGCGGCACGGTCAAGCTCGGCACCAATCTCGAGATCGCCGTGCTCGACCAGAAGCGCGAGGACCTCAACCTTGAGGACACGCTGTCGCACTACCTCACCGACGGGCGCGGCGAGAACCTTCTGGTCAACGGCGAGCAGAAGCATGTGACCGGCTACATGAAGGAATTCCTGTTCCAGCCGGAGCAGGCGCGCACCCCGATCAAGAACCTGTCCGGCGGCGAACGCGCCCGGCTGATGCTGGCGCGGATGATGGCCAAGCCGTCGAACCTTTTGATCCTCGACGAACCGACCAACGACCTCGACATCGAGACGCTCGACCTGTTGCAGGAAATCGTCGCCGGCTATACCGGCACGGTCATCCTGGTCAGCCATGACCGCGACTTCCTCGACCGCACCGTGACCTCGACGATCGCGCCGGCCGATCCGGAACACCCGGACGGTCGCTGGATCGAATATGCCGGCGGCTATTCCGACATGCTGGCGCAGAAGAAGGGCGCCGAGGACGAGCGCAAGAAGGCTGAAAAGGCCGAGAAGGCGAAGACCTCCGAGGCGAAGTCCGGGGACACGGGCGGCAAGGCCCGCGGCAAGCTCTCCTACAAGCAGAAGTTCGCGCTGGAGAACCTGCCGAAGGAGATGGAGAAGACGCAGAAGGACATCGCCGCCCGCGAGGCGAAGATGGCCGATCCGAACCTCTTCGCCAAGGACCAGGCGACCTTCAACAAGCTCGCCGCCGAGACGGAAAAGCTGCGCGCCGACCTCATCCGCATGGAAGAGGAATGGCTGGAGCTGGAAATGCTGCGCGAGGAGCTGGAGGGGTAGGCGCTGCGAAACGGCGCGATCGTTTCGGCGCGATGGGCGTCAGCGAACAAAGAGTGTCAAAACCGCGCAAACAATAAGGAAGACGAGCAGGAAGTAGCCCAGCTTGTTTTCCTCGGTGGAAACTCTCCATCTGTGGGTCTTGGTGTCCCTGAGATCGTATTTGATGACCACGATCATCCCGAGAAGCATGATCGCGGAAAAGGCATAGGACCTCACGGTGGCTGTGAGCCACTCCCCTCCGTCGCTCATGACTGCGGTGCCGGCGGCTCCCTGTCGCAGCTGATTCGCTCCAGATGCAGCAGGTTCGGCGACAGCGTGTCGTAGAAGGCGCCGGAGCGGCCGATATAGATCAGGGTCGAGCCGGAGAGTTCGGCCAGCACGCCGGAAAGCGTGGTCACGGTATCCGGCTCGAGTCCTTCGAGAACGTCGTTCAGTACGATCCAGCGCGGCTTGCGCAGAATGAGGCCGGCGAAGGCGAGCGCCATCTGCTCGTCCTTGTCGAGCAGCCGGTCCCAGCGGGCGCGCTCGTCGAGCTTGCCGGCGATGCGGGAGAGGCCGACGCGCCTGAGCGCCGCGACCATCGCCTCGTCGGTGAAGCCGGCCGAGGCGAGCGGATAGGCAAGAACGCTCCGGAGCTTGCCCTCGGGCAGGTATTCGAGCTGGGGCACGAACAGGATGTCGTCTTCCTGCGGCAGCAGGATGCGGCCATCACCATAGGGCCAGAGGCCGGCAATGGCGCTGAACAGCAGCTTGCGGTTGACGCCCTGGTCGCCGTTGATCATCACCCGCTCGCCGACGGCGATGGTCGGGTTCGTTTCCTTGATGCGGAAGCCGTCGAGCGTGCAATCGCCGTCGACATGCGCGGCGATCGCCACCGATTCGAACGTCAGCCGTCCCGGCTCGCCCTTGACGACGACGATCCGGCCTTCGGCGGGGCCGTCGTCCATGTCGATCAACGCGGCGCGCAACGTAGACACACGCAGCAAGGCGGCCTTCCAGTCGGCGATGGCGCCGAAATTGTCGACATACCAGCGCAGCGCCGAATGGACCTGGTTGAAGGCCGCCGCCGCCATCATCAGGCCGCCGAAGGTCATTGTGCCGGCAAAATAGGCCGGTGCGGCAATCAGGATCGGCACCAGGATGGCGAGCCAGCCGAAACCGGCGGTGACCCAGGTGAGATTGGTCAGCGCCTTCGCCAGATGGCGGATGGAGCGCAGCACCGCGTCGAGCTTTTCGTGGATGTGGCGGCGCTCGGTTTCCTCGCCGCCGGCGAGCGCGATCGCCTCGAGGTTTTCGTTGGCGCGCATCAGCGAGAAGCGCAGCTCGGCCTCGTTCGCATAGCGGGTGGCGTTGAGGCGGGTCAGCTTCCAGCCGACGACCTGGCTGAACAGCGAGGCGATGCCGGCATAGGCGACGGCACCCCAGACCATGTAGCCGGGGATCGAGAAGCTGTAGTCCCGGAAGTGGAAGACGAAGCCGCTCGACAGTTGCCAGAGCACGCCGATGAAGCTGACCAGAAGGATGGTGGCCTGGACCAGGCCGATCGACAGCGACGTGGTCATCTCGGCCAGCTTGCGGGCGTCCTCGTGCAGGCGCTGGTCCGGATTGACGCCGAGCGGGCTCGTCATCATCAGGCGATAGGCACGGCGGTCGGCCAGCCATTCGTCGACGACGTTGCGGGCCAGGCCCTCGCGCATGTAGAGCGCCGTCATCTGGTTGAGCCAGGTCTGGGTAACGTTCAGCAGCAGCAGGACGCCGGCGATCTTGCCGAAATTGCCGAGTTCGACGATGAAGGCGTCGAGGTCGCGGCGCTCCAGCGAGTTGTAGAAGGGTGCGTTCCAGCGGTTGAGCAGGATCTGTCCATAGGCGGTGACCAGGATGATCGCCAGCAGGGCTGCGGCGAGCAGGAGGATACGGTTGCGCACCGGCGAGGACCAGAAGGATGCGCCGGCGATGGCGAGTTGCCGCCGGAAGCTGAGTTCGACCGTGGGAGCGTCCTCAGGTGCGGGGGTCGGGGTATCTGATGCCGTATTGAACATGCAGTCTCTGTCTCGCCGTATCGGCCGTACCAGATATCATGCCTGCCGCGCTTGTCCATGCGAGGCGGTTGAAATCCAGCGGTCCGGGCCATCAGTTTAGCGTGAATGTATTGGCAAAGGGTTTGCGCATGATGACAGGCCGACCGCCCTCTCCGGCTTGCCCTTGATGTCTGCCGCTTGCCAGCCGCGCGCCTCCACGCTATGTGTCTTCCTGCTCTAACGGGGTGCCTTTAGTCCGGAAACGGATCGATGGCTGAGAGGCTTTCAAGCCAACCCGCGGAACCTGATCCGGTTAACACCGGCGGAGGGATTAGACGCGTGTCATCAGAAGACGCCCTATCCCGAATTTTCAACATGCAAAGGAGGGGCACTTCATGCCGACCCATAGACATATCCATCTTCGCCGCGGCCTTGCCGCGCTCGCCATGCTGGCGTTCACCGCTTCGGTGGCCTCTGCCGCCGACAAGACGCTGACCGTCTATACCTATGAGAGCTTCATCTCCGAATGGGGTCCGGGACCGAAGGTCAAGGAAGCCTTCGAGAAGACCTGCGACTGCACCGTCGACTTCGTCGGCGTCGCCGACGGCGTGGCGCTGCTCACCCGGCTGAAGCTGGAGGGCACGGGCACCAAGGCGGATCTGGTGCTGGGCCTCGACACCAATCTGGTGGCGGAAGCCAAGCAGACCGGGCTGTTCGAACCGCACGGCATCGACGTCTCGGCGGTCAAGGTGCCCGGCGGTTTTTCCGACGATGTCTTCGTGCCCTATGACTACGGCCATTTCGCCGTGATCTACGACACCGAGACGATGAAGACGCCGCCGCAGAGCCTGAAGGACCTGGTCGAGGGCGATGCCAAGGACAAGATCGTCATCGAAGACCCTCGGACCTCGACGCCGGGGCTCGGCCTGCTGCTCTGGGTCAAGTCGGTCTATGGCGACGAGGCGGACGAGGCCTGGGCCAAGCTCAAGGGCCGCGTGCTGACCGTCACCCCCGGCTGGTCGGAGGCCTATGGTCTGTTCACCAAGGGCGAGGCGCCGATGGTGCTGTCCTACACCACCTCGCCGGCCTATCACATGGTGGCGGAAAACACCGAGCGCTACCAGGCGGCCGCGTTCTCCGAGGGTCACTATATCCAGATCGAGGTGGCGGGCCTCGTCAAGGGCGCGCCGCAGAAGGAGCTGGCGCGGCAGTTCCTGTCCTTCATGGTCACGCCCGGCTTCCAGGACACCATTCCCACCAACAACTGGATGATGCCGGCGGCAGCGACCTCCGAGCCGCTGCCGGAAGCCTTCGGCAAGCTGGTCTCGCCGGAAAAGACCTTTCTGATGACGCCGGAAGAGGTGGCGACGCATCGCAAGGCCTGGATCGACGAGTGGCTCGCCGCCATGACGCTCAACTGAGCATGGCGGTTCTGCGGAGATCACGAATGGACGAGAGGCTGCCGGCGATCGCCGGCGGCCTTTTCGTGCTGGCGCTGATCGCCGGTTTCGTCGCAACGGCAGTCGCCGCGCTGCTTTCGGTCGGCGGCGAGACGTCGGCGACAACGATCATCAGTGATCCGGTCGTGCGCCGGGTGTTGTGGTTCACGCTCCTGCAGGCGGTGCTTTCGACGCTGATCTCGGTTGCCGCCGCGATCCCGGTGGCGCGTGCGCTCGCCCGCCAGCCGCGGTTTTTCGGCCGCCAGTGGCTGATCCGGCTGATGGCCGTGCCGATGGGCCTGCCGGTGCTGATCGGCGCGCTCGGCATCGTCGGCATCTGGGGGCGACAGGGCGTCGTCAACGACATGCTGGCGGCGCTGGGTTCGAGCGAACGCTTCAGCATATACGGGCTTTCCGGCATCCTGATCGCCCATGTGTTCTTCAACCTGCCGCTCGCCGCCCGGCTGATGCTGGCGAGCCTCGAGCGCATTCCCGCCGAATACTGGCGCTCCGGCGCCAGCCTCGGCATGGGCGGGCTGTCTGTCTTCCGCTTCATCGAATGGCCGGTGCTCCGACGCGTCATACCCGGCATTGCCGGGCTGATCTTCATGCTGTGCGCCACCAGCTTCACCCTCGTCCTGGTGCTCGGCGGCGGGCCGGCGGCAACCACCATCGAGGTGGCCATCTACCAGGCACTGCGGCTGGATTTCGATCCGGCCGGGGCCGTGGCGCTGGCCTTCCTGCAGATCGTCGTGACGGCGGTCATTCTCGGGGTCATGGCGCTCTTCCCCGCCCCTGCCGATCCCGGCTCGACGCTCGGTGCGGCGGCGCAGCGCTTCGACGGGCGTACGGCGCTCGCCCGCTTCAATGACGGCGTGGTGATCCTCGCCTCGGCGCTTTTCGTCGGCCTGCCGCTCGGGCAGGTCCTGCTCGCCGGTCTCCGGTCTGATCTCGGCAGGCTTCTCACGGACAAGGCGGTGCTCGACGCGGCCGCGACCAGCCTGACTATCGGATTTTCGGCGGCGCTGGTTTCGGTTCTGGTCGGCGTGGCCGTCATCCGCGCCCGCGCGGCCCTTGCCGAGGGCAAGCGGCGACCACCGCTGGCGACCGTCGTCTCGGGCGCGCTTGCCGCGGTCTCGTCGCTGGTTCTGCTCGTGCCGACGGCCGTGCTCGCCACCGGCTGGTTCCTGGTGCTTCGAGCCCAGGGCGACGTGGCGCGCTATGCGGCGGGCGTGGTGGTCGGCATCAATGCGCTGATGGCGCTGCCCTTTGCCATGCGGGTGCTTTCGCCGGCCTTCGAGGCGCATCGGCTGCGGAGCGCCCGGCTTGCCGACAGCCTCGGGATCCGGCGGATGGCCCGGTTCCGCTTCATCGACTGGCCGGTGCTGCGCCGGCCGATTTTTACGGCCTTGTCCTTTGCCATGGCGCTGTCGCTCGGCGATCTCGGCGCGGTCGCCTTGTTCGGTTCGGAAAACATCACCACTCTGCCGTGGCTGATCTATAGCCGGATGGGCGCTTATCGCAACCAGGATGCGGACGGGCTGGCGCTTCTGCTCGGCCTCGTCTGCCTGCTGCTGGCGCTGGCGGGAACGCCGGAACCTCGGCGAAAGGAAACAAGCCATGCCGGGTAAGAATGCCAGCGCCGTCGTGCTCGAGGATGTCCGGCTGAGACTCGGATCGGCCGAATTCCATTTCGACTGCCGCATTGCCAGGGGCTTCATCACCGCAGTCGCCGGGCCGTCCGGCTCGGGCAAGTCGACGCTGCTCAACCTGATCGCCGGCTTCGAGCAGCCGGATGCCGGTCGCGTGCTGATCGGGGAGGAGGACGTGAGCGGGCTTTCGCCGGCCGATCGTCCCGTGTCGCTGGTGTTCCAGGACAATAATCTCTTTGCCCATCTCGATCTCTTCACCAATGTCGGGCTGGGCATCGACCCGGCGATGCGGCTGAAGCCGGGCGACCGGCTGGCGGTGAGCGAGGCGCTGGCACGCGTCGGGCTCGGCGGCTGCGAGAAACGCCTGCCGGCGACGCTGTCGGGCGGCGAGCGGCAGCGGGCGGCCTTTGCCCGGGCGCTGGTGCGCAGGAAGCCGGTCATGCTGCTCGACGAGCCGTTTGCGGCGCTCGATCCGGGGCTGAGGGCGGCGATGGCCGACCTGCTGCTCGACCTGCATCGCGAGACGGGCCACACGATCGTCATCGTCACCCATGATCCGCAGGAGGTGGCACGGCTCGCCGCCGACGTGCTGTTCCTCGAAGCCGGCCGGATCGCGCTTGGGGCGGCGCGGGAGACGTTTCTCACCCGAACCGATATCGCGGCCGTTGCCGATTTTCTCGGTAAGGCCGACGGCGGCTGAGGCGGCGGTAAAAAGCCTTCGCCTTATTTTGGACGTTCGCCGATGCCATTCGCTGAAGAGGAACTCAGGGTCCATGTTTCTGCCTTTTCGTTCCTACTTATCCAGCGTCGCCTCTTTTTCCTCATGCAATTTTATCCATATCTAACGAATGATGTTAAAAGAGCCACACCGAAGCGAGGTCTCGTTTTCCGGATCGATTTCCGGTTGCGTCGATGCTTCGAGCGATTCAAAAGGAGGTTCGAGGGCGCGTTGTTGTTGGGGCAGGATGAACGTTATGGGCGGTAAAGGCGTATCGCTTGTCGATCGCGTGCGGCGACACCGTCAGGCCGGTGTTGCACGAGGCGCCGTCGCGCTTCTCTGCGCCTCGCTGGCGCTCAGCTCCTGCCAGACCCTGTTCGAGCAGGCCTATGTGCCGACCGTCGGCCCTTCCGACAATCCGCAGATCGTCGACCAGGTGCAGAAGGACGATCCGCGGGCCCAGATGGGTGCGCGCGAGCATCCGCGCATCGTTGCGAGCTATGGCGGCGAATATCACGACGAGAAGACGGAAAAGCTGGTCGCCCGGATCACCGGCGCGCTGACCGCGGTCTCGGAGAACCCGAACCAGTCCTATCGCATCACCATTCTGAACTCCCCGGCGATCAACGCCTTCGCGCTGCCCGGCGGCTATCTCTACGTGACGCGCGGCCTGCTGGCGCTGGCCAACGACGCCTCCGAAGTGGCGGCCGTGCTCTCCCACGAGATGGCCCATGTGACGGCGAACCACGGCATCGAGCGGCAGCGCCGCGAAGAGGCGGAAGTGATCGCCAGCCGGGTCGTCGCCGAAGTGCTGTCGAGCGATCTCGCCGGCAAGCAGGCGCTGGCGCGCGGCAAGCTCCGGCTCGCCGCCTTCTCCCGCCAGCAGGAACTGCAGGCCGACGTGATCGGCGTGCGCACGCTCGGCGAAGCCGGCTATGATCCTTATGCGGCCGCCCGTTTCCTCGATTCGATGGCGAGCTACAGCCATTTCACCTCGGTCGATCCCGATGCCGACCAGAGCCTCGACTTCCTGTCGAGCCATCCGAACGCGCCGCAGCGCGTCGAGTTGGCCAGACGCCATGCGCGCGCCTTCGGGCCGGAGGGCACGCACGGCGAATCGGGCCGCGACTATTATCTCAAGGGCATTGACGGCCTGCTGTACGGCGACAGCCCGCAGGAGGGCTATGTCCGCGGCCAGACCTTCCTGCATGGCAGCCTCGGCATCCGCTTCGAGGTTCCCGACGGTTTCCAGATCGACAACAAGGTCGAGGCGGTGCTGGCGACCGGCCCCGGCGACGTGGCGATCCGTTTCGACGGCGTGGCCGATGCCGAGCGCCGCAGCCTGTCCAATTACATTTCCAGCGGCTGGGTGACGGGTCTCCTGCCGGAGACGATCCGCGAGATCACCGTCAACGGGCTGGAGGCAGCGACCGCGCGCGCCTCGGCCGAACGCTGGGATTTCGATATCACCGTCATCCGCATCGGCCCGCAGATCTTCCGCTTCCTGACGGCCGTTCCGAAGGGCAGCGCCGTGCTCACGCCGACCGCGGATAAGCTGAGGGCGAGCTTCCGGCGCATCACCCCGCAGGAAGCGGCGACGCTGAAGCCCCTGCGCGTGCGCGTGGTCACCGTCGGCCCGGGCGATACGATCGGCACGCTTTCGGCACGCATGATGGGCACGGATCGCAAGCTGGAACTCTTCCGGCTGATCAATGCGCTGGGACCGACGTCCACGGTTCAGGCCGGCAACAAGGTCAAGATCATCTCGGAATGAAAGAAGGGCCGGGATGGACCGGCCCGTTGGCAGTGCTCCGCGGAGATCAGAACGCCATTTCGCGCATCTGGCCCGTCTTCGGACCATAGTGGGTCAGCGCGGCTTTCAGCTTTTCCAGCGCCCGCGTCTCGATCTGGCGGACACGTTCCTTGGAAATGCCGAGTTCGGCTCCCAGTTCCTCGAGCGTCGCGCCGTCCTCGGTCAGGCGGCGTGCCTTGATGATGCGGTTTTCCCGCTCGTTGAGTTCGGTCAGTGCGTTGTTCAGCCAGCCGCGCCAGCGTTCGCCGTCGATAATGCCGCTCACCTGTTCGTCCGGCGGCAGCTCGCCGCTTTCCAGCATTTCCATCTGTTCGCTGCCTTCGCCGCCGTCGCGGCCCTTCATCGGCGCCTGCAGCGACGCGTCGTTGCCGGAGAGGCGGGCGTCCATGGACTGAACGTCGGCGAGGCTGACGCCGAGGGCCGAGGCGATTTCCTCATGGATGGCCTGGTCGCTGAGGCGGTTGTCGCCCTGGGCGAGCTTGGCGCGCAGGCGGCGCAGGTTGAAGAACAGCGCCTTCTGCGAGGAGCTGGTACCGCCGCGCACGATCGACCAGTTGCGCAGGATGTAATCCTGCATCGAGGCGCGGATCCACCAGCCGGCATAGGTCGAGAAGCGGACTTCGCGGGCGGGCTCAAAGCGGGCCGCGGCTTCCAGGAGGCCGATATACCCCTCCTGGATCAGGTCGTTGAGCGGCAGGCCGAAGCCGCGAAACTTGGAGGCCATGGCGATGACCAGGCGCATATGGGCATGGGCAATGCGGTTGCGGGCTTCCTGATCGTTATTGTCTCTCCAGCGGATCGCCAGGTTCAGCTCTTCCTCGCGTTCGAGATAGGGCTGGGCCATTGCAAATCGGATGATGTGTCTGTCGGCGGACATGGCTTTCATCGGTTTCTCCATGGGCGGTACGATCAGGACGGGGTCGTCGAATGCCGGCACTCATGCATGAACGGGCCAAGGCCACACGGGTTCCATCGCGCGTAGGTCGATTCTTGCCAAAGGCAAGCATCCCCGGCCGCAGACCGTTCGAAAACTATTACGCAGAACATGGGAATTCGGTTTGAACGCTGCGCGTCAAAGGGCCGAATGGTTCGGCTTTTCACGGAGTTGTGATGATTTGGCCGGGATCAGGCGGGACGATGGCCGGTGATGAGCGCCAGACGCGGCACCGGCCAGCCCTTGGCGTCGGGCATGAAGACCAGGCGGTAGCGGGCAAAGACATTGGCCAGCAGCAGCGTGAACCAGGCGCCGAAGGACAGGCCGGCGATCACGTCGCTCGGATAGTGCGCGCCGACCATGACGCGGCTGAACGCCATCCACAGCGCCAGCAGCATGAAGGCAAGCCGGTAGCGCGGGAGAAGCAGGATCAGCACCATGAAGATGGCGCCGACCGTGGTGGCGTGGCCGGAGGGGAAGCTCTCGAACTTGGCGCCGCTGAAGGCGGAGAAGCCGAACGAGCCCCAGTCCTCGAACTGGCCGGGGCGGGCGCGGCCGATGACCCGCTTGACGAGATTGGCGAGAATGCCGGAGAGCGCCACGGCGAGGAAGGCATAGGCGCCGATCTGGCCGAGATAGAGCGCGCGGAAGCGCTGCCTTGCGCCGCGCGACAGACGCCAGGAGGCAAATCCCGTCAGCGCCAGCATGGCGGCAGCCGTCAGGATCCAGCCGGAGCTGCCGAATTCGGTGATCATCTTGCCGAGCGAACGGGTGAAGATATCCCGGTGCCTCGAGGCGCCGACCGGTTCGTCGAAGATGAGGAAGGAGAGGAGAACCAGATTGGCCGCGACGACGGCGAAGATCTGCCAGTAGTGCGGCGCGGGCGGGTGCCGATTGAGGTCACGGCGCTTGTTCAGCCAGGTCCTGATCTTGTCGATGCCGCTCACGTCCAGCCTTCCGCTACATTCCAGCCTGCCGGGCGAAGGAGAAGGCCTGGAACGGCGTCCACGAACGGCATGCAGCCGCGGCAAGATGGTTGCCGCGGCTTTCAAATGCAAGAGCCTGTCAGGCCGACAGCGCCTTGAACTCGGCGAGGATGGCGTCGCCCATCTCGGTGGTGCCGACCTTGGTTGCGCCTTCGCTCATGATGTCGCCGGTGCGGATGCCCTTGTCGAGCACGGCGGCGATCGCCTTTTCGAGGTTGTCGGCTTCCTTCACCATGTTGAAGGAGTAGCGCAGGCACATGGCGAACGAGGCGATCATGGCGATCGGGTTGGCGATGCCCTTGCCGGCAATGTCCGGGGCCGAGCCGTGGACTGGCTCGTAGAGCGCCTTGCGCTTGCCGGTCTTGGCATCCGGTGCGCCGAGCGAGGCGGACGGCAGCATGCCGAGCGAGCCGGTCAGCATGGCGGCGACGTCGGAGAGCATGTCGCCGAACAGGTTGTCGGTGACGATGACGTCGAACTGTTTTGGCGCACGAACGAGCTGCATGCCGCCGGCGTCGGCCAGCATGTGCTCGAGCTGGACGTCCGGGTACTTGGCCTTGTGGGTTTCGGTGACGACCTGGTTCCACAGGACGCCCGACTTCATGACGTTGCGCTTTTCCATCGAGCAGACGCGATTCTTGCGGGTGCGCGCCAGTTCGAAGGCGACCGAGGCGATGCGCTCGATCTCGTAGGTGTCGTAAACCTGGGTGTCGATCGCCCGCTTCTGGCCGTTGCCGAGGTCGGTGATGGTCTTCGGCTCGCCGAAATAGACGCCGCCGGTCAGTTCGCGCACGATCAGGATGTCGAGACCCTCGACCAGTTCGGGCTTCAGCGACGAAGCATTGGCGAGCGCCGGGTAGCAGATCGCCGGGCGCAGGTTGGCGAAGAGTTCGAGGTCCTTGCGCAGGCGCAGCAGGCCGGCTTCGGGACGGACGTCATAGGGAACGTCGTCCCATTTCGGGCCGCCGACGGCGCCGAACAGCACGGCATCGGCATTCATCGCCTTGGCCATGTCGTCCTCGGAGATCGCCGCGCCGTGGGCGTCGTAGGCGCATCCGCCGACCAGACCTTCGTCGGTGGCGAAGCCTGAGCCCTGCTCGGCGTTCATGTAGGCGATGATCTTGCGGACCTCGCCCATGGCTTCGGGGCCGATGCCGTCGCCGGGCAGAAGGAAGAGATTGCGCTGTGTCATGGAAAGCCTCCCTGGCTTTGGAAAAGAGTTGCCGCCTTCTATCGGGCAAAAACCCGCATTTCAAGGACACTCAGCGGCAGAACGGTACGGTGGGAGGCAGCCGTAGCGGGTGATCGCGGCGCGAAGACGGGCAAGCCGTCGTCGCGCGCGGTCAAGCTTTGATCAAGCCCAGGGATGGGTCTGGGCGTTGGTCTTTTCGAAGGCGGCGATGCTTGCGGCCTTTTCCAGCGTCAGGCCGATGTCGTCGAGGCCGTTCAGCAGGCAATGGCGCTTGAAGGCGTCGATGTCGAACTTGATGCGGCCGCCGTCCGGACCGGTGATTTCCTGCGATTCAAGGTCGACCGACAGAACGGCATTGGAACCGCGGTTGGCGTCGTCCATCAGCTTGTCCAGGTCTTCCGGGCTGACGACGATCGGCAGAATGCCGTTCTTGAAGCAGTTGTTGTAGAAGATGTCGGCGAACGAGGTGGAGATCACGCAGCGGATGCCGAAGTCGAGAAGCGCCCAGGGCGCATGCTCGCGCGAGGAACCGCAGCCGAAATTGTCGCCGGCAACCAGGATCTGGGCATTGCGATAGGCCGGCTTGTTGAGGACGAAATCCGGGTTTTCCGAACCGTCTTCCTTGTAGCGCGCCTCGGCGAACAGACCCTGGCCGAGGCCGGTGCGCTTGATGGTCTTCAGATAGTCCTTCGGGATGATCATGTCGGTGTCGACATTGACGACCGGAAGCGGTGCTGCGACGCCGGTGAGCTTTACGAACTTTTCCATCAGACCCTGCCTTCGGAATGCAATTCAGGAATTCCGCTGGCCATAGAGGAAAATCGCGCGGATTTGAAGGCCTTTATTGGCCAAACGGGTACGCCCGGCCGCCGAAGCGTCAGTTTTCCGGGCGTGCCGGCCGATCCTGTCACAGATCGATGATGGTGCCGCGCCCGTCATTCCACACGCGCATCTCGCGACCTTCAGTCTTTGCCTTGGCATAGACCGGGGCCTTTTTCGGCCGCGCGGTCAGCATGCGGGCGACGAGGCTCAGCGTCAGCACGGCACCGGCGATCAGCGTCAGCGAGACGGTGAAGGCGGCGGCAATCGCCAGCACGACGATGCCGGCTGCGGCAATGGCGACGGAACGGAGATTCTGCATGGTGGAAATCCTTTCTGAAACTCCAAGGTGGTCCTTCTTCCCACGGAATGCAAGGGCTTTCCGCCAAATGTCGCCTTGCATGGCCGGGCAAAGCTTGGCAGAAGTTGGCGCATGAATTCGATCAATTCCCACCACCCGGCGCGCTTGCGCCGTTCCGTTCTCAGCGTGCCGGCGATCAATGTCCGGGCGCTGGAAAAGACGCACGGGCTGTCCTGCGACGCCGTCATCTTTGACCTCGAGGATTCGGTCGCACCGGAGAAGAAGGCCGAAGCGCGGGAGAATCTGCGCCGTTTCTTCGCCGAGACGCCGCTCCACGGCCGCGAGGCGATCATCCGGGTGAACGGCCTCGACACGGAATTCTTCCTCGACGACATGGCGGCGGTGATCGCCTGCCGACCCGATGCGGTGCTCTTGCCGAAGGTGGACGGGCCGGACGACGTGCAGCGCGTCGCCGACCTGCTGGCGGAATCGGATGCGACGGAAAGTCTCAGGATCTGGGCGATGATCGAGACGCCGCGCGGCGTGTTGAACTCCGCGGCGATCGCCGGTTCGGGCCGCACCGCCGGCGGCCTGCTCGACTGCTTCGTCGTCGGGCTAAACGACCTGCGCAAGGAAACCGGGGTGGCGCCGGAGCCGGGGCGGACCTATGTCGTGCCCTTCCTGATGCAGGTGATCCTTGCGGCGCGCGCCTATGGGCTCGACGCGATCGACAGCGTGTCGAACGAATTCAAGACGCTGGAGACCTATGAGGCGGAATGCGCGCAAGGCCGCGCCATGGGTTTTGACGGCAAGATGCTGATCCATCCGGCGCAGATCGACGGCGCCAACCGGCATTTCGGTTTTTCGCCGCAGGCGCTGGCCGAGGCGAAGACGATCGTCGCCGCCTTTGCCGATCCGGCGACGGCCGGCCTCAACGTCATCAACCTTAACGGCCGCATGGTCGAGCGGCTGCATCTGGAACAGGCCGAGCGGCTTCTCGCCAAGGCTCAGGCCATCGAAGCAAGAGAAGGCAGGACAGCATGAAAGTCTATCGTTTCCTCACCGGCCCGGACGACGCGGCCTTTTGTCATCGCGTTACCGATGCGCTCAACAAGGGCTGGGAACTGCACGGCGCGCCGAGCCTGTCCTTCAATGCCGCGACCAACCAGATGCATTGCGGGCAGGCCGTGGTGAAGACCGTGCACGGCAAGGACTATGATCCGAGCATGAAGCTCGGCGAACAATGACAGGCTCGGGGCACCCGCCATGTGCGGCGGGCGCCCCGATGCCTCGGATCATTTGACGGCGGAATTGCCGCCGTCGGCAAAGAGGGCGGAGCCGGCGACGAAACTGCCCATCGGGCCGGCCAGGAACAGGGCGGCCTGGGCGATTTCTTCCGGCCGGGCGATGCGCTTCAGGGCATGCAGGCCTGCCGCCCAGTCCTTCTGGGCCTGATCGCCGGCCATTCGCGTATCGGTGCCGCCAGGCAGCAGCGCATTGGCCCGGATGTTGCGGCTGCCGTAATCCGCGGTGATGCCCTTCACCAGTCCCATGAGGCCGGCCTTCGAGGCGGCATAGACGCCCATGCCTGGCAGGCCGACGCTCGTGCCGACGAAGGTGGAAACGAAGACCAGGGCGCCCGAGCCGCGCTCCAGCATGGCCGGGATCTGGAGCCGCGCGGCGAGGAAGGCCGAGGTGAGGTTGGCTGCCAGCGTGTCCTGCCATTCGGGCAGGGCGACGTCCGCCAGCGGCTTGATCGGGCCGACGGCCCCGGCATTGTTGATCGCGATGTCGAGGCCGCCGAAGCGGCTCACCGCCGCATTCACCAGCTTTTCATGGGTTTCGGCCAGGGCGACATCACCCGGCACGGCCTGGGCTTTGCCGCCGGCGTGGCGCACGCGGTCAACGATTTCGTCGAGGGCTTCACTGCCCCTGGCATTGAGCACCAGCGATGCGCCCTCTGCGGCAAACAGAAGGGCAGTGGCGCGGCCGATGCCGGACGATGCTCCGGTGATGATGGCGACCTTGTCGTTCAGGCTTGTCATGGAAACCTCCTTTGGTGTTGGAGGCAAAGGGATAGGGAGCGGGCGGGTCGGCGACCACCCGTTTCCGGACGTAGCACGGGGCGTGGGCGGCTGGCCTGTCGACCCCTGGATTTGCCGTCCCCGCACAGATGTTTTTCCGTCGGGCGACATTGTCCTTCAAGGGTGATTGCGGTCATGGTCGGGGCTTGGGGCGCCTGCCGAATGATGTGGTGGCGCCCGCCCCCCCCCACGCATTGCAGGAGAATGCCCGTGCTAACCATTCGACGTCTCGATATTTCCGATGCCCGCCTGCTGATCGCCGGCGCCAGCGACAAGGCCCGCGAGATCGGCGTGCCGATGTGCATCGCCATCACCGACGAGAGCGGCCAGCTCATCGCCTTCGAGCGCATGGACGGCGGCAAGGTGACCAGCACGACGATCGCCATCGACAAGGCGTTTACCGCCGCGGCGGCGAAGAAGGCGACCCATGAATATGGTGCGGCCAGCCAGCCGGGCAGCCCCGCCTTCGGTATTCATTCGGCGATCGGCGGGCGGCTGATGGTGGTCGGCGGCGGCCTGCCGGTGATCATCGACGGCGAAGTGGTCGGCGGGATCGGCATCAGTTCGGGAACGCCGGCGCAGGATCTCAGCTGCGCGGAAGCGGGCATTGCCCATTTCCTCGCGACGCGGGGTTAATCCTTCAACGAGTCGGACATGCCGTCGGATTCCGCGGCGGCATCTTCGGCGCTTTCCTCGATGCGCTCCATGTCGTCGTCGGACAGGCCGAAATGGTGGCCGATCTCATGGATCAGCACATGGGTGATGATGTCGCCCAGCGTTTCCTCGTTCTCGGCCCAGTAGTCGAGAATGGGACGGCGATAGAGCGTGATGCGGTTCGGCATCTCGCCGGTTTCCATGGTGAAACGCTCGGAAATGCCGCGCCCCTCGAACAGGCCGAGCAGATCGAAGGGCGTTTCCAGCGCCATGTCCTCGAAGACCTCGTCGGTGGGAAAATCGGCGATCTCGATGATCAGATTGCCCGTCAGCGCACGGAATTCCTCCGGCAAATGGCCATAGGCCTCGATCGCCAGCGATTCGAACGCGCTGATCGTCGGTGCATGGCGTTCGCGCCAATCTTCGGTCTGGTCAATACGTGCCATCGGTACTCCTTACTGGCTTTCCATATAGGACCTTTGCCCCCGCATTTCGAGTGGGAATCCTGTCAAGGAATAAATTCACAACGAATCCGGTTGACTCTTTTAGCAAGCTCTGGAATCCATAAGAACATATAGGGAACATTCCAGCAGGAGAGACGTCATGAGCGCGACCGCTCAGGCGCAGGAGAGGCTTTTTGCCTTGCGCGAAGCCATAGCGAAGATCGAAGGGCGCCCCCCTGCGGACGGGCTTGCGCCCGTGGCCGGCGGTGCCGGCGACGAAGCGGATCCGGGGTCCTGCGGCCCCGTCATTCACGAAGATCAAGGTCTCGAAAGCCTTCTGCCGGAAGGGTTTCCCACCGGCTCGATGATCGAGGCGCGCGGCCTGCAGCTCCGGGATGCTGGGGCGGTCAGCGGTTTCGGGCTGGGGCTTTGCCTGGTCGGCCGGTCGTCTCGTCCGGCAAAGCGCATCCTGTGGATCGGCGAGCGGCTGGTCGCGCGGGAGGCGGGCCTGCCCCATGCGGCGGGGCTTGCCGACTACGGATTTCAGCCGGGTGAACTCCTCTATGCCATGCCTAGGCGGCTGGAGGATGCGCTCTGGCTGGCCGATGCGGCGCTCACCTCGGGGGGCTTTTCGGCGGTGATGCTGGAGGTCAACGGCAATCCGCGCGGTTTCGGCCTGACCGAAAGCCGGCGTCTCAGCCTGAAGGCCAGAAGCACCGGCGGTTTTCTCCTTCTGGTGCGCCAGGGCGGGGAGGAAGAGGCGAGCAGCGCTTCCCTTCGTCTTCGCATCGAACCCGCGCCGGCGGCGGCGCGCTTCCTGCCCGACGGATCGATGCTTGGCGGCAGCATCGGCAATCCCGTCTTTCGCCTCGTTCCGGAAAAGATCCGGCTCGGGGGCCCTCGCGAACTGATCCTGGAGTGGAACAAAGATGACCGCCAATTTTACCCCGCAGCTCCCCTTCACGCCGGCACAAGCCCTGCACACCGACCGACGCATCCTGTCGCTCTGGTTCCCCCGCCTTTCGACCGATCGGCTGGCGCGCCGGCGCTGGGGACAGTCGTGGCGTTCGACCGGGCGTCCTGAGCATCCGCCGGTCGTCTGCGCCGGCCGGATCGCCAATGCCATGCGGCTGAGCGCGCTCGACGAGGTCGCCGAGGCGATCGGGCTGCGTGCCGGCCAGGCGCTCGCCGAGGCGCGCGCCATCTGTCCGGCGCTCGACGTCGCCGAAGACGACATGCCGGCGGACCGGCGCTTTCTCGAGGCGATCGCCGACTGGTGCGACCGCTATACGCCGTTGGTGGCGCTGGACGGCCTGGACGGGCTGATGCTCGACATCACGGGCTGCGCCCATCTGTTCGGCGGGGAGGCGCGCCTCGTCGCCGAACTGCTCGACCGGCTTTTCCAGCTGGGGCTCGATGCGCGCGGGGCGATTTCCGCGACGCCCGGCCTGTCCTGGGCGGCCGCGCGCTTTTCCCGCCATGCGGTGGTGGCCGACAGCGACATGGTGCGGGTTCTCTCGCCCCTTCCCATGGCGGCGCTCCGGATCGACGCGGGCATGGCGGCGGCGCTGGCGCGGGTCGGACTGAAGCAGGTGGGCGATCTCCTGACGGCGCCCCGCGGGCCGCTGACCCGGCGCTTCGGCCCCGGTCTGCTGCTGCGGCTCGACCAGGCGCTCGGGCGCGAGGGGGAATCGATCGTGCCCCGGCGGCCGGTCGCCCTGCTTTCGGTCGAACGGCGGCTGGCGGAACCGATCCGCGACGAGGAGGTGATCCTCGACCTGACCGGTCGGCTGGCGGCGGGCCTGAAATCGGGCCTCGACGCGCGCGGCGAAGGCGGCCGGCTGTTCGAACTCCTGTTGTTCCGGGTGGATGGCCGGGTGTTCCGGATCGAGATCGGCGCGGCCTCGCCGCTCAAGGACGCCGGGCGGATCCAGGCGCTGTTTTCCGAACGGCTTGGCGTGCTGCATGACGATCTCGATGCCGGCTTCGGTTTCGAGATCGTCCGGCTCAACGTCTTGCGTACCGAGGCCCTGGCCGAAACGCAGGGCAGTTTCGGGACCCGCCCGAAGGAGCAGGATGCGGCCCTCGACTTCATCGACCGGGTCACGGCCCGCTTCGGGGAGGGCTGCCTCACGCTCCCCGTCACCCATGCGAGCCATTGGCCGGAACGCGCCTCCGGCCTTTTGCCGCTCACCGAGGCGACGGTGCCGACCGCCGCGCGTCTGCCCGGCCCGCCGGTCCGCAGCGAAAGGCCGATCCGCCTCTTTTCCCATCCCGAACCGGTGGAGGTGACCGCCGAGGTGCCGGACGGTCCGCCCGCCAGTTTCCGCTGGCGCCGGGCCCAGCACCGGGTGGCGCGGGCCGAGGGGCCGGAACGGCTGGCGCCGGAATGGTGGATCGACGGCGAAGAAGCCTTGCCGCGCGACTATTTCCGCATCGAGGACAGCGCCGGCCACCGTTTCTGGCTCTTCCGCCAGGGTCTCTACGAGCGCGGATCGGCCCGGCCGAGCTGGTTCATGCAGGGCATATTCGCATGAGCGCCCCGGCCTTCTTCGAGATCGGCTGCCGCAGCAATTTCTCCTTCCTGGAGGGTGCCTCGCATCCGGAGGAGATGGTGGCGACCGCCGCCCGGATCGGCCTTTCCGGCATAGGACTTGCCGACCGCAACACGGTGGCGGGGGTGGTGCGCCTGCATGCCGCGGCGAAGATCAAGGGCTATGCCTTCCGGCCGGGCGCGCGGCTCGCCTTTGCCGACGGAACGCCGGAGCTTGTCGCCTATCCGATGAACCGGCGCGGCTGGGGCCATCTCTGCCGCCTGCTGAGCGCGGGAAACCTGCGTTCGTTAAAGGGCGTGTGCACGCTTTACGAAGACGATCTCGTCGAATGGGCGGAGGACCTGATGGTCGCGGCGATGGTGCCGAGCTTTGCGACGAACGCCGAGGCTAAGGATTACGGCGCCCGGCTGGCGCGACTGGCGGAGCCCTTCAAAGGCCGGCTCTATCTGGCGCTCGTGCCGCGTTATGACGGCCTCGATCGCCTTTCCTTCAGCCGCATCGAGCAGATGGGGCAGAGGCTTTCGCTGCCGCTGATCGCCAGCAATGATCCCTTCTATCACGCGCCCGAGCGCAAGCCGGTGGCCGATGTGGTGACCGCCATCCGCGAGCATGTGACGGTGGCCGATGCCGGTTTCCGGCTGCACGCCCATGCCGAGCGGCATCTGAAGGAGCCCGAGGAAATGGCCCGCCTTTTCCGGGCCTATCCGCAAGCGGTGGCGGCGACAGCCGAATTCTTCGGCCGGCTCGATTTCTCCCTCGACGAACTTAGCCATCAATATCCCGACGAGGCGATCGGCGGCGAGACGCCCGACCGGGCCTTGCGCCGGCTGACCTATGAGGGGGCGGCCGGGCGGTTCCCCGGCGGCATTCCGCAAAAGATCGCCGACCTCCTCGAATACGAGCTGAACCTGATCGGCGAGAAGCGCTACGAACCCTATTTCCTCACCGTCCACCGCATCATCGGTTATGCCCGCTCGCAAGGCATTCTTTGCCAGGGGCGCGGCTCGGCCGCCAATTCCGCCGTCTGCTACTGCCTCGGCATCACCGAGGTGAACCCGGAAAAGACGACCCTGCTGTTCGAGCGCTTCATCTCGACCGAACGCGACGAGCCGCCGGACATCGACGTCGATTTCGAGCACGAGAAGCGCGAGACGGTGATCCAGTTCATCTACCGAACCTATGGACGCGAGCATGCGGCGCTGACGGCGGCGGTCATCAATTACCGGGCGCGTTCGGCGGGGCGCGAGACGGCCAAGGTGTTCGGCCTGTCGGAGGATGTGCAGACGGCGCTTTCCGGATCGATCTGGGGCTGGTCGACGGCGGATCTGTCGGCGCGCGAGGCCAGGGCAGCCGGCCTCGATCTCAGCGATCCGACGACCCGGCGCGTGCTCGACTATGCCTCGACGCTGATGGGCTTTCCACGCCATCTTTCCCAGCATGTCGGCGGCTTCGTCATCACCCGCGATCGGCTCGACGAGGTCGTTCCTATCATGAACACGGCGGACGGGCGCTACATGGTCGAGTGGAACAAGGACGATCTCGATACGCTGAAGATCCTCAAGATCGATGTCCTGGCGCTCGGCATGCTCACCTGCCTTGCCAAGGCGATCAAGCTGCTTGAAAGCCATTACGACACGCCCATGACGCTTGCCGCCTTCTTCGAGGATCCGCGCGAAGAAGTCTATGACATGATCTGCCGGGCCGATACGCTCGGCGTCTTCCAGATCGAAAGCCGGGCGCAGATGAGCATGCTGCCGCGGCTGAAACCCCGGGTCTTCTACGACCTGGTGATCGAGGTGGCGATCGTCCGGCCCGGGCCGATCCAGGGCAATATGGTGCATCCCTACCTGAAGAACCGGAAGGACAGGGAGGCCGGCCGCGAGATCACCTATCCGAAGCCCGAGCTGGAAGCGGTGCTGAAACGCACGCTGGGGGTTCCGCTGTTCCAGGAACAGGCGATGCAGATCGCCATTACCGCCGCCGGCTTCAAGCCGGCCGAGGCCGATCAGCTGCGCCGGGCCATGGCGACCTTCCGCCGGACGGGGCAGGTGGCCAATTTCCGGCAACGCTTCATCGACGGCATGCTGCAGCGGGACTATACGCTGGAATTCGCCGAGCGTTGTTTCAGCCAGATCGAGGGGTTCGGCGAATACGGCTTTCCGGAAAGCCATGCCGCCTCCTTCGCCCTGCTGGTCTATGCCTCCGCCTGGGTGAAGACCTTCTATCCCGACGTCTTCTGCGCAGCCCTGCTCAATTCCCAGCCGATGGGGTTCTACGCGCCGGCGCAGCTGGTGCGCGACGCGCGCGAGCACGGGGTCGAGGTGAGGCCGGTCGACGTCAACGCCTCTTCATGGAACAGCATTCTGGAGGCGGGCGGCTTCGACGTCCGGCGGGTCGCGCCGCGGCATGCCTCGATGCGCCGCGTCATCCGCAGCACCGAGGCGGTGCGGCTCGGCTTCCGGCAGGTCAAGGGCCTGTCGGAGGCGGACATGGACCTGCTCGTGGCGCGCCGCGGCGGCGGCTATGCCTCGGTCCGCGACCTGTGGAAACGCACGGGCCTGCCGCGGGCGGCGATCGAACGGCTGGCGGATGCCGATGCCTTCGCCTCGCTGGGCCTCAGCCGCCGCGAGGCGCTCTGGGCCGCCCAGGCGCTCGATCAGCAGGCGGCCGTCGAGCACCTGCCGCTCTTTTCCGGGGCTGCGGATGTCGAGCTGCAGGTCGAGGCGGAGGTTTCGCTGCCGCTGATGCCGGCGGGCGAGCAGGTCATCCATGATTACCGCGTGCTTTCGCTGTCGCTGAAGGCCCATCCGCTCTCCTTCCTGCGCGAGGAGCTTGCCCGGAGCGGCGTGCTCGTTTCCTCGGCGCTCGAGCAGACGGCCAACGGACGGCACGTCGAGGTGGCGGGCCTCGTCTTGGTGCGCCAGCGGCCGGGCTCGGCCAAGGGGGTGATCTTCATGACGATCGAGGACGAGACCGGGGTCGCCAATATCATCGTCTGGCCGAAGACCTTCGAGCAGTACCGGACCATCGTCATGGGCGCCCGGCTGGTGAAGGTGCGTGGACGGCTGCAGAGGGCTGAGGGCGTGATCCATGTGGTCGCCGAGCACCTGGTCGATGCGACGGAGAAGCTCGGCCTGCTTCGGGAGGAACTCAAGGATTTCGGCGGGCTTGCCCATGCCGACGAGATACGCCGCCCGGTCAACGAGCACCGGTATGACGGCAAGTCGACCGGGTCGCTGGCGCGGCTGATCCGTGACGTGCCGGACCTCGTCGGCGATGTCCGTCAGGCCATGCCGAAGGGGCGGAATTTTCACTGAAACGGGCAGCGGTTCCGCCCCGGTGGCGGGTCCGCGCATCAATGGTCGGCCTGCGTCGGAAATTTTCTTGACAAAGGCCATCCTGTTTAGCAGAAAGGAGGGGCTGAAAGTCATGTTTGGAAGAGCGTAGAGGCCATGCTGGTCTGCAGCTGCAATTACATCACCGACAAGGACATCAAGGACGTCATCAACGACCTCCTTGACGAGGACTGTTGGCAGTTGATCGTCCCGGCCAAGGTCTACCATGCCATGGGCAAGCGTGGCCGTTGCTGCGGCTGCTTTCCCAATGTCGTCGAGATCATCATCCGCACCACCGAGGAATACCACGCTGCCCGCCAGACCGACGGTGCCGACGTCGTCGACTTCATGGAACGCCTGAAGCGTTTCCACGAGGAGCAGAAGACGGCCAGCCTCGAGCGTCGCCAGCGTGCCGCCCAGGTGGCCTGAGCGCATCGGCGCGTCGGCCGCGGTTCCTGCCTTCAAAAAAGGGATGGTCGAGAGGCGTGGTGCGCATGGCGCCTTCGGGCATGCATCCCTTGCCTCGCGATCCGCAGGCGTGGTGCCATTGCCAGCCGATCAGCGGCAGTTTTCGCGGAAAGGCATGGTCGCGGGCGCGTGGTCTCGTCGCTTGCGACGACAAAAGGTCCGTGCGGCCGCCGTTCGACGTCATTCCTGCTGTCCGGGGAACCTGCCAGCCGAAGGAGCGCCGGCACGACCTCTCCCCAGCAAATCTTCGTACCCTGTTGCGGACTGCTTCAAGCGATGCCTTCAGGAGACCACGGCGGCATTCGGACCGTGACGCGGTCAAGGCCGGTTTCCTTCGATGGGAGAGTGCACTAGATTGAGATGAAAGCAGAATTTCCGCGGCGCGTTCGCGTCTGTCTCTACGACAGGAGCGAACGGACTTAGTTCTTACCGACAAAACCACAGAAGAAGGGACCCGTCATGAAGGGTGATCAAAAAGTAATCGAACGGCTGAACGAGGCACTGTTCCTGGAGCTGGGCGCCGTCAACCAGTACTGGCTGCACTACCGCCTCCTCGACGACTGGGGCTACACCAAGCTCGCCAAGAAGGAGCGCGCCGAATCGATCGAAGAGATGCAGCATGCCGACAAGCTGATCTCGCGCATCATCTTCCTCGAAGGGCACCCGAACCTGCAGACGGTCGCGCCGCTGCGCATCGGCCAGAACGTCAAGGAAGTGCTCGAAGCCGATCTCGCCGGCGAATACGACGCCCGCACCGCCTACAAGGCCTCGCGCGACATCTGTTACCAGGCCGGCGACTATGTCAGCATGAAGCTGTTCGAAGAGCTGCTGATGGACGAGGAAGGCCATATCGACTTCCTCGAAACCCAGCTCGACCTGCTCTCGAAGATCGGTGAACAGAAATACGGCCAGCTGAACGCCGATTCCGCCGACGCCGCCGAATAAGGATACCGGGGGCCCGTCCGCAGAGGGCGGGCCGCCAATTGGCGGCAAGCCTTTTCGGCGGTCGTCGGCAACGCGACCCGCGGGGCCTATATGGTCCCGGTCCCGGATTGGCTCCCTCTTCCCGGCGCCGACTGAAGATCGAGGACGGGTGGGGCGCGACAATGTTCGAGTGTGCCGCCGGCTGCTTCGAGGTCTCGCTTTGCTCGGGCACCTCAGCATGAGGGGCGCCACGTGGCCTTCGACCCGTCCTGTGCGTGGGGCATGGATCCTCGGGTCAAGCCCGAGGATGACGACCTTTCATTTGGGGTAGGGATGCTCCAACGCCCGTTTCAGCAGAAAGAACGCGTCTCGGACCTTCTGTCCGCATTCGGTGGCCGGTGGCCGGCCGGTTCCGTCTTGCGTTCAGCAAACTGCAACGGCTCTTGAAGCATTCCACCACTTACCGCGGCTCCTGGAGCATTCCACAACCCACTGCTGTCGTCATCCTCGGCCTTGTGCCGAGGATCCACGGCACAGCCTGCAACGCTTGCGACCAACGCTTTCCACGAAAATTCCTCAACGAGGGGCGACTGGCACTGCCAAGCCGGCACACGGTGAGCCCTCACCCTGAGGTCGGAGCGGAAGCGACCCTCGAAGGGCGAGGGCGGGTGGAGGATGGTGCCGGTCGAGTGCGCGTCGGCTGCTTCGAGGCTCTCGCTCTGCTCGGGCGCCTCAGCATGAGGGTCGCGCTTCGGCTTGCCGCGAGACGTGGCCTGCGGCGTGGATCCTCGGGTCAGCCCGAGGATGACGACCTTTCATTTGGGGTAGGGATGCTCCAACGCCCGTCTCAGCTGAAGGAACGTCTCTTGGACCTTCTGTCGCATTCGACGGTCCGTGGTCGGCAGCCGGCCGGTTCCGTCATGCATTTCAGCAAGCGGCAACGGCTCTTGGAGTATTCCGTCGCTCTCCGCGGTCGTCATCCTCGGGCCTGACCCGAGGATCCACGGCGCAACCTGCAATGCTTGCCGACCCACGCGTTCGACGCAACGAAAGATGACGTGCAAAACTGCCACGCGGTACACGGTGAGCCCCACCCTGAGTGGGAGCGGAAGTGCCCCTTGAAGGGCGTGGGCGGGTAGAAACATAGCCGGCAAAGCTTCAATGTGTCGCGCCGTTGACGGATGCGGCCGTATCAGCGCGATTCCCGGCATGGGGGCTCGGCAGGTCGTCGTTACTGCCCGCTGTCTTGGCAGGCTTTCGGCGACGCAGCCGTCACTTCCACTCGTAGACCTTGTCGCCGCGAAGCGGGCGGCTGTCCACCAGGGTGGCGGGGTCGGCGATCTTCGCGACGTACTCGTCCGCGTCATGATCGTCGTTGAAGCCGACAAAGATCATGAACATGGCCTTGGCGTTCGGCTGGCCCTTCTTGCGATAGGCAAAACGGATTGCGCAGGACGGGTATTGCGAGCCGATCGTCAAGACCTGGGCCGCCTCTTCGCCTTTCAGGTTCTCCAGCTTGCCATTGAAGGCGAGGAACTGGCTGAGCGCCATGAAATGGTCGATGGCGGCGAAGGCCGCCGCCTGGGCGATCTGGCGCGGGCTGTCGCCTGGACCGGAGCGACCATAGTAGAGGCTGTCGGTCTGGCCTTTCTGCCTCTTCGTCTCATAGACGACGAGCTTGCCGGAGGCAGCAAGTTCGATATGCACGTCATAGGTCTGGAACCACTCGGGATGCTGGTCGAGTTCGGCAAAGAGGGTGCGCAGCGGACGCACGTAATCTGCATAGAATTCCACCGACATGGCCCTGGTCCCCTTTGTTCGACCTCCCATAGCATTGCCGGGCGGGACGAGGCTATAGGCGCGCGAGCTGTCGCGGAAGGGGCGCACGATGCCTGTCGGGAACGGGACGTTCGTGCCCGTCCATGGACGCCTGGGCGCCGAGAGGATCGGCATCCAGCCACTGATGAGGAGGGGGTGATGGCAGGAAAGCAGATCGAACTATCGAGGGTCGACCCGTCGCGGTCAGCCCAGGACCGGTCGAGGCCTGCGGCTATTGAGGTAGCACAGATCTCCCCTGGACCGGGTAATGCCGAGGACTGTCACTTTTCGGCGGCCGCAGACTTTGCGCCCGCCCCTTGCTGCGCTACGTCGCCGCCTTCCTCACCATGCTGGCCGTCACTGGTCAGATCATGCGGTGGTCCGCTGTGCTGGTCGATCGCGACGGGGAAAAGGCCTATTCGGTCACACCCGCTGCCAGCCAGGTTGTCGTCGCGCAGCAGCCCGATGCGGCCCTTGCGGCCGTGCCGGGCGGCAGCCTTGTGCAGCATATCGCGGCGCGCGGTGATACCGTCAGCACCCCAAGTGACGCCGGCGTCTCTCAGCCGGCGAGGTGGTGGAACTCGGCGACCACCTGTTCGTAGACGCTGCGCTTGAACGGCACGATCAGGTCGGGGAGTTCGGCCATCGGCTTCCATTCCCAGGCGTCGAATTCGGCTGTGTGGCCGCCCGGCGGCGGGTCGATGGCGATCTCGCTCTCGTCGCCGTCGAAGCGGAAGGCGAACCAGCGTTGCGTCTGGCCACGATACTTGCCCTTGAGCCCGATGCCGATCAGCTCGGCCGGCAGGTCGTAATTGATCCAGCGGCTTGCCTCGGCGAGCAGCGACACGCTCCTCATGCCGGTTTCTTCGTAGAGCTCCCGCAGCGCTGCCGGCAAGGGATCCTCGCCGTCGTCTATGCCGCCCTGCGGCATCTGCCAGAGCATGGGCGATCCGTCATATTCCGAATTGCCTTCCGGGATGCGTCGCCCGGCCCAGACCAGGCCCGCCGGATTGAGCACCATGATGCCGACGCACGGGCGATAGGGCAGGTCTTCGGCACGGATTTTCGTGAAAACGGTCTTTTCCATCATGTCCCCCTTACTGCTCGGCGTCGGCCGCAAGGGCGGAGACGCCAACGATCTCAATTCCTCGGCCGGCTGCCTCCTCGCTCCATTGGCGGATCGCGGCAATCGTCTCGTCGAAGGCCGAGGCGATGCCGATCGCCTGGCCGTTGCGGCGGGCGATGCGTTCCAGCTCGTCGAGCTTGGCCAGCACGGCCGCCTTTTCCGGCTGGCCGTCGAGCAGCAGGTTGCCCTGCGCATAGGGCATGCCGATCGCCTTGGCAAAGCTGTCGGTCAGCGAGCGGGCGGTCGAGCCGTCGTCGAGGAAGAGCAGGCCGCGCGCGCCGATGTCGCGCATCACCGGCTCGAAGGCCGTGGCGTCCGACATGTATTTCGCGCCCATGTAGTTCATGACGCCGGTGTAGTTGGTGATGCGGCCCATGGCCTCGTGCAGCTTCTTCAGTGCCTCGTCCGGCTGATCGCTGGTCAGAAGCGTGCCGCGGCCGGGATTGTTGGCCGGATAATCGAAGGGTTCGAAGGGCACCTGCAGAACGATCTCGTGGCCCTTGCGGCGGGCTTCCTGCATCCAGCGCGAGAGGCTGTTGCCGGTCGCGGCGAAGGCCAGCGTGATTTCTTCGGGCAGGTCGCGGATGGCACGCTGGCTACCGGTCTGGCTGAGCCCGATGCCGCCGACGACGATGGCGACGCGGGTTGCGCGGGAGCCCGACCAGGGGCGCGCATATTGCTCGAACGGCCTGAGGCCATCGGGGCCGATGATCGGAAGGCGACCTTCCGGCGTGTCCTCGAGCAGGTCATCGTTGGGGAGGGCGGCGACGCGGCTGTCCTGGCCGATTGTCTGGCTGTCGATCAGTACGGGTCCGTTTCCGTCGCGCGGCTTCGGCGTGAACTTGGTGACGACCGAGCCGTCGTCGGTCACCGTGCGCTGCACCGTCGCCCCGCCAAGCGGGCGGCTGGTGGCGAGGTTCTGGCCGGAGCCGGCGGGCGCCGTGCCGCCGGGTGCTTGCGCCGTCTGGGTGTCCGGGCCGTCGGGCTTGGGCACCGCGTCGGAGAATTGACGCAGCGGAAGCGGCGCGATCGCGGAATAGGTGGAGAGGCCGAGAATGGAGACGAGCGACAGACTGCCGAGCATGGCGGCAAGGGAAGGCCGGCGACGCGGCGATCTTCCCGGCCTGCGGCCCTGGCCGAGCGGTGCATGGAGATCGGCGCTCAAGGTCTATGCGCTCCCGTCGGGTGGCGAATGCAAGCGGGCGCCGGATTGCTCCGGCGCCCCATTCCTTACTTTGCCACGACGGCCTTGGCCGGGTCGGCCGGGAAGGACGGATCGGTCTTGGCGCCGCGCAGCAGATCGAGCGCGTAGTTCAGCTGGACGTCGTCCTTGGCTTCCGGCGGGACATAGGCGACAGAGCCGGAGCCCTCTTCGCTCTCGTTCTGGCCCTTGATGTGGCCCTTGAGAGCCGATTCGCCCTCAGCGCGCACCTTGCCCTGCAGCTCTTCCGGCAGCGGCTGTTCGACCTTGATGTCCGGCTCGATGCCGGTGCCCTGGATCGAGCGGCCCGACGGCGTGTAATAGAGCGCCGTGGTCAGCCGCAGCGCGCCCTTCTCGCCCATCGGGATGATGGTCTGGACGGAGCCCTTGCCGAACGAGCGGGTGCCGAGCACGGTCGCCCGCTTCAGGTCCTGCAGCGCGCCGGCGACGATTTCCGAAGCCGAAGCCGAGCCGCCGTTGACCAGAACCACCAGCGGCTTGCCGTCGGTCAGGTCGCCTGCGCTGGCGTTGAAGCGACGCGTGTCTTCCGGATCGCGCGAACGGGTGGAGACCACTTCGCCGCGCTCGAGGAAGGCGTCGGAGACGTAGATCGCCTGGTCGAGCAGGCCGCCCGGATTGAGGCGCAGGTCGAGGACGAAGCCCTTGAGCTTGTCGGCCGGCACTTCCTTCTGGATCTTGATGATGGCGGCTTCGAGATCGTCATAGGTCTTCTCGGTGAACGAGATGACGCGCAGATAGCCGACGTCGCCCTCGACGCGCGACTTGACGGCGCGGATCGGAATGATCTCGCGAACGATGGACAGCTCGATCGGCTTGTCGGCACCCTTGCGCAGGATGGTGAGCTTGATCGGCGTGTTGACCGCGCCGCGCATCTTCTCGACCGCTTCCTCAAGCTTGAGGCCGCGCACCGATTCGCCGTCGATTTCGGAGATGAAGTCGCCGGCCAGAATGCCGGCCTTGGAGCCGGGCGTGTCATCGATCGGGGTGATGACCTTGACCAGTTCCTCTTCCATCGTCACTTCGATGCCGATGCCGCCGAATTCGCCGCGCGTCTGCGTCTGCATGTCCGCCGCATCCTTGGCGTTCATGTAGGTCGAGTGCGGGTCAAGCGAGGTGAGCATGCCGTTAATGGCGTTTTCGACCAGCTTTTCCTCGTCCGGCGGCGTCACGTACTGCGCGCGCACCCGCTCGAAGACGTCGCCGAAAATCGACAATTCCTTGTAGGTGGAGGTGCCGGCGGCCTGTGCAGGAATGCCGGCCGAATAGAGAACGCTCATCGCGGTCGCACCCATAAGCGCGCCGACGAGAACAAGAGAAGCCCTACGAATCATTCTGTGCCTTTCCAGAGCCACTTCCGGTCCACCACTCGCGGGAATCAACCGGTTTTCCATCTTTCCGAAATTCTATGTAAAGGGTCGGGCGATCCGTTTCCAGCGCCAATGCCGTAGCGCTCGCCACTCTTTTCTCCCCCATCACCGCCAAGGGCTCGCCGGAAAGAACGAACTTGCCCTGACCGGTGTTGATGCGGTCCATGCCGGACAGTACCACATGATAGCCGTCGCCGGTATTCAGGATGATCATCTGTCCGTAACTGCGGAATTCACCGGCGTAGACGACCCAGCCGTCGGCAGGTGCGGTCACCAGGGATCCTGGCGCCGAGGCGATGACCATACCCTTGGCCTCGTGCCCCGTTCCGTCCGGATCGCCGTACTGGCGCAGGATTTCGCCGGCCGCCGGCAGTTCCAGTTTCTGCTTCAGATCGGAGAAAGCATATGCCGGGGCAATGCGGTTTTTATCAGGCAATGACGATGCCGCCAGCTCCCTGGCCTTCTGCCTCTGCTCGTCGCTGAGCTTGCGCAGCCGCTCCTCCTCGGCGCGGGCCCTGTCGGCCGCTTCGCGCACCGAACGGATCTCCGTCTCGAGGCTGGCGATCAGGCCCTCCATACTCGAGGCGCGGGCCGCGAGTTCCTCGGCGCGGCGCTTTTCGGTCGCGAGTTCCAGCGAGTTCTGGCGCGACAGCCGGTCGTTTTCGACCAGCAGCAGGTCCATGCGCCGTTCCTCCTCCTGCCGGCTGGCGATCGTGGCGACCAGAGTCTCGGTCTCCTTTTCGCCTTCCATGCGCAGGCGCACCAGCTCGGCGAGATCGGCGGCGAGCTTTTCGGTTTCCTTGCGGATGCCCGGCACGACGGCGCCGAGCAGGATCGCGGTCCTGACCGAGGCGAGTGCGTCCTCCGGGCTGACAAGCAGGGCCGGCGGCGGGTTTCGGCCCATGCGCTGCAGGGCGGCCAGCACCTCGGCGAGAATGGCGCGGCGATCCTTGAAGGAATGGCGGATCTTGTCTTCGCTGACGCCGAGCTCGGCGAGCTTCTTCTCGCCGGCGGCGATCTTGCGCTCCAGCTCCTTGCGGCGGGCGGCGGATTCGATCAGCGCCTGCTTCAGGCTCTCGGAGGTCTTGGAAAGGGCGGCGATGCTCTCTTCGAGTTCGACGGCCTTCTCGTCGGAGACCCGCATCGAGCGGGCAAGCTCCTGCAGTTCCCGGCCGACCTCGTCGCGTTTCTGGCGCAGTGCCAGGGCTGCGTCATCGGCGGCCGGATCGGGTGCGGTGGGATCGGCCTTCACCGGGACCGGCGGGGCGGTCACGGCCGGCGTCGGGGCCTGGGCTATGGCGCGCGTCTGTGGGTCCAGAAGCGGTCCGCCCAGTAGCATCGCGGACGCCAGCAGCGTCGCGCGGATCGCGGGGCGACGCTCGGCTGGTTTGGCTCTGATGGATGGACGGTCGTCGTGTCGCAAGGCGCTATCCCGGTTCGCGGCGGAAAATACGCTGATTTGCCCCGCCACGCAAAGCGGGCGATCCGGAGGCCCGAACGCGGCGGTCAGGCGCGGTGATAGGGATGGCCGGACAGGATGGTCACGGCGCGATAAAGCTGCTCGGCGAGGAGGATGCGCACCAACTGATGCGGCCAGGTCATGCGGCCGAGATTGAGGACGAGCTTGGTCTTTTCGCGCAGGTCCGGATCGACGCCGTCGGCGCCGCCGATGACGATGGCAAGGTCCCGCTGACCGCGGTCGCGGTGATCGCCGATCAGCTCGGCGAATTCCTGGCTGTCGAGCGCCTTGCCGCGCTCGTCGAGGATGATGACGAGGGCGCCTTCCGGCATGGCTTTCACCAGCTCCGCGGCCTCCTCGCGCTTGCGGGTCGCGGCGTTGGAGGAGCGGCTTTCGGCAATTTCGACCGAGCGGAGGAATTCGAGCCCGCAGGCGGGCCCGGCCTTGGCAAAGCGGTCGAGATAGCGGGACGCGAGTTCCTTCTCCGGCCCGGCCTTCAGCCGGCCTACGGCATAGATGCCCACGCGCATGTCTCGATCCTTCCATTCCGGCCGCGCAACCCACACGGCGGCAAAAGCGCGACGCTTGCCGCTTGTCAGGGCTTCGCTACTGCCGCCAGGCGGCAGCGGGCCGTCGGTGTCAGTGCAGGGTGCCTTCCTCGATCTCCGGAGCGGCCCACATCTTTTCGATGTTGTAGAACTCGCGGATTTCGGGGCGGAACACATGCACGATGATGTCACCGGTATCGATCAGCACCCAATCGCCGGCTTCCAGTCCCTCGACGCGAGGAGAACCGAAGCCCTCGTCCTTGAGGTCGGAAATCAGGTGCTCGCTGATCGCCGCCACATGCCGGTTCGAGCGCCCGGAGACGACGACCATGTAGTCGCCCAGCGCGGATTTCCCGACAATGTTGATGGTGACGATATCTTCTGCCTTGGAGTCCTCGAGGCTAGCGAGGACCAGCTCAAGCTCACGGGCTGCGGCATCGGCGCCACGTTCCGGGCTTTTCGGGAGGACGGCATGCGTCTTTCCCTTGGTGTGTACTGTTGTCAGAGTTTTTCCTTTCTTTGGGTAACAGCACGAAGGCGATTCCCACGATCGGAAATCGCTTCACGAAAGTGGCACCGTTCCGTTAATCTTTCAAGGGACCGGCCAAAATACCCGCAACGCCGGGAAACATCACCGATCTTGCGCCTCGCGCAAGGCGGTCGAGGAGAGGGTCGAGCGGGGGCCGTGGATGAAGGTCCAGGCCGGCGCCTTCTTCTTCCACAGTACGCCGGCGTCGTCTTCGTCGATGCGCGCATAGTCGAAGGTGCGGGCCATCTTCGAGGAGAGATAGGCAAGCGTCGAGCCGGGCCGGTCGATCACGGCGATCGGGAAGGTCATGGCGATGCGATGCCATTGCTGCCAGCGGTGGAAGCTTGCGAGATTATCCGCGCCCATGATCCAGATGAATCGGGCGCGGGGATTGCGCGCCTTCACATAGTCGAGCGTGCGCGCCGTATAGCTGGTGCCCAGCGTCCTCTCGAAGGCTGTGACCTTGATGCGCGGATCGTCGGCGAGCGCCTCGCACTTCGCCAGCCGCTCCGACAGCGGCGCCAGGTTGCCGCGGCTTTTCAGCGGGTTGCCGGGGGTGACGATCCACCACAGCTGGTCGAGGCCGAGGCGGCGAAGGGCAATCTCGGCGACCAGCGCATGGCCCTGATGCGGCGGATTGAACGAGCCGCCGAACAGGCCGATGACCATGCCCGGTTCGACGTGCGGCATGAAACGATGGCGATGGGCGATCGCTTCCTCAGCCACCTTAGGGTCGCACCTGTCCGGTGCCGTGCACCCGGTATTTGAACGAGGTCAGCTGTTCGACGCCGACGGGGCCGCGCGCATGCATCTTGCCGGTGGCGATGCCGATCTCGGCGCCCATGCCGAACTCGCCGCCGTCGGCGAACTGGGTCGAGGCATTGTGCAGCAGGATGGCCGAATCGATCTCGTTGAAGAAGCGCTCGACGACCGCCGGATCCTCGGCGATCACCGCCTCGGTATGATGGGACGAATAGCGGGCTATGTGATCGATCGCGCCCGACACACCGTCGACGATGGCGACCGCGATGATGGCGTCAAGATATTCGGTGCGCCAATCCTCTTCCGTCGCCGGCTTGAAGCCCGGATGGATCTTCAGCACGGTCGGCGAGGCATGGATCTCGCAGCCGGCTTCCGTCAGGGCCTCCAGGATCGGCATGAGATGGGTGCCGATCGCCGCGCTGTCGACGAGCAGGGTCTCGGCCGCGCCGCAGATGCCGGTGCGGCGCATTTTCGAATTGACGACGATGCGCGTCGCCATGTCGACCTCGGCGGAGGCGTCGACATAGACGTGGCAGAGGCCTTCGAGATGGGCAAAGACCGGAACGCGCGCTTCCGTTTGCACGCGGGCGACGAGGCTCTTGCCGCCGCGCGGCACGATCACGTCGATCGAACCGTCGAGGCCGGTCAGCATGGCGCCAACCGCGGCGCGGTCCGGCACGGGCACCAGCTGGATGGCATCGGCCGGCAGGCCGGCCTTTTCCAGGCCCTTGACCAGGCAGGCATGGATCGCCCGCGAGGAATTGAGCGAATCCGAGCCGCCGCGCAGGATCACGGCATTGCCGGATTTGAGGCAGAGCGCGCCTGCATCGGCGGTCACGTTGGGGCGGCTTTCGTAGATCACGCCGATGACGCCGAGCGGCGTGCGCACGCGTTCGATCTTGAGGCCGTTCGGCCGGTCCCAGGCGGCGATCACCTCGCCGACCGGATCCTTCAGGCCAGCCACCGCGCGAATGCCCTCGGCGATCGCGGCGATGCGGGCCGGATCGAGCGTCAGTCGGTCGACGAAGGACGCGGCAAGGCCGCTGTCCTCGGCATTCTTCAGGTCGATCGCATTGGCCGCCAGGATCGCCTGTTCATCGGCGAGAATGGCGTCGGCCATGGCGGCGAGCGCGCTGTTCTTCGCTTGCGTCGAGGCGATTGCCAGGGGCCGGGCGGCGGCGCGGGCGCGCCTGCCGATGTCCAGCATCAGCGCATCGACGTCGCTCAGATCGGCTTTTGCCTTGTCAAGCATGGGCTTCGTCCTTCTTGTCTGCCTGCGCGGCGTCATGCTTGTGCGCCGGATCGGTCATCACCAGGTCGTCCCGATGGATCATCGCGGCGCGACCGGCATAGCCGAGAATGTCCTCGATTTCGGAGGATTTGCGTCCGGTGATACGGCGCGCCTCCTCGGCGTCGTAGCCGGCGAGGCCGCGGGCGATCTCGCGCCCCTGCGTGCCGATCACCGAGACGGTGTCGCCCCGGCTGAACTGGCCGACGACCTGGCGGACCCCGGCGGGCAGCAGGCTCTTGCCGGCCTTCAGTGCCGTCTGGGCGCCGGCATCGACATGCAGTTCGCCGGCGGCCTGAAGCTGGCCGGCGATCCAGGTCTTGCGGGCGGTGACGGGGGTCTTGGCGGGGGCGAACCAGGAATGGCGGGCCCCGGTTTCGATGGCCTTCAGCGGATGGTCGGTCTTGCCCGAGGCGATGATCATGGCGCAGCCGGCGCCGGTGGCGATCTTGCCCGCGTCGATCTTGGTGCGCATGCCGCCGCGCGACAGTTCGGAGGCGGCGCCCCCGGCCATGGCCTCGATCTCCGGGGTGATCTCGGCGATCGTGTCGAGGAAGCGGGCATTGGGGTCGAGATGCGGCGGGGCGGTATAGAGCCCGTCGATGTCGGAGAGCAGGACCAGCAGGTCGGCACCCGCCATGGTGGCGACGCGGGCGGCGAGGCGGTCATTGTCGCCGTAGCGGATTTCGGTGGTGGCGACCGTGTCGTTCTCGTTGATGATCGGCACGGCGCCGATCTTCAGAAGCTGCTGCAGCGTGGCGCGGGCGTTCAGATAACGGCGGCGTTCCTCGGTGTCGCCGAGCGTCAGCAGGATCTGGCCGGCGACGATCGACGATCGCGACAGGCTTTCCGACCAGTGGCGGGCAAGGGCGATCTGGCCCACGGCCGCGGCCGCCTGGCTTTCCTCGAGCTTGAGGCCTCCGGAGGGCAGGTCGAGCACGGTGCGGCCAAGGGCGATGGCGCCCGACGAGACGACCAGCACGTCGACGCCGCGGGCCTTAAGCTCGGCGATGTCGTCGCAGATCGCGTCGAGCCAGGCCTTCTTCAGGCCGCTGCCGCGATCGACCAGCAGGGCCGAGCCGATCTTGATGACGATGCGCCTGTAGCGCGTCAGTGATTTGGCTCCGGCCGACATTTATTCATCGCCTTCCGTTTCCTGGTCGCGCTTGCGGTTGCGGTCGCGTTTTTCCGGGAGCGGGATATTGCCGCTCTCGGCGACGATGATGTCGCGCAACTGGCGGAGCGCCTCCGTCATGCCCTTGCCGGTAATGGCGGAGAGCAGAAGCGGGGTCCTGCCGCAGGCCTTCTTCAGTTCCTGCGCCTTTTTCTTCAGGCCCTCCTCGTCGAGCACGTCGATCTGCGACAAGGCGACGATCTCGGGCTTGTCCTCCAGCCCGCCGCCATAGGCTTCGAGCTCGTGCTTGACCGTCTTGTAGGCCTGGCCGACATGCTCCTCCTGGGCGGAGACGAGATGCAGCAGCACGCGGGTGCGCTCGACATGACCGAGGAAGCGGTCGCCGATGCCGACCCCTTCATGCGCGCCCTCGATCAGGCCCGGAATGTCGGCGAGGATGAATTCGCGCTCGTCGACGGTGGCGACGCCGAGGTTCGGATGCAGCGTGGTGAAGGGATAGTTGGCGATCTTCGGCCGGGCGCGGGTGACGGCGGCCAGGAAGGTCGACTTGCCAGCATTGGGAAGTCCGACCAGGCCGGCATCGGCGATCAGCTTGAGCCGCAGCCAGACCGTCTTTTCCTCGCCCTCGAGGCCGGGATTGGCCCAGTTCGGCGCCTGGTTGGTCGCCGACTTGAAATGCGCATTGCCGAAACCGCCATTGCCACCCTTGGCAATGCGGAAGCGCTGGCCCTCGACCGTCATGTCGATGATCAGGGTCTCGTTATCTTCCTCGAAGATCTGCGTGCCGACGGGCACCTTCAGCGTCACGTCCTCGCCGTTGGCGCCGGTGCGGTTGCGGCCCATGCCGTGCGTGCCGGTCTTGGCCTTGAAGTGCTGCTGGAAGCGAAAGTCGATGAGCGTGTTGAGGCCATTGACGGCCTCGACCCAGACATCGCCGCCGCGGCCGCCGTCGCCGCCATCCGGACCGCCGAACTCGATGAATTTTTCGCGGCGGAAGGAGACGCTGCCGGCGCCACCGTCACCGGAGCGGATATAGACCTTTGCCTCGTCGAGAAATTTCATGCTTCTGCCAATTGATTGCGGGTCGGGATGAGCGAATTTGTGTGGGCCATCGATATAGCCGGTTGAGCCGGAGGTCAAAGAGTATCGTCATATTCTTCGGCTCGCGCGGAGGCCGGACGCCGCGGGCGCATTGCCGGCCGGGTCGTACTGAGTGTCTTGGCCGAGGCCCGGGGCGACGATGCGCCGCCCCGGGCCGGGGTCCGTCAGGGCCGTCGGAAGTCCGCCTCCGTCAGCCGCGTTTCGATATGCGGGGCCACCGCATTGCGGGCGCGCGAATAGAGATCGCCGCAGCGCAGGATCGAAAAGCCGAGCTTTTCCTGGATGCGCAGCGACGCCGCATTGTCGGCGAAGGCGCCGGAATGCAGCTCCGCCTGCGGCATGCGGCGGAAGAAGCGCTCGATCGCCGCGCCCGCCGCTTCGCTCATCAGCCCCTTGCCCCAGTAGTAGCGGTTCAGCCAGTAGCCGAGATGCCAAAGGCCGTGGCGCAGTTCGATCGAAACGACGCCGAGATGAACGTCGTCGCCGGCGGTGATGGCGAGCGACCAGTCGGGTGTGATGCCGCAGGTCACGCGGCTCAGCCAGTCGGTGGCGTCCTGCCGGTCGTAGGGAACCGGAACGCGCGCCAGCATGCGCACGACCTGGTAGTCGCCAAGCGATTCGACGATCGCCTCCGCGTCGCTCATGCGATGCGGACGCAAGGTGAGCCGCGCAGTCTCGATGACCGGGCAGGGGCCGGGCACAGAAGGCATGGCTCTCTTCAGGGGGGCGTTCATCACCGCATCTCCCCCCAGCTCTTCAGCGACATCCAGGTCTTGCGGTCGAGCCTGTACCATTCGACCGGCATCATGCCGCCCATGGCCAAGCTGCCGACCATGCCCGAGCCCTGGAACTGGAACCCGCACTTCTGGATCACCCGGCGCGAGGCGATGTTGGTGACCCGGCAGCGCGCATCGATATGGGCGATGTCGCGGGTGCGAAACGCCATGTCGATCAGCGCATGCGCCGCCTCCGTCGCGTAGCCCCTGTTCCAGTGCGGCTCGCCGAGCCAGTAGCCGATTTCCAGCGTGTCGTGGTCCGTGACATGCGGCTCCAGCGCGCAGCAGCCGAGGAATTCGCCGTTTTCCGCCTTGGTGATCGCATAGACGCATTTGCCAATCTCGCCAGCATTCGTGCGTCGCACGAAATCGGCCGCATCGCGTGCCGTGTACGGGTGCGGCATGCGCGATACCATGGTGGCAACGGCGGCGTTGTTGGCGAGATGGGCAAGGGCGTCGATGTCTTCTTCGTGGGGCGCGCGCATGACGAGCCTTTGCGACAGCAAGACGGGGCAATCGCTCCGTAACCGATCCGGCCTCAACCGGTCCTGGGGTGACCGCGACTGGTCGACCCTCGATAGTTCGATCTGCATGGTTCAGTCTCCTTCTGGTTGAAAAGGCATAAGAAAAAGGGGAGATGGCGCCCCATCTCCCCTGTTTTCTAGACTGAACCTGGTACGGCCAGCCGGGTCGATGAGACGCCGGCTGCTTTAGAGCTTAACCGGCTTTATTCCGCTGCTTCCGCCGCTTTCGGCATCACCGACACGTAAACCTTGCCATTGGCCTTGGTACGGTAAGCGACATTGCCTTCAATGAGCGAAAATACGGTATGATCCTTGCCCATGCCGACATTGGCGTCCGGATGCCACTGGGTACCGCGCTGACGTACGATGATGTTGCCTGGAATGACGGCTTCGCCACCAAACTTCTTCACGCCAAGGCGCTTGGAATTCGAATCGCGACCGTTACGCGACGAACCGCCAGCTTTTTTGTGTGCCATTGGAGTTCTCCTTTAAAAACCTGTTGTCTCGTTGACCGTTACGCAGCGACGATGTCGGTGATGCGAACGACGGTATGGTGCTGGCGGTGGCCGCGCGAACGCTTGGAATTCTGGCGACGACGCTTCTTGAACGCGATCACCTTCTTGCCACGGTTCTGCTCGACGACTTCTGCCTTGACCGATGCGCCGGCCACGAAGGGCAGGCCGATCTTGGCATCGGCACCAACGCCGACCATGAGAACTTCAGTGAATTCGATAGTTGCGCCCGCTTCGGCTTCCAGCTTTTCGATGGTCAGCACGTCGTTGGCGCTCACGCGGTACTGCTTACCGCCGGTCTTGATGACTGCGAACATTGGTTATCCTTTCATGTTCGTTCCGGCTCTGCCTGGCAACCAGGCGGCCGTCTTCTTGTCAGTCGATGTTGAAGCAGGCCCAGAAATCGCGAGCGATCGCGGCGCCTGCCGGTGGAGTTCCGCCGGGGCGGAGAAATCAGGACACAGTTGGCCCATGTCTAATTCACGGCTCGCATACGTGACGGGCAAAAAACTGTCAAGATGAAAGCTTGAGATAGTTGGATTTTCGCCCTTGCAAGCCCGACATTTGCCCGCTAAGAGACAGCCCGCGCATAACTTGCGCCGACCAGCAAAGCGGAGAGGTGGCTGAGTGGTCGAAAGCACCGCACTCGAAATGCGGCATACGGGCAACCGTATCGTGGGTTCGAATCCCACCCTCTCCGCCATGGCTGGACTTTGGGCCGTAAGGTTTTTCCGAATTCGCCTGCTTCGATTTAATGCTCGATGCGTTTGCCAAAATCGGTCAGCGCCACATTCTCGGCACTTCCTCGCTCTTGGACTTCAATTTACTGTATGAATTAAGAGTAGGCATAACGTGTATGCGTGAGGGCCTATGCCGACCGAAATCGACGAAGTGCTGAGGCGGTCGGAGCAGGGGGGTGACGGAGCCCTATATTTGTCGTGGCTCGGACGGTAAGCTCTATTTTGTTAAAGGCAAAGGAGCTGGCTACGAGTCCCTGGTGAAAGAGCGGGTGGCGGGCCAACTCGCGCGACAACCGGGTTTGCCCATTCCCCGATTTTGCATCGTTACGGTGCCGCGAGATCTGTATGAAGCAGGTCGTGACGGGCCTTTGCGAGACCTCGGATCCGGATTGCTGTTCGGCTCAGAGAACGTTGAGAACGCTAATGAGATGTCGTTTGTTCACATCCAGCACGCTCCGGCCGACCTGAAGCGTGATATCGCTGCTTTCGATTGGTGGATCAAAAACGGCGACCGCACACTCACAGACGCTGGAGGCAATCCCAATCTCCTTTGGTTGGAGACAACTCACCGGCTCGTCGTCATAGATCACAATCTAGGTGTTTAGTCCCTGCTCTGCGATGCCGATGCACCGGATCTGGCGCCGATCACCGGTCAGCCGAAACGTTGGCTCGGTTTGCAGAAGAAGCACAATTCGCTCCCCGCGGGAGAATTGATGCTGGCGAAGATGATTGCGCCGTCATAGGGCGCGCGGATTTCCTCGCCGGTGACCCGCGTTCCGATGCGATCGCCCTCCTGGACCGGTTCGCCCGCCGAAAACTGCCTCACCAGCCGGTCCTCGTCGCTGTTGGCCATCACGGCCACATCGATTTCCCATGCCTGGGCCGGGGCGGCGTCGGGTGGGAGGGGCGCATCCGTCAGCCCGAGATGCGCAAGCCCGTTGAGGATGGTCCTGTAGGCGCGGCGCGGCGCTTCCGGATCGTCGTGACTGCCGCACTCGACGGTCACGGCATATCCGCCGGCGAAGCGCATGTATTCCGCAGTGCCCACGCCATGGGACACCGCTTCATACGGATAGCCCTTGCCGAGCCGGACCAGGGAGGCGCGTTCATGGGCGCTCATCCAGCCATGCAGGATCATCGGCAGGCCGAGTGCCTTGACGAGTTCTTCCTCCTGCATTGCCTTGTCGAACGGTTCGAGCCAGTCGTGATTGTCCCTCGGGCCGATGAGCGCGAAGGGAAGGCCAGGTGCGCTGAACGAATGAAGGTCTATGAGCACGTCGTGTTCCCGCAAAATCGGGCACAGGACGTTGGCGATGCGATCTTCGTTATCCACCGGCACGGGCTTTTCGCTCAGGTTACGATTGAGATTGCGGTCGCCCTCCCGGCGGTTCCAGCGGTAGGCGAGCGCATTGACCACCGGAACGAAAGTCACGCTGCCGCGGGCGAGCTTCAGCCGGCCGGAGCGGAATTCGGCGATGATGCGGGAAATCGCCAGCGGTCCGCAGGACTCGTTGCCGTGCACGGAGCCGGTGACGATCAGCCGCGGCCCCGGCTGGAGCGCCCGGAACGTCACGCATTCCATCACTTCGGTGGGGCTCGCGGCGGCGGCTTTCTCCGCAGCATCGGCGGGCGCGATGTCGATCATCATGCCGGGCTGAAGCCGGCTGGCGAATTCCAGCAACTGGTCATGGGCAATGGCGACGCAGCCCTGCGTGCCGCTGAAATCCGGCCGGGCGGCATGCATGAAGATGGCGCTGCCGCCTGCCGCCCGCGGGGTGGAGTCGTTCCAGCCGACGGGGATGAAGAGATCGAACAGCCGCTCGCCGGTGCGAACCTTCGCTTCCGGCGACATGTCGAGCACGAACTGGTTGTAGAACGGGCTTTCGGGATCCTCGACCCAGTTGTAGTTCGCCGGCTTCTCGAGGAAGGGAAAGGCAAACGAGCGCGGCTCGTCGCCCAGCGCTTCAGGGTCGTAGAAGCCGTATCGCAGCGGGAAGGTGCCGATCGGGGTTGCGCCGTCTCCCTCGCGCTTCAGCGCCGGATCGCGCAGGCCCGAGCGGCCGACGGCGCAGGGCACCGTCCAGTTGCCGATGGTGAGCGTACCCCGGTGGGGCTGGTCCGGATCCTGTCCGGCACGCACCGTGATGACCGGCTGGACGAGAAGGGAAGCGGAAGTGTCGTTCATGTCAGAGACCTTGCAAGAGATGGCAACGCGCTTGATGCGTCGGTGACAAAGCGGAGAATTCGGGGACAGGGCCCGCCCGGCAGGCTGCAATCGCCTGGCTGCAGCGCGGGTTGAACGCGCAGCCCGGCGGCGGATCGAGAGCCGAGGGGATTTCCCCGTGAAGCCGGATGCTCCCGGAAACCGGGTTCATCGGATCGGGTATCGAGGCGATCAGCGAGCGGGTGTAGGGATGGGCCGGCGCGGTGAAGATCTCGTTCCAGCCTCCCTGCTCGACGATCCGGCCGAGATACATGACGGCGATGCGATCGCACATGTGTTCCACGACGCCGAGATCGTGGGAGATCATCAGGAGGGCCACGCCAAGTTCGTTCTTCAACTCCAGAAGCAGGTTGATGATCTGCGCCCGGATGGAGACGTCGAGCGCGGATACCGGCTCGTCGCAGACGACGAGCTTCGGTTCGACGATCAGGGCGCGCGCAATACAGATGCGCTGCCGCTGGCCGCCGGAAAACTCGTGCGGATACCGTTTGGCCGCATCGGGCCTGAGGCCCACCTTGCGCAGCATGTCCGCAACGCGGTCTTCCCGCTCGGCGGCATTGCCGATGCCGTGGAGCTTCAGCGGCCCGCCAAGGCTCTGGCCGACAGTGTGCCGGGGGTTCAGCGAGGCGAACGGGTCCTGAAACACCATCTGCACGATGCGGGCGCGGTCCAGCCGCTGGGACTGGTGGCTCGCGCTGCTTATGTCCTGTCCGTCGAGCACGATCCGCCCGCCGCTCGCCGGCACGAGGCCGAGAATGGCTTGCGCGAGCGTCGATTTTCCGCAACCCGATTCCCCCACGAGGCCGAGACACTCGCCGGCCTTCAGGTCGAGGGTCACGCCATCGACGGCCTTGAGCAGGCCGTGCCGGAAACCGAAGCCCTGACGAACGGGATAGTGGACCCTGAGATCTTCGATGCGCAGGATATCGGGACGGTCGGCCTCAAGATTTTTCATGGTGACATCAGCCATTGAGATAGCACCTTTTGCGGCCGCCCGAGGAAAGCGGCGTCGTTTCCGGCGCGGCTGTCAGGCATTGCGGCATGACCTCGGCGCAACGCGGAGCGAAGCGGCAGCCCTTGCCGTATTCGACGATCGGGGGAACCACGCCGGGTATTTCGGCAAGCTTCGCCTGACCGGCGACGAGGCGCCGGCCAAGCCGTGGCAGCGATGCCACCAACCCTCGGGTATAGGGATGCTGCGGATCGGAGAAGATCTTCTCCGCCGGCTGTTCCTCCACCAGATGGCCGGCATACATCACCGCCACCCGATGGCAGACGCGGGCGACAAGGCCGAGATCGTGGGAGATCATCAGCACGGCCGTACCCCGGGCACGGCAGAGATCGAGGATCAGCTCGATGATTTCGGCCTGTATGGTAACGTCGAGCGCCGTCGTCGCCTCGTCGGCAATGAGAAGGTCAGGATCGCAGGCGAGCGCAATCGCGATCATCACGCGCTGGCGCATGCCGCCCGAAAGCTGATGCGGAAAATCGTTCACCCGCCGGCTGGCCGCCGGCACCTGAACCTGTTCCAGACATTCGATGGCGCGCTTGCGCGCCGCCCGCCGGCTCATGCCCCGGTGCAGGACGAACATCTCGCCGATCTGGTCGCCGATGGTCATCAGCGGATTGAGCGCCGTCATCGGCTCCTGGAAGATCATGGCGATGCGATTGCCGCGAAGCATCCGCATGTCGCGGTTGGGCAGGCGGGCGATGTCTTCGCCGTCGAAGCGGATCTGGCCGCCGGTCACGCGCAACGGGCCGCCCAGCAATCCCGCGACGGAAAGGGCCGTGAGGCTCTTGCCGCAACCGGACTCGCCGACGAGCCCGACGACTTCACCGCGGGCGATCGACAGGTTGAGGCCGTCGACCGCCGGGTAATCCTCGCCGTTTGCCGAGAGCGAGATCCGCAGGTCCTCGATATTGAGAATGAGATCCTCGCTCATGCCCGCCGTGCCTTCCCCTGCGGATCGATGAGGTCGCGCAGACCATCGCCGAGCAGATTGAACCCGAGAACCGTGAGGAAAAGCGCTACGCCGGGGAAGATGGCGATCCAGGGAGAGACCATCAGCTGCTCCCGCGCGTGGGAGAGCATGGAACCCCAGCTCGGCGCGGGCGGCACGACGCCCAGCCCGAGGAAGGAGAGCGAAGCCTCGGCCATGATCGCCGAGCCGATGCCCATGGTCGCGATCACCACCAGCGGACCTGCGATGTTCGGCAGAAGCTCGCGGAACATGATGTGAAAGCGTCCGTAGCCCATGGTCTGCGCCGCCTGCACATAGCTGCGCGACTTCTGCGACAGGACCTGTGCGCGGCTGATGCGACAGCTATAGGCCCAGTCGGTCATGCCGAGCGCGATCAGCAGGCTCGTGACCCCCGGCCCGAGTACGGCCATCAGCGCCAGCGCGAAGACCACCGTCGGGATGGACAGCATCAGGTTGGTGAGGCCTTGGACGAATTCATCCCACCAGCCGCCGAAATAGCCGGCCGAGAGACCCAGCGCCACGCCGATGCAGGTGTTCATGAGCTGCACGACCAGCCCGATGGTGAGCGAGATGCGGGCGCCGTAGACCACGCGGCTGAAGATGTCGCGGCCCTGTTCGTCCGTTCCCATCAGGAATGCTCCGCCCGGTGGCTCCTCGGCGTAGATGAGATTGGCGTCGAGAACGGGATCATGGGTTGCGATCAGCGGCGCGAAGAGCGCGACGAAGACCATGATGACCAGGATCAGCCCGCCGACGAAGAGATTGGGGCGCAGGAGTTGGAGGAGTTTCATCGGTAGCGGATCCTCGGATCGATCAGCATGTAGGCGATGTCGACCAGCGTGTTGATGAGCAGGAAGAACAGCACGATGACGAGAATGCAGCCCTGCACCGCGGGAATGTCGCGCAGCGAGACGGACTGGATGAGCAGCGATCCGACGCCCGGCCATGCGAACAGGCTTTCGATCACCACCGAGCCGCCGAGCATGGAGCCGAACTGCAGGCCGATCGTCGTCAGCACCAGAACGAAGGCATTGCGCGCCAGATGCCGGGTGACGATGCGGGTTTCGCTCATGCCCTTGGAGCGCGCCGTGCGGATGAAATCGGCGCCGCGCACTTCGAGCACGGCCGCCCGCGTGGTTCTGGCGAGAAGCGCCATCGGGCCGATGCCAAGGGTGAGCGCCGGCAGCACGAGATGCCGCAGTCCGCCCTGCCCGTAGCCGAATGTCGGCAGCCAACCCAGTTGCAGCGAGAAGAAGTACATCGCCAGGAGGCCGAACCAGAAGCCGGGTACGGAAAGCCCCGAAACCGCCCCCATCATCGCCAGCATGTCGATCCAGCTTCCCGGCCTTGCAGCCGCGATGAAGCCGAGCGGCAGGCCGATGGCGACGGCAAACAGGATGGCGGCACAGGCCAGCCGGAAGGACGCGACGATGCGGCTTTCCAGCATGTCGATCACCGGCCGGCGGGTGGAGAAGGAGGTTCCGAGATCCCCGCGCGCGAGGTCGGCGGCATAACGTCCGAAGCGCTCCGGCAAGGGATCGTTCAGATGAAGCTGCTCCTCGATCCGGGCCATGACCTTGGGATCGATATCGCGTTTTTCACCGACCAGCGACGTGACGAAGCTGCCGGGTATGACGCTGAACAGCAGGAAGACGAGCGTCACCACGACGGCGACGGTCAGAAGCGCCTGCATCAGCCGCCGCGCAATCACCATCAGCATGAAGTGTTCCTCTGTTCCGGGACTCGGACGCCGCATGGATGACACGCGACGCCCGAACCGGAAAGGTTGGCCGGAAAGGTTGGATTTGACTGGAATGGGAGACTTAGTTGCGTCCCGGGGCGTTCTCATCAAGCCAGATCTGGTCGACTTCGAGGATGGCGGCTTCGGTCACATTGGAATCGACGCCGTGCACCCAGGGCTGCGTGGCGACGACGGCCTTGTTGTAATTGTGGAACCACACCGGCGCCTGCTCGAAGATGTAGCCGTCGGCTTCCTTGGCCAGTTCAATGCGGCGCTTGGGATCGGGGTCGGACGAGGCGGCATCGATCATGGCGTCGAACTTCGGATCGGCATAGCCGCTGCGGTTGCAGGCCGAGCGTGAGACGCGGCTGTCGAAGCAGCGCAGCGCGCCGACCGGATCGGGACCCGTGCCGTTGGAGCGGAACCATGCCATGGCTTCGCCGGCATTGATCGCATCGAGCAGAACGCCCGATTCCACCACCTTCGGCTTGGCGGTGATGCCGACCGCCGCGAGGAAGGGCGTCATCGCCTGCAACACGCCGAGCGTGCTTTCGCCATCGGTGACCATGGCCTCGAATTCGAAGCCGTCGCCGTAACCGGCTTCCTTCAGGAGCTGCTTGGCCTTTTCCGGATCATAGGCATAGGGCGTGCGGTCCTTGTCGAAGGCGACCGAGGTCATCGGCAGCCAGCCCGTGGCCTTGAACGCCTTGTCCTTCAGCAGCTTGCGGATGATGATGTCGCGGTCGACGGCATAGTTGATCGCCTGGCGCACGCGAACATCGTCGAAGGGTGCCTTCTGGACGTTCATGCCCATGTGGCGGGTGAAGAGCTCGGCAACCTCGATCAGGCCCTTCGACAGTTCCGGATCGGCCTTGTAGGCGGCATAGGCGCCGCCCGAAAGCACGGTGGCATCCAGTTCGCCGGCGCGGAAGGCGACGTCGAGGGTGCTGTATTCATCCGTGATGGTGAACTCCACGCGGTCCGCATAAGGCTGGCCGGGCTTGTAGTACTTGTCGAATTTCTCGCCGACGACGCGCGAACCCTCGACATGCTCGACGAAGCGGAACGGGCCGAGGCCGACGGGATGCGACAGGAATTCCGGCTTGTCGGCCTCTTCCTTCGGCAGGATGGCGGTCACGGCTTCGAACAGCAGGGTGCCCGGCTCGAGGTAGTTCTTGAAGGTGATCTCAAGGGTAAAGTCGTCGATCTTCTTCAAGCCGGAGATCGAGGTGGCCTTGCCGGCGGCGTAGTCTTCCGCGCCGACGATTTCCGAGATCATCGGCGAACCCGGATAGCCTTTCTGCGGATCCATGATGCGGGTGTACGACCAGATCAGGTCATCCGCCGTCATCTTGCGACCATTGTGGAAATAGGCGTTGTCGCGGAGCTTGTAGGTGAAGGTCTTGCCGTCGGACGAGGTTTCGACCGCGGTTGCCAGATCGAGCGCCGGCCGGTTCTCGGCCGAATCCCAGGTGTAGAGCGCGCGGTGGAAGGCCTTGGAGACGGCCATGTCCTGCGATTCATAGGTGATGTGCGGATCGAGCGACTTCAGCGCCGAGCTGTAGGGGGCCGGCAGATGCAGCGTGCCGCCGGGGATCGGGTTCTGCGCCATCACCGGCGAGAACTGGGCAAGAATGCTGATTGCCGTTGCGGCAAGCAGCAGGCGGGCCGAACGCAGGCAGCCAGCGGATGTCTTCACTAATGTCATGGCAGTATCCCTCTATTGGTTCTTTTGTATCTTCATGCATGCGAGCATTTCTTATGATGCTCTTTCCGCCCCGCGGTGTGCCGCGAGGCAAATCTGTCGTCAGGCCTGGTTGTGACCGTCCTCAAGAACGGCCTCGTGGATGAGCCGCCCGATATCCGGAAACAGGGTCGTGTCGGCTGCCGACCAGCGGCTGTCCGTCATCACGCAGGCGACGAAGCTGCGTCCCGATGCCGTCTCTGCGTAGACCAGATCGTGGCGGGTCCAGCTCGTGTGGCCGGCCTTCGACCACAACCGCGTGCTTTCCGGCATGCCTTCGCCGAGAAAGCCTCTCACCTGATCGCCCTCGGGCGGAATGCCGGTTTCCGCAAAGGTCTGTCGCTCGCGGGTGCGGTCCATCAGCTCCATCATCCAGCCCGGTGACGATGAGGCGCCGCGGGCAATGTCGTGCATCAGCGCCAGGCATGCCCGCGCCGTCAGCCGGTTTCCCGGCGAGCGGGACCGAGCCTGATAGGCGCAGCCATAGGGGCTGTCCTCATAGGTGGCGTGCAGCACGTTGATGTCGCGGAATTCAGGTTTGCGGAGACCTGTCAGCCAATCCTGCACGCCGTGGCGATCACGAAGCCATTCAGTCAGCGCATCGTCGTCCAGACAGGGACCGTCGAACGCACCGGTGAGGCGTCCCATGAGGAATGCCGTGGCCTCGTTCGAGGAAAGCTCGATCATCGCGCGGGCGGCGCGCCGATCCTCGTCATTCGGTGTGAAACGGCCCATTGCCTCGAAGGCCGTGAAGGCATGCAGGCAGAAGAGCTTCACCACGCTTGCGGGATAGACCGGTACGTCGCACCGGTAGCTGAAGGACAGGATCGAAGACAAGGGACCGGGATCGACGACGCGCAGCGGCCGGTCGTGGATCGCAAGCGCAATGCCGATATCGCCGGCCTCCAGTTTTCCGCCGCTGCGTTCGACCGCGAGGCTGATGATCCCGTCCAGAAGTATACCGAAGCCTGCCTTGTCCACGTGTCAACCCGAGATAGCAGATTGCCTTTCCGGAAACGGCGCGAACCGACCCGGATGAAGTGCAACGTCATGATTTACATGCGTGAACTCTATGCCCGATCCGGATATGCCGATACGAAAGATTCGCTGCCAGTTCATTCAAATCTGATATGATCGGCATGGTCGGGGACTGGAGAGGCGAACGAAATGGGCGAGCTCAATCTGCGGCAGATCGAAGTATTTCGCGCCACGATGAAATTCGGAACGGTGACGGCCGCCGCCGCGGCCCTGGCTTCGTCGCAGCCGACGATCACCCGCGAGCTCAGGCGTCTCGAGGATACCGTCGGTTTCCTGCTGTTCGAGCGTCGGCGCCAGCGTCTGCATCCGACGGCCCTGGCGCTGAAGCTCTACCACGAGGTCCAGGCGTCCTTCATCGGCCTCGACCGCATCAATGCCTGCGTCGAGGGCCTTCGCCGCTCCTATGACGAGATCCTCTATATCGCCACGCTGCCGGCCTTCGCGCAGAACCTGTTGCCGGAAGCCCTGCGACGGCTGATGGGCAGTCATCCGCATGTCTCCGTGCGCATCGATACCGCCGACCCGCGAAACCAGTCGCCGATTTCGGGCTTCAATTTCGACATCGGACTCGTCGAGGGGAGCTATTCCTCGGACAATGCCGAGGTGGTCACGGTCGGCAGCTTCCATCAGGTCTGCGTTCTGCCGGCCGGCCATCCATTGTCGGACAAACGGGTCCTAGCGCCGGAGGATTTTCGCGATGTGGATTTCATTTCGCTTGGCGAGAACGATCCATTCCGGATGCAGATCGACCGCATGTTCGACGAGGCGGGCGTGACACCCAAGATGTCGATCGGAACGCAATCCGCGAATGCGGTTTGCGAGATGGTGGCCTGCGGTCTCGGCGTGGCGATCGTCAATCCGCTGACGGCGCTGAGCTATCGCGACAGGCCGGTCGTGATCCGGGCGATCTCACATCGCATCAGCTTTCTCGTGTCGGCGCTGCGGCCGGCGAGCCGGCCCGCCGTCAACAGCGGCGAAGCCCTGCTCGGCCATCTTGTCGCCGTTTGCGACGAGCGCGCGAAGCTGCTGGAAAAGATCCTGAGCAATGCTCCGCCCGATACCCGCCGCCGATAAGTGGCGGGTGCTACGTCAGATGCCTGCGGGCGCCGATGCTTCGGTTACCGGGAATGCCGCGGCGATCAGGCTTTTCGTGTATTCTTCCTGCGGATTTTCCAGAAGGGAAAGGGTAGGCCCCGCCTCCACGATCCGGCCGTTCTTCATGACCATTATCCTGTCCGCCATCGCACGGACGACAGCAAGATCGTGGCTGATGAACAGGTAGGAGAGCGCATGCGCCGCCTGCAGATTCCTCAGAAGATTGACGATCTGCTTCTGCACCTGGCGATCGAGCGCCGAGGTCGGCTCGTCGAGCAGCAGGACGCGCGGCTTGAGGATGATGGCCCGGGCGATGGCGATGCGCTGGCGCTGCCCTCCGGAAAACTCGTGCGGATAGCGGTTGCGCATCGCCGGGTCGAGGTGAACTTCCTCCAATGCCTGAATGGCGCGCATATCCTGCTCCCGGGGGCTGAGGCCGGGTTCGTGAACGGTAAGCCCCTCGGTGACGATCTGTCCGACCGTCATGCGCGGACTGAGCGATCCGAAGGGATCCTGAAAGACCACCTGCAATTGTCGGCGCAGCGGACGCATTTCCGCTCGGTCATAGCCCGAGATATCCATATCGTCGAAGCGTATCCGGCCGGACGAGGGCAACAGCCTGAGCAAAGCCCTTGCCAGCGTCGACTTGCCCGAGCCGCTCTCGCCGACGATGCCGATGGTTTCTCCCTGATGCAGGGTCAGCCCCGCGTCGGCGACTGCCTGCCGTCGATAGGCTCCGCGTCCATAGAACACATCCAGATTTGAGGCGGACATGACCTCGGGCGCATCCGGGGCAGGAGGCAGTTTCAATCCCGAAGGACCGGCCGCTATCAGCGCACGTGTATAGTCATGCTGCGGATTGTCGAACACCTCCGCCGTCGGTCCGGACTCGACGACATCGCCCCGGCACATCACGTAGACCCGTTGCGCGATGCGCCGCACCACGCCGAGGTCATGCGAGATGAAGATCACCCCCATGCCGAGCCGTGCCTGCAGGTCGGCGATCAGGTCGAGGATCTCCGCCTGGATGGTCACGTCCAGAGCCGTCGTCGGCTCGTCGGCGATCAGGAGTTCCGGATTGTTGGCAAGCGCCATGGCAATCATCACGCGCTGACGCTGCCCGCCGGACATCTCGTTCGGATAGGCGTCCATCCGTCTCTCCGGGTCCGGGATACGCACAAGGCGAAGCATCTCCAGCGCCTGGGCCTTGGCAGCCTTCCTGCCGATACGCTGATGGCGCATGATCGGCTCGATGAGCTGGCTTCCGATCGTGTAGAGCGGATCGAGCGAGGTCATCGGCTCCTGGAAGACCATGCCGATCCGGTCACCGCGAATGCGGTTCAATACCGCCTTGTTCATGCCGACAAGGTTTTCGCCGTGAAACAGGATGCGACCCGTCGCGCGTCCATTTTTCGGCAGCAGGCCCATAGCAGCCATCATCGACTGGCTCTTGCCTGATCCGCTCTCGCCGACGATGGCGATGGTCTCGCCGGGACAGACATGGAAGCTAATGCCATGCACCGCTTCCACCGGGCCTTCCTCGGTCTGGAACCCGACCCGCAGATCCTCGACCGCGAGAAGGATGGGCTTGTCATTGGCGTCCGGCGTCATGTCAGTGGTCCTTGGGATCGAGAGCATCGCGCAAACCGTCGCCGATGAAGTTCAGCGCAAAGAGCGTGGTGATGAGGAAGGCCGACGGGAAGATCAGCAACCAGTTCGCCGATGGCATCGAACGGGCTCCCTGCGCGATCAGCACGCCCCAGCTCGACATCGGCTCCTGCACGCCGAAGCCCAGATAGGAGAGGAAGCTCTCGAGAATGATGACCTGCGGCACGAGCAGGGTCATATAGATCACCACAGGCCCGAGCAGATTGGGCACGATATGGTGCAGCAGGATACGGGCGCGGGAAACACCCAGCGCTTCGGCTGCCTCCACGAACTCCTGACGGCGCAGGGAAAGTGTCTGGCCGCGCACGATGCGCGCCATATCCAGCCACAGCACCGCTCCGACGGCCACGAACATCAGCAGGACGTTTCGCCCAAAGAAGACGACCAGCATGATGACGAAGAAGATGAAGGGCAGCGAATAGAGGACGTCGACAATGCGCATCATCACCTGGTCGGTTCTCCCGCCGATAAATCCGGCGGCGGAGCCATAGAAGACACCGATCAACACCGCGATCAGGCCTGCGAGCAGCCCGATGGAAAGCGACACGCGTCCCGCCATCAGGGTGCGCGCCAGAAGATCGCGGCCGGTGCTGTCGGTCCCGAAGAAGAAGTAGCGCCTTTCCAGCGCGGCCGAGATCGTCATGGAGCCGGGCGCACTTGCCTTCACCTGGGCATCATCGAGCAGGTCCGAGCGGTCGATATAGCGGCTCACCCGCGGATCGATTTCGCCCTTGGAGGAGAGGCTTATCTCGATCCGCCCGCCCTTCTCCTCCCATCCATCGAGGTTCAATCGAGCGCGGGCGACGGCTTCCTCGATGGCCGGGCCGAGCATGCCGGCCGTGGGATAAGAGGCAAGGCTTGGCGGCACCCGGGTATAGTTCTGGTAGATCGTCTCGTAGCTGTTCGGCAGCAGCATGGGCCCGAAGACGCAAACGACCGCCATCAGCAACAGGTAGACGGCGCTTGCCATGGCCGCGCGATTGCGCGCGAAGCGCGAGCGGGCGTAACCCCATAGCGAACGGCCGACGACCGCAGGGCTCTTGGCTGTCAAAGCGGTATTCTCATTCATAGCGAACCCTCGGATCGATCACCGCATAGAGGATGTCGACGATGAGGTTGAAGAGGATGGTGAAGACCGCAACGATGACGACCCCGCCCATGACGACGGTGTAGTCGCGGTTGAGTGCTGCATCGACGAAGTAGCGACCAATACCGGGGATGGAGAAGATGGTCTCGACCACCACGGACCCCGTCAGCAAAGCCGCAGCAGCCGGTCCGGCATAGGAAACGACCGGCAGCAATGCCGAGCGCAGGGCATGGCGAAGCACGATGGAATAATCCGAAAGACCCATCGCGCGGGCGGTGCGGATATGATGGGCGTGAAGGGACTCGATCATCGCCCCCCGCATCAGCCGTGCGACGATGGCAAGCTGCGGCAGCATCAACGTCACCACAGGCCCGATCTTGTTGACAAGCGCACCATCGCCCCAGCCGCCGACCGGCAACCATTTGAGCGTGAGCGCGAAGAAAAGCTGGAAGAGCGGCGCGATAACGAAAGTCGGGATCGTGCTTCCGGCGGTCGCAAGTGCAATCACCGCAACATCGGGAGCACTGTTCTGCCGCAACGCCGCGACAATGCCAAGCGCGCCGCCAAGGATGAGCGCAAGGATGAGCGCCAGGCCGCCAAGCTGCACGGAAACCGGCAGCCCCGCCATGAACAATTCGGCGACGGTGAATTCCGGCATGGTGAAACTCGGCCCGAGATCCCCACGCGCGAGATTGCCGAGATAGATGAGATACTGGTGCCATAGCGGCAGATCGAGGTGATAGGCGCGTTCCAGATTGGCGCGGATCACCGGATCGAGGCCTCGTTCCTGATTGAACGGCCCGCCCGGAGCGATGCGCATCATGAAGAACGACAGCGTGATGATCACGAAGATCGTCGGGATGGCGGTCAGCAACCGCCGCAGGACATAACGGATCATTGTGGGCTCACATGAGGAGACAGGCGGACGTCGTCAGCGCCGCGATGGCCGCGACGACAGGCCGGGATGCTTGCCCCCGCCGACAGACGGAGGCAAGCCCTTTCGTTCTTGCTATTTCAGCGTCAGGAAGCGCGAGGGATGGATATCCATCACGTTTTCCTGCCAGCCGCCGACCTTCGCCGAAACGAGGTTGTGGTAGCTGTAATACATCAGCGGCATGACGCAGAGATCGCGCGCGACGCCGATTTCCTCGGCATCCGACAAGAGCTTCAGGCGTTCGGCAGGTTCGGCAGCAGCGGCCTTGGAGAGCAGGCCGTCATATTCGGCATTGGAATACTGCGTGTAGTTGTTGCCGGTGCCGGTCTTGCAAAGCGCCAGGAAGTTTTCCGGGTCGACATAGTCCGCATACCACGCGGCGCGCGCCACGTCGTAATCACCCTTGGCTTCGAGCAGGCCGTAATGCGACTTGGTGTCGGCATTGACCAGCGAGACCTCGATCCCGAACGGACGCAGCATTTCCTGAATGGCAACCGCGGTGTTCGAGTTGTTGTCCGAGGTGTTGAAGCGGATTTCCATCTTCAGCGGCGAGGACGGGCCATAGCCCAGTTCGGTCAGGATCTTCTCTGCCTCGTCTTCACGGTCGATCTGGGCCTTTTCGGCATATTCCGGCGCGCGAGCTGCGTAACCCTCGATGCCCGGCGGCACAAAGGAGTAGGCGGGCAGCATGGTATCCTGCCAGACCTTCTTGGCGAGGAAGTCGCGGTCGATCAGCATCGAGATCGCCTGACGCAGGCGCGGATTGTCCCACGGAGCCTTGTCGGTCTTGAAACCATAGTAATAGGTGCCGAGGATCGGCCCGACGCGCACTTCGTCACCAAACTTCGCCTTCAGGTCAGCCGTCTGCTCGGTGGGGAAGTCGCGGTTGACGTCGAGTTCGCCTGCTTCGAAACGCTTCACGGCCGCTGCATTGTCCGCCGTCGGATAGTAGTTCACCTTGTCGATGGCGACATTGGCAGCGTCGTAGAACTCCGGGTTCTTCTCAAGCGTGATGTGGTCGTTCGGCACGAAGCCTGCGAGCTTGTAGGCGCCGTTCGAAACGAGATTGCCGGGCTTGGTGAAATCGGTGCCGAAGGCTTCGACATTCTCGCGCTTGACCGGATAGGTTGACTGGTGGCTCAGCATGTCGAGGAAATAGGGGGTAGCCGCATTCAGCGTCACGACCAGAGTGAGCTTGTCCTTGGCGACGATGCCGAGTTCCTCGGGCTTCTTCTTGCCGGCGGTAATGTCCTCCGCGTTGACCACCGGGGCCAGCATGTAGGCGTATTCGGCCGCCGTTTCAGGTGTGACCACGCGGCGCCAGGAATAGACGAAGTCCTCGGCGGTCACCGGGCTGCCATCGGACCACCGGCCGTCGGCGCGCAGGTGGAAGGTGTAGGTCTTGCCGTCTTCGGAAACGTCCCAGCTTTCCGCAGCACCCGGAATGGTGCGGGCGGCGGCGTCATGGGCGGCCAGTCCGAGAAACAGATCCCGCATGAGATTGCCTTCGGCCATCGTCGAAGTGCGGTGCGGGTCCATGGATTCCGGGTCGTCGACATTGCCGCGGTCCAGAGCGGTTTCGGCGAGAGCCGCCGGCGCGAAGGCCACCGGCAGCAGGGCCAGCGCCGAACCGAGAAGCAGCGATCGCAACGAGAATTTGTGATGTGATGTCATGCAGGATCCCTCTTTGTTAGTGATATTTGGCTGATCCTTCCGGATCGGCAGGGGAGGCAGCGCCGGCAAGGCCAGCGCTCGACTGGCGGTCCAGCGGCCCGGAAGAGCCGCGGTAACCGCAAGGGCGGGTCGTCGCTTCGGTTTTCCAGCGACGTGTGTTCATGAGGCGAAGCGGTCGGTTGCGCGAACCGTGGCATCGGCGATGCCGGGCTCCACGCCGGAATGGCCGGCATCGGGAACGATGGTGAAAGTCGCGTCCGGCCAGCGTTTCGCCAGGTCATGGGCCGTCTGCATCGGCGTCACCAAATCATAGCGGCCCTGGATGATCTCGCCCGGCAGGCCTGCGAGCGCGGCCGCCTGATCGAGTAGCCATCCGTCATGGGCGAAGAAGCCGCCATTCATGAAATAGTGGCATTCGAGCCGGGCAAGCGCGACGGCGGTTTCCTCCTCGGCGAAGGATGCCTCGCGTTCCGGGTCCGGTATCAGGCTCAGCGCTGCCCCCTCCCAGGCACTCCAGGCCTTGGCGGCCTCCAATTGACCTGCCGCATCGCCACCCGTCAGCCGGCGGTAATAGGCGCCAAGCAGGTCGTCGCGCTCGGCTTTGGGAATGGGCGCCAGATATCTGTCGAAGGCATCGGGATAGAGAAAGCTCGCGCCGGATTGATAGAACCAGCGCACTTCCGCAGCGCGCACGGCGAAGATGCCCCGCACGATCAGTTCCGTCACGCGCAGACGATGGGTGACGGCGTAGGCAAGCGCCAGCGTCGAGCCCCATGAGCCCCCGACGACCTGCCAACGATCGATGCCGAGATGCTGTCTCAGCGTCTCGATGTCGGCCACGAGATCCCAGGTGGTGTTATCGGTCAGTTCCGCATAGGGGGTGGATTTTCCGCAGCCGCGCTGATCGAAGAGAATGATGCGATAGCGTTCGGGATCGTGTCCCTGCCGCAGGAACGGCGAAATCGCCCCTCCCGGGCCACCATGCAGCACGAGTGCCGGCTTTCCTTTCGGGTTGCCGCATTGTTCGTAGTGGATACGGTGCAGCGGACTGACCTGAAGAAAGCCCGTGTCATAGGGTTCGATGACGGGGTACAGGCTGCGTCGCGCCGTATCGCCGGTTTCTCTCATGCGGCGACCTCCGCCTCAGCCAGATGTTCGGCCAGAATGCGGCCGATATCGTGGAAGGCCTGCGGATGATCGACGCTCAGTTCCTTGCCCTGCGTCATCACGACCGCGATCACCGCCGGTCCGTCTTCGGGCTGGTAGCGGATCATGTCGTGCTTGAAATAGGAGGCGTGGGGATCGCCCGTCCAGGTGTTGTGGCCGGCCTTGCTCCAGTAGGGCAGGTGGGTCGGCAGGCCACCGCCGAGAAACTCTATCACCTGATAGCCGGAATTACCGGCTTCGGGGCCTGCCAGATCCCGGCGCAGCCCCTTTTGCGCGCGCGCGCGCGAGGCATCGGAGAGCGGCAGCTCACCTTCGAACAGTTCCCACATCAGGCGCGCGGCCGAAAGCGGCGTGAGCGCATTGAGATAGGACCGGTCGCGCCCCGCATATTGCGCCTCGCGTCCGTAACGCGTGTCGTCCATCAGCTTCTGCGTGATGTTGCAGCCGGCAAATTCGCTCCATCCGAGGTTCAGGAAGTAGCGGTTCAGCTGCTCCCTGCGCTTGCGCCATTCAGCGAATTCGATCTCGGACAACAGCGTGTCGCCGGTCGTACCGGTAATAAGGTCGATAACGTAGTTGGTGGCGGTGTTCGAAGACCACAGGATCATGTCGCGCATGGCGCGGTCGAGATCTTCATGCGGGGTGAGGACACCCTGATCCAGCAGATCCAGCGCATGAACCAGATGGAACGCCTTCACAAGGCTGCAAGGGTAGCAGACCCAATCTCCGCGCCAGGAATAACCGACGGGACGGCTGTTCTCCGGCGTGACGATCACGAGGCCCAGCCGTTCCTCGCGCAATCCCCGGGAGGAAAGCTGCTCCAGCAGCTTCGCAACGAGCCTGTCGCCGCGCTGCTTCCATTCCGGGGTCTGGTTGAAAAACATGCGCATTTCCTTGTCTGTCTTCTCATTTCGCCATGGGCGTCCGTGGACAAAGCTAGCCCCGCATCGGAGATTGTGTAAAATAATTAAAACTGCATCTTCTATTACTAAGCTGATAGTCTTCTTAAGGAAAGGATCCCTATGAACCTCCGGGAACTTGAGCTCTTTGGTACGCTGATGCGGGTCGGAACCACGATCGAAACGGCAGCGGTCCTTGGAATTTCGCAGCCAGGCGTCAGCGCCCAGATCAAGCGCATCGAGGCCCGGCTGCGGCTCACCCTTTTCCAGCGCGTCGGCAACCGGCTGGAGCCGACCGCCGAGGCGCACGCCCTGTTCGCGCAGGCCGCGCCGATCTTCACCACCCAGGCGGAAATCCGCTCCCGGATCGAGGGGCTGGCGAGCGCTGCCCGCGCGCCGGTGACGATCTCCGCCACGCCGGTGACGATCTCCGCCACGCCGGCAATCGTCGAGGGCTTCCTTGCCGAACGGCTGGCGACCGCCGGTTATGACAACTGGCGGAAACATCTCCGCCTGTGGGTGACAGAGCCTGAAACGGATGTGAGAAGTGGGCGGGCGGATATCGGCCTGCAGATGGCGGTACCGGCCAAGGCGGACTTTCACGCGGAAACGCTGATGGAGGTGGCGCTCGGCGCCGTGATGCGTCGGGATCATCCGCTCGCTTCGAAGGATCGCCTGAGCATCACGGATATCGCCGCCGAACCGCTGGTTTCCTATGATCCGGCATGGTCGCCCATGGGCGCGGTCATCCAGCAGGCCTTTCGGGCCAAGGGGCTGAAATACAACCTGTCCTGCGAAGCGCCGTTCTGCTCGACCGTCTGCCATTTGGTGGAGGCCTGCGGCGGGGTGGGCGTCATCGATGCGCTGACTGCCGGTCGGCTGACGAGCCCCGCCCTGGTCTGGAAACCGCTTGGGAACGTCCCGACCGTTCCGCTGATCGTGTTCCACCGCCGCAAGGAACCCTTGCGAAGCGCCGTCCTCTCGCTGCTGACACTTCTCAAGACACCAGCGGCACCGAAAGGAAAGGGGAGAAATGCTCAATCCGAATAGGCGCTACAGGCCTGTTTCAGGTAGCGAATGAACGCCGCACTATGGCGTGACAGCACCCTGAGGTCACTGTGAAGCGCGACTGTGTTTAGTCCTATGTCCGGTTTCACCCGCAGTATCTCGACCGCGCGGTCCTTGAACGAGGAAGCGGTGTAGGCATCGACAATCGTCGCGCCACACCCTTTTTCAGCAAGTTTGCAAGCGATGGAATGGGTCTGCACCCGGATTGCCGGCGTCGCGACCATGCCAACCGAACGCATCTCCCGGTCAAGCAGCCGGCCGACGGGATCGCTTTCCATCAGACCGATCAATTGTTGCGGATCGATCTCGGGGAGCCGAATCTCCTTCCTCTGCGCACTTCGATCACGCGCAGGTCCGACATACAGCAGATTGGAGTGCCCGAGCTTTTCCGCCCGGATACCCATATGCGGCTCGGGATCGAAAGTGACGGCAATGTCGAGATCCTGCGCCATTAAGCTCTGGATGAGCTGCGCCGTATGCTGGGTGCTAACTTCGTAGGAAATCTCGGGATGCGCCTTCTGAAAGCGCTGTATGGCGTCCGGCACGACGCTCATGCCAAGGCTTGGAATGCAGCCGACCCGGATCCGGCCCTGCCCATGGGGCGCAAGATTCTGTCCGAGCCGGCGCAAATGCCCCAGTTGGTCGAAAACCTTGGCTATTTCCGGCGCCATCATCTCGGCTTCGCGGGTGGGGACCAGGCGGCCCTTGATGCGCTCGAAAAGCCGGAACCCGAGTTGCTGTTCTGCATGCTTGATCAGCTTGCTGACGGCGGGCTGGCTGATGCCCAGAAGGCCTGCCGCACGGGTGATTGCGCCTGTCTGGAAGACAGCATGGCAGGCTTCTATGTGGCGCAGTTGAAGCACGGCAGCTCGCGATCAGATCATAACTTTTGTTTGTATATATACGAAACAAAGGAAATTGCTCAAGCCACGGCTTCTGGCCATAGTCCCGCCCATCGGGCAAAGGAATTTCCACATGAAGATTTGCATTCTGGGCGCGGGTGTCGTCGGATTGACCACCGCCTATTTTCTGGCGCGCAACGGTCACGAGGTTACGATCGTCGACCGAAACGGACTACCGGCACAGGAAACCAGCTTCGCCAATGGCGGCCAGCTCAGCTATTCCTATGTCGCGCCGCTTGCAGCACCTTCCATCTTTCCAAATCTTCCGAAATACCTTCTGAACCGGCAGTCGCCGCTCGGTTTCCGGCTTCGCGCAGATCCGGCCCAATGGCGCTGGCTCCTGAATTTTGTCAGGGCATGCAGTCCCGGCACCTTCCAGAAGCATACGGCCGAACTTGCCACGCTTGCCGACTTCAGCCGCACGGCCATGCACGATCTCATGCAGACCGAAGCACTGGACTTCGACTTCAACCGCTTCGGAAAACTGGTGATCCATCGGGACCGAAAGAGTTTCAAAAACGCAGTCGCCCTCGCGGCCTACCAGAAGGAACTCGGGGCAGAGCAGGACGTCCTCGATGAGGAAGCCTGCATCGCCCTCGAGCCGGCGCTTGCGGGTCTCAAGGGGCAATTCAGCGGTGGTGTCTTCACCCCCTCCGAAGAAGCAGGCGATTGCCGCAAGTTCTGCGAAGCGCTGGATACCGTGCTGCAGGAAAAGTACGGGGTAACGACGCTTTACCACCACAAGATCGGCGCTCTTCGTGCCGAGCAGGGGCAAGTGCGCGCCGTTTCCACCGATCGCGGAGATATCGAAGCCGACCATTTCGTCATGACGGCGGGACTGGTAAGCCGGGAATTGATGCGCCCGCTCGGCGTATCGTTGCCGCTCTGTGCGCTCAAGGGTTACAGCCTGACGGTCGCGGTTCCGGAGGGCGCTGAAACCGCCGCACCGAAGATCAGCGTCACGGACAGCCAGAACAAGATCGTCTATGCGAGACTGGGAGACAGCGTGCGCGTCGCCGCCATGGTGGACATCGGCGCGCCCGACGCCGCGGTCGATCCGCGCCGGCTGGAGACGTTGAAGAAACAGGTGCGTTCGACCTTTCCAGGTCTTGCGGGGCTCGAACGGGCTCGGTCCTGGGCAGGCCTGCGCCCGGCCACGGCCGAAGGAAAGCCGATCATCGGCAAGACACCCTACAGGAACCTGTTGCTCAATGTCGGCCATGGCGCGCTGGGTTTCACGCTGGCAAGCGGCAGCGCACGCCTCATCCGCGATCTGATCGAAGACCGGGCGCCTCCGGTCGAAATGGCGCCCTTCGCCTTGGGGCATGTGCGCTGAGGCGCGCCGCTCTCTTGCGTCTGAGCCGGACCGGGGCGATATGCGTGTCGTGTGCAAGGAGCGCGACGAGGCTATGCCCGGCCGGATGCGATCCGGCCTCCGGCAGCGCCATTTCGCCGCTTGCGACCGGCGGGGCCTGTCCGTAAATCACTTGACAACGATCATTACGATCAACGGAAACCGCCACAAAGCTCGAGGGTTTTGGCTCCTATGGCTTTCCAGAAAGTCATGCTGCCTCCTTTGCCCTCATCAACGCGCAACTGAGGGGCTTCCATGCACCGGTGCAGATCGTCACCGACGCCAGGGGCCACGCGGTGGCGATCCGACCGGTCTGCATCAATCGTTCGCGGTGGGATTGCATGCTGGACGAGATCAAGGGGACCGACCGGCTGCCGTGCGTCTTGGGATGCGACTGGTACGGGGACTGCCTGAACAGGACGCAGCAAGAATTGCCGTGGCGCGCGGTGACGATCCGTTCGTTTCCATCGACGATATGTGGCGGCGCGCCGGCGGGTCGTCGACCTCCTTGATCACGCTCGCCGAAGCTGATGCGTTCCGACCATCCCTGAAACGTGAAAGACGCTACGCGCTCTGGTCAAAGCCTTTACGCTTCAACTGCCGCCAGACCTTGCGAACGCCATAGACGCGAAGGCTCTGTTCGAAGACACGACGTAACTCGATCTTCAGGCTGGTATCGCTCTTGGCGCGGATCGACAGGCGATACAAATCCAGGCGCTTGGCGACATTCTCGCAACAGGTTGATGGGGCAATCGGCAGTAGCCTGCAGATCGGCTCGACCCCGAACACACTACGGTGTTCGTCGATGAACGAGATCATCGCTTGAAGGGGCGGTCGAGCTCCGCCATCGCGAAACAGGCAGACGCCTTGCGCAGAATCTCGTTGGCCTGACGAAGCTCAAGAGCCTTCATCTTCTCAGCGACATCGCTCGGCAAACCTGCTCGTTGGCCGCTGTCGACCTCGGCCTTCTTCACCCATCCGCACGTCTCGGTCGCGGACCTCAGGTGAAAACTTATTCGTTGTCTTGCTCATAGTGGCTCCACTTTCTCAGAAGATGGAGCTCCCGGCAAATCCAGTGCGGTTTATTCACGCCCAGCTGAAAGGCTTGTTCGACCGCAGTGGCCTTGAACTCGGCAGACCAGAACCGCCGTAACTGTCGCGGCGAGCCGTCAAGACGATCGGGCACCGCCTCGTCAATCCAAGGCTAGCCGTAGGCGCAGGCATAGATCTTTACAATTCAAGAAGTCGTATGTCCGCAATACTCCGCTCAACGTCACACACGCCAGATGGGGTCTCCTTGCCGCTTACGCTCCAGTTGCCGAGGCGTGTGTTCCGAGTTGTTGGAGACGATGACGAAACGATCATAGAGCAGGCCGAGCAGGACGCAGGCTTATCGCTGTGTCCGTAACTTGGCTGCAGCCACTGCGCCGCTACCAGAGCCTTAGCGTTCGCCTCAGACGGTTGCGCATTCGACCCGGTCTCGGCCGGAGGCCTTGGCCAGATAGAGAGCGTTATCGGCCTGACGCAGCAGACTGTCGCGGTCTTGTCCGTGGGCCGGGTAAGTCGAAATGCCGAAGGATGCTGTTACTGCGGATGGTAAGCCAGCACCCTGAGGCATCGCGCTACGCAGTGTGGCGCGGATCCGCTCGGCGTTAGCCCGCGCCGTATTGAGGTCGACCTCAGGCATCAGAACGACAAACTCCTCGCCGCCGTAGCGGCAAACGACGTCGCTAATGCGAACCGCATCGCGCAGGCTCGCGGCGAAGTTTTGCAGGACGACATCGCCTGCCTGGTGACCGTAGGTGTCGTTGATTGCCTTAAAGTGGTCGATGTCGGCCATCAGTAGGGAGAGCGGCTTGCCGGACCTTGCGGCGCGCGCCAGTTCGCCAATCACCACCTGGTCAAAATGGCGACGGTTGTAAAGGCCGGTCAGGGGGTCGCGGATCGCCTGCTCCAGAAGCTTCTGCTGCAGGGCCTCGACTTCCCGCTCGGCGCGAACGCGGTCGGTGACATCCATCAAGATACTGATCAGAGCTCTCTTGCCGCCGATTTCCATGACATTGCCATGGATCTCGACATCGATGATATTCCCGTCCTTGCGCATGCCGCGTACCGTATGGCGAATGCTCTTCGCCTCGCCGGACAACTGGCGGCGAATGCTCTCGTCAACAATCTGCCGGTCACCGGGATGAAAATAGTCCATCGGATCGCTGCCGATTACCTCGTCGGTCTCGCAGCCGAACATGGTGCCGAACGTCTCGTTGGCATAGGTTACGCTATTGTCTTCGACAATCGTGATGCCGACCAGCGACTGGCTGACTAGGCCGCGAAAACGGATCTCGGATTCGCTCAGGGCCCGCGTTATCGTTTCGTTTTCGCGCAGCGCCGCCTCAAGCGCTGCCGTGCGCTGCCTTACCTGTTCCTCCAGCAGCACGGTTGTCTGGAAGATGCTGAAATCGGAGCCCTGCATCGTTGCGCTCCGCTCGGCGCGATCCATCAAGACCTTGACGATCTTGTTGAGCCTGACGATTTCGTCTTGCAGGGTGTCAAAATCGATTTGCTGCGGACCGGTGGTTTCAGCCGCAACGGCTTGGCTGATCATGCCGCGGCCTCCCCGAAGGCGATGCCGACGAGGGTCTGGTTGACATGGACGCCCTGATATTGCTCGCCATAGGTATTGAAGCCGACAGCACGGTGCCGAGAGAAGAGGGCCGCGACCTCGGAGCGCAGATTCAACTGGGAAATCTCAAGCTTGCGCAGGATACAATCATAGACCAGCATGGCCTGTGGCGGGCCGATCGCCGAGGTGACCGCTTCGAGTGCATGCTCGAGATTGTCCATCAGGTCGACACCCTTTGCCACACGGAAGACCAGTCCCTCCTCGATCGCGCAGTAGAAGGTCAGGCTGCCGTCCGGATTGGCGCGTTGGATTGAGCGAACATAGTTGGTGCCGTCCAGCATGACCACGACGGGAGAGGCAGCAAAGTGCGAGGAGTCCAGCCCAATGCCGCTGGTATCCAGGATGCGGGCATATTCTTCTGCTGCAGGACGACCATTGATCTCCTTCACCAGGCGATGGCTGCTGTCCGCTTCGGTGACGACAAGCCGCTCGTCCATCGCCATGAAATGCTGGGTCTTGAAAATGCGGAAAGGCAGGGCTGTGTGCATCACTACGCACGCGGCGCTATCGGTATGGAAAATTCCATCATGGAAAACGAAAGTGTTCTGCAGCGCGAGGTCGTCGCCGGCCGATCCTCCGATCAGGGGAATTTCGCCAAGGCCCATCTGCAGCGCCCGCGTTACTTGCTCCTCGCGGATCGACAATCCATCAATGAACAGCAGACCGAAGGAATTGTGGCGGTCAGCGTCTGGAGCCTGAGCGAGCAATTCGGACTGGAGTGCTTTGCCAAGTCCCTGGCCGCGCCTCATCTCGAACGTGGACAGACCATCAAGAAAGCCGATGGCTATGTCGAAATCGTGCCTGGAAAAACTGAGGCCGACCATGCCGCCATCGGAATAGCCCTGGCCGCCGATCTCTCCGGCCGTTGTGCAGCCGACGACCGGAATACCGGCGAAACGCGCCGCAATTGCCTGTCCAAGCGTAGCGCGGTCATAGTCTGGCGAACAGAAGATTAGAACGAGGGCGGTGTCTTCCCGCTGCAGCGCATTGCCGAGTTCGGTGATCGCCATTGTTGGATCCGAAGCCAAAGAGTGGCCATTGAGAACAGCCCCAACTCGGGGCGATGCTTCCTGTGCGTCTGATTGGGCCATCTTCATGATTGAGAGCCGCACGTTACCGCAACGTTGGCAGGTGCGGTTGTGGCCGGCGGTAAAATCGACACGGGAGACATGTAGACCATGGCCGGAGCGGTGGCCCGAGTGTCGCTTGCGGCTCCAGAATCGGAGACGTTCGGTGTCCGCGAACCCGCCCGCAGGAACTCCATCGCGCCGGATGGAGCATCGAAGTTCGAGCTGGCTAGACCGATTTCCGGCTGCTGCGATTGCTGCCGCAAACCAAGGTCAGGCTCGTGCACAGCGGCCGCCGAACCGCCAGATTTCCTGAAACCGAACACACAATCCTCCAACGTTCAGAGAGAGTATACCCTTTGAAAATTTAGGAGCTCTTAATTAGCATGGCCGAAAGATAGGCGAAGACGCAACGCGTGCCACGACAATATCGGAAACAAAGCGTGTGGCGGTGAAATCGTTTGGCTTCTGCTGTCTGTTTCCGAAGACCGGCGATAGGCCTAGACTCAGACCCTATTAATTAGGCGTCTTCCCGATTGGCCGTTGTTTTGATTCACTCATGGCAGGAGGATTTGCCATGAGTGATTTGTTTTTGCTGACGCCATCCCAGTTCAGCCGCATCCGTGTCTATTTCCCTCTCGCCCACGGCATCGAGCGCGTGGATGATCTGAGGGTCGTGAGCGGGATCATTTACGTTTTGAAACATGGACTTCAGTGGAAGGATGCGCCGAAGGAATACGGCCCACACAAGACGCTCTATAACCGGTTCATCCGCTGGAGCAGGCTCGGCGTCTTCAACCGGATTTTCGAGGCGCTTGCGGGGAAAGCAGGCCAACCCGACAGGCTGATGATCGACGCCACCCATCTGAAAGCCCATCGCACCGCAGCCAGTCTGCTAAAAAAGGGGCTCTTTCCCGCTGTATCGGACGAACGAAAGGCGCCCTGCATTCCGCCACGCAAGAAGCGACGTTACCCGGCCGACTACGACAAAGTCTTCTATAGGCAACGATATCGTATCGAGAACATGTTTGGCAGGATCAAGGACTGGAGGCGCATCGCCACCAGATACGACCGATGCGCCCACACCTTCCTATCCGCCATCCTCATCGCACCAACGTGCTGCTACTGGCTCGATTAATGAGTCCTGAGCCTAGAAGGCTCGCCCTGTCTTCTGATCGTTTTCGATCCGGGTGACGCAGCCGGTGATCTTGGCAAGTAGAATGTCGAAATCGATGGGCTTGGTCATGTAGTCGGCGGCACCCCCCTGGAGCCCGGCAATCACATTTTCCCTGTCGGCGAGTGCCGTCAGGAAAATGAACGGCACGTTTGAAATCTCCGGATGGTTGAGCTGGATTTCGGCCAGCACCTGGTGCCCGTCCATCTCCGGCATCGTGATATCGCAGATGACGATATCGGGCCATTTGGTCAGGATCATTTCCAGTCCCTCGCGTCCGTTGCGGGCCTGCAATGCCTTGAACCCGGCATCTTCCAGTTCTTCCACCAGAAGGGTGCGAATATCGTCCTCGTCTTCAATGCACAGGATAGTGATCTTGCTCATGCTGATTTCTCGCCTCAGGCGACCTCTATTTCGGGAGTGTTGGACTTCACTTTTTCCTGCGCAGCAAATGGAAGGCTTACGGTGAAGACCGACCCTCGGTCCTTCTCGCTTGCGACCGAAATCGTGCCGCGGTGAAGTTCGACGATCTGCTGGACCAGATTGAGCCCGATGCCCGTTCCGGCAATGCCGGTCGCAGTGCGTGCACGAAAATAGCGCTGGAACATCTTCGGTAGGTCGTCGGCATCAATGCCAACGCCCTGATCCTTCACCGAGACATGAACGCAGCCATCTTCCAGCCAACCCCGAACGAAGATGTCGGGTGAACCGGGTGCATATTTCACCGCGTTGGAGAGCAGGTTGGTGAAGACCTGCTGCAATGCCGATCGATCGGCGGTGATCGTAGCAGGCAAATGCTTCAGATCAAGATTAACGCGATGGCTAGGGGTGATATCGCGCTGGCTTGCTGCGCAAAGCCGGATCAACTCAACGATAGCGCAGGGTTCGGGCCGGATGTCGATCATGCCGTGGTCGAGCCGGCCGACGGCCAGAATACTCTCCATCAGGTCGACCATGCGCGCTACCGAAGCACGGATCTGTGAGACCTTCTCGCCGATAAATTCGGGGGTGACCTCGGTCTTGCGCCGTATCAGGCGCTGAGCAGCACCATCTATGATGGCGAGTGGCGTGCGGAATTCGTGCGACGCCATGGCGACGAACTGGCGCTGCTGCTCGTTTACGTGGCGTTCGTGGTTCAGCAATCGCTGCAGCTTCTTTGCCTGAAACTCGATCTCGGCCGTGCGCTCGGTGACGATCTCCTCGAGCCTGTCGCGATGATGCAACAGCTCGCGCTCGGCCATCTTGCGGGCGGTCACATCGACATAGGTCAGGACACAGCCGCCGCCGGCCGATGGCGTGGACCGTACCTCAAGCACCAGGCCGGAGGCCGTGTCGCGGTCAAAGGCGTGATCGACGAACAGCTTGACGTGGCGGATGCGCTCCTGCGCCAATTGCTCGACATCACCGGAGCCATATTCGCCCCGACGGGCATTGAACCGCAAAATGTCGGCAAAGTTGCACCCGGCCGGAAACAGTGCTTCGGGCAAGTCCAGGATCTCGTAGAGCCGCCTGTTGGTCATCGCGACCCTCAGGTCATCGGTCAGGACGCAGATGCCGCCTGGAAAATTGTCGATGGTGGTCCGCAGAAGTTCGAAGATATTGTCGCCCAGCCCCGGGCTGTCGGCCTCGATGCCGCCAGGCATGCCTGCGCAGGTGGTGACCGGAGGTTTCTCCTCCTGCCGCCGCTTGCCGCGGACGACGGTCGAAATATCCCACGCCAGTGCCTGCAGGACGGCTACGTGCTCGTATTCGGTGCCGTTGTCAGCATAGACCGCCAGGACGCCGATGGGCTCAGTCGTCGTCCCGCTGATTGGTACCAGTACCCTGGTGAGGAGAGTCCGGGGATCAGCGCATATCTGTACCGAGCGGCAGATGTCGATGGAGGTTTCGATCTGCGACCAATGGATGTTGTAGTAGCCGGCCAGTATCGCTTTCTGTGTGGCCGCGTCATTGAGATAGACGGCAGCCCTAGGCCTCAATTCCAATTGCTTGGTCTCGACTATGACGCGCAGGATATCGGGGATGACTTGGCCTATGATGCGGTCGGAATAGCCGACACGGAGCACTTCGCGCCCGGTGGCGGCCGCCCAGGATGCGATGTTCAAATTCTCGTGGCGCCGTCTATTCATGACTAGCCTAACCGGAGGTTGAATTTCGCTCATGATCTCGACGGGCGGTAAAGATATATTTAAGTACCGCAAAATATTCGAAGGTGGCAACAACGTTTGGCGGTCATGGGTGACCATCGCGTGCCAATGCCCTGTCGAAACCGCCCGCCTGGTGGGTCTTGTCGATGGCCAAGCAGTCGGGCTTCTTTCGATCGAAGATCCGGGTCACACATACCGGGTCGTTCTCAGTGGCAAACAGCAATCAACACCGCGCGGCGAACGATCGCGGGCTCGAGGCGATGCTGTGGCTGAGGAAAGGCTTTGGCTTTTCCGATGGCTGACCTGCCAATGATCAGAGCGGCTTGCTTGCACGCATCTTCGGACTTCAGAAAGCTAACAAGGCCTAAGCATCCATGTGGGCCCGGACCAGTCGTGGCATACGGAGATCTTTGCGGCGGGGGGCCTCGATTTACAAAGGCCTGAGAAACAGTCTCGGATCACCACGATGGCGCCGGACAAACCGCCATCCGCGATGCCTACATTCACCGTGACACTTTGGTGTACGTCCGCCGATGTAATAACCTTGCCGCACCTAGTGTTGACTAGTAATGCGATGATGAACGTTAAGCGGTCAACGAGGCCACTATGGCAACTGGCACGGTAAAATTCTTCGCCCAAGACAAAGGTTTTGGTTTCATCACCCCCGACAATGGCGGGCCGGATGTGTTCGTTCACATATCTGCTGTCGGCTTCGGTGGCTCGCTTCAGGATGGCCAGAAGGTCAGCTACGACGTGGGGCAAGACCGTAAGACCGGAAAGTCGAAGGCTGAAAACGTCTGCGTTCTCTGAAATCAGCTTGATCAGCCCCGTTCACGTATACGGGGCTGAAAGCGGTTCAACAGCCGCCTTGAGGGGGGGAACCTGCGACCCGTGGATTTTCATCACGTGGCTGGCAGCGGGTCCGTCCCCTCGCTCAGGATCGCGAGATATTTGCGGTAGCTGAACACACGGCCACGTTTTCGACCGGTCACCTCTTCGACGATTCCCACATTCTCCAAATCGGCGAGTGCGGCATTGACAGTCGGCGCAGACAGGCCCGTCGCCTGAACGATTTGACCTGGCGCCGCGCGGGAGAGCCCCATAAGCACCCTGACTGCGACAGGCGGGCATGACGAAGACGGAAGCCTTGCTGCCGTCCAAGCAGGAAGGTCGCCATTTAGGGTGACCGTCAGCAAACAGGAAAATGGGCATACCAGCTGCAGCGGGCCAGGCCCGCGAAAGCCGTTCGCCACCCGCAAGACCGGTTAAAAGGGTTGCCGCGGGAGGTTTAGCATAGCGACGGCCGCGGGACCAAATGAAGCGGTCCGACGAGGACCGTCCTCACCTTCCCGGCCGTGCGAGCGACCTGGCAATATCGATGATGTCGTCACGCGCCGCCGTCGGATCCTCCTTGTTCCAGGCAACCCCAAGCCCGATCCGGAAATCGATCCCGCGAACCCTCTTCAGAACGATGTCGCGATCGGGAAGCTCGGCCGTCCATTCCGGCGCAAAGCCGACACCCAGACCGGCCGACACCAGAGAGATCAGCGCAAAGGTGTCGTCGCAGGTGTAGACGACATTGCCGGTAAGGTCATGCTCCTCGAACTTCTCGGCAAAGTACCGCTCGGTGAAGGAGAGGTTTTGCCGCTTGAAGCTGATGATCTTCTGGTCCCGCAGATCCGAGACGGAAACCTCCTCGAGATCGGCCAGCGGATTGTCCCTGCCAACCGCCAGCTGATAGCGCTCATGGGCAATGGAGAAGAAGCGCAGCGAGCCGATGTTCTCGACCGGCCGGATGAAGCCGAGGTTGATCCGGCCGCATTCGATCTGGCGGATGATGTCGCTGGTGGATCCGTTGGAGACATGCAGGCGGATATCGGGATACTTCCGGCCGATGCGCGACAGAAACGCCGCGAGCACGCCGGTTGTGGCGGGATAGATGGTGCCGATCCTGATCTCGCCCACCGTCTTGCCGGCAACAGAGCGCGCCATCTCGGCCGAGAGCTCCAGATCGCTCTGCATCCTGACACAGCGATCGGAGAACACCTCCCCTGCCCTGGTCAGTTCCACCCGGCGCGTCGAGCGCAACAGCAACTGCACGCCCAGGGACTTCTATAGCGCCTGGACCTGCGTGCTCAGAGCCGGCTGGGCGATGTTCACCCTCATGGCGGCCCGACCGAAGTGCAGTTCCTCGGCAACGGCCACGAAATAGGAAAGCTGGCGGATTTCCATTCCTACGGCTCCATGACCCAAGGGAGGTTGCGCATCGTTCACTTCGTGTTCGCCGAGAATTACATTATGTTCTTATATCACTCCATATTGTTCGTGATCAGATCAGTGTTCTTGAGGAACAAATTGTTCCCATGGACGTCTTCGCGAAGAAATTGCAGGAGAGAGCAAAGCATTTGGGGATCTCAAGTGCGGAGGCTGCACGACGTTCTGGCTTAGACGAGCGCAGATATGGCCACTATTCGTCCGGCCGTAGAGAAGCGGACCTCGCGACGCTCGTGAGAATTGCCGAGGCACTTGGCACCACCCCGAACTGGCTCCTGGGCGTGACCGCTCCTGACCTTGCCGATCCAGAGTTAGCCGGACTCATCGCCCGATTCTCGAACGCTTCAAACGGAATGACAAAACAAGAGCTTGAAATGTGCGTGATCCAGGCTGAGGCAGTTGCCGCGGCTAAGCGCAAGCCGCGGCCAGAAAACTAGATCCTCCCGCCTTGAAGGGATTCGAACTCCCGACCCGCCCCACGCAAACTTAGTTCATTCGCATCGACGAATGTGCCGCTTCCTGAAGGACTTGCTCCAATCGGCCAATGGAAGGACGCTGCGGCCGGTCTTGAGGCTGTTCGAGATAGTAATTTCCCGGACCAGGCGTTCCAGGAACGAACGGGCAAACGACGAGGCCAAGGAAAGCGGCAATCGGACTGCATACGGGAAGGTGACCATTTCCACATGTGCCGCGCCACCATTGCGGACATTGATGCCGATGAAAAAATCGTCTCGCGAGACGCCCGATTGACAGATATCACCCGTTATCAGCACGACACCATCGTGCAAACCGTACACGTCAATTGTCCTCAATCGCGGGACAAAGGCGATGACCAAATCTGATCCGCGGATCTGGAAGACGGGCAACCGGTCGGCACCGTTGTTATCCGCCTGTAACAATGCCGGGTTACGAGAGGCCATTCCCTGATCGACAGCGCCTCCCGAACGCGGAGAGGCTCCGGTCGGTGGTTATACGTATAACCATACAGATACAGCTGGAGTCATCGATGGCACGCGGGAAACTGTCCGGACCGAAGGGCGCGACTTCCAGGGACGTCGCCCGTGCCGCCAATGTCTCCCAGGCGCTGGTGAGCCGGGCCTTTTCCGGCAACGGCCGGATCGCCGCCGATACCCGTCAGCGTATCCTCCAGGCCGCCGCCGAGATCGGTTGGCAGCCGAACGCGCTGGCCGCCAGCATGGTCACCGGCGACGCGCCGCTGGTTGCCGTCATCACCACCCGGCTGACCTTCGAATGGCGGGCGCAGGTCTTGTCGCATCTGCTGAAATCCTTCCAGGAAAGCGATCTCAAGCCGCTGATCTTCTATGCGGAGAACGACGACGAGGTCGATCGCCTGCTCGCCGACACGATCACCTGGCGCACGCGCGGCGTGATCGTCACGGCCGGCGTCGTCAATCCGCAAAGGGCGGACGCCATCTTGTCGCGCGGACAGTTCTTCGCCGCCCTGAACCGGCCCGGCAATCACGGCCACGCCTTTTCCGTCGCCACCGACAACCGGCTGGGCGGCGCCATGGCGGCGCGGCTGCTCCACGCTGAGGGCCGGAGGCGCTTCGCGGTGATCGCCGGGCCACAAGACAGCTGGGCGAGTGCGCGACGCTGCGAAGGGTTCCTCGCCGCGCTCGACGAGGCCGGTGGCGATGCGGCCGTCTGGAACAATGCCGACATGTCCATCGAAGCCGGCAAGGCAACGGCGCATCGTTTCCTCGATCGCCCCGGAAACCTTCGTCCCGACGGCGTCTTCTCGACCAACGACGCCATGGCGCTCGGTTTCCTCGACGGGCTTCGCGACCAGGGGATGACGGTCGGCGAGGACGTGTCGCTGATCGGCTACGACAACATCGCCGCTTCCTCCTGGACCCCTTACCAGCTCACCACCTTCGAACAGCCGCTCGACGAGATGGTGGCGCGGGTGCTCGCCTATATCGCGGCGCACCAGGAGGGCAGAGCGCTCGATTTCGCCGACAGCCTGTCGGGCACGCCATGCCGCCTGGATGCCGACGGCGTCATCCACTGCGCGCCGAAAATTGTTCACCGAACCACCACGAGAAGCCATTCATGAGCCCTGACCTCGACGACCGCCTTTTGCTTGGCGAAAGCCTTGTCCGCTACGCGGGAGAGACCGCGCTGGCGGCCTATCGCGACCCGGACCTTTCGATCAGCAACAAGTCGCCGGGCGACCTGGTGACCGACGCGGACTTCGCTATCGAAAAGGCCCTTCGCGCCCGCATCTCCGACAGCTTCCCGCACGACGGGATCATCGGCGAGGAATTCGGCCGGGAACACGCAAGCGGCGACTATCTCTGGCTGATCGATCCGATCGACGGCACCGTGAATTTCGCGCGGCGACTGGGCTATTTCTGCATTTCCATCGCCTTGCTCAAAGGCGGGCGTACCGTCGCCGCCTGGATCTTCGACCCGATCAACGACGAGTTGTTCTTCGCCGATCCGAACGGCGAGGCCTGGCTCGACGGCAAGCCGATCGCCTGCTCGGCGATCGACGTCATGACGGAGACCGTCGTCGGTCTCGGCTTTTCAGCGCGGCATGAAAAGAGCCTCTATGCGGCGCTGATCGGACAGCTGGCCCTGTCGGGCGCGGAGCACAGGCGGCTCGGTTCGGGCGCCCTGTCGCTCGCCCATGTCGCGGCGGGCAGGATCGAAGCCTATCTCGAACCGCACATGAACCCCTGGGATGCCGTCGGCGGCCTTTACATCGCGGCCTGCGCCGGCGCTCTGACCAATGACTATCTGGGTGCCGGCGGCCTCAAGGCGGGCGCCACCGTCTTTGCCGCTGCGCCCGGCATATCCAGACAGCTTCTGGCCGTCGTGCCGGAACCCTTTTCCGGCACTCCGCTCCATCGGGAAATGCGAGGCGGAGTGCCGGAAACGTTGCGAGACGATCGCAAACCTCACCCCAACGTGGAGACGATACAATGAAGACAGTCATCGCTGCATCCATCGCCATCCTTCTGGGAACGGCCGCCTTCGCGGCTGAACCCGTCGGCTCGGATAAATTCAACACCGATCCGGGATTTGATCTCGCCACGCTGACGGCGGGCAATTTCTATGATGTCATTGTTCCGCTTGCAAAAAAAGAGGGAACACTGACCTTCTACGATTTCACCGACTCCTTCGGCCCGCTGTTCAACGAGCACCTGCTTCCGGCTTTCGAGAAGAAGTACGGCCTCAAGGTCGAATATGTGCGCGGTGAAGGCGACGTCGCGATCCAACAGCTGATCGCCGCCCACAACACCAAGTCCAAGGCGCCTGCCGATGCCTATTTCATCTCGTCGGGCAAATATGCCGCAGTCCTCGATGCCGGTGTCGTCGCCAATGTCGCGCTGAACGAAATCCTGCCGTCCGGCAAGGGCCTCAATGCCGAGATCGCCACCTCGACGGGCGGCTTCGCCCATGGCGGCGTCTTCCTGCCCTTCCACCGCAACCAGACCAGCATCATCTACGACACCCGGACCGTCCCCGCCGACAAGGCGCCGGCCGATCTCGACGCCCTGCTCGCTTGGGCCAAGGAAAATCCGCAGAAGTTCATCGTCACCTCGCCGACCGGCGGCGGCTCCGGCAGCGGCTTCCTGCAGACGATCGCCTATGCCAAGGTCAAGGGCGACGACTGCCGCGCCGCCTTCACGAACTTCAAGATCAGCAAGGAAGAGTCCGCGACCTGGGCCGCCGGCGATTGCGCCAAGCCGGTCTGGGACTACTACAAGGAACTCCTGCCGGTGGTTGAAATCACCAACGGCAATTCCGACACGCTGAACCTGCTGGCCACCGGCGCCGGCGCGGTCGGCACCGCCTGGGAAGACATGGCCTACGACTTCCTCGGCCGGGGCCTGCTTCCGCCGACGATCCGCCAGGAAATCCTGGCCGAGGGCCAGGTCGGCGGCGGGGACGGCATGTTCCTGCCTGTCGACGGCAAGGCGCCGGCAGCCGGCCTGCTTCTTCTCGACTTCATGGTCTCGCAGGAAGCCCAGCTCGAAAAGCTGAAGGTCAACGGCTCGCGCTCGGCCCGCACCGACATTGATCCGTCCGCCACCTTCACGCCGGAACAGGTTGCCCGCCTCGTTCCGACCGAACAGTTCGCCAGCCGCGCCCTTCAGAACATGCCCAACAATCTGAAGAACGCCATGGCGGACTACTTCGCCGGCAATCTGCTGCGCGGCAACTGATCCGGCCAGTATCCGGCGGCACCTGCCATGGTGCCGCCGCCCTTCCCAAGCCAACGGGTGAACCATGGACGCCTCCATCTCGGTTCGAAATCTCGTCAAGGATTTCGACAGTCTCCGCGTATTGAAAGGGATCGACCTTGAGATCCCGGCCGGCCGGCTGGTGACGCTGCTCGGACCCTCCGGCTGCGGCAAGACCACGCTGCTGCGCGCGATCTCCGGCATCACCGATCCGACCTCCGGCGAGATCTGGCTGAAGGACCGTCGCATCGACGGCCTGCCGCCGGAGAACCGCAACTTCGGCATGGTCTTTCAGACCTATGCGCTCTTCCCGCATATGACGGTCGAGAAGAACGTCGCCTTCGGGCTCGAGATGCGCAATGTCGGCCGCGCCAACATCACCAGGCGCGTCCATGCAGCACTCGAACTCGTCGGCCTTGCCGGCCATGCCGGACGTCTGCCCAAGCAGCTGTCCGGCGGCCAGCAGCAGCGCGTCGCCGTTGCCCGCGCCATCGTCATCGAGCCGGACGTCCTGCTCTTCGACGAACCGCTCTCCAATCTCGACGCCAAACTGCGCGACAGTCTGCGCGAGGACCTGCGCCACCTGCAGCAGAAGCTCGCCATCACCTCGGTCTACGTCACCCACGACCAGTCGGAAGCCATGGCGCTCGCCGACGAGATCGTCGTCATGAAGGACGGCCAGATCGTCGAGCGCGGCTCGCCGATCGACCTCTATCGACGGCCCCGCTATCGCTTCACCGCCGAATTCCTCGGCATGACCAACGTGCTGGAGGCGGACATCGCCGGCAGCGAATGCCGCCTGCCCTGGGGCGAGGTGCGCCCTCTCGACAATCCCGGCGAAACCGATGTCGAAGGTGTGGCGATCCGTCCGGAAGACCTTGGCGTCCAGCCGGTCGAAGCCGACCATCACGGCGTGGTCGAGCAGTCTATGTTCATGGGAGCGGCGACCCATTACTGGATCGGCATCGGCGGCCGCACCGTGCGCGCCATCACCGCCGGCGGCCACATGGATATCCTCAAGAACGGCCAAAAGGTGAAACTGTCCACCCCCGCCCGGCTGCATCAGCTGAAGACCTATCGCGGCGATGAACGGAGGGCGGCATGAACGAAAAGCGCCCCGTCGAGACGCTCATGCTCGTTCTCTGCCTGCTTCCGGGGGTCGGCTATCTGGCGGCATTCTTCGGCCTGCCGCTGGTCCATGTGCTGATCGGCAGCTTCCGCAACAACGATCCGGCCGGGCCCGCCTTCACGCTCGACAACTGGATCACGCTGGCGACCAGTCCGGTCTATCTCGAGGGCGTCGTCTATTCGATCTGGCTGTCGCTGGCCCCGACGGTGCTCGGGCTGATCGTGGCGCTGCCGCTCTCGGCCATGATGCAGGCGAACGAGAAGAGCCGCAAACTCTTCGGCACGTTCTACCGCATTCCGCTGGTCGTGCCGGGCATCGTCGCCGCCTTCATCGTTCTCGTCATTCTCGACCGGGGCGGCATGGCCAGCCGGCTGCTGACGCCGCTCGGCCTCTCCCTGCCGCGTCTCGTACGGGACGAATGGTCGATCGGCGCGATCCTGGCGCTTTCGTGGAAGAGCATTCCGTTCATGACGCTGATCATCTCGGGCGCGATGGCAGCCATCAGCGTGGACGTGCTGGCGGCGGCCCGCACCCTCGGTGCCAGCCGCTGGACGATCCTGCGGCGCATTCAACTGCCGCTGGCCCAGCCGGGCATCACAGCTGCGATCCTGCTGACCTTCATCACCTCGCTCGGCTCCTTCGTCGTGCCGCGGCTGCTCGGTCCCGCCTATCCGATGCCGCTCAGCATGCACATGTACAAGGAGGGTTTCGAGAACGGCAACTGGCCGATGGTCTACGCCATGGGAACGCTACTCAGCGCCGTCGCGATCGTCATCCTGCTCATCTACTACGGCATCCTCGGTTCGCTCGGCCGCTCCGACGCCGCGCTTCAGGTCAAGGGATAGCATCATGGCCGCACTGACCCACAGCCAGCGCACCCAGGTCTTCGTCGGCCTCGGCCTCTACGGCTATCTCATCGTCACGCTGCTGTTTCCCATCGCCGTGATCGGCCTCTGGGCCTTCTACGATCCGAAGGTTGGCTGGTTCCCGCCCGATATCCTGCCGCGCTCGCTGTCCGTGTCGGCATGGGGCGAAGTGCTGACCGACCGCAACATTCTTCCCGCGGCAATGCTCAGCCTTGTCGTCTCCTGCGTGGTAACGGCATTGACTGCCCTCCTCGCCTTCCCCACCGCCTGGGCGCTCGCCCGCTTTCCCTTCCGCCTGAAGCGGGCGGTGGAAATGTTCGTGCTGGCCCCGATGATCGTTCCGGGCATCGTCATCGCCATCAGCCTTGGCGAATTGTTCTACCGGTTCGGCCTGGCGGGCACGGTGCTCGGCGTCGTGCTGGTGCAGACCGTCGGCACGCTGCCGCTGATGATCCGCATCCTGACGGCAACCCTCGAAGGCATCCCCGCCGAACTCATCCATGCCGCCCGCACGCTCGGCGCGACGCCGCGCCAGGCCGCGCTGCGCGTCGCCTTGCCGCTGGCCTGGCCGGGCTTCCTGGTCGGCGGCATCCTCAACTTCATCGCCTCCTTCGAGGAGTTCGAGAAGAGCTTCCTGATCGGCGCCCCGAAGGTCCAGACGCTCGCGGTGCGGCTGTGGACCTATCTCGGCGGCGACGTGCTGGTGCTGCCGACGGCCGCGGTCGTCACCTTCATCCTGCTCGTTCCCATGCTGATCCTTTTCCTCATCACCGAACGGCTGACCCGTGACGACGTCATGGCGGCCGGCCTCGGCAAACTCTGACCCAACAGGAGATCCGAATGCAAAAGAGCTTCCTCGCCCGCGAAAACGGTGCGGTCCATATCTGCGGCCATCGCGGCCACTCGATCGGCGCACCGGAAAACACGCTCGTCGCCTTCCGCGCCAACCACGCGCTCGGCGGCACGAGCATCGAGATCGACACCGTCCTGACCGCCGACCAGCAGATCGTCGTCATCCACGATCTCACGCTCGAACGCACCACCAATGGGACGGGCGCGCTCAAGGACAAGACCGCAGCCGAAGTCGCCTTGCTCGACGCCGGCTCCTGGTTCTCGTCCGCCTTCGCCGGCGAACGGGTGCCGACGCTCGCCGAAACCCTGGCACTCGCCCATGAACTCGACCAGGTCCTCGAAATCGAGATCAAGGAAAAGCTGCACACGGAGGCCTACACGCAGGCGCTGAAGACGGCCCTGGCCGATCCGCGCGACCTTGGCCGTGTGATGATGATCTCCTTCGATCATGCCCATCTGAAAGCCGTCAAGGCCGCCATTCCCGGGCTTCGCACCGGCGGCATCGTGCATGAACGTTATGCCGATCCGGTCGCGGTCGCCCGCGCCGCCAATCTTGACGAGCTTTGCATCGACCTTTCCGTCTTTGATCCGGCCGACGCCGAGGCGCTGCATGCCGCCGGCATCTCGATCCGCTGCCATGCCTACAAGCCGGAGAACATCGCGGAGATGGAGCGCGAGGGCCTGGAGCCGGTGAAAAAGCTCACGGAATATCTGCGTGCCGGCCTGCTGGACACGATCTCCGGCGATGACGTCGAATGGCTGAGCGAACTCGTGCGTCGTGTTACGCGCTGAAACGGACGACGCGGGCCGTCGCGGCCCAACGTAGCCAATCTCCAAAAACGGCAAAAGGAGGCCCGTCGCCGGGCCTCCTTTTCAGTCGTTCTTCGCTGCCTATTCCGCCGCGATGCGATGCGTTTCGGCGACTTCCGTGCCCGGAACGTCCTGATTGTGGTGCACCAGCGGACGGTTGCCCGTGACGCGACGCAAGAGCACGTAGAAGACGGGGGTCATGAAGATGCCGAAGAAGGTGACGCCGATCATGCCGGAAAACACCGCCAGACCCATCGCCGCACGCATTTCCGCGCCCGCCCCGGTCGACAGCACGAGGGGCACGACCCCCATGATGAAGGCCATGGACGTCATGAGGATTGGCCGCAGGCGAAGCCGGCTTGCCTCGATCGCCGCCTGGACCGGCGTTCGACCTTCGAACTCCAGTTCCCGGGCGAATTCGACGATCAGGATCGCATTCTTCGCCGATAGACCCACGAGCACCATGAGGCCGATCTGGGTGAAGATGTTGTTGTCCCCGCCCGTGTACCAGACGCCGGCAAGCGCCGCGAGCACGCCCATGGGCACGATCATGACGATCGCGATCGGCAAGGTCAGGCTCTCGTACTGCGCCGCCAGCACCAGATAGACGAGCAGCAGGGCGAGCGGAAAGACGACGATGCTCGAATTGCCGGCCAGGATCTGCTGATAGGTCAGGTCCGTCCATTCGAAGGTGATGCCGTTCGGCAGCGTCTCGTCGGCAATGCGCTCGACAGCCGCCTGCGCCTGGCCCGAGGAGAAGCCCGGTGCCGGGCCGCCATTGATGTCGGCAGCCAGGAAGCCGTTGTAACGCGTGGTGCGCTCCGGCCCCGTGGTGCTGTCGACCTTCAAGAGCGCCGAAAGCGGGATCATCTGCCCGCTGCGCGAACGGACCTTGAGCTGACCGATATCCTCGGGCCTCGCCCGGAAGGCGGCATCGGCCTGGACCCGGACGCTGTAGGTGCGGCCGAAGGCGTTGAAGTCATTCACGTAGAGCGAGCCGAGATAGATCTGCAGCGTCTCGAACACATCCGTCACCGACACGCCGAGCTGCTCCGCCTTCGAGCGGTCGAGATCGGCATAGAGCTGCGGCACGTTGATCTGGAAGCTGGAGAACAGGCCCGCAAGCTCCGGCGTCTGGTATGCCTTGCCGAGGAACGCCTTGGTCGCCTCGTCCAGCGCCTGGTAGCCGAGACCGGCACGGTCCTCGATCTGCAGCTTGAAGCCGCCCGTGGAACCGAGACCGTTGACCGGCGGCGGCGGGAACATGGCGATGAAGGCATCCTGGATGCCGGCGAACTTCTGGTTCAGCTGCATGGCGATGGCGCCGCCGGAGAGCTCGGGCGTCGTGCGCTCGGCGAAATCGTCGAGAACCGCAAAGACGATGCCCGAATTGGAGCCGATGGTGAAACCGTTGATCGACAGGCCGGGAAAGGCAATGGCATGGGCGACGCCCGGCTGTTCCAGCGCGATGTCGCTCATCCGCTTGATCACCTCTTCCGTCCGATCAAGCGTCGCACCGTCCGGCAATTGCGCAAAGCCGATCAGATACTGCTTGTCCTGCGCCGGCACGAAGCCGCCCGGAACCGCATTGAAGACGGTATAGGTGGCGCCGATCAGGGCGAGGTAGACGACCATGACCAGCGACTTGCGCGACAGGAGACCGCCGACGCTGCGGCCATAGCCGTTCGATGCCGCGCCGAAGGCCCGGTTGAAACCGCGGAAGAACCAGCCGAAGACGCTATCCATCGCTCTCGTCAGCCAGTCCTTTGGCGCATGGTGATCCTTCAGCAGAAGGGCAGCCAGGGCCGGAGAAAGGGTGAGCGAGTTGATGGCGGAGATGACCGTCGAGATTGCGATGGTCAGCGCGAACTGGCGGTAGAACTGACCGGAAAGGCCGCTGATGAAGGCAAGCGGCACGAAGACCGCGACCAGCACCAGCGCGATGGCGATGATCGGCCCGGAGACTTCCCGCATGGCGCGATAGGTCGCCTCGCGTGGCGACAGGCCGTTCTCGATATTGCGCTCGACGTTCTCGACCACGACGATCGCGTCGTCCACGACGATGCCGATGGCGAGCACGAGCCCGAACAGCGTCAGCGCATTGATCGAGAAACCGAAGGCATACATCACGGCGAAGGTGCCGATGATCGAGACCGGTACGGCGATCAGCGGAATGATCGATGCGCGCCAGGTCTGCAGGAAGAGGATGACGACGAGAACCACGAGGGCGACCGCTTCCAGAAGCGTGTCGACGACCTTCTCGATCGACGCACGCACGAACTCGGTGGTGTCGTAGACGATCTCGTACTTCACGCCGTCGGGCATGGCGAGCTGGAGCTGGTCCATGGTAGCGCGCACATTGTCGGCAATCTCGATGGCGTTCGAACCGGGCGCCTGCAGCACGGCAATCGCCACCGCCGGCTGGCCGTCGAGCAGCGAACGCAGCGTATAGTCTGCCGCGCCCATCTCGATGCGGGCGACGTCCTTGAGGCGCGTGATCTCGCCCTCATTGCCCGTCTTGACGATGATTTCGCCGAATTCCTCCGGCGTGCTGAGGCGTCCCTGGGCGTTGACGTTGAGCTGCAGTTCGACACCGCTCGGGCTCGGCGAAGCGCCGATGATGCCGGCCGCGGCCTGCACGTTCTGCTGGCGGATGGCATTGGTGATGTCGCTTGCGGCCAGCGCATGCTCGGCCGCCTTCTGCGGATCGATCCAGATGCGCATGGCATAGTCGCCGGCGCCGAAGACCTGAACCTGTCCGGCGCCCTCGATGCGCGCCAGACGGTCCTTGATGTTCAGCGTCGCGTAGTTACGCAGATAGGTCACGTCGTAGCGGTCGGTGGTCGAGACCAGGTTCACCACCATGATGAAGTCCGGCGAACTCTTGACCGTGGTGACGCCGATGGCGCGGACTTCCGCCGGCAGGCGCGGCTCGGCCTGCGAGACGCGGTTCTGGACGAGCTGCTGGGCCTTGTCCGGATCCGTGCCGAGCTTGAAGGTGACGGTCAGCGTCAGCACGCCGTCGGACGTCGCCTGGCTGTTCATGTAGAGCATGTCGTCGACGCCGTTGATCTGCTCCTCGAGCGGCGTTGCCACCGTCTCGGAAATGACCACGGGGTTGGCGCCGGGATAGACCGCGCGCACGACGATGGACGGCGGTACGACCTCCGGATATTCCGAGATCGGCAGCGAACGCATGCCGATCAGGCCTGCGACGACGATCAGGATCGACAGGACGGCGGCAAACACCGGCCGGTCGACGAAGAAGCGGGAAATACTCATTTCGAAGCCCTCTCCAGGGTGAAGTCTTGACAATGCGACCCGGGCCGGTGGGCAAAGGCCTACCAGCGGATCAGATGCAATGCGGAAAGGGCGGGGCTAAAGCGCCCCGCCGTCAGGTCAGTTCACGACCGCAGCAGCCTCTTTGGTCTGCGGATCGACCAGGGCGCCCGGACGCACGCGCTGCAGTCCGTTGACGATCACCTTGTCGCCATCGGCAAGCCCGCTGACGACGATCCGCTCGCCATCGGCACTGCTGCCGAGCTCGACCGGCCGATAGGTCACCTTGTTTTCGGCATCGACGACGAAGACGAACTTCTTGTCCTGGTCGGTCCCGATCGCCCGTTCGCTGACGAGGATCTTCCGGTCCGGCTGCGGGTCGCCCATGCGGATGCGCACGAACTGGCCGGGGATCAGCAGGCCTTGCGGATTGTCGATCACGGCGCGGACCTCAATGGTGCCGCTCGACGCGTCCACCTCGTTGCCGATCAGTTGCAGCTTGCCCTTGATCGGTGTGCCCTCGTCGGCGAGCGTGCCGATCTCGACCGGAATCTGGTCGATCGGCGGCATCGCGCCGTCGGTCGCCGGCAGGCGTGAAAGTGCCCGCGCGACGATCTCCTCGCTGGCATTGAAGCTCGCATAGATCGGGTCGGCCGATACAAGCGTCGTGAGCGCCGAGGAGGTGGAGCCGGCGGCAACCAGGTTGCCCGCGGTGATCGCGACCTTGCCGGCGCGGCCGGAAACGGGAGCACGCACCTTGGTGTAGTCGAGCTCGAGTACGGCGGAACGAAGAACGGCCTGGGCCGTCTTCAAGGCCGCTTCGGCTTCGGCGACCGCGTTCTGGCGCTGGTCCAGATCGCTCTGCGAGATCGTGCGATTGCTCGCAAGACGGCGGCCGCGTTCGAGTTCGGTATTCGCCAGCGCCACCTTGGCTTCCGCGGAGGCGACCTGCCCGGCTGCCTGGGCAACGGTCGCCTCATAGGGCGCGGGATCGATGGTGAAGAGGAGGTCGCCCGCCTTCACCAACGCGCCCTCGCGGAAATTGACGGACTGGATCGCGCCACCGACCCGGGGGCGGATCTCGACGCGATCGACGGCTTCCAGCCGGCCGGAGAATTCCTGCCAGGTCGTCACGTCGCGGCTCTTCACCACAGCGACGGTAACCGGGGTCGCCGGCGGGGCGGCGGCGGCGCCCGCCGCTTCCGTCTCGGCGGCTGCCTTGTTGAAAGGCAGGTCGAGGAACAATGCGGCTGCCGAAATGGACGCAGCCAGTCCCAGGCCGGTGCCCGCGAGGGCCCAGCGCTTTGCTTTCCTTGTCATGGTCTAGCTCCTTGCGGCCTTGGGGCGCCGCGTGTGATCAAATGCTCTAAGTGGTCGAAAGGGTCTTCAAATCAGATCTCTGAATGCCGATGTCGCGTACGAAACTCGCGAACTGGCTGCTTGCGCTTTCCTGCCAACTCGGGGTTTCCTCCGTCTTCCCGCCGTATACCGATGGCCAGCCTGTCCCGGGGGGAAGGACATGCTGTCGTACCTCGACGCCCGCGCTTTTCAGACGCTCGCCATAGAGCAGCGTCTCGTCGTGAAGCGGGTCGTCCTGCGATGTCAGCAGCAGCGCCGGCGCAATTCCCGACAGTCGCGAACAGGCGGACGGGGCTGCATAAGGGTGACAGATGCCGCCGCTCAGATAGTGGCTCCATCCCTCCGCCCAGAGGTCCCGCATGCCGATCGCATCCGCCTTGCGAAACGAAGGCGTCCCCATGAAAGGGTCGAGCAGCGGCGAAACCAGCACCTGGCCGTCCAGTTCGTCGGCGAAATGATCGCGGGCCTTGAGGCTGACCGCAGCGGCAATATTGCCGCCCGCCTCCGAGCCGCCGACAAGCAGCACGGACTTGCGATCGCCAAAACCCGCGCGCTTCTTCGCCATATAGGTGAAGATCGAAAACCCGACCTCAAGCGGCTTGGGGAAAACCGACCCGAGGGCATTGTAGTCCGGCACCACAACGATCGCGCCCGTACCCGCCAGGCATTCGGCCATCGGGCAATCGACGAGCCCGGCATGGCGAAACGCACCGGCGTGAAAATAGATCAGGACCGGTGGACCCTTGCCATATTCCGCGCCCTGATAGACCCGGACGGCGATGCGGCCCACGGCCACATTGTCCAGCGTCATATCCTTGATCTCCACCGGCATCGGACCGGTCACTCTGGACGCAATGCTGCCAGCAACAAGCTCACGAAGAGCATAACCGGCACGGGCAGATAACGCGGATAGCGCATCTCATAGACCTTTCCTTGTTTGCCGGCGGCTTTGAATCTTGAACGAGGTCGCGCAAGAGTCGCTCCTGGTCCGACAGGAGTTTCGAGAGCACGAATGCGATTCAATCGTCATGTGATCGACAATTGCGGACTTGGCCATCTGTCGAACTGTTTGCTTCTCTTGAAAACTAATCTACTTTATTCAGGAAACGGAACAAGCGCGAAAATACGAGCACACTGTTCGAAATTTCGAACAATATCGCATCGCATACTGACAGGAATCGTCACATGGATCAGCTATCAGCCATGCGCGCCTTCGTCCGGGTGGTGGAGATGGGCAATTTTACCCGCGCCGCCGAGGCGCTCAGCCTGCCCAAGGCCACGGTGACCAATCTGATCCAGGGTCTGGAAGCGCATCTTCACACCAAGCTGCTGAACCGCACGACGCGGCGCGTCATGGTCACGACGGATGGCGCACTTTATTATGAGAGAGCGACACAGATCATCTCCCAGCTCGACGAGCTCGACACCAGCCTGTCCAACTCGCACCTGTCGCCGAGCGGTCGGCTGCGGGTGGAAATGGCCGGAGCCTTTGCCGACTGGATCGTCATTCCGGCCCTGCACGACTTTCACGCCCGGTTCCCGGATATCCGCGTCGATCTGGGCGTCGGCGACCGCCCCGTGGATTATCTCGCTGAAAACGTCGACTGCGCGCTCCGCGGCGGCGTGCCGGCGGACCAGTCTCTGATCGCCCGTCGGGTTTCCGAAGTCTCGATGGTGACCTGTGCCGCGCCGAGCTATCTCGAAAAGCACGGTATTCCCGGGCATCCCTCCGAGCTCGAGGAAGCCCATCATTGCGTCAGCTATTTCACGGCCCAGAACAATCGTGCGATGACGTTCGCCTTCGAACGGACGGGCGAGAAACTGGAAATCAACGCCCGCTACGTCGTCGCGGTGAACGATGCCCGCAGCTACATGACGGCGGCGCTGAACGGACTCGGAATTTCTCCGCTGCCCTATTTCATGGTTTCTGACGCGCTGGCGAAGGGTGACCTTATCCGCGTCCTGCCCGAATGGCGCACCGAGCCTATTCCGCTCTACATCGTCTATCCGCCGAACCGGCACCTGAGCAACAAGGTCCGGGTTTTCGTCGACTGGATGGTGCGCCTGGTGGCGGAGCGGCAGCTCGACCGCACGCCGGAGCATGCAACGGGATGGCATCCTTGACGAAGGGCGCGCGCGTCTGTCCTTCAAAGGCGGGCCGCTGCCCTTCGACCCTGGGAGGCACCGCATTGACATCCTGCGCCAGAGCCTGCGCCAGCGCCGGAACGATCAGCGGGCCGAGAGAGAACCTCCTCAAGTCGTGCCCTTGGGAAGGCAGTCTGAGATCATGCTGTTTGATGTGCAGTGTCCCTCTCGTGGGCATGGTGGGCCTCGTGGTTGTCGGCGATGCCCCGCCAATCTCGAGGCTTACAAGGATGTAAAGGTGCAGAAGAAGGCGAAGGAGCCCATCGAGGCTGCTCTCGCATCCATCCAGTAAGCATCGCGTCCTGTGCGATGAAGGGCCGTTTCGGCCGGGCTGAAGCGGTCCTTTCCTTTTGTCAGGCTTGACGCATGGATCAAGTGTCAAGCTGTCGTCCCTGTGCGACTGAGATCGAACAAGACGCCGCCGATCCTCATCGGAGTCAGTCCCTCGGGCTGCCGTCACGGAGCGTTGCGCGAAAGGATGCTCGCTCAGCTCCCCGATTTCGTTGGTGATCTCCTCCTGTCGCTAGAGCATTTCCGGCGAAAACGGAGTCGCCTTAGATGCTCTATGTCTTTGTTTTCACGCAGTTCCGGACGCAAAACCGCTTCGCACTTTTGCTGGAACTGCTCTAACGGCGGGCAGAAACGGTGAGCGTTTCGAGAGTCTCTCAGACATTGCCCTGGGCCGAAAACATCGCCCGCATGCACGCCTCATTCTCTGCTGCGTACAATAGGACAACCGCTTCACGGAGCTCTGCGAAAATATACTCTTCGACCAGGCTCGCCAGCAGTCTGCGCGGCTCGAGGTCTACCAGCGGCGGCGAATCGGCTGAAATCGAAGGGAACAAGCTGTCGCTCGACGACATCGGAAGCCACCATGCCCGGAACGGCATGGACCTAGAAGACGTGCTGGACGTCTCCCCGTCCGATCCGTGCGTAGAGCGCGTCCATGATCCGATTGGTGAGGCTCGCTGCCTGCTCCGTCGAGGCGATCGTCTGCGCCGACCAATCGGGCACGATCTTGCACTCCACGGACGCCAGCAGCCCTCGGTCGCCCACGAGCAGAAGCCCGGTACCGCCTTCCGTCTCGACCTTCATCATGCCGCCGACATGCTCGAGGATGCGATGGCTGAAGCTTCCGGCAAATCCCTGTTCGGCGCAAAGGGCGATGATCACCTGTCCGCCGTCTCCGTTCTTCCGGCCCGACGGCTGGTCCCGCATCTCCGGCTCCACCGCCAAAGCCCGTCCGATGGCAAGAGCTGCCGTCGAGGCATAGGCCCGAACGCCGTCGACATGCTTGCCGGCCTCCAGCGTTCTCGCAGCCGCAATCCCGTCAACTGCCAGCAGGCCAGCAATTGTTCATAGCGCATCTTCCGCTCAGCGTTCGAAGGGTTCACCGAGCGAAGCGACCCCGTTTAGTTTCAGGAGGCGTTTGTCGGCGGAGATGATGCCGAGGACGATGATGGTAACGAGGTAGGGCAGGCTGGAGAGGAGCTGCGAGGGCAGGTCGATGCCGGTGGCCTGGGCTGCCAATCCCATCAGGGATACGGCCCCGAACAGGCAGGCGCCGAGGAAGACCCGGCCGGTGAGCCAGGTGCCGAAGACGACGAGCGCGATGGCGATCCACCCGCGGCCGGCGATCATGCCGTCGGCCCAGAGCGGGGTGTAGACGATTGCGGCATAGGCGCCGGAAAATCCGGCCATGGTGCCGCCAAAGGCAATGGCGGCGAGCCGCACGCCGATCACCGAATAGCCGATGGCATGGGCGGCCTTCGGGTTTTCACCGACGGCACGGATGGTGAGGCCGGTCCGTGTGCGCGACAGCAGAAACCAGACGCCGAGGGTGGCTGCGAGCGAGAGCCAGACGACGATATCCTGTACGAAGAGACCGCCGACAACGGGGATATCGGAGAGACCGGGGATTGCGAGCTTCGGCAGGCCTTTCACGGTCAGGCTCTCATAGGTCTTGCCGAACAGGGCCGACAATCCCTGTCCGAGAATGCCGATCGCAAGCCCGGTTGCCACCTGGTTTGCGCGAAAGCCGAGCACGATGAAGGCGAAGAGGAGCGAGAGCAGCGCGCTCGCCACTCCGGCGGCGATGAAGCCGAGAAAATGGCCGCCGCCGTTAAAGGTGACAATGAAGGCGATTGCCGCACCCAGTGCCATCAGGCCTTCGACACCGAGGTTCAAGACGCCGGCGCGCTCGACGACGAGTTCGCCAAGGGCTGCGAGCAGAAAGGGTGTCGCGGCGGCCAACATGCCCGCGATGATGAATTCGACGGCGTTCATGTCGGTCTCCGGTGGGCTGCGTGCGGCCATTCCAGCCGGTAGCGAACAAAGGCGGCGGCCACGAGATAGGCAAGCAGCAGGCTGCCCTGGAAGACGCGGACGGCGGCAACCGGCAGGTTGGCGGACACCATGGCGTTGTCGCCGCCGATATAGAGCGCTGCCATGAATAGCGACGACACCATGATGCCGATCGGGTGAAGGCCGCCGAGATAGGCGACGATGATTGCGGCATAGCCATAGCCGGTGGCGATCGAGCGTTGCAGCTGGCCGACGGGCCCCGCCACTTCCGCCGCTCCGGCAAGGCCTGCGGCAAAACCTCCGATCAGGAGGGAGAGCCAGATCGCCCGCTTTTCACTGAAACCGGCATAACTGGCTGCGCGCGGAGCCAGGCCGCCGACCTGCAGCCTGTAGCCCATGAAGCTCTTCTGCATGAAGATCCAGGCGGCAATCGACAGCGCCACTGCCAGAAGCAGCGAGACATTTACCCGCGTCCCCGCGATCAGCGCCGGTATCATGGCGTCGTATTGGAACATCACCGATTGCGGGAAATTGAAGCCGTTCGGATCCTTCCAGGGGCCGAGCAGCAGGTAATACAGCAATTGCGCGGCGACCAGGCTCAGCATCAGCGAGACGAGAATTTCGTTGGCGTTGAGGCGGGCGCGCCAGAAGGCGGTGATCGAGGCCCAGAGCGCACCGCCAACGGCACCCAGAAGCAGCATGGAGGGCCAGATCCATGCGCCTGTCGCCTGCGGATACCAGATGGGTATGGCCGAGGCGAAGATCGCGCCGAGGATGAACTGGCCTTCGGCGCCGATGTTGAAGACCTTGGCGCGAAAGCCGATCGCCAGCCCCTGGGCGATGAAGAGAAGCGGGCCTGTCTTCAACAGAACCTCAGAGAAGGAGGCCCAGGAAATGAAGGGCTCGAGCAGCATGGCATGCATGACCGCTGCCGGGTCCTTTCCCATCAGCCGGTAGAGGCCGAGGTTGAGAATAATGGTGACCGCAATGGCAACGAGCGGCGCCAATACGGTCGCTGCAAGCGATGCGCGTTCGCGACGCACGAGGGCCGGCAGGAAAGAAGAAACTGGCGTGCTCATGAGGCAGGCTTTCCGGATTCGAGTTCTGATCCGATCATGTAGCGGCCGACATCTTCCGGCTTGGTGTCGCGCGTTACCAGAGGTGGGCTGAGGCTGCCGTGATGCAGGACCTGGATGACGTCGCTGAGCTCGAACAGTTCTTCGAGTTCCTCCGAAATCACCAGGATCGCCATGCCCTCGTTGCGCAGGCTGATAAGCCGACGGCGGATGGCTGATGCCGCGCCGATATCGACACCCCAGGTGGGCTGGGCGACGAAGAGCAGCTTCGGCGCCAGCATGATCTCGCGGCCGACGATGAATTTCTGCAGATTGCCGCCGGAGAGCGATCCTGCTTCGGTATCGGGCCCGGGCGTGCGGACATCATAGTCGCGGATACAATCGCGCGCGAAATTCTCGGCCCGGGTCTTCTCGACGAAACCGCGACGGACAAGTCCTTTCGGGTGGGCGGTGAGGAGGCCGTTGAGCGTCAGCGACATTTCCGGCACGGCGCCCCGGCCAAGCCGGTCTTCCGGCACGAAAGCGAAGCCGAGCCTGCGGCGGGCGGCTGCACCGATCGGGCCCACATCCCTGCCCATCATGAAAATGCGGTCGCGGTCATCGCGCCCGAGTGTCGTCTCCCCTGATATCAGCGCCGCCAGTTCGCTCTGACCGTTGCCCGAGATCCCGGCGATACCGAGGATCTCTCCTGCGCGCACGTTCAGGCTGATTTTCGACAGAGGAACAGCAAAGGGATCGTCAGGTTTGTAGTCCAGCCCGATGAGCTCGAGGCGCTTGTCGCCCGCAGCCGTTGTCGCCGCTGGCATCGGCGCGGGCATGTCGCGGCCGATCATCATGCGGGCCAGGTCATGGGCGTCGTGTTTCCGGGGATCGACATGGCCCGCCACCTGGCCAGCGCGCAGGATCGTTGCATGATCGCAGAGCGCCCGGATCTCTTCGAGCTTGTGGGAAATGAAGAGGATGGAGACGCCCCCGGCGCGCAGCTTGCGCAGGGTTTCGAACAGCCTCTCCACAGCCTGCGGCGGCAGAACGGATGTTGGCTCGTCGAGAATGAGCAGCTTCGGATCCGTCATCAGGCAGCGAATGATCTCGACCCGCTGCCGCTCGCCGACCGAGAGTGCATGAACATGGGCAAAAGGATCGACCTCCAGGCCGAAATCGCGGCCGAGCGTGCGCATGCGCTCGGCAAGCTCGGCCTTGGTGCCCGCCATCACCAGCTGGATGTTTTCGACCACGGTCAGCGTCTCGAACAGGGAGAAATGCTGGAACACCATGGCGATGCCGCGGCGCCGTGCCTCGGCCGGAGAGGCGAGCGTCATCGGCTCGCCATTCCAGGAAATCGTCCCGCCGTCCGGTTGCTCGACCCCGTAGATGAGCTTCATCAGGGTCGATTTGCCGGCGCCGTTTTCGCCGAGGATCGCATGGATCGATTGCTGCGCGACATCCAGGCCAATCTCCTGATTGGCCTGGATCTGTCCGTAGCTCTTCGAAATGCCGCGAAGCGACAGGAGAGGCGGTGTCATGTCTTACTTCGGGAGCGGCGTTGCAACTCCCTTGACGTGCCAGTTCATGGCGGCGATGTCGCCGTCCGGCAATGTTGCGCCCGCGGCCACGCCCTCGCTGCCATCGGCCTTGGTGATTGGGCCGGTGAAGGGCGAGAAGCTGCCGTCTGCGATCTTGGCTTCGAGTTCCTTGATCTTGGCCATTGTTTCGGCAGGGATATTCGGGTTCCAGTCCACCACTTCGACAACCGCCTCCGCTACGCCGAGGAAGGCATTGGCGCCGACGAACTTGCCGGCGAGATGGGCATCGACGGAGGCCTTGAAGAAGGGCGACCAGTCGGTGGTGACGCAGCCGAGATAGGTCTTTTCGGCGTATTTCTTCATCGACGAGTTGAGGTTGAAAGCATAGACGCCAGCCTCCTCACAGGCCGAGATGACCGACGGCGTGTCCTGGGCGTTGGAGAAGATCACGTCGCAATCCTGCGCGATCAGTGCCTTGGCGGCTTCCTGTTCCTTGGCCGGATCGAACCAGGAGTTGACCCAGACGACGGAGACTTCGATATTCGGATTGACGGTCTGCGCACCAAGCGTGAAGGCGTTGATCGAGGTGATCAGCTCGGGAATAGCGAAAGCCGAGACGGAACCGAGCTTGCCGGTCTTGGAGAGCGCGGCGGCTGCCATGCCGAGCAGGTAGGTGCCCTGGAAATACTTGGCGGCAAAGGGCGAAAAGTTCGGTGCGACCTGGAAGCCCGAGGCATGCAGCACGGTGACCGAAGGGTCACGGCGCGCGATCTGCAGGGCGCCGTTCTGGTAGCCGAAGGAGCCGGCGATCAGGACCTTGTTTCCGTCTGCAACCACCTTGTTCATGATGCGATCGGCATCCGGACCTTCCGCGACATTCTCGATGACGGAGATCTTCACCTTGTCGCCGTAAGCAGCCTTGACCGGTTCGAGCCCGGCGGCGAGTGCGTGGGCCCAGCCGACGTCGCCGACGGGCGAGGGCACGACGAGCGCGATGCCGAGCGGTTCGTCGGCTGCGAAGGCGGAGCGGCTGGCGAAGACGCCGGCGAGGCCGGTCGCTGCGGCCGCCTGCATCAATGTTCTGCGGGTCAGGTTGGTCATGGTTGCTGTTTCCCTCTTCTGGTTTTTTAGATCGTTACGCTGGCGAGTGCCGCTTCGGCATCGGCGAACAGTTTTGCCTCGTCGAGGCCTGCGAATTCGCCGTTTTGCCAGACGATGCGGCCATTGATCATGGTCATGTCGGTGACGGAGCCGACGCCGACGCGCGGGATCAGGCTCAACGGATCGTGCCGTGTGCCGACATAATCCATGCGGCGGGTATCGATGGCGAACAGGTCCGCCGCCATGCCCGGCGCCAGCCGCCCTATGTCCTTGCGTCCGAGCAAGCTCGCGCCACCGGTCGTTCCATAGCCGAGGAAGTCGACGGGCGGAGGGACCGGGTGCTTGCGTGTCGAGGCGACGAGGCATTGCAGCATGTAGGCCGAATGGAGGCAGTGCATGAGGTTGGAATTGTCGTTGGAGGCGGCGCCGTCGCAGCCCAGTCCGACCCTGACGCCCAAAGCAGCCATTGCCGGGAGATCCGTAACTTCGGCACCCACCAGATAGACCGGTTCGGGGCAATGGGAGACGCCGGTGCCGCTTGCTGCCATCCGGCCGAGCTCGTCGTGGGTCAGTTCCCAGCAATGGGCATAGAAGGTGTCTGGACCGGCAAAGCCCATTTCCTCGAGGTAGTCGACGGTGCGCAGCCCGTGACGGGCTTCCATCACGGGGCTTTCGCCCTCGCCGACATGGGTGTGCAGGAAGACGCCCTTGTCGCGCGCGAGCCTGACGGATTCGACGAAGGTCTCGCGATAGGAATTGACCGGCTGGCAAGGGGAAACCACCACTTGGCGCATGCTGAAGGCGCCGGCATCGTGATAGGTGTCGATCAGGCGGGCACAGTCGTCGATGAATTCGTCGGTTGTTTCGAGCATCTCGTCGGGGATGGTCGACCCTTCGGATTTCGGCAGCGTGTTGCCTCCCCGGCCGGCGTGGAAGCGCATGCCGAACAGCTCGGCGGCCTCGAACTGCCGGTCGACCAGTCGTTTGCCGGCCTGGCGCGGGAAATTATACTGATGGTCGAAGGCGGTGGTGCAGCCGTGCTTGATGAGTTCCGCCATGGCTGTGACCGAGGAATGATAGAAGCAATCCTCATTCAGCCGCGAAAAGATCGGGTAGATCCGGTCCAGCCATTCGATGACCGAAAGCGCCGTCCAGTCGAGTTCGGCGTGATTTCGCACGAAGCACTGGAAGAAGTGGTGGTGCGTGTTGACGAGACCGGGATAGACGAACCAGCCGCTGGCATCCTGTACGATCGTATCGGCCGGAAGCGGCAGGGTGCTGAGGTCCTTGCCGATTGCCTTGATCGCAGGTCCCTCGGTCAGAAGATCGACATCGCGGCGAACCACCGGGCCGGTGCCATCGTTGACGATGACGGCTGCGCAATTTTTCAGAAGGTAGCCGCTCATTTCAGGTCGCCTTCGCTTCAATGTCCGGTTCGGGCTTCAGGTCGTGAAGCCTGTGTATGCCGGGCATTTCGATGAAGCCGTCAAGGGAGCGCAGGGCGCGAGACCAGAGGCGGATTGCGGGGTAGGTATCCAGCAGTACATTGCCGTCCGGCGCGAGCGCCACGTATGGAAAACAGGCGATATCAGCGATCGTCGGCCGGTCGGAAGCCAGGAATTTCTGTCCGCGCTCGGCCTGTTCGAAGAGACCGGCCTCCAGTTCCCGCAAGGCGGCAATTCCCCTGGCCTGCAGGCTGGCGATTTCGCCCGGCACAAGCAGCATCTGGTGGAGACGTGCGCCTCCGAGCGATGAGGTGAGGCGTGCGGAAAAGGCCAGCCATTGCTGGATTCGTGCAATTTCCTCCGGCGTGCCATTGCCCAGCCATTCCGGTGCCGCCTTTGATGCGAGATAGGCGAGCATGGCGGAGGATTCCGTCAGCAGCACATTGCCGTCTTCCAGAATGGGGATGGTGCCAGCCGGATTGAGCGCCAGCATTTCGGGGCTGCGATGTTCGCCGCCGGGATGAAAGTCCACGGGGCGCAGTTCGAGCTTCACGCCGACCAGCGCTGCCATCAGGCGCACTTTGTAACAGCTGGGTGAGAGGATGTAGTCGTATAATTTCATTGGGCTACCAACTGCGCGCCATAGGTATAGTTGTGGCGTTTCAGCCAGCGGCGATATGCGACCGAGGTCAGATCCGCCCGCGTCGGGATCTCCATGCCGGGATCGAGGGGGAGCAGGGCAGGGATCTGGTTCTCGAGGATCGAGCGGTCCTGAAGGAAGATGGTCTGCTGAAAGTGGATGAGGTCCGTCATCGATGTCTCGTCGTCATAGAGTGCCATCCACGGCCAGACATCGCAGAGATCTTCCGCGATAGGCTGCACGAAGAGTGTGATGACATCCCACTCGCCAGGACGTGGCGGGCAGGTCTTGTAGAGAACCGAGCAGGTTGGTGCCGGCACGCGGTACATGTATTCGGTGGTGATGCCGCCCGCCGCTGATTTTGCCGCCTGCGGCTGGTAGAACTTCACCTGTGTCGCCCAGACTTCGTCTTCGGCCTCACGGATCTCGACCTTGTAGTTCTCGACTTCCGTATGCGGCTCGGACCCGAGGATATCGGTGTGGACGAAGGGGAAGTGGGCGATGTCGAGGAAGTTCTCGACGGCTCTGAGCGGCGAGCAGCGCACGCGCACCACGCCGACATCGACGAGGCGGCGGCCGGGCTGTTCGGCCTCGGGAATGTCGAAGAGTTCATGCGCCGGTGTTCCAAGCGATGTCCAGACATGGCCGTATCGTGCGCGCTGCGGCAGGTCGCGGCCGTTGCTGTCGGTGACCTTCACATTGCCGGCCGCGTCGAGGGAAATCCTGACGGGCTCCCCCATCAGAACGGTGTCGTAGTCTTTCCTGGCGCACTGGCTGAGGAGCGCGACGGGATACCACTCGTCCAGCATTGCTGTCTTGCTCATAGGGTCGCGCCTTCTTCAGCGAGCCGCCGCAGCGTCTCGATTTCTCGCGATGCCGCGATGCGCTGCTGCGGCGTCGCATCCCGCGCAATCAGTCCGTGAACGCATGTCTGGCCATCTCCCAGGTCGGACAGCAGGAGACAGAGGCCCTGCGGAGCGACGGCCGGTGTCAGAGCCCCGTCGGCGTTGGCCTTCGCACCGGCTGCCGCCTCGATTGCGGCGATCCCGGCCATCACCGTGACCGAACGGAGGGGTGAGAGCTTGTCGAAGCGCGGCGGTTGGCCTGCCGGCGCGCCCTTGGCGACCCAGACGAGGCCGTTCTGCTCGGCAACGGGATAAGTCGCGACACGGATCGTTTCCGGCGGGGCAAGTCCCGGATGGGCAGGGATGTGCAGACAGTTGCCGGATCGGGCGTAGCGCCAGCCGTGATAGATGCAGGACAGGGCCTCGCCACGGACGAACCCATGCGACAGCCGCATGCCCCGATGAGGGCAACGGTCGGCGGAAGCGACTGCTTCCCCGGAGGCGCTTCGCCACAATGCAATGGTTTCAGCCCCGATGCGGGCCGGCATTACCGTTTTTGCCGGAAGGTCGGCAGACAGTGCGACTGGCGTCCATTGGCCCGTCGTGTCGGAGTGCATGGTGTTTTTTCCTAGAGCAATCAAAGAAATAGGGGCGGTTTCAGGCGTGCGTATCCGGCCTTCGGCCGGTCGGCGAAAGACAAATTTGCATAACTATTGGACATTGGCAATGAGTGATCAAAAAAAGCGCACAATGTCGAGACGCACGAGAATTCAGAGAGAATGGTCGTCCGGCTTTTGCCGTTGGATACTCTCTACCCAGACGTCGATCGGGCCCAGGATGCAACCGATTTCCATCATGTCGATCAGCTCGTCGGGGCCAGCGAGGTCGATCTCGATCCTGTCTGCCGAGGCGTGCGCAATGATTGGGGAAATGCCCAGCTTGGAGGCGTGACGATCGATCCAGGGAAGAAAGGAGTCCGGCAGAAGGTTCCCGAGGATGATCATCCGCTGCCTCTGCAATTCACTCTCTCGTTTCGCCATTCGTATTGTGTCCCTTCTGGTAAGGGCAAGTCACAGGAAAATCACGCGGAATGCAAGCAGAGGATCCGGGGGGAACTACCATTGAGGGCCGGCCTTCAGCATCTTGTCCAGACATGCGGCAGCGAGGCGTGGTGTTGTATTGCGCGACGTCTCCCGCCTTCGCGCATGCGCCGGTCCCGGCGGACGTCTTTGCGGACCAAAATCTCGATCCATTGAACGAAGCTCAGGATTCCGCGCTCCTATGACCGAGTCCATGGTTCACCGACGCGCAGGCTTCGGTATCTCCTTTGGCGAAGGCCAGCGACGCCGCTATGGCACAGAAGGAAAGATCAGGAACGGATCCGCGTCTCTTTTCTCGCGCTCCGGAAGAACTGGGGGCGGCAGGCCGCCCCCCGGAGGTGATTGCGGTCGCCAATGAAGCGTCGCAGCGGGCATCTCGCTGGGCGGCAGGGGCCAAGGCCCGCCGCCCGGCAGATCAGGCTAGCCTGGCGCAGGCATCCGCGATGCGGGTCAGCGCTTCCCGGAGTTCGGATTCGGCGCTCGCATAGGAAATGCGGAAGAAAGGCGAAAGGCCGAAAGCCGAACCCGGCACGACGGCGACGTTGGCGTCTTCCAGCAGATAGGCGCAGAAGTCCGTATCGGTTTCGAGGCGCTTGCCGGACGGCGTGGTCTTGCCGAGCACGCCGGCGCAGCCTGAAAACGTGTAGAAGGCGCCTTCCGGCACGCGGCAATCGAGGCCGTCGATCGCATTGAGGCCGGCGACCACCAGATCGCGGCGGCGCTGGAAGCTCGCCTTGCGCTCGACGAGGAAATCCTGCGGGCCGTTGAGTGCGGCAACGGAAGCGGCCTGGCTGATCGAAGAGGGGCAGGAGGTCGCCTGGCTCTGAACCACGGCCATGGCCTTGATCAGGTCGCGCGGACCGCCGGCATAGCCGATGCGCCAGCCGGTCATGGCATAGGCCTTGGAGACGCCGTTGACGGTGAGGATGCGGTTCTTCAGGCGCGGTTCCAGGGCTGCCGGCGTGACGAACTCGAAGCCGTCATAGACGATGTGCTCGTACATGTCGTCGACCAGCAGCCAGACCTGCGGGTGCTTCATGAGCACGTCGAGCAGCGGGCGATAGTCCTCGGCGCGGTAGCCGGCGCCCGACGGGTTGGACGGCGAGTTGAGGATGACCCAGCGGGTCTTCGGCGTGATCGCAGCTTCGAGCTGCGCGGCCTGCAGGCGGAAGCCCGCCTCGGCATTGCAGGCGATCAGCACCGGGTTTGCCTCGGCGATCTGGACGATGTCGGAATAGGAGGTCCAGTAGGGCGTCGGGATGATCACTTCGTCGCCCGGATCGAGCGTCGCCATCATCGCGTTGAACAGGATCTGCTTGGCGCCGGTTGCGACCGTGATCTCGTCGAGCGCATAATCGACGCCGTTCTCGCGGCTGAACTTGTCGCGGATCGCGGCTTTCAGTTCCGGCGTGCCGTCGAGCGCCGTATATTTGGTCTGGCCTGCCTGCATGGCCTTCCAGGCGGCTTCCTTGATGTGATCGGGCGTGTCGAAGTCCGGTTCGCCCGCCCCCAGAATGATGACCGGACGGCCTTCGCGCTTCAGGGCTTGTGCCTTGGCGCCGATCTTCAGGATTTCGGAGACGCCGATCGACGAGATGCGCGTCGCCGGCTGGAAGACCACGTCCTCGGGCTTGTTGTTGATGTTCATGACCATCCTCTTCGTTTTCCCGTCGCTCTCCGATGCGAGAGCGGTGCTCGTCGTATGTCTGTGCTATCCGAAACGGACCGTACCGAGCGGCCCCGGCGAGGTGATCGCCTTCAGGCCGGCCGCCATGTCCTTGATCTTCTCATCCGTATAGAGGTCGTAATAGGCTTGGTTCTTGCGGCCGATTGCGTGTTCGGCGCTGAAGCTGCCATCAAAATCGCGCACGGCGATGTCGAACACCCAGTCGCGCAGGCGCTGTTCGAAGGCCTTGTCGGTGGTCGCCGCACTGTCCTTCGGGACCACCAGATTGAAATGCACGCCGCCGTCGCCGATATGGCCGAAATCGCAGATCGTCACCTCGGGGAAGGCCGCCGGCATATCGGCCTTCATGCGGTCGCAGAAGGCCATGATGTCGCCGCGCCGGAAGGACAGGTCGAAGGCGATCAACTTGCCGGCGTGCTTGACGCCTTCCGAGAGTGCGTGGCGCAGCGCCCACATTTCGTGGGCCGGGCCGACGAAGGCGTCGGCAAGCGGCGCATCCTCGCTCTCCCAGATCTCGGAAAGCACGGTTTCCAGCACTGCGTCGAGCCCCTGCTCGCCCTCGCGCGGCTCCCAGGTGCGGGAGATTTCGCAGAGGATCACGTAGTCGGGGATGACGCCGCCCTGGAACGGGTTGCGCAGCGACGGTACATGATCGAGGGCGGCGGCGACCGCGTTTCGCGACATGCCCTCGAAGGCCGAAAGATAGGCGCCGAGCTTCTGCTCCATGGCGCGCAGCAGCGGCATGACATGGGCGCCGCTGGCCGGCACAAGATAGGCGGTCGCCACCTGCTTCGGCAGGGCCTCGAGGTTCAGGACGCATTCGGTGATGATGCCGAAGGCGCCGGAAGTGCCGATGAAGATCTGTTTCCAGTCGACGCCGGTATTGTTCTTGCGCAGGTCCGCGGCGAGGTCGAGGATCGTGCCCTCTTCGTCGGCCAGCACCACCTTGATGCCGAGCGTGTTGCGACGCACATCGCCATATTTGAGAAAGCGCGAACCGCCGGTATTGGTCGACAGCATGCCGCCGAGGCGCGGGTCGGCGCCAAGGTCGATCGGGAAGAAAAGGTCGTGGCTTTCAAGCCGCTGGTTCACCTCGGAGAGCCGGAACCCGGCATCGACATGCAGCGAGCGGTTGTCGAGATCGAGGTCGAAGCGGCGCGTCATGCGGTCGAGGCTGAGCACGAGCTGAGCGCCCGAGGCATCCGGCGTCGAGCCGGAGACCAGGCCGGTATTGCCCGATTGCGGGACGAGCGACAGGCCGTGCCGCACGCAATAGGCGACGGCGGCCGAGACTTCTTCGGTTGTCGCCGGCCGCAGTACGAGACCCGCCAGACCTTCGTCATAGCGGGCGCCCGTCTGATAGGCGACCATGGCGCCGGGCTCCTGCACGATGCCCTTGTCGCCGAGGATATCCGTCAGTGCCCGAATATGCGCCTGGTCGATCATCGTCGTTTCTTACTCTGCTGCCTGAACGGCCGTCAGCATCTGACGGCAATCGGCGATCGATGCCTGCTCGATGCCGGCATAGTGATCGAATTCGTTCAGCACCTTGGCGCCGAGGTCAAGTTCGAAACGCTGCTGGTTCGGGCTTGCGACGAAATCCTGGGTCGCGTCGTCGCCGAGGTTGGACTGGAAGATGCCGGCGGCGCTGACCGGCAGGAAGTCTTCGTAGACGATCGGGTCGAACTGGACGAGGCCATCGGCGATCAGGGCGTCGAGGCTGGTCTCCGGCTCGGCCTTCGCCTTGCGACCCTTTTCCGTCAGCGAATAGGCGAAATAGCCGAGGCCCTCGGCGCGGATCGCTTCCCAGCTGTCGGGGAAGGGGGCGAAGGCGTCTGCCAGCGCCTTGTCGTATTCGGCGGCATTCGAGCCATCAGCGGCCGGGCGCACGACCTGGCGCGAGGCGGTGAGCAGTTCGTCGTAAAGCGCCCGACCCTTGGGGGTGAGGGCGATGCCGCGCTGTTCGATTTCGCCGAAGCGGGCGGTGTGCGAGCCTTCCTTCCAGCTGCCGTCCTTGTCCTCGAACAGGACGGGCTCGTTGAGCGCCTTGAACGAGGTCTGGCGCAGCAGGATCGGGCATTTGCGGGTCGGCGGGCCTTCGACGACGGCCTTTGGCGCAATGCCGTAGTCGGGCATGCGGGCCTGGACGAGATCGATGTCGAGCGTGCGCGGCGTCAGGTGGTTGATGTGCGGGCCCTTGAAGGAGACCACGTCGGCGATCAGGCGGTGGGCCGCATGCAGGCGTGCATACATGTCGGGGCTGACCAGCGCCTTGTCGTGCCAGCGGAAGGTTTCGAGCGCTTCGGTGACGAAGCGCGAGGCGTCGGCACGGTCGAGGCCGCCCTGCTGCTCGGCCTTCTCGGTCAGCGCGATTGCGCCGGGGGTGAAGATCTGGCGCTTTTCAAGCGTTGCTTCGGCTTCGGCGCGCAGGGCCTCGTCGGCGATCAGGTCAAGGCGCAGCAACGAGGTGAAGATGCGGAACGGGTTCTTCTTCAGGCTGGCATCGCCGACCGGGCGGAAGGCGGTCGAATGAACCGGCACGCCGGCGGTCGACAGGTCATAGTAGCCGACCGGATACATGCCCATGACGGCAAACAGGCGGCGCATCATGGCAAGCTCGGCGGGCGTGCCGAGACGGATCGCGCCATGACGCTCTTCCGTGATGCGGTCGAGGGAGTCGGTGTCTTCCAGGCGCTCGCGCAGCTTGGGGTCGGCGCTCAGCGTTTCTGCATTCACCTTCGCCACCAGATCCATCAGCGTGCCATAGGCCGGGACCTCGGTGCGATACATGGCGGACATGGCGGCGGAAAACATCGAGCGAATGTCGTCGCTCGGGACAAAACTGGTCTTGGTCATCGGAGGCATCCCAGAAAACTGCAGGAGGATCATTCTGGGAGGCAGCTTATAATATGCTGCAGCGCCGAAGGATGCTGACGTTTGTCAATGAGTTCATGCGGCGGGCGAATGACCTCAGGAGACTGACGCGTTGTCCAGCACCTTCGGTCCTTCGCTTTTCGCCGCCTTCGGCCGTTGCGCCGCGGTGCGGCTGCAACCGCTCTGCACCTCGAAATGAAGCAGTTCCGCCAGCCGGTCGTTGCTATCGACGAGGTCGGACAGCAGGACCTTGTCCGGCGAACGATAGAACGCGTCGACCGCGTCGCGGATGGCATTGCGCAGCCAGCAGGCTTCGACGAGGGGCAGGTATTGGAGGCGCTGAAGCACTCGGCAAACGGCAGGTCGGACTCGAAGATGCGGAAGACGGAACCGATGTTGATCGCGGCCGGCGGGCGCATCAGCTGCAACCCACCGTTGCGGCCCCGGGTCGCGTCGACAAAGCCGTACTGGCCGAGCGTGCGGATCACCTGAGCGAGATGGTTTTTCGATGCGTTGCAGGCGGCTGCGATGTCGCTCTTGCGAACGGTGACATGTGGATTGACCGCGCAGTACATCAGCGTTCAGGGGGCGAGATTGGTCCGCATGCCGATGCGCATCGAATAATCCCCAAGGGTGTCCGCAAACAAGCATTTTGAATATATGGCATTTGTGGTTTTCGCCTGATCTATGTCCCGCGAGCGTGATCGAGGCGCAAGAACTTGATCCAAATCATCTCTGGTGCGCCGTTTTCGGGTAAATACCCATGCTGAATGCATGAATTGCCAAGGCTGGACGTGACCGATCCCGAAACGAAAACCGCAGATCCCGGCGCCTCTAGACTGTGGGCGATCGAGAAGACCGCACTCCAGGTTCTTTCCGGCATCCGCGATCTGCTGCCGAAGGCCGCGATCCTGATGGCCTCGCACCGCCCGATCGAACGCGATTGGGCCGGCCGCATCGTCGCGCTCGGCTGAACACCCGCGACCGATTGGCGCAAAGGCGCATCTTCAATACATCTTATTGATCGCAATGTGGCGCGCTCGCCGCGATCCTTGCCGTCGTCAACGCCATGTGGCTTGAGATGCAGGCCGATCGCACGATCATGAACCCGCCGGATGGTCACAAGTAAGACGGCGAGGCGTTGATCGACGGAAGCTCGGGCGGAACACGACAGCAACCGATCCCGACAATTCCAGGGTCTCACAATCTCCGGGGCGGCGCGAGGCGTCGCCCCGTTTTCCATCTCCCCGTCCGCCCTTACCCTTGCAGCCGCTGCCGTGGGCTTGCGGGCGTCGGGTGCGGTCTTTCAGGAAGCGGCGGCAGAGGAATTGGCGACCAGCCAGATCTCCAGGGCGGCGACGACCGCGAGGCGCAGGCTGGCATTTCCATCGAGCGCGCGGGCCAGCGACGGGTCGTCCATCTCGAAGCCGATTTCGACCATCACGTCGGCAGGGCCAACACCGCGATCGGCCATGATGGCCTGGATGCGGGCGATGGCGGACGGCAAAAGATAGCGCCCGCTGGCGATCGGCGGCGCGCAAAGCGACGGATCAGAGGCGTCGCCGGATATATTCGCCTGACGCAGCCAGGCGAGGAACTGGAAGCGTTCCTCGGCCGTCGCCTTCGTCCACGAGTTCTGAAGTTTCTCAAGGCGCGTACGCTTCTGCTTGCTGGGCATGTCGGATTCCGGCTCTGCGTGTTCGGCCTCGTCTATCGTATCATCGCAGACGGCGCCATCGCTACTGGTCGGTACCAGGGCACTGACACGGACGACAGCGGGGCGGACCTTTACGGCAGGCACGGTCTTGCCTTTCCGGTCGGGCCGGTGTGGCTGGAAGGACATGCGATGGCGATGGAAGTGGAACGGTCACGTTGTTTCGTGGCAGCGGGTGAGACGTCAATCAGCCTGCCCGGCCCTGTCCTATAGATGACAGCAGCCGCGCTCCGACGCGGCTTGTGACAGAGATCGGGGAAAATTGAAACAGCCGTGATGGACGCGCAGGCAAGAAATTGGCCGGTGCCAGCCAGGGAATGCCCTGCGAGGGCACACCCTGTCGATGATGTCGCCCTGCAGTCAGATGGTGTAGGACCTTTGACCGCCTTCAGGGGGCGTCGGTCTTCGATGAGGGGGTGTCGATGTCCAGTTCGTCCGATGGCAGGAATTCCGCCGGCCGGTCGCTCGCCGACTTGTACACGGCCGCCTTGCCGCCGATCTTGACGATGCCGAGCTTCCTGAGGACGGCCAGTACGCGGCTGAGAAGTCCCGGTTCTTTCGATGGTTCAGACATGTTCACGAACCTCCGCGTGCGTGGACGCCATGTGTTTTGCGAGATCAGTATGGACCTGTCGGCCGCACTGCGCCAGCCTTCAGGCGGATCGCCGGACGGTGGGAACAAACGCTTGTCTTTCTGCCGATCTGTGGCTCAATGAGATGTCCGAAGACATGACGCCTTCGGCTTTTCGGGGGATTTCGACATGGAAGCGATCCTGCCCATCATCACTCAAATCATAGCGGGTATCATCGGTGGCCAGGCCGTTGGCGCGGCCTTCAAGCAGGCGGCGATGACCCAACTGCCGAAGATCATCAGCGGTGCGCTCGGCGGTGTCGCGGGCGGCACGCTGCTCGGCAGCCTGCTGGGCGGCGCCACGGGAACCGATCCGGCGGCCGGTGGGGCTGCCGGCGGCATGCTCGGCGGACTGCTCGGCGATGCCATCGGCGGCGCGGCCGGTGGTGCCGTGCTCACCGGTCTCGTCGGCGCCGTGATGAAAGCGATGGCCAAGTAAGCTCAGGCCGCCGTCACGATAAGCGATGCAGGAACAAAGGCTGATACGTCAGAAGGGCAGGGGGATGCGTCCCTGCCCCAGGCATCGCAACGTGTGCGGCTGAGTTCCCGCCGTCGCAAAGGACCGCCGAAGCCTATCAGCTCTGACGCGCTTTTCTGCTGGCATAGCGCTGATCGCGCTTGGCCTTGCGGGCCGCTTCGTCCTCGATGACGCGGCTGATGCGGGAGGTTTCCGCTTCCAGGCGTGCCTCGGCATCGGCGCGATCGGCGGCTTCGGCGGCTTCGGCTTCCGCCTTGGCTGCGGCAAGCGATCGGTCGCGCTCTTCGGCCTTGGCGCGCTCCCGCTCGGCACGGCGTTCCTCGCGAGCGGTTGCCACTGCCAGGCGTTCCGCCTGCTTGGCCTCGATATGCGGCTCGGCTGCTTTTTTCGCTGCGCGATAGTTGTCGAGAAGGATTTTCTTCGCGTCGGCTGTTGCCTTGCGGCGGTCGGACAGGCCGTTGTCTCTCGTGTTCTTCAAAGTTCCGCTTTCGGATTGGATCGTTCGGGTTTTGTCAGTCGCGTGCTCGGCGGGCACCTTGCGGCGCCATGCGTTGTTCGCGCGCGGGTCTCAAAGGGCGGAGCGGCTTTCGCTCCGTCAGTCAGTCCTTGGCCGGATAGGCCGAAGTCGAGGACGGCGTGGTGGTCGCGCCGGCTTCCTTGGCCATCCGCAAAGCGCGGAGGCGCATCGTCTTTTCATCGCGTTCCTGAACGACAGCGTCGTTCTCGGAGATGATCCGGCTTCTTGCCAGAAACTGCGACTGTGTCTTGCCAAAGGCCGCTTCGGCCTGAATGCGAGCCTTGCTCTGGGTCTCTGTCATGGCTTTGATCCTCGATGGTTTGATGGCGGTGCCGGTCTTTCGGCCAAAAAAAAGCCAGGCAAAATGCCTGACCTTTCATTGTTCCCGCGCCCTCTTTGGTGCCAGTACATCCGTGGTCACCCGAGAGCACAAAGATCGATCAGGCGGCCTGCAGCTGGCCGGCGGACATCTTGCCCGACTTGTTGTCGCGTTCCATCTCGTAGCCGATCTTCTGGCCTTCGACGATTTCGCGCATACCGGCCCGCTCGACAGCGGAGATGTGGACGAAAACGTCCGGGCCGCCGTTGTCAGGCTGAATGAAGCCGAAGCCCTTGGTGGAATTGAACCATTTAACTGTGCCAGTGGTCATAGCGAACCCTTTCATAGCAATACTTTGATCCCGCCGCGCGGTTGCGCGGTCGGCTGGGTAGCTCGATCTTTTCTGAAGGGAAGTTCGTCGGGGCACGGCGTCAGGGTGCTAAAACAAAAGTCAAACAAGCAAATATCGACAAGCTGTAAATAGGCGATTGCACCTTCGATGTCAACTTTTAGTTTCGAATTTCGTCGAATTGCTCATTTTCGGTTGAATCCCGGAAGCCATATCGGCTTGCGCCTGCCCCTGTTCCATCGGCGGCACAGCGCGCTGTTCTCAACCGTTCCGGGCGGAGTGCTGCTTGATGTCGGCGGCGAGCGGGAAAGACGCGAAGAGACCAAGCGGCAGGGCGAAAAGGGCTGCGACCGGCAGGCCGAAATGGCTGAACAGCAGGGCGCCGGCAATGCCTCCGGAGAAGAACAGGCCGATCAGCGACAGAAGCAGGGCGAGCTTGGCGCCGTCGGCAACGACGGGCGCCAGATCCGTCCGGGCGGGGTCGTTGCGATAGAGGAGCTTGCCGATCTCGATGCCGGCATCGGTCACCAGGCCGGTGACATGCGTGGTGCGGATGCGCGCGCCGGACAGCTTGGTGATGATGGCATTCTGCAGGCCCATGATGAAGCACAGCAGGCTGATGGTCAGGAGGATGGTGGAGGAAGAGCCCGGCGCCAGGAACAGACCGGACAGGCCGAATATCAGCAGGAGCAGCGCCTCCACGGCGAGCGGCAGGGCATATTCGGATTCGAGTGCGCGCCGGCGGGCCCAATTGATCAGGATTGCCGAGGTGGCGGCACCGGCAATGAAGGCGGCGAGCGAGGATGCGCCGATGACGACCAGGAACCGATTGCCGAGCACCATGTTGTCGGCGATGGCCGATACGATGCCCGACATATGCGAAGTGTACTGCTGCACGGCCATGAAGCCGCCGGCGTTCACCGCACCGGCCACGAAGGTCAGGTATAGGGCGAGGTGGCGGTCGCTGTCCTCGTTGCGCTGGCGGGCGGCAAGCCCTCCCAAGTAGTATCTCATGCTCTGTTCCGCAGGCTGCCGGCGGCTGACCGGAGACAAAAAAGCCATCCTCGTGCCGAATCGTAAACAGCTTCGGAAGATTTGCCAGAGATAGTATGCGCGGGCCAAGATTTCGAGTGCCGACGGGAAGAGAATGCCTGGCATGGCCGACCGCGCCGCCCAGATTGCAGGCTCGATCTTTCCATGCCGCGGGATCGCGGCTAAATCCCTTGCCGGATGAAGCGGTGCCGTCGGGCAGCCGCCGCGCAAGGAGACGACGCCCGTGACCGACATCGACCGCCACCATGCAGAGCGCCTGATGCAGGAGGCGGGGATCGACGCGCTCGCGCTGTTCCAGCCGGAAGCGTTCCGCTATGCCGTCGGTGCTCCGGCCGGCGTCGCCATGATGTGGGGTCGGGCCGGACCGGCGATCGCCCTGGTGCCGGCGGATCACGGCAGCCGGATCGCGGCCGTTGCCAGCGACCACGCGGCGGGCCAGATCCGCAAGGCGGCGCCGGATGTGGATCTGGCGACGCACCGTATCTGGATCGACATGGTTGATCTGTCCGCCCTTGCCGGTCGAGCCGATGTCGATCCAGCGGCTGTGGATGGCGCCTATCGCGACCAGGGTCGCAGCGGCTCGCGGCCGGAAACCTTCGACCGTTCCGCCTGCTTTTCGCTGCTCGGCGACATTCTGGATGCACGTGGCCTGGCGCATGGAAGGATCGGCGTCGATCTCGAATTCATGCCCGCCGCCGATTTCGACCAGCTGAAGCGCGCTTTGCCTGAGGTGCGGTTCACCGACGGCTCGGAAGTCCTCAGGCGGCTGCGCGCCGTCAAGTCGCCGCGCGAGATCGAATGCCTGCGACGTGCGGCGATGGCTGCGGAGGGCGGGCTTTCGCAGATGGCCGCGATTGTCGCGCCCGGCGTCTCGCTTGGCGATCTGTCCGCGGCCTGGAAGGACGGCGCCCAGGCGACGGCCGCGGCTGGCGGCTTTTCTCTCAGCGGACATTGGGATTTCATCTCCGTCGGCCCTGATCTTTCTGACATGAACGCGGTGGTGAAGCCGGGCGCGTTGATCAAGGCCGATGTCGGCACGCTGGTCGACGGCTATTCCTCCGACGGGGCGCGGACCTTCTGCTTCGGACCGCCGGCACCGCTTGCGCAACGCATCTTCGCTGCGCTGGAAAACGCCTTCGCCGCCGGCCTCGACGTGCTCAAACCGGGCAACCGATTCGGTGCGGTGCATGCGGCGATGTTGGCCTCGATGCGCAGGGACGGCTTCACCGAATATTTCCGCGGCCATTTCGGCCATTCGGTCGGCGGCAGCGTCGGCATCGAGGAATGGCCGTTCTTTTCCGCCAACAGTCCGGAGCTCATCCTGCCGGGCATGGTCGTGGCGCTCGAGGCGCCCTTCTATGCGCAGGGCCTTGGCGCGCTGATGATCGAGGACCAGTTCCTTGTCACGCAAGACGGGGTGGAGCCGATGAACCGCCTGTCGCGCGGTCTTCGGGATTTGTCCGCGCAATAGGCTGACAGCCGGACCATGCGGGCATGGCTTGCCGCTCAGCGCCGTTCGGCAAGTGCAATGCCGACGCCCTCGACTTCGATGAAGATGACGCCGCCCTCTTCCAGCGCGTGCAGCAGCTGTGCTGCGGTGGGGCGATGCAGTTCGTGCCGGGCGCCTTCATAGTCGCGGATCGTGCTGCGCGACACTTGCGAATGCTCGGCAAGGTCCGATTGCGTCCAGTCGAGCATGCCGCGCGCCGCGCGACAGAGCGCAGGCGTGAGAATCGGAGACGGCGTGCCTTGACCCATGGTTCCATGCTGCCCATATTGGTTGATATAAACAATATATGGCATTTTCCATGTGATATTTCCAGCGAGGTTTGATGCTCCACGAAACACCCCTGATCTCCACCATCGTCGGCGGTCTCGTGCTGGCCTTCGCCTTCGGCTATGTCGCCCACCGGCTGAAACTGCCGCCGCTCGTCGGTTATCTGTTCGCCGGCATTCTCGTCGGTCCGCACACGCCGGGCTTCGTCGCCGACCAGCACCTGGCGCCGGAACTGGCGGAAATCGGCGTCATCCTGCTGATGTTCGGGGTCGGCCTGCATTTCTCGCTGAAAGACCTGCTGTCGGTGCGCGGTGTCGCCGTGCCCGGCGCGATCGTGCAGATCGGTTTTGCTACTGTGCTCGGCTGGGCCATGGGTTGGCTGATGGGGTGGCCGATGGGCGGCGGCCTGGTCTTTGGCCTTGCACTCTCGGTCGCCTCGACCGTCGTTTTGCTGAAGGCCCTGCAGGAGCGGCGGCTGGTCGAGACAGAGCGCGGCAAGATCGCCGTGGGCTGGCTGATCGTCGAGGACCTGGCCATGGTGCTGGCGCTGGTGCTGATCCCGGCCTTTGCCAATAACGGCGGTGGGAGCCATGCCGACCCCCTCGCGACCGCAGTCGCCGGTCTGCTCGGCATCGAACTCAATCTCGGCTGGGTGCTGGCGCTCACCCTTCTCAAGGTCGGCGCCTTTCTGGGCCTGATGCTGGTGGTCGGGCGGCGCGTTATCCCGTGGATGCTGCACGCAATCGCCCATAGCGGCTCGCGCGAACTCTTCCGTCTCGGGGTGCTGGCGGTGGCGCTCGGTGTCGCCTTCGGTTCGGCCCAGTTGTTCGGCGTATCGCTGGCGCTCGGCGCGTTCTTCGCCGGTATGGTGCTGGCGGAAAGCGAGCTGTCGCACAGGGCCGCGCAAGAGAGCCTGCCGCTGCGCGATGCCTTCGCGGTGCTGTTCTTCGTCTCGGTCGGCATGCTGTTTGATCCCAACATCCTGATCGACAGCCCGCTCAAGGTTCTTGCCGTCGTCTTCATCATCCTGATCGGCAAGTCGCTCGCCGCCTTCGTCATCGTGCGCGCCTTCGGCATGCCGACCGGCACTGCGCTGACAATTTCGGCCAGCCTGGCGCAGATCGGCGAATTCTCCTTCATCCTCGCCGAGCTCGGCGTCGGGCTTAATCTGCTGCCCGAGGAGGGACGCGACCTGATTCTCGCCGGCGCGATCATTTCGATCATCCTCAACCCGCTGATGTTCTATTTCGCCGAACGGATCATCCCTCGCATCGAGGCGCGTCTGGTGCCGCAGCGCGCAGAAAAGCCGGGTGCGGGTTTGGCTACGGGCGAATCCGCGGGAGCGGATGGTGTCCTGGGGGCGGGTGAGGACACGGCCGGGGTCGAGGAAGAACCGCGGCTTGCCACGGCGAGCACGCTCACAGGCCATGCGATCGTGGTCGGCTGCGGCCGGGTCGGAAAGATCGTCTCAGACAATCTGCGGGCCAATGGCGTCGCGTTCCTGGTGGTCGAGGATTCCGACCGGCCGGTGGAAGACCTGCTGCGTCAGAAGACCGAGGTCATCATGGGCAATGCCACCTCGCAGCGAGTGCTGGAGCTTGCCAACATCGCCGCCGCCAAAAGCATCGTCGTGGCTATTCCGAACGCCTTCGAGGCCGGCAACGTGATCCAGCAGGCGCGCGCGATCAACCCGGCGATTCTGATCCTGGCTCGCGCCCATACCGATGCCGAGGTCGAACATCTGCTGAAACTGGGTGCCGACCGCGTCATCATGGGCGAACGCGAAATCGCCAACGGCATGCTGGCGAGCCTCGACCAGGTGCACTGGCCGGCTGTTGCCAAGGACGAGGACGAGGCCTGACGCGGACATTTCGGGGAACCAAAGGACGTGCTGCCGGGTTTGCCCCCCTGCATCCGTCCCTCTTTCCCGGAGAATCGCAATGGCCAAGAAGACCACCAAGGCAGCCCCCTCAGACGCGGCGAGCATCCACGATCAGTCACTCGTTCGGGGCGCCGGCGGCGAACTGCACCAGACGGCGGAGACCCATGACGCGCCGGTGATGACCACCGCGCAAGGCGGCCCGGTCGCCGACGACCAGAATTCGCTGCGGATCGGTGCCCGCGGGCCGCTCGCCATGGACGATTTCCATTTCCGCGAGAAGATCTTCCATTTCGACCACGAGCGTATTCCGGAGCGGGTCGTGCATGCCCGCGGCTATGGCGCGCACGGCTATTTCGAGACCTATGATTCGCTGGCCGCCTATACCAAGGCCGATCTCTTCCAGCGCAAGGGCGAAAAGACGCCGGCTTTCGTGCGCTTCTCCACCGTTGCCGGCAACAAGGGGTCTGCTGACCTTGCCCGCGACGTGCGCGGCTTCGCGGTCAAGATCTATACCAGGGAAGGAAATTGGGACCTGGTCGGCAACAACATGCCGGTGTTCTTCATCCAGGATGCGATCAAGTTTCCCGACCTGATCCATGCGGCCAAGCAGGAGCCGGATCGCGACTTTCCCCAGGCGCAGACGGCGCACGACAATTTCTGGGACTTCATCTCGCTGACGCCCGAAAGCATGCATATGATCATGTGGGCCATGTCGGATCGCGCCATTCCGCGGTCCTTCCGCTTCATGGAAGGTTTCGGCGTCCACACCTTCCGCCTGGTCAACGCCAAGGACGAATCGACCTTCGTCAAGTTCCACTGGAAGCCGAAGCTCGGCCTGCAGTCGGTCGCCTGGAACGAGGCGGTGAAGATCAATGGCGCCGATCCCGACTTCCATCGCCGCGATCTGTGGCAGGCGATCCAGTCCGGCAATTTCCCGGAATGGGAACTGCAGGTGCAGCTGTTCGACCAGGCCTTCGCCGACAGCTTCGATTTCGACGTGCTCGACCCGACCAAGATCATTCCCGAGGAAATCCTGCCGCCCCAGCCTGTCGGCCGCCTGGTGCTCGACCGCATGCCGGACAATTTCTTCGCCGAGACCGAGCAGGTGGCGTTCATGACGCAGAACGTGCCGCCGGGCATCGACTTCTCCAACGATCCGCTGCTGCAGGGCCGCAACTTCTCCTATCTCGATACCCAGCTGAAGCGTCTTGGCGGACCGAACTTCACCCATCTCCCGATCAATGCGCCGAAATGTCCGTTTGCCCATTTCCAGCAGGACGGGCACATGGCGATGCGCAATCCGGTCGGCCGGGTCAACTACCAGCCGAACTCCTGGGGCGAGGGGCCGCGCGAATCGCCGGTCAAGGGGTTCCGGCATTTCCCGTCCGAGGAACAGGGCCAGAAGATGCGGCTGAGGCCCGAAAGCTTTGCCGACCACTACAGCCAGGCGCGGCAGTTCTACATCAGCCAGACCCCGCCCGAGCAGCGCCATATCGCCAATGCACTGACCTTCGAACTCAGCAAGGTGGAGACGCCGGTCATTCGCGAGCGCGTTGTCTCGCACCTGATGAACATCGACGAAACGCTTGCCAGCACCGTTGCGGCCAAACTCGGTCTGAAGACCATGCCGAAGCCCGCCGATGCGGCGGTAGAAACGCGCCAGGATCTCGGGCCGTCGCCGGCGCTCAGCATCTTGCTGAACGGCCCGAAGCGGTTCGAAGGACGCAAGCTCGGCATTCTGGTGACGGACGGGGTGGACGCCGCGCTGCTCAACGCGCTGATCGCGGCCGTGACCAAGGAAAAGGCGACGGTGGAGATCATTGCCCCGAAGGTCGGCGGCGTGACGGCCTCCGACGGCAGCTGGGTCGTGGCGCATCAGATGATCGACGGCGGTCCGTCGGTGCTCTACGACGCTGTCGCGATCCTGCCCTCGCCGGAGGCTGTGGACGAACTGGCAACGGAGGCGACGGCCCGCGACTTCGTCGCCGACGCCTTCCAGCATTGCAAGCTCATCGGCCATGCCGAGGCAGCGATGCCGCTGCTCAAGAAGGCCGGCATTACCGACAGTCTCGATGAAGGGGTGATCGCGCTGGCTACGGCAAAGGATGTCGCCGGCTTCGTCAAGGAACTCGGCAAGCTGCGCCTCTGGTCGCGTGAACCGAACGTGAAGCACGGTAAGGCCTCGATCCCGGTCAAGTGATCGAGCCGCCGAACGGGTACGGCGGGGAGGGGGCGGGGAGGCGGACTTGCGCCTGGCGCGAGAATTGTCTCCCCGCCCTTGGCCGCTTGGGCCTCGACCGCACAATCAGAACTCCGCCTCGCCGGCCTTCCTCGGCGCAACGACGGCTTCGATGAAATATCACACAGCCCTGAAACGGGGATCTAGTGGGGTCTCGGAGAGACGGATCTCGACAGAGACGGCAGTCGCAGTGTGCCGTTCCGGGAACAGTAGCCCTCCACGTCGAGTTTCCAGTTCCTAGAGAAGTGCCGGCGACAGGCCGCCATCCGCGCGGAAAGCCTTGAAAGCAGCCAGCGCCTGCAGCGATCGACCATCGTCAATGGCGGCGAGGTCGAGGATCACGGCATTCGCAACGGTCATGGGAACGACCAGCGACTGGGACTCCCCCGCATGGCCGCGTGAAACCAGGATCTGGTGGTCCGGTGCCGGATCGATGCGGGCGTTCAAGATGTCAGTCAGGAAGAGCGCTTTGGCGCCGAGGGTTCGGGCTATGCTTCTCACCTCGCGAATGATCGGCGTGATTTTGCGAAAGGCCAGCAGCCAGACGACGTCGCCCGGCCCAAGGGTCGCCACGGTTTCGGCAAGCTGGTTCAACTGTCCCGAGAGGTCAACCGCATCGTAGCCCGATCGCTTGAGCCTGATCGCGATCAGGCTGGAGAGTGTCGAGGAATGGCCGCGGCCGAGCACGAAAACCCGCCGGCTTGCGCGCAGGCTTTGGGAAAAGGCGCGAATATCCGCATCGGAGACGCTGGTCCGCACCTGTTCCAGCGCGGCAATCTCGCTGTCCAGAACGGAAGCGAGAAGGCCCCCTTCCTCGGCGCGGACAAGCCGCGCGGCGATCCGCGCAGCCGGGCTTTCGAAATCACCTTCCCCCTCGATGAGATTGGCCTGGAGAAAGGAACGAAACTCGGGATAGCCCTTGAAGCCGAGACGGCGGGCAAGCCGCACGGCGGAGGCCGGATGCACCCCGGCCCTTGAGGAAACCACCTTGCCGTTCTCCATCGCCGCGCGGACGGGGTCCTCCATCAGGACGCCCAGAAGGCGTGCATCGGCATCCGTCAATCGGGTTGCGTTTCGGCTGATGAGGTCGCCGAGCGCCTGCGGAATCTCGTTATGCTCGTCCATCGTGTCCAGTATCTTCAAGGAGCACCCGCCCCCGCTTCATGCTTCAAGCCTCAACCCTTGCACCATGCGCAGGTCCCACGCGCGGCGCAAGCTCTATCCGGCGGCCATCGGCATCGTCGAAGAACAGAGCCCGGTCGAGATCACAGATCGCCCAGAGACTCTGCGATGTGCGAGGCATTTGTTCTCGCGGGCATGTCAGCGTCAGCCGGCCGGCCGGGCTGTCGCAATGCAGGATGACTTCCGAGCCGGTCATTTCGGAGAGCAGAAGGCGAACCGGCAACGCCGAAGGGCCGGCTTCTTCTGCCCGAATCGCAATATGTTCGGGGCGCAAGCCGATGGTGATGTCCCGCCGGCCCTGCCAGTTCGGCACCTGATCGGCGGTCAGGAAATTCATCGCCGGAGCGCCGACGAAGGATGCAACAAACCGGTCGGCCGGCCGGTCGTAGATCGCCTCCGGCGTGTCGAATTGCAGAAGGTCTCCATCTTTCATCACCGCAATGCGATCGGCGAGCGAAAGCGCTTCGGTCTGGTCATGGGTGACGTATACGATGGTGGCGCCAAGGGCGCGGTGCAGTTCCTTGATTTCCGTGCGCATGGCCACCCGCAGGGCATTGTCGAGGTTGGACAACGGCTCGTCCATGAGAAAGGTCGAGGTGTTGCGGGCCATGGCACGGCCCATCGCCACACGTTGCCGCTGCCCGCCGGAAAGCGCGCCGGGCTTGCGGTCGAGATAGGGTTCGAGCTGGAGCGTGCGGGCCACGCTTTCGGCGCGGGCGTTGCGCTCAGCCTTGGGAACGCCGCGCAGTTCAAGCCCGAAGGCAATGTTCTGAAGCACGGTCATATGCGGGTAGAGCGCATAGTTCTGGAAGATCATGGCGATGTCACGATCCTGCGGGGCGAGCTCGTTCGCCCGCTTGCCGCCGATCTCGATTTCGCCGGCATCGACCTGCTCCAGGCCGGCGATCAACCGGAGAAGCGTAGATTTTCCGCACCCCGACGGGCCGACGATGACCACGAACTCGCCTGGCTGGATGGTCATGGAGACGCCATGCAGGATCTCCGGCCCGCGGGCGTAGGCCTTGCGGATACCGCGCAGGGAAATGCCACTCATCAATCTTGCTCCTTGCTCTTTTGCGCACGGATGGCGACTGCCAGGCTCGGGCGGTCGGTCGTGAAGACCTTGACGCCCAAAGCCAGCGCCTTCTCGATCTGCTGGGCGCTGTGGGCTGCCCAACAACCGAAGTCGAGGCCGGCGGCCTGAACCGCTGTCTTCAGCTGCGCGTCCGCCATGTCCACATGGACGCCGATTTCGGGAATGCGGTGGGCAATGGCGGTCTCGATCACCGCGGCGGCGCCGAGCTGGTGCAAGACCGGCTGGCTGACGAGCCAGAGCTTCGGGCGGTCTGTCTCGGCGTCGAGCAGGTCGAGCACCTCCACCAGGAAAGAGGAGAAGGTCGTACGGCCCAGCATCCCGTGCCGATCGAGGGTTTCGACCACATCCGGCACGAAATTCGGGTAAGGCCGGCCATCGGCGCCGGGCTTGATCTCGCATCGGAAATCGACGGAGCTGCGCGAAAAGATGCTGCAGAGTTCCTGCAGGGTCAGCGGGTGCCCGCCCGCACCGTAATTGATGGTCGCGCCCTTCACCTCAAACTCGGTGAGGCCGGCAATGGCGCCGCTACGGTCGGTGGTGGCGTCGAGGGTGGGATCGTGGTGGACGATGATGGCCCTGTCGACTGTGGGGTGGACGTCGAACTCGACTTCCTCCAGCGCCATCCGGGCGGTGGCGATGAAGCCCTGCGGGGTGCTGTCACCGAATTCAAGTGTTCCACCGCGATGCGATGCGATACGAGTCATGTGCTTTTCCATTTTGAATTACTTGACGGCGCCCATGGTAATGCCGCGCACGAGATGTCGCTCGACCAGCAGGAAGCCGAGGAGCACCGGCAGGATGGTGATCGTCGAGGCCGCCATGACGAGCGGCCAGTCGATCAGGCCCTCGCCGGGATTGACACGGTAGAGCCGAGCCAGACCGACCTGCAGCGTGTAGAGGTCTTCCTTGCCGATCGCGACCAGCGGCCAGATGTAGTTGTTCCATTCGGTGATGAAGACATAGAGCCCCATCGAGAGGATGGCCGGGCGGGAGATCGGCACGATGATACGCCAGAGAACCTGCAGCGGCGTCGCCCCGTCCATATAGGCCGCCTCGTCCAGTGCCTTTGGAATGCCGCGGATATACTGGCGCAGGAAGAAGGCGGCGAAGCCGTTGGAAATGGCCGGCAGGATGAGACCGGCATAGGTATCGAGCAGACCGGCCTTGGCCAGCGTCAGATAGTTCGGGATCAGGCTGATATGGCTCGGGATCATCAGCGTCGCAACCGTGGCCCCGAACAAGAGGTCGCCGCCACGAAAGGTGTATCTGGCGAAGGCGAAGGCGGCCATGGTCGCGAACGTCATGCTGAGGATCGTCACCACGCCCGAGACGAGAATGCTGTTGAACAGATAGCGGGCGAAATTATACTGCCCGACAGCGCGGACATAGTTGTCGAGCGTGAACTGCATCGTGCCGGCATAGTAGGCGTCGGCCGTCTGGAACGACATCCAGATGGAGTAGAGGACCGGTGAGAGGAAGGCCAGGCCGGCAAGAAGGGCAAGTCCGATGAGGAAGGGATTATCAGGCTTCATAGTGTACTCTCCGGCCGATCACGCGGGCCTTGACCAGTGACAGGACGATCAGGAAGACGAACAGCAGGACGGCCAGCGCCGAACCCCGGCCGATATCGAACAGCGAAAAGCCGATGCGGTAGAGCATGTGAACCAGAAGATCGGTCGCCCCGGCCGGCCCGCCATGCGTCATGACGCTGACGATGGTGAACACCTGGAAGGCCTCGATCACCGAGATCACGAGCAGGAAATAGGTGGTCGGCATGACGAGCGGCAGCGTCACCCGGCGAAACACATGGAAGCGCCGCCCGCCATCGACGGCTGCCGCGTCGTAGAGTTCCTGAGGCACGGCCTGCAGGCCGGCGATGTAGATGACGACGTCATAGCCGAGCTGCTTCCAGGTATTGACGAAAATCAGCACGCCGAGCGCCAGTTGCGGGTCCTGCAGCCAGGGCACCCGACCGACGCCGAATTTTGCCAATAGCGCGTTCATCATGCCGTAGTCGGTGGAGAACACCCAAGAGAAGACGACCGCGATCGACACGGCCGAGGTGACGGAGGGCAGGAATAGCGCGCCGCGCAACAGGCGGGACGGAAGAGCCTCGCTGGCGACATAGCTGGCAATCGCCAGCGCCAGGGCAAGCCGAAGCGGGACCGACAGGACTGCAAACACCGTGGTGACCCACAGCGAATTCCAGAAATCGCGCGACGCGAGAAGCTGCTGATAGTTCTCGAAGCCGACGAACGGCATGTCCGGCGACAGGAAATTCCATTCCCGGACGCTGAGATTGAGGCTGGTGGCGATCGGAATATAGGTGAACACCGCGATGAAGATCATCAGCGGCGCGACGAACAGATAGGGTGTGAGCTTGCGGAGCATGGCGATGACCGGACCGGCGGGTTTCGACGAAAACCCACCGGTCCCTGTTGGAGGGATTTCTTAGTTGCTGGCGCGCTGGTCTTCCTCGCGGGTCTGCGCGGCGAAGTCCTTCATCGTTTCCTCGACACCACGCTGGCCGAGCGCCATGGCGTCCCACATCTTGTATTCGGTGGTGCGCATCCAGCTAACGACCGTGGTGCGGGCGCGGCCATGGGCGTTCGGCAACGACTTGATGGCCACGTCGATGCCCGGCTGGGTGGCGAGCGCTTCCTTGGCGACCGGAAGCTCGACGCTCTTCTTGTTGATCGGCAGGTAGCCTGTCGCGGCGAACCAGGTCGCGTTGGCCTCCGGCGAGGCGGCATAGCTGACGAACTTGTAGGCGGCGTCCTGGACTTCCTTCGAGGCTGTCGACAGGATGCCGATGCCGGCGCCGCCGATCGGGACCGAGCAGATCTTGTTGCACGGCATCGGGCGGACGACGAGATTGTCGCCAATCGCCTTCTTGGCGCCGCCATAGTTGCCGGTCGAGTTCATCATGATGCCGACCTTGCCGGCCAGGAAGGCGTCGCGACCGACATCCTCGTCGGTGACGCCGTCGGGCGAGGCGACCTTGTGTTCATGCACCAGCGAAGCCATCCACTGATAGGCTTCGATCGTGTTCGGCTTGTCGAGCAGGATATCGCCGGTCGTCGGCTCGACCAACTCGCTGTCATTGGCCATGACGAGGCCCCAGCGGGCGAACTGGCCCGGCGCGGCAATGCCGGAAATCCCTTCCGAACCGAGCTTTTCGCTGATGGTTTTGGCGGCCGCGAGGATTTCGTCGAATGTGTTGAGCGGCGTATCCTCGGCGAGGCCGGCGCGGGTGAAAATGTCCTTGTTGAAGTAGAGCACCGGCGTCGAGGAATTGAACGGTACGATATAGGACTTGCCGTCGATCATGCCGACTTCGCGAGCGTAGCCGTAGAGATCGGCCTTCAGCGGATCGGCATCGAAATAGGGCGTCATGTCAGTCAGGATGCTGTTGTTGGCGAACAGGCCATAGCGGGTCACCTCGAGGATGACTGCGTCCGGGGCGCGATTGGCGGGAATGGCGGCCTGCAGCTTGGCAACAATGTCGTTATAGTTGCCGATGAACTCGCCCTGAATGTCGATGTCGGGATTTTCGGCTTCGAAATTGGCGATGATCTTTTCCAGAGTCTCGCCATTGCTCTTGTTGAAGCTGTGCCAGAACTGAACCGTGGTTGCCGCTTGCGCCGAAGCGACCGTGGCAAGAAGGGCGACGAGGCTTACGCCAGCCAATTTGTGCAATTTCTGTAACATGAATTATGTCCTTTGCAATTTTGATTGCATTTGCACTCTCCGTCTAGTTCGTTTGCAAGACACTTTGATGAAGGCAGAGGGGCCTGGCGCAGATTCTCGTGCTTGATCGAATGTTGACCTACGGACGAGAAATCGCCGCTCCGCAGGCTGCGGGGCGAGCCAATGATTGTGAAAGATGCCGCATCTTTAGCCGGGCAACGATGAAGATCGAAGATCTGGTGGGATGACGAGATTTTCCCGTGATCCTCTTTGGCGTTGCCACAGCTTTCCCGCGCAGAGGCTTGCCCATGCCGTGTGGCTCTATCGCCGGTTTGCACTCAGTCTAAGGCTTCAGTCGCAGATCCTGTTTTCACCGCAGTAAGTCTACAGTGCCGCCCGGCCTCGACGGTTCGTGCCGCAGGTCAAGGAATCAGAATTCCGCCTCGTCCGTCGTCTTTGGCCCGACGATCGAGAAGCGCATGCGGTATTCTCCGGGCGAAACGCCTACGATCTTGCGGAAGGTCTTGCGGAAGGCGTTGGCGTCCTCATAGCCGCTTGCCCAGGCGATCTGCTCGATCGCCAGGCTGGACTGCTCCAGCAGGTCGCGCGCCTTGGCGATGCGCAGGCGTTGCGCATAGTCGGTCGGATTGATGCCCGTCGCCTTCTGGAACCGGCGCAGGAAGGTTCGCTCGCCAAGTCCAGCCCGCTCTGCGAGCGCCGGCACGCCAAGCCCCTTGGCATCGGCTCCATGCAGCCAATGCTGGATTTCGAGGATCACCGTGTCGCCATGATCGAGACGGGGAGCGAATTTCGAATAGAAGCTTTGCTCGCGCGCACCGGGATCGATCAGCATGAAGCGCGCCGTCGCCAGCATGACGTTCGACCCGAGCAGCCGGTCGATCAGGCGCAGGCCCAGATCCGTCCAGGCCATCATCCCGCCCGCGGTGATGATGTCGCCTTCGTCCAGCAGCATCTTGTCGGTGTCGATGCGGACATCCGGGTGACGCTTGGCGATCGCTTCGCCATGCAGCCAGTGCGTCGTGGCGGAACGTCCCGACAGGAGCCCGGTTTGCGCCAGCAGCGACGCGCCGCCGCAGGCCGAGCAGATGATGGCGCCTGCCTGATGATGAGTGCGGATCCATTCGGGAAAGCCGCCCATGCTCTCGCCGAAGGGTAGTTCGTCGCCCATGGTGGGCGGTAGCACCACCGCGACCGGCTTGCGTTGCGTCTCGGATGGATGCGTATCGAACACCTTTGAAACCGCGCCGGCTTCGTCGAGTTCGTAGTGGCTGACCCTCAGCCGCCGCCGTTCCGATGTCGATTGCTGATGGTCATGCCTCTGCGCCACCGCAAACATGTCCGTCAGGCCATGCACGGCCGCTCGCCAGACTTCGGGATAGCTGGCGATGGCGATTTCCACCACGTCGTCGTTCGAACGCTTTGTCACTTGCGAACCCGTACTTGCCAATTTTGCCATTCGTGTGGCGTAGCGATCACCCATCGCAGCACTGGCCCTCGGCGGCAGCACCGTCGCAGGGAATGAAAAACCCGCCGTTGCGGCCACAACGGCGGGTTCGTGACACTTCGCGCGGGGCTGCTTAGCCCTTGAGGTCGCGCTTGGCCAGCGTGCGCAGGCGCAGCGCGTTGAGCTTGATGAAGCCGGCGGCGTCCTTCTGGTCGTAAGCGCCCTGGTCGTCCTCGAAGGTAACCAGCTGGTCGGAGTAGAGCGACTTTTCGCTCTCGCGGCCGATGACCATGACATTGCCCTTGTAGAGCTTCAGCGTGACTTCGCCCTCGACATGGCGCTGGCTGAGGTCGATCGCCGCCTGCAGCATCTCGCGTTCCGGCGAGAACCAGAAGCCGTAATAGATGAGCTCGGCATAGCGCGGCATCAGCTCGTCCTTGAGGTGGCCCGCACCCCGGTCGAGCGTGATCGATTCGATGGCGCGGTGGGCGGCCAGCAGGATGGTGCCGCCGGGGGTCTCGTAGACGCCGCGCGACTTCATGCCGACGAAGCGGTTCTCGACGAGGTCGATGCGGCCGATGCCGTTGTCGCGGCCATAGTCGTTGAGCTTGGCGAGGATCGTTGCCGGGCTCATGCGAACGCCGTTGATCGAGACTGCGTCACCCTTTTCGAAGCCGACCTTGATGATCGTCGCCTTGTCGGGAGCAGCCTCCGGCGAGATGGTGCGCATGTGCACGTATTCGGGCGCCTCGACGGACGGGTCTTCGAGAACCTTGCCCTCGGAGGAGGAGTGCAGGAGGTTGGCGTCGACCGAGAAGGGGGCCTCGCCCTTCTTGTCCTTGGCGACCGGGATCTGGTGCTGTTCGGCAAATTCCAGCAGGTCGGTACGGCTCTTGAACGACCAGTCGCGCCACGGAGCGATGATCTTGATGTCCGGGTTCAGCGCATAGGCCGAGAGCTCGAAGCGAACCTGGTCGTTGCCCTTGCCGGTCGCACCATGGGCGATCGCGTCGGCGCCGGTCTGCCTGGCGATTTCGATCAGGTGCTTGGAGATCAGCGGGCGGGCGATCGAGGTGCCGAGCAGGTAGACGCCTTCATAGACGGCATTGGCGCGGAACATCGGGAAAACGAAGTCGCGGACGAATTCCTCGCGGACGTCCTCGATGAAGATCTCCTTGATGCCGAGCATCTCGGCCTTCTTGCGGGCCGGCTCGAGTTCTTCACCCTGGCCGAGGTCGGCGGTGAAGGTCACGACTTCGGCGTTGAGTTCCGTCTGAAGCCATTTGAGGATGATCGAAGTGTCGAGCCCGCCCGAATAGGCGAGGACGACCTTCTTCACGTCTTTATGCGATGCCATGATGAAAGTCCGTTCGTGAGCGTTGAGCCGCATCGACCAGGGCCCTTGGTTTGCGGCACTTTTAGCGAGATTATCGCGCCGCGCAAGGGGAAGAGGCCATGGTCCGCAGCGGGCCTGCGAAAAGGCTTGCGCGGCCCTTCGCGTTTGACCCGCGCTGCAACAGACCCCATATCACCAGTCTTGGACTGTAAACGAAGAGGGACATCGACATGCAACATCCAGCAATCGCCAGCGGCAAGGTGGCTGTCGTCACCGGTGCCGCTTCCGGGATCGGGCTTGCCGCTGCCAAGGCCTTCGCCAGAAGCGGCATGTGCGTCGTGCTCGCCGATCTCGGCGGAGACCGGCTCGCCGAGGCTTGCCAGCAGGTCGCGGCGCTCTCCGCCCACCCCGACACCGATGTCGTCGCGATCGAAACCGATGTCGGCAAGATCGACGAGCTGGAGGCGCTCGAACGGGCGGTCATCCAGCGCTTCGGCCGGATCCACGTGCTGATGAACAATGCCGGCATCCAGCCGGGCAGCAGCCTGTTCGGCCCGCAGGCCAATTGGGAGAATGTGCTTTCCGTCAACCTGATGGGCGTGATCAACGGCACGCGCACCTTCGGGCCGCACATGATCGGTCACGGCGAACCGGCGCTGATCATCAACACCGGCTCCAAGCAGGGCATCACCACGCCGCCCGGCGATCCGGCCTACAATGTTTCGAAAGCCGGCGTGAAGGCCTTCACCGAAGCGCTGCAACACGAGCTGCGCAATACGCCGGACTGCAAGGTCACGGCGCACCTGCTGATCCCCGGCTTCGTCTTCACATCGCTGACGGCCAATGGGCGCACCGCCAAGCCGGACGGCGCCTGGACGGCGGAGCAGACGGTGGATTTCATGCTGGAAAGCATCGGTCGCGGCGATTTCTACATTCTCTGCCCCGACAATGACGTGGACCGGGCGACCGATCAGAAGCGGATTCTCTGGGCCGCCGGCGACATCGTCGAGAATCGCCCGCCGCTGTCGCGCTGGCATCCGGACCATGCCGATCGCTTCAAGGCCTATCTCGCCGGCGAATAAGCCCGATTGGCAAGCAACGCGGAGCCCGGTATGGAAGACGCAACCTGCGTCGCCCATACCGGGCTCTCTTCGTTGCGGAACCGCGCCATGGAATTCCTTCCGAGCCTGCCAACCTTCCTCGCCTTCAGCCTTGCGATCCTGCTGCTCGCCATCACGCCGGGGCCGGACATGACTCTGTGGATCAGCCGTTCGCTGCGCGACGGTCGGGCGACCGGCCTGATGGTGCTGGCCGGCACGAGCTTCGGCATCTCGATCCACACCATGCTGGTGGCCTTCGGCATTTCGGCGCTGATCGTCGCCTCGCCGACCGCCTTCCTGATCCTCAAGACCGGCGGCGCCGGCTATCTGCTGTGGCTGGCGATCCAGGCCGTGCGCCACGGTTCCAACTTCGTCATCCGGGCCGACGGCCAGCGTCAGGCTTCGCCCTCCAAGGCCTTCCTCAACGGGCTCTGGGTCAATCTCCTCAACCCCAAGGTCATCATCTTCTTCATGACCTTCCTGCCGCAGTTCGTCAGCGCCAGCGACCCGAACGTCACCGGCAAGCTGCTCTTCCTCGGCATCTGGTCGATTATCCTGTCCCTGCCGATCGGCCTTGCCATCATCTTCATGGCGGACGTTCTCTCCTCCTGGCTGCAGGCCAACCGCAAGGTCCTGCGTGCCATCGACTACACGTTTGCCGGCGTGTTCTCGATCTTCGCCGTCAAGATCCTGTTCACCCAGGCACGCTGAACCGACAAGCCTGAAAAGGAAAGGCGCCGAGCCCCTGGGGGCCGGCGCCTTTTTCACGTCTTGCCACGGTCGAATCAGCCGATCAGCAGTTCGTCGTCGTCCAGCGTCTGGCCGCGGATGCGGCGGAACATGTCGATCAGGTCCTCGACCTGCAGGTCCTTGCGATTGTCGCCGGCCACGTCGAGGACGATCTCGCCGGCATGCAGCATGATCGTGCGCGTGCCGAAGTCGAGCGCCTGGCGCATCGAATGGGTGACCATCAGCGTCGTCAGCTTGCGTTCCGAGACGATCGACTGGGTGAGCCCCATGATGAACTCGGCCATGCCCGGATCGAGCGCCGCCGTATGCTCGTCGAGCAGCAGGACCTCGGAGCCGGCCAGCGTCGCCATCACCAGCGATACCGCCTGGCGCTGTCCGCCGGACAACAGGTCCATGCGGTCCGCCATGCGGTTTTCCAGGCCGAGATTGAGCGAGGCGATGCGGTCGCGGAATTCGCCGCGCCGCGCGCCGCCGAGCGCCGACATGAGCCCCCGCCGCTTGCCGCGCTGGGACGCGAGCGCGAGGTTCTCCTCGATCGACAGCGCGCCGCAGCTGCCGGCGAGCGGATCCTGGAAGACACGGGCGACGAGGCCGGCGCGCGTCGCCGTCGTCTTGCGCGACACGTCGGTCTTGCCGATCGTGACCCGGCCGGCCGTCGGTAGCACGTCGCCGGCGAGAACGCCGAGCAGGGTCGACTTGCCGGCGCCGTTGGAGCCGATGACGGTGACGAAGGAGCCGGTCTCGATCGTCAGGTTGACGTTCTTCAGCGCCTGCTTCTGCAGCGGCGTGCCGCGGCCGAACACGACTTCGATGTTTTCAAGCGCGATCATGCCGATACTCCTCCCCGGCGCAGTCTGGGAAGGACGAGCGCGATGGCGACGAGCACGGCGGTGACGAAGTTCAGATCGGAGGCCTTGAGGCCAAGCACGTCGCTCGACAGCGCCAGCTGGATCGCCAGGCGATAGGCGATCGAGCCGAAGACGCAGCCGATCAGGGCGATCAGCAGGCCGCGCTTGCCGAACAGGGTTTCACCGATGATCACGGCGGCAAGGCCGACGACGATCGTGCCGACGCCGGAGGTGACGTCGGCAAAGCCGTTGGTCTGGGCAAAAAGCGCGCCGCCAAGCGCTACCAGCGCGTTGGAAAGGGCGATGCCGAGATAGATCTGGCTGTCGGTCTGGACCCCTTGCGCCCGCGCCATGCGCGCATTGGCGCCGGTCGCCCGCATGGCCAGCCCCGCATCGCTTTCGAGGAAGCGCCAGACGAGGAAGACGACGGCGACCACCAGCAGGAAGATGAAGAGCGGGCGCACGAGAAATTCAGGCATGCCCTGGCCATAGAATGGCGTCAGCATCGTTTCCTGGTTGAGCAGCGCGACATTCGGCTTGCCCATGACGCGCAGGTTGACCGAGAACAGCGCGATCATCGTCAGGATCGAGGCCAGCAGGTTGAGGATCTTGAACCGCACGTTGAGGATCGCCGTCACCAGACCCGCGGCGGAACCTGCAACCATGGCAAAGGCCGTGGCGACCCAGGCGTTGAGCCCGGCGATGATGAGAACGGCGGCGACGGCTGCCCCCAGCGGAAAGGATCCGTCGACGGTCAGGTCGGGGAAGTCGAGGACGCGGAAGGCGAGATAGACGCCGATCGCCACGAAGGCGAAGACCAGGCCCAGCTCAACGGCACCCCAGAAGGCGATTTGGCTCACGGTGGAGAAGTCCTTGTAGGCCACGCACCGCCGGTTCGCGCGGCGATGTGCGCAGGCAGTTGGCGGGGCCGCGCGAACACGGCCCCGGTTGTCGAAGATTATTCAATCGTCTTGGTGGCCCGGCTGGTGATGCTTTCCGGGAAGGTCACGCCCATCTTGGCCGCCGCCTTCTTGTTGATCACCAGATCGGTGCCGGCGGCGACGCGGACCGGAATGTCGCCCGGCTTTTCACCCTTGAGCACGCGAACGACGATCTCGCCGGTCTGCTTGCCGACGTCGAAGTAGTTGAAGCCGAGGGCGGCCAGCGCGCCGCGGTTCACCGAATCCGTATCGCCGGCATAGAGCGGGATCTTGGCTTCCTCGGCGACGCCGACGGCTGCCTCGAAGGCCGAGACGATGGTGTTGTCGGTCGGAACGTAGATGACATCGACGCGGCCGACGAGCGCACGTGCGGCGCCCTGCACTTCAGCCGACTTGGTGGCGACGGATTCGACGATGGTCAGGCCGGCTTTCTCGGCTTCCGCCTTCAGGGCGGCAAGCGTCGAGACCGAATTGGCCTCGGCCGTGTTGTAGATGAAGCCGATCGACTTGGCGTTCGGGGTGATTTCCTTGATCAGCGCCACATGGTCGGCAACCGGTGACATGTCGGAAAGGCCGGTGACGTTGCCGCCGGGCTTCTGCATGTCCTTGATCAGCTCTGCGCCGAGCGGGTCCGACACGGCGGTGAAGACGACCGGGATATCGCGGGTCGCGGAGACGACGGCCTGGGCGGAGGGGGTTGAGATCGGCACGATGACGTTCGGGGCGTCGCCGACGAACTGGCGGGCGATCTGCGCGGCCGTGCCCGGGTTGCCCTGGGCGGACTCGTAGACGAACTTCAGGTTCTCGCCTTCCTTGTATCCGGCTTCGGCCAGGGCTTCCTTGATGCCATCGCGGGCGGCGTCGAGTGCCGGGTGTTCGACGATGGCGGTGACGGCGACCGTGACTTCTTCGGCCTTGGCCGGCAGGATCAGGGCGGTAGCAGCGAAAAGTGCGAGTAGGGTGGCGCGCATGAATGCCTCCAAAAGGTTGGTGTGCCGCAGATCGTCTTAGGTAAGCGATCGCTTGAAATCAATTCACGTGCCGGTATGGAGTCGATGATTTCTCGTGATGCATTGTCGCACCGGTCTCGGTCTCAATCGTCCTCGCCGTGACCGACGATCATCATAGCCTCGAATGCCAGACGATCGGTCTTGCGCATGCGCTCGGACTCTGACTTCAGCTGGCCGCAGGCGGCGAGGATATCGCGGCCGCGCGGAGTGCGGATCGGCGAGGCATAGCCGGCCTGGTTGATGAAATCGGCGAACTTCTCGATCTGCTCCCAATCCGAGCACTGGTAGTTGGTGCCTGGCCAGGGGTTGAACGGGATGAGGTTGATCTTGGCCGGCACGCCCTTCAGCAGCTGGATCAGCCCCTTGGCATCCTCGAGGCTGTCGTTTACGTCCTTCAGCATCACATATTCGAAGGTGATGCGTCGCGCATTCGACACGCCCGGATAGTTGCGGCAGGCCTCGATCAGCTCCTTCAGCGGGTATTTCTTGTTGATTGGCACCAGCATGTCGCGCAGCTCGTCGCGCACCGCATGCAGCGAGATGGCCAGCATCACGCCGATTTCCTCGCCGGTGCGGTAGATTTCCGGAACGACGCCGGAGGTCGACAGCGTCACGCGCCTCTTCGACAGCGAAAGGCCGTCGCCGTCCGTCGCGATCAGCAGCGCCTTCTTCACTTCCTCGAAATTGTAGAGCGGCTCGCCCATGCCCATCATCACGACATTGGTGATCCTGCGGTCGCTCGACGGGATCATGGCGCCCTGCGGCACGTCACGGTCCGGAAAGTCGCCGAGCCGGTCGCGCGCGAGCAGCAGCTGCGAGAGGATTTCCTCGGCCGTCAGGTTGCGCACCAAGCGCTGCGTGCCGGTGTGGCAGAAGGAACAGGTCAGCGTGCAGCCGACCTGGCTGGAAATGCACAGCGTGCCACGGCCCTCTTCGGGAATATAGACGGTTTCGACCTCGACGGGACGGCCGGCACCGCGCGGAGGATAGCGCAGCAGCCATTTGCGGGTGCCGTCGTTCGACACCTGCTCCTCGACGATTTCCGGCCGGGCGATGGTGAAGTTGGCCTTCAACATCTCGCGCATGTCCTTCGACACGTTCGCCATGGCGTCGAAATCGGACACGCCGCGCACGTAGAGCCAGTTCCACAGCTGGCTGACTCGCATCTTGACCTGCCGCTCGGGAACACCCTTGTCACGCAGCATGGCCGCCATTTCCTCGCGGCTGGCGCCGATCAGGGTCGGCAGTTCCGCGCCCGCCTTGGCGATCGGCGAGGGCCGGGCATCTTCGCGCCCCATCACACTTTCCATCACAGCCATGTCGTCAGAATCCTTTCGATCAAAGGTGCGGCCTCCGCCACCGAAATGGCGATCGCACCCGATCCTGCATGAACCTAGAAATCGCGCCGGGCGGGATCCGAGTTTCCCTTTCGCCGGCATTTTCCGGGGCCTCTAGCAGTTTTTTCGTCCTGCGTCACCCCGAATGTCGTACTCGCCCGGCTTCGCGGCAAAACGCAAAGGGGCCGGCTCCGCGCCGACCCCTTCCTGCATGAGAAATCCGCAAGCCTTACTTGCAGTTTTCGATCTTCTTCAGAGCCGCCGAAATGCCGGACAGCGAATAGGTGTAGGAGGTGCCGGTGCCGCGCGCCGAGGTCGCCTTGACGGTCATCGCCTTGCCGGTCTTCATGGCGGCGACGAGTGCCGGCTCTTCCGCGGCGTTCTCGACCCAGGCCGAGGTTTCCTTCACGAACATTACGAAATTGCGGTCGTCGATCGTGACGTTGACCTTGGAGGTTTCCTTGAGGGCGTAGCCCATCATCGCCTGCGGTTCGTAGGAGATGTTCTGGCCCGGGCGCTGTGACACGACGAAGAAGATATCGCCGTGATTGACCGATGCAGGCTCCTTGGCGGTCGGCACGGACAGGACGTAGCACACGTTCCCCCCGTTCGACTTGTAGGAATAGGCGCCCCAAGCCTTGAACTGCTCGATACGCGTCGGCGACTGCGCCGCAGCCAGAGTGCTGCTTGCCAGGATGATTGCCACTGCGGTTACGCTACTTCTTACGAACATGTCTTCCTGCCGGTTGCTTGTCCATCCATTGCCCAGCCATCGTGAGCCGGACATTCCATCGTCAAAACTTGATTCAGTATGACTTAATTTACGTTACCAAACCGTCAACAACAAACGATTCCGGCCGCAAACCGCGATAATTGAGGGTCAAGCCGCCTTGTTCCGGGACATGGCATGTCCGACAAAAGGCAATCCCCCCGATAGGCGGAACTAGAATGAGGAATTCTGGCGAGAGTTGGGCCTCGCCCGTTTTTACCGGGCACTCTTGCTCGCTCCAACCGGAAAAGGTCACGCATAGGCGCGACCGAGAGGCGCGGATCGGTCGCTCGTTGGAGACTTAAGCCGCCCCGCGCTGCGGCTCGTCGGCGAGCATCTGGTCGGCGGCATCGTAGTGCCGCTCCTTGATGTGACCGTTGATCAGCGCGATCGCCGTGGTCAAGACGGCAATATCATCGGTGAAGCCGACCAGTGCGAACATGTCGGGGATTGCATCGAGCGGCAGGACGAAATAGCCGAGTGCTGCAAGCAGGATGCCGCGCACGCGCAAAGGCGTCTGGCGATCGGTCGCGCAATAGAAGGCGGCGATCACGTCGCGGGAGAAGGGGATCTGCCGGACGGCCTTCTTCATGGTCGGCCAGAATTTCGCCCGGACATTGCTCTCCTGGCGCGCCTGGGTATCCTCGTCGCCCGGCAACAGGATTTCACCGATCTTGATATCGTCCATTGCGTCTCGATCCTCGTGTGTGGACACGACAAGAATATGGGAAATCCGGGGCGGAAATCAATCGTGGTGCCCCGCGGCCCGATCCATGGCGGCGGCCAGCTTGAAATCGAGCTCGGTCAGACCCTTGGCCGTATGAGTGGTCAGGGTGACGTCGACGAGGCGATAGACGTTCGACCACTCGGGATGATGATCGAGCCGCTCGGCGGCAAAGGCCGAGCGCGTCATGAAGGCAAAGGCCTCGCCGAAATCGGTAAAGACGAAGCTGCGGGTAATCGAGTCGCCCTCCACCGAAATCGACCAGTCCGGCAGGCCGCGCAGGCCTTCGGCGATTGCCGCCGGATCGAGTTTCTCGTATTTCATCGTCCTACCTCGCTGCCGCCCCTGGAAAAACCAGATGACTCCGTTTCCCGTTCTGTTCGTCTGTCTCGGCAATATCTGCCGCTCGCCCCTGGCCGAAGGCATCTTTCGCCATCTGACGGCTATGGCCGGCAGCGCCGATCTCTATCCCGCCGATTCTGCGGGCACCGGCGGCTGGCATAATGGCCATCCGCCGGACAGCCGGTCGGTGCAGGTGGCCCGGGAGCATGGCATCGATATCTCCGACCTGCGCGCCCGCCGGGTGGAGCCAGCCGATTTTCACCGCTTCGAACTTATCCTGGCTATGGACCGCAACAATCTGCGCCATCTCCAGGATATGGCGCCACCGAAACCGTCAGCAACCATCGCGCTGTTCAGCGCCTTTGCGCTCGGGTCCGACATCGACGTGCCCGACCCCTATTATGGCGGGATCGGGGGATTCCGCGACGTCTACAGCATGCTCTTTTCAGGCTGCAGGTCCATCGTGGCAAAGCTCGAGGCGGAGCGCGCCTCATGCAGCGGGAACACTTCCTCGGTCAAGTAGGGACCGCCGCCGACCGATTCCTTCGACGACAGGAGAACGAAGCGGGTCGCCAGGAAGGGCGCCGTATGAAAATCGCCGCGACCGGCGAGATAGTGCACCACGTCGTCGACGCGGCAGGACTTGAGGCGCGCCAGCGTCACATGCGGCATGAACCTGCGCGGATCGGGCGGCAGGCCGATACGCTGGCAGATGCGCTCGATTTCCGCCTGGAGAGCGAACATTTCCGGCGCAGGCGAAACGCCGGCCCATATGGAGTGTGGCTTCTTCGAGCCGAAGGAGCCAATGCCGTTCAAGCTGAGGTTGAATTCCGGCCGGTCGATCCGGTCGAGCCGGTCGACCACCTCATCGGCGGTGCGGCCATCGACATCGCCGATGAAACGCAGGGTGATGTGGTAGTTCTCCACATCGATCCATCGTGCTCCGGGGATGCCGCCGCGCAAAAGGGAGAGGCTCAATGCCGCGCTACGCGGAATTTCGAGGGCAGTGAATAATCTCGGCATAGCGAGGTCCCCGAATCTTCTTGCAGATGCACACAGCGAATCATGCAATGCCTACAGGCGCAAGTCCCTATTTCGGCGTGTCCCGGATGGCCTTCACGAAGTCCCGGACCGTCGGCGTCATGCGCTCGACCATGACGGCGATGCCCTTGGGGTTGGGGTGCATGCCGTCGTCGAGCTGCAGATCCGATCGCGTGACAACCCCGTCGAGAATGAACGGATACAAAGCCACGCCGTGCTTCTGTGCCAGTTTCGGGTAGATCGAATTGAACCGCTCGCCATAGTCGGCGCCCATGTTGGGCGGCGCCAGCATGCCGACGAGCAGGACCGCGATGCCACGGTCCTTCAGCCTGCCGATAATTGCATCGAGGTTCTTTTCCGTCTCTGCCGGCGGAATGCCGCGCAAAGCGTCATTGGCACCGAGTTCGAGAATGACCCCCTTGGTCCCGTCCGGGACAGACCAGTCCACCCTTGCCAGACCTGCCGCAGTGGTGTCGCCGGAGACGCCGGCATTCGCGACCGTGACGTCCTCGCCTGCCGCCACCAGCGCCTTCTCCAGCCGGACCGGCAAGGCATCCTCCTGGGGAAGCTGGTAGCCGGCCATCAGGCTGTCGCCGAAGCCGACCAGCGGGATCGTCTCGGCCGCCGTTGCGACACCCGAGGACAGAAGTCCGCCAACGATCACGGCTAAATGAAGGTACATCGCTTTAAATCTCATCGGGCGTTCCCTAAATTGGCAGGTGCTGCAACAGCGCGTGAAGGTCTCTTCGCGTCACATATATAGGGCGAACACGCGTGAGAAGAACCATCATCGAACTCAAGAAGGCGGATCTGACGCTCGGCAGCGCCGCAGCCTCCGTCCACGTGCTGAAAGGCATAGACCTGACGATCGACGCGGGCGAGGCTGTCGGCATCGTCGGCCCCTCGGGTTCCGGCAAGTCGACGCTGCTGATGGTGCTGGCCGGACTGGAGCGCCTCGATAGCGGCGAGATCAGCGTCAACGGCGCCCCCCTGCACAAGCTTGGCGAGGATGCCCTGGCCGATTTCCGGGGCCGCAATATCGGCATCGTGTTCCAGTCCTTCCACCTGATCGCCAACATGACGGCGCTTGAGAACGTTGCCATCCCGCTCGAACTGGCCAATGTTCGGAGCCCGTTCGATATCGCCCGGCGCGAGCTTCAGGCCGTCGGCCTTGGCGAGCGGCTCGGCCATTATCCGGGCCAGCTCTCAGGCGGCGAACAGCAGCGCGTCGCAATCGCCCGGGCGCTGGCACCTTCGCCGGCCGTGCTGATCGCCGACGAGCCGACGGGCAATCTCGACACCGAGACCGGGCGGCAGATCGCCGACCTCTTGTTTGCCCAGCAGGCTGAGCGCGGCATGACGCTCGTGCTGGTGACCCACGATCTCGGGCTCGCCTCGCGCTGCTCGCGCCAGGTCCGCGTCGCCTCCGGCCGGATCGCTCCCGATGCCGCGGCCGTTGAACGCCTCGCGGAAACTCAGCCGGCATGAGAACCAAGGCGAAGAGAGCGTCCATTGCCTTGCGCATCGCGCTGCGCGAACTGCGCGGCGGCTTGAAGGGTTTTTACATTTTCCTCGCTTGTATCGCGCTCGGTACAGGGTCGATCGCGGCCGTCAATTCGGTGGCGACCGCGATCACCGGGTCGATCGCTTCCGAGGGGCGCACGCTGCTGGCCGGCGATGTGCGGTTCGAACTCAACAATCGCGAGGCCAACACGAAGGAACTGGCCTTCCTCGACGGACTGGGCGACGTCGCGGTATCGACCGTGCTGCGCTCCATGGCGCGCCTGCCCGACGGATCGGACCAGTCGCTCGTCGAGGTCAAGGCCGTCGATGATGTCTATCCGCTCTACGGCGCCTTCGTGGCCGAGCCGGCGCGCCCGCTCGCCGAGATGATCGCCGCCAAGGATGGCCGGTTCGGCGCCGTCGCTGCCCCCCTCCTGCTGGAACGGCTCGGACTTTCCGTCGGAGACGAAATGCTGATCGGCAAGGCACGCTTCGTCATCACCGGTTCGATCGTTTCCGAACCGGATGCCATTTCCGATGGATTCGGCTTTGCACCACGCCTCGTGACCAGCCGGGAAGCACTCAAGGCGAGTGGCCTGATCGAGACCGGCAGCCTTGTCGAACATGCCTACAAGATCCGCCTTGCCGCGCCCGTGCCGAGCGCGGATGCCATCCGCCAGAAGGCGCAGAGCGAGTTGCCGGATGCCGGGTGGTCGATCCGCACCAGCGACCGCGCCGCGCCCTCCCTCACGGAGAACATCGAGCGTTTCTCGCAGTTCCTCACCCTGGTCGGACTGACGGCGCTCGTCGTCGGAGGCGTCGGCGTCGCCAATGCCGTCCGTGCCTTCCTCGATTCCAAGCGGACTGTCATCGCCACGCTGAAATGTCTCGGGGCGCCGGCCTCGGTTGTCGTCATGGTCTACTTCTTCCAGATTGCCATGGTTGCGACGATCGGCATTGTCGCGGGGCTGGTGCTCGGCGCGATCGCCCCGCTCATCGCCGCCTACTACCTGTCCGGTTTCCTGCCGATCTCGGCGGAACCGACGCTCTATCCGGCCGCCCTGCTGCTCGCCGCCGTCTTCGGCATGCTGGTCACGCTCGCCTTCGCCATCATCCCACTCGGCCATTCGCGCCAGGTGCCGGCGACCGCGCTGTTTCGTGAACAGGGTTTCGAGCGGCGCGGTCTGCCGTCCTGGCCCTATGTCGCGGCGACCGCCGTGGCCCTGGCGGCCTTGGCGGCGCTGGCCATTCTGACCTCGGAGGAGCGTCGGATCGCGTCGATCTTCCTCGTCGCCATGGCGGCCGGTTTCGTGCTGCTGCGTCTCGTCGCCATGGGCATCGCCTATCTGGCGAAGCGCAGCCCGCGCGTGCCCTCCGCCGCGCTGAGGCTGGCGATCGGCAACATTCACCGTCCGGGCGCGCTTACCCCGGCCGTCACCCTGTCGCTTGGGCTGGGCCTGAGCCTGCTGGTAGCCCTTGCCCTGATCGACGGCAACCTGCGGCGCGAACTCACCGGAAACCTGCCGGAACGCGCACCGAACTTCTTCTTCGTCGACATCCAGAAGAGCGATCTCGACGGCTTCCGCGCCGTCGTCAAAGGCCAGGCGCCGAAGGGCAAGCTGGTTGAAGTCCCCATGCTGCGCGGCCGCATCCTCGCCTTCAACGGTATCGATGTGACCAAGATGGACGTGCCACCGGAAGGACGATGGGTGCTGCGGGGCGATCGTGGCATTACCTATGCCGAAACCGTGCCGGATAACGCCTCCGTCACTGAGGGCGCCTGGTGGCCGGCGAACTACAGCGGTGAGCCGCTCGTATCCTTCTCGGCGGAAGAGGCCGCCGAACTTGGCCTGAAGCTCGGCGACACAGTGACTGTCAACGTGCTCGGCCGCAACATCTCCGCCAAGATCGCCAATTTCCGCAAGGTGGAATGGGAAAGCCTTTCGATCAACTTCGTCATGGTGTTCTCGCCGAACACCTTCGCCGGCGCGCCGCATGCGTGGCTTGCGACCCTGAGCGATCCGCAGGCGAGCCAGACCGACGAAGCCGCCATCCTGAAGGCGGTCACCCAGGCCTATCCGACGATCACCAGCGTCCGGGTCAAGGATGCGCTCGACGTCATCGACCGGCTGGTCGGGCAACTGGCGACCGCCATTCGCGCCGCCGCAGCCGTCGCGCTGATCGCCTCGATCCTGGTCCTGTCCGGCGCACTGGCCGCTGGCAACAGGGCACGGACGCATGACGCCGTCATCCTCAAGACGCTCGGCGCGACGCGCGCCATGCTGATCCGCGCCTTCACCTACGAATACTTCCTGCTGGGTGCAGCCACCGCCTGCTTTGCGCTGATGGCCGGCGGCGGCATTGCCTGGTTCGTGCTCAGCCAGATCATGAAACTGCCTTCCAGTTTCCTGCCGGATGTGGCGCTGGCGACCATCCTGCTGTCGCTGGTCACCACGATCGGTATCGGGCTTGCCGGCACATGGCGCATCCTCGGGCAGAAGGCCGCGCCAGTGCTGAGGGAACTCTGAAAGCGGCGCACCAGGCCCGCATGTCTGTCGCGTCCCGGCCAGATCCGCGAGCGATAACGGCATTTTGAGGAGCGCAGGTCTTGTCGCGCGCGCGGGGAAACCTCATATTGGCCCTAGGCATGCTGGAGCTCCGCAGCGGCGCCTGGGTATGAAACCCGACACCGTAACCTTTTCGGGGCTTGAAAAGAGGAAACAATGTCTGAACTTCGCAACTACCAGAGTCGACCGGGCCAGACTGGCGCCCAGTCGGCGACGATGATCGACGAGGGCCTGCGCGCCTATATGCTGAAGGTTTACAACCTGATGGCGCTCGGACTGGCGATCACGGGTATTGCTGCATTCGTCACCGCACAGATGGCGATCGGCAGCGACGGCCAGCTGACGGCCTTCGGTCAGGCGATCTATCTCAGCCCGCTCAAGTGGCTGGTCATCCTTGCCCCCGTGGGGCTGGTGTTCTTCATGAGCTTCAAGATCCACACGATGAGCGTCTCGGCCGCGCAGACGACCTTCTGGGTCTATGCCGCCCTGATGGGCCTGTCCCTGTCGTCGATCTTCATGGTCTACACGGGCGCCAGCATCGTCCAGACCTTCTTCGTGACGGCTGCTTCGTTCGGCGCCCTGTCGCTCTACGGCTACACCACGAAGCGAGACCTGTCGGCGATGGGCTCGTTCCTGATCATGGGCCTGTTCGGCCTGATCATCGCTTCGCTCGTCAACATCTTCCTGGCGTCTTCGGCGCTTGAGTTCGCGATCTCCGCCATCGGCGTCCTGCTGTTCGCCGGCCTGACCGCTTACGACACGCAGACCATCAAGGACTCCTACTACGAAGCCGACGGCAGCGACGTTGCCGGCCGCAAGGCTATCATGGGCGCTCTGCAGCTCTACCTCGACTTCATCAACCTCTTCCTGTTCCTGCTGCGCTTCCTCGGCAATCGCGACTAACAGGAAAGACAATGATGGCCGGGACGTTCTTCGAGCGTCCCGGCCAAGAAAAAAACCCGCCGGCGACGGCGGGTTTTTTGTTGGCCACATTCTGTGTGTCGGCTCGCGCCGAGACCTTACGGGTTCATGATAAGCTGACCGGTGCGGGCCGCGGTGAGCGGCGCGGAGACCAAGCGGACGAACTTGGCGATGTCGACCGCCGGATGGCGCGAGGCATAGATCACGTCGCGGTTCTTGATCGGGAAGGTCTGGCCGACCAGCAGGCTGTCGGCCACCGACATGTCGAAGCGATAGACGATCGGATAGCGGCCTTCCTTGTTCGGCTTCATGCCCTTGGCCACCAGTTCGTGGAAACGCTCGGGCGACAGAAGGTCGGAGACGATCTCCGGCTCCTCGTAACGGAAGACGAAATAGCCCTTGGCGTTGATCCGCTCGTCCGAACCGCCACCAGCCAGCGCGATGCTCTCGAGCAGATTGACGTCGTTGGAGCCAAACGGGATGCGGCCGTTCTTCCAGACTTCGCCCAGCGCCGTGAAGGTGCGCGGATCGTGGGTGACGAAGATCTGGTCCTTTGGCTCGACGAAGATATTCTCCGACGGGTTCTCGACAATCGATTGCAGCAGAACCGTACCGGTCTTCTTGCCGCGGGCCAGCGTCACATAGGATTCATAGGGCTGGGAGGCGGGGCCACCGGCCTTGGCGATGACTTCCATGATCGTCTCGCCGGACAGGCCGAGCGGCACCATGGAGGGTCTTCCGACGGCGCCGGAAACAGTGACGTTGCGCGACGACGTGCCGCCGCTGCTGATGATGACGTCCGGTTCGACCGCCTTGTTGGCCAGAGCGCCCAATACCGCCTGGCGCGCCTCTTCGAGGGTGCGGCCACTGAACTGGACCTGTCCGACATAGGGAATGGCGGCCTTGCCGTCCGGCTGGACGACGACGTCAATATCGGTCTTCTTGGAATCCTGGGTGGAAAACAGGCCGTCGGCGCCGGCTTCGAAAATGGTCACCCGCAACTGGTCGCCCACGCCGATGACGACATTGCGCGCCGCGCCGCCGATGCCAAAGCGGCGCTTCAGCATGCCGACGGAAAAATCGGCAACCGTACGGGCGTTTTCCGCATTCACATCGACGATTTCAAAAACGGCCGCATTCGACCGGTGGACATCGGAGATGGACTTGCCTGCCTGCATATTGATGTCGGAAGCAAGCGGGCCTGCACCGGGAACCGCTTCGCAGCCCGCTAGGCCCGCACAAACGATGGCAACAACAACGCGTTTCAAATGGGCACTCCTGACCGCGACAGAATCTGGATCGGCTGATGTCCCTTAGCACGGGGTAAAGCCGGACTTCCAGACGTAGAACCACAATAGGTTACGGAAGCTAAAATTTGACCAATGTCCGTCATCACAATCCACCGTCAGTGTTGCCGATATGCCGCGGACATGCCTTCGGCGAGGACCAGCGCGGTGGCGGATCGATGAAGGCGCCGGGCTCGTTGACCTCCCCGGCGAGAATGCGTCGGACGATCTCCGCGATGGCGACCTTGCGGCCTTCCTCGTGGTAGAAATTTCCCTTGACCTGGATGGTCGCCGCAAGTGCCGCCTTGAACCGCAAAAGCAGGGATTCATCGACCGGCTCCGGGCTGCGCCAGAAGCTGTCGAGGCTGGCCTGATGGGTGAGGCCCGGCACATCGAACACAGCGCATCCGAGCGCAATCGTGGGGACGCGGGCCCTCAGGCTGTGCAAGCCGACGGTCGAATTGACGACGACCGCGCCGTTGGCCTGCCTCAGCAGGGCGGCGAGATTGCCCTGTTCGATGAAGATCACGCGCCCTTCGACGCCGTGCTTGCCGGCTATGCGCGCGACCCACTTGTCCCAGCGCTCCAGTCCGTTGTCCAGCGGATGCTGCTTGACGACGAGATAGGTATCGGACGGGGCATGCGCTGCAAAGGAGCCGATGACCTCCTCGAGCATGTCGGAGAGATGCGGGTAGGGCGAATTGGCGCGGATCTGGTAATCGCTCTGAAGCTGCAGGGCCACGACATAGAACGGCACATGCCCGTTCTCCAGGAGATCGGTCGGGGTCACAGCCTTGCGGCGCAGGGCCCGCGCCACCCACGGCAGATAATCGACCAGCGCGCTATAGTACTTGTCGGCCCGATAGAGCGGGAAAAACGGGCGTCCGAAATAGGAGGTCAGATTGTAGACCACCTCGTTGAAGGCTTCCTGCTCGAAGGTGTGGGGATAGAGCACGTGCATGTCCGGCTCCGGAACTTGCTCCCCGATCGCCCGGATGACACTCGGATCGTTCGGGAAGTGCGACAGGCGGCCCATTCCGTCGCGTTCCAGTGTGATCCAGTCCGGGCGCAGGTAGCCGAACTCCATGGCGTGGCAGCGCACGCCCAGCCGGTGCCCAACCTCGCGCGCAGCCCCGTGATAGGGCAGTTGGTCGGCATAGTAGAGAATGTCGGTAATGCCTTCGCGCTTGATCAGCGCCTCGAGAAACGGCGCCCAGCGCTTGAAAGAACCGCGATAGTTGATCGCGCCGCGCTTGCGCCAGTAGAGCTGGTCGCCCAGGGACAGGTTGACGCGATGGGTCGTCACGCCCGCCGCCTCGAAGGCGTCAGAAAGCGCCCGCCAGAATGTCGATGGCGGTCCCTGCAGGAATAAGATCGAGGGTCGTTTCCCGGATTGTTGCATCAGCAGACGCACCAGCCACTAAGGACAGAGAGGGGCATTCCGAACCATTTTTAACCGATACCAACATTTTACCTGGGCAACGGGGGCGACTATAAGTGGCAGCCAACCCAGGAACAAGACCGCAAGTGACCATCATGCACCCTTTCTCCCTGCTGATCCTCCAGGGGCCGGCCTCTCCCTTTCTGAAGAGCCTTGCCTCCATGGCCGAAGAGCGAGGGGTGGCGGTCCACAAACTCAATTTCTGCCTTGGCGATGCCGTATACTGGTGGCCCCGCAAGGCCAGCTGGTTCAAGGGGACGGACGTGCAGTGGCCGCAGTTCCTGGAGCGCTTCTGTCGTGAGAAGGGCATCACCGACGTGCTCATGCTCGGCGACGGACGGCCAAGGCACGCCGCCGCAATTGCGGTTGCCCGCCGCCTTGGCATTCGCGTGCATATCTTCGAGCACGGCTATCTGAGGCCGGACTGGCTGACCATCGAACCGGACGGAATGTCCGGCCGGTCGCGCTTTCCGCGTGATCCAGATGCCGTTCGCGCCATCGCGGGCGGTACCCCGCCGGCCGATCTCACCGGGCATTTCAAGTCGAACTTCCTCACCTATGCCCTGCTGGACCTTGCCTTCCATGTGCCCAACGTCTTGCTCGGCTGGGTCGTCCACCCGAACTACCGCACCCACGGTCCGGTGCATCCCGTCGTCGAGTATGCCGGCTGGATCGGCAAGGGGCTGACCGCGCGGCGGCGCAAACGCGAGGCTGAGGCCATGCAAGACCGCTACCTGCCGGCACCGGGAGAAATGGCGCCGCGCTTCTTCCTGTTCCCGCTCCAGCTGCCGGGGGACTACCAGATCCGCATCCACGCGCCTCTCGGCGACCTCTACAAGCTGGTCGAATCGGTCATCCGGTCCTTCGCCCGCCACGCGCCGGGCGACATGCGCCTGCTGCTCAAGACCCATCCGATCGACAACGGGCTAAGCGGCTGGAAGCAGCGGATCGCCAGAATTGCTGAGAAAGAGGGGGTCGCAGGTCGCGTCGACCTGATCGACGGCGGCGATCTCGACCGTCTGATCACCTGGGCGCAGGGCGTCGTCACGGTCAATTCGACCGTCGGCCTGACCGCGCTGATCGCGGCAAAGCCGGTGATCTCTCTCGGCGCCTCGATCTACGACATGCCCAGCGTGACCCACCAGGGCAGTCTCGCGTCCTTCTGGACGCAGCCACAGGGACCGGAAGCGGACATGCCGGACGCGCTGACCCGCGCCCTGATCGCCACCGTGCAGGTGCGCGGCGGCTTCATCGGCAGGCTGGCGATCGAAACCGGCGCACGGGAAATGATCGAGCGCATCATTTCGCCCTCTCACGATCTTTTGCAGGAGCCCGAGCCGGCGGGCTTCCGCTACGAGGAAGAACTCACCGCGGGGTGAAAACAGAGCGCGTCAACGCGGCAGGCCGCGTTGGAACCAGCGGTAGATCCACGGCTTGGCGAGGCCGCCGAAACGCGCCAGCAGATAGAGGCTGGGGGTGAAGAAGATCTCCGAGCGGCCGCGATCAAGGCCCCGCACGATGCCGCGGGCGACGGCCTCGGCGCTCCACAGGCCCGCCGTGCCCATCATCGCCACCGCTTCCGGCGGTCGGAGTTTCAGCTCTTCGGCAAGCTGAGGGGTATCGGTGTCGGGCGGGAAACAGATCGAAACGGCGATCCCGTGCGGGCGTGCTTCGAGACGCAGCGCCTCGACGAAACCAACGAGAGCCGATTTCGAGGCGCAGTAGGCGGTATAACCGTGAAGGCCGATGAGCCCCGCGCCTGACGAGACGACCATGATCTGGCCCCGCCTGCGCGCCTTCATTCCGGCATAGACGGCGGAGATCATATGCACGGTGCCATGCAGGTTGGTGTCGATATGCCGTCGGAATTCGGCCCCCGATTGTGTCTCGAACGATGCTGGCGATACCATGCCAGCCGAGGTCACAAGAATATCGCAAGGGCCGGAACTTGCCTCGATCGCCCCGATCGCGTCCAAAACCGCGGCATCGTCGGCGACATCGAGGCTGACGATGCCGATGTCATCGGCGGACCGGCCGGTCTCGTCCGTCAGCAGGTCCTTCGCCGCTTCCAGCCGCTCCAGACTGCGCCCGATCAGCGTCACGCGGGCGTTTCGCTTGAGATAGACGCGCGCGACGGCCTGGCCAATCCCGCTCGAACCTCCCGTGATGACGACATGGACCATGAGCACCTCGGACCGAGTTCACCGGGCCGTTTTGCGGGGAAGGGGCTGGCGTGGCAAAGCCCCCCGTTCAGGACTTGGCGAACAGGGCCATCAACTGGCCGGCGTCGAACGAGGCCAGACCGAAGTTTTCCTGCTTCAGGCGGCCGAGAATGGTCGCTGTGCGGTCGACCGCGCGGGTGATCTGCTCTTCGCTATGGGCGCTGGTGATGAAGAACCGCAGCCGTGCAAGACCTTCCGGCACCGCCGGATGGATGATCGGCAGGACGTTGATGCCATCGGCATGCAACTCGTTCGACAGCTGCACGGCGCGCAGCGAATCGGCCACCAGCACCGGCACGACGGAATAGCCCTGGCTCAGCCCGGTATCGAGGCCGCGCTCGCGTGCCAGTTCGAGGAACAGGTGGCTGTTGCGGCGCAGCTGATGCGTGCGCTCCGGCTCGGCCTTGAGGATTTCCAGGCTGGCGATCGCCGCGGCCGCCAGCGCCGGGGCAAGGCCGACGCTGTAGACGAAGCCGCCGGCCTGGGCCTTCAGCAGGGTGATCAGCGCCTCGCTGCCGGCGATATAGCCGCCGCAGCTGCAGCTGGTCTTGGACAGGGTGCCCATCCAGATGTCGACCTCGCCGGCGGCGATGCCGAAATGTTCGAACACGCCCCGGCCCGTTTCTCCGAGCACGCCGAGCGAATGCGCCTCGTCGACCATCAGCCAGAAGCCGTATTGCTCCTTGAGGCGGATCAGGGCCGGCAGATCGGCGATATCGCCGTCCATCGAGTAGACGCCCTCGACGATCACCAGGATCCGCTCGTAGTCGCCGGCCAGCGTTTTCAGAACGCGATCGAGATCGGCAGCGTCATTGTGCTTGAAGAAGCGGCGGGTCGCGCCGGAGAGCCTGATGCCGGCCAGCGCGCTGTTGTGAATGAACTCGTCGTGGATCACCAGATCCTTCGGTCCGACCAGCGAGCTGATCGCCGCGACATTGGTCAGGTAGCCGCTGACGAAACAGACCGCGGCCTGAGCGTCGTAGACGTCGGCGATCTTCTCTTCGAGAACGGTATGGATGGTGCGCTCGCCGGCAACCAGGCGGCTTGCCGACGCCGAGACGCCGAACGTCTGCAACGCCTCGCCGGCGCGGGCCAGAACCTTGGGATGATGGTTGAGGCCGAGATAGTCATAGGAGGCGAAGTTGTCGAAGCTGCGGCCGCCGATTTGCGCCGTTGCGCCGCTCGCGCCTTCATGGGCCCGATAGAAGGGGTTTTCCATGCCAAGGTGGCGGCCGGCGAGCTGCTGCATCACCACCTGCTTGTATTCGGCAAGCTCCTCGAAGCCCGGCTGCTTGCGCACCGGAGCCTGGGCGGCCGCCTGTTCCGTGCGGATGCGGCGCCCGTCCTCGACGTCCTTCTGCAGTCCCTTCATGCGGTTCAGAATGAACTGCCGCTTGCTCTCATCCATTTCAGAACTCCAAGGCACTCACTCCGGCTGATCGGAGTTACCTTCCTGATCGGCTCCACCGTGGCGCCGGCTCAACTCGTCGAGGATCCGCAGATCGTCCGACCCTTCGGCCGCCGCTTCGTCCGTATCGCTCCGCGATCTCACCTTCTCGTAGAGACGCCGCGTGATGTCCCCAACCGTGGCATTGTCTGCCAGGCTGCTAAGCGGCATGTCGAAGCCGGTATTCTGTTCGAAATTCAAACCGAGTTCAACGGCCATGAGGCTGTCGAGCCCGATTTCCTTCAGAACGCTATCCTTGGAGATGCTTTCGCGTGACACTCTGAGGATATTGGCGATCTCCTGCGCGACCACGTCGAACAGGATGTCCTGCGCCTCGACCTGCGCCTTGCCCTCGATCATCGCGGCAAGGTCGATGTCCCCGCCCTCGGATCCGGCGGCATTGTGCGCAGCCCGGCGCATGACGACCTGGAACAGGTCCTCGCCGACCACCCGCAGGTGATGGGCTGCACCCCAGTCGAATTCGGAAACCATCACCACTGCGGCCTCTACGCTGTCGGGCGCGGACGCAATGTAGTCTTCGACGCATTGCAGCGCTTCGCGTGAGCCGATCGCCGTCTTGCCGAGCCGGCGGTCAAGCCTCTGGCCGACCTCGGTGTTGCGGGCGAGATAGCCGGCATCGGCGATGGCGCCGAAACCGACGGCGAGACCCGGCAGCCCGGCACTGCGCCGTGCCCGCGCCAGTCCTTCGAGGAAGCCGTTCGCCGCCACGTAATTGGCCTGGCCGGGATTGCCGACGAGCGTCGTCACCGACGAGAACAGGATGAAGTTGTCCAGCTTGTCGGCGCGCGTCAGGCGATCGAGGATCGCCGCGCCCTTGGCCTTGACGTCAATGACCGGCTGATTGCGCTCGCGGTTGAGATTGCCGATCAGCGCATCATCCAGCACCATGGCAGCATGGACGACGCTCTTCAGCGGACCGACCTTGCGGATCGCCGCAAGCATCTTCTTGACGTCGGCTTCTTTCGTCACGTCGCAGGCAAACAGATGCGCCTCGACGCCGGCCGCACGCCAGCGTTCGATTGCCGTAGCGGTTTCCGTATCGGCGACGCCGCGACGCGAGCAGAGCGCCACATGGCGCGCGCCCTTCTCGACCAGCCAGCCGGCCGCCACGAGACCGAAGCCGCCGATACCGCCGACCACGAGATGAACGCCCTGCGGGTCGACCACCATCTTGCGCTGTGCCCGCGACGCGACCCGATCCACGCCGGCCTTGGGCGGCAGGACGACGATCTTGCCGATATGGCCGGCATTCTGCATGAGCCGGAAGGCATCGCCGATCTCGTCGTGATCGAAGGCGCGATACGGAAGCGGCGAGAACACGCCCTCCTCGAACAGCGCCCCGATCTCGCTCAGCATCCGTCGCGAAAGCTCTGGATGGAGTACCAGCAACTGGTCGGCGTCGATGCCGAAATAGCTGACATTGCGGCGGAACGGACGAAGGCCGATCTTGCTGTCGGCGTAGTAGTCGCGCTTGCCGAGTTCAAGGAAACGGCCGAACGGCTTCACGAGCGACAGGCTCTGTTCCATCGCCTCGCCGAACAGCGAGTTGAGCACGAGGTCGACACCCTCGCCGCCGGTCACCGACAGCACGTCGTTGACGAAACTCAGCGAACGGGAATCGAAGATATGGTCGGCGCCGAGCATTTCGACGAAGCGACGCTTTTCCTGCGTGCCGGCGGTGGCGATGACTTTCAGACCGGCATGCTTGGCGACCTGCAGCGCGGCAAGGCCGACACCGCCGGCCGCGCCATGGATCAGGATGGTTTCGCCCGGGCGTGCACGGGCAAGCTCGATGATCGCATAATAGGCGGTCAGGAAGACGACCGGGATCGAGGCGGCAGCGACCGGATCGACGCCGGCCGGCAGCTTGGCCACGCCGGCACGATCCACCGCCACGTGGGTGGCGAAGGCAGCGGCAGCGATCGCCATTACGGGATCGCCGACGGCGAGGTCGTCGACATTCTTGCCGAGAGCGACGACGCGGCCGGAGAACTCCATGCCGATCGAGGCGCCCGCGAAGCCATCCTCTAGCGCTTCTTCCGGCAGGAGGCCCATGGCCCACATGACGTCGCGGAAGTTGAGGCCCGTGGCCGCGACCTGCACGAGAACCTCGTCCGGGCCGATGGCCGGCACATCGCAGCTTTCCCAGCGGATGCTCGACACCTGCGACGGCGTCTGCTGGCGGATGACGGCGGCATCGAAATTGGCCGTGAAAGCGTTCGTTTCCGGCATGGCGCCCGGAACGGCGCGCATCTCGAGCACGCTCCTGCCATCGAGGTCGACGCACCATTCGCGGTTGACGACGCCCGGCACGCAGATGGTTGCCATGTCGGCGAGCAGGTGGGCGAGATCACGACGTGCCGCGCCGCTATCGATGCTCTGCACGTCGAGGAAGTCGAACTCGTTGCGCAGGACGCGCAGGAAGGTCCACAGACCGGAATTGACCGGGTCGGCGGCCGGTCGATCGGCCACCGGCGCGCCGCCGGGTGCTGACACCAGAAGCCGGATGGGCGCCGGTTCCTTTGCGAGCGATCCACGATAGTCGGCCAGTGCCAGGGCAAAGGCGCTGAGGATCAGCACATTGTCCTGCAGCACGGCGGATCCGTCCGCCGCCGGGTCGACGGCGGGGGAGAGATGAACCACGTCCAGCGGGCCTTCGGCATGGCCTTCGAAGCGTTCGAGGAAGGCCTTCTTGTCGGCGGCAAGATCGCCGCTTGCGGCAAAGATCTCGAAGGACGGGAAGCCCTGACCTTCGGCTGCGGCAGACAGGGCATGCGTGGCAATGCGTCCGTCGTGGACGAGCAGAACCGGGTTCTGGGTCGCGGCGGTCGCATCCGAGATTTCGGAAGCAGCGGAGGTTGCGGCCTTCGTTTCGATGGTGATGACCGGCCCGCCGGTCATCTCGCGCAGGACCACATCTGCCTCGGCAAAGCCGATGTTCGACAGGATCGCGCGCCAATCGCTGACGGTCGCCAGCGCACCGATCGGGAATTCCGCGGTCTGGCTGCGGGCAAACCAGCCTTCGGAGAGACCCGAGACGAAGTCGTGGAACAGTGCCGGAGCCTCGACGGCGGCCAGCAGCGCCTGAGCCCCGGCGAGGACGCCAGCGGTCTTTTCCGAGGCGAAGTCCGTTTCGATCAGGCTACGGAACTGGCTGCTGGCACTGAGCACGACATCAGCCGATGCGATGGCCGACAGTTCCTCGCGCGAAAAGATGCTGACGTGAGGCTGATCTTCGAAGGCGAGTTCCAGGCGATGGCGAAGGGCGCCATCCGGTTCGTAGATCACCAGCCGCGCGCCATGGTCGGCGGCAATTTCCGCGAGCCCGCGGCTCAGGCCCACCGAGGTGCTGCCAAGCTCGAGGATCCGCAGGCTTGCCTTGGATGGCCGCTTGCCAAGCCAGGCGCGCAGGCCGTCAAGCAGGATCGTTATTCGCGACCGGGCTGCAACGGAGTGGATTTCCTGATGCTCGAGCGTTGCCTCGCTGAGGAAATGGTCGCGCTTCGGGGAGACATCATCATTGGTGTCCGCCCCGATCCTGTGCTCGGCCAGACGATCGAGAACTTCGCGATAGACGTCGTTGATCAGCACCGCTTCGACGGCACGATCCGAGCATTCCTTGTAGAGTTCGCCGAGGATCTCGGCGACCGGCGGCAGGGGACATTCCGGATCGATGATCCACTGTCCGTCCTGCTGGTCGATGAACCCTGCATCAGCCAGCAAGTGCAGGCCATTGAACAGGAACGGCCGCAGGGCCGGGTCGTCGGGAAGATCGGCGGAGGTGAGGCTCTCCTTGCCGCCCGCAAGCGAGCTCGCCATGTCGTGCAGGGCCCGCATGATCGCGGCATTGAACAGCAGCGTCTCGTTGTCGAGGCCGGTTTCCGGCAGATGCGCGAAGCAGGAATCCGCGGAGACAGCGGCCGCGGCCGCCGGCAAGGCACGTCCCGCCACCGACGACGACAGCGCCTCGTAGTGGAAGGAAAGCGCGCCCAGCGTCTTGCGCTGCTTCAGATAGGTGCGACGGAAGCGGCAGTCCTCGAAGGACGCGACCCGCTCACCATCGGCATCGAACAGATGGAACTTCGCCTTGATCGAAGTCGGGCTCAGCCGGTCGATCTCGATCACCGCCCGGCGGATCGTAGCACCGGTGCGGTCGATGCGGATCTGGCCGAAGCGCACGGGAATGTAGGGCGCTCCACGATGGTCGCCGCTGAACCGGTCGAACAGGGCAACCAGGCCATGGAAGACGGCGTCCACGGATACCGGGTTGAGATTGTAACGCAGCATCGGGTGCGCCGGCGTCGCGGGTTCGGCAAGCGACACCTCGATCAACCGATCGCCGCGACAGACGGTCTGCTGCATCAGCTGGAAGTGCGGTCCGTAGTCGAGGCCGAAATTGGCGGCGATGCCATAGGCCTTCTTCGCATCGATCTCGGCGGTCACGTCGATTTGCGGCAAGGCCGGGACGGGGCGCACCTCGGAAGCCGTCAGCTTGCGCACGCGGGCGACCGCATGGATCGTCCAGTCGTCTTCACTCAGCCGCTCGCGCGAACGGATCTCGAGATCGCCGGTCTCGGGCGAGATCAGGGTCGAAAGCTCGATCAGGCGGTTTTCGCTGAGTTCGAGCGGGCGAACAATTTCGAGATTGGTGATCTCGACGCGCGACTGGCCGTACAACTGGCTGGCGGCCGAGACGGCGATCTCGATGAAGCCGCTGCCCGGCAGGATCGAGCGTCCGTCGACGACGTGCTCGGCCAAGTCCGGGAAGAGATGGGCGTCGATATGGTTCTTCCAGGTGGCGCCGTTGGGGTCGATGCGCCAGCCGACGAGCGTGTAGCCGATCTCGCTGTCACGGCCGTAGATGTCGGCGCGGTCGCTGGTGCGATCCGGCTGCAGGTCGATCTTCTCGAAGGGCAGTTCCGGCAGGGAAACGAAGGCATTGCGCTTGCCGAACACCTTGGCCCGGTCGACGGCCGCGCCACAGGCGATGGCGCGTGCCATGGCCTGCAGGATCGGGTCGCTGTCCAGATGGCCATCGTCGCGCGACAGCGTGCCGACAAAATTGATCGAAGCCGAACGCTGCTTGGCAATATCGGAAAGGTAGCCGCCGAGGATGGCGCGCGGCGTGACCTCGATGAAGACGTTGCAGCCGAGCGCCATCGCCTCTTCGGCGGCCTGCTGGAATTTCACCGGCTGGCGGACATTGCGCCACCAGTATTCCGGCGTCAGGGCCTCGCCGGTGATCGCGGTGCCGGTGACGGTCGAGATGAACACTGTGTCGCCGCGACGCGGTGCGATCGGCGGCATGTCAGCCAGGAAGGCATCCCGCGACCGGTCGATCAACGGGTGATGGAAGGGATAGTTGATGTCGAGCGGCTGGACCGCGACCTTGCGCTTGCGGGCGCGCTCGCGCAGCAGCTTGATATTGTCGTAGGAGCCGGAGATCGTCACCGAATTCGGCGCGTTGATCGCCGCGACTTCGAGGTCTTCCAGGTCGAGCGAACGGATCAGCTCCACGGCGGCCTGCTCGCCGAGCTTGACGGCGGCCATGGTTCCCTCGCCGGCCAGCACGTCCTGATGCAGCGAACGCTTGGCGATGACGGTTACCGCATCCTCGAGCGACAGCGCACCGGCCGCATAGGCGGCGGCCACTTCGCCGACCGAATGGCCGAAGCTCGCGGTCGGGCGAAGGCCCATCTCCACCATGGCGTCCGTCAAGGCTGCCTGGATGGCGAACAGAAGCGGCTGTGCAAGCTTCGTGTCGCTGAGCTTGCTCTCCAGTTCGGGATCGCTCAGCGATGCCTTGAGATCGATGGGAGACTGACGCGAGAAGAGTTCGGAAATCCGCTCGAAGGCGTGGCGGAACGAGGCATTGTGTCTGAGCGCTTCGAGGCCCATGCCGGCCCATTGTGCGCCGTTGCCGGAAAACACCAGTGCGACCTTCGGGTCGCGCGACAGTGCTTCGCCGGTCTCGGCGAGAGATTCGGTGCCAGCCAGATGCGCGTCGATCGCTTCGATGGCCTGGGCGCGTTCCGCCGTGACGACGAAACGATGGCGCAGCGCCGAACGGTTGGCGCTTGCAGCGGTGACGACGGCGGCGGCCTCCTCTTCGCTTCCGGCCGAAGCGAGGCGATCGCGATAGGCGACGAGAAGACCCTTGAGGCTGTCGGCGGTGTGCGCGCTGACCATCAGAAGTCGCGGCGAACCATCCGCAGCCGGCGTCGGCACGTCGGTCGTGACGGCAACCTGCGGATCGGCGATCACGACGTGCGCATTGGCGCCGCCGAAACCGAAGGAATTGATGCCGGCAAGCCGCGGCCGGTCGCTCTTCTCAAGCACTACGGGCTTGTCGGCGACGCGAACGTTGAGGCCCTGGAAATCGATGTCCTCGTTCGGCGTGTCGAAATGCAGCGACGCCGGCAGATAGTCGTGTTCCAATGCGAGCATCGCCTTGATCACGCCGAGCAAGCCGGAGGCCGGTTCGGTGTGGCCGATATTGGTCTTGATCGAGCCGATCCATACCGGCTCTTCCCGGCGCATGCCGATCACCTGGCCAAGCGACCAGACCTCGGCCGGGTCGCCCACCTTGGTGCCTGTGCCATGCCCTTCGACGAAGGCGACATCGCGGGGATCGATGCCGTCGGAATAGATCGACATCAGCAGTTCCGCCTGCGCCTCGCGCGACGGCAGGGAAATGCCGTTGGTTCGGCCGGCGGCGTTGATGCCCGATGCGACGATCGTCGCGCGACTGCGGTCACCTTCGCGGGCGACGCGTTCGGAGGAGCGGAGAACGAGCACGGCGCCGCCTTCGGCGCGCACATAGCCGATGCCGTCATTGTCGTAGGCCTTGCAGAGCCCGTCGGGCGACAGCATGCGGGCCTGGGCGAAGCCGACGAAGGGCAGAGGATGGACGAGCATGTTGACGCCGCCGACGATCGCGGTATCGACCAGTCCGGAATTGATGGCGCGCACGGCATGGTCGAGGGCGACCAGCGAGGACGAACAGGCGGTATCGACCGTCAGGCTCGGCCCCTTGAGACCGAAGACGTGGGAAATGCGGTTGGAGACGATCGAAAGCGTATTGCCGGTCATGAAGTAAGGACCGGGCGCGGCGGGATCCTCGACCGAGAGATTGGCGTGATCGAGACTCGACGCGCCGACATAGACGGCGACCCGCTCGTCCTGCAGGCTGGCGATCGGAAGATTGGCGTCTTCGAGAGCCCGCCAGGTCAGTTCCAGGAGAAGGCGCTGCTGTGGATCCATGAAGGTCGCTTCGCGCCGGGAAATGCCGAACAGCGCTGGGTCAAACGCATGGATGTCCTCGAGCACGCCTGCGGCATCGGTATAGTATTTGCCCGGCACGCCCATTTCCGGATGCCAGAACCGCGCACGATCCCAGCGCTCGCTCGGAATGTTGGTGACGGCGCAGATTCCCGCACGCATCATCTCGAACAGCGCTTCAGGCGATTTAGCCCCAGGTGCGGCGCATGCACGCCCGATTACTTCTACTGTCATATACTTCTATCGCAGAGTTTCATTGGTTTGCGGCACGACAACCTCGGCACTTCTCCACGGGGATCCGCACCTAGGATAGGCATTAGACAAGCGATTGTGCACCGTCAATTCCCATCCTGACTGGGAAATGCCATTGCGTTGCCTTCGTGGGCAGTTCGGTAGTTGATGCGCACAAATACCAGAAATGTGGCCTTGGCAGGATTTCGATCTGCTCCACATAGGGGAACAACGGGCATTTGGACAACCGTCAACCTCTTTTTGCCATAAAAATATAATTCATGCTAACAACGCGCGACGCAGACATGCTGCTACAAGGACATAAGGCGTTGGCGAGGGCAGACTGAGAGATATGTATTTTCTGACGCACACGCGCATTGTCTCGGCACTCCTGATCCGTGAAATGTCGACCCGCTTCGGCAACAAGCCGGGTGGCTACATCTGGGCTTTGCTCGATCCGGCCGCCCACGTCCTATTGCTGACGGTCATCTTCCAGGCCATCGCGCACGTGCCGCCGCTGGGAGACAATTTCTCGCTCTTCTTTGCCACTGGCTATCTCGGATTTCAGTTTTATCACGCGACTGCCGGCTACCTGAACGACGCGCTGAAGGCCAACAGGGCGCTTCTCGGATACCCCAATGTCGCGCCGATCGACACGCTGGTCGCGCGCTTCTTTCTGCAAATCGCCACGAACATATTCGTCGCGGCGTTGGTTCTCGCCGCGATCACCCTTGAACTTCGCTCGCCGCTCATCCTGAACTGGGGACCCATTCTCGAGGCCGTGATGCTCGCAAGTCTTCTCGCTTTTGGCGTAAGCCTTTCCAACACGGTTTTGTTTCTGCGCTACCCGCTCTATGAGAAGATATTCCATATCGTCAATAAGCCGCTCTTCCTGCTGTCTGGCGTCGTCTTCCTGCCAGATGCGCTTCCTCATCCGTTCAGGGAATTCATCCTGTACAATCCGATCGTCCATATCATTATGCTGTTCCGAGAGGGGTTCTATCCTCAATATCGGGCCACGGTTTTGAATATGGACTACCTGTATGGCTTCGCTTTGACCGCCCTGATGTGCGGCATGCTGCTGTTCACCTTCTCCACCAGAACGTTGCGCAACGAATGATCCGGCTAGAGCAAGCTTCCAAATTTGTGTATGCCCGCGGCACGAAGAAGCCGATCCTCGACAGCGTATCGCTCGTCCTGAAGCGTGGTCGCAGCATCGGCCTGCTTGGCCGCAACGGCGCGGGCAAGTCCACCCTGCTGCGTCTCTTTGCCGGGACCATCAAACTGGACAGCGGCCGCATCGTACGAGAGGGTCATATCTCCTGGCCGCTGGGATTCCAGGGGAGTTTCCAGCCGAATCTCACCGGAGAGCAGAATGTGCGTTTCGTGGCGCGCATTTATGGTGTCGATTCCGAAGAACTGATCGATTACGTCGCCGGTTTTGCCGAACTCGGCGCATTCTTTCGATCGCCGGTCTCGACCTACTCCTCCGGCATGAAGGCGCGCCTGGCATTCGGCTTGAGCATGGGCGTCAACTTCGACTACTATCTGGTCGATGAAATCACTGCGGTTGGCGACGCCAACTTCAAGAAAAAGTGCCACGAGGTATTCCAGACCCGCCTGTCGGATTCCGATGTGATCATGGTATCCCACAGCACTGCCACGATTCGAGAGTATTGCGACTGCGGCATCGTGCTGGAAAAAGGCAAACTGACCTATTTTGATGATGTCGAGGCTGCGATCAGCAGCCACGACAAGAACATGAAGGATAGCTGACGATATGGCAAATCCCGACAACGCGGCGGGTTCGAAGGCTACGCCGCCCAGGCTGGATGACGCACCCGCCAAAGTGAAGCAGCATCCGAACGTTCGGATTCTGGAAGGCTTGCTCGATGAGAGCAAGAAAACGGCGAGGGAAATCCGGAAGAAGAAGAAGCTCTCGCCTCTCCTGAAGATCCGGCATCTGATCATGATTGCCGGGTTCATCGCACTGGTGGCTATTCCCAGCACGCTGGCTTCGCTTTATCTCGCTTTCGTGGCGCAGGATCAGTACCACAGTTCTGCGTCGTTTGCCGTCAGAAGCATCAGTTCGTCCGTCGGCGCTTCCGACATTCTCGGCGTCTTCACTCAGACGACGGCGACCAGCACCGTCGCCGATTCCTACATCCTGATCGACTACCTGCTGAGCGAGCGGATGCTGGAGGATGTCAACGCCAAGTTCGATCTCGACAGCGTGTATGCGCCGCGCGGCGGTGACTACTACTTCGCTCTTGCGGCCGGGGAGCCGATTGAGGACAAGGTGAATTACTGGAGACAGATGGTCACGATCAATTTCGACCATACCTCCGGGATTCTTCAACTCCAGGTCAAGGCATTCGATCCGAAGCAGGCCCAGGAGATCGCGAATTTCATTCTGGCGAAATCGGAACAGCTGATCAACGAGCTGTCGGACACGGCGCATGACGAAACCCTTCGGCTCGCGCGCGAGGAAATCGTCATCGCCGAAAAACGCCTGACGGATGCCCGCATGGCGCTGCGCGAGTTCCGCGATATCTCCCAGGACGTCGACCCTGTCGAAGGCGCCAAGCTGGCGGTCCAACTGGTTGCTGGCATGGAGCAGGAACTGGCCAAGCTGAATGCCGATCTCGAGGTCGCGCGCTCCCAGATGGCGGAAGACACGCCCCGGATCCGCGTCATCAAGACACAGATCTCGGCATTGGAATCGCGTATCGAGGCCGAGAAGCAGCGGCTGGGCAGCGGCACGGCCGGAACCAAGACCGCGCGGACGACCCAGGACCTCAGCGGTTCCGATGTGTCCGGCCGATTGCAGCTTTATGAAAAGCTGGAGCTGGAGCGCGAGTTCGGCGAACGCGCCTATGCGGCGGCGCTCGCCTCGCTGGAAAAGGCTCGCATGGATGCGACCGGCAAGCAGCGTTACCTGGCGGTCTTCATCCAGCCCACGCTTTCGCAGATGGCCCAGTATCCAAACCGCCTTCTCAATGCGCTTCTGGTCTTCCTCGGCGGCCTGTTCGCCTGGGGCATGGCAACTCTGGTCTACTACAACATCCGCGACCGGGCTTAAATCGAGCCGCTTGCAGTAAGAGCTTGAACGAGAAAGGCCCGGGAAACGATCTGTTTCCCGGGCCTTTGCTGTTTTTGACGTGTCCGCCGGTTCAGGTTCTGAGCACCCGGTAGATCGCCGGGATAACGAGGACTGTCAGGAGCGTCGATGAGGCAAGCCCGAACAGCAGCGAGATCGCCAGACCCTGGAAGATCGGGTCGGTGAGGATCACCGCCGCGCCGATCATCGCTGCAACGGCGGTGAGCAGGATCGGCTTGAAGCGGATCGAGCCAGCCTCGATCAGCACGTCGGTCAGATCGCGATCCGGCGTCTTCGCGTGGCGGATGAAGTCCACCAGCAGGATCGAATTGCGCACGATGATGCCGGCCAGCGCGATGAAGCCGATCATCGAGGTCGCGGTGAACGGAGCATCGAACAGCCAGTGACCACCGAGAATGCCGATGAAGGTCAGCGGGATCGGCGTCAGGATGACGAGCGGCACCTTGAACGAGCCGAACTGGGCAACGACCAGGATATAGATGCCGAGCAGGGCGACCATGAAGGCGGCGCCCATGTCGCGGAAGGTGACCCAGGTCACTTCCCATTCGCCATCCCACAGAAGCACGGACTTGCTCTGATCCATCGGCTGGCCATGAAGGGCGATTTCCGGTTTCGTCAGGCCGGTCCAGTCCTGGTCGTCCAGGGCGTCCTGCACGGCGAGCATGCCGTAGAGGGGAGCTTCATAGTCGCCGGCAAGCTCGGCCGTCACCATTTCGGCATAGCGGCCGTTGTGGCGGAAGATCGGGAACGAGGCCTGTTCCTCATTGACGCGGATGACGTCGCCGAGTTCAACCACCGAGCGTGAGCCCGGCAGAAGGTTGGCGGGGATCGGCGTCGACAGGAACGTCTCGTCGAAGACCTTGGCGCCCTTGGGCCGGCTGATGACGATCGGGATCGGCGCGCGGCCATCGCCACGATGGGAGTAACCAAGCGTGGTCGAGCCGTTGAGGATCGACAAGGTGTCGAACACATCGCTCTCGGAGACGCCGAAGAAGTCTAGGTCGTCGCCCGAGATCGTGGCGCGAAGACGGCTGGCCGGCTGGCCGTAGCTATCGTCGACATCGACGATGAAGGGGACCGACTTGAAGGCGGCCTTGACCTTTTCCGCGGTGGCGCGACGGGTGTCGGCGTCCGGGCCGTAGATTTCGGCGAGCAGCGTCGCCATGACCGGCGGACCCGGCGGGGGTTCGACGACCTTCAGCGACGTGCCTTCCGGAACCTTTACCTCGGAGAGCAGTCTTTGGCGCAGATCAAGCGCGATCTCGTGGCTCGAGCGGTCACGCTCGGACTTCGGCGTCAGGTTGATCTGCACGTCGCCCATGTCGGGTTTCGAGCGCATGTAGGCGTGCCGAACCAGGCCGTTGAAGTTGAAGGGGGCCGCGGTTGCCGCATGGGTCTGGACGCTTAAGACTTCCGGCGTGTCGAGCGTCACCTTGGCAACCGCCTGTGCAACCGCATCGGTGGCCTCGACGGACGAACCTTCGGGCAGGTCGATCGTCACCTGCAGCTCCGACTTGTTGTCGAACGGCAGCAGCTTGACGGTGACGTCCTTGGTGTAGAACAGCGCCAGCGAGCCAAGCGTGGCGACGCCGACCAGCAGCAGGAAGATCCAGCTGTTCTTCTTGGTGGCCAGGATGGGGCCGGCGACGCGCGCGTAACCTGCGCCAAGAATGCCACCAGTCGCATGAGCGTCGTCATGATGAAGCGTGGCCTTGCCGGCGATCTTCAGCATCAGCCAGGGCGTGACGACCACGGCGACGAAGAAGGAGAAGATCATCGCGGCCGAGGCATTGGCCGGGATCGGGCTCATATAGGGGCCCATCATGCCAGAGACGAACATCATCGGCAGCAGGGCTGCGACGACGGTCAGTGTCGCGACGATGGTTGGGTTGCCGACTTCGGCAACCGCGTCGATCGCCGCTTCGCGGCGGTCCTTGCCGTCGTTGAAGCCCCAGTGGCGGGCGATGTTCTCAATGACGACGATTGCGTCGTCGACGAGAATGCCGATGGAGAAGATCAGCGCGAACAGCGAGACGCGGTTCAGCGTGTAGCCCATGAGGTTGGCGGCAAACAGCGTCAGCAGGATCGTCATCGGTATGACGATGGCGACGACCATGGCCTCGCGGCGGCCGATGGCCACCCAAACCAGGGCGATGATCGACAGCGTTGCCAGGCCGAGGTGGAAGAGCAGCTCGTTCGCCTTCTCGTTGGCGGTTTCGCCGTAGTTGCGCGTCACCTCGACGTCCATGCTGTCGGGGATCAGGTTGCCCTTCAATTCCTCGACGCGGGTCAGGATCTCTTCGGAGACGAGTACGGCATTGGCGCCGGCGCGCTTGGCAAGCGCCAGGGTGACGGCGGGCACGCGGGTGAGCTCACCGGTTTCGCCGCGAGTGACCGTCGAGGCGCGGGCTTCCACCGTGTCGGTAACGAAGGAGACATCGGCGACGTCGCGGACATAGACCGGGCGATTGTCGCGGGTGGTCAGCAGCAGGTTGCCGATTTCGGTCGGGGTCGACAGCGTTTCACCGGCGACGAGCTCTATCTGCTTGCCGTCGTTGCGCACCAGGCCCGTCGAGAAGGAGCGATTGGCAGCCGTGACCTTGGCAGAGAGCTGCTGCAGCGTCATGCCGTAGAGCGCGAGCTTCTCCGACTGGGGGGCGATACGGATCGCGTCGCCGGTCTCGCCGACGAGATAGCTCAGGCCCACGTCGTCGATCTTCGCCATCTCGACCCGCAATTCGCGGGCGATGCGGGTGAGCGCGGTGGCATCGACGCCTGCGCCCTTCTCGGCGGACGGGGTGAGTGTCAGGGACACGATTGCCACGTCATCGATCGTGCGACCGACCACAAGCGGTTCGGGAATGCCGACCGGGATCGAACTCAAGTTGGCGCGGATCTTGTCGTGGACGCGCAGAACCGCGGAATCGCCGGAGGTGCCGACGATGAAGCGGGCCGTGACGACGACCTGGTCGTCATAGCTCGTGCTATAGACGTGCTCGACGTCGTTGATGCCCTTGACGATGGTTTCCAGCGGTTCGGTGACGAGCTTGACCGCATCCTCGGCCTTCAGGCCGTCGGCACGCACGATGATGTCGACCATCGGCACGGAAATCTGCGGCTCTTCTTCGCGCGGCAGGGTCAAGAGCGCGAGGAGGCCGAGCGCGAAGGCGGTAATGAGGAAGAGCGGCGTGAGCGGCGAGGTGATGAAACCCTTGGTCAGACCACCTGCAATTCCGAGACTGGGAAGCTTCATGGCAGCAGGACCTCTTCGCCGGCGGCAAGGCCGGTCAGGATTTCGGTCATCTCCTTGCCGTCGTGCAGGATCGGCTTGGCGGTGACGACGGCCCGTTCCGCCGTGCCGTCGCCTGATTTGACCGTGACATAATCGACGCCGAAGCGGTTGGTGAGGGCGTTGACGGGCAGCAGCAGCGCATCGCGCTCGCCGACGGGCACGCGCACCAGCAGGCGCTTGTTGACGAAGGCGGTCGGCAGGTCTTCGACCTCGACATCGGCGATCACGCGGCCATTGTCGATTTCCGGATAGATCTTGGCGAGACGCCCGGTGCTCTGGTGACCTGCGCCGTTGCCACCGTCGATCTCGATCGATGCACCCTGCTGCAACAGGTCTGCGTGGCGCTCCGGGATCGCCAGGCGAAGGAAGAAGCCGCCGCCACCGATCGTTGCGACAGGCTCACCGGCCATGATGACCGCGTCCTTGGTGACCGGGACGGTCAGAACCCTGCCGTTCGCCGGCGCCAGAACCGCGCCTTCCTTGCCCTGTTCGACGACGACCGAGCGCTGGGCTTCGGCGGCGGCGATCTGGTTGCGGACCACATCGACCTGGGTACGGAGTGCATCCAGCCGCTGGGCTGTGGTTACGCCGCGCTTGATCAGCTCCTCGCCGCGCGTCAGTTCCGACTGGGCGTTTTCCATCGACGCCCGCAGGCCGAGCAACTGGGCCTCGATCGCGGCGATCTGGAAGTCGATCTTGTCATCCTTGACCACGGCGATGACGTCGCCGGCCTTGACGTCGTCGCCTTCCGTCACCTTGAGTTCGACGACCGTGCCGCCGATGCGCGCGCGCGCTGCAACGCTGTCGCGCGCCTCGACGCGGCCATAGACCGCCTTCCACTCGGGAATCTTCACCGGATCGAGACGGAGCGTCTCGGCAGCAAGCGAGCCCGTCGACAGGAGCGACAGGCCGAGAATGGCGGAACGCACGAGCGCCTTGGCTTTCATGGGGATTTCCTTCGAACAGGGGTGCTCAGAACGCGCAGCCGGGACGCAAGCCAAGCTTCTTGAAGATCATCGCGGCGGGGCAGAAGCCGGTAAAGGCTGACTGTAGCATGTTAGCGCCGATGAAGACGGTGAACCAGACGAAATAGGGATGGACGAAAGCCGTCAGGAGGACGGAAAGCAGAACCATTACGCCGGCAAAGGCCAGCACGGCACGATCGAGAGACATAGGAACCTCCATGGATATATATCTACATATATTCGTATATACGATGGTTGACGCGGTCGCAAGGATTATTTGCGCCGGCCTGGAGGGGGTCGGTCGTGGCAGATCAAGCGTTGCGTCAGGGCTGGGCTAGCGGCGTGACAGCATTCGCTCGCTGAAGATGATGATCAAGCCTGCGCTGCAGATCAGCGCCGCGCCGAAAAACACATTGAGTGTGGGGATATCGCGCCAGATCGCATAGCCGAGCGCAAACGCCCAGACGAGGGAGGTGTATTCGAACGGCGCAAGCACCGAGATCGGCGCCCTGCGCATGCCTTCGAAGAAGGCGACCTGAGCCACGCCGCCGATAATGCCGGTCGCCAGCGACAGGCCGAGTTCCGTCATGCTCGGCGTATGCCAGACCTGGAACAGCATCGTACCCGTGAGAACGAGAAAGAACATGTTGGTCACGCTCATCTGTACCAGGGTGCGGGCGCCCATGGCGGTGCGGCGCAGGAGCACCGTCGAGAAGGCCCAGAGGAAGGCGGCGAGCAGGGCGAGAAAGACCGGGGGCCGCAAGGTCATGCCCATCGGATTGGTGGCGATCAGCACGCCGATGAAGCCGACGACGACCGCCGTCCAGCGCGGCAGGGTCACGCGCTCCTTGAGGATCGGCACGGCGAGCAGCGTCGCGACCACCGGCGCCGCATAATACAGGGTCGTCAGCTCGGCAAGCTGCATCTCGCGGGCCGCATTGTAGTAGCAAAGCCATGCGCCGAGCAGAAGCAGGCTGCGGATCATCATCGGCTTGACCACCGGCGACCTCACCGCTTCGTTGACCAGCGAGGGGCCGCCGAACATCAGGCATCCGGCCAGGATGACGACGCTGCGGAAAAAAAGAATCTGCCAGACGGCGGTCGTCTCGACCAGCAGCTTGATGATGCCGTCATGCAGCGTGAAGAGGAAATAGGACAAGCTGGTCAGCAGGATGCCTAAGCCGACGGTTGTTTTCACGCATGCACCATGGAGGCAGGATCATTGACGGGGGCCGGCATTGCGGATCGAAGCAGCCAGAGGAGAAGAACGGACGCCATGTTTCCCTTTCGCCACCTGCTGTCAATTGCATCCTTTTGCACTTTCGCCGGGCAGCGCCTGCCATTTCGGCGGGAAACAAAATGTGAAATTCCCGCGTCGCTTTTGCCGTTGCCGTTTCAATCGATTTAAATAGAGTGCCGCAAAATTCCGAGGAGAGGACGATGGCGGAGACGACCAATGATGCGGGCGCGCAAGTGCGCGGCGCCTATTTCACCCGGACGCGGGCAGCCGTGTCGATACTGTTCTTTATCAACGGCCTGATGATGGGAGCCTGGGCGCCGAAGATCCCGGTCTTTGCCAAGGCTCTGTCGCTCAGTGAAGCGCATCTGGGGATCATGCTGTTTGTCTTCGGCATTGGTTCCCTTCTGCTCATGCCGATTGCCGGCATGCAGATCGCCCGCTTCGGTTCGAGCCGCGTGGTTCAGGTCGCGGCGCTGCTGTTCATTCCGACCATCATTGGCATCACCCTGGTCGATTCCGTCTGGGCAGGGGCCGTGGCGATCTTCCTGTTTGGCGGCCTGGGCGGCGCCATGGACGTCGCGATGAATGCCAATGCGGTGGAGGTCGAGCGTTCGATGCGGCGCTCGATCATGTCGTCCTGCCATGCCTTCTGGAGCCTCGGCGGGCTCGTTGGGGCGGCAACCGGCGGCCTGCTGATTGCAGCGCTCGGTGCTCTTGGCCACGCCTTTCTGGTGGCCGGCGTCGCGCTGGCCCTACTTGCCATCGCCCGACCAATGGTCCTCGTCGACCGGCCGCATCCCTCCGAACGGCGTGAACGGGCAAAACTGCCGCTTTCGCCCTTGCCTTGGCTGATCGGTCTTGTCGCGCTGTTCTCCATGATCCCGGAAGGGGCGATCCTCGACTGGGGCGCTCTCTATCTCGGAAACGAATTGTCCGCCTCGACGGCCCTGTCGGGCTTTGCCTTCGCCGCGTTTTCGCTGGCCATGGCGGCGATGCGCTTTGCCGGCGATCTGGTGCGCGATCGGCTCGGCGCTGTGACGACGCTCCGGCTCTGCACGGTGGCGTCCTTCATCGGCTTGGTCATCGCCGGCCAGGCGCCGAACGTGACAATCGCGCTGATCGGCTTCGGCATCGCCGGCATCGGGATTTCCAACATGGTGCCGATCGCCTTTTCGGCGGGCGGCAACATACCCGGCCTTGCACCCGGGATCGGCCTTTCGGTCGTCACCACGCTTGGCTATTCGGGGATCCTGTTTGCCCCGTCGGTGATCGGTTTCATCGCCGAATACACCTCGCTCTCGGTCGTCTATACCGCGGTGTCGTTGCTCAACCTCGTCGTACTGGCGCTATCCGGCCTGGCGCGCCACGCCGACCGGGTCGGCGAGGCGCGGGACTAAACAACTAGGGCGTCGGGGGAGGTTCGCCTCCCGCTTGCCGGCGCGGGCAGGGACGGGGCTGCAGGAACGGCCGCGTTCCCCGATAATGCGAATGGCGGACATGGACCAAGTTTCGGCCAAGATCCTGGCTATAGGGTGCGGCTGCTGATCGGACCGTTCACGCGTTAGCCGTGCTTTAGCGCATGGTTGACAAGCGCGCATGTTTGATCCACCTGATTTTGATGTTTTTCGCGCCGTTCAAGGGCATCCCATGACATTCGCAGACGAATTCGATCCCAAGCCGCGCCGCAAGACGGTTGCCGTCGATGTCGGCGGCGTGATTGTCGGCGGCGGTGCTCCTGTCGTCGTGCAATCGATGACGAATACCGACACCGCCGATATCGACGCGACCGTCGCCCAGGTGGCGAGCCTGTTCAAGGCCGGTTCCGAGATCGTGCGCATCACCGTCGATCGCGACGAGAGCGCTGCCGCCGTGCCGAAGATCCGCGAGCGCCTGCTTCGCCTCGGGCTGGACGTGCCGCTGATCGGCGACTTCCACTATATCGGCCACAAGCTGCTGGCCGACCATCCGGCCTGCGCCGAGGCGCTCGCCAAGTATCGCATCAATCCGGGCAATGTCGGCTTCAAGGACAAGAAGGACAAGCAGTTTGCCGACATCGTCGAGATGGCGATCCGCTATGACAAGCCGGTGCGCATCGGCGTCAACTGGGGCTCGCTCGACCAGGAACTGCTGACCCGGCTGATGGACAAGAACCAGACGGAGGGCTTTCCGCTCACGGCGCGCCAGGTGACGCGCGAGGCGATCGTGCAGTCGGCCCTGCTCTCGGCCGAGATGGCCGAGGAGATCGGCCTGCCGCGATCGAAGATCATCCTGTCGGCCAAGGTTTCCCAGGTCCAGGACCTGATCGCCGTCTATTCCATGCTGGCGGAACGCTCCGACCACGCGCTGCATCTGGGGCTGACCGAGGCCGGCATGGGCTCCAAGGGTATCGTCGCCTCGTCGGCCGCCATGGGCTATGTCCTGCAGCACGGCATCGGCGACACGATCCGCGTCTCGCTGACGCCAGAGCCGAACGGCGACCGGACCCGCGAAGTGCAGGTGGCGCAGGAGATCCTGCAGGTCATGGGCTTCCGCCAGTTCGTGCCGGTGGTTGCGGCCTGCCCCGGCTGCGGCCGGACCACCTCGACCGTGTTCCAGGAGCTCGCCCAGAAGATCGAGCAGGACCTGCGCAAGAACATGCCGGTCTGGCGCGAGAAGTATCCGGGCGTCGAGGCGCTCAACGTCGCGGTCATGGGCTGCATCGTCAACGGTCCGGGTGAAAGCAAGCATGCCGATATCGGCATTTCGCTGCCGGGCACCGGCGAGACGCCGGCCGCCCCGGTCTTCATCGACGGCCAGAAGGCGATGACGCTGCGCGGTTCGAACATCGCCGCCGATTTCGAGGCGCTGGTGATCGACTATATCGACAAGCGTTATGGCCGGAAAAGCGCTGCCGAGTAGCCGGCGGCGGGTTGCAACTTCATATTGCCGCAATTGGCTTGTTGACGGAAACTAGAGTTTTTCCTGGAGTGATTCCGACGATGATCAAGAAAATGTCGATCCTCGCGTTCGCCGCGATCTATCTGACCGCCTGCACGACGACCGATCCCTATACCGGCCAGCAGAAGACGTCGAACCTGGCCGGCGGCGCCGTGCTGGGGGCTGCGCTCGGCGCGGTCGGTGGCGCGGTGATCGGCGGCGGTGGCCGCGACAGCCGCAATGGCGCGCTGATCGGCGCCGGCATCGGTGCCTTGGCCGGCGGCGCGATCGGCAACTACATGGACAACCAGGAAGCCGAACTCCGAGCCCAGCTGCAGGGCACCGGCATTTCGGTCACCCGCATGGGCGATAGGATCATCCTCAACATGCCGTCCAACATCACCTTTGCGACCGACCAGGACCAGGTGGTGCCGCAGTTCTATCCGACGCTGAATTCGGTGGCGATCGTGCTGCGCAAGTTCGACAAGACCCTGATCGACGTCAACGGCCATACCGATTCGACCGGCAGTGTCGCCCACAACGAGGCGCTGTCCGAGCGCCGCGCCATGTCGGTGGCGAGCTACCTCAACTCGCAGGGGGTCGACCCGCGGCGCGTCTCGGCTCTCGGCTTCGGCCCCAGCCAGCCGATCGCATCGAATGCCACGGCGGAAGGCCGCGCACAGAACCGCCGCGTCGAGATCCAGATCGCGCCGATCAAGGCCGGCTGATCCGACCGACAGCGGCAATACCTCAAGGCGTCGCCATCCAGCGGCGCCTTTTTCATATCCGGGTGGTGAGCAGCTTGATGCCGGCGGCGGCGAACAGCAGACCCATCGTCGCGTCTATGCCCCGGCGGGCGGCGCGATAGGCGCGGTAAGCCGGTCCGGTGGAAAACAGCAGGGCGTAGCTGGTGAAGACGGTGAGGCCTGTGAGCAGGCAGCCGCCGACGATCAGTGCCACGGTTGCCGTCGAGGCGCCTTGCGGAAGCCCGAGCGAAATGATCGCCACCCAGGCAAAGATCGCCTTGGGGTTGGTCAGGTGGATGGCATAGCCGAGCAGGAAGGTCCGCTTGAGGCTCCTGGCCGGAACGGCATCTGCCGTCGCCAGCTGCAAGGCGGCGTCCGGGCGGCTTGCCGAGCGCAGCGCCTTGTAGGCGAGATAGAGCAGATAGAGACCGCCGGCGATCTTCACCACCTGCAGCACGCCGGCATAGTGGGTGAGAAGGGCGGCAAGGCCGATCGAGGCGGCCATTGCCCAGGTGAAGGAACCGGCGAAAACACCGGCCGCCATGGCGAGCCCTGAACGGCGCCCCTCCGCGATCGACGTTGAGACGATCGCCATGACCGCAGGGCCGGGGCTTAGCACCGCGGCGAGGTAGACGAGATAGGCCGCGACGATCTGTGGCAGGTGCTGGGCGATGTCGGTCATGGGTCCTGTTCTCCCGGATCTCAAAGGAAGAGCATAGCGCGCCCGCCGATCGGATACACGTCAGATGATTTGATGCCCGCCCATCCCGAAATTGATGATTCAGGGCAATGAATTGCCGGGATCGCTCAGTTCTTGCGGTTGGCGACGAAGCGGGCGGTGTCGATCAGCGTGGTCGCACGGTCGCCGTAGACGGCGACGAGAGCGGTTGCCTCGCTAACGAGCCGGTCGAGCTCATCCTCCGCCCAGGGCTGGCCCTTCAGCGCCACCAGCGTTCCCTTTCCGCGCGCGGCATCCTTGCCGGCGGCCTTGCCGAGGGTCGCGGCATCGGAGGTGAGGTCCAGCAGGTCGTCGGCCAGCTGGAAGGCGCGTCCGACGATTTCGCCGAAGCGGCGCATGCGTTCGCGGTCATCCGCCGAGGCTCCGGCAATGATGGCGCCCGCTTCGCAGGCAAACCGGATCAACGCACCGGTCTTCATCGCCTGCAACGTGACGATGCCTGGCTCGTCCGGTGTCTCTTTTTCGGCCGCGAGGTCCAGCGCCTGGCCGCCGGCCATGCCGCCGATGCCGGCAGCGCGCGAAAGGGCCAATACCAGTTCGATCCTGGCGCGGTCGGGCAGATCGGTTTCCGGGGCGGCGATGATGTCGAAGGCATAGGTCAGGAGCGCGTCGCCAGCGAGGATGGCGGTCGCCTCGTCGAAGGCGATATGGACGGTCGGCTTGCCGCGCCGCAGGTCGTCGTCGTCCATGGCCGGCAGATCGTCGTGGACCAGTGAATAGCTGTGCAGGCATTCGAGTGCCGCCCCGATGCGCAGCGCCGCCGCCGCGTCGCCGCCGAACAGGGCTGCGCTCTCGACCACCAGAAACGGGCGCAGCCGCTTGCCGCCGTTCAGCGCGCCATAGTGCATGGCTTGAAGCAGGCGGGCCGGACGGGCGGTTTCCTGTGGCCGCACATCGCCCGAGAGGAGCTCGTCCAGGAGCCTCTCGGTCCGCCTGGCTGTGGCGTCTAGCTTTGCATCGAATGGGGTCATCAGGGCCTCCGTCGCGGCTATTTGGCATGGGTCCGCGGGGCTGGCAACGGGAATCTGGCCGGGAAAAGCCGCTCGCCGTCGCAAGCGGTCTGGCTATCGGGTGGCAGGCTCGCTAAGAGAAACGATCACTCGAAGACACCAGGCAGATCCTTCTTGGCGGAAAACAGCGATATCGGGGATGAAGACGAGGGTGAGGTGCGAGCGCCGCGCAGGTCCACCGACCTCGCGCGCCGGGTTCTGCGCATCCTGCTTGTCCTGCTGCTCTTGCCCTATGCGCTGATCCTGCTCTACCGGATCGATTTCATTCACCCCGTCTCGACCTTGATGCTCGCCGATCTCGCCACCTTCCAGGGCTATGACCGGAAATGGGTCGACTTCGAGAAGATCTCGCCGCATCTGGTGCGCGCCGTCATGATGTCCGAGGACGGCCAGTTCTGCTCGCACAGGGGCGTCGACTGGGAACAGATGAAGGGCGTGGTCGACGATGCGCTGTCGGGCGAGGCGACCCGCGGCGCCAGCACGATCCCCATGCAGACGGTGAAGAACCTCTATCTGTGGAACAGCCGGTCGATGCTGCGCAAGGGGCTGGAACTGCCGCTGGCGATGTTCGCCGACTTCATCTGGCCGAAGACGCGGACGATGGAGATCTACCTCAACATCGCCGAATGGGGTCCCGGCATCTACGGCATCGAAGCCGCCGCCCGCCATCATTTCAAGACCTCGGCCTCGAAGCTGACGCCGAGCCAGGCGGCGCTGCTGGCCGTCTCCCTGCCCAATCCGATCGAGCGGGTGGCCGGCAAGCCGGGCAAGGGCATGAAGCGTCTGGCGGCCGTGGTCGACCGCCGCGCCAAGCGATCCGGCGCTTACATCACATGTCTTTATGACTGAGTTTCGAAACTTTGGTTGGTGCGGGCGCCCATCCCGTCCTACTCTTGAAGGACAAGATGCCATTCGGGAGCGCGGCGATGGACCCTTTCATTCTGTATATCGGCAACAAGAACTATTCTTCCTGGTCGTTCCGCCCGTGGGTGGCACTGACCGGATGCGGCATTCCCTTCGAGGAGCGGCTCATCCCGTTTGATTTCGATGCCGGCAATCCGAAGTTCAAGGACATCTCGCCGACCGGCCGCGTGCCCGTCCTGCACCATGGCAGCCTGAGGGTATGGGAATCGCTTTCGATCATCGAATATGCGGCGGAGCTGTTCCCCGATGCGGGCCTGTGGCCGACCGACAGCGGGGACCGGGCCATGGCGCGGTCGATCTCGATGGAAATGCTCTCGGGCTTTAGGGCGCTGCGCGGTGCCTGCCCGATGAACATGCGCCGCGAGGTCCGCGCCATCGATCTGCCCGAAGGGGTTGCGGACGACGTGGCGCGCATCGAGACGATCTGGCGCGACATGCGCCGGCGTTCGGGCGGCCCTTTCCTGTTCGGCGCCTTCTCCGCCGCCGATGCGATGTACGCCCCCGTGGTCAACCGTTTCAGGGTCTATGATCTGGTCAAGGGCGCCGATACGCTCGACTACATGCAGGCGATGGAGAGCCATCCGGCATGGGTCGCCTGGCGCGATGCGGCGCTGGCGGAAACATGGATTGTCGCGGAAGACGAGGCTTGAGCGTCTCTCCGCCCAGCCCGCCTGAAAAAATTGAGCCGGGGACTGGTCAAAGCCCTGCGGGGCATGTATAAGCGCGCCAAATTCCGAGATCGAGACAGGTGCTGTTCGGCCTCATCCGGCCGCGGGATCCTGTTTTGCCCGTCATGTGGAGTAAGTAAAATGGCTGTACCGAAAAGAAAAACAAGCCCGTCCAAGCGCGGTATGCGCCGCTCTGCAGACGCGCTGAAGGCTTCGTCCTACGTCGAAGACAAGAACTCTGGCGAACTGCGCCGTCCGCACCATATCGATCTGAAGACCGGTATGTACCGTGGCCGTCAGGTGCTGACGCCCAAGGAAAGCGCATAACATCCGAATATTCGGATGACTTTTTTAAGGTCGGCCTTGTGCCGGCCTTTATTTTTTGGGCGTGTGGTCGTTCAATCTACCTTTCGATCGCCCGCCACCCGGCGGCAATCGCATCCAACGATCCGAGGCCTGCCCATGTTTGCCGCCATACCGCTGATGATCCTGCCGCTGGCGCTCTACAATCTGGCCATGCTCGGCCTATTCGGTGGTGGCGTTCAGGTCCTGGACAGCCAACTGCTTTCGCTTTCCATGCTGTCGGGCGCAATCTGGACCCTGTCGATCGGCGACGTGCTGATCCTGATTGCGCTGGCCGTGCTGTTCTTCGAGATCCTCAAGGCCACGCTCAACGGCTCCGGCTCGCTGATCAACCACATGCTGTCGATGCTGGTCTTCGTCGCCTTCCTGGTGGAATTCCTGCTGGTGAGGGGGGCGGCGACGCAGACCTTCTTCATCCTGATGACGATCGCCTTCATCGACGTCGTCGGCGGCTTCGCCGTGTCGATCCGCTCGGCCGGCCGGGATGTCTCGATCGGCCTCTGAGGCCGCTCGCTGCCTGATCCAACAGAAAAGGGCTGGAGTTTTCCCCAGCCCTTGATGATCGTACGACGGTGTCGGCGATGGCGTATCAGAGATTGTCGAGCTTGCTCTGCAGCGTGCGCAGCTGTTCCTTCAGCTCGTCGATGTCCTTCGCTTCGGCCTTCTTCGGCTCCTTCGGCGACTGGGCGCCAAGGAAGGGCGAGAACATCTGCATGGCCTGGTGGAACATATCGGTGTTGCGCTTCACCTGTTCTTCCATCAGCTGGATCGGCATTTGCAGGTTCTTCGTGAGCGGCGTTTCGCCGAAGGCCTTGGTCATCTGCTCGCGCATCTGGACCTGTTGTTCGGTGAAAGCCTTCATCGAGTGCTCAAGGAAGCTCGGCACGACCATCTGCATCTGGTCGCCGTAGTAGCCGATCAGCTGGCGCAGAAAGGAGATCGGCAGCAATGTGTTGCCGGTCTTCGACTCCTGCTCGAAGATGATCTGGGTCAGGACCGAATGGGTGATATCCTCTCCGGACTTGGCGTCCTGGACGGTGAACTCCTCCCCCTTCTTGACCATCTTGGCCAGGTCCTCCAGCGTCACATAGGTGCTGGTGCCCGTATTGTAGAGGCGTCGATTGGCATACTTCTTTATGACGATCTCGCCGTCCGTTTTTGCCATATTGGTCTCCTAACCCCGTTGTTTTTGTGGATTTTTGCTCTTCCCGCAACAAGTGTAAGCGCAAATCGAGGGTGGTGACAATCTCTTTGTGCGATGCGGCACCCGTGGTTGACGAATGTCAGGCTGTCACAACTAAGGAACGAAACACCTATCGTTCTTCCTGTTTGACTTCGCCCTAAAGCTTTGCCAGTTTCAAGCTCAAAGAAACAAATTCCTGAGGAGGCGTCCATGAGCAGTTCATCCATCGTCATTGCGAGCGCAGCGCGCACGCCGGTCGGCTCTTTCAACGGCGCCTTTGCCAATGTCCCGGCCCACGATCTGGGCGCCACCGTCATCAAGGCGGTGCTGGAGCGCGCCGGCGTCGATGCCAAGGAAGTCGACGAAGTCATCCTCGGCCAGGTGCTCTCGGCCGGGCAGGGACAGAACCCGGCCCGTCAGGCGGCGATGAAGGCGGGAATACCGCAGGAAGCCACAGCCTGGGGCATGAACCAGCTTTGCGGCTCGGGCCTCCGCGCCGTGGCGCTCGGCATGCAGCAGATTTCCACCGGCGATGCGACGATCATCATCGCCGGCGGCCAGGAATCCATGTCGATGGCGCCGCATTGCGCGCATCTCAGGGCCGGCACCAAGATGGGCGACCTGAAGATGGTCGACACCATGATCAAGGACGGCCTGACCGACGCCTTCTACGGCTACCACATGGGCACGACCGCCGAGAACGTCGCCCGCCAGTTCCAGCTGACGCGCGACGAGCAGGATGCCTTTGCCGTTGCGTCGCAGAACAAGGCAGAGGCCGCGCAGGTGGCGGGCCGTTTCAAGGACGAGATCGTTCCTTTCGTCGTCGCTGGCCGCAAGGGCGATGTGACCATCGATGCGGACGAATACATCCGCTCCGGCGCCACTCTCGACAGCATGACCAAACTTCGCCCGGCCTTCGACAAGGAAGGCACGGTCACGGCCGGCAACGCCTCCGGACTCAATGACGGCGCAGCCGCAGCCCTGCTGATGAGCGAGGCAGAAGCCTCCCGTCGCGGCCTCGTCCCGCTTGTCCGCATCGCGTCCTGGGCGACCGCCGGCGTCGATCCGCAGATCATGGGCACAGGCCCGATCCCGGCATCGCGCAAGGCGCTGGAGAAGGCCGGCTGGAAGATTTCCGATCTCGATCTGGTCGAGGCCAACGAGGCCTTCGCCGCCCAGGCCTGTGCGGTCAACAAGGACCTCGGCTGGGATACCTCGATCGTCAACGTCAATGGTGGCGCGATCGCGATCGGCCACCCGATCGGTGCATCCGGCGCCCGCATCCTCAACACGCTGGTCTTCGAAATGAAGCGCCGCGGCGCCAAGAAGGGCCTTGCCACGCTTTGCATCGGCGGCGGCATGGGCATCGCCATGTGCCTCGAGGCACTGTGAACTGAAAAAGCGGTCCGGAGGAGCATGACGGCACGGGCCGTCATGGCCGAGGCCGATCTGCTTGTCACAAACCTGTCCTAACAACGGCTCCGTCAGAAGAGTCGGTGGACGCTAAATCTGTATAATGAGGGGAGAGCAGCACATGAGCAGAGTTGCATTGGTGACGGGGGGAACCCGGGGTATCGGGGCGGCGATTTCGATCGCGCTCAAGGCCGCCGGCTACCGGGTGGCGGCGAACTATGCCGGCAATGACGAGAAGGCCAAGGCCTTCGAGGCCGAAACGGGGATCCACGCCTTCAAGTGGGACGTTTCGAACTACCAGGCCTGCGCCGAGGGGATCGCCAAGGTCGAGGCGGAACTCGGTCCGGTCGAGATCCTCGTCAACAATGCCGGCATCACGCGCGATGCCATGTTCCACAAGATGACGCCGGAACAGTGGAACGAAGTGATCAGCACGAATCTTACCGGCGTGTTCAACATGACCCATCCGGTGTGGTCCGGCATGCGCGACCGCAATTTCGGCCGCGTCATCACCATCTCCTCGATCAACGGCCAGAAGGGGCAGATGGGTCAGGCCAACTATTCGGCGGCGAAGGCCGGCGATCTCGGCATCACCAAGGCGCTCGCCCAGGAGGGCGCAGCCAAGGGGATCACGGTGAACGCGATCTGCCCGGGCTATATCGGCACGGAAATGGTGCGCGCCATCCCGGAAAAGGTGCTGAACGAGCGGATCATTCCGCAGATCCCGGTCGGGCGTCTCGGCGAGCCGGAGGAGATTGCCCGGATCGTTGTCTTCCTCGCATCCGACGATGCCGGCTTCATCACCGGATCGACGATCTCGGCCAATGGCGGGCAGTTCTTCGTCTGAATTCAGAAGTCGGAATCTACGCGGCCGGCCTCTGGGCCGGCCTTTTTTTGCCCTGTACCAAAAGTTAACAGCCGGCCCGCAGTGGGTGCCCGCAAGTCCTAATATCCACTGTTTTCTATGGTTAACACTTTGTTATTCAACAAGATATAGCGGTGAACAAAGCGGGAAAACCGCGGCGTCACCGATTCGTCTCTGATTCGTTCCGTCTTTGATCGAAGTGTTAACGAGGGCCCGCGAAAAGCAGCAAAAAGCCGCCGGTGGGGGAACCGGCAGCTTTCTGTCGAGGCGCTGCTTGCGACTTAGCGGCAGCGCGCTTCGTAGGTCCGGCCGTAGCGGTCGCGATAGAGGCAATAGCCCGAGCGTTCCTGGGACTGACCGATCAGGGCGCCGGCTGCGCCGCCGACCACTGCGCCGACGGCTGCGCCGCCGACCGAATTCGTGGCAACGCCACCGATGACGGCGCCGGTCGCTGCACCCACGCCGGCACCGCGTTCGGTCGCCGTGCAGGATGCCAGGGGCGCTATCAGGGCAAGGGCAAGAAGGACTTTTTTCATCGTCGTGTTTCCTCTTCGAAGTTGACGGGCGTTAGATCCGGCCCATGAGCAGCAGGATGACAAGAATGAGAACCACGAGGCCCAGGCCACCGGAGGGCGCATAGCCCCAGCCGCGGCTATAGCCCCAATTGGGCAGCGCGCCGATCAGCAGCAAAATGACGATGACGATGAGAATTGTACTCAACATGGTGACCCTCTCCATTCGGGAATGCAAAACTTGGTATTCGTGTCGCTTCAACGTCGCCGGATGATAATTGTTCCAGACGTGCCGGAAGGGCAGGCGAAATGTCCTGATCGAAGCCGTCGAGCAGAGGCGCGAACGGGTTGGTGCGTTGACGTCCGAGGGCGACGGCAACGGCAACGGCAACGGAAGAGTGCGGATCGAGGAAGCCGGCGATTACCTTGTCCATCTGTCGCTTCTGCACGACCATCACCAGATGGCCACGGTCGCCGAACAAGCACGGTCCGCGCGCGCGGGAGAAGCTTCGACAGTCTCAGCTGGTGCGAGGGGAGGAACGATGGCGTCGTGGATGCCGCTGACCCATTCGGCGTGGGGCGGCGGAAACATCACATCGGTGAACCAGAGCGCCCAAAACGCGTCGGGGGGGCAGAACGGTTCCACTCCCGATCATGGTTAACCAACGGGTCGGAATCCCTGTTGCAAGCCATTGATCCGATTCAGCATTTTGTGTCGATTCTTGAATGGCGGCCGAGATGTAGCCGTGAACAAATCCTGAATCGCTCGGAGTCAGCGATTCGTCGCTGATTCGTTCCCAGCCTGTTCCGTGGGTTAACGGACCGCGTCAGCAGTGCACATTTCGGGTGTTTCCCGCTGTCGGGAGCGGGAATCGGGTTCTCCCGTCACGGACGGCTTGCCTTTGTCGGCAATCGTCGCCATGTGTGGGGCAAGCTCGCCGACCGCCCCCAAACGCGGTCGATGACCCCTTGCAGCGCGGAGCCATCATTGAATTCGCAACCCATGATCCTGAGCGGCCGCGGCGTCACGGCTGTGCTGGGGCCGACCAATACCGGCAAGACCCATTACGCCATCGACCGCATGGTGGCGCATGGCTCGGGCATTATCGGCCTGCCGCTGCGGCTTTTGGCGCGCGAGGTCTATGGACGGCTCGTCGAGCGCGTCGGCGCCTCGCAGGTGGCCCTGGTGACCGGCGAGGAGAAGATCGCGCCGCCGGGCGCCCGCTTCTCCGTCTGCACGGTAGAGGCCATGCCGCGCGAGACGAAGGCCTCGTTCGTGGCGATCGACGAGATCCAACTGGCCGGTGACCTGGAACGTGGTCACATCTTCACTGATCGCCTGTTGCATCTGCGCGGACGTGACGAGACGCTGCTGCTGGGCTCCGCCACGATGAAGCCGATCCTGCTGCAGCTCCTGCCGGGGATCACCATCATCGAGCGGCCCCGGCTTTCCCAGCTTTTCTATGCCGGCCAGAAGAAGATCACCCGCCTGCCGCAGCGCACGGCGATCGTCGCCTTCTCCGCGGACGAGGTCTATGCGATCGCCGAGCTGATCCGCCGCCAGCGCGGCGGGGCCGCCGTGGTGCTTGGGGCGCTCAGCCCCCGGACCCGCAACGCGCAGGTCGGCCTCTACCAGGAAGGCGACGTCGAATATCTCGTTGCCACCGATGCGATCGGCATGGGCCTCAATCTCGATGTCGACCACGTGGCCTTCGCCCAGGACCGCAAGTTCGATGGCTACCAGTTCCGCAATCTGAATTCCGGCGAGCTCGGCCAGATCGCCGGCCGAGCCGGGCGTCATCTGAAGGACGGTACCTTCGGCGTGACCGGGCGGGTGGATCCGTTCGAGGAAGAACTGGTCGAACGGCTCGAGGCGCATGAGTTCGACAGCGTCAAGGTGCTGCAATGGCGCACCGCCAAGTTCGATTTTTCCTCGATCGGCGCGCTGCAGCGCAGCCTCGAGGCAGCGCCGCGTGTCGAAGGGCTGACCAGAGCGCTGCCGGCGATCGACCAGCAGGCGCTGGAATTTCTGGCGCGTTATCCGGAGGTGAGAGACCTTGCCGATACGCCGGCGCGCGTCGAAAGGTTGTGGGAAACCTGCGCGCTTCCCGACTATCGGCGCATCACACCTGCCCAGCATGCCGATCTGATCCAGAGCCTGTTCTTCGACCTCGTGCGCCATGGCGCGGTCAACGAGGATTTCATGGGCGAACAGGTGCGCCGGGCAGACCGAACCGACGGCGAAATCGATACCTTGTCGGCAAGGATTGCCCAGATCCGCACATGGACGTATGTATCGAACCGGCCGGGTTGGCTTGCCGATCCGACACACTGGCAAGAAAAGACACGGGAAATCGAAGACCGATTGTCCGATGCGCTACATGAACGGTTGACGAAACGCTTTGTTGATCGCAGGACATCTGTGCTCATGAAGCGCTTGAGAGAGAATGCGATGTTGGAAGCTGAAATCAGTGTAAACGGCGATGTCTTCGTGGAAGGACATCATGTGGGACAACTCGCCGGTTTCCGGTTCACGCCCATATCGGGGACCGAAGGGCCTGACGCCAAGGCCGTCGAGTCGGCCGCGCACAAGGCGCTCGGGCTCGAGTTCGAGGCCCGCGCCGCGCGTCTCCATGCTGCGGGCAACAGCGATCTGGCCATCAGCGCCGATGGCCTGGTGCGCTGGCTCGGCGATCCGGTGGCGCGTCTCACCGGCAGCGACCACATGCTGCATCCGCGCGTCATCCTGCTGGCCGACGAACAGCTGACCGGCAATGCCCGGGATCACGTCGTCGCGCGCATCGAGCGCTTCGTCAATCATCACATCTCGACGATCCTCAAGCCGCTCGACGACCTGTCGCGCGCCGAGGACCTGCAGGGGCTCGCCAAGGGTCTTGCCTATCAGCTCGTCGAAAACCTTGGCGTGCTGTTCCGCCGCGACGTCTCGGACGACGTCAAGTCGCTCGACCAGGATGCCCGCGCCTCGATGCGCCGCTACGGCGTGCGTTTCGGCGCCTACCACATCTTCATGCCCGCATTGCTCAAGCCAGCACCGGCGGAGCTTATCACCCTGCTGTGGGCGCTGAAGAACGACGGCCTGGATAAGCCCGGCTACGGCGATCTCATCCCTGTGCTTGCCGCCGGCCGGACCTCGGTTGTCACCGATCCGGGCTTCGAGCGCATGTTCTACAAGCTGGCCGGTTTCCGGTTCCTCGGAAAGCGCGCCGTGCGTATCGACATTCTCGAGCGTCTTGCCGACCTCATCCGTCCCCTTCTTCAATGGAAGCCGGGTTCGACGCAGCGCCCGGACGGTGCCTATGACGGCCGCCGCTTCACGACGACGACAGCGATGCTGTCCATTCTCGGTGCGACGCCGGACGACATGGAAGAGATCCTCAAGGGTCTCGGCTATCGCGCCGACAGCGTGACCGCCGAGGAAGCCGAGGCATTCCTCGCTGCCCAGACGGCGCCGTCGGCATCCGCTGCGGAAAAGCCGGCCGAGGCCGAGCAGGTCTCGGGCGAGCACGGCGATGCCGATGCAGCGCACGAGGAAACCGCTCCGGCAGAAAGCACCGCCGGCGAGGCGCCTGTCGCTCCGCAGGCCGTTGCCGAACAGGCGACTGCTGCCATCGAAGAAGACGGCGCTCCGGCGGACGAAGCTGCGGTTTCCGGCGAGACCGCGACGGAAGACGCGGCAGCTGCCGAGCCGAAGCCGGTGCTGCTGTGGCGTCCGGGCGGTCGTGCCGACAACCAGCGTACCGCGCGCCCGACGGGTGACCGTCAGCGTGCCGGCAATCGTGGCCCCAATCGCGCCCCTGCCGAAGGGCAGACCGAAGGCAAGCGGGACGAGCGCCGCCGCGACGGCGAAGGCGGCAAGGGCCGCGACAAGGACACGGGCCGTGGTGGTGCCGGTCACAAGGGTGATCGTTCGGAGCGCCAGGATCGCGGCGAGCGCAAGGATCGGCCGAACAACCGGCCGGACCGCGACGCAAAGTCGCAGCCCGCCCGCTTCGAGGCAAAGCCGCCGCGCAAGGAAAAGCCGATCGATCCGGATTCGCCCTTTGCCAAGCTTGCTGCGCTCAAGGAGCAGATGAAAAAGTAACATGGACGACAAACGGCCACAGAGCGGTTCGCGCCAGCGCATCGACAAGTGGCTGTTCTTCGCCCGTGTTTCGAAGTCGCGCTCGCTTGCCCAGGATCGCGTTGCGGGCGGCCATGTCCGGATCAATGGACAAATCGTCCGCCAATCCAGTCACTTGATCGGGCCGGGCGACCGGATCGAAGTTGCGCTGCAAAAGCGCGACATCGTGCTTCTGGTCGTCAAGGCGGGTGATCGACGCGGGCCTTACGAGGAAGCCCGGCTGCTCTACCAGGACCTGACCCCGCCGCCGAGCGAGGAGGACAAGCTGGGGCCGCTGGAGCAGGCTACGCGTCTGCCCGGGTCAGGCCGTCCGACGAAGAAGGAGAGGCGGGCGATCGACCGGCTGCAACCTGGCGAACCCTGGTTCGACGATTAGAAAACTGTGCGCGGCCGTGGCTATTTTCAGAACTGTTTATCCTTGCTATAGCCCGGATAACACAGTAGCTGACGGTCCTGTCCAGCCTAAACAAGCTTGGTCCGCCAATCGTTTGGCTGTGACCGTGATTGACTGCGAAGTGAGGCGGACCAGAACGTTGCCTGCGCAGAAACGAGACCCTGGAGTGCCGCATGACTTATATAGTCACAGATAACTGTATCCGCTGCAAATATACCGATTGCGTCGAGGTCTGTCCGGTCGACTGTTTCTACGAAGGCGAAAACTTCCTCGTCATCCATCCGGACGAGTGCATCGACTGTGGCGTCTGCGAGCCGGAGTGCCCGGCCGAGGCGATCAAGCCGGATACCGAGCCGGGTCTCGACAAGTGGCTGCAGATCAACACCGAATATGCCAAGATCTGGCCGAACATCACCGTGAAGCGTGATCCCTTGCCCGAGGCCAAGGAAATGGATGGCGTGCCCGGCAAGTTCGACAAGTATTTTTCGGTGAAGCCCGGCAGCGGCGACTGATCAGCGCCGCGGGCTTGTCCCGACGCGCGAATGAGGATGGCCACAAGGCCGGCAGGAAACGCGCCCGACCGGGGCGCGCTTGGCCGCATTGTGGCGGTGCGGCAGTAAAATATTGATTTCCTCATATTTTTGTGGTAGCATAATAAAACTGTTCCACTTCGCGGCATTGGTATGCCCTGAACCATCACGAAAGCAAACTCATCGTCCAACGCGGTTACCGTGACACTAGCGACCTGTGCGGTCGTTCTGCTGTTGCGACGATAGGGATGTTTACGTGGCGGCCTGGATCAGGATGGAGTGACCCGACGGTTTCCCCCGTCTCATCCCGGGCCTGACCGACCCGGCACCGGCTTGATCGCCGGGAGCATAACAGGGAGTTTTTGAAACGAATGACGACCCAGCAGAAAAAATCTTCGACGCGCCAAGGCTTCAAGACCGGCGAATCGATCGTCTACCCGGCACATGGCGTCGGTATCATCACCGCCATCGAAGAGCAAGAAGTCGCCGGCATGAAGCTTGAGCTTTTCGTGATCGACTTCGAGAAGGACAAGATGCGTCTCAAGGTTCCGGTCGGCAAGGCCGTGAGCATCGGCATGCGCAAGCTTTCCGAAACCGATTTCGTCGAGCGCGCTCTGAAGGTCGTTCAGGGGAAGGCCCGCGTCAAGCGCACCATGTGGTCGCGGCGTGCCCAGGAATATGATGCCAAGATCAATTCCGGTGATCTGATCTCGATCGCCGAAGTGGTCCGCGATCTTTATCGTGCCGAGAACCAGCCGGAGCAGTCCTATTCCGAGCGCCAGCTTTATGAAGCTGCCCTCGACCGTATGGCCCGCGAGATCGCCGCCGTGAACAAGATGTCGGAAACCGAGGCCGTCCGCCTCGTCGAGGTCAATCTTGCCAAGGGCCCGAAGCGCGGCAAGGGTGTTGAAGAGGACGACGCACAGGAAGAAGCCGCGTAAGGCTTTCTTCGGCGCCGTATCATCCTTCGCTAAAAAGCCTCCGGTCATTGCTGACCGGAGGCTTTTTCATGTCATCTATTTCCAGCGTTTCCGATCACTGATCGGCCTTGCCGGCGGCAGCCTTATCGGGCTGCCGCGAGCGTATATCCGGCTTCAGGATCGGCGATCTTCTCGCCATTGACCGTCACGCCGTAGCCGTCTTCGCCGGCCAGGCGTTCGACGACGATGGCATGGCTCCTGCCGTCGATCGTCAGGTCGGCCGCGAAGCTGTTCCATTCCGGCGGCAGGACGGGCTGCACGAGCAACCGGTCGCCCTTGCGGGAAATGCCAAGCAGGCCCTCGACGGCGAAGCGGTAGAGCCAGCCGGCCGATCCGGTATACCAGGTCCAGCCGCCGCGGCCGAGATAGGCCTCGCCGCCATAGATGTCGGCCGCGACCACATAGGGCTCGACGCGGTAGCGTTCCGCTGCATCGGCATCGAGCGCGTGGTTGATCGGGTTCAGCATCTCGAAGCAGCGCCAGGCATCGGCCGGTCTGCCGGCCTTGGCGAGCGTCATGCCGAGCCAGATGGCGGCATGGGTATACTGCCCGCCGTTTTCACGGACCCCGGGCGGATAGGCCTTGATATAGCCCGGATCGAGCTTGGTCCTTTCGAACGGTGGCGTGAAGAGCCGGATGATGCCGTTCTCCTCGTCGACAAGCTGGGCAAGGGCCGCGTCGAGCGCCTTTGCGCTCTGCTCCGGCGTGCCTTCGCCCGACAGAACGCTCCAGGACTGGGCGATCGAATCGATCCGGCACTCCTCCGACTGTGCGGAGCCGAGCGGCGTGCCGTCGTCGAAATAACCCCGGCGATAATAGTCGCCGTCCCAGGCTGCGGTCTCCAGCGCCTGCCTGAGAGTGGCAAGATGCGCCGTCCAGCGGGTGATCCGTGCCTCGTCGCCACGGGCCTCTGCGTGGCCGAGGAAGGACTTGAGCGTCGCGGCCAGGAACCAGCCGAGCCAGACGCTTTCGCCCTCGCCCTTTTCGCCGACGCGGTTCATCCCGTCGTTCCAGTCGCCGCCGAGGATGAGCGGCAGGCCGTGGGCGCCGGTTCTGGCGATAGCGAGGTCCAGAGCGCGTGCCGCGTGCTCATAGAGGCTTGCCGCCTCTTCCGAGGTCGCCGGCTGGAAGAAGCTGTCGTGCTGGCCTTCGGTCAGCTGCGGCCCTTCGAGGAAGGCCAGGCTTTCGTCCAGGAAGGCGTTGTCACCGGTCGCCGTCACATACTGGTCGACCGCATGGGCCAGCCACACGACGTCGTCGGAGATGCGGGTGCGCACGCCGGCCCCGGTATTCGGAAGCCACCAATGCTGCACGTCGCCTTCGACGAACTGGCGCGAGGCGGCGTTGAGGATCTGGCGCCGCGCCAGGCTCGGTTCGTAGAGCAGGAAGGCGAGCGTATCCTGCAGCTGGTCGCGGAAGCCATAGGCGCCGCTGGCCTGGTAGAAGCCGGCCCGCGCGAAGATGCGGCAGGCAAGCGCCTGGTAGGGCAGCCAGCGGTTGACGAGCGTGTCGAAGGCGGCGTCGGGGGTCTTGACCTGCAGCTGGCCGGTGAAGCCCGTCCAGAAGTCCCTGCTGGCCTTAAGGATCGCCTCGAAACTTTCCTTGCGCAGCGCTCCGATCAGATCGCGGGCGGCGTCCTGGGTATCGGTCTCGCCGAGCAGGAAGGTGATGTCCCGCTCGGTGCCCGCCGGAACCTCGATGTCGAAGGCGAGGGCCGCGCAGGGATCGCTCTCGGTATCGGCAGAGCCGGAGAGATGGGACTGACGGGCCAGCGCCTGCGGCATCCGGATCGATCCATGCCGGCCGATGAACTCGCGGCGGCTCGCGGTGTAGCCGAGCGGCTTTTCGAGGCCGGCCAGGAAGGCGGTGCGGCCCGGATAGTTGATGTCGTAGGGGTTGGTCGCGAAGAGCGCTCCGGTGTCCTCGTCGAAAGACGACAGCACGAAGGGTGCACTCTTCTGTGCGTTGTTGCCCAGCACCCATTCCGCGTAACCGTAGACGCGGAAGCTGCGCGTCTCCCGGCCCGTGTTGCGCAGGACGAGACGGGACAGCTTTGCCGGGCGGTTCCGGTCGACGGTCTGGGTCAGTTCGAGGTCAAGGCCGTCATGGCGGCTGGAGAACACCGTATAGCCGAGGCCATGGCGGGTTTCGAATTCAGCCCCTTCGTCGAGGTTGAGGGCGCTGAACGGTACGAAGGTTCGGCCGCTCTCGAGATCGGCGACGTAGAAGGCCTCGCCCGGACGATTGACGACCGGGTCGTTGGTCCATGGCGTCAGCTGGTGGTCGCGCGAATTGGCGCTCCAGGTGAAGCCTGCGCCTTCGGCGGAGACATGGAAGCCGAACTGCTCGTTGGCGATGACGTTGATCCACGGCTGGGGCGTCGACTGGTGGGCACCGAGGCGGATGACATATTCCTTGCCGTCCTCGGCAAAGCCGCCGAAGCCGTTCCAGAAATCGAGGCCCTTGCCGTCGCTTGCCGGTACGACCGCAGCCGCAGCGGCGGGTGTGGCCGGCAGCAGGCCCGGCCATTCCGTCTCCGCGCCATCGGGGCTGCGCGGGTTGGCAAACAGCGAGACTGCACGGATGATCTGGTCGACGATCTTGCCGTTGCGGGCGTGCAGCACGACGCGAGCGGCGGCGATCAGGGCCTGCGAGGCGCTCTCGTCCATCAGGTCATGGCGCACGACGAAGACGTGCGGCTTGCCGCCGCTGCCGTCGGGCAGACGATGCCTGAGGTTGTCGGCCAACTGGTCGAGCGCGTGCTGCATGTCCTGTGCATAGGAGGTGGCGCGTTCGTTGACGATCGCCAGATCGGCGACGATGCCGCGACGGCGCAGATATTCGAGCGCGCTCATCGCTTCGCGGGCGATCTCCATGTCCATGTCGTCGTTGATGCGCAGAGCGAAGATCGGATAGTCGCCGGAAATCGCCAGCGGCCAGAGGGCCGACTGGGTGGCGAGCCCGTTGCGCACGGTTTCCGGATCGGCCCTCAAGTGGTTGTCCGGATAGACCAGGTAGCGGCCGAGATGCTGGAAGGCGGCGGCCTGCTGCGAGGTGATGCCGATATGGCGCAGTTCCACCTGCGCCCGGGTCCAGGCGTGGATGAGTTCGTGGCTGAAGGAGTCCGGGTGGCGATAGCGTTCGATCGCCTGGTCGATCTTCTCGCGATTGGGCGCGGCGATCGTCCAGAAAATGACGCTGACCTTCTTGCCCGAGGGAACGCGCACGACGCGGCGCAGGCTCAGCACCGGATCGAGGGTGAAGCCCTCCGTGCCCGACAGCGTGGCACCCGGGTCGAAGGCTGCGGCCTCGGCGAGGCAGCGGCCGCGGCCGAGGAAGCGCCGGCGATCGGTTTCGAATTCGGTGGGCCGGCCGGGGCCGGTGCCGTCGACCACCAGATGGGCCACGCACATGTCGGCATCGCCGGGGCTGCGCTTGTTGCGCTCCGCCCGGATGACGTCGCGGCGACGGCCGAACTCGGTCTTGATGAACATCCGCGAGAACAGCGGATGGGCATTGTCGGCGTCGTCCTGGGCGATGACCGGTTCGAGATAGGACGTCACCTCGATGAAGCGGTCTTCGCTGCCGGTGTTGAGAATGGTCAGGCGCCGGCCTTCGGCATCATGCTCGGTGGCGACGATGCACTCGACCTGGGTCGAGATGTCGCCGACCGTTTTGAAGAACTCGGCCTTGTCGTCGCCGAAGATGACCTTGGACTTCTCGTCCTCGGCCCGGCGCGGCGAGGCGGTCGCCGACCACCACTGGCCGCTTGCCGTATCGCGCAGGAAGATGAAGGTGCCCGAGCGGTCCTCGGTCGGATCGGCCGTCCAGCGCGAGACGGACTGCCCGTTCCAGCGCGAATAGCCCGATCCCGTCGCCGTCAGCATGACCGAGTAGTGGCCGTTCGAGAGGAAGGCCAGCGCGCGGTCCTTGGTCGCCGGATCCGTCACGGTGCGGACTTCCGGGCGCAGCAGGTCGGCCTGGCCCTTGCCGGGCGTCTGCGGCTCGTATTTGGCGCTCATCACCGGGATTTCGCGCGGTGCCTTCTCCTGCAGCAGCAGTTCGGCCGCCTCGATCACCGGATCGGCGTGGAACAGTTCGCGCAGGCGGCCATTGAAGGCGACGTTGGCGATGGCGGCGATCGACATGCCGTGATGGTGTGCATAGTAGTTGTAGACCACGGCGCAGGACTTGCCTTCGGGAAGGCGGGTCGGGGTGAAGTCCACGGCATCGTGAAAGCCGTAGGCGCCAAGCGCGCCCAGCTTGCGCAGGCGCTCGAGGTTTTCCAGCGCCGCTTCGGGGAAGTACTGGCTGGCGAGGATCGAGGCATAGGGCGCGATGACCGCATTCTGCCCGAGGCCCCGCTTCAGCCCGAGTGTCGGCACGCCGAAGTTGGTGTACTGATAGCTCATCTCATGGTCGCGGGCGTTGAAGGCGGCTTCCGAAATCCCCCAGGGGATATTCAGCCGCTTGCCGTGATTGATCTGTTCCTGCACCACCAGATTGTTGGTCTGGTTGAGGATACCGCCCTGGCGCTCCTGCATGACGAGCGGCGGCATCAGATATTCGAACATCGAGCCGGACCAGGAGATCAGCGCCGCACGGGCGCCGATCGGCACGACCTGACGGCCGAGGCGATACCAGTGTTCGGTCGGAAGGTCGCCCTTGGCGATGGCGAACAGGCTGGTCAGTCGGCATTCCGATGCCAGCAGGTCGTAGCAGGCTTCATCCAGCTCGCGGCTTTCGACGCGATAGCCGATCGACAGCAGACGACGCTCGGGCCGGAACAGGAAGCTGAAATCCATCGAGAAGGCGATGTCGCGGGCCCGGTCGCGCAGCAGCGCCAGCCGCTGGCGCAGCGGATCGATGTTCGACAGGTCGAAGGCGGTGTCGGCGATGTGCGCCTCGCAGACGCCGACCAGCGATTCGGTCCAGCGGGTGACTTCGCCGCTCTGCTCGGAACGGACTTCATGGTGCAGGTTGGCGGCGAGCTTCTGGATGTCGCGCGCCAGCACGCCGAGATTGATGATGCGGATCGAGGCGAATTCGTGCTCGCGCTTGACGGCTGCCAGCGCCGTGTTGAAGCCGATGATCCGTTCTTCGAGGCGGCGACGCAGCGGTCGCACGGTCTTGCGGTCGTCCGGCAGGGTCTTGAGGACTTCGAGCAGGATGCCGCCGACATCGCCGATGCCGTCGAGATTGCCTTGCATGTGGGCCGAGGGCGCTTCCGCCCATTCGCGGCAGGCCGAGGAGATGGCGATCAGGTGGCCGGCGAGGTTGCCGCTGTCCACGGCGGATATGTAGCGCGGGCCGAGCGTGTTCAGCGTATCCGTGTAGTACCAGTTGTAGAGGTGACCACGGTACTTTTCCATCCGCTCGACCGTCGAGATCGTCTGCTCAAGCCGCTCGACCGTCTGTTCGAAGCTGATCCAGCCGAAATGGCGGGCCGAGACGACGGACAGGAGATAGACGCCGATATTGGTCGGCGAGGTCCGGTGCGCGACGACGGGCTCCGGCTTTTCCTGGAAATTGTCCGGCGGCAGGTAGTTGTCACCCGCAGTGACGAAGGTCTCGTAGAAGCGCCAGGTGCGCCGCGCGATCTTGCGCAGCTCGATGGTCGCTTTCTCCGGCACGAAGAGGCTGTCCTCGGTTTCGGCAGACTGGCTGACATACCAGGCGACGAGCGGCGAAAGGAGCCACATCAGGGCAAAGGGGAGCCCGATCAGGTAGCCATAGCCACCGGGAACGGCGGCGACCGCCAGTGCCAGGACGGCGAGGGCCGGGGCGTGAAGCATGCTGCGGTAGTAGGAGGAGATATTGCCCTGGGCCGACGACTGGATGCTGGCGGCGGTGCGCCATTCGAGCAGCAGTTTCCGGCTGACCAGCAGGCGATAGAGCGAACGGATGATGGCATCGGCCATCATGTAGGCCATGTCGGCGATGAAGACGATGCGCAGCGCGACCTGGGCGTTGGACGAGCGCAGTTCGGACCACAGCGACTGGAAATGCGCGGCCGGCACGATATCGCTCTGGCGGGGTACGAGGCCGGACAGCAGCGACAGCGTCGGGGCGACGAACAGGCAGAAGATCAGCAGCAACTGCCAGAGGAAGGCGCCGACCGGATCCATGGCCAGCCAGCCAAGCACGGAGGCGAGGAACCAGGCCATCGGGGTCAGCGAGCGGCGCAGGTTGTCGACCATCTTCCAGCGGCCGAGCGCGGTGATGCCGCGGGCCGGATCGAATATGTAGGGAAGCAGCTGCCAGTCGCCGCGCGCCCAGCGATGCTGGCGGGAGATTTCGACCTCGTAGCGTGTCGGAAAATCCTCGACCAGTTCGACATCGGTGACGAGGGCGCAGCGCGCCATCGAGCCTTCGAGCAAGTCGTGGCTCAGGACCGTGTTCTCGTCGATGCGGCCCTTCAGCGCGGTTTCGAAGGCGTCGACATGATAGAGGCCCTTGCCGGTGAAGGTGCCTTCGCCGGTGATGTCCTGATAGACGTCGGAAACGGTGAAGACGTAAGGGTCGAGACCCCGGTTCATCGAGAAGACGCGCTGGAAGACGGAGGCGTCCTTGCCGGTGGTCAGCGAAGGCGTCACGCGCGGCTGCAAAACGCCGTAGCCGCTGACGACGCGACCGCTTTCCGGATCGTGCACCGGCCGATTGATCGGGTGGTAGAGCTTGCCGACCAGCTTGGTGACGGCATCGCGCATCAGGCGCGTGTCGGCGTCGAGCGTCATGACGTATTGCACGCCTTCCGGCACCATGTTGGCGCCCGGCATATAGGACGTGTCGCGGTCGCCGCGCAAAAGCAGGTTCAGCTCGTGCAGCTTGCCGCGTTTGCGCTCCCAACCCATCCACGCGCCTTCGGCGGGGTTGTGGAGCCGGCGGCGGTGCAAGAGGAAGAAGCGGGTCTTTCCATCATGGGCGTAGCGCGCTGCAAGCTCGGCGACCTGGACCTTGGCATATTCGAGGATTTCGAGATCGGCCGGTGTTTCCTCGACCGGGCTGTCGCGCCAGTCGCTCAGCAGGGCGAAATAGATCTCGCCGCGCGGATTCGTCAGGTAGTGGACCTCGAGATTGCGCACCAGTTCGTCGACGTCGTCGCGCTTGGCGATCAGGCAGGGGACCACCACCAGCGTGCGCGCGTCTTGCGGCAGGCCTTCCTTGAATTCGTAGCCGGTCAGCCGCACCGGCTTGGCGACGAAGGTTACGAGCGTGTTGAACAGGCCGGTTGCACCTTCGGAGGCGGGCAGCGAGAAGAGCAGCAGAAGAACGACGATGAGCGGCGTGGATATACCCGCCATCGACAGGAAATAGCCGACCAGGGCCATGGCGGCGAGCGTCAGGCCGATCACCGGCACGGCGATCGACAGCCAGTTGAGGCGCTGGACGCCGAGCGCCAGGCGGCGCCAGAGCGGCATGCGATAGTCGATCGCCTGTTCGAGTAGCGGACGCTGGGCGCCAACGAGATAGCCGCCGACATTGGGCGAACCGGCGGCGCCTTCGGATCGGGCTGTCTCGGCGGCCAGATCGATCGCCATCTGGGCGACCTCGATCTCCGACTTATGCGAGCGGCGCGCCAGTTTCTCGATGGTGCTGCGATAGGCGTTGCGCGAACCGAAATCGAGCTCGCGATAATCGGTGTGCTGTGCCAGCACCTTGTCGACCAGGCAGACGTCCTCGACCCAGACCGACCATTCCTTGTCGTCGATCTCGCGCAGACTCTTGACGATGTTGCCGGTGGTCACATTGCCCGACGACAGGCGGTTATGCTCCTGCGTCATCGCCTCTTCGGCGGTACGTCCGGCCTTTTCGAGGCGCTCTTCGACCCAGGCAACGGCGAAGCTGGTGTTCTGCGAGCCATTGCGCAGGCGGTAGAGGAACTGGGTGGCGAAGGTGTTGTCGTCGGCCAGCGGCTCGATCTGCTTCAGCAGCTCGGTCGAGCTTGCCGCATCGTTGAGCCGGATGATCTCGTCGGCCACTTCGTTCGCCTTGCGGCGCATGCGGCGCGAACGGTCCACACGGGTGGAGATGCGGCGCAGGTTTTCGATCAGTACGAAACGCACGATCGACGGCAGCGCCCATAGTTCGCCGATCTCGAGCGTCTTGTGCTTCTGGAAGCCTTCGACCAGGGCCGTCATGGCCTCCATCGACACGGTCGAATGGGTGTGCGCCACATAGAGCCAGGCGAGCGCCATCGTCCGGGGAATTTCCCGATTGCCGATCTTCATCGTCGGGAGCTGGCGGTAGAACTTCTTGGGGAAGTCCCGGCGCACTTCCTGGATCGCTTCCTCGATGACGTAGTGATTGTCGAGCAGCCATTCGGCGGCCGGCGTGATCGTCGCTCCTGCCTCCACGTCGGTCGCGGTGGCCCGATAGACTCTCAGGATTTCGCGCTCGTTCTCGCGATGGCGCGCAAAGAAGTCGAAATCCATCAGGCCCGGCAGGTCATTTGCCCCATCCCTGGCGAGCGCCTCGGCGCTTTCGCGCAATTCTTCGATGGTGAAATAGGAGGCCCGGATCGCATCGTTGTGATCGATCTGTCTGGTTTCTACGTCGCGCGACTGAACTTGCAGCGTCATGGGCAAAGACATAATCTCGAGTTTTCGTTAGAGGGCGTTCGTCAGGGTTCGTCTTGACCCACTGCCATCCCCCGGCGCATCGCATTGCACGGTTTTGGCCTCTCGTTCAATCATCTGAACGCAAAAAGCCAGCAATGCGAGGCGATGGCGTCAAAAAATCCGGTCCGGACGGAGACAGCTCCGTGGCTTCGCTGGGAAAATTGGCTTTTTTATGCCTTATTTCAAAGCTGTAGCCAAGGGGCATGCCTCGCGGTCGGGTCCAACGTCCTTTGCCGGAGCCTATGCTGTGCAATGTTGACGTGAAGGCATGACGCGGAGCGGCCGACTGGCCGTCCGCAGACGTTTTCGACTCCCCCGAATGCTGCCGATCAGGTCTTCGCCGGATGTCTCAACCGGCTGCCCGCTGCGGACGGGGCCGGCGATCGGCAAGCTCCGAGGCGAGTTCGACCATGCGCCCGGCGGCGATGGCCAGTTGCTCGTCGTCGACCGTCAGCGAGACGCGGATGAAATTGGCCGCCTCTTCGCCGAAGGAGGCGCCGGGCATGACGGCGACGTGCTTGCGTTCAAGCAATTGGCTGGCGAAATCCTGTCCCGCAAGGCCGGTGCCGCTGACGTCGACGACGATGAACATGCCGCCCTCAGGCATCATCGGCTTCAGCGTTCCCTCCCGTTCGAGAACGTCCGCCAACAGCCTCGCCCGCCGCTCGTAGTTGGCGCGCATCACGGTTGCCGTGTCGAAGGGCTGGGTGAGGGCCATCGCGGTCATGTCGGCGATGAAGGGCTGGACGCCGAACAGCATGGTTTCGGAGACGGGCAGCAGGCGATCGCAGAACTCCGCAGGCCCGATCGCCCAGCCGCTGCGAAAGCCGGGTGCGGCATGGGACTTCGAGATCGACGAGACGACGATGGTGCGCTCGGCCAGTGCCGGATCGTCGAACGGCGAGGCGAAGGCGGTGCTGAAGATCAGTTCCTCATAGACTTCGTCACAGACGATCCAGAGATCGTGCTTGCGGCAGACTTCGCCGATCGCGGCAATCTCCTCGGCCGTCAGCACGGCCCCGGTCGGATTGTGCGGGGTGTTGAGCAGGACCACGCGGGAGCGCGGTGTCACGGCGCGGGCGAGATCTTCGGCCTGCAGGTGAAAGTTCTTCTCGGGGTGCAGCGGCACGGGCGCCATGCGGGCACCGCTCGCAGCGATCACGCCTTCATAGGTCGCATAGTAGGGATCGCCGACCAGCACTTCGTCGTCGCGGTCGAGCAGGCCGAGCATGACGGTGAAGAGGGCGGTCTGGGTGCCGGGGAAGCACAGCACGTTGCGTGCGGTCACGTCGCTCCGGCGCTTGCGGTATTTCTCGACCAGGGCATTGACCACGGAAGGCTCGCCGCGGCCGTTCGAATAGCGCGTGCGGCCGGCATACATGGCGCGGGCGCACTCGTCGAGCAGGGCCGGGTCGGGGCGGACATCCGGCTCGCCGATCGTCAGTTCGATGACCGGTATACCCTCCGCCGCCTTGCGCCGGGCCTGGAGATGGATCGCCCATTTGCCCGATCCCAGATCGGCGAGGCGTTCGGTAATGGCGGCATAGCGCATGGAGTGTCCCATCAATTCGTGTCGTTCGGTCCGTCCGGACCGGAAAGTTTCAGGCCCCCGAGCAGGGACTCCACCGATTCGAGCGCGATGCGCGGCAGTGCCTGGTCGTCGAACAGGTCCCCGGCCAGCGAACCTTCCAGCCACAGCCCGTCGATCAGGCCGTTTATGGCGATCGCCAGCTTGCGGCATTCCTCCGGCGCGATCGGCCTGCCATTGGCGGCGAGAAAGGCGGTCAGCAGCTCCTCGAGCGAGCCGAGGAAGGTCAGGTAGTTCTCCCGGTGGATGCGGGCGAATTCCGGATCGACGCGCACATGACTGATGAAGGCGGCCCAGAGCGAGAGCGTGCGCGGATCGATGATCGGCGGGCTGACATTGGCGATGACGAAGTCGTGCAGGCGGCGGCGTGGATCGCTGCCGGCGGCCTCGGCGGCGTTGATCGCCGTCGTGCCGATGGTCATCATGACTTCGCGATAGGCGGCCTGCAGCATCTGCTCCTTGCCGGTGAAGTAATGGCGGATCAGGCCGCCGGTCACGCCGGCGCGGGCGGCGATCTGGCGGACGGTTGCGCCTTGCAGACCGTATTCCGAAATGCAGTCGAGCGTGGCGGTGATCAGGTCCTGCCGGCGTTCGGCCTCTCCGGCGCGGTGGAAGGGGCGGCGGCTCATGGTTCGAGACCCGGAACGTTTGCGACGTCCAAGCGCTGCGTCTTGTTCCTCTCGCGCGGGCCGAATTCCTGCATGCGCTCCTCCCCGGGTCAGGCAGACCGATCATTCAATCGGCGTTGTCGACTTCCTGTTTATACGGTTGAATAATTGGGGCACAAGTGCAAAACTCCGGCTTCATTCACCGGTCGCGCGCCAGCCAAGCGTCCGGGCGACGACGAGCCGGCGGGGACAGTCGTCGACGACCGGACCCGCCAAACCGCAAGCCAACCCCTCTGGTGCCTCAGATGACAATTCAGTTTTCCAACTACATGGCCGACGTCGTGGCGACCCGCCACTATCTCCACCAGCACCCGGAGATTGGCCTGTCGGAATTCAATACCTCGGATTATGTCGCCAAGCAGCTTGAGGCGCTGGGCTATGAAGTGACGCGCGGGCTCGCCAAGACCGGCGTGGTCGCCACGCTTCGCAACGGCACCAGCACCAAGAGCATCGGCATCCGCGCCGATTTCGACGCGCTGCCGATCCTCGAGGAAACCGGGCTCGACTATCAGAGCAAGACGCCGGGCATGATGCATGCCTGTGGCCACGACGGCCACACCGCGATGCTGCTGGGGGCGGCCAAGATCATCGCCGCGCGGAAGAATTTCGATGGCGTCGTGCACCTGATCTTCCAGCCGGCCGAGGAGAATTTCGGCGGTGCCAAGATCATGATGGATGACGGGCTGTTCGAGAAATTCCCCTGCGATGCTGTCTTTGCCCTCCATAACGACCCGACCATTCCGTTCGGCCAGTTCGCGCTGCGCGAGGGGCCGATCATGGCGGCGGTCGACGAATGCAAGATTACCGTTAACGGTCGCGGCGGCCATGGCGCCGAGCCGCAGGATACAGCGGATCCGATCGTCTGCGGCGCATCGATCATCATGGCGCTGCAGACCATCATCTCGCGCAACATCCACCCCATCGACCCGACCGTGATCACCGTCGGTGCCTTTCACGCCGGTGGTGCGAGCAACGTCATTCCGGAACGCGCCGAGATGCTGCTGTCGATCCGCTCCTTCGATCCGAAGGTTCGCGACCAGCTGGAGGAGCGCGTCCGCATGGTTGCCGAGGGGCAGGCGGCCAGCTACGGCATGGGCGTCACCATCGATTACCAGCGCGGCTACAACGCGACGATCAACCACAAGGCCGAGACCGACTTCATCCGGACGCTGGCGACCCAGTTTGCCGGTGCGGACAAGGTGGTCGATCTGGCGCGCCCGACCATGGGCAGCGAGGATTTCGCCTATATGCTGGAAGAGCGGCCGGGCTGCTATTTCTTCGTCGGCACCCAGCGGACGCCGAACGACCCGCCGCTGCATCATCCGCGCTACGACTTCAACGACGACCTGCTGCCGATCGGCACCAGCTTCTGGGTCGAGCTTGCCGAAAAGTGGCTGGCGGCGAAGTAAACGGCATCGACGCCCGCAATGAAAAGCCCCGGTCAGCGCGCTGCTGACCGGGGCTTTTTCGTTGGAGCCGGAGGGTTCGCCTCAGGCGGCGAAGACCACCAGCAGGTCCTTGGCGTCGATCTGGTCGCCGGTCTTGACCAGCACCTCGGCGATCGTGCCGTCGCGGTCGGCATGGAGCGCCGTTTCCATCTTCATCGCCTCGATCGACACCAGCACGTCGCCCGCCTTGACGGCGAGCCCGGCGGAAATCGCCACGGTGGAAATGACGCCCGGCATCGGCGCGCCGACATGGGCCGCGTTGGACGGATCGGCCTTGCGGCGTGCGGCACTGCCGGCCGCCCCATGGGCACGATCCGGCACCTTGATGCGGCGCGGCTGGCCGTTCAGCTCGAAGAACACGGTGACCAGGCCCTTTTCGTCGGTGGCGCCCATCGCCTGGTTGACGATGACCAGTGTCTTGCCCTTTTCCAGGTCGACGAACAGTTCCTCGCCGGCCGGCAGGCCGTAGAAGTAGTTGGGCGTCGGCAGGACCGAGACCGGGCCATAGGTGTCGGCCGCCAGAGCGTAGTCGGTGAAGACCTTCGGATACATGAGATAGGAGGCAAGCTCGAAGTCACTGACTTCGCGGTTGAGCTTCTCCTCGATCGCCTTGCGCTCGGCATCGAGGTCGGTGTCCTCGAGCAGAGAGCCGGGCCGGACCGTATAGGCGGGCTCGCCCTTCAGCGCCTTCTTCTGCAAGCCTTCCGGCCAGCCGATCGGCGGCTGGCCGAGATCGCCGCGCAGCATGGAGACGACTGATTCCGGGAAGGACACTTCCTTTGCCGGATCGACGACGTCCTCGACGGTCAGATCCTGGCTGACCATCATCAGCGCCATGTCGCCGACCACCTTCGACGACGGCGTCACCTTGACGATGTCGCCGAACATCTGGTTGGCGTCCGCATAGGCCTGGGCCACTTCGTGCCAGCGGGTTTCGAGACCGAGCGAGCGGGCCTGTTCCTTGAGATTGGTGAACTGGCCACCCGGCATTTCATGCAGGTAGACTTCCGAGGCCGGGCCTTTCAGATCGCTTTCGAAGGCGGCGTACTGGTTGCGCACGGCTTCCCAGTAGAAGGAGAGCCTCCGGATCCAGTGCGGGTCGAGGCCCGGATCGCGCTCGGAGCCGCGCAGGGCCTCGACGATCGATCCGAGGCACGGCTGCGAGGTGTTGCCCGACAGGCTGTCCATCGCCGCGTCGACCGCATCGACGCCCGCCTCGACGGCGGCAAGCACGGTCGCCGCCGAGATGCCCGAGGTGTCGTGGGTGTGGAAGTGGATCGGCAGGCTGGTCGCCTCGCGCAGCGCCTTGAACAGGATCTTGGCTGCGGCCGGCTTCAGCAGGCCCGCCATGTCCTTGACGGCGATGATATGGGCGCCGGCCTTTTCCAGTTCGGCGGCGAGCGCGGTATAGTATTTCAGATCATACTTCGGCCGGGCGGCATTGAGGATGTCGCCGGTATAGCAGATCGCCGCCTCGCAGAGCTTGTTCTCCTCGGCGACCGCATCCATCGACACGCGCATGTTCTCGACCCAGTTCAGGCAGTCGAACACGCGGAAGAGATCGATGCCGCCGGCTGCCGCCTGGCGGACGAAGTATTTCACCACATTGTCGGAATAGTTCTTGTAGCCGACGCCGTTGGCGCCTCGGAGCAGCATCTGCAGAAGCAGGTTCGGCGCGCCCTCGCGGATCAGCGCCAGACGCTCCCACGGATCTTCGGTAAGGAAGCGCATGGACACGTCGAAGGTCGCGCCGCCCCAGCACTCGAGTGACAGCAGGTTCGGCAGTGCCCGGGCATAGGCGCCGGCGGCACGCGCGATGTCATGGGTGCGCATGCGGGTCGCCAGCAGCGACTGGTGACCGTCGCGCATGGTGGTGTCGGTGATGAGCACGCGGGTCTGGCCGCGCATCCATTCGGCGAACTTGACCGGGCCCAGCGTGTCGAGCAGCTGCTTGGTGCCGTCCGGGATCGGGGAATCGATGAAGGGAACGACCGGCTCGGCGGCATCTGCCGGCGGACGCGGGCGGCCCTTGGCTTCCGGATGGCCGTTGACGGTCACGTCGGCGAGATAGGTCAGCAGCTTGGTGGCGCGGTCCTGGCGCTTGACCTGGGCAAACAGTTCCGGCGTCGAATCGATGAAGCGCGTCGTGTAGCTGTTGTCGCGGAACTGCGGGTGGCTGATGATCGCCTCGAGGAAGGTGAGGTTGGTGGCCACGCCGCGGATGCGGAATTCGCGAAGCGCCCGGTCCATGCGCTGGATCGCCTCCTGTGGCGTCGGCGCCCAGGCGGTGACCTTTTCCAGCAGCGGGTCGTAGTAGCGGGTGATCACCGCGCCGGAATAGGCCGTGCCGCCGTCAAGTCGGATGCCGAAGCCGGTTGCGCCGCGATAGGCGGTGATGCGGCCATAGTCCGGGATGAAGTTCTGCTCGGGGTCTTCCGTGGTGATGCGGCACTGCAGGGCATGGCCGTTGAGGCGGATGTCGGCCTGGGCGGGCACGCCCGATTCCGGCGTGCCGATGGCAAAGCCGTCGAGAATGTGGATCTGCGCCTTGACGATGTCGATGCCGGTCACGACTTCGGTGACCGTATGCTCGACCTGAATGCGCGGATTGACTTCGATGAAGTAGAATTTGCCGGTGTCGGCATCCATCAGATACTCAACCGTACCGGCGCCGACATAATTCGTCGCCTGGGCGATCTTCAGCGAATAGTTGGCGAGTTCCTGGCGCTGCGCGTCGCTGAGGTAGGGCGCCGGTGCCCGCTCGACGACCTTCTGGTTGCGGCGCTGGATCGAGCAGTCGCGCTCGAACAGGTGCACGACATTGCCGTGCGTGTCGCCGAGGATCTGGCTTTCGACGTGACGGGCACGTTCCACCAGCTTTTCGAGATAGACCTCGTCCTTGCCGAAGGCGGCCATCGCCTCGCGCTTGGCCTCGATCACTTCACGGGCGAGATCCTTCGGGTCGCGGATGGCTCGCATGCCGCGACCGCCGCCGCCCCAGGAGGCCTTCAGCATGACCGGGTAGCCGATCTCCTCGGCCATGCGCGCCACTTCCGCCACGTCGTCCGGCAGCGGGCTGGTGGCAGGCACTACCGGAACGCCGACCGAGATGGCCAGATTGCGGGCGGCGACCTTGTTGCCGAGCTGGCGCATGGTTTCGGGGCGCGGACCGATGAAGATGATGCCGGCATCGTTACAGGCATCGACGAATTCGGGGCTCTCCGACAGCAGGCCGTAGCCGGGGTGGATCGCATCGGCGCCCGAGAGCTTGGCCACCCGGATGATTTCGTCGATCGAAAGGTAGCTTTCGATCGGCCCGAGTTCACGCGGAAGGTGCGGGCCGCGGCCGACCTGATAGCTTTCGTCCGCCTTGAAGCGGTGCAGGGAAAGCTTGTCCTCCTCGGCCCAGATCGCGACCGTCTTCAGCCCGAGTTCGTTGGCGGCGCGGAAGACGCGAATGGCAATTTCGGATCGGTTGGCAACGAGAATCTTTGAAATGGACAAATCGGTCTCCTCAGTCGATGGCCACGGAATGCTGCACTGCGAAGAACCCCATAGCCTTTTGTCACAAAGAGTTCAATTTCTCCGATTGATGGATGTCAAATTTCTGCCAAATTTCACGTAATCAGCCCCAGCCGGAAGGCCAATGCCACCACGTGCTGCCGATTCTTCGCCCTCAGCTTGTCCTGAATGCCGTTCATGTACCAGTCGACCGTGTGGTTCGAGATCTTCAGGATCTTGCTGATGTCGTTCGACGTCATGCCGTCGGCGAGATAGTTCAGCACCTCCATCTCGCGCCGCGTCATGCGCGTATCGACCTGCGTCGCCTCCTGTAGCGCGCCCGTCTCGCGACGGAGTTCGAGCAGCCGCCAGAAGGCTTTCTTGGCAACCGCGTCGAAGAGGGTCATCTCGACCGGCGACAGATCGACGGGCCTGCCGCCGAGCGTCATGTTGCCGAGCAGGCCGGTGCGGCCGTGGACAGGGAAGATGTATCCATCCTGCAATCCGAAACGGAGCGATTCCATCATCATGCGCTCCATGCGCTTGCGATGCGGGTCGCTCTTGAAGGCGGTGATCGTTTCGTTCCAGCGAAAGCCCTTCTGGGCCTGCCCGAGATAGCGGATGGTGGGATCGATCAATACGAATTTTTTGGCGATGTAGGTCTCGGGCCAGCCCTCCGGCCAGCGCCCCATCAGCACGAGCTGCATCGGATTCTCGTTCGGCTTCGGCTGGCGGATGAGACCGTAATAGTCGAAGCGGTAGTGCCGCAACAATGTCTCCAACTCGCCGACGACTTCCTCGGACGTGCGGCACTCGTCCGCGACAACCAGGAACTGGATCAATTGGTTAATGCTCAAACCTACCCCCTCTTCGCCTTGCGGGCGAGACCACGAAAAAGCCATACGGTACCGATTTGTATCGGTGTGATCCGTTCGCAAGGCATGCATAAGCTAACATATATCGTTAGGAGGCATTTAAATTCGACATCCGAAATCTAGCCTTTGCCGCGAATTCTGACCTGCCGAGAATGCCGGGTCGCAGGGTGGTTTCGAGCCGGCCCGCGCCGGAAAAAACAGTGCGGACCGCAGGCAGGATCGGGCGGGCCGGCCGCACTATGGCATATCCTCTTGCCAGTCTATCAGAAAAACGCTTCAAGCTGCGATGGCCATTCCGGCCGATCGATGAGGGAACGCAATTGTCCTTGTTCCAGGTCTACATAAAGGCCCTGAAATACCTGGCGGCCTACCGCCTCCGGGTAACGCTGGTCGTGATCGCCAACATCGTGCTGGCGATGATCACCATTATCGAGCCCATCCTTTTCGGGCGCATCATTGACGCCATATCGGAAAAAGGCGATGCGAAGACCATGCTGATCGCCTGGGGCGGCTTCGGCGTGTTCAACACGATCGCCTACGTCCTGGTCGCTCGCGAGGCCGACCGGCTGGCGCATGGCCGGCGCGCGGATCTACTGACCGAAGCCTTCGGCCGCATCATTTCGATGCCGCTGAGCTGGCACCATCAGCGCGGCACGTCGAATGCGCTGCATACCCTTTTGAGGGCAAGCGAGACCCTGTTCGGCCTTTGGCTCGAATTCATGCGGACCCATCTGGCGACCGCCGTGGCGCTCACCCTGCTCATCCCGACCGCATTCTCGATGGACTGGCGGCTGTCCTCCGTGCTGATCGTTCTCAGCGTGCTTTACGTGCTGATCGGCAAGATGGTGATGAACCGGACCAAGGAAGGCCAGGCCTCGGTCGAAGGGCACTACCACACCGTCTTCTCGCATGTCAGCGACTCGATCAGCAACGTCTCCGTGCTGCACAGCTACAACCGGATCGAAGCGGAAACCCGGGCGCTGAAGCAATATGCCCAGCAACTGCTCGCCGCGCAGTATCCGGTGCTCGACTGGTGGGCGATCGCCAGCGCCCTCAACCGCATCGCCTCCACCGTCTCCATGCTGGTGATCCTGGTGATCGGCACGATCCTGGTGCAGAGGGGCGAGCTGAAGGTCGGCGACATCATCGCCTTTACCGGTTTCGCCGGCCTGCTGATCGGCCGCCTCGACCAGATGCGCCAGTTCGCGACGCAGATCTTCGAAGCCCGCTCCAAGCTCGAGGATTTCTACCAGCTCGAGGATTCCGTGCAGGAACGCGAGGAGCCGGTCGGTGCCGCTGAACTGAAGGATGTGCGGGGCGACGTCGAGTTCCGCAATGTCTCCTTCGACTTCGCCAATACCACGCAGGGCGTGCACGACGTTTCGTTTTCGGTGAAAGCCGGCCAGACGATCGCCATCGTCGGGCCGACCGGGGCCGGCAAGACCACGCTGATCAACCTTCTGCAAAGGGTGCACGAGCCGCAGAAGGGCTCGATCCTGATCGACGGCACGGACATCCGGACGGTCACCCGCAAGTCGCTGCGCCATTCGATCGCCACCGTCTTCCAGGACGCCGGCCTGCTCAACCGCTCGATCCAGGAGAACATCCAGCTCGGTCGCGAGGACGCGACCGTGGAGGAGATCCTGAAAGCAGCGGAAGCGGCCGCTGCCACCGATTTCATCGAAAGCCGCCTGAGCGGCTTCACCACCATGGTCGGCGAGCGCGGCAACCGGTTGTCGGGCGGCGAGCGCCAGCGCATTGCGATCGCCCGCGCCATCCTCAAGAACGCGCCGATCCTCGTGCTCGACGAGGCGACCAGCGCGCTCGACGTGGAAACCGAGGAGCGGGTCAAGACCGCGATCGACCGGCTGCGCCAGAACCGTACGACCTTCATCATCGCCCACCGGCTGTCGACCGTGCGCGAAGCCGATGTCGTGCTTTTCCTCGATCACGGCCGCATCATCGAAATGGGCAGCTACGACCAGCTGAGCGCCAGCGGCGGACGCTTCGCTTCGCTGCTTAGGACCAGCGGCCTGCTGACCGAGGAAAAAGCGGGTTGAAATCGCCGGTCCTCTCCGCCTGACCTGATGCCTCCGGCCTGGACAAGGCCGTGGCATTCGGTGAACTGGCGTGGCATGTTCGGTGTGGCTGTTGGGAGGCGGTTCGATCACACCCTGCCTCCAGCCGGCCATGACTTGGGCATCGCAGCGTCGGGAGCATCACCATCATGAGCGAGACATTCACAGCGATCGTCGTCGACACCGTCGACGGCAAACCGAAGGCGGGTTTCCGTCAGCTGACGACCGCAGATCTTCCCGACAATGACGTGCTGGTGGAGATCGCCTACTCGACCCTGAACTACAAGGACGGCCTGTCCGTCTCCGGCAAGGGCAGGATCGCGCGCCGCACGCCGATGGTCGCGGGCGCCGATCTTGCCGGCACCGTCGTTTCCTCGCGCTCGCCGCTGTGGAAGGCCGGCGACAAGGTCGTGCTCAACGGCTTCGGCATGTCTGAGACGGAATGGGGCGGCTATTCCCGCTTCCAGAAGGTCAAGGCGGAATGGCTGATGGCGCTTCCCGATGCCTTCACGCTCGAACAATCGATGGCGATCGGCACCGCCGGCTATACTGCCGCACTCTGCGTCAACGCGCTGGAGGACTGGGGCGTGATCAAGCCGGGCGAAGGCGAGGTTCTGGTCACGGGGGCCGCCGGCGGCGTCGGCTCGGTCGCGGTCAGCCTGCTGGCCGCCAAGGGCTACCGCGTCACCGCCTCGACGGGGCGACCGGAAACGCATGACTATCTGGCCTCGCTCGGCGCCGGCGGCTTCGTCGATCGCGCCAGCCTGACGGAAAAGGGCGCGCCCTTGCAGAAGGAGCGCTGGTCGGGCGCCGTCGACAGCGTCGGCTCGACGACGCTTGCCAACGTGCTGTCGCAGACGGTCTATGGTGGGGCGGTCGCCGCCTGCGGCCTGGCCGGCGGGGCCGATCTGCCGGCAACCGTCCTGCCGCATATCCTTCGGGGTGTCGCCCTGCTCGGCATCGACTCGGTGTTCGCGCCGATGGCCAAGCGCCAACGCGCCTGGCAGACGCTGGCCGACCACCTCGACCGCGCCCACCTTGCGGCGCTGACCACGGTCGAGCCGATGTCGAAGGTGCCGGAGCTGGCGGACGCGATCGTTGCCGGGCAGATCCGCGGCCGCGTCGTCATCGACGTCAGCCGCTGAGCCTCATTCCGCCGCGACGGCCGGAGACGTGTGGTTCTGGTTTTCCGGGCCGCCGGCGGCGGTTGCCTGCCGATCGCCCTTGTTCTTCGGCTCGCGTCCGAAGAACAAGGCGTAGGCCGCCGGCAGGACGAGGATGGTGAGCACCGTCGCCACCAGGATGCCGCCCATCATCGCATAGGCCAGCGGACCCCAGAACACGCCGCGTGAAATCGGGATCAGCGCCAGGACCGCGGTCAGGGCGGTCAGCACGATCGGACGGAAACGGCGGATGGCCGAACCGATGATCGCTTCGGACCGCTCCATGCCGGCGGCAATGTCTTGGTCGATCTGGTCGATCAGGATGATCGAGTTGCGGATGATGATGCCGAGCAGCGCGATGACGCCGAGGATGGCGACGAAGCCGAACGGCGCGCCGGAGACCAGCAGGGCCGCGGCCGCGCCGATGATGCCGAGCGGGCCGGTGGCGAGCACCAGCATGGCCTTGCCGAAATGCTGCAGCTGGATCATCAGCAGGACGACGATGACGAGCAGCATAATCGGCGCCTTGGCGGCGATCGAGGCCTGGCTTTCGGCGCTGTCCTCCGCCCCGCCCTGCACCTCGACCTTGTAGCCGGGAGCGAGACCGTCTCGCAGGCCCTGGAGCTGGCCGTAAACCTGTGTCACCACCTCGTTCGACTGCACGCCGTCCGGCAGCGTGGCGCGCACGGTGATCGACGGCAGGCGGTCGCGGCGCCATTCTATGCCCTGTTCGAGCACCGGGACGATCCGGGCGACCTGCGACAGCGGCACGAAGGCGCCGTTGTCGGTCGGGATGTAGACGGAGTTCACCGCGGTCAGCAATTGCCGGCTTTCTTCCGGTTCGCGGGCAACGATCGAGATTGTCTCCTCGCCGGCGCGGACGTCTGCCAGAGGCGCGCCGCTCATGGTTGCCTGCAGCATCTGGCGCAGGCGCTGCGAGGTGACGCCGAGCGCGCGGGCGCGGTCCTGGTCGACCACCAGTTTCATTGCCGGGACGGGCTCCAGCCAGTCGTCATGCACGGCAGCGAGCAGCGGATTGGCGAGATAGACCTTCTTCACCGCGTCGGCGATGCGGCGCACCTCGGCACGGTCCGGACCGGTCACGCGCATCTGCACCGGCCAGCCGGTCGGGGGACCCAGAAACAGGCGGTCGACCTTGGCGCGGATCGAGGGGAAGTCGTCGGCGAGAATGCCGCGCAGCTTGAGGATCAGCCGTTCACGGGCCGGTTCGTCATTGGCCATGACGAGCAGCTGGGCGAAGTTCGGATTGCGCAGCTGCTGGTCGAGCGGCAGGAAGAAGCGCGGCGCGCCCTCGCCGATATAGGTGGCGACGAACTGCTTGTCGGCGTCGTCCATGATGCGGGCTTCAAGCGCCTTCGCCTGGGTTTCCACCTCATGAATGCTGGTGCCTTCGGGCAGCCAGAGATCGACGAGGATTTCCGGGCGGGAGGATGCGGGGAAGAAGCTTTGCGGAATGAACTGGAAGGCCCAGAGGCTGGTGACGAAGGTGCCGATGGTCAGCGCGAGCACGATGAGGCGGTGGCGCACCGCCCAGCCGACGGTCGAGCGCAGGCGGCGATAGAAGCGGGTGTCGAACACGTCCTGGTGGCTTCCGGCATGATGCCGCTGCTTGAGGATCATGTAGCCGAGCCAGGGGGTGAAATAGACGGCCACGAACCAGGAGACGACCAGCGCAATGCCGACCACGTAGAACAGCGAGCGGACATATTCGCCCGCTGTCGATTCGGCAAAACCGACCGGGATGAAGCCCGCCGTGGTGATCAACGTGCCGGTCAGCATCGGGAAGGCGGTGGAGGTATAGGCGAAACTCGCCGCATCGATCTTGTGCAGGCCCTCCTCGAGCTTGCGCTCCATCATCTCGACGACGATCATCGCGTCGTCGACCAAGAGCCCAAGCGCGATGATCAGCGCACCGAGTGAAATACGCTGCAGGTCGATGCCGAGCTCGTACATGATGGCAAAGGTTGCGGCGAGCACCAGCGGGATGGCGATGGCGATGACGAGGCCGGAACGCCAGCCGATCGACAGGAAGGACACGACGAGCACGATGGCAAGCGCCTCGAGCAGAGCCTTCATGAACTCGCCGATGGCTTCGCGCACCACTTCCGGCTGGTTGGAGATCTGGGCGACCTCGACGCCATGGGGCAGGGAGGCTTCGAAGCGCTGCAGCGTCTCCTCGACGGCCTTGCCGACATCGGTGACGTTGAAGCCCTTGGCCATGACGACGCCGACCTGCACGCTGTCCTGGCCGTTGAAGCGGAACTTGCGCTGGAACGGTTCCTCGGTGCCCTCGGTGACGGTGGCGATATCGCCGAGGCGGGTCACTTGCTGGCCGGCACGGAGCCTGAGTTCGCGTATGTCGTCGGCCCGGCCGAGACCGCCGTCGACCGAGATGCGCACGGAGCGTTCGCCGGTGTCGATCGTGCCGGAGGGATCGATGGCGTTCTGCCCGGCCAGCGCGTTCCTGAGGTCGTTGAAGGTCAGGCCGCGTTCGGCCAGGACCTTGGATGAGACGTCGATATAGATCTTCTGCGGCTGGTCGCCGAGGATCACGGCCTTCTCGACGCCCGGCGTCGTCAGCAGCATGTCGCGCGCCTGGATGGCATAGGCCTTCAGCTCGGGATAGCTGTAGCCCTCGCCCGACAGCGAATGCAGCGTGATGAAAGTGTCGCCGAACTCGTCGTTGAAATAGGGGCCGAGCAGGCCGTCCGGCAGTTCGCTGGAAATGTCGCCGACCTTCTTGCGCACCTGGTAGAAGGCGTCGGCCACCTCGTCGGCATTCGTGTCGCCCTTGATCTGCAGGGTGATGATGGCGCTGCCGGCGCGGGTGTAGGATTTCACCCAGTCGAGATGCGGCACTTCCTGAAGCTTGCGTTCGATCTTGTTGACCACCTGGTCCTGCATGTCGGTGATCGAGGCGCCGGGCCAGACGGCCTGCACGACCATGACGCGGAAGGTGAAATCCGGATCTTCCTTCTGGCCCATGCGCGTGAGGCCGAGCACGCCGGCGATCAGGATCAGGGCGAACAGGAAACGTGCCATGCTCGGATGGGCGATCGCCCAACGGGACAGATTGAAGGAACCCGTGTCATTCTTGGACGGCGTCATGGCGTTTATCCGCTCTCTGGAAAGGGTGTGGTTCAGCGCGTCTGGCTGGACGGGACGATGCTGCCGGTGGCAAGTGCTGCTTGTTCCGCGTCACCCTGTGCGAGCTTGACCTTGAGGTCCTCGGTCATGAACTGGGTGCCCGCGACGACGACGAGATCGCCGGCCTTCAACCCGTCGGATACGCGCACGCCGGCTTCGGAGAAGTCGACGACCGTGACCGGACGTTCGTGCACGGTTTGCGCCGCCGGATCGACGGTCCAGACGATCGGTCGATCGGAGGGGCCGCGCGCGAGCGCGCTGAGCGGCAGGCTGAAGAGCGGCTGGTCGCTGTCGGCGACGGTTTTCACCGAGGCCGTCATGCCGAGCAGCACGCGCTGGTCGGACGGCAGGGAGACCCGGACGGCGAAGGTGCGAGAGGCGGAATCGGCGCTGCCGGCGACTTCGCGCACGGTTCCCTTGAGCGCCAGATTGTCGTTCGACCAGAGGCCGACTTCGACAACCTTGCCCGGAGAAAAGGCGAAGACGTCACCCTCTGGAACTGCGATCGAGACTTCTTTTTCGCCGTCGACAGCAACGGTCACGACCGGGGTGCCGGCGGCGACCACCTGGCCTGCATCGGCATGGACCGCGGTGACGATGCCGTCGCGATCGGCCTTGAGCACGGCATAGCCGACCTGGTTTTCCGCTTGGGAAAGCGTCGCCCGGGCCGAGTCGCGCGCGGCGACCGCCTGGTTGTGGGTCAGTTGCGCCTGTTCCAGCTGGGCCTTGGCCGCGACCTGCTGCTTGAACAGCTGGTCGGCGCGCTTCAGGGCGAAATCGGCCGTCTCGACCTGCCGCTCGGCGGCGAGGAGACTGGCGCGGGCGCTGGCAAGCGAGAGTTCATAGTCGGTCGCATCGATGCGGGCCAGAACGTCGCCGGCGATCACACGGTCGCCGATATCGACCTGGCGGTCGACGATCTTGCCGCCGACCCGGAAGCCGGCCGGCGCTTCGCTGCGGGCGCGAACCGCGCCGGAATAGGAGAGTTCGCGCGTCGTTGCGGCTGGAGCGATCTCCACCACCTTGACCGGGCGGACGGGTTCCTTGGGCGCTTCGGCAGTTTCCGCCGAGCAGCCGGCAAGGGCTGCCACGAGCAGCAGGGGAAGCAAGGTCTTCTTGTACATGGGACGTCCATCCTTAGCGAAACGGCGTTCGCAACTGGCGGTTAAATTCAGCAATCCGGTATGCGTTTTCGGCTGCGCTCACGCCCTCAGGGCGCGAATCGCGAATTCGATCAATTCTTCCGGCATGGCGCGGTTGCTCTTGCCGATGCACTGCGAGACCAGCTGCGGATGGTGCAGGACGGAGGTCGCCGCCCCGAAACAGCGCGCGGCAAGATCGGGATGGCCCGGCTTGAACTCTCCGGCAGCCATGCCATCGGCAATGATGTCCCGCACAACGGCCTGGAGGCGATCAATGAACTGGTCGATCACATGCCAGTCGCGCTCGATGGCGATGATCACCATTTCGTGGACCTTTTCCGAATCCAGCATGGTCTCGACGGTGAAGCGATACTGGCCCATCGCATATTCGCGCAGGCGCTCTTCGGCGCTGATCGGGAGGGCGGCGCAGTTCAGCGCCAATTCATAGCTGGCGTTGAGCATGCGCGAGCAGAGGGCCTGATGGATTTCCACCTTCGAGCCGAAGAACCGATAGATGTTGGCCGTCGACATGCCGAGTTCCTTGGCGATGTCGGCAACCGTCGTCTTCGAGTAGCCGTATTGCCGGAAGACGCGTTCGGCGGCTTCCAGAATCCGAGCAGCGTTTTCCTGACGCGCGGCGCTATCCGGGGCGTGGTTGTCGATCTCGGTATTCGTGGCATCCATGACTAACTCTTGATGTGTAACGAAATTCGTATTTCGTCATTCATAATTCGACAGTTTACTTTTGTCAATACGGGGGACTCCTGGCGGGCGGGGCCCGGTTGCTTCCCTGCGATGGCTCCCCTCAAGCCGCTTCCAGCGAAATCGCTTGTTGCCGCCGTCCTTGTGCCTATATCGTGACCGACACAGCAGGCGCGGCAGCGCCGGACCAGCGGCACCACCGCAATGACAAGAACCAGAATGAACCGCTGATGGCCTTCCGCTTCGTCCACACCGCCGATATCCATCTCGATTCGCCATTGCGCTCGCTTTCTCTGCGCAATCGCGATCTGGCCGACCTGATCGGCGATTCGACCCGCCAGGCGCTGGTCGCGATCGTCGACCTTTGCTTGGCCGAGCAGGTGGATGCGCTGATCATCGCGGGCGACCTCTACGACGGCGAACAGACATCGATGAAGACGGCGCGCTTTCTCGCGGCGCAGATGCAGCGGCTGGGGCAGGCCGGTATTGCCGTCTACACGATCCGCGGCAATCACGACGCGCTGTCGCGCATCACCCAGGAACTGATCCTGCCGCCGACGGTGAAGGTCTATTCCGGCCGGGCCGAGGCGGTCGAGATCGATCGTGGCGGTCTGGCCATCGCCATTCACGGCCTGAGCTTCTCCCGCCCGCAGGCGCCGGAAGGCCTCCTGCCAAAGTACCGGCCGCCGCTCCCCGACCGGGTCAATATCGGCATCATGCACACCAGCCTCGACGGCGCCCCCGGCCACGATGTCTACGCACCGTGCAGCCTCGCCGACCTGCATGCATCGGGTTTCGACTACTGGGCGCTCGGCCACATCCACCAGCGCAGCCAGCATGACGGCCGGACCACCGTCGTCATGCCCGGCATGCCGCAGGGCCGGGACATCAACGAGGCCGGACCGAAATCGGTCTCGCTGGTCACCGTGCATGACGACCGCCGCATCAGCGTCGAGGAGAGGCCGACCAGCATCGCCGAATTCGGCCGCATTGCCGTCGACCTCAGCGAAGCGCCAAGCTGGTTCGACGCGGTCGAGGCCATCGAGAAGGCCGTCGCCGGCGCACGCGTGCGCAGCGGCTCGGATCATCTTGTCGCCCGGCTGATGCTGACCGGCAGGACCCCGCTCTCCTGGCGCATCCGTCGCGATCGCGACCTTCTGCTGGCCGAAGCCGAGCAGCGCGCCGAAGGGCTCGGCCGCACCTGGATCGAGAAGATCGACATTGCCACCGAACCGCCGCTCGAGGCCGGCGGGCAGGCCAGCGCCGATCCGCTGATCGAACTCGACGCGCTGATGCGCGACGACGTCGCGAGGCGCCATGCGACGCGCGAAGAGATCCGCCAGATGGTCAAGGACCTGCGCGACGAGCTGCCGGCGGAAAGCCGCGGCTTCAGCGGTGCCGACGAGGCGGAATTCGAGGCCTATCTCGACCGCCTGCTGGCCGAGGGCAGCAGCGACGTCATCGCCCGGCTGAAGACCGACGGCGCGGAGGCGAACTGATGCGGCTCGCCCGGCTCGACCTGACCCGTTACGGCAAGTTCACCGACTATGTCATCGATTTCGGCGAGGCGCAGCCCGGCTCGCCGGATCTGCACATCGTCTACGGCCTCAACGAGGCCGGCAAGTCGACCTCGCTTTCGGCCTATCTCGACCTCCTCTATGGCATCGAGGAGCGCAGCCGCTACAATTTCCTGCACGCCTACAATGCCATGCAGGTCGGAGGCGCGCTCGAATTCAATGGCGAGACGCATGAGCTGAAACGGGTCAAGCAGCGGACCAATTCGCTGCTGGACGGCCGCGGCCAGCCGGTCGCGGAGGCAATCCTCTCGGTGCCGCTCGCCGGCATCAGCCGCGACGCTTATCGCACCATGTTCTCGCTCGACGACGTCACGCTGGAAGAGGGCGGAAATGCCATTCTGCAGAGCAAGGGCGATCTCGGCGAACTGCTGTTTTCCGCTAGCGCCGGGCTCGGCGGGGTCAGCGCGACGTTGAGCGCGATTTCGGACGAGGCCGACAGCCTCTACAAGAAGCGCGCCCGGTCGACCCGGATCGCCGAGCTGAAGCAGAGACTCACCGAACTCAAGGCACGACGCGACGAGATCGACACGCTCGCCTCGGCGCATGCGGCGATCGTCGCAACGCTTGCGCAGGCCACGACGGCCTATGATGAAGCGACAACGGAACTGGGAACGATGAGGGCACGGCGCGAGGCGATCGCGCGGCTGCTCCGCGCCCGCCCGCTTGCCGCCGAACATCAGCGCCTGACGCAGGAGCTCGCGGCCAGCAGCGCCTTGCCCCGCCCGCCCGCGGAATGGGCGCGCACCTTGCCAAGCTTGATGCAGGAAGAGACGCGGCTTGCCACGCAGCTTGCCGGCAACCGGACGGACATCGAGCGTGTGCAGGACGAAATTGCTTCGATCCATCTCGATGACCGTCTGCTGTCGCTGTCCGACCGCATCGGCCTGTTGGGCAAGGGCCAGGCGCGCTTCGGCAGCGCCGAGGAGGATCTGCCCAAACGCCGCACTGCGCTCGTCGAGCGGCAAGCCACGATCGCGGCCATCCTCGCGCGGCTCGGCCAGTCGGGATGCGCGCGGCCCGAGACGCTGCTGCTGCCGGCGGCAACGGTTGGTGCACTGCGCGACCTGATCGAAATCCGTTCCGGGGTCGAGGCGACGCTTCAGACCACAACACGGGAACTGGCAGCGGCAAAGGCGGCCCTCGAAGCGGCGGATGCCGATCGCCAGGCGGTCGTCGACGCCGCGCAACCTGAAACAATTGATATTAGCCGGCTAACGACATTCCTTGCCGTCATCCGGCGCGGCGATCACGCGACGCGGCTTCGACTTGCCGAACGTGGGCTTCCGGATCTCCAGCGGCGCTTTGACGAAGCGGCCCAGCCCCTTCTGCCGCTGCTGGATGAGGGGGCAGCGGATGGCGAGGCGATCCGTGCTCTTTCGCTTCCCGACCCACGGCAGATCGAGGCCTGGCGATCGGCGGCGGCGAGCATCGACAAACGCATCGCCGATCTTGCCGAGCGGCAGCGCGACTTCATCACCCAGCAAAGGCAGGCGGAGGCGCGTATCTCGGCGCTGCGGGCCGCCGGCGGGCCGATCGACGATTCCGAGGCGGCGCGGATCCGTGCCGTCCGTGATGCCGCCTGGAGCGAGCATGTCGGCCGGCTGGACAAGTCAAGCGCTGAGGCCTTCGCTACTGCCATGCGGGCCGACGACCTGACGACCATGGCGCGCCTTGCCGCAATGCGCGATCTCGCCGACCTTCGCGCCCTGACCCAGGAGCATGCCGTAACGACGGCCGCAATTGCCCGCCATGACGAGCTTCTGGACGAGGCGGCGGCGGAGCGGGAAACGCTGGTATCCGAACTCGCCGCGGCCCTCCCGGCGGCCCTGATGCAGGATGCGGCCTCCGCGCTCCTCCGGCTGTTCTCTCGTATTGAGGGGGTGGCGCGTGCCCGCGCCGATGCGCTTTCCGCCTGGGACAGGCTGGATGCCAGCATCCGGGATGTCGCCGAAGCGAAAGCCGATGCGGAACTCGACCGCCAGGAATTGGCCGCGGCGATGGAAGCCGCCGGGCTGGATGGCGTTGACGGTTCGCTTGCCGAAATGCTGGAGGCGGCGGAGGCTGCCGTCGGGGGGCAAGCGAAGCGGGCCGCCGTCCGCGAGGCGGCCGACAAGGCCCTCGCCGATCGGAAAAGGGTTCTTGCCGAGCGCCAGCGCGAATTCGAGCAGGCGCAGGCGGCCTCCGTCGATTGGCATGCCCGGTTCACGAACGCGCTGTCTGAAACATGGTTCGCGGATTTCACATCGGCCGGTGCCGTTCGCGAGGTGCTGGAAACGCTGGTCGAGCTTGGTCCGGCTCTCAACGAGCGCGACGAGCTGGCGCGTCGCATCGCCACCATGGAGCGCGACCGCGAGGACTTCACCGCCGAACTTGCAGGCCTGCTTGCCGACATTGACGAAACCCTGGATCCCGAGGCGACCGCCCGAACGGCGGCGGGCCTTGCCTCGCGGCTGGAACACGCCCGCCGCGACCTCGCGGCGCGGGAGGCGAAGGAGGCCGAGCTGGCTCGCCTGCTCGAGACTGAGCGTGCGCTTCGCCAGGTGCTGGCTGTCCATGAAGCCGGCAAGGCGGAACTGACGTCCTTCTTCGGCGTCGAAACGCTGGCGGATGTCGCCCTTACCCTGGAGGCGGCAGCCGATCGGGCGCGGCTTGAGGCGAGGATCGTCACGCTTTCGGATCAGATTCTCGGTGAATTGCCGGCCCCGTCCATCGATCTGGCGATCGCCGAGCTGGCCAGCGCCGATTTCGACGAGATTGCCCGCGAGGAAGCGGAACTTGCCGCCCGCCTTGAGGATCTCGACCAGCGCACGCGTCAGCTCTTTGCTGACAAGACACGTGCGGCCGATCGGCTGGAGGCTATCGGCGGCGGCAGCGAGGTTGCCCGTATCGAGGCCGACCGCCGCACAATCTTCCTTGAGATAGAGGACCTGGCAAACAGCTATCTCAGGCTGAAGAGCGGCGCCCTGATCGCTGGCGAGGCTCTGCGCGCCTACCGCGACAAGCACCGCTCGTCGATGATGAGGCGCGCCTCTGAAGCCTTCCGGCTGATCACCCGCGGTGACTATGTCGGGCTCGCGGCCCAGCCCGACAAGGACCGTGAAACCCTGATCGGCCTCACGCGCCAGGGCGGCTCGAAACTGGCAAGCGAGATGTCGAAGGGCACGCAGTTCCAGCTCTATCTGGCGCTTCGCCTTGCCGGCTACGAGGAATTCGCCGCAAGCCGTCCTTCCGTCCCTTTCATCGCCGACGACATCATGGAAACCTTCGACGAGCCGCGCTCGGAAGAGGTGCTGCGGCTGTTCGGGGAAATGGCGAAGATCGGCCAGGTGATCTACCTCACCCATCACCGCCATCTCTGCGACCTGGCGCGCCAGATTGTCCCGGCGGTGCGCATCCATGAGATCTCAGTCTGACCGCAGCCTCACGGGAGGCACTTTTCGCTTGACGGGATCGGCATCGCGAAGGCAGTCGTTGGCCACAGCGAAACCTGCGGCCAAGGGCCGCCCAGACAGGATGCGGACGGCAATCTGGTGGCAAAACTCCCGCAAGCGGCGCCGGGCATGCGCGTGACCCTGCCAAGGGCGCTTTCCAAGCTCGGTTATTGTTCGCGCACCCAGGCGGAAAAGCTGGTGGCCGGCGGCCATGTGTCCGTCGGCGGCCGCCGCGTGACCGATCTTTCCGCCTGGGTGGACATCCGCACGGATCGCATCGAGGTCGACGGAAAGCCGGTGGCTGCGGAGGCAAAGGTCTACCTGATGCTCAACAAGCCGCGCGGCCTCGTGACGACCCGCGACGATCCCGAAGGCCGCGAAACCGTCTTCTCCTGCCTCGAAGATCTCGATATTCCGCATGTCTCGCCTGTCGGCCGATTGGACAAGGCAAGCGAGGGTCTGCTGCTGTTCACCAATGATACGGTGCTCGCCCAGCGCCTCCTCGACCCGGACAGCAATATCGCCAAGACCTACCACGTGCAGACCCAGGGTCGTCCGACCGAGGCGGATCTTGCCCGCATGACGGCCGGCATTCTGGACGATGGTGAGTTGCTGAAGGCGGCCGGAGTGAAGGTCCTGCGCGAGGCCGACAAGACCTGCTGGCTGGAATTCGAGTTGCGCGAGGGCAAGAACCGCGAGATCCGCCGCATGCTGGAGGCGCTCGGCTTCGAGTGCCTACGCCTCATCCGCATCGCCTTCGCCGGCCTGCCCCTTGGCGATCTCGAAAAGGGCAAGGTGCGCGCCCTGACGGACGCCGAGGTCACAGCACTGAAGCGCCGCGCCGAGCGGGCCTGACCGCCTGGAACGACGCCGCAGCGTCGCGTCTACGCCGGCGACGAACCCGGCCCTTGCGGATGTCCACTGCCCGGCGCAATGCCCACAAAATTTCGTGCCGGAGGCTCTGCGTGCTTGCCAATCCGGCACAGCGAATACCATATCGCAGGACGAGCCCGTTTCGCGGGCGCAGGGCTGGCCTAGAGGAAATCACCATGAGCACATCGTCGTCCGTCAATCCCGCCGTCTTCGACTGGTCCGGCCCGAACGGACTGCCGCGCTTCGAGGCCGTCTCCGACGACGACTATGCGCCGGCCTTCGATACCGCCCTTGCCGCCCATGACGCCGAGATCGACGCGATCGCGAAAAATCCGGAAGCGCCGACCTTCGCCAACACGATCATCGCCTCGGAGACGGCGGGAGACGAACTGTCGCGCGTCTCGGCGCTGTTCTGGAACAAGGCCGGCGCCCACAGCAATGATGCTATCCAGGCGCTCGAGCGTGAGATCGCGCCGAAGATGTCGCGCCACTATTCGAAGATCGGCATGAATGCCGACCTGTTCCGCCGCATCGACACGCTGTGGGAGAAACGCACCGAACTCGGCCTGACGACCGAGGAGCTGCGGGTGCTGGAGCGCCACTGGAAGGGTTTCGTGAAGTCGGGCGCCAAGCTCGAAAAGACGAAGCAGGAGCGGCTTGCCGCAATCAACGAGCGGCTGGCGAGCCTCGGCGCGCAGTTCGGCCAGAACGTGCTGGCCGATGAGAAGTCCTGGTGCCTGCCGCTCGACGGCGAAGACGATCTTGCCGGCATTCCGGATTTCCTGAAAGAGGCGATGGCATCGGTCGCTGCTGCGCGCGGCGAGGGGCACTCTTATGTCGTCACGCTGTCTCGTTCGATCATCGAGCCGTTCCTCACCTTCTCGACACGCCGGGACCTGCGCGAACAGGCGTTCAAGGCCTGGGTGGCGCGCGGCGAGAACGGCGGCGAGACCGACAACCGGGCGATCGTCAAGGAGACGCTGGCGCTTCGAGCGGAAAAGGCGGGGCTGCTCGGCTATGCCAATTATGCGGCGCTTAAGCTCGACGACACCATGGCCAAGACCCCGGAGGCGGTGAACGGGCTTCTGATGAAGGTCTGGGAAAAGGCGCTCGATCAGGCCCGGATCGAAGAGCGCGAGCTTGCCGTGTTGATCGCCGAGGAAGGCAAGAACCACGAGGTGATGCCCTGGGACTGGCGCCACTATGCCGAAAAGCTGCGTGCCCGGAAGTTCGACTTCTCCGAAGCCGAGCTGAAGCCCTATCTGCAGCTCGAGAAGATCATCGAGGCGTGCTTCGATGTGGCTGGCCGGCTGTTCGGCATCAAGGCGGTGCCGCTCAAGGATGTCGTCGGATACCATCCGGATGTGCGGGTCTTCGAGATCCGTGACCGCGAGGACAAGCTGGTCGCCATGTTCCTCGGCGATTATTTTGCCCGGCCGTCGAAACGCTCCGGTGCCTGGATGAGTTCGTTCCAGTCGCAGCACAAGCTGCCCCTGAAGAACGGCGCGGTCGGCGAGATCCCGATCATCTACAACGTCTGCAACTTCGCCAAGCCCGAGGCGGGCCGTCCGGCGCTTCTGTCGCTCGACGATGCGCGCACCCTGTTCCACGAATTCGGTCACGCTGCGCATGGCATGCTGTCCAACGTCACCTATCCGTCGGTCGCCGGCACCGGCGTGTCGCGCGACTTCGTCGAACTGCCCTCGCAGCTTTACGAACACTGGCTGACGGTTCCGGAAATCCTCAAGACCTACGCCGTGCATTATGAAACCGGGCAGCCGATGCCGCAGGCCCTGCTGGAAAAGGTTCTGGCAGCCCGCACCTTCAATGCCGGCTTTGCCACGGTCGAGTTCACGTCTTCGGCGCTGGTCGACATGGCGTTCCACACCCGGGGCGCCGTCGAGGATCCGATGGCCGTGCAAGCCGAGGTGCTGAAGTCGATCGGCTTGCCGCAGTCGCTGGTCATGCGTCACGCCACGCCGCATTTCCAGCACGTCTTTGCCGGCGACGGCTATTCGGCCGGCTATTATTCCTACATGTGGTCGGAGGTGCTCGATGCCGATGCCTTCTCCGCCTTCGAGGAAACGGGCAATGCCTTCGATCCGGCTATGGCCGAGAGACTGAAGGCCAATATCTATTCGGTCGGCGGTTCGATCGACCCGGAAGTGGCCTACACATCGTTCCGCGGCCGGTTGCCGAGCCCGGAGGCGATGCTGAAGAAGAAGGGTCTCGCGGCCTGATCGGGCATATTTCGTCCGAATTTCTGCTCCGTCGGTAACCATTGAGCCGGTGCCGACGGTTTGCCCTCTTTCGCAAATGCAAAAAAAAGGTTATGAGCGCCCCAAAGTAACAGGCGCGCCACCGGCAATTGCGCCAGAGCCATCAGAGATCCTAATCATGAAAATGCGCAACATCGCGATTATCGCGCACGTCGACCATGGCAAAACAACGCTCGTCGACGAACTCCTGAAGCAGTCCGGTTCGTTCCGCGACAATCAGCGCGTTGCAGAACGCATGATGGACTCGAACGACCTGGAAAAAGAGCGTGGCATCACCATTCTCGCCAAGGCGACGTCGATCGAGTGGAAAGACACCCGCATCAACATCGTCGACACCCCCGGCCACGCCGACTTCGGCGGCGAAGTCGAACGCATCCTGTCGATGGTGGATGGCGCGATCGTCCTGGTCGACGCTTCGGAAGGCCCGATGCCGCAGACCAAGTTCGTCGTCGGCAAGGCGCTGAAGGTTGGTCTTCGCCCGATCGTCGCAATCAACAAGATCGACCGTCCGGACGGCCGCCACGAAGAAGTCATCAACGAAGTCTTCGACCTGTTCGCCAATCTCGACGCGACCGACGAGCAGCTCGACTTCCCGATCCTCTACGGTTCGGGCCGCGACGGCTGGATGAACGTCAATCCGGAAGGCCCGAAGGACCAGGGCCTGGCTCCGCTGCTCGACCTCGTGCTGCAACATGTTCCCGAGCCGAGCGTCGGCGATGAAGACGGTGCGTTCCGCATGATCGGCACGATCCTGGAAGCCAACCCCTTTCTCGGCCGCATCATCACCGGCCGCATCCATTCGGGTTCGATCAAGCCGAACCAGTCCGTGAAGGTTATCGGCCAGGACGGCAAGCTGATCGAAAACGGCCGCATCTCCAAGATTCTCGCCTTCCGCGGCATCGAGCGTACCGCCATCGACGAAGCCCATGCAGGCGACATCGTCGCGATTGCCGGCCTTTCCAAGGGCACCGTCGCCGACACCTTCTGCGATCCGTCCGTCACCGAGCCGCTCACCGCGCAGCCGATCGACCCGCCGACGGTCACCATGTCCTTCCTCGTCAACGACAGCCCGTTGGCCGGCACCGAAGGCGACAAGGTTACCAGCCGCGTCATCCGCGACCGCCTGTTCAAGGAAGCCGAAGGCAACGTCGCGCTGAAGATCGAAGAGGCCGAAGGCAAGGATTCGTTCTTCGTCTCCGGTCGCGGCGAATTGCAGCTGGCCGTTCTTATCGAGACCATGCGTCGCGAAGGCTTCGAACTTGCCGTGTCGCGTCCGCGCGTCGTCATGCACAATGACGAGACGACCGGTCAGCTGATGGAGCCGATCGAAGAAGTCGTCATCGACGTGGATGAAGAGCATTCCGGCATCGTCGTGCAGAAGATGTCCGAACGTAAGGCCGAAATGGCCGAGCTTCGTCCCTCGGGCGGCAATCGCGTCCGTCTCGTGTTTTTCGCGCCGACCCGCGGCCTCATCGGCTACCAGTCGGAGCTTCTGACCGATACCCGCGGCACGGCCATCATGAACCGTCTGTTCCACGACTATCAGCCCTACAAGGGTCCGATCACCGGCCGCACCAACGGCGTCCTGCTGTCCAACGGCGCCGGCGAGGCTGTCGCTTACGCAATGTTCAATCTCGAGGACCGCGGTCCGATGATGATCGATCCGGGCGAGAAGGTCTATGCGGGCATGATCATCGGCATCCACACCCGAGACAACGACCTCGAAGTCAACGTTTTGAAGGGCAAGCAGCTCACCAACATCCGCGCCGCCGGCAAGGATGAAGCGGTCAAGCTCACCCCGCCGATCCGCATGACGCTCGACCGTGCGCTCTCCTGGATCCAGGACGACGAACTGATGGAAGTCACGCCGAAGTCGATCCGTCTGCGCAAGATGTATCTCGATGCCAACGACCGCAAGCGGTTCGACAAGGCACGCGCTGCCGCCCAGGCCTGATCATCGTCACCAGTTAATTCTCAAAACCCCGGCTCGCGAGCCGGGGTTTTTGTTTGTGTATTGGAAGGTGTCGGGCTTGCGACAGGCCTTAAGATTGCGTTAAATTTTTCGCCATGGTCCAGATGAGAGCGCTGGAGGCGGTTTGACGGGAGAGACTTGCTCCTGTCGGCATCCTTCAGCCGGACGAAAGTAGCGTTATGAAGACGTTGTCGATCGATGTGCGCCCTGCCGAGCCGCAGGATGCAGCCTCCATTGCCGAGGCGCACCGAAGCGCGTGGCAGCACGCCTATGCGGGGCTCATTCCGCATCGCCCGCTCACCAAGATGATCGAACGGCGCGGCGAGACCTGGTGGCGCAAGGCGACGCGTGGGCCGGCCACCATCCTCGTGGTCGATGTCGCCGGCATGATCGCCGGCTACACCACGCTCGGGCTCAACCGCGCGCGCGCCCTTCCGCAGGAAGGCGAAATCTACGAAATCTACATGCGGCCCGAATATCAGGGCATCGGCCTTGGCCATACGCTGTTCGGCGAGGCGCGGCGCCTGCTGAAGTCTCTCGGCTGTAACGGCATGGCCGTCTGGTGCCTGGAAGACAGCCAGCACGCCGTCGATTTCTTCCGCTCCAACGGCGGTGTCGACGCCGTCGAGGGCCTCGAAGACTTCGACGACGTCCAGTTGAAGAAGCTCGGCTTCATCTGGAACTGAGTTTGGCTTCGTCTACTCCCCGGTAAGCCCCTCGGGCCAGACATGGGTCTGCTCGCTCGTCTTATCGCCCCGTTTTCCGACCCACATGCCTTCCTGGTATCCGCAGGCAAAGTCGCGCGCATCGCTGTCGGCGACCTGGCGGGCGAGCTCGTTGGCGTTGGAATTGGACAGGGCGTCGACATAGCCGACGACGCAGCTGAGGCCGTCATCCGGCTGGGCGACCCGGGAGATCACCAGGACCTGTCCCTCCGCCTCCTTGGTCGGCATGCCGGTGTCACCGATATTCTCGATGAACCACCGTAGGATGGCGGCGACAGGCTTGCCGGAGCCGTCGAGGCGCCATTCCACCTTGGTGTTGATGTGGTTGAAAGGCTCGAAGGATTCGAAGGCGCCCTCGATCAGTTCGGCGCGCACCGGACCGTAGAGAACGCTCTGGCGCAAATCCCCTTCGGCGAAATGAATAGGGTAATCCTTGTAGCCCTTGCATTTCATCGAAGCGCCCATGTCGTCGGCGGCGATCGTCTGGCAGCGGTCGAGGTTGAGGTCGGTATAGACGCTCTCGTTGGCCAGCGCCGGACCGGACAGTCCAAGAAACGCGAAAGCAAGTGCGGTGGTCAGGCAGCGGAAAACGAGCATCGAAGGTCCCCTCTCGTAATACTCCCACCGATATAGCAGAGCGCGGGCCGGATGGCGCGGGGGGACCCTGAAAAAGCCTGGAAATCCGGGCACTGCGGATCGCCCGCTTTTGGGACCTTCGTCCAAAGCCGTGTTGCATTGCATCCGAATTCCCATTAGGAAACGCGGGATTTCAACACTCCCATGGGGCTGCAAATGCGTATTGATGCAATCAAGATCGGCAAGAATCCGCCGGATGACGTGAACGTCATTGTTGAAGTGCCGGTCGGCGGCCACCCGATCAAGTACGAGATGGACAAGGAAGCCGGCGCGCTGATCGTCGACCGATTCCTCTACACGCCGATGACCTATCCGGGCAATTACGGTTTCGTGCCGCACACGCTCTCGGAAGACGGCGACCCGATCGACGTGCTGATCTGCAATACGCGCCCGCTGGTTCCCGGCTGCGTCATCAATGTCCGCCCGATCGGCGTCATGGTCATGGAAGACGACGGCGGCAAGGATGAGAAGATCATCGCCGTTCCGTCGCCCAAGCTGACGCAGCGCTACGACAAGATCGAAAACTACACCGACATGCCGGAGATCACGCTCAAGCAGATCGAGCACTTCTTCGAGCACTACAAGGATCTGGAGCCCGGCAAGTGGGTGAAGATCGCCGGCTGGCAGGATGTCAGCGTCGCCAAGACGCTGATCGTCGAGGCCATCGAGCGCTACAAGGCTCAGAAGTAAGGTCAGTCGGCGACAAGGCCGTCTATCCGTTTTGCCAAATCCTCCGGGTCGCCATCGATCCGGAGGATTTTTTGTCTGGCGGTGTCGCCGGAGACGACCGAAACGGATGATTTCGGAACGCCGAGCGCCTTGGCCAGAAGCACGACCAGCGCCTTGTTGGCCTTGCCCTTTTCCGGAACGCAGGAGACGCGGGCTTTCAGATAGGCCTCGCCCTCGGCGTTCAGCTCGACGCCGTCGATGGCATCACGCCCGCCGTTCGGGGTCAACCGAACGGCGAGCCGCAAGTGATCGGCAAAAGCCTTGTAAGGGGGGATCACAAGAACAAGGGAACGATGCTGTTCCACATCAGCGAACGGATGAAGAAGATGATGAGCAACACGACGATCGGCGAAATGTCGATGCCGCCGAGATCCGGCAGGACGCGGCGCAGGGGGCGAAGCACCGGTTCCGTGACGTTGTAGAGGAAGGTGCCGATCGAGTTGACGAAGCGGTTGCTCGAGTTGATCACGTTGAAGGCATAGAGCCATGAAAAAATGGCGCTGGCGATGAGCACCCAAGTATAAAGGTTCAATGCCAGGTCGATCGTCTGAAACAGCGCGAGCATGCAGGTCTCCATTTCTCGGTTGACAGACATGTAGACATTGGCGACTAAACGGACAAGTGCCGTGGGCCGGGCGATGCGGAATCATGTTTAATGGGTGGATCGGCCCCTCGCCGTTGCGCCTTCGCCCGAGTGGAAAGTTCCTTTGATGACCCCAGCCTCGTCCGGCGACCGTTTCGCCGCCTTCCGGCACGTTTCCTATCTCCGCTTCTTTCTCGCCCGGTTCCTTGGCGCTTTCGCGACGCAGATTCTCAGCGTTTCCGTCGGCTGGCAGATGTATGACGAGACCGGCAGCGCCTTCTATCTCGGGCTGATCGGGCTGGTGCAGTTCCTGCCGTCGCTGCTGCTCATCCTCGTGACCGGCTCGGTCGCCGACCGATACAACCGGCGCGCCATCGTGGCGATTTGCATGATCGTCAGCGCCTTTTGCGGCGCGGCCATGCTGGTGCTGACCGCGTTCGACGCCTTCGAACCGATCTTCGTATTCGCCATTCTCGTGGTGTTCGGCATCGAGCGGGCCTTCAACGCGCCGGCCGTGCAATCGCTGGCGCCCAATCTGGTGCCGCCGCAGGACCTCGGCAATGCGGTCGCGTGGAACTCGTCCTCCTGGCAGACGGCGTCGATCGTCGGTCCGGTGGCGGGCGGCCTGCTCTACGGCGTGAGTGCCGTGCTTGCCTATTCCGTGTCCTTCGCGTTTTTCGTCGCCGCCGCGGTTCTCGTCTTCATGGTTGCCCGCCCCGCCCAGCGCAGTGCGCCCAAGGCCGTGTCGTGGAACACGATCCTTGCCGGCTTCCGTTTCATCTTCGGTGAAAAGGTGGTGCTCGGGGCAATTTCGCTGGATCTCTTCGCCGTCCTTCTCGGCGGCGCGATCGCTCTCATGCCGGTCTTTGCCCGCGATATCCTGACGCTCGGGCCGCTCGGGCTTGGCCTGCTGCGCGCTGCGCCGGGGATCGGGGCGATCATGGTTGCCGTGGCGCTCGCCAGCTTTCCGATCCGTCACAATGCCGGCCTGTTCATGTTCGTCGGCGTCGCCCTGTTCGGCGCCGGCACGATCCTGTTTGGGTTGTCGGAGACGGCATGGATCTCGATCGCCGCGCTGATGCTGATGGGTGCGGCCGACATGGCCTCCGTCTATGTGCGCGAGACGCTGATCGCGCTGTGGACGCCGGACGAGGTGCGCGGCCGGGTGAATGCGGTCAACATGGTTTTCGTCGGTGCCTCGAACGAGCTCGGCGAGTTCCGTGCCGGCACGATGGCGCATCTCGTCGGGCCTGTCCCGGCGGTGGTGATCGGCGGGGCAGGTACGCTGGCAGTCGCCGTGCTCTGGGCGCTCGGCTTCCCGCAGCTGCGGAAGATCGACAGCCTCGACGCACCCAATACTCAGGCGAAGTGACGGCTCTTCACGAAGACCAGGTGGAGGAATTCCGAGAGCCAGGCCTTGAGCGGTCCATCGAAGATCATCCGGCCTTCGAGATGGTCGCGGCCCTGCTGGGCGTTGGGCATGATGAAACGGTGCGCGCCATGCACGACCCAGCGCTGCATCATGGCACGGGTCAATTCGGCATGGAACTGCAGGCCCCAGGCATTGTCGCCGTAGCGGATGGCTTGGTTGCGATAGACGTCGCCCTCGGCCAGCAATTGGCAACCCTGCGGCAGGTCGAAACCCTCGCGGTGGAAGTGGTAGACCATTTTCGGCCAGTTGCGCATCAGCAGGCGGCCATGCTCCGTCGGGTGGATCGGATACCAGCCGATTTCGACGCGGCCTTCCGGCTCGGCCTCGACCTTGCCGCCGAGATGGCGCACCAGCATCTGGGCGCCGAGGCAGATGCCGAGATAGGGCTTGTTCTCCTTGAGCGGCACGGCGAGCCAGTCCGTCTCTGTCCTGACGAAGGGATCCGGGTCGTTGGCGCTCATCGGGCCGCCGAACACCACTGCACCGGCATGGGCCTCGAGCGTTGACGGTAGCCGGTCGCCGAGAACGGGCCGGCGGATATCGAGCGGAAAACCTTTCTCGATCAGCATCTGGCCGACCCGGCCGGGGCTGGACCTTTCCTGGTGGAGAACGATCAGGACCGGCTGCCGGTCCCGGCGCCGGTCAGGATCATCCAGCATCGCCGCCGCCCTCGAGGCCGGCGCGTGCCTCGGCCTCCTGTCTTTCGTGCACCCGGTCGCGTCCCGATACGCCCAGCAGATCGGCGATCCGCCAGATGGCGTGATCCTCCATCTCGCTGCGGGCACCGTCGGCATAGACGATGTCCCAGAGAATGCCGACCAGCTGCTGGCGCTGGGTCTCATCCAGCGACCGCTTCAGGTCCGAAGTGAAGCGGTAATAGTCGACCGCTTCGCTCTCCGCCGCGCTGCCCTGCGCCAGAAGCGCATCGAGTGCGTCCTCATCCAGGCCATACTGCTCGCGCATCAGCGAGCGAAGCTTGGTGCGCTCGGCGTCATGGACGACCCCGTCGGATTCCATCACCTGCAGACAGAGCGCTGCCACGGCAATGCGCGGATCGTCGGGGGCGAAAGCCGGCTGCTGCTGACTGGATTGGGTCAGGCTCTGAAAGAAGGACTGCAGTCGTTCCAGCATCTGGCTTCCTCAGAACAGTTTCAGTCGGGATTTCTGATCGCCGCTTGGCTGAGCGCCCTCGCGAACGCCCGGATCATCCGGCGGACGGCCGAAGAACGGTTCGGGCGCCGGCTCGGGCTTCGTCTTCCTTTCGTCGCGCGCGGGGACGGGCTTGACCGCCGCCGGCGGTGCGGTCTCGGCGGCCGAAACCACGGTCGCCGGTGCAGCCGCCGCCGTTGCGCGCTCCACATCGACCGTGCTGATCGGGGGCAGGGTTTCAAGGGCGATCGTGGCGCCGCTGACCGCACCCTCCTCCACCGGGCCTTCCAGCTGGTCGAAGGGCACTTTCCACTCGAAGGCGTCGAGCTTTCCGGTGACCGGCGAGAGCGGCAGCCATTTGTCGGAGACGTAGCCGTCGGCAACCCAGGCCGGATCGCGGCCAGCCTTCAGCGCCTGCGCCATCCAGTGACGGATGCGGCCCTGGTCGCCGGTTTCGGCTTCCTCGATGTCGGCCAGCAGCAGATAGACGCGCTCGCTCGAATGCATGCGCGCGGCAGCCTCCGCCTTGGCACGGGCCTTTGCGAAGTCCTGCGCGTCGAGGGCCGCTTCCGCCACGATCAACAGGGATTCGACATTGTTGGTTCGCAGCGATTCCAGGCGTTCGGCGCGCTTCAGCCGGTCGACGGCGCTGTCGCCGCCGCGGGCGCGCAGATAGGCATGGGCGATCTCCGGGTGCGGGTTGAGCTTCCAGACCTGTTCCAGCACGCTCGAGGCCTTGCGCAGGTTGTCCTCGCGCAGATAGGCCTTGGCTGCGACGATCGCGGCCGGAACGAGATCCTTGGCAAGCTTCAGCGCCTGGAGCGCGTTGTCGCGCGCGGCTGCGGGTTCGCTCTCCAGCCGATCCTCGGCCTTTGCCGTGAGAAGCACGGCTTTCAGGCGTTCCGCATCGGGGCGGTTGAGCACATGGGCGACCCGCTGCTGGTCGAGCAGGCGGATCGAATCGTCCCAGTTGCCCACGCGGCAGCGATATTCGAGTGTCGCCTTGGCGGCCCAGGGCAGGTAGGGCGCACTCTCGGCAGCGGTTTCGGCATATTGCCGCGCTGCCTCGTAGGCGCCGAGCCGGTCCGCCTCGACATAGAGGCCACGCAAACCCAGTTCGCGGGTCTCGGGATCATCGGCCATCTGCTGGAAGAGCCGGCGCGCCTCGTCGTGGCGTCCTTCGATCACGGCTGTCTGGGCGTCGAGCACCAGGATCAGCGGCTCCTGGTCGGCGCGCAGCAGGCCGCGTGCCCGGGCGCTCATCTTGTGGGCGAGGGCCGCATTGCCGGCGCCGGCCGCGATCAGCCCGGTCGACAGGGCCTGGTAGCCGCGGTCGCGGGTGCGGGCGCGGAAATAGCGGCGCACCGAATGGGGCGAGGTCCACAGCATGCGGACGAACCACCAGATCACCATGAAGCCGGCGATGATGGCGAGCAGTATCGAGGCGGCGACCATCAGGCTCATCTCGATCAACTGGCCCTGCCAGAGGATCGACAGCGAGCCGGGGCGATCGGCGAGCCAGGCAAAGCCGAAGCCGAGGGCGAGGATGGTGAGGATGAAGAACAGAATTCTCAGCATGGATTGCTTCCTCAGCCCTTCTTGCCGCTGACGACGGCGGCGAGTGCATCGCCGACCAGCGCCTCGATATCGATCCGGGTCTTGAGCATCGACACGTAGTCTGTGGATACTGCCTTGCCGGCCTCCGGCAGGCTTTCCCATTCGAGCGCGGCGCCCTTGAGGTCGCCGTTCTGCAGCTTGTCTTCCATGCGGGCGAGGATCGCTTCCGGTGTCGCGCCTTCGACATTGCCGACCGGGCGGACCTTGACGACGGACAGCGCGCTCGACAACAGACGCTGGCCGATGCCCTCGTTGGGATCGGGCTGGTGGATGGCGGCGAGGATTGTGTCGGCGACATCGCCGAATTTGCGCACGAGTTCAGCGCGCGAGGCGACACCGGTCGCGGCGTGCGGGCGCAGCCCCGCGACGGCGGGATCGTCGGGCGAGATGCTGGCCAGCGCATCGAGCTCGGCCATGAAGGGACCGCCGCGCTCGGTCGCGGATTTCAGTGCGGTGAGCGCGATCGCCTTGGCCATCTCCACGTCGGTGCGCGGCGCATCGAGCTTCTTCTCCGCTTCCGCGAGACGTTCGGTGAGACGGGTCTCGGCATCGCCGAGAGCGCTGGCATTGCCGGCGATTTCGCCCTTCAGGGCGGCGATCGCCTCGTCGGCCTGGGCAAGCTTCTGCCGCAGTTCGTCGAGCGCCGCAGCGTCGGGCGCTGCAGCCGCCTGGCTGGCAACCGATCCTTCCAGGGCGGCCAGCCGTTCTTCCAGGCGGGGATCGGTCGCGGCCGGAGCACTGGAGAGACCGGCGATCTGCGATTTCAGGGTTTCGATGTCGGCGGACAGGCCGGACGTATCGGCGGGTGCTGCGGCCGGCGGTGCGATGGCCGGCAGGTAGCCGGCATATTGCATGCTGCCGGCGCCGGCCAGCGCCACGAGCCCGCCGAAAATGCCCGCGGCGACTATTGCCGGCAGGGCCGGACCGGATCTTGCCGGAGGGGAAGCTTCCCGTGGCGGTTCGGCGGCGGCGATGCTCTCGGTGGTCGCTTCGGCCGTCCGCGTGGTTTCGGCCGTCGGTTCGACAACGTCTTCAATGACTACTTCGCCGGATGCGCCCGGCGAAGGCTCGGCGGCAGCCGGCTGCACGTCGTCGAAGGACGCGCTCGCAGTGCCGGCCATCACCGTTTCCGCGATGTCGGGCGCGTCGGCGGGTTCGCGCTCGGTGGAGGCATCGGCATTTACCGACTCGGCCGTCAGGTCGATGGTGACCGGGTCGTTGGGCGACTTCGAGCGGCGGGGCGGCTTTCCGGAAACCATGTCAACCTCTTCATTTCCCTGCGGTCCTTTAAAACTAGTCAGTCGGACGGGGGAAAGAAAGAGCGAAGATCAAATTTGGCCCTCGACCTTAGAGTAGGGAGAGGAGCGATGCCTCGGTCGGGACCGGCGCGACCTGCGTTCTCGAGCGGAATTGTTCCGGGACGACCGCGGCGATTTTTTCGCTCAGACAGAGAATTCGGGTGCCGGAGAGCGCCGCCTGACCGGACTTTGAGAGTGGCAGATCGAACAGGCGGCGAGCGCTCTCGCTCGAATAGAGCAGGATCACATCGACGGGAGCTGTGCCGAGCACCTGTATGATCTCGGAGGAGGAGGGGGCGAGCGGACGCATGCGGTAGCATTCGCAGATTTCGACCGGCACGTTGAGGCCTGCGAGTTCGGTTTCGAAACCGGCGGCGCGCGGGCTCCCGGCAAGATAGAGAAGCGGCCGGTCCGAGCTGAATGCCGGATCCGTCTGCCCGGCGATCATCCGGGCGAGGGCCATCCCGTCATTGTCGCCGGCGACAACGCTGCGGAAACCGAGGTTCCAGGCCGCACTCGCGGTGCTTTCGCCGACGGCGAAACAGGCCATGTCGAAAAATTCCGGTGGCAGATCCGGCAGGGCGTGCAAGGCGCGAATCGCCTCGGCGCTGGTCACTGCGATGGCGGCATGGGGACGCGCAAGGGCAGCGGCCAGAGCGTTGATGTCGTGTTCGGCCACGGCCAGCGGCAGCAGCAGCGGCTCGTGGCCGCGCCGCATCAGTTCGGCCGCAGTGCGGCTTGCGGCCGGTTCGGGGCGCGTCACCAGAACGCGCATGGCTCAGCTCCAGCTGGCGAAGAAGTCGGGGCCGGCCTTGGCGCGGATTGCCTCGCCCGCAGTACGGCCGACGGCAACGGCGTCACTGCGGGCGCCCCCGGTCTCGATCTCATGAAAGCGCGCGCCGTCCGGCGTCAGGATCATGCCCGAGAAGGTCAGCTTGTCTCCGTCGCAGCGCGCATAGCCGGCGATCGGCGTGCGGCAGGAACCGTCGAGGGCTCCGAGGAAGGCGCGTTCGCAACTGACCGCGTCGAAGGTGGCGCGGTCGTTGATCGCTTCGAGCAGGCCATTGATCCTGTCGTCGCCGATCCGGCTCTCGATGCAGATCGCGCCTTGCGCGGGGGCCGGCGGGAAGTCCTTCGGGTCGAGCAGTTCGGTCGGCACGTCCTGCTTGCCGAGGCGTTTCAGACCGGCATAGGCAAGCAGCGTCGCATCGACCTGACCTTCGGCGAGCTTGCGCAGGCGGGTGTCAACAAGGCCGCGGAAGGTGATGACGTTGATATCGGGGCGCAGGCGGCGGATCAGCGCCTGGCGCCGCAGCGACGAGGAGCCGACCGTCGCGCCGTGCGGCAACTCGGTCAACCTTGGTGCGGTCGCGCCGATGAAGGCGTCACGGACGTCCTCACGCGGCAGGTAGGCAGAAAGGACGAGGCCTTCCGGCAGCTTTGTCGGCATGTCCTTCGAGGAGTGCACGGCGAAATCCAGGTCGCCAGACAGCAACTGCTGTTCCAGTTCCTCGGTGAACAGGCCCTTGCCGCCGATCTCCGAAAGCGGGCGATCGGTGATCCGGTCGCCCTGCGTCGACAGCACGACGACCTCGAACAACGCCTCGGGCAGGCCATGGGCCGCCATCAGCCGGTCGCGGGTCTCATAGGCCTGCGCCAGCGCGAGCGGGCTGCCGCGCGTGCCGATGCGGAAAGGTTTTGTTTGCATCCGATCTGATCCGTTGTTACCGACAGTCCTCGTAGACGGGTTTCCCGGTCATCGCAATCAATGAACAGGGCAAATGGGCTCCAAACTGCGCATTCTCGGCATCGAGACCAGTTGTGACGAAACGGCCGCGGCGGTCGTTTCCCGCTTCGACGACGGCACCGGCCTGATCGAGGCCGATGTGGTCCTGAGCCAGCTCGACGAGCACAGCGCCTATGGCGGCGTCGTCCCGGAAATCGCGGCGCGGGCCCATGTCGACGCCCTCGACAGCCTGATCGAGGAGGCGTTGACGCGCGCCGGAACACGACTGTCCGACATCGACGCGATTGCCGCCACGGCCGGCCCCGGCCTGATCGGCGGGCTTCTGGTCGGGCTGATGACCGGCAAGGCGATCGCGCGGGCCACCGGCAAGCCGCTCTATGCGGTCAACCATCTCGAAGGCCATGCCCTGACGGCCCGCCTGACGGACAGCCTCACCTTTCCCTATCTCATGCTGCTCGTCTCCGGCGGCCACACCCAGCTGGTGCTGGTGCGCGGCGTCGGCGATTACGAGCGCTGGGGCACGACGATCGACGATGCGCTGGGCGAGGCCTTCGACAAGACGGCCAAGCTGCTGGGCCTACCCTATCCCGGCGGCCCGGAGGTCGAGAAGGCCGCGGCAAAGGGAGAGGCGAAGCGGTTCGATTTTCCCAGGCCGCTGGTCGGCGAGGCGCGGCTCGATTTTTCCTTCTCCGGCCTGAAGACGGCGGTGCGTCAGGCGGCCGAGAGCATCGCTCCGGTCAGCGATCAGGATATTTCGGACATCTGCGCCTCCTTCCAGCGCGCCATTTCGCGCACGCTCGACGACCGGATCGGCCGCGGCCTGCAGCGGTTCCTCGCCGAGTTCCCGCAGCACGAAGGCGTTCCGGCGCTGGTGGTCGCCGGCGGTGTTGCGGCGAACAAGGAATTGCGGCGAACGCTGCAATCCCTCTGCGACCGGCACGGTTTCCGTTTCGTCGCCCCGCCGCTTCACCTGTGCACGGACAATGCCGTGATGATCGCCTGGGCCGGCCTGGAGCGCATGGCGCTCGACCTGCCGGCCGATCCGCTCGACGTGCAGCCGCGCTCGCGCTGGCCGCTCGACGGCGAGGCAAAGGCGGTGATCGGCCACGGTAAGCGTGGAGCAAAGGCATGAGCGAGCGCATCGTCGTCATCGGCTCCGGCGCCTTCGGTACGGCTCTTGCGGCCGTCATGGCGGCCGAGGGCAGGGTCGAGACAACGCTTCTCGGCCGGGATGCCGCGCTCATCGCCGACCTCCAGGCGAGCCGCATCCACGAGGCGGCCCTGCCGGCGATCCGGCTGCCGGACGCGCTCAATTTCAGTGCCGACCCCGACGTGATCTCGGCCGCCGATATCGTGCTTTTCGCCATGCCGTCGCAAGCTCAGGTCGAGGCCGCCCGGCACTACGGTCCCTATCTGGCCGAGGGCGCGACCGTCGTCACCTGCGCCAAGGGCATCGACAGGGCGTCCGCTCGGCTGCTGACCGATGTGCTGGAGGAGGCGTTACCGCACCATGCGATCGCCGCGCTGTCCGGCCCGGGCTTTGCCGCGGACATCGCCCGCGGTCTGCCGACGGCCATGGCGATCGCGGCTGCCGACCTCGCCACCGCCGAGCGACTGGCCCATGCCATTTCCGGCCGCACATTCCGCCTCTATGCCTCGGACGACCGGATCGGCGTGCAGCTCGGCGGTGCGCTGAAGAACGTGCTGGCGATCGCCTGCGGCATCGTCGAGGGCATGGGGCTGGGTGATTCGGCCCGCGCCGCGCTGATTTCGCGTGGCCTTGCGGAAATGTCGCGGCTGGTTGCCGCCATGGGCGGCAAGGCGGATACGGTCCGGGGTCTGTCCGGCCTCGGCGATCTGGTCTTGACCGCCACCAGCCACCAGTCGCGCAACCTGCGCTTCGGCATTTCGCTGGGGCGCGGCGAGCCGATCGATTTTTCCCGCGGGCAGCTGGTCGAGGGCGCCTTTGCTGCGGCCGTCGCCTCGCGTCTGGCCGAGGGATGCTCGGTCGAGATGCCGATCACCGATGCCGTTGCCGCGGTCATCGAGGGGAGCCTCGACATCCCGACGGCCATCGAGCAACTGATGTCGCGTCCGATCACCACCGAGTGACGGGCTCAAGATAACGAAGGAGAGACGAGAACATGCTGTTTGCCGTGATCTGCACCGACAAGCCGGAACATCTGAACGTCCGGATGGAGACCCGCCCGACTCATGTCGAATGGCTGAACGGGCTCAACGCCGCCGGCACGCTGAAGATCGGCGGCCCGTTCCTCGATGCCGACGGCAAGCCCTGCGGCTCGATGCTGCTGATCGCCGCCGATGATCTCGATGCGGCCAAGGCGATCGCCGCGCAGGATCCCTATGCCCAGGTCGGTCTCTTCGCCCATGTCGAGATCAAGCCCTACAACTGGGTGTTCAACAATCCGGAGGCTTGAGGGCGAATGGCTTTCTGGCTCTATAAGTCCGAACCCTTCAAGTGGTCCTGGCAGATGCAGAAGGATGCGGGCGAGAAGGGAACCGAATGGACCGGCGTGCGCAACTATCTGGCACGCAACAACATGCGGGCCATGAAGATCGGCGACAAGGGCTTCTTCTACCACTCGAACGAGGGGCTGGAGGTCGTCGGCATCGCGGAAGTCTGCGCGCTCTCCCATCCGGATTCGACCGCCGAGGGCGATGCCCGCTGGGACTGCGTCGACATTCGCGCGGTGTGTGACATGCCGAAGCCGGTCTCGCTGAAGGACGTCAAGGCCAATCCGACGCTTGCCAACATGGCGCTGGTCACCTCGATGCGGCTCTCCGTCCAGCCGGTAACGGAAGAGGAATATCTCGAAGTCTGCCGCATGGGCGGCCTCGACAATCCGCCGCGCTGAGGAGTTGGCTTGAACACCGATCCAGAGACCTTCATCCGTGCCAATACCAGCCTGACGGCGCCGCCGCATGTGCCGGAAATCCGGTTGCGGCTGGCCAACGAGGTCCATGACCTCTGGCTGAAGACGGAAGAGGACCTCGAGGAGATCGGCCTGCCTCCGCCGTTCTGGGCCTTTGCCTGGGCGGGCGGGCAGGGGCTTGCCCGCTATATCCTCGATCACCCCGAAGAAGTGCGCGGCAAGCGCGTGCTCGATTTCGCCAGCGGTTCCGGGCTCGTCGCGATCGCGGCGAAGCTCGCCGGGGCAAGTGAGGTCATTGCCGCCGACATTGATCCCTGGGCGGGCACGGCGGTCGGGCTCAACGCCGCCGAGAATGGTGTCGAGATCGGCTTTACCGCGGAAGACCTGATCGGCAGGCCGATCGAGGCTGATATCGTGCTGGCCGGCGACGTCTTCTATGACCGGGATTTTGCCAGCGCGCTGACCGAATGGTTCGCGCATCTCGCTGCAGGCGGAACGCGGGTTCTCGTCGGCGATCCCGGGCGAAGCTATCGTCCGACCGAAAGGCTCGAGCCCCTCGCCACCTATGAAGTACCGGTCACCCGCGTCCTGGAAGACAGTGAAGTCAAAAGGACAACCGTCTGGCGTTTCCGCTGACGGATCTTGTCACTGAGGGCGAATGACGCAGACGCCGGCCTCGTAGGAGCAGGCGCTGTCGTCCATCTCGGCATCGATCTCGATGATCTTGGCTGCCGGCGGTCGGTACTTGATGACGTCGCTGCGGGATCCCTCGATCGCGAAGTAGATCCCCGAGCCTCGAACCCGCACCGCTGAAATCGAACCGGCGAAGGTACCGATGCCCGGAACGACGGAGGGAAGTCCTGCGCCGCCGACCACGGCGTCCTGGTGCTGACGGCCACGGTCGGGACTGTGCGGGGAGTGACCGTACTCACCGGCATTCAGCCATGTGGCGTTGAGAACAAGGGATAGGGTGCCGGCAATGACCAGTCCGGTGCGGGCAAGACGCGTGACCATGGATGCCTCTTCGTCGGGATCTTGGTGGTTAACAAAAGGTTAAGATCACCATGCCGGATATTTCCGGTAAAGTCATTGCGGCGCGTGATTTTTTAGCGATACATGATTAATCGGTGCGCCTTGGCATAAAGTTCTATTCATCCCAATCGATTAAAATCGAATCGGCGAGCGAATGGGCTTGTCGTCGGTCATTTCGGCGATTAAACGTCGCGTTTGATGCAATGCACCCACGTGTGGGATCAAGGCATTGCCCGGAGGATGTCCGAAAGTTCGGAACGCATTGAAACGCCGCGAGGTTCTGATGGCGAATCTGACAAATAACCGGCCCTTGTCGCCGCATCTGCAAATCTACAAGCCGATTCCCACGATGGTGATGTCGATCCTGCATCGCATCACCGGCGCCGCGCTGTACTTCGGCACCATTCTGGTCGCCTGGTGGCTGATCGCCGCCTCGACCGGTGCTGCCTATTTCGACTGGGTCAGCTGGTTCATGGGGACGATCATCGGCCGGCTCGTGCTGTTCGGTTACACCTGGGCCCTGCTTCACCACATGCTCGGCGGTCTGCGCCACCTGATGTGGGACGCCGGCTACGGTTTCGACAAGCATTTCTCCACCAAGCTCGCCAAGGCCAACATCATCGGTTCGGTGGTGCTGACCGTTCTCGTGTGGGCGATCGCCTACGCCGTCCGCTCCTGAGGTGACCAACATGGATATGCGCACTCCGCTCGGTAAGGTCCGCGGTCTCGGTTCGGCCAAGGACGGCACGGATCACTTCTGGCGTCAGCGGGTCACGGCCGTTGCCAATATTCCGCTCATCACATTCTTCATCGGCTTCCTGGTCTGCTATGGCGGCGCTCCCTATGCGGATGTCGTCGGCGCTCTGGCCAATCCGGTCGTCGCCGTCATCATGGGCCTGGTCGTCATTTCCGGCATCGTTCACATGAAGCTCGGCATGCAGGTGATCATCGAGGATTATATCCATCACGAACTCACCAAGATCGCCCTGCTGATGCTCAACATGTTCTTCGCGATCCTGATCGGCGGGCTCTGTCTTTTCGCCCTTCTGAAGATCGCCTTCGTAGGATAATCCCCATGGCACCGATCAACTCCCCCGCCCAGAACGGCAAGGCCTACAAGTATGTCGACCACTCCTATGACGTGGTCGTCGTCGGTGCCGGCGGTGCCGGCCTGCGCGCCACGCTCGGCATGGCCGAACAGGGCTTCAAGACCGCCTGCATCACCAAGGTTTTCCCGACCCGCTCGCACACGGTTGCGGCGCAGGGCGGCATCGCTGCCTCGCTCACCAACATGACGCCGGACTGCTGGCAGTGGCACCTCTACGACACCGTCAAGGGTTCCGACTGGCTCGGCGACGTCGATGCCATGCAGTATCTCGCCATGGAAGCGCCGAAGGCCGTCTATGAGCTTGAGCACTACGGCGTTCCCTTCTCGCGTAACGAAGAAGGCAAGATCTACCAGCGCCCGTTCGGCGGCCACATGCAGAACTACGGCGAAGGCCCGCCGGTGCAGCGCACCTGCGCTGCCGCCGACCGTACCGGCCACGCCATCCTGCACACGCTCTACGGCCAGTCGCTGCGCAACAATGCCGAATTCTTCATCGAGTATTTCGCCCTCGACCTGATCATGGCGCCGGATGGCCGCTGCACCGGTGTCGTCGCCTGGAACCTCGACGACGGCACGATCCATCGCTTCTCGGCCAAAATGGTGGTCCTGGCGACCGGCGGCTACGGCCGCGCCTATTTCTCGGCCACTTCGGCTCATACCTGCACCGGTGACGGCGGCGGCATGATCGCGCGCGCCGGCCTGCCGCTCCAGGACATGGAGTTCGTGCAGTTCCACCCGACCGGCATCTATGGTGCAGGCTGTCTGATCACCGAAGGGGCGCGCGGCGAAGGCGGCTATCTCGTCAACTCCGAAGGCGAGCGCTTCATGGAGCGCTATGCGCCCTCGGCCAAGGACCTTGCCTCGCGCGACGTCGTTTCGCGCTGCATGACGATGGAAATCCGCGAGGGTCGCGGCGTCGGCAAGAACAAGGACCACATCTACCTGCATCTCGACCACCTCGATCCGGCCGTTCTGCACGAGCGCCTTCCGGGTATCTCGGAATCGGCGAAGATCTTTGCCGGTGTCGACGTGACCCGCGAACCGATCCCGGTCCTGCCGACTGTTCACTACAACATGGGCGGCATCCCGACCAATTACTGGGGTGAAGTGCTGAATGCCGACGCCGACAATCCGGAACGCATCGCGCCCGGCCTGATGGCGGTCGGCGAAGCCGGCTGCGCATCGGTTCATGGTGCGAACCGCCTCGGCTCCAACTCGCTGATCGACCTTGTGGTCTTCGGCCGCGCCGCCGCCATCCGCGCCGGTCAGGTGATCGACAAGTCCGAGCCGATCCCGGCGCTCGACATCGCCGCCTGCGACAAGATCATGGAGCGCTTCGACAGCCTGCGGAATTCCTCCGGCTCGACGCCGACCGCCGTGCTGCGCGACAAGATGCAGCGCGCCATGCAGGAAGACGCGGCCGTGTTCCGCACGCAGGAAGCGCTGGAAAGCGGCTGCCGCCGCATTTCGGCGATCTGGAAGGAACTGCCGGACATCAAGGTCACGGACCGGTCCCTGGTGTGGAACTCCGACCTTGTCGAAACGCTCGAGCTGCACAATCTGATGGCCAACGCCATCACCACGGTCTACGGCGCGGAAGCGCGCAAGGAAAGCCGCGGCAGCCATGCGCGTGAAGACTATACCAGCGGCCCGTTCGCCGGTCGCGACGACGAGAACTGGCGCAAGCATACGCTCGCCTGGGTCTCCGAGGCCGGCGACGTGAAGCTGGACTATCGTCCGGTCCACACCGACCTGATCGCCGAAGGCATCGATCCCTACAAGATCGCGCCCAAGGCTCGCGTGTACTGATCTCGAGAGGAACTGGACATGGTTGAACTCGCTCTTCCGAAGAATTCGCAGATCAGTGAAGGCAAGGTCTGGCCGAAGCCGGCCAGCGCCAAGAACGTCCGCGAATACCGGATCTATCGCTGGAACCCGGATGACGGCCAGAACCCGCGCATCGATACCTACTATATCGACATCGATGACTGCGGCCCGATGGTTCTCGATGGTCTCCTGTACATCAAGAACAATATCGACCCGACGCTGACGCTGCGCCGCTCCTGCCGCGAAGGCATCTGTGGTTCCTGCGCGATGAACATTGACGGCACCAACACGCTCGCCTGCACCAAGGGCATGGACGAGATCAACGGTACCGTGAAGGTCTATCCGCTGCCGCACATGCCGGTGGTCAAGGACCTGGTGCCGGATCTGACCAACTTCTATGCCCAGCACCGCTCGATCGAGCCCTGGCTGAAGACGGTTTCGCCGCCGCCAGCCAAGGAATGGAAGCAGAGCCATTCCGACCGCCAGAAGCTCGACGGTCTCTACGAGTGCATCCTGTGCGCCTGCTGCTCGACCTCCTGTCCGAGCTACTGGTGGAACGGCGACCGCTATCTCGGTCCGGCCGTCCTGCTGCAGGCCTATCGCTGGCTGATCGACTCCAGAGACGAAGCGACCGGCGAGCGTCTCGACAACCTGGAAGATCCCTTCCGGCTCTATCGCTGCCACACCATCATGAACTGCGCGCAGACTTGCCCCAAGGGTCTCAACCCGGCCAAGGCGATCGCCGAAATCAAGAAGATGATGATCGAACGCCGCGTCTGACCGGCGACGAGGCAGCATGCGGGTTGCAATTCCAACCTTGCGACCCATGTAATTGCAAGCCGGCGAGGATCTCCTTTCGAGGTTCCGCCGGTTCGTGTATTTGCTAGTGTCTTGATTCGATCGTCCCATTCGCGATAATTCCGCCTTGTTTCGGGACGACAACCGGCCAAATGCGGTCAACCGGGAGTGTGATGATGAAGTTGAAATATGCGGCGACGGGCGTCGCGATCCTTCTGTCTCTGGCAGGCTGCCAGCGTACATCCTATAGCGGGCTCGATTCCGGCGCTTCTTCACTTCCTCCGCTAGAGGCGCAGCCTGTGCCTTCCGTCCAGTCCGGACAGCTGCCGCCGCCCGGTGCCGCCACGTCGCCGAATGGTTTCCCGGCAGCTCCCACGCCGGCGACCCAGACCGCCGCGACCGATGCCGCTCCCGCCACCGCGCTCGATGTGACCAAGGAATCCATGGTCGGCAACTGGCGCGTGTCGAACGCCGGCGCTTCGTGCGACATGTTCCTGACGCTTACCAATCTCGGCAGCGGTTCGCGCGGCGGCACACGCGGCTGCGCCGGCCCGCTCACCGCCATGGGCTCCTGGGAAGTGGCCGGCAAGCAGGTCGTGCTTAAGGACCGCAGCGGCAACGTGCTCGGCCGCCTCTACAAGTCCGCCGACGCGCGCTATGACGGCACGACCAATACCGGTCAGCCGATCAGCCTCAGCCGCTAAGTCTCCATCATCCATAGGCCGTGCGGCAGTCGCCCCGGCGACGCCGTCGACCCGTCTCCAAGCGGAGCCTGCGTATGCAGCCCATCCCCGACTATGCGCTGAGCGTCGCCGAGCAATTGCGCTCGATGACCGATGCGGGCACGCTGCAGGCCGACAAGGCCCAGATGGCGGTGGCCGGCCAGCTCGACCGCATCCTCCAGGACATGAAGCAGCGCAGGCCGGCGGCAAAGAAGAGCGCGCTTGGTTGGATGTTCGCCCAGAAGCGCAAACCGCTTCAGCCGGTGCGCGGGCTCTACGTGCATGGCAGCGTGGGTCGCGGCAAGACGATGCTGATGGATTTGTTCTTCAAGCTCGCGCCCGTCGAGAAGAAGCGACGCGCCCATTTCCACGAATTCATGGCTGACGTGCATTCGCGTATCCACGCGCATCGCATCAAGCTGAAGAACGGCGAGACGCGGCAGGCCGACCCCGTGCCGCCGGTCGCCGCGGCCTTGCGCGACGAGGCCGAACTCCTCTGCTTCGACGAGTTCACCGTCACCGACATCGCCGACGCCATGATCCTCGCGCGACTGTTCACCGAGCTCTTCGCCCGCGGCTGCACGCTGGTCGCCACGTCGAATGTCGAGCCCGACAATCTTTACCGCGACGGGCTCAACCGCGGACTGTTCCTGCCGTTCGTTGCGCTGCTGCAGCGCCATGTCGAGGTGACCACGCTCGATTCGCCGACGGACTATCGGCTCGAAAAGCTGGAGAGCCTTCCCGTCTATGTCTCGCCGCTCGACGCGGAGGCGGACCGGCTGATGGATCTGGCCTGGAAACGGATGACGGACGGGCGCCCCGAGGTGGCGACCGAGATCGAGATGAAGGGGCGTGTCGTTCCGGTGCCGCGTGCCGTCGACCGGGTCGCGCGCTTCACCTTTGCCGAGCTCTGCGAGCGGCCGCTCGGCGCATCGGACTATCTGGCGATCGCCAAGCGCTTCGATGTCGTCTTCATCGACCATATCCCGCATCTCGGGCCTGCCAAGCGCAACGAGACGAAACGCTTTATTATCCTTGTCGATGCACTCTACGACGCGTCTGTGCGGCTGTTCGCATCGGCCGCGGCGATGCCCGAGGCGCTTCTCACGGAGAAGAAGGGAACCGAAGGTTTCGAGTTCGATCGCACCGTATCGCGGCTCTTCGAGATGCGCAGCGCCGACTATTTGGCGCTTCACACCGGCCAGCGCGCGGATTTGTGACGATTCTGCGTCAGATATTTTGACGTTTACGTAAGAATTTTATGATCTAACCGATTGAAAATACTGCACCCAAATTAATCGGTTGCAGTTTTTCTCAAGTATCGTTATGCGAATTTTCACAATGCCCGGCTAAATACGGTCGTCAGCTTTGGTTTTGGATCTAAAAGGAAGCACTTCAATGGCGCGCAACAAGATCGCTCTTATCGGTTCTGGAATGATTGGTGGAACGCTGGCGCATCTCGCCGGCCTCAAGGAACTGGGCGATATTGTCCTGTTCGACATCGCCGACGGTATCCCGCAGGGCAAGGGCCTCGATATCGCCCAGTCCTCCCCGGTCGAGGGCTTCAATGCCAAGCTGACCGGCGCAAGCGACTATGCCGCCATCGAAGGCGCCGACGTTTGCATCGTCACCGCCGGCGTCGCCCGCAAGCCGGGCATGAGCCGCGACGATCTGCTCGGCATCAACCTCAAGGTCATGGAACAGGTCGGCGCCGGCATCAAGAAATATGCCCCGAACGCCTTCGTGATCTGCATCACCAACCCGCTCGACGCCATGGTCTGGGCGCTGCAGAAGTTCTCCGGCCTGCCGGCCAACAAGGTCGTCGGCATGGCCGGCGTTCTCGATAGTGCCCGCTTCCGCCTCTTCCTCTCCGAAGAATTCAACGTTTCGGTCCAGGACGTCACCGCCTTCGTTCTCGGCGGCCACGGCGACACCATGGTGCCGCTCGCCCGCTACTCGACCGTCGGCGGCATTCCGCTCACCGACCTCGTCAAGATGGGCTGGGTCACCAAGGAGCGCCTCGAAGAAATCATCCAGCGCACCCGTGACGGCGGCGCCGAAATCGTCGGCCTGCTGAAGACCGGTTCGGCCTACTACGCACCGGCCGCCTCGGCGATCGAAATGGCCGAGTCCTTCCTCAAGGACAAGAAGCGCGTCCTGCCCTGCGCCGCCTACCTTTCGGGCCAGTACGGCGTGAAGGACATGTATGTCGGCGTACCGACGATCATCGGCGCCGGCGGCGTCGAGCGCATCATCGAAGTCGAATTCAACAAGGCCGAAGAAGAAGCCTTCCAGAAGTCCGTCGGCGCCGTTGCCGGCCTCTGCGAAGCCTGCATCAATATCGCCCCCGCCCTCAAGTAAACGCCATTCGGCCCAGAACTAGGGACTAGACGATGAACATTCATGAATATCAGGCCAAGGCTCTTCTGAAGGGCTACGGCGCACCGGTTGCCGAAGGCGTTGCGATCTTTTCCGCCGAAGAAGCCGAAGCTGCTGCCAAGCAGCTTCCCGGCCCGCTCTACGTGGTCAAGAGCCAGATCCATGCCGGCGGTCGCGGCAAGGGCAAGTTCAAGGAACTCGGCCCCGACGCCAAGGGCGGCGTTCGCCTCGCCTTCTCGATCGACGAAGCCAAGGCTCACGCCAAGGAAATGTTCGGCAACACGCTGGTGACGGCCCAGACCGGCGAAGCCGGCAAGCAGGTCAACCGCCTCTACATCGAAGACGGCGCCGACATCGCTCGCGAGCTTTACTGCTCGCTGCTGGTCGACCGCTCCGTCGGCCGCGTCGCCTTCGTCGTTTCGACCGAAGGCGGCATGGACATCGAGGCTGTCGCCCATGACACGCCCGAGAAGATCCACACGATCGCCATCGACCCGGAAGCCGGTGTGACGGCTGCCGACATTGCGGCCATCTCCAAGGCTCTCGAGCTTGGCGGCGCTGCCGCAGAAGACGCCAAGTCGCTCTTCCCGGCGCTCTACAAGGCCTTCGTCGAGAAGGACATGGCGCTGCTCGAGGTCAACCCGCTGATCGTCATGAAGAACGACCATCTGCGCGTTCTCGACGCCAAGATGTCGTTCGACGGCAATGCGCTGTTCCGCCATGACGACGTGCGCGCCCTGCGCGACGAGACCGAAGAAGACGCCAAGGAAATCGAGGCCTCCAAGTGGGACCTCGCTTACGTGGCGCTCGACGGCAATATCGGCTGCATGGTCAACGGTGCCGGTCTCGCCATGGCGACGATGGACATCATCAAGCTGTACGGCAAGGAGCCGGCGAACTTCTGCGACGTCGGCGGCGGCGCCGGCAAGGAGAAGGTCGCGGCTGCCTTCAAGATCATCACCGCTGACCCGAAGGTCGAGGGCATCCTCGTCAACATCTTCGGCGGCATCATGAAGTGCGACGTCATCGCCGAAGGCGTTGTCGCAGCGGTTCAGGAAGTTGGTCTGAAGGTTCCGCTCGTCGTGCGTCTCGAAGGAACCAATGTCGAGCTCGGCAAGAAGATCCTGAACGAGTCCGGTCTGGCGATCACCGCCGCTGACGATCTGGACGACGCGGCGAAGAAGATCGTCGCGGCGATCAACGGCTAATTTGAAGGACCGGAAACAATGTCGATTCTCGTCAACAAGAACACCAAGGTCCTCGTGCAGGGCCTGACCGGCAAGACCGGTACCTTCCACACCGAGCAGGCTCTGGCTTACTACGGCACCCAGATGGTCGGCGGCATCCACCCGAAGAAGGGTGGCGAAACCTGGACCGGCTCCAAGGGCGAAAGCCTGCCGATCTTTGCGACCGTCGCAGAAGGCAAGGAAAAGACCGGCGCCGACGCGACCGTGATCTACGTGCCCCCGGCAGGTGCCGCAGACGCGATCATCGAGGCGATCGAAGCCGAGATCCCGTTCATCACCTGCATCACCGAAGGCATTCCGGTCATGGACATGGTGCGCGTCAAGGCTCGCCTCGACCGCTCCAAGTCGCGCCTGCTTGGGCCCAACTGCCCGGGCATCCTGACGCCAGAAGAATGCAAGATCGGCATCATGCCGGGCTCTATCTTCCGCAAGGGTTCGGTCGGTATCGTTTCGCGCTCCGGCACGCTCACCTACGAAGCCGTGTTCCAGACCTCGAATGAAGGCCTTGGCCAGACGACGGCCGTCGGCATCGGCGGCGACCCGGTCAAGGGCACCGAGTTCATCGACGTCCTGGAACTGTTCCTGGCGGACGAAGCCACGCAGTCGATCATCATGATCGGCGAAATCGGTGGCGCGGCTGAAGAAGATGCGGCGCAGTTCCTCATCGACGAAGCCAAGAAGGGCCGCAAGAAGCCGATGGCAGGCTTCATCGCCGGCCGGACCGCTCCGAAGGGCCGTACCATGGGTCATGCCGGTGCAGTCGTCTCCGGCGGCAAGGGCGACGCGGAATCGAAGATCGAGGCCATGGAAGCGGCCGGCATCAAGGTTTCGCCTTCCCCGGCTCGCCTGGGCAAGACGCTGGTTGAAGTCCTCAAGGGCTGAGACCACTTAACTACGACCAGGCAGGGGGACCATGCATGTGGTCCGCCTGCCTGATTTGGCGTTTTAGGAACTGGATCGCACGGGGCGGTCCAAGCAAGCGGCAGACCGGTCCCCGGTCATCACCTCAAGTCGGGAGGCGGACGCATACGTCCGCAGGACACCATGGCAAGGCAAGAAGCCAACGAGCAGTTTCAGATCACGTCGTTCCTCGACGGTTCGAACGCTGCCTATATCGAACAGCTCCACGCGTGTTACGAGGACGATCCGGCCTCCGTACCGGCCGAATGGCAGGCCTTCTTCAAGGCACTCGCCGAGAACCCGGCCGATGTGAAGAAAGCAGCCGCCGGCGCCTCCTGGCAGCGCAAGAACTGGCCGATCGCCGCCAATGGCGAGTTGGTTTCGGCGCTTGACGGCAACTGGGGCCAGATCGAAAAGGTCGTCGAGACCAAGGTGAAGGCCAAGGCGGAAGCCGCCGGCCAGCCGATTTCGAGCGAGCAGGTTCTTCAGGCGACCCGCGATTCGGTGCGCGCCATCATGATGATCCGCGCCTATCGCATGCGCGGCCACCTGCACGCCAATCTCGATCCGCTCGGCATCGCCGCCCCGGTCGAGGACTTCAACGAGCTGTCGCCGGCCGCCTACGGCTTCACCGAGGCCGACTACGGCCGCAAGATCTTCATCGACAACGTGCTTGGTCTCGAATACGCGACCATTCCGGAAATGCTTGACATCCTGAAGCGGACCTATTGCTCGACGCTCGGCGTCGAGTTCATGCACATCTCCAATCCGGAAGAGAAGGCCTGGATCCAGGAGCGCATCGAAGGCCCCGGCAAGGGCGTCGAGTTCACCGCGAACGGCAAGAAGGCGATTTTGCAGAAGCTGATCGAGTCGGAAGGCTTCGAGCAGTTCATCGACGTCAAGTACAAGGGCACCAAGCGCTTCGGCCTCGACGGCGGCGAATCGCTGATCCCGGCGCTCGAGCAGATCATCAAGCGCGGCGGCCAGGAAGGCCTGGAAGAAGTCGTGTTCGGCATGGCCCATCGCGGCCGCCTGAACGTGCTCACCAACGTGATGGCCAAGCCGCATCGCGCCGTGTTCCACGAGTTCAAGGGCGGCTCCTTCAAGCCGGACGAAGTCGAAGGTTCGGGCGACGTGAAGTACCATCTCGGTGCCTCGTCCGACCGCGAATTCGACGGCAACAAGGTTCACCTGTCGCTGACGGCCAACCCGTCGCACCTTGAAATCGTCAATCCCGTGGTCATGGGCAAGGCCCGCGCCAAGCAGGACCAGCTCGCCAAGGTCTGGGAAGGCGACATCATTCCGCTGCGCGAACGCGTCAAGGTCCTGCCGCTGCTGCTGCATGGCGATGCGGCCTTTGCCGGCCAGGGCGTGGTTGCCGAAATCCTCGGCCTGTCCGGCCTGCGCGGTCACCGCGTCGGCGGCACCATGCACTTCATCATCAACAACCAGATCGGTTTCACCACCAATCCGGCCTTCTCGCGTTCGTCGCCCTATCCGTCCGACGTCGCCAAGATGATCGAAGCGCCGATCTTCCACGTCAACGGCGACGATCCGGAAGCGGTCACCTATGCCGCCAAGATCGCCACCGAATACCGGATGAAGTTCCACAAGCCGGTCGTGGTCGACATGTTCTGCTATCGCCGCTTCGGCCATAACGAGGGCGACGAGCCCGCGTTCACGCAGCCGAAGATGTACAAGGCGATCCGCGCCCACAAGACGGTCGTGCAGATCTATGCCGAGCGGCTGATCGCCGAAGGCCTGATTTCCGAGGGTGAATTCGAGAAGATGAAGGCCGATTGGCGCGCCCATCTCGAACAGGAGTTCGAGGCAGGCCAGTCCTACAAGCCGAACAAGGCCGACTGGCTGGACGGCGCCTGGTCGGGTCTGCGTACCGCCGACAATGCCGACGAGCAGCGTCGCGGCAAGACCGCCGTGCCGATGAAGTCGCTGAAGGAAATCGGCCGCAAGCTGTCGGCCATTCCGGAAGGCTTCAAGGCGCACCGCACCATCCAGCGCTTCATGGACAACCGCGCCCAGATGATCGAGACGGGCGAGGGGATCGACTGGGCAATGGGTGAAGCCCTTGCCTTCGGTTCGCTCTGCGTCGAGGGCACCAAGATCCGCCTTTCGGGCCAGGACTGCGAACGCGGCACCTTCAGCCAACGCCACTCGGTCCTCTACGACCAGGAAACCGAAGACCGCTTCATCCCGCTCGCCAATCTGGCGCCGAACCAGGGTCGTTACGAGGTCATCAACTCGATGCTCTCGGAAGAGGCCGTACTCGGCTTCGAATACGGCTATTCGCTGGCCCGTCCGAATGCGCTGACGCTCTGGGAAGCCCAGTTCGGCGACTTCGCCAACGGCGCCCAGGTGGTGTTCGACCAGTTCATCTCGTCGGGCGAACGTAAGTGGCTGCGTATGTCCGGTCTCGTCTGCCTGCTGCCGCACGGCTATGAAGGCCAGGGTCCGGAGCACTCTTCGGCCCGCCTCGAGCGCTGGCTGCAGATGTGCGCCGAAGACAACATGCAGGTCGCCAACGTCACCACGCCGGCCAACTACTTCCACATCCTGCGCCGGCAGGTGAAGCGCGACTTCCGCAAGCCGCTCATCCTGATGACGCCGAAGTCGCTGCTGCGCCACAAGCGTGCGGTCTCCAGCCTGTCGGAACTGGCCGGCGAGAGCTCGTTCCACCGCCTGCTTTGGGATGATGCCGAAGTCGTCAAGGACGGCCCGATCAAGCTGCAGAAGGACAACAAGATCCGTCGTGTCGTCATGTGCACCGGCAAGGTCTACTACGACCTTCTGGAAGAGCGCGAGAAGCGCGGCATCGACGACGTCTACCTGCTGCGCATCGAACAGCTCTATCCGTTCCCGGCCAAGGCGCTGATCAACGAACTTTCGCGTTTCCGCAACGCGGAGATGGTCTGGTGCCAGGAAGAGCCCAAGAACATGGGTGCATGGTCGTTCATCGACCCCTATCTCGAATGGGTGCTCGCCCACATTGACGCCAAGTACCAGCGCGTGCGCTACACCGGCCGTCCGGCCGCCGCATCGCCGGCGACGGGCCTGATGTCCAAGCACCTCGCCCAGCTTGAAGCCTTCCTCGAGGATGCGCTGGGGGGCTGATGCCTCCCACCGCCGAGACCCCATCGACAGAAACGTTCTCTGATCAACGGAATTGAGATCATGGCCACAGAAATCCGCGTACCCACCCTGGGTGAATCCGTCAGCGAAGCCACTATCGGCACCTGGTTCAAGAAGGTCGGCGATGTCGTCAAGGCCGACGAGCCGCTCGTCGAGCTGGAAACCGACAAGGTCACCGTCGAAGTTCCGTCTCCGGTTTCCGGCGTGCTGACCGAAATCGTCGCCGCCAACGGCGAGACCGTCGGCCTCGGCGCCCTGCTCGGCCAGATCGCCGAAGGTGCTGCCGGCGCCGTCTCCGCCGAGCCGGCCAAGGCGGCCGCACCGGCTGCTGCCGCACCCGCGGCACCGGCCGTCTCCGCTCCGGCACCGGCCGCCGCTGGCGCCATGCCGGCTGCTCCTGCCGCTGCCAAGATGCTGGCCGAAAACAACCTGTCGGCCGATCAGGTCGACGGTTCGGGCAAGCGTGGCCAGGTTCTGAAAGGCGATGTGATCGCCGCGGTCGCCAAGGGTGTCACGACCGCCGCTGCTCCGGCACCGGCTGCCGCTCCGCGCCCGCCGTCGGCCACCGACGATGTGGTCCGCGAAGAGCGCGTCAAGATGACCCGCCTGCGCCAGACGATCGCCAAGCGCCTCAAGGATGCCCAGAACACGGCTGCCATGCTCACCACCTATAACGAGGTGGACATGACGGCGGTCATGAGCCTGCGCAACAAGTACAAGGACATCTTCGAGAAGAAGCACGGCGTGAAGCTCGGCTTCATGGGCTTCTTCACCAAGGCAGTGACCCACGCGCTCAAGGAGCTCCCGGCCGTCAACGCCGAGATCGACGGCACCGACATCATCTACAAGAACTACTGCCACATCGGCGTCGCCGTCGGCACCGACAAGGGCCTGGTCGTTCCGATCGTGCGCGATGCCGACCAGATGTCGATCGCCGAGATCGAGAAGGATATCGGCCGCCTCGGCAAGCTCGCCCGCGACGGCGCGCTGTCGATGGCCGACATGCAGGGCGGTACCTTCACCATCTCCAACGGTGGCGTCTACGGCTCGCTGATGTCCTCGCCGATCCTGAACGCCCCGCAGTCCGGCATTCTCGGCATGCACAAGATCCAGGAACGTCCGGTCGCCATCGGCGGCCAGGTCGTCATCCGCCCGATGATGTATCTCGCGCTCTCCTATGACCACCGCATCGTCGACGGCAAGGAAGCCGTCACCTTCCTGGTGCGCGTCAAGGAAAGCCTGGAAGATCCGGAGCGTCTGGTTCTCGATCTCTAAGACAGACCCTCGGGAGGCTGCCTCTGGCAGCCTCCCGTTCAATCCGGCATAGTGGCGAACCACGTTTGCGCTCACGGTCGGAAGGAAAACGAAAATGCACGCCTATCTCCTGGAACTCGCCTCGCTGATGGCCGTCTTCTCCTTCGCGATCGTCGCGCCGGGAGCCGACACGGCCATGGTCATGCGTCAGGCGATGGTGCACGGCCGTCGCGCGGCGATCCTGACCAGTGTCGGCATCGGCACGTCGCTGATGTTCCATGTGACCTACACCATCCTTGGTCTCGGCCTCATCATCTCGCAGTCGCTGCTGCTGTTCGGCGTGATCAAATGGGTGGGTGCCGCTTATCTCATCTACATGGGCGTCATGGCGCTGCGCGCCGGCGCGACCGATCTCACTCCCGCAGCGGGTGAGGCGGATGCGCCCCGGCAGAGCGCCTTTCGCGCCTTCGGCCTCGGCTTCCTCGCCAATGCGCTCAATCCGAAGCCGGTCCTGTTCTTCCTGTCGATCTTCTCGGCGCTGGTCAGCGCCTCGACCCCCGGCATGGTGAAGTTCGGCTATGGCCTGGTCATGGCGAGCTGCCTCATCGCCTGGTTCGTCGGCGTCTCCTTCTTCATGACGACGCCGCGCATGCGTGCGGTCTTCTCCCGCATGAGCAAGTGGATCAACCGGGCATCGGGCCTGGTGTTCATCGCCTTCGGCCTGAAACTCGCGGCGGCAAAGGCCAACTGAGATGAAGCGCCGGCTGACGTCGTCGATCGCAGTCATGTCGCTTGTCGCAGCCTTTCCGGCTGCGGCTGCCGATTGCCCGATCGAACGCGCCGTCTATGCCGAGGCGGAAACCAAGATCGAGATCCGTTTTCAGGCCAGCGGCGAAAGCTCGCCGGTCAGCCATCGTTTCGTGCTGGCAACCCCTGCGGACAAAATGACGGTCGAAGGTCACGTGATGTTCGATCCGGAGATCGAGCGGCCGGTGGCCATGGCCATGCACAACTGTCCCGAGGGCGACGTGACCGGGGCTGACCTCGCCGCCTGTACCGTCTGGACCGGCATCATCTATGCCAGCGACAAGGCCGGCCATGTCGATCTCCTGCCGTCCGAGGGCGCCGGCGCTCCGGAGAGCCTGATCCTTCCCGGTTTCGGTCCTGCGGTTTCGCGTTCGGTGCTCGGCAAGGATCTCTCCGCCATGCCTTGGGATATCTTCGAGCTGAAGGAATGCGCGAAATGACCGGCCGGCCTGTCGTTCTCATCACCGGAGGCAGCCGCGGCATCGGCGCTGCCGTTGCGCGCAAGGCCGCAAGCCAGGGATGGGACGTGCTGATCAACTACGTCGCCCAGGAAGACGCTGCGCGTGCGCTGGCAACGGAACTCCAGGCAACGGGCGCGCGGGCCGAAATCGTCAAGGGCGATACGGGTAGCGAGGACGGGATCGCGGCCATCTTCGCCGTGCTTGACCAACGCTTCGGCCGGCTGGATGCGCTGGTCAACAATGCCGGCGTGGTCGATCGCGCCGAACGGGTCGAGGATTTCAGCCGGGCCCGGCTCGACCGGATGTTTGCGATCAACGTGATCGGCAAGATCCGTTGCGCCGCCGAAGCCGTGCGCCGCATGTCCACGGTCCATGGCGGGCAGGGCGGCTCGATCGTCAATATTTCGTCGATGGCAGCGACGATCGGCAGCCCCGGGCAATATGTCGACTATGCCGCCTCCAAGGGCGCGGTCGACACCTTCACCGTCGGCCTTTCCAAGGAGGTCGCAGCCGAAGGCATCCGCGTCAACGCGGTTCGCCCCGGCATCATCGACACCGACATCCACGCCTCCGGCGGCATACCCGACCGGGCCAGCGCCATGGCGTCCGCCATACCGATGCAGCGTCCCGGCCTCGCCGATGAAGTGGCCGACGCGGTTCTCTACCTCATGTCCAGCCAGGCATCCTATGTGACTGGCGCCATCTTGAATGTCAGCGGCGGACGATAGTCGCCGAAAACGAAGGAAGCAGCCCATGTCTTACGATGTCATCATTATCGGCTCCGGCCCCGGCGGTTATGTATGCGCCGTGAAGGCGGCCCAGCTCGGCCTCAAGGTCGCGGTTGTCGAGAAGCGCGCCACCTATGGCGGCACCTGCCTCAATATCGGCTGCATTCCGTCGAAGGCGCTGTTGCACGCCTCCGAGATGTTCCACCAGGCCGCCCACGGTATGGATGCGCTCGGTGTCGAGGTGGCTGCTCCGAAGCTCAACCTTACGAAGATGATGGCGCACAAGGATGCGACGGTGAAGGCGAACGTCGAGGGCGTCTCGTTCCTGTTCAAGAAGAACAAGATCGACGGCTTCCAGGGCACCGGCAAGGTCGTTGCCGCCGGCAAGGTTTCCGTCACCAATGACAAGGGCGAGGAGCAGATCCTCGAAACCAAGAACATCGTCATCGCCACCGGCTCCGACGTCGCCGGCATTCCCGGCGTCGCCGTCGAGATCGACGAGAAGGTCATCGTTTCCTCCACCGGCGGCATCGCGCTCGACCAGGTCCCGGCCAGGATGGTGGTCGTCGGCGGCGGCGTCATCGGCTTGGAGCTCGGTTCGGTCTGGCTGCGCCTCGGCGCCAAGGTGACCGTCGTCGAATATCTCGACACGATCCTGGGCGGCATGGACGGCGAAGTTTCCAAGCAGTTCCAGCGCATGCTCGCCAAGCAGGGCATGGAATTCAACCTCGGCGCCAAGGTCACCGGCGTCGAAAAGGCCGACAAGGGTGCGAAGGTCACCTTCGAGCCGGTCAAGGGCGGCGAAGCCCAGACGATCGACGCCGACGTCGTGCTGATCGCCACCGGCCGCAAGCCCTATACCGAGGGCCTTGGCCTTGCCGAGGCGGGCGTTGCGCTGGACAGTCGTGGCCGCGTCGAGATCGACGGCCACTACCGCACCAATGTCGCCGGCATCTATGCCATCGGCGACGTCGTCAAGGGCCCCATGCTCGCCCACAAGGCGGAAGACGAAGGCGTGGCGCTGGCCGAAATCCTCGCCGGCCAGCATGGTCATGTGAACTATGACGTCATCCCGGGTGTGGTCTACACCCAGCCGGAAGTGGCCTCCGTCGGCAAGACCGAGGAAGAGCTGAAGGCCGCAGGCATCGCCTACAAGGTCGGCAAGTTCCCGTTCACCGCCAATGGCCGCGGGCGCGCCATGCTGGCGACCGACGGCTTCGTCAAGATCCTCGCCGACAAGGAGACCGACCGCGTTCTCGGCGGCCATATCATCGGCTTCGGCGCCGGCGAGATGATCCACGAAATCGCCGTGCTGATGGAGTTCGGCGGCTCGTCGGAAGACCTCGGCCGTACCTGCCATGCGCACCCGACCATGTCGGAAGCCGTGAAGGAAGCCGCGCTCGCAACCTTCTTCAAGCCGATCCATATGTAATTCGCTATTTGAAGGTTAAATCTTCGTCATCTTCCGGGCCGCGTCTTGCCATGCAGGACGCGGCCTTTATCATCCGGACGCAATTGCCGTTAACCGATTGACGAAAGGCAAGAAAATGCCGTCCTCCCCCGTTTTGTCCTATTCCATTCCGCAGCGTCTCATTCACTGGCTGATGGCCGGTCTCATCCTGTTCAACCTGCTCTTTGCCGAAGCCATGGAAGAGCTTTCCGAGGCGGTGGAAGAGGGACAGACCCCCACCCCCGACATGATCGCCTCGGCCAATATCCATGCCTATGTCGGCATTGCCGTGCTCTGTCTCGCGGTCATCCGGGTCATCCTGCGCCTCACCCATGGCGCGCCGGAAGCTCCCGCCGAGGAGCCGCCGCTCGGAAGGCTTGCCGCCAAGATCGCGCATGGCGCCTTCTACCTGCTGTTCTTCGCCATGCCGATCAGCGGTGCGCTTGCCTACTACGGCGGTGTGGAAGCTGCCGGCGGGCCGCATGCTGGTCCGATGAAGCTGCTGATGTGGGTCCTGATCGTCGTGCATGTCGGCGCGGTTCTCGTCCACCAGTTCGTTTGGAAGACGCCTGTCGCCCAGCGGATGACCAAGGGCTGAGGCTGCGACTTTCAGCCGTCGCATGAGACAAGAAGAGGAAGCGCCATGGCCGATGTTTTTCCCGAAGACCCGGCGCTTCCGCATCCCGCCTTGATGCAAGCAGACTGGGCGGATCGATATGCGGTGATCAGTCCGGAACCGGCGATGCCGGCGATCCGTGCAGCGCAATTGGCGCTCGGCCAATCGCCCGCCTGGGTTCGCCGTCTGCTCGACCTTCGAAATCGCGTTGTCGCGCCGTTCGGCCTGAAGGGCGCGGAGATGAAGCTGGGCGAGGCGGGTTCCGTCGGCGCCTTTCCAATCGTCAGTGAGCGAGACGAACAGGTCGTTCTGGGCTTCAACGACAAGCATCTGGATTTCCGTATCGTGATCGATGTGGCTTCTGCCGGAGCAGCCGGCAGCAGGGTCTCCGTCACGACGCTGGTCGACAGGCACAATGCCTTCGGCCGGCTCTACATTCTTGCGGTCACGCCCTTCCACAGGCTGATCGTCAGGACCACGCTTGGCCGTCTTGCGGATCCGGCGGTCGTCAGCCGTTGACGGCGCTGACAGTGAAGCCCTGCTTGCGCAGAAGCTCTATCAGCCCCTGCTCTCCCGAAAGATGCAAAGCGCCGACGGCGATGAAGACCTTGCCGTCTGCGAGCAGCGGTGCCGCGCGTTCGGCCATGATCCTGTTGCGGTCGGTCACGATGCGTTTTTCGAAGGCGGCATAGGCGCTTTCGTCCTGGCCGGGCTTGCTTGGCGCAACGGCTTCGAGCATCGGCATGGTCATGCCCGTGTCGCCGGCAAGGTAGAGCGCGGTCATGGTCTCGATGACATCGTCCATCTTGTCGCCGAGTTCCAGCGTCTCGATCAGCGCCTGAAGATGAAATTCGACCGGCAGGCCGGCCATCGCCTGCAACTGTTCCGCCAGGGTTTCGAGCCCGACGACCTTCTTGCCCGCCTTGATCGCATTTTCGGCAATATGCTTGTCGAGAAAGGAGGCGCCCGCCGCCTTGCGGGCGATTTCGCAGGCCGGAAGGGCGACAAAGCTGGACAGGATCCACGGCTTCATGCGAGCGACCGCGGCAAGGGCCAATCCGCGGGCCTTAAGCCCTGTCTCCAGCTTTTCCGCATCTTCGGCGGACAGGTGGTCGCGGATCGTCGTGCCATCCATGAACATGGTCAGTTCGGGATGCATCAGCATCGCCGCGGCGGCCTTCTTCTCGTCGAGGATCTCGTCGGATTCGATGACGATGGTCGATGCGTCGGCGGCCGCTTCGCTCGCTCCCTTCGGCATGGCCAAGACGCGCGGATCGGTCACGTGCATGGTGCCGAGCAGGTAGGACGGGCTCAGACCAGCCTTCTCGATTTTCCAGAATATGCCCTTGCCGTTCGGCGTCTTTGCCGCTTTGGCGACGATCTTGTCGTAGGCCGTGGGATCGGTTTTCTGCAAGGCCGGCAACAGGTCTTCGCCCGTGCAGGCCGGCGGTTCGCCAGCCCTCGCCGGGGAGACCGAGAACAGCACGAAAGCGGTGGCGACGAGCAGGGCGACATGCAGCGCGGCAATCAGCCAGAGGGCGGCGTCGCCGGCAAAGGAAAAGGGGTTTCGCTGGCGGAGCCGGTCGAAGGGGTGCGCGATCATGGGACTGTCCGTTTCAATCGCGGCAATCTAGCGGCCTGCCTCCTCACGTTCCCTTAACGCTTGTGGTTAACGGCGCCGCGCTCAGGCGCGGGGATGGGCTCGCTCATAGACGTCGAGCAGCCGTGCGGCATCGACGCCGGTATAGACCTGCGTGGTCGACAGGCTGGCATGGCCGAGCAGTTCCTGGATGGTGCGCAGGTCGCCGCCGCTGCCGAGAAGATGGGTGGCAAAGGAGTGGCGCAGCGCGTGCGGCGTCGCCGAATCCGGCAGGCCGAGCGCCGAGCGCAAGCGCTGCATCTCGCGCTGGATGATCGCCGGCTGCAGCTTTCCGCCGCGCGCCCCGCGAAACAGCGGTTCGCCGGCCTCCAGATGATAGGGGCAGAGTTTGACATAGGTTGCCACGGCCTCGTCGACGACCGACAGCAGCGGGACGAGCCGCGTCTTGGCGCCCTTGCCGGTGATGCGAAGCGAGGTCGGATTGCCGGCGAAAGCGGAGGGGGTGAGATCGAGCGCCTCGGAGATGCGAAGCCCGCAGCCGTAGAGGAGGGTCAGCACGGCCGCGTCGCGCGCGGCGATCCACGGCTCCTCGTTCATCTGTGCTTCCTGGCTGACCACGGTCAGTGCCTGGGTGCCGCTCAGTGGCTTGGGCAGTGACTTCGGCTGTTTCGGCGATCGTATCGCGCCGGCGCCGGCAGCATTGACCAGGCCCTTGCGCTCGAGATGCCGCAGGAACGATCGAAGGCCGGCCAGATGCCGGCCGAGCGAGCGGGCGCCGGCGCCCTGCTTGCGGCGGAAGGCGAGGAAGGCGCGCAGATCCGCCGGGCGCAGGGCAGATACGTCCTTGATGGTCGCCGGTCCGCCGACATGGGTGGTGAGGAAGCGCAGGAACTGGCGGGTGTCGCGCTCGTAGGCCTCCAGCGTATTGCCCGAGAGGCGCCGCTCTCCGCCGAGGCTTGCCAGCCAGGCGCCGCGTTCGGCCATCAGATCGTCGGCCGCGAGGATCAACAGTTCGTCCACGCCCGCTTCCTTTACTTATCTCGAATGCTTCGCCAACATGCACCCCCAGCGTTAGGGAATGGCTAACGCCGGTTCTGTCTGTCATGCTTCGATCACATTGGACTGCAATAGAAATTGATCGAAAATAGTCGGAGTTCCAGATGACGCGCCGTGATTCGATGACGACCTTCGGGCAGTTCGCCGAGGCGGTCGCGCTGGTCTCCCAGGGGAAGCCGGGTCATATCGTCGATACGTTGATCGCCGAGCGGGGCGAGAAGATCGTTCACAACCCGCTCTGGCCGGTCATGCGACCGTTTCTCTACACTTTGCTGCGCTATGCCAAGGCGATCGAGTTCGCCAACGACATCGCCAACATGCCGGGTTTCCAGGCCTTCGACTATCTGAGCGGCATCCTTCAGCTCGACATCAATGTGCGCTATGGCGAACGCATTCCCGGCCAGGGCGGCTTCATCATGGTCAGCAACCACCCGACCGGCATTGCCGACGGCGTGGCTGTGTTCGACCTGTTGAAGAACACCCGGCCCGACATGATGTTCTTCGCCAACCGCGATGCGATCCGGGTCAATCCGCGTTTCGCCGAGATCATCATTCCTGTCGAATGGCGCGAGGAGCACAAGACCAAGCTCAAGGCGCGCGAGACGCTGCAGCTTACCAACCGTGCCATCCAGGAGCAGAAGGCCACCGTTCTCTTCCCTTCCGGGCGCATCGCCTACTGGGCGAACGGGCGGTTGAACGAGCGGCCGTGGAAGACATCGGCCGTCGGGCTCTCGCGCAAGTACAATCTGCCGATTTTGCCAGTGCACATGTCGGCGCGCAATTCCGGGCTGTTCTACTGGCTCGCCAAGTGGTCCACCGAGCTGCGCGACATGACGGTCTTCCACGAACTGCTCAACAAGAAGGGCGACCGCTTCGACTTCACCGTCGGCAACCTGATCGAGCCTGGACACCTCAGTGGCGATCCGGTCGAGGTGACGGCCGCTCTGGAGCGGCATACCGTCCACGCCCTCGCCGCCGACGGCAATGCCGTCTTTCGCCTCTAGACACGGGCGGCGTCGCCTGTCGATTCCAGGTTGTGCGATTGGCGCGATCTCTGCGAACTCATCGATGATCGCCCGAGGTAGCGGGGTTTTGCCCTCGGGATTCGCGCCGGGAAAGATCCGTCGCACTTATGCGACAGTTTTCGAAAATGCTTAAATTCAGGCCGACCGATACGTCTATTTCGGTTCGCTTATGTTAACGACTTGCGACCTCAAGCTGGTGTCCGTCCAAAGGGGCAAGAGCGTCGACCGCAAGCCCCTCGCACCACGCACTCGGCAAGGGGAAAATCGAATGCGCTTCAAATCGATACAGCTAAAAATTGCAGTCCTGTCCGGCGTCTGCGTCCTGGCGGCCACGGCCGGCCTTGTCGGCTACGGCATCGTCTCCGCGGGCAATGCGCGTACATTCGTCGCCAGCCAGGTGACCGAGCTCACCGATGTGAAAACCAAGCAAAGCCTGCAGACGCTGGCATCGACGCAGGCCGGCATCATCCGGTCTTCGCTGGATGGTGCCTTCGATGCGGCGCGGGTCATGGCGCGCAGCTTCGAAATGCTGGCGGGCGATTCGGCATCGACGCCGCCGGAGACCCGGCGGGCGCAGCTGAACGCCGTGCTTCTCAATGTCCTGAAGGACAATCCGCGCTTCAACGGAACATACAGCGCCTGGGAGCCCAACGCGCTTGACGGCGCCGACGCGAATTTTCGCGACCGGCGCGAGCTCGGCTCGGACGCAACGGGACGTTTCCTGCCTTATTGGACCCGCGATGCCGCCGGAAAGATCGCGCTGCAGCCGCTTGTCGAATATGACAGTGCCGAACTGCATCCGAACGGCGTGATGAAGGGCGGCTGGTATATCGGCCCGCAGAAGGGCCAGGGCGAAAGCATCCTCGATCCCTTGCCCTATATCGTGCAGGGCAAGAACGTCTTTCTTGCCACCATGTCCGTACCGATCACGGTCAACGGCAAGTTTGCCGGTGTTGCCGGCGCCGATTTCGATCTCGGTTTCGTGCAGAAGCTGGCCGAACAGGTCAAGGCTTCGATCTATGACGGCAAGGCAACCGTCTCGATCGTCAGCCATATGGGACTCGTCGTCGCGTCGAGTGAAAATCCGGAGACGATCGGTCAGCCATTCGATCTGGCGAACAAGGGCCTGTCGCAATATCTGCCGGTCATCAAGGGTGGTCGTGACGAGGTTCTCGCCAGCGGCGATGCGTTCAAGGCCTTCTCGCCGATCGTCATTGGCCGCACGGCGACACCATGGTCGGTGATGATCGACGTGCCGCGTGCGGTTGCCATGGCCGAGGCGAGCCAGCTGGACAAGGACCTGACCGAGCGCAACGCCAGCGACGGGGCGCTCCAGATCCTTGTCGCGGCCATCATCGCCCTCGGCGGTGTCGGCGCCATGTGGTTCGTGGCCCGGAGCATTTCCGGCCCGATCCGGGCGATGACGACCAGCATGCGCACGCTCGCCGCCGGCAATACCGCCTGTGACATTCCCGGCATCGGCCGCGCGGACGAGATCGGCGCGATGGCGGCAGCGGTCGAAGTCTTCCGCAACAATGCGATCGCCAACCAGCGGCTCGAAGAACAGGCTGCGGCAACCCAGGAAGCAAGCGAGCTCGAACGCCGCCGCAACACGGAAATCGAGCGTGTGCGGACCGAGGCGATGACCCAGGCGACTGCGGGCCTGGCGGACGGCCTGAAACAGCTGGCCGCCGGCAATCTGTCGTTCGAGCTGGCGATCCCGTTCGCGCCCGAGTTCGAGAGCCTGCGCAGCGATTTCAACGCCGCCGTCTCGCAGCTCAGCAATACCCTGACATCGGTGGCCGAGGCATCCCGCTCGATCGATTCCGGCACCCAGGAAATCAGCCAGAGCGCCGACGACCTGTCGCGGCGCACGGAGCAACAGGCAGCCTCGCTGGAGGAAACTGCCGCTGCACTCGACCAGATTACTGCCAATGTCTCGAATTCCTCCAAGCGGGCCGAGGAAGCGAGGGCCGTCGCCGTGCAGGCGAATTCCAGCGCGGCGCATTCCGGTGCGGTCGTGGCGAGCGCCGTCGATGCCATGCAGCGCATCGAGCAGTCTTCCAACCAGATTGCCAATATCATCGGCGTGATTGACGAGATCGCCTTCCAGACCAACCTGCTGGCGCTGAACGCCGGCGTCGAGGCGGCACGCGCCGGTGAGGCAGGCAAGGGCTTTGCGGTCGTGGCCCAGGAGGTGCGGGAGCTGGCACAGCGGTCCGCCCAGGCGGCGAAGGAGATCAAGGACCTGATCCGCAATTCCAGCACGGAGGTCGAAAGCGGGGTCAAGCTCGTCAAGGATACCGGCGATGCGCTGAAGACGATCGAAGCCTATATCGTCACCGTGAACCAGCACATGGACGCGATCGCCATTTCGGCCCGCGAGCAGGCGGTGGGGCTCTCCGAGGTCAACACGGCCGTCAACCAGATGGACCAGGTCACGCAGAAGAACGCGGCCATGGTCGAGGAAGCCAACGCCTCCAGCGCGACGCTGGCGATGGAATCGCAGCGCCTGCGCGAACTCATCCGGCAGTTCCAGCTTGCCGACGGTGCGCGCGCTGCCGTCGCCCAGCTTCGGCAGGCCGGCGCGGAAATGGCGGCGGCGCGGCCGCGATATGCCGCTCGCGGCTGATCGGACGAGGAGCGGTACCGCCCAGGCGGTCCATTGAGCAGCACGCGGCTCGCAGTTCGTCTGCGGACCGCTTTCCTGTGCAAGTGGCCTTTTCGGTTTTCTTTCCGATCGCCGAGGGGCAAATATGGCGACCCATGAAAGACGATTCGCCCGGACTGTTCGGCCCGCTTCCCTCTTCCCGCGTCGTGCCGGTCCTGGTGCCGATGCCGGTGCCGGTTGCCTATAGCTATGCGGTGCCCGATGGCATGCCCGTGGAGGCAGGCTCTATCGTGCAGGTGCCGCTCGGGCCGCGCCAGGTCGTCGGCGTGGTCTGGGACGGCGAGGAAGCCAATTCCGTCGATCCGAAGAAGCTTCGGCCGATCACCAAGGTGTTCGACTGTCCGCCGCTCGACAAGCCCATGCGCACCTTCCTCGATTGGGTCGCCGCCTACACGCTCTCGCCGCCGGGTTATGTGGCCCGCATGGCGCTGCGCGCGCCGGCGGCCTTCGATCCGGAACCGATGGTCGAGGGTTTCCGCTTCTCCGGCATGGAGCCGGAAAGGATGACGCCGGCCCGGCGCAAGGTGCTCGATCTCGCCGGCGACGGGCTTTCCTGGACCAAGAGCGGCCTTGCCCATGCGAGCGGTGTGTCGACCAGCGTGATCGACGGGCTTGCCGCCCAAGGCGTGTTCGAAACCGTCTTCCTGCCGCCACCGCCGCTGGTGGCGAGGCCCGATCCCGATTTCGCCGAGCATCGTCTCGCCGGTCCGCAGAAGGAAGCGGCGGACGAAATTCTCGACGGGATCGCCAAGGGCGGGTTCTCGGTGGCGCTGATCGACGGTGTCACGGGCTCGGGCAAGACGGAAGTCTATTTCGAGGCGATCGCCGAAACGCTGCGACAGGGACGGCAGGTGCTGATCCTGCTGCCGGAAATCGCGCTCACCGCCAATTTCCTCGAACGTTTTCAGGATCGGTTCGGCGCCAAGCCCGGCGAATGGCATTCGGATCTGGCAACCCGCACGCGCGAAAAGGTCTGGCGACAGGCTGCGACCGGCGAGATCCGCGTCGTGGCCGGGGCGCGCTCGGCGCTGTTCCTGCCGTTCGAGGATCTGGGGCTGATTATCGTCGACGAAGAGCATGACCCCGCCTTCAAGCAGGAGGACCGGGTCTTCTACAATGCGCGCGACATGGCGGTGGTCCGGGCGCGAATTGCCGGCTTCCCGGTCGTGCTGGTCTCGGCGACCCCCTCGGTCGAGAGCCAGGTGAACTGCCAGGCGGGGCGCTACCGGCGCATCCACCTGCCGACGCGCTTTGCCGATGCGGCCATGCCGGATCTGCATCTGATCGACATGCGTCGCCATCCGCCGGAGCGGGGCGGCTTTCTTTCGCCGCTGCTTTTGAGGGCGGTCGGCAGGACGGTCGAGCGCAAGGAACAGGCGCTGCTCTTCCTCAACCGGCGTGGCTATGCGCCGCTCACCCTCTGCCGCGTCTGCGGTCACCGGTTCCAGTGCCCGCAATGCTCGAGCTGGCTGGTGGAGCATCGTTTCCGCGGCCAGATCCAGTGCCACCAGTGCGGCTATTCCGAGCCGACGCCGCAGGCCTGCCCGGAATGCGGCACGCTCGACCACCTGGTCGCCTGCGGGCCCGGCGTCGAGCGCATTGCCGAGGAGGTGGAGAAGCATTTTCCCGATGCGCGCACGCTGGTGCTGTCCTCCGACCTCGGCGGGGTGAAAAGGCTCAGGCTGGAGCTGGAGGCGATCGCCAATGGCGAAGCCGACATCGTCATCGGCACACAGCTCGTCGCCAAGGGGCACAATTTCCCTCTGATGACGCTGGTCGGCATCGTCGACGCGGATATCGGCCTTGCCAATGGCGACCCGCGCGCGGCCGAGCGCACCTTCCAGCTGCTGTCGCAGGTGACCGGCCGGGCGGGCCGCACGGGGCGCAAGAGCCATGGCCTGTTGCAGACCTTTCAGCCCATGCACCCGGTCATGCAGGCACTGGTCTCCGGCGATGCCTCGGCCTTCTACGAACGCGAGATCGCCGAACGCGAGCGGGCAGCCCTTCCGCCCTTCGGACGGCTGGTCTCGATCATCGTCTCGGCCGACAGCCGCGCCGAGGCGGAAACCCATGCGCGCCAGCTGCGCCAGTCGGCGCCGGTCGAGCGCGACATTGTCATCCTCGGCCCGGCGGAAGCCCCCCTGGCCCTGATCCGTGGGCGGCATCGCTTCCGGCTTCTCGTGCACGGCCGGCGCAACAGCGACATGCAAGGGTTCGTCCGGGCCATGCTCGCCAACGGGCCGAAGGAACGCCGGTCGATCCAGGTCCAGGTCGACGTCGATCCGCAGAGCTTCCTCTAGGCTTTCCCCCGAAGTCCGGTCCGGGCCGCGCAAAACTGCGGAAAAATGCCGCCCCGCCAATATCTCCAAGGGCCGCTTTGTGCGATAAGCGCCACGTTCGATTTGCTTTGAGACGGGGATCAAGGATGGAGTTCTATTTTCCGACGGAATTCGGCGAGCAACTCGCCTTCGGTGCGGCGGCCGTCGCTGCATTGATCGGTGCGCTGGTCATGTTCGCGCCGGGCCTCACACTCAAGTTCTTTGCCCTGCAGCCGCGCGAGCTTCGGCCCGAGGGCTATGGCGCTGCCCGTTCTGCCGGCGGCCTGATCGTCGGGTTCTCGGCGACTGCCCTGATGCTGGCCCAACCGACGCTCTATCTGGCCTTCGGTGCAGCCATGGCTCTCGCAGCGTTCGGACGGATCCTGTCGATCATGTCGGACCGGGGAAATACGCTCCGCAATTTTCTACTTCTGGTAGTGGAAATCCTGCTTGCAGCATTGCCGCTGTTCTATGTCTTCGGACTCGTCTGAAGAGAAAGATCGTGGTGTTGGCGCATGCTCTCACCAATTTGGCGCAGATTCCGAGAAATTTGCGACCAAGGCCTTGTCCTTAAGGCTTATTCCGTTATTACGCGTGTTGCGAGTCCACAGTTCCTATGCTAGACGGACCGCGAAATTCGAAAAACGCAAGCGGGAGACCGTTGTGTTTTTCAAGAAAACCTAACGATTTCAGGATGATGTTTCTCCCGTTCCGGGGTTGCGAAAATCCTGGGTCAAAAGCAGGGAATATTTTGCCCGTGGCAGACACATCCCAAGTCATTTCAGGCGTTGCGGAGCGCTATGCGTCGTCGCTTTTCGAGCTCGCGCTCGAGGCTGGCTCGCTCGACGCCGTCGGCGCCGATCTCAACCGTTTCCAGGCCATGATCGATTCGAGCGACGACCTGAAGCGGTTGGTACTTTCTCCGGTCTTTTCGGCCGAGGACCAGACCAAGGCCGTCGTCGCGCTTTGCGAGAAGGCCGGTCTTGATGGCCTGGTTGCGAACTTCCTGAAGGTCGTGGCCGGCAATCGTCGCCTGTTCGCCGTTTCCGGCATGATCGCCTCGTTCCGCCAGATCGCCGCCCGTCACCGCGGCGAGATCACGGCTGAAGTCGCCTCTGCCCACGCGCTTACGTCCGAACAGGAAAACGAATTGAAGGCGGCGCTGAAGAGCGTCACCGGCAAGGACGTCACGATCGTTGTCACGATCGACCCGTCCATTCTCGGTGGTCTGATCGTCAAGGTCGGCTCGCGCCAGATCGACACGTCTCTTCGCACCAAACTTTCCACCCTTAAGCTTGCACTGAAAGAGGTTGGCTGATGGATATCCGCGCCGCGGAAATTTCCGCAATTCTGAAAGATCAAATCAAAAACTTCGGCAAAGAGGCGGAAGTCTCCGAAGTCGGCCAAGTGCTTTCCGTCGGTGACGGTATTGCCCGCGTCTACGGTCTCGACAACGTCCAGGCCGGCGAAATGGTCGAGTTCCCCGGTGGCATCCGTGGCATGGCGCTGAACCTCGAAGCCGACAATGTCGGTGTCGTTATTTTCGGTTCGGACCGTGACATCAAGGAAGGCGACACCGTCAAGCGGACCGGCGCCATCGTCGACGTCCCGGTTGGTCCGGAACTGCTCGGCCGCGTCGTCGACGCGCTCGGCAATCCGATCGACGGCAAGGGCCCGATCAATGCGACCCGCCGTTCGCGCGTCGACGTCAAGGCTCCGGGCATCATCCCGCGCAAGTCGGTTCATGAGCCGATGTCGACCGGCCTCAAGGCCATCGACGCCCTGATCCCGGTCGGCCGCGGTCAGCGCGAGCTGGTCATCGGTGACCGCCAGACCGGCAAGACCGCCATCATTCTCGATACGATCCTCAACCAGAAGGCCATTCACGACAATGGTCCGGACTCTGAAAAGCTGTATTGCGTCTACGTCGCAATCGGCCAGAAGCGTTCGACGGTTGCTCAGTTCGTCAAGGTTCTCGAAGAGCGCGGCGCCCTCAAGTACTCGATCATCGTTGCCGCAACGGCTTCCGATCCGGCTCCGATGCAGTACATCGCGCCGTTCGCCGGCGCTGCCATGGGCGAGTATTTCCGCGACAACGGCATGCACGCGCTGATCGGTTACGACGACCTTTCCAAGCAGGCCGTTGCCTATCGTCAGATGTCGCTGCTGCTGCGCCGCCCGCCGGGCCGCGAAGCCTATCCGGGCGACGTTTTCTATCTGCATTCCCGCCTTCTCGAGCGCGCTGCAAAGCTGTCCGACGAAAAGGGTGCCGGTTCGCTGACGGCTCTGCCGGTCATCGAAACGCAGGGCAACGACGTTTCGGCCTTCATTCCGACCAACGTGATCTCGATCACCGACGGCCAGATCTTCCTCGAAACCGACCTGTTCTACCAGGGCATCCGTCCGGCCGTTAACGTCGGTCTGTCGGTTTCGCGCGTCGGTTCCGCCGCGCAGATCAAGGCGATGAAGCAGGTTGCCGGCTCGATCAAGGGCGAGCTTGCCCAGTATCGCGAAATGGCCGCCTTCGCCCAGTTCGGTTCGGACCTCGATGCCTCGACGCAGCGCCTGCTGAACCGCGGTGCACGCCTGACCGAACTCCTGAAGCAGCCGCAGTTCTCGCCGCTGAAGACGGAAGAACAGGTCGCCGTGATCTTCGCCGGCGTCAACGGCTACCTCGACAAGGTCGCAGTCAACCAGATCGGCAAGTTCGAGCAGGGTCTGCTCTCCTACCTTCGCTCGGAAGGCAAGGCCATTCTCGACGCCATCCGCACGGAGAAAGCCATCAGCGACGATACCAAGAGCAAGCTCAAGGCTGCTCTGGATCAGTTCGCCAAGTCTTTCGCGTAATCGGGGCTCAAGCCAAGGACGGATAACGGATGCCTTCACTTAAGGATCTGAAAAACCGGATCGCCTCCGTCAAGGCGACGCAGAAAATCACCAAGGCGATGAAGATGGTCGCCGCGGCGAAGCTGCGTCGTGCGCAGGAGGCGGCCGAGGCCGCTCGTCCCTATTCGCAGCGCATGGGTGCCGTCCTTGCCAACATCGCCCAGGCGGTCGGCAGCGATGACAGCGCACCCCGGCTGATGACCGGGACCGGCAAGGACGATGTGCATCTGCTCATCGTCTGCACCGCCGAGCGCGGCCTTTGCGGCGGTTTCAATTCGCAGATCGCCCGCTTTGCCCGTGACCATGCGCGCAAGCTTCTCGCCGCCGGCAAGACCGTCAAGATCTTCTGCGTCGGCAAGAAGGGCTACGACAGCCTGCGTCGCGAGTTCGCTGCCAATATCGTCGAGCGCACCGACCTTCGCGAAGTCAAGCGCGTCGCTTTCGAAAATGCCGACACGATTGGCCGCAAGGTCATCTCGATGTTCGACAAGGGCGAGTTCGACGTTGCGACCCTGTTCTATTCGGAATTCAAGTCCGTCATCAGCCAGGTGCCGACCGCACAGCAGCTGATCCCGGCCGCGGCTCCGGAAGCGGTTGCCGCAACCGGTGCGTCCGCCGTCTACGAATATGAGCCCGATGCCGGTGCGATCCTCAGCGATCTCATTCCGCGCAACATCTCGGTGCAGGTCTTCCGGGCGCTGCTCGAAAACGTCGCCGGTGAAATGGGCGCCAAGATGAGCGCGATGGACAATGCGACGCGCAATGCTGGTGAGATGATCAACAAGCTTACGCTCTCGTACAACCGTCAGCGCCAGGCCCAGATCACCAAGGAACTCATTGAAATCATTTCGGGCGCGGAAGCGCTCTGAGGTTAAGGAAAGAGGGTAAGAAACATGGCTAAGGCAGCTACCCCGAAGTCTACCGCGGCGAAGGCGTCCGCAATCGGTTCTGCAGGCAAGGTAACCCAGGTTATCGGCGCTGTCGTGGACGTCGCATTCGACGGCGAGCTGCCTGCGATCCTGAACGCGCTGGAAACCATGAACGGCGGCAACCGCCTCGTTCTCGAAGTGGCCCAGCACCTCGGCGAAAGCCAGGTTCGCACGATCGCCATGGACTCGACCGAAGGTCTGGTTCGCGGACAGGCCGTGTCTGACACCGGCGCTCCGATCACCGTTCCGGTCGGCCCCGAGACGCTCGGCCGCATCATGAACGTCATCGGCGAGCCCGTCGACGAAGCCGGTCCGCTGGTCACCTCCGGCAAGCGCGCCATCCACCAGGAAGCGCCGAGCTATGTCGAGCAGTCGACGGAAGCGCAGATCCTGGTCACCGGCATCAAGGTCGTCGACCTGCTCGCGCCTTACGCCAAGGGCGGCAAGATCGGCCTGTTCGGCGGCGCCGGCGTCGGCAAGACGGTTCTCATCATGGAACTGATCAACAACGTCGCAAAGGCGCACGGCGGTTACTCGGTATTCGCCGGTGTTGGCGAACGTACCCGCGAAGGCAACGACCTCTATCACGAAATGATTGAGTCGGGCGTCAACAAGCATGGCGGCGGCGAAGGCTCCAAGGCTGCGCTCGTTTACGGCCAGATGAACGAACCGCCGGGCGCTCGCGCTCGCGTCGCTCTGACGGGTCTCACCATCGCTGAAGACTTCCGCGACAAGGGCCAGGACGTTCTGTTCTTCGTCGACAACATCTTCCGCTTCACCCAGGCCGGTTCGGAAGTGTCCGCACTTCTCGGCCGTATCCCGTCGGCCGTTGGTTATCAGCCGACGCTCGCCACCGACATGGGTCAGATGCAGGAACGCATCACCACCACGACCAAGGGTTCGATCACCTCGGTTCAGGCCATTTACGTTCCCGCCGACGACTTGACCGACCCGGCACCGGCAACCTCGTTCGCCCACCTGGACGCAACGACCGTTCTGTCGCGTTCGATCGCCGAAAAGGGCATCTACCCGGCCGTTGACCCGCTCGACTCCACCTCGCGCATGCTCGACCCGCTGGTCGTCGGCGAAGAGCACTACGAAGTGGCTCGTAAGGTCCAGTCGACCCTGCAGCGCTACAAGGCTCTCCAGGACATCATCGCCATTCTCGGCATGGACGAACTGTCGGAAGACGACCGCATCGCGGTTGCCCGCGCCCGCAAGATCGAGCGCTTTCTGTCCCAGCCGTTCTTCGTCGCCGAAGTCTTCACCGGTTCGCCGGGCAAGCTGGTTGCGCTCGAAGACACGATCAAGGGCTTCAAGGGCCTGGTCAACGGCGAGTACGACCATCTGCCTGAAGCCGCCTTCTACATGGTCGGCTCGATGGAAGAAGCCATCGAAAAGGCCAAGAAGCTGGCTGCCGAAGCCGCCTGATGACGGACTTGGCGCGCGCTTCTCGGCGCGCGCCGTTCCCGCCTCTATAGAAGAAGTGAACAACCATGGCCGACAATTTCAATTTTGAACTCGTTTCGCCCGAGCGCCTGCTGCTTTCCGAAAAGGTGAGCGAAGTTGTCATCCCGGCAACCGAAGGCGAAATGACCGTCATGGCCCATCACGCGCCGACGATGACGACGATCAAGCCGGGTGTGGTTTCGGTTAAGCTGGCCTCCGGCCAAGTGACCAAATATGTCGTGTTCGGCGGTTTCGCCGATATCGTTCCGAGCGGTTGCACGCTTCTGGCTGAATCGGCCGTGGCGCTGAGCGACCTCAACCGCGAAACGCTGACCAAGCGCATCGAGGCTGCCCGCGCCGAACTGAATGCGGTCGAAGGCCACGAGCACAAGACCCGCCTTGAGCAGTACCTCGCCGAACTCACCCATCTGAACGGCGTGCTGATCCCGGCCTGAGCCGGTCGCACGAATACCGACGAACAAGGAGCGGCCTTCTGGGCCGCTTTTTTTATGCCTGGAGAGCGGTCGTGAAAAACTGTGCAGTGCCCCGTGGCTCTCGCGCTTTCCTGGCTCGGTCAAAGGGCGCTTGACGCACTGCCACACAATTGAAAGGTTCATGCGCTTAAGTCTGCTGCAACGCAAACGGAGGTGAGGGCATGAAGGTCGGGATCGTTGGAGCGGGCATGGTCGGCAGCTCGGCCGGCTATGCGCTGGCCATGATGGGAATTGCCAGCGACATCGTGTTCGTCGACAGGAATGCGGCGCTTGCCATTGCCCAGGCCGAGGACATTTCCCACGCGGTGCCGTTTGTTTCGGCCACCACGGTCACCGCCGGCGACTATGATGCCCTGGCCGGCACGCGGGTGGTGATCATTGCTGCCGGTGTCAGCCAGAAGCCCGGTGAGAGCCGGCTCGAACTGCTGGAGCGCAATGCGGCGGTGTTCCGCGAGGTGGTCGCCGAGGTGCTGCGCGCCACGCCCGACGCCATCCTGCTGATCGCGTCCAATCCGGTCGACATCATGACGCAGATCGCCACGCGGCTGTCCGGCCTTCCGCCGCAGCGGGTGATCGGCTCCGGCACCATTCTCGATACGGCGCGGTTCCGCAGCCTGGTTGGCCGCCATCTCGGCATCGCGCCGCAATCGGTGCATGCCTATGTGCTCGGCGAGCACGGAGACAGCGAGGTGCTGGCCTGGTCCAATGCCCGCGCCGGTTCGGTGGCCCTTCGCTCCTTCGCCGAGCAGGTCGGCAAGCCGCTGACCGAAGAGGAGCGCCATGCGATCGACGACGGCGTTCGCAACGCTGCCTATAAGATCATCAACGGCAAGGGATCGACCTATTACGGCATCGGCGCGGGGCTCGCCCGGATCGTCAAGGCGATCGCGCAGGACCAGAGGGACGTGCTGTCGGTGTCGATCGTGACGCCCAGGGTGGCCGATGTCGAGGACGTGGCGCTCTCCGTGCCGCGCATCATCGGGGCGACCGGCGTTGCGGCCGATCTTTTTCCGGACCTGAATGACGAGGAATATGCGGCACTTCATCGAAGCGCCGCCCTGCTCAAGGAGCGGGTCGAATCGGTCAGCCTGCGATAGCGGCCGCTGTGGCTGCCGCGAGGCGGCGGAACGTTGAACGGCGCGCGGAGAAATCGCTTTGCCGCCACTATTTGCCGGGCTAAGTCATTTTCGCCGCATTTGTATTGTCGTATAACGCTTTTCGAATGTGTATCGCGATCATTGGATGGTTTCATGGATTTGCCGCAGATCAGGGCCGGAATGGAGAAGGAACAGCTGGAGGGCTTCATGTCGAAGGCCCGCGCCGCCAGCACGCTTCTCAAAGCCCTGTCGCATGAAACCCGGTTGCTGATTCTGTGCATTCTCAGCCAGGGTGAAAAGACCGTCGGCGAAATCGAGTCCATCCTCGGGCTGCAGCAGGCCGTGGTGTCGCAGCAACTGGCGCGGCTCCGCCTCGAGCGGATCGTCACCACCCGCCGGGACGGCCGGCTGATCTATTACAATATCACCGATCCCTCGCTCACCGCGCTCGTGTCCGTGCTCTACGACATGTATTGCGGCCCAAAGGCCGTCGACATCCGCGTGGACGATTCCGAGGCGGAAGACTAAACTCGCCCATCCGGCCGGTCGCCGCCTTTCAGGCTTTTCACGGCGGCCGAAAGAGCGGTTTGCGCTTCCACTGCTTGGCGCTTAGTCTCGCGCGCGAGGAGTGCCCATGATCGACAAGCTCGAATTCTTCATTGCTCTTGCCCGTGCCCAGCATTTCGGCCGCGCGGCGGAGGAGTGCGGCATCACCCAGCCGACACTGTCGGCGGCGATCCGGCAGCTTGAGGATCACCTGGGCGTGATGCTGGTGAGCCGCGGCTCCCGCTATCAGGGGCTGACGCCAGAAGGTCAGCGCGTGCTCGAATGGGCCCGTCGCATCGTCGGCGATACGCGCACCATGCGTGAGGAAATGCGGGCGGCACGCCGGGGGCTTGCCGGCCATATCCGCATCGCGGTCATACCCACGGCACTGTCCATGGTGCCGCGAATCACCGCGCCGTTCCAGGAGAAGCATCCGGACGTCACCTTCTCGGTCAGTTCACGCACCTCGCTGCAGGTGCTGAGCCTGCTCGAAAACCTGGAGATCGATGCCGGGATCACCTATCTCGACAACGAGCCGCTCGGCCGCGTCACCTCGGTGCCGCTCTATGCGGAGCGCTATCACCTGATTGCCGCTGCGGGCACGCCGCTCAGCGATCGTGACCAGGTGACATGGCGGGAGGTTGCCGATCTTCGGCTTTGTCTATTGACCGCGGACATGCAGAACCGTCGCATCATCAACCAGCACATGGCCGAGGCTGGGGTTTTGGTGAAGCCGACCCTTGAATCCAATTCGATGATCGTGCTGTTCTCCCACATCCGAACCGGCCGATGGGCCTCGATCATGCCCCGTAACGTGGCTGAATCCTTCGGTTTCTCGGCGGAGATCCGGATGATCCCGATCGTCGAGCCGGAAGCGGCGCATTCCGTCGGTCTCGTTGCGCAATACCGGGAGCCTTTTACACCGCTCGTCTCGGCGCTGCTGCACGAGGCCCGCCGGCTCGCCGATCTCCAGGCGTTTCAATAGATTTCTTCTATCGTTGCACGGGACTGCTTTATTGACCAATCTCTGTTCAGAGGGGCATTCTGTCGCATCGTCAGGGAGTTCGACGGGAAAGCGGACTGCGTCGGCGCATTCAGATTAAAATAACCGACTGGACATTTGCTTTCTCCGTGTCAGCCTCTTGGCCAGTTCGTGTCGGTTTGGGAGGGCTGATCATGAATATTCGATCATCTGCGGATGATTTGGTTTCTCGCACGCAAGCGATCGTCGCCGAATTCAAGGGCCTCGAAGGTCCCCTGCTGCCGATCCTGCATTCCGTGCAGGAGAGCTTCGGCTATGTGCCGGACGAGGTGAAGCCGGTGCTCGCGGAGGCGCTGAACCTGTCGCGCGCCGAGGTGCACGGCGTCGTCAGCTTCTATCACGATTTTCGCGCCCATCCCTCCGGCCGCCATGTGCTGAAACTCTGTCGCGCCGAGGCCTGCCAGTCGCGCGGTGGCGAGGCCCTGGCCGACCGGGTGCGGGAACTGCTCGGCATCGATTTTCACGGGACGACGCCGGACGGCGCGGTGACGCTGGAACCGGTCTACTGTCTCGGGCTCTGTGCCTGCGCGCCCGCCGCCATGCTCGACGGCGAGTTGCACGGCCGGCTCGACGAACAGGGGCTCGAGGAACTGGTCGCGGAGGCGCGGCGATGAGCTTGACCATCTATGTTCCCCAGGATGCCGCGGCGATTGCCGTCGGTGCAGACAAGGTGGCGGTGGCGATCGAGCGGGAAGCCAAGCTTCGCGGCCTCGACGTGACGATCGTGCGCAATGGTTCGCGCGGTCTCTTGTGGCTTGAACCACTCATTGAGGTTCGCGCCGGGCACGGCCGCATCGCCTACGGACCGGTAACTGTCGCCGATGTGCCGGGCCTGTTCGAGGCGGACTTTGTGGCCGGTGGCGAACATCCGCTCTGCCAGGGGCTGACGAAGGAAATTCCCTATCTCGCTCGCCAGACGCGGCTGACCTTCTCCCGCTGCGGCGTGACCGATCCTCTCTCCCTGGCCGACTATCGCCACTACGAAGGGCTGAAGGGTCTGGAGAAGGCCGTGGCCATGGGCCCCGCCGACATCGTCAAGACGGTGACCGACAGCGGCCTGCGCGGTCGCGGTGGTGCAGGCTTTCCGACCGGCATCAAGTGGAAGACGGTCGCCGATGCTGCGGGTGATCGCAAGTACATCATCTGCAACGCCGACGAAGGCGACAGCGGCACTTTCTCCGACCGGATGATCATGGAGGGCGATCCCTTCGTGCTGATCGAGGGCATGATCATCGCCGGCATCGCCACCGGCGCCACCAAGGGTTATGTCTACACCCGCTCGGAATATCCGCATGCCATCAAGACCATGCGCGCGGCGATCGACATCGCCCGGGGCGCCGGCATTCTCGGGCCGTCGGTCATGGGTTCGGCGCATGCCTTCGACATCGAGGTGCGCATGGGCGCCGGCGCCTATGTCTGCGGCGAGGAGACGTCGCTGCTCAACTCGCTCGAGGGCAAGCGCGGCATCGTCCGGGCCAAGCCACCGCTTCCGGCGCTGCAGGGCCTGTTCGGCCGGCCGACCGTTGTCAACAACGTGATCTCGCTCGCCTCCGTGCCGGTCATCCTCGACCGCGGCGCCGCCTTCTACCGCGACTACGGCGTCGGCCGGTCGCACGGCACGATCCCGATCCAACTTGCCGGCAATATCAAGCATGGTGGCCTCTATGAGACCGCTTTCGGCCTGACGCTCGGCGAGATCATCTACGACATCGGCGGCGGCACGGCGAGCGGCCGGCCCGTCAAGGCCGTGCAGGTCGGCGGGCCACTCGGTGCCTATTTCCCGCCCTCCCTGTTCGACACCGTGTTCGACTACGAGGCCTTTGCCGCCAAGGACGGGCTGATCGGTCATGCCGGCATCGTCGTCTTCGACGATACCGCCGACATGCTGAAGCAGGCGCGTTTCGCCATGGAATTCTGCGCGATCGAGAGCTGTGGCAAGTGCACGCCCTGTCGCATCGGCTCGACGCGCGGCGTCGAGACGGTCGACCGGATCGCGAGAGGAATCGAGCCGGAGAAGAACAGGGCGCTGCTCACCGACCTCTGCAACACGATGAAGTTCGGCTCGCTCTGCGCGCTCGGCGGCTTCACCCCCTATCCGGTCATGAGCGCGCTCCATCACTTCCCCGAGGATTTCGCCCCGGCACCACTCGTGGAGGCGGCGGAATGAGCAGGTCTCTAATGTTTTCGCCGACGCCGACGTCCGGCTTCCTCTTCTCCCCATCGGGGAGAAGTGCCGAACGCAGTGAGGCGATGAGGGGGCCGACCGCGCTGACGCCAACCCCCTCATCCGGCGCTGCGCGCCACCTTCTCCCCGCTGGGGAGAAGAGGAGCCGCCGCCGCCTTGCCGCACACACCATCCGTTCTTTGTCATCAGCCCAGGAGGCACGACATGCCCCTCGTTTCTGAAATCGACTACGGTACGCCCGCGTCCCGATCCACCGAGACGGTGACGCTCACCATCGACGGACGACAGGTCACGGTCGCGGCCGGCACCTCCGTGATGCGCGCCTCGATGGAGGCCGGGATCCAGGTGCCGAAGCTCTGCGCCACCGACATGGTGGATGCCTTCGGCTCCTGCCGCCTCTGTCTCGTCGAGGTCGAGGGCCGCAACGGCACGCCGGCCTCCTGCACGACGCCTTGCGCGCCGGGCATGGTGGTCCATACCCAGACGGAACGGCTGAAGCAGATCCGCAAGGGTGTGATGGAGCTCTATATCTCCGACCACCCGCTCGACTGTCTGACCTGCGCTGCCAATGGCGACTGCGAACTGCAGGACATGGCGGGCGCCGTCGGCCTGCGCGACGTGCGCTATGGCTATGAAGGCGACAATCACGTCAAGGCGCGCAACGACGGCGACATCAACGCCAAGTGGATGCCGAAGGACGAGTCCAACCCCTATTTCACCTATGACCCGTCGAAATGCATCGTCTGCTCGCGCTGCGTTCGCGCCTGCGAGGAGGTGCAGGGCACATTCGCGCTGACGATCGAGGGCCGCGGTTTCGATAGCCGGGTATCGCCCGGCGCGCATGAGCATTTCCTCGAATCCGAATGCGTTTCCTGCGGCGCCTGCGTGCAGGCCTGCCCGACCGCGACGCTGACCGAAAAGTCGGTGATCGCCATCGGCCAGCCGGAGCATTCGGCCGTCACCACCTGCGCCTATTGCGGCGTCGGCTGTTCGTTCAAGGCGGAAATGCGCGGCGAAGAACTGGTGCGCATGGTGCCCTACAAGGATGGCAAGGCCAATCGCGGCCATTCCTGCGTCAAGGGCCGGTTCGCCTATGGCTATGCGACGCACAAGGATCGCATTCTCAATCCGATGGTGCGCGAGAAGATCAGCGATCCCTGGCGCGAAGTCACTTGGGATGAAGCTTTCGCCCATGTCGCCTCAGAGTTCCGCCGTCTCCAGTACCAGTATGGCAAGGATTCGATCGGCGGCATCACCTCGTCGCGTTGCACCAATGAAGAGACCTTCCTGGTGCAGAAGCTGATCCGCGCCGGCTTCGGCAACAACAATGTCGATACCTGCGCCCGCGTTTGCCATTCGCCGACCGGCTACGGTCTCGGTCAGGCCTTCGGCACCTCGGCCGGCACGCAGGACTTCGATTCCGTCGAGCATTCCGACGTGATCATGGTAATCGGCGCCAATCCCTCGGCGGCGCATCCGGTCTTCGCCTCGCGCATGAAGAAGCGCATCCGCCAGGGCGCCAAGCTCATCGTGCTCGACCCGCGCGAGACCGAGACGGTTACCTCGGTCCACGCCAAGGCTGATTACCATCTGCCGCTGAAACCCGGCACCAATGTCGCGGTCGTCACAGCGCTGGCGCATGTGATCGTCACGGAGGGCCTGTTCAACGAGGCCTTCATCCGCGAACGCTGCGACTGGTCGGAATTCGAGGACTGGGCCGCCTTCGTCGCCGAGCTGCAACACAGCCCGGAAGAGACGGAAAAGTTCACCGGCGTCGCGGCCGACCTCGTACGCGGTGCGGCGCGGCTCTATGCCAAGGGCGGCAATGGCGCGATCTATTACGGCCTCGGCGTTACCGAGCACAGCCAGGGCTCGACGACCGTCATGGCGATCGCCAACCTTGCCATGGCGACCGGCAATATCGGCCGCCCGGGCGTCGGCGTGAACCCGCTGCGTGGCCAGAACAACGTGCAGGGCTCCTGCGACATGGGGTCCTTCCCGCACGAACTGCCGGGCTATCGCCACGTCTCCGACGACGCGACGCGCGACACGTTCGAGAAGCTCTGGGGCGTCAAGCTCGACAGCGAGCCGGGCCTGCGCATTCCGAACATGCTCGATGCCGCCGTCGACGGTTCGTTCAAGGGCATCTACATCCAGGGCGAGGACATCCTGCAGTCCGACCCCGACACCAAGCATGTCTCGGCGGGCCTTGCCGCCATGGAATGCGTGGTGGTGCACGACCTGTTCCTCAACGAGACGGCCAACTATGCCCACGTCTTCCTGCCGGGCTCGACCTTCCTGGAAAAGGACGGCACGTTCACCAATGCGGAGCGCCGCATCAACCGCGTGCGCAAGGTGATGAGCCCGAAGAACGGCTTTGCCGACTGGGAGGTCACCCAGAAGCTTGCCCAGGCCATGGGCCTGCCGTGGAACTACAGCCATCCCTCCGAGATCATGGCCGAGATCGCCGCCACGACGCCAAGCTTTGCCAGCGTCACTTATGACTATCTGGAAAAGATGGGTTCGGTGCAGTGGCCCTGCAACGAGACGTTCCCGGAAGGCTCGCCGATCATGCACGTCAACGGTTTCGTGCGCGGCAAGGGCAAGTTCATCCGCACGGAATATGTGGCGACCGACGAACGCACCGGCCCGCGCTTCCCGTTGCTTCTCACCACTGGCCGCATCCTGTCGCAATACAATGTCGGCGCCCAGACGCGCCGCACGGAGAATGTCGCCTGGCATGCCGAGGATCGTCTCGAGATCCATCCGCACGATGCCGAGCAGCGCGGCATCAAGGAAGGCGACTGGGTGCGTCTTGCCAGCCGGGCAGGGGAAACAACGCTTCGGGCGGAAATCACCGAACGCGTTTCGCCCGGCGTCGTCTACACGACCTTCCACCATCCCGAGACGCAGGCCAACGTCATCACCACGGACTTCTCCGACTGGGCGACCAATTGCCCGGAATACAAGGTGACCGCCGTGCAGGTCGCGCCGTCCAACGGCCCGTCCGAATGGCAGCAGGACTATGAGGACCTGTCGCGCCAGTCGCGCCGCATCGCCGGCAAGCTGGAAGCGGCGGAGTAGGGAATGGACCAGGCTTACGGCTTTATGCCCCTCACCCCGACCCTCTCCCCGCGCGCGGGGAGAGGGGGTGGAGACGTTGCGGCATGTCTCCTTCTCCCCGCCCGCGGGGAGAAGGTGCCGGCAGGCGGATGAGGGGCCGACCCGTCATGAACACCTCCATCCCCATTCCCGAGCTGCAGTACCGCCACGGCATCCTGGCGACGGGTAGCCGCATCGTTCCGGAAGAAGTGCCGATCGCCTTTTCCTATGGCGGTTCGACCCATGCGGTGATGATGGCGACGCCCGCCGATCTGGAGGACTTCGCCCTTGGATTCTCGCTGTCTGAGGGCATTATTTCAGAACCCGCCGACATCGTCTCGATCGAGACGTTGATGGCCGGCGACGGCATCGACGTGCAGATCGTCCTGGCGGATGCCACGGCGGAGGCGCTGACCTCGCGCCGCCGTCATATGGCCGGTCCGGTCGGGTGCGGCCTGTGCGGCATCGAATCGATCGAACAGGCGATGCGACAGGTCCTGCCTGTCGAGGCCGGCGATTTCGGCCTGACGCCGGCGCAGATTGCCGAAGCCGTGAAGCTGCTGGGCAACGGGCAGAAGCTCAACCACGAAACACGCGCCGTGCATGGCGCCGGCTTCTTCGTGCCAGGCCAAGGCCTTGTCGTGTTGCGGGAGGACGTCGGACGCCACAATGCGCTCGACAAGCTTTCGGGCGCGGTGATCCGCGCCGGCTATTCCGGCCGCCAGGGCGCGGTCGTCGTCACCAGCCGCCTGTCGGTGGAGATGGTGCAGAAGACGGCGGCGCTGAAATGCCCCATTCTGATTGCCGTCTCGGCTCCGACGGCCCTTGCCATCCGCACGGCGGAGGAGGCCCAGATTACGCTCGTCGGCATTGCGCGGGGCGACGAGTTCGAAATTTTCACCAGATCAGAGCGCATCCTTGCCGGAGTGAACGCCCATGTCGCATGACACCACCGAAAAGCTCGTTCGCATGGCGAACCAGATCGCCACCTTCTTCCTGTCCCAGCCGGAAACGGTGCGCGTCGAAGGCGTCGCGAACCATATCAACAAGTTCTGGGAGCCGCGCATGCGCCGCGAGCTGTTCGAGCATGTCGACAAGGGTGGCGAGGGTCTTCTGCCGCTGGTCATGGAAGCCGCCAAGGTCATCAAGCGTCCGGTCGCAGCCTGAACAGGGGCGCCTGGTTCGCTTTGGCGTTTTCGTCCCGCCTCTGATATGCAGAACCGACGTTGAGCGAGGGAGGCGGGCGACACGGTGAGGGCTGAAACGGCACGAAAGGTCCAGGCGAGCGAGCGGGATCCGGAATTCGGTCCCTGGCTGGCGCAGGCGACGATCCTCGTGGTCGACGACGAGCCCGGCATGCGCAATTTTCTCGTGCGCACGCTCAGCCCCCGCTGCAAGCGGATCGAGGAAGCGGCCGATGCCGAAGAGGCATCGCGCAAGCTCGACCAGCACCATTTCGACGTCGTCATTCTCGATAACATCATGCCGGGCAAGAACGGCGTCGACTGGCTGATCGAACAGCGGGCGATCGGCTTCTTCGCCGACGCCATCCTGATGACCGCCTATGCCGATCTCGAAACCGCGATCCGTGCCTTACGCGCCGGCGCCGTCGATTTCGTGCTGAAGCCGTTCCGCTCCAACCAGATCCTCAACGCAGTGGCGCGCTGTCTCGACCGCATGCGATTGCAGCGGGAAAACTTCGTGCTGCGCTATGAGCTTCGGGCGACGGCCGACCATATCCTGCTGCGCGACAAACTGATCGGCGGTTCGGCCGCGATCCAGCAGGTGCGCGAGACGCTGGCCCGCGTCGCACCCTTGCCGACGACCGTGCTTCTGACCGGCGAATCCGGCACGGGCAAGGAGGTCGCGGCCCGCTCGTTGCATGCGCTTTCCGACCGTGCGGCCAAACCCTTCGTCCCGGTCAACTGCGCGGCCATCCCGCCGGATGTGATCGAATCCGAACTGTTCGGCCATGTCCGCGGCGCCTTCACCGGGGCTGAAGCCGGGCGTGAGGGCCTTTTCCTGCATGCCCAGGGCGGCACGCTCTTCCTCGACGAGATCGGCGAGATGCCGCTCGCGACGCAAAGCAAGCTCCTGCGCGTGATCGAGGATCGCCGGGTGCGTCCGGTCGGAGCGGAACGCGAAGTGCCGGTCGACCTGCGCTTCGTCTTCGCCACCAATGCCAATCTGGAAAAGCTCGTGCAGCAAGGCGGCTTCCGTCCGGATCTCTACTACCGCATCAACGTCATGCAGCTGAAGCTGCCGCCGCTGCGCGACCGGGGCGACGACGTTCTCGAGCTTGCCAGCCTGTTCATGCACAAGCTTTCGCAGCAGCTCGGCATGCCGCCCGTGCCGATCGACAAGGCCACCAAGGCCGCGCTGTCCGCCTATGCATGGCCGGGCAATGTGCGCGAACTGCGCAACCTGATCGAGCGTTCGCTCATCCTGGGCGGCTTCCCGGACGATTTCCGCGGCCAGCGGACCGGCGCGGTGGCGGCTCCGTCGGGAACGCTGGAGGAGGTGGAACGCCGCCATATCCTGGCCGTGCTCGGGGAGACCGGTGGGGATCGCGAGGAGACGGCCCGACGCCTCGGCATTTCGCGCAAGACCATCGACCGCAAGCTCGTGTCGTGGAATGCCTGAGGCGGAGACCCAGGAGCCGGTGCTGCGCCGCGGACGATCGATCCGCTACCGTCTCCTTGCCATCGCGCTTTTGCCGACGCTCGTCATTTTGCCGCTGTTGCTGGTCGCTACCATGGCACGCTGGGAGACGAAGTTCGATGCGCTCCTGACGTCCAAGGTCAATGCGGACCTCACCATCGCGCACCAGTATCTCGCGCGGATACTGGAGAATACCGGCGAGCATCTCTCGGCGCTGACCGGTTCGGTCGCCTTCCGGGAAGCGGCGACACGCGACGGCGGGGCCGGGCTGGCGGCCTATCTGGAGGAAAATCGCACGCGCCTCGGCCTCGACTTTCTCTTCCTCGTGCGACGGGACGGCATGGCGACCTTCCCCGTCGGACTTACGGGTCAAGGCCGCCTGCGAACGGACTGGCCGGTCCTCGACGCCGCATTGACGGGTGAGCCGAAGACGGCGATCGACATCTTCTCCCAACAGGAACTGGCGGCCATATCGCCGGAACTCGCGGCGCGCGCGAAGCTCGAACTCGTGCCGACGCCGAATGCGGTGGCGACCGATCGGGCGAGCGAGACGCGTGGCATGGTGGTGCATTCGGCAAGCCCGGCATCGCTGTCGGATGGCAGCGATGCGGCCCTGGTCGGCGGCGTCCTGCTCAACCAGAATCTCGTCTTCATCGATACGATCAACGATCTCGTCTATCGCGCTGCGAGCCTGCCGGAGGGCAGCCAGGGTACGGCGACGCTCTTCCTCGAGGACGTCCGGATCAGCACCAATGTCCGCCTGTTCGAGGGCCAGCGGGCGCTTGGCACCCGCGTCTCGGCGGCCGTGCGCCAGACGGTGCTGGACGAGGGGCGCGTCTGGCTCGACAGTGCCTTCGTCGTCAACGACTGGTATGTCTCGGCCTACGAGCCGATCAGCGACAGTTTCGGCCGGCGGGTCGGCATGCTCTATGTCGGCTTCCTCGAAGCGCCGTTCGCGCGGGCCAAGACCGAGACGATCATCGGCATCGTCGTCGCTTTCCTCCTGGTCACGGCCGCCAGCGTGCCGATCTTCCTGCGCTGGGCGCGGGCGATCTTCAAGCCGCTGGAACGCATGACCGGCACCATTGCGAGGGTGGAAGAGGGCGATCTCGGCGCACGATCCGGTCTCACCGACGGCAGCGACGAGATCGGTCGGGTGGCCGTCCATCTCGACAGTCTGCTCGACCAGTTGCAGCAGCGCGACCGGGACTTGCGGCGCTGGAACGACGAGCTCAATGATCGGGTGGCCGAGCGCACGGGCGAACTCGAACTGGCGAACCGGCAGCTGGAGGCGACGACCAAACAACTCGTCATGTCGGAGAAACTGGCGGCGATCGGCGAGATCACGGCGGGCGTCGCCCACGAGATCAACAATCCCATCGCCGTCATGCAGGGCAATCTCGACGTGGTGCGCAGCGTGCTCGGCGACAGGGCGAACGATCTTTCCACCGAACTCCGGCTGATCGACGAGCAGATCCATCGCGTGAGCCAGATCGTTACCAAGCTGCTGCAATTCGCCAAGCCGGAGGAATATGCCGGCTATGTCGAGCGCCATCATGTCGCCGACGTGATCTCGGACTGCCTGCCGCTCGTGCAGCATCTGCTCGGCAAGGCCGACATCGAGATCGAGCGGGACGATGGTGCGACCCGGCAGGTCCTGATGAACCGGACCGAACTGCAGCAGGTGCTGATCAACCTGATCGTCAACGCGATCCATGCCATGCCTGATGGCGGCAGGCTTCGCCTTGTCAGTCGCGATGAGACGCGCGATGGTCAGGACGGCATTCGTGTCGACGTGGAGGATACCGGCATCGGCATGACGCCCGATGTGCTTGCCCGCATCTTCGATCCGTTCTTCACCACCAAGCGGCGGCAGGGCACCGGCCTCGGTCTGTCGATCAGCCAGACGCTTGTCCGGCGGCAGGGTGGGACGCTCAACGTCGAGAGCCAGCCGGGCAAGGGGACAACCTTTTCCATCTGGCTTCCCGAGGCGAATTGAGCGACGCTTGACGGACGTTTTGTCCGTTGCATCGAGACATTTTGTCCGTATCCGTGTTCGTGCCTCTGCTAAGTTATTGAAAATTGTTAAATTCGGGTTGGCACGGCGGTTGCTACCCAATTCCTGTTCCCAGCGCGTCCCTTGGAGACGGGGTGCGGGTGGGGCAGGGAGGGAGCGGCACGGGCCGCTTCTGGATTGGACCGGTCCCGTGATGTGTCTTGTCGATGGAGCGACAGGGCACAAGCATCGCGGACAACCGGGTCGGGGACAGAGCCATCGGCACGACCGATGGCAGGGAGGATTTCAGATATGTCTGCTACGACCGAAACATTGACCGGCGGCTATGGGGGCGGTGGCCTTCTCGACCGCGAACGCATTGTTGCTAGACCGGGATTCAATCGCTGGCTCGTGCCGCCGGCCGCCCTTGCCATCCATCTGTGCATCGGCATGGCCTATGGCTTTTCCGTCTTCTGGCTGCCGCTCACCAAGTCGATCGGCATAAGCCAGTCCGTCGCCTGTCCGGACCTGACGCTGGCATCTGCGCTTTTCACCACGTCCTGCGACTGGCGGGTCAGCGATCTCGGCTGGATTTATACGCTGTTCTTCGTCCTGCTCGGCTCATCCGCCGCGATCTGGGGCGGCTGGCTGGAGCGGGTCGGTCCGCGTCGGGCCGGCTTCGTCTCGGCCTGCTGCTGGTGCGGCGGCATCCTGATCGCGGCAATAGGAGTCATGACCCATCAGCTGTGGCTGATGTGGCTCGGCGCCGGCGTGATCGGCGGCATCGGTCTGGGCCTCGGCTACATCTCGCCGGTCTCGACGCTGATCAAATGGTTCCCCGACCGTCGCGGCATGGCCACCGGCATGGCGATCATGGGCTTCGGCGGCGGTGCGATGATCGGTGCGCCGCTGGCCGACATGCTGATGAACACCTTCAAGAGCGAAATCTCGGTTGGTGTCTGGCAGACCTTTGTCGTCATGGCCGGCATCTATTTCGTCTTCATGATGGGCGGCGCCTTCGGCTACCGCATCCCACCGGCTGGCTGGCGCCCCGAAGGCTTCGTGGCGCCGGTCGCCAAGGACAGCATGATCACCAGTCGTCACGTGCACCTGAAGAACGCCCACAAGACCAAGCAGTTCTGGCTGATCTGGGCGGTTCTCTGCCTCAACGTCTCGGCCGGCATCGGCGTGATCGGCATGGCTTCGCCCATGCTGCAGGAGATCTTCGCCGGCTCGTTGCTCGGCTTGCCCGAGCTGAAGTTCTCCGATCTCAGCAAGGAGCAACTGACGGCGATCGCCGCGATCGCCGCCGGCTTTACCGGGCTTCTCTCGCTGTTCAACATCGGCGGGCGCTTCTTCTGGGCTTCGCTCTCCGACAAGATCGGCCGCAAGAACACTTATTACGTCTTCTTCCTGCTGGGTATCCTGCTCTATGCCTCGGCCCCCTGGGCGGCCGGGATCGGCAGCAAGGTGTTCTTCGTCGCCGCCTTCTGCATCATCCTGTCCATGTATGGCGGCGGCTTCGCCACCATTCCCGCCTATCTGGCGGACATCTTCGGGACCCAGTTCGTCGGCGCGATCCATGGCCGTCTGCTGACCGCCTGGGCGACCGCGGGCATCATCGGCCCGGTGGTGGTCAACTACATCCGCGAGGCGCAGATCGCGGCGGGCATACCGCGCGCTCAGGTCTACGACTTCACCATGTATATCCTGGCCGGAATGCTGGCGCTCGGTCTGGTCGCCAATTTCCTGGTCAAGCCGCTTTCCGACAGGTGGTTCATGTCGGATGAAGAAGTGGCGTCGCTGCAAGCCAAGACGAAGGCCGCGGCCGCTGGCCCCACCGGATCCTTCGGCATCGGCACGGGCGGCCTCGACTCCAAGGCGCTGGTCGCCTGGGCCGTGGTCGGCATTCCGATCCTCTGGGGCGTGTGGATCACGCTGCAGAAGACCTTCGTTCTGTTCGGCTGAGGCATCGGAATCGACGAGGGATGGAGACAGCATTCCTTGTCTCCACCTCCGGTCAACGGACAAAGAAAAAGGGCTCCGCATTGCGGAGCCCTTATTGTAACTGCTGCGATCTGGCGAAGTGCCGGAAGATCAGGCGGCGAGCTCTTCGATTTCGCTGCCCTTGAACATCTTGGCGAGGTTCAGGAAGCATATCATGCCATGTTCGTTGGCGATGATGCCTTCGGAGAAGGACTTGTCGAAGGAGGCCGAGATTTCCGGAACCGGCTGAACCTGGCTCGAAGGGATCGTCAGGATGTCCGAGACGCGGTCGACCAGCATGCCGATGACCATGTTGTGGACTTCGGCGACGACAATGGCGGAGCGCTCGTTGGCGACGGTGCTCTTCATGCCGAGCTTGTAGGCGAGGTCGATGATCGGGATGACCGAGCCGCGCAGGTTCATCACGCCGATGACGTCTGCAGGGGCATGCGGGATCGGCGTCGACGGCGCCCAGCCGCGGATTTCGCGGATGGTCGTGGTCTTGACGCAGAATTCCTGATCATGCAGCCGGAAGGCGATGATTTCGAGGGTTTCGCCGTTGAAGCTTGTCGAGTTGATCGCGGTCGCCATTAGAATTCTTCCCAACTTTCCTGTGCCTGGGCAGTCGCAGCGCCACCGGTTGCGGCACGAGCGACCTTCGCCATGAGTTTGCGTGCCGGTGATGCGACAGGTCGGGCATCGGGACGCGCTACGGATACTGTAGCTGAAGAGTGTTGCCCAAATCTAAATTGAGCCAGGAGATTGCGAAGGGTTTCGGCTTCCCTGGCAAGGCTGTGGCTGGCTGCCGTCGTTTCCTCGACCATGGCGGCGTTCTGTTGCGTGCCCTGGTCCATCGCGTTGACGGCCTTGTTGATCTCCTGCAGGCCCGTCGCCTGTTCACGCGACGCTTCGACGATGGCGATGACGTTGAGGTTGATGTCCTGGACTTCCGTGACGATCTGCTCCAGCGCCTTGCCGGTCTGCCCGACGAGGTTGACGCCGTTGCGGACCTGTTCGCCGGACGTGGTGATCAGGGCCTTGATCTCCTTGGCGGCATTGGCGGACCGTTGGGCGAGCTCACGAACCTCCTGGGCGACGACCGCGAAACCCTTGCCGGCTTCGCCGGCGCGGGCAGCTTCAACGCCGGCATTCAAGGCCAGCAGGTTGGTCTGGAAGGCGATGTCGTCGATTACGCCGATGATGTTGGAGATCTCGCGGGACGAGGATTCGATCTGCCCCATGGCATTGATCGCACTCTTGACCACTTCCCCGGACTTTTCCGCGCCGGCCTTGGTTCTGGCCACGAGGGAGCCGGCTTCTTCGGCGCGCTTGGAGCTGTCGCTGACGGTCTGGGTGATTTCCTCCAGCGCCGCCGCGGTTTCTTCCACCGCTGCCGCCTGCTGTTCTGTGCGTTTCGCCAGATCGTCGGAGGCCGACTGGATCTCGCGCGAACCGGCGGCGATCGCATTGGTGTTCTCGCCGACCGTGCTCATCGTCGCCTGCAGCTTGTCCAGCGAGTTGTTGAAGTCGACGCGCAGGCGGTCCAGGCCGGGCAGGAGCGGATGATCGATCCGTACCGTCAGGTTGCCGTCGGCAAGCGCGGTGAGACCGCTCGCCACATCATCCACCGAACGGACGCGCTCGGTAATGTCGGTGGCGAATTTGACGACCTTGAAGACCTTGCCGTTCATGTCGAAGATCGGGTTGTAGGAAGCCTGGATCCAGACCACCTTGCCGCCCTTGCCGATCCGCTTGAATTCTTCGGCGACGAACTCGCCCCCTGCGAGTTTCTGCCAGAAGCGCTGGTAGTCGGCGCTCTGGGTATAGGCCGGTTCGCAGAACATTGCATGATGCTTGCCCTGGATCTCCCCGAGGCTGTAGCCGAGCGTCTTGAGGAAATTGTCGTTTGCCGTCAGAACCTCGCCCGTCGTGGTGAATTCGATGACGGCCTGGGCTCTGGAGACTGCAGCGAGCTTGCCGGCGTCTTCCGCCGCTTTCAGCTTTGCGGTTGTGATGTCGGTGGCGAACTTCACCACCTTGTAGGGCTTGCCGCCACTGAAGACCGGGTTGTAGGAGGCCTGAATCCAGACATCCTTGCCTGTCTTGGTGATCCGCTTGTACTCGCGGGCATCGAACCGACCAGCTGCCAAACCTGCCCAGAAATCCTTGTAGTCTTGTGTCGCAGTATAGGTCGGATCGCAGAGCATCCGATGATGCTTGCCCTTGATCTCCGACAGTTCATAACCCAGTGCCCTACAGAAATTTTCGTTGGCGGTCAGAATATTACCGCTCAGATCGAATTCAATAATTGCTTGCGATTTACTCATGGCGGCCAGGATCGCCTTGGCGTCCGAGCCAAATAGTGACATGCTCACGTCTACACCCCCTCATTTGCGCTCGGTTCTCGAAGCGATACCGTGCCGCACATTGCCCAATCTTCAAAAAGCTGACGTCGTTAAGCCGAAACGGAAGAATTGCGCTCGGCCCCCCTAAAATCTAGGGGGCAAAAGTTAAGGGCTCATAAACGATCTTGAAAAGATCCCGTCCTGCATTCCGACTTCCCAAGTATTTCCTTGGTATTGACTATGGTGCGTGTACTAATAGTTGATGCATGTGGCCCCGTGTGAGGACCGTTTGCCTCTCCTTCATTGATTTTGTTTGGCTGGAAGCGCCGCCTCAGTGCGCAGCCGGCGCCTTTGCCAATGCCGCATCGATCTTTTCCAGTGCCCAGTCCACTTGGTCCTTCGTGATGACCAGCGGCGGTGCAAGACGGATGGTATCGACATGGGTATCCTTGGCGAGCAGGCCGGCATCTTTCAAGGCATAGCAGTACTGGCGCGCGCCGCCGACTTCCGGATCGAGTTCGACCGCCAGCATGAGACCGCGGCCACGGACGTCCTTGACGATGTTCGAGCGGATGGACTTAAGCCCCTCGAGGAAGTACTCACCCATCGCGGCGGAGTTCTCGATCATCTTTTCCTCGACCAGCACCTTGAGCGCCTCGCGGGCGATGGCGCAGGCGAGCGGATTGCCGCCGAAGGTCGAGCCGTGCTGCCCAGGCTTCAAGACGCCGAGCACCTCGGAATTGGAAAGCACGGCGGAGACCGGGTAGAACCCGCCGGACAGCGCCTTGCCGATCAGCGTCACATCGGCCTCGATGCCTTCGTGTTCCTCGGCCAGCATCTTGCCGGTGCGGCCAAGGCCGGTCTGGATCTCGTCGAGAATGAGGGTGACGTTCTTCTCCGTGCAGAGCTCGCGCACGCGCCGCAGATAGCCGGCGGGCGGGATGATGACGCCCGCCTCGCCCTGGATCGGTTCGATCAAGGCGCCGACGGTGTTCTCGTTGATCGCTGCCTCAAACGCATCTGCGTCGCCGAAGGGTACGGTGCGGAAGCCGGGCGTGAAGGGGCCGAAGCCGCCGCGCGCATCCGGATCGGTCGAGAAGGAGACGATGCTGAGCGTGCGGCCGTGGAAGTTGCCGGAGCAGACGATGATCTCGGCCTTGCCCTCCGGCACGCCCTTGGTCTCATAGCCCCATTTGCGCACGGCCTTGATGGCGGTTTCGACCGCTTCGGCGCCCGAGTTCATCGGCAGGATCTTGTGCGAGCCGGTGAGTGCTGCCAGTTCTTCGTAGAGAAGCGCCAGCTGGTCGTTGCGGAAGGCGCGCGAGGTGAGCGTCAGCTTGGAGGCCTGTTCCGTCATGGCGGCCAGGATGCGCGGATGGCAGTGGCCCTGGTTGACGGCCGAATAGGCGGACAGGCAGTCGAGATACTGCTTGCCTTCGCTGTCCCAGACATGAACGCCCTGGCCGCGCGTCAGTACGACGTCGAGGGGTTTGTAGTTGTGCGCGCCGAGGCGCTGTTCGGTGGCGATGAGCTCTGCTGTGTTCGACATCGTTGGTCCTCGGGTTGCTTCAGGCGGCGCGGGTGGGGCGGTCGAGAATGCGGCGGCCGAACAGGCTGGCCGCCAGTTCGACGATGACGCGGGCGCTCTTGCCGCGATCGTCGAGGAAGGGATTGAGCTCGACGAGGTCGAGCGACGAGACGAGGCCGCTATCGTGCAGCATCTCCATGATCAGGTGCGCCTCGCGGAAGGTCGCGCCTCCCGGAACGGTGGTGCCTACGCCGGGCGCGACATCCGGGTCGAGGAAGTCCACGTCGAGGCTGACATGCAGCAGGCCGTTGACCTTGGACACGTCGGCGATGATGCGCCGCATGATCGCGCCCATGCCGTCCTCGTCGATGGCGCGCATGTCGAAGACGTTGACGCCGTTCGCCGTGATCGCCTGGCGCTCCTCGTCATCCACCGAACGGATGCCGACCTGGTAGACCTGGTGCGGATCGACGAAGGGTCGGCCGGCCGGCAGGATCGGCGCGAACTCGGCCTTACCGCAGAAGAAGGCGACCGGCATGCCGTGAATATTGCCGGAGGGCGAGGTGGACGGCGTGTTGAAGTCGGCATGGGCGTCGAGCCAGAGGACGAAAAGCGGACGGCCGAGTTCCCGGGCGCGCCGCGCCATGCCGGAAACGCTGCCCATCGACAGGCTGTGATCCCCACCGAGCAGGACGGGAAGCGTGCCTTCGGCCGCAGCTCTATAGGCCCGGTCCTCGATGGCGCGGGTGAAGGCGGCGACGACCGGAAGATTGCGGGCATGCGCATGCTCGCCGAGCTCCGTGGCCGGCGTCGGGCGCAGGTCGCCAGCGTCGGTGACGCGGTAGCCGAGTTCGCCGAGTGCTGATCCGATCCCGGCGATCCGCAGCGCCGCCGGGCCCATGGCGCAGCCGCCGCGGCCGGAGCCTTCCTCCAGCGGAACACCGATCAGCGTGACGGCCTTGGTCTTGTCGTTCATCAGGATCTCCTCGTGTGCGAGGCGTGATCTTCGTCAATGTGCGCGTTAGCAAAAAGATGGAAAATGATCAGAAAGTGAGTAAGATTGCGCAAAATGCCAGCCAACTCTGACGAAGTGTAGAATGGACGACCTGGATCGCGATATTCTCAGCGCCCTGCGCCACAATGCCCGCATTCCCGCATCCTCGCTGGCGGCGATGACGGGGGCGTCGCGGGCCACGATTGCCGCCCGTATCGACCGCATGGTGGCCGACGGGACGATCGCGGCCTTCACCATCCGCACCGGCAGCGAGATCCGCCCGGCCGGCGTCCGGGCCATCGTCATGATCGAGGTGGTGGGCAAGTTCGCCGATCGCGTCGCGCATCAGCTGCGCGGCCTGCCCGAGGTCCGGGCGCTGCACAGCACCAACGGGCGCTGGGACTTCATTGCCGAACTGGAGGACCGCGATCTCGCCTCGTTCGACGAGACGCTGCGGCGGATCCGCCTCATCGAGGGGATCAACACGACGGAATCGAACATCCTGCTGAAGACCAGCAAGGTCGGCTGACCGCTGATCCCTTGGCGGCTCAGTATTCCTTTTCGTAGAAGATGCCTGCCCCGACGCCTTCGGCTCCCGCTTCGCCCTTCAGCTTCACGCCGCGGCCGATGTCGAGGTTGATCACCGCCTTGGTCTGGCCCGTGCCGCCCTGCTGCAGTTCGATATAGGTCTTGTCGTTCAGGTACTTGCCGGCGCTGACCTTGGCCTGACCCGTCTCGTCGGTGGAAATGTCGAGGTCGTCGACGCCGAGCGTCGAGCGCAGCGCCTCGAACAGCGAGGTGGAACGGCCGCCGGCGAGCTGGGCTGCGGCGTCGGCGAGCTGGGCGATCTGCAACGGCGAAAGACGGGCCATGGACTGGCCGAAGATCAGCTGCGCCAGGATCTCGTCCTGCGGCAGGGACGGCGACGACGAGAAGGAGACGGATGGATCGTTGGAAAAGCCGGCGATCGTGATGGTGATGGTCGTGGTGCCGGAGGTGGTCGTCGCTTCCAGGTCGAGGATCGGCACCAGCCCGCCGCCAAACGTGATCGTGCCGCGGGTGAACTGCATGCGCTTGGTCAGGATCGACAGGCGGCCGCGCCTGAGGTCGAAGGCGCCGGAGACATTGGGTGCCTGGGCGGTGCCCGTCACCGCGATCGTGCCCCCGAGCTCTGCATCGATGCCGCGGCCCCGCACGAAGATCTGCGTCGGCGACGAGACCGTGAGGTCGAGGCCGATGGAGGACTGGCTGCCGTGGCGTTCGGTCTTGGTGATCGTCGCCATCTGCTGGAGCACCGCCGGTGGCGCATGCTTGTGCTGGATGTCGAGTTCGGACAGGCTGGTCGGCAATTTTTCCGGAATGGTGATCGCGGTTTTCGACAGGTCGATCCTGCCGGTCAGCACAGGGCCTGAGAGCAGCGGTCCCTTGACGGTCAATTGTCCGTCTGCGGTGCTCGCCACCATCGTGCCGTCGACATAGACGGCCTTGTCTAGGGTAATGGCGATGTCGGCCGGCAGACCGGGCGACAGGATGTCGATCGTGCCGCCGCCGGAAATGCTGCCGCCGCTGGCGAGCTTGCCGGTAAGGCCGGTCACCGAGGCGCGGTTACCCTGCAAGGTAACGGTCGCCGCCAGCTGCTCGACAGCCAGGTTGCGGCGGACGTCGATCAGGCGGGCGCCGGCGGTGCGCACGGTGCCGGTGATCTGCGGTGCGCCGAGACCGCCGGCGACGGAAACATCGAGATCGGCCGCACCTTCGAGCACAAAACCCTGGCGCGACAGCATGCCGGTGAGTGCGGCAAAGGGCAGCTTGCCGGTGAACTTCATGGCGATCGGGCGTTGGCCGGAAAGGCTGAACGTTCCGCCACCGGAAAGGCCGAGCCCGGCCTGGCCGGTGACCCTTGTGTCGAGCGACAGCCGGCCGTCGCGGAAATCGCCTTTGGCGGAAACCGAGAACGCCCCGATCCCGGTCGATCGGGTCTGGGCGACGGCGGCGTTTGCCCAGTCGAGTGCATAGGTGACGACCGGTGCGGCAGGCGTGCCCTTGACCGCGACCGTGCCCGAGATCGTGCCGTCGGGTGCGAGCGTGGGGGCCACGGTCGCGACGAGCGAGGCGGGCACGTTGCGAAGCGCCGCATTGAGCTCGAGTGTCTCGCCCGCGCTGCCCGTAATGTCGACAGAGCCGGAGCCGGCGGAAATCGTCGCCGTCTCTATCGTCACCTTGCCGCCGGCAATGGTCAGGGCGGCGGGTTTGGCAAGCTTAAGCGGGATGCGGCGCGGTACGGCGGACAGCGTGTCGAGCGCAACCCGCAAGCCTGCAGCCTGCTGCTCGATGCGGCCCTTGGCCGTGAGCGGCGCACCGTCGTAGCGGCCGTCGAGGTCGAAGGCAGTGCTGGAGCCCTGTCGTGAAAATCCGAGCTTGGGCGTCTCGATGCGATTGGCGCCGACCGACACGGCGGAGGCGCTGAGCCTGCCTTCGGCGGCAAAGGCGGCAAGGTCGGAGATGGCAAGGCGGATGTCGGGTGCGTCGATTGCCAGCGTATCGCGTTTGAGCGTCGCGCCGGTCGCCGCGATGGTGGCCGACAGCTTGCCGCCGCTCTCCGCAAGGTCGACGGAGCCCTTGAGGTCGCCGCTCGCGTTCTGGCCCGCCAGGGCGGCGATCAGGCCGACTTCCGGCAGGTCGAAACGCAGCGTTCCCGAGGGTGCGAAGGCTGGCGAGAAGGCAAGGGTGCCTTCGATCCGGTTGGGGCCGACCGTGACGGCCAGCGCCGGAATGGAGGAGCGGCCGTTCTCGGCGACGAGATCGGCGGTCGCCTCGATGGCCTGACTATCGAGCGTGCCGGACATTTTCAGCGCGCCCTTCGGCGCCGTCCTGTCGGCGGTTCCCTCGATCTCAAGCGCCAGGTTCTCCAGTTTGCGTCCGGCGGCGATGGCTGCCGCGCTTTTCAACGACAGCGTGCCGGCCAGCGCATCGAGTGGTCCTTCGGCCGAAAGGGCGAATTCGGCGCCGCCGCTGATGTTGTCCACCAAGGCAGCAAGGTCGCTGATCCGGCCGGCGAGCTCGGCCTTTAGCCTGTTCTCCGCATCAAGGGTCACCGAACCGGTCGCCTCGCCGAGATTGCTGGACAGCTTCAGGTCGGACAGCGCCAGATTGCGCGGCAACGTATAATCGAGCGTGCCGGCAAGGCCGATCGTGCCGTCGAACTTGCCCGCCAAGCTCGCCGGCAGGACGCCGGGAATGGCGAAGAGTTCGAAGCGGCTGGTGAGCGTCTTGTCGTCCAGCGCATAGTCGCCGTTGAGCTTGCCGCCGATCGTGGTGCTTTCGATCGTCGTGCCGTCGAAACCGAGCCTTGTCGCGCCGATCGTCAGCGGTGCCTTGATGGTCAGCGGCGTCTTGAGGATACGGTCGAGTTCGGCATCAGTGAGCTGGCTTGCGGCAACGGAAAGCGTGGTCTGAAGAGGTCCCGTGCGGGTGGCGAGATCGAAGCTGTTGCTCCTGGCTGCCAGGTCCACGCCGGAGAACTTGCCTTGCGGCAGCTGCAGCGAGGCGAAACGGCCGGTGAGGTCTATCGTGGCGCCATTGGCCGGGCCGCTGACGGTGAGCGCGAGCTGCTCGATGTCCGCCGCGATGGTCTGCTCGCCGCTCGTCCAGCTGAACGGAACCGGTCCTGCGGTCCCGACCAGCCGGGCCTTCAGGTCGTTCGTCCCGTTGGCGGCGTAGCGGCCCGATGCGGTCAGATCGAGCGCGGCGGTCGAGAGCTTGCCTTTGTCGATCGTCACCGCGCCATTCCTGTCCAGGCTGGCCGCGAGGTCGATCACCGTTTCCCCTTCGAAGAGCGGGCGAAGCGTCGGCGGCAGCAGGGCGTTGAAACGTCCGCCGCCGGTGGCGGTGATGCTGCGCAGGCCGGCGGCCACGCGGTGGGATGCATCGACGGCGAGCGTCGGACGGCCATCGACCGCGGCCGTCACCTTGCCCTTCCAGTCGGTGAGCGGGCCGTCGCCGTCGACGCCGATGCGCAGAGCCGGGCTACCCGGCAGCCGCAGCAGGCCGGCGAGCAGGCCGCCCGCCGGTTCGTTGACTTCGCCGGTCAGGCGCAGGCGATTGTCGGCGGGCGCGTAGACGAGGTCGGCGGTTGCCTCGGCATCCGGCGCCTCGGCGCGCGTGGCTCGAAGCTGCGCCTCGATCCGCTCGGTGACGGCCTGGCCGGAGCCGGAGAGCGACAGCCGGATGTCACGGCCGGCGAGGCGCTGGCCCAGATCGATGATGGGAAGGTCGAGCGATTTCACGTCGATCTCGACCGGCAGGGCGAAGCCGGAACCGCTTTCCTCTTCCGCCGTCACTTCCGTGGTTGCGATGGGCGCACGATCGATGCGGACAGCGCCGGCGGCGATGCGCTCGGCCGTCAGGCGGCCGCCGAGCAGATCGAGAGGCGACCAGTCCATGGCGAGGTCGCGGATTTCGGCATAGGGGCCCCGGCTGTCGGCCAGCGATACGCTTTCGATCCGCAGATCTCCGCCGAGAAGCGGCCCCGCGCCGGTGATGGTGATCTGCCGGTCGGGCGTCGAGAGCATGGAGGCAAGCTGGCCGGCCACGAAGCTGCCGCCCACGGTGGTGAAGCCGGCGAGAAGGACTGCCACGCCGCCGAGCACCAGGGTCACGCCCGCGCCATAGGCGATCAGGCGAAGAACAAATCTCGTGAGGCGTTTCAGCAGGCGCATGCGGCTTTCTTTGTCCTTCTCGGGGTTCGGCTCAGAAGCTCTGGCCGATGCCGGCATAGATGCCGTACTTGCTTCCGCCGTCGTAAGGATCGAGCGGCATGGCGACGTCGAGGCGCAGCGGGCCGAACGGCGTCTGGTAGCGCAGTCCGATGCCCGCCCCCATGCGGATATCGGAGAAATCGGGATAATTCGCGGCAGTCACCGACCCGATGTCGAGGAAGGGAACGATGCCGATCGTCTCGGTCACGTTCACCCGCGCCTCGAACGAGCCGAGGGCGTAGGCCCGTCCGCCCGTCGGATCGCCGGCGGCGTTCTCCGGCGAGATCTCCTGATAGGCATAGCCGCGCACCGAGCCGCCGCCGCCGGCGAAGAAGCGCCGCGTCGCCGGGATCGCCTCGAGATCGCCCGCGCCGACCATCATGCCGGCGGACAGCTTTGCCGCCAGCACGATGCGGTCCTCGGCGCCGAGGCTGTAATAGCCGGAAATCGAGCCTTCGAAGGTCGAGAAGAAGGTCTCCCCGAGGATCTCGTAGCTCGGGATGGCGCTCAGGGCCGCATTGAAGCCCTCGGTCGGGTTGAGCTTGTTGTCGCGGGTGTCGCGGGTATAGCCGATCGGCACGCCGAAGGTCAGATAGGTATTGTTGCCGAAGGCGTCGTCAATGTCGTCATAGGAGAGCGAAACGCCGGCCGACACCTTGTCATAGTCGGTGATCTCGTAGGCGAAGGCCACCTTGCCGATGACCGAGGCGGCGTCATAGGACTCGGTCGTCAGGGTCGTGCCCTTGATGCTCGCTTCGAGCGTCCCCGAAGGGAAGAAGGCGCCGGGCTTGATGAAGGTGATGCCCGCGCTGTAGTCGAGGTCCTCGACGCCGCTAAAGTTGCCGAGGCCGCCGACCTTGCCTTCGAGTCTCAGCGATTCCGCTTGGCCGAACAGGTTGCGGTGGCCCCAATAGCCCTCGACGCCAAGGCCGTCGATCGACGAAAAGCTCGCGCCGACGCCGAAATAGCGATGCTTGCCCTCGGCCACGACGATGCCGAGCGGCAGTGAACCATCCGCTTCAAGCCCGTCCGCCTCGTCGATCGTGACGCTGGAGAACACGCCGAGCGCCCGCAGCCTTTCGGCTGCCTTGCGCAACTGCTCCGGCGAATAGGTCTGGCCCGGCCGCAGCCGCGAATAGCGGGCGATGAATTCCGGATCGACCTTGCGGGCGCCCTTGACCGTCACCTCGCCGATCGGTGCGACAGGCCCGGCCTGGACGGCAAACACCACATCGACCGTCTGCTTTTCGTGGTCGGCGACGACGTCCCGGCGTGCCAGCTCGGCAAGCGGACGGCCCTCGGCCTTCAGATCGTCGACGATCTTTTCCCCGGCCTTGAGGATGACCAGCGAGCCGGCCGGCCCGCCCGGCACCAGATCATAGTCGGCCGGGTCGAGGCCCGCGGCATCGCCCTCGAGCGTGACGGATCCCAGCGCGAAGGCGGGACCGGGATCGACGCGGATGGTGACCGGGATCGGGCCGTCGCGGCCAAAGGTCGGGATGGGCGGTAGATTGTCGATGTCGCGGCCGTCGACCGTGACGCTGACGACTCCGCCATAACGGGAATTCTCATAGAGGGTTGCGACCAGTCGGTCGCGATCGTCGCGCGCCTTGATGACCAGTCCGAGGTCGCCCGACACGGGCGCCTCTTGCCCCTGCACCAGCAGGGATGTGCGCTCCAGCGCCTCGGCAAGGTCCTTGTCGGCGCCATCGGTGTCGAGGGTGATGCTGTAACGGACCGGATCGATGACGTCGTTGACCGCCTCGTCCTCGCCGAAAATCGTGATGCCGAAGATCTTGAAGGCGAGCGCCTCGCCAGTCAGTACCGGACCGAACGCCAGGGCCAGACCCAGCCCGAATGCGGTGCCGGTCCTCCGAAACGCAAGACTGTTCTTCGGTGATATCGGATTACTCGGCATGCATACATTTGCTCGTTGCGGTCTGATCGGTTTGCCGCGTTTGCCGCCAGCAGCCCGAGCTTAGTCGCAAAATCGCCGAAAGGGGTAATTTTTTTGAAAATTGTCCGCAAATGGAGGTCCCGGCGTGCGCCGGAACCTCCACTCATGCGTGAATTAGTAGCCGCGCGGGCAATCGTCGACGTAGCGACGGCCGTAACGGTCGCGGTAGTAGCACTGGCCGGGCTGGTCGGCCACGTTGCCGATGACGGCGCCGGATACGCCACCGATCGCCGCGCCGACGGCCGCGCCGCGAACGTCACCGGTGATCGCGCCGCCGATGATCGCGCCCGAAGCCGCGCCGATCGCGGCGCCTTTTTCGGTCTGGGTGCAGCCTGCGACCGACAAGCCGATCAGAACGAGCACAAGAGCTTTCTTCATGATTTTTCTCCACTGTTTACGCGTCCGGCTGGGCCGGTACATGTCTTCTCCGCCCGATGCCCCCAGGCATCCTCTCTTGGCGGTCGCGGCTCAAGAATAGCCCGCAATTCGCGAAAGTCCACGAAATAGAAAGTCGAATATGAAGCTCCATTATTCGCCTCGTCGCACGCCACAGTAACGAGCGGATTTATGCTGCGGCGCGAAATATAAAAAATCCGTTTGGACGCACTCTTCCTGTTGATCGGCCGGAGAAAAAGACAAATGATAGCCGCTGTGTCCGGGAGAGACACGAGGAGGAACAATATGGCAAAAGTAACGCTGACGGTGAACGGCCGTTCGGTGAGCGGCGAGTGCGAAGACCGCACCTTGCTCGTCCATTTCATTCGCGAAAAACTCGGACTGACCGGAACCCATATCGGTTGCGACACGACCCAATGCGGCACCTGCGTCGTGCATATGGACGGCAAGTCGGTGAAGAGCTGTTCGATCCTGGCGGTCCAGGCTTCGGGCTCGGCGATCACCACGATCGAGGGTCTGGCAAGCAATGGCGAGATGCACCCCGTCCAGGCGGCCTTCAAGGAACATCACGGCCTGCAGTGCGGATTCTGCACGCCGGGCATGGTGATGACTGCGGTCGACATGATCAGCCGTCACGGTGGCAACCTCGACGAGGCAACCGTGCGCCATGAGCTGGAAGGCAATATCTGTCGTTGCACCGGCTACCACAACATCGTCAAGGCCGTGCTTTCCGCCAATGCCGAGATGCATGGCGGGCGCCAGGCAGCCGAATGAGGCGCTAACGAGGCAACAGGCAGTAGCCAATAGGCAGCAGGTCGCAGCAGCGTCCCACAAAGGATCTGCGATTCGACTGCCCACCGCCTACTGGCTGCTGCCTAATATCCCCCTATCCCTGTTCTCTGGAGGAGAAGACTATGGGTGTTGAAGGAATCGGGGCGCGTGTCACGCGCAAGGAAGACAAGCGCTTCCTGACCGGCAAGGGCCGGTATACGGACGACATGGTCGTTCCGGGTATGAAATTCGCCTACTTCGTGCGTTCGCCCTATGCCCATGCCAAGATCAAGGGCGTGGATGCGACGGCTGCCAAGGCCATGCCTGGCGTGATCGACGTGCTGGACGGCAAGCAGCTGCTGGCCGACGGCATCGGCAACATCATCTGCGGCTGGATGATCCATTCCAAGGACGGCACGCCGATGAAGATGGGCGCCTGGCGTCCGCTCGCGGTCGACACGGTGCGCTATGTCGGTGACGCGGTCGCCATCGTCGTTGCGGATACCTATGGCGAGGCCTGCGACGCGGCGGAAGCCGTGGTCGTCGACTATGATGAACTGCCGGTCGTGACCGAAGCCGTGACGGCGCTCGGTACCGGAGCGCCGCAGCTTCATCCGGAAGCGCCGGGCAACCTGATCTTCGACTGGGAAATCGGCGACAGCGCCGCTGCCGACCGGGCGATCGCCGCGGCCGCCCACGTCACCGAGATCGAGATCCACAACAACCGCCTCTCGCCCAACCCGATGGAGCCGCGCGCCACGCTCGGCATCTACGACACGGCCGAGGACCACTACACCTGCTACACGACATCGCAGAACCCGCATGTCGCACGCCTCGTCATGAGCGCCTTCTACAATGTGGCGCCGGAAAACAAGCTGCGCGTCATCGCGCCTGATGTCGGCGGCGGCTTCGGCTCGAAGATCTACATCTATCCTGAAGAAATCGTCTGTCTCTGGGCTTCCAAGAAGACCGGGGTCCCGGTCAAGTGGACGTCCGACCGCACCGAGGCCTTCCTCACCGACGCCCATGGCCGCGACCATGTCTCCAAGGTCAAGATGGCCTTCGACAAGGACAACAACGTCATCGGGCTGAAGGTCGACACGATCGCCAATCTCGGCGCCTATATGTCGCTGTTCTCCTCGTCAGTGCCGACCTATCTCTACGCGACGCTGCTTTCCGGGCAGTACGCGATCCCGGCGATCCACTGCAATGTCCGCACCGTCTACACCAACACGGTGCCGGTCGATGCCTATCGCGGCGCTGGTCGTCCGGAGGCGACCTACCTGCTCGAACGCACCATGGAAACGGCGGCGCGCGAACTCGGCGTTTCTCCGGCGGAACTGCGCCGGCAAAACTTCATCCGCACCTTCCCCTACCAGACGCCGGTCATCATGAACTATGACGCCGGCAATTACGAAGCCTCGCTCGAAGCGGCGATGGGGGCTGCCGACTGGAACGGCTTCCCGGCTCGCAAGGCGGAAGCGGCCGGCCGCGGCATGAAGCGCGGCATCGGCATGAGCTGCTACATCGAAGCCTGCGGCATCGCGCCGTCGGCTGCGGTCGGCTCGCTCGGCGCCGGCGTCGGCCTTTGGGAATCAGCCGAAGTCAGGGTCAATGCGGTCGGAACCGTCGAAGTCCTGACCGGGTCGCACAGCCACGGCCAGGGCCATGAGACGACCTTCGCCCAGCTGGTCTGCGAGCGGCTCGGCGTGCCGATCGACAATGTCTCCATCATCCACGGCGACACGGACAAGGTGCAGATGGGCATGGGCACCTATGGTTCCCGCTCGGGCGCCGTCGGCATGTCGGCGATCGTCAAGGCGCTCGACAAGGTCGAGGCCAAGGCGAAGAAGATCGCCGCGCACCTGATGGAAGCGGACGAGAGCGACATCGTCATCGAGAACGGCGAGCTCAAGGTCGCCGGTACCGACAAGTCCCTCCCGTGGTTCCAGGTGGCGCTTGCGGCGTATACAGCCCACAACCTGCCGGGCGGCATGGAACCGGGCCTGAAGGAGGGCGCCTTCTACGATCCGTCCAACTTCACCTTCCCGGCCGGCTGCTACATTGCCGAGGTCGAGGTCGATCCGGAAACCGGCAAGACGACGATCGTCCAGTTCGTCGCCGCCGACGACTTCGGCAATATCATCAATCCGATGATCGTCGAGGGCCAGGTGCATGGCGGCATCGCCCAGGGCGTGGGACAGGCCCTGCTGGAAGGCGTGCGTTATGACCCGACCACGGGCCAGCTGCTGACCGCCAGCTACATGGACTATGCCATGCCGCGTGCCGACGACCTGCCGTCGTTCAGCCTGTCGCATCAGAACACGCCGTGCCCGGGCAATCCGCTCGGCATCAAGGGTTGCGGCGAAGCCGGCGCCATCGGTTCTCCGCCGGCGCTGATCAACGCCATCACCGATGCCATCGGCACCAACAACCTCAACATGCCTGCAACGCCGCTTGCCGTCTGGTCGGCATTGCAGGCTGCAGAGTAACGGGAGGACGACGCATGTTTCTCTATTCGACCAGCTATCATCGCGCCTCCTCCGTCGAGAACGCCGGAAGCCTGCTTTCCGGGGCTTCCGACGGCAAGTACGTGGCGGGCGGCCAGACCTTGGTCGCCACCCTCAAGCAACGCCTGGCACAACCGTCGGATCTCATCGATCTCAGGCACATCCCCTCGCTCAAGGGGATTGCCGTGGATGGCCGCACCGTGACGATCGGCGCGGGCGTGACCCATGCCGAGGTCGCCGGATCGGGACTGATCCGCGCGGTCTGTCCGGCAATCTGCCATCTCGCCTCGCTGATCGGCGATCCGCATGTCCGCCATCTCGGTACGATCGGCGGATCGATCGCCAACAACGATCCGGCGGCGGACTATCCGGCCGCCATGCTCGGGCTCGGCGCGACCATCGTCACCGATCGCCGGCAGATCACCGCCGACGATTTCTTCGTCGGCCTGTTCGAGACCGCTCTCGAGGAGGACGAGATCATCACGGCCGTCAGGTTCACGGCGCCGGAGCGGGCGGGTTACGCCAAGTTCGCCAATCCCGCTTCGCGTTTCGCCATGACCGGGGTGTTCGTCAGCAAAGGGTCGGCTGGCGTTCGTGTTGCCGTCACCGGAGCCGGTTCGGGCGGGGTGTTCCGTCACCCGGGACTTGAAGCCGCGCTTGCCGGCAATTGGTCCGCGGACGCGCTGGCTGCCGTCTCCATCGATCCGACCGATCTGATGGCCGATCTGCATGCGACCGCGGAGTATCGCGCCAATCTGGTGAAAGTGATGGCGAAGCGGGCCGTCTCCGCCTCCTGAGGGCAGCGGAGAATCGCCATACGGAAAAAGGACGGCTGCGGCCGTCCTTTTTTCTGCAGCTTGACGCAGATCAAGTTTGCCAGGATTTGGATCGGCTAGCAAATGACTGGAAGGATTCAAAAATTGCGCCATTTGTCGCAGTTTAGAATGAATTTACAGTGCTGGGGTTGACCGAACGCGCGTTGGATCTCAAAAAGGGCTGAACAGACTGGAGTCGGGAAATGGATTTCGAGGCGTTTTTCAAGGGCGAACTGGAAGGTCTTCACGAAGAAGGACGTTACCGGGTTTTCGCCGATCTTGAGCGACAGAGGGGCAATTTCCCGCGCGCCACGCGCTATACCGAAAACGGCCAGCAGGACGTCACCGTCTGGTGTTCCAACGACTATCTCGGCATGGGCCAGAATGCCGGAGTGATCGAGGCGATGAAAAACGCCATTGACCACTGTGGAGCGGGTGCCGGTGGCACCCGGAATATCTCTGGCACCAACCACTACCACGTCCTCCTCGAGCGCGAACTGGCCGAACTGCACGGCAAGGAATCGGCGCTGATCTTCACCTCGGGCTATATCTCGAACTGGGCGGCACTCGGCACGCTCGGCCAGAAGATCCCCGGCCTGATCATTTTCTCCGACGCGCTGAACCACGCTTCGATGATCGAAGGCATTCGCTATGCGAAATGCGAGCGGGTCATCTGGAAGCACAACGACGTCAAGGACCTCGAAGCCAAGCTCAAGGCCGCCGACCCGAAGGCGCCGAAGATGATCGCCTTCGAATCGGTCTATTCGATGGACGGCGATATCGCGCCGATCAAGGAGATCTGCGATCTCGCCGACAAGTACGGCGCGATGACCTATCTCGACGAAGTGCACGCAGTCGGCATGTATGGTGCCCATGGCGGCGGCATTGCCGAGCGCGAGGGCCTGATGGACCGCCTGACGGTCATCGAAGGCACGCTGGGCAAGGCCTTCGGTGTCATGGGCGGCTACATCACCGGTTCCGCGGCACTCTGCGACTTCGTTCGATCCTTTGCTTCGGGCTTCATCTTCACCACGGCCCTGCCCCCGTCGCTGGCCGCCGGTGCCGTCGCCTCGATCCGGCATCTGAAGACCAGCCAGCTGGAGCGCTTCGCCCATCAGGAGCGCGTGCGTCGTCTGCGTTCCATGCTCGATGCCCGCGGCATTCCGCATATGCCGAACCCGAGTCACATCGTTCCCGTCATGGTCGGCGACGCCGCCAAGTGCAAGTGGATCTCCGACCTGCTGCTCGATAATTTCGGCATCTACGTGCAGCCGATCAACTATCCGACCGTGCCGAAGAAGACCGAGCGCCTGCGCATCACGCCGACGCCGCTGCATTCGGATGGCGACCTGGAACACTTGGTCGGCGCCCTGCACCAGTTGTGGTCGCGCTGCGCGCTGGCCCGCGCCGTCGCCTGAGGCGAAGCGGGGCTTCCAGCCAGCAAACGCTCTATCTGTCGATTGAATGAACCGCCTGCTGGTCAGGCGGTTTTTTCGTGCGCCGCGATGATCTCGCCGGCGACCTTGCGCGCTTCGGCATCGGCGGCAAAGACCTCGGCAATCGTGCCTGCCGCGCCGCAATCGATCAGGCGGTCCATCGTCGCCTCCACGATGTCGGCCATGCCGAGGAAGCCGATCTTCTCCTCGACGAAGGCGTTGAAGGCCGTCTCCTCGGCGGCATTCATGATCGCCGCCTGCAGGCCGCCACGGGTGAGTGCCGTGCGGGCGAGCCGGAGCGCCGGGAAGCGCGTCTCGTCCGGCGCCTCGAAGTCGAGACGGGACAGCCTGGCGAAGTCGAGCCGCTCGACATTGAGGCTTGGCCGTTTCGGATAGGTCAGGGCATAACCGATGGCGGTGCGCATGTCCGGCGGGCCGAGCTGGGCGATCACCGAGCCGTCGCTATAGCCGACCATCGAGTGCACGATGGATTGCGGATGCACCACGACCTCGATCTGCTCCGGGGATACGTCGAAGAGATGCTTGGCCTCGATCATTTCGAGGGCCTTGTTGAACATTGAGGCGCTGCCGACGGAGATCTTCAGGCCCATCGACCAGTTGGGGTGGGTCCTGGCCGTTGCGACGGTGACGCTCGCCATCTGCTCGCGCGTGAAGGTGCGGAAGGGGCCGCCGGACGCGGTGAGGATGATCCGCTCCAGTGCTGCGCGCTGAGTGTTGTCGAGGCACTGGAAGATCGCGCTGTGCTCGCTGTCGACCGGGATGAGCCGCCCGCCGCCGGCCTTGACCGCCTCGACGAAGAGTTCGCCGGCCGAAACCAGGCATTCCTTGTTGGCGAGCGCGATGTCGGCCCCACGGGCGGCGGCGGTCAGGGTGGGGGCCAGACCCGCCGTGCCGACGATCGCCGCCATCACCCAGTCGGCATCGAGGCTTGCCGCCTCGTCGAGACCGGAGCGGCCGGCCGCCACGTCGATGCCGCTGCCCGACAGGACATCCTTCAATGCCATGTACTGGCTTTCGTCGGCCGTGACGGCGAGCTTCGCACCCGTGGCGCGGGCCTGCTCGGCAAGAAGCTCGATATTGCCGTTGCCGGTCAAAGCGCCGATCTCGAAGGCTTCGCGGCCGCCGAGCTGGTTGACCACGTCGAGCGTGTTGACGCCGATCGAGCCGGTCGAGCCGAGAATCGTCAGGCGGCGCGGCGGTTGGGTGTCGAGGGTCATTCGGGCTGTCCGCAAGATTGCTTCAATCGCAGATGCGTCTACAAGGGATTGCTGAATGCGGCAAGCTTCGTATCCTGCGGCCTGTCGCCCGTCGTCGTGCCTATTCGGAGGTCTTTCATGCAGGGTATCGTCGGGAGTCTGCGGCGCTATGGCCAGCCTTTGCTGGCATTGGTCGCGCTGGCGACGCTGGCCGGGGGTGGCATTGCCTATTTCACCGCGCAGCCGGAATGGGCTTCCGGCCTGTGGTCCCTCGGCACGGCGCTCGTGCTCCTGGCGCTTTTGGTCGAGATCGCCCTCTCGCTGCTGCAGGGGCGTTTCGGCCTCGATGTCATCGCCGGGCTCTCCATGGGCGCCGCGCTCGCCTTCGGCGAGCCGCTGGCCGGCAATATCGTCGCGCTGATGTATGCGGGTGGCCAGCAGCTTGAGAACTTCGCCGAGGGCCGCGCAAGGCGAGAAATGACGGCCCTGCTCGGGCGCACCGCCCGCACCGCCATGCGCTATGCCCGGGAGGGACTGGAGGAAGTCCCGATCGAGGCGCTGATGCCCGGCGAACGCATCCTCGTGCGTCGTGGCGAGGTGGTGCCCGTCGATGGACGGCTGGCCGGCGGCCGGGCCGATATCGACATGTCGGCCTTGACCGGTGAAGCTATGCCTGCCCGTTTCTTTACCGGCAACGACATGCCGAGCGGCGGCACCTCGATCGGCGCCGCCTTCGATCTCGATGTAGTGCGCACCGCTGCCGACAGCACCTATGCGGGGATCGTGCGGCTTGTCGAACAGGCGCAGCAGAGCAAGGCGCCGATGGTGCGGCTGGCGGATCGTTATGCGCTCTGGTTCCTCGCCCTGACGGTACTGATTGCCGGCGGCGCCTGGTGGGCGAGCGGCGATCCCTTGCGGGCGCTTGCCGTCCTTGTCGTTGCGACGCCCTGTCCGCTCATTCTCGCCGTGCCCGTGGCGATCATCTCCGGCATGTCGCGTGCCGCCTCGCTCGGGGTCCTGATCAAGAGCGGCGGTGCCCTGGAAAGGCTCGCCCGCGTGCGCACCGCCGTCCTCGACAAGACCGGCACCATGACCAGCGGCAAGGCGGGCGTCGTCGAGATCCGCACCGTCGACGGGATCGATCCGGAAGAGATGCTGCGGCTTGCCGCTTCGCTGGACCAGGCCTCGAACCATGTCAGCGCCGAGGCGCTGGTGCAGTCCGCACATGCGCGCCGCATGGCCCTGTCGTCTCCGACCGATATCGTCGAAACGCCCGGCTCCGGTGTCGAGGGCAGGATCGACGGCCGATCGCTGGTGGTCGGCGGCAGCGACTTCGTCCGCGGCAGGTGTTCGGCCGGCGACCCCTACGCGCTGGGCCGCGACCTGCCGCCAGGCACCGCCGTCGTCGCCGTGGGTATGGACGGGGTCGTTGCCGGCATCATCCTGCTGTCGGACCAGATCCGCGACGATGCGCATGCGACGATCGATTCCTTCCGCGCTGCTGGCGTCACCCGCTTCGTGCTCGCCTCGGGGGATCATGACGATGCGGTGCGCGCCGCGGGCCTGTCTCTCGGCGTCGACGAGGCGATCGGAAATCTTCTCCCCGCGGAAAAGGTCGAGGTCGTCGTCGCCGAGGGCCTCAAGGCGTCGGTGATGATGATCGGCGACGGTGTCAATGATGCGCCGGCGCTGGCCGCGGCCGATGTCGGTGTGGCCATGGGCGCTCGCGGGGCTGCCGCCTCATCCGAATCGGCGGATGTTGTTCTGCTCGTCGATCATCTTGCGCGGCTTCCCGCCGCCCTCCTCGTCGCGCAACGGACACGGCGCATCGCGCTTCAGAGCGTCGCCGTCGGGCTGTCGCTATCGTTGCTTGCCATGGTTGCGGCGGCGCTGGGCCATCTGCCTCCCGTTCAGGGTGCACTGCTCCAGGAACTGATCGATGTCGCCGTGATCCTCAATGCCCTGCGGGCGCTGAGCGTGCCGGCGGGCATTCGGCCGCATCGCCAGGAATAGGCCGCAGCCCGGTTGCAGATTCCGGCGGACCGCCGGAACAAAGCGACCGGCAAGCTAGTTGAGAGGGGGTGAATTCCCTTCCCAACCAGGAGAAACCCCCATGGCACAGAAGACTCTCGACGACCTTTTCTACGAGACGCTCAAGGACATCTACTATGCCGAGCGCAAGATCCTGAAGACCCTGCCGAAGATGGCTCGCGGCGCCCAGGATCCGAAGCTGAAGGCCGCTTTCGAAAAGCACAAGGAAGAAACCGAAGGCCAGATCGAGCGCCTGCAGCAGGTGTTCGAGATCATCGGCAAGCGTCCGCGCGCCAAGACCTGCCCGGCCATCGACGGCATCATCGAGGAGGGCGAGGAGATCATGGAAGAATTCAAGGGCGCACCGGCTCTCGATGCCGGCCTGCTCGCTGCCGCTCAGGCTGTCGAACACTACGAGATCAGCCGCTACGGCACGCTGAGCGCCTGGGCAAAGCAGCTCGGCCTCAAGGATGCGGCCAAGCTGCTCGACGAGACGCTGGCCGAGGAATCGGCAACCGATGGCGCACTCTCGAAGCTTGCCGAGTCGGCCGTCAACACGGCTGCTATGGAAAAGAAGGCGGCCTGATCCAGGGCTCGATCGGGTCCGGCCGTGGCCGGACCCGATCGGGGTCCTGAGGTACACGGCTGCCGGTCCGCTTCGGCGGAGCGATTTGAAAGGGGAGCCTGTCCGGCTCCCCTTTTGCTTGCGCGTAAATCAATTTGAGACTTAGGGATCGTGTCCCGGCTCGGTTCAGCGAAAGCGTATGGAAGCGAGGCAGTTTTGCGTCGATCGCTTGTATTTTATGCAGTTTCTTAAGGGCCGGATAAGCTGCGGCGCCTAGTCTTCATCACGGGGATTTGAGGAGAAACGGCGTGACCACCCGGCTGAAGGCGCTGATCGTCGCGATCAATATTTCCATACTGATGTGGGCCGGCCTGATCGGCGGTGCGTTCTGGATGCTCTCCGACGGCGAGATACTCGACCGCCAGATCACCGCGAGCATTTCTTCCTGCCGCTGACCGGGCAGGGATAACCTCTCAACCGCTGGTGAAGTCCATTCAATTGAACTGACGGGCAATCGAACGACTGCCGAGGGCGATCAGGGCGAGTTTGACGATATGCCCCTCTACCTGCGTTGCAGAAATGAGCGTCGGGCTACGGAGAAGCTGCAAGCGCCCGACAAATCGGAAACCAGATGACGAGCCGGAGGGCGGCTGGTCTGCACCGCCCCTCCGCTCCTGCAACGGCTTTGACCTGCCAAGCGTTTCGCTCCGCCACAGCGAGGCGAAACGAGGCCGGTCATTTCTTGGTTTTCTCGACTTCGGCCAGGATCTTCTGGCTGCCGCCAAAGCCCAGTCCAAGCAGGTGGCGGTGATATTCCTTCGCCAAGTCTGTCTTGATCTGTGCTGAGGCCATCGGCAGCGTCTCTTCGTCCACATCCGTATAGGTGGAGACAAAGAAGTAGCGCGGCGACATCATGTGCTCGCCACAATGCAGCATCGCCGAGTTGGTGATCAGAACATCGCCGGGGTCGGTGGCCACCCACACGATATGACGGTCGATCTCGTCAACCGCCGAGAAGTCCTTGGTCTTGTGCAGCTTCACAAGCTCTTCGCGATGCGTATCGAACCATTCGATCGGCTTCTTGATGCCGACGCGTTTGGCTTGCTCGGCAAAGATCCTCTCATTGTGAGTGAAGGGGATCACGCCAAGCATGCCGCCCTGCATGTGTTCAGGCGCGCAATAGTGGAGCACGCGGACGATGCGCTTTTGCGGATTGCTGATATGGTAGGCGGAACCGACCTTTTCGCAAAGCTGACGATAGTCCCGATGCAGGCCGCGCGCGCTGTAGTGGGCTGCAACCGAGCTGCCGAATTCGGTCGCATTCTTTCCGAGAATCTTCTGCACCGCCTCACGCACGTATGTGTTCGCGGCATAGGGCCAGAAACGTTTGTCATTGAGGACGGGCGATCCGCCGGTGAAACCCTTCGCGGTTCCCTTGAAGACACTCAGGTAGTCGATGGGCTTGAGCTTGGACATCTCGACGCAGAGCTTGTGAAGCTGTGCGCTCTCCTGGGGCGTGTAGACACCCCGCACTTTGACGACCGAGAATTTCTCGAAGAGCGCGGCAATGTCTGCTGCCGGTGTCGAGGCGTCGGCTACTCCGAAGGTCGGAACAAGGCCGAATGGATTCATACCTCTGGAAAATTCATCGAAGTAGGTACCCAAACGCCGCGTGGCCCTTGCCGAGGGCACTACCTCTTGAGGCCCTGCAATTTCTTCCGCGTTAGTCAATGCCACAGGTTTTCCTCCCAATGCCCTAGCCACCAATGAAGTCAAACTCATAGCTCTGCCTCCCCGAGCTTTCGCAATCATTGGTAGCCTAGAGCCGGTGACAAGAGTGCGTCAAGTCCAGTCGGTGAAAGCAGAAATGCTCGAGGTTTGGCGGAATGCGTGCTCCAGGCGGTCAAAGGAGCGCCTTATCGTGCATGGCCGTATGGTGATCCCGGCGCGATTCGAACGCGCGACCCCCAGATTAGGAATCTGGTGCTCTATCCTGCTGAGCTACGGGACCACTCACCGAACTCCATACAAAAGCCGGACCTTGAAGCCAAGCGTTTTTGCGAGGGTGACAAGCCGGAGCGGTGGCGCATGCGGCTTGCCCTCGGGGTGGCCCCGGCGGGCGAGCCGCACGGTCAGTCGGTCAGGCGCTGTTCGGCAAGGCGCACCCAATAGGAGATGCCATAGGACAGGACTTCGTCGTTGAAGTCGTAGGCCGGGTTGTGCAGGCCGGGCGTATCGCCATGGCCGATCATGATGTAGGCGCCGGGGCGGGCCTGCAGCATGAAGGCGAAGTCCTCGCCCGCCATCGACGGATCGACGTCCGTGTCCACCTTGTCCCTGCCGGCGACATCCATCGCGGCGCGGGCGGCATGGTCCGTCTCGTCCGGATGATTGACCGTGACCGGGCAGGCGCGCTCATAGACCACTTCGGCTTCCGCGCCGTTGGCGCTGGCGATGCCGCGGGCGATCTCGCGGATGCGGGCTTCGGCAAGGTCGCGCACCGCCTCGTCGAGCGAGCGCACGGTTCCCGCGAGGGCTGCCTCTTCCGGGATGATGTTGTGGGTCGTTCCGGCGTTGAAACGGGTGACCGAGACCACCACGGAGCGCAGCGGATTGGCGTTGCGTGAGGCGATCAGCTGCAGATTGGTGACGATCTGCGCGCCGATGGCGATCGGATCGATGGCCTTGTGCGGTTCGGCCGCATGGCTGCCGCGTCCCTTGACGGTAATGAAGAACTTGTCGGGCGCGGCCATGATGCCGCCCTTGCGGATCGCGAAGGTGCCGACCGGCTGGCCCGGCATGTTGTGCATGCCGTAGACTTCCTCGACGGCAAAGCGCTCCATCAGGCCGTCCTGGACCATGGCGAGCGCCCCGGCCCCCCCTTCTTCCGCCGGCTGGAAGATCACCACGACACGGCCGTTGAAATTGCGCGTCTCCGCAAGATGCCTGGCCGCCCCCAGCAGCATGGCGGTGTGGCCGTCATGGCCGCAGGCATGCATCCTGCCCGGCACCTTCGACGCCCAGGGCTTGCCGCTGATCTCTTCGAGCGGCAGCGCGTCCATGTCGGCGCGCAGGCCGATCGCGCGGGTGCTGGTGCCCCGTCCCTTGATCACGCCCACCACCCCGGTCCGGCCTATCCCGGTCACGATTTCGTCAACGCCGAACTCCGCAAGCTTGGCCGCGACGAAGGCTGCGGTGTTCTCGACGTCGTAGAGAATCTCGGGATTGGCATGGAGATGGCGGCGCCATTCGCTGACCTCCGCCTGGAGTTCGGCGGCGCGGTTCAATATCGGCATGTTGCTGTCCTGCTCGTCTATTTCAGCTATCGCGTGAAGGCCGGCGCAGAATCTGCGCCTTGAGATTGACGTATTCAATGGCTCTTGCCATTGCTTTCAGTCATAGGTCAATTATCTGGTCTTTGCGAGACAGATCCGCATCGAAGAGGTTTCATCGTGTCGTCGAACCATAAAGCCAAGTCGCCGAACGCGCGCGTCTCCCGCCGTTTCGCGGCTCTGGCCTGCGCAATCGCCGCCTGCCTGCCGAACCTGGCGCTGGCCAATCCGCAAATCGTCGTTGACGTCAACAGCGGCCAGGTCATCGCCCACGAGGATGCCTTCCGCAAGTGGTATCCGGCCTCGCTCACCAAACTGATGACCGCTTATACCACCTTCAAGGCGATCCGCTCCGGCGAGCTGTCGCTGGAAAGCATCGTGGTGATGAGCGAGAAGGCCGCCGCTCAGCCGGCGAGCAAGATGTACTACAAGCCGGGCTCGAAGCTGACGCTCGACAGCGCGCTGAAGATCCTGATCGTCAAGTCGGCGAATGACGTGGCCGTCGCCATCGGCGAACGGGTCGGCGGCACGCTCGACAATTTCGTCGCCCGGATGAATGCCGATGCGCAGAGCCTCGGCATGACCTCGTCCCGCTTCGTCAACCCGAACGGCTTGCCCGGCAAGGGCCAGTATACGACGGCGCGCGACCTCGCGGTGCTGGCAGTGGCGCTGCGCCGCGAGTTCCCCGAATATGCCGGCTATTTCGCTCTCGAGGGCATCAATACCGGCAAGAAGGAATATCCGAACTACAACCTGCTGGTCGGCCGCTTCGACGGTGCCGACGGCATGAAGACCGGCTATATCTGTGCCTCCGGCTTCAACCAGGTGTCCTCGGCGACCCGCAACGGCCGCACGGTGGTGTCTGTGGTGCTTGGTGCCGACAGCCTCGGGGCCCGGGCCGACCTCTCGGCCGAGTTGTTGCAGAGGGCCTTGACCACGCCGCGCGGCGCTGGCCCGCGGCTGGACGGCCTCGCCCCCTATGGTGCTGGGCGCGACACGGTGGCCGACATCAGCGCGGAAGTCTGCAATCCACAGGCCCGGAAGGTGCGCAGCGAAGGCCGCGACGAAGCCGGCCGGATGAAGCTTCTGTCGCCCTACATCCACGAAATGGGCCGCCCGCCGCGCACCGTCTTTGCCGGCCTGATCCCGGGAACCGAGCCGCCGGCGAAGAAGCCGGGGACAGCTGGCGCCAACGAGATCGCCAACGTGCCGATCCCGAAGCCCCGCCCGACCTTCTGATCCTGGAGCAAGCCATGTCTGGAGCCAACGGCCGGATCCCGGTGTCGATCATCACCGGTTTTCTCGGTGCTGGAAAGTCGACGCTGCTCAACCGGATCCTCAAGGATCCGGCCATGCACGATGCCGCGGTCATCATCAACGAGTTCGGCGAGATCGGCATCGACCACATGCTGGTCGAGGCGTCGAGCGATTCCGTCATCGAGCTGGCCGATGGCTGCCTGTGCTGTACGGTTCGCGGCGAGCTGGTGGACACGCTGGCCGAGCTGATCGACGGCATGCAGACCGGCAAGATCAAGCCGCTGTCGCGCATCGTCATCGAGACGACGGGCCTCGCCGATCCGGCGCCGGTCATGCAGTCGGTGATGGGGCATCCGGCGATCGCGCAGCACTTCGATCTCGACGGCGTCATCACCGTGGTCGACATGGTGCACGGCTTGTCGACGCTCGACACCTATCCCGAGGCGGTGCGCCAGGTGGCGGTGGCCGACCGGCTGATCCTGAGCAAGGCCAGTCTGGCCGATCCGCGCGCCCGAACCGCTCTCGTCGAGCGGCTGCGTTTGCTCAATCCGCGCGCGGAGCTCACCGACGGCGACAGACCCGAAGCCGGCAGCGCCGCCATTCTCGCCAATGGCCTTTATGATCCGACGAGCAAGATCCCCGATGTCAATCGCTGGCTGAAGGACGAGGCGCCGGCCGATCAGCATGAGCATTCGCATCATCATGATCATGATCATGGCGATCACTGCGAACTCTGCGACCACGATGGGCATGACCATGGTCATGAGCACCATCACCACGACCATCATCATCATGACGCCAATCGTCACGATGACCGGATACGCTCCTATTCGATCGTGCACGATCAGCCGATCGATCCGGTGGCGCTGGAAATGTTCATCGACATCCTGCGCTCCAGCCAGGGCGAGAAGCTCTTGCGCATGAAGGCCGTGGTGGCGCTGACCGACCGGCCCGACCGGCCGCTGGTGCTGCATGGGGTGCAGTCGATCTTTCATCCGCCGGTTCGCCTTGCGGCCTGGCCGGACCCCACGGATCGCCGCACCCGGCTGGTGCTGATCACGCGCGATCTCGAGGAAAGCTATGTCCGCGAGCTGTTCGATGCGTTTACCGGACGGCCGCAGATCGACAGACCTGATCGCGCGGCGCTCGAAGACAATCCGCTCGCCATTCCCGGCATGAAGATGTGAGGAGCGACGCCGGGGCGTTCAGCCCTTGCGGATGCGGAAACGGTGGCCGTTGTCGAGTTGCGTCGTCTCCAGCAGCTCGTGGCCGTCCTCGTTGCAGAAATGCGGAACGTCGATCACCGCCAGCGGGTCGGTCGTCTCTATGCTCAGTTCCTCGCCGCGCTGCATCGTCGTCAGCCGACGCCGGGTCTTCAGCACCGGCAAGGGGCATTTCAGCCCCTTGAGGTCGTAGAGCGCGTCGCCGCTCATTGCTTCTGCCAGAACTTCCAGAACGGCTTCTTGCCGGTTTCGGCGGTCTGCACCGGGGCCGGTGCCGCCATCGGGTTGGGCTGCGGCACGGGAACACTGGCGGCCTGCCCGGCGGGTGCGGTCGGCGCGACGGCAGGCGATGCGGCGACGGGTGCCGGAGCCGCCTGACCGGCAGGCGTGGCTGCGGGTGTGGACTGGTTCGCCGGCGCGGCAGCGATGCGTGCAATGGCGGCCGGTGCGGTGGCGGCCGGGGCGGGGTTCGCCGGATTCGCCACTTCATCGATCTTCAGCAGCTTGCCGGCCTTCAGCGCCGAGCCCGTCGGCGCATAGGCCAGATCATGCCCCTTGCGCTGGTCGGCGACGATTGCCTTGCGTTCGGCCTCGGTCGGATCATACCAGACCTTGCCGTCAAACTTGTTCAGGGCCTTGGCATAGTCCTTGGAATAGGTGGCATTGTAGGAGGCCAGCGCCATCTGCAGGGCGGGCGGCGTGGTCATGGCCGGGCAGGCGGCGGTCGGGCTCAGGCTCTTGCCGTCCGCGACCTGCTGGTTGAACACGTACTTCTTCTCGCAGATGCCCACGTCCGGCGGACGCTTGGTCACTTCGAAATTGTCGTAGCCGACCTTCAGCATCTCCCAGAAGCCAAAGTGCGGGCTATGCTTGTGGCGTGCCATGTTCTCCGCAGTCATGCGGAAGGGGAAGGCCTGGAGCTGGATGGTCTCCTGGCCGCCCTTGAACGCGTCGCGGGCAAAGGCATAAATCTCGAGGATCTGCGCGTCCGTCATCGAATAGCAGCCCGAAGACGAGCAGGCGCCGTGGATCATCAGGTTGGTGCCGTTGCGGCCGTTCGCCTGGTCGAAACGGTTCGGAAAGCCCGTGTTGATCGCGAGATAGTATTTGGAATTCGGGTTCAGGTGGTGGGGCGAGAGCGGATAGAAGCCCTCCGGCGCCTGGCGGTCGCCTTCCTTCACCTTGGGTCCGAGGCGGCCAGACCAGGCACAGATCTGGTATTCCTTGATCTTGTCGAAGCGATTGTTGGTCTTCGCCTTCCAGATCTCCAGCACGCCCTCTTCCTTGAAGATGCGGATGGCGATCGGCGAGGTGCGCTCCATGCCCTTGGCCTTCATTTCAGCCAGGATGCTCGAGGGCAGCGGATGTTCGACCTTGTTCGACACCGAAGCGGGGTCGAAGCTGTCAAGCGTGTCATTGCAGCCGGCAAGAACGGCGGCGGCGAAGGTCAGGGCGAGGGCGGTCGATTTCAAGCGCATTGCGAAAGGCTCATCTCGAACAGGGCAAAACTGCTTTCGTCAGAAAGCGGACCTTTCTAATTTATGATCACAGTCTTCACAAATCATAAACCAAGGACGCTTTTCAAGCCGAACGGATTCGCGCCATAGCCTGTGAAAACAGCAGCATTGTGACGGGCGCCGGCGCCCGCCTCAGAGATTGCGGCCGATGTTGAGGAACTTCTGCCGCCGCTCCGAGCGCAGCTGGTCGCCCGGACGGGGCGAAAGCTCGCCGAGCGCCGTGGCGATCACGTCGCCGGCCGCCTGGATCACCGCCTGCGGATCGCGATGCGCACCGCCGACGGGCTCGGAAATGATGCCATCGATGACGCCGAGACCCTTGAGGTCCTCCGCCGTGATCTTCATGTTGGTCGCGGCCTCCTTGGCGCGGGTGGAATCGCGCCAGAGGATGGATGCCGCACCTTCCGGCGAGATGACGGAATAGATCGCGTGTTCCAGCATGTAGACGCGGTTGCCGGTTGCGATCGCGATGGCGCCGCCGGAGCCGCCTTCACCGAGCACGACGGAGACGATCGGGACGCGCAGGTTGAGGCACATTTCGGTCGAGCGGGCGATCGCTTCGGCCTGGCCGCGTTCTTCCGCGCCGATGCCCGGATAAGCGCCGGCCGTGTCGATCAGCGTGATGACCGGCAGGCCGAAGCGGTCGGCCATTTCCATGACGCGGATCGCCTTGCGGTAGCCCTCGGGGCGGGGGCTGCCGAAATTGTGCTTCAGGCGCGACTTGGTGTCGTTGCCCTTTTCCTGGCCGATCACGGCGACGGGCTGGCCGCGGAAGCGGGCGAGGCCGGCCTGGATCGCGGCATCCTCGGCGAATTTGCGATCGCCGGCGAGCGGCGTGAAGTCGGTGAACAGTTCTGCAGCGTAGTCGACGAAGTGCGGGCGCTGCGGATGGCGGGCGACCTGCGTCTTCTGCCAGGCATTGAGCTTCGAGTAGATCTCTTCCATCGCCTCGCGGGCACGGGCTTCCAATCGACCGATTTCCTCGGACGTGTCGATGCTCTCGTCCTCTTCCGCGAGTTTCTTCAGCTCGTGGATCTTAGCTTCGAGGTCGGAGATTGGCTTTTCGAAGTCGAGATAATTATGCATGAAATCGGGTTCCGATCGTTTTGCCCTATGCCGTTCGGGCGCTTGGCACCGGTGTTGACGGCTCTAATCAAGGTTTTTGGCCTTTTTTGCAAGAGGGTGATGCGTCTGCACCAGCTCCCGCAGGCGTTCATCAAGCACATGCGTATAGATTTGTGTCGTTGAAATGTCGCTGTGGCCGAGCAGTTCCTGTACCACGCGCAGGTCGGCGCCGTTGGCCAGCAGGTGGCTGGCGAAGGCATGACGCAGCACGTGTGGCGAGACGCTCGCGGCCGGCAGACCCGCCCGGATCGCCAGATCCTTGAGGTCGCGGGCGAAGACCTGGCGCGGCAGGTGGCCCTCCTTGCTGGCGGCAGGAAACAGGAAGGGGCTTGGTTCGCGATCGCCGCGCTCGGCGGCCATCTCGGCGCCGTAGCGGGAAAGGGCCGCAATTGCTGCCTTGGACAGCGGCACCAGGCGTTCCTTGTTGCCCTTGCCGCGGACGACGAGAAAGCGGCCTTCCTGGGTCAGCACCTTGACGGGCAGCGCGACAAGTTCGCTCACCCGCATGCCGGTAGCGTAGAGAAGCTCGATCAGCGCCAGCAGGCGGATGCGGGAAAATTGCCCCGGGCCTGGCAGGTCTGCCTCCTGTTCGGCGAGCGTCAGCAGCTTGCCGACCTCGTCGATGCTGAGGAACTTCGGCAGCGGGCGCGCCTTCTTCGGCGAGTCGAGGATTGCGGTCGGGTCGTCGCCGCGTAGTCCCTCGGCATAGAGGAACTTGTAGAACTGCCGCATGGTGGAAAGCCGCCGCGCCTGCGAGGTCGGCTGGAAGCCGCGTTTGGCGAGATCGCCGAGATAGGCGGACAGGTCGCTGCTCCCGGCAGAGCCGAGGCTCACCTGGCGTGCGTTGAGAAAGGAATGGAGATCGTTAAGGTCGCGTTCGTAGGAGGAGAGAGTATTGGCGGCGGCGCCGCGTTCGGCGCTCATCATCTCCAGGAAGGCCTCGACGCGGGCCTGGCTCAGGTCGGCCACGGCTTTCCTCCCTCTGCCTACTGGCCGGCTTGCTCTTCCGGCGGATTGACCTGCTCGGAGGGGATGCGCACCGTCACGTCGCGCTCGCTCGGCTCGACGAAGACAACGAGTGACCACATTGCCAGATAGACCATCCCGACGATCGTGGCGCAAAAGAAGAGAAAGCGAAAGAGCGTCGGCATTGTCTGGTCCAAAGGGCTGCAAGCGGCGCCGCATGTGGGCCGGCGCCGAAGGCTTTGCAAGGCATGGTGCCATCGCATTCATTCCAGCGTATGGCTTGACGCTTGGCGTTCATTTGTCAATACCGTTGGGAAACGGATGCGAACAGGCCGATGAACGAAACCACATTTCCCGTTTCCCCCACCTTGGGCGAACGCGCGCGGGCGGCGCTGGGACGGCGCAATCTCGTCTTCGTCGGTTTGATGGGTGCCGGCAAGTCGGCAATCGGCCGCATGGCCGCGAGCCAGCTCGGACTGCCCTTCATCGACACCGACAACGAGATCGAGCGCGTCTCGCGCATGACGATCAGCGAACTCTTCGCCGCCTATGGCGAGGAGGAATTCCGGGCGCTGGAGACCCGGGTCATCAAGCGGCTGCTGCGCACCGGCCCGCGGGTCATCTCGACCGGCGGCGGCGCCTTCATCAACGAGAAGACCCGCAAGCAGATCGAGCGGGGCGGGATCTCGCTCTGGCTGAAGGCCGATCTCGACGTGCTGTGGGAGCGCGTCAACAAGCGCGACCACCGGCCCCTGCTGAAGACCGAAAACCCCAAGCAGACGCTGGAAAACCTGATGAACCAGCGCTATCCGATCTATGCTCTGGCCGACATGACGATCCAGTCGCGCGACGAGCGCAAGGAGACGATCGTCAGGGAAGTGATGGAAGCCATTCTCGACTATACCGGTAAAGGCAGCAAGAACGATGACTAAGACAGAGAGCGAAGAGCGGCTGGTGCACGTCCCGCTCGGCGAGCGCGCCTACGACATCCTGATCGGCCCCGGCCTGATCGGTCGCGCCGGTGGGGAGATTTCCACCCGCATCAAGGGCCGCAAGGCGGCGATCATCACCGACGAGAATGTCGGCGCGATCTATCTCGATCAATTGATGGACAGCCTGCAGACCGATGGCATCGAGGCGGTGTCGCTGACGCTTCCGCCGGGCGAAAAGACCAAGAGCTTCGACTACCTGACCAAGGTCTGCGATCTCTTGCTCGAAGCGCGTATCGAGCGCAACGACGCGGTGATCGCGCTCGGCGGCGGCGTCATCGGCGACCTGACCGGCTTTGCCGCCGGCATCGTGCGTCGCGGCGTGCGCTTCGTCCAGGTCCCGACCTCGCTGCTGTCGCAGGTCGACAGTTCCGTCGGCGGCAAGACCGGCATCAACACCCGCCACGGCAAGAACCTCGTCGGCATCTTCAACCAGCCGGATCTGGTGCTGGCCGACACCGATGTGCTGAATTCGCTGAGCTCGCGGGAATTCCGGGCGGGCTATGCGGAAGTGGCGAAATACGGCCTGATCGACAAGTCGGACTTCTTCGAGTGGCTGGAACGCAATTGGCAGGAGGTGTTCTCCGGCGGGCCCGCGCGCATCGAGGCGATTGCTGCGAGCTGCCAGGCCAAGGCGGATGTCGTGGCGGCCGACGAGCGCGAGAACGGCCGCCGGGCGCTGCTCAATCTCGGCCACACCTTCGGCCACGCGCTGGAGGCGGCGACCGAGTATGACAGCAAGCGTCTCGTGCATGGCGAGGGCGTCTCGATCGGCATGGTGCTGGCGCACCGCTTCTCCAACCGCCTCAATCTGCTCGGCGTCGAAGACGTCGCCCGCGTCGAAGCGCACCTGAAAGCGGTCGGCCTGCCGACGTCGATGGACGAGATTCCGGGAGAACTGCCCTCGACTGATTTCCTGATGGAGGCGATCGGCCAGGACAAGAAGGTCAAGGGCGGCAAGCTCACCTTCATTCTCACCCGCGGCATCGGCCAGTCCTTCGTCGCCGACGACGTGCCCGCCTCGGAAGTCTTCACCTTCCTGGAGGACATGCGGGCCCAATGACGTCCGAAAGGGGTTTGCTGTCGCGTATCGTCAATGCGGTGATCCGGGGCCTTCTCCGCTTCTCCGGCGTCCGGCTGTCGCAACGGACGCTCGGTCTGTCAGGCTATGACGATCTCGAGGAGGCCCTCCAGCTTGTGCATCGCGACACGCATCTCGACAAGGCCGACCGCGACCGTCTCGGCGGGGTGCTCGATCTCGGCGAGCTGGAAGTCTCGGACATCATGATCCATCGCACCGCCATGCGGGCCGTCAATGCCGACGAGCCGCCGGAGGTGGCGGTGCGCGCCGTGCTCGAAAGCCCCTATACCCGCATGCCGCTCTGGCGCGGGTCCACCGACAACATCATCGGCGTGGTCCATGCCAAGGACCTGCTGCGGGCGCTGGCCGAGCCCGATGTCCAGCCGGGCAATCTCGACCTGGTCAAGATCGCCCAGAAGCCGTGGTTCGTGCCGGATACGACCAATCTCAAGGACCAGCTCGCCGCCTTCCTGCGGCGCAAGATGCATTTCGCCGTCGTGGTCGATGAATATGGCGAAGTGCAGGGTCTGGTGACCCTCGAGGATATTATCGAGGAGATCGTCGGTGACATTTCCGACGAGCACGATCTCGAAATCCAGGGTGTGCGCCAGGAGGCCGACGGCTCGATCGTCGTCGATGGCGCCGTGCCAATCCGCGACCTCAACCGGGCGCTCGACTGGAGCCTGCCGGACGAGGAGGCGACGACGATCGCCGGCCTCGTCATCCACGAGTCGAAGTCGATCCCCGAGGAGCGCCAGGCCTTCACTTTCTACGGCAAGCGCTTCATCGTGATGAAGCGCGAAAAGAACCGCATCACCAAGCTGCGTATCCGTCCGGCCGAGGAAGCCGCCGCCAAACCGAACTAGCCGGGAACGCGCCAGGCGGCGCGGCCTCGGCTTGACAGCGGGGCGCTTGCGGACCATGTGATAGGCAACAACGCTTCCCTACGGCACGAAAAGCCTACCAGCGGGTCTCTTCGCCCGGTGCTGCGGGTTCGATCGCCAGCGCATGCAGGCCTTCGTCGATCTCCGGCTGCAGCAATTCCGTGATCGCCCTGTGGCGCGCCAGGCGCGTCATGCCGGTGAACGCCGCGGCCACGATGCGCACGCGCATGTGGCTTCCTTCCGCACCGTCGAAACCCGGTTGGTGACCGGCATGATGGCTGCTTTCATCAATGACGAAAAGGCGTTCTGGCGCAAAGGCCTCACGCAGTTTCGCCTCAATTCTGGTGCGTACAGACATGGCATTCCTTGGCGCTCAGCCGGCCGGGCAAAGCCTCACAAAGCCCAGAACAATCCCATTTGTCAATTCTTGTTGTCGGTTGCCGGAGGCACCATAATCAATAGATGAAACTCGACTCAAAATACTTCGACCGGATCCGCACGCGCCGCAAGCGCGAGCCGGAACCGGAGAAAGCCGCGCCGACCTGTCAGTGGGACGGCTGCGAGAAGCCTGGCGTGCATCGCGCACCCGTCGGCCGCAACGCCGAGGGGCAGTTCTTCCTGTTCTGCTTCGAGCACGTGAAGGAATACAACAAGGGCTACAATTATTTCTCCGGCCTGTCCGACACCGAGATCGCCCGCTACCAGAAGGAGGCGGTCACCGGCCATCGCCCCACCTGGACGGTCGGCGTCAACAAGGCGGCGAAGTCGAGCCCGCTGCATTCGACCGCGCGTTCCGGATCGGCCGCTTCGCAGGCCCGCATCAAGGATCCCTTCGGCTTCGTCAAGCAGGGCGGCGGCGGCCGAACCCAGCCGCAGGCCCGCAAGCTGAAGAGCCTGGAGGCCAAGGCACTCGACACGCTCGGGCTTGCGGCGAATTGTAGCGCCCAGGAAATCAAGAGCCGCTACAAGGAGCTTGTAAAAAAACACCACCCGGATGCAAATGGCGGAGACAGGGGTTCGGAAGAGCGTTTTCGCGCTGTCATTCAGGCGTATCAATTGTTAAAGCAGGCGGGTTTCTGTTAATCGAAGGTGCTTGCAGCGCGCTTTATTTGGAAGGCCGGTCGGTGGCGCCCGGCATGGAGAGACGATGAGCAAAATTGAACTTGATATTTCCAATCTCCCCGACACCACCGTGTCGGTGCGCGAGGTTTTCGGCATCGACAGCGATCTGCGCGTCCCGGCCTACAGCAAGGGTGACGCCTACGTGCCCGATCTCGATCCGGACTATCTCTTCGACCGGGACACGACGCTCGCCATCCTCGCCGGTTTCGCTCATAACCGCCGCGTCATGGTCTCCGGCTTCCACGGCACCGGCAAGTCGACCCATATCGAGCAGGTCGCCGCGCGCCTCAACTGGCCGTGCGTGCGCGTCAACCTCGACAGCCATGTCAGCCGTATCGACCTCGTCGGCAAGGACGCGATCGTCCTGAAGGACGGCAAGCAGATCACCGAATTCAAGGACGGCATCCTGCCCTGGGCCTACCAGCACAATGTCGCGCTCGTCTTCGACGAATACGACGCCGGCCGACCGGACGTGATGTTCGTCATCCAGCGCGTGCTGGAGAGTTCCGGCCGCCTGACGCTTCTCGACCAGAGCCGCGTCATCCGTCCGCACCCCGCCTTCCGCATCTTCGCGACCGCCAACACGGTCGGGCTTGGCGATACCACGGGCCTCTATCACGGCACGCAGCAGATCAACCAGGCGCAGATGGACCGCTGGTCGATCGTCACGACGCTGAACTACCTGCCGCACGAGAAGGAAGTCGACATCGTTCTCGCCAAGGTGAAGAGCTTCAATCAGACCGAGCAGGGCCGTGACACCGTTTCGCGCATGGTCCGGCTGGCCGATCTGACGCGTTCCGCCTTCGTCAACGGCGACCTGTCGACCGTGATGAGCCCGCGTACCGTCATCACCTGGGCGGAAAATGCCGAGATCTTCGGTGATGTCGCCTTCGCCTTCCGCGTCACCTTCCTCAACAAGTGCGACGAACTCGAGCGCACGCTGGTGGCCGAACAGTATCAGCGGGCCTTCGGCGTCGAGCTGAAGGAAAGCGCTGCCAACATCGTCCTGAGCGCCTGAGAGGGCGATCAAGATGGCAGGTCGCGGCGACAATACGAGAGCAAAGCCCGGTTTGGGCCCCGACGTTGAACCGCTTCGGCGGGCGATAACCGGCTGCGTGCGCTCGGTTGCGGGAAGCGCCGACGTCGAGGTGGTGTTCGCCAACGAGAGGCCCGGCCTTGCCGGCGAGCGCGTGCGCCTGCCCGAACTGTCGAAGAAGCCGACCGCCCATGAACTCGCGGTGACGCGAGGGCTCGGCGATTCCATGGCCTTGCGCATCGCCTGCCACGACCAGAAGGTCCATGCGACCATGGCGCCGCAGGGCGCCGATGCGCGCTTGGTGTTCGACGCCGTCGAGCAGGCGCGGGTCGAATCGATCGGCGCGCTCAGGATGAGCGGCATGGCCGACAACATGAACGCCATGCATGCGGAGAAATACGCCAAGGCGAATTTCTCCGGCATCAACCGCCAGGAAGACGCGCCGATCCAGGAAGCCGTCGCCATGCTGGTGCGCGAGAAGCTGACCGGCGAGAAGCCGCCCGAATCGGCCGGCAAGGTGCTCGACCTGTGGCGTCCCTTCATCGAGCAGAAGGCCGGTGCCGATCTCGACAACCTGCCGTCGGCGATCAACGACCAGCAGGCCTTCGCCCGGGTGATCCGCCACATGCTGTCCGCCATGGAAATGGCCGAGGATGTCGGTGATGACACCGAGGAGAGCGAGGACGAAAGCTCGACCGACGAGGACCAGCCGCGCTCCAACGAGGAAGACCAGGAAAGCGCCGAGGAGGAGGCCGGTTCCGAACAGGCTCCCGCCGAGGAGAGCGAAGCCTCGCAGGAGCAGATGGACGACGGCGAGATGGACGGCGCCGAGATCTCCGACGACGACATGACGGAAGAGGGCGAGGACGACAGCGAGACGCCCGGTGAGATGCGCCGGCCGGCAAGCCCGTTCGACGACTTCAACGAAAAGGTCGACTACAAGATCTTTACCCAGGAATTCGACGAGATCGTCACGGCGGAAGAGCTTTGCGACGAAGCCGAGCTGGAGCGCCTGCGCGCCTTCCTCGACAAGCAGTTGGCCCATCTGCAGGGCGCGGTCGGGCGCCTCGCCAACCGCATGCAGCGCCGCCTGATGGCGCAGCAGAACCGCTCCTGGGAATTCGACCTGGAAGAAGGCTATCTCGACCCGGCGCGCCTGACGCGTCTGGTGATCGATCCGATGCAGCCGCTCTCCTTCAAGAAGGAGAAGGATACCAAGTTCCGCGACACGGTGGTAACGCTGGTGATCGACAATTCCGGTTCCATGCGCGGTCGGCCGATCACGGTTGCCGCCACCTGCGCCGATATTCTCGCCCGCACGCTGGAGCGTTGCGGCGTCAAGGTCGAGATTCTCGGTTTCACCACCAAGGCGTGGAAGGGCGGTCAGTCCAGAGAGAAGTGGCTGGCCGGCGGCAAGCCGCCGACGCCCGGCCGTCTCAACGACCTGCGCCACATCATCTACAAGTCGGCCGACGCGCCCTGGCGGCGCTCCCGCCGCAATCTCGGCCTGATGATGCGCGAAGGCCTGCTAAAGGAAAACATCGACGGCGAGGCGCTGATGTGGGCGCATGGCCGCCTCATGGCCCGCTCCGAGCAGCGCAAGATCATGATGATGATTTCCGACGGCGCGCCTGTCGACGATTCGACGCTGTCGGTCAATCCGGGCAATTACCTCGAACGGCACCTGCGCGCCGTGATCGAACAGATCGAGACGCGTTCGCCGGTCGAACTCCTGGCGATCGGCATCGGCCACGACGTGACGCGTTATTATCGCAAGGCCGTGACGATCGTCGATGCAGACGAGCTGGCCGGCGCGATGACCGAGCAGCTCGCGGCCCTTTTCGAAGACCAGCAGACCACCGGAAAGCGCGGCCGCGGCCGCTGACGGATTGGACCCGGCTGGGCCCGGCGCCGTCAGATCTCGGCGTCAGCCTGGTCGAGTTCCGTGACCTCGCCGGAGGTAGCCCCCTTGTCGACGCCCAGCTGGTTCTTGATGCGTTCGGCGATCTCCTCCTCGATGGCCTTGCGGGCCTCGGGATCCATCGCCGCCAGCGATTCCTCGGTCAGCCCCTTGTCCTCGAGATATTTGGCGCGGATCATCTCGGCGACGTCCATGTGCGCCCACTTGGAGAATTCCGCGAGCAGGTCCTTCGCCTCCGTGCGCTCTTCCTCGTCGATCGACGTGTCGTAGGACACGCTGTTCTCATCCTCGAGCGAGAAGGTCGAGCCGCCGCCATAGGACAGCAGCGCCTGGGAAAAACCGTCGCCGCCCGCGTCGGCCGTCCGGCCGGTGCGCATCGGCGAGGTGGAATATTGCGTGTCGTTGGAAATGGCGATCATGTGCGGTTCCTCAATACGTCCTTTGAAGGCAATGGCGGAAATCTTGCACGCCGAGCTTGTGCCTGACTGGGGCCGGAGCGGTCGGAACCTCGCCATCCGCGGGTGGTGCAGTTTGACCCACGGTTCGATCGTGGCATAAGGGGCCAGCCGTTTCCTGGATAGTTCAAGGTCAAGATATTGCGATCCTGCCTCCCTCTCGTCTTCCTTTGCGCCCTGACAGCCGGGACCGCTTCGCCCCAGATCGCGCGCGCGCAAGCGGCACCGGTCGAAGCGACCGCGATTACCGCCTTCCGTCCGGGGTCAACCGAGACCCGCTTCGGTGCGCTGGAATTTGTCGGCGGACTGGAGCTCTCCTCGTCCGAGCCGCTGTTTGGCGCCTGGTCGGCGATCCGGTTCCTGTCGGGCGGCGAGCATTTCCTCGGCGTCCTCGACACGGGGCATTGGCTTTCTGGCCGGATCAGCCGTGATGCGCAGGGCAGGCTGTCCGGCCTTTCGGACGTGACCATCGCCTCGATGCTCGATGCCGATGGGCGCGGCGATCAGAGCAAGTACAGCGTTGATGCCGAAAGCCTGGCGATCCGCGGCGACGATGTGCTGGTCGGCTACGAGCAGCGGCATCGGATTTCCGGCTACCGGCCTCTTTCGGCGATCGAGACCGCGCGGCCGTTCCGCATGTCCTTTCCGCTGCCGTTTCCGGTCGGCGAGCTGCGCAACAATGGCGGTCTGGAAACCCTGGCGCTCTCGCCGGAGGCAAGCCCGCTGCAGGGGGCGCTGGTTGCGGTGGCGGAGAAGAGTGTCGACGGCAATGGCAACCTGTTCGCCGGCATTCTCGACGGCCCGTTGAAGGGAGCGTTCCGGGTCGTGGCCCATGACGGCTTCGACGTGACCGACGGCGACTTCCTGCCTGACGGCGACCTGCTTCTGCTGGAGCGAAGGTTCACCTTCGCCAGCGGGGTCGGCCTGCGCATCCGCCGGATCGACGGCGCGAGCCTCAAGCCGGGTGCCGTGGTCGACGGTGAGATCATCCTCGAGGCAGGCATGGGCGAGGAGATCGACAATATGGAAGGTCTGGACGTCGTATCCGGTGCCGACGGTTCGACCCGCATCATCCTCGTGTCGGACGATAACCACTCGATCCTGCAGCGCAGCCTGATGCTGGAATTCAGGCTCGTCGACTGAGAGCGACGACGAGCCTGAAGCCGTTTGTCAGCGCGCGGTGCGGGCCGGCACGGCGGCCGGCATCGGCCGAAGGATGCTCATCAGGGCGCCATAGGGCAGAAGCATCACCACGCCCACCAGCATCTTGACGGTGAAGTCGCCGATCGCCCAGGAAATCCAGCGCGGCGCATCGGTTGCGAGTATGCCGAGGATCGGTGCCCATTCGATGGCGAAATCGTCGTTCGATCCGATCAGGGTGAAGACCGGCGCGAAGGCCAGCGAAAAGAAGATCACCGTATCGAGCACCGATCCAAAGACGGAACCGAGCAATGGCGCCTTCCACCAGGTGAGCTGCCGCAACCGGTTGAATACGGTGATGTCGAGCAACTGGCCGGCGAGATAGGCCGTCCCCGACGCAATGGCGATGCGCGGCGACGATGTCACGAAGGACAGCGCGACACCGACGACGAAGCCGATGAACACGACCTTGCGGGCGGTCTTCGGGCCGAACTGGCGATTGGTGAGGTCGGTGACGAGGAAGGCGACCGGATAGGTGAAGGCACCGTAGGTCAGAAGGTCGCCGAGCGCGATGCCGGCAAGCTGGCCCGAGAGCGGGTACTGCACGAGCACGTTCGAAGCGACGACGATCGCCGTCATCAGCAGGCTGTAGAGAAGGATATGGCGTGTCTTCAGCATTTTTTTATCCTGGGTGATGCCACCAGTTGGAGTAACGATTTGGCGAAAAGGAAAAGGCTTGTCCGGGGTGCGCCCGTTCAAGCCTTGTACCTTGTCGAAGAAAGGAGAAGTCGCTTACGCGGCTTCTGCGGTCTTCTTGACGATCTGGCGGCGCAGCAGACGTGCGCGCATCGACAGTTCGGTTTCGTCGGCCTTCAGGAGGAAGGCGTCGAGACCGCCGCGATGTTCGACCGAGCGGAGAGCCGCTGCCGAAACGCGCAGGCGGTAACGCTGGCCAAGAGCATCCGAGATCAGCGTGACGTCGCACAGGTTCGGAAGGAACTTGCGCTTGGTCCTGTTGTTCGCGTGGCTCACATTGTTGCCCGACTGGACGCCCTTGCCGGTCAATTCGCAACTGCGGGACATGATACACCTATATTTTTCTTGGCCATCGCATCGCTTCCGGGAAAATACCGGCAAGGCAATCCAACGGCGTTTGATTGGAAAGTTGCGGTTCTATAGTCAGACTGGCCGGGCGCGTCAAGCCAAACCTTGGATTTTCCCGCACGCTCGGGATAAACGCGCTATTTTATTGCCATAGTCGCACCCGAGGATGACTATCATCGCGACTCGCCGGCTGCAAAGGGCGGGATCGCATTCAGGGGGGCGGTCTTTGCGTTTCTTGAACCTTGTCTGCAGTCTGCTCGTTTTCGCCGTAGCGCCCGCCGCCGCCGAGAGCGTGCGCTATCGCACCGACTACCGTGTGACGCTCGGGGCGCTTCCGATCGCCCGGGCCTCCTTCGTCACCGAGGTCAACCAGAAGAACTACACGATCACCGGCAGCTTCAACTCCTCGGCCATCGTCAACGTCATCACCAAGATTTCCGCCCGGACCGATATTTCGGGAACCTTGACCGGTGATCGCATGCAGGCCGATCGCTACACGCTGGTCTACCAGAGCGGCAAGAAGAAGCAGACCTATGACGTGCGCTACAGCGCCGGCGACGTCACCGAGACGATCGTTCATCCCGAGCCGAAGCGCCGGCCGCGGAACTGGATTGCCGTCGGACCCGAGGACCTGAAATCGGTGCTTGATCCGATCAGCGGGCTCATCATCCCGGAGGGCGAGGCGGCCTGTCCGCGCACCCTGCCGATCTATGACGGCGAGAGCCGCATGGATCTCGTGCTCACGCCGAAGGGGCGGAAAAGTTTCACGATCGACGATGTCGAGAACGAGGCGATCGTCTGCTCGATCCGCTATGTGCCGAAGTCCGGTTTCCGCAAGGGACGCAAGGACATCGAGTACCTGCGCAAGGCCGAGGGCATGGAAATCTGGTTTGCCAAGACCGGCACCCTGAAGGTATATGCTCCAGTCTATGCACGCGTTCCCACACAAATGGGAACCATTTATGTATCGGCGGTCGGTTTCGACGACTGAGGGCCGCGGGTCTGAACCCCGCGAGGGGAGACGACGTGAAGACCAGGGCGACGCTTATCGGGTTCACCGCCATTCTGATGTGGTCGTTTCTCGCACTGATGACGGCCGCGTCCGGCACGATGCCGCCCTTCCAGCTCTCGGCGATCACCTTTGCCATCGGCAGCCTGCCGGGCATCATCACCTTCATCCTGAAGCCTGAGCGCATCCGCCAGCTGCGCCAGCCGGCCAAGGTTTGGTTGACCGGCGTGGTCGGGCTGTTCGGCTATCATTTCCTCTACTTCACGGCGCTGCGCAACGCGCCGGCGGTCGAGGCGGGGCTGATCGCCTATCTCTGGCCGCTGCTGATCGTCGTCGGCTCCGCATTGCTGCCGGGTGAACGCCTGCGCTGGTATCATGTGGTCGGCGCGCTCGCGGGGCTTGCCGGCACGGTGCTGATCGTCGCCAAGAACGGCATCGATTTCGATCCGGCCTATGGTTTCGGCTATCTCGCCGCCTTCCTGTGCGCCTTCACCTGGGCGGGATACTCGCTGATCACCCGCCGCTTCGAGGCCGTCTCGACCGATGTCGTGACCGGCTTCTGCCTGGCCACCTCGGTCCTGTCGGCGCTCTGCCACCTCGGCCTTGAGACCACCGTCTGGCCGGAAAACCTGTCGCAATGGGCGGCCGTGGTCGGCCTCGGCATCTTCCCCGTCGGCCTGGCCTTCTACGCCTGGGACCACGGGGTGAAGAACGGCGACATCCAGATCCTCGGCGCGTCGAGCTATGCGGCGCCGCTCCTGTCGACGCTGATCCTCACCCTCTTCGGCTTTGCCGAACCTTCGCTGCGCATCGCCATCGCCTGCGTGCTGATCACCGGCGGCGCCATCCTCGCGGCGCAGGACATGATCCGCCGGCCGGCCAAGGCCGAAGCGGACGCGTGACCGGGGGAGAGGCGGCGATGGAGATCTTCGCGACGATCGTCCTTGCCCTCGCGGTGCTGATCGGCCTGTCCTATTTCGCCATTCTGCCGAAGCCGGCCAGCCCCCGCCGGGCGCTGTGGAAGACGCTGCCGGTCTCGCTTCTGGCGCTCTATGCGCTCCTGATGGAGGCGCCGGACCTCATGGTGCTGGGGCTGGCCTTGAGTGCGCTCGGCGACGCCTTCCTGGCCTATGAAGGCGAGAAGAACTTCATGGGCGGGCTCTCGTCCTTCCTGCTCGCCCATATCGCCTATGGTGCGCTGTTCTATGAAATCGGCGATCTCCGGATCCTGACAGGCGAGGCCTGGCGGCTCTCCGCTGCCGGTCTTTCGGTCGCCCTTGCCGTGCTGCTGGTGGCCTATCTGTGGCGCCCCGCGGGCAGGCTCGCACCGGCCGTGCTGGCCTATGCAACGGCGATCGCTGCCATGGCGATCCTGTCGCTCAGTGTGCCGCCGATTGCGGTTTTCGTCGGTGCTGCACTCTTCCTGTCGTCCGATGCGGTGCTGGCGGTCGAGACCTTCAGGATGGAGAAGAGCCATCCGATGCGCCGGCTCGCCGCGCTCTACGTCTGGGCCAGCTATTTCGCCGCGCAGGTCGTGCTGACGCTTGCGGTCGTCGCCTTCGCCTCCTAGCCGAAACGCGTTAAGCGTCCGCCTGCCGGCTCTCCTCCGGCATCCAGCCGGGCGGCGCCATCTCGAAGCTCGCATAGTCGAAGCCTGGCGCCACCGTGCAGCCGACCAGCGTGTAGTCGCCGAGGCTTTCGGCCGCCTGCCAGCCATTGGCCGGAATGATCGCCTGCGGTCTCTCGCCGCGCAAAAGATCGGCACCGAGCACAATGGTTTCGACGGCCGTTCCCTCAGGCGCGCTGTAAAGCGCCAGCGGCGCGCCGGCGTGGTAGTGCCAGACCTCGACCGCGTCGCGCACCCGGTGCCAGTGGGACCGTTCGCCCGCCTTCAGCAGATGGTAGATCGCCGTCGAATGGCCACGCGGCCCGCCGGCTGCGTCGCGAAAGGTCTCGACGAACCAGCCGCCCTCGGGATGCGGCTGCATGCCGAGGGCCTCGATCACGGCCTCGGCATCCATCAGAAATGATCCTTGCGCTTGCGGATCTCGGCGAACACTTCCTCGTCGCTCGATCCTTCCATCAGGAGGTTGCGACGGATCGACGGGTCGGCGGCGCGCAGGAAGGGGTTTGTTTCCTTCTCCAGCCCGATCGTCGTCGGAATGGTGAACTCGCCCTTCTGTCGCTTTGCCTCAATCTCGGCGGCGCGGGTCTTCAGCCGCTCGTTTTCCGGGTCGATCGTCAGGGCGAAGCGGGCGTTCGACAGCGTATATTCATGGCCGAAATAGACCGCGGTCTCGTCCGGCAGGGCGGCGAGTTTCTGCAGCGAATGCCACATGTCGGTCGCCGGCCGTTCAAACAGCCGGCCGCAGCCCAGCGCAAACAGCGTGTCGGCGGCAAACAGCAGCTTGTCGTCGGGCAGGTGGTAGCAGACATGACCGGCGGTGTGGCCGGGCGTTTCGATTACCCGCACTGTATGGCCGCCGAAGTCGAAGCTGTCGCCGTCGGCGACCGCCTGGTCGAGGCCGGGGATCGCCAGCGCCTCCTCGCGCGGGCCGATGATCTCGCAGCCGTATTTCTCCTTGAGCGCCAGGTTCGCCTCGACATGGTCGCCGTGATGGTGGGTGGTGAAGATGTGGGTGATCTTCCAGCCGCGCCGTTCGGCGGCCGCCACGATGGCATCCAGCTCCGGCGCATCGATCGAAGCGGTCACGCCGCTTTCCGGGCAGTGGACGAGGACGCCGAAATTGTCGCTTCGGCAGGGGAAGACGTCGAGATCGAGGGGTTTCATCAGGTCGGGGTCCCTTCTGCTTGCTTGGGCGAAATGTAGCGCCTTCAGCCTTGAAGTCCATCCGCCGCCTGCTAACAATGGCGCCATGCATGTCGATATCGTCGATCTCCGCCAATTCTACCATACCATGCTGGGCCGCATGGCGGAGCAGTCGATCGCCATGGCGTTGTCGTCGCTGTGGGCGCGCCTGCCGCAGGAGCGGCTCGTCGGCATCGGCTATGCCGTGCCCTTTCTCGACCGCTTCCGCGCCGATACCGAGCGTACCTTCGCCTTCATGCCGGCCGGGCAGGGGGCGGTGAACTGGCCGGTGGGCGAACCCTCGGCCACGGCCCTGGTGTTCGACGAGGAACTGCCCTTGCCGGACGCCTCGATCGACCGGGTGCTGATGGTCCATTCGCTGGAATTCGCCGAAAACCCGCGCGAGACGCTGAAGGAGGTCTGGCGGGTGCTGGCCCCCGGCGGGCGTCTCGTCATTGTCGTGCCGAACCGGCGCGGCGTGTGGGCGCGCATGGAGCACACACCCTTCGGCTCGGGCCGGCCGTATTCGCGCGGCCAGCTGACGGCGCTGCTGCGCGAAACCAATTTCACCCCCGGCGCCAGCGCCGAGGCGCTGTTCTTCCCACCGTCGAAGATCCGCGCCCTGCTGAAACTGCGCAGCAGCTTCGAGCGCATGGGCCGCATGCTCTGGCCGGCCTTTTCCGGGGTGATCGTCGTCGAGGCGCAGAAGCGGCTCTACCAGGGCCTGCCGGTCGCGTCGCGGGCCTCCAGGCGCGTCTTCGCCCCGGTTCTGGCGCCGCAGGGCGTGCCGACCACGCGGGCCCGATCGGACGGCAAGGCCTGACGCGGCCGGTGGCTGCGACCGCCTCGACCCTCGACAAAACCGCCTTTCCGTTCTAAGGGCTCTCATCCCCTATCGCCGGGCGCCCGCCCGTGTTTTCAACGACAGAAAGCCAGTTCGATGAGCAGCGACATCATGAAGCCCACCCCGCGTCCGGGTATCCTCGACATTGCCGCCTATGTGCCCGGCAAGGAGCATGCCCCCGGCGTCGCACGGGTCTTCAAGCTGTCGTCGAACGAGACGCCAATGGGCCCGAGCCCGAAGGCGATCGACGCGTTCAAGCAGAGCGCCGGCCATCTGGAAATCTATCCCGACGGCCAGGCCACGACGTTGCGCGAGGCGATCGCCGAAGTGCACGGGCTGAACAAGGCCAACATCCTGTGCGGCAACGGCTCCGACGAACTGCTCGGCCTGCTCTGCCATGTCTATCTCGGCGCGGGCGACGAGGGCATCATCACCGAACACGGCTTCCTCGTCTACAAGATCCAGATCATGGGTGCGGGCGCGACCCCGGTCGTGGTCAAGGAGAAGGACTGCACCGTCGACGTCGATGCGATCCTCGCCGCCGTCACCGAGAAGACGAAGATCGTCTTCCTCGCCAATCCGGGCAATCCGACCGGCACCTATGTGCCGGTCAGCGAGATCCGCCGGCTGCATGCCGGACTGCCGGGCAATGTCATCCTCGTGCTGGATGCGGCCTATGCGGAATATGTCCGCCGCAACGACTACCAGGCCGGCATCGAGCTCGTCTCCGGAGCCCGCAACGTCGTCATGACCCGCACCTTCTCCAAGGTCTACGGGCTTGCGGCGCTGCGCGTCGGCTGGGCCTATGCGCCGCTGGAGATCATCGATGCGCTGAACCGCGTGCGCGGTCCGTTCAACATGAACGCGCCGGCGATCGCCGCCGGAGCCGCCGCCGTGCGCGACCAGGATTTCGTCGCGATGGCCGTCGAGCACAATCTCGCCTGGGTCGAGAAGGTCACCACGGCGCTTTCCGCGCTCGGCCTCAAGGTCACGCCGTCGGTTGCCAATTTCGTGCTGATCCATTTCCCCGAGGTCGACGGCAAGCGTGCGGCGGAAGCCGATGACTTCCTCACCAGCCGCGGCTTCATCCTGCGTGCGGTCAAGGGCTACGGCTTTGCCAATTCGCTGCGCATGACGATCGGCAGCGAAGAGGCCAATCGCGGCGTCATCGGCGCGCTCACCGAGTTCATGGGGCGTTCCTGATGCCGGAGCCCATGTTCGACCGCATCGCGCTGATCGGCATCGGCCTGATCGGCTCCTCGATCGCCCGCGACGTCAAGGCGCTAGGCCTCGCCCGCGAGGTCGTGGTCTCGACCCGCAGCGCCGAAACGCTGAAGCGTGCCGAGGAACTTGAGCTGGGAACCTCCTACGCGCTGTCGGCGGCGGATGCCGTCGAAGGGGCCGATCTCGTCATCGTCTCGGTGCCCGTCGGTGCGTCCGAAGCGGTCGCCCGGCAGATCGCCCCGCATCTGAAGCCCGGCGCGATCGTCACCGATGTCGGCTCGACCAAGGCTTCCGTCATAGCCCAGATGGCGCCGCACATGCCGAAGACCGTGCACTTCATCCCCGGCCACCCGTTGGCGGGTACGGAAAAATCCGGCCCCGACGCCGGCTTCACCGGCCTGTTCCAGGGCCGCTGGTGCATCTTCACGCCGCTGCCGGGAACCGATCCGGCAGCCCTTGCCAAGCTCAAGGCCTTCTGGGAAGCGCTGGGCTCCAAGATCGACGAGATGGATCCGGAGCATCACGACAAGGTGCTCGCAATCGTCTCGCACCTGCCGCACATCATCGCCTACAACATCGTCGGCACGGCCGACGATCTGGAGACGGTGACGCAATCGGAAGTGATCAAGTATTCGGCCTCGGGTTTCCGCGACTTCACCCGTCTCGCCGCCTCCGACCCGACCATGTGGCGCGACGTCTGCCTGCACAACAAGGATGCCATCCTCGAAATGCTGGCGCGTTTTTCCGAGGATCTCGCCTATCTGCAGCGGGCGATCCGCTGGGGCGAAGGCGACAAGCTGTTCGAACTCTTCACCCGCACGCGCGCCGTCCGCCGCTCGATCATCGAGGCCGGCCAGGACGTCGACGTGCCGGACTTCGGCCGCCACTCGCTCGACAAGAAGGCCTGACCGCCCAACTCAGAGGGGCGGCAGGACGGCGATCGGGAAGATGCCCAACGAGACCACGCCGTTGGTCACGGTCAGGTCGGCGCTGCCCTTGTCCTTGCCGGAAAACAGCGCCCCGAGCACACTGGCGGCATTGTCTATCGTTTCCCGCTCGTCCGGAAACGCATTCCGCAGGGTCTCCTGCCAGGCCATGATGCCCTCGATCTCGACGTGGAGCTTGCCCGACAGCATGCCGTCCGTGCCGATCGACACCGGGCCGGAAAGCGTCAATACGCGCCCCTCGCCCATGTCGGCGACGAACCGGCGGATCTCACCTTCGCTGCCGTAGAGCCCTTCGCCGCGGTCGCCCTCGAGATCGAGATATTTCGCCTTGCCGATCAGGGTCATGTCGATGCTCGCCGAGAGCGGCGGCAGAAGCGGAGGCTGGCCATGCAGCGACAGAACCGCGTCCCGGGCAAGGACCGCCAGATCGAGATCATCGCCGGAACGGCGCACATGCGCCTCGGCATGCGGGGTCTTTGTCTCGATGGTCTCTCCGTCGACCTGCGCCGTCAGCAGGGATTGCAGGTCCTTGACCTCGATCGAGCTGCGGTCGATGCCCGACAGACCGGTGTTGAGGCTCGAGCGCATCTGCGACCATTGCAGCGCCAGCGAAAAGCCGAGACTGGAGCGCAACTGCCCCGGTCCCTCCAGTTCCCACAGCACGTGGCCCGGCGCATAGACCTGGGCCGCCGAGCGAAAGGCGCCGAACGTGGCCGAAAGGCCGTGGAAATGGTCGTCGACCGAAAGCGCCGTGCAGGTCACGCCGATGCGGAAGGGATAGCCGCCGACGTTCATGTCCGGACAGGCGGCCTCGATGGCGGCCGGGTTGTCGCCGCTAAGGATCGCGGCGAGTTTCTTTTCCAGCGCCCCTGCCGCGCCAAACCACAAGCCGCTATAGACGAGCATGCCGACGGCGACGGCGATGCCGAGTCGCACGACCTTGCGGGTGGCGGGACTGCGGTTTTCCTCACGCGACGTTGCCATCTGGCGCTCCAAACGTAAAATGGTGATCCGGCAATCCGGCCGGTATTCTGGAATGACCGGCGATATGGACGAATTTTGGGTGTTTGGCTACGGATCGCTGATGTGGAATCCGGGCTTTTCCTACGAGGAGCGGATGCAGGGCCGGATGATCGGCTATCGGCGGTCGCTCTGCGTCCGATCCTGGCATCATCGAGGGACGAGGGAAACGCCCGGTCTGGTGCTCGGCCTCGACCGTGGCGGGTCCTGCCGTGGCCTTGCCTTCCGGGTGGCGTTGCGTGACCGTGAAGAGACGATCGAATACCTGCGCCAGCGCGAATTGGTGACCTTCGTCTACCTTGAGCGCATTCTGCCCGTCAGGCTCGATGACGGTCGCAAGGTACAGGCGCTGACCTACGTCGTTGATCGTGCCCATCATCAATATGGCGGTGCGGTTTCGATCGAGGAAGCGGCGCGCATCGTCAACCAGGCGGTCGGCGTCTCCGGGCCCAATCCGGTCTATGTGGCGAACACGGTCGCGCATCTGCAGGAAATGGGCATCCGCGACCACTGGCTCGAACAGGTGGTCGCGGAAATCGAACGGCTCGAAAACATCGTGGCCTGACGTTCAGGCCGTCTGTTCCGCCTGCAACTCCTTGAGCCGCTGCACGGCCGTCGGCGGCAGGGGCACCTGCGGGTTGTCGCGCACGGTCTCGATCAGCAGTTCATCGCTCGCCTTTTCCAGCTTTTCGATCAGCGTCTGGTAAAACACGTCGGGGTCCAGTCCCGCCTCGATCGGCGGCAGGATCCTCACCTTGAAATGGCCGGGGAAGCGCAGGAACTTGCGGCGCGGCCAGAACAGGCCCGGATGCATGGCGACGGGCACGACCGGGACGTCGAGATCGCGGTAGATGCGGGCGATGCCGTACTTGTAGGCGGGCTCGGCGCCGGCCGGGCGGCGGGTGCCTTCCGGATAGATGATCAACTGGCGGCCGGCCGCCATTTCCTGCTTGGCCCGTTCCATGACCTTGACCATCACCTTGCCGCGGGCGCCGCGATCGACCGGGATCATCTTCTGGCGGGCGACATACCAGCCGAAGATCGGGATCCACATCAGTTCGCGCTTGAGGATGTAGACCGGATCGTCGAGCCAGGGGAGCAGCGCATAGGTGTCCCACAGGGACTGGTGCTTCGGCGCCAGGATGTAGCCGCCCTGCGGGATGTTCTCCAGGCCTTCCACTGTGAAGGTGGTGCCGACGATCTTTTCCATCAGCCAGTGGTTGGAGCGCGCCCAGTTCTTCGGGATGGCGAAGGCCTTCTTGCGCGACGCCAGGAAATAGTACGGCGACTGCAGCACCATCTGCAGTATCAGACTGGTGTAGAAGAGCGTGTTGAACAGGATGGAACGCAGGATGATCATAAGGCGCTTTTCCTCGGGCGGGCGTGAAAACGTCCCTATCGCAATTCGCCCAGGATAAAAAGCGCCGTCGCGGGATTTCCTCGGCGGCTCAGCCGGAGGTCTTGGCGATTTTCGCCGTCGAGCGCAGCCCGTCGCCGCTGCCCCAGCCGATGAGGCCGCGGGCATAGGCGATCAGCGTCTTGCCATATTCCGACAGCAGCGTGCGCAGCACGTCGGGCTCGGCATACCAGTCGGTGTGCTTGAGGTCGGAATTGACCACCGGATAGGGAATATAGGTCGTTGCCCGATCCCTGCGGCGCAGTTCCATCAGGCTACGCGGCATATGGTAGTTGTTGGTCACGACGAGGACCGAGGTGTAGCCGTGATCGTGGATCCAGCGCGAGATCTCGTTGGCATTGCCGATCGTGTCGAGCGCTTCGTAGCCCACATCGACACAGCAATCGAACAGATCGCGCGAGGCTTGCGTCATCTTGCGGATCTGGGCCGGCGAGGTCGTCGGATGCGCGCCGGAAATGAGCAGGCGGCGACCGGAACCGCGCCGCAGCAGTTCGACCGCCTGGTCGATGCGCTGGTAGCCGCCGGTCAACACGACGATCGCATCGGCGCGTGCCTGGGAGGGCGGGGCAAGCGTGGTCACGGAATCGGCGAACCACAGGAAACCGGCGAGGAAGACGGCGACGAGGAAGATGGCGGCCAGCCCGCCATAGCGCAAAACGCGGCGCAAGCGTCCCCGGCGGGCGAAAAGGCCGCCGGCGCTATGCTGCGGCTGTTGCTCGCGGAATGCTCTGTCGCGACTCATCTGACCCATCGTCATGATACGTGCATAGCTTGCTTATTCCATGCGGAACAGGCGGCTTTGTGGCATTCAACAGGCATTCGCCGCATCAGTCGCCCAGCAGGCCGTCGGTGCGTGCCGGGTCGGAGCGGATGAGGTCGATCTCGTAGATCGTCCGGATCACGGTCAGCCGCGCCGTCAGCGTGGTCAGGAGCGCGATCACGATCATGGTCGCGAAAATCCCCAGATAGCCGAGATAGCCGATGGAAAACGTGCCGAACAGGGCCGCCGCCTGGTCGCTCTCGGGCGTGGCGAGCGAGCGGCTCTGCCAGTAGCCGGCGAGTGCGAACAGGCCGGCCGCCAGAAGACCGCCGGCGGCGGCACCCTTCAGGCTGATCTTCAGGAAGTGCTTCTGGAACTCCTGGGCGACGAACGAGCCTTCGGCGCCGACGAAGTGCAGCACCTCGATGATATGGCGATTGCCCGACAGCGCGCCGCGCGTGGCGAAGACCACGGTCAGCACCATGGCGGTGAAGACGAGCACGAGGACGCCGGATCCGATCAGCACGGTGGTCCGCGCCATCTGCACGAGGCGGTCGACCCAGGTGCGGTGGTCGTCGAGGAAGGCCTGCGGCACCTCGGTCTTCAACAGGTCGCGCATGGCGGCGAAGTCGGGCGGGTTGGCTTCGTCGATGGTGACGATGACGAGGCGCGGCACCGGAAGTTCATTGAGGTCGAGGCCCGTGCCCAGCCACGGCTCCAGCAGCCGGGCGGTCGCCTCGTCGTCCATGATCTGGCCTTCCTTCGTGCCGACGAAGGTCAGCGCCAGGTCGCGCGCCTTGATCAGCGCCTTATCCATGTCCAGACCGTCGTCCGGCTTGATCTGGATGGTGATCTCGCGGGCGATCTGGCTCTGCCAGCCGGCCGCGGTGGCGCGCACCATGCTGACGGCGCCGAGCGTCAGGCAGGCGAGGAAGGCCATGATGGCGATCACCACCAGCAGCGCATTGCCCTGGATGTTGGAGGGCGGCAGGATCGGGCCTGTCGGCCTGACCGTCATCTCGGTCCGGCGCGGTGCCTGGGGCTTGGTGGCGGCCGCGCGCGGTGCGCGCCGGTCGTTCTGGTCGCGCTCAGTCATAGATGTCGAGCCGCCCGTCTGTGAGGATCATGCGCCGGGCGTCGACCTGGTCCATCAGCGCGAGATCGTGGGTGGCGATCACCACGGCGGTGCCGAGACGGTTCAATTCGAGGAAAAGGCTGAGCAGGCGCCGCGCCATCGGCGGGTCGACATTGCCTGTCGGTTCGTCGGCCAGCAGGATCTCCGGCCGGTCGATCAGGGCGCGGGCGATCGCCACGCGCTGCTTTTCACCGCCCGACAGGACCGGCGGCAGAACGTTGATGCGCTCGCCGAGGCCCACCCATTTCAGCAGTTCCAGCACGTCGCCGCGATAGCCCGTCTCTTCCTTGCCGCGAACCCGCAGCGGCAGCGCGACGTTCTCGTAGGTGGTCAGGTGATCGAGCAGCTGGAAATCCTGGAAGACGATTCCGACGCGTCGGCGCAGCATGGGCAGTTCGGCGCGCGGGATCTTGGTGATGTCGCGGCCGAAGCTGCGGATCAGTCCGCGCGTCGGCTGCAGCGACATGAACAGCAGGCGCAGCAGCGTCGTCTTGCCGGCGCCAGACGGGCCGGTCAGGAACTGGAAGGAACGCTTCGGAATATCGAAGGTCAGGTCGCGGAGGATCTCCGGTCCCATTCCATAGCGCAAGCCGACATTTTCGAAGTGGATCAAGGGTTCAGCCAGTCTGACAGATCGCGTGGGTCTGCACCATGTTAACGAAGAGGGTTAACAGCCGGTAAATTCCGCCCGAAAGATGGCGCCTTCCGACGCATCTTTTCGAAGCATTAACCATTTGAATTTACGACTGGAGGGGATTCGTTTCAATGCCCAGATTTGGCCGGTCGGCGGGTCTATGCGAAAGGCACCGGAAAGATGAACGCATTCCGCTCGAGACGAGGGCCGGCGACGCCGGAAGTCGACCTTCTGCCGCCCGCGCGACCCCGGCGTCCGCAGAGATCCATCCTGAGTGCCTCGGCCGACGTGATCGATGCACATTTCGTCTCCGTGCCCGTCACGACGCGCGAGGTGCCGCGCCGGCCGGACGCTGCACGAAGCTCCAACGACAATCGCCGGTTCTCTGGATCCGACCGCCGCGCCGCCGGTGTCAACCGCTGGGCGAGCCTTGCCGGCGGGTCGCTGCGCCGTACCGAGAAGGCGCTGCAATCCTTTTCCGATCGCGGCTTTGCCGCCTTCGTCGCCCTGGTCTTCGTGGTGATCTTCGCGCTTGCGGGCCTGATCGTCGGGAGCCCGGCGGAGCAGGCGAGTGCCGGTCCGCTGGACATCACCCATGTCAGCCTCACCCCGCGTGACGCCGACGGCATGCGCATTCTCCAGGTCAATGCCATCATCGAAAACCGCAGTGCGGCGAAAAGCCAGGTGCCGAAGCTCAGGGCCGACCTGATCGCCGGCGGACAGGTCATCGCCAGCACCTATATCGCCACACCGGTCGGTGAGATCGACGCGGGCCACAGCCGCGGCATCACGGCGCGATTGCTGCATCCCGGTGGAAAAACGCCGGAACTCAGGCTTTCCTTCGAGGAATCGGGTGCCTGACGCCCCCGACTGTGCTATCGGCCAACACTTTCCATGACCGGCCGTGACGTCCGGCCCAGCCGCAGCGCTCAAAGGAGTAAGCCATGCCCGTCGTCCGCGGAAAAAACATCGAGCCGCTCTACACCGCCCGGCAGATCGATGAGCGCAACCACCAGCTCGCCGCCGAAATCGCCAAGGGTCCGGCGAACGACCTGCTGGTGATCGCGGTCCTCAAGGGCTCGTTCATCTTCGCCGCCGACCTCATCCGTGCCCTGCACGATGTCGGGCTTGCGCCCGAGGTCGAGTTCATCACCCTGTCCAGCTATGGCACGGGTACCGTCTCGCAAGGGGTCAGGATCGTCAAGGACATCGACAGCGACGTGCATGGCCGCGACGTTCTGCTGATCGACGACATCCTCGAATCCGGCCGCACGCTCAAGTTTGCCAAGGAACTGCTCCTGGAGCGCGGTGCCTCCAACGTGTCGCTGGCCGTGCTGCTCGACAAGAAGGTGAAGCGCGTGGAACAGCTCGAGGCCGATTATGTCGGCTTCGAATGCCCGGACTATTTCGTCGTCGGCTACGGCATGGACGTCGCCTATGCCTTCCGCGAACTGCCCTTCGTCGGGGTCGTCACCGGAGACGTTGACGAGGCCTGAGCCTTTCCCCCCGGGCGAAGTGTCGCCCCGGAGCGAAGAGCAGTTGTTAACCATGGGGGCGGTCAGCCCCCTTGGCGTTTACCGATCGCAAACGAAACTCTGGTGATTTCGCTCTCGGACAATGAATGGACCCGGAGCAAGGCGATCATGGCGAAAATCCTCATTACGGAAGACGAAGATTCGCTGCGCTCCTTCGTGGCCCGCGCGTTGCGTCTCGACGGTCACGAGACCTTCGAGGCCGCCGACGGTGCCGAAGGGCTCGAACGCCTTGCGGAAGAGAGCTTCGATCTGTTGCTGTCGGATATCCGCATGCCGGTGATGGATGGCATCGAGCTTGCCCACCGCGCCGCCTCGTCCTTTCCCGACCTCAAGATCCTGCTGATGACCGGCTATGCCGAACAGCGCGAACGGGCAGACGACCTGTCGGCCAAGATCGTCGACGTGGTTTCGAAACCCTTCGCCCTTCCCGACATCCGCAAGGCCGTCGCCATGGCGCTCGCCCAGTGAACTGCGCCCGTCGCAGCTCTTGATCGCGACGGACCGTCAGGTCTCCCCGGTTATCTGCGCTTTCAGATAGGCCTGGCACATCGAGGTCAGCTGAGCCCGCAATGCAGCGGCCTCATCTTCCGAAAGCTGCCGCTCGAAGGCGTTGCGCACCGTTCCGAATATGACCGTCACGAGCGTCAGATTGACGTGCTCGACATTCTCGAAGCGCGCATCCGGGGCTGTGCGGAGCATGGCGACGGTCGCCGCATCGACCCGTCGGGCGAAGGTCTCGATCAGCGCTTCGTTGTCCAGTTCGACCACGGACCGGTATAACGCCCGCGTCACATCGGCCCGTTCCGTCTTCGCCCGCCAGTAGGTGTCGATGAGCGCTTCGGCCATCCTCCCGACGGGTGCGCCGTGAGACGCTCGGCATGTCGTCTCGATCTTTCCCGCCAGGACCTCAAGATAGCGTTCGTTCAACGCATAGATCAGCGCCTGCTTGTGCGGAAAATACTGGTACATCGTCCCGACCGAGACCCCGGCCCGCTCGGCCACCCGCGTGGTGGTCAAACGATGCGGTCCAGCGCTCAGCAAAACCTGAATGGTCGCTTCGAATATCGCATCCACCGTGGCGGTGGCGCGTGCCTGACGCGGCCTTTTCCGGGGCGTCAGGGCTCGGGGCGTTGCGGGAGCCAAAAGCGAATCCTCAAACTGAACGATCCTTCATATATTTGTCGGCATCGCAGCAAAAGGAAAGGGAGTTCGGATGGCCGATACACGGATTGCACTTGCTACCGGAGCCAACAAGGGAATCGGCCTCGAAATCGCCCGGCAGCTCGCCGAGGCGGGTATCCATGTCATCATCGGCGCGCGCGACGCGGAACGGGGCCGCGCGGCAGCAGCAGATCTCGCCGGCGAGGGGCTGTTGGCGGAGGTCCTTGCGCTCGACCTGCTGGATCCTGCATCGATCGTCGCGGCCGCCGGACAGATCGGCGAGACGCACGGCAAGCTCGACATCCTCGTCAACAATGCCGGCATTTTCGACCCTGCCGACGGTCCGCCAGGCAAGGCGTCGCTCGACGCGGTGCGTCGGGTCATGGAGACGAATTTCTTCGGCACGCTCGCCGTCACCCAGGCCATGCTGCCGCTGTTGCGTTCGGCCGGCACCGCCCGGATCGTCAACCTCGCCAGTTCGCTTGGCTCGCTGGCGCTGAACGGCGATCCGCAATCGCCTTACTATTCGGCGCAGTTCATCGGCTACAATGCGTCGAAGGCGGCGCTGAACATGCTGACGGTCCAGCTCCACGAAGAGCTGCGCGGATCGGGCATTGCGGTAAATTCGGTAAGCCCCGGGTTCGTCAAGACCGATCTCACGGGTTACGGCACGATGACCCCGCAGGAAGGCGCGCGACTCCCCGTGCGATTTGCGCTGGAAGAGCTCGGGTCCGGTCGCTTCGTGGAGCCCGGCGGCACCACTCCCTGGTAGATCGGAAGCGCCGAGATCCGAACCCGACTGACAGGCGAACCCGGTTGGACCGGCAGTTACCCTACTGGATGTCGAGAAGCCGTTCGAGATAGCGGCGCTCGAATTCCGGGCCGGCATTGTCGCCGAGTTTCTTGCGGATTGCTTCGAGGATTTCCCGCGCCCGCTGCACGTCGATCTCGTCGGGCACGTTGACGCGCTCGCCGAAGTCCGGGCCCGTGGTGGCGCGCGGGCGCCCCAGCGGGTCGCGGCCGGTCTGGTTGCCCTGGCCCTGGCCCTGCTGCTCGCCCTGCCCCTGCTGGCCGCGCATTGCCTGCATCATCTGGTTCATCATGTCGCGCGCACCCTGGCGCAGCGCTTCGAGCGCCTTGCCCTGGCCTTCCACCGCCCGCTCGCCCTGGCTCTTGCCGAGCGCCTCGCCGGCGCCACGCATCTCGCGCTCGGCCTGGCCGAAGCCTTCGCCCGGCTTGACGCCGAGGTCGCCGAGGCCCTTCTGCAATTCGTCCAGCTTCTTGCCCAGCGTGTCCTGCTGGGCCCGCAGGTTCTTCAGCGCCTCGCGCAGTTCTTCGGCCGTCATCCGGTCGGTCGGCGAGCCTTGCTGGTCTTCCTGTCCGTCCTGGCCCTGCTGCGGCTGCTGGCCGTCTTCGCCCTCTGGCGGCATCTGCTCGAGGAATTCGCCGTCCTCGCCGTCGCCCGGGTCGCCGCGCTGCATGCGGTCCTTCAGCGCCTGGTCGAGCTTGAAGGTCTCGTCCATCAGCTTCTGCTGGTCCTGCATGATCTCGCCGAGCTTGTCGATCTGCTGGCGGACCTGGCTGTTCTCCTGCTGCTGGCCGCCGCGCTGCGGGCGTCCGGCCTGCAGGTTGTTCATCATGCGCTGCAGTTCGGAGAGCATCTGGCGCGCCGCGTCGCGATTGCCGGAGCGGGCCAGGTTCTCGATCTGGTTCATCATGTTTTCCAGGTCGCGCTGGCGCAGCACGTTCTGCGCCGACTGCTGCTGCTGGCCCTCGGCATTCGGCTGGCGCTCGGCCATGGCGGTCATGAATTCCTGCATGGCGGCGCGCAGCTCGTCCATCAGCTTCTTGATCTCTTCGTCCGGCGCATTGCGCTCCAGCGCGTCGGCCAGCGCCTGCTGGGCGTCGCGCAGCTTGCGTTCGGCCAGCGACAGCTCGCCACCGTCGATGCCAAGGGCGATTTCCCACAGATAGTCGGCGGTGTTCTCCAGCTCGCCGGTCGAGCGGGCAAGCTTCATGCGCGCCTGTGCCGACTGGAGCAGAAGGTAGTGCGTCGTGTTGGGAATGGTTTCCTCGGGCCGGATGGTCAGCGCTTCGTTGAGGGCGATCGCCTGCCGCAGGTCGCGGATGTCGAGGGCGAAGACCTGGCGCTCCTCGGCGACGGCTGCCGCCAGCGGCTCGACGAAGGCGCGGGCCGGCAGCACCATTTCATGCGGCGGACTGCGGCCGGTCTGGCCCGCGCCGTCGGTCGCCACGAGCGTGATCCTCACCTTGCGGCCCGAAAGCGGATGCTCGGTGATGTTGCGGCTCGACAGGCCCTTGGCGTCGCGGGCATTGTGGCGCGGCAGGTCGAGCTTGTACTCCGGCAGGGCATAGAGCGGAATGGCGTCCGCCTTTTCCGCCAGCGGTTCGATCTCGGCATAGGCCTTGGCAAGCCCGTAATCGTCCCTGGCGGTAAAGCCGATCTCCAGTGCGCCGTTGGCGCTGCGGCGTGGCAGACCGTCGAAGGCGATTTCCGGTGCCTTGTCGGGGATGACGTCGATCGCCCATTGCCGCCCGCCGACCAGAAGCTCGCCGCTTGCGTCGAGCTTCCATTCGTGGACGCGTGCCGCATTGGCGTTGGCGTTGGCAGTGGTGGAGGGCGGAGCGCCCGTGGGTGCCAGGGGTGTCTCACCCTCTGCTTTCGTCGGGTCGTTCATGGCGATGTCGACCACCGTGCCGTCATCGGCCCGGCGGAACAGCACCTTCTCATCGGCGCTGCCGCCGCTGATGCGGACCGTCGCCTGAGCATTCTGCGGGACCCGCGCTTTGCCGGCTGCCGCCTGGCTGTCCCCTTGGATGTCGCGGCCGGAAAGGAAGACGGGTGGCTGGCCGGTATAGGCAGGCGGGGTGATCCAGGCGTCGATCCTGAGGCCCGGCGCGTCGCTGGTTGTCGGCTGCCGGCGAAAGGCATCGGCGATCACGCCGGCGCCATTGGAGCCGGAATAGGCAAGGGCCGTGACGAACAGGAGGGCGGGCACGGCGCGCAGCGCGTAGCGGTCGAAACGGGCGATGTCCGGCCGGGGCAGGCCGGCGTCCAGCGCAGCGATCGTCTCGGCCATACGGCGCTGGTGCTCGACCCAGAGCGCGCGGGCAAAGGGTGTCTCGAAGGCCGGCTCGTCGTCCTGCACGGCAACGGGCTGGTGGGCGAGATGGTTGCGCTCTTCGAGCAGCCGGTCGGCCTCCTCGCCGGCGGGCCAGCGCAGGCGGGCAAAGGGCAGGAGGCTTGCGACGAAGACGAAGGTGAGGAGAAAAACGAGGCCGAGGCGGACAGTATCCGGCAACTGGCGATAGACGCCGAGCCAGGCGAGCGAGACGAAGATCGCGGCAATACCGGCAAGCGGCAGGAACAGCGGCAGCAGCCGTTCGGCAAACAGCACCAGCCGCGCCAGGAAGCGCTTGATCGCCACCCGCCGTGCCAGCGCCGGGTCGGTGCGAAACGCACCCGTTCTCGTGCCGCCCGGCTGAGGGGTCATCGGTCGGGTCTCCGTTTGGCCCGCGGCTCGACTGTTCGGCGAGCAAGGCGCGGATCTGCTGTCCTTACGAGAAATAAGGATAGCATCCTTTGTGGCGAAGACGAGGGCGGCAGGCCGATCCGGCCCGCTTTTTTGAACCGGTCGCCGAAAAGTGAACGGCGACCGGGTGTTTCGGTCAGGCCAGCCAGGCCGGAATCGAATCGAGCGCGATCATGTCCTCGTAGCTGGGGCGCGGGCGAATCACGTGGAATTCGCTGCCGTTGACCAGCACTTCGGGGATCAGACGGCGGGTGTTGTAGGTGCCCGCCTGCACCGCGCCATAGGCGCCGGCCGAGCCGACGGCGAGCAGGTCGCCGGAGCGCGGCATGGCCATTTCCCGGTCGAGCGCCAGATAGTCGCCCGTTTCGCAGACCGGGCCGACGATGTCGGCGCGGATGCGCGGGGCGCTGGCAGCCGAGATCACCACCGGGCGAACCTCATGATAGGCCTCGTAGAGGGTCGGGCGGATCAGGTCGTTCATCGCGGCGTCGACAATGACGAAGGTCTTGTCGCCGCCGTCCTTCACATAGATCACTTCCGTCACCAGGATGCCGGCATTGCCGACGATCAGGCGGCCGGGTTCGGCGATGATCTTGCAGTTGAGGCCGGAGAGCTGTTCCAGCACGACCTTGGCATAGGCAGTGGGTTCCGGCGGCGGGTTGTTGTCGTCCTTGTAGGGAATGCCGAGGCCACCGCCGATGTCGACATGGGCGATCGCATGGCCGTCGGCGCGCAGCGTATCGACGAGCTCGCGCAGCAGCCGGAAGGCATCCTCGAAGGGCTGCATCTCGGTGATCTGGCTGCCGATATGCATGTCGATGCCGGCCACCTCAATGCCGGGCAGGGTGGCTGCCCGGGCATAGACGGCACGGGCGCGGTCGAAGGAAATGCCGAACTTGTTTTCCTTCTTGCCGGTCGAGATCTTGGCATGGGTCCGGGCGTCGACGTCCGGATTGACGCGGAAGGACACATGCGCCGTCTTGCCGGCCTTTTGCGCCCGGCTCGCCAGCACTTCCAGTTCCGGCTCGCTCTCGACGTTGAAGCAGTAGATGCCGACGTCCAGCGCCAGGTCCATTTCCTGCACGGTCTTGCCGACGCCGGAGAACATGATGCGGTTGGCCGGTACGCCGGCGGCAAGCGCACGCCGGAGCTCGCCTTCGGACACGACGTCGACGCCGGCGCCGAGCCTTGCCAGGGTCTTCAGGACCGCCTGGTTGGAATTGGCCTTCATCGCATAGCAGACCATGGAATCGACGCCGGAGAAGGCCTTGGCGAACACCTTGTAGTGCCGCTCCAGAGTCGCGGTCGAATAGCAGTAGAACGGCGTGCCGACGGCCCTGGCGATTTCGGGTACGGAAACGTCCTCGGCGTAGAGCACGCCGTCGCGGTAGTCGAAGTGGTTCACGGGCTTGGACCTGTCAGAGAAGGGGGTCGAGGACGAAGGGCTTGTCGGGGACTGTCGGCTGGGCCTGCTTTTCGCCGGGCGCCAGCTTGTTCTGCTGTGCGGCCGGCATGCTCGGCGGATCGAGATCGGCCTTGCGGCCGCAACCCGAAAGCACCAGGGCCGTCACCAGCATGAGGCCTGCGGCCACCGTCCCACGTCGAAGCGTCTTCACCATCACCCTATCCACCGAAAATCTCGTCTTCTAGCCTGTAGCGAAAATCGGGGCGCTTGTGCACCCTCAATCTCGTGATGGTCCCGCAAACGACCGTGATCAGTTGCGCTCTCGCCACCAGGCGATCTGCTTGCGGACCTCGGACGGCGCCGTGCCGCCAAAGCTCTTGCGGCTGGCAACCGAGGCCTCGACGGTCAAGACGTCGAAAATGCCGGCGGTAATGGCCGGATTGATCGATTGCAGGTCTTCCAGCGAAAGCTCGGCGAGGTCGCAAGCCTTGGCTTCCGCCATGGCGACGGCCTTGCCGGTTGCATGGTGAGCATCGCGGAAGGGAAGACCGGCTTCGCGCACCAGCCAGTCGGCGAGATCGGTCGCGGTCGAATAGCCGGAACCGGCCGCGGCCTTCATCTTGTCGGTGCGGATGGTCATGTCGCGCACCATGCCGGTCATCGCGGCGATCGCCAGTTCCAGGCTCTCGGCCGAATCGAAGACCTGTTCCTTGTCTTCCTGCATGTCCTTGGAATAGGCGAGCGGCAGGCCCTTCATCACGGTCAGCAGCGCCACCAGCGAGCCGTTGATGCGGCCGGTCTTGGCGCGCACCAGTTCGGCAGCGTCCGGGTTCTTCTTCTGCGGCATGATCGACGAGCCGGTCGAAAACGCATCCGAGAGCCGGATGAAGCCGAACTGCGGCGTCGACCAGATGACGATCTCTTCGGCAAGCCGCGACAGATGCGTGGCGCAGATCGAGGCGATCGACAGGAATTCCAGCGCGAAATCGCGGTCGGATACAGTGTCGATCGAGTTGCGCGTCGGCTCGCGGAAGCCAAGCGCCTTGGCCGTCATGTGGCGGTCGATGGCAAAGCCGGTGCCGGCGAGCGCCGCTGCCCCGATCGGGCTTTCGTCCATGTGCTCGATCGCGTGGCGCACCCGCTGGCGGTCGCGACCGAACATTTCGACATAGGCCATGCAGTGGTGGCCGAAGGTCACCGGCTGGGCGGTCTGCAGATGGGTGAAGCCCGGCATGACGGTGTCGGCATGTTCCTCGGCGCGGTCGAGGAAGGCGGCGATCAGCGCGGTCAGCGCGGTCTCGACCTTCTGCAACTCTTCCTTGACCCAGAGGCGGAAGTCGAGCGCGACCTGGTCGTTGCGCGAGCGGGCGGTGTGCAGGCGGCCGGCGGCGGGGCCGATCAGTTCGGCCAGCCGCGCCTCGACGTTCATGTGGATGTCCTCGAGCTTGCGCGAGAACACGAACTGGCCGCTTTCGATCTCTGACAGGATCGTGTTCAGGCCGTGAACGATCTTGTCTTTGTCCTCGGCCGAGATAATGCCTTGATGCGCCAGCATGGTCGCATGCGCGATTGAGCCGCGGATGTCCTGGGCGTAAAGCTTCTTGTCGAAACCGATGGAGGCATTTATCTCCTCCATGATGGCCGCGGGGCCGGAAGCGAAGCGACCACCCCACATCTGGTTGGAGGATTTCGTGTTCTTGGTGTCCTCGGCCATGCCTTGCCCATCCTGGAGACTGCAATGACAGAAAAAAGACCGCTCGGACTTCCTTCCGCCAAGCTTGTTGCGATTGCGGCGGTCGCCGGGATCCTTGCCGGCGCGGTGGCGGTATACGTGAAGCAGACCACGTCTGGCAATGGGACCGAGGTCGCCGATGCCGCGCAGTGTGCGGCTTCCGTCGAAAAAGCGGCCTCCCTGAAGCCGTTCACCACCGGCGACGTCGCCGCCATGGTCGCGACAGCGGAGCCGCGGGTGATCGACGGGCTGTCCTTCAAGGACCAGGCGGACAAGGACCTGACGCTCGCCGATTTCTCCGGCAAGACGGTTCTCCTCAATCTCTGGGCCACCTGGTGCGTGCCCTGCCGCGAGGAAATGCCGGCGCTCAATGCGCTGCAGAAGGCCGAGGGCAGCGAGACGTTCCAGGTGCTGGCGATCAACATCGACACCGGCGCGATCGACAAGCCGAAGGCCTTTCTCGCGGAAACCGGGGTCGATGCACTGGGGCTCTATCGCGATGCCAGCATGGGCGTATTCAATGCGATGAAGAAGGAGGGCCTGGCCTTCGGGCTGCCCGTGACGCTGCTGATCGACGGCAAGGGCTGCCTGCTCGGCTCGATGAACGGCCCCGCCGCCTGGGACGGCAAGGATGCCTCGGCGCTGATCAAGGCCGCCGTCGGAAGCTGAGCCAGATTATGTGTGGGGGTGTCCCGGAGGCACGCCGGTGCCTCCGCCTCGCCAGTCCCGTGCGGGCCTTTAGCGCGTGGGGACCGGCACTTCGCCGCGATAGTCGTAGAAGCCGCGGCCTGCCTTGCGGCCGAGCCAGCCGGCCTCGACATATTTCACCAGCAGCGGGCAGGGGCGATACTTGCTGTCGGACAGGCCGTCATGCAGCACCTGCATGATCGACAGGCAGGTGTCGAGACCGATGAAGTCGGCAAGCTGCAGCGGGCCCATCGGATGATTGGCACCGAGCCGCATGGCGGTGTCGATCGCCTCGACCGAGCCGACGCCTTCATAGAGCGTATAGATCGCCTCGTTGATCATCGGCAGCAGGATGCGGTTGACGATGAAGGCGGGGAAATCCTCGGCGACGGTGATCGTCTTGTCGAGCGAGCGGACGAAGGTCTTGGCCGTGTCGAAGGTGGTCTCGTCGGTGGCGATGCCGCGCACCAGTTCGACCAGCTTCATCACCGGCACGGGGTTCATGAAGTGAATGCCCATGAAGCGTTCCGGGCGGTCCGTGGCGGAGGCGAGCCGGGTAATGGAGAGCGACGAGGTGTTGGTGGCGAGCAGCGCTTCGGGTTTCAGCACCGGGCAGACCTGGGCGAAGATCTTGCGCTTGACCGTTTCGTCCTCGGTCGCGGCCTCGATCACCAGGTCCATCGGCGCCAGGTCGTTGATGTCGGCGCTGCCGGAAATGCGCGACAGGGCCGCCTTGCGGTCCTCGTCGGAGAGCTTGCCGTTGGTCACCTGGCGGGCGAGGTTGCCGTTTATGGTGGCAAGACCAGCCTCGATGCGGTCCTTGGAAAGGTCGTAGATCATGACCTTGTAGCCGGCGAGTGCCGATACATGAGCAATGCCGCAGCCCATCTGGCCCGCGCCCACGACACCCACATTGCCGATAACCGTCGTCATTTAGTTCTCCTCACCACTCCGCAGTCGCATTTTTACAAAAAATGCCGGGCCAACGAAAGCCGGCCCGGCAAATTGATAGACCCGCGCGGGGCGTTTTTCCAGTCTTTTCGCAGTTGCGAAAGGAATGGAGTTCAGAGCGCCTTTTCCAGTTCCGGCAGGGCTTCGAAGAGGTCGGCGACCAGGCCGTAGTCGGCGACCTGGAAGATCGGTGCCTCTTCGTCCTTGTTGATCGCGACGATGACCTTCGAATCCTTCATGCCGGCGAGGTGCTGAATGGCGCCGGAGATGCCGCAGGCGATGTAGAGCTGCGGCGCAACCACCTTGCCGGTCTGGCCGACCTGCCAGTCGTTCGGCGCGTAGCCGGCGTCGACTGCAGCGCGCGATGCGCCGACGGCGGCACCGAGCTTGTCGGCCACCGGCAGGATGACTTCCTTGAACTTCTCGGCGGAGCCGAGCGCACGGCCGCCCGAGATGATGATCTTGGCCGAGGTCAGTTCCGGACGGTCGGAGCTCGACAGCGCGTCGTTGACGAAGGACGAGACGCCCGGATTGGCAGCAGCGCCAACGGTCTCGACGGCAGCCGAGCCGCCTTCGCCGGCAGCCGCGAACGAGGCGGTCCGTACGGTGATCACCTTCGTGGCGTCGCTTGACTGCACGGTCTGGATGGCGTTGCCGGCATAGATCGGACGCTTGAAGGTATCGGCCGAGACGACCTCGACGATTTCCGACACCTGCATGACGTCGAGCAGGGCGGCGACGCGCGGCATGACGTTCTTGGCCGAGGAGGTGGCGGGCGCGATGATGGTATCGTAAGCGCCGGCCAACGAGACGATCAGGGCGGCGAGCGGTTCTGCGAGGTTGTTGGCAAGGCTCGCATCGTCGGCGAGCAGCACCTTGGATACGCCCGAGAGCTTGGCGGCGGCATCGGCCGCAGCCTTGGCACCGGCACCGGCGACCAGCACATGAACATCGCCGCCGATCTTTGCGGCCGCCGTCAGCGCCTTGGCGGTCTGGTCGGACAGGGTTGCGTTGTCGTGTTCTGCCAGAAGAAGAATGGCCATGTTTCTATGTCTCCTATCCCGGTCCGATTACAGCACGCCGGCTTCGTTCTTCAGCTTGTCGACCAGCTCGGCGACCGACTTGACCTTGATGCCTGCCTTGCGGCCGCTCGGTTCTTCGGTCTTCAGCACCTTCAGGCGCGCCGTGGTGTCGACGCCGAAGTCGGCGGGCGTCTTCTTGTCGAGCGGCTTCTTCTTCGCCTTCATGATGTTCGGCAGCGAAGCGTAGCGCGGCTCGTTGAGGCGCAGGTCGGTGGTGATGACCGCCGGCAGATTGACCTCGATGGTTTGCAGGCCACCGTCGACTTCGCGGGTGACGGATGCCTTGCCGTCGCCGATCTCGACCTTCGAGGCGAAGGTGCCCTGTGCCCAGCCGAGCAGCGCGGACAGCATCTGGCCGGTCTGGTTCGAATCGTCGTCGATCGCCTGCTTGCCGGTGATCACCAGACCGGGCTGTTCGGCGTCGATGACGCCCTTCAGCAGCTTGGCGACGGCGAGCGGCTCGACGGCGTCATCGGTCTCGACCAAAACGGCACGGTCGGCGCCCATGGCGAGTGCGGTGCGGAGCGTTTCTTCGGCCTTGGCCGGGCCGATCGAGACGACCACGACTTCCGATGCCTTGCCGGCTTCCTTGAGGCGAAGCGCCTCTTCGACGGCGATTTC
>NZ_JAEG01000007.1 GCF_000518785.1 Paenirhizobium selenitireducens ATCC BAA-1503 | reverse complement strand
GGCCAGCATCCGCTTCAACTGGCGCATCCCGGTCTTGTCATTGCCAAAGCGCCGGCTTTCGCCGAGCGGATGGAGGTGAATGTCGAGCCACTCTTTACACACGTCCACGCCGACGTAGACTGTCGCCATCGCGTTTTCTTCGAACGAAACCTTGCCTTGCATGCGGGACTTGCTCCCCATCATCTGTTCAGGACAAACGCGAGGACGGCCGGACCAATCTCATCCCCGGTTCTTGCCAAGGGGCGCGCGGTCCCGACCGTCCGCTCTCCGGCGGATGGCCATCCGCCGGAGAGCGCATCAATCATCCAACAATCGATGCAGTTTGAACATGCAAGGGGGGCGAAGCCAATTGATGACGGCGCACTTGGCCCCCTCATCGCCTCGCATTCGCTCGGCACTTCTCCCCGTTGGGGAGAAGAGGTGCGCGACCGACACCGCGACACCCGGTAATCACATTGGGAGGGAACACTGACCAGGTCACCGGCAGTCCGGCGCACGGGCTCCCTGCCCTGCGCGCCGGAATCGCTCTTGTGGTTGGTGAAAAAAGGTTGGTCAGCCGACCCGGGTGCTGCGCGCCCAGTCCATGTAGAGTTCGAGCGCCTTGCGGGCGACCGGGCCTTCCTGCAGTTCGCGGCTGTCGAGCCTGTTGACCGGGGCGACCTTGGAATAATTGCCCGAGGTGAAGATCTCGTCGGCGTCCATGAACTCCTCGATCGACAGCGTGACTTCGCGCACCTCGTAGCCCGCCTCGCGCAGGAGCCCGATGACGCGGGCGCGGGTGATGCCGGCGAGGAAGGTGCGGTTGGCGGCGGGGGTGAAGACCACGCCGTCCTTGACCAGGAAGACGTTGGACGAGGCCGTCTCGACAATATTGCCGTTCATGTCGCGCACCAGCGCATTGTCGAAGCCGCGCGCGCGTGCCTCGAGGATCATCCGGCCGGAATTCGGATAGAGGCTGCCGGTCTTGGCATCGGTCATGGCGCATTCCGGCGTCGGGCGGCGGAAGGGCGACAGCGTCAGCGAATGCGGCTGGGCCGTGTGCATCGGCGCCTCGAACAGGCAGAGCGCGAAACGGGTCGAGTCCGGATCGGCGGCGACGACGGAGCCGGGCATGCCATGTTCGGCCCAGTACATCGGCTTGATGTAGATCGCCGTCTTGCCGTCGAACTTCTTGATGCCTTCCCAGGCCAGGCGCTCGATCTCCTCGGCCGAAACGGTTGCCTTCATGCCCATATTGGCCGCCGAGCGGTTGACGCGGCGGCAATGGGCGTCGAGATCAGGCGCGATGCCGTCGAACCAGCGCGCGCCGTCGAACACGGTCGAGCCCAGCCACATGGCATGCGAGACGGGACCGATCAGCGGCGGATTGCCGGAGATCCATTCTCCATCGACATAGGTCCAGGTGGTGGTGCGGGCGGAAGTATCGACAGCCATTGGTTCATCCTCGTTTCTTGTCTTTCGCTCCCTCCGCTTTATCCGGAAAAAGCAGCACTGGGGTGAATAAATCGATCAAAAATACTCATAACCCAATCACGGCGCCCTGCGGTAGGTTGCGGCGAAATCCGCCAGGGGAGACGACCGATGAGAGCGATGTATTACGAGGCCTTCGAAGCCATGCCGGAGATCCGGGTGGTGCCCGACCCGACGCCGACGGAGAACGGCGTCGTCGTCAAGGTCGAGGCGAGCGGGCTCTGCCGCAGCGACTGGCACGGCTGGATGGGCCACGACCCGGATATCCGCCTGCCGCATGTGCCGGGCCATGAACTGGCCGGCGTGATCGCCGCCACCGGCCGCGGGGTGATGCGCTACAAGGTCGGCGACCGGGTGACCGTGCCCTTCGTGTCCGGCTGCGGGCGCTGCGGCGAATGCCGCTCCGGCAACCAGCAGGTCTGCGAGGCGCAGTTCCAGCCGGGCTTCACCCATTGGGGCTCGTTCGCCGAATATGTGGCGATCGATTTCGCCGACCAGAACCTCGTGCATTTGCCGGAGAGCATGGATTTTGCCACCGCCGCCAGCCTCGGCTGCCGCTTCGCCACCTCGTTTCGGGCGGTGACCGACCAGGCTCGGGTGCGCGGCGGCGAATGGGTGGCGGTGCATGGCTGCGGCGGCGTCGGCCTGTCGGCGATCATGATCGCCGCAGCCCTCGGCGCCCTGCCCATCGCCATCGACATCTCGGAGGAAAAGCTCGCATTCGCCCGCACGCTTGGCGCCGTCGCCGCGATCAACGCGCGCGACACCGACGACGTCGCCGGCGCGGTGCGCGAAATCACGCAAGGCGGCGCGCATGTGTCGATCGACGCGCTCGGCTCGCCCGTCACCTGCTTCAACTCGATCAAGAATCTGCGCCGCCGCGGTCGCCATGTGCAGGTCGGCCTGATGCTCGGCGCGCATGCCACGCCGCAAATCCCGATGGCGCAGGTGATCGGCCACGAACTGGAGATCTACGGCAGCCACGGCATGCAGGCCTGGCGCTACGACGCCATGCTGTCGATGATGGCCGCCGGCAAGCTCGACCCGAAACGGCTGATCGGGCGGGAGATTTCACTGGATGAGGCCGTGCCGGCGCTGGTGGCGATGGACGGCTCGACGGATCTCGGGATCAGCGTGATCACGCGGTTTTAAGGGGCCAGGGATCCTGGATCTCCCAGTCAACCGGAAAAGCCCGCGGGGCAACCCGGGGCCTGTCACGCGACACCCCGCCTCTCCCTTGGTGGGAGAGGTTACAAAATCACGGCCTTGGCGCGAGCCAAGTCGTAGATTTTGTTGGTGAGGGGGTGGGTATCCTCGCGGGGCGTATCCCCCTCACCTGCAATTTCTAGCACTTAGCTGAAGCTAAGATGCTGAAATTGCTTCCTCTCCCACGAGGGGAGAGGAAGAAAGCGTCGAGCGCCGTGGCCTCTTCTCCCCGTTGAAGGAGAAGAAGCGAAATCGGTGCCTTAGCGCCAGCTAAGTGCCAGATTTAGCAGATGAGGGGGTTGGGCGGTGCGTGGCAAATGATCCCCCCCTCACCTGCAATTTCTAGCACTTAGCTGACGCTAAGATGCTGAAATTGCTTCCTCTCCCACAAGGGGAGAGGACAGACCTCACGCCACCTGCATCGCCCCCGGCCCCGGGATTGCTCCCGGCGGGCATTTGCCGAGGATGATCATGCCGAGCACTTCGTCCTTGGTGACATCCTGGGTTCGCGCCTGGCCGACCACCTTGCCGTTCTTCATGACGAAGACGCGGTCGGCGAGGTCGAAGACGTCGTGGATGTCGTGGCTGATGAGGAAGATGCCGATGCCTTCGCGCTTCAGCTGCTGGATCAGCTCGCCGACCTGGGCGGTTTCCTGGGGCCCGAGCGCTGCCGTCGGCTCGTCCATGATCAGGATGCGGGCGTCGAACAGGATGGCGCGGGCGATCGCCACCGACTGGCGCTGGCCGCCGGACAAGGCCTTTACCGGTTCCTTGAAGCGGCGGAAGTTGGGGTTGAGGCGCCCCATCACCTCGCGAGCCTTCGCCTCCATCGCCACGTCGTCGAGCGTGCCCCAGGGGGTGCGCAGTTCCCGGCCGAGATAGAGATTGGCGGCGGCGTCGACATTATCGGCAACCGCGAGCGTCTGGTAGATCGTCTCGATGCCGTATTGCTTGGCGTCGCGCGGATTGGAAATGTCGGCCGGTTCGCCGTCGATCAGGATCTCGCCCGCGTCGCGGCGATAGGCGCCCGACAGGATCTTGATCAGCGTCGACTTGCCGGCACCGTTGTGGCCGAGAAGCGCCACGACCTCGCCGGGATAGAGATCGACCGAGGCGTTCTCGACCGCGTGGATGCCGCCGAACGAGATGGAAACATTGTTCATTTCCACGAGCGGAGTGCGTTTGTCAGTCATGATGAAATCCTCTTATCTCGCCCGCGCGCGGTAGATCGTGTCGAGCCAGACGGCGACGACGAGAACGACGCCAACGACGATGCGCTGGAACGGCGTGTCGATGCCGACGAGCACCATGCCCGACTGCAGCGACTGCATGACGAGCGCACCAAGCATGGCGCCGGCGACGGTGCCCATGCCGCCCGAGAGCGAGGTGCCGCCGATGACGGCCGCGGCGATGGTGTAGAGTTCGTCGAGCTCGCCCTGCGCATTGGTCGCGGCGTTGAGGCGGGCGGTGGAGATCGCGGCGGCGATGGCGCAGAGCATGCCCATCAGCGCAAAGATCTTGACGGTGACCCAGCGGGTCTTGATGCCGGCGAGTTCGGCTGCTTCCGGATTACCGCCGATGGCGAAGACATAGCGGCCGAAGCGCAGGCGGGTGGAGATGAAGGTCATGACGATGCCGACGCCGATGGCGATCAGCACCGGAATGGCGATGCCGTGCGAGATGAACAGGCCGCCTTCGGGCCAGGCGATGCCGTTGGCGTCGGCGAACTTGCGGGCGATCGCCACCGGCCAGGGATAGTTGTTGAAGACATAGACGGTCGCCAGAACCAGGAAGCAGCTGACGCCGGTGAGGAAATATTCGGCCCAGAGCGGGCGCAGCGGAAAGCCGAAGCGACGACGCTGCTTGCGCGAATTGACCAGCGTCGCGACGATGGCAAGGCAGGCGACGATGCCGACGATCCAGCTGGCGGTGGCGCCGATCGAGCCGTCGGTGCCGCCGCCCATCAGGCGGAAGGTCGCATCCATGGGAGCGACCGTGCGGCCCGAGGTGACGAACCAGGTGGCGCCGCGCCAGACCAACAGGCCGCCGAGCGTGACGATGAAGGACGGAACGTTGAGGAAGGCGATGATGATGCCATGCAGGGCACCGATCGACGCGCCGAGAACGAGGCCTGCGGCCAGTGCGATGACCCAGGTCAGCGGATGGTCGAAGCCGAGGATCTGCGGCAGGAGCTCGGCCTGCAGCACGCCCATGAACATGCCGACGAAACCGAGTACCGAACCGACCGAGAGGTCGATGTTGCGGGTGACGATGACCAGCACCATGCCGGTCGCCATGACAGCGACGGAGGCGGTCTGCACCGACAGGTTCCACAGGTTGCGCGGGGTCAGGAACAGACCGCCGGAAATGATGTTGAAGCCGATCCAGATGATCAGCATGGCGCCGATCATGCCGAGCAGGCGGGTGTCGATCTCGGTGGCGCGGAAAAAGCGCTTCACCGGGTTTTCGCCCGCGCCGGCGCGCGCGGCCTGCGTGGTATTCGTGATATCGGCCATGCCGTGCCGTTCTCCCACTTTTCGTAATCCCTTGCGATGGCGCGCCGCCGCAGCATGTGCGGCAATGGCGGCCGGGCCTCCCTCCGATCCGAAGAGACGCCGCGACCCTGTCCGGGTCGCGACGCTCGGAGGCTCATGAGGCCGTCAGGTCAGGCCCGTGTCAATTGCAGGCTGCAACCGAACCGGCGGTGACGCCCTGGCAGGCGGCTTCCTTGGTGATCCAGCCGGCGTCGATGACGACGTTCAGGTTGTCCTTGGTGATCGGCAGCGGTGCGAGGAAGACCGACTGCATTTCGACACCCTTCGGACCGCCGGAGAACGCGGTCACGCCTTCGATCTCGTTCAGCTTCTTGCCGCCGGCGAGTTCGACGGCGATTTCGGCTGCACGCTTGCCGAGTTCACGGCTGTCCTTCCAGACCGACACGGTCTGGGTGCCGAGCGCCACGCGGTTGAGCGCCGCGAAGTCGGCATCCTGGCCGGAGACCGGGACCGAGCCGGCGAGACCCTGGGCCGAAAGGGCCGCGACCACGCCGCCGGCGGTGCCGTCGTTCGAGGCGACGACCGCGTCGACCTTGTTGTCGTTGGCGGTCAGGAACTGCTCCATGTTCTTCTGGGCATTTTCCGGCTTCCAGCCGTCGGTATAGGCTTCGCCGACATTCTTGATCTTGCCGGCGTCGACGGCTTCCTTGAGCACTTCCATCTGGCCGGCGAACAGGAAGTCCGCATTCGGGTCGGAGGACGAGCCCTTGATGAAGACGTAGTTGCCTTCGGGCTTGGCCTTGAACACTTCGCGGGCCTGCATGCGGCCGACTTCCTTGTTGTCGAACGTGATGTAGAAGGCGGCCGGATTTTCGATCAGGCGGTCATAGCCGACGACCGGGATGCCTTCGGCAGCGGCCTTTTCGATCGCCGGGCCGATGGCTTCGCTGTCCTGAGCCAGAACGATGATGGCATTGGCGCCCTGGGCGATCAGGCTCTCGACATCGGTCAGCTGCTTGGCGGCGGAGGACTGGGCGTCGGCGGAGATATACTTGTCGCCGGAGGCCTCGAGCGCTGCCTTGATGGCGCCTTCGTCGGTCTTCCAGCGCTCTTCCTGGAAGTTCGACCAGGAGACGCCGACCACGAGGTCCTTGGCGTTGGCGACGGTATGCAGGCTGGTGATGACGGCGGCGCACGCCATCAGCTTCAAGACGGATTTCATAAAAGCCTCCCTTTGAAAGACGCGGCACGCCGGCGAACCTCCCGTTCACCCCCTAAAGCGGCCCGTCGAAGAATACTGCCTTGCCCCTGGCCGAGTGGCCGATGGTTTTTCTCGACAGTCGAGAAAATAAATGTCAGAAGAATCCGAGGCTGTCAACATCGCTCCTCGCGGCTTGCAAACCGCCCCTTCTGGTGATCTTTGTGACGGGCATATCGAGAAGGACCACGATGAACGGACGCCTGCCATGCTGACGAAATCGAGCACCGAAATGGTGCGTCAGCAAAACAGCGCGCTGGTGCTGTCCGCGCTCCGCCGCCAGGGGTCGCTCGCCCATACCGACATCGCCGCCGCCACCGGGCTTGCCTCGGCCACCGTTTCGGCGATCACCGCCGAGCTGGAGCGCATCGGGGCGCTGGAGCGGCACGAGCAGCCGGCGACCGGCGGGCGCGGCCGGCCCCGCGTGCTGTTCGGGCGCAAGCGCGATTTCAGCTATCTGATCGCCGCGCGCATCTCGTCGGACAGCGTGCAATATTCGCTGGCCGATTATACCGGCACGCTGATCGACCGGTTCGAGGAACCGCGCGACCATGCGGCGGGGTCGGGCCAGTGCTTCATCGCCGGCTTTCGCGAGGCGCTGACGCGCATGGCGAGCCGCTCGCGGCTTTCCCCCGAGCGTATCGCCGCGGTGTCGATCAGTTCCAAGGGCATGGTCGATGCCGACGGATCGCGCCTGCTCTGGTCGCCGGTGTTCGGCCGGGAGGAGATCGATTTCTCCACCGCACTTGCCGTCTCGCCGCAAACCCGCATCCGCCTCAACAACGAGACGCTGCTGGTCGCCCATGCGCTGGGGCTTCGCGCCGACAAGGATGAGGACCGCCCGTTCCATGCGCTCGCCACCCTGTCGCTCGGCCATTCGATCGGGCTCGGCATCGCCAGGCGGGGCCATTCGGGCGAACTGGAGGTCAGCGCGCCGAACTTCGGCCATATGCTCAACGCCTCCGACGGCAAGCTCTGTCGCTGCGGCTCGATCGGCTGCGTCGAGGCTTCGGCCGGCTTCTACGGCATCCTCAGGACCGCCTTCGAAGTGCCGCCCGACACGATCCCGGCGAAGTTCGTGCCGCTGGCCGAAATGGACAAGATCGCCGCCCGCGCCCGCCAGGGACACCGCATGTCGGAATATGCCTTCCGCCAGGCGGGTCTGGCGCTCGGCCAAGGGCTTTCGCGGGTCCTGAGCCTCTACGAAAACATGCCGATCGTCATCACCGGCCACGGCACGCGCTATATCGACCTGCTTAGCCGAGGCCTCGACGAGGGGCTGTCGCAATCGCTGCATGTGCGCATTTACGGCGCGCCGGACATCACCATCGTGCCGGAAGAGGCGACGCTGGTGTTCGAAGGCCATCTCGACCGGGCGCTGACCGAGATCGACCACGACGTGGCGGGGCTGAGGGCCGAAGAGGTAGCTGCGCGCTGAACCGAGCCGAATGGCGCCCTTGCCGCGCCGCCGCCCGCGTCCTATCACTGCGATGCAGTCGACCGAGGGAGGAGCGATGTCCGCCGCAGCTTATGTTTTTGATGCCTATGGCACGCTGTTCGACGTGCATGCGGCGGTGCGCCGCCATGCCGAGCGGGCGGGGCCCGAGCATCAGCGCTTTTCGGATATGTGGCGGGCCAAGCAGCTCGAATATTCCTGGGTGCGCACGCTGATGGGCAGCTATCGCGACTTCTGGCAACTGACCGAAGAGGCGCTGGACTATACGCTCGCCCGGTTTCCGAGCGTCGAGCGCAGCCTGCGCGCCGACCTGCTGTCGGCCTACTGGACGCTCGACTGCTATCCGGAAGTGCCGGCCGTGCTGAAGGATCTGAAGAGCCGCGGCGCGAAACTCGCCATCCTCTCCAACGGCTCGCCGGACATGCTGAAGGCGGCGGTGAAGAATGCGGCGCTCGACGTGATCCTCGACGACGTGTTTTCCGTCGACGCCATCCGCGCCTACAAGACCGCGCCGCAAGTCTACGACATGGTGACGACTGCCTATCGGCTCTATCCGGATGCGGTGTCCTTCCAGTCGTCGAACCGCTGGGACGTGGCCGGCGCGCAGAAATTCGGCTTCCGCACAGTGTGGATCAACCGGCTCGACCTGCCGGATGAATATGCCGATCACGGTCCGGACCTGATCCTGCGCAGTCTCGAAAGCCTCTGACGAAGGAAGGCGCCATGGCCTGGTCGGCAACGCAATATCTGAAATTCGAGGAAGAGCGGACGCGGCCGGCGCGCGACCTGCTGGCGCAGGTGCCGCTCGGCACGGCCAGACACGTCTACGATCTCGGCTGCGGGCCGGGCAATTCGACCGAGCTGCTGATCGAGCGCTTCGGCACAGAGGCCGTGGCCGGCCTCGACAGCGATGCGGACATGCTGGAGAAGGCGCGGGCGCGCCTGCCGGGCACGGCTTTCGTTGAGGCCGATCTTTCCACCTGGCGGCCCGAGGCGCCGGCCGATCTGCTCTATGCCAATGCGGTGCTGCAATGGCTGCCCGATCATCTCACGCTGATGGAGAGCCTGATCGACCATCTGGCGCCGGGCGGGGTTCTCGCCGTGCAGATGCCCGACAATCTCGACGAGCCGACGCACCTCCTGATGGAGGAGACCGGGGCAGCCGGCCCCTGGGTACCGGCCTTTGCCGGCGGCAGGCTGCGACGCGCGCGCCTCCCCTCGCCCGCCGCCTATCTCGAACGCTTGTCGGCGACGGCCGCGCGCGTCGATGTCTGGCACACGATCTACTACCACCCGATGGCCAATGCCGAGGCGATCGTCGAATGGGTGAAGGGCACCGGCCTTCGCCCCTATCTCGATGCCGCGGGAAAAGACCATGCCGAAGCCTTCCTGACCGACTACACGGCGCGCATCAGGAAAGCCTATCCGCCGATGACCGACGGGCGGGTGTTGCTTCGGTTTCCCCGTCTGTTTGTCGTGGCGGTCAAGAGATAACTTCGCTAGAAGGCAATCCCGACCCATGACGGCGCGTGCGCCGACGCCAACCGACTTTTGAAAGCCTTTAGCCGATGAGCACCCTCTGGAAGCAGCCCGTCACCCTTGCGCTCGGCGAAGAGGGCGAGGACGTGACGATCGACAGCACCGAAGCCGCCTCCTGGGCGATGATCGAGGACTGGCCGACCGAGGACGGCCCGGCGCTCGACAAGGCGCTGCTGGTCTGCATGGACGTGGTCGCCGGCAAGAAGAAGGACGAGGATGCGCGCAAGGCTTTCATCGCCGCGGCGATCGAGGCCGGGATCGTCATCCGCGACTGAGGGCGGACGCCCGAACCCGCGCACCGCGAACGGTCCGGCAAGGCCCGCGGCCCGTCAGTCGTCCGTCTGCTTCGCCCGCTCGGCCCTTCGCGCATCCGTCAATCCGTCGTGGTCGCCGATCTTCCGCTCCGGCCAGCCCTGCCACCAGTCGCGGCGCTTCGTCTCGAGGTCGCGGTTCTTCGGATAGTAGATGCGGTTTTCCGGTTTGGCCGTCTCGCCGACCACCAGCAGCGTCACCTCTTCCTCCGTATTGTTGAGAAAGCTGTGGCACTGGCCGGTGCCGGCCGGGAAGCCGACGGCATCGCCGGGTTTCAGCCGATGCAGCGCGCCGTCAAGCCAGACATCCGGCGTGCCGGTCAGCACATAGACGAATTCCTCCTCGGCGCTTTCGGCATGGGGGTAGGAAGTGCGGCGGCCGGGCGGCAGGCGTTCGTGGTGGATGCCGAGCCGGGTCAGGCCGAAATGGCGGGCCAGCGGCGCGCCGATCGCCATCAGTTCGTCGTCACCGTCGTAATGCCCATCGTCAGGACCCTCGACCTCGCGCCAATGGGCAATGCAGGCCGACCGTTCTTGCTTCGTCATGTCCATGCCTCCCGTTTCGGGTTCAACCTTCAGAGCTTCGGCCAGGTGTCCGACAGGCGGTAGCCGGCCGGCCACGGATCGTCCGGATCGAGCATCAGCTGTTGCGTGCCGGTGATCCAGGCGCGGCCGGAAATGGTCGGCACGATCGCCGCCCGGCCGCCGATCTCGGTTTCGGCCTCGATCGCGCAGTGGAATTCGGAGCCCATGATCGAGCGGCCGACGAAGCGGTCGCCGACCTTCAACTCGCCGCGGGCATGGAGCACCGCCATGCGGGCCGAACAGCCGGTGCCGGTCGGCGAGCGGTCGATCTTGCCGGGCTTGATGGCCACCGCATTGGCGCCGGTCGCCACGCCGTTTTCCATCACCACCGGCGCGGTGATCTGGCAAAACGAGATGTGGTTCCAGTTGCGATCGGGATCGGGATGGGAAAAGCCGAGCTGCTGGTTGGCGGCGTCGGTGATCTTCATGCCCATGACGGCAATGTCGCGCGCCTCGTCGGGGGCAATCGAGAAGCCGAGCGCCCGGCCGTCGGCGATGACGAAGCTGTCGCCGCCGAATGCGGTGTCGACGGTCAGCGTGCCGACCCCTTCCACCTCGATCACGGCGCCGAGCCGGTCGGCAAAGGACGGCAGGTTGCGCACCGTGATGCGCTCGGCCTTGCCGTTGCGGCACTGGGCGGTCACTTCCACCACGCCGCCCGGCGCCTCGAGCACCAGTTTCGTCACCGGCTCGGTCATCGGCAGGATGCCTGAGTCGAGCAGCACGGTGGCGACGCAGATGGAATTGGAGCCGGACATGGGCGGGGTATCTTCCGGCTCCATGATGATCCAGCCCATCTGGGCGCGCGGATCCTTGGCCGGCACCAGCAGGTTCACATGGCGAAACACGCCGCCGCGCGGCTCGTTCAGAACGAAATTGCGCAAGGTCTGGTCACTCGCGATGAAGCGCGACTGCTCCCACAGGGTTTCGCCCGGCGGGGGCGCTACGCCGCCGACAATGACGTCGCCCACCTCCCCTTCGGCATGGCAATTGACGACGTGGATGACCTTGGTGCTGCGCATGGGTGCCTCATTTTTGCGAGACCACGCTAGCAGCCAAGGCCGGCGGCGGCAATCGACCGGCGTGGCGTTTCGCCGGCTTGAAGCGGGCGGCAAAAGGGTCATGTTAGAGGGGTATCGATCGCAGCCGGGGCCTCGGGCCCCGCCGCCGCGCCGGCGCAGAAAAGGAGTTTTCCCATGAAATATGTCACCGCCAACGGCGCGCATATCCCGGCGCTCGGCTTCGGCACCTTCCGCATGCCCGGCGCCGACGTGCTGAGGATCCTGCCGCTCGCCCTGAAGGCCGGCTTTCGCCACATCGACACCGCGCAGATCTACGGCAACGAGGCCGCCGTCGGCGAGGCGATCGGCCGCTCGGGGCTTGCGCGCGGCGACATCTTTCTCACCACCAAGGTGTGGGTCGACAAGTTCGCCAGAGGTGACATGGGACCCTCGGTCGATGAAAGCCTGAAGAAGCTGGAGACCGACCATGTCGACCTGCTGCTCCTGCACTGGCCGCAAAGCCCGGTGCCGCTCGAAGAGCAGATCGAGGGCTTAAACGCGCTGGTCGATGCCGGCAAGGTGCGCCATATCGGCGTGTCCAACTATAATTGCGCGCTGATGGGCGAGGCCGTGCGGCTGTCGAAGGCGCCGATCGTCACCAACCAGATCGAATATCACCCCTATCTCGACCAGACGGCGGTGCTGATCGCCGCCCGGTCCTACGGCATGTCGGTGACCGCCTATTACGCCATGGCCGATGGCCGGGTGCCGAAGGACGAACTCTTGCAGGACATCGGCGCCCGCCACGGCAAGACGGCGGCTCAAGCTGCGCTCCGCTGGCTGATCCAGCAGCAGAACGTGGCGGCGCTCACCAAGACCGCGACCGAAAGCCGGCTCGCGGAAAATTTTGCCGTCTTCGACTTCTCGCTCGACGCCGAGGAAATGGACGCGATTTCCGGCCTCGCAAGGCCCGACGGGCGGATCGTCAACCCGGGGCATCTGGCGCCGGAGTGGGATTGAGGGGGGAGAGGTCGCCGCACAGGCGAGCCGCCGGCTCTCTGCGGCGGCTCCCGCGATCAAAGTGCCGCTCAGCCCTTTGCCTGCGGCGCCTCGACCAGGCGATCGACGATCCAGCGGACGATCGGCATGACCACCAGGGCGGAGGGGAAGGCCACCACATAGGACATGGCCCAGGCCTTCAGGATGCTGGATGCGAGATCCGGCGCGAGCCCCAGCGCGCGGATGGTGGCGATCGAGGCGACGAGGCCGGACATCAGGAACGAGAGGATCATGGGCGTGACGACAAAACGGCTTTTCGCCGGGAGCTTGGTCAGCCTGAACGGACGCGCCTTGCGCGCGCCGGGAGCTGCGGGGGAAATCTGCGTCATGCCAGCCATTCCTTTGCAACCGGCTCTGCGCTCTGGAGCAGGTTGAGGCCGAAAAAGGCGCGGGTGTGGGGCTCTTCCATATGCCGCGCCAGCGCCGCCTCGTCGGCAAAATCCTCGATCAGCACGAAGGCGCGCTCGTCCGCCAGCGATTGGAAGAACTCGAACTCCGCGCAGCCGGGCTCGGGAAGGGTGGCCTTGCGCAGTTCAAGCAGGGCCAGGCGCGCCTCGCCACCCCGGCCTTCGGCCATGGTGAGGCGGACGATGCGGCGCAGGCGGGCGGGGGATGATGGTCGATCGGTCATTTGCAGAACTCCTGTCTGTCTCGCTGTCGATGACGATCTCTTGCCTGACGGGCCCGATGCGCGCTATTCCCCAATAAGACACATCAAATGCGCGGAAATGCACGATGCTGGATTGGGACGACCTGCGCTTCTTCGTGGCGCTCGCCGACGAGGGCTCGCTTTCGGCGGCGGCGCGGCGGCTGAAGGTCGATCACGCGACCGTGGCGCGGCGGATCGCGGCGCTGGAGGCACGGGTCAATGCGCGGCTGGTGGATCGCCGGCCGCGCCGCTACCTGCTGACGGCCGAGGGCGCACGCATAGCCGAGCACGCCCGGCGCATGGAGGCGGAAGTCTTTGCCCTCGAACGCGGCACGATGCCGGCCGATGCGGCGCGGATGGTCGAGGTGTCCGTCAGCGCGCCGCCGATGATCGCGCTCACGCTGGTTGCGCCGCGCATCGCGCCCTTCCAGGCCGCGCATCCGCATATCCGCTTCAAGCTACTGGCCGAGGTGCGCCACGTCTCGCTGGTCCGGCGCGAGGCCGACGTGGCGCTCAGGCTCAGCAGGCCCACCGATCCGACGCTGGTGATCCGCAAGGCGGGCACGATGCGCTACCGGCTCTATGCGGCGCGATCCTATGGCGAAGGCCGCGCGCCGGAGGACCATGGCTTCATCGCCTTCGACGAGACGCTCAACGACACGCCGCAACAGCACTGGATGAAGGGCATCGCCGGCGCGCGGGAGATCGTGCTCACGACCAATGATCTCGGCGTGCAATGCGCGGCGGCCGCCGCCGGCCTCGGGATTGCCGCCCTGCCGGATTTTCTCGGCGAACTCTACGGGCTCTGTCCGGTCGGCGACGGGGCGGAACACATCGACCGCGACGCCTTCGTCACCTATCACGCCGACCTGCGCAACAACCGCGCCGTCACCGACGTCGCCGCCTTCCTCGCCACCTGCCTGCCCCGCCCGCGCTGAGCTGCGAAACAGGGGAGCCGGAGGGGTGTGGGGTAGCTGACGCCGGAGGGGGATTGAGGGCCTTGATCGCGACGGCGGAGGTTGTCATTCTGGTATCGGGAGCGGGAGACGCCGATGAGCGAGAACAGCAAGCCTCAACCGAACGCCGGGCCGGACCCGGACGACGCGCCTGACCTCAGCCAGGCGCCGTGGCGCGAAAAGCTGGACGCGGCGGCGGTTCGCGAGGGGCGGCCGAAGGGGGCGGGTAAGAAGGGTTGACCGGCCTCAAGCTGGGCCGGAGGGCGCGGCTTTGTCGCGAGAGCGGCCCCCCGGCTGGCAATCGCGCATCAATGCCGCGCTGCGCGACTGGCTGGCGGAGAAGGGTGAGAGGGAGCGGCGAGGTATAAGAGATGAAAGCGAACACCACACTCACGGATATCGTGGTCCGCGATCGCGCGTGAGACTACACAGAACCCTGCTTCATCGGTTTGGCCGTAACATTTTGAGATCTTGAGAACTACGCACTCAATATGACGCGAAATATGTTGTGCGTCAGTGTAGATTGAATTTGTATCAGTACTCACCTGAACAGCAGATTTTCCGGAGGTTTCTTGACCGAAAAACATGTGCTTGGCGATGATTTGCCAAAGGACAACCCTTGGCGGGATGACAAGCTGAACTACGCCCCCTTCGCGGCGCGGATCGCCAAGGTGATCATCTCGCTCACAGCGCCAAACGGTTACGTCATTGGACTTCATGGTCAGTGGGGGAGCGGCAAGTCGACGGTAATCAACTTTATTCTCGCACACCTCAAAAAGCACAATGCCGAGCATGAACTTGACCAGGTTATCCATATCGACTTCCGGCCTTGGATCGTATCCGGGCATCAAGATCTCATAACGGCTTTCTTCAAAATCTTGTCGGAGCGTCTCGGTCCAAAGGAATGCAAATGGGATCGATACAAGCGCCGCGCGCTCAATTTCCTCCATGGTACGACAGACAATTTGGTCGACGCTGCTGCCACTGTGGCACTAAGCGTCGACCCTACCGGCGCTGCGGCAGGTTTTGGTGCGAATTTGGCCAAGAAGTCGGTCAACGCTCTACTGGGGCGGTTCCTCGAAGACCCATCGCTGCAGGCCGCATACGAGAGTTTGAAGGATCAACTTGGGAGAAGTGGCAAGCGCTTCCTCGTAACGATCGACGATATCGACCGCCTCGAGAACGAACACGTCCGCTCTATCATGCAGATGGTGAAAAGCATCGGCCGGTTGCCCAATGTGGTTTACCTGCTTTCCTATGATCGTGACATCGTCTGGGATGCACTAGACCAAGGGGGAAGCCACGTAGGGCCTCGTTTCGCCGAGAAAATCGTCCAACAGGAAATCGAGTTGCCGAAGCCATCCCGCAACGCCCTACTTACCATACTGGACGGAGAGATTTCCTTCCTCACCGGCGCCGCGCCAAACACCACTCGTTGGCAATACCTTGTTCGAGACGGCGTGCACAGGTGGATAAGATCGCCCCGCGACGTTGTGCGCCTATCAAACGCGGTGAAATTCTCTTGGCCGGCGATGGAAGGAGAGATCGACCCACAAGATCTCTTAGCCATGGAGGGTCTGCGCTTGTTCGATACCTCTGCATTCGTCTGGGTACGAGAAAATCGTGACTTCTTGTTCACAGAAGGGCGCTTCATGATGTCGACAGACGAAGTGAAGCAAGAAGCTGTTGAGGGGCTAAAAAAGCGAGTACCTCCGGACCTTCAGTCTCAAGTGTTGCACATCCTTGCCCTCCTTTTCCCGCAGGCCGGAAAGTGGTTCGAGGGTCGAGATTCTTTTGGCGAAGAAGCGTTTGTCGAGACTACACGGAGAAGAGGCATGGGCAGCGAAGCAGGTTATGACACCTACTTCGGCCTTCATCCGTCCTCCGATGCAATACCCAGAGCGGTCATTAACGATCTAATGTCCAAGCTGGACAAAGCGGACGATATTGAGCGCATCATCCGCGGCTATCTCGGTAGGACAAACAGCCGCGGCGAATTGATGATCGCGAAGCTCCTCGATGAACTCCGAGTCCAATTCCGGGCACCTCGGCCGGCCCAGCCCGAGCAAGGGCTACTGGATGCGTTGTTTAGCGTCGGCGAGGCGATTATCTCGATCGATCACGATGCTGGCATGTTTGAACTATCTCCTCGGGCGCAATTGCTGTTCCTGATCAGAAACATGCTTGAGAAGTGGGGTCCAAAGGACGCTGAAGATCACATGATCGAAGCATTCCGCAAGTCCAAATCAGTTATGTTCATGGCGGAGCAGTTGGTAGACCGGGGACGAGAACTCAACGTCTTCAAGTCGAATTCCAGTGAGCCCCCCACTATAACGACGGATGCATTCGATAAGCTTGGCCGAGAATTCTTGGTCAAGCTTCGACAAGCGCTGGCTGAAGGCACGCTTAGCGATGCAGCTTACTACTTCAATATTGTCCGGGCTTGGGCGCATATAGCAGGCAGCGATCAGCCCAGACGCTGGCTAACAGAAGGCATGCTGAGCAGTGGTGAGTTCATGGCCAAGGTCGCCCGTGGCCTGGTAAATTACAGTATTGGCACACCACTTCGGCACTATACGATGCGAGATCTCCCCGAGACCGATCTGTTTGACTTGGACACGGTGATAGAGGCGGGCCACAAACACCTCTCCTTTAGTGATCTTACGGATGACCAACGTAGCATCCTGACAGCAGTTGTTCGAGGCTCAGAGAACGTTAAGCGTGGACGATCGCCCGAAGAGCCGGCTTAGACTTCCCGCAGACCGAGCTGATGGCCGCATAGACCTTCAGAGACAAAGTCCCCCAAGCACAAAAAAACCGCCGGATCGCTCCGGCGGCTTCTTCAAACTCAACTGCCTGCGCCCGTCTCAGACGAACTGGCTCAAGCCCGGGACCGAGGCGACGACTTCGTCGACGACTTCGTCGCCGGCATATTCGCGGGCAGCCGCCATGGTTTCCTTGGCGAGCTTGGAGATTTCGCCCATGCCGAGGCCCTGGGCCATCAGCTGCTGGCCAAGCCCCATGATGCCGCCGCCGCCGAGCGCGCTCATCAGGCCGCCGAGCAGGCCCTTGCCTTCGCCTTCGCCATTGTACTTGGCGACGAGGTCCAGCGCGCCGGGCACGGATTCGATCATCTTGGCGACCGGACCGTCGGCTGCTTCGCGCTGCAGGAAGCCCAGCATCATGCCGACGGACTTTTCAGCGAGGGCCGGTTCGATGCCGACCTTGTCGGCGATGCGGGTTACGAGTTCATTCATGGTGAGCCTCCTGGCGTGAAATTGACGTTAACGTCAACGTAATTCAAGTTTTCGCTGAACTCAAGCGGCCAAGGCCGCCGCCGGCCGAATTTGTCCGCGGCCGAATTGTCCAAGCCCGACGCCGGCCGCGCGGCCTTCGGGCTGTTGTCGATGTTTCACACTATCCTTATAACAGCAAGGTGACGATTCAGGGAATGACGGGGGACAGGGCCGGCGCAATTGGCCGATCTGCCCCGGTCGACGAAACAAGGGACGGGAACGAGGCGCATGCTCGAAGACGGAAAGCTCTATATCGGCACCAGCCGCAATCCCGACGACAGCCTCAACAAGGGCGAATATCTCGATCTCAAATACGGCAACCGCCACGGCATCGTCACCGGCGCCACCGGCACCGGCAAGACGGTGACGCTGCAGGTGCTGGCCGAGAGCTTTTCCAATGCCGGCGTGCCGGTGTTCTGCGCCGACATCAAGGGCGATCTCTCGGGCATCGCCGCGATGGGACAGTCGAAGGACTGGGTCGACCAGCGCGCCAAGCAGATCGGCTTTGACGATTTCGCCTACCAGGAATTCCCGGTGATCTTCTGGGATCTCTACGGCGAGCAGGGCCACCGGGTGCGCACCACCGTCGCCGAGATGGGCCCGCTTCTGCTGTCGCGGCTGATGGATGCTTCGGAGGCGCAGGAGGGCGTGCTCAACATCGCCTTCAAGATCGCCGACCAGGGCGGCCTGCCGCTGCTCGACCTGAAAGACCTGCAGGCACTGCTGAACTATATGGGCGAGCACGCGAGCGAACTGTCCAACCAGTTCGGCCTCATTTCCAAGTCCTCGGTCGGCTCGCTGCAGCGCGGGCTGCTGGTGCTGGAACAGCAGGGTGCGGAACATTTCTTCGGCGAACCGGCGCTCGCCGTCACCGACATCATGCGCACCACCAATGACGGGCGCGGGGCGATCTCGGTGCTGGCCGCCGACAAGCTGATGATGAACCCGCGGCTCTATTCGACCTTCCTTCTTTGGCTGCTGTCGGAGCTGTTCGAGGAACTGCCGGAAGTGGGCGATCCGGACAAGCCGAAGCTGGTGTTCTTCTTCGACGAGGCGCATCTCTTGTTCAACGACGCGCCCAAGGTTCTGATCGAGCGCATCGAGCAGGTCGTGCGGCTGATCCGCTCCAAGGGCGTCGGCGTCTATTTCGTCACGCAGAACCCGCTCGACGTGCCTGACACCGTGCTGGCGCAGATGGGCAACCGCATCCAGCATGCGCTGCGCGCCTATACGCCGCGCGAGCAGAAGGCGGTGAAGACGGCGGCGACCACGTTTCGCCCCAACCCGGCCTTCGACTGCGAAACCGCGATCACCATGCTCGGCACCGGCGAGGCGCTGGTCTCGACGCTTGGGGCCAAGGGCATTCCCTCGATCGTCGAACGCACGCTGGTGCGCCCGCCGGCCAGCCGCCCCGGGCCGATCAGCGAGGCCGAGCGCCGCGCGGTGATCAATGTGAGCCCGGTCGCCGGGATCTACGACAAGGACCTCGACCGGGAATCGGCCTATGAGATCCTGGCTGCCCGCGAGCAGAAGGCAGCCGAAGCCGAGGCCGCAAAGCGCGCCGAAGAGGAGCGCGAGGCGCGCGGCGAGGAAAAGGATTCAGCCGCCGGCCGCTGGTCGCTTCCGGGCTTCGGCGACAGGGACGAGGACGACCGCGCGGCAAAGCCCACGACGCGAAAGACTTCGGGCTATCAGCGCGAAACGGTGATCGAGGCAGCGATGAAAAGTGCCGCCCGCTCGGTCGCCACCTCGGTCGGACGCGCCATCGTGCGGGGGATTTTGGGAAGTTTGAAGCGGTAGGGCTTCCTGGCTTTCTTGCCGTTTGCCCCTTCTGCGAGGCTTCGCCTTACCACTCTCAGTACACCCTTGCCCCTCACCCTACCCCGACCGGGGCCGAGCCGCGTGTCTCGACCCGTCCTTCGGACCCCCGTAAACGGGGAGAGGGGATGGCCGCGGCGGCGCCACTCGTCCCTTCTCCCCGTTCACGGGGAGAAGGTGCCGGCAGGCGGATGAGGGGCCGGCGGCCAACGGCACATGACTATCAGCCTGCGTCCTCTTTGCATCCTCAATCGCCGAAGAGACGCGCCCCCTGTCCGGTACGCCAGCGGCAAAACCTCGCCGTAGAAGTGCTCTGCGGACAAATACAACCAAAAGAAGAACACAAAAGGAACACAAACAAAAAGTTGACGCCGGACAGCCGGGCGTGTATCAAGGCTCATCGATACTTTGTTTGCCGATATTTGTTTATGGCGCCTCGCGCCTCTGGACGAACTTCCCCCTCTCAAAAGTCGAAACAACCGTCGGGCGTCGTTCGGCGGAACACAATGTTGCTATGAAAGGGTTCGTCATGACCACCGGCACAGTAAAATGGTTCAATTCCACCAAGGGCTTCGGCTTCATTCAGCCTGACAACGGCGGCGCGGACGTCTTCGTCCACATCTCGGCCGTAGAGCGCGCCGGCATGCGCGACCTCGTCGAAGGCCAGAAGATCTCCTTCGAGCTGGAACGCGACAACAAGTCGGGCAAGATGTCCGCCGGCCAGCTGCAGGCCGCTTGAAGCTTCAGCTAGCCGCGACCACGGATGTACTGGCGTGGCAGGCTTAAAGAAGTTGAGAAGGCCAGGCGGATGTCTGGCCTTTTTGCGTTTGCAGGACCTTGAACGCTAGGGATGCAAACGAAACAAAGCGCACTACAGGATTGTATATCTCGAGCTCGCGCAATGATGCGCACGGCGGCGGGTCAAGCCAAGCGACGGCTTGCCGCGCCGACAGAAACGGATCGGACTTCATGAACGCCGCTATCAACATCCACGCACCTGATGCACCTGCTGCACCCACCGACGACAATGTCGGAGCGTGGTTGAAGATCCTGGCGCGCTACCGCCAGCCGCGTCTGGCGCGCAGCGTCTTCGAACTGATCGTCACGCTCGTGCCGTTCGCCCTGTTCTGGGCCATCGCCTATGTGTCGCTCATCAACGGCGTGTGGATCGGCCTCCTCGCCATCCTTCCGGCCGGCGCCTTCCTGCTGCGGCTGTTCATGATCCAGCACGATTGCGGCCACGGCTCGTTCTTCGCCCGCCGCCGGCTCGACGACTGGACCGGCCGCCTGATCGGCGTGCTGACGCTCACCCCTTACGATTACTGGCGCCAGGCCCATGCCGCCCACCACGCCACCGCCGGCAATCTCGACGAACGCGGCGTCGGCGACATCACCACGCTGACGCTTGAGGAGTATCGTGCGCTTTCGCCGCGCGGCCGGCTCGGCTACCGCCTCTATCGCCACCCGGTGGTGATGTTCGTCATCGGCCCGGCCTATCTCTTCCTGTTCAAGCAGCGCCTGCCCTTCGGCATGATGAAGGACGGCGCGCTGCCGTGGATCTCCACCATGGGCACCAATCTCGGCATTCTCGTCTTTTCGGCGCTGATGATCTGGGCCGTGGGCCTCGTTCCCTTCCTCGTCATCCACCTGCCGGTCGTGCTGATCGCCGGCGCCACCGGCATCTGGCTGTTCTACGTCCAGCACCAGTTCGAGGAGACGCACTGGTCGAAGGGCGATGACTGGAAGTTCCCGCAGGCCGCCCTGCACGGCGCCTCGCATTACGACCTGCCGCTGGCACTGCGCTGGATGACCGGCAATATCGGCATCCACCATGTGCATCACCTGGCCAGCCGCATTCCCTATTACCGCCTGCCGGAGGTTCTGCGCGACTATCCGGAGCTCGCCGGCATCGGTCGCATCACCCTGTGGCAGAGCCTGTCCTGCGTGAAGCTCGCCCTGTGGGACGAGAAGAGCGGCAAGCTCCTCTCCTTCCGAGAAGCCGAACACGCCGGCGCCACCGCCTGATTTTGCTGCCGTGGCCGGCACCAGGCCGGCCGCCGCGCCACCCCGACACGACCCTACCTTTTCAAGGAACGACCATGCACGAACTTACCCCCACCCAGATCCGCGGCCTGAAGCTTGCCAAGGACGGTGACCTCTTTCCCGCCGAGGGCAAGAAGTGGACGCATCTCAACGCCGAGATCACCTATGCGCGCAGCGACCGCTTCAAGGAACGCCCGCAGAAGATCAAGTTCCTGAAGACCGCGACGCTTAACGAACTGCGCGACTTCGGCCTCCTGCAGACCCTCAACCCCGACGTCGACGTCGAGGAATCCGCCCATGGCATCACCATGGCCGGCAAGATGTGGCTGCTGCGTAACAAGTAAGCGGGCGGAGGGCCCTTTTCGGAGAGCCTTGAAGGCCAACGTCCCGTCGGCAGCGGCCCAATCAGCCTGTTGCCCCTCATCCGCCTGCCGGCACCTTCTCCCCGCAGGCGGGGAGAAGGGACAAGCGGCACCGCCGTGGCCATTCCCTCTCCCCGCCTGCGGGGAGAGGGCTAGGGTGAGGGGCAAGGGCGCCTCGGCGAGGCGAAGCCATATGATATCGGCGCACGCCGCCCCCATCGCCTCACTGCGTTCGGCACTTGTCCCCGCTGGGGAAAGAGGGCGTGATCCGCCGGGGCTCCCCCTCACCCCGCCTCCGCTTCGCTCGGCGGACCTCTCCCCGCTGGGGCGAGGAGGCCGGACACGTCGCAGCGCGCGTCCTCCTCCCCGTCGGGAAGAAGAGGGAATTCCCTCAGAGCGTCGCGCTGTCGATGACGAAGCGATATTTGACGTCGCTCTTCAGCATCCGGGCATAGGCCCCTTCAATCTCCGCTGCCGCGATCATCTCGATGTCGGCGACGATGCCGTGTTCGGCACAGAAATCCATCATCTCCTGGGTCTCGGCAATGCCGCCGATCGTCGAACCGGCGATCGAGCGGCGCTTCATGATCAGCGGGAAGACGGCCGGCGACGGATGCGGATGTTCGGGCGCACCGACCAGCGTCAGCGTGCCGTCGCGCTTCAGCAGATTGACGAAGGCATCCAGATTGTGGCTGGCGGCAACCGTGTCGACGATCAGGTCGAACGAGTTGGCATGGGCCTTCATCTCGTCGGCATTGCGCGACACGACGACCTCGTGGGCGCCGAGATCAAGGGCGGCCTGGCGCTTGTTCTCCGAGGTGGTGAAGGCCACGACATGGGCGCCGAGCGCGCGGGCGAGTTTCACGCCCATATGACCGAGACCGCCGATGCCGACAATGCCAACCTTCTTGCCCGGTCCTGCCTTCCAGTGGCGAAGCGGCGACCACAGCGTGATGCCGGCGCAGAGCAGCGGCGCCACGGCGGCGAGCTTTTCGGCCGGATGGCGGACCTTGACGACGAACTTGTCCTTGACCGTGATCGACTGCGAATAGCCGCCGAGCGTGTGGCCCGGCTTGTCCGGGGTCCTACTGTTGTAGGTGAGGGAGGGGCCGTGCTCGCAATATTGTTCCAGACCGTCGTCGCAGGCGTAGCAACTCTGGCAGCTGTCGACCATGCAGCCAACGCCGACCGTATCGCCGACGGCAAAGCCGGTGACGGCCGAGCCGACGGCGCTGACATGGCCGACGATTTCATGGCCGGGCACGCAGGGGTACTGCGTGCCGGCCCATTCCGAGCGCACGGTGTGCAGGTCGGAATGGCAGACGCCGCAATAGGCGATGGCGATCTGCACGTCGTTCGGCCCCACGTCGCGGCGGGGGATTTCCATCGGTTCAAGCGATTTGTCGGCGGCATAGGCGCCGAAGGCCTTGGTCAGCATGGCAGTCTCCAATGATGTTGAGGGGATGAAAGACCCCGGAAGTCCGGGGCGAAGCCGGCCGCGGGGAGGATCAGCGGCCGGAATACTGGTCGTCGGTGACCTGTTCGAGCCAGTCGACGGTCTTGCCGTCGAGGGCTTCGTGGACAGCGATATGGGTCATGGCGACGGTCGCCGATGCGCCGTGCCAGTGTTTTTCGCCCGGCGCGAACCAGATCACGTCGCCGGGGCGGATCTCCTCGACCGGGCCGCCGTCGCGCTGGACAAGGCCGAGGCCCGCCGTGACGATCAGGGTCTGGCCGAGCGGATGGGTGTGCCACGCGGTGCGGGCGCCGGGTTCGAAGGTGACGGCGGCGCCGGCCGCACGGGCCGGAGACGGCGCCTGGAACAGCGGGTCGATGCGCACGGTGCCGGTAAACCAGTCCGACGGTCCCTTGCCGGAGGGCCGCGATCCAACTCTCTTGATGTCCATGATGTGCTCCTGCGGGCCGTGTGATCGCAGACGTGCGACCACACCCACCTAACAACTATAGCCGACGAGATTTATTTCAATTAGACCATATAAAAAGATTGTACTTATACCGAGGATTAATGAATGCGGCGCGAGGACCTAGGCGACCTGATGGCTTTCCAGAGCGTGGCGGAGGAACGCAGCTTCACCCGGGCGGCGGCACGGCTCGGCACGTCGCAATCCTCGCTCAGCCTGATCGTGCGCCGCCTCGAGGAGCGGCTCGGCGTGCGCCTCCTGACCCGCACGACCCGCAGCCTAGCGCCGACCGAGGCCGGGGAACGCCTGTTGGCGACGCTCGCCCCCGCCTTCGGCAGTATCGAACAGGAGCTGGAGGCGCTTGGCCAGTATCGCGAAAGGCCGGCCGGGAACTTCAGGATCACCGCCACCCAGCATGCGATCGACACCGTTCTGTGGCCAGCGCTGTCGAAGGTACTCCGGCGCTATCCCGACATCAAGGTCGAGCTGTTCTCCGACCTGGCGCTGACCGACATCGTCGCGGAGCGCTTCGACGCCGGCGTGCGCTTCGGCGAACAGGTGGAGAAGGACATGATAGCGGTGCGGATTGCCCCGGATGCCCGCCTCGTCGTGGTCGGCGCACCGGCGTATCTGGCGGACCGCCCGACGCCGCTGACCCCGCGCGACCTGACCCAGCACGACTGTATCAACACCCGCCTGCCGACCTATGGCGGCTTCTATGCCTGGGAGTTCGAGAAGGACGGCCAGGAAATCCGCGTGCGGGTCGAGGGTCAACTGGTGTTCAACGATGTCGGGCAGGTGCTTTCGGCGGCGCTGGACGGCTATGGCCTGGCCTTCCTGTTCGAGGACATGGTGCGGGACCATCTGGCGGACGGCCGGCTGGTTCAACTGCTCGACGACTGGACGCCGCCCTTTACCGGCTACCACCTCTACTACCCGAGCCGGCGCCACGCCTCGCCCGCCTTTTCGCTGCTGGTGGAAGCGCTGCGGTATCAGAGACCCGGCCCCTGACCCCGCCGCCGCTGGCGCCACGCCTGGAAGAAGGTCAGCGCCACGCCGAGGGCGAAGCCCGGAAGGGCGGCAAGCACGCCGATCGAGACGGCACCCATTTCGCAGCCTCCCGAATCGCCCGGCGTGCCGCAACTCGGATCGAACAGATGGGCAAGCGCCAGCACCAGAAGCGTCGTTATGATCGGCAGGCAGATCAGCCCGACCAGTCCATAGATCAATGCCCTCACCACCGTCCAAACCATTGCGCCCTCCCCGGCCACGCCCGTCGTCATCAGCAAGAGAATCATATGCCATTGCGGCGCGCCTGGGAAATCGCCACGGCGGGATGGCACTGGCGGCAGGCCGGATGGCTTGCGAAAGAATTCCTCCGCAGGGTCGGCATTTCCCTTGCCAAAGCCCGGTATTCGGGCGATTCTGCCATGCGCGCAGAAATCGAAATGCCGAAGAATCTTCATTCCTTCATTGCAATCTGTGGCAAATAGCCTATATTGCGAGCATCGAAGATTGCTAGTGTGTTTGTCTACGCGCCTTGGCGCACCGTCAGATTTCCTCTCAACGTCGATCAAGCCGGACGAATATCTCACCGGCGAACCAAACGATTGAAAGGATATCGTTATGAATACTGGCACCGTAAAGTGGTTCAACAGCACCAAGGGCTTCGGCTTCATTCAGCCTGACGAAGGCTCGACCGACGTATTCGTTCACATCTCCGCCGTTGAACGGTCGGGCATGCGCGAACTCGTCGAAGGCCAGAAGGTTTCCTACGACATCGTGCGCGACAAGAAGTCGGGCAAGAACTCGGCAGACAACCTCCGGGCTGCGTAATTGTCATTCGCCACGGCTGACCACGGATGTACCGGCAGTCAAGGCTTTGAGTGACAGGAAGAGGTCGGGGTAACGCCCGGCCTTTTTGATTTGTCCCAGGTTCTCGTGTTCCGCGGGACAGGTCAAGAAAGGACCTTATCATGCGCAAATCGTATCCCCGCGTGGGCGATCGGGTCCTGCTTCGGGACGGCATTTCCGGCACCAGCCGGGACAGGCTGGCCTGTCGCATCGTTACGGTTTTGCCCGCCGAACATGGCGAGCCGGAATACCGCGTCCGTTTCGACGCGGAGAATTTCGAACGCCGCGTCACCCTGTCCGACATCGACGGCATTGAAACGTCGTCGGGAACAGTGGAGAAGCAGCAGCAGGCGACGGTCAAGGCCGAACCCTGGCTGAAGCCCTCCTCGATCCGCGTCGGGCGCTAGTCTTTCAACCCTCAACCACTAAACGGCGCTCGGGCGCCGATGGAAAGGAAATCCCTTGCAGGTTCTCGTTCGAGACAACAATGTCGACCAGGCACTCCGGGTACTGAAGAAGAAGATGCAGCGCGAAGGTCTCTTCCGCGAAATGAAGGCCCGCAGCGCCTTCGAAAAGCCTTCTGAAAAGCGCGTTCGCGAAAAGGCAGAAGCCGTTCGCCGCCTGCGCAAGCTGGCCCGCAAGAAGATGCAGCGCGAAGGCCTGCTCCCGATGCCGAAGAAGGCTGCTGTCCGCACCCGCTAATGGCCTCACCCGCGGCCTGCGCCCGGTATCGGGCGCAAGCCGTCCTCCGTCCCCTTTCGGAAGGCTGATCCCATGACCGCGACCAAAGACAAATTCTTCAAGCCCGGCAAAGTCGACGCTCGCGACAAGGCAGCGACGACGGACCACACAGCCCGCGCCATCATCGCGGCGGAATCGACTGCGCGTGACAAGAAGACCGAAAAGCTGAAGGCGCTGCGCATGTTGCGCGAAGCCGAGGCCAGCCCGGACGTTGCGGCAAAGCCTGCCAAGCGGGCGACCAAGAAGGTCGCGTCGAAGGCCGACTGACGGCTCGACGACCGGCGTAGCGTTCGACCGCAGCATCATTTTCCCCACATTGCCAAACGGCCTTGAGATCTGACCGAGCCTGCGCAGGCGTTGCGCACGCGGCCGGCTGCGGTCTACAAGACCAGCCAGACGCCATCCGGCTCGTTCGGGTGTGCGGTTTTTCGGCGCGCTGGAAACGGAAAAGCACGACAGATGATCTGGAACAAAGGCGGCGGCTCAATTTCCTCCTATGCCGGCGGTGCAGCACTTGCCGCACTCCTTGGCGGCTTCGGCCTGATCGCCGACGAGGTGAGCGAGGGCGAGACGATGAAGATCGATCAGGCCGTGCTTCTGGCGCTGCGCACGCCCGGCGACCCGAGCGACCCGATTGGTCCCGCCTGGGTGGAGGAAGCCGCCCGCGACATCACGGCACTCGGCAGCTTCTCGGTGCTCTTCATCCTGATCACCGTCGTCGTCATCCACCTCTTCCTCATCGGGCGGATTCGGACGGGATGGTTTCTCACGGTGTCGGTGATCGGCGGCACGCTCTTGAGCAGCGGGCTCAAATCCCTGTTCGACCGGCCCCGCCCCGATCTCACCGGCGTCGCGCGCGTCTTCACCACCAGCTTCCCGAGCGGTCATGCGACGGTTTCGGCGGTCGTCTACCTGACGCTCGGCGCGTTGCTTTCGGAAATGGCTGAGAGCCGCGGCCAGAAGATCCTCTATCTCGGATCGGCGGCGCTGCTCACCGTCATGGTGGGGCTCAGCCGGATCTATCTCGGCGTCCACTATCCGACCGACGTGCTCGCCGGCTGGTCGATCGGCGCCGGCTGGGCGCTCGCCTGCGCGATGCTCGCGCATCTCTACCGGCAACGCATCGCCAGCAAAGCGTAGCAGGCGGCCGCGGCCGGGGGCCGGCGACCGCCCGGGCCTGTTACTTCACCGGCTTGATCGACGCGATGATGCCGACGAAGTCGTTGAGGTGCTTTTCCTGGTCGCCCTTCGATCCCCAATAGGTCATCAGCAGGAGCTTGCCGGGCCTGGGGGACAGCATGGTCACGCCGACCGAAACCGGGCCGTCCTCGTCTTCGCCTTCCCATTCGATGGTCGAGACATCCATGCCGTTCAACTTGTTGTCGGCCTCGCTCTGCGTTGCCGGGTCGACCTTCACGCCGTTCTCCTCGAGAAAGGCGAAGATGTCCTCGATGATCTTGTCGGTGGTCTTTTCGTCCGCGACTTCGATCGACAGATAGACGGCATCGTCGCCGGAGACGGCTTCGACGCCATGGTCGATCTCGGTCGGGTTCCAGCTGTCGGGAATGGTGACGCTGGCGACCGGGGCGTCGGCAGGCAACTGTATGTCGGCCGCGAGTGCTGCGACCGGCAGGGCGAAGGCGAGGAAGGCGGCGATAAGGGTCGATTTCATGAACATATCCGTGGTTGAACCAGAGCTATCCCGGGGCACGACAAAGGGTTTCGTCGCATCCGGCTCCAGCGCCATAACAGGATTTGGTTGAAAATCGGGTAAGGGCGATATGGATTTCGCCCGATCCGACCAGGATTGGACCGGGCGAAACAAGATCACGGCGAAACCGACGCGGCGCGGATCGTCAGCGCTTCGACGCGGTGAGCGCGAAATAGGCGCCCTGCGGGTCCTCGCATTGCAGGATGAAGCTGCCGCCGGGCACGGCCTCGGGCCCGAAAATGACCTTGCCGCCAGCCTGTTTCACGCGCTCGGCCGCCGCGTCGATGGCCTCGACCGTGATGTAATAGCCCCAGAAGGGTGCGGTCACCATGGGCGGCTTGGTCATCATGCCGCCCAGCACCTTGCCGTCCTTGGCGAAGCACTGGTAGGTGCCCATCGCACCCATGTCGACGGCCATGTCCTTCTCCCAGCCGAACATCTGCTGATAGAAGGCGAAGGCCTCTTCACCATTGCCGGCCATCAGTTCGGTCCAGCCGAAGGTGCCCGGCGTGCCGGCGTCGGGTTCCGGCGGCATCGGGCCTTCCGGCATGATGACCTTGAGGAGGCTGATGACCGCGCCATGCGGATCGGCCACGACGGCGAAGCGTCCGACACCCGGAATGTCCTCCGGCCCGTGGTGGACCGTGCCGCCATTGTCGGCGAACTTCCTGGCCATGGCATCGACGTCATCGACGGCGACGTAGCCCGTCCAATGGGGCGGAATGCCCCTGGCCTTCATCTCCTCGGTGAGCTGCATCATGCCGGCGACGCCCATGTCGTAGCCGGGAACGCAGAGGATGGTGTAGTCGACGCCGGGCATACCGCTGTCCCTGGCCGTCCAGCCGACAACCTTGGTGTAGAATTCAGCGGCGGATGCCGCGTCGGTGGGCATCAGTTCGTACCAGATGAAGCTGCCTTGCATGGCCGTTCCTTTCTCTTCTGTTGCGCAATATGGGTCAGATCCATGCTGCAGAGCGACCAGCGTCGCTTGTGGACCGCTGCAACATGCGTCGGTCAAGCGTCAGCCCCGGGCCGCGGCCTCGAGCCCGGCAATGTCGAATTTCACCATCTTCAGCATGGCCTCGGTGACACGCTTTGCCCTGGCCGGATCCGGGTCCGACATCAGTTCGCCGAGCCTGGTCGGCGTGATCTGCCAGCAGAGGCCCCAGCGGTCCCTGAGCCAGCCGCACTGCTCGGTCGCGCCGCCCTCGCTCAGCGCATCCCACAGGCGATCGATCTCCGCCTGGCTGTCGCAGCCGACGATGATGGAGAAGCTGTGGTTGAACGGATCGAGCGGCCCGGCCTCGATGGCCATGTAGCGCTGGTCGCCAAGCGTGAAGCCGGCGAGCTTGACGCTGCCGGCCGGGCCGCTCGGCGTATCGGCGGGAATGGCGGAGACCCATTCGACCGCGGAGCCGGGGATCAGCGACGTATAGATGCGCACGGCTTCTTCCATGCCCTTCTCGAACCAGAGATGCTGGGAGACCTTCATCATGCGTTCCTCTTCTTGGTTCCTGGCGGCCGGACCCGCGGGGCATGCGTCAGTTGGGCAGGTCGGGCTTTGCGCGGACGGACGACCGCGCCCATGGCGCGGTGTCCGGCATTTTTCCCATACTCATGCCCGGCGCTGCATCTCGCTGGTCATGAACGTCTTGAACGTGCCGTCCGGCAGACGCACGCTGCCGGAGAAGGTGCGGCGGTCATCATCGATGAAGCTGATGACATCATGATAAACGTCGGTCTTCTGCGGATCCTCAAAGCTCGGGCCTTCCGCCTCCAAAGTCAGCGTCCTGCCGTCCGGCTCGATCCAGCCCTTGTAGGTCCACAACTTGTCCATCATCGAACCGATCCAGGTGCCGACATAGTGGCCGAGCCTGGGGTCGTAGCCGAGCGTCATGATCATCTGACCGGGAGTGCCGTCCGGCATGGCGCCCCTGCCCTCGGCGATGAACCAGAGGCCGCCGACAGAGCGGACCGTCTCGGTCCACACCTTCGCCGGATCGTTCGGATCGTAGTTTTCATGGCCGGTGCTTGAGGTGACGACCCAGTCGCCGACGAGCCTTTCGAGAAAGCGGTGTTCCTCGCGCGGCTTGGAAAACTCCATGATTTTTCCTCCTCGGTTCGGGTCGTCTTCAATGGCAGCAGGCCGCCGCCTTCGACCGGGTCTCGTACTCATCGTGGCGCTTGACGAAGTCCATGGTCGAGCCCTCGTTGCGGCCGAGGGGCGCGCAGTCGAGGATCATCATCGTGCCGAGCATTTCCTCGCCGCCGCGGGCATAGTTGGAATAGGTGTGGAAAACGGTCCCATCGGTATCGCGGTAGAAGGACGACAGGCCCGGCAGTTCGTCATGGGCCTGCTCCGGCGGGGTTTCGCGAAAATTGTAGGTGACCGGGCCGGCGGCGAGTTCCTCCCTGGTGAAGGAGACGTGGTAGTCGAAATTGAACTCGGAGCCGAAGGACGACACCCATGGGAAATGCCAGCCCATGCGGCGCTTGTAGGCCTCGATCTTGTCGAGCGGGGCGCGCGACACGCAGACGAACGAAACGTCGTGGTTGTTGAGATGGACGATGGCGCCGTCCAGATGATCGGCGAGGAAGGAGCAACCGGGGCAACCGGCCTCCCAGTCGGGTCCGAACATGAAATGGTAGATCACCAGCTGGCTGCGGCCGTCGAACAGCTCGGCCAGAGTCCTGGCGCCGGTGGGCGTGGTGAAGACGTAATCCTTGTCGACCTTGACCCAGGGCAGTGCCAGGCGCTCGGCATTGATCCGGTCGCGCATCCGGGTCATTTCCTTTTCCTTCGCGAGAAGCGCGCGGCGTGCTTCCAGCCATTCCTCGCGGGATACGACAGAATGTTCCATTCTTCCCTCCTCCAGGACCGGTTTCATCTTGACAAATAGGTTGGTATCAACATATTTGATGCATGTCAACCGAGCCTCTGATTCCTTATTCCACCACCATTCATGTGCGCGATACGTGCCTGTGCCTGCATGCCCAGCGGGCCGCGCGGGCGCTGGCGCGCCGATTCGACACGGCGCTGAAGGCGCTCGGGCTCACCAATGGCCAGTTCTCGCTGATGATGTCGCTCAACCGCCCGGAGCCGCCACCGATGGGGCCGGTGGCACAGCTGCTCGCCATGGACCGCACGACGCTGACGGCAGCGCTGAAGCCGCTTGAGCGGCGCGGCTGGGTGTCGATCGAGACCGACCCCAAGGACCGGCGCGGCAAGCGCCTGCGCCTGACCGCCGACGGCGCCGCCGTCCTCTCGGCCGCCATGCCGATCTGGCGCGAAACCCATGCCGCGGTCGAGGCCGAGCTTTCCTCGGGCGACGCGGAAGGATTGCGGCGGGATCTGCTGGAGATCGCACGATGATTTTGCCACCTCCCCCTCCCCTTTGAGGGGGGAGGTCGACGCGAAGCGGCGGGTGGGGGTGACTTCTTGCTCGCCAGGGAAACACCCCACCCCGGACCTTCGGTCCGACCCTCCCCCTCAAGGGGAGGGTGTTGCCCCCCTCGTCCGCCTGCCGGCACCTCTGCCAGCCCTTCGCTTGGGTTCAGGGCGCTCGTCATTCCTCACCCCCGGAAGCGGGGAGAGGGTCAGGGTGAGGGGCAGAGATCTGGTCACGGCCGCTAGTGTGAACTGCTCCTCAGCCGAACCTTCCGTTCAACCGCGCATCTCCGGCAAAATCGGCGATCGCGAAGCCAACAAGGCGGCGGGGGAAGTCGCAGAGGGCCTGGACGCCCGTCGAGGAGAGCCGGATGCGCCAGGTCTGGCGTTCGACGGGCTCGCGCGCGGCGAAGGCGTTTGCGGTCAGGAGCGCGATGTTCTTGGCCCCCTTCGGATCGCGGACCGAACGATAGAGGATGGCTTCGATCCCGCCCGCCCGCGCATTGTCGGCGAGCACCTGACAGGCGGAATAATCGACAGGATCGATCCAGGCCGGCTCGTCTCTCGCCAAAGGCGGCAGGGTGAGGTCGATGGCACGCGCGGTGGCGATCCGGGCGGAAAAGGCGGTGTAGTCGCTGGCATTGGCAGGCAGCGGCGTGGCGGGCGATTCGGCGTAGAACAGCAGGCGGTAGAAGGCCATTTCGGCGAGCGCCGTGTCGACGTGTTCCGCCGCGTAATAGACGCCGAGCGTGCGGCCGGCGCGGCGGAAGCGCGAGCCGTGCGGATAGACACCGCCATAGCGGAACGGGGTCGCCAGCAGATAGTCGAGCCCGGCGCATTCGGGCGGGAAGGCCGGTTTGGTCTCCTCCAGCAGGCTTTCGAGCAGGGTCTGCTCCTCGACGCTGTCGACCAGCTTCATGGTCGAGACCTGATGCTGCGCCTCGACCAGCCGCCAGAAGGCGCCGGCTGCGGCGGCAGCCTCAGACGAGAGCGCGGCGGGCGTCCAGATAGGAAAGGACATCGACGAGCCCCGAGACAGTTGCGATCTTGATGAGGGGGGCGCCGCCGAGGACTGTGTTCTCGGCCTTCAGCCAGGCGCGCGCGACGGCTTCGTCGCCGCCGGTGATGGCATCCAGCGAGCGGAACAGGCGGATGAAGAGCAGCGACAGCTCGAACGGCTTGGTGCCGCGTTCGAGACGGAAGTCCAGCCGCTTCATGCGCGAGATGCTGGCTTCCGACACGCCGATGACGGCCGCCAGCTGACGCGCCGACAGGCCCAGCCGATCGGCGGCGGCGATCACCGCCTTGGTGACGGTCGCGGCTTCCGAGACAGGCGGTTTTGCATAGTCGAGCGGTTGATGCAGCATGGCACTATCCTTTCCCTGGAAAGAATATAGTGCATTTTTGTCTGAGGGCAAAGATGGAAACGCGAACATCCTTGAATTACCGCTTGTGCCCACCAGGGAGAAGCGCCGAGGGTGAGCGAGGCGATGAGGGGGCAAGTGCCCCGAGCCCTCACGAGCTTCGCTCCCCCTCATCCGGCGCGACGCGCCACCTTCTCCCCGCTGGGGAGAAGCGGAACGGACACCGCTCGCCAAGCCAAGAAATGGCCCACCGCGGTTCAAATCTGATGGAGAGATAACTTTTTCCGGCAGTCAGAAGGCCGGCACGGGGCCGGCCTTCTGGCGGTGGATCGGTTTGGAAATGCTGGGAAGGCGATGAAGCCGGGCGGCAGGCCTACTGCCTACTGCCTACCGGCTACTGCCCCCTCCCCCTCAGGCAACCGAGACCGGAACTTCGGTCGAGGTGCGCATGGCGTGGCTGTAGGGGCAGACGATGTGGGCGGCGGCGACCAGCTTTTCGGCCAGTTCGCGCTCGATGCCGGGGAGTTCGGCGGTGATCGCCACTTCGATGCCGAAGCCGGTGCCGTCTTCGCGCGGGCCGATGCCGACGCGGGTGGTGACGGTCGTTTCTTCCGACAGCTTCACCTTTTCCTTGCCGGCGACGAATTTCAGCGCGCCGAGGAAGCAGGCGGAATAGCCGGCGGCGAACATCTGCTCGGGATTGGTGCCGGTGGCGCCGTCGCCGCCGAGTTCCTTCGGAACGGTCAGGGTCACGTCGAGGACGCCATTGTCGGAAACGGCGCGGCCGGCGCGGCCACCGGTTGCGGATGCCTGGGCGGTATAGAGGATTGCCATGGGGATGCTCCTTGTTTCGCGTTGATATGAATGCTATGTATTACACAATTCAATTGTGCGCAATATGTTTTTTGCGCATTGCCCCCGAGCCGAGAATTGGCGACAGTTCTCCCGGGGATTTCGAAAGGGGCTTCGTCGACCGACATGAATGATGCGGATCTGGAAAAGGAACTGACGCTCGACCGCCAGCTGTGCTTTGCGCTCTACGGCGCAGCGCACGCCTTCAATCGCGCCTACAAACCGTTGCTCGAACCGCTCGGCCTCACCTATCCGCAGTATCTGGTGATGATGGCGCTGTGGGAAGAGGACGGGCAGCAGGTCAAGGCGCTCGGCGAAAAGCTCGGGCTCGATTCGGGCACGCTGTCGCCACTGCTGAAAAGGCTGGAGCAGGCCGGCTATGTCGAGCGCCGGCGCGATACGGCCGACGAACGGCAGGTGTTCATCACGCTGACCGAGCCCGGCCGGGCGATGAAATCCCATGCCGTCAAGGTCATGCGGGCGATCGGCGAACAGACCGGCTGCACCATGGGCGAAATCGGCACGCTGCGCGACAGTCTCAACACGTTGAAAAAGCGATTGGGCGCGCTGGAATAGACGATATCAGCCCTGCCCTCTTCGACCCGTGGAGCAGCCTGCCGGGTACCGAACCGCAGCTGATTTGCCGGCGACGGCGACTGCGTCCTCCATCAAAGCAAATCGGCGCCCGCGGCCGAAGCCGGGGCGCCGAGAATTCAAAGCGCAGAGGGCAGGTTTACTGCCAGACCAGGATGCGCGCCTTGTTGGGCACGCGCTCGTAAAGGTCGATGATATCCTGGTTGAGCAGACGCACGCAGCCCGACGAGACGGCCTTGCCGATCGAATTCCATTCCGGCGAGCCGTGCAGGCGATAGAGCGTGTCCTCGCCGTTCTGGAAAATATAGAGGGCGCGCGCACCGAGCGGGTTTTCAAGCCCCGGCGGCATGCCGCCATTGTCGGCCGAATATTCGGCCAACTCCGGCTTGCGGGCGATCATCTCGTCCGGCGGGGTCCATTTCGGCCATTTCTGCCGCCACTGGATGACGCCGGTGCCCTGCCAGGCAAAGCCCTCGCGGCCGATGCCGACGCCGTAGCGCATGGCCGTGCCGCCCGATTCGACGAGATAGAGGAAACGCGACGGCGTATCGACGACGATGGTGCCCGGCGGCTGGCCGGTCGGATCGACCACGCGCTGGCGATAGAAACGCGGGGCGATCTTCTGGTAGGGCACGGCCGGAATGACATAGCCGCCATCATAGATCTCGCCATACATGGCATCCAGCTCGGCCGACCCGCCGGCCAGCGGCCGATCCGTGACGCTGCGACCGTCGCGATAGGTGATGGTGGTGGTCATGTCCCGGCCGACCGGACCGGTGGAGGCGCAACTGGCAAGCAGGCTTGCGGCGCCGACGCCGGAAAGGGAGAGAAAGGCGCGGCGCGAAAGGGGATCCGAAGAACGCATGGATAAAGAGGCTTCCTGTGAACGACAAGGCGGATGGAACGCAGCTAAAGACGCGAGCGTCAGCTTTGTTCCGATCATGACGCAATGCAGCAGGAAAGCGGCCGGGTTGCAACCGCTATTGCCGGTCAACTCTTCGAGAGGCCTTCGTTTTGCGGCCGCGCGTGGCGGGCGATCTACAGTCGCTCAGATGACCACGATCGGCGCCTTGGCGCCCACCCGGTCGTAGAGGTCGATGACGTCCTGGTTGAACATGCGCACGCAGCCGGACGAAGTCGCCCGACCCACCGACTGCCAGTCGGGCGTGCCGTGGACGCGATAGAGCGTGTCCTTGCCGTCCTGATAGATGTAGAGCGCGCGGGCGCCGAGCGGATTGTTGAGGCCGGCTTCGAGGCCGCCCTCTTCCGCCGAGATGGGACGCAGGTCGGGCTGGCGCGCCACCATCTCGTTCGACGGAGTCCAGTGCGGCCATTTCTGCTTCATCTGGATCGTGCCGCGGCCGGACCAGGAAAAGCCGTCGCGGCCGATGCCGACGCCGTAGCGGATCGCCTTGCCGCTGGCCTGCACGAGATAGAGATAACGCGCCTTGGTATCGACGACGATGGTGCCGGGGGCCTCGTTGGTCGAATAGTCGATTTCCTGGCGCAGATAGGAGCGGTCGACCCGGTCAAGCGGGATGGCCGGCAGGGTATGGCCGTCGTCACGGATCATGCCGTACATGACGCGGTGCAGCGGATTGCTGACCGGCAGGCCGTAGGTCTGATGGAACTGGGTGGTGTAGAGTTCGCGCTTCTGCGGCACCGGCTGCGGATCGGCGGGCTGGACGCGGGCCGGGTCGTAATAGACCGGCGCCACCTCGTCCTGAAAGACGTCGATATTCATGCGGCTGGTATCGGTGACGAACAGGCATCCGGACAGCACCGACAGCAGGGCCGTGCCGGAACCGAGGCCGACCAGGCGGCGCGCCCGCGCACCGGTGCCGGCCGAAAGGAACTGCTTGGAAAATCGCTTGGACAACATCGTTCACCGCTTCATGCCGAGATATTGCCGGCAGTCTGGCAAACGCGGCTGGCGCGAAGCTGTCCTGCAGCATTCGCGCCGGCCCGTTTCTATCCCTTCGCCTTACTTCCCCTTGCCCGCGACCGGCAGGCGCACGTTCTTCAGCATCAGCGCGGCGACAAGGCCGATCGCGACGATGCCGGAGGCCGTGAGGAAGAGCGGGAAGAAGGCGTTCGCATAGGCCTCGGCGACCGCGGCCCGGCTTGCCTCCGGCAGGGCGCCCAGCATTTGCGGGGTCAGTTTCTGGAAATCGTCGACGCCCGGGATCTGGTTGGTCAGATGCGACAGGCCGGAGCCGATGATCGCGCCGTAGATCGAGATGGCGATCGCCGCACCCGACATGCGGGCGAGCGTCACCGTGCCGGTGGCGGCACCGACATCGTCGCGCGAGGCCGCGTTCTGCACGCCGAGCACCGGTACCTGCTGGCCGATGCCGATGCCGATGCCGTGCAGCAGCATGACGGCGGCGATGACGGCGACCGGCGTTCCGGCATGCATCTGGCTGAAGATCGCCAGACTGACGATGCCGACGGCCGTGGAGGCAACCGAATAGGGCTTGTAGAGCCCGCTCTTCGAGATCCGCCGGCCGGCCCACAGCGAGCCCGCGGCAATGCCGCCGGTCATGGCGATGAACAGCAGGCCGGCAAAGGTCGGGGTCAGCCCCGTCGTGGTCTGCAGGAACAGCGCCACATAGTTGACCGAGCCGATGCCGATCGCGCCCGAGGCCAGCGAGACGACCAGCATGAGATTGATGGTCCGGTTGGAAAACAGCGACAGCGGCACGACCGGTTCGGCGACACGCCGCTCGACGGCGACCCAGCCGAGGGCGCAAACGAGACCAAAGGCGATCACGACGAGGCTCTGCGTGGCGACCAGCGAGCCGAAGATCTGGGCGCTGTCGGCCCACAGCACGACGCTGGCAACGGCGCCGGCCAGCAGGATCGCGCCGGCATAGTCGATCTTCGGACGGCGGTGCGGCTTGCGGTAGGGCAGCAGGACGGCCAGGCCGGCCAGCACCAGGATGCCGATCGGCAGATTGACCAGGAAGATCGAGCGCCAGCCGAACAGGTCGCTCAAGGTGCCGCCGAGCACAGGGCCGACGGCGCCCGAGGCCATCAGCGCCAGGCTGGCATAGCTCTGGTAGCGCGCCCGCTCGCGGGCCTCGAACAGGTCGGCATTGATCGAGAAGATCGACACCATGATGCCGCCGCCGCCGAGCGCCTGCAGCACGCGGGCGGCAATCAGCGTGTCCATGGAGATGGCCAGGCCGCAGACCAGCGAGCCGAGGGTAAAGATCGCCACCGCCGCCATGATCACGTATTTGCGGCCGAACAGGTCGCCGAGCTTGCCGTAGAGCGGCATGACGGCGCTCGAGGTGAGCAGATAGGCCGAGCCGATCCAGCCGAAGCGTTCGAGCTCGCCGAATTCGCCGACAATGGTCGGCAGCGCGGTCGAGACGATCTGGTTGTCGAGCGTCGCCATGAACAGCGCCGTCAGCAGCAGGACGAAGACGACGACGCGGCGACGGGGGTCGGCGACGAGCGAGACGAAGGGCGGCGCGGCAGGCGGAGCGGGAACGGCCGGCGCGGCCGTTTGCGAAGGCGATTTCATGTCCATGGCGGGGGTCCAAGTTTGAAGTTCGTCAATTTATGTGCGTTTAGCATGTATTTGTCAATCGCACTTACATGACGCTCGCATGAAATTTGTTGGAACGCCGTCGAACATCTGTTATCAAGGGCCATGACAGACGAAACGACACCACCCTCCCCGCCCGGCACCGGGCCTGCCGCCGACACCATTGCCAGCATCGGCAGCGCCATGGCGCGCATGCGGCTGATGATCGGCCGGCGCTTCATCGGCAATCTTGTGCTCAGCCGCGTCGGCGGCGGCATGGAGCTTTCGCATCTCGACGTGGTGGGCACGGTGCGGCGGCTTCAGGCGATGCAAGAGGCGACCGTCGGAGCGATTGCCGAGGAACTGCGGGTCGATCCCTCGCGATCGAGCCGGATCGTCGCCGATCTGGTGCGCCAGGGATTGCTGAAAAGGGAGGTTTCGCAGGAAGACGCGCGGCGCACCATCGTGGTGATCACGCCGGTCGGTCACGACCTGTTGAAAAAGGCGGACGAGGTGAAGCGGGACACGATCCGGGAGATCGTCGCGGATTGGCCGGCCGAGGACGTCGAGCGCTTCGCCGAACTCTACGACCGCTTCATTTCCGGATTCGACCGGCGCCGGCAGCAATTCGAGATGGAAACGCAGGACGCGACTGGTGACGCAGAAGGCTAAGGCCAGGTCGCCGCGAAGAAGAACAGACAGTATTGCCGACAGCCAAAAACGATCCGACCGGTCCCATCCGCTAGAAGGACGGGACCGGTCGTGCCGTGCGCGCATGCAGCCACGATCCACCAGCGCCAGTCCGCCCCAGGGGACGCCGGCAGGCGCAGCGCGCGTTCAGACGCCTGCCATCAGGCCGGCGTCGAAGTGGACTTCATCGCATTGTACATCTTGCGGCCGAGGATGGCCGAGATCGGCAGGGCGACGACGCAGCCCGCTGCAAACGCACCGGCAATCTGCCACCGTTCCATCATGTTCATGGCGAGCACGGCCGTCACTGCCCCGCCGGCCAGTACCGTTGCGACGAGAATATAAAGCACTGCAGAAAGACGAAGCATCAAGCCCTCCATCGATTTACTTTCTAAGGGAAATATTAGGCTTCGCTGAAGCCTTGGCATTGATCTGGCGCAAACTGTTCCGGCCGGACGGACGATGGATGATTTGTCGCAGCCCTGCTTGCCGCGCCCGGCACTTTCGGCCAAGGTTTCGGAGATCGGATGCGCGGGCAGCCGTCTCTGGCTGCGCGGGCCAGTCTTCAACAGGGAGCGGTGATGCTGAAAAGGCGTGACATTCTGGGTGCTCTGGCAAGCCTGCCGGCCTTGCGGCTGGTGTTTTCCGCGCCCCACGCTTCCGCCCAGTCGCAGCCGATCGCCGCCGACCTGCGCGGGGCGCTGGATGCGGCGGAGGCCGGCATCGTGCCGGGCGCCGCGGACAACCAGAGCCGCAAGCTGCAGGCGCTGCTCAATGCCGCAGCCGCCGGCGGCCAGCCGGTCTTCCTGCCGGCCGGTACTTACGAAGTTTCCAATCTCGACCTGCCCGACGGCACACGTCTGATCGGCGTGCCGGGCGCCACCCGTCTCTCCTATAGCGGCGACGGCCATCTGGTAACCGCGCGCGACGTCCGCCATGTCGCGCTTTCCGGCATCACGCTCGACGGCGCCAATCGCTGGCTCGCCGACTATGCCGATGCGCTCGTCTCCTTTCGCACGGTCGATGCGGTGGAGATCGTCGACTGCGAGATCGTCGGCAGCCGCAAGCATGGCCTGCAACTGGAGCGCTGCGGCGGACGGATCAGCGACTGCCGCATCACCGGCGCCGCCGATGCCGGACTGCTGGCGATCGAGACGAGAGCGCTGGCGATCAAGGACAACGACGTCTCCGACTGCGGCAATGGCGGCATCCTGGTGCATCGCTGGACCAAGGGCGAGGACGGCGCCATGGTGAGCGGCAACCGCATCGCCCGGATCGCCGCCCGGGCCGGCGGCACCGGGCAGAACGGCAACGGCATCAACCTGTTCCGCGCCGACAATGTGCTGGTTGCGGGCAATCACGTCTCCGACTGCGCCTTCTCGGCGATCCGCGCCAACTCGGCGTCGAACGTGACGATCGCCACCAACCAGTGCCTGCGCTCGGGCGAGACGGCGATCTATGCGGAGTTCTCCTTCGAAGGCGCGCTGATCGCCGACAATCTGGTCGATGGCGCGGCCAACGGCATTCTCGTCGTCAATCTCGACCAGGGCGGCCGCCTCTCCACGGTCTCCGGCAATATCGTGCGCAACCTGAAGCTCGAAGGCCCCTACCCCCATGACGGCGCCGGCTTCGGTTTCGGCATTGCGGTGGAGGCAGACACGGTGGTGACCGGCAATGTCATCGAAAACGCGCCGAAATGGGGGGTGATGCTCGGCTGGGGTCCCTATTTGCGCAACGTGGTGGCGAGCGCCAACATCATCCGCAATTGCCCGGTCGGCATTGCCGTCTCGGTGGTCGAGGGCAGCGGTACGACGCTGATTTCCGGAAATGTGATCAGCGAAGCGAGCGACGGCGCCATCCTCGGCTATCGCTGGAACGACAAGGCGGGTGGCGAGTTGATCGAGGGTGCCGGTGACTTCGGACACCTGACGATCGAGGGAAACCGGCGTGGCTGAGGCCTCGGCCGCGGGCGGCTCGCCATACGGGCTCAGATGCAACATGCGCGCGAAAACATCGTTACATTGCTATTTTAGGGTCCTCGTAACAACTGCTTAAGGCCGACGTGGTTGTATTCGCGGACAGACAACCTCGCGTACGGCCATGCTGACAAAGCTGCAAAACAAGATCCTTGAAATGATTGCCACGGGCGTTCCGCTCGGGGAGACGGTCGATCTGCTGTGCCGCACCGTCGAAGAGATCGTCCCCGGCATCGTCTGCTCGGTGCTGGCGCTCGATCCGCAGAACCGGCTGCGCCACCTTGCCGGCCCCTCGCTTTCCGCCCACTACGCTGCGGCGATCGACGGCGTGCAGATCGGCCCCGGCGTCGGATCGTGCGGCACGGCCGCCTTTACCGGCAAGCCGGTGACGGTCACCGATATTGCCAGCCATCCCTACTGGGCCGACTTCAAGCAACTCGCCCTTCCTCTCGGGCTCGCGGCCTGCTGGTCGACGCCGATCATCGGCTCGGGCAAGGTGCTCGGCACCTTCGCCTTCTATTTTCACACGCCGCGTGGCCCTTCCGAAGTCGAAGAGAAGATCGTCGAAGCCTGCGTGCATCTCTGCGCCATCGCCATCGAGCGCGACCAGCGCGTGGCCGAACGGCGCCGGCTTGCCGAAACCGATGCGCTGACGCAACTGCCCAATCGAGGCCGGTTCAACGACGTTGTCGCATCGCAGGACCAGAGCGATTGCCCCTGGGGCGTACTGCTGGCCGACGTGGACAATCTCAAGCTGGTCAACGACACCTTCGGTCACCGGGCGGGCGACGACCTGATCCGCAATGTGGCAGCCCGCATCGCCTCCGTCGGCGAGGCCGGCATGAGCTTTCGCCTCGGCGGCGACGAGTTCGCCATCATTGTCGCCGGCGACGCGAGCAAGGATCTCTCCGCCGTCGCCGCCCGGGTGCTGGAGGCGATCAGACTTCCCTGCACCTGCTCCGACCATGTGATCTATCCGTCGGTCACGCTCGGCGGTGCTGTGGCCATGGCCGGCAACAGCGCCGAACAGGTGCGCCAGAACGCCGACTACGCGCTTTATCATGCCAAGGAACGGGCGCGCGGCAACTATATCGAATACGTGCCGGGCCTGGGCACCGCGATCGTCAAGCGGTTCCGGGCGATCCAGGACGTAACCGAGGCGCTGCGCGAAGAACGCATCGAGGCCTACTACCAGCCGATCGTCGACCTGGCGACCGGTCGGATCGCCAGCCTCGAGGCGCTCTGCCGGATGAAGACGCGCAACGGCGAAATGCTGGCGGCGGCGCATTTCCACGAAGCGACCAAGGACGCCAACATCGCCTTCGAACTGACCCGGCGCATGCTCGGCAAGGTCGCGGCCGACACGCGGCGCTGGATGGATGCCGGGATCGACTTCGGCCGGGTCAGCGTCAATTTGTCCGCCGCCGACTTCTACCGCACGGGGCTGGCCGATCGGGTCGCTTCCTATTTCGCCGAGGTGGGCGTGCCGTTGAAGAAGGTCACAGTCGAAGTGACCGAAAGCGTCTATCTCGACCAGCGCGACCAGATCGTCGCCGAGCAGATCCAGGACCTGAGAACCGCCGGGATGAGCGTCGCGCTCGACGACTTCGGCACCGGCTTTGCCTCGCTCACCCATCTGCTCACCGTTCCCGTCGACGTCATCAAGATCGACAAGTGCTTCGTGCAGCGCATGGTCAACGACCGGGCCGGCGCCGTCATCATCAAGGGGCTGATCGACATCGCCAAGGGCCTCGGCATCGGCGTCGTCGCCGAGGGCGTGGAGACGGCGGAACAGGCCGAATCGCTTTACCGGCTCGGCTGCATCTACGGCCAAGGCTACCTCTATTCGCGGGCGGTCGACCGTTCGGCCATTTCGACGCTGATCAGGGAGCACCGCATCATCGGCACCCCACTCGGCATAACCGAAACCCCGATCAGCGCGGCCGGCTGACCACGCGATCGCAGCCTTCATTTGCGCCGCAGCGCCATTGACGCGAAAGCAAGCCCCGCATGGCCGTTGCAGGACGGCCATGCGGCTCTCGCACTAGCCCCGGATCAGCGCCAGCGCATCGGGCGGCGGGCGGCGTTCGATGCGGCGGTAGCTGCGGCAATCGGCGGTGCGTGCCAGAAGCTTCAGATTGACCATCTCGCGGCGAATGAGCGCGTGATCGCCGAAAGCGTGGTGGCGCTTCAGCAGGTCGTTGACCTGGCGCTCGGTCATTTCCTCTTCGGCGGGGAAGAAGGACCACAGCTTCCACAGGCAGAGAGCCTGAAGATTGGTCTTGCCCGGCCAGCGCAGAAGAACGTCCTTGGCGTCGAAGCAGCGCGCCGCGGTTTCGACCCGGCGGAAGTCGACTTCGGGCTGCGGTTCCGGCGCCGTGGCGAGACGGGTTTCGGCGGCGCGCGAGGCCTTCAGGTGCTGATAATTGCGAAAGCCCGCCGCGCGCGACAGGATGTTGAGGATCTCGACATGGCCGGGCGTTTCGCTCCGCGCTTCGAGTTCCCGCTTGATGGTCCTGGCAAGCGCCGACAGATCGGGCGCCTCATAGGTATGGATGATACGCGACATCGTCACTTCCTCGATATCGTGCCCTGGCGAACCAGAAAAGCCGGTGGTCACCGTCTTCCGACCAGGCACGGGAAAAGTGGCTGTCGGTTTTCTTCAGAGAAAGTCAGGTTTAGCTCCCCTTGCGGGGCGGTGACGCCTGGGTGAACTGCGGACCCATGCCTATGCGTTAAGATTTCGCCGCCGCGAAGTCAACATTGGCGCCGGCGGTCATCATGGAAATTCATGGCCGGATCACCGATCTCCGGCTTTTCATCGGTGCTTGCGACCGATAGCCTTCCGGCAAATCAATCGGAGGGTCCCTTTCATGCTGAAGATCTATGGCGTCTACAAATCGCGGGCGACGCGCACCTTCTGGCTCGCCGGCGAACTCGGGCTGGCGTTCGAGCACGTGCCGGTTCTCCAGGCCTACAAGCTTGCCGACCCGATGGCGGCCGGGGTCAGGACCAATACCCGCTCGCCGGAATACCTGGCCGTCAATCCGATGGGCGCGATCCCGGCCATCGACGACGACGGGCTGAGGCTCTATGAGAGCATGGCGATCAACCTCTACCTCGCCAAGAAGCACGGCGGCCCGCTGGCGCCGAAGGATCTCGCCGAGGACGCGCTGATCACCCAGTGGTCGTTCTTCGCCGCGGCGGAGATCGAGGCCAATGCGCTGAAGATCTCCTTGGCCAATGCGCAGGGACGGCTTGCCACCGAGGCCGGACAGGCCGAGGCGGAGGTGGTGTCGCGCCTGCTGAAGCGGCCGTTCGGCGTGCTGGAAAAGCATTTCGCCGCCAATGATTATGCGGTGGGCGGACGCTTCACCGTCGCCGATCTCAACCTCGCCGAAGTGGTGCGCTACGGCCAACCCTACCAGCCGTTGATGGACGAGCATCCGCACACCGCCGCCTGGCTGAAGCGCTGCCAGGAGCGGCCCGCCTTCAAGGCCATGTGGCAGACGCGTTTCGACGAACAGGAATAGGAAAGGTGCCGGGCGCGGCGCGGCCTGCGCCCGCCCGTGACCCGGCCGTCGCCTCAGCGCAACCGCGTCATCTTGTAATCGCCCTTGCGGATATGCAGGTGGTAATAGGTGCCAGGAGATTCACAAGTGATCAGGGTCTGGTAGATGGTCTCCGGCACACCGTCGATCTCGTAGACGTCACCCTTGCGCAACTCGACTTCGAGCCGCAACGCTTCCGGATCATAGTCCACCGCGGCGATTTCGCGCGACGAAAGCGTAATCCTGCTCATACACGCACCTCATGCACATCCGGAACGGTCTTGCGGTGATGATCATTGCAGTCGACGCAAACGATTGTGCATTGCAACATTCAATTGTCAATTGCAAAAGCGACAACCGCGACACCGGCTGGATGGCTTGCGCGCGGGCCCAATGGCGCTAGGCTGGACGAAGAACACAATCGAGGAGACCCCCATGCGCCCGTTTCATCTGGCCTTTCCCATCACCGACATAGAAGCGACGCGGCATTTCTACGGCACGGTGCTCGGCTGCCGCGTCGGCCGCGAAAGCCCCGGCAAGTGGATCGACTTCGACCTGTTCGGGCACCAGATGTCGGCGCATCTGAGAGCGGAAATGCCGAGGGACACGGCCAGCGGCGCCGTCGACGGCGACGTAGTGCCGATCCCGCATTTCGGCGTGATCCTCGCCATGGGCGATTTCCTGGCGCTGGTCGAGCGGCTGGAGGCCGACCCGGACACGCGCTGGGGGCTGAAGCCAAAACTGCGCTTCGAGGGGCAGGCCGGCGAGCAGCGCACCCTGTTCATCTTCGATCCCTCCGGCAATGCGCTGGAGTTCAAGGCCTTCAACGACGACGCGGCGATTTTTGCCGCCTGACGTCTCCTGAACGCCGGGCCGCAGCGCGGGTCAGCGAACCCGGACGGTGGCCCCTCCCCTGACACGGAGGGGCGCGCCGATGATCACGGCCACCCGTCTCAGGCGCAGCCGGGCACGTCCTCCAGCCGGTACCAGACGGGAATGCCGCGTTCCGTGGCGATGCGAACATCGTTGTCCGCCCCTTTCGAGGCGCCGGGCAGGCGCAGCACGCCTTCGCACAATTGCAGCAGGCGGCCCGCCACCGGGTGGAAGATTTCTTCGTAGAGATCGTCGCCGATCGTCTTTCCCCCCGCCGCATGCCAGACCGGCAGCGCCACCCATTCGCCGATCATCGGCACGTGCCCCGCCTTGAACAGCGCGTGCGACGGCGCCTCCAGCCGCTTGAGATTCTCCGCCATCTTCACCGGGTCGTCGCCGGTGCCGGAGCGATAGGGGCCGGCAATCAGTATCAGCATGCGTTCATCTCCCATGGTTTGTCTCACCTGCATTCTGCAAGCCTGCACGATCTTGCGTGATTTTGCTGGATTGTCGAATCCATTCGCGTATTATCGTGAACATTCCGGAACGAACACGCAGGAACACGTTATGCTCGGCAGCCAGCGCAGGACGCATATCCTCGAGATCCTGCGGACCGAGGGCCAGGCCCTGGCGGGGGCGCTGGCGCGGGAACTCAATGTCTCGGAAGACACGGTCCGCCGCGACATGAACGAGATGGCGGCGCAGGGACTGCTGAAGCGGGTGCATGGCGGGGCCCTGCCCATTGCCCCCGATCTGCCGGACCTCACCGCCCGCCGCAGCGTGGCGAATGCGGAAAAGGCGGCGCTTGGCGCGCGGGCGGCGGCCCTCATTGCGCCGGGGCAGATGGTGTTCCTCGACGGCGGCACGACGACGGCGGAGATCGCCCGCCACCTGCCGCGTGACATGCCGCTTGTCGTCGCCACCCATTCGCCGACGATCGCTGCCGAATTCGAGCACCATGCCAAGGTCGAGGTGATCCTGATCGGCGGGCGGCTCTACAAGCATTCGATGGTTGCGGTCGGTGCCCGGGCGATGGCCGCGATCGACACGATCCGCCCCGACATCTTCTTCCTCGGCGTCACCGCGGTCCATCCGCGCCACGGCCTGTCGACCGGCGATTTCGAGGAGGCGGCGATCAAGCGGCACATTCTCGATGCGAGCGCGAAAACCTATGTGGCGGTGACAGAGGAAAAGCTCGACGCCGTCTCCCCCTGCCGCATCGCGCCGCTCGACGCGATCACCGGGCTGATCGTGCCGGCCGGGATCGACGGAGAGAGGCTGGCGCCCTATCGGGAGGCCGGGGTGGCGGTGATCGAGGGGGGAGGTCGCAAAATCTCAATCCCTATCGGCAACTAAAGCAAATCTCGATGGCGGAAGTCCGACGAAGCGGGTGAAGGCGGTGCTGAAGGCGCTGGCGGAGCGATAGCCGACCCGTTCTGCGACTTCCTGAATGTCGATATTGCCCTTCATGAGGAGGTTTCTCGCCAGCGTCATCCGCCAGGAAATCAGATATTCCATGGGCGCCACGCCCATCGCACGGCGAAAGCGATTGAAGAATGCGGACCGGGAGAGTGCGGCCTCGCCCGCCAGTTGCTCCATCGTCCATTCCCGGGTCGGATGTTCGTGAAGCAGGCGGATGACGGGTGCGAGGCGTTCGTCGCCGAGACCGCGCAGGATGCCGTGGGGTGCGGTCTTACCCGAGGTCGAGCGCAGGGTCTCCAGCAGCAGCACTTCCAGCAGCCGGGCGAGGATCATCTCGCGCGCCGGCCTTTCGTTGCGGGCTTCATCGGTCACGAGCCTGACCAGGGCCGACAGCCTTTCATCTCCGCGGACATGAAAGAACCGCGGCAGCAGGGACAGGAGCAGGTCCGCATCCGGCGAACCGAAGGAGAAATGGCCGACCAGCAGCCGCGCATTGGCGGGCGCGTGGGGATCGCCGTGCCTGATCTCGCCCGGAAGCCGGGTGACCGTGCGCGGATCGACCGTGTGATCCAGCGTCTCTCCGCTGCCCGACATGGTGAAGTTGCACATGCCGGGAACCAGCACGAAATCGCCCGCACGCAGCTCGACCGGGGCCTCGCCTTCCACCGCAAGGCGGGACGCGCCCTCGATCACCACACAATAGAACGGGTTTCCCGGCCCGTCGCGGGTGACACTCCAGACACCACCTCCGCTGACGGCTTTCGACAAGCCCGCGCTCGGCTGCAGCAATGTGACCATCTCGGCGAGTGGATCGCTCAAACGACACTCCTGATAATGTTTTATGGATCATAGATTATATATCGCATCCTCTGAACGATCTACCCTTCTTTCATCCAAGACTGAAAAGGAAAAGAAGCATGAAGACCGTTCTCATCACCGGGACATCCTCCGGGTTCGGACTGGAGACCGCAAAACTCTTTCTCGAAAAGGGCTGGAGGGTCGTGGCGACGATGCGCACGCCGCGCGCCGACCTCCTGCCCAGCTCGGAAAATCTCGACATCCTCGCTCTCGACGTCACGGACGCCGACAGCATCCGCAAGGCGGTCGAGGCGGCCGGCCCGATCGACGTTCTGGTAAACAATGCCGGCATAGGCTGGATGAATGCGGTGGAGGGAACGCCGATGGAGATCGTGCGCGACCTCTTCGAGACAAACACCTTCGGCACCATCGCGATGACGCAGGCGGTCCTGCCGCAGTTGCGGGAGCGCAGGCAAGGGGTCGTCATCAATGTGACGTCGAGCGTGACGCTGATGCCTCTGCCGCTGCTGTCGGTCTACGCGGCCAGCAAGGCCGCCGTGAATGCCTTTACGGAGGCTGCGGCGCTGGAACTCGAACCTTTCAACGTGCGGATGAAGGTCGTCCTGCCCGGCCGCGCGCCGGCGACCAGCTTCGGCGACACGGCGCGATCAAGAATTCAGGCGGAAGGCGGCTTCCCGGAAGCCTATGCCGCCGTGGTCAAGTCCGTGTTCGCCGGGTGGGAGCAGCAGGGAGAAGCGGAAATCACCCATGCGGACGATGTGGCTGAGGCCATCTGGCGCGCCGCGACCGATCCGTCATCGCCCATGCGCATCCCGGCGGGCGCCGATGCCGTCGCCCTTGCCGGATAGAGGAATGGTGCCTCGATCGAAAGGCACGTTTGTCAGCCGACGTCCCGACATGCAGCCGGCACAGTTGCGCATCGAGTGATTGGCCATGCCCATCAGGGCCACCTGTTCTGCGCCGTCCTTTTCGAAATAGCGAGAGAGAAGGGCAGCGATCATGCTTTCGGCGGCACGGCTTGCGCCCTGTCGCGAGGCTGGGGTGGTGTTGGAGTAAGGGGCGGCGAAGGTGGTTCCCGTCATTCTGACATCGTCGCCGACCTCCTGCTCCTGGCTGCTCCTCCCACTCTTGGCCTCCCCTCCCCAACCCCTCCCCACAAGGGGGAGGGGCTAGCCGCGGCACCCGCCGCGAGTCTTCTCCCCCCTTGTGGGGGAGATGGCCGGCAGGCCAGAGGGGGGTTGGCTCCAACAGCAAACGTTGCCCGGGTCACCTTTCCGACCCGTGCTACTCGCCCATGCTGGCAAGCAATTCGTCGAGCTGCTCCAGTTGTTCGGGCAATGCGGCGGCCGAACCCTGTATGGCTTCATCGAGCGCCTCCCTGGACGGGTAGACTTCGTGGAAATGCAGCAGCGTCTTCCCGCCCATATCCTCGAAGGTCACGGTCGTGACCGCGCCTTCTTCGCCCTCGTCATTGGTCCAGACGATGCGTTCGTTCGGGACCACCTCGAGATATTTGCCGTAGAAGGCCATGGTGTCCGAACCGCCCGCGCCGAATTCCAGCCGATATTTGCCGCCGGTGCGGACGTCCATTTCACAGGATACGAGCGAAATGCCGGATGCCGATTTCGGCAGCCACCAGCGCTGGAACAGCTCGGGCTGGCTCCACGCCCTGTAGACCGTGCTCGGCGGCGCATCGAATGTCCGCGTTATGACCAGTTCGCGATCCCCTCTGCGTTCGATTGACGTGCGGTTCTGCGCGCCTCCTGCATTGTCAACCTGCTCATTCATCGCGTCCCTCCCGGTTCATTTCGCTGATGATTTCGTCCAATGCTTCGAAGCGGGCCTCAAAGAGCCTGCGATGCGCCTCGATCCACTCGGCTTCGGCCGTGAGCCCACCTTTCCCAAGCCCGCAAATTCTCACCCGTCCCACCTTCTGCGTGATGACGAGCCCCGCCCGCTCGAGGACCTGGACGTGCTTCTTCATGCCGGTCAGCGTCATCTGGAACCTGTCCGCCAGACTGGTGATCGACGCATCCCCTCGCCCAAGCTGGTCGATGATCCCGCGGCGGGTCGCATCGGACAGCGCCGCAAAGGAGAGATCGAGAGTGGGGCTTATATACTGAACCATTCAGTTCAGTTTCTACACGACACCCACAGGAAGCGCAAGTGTCTCGAGCTTTCCTGCAGTGCGCCGCCTCACTGACCAGGATCGTATGGGCCGTGTCGATCGTCACCGCGGCAATCGCCGCGGGCGCTTACATGGGTTGGCAGAGCCACCGGTCCGTCGGAGCACTGGCGCTCGGATTTGTTGGACCAGTGGCCGGTGGCTTCCTCAGTTCGCCGTCGGTGATCATGCAGATACTGTCTTGACCGTGTGGGCGGCGACCGGCGCGCCACGGCCCGTCGACCGGCGATTTCGAGAAAGCGGCACATTCTCGACGCGAGGCGAGGGGTGGCGGTGATGGCGTGAAGGGCGGCAGAGTGGTCCCCGTGTCCGACATCACCCCCGACCTCCCACTCTTGGCTTCCCCTCCCCAACCCCTCCCCACAAGGGAGAGGGGCTGGCCACGGCGCCCGCCGCGGGTCTTCTCCCCCCTTGTGGGGGAGATGGTCGGCAGGCCAGAGGGGGTTTTTCTCGGGCGTATAGGGGAATGATGGGGCGGAGGTCGGCAACGGCGGATTTCGGGCCACGCCGGACTCTCGCACGAGACGAGTGGTGTTACCCCCCGCTCCTTCATGGTAGGCATGCTTCGCTTCAGCATGACGAGCCAAAAGGAGCCAGCCGCAATGAAATGCCTGCGCATCTATGCCAGCCCGGATGGCGAGTCGCATTTCGACGAAGTTGAATTGCCGACGACCAAGATTTCGGTGCACCCTGACGCCGTGTCGTTCGACGTTACGGCCAGCTATCCGGCGTCTCGCGTCCGCTTCACCCATATCCCGGCGGGCATGCGCGAGGTTGCCTGGCATACGGTTCCCGAGTCGGTGCTTACGATCAGGCTGGATGGCTCGGTAGAATACGAGACGAGCGACGGAGAGGTGCGCCACGTTCAGGCGGGCAGCTTCGTGCTCGTGGAAGACACGCACGGCAAGGGCCACCTGTCACGCCATTCCCCGGAGCCGCAGACTGTCATCTGGATCTCGCTGCCAAACAGCCTCGATTTGCCGCCCGCATAGTCTGTCCGGGTATGGCCGGCGCTGCCTTCCGTCTCCCCCTTGTGGGGAGATGGCCGGAAGGACAGAGGGGTGCCTCCGGCGTAGAGGGGATGATGGGGCGGAGGTCGGCGGCGGCAGATTTCGGGCTCGAAAGGGCCGTTGGAGATCATGATGTATGCATGACCGCTTCGCGCCCAAGGCCTAGTTGCGCCGATTGCATAGACGCAATTTTTTCTCTATAATTTCAGTGACTTGATTGCATTTACAGCTACGTGCCGCACGCTCCTAACTATCGCTAGTCGCCTAAACAGAGAACGTTTTCCATATGCCCGCCACCGACCGGCAACGACTGGACTACGTCGGCTTTCGCCCGTATTCAAATCGACCGATAAGCGTGGTGCTAGCCAACTACTTCCCCGTCACCAAAAGCCCGGACTTCTCGACATGCGCCTGTCCGGGCGGCAGGATTTGAACAACTCCCGCCTTCTCGTCGTATTGGACCCAAGCCTTCTTGTGCAGCGCCTTGATGACTTTTCGCTTGAAGTCGGTTCCATTCTTGTACTCGACCCAAGCCTGCAATTGGGCGACGGCGACGGGCTTGCCTTCGGCATAGAGTAGGATCATCACCTTGTCACCCGCCGTCTTTGCTGGTTCCAGAACACGCCGCACATCGCCACTTGCCCATACCATAAGGAAGCTGCGGGCGGTGACAGCCTCAACAACGGTGTGCGAGTCATTCAATGGCAGTTGAGAATAATTGCGAACGAACTCGCCCATGACCCACTTCATGCCGCGCAGGAAAAACTCCGCATCCATGTGGTTTGGACTGACCTCGGCAGACACATGGCCGATAGCTCGGTTATTCCGCAGTTCATAGAGCGCAGCCAGAACCTTCGGAACCTGCATACAGAGTGACTTGCCCTTTGTTCCGTTGTGTTGCTCTAGACGCTGACAGGCCTGTGGGAAGCTCCTTGGCTTTGATGGCTTGGAAGCATAGGTGCCCGTCGCGTGTCCCTCACAGATGCAGAATGCGATCTCGCAGAACTTGCCCGCCTTAAGGCCAACTTTCTCCCAATCGGCTACACGGTATTCGTCGAGCGCTTGGTTGAACTCCTCAATAAGCGGATCGCGCAGACCTGCAGGTATAGTTTTCAGCGTGTCTTGAAGTGTCGCTAGTCCCACAATCAGTCTCTATCCCAGTAGTAGAGCCAAGACTGACCCTCCTTTATGCGCTGAAGGTCTCCCCTCTTAACGAGGGGGCCGACGGCCGCACTTACTTGGCTGCTCGTGTGGTTCTGGGCCTTCTCAGCCAATCGAGCAACAATGTCAGCCGTGCTGCGCTTTTGGGAAAAATAGCCCTCGCCCTTCAGCTTCATAATTCGTTCCGGGCAAGAATGGCCGGCCGGAGGCTTCTTCGATGCCTTGCGAGTGCGGGCTTTTGCCTTTCCGTTTTCAGCGGGAGGCGCTTCCTCGGTTGAGTCGGCCTCATTGACAACCTCTGGCTCCGCTCCATGTGGGCGGCTGCCAAATCCAGCTTCCTCGATTAAAGGAAACAATCTTGCGAGCAAGCCTTCAACAAACTCTTTCTCGCCTTCAATGTCTATAACGCCCGCAGGCGCGTCAATATGGACCCGATTAGTCAAGTTGACCTCCGCACCAATTAAGCACGGCATGATTGCGCTAATGGTCCAGATGTTCAAGGTGTTTTAATGGGTTGCGCTATTTCCCCTGACGACATTTCGACGACAGGCAGCGGGGAAGTTTAACAGAACCGGTTCGGCCTTGCGATCACTGCAGCGTTTTCGGGAAAGCCCTGGGCATCTCGTTACTCATGGCGGGATGAAGACCGGCAATGTCGGTATCGTCTTAACGATGCCACCGATCACGCCGGTCGCAATCTGCTCATGGTTGACAGATAAGCGCACAGATGCTGGGCCTGCATTTCTGGGGCGGAGCGGTGGCGCCACTGCGGGAACGACACATCAGCCTCGGATGAGGCTGATGTGTCGTTCCCGCAGACAGTGGCAGCATCGAACCGCGCCGACCCGACTCTCGCAGAAGCCCTCACCCAAACAGCACATCCGTCACCCGCACGTCACCGACATGCAGGCCGTTCCAGTTGCGCATGGAATGGTTGGCCATGGCCATCAGGGCCGAATGCTCGGGCATGTCCTTGTCGAAATGCCGGGCGAGAAGCGCGGCGATCATGCTTTCGGCGGCGCGGCTGGTGCCGTCCTCGCATTTGACGGCGAAGGACAGGCCCTTTTCCGGCAGGATGGCGCAGAACACGCCCTCGGCGCCGGTCTTGGCAAAAATCTTGCCCGGGGCCACCTGCATCAGCCGGGTGCAGAAGCGTTTCGTGCCGGCGACGTAGAAGGGTTCGGCCATGCAGGCCTCGATCAGGCGCTTCGACGCGGCGGCCCGCACCGGCTCCAGCCCCTTGCCCGTCGCCATCTTGCCGAAGCCGCGGGCGAGCGCGACGAGCGGCACGGCATAGGTCGGGATCGAGCAGCCGTCGGTGCCGCAATTGTCGCGGCTGAGCGGGGTGCCGGTCAGGTTTTCCATGATGCCGCGGATTTCCGCCTGCAGCGGATGGTCGTAGCCGGCATAGCCGCGCGGGTCCTCGCCCGAATGGCAGCAGGCGCAGACGAAGCCGGAATGCTTGCCCGAGCAGTTGTTGTGAAGCGCCGTCGGCTTTTCCAGCGTGCGGGCCTGGTGGATCAGCACCGGCTGTTCGAACGACCAGTGGGCGCCGCATTCGAGCACGCTTTCATCGCGTCCGGCGGCCTTCAGCATCGAGGCGGCGAGCGCCACATGCTCGTCTTCGCCGGAATGCGAGGAGCAGGAGAGCGCCAGTTCCTTCATCCCGAAGCCATAGGCATCGGCCGCGCCGCTTTCGATAAGCGGCAGGGCCTGCATCGCCTTGCAGGCCGAGCGGGGAAAGGTCGCCGCGTCGATATCGCCGGCCGAATAGACGATGGCGCCGTCGCCATCCACCACCACGGCCATGCCGCGATGGCGGCTTTCGACAAGCTTGCCGCGGGTGACTTCGACGGTGACGGGATTTTCCATGGCTGGTCTCGACAGGTTGCGTTTCGTTCCCGTCCATAGACCAAACCGGGGCGCGATCGGCAAGGGATCGCAAAACGATCGGCAACAAAAAAGGGCCGCGCGAGGCGGCCCTTCCATGAGTTTGGTCCCATTCCGGACCCGGATCACGCGGCTGATCCGTAGCAAGGCGAGGTCAGGCCGAGGGCTGCCCCGTCGAGACCATCGTCTTCGCCAAGCCCGTCATGCAAACCGAAATCTCATTAGACATTCGATCACCTCCCTTTCGTTTGTTGACACTGAACAGGAGATGGGCGTCGAGGACCACGGTTTCAAGGGGTGCCGATCAGGAGGCTTCGCCGGAGAAGGGCGTGGTGCGCGGCGGTAGCGCCTCGACGTCGATATGGTCTGGCCCCAGGCCCGCCCTCGCCCGCGCGGCCATGGCCTCGTAGCCCCGCTCCAGATGGCGGCAGAAGCGCTCGTTGTCGAACAGCGGCGCGGTGAAGCGGGCCTCGTCGAGACGGGACCTCAGGGCCGTCAGCGCATAGGGGTCGCGGGCCAGCATCACGGCCTTGTCGACAAAATCCGGGTCGGTCTCGGCGATCAGTTCCGGCAGGCCGATGGCGGCCAGAAGGCTGGCCGATACCCGGCTGGCGAAGGTCCTGCCCCTTGTCGCCAGAACCGGCAGGCCGGCCCAGAGCATGTCGGAGGTGGTCGTGTGGCCGTTCCACGGGCGGGTGTCGAGCGCGAGGTCGGCGAACGGGATGCGGCTGACATGCTCGGCATAGGGCCGGTTGTCGGCAAAGATCAGGCGCGCCGGATCGATGCCGCGCGCCTTGATGGCGGCAGTGAAATTGCGGCGCGCCTCGGGGGAGCGGCAGAGGATCCATAAAAGCGAGTCCGGCACGGCGGACAGCACCGCGACCCAGAGCGACAGCGTGCCGGGCGTGATCTTGTAGCTGGCGTTGAACGAGGCGAAGACGAAGGCGTCCTCCGGCAGGCCGGCATCGCTGCGTTCCATCGGCTGCGGCCGCGGGCGGGTGCGCCAGTTGTTGGCCTGGTAGGTCTCCGGCAGGCGGCAGAGCTTTTCCGCGTAGAAGGGTTTGGCACTGTCGGGGGTAATGATCGGATCGGTGATCGCATAGTCGAGGTCGACGCCGGTGACAGAGCCGGGGAAGCCGAGATAGGTGACCTTCAATGGGGCGTCGGAGAGATTGACGATGCCGAGCCGGGCCCCCATCGTGTGGCCCTTGAGGTCGACCAGGATGTCGGTCCGGCGTTCGCAGATCAGGGCGGCTGCCGCCTCGTCGGAGAGGTGGCCGACCGGAACGATCCGGGCGCGCAAGTGCTCCGGCCAGGCTGCCTGCTGGGCGGCGGAATGGCGCTCGGTATAGCAGAACAGGGTGACGTCGAACCGCTCGAGGTCGTGGGCGGCCATGGCCTCGAGGAACAGCGTCATCGTCGCATGGCCGTGGAAGTCATTGGACAGGTAGCCGATGTGGATCTTTTCGCCCGGCGCGGAGAAGGCCCGGCGGGTGCGGCGGGTGGCCGAGGGCAGGGTCGCGGCATAGCTTAGACCCTCCTGGCTCGGACGGGCATTGAGCGCCTCGTCGTCTGACCAGAGGATGCGGCCAAGCGCCGGCTCGCGCGCCATCAGGCCGGCGGTCAAGGGTGCGTCCGGCTGGCGCATCAGCGCCTCGTGGCGCTCGATGGTGGGGAAATCCAAAACCTCGCGGGCGACGGCGAATTTCGAGACATTGAGGAACAGATCGTCGGGGCGGGTCAAGAGCGCCCGGTCGAGTTCGGCATAGAGCGCGTCGAAGCGGCTCATCAGCCGGTGATGATTGACGATCAGTGCCATGTGCCGGTCGTTGTCGCGGTCGAGCCGCTCCAGCATCGGGTCCATGTCGCCCCAGCGGCCGCGGGTGAAGAAGGCGCTGGCGACGGTGAAGGCCAGTTCCGGGTCTGAGGGGTTCAGTTTCACGGCCCGGACGCCGACGGCAAGCAGCAGATCGGTCAGACCGGCCGCCTGGGCGAGCGTCACCGCAAGCTTCAGATAGCCGGCGGCCGCCTTGTCGTCGGCCTTTTCCGCCGCGCGGGCAAAGGCCTCGGCGGCGGCCGTGCGATTGCCGGACTTGAACTGGATGTTGCCGATCAACGCCAAGAGGCCGGGATGGCTGGCGCCGCCTTCGGCCACGGCCTTTTCGGCGAATTTCAGCGCCGATGGCAGCCGCCCGGCCTGATATTCCTTCAGCGCCTGCTCAAAGCTCTTCTTCATGGCCTTCGCCTCCATCCGTCGCCGGCAGGCTTACGGATCGACGGTTGCACGAGGCTGGCGACGGGGGACGCGGGCCATTGCGGTCATGGTGGGACTTTCAGCTCTCAACGATCCCATTCATGAATACGCCAACCAAATGAGCGATGTGCGCTTGTGGTGAGCTGTCTTGCTCGGTAGCGAGTGATATTGCGGTCGCTACGCAGACTATATCGTTGAAGCTGATGTCAGGTCGAACAGCGCCCGTTTCCTGTGCAGCATGCAAAAGTCGGGCACCTTCTTCACTGGTAGCGAGACATCCGGGCGTTCCAATCTTGAGAACCGTCCCGAGAGACGCCGCAAAACCTCGATAAATATTCGTATATCGGACGAGTTCTTCAAGGTAGGCCCGCAGGGCGTTTGAGGGGGCAAGATCAACTGCTCTTGCACGGCTCGTCTCGGCAAAATCCAAGAAGCGGGCACTATACGTCGCGGCCAGGAGGTCTTCCCGACTTGGGAAGCGGCGATAAAGCGTCCCGATCCCAACCCCGGCGCGCTTTGCGACCTCGTCCAATGAAACGCCCGCGCCTCGCTCGATAAAGACTTCCTCGGCCGCGGCAAGGATTCGCTCCTTGTTTAGCTGCGCATCGGCTCGCAATGGGGTTTCGTCAGCCAAAAAATTCGCCTCACCATGACTTGTAAGCGGAGGATATCTCCATATAGTAAGTGGAGCAATCCTCCATTTACAGCGAAAGTGAGCGAATGACATGACGAAACGATTTAAGGACAAGGTCGTGGTGATCACGGGCGGAACGGACGGCATAGGCCTGACCGCAGCCAAGTTGTTCGCCGCAGAAGGTGCCCATGTGTATGTCACGGGACGCCGGCAAGAACGCCTAAACGAGGCGCTCAAGGAGATCGGCAACGGCGCCGTCGGCGTCCAAGGCGACGTCAGCGATCTTACGGACCTCGACCGGCTTTATGCGGAGGTAAAGCGTGATCACGGCCGCGTGGACGTGGTGTTTGCAAATGCCGGCGTGTCCGAGTCCGCCCCGATCGGTGCCATTGAAGAAGATCATTTCGACCGCGTCTTTCGCATCAACGTGAAGGGCATGGTCTTCACCGTGCAAAAGGCTCTGCCCCTGATGTCTGCCGGTGGTGCTGTTGTGTTGACTGGATCGGGGGCGGGAGCCAAGGGCTTTGCCAACCTGTCCGTCTACAGCGCCACGAAGGCAGCGATCCGCTCGTTCGCACGAACATGGACGACCGATCTGAAAAGCCGGCGCATTCGTGTGAACGTCGTGTCACCCGGCATGGTCCTCACACCGGCGATGCAGACCTATCTGCAGAACAATGCCGGCGCCGAAGAATGGATGCAGCAAGCTATTCCGTTCGGCAGGCTCGCCCAGACCGAAGAGATCGCCAAGACGGTTCTGTTTCTGGCATCGGACGAAAGCAGCTTCGTTGGCGGAGAGGAGCTATTTGTCGACGGCGGCTTCGTGGCAGTGTGAAAACGACTATCGGTCTTGTGACGTCCTGAAACCTTCGAGCGGTTTCGCCGCAAAGCTCCCTGGCCAAAGTCGGAGTTTTGCGGCGGAATTTTCACGGCGCCGTTGACCACTTCGGACAGAAAGTGGCCGTTAGTAGCATTCGCTGCGTAGTTCCGCGAAGAGGGCATACGGATGGGGGCCGCCGCCCCCTGCCCTCACCCCAGCGTCAGCACGATCTTGCCGATATGCTGCGAACTTTCCATCAGGCGGTGGGCCTCGATGACGTCGCCGAAGGGCAGGACGGTGTGGATGACGGGGGCGACGGTGCAGCATCGGCAGCTTGGCGCCTATAGTGGTCGCCGTTCTCCAAATACTTTCGTTTTCAGCTCAAGCCATACCAATCAGGAGAACTGCAAAGCTCACAAAAGAATCGCTCTGTGCTGACTTATTTGAGGGGTGCTGGTATCGGTTTGCCCAATTCCTGAAGCTTGATGACGTAGTCGCGCATGGCGACAGGCGCGATCATGGCAAGATTGCCGAGTTGCGCGGAGTAACCAAGCGTCACAACGAGCGTTCTGCTCGTTGGCGACGGCTGAAGACTTAGTCTGTGGATCGGCCCCTTTGGATGGAACTCATAATTTATGCCTACGTCCTTCAAGGGAAACCGGTCTTCGTAGGAACGCAATTTCACGCACCCACGCTCAACTAGCTGGTCATTTTCCACGAAGAGAACGGTACGGTTTCGCGCGACGCCAAACACGACACTGCCTGCAACAATCATGAGGACCAAGAGTCCTGACAACGCATAAAAACCAATTCTGCCTGCGCTCGCTTGCGCCTTGCCAGCGTTAGCATCGCGGTTCAAGCGCATGATGGCTGTCACGAAGAAGGAAAAGGCGATGAAACAGATCAGGGCGGTCAGGAAAGCCCCATAGCCTCGTTGAAGACAGCTCGAAATATCCGATAGATCGCCATCCAGAACCAGCATGCCTTTCCACCCCCCCGATCAGCCCTCAACCAGAAGCGCATCAGCGACCTCCAGGGCAGGCTTCTTCGAATATGACCTTCGGCTTTCAGTTGTATGAACAAGCCATGTAGGGTTGCAACGGCCGCTTCGGGTCGACAGTGGCCGTCGATGGCATTTGCTGCGTAGTCCCGCGAACAGGCATGCGGCGGACCGCCGAAAACGCCCACCAGCTCTCACCCCACCTTCATCACGATCTTGCCGATATGCTGCGAGCTTTCCATCAGCCGGTGGGCCTCGACGACGTCGTCGAAGGGCAGGACGGTGTGGATGACGGGGGCGACGGTGCCGGCTTCGAGCAGCGGCCAGACCTCGGCGACCAGTTCGTCGCGGATGCCGCGTTTCTCCTCGGCGGTGCGCGGGCGCATGGTGGAGCCGGTGACGGTCAGGCGCTTGACCATGATCGGGCTGAGGTCGACCTTGTCGGCGACGGCGCCGCCGAGGAAGGCGATGATCGACAGGCAGCCGTCCTTGGCGAGACAGGAGAGGTTCTTCTGGAAATAGGCGGCGCCGATCATGTCGAGCACGGTGTCGACACCGCGCCGACCCGTCTCGGCCTTGATGACTTCGACGAAATCCTCTGTCCTGTAGTTGATCGCCCGCTTGGCGCCGAGATCGGTGCAGGCCTGGCATTTCTCGTCGGAGCCGGCGGTGGCGAAGACTTCCGCGCCGAAGGCTTTTGCCAGCTGGATCGCGGTGGTGCCGATGCCGGACGTGCCGCCGTGGATCAGCACGGTTTCGCCTTCGGTGAGCCCCGCCATCTGGAAGAGATTGGCCCAGACCGTGAAAAAGGTTTCCGGCAGGGCCGCGGCCTTTACTGCGTCAAAACCCTTCGGCCAGGGCAGCGCCTGGCCGGACGGAACCACGCAGTATTCGGCATAGCCGCCACCATTGGCGAGCGCGCAGACCTTGTCGCCGATGGCGAATTCGGTGACGCCCTCGCCGAGCGCCACAACCTCGCCGGCAATCTCCAGCCCGAGCACGGGGCTTGCATCCTTGGGCGCCGGATAGGTGCCCTGGCGCTGGGCGACATCCGGGCGGTTGACGCCGGCGGCTTCGACACGGACCAGGATCTCACCGGTCCTCGGCGCAGGCAGCGGGCCGGTGGCAAGGGTCATGACCTCGGCCGCACCGAAGGACGGCAGGTCGACGAAACGCATGGAGGCGGGAAGCGGCATGGCGGAACTCCTATCACTCGCGTCGGAGGCTTCCGACATAGGGCATGGCCCGCGATCTGAAAAGGAGGCTCATTGACGCGGCGGCCTTTTGCGGCGCTTCACGGCAGTGCCCTTAGCGCCCCGAATAGAGGTCGATCACCAGGCCGCTGTCGCTGCTCTTCGCCTTCTTCTTCAACTCGGCGATCTCCGACGAGACGCGGTTGACGTCGTCGATCACCAGGCCCTGCGGCAATTCCAGCACGCCGATCGAGCAGCGCATCAGCGGGAACTCGCGGTCGCGCCCGTGGCGGTCCTGGCCCTGGATGCGCCCCGCCGCACGATCGTCCTCGGAATAGAGTTCGACCACGTCGTCGTGGAAATCGGACAGAAGGCGGTCGAGGATTTCGGTCAGTTCCTCACGCGTCCAGTCACGCAGGCCGATGAAGAAATCGTCGCCGCCGACATGGCCGAGAAAATCGCCCTCGGCGAAGAAATAGCGCCTCAGCACGGCGGCAAACAGCGAGATGGCGTGGTCGCCGCTCTGGAAGCCGTAATGGTCGTTGAACGGCTTGAAGTGGTCAAAATCGCAATAGCAGAAGAAGCGGGTATCGTCGCCGTCGCGGGCAAAATCCTGCATCAGGTCGCGGATGGCGCGGTTGCCGGGCAGCCCGGTCAGCGGGTTCTGGTCCTGCGCGGTCTTCAGCTGTTTCTCGTTGATGATGCGGATCAGCGAGGCGGCCGAGACGACGCCGGCATAGCGCATGTTCTCGGTGAGGATCACGCAGTCGGAACCGTCCATGTTGGCGAAGATCGACATCAGTCGCTCGGCATCCGCGTCGAGGCCGACAATCGGCGCGCGCTCGACGAAATGCGAGATCGACCGCTCGTAGACCTTGTTCTTCAACAGGTCGCGGCCGAAGGGCTGGTAGATGAATTCCTTCAGATGGAACTCGTTGATGATGCCGCGCGGCTCGCCATTGGCGTTGAGCACGGGGAAGAAGGACTGGCGCGGATTGCGGCGGAAGAGATCGAAGACGCTGTCGATGCTCTCGTGCTCGAACACGGTCGGCATGTGTTCGATCTGCCGGCGGATGAGGATTTCGTCGAGCGACTGGGCGCTGCGGCGCACCTTGCCGATCTCCTGCAGATGGGGAAAGGACGGCTTCAGCTCGTTCATCAGCGTGGTCGGGCGGGCGATGAACCAGCCCTGCACGAGGTCGACGCCGAATTCGCGGCAGGCGATGAATTCGGCTTCGGTCTCGATGCCCTCGGCAATCACCCGCACACCCAGCACATGGCAGAAGTTGACGATGTTCTTGACGAGGTGGCGCTTGCGCGGATTGCCGTCGAGGCCGGCAATGAAATGGCGGTCGATCTTCACATAATCGAGCGGAAAATCGCACAAAAGCTTCATCTCGCCATGGCCGACGCCGAAATCGTCGATCGCCAGCTTGAAGCCGGATTTCCGGAGCCGCGCCACGAGGCCGGCGAATTCCGGCACACTGGTATTGTCGAAGCGCTCCGACAGTTCGAAGCAGATCGACGAGGGCGGAATATTGGCCTGGCGCAGGTGCTGCAGCACGCTGTCGACCAGTTCGTCGCCGCGGGCGATCAGCCGGACGTCGAGATTGAGAAAGAGCGTGGTGTCGGAAAAATGCGGCAGGGTCGCGAATTTGGCGAGCGCCCGGCTCGCCACCATCTGCTCCAGCGCCACAAGATGGCCGGCGGCGGCGGCCTGATCGAGCAGATCAAGCGGACTGTCGAAACCGATCCGGTCGTGGCCGCGCATCAGGCTCTCATAGCCGAACACCGCGCCGGTGCCGACCTCGACGATCGGCTGAAGGGCATTTTCGACGACGAGCTTAGCAAGGGTCAGCAACTGGTCATTGGCGAAACGGCGCAAGATGCCTGTCTCCACCGCGGCGCCCGGAACCATGATCTTTCTCCAAAATCCATTTGTTTTTATAGCGGCAAGGTTGCCTTGCAATTCGTCAAGAAAACCTTTCTGCAGTGTGAAGGTTTGATGAAGGTTATGTGTCGTGCTCCGGAGGCGCACCCGTGACCTCCGCGGCGCGCGGCGGTCCGTAAAGGGCGGCAGGGTGAGCGGCTGAAAGCTGCGATCAGACGAACATCATCAGCACGGCATAGCCGACGGTGACCATGACCAGGCCGACGACCAACATCGGCAACAGGGAACTGCCGCCGTCGATCGGCTGGGCCGTTAGGGTCTTCGGGGTGTCGTTCTTCGGGGTCTCGACCATGGTTCTTCTCCTTGGTTCAGGGCGCAGATGGGTCAGGCAGGGTGTCCGGCGAAATCGGCGCGGCGTCACCGGCCGCAGTGACCGCCGCCGTCTTGCGGCGATAGGATCGGCGCGGCCTTTCCGGCGCATCCGGCAGGATGGCGGCGAAGGCCGTGGGCGCGAGGACGATGTCGGCGAGCGTGTAGCGGTCCAGTGTCGACAGGAAAGAGCCGATCGCCTCACCCATCATGCCCGAAAGCTTGCAAGCCCGCGTCAACACACACTGGTTGCCCGTGGCAAAACATTCGACGACGGCAAAGTCCGGCTCCGTCAGCCGCACGACATCGCCGATGCGGATCGTTTCGGCGGAGCGGGCGAGGACCAGGCCTCCCGACCGTCCGCGCATGGCGGTGAGGAAACCGCCGCGCGTCAGCGTGTTGGCGACCTTGTTGAGATGGGTCCGCGATACGCCGAAGGCGCGCGAGGCGGCCTCGATCGTGAATGTCTTCTCGCCGCTCGAGGCCGCGAACATCAGCATGCGCAGGGCGTAGTCGGAAAAACTCGTCAGGCGCATGGTCTGGCTCCCTGCTGCGGCTCTCCTGCGCCGCGTCCCGCCCCGGTCACAGCGCGTCCTCGGCGATCGGCTGAATGTGGATCGCGTTCTCACCGCGATGGAAGGCGATCGCCAGTCGGAAGCTGTGGGCGATGCGCAAGGCCCTGTTCATGAACAATTGCGCGACCTCGGGCGGACAGAGCCGCCGCACGGTGGCGCGGAACAGCGAAAGCCAGCGGCGAAAATGCCGTTCGTCGAGACCCGGGATCGCCAGATGCGGCGGCAGCGGCCGGCCGTCATAGCGCGAGGTGCGCAAAAGCGTCGCCGACCAGAAATCGCACATCTTTTCGAGATGCCGCGGCCAGGCCTCGGCGGCGATCGCTTCGGAAAAGACCGGACCCAGCAGATCGTCGCCAAGGATCTCATCGTAGAAACCGTGGACCACGGCGCGAACCATCCCCTCGTCCAGCATGTCGGGCAAGGGAATGCCGTCAATGACGATGGTCCTGTCGATCCGGCTTTCCTCGATCACCCGTCTGCCCGCCTGTCTTCCCTAATAATGATATTTCGAACCTGCGCTGTAAAAGATAGATTGTCAATCTATGTTTAAATCGTCACGCGCCGACGGCCGGCGTTGCAAGTGACCGGGATGTGTCGCAAACGGAACGGAATGTGACCCCGGTAAAAGGGGACTCTGGTCCAAGGCCCGCTTATATGCTTGGCTCACCGAAGAAGTACCGAGCCACTGCCAGACCGGGGTCGATCATGCGCGCACAGCCGAAAGCCTCTCACTTCATCGACGGGGAGTATGTCGAGGATACCGAGGGCACCGTCATCGAGAGCATCTATCCCGCCACCGGCGAGGTGATCGCCAAGCTGCATGCCGCGACCCCGGCCATCGTCGAGAAGGCGATCGCCTCGGCCAAGCGGGCGCAGAAGGAATGGGCGGCCATGAGCCCGATGGCGCGCGGCCGCATCCTCAAGCGCGCCGCCGAGATTATGCGGACGCGCAACCGCGCGCTTTCGGAGCTGGAAACGCTCGACACCGGCAAGCCGATCCAGGAGACGATCGTCGCCGACCCGACCTCCGGCGCCGACAGCTTCGAATTCTTCGGCGGCATCGCGCCGACCGCGCTGAACGGCAGCCAGATCCCGCTCGGCGGCGACTGGGCCTATACCAAGCGCGTGCCGCTCGGCGTCGTGGTCGGCATCGGTGCGTGGAACTATCCGCAGCAGATCGCCTGCTGGAAGGGCGCACCGGCGCTAGCCGCCGGCAATGCCATGGTGTTCAAGCCCTCGGAAGTGACCCCGCTCGGCGCCTTGAAGATCGCCGAAATCCTGATCGAAGCCGGCCTGCCGAAGGGCGTCTACAACGTCATCCAGGGCGACCGCGACACCGGCCCGCTGCTGGTCAGCCATCCCGACGTCGCCAAGGTGTCGCTCACCGGCTCGGTGCCGACCGGCCGCAAGGTGGCGGGCGCCGCGGCCTCCCAGTTGAAGCACGTCACCATGGAGCTCGGCGGCAAGTCGCCGCTGATCATCTTCGATGACGCCGATGTCGAAAGCGCGATCTCGGGCGCCATGCTCGCCAATTTCTATTCCACCGGCCAGGTCTGCTCGAACGGCACCCGCGTCTTCGTGCACAAGGGGATCAAGAACCAGTTCCTCGCCCGCCTCAAGGAACGCACAGAGGCGATCCTGATCGGCGATCCGCAGGACGAGGCGACCCAGATGGGTCCGCTGGTGTCCTGGGCGCAGCGCGAGAAGGTGCTCGGCTATATCGCCAAGGGCAAGGCCGAGGGCGCCACGCTCCTCACCGGCGGCGGCATTCCCAACAATGTTTCGGGCGAAGGTTACTTTGTCCAGCCGACCGTGTTTTCCGACGTGACCGACGACATGACCATCGCCCGCGAAGAGATTTTCGGCCCGGTGATGTGCGTGCTCGACTTCGAGGACGAGGCGGACGTGATCGCCCGCGCCAATGCCAGCGAATTCGGTCTGGCCGGCGGCGTCTTCACCGCCGACATCACCCGCGCCCATCGCGTGGTCGACGAACTGGAAGCCGGCACGCTGTGGATCAATACCTACAATCTCTGCCCGGTCGAAATCCCCTTCGGCGGCTCGAAGCAATCCGGCTTCGGACGGGAAAATTCGGCCGCCGCGCTGGAGCACTATACCGAGCTGAAGACAGTCTATGTCGGCATGGGCAAGTGCGAGGCGCCGTATTGATTTTCCTCTTCTCCCCCGCGGGGAGAAGATGCCCGAAGGGCAGATGAGGGGGCGCTTGCGAGGCTTCGCCCCCCTCATCCGGCTGCCGCCACCTTCTCCCCGCTGGGGAGAAGAGGGACGACGACCGGCGCCGTATTGAGATCCTTCTCCCCCTTGGTGGGGGAGAAAGCAAAATCAACAGCTTAGCGAAGCTAAATGTTAGATTTTGCAAGTGAGGGGGTACCCCCTCACCTGCGATTTCTAGCACTTAGCTGACGCTAAGATGCTGAAATCGCTTCCTCTCCCACAAGGGGAGAGGCGGCGCAGGGGGCTAGGACATGCAAAACGCAGACTTCATCATCATCGGCTCCGGATCGGCCGGATCGGCTATGGCCTATCGCCTGTCGGAGGACGGCAAGCACACGGTGCTGGTGCTGGAATATGGCGGGTCGGATGTCGGGCCGTTCATCCAGATGCCGGCGGCGCTGGCCTGGCCGATGAGCATGAAGCGCTACAATTGGGGCTATCTTTCGGAGCCGGAGCCGAACCTCAACAACCGGCGCATCACCGCGCCGCGCGGCAAGGTGATCGGCGGGTCGTCCTCGATCAACGGGCTGGTCTATGTGCGGGGACACGCCGAGGACTATAACCGCTGGGAAGAGCTCGGCGCGCGCGGCTGGGCCTATGCCGACGTGCTGCCCTATTTCAAGCGGATGGAAACCTCCGACGGCGGCGAGGCCGGATGGCGCGGCACCGACGGGCCGCTGCATGTGCGGCGCGGACCCGTCACGAACCCCCTCTTCCACGCCTTTATCAAGGCCGGCGAGCAGGCCGGCTTCGAGCTCACCGACGACTATAACGGCTCCAAGCAGGAAGGCTTCGGCCTGATGGAGCAGACGATCTACAAGGGCCGGCGCTGGTCGGCGGCGAACGCCTATCTGAAACCCGCGCTGAAGCGGCCGAACGTGTCGCTCACCCGCTGCTTCGCGCGTCGCGTCATCATCGAGAACGGCCGCGCGGTCGGCGTGGAGATCGAGCGCAACGGCAAGGTCGAGGTGGTGCGCGCCAATCGCGAGGTGATCGTCTCGGCCTCGTCGTTCAATTCGCCGAAACTGCTGATGCTGTCGGGCATCGGGCCGGCGGCGCATCTGAAGGAGATGGGGATCGAGGTGGTCGCCGACCGTCCCGGCGTCGGCGCCAATCTGCAGGACCATATGGAATTCTATTTCCAGCAGGTGTCGACCAAGCCGGTCTCGCTCTATTCTTGGCTGCCGTGGTTCTGGCAGGGGGTCGCCGGCGCGCAATGGCTGCTTTCCAAGGGTGGGCTTGGCGCCTCCAACCAGTTCGAGGCCTGCGCCTTCCTGCGCTCCGCGCCCGGGCTGAAGCAGCCGGACATCCAGTATCACTTCCTGCCGGTCGCCATCTCCTATGACGGCAAGGCGGCGGCGAAAAGCCACGGCTTCCAGGTGCATGTCGGCTACAACCTGTCGAAGTCGCGCGGTGCGGTCACGCTGCGCTCGCCCGACCCGATGGCCGATCCGGTGATCCGCTTCAACTATATGAGCCATCCGGAAGACTGGGAGAAGTTCCGCCACTGCGTGCGGCTGACCCGCGAGATCTTTGGCCAGCAGGCCTTCGACCAGTTCCGCGGGCCCGAGATACAGCCGGGCGAAGGGGTGCGGAGCGACGAACAGATCGACGCCTTCCTGCGCGAACATCTGGAAAGCGCCTACCACCCCTGCGGCACGTGCAAGATGGGCCGCGCCGACGACCCGATGGCGGTGGTGGATCAGGACTGCCGGGTGATCGGCGTCGAGGGCCTGCGGGTGGCCGACAGCTCGATCTTCCCGCACGTGACCTACGGCAACCTCAACGGCCCGTCGATCATGACCGGCGAGAAGGCCGCCGACCATATCCTCGGGAAGCAGCCCCTGCCCCGCTCCAACCAGGAACCCTGGACCAATCCGCGCTGGGAGACGAGCGACCGCTAAGGCTCAGTGGTAATCGTCCTCGCGCTGGTGGCGGATTGCGGCGATCGTGAGGATCTCGTCGCTCTCAATGCGATACAGAACGACATAGCCGGCGGAGCCGAAGGGCACGAGCAGCTCTCTTGTCAGAGGGTCGTCAGCGGCAGCCTTTCTGTGGCTGAAGGGGAATATCGCCAGAGACGCAATCGCTTGCTGCATGGAGACATAGGCCCGTTCGGCCAGGTCCAGATCATAGGCGATCAGATAGTCGTACAGCCGGTCGATATCGTCCAAGGCCTCTTGGGTATACCTGATCGTGTAGCTCATCTGGCCTTGGCGGCCTTGGCAGCATCAAGCTTCGACTTCATCATCGAAAGCACATCCTCGGTCGTATAATAAACGCCCGTGCGCTCCGACTCCGCCAGCGAAGCCAGTCCCCTGGCAATGAATTCGGCCTGGGTCTTGCGGTAGTGGATCTGGGCTTTCACCGAATTCTCGACGAATGCGGAGAGGCTTTCGCCCTCCTCGAGCACGCTTTCGGCGGCGGCCCGCAATTCGGGATCGACGCGGAGAGAGGGAAGCGTTGCGGTCTTCATGGAAACCTCATGCGTTGCAAATGCGATGCATTGTGCGACGCGGAGGGAGAAACGTCAATCCGCCGGCCCTTTATTGCCCGAACAGCTTCCACCGTGTCGGACGGAAACGGATGTCGGCGCCGACGGCGACGGGGGCGTCGAGGGGCACTTCGATTTCGAGATGGTAGGGCTCGTGGCCGTCATTGGCGACGTCGATCTCGGCGATGCGGGTGCCGGCGAGGCGGCGGCAGGCGGTGACCTTGCCGTAGAGCGAGTGGCTGTCGGTGGTGACGACGACGTCCTGCGGGCGGAAGAACAGTTCGCCCGGCCCCTCGCCGTTCTCGGTCGTGCCAACCGGTTCGCCCTGGAACAGCACGGTCTTGTCGCGGACCGTGACGGGCACATGCGAGGACTCGCCGATAAAGGAGAAGACGAAGGGCGAATTGGGCGTGTCGTAGACGTCGTCGGCGGTGCCGACCTGCTCGACCCGGCCCTGGCTCATCACCACGACGCGGTCGGCAAGTTCCAGCGCCTCTTCCTGGTCGTGGGTGACGAAGAAGGTGGTGTGGCCGGTGCGGTCGTGGAATTCCTTCAGCCAGCGGCGCAGTTCCTTGCGCACCTTGGCGTCGAGCGCGCCGAAAGGCTCGTCGAGCAGCAGAACGGTCGGCTCGATCGCCATGGCGCGGGCGAGTGCCACGCGCTGGCGCTGGCCGCCTGAGAGCTGGGCCGGATAGCGCTTCTCCAGACCCGACAGATGCACCATGTCGAGCAGGTCGGAGACGCGCTTGCGGATTTCATGGGCCGGCGGGCGGTTGGCCTTGGGGCGAACCTTGAGGCCGAAGGCGATGTTTTCCGCGACCGTCATGTGGCGGAACAGCGCATAGTGCTGGAAGACGAAGCCGATATGGCGCTCCTGCACGCTCTTTTCCGAGGCGTCCTCCTCGCCGAAGAAGATCTTGCCGGCGGTCGGCTGTTCGAGCCCGGCGATCAGGCGCAAAAGCGTCGTCTTGCCGGAGCCGGACGGGCCGAGCAGCGCGATCAACTCGCCCGAGCGGATCGACAGCGACAGGTCGTAGAGTGCCGGAAACTGGCCGAACTCCTTGCGGATATTGGTAATCGTGACATCCATCGGGAGGACCTTTCAGTGTTTGCGGCTGCCGGCGATCGCGTGGCCGTAGCGAAGTTCCAGAACGGTCTTCAGCGCCAGCGTCACGAGGGCAAGGAGAGCAAGGAGCGTCGAGACGGCGAAGGCCGCGACGAAGTTGTATTCGTTGTAGAGGACCTCGACATGCAGCGGCATGGTTTCGGTGAGCCCCCGCACATGGCCGGACACCACCGAGACGGCGCCGAACTCGCCCATGGCGCGGGCGTTGCAGAGCAGCACGCCGTAGAGCAGGCCCCATTTGATGTTGGGCAGCGTCACGTACCAGAAGGTCTGCCATCCGGTCGCACCGAGCGAGAGTGCGGCCTCCTCGTCGCCGGTGCCCTGTTCCTGCATCAGCGGGATCAGTTCGCGGGCGACGAAGGGGAAGGTGACGAAGACGGTGGCGAGCACGATGCCCGGCACGGCAAACAGGATCTCGATGCCGTAGCTCTTGAGGAACGGGCCAAGCACGCTCTGCGAGCCGAACAGCAGCACATAGACCAGGCCGGAGATGACCGGCGAGATCGAGAACGGCAGGTCGATCAGGGTGATCAGGAAGGTCTTGCCCTTGAACTCGAACTTGGCGATCGCCCAGGCGGCGGCCACGCCGAACACAAGGTTGAGCGGCACGGCGATCGCCGCGACCGTCAGGGTCAACTGGATCGCCGACAGCGTATCCGGATCGCCCAGCGCCTCGAAGAAGGCGGGAACGCCCTCGCGGAAGGCCTCGATGAACACGAGGAGCAACGGCAGGAGCAGTACGAATGCCATGAAGGCGAGCGCAACGGCCATCAGCGAGAAGCGCGCGAGCGGGCTTTCGGTCGAGGCGTCGCGGAAACGGGGCTTGGCCACGGAGGCGGATTTAGCGGACATTGGCATATCTCCTCCGGCTCCACATCTGCAGCAGGTTGATGAACAGCAGCATGGCGAACGAGATCGCCAGCATGATGCAGGCGATCGCGGTGGCGCCGGCATAATTGAACTCCTCCAGCCGGATGACGATCAGGAGCGGCGCGATCTCGGAGACATAAGGAATGTTGCCGGCGATGAAGATGACCGAACCATATTCGCCGACGCCACGGGCAAAGGCGAGCGCAAAACCGGTGAGGATCGCAGGGGTGAGCGCCGGAAGGACGACCATGCGCAGCGTCTGGAACCGGGTGGCGCCGAGCGTGGCGGACGCCTCCTCGACCTCGCGGTCGAGCTCCTCCATCACCGGCTGGACCGTGCGCACGACGAAGGGCAGGCCGACGAAGACGAGCGCCACGACGATGCCGACCGGGGTAAAGGCGATCTTGATGCCGAGCGGCGCCAGGAGTGAGCCGATCCAGCCGTTCGGCGCATAGAGCGCGGCAAGCGAGATGCCGGCGACGGCGGTCGGCAGGGCGAAGGGCAGATCGACCACCGCGTCGAGCAGGCGGCGGCCGGGAAAATCATAGCGCACCAGCACCCAGGCGACGATGACGCCGAACACGGCATTGATGGCGCCGGCCACAAGCGCCGAACCAAAACTCACCTTCAGGGCGAGCATGGTGCGCTCGTCGGTGGCGATGGCGAAGAACTCCTCCCAGCCGAGCGAGGCGGAGCGCCAGACCAGTCCCACCAGCGGGATCAGGATGATCACCGTGAGATAGAAAATCGTATAGCCGAGCGTCAACCCGAAGCCCGGCAGGATGCTCGGCTGGCGCCAGTTCTTCATGGTTCGTCCTGTCGTCATTCCCGTGTCCCGTCGTCCATAATGCCCCGAATTGCGCCTGCGACAAGCCCCGGCCTCATCGCGAGGTCGGGGCTTGTCGCAGGCGGATGGACGATCGCCTACCGAGCCGGCTTGTAGATCTGGTCGAAAATGCCGCCGTCGGCGAAGTGGGCGGGCTGCGCCTTGGCCCAGCCGCCGAAGATCGGATCGTCGATCGTGACGAGATCGATCTTGGCGAATTTCGCCAGGTCTTCTGCAGCCACCAGTTCCGGCTTGGACGGACGGTAGAAGTGCTTCACCGCGATCTTCTGGCCTTCTTCCGAATAGAGGTACTGCAGATAGGCTTCTGCGACCTTGCGCGTGCCCTTGGCGTCGACATTGCCGTCGACCACGGCAACCGGAGGCTCGGCGAGGATCGACTGCGGCGGCGTGACAATCTCGAAAGTGTCCGCACCGAATTCGGCACCGGCCAGATAGGCCTCGTTTTCCCAGGCGAGCAACACGTCGCCGATCTGGCGCTGGGCAAACGTCGTCAGGGCGCCCCGCGCGCCGGTATCGAGCACGGGCGCGCGCTTGAAGAGCTCGGCGATATATTCGCGGATCTTCGCCTCGTCGCCGCCATACTGCTTGTGGGCCCACGCCCAGGCGGCGAGATAGTTCCAGCGGGCACCGCCGGAGGTCTTCGGGTTGGGGGTGACGATCTGCACGTCGCCCTTCACCAGGTCGCCCCAATCCTTGATCCCCTTGGGATTGCCCTTGCGGACCAGGAAGACGATGGTCGAGGTGTAGGGCGAGGAGTTGTTTTCGAGGCGGCCCCGCCAGTCCTTGGCGATCTTGCCGGTCTTTTCGGCGATGGCGTCGATGTCGCCTTCGAGCGCCAGCGTCACGACATCGGCATCGAGGCCGTCGATCACGGAGCGGGCCTGCTTGCCGGAACCGCCGTGCGACTGACGGATGGCCACGTCCTCGCCGGTCTCGGCCTGCCAGCGCTTGGCGAAGGCGGCGTTGTACTCCTTGTAGAGTTCCCGGGTGGGGTCATAGGAGACATTCAGCAGGGTCGTATCGGCATGCGCTGAAACCACGAGGCCGGTCGACAGGGACAGGCCGACAAGGAACCTGGCGAGCTGTTTCGTAAAGCTGTTCATCGCAACCTCTCCTTTGCTCCAATTCGTGAGGTTAAGACTACTGGACAGGTCGTGTTAGTCAACGCGAGCGGAAAAATAGCAAAACAGTACCCTGAGCCGCAGGGCGCGGGAAAACGCGGGACCGTCCCCCGTGCAAGAACGCAGGTAATTTCGTTCGCCAAACAGCGATGTCACAGAAAAGTCACGTTGGCGAAATGCACCGGCCACGGGCACCGGAGCGAAATATTTCACGTCCCGGACGGCAGACTCAAGCCGTTTCCTCGACCGCGACCGAGGCCGGGTGTCCGTTGAGCGCATCGGCGATCGTCGTGGAAAACAGCACGGCGCGCGTTTCGTCGGCGACGCGGGCAAAGACGTGGCGGACCTCGCAATCGCTTTCGCCGTTGCAGTCCTCGCAGCGCCGATAGGCGGTCAGCGACAGGCAAGGCAGCGGCGCGATCGGCCCATCGATCAGCCGCAGCACCTCGCCATAAGTGATCTCGGCCGCGGGTCTCAGCAGAAGATAACCGCCCTGCTTGCCGCGACGGCTGGTGACCAGGCCGTTGCGCTTCAGGTCCAGCAGGATCTGTTCGAGGAATTTTTTCGGGATGTTCTGCCGATCGGCGATGTCGGAAATCTGCAAGGGCTCGCCGACCTCGGCGCGTGCCAGGGCCGAAAGCGCTCGCAAGGCGTATTTGGCTTTCTGCGAAATCATCGAGGAACCGATTGCTGGCCGATGCGGTCTGCGGACCGCCTGTTCCGCAGCGTTTAGCCCAATTCGCATGGAAAAACAAATTTGCGCCGGCTATTCTGGCGGACGGACGAGGAAGCGGGCGCGGCGGCGGCTTTTCTTCCGAATGCGCCCGCGAGAGAGATATTTGCTCGCCGGTCCGGTTGTTTGGGAATGGCTGTTTCTCGTCGTCCCGGCATTTTGTTGCGATACTTTCACATAGCTCAGCTAGCAGGATCGACACATGACCTCCCAAGACCAGCAGATGCGCGCGGCACGGCTCGATGCCGAACTGGCCAACCTCGACCTTTCCGGTCGGCTTGCCCTCGTCGCCGCGTTCGGCGGCCGCGCCGTCTTCACCACCAGCCTCGGCATCGAGGACCAGGTGATCACCGCCGCGATCGGCCTGGCACGGCTGCCGATCGAAGTCTCGACGCTCGAGACCGGCCGGCTGTTCAAGGAAACCGTCGACCTGATCGGCGAGACCGAGGAGCGCTTCGGCCTGTCGATCAAGCGCTTCCATCCGGAACAGGACGACATCGACGCCTATGCGGCGAAATACGGCCTGAACGGCTTCTATGAAAGCGTCGAGGCCCGCCATGCCTGCTGTCATGTGCGCAAGCTCGTGCCGCTCGCCAAGGCCCTTTCCGGCGCCGCGATCTGGGTCACCGGCCTTCGCCGCGGCCAGTCGGGCAACCGGGCAACCACGCCCTTTGCCGAATACGACGCCGAACGCAATCTCATCAAGGTGAACCCGCTGGCCGACTGGTCGCTCGAAGACATCAATGCCTATGTCGAGGCCGAGGCGGTGCCGACCAATCCGCTGCACAAGCGCGGCTATCCCTCGATCGGCTGCGAGCCGTGCACCCGGGCGATCAAGCCCGGCGAGCCGGAGCGCGCCGGCCGCTGGTGGTGGGAGAACGACGAGAAGCGCGAATGCGGCCTGCACGTGCCGGAAGCGGCAGCGACGCCGCTGGAACGCACGCCGGCCTGAACTGGAAACAGGAATTCACCCCCCTCTGTCGCTTCGCGACATCTCCCCCTCAAGGGGGGAGATTGGAGCGCCAGACCACCGCCGACCCACTGTCCCGGAAGATAGGGACGACAGTGGCAAGCGATCTCCCCCCTTGAGGGGGAGATGCCCGGCAGGGCAGAGGGGGGTCCACGAAACGCCGCCATCGGTGGCGCCAAGGACAAGAGACAATGCATCATTCGGAATTCGACCCCCATTCCAAGGATCAGCCGGCCAAGCCGCCGCTCGATCCGCATCTGAAGGCGCTGGAGAACGAGGCGATCCACATCTTCCGCGAAGTGGCCGCCGAATTCGACAAGCCGGTCATGCTTTATTCGATCGGCAAGGATTCGTCCGTGCTGCTGCACTTGGCGCGCAAGGCCTTCTATCCGGGCCGGGTGCCCTTCCCGCTCTTGCACGTGAATACCGGCTGGAAGTTCGCCGAGATGATCGCCTTTCGCGACGAGATCGTCGAACGCTACGACCTCGACCTGATCGAGCACATTAATCCGCGCGGTGCGGCCGAAGGCGTCACCCCGTTCAGCCATGGTTCGGCGCTCTATACCGACATAATGAAGACGGAAGGGCTGCGCCAGGCGCTCGATGCCGGCCAGTTCGACGCCGCCTTCGGCGGTGCGCGCCGCGACGAGGAAGCGAGCCGCGCCAAGGAGCGCATCTATTCCTTCCGCACCCCCGACCATCGCTGGGATCCGCGCAACCAGCGGCCCGAACTGTGGAACATCTACAACGGCCAGATCCGCCGCGGCGAGAGCGTGCGTGCCTTCCCGCTGTCCAACTGGACCGAGGTCGACATCTGGCGCTACATCCAGGCCGAGGACATTCCGCTGGTGCCGCTCTACTACGCCAAGAAGCGGCCTTACGTGGAGCGTGACGGCATGATGATCCTCGCTGAGGATCCGCGCCTCGAACTGCTGCCCGGTGAAGTCAAGCAGGAAGGCATGATCCGCTTCCGCACGCTCGGCTGCTTCCCGCTGACCGGCGCCATCCGGTCCACCGCCTCGACGCTGGACGAGGTGATCGCCGAGCTTGAAATCGCCACCGTGTCCGAGCGCCAGGGCCGGGCCATCGACCGCGACCAGTCGGGATCGATGGAGAAGAAGAAACGCGAAGGATATTTCTGAGATGACCGCCGCCATTACCGCCCTCGCCGCCGAGCTTCCGCAAGTCCATCCGGCCTTCGTCACCCGCGATTCGCGCCCGCTGCGCCTCATCACCTGCGGCTCGGTCGACGACGGCAAGTCGACGCTGATCGGCCGCCTGCTGTGGGACACCAAGGCAGTCAAGGAAGACCAGGCCGCGACGCTGCACCGCGATTCGGGCAAGCAGAACGACCTCGGCCTGCCCGACTTCGCGCTTTTGCTCGACGGCCTGCAGGCCGAACGCGAACAGGGCATCACCATCGACGTCGCCTATCGCTACTTCGCCTCGGACAAGCGCTCCTTCATCGTCGCCGACACGCCCGGCCACGAGCAGTATACCCGCAACATGGCGACCGGCGCCTCGACCGCCGATCTCGCCATCCTGCTGGTCGATGCGCGTACCGGCCTTTTGGAGCAGACCCGCCGTCACGCGACCATCGCCTCGCTGATGGGCATCAAGCAGTTCGTGCTCGCGGTCAACAAGTTCGACCTCGTCGGCTACGACCGCGCCGTCTTCGACCGGATTGCCCATGATTTCAGGGAACTGGCGCTGACGCTCGGCGTGCGACAGGTCACCGCCATACCGATGTCGGCACTGAAGGGCGAAAACGTCGTCTATTCCGGCGCGGCCGTCATGCCATGGTACGACGGCCCGACGCTGGTCGAAGCGCTGGAACTCGCAACCCTGCGCTCCGCCCAGACCACCGGCTTCCGCCTGCCGGTGCAGCGCGTCTGCCGCCCGGGCGAAAGCTTCCGCGGCTATCAGGGCACGGTCGCCGGCGGCGCGGTGAAGCCCGGCGACGGCGTGGTGATCCTGCCATCCGGCCAGATCGCCAACGTCAAGCAGATCGTCACCTTCGACCTGGTGCGCAATGCGGCGGTCGCCGGCGACGCCATCACCCTGGTGCTCGACCGGCAGGTGGACGTGTCGCGCGGCGACATGATCGTCTCGCTCGACAGCCAGCCGCAGACGGGCCTGTCCTTCGACGCGCATCTCGTCGCGCTGCAGCCGGACGGCATCCAGCCGGGCAAGCGCTACTGGCTGAAGTCGGGCTCGCGCCGCCAGCGCGTGCAGGTCAATCCGGTCAGCCAGCTCGACCTGAAGTCAGGCAAGTGGAACCCGGCCGAGGCGCTCGCCATGAACGCCATCGGCAAGGTGCATCTCGCCTTCGACGAGGCGGCGATCTTCGACCCCTATGAGCAGAACCGCTCGACCGGTGCCTTCATCCTGATCGATCCGGACACCAACAATACGGTGGCCGGCGGCATGATCACCGCCAAGCGGGCTGATCTCGGCGGGCTGAACGCCAATGACGGCCGGGTGATCCTGTCGCTGCCGGCGGATCTCGCCGAACAGATCATGGCGACCGAACTGCTCGCCAGCCGCCGCGACGAGGTCGAAACCCGCCGCGTCACCAATGCCGCCGCCCGCGACCTGTTCGACCGCATCGACGGCTAACCTCTCTCTCCCAGGACGCCAAGCGTCCCGCATGCCCGCTCCCTTACCCGGAGCGGGCTTTTTTCGTTTCCGAGGGATCGAATCAGGGCTTGCCGTCGCGGCGGAGCGGAGCGCCGCGGGCGATGTTCAGTTCCTCGCGCATCACCCGGCCCTCATTGTCGAGAACGGCGCGCCAGATGCGATTGCCGATGCGCAGGCTCAGGCGGCTGGTGCCGGCATCCTCGCCCTCGCCCACTTCGACGGTGCTCTTGACCAGGCCCTGCTCCTGCTGGCGGCGGAAGTCCTTCGGCGCGAGGCCGAAACGCTGCGCGATCTCGACCGGATCGAGAATGAAGTCGCCATTGCCGTCGCGTTCGATCTGCATGACTGGGTCGCTCCTCGCCGCGCGTTGGAGGTTCGCGGCCACGCCGCCACAACGCCATGCGTTCGGCGCGCGGTCAAGGACAGAGAAGGGCAATGGACGAGACGGGCTCCAAGCGCCGTCCCGGGCGGCAGGCGCCGCATCGCGGCACACAGGGCCAGAAAAGAAAAAAGCCCGGTTTCCCGGGCTTTTCTAGCTGGTCGGAGTGGAGTGATTCGAACACTCGACCCCCACGTCCCGAACGTGGTGCGCTACCAGACTGCGCTACACTCCGTGCCAGCGGCGCCTCTATAGACCAGCGTTTTTTGTTGCACAAGCGGTGATTTGAAGAATTCCGCCGAAAGACAAAAATTTCATGACAGGCTCCGGTCCGCGCCGATCGCCCGGGATGGCGGGAACCCCTGTCACGGCGCCAGAACGTGGCCGCTTGGCATCAATGGCGAAAAATCGCGCGATGCGGCCAAAGGAGGCGATTTCCATTAACCCGGATTGGGGCTAAAGCCCGAGATGCGAAACCGCGCCGACGGGCGGAGAATCAGGGGTCTCCCGGCACGCGTTTCGCCGAGAAAAATTCAAGGGACAGAGAAATGAATTTCCGCGTGATCACCATGGCCGGCCTTGCGCTGGCGCTTGCCGGTTGCACCACAACGGGTGTCGCCACGAACCCGATCGAAGCCCGCTGGAACGGCCAGCAGGCCGGCGCCTTCTTCGCCAAGTTCGGCCCGCCCACCACCGACACCCAGACCGGCGGCACGACGCTCTACACCTGGCGCGGCGGCTACAAGAACCGCACGGTGCCGGCCGTCTACGAGGACCTCGGCAATGGCAAGAAGGGCAAGATCCTGACGCCCGCCCGCACCGAATACCTGCGCTGCGAAGTGCAGCTGACGGTTTCGCCGGACTATGTGATCCGCGGCATCCGCACCGTCGTCGACAAGCGCACCGGTGGCAACAGCTATTGCGAGGAATTCCTCGCCGGCGCGTGATCGCCGCCGACACATAGGCACGCGACATAGAGAAAGCGCTCCGGTCGGGGACCGGAGCGCTTTCTTTTTGTCGGTGTTTCAAACGCGGCGCGTCAGAGCAACAGATCGAGGAAGCGTTCGGTCCCGGAATTGGCGATCTGCAAGGCCTGGATGCCGAGCTGTTCCTGGGTCTGCAGCGCCCTCAGCCGGGTGGATTCGGCATTGAGGTCGGCATCGACCATCTTGCCGACGCCGAACTCGATCGAATCCTGCAGGTCCTTGGTGAATTCGGTCTGCAGCTCGATGCGGGTGCCAATGGCGCCCAGCATGGTCGCCACATCGATGGTGCGCTCGGCCATGGCATCGACGACGCTGATCATTTCCTCGATCTCGGCGCCGGTCGTCGTGTCAGTCAGGGTGATCTCGTCGTAGGCGCCGCCGTTCTCGCCATTGAACAGCACCCAGTCCTTCGAGGTGCCAAGCTCGGCGGCAAAGCCGGCCCCCGTCAGGATGCCGCTGTCGCCCGAAAAATCGTCGACCAGGAAATTGACGTCGGAGGTGCCGGCCGTCCCGGCGATCTCGTAGGTGATGTTCGTCACCGTCACGCCGCCATCAGCATCGCGCCGGAAGGAGCCGACCAGCTGGCGGTCGACGTCGTCGGCGACATCGGTGCGCTTCAACCAGTTCTGTTCGGCGAAGCTGGACGAATTGGCGATGGTCTTCAGCTGATCCTTCAACTGGTTGAGATCGGTATTGATCTTGTCCCGGTCGACCCCCGCCTCGCGCGACAGCACCAGGAGCTTCTTGAACTCGACCAGCACGTCGGTGGCGGCGGAGTAGCCGTTGGTGGCGCTGTCGACGATCCCGCCCGCAAGGCCGAGGGCATCCTCGACGGCAGACAGCATTTTGTTGTCGGAGCGCATGGTCGTGGCGATCGACCAGTAGGCGGCGTTGTCGGCCGCGGTGGCGACGCGCTGGCCGGAAGAGACCCGGGACAGAGTGTCGTCGCGATTGCCCGTCGTCGATCTGAGGACATCCAGCGCAAGAATAGCGCCGTTATTCGTGTTAAAACTCAACATAAAACACCTACGCAATACTTGGCTTCTTGCGGAGGACGCCGTGGATGACGCCCTCCTAGAAGAAACTCAAAACAAACACGCCTCACAAACGCACTACCTACTGGAAGCATGGTCTTTATACATGCGTTAGGGTTAACACTTGCCTTACGCGCTTTAGAATTTATGGTTAATATTCAGTATATTACATCGCGGCACTGGAAATGCGCGCAAAGGCCTGCAACTCTTGCGTCAACAGGCGACGGCGGCGGGCGGGATTGCGCTGGCCCTTGACTACGTTCCCGTTTTGTTTCATTTGCTTTTCATGGCCGTCAGCATCGACACCCTCGGCAAGGCGATCCGTCACCACATGTTCGTGGTGGCGACCTGCCGCCGTTGCGAGCGCCAGGCACGCTTTCTCGCCAGCGACCTCGGCGGCGTCTACGGCCACGGGCGCGACCCGCGCAGCCTGCCCTTCCGCTGCACCGTGTGCGACAGCCGCGACTGCAGGGTGACCCTGATGGAGCCGCCCTTCGACCGCACGCCCGAAACGATCGTCTGGCGGCCGGTGAAGATCCGCGGGTGACCGCCGGTCGATGGATCGCCATCGCCGCATGGTGAATGAAAGGCTAACGATCCATTCACTCGGGGTTCAGCCGCGATATCGATAAATCCCCCTCGCCCGATATTGGGTGTCAAAGGATTGTCTCACATGCATAAACTGAAACTCGCCCTGATCGCTTCGACGCTGGTCCTGTCCGCCGGCGCTTCCCATGCGGAAGATCTCGTCTTCACGCTGAAGAACGGCACGAAGTCGGTGCTGAACAATTTTCACGCCTCGCCGGTCGGCGTCGACAAGTGGGAAGACGACATCTTCGGCCAGGACGTTCTTGAGCCGGGCGAGAGCATGCAGATCACCATCGCCGACGGTCGCGACAACTGCGACTACGACATGCGCTTCGAATTCCAGGGCGACGCGCTCGAAACCACGACCGACACGCAGAACCTCTGCGAAATGGGCGAATACACGATCCAGGAATAAGCGGCACGCCTCGCCGCTGCCCTTGTGCCCGCCGGGAGGTACCCGGCGGGCTTTTCCTTGTCTGGGTGCGACGGCAGACCTTCAAGTCAGCGTCTCACTTGCCGGCGATCGACTTCCTTCCGCAGATCCGGACGGCCAGACCAAAGCCGAGCCTGCTGACGAACAGGGTCAGGACGAAGGCAATCGGCCAAGCCATGGCGAACTGTCCGGGCCAGGCATGCAGCCACTGCGCGGTCGGGCCGAGGACCAGCAAGGACATGATGCCCGACATCGAGGCGGCCATCATGAAGGTGATGAAGACCTGGGCAAGCAGAAGGGTTTTCTTGTCGTACATAGGGGCTCACTGTCTGAGGGTCGTGCGTGACAGGAGCCAAAAACTGTCACGGCACCACCCTGATTGGGGTTGGTGCCGTGGGTTCGCGAAACGCGACCATATCCCGCAGGGCGGGGACCGGAATAACCACACCGGTCTCGAATTTTTTCGGCAAGCGCCTGACTAAAGCAGGCAGATCAGAAGTCAAGTCCAATGCCGGACCGGCGCCCGCCCCGTCTTGCGAAATCCACAAAGCCATGGGAGGCTTGGGCGATCTCAAGGGAAGACGCGCATGAAGTACATTCTCGCCACGACCATTCTCTGCACCGCTCTCGCCACGCCCGCCGCCGCCGCCCTTTCGGGTTATTACGACAGCGCGGAAAAGATCACCACGATCCTTGCCAGCAGCACTGTGGCGGATGCCGTGCGCCAGGCGCCGGTCGGCTCGATCTCCAACACCGGCACGCGCAAGGACGGGGCCAGCGAATGGCAGGTCCGCACCCAGGAATGCGATCTCCTGGTCTACCTGATCCCCGTCCTGCCGGACGGTCCCGGCAAGACCACCTACAAACTCGAGGTTCCGGGCAAGTGTGAGTAGCGGACAGGCGAAACGGAACGGCGGCAAGACCGACGCCGTCCCACGGAATATCTCCGCCCGCCACCGCCAGTCATACCCGATCGCGCGACAAGCTGCCTGCGCTTGACCTGACTGTCCTGCGAACGGTCGCCACGCTCGTCACCCGTCAGATGCCGACCATGCCCGAGGGACGTGCCTCGGGCGCTTCCATCCGATCCTGCCGCGTGCTGTGGCTGCTCGAGCAGCGCATCCGGCCGCTCATTTCGTCGCGCAGGCAGATCTCGTAGCCGTCTTCATCCAGGAAGAAGGCCGCACAGGTATTGCCTTGCATCCCGTCCGGCAGGAGGCAGATTTCCGCCATCGGATATTCGTCGCTCTCGCCGGCGTCCGGCGCCACCGGCATCTGCCCTTGCGCGGACAGCGGCAGGGCCAGCGCGGCGAGAATCGCAAAAAGGGTCGTGAGTGTGGTCGATCGCATGACGTCTCGTCTCCGTTCGTCAGGGCCGGAAGACGCGGGTGCCGGTTCCCGTGCCGCCACGCGGGCCGGTCCTCGTCACCGTGCAAGTGCGGTCGTTGGCGCTGCAATTGCGCACGCGGGACGCGCTGTTGCCGGAGGGGCCGACCACGTTTCGGGTCGCCGTGCACTCGCCACCGGAGCAGGTGCGGGTGTGGTTGGCGGTGCCGCCATAGACACCGGTCGTCGCACGGTTTGCCGTGCAGCTTCCGTCGGCGCAATCGACCGAGCGGTCGTAGGTGCTCACCCGACCGGCCGGATAGCGGGCATAGACGCCCCAGTTCCGGTACCACGGATAGGCGGCATAATAGGTGTCCCAGTAGACGCGGTTATAGGTCACGACGGTGACGCCGACGACCGGGGCAACGGCGGGTGTCAGCACCACCGGGGCGCCCTGGTAGACCACCTGGACATAGCTGGCGGCGACCCAGCCGCGATAGGATCCATAGGCAATGTCGCACCAGGTGTATCCGGCAACGCAGCCATGCGTGACGATGCGGGCGCCGACCGGCACCACGGTGACGACGGGATAGGCCGTCGACGGGCCTGCCCGCAGATTGACGTTTCCGGTCGCAATGGCAACGGTCGCCGCCGCGGCAACTGTCGAGGCGCCGGCCAGGATGGCAAGCGCCAATAGCAGTTTCTTCAGCATCGCTCTCTCCTCATCTCCAACCCGCCGGGGCAGCGGGGATGGCTCGAGAGTGCCTGCCGGACTTGGCTGGCGTCTTTCACGCCCGTTGCGATTTGTAGAGTTTTGTATCCGCCGACAACACGCGGCGCGGCCTTCGGTCCGGAAGGAATTTGGAAAAAATGGCTGGGGCGCCAGGATTCGAACCTGGGAATGCCGGTACCAAAAACCGGTGCCTTACCGCTTGGCGACGCCCCAACAGAGCGGCGGCAAAGAAGCCGCTCGCGGATGGTCGCCTGATTAGCAAAGGCCGGCCCGAGCGGCAATGACCTTGTGACGGATTTTTTCAAGGCGGCAAGACGGCTCTTCGGGCCGTCGATCGTATCGTCCGAGCACGCAGGAAGGCCACATCTTCACATTCTTTTGCTGAAGCGACCGGCTTTTGCTGAAGTGACCGGCTTTTGCTGAAGCGACCGGGCTGTTGCGGGAACGATCGCGGCGTTCGGGGGTTTTACCTTGCATCCACCCCAAGCGAAACCAAGCACAGACAAGGAGATCTTCATGCCCTCCATCAATTCGGCACGTATCCTCATCCTCGCCACCGACGGCTATGAGCGCTCGGAGCTCAGGTTCCCGCTCGACAAGCTGAAGGCCCATGGCGCCAAGGTCGAGATCGCTTCGCTGGAGAAGGCCCCGATCAAGAGCTGGGCCGACAAGGACTGGGGCGACAGCGTCGATGTCGATCTCGTCGTCGGCGACGTCTCGGTCGACGACTATGACGCGCTGGTCATCCCCGGCGGCCAGATCAATCCCGACCTGTTGCGCGCCGACGCCGATGCGGTCGATCTGGTCAAGCGCTTCGTCCGGTCCGGCAAGCCGGTCGCCGCGATCTGCCACGGTCCCTGGCTGCTGGTGGAAGCCGGTGCCCTCAAGGGCCGCAAGGCGACGTCCTATGCCTCGATCAAGACCGACCTGATGAACGCCGGCGCTGCCTGGCGCGACGAGGCCGTGGTGACCGATCAGGGCATCATCACCTCGCGCACCCCCAACGACCTCGATGCCTTCGTCAGGAAGATCGTCGAGGAGGTCGAGGAAGGCCGCCACGAGCGCCGCGTGGCATAATCGAACGACGTCTCATGCCCCGGCCCTCCCCGGGCCGGGGGTTTCCTTTGGCCATGGCGGCGTGGCCGGGTCGCGTCTTGGCTAGGAGCGCGTCGCGCCAATGAATCGTCAGGCTCTGAGGCTTGGGCGTGGATCCTCGGGTCAAGCCCGAGGATGACGGTGTCGTAAGGGGTTTGCTCCGGGCTTCCTCGTCTTCCACATTAATTGGACGCTTCCTCGTCTCCCACATTCTATTGCAGAGTGCATGGGCCAGGTGCCTCGCGTCCTTTGAAACTCCGTCATCCTCGGGCTTGACCCGAGGATCCATACCCACGCCCCAGCCCGCAGCCCGCCAACGTCAATGCGCGGTCGCGACCGCCGCACATCGTCTTCGCCCTTTACGCCGACCCTTTTGCGGTGCGATACCTCTCGCCGAGTGTCGCACGCCAAGAGGAGCCACCATGCCCGGATATTCCGCCCGCCCGCCCGCAATGCCCACCGTTCTGGTCGACGACCAGGTGGTCCGCATCACGCGCTGGGATTTCGAGCCGGGGGCTGCGACCGGGCATCATGTGCATGGCATGGGCTATGTCGTCGTGACCATGACGGAATGTGAATTTCTCATCGAGGACGCGACCGGCGAGCATCGGCTGACGCGGCCGGTCGGCGAGGCCTATCGCCGCGACGCGGGCGTCGAGCACAATGTCGTCAACGGCGGCAAGAAGCCGATGTCCTTCATCGAGATCGAGTATAAATGAGCGAGCCGCGCGACGCGCCCAAGAGCCCGGAATTCGACCTGGCCTTCCAGCCCGCCCATGGCGAGGCCGTGCCGGTGGCCGGGCATGTCCAGCGCATCACGGTCAACAATCCCGGCCCCTTCACCTTCCACGGCACCAACAGCTATATCGTCGGCGACGCTTCCGTTTGCGTGATCGATCCGGGACCGGAAGACGAAGCGCATTTTTCAGCGCTGATGGCGGCGCTCGCCGGCCGCGAGGTGACGCATATCGCGGTCAGCCACACCCACAAGGACCACTCGCCGCTGGCCCGCCGGCTGAAGGCGGAAACGGGTGCCCTGATCGTCGCCGAGGGGCCTTATCGCCCGGCCCGGCCGCTGCACGAGGGCGAGGCCAATCCCTTTGCCGAAAGCTCGGATCTCGACTTCGTGCCCGACATAACGCTTGCCGACGGCGACGTGGTGGAAGGCGACGGCTGGCGGCTGACCACCATCCTCACGCCGGGGCACACGGCCAACCATGCCGCCTTCGCGCTGGATGACGACGGCATCGTCTTTTCCGCCGACCATGTCATGGCCTGGGCGACCTCGATCGTCGCACCGCCGGATGGCGCCATGGGCGACTACATGGCCTCGCTGGAGCGGCTGCTCACCCGCGACGACCGGATCTATCTTCCCGGCCACGGCGGGCCGGTAAACGAGCCGGCGGCCTTCCTGCGCGGGCTTCGGACCCACCGTCGCATGCGCGAGCGGGCGGTGCTGGAGCGCATCCGCGCCGGCGACCGGCTGATCCCCGACATGGTCAAGGTGATCTATGCCAGCACCGATCCGCGCCTGCATGGCGCAGCCGCGCTGTCCGTGCTCGCGCACCTGGAAGACCTGGTCGAAAAGGGCCAGGTGACGACCGACGGCCCGGCCCGGCTGGCCGGCGTCTACCAACCCGCCTGAACGGTCAGTCCCCGGCAATCCCCAGGAGTTCGGCGTCGAGCACGTGCATGTAGTGCTCGGCGATTTCCGCGCCAATGCCGAGATCGTGCGGGCCAAAGCGGCTGGCGACGCGCAGGTCGACCAGCGTCGTCTCGGCCTCCTCGCGCAGCCGGATGACGACGTCGAAAGGCAGACCGAGCGCGAAGGTGCGGGTGGTCGCCTGAAGGCGCACTGTGCCCACCGGTTCGGGCGGCAGCGATGGCGCCGCAAGCTCAGGCTCCGGGCGCGGCAGCGGCACGGGCACGCTGAGTGGTTCGGCATTGGGGTCGGCGGTACCGGCCGGCGCGGCAGGCGCCAGCGGCTGGAACTCCGGAACGGCAAATTCCTGGCCGCGCTCGGCGATGATGGTCAGCCCATTGGCGCCAGCGACCTTGCGGACCGCCTCGTAGACACGGTCCAGCGCCCCTTCGTAGCGCCGCCCGGTCAGTCCCGGATAGGCACTGGATTGCGCCTCGCGGGTGGCCGAGGTGATGGGCGGCCGTTCCATCCATTGCTGGTTGGCGGCCGGTGCGCGCAGCCATTGTGGTGGGTCGACGAGATCGCTCGAGACATCATAGATCGGCGGACGATCGAGATAGTGGGCGGCGGCCCAGCCGGTGAGCCCCAGCGGCAGCGTGGCATAGAACAGCGCCCAGGCTGCGGCCACGCCGCCGAGCGCGCCGACCTGCCAGAGCCGGGCAAGGCCGATCAGGGCAAGCGGCACGGCAAGCGCTGCGGGTACGGTGGAGATCGCCACCAGCGCGACGAAATCGGGCGTGGTCAACGGGCCGAAGCGGTGCGCCAGGATGACGATCGCCAGCATGCCGGCGGCAAGCAGACCAAGCCGCCAGGCGAGAAAGGCCGAGCGCGATACGGGTCTGTCGTAGCGGATGGTCATCGGGGGCGGCACCGGGTCAGGCGGAGGGACAAGCGAAGCAGTCCCCACCTGTTTATCGTCTGGCCGCAGGGGCGACAAGCGGGCGGCGGGATTGTCGCGATCGAGCGGTTCATATGGGATACCCCTGCCCTCCTGCGTTCACCGAAGGACGGACATGCCTCCCCGCAGGCGCGGAGATCGGTCAGGCCTATCCGTGGTCTCGATATCCGGCGACGGAGAGAGCGGAACCGCGCGATCGATGCCGGGCGACAGTTTTCGGTCGAAGCGTGGGGACGCTTGGCGCGTCGATCTCCCCTTGAGGGTCGGAGACCCAGCCGGACCAAGGGCGTTGCGGAGCGTGCGCTGTCGGTGGCCGCCGCGCTTACGGTTTGGGTGGCGTGGTCTGAGCCGGGGCCGGTTCTGCAGGAGCTGAAGGCTCGGAGGGCGATGAAGGCGCCCCGGGCGCCTGCGGTTCGGCGGCGCCCTCCAGATCCAGCACCTCGCCGTTCAGCGTCGGGGCAGAGCCGTCGTCGGGGATCTGCAGCTCGATCGCGCCGCCGTCCGGCTGCGACGGGTCGGGGAGCGCCGGCGCCTTCAGCGGCATGGGCACGTAGAGCGACACCAGCACGATGATACCGATGACGACCAGCCAGCTGCCGACGATGCGCGACGGGATCCTCAGCCAGGGGCCGCGGAAATGGCGGAGCATCAGGGCGGGTGCCAGCACCAGCCAGAGCGCGCTCAAAACCGTGCCGAAGGCGAAATCGATGAGGCCGACCCCGATGTCGTCAAGACCGACGAACAGCGAGAAGGCAAAGGCAACGACGGCCGCGGCGAGCATGACGGCCCATTGACGGTAGCGGCCCGTCAGCCAGAGCGAGGCGCCGGTCAGCATGACGGCCGTCGGTGCGATCAGGTAGAGCACCTCGCCCAGCGGCGACGAGAGAATGACGCGAAAGATCGGATCGAAGAAGGTCAGCATGACGACCAGCACGGCGAGGAAGACGCCGACGACGGCGGCGAAGTCGCGGCGGGTCTCGGCCATGGCGGCGCCGAGCGCCAGGCCCAGCATGGCGAGCGCCAGATCGTAGACCGACAGCGTGAACAGCGCGCCGAGCTCGAGGAAGCCGTAGTCGTGCGGAATGCCCTGCGACAGAAGCAGGCCGATCACGCCGGCATTGAGCAGCCAGAGCGAGCGGCGAAACGAGGGGTTGGCGAAGATCGCGGCGAAATCCGGACGATTGCCGGCGGGGACCGGGGGTGCGTCGGACGCGGCGGCCCGGGCGGAGGCGGCGGCTGCACTGGCAGTGGATTTTCCGCCGACGGTGGCGGTGGCTTTGGCGGTGGCCTTGGTCTTGGCTTCGGCCTGCCCTTTCGCCGCGGACGATGCCGCCTCGGGGCGCGGACGCTGGCCGTTCGCCGTGCTGCCGTCGGCCCTTACCCTTGCCTTCGGACGGGATCTCTGGCTCTGGCGGCGCTTGCTCATCTGTCGTCCGGGCTTTCTGCTGTCTCGATTGAAAGGCTCGACCTCGCCTATTCCACAAACGGCTTGCTTTGTCATCCGCCGTGACGAGAATCGTCCTCAAGCAACCACCGACGGGAATGGCCGACATGATGCGGATTCTGATGCTGAACGCCGTCACGCGGCGCGAGCGCAAGGACGCCACCAGCTTCGTCTTCGACACCGTCAACCGCCTCGGCGGCTGGATCGACGACGTGCAGATGTATTCCAACCTGATGAACACGATCCGCCTGACACTGTCCGCCGGCGCCTACCCTGCCCTGGTCGCCGCGCTGCGCGAGGGCGGCATCGCGGTCGACGAGCCCGGGACGGACCTTGTCGGCAACGATCCGGCGGCCGAGCGCATGGCGACCCTTCAGCTCACCTTCATCCACGACGAGCCGGACATGCGACGCGAGGTGCCGGCGGTGCCGGGTTAGGGATGGGCAGGCTGCCTCAGGGATCGACCTTCGCGGCACTGCCGATCGCCGCCTGGGCGGCCGACAGCCGCGCGATCGGCACGCGGAAGGGCGAGCAGGAGACGTAGTCGAGGCCGGCGCTTTCGCAGAAGTGGATCGAGGCCGGGTCGCCGCCGTGTTCGCCGCAAATGCCGAGTTTCATGTCGGGCCGGGTCCTTCGGCCGCGCTCGGCAGCGATGCGGATCAGTTCACCCACGCCGTCGAAATCGAGCGAGATGAAGGGATCGTGCTCGATGATGCCCTTGCGCTGGTAGGTCGGAATGAAGGCCGATGCATCGTCGCGGGAGATGCCGAAGGTGGTCTGCGTCAGGTCGTTGGTGCCGAAGGAGAAGAACTCGGCGGCCTCGGCGATGACATGGGCGCGAAGGGCTGCGCGCGGCAGCTCGATCATCGTGCCGACGAGGTAGGAGATATCCAGTCCCGCCTCGGTCATGACGTCCTTCGCCACCTTGTCGATCAGGGCCTTGACGTAGTCGAGCTCGGCTTTCAGGCCGACCAGCGGCACCATGATTTCCGGAACGACGGCCGCACCCGTCTCGCGGGCGGCGGCGACGGCCGCCTCGAAGATGGCGCGCGCCTGCATCTCGGCGATCTCGGGATAGGAGATGGCGAGACGGCAGCCGCGATGGCCGAGCATGGGGTTGAACTCGTGCAGAGCATCGACCCGCTGGCTGAGCAGCTGCGCATCCATGCCCATGGCGGTTGCCACTTCGGCGATCTCTTCTTCCGTCTTCGGCAGGAATTCATGCAGCGGCGGATCGAGCAGGCGGATGGTCACCGGCAGGCCGTGCATGATGGCGAAGAGTTCGGTGAAGTCGGAACGCTGCATCGGCAGGAGCTTGTCGAGGGCCAGACGGCGGCCGGTCTCGTCCTCCGCGAGGATCATCTCGCGCATCACCTGGATGCGCTCGCCCTCGAAGAACATGTGCTCGGTGCGGCAGAGGCCGATGCCCTCGGCGCCGAAGGAGCGCGCGGCGCGCGCATCGACGGGCGTATCGGCATTGGTGCGCACCGTCATGCGGCGCGCCTTGTCGGCCCACACCATCAACTGGGCGAAATCGCCGGAAAGCTCGGGCTGGAGCATCGGCACCTCGCCCTTCAGCACCTGGCCGGTGGAGCCGTCGATGGTGATGACGTCGCCCTTCTTCAGCGTGACGCCCGTGCCGATCAGCAGTTCGTTCCTCAGATCGACACGCATGGTGCCGGCGCCGGACACGCAGGGGATGCCCATGCCGCGCGCGACGACGGCGGCGTGGCTGGTCATGCCGCCGCGGGTGGTCAGGATGCCCTGGGCCGCGTGCATGCCGTGAATGTCTTCCGGGCTGGTTTCGACGCGCACGAGGATGACCTTGCGGCCCTCTTCCTCCGCCACCACCGCCTCTTCGGCGGTAAAGACGATGGCGCCGGTGGCGGCCCCCGGCGATGCCGGCAGGCCGGAGCCGATTACGTGACGCTCAACCTTCGGGTCGATGGTCGGATGCAGCAGCTGATCGAGCGAGGACGGCTCGATGCGCAGGACGGCCTGCTCCTCGGTGATCAGGCCTTCGGCGACCATGTCGACGGCGATCTTCATCGCCGCCTTGGTGGTGCGCTTGCCGGAGCGGGCCTGCAGCATCCACAGCTTGCCGCGCTCGATGGTGAATTCGAGGTCCTGCATGTCGCGGTAGTGCGCTTCCAGCCGGTCGCAGATGCGGCCGAATTCGGCGAAGGCCTCGGGCATGACCTTTTCCAGCGACGGCTTGTCGGAACCACTCTCGATGCGCGCGGCCTCGGTGATCGACTGGGGCGTGCGGATGCCGGCGACGACGTCCTCGCCCTGCGCATTGACCAGGAACTCGCCGTAGAGCGATTTTTCGCCGGTGGACGGATTGCGGGTGAAGGCGACGCCGGTCGCCGACGACGAGCCGAGATTGCCGAAGACCATGGCCTGGACCGTGACGGCAGTGCCCCATTCGGCGGGAATGGCGTGCAGCATCCGGTAGGTCACGGCGCGCGGGTTCATCCAGCTGGCAAAGACCGCGCCGATCGCGCCCCAGAGCTGGACATGCGGGTCCTGCGGGAAAGGTTGCCCAAGCGATTCCTCGATCACGTCCTTGTAGAGGCCGGTGACATGCTGCCACTCGACGGCCGAGAGATCGGTGTCGAGCTCATGACCGAAGCGGGCCTTCTCGTCTTCCAGGATCTCCTCGAAGACTTCGTGGTCGATGCCCATCACGACGTCGCCATACATCTGGATGAAGCGGCGGTAGCTGTCCCAGGCGAAGCGCGCATCGCCGGAATTGTGGCCGAGCGCTTCGACCGTCTGATCGTTGAGGCCGAGATTGAGGACGGTGTCCATCATGCCCGGCATCGAGGTGCGGGCGCCGGAGCGGACGGACAGCAGGAGCGGCAGGGAGGTATCGCCGAAACCGCGGCCGGTCGCCGCCTCCATGCCCTTGATGCCGTCAAGCACCTGTTCCTTCAGGTCGTCGGGCAGGCTTCGGCCATTCTTGTAGTAGAAGGCGCAGGCGTCTGTGACGATGGTGAGGCCGGGAGGAACCGGCAAGCCAAGGCTTGCCATCTCGGCAAGGTTGGCGCCCTTGCCGCCCAGATGGTTGCGATCGGCAGCACTACCCTCGGCCGCTCCGTTGCCGAAGGTATAAACCCATTTCCTCATGCCTCATCTCCACCCGAACAGGCTTTTTCCGACGGTTTACAGCATATGTGACGGAATGAAAACGCCGAGCACGCATGATTATGCTGCATTGCATCATAATTGCGGCAGACAGTTAATGCGGAAGAGCCGCGGGCGCCGCCGGCGGATACTTACTCCGCAGCCAGAACACCCGCCTCGGCCGGCGTCGGATCGCCGAGCACGACAGTCCCCAGTTTCAGGTCGGCGACGCGCATCACCGCCCGCTTGCCGTCTTCGGAATAGAGCAAGCGGATCGCGCTTGCGGCACAATTTCCCGCCTGGCAGGCGGCAAAGAGCTGCATCGACTTGCCCTCGACCTCGACCCGCCTCGATGCCAGCGCGACGTATCGGTCGCGGCTCACCATGTTGCGCACCCAGGCCGGCAGGCCGGGCTTGCCGCGGATCAGGTGGACCAGCGCCGCGCGATGCGGCTCGGAGGTGGCAATGACCGCGGGGAGGAAATTGCCCGCCAGGGACGGTTCGGCGGCGGTCGAAACCGACAGGCCGGCGAAGGCCAGGCTCAAACCCAGCAGCAGAGCTGAAGCGACCGTCCTGCGCGCTCGTCCTTCCATGGAATTCGTTCCTCCCGCGCCGAATCGCAAGTCACGGCGCCACTCACATCCTTCCGCGATGCGCGGTCGATGGGAAGAGCGGAATTGCGGACCGGCGCGCGCCGCCCCAATAGAGGTCGTGCCGGTCGCCCCGGAGCGCGGCCTGCGATCAGAGGATGGAGCTGTCGACGATCACCATGGGCCGGCTGAGCGAGCAGCGCTCGACGCGGGCATCGACGCGGTAGATGTCGCGCAGCATGTCGCGGGTGATGACCTCTTCCGACGGGCCGCTGGCGACCAGCTTGCCCTCGGCGATCACCAGCGTGCGCTCGCAATAGCGCAGGGCGTGGTTCAAATCGTGCAGCGCGATGACCACCGCCATGCCGGTGCGCCGGGCGAGCGCCGACATATAGGTCAGCACTTCGATCTGGCGGTAGAGGTCGAGCGCCGAGGTCGGCTCGTCCATCAGCAGGATTTCCGGCTTGCGGATCAGCGCCTGGGCGATGGCGACGAGCTGACGCTGTCCGCCCGAGAGTTCGCCGAGATTGCGGAAGGCCCAGGGGGTGATCTTCAGCGAGGCGAGCACCCGGTCGATGTCGGCCAGCTCATGGTCCTCGACCTGCCAGCCGGAACCCTGCTTGGCCGCCATCAGCACGGATTCGTAGACCGAGAGCACGGCATTGCAGGCCGTATCCTGCGGCATGTAGGAAATGCCGGCATCGCCCTTCTGGCCGTCCACCACGACGACGGTGCCCGCTCCCTTGGCAAGGCCGGCGATGCGCTTCAGGAAGCTGGACTTGCCGGCGGCGTTCGGGCCGATGACCGCCGTCAGCCCGCCCGGGGATGGGATTTCGGCGCTGATGCCGGAGACGATCTCGGTGCGTCCGTAGCGGACGGAGAGATCCTGCATTGCCAGGCCTACCATGCGCGCCTCCGCTGGGTGAAAATCAGGACGAAGAAGAAGGGTACGCCGACCAGCGCGGTGATCACCCCGATCGGCAGGATGGCGCCCGGGATGATCGACTTGCTGACCACCGAGGTGGCCGAGAGCAGCAGCGCGCCGCAAACCACCGAGGCGGGCAGGAAGAAGCGCTGGTCCTCACCGACCAGCATGCGGGCGATATGCGGCCCGACCAGACCGATGAAGCCGATCGTGCCGACGAAGGAGACGGGAATGGCGGCGAGCAGCGCGACGACCATCAGCGTGGTGAGCCGCAGCCGACGGACGTTGACGCCGAGGCTAGCGGCCTTCTCGTCGCCCATGCGGAGAGCGGTCAGCTGCCAGGCATTGCGGGCAAAGAGCGGGATCGCGATGACGAGCATGACGCCGGTGACCGCGACCTTGACCCAGGTCGCCTTGGTGAGGCTGCCCATGGTCCAGAAGACGACGGCGGCGAGCGCCTGTTCGGAGGCGAGATATTCGAGCAGCGACAGGGCAGCGTTGAAGGTGAAGACCAGGGCGATGCCGAGCAGCACGATGGTTTCGACGGTCACGCCGCGCAGCGTCGAGGCGAAATGGATGAAGAGGGCGGCGAGCATGGCCATGATGAAGGCATTGATCGGCACCATGAGGTGCACGGCGATCGGCACGAGCGAGACGCCGGCGACGAGGCCGAGTGCGGCGCCGAAGCTCGCGGCGGCGGAAATGCCGAGCGTGAAGGGGCTCGCCAGCGGATTGGCGAGAATGGTCTGCATCTGCGCGCCGGCGAGCGACAGCGAGGCGCCGACGGTCACCGCCATCAGCGCGATCGGCATGCGGATGTCCCAGATCACCACCTGGCGCTGGACGTCGACGCTGTCCTTGTAAAACAGCGCCTTCAGCACTTCGGCAATGGTGTAGTTGGCCGGCCCGACCGCCATGTCGGCGGAGACCGACAGGAACAGCAGACAGCACAGGAAAGCGATCAGCAGGATGCGCCTGAAGGACAGGGCGCGGTAAAGACCGCGCCCTTCCTTGATCGTGACGGTTTCGACAGCCGCGGCCATATCAGTTGCCGGCGTTCAGCGAGACCCAGTAACCGGGCCGGTAATCGACGGGCAGGAAGCGCTCGTGCAGGCTGCGGAAGGTCTTGTCCGGATCGAGATCCTTGAACAGGTCAGGATGCAGCCACTTGGCGATCTGCTGGATGGCGACGAACTGGTAGGGGTTGTTGTAGAACTGGTGCCAGATCGCATGGACATTGCCGTCCTTGACCGCCTTGATGCCGGTGAAGGCCGGGCGTTCCATCAGCTTGGCGAGCTTTTCTGCACTCTTGGCCTTGTCGGCACCCGGGCCGACGCCGACCCATGCACCGCCGGGGACATAGAGCTCCCAGTTGGCGCCGGTGATGATGACCTGGTCCGGGTTGGAGGCGATGATCTGCTCGGGATTGACGGTGCCGAAGGTGCCGGGGATGAAGTCCGAGGCCATGTTGGTGCCGCCGGCGAGCGCGACCATCTGGCCGAAGTTCTCGTTGCCGAAGGACATGCAGCAATCATCGGAATAGCCGCCGGCGCGCTCCATGAAGACGCTCGGACGCTTGAGATCGGCGACCTTGGCGAGCACGTCGGTGACCTTGGCGATCTCGGCGGCGCGGAAGGCGATGAAGTCCTCGGCGCGGTCCTGCTTGCCGAAGAGTTCGCCCATCAGGCGCATCGACGGCTCGGTGTGGAGCATCGGCTTCTCGCGGAAGTCGACATAGACCAGCGGAATGCCGACCTTGCCGAGCTTCTCGATGTAGCCGGCTTCCTCGGTCGCGGTCTTGGCGTCGATGTTCATGATGATGACGTCGGGCTTCAGCGCGACGGCCTGCTCGATGTCGAAGGTGCCGTCCTTCATGCCGCCGAAGGTCGGCAGCTTTTCCATTTCCGGGAATTTTTCCAGATAGGCGTTATAGCCATCGAGATCGGCCTTCTTGAAGTCGTCGCGCCAGCCGACAACGCGGCTGAAGGGCTCTTCCGTATCGAGGGCGGCGACGAAATACATCTGCCGACCTTCGCCGAGGATCACGTGCTCGACCGGTACGCTGACCTCGACCTCACGGCCGGTGATATCGGTGAGTTTGACCTTGTCCTTCGCCGAGGCCGCCCCTGAAAAAAGCACAGCAAGACCCAGGGCGGCTGACGCCACCTTATTGAAGATATTCATTTTTCTCTCCAGCACTAATTTATCGTTGGAATAGATTTCATGATCTTTACAGTCAAGATTTATCTTTTATAACGTTTCCAAACTCAAGACGTGTCGGAGCTGAGAGAATGAACCTGGCGAGCAATTACAGCCTGAAAGACGAGATCAAGGCCTATTGGTCGGAGCGCGCGGCGACCTTCGACGAGCAGCCCGGCCACGAGATCTTCTCCGAGGGCGAACGCGCCGCTTGGCAGGCGCTGTTTCTCAAGCATCTGGGACGCGGCGAAGGACGGCGGGCGGTCGATCTCGCCTGCGGCACGGCGGTCGTCTCCCACTTGCTCGACGATATCGGCTTCCGGGTCACCGGCATTGACTGGGCCGAACCCATGCTGGAGCGCGCAAGGCGCAAGGCTGCGGCCCGCAAGCGGCCGATCGAATTCCTGCTCGGCGACGCGGAAGTGACGATGGAGCCGGACAATTCCGCCGATGTGGTGACCAATCGCCACCTGGTGTGGACGCTGGTCGATCCGGCTGCGGCGTTTCGCGAATGGCACCGCATCCTGAAACCCGGCGGCAAGCTGCTGATCATCGACGGCGATTTCGTCAATCCCGGCCCGCTGTCGCGCCTGTTCTCGACGCTGTCCGGGCTTGCCCAGAAGATCGGCCTGATGGCGCCGGACAAGCGCCATGGTCCCGGCGCGCTTGGCGAAACCCATCGGAGCATCCTGTCGCGCGTCTACTTCTCCAACGGCGCGCGGGCCGACGAGGTCGTGCGCCTGTTGACCGAAGCGGGTTTCACAGACATCCGGGTCGACTTCGACCTGAAGGCCATTCATCGCCAGCAGCGCCGGAATTTCTCGCTGCTCAAGGGACTGGAGCGGGCAACGCAGCACCGTTACGCGATCTCGGCCGTCAAGAAGGCTTAAGGAGCGGCCGGACCGTCACAACGGGGCGGACCGGCCTCCCCTATTGAAGGCGCAGGGTGGAAATCTGGTACATAAGAATTCCACCATTTATTCATATTTCATTGTTCGCGCCCATACTGTCCGTCGAAGTAGCGTGAACGACGGGAACCGATCGCCGGTGGATACAGAACAGGTTTCGGAAAAACTGGCCTCACTCCGCGAAGAATCGGCGGCCCTGATTGCCGTCTACGATCCGGAGGACCGGCTGCGTTACGCCAATGCCGCTTTCCGCAAGACCTATTCCGTCGAACCCGACGAAACGCCACTATGGCCGGAGCTGATGCGCCGCAACTGGCAGGCGGGCCGCGGCGCGATCATCGCCCATCCCGACATCAATGCCTGGCTCGCCTCGGCCATCTCGCGCCGGGGCAAGGTGCCGCGCCGCTCGTTTGAAAGCGATCTCGTCGACGGGCGGTGGCTGTGGATCGTCGAGACGGTGCAGCCGGACGGCTGGATGCTGTTCATCGCCACCGACATCACCGAACTTCGGCGCGAGGAACGCGAACTGCGGCAGTTGCGCGACCTTGCCACGCGCGCCTCGCAGACCGACGAGCTCACCGACATTTCCAACCGCCGCCACATGTGGGCGCTGCTGGAGAATCTGCTGAGCGGCACGCATCCGTCCGGCACGCGACAGGGCTGCCTGTGCCTGTTCGACCTTGACCTCTTCAAGCAGATCAACGATCGCTTCGGCCACCAGGCCGGCGACATGGTGCTCGTCGACTTCGCCCGCACCGTTCAGGGCAATATCCGCCTGCGGGACGGCTTTGGCCGGATCGGCGGCGAGGAATTCATGCTGCTCATGCCCGACACCTCGATCCTCCACGCGAAGAAGATCGTCGACCGGGTGTTCGGTGCCATCCACGAGCGCCGGCCGCTGCCGAACGCGCGAGATTTCACCTATACGTTTTCCGCGGGCCTTGCCGAAATCAAAGCCGAGGACACGCCCCAGGCCGTCTATTCGCGCGCCGACCAGGCGCTCTACCAGGCCAAGCACGAAGGCCGCGACCGCCTGATGCTGGCGGCGTGAAACCCTGTTTCATCTGAAAACTGTGGACTTATGGGGTCGCTCTAAACCGCGTCGCGCTCGCGCAGCGCTTCTGCCGTTTCCAGATCGACCGACACCAGCTGGGAGACGCCCTGTTCGGCCATGGTGACGCCGAACAGGCGGTTCATGCGGGCCATGGTGATCGGGTTGTGGGTGATGATGACGAAGCGCGTCTCGGTCGAGGCGGCCATTTCGTCCATCAGGTTGCAGTAGCGCTCGACATTGTGGTCGTCGAGCGGTGCGTCCACTTCGTCCAGCACGCAGATCGGCGCGGGGTTGGTGAGGAAGACCGCAAAGATCAGCGCCATCGCCGTCAAAGCCTGCTCGCCGCCTGACAGAAGCGTCATGGTCTGCGGCTTCTTGCCGGGCGGGCGAGCGAGGATTTCGAGGCCGGCTTCGAGCGGATCGTCGCTTTCGATCAGCTGCAATTCGGCCGTGCCGCCGTTGAACAGGTGGGTGAACAGGCGCTGGAACTGGGCGTTGACCACGTCGAAGGCGGCGAGCAGGCGCTCGCGGCCCTCGCGGTTGAGGCTCTGGATCGCGCCGCGCAGCTTCTTGATCGCATCGATGATGTCGTCGCGCTCCTTGATCAGCGCGGCCAGCCGTTCCGACAGCTCCTTCTGCTCTTCGTCGGCCCTGAGGTTGACGGCGCCGAGGCGCTCGCGCTCGATGCGCAGGCGGTCGAGATCGCGTTCGACCTCGCGCAGATCGGGGATCTCCGAGGGATCCTTGAGCCCCGTCAGCCGGAACGCTTCGTGCGGCGGAACGGAGAGCGCCTCGTGGATGCGGGTTTCGGCCTCCTTGCGCCAGTCGCGGGCCGAGACCAGACGTTCTTCGGCGCGGCCGCGCTTTTCGCGGCTTTCGGCGAGTTCGGCCAGGGCCGCGGCGGCCTTCTGGTCGGCATCACGCTGGCGCGTCTCGGCCTCGACCAGCCGGTCGGCTGCGGCGCGGCGTGCGGCTTCGGCCTTTTCCAGCTCGTTCATCAGGGCGCGGCGCTTTTCCTCGACCTCGTCGGGCGCCATTTCGAGCCCGATCATCTCGTCCTCGGCCTCCGCCACGCGGTCGCGCAAAGTGGCGATATGCTCTTCGGCGTTTCGCGCCCGCGCCTGCCAGGTCGAGCGCTCCTGACGGATGGCGAGAATGCGACGCCTGCGGCTTTCGTCCTCGCGCGCCAGCCCCTCGAAACGGGCGCGCGCCTCGGCGAGCCGACCGCGATCGGTCGCGACCTCGGCCTCGGCCTCGCGCAGTCTGACGTCGAGGGCGGAGAGGTCCGGCGTTTCCTCGATCTCGATACGGGCGTTTTCCTCCTGTTCGAGCGCTTCCTCGATCTGCGCCTTCAGGCCGTTCACCGCCTCCTCGATGACGACACGCCGGCGGATGAGATCGCCCGAGGCGCGTTCCGCCTGGGTCAGCGCCTCGCGCGCTTCGGCAAGATGGCGGATCGACAGGCGCTGCCTGTCGCGCGCCTCGGCAAGACGGGACTCTTCGCTGCGGATCGCGTCGACCGCCTCGGCCAGACGCTCCTCGGCGTCGGTGAGCGCATATTGCGCCTCTTCGACCTCCGTCTCGATCTCGGTCAGGCGGTTCTTCTGGGCAAGTCGCAAAGCGGCCGCGCTCGGGGCTTCGGAGCCGGCGACATGGCCGTCCCAGCGATAGACGGCGCCTTCGCGGGTAACGAGGCGCTGGCCGGGGCGAAGCTCCGGCATCAGGCGAAGCGCCGTCGCGGCGTCGGCGACGACGCCGATCTGGCGCAGGCGCCGGGTCAGCGCCGGCGGCGCGCGGACATGATCGACCAGGCAGGCAATGCCCGCCGGCAGGGCCGGATCGCCGGCACCGACGCCGTTCAGCATCCAGTGGGCCGGCGCGGCCGCATCGAGCGGGCTGTCGAGGTCGTCGCCAAGGGCTGCACCGAGCGCCGTCTCATAGCCACGCGTGACGGTCAGTTCTTCCGCCACGGGGGTGAAATCGCCCGAAACGGCCGAGGCCAGCATGCGGGAAATCGTGCGCGCCTCGGTTTCGAGCGCATTGAGTTTGGAACGGGCGGCCTCGAGCGGCGCGCGCGTCAGGCTTTCGGCCCGGCGGGCCTCGGCCAGGCTGTCTTCGATCTCGGCGGTTGCTCCCTCGCTGTCGGCCAGCGCCTGTTCGGCGGCCTCGACCATCTCGCGCTTTTCGTCCGGATCGGGAAGGGCTGCGATGCGGGCGGCGATCTGATCCAGCTCGCCATTCGCCTCCGCCACCTGACGCTCCAGCCGCTGGCGGCGGTCGGCAAGATCGCGGATCAGGCGCTCCAACTGATTGCGGCCGGCAGCAGCTTCGGCGCGCTCGGCGGTCAGCGCGGCAAAACGCTTCTCGCTGTCGGAAAGGGTCGCCGCGGCCGCCTCGAAGGCGATGCGTGCTTCTTCGCCGGTGCGGCCGGAATCGGCGAGGATGTCCTCGAGTTCCGCTTCCTCCGCCGTCAGCCGCTCCAGCACTTCGGCATTCTCGGCGACCAGGCGTTCCTCGCGGCGGATGTCCTCGGAGAGCTGGGCAAGCCGGCGGGTGAGTTCGTCGCGGCGGCGCAGAAGACGGCCGGCCTCCTCGTCGAGCTGGGTGCGGGCGATCTGCAGGCGCTGAAGCGCGGCGGCGCAGCGCGCCTCCTCCTCGCGCAGTTCCGGCATCTTCAGGCTGGCGATGCCTTGCGCCTTGGCCGCCTCCATCTGGCTCTGCGCCTTTTCGGCGACGATCGAGGTCGCCTGGTTCAGCGCGCTTTCCGCCTCGCCCTCGGCCTGCTTGGCCTGGCTCCAGCGGATATGCAGCAGCATGGCCTCATGCGCCCTGATGTCGGCGGAGAGCATCTTGAAGCGGTTGGCCTGGCGGGCCTGGCGCTTCAGGCTTTCGATCTGGGTCTCGAGCTGGGCCGTGATGTCTTCCAAGCGCTCGAGATTGGTCTCGGCGGCGCGCAATCTCAGCTCCGCCTCGTGGCGGCGCGAATGCAGCCCGGAAATGCCGGCCGCCTCTTCGAGCAGCTGGCGGCGGGCCTGGGGCTTGGCCTGGATCAGCTCGCCGATACGGCCCTGGCCAACCATGGAGGGCGAACGCGCGCCGGTCGAGGCGTCGGCGAACAGAAGCTGCACGTCCTTTGCGCGGGCTTCCTTGCCGTTGATGCGATAGACCGAACCCTCGCCGCGCTCGATGCGGCGGGTCACCTGGATCTCGTCGGCATCGTTGAAGGCGGCGGGCGCGGTGCGGTCGGAATTGTCGAGATAGAGGCCGACTTCGGCGGTGTTGCGGGCCGGCCGGTTGCCGGAACCGGAGAAGATCACGTCGTCCATGCCCGACGCGCGCATGTTCTTGTAGGAGTTCTCCCCCATCACCCAGCGCAGCGCCTCGACAAGGTTCGACTTGCCGCAGCCGTTCGGCCCGACGACGCCGGTCAGGCCCCGTTCGATGATGAATTCGGTCGGTTCGACGAAGGACTTGAAGCCGAGCAGGCGCAGGCGGTTGAACTTCATGACTCCACCCTCCCCTTGAGGGGGAGGGTCGGAGCAAAGCTCCGGGGTGGGGTGATCGTCACGAGTGTCACCCCCACCCGCGCATTCGCGCGACCTCCCCCCTCAAGGGGGAGGTAAGAAACGGGCGTGCGGGTTTGCCCGCCGCCCGCCAGAATGCCGGAGCGCCGATCAGAGCATGCTGTCGATGAGCGCCGACATGGTATCAACCGACATGTCCCCCGAATAGCTCTTGCCGTTGATCAGGAAGGTCGGCGTCGACTGAATGCCGAAATCCTTGGCCCCGCGATCCCGGACTGCCGTCACATCACCGGCAAGTTTCTGGTTCGTCAAGCAGGCGTCGAAGCTCTCCTGTGTAAAACCGCCGAGTTTCGACAATTGCAGCATGGCGCCGCGCACATCGTTGTCCGCCGGGGCGGCCCAGGTCATCTGCTGCTTCATGAACATCGAGACGAAGGGGAAGAAGCGCTCCTCCGGCGTGCAGCGCGCCAGCATGAAGGCGGCAAGCGACGCGGTGTCGCCCGGGAAGGGGAATTCGCGGACGATGAAGTAGGCCTTGCCGCTGTCGACATACTTGGCCTTGATCGCGTCGAAGGTCTTGGTGTGGAAGTTGGCGCAGTGCGAGCAGGTCATCGACATGTATTCGATGATCTTGACCGGAGCGTTCGGATCGCCGAGCGCCATTTCCTTCATCGGGCCGGGCTTCAGCGCCTCGGCCATGTCGATGTCGCGGTCGGAGGTCGGCAGTTCGACCTTGGCGGCCGGAGCGGCCGGTTCGGCTGCGGGCGCCGGTGCCTGGGCAGTTTCCGTGGCGGCCGGAGCCGGTGCGGCGGCCGGTGCAGTCGTGGCCGCAGGCGCCGTTGCTGTTTCGGCCGGAGCTGCGGGCGTGGCCGGAGCGGCAGGCGCCGCCGTGCTGGTTTCGGCCGGCTTCGGCGCCGCGTCGGCAGCCTTCTTTTCGGTGTCGTCGCTGCAGGACGCAAGTACGGCGGCCATGGCGATGACGGCGGCGCCACCGAGCAGGCGGCTCTTGGAGAGGATCGGATCGAGTTTCGGCATCAATGCACCCTGATGACTGTTTTTGACGTTGCCCAACCGTTATCGCGGCAATCGGCAGCAAACAAGGCGGGCATAGGCCCGATGCATCAAAGAATCGTGACTTCAGGAGGCTAACGCATTAAATCTTCTTCATGTTCGCGGCTGGGCGGCTATTTGCGCCGCGCCGACATGACGCCCGTGCCGAGACGCTCGATTGCCAGGCGAAGCTTGTCGTCGGTGATGCCTTCCATCATGCCGGCGAGCTTCTTGGCCTTTTCGCCCTCCAGCTTGCGCGGCCGCGGACGCTTCAGCGTCGCGGTCGAGACCGGCTTCTGGACGATGCGGATCTGGCCGATCGCCGGATAGCCGAAGAAGCCGTTGATGCGTGCGATCAGTTCGCCCTGGGCATGCGAGAGAAAGAGCGCGCGGGCGCCCTCGCAGGCGATGGTCAGTACGCCGGGTCTATGGCCGCCCTCGTCGCCCGGATCGCCATGGCGCGGCCAGGCGATCTTTTCCGGCCTCGTGCAATCGGCGAAATTCTCGCCGGCGATCTCGTCCCAGGAACCGAGCAGCGCCGTGTTGATGCCGGCGCGGCGGGCCAACATCGGATCGATGATGCCGTTCGCCACCTCGGAGATCTGGATCACGCCTTTTCTGGGAGCACGCATGGAAACCGTCTGAGCCTTTCACATCACCCCTTGAACGGCCGGGTGATTTAGCCAGATATAGGGCACTTCCCCCATGAGCAGCAAATGACGAGCGTGACAATCCAGAAGAAACCCGCGGCCGCGCCTCTGCTCTCCTGGTATGATCGCCACCACCGCGACCTGCCCTGGCGCATCTCGCCGGCAATGGCCAGACGCGGCGTGACGCCCGATCCCTATCACATCTGGCTGTCCGAGGTGATGCTGCAGCAGACCACGGTCGCGGCGGTGAAGGCCTATTTCGCCAAGTTCGTCGGGCTCTGGCCGACCGTCGCCGATCTGGCGGCCGCTCCTTCGGAGGACGTGATGGTCGCCTGGGCGGGGCTTGGCTATTACGCGCGGGCCCGCAACCTGAAAAAGTGCGCCGAGGCGGTGGCGTCGGCGCATGGCGGGCGGTTTCCCGACACGGAGGAAGGCCTGAAGGCGCTTCCGGGCATCGGCGACTATACGGCGGCGGCCGTCGCCGCGATCGCCTTCAACCGCCCGGCGGCGGTGATGGACAGCAATGTCGAGCGGGTGATCTCACGGCTCTTTGCCATCGACGCCCCCCTGCCCGGCTCGAAGCCGCAGATGAAGGCCCGCGTCGCGATGATTACGCCGCAGGACCGGCCGGGCGACTTCGCCCAGGCGATGATGGATCTCGGCGCGACGATCTGCACGCCGAAGCGGCCGGTCTGTGCGCTCTGCCCGTTCAACGATGTCTGCATCGCCTTGGCAAAGGACGAGCCGGAGCGGTTTCCCGTCAAGGCGGCGAAGAAGGAAAAGCCGGTGCGGCTCGGAGCGGCCTTCGTCGCGGTCGACACGGACGGGCACCTGCTCTTAAGACGCCGGCCCGACAGCGGCCTGCTCGGCGGCATGACCGAGGTGCCGACCACCGCCTGGACCTCGCGGGTGGACGGAGAGACGGGCATGAATGCCGCGCCCTTTGCCGCCGGCTGGCAGGCCTGCGGCACGGTCACCCATGTGTTTACCCATTTCGAGCTCCGGCTCGGCGTCTACCGGGTGCAGGTTTCCCGTTCGGATGCCGGCGCGGTTCACGGCTTCTGGGCGCCGGTCACAAATCTTGACGGCGAGGCGCTGCCGACTGTCATGAAAAAAGCAATTGCCGCCGCTATTCCGACCGCGTTTTCGATCGACAAAGGATAAGACATGCCAGAACCCATCCGCCATATCGTCTTCGACATCGGCAAGGTGCTGATCCACTACGATCCCAACCTGCCCTATTCCCGCATCATTCCCGACGAGGCGGAACGTCGCTGGTTCTTCGACAATGTCTGCACCCACGACTGGAACATGGAACAGGACCGCGGGCGCGGCTGGGCCGAGGCCGAGGCCGAGGTCATCGCCCGTTATCCCGAGCGAGAAGAGCAGATCCGCGCCTTCCGGCTGAACTGGCGCGAGATGGTGCCGCATGCCTATGAGGACAGCGTGGCGCTGATGACCGGGCTGATCGACGCCGGCCGTGACGTCACCATGCTGACCAATTTCGCCGCCGACACGTTCCAGGAGGCGCGGAAACTCTATCCCTTCCTCGACCTGCCGCGCGGCGTGACCGTGTCCGGCGAGGTCGGCCTGCTGAAGCCGGACGTGGCGATCTACCAGCGCCACGCCGCCGATTTCGACCTAGATCCGGCCGCCTGCCTGTTCATCGACGACGTGACCGTCAATGTCGAAGGCGCCCGCGCCGCCGGCTGGCAAGCGGTGCAGTTCCTCGGAGCGGACAAGCTGCGGGCGGACCTGAGGGATTTCGGCGTCGAGGTCTAAGGTCGGGCGCGGGTCATCGCGACAAAATGCCATTGAAATCATATGCGCTCCATGTCATATTTTCGCATGACCTGGAGCGTATTGCTGCATGAAGCCTTCGATCCGGAATTCGAGGCCCTGCCCGAGCCGGTCAGGGACGAAATCTTCGCGAGCCTGCCGCTGCTCAAGACCTATGGACCGCAGCTCGGGCGCCCATGGGCCGACACACTGAAAGGCTCTCGCCACCCGAACATGAAGGAACTGCGCTTCAAGGCCGATGACGGCGTCTGGCGGGTCGCCTATGCGTTCGACCCGAAGCGGCAGGCCGTGCTGCTTGTCGCTGCGGACAAGTCCGGCGGGAGCGAAAAGCGCTTCTACAAACAGCTGATCGACAAGGCGGACCGGCGCTTCACGCAGCATCTGAAGGATCTGGAAGGAAAAGACGATGGCAAGAACGCTTGACGAGGCTCTGGCGACCCTGCCCGAGGAAAAGCGCAGGGAACTGGAAAAGCGCGGCCAGGAGCGGCTGGATGAGTACAGGACCTTGCAGGACCTGCGCAAGGCACGCGACCTGACGCAGGAAAAGGTGGCCGAAATTCTCGGCGTCAATCAGGAAAACGTTTCGCGCATGGAGCGTCGCAGCGATCTGCTCCTGTCGACCCTGCGCGACTACATCACGGCGATGGGAGGCGACCTCGAGATCATCGCGCGCTTTCCGGACAGGAAACCCGCGGTTCTCACGAGCATCTTTGCTTCCGAAGACGGCGGCGAGGACAAGCCGAAACGAGCGGGCAACCGATAGGACCGATCAGCTCGCGGCGATCTCGAGGAACTTCTCCTCAAGCCGGCGGGTGAAGAGTTCCGTGTCGAACAGCGGCGCGGTCAGGCGCGCCTCGATGAGATTCTGGCGCAGGCGGAGATGGCGGTCCCCGTCCTGCGCCAGTTCGACCGCCAGGCGGACGAATTCTGAAAGGTTACCGGCAGCGAGCTGCGGCTGTCCGACGGCGGAAAGCAGGCTATCCGACACGCGGCTGGCAAAGCTCGTGCCCTTGACGGTCACCACCGGCACGCCGCACCACAGCGCGTCCGAGGTCGTGGTGTGGCCGTTATAGGGTGCGGTATCGAGGGCGATGTCGGCCTCGACGAGGCGGCGCAGATGCTCGGCCAGCGGCATTTTCGGCGCAAAGACCAGGCGGTCCGGGTCGATGCCGTGCGCTTTCGCCGCCTTTTGCAGGTTTGCCCTGATCAGCGGCGACGGGTCGGTCAGCCACAGCACCGAACCTTCGACGGCGGCCAGCACCTGCATCCAGGCGGCAAAGACATTGCCGCGAATCTTCTGCGGCTGGTTGAACGAGCAGAACACGATCCCGTCCACCGGCAGGCCATGGGCCCGGCGGGCGGCGGCGCGGTCAGGCGCGCGTTCCACCGCCTCGCGGCTGCGGTCGTTCGCCTGGTAGCTGCCGTCGAGACGGAGCAGCTTTTCCTGGTAGAAGGGGATCGAGCGATCGGGTGTGACGATGTGATCGGTGACGGCATAGTCGATGCCGACGCCGGAGACCGAGCCCGGAAAACCGAGATAGGTGACCTGCACCGGCACCGGACGGAGGCAGAAGATGCCGAGCCGATTGCCTTGGGTAAAGCCCTTGAGGTCGACGAGAATGTCGAGATCGAGCGAGCGCACCAGTTCGGCGGCGGCATCGTCGTCGAGGGCGAGGATGTCGATGTAGAAATCGATGGCCTCGAGGAAACGTTCGCGCACCGGGCCTTTGCGCTGGTCTTCCGCCGTGTGGCAGATGCCGTAGACGGCAAACCGGTCGCGGTCATGGGCTTCCAGCACACCGGCGAACAGCGCCATGGTGGCATGGTCGCAGAAATCGGACGAGAGATAGCCGATGCGGATCGGGCCGGGCGCACGCTCGGTGCGCGACCATTTTGGCGCAACCGAGGGAAAGACCGCTTCGGCCGTGCGGCGGGCGCAGCGGGCGTGATATTCCTCGTCGCCGGACCAGACCAGCGCGCGGAAGGCGTTTTCGCGGATGTCCGCGGTCGCGCCTTCGCGGGCATAGGCTGCCTGAAGTTCGGCCTGCAGGCGGTCGGCAAGGGGGAAATCGCAGAGGTTTCCGGCACACCAGAAGAGTTCGGACAGCGCCAGCCGCTCCTCGGGGGTCGCCGCATAGGCCTGAAGCAGCGGCGGATAGGCTTCCTCGTAAAGGCCGAGCCCGGACAGAACGATGCCGGCATTGAGGAAATTGCCAAAGTTCTGGCCCTTGACCGCCAGCGTGCGCGCATAGGGCAGCGCATCGGCATAACGGCCGGCTTCGCGATGAAGGCTGCAGATCGAATGGACGAGATCGAGATCGTCCGGCAGATGCTTTTCCAGCATCAGCATGGCGGAGAGCGCCGCATCGCCGTCGCCGACGGCGAGATAGTGGGAGGCGGCGCGGAAGGCGACTTCGCGCTTGAGGTTCGGGGTCAGATCGATGGCGCCGGCATAGAAGGTCGCGGCCATGGCCCGATCGCCCAGCCGCTCGTGAATGGTGGCGGCGAGGATCATCGGCTGCGGATCGCCGCGCTCGGTCTCGAACAGCGAATAGAGCGTCGCGAGAGCGGATTTGAGATCGCCCTCGTTGAACTGCTGCTTCGCCTGATCCAGCAATGCCGTCACGTCTTCGTCATCCCCATGTTTCGCCGCCATGGTTAGGCGGACCGACTTGTCCGAAACTGTCGGCTGGGCGAAGGTGGTGCCCAGCCGCGGCGATCCGCCACAAGCGCCAAAAATTTCCCCCGTGCCTCCTGGAGCCTTCATGACCTTCGACCCTGTCGCCGCCGCCAAGCGTTATCTCGACGCCGTCAACGATCTCGACTTCGCCGTGATCGAGGATTTCTACGCAGACGATGCGGTCTATGGCTCGGTGAAGGTCGGAGGGCTTCAGGGCCGCGACGCGATCCTGGCGGCGTTTCGCCAGTATTTCAAAACCTATCCCGACCAGCAGGCGGTTGACGAACTGATCGAGGCGGTCTCGCCGCTGGCCGCCCGGGCCGTCTGGCGGCTGAAGGCGACGAATGCCGAGACCGGCGAGCCGCTCATCCGCTTCGGCGAGGAGACCATCACCTTCAATGCCGACGGCAAGATCGTCTCGGTCGAGGTGACGGACTACAAGGTCTAGAAGAAGTCATTCCCGAAACGGATGACGCCCGGCGCTTTCGCACCGGGCGTCAAGGCTCTCCTGCCGGGACTAGAGGTACAAGACCGGCCGGAGAAACTCCGGACTGGCAAAGCTGGGCGGATCGTCAGTCCAGCTTTGCCAGCCCACTGCGGATGATCGTCCGGAGTTCATCGATCGGACGCAGGGATTGCCCGTCATCGATGTGCCAGAAGGTCCATCCGTTACACGCATCAACGCCCTGCACCTTCGCGCCCAGACGGTGAATGGAACCGGCATCGCTGCCCGAAGCGAGCGTGCCGTCGGCGCGCACCACGGCCGAGTGGCGGCGCCTGGCGCAGGTGAGAACCTGGCCCGGCTTGACCATGCCGCTCTCGACCAGCGTATTGAAGGCGACGCGCGGCTCGGCCTTCTTGCCGGTCAGCACGGTCAGTTCGGTCTTGCCGAGCGGGGTCACGGCCGCGATGCGGGCCGAGGCCGCGTCGATGTAATCCTGCTCGCGCTCGATGCCGACGAAGTTGCGGCCGAGGCGCTTGGCGACTGCTCCGGTGGTACCGGAGCCGAAGAACGGGTCGAGCACGATGTCGCCCGGCTTGGTGGAGGCCATGATGATGCGGGCGAGCAGGGCTTCCGGCTTCTGGGTCGGATGGACCTTCTTGCCGTCGTCGCCCTTCAGGCGTTCGCCACCCGAGCAGATGGGGAAGAGCCAGTCGGAGCGCATCTGCACATCGTCGTTCGAGGCCTTCAGCGCATCGTAGTTGAAGGTGTAGCCCTTGGACTTGGCGTCGGGCGAGGCCCAGATCATCGTCTCGTGGGCGTTCTGGAACCGCCGGCCCTTGAAGTTCGGCATCGGGTTGGTCTTGCGCCAGACGATGTCGTTGAGGATCCAGAAATTGAGATCCTGCAAGGTCGCACCGACGCGGAAGATGTTGTGGTAGGAGCCGATCACCCAGATCGTGCCGGTGGGCTTTAGCACGCGGCGGCAGGCCAGAAGCCAGGCGCGGGTGAAGGCGTCATAGGCCTCGAAGGAGGCGAACTGGTCCCATTCGTCATCGCACGCATCGACAAGGCTCTGGTCCGGGCGGTGCAGCGCGCCGCCGAGCTGAAGGTTGTACGGCGGATCGGCGAAGATCGCGTCGACGGACTTGTCGGGCAGCGCTTCCAGCGCCGCGACGCAGTCGCCCTTGATGATCGAATTGACCCAGGAGAAGGGATCAGTGGAACGGCGGAGATCGGCGAGCGGGAATACGGAAGCCATCGGTTACTCACTCTTACGCTGACGCAGCACGGGATAACGAGGCTTATGGTTACCGAACTTGGTTACCAAAGGCTGAAGGACGGCGGAGAATTTCCGTTGGGTGCCGGCCATGCGTGCCGAAAGAGGCCACCGAAGCGGGGACACGGCAAAGGGCGACCGCCCGTGAGGCACGCCCGTCCGGCCGGAGTTTTTCTGCGGCGTCTCGCTTGTCGCACGATGATCCCGCTGGATCCGACCGACGATCGCCGCGTCGGGAAAACAGGTCCAGAGTCCAAAAACAGTCAGCATTCGCTCGCAAGCCGCATATTTTAGAAAAACTTAATTTACAAATATGCCTGATGGTGGATCCGCCAAGCGCCACTGCCATGACGAAGTGAACCCGGATCCCAAGGGACGGGCCTGCGCCATCGCGGCGGCGTACCAACGACAAATATGAGTCTGCCAGATGTGCCTCGACTGCGATAACCAGCGCCTCAATCGCCGCAACCTGATGAAGCTCGCCGGCATCGGCCTTGTCGCCTCAACGGTCGCCCTCCCGGCCGTGGCCTCGGACAAGAAGGCTGCCCCCGCGGCGGCCGCGGAAGGACACGCTGCTGAAGCGCCGGTCGCCCATGCTTCAACCGCCGAAGCTCCTGCCACCGAAGCCCATGCCGCCGACCCGCATGCGGCAGAGGCGCCCGCTCTCTCGCCCAAGCAGGCGCTGGCCAAGCTCAAGGAAGGCAATCGCCGCTTTGTCGAGGATGCCAATGCCTGCGCCGCCGATCTCGCCCAGCGCCGCGAGGAACTGGCCGGTGGCCAGCACCCCTGGGCGATCGTGCTCACCTGTTCGGACAGCCGCGTGACGCCGGAGCTGATCTTCGGCGGCGTGACGCTCGGCGAACTCTTCGTCATCCGCAATGCCGGCAACGTGCTCGACACCGGCGCGCTCGGCACCATCGAATACGGCGCCGAACACCTGCATGCGCCCTTGATCGTCGTGATGGGGCACAAGAAATGCGGCGCGGTCTCGGCCGCCTGCGACGTGGTGAAAAAGGGCGTCGAGCTTGAAGGTTCGATCGGCAAGATGGTGCAACCGATCCTGCCCGTCGCGCTCGCCGCCCTGTTCAAGTCGGAGGATTTCGTCGGCCAGACGGTGCGCAACAACGCGGTGTCGGGCGCCAGGCGCATCGCCGAGGAAAGCCACATCGTGTCGCACCTCGTCGAAGAGGGCCACGTCAAGATCGTCGCCGCCGTCTATGACATCGCCACCGGCGAAGTGGAATTCATCGACAAGATCAGCTGAGGCGGACTGGCGCGCCGAATTGGGCGGCGCGCGGGTAGGTCTCGCGGCCAACACCTCACGTCTGCGTCTGGTGGAAGATTGACGCAGCGCCTTCCGCCGGGAGATCGCTTGCAGCTGCTCCTCAGGGAGCCCCTCCCCGGCACAGCACGAAGATCCCCTCCCCAACCCCTCCCCACAAGGGGGAGGGGCTTTCCTCCGTCTGCACAGGAGCCCGGGCGCCGCCACGCGTCGTCTCCCCCCTTGTGGGGGAGATGGCCGGCAGGCCAGAGGGGGTTTTCCGGATCCGACACCGGCCTCCGGCGCTGACATTTGGCCAGCTCGCCGAGCTTTCCCCGCCGCGAAACCTACTGCTCCGCATCCCAGGCCCTGACCGCAGCCTTCTTCGCCTGCGCGCGCCAGACGCGGGTGAGGTTGGCGCGGACCCATTCGATGGCGACGCGGTCCGGGCGGGCGAGCACCAGCGGATGGGGGCGGTGGTGGTCGGTGGTGAAAAAAGTGTCGGGATCGATGTCGATCAGATGGTCGCGCTCCTCGAAGGGAACCTTGAACACCGGGCAGTCATGCGTCGGGTTCCAGAAGACCATGGCCTTTCCGTTGACCTTGAAGGAGGGCGACCCCCAGGAGGTGGTCTCCTCGGTGCCCGGCAGGGCGAGAATGATGTCGCGCAGGGTGTCGAGCGTGATCATGACGGCGCCTCCTTTCGGCAGTCTGCCAGAGGTCGCGGGACGTGTCATCCGCTTCGGGCTATGCTCCTCATCCGGCGCTTTCGCGCCACCTCCCCCAGCCGGCGGGGAGAAGGACGGCCGCCTATGGCGCCACCCGCGCGCCGGCATAGCCGCCGTCCGCGACGCCGTCGCAGAGGTCGGACCATTCGCAGCCGGAACAGGCGGTGCGGATCTCGCCGGTCGCGAAGGTTTTTCGCAGGCGGGAAAGGAGACTGGCGCTCGGCGTGATGCGGGCGCCGGGGCCAAGGGGGCTGCCGAGCAGGCGGGCGACGGCCTCCACCGCCGCCCGATCCCGCTCCACGACGCTCTCGCCATGGCAATGGGCATCGGGGTTTGCGGTGAGCGGCCCGCAAATGTCGTCCGGCCCCGCCACCAGCTCGATCTCCTCACCGGCCGAAAGACGGGCGGCGATCGCCTCGTAGTTCTCGACGAAGGCGGGGGAATAGCCCTTGCCGACATAGGTCAGCATGCAGAGCAGATGGTGGGCACGGAGCCGGACGGTCACGGGTTCGGTGGTCCCTGTCTCAGAGGTCGAGCGGTTTGCCCGTCCGACGACCGAGCGCCATCAGCAGGGCGGCGGCGAGCGCGGACTTGATGACGGCGCCGAGGATGAAGGGCACGACACCGAGCGCAAGCCCCTTCTCCACGCCCAGCAGGTAGGCGAGCCATGCGCCGCCGATGGCCAGGCACAGCAGGTTGGACAGCAGATGCGCCGAGAAGCTCAGCACCACCCGCTCGCCGGTCCAGCCTTTTTCCGCCAGAAGACCGGCCAGGGCCGCGATGATCGGGAAGGAGACGAGATAGCCGGCGGTCGGACCGACGAAGGGCGTCAGGCCACCACCGCCGTTGGCGAGCACCGGCAGTCCCATCATCGCCTCGCCGAGCCAGGCGAGAACCGTCAGGACGCCGAGGCGCCAGCCGTAGAGCACGCCGATCATGGTCAACGCGAGGGTCTGCAGGGTGATCGGCACCGGCACCATGGGTACGCTCACCTGCGAGGCGAGCGCCAGTACGGCCGTGCCGAAGACCAGAAGCACGGACTGGGTGGCCAGCGAGCGGCGGCCGATGCCGAGCGGATCGAAGCCGCGAGCGGCGGTCGTGAGGACAGACATCATTGCAATCTCCATTTTATAGATAATTTGATGCACGACGAATCTTTTATCTATTATTTTGAGATCTGCCAAGGCGAGGTGAATTGAGACCGGCGAGAAATCCGTGGATCCAGGAGCCCGCCAGCGCGCGATGAGCGTAACAACACATGTCCTGCAGGCATTCCGCAGGATTCGCATTTAATCTATAAATTGGGAAAATTCAGCCGACGATGGCAAAACCTTCGGTCTCGGGGCGGCCGGGAAGCGGCACCGGCGCACGACCGATCCACTGGACGTGCCGCTCGAGAATGCGGCAGGCCTCGCCGACATCCCCTTCCCTCAGCGCCGTGAGGATGGCGCGATGGTCGTGGTCGGTGCGTGCCTCCCAGGTGGCGCGCCAGGCGACGAAGAGAAAGCGGGCGCTGACGGCATGCAAGTCGTCGATGACGGAGAGCAGGCGCGGCATGCCGCAGGTCGAGACGATCAGGCGATGGAAGCGACGGTTTGCTTCCTCCCAGGCGCGGACATCCTTGGCGTCGTCGGCATCGGTTGCCGCCTGCTCGGCCGCGTCGAGCACCTCGCCCGTCAGATGGGGCGCGGCATGGCGCAGCGCCAGCACCTCGAGGGCTGCGCGCATTTCGGCGACCTCCCGCACCTGCCTAAGGTCGAACGAGGCGACGCGCACGCCGCGGCGGGGAATGCTGACGACGAGACCCTGCGCTTCGAGCCGCCGGAAGGCCTCGCGGACCGGCACGTGGCTCGCCCCGAACTCCTCGGCGATATGGTCCTGGGCAAGGCGCGCGCCGGGCGTCAGTTCGCCATGGATGATGCGCTCCGCGAGGGCACGGCTGATGCGGCTGGCGATGGTGTCGTCGTGTTCTTTCTCCATGCCACCTGCATAGTCAGCAGCCGGGGGATTGTCGAGACGAACGCCCCATCGACCCGCCGGCGGGACGTCATCCATGGACGGCCCGGCTGTCGGGCGGCGCCTCCTCCCGCTCACGAAGACCGTAGTCGCGCAGCACGTGGGCGACGCGCAGGCGATAGTCGGCGAAGACACCGCCGCGTCCCACCTGTTGTGCCGCCCGGTGCTCCTCCGTCTCGCGCCAGCGGCGCACCGCCTCCTCGTCGCGCCAGAAGGACAGGGACAGAAGCTTGCCGCGCACCGTCAGGCTTTCGAAGCGCTCGACGGAGATGAAGCCGTCCATCGCCTCCAGTTTTGCCCGCAGCTCGCCGGCCAGGTCGAGATAGCGGTGTCGCTCGCCGACATAGGGCGTCACCTCGAAGATCACCGCGATCATGGCTGCACCATGTTGGCCGGGAGCCCGGACACACATTTGAGGAACAGCCGGTCCTCCTTGAGGATGAAGCGGGCATTGCGGGCGAACTCGTAATTGGCCTTGCCGAGCGGGTCTGCGGCGAGCCGGGCGCGATAGGCTTCGTAGGCCGCAAGGTCCTTGACGTGGTAGATGCCGTAAGCCGTGGTGGCGGAGCCTTCGTGCGGGGCGAAATAGCCCACGAGATCGGCGCCGCAACGCGGGATCGCCTCGCCCCAGTTGCGGGCATAGGTGGTGAAGGCGTCCTTCGCAAAGGGGTCGATCTCGTAGCGGATGACGCAGGTGATCATGGGTTTTCCTTTCATGCTGTAGCCATGTCGATGTCCCCTCCTCGCATATTGCCCGACGGCAATGCTTCGATTACGATCGAAGCATGAGTGAAGGACCCGACATTGCCCGCCTCGCCGCCCTGATCGGCGACCCCGCCCGCGCCAACATGCTGCTGGCGCTGATGGACGGGCGTGCGCTGACCGCCACCGAGCTTGCCGGCGCCGCCGGCATCGGTCTGCCGACGGCCAGCTCGCACCTTGCCAAGCTCGAGGAGGGCGGACTCTTGGCCCAGCGCAAGCAGGGGCGGCACCGATATTTCACGCTGGCCGACCTGGCGGTGGGCCGCATGATCGAGGGCCTGATGGGCTTTGCCGCCGCCCGCGGCCATGTGCGCCACAAGGCGGGGCCGAAGGAGCCGGCGCTGCGCAAGGCGCGGATCTGCTACGACCATCTCGCCGGCGACTACGGTGTGCGCATGCTCGACAGCCTGCGGATTATGGGTGCCATCGTCGGCGAGGAGGAACACCCGCAGCTGACGCCCGCCGGCGAAGCGCTGGTCTGCGACAACGGCATCGACCTGGCGGGCCTGAAAGCGCAGCGCCGTCCGCTCTGCCGCGCTTGCCTCGACTGGAGCGAGCGGCGCATCCACCTCTCCGGGGCGCTCGGCAAGGCGCTGCTCGACCACTTCCTCACACACGGCCATGCACGGCGCGCGCCCGGCAGCCGCGCGATCGTCTTTTCGCCCGAGGGCGAGCGGCGTTTTGCGGCAATGTTCCCGCTCGCCGGCTGAGCGTCCCCTGCCGGGAAGCCATCGGCCAGAGCCTCCCAGACAGCCCCTTCCCCGGCCCTTTGCCCATAATCGCCGGCCGCCTCATGATCCGGACAGCTCGCAGCATTCCGCAGGCTTGCAAAGAAACCGTCCAGACGGTATGTTTATGACCTGACCTTTCCCGATGTGAGATTTTCGATGAACCCTTTGTTTCTTGCCTATGGTTCGCTGGGCGGCGCCATTGTCTGCGAAGTGATCGCCACCACCCTGTTGCAGAAATCGGAGCAGTTTTCGAAGCCGCTGCCGACGGCGGCGATGGCCTTGTTCTACATCGTCTCGTTCTACCTTCTTTCCCAGGCGCTGAAGGGCGTGCCGCTCGGCATCGCCTATGCGGTCTGGGGCGGGCTCGGCATCGTGCTCACCGCGATGATCTCCGTGCTGCTGCTCAAGCAGTCGCTCGACCTGCCCGCCATGGCCGGTATCGGCATGATCGTCGCCGGCGTCATCGTCATGAATGTCTTCTCCAACTCGGTTTCGCACGGCTGATGACCAACGCCCATATGCGCAAGAAGGAGCCGGACAAGGTCCGCCGCTCGCTGCTCGACCGAACCGCCAAGATCGCGGTCGACCAGGGTCCGTCCGCGATCACCATCCAGGCGGTCGCCGAGGCGGCCGGCGTGACCAAGGGCGGCCTGCTACATCATTTTGCCAGCAAACAGGCGCTGATCGAGGCGGTATTCACGGATCTTTTGCAACAGTTCGGGGACGAGATCGATCGCTACATGGCTAAGGATCGAGAACCGGTCGGACGGTTCACCCGCGCCTATGTGCGGGCCGCCTTCGCCGACCACAAGCTCGGCATGAGGAGCCCCTGGGCCGCGCTTTCGGTGACGATGGTCGCCGATCCCGGCATGCGCCGGCTCTGGTCCGATTGGCTCGACGAACGGCTGGAGGCGCATCGGGAGACAGACGGCACGGCCCAGATGGAGATCGTCCGGCTCGCCGCCGACGGCGTGTGGATGGCCGACATGATGGGGCAGGACCGCGCAAGCCTCCGCGACCTGTCGGCTCTCGAGCCACAATTACTGGCGCTCGCCTCACCCGGGGCGGCCGGCTGAAGCGGGCCGCAACCAACTCGCGGATTGTCCTTTGCCGGATCATCGTGTAGGTGAGGCGCCTTCCCAAGACGATTAGACGGATCTCCCCCATGAGCGGCTTCGACCTCACCATCTTCGATTGCGACGGCGTGCTCGTCGATTCCGAAATCATCGCGGCCAAGGTCGAATCCAAGCTGCTCAACGAGGCCGGCTATCCGATCTCGGTCGAGGAAATGGGTGAACGCTTCGCCGGCATGACCTGGAAGAACATCCTGCTCGCCGTCGAGAAGGAAGTCGACATTCCGCTTTCGGCCAGCCTGCTCGACAAGTCGGAAAAGCTGCTCGACCAGCGGCTCGCGCGCGAGGTCAAGATCATCGAGGGCGTGCAGTTTGCGCTTGCGCGCCTCAAGGGCCCGCGCTGCATCTGCTCCAATTCCTCGCTGGCGCGGCTCGACATGATGCTGACCAAGGTCGGCCTGAAGGAGCTCTTCGCGCCGCATATCTATTCGGCCAAGGATCTCGGCGCCGACCGCGTCAAGCCGAAGCCGGACATCTTCCTGCATGGCGCCGCCCAGTTCGGCGTTTCGCCGGACAAGGTCGTGGTCATCGAGGACAGCGTGCACGGCGTGCATGCGGCGCGCGCCGCCGGCATGCGGGTGATCGGCTTTACCGGCGCCTCGCACACCTATCCGTCGCATGCCGACCGGCTGACCGATGCCGGCGCCGAAACGGTGATTTCCCGCATGGTGGACCTGCCGGCGGTGATCGCCGCCATGGAAGAATGGGCCGGCGCATTCTGAGCCGGTCGTCGGACCAAGGGCGACCGTCGAAAGCCCCCTTCCCTACAAGAGCAAAGCTCAGATCTTCAGGCTGAGGGCCGAAGGCATGACCTCGACGTGCAGACGGTCGAAGGGCAGCGTCTCGCCATCCGCCTCGATCGAAAGCGTCGCCCCGCCACACGGCTCGACGTCGACGACACGTCCGCGATGGAAGCTGATCAGCGGGTGGCCGATATGCGAGGCGGAATAGAGCCGCGCCAGGATGCCGAGCACGCCGGTCTTGCTCGCGCCGCGCAGGATGCCGATGTCGAGCAGGCCGTCGGCCAGATCGGCGAAGGGCACGACATGCATGCCGCCGCCGAACCAGGAGCCGTTTGCCACAGCCGCCACGGTCACCGGGCCGCTAAAGACCTCCTTGCCATCGATCACCACGCGCACGCCCTCGGGCCTGTAGCGGAGGATCTCGCGCACCGAGCACAAGAGGAAGCGCAGAGAGCCGCTCGCCACGCGCCGGCCACGGCCGTTCACCGCCTGGACGATGCGCCCGGAAACGCCGACGCTGGCAATGTTGGCGAAATGGCGTTCGAGCATCTTGCCGTCGGCCGACAGGCCACTGATGCGGGCGATGTCGATCTGGCGTACGGGCGCCTCGGCGATCCGGCGCACCAGGGCGTCCGGTTCGCTCGGCAGGGAAAAATTGCGGGCGAAGTCGCAGCCAGTGCCAGTTGACATGAAGGAAAAGGCGGTCTGCGGCCTGGCCGAGCGCATGATCCCGTCGACCACCTCGCCGATCGTGCCGTCGCCGCCGATGGCGATGATCAGGCCGCAGCCTGAGGCGATCAGTTCGATCGTCAGCCGCCCCGCATCGCCGACGCCCGCGGTTTCGCGAACGTCGCACTCGGGAAAGTGTTCGGCCAATACGTTGCTGATGACCCGCCACCGCGCGTGGCCTGACTGGCCACCCGAGACGGGATTTCTGACAATTCCGATTTTCACCCATGCCCCCCGGCATCTGGTGAGATCAACGACCGAGTGGCAACGTTCCAGGACAATCCTTGTGGAACGCGGCGCCCGGCGGCCGTCCCTTTGCTAATTTGCGCCGACCTGGCTGGTTACTTCTTCTTGACCGGCCCCTCGTCGAAACCGACATGAACCTTGGTGAGACCGCTGACATTGCCTGGAACCGGCACGTCCTTGGTGAAGACGAACTGGCTTGCCTGAGCGACGTCGGCCAGCGTCACGGGAAACTGCGTCAACTCGGAATAGACAACTGTCTCGCCGTCCGTCACCGCGACGCGGATCGGCAGCATGACCTGCCCGGCCTTGCCTTCGGGCCCGGCCACCAGCCGTCCCTGGACCATGGCGGTGATCGTCATGCCGGTTTCCGAGCGCGTGCACGAGCGTGTCGTGTCGGCGAGCGATGCCTGGTAGACGATCTTCGTCGCATCGTCCTTGGCGCCCTTGGCATAGGTGCGATGGTAGGCCGTGCCGTCTCTCAGCGTGATCGGCGGGCAGAAGCCCTGCACGGCGGCGGCCGCATCGGCGGCGGGGCTGGCAGCCGGGGCGGCGGTGGGCTTGTCTGCGGCCGAGCCGAGCACCCCTCCGGGATTGCCGGCATTGCAGCCTGAGAGAACCATCAACAAGGATGCGGCCAAGACCCCGCGCGATACCATTACAGACACGATACTCACACCTTCCGCATTGCTGGCTTCGAGGAAGCCAAAAGCCATTCGAATTGAGGCTTTTCATGCCCCTTGCCGATGGTCTATACCAGCGGCGCAGCGAAAAATCGATTGGGTCGCCGGTGTTTTGGTTTAATTTTCAACGCCTGCGGGGTGACGGTGCCCCGGTCTTGCCGGTCGGTGTCGATCCGCACCCGGCGCTGAGCCTGGACCAGCCCGTCACGACCGGAGCGAAAAGACGACCGACGGCGCCCTGAACGGCGTAGTCTCCGGCCCGACAAGCCCCTCCCTTCTTCAAGACCAAGGACAAGCATCGTGGACTACATCTCGACCCGCGGAGAGGCAAAGAGCCTCGGTTTCTGTGACGCTCTTCTCGCCGGGCTTGCCCGCGACGGCGGCCTCTACGTGCCGCGCAAGTGGCCGCATATGAGCAAGAAGGAAATCCGGGCGCTGCGCGGCAAGAGCTACCAGGACATCGCCTTCGAGGTGCTCTACCGGTTCACCGGCGGCGAGATCGAGGCCGACCTGTTCCGTGCCATGATCGACGAGGCCTATGCCACCTTCCGCCATCCGGCCGTCGCACCGCTCGTGCAGACCGGGCCGAATTCCTTCATCCTGGAGCTGTTCCACGGCACGACGCTCGCCTTCAAGGACGTCGCGATGCAGCTGCTCGCACGGCTGATGGACCACGCGCTCGCCCAGCGCGGCGAACGGGCGACGATCGTCGGCGCCACCTCGGGCGATACCGGCGGGGCGGCGATCGACGCCTTTGCCGGCCGGGCCCGCACCGACGTGTTCATCCTCTTCCCGCATGAGAAGGTTTCGCCCGTCCAGCAGCGGCAGATGACCACGTCCAAGGCCGAGAACGTGCACGCGCTGGCCATCAAGGGCAATTTCGACGACTGCCAGAACCTGGTGAAGGCGATGTTCAACGACATCGACTTCCGCGACCGGCTGAAGATCTCCGGCGTCAATTCGATCAACTGGGCGCGCATCATGGCGCAGGTGGTCTATTATTTCACCGCGGCGATTTCGCTCGGCAGCCCGGACCGCAAGGTCTCCTTCACCGTGCCGACCGGCAATTTCGGCGATATCTTCGCCGGCTACGTCGCCAAGAAGATGGGCCTGCCGATCGACAAGCTGGTGATCGCCACCAACGAGAACGACATTCTCGCCCGCACGCTGAAGACCGGCCGCTACGAGATGAAGGGCGTGTCGGCCACCACCTCGCCGTCGATGGACATCCAGATTTCGTCCAACTTCGAGCGCCTGCTGTTCGAGGCCTGTGACCGCGACGACAGCGCCATCCGCGCGGCGATGGAAAGCCTCAAGCAGTCCGGCGGTTTCGAGATCAAGCCCGGCGCGCTGAAGGCGATCCGCAAGGAGTTTCGCGCCGGCCGTGCCAGCGAGAAGCAGGTGGCCTCGACCATTCGCGACACGCTGGCTGAGACCGGCTATCTGCTCGATCCGCACACCGCCGTCGGCGTGTTCGTCGCGCAGAAGTTCGAGAAGCCGTCGACCCCCATGGTGACGCTCGCCACCGCCCATCCGGCGAAATTCCCGGCCGCGGTAAAATCGGCGAGCGGTATTGACCCCGCGCTTCCGGCGTGGCTTGCTGATCTGATGGACAGGGAGGAGCACTTCGATATCCTGGACGCCGAGCTTAAAGCCGTCGAAACCTTTATCGGCGAGCATGCCCGACGGGAAAATTAAGAAGTGCAGAAAGACAGATCTATGAATGTTGAGTGTACCCGGCTGCCCTCAGGGTTGACGGTCGTAACCGAGACCATGCCGCATCTGGAAAGCGTGGCGCTCGGGACCTGGATCAAGTCCGGAGCCCGCGACGAGACGGAGGGCGAGCATGGCATCGCCCACCTGCTCGAGCACATGGCCTTCAAGGGCACCAACCGCCGCAGCGCGCGCCAGATCGCCGAGGAAATCGAGAATGTCGGGGGCGAACTCAATGCCGCCACCTCGACCGAGACGACCTCCTACTATGCCCGCATCCTGAAGGACGACGTTCCGCTCGCCGTCGACATCCTGGCCGACATCCTGACCGATTCCGTCTTCGACGAAGAGGAACTGACGCGCGAGAAGCATGTCATCCTGCAGGAAATCGGCGCGGCGAACGACACGCCGGACGACGTGGTGTTCGATCGCTTTTCCGAACTCGCCTATGCCGGCCAGCCGCTCGGCCGGCCGATCCTCGGCACGCCGGACACGGTGCAGTCCTTCACCAGCGCGGAGATCCGCGCCTATCTCGACCGCAACTACACCACCGACCGCATGTTCGTCGTCGCGGCCGGCGCCGTCGATCACGACGCCTTCGTCAAGCAGGTCGAAGATCGCTTCTCGTCGCTCAGAACCCAGCCGGAAGTGAGCCCCGTCACGCAGGCGGCCCGCTATACCGGCGGCGAAGCCCGCGAGGAACGCGACCTGATGGACGCGCAGGTGCTGATCGGCTTCGAGGGCCGCGCCTATCATGCGCGCGACTTCTACGCCTCGCAGATCCTGGCCAACATCCTCGGCGGCGGCATGTCCTCGCGGCTGTTCCAGGAAGTGCGCGAGATCCGCGGCCTCTGCTATTCGATCTATGCCTTCCACTGGGGCTTCTCCGACAGCGGCATCTTCGGCATCCATGCCGCGACCGGCGGGGAAAACCTGCCGGAACTGGTGCCGGTCATCATCGACGAGCTGCGCAAGGCGTCGCAGTCGATCGACATGCAGGAGATCGACCGCTCGCGTGCGCAGGTGCGCGCGCAGCTTTTGATGGGCCAGGAAAGCCCGGCCGCCCGCGCCGGCCAGATCGCCCGCCAGATGATGCTTTACGGCCGCCCGATCTCCAATCCGGAAATGATGGAACGGCTCGCCGGGATCACGCCGCAGCGGCTGACCGACCTTGCCGGACGGCTGTTCTTCGAGACGGCGCCGACGATTTCGGCCATCGGTCCGCTCGAGCACCTGGCCCCGATGCACGAGATTTCCGGCGCGCTTTCGGCCGGTCGCACCGCGTCGTTCAAGGCCGCCGGCTGACGTCGCGCCGGAATTGAACTAGAATTATCGCCAGCGGGCGCGTTCCCGCCGGCTGAGGCTTCAGGGGGTTCGATGACACGTTCGGTCTTTCGGTTTCTGTCGCGGCAGCCGGAAACACCGGACCTCAACAGCGCATCGCATCGCCTGCGCCTGCCACGCTATGACGATTTCGAGCAATGGCACGCGTTGCGCCGCGACAGCCGGGCCTTCCTGCAGCCCTGGGAACCGACCTGGCGGTCGGACGAGCTGACCGAGCGCGCCTTTCGCGCCCGGGTGGTGCGCAACGGTCAGGAATACCATTCCGGTCTGGCCGTTCCGTTCTTCCTGTTTTCCCAGGCCGATCACGCCCTGCTCGGCGGCCTGACCATCGGGCTGATCCGCCGCGGCGCGTCACAGAGCTGCATGATCGGATACTGGATGGGCGAGCGGCATGCCGGCAAGGGCCATATGTTTGCCGCACTTCAAATGGCTATTCCCTATATCTTCGGGGGGCTTGAGTTGCACCGGATCGAAGCAGCCTGTATTCCAGACAACGAGAAAAGTATCCGGCTCCTCGAGAAAGCCGGCTTTGAGCGGGAAGGTCTCTTGCGGGAATATCTGAAAATCAACGGGCAGTGGCGCGACCACGCGATATTATCGCGCTTGAGCGACCGTGCCTCGGGGAACGGGAACAAAGAGAACTCATGACGTCTGACCGGAACAGGCAAGCGGCAGCCGGCCAATGGCTGGCGGCCGTGTTGGCCATGGCGATGCTTGCGTTTGTCGGTCTCTTCTCATCGCTCGCGCTCGCCGCCGAGCCGGTGAAGATCGCCCGCGACGACACGGCGCTCGACCTGACCGCCACGACCGAGATCTACGCGAACCAGGGCAACGCCTTCCAGGTTTCGACGGCAGCCGGCACCGACGGCATCCGCCGCCGCATCGAGGTGCGCGCCTCCTCGCCCGAGCATCAGGGCGACTGGGCGGTGTTCGCGCTGGCCAACGTCTCGGAAGAGCAGCTGGAGCGCGTCATCGTCGCTCCGCATTTCCGCCTCGCCGGCTCGCGCATGTTCTGGCCCGACCTCGGCTCGCAGCGCATCATCTCCATCACGCCGTCGGAGGGCTTTGCCCTCGACCGCGTGCCGAGCCCTGACGCCGACGTCTTCCGCATCACGCTCAACCCGGGCTCCGTCATCACCTTCGTCGCCGAACTCGCGACGCCCAACCTGCCGCAGATCTATCTGTGGGAGCCGGACGCCTACAAGGACACGGTCAACGCGTTCACCCTCTATCGGGGCATCGTGCTCGGCATTGCCGGCCTGCTGGCGGTGTTCCTGACCATCCTGTTCGTCGTCAAGGGCACGTCGATGCTGCCGGCCGCGGCGGCGCTCGCCTGGGCCGTGCTCGCCTATATCTGCGTAGACTTCGGCTTCCTCGAAAAGCTGATCAGCATCACCTCGAGCGACCAGCGCATGTGGCGCGCGGGCGCGGAGGTGGCGCTCGCCTCGAGCCTCGTCATCTTCCTCTTCACCTATCTCAATCTGAACCGCTGGCATGTCCATCTCGGCTATGCGACCTTCGCCTGGATCCTCGGCCTTGCCCTGCTGTTCGGCGTGGCGATCTACGATCCCTCGATCGCCGCAGGCATCGCCCGGCTTTCCTTCGCGCTGACCGCGACCGCCGGCATCGCGCTGATCTTCTATCTCGGCTTCAACCGCTATGACCGCGCCATCCTGCTGATCCCGACCTGGGCGCTGATCCTCGTCTGGCTGTTCGGCGGCTGGCTGACCGTTACCGGCCGGCTCGACAACGATATCATCCAGCCGGCGCTCGGCGGCGGCCTGGTGCTGATCGTGCTTCTGATCGGCTTCACCGTCATGCAGCACGCCTTTGCCGGCGGCGCCTACCAGCAGGGCCTGTTCTCCGACCTCGAACGCCAATCGTTGGCGCTCACCGGTTCGGGCGACACGGTCTGGGACTGGGACGTGGCCCGCGACCGGGTCGTTACCAGCCCCGACATTTCCTTCCGCCTCGGCCTGCAGCCGGGCACGATGCACGGCCCGGCGCGCAACTGGCTGCCGAGGCTGCATCCCGACGACCGCGACCGCTTCCGCGCCACGCTCGACGTGCTGCTGGAACACCGCAAGGGCCGCCTCAACCACGAATTCCGCATCCGCGCCGAAGACGGCCATTTCCATTGGCTGAAGATCCGCGCCCGGCCGGTGCTCGGCTCGAACGGCGAGGTCATCCGCTGCGTCGGCACGATCATCGACGTGACCGAGCAGAAGAACTCGATCGACCGGCTGCTGGTCGATGCCATGCATGACAACCTGACCGGCCTGCCCAACCGCGAGGTCTTCCTCGACCGGCTGCAGTCGGTTCTGACGCTGGCAAGCGGCACGGAGACCGTCCGTCCGACCGTCATGGCGATCGACATCGACCGCTACAAGCAGGTGAACGACAGTCTCGGCATCGCCGCCGGCGACAATATCCTGATCGCGCTGACGCGGCGGCTGCGCCGCCTGATGAAGCCGCAGGACACGCTGGCGCGGCTCTCCGGCGACGAGTTCGGCCTGATCCTCGTTTCGGAACGCGATCCGGCCAAGATCGCCGACTTCGCCGATGCCGTATCGAAGGCGATCATGGTGCCGATCAACTTCGCCAATCGCGAGATCATCCTGACCGCTTCGATCGGCCTGGTTTCCTGGGTCGACCAGCAGGAAAACGCCGCCGGCCTTCTGTCCGACGCCGAGCTTGCCATGTACCGCGCCAAGCGATCGGGCGGCAACCGGGTCGAGCCCTTCCGCCCCGCCTTCCGCGGCGCCGGCACCGACCGCCTGCAGCTCGAGACAGACCTTCGCCGCGCCATCGAGCGCAAGGAGCTGTCGATGGTCTACCAGCCGATCGTGCGTCTCGCCGACGGCGAGGTGGCAGGCTTCGAGGCGCTGATGCGCTGGGACCACCCCAAGCGCGGCAATGTGCCGCCATCGGAATTCATCCCCATTGCGGAGATGTCGGATCTGATCGAGCCGCTCGGCATGTTCGCGCTGGAAAAGGCGACCAGCGACCTGATGGAATGGGAACGGCAGACGGGCGAGATCCCGGTCTTCGTCTCGGTCAACCTGTCGAGCGCCCAGCTTCTGTCGAGCGAACTCTACACCGATGTCCGCGCCATGCTGACGAAGACGCAGTGCGATCCGCACCGCATCAAGCTGGAACTCACCGAGAGCGTGGTGATGGAGAACCCGGAACAGGCGCGCCTGGTGCTCGCCAAGCTCAAGGAGACCGGCATTTCGCTGGCGCTCGACGACTTCGGCACCGGCTATTCCTCGCTCGCCTACCTGACCCGCTTCCCCTTCGACACCATCAAGCTCGACAAGGCACTGGTCAACGACCGCTCCGACAAGCGCGCCGTGCTGCTCAAATCGGTCATCGCCATGGCCTGCGGGCTGGAGATGCAGGTGGTGGCCGAAGGCATCGAGAGCGACGCCGATGCGGAGGAACTGGCCAAGCTCGGCTGCGATTTCGGCCAGAGCTACCTGTTCGGTGCCCCGCTCGGCGCGGAATCGGTGCAGCGGCTGCTGAAGGAACGCTTTCCGCTGACCAAGCGGGCTTGAGGGGCAAAACGCTCAACTGCGCTGGCCCTTATGTGCGCCGCCCTTCAGGTGCGCTGAAAGGCGACATGCAGGCCAAGGCTCACCAGGACCGCGCCGCCTGCCCTTTGCAGATTGCGCTGCAATGAGGAGACCCGCGACAGTCTCTTCGTGATCGCACCAGCGGCCATGACGCAGGCGATGTCGGCAACCGTGAACATCGCATTGACCACCATGCCGAGAATCAGGAACTGCAGCCAGACGGGAAAACCTGCCTTCGCATCGATGAATTGCGGCAGGAAGGCCAAGAAGAAAATCGCCGTCTTCGGATTGAGCACTTCGACCAGCATGCTTTCGACGAATGCGCGGCGGGCCGATTTCCGCGCCTGCACAACCTCGCTCGCGCCGGTGGCCGTCCGGGCAGCGAGAAACATGCGAAAGCCAAGATAGATCAAGTAGGCCGCGCCTGCGAGCTTCACCCCCAGATAGAGCGTCGGCACAAGGTGGAAGAGGATCGACAGTCCTGCGGCCGCCGCGACCACATGCACATAGCAGCCGACGTGGATGCCGAACACCGCCATCAACCCCGCCCGGCGATCCGCCGCCAGCGTCCGGGCCGCGACATAGAGCATGGCCGGACCCGGAATGAAGGCGAAGACCGCGGTGGTGACGAAGAAGGCGATGAGGATGTCGACGGAGGGCATGGGATGGACCTCGGGGAAGTGTCGGACCACGACGGTCCTTATCACCGACAATGACCGCCCGCGCCAACGCGTGCAAGCGCGAATGATTGCAGCCTATCCGTCTTTCCTTCAGGCGTGGCCTGCTTCCATCGACAGCATGGCCGGGCTGACGCCCATCAGGGCCAAAGCTCGATCATATTTGTTGTCGAGCGAGCGGTCGAAGATCAGGTCCTCGGTTGCCCCGCAATTCAGCCAGCCATTGTTGGCCAGTTCCAATTCGAGCTGGCCCGGACCCCAGCCGGCATAGCCGAGCAGCATGGTGGCGCGGCGCGGGCTGCGGCCCTCGGAAATCGCCCGGACGATGTCGAGCGTTGCAGTCAGCGAAATGTCATCGCTGACCGGGATGCTGCTGTCGCTGGTATAGTCGTCGCTGTGCAGCACGAAACCGCGGCCGGTCTCGACCGGGCCGCCGTTCTGGATGGGGAAATCGCGGGCGTGCTGGGGCAGCATGATCGCATCGGTCTTGTCGATCAGGCCAAGATGCAGAAGCACGTCGGCAAAGGTCACCGGCTGCGACCTGTTGATGATGAAGCCCATGGCGCCGGCCGGCGAATGGGCGCAGATGTAGACGACCGAGCGGGCAAAGTTGTCATCGGCTATGCCCGGCATGGCGATCAGCAGCTGGCCGTCGAGAAAGCCCCGTTCGCGATCCTTTTTCAGCGTCGAGAAAGCCATATTCCACCCTCCACTGGCCCGGAGCGGGGCGCTGGTACGAGACCGGATGGTCCAGCGCGCATCCCGTCTGTTCAACAGAAGATGGGGCAGGAACGCCGATCAATCAACTAAAAATGATCCCGGTCCCGCAAGCGTTACTGGTGGAGCGGCGAGGCTTGGGCTAAACGGCTGGACCATGATGTGTCCCGAGCCTGCGAAAATGCGCCGACCTTTCCTCGCCCTGATTGCACTGAGCGGAGCCCTGCTCGGCTTCGTTGCCGCTGCAAGGGCGGAGAGCAGCGATTGGGCGCTGAACGAGGGCGGCCGCATGCGCCTCGTCGTGCTGCCGGCGGATGCGGACGGCAAGCGCGCCGCCGCCTTGCAGATCGAACCGTCGCCCGGCTGGATCACCTATTGGCGAGAGCCCGGCGATGCAGGCATACCGCCCTCCATCACCCTTGCGCCGGGCAGCGGCTATACGCTGAGCGACATCGGCTATCCCGTGCCGAAGCGGATCGACAATGGCGACCTGCGCGACATCGGCTATGACGCGCCGGTGACCCTGCCGCTGGTGCTCTCGGGGCCTGCCGGTGGTTCGTCTTCCGGCGAATTGAAGGCCTCCGTCTTCATCGGCCTCTGCCGCAATATCTGCATTCCCTTCCAGGCCGAATTCCAGCTGTCGCTGACGCTCAGCGAAACGGCAAAGGCCGAGGAGGCGGAGATCGTGGCCGCGGCACGCAAGACCCTGCCCGAGGCCCCCTCCCCGAATTTTTCGGTCCAGTCGCATGCACTGTCGAGCGACGGCAAGCAGCTGTCGCTGACGCTGACCGTGCCCGAAGGGACCACTCCGGACGGTGCCGAGATCTTCGTCACGGGTCCGAGCGGCCATGTCTTTTTCGGCGACGGCGAGCGCCGGCTCGAAGGCAATGCGCTCACCGCCGCCCTGCCGATCAGCGGGCTGCCGCGCAAGTACGACATCCATGGCAAGCGCTGGGGTCTGCTGGTCAAGGCCGGCGGGCGGGCCATGGAAACCACCCTTGCCTTTGACTAGCGTCAATCTATATTTCGCCGCGAACGGCGCGCCGAACCCGGCCCGCCCGAAACCAGCGAGGAGAATTCCATGACCATCGCAATCGGCGACCGCCTGCCCGAGGCTACCTTCAAGGAGAAGACGGCGGACGGCGCGGTCGAGCTTTCGACCGACGATCTGTTCAAGGGCAAGCGGGTCGTGCTGTTCGCCGTGCCGGGCGCCTTCACCCCGACCTGCACGCTCAACCACCTTCCGGGCTACCTGGAAAACCGCGACGCGATCCTCTCCCGCGGCGTCGACGACATCGCAGTGATCTCGGTCAACGACTGGCACGTCATGGGCGCCTGGGCGCAGCAGAGCGGCGGCATGGGCAAGATCCACTTCCTCGCCGACTGGAACGCCGCCTTCACCAAGGCCCTCGGCCTCGACGCCGACCTCTCGGCCGGCGGGCTCGGCGTGCGCTCGAAGCGCTATTCCATGCTGGTCGATGATGGCGTGGTGAAGTCGCTCAACGTCGAGGAGAACCCCGGCCAGGCGACCGTCTCGGCGGCCGCGGCGATGCTGGAACAGCTGAACGGCTGAGGCAGACGAAGCTGCAAACGCCCCGCCGCAGCTGCGGGGCGTCACGCCCTAAGAACCTGCCGACGCATCCGAACCCAGGCCAGTATGCGAATGACAAGCGCAGCCGCGATCAGCAGCATGGCCGGCCAATAGGCCGGGTCGATCGCCGCGCGGCGGCCGAAGGCGACGGCAAAGGAAAGCCAGATATACCATGCGCCCACCCGATGCAGCAGCGACCAGGCACGCGTGCCGATCAAGGCCGAGGCGCGGTCGAACGAGGTGGCCGCCATGGCGGCGATGAACAGATAGGCGAGACCGCCGGTCACCACCATGGACATGTTCGTCACCTGCCAGAAGGCAACCGGATCCAGCCGCGCGAAGGCGACGATGGCTACAAGATGCAGGCCGTGAGACACGGCAAAAGCCAGTCCGAGATAGCGGCGATTCCGCCTCTGCCAGCTGGTTAGCCAGCCCGGAAAGACCCGGACCATGGCCGAGGCCACGAATGCCATCAGGAATAGCAGCAGGGAGGTGCGGGCCGTTCCACGGATGATCAGGCGCGCGGCCGCCACCACATCATCCAGAAAGATAAACGGCACCAGCACCGCGGTGAGAAGAATGATGGTGATAGTGAGGGTCAGACGACCTCCTTCGAACAGATATCGCATGTGTTCCGCGCTCCTTGGTTCATTGAATGTAAGCAATGATTACATGTAAAGTTTCCTTCATCAAGGGATGTAAGCACCGCTTACGAAATCGTGATCACGTGCTAGGATGAAATCATGACGAATCGCAATGCCTCTCCGCGCGAGGCCGGAGCATCCGGGCGCTATCACCACGGCAATTTGGTCGAGGCGCTGATTGCCGCCACAATCGAGCTGATCGAGGAAAAAGGCGTCGAGAACGTCTCCGTACGTGACGTCGCCCGAAAGGCTGGTGTGTCGTCCGGTGCGCCGTTCCGACATTTCGCCAGCAAGACCGCTCTGCTCACGGCCGTCGCCGAGCAAGCCATCTCGCGACTGACCGCAGCCGTGGCGGATGCTTTGGCCGAGGCGGGCGAGCGCTCCCCGCTGGAACAATTGCGCGCCATCGGGCGCGGCTATCTGCGCTGGGCGACGGAGAACCCGACGCATTTCCAGATCGTCAGTTCACGGACACTGATCGACTTCCAGTCGTCGGCGCGGCTGGTCGACGAAAACGAGGCCATCCGCCTGCTGATGGTCGACCTGATCGACCGTGCCCGCAGTTGCGGCGAGCTCTCCCCCGACATCGACGCCGACGACCTGATGGTGACATTGCGCGGCTTCGCCTACGGCCTTGCCCGGCTGTGGATCGACGGCCATTATCCCGAATGGCAGGTGCGACGACCGCCGGAAGAGCAGATGGTGCGTTCGCTCGACCTGTTCATGGACAGGCTGCGAAGAGATCCGGGGCACTCCAGGCCCCGCGTCGATTTGGACGGTGACCCCGGCTAGATTTCCATGTCGAAGACGAGCACGCCGGACAGCCCGCCGTCGGTCGCCTTGACGATGCGGTCGCCGGCGACGACGTGGTCGGGGTGCTTGAGATAATAGTCCCGCACCATGGCGTCCTCGAACGTGATGATGAAGCCGTCGAGATAACCGCCGTTCAGGCCCTCCGGCGAGACATTCGGGCCGAACTTGACGTCCAGCATGCCCGGAACGACGTCTTTCAGCGCCGCAATGCTGTCATAGATCGCCTGCTTCTCGGCCTCTTGTGTCGCCGCCTTGAAGCGCAGGAACACGCAGTGCTGGATCATGATGTGTCTCTCCCTGTGTGGTCTTTTGCCAAAGCAGGATAGGGCCAACGGGCGAGATGACAAGGCGGGAAAGCGAGGCTATGCCCGAACACGGGAGAAGGTGCAGATCCAGACGACCGCTCGTCACTCAAGACCGGGCAACAACGCCTGCCCTCACCGGCCCTGCATCAGGGCGCGCCCGAGATTGGGTTTCTTGAAGGGTTCCATGCCCTTGCGGGCAAGCTCGTCGGCGCGTTCGTTCTCCGGGTGGCCGGCATGGCCCTTGACCCAGTGCCACTTGACCTTGTGGCTCTGGTTGGCGACGTCGAGCTGTTGCCAGAGTTCGCCGTTCTTGACGGGCTTCTTGTCGGCCGTCCTCCAGCCGTTTTTCTTCCAGCCGAAGATCCACTTCGAGATACCGTCCATCACATATTTGCTGTCGGTATAGAGGTCAATCTCGCACGGCGTCTTGAGGGCCGAAAGCGCAGAGATCGCCGCCATCAGTTCCATGCGGTTGTTGGTCGTGTCGGCCTCGCCGCCGAAGAGTTCCTTTTCGGTCTCGCCATAGCGCAGGACTGCCCCCCAGCCGCCCGGACCGGGATTTCCCGAACAGGCGCCGTCCGTGTAGATATCGACATGCTTCATGGGGTGAGCCCGTATTCGGCGCTGGTCGCCACCTGCCGGTGGAAGCGCAGTTTCTTCAGGTATTCGAGCGGGTCCTTCTTGACCACCAGGGCGCCGGCCGGCGTGGTCAGCCAGTCGTAGAGCCGGGTCAGGAAGAAGCGCAGGGCCGAGCCGCGCGACAGGATGGGCAGGGCTTCGATCTCGGCCGTGGAGAGCGGACGCACGGACTGGTAGCCCTCGATCATCGCCATGCCCTTGGTGATGTTGTAGGCGCCGTCCTTCTCGAAGCACCAGGCATTGAGGCAGATCGACAGGTCGTAGACGAGGAAGTCGTTGCAGGCGAAATAGAAGTCGATCAGGCCGGACAGTTCGTCGCCGAGGAAGAAGACGTTGTCGGGAAAGAGGTCGGCATGGATGACGCCTTGCGGCAGGTCCGCCGGCCAGTGCGCCGCCAGAAAGGCCAGTTCATTGCCGACCTCGGCTTCGAGCCCGGTCTCGACCTCGTCGGCGCGGTCCTTTGATTTCGCCCAGAGCGTCTTCCAGCCGTCGAGCGACAGCGCGTTGGGACGCTTGAGGTCAAAACCTTCGCCGGCCACATGCATGGCGGCCAGCGCGCGGCCGACTTCCCGGCAATGCTTCGCCTCGGGCTTGCGCAGCCACATGCCTTCGAGGAAGGAGATCAGCGCCGCCGGGCGGCCGGAAAGCTCGCCCAGCAGCGCGCCGTCCTTGCGCGGCAGCGGCAGCGGGCAGGAAAGGCCGCGATCGGCGAGATGGTGCATGAGGCCGAGGAAGAACGGCAAGTCGTTCTTTTCCACGCGCTTCTCGTACAGCGTCAGGATCAGCGGCGCCTTGGACGTGTGCAGCAGGAAGTTGGAGTTCTCGACCCCTTCGGCAATGCCCTTGTAGGACAGGAGTTCACCGGCGTCGTACTGCTGGAGAAAGGCCTTGAGGTCGATTTCGTTGATGTCGGTGTAGACTGCCACGTCAAAAATTCCCGCGCTGCGTTCTCTGTGCCGCCGATGATAGCGCAAGCCATACAGCGGGGGAAAACGGAGTGCCAGTGCCGAGGGAGAAATGGGCACAGGAAATGGAGGCGGGGCGCGAGGGGTGCTTGGCGGTGTGGGCTAGGCGGAAAGGGCATAGCCGCGAATATTGCCGGAGTTTTCCTCGCCTCTCGTCTGGCGCAAAGCAGCCTGGGCGAGAAATCCAGACCGGGTCAGCCCATGGGCTTCAGCGTAAGCATCGATTTCCCGCAAGACATCCTCCGGCAGAGTGATATTCAGCCGCACGGCCTTCTTTGCCGCAGACCTCAGGGGAATGAGAACCGCCACGGCCTCCCTGTGGGCCGGATCGCTCATAATCGCCTCAAGCGAAGACGGTTCAGGAATCGCCTCGCCATCCTCGATCATGCCTTCGACATGCAGAACCAGAGCCTCCTCAGCCATCCGTCGCGCATCATCGAGATCGGTTCCAGCCGTCACCACACCGGGGAAATCGGGAAAGGAGACGCCGAAATCGCTGTCTACGTCCTTGTGGATCAAGCCGATGTAGTGCTGCATGCCGTTACCTCAATTTCAGACCCGATTGCTTCTCGATACTCTTCAGCGTGCCGAGTGGGATATCACGCTTCGGGTGGGGAACTGTAACGCGTCCGGGCTTTTCAGGATGCTTGAACTGGTGATGGCTGCCCTTGGTCGCGACCAGGAGCCAGCCGTCACGTTGCAGGGCCGAGATCACGTCCGCGCTTCTCATGCGGACCTTTATACACATTTTGTGTGTATTTATCAAGTTGGCTGTTGTTCGTGGCAGTGCCAGCGCTTCGCTAAGGCTCAGCGCGTTCGACGCTAGAAACGATTCGCCGGATCGATTGCTCGGGTCTCGTCGAATGGGATATGCGGAAAGGTATCCCGGCCCGTCGCTTTAGGCTCCGGGCGTTCGTCACTGCAATCGATTCACTGGATCGATTGCTCGGGCGTGCCTTGCACGCCCGACCGTTCCTCACCCATTCACCCAGGCCATGTCGTCGTGGGTGAGTTCGATGTCGCGCAGTTCGCGGTTGACGAGGAAATGCTCGTTCTCGATCGAGAATTCGGCAAGCTCGATGGTCGCGGCGTAGCGGTCCTTAAAGGCCTCGATGATCTCGTTGACGATCACTTCCGGGGCGGAGGCGCCGGCAGACAGGCCGAGCGTGCCGATCGGGCCGATGTCGTCCCAGTCGATCTCCGCGGCGCGCTGCACCAACAGCGAGCGTTTCGCTCCCGCCTTGAGCGCCACTTCGACGAGACGCTTGGAGTTGGACGAATTGGGGGCGCCGACGATGATGAACAAGTCGCAGCCGGGGGCCGCCTGCTTGACCGCCTCCTGGCGGTTGGTGGTCGCATAGCAGATGCTGTCGGCCGAGGGCGCCGTCAGATTGGGGAAGCGCTCCTGCAGGCGCTTGATGACGCCGGCGGTGTCGTCGACCGAGAGCGTCGTCTGGGTGACATAGCCGAGATTGTCGGCATCGACCGGCTCGTAGCGGTCGGCGTCCTCGATCGTCTCGATCAGCGACACCGAGCCTTCGGGCAGTTGTCCCATGGTGCCGATGACTTCCGGGTGGCCGGCATGGCCGATCAGCACGACATGGCGGCCAAGGCGCTGGTGACGCATCGCCTGCTTGTGAACCTTGGAGACCAGCGGGCAGGTCGCGTCGAGATAGAAGAGATTGCGCGCCTGGGCATCCGCCGGCACGGATTTCGGTACGCCATGGGCGGAGAAGACGACCGGCTTCTCGCGGTGCTCGGCGGGGATCTCGTCCAGTTCCTCGACGAAGACCGCGCCCTTGGCCTCCAGCCCCTCGACCACATAACGATTGTGGACGATCTCGTGGCGCACATAGACCGGGGCGCCGAAGCCCTTGAGCGCCAGGACGACGATCTGGATGGCGCGGTCGACGCCGGCGCAAAAGCCGCGCGGGCCGCACAGGCGGATCGTCAGGGGTGGTCGGGACACGGTCTCATTCATCATCAGGCAGCCAGCAGGACAAGGATCAAGGCGAGCACGGCGGGAAGCGCCTGAATGTAGAGGATCTTCCGCGATGCCGTCACGCTTCCATATAGGCCGGCGACGAAGACGCAGCCAAGGAAAAACAGCTTCAGCTGGAAGGCGAAATCGGGGTTCGGCTGGGCAAGCGCCCAGAACAGCCCGAGCGCCAGGAAGCCGTTGTAGAGGCCCTGATTGGCGGCGAGCACCTTGGTCGCCTCGGCCTGCGGCAGCTTCATGCCGAAGGCTTTCAGGCCGGCGGGCCTGGTCCACAGGAACATTTCCAGCACCAGAATATAGACATGTTCAAGCGCCACCAGGGCGACCAGCAGATCGGCAATCAGTTTCATCAGTCCTCCTTGGGCGCCCCGGACGCGCCGCACTTAAGAACAGGCCGGCGAGGCATTGTGCGCCCCGCCCCGCCTGCGGGTTCAGGTCTTGCGGCGAAAGACCGCGTAGAGGACGACGCCGGCAAGCGCCAGCGCCAGTCCATACCAGGTGATCGCATATTGCAGGTGGCTGTTGGGCAGGTCGATCTCGGTCACCCCGCCTTCCGGCATGCCGCCCGGAACCGGGGTCGCGTCGGCATCGAGGAAGAAGGGCAGCACCTTGTCGGCCGCAAGCCCGGTGCTGGCCGCCATGCGGTCGAGGTCCTTCCAGTAGAAGACGTTCTTGCCCTCGTCATTGTCCGGCACCAGCGAGGACGGCTTTTCGCTCAGCCGGGCGCGGGCCAGCCCCTCGACCGATTGCGGACCGACCAGCAGCCCCTCGGGGCGCTTCGCGGGTTCTTTCAGTTCATAGGGCACGAAGCCGCGGTTGACGAACAGGTAGCGGCCGTCTGCCAGCTGGAGCGGCGTGTAGACGTAGAAGCCGGCGCGACCGCGGAAGGTGGCGAGAAAATGCCGCTCCTTGTCGTTGAGATAGGTGCCTTCGGCCTCCGCTGCCCGGTAATCGACGTCGCCGCCCTTGGCCAGGACCGCCTCGATGCCGGCCAGATCGAGGGGGGCTGCGTTGCGGCGCACCTCGATGTCGGCGATCAGCGCCTCCTTCCAATGGAGCCGCTTTACCTGCCAGGTGCCGAGCGACAGCAGGATCGCCATCGCGGCGGCAACCGCCACGACGGTGAAGACGAGCCGGACAGGGCCGCGGCGCGTCGTCTCAGCCATGGTCGATCGTCCCCTGGGACGCCTTGTTGCGGTATTGCAGGGCGATCAGCATCGCCTTGATGGTGCGCAAGAGCCACAGCGAGACGATGATCGCCATCGGGCCGAACAGGACGAAATGCAGCCAGACGGGCGGCTGGTAGGTCAGTTCGGTCCAGACCGCGAGACCGACCACGAGGAAGTCGGCGAGCAGGATGACGAAGATCGCCGGGCCGTCGCCGGAGTCGGCGAAGGAATAGTCGAGGCCGCAATTGCTGCAGCGTGGCTTGACCTTGGAGTAGCCGTCGAACAGGCGACCCTGGCCGCAGCGCGGGCACGAGGCGGTCAGTCCGGCCTTGACCGGATCGACCGGCGCGAAATGGGCGTTGTCCTCGTTCATGATCTTCCTTTCAGCTGCGCGTTGACCGGCCTTGCCGCCACCAGCCGCGATATCCTGATCCTGGCTTATACGCCCCGATCGACGAACGGCAAATGCGTCGTGGCTTTGCCTTGCGGTAGAGGACGGCTGTCCCCGGCTACAAAAAAAGCGGCACCCGCAGGTGCCGCCTGTGTCTCTTGCCGTCTCGTCCGGATCAACCGTGGGCGAGCGGTGCGCCCCAGCCACCCCAGACATAGATGGTGAAGAACAGGAAGAGCCAGACCACGTCGACGAAGTGCCAGTACCAGGCGGCGGCTTCGAGGCCGAAATGCTGCTTCGGGGTGAAATCGCCCTTCATCGCGCGCAGCAGGCAGACCGTCAGGAAGATCGTGCCGACGAGCACGTGGAAACCGTGGAAGCCGGTCGCCATGAAGAAGGTCGCACCATAGATGCTTTCCTTGAAGCCGAACGGGGCGTGGGCATATTCGTAGGCCTGAACGGCCGAGAACAGGACGCCGAGCACGACCGTCAGCACCAGACCGCTGACCAGACCCTTGCGGTCATTGTGCAGCATCGCGTGATGGGCCCAGGTGAGCGTCGTGCCCGACAGCAGCAGGATGATGGTGTTGTAGAGCGGCAGGTGCCAGGGATCGAGGACTTCGATGCCCTGCGGCGGCCAGTGGCCGCCGGTGAACTCGACGCGGCTCGCCTGGATCGCTTCGTTGGCGAACAGGCTGGCATCGAAGAAGGCCCAGAACCAGGCGACGAAGAACATCACTTCGGAAGCGATGAACATGATCATGCCATAGCGCAGGTGCAGCGACACGACGCGGGTATGGGCGCCTTCGTGGGCTTCCTTGATGGTGTCCGACCACCAGCCGATCATCGTGTAGAGGACGATGGCCAGGCCGATATAGAACAGCCAAGGATTGGCCAGTTCGAGACCGAACATCTTGAACGATCCGCCCGACAGATAGCGCATGTAAGCCACGCCGCCGAAGGTAAGGATGAAGGCGCCGATCGAGGCCAGAAGCGGCCAGGGGCTCGGATCGATGATGTGGTAGTCGTGATTCTTCTGATGCGCTTCGGCCATGTCAGCAATCCCCGAATGTCAAATTTCCTTAGAGCCCGGCGGACCGGACCCCTCCTCTCACAGTTTCGGCTGTCCCTTGTCACCCTGCTGCGGCAGCGATGCCACAGGCTTCTCCCCCTCATGCGGATAGAAGGTGTAGGACAGCGTAATCGTTCCGATGTCCTTCGTCTCGGCGGCCTCGACAATGGCCGGATCGATGAAGAAGACCACCGGCATTTCCAGGCTTTCGCCGGGCTTCAGCTCGGTTTCGGTGAAGCAGAAGCATTCGACCTTGTTGAAATAGGCCGCCGCTTCCATCGGCGTCACGTTGAAGATCGCCTGACCCGTGGTCGCAACCGGAGAACGGTTGGTGGCGGTATAGTTGATCTGCACCGTCTCGCCGATCTTCGGCGTGATAGACCGGTCGACCGGCTTGAATTCCCAGTTGAGGCCCGAAGACACATTGGCGTCGAACGTCACCTTGATCGACTTGTCGAGGATCACATCGGAGACCTGCTCGACGCGCTGCGTCGTGCCGTTATAGCCGGTCACCTGGCAGAACAGCCGATAGAGCGGAACCGACGCGAAGGAAACGCCGAGCATGCAGCCGACGAAAACAACGCAGGCAACCAGGATCCTCGCGTTGCCGCGCGGTGTCGCCGTCGTTTCGTTGCCTGTCATCGCCACGCGCGTCTCCCCTGCTCTCAATTGCCGACCGCGCCGAACTTGATCAGCGTCACGACGTAGAAAATGGCGACAAGCGCGGCGAGCACGATGCCGAGCGCGATGTTGCGTCCGCGGCGCGACTTCTTCTGCGCATCATTCAGCTTGATGGTTTCCATCAGGCGGCACCTCCGAAAAGCGTCGCGAGGGTCGCGACGTAATGATCGACCAATAGGGCCGAGAAAATCGCGAAGAGATAGACGATCGAATAGGCGAACAGCTTCTTGGCCGGGACCATCTTCTCGTCGCCGTCCGGCATGCGCCAGACGGCGATGGAACAGATGACGAGACAGACGCCGAGAGCCCCGGCAAACAGGCCGTAGTAGAGCGATGCGAGACCGGTGACGGTCGGGATGACGGCGGTCACAGCAGTCAGCACCGCGTAGAGCGCGATCTGGTGCTTGGTGACGCGCTCGCCCGACACGTTCGGCAGCATCGGCACGCCGACGGCGCCGTAATCACGCATCTTGAACAGCGCCAGCGCCCAGAAATGGGCCGGCGTCCAGAGGAAGATGATCATGAAAAGCACGATGCTGTCGAGCGACACGCCGCCCGTCACGCAGGCCCAGCCGACCATGGGCGGGAAAGCGCCGGCGGCACCGCCGATGACGATGTTCTGCGGCGTCGAGCGCTTCAGCCACATCGTATAGACGACGGCATAGAAGAAGATGGTGAAGGCGAGCAGGCCGGCCGAGAACCAGTTGACGGTGAGGCCGAGGATCGAGACCGAGAAAACCGACAGGATCAGGCCGAAGGCGAGCGCTTCTGAAGGCGCGATGCGGCCGGCCGGGATCGGGCGCGAGGCCGTCCGCGTCATGACGGCGTCGATGTCGGCATCGTACCACATGTTGAGCGCGCCGGAGGCTCCGGCGCCGACGGCGATGCACAGGATGGCGATGAAGCCGAGAAAGGGATTGATGTCGCCCGGGGCCAGCACCAGGCCGGCAAAGGCGGTAAAGACGACGAGCGACATGACGCGCGGCTTCAGAAGCGCGAAGAAATCGCGCGCAGTGGCTTCCGAAAGGCGGACTTCGCCTTCGAGCCCCGCGAGGTCGCGACTATCAATTACGGTCATTGTCTCCGTCCCATGCTTGTCTGTTCTTTTCGGATGCCGCGCCACCGAAGGGCGCGGCATCCGCTATGCGTTGAGGCCAGGCCTGCCGCTTACTTGATGCGCGGCAACTGCTCCCACTGGTGGAACGGCGGCGGCGAAGACAGCTGCCATTCGAGCGTGGTCGCACCCTCACCCCACGGATTGTTGCCGGCGATGCGCTTCTTGGCGAAGGCTTCGAAGACGCCGACCAGGAAGATCAGCACGGCAAAGGCCGAGATGTAGGAGCCGATCGACGAGACATAGTTCCAGCCGGCGAATGCGTCCGGATAGTCGATGTAACGGCGCGGCATGCCGGCGAGGCCGAGGAAGTGCTGCGGGAAGAACACCATGTTGACGCCGACGAACATCACCCAGAAGTGCAGCTTGCCGAGGAATTCCGAGTACATGTAGCCGGTCATCTTCGGGAACCAGTAGTACCAGGCGGCGAAGATGGCGAACACGGCGCCGAGCGACAGAACGTAGTGGAAGTGGGCAACCACGTAGTAGGTGTCGTGCAGCGAGCGGTCGAGACCGGCATTGGCCAACTGTACGCCGGTGACGCCACCGACGGTGAACAGGAAGATGAAGCCGATCGCCCAGACCATGGGCGTGCGGAAGGACAGCGAACCGCCCCACATCGTGGCGATCCACGAGAAGATCTTGATGCCGGTCGGCACCGCGATAACCATCGTGGCGAACAGGAAGTAACGCTGGGCGGCGAGCGACAGGCCGACCGTGTACATGTGGTGGGCCCAGACGATGAAGCCGACGGCGCCGATCGCGACCATGGCGTAGGCCATGCCGAGATAGCCGAAGACCGGCTTCTTCGAGAAGGTCGAGACGATGTGGCTGATGATGCCGAAGCCGGGCAGGATCAGGATGTACACTTCCGGGTGACCGAAGAACCAGAACAGGTGCTGGAACAGGATCGGGTCACCGCCGCCTTCCGGCGCGAAGAAGGTCGTGCCGAAGTTGCGGTCGGTCAGAAGCATGGTGATGCCGCCTGCCAGAACCGGCAGCGAGAGCAACAGCAGGAAGGCGGTGACGAGCACCGACCAGGCGAAGAGCGGCATCTTGTGCAGCGTCATGCCCGGGGCGCGCATGTTGAGGATGGTGGTGATGAAGTTGATCGCACCGAGGATCGACGAGGCACCCGAGATGTGGATAGCGAAGATCGCCAGGTCGACGGCCGGACCGGGCTGGCCGGAGGTCGCAAGCGGCGGATAGAGCGTCCAGCCGCCACCGACGCCATAGGCGCCGGCCGGGCCTTCGACGAACATCGACAGCACCAGCAGCAGGAAGGCGGGAATGACCAGCCAGAAGGAGATGTTGTTGAGGCGCGGGAAGGCCATGTCCGGAGCGCCGATCATGATCGGGATCATCCAGTTGGCGAAACCGCCGATGAGGGCCGGCATGACCATGAAGAAGATCATGATCAGAGCGTGCGCGGTGGTGAACACGTTGAACATGTGCTTGCCGCCGTCGATGGCAGCATCGCCCTCGAAGCCGTAAACGATCGAGGCCAGACCATGGAAGATCTGGATGCCGGGCTCCTGCAGCTCCATGCGCATGGCGACGGAGAGCGCACCGCCGACGAGGCCGGCGAAGATTGCGAAGATCAGGTAGAGGGTGCCGATGTCCTTGTGGTTGGTCGAGAAGAACCAACGGGTGAAGAAACCGGGCTTGTGGTCATGATTGTCGTGATGCGCGCCGTGACCGTGGGCGTGATCGTCGTGGGCAACAGGTCCAGCCATTGTCCGCACTCCTCTTCCTTAGTTCGAAACGTTGTCGGCGAGCTGCACGGACTTGTCCGCACCGTCCACCGCAGCCATGAGTGCCTTGTTGGCACCGGCGAGATCCGACGCAGCAGCCTCGAGCCAGGCGGCATACTTGTCAGCCGACACGACACGGATGGCGATCGGCATGAAGGCATGGTCCTTGCCGCAGAGTTCCGAACACTGGCCGTAGTAAAGGCCTTCGCGATCGGCGCGGAACCAGGTTTCGTTCAGACGTCCCGGAACGGCATCGATCTTGACGCCGAAGGCCGGCATGGCGAAGGCGTGGATGACGTCGGTCGGCGCGGCGGTGACGAGCATGCGCACGGTCTTGCCGACCGGAACGATCATTTCGTTATCGACGGCGAGCAGGCGCGGATAGACGCTCTTGTCTTCCTTGCCGGCGGCAGCGCGGTCTTCTTCCTTCAGCATGTAGCTGTCGAAGGCCACTTCCGTGCCGCCCTGGTATTCGTAGTTCCACTGCCACTGGGTGGCCGTCGCCTTGACCGTCACGTCCGGATTTTCCGGCTGGGTGAGCTGGGCGGAAAGCAGGTTGAAGGACGGGATCGCGAAGAACAGCAGGATCAGAACCGGACCGACGGTCCAGACAATCTCGATCGCCGTATTGTGGCTCGTCTTCGAGGGAACCGGGTTGGCGGCGGCGCGGAAGCGCACGGCGACCACGACCAGGAGAAGGAGGACGAAGACCGTGATCGGAACGATGAACCACAGGGTGTAGTTCTCAAACCAGCGAATCTGCTCCATGATCGGCGTCGCCGCCTGTTGCAAGTCCATCTGCCACTCGGTCGGCTGGTCTGCAAAGCTGCCGGAGGCGAAAAGCAGACAGGCCAGGGCGGCCAAAGCTGCAAAAGCTCTCTTTATCACGATGTCTCTCCCACAAGCGTTTGATCCACATCAAATCAATACGCGAAATTCATGCTATCATCAGCGTTTAAAATCACAGATTGGCCGCATTCGCAATACGCCCGGGCAAATGCCACGGCCGCATTTTTGCTGTTCATCAATTCCGCTCGCGAGCCATCCACCGACAATCCGGCCTGCATTGCCCGTGGCGGCCGGCACGGCTGCAACAGCGGTCGCAATTAAGCCTCACTCCCTTGGAAAACACGGGTCGGGGCTTTCATTTTGCCCGCCCGGACGCCATGAATGTCAGGGATGATTCGATTTCCAGAGGTACCCATGGGTCTTCCTAGACTTTACCGGTCGGGCCTGATCGCAAGCGCCATCGCCGTTGCCGCGCTCGTCGCTCCGGTTAAGGCCCAGCAACAGCAGCCCGGAACCATCCGTTCCAATCATGGTGCGTGGTCGGTGATCTGCGATACGCCGGCCGGCGCCTCCACTGAGCAATGCGCGCTGATGCAGAACGTGATCGCCGAGGACCGGCCCGAAGTGGGTCTGTCCGTGGTGGTGCTGAAGACCGCGGACCGCAAGGCGAAGATCCTGCGCATCCTCGCCCCGCTCGGGGTTCTGCTGAAAGACGGCATGGAGCTCTATGTCGACGGCAACAATATCGGCCGCGCCTATTTCACCCGCTGCTTCTCCGAAGGCTGCTATGTCGAAGTCGAGATCGACGAGGAGCTGATGAAGATCCTGCGCGCCGGCAAGAACGCGGTCTTCGCGCTGCGCGAATCGGCCGACCAGGACCGGGTCGGCATTCCGATCGAGCTCGCGGGCTTCGCCGAGGGCTACGACAAGCTGCCCTGAGAACATCCGCTGCCTTCATCATTATAAAGTGACGCGCGACCGGGGCCATGGCTCCGGTCGAACCTTGTCCGCAGGTCGCAATGCGCCTACATCGGAACGAGCACTACAAGGAGATTTCCATGACCACCGACCTTCTCGGCCTCTTCGACTGCGACGAAATGACGCTGCGTCAGCATGTGTCGAAAGCACTCGCCGGCGCCGATGACGGGGAGTTGTTCGTCGAGCACGCCCAGGCGGAATCACTGACCTTCGACAACGGGCGCCTGAAGGGCGGCAGCTTCAACACCGACCAGGGATTCGGCCTGCGGGCCGTCGCCGGCGAAGCGGTCGGCTATGCCCATGCGGGAGAGCTTTCGCTCGCCGCACTGTCGCGCGCCGCCGATGCGGTCGGCGCCGTGACCCACGGTTATTCCGGCTCCTATGCCAGCGCCCCACAGCGCACCAATGCCAAGCTCTACGGCGAGGGCAATCCGATCGGCGCGCCGTCCTTCGAGGAGAAGGTCAAGCTGCTCGCCGAGATCGACGCCTATCTGCGCGACAAGGGCGATACCGTCCGCCAGGTCACCGCCTCGATCGCGGCGAGCTGGCAGGTAGTGGAGATCCTGCGCGCCGACGGTCACCGGGTGCGCGACATCCGGCCGATGACGCGGATCAACATTTCCGTCATCGCCGGCAAGGGCGACCGGCAGGAAAGCGGCTCCTATGGTACGGGCGGCCGCATGGCCTTTTCCGACTTCCTGACGGAAGAGAGCTGGCAGCACGGCGCCGACGAGGCGCTGCGCCAGGCGCTGGTCAATCTCGAGGCGATCGACGCGCCGGCCGGCACCATGGACGTGGTGCTCGGAAACGGCTGGCCGGGCGTCATGCTGCACGAGGCGGTCGGCCACGGGCTCGAAGGCGACTTCAACCGCAAGAAGACCTCGGCCTTCGCCGGCCTGCTGGGCGAGATGGTCGCCGCCCCCGGCGTGACCGTGGTCGACGACGGCACGATCGACGCGCGGCGCGGCTCGATCACCATCGACGACGAGGGCACGCCCTCAGCCTATAACGTGCTGATCGAGAACGGTCGCCTCGTCGGCTACATGCAGGACCGCCAGAACGCCCGGCTGATGGGCATGAAGGCGACCGGCAACGGCCGCCGCCAGGGCTATTCGCACCAGCCGATGCCGCGCATGACCAACACCTACATGCTCGGTGGCGACAAGAGCCCGGAAGAGATCATCTCGTCCGTCAAGAACGGCATCTATGCCGTCTCCTTCGGCGGCGGGCAGGTCGATATCACCTCGGGCAAGTTCGTCTTCGGCTGCACCGAGGCCTACATGATCGAGAACGGCAAGATCGGCGCGCCGGTCAAGGGCGCCATGCTGATCGGCAACGGTCCCGAAGCGATGAAGCGCATTTCCATGGTCGGCAACGACATGGCGCTCGACAAGGGCATCGGCAATTGCGGCAAGGCCGGCCAATGGGTCCCGGTCGGCGTCGGCCAGCCGCATCTGCGGATGGACCAGGTGACGGTGGGCGGAACGCGGGCTTAAGGCAGCTTGCGGAGACATCTGCCGGTCGTGCCTGACGCGGACACGCGGAATTGTTGACACCGGGACCGACGCGGAACATCATTTCGCGAGTTGGATGGGACGAGCCATGGGCAAGAGCAGCATTCAAGTGACGCTCAGCGACGATTTGCATGAGCATGTCCGTCGGCAGGTCGCCAAGGGCGGTCCCTATCGGGATGCCGACGACTATATCCGTGCGCTGGTCAGCCGCGACCGGCAGGCGCAATCAGCGGCATCTGCCTGGATCGGCGAACATTTCACAGAGGCGATGCGGGCGGACGAGGACGTGTACGTCTCCGTCTCGGCCGAAGATGTGATCCAGCGAAACAAGAAAGCCTGACCGAATGGGCTATCTGTTCTATCCGGCGGCGAATGCGACCCAGGATAGGATTTGGCGAGCGCGACAAGATCGGCGTCATGAGCATCCTGCACGAACGCATGGATGTACCGGCACGGCTTGTCGAAGAGCTTGGGAAGCTGGCCCGCGACCTCACTGGGAAGACCAGGGCTAGCGAAGCGGGGGCACGGCATGCGCCCCTCGGTCAGCCCCTCGCAGGCATCAGCACGCAGTCGTAGCGGTTCTTGACCAACTTGTCGCAGGCCGAGCGAGCCTCGGTCTTGCTGGTAAAGCCGGTGAAGCGGGCGCGGTAGAAGGTCGAGCCGTCGCGGGTCACGGCCTCGGTATAGGTGTCGCGATCGTTCAACGGGCCGCCGATCTTTGCCTTGGCGTCGGCGAGAAGATCCATCGCGGCCTTGGCGCTGGCGGCGGCGGCGATCTGGATCTGCCATCCGCCAACCATCCGGGCCTCCGCCTTCGGCGCGGCGAGGGGGATTTCCGCCTCAGGCGTCAAGGCGGGGACGTCGCTCGAGACGTCGGCCGCGGCCATTTCCACCGGCTTGGCATAGGCCGTTCCAAGCATGGAGGCGGCGACCGGACTTGCGTTTGCCAAGCCGATCACAGCGGCCACCGCATCCTGGCGGGGTGCCGGAACCGGGACATCGTCACCCAGGCGCGCCAGGTCCATGCCGACGCGGGTCGAATTGCTGGCCAGCAGCGTTGATCCGCGCGAGGCCTTGGCAATGTTGCCGGCGATCAGCTTTTCCATGACCTTGTCGCGGCTTGCCGCCGAGCGGCCGCCCATGACTACGCCGATCACCCGGCGATCGCCATCTCTCACGGCGCTGACGAGGTTGAAGCCGGAAGCATTGGTATAGCCGGTCTTGATGCCGTCCATGCCCTTGTAGCGGTACATCAGATTGTTGTGGCCGTTGATCGTGCGGCCACGGAAGGCGAAACTCTTGGTGTTGAACAGCTTGTATTCCTGCGGGAAGTCCCGCAGCAGCGCGATGCCGAGGGTGGACATGTCGCGCGCCGTGGTGATCTGCCGGTCGTCGGGAAGGCCGGAGGCATTGACGAAAATGGTCTTCGACATGCCGAGCGAGCGGGCTTTCGTAGTCATCATCGCGGCGAATTCACTCTCGGTGCCACCGAGCTTTTCCGCCATCGCGGCTGCGGCGTCATTGGCCGACTGCACGATCATGCCGAGCACCGCTTCCTTCACGGTGACGGCATCGCCCGCCTTGACGCGGAGCTTGGTCGGCGGACGCGAAGCGGCATATTTCGAGAAGGGCACGCGGCTGTCCCAGGACAATTCGCCGCGGCGAATCGCGTCGAACGTCATGTACAGAGTCATCATTTTCGTCAGCGAGGCCGGGTGATTGAGGCTGTCGGGGTTTTCCGACGCCAGAACCTCGCCGGTGCGAGCATCGAGGAGAAGCTGGGCGCTTCCGGCTGTCGCGGAGGTGGACGATGATGCGATCGCAACGAGGAACGTCAACGCGATCAACAGCTTGTTCATGAATCCTCCAAGGGCAGGCTTAACGTAACGGAGCGTCGAAATCCGGCGGCGAGTTATGCCGCCCGGTAGACGACGGCTTCACTAAAGCAGAATTGGGGCGAGAGTTTTGCGGTGCAGCGCCCTCAGTACGAAAGTTAACTAAAAGTTTCATGAAGAGAGTAAACAAAGGGTAAATGACACGAGGCTGGATCTGCCGACAAAAGCAGCCTCATGCAGCAAGAAATCCACCATCCGCGGCCAGAACATGACCGACAATATAGGAGGTTGCGTCCGAGGCAAGCCAAAGGACGGCCTCCGCCACTTCCTCAGGCTGCCCCATGCGCCGCAAGGGCAGGCCGGCGGCCACGGTCGCCACGTCGCCGACGCCGGCAGCCAGCATCATGTCCGTCACCACCCTGCCCGGCGCCACGGCATTGATGCGCACGCCGCGGGCGGCATTCTCGATGGCGGCGGTGCGCATCATGGCGATGACGGCGGCCTTCGAGGCATTGTAGAGCGCGAAGCCGGGGTTCGGATTGCGGATGCCGCTGACCGAGGCATTGATGACGATCGCGCCGCCGCCGGTCTTCCGCATGGCCGGGATCTGATACCGGAGGCAATGGAAGACGCCGCGCACGTTCGTGTCGAAAACGGCGGCATAGGTGGCGTCGTCCTGGTCTTCGATCGGCGCGCGGCGCTCCTGAAAGCCGGCATTGTCAAAGGCCACGTCCAGCCGGCCGAAACGGTCGAGCGTCCCCGTCACCATCGCCTCGACATCCGCTTCGCGCGTAACGTCGGCCATCAGGAAGACCGCCTGCGAACCCAGATCACGGCAGGCGGCCGCTACCGCCTCGCCCTCCGGCTCGCGCCTGCCGGCGATCACCACGGCCGTGGCGCCTTCGCGCGCCATCTGCAACGCGGCCGCCCTGCCGATGCCCGTTCCGCCGCCCGTGACCAGGCATATCTTTCCATCCATGCGACGCGCAGACGTCATGCTTGTCGGACCTCCTGTGGTGTGCCACGGCAGTCTAGATATTTACTTGACGGAGTCCAGCAATTTTCGCGCGGGATGCTCCGGAAGGCGGTTGGAGGATGCATGGGATGGGTGGCGGATGGATGCCCATCCTGTGGCGGCCCAATCCTTATGATAGAGAAGTGGATGGATCGAACGGGAGCGCCGCCGCCCTGGTTCTCTTGTCCGTCGTCGAGCCTCTGCAAATTCTTCAACTTGCCTCTTTACCTCAACCTAAGTTGAGATTGTAGGTTCCGATCCGACCGCAATCCAGGACGAGGAAACAGGATCCATGCTGCCAGAGACAGAAGTGCCGAACGTCGCGGGATCGCCGGCTGCCGCCAACTCCAGCCCTGTGCCGGAGAACGAGGCGAGCGGCCGCTGGGCCGAACTTCTCGCCCCGCGCTATCTGGCGACGACGACGATGCTGTGCATGGGGGTGGCACTCTATGCCTTCAACGGCTTCCTGGTCAGCACCGTGTTACCGACGGCGGTCGGCGAGATCGGCGGTGCGGAACTGTTGCCGTGGTCGATGACGCTCTATCTGGTCGCGTCGATCGTCGCGGGCGCCAGCGCCGCCCTGCTCAAACAGCGCTACGGCGCAAGGACCGTCCTTTTCGCCGCCGCCCTGCTCTTCCTGGCCGGCACACTGGCGGCCGCCTTCGCCTCGGACATGAATACCGTGCTCTTCGGGCGGATCTGCCAGGGCATCGGCGAAGGCATCATCGCCGCCATCTGCTACGCGCTGATCCCCGAAATGTTCCCGCCCGCGCTGGTGCCGAAAGTGTTCGGCGCGGAAGCGAGCGTCTGGGCGATCGCCGCCTTCGGCGGTCCGGTGCTGGCCGGCTCGCTGACGGAAGCCTTTTCCTGGCGGGGGGCCTTTCTCGTCAATGCGCCGCTCATTGCCCTCTTTCTGCTGCTCGCGCTCATCCTCGTACCGTCAGGTTCCGAAGCGGGTCGGCGGCTGCAATTTCCCACACTCAGGCTGAGCCTGCTGTCGGCCGGCCTCGTCGCCATGCTGGTGGCGGGGCTTGCCGGCTCCGCCCTCGCCACGGCGGCCATGATTGCCGGATCGCTGGTTCTGGTGCTCGGCGCGGTCCGCCTCGACCGGCGCGCGGAGGATTCGATCCTGCCACAGGGTGCGTTTTCCACCCGCTCGCCTCTCGGTCTTGGCCTCTGGGTCATCCTGCTCATGCCGCTCTCGCAGGCAACCAGCAGCGTCTATCTGGTCTATTCGCTGCAATATCTGTTCGGCTACCGCCCGACGCTCGCCGGCGCGCTCGGCGCGCTGATGGCGATCAGCTGGAGCATGACCGCGATCGGCGTCGCCAACCTCAGGGCCGAGCGGTCGCGGCAGACGGCGATCTGGCTCGGCCCCCTGCTGCTGGTCCTCGGCTTTGCCACGCTTGCCGGCGCGATCGGGACGGTGAACATCGCCATGCTTGCCGTCGCGCAGGTTACCATCGGCGCGGCCTTCGGCTTGAGCTGGGGTTATCTCAGCCAGATGCTGATGGAGGCGACGCCAGGTCATGAACGCGACAAGACCTCGGCGCTGCTGCCGACGCTGCAATCGGCGGGCTTCGCACTCGGCGCGGCCCTTGCGGGAATCAGCGCCAACGGCGCGGGACTGGCCGTGGCGCAATCCGCCGAGGCCATGCGCGGCGTGCTGACGCTCACCTTCGCCATAGCGCTCATCTGGGCGATCCCCGCCTCGCTGGCGGCGCGCCGTGCGGTGACGCTCATGCGATAACCGCCCCCGGTCGCATCGGTCGAGGCCGCACGACAAAAACAGGCAGACGCCATTCAGCAAGGCTTAACGCCACCCGCATAGTCTGGAGAGCGATATGTTGCGACGCAAAACCGGGCGAGGACAATGAAGGCCAACCTGAAAGGCTTCGTGCGCAAGGCCGCGATCACCGGCGGGCTGGAAGCGTCCCGGCTTCTCAGCCGGCTCGGCACCATGCGTGCGGCGCGCGGTCGCGGCGCGATCTTCACCCTGCACCATGTGCGGCCGCACCGACCGCCGCCGCTCGATGCGAACGGTCATCTCGAGATCACGCCGGACTTCCTGGACGCGGCGATCCGGCAGCTGAAGGCCGAGGGCTACCAGTTCGTAGCACTCGACGAGGTGCCGCACCTGCTCGCCGCCGCGCCGGACGGAGCGCCTTTCGCCGTTTTTACGCTGGACGACGGCTATCGTGACAATGCCGAACATGCCCTGCCCGTCTTCGAACGGCACGGAGTGCCCTTCACCGTCTTCGTCACCAAGGGGTTCAGCGAACGCAGCCACACCCTGTGGTGGGAAACCGCAGAAGCCCTGCTCAACGCCACCGACCGCTTCACCATCGAAACCGACAGCGGCCCGAAGACCCACGCCGTCACTTCGATCGCGGCGAAGCGGGCGGTTTGCGATCTCATCTGCGACGCGATCTGCGGACCTGAGGAAAGCCTGGCGATCGCCCGGCTCGACGCGGCGGCGCGTAGCGTCGGCATCGATCCGAGGGCAATGGTCGCGCAATTGGTGATGACGGCAGAGGAACTGAAGACGCTGGCGCGCCATCCGCTGGCCAGCCTCGGCGCCCATACGCTGAGCCACCGCGCCCTGGATTTTCTCACCGACGCGGAAGCACTGAACGAACTTTCGGGCAGCGCCGACTATGTCGAGACGCTGACGGGCCGGCGGCCGACCAGCTTCGCCTATCCATACGGCGATGCGCGCAGCGCCACGAACCGTATCGCGGCACTCGCCGCCAGGGCCGGCTTCACCCTTGCGGTGACGACCCGGGCGGGGACGGTCGATGCCGCGGCGCTTGCCGCGCCGTTGCTCCTGCCGCGCATCTCGCTCAACGGCTATTACCAGAAGCCGCGCTATGTCGCGGCGCTTGCCTCCGGCATTCCCTTCCGTCTGACCGGCTGATCCGCCCGGACGGCCAGGCCGGCGAGAAACCCGCCGCCCAGGCCATGGCGATCAAGGATACATCCGCACCTTGTGCCAAGGCGCATCCGGCGTTTCGCGGCGAAACTCGATGCGGTCGTGCAGGCGAAACTTGCGGTCGTGCCAGAACTCGATCGAAACCGGCCTGATGCGGAAGCCGGACCAGTGCGCCGGCCGCGGAACCTCGCCGAACGCATAACGGGCGGTGTATTCGGCCACGGCCTTTTCCAGGGCGAACCGGCCTTCCAGCGGGCGCGACTGCTTCGAGGCCCAGGCGCCGATGCGGCTGCCGAGCGGCCGGGAGCGGTAATAGATGTCGGCTTCCTCATCGGAAACCACCTCGACCTCGCCGCGCAGGCGTACCTGACGACGCAGCGATTTCCAATGAAAGCACATCGCTGCCTTCTTCTGGCCGAGAATTTCCTGTCCCTTCTGGCTCTCGAAATTCGTGTAGAACACAAACCCTCGGGAATCGAAGTCCTTGAGCAGGACCATGCGCACATTCGGCAAGCCGTTCTCATCCACGGTCGCAACCGCTACTGCGTTGGGATCGTTGATCTCCGAGGCCTCTGCATCCTTCAACCACGTACCGAACAGCGCGAAAGGTTCGTTTTCCTCGGTGAAGTCACTGCTTGTTAACCCAGTCTCTGACATATTGATTCAAATGCTCCCGAACTTCATCATGATTGCCCAGGTCTTAACACTGGACAGGACGCCCATTGAGAGACATAGCAAAGTCGAACGAGCGCAAAAAGGGCGGGCCTTTGGGTAAAAGCAGATTGCTCATCGTTCTCGCCGCGACATTGCCGATCAGCGGTTGCTTCGGTGGCGGCATGGACCTCTTCGGCTCGGATGTGGATCGGTCGATTTCCACCAATACCGTGGCGCAGAAGAATACCGCGGAAGGTCGCTCCGACGAACTGACGGTGCAGAATGCCGTCTCCTCCGCGGATCTGTCGCGGACCAGCAGCCCGCTGCCCTGGGCCAACGCAACGACCGGCAGCGCCGGCGTGGTCACGGCGATCGAAGAGCAGAAGTCGAACGGCGTCGTGTGCCGCAACTTCTCGACGACCCGTCATTCCTACGAGGGCATCGCCTATTTTTCCGGAAAGACCTGCACTGCGGGCTCCGGCCAGTGGCAGTTGATGAGCTTCAGCCGTCAGCCCTGAACTCCCTTGGCGGCAGCAGATCCGGCCCGGATCGCCGGGGTTGCCGCGTAACCACTGATTAGCATCTTCTTGCCATACTCTGAGAATTATGAAGCCGGACCGCCATGATGACTGCGGACCGGTCGGTGTTTCTTGCCTGCGCATTCGCCAAGAATGGCAATGCCGGTCTATTCTTAGTTGGTGGCCTAGATGCGCGATTTTTATTCAGTGCTCGGCGTAAAGCGCGATGCGGGAGCCGACGAAATCAAGTCGGCCTGGCGGATGAAGGCGAAAAGCGTGCACCCCGACCAGAACCGCGACGACCCCGACGCCAATCGGAACTTCACCGAGATCGGCCGCGCCTACGAGGTGCTGAAGGACCCGACAAAGCGGAGCCGCTATGACCAGCACCGCGACAAGGTCGAAGCTCTTGAGCGGGAACAGACGATCATGCAGCAGCGCCAGTCGGCCCGCGAGGCGGCCGAGAAGGCCAAGATCGCCAAGGCGAATGCCGAGCGGATCCTCGCCGAACTGGCACGCGCCGAAGCCGAGAAGGCGAAACTAGACAAGCAGACCCAGGCTCAGGCTCAGGCCGCTCAGGCCAAACCGGAAAAGGCTCAAGCCCAGACCGGCGGCGCCCAGGCACAACCTCAGCCACAGGCACAACCTCAGCCACAGGCACAACCTCAGCCACAGGCGCAAGCTCAGCCGCCGGGCCAGACGCAGAATCAGGCCAAGCCGGATGGCGCGGGCGAAAGCCCCGAAGCCGTCGTCTCACGCATCTTCGGCGATACGCCCGAAGCGGCAGCGGCGGCCGAAACGCTGAAGCGCGAAACCGAGGCTGAAGCCGAACGCGCGGAGAACAGCGAGCCGTCCGGCGCGCCCAGGCCGGTCTCCATCCTCGCGCCGATCGAATTGCTGAGCTCTTTCGTGCGTCGCATTCGCGGCATCCAGCCGCCGCCGGAAAAGGCGCCCGACCTGGTGGTCGAGGCAACAGTGACGATCGACGACCTGCTGGCGCAGAAGCCGGTGCCGATCACGCTGTCGGACGGCCGCGAACTGCGCGTTCCACTTGAAAGCGGCGTCACCCAGGGGCACGTGGTGCGGCTCAGGGGCCAGGGCCTCAAGCTGCAGGGCATGAGCCGTGGCGACGTGGCGGTCACCGTGCGCGTGGCCAAAAACGACAAATTCACCGTCGACGGCTACGACCTCAAGACGGTCCTGCCGATCACGCTTGAGGATGCGGTGCTGGGTTGCGAGGCCACCGTCGAGACGCCCAACGGGCCGCTCGCCGTGACCATTCCGGCCTGGTCGAGCTCCGACCAGGTAATCCGCCTCGACGACCTCGGCCTGCCGAATGACGAAGGCGGCCGCGGCGCGCTGGCCGTCGAACTGCGCGTCATGCTGTGGGAAAAGCCTGACGACAAGGTCACCGATTTGATGCGCGTCATGCGCGAAGGCCTGTTTTTATGAAGTATTTGTAACGATCACACCCTTTGTTACGCTGCCTTACAGTTGATGATCCGGCGCAATCTTGAACCGTGATGCCGGCTATGCCATAGGCAGGGTCAATCGAAAGTCTTAGGGAGCAAAACATGGCTCAAGGTTCCGGCCTTATGGCAGGCAAGCGCGGCATCATCATGGGCGTCGCAAACAATCGCTCGATCGCGTGGGGTATCGCCAAGGCCTGCCATGAACAGGGAGCCGAAATCGCTTTCACCTGGCAGGGCGAAGCGCTGAAGAAGCGCGTCGAGCCGCTGGCTCAGGAACTCGACGCCTTCATGGCCGGAGACTGCGACGTCACCAATCTCGACAGCATCGACGCCGTGTTCAAGAACCTCGAGGACAAGTGGGGCAAGATCGACTTCGTCGTGCACGCCATCGCGTTTTCCGACAAGGACGAACTGACCGGCCGCTACATCGAGACGACGCGCGACAACTTCGCCCGCACGATGGACATTTCCGTCTACTCGTTCACCGCGGTTGCCGCCCGCGCCGAGAAGATCATGAATGACGGCGGCTCGATCATCACGCTCACCTATTACGGCGCCGAGAAGGTCATGCCGCACTATAACGTCATGGGCGTCGCCAAGGCCGCGCTCGAGGCCTCCGTGCGCTACCTCGCCGTCGACATGGGCGGCCGCGGCATTCGCGTCAACGCCATTTCGGCCGGCCCGATCAAGACGCTGGCCGCGTCCGGCATCGGCGACTTCCGCTACATCCTGAAGTGGAACGAGTACAACTCGCCGCTGAAGCGCAATGTGACGACTGACGAAGTCGGCAAGTCTGGCATGTATCTCCTGTCCGACCTGTCGACCGGGGTGACCGGCGAGGTCCACCATGTGGATTCCGGCTATCATACCGTCGGCATGAAGGCGGTCGATGCGCCGGACATCGCCGTCGCCAAGGAATAGTCTCCAGTTCGAGGTCGCATGCCGTGCTCATCTATCTGATCCGTCACGGCCAGACCGACTGGAATGCCGAGGGCCGGCTGCAAGGGCAGAAGGACATCGGCCTCAACGAGAACGGACGACGCCAGGCGAGCGAGAACGGCAGACGTCTGGCGGAGGAACTCGCTGAACGTGCCGGCGCATTCGACTATGTCGCCTCCCCTCTCGGCAGGACCCGCGAGACCATGGAACGGCTGCGCGGAGCCATGGGACTCGACCCGCACGGCTATCGCACCGATCCCCGGCTGATCGAGCTGTCCTTCGGCGACTGGGAGGGATCGACCATTCCGGAGCTGCAGCGCGTCATGCCCGACAGGGTCGAGGCGCGCGCGCAGCACAAATGGGATTTCATTCCGCCGGGCCAGGATGCAGAAAGCTACGAGATTCTGTCATGGCGGGTGGGAGCATGGCTCACCGCGGTCGAACGCCCCACCGTCTGCGTCAGTCATGGCGGGATCGTCCGCAGCGTTTTCCGCATCGTCGGCGGCTGGAGCGGCGACAAGGCCTGCGACATGAACGTGCCGCAGGACCGTATTCTCAAGATCGATCGCGACGGCGGCCTGATCGGCTGGCTCTGACCAGGCGTTGAACCGTCATCAAACCCTTACTGAACGATTTCCAGGTCGTCGACGACGCGCTTGCCGTCAACCTCGGTGAAGAACACGATCACCTTCACGCCGCTTTCGAGGCCGTCGAAGTTGAACTCCTCGGGAAGCGAATAGGTCTTCCCGTCGTCCAGCACCAGACTCAGGCCATCGACGTTGACCGCCTGAATGGTCGCTTCGACATCGTCGCTTCCCGCCAGCACGCTGAGCGGCGAGAGAAAGCTCGCGGTCGCCAGAAGCACTGAAATCATCATACGCATGCGGGTTACCTTTGCCAGTCTCGACGGATTGAGGATGTGTCTCAAAATAGGCCTCCAGAATGTGGCAAAAATCGCCCGTAACAATGACATTTTCGGTGCGATTGATGAACGGAAATACGACGCGGTTCAAGCACCCGGGACGGGCATCGCAAGCTTTGCCCTACTTTTCCGGAGGTTTTCGCCTGAAGCGGGCATTGCAGCATGCGCCCCTCTTTGGCGCGAACGTATTGACGCGGCAATACTATTGCCGATTCAATTCTATATTAACCCTCGCGCTTTAGGATTACCTCACAAGCTTGGGGAACATCCTGAATTGACCGTCTTCAATCGATACCGGCAACGTAATGGGGGGCAGACGCCCGGCGCGGCCGTCTTTCTCGTCGTCTGCGCGCTCATCGTTTTGACGATCGTCACTGCCGGCCTCGTGCTCGATCTGCGCAGCGGCATCGTCGCCGGCCTCGCCATGATCGTGCCGGTGCTCTTCAGCCTCCACCTGCTGCGCGAGCGCAATCGCAACATCGTGCAGTTGAAGGCACGCGAGGAAAAGCTGCTCGACCTGTCGCGGCGTTTCGACCTCGCCATGGAAACGGCCAATATCGGCATCTGGGAAGTCGACAATGGCGACGACCTGCTGTCCTGGGACGCGCGAGCCGCCGCCCTGCACGGCTTTGCCCCGCAAGAGGGCTTTGACCACATCGCCCACTGGTACAAGATCATCCATCCCGACGACGTCCAGAGCGTCGAAGCCGCCTTCGCGGCACGGCTCCACGGCGACTCGACCGCGAGCTGGGACATCAGTTACCGGATCACATTGCCCGACGGCATGACTCGCCACCTGCGTTCGGTGGGCGCCCATTCGAGCGGCGCGAACGGCCCCAGGCGACTGACCGGCATCGTCTGGGACGTCACCAACGACACGCTCTTCACCCAGGCCCTTCGCGAGGCGAAGGCGACCAGCGACATCAAGAATGCTGAGCTGGAACTGGCGCTCGACGAACTGTCGAGCCGCGAACACGAACTCTCGGAACTCTCGCACAAGCTGGATCTGGCGCTCGCCTCCTACAATTGCGGCATCTGGGAAGGCGACCCGGTGACGACCACCGCGATCTGGGACGAGCGGATGCGCCAGCTCTACAACGTGCCGAACAGGAACCGGCCCGTGAGCCGGCACGAGTGGCTGTCATCCATCCACCAGGAGGACAGGCAGCCCGTGCAGCTTGCGACCAACCGGGCCATCGCCTCCGGCACGACCGTAAACACCACCCAACGCATTGTCCTGCCCAACAACGAATTGCGCTATGTCCGCTCGGTCGGCCAGGTGCATGTGGGCAAGGATGGCAAGAAGAAGATCATCGGCATTGCCTTCGACGTGACCGCCGACGCCCTGCTCGCGGAACAGCTCAGGGCCGCCAAGTCGGACGCCGACAGCCGCAATCTCGAACTGGAACTCGCCAAGAACCGCATCGAGTTCAATGCCCTGCACGATCCGCTGACCGCGCTCGCCAACCGCCGCAAGCTCGACATCGAGCTCGACGAACTGAGCCAGTCCGGCCGGAACCATCGCACCAAGTTCACCATCCTTCACCTCGACCTTGACCGGTTCAAGGAGATCAACGACACGCTCGGCCATGCGGCGGGCGACGCAATGCTGGTGCATGCCTCCAGGGTACTGACCCGCAACGTGCCGCGCGGCGATCTGGTGGCGCGGATCGGCGGCGACGAGTTCGTCGTTCTCGCCCGCAGGGCCGTCACGGCCGCGGAACTCTCGGAATTGTGCGAGCGGATCATCGTCGAGATCAACAAGCCGATCGATTTCGAGGGCTTTTCCTGCCGGTGCGGCATTTCGATCGGCATTGCCCAGGCCTCCGGCATCTCGCCCGACGCGCGCCGTATCCTCGTCAATGCCGACATCGCGCTCTACCAGGCCAAGGAGAAGGGCCGGAACTGCCACGAGTTCTTCACCCCCGACCTGCAGGCCAACATCGTTTCCAAGAAGCGCATGGCCGACGAGATCCTGACCGGGCTCGAACGCGACGAGTTCACCGTCTGGTACCAGCCGCAGTTCGAAACCGCGACGATGCAGCTTTCCGGTGCGGAAGCGCTGGTGCGGTGGAACCACCCGGACAAGGGCGTGATCGCCTCCAACCATTTCATCAAGGTCGCCGAAGAGCTGAACGTCATGGCGCGGATCGACCAGCTGGTGCTGGAAAAGACCCTGCGCGACCAGATGCGCTGGACGGCGCTCGGCGTGAAGGTGCCGCGCATCTCGGTCAACGTCTCGTCGAAGCGCCTGCACGACGCCACCCTCGTCGAGCAGCTGCATGGCCTTGCCATCGACCCGGGCGCCATCTGCTTCGAACTGGTGGAATCGATCTTCCTCGACGAGAGCGACGACGTCGTCACCGAGAACATCGAGAAGATCAAGGCGCTCGGCATCGACATCGAGATCGATGACTTCGGCACCGGCCACACCTCGATCCTCAGCCTGCTGCGGCTGAAGCCGAAGCGGCTGAAGATCGACCGCCAGCTCGTCATGCCGATCCTCAACTCGCCGCAGGAGCGCGCCCTGGTGCGCTCGATCATCGAGATCGCCCGTTCGCTCGGCGTCGAGACTGTGGCCGAAGGCGTCGAAAGCCTCGACCATGCGGGCCTTCTGCGCCAGCTCGGCTGCGACTACCTGCAGGGCTATGCCTTCGCCAAGCCGCTTCCCTTCGACGAGTTCAGCCGATTCACCAAGGGGTTTCCCCAGCGCAAGGCGTCGTGAACCGACGACAAATCCCGAACGCAGCGTTTCCAAGAAAGGCTTGTCGCGCTTGGGCCTTTTCCACTATGAGTGAGCCCCAACAAAAGCCGCGGCGGCACGGTGAGATCCCAGTGCCGCCCGAACGTTCCGGTGCTTAGCCATGTCGCACAATACCTTCGGTCACCTGTTCCGCGTCACCACCTGGGGCGAAAGCCACGGGCCGGCGCTCGGCGCGGTGGTCGACGGCTGCCCTCCGGGCATCCGTTTCACCCTCGACGACCTGCAGTCCTTCCTCGACAAGCGCAAGCCCGGCCAGTCGCGCTTCGTGACGCAGCGCCGCGAGGAGGACCTCGTCAAGGTGCTCTCCGGCGTGATGCCGCAGGACGACGGCTCGATGATTTCGACCGGAACGCCGATCTCGCTTTTGATCGAGAATACCGACCAGCGCTCCAAGGACTATGGCGACATTGCCAAGCGCTATCGGCCCGGCCATGCCGACTACACGTATGACGTCAAATACGGCATTCGCGACTATCGCGGCGGCGGCCGATCCTCGGCCCGCGAAACGGCGGCCCGCGTCGCCGCCGGTGCCCTGGCCCGCCTCGTCGTGCCCGGCGTTACCATTCGCGGCGCGCTGGTGCAGATCGGCAAACACAAGATCAACCGGACCAACTGGGACTGGGCCCAGGTGAGCGAAAACCCGTTCTTCGCGCCGGACCCGGAAATCGTTCCCGTCTGGGAGGCCTATCTCGACGAAATCCGCAAGTCCGGCTCCTCCGTCGGCGCCGTGGTCGAAGTGGTGGCCGACGGGGTTCCCGCCGGCATCGGCGCACCGGTCTACGGCAAGCTCGACCAGGACATTGCCAGCCTGCTGATGTCGATCAATGCGGTGAAGGGCGTCGAGATCGGCAACGGTTTTGGCGCGGCCGAGATCACCGGCGAGGAAAACGCCGACGAGATGCGCATCGGGCCGGACGGCAAGCCGGTGTTTCTCTCCAACCATGCCGGCGGCATTCTCGGCGGGATTTCCACCGGCGAACCGATCGTCGCGCGCTTTGCCATCAAGCCGACCTCGTCGATCCTCACCGAGCGGCGCTCGATCGATGCCGACATGAACGAGGTGGACGTGCGCACCAAGGGCCGCCACGACCCCTGCGTCGGAATCCGGGCGGTTCCTGTCGGCGAGGCGATGCTCGCCTGCGCCATTGCCGATCATTATTTGCGAGACCGCGGCCAGACCGGCCGACTGAAGTGACGAGGACTTTCCCATGAGCTATGACCAGAGCCGCGTCGTCGACGCCATCCGCGCCTTCGAGGCCGGCGAAATCGTCGTCGTCACCGATGACGACGACCGCGAGAACGAGGGCGACCTGATCGTCGCCGCCGTGCATTGCACCGCCGAGAAGATGGCCTTCATCGTGCGCCACACCTCGGGCATCGTCTGCGCCCCCATGCCGAAGGAGGAGGCCAAGCGCCTCAACCTCAACGCCATGGTCGCCGAAAACGACAGCGCCCACACCACCGCATTTACCGTGACCGTCGACTTCAAGCACGGCACGACGACCGGGATTTCCGCCGAGGACCGCACGCTGACGGTCCGTAACCTCGCCAACCCGAATGTCGGCCCGGCCGATTTCGTCCGTCCCGGCCACATCTTCCCGCTGGTCGCCCGCGAAGGCGGCGTTCTCATGCGCTCCGGCCACACTGAAGCCGCCGTCGATCTCTGCAAGCTCGCCGGCCTGCCGCCGGTCGGCGTGATCGGCGAACTGGTCAACGACAACGGCACCGTCAAGCACGGGCCGGAGGTTTTTGCCTTCGCCGAGGAACACGGGCTGAAGCGCGTTTCGGTCGCCGATCTGATCGCCTATCGTCAGCGCAAGGAAACCCTCATCCAGCTCGCTTCGAGCTTCAGCATCGAGACACCCTATGGCCCGGCCAAGGCGCATGCCTATTCCCTGCCCTGGGACCCGATGCAGCATCTGGCCGTCGTCTTCGGCGACATCCGCGACGGCGTCGACATTCCGGTGCGCCTGCATCTCGAGCATGTCGGCACGGACGTGTTCGGCAAGGACCGCCAGATCGACGAGATCATGAAGAAGATCGCCGCCAAGGGCCGCGGCGTCATCGTCTACCTGCGCGAAGGCTCGGTCGGCGTCGGCGTCTCGACCACGGCCCGCACCGGCCTGCACGAGCGCGAAGCCCACGAACAGGCACAGGCCCGCGACAGCGAATGGCTGGAAATCGGCCTTGGCGCGCAGATCCTCAAAAACCTCGGCGTCAGCTCGATCCGCCTCTTTGCCTCGCGCGAACGCCATTATGTCGGGCTGGAAGGTTTTGGTATCCGCATCAGCGGGACGGAGATCGTTTGAGGGGCCTCACCCAGGACGGTCAGATCATACGGGCCATGGCTATAGGCCCCGTTTACCGGCCTCGTTGATTTGACGGGCCGGTATTGCCTGCTCTCCGGTACTCGCTGAGCGCGTCATGAGGCCGGACATCGACAGTGCAATTGGATCGGTACACTCTGCCCAGATCGGAAATGATTTCGATACAGCAAAGGGCTTTCGCCGAACCCATCATGGAAAACGTGATGGACGCATCCGCGAGCCAGCTTCGGGGCATCGCATTTGCGTCCATCAGCCGCGCTATGGCTCGTCGATAGTAGGCAGCCGAAGCGGTAAATATGGCATATTCAGGCACAGTCGACCCGTCTTGCAGCTGAAACACCAATTGGTCTTCGCCGCGGGCCATCAGGAAGGCTGCGTATTGACCCAGGGCCCAGTATCCGTCCAGATCGTTGTATCTGCTGACAAAACTATCAAGAATGTCGTGACAGATTCCTCTGAACTGCTTTCTTCTCGGCATAGGAACTCTGGTTCGCGCGTTGCCCGGCGGTTTCGGGAAGAGTGGCAAAGCTACCGCACGGTTTCACAATTGCAACCCCGGATGCCGGCTCGATTGCGAGGTTGAACCGCAGATCCGTCACAGCCGGCATGCTCGCTCCATCCGGCCGCTCCGCTGCCCTCTTTCCGCGCCCTGAGAACTTCGCAAGCCGCACGCCAGCCTTGAAATCTGCCGCCGCCCCGCGCTGCGAAAAAGCTTATCGGGCGAAGCGTTTTGCCCCGGCGACGCAGGCCACCACGGCGGCGGTGACCGCGACCATGGATCCGCTCACCGCTTCGCCGAGCAGGCCGGCCGCCAGCACCAGGCCGAAGAAGGGCTGCAGCAGCTGCAGCTGGCCGACGGCGGCGATGCCGCCCTGGGCGAGGCCGCGATACCAGAAGACGAAGCCAATCAGCATGCTGAACACCGAGACATAGGCAAGGCCGAGCCAGGCCGGCTGGCCGGTTTCGGCAAAGGACGAAGGCATGGTGGCGAGCGCCAGCACGACCATGACCGGCAGGGAAAGCACGAGCGCCCAGGAAATGACCTGCCAGCCGCCGAGCGTGCGCGACAGTTTTGCGCCCTCGGCATAACCCAGCCCGCAGACGATGATGGCGCCGAGCATCAGCAGGTCGCCGACCGGCGCGGCGGTCACGCCCTGCAGCAGGGCGAAGCCGGCGACCAGCAGGCTGCCCAGCCCCGAAAACAGCCAGAAGGCCGGCCTTGGCCGCTCGCCGCCGCGCAGCACGGCGAAGCTGGCGGTGGCCAGCGGCAGCAGCCCGACGAAGACGATCGAATGCGCCGAGGTGACGTGCTTGAGGGCCAGCGCGGTCAGCAGCGGAAAGCCGACGACGACGCCCAGCGCGACGACGACCAGCGAAATCATCTCGCCCGGCTTCGGCCATTTCTGCCGGAAGACCAGCAGCAGGCCGAGCGCCAGCGCGCCGGCAATGGCGGCCCGCGCCACGGTCAGAAAGACCGGATCGAAATCGGCCACCGCCACCCGCGTGGCGGGAAGCGAGCCGCTGAAGATCAGCACCCCGAGAAAGCCGTTGATCCAGCCACTTGTCGTCTTGTCCATCAAAAATCCATCCTCGTCGATTGGACGTGAGGATAGGCGATCGCGGATGGATTTTTCAGAGACAGTGCATTACAGTTTTGCCGAACTGTAATGATCACGAGAGCAGTACACATGTTGGACAAGGTCACAAGCGACGGCGAAGACGGCACGCGCGTCGGCCGCGTCATGGGCGCTATCCGCCAGAGGATCGGCGGGCGCACGCTGGCGCCGGGGGCAAGGCTGCCGTCGATCCGCGGTTTTGCCAAGGTCATGGCGGTCTCCACCTCGACCGTGGTCGAGGCCTATGACCGGCTGGCGGCCGAGGGGCTGATCCAGTCGCGGCCGGGCTCCGGCTTCTATGTCGCCGGCCATCTGCCGCCGCTGGTGCTGGCCGAGATCGGCCCGAGGCTCGATCGCGCCGTCGACCCCTTCTGGGTATCGCGGCAGTCGCTGGAGGCCGGCGCGGACACGCTGACGCCCGGCTGCGGCTGGCTGCCGGCCGCATGGATGCCGCAGGACGAGCTGCGCCGCTCGTTGCGCCAGTTGACCCGGGTCGCCGACACGGTGCTTGCCGACTACGGCACGCCGCTCGGGCTGCCGCCGCTCCGCCAGCTCCTGTCGCGGCGCATGGCCGAGCGCGGCATACAGGCCGCGCCCGACCAGATCATGCTGACGGAATCGGGCACGCAGGCGATCGACCTGCTCTGCCGCTTCCTGATCGAACCGGGCGACACCGTGCTGGTCGACGACCCGTGCTATTTCAACTTCCTGGCCCTCTTGCGCGCCCACCGCGTCAAGGTCGTTAGCGTGCCCTATACCGCGACCGGCCCGGACATCGCGCTGTTTGCCGCAGCACTCACCGAACACCGGCCGCGCCTCTACATCACCAATTCGGCCTTGCACAATCCGACGGGTGCCACGCTTTCGCCGGCGACCGCCCACCGGCTGCTCAAACTCGCCGAGCAATCGGGCCTCACCATCATCGAGGACGACATCTTTGCCGATTTCGAGCCCGAGCCGGCGCCGCGCCTTTCCGCCTTCGACGGGCTGGACCGGGTGATCCATATCGGCAGCTTTTCCAAGACGCTCTCGGCGGCGGCGCGCTGCGGCTTCATCGCCGCGCGCCCGGACTGGATCGAAGGGCTGATCGACCTGAAGATCGCCACGAGTTTCGGCGGCAATCCCGTCTCCGCCGAACTGGTGCTGAACATCCTCAAGGACGGGACCTATCGCAAGCACATCGCCACCTTGCGCGACCGCCTGTCGCGCGCCACGGGCGAGACCAACAAGAGGCTCAGGGCGCTCGGCATCAAACCCTTCCTCGAACCGCGCGGCGGCATGTTCCTCTGGTGCCAGTTGCCGGACGGCCTCGACGCCGCCGACGTCGCGCGCCGCGCACTCGCCGACAAGATCGTGCTCGCCCCCGGCAACGTCTTCAGCGTCTCACAGACGGCGACGCGGTTTCTCAGGTTCAATGTGGCGCAGTCGAGCGATCCGCGGGTGTTTGCGGCGGTCGAGCGGGCGATGCGGGGGTGATGGGGGGGGGGTGGCGGGGTAATCTTGTGCGCAGAAAGGTTGTGCGGTCCGCAGCAGTCATGTTTGGTGGCGTTCGAGGAGGTGCCCACCATCATTGAAGCCTCGGCAACCGAGCTTTCTAGGATGGTCAGGGGAACACAATCTAAGCCCTTTCAGCCAACTTAAATGGTTGAGCAAAAGAATGATTGCAATCAACGCATAAATCGCCCAACTGGTAATGGGGTTGGTTTGGGGGCCAAGTATGGAAGAAAATAAGCAGACCGTGAATTGGTTCGTTCGCATCATGATAATTGCTCTGAGCATTATGCTTGGCGCGATGGTGCTGTACAAATTTGTCGCGATATCTCCCGAAGGGGAGATCAGCGCTGGTGTAGTATCCTTCATTTGCCTAATATTGGTTTTGGTATTGTCAGAGGCTTTCGATAGCTTTTCTATCGGAAAGATGATTTCTATTTCTAGAGAGGTAAAGAAGAAAGAGAAGGAAGTATCCAAGCTGGAGCTGCAAAATTCTCAGCTTCTTTCTCAGCTTATCGCCATCTCAAATAACCAATCTCAACACCAGCAGCATACGAACATCTATGGCGACTATCACACTGTCTCAACCGTTCAAAAAGCTACGGATCAAGAGGTGGAGGACAAGCAGACTGCTGAGGCATCAATTACTACTCCGCCAGCCGTAGAAAATGGCGGGGCAGTGGCGGGTCCTGCAATAGTTAGAACGGATTGGCGGCGAGCCGAAGAAATTGCCTTAAACAAGTACGTTCAGCAGAAAAAGATCGATCCTTTGAAGGTCATATCTGATGCAAAGCTCGTAAATCACTTCGAGGGCGTCGATCCAATCAGCAAAAGTAATTACATCTATGACGCGTACATAAGAGATACCGATAGTGAAACATTCGTAGAAATAAAAAATGAGAGAGTATTCAGCCCAATTCTCAGAGACAGGATTTATGTTTTGCTATCGAAGATAAACTATTACCGGAACTCGAAGCGGGTTGATGCCCACCTTGATCTTGTAATAATGAAGATTCCAGGGGAAGAGCCGTCGAGATTTTATTCAGACACACGCTTCTTTGAAAGCTTTTCTCCAGCCATCGCTAGCGGCTTGCTGAATGTTGTACTTATAGAATTCAGCGCTGATGAAGCGGCGACATTGAGAGAGTAATAGTGGATACGGCGAACGTTACCTTGGAGGTGATCACGAAGGAACTTATGTGCGGTGAGAGCGCTTCCATCATCCGCCTAAGCCTTGAATTTCTTGATCCTGCCAGTGACCCGTTTGCGTCTCTGCATCGCACATGAGCGCGGCACGTGCAGCTGAAATTATATCGGCGCTACATCTTCTCAATAATGCTTGTCAGAATCAAAATCCGCCTTCTGACGGTTTGAACACTGCATGAGTAACAGTTGCATCAGGAAGGAGATCTTCCCGAAAGCTTGTAAAACCTCACTGTTTGTTTCCGCAGGGGTATACGCCTACGGATCTTGTTCGCTCCTAGATTTTGGATGTCCGGTAGGGATCTGTACCACCATCGTATAGCTTCAGTAATGAACAAGATCCCAACGGCCACGCCTGCAGGCCCTGCCTGCCATCCCCCTCACCCCAGCCACCCATCCCTCAGCACCCCCGCTCCACCCCCGCGAACTTCGCCAGCCGCACCAGCTCCGCCTCCAGCTTCTCCAGCCGTCCGGCCGACGGTTTGACGCCCTTTTCCAGCCAGAGCCGTTTCACGTCGAGCACGCCTGCCTTGCGGTCCGCCTTCATGTCGATGTGGCCGATCAGGCGGTCGGATTCCAAGAGCGGAAAGACGTGTAGCCATATTCGCGCTTCGGTTCGGGGATAAAAATCTCGATGCGGTAGAAGAAGCCGAACAGGCGTTCGGTGCGGTTGCGGTTACGGATCAGCGGTCGGGCATTCACGTCACGAAAGGCATGATGTCCACGCCGCCACCCGGAAAGACGGTGAGATGCGGGTGGTCGAGGAACAGCCGTACGGCGGCATCGGCGGTTTCTGCCTCCACGACCAGATAGCCGCAGAATGGATTGCGGGCTTCGGTCACGCCGTGCTTCGTCACACGCGTCGTCTTGCCCACCATGCCACCGCGATCGAGAATGCATGCGGCATTGCGTTCCTCCCACGCCGCCCATTGTCGTACGCCCTCCGCATTGATGGCATCCTGCTCGGCCTTGGGCAGGTTTCGAAACGATGCGAAGTCTTCGGGCTTCATGGTGTAAACGGCAAGAAATCGGGGCATCGGCACTACCTCCTCCTGACTTGATGGCGATCAGTTTACAGGCCGGGCGGCGAAAATCACCCCTGGGATCCAGGAGGCGGGTGCGAGGCGTGGGATGGCCGATCTCAGCGTTAGGCGGAACATTGCCACCCGCTGAACCACTGGACCTCCCCTCACCCCAACCACCCGTCCCTCAGATCCACCCGCTCCACGCCCGCGAACTTCGCCAGCCGGACCAGCTCCGCCTCCAGCCTCTCCAGCCGCCCGGCCGAGGGTTTGACGCCCTTTTCCAGCCAGAGCCGTTTCACGTCGAGCAGACCCGCCTTGCGGTCGGCCTTCATGTCGATGCGGCCGATCAGGCGGTCGGATTCGAGCAGCGGGAAGACGTAGTAGCCGTATTCGCGCTTCGGCTCGGGCACGAAGATTTCGATGCGGTAGAAGAAGCCGAACAGGCGTTCGGTGCGGTTACGGTCGCGGATCAGCGGGTCGAAGGGGCTTAAAGTGCGGATGCGGGCCGGCGGCTCGGGCGGGTTCAGGAGCGCGGGCAGGCTTTCGGCAAGTGCGAAGGAGGCGCGCGGCTTGCCGTCGACCGTCTCGATCGAGACCTCCTCCAGTTCGGCGCGGTGATCCTCCACCCAGGCCTTCGCCTCCTGCGGGGTGACCAGATCGAAGAAGGCGGCGATTTCGCCATGGGTGGCGAAGCCGAGCCTTGTCAGCGCCTGCCGGCAGGCCCAGTCGATGAAAGCGTCGGGATCGACCTCGGCGGCAAAGTGTTCGGGCGGGATGACGCGCTCGGAAAGGTCGTAGACCTTCTGGAAATTGTCGCGCCCGGCGATCGCCAGCTTGCCGGTGTGCCAGAGGAATTCGAGCGCGGTCTTCGACGGATGCCAGTTCCACCAGCCGCCCGACTTGTGGTCCTCGGCTTTCACCTCGCGCGCCATGATCGGGCCGCGTTCGCGGATCTTCTCATAGGTCTCGTCGAAGGCCTGGTCAAAACCCTCGCCCTGCCATTTCGCCCAGTTTTCCAGGATGCGGGCCTCGCGCCTGACGAAGCGGTGCTTCCAGTAGGGAAAGAAGGCGGACGGGATGATCGAGGCGTCGTGCGTCCAGTGCTCGAAGAGCGTGCGGTCCTTTTCCAGAAGGGCCGTCAGGTGTTCCGGCCGGTAGGTCTGGTTGCGGGAAAAGAGGATCTGGTGATGGGCGCGCTCGACGGTCGCGATGCTGTCGACCTGGACGAAGCCGAGGTCGTGGATCAGGTCATAGAGCCCGGCCTTGCCCAGCGCCCGCTGCGGCGGGCGGGACAGCCCCTGCCGCTCAAGGAAGATTTTTCGAGCCTGGATGTTGGAAAGGGGAATCGCCATGGGGAGGGAGGGTAGAGGATGTTCATGATATGTTCAATGGTCGATGCGAGGTTTGGTGCTCCTGTTTCGCCGCACGGGTCGGCACAATTGCCCCTCACCCCGCCCTCTCCCCGCAAGCGGGGCGAGGGAGACGAAACGTTGCAGCAAGTTCCTTTTCCCCAGCTCCGGCAGGGCCATCGGATATGGAACCTAAGGCGGCGCGGCATTCTTAACCCTCCCCCTTGTGGGGAGGGTGGCCGGCAGGCGGGAGGGGTTTTGCTGCGGAGCGAAGACCCCTCCCCAACCCCTCCCCACAAGGGGGAGGGGCTCCACCTGCCGACCCATGCCTTCATATGCGCTTGCTCCGTAGCCCTGGGGCATATTCCCCTCGCCCCTCCCCCGGTCTATAGAGACGCCCAGGACATCGGCGGGGATCACTACGCTTGCAGATCACATTCGACCGGGCAGAGGTGCGCTATGGCACGCAGACGGCGCTTCATCCGCTGACCGTCACGCTTAGCGAGCGCCGCATCGGCGTGATCGGGCTCAACGGGTCGGGCAAGACGACGTTTGCGCGGCTGATCAATGGCCTCGTCAAGCCGTCCGCCGGCACGGTTTCGCTCGACGGGCTCGATACGGTGAAGGATCACAAGGCGGTGCTGTCCAAGGCCGGCTTCATCTTCCAGAACCCGGCCAACCAGATCATCCTGCCGATCATCCGCGACGACATCGCCTTTGGACCGAAGAGCCGGGGGCTGAAGGGTGACGCCCTCGAACGGGCGGTCGATGCGGTGCTGCAACGCTTCGGCATAACCCACCTCGCCGGCCGGCGGCCGCACGAGCTGTCCGGCGGCGAATTGCAGCTGGCGGCGCTCGCGGCCGTCGTCGTCACGGAGCCGGAGCTTGTCATCTTCGACGAGCCGACCAACCAGCTCGACCTGAAGAACCGCGCCATGGTCAAGGCGGCGATCGACGGGCTCGCGCAGCAGGCGATCGTCATCAGCCACGATCTCGACCTGGTCGCCGGTTTCGAACGCGTGCTGGTCTTCCATCAGGGGCGGATCGCCTTCGACGGCGCGGCCGGCCAGGCCATCGCCCGCTACCGGGAGGTCGCGCTTTCATGAGAAGCCTGCATGTCGCCGGCGACAGCCTGATGCACCGGACGAAACCGGCGGTGAAGATCGCCGGGCTGGCGCTGATTGCCGTGCTGATCTTCCTGACGCGCGATCCGCGCCTTCTGGTCCCGGTGCTGCTCGCCGCAGGCCTGCTCTATTTCAGCCTCGGCCAGCCGCTGCGCGCGGCGCTGTCGCCGCTCAAGCCCGTCTTCCTCACCATCGCCATCGTCGGCCTCTTCAATCTGCTGCTGACCAGCGCCGAGGAGGCGATGGTGACGGTGCTTCGGCTTTCAACGCTGATGCTGCTGGGGGCGACGGTGACGGCGACGACCACGGTCTCGGCCTTCATCGACACGATCACCCAGGCCGCCTCGCCGCTCGAGCGGATCGGCCTCGTCAAGGCATCGGACATCGGGCTCTCGGTCGGGCTGGTGGTACGGTTCGTGCCGGAAATCCTTTCCCGCTACGAGGCGATCCGCGAGGCGCACCGGGCGCGCGGTATCCGGCCGAAGATCTCAACCCTGCTCGGGCCGCTGATCATCGCCACCCTCAAGGACGCGGATAATATCGCCGAGGCCATTGACGCCCGGGGCATTCGCGGGCAGTGACATTTTCCGTTGGGGAGAATTCCTGTTTCACATCTGTCGCTTTCGCCAGGCCACCTGATGGCCCTGCCCGACAGATCCAAGGGAGACATCATGCAGACTCGTGACCTCGTACTCATCTCGCTGTTTGCCGCGATCATCGTCGCGCTCGGCTTCGTTCCGCCGATCACGCTCGGCTTCATTCCGGTGCCGATCACCGCGCAGTCGCTCGGCGTCATGCTGGCCGGCGTCATTCTCGGCGCCAGGCGCGGGGCACTCGCCGCCGTGCTGGTCATCCTCCTGGTGGCGATCGGCCTGCCGGTTCTGTCCGGCGGCCGTGGCGGTCTTGCCGTCTTCGCCGGCCCGACCGTCGGCTTCCTGATCGGCTGGGTGCCGGCGGCCTTCGTCATCGGCCTGATCGCCGAGCGCTTCGCCCGTCCGGGCCTTTCCGCCGTCGCCCAGACGCTCGGCTTCTTTGCCGCGGCGGCACTGGGCGGCGTCGTCGTGCTCTATGTCTTCGGCATCGGCTATCTCGCCTTCGGCGCCGGCCTTGGCCTCGAAAAGGCCTTCCTCGGCTCGATGGCCTTCATCCCGGGCGACCTGCTGAAGGCCGCGATCGCCGGCCTTGCCGGCCGCGCCGTGATCGTCGGTTATCCGCTGCTGCCGCAGCGCGCCTGAGCGGCCGGTTTCCGGCAAAGTCTCACCGTCAGCTCTCTCGCCGCCGCAGCAGGAACCATGTTGCGGCGGCAAGGCCCAGCGCGCCGAGCCACGGGGCCAGCGAAACGGTCAGTGCGACGATGAAGGTCTCGTAGGACCGGCCTTCGAGCATCCACTGCAGGAAGAGGCCGGCGAGCCAGCCGCCGAGAGCGGCGGCAGCGGCCCATGCCAGGCGAACCGCCGACCCGCGCGGCGCCCGTGCCTGCGGGTTCCGCCTTCCGGAAAAAATCCAGTACCAGATTGCCGCCACCAGGGCGCAGACGATCGCCACCGCAGGGCAGATAATAAAAGCCAGCCCCATGGCGGCGGCCCCCTCGCGTTGCGACACCTCGAAAACGTCGAAGGCGACCAGCCCGACGCCGAGAGCCGCGAGATATCCCGCGACCAGAGCCGCAAGCGCGACCAGGACAGTTTTCAGCATTCTTGAAGCCATGCGATCCCGGCCGTTTGGCCGTCCTCCCCCGCCATGCACCATCGCCAGCGGCAGCAAAGCCGATGCGCGCCCGACGCCGGATCATAGCGAAATCCGCGACCGGCGCGAGCGGGATCTGGCTATCGGCGCGACCCGGCGGGGTGCGGCTGGTGCTTGCCCAAAACCGATACGTTTCGCTGTATTGCGGGCGTCGGACCCGCGCCCCTAAGATCGCAAGGCTTGGAGGAGTGTCCAGCCGGCAGCCTTCCGATCCGTCGGAAAATCGGCGTTTTGCTCTCGCAAAGGACGACAAGCGCGCTCTTCAACCTTGGGAGGAAGTACCATGAAATGGAATGCCCCTAAATTCGTCGAGGTCAGCTGCGGCATGGAAATCAACCGTTACGCCCCTGCGGACGGCGACGAGCCTGTGCTGTTCTGATTGAACGGTGACGGGGCACGAGGCGATGGCGCAAGTTCGTTTCCTCGTGCTCGGTGCCGCGGCCGGTGGAGGCCTGCCGCAGTGGAACTGCGGCTGCCCGAACTGTCGCGCGGCGCGTGATCCGGCGTCGGGCCTCAAACCCCAGACGCAATCGTCGCTGGCGGTCAGCCCGGACGGCGAGCGATGGGTCGTGTTCAACGCCTCGCCCGACATCCGCGCGCAGATCGAGCACAATGCCTGCCTTCATCCGCGCGCGCTGCGCGACAGCCCGATCAGAAGCGTGGTCGTCACCAATGGCGATATCGATCACATCACCGGGCTCCTGACGCTGCGGGAAAAGCAGAGCTTCACGCTTTTTGCCACGGCGGCGCTGATGGAGACGCTCGGGCAGAACCCGGTCTTCCAGGTGCTCGATCCCGCGCTCGTGCAGCAGCGGATGGTCGGCCTCGACACGTCGTTTTCGCCGCTTGACGGGCTGGAGATCCGGCTGTTCGCCGTGCCCGGCAAGGTGCCGCTCTATCTCGAAGGGGCAGACCTGAAGCTCGGCCAGGAAACCGACGACACCGTCGGCGTCGAATTCCTGATCGGCGGCAAGCGCGCCTATTACATTCCCGGCTGCGGCTCGATGCCGCCAACGCTTGCGCAGCGGCTCGAAGGCGCCGACCTGGTCTTCTTCGACGGCACCGTTTTCGAGGACGACGAGATGATCGTTGCCGGAGTGGGCCAAAAGACCGGACGGCGCATGGGGCACATGCCGATCAAAAGCGAAGGCGGAAGCCTCGCTGCCCTGTCGGCGCTGTCGATCGGCCGCAAGGTCTTCGTCCACATCAACAATACCAACCCGATCTGGCGGGCCGGGCCGGAGCGCGATCAGGTCGAGGCGCAGGGTTTCGAAATCGGCCATGACGGAATGGAGGTCATCCTTGTTGCCCACTCCTGACAGAGAACAATTCGAGGCGCGCCTGCGGGCGATCGGGGCGTCGCGCTATCACGACAAGCATCCGTTCCATCAGATGCTGCATGGCGGCGGCTGTTCGATGATCCAGGTGCGCGCCTGGGTGATCAACCGCTACTACTATCAGAGCCGCATTCCGATGAAGGACGCGGCCTTCCTGTCGCGCTGCGAGGATCCGCAATTGCGCCGCATCTGGCGCAGCCGCATCGAGGATCATGACGGCGGAGTGGACGAGGGTGGCGGCATCCGCCGCTGGCTGAAGCTTGCCGAAGCGGTCGGGCTCGATCCGGATTTCGTCGCCTCGACCCGCGGCGTGCTGCCGGGCACGCGCTTTGCCGTCGATGCCTATGTGCATTTCGTCCGCGAAAAGCCTTTGCTCGAAGCCGTCGCCTCGTCGCTCACCGAACTGTTTGCCCCGGCGATCCACGAGAACCGCATTGCCGGGCTGCTCAAGCATTATGCCTTCGCCGACGACAGCGCGCTTTCCTACTTCCGCCAGCGGCTCAACGAGGCGCCGCAGGACGTCAGGTTCGGTCTGGCCTTCGTGCTCGACCATGCCGACACGCTGGAAAAGCAGGATGCGGCAGCCGCCGCGCTCACCTTCAAGACGGATGTGCTGTGGTCGCAGCTCGATACGCTGCATTCGGCCTATGTGGCGCCGGCGCGCATCCCGCCGGGCGGCTGGGACGGGCGCGAGGGCGTGACCGGCGCGCTCGACGAAAACCCCTTGCGCGGGGCGGCGGAATGAGCGGCGAAGGGACGGCCCCGAGCACTGGCGAAGGCACGGAAGAGGCCGCCGCCGGCGGCACGGGCATCGCGGTCACCGGCGCAACCGTAGCCCGGCTGGCGCGCGGCGTGCGGCTGCGCGAGGACCCGGTGCGTGGCCAGACGGTACTGCTCGCGCCCGAACGGGCACTGGCGCTCGATGAGATCGCGGTCGCCATCGTCAAGGCACTGGACGGGGAACGCGACCTCGATACAATCGCTGCGGATTTTGCCCGTCAGTTCGAGGCGCCGCAGGATCAGGTGCTCGCCGACGTGATCGCCTTCATCCGCGAGTTTTCCGACCGGCGCCTGCTGGAGATCGTTAGATGAACGAACACGCCTCGCCCGTGCGCTTTGCCGCCCAGCGCCCGCCACCGCCGATCGCGCTACTGGCGGAACTCACCCATCGCTGTCCGCTCGCCTGTCCCTATTGCTCCAATCCGCTGGAGCTTTCCCGCGCCTCGGAAGAGCTTTCGACCGAGGAATGGATCGAGGTCTTCCGCCAGGCGGCAGACCTCGGCGTGCTGCACCTGCATCTCTCCGGCGGCGAACCCGCCTCGCGCCGCGATCTGGTGGCATTGACCAGGGCCGCCTCCGGCCTCGGGCTCTATACCAATCTCATCACCTCCGGCGTCGGGCTGACCGAGGCACGCATTCAGGAGTTGTCGGAGGCTGGTCTCGACCATCTGCAGCTGTCGATCCAGGGTGTCACGCCGGAAAAGGCCGATCTGGTGGGCGGCTATGCGGGCGGCTATGACCGCAAGATCGCGGTCGCCGGCTGGACCCATGCGGCCGGCATTCCGCTCACCGTCAACGCCGTCTGCCACAAGCAGAACATGGACGAGATCGAGGACATGGTGGGGCTTGCCATCGAGCTCGGCGCGCGGCGGATCGAAATCGCCACCGTGCAGTTCCACGGCTGGGCCGAACGCAACCGGGCCTCGCTCATGCCGACCCGCGCGCAGGTGGAAGCGACCACCGCCTTCGTCAATGAAGCGCGAAAGCGGCTCGCCGGCACGCTGGTGATCGACTATGTGCCGGCCGACCATCATTCGCGCTATCCGAAGGCCTGCATGGGCGGATGGGGCCGCACGGGCCTCAACGTCAATCCGGCGGGGCGCGTCTTGCCCTGCCATGCGGCCGAGACCATACCGGGGCTCACCTTCGACAATGTCCGCGCGACGAAGCTCTCCGAGATCTGGCTCGAGGGGGCGGCCTTCAACGCCTATCGCGGCGACGACTGGATGCAGGAACCCTGTCGCAGCTGCGAGCGCAAGCACATCGACTTCGGCGGCTGCCGCTGCCAGGCCATGGCGCTTGCCGGCGACGCCACCGCCACCGACCCGGTCTGCATCCGCTCCCCGCTCCACGCCGCACTTGCGGCGGCGGCCGAAGAGGACGGCGAGGCCGAACCCGGGCCGTTCGTCTACCGGGGACGGTGAGGTCGGCATCGCATCTCCTGCGGAATACGCCACTTGAAATGACACCTTAATGGTGGCATTCTTTTTCCGTGGAAAAGTTGCGCCCGGCCTATGATCTTGCGGCGATCAAGGCTGCGCTTGGCTCCGTCAGCACGTTGGCGATCACCTCGTCGGCGCTGCGGGACGCGATTGCGCTCGGCTTCGAGCGAAGCGGCATCGTGGCGACGATCGCAACCATCGAAGGGCGCATGTTCTACAAGTCGATGACGACGTTCGCCGACCACCGGGTCTGGCAGGACGTCTATCACGTGCCGACAGGTGACTTGCTGCTCTACGTGAAATTCCAGGCCGACGTCGTCACCGAATTCACCGTGATGTCGTTCAAGGAGAAATGATTATGACCTCGGTTGCGCGGACACTGCCGGATACGATGACCTCGCCCGAGACCGGAGCGATCCTGCGGCGCGACAGTCGCCCGTTCGAGCTTCGCTACAAGGGTGAAACCATGACGATCGACCTGCCCGGCTATTATCCCGAGGGCGACGGCGACGGCGTGCATGTCGGTGACGACATGGCCGTCGCGGACGAAGCCTTGCGCAGCCTGAAGGAAAAGATCGACGGCATTCCGTCGCCAAAGACGATCCGTCGGCTGAGAAAAAAGCTCGGGCTTTCGCAACGGGAGGCCGGGACGCTGCTGAAGGTCGGGGAGAGTGCCTTCGACAAATATGAGCGCGGCCTGATCGAGCCGAGCGGTCCGACCAGCCAGCTTCTGCGGCTGCTCGACCGGCATCCGGAGCTGATCGAGGATCTGCGCTGATTTTGCCGATCGTCAGTTCCAAGCGCTTCAGGCTTCGGTTATGGTTCCGGCGAAACTCTGAAGGAGACTGACATGACGGCCCTTTTCGCTCGCCTTGTCGCCATGATCGGCGCGGCGATGATCCTGATGCGGCGCTGGGGCAAGAGCCCGGAAAAGCCGGCTCTCGGCGGTGCACCGATCATTCCCGAAGCCCGGCCGCAGCGCATCCCGACACTGAAGATGCCGACCGCCAAGGGCTGGGACGACGGTCATGCGCCGACCGCCGCCCCCGGCCTCAAGGTCAATGCCTTTGCCAAGGGCCTCAAGCATCCGCGCTGGATCTATGTGCTGCCGAACGGCGACGTGCTGACGGCCGAGGCGCTGGGCGTCGACGGCGGTCGGATCAAGACCCCGTTCGACTATGCCATGTATTCGACGATGAAGCGCGCGGCGGCGGTCGGCAATAGCCCGAACCGCATCACGCTGCTGCGCGATGCCGACGGCGACGGGGTGGCGGAAGTGCGCCACACCTTCATGGAGGGGCTCAACCATCCCTTCGGCATGGCGATGCTCGACGGTACCTTCTATGTCGGCAATACCGACGGCATCATGGCCTTTCCCTATGCCGAGGGTGCAACGAAGATCCAGGCGCAGGGCCGCAAGATCGCCGACTACAAGCCGGCCGGCCACTGGACGCGCAGCATCCTGCCGAGCCGCGACGGCAAGAAACTCTATGTCGGCGTCGGTTCGCTCAGCAATATCGGCGAAGACGTCATGGACCAAGAGGAAGGCCGCGCCTGCATCTATGAGGTGAATCTCGAGACCGGCACGCAGAGAATCTTCGCCGGCGGCCTGCGCAACCCCGTCGGCCTTGCCTTCGAGCCGACGACCGGCGACCTCTTCACCGTGGTCAACGAGCGCGACGGGCTCGGCGACGAGACGCCGCCCGACTATCTCACCTCGGTCAAGGACGGCGGCTTCTACGGCTGGCCCTTCTGCTACTGGGGCCAGACGGTCGACGATCGCGTGCCGCAGGATCCGGCCAAGGTCGCGACCGCCATCCGCCCCGACTATGCGCTGGGTGGCCACACGGCTTCGCTCGGCCTCTGCTGGCTGCCCGCCGGCACGCTGCCGGGTTTTCCGGACGGCATGGTCATCGGCCAGCACGGCTCGTGGAACCGCTCCAACCTTGCCGGCTACAAGGTGATCTTCGTGCCGTTCGAGAACGGCCGCCCGTCCGGCCCGCCGCGCGACATCCTCACCGACTTCCTCGCCCCGGACGAGAAACATTCCTATGGCCGGCCGGTCGGCGTGACCATAGGCCCGGACGGCTCGCTGCTGGTCGCCGACGATGTCGGTGACGTCATCTGGCGGGTGACCGGAGCCGGGGCATAAGGCTTCGAGCGCCAGCCTGGCCGAGCAAATTTTGACCTCGCCGCAAAAGACGGCGGGGTCGTTGCCGAGGGCGATCAAATCCCCAAAATGGCCCGTGCTTCTGCGACGCGCTCCGTTAGCATGGACCTCCGTCGCGGCCGGCACGATGCCCGCCGCATCCAGCGTCCCGGGGCCTTCATGCGTCAGACACAGACTTTTCTTCTCGCCCTCTTCCCCCTGCTCCTCGCCTGCAGCGTCTCCACGCCGTCAAGGGCGCAGGGCTATGACGAGGCCTGCATGCAGGCGGTCGAAGAGCTCTGCGGCAAGACGCCGGTGATGCAGTGCTTCTCCGACGACGCCCAGTGGGGCAAGATCCCGGAGCGCTGCCACGGCGACGTGCAGAGCATGTTCGAGGCGGAAAACGATTCCGCCGCGGCGGACGGTGCGGCTTCCGCCGACGGCCAGGCGGCCACCCCGATCGAGGATCTTTCGGCGCTTTCCTATGGCGGCATCCTGCGCACCGGACCGAGCATGGATTCGAAGAAGAAGGCCAGCATCAGGCTCGGCCAGCCGATCGAGCTGATCGAAGCGACCGGGATCTGGACCGACGATTACCAGTGGTTCAAGGTCAAGACCGCCTCCGGCACCGGCTATCACTGGGGCGGCATCTTCTGCACCATGGGCGGTCCCAAGCCCGAAGGCGTTCTCTACGACTGCGACGAGAACCCGCCGGGAAGCTTCTGAAGCGGGTCGCCCGGCTTGGCGGTTCAGTGGAATTGCATCCTGGGTGAGATACAACCAAAATTCGAATCGAGCAGCCTAGATAAACTAAAAGTTGACAAAGGGTGCATGGCTCTCTATATGAAGCTTATCGAGATTTGCTTGCTGAGCTTTGGTTACCGCGCGTCTGGCACCGCGCCCTGAACGAACCTTCCTTTCAAAAATCGCTATCACCATCCGCGGCGCATCAGCGCTGTGGTCATTCAATATGCTATGAAAGGGTTCATCATGACCACTGGCACAGTAAAATGGTTCAATTCCACCAAGGGCTTCGGCTTCATTCAGCCTGACGACGGCGGCCAGGACGCCTTCGTCCACATCTCGGCCGTCGAACGCGCCGGAATGCGCGAAATCGTCGAAGGCCAGAAGATCGGCTACGACATGGAGCGCGACAGCAAGTCGGGCAAGATGTCTGCCTGCAACCTGCAAGCCGTATAATCGGTAACGGCTTTCCTTTGACCACGGATGTACTGGCACTGTCGAAAGCCAAGTTACCAAGCGAGGTCAGGCAAATTGCCTGGCCTTTTTTTATGCTTTTCGGTTCGTCTGACGGTTGTCCGGGCAAGATTTTCGCCGGCCGGCATGGTCCGAGCCGCGCGATCGGAGTGACCCATGACAGCAGCGGAAAAGGAACTCCAGGCGACCACCACCGCCTGGCAGATCGCCATCCAGGAAATCCTCAGGATCGTCGTGCGCGACATCTACCGGACCGGCAGCGAGGCCGAATTCAAGGCGCATATCAAGCGAATTGAAGAGGCCGCCGTCGACAGCATCTATACCGGCCTGATGCTTCGCGGTACAAATGAATGGACGGAGGTTCTGGTGAAGGAAAAAGCCAGCAACTTCGTCACCAGTCTCTTGACCTCGTTTACCTTTGACCGCGCGTAATTCTGGCGGGCATTGCCAAGATTGACGGGGTCGTTCAACGAACAGCAGCATGCGTGGCGGTCGCGGCAAGACAGCCATGCGACGGACCGCATCTTCTCCATTCGACGGAAAGCTGACCGATGACCAACCTTGCCAGTGCGCGGATCAAACCTTGAGCGGGTCGGACACGTCCTCATCGCTGGAACGGCTCGGCTGGTCGGATTTCTTTGCCGCTCAGGTGGAGCCGGGCGAGGCCGATCTCGAGCCCCGGCGCATTGCCTCGGTTCACCGGGCCCGCCTCGAAGCGATCGATGCCAAGGGACCGGTTGGGATCGAGATTGCGGCCAATGCCAATACCGCCGACTTTGCCGTCGGCGACTGGGTTCTGGCCGATCCGCTGACCGACATGGTTGTGCGCCGTCTTGAGCGAAAGACGCTGCTGCAACGCCACACCGAAGCCAGGAACGGACAGCAACTGGCGGCCGCCAATGTCGACACGCTGTTCATCACGACGTCCTGCAATGCCGACTTCAATCCGGGACGGCTGGAGCGCTATCTGATCATGGCCCACCAGGCCGGGACCTCGCCGGTGATCGTGCTCACCAAGGCGGATACGACCGCCGATGCCGAGGACTATTTTCGCCAGGCCGTGGCCCTGCAGCGCGACTTGCCGGTGGTGATCCTCAACGCGCGCTCGGCGGACGCGATCGACATCCTGAAGCCGTGGTGCGGCGCCGGGCAAACCGTGGCGCTGGTAGGCTCCTCCGGGGTCGGCAAATCGACACTGGTCAACACCCTGGCCGGATCCGGAAGTGAAACGGCGCAAAAGACCGGAACGATCCGCGAACATGACGCCCAGGGTCGACACACGACGACGGCGCGCTCGCTGCACGCCATTGCCGGCGGGGGCTGGGTGATCGACACGCCGGGGATCAGGACGCTCTATGTGAGCGACGTAACCGACGGCATCGACACGCTGTTCGGTGACATTTCCGATCTTGCGGAGCAATGCCGGTTCCGCGACTGCACCCATGTCCATGAACCGGGCTGTGCCGTGCAGGCGGCGGTCGCCTCCGGTCAGCTCGACGCCGACCGGCTGGGACGCTGGCGCAACCTGATCGAGGAAAGCCGTAGCCGAACGCCGGTCAAGACCGGACCACGCGGCAACAAGGTCGTGCGCCGCAACAAATACTGACGGGCCCTTGCCCGGACCGGATACCGGCCGATCAGGCCGCCTGCCGGCCCTGAGGGCAGCGCAAGATCATCTGCGCGTCCTTATCCTCTCACCCTCATCGCATCCCATGGCCCCGGTATCCCGCCGCGGCCCACACAACAGGAGACATTTCATGTCCGAGATCAAGACCAACGATTCGACGAAGAACCAGCCCTACGAGCCCGTTCAGTTCGCCAAGAAGCATCGCATCTCCGTCGAGGATGCAAAGGCCATCATCGACAGGCACGGCGCGGACCGCAAGTCGTCCGACAAGGAAGGCCGTCGTATCAGCCTTTGATCAATCCCGGTGTCCGCGGCAGCCTGGCTGTCCGCGGCCGCTGCCTTGGCGCAGAACGACGCGCCCGCAAGCATTTCTTCCATAGCGCACCCATTTGGACGACGCCCCGGACACATCCGGTCCGCCGGTCGTTCGGGCTGCCATGGCCCGATCTCCGTGCCTATTTCAGATAGCCATACAGCCAGTCGCGGATATCCTCCGGCAGTCCCACCGGGTCGGCGGTCTCCGGGTCGTTGGCGACCCAAATGATCTCGACCTCGGCGCACAGCGTCTTGTCTCTCTCGATCGCCACATTGAAGCCGATCGACTTGCCGCCGATCTTGTCGATGCGCACGGTGAGCCGCGCCTCGTCGTCCAGCCGCAGCGCCTCGTGCAGGCGCAGTTCGATCTTGGTGGCATGGAAATACGGTTCGTCTTCCAGCGGCGGACGGTAGCGCCAGAAATGGGAGAGCGCGGTTTCGGCATAGGCGAGATAGGCGGCATTGTGCAGCCGGCCGGTCATGTCGATGTCGCGATAGGGCACACGGATGTCCGTCACCTCGACGCGTTCTGTGTCGTCCATGGAACCTCTCCCCTTCTGCGATCGCCCTGACATTCAAGGGCATTTTCCCGGCGATCACAAGGCGCGGTCAAAAATGGCCATGCTGAACGGTGCCATCCGGCTCGGGCCATCCGCCCGCTCTGTCCACAGGTCACAGGCCTAAGTCTCAAGCGCACCGGTGGAACATGACGGCGGGGCGCACTATGTTGGCCTCGACCTTCGAGGAGAATGAGCGATGACCACACGCCTCTACGAGAACGCCGTTTTTCTCGAGCACGAGACCCCTGCCGGCCATCCGGAACGGGCCGACCGGCTGCGCTCGCTCAACATTGCGCTGGAGCACCCCAATTTTTCGCCGCTTGAGCGCGTCGAGGCGAAGATCGCCAATGAAGACGCCGTCCTGCTCGCCCATCCGGAAGAGCATCTCTTCGCCGTCATGCGGCAGATCCCGGAGGAAGAGGGCGAGATCAACCAGATCGAAGCCGACACCTACGCCTCCCCGAAGAGCCTGCAGGCGGCACTGACGGCGATCGGCGGAGCGATGGCGGCCGTCGATGCGGTGATGGCCGGCGAGATCTCCAATGCCTTCGTCGCCGGGCGCCCGCCGGGACACCATGCGGAGAAATCCAAGGCCATGGGTTTCTGCCTGTTCAACACGGTGGCGATCGCGGCGCGCCATGCGCAGAGGAAGTACGGCGCCGAGCGCGTGGCGATCGTCGACTGGGACGTGCACCACGGCAACGGCACGCAGGACATCTTCTGGGACGACCCATCCGTGCTGTTCTGCTCGACGCACCAGATGCCGCTCTATCCCGGCACCGGCGCCAGGGACGAGACGGGCACGAAGAACAACGTGGTCAATGCGCCGCTCTCGCCGAATGTCGGTTCGGATCATTTTCGCGAAGCGTTCAAGAGCCGCGTCCTGCCGGCGCTCAACGACTTCTCGCCCGACATCATCCTGATCTCGGCCGGCTTCGACGCGCATCACCGCGATCCGCTGGCGCAGATCAACCTGGTCGGCGAGGATTTCGACTGGGCGACGGGGCGGCTGATGGAGGTGGCCGACCGTTTTGCCCATAACCGGGTCGTCAGCATTCTCGAAGGCGGCTATGATCTGGAAGGTCTGGCCGAATCGGCCGGCCTGCATATCCTGAGACTGATGAAGGGTTGAGTATGACCGAGAATGCCGTTTCCGCCGAGATTTCCAGCTATTCCTTCGAGAAGGCGGTCGCCGAACTCGAAAGCATCGTGGCGCGGCTGGAGCGCGGCGACGTGGCGCTCGACGAGTCGATTTCCATCTACGAGCGCGGCGAACTGCTGAAGAAACATTGCGAGACGCTGCTCAACGCCGCCGAAAGCCGGATCGAAAAGATCCGGCTCGACCGCGCCGGAAAGCCCGCAGGCACCGAGCCGCTCGACCCGCAATAACCCGGCAGATCAGGGCGCCGACGCCCCGAATTCCCGTGCACCGGGCCCGGGCCAGCCAAGCCCGATCGGCAAAAGAGCATGCTAACGATTGACGGGGGCATGCCGCCTCCCCATGATGGCCCCTCATCAGAACGGTTTGGGAGGACCATTATGAAGATCACCAAAATCGCCAGAATGCTTGCCGGCGCGCTTGCGCTGTCCACCGCGCTCGCCGCCAACTCGGCCAGGGCCGAGGAGTTCATCAACGTTCTGACGGGCGGCACTTCGGGGGTCTACTACCCGCTCGGCGTGGCCTTGTCGAAGATCTACGGCGACAACATCGCCGGCGCCCGTACCCAGGTGCAGGCCACCAAGGCTTCGGTCGAAAACCTCAACCTTCTGCAGGCCGGACGCGGCGAAATCGGTTTCTCGCTCGGCGATTCCGTGCAGATGGCCTGGGACGGCAACAAGGAGGCCGGCTTCCCCGGCAAGCTCGACAAGCTGCGCGGCATTGCCGCGATCTATCCGAACTATATCCAGATCGTCGCATCGCAGGAATCCGGGGTGAAGACGCTGGCCGATCTCAAGGGCAAGAGCCTGTCGGTCGGCGCGCCGAAATCCGGCACAGAACTCAATGCGCGCGCCATCCTCAAGGCCGCCGGCATGGGCTATGACGCACTCGGCAAGACCGAATACCTGCCCTTTGCCGAATCGGTGGAGCTCATCAAGAACCGCCAGCTTGATGCCACGCTGCAGTCGGCCGGCATGGGCGTCGCCTCGATCCGCGATCTCTCCACCTCTGTGAAGATCAATGTCGTCGCGGTTCCGGCGGCCGATGTCGAAAAGATCGGCGCACCCTACATGGCGGCCGTCATTCCGGCCGGCACCTATGAGGGCCAGACCGAAGACGTGCCGACGGCCGCCGTCGGCAATTTCCTCATCACCCATGAGGGCGTCTCCGACGAGACCGCTTACCAGATGACCAAGCTTCTGTTCGACAATCTGCCGGCTCTGTCCGCCGCCCATGCCGCCGCCAAGGCGATCGACGTCAAGAAGGCGCTCGACGGCATGCCGGTGCCGCTGCATCCCGGTGCGGAGCGGTATTACAAGGAAATCGGTGTCCTGAAGTAGGGGCGGATTGCCGACGCGACACCCCCTCTGGCCTGCCGATGCTGCGAGCGGCCCCTCATCCGGCTGCCGCCACCTTCTCCCCGCAAGCGGGGAGAAGGAACATGCCGCACCCTCGCGGTTCTCGCAACCGTTCAGCACGATAGGAACCCGGACGCGAGCAGCATATTGCAGCAGCGTCCCCTCTCCCCGCCTGCGGGGAGAGGGTTAGGGTGAGGGGCATTTTTCAGGAGCAATGATGACCGATACGACAGGCCACCACGCACCGCACTCAGCCGAAGAAGCGATCGAGGGGCTGCCCTCCGGGTTCGGCGCCGGGCTGCCCGGCCAGGCGGCCTTCTGGATCGCCTTTGCCTTCGCGCTGTTCCAGCTGTGGACCGCCGCCTATGGCACGTTGCCGAGCCAGGTGGTGCGGGCCATGCATGTCGGCTTTCTGCTGCTGCTGGGTTTTTCGCTGTTCGGCAACCTCGTCGCCCAAAGCACGGCCGCGCGCATCTGGTTCTGGACGCTCGGCATTCTCGGCTTCCTCACCGGCCTCTACAACTGGGTGTTCTACGAGGGCCTGATCGAGCGTTCCGGCTTCCTGAACTCCCTCGACCTTGCCGTCGGCACGATCACGGTCATGCTCGTCTTCGAGGCCGCGCGCCGTCTCATGGGCCTGCCGCTCACCATCATTGCCGGGCTGTTCCTTGCCTATTGTTTCTTCGGGCAATACCTGCCCTCGCCCCTGGCCCATCGCGGCTATGACTTCGAGCTGATCGTCGAGCATTTCGCCTTCGGCACGGAGGGCATTTACGGCACGCCGATCTATGTCTCGGCCGCCTATATCTTCATCTTCGTCGTCTTCGCCGCCTTCCTCGAACGGGCCGGCATGCTGGCGCTGTTCAATGATTTCGCCCTGGGTCTCGTCGGGACCTGGAGGGGCGGGCCGGCGCAGGTCTGCATTCTCTCCTCCGCGCTGATGGGGACGATCTCCGGTTCGGGCGTCGCCAATGTGGTGGCAAGCGGCCAGTTCACCATTCCGCTGATGAAGAAGTTCGGCTTCCGCTCCGCCTTTGCCGGCGGGGTCGAGGCGACCTCCTCCATGGGCGGGCAGATCATGCCGCCGGTCATGGGCGCCGTCGCCTTCATCATGGCCGAGACGCTCAATGTTCCCTATGCCGACATCGTCAAGGCGGCGCTGATCCCGGCCATCCTCTATTTCGGCGTCTGTTTCTGGATGGTCTATCTCGAAGCCGGCAAGGCGGGCCTGAAGGGCATGGCCAAGGCCGAATTGCCCAATCCCTGGTCAGCGGTGAAGGAACACTGGCCGCTGGTATTGCCGCTGGCGGCTCTCGTCTACCTGCTGTTTGCCGGCTTTACGCCGATCTTCGCCGGTACGATGGGACTGGCGCTGGTCGTCGTGCTGATCCTCGGCACTCCGCTTGCCGCGCTGATCGGTCCCTTCGCCTTCCGCCTGGTGTTCTGGCTGGCGCTGGGTCTCGCCGCCGCCGCCTTTCTCAAGTTCGGCGTCAACATCCTGCTCCTGGTGATCGGCACGCTGGTCGTCGCCTGCGCCCTGTTCAAGGGCGGTCGCGAGACGCTCGCCATCTGCCGGGATTCGCTCGCCGAAGGGGCGAAGAACGCCCTTCCCGTCGGCATCGCCTGCGCCATCGTCGGCATCGTCATCGGCACGCTGACGCTGACCGGCATCGCCTCCACCTTCATCGGCGCGGTGATCGAGATCGGCCGCAACAACCTGTTCCTGTCGCTCATCCTCACCATGATCACCTGCCTGATCCTCGGCATGGGCATCCCGACCATTCCGAACTACATTATCACCTCGTCCCTGGCCGGCCCGGCACTCCTGGAACTCGGCGTGCCACTGCTCGTCAGCCACATGTTCGTCTTCTATTTCGGCATCATGGCGGACCTGACGCCGCCGGTGGCGCTCGCCTGCTTTGCCGCGGCCCCCATGGCCAAGACCTCCGGCCTGAAGATATCGCTGCAGGCGACCAAGCTCGCGACGGCCGGCTTCGTCGTGCCCTTCATGGCGGTCTATACGCCGGCGCTGATGCTGCAGGATGCCGGCCCGATGGCCGCCGCCTGGGGCTATCCGGTGGAGGTCGCCTATGTCTTCTTCAAGGCCTGCTTCGGCATCGCGCTTTGGGGCATAGCGGTGGTCGGATATCTCTTCGCGCGGCTCTCGCCGGTTGAACGCCTGCTCGCCTTCGTCGCCGGCTTCAGCGTCGTGCTCGCCCTGCCCTGGACAGATGAAGTCGGCTTCGCGCTCGGCGGCCTGCTTCTCGCCTTCCATTGGTGGCGCGCCCGCAAGGCGAGCGAAACGGCCGCCACTCCATGAGCGTGTGCGTGGTCGCAGGCGCCAAGGCCATGACCTTTGCCGTCTCGATCTTCTCGCTCACCTGGACCCATTCGGTGCAGAAGACCGAGTGGCAGGAGGACTGGGCGGTGACGCCGGCTGGCCTCCATCTGACCAAGGCCCGCGTCAAGGGCTCGGGCGCCGGCATGGAGCCGGGCGACGGCGCCGTGCTGAAAGACGGCTGGTGGGAGTGGCCACCGAACAATCCGCCGATCGCCGAACTGCGCCTCGCCGCCTCTGGCGCGACCGGCGGAGGCTGGAGGTTCTGCCATGCCGGAGGATGCGTGGAGTTGGGCGCGGCGGCCGGTGAGGATGTGGTGATTGGCCCCTGCGAACCCTGAAGGCGCCTTGCCACGGACCGGCGCCTCTCGACCAAAGAGCCGAAAGCGCCTATCTTATCGGTCATGGACAAGGACACCGTTATCGCCAAGCTGAGGGAACACCGCGAGGAGCTCGCGGCGTTGGGGGTGGAGCATATCGCCCTGTTCGGTTCGGTCGCTCGGGGAGACCAGACTTCTGAATCAGATCTGGACCTTCTGGTCCGTTTTTCCGAGCCTACGCTTAAGAGCGGGTTCAGTTTCTTCAGTTTGCTCGAGGATTTGACGATCCGCCTGAAGGAACTGACCGGCGCCCCCGACGTGGATGTCGTGATAGACCCCATCCAAAAGGAACGCGTGCGAAGATCCGTCGAAAAGGATCTCGTCAGTGCCTTCTAAACGTCCGCTGTCCCGTCTACGTGACATACGAGACAATGCTCTCAGCATTCGCGAGTATGTCGGAGCGATGGATGAATCGGCATTTCTCTCAAATAAATTGATACGCGACGCCAGCGAACGATGCCTTTCGAGGATTTCCGAAGCAGCGGTGAAACTCGGGCCAGTCGCAGAGGAGTTGCTTCCCGGCGAGGATTGGCGCGCCCTACGGAATCTCGGCAATGTTCTTCGGCACGATTACAACAACATCTCGTTGGTCACCATCTGGGAGCTGATCTCGAACCGGCTTGAGCCGCTTCTTGACCAGGTGGATCAGATCCTCACCCGATACCCGGAAGACCAGGACGATCTTTGAACGTCTGCCATCGCGCTTTAGCGACACAGCGTTCTTCTTTCACCACTATCGCTGAAACCGGGCCGGCGGTAACCTTCCTCAACATTTCAACATCAGTGGTGGTCCCATGTCCTTCTTTCCCGGCACCGATCCCCTGCCCGGCGATGCCTTCGCCAGTGACGCGATCGAGCAGCTGATCATTCCGCGTTCCAGCGATATCGGCGGCTTTGCGGTCAGGCGGGCCCTGCCGACCATTCGCCGGCGGCTGGTCGGGCCGTTCATCTTCTTCGACCGCATGGGACCGGCGCTGCTTCGGGCTGGCGAGGCGCTGGACGTCAAGCCGCATCCGCATATCGGCCTTTCCACCGTCACCTACCTTTTCGACGGCGAGATCAAGCATCGCGACAGCCTCGGCACGGAGCTGGTGATCGAGCCCGGCGACATCAACCTGATGACGGCGGGGCGCGGCATCGTGCATTCCGAGCGCACCCCGGAGAAGCTGCGCGGCCAGCCTCTGTCGATCTCCGGCCTGCAGACCTGGCTGGCGCTGCCGGACCAGATGGAGGAGATCGACCCGGCCTTCGCCCACACTTCGAAGAGCGCCATGCCCATGTTCGAGGCGGATGGTGCTTCGGGGCGCGTGGTGATCGGCTCGACCGCCGGTCTATCCTCTCCGGTGAAGGTCTTTTCCGACACGCTCTATGTCGACGTCACGCTGCAGCCGGGCGGCCGGTTCCATTTCGAGGCCGACCACGAGGAGCGAGCGGCCTATCTGCTGTCGGGTGAACTGGAGATCGCCGGCGACCGCTTTGCCCCCGACCAGTTGCTGGTCTTCCGCCCCGGCGATGCGCTGACATTGATTGGCGGTCCTCAGGGAGCGCATGTCATGCTGTTCGGCGGCGCAGCCATGGCCTCGAAGCGGCATATCTGGTGGAATTTCGTCTCGTCCTCGAAGGAACGGATCGAACAGGCCAAGGAAGAGTGGAGAACGGGCCGCTTCGACATCGTTCCCGGCGACGAGGATGAGTTTGTGCCTTTGCCCCAAGGCAGTTGAACTCTATATAGGGGTAGGCCATCTGTCCTTGACGCGAGCTTTTGCCTGATCGGTAAATCCTCTATAAGGCGAGCGACACGCCGAAAAGACGACAACGACAAGAGGCACGAGCCCCGTGACATCCCTGCCCGTTACGCCCTTGCTGGACAAGGTCAGCTATCCTGCAGACCTGCGCCAGCTTGAAGATCGCGATCTGCCGCAGCTCGCCCGCGAACTGCGCGACGAGATGATCGACGCGGTGTCGAAGACCGGCGGGCATCTGGGCGCGGGGCTTGGCGTCGTCGAGCTGACCATTGCCATCCACAAGGTATTCGACACGCCGAACGACCGGCTGATCTTCGACGTCGGGCACCAGTGTTATCCGCACAAGATCCTGACCGGCCGACGCGACCGCATCCGCACGCTTCGTCAGGAAGGCGGGCTTTCGGGCTTTACCAAGCGGGCAGAGAGCCTCTACGACCCCTTCGGCGCGGCGCATTCCTCGACCTCGATCTCGGCCGGCCTCGGCATGGCGGTCGCGGCGGACCTCTCCGGCACCGACCGCAAGGTGATCGCGGTCATCGGCGACGGCGCGATGTCTGCCGGCATGGCCTATGAGGCGCTCAACAATGCCGGCGCGCTCGACGCCCGGCTGATCGTCATCCTCAACGACAACGACATGTCGATTGCGCCGCCGACCGGGGCGATGAGCGCCTATCTGGCGCGCCTTGCGTCCGGCCGCACCTATATGGGCTTTCGCGACCTCGGAAAGAAGCTGACGGCCTATCTCGGCAAGAACATAGACCGCGCCATCACAAGGGCAGTCGAGCATGCGCGGGGCTATGTGACCGGCGGCACCATGTTCGAGGAGATGGGCTTCTACCATATCGGCCCGATCGACGGGCACTCGTTCGAGCACCTTTTGCCCGTCCTGCGCAATGTGCGCGACAACGGCCAGGGTCCGGTGCTGATCCATGTGGTGACGCAGAAAGGCAAGGGCTATGCCCCGGCCGAAGCCGCCGCCGACAAGTATCACGGCGTCAACAAGTTCGACGTCATCACCGGCACGCAGGCCAAGGCCAAGCCGAACGCACCGAGCTATACCGCCGTCTTCGGCGAGGCGCTGGTGCAGGAAGCAACGTTCGACGAGAAGATCGTCGGGATTACCGCCGCCATGCCATCCGGCACCGGGTTGGACAAGCTGGCCGAGATCTTCCCCAAGCGCACCTTCGACGTCGGCATTGCCGAACAGCATGCGGTGACCTTCGCAGCGGGTCTCGCGGCCGAAGGCTTCAAGCCGTTCTGCGCGCTCTATTCGACCTTCCTGCAGCGCGGCTATGACCAGGTGGTCCACGACGTGGCGATCCAGGGCCTGCCCGTTCGCTTCCCGATCGACCGCGCCGGCTTCGTCGGTGCCGACGGCCCGACCCATGCCGGTTCGTTCGATACCGGCTTCCTCGCCTCGCTGCCCGGCTTCGTCGTCATGGCGGCCGCCGACGAGGCGGAGCTGAAGCACATGGTGCGTACGGCGGCCGCTTATGACGCCGGCCCGATCTCGTTCCGCTATCCGCGCGGCGAGGGTGTGGGCGTGCAATTGCCGGAACGCGGCGAGATCCTCGCCATCGGCAAGGGCCGGGTGATGAAGCAGGGCACCAAGGTGGCGCTGCTCTCCTTCGGCACGCGGCTGGCCGACTGCCTGCTGGCGGCCGAAGACCTCGATGCCGCCGGCCTTTCGACCACCGTCGTCGATGCGCGCTTCGCCAAGCCGCTCGATCGCGATCTCATCCGCCAGCTCGCCCGCCACCACGCTGTGCTGGTGACCGTCGAGGAAGGCGCCGTCGGCGGCTTCGGCAGCCAGGTGGTGCAGTTGCTCGCCAGCGAGGGGCTTCTCGACAACGGGCTGAAATTCCGCTCCCTGGTGCTGCCGGATTTCTGGATGGACCAGGCCAAGCCCGAGACGATGTATGCCAAAGCCGGCCTCGACTGCCACGGCATCACCCAGACCGTTTTCAAGGCGCTCGGCCAGGCCGGCGTCGGGGTGAATGCGGCAGGCTAGAGTAACGTGGGATGACTGGCGAACGCTCGACGACGCTGACAATTACCGCTGAGGATCTCTCTCAGGCGCTGAAGCTCAATGCGCTCTATCAGTCTAAGCGCCCTCTCAATTTATTCGTGACGGCAACAACAGCTGGCTGTCTGCTCTTAGTTCTCGGTTTTCTCGGTTTCTATGGCACATCAGCGCTCGGAAATATTCTTCTTATTATACTAATTCCGGCAGTCCTCATTCTTGGACCGGTGGCCGGTATTCTTGTTTTGCCGCCATCTCTAGCCCGCTTTATATACAAGAGGCAAAAGACGCTGCAGCAACCCGTCACATATGAATGGTCGGAAGACGGCCTTACTGCGCTTGGGGCGACAGGACACTGGACGATCGCGTGGCGCGATTATCATCGGTTTCTCTCGAATGACCGGATACTGTTGTTTTATCAGGGGCCGAACATTTTCCAGATGCTTCCCACGCGCGCGCTCTCGAACGAACAGTTGAACGGCATCAAGCGCTGTGCAGAACGAATCTCTCGCGAAGCATAGGCAGCGCAGGCATCCTGCACGCGATGATCCCCCCGCTGGACTTCCGCCCCTCCCCCGGATAGACCGGATCAAAAGCCCGAACCCAAGGGCATATGCGCCTTGAGGGAGGCCGTCATGTCTTCGCATGCCATCGCCGAGGATTTCGCGCCCGACTGGGCGGCGATTGCCGTGGTCATTCTCGGCGTCACGGCCTTTTCCGTCGGCCAGGGGCTCACCTATCCCCTGATCGCGCTGGTGATGGACAGCCGCGGCGTTTCGTCGAGCCTTGCCGGCCTCAACGCCTCCGTCTTTGCCGCGGGGCTTGCCACTTCGACGCTGATGATCACCCGGCTGACGGCGCTGTTGCGCGGCGACCGGCTGATCGTCGCGGGCCTGGTCGGCGCCTCACTGTCGCTGTCGGCCTTTGCCCTGTTCGACAACCTCGCCGTCTGGTTCGTCGCGCGCTACCTGCTCGGCTTTTCGACCAGCATCATCTTCACCGTCAGCGAGGCCTGGCTCAACACCGCCTGCCCGGACCGCCTGCGCGGCCGGGTGTCGGGCATCTATGGCGCCAGCATGTGCGCCGGCTTTGCCGCAGGTCCGCTCGCCATTCCCTTCGTCGGCACCGAAGACGGTTTCGCCTTCGCGCTGATTGCCGTCTATGTCGCCTTCGTCGCCTTCGCCTCGGTCATGCTCGGGCGCTTTGCCCGCACGCGGCCGGAGGCATCGAGCGCCGGCGGCCTGATGCAGTTCGTGCGTGCCGCGCCGGTTCTGGCCCTGATGGTGGTCGCCTTCGGCTTTTCCGACATCGCGGCGATCTCGACCATTCCGCTCTATTTCGTCGAGCGCGGCTATTCGGAGAATTTTGCCGCCCTGGTGGTCACCATGGTGGCGCTGCCGACGGCACTTGCCCAGCCGCTGGTCGGCTGGCTGCTCGACCATGCGTCGCGCCCGCTGATCGCGGTCGGCTCGGCGGTCGCCTGCGGCGCGAGCTTCCTGCTCCTGCCCTTCCTGTCGTCGGAATATGCGCTGCTCGCCACCGTCTCGCTGCTCGGGGCGGCGAGCTTCTCGCTCTACACCTGCGCACTGACCCTGCTGGGCGACCAGTTTCGCGGAGGGCTGCTGGTCTCGGGTGCCGCGGCCTATGGCCTGGCCTATGCGATCGGCAGTGCGGCCGGCGCCGGCGCGACCGGGGTGATCATGGATCTGTCCTTGAGTGCCGGACCCATTTCCGTCGGCGCGATCATGCTGGTCTTCGCCGCCGTTTTCGCCACCGGCCTGACGCGCCGAGTGCCTCGCGCTTAAGCGACCCGGCAGATCGTGCTGGATTTTGCCGGCCCGATCTGCTTTGACCGGCCCATGCTGGAAACCTCGCCACCCGACATCTTCGACTGCCAGACCTGCGGCGCCTGCTGCGCCTATTCGGCGGAGTGGCCGCGCTTCTCGCTGGAGACCGACGAGGAGATCGCCAGGATCCCCGACAAATTCATCGCCGCCGACCTGTCGGGCATGAAGTTCGAGGCCGGACGCTGCGCGGCGCTGACGGGCGAAGTCGGCAAGCATGTCGGCTGCGCGGTCTATGCCGACCGACCGCAGGTGTGCCGGACCTGCATGCCGGGCGACGAAGAGTGCAAGATGGCACGCGCCGAATTCGGCTTCAGCACCGAGGCGCTGCCCGACCCGGACCGCTTTTTCTAGAACCCGTCAGGGGATGGTGACGCCCAGCGTCTCGGCCGGCAGTTCGCTGCCGAGTTCGACGGCGCGGGTCTGCTTGTCCATGACGCAGACATAGGAGACCGTCGCATCCGCGCCCTTCGCCTTGCCCGACAAGACGGCAAGGCCGAAGCGCTCGCTGCCGAACGGATCGACCGCGACGCGGGCGCTTTCCAGCATCGGTGCTGCGGCTTCGAGGCACTTCTTCCCGACCTCCTTGGCGAATTCCTGCCAGGCATCGTCGGAGGAGGCCAGAGCCGGAACGGCAGCAGCGAGAAGCAGCAGAAGGGCTGGAGCGAGACGTGGCATGAAGACATCCTTTCGACGAGAGGGGCCGCGTCCGCGACCGCAGAAAATGCTTCCCTTTCTAGTTCACCGGAGAAGATAAATCTTCCCCCACGGGGAACGATTTTGACCTTTGGCAGGTTGCCTCGGTAGGGTTCCGCTCCTATGTTCCCGATCACCGATTTCCGCATTCAGTTGCCAAAAGGAGATTTTACCATGGCTTTCGAATTGCCCGAACTTCCCTACGCCTACGACTCGCTTGCGCCCTTCATGTCGGCCGAGACGCTCGAATATCACCACGACAAGCATCACAAGGCCTATGTCGACAACGGCAACAAGCTCGCTGCCGAAGCCGGCCTCGGTGATCTCTCGGTCGAGGAAGTCGTCAAGAAGTCGTTCGGCACCAACCAGGGCCTCTTCAACAATGCCGCCCAGCACTACAACCACATCCATTTCTGGAAGTGGATGAAGAAGGACGGCGGCGGCACCAAGCTTCCGGGCAAGCTCGAAGCGGCGATCGCTTCGGATCTCGGCGGCTACGACAAGTTCAAGGCCGACTTCATTGCCGCCGGCACCACCCAGTTCGGCTCGGGCTGGGCCTGGCTCTCGGTCAAGGACGGCAAGCTTGCCATCTCCAAGACCCCGAACGGCGAAAACCCGCTGGTTCACGGCGCCTCGCCGATCCTCGGCGTCGACGTGTGGGAACACTCCTACTACATCGACTACCGCAACGCCCGTCCGAAGTATCTCGAAGCCTTCGTCGACAGCCTGATCAACTGGGACTACGTCCTGGAAATGTACGAAGCCGCATCGAAGTAAGCTTCGTCCGACGTCGAAAATGCAGGGAACCCGGCGCCGAAAGACGCCGGGTTTTCTTTTGGCATGAAGCCGCTTGCGGGGACGACCGCCGAGTGAAACAGTCGGATTTGTCGAACGGTTCGGATTTCATCAGACCAGAAGGAGCCATCCATGGCCGACAATTCCCTGCAGGCACAACTCCGCGAGCTTCAGGCACAAGTGACCGCACTGACGGAGAGCCTGGCGGAACAGGGCGACGCGGCGGCGGGGCGGCTGCGCAAGCGCACCACGGCCGCGATGCGCGACGCGTCTCACACCGCCGAGGAGGTCGCAGACTATGCCAGGTCGGAGGCGGAGAGCGTCGCCGGCATCGTGCGCGAGCATCCGGCAGCAACCTCGACGGCGCTGCTGACCGCCGGGCTGATCGGCGGGCTCCTCGGCTACCTGATCGGGTCGTCGCAGGCCCCCCATCATCCGCACCGCCGCTGGTATTGACGTTGTAGCAAATTAGCCGGGCGTGCCTGCCGGTGCGCCCCGTCATCTCTCCGGCGTGAATTCCCACGGATCCCGGTCAGCACCGCCACCGATCGCCTCGACGAGGAAATCGATGAACAGGCGCACCCGCGCCGGCAGCAAGGCGCGGTGGGGAAACAGGATATAGATCCCCAGCACGCCGCATTCGCAATCCGGGAAGAGCGATACGAGTTCGCCGCGTGCAAGGGCCTCGCCGCAGACGAAGGTCGGCAGGAGCCCGATGCCGACGCCGGCGCGTGCGGCCTGGAGCAGGGCTTCGGCGCTGGTGGACAACATGCGCGGCGTGATCTTCACCTGCCGCGCCTCGCCGCCATGCCTGATAGCCCAGGTGGTCCATGGCTGGGGAACGGCAAAGGTCAGGCAATGCCGGCGCGCCAGTTCCGCCGGCTCCACCGGATGGCCCTCCCGCGCGAGATAGGCCGGGCTCGCGACGATATGGAAACGCGACAGGGCGATGCGCCGGCCGACGAGGCTGGTGTCGAGATCGCGGGCGATACGGATCGCCAGATCATAGCCCTCCTGGACGATGTCGACGCTGCGATTGGTAAGATCGAGCGCAATGTCGATCGCCGGGTGGCGTTCGAGAAAGGCCGCGATCACCAGGGGCAGATGCAGGTTGCCGAACTCGGTGGGCGCGGTGATCCGGAGCGTGCCGCGCGGCGTGCTCGTATCGGCGCCCGCCTCCGCCTCGGCCGCATCAATGCTGCGCAGGATCGCGGTGCATTGCTCGAAATAGGTAGCGCCGGCCTCGGTCGGCCGCACATGCCGCGTGGTGCGATTCAGCAAACGCGCGCCGGTTCTCCCTTCCAGATGAGCGATATGCTTGCTGACCATGGCCGGCGAGAGATCAAGACCGCGCGCGGCTGCCGCAAAGCTGCCGAGCTCTACGACCCGCACGAAGACCTGCATGCTCTCCAGTGTGTCCATGCCCCCTCCACCGTTCACTGGCAGTAACGGGTCCGTTTACCCGCCGCACGCTTCTGCCGCAGGATGCGCTCCGATACAACCGCGCCATTCCACCAAACTCTTTAGCGGATGACCAGAATGACGACGTTGCTGCAATTCGATTTCCCCTTCGACGGCCCCTTCGGCGCCGAGATGACCGCCGCCCTTTCGGGTCTCGCTCACGACATAGCCGCCGAGGACGGACTGATCTGGAAGATCTGGACCGAGAACGAGGCCGAGGGCCGCGCCGGCGGCATCTACCTGTTCGCCGATCCGCTCTCGGCCGCCCGTTATGCGGACAAGCACAAGGCAAGGCTGGAAGGCTTTGGCGTGACCGGCATCGTCGCACGGTCCTTCGTCGTCAATGCCGACCTCTCCGCGATCACCCGCGCGCCGCTGTGAGGAGAAACGACATGTACACCACACTCGCAGAGGTCCGAATCGAGGATCTCGGCCGTTTCATATCCATCTTTGCCACCGGCGGCGCGAAAATGCGCGCCAGGCACGGCAGCCTCGGTGCAAGCGTGCTTGCCACGACTGAGCCCGGTCGCGTCTTCGTGCTGATCGACTGGCCGAGCGAGGCGGCCTTTGCCGCCTTCCGCGCGGATCCGGAGGTTCCCGGCACCATGGCCTCGGGCGGGGCGCTGGCGCCGCCGAGTTTCACCGTCGTCGAGCGGGTGGCGACCCTGCCCGCCTGAGGCACCCGGCGGGCCTTCGCACGGGGCAAAGGAACCTTACCCTCGGCACCGCGTTTCCCCCGGGAACAATGCCCTCAACAGGAAAGGATCCCCCATGGCCAGCAACAACAGCGACATGATGAACGAACTGCGCAGCCTCCAGGCTCAGGTCATGCACTTCAAGGACCTGCTTTCGGAAGAAGGCGAAAAGGTCGCCGGCGAGGCGCGTGGCCGGGCTGCGACGCTGCTGAACGGTGCCGGCCGCAAGGCTCAGGACGTTGCGAACTATGCCAAGGACGAGGCCGTCAGCATCGGTTCGGTGGCACGCGAACACCCGACGGCGACCTCGACCGCGCTGCTCACCGCCGGTCTCGTCGGCGGCCTGATCGGCTATTTTCTCGCCACCTCGTCGCAGGCGCCGAGCCATTCGCCGCGTCGCTGGCTCTAAGCCCTCCGGACACAGGTCCAAGAGTCAAAAAAACACCCGGCCCTCGCAAGAGAGCCGGGTGTTTTCGTATGGTCCGTCCGCCAGAGGGCGGAGATCAGAATTCCGACCATTCCTGCTTGGCGGCCGTGTTGCCACCGGCAAACGCCTGGGAGATACGGCCGGCAAGCGCACGGGCCGGAGAGGCGGCGGGCCTCGCGTTGCGATCGGCTGCGGAAGGCGGGGCGCTGCGGGTTCCGCGCACAGGCGCCGCCGGCTGAGCCTGGCCGAGCTGGAACTGGGCCAGAAGCGCGTTCAGCGATGCGGCCTCGGTTGCCAGCGAATGGCTGGCGGCCGTCTGCTCTTCCACCATGGCGGCATTCTGCTGGGTGCCCTGGTCCATGGTGTTGACCGCGGTGTTAATCTCCTGAAGGCCGGTCGACTGTTCGCGGCTGGCGGTGACGATCGCCGAGACATGGGCGCTGATCTCTTCGACCGCAGAGACGATCTTCTCGAGTTCCGTACCGGTCTCGCCAACCAGAGCCACGCCGTTGCCGACCTGGGTGGAGGACGTCGAGATGAGCGCCTTGATCTCCTTGGCGGCATTGGCCGAGCGCTGCGCCAATTCGCGCACTTCCTGGGCGACGACGGCAAAGCCCTTGCCGGCCTCGCCTGCACGAGCCGCTTCGACACCGGCATTCAAGGCCAGCAGGTTGGTCTGGAAGGCGATATCCTCGATGACACCGATGATATTGCCGATCTCGCCGGATGACTTCTCGATCTGGGTCATGGCGGTGACGGCGTTGCGCACCACCTGGCCGGAGCGTTCGGCGCCGGTGCGGGTGCTGGCGACCAGCTGGCCGACATCCTCGGCCCGGCGCGCGGTGTCCTTGACCGTCGTCGTCACCTGCTCGAGCGCAGCAGCCGTTTCCTCGACGGAGGCTGCCTGCTGCTCGGTGCGGCGGGCGAGATCGTCGGCCGAAGCGCGGATTTCAGAGGCACCGGCATTGATCGCCGCAGCATTGGCGCCGACCGAGCGAAGCGCATCCTGGAGCTTCTCCAAAGAGGCGTTGAAGTTCAGCCGGAGCGCGTCGAGGCGCTCGGCGAAGGTCGTGTCGATGCGGTGGGCGACATTGCCGTCGGCGAGCGCCGACAGGCCGGCCGCCAGTTGATTGACGGCAAAGGCGATCTCCTCGGCCTCGCGGGCCTTGTCGGCCTCGGCGCGACGACGCTCCTGCTCGGCGCTGGCGCGCATGGCTTCCGTCTCGCCGGCAAGCCGCTGCTTCTCGACGGCGGCATCCTTGAACACGACGACCGCCTTGGCCATCTGACCGACTTCGTCTTCGCGGTCGAGGGCCGGCACGTCGACGTCGTGATCGCCATCGGCCAACCGCGACATGGCGCTCGTCATACCGACGATCGGCGTGACGATCGAGCGCGAAAGAAGCCAGATCAAGGCGACGGCAACGAAGCCGGCGATCGAACCGCCGATCAGCAGGGCGAGCTCAAGCGTGAGATGGGCGTTGGCAAGGGCCGCCTGGTTCTTGGCCGACATGGAAGCGATCTGTTCCTTGATCTTTGCCGCCTCTTCACGGAAGGCGTCGAGCTGACCCTTGGAAGCGTTGCGGCCGATCTCGATGATCTCGGCAATCGGAGCCTCGGTGTTCTTGCGGGCGGCAAGCTGCGGCTCGGTCAACTGGGTGTGGAAAACGTCGGCGGCGGCCTTCATCGCGTCGAGCGAGGCGACGATCGTGGCATCGCCGGCGGCGGCCTTCTTCGCTTCCTCGATATAGCCGAGCATCTTTTCGCGCTGGGCGAAGACGTCCTTGTAGGTGCTTTCGCTGCGGAACAGCAGGAACCCGCGCTGGTTCACTGCCTGCTCGAGCATGGATTCCAGCGCGCGGTCGGAGAGGGAGAGGATCTCTTCGGAGCGCTGCTGCTCCACCGAAGCAAGCTTGGCGCGATAGGCCTCGACGAAAACAATCGCCGTCGCGAGAAAACAACTGGCCATGATGCCGAGGAAGGTGAGGATCAGCTTCTTGTTCAGGGACAGGTTCTTGAGGGACATGCAGGACTACTCTCTCGCGGACGCCCGTCCCGAAGGACTCGGGATTGAGCATGCGGACACGCTGGGACTGACGCATGATTGCGTCCTGCCGCAGCGCTGCCGTCATGGTGCACCATTGGGTCGCGGAGTTTGTACAATCGTACCGAACTTGCACAAAAGCTGTTAGAATTCCGTTATGACGCAGTGCAAAATTTGGCCTGCCGGAATTTACTGGCTCGGAACCACCAGCAGGATGTGGAGGTCCTTCTCCGGATAGAAATCGGTGGCCGTCATTTCGAAGGTGGTCGGCCCGACCTTGCGGACGTTCTGGCCACAGAAACTGACGTAGTTCTTCGTGTCGCCCTTGTCGACGGTCAGCTTGAACTGGCCGATCGGGCCGGCCCAGTTGGCACCGGTGGTCAGGATGTAGGACATCCATTTTTCGTAGAAATAGATGCCGGCATCGTAGTTCTGCTGCTTCTCGAGCTTGATCGCCGTCTTGAGCAAGGCGTCGTCGACGCAGTAGCGCTCGCGGTATTCTTCCAGCTCCGGGGTCGGCGCGCCGTCGCGCACGAAGGTCATCGCCACCGTTCCGCCAACGCTCGGCTTGTAGCTGTGGTGAACCTTGACCTCCTTGCCCGCCGGGAAGGTGGTGCGCCACCAGAAGACGGTCTCCAGCTTCCACAGGGGGTAGTAGTCCGGCGCCACCGGCTTTTCCGGGTCGTAGGCGGTGTTGAGGATGAGGCCGCGCGTCTCCCAGTCCTTCAGCACGTCTTCCGGCAGCTTGGCGATGGCCGCGCGGGTCGTTTCGCTGAGCGGCAGAAGCGAGACGCCCTTGCTCTTCACCTCTTCTGTCATATCGATGCCGTTGACGGTGACCCGCTGTTGCAGTTCGGGTTCGATCTCCTTGCCATCCTGCGAGACGGTGAAGCTCATGAAATTGTCGTGCTCGTAGTCGTCGAGCGCGGCATTGAACTCCAGGAAACCGCCGATCGCGGGCATCGGAAAGGCGACCACAGTTTCCAGATCGGTTTCCGCCTGGTTCTTGAAGACGTAGTCGACCGTGATCTCTTCCTGGGAGATGAACAGGTCCTCGCTCAGCATGTCGACCGAATCCTGGCGGGTGTAGACGAGCCCGCCAGCCTCGAGCACCGCGGACGTGTCGTTGGCCATCGCCGTAGCCGCCATCGTCAGGGCGGCAAGCCCGCCAAGCATCGCTTTCTTCATCACGCTCTCCCAGAAGTAACGAACGGCCGAAGCGGCCTTTGCCGCAGTTAGGCGGCAAAGCCTCAGCAAGTCAATCGGCCGAGACGGCCTGATCTGGGCGGTTCGGCCGCGTCGCTATTCCGGGCCCCGGACAAGCAAAAGCCCTCCGGCGCCGAATACCGAAGGGCTTTGCTTGTCAGCGGATCCGGGAGGACAGATCCGCCTTCAGAACTCGGTCCATTCCTCGGTTTTCAAGGCCGCATTGCCGTGGCTCGCAAGCGTGGCGCGGCGAGCCGGCATGGCGGCCCGCGGCGCGCTGACGTGCGAGGCGGCACGTGGGGCCGCGGTTGCTGCCGACGGCGCCCAGCCATGGCTGAGCTTGAAGCGGGCAATCAGGTCGCTCAGACGCTCGCTTTCCATGGCAAGGCTGGCGCTCGCGGCGTTGGATTCTTCCACCATCGCGGCATTCTGCTGGGTCACCTGGTCCATCTGGTTGACGGCGGTGTTGACCTCGCTCAGCCCGCTGGACTGTTCCCGCGCCGAGGTGGCGATGGCGTTCATGTGGTCGTTGATCGAGAGGATGAGGTTTTCGATGCCCTTCAGCGCCTCGCCGGTCTCCCGCACGAGTTTCACGCCGTTACCGACCTCGCCGGCCGAGTTCTGGATCAGGCCCTTGATCTCCTTGGCGGCCTGCGCCGAGCGCTGGGCCAGTTCACGGACTTCCTGGGCGACGACGGCAAAGCCCTTGCCGGCTTCGCCCGCACGGGCCGCCTCGACGCCGGCATTGAGCGCCAGCAGGTTGGTCTGGAAGGCGATCTCATCGATCACGCCGATGATGTTGGAGATCTGGTTCGAAGATCCCTCGATCCGGCTCATGGCATCGACCGCCTGGGCAACGACTTCCCCGGACTTCGTCGCGCTGGACTTCGCCCGCGTCGCGATTTCTCTGGCCTCTTCGGCGCGCTGCGTGGAATTCGTGACGTTGACCGTGATCTGGTCAAGCGCGGCAGCGGTTTCCTCGAGCGAAGCTGCCTGCTGCTCCGTGCGCTTCGACAGGTCCTCGGTGCCGGCGGAAATCTCCCGCGTGCCGCCGTCGATGGTGCGGGTGGCGGAGGCAACGGAGGCGAGCGTGTCGCCGAGCTGCTTGACGGCAGAGTTGAAGTCGTCGCGCAGGGCCTCGAAGTCTTCCGAAACCGGCTCGTTGATCTGGTAGGTCAGGTCTCCGGCGGCGAGCGCCTTCATGCCGACGGCGAGTGCGCTGGTCGCCTCGATCAGCTTGCGACGTGCATCTTCCTCGGCGCGGCGCTGGAGAGCGATACGCTGTTCCTCGTTGGAGCGGCGGCTTTCCTCGGCCTCCTGCGTCATGCGGATGTTGGCGATCGCGGCATCGCGGAACACCTGGACGGTGGCGGCCATGGCACCGATCTCGTCCTGACGGCCAGCGAAGGGAACTTCGGATGCGGTGTCACCATCCGCAAGCTTACGCATGGCGCCCGTGATCTTCTGGACCGGCTGAGCGATGCCAATGACGGCGAAGACAGAAGCGCCGATGATAATCAGCATGAGGACGGCGACCGTTATGTAGGTTTCCGTCAGAGCCGAATGGTAGGATCCTTCGGCAATGGCCACGGACTTGGCGGCGCCGTCGACATTGACCTGAACCAGTTCCTCCACCAGCGCCAGAACGGGCTTCATCAGGCCGCGCATGTCGTTCAGGACGACGACGGCTTCCTCATTGCGGTTGACGCGGGAGAGTTCGAGCATGTCCTCGCCCCGCTTCTCGTAGGCGTGCACGCCGTCTACGATCTGCTTCATGAGTTCGGCCTCGTGGGGGGAGGAGATCAACGGCTCGTAGCGCTTGGCGGCTTCCTCGACCTTGCCCTGATTTTCCGCAATCGCCTTGTCGGCGGCGGCAATGGCCTCCGGCGTGCGGACCGTGATGTGATTGAGATAGGAAATGCGAAGATTGAAGATCTCCGTCTCCAGGTCCTTCACCGTCTTCACGCTCGGCAACCAGTTGGTGGCCACGTCGCCGGCTGCGCGGTCGATCGAGCCGAGGGAGCGGATTGTCATCCACGCATAGCCGGACGAGACGACGGCAATGGTCACGAAGATGGCAATGAGAGAAGTCTTGATGCTTGGGCGCCGCATAGGCGTTCGATCCTCGGTTCGCCATCCCGACGGATGGGTGTACATCACGGACGTGCCTTCATGGCGCTCGTGTCAGCTGGAATGCCGCTCTCATGGCGGCTCGAATGGAATTTGCGAGCTAATTCTAGCCGAGGCTTGTTAAAGCATTGCTAATTTATAATTTGACAATATTCAATTTGAAGGCGGCGGTGAGGCACGCCCCTGCCTGCCCTCACCCAACAAAAGGCTTGCACTTGTGCGCCCAGACCGCCATTGACAGGCTATGTCATCACTTCCCGAACCCCAGCGTCTCGACCAGCTCCTGGTCGCCCTCGATCTTTTCGCCAGCCGCTCGCGCGCGCGCGACGCGATCCAGCGCGGCACCGTCAAGGTCGACGGCAAGGTCGTCACCAAGCCAAGCCTGGTCTTTTCCGCCGAACACGAGTTCACCATCGACGATCCCGCCCAGGACTATGTTTCGCGCGCTGCCTTGAAGCTCGTGGCGGGGCTCGACCATTTCGGGCTTAATCCTGAAGGCCACGACTGTCTCGACGTCGGCGCATCGACCGGCGGCTTCACCGAAGTGCTGTTGAAGCGTGGTGCTGCGCACGTGACCTCGATCGACGTCGGGCACGGCCAGTTCCATCCCCGGCTTGCCGACGATCCGCGCGTCACCAACATCGAAGGGCTGAACGCCCGCTACCTGGAACCCGAAGACATCGGCGACCGGCCGATCGATTTCATCGTCTCCGACGTGTCCTTCATCTCGCTGAAACTGGCGCTGGCCCCTGCCCTCGACATGGCAGAACCTGGCAGCCACTGCCTGCTGCTGGTCAAGCCGCAATTCGAGGCAGGGCGCGAAGCGATCAGCAAGGCGGGACTGCTGAAGGAGCCCGAAACGGCCCCCCTCGTCGCGGCAGAGCTGGAACGCTGGCTGGTCGAGGAGATGGGTTGGGAAAGCCTCGGACTGATCCCCTCGCCGATTGCCGGCGGCGACGGTAACGAGGAATTTCTGCTCGCCGGGAAAAAATCCGAGGACAGCGAATGAGCACGGAAACCGTCACCATCGACATGCTCGGCGCCCAGGGCGACGGCATCTTCCATGCATCGAACGGCCCCGTCTATGTGCCCTTCTCCCTGCCCGGAGAAACGCTCGCCATCGCACGGGTGAAGAACCATGGCACAATCATCTCCTATGGCGAGACCTCGCCGGACCGTATCGCCCCCGCCTGCCGGCATTTCGGCCCGGAAGGCAAGGGCGGCAGCTGCGGCGGCTGTTCTCTGCAGCACATGGCGAGACCCGCCTACAACGCCTTCAAGCGATCGCTGGTGATCGCGGCGCTGAAGTCCAAGGGCATCGACGTGCCCGTCGGCGAGCTGATCGAGGCCCATCCCGGCGAGCGCCGGCGCGTGGTGTTCGCCGCGCGGCGCACCGAAAAGGAATTGCTGATCGGCTACAACCAGGCCGAAAGCCACCACATCGTCGCCATCGAGGAATGTCCGATCGCCGCGCCGGGCATTCTGGCCGGCCTCGACGCCCTGAAGAAGATTGGCAACGCGGCCGCGACCACGGCCGAACCATTCCGCATGACGGTGATGGAGACACTTTCCGGCCTCGACGTGGCGATCGACGGAATCAAGACGCTGGCCGACAAGGAACGCCGCGCGGTCACCGAGACCGTGCTGGCGATGCGCGGCATTGCCCGCGTCTCGTTCAACGGCGAGATCGTCATCGAGCAGCGCCGTCCGCTGATCGACATGTCCGGCGTCAATGTCGCGCCGCCGCCCGGCGCCTTTGCCCAGGCGACGGTTGCCGCGGAGGAGGCCATGGTGCGCCTGACGCTCGAACATATCGGCAAGGCCAAGCGAGTCGCCGACCTGTTTGCCGGGGTGGGCACGTTTGCGCTCAGGCTCGCACGCGTCGCCCAGGTTCACGCGGTCGAGAGCGACGAAAAGGCGATCAAGGCGCTCGACCATGCGGCGCGCAATGCGCAGGGGCTGAAGCCCGTCTCCGTCGAACGACGCGACCTCTTCCGTCGTCCGCTGATGGTGTCGGAACTGAAGACCTTCGATGCGGTCGTCTTCGACCCGCCACGGGCAGGCGCCGAAGAGCAGTGCAAGGAACTCGCCCGCTCGGTGGTGAAGAAGATCGTCGCCGTCAGCTGCAATCCGCTGACGCTGGCCCGCGACCTGTCGATCCTGACCGGCGCCGGCTATCGGGTCACATCGGTCACGCCGATCGACCAGTTCCTCTGGACGTCGCATGTCGAAGTGGTGGCAACCCTCGTCAAGGGCTGAGACGAGCCCCGCCTATCGCGCGTAGAGCGTGCCGCTGCCGACCATGCCGGAGCAGCGGCAACGGCCGCCGACCCGTCCCGGGCTGGCCGGACAGGAATACATCATCGAGGTTTCAGCACTGTCCGGCGGCTGGATGACGCAGAAGAAACGCTGCGGCCGCACACCGGGCGGCAACGGATCGCGGTTCGAATGGCTTTCGACGATCACATCGTCGCTGTCGGCCAGCGCGACAGCCGCGCCGGAGAAGACCGGCTCGGCCGCTCCCGCGAGAATTGCCACCAGCATCAGGGCAAGGCCCTTCATCCCTTTGCGCATCGTCCGCTCCTTCTCCTCAGTCGGTTTTCAACAAGAAACCGCGAAAGCATTAAAGAAGCGCGAAGGGGCAAGATTGTGGTCAGCCACGCCCCTTCGTCATGAAGGCTTCGAAGGCGGTGCGGGCCTCGGCGCTCTTCAGCCGCTCGACGAAGAATTTCAGCTCCTCGTCCATGCGGGCCGCGAGTTCGCCGCGGTCGCCGCGGATCAGGTCGCGGGCAATGCGCATGGCTTCCGGCGGCTTGGCGGCGAGCGAGGCGGCAAGCTTCAGCGTCTCCGCCTCGACCTCGGCCGGGGCGACGACCTTCCAGATCAGCCCGGCTTCCGTCGCCTGCTCGGCGGAGAAACCTTCGCTGGCAGCGAGCATGGCAAAGGCGCGCTGATGGCCCATCATCTTCGGTGCCAGCAGGCTGGAGCCGGCTTCCGGCACCAGTGCCAGATCGACGAAAGGCGTCTTGAACAGGCTGCGATCGGAGGCGATCGTCAGGTCGCAGTGCATCTGGATCGTCGTGCCGATGCCGATGGCGAGGCCGTCGACGCCGGAGACGACGGGCTTGGACACGCTCCACAGGGCCTTCAGGAAGCCGAAGGCGGCGGGCTCGCCGACGGCGCCGGCCATGGCGAAGGCGAGGAAGTCGGCCATGTCGTTGCCGGCCGAGAAACAGCCTTCGGTGCCGAGGAAAGCGACGGCGCGGATACCCGCATCATCTTCAGCCTCCAGCAGACCCTCGGTCATGCGCCCATACATGGCTTGCGTGATGGCGTTCTTCTTTTCCGGGCGGTTGAAGCGGATCACCAGCACGCCGGGATGGGCTTGCGGCCGTTCGATCAGGATATGGTCGTTCATGGGTATGTTCCCAGTTGGTGTCGCACTCCCGATGAGGGAGGCCGGTTCAAACGAATTCCCCCTCTGGCCTGCCGGCCATCTCCCCCACAAGGGGGGAGAAAATCCGGGGCGGGCCTTCCGCCATACCGCGAACAGCAGCGGCACGTTAAGCCCCTCCCCTTGTGGGGAGGGGTTGGGGAGGGGTTTTAGGCGAAAAGCACACGCGCCGCAGTCAGGCTCGCTTCACCGTTGATGACGCGATCCTTGAGCGCCGCGGTCTCGGCGATCAGGTTCTCGGCGGAAAAGCGGCAGAGCGCGATGCGGTTGTCGCGGCCGTGGTCCTCGTCGGCGAGCGCGCCCTTGGCGAGATAGGTTCCGGTCAACGCCAGGCCGAACAGCCGCTGGTAAGGGGTAGCGCCGGCAAGGGCTGCGGCGGCATTGCCTTCAGCGAGGCGGGCGAGCAGCCATTCCGTGGTGTCCTCGAGGTCGACGAGGCTCGCATCGAGGCGGTCGGCGGTGGTGCCGAAGCCTTCGAGGTTGGAGCCGCGCACGGCCTTGGCGATCTCCTTCAACTCGGCGATGAAGCCGCGCACCTGGGCGCCGTCCGACAGGGGAAGCTTGCGGGTGACGAGGTCGGCGGCCTGGATGCCGTTGGTGCCTTCATAGATCGGGGCGATGCGGGCGTCGCGCAGGTAGCGGGCGGCACCGGTCTCCTCGATGAAGCCCATGCCGCCATGCACCTGGATGCCCATGGACGCGACGTCGACGCCGGCATCGGTGGCGAAGGACTTGGCGATCGGGGTCAAAAGTGCGCCGCGCTCGGCCCACTTCTTCGCGTCCGCGCCGTCCGTGTGGTGCGACATGTCGATGGCGTGGGCACAGGAATAGCAGATGGCGCGCGAGCCTTGCGTCAGCGCCTTCATGGTGACGAGCGTGCGGGCGACGTCCGGATGCTCGATGATCGGGCTCATGCCCGAACCGGTCCAGCCCGGCGCCTTGCCCTGGGTGCGCTCCCTGGCGTATTCGACCGCCTTCTGGGTGGCGGCTTCGCAGATCGCCACGCCCTGCATGCCGACCGCCAGCCGGGCATTGTTCATCATGGTGAACATGCAGGCGAGGCCCTTGTTCTCCTCGCCGATCAAATAACCGATGGCGCCCGGCTCGTCGCCGAACTTGCCGTCGCCGTAGATCATCGTGCAGGTCGGCGAGCCGTGGATGCCGAGCTTGTGCTCGAGCGAATGGCAATGCAGGTCGTTTCGGGCGCCGATCGAGCCGTCGTCGTTCACCAGGAACTTGGGCACGAGGAACAGCGAGATGCCGCGCGTGCCGGCCGGTGCGTCGGGCAGACGGGCGAGAACCAGGTGGACGATGTTCTCGGTGATCTCATGCTCGCCCCAGGTGATGAAGATCTTCTGGCCGAAGATGCGGTAGCTGCCGTCGTCGCGGCGCTCGGCGCGCGACTTCATCACGCCGAGGTCGGAGCCGGCATGCGGCTCGGTCAGGTTCATCGAGGCGGTCCACTCGCCGGACACCATCTTGTGCAGGAACTTTTCCTTGAGCGCGGCGCTGCCGTGCGTGGCCAAGGCTTCCGAGGCGCCCATGGTCAGCGTCGGGCCAAGCGCGAAGGCCATGGAGCCGGAATTCCACATTTCCAGTGCTGCCACGTTGAGCATGTGCGGCAGGGCCTGGCCGCCGAATTCCTCAGGCGCGACAAGCGCGTTCCAGCCGCCTTCGGCCCAGTGGCGATAGAGGTCGGCCCAGCCGTCCGGCACGAGAACCTTGCCATCGACCATGCGGGCGCCCTGCTTGTCGCCGATCTCGGCGAGAGGCGCGACTTCATCGGAGGCAAAACGGCCGGCTTCGGTCAGGATGGCATCGACGAGGTCGTCGCTCAGATCACCGAGCCGGCCCTGTTCGAGCGCCTCGGCCATTCCGGCGACATGCTTGAGGGTGAACGCGATTTCGTCTACCGGCGCCTTGTACATGGGCATGCTCCTCCTGCTTGCGACTGGCGGTTTGCCGCGCGTCCGGCCTTGCGGCGGTGGCGGAAACGTGTCGATTTGGCTAATTGATTTTTACGTAAACGTCAAACCGTTTTGCGCTCCCCAAACGTTCGGGCCGCTGGCGCAAGGCTATCGCATCGCGCCGGTTCGCAACAGGGCCGGCGAACCGGGATACGCCCAAAGTTGGACGTTACCTGAACGTCGCAACTGGCCTACGAACGGCGTCAGCGAAGCTGAAGCAAAAAACGGAAATCCATGACACTCGACAGATCGCTCGCCCTTGTCATCGCTGTGCTGTTCGGTCTCATCCTGTCTGCGGGCGCCTTCGTGGTCGTCGGCGGCGGCAATAGGCAGCTTTCCACCAGCAAGATGAACGAGATGCAGGCCACCGCGCTGCTGCTCACCTCGTCCATGGCGCAGGCCGCCAGCCTGTCGGCCACCCATGCCGATCGCATGGCCAAGGACCCCCTGGTGATCGCCCTGATGAAGGCCGGGGACCGGGACGGATTGACCCGGCTGCTGCAGCCGGCCTACGCGGCGCTCGCCAGCGAAGCCGGCGTCAACATGCTGCATTTCCACACCGCCGACATCAAGAGCTTCCTGCGCGTCCAGGACCCGAAGAATTTCGGCCAGGACCTCTCCTCGATCCGCCCGATGATCCTTGCCGCCAATCGCAGCCGCGTGCTGCAGAAGGGGCTCGAAGTGGGGCTGGCGGGCCTCAGCCTGCGCGCCGTCGCGCCGATCGTCGAGGGCGACACCCTCATCGGCACGGTGGAAGTCGGGGTCGAGCTGAAATCCCTGATCGAGCTGGCGAAATCCGCGTCCGGCGCCGATTTCGCGCTGTTTCTGAGCCCGGCGATGACAGGCCTTTCGCCGCAGGGTGCAACCCCGCCGAAGGACCTCGCGGGCCTTGCGATCGAGGCCGCGACCGACACCGCCTTGTTCCAGACGCTCTACGACCGGCGCGAGATCGGCCTGTCGCGGGAACCGGTGCAGGGCATGGCCGAGGTCGAGGGAAAGCGTTTCGGCACGTTTGCCCAGCCGCTGCTAGACTATTCCGGCCGCATGATCGGCACCATCCTGATCGCGCGCGACTTCTCCGACCTCGACAGCGGCTTCCGCCGCGCCGTCGCCACCGCCGCCATCGTCACGATCGTCGGCATGATCGCCGCCTTCTCCGTGGTGACGATCGCCATTCGTGCCATGGTGATCCGGCCGCTCGCGGAACTCGCGGACTATGCCGAGGCCGAAGCTGCGGGCACAGGCGCAAAAGCCTCCCCCGCAGAGGATGGACTGGCCGACTACAGGCGCCTGCGCCGCGCCGTCGGCGCACTGTCAGACAGGGCATCGACAAGGACGCCCGATGGAGGTGCCGCGTGACGGCGCGGTTCGTCCGAAGCCTCGGCCTGCTTCTCCTGTCCGGGTGGCTGGCGATCGCGGGATCCGCTTGCGCCGAGGAGACCGCGCGGCCGCTGCCGTCCGGCATCCATCTTCCCCTGCCCGTGCACTTCTCCATGCGGGTGCTCAGCCTCTCGAGGCTCAGCGAGACCGCCGGGGAAGCCTCTATGATGGTAGAGATCACCGAACGCTGGACGGACCCCGGCCAGGCCTTCGACCCGAAGGTGACGGGCTTCGGCCGCTTCGACCATGTGGGAGCCGATGCCGAGGCCAAGCTCGCCGAGATGTGGACGCCAGGAACCGAGATCGAGAACCAGATCAGCAAACCGCGCTCGGGCTCGGTGTCACTTTCGCTGCGCGCCGACGGCACCGTGACGCGCATTCGCCGGCTTGACGCGGATTTCCGCGTCGACGTCGACATGACGACCTTCCCGTTCGACCGGCAGAAGCTCACCTTGTCCTTCGTGACGCCGCGTCATTCGGCCGACGAGGTGATCTTCGTGATGAACGACATCGACCGGGAACTGTCGTCGGTCGCCGAGGAGCTTTCCGCCACCAACTGGACGGCGCGGTCGCTGCAGTTCGTCATGGAGCGCTTCCATGGCTGGAACGCCAAGCCCTTCGTGCGCATCAAGGCCTCGACGGTGATCGAACGGCAATGGCCTTATTATCTGTTGCCGATCTTCATTCCGTTCGTCGCCGTGCTCTCGGTGTCGCTGTTCATCCTGTGGGCACCGGAAAAGCTTCTCGGCGACAAGGCGCCGATGACCTATTCGGCGCTCTTGGCGCTCGCCGCGCTGAGCTTTACCTACGAATCGAGCTTTCCGGGCTCGATCTCGATGAATTCGCCGGTCGCCTTCATGGTCTCGCTCGGCTATTTCTATCTCGTCTTCGTGCTGCTGTTGAACATCATCCTGGTGTACTCGAACTTCCCGGGCAAGCATCGCTACCCGCATCTCGAAACCGCCATCCGCGACAATATCCGCTACAGCGTGCCGACCAGCTTCGTCCTTATCTGCATCTGCTCCGTGGCAAGATCGCTCCTTTGAGCGGCGCTGTGGATACGGGCCGGACCGTCATAGGGCTGTAACGCAGGCCCGCTAACCGCAGGTTGGAAAGTCCACCCCTGACCAACCGCGGAGCACATCCATGACCGATCTGAACAAGAGCAAACTGTCCTGGGACGAATGGGACGAACTGCAGAACCCGCCGCCGGCCGAAACCGATTTCGACCGCATCGTCGAGACCGCCCTTTCCCGCCGCGGCTTCCTCGGTGGCGTGCTGGCGCTCGGTTCGGCTGCGGCCGCCATGGGCACGCTTGGCACCGCCGCCAACCTGATGTCCTCGACCTCCGCCCAGGCGCAGGACGCCGCCTCGCGCTTCTCCTTCAAGCCGATCGCCATCCAGACCGATGCCACGGTGCATGTTCCGGAAGGCTACAGCTGGAAGCCGCTTGCCAAATGGGGCCAGCCGCTGTTTTCCAACGTTCCTGACGTCGATCCCGCCAAGGGCGTTTCCGTCGAACATTCCGACAAGGTCTTCGGTGAAAACACCGACGGCATGGAACTGTTTGTGGTCGGCGAGCACCAGATCATCGCCATCAACCACGAATACGTAAATCCGGAAATCAACCTGCCGCACACCGAAAAGGGCGTGCCGGCCAGCGCCGACGACGTGAAGATCCTGCAGAACATGCAGGGCGTGACCGTCATGGAAGTGGCCGAAGGGGAGAATGGCTGGGAGATCGTTCTCGACAGCCCGTTCAACCGCCGCATCCACCACAACACGCCGATGAAGCTCTCCGGCCCGGCCGCCGGCTCCGAGTTGATCAAGACCGCCGCCGACCCGAACGGCACCGACTGTCTCGGGACCTTCAACAATTGCGGCGCCGGCAAGACGCCGTGGGGCACCTACCTGACCTGCGAAGAGAATTTCAACGGCTATTTCGGCACGACCGACGCCGCCTTCAAGCTGCCGGACGACTACAAGCGCTACGGCATCGTCGCCGAGACCCGCTATGCCTACGAGAAGTTCGACGAGCGGTTCGACGTGGCGAAGAACCCGAACGAACCGCGCCGCGCCGGCTATATCGTCGAGATCGATCCGTCGGATGCGTCCTCCACCCCGGTCAAGCGCACCGCGCTCGGCCGCATCAAGCACGAGAATGCCGCTGTCGTCATCGCACGTGACGGCCGCGTGGTCGTCTACATGGGTGACGATGAGCGTGGCGAGTTCCTCTACAAGTACGTCTCCAACGGCATCTACGTACCGGGCGGCGACACCTCGAAGCTGCTCGACGAAGGCACGCTCTTCGTCGCCAAGTTCTCCGATGACGGCACCGGCGAATGGGTCGCGCTGACGCCGGAATCGACCGGCATGAAGATGGACGAAATCTGCGTCTTCACCCGTCAGGCAGCCTCCAAGGTGGGCGCCACCACCATGGACCGCCCGGAATGGGTCGCCATCAACCCGGTCGCCATCGAAGCCTATTGCGCGCTGACCAACAACAGCAATCGCGGCGTTCTGAAGGACGGCAAGATGCGCACCAATGCCGGCGGCGACGTGATGGAACTGAGCGCCGTCAACCCGCGCGAAAAGAACGAGTACGGCCAGATCGTGCGCTGGTATCCGGAAAACGACGACCATGCCGATGGCAAGTTCAAATGGGACCTGTTCGTCATGGCCGGCAATCCGGACGTGCACAAGGGCGACGCCTATGCCGGCTCGTCCAACATCAACTCCGGCAACATGTTCAACTCGCCGGACGGCATGATGTTCGACTCGACCGGTCTCCTGTGGATCCAGACCGACGGCGAAGACAGCAATGAGGGCGAGTTCCTCGGCCAGGGCAACAACCAGATGCTCGCCGGCGATCCGGTCACCGGCCGCATCGAACGCTTCCTCACCGCTCCGAAGGGCGCGGAAGTCACCGGCCAGACCTGGTCGGCCGACAAGCGCACCCACTTCGTCGGCATCCAGCACCCCGACGCGCCGTTCCCGGACGGCGAAGGCAAGCTGCCGCGCTCGACGGTCGTCGCCGTCAAGCGCGACGACAACGCCATGATCGGCTGATCGCGCATTCTCGATCGACCTGGAGGCGCCGGCCAGCCCGGCGCCTCTTTCCATTTTTCCGCGCGGCCTTCATGATCGACCCCTCGCTTGATCCGATGGCCGCTTCCGTCAAAGATCCGCCAGACCGATGCCGCAGGAGGATCGCCGCCCATGCTTCCGCTGATCAATGCCGTTCCCGGCCTCGTCTGGGCCTATCGCATCATGCCGCAGACCGGCCGCGCCGAGCGGCTTCCGGTCGACTGCGCGCCGGCGGCGCTGAAAGAGGGCGAGGGTTTCGTCTGGCTGCATCTCAACCTGGCGGACGTGCATGTCGGCGCTTTTCTCGAGAGCTTCCCCGGCCTGACCGACGCCGCCCGCGCCGCACTGACGACCCACGAGACCCATGCGACCCTTGCCGCCGACGACCGGCTGCTGTTCGGGACGCTGGTCGATTTCCAGCGCGAGTTCGACGCGGCGACGCGCGACATCGGCTGGCTGCATTTCGCCCTCTCGGACCGCATCATCATCACCACGCGATTGCAGCCGATCCGCTCCATCGACCCGGTGCGCACCGCGATCGAGAAGAACGCGGCACGATATGCGCGACCGATTCAGATCTTCGAGGGGCTGGTTGCCGAGTTCCAGCGCGGCATCATGTCGACGGTGCTCGAACTGACCGATGAACTGAACGTCATCGAGGATATCGTCTACGACAGCGAGCTGCGCGATGAGCGGCGGCGACTGGCGCCGGTGCGGCGGGTCGTCGTCAGGCTGCACCGGCACCTGCGCACCATGCTCGCCCTGATGCGCCGGGCGGCGGCGGCCGACGACGAGGACAAGCCCGCCGGCTTCGACGAGATCGTCGACCGCCTCGCCAATCGGTTGGAGGCGGCCGACAACGACGTCTATGCGCTGCAGGAACGGGCCCGCCTGCTGCATGAGGAAATCGACTCGAAACTGTCGTCGGAGACTAACCGCCACCTCTACATCCTGTCGCTGATGACGGCCTTCCTGCTGCCGCCCTCGCTGGTGACCGGCTTCTTCGGCATGAACACCTCGTCGCTGCCCTTCGCCGAAGGCATTGGCGGCACGGCCTATGCGCTCACCGCAATCGTGCTGTCGATCCTGGCGGCATGGTGGCTGCTGCGGCGGGCGGGCATTCTGTGAGCCCGCTACCCAAACAAAAATGCCCGGCTTTGCGCCGGGCATCCTTGATGTGAGTGGGCCTCAGCCGATCAGTAGTACGGCGAGTAGCAACGCTGACGCGGGCCGTTATACGGCTGGAACGTGTTGCTGTAGCCGTCGTAAGACCGGTAGCGATTGGCGCACCACTGGTAGTGCCTCGGATTGATGCCACCGGCGCGCGGCGGGGGCGACGAGACGATCGCGCCTCCAATGATCGCACCGGCGGCGAAGGCAGCCAGCGGGAACCAGTAGCCGTTGTGGTAGCGATAGCCCGAACGGCGGTGGTCGTAGCCACGGTATCCACGGTAGTAGTAAGGCGAACGACGGCGGTGATCGACATTGGTCACGTCGGACGGCGCGGTGATCACCGTGGTCGGCAGCGGCATCGCCTGCGACGGCACGAAGCTCGTCAGGACGACTGCGGAGGCCAAGGCAAGCGCGGCCCAGCGCTTCATCGAGGTTATCATTTCAGTTCTCCATTCCCTGCGTTTCTGTGCAAGTGTTCTGCCGAAATGCGCTTCGCACCATCGTCGCGACCGTCGGCCGACAAGCGATAGGATACGCGAAAGCTCAAACCTTCAGTAGATAAATCTGCCTGAACCGGGCATTAACGATATCGAAATGCAATCTGGCGCGGGCGTCTGTTTTTCGCCGCGCTGACTTCACGGCGAACAACGCGCCAACGCGCGTTAGGTTCCATTTCGCACCGTTTGGCGATTGTCAGGCGAGCAGCAGAAACGTTCGCTGTCAGTTACCTTGCGGAACGACCAGGCGGCCATTGCGGATGACCTCGCGCGGATACCAGCAGCCATTGTAGAGAACATAGCCGGTCTTACGGGTCTGCGAACAGGGATAGCCCTGGTAGGTGGCGCCGCGCGGCGCGGATTTGCGATAGACGGGTTTGGGCTTCGTCGTATCATTGACCAACTGCACGGCCGAGGCCGGTGCATCCACGGGCATGGTCGGCATAGCCGCCTGCGCGTGCGGCGACAGAAGCGTCATCGCCAACAGAGATGTAAGCACCCACCTGATATTCATCGCATGCTCCCGACACGTCCCGACCGGTCCACGACCAGTCCCGTTACAATCGCCGGTGGGTTTGTCAGCATGATGGCAGCGCGGCGCTCGCGCTGCCCTTTGTTTGTGTCAGGCTTCGATCTCGACATCGCCCTTCGGCCGCGAACAGCAGGCGAGGATGTAACCCTCGTCGATCTCGTCGTCGAGGATGCCGCCATTGTGGTCCATCTCGACCTCGCCGGAGAGCTTCATCACCTTGCAGGTGCCGCACAGGCCGGATTCGCAGGCAGCCCCGATGCGCACGCCGGAGGCCCGCGCCGCCTGCAGGATCGTATGGCCGGGTTCACAGAAACCCTCCTTGCCGGACATGGCGAAGGCAACCCTCGTCGCCTTGGCCTCGCCGCCGTGATCGGCAACCACCACCGGCGGCTGCGGCTTGGCGGGCTGAAACGTCTCCTCGTGATAGTTCGCCATGTCGAAGCCGGCGCTGGCGAGCGATTCCCGCACCGTCGCCATGAACGGCTCGGGCCCGCAGCAGAACACCGTGCGATCGAGGAAGTCGGGCGCGAGCAGCGCGATCTTCGCCTTGTCGATCCGGCCCTTGAGGCCCGACCAGAGCTGACCGTGCGTCAATTGCTCGATGATGAAGCCGAGGGTGAACTTCGGCATTTCCCGTGCCTTCGCCTCAAGCTCCCAGCGGAAGATGATGTCGTCGGGCGAGCGGGCGCAATGCAGGAAGGCGATGTCCGAATCCGGCTGGCGATCCGAGAGATCGCGCGTCATCGACACCATCGGCGTGATGCCCGAGCCGGCCGAGACGAACAGGTACTTGCTGCCGGGATGGCGGGCATAGGAGAAGTCGCCGAGCGGGCCGATCGCCTTCAGCTGCATGCCGGGCTTCAGGTGATCGAACATCCAACGCGTGCCGATCGAATCCTTCTGCGCCTTGACGGTGACGGCCACCGTATAGGGGCGCGAGGGGCTGGACGAGAGCGTGTAGGTGCGCATCACCGGCTCCGGCCCGACCGGGATCTCCAGCGTGACGAACTGGCCCGGCTGGTAGCGGAACCAGTGGCCCGGCCGGTCCGGGCGGAAGGTGAAGGTCATCACGTCCGGGGCTTCGGGCGTGACGGCGACGCATTCGAGCCTGTGCTCCCGGTCGGACCACGGGCGCATCTCGTCGACATGGCGGTAGCTGGGGAGAGCGATGTTCATCTCACGCCACCGCCGACAGACGGGCCTTGTCGCCCTGGAGGCGGCTCACCATGAAGTTCGCATACCATTCGACGAACTGCATTACGCCGCCCTCGTGGTCGACGGAATAGGGTCCGGGCTCGTAGGCCGGCGAGCGGATGCCGAAGGCGTTTTCCTCGACGATCGAGCGGTCCTGGTCGTTGGTCATGTTCCACACATGGGTAAGCTGGTCGACGTCGTAGTCGACACCCTCGACCGCATCCTTATGGACCAGCCAGGTGGTCGTGACCGCGGTTTCCTCGGCCGAGATCGGCAGGACGCGGAAGGAAATCGCGTGATCACCGAGGATGTGGTTCCAGGTGGTCGGATAGTGGAACAGGAGCATGGTGCCGATGTGCGAAATGTTGACGTCGCCCGAAAGCGGCTTCCTGACCGCCGGCTTGCCGTCCATGGTGTAGCTCTCGGCGTCCTGGATGAGCGGCATGCGGGCGACGCGGAACTGGCCGGACGGATCCATGGTGAACTCCGACGGCAGGCCGGCGGCTTCGCAGCGCGCCCAGTGCTCGGTGATCACCGGATCGTCCTTGGCGCCCTGCACGCCGGTGGCCGACGGCGCTTCCGGATAGGTGCGGCAGAGTTCCGGATGGTTGCCGGCGCAGTGGTAGCACTCGCGGTTGTTTTCCCAGACGAGCTTCCAATTGCCCTTCTCGATGATGGTGTTGCGGTGAGCGACCTTGGCTTCGGACAGGCGATGCGGCGCCATGAAGGGTTCGATCGTCGCCCGCACCGGGGCGAAATCGGCGGCCTCGTTGGCGAGACAGATGAAGATATAGCCGGCGACGCTTTCGCAATGCACCGGCTTCAGGCCGAATTCGGCCTTGTCGAAGGTTTCGCCCATCTGGCGGGCAAAGACGAGCGAGCCGTCAAGGTCGTAGGTCCACTGGTGGTAGGGGCAGACCAGCTTGGCCGAGGCGCCGCGATCCTGGGTGCAGACGCGGTGGCCGCGATGGCGGCAGGTGTTGTGGAAAGCGCGGATCACCTGATCCTTGCCGCGCACGATCACCACCGGGTAGTCGCCGATCTGGGCGGTGAAATAGTTGCCGGCGCGCGGGATCTCGCAATCATGGCCGACGAACAGCCAGTTGCGATACCAGATCGTCTCCATGTCGAGCTTGAAATAATCCTGGTCGATGTAGAAAGGCTGCTCGAGGCTGAAGCCTTCCCGGCGGTTCTTCAACTGCCGCAATACCGTGCTCTGCAAGTCCATTGTCGTCCTCGTATCCGTTCTGCCGTGACGGAGATCGAGAACATGCAAGGCCACGGCGTCGCATGACACCGGACAAAGCCGTCTCGGGCCGCCCGCCGCGACCGTCAATCCAATTCCTTCTCAAAGGCTGGTTTCCGGGCTCTGGAGATGATCCTTGCGGACCGCGTTCGGCACCTTCCCAGGACAGATGTCCCAGTGGTCTTTGGCCGTCACGCATTCTCCACTACCGTTGCGGGGGCAGCGCCGGAATTCGACCGGCTTCCCGATTTCCCACCCTTCCCTAGCCGGGCGGCACCTCGAGTTCGCACCTATCTAACCACAGTCGCAGATCCGCTGGTGCACTGCGAAACGACACCGACCCAAACATTTGCGACATCGGCGATCTTGCTCGCAATCAACACGACAATGCAAAATACATCGTGTTTTCAAAAGAGTAAATTTTCATTGTGGCGGGACCCTCGGCAGTGGTGGCGCAAAGAGACAAGCAAGAGGGGCTTCGCCGATTGCGACATCGCTTCCGCAAGCCTCGCGAAACCGAAGCGCGTCAGGATGCGGCAAAATGTCATTAATCTCGGTGCCGTATGATCGGCGCAACGGCCTTAGGATCAGAGCCACGACATGCAGAAGCTGAGATATTTCGCCGCCTCCAAACCCGGCGCCAAGCCCGGCCTGCCGGGCAAGGCCGTGCATACCGAATTCCTGCGCACCGGCCGCATTTCCCGCCATCGCGAGGACTGGCTGGCGGAAGAAAAACGCTACCTCACCTATGAGGAAGTGGCGGAGCGCACGGGGCGCAAGCTGGAAGCGGCAGGCGAGACCACCCACAAGCACATCAACGGCTTTCACCGCTCGATCCAGTTTCCCAAGCAGATCTTCCACAAGACGCTGGAGAACAGCCCGCATCTGGGCTATTGCCACGTGACCGCGGCGAAAACCAATTTCGCCAAATATGCCGACGTCAAATGGGCGTTCTACATCGCCAACTTCTTTGCCGAGGTGGGCGACGCGGATCAGTTCTTCAAGCACATCCGGCCGAACTATTCGCGCATGTATTTTGCCGTGGCAATCCATCCGGACAAGGAGACGCGGTCGATGGCGATCGACCGCTCGATCCGAGAAAACGGCCTTCTGTTCCGCACCCATGATCCCAAGGAAGCGTTGAAGAACGTGCTGATGCTGGGGGCCCGCGACGCGGAACTGCGCAAGATCATCGCCAAGCTCTGAACTGAACGCGCTCCCGTTGCCGCCGGGGCGGTTTTCGCACTTGGCGCTGCACAACCGTGCGCGGACCTATGGAGCCGAACGCCCTGTCCCGCCTCAGAAGCCGCCGACCGGCTGCTTCTTGTAGATCAGCCAATCCTTCGGCGCATAGTCGTTGGTGCCGTAGATGGTGACGGTATTGCCGCCGGCAGCCTTGGAGGCGGCGAGCGCCTTTTCGGTGAAATTGGTAAAGTCGAAGGCGTTCGGCGCTTGTTCCGAGAAGCAGATGCCGAAGGACATCGGCACCTGGCCGAGCGCGCGGCCGTTGCCGAAATTGACCACCGTCGTGCTGAGCTTGGAGCGGACCAGATCGACGATGCGGGTCACCTCGTCCTGTTCCGACGTATAGAGCAGAATGCCAAACCGTCCGCCGTCGAAGCGGCAGGCCAGGTCCTCGGTGCCGGCAACGGCTTCCACCACCTTGGCGACCTGCTTGAGGAATCGTTCGGCGACGGCGGGGCCCATAAGCTCGGACAGCCTGGAGAAATCATCGATCTCGCCGATCACCATGCTGCACAGTACCGGCATTTCCGGATTGGCATAGACCTTGGCAAGCGCCTTGTTGAAGGCGCGGCGGCTCGCCAGACCGGTCAGCGGGTCGACGAATTTCGTCGCCTCCGCGTCCTCCGCCTCGCGCTGCAGGTCGGCCAAGGCAACCGTCTTGTCGACCACGGCGCGCACCACATTGCTGTTCTGGCTGGCGCGCTGCTCGGTCGCGACCTTCAGCGCCTTGATCGAATGGCCAAGCTCGACGTGGTCGATGTCCTCGGTCATGATCGCCTTGGAGGCATGGCCGATCAGGCGGCCATAGTCGGTCAGCGAGACCTTTTCCTGGTTGAGAAGGCTGATAAAATTGCTCATCTCGGCACGCACCTGGCCGTTCTGCCGGCCGAGCAGGCCGTCCTCATGATGATGCGGAAGATATTTGCGGCCGAGCGCGTCGAGCGCTTCCTGGGTCTTGTTCTTGCCGAGCGCGATGAATTCGCGAACCAGTTCCGGATTGCTGCCGGCATAGGCTTCGTAGACCAGCTCGTAGTTTCGCGGCAGGCCCTCTATTCCCATCTGATGCATGGCCGTGGCGACACGGAGTGCGATGCTCGAGGCTGGGTTCTTGACTTGCTGCATGGTTCGTTTCCCGACAGAGAAGGCGAAAGGCTCGATGTGGCGGGACTATAGGCGCAAGATTTCTTTCTTTCGGTTACGCCGATGGATAAAGTTTTAGCGATGCCAAGATCAGTAGATTCAAGGGGTTTCCTTAAGCCAAAACTAAAACGCGGAACCTCCGTCAAATGAGGATTTGATCGACCCGGTGCTGTCGCGCTATGGACGGAAAACAAAGAGCAGGAAGGCTTCCATCCATGGCGCGGATCATCCCGATCGAAGGCGAAAGGCGCGAGGCCGTCGATGCCGCGATCGGCGTCCTGTCGAAGGCGCGCCCCGTGGCGATGCCGACCGAGACGGTCTACGGGCTTGCCGCCGACGCGACCGATCCGGCGGCCATTGCCAGCATCTACGAAACCAAGGGCCGGCCGCGCTTCAATCCGCTGATCTGCCACATGGCCGACCTTGAAATGGCCGAGCGCTACGCGATCTTCGACCCGATCTCGCGCAGCCTTGCGGAGCGTTTTTGGCCGGGTCCGCTGACGCTCGTCCTGCCGCTCAAACCCGACAGCGCCATCCATCCGCTGGCGACCGCCGGCCTCGACACGGTCGGCATCCGCGTGCCTAGGGGCTTTGCCGGCGAACTGATCCGTGCCTTCGGGCGGCCGCTCGCGGCACCCAGCGCCAACTCCTCGGGCAAGATCAGCCCGACCACGGCGCAGCACGTGGACGCCGATCTCGGCGACCGCATCAACCTCGTCATCGACGGAGGCCCCTGCCAGGTCGGCGTCGAATCGACCATTCTCAAGGTTGAGGACGGCCGCATCCGGCTGTTGCGGCCCGGCGGTGTGCCGGTCGAGGCGATCGAGGAAGCCACGGGGCTTGTGGTTGAGCGCCCCAAGGGCACCGGCACCGCGGCGATCGAAGCGCCGGGCATGCTCGCCTCGCACTACGCGCCAAATGCCCATGTGCGGCTCGATGCCATAAGCGTCATGCCCGGCGAGGCGCTGATCCGCTTCGGCAGCCAGCCGGTCGATGGCATGGGGCAAGCAGCCGCCGTGCTCGAACTCAGCCCCACGGGCGACCTTGGGGAGGCGGCAGCCAACCTCTTCGGTTTACTCAAGAAAGCCGACCAGACCGGCGCCGCCGGCATTGCGGTGACGCCGATCCCGGACCACGGGCTTGGCGAGGCAATCAACGACCGGCTGCAACGCGCCGCCGCCCCGAGGAATGTTTAGGAGGTTCGAGGTGACCGTGAGCGACAACCTGCCCGAGACGTTGAAAGCCTTCGTTGCGATCGTCGGCGAGGCGAATGTGCTGACGGCCGCCGCCGACATCGCGCCCTATCTGGTCGAGAGCCGGGGCCTCTATCACGGCACCTCGCCGCTGGTGCTGAAACCCGGCTCGACGCAGGAGGTTTCCGCCATCCTGAAGCTCGCCAGCGAAACCGGCACGCCGATCGTGCCGGCCGGCGGACGCACCGGCCATGTCGGCGGTCATGTGCCGCGCGAAGGCGGCTCGGACGTCGTTCTCTCGCTTGAGCGCATGAACCGCATCCGCGAGATCGACACGGTGGCCGACGTCATCGTCGCCGATGGCGGGACCATCCTTGCCGACATCCAGAAGGCGGCCGAAGAAAACGGCCGGCTCTTCCCGCTGTCGCTCGGTTCGGAGGGCTCGTGCCGGATCGGCGGCAACCTGTCGACCAATGCCGGCGGCACGGCCGTGCTCGCCTACGGCAATGTCCGCCAACTGTGCCTGGGGCTCGAAGTGGTGCTGCCGACCGGCGAGATCTGGGACGGTTTGCGGCGGCTGAAGAAGGACAATTCGGGCTATGACCTGCGCGACCTGTTCATCGGCGCGGAAGGCACGCTTGGCATCATCACCGGCGCGGTGCTGAAACTCTATCCGCAGCCGCGCGGCCGGCAGGTGGCCTTTGCCGCCGTCAGCTCGCCGCAGGACGCGCTGGCGCTGTTCGAGCGGGCGTCGCTCCTGTGCGGCACGGCGCTGACCGGCTTCGAACTGATGCCGCGCATCGGCATCGACTTCACCACGCGCCACATTCCGGGTGTGCGCGATCCGCTCTCCTCGCCCCACCCGTGGTATGCGCTGATCGACATCTCGACTTCGGATTCGGCGGCGACCGCCGAGAGGATGATCGACACGCTGCTGGAGGAGGCCTTCGAAGCGGGTCTGGTGAAGGATGCGGCGATCGCCTCATCGCTTGCCCAGCAGAAGGCCTTCTGGCACTTGCGCGAAAGCATGTCGGAGGCGCAAAAACCGGAGGGCGGGTCGATCAAGCATGACGTGTCGGTGCCGGTGTCGCGCGTGCCGCGCTTCCTCGCCGATGCCGATGCGGCGGTTCTGGCGCTCATTCCGGATGCCCGGGTCTTCGCCTTCGGCCATCTCGGCGACGGCAATATCCATTACAATATCAGCCAGCCGGTGGGCGCCGACAAGGCGGCCTTCATCGCCCGCTGGCGCGAGGTCAATGCCGTCGTGCATGCGGTCGTGCACGCCCATGGCGGCTCGATCTCCGCCGAGCACGGCGTCGGCCAGTTGAAGCGCGACGAGTTGATCGCCAGCCGCCCGGCAATCGAGACCGAGTTGATGAACCGCATCAAGCAGGCCTTCGACCCGGCCGGCATCATGAACCCCGGCAAAATGGTCGCCACCCGATGAGCGGCAAGGCGACACGGCTGACGCTGCGCATCGACCTCGCCAACGGCGTGCGGCTCGGACCCGGCAAGGTCGGGCTGCTGTCGGGCATTGCCGAACACGGTTCGATCCGGGCAGCAGGCGTCGCCATGGGCATGTCCTATCGGCGCGCCTGGCTGCTCGCCGACGAGATCAACCGGATGTTCAGGGAGCCGTCGATCTTCACCCGGCACGGCGGAAAGAGCGGCGGCGGCGCGGGACTGACCCCGTTTGGCGAGGCCTTGCTCGCCCGCTGCCGGCAGATGGAGGCAGAAGCCCGGCGGGTGCTCTCCGAAGATATCCACTGGCTGGAATCGATGGCGGACACCGGCTTCGTCGCACAGAGGGCAACGGCAAAAGCCGCTGACGAAGACTGAGCCCCCGGATCTCGGAAACGGACCGTTTCAGGTCGTGCGATAGATGCCCTCGGCACCGATCGAGACCGTCTTGAACAGCAGATTGATCGGCATGCCCTGCACCAGGCCGAGATTGGCGGCGGAGCGCCGGGTGATCTCAGCCAGCACCCTGTCGCCATTGCAGTCGATCGACACCATGATGACGCTGCCGGCGTCGCCGATCTCCTCCACCCTGCCCTTCAGCCGGTTGAGCGTCGAAATCCCGTCCGGCAGGGATGTCGCGAGCACGACCTCACTGGTCGGAACGAAGGCCCGGATATGGGCGCCGACCGGAATGTCGGTGGCGCGCAGGAAGAGCGGGCCGGCCCGGGATTCGGCGAAGGTCAGGCCCTCGTCAGAACTGTGCCCGGTGACCACAGCGTGCAGGAAACTGCCTGACTTCATCGCACCTGCGGCGGTCGGCACGACGTTCAGCACCTCGTCCGGCCGGCCGATGGCGACCGACTTGCCGGCGGCCATGACCACCACCCGCGTCGCCAGCCGCGTGACCTCCTCGATGGAATGGCTGACATAGAGGATCGGGATGCCGGCCTCGTCGCGCATGCGCTCGATATCCGGCAGGATGGCCGCCTTGAGATCGTTGTCGAGGGCGGACAAAGGCTCGTCCATCAAGAGCAGGCGCGGCTTGGCCATCAGGGCGCGGCCGAGAGCAACGCGCTGCTTCTCGCCGCCGGAGAGAAGCGCCGGGCGGCGGTCGAGCAGGTGTCCGATGCGCAGCAGTTCGACCACCCTCTCCAGCGTCTCGCCGGGCTCGCCGCGCGGGGCAAAGCGGGCGCCGTAGCGCAGGTTGCCGCGCACCGTCATGTGGGGGAAGAGCCGCGCCTCCTGGAAGACATAGCCGATCCGGCGCCGATGCGGCGGCACGAAGCGCCGACCCGAACCGTCCACCCAGGTCTCGCCGTCGAAGGCGATGCTGCCGCTGTCAGGCCGGATAAGCCCCGCCACCAGATTGACCAGCGTGGTCTTGCCCGACCCGGAGGGGCCGAACAGCGCCGTCAGGCCGCCGCCAACGGCGAGGTCGACCGTCAGGTCGAAGGCACCCAGCCTGTGCTCGACATCGATCGCCAGCGTCATGCCGCACCGACCCTTGCCGCCATGTGGCGCGACAGGACTTCCGAAGCGATGACGGCGCCAAGCGAGATGACGATCGAGATCAGCGTCAGCCGCATGGCCGCGAGATCGCCACCGGGCACCTGGGTATAGGTGTAGATGGCAGAGGCAAGCGTCTGGGTTTCGCCCGGAATATTGGAAACGAAGGTGATCGTCGCGCCGAACTCGCCCATGGCCTTGGCGAAGGCCAGCACCGAGCCGGCAGCGATGCCCGGCAGGATCAGCGGCAGGGTGACGGTGGCGAAGACCCAGGGCGGATTGGCGCCGAGGGTGGAGGCCGCCGTTTCGAGCCGGCGGTCGACGGCATCCAGCGACAGGCGGATGGACCGCACCAGCAGGGGAAAACCCATGACGGCGGCGGCGAGCGCCGCGCCGGTCCAGCGGAAGGAAAAGACCAGGCCGAACCATTCATCGAGGAAGGCGCCGACGGCACCGCGCCGGCCGAAGGTCAGCAGCAGAAGATAGCCGGTCACCACCGGCGGCATGATCAATGGAAGATAGACGAGGCCGTTGAGCAGGCTCTTGCCCCAGAAGTCGCGCCGGGACAAAGCCCAAGCGACCGCAATGCCGAAGGGCAGCGAGAAGGCCACGGCGGTTGCCGCGACCTTCAGGCTGAGCAGCATGGCCGTCAATTCTTCCGCGGTCAACGCCACGCCGGATCGATCCTAGTTGGTCTTGGCCAGCACGGTGAAGCCGGCGGCCGTGAAGATGGCGTGCGCCTTTGCTCCCTGCAGATAAGCGAGGAAGGCGGCGGCGTCATCGGCATTCTTCGCCTCCTTCAGCACGGCAGCGGGATAGACGATGGCAGGATGGCTCGATTCGGGGAAGCGGTCCACGACCTTGACGCCGGCGTCCGCCTTGGCGTCGGTCTCGTAAACGATGCCGAGCGGCGCCTCGCCCCGCGAAACGAGCAGCAGCGCGGCGCGCACGTTTTCCGCCTGGGCCACATGGTCCTTGACGCCATTCCAGACGCCGAGCGTCTGCAGCGCCGCCTTGCCATAGATGCCGGCCGGCACGGAATCGGTATTGGCCATGGCGAGATGCCCGCCAGCCAGCAGATCCGCGAGCGGAAAACCGTCGGCGATCGTCGCTGTGGTCGCCGCATCCTTCGGCGCCACCAGCACGATGCGGTTACCGAGCAGATTGACGCGGCTCTCGGCGCGGAGCAGCTCGGCCTTTTCCAGATGGTCCATCCATTTCAGGTCGGCGGAGATGAAGAGGTCGGCCGGCGCACCCTCCTCGATCTGCTTGGCCAGCGCCGAGCTCCCGGCAAACGACAGTGTCGTCTCCATGCCCGTCTCGGCCTTCCAGGCCGTGGAGATCTCGCCGAGAACGTCCTTCAGGCTGGCGGCGGCAAAGACCGTTACGCCGTCTTCGGCGAAGACAGATGTTACGGGCTGGGCGAGAAAGGCCGCGGCGACTATGGCGACCTTTGCCAGACCCCGAAGCGAGTGGAATGAAGCAAGCATGAAAACCTCCCAGGGAATCGATATATCTCAATGGATATATCGATAGCCGAAAGGAAGGCCCCCGACAAGGGACGCCCCTTGCGTCCCGCTTCAGCTCTTGAGGGTGGCGATCGACAGGAGGAGATCGGCGCTGATGCCGCCGGTGCTGCCTGACAGGATGGAAAGCGCGGAGGAGGAATAGTCGGCGTTTTCGGTGTCGTACATGGCGGTGAAGCGCTGCAGGAACTTCTTGACCTTTTCCGGATCCTGCATGTCCGACAAATTGAGGTTCTTGTCGACCAGCGCCGCCTGCATGTCGATGTCCATGTTGGAGAAGTCCTCGGTGAAGCCGAAGGCGACACGGAAGGTCTCCAGAAGGGCGTCGTCGCCGAGCAGGTCGTAGGCATCGGTGAGCGTCGGGGCGACGCGCTCGAAATAGAGCGCCAGGCGCACGCCGGCATTGCTGTTGCCCTGGTCTTCCTCGAGGATCTGATGAAGGTAGAGGTTCTGCGTTTCGAGCACCGCACCGCGCTGCTGGACGGTGCCCACTGCATCACGGGTCAGCAGGCCATCACTGTCGAAATTGAAGGATGAGAGCAGCTCGGCCCAGGATTCGTCCTCCTGCTGGTTGACGAAGCTCTTTTCGTCCGAGAGGTCGGACTGGAAGATCTGCTTGAGGAAGTCGTCGGTCACCTCCTCCGGGTCGAACCCCTTTGCGACCAGCACCACGTCGACCAGCCGGCGATCCGCCAGGAGTTCCGAGGCGCTGGTGATGCCGAGGATCGTCTCCTGGTAGTATTCCGCCTCCGCCTCCGCATCCGCCTGCGCCGTTTCGAGCTCCGTATCTTCGAGATAGCGGATCTGGTTGATGATATAGGCCTTGGCCATCGTCGTGATGGTGATCTCGTTCTGCGCCAGCAGCGGCGCTTCCGACTCGCCGTCGGAATTGAAGTTGAAGGCGCTGGCCAGATTGATCAGGCGTTCATCGCGCGTCTTGTTCGCATAGCTCTTCGAATCGGTGAGATCGCTGGTCAGTGCCTTTTTCAGCTGCGCATCGGTATATTCGCCCTCCTCGATGCCGAAGGCCTTGAACAGGATGGCGCGGATCGAGCTGTCGTCCAGCAGGTCGTCGACCGAGGTGATGTCGGCCATTGCGTCGGAATAGTAGTCGAGGAGCGTCTGCAGGTCCTCGGTGTCGGCATCGTCGTAATGGTTCTCGTAGGCCGACTGCGTGGTTGCCAGCTGATCCTCGTCCTGGGCCGGCAGACCATCCTTGACGTTGCCGTCCTCGCCGAAATTGAACATGGCGGCGATGCTGGTCCAGGCCGAGCCGCCATTGATGGCGGCGTAGTTGTTCTCGTCGTCGAGATCGCTGGTGACGATATTGTAGAATTCCGACTTCAGGAGGCCGGAATCGAGCTGGAAGGCAGCCTTGACATATTCGAACAGCCGCTCGTCGCCGGTGATTTCGTCGACCGTCGTGATCGTCGTGATCTTCGATTCGAAATAGGCCTGCTCGCGTTCCAGGGTGTATTCCGAGGCATAGGTCGCATTGGCAGCGACATAGGCGGAGACGGTAGCCTCCTTCTGCGCGTCGGTCTGGGCGCTGTCACCCGACAGCGAGCCGTCGGTGTTGAAGCTGAAAGCCTGGGCAAGCGCCAGGAAGGCCGCCGAATTGTAGTCGTTGTCGGACGCTTCGTCGGTGGCGACCAGCTGGTTGACATAGCTGTTCTCGTCATCGAGATCGCTGGTCAGCACCTTGATGAAATGTTCGTCGGTATAATAGGTGCGGTCGATCCCGTAGGCGTCGAGGATGTAGCCGAACAGCTTGTTGGTGCCGACCAGGCCCTCTGCCGAGGAGATGTTGTCGATCACCGACTCGTAATAATCGGTCGCCTCCTTGATGTCCGCCGTCTCTTCCAGCTGGGCCAGCGCATAGAGGTCGAAGACCGCCGTCTCCTGCGCATCCGACTGGGCGTCCTTGGTGGCAGCGGTGAACTGGAAGGCAGTGGCGAAGTTGCGATAGCGGTCGTCGGTCAGCTTGTTGGCGTAGCTGTCCTCGTCGGTCAGGTCGCTTTCCAGCACCTTCTTCATGAAGGCGGTGGCATAGGTCATGTCTTCCAGGCCGTAGGCCTTCATCGCGTAGGAATAGAGCCGGTAGTCGTCGAGGAACTCTTCGACCGACGTCACCTTGCCGATATTCTCTTCGTAATAGGCCGCCTCCCGCGCCACCTGCGCGTCGGATGCGGTGCGGTCAAGGCTGGCCTTTATGTCACGCGCGACGAGGTCGTAGCTCAGGTAGGTCGAGACCATGGCGGGTCCTTCACGGGAAAATGACGTTAAATATAACGACTAACATGCAACCCGAAACTTGCTCAGGGCTTAGCTGTATCCAACAGACGTCAGGGAGGCCGCAATGGCGGCCGTCAACCCGCGCGCAGCTGCGAAATCGACATCAGCAGGTCGGCATTGATGCCGACATTGCCGCCGCCCGTCAGGATCGACAGGGAGGGAGACGAGCCGCCGCCGTTTTCCAGGTCGTACATAATCGTGAAGCGCCGGACCAGCTTGGAGAGCTTCTCCGTATCGGCCAGATCGGCAAGTTTCAGGTTCTTCTCGACGATACGTGCCTGCTGGTCGATGTCCATGCTGGAGAGTTCGGCCGGCAGGCTGTAGGTGGTGCGGAAGAATTCGAGCAGCGCCGTATCGCCGAGAATGTCGTAGGCCGAGGTGATCGACCCGGCCATGCGCTCGAAATAGAGCGCGAGCCGGACGCCGGCATTGTTGTTGCCCTCCTCCGTCTCGAGGGTCTGGCGGAGGAACAGGTTGAGCTCCTCGCGCACTTCCCCCGGCGTCTGGATGCCATCGTTGGGGGTGCTGGCGACCTTGCCGTTTTCGTTGAAATTGAACGAGGCCAGAAGCTCGGCGAAGCGGCTGTCCGGCTGTTCGTGAACGAAGCTCTTCGGATCGCCGAGATCGGAGGCGAAGACCTTCTTCATGAAATCGGCGGTCACGTTCTCGGGTGCGATCCCCTTGGCGACGAGCGCCACGTCGACGAGCCGCTTGTCGCCGAGGAATTCGTCGAGCGTCTTCAGGCTGGAAATCTTGTCCTGGTAATACTCGGCCTCGGTTTCGGCATCCTTCTTGAGCTTTTCCTTCTGATCCTCGTCGGCGAAGCGGGTCTTCTGGACGATGTAGTTCTTGGCGTATTTCTTGATCGTACCTTCGTCCTGGGCCATCGCAGGCCAGCTCAGCTCGCCCTTCTCATCGAAGTTGAACAGGCGGGAGAACTTGACGTAGCGATCGTCCTTCAGCGAATTGGCAAAGCTCTTCGGATCGTCGAGGTCGCTCATCAGCACCTTTTTCATCGTCCGCTTGGAGATTTCGTCGGGATCGAGGCCGACGGCCTGCATGGCAAAGGTGTAGACGGCATTGGTATTCACCAGTTCGTCGACGGTGCGAATGCTGCCGCTGTCGGTGTTGAATCCGGCCAGCGCGTTCTTGTAAGCCTTGATCGCCCGGTCGTCGGCTTCCTCGAAGGTATCGTCATAACCCGAGAAGTAGCGGCTCGAGGTCTGCAACAGCTGCTGCGGGGTCTGCGGCGGATCACCGGCGGCAAGCGTGCCGTCCGCCTGGTAGTTGGTCGCCCGGGCCAGCGCGACGAAATTGTCGTAATTCTTGTTCGTCTTGTACTGCTGGTTGAGATAGCTCGCCGGATCGTCCGGATCGCTGGTGATGACGAATTTCAGCGTGGAGGAGACGATGGCGGCGCTGGTCAGCCCGAAAGCGGTCCTGATGTAGGATACCAGCCGGCTGTCGGCCAGAAGGTCGTCGACCGTTGCCATGCCGCCGATCTTAGACTTGTAGTATTCGTCGTTCAGCATGGCGCCGGTTCGGGTGAGCCGATCCTGGCCGAAGACATAGAGATTGGTCGTAGCCTTCTTGTTCTCGGCGGTTTGCGCCGAGCCGGCGGCCACGGTTCCGTCGCTGGCAAAGCCGAAGGCATTGGCCAGCTGTTCATAGGCGGAAAAACCCGAGACGACGCTCTGCAGCCGCTTGTTGTCTGCCTTGAGCTTGTTGACCAGCGCCGTCGTCTCCGTGCCGATCGGCGGCAGGATGGCGTTGTAGTTGTCGATGATGGTCTGCTGGGCTGAAAGAAGCGGCGGCACCTCGCTGACGTCCGTGACGCCGACGGCGGTGTACATCGCCTGGATCTGCGCCTGCAGCGTGGCGATCTGCGCATCGAGCGCCGGGATGTCGGCGGCCGGTTCGAGCTTCTGCAGTTCGAGATTGTCGATCTGCCCCTGGATCACTGGCTGCTGGTCGATGACACTCTGCATGGTCGCGGCCAGCGTCATGGCCGTCACCCGACCGTTGACTGCGGTCAGGATGGTGTTGTTGTTGGTGATCTGGGTGGAAGCACCGTTCGCCTGGGGAAGAATGACCGTATTGTAGTAGCTGGCCGGATCGCTGACATTGCTCGACATCGCGCCGCGGACCATGTCGTAATTGTAGTTCTTCCGGTCGATGCCGTAGGCCGTCAGCACGTAGTCCCGCAGCCGTTCGTCGTGCAGGAAGACATCCACATTGGTCGCACGATCGACCATGATCTCGTAGTAGCGGGTATCTTCGGCGAGCTGCTCGTCCCTGTTGACGATGGTCGCGTTGTAGAGCCCGATCACCTCGTCCGTCTGCGCCTCGGTCTGCGGGATCTTGGTCGACGACGAAAACGAAAAGGCGGCGGCGAAATTGCGGTAGCGGTCGTCGGTCAGCTTGTTGGCATAGCTGTTATCGTCGGTCAGGTCGCTTTCCAGGACCTTGCGCATGAAGGCCTTGGCATAGGTCATGTCTTCCAGGCCGTGCGCCTTCATGGCGAAGGAGTAGAGCCGGTAGTCGTCGAGGAACTCGTCGACCGACGTCACCTTGCCGATATTCTCTTCGTAATAGGCCGATTCGCGCGCGACCTGCGCGTCGCTGGCGGTACGGTTGAGGCTGGATTTGATATCGCGCACGACGAGGTCGTAGCTCAGATAGGTCGAAACCATGGGATCGGCTCTCTTGCGAACGAAGCATTACAAATTTCGCAGATACTGGCGAACGAGGCTTGTCCCGGCCTGACACGGGCCCGGCCTGTTCACGCTTTCGAAACCGTGCCCCATTCGAAAACGCTAACCATTTGAGCCGGCAAAGTTTTTTTAACCGCGATTTTTAAGCTGTCTCTCATGGGGAGACGCTACCTTCACGCCATAGAGGACGAAAAGTCCCAGTCAGATGAACGCATGAAGCGCTCTCGGGTAAAACAAGGGTAGCATGAAGATGACGAACACGGTTATGAAGCCCGCATGGGCAGGCGCAACGTTGCGGCTGGATCCGACTCGGTTTCCGCAGCAGGTCACCTACGCAGCCCGGGGTGCTTCCGGCGATGTGACGATAACCATCGACGAACGTGGTGCCGTGCTGCGCAAGATCCTGGCCTCGAGCGGCCTGCCTCTTTCATTCGCCTTGCCGGCGCGTGCCTTCAAAGGCGTGGCTGCACGGGCGATCGACCATGGAGACGGCGAAGTGACCGTTACGCTCGAACTGCATCACGAGGATCCGGAGCTCTGCATCCCGCTTCTGGTCGCCCATGACCTGTGCGACATCGCCGCCGACTGGCGCGGCTGGTCGGATGCCTTCCGCATTCCCATGCTGATGGTCGAGGCAGACGGCGTCGCCCGCCCGCTCGAAGAACATCTCGGCGACGTCCGTGCCCGCGAAACCCAGCCGCGCCGCCGCCACTCCTATTTCGCCGAGCGCCGTCCGCGCTTCCTGGTGCGCCGCACGACCGGCAAGCTCGGCGTGACGATGAAGATCTCCGGCAAGGAAATCATCGCCCGCAATTGAGGGCGGGCGGCACGGGCCGACCCGACCCGTTAATTTCAGCTGATCGAGAAACGGCCCGGATGCAAATCCGGGCCGTTTGCGTGTTCCACATCGGCACAGAATGGATCAGGCGAAGGGCACAGCCGCCAGCAGGCCGAGGAACAGGATCGCGCCGACCTTGTTGTTGAACTTGAACAGCGCCAGGCACTGGGCCGGATCGTCGATGTCGAGCACGCGGATCTGATAGGCGAACATGCCGGCGGCGATCGCCAGGCCGACATAGGCAAGGACGCCGACGCCGGCCAGCGCAAAGGCGACGAACAGCAGGAAGAGCGTCAGGCCGTAGAGGCCGACCAGCCAGCGGCGCGTGTCATCGCCGAACAGGCGCGCGGTGGAACGCACGCCGACAAGGGCGTCGTCCTCCTTGTCCTGGTGGGCGTAGATCGTGTCGTAACCGATCGTCCAGGCGATCGCCGCCCCATAAAGGAACAGGCTGGCGGGCGACAGCCAGCCGGCCAGCGCCGCCCAGCCCATCAGCGCACCCCAGGAAAAGGCAAGCCCGAGGAAGAACTGCGGCCAGTCGGTGAAGCGCTTGGCAAACGGGTAGATGGCGACGATCAGCAGCGAGGTAATGCCGAGAACCACGGCAAAGCGGTTGAGGCAGAGCAGAACCACCAGGCCGACCAGCGCCTGCGCCACGAGGAAAAGCTTGGCGTCGCGCCGCGTCACACGGCCGGACGGCAGCGGCCGCGAACGGGTGCGCGCCACGGCCATGTCGATCTCCTCATCGACGAGATCGTTATAGGTGCAGCCGGCACCGCGCATGGCGACCGAACCGGCGAAGAACAAGAAGAGATGGAAGAGGAACAGCAGGACGCTCAGCTGCCCCCTCTCGGCCAGCACATTGGCCGCCAGCGCCGACGACCAGAAGCACGGCCACATCAGCAATTGCCAGCCGATCGGCCGGTCCCAGCGGGCCAGTTGCGCATAGGGCCAGGCGGCGGGCGGCAGGACCCGGTAGACCCAGTTGTCGGATGGCGCGTCGGCAACGCGCCCGTTCTGATCGGCGGCGGTGTTCATGGGCGGATTGATAGAACAAAGTCGCGATCAAGGGAACCGGGGGATTGGCCCGGCACCCTGCAAAGGCCAGCCGGCGGCATTCAGAATATCACCTTTTCCAGCGGCGGCCGGTTGGTATCGAAGGCGGCGAGCGCCCTCTCCCGCTCGGCGATGTAGTCGCGGTTGTCGGGCACGGCGAAGTTGCTCTTCGACAGCTGCATCTGGAAGATGAAGAAGTTCTCGTGGGTGAAGGCCATTTCCGAGCCGGCGAGATAGAACTCCCACATGCGCACGAACCGCTCGTCATAAAGCGCCGCCGCCTCTGTCCGCCGGGCAAGAAAACGTTCGCGCCACAGGCGCAGCGTCCGGGCGTAGTGATGTGGCAGGATCTCGATGTCGCGCACCAGAAGGCCGGCCTTTTCGACCGCCGGAAGAACCTCGGCGAGCGAGGGAATGTAGCCGCCGGGGAAGATATAACGTTCGATGAAGGGATTGTTGAAGCGCGAGGGATAGGGCTGACCGATCGAATGCAGCACCATCACGCCGTCGTCCTTCAGCATTTCGGCGGCCTTGCGGAAGAAGGCGGCGTAGTTGCCGCGACCGACATGTTCGAACATGCCGACCGAGACGATCCGGTCATAGGGCGCCGCCTTCATGGTGCGATAGTCCTGCAGTTCGAAGCGGACGCGGTCGGTGAGCCGACGCTTGTCGACGCGCCCCCGCGAGACCCGCAACTGTTCGGTCGAAAGCGTGATGCCGTCGACCGTCACCCTCGAGGACTCCGCCAGGTACATCGCCATCCCGCCCCAGCCGGAGCCTATTTCCAGAACCCGCTGCCCCTCTTCCAGCAGCAGCTTGGCGGCGATGTGGCGCTTCTTGGCGACCTGGGCCTCGTCGAGCGAGATGCGTTCGGGACAGAAACAGCCGCAGGAATATTGCCAGTCGGCGTCGAGAAAGAGATCGAAGAGCTTGGCCGACAGGTCGTAGTGATGGGCGACGTTCTGGCGATTGCGGTTGATCGGCAGAAGCTTGCGCAGCTCGGATGCCGCATAGCGGGCAAGCCCGCGCCAGATCATGCCGAAGGTCAGGTCCTCGGACAGCGTGTTCGACTTGATCAGCGCCAGCAGCTGGTAGATGTCGCCGGCCTCGACCACCATGCGGCCGTCCATGTAGAGCTCGGCGAGCTTGAGCTGGGGGTCGGCATGGAGCTGCTGCTCGGCTTCCGCATCGGTAAACCGCAGGGTGATCATCTCACCACTGCCATCGCCGAAAACCTCGCTTCGACCATCCGCGCCGGTGATCTGGAGTGAGCCTTTGCGGACTATCCTGTTGAGCAGACTGCGTAGTGAAGAGGTCATGCATACCCCCGAAATACGACTAGCTTCCACGAATGCGGCAAAATCTAACGCGTTCTTGACCGGAGACAAGCGCCAGTTTGTTATAGAAGCTTCATATTTGTTGAGGCATGGGCCCGGGGAGAGACCAAGCGGCCGCTCCCCGGCGACCTTATTTCTTGCGCATCGCCTCGGCCAATGCAGCGCCCAAGCCACCCATCGCCGGGGTTTCCGGCTTGGCCGGGGGCTTGGCATTGGCGTGGCGCATGGCACCCGCCGAGCCACGTGCATCGCGCATCGACGGCTGGGGGGCCTCGCCGCCGTCCTTGCGCATGGTGAGCGCGATGCGCTTGCGCTTGACGTCGACCTCGACCACGCGGACCTTCACCACGTCGCCGGCCTTCACCACTTCATGCGGATCCTTGACGAAGCGGTCGGCGAGCTGGGAGACGTGCACGAGGCCGTCCTGATGCACGCCGATATCGACGAAGGCGCCGAAGGCGGCGACGTTGGTCACCGTTCCTTCGAGCATCATGCCGGGCTTCAGGTCGGTAATTTCATCGATACCGTCGGCGAAGGTGGCGGTCTTGAAGCTCGGGCGCGGGTCGCGGCCGGGCTTTTCCAGCTCGGCGATGATGTCCTTGACGGTCGGCAGGCCGAACTGCTCGTCGATGAATTTCTTCGGATCGAGGCCTTTCAGGGTCGCGCTATCGCCCATCAGGGTCCGCAGGTCGCGGCCGCAGGCGGCGACGATCTTCTTCGCCACGCCATAGGCTTCCGGGTGAACCGAGGAGGCGTCGAGCGGTTCCTTGCCGTTCGGGATGCGCAGGAAACCGGCGCACTGTTCGAAGGTGCGGGCGCCAAGCCGCGGAACCTTGAGGAGATCCTTGCGGCTCTGGAAGGGACCGGTCTCGTCGCGATGGGTGACGATGGCTTCGGCGATCGAGCTGCCGAGGCCGGAGACGCGGGCCAGAAGCGGCACGGAAGCCGTGTTGAGATCGACGCCGACGGCGTTCACCGCGTCTTCGACCACGGCATCGAGCGAACGGCCGAGTCGGCCCTGATCGACGTCGTGCTGGTACTGGCCGACACCGATCGACTTCGGCTCGATCTTGACGAGTTCAGCCAGCGGATCCTGCAGGCGGCGGGCGATGGAGACGGCGCCGCGCAGCGACACGTCGAGGCCGGGAAATTCCTTAGCGGCCGTCTCCGAGGCCGAATAGACCGAGGCGCCGGCTTCCGAGACGATGACCTTGGTCGGCTTCGGCGCGGTGGCCGGGAACTGGGCCAGCATGTCGGCGACCAGTCGTTCGGTCTCGCGGCTGCCGGTGCCGTTGCCGATGGAGATCAGCTCGACATTGTGCTTGCGGATCAGCGAGGCAAGCTCGGCCTGGGTGCCGCGAATGTCGTTCTTCGGCGGGAAGGGATAGACGGTGGTGGTCTCCAGCACCTTGCCGGTGCCGTCGACGATAGCGACCTTGACGCCGGTGCGGATGCCCGGATCGAGCCCCATGGTCGGGCGCGAGCCGGCGGGGGCGGCCAGCAACAGGTCCTTCAGGTTGCGGGCGAAGACGTGGATCGCCTCCTCTTCGGCCCGTTCGCGCAGGTCGCGCATCAGGTCGAGCGACAGCGAGACGGAGAGCTTCACACGCCAGGTCCAGCCGGCGACTTCCATCAGCCACTGATCGGCAGGTCCCTTGCCGGAGATTTCGTATGCGAGCGCGATGGTGCGCTGGGCCGGCTTGACCGGCGACGGATCGTCCTTGTCGACCTCGATCGACAGCGTCAGCATTTCCTCGTTCCAGCCACGCAGCATGGCCAGCGCCCGGTGGCCGGGTACGGTTGCCCAGCGTTCGGAATGGGCAAAATAGTCGGCGAACTTCTCGCCGGCCTGCTCCTTGCCGTCGACCACCTTGGAATAGAGGATGGCGCGGTCCTTCATGTCGTTGCGCAGCCGACCGATCAGGTCGGCGTTTTCCGAGATGGCCTCGGCGACGATGTCGCGGGCGCCCTCGAGCGCTGCCTTCACGTCCGGCACCTCAGCGGTGATGTAGGCCTCGGCGAGCCTGGCCGGATCGGCGGTCCGATCGGCCCAGATCGCATCGGCGAGCGGCTGAAGTCCCTTCTCGCGGGCGATCTCGGCGCGGGTCCGGCGCTTCGGCTTGAACGGCAGGTAGATGTCTTCGAGCTCGGCCTTGGTGGCGACCTTGAAGATCTTGCCCATCAGTTCGTCGGTCATCTTGCCCTGCGAGGTGATCGATTCCACGATCGCCTTGCGGCGGGCGCCGAGCTCGCGCAGATAGGTCAGCCTTTCGGCCAGATTGCGCAACTGCGTATCGTCGAGGCCGCCGGTCACTTCCTTGCGGTAACGGGCGATGAAGGGCACGGTCGCACCGCCGTCCAGCAGTTCCACGGCGGCGATCACCTGCTCATGGCGGGCATTGACCTCGGAGGCGATGATCGCGGCGATGGATTTGATGTCGTCGGCCATGGGTATTCTCCAGATTTGCGAGCGGCGACCATAGCGGCGGCTGCGCCGAAGGCAAGAAATCGCGCCACCGCTCCACAGGAATGCAGAGGTTCCGGGTTTTTTCTTGACCTTTCCGGCCCCTGCCCTTAACCGCGCAGCTAACCCCAAGGCATTCGGAGGTCGGGCTATGAAGGTTCTGTTGATCGGTTCGGGCGGACGCGAGCACGCACTGGCCTGGAAAATCGCCCAATCGCCCTGGCTGACGACGCTCTACGCCGCGCCGGGCAATCCGGGCATCGCCGATCATGCCGAACTCGTTCCGATCAGCGGCGACGACGACGAGGCGATCCTCGCCTTCTGCCGCGGCCACGACATCGAATTCGTCGTCGTCGGGCCGGAAGCGCCGCTCGTCGCCGGCCTCGCCGACCGGCTGCGCGCCGAGGGTTTTGCTGTGTTCGGCCCGTCGGCGGCCGCCGCCCAGCTCGAGGGATCCAAGGGCTTCACCAAGGACCTCTGCGCCCGTTACAACATCCCGACCGGTGCCTATCAGCGCTTCAACAATGCGCCGAAGGCCAAGGCCTATGTGCGGGCCCAGGGTGCGCCGATCGTCATCAAGGCCGACGGACTTGCCGCCGGCAAGGGCGTGACCGTGGCCATGACGCTGGATGAAGCCTTTGCCGCCATTGACGACTGCTTCGAGGGCGCGTTTGGCGAAGCCGGCGCCGAGGTCGTGGTCGAGGCCTTTCTCGACGGCGAGGAGGCAAGCTTCTTCTGCCTGTGCGATGGCAAGACGCTTCTGCCGCTCGCGACCGCCCAGGACCACAAGCGCGTCGGCGACGGCGACACGGGGCCGAACACCGGCGGCATGGGCGCATATTCGCCGGCCCCGGTGATGACGCCGGAACTGGTCGAAAGGACGATGAAGGAGATCATCGAGCCGACCATGCGCGGCATGGCGGACATGGGCACGCCCTTTTCCGGCGTGTTCTTCGCCGGGCTGATGATCACGCAGAAGGGTCCGGAACTGATCGAATACAATGTCCGCTTCGGCGATCCGGAATGCCAGGTGCTGATGATGCGGCTGGGAAGCGATCTGCTGGCGCTGCTGCATGCGACCGCGACCGGTACGCTGGACCGGGTTTCGGCAGAATGGCGCAATGAGACGGCGCTGACCGTGGTGCTTGCCTCGAAGGGCTATCCCGGCGCTTACGAGAAGAACACGCCGATCCGCTCGCTGCCGGACGCGACGGACAAGGCCAAGGTCTTCCATGCCGGCACGGCGCTGAAGGACCATCAGCTGGTCGCGACCGGCGGGCGCGTGCTCAACGCCACTGCGCTCGGCTCGAACGTTGCGGAAGCCCAGGCGACCGCCTATCAGTTGGTCGAACAGGTCGAATGGGACAACGGCTTTTGCCGCCGGGACATCGGCTGGCGCGCCATCGGCCGCGATTGACGGCGAAATCGTTCCGAAAACCGACAAAAAAGGCCGAGATCGGTAAAATTTGACCGATCGATCTGACCGGATCGCAAGACTCCGCGGGTAAAACTCTGCGTGTAAGCAATTCGGAGAGTTCGCGATGCGCCACCTTTTTCTCACTGCAGCATTCCTGGCCGTCACCGGTCCGGCTCTTGCCTCGTCGATCGAAATCGTCGGCCCCGCGCCCGCCAAGGGCGCCAGCATCCTCGTCGTCAACTGCACGACCTGCCCGCCTCTCAAGGCGGTCGAGGACAAGAAGGCCTACAAGGTGCCGCAGATCGCGCCCGGAACCCAGGCCGCCGAGATCGTCGAGATGGACGGCGAGGCCAAGCTGCGGCGCACGGAATCCTGGCTCGGCGGCTCGCCGGTCGTCTTCATCAGCAAGGCCGAGGGCTGGAGCACCGACGGCAGCGTGATCGCCGCAGCAGCCATTGGCCCGGACGACGGCATCGACGTCAACGCGACCACGGCCGCCGTCTCCGGCGGTGCGGCTGGCGCGCCGGTGAAGGCGATGTTGGTCGGCCCCGCCGGACCCAAGCCCCTCGACGTGACGACCTACGATCTGCGCCTCAACTGAGGACGCACGCCACTTCCCTGCCCCAACCCAGCCATACGATCCGGGCTGCGCGGGCTTTCCGCTGTAAAGCGGGACAAACGCCTCGGCCCTGCCGGGGCGTTTCGTTTGCGGGCCAAGCTTTCGGTCTAAAAATCCGGCGAGAACGCCACGTAAAGCGGCTTCAAACCGCAGTATCGCGATTGCCTTCACCAGACGAATGCAACCTGATGTTTCATTCGGAACGAACTTGTTCCTGCCGATGATTCAATTCGTATCATTTGATACTATTTTACTATAAATTGTTGGGGTTTATTTATAGTCGCCGGACCATAAATCAAATTTTACGAATTTTATCGGAATGTGACGATATAACCCGGTAGCAGCATGATGCATACGCTCGCGAGCGCACACCAACCTCGCAGGATCGGTAGGACACCGACCGGATCATTCGATTGAGCGAGGACCTATGAAAAATCTGAGAATCTCCCACCAACTCTTTCTGCTGATCGGCGCCCTGATGGTCGCGTTCGGCGTAGCCACTTACTTCCAGATCAAGACCGCATCCGACTCCATCTATGCCGAGCGCTACGACATGCTGCGCACGCAGGTGGAATCCGGCATCGCCATCATCAAGGGCTATGATGAACGGGTGAAGGCGGGCGAGATGAGCCAGGAGGAGGCCAAGGCACAGGCCTTCAAGACGCTGACCTCGATCAAGTATGAACCGAACGGCTACCTGTTCGGTCTCGACTATGACGTCACCATGATCTTCCACCCCGTGCAGAAGCAGGTCGGCCTCACGCAGAAGGGCCAGCCCGACAAGATGGGCAATCTCTTCCGCGAAGAGATGATCGAAAAGGCACGCAAGGGTGGCGGCGTCACCGAATACTATTGGGAAAAGCCCACCAATCCGGGTGGTGACGTATTCCTCAAGGCGGCCTACAGCCAGTCCTATGAACCCTGGAAGATCATGGTCGGCACCGGCGTCTACATCGACGACCTGCAGCTCAAGATCAATGCGATGATCTGGAAGGCCGTGATGATCGGCGGCGCCGTCGTCGCGCTTGGCCTGATCGCTGCCTACTTCATCATCAACGGCATCACCAAGCCGCTCACCGCCATCCACGACGCGCTTGAGGCCGTGGCCGAAGAGAACGTGTCGATCGCCATCCCGCACACCGACATGGGCAACGAAGTGGGCATGATGGCCAAGGCCACCAAGGCGCTGCAGGAAAAGGTGCGCGAGCGCCATGCCATGGCACGCCGCCAGGAAGAACAGTCCCGCGAGCTGGATTCCGAGCGCAACCAGAATGCCGAGATGCAGCAGGCCGAAGCCGCCCAGCAGGCCCGCGTCGTCTCCACCATCGGTGCGGCGCTCGAAGAACTGGCCCGGGGCGACCTGACCGTGCGTTGCGGCGAACTTGGCCCAAAATATGCCACGCTGCGCGACAACTTCAACGATGCCCTGTCCCATCTCGAGGCCGCCATGGCCAAGGTCAATGCCAAGGGCGTCGATATCTCCGGTTCGAAGGAAGAGATCCGCCGCGCCTCCAACGAACTGTCGCAGCGCACCGAGCGCCAGGCTGCAAACCTGGAAGAAACCTCGGCGGCTCTCGACGAACTGACGGTCGCGGTCCGCCAGACGGCGGAAGGCGCCCATGAAGCCGCCAAGCGCGTCACCTCGGTCAGCACCGAAGCCTCGCGTTCCGACGCTGTCGTCGCCCAGGCGATCGGCGCCATGAGCGGCATCGAGCAGTCTTCGGCCGAGATCACCAAGATCATCGGCGTGATCGACGAGATCGCCTTCCAGACCAACCTGCTGGCGCTGAACGCCGGTGTCGAGGCAGCACGTGCCGGCGAAAGCGGCAAGGGTTTTGCCGTCGTCGCCCAGGAAGTGCGCGAACTGGCCCAGCGTTCTGCCGCAGCCGCCAAGGAGATCAAGGAACAGATCTCCAAGTCGTCCTCGCAGGTGCAGAACGGCGTACAGCTGGTCGGCGAGGCCGGCGAGGCGCTGAAGCGCATCTCCGACCAGATCAAGGCGGCGAGCGACATCGTCACCAAGATCGCCCACTCGGCTTCCGAACAGGACACCACGCTGCGCTCGATCTCGTCCTCGATGAACCAGCTCGACGCCGCGACCCAGCACAATGCCGCCATGGCCGAGGAAACCACGGCTTCGGCCGAGGCGCTGGCCAGCGACACCGAAGAACTGCTGAACCTGATCCGCAGCTTCCGCGTCTCCGGCGCATCGCAGTCCGCCTCCTCGCTCGGCGGCATGGCCCAGCAGATGCGTCGCGCCAGCTAAGGCTTCACGTCCCCCAAAACTGAAAAGCCGCCGGAGGAAACTCCGGCGGCTTTTCTCATTTATTCGGCCCAATCAACTCGAAAATTTCGCATCAATATATTCAATTTTAGTATTTTCTTATGGGTTTTCATAGGATTATCAAACTCCAAATTGCGATGCAGCAATAGCCTGGGCATGAAGCGCCACTTTTCCGTCAGCGTGGCCGCGCGCCGTTCCGAGCCGGCCAAGCCCTTTATCCAGTCATGGACAAATCGATGAAGAACCTCAGGATTTCCGCACAGTTGATGGTGCTCATAGGCCTGCTTCTGGCAGCCTTCGCCATCGCCACCACGTTCCAGATCAGGGCTTCGGCCTCGGCCATCTACAAGGAGCGCTACGACATGTTGCGCACCCAGACCGAGACCGCGATCTCGGTGCTGGCCCGCTTCCACGCGCTCGAAACCAAGGGCGAGATGACCCGCGAGCAGGCCCAGACCGCCGCCTATGATGTCATCAACGACATGCGCTTCGTGCCGGACGGCTATTATTTTGGCTATGACTATGACGCCAACCGGGTCATCTATCCGGAGAAGAAAGGCGTCGGCAAGAACTTCGCCAAGGTCGCGGACAAGGCGGGCAACCTGTTTCTCGTCGAGATCATCAAGAAGGCCCGGGCCGGCGGTGGCTGGACCGAATATGAGTGGCCGAAGCCGGGCCTTGCGGAAGACCAGCTCTTTCCGAAGGCTGCCTATGCTCTAGCCTTCGAGCCTTGGGCTATGACGGTCGGAACAGGTGCCTATCTTGACGACCTCAACGCCACCATCATGGCGAATGTGATCGGCGTACTGTCGGTCGGCCTGGTGATCTTTGCCGTCGGCCTGGGGGTCGCCTGGTTCATCATCCGCGGCATCACGCAACCGCTCAAGGCCATCCACGGAGCCCTTGAAGCCGTGGCGGACGAAAATGTCAGCATTGCCATTCCGCATACCGACATGCGCAACGAAGTGGGCATGATGGCCAAGGCCACGCAATCGCTGCAGGAGAAGATCCGCGAACGCCATGCCATGGCCGAGCGCCAGGCCCTGCAGGAGGCCGCCATCGGCGCCGAGCGCCGGCAGAATGCCGAGATGCAGCAGGCCGAGGCAGCCCAGCAGGCGCGCGTCGTCTCCACCATCGGCGCCTCGCTGGAACAGCTGGCCCATGGCGACCTGACGGTCCGCTGTGCCGATCTCGGACCGAAATATGCCGGACTGCGCGACAATTTCAACGAAGCGCTGGGGCGGCTGGAAGAGGCCATGGGTCGTGTTAATCTCAAGGGCAACGACATCGCGGTGAGCAAGGAAGAAATCCGTCGCGCTTCCGGCGAACTCGCCCAGCGCACCGAGCGCCAGGCCGCGAACCTGGAAGAAACGTCGGCGGCGCTCGACGAGCTGACGGTCGCCGTTCGCCAGACCGCGGACGGTGCGCGCGAGGCGGCCGGCCAGGTCAAGTCGGTGAGCGACGAAGCGCGCCAGAGCGATGTGATCGTCGGCCACGCCATTGCGGCAATGAGCGGCATCGAGAACTCGTCGGCCGAAATCACCAAGATCATCGGCGTGATCGACGAGATCGCCTTCCAGACCAACCTGCTGGCGCTGAACGCCGGCGTCGAGGCGGCACGCGCCGGCGAAAGCGGCAAGGGCTTTGCCGTCGTCGCCCAGGAAGTGCGCGAACTGGCCCAGCGTTCTGCCAATGCGGCCAAGGAAATCAAGACGCAGATTTCCCGCTCCTCCGAGCAGGTCAGCCAGGGCGTTCAATTGGTCGCACAGACCGGCGAGGCGCTGAAGCGGATCTCCGGGCAGATCGAGCGTGCCAATGACGTCGTGTCGAAGATCGCCCATAGCGCCCAGGAGCAGGACACCACGCTCCGGAGCATCTCCAGCGCCGTCAACCTGCTCGACACCGCCACGCAGCAGAATGCCGCCATGGCCGAAGAGACGACGGCCTCGGCCGAAGTTCTGGCCAACGACACCGGCGACCTCTTGGAACTGATCCGCGGCTTCAAGGTGTCCAACGGCGCCCGTTCGGGCCAGCCCGGCGGCGTGGCCCAACCGATGCGCATGGCTGGCTGAGCCGGACGGTACCACCCTTCAACACGAGCCGCCGGGGAACACTCCGGCGGCTTTCGTCATTTGCGGGTACGGTTTCAGGACGCGACTTCCGACTCGCCGTCCAGGCGCGCCACAAGCGCGTCGATCTCGCGATCGGAATAGACCGCAATGCCGGCCCGGCGCATCAGCGCCGCCGTCACGCCAAGACCCGGATGGCGGATACCGGAAAAGCTGCCGTCATAGATGAAGCCGGAGCCGCAGGACGGGCTGCCGTCGATCAGAAGGGCAAAGGCGCAGCCATTGGCGCGGGCGAATTCGACCGCCTTGCGGCCACCCTCGACGAAAGCGGCCGACACATCGCGCCCGGTGCTCTCCACCACCCGCGCCCGGCCCTCGATGACATCCTCGCCGCCCATGCCACCCTCGATCTCCGCCGGCGGGCGCGGCGTGGGCAGGCCACCGGCCTGTTCGGGACAGTAACCGACGATCCGGCCGTCGGCCTGCCAGCGGGTGATGGCGGGATGATGTAGCGGCTTGCCCTTGCCGTCGTAACGGACCGGACGGCCGAGCAGGCAGGCGCTGATGATGATCTTTGGGGGCATGCTAATCGTCCAACTGTCGCGCGGCGTCCGCTCTCTCATGCAGCACGCGCGCTATCTCGATGACACCATCGCCAGTCAGGACGTAGAAGATCAAATGCGACCCGGCCCGACGGCGCCGGTAACCGGGGCGCAACCACCCGACATCGTGGCCGGAAGACGGATGCACGGAGATCTGCTCGATGACGTCCAGCAACTGGCCGAGATAGATTTCCGCCTGCGCCGGGGACCAATGCTCTGCGGTGTACAGCCCGATTTCGCGAAGGTCCCGTTCCGCGGTCTGCCGAAACCGGACCTTAACCACGAGATCGCCAGGCTTCGCGCATGGACTCCATGAAAGCGTCACGATCAAAATCGCGCGCCGGCCCGCAATTTTCGCTCTCGATCAACGCCTCGCGCAATCTCTCGATCTTCGCCTGCTCCTCTTCGAGCAGCCGCAATCCGGCCTCGACAACGGCCTCGGCCGAACTGAAACGGCCGCTCTCCACCTGGCTGTCGATAAAACTGTCGAAGGGCTCGCCGATCGTGACGTGAACTGGCTTGTTCATGGATTGCTCCTGGGACGGGGAAGCTGAGATCTGCAGATTATCACAGCGTCTCGAACGAGACAAAAGGTCGTCGCTGTTCCATGCCACCGCCGTGCCTCGGCCGGACGGGTGGTGGCGTAGAGACTGGATCCTCGGCTCAAGGCCGAGGATGACCGGCCTACGGGGTCGAGGATCGGCGCTCACGGCCCCTGCGTCAGCGTCCGGGCTTGCGCGGGACCGCGCCCTGCCCGGCCCTTCGCTTTGGGCTCAGGGCGTTCGGCGCTTCAATCGGGCCGCTGGATCGATTGATCCCGCTTGCGCGGGACCCGCCCTGCCCGGCCCTTCGCTTTGGGCTCAGGGCGTTCGGCGCTTCAATCGATTCGCTGGATCGATTGATCCCGCTTGCGCGGGACCGCGCCTCACCCCGTGATCTTCGAGAAGTCGGCGACGGTGCCGGTGGCTTCGCGGATGGCTTTCAGCAGGGCGAGACGGTTGGCGCGGATCGCGGCGTCGTCGTCGTTGACCAGAACGTCATCGAAGAAGGTGTCGACCGGGGCGCGCAGCTTCGACAGCGCCTGCATGGCCGAGCGGAAGTCTTCCTTCGCCACAGCGTCGGCTGCTTCGGCGCTGGCGGTCTTGATCGCGGCAAACAGCGCCTTCTCCGCATCGAGCGTCAACAGCGCTTCCGACACGCCGTCGGCGACGACAGTGCCCTTCTTTTCTTCCGCGGCCAGCAGCTGGGTGGCGCGCTTGGTGCCGGCGAGCAGGTTGATGCCATCCTCCGAGGTGATGAAGGCGGTCAGCGCCTCGGCGCGGCGGGCGACCATCAGCAGGTCGTCGGCGCTCGGGGCTCCCCCCTCACCCGGCGCTACCGCGCCACCCTCTCCCCGCTGGGGAGAGGAGACCGCCGCCGTTTCGGCCCGCTCCCTCTTCTCCCCAGCGGGGAGAAGGTGGTCCGCAGGACCGGATGAGGGGGCGGCGAGCACGGCGTCGATGATGTCATGGCGGGCGCCCTGGTCGCGCAGGTAGACTTTCAGGCGGTCGTGGAAGAAGGAGAGGAGGTCGGCAGCAGTATCATGCGCATACCTAAACGTAAGGTCGGCCAGCGCCTCAGCTCTTTCGCTGCTCACATGCCGTTCAATTTCAGCTTCTGCCGTACCAATTGGCAGGAAGCCCTCTGTCTCCAACCGGGTAGCCATAGCTAAAGGCACGGCTAGACCCCGTAGATAATTTTCCGCTAGCTGCCGACCAATCATGCGAACGAAGATCGTTGCAAGATTTAGTCGAATCCCCTTCTCAAGAATCATCCGCACCACACCCAGCGCCGCACGACGCAGAGCGTAGGGGTCCTTCGAGCCGGTCGGCTTTTCGTCGATCGCCCAGAAGCCCACCAGCGTATCCAGCTTGTCGGCCAGCGCCACGGTGAGGCCGACCTTGTCTTGCGGCAGGCGGTCGGAGGGGCCGTTCGGCTTCCAGTGATCCTCGATGGCCGCGGCGACGGCGGCGTCTTCGCCCTGCAGGAGCGCATAGCGGCGGCCCATCAGGCCCTGAAGCTCGGGGAACTCGCCGACGGCTTCGGTGCGGAGATCCGCCTTGGCCAGAACCGCGGCGCGGTCAACGAGCGCTGCGTCGGCGCCGACGATCGGCGCCAACTCCTTCGCCAAAGCACGGATGCGGGCGACACGCTCGCCTTGCGTCCCGAGCTTGGCGTGGAAGGTGACGTTCAGCGCGTCGAGCTTGGCCATGCGCTGGTCGAGCGGCTTTTTCAGGTCGAGGCCGAACCTTTCGGCCGAGGCCTTCAGCGTCTCGAGATCCGGCAGGTCGCCCTGGTCGCGGGTCCAGAAATGCTTGGCATCCGACAGGCGGGCGCGCACGACCTTGCCGTTGCCGTGCATGATCTCGCGACCGCCATCCTTCGCCTCGATGTTGGAGACGAGAACGAAATGGTTGGACAGCACACCCTCCCCTTGAGGGGGAGGGTCGGACCGAAGGGCCGGGGTGGGGTGAGCCGCAGGCGCCGAAGGGGCACCCCCACCCGCGCGTTCCGCGCGACCTCCCCCCTCAAGGGGGAGGTGGGAGCCATGCGGGCGGGTGACGAAGCACTTCTGGTTGGTCTTGATGGTCAGCCGGATGATTTCGGCCGGGATCGCCAGGTAATCCTGTTCGAAGGTGCCGAGCAGGACGTGCGGATATTCGACGAGGCCGGAGACTTCCTCCAGCAGGCCTTCGTCCTCGACAAGATCGAGACCGTTGGCGAAGGCGAGATTGGCGGCGTCCTGGGCGATGATCTGCTTGCGGCGCTCGGCATCGAGGATGACCTTGGCCTTTTCCAGGCTCGCGACATAGTCGTCGAAACGACGCACGGTGATGGCGTCGGGCGCGTGGAAACGGTGGCCGTAGGTGACATTGCCGGCGACGATGCCGTCGATCTCGAAGGGGATGACGACGGTTTCGTCGTGATCGGTGCCAAAGGTGCAGACGATCGACTGCAGCGGGCGGACCCAGCGCAGCACTTCTGGCCCCCTGCCCTCGACGCCGGCATAGGTCATGCCCTTGGGCATGGAGGCAGCGCCCGAGCGCATCGGCTTTGGCCAGGGGAAGGTGCGGATGATGCCGGGCATGACGTCGGCGACGATGTCCTGGGCCGCGCGGCCCGGCTTGTCGAGAAAGGCGACGTAAAAATCGCCCTTCTTCGGATCGGTCTTGATGATCGCCTGGTCGATCGAGGAAAGCCCCGCGCCGCGCAGGAAGCCGTCGATCGCCGCTTGAGGCGCGCTGACGCTCGGGCCCTTCTTCTCTTCGCGGATATCGGCCGACCGGGCCGAGAGGCCGCGGATGTCCAGCGTCAGGCGCCGCGGCGTCCAGTATTCCCGCGCACCCTCGTAGTGGAGGCCGGCCTCGACCAGCGCGTCGGTGACGAGCTTCTTCAGATCGCCGGCCGCCTTGCGCTGCATGCGGGCGGGAATCTCTTCGGAGCGGAGTTCGAGCAGAAGATCGGGCATGTTCTCTTTCCTCACCCTCCCCTTGAGGGGGAGGGTCGGACCGCAGGTCCGGGGTGGGGTGACAAAAAGCTAGCCCCTGCTAGCAAAATTTGCCCGGTCCGTACAATCGTGAATTTGGCATGTGGGCGGAGAGAACAGGGAAGCGAGGCGCCGGCATCACCCCCACCCGCCGCTTCGCGGCGACCTCCCCCCTCAAGGGGGAGGTGAGGGCCCCGCCGCGGATGCAGCGTCAACCACCCTCCCCTTGAGGGGGAGGGTCGGACCGCAGGTCCGGGGTGGGGTGAGCGACGGCTGAACCAGCCAGCGCGGCCTGCCGCTCTTCCACCGCCGCGAAAATTGTATCGAGCACCGCGTCGAGTTCGCTCAGCACTTCGTGATTCCAGAAACGGATGACCTTGTAGCCTGCTGCCTCAAGGACAAGGGCCCTTGCGAGATCATACCGCCGGGCGGCATCCTCGGCGTGCTGACTGCCATCCAGTTCGATCACCAGCCCGACCTGGTGGCAGGCAAAATCCGCAAAGAAGCGGCCAATCGGCACCTGCCGGCGAAAATGGGTTCCCGCGATTGGGATGCGCCACAAATGCCGCCAGAGCCTGCATTCGGCATCGGTCATGGTTGCCCGCAGACGGCGCGCATTGACGCGCTTGAAGCGATCAAGTGGAGACGGAGGCTTTGCCATAAAGCTCACCATGGGTCTGTCAACGGATCTGCGCGAAGGAAAATCTAAACCGGACGAGACAGAACAGCAACTACAGCGCGAAATCTTCCTGACGAGTCAGCCCGCTGCAAAGGTCACCCCCACCCGCCGCTTCGCGGCGACCTCCCCCCTCAAGGGGGAGGTTTGGCCTACCAGCCTCCCCCGCCGCCGCCGCCACCGCCGCCGCCCGAGGAGCCGCCGCCGGAGGAGAAGCCGGAGGACGAGCTCTTGGGCGGGGCCGGGATGGTGGAGGCGATGGTCGAGGCCATGGCGGAGGAGAACCCGCCGATCCGTCCGCCGAAATCGCCGGGATGGGAGCCGTGATACCAGGCTGGCTGATAGCTGGCGGCAGCCGCACCGGCGGCGGCCGAGGCGAGCCAGATATCGAAGGTCTCGGTCCATGGCTTTTCCACGCCGAGCGCCACGGCATAGGGAAGAAGCGTCTCGAAATGCTGCGGTGACATTTTTGGCGCCCCTTGCATGTTGAGCCGGTCCTTTTCGGCGAGCGTCAGATAGGTGCGAAGCCCCTCGATGCCGTCCATCAGCTTGCGCCCGACCGGCGTGGGTGCCCCCATCAGGAAGAAGAACAGCGCATTGAGCAGCACGATGCCGCCCACAGCAACGAGCACCGAAATCTGATGGACCTCCGAAAGGTCGATGAAGATCGCCAGCAAGGACACCAGAGACATGGCGACGGCAACGAAGCCGAGGATCGCCAGCCCGACGATGGAAATGATCCTGACGACCAGCGGCGCCCCCCGCCGTACGCCACGGCCGAGCCGCACGGCGAAACCGCCGAGGAAGGCCGAGATGACGACCGGGGCGAAGAGGAGCCCTATCGTGTCCTCGGTCAGCGAACCGAAGATCAGAAGTGCTGCGAGCGCGGCGACGCTCAGCGCCACGCCGCCGAAGATATAGCCGCCATTGCCGCGGTAGTACTTGCCGCGATGCTCCTTCTCGATCGCGTCGCGGAACTTCTTGCCGACGCTCTGAACCCGCTTGCCGTTGGCCTTGTCGATGGTGAGGCTGTCGCCCGGCCCGCCGATCGCCTCGATCAGGCTTGCCAGGCCGGCCGGCAGTTTGCCCCTGACCGGCTTGTCGGTGCGGTTGACGACGATCGAACGCTCCAGATCGTCGAGCACCACATAGCCCTTGACCGCAAGATCGAGCAGCGAGGCGGAAAGCGCCGTCCAGCCTTCGCCGGAAAAACCCTTGTTGTCGATGTAGTTGACCAGAGCGGGGGATATGCCCTCCGGCGGATCCCAGCGCGGCACCATGACGCCCGCTTCGGGATCGCGGCCGACCGCGATCCACGAGCGCAGGTAATAGAAGAAGACAAGGCCGAGGCCGCCATAGCCGATGATCGAATTGATGTTGTCGCGCAGCCACCACCAGGTGCTCTTCTCGCTCGACGGCGCAAGGACGACCCCCTTGGGCAGGCCGACGACGATCGTCAGCCCGTCACCGATACCCAGCGGCTCCGTCGTTTCGAAATACGCACCGTCGTTGGAGCGCTGATAGCGCGCATTGGTCTCCGTGGAGCCGCGATAGCCGGTGTAGTAGGCCGTCTGCGTGGGCGCCACGCCATCCGGCAGGATGACATTGGCGGACGCTTTCAGGATCGGGAACTGCCAGCCATTGCCGGTGACGTTCCAGTAGAGTTCGTCGTGATCGTCGAAATAGCGGATCTGCCGGCCGGTCGTATAGGTGATGGTATAGGTGTAGTCGCCCGGGTCGAGGAAGACGTCGGCGGAACCGGCATAGATGCGGATGCCGCCGGAAATGCTCTCGGTGTGGTAATCCTCCGGCTCGCCGTCGCGTTCGACCGAAACGAGGTCGAAATCGACCTTGATGCGGCGGCCGTCGGCATCTTCGGCATAGAGCGGAAAGTCGCGGAAGATGCCGCGCTTGATGTCCTGGCCCTCGGCGCGGACCGTGATCGTCTCGGTCACGCTGAGCGTCGCATCGGGGGCAAGCGCGATATCGGCGTGATAGTCGCGGATGACCTCGGCGGCTATAGCCTGCCCGGCCGCAGCAAGAAGGACGAGGACTGCTGTCAGGAGGCCGAGCATCTTGCTCATTATCGTTATCCTTGGCTGAACTGAACGCCGAGCGAGGCCAGCGCATCCCAGTAGCCGGGATAGGTCTTGGCGACGCAGCCGGGGTCGAGAATGGTGATGTCGCGGATCTTCAGGCCGGCGAGCGCAAAGCTCATGGCGATGCGATGATCGGCGAAGGTGTCGATGTCGGCCGGCAGGCTCTGGCCGGCAAGTGCCGGATCGGAATGAACGATCAGGTCGTCTCCCTGCTCCTCCGCAAGACCGCCGCGAATATTGTTGAGGCCGGTCGACAGGGCGCGGATGCGGTCGCATTCCTTGACCCTGAGATTGGCGATGCCGACGAAGCGCACCGGCGTCTCGTTGAAGGCAGCGAGCACGGCAATCGTCGGGATGGCGTCCTGCATCTGCGATCCGTCGATGACGGCGGGCATGCGCGGGAAGGCGGCGATCACCTCATGGGCTCTCGCATCCGGCTGGGTAAAATCGCCCGACGGCGTGCCGATGTCGATCGAACCGCCGGTGACGACCTCCGCGCCCCAGAGATAGGTGGCGGCGGAGGCGTCGGGCTCGATGTGGAAATCGGTCGCCGTGTAGCCCGTCGGCGCGATGCGCCAGGAGGCCGGGGTCGGCTGGGTGACCGCCGCGCCGAAGGCCCGCATGGCGGACAGCGTCAGGTCGATATAGCCGCGCGCGCCGATATCGGCACCGGCCAGCTCGATCTCGAAGGGTTCGGCGGCGCAGGCGGCGGCCATCAGCAGAGCCGAGACATACTGGCTCGAAAGCCCCGCGTCGATCACCACCTTGTTGCGCGCAAAGGCGCCGGTCGCGTCGATGGTCACCGGCGGGCAACCGGTCGGCGCCTCGATCGACACACCGAGCGACTGCAAGGCCTCGACCAGCGGCCGGATCGGCCGCTTGCGCATATGTTCATCGCCGTCGACCACATAGCGGCCCTTGCCGAGCGCCAGCGCTGCCGTGAGGAAGCGCGTGGCCGTTCCGGCATTGCCGAGGAAGAGCGGCGCGGCGGGGGGCTTCAACTCGCCGTTTGCGGTGACGACGAAGGTGGTGGCGTCGGGCTCGTCGACCGTGACCCCCATGGCCCGTAGGGCGTCGGCCATGTAGCGCGTGTCGTCGCTCTTCAGCGCACCCGTCAGCCGGCTCGTGCCTTTGGCAAGGCCAGCCAGCAGAAGCGCGCGATTGGTGATCGATTTCGAGCCGGGCGGGCTGACGCGCCCGGAAAGCGGACGGCCCGGCGGAATGATGGTCAGTTTGTCGGTTTTCATGCTGTGTCTCGAAGCGGCCGGAAATCGACCGCGCTTAGAATTTCACCGTGGGGACCGCACGATCGGCGTCGTTGGCGATCTCGAAATAGCCGGCCTTGGAGAATCCGAACTGGTTTGCGACGAGGTTGGACGGGAAGCTGTCGACCTTGACGTTCAGATCGCGCGCGGCACCGTTATAGTAGCGACGCGACATCTGGATCTCGCCTTCGATCGTATCGAGCGAACGATGCAGTTCCATGAAGTTCTCGTTGGCCTGGAGTTCCGGATAGGCTTCGGCCAGAGCGACGATCCTGCCAAGCGCCTGGCCGAGAAGCCCTTCGGCGGCGGCACGGCCGGCAACGTCTCCGGCCGGCACGGCCTGGGCGCGATTGCGCAGTTCGACCACTTCCTCGAAGGTCGATTTTTCGTGTGCGGCATAGCCCTTCACGGTCTCGATCAGGTTGGGGATGAGGTCGGCGCGGCGCTTCAGCTGGACATCGATGCCGGACCAGGCTTCCTCGGTCATCTGCCGGGATTTGACCAGTCCGTTGTAGATCATAACGGCATAGAGGGCGACGACAACGAGAACAGCAAGCGTGATATACATGGCAATGCTCCGGCCTATGCGAGGATAGGCGGACCTTAGGGGTTCGCTCCGGAAAAGTCATCAGCCGATCGCGAGGGGCCTGAGTCATCCGGAAGCGATGCCGTGGATACCAGCCCTTCGGCTTCGGCAAGCTCGCGCAGCGCCAGTTCCAGCCCCGGCGATACCGCGTGCATATAGGCATAGGTCAGCATCAGCAGAACCATATTGGCGATCGCGCCAAATGCGGCGACCTGCATCAGCCTCTGGCTTGCGGAGGGATCGGAGAAGCCATCGACGGGAGCGGCACTGACGATCTGCCACAGGCCATAGACAAGGATGCCCGACAGAACCATGCCGGCGGGATACCACGGCAGGACGGCGGTCGGCCGTGTCTCCTGGGCGGCGGCAAACTCTTCGATATCCACCATGGTCAGGAGCGGCATCCACAGATTGGCAATCGGCACGAAAAATCCGGCGACTGCCATCCATGGGGCATAGCGCACGCTGCTCCGGCGCACGGCACGCGAAAGCGTCACGGAGAGCCAGATCCAGCGCAGGAAGAACAGGAGTGTCAGCAACTGAAACACTGTCAGGCAGAGATCGAAGGAACCCGAAAGGTCAAGCAGGGTTTGAAAGGCCGAGCTCTCGGCGCCGGTGCGAAAGGCCGAACCGGTCTTTTCCACAACATAGCTGACGAAGGCGAGGTAGAGATAGAAGACCGCCGACAGGGCCAGCATCGCGCCCGCCACGCTGGCCGTCAGGACCCAGGCACGGCGGGCCCAGGTGAGACCGCCGGCCAGGGATTTCGCCGGAGTGATCCGGCTTTGCGTCATGCAGCCTTGCCGAGATTGACCCCGCCGGCGTCGGTCAGCAGGAAGGCTTCGCCGCAGGCCTTGGCGAGCGTGCGGACACGCAGGATGTAGCTCTGGCGCTCGGTCACCGAAATGACGCCGCGGGCGTCCAAGAGGTTGAAGACGTGAGACGCCTTGATGCACTGGTCATAGGCCGGGAAGACGCATTTGTGCAGGCGCTGGTTGTCGTTCTCGCCGGGAGCGCCGGCCGCAAGCAGCGCCTGGCATTCCTTCTCGGCATCGATGAAATGCCGGTGCAGCATCTCGGTATTGGCGAATTCGAAATTGTGCCGCGAATATTCCTGCTCGGCCTGCAGGAAGACATCGCCATAGGAGATCTTCTCGTCGCCTTCGCGGCCGTTGAAGTTCAGGTCATAGACGTTGTCGACGCCCTGCACATACATGGCGAGGCGTTCAAGACCGTATGTCAGTTCGCCGGCCACCGGCGCGCATTCGATGCCGCAGACCTGCTGGAAGTAAGTGAACTGCGAGACTTCCATGCCGTCGCACCAGCATTCCCAGCCAAGGCCCCAGGCGCCGAGCGTCGGGCTTTCCCAGTCGTCCTCGACGAAACGGATGTCGTGCAGCAGCGGGTCGAGGCCGATCGCGGCGAGCGAGCCGAGATAAAGCTCCTGCAGGTTGGACGGGTTCGGCTTCAGGATGACCTGGTACTGGTAATAATGCTGAAGACGGTTCGGGTTTTCGCCGTAGCGGCCGTCGGAGGGACGGCGGGAGGGCTGCACATAGGCGGCCTTCCACGGCTTGGGGCCAAGCGCGCGCAGCGTGGTTGCCGGGTGGAAGGTGCCGGCGCCCACTTCCATGTCATAGGGCTGGAGAACGGCGCAGCCCTTGTCGGCCCAATAGTTGTGCAGCGTCAGGATCAGGGCCTGGAACGAGCGCTTGGGGTCCATATGCGGGGCGAGGCTGGTCTCGGTCATGGGATTTGTCGTCCGGAACTTGTCTTCGAGGATGGTCCGTCTGGTGCCATGCCGGGGGCGGACGGTCAAGTCATGCGTGACGGATGCGCTTTTGCCGCGACATTGTTTGCAGCAGGGACAAATGCTATTTCTGTTCTTACTGCGGGAGAACCCCCATGACCATCAAGACCACGATCGCCCTTTCGGAAGACCATTTGCGCTACGCTGAAAAGCTGGTGGCGGAAGGACAGTATCCGTCGATCTCCAGTGTGATCGAGGCGGGCCTCGAACAGATGAAGGCCGCCGAGAGCGAACAGGATCCAGTTTCCGCGATGGCCGGCGAGATCAACCGCCGGATGGAACTGCCGCGCGACCAGTGGATTTCGATGGAAGGTGACAACGTCTTTGATGACGTCAGGCGCCGCCTGAAGGAACGCTACGGATCGCGTTGATGACACGCTTTCGGATCGACTACCACCCGTATGTCGATGGCGATCTGATGGATATCGCGACTCTGATTGCAGAATTTGCAGGCCTTGAGGCCGCGAACCGAAAACTCGAGGAAATCGAGGAAGTGGTGCGTAATCTCGAAGATTTTCCGCACATCGGCACTCTGCGCCACGACATTCGTGCAAATCTGCGCGCCATCCCCACTGCGGGCAAGGGCGTGATCTGCTTCACCGTCGACGACGAACGCCGAACCGTGCTGATCATTGCGATCACCTATGCTGGAGCCGATTGGTCGAGCCGCGTGGCGGAGCGGGATTAGGGACCACACTCACTTCTGCTCTGCGCTTCTCAGACGAACGGATTGACGACCTGCGGACCATGATCGATGGTCAAGCCATGCTGCATGTCTTCGGTGAGGAAAATTTCGCAACCGGCCTGACAGGCCGCCGCGAGCATGAGCCCGTCATAGAATGACAGTCGGTGCCGCTCGATGATATCGAGGGCAAGGCTCTGCAAGTCCCGATCCAGGGGCAACACATCCTCTGCCAAGAGACAGATATCGGAAAGTGCACCGCGCACATCGGCGACGGTCATGCCCAGCTTGCGAAGCGCAACATTGCTGAATTCGTTCAGTGCTTGCGTCGACAGGATGAACGGATTCGCCAGGCATTCCTGCGCCTTCACCGAGCGCGGGTCGTCGGAGAAGGCGTAGATCAGGATGTTCGTGTCGAGGAACGGCGGCTTCATTCGCGCCGCTCGTTGGCCGCGTCCCGATCGAATTTCCAGTCGGCAGGGAGTTTGATCTTCGACGCGCGGATGCGCTCCAGGGCCTGCTCACGGCTGTCATCGCGTTCGATGTCAAAGGTGCGGTGTTCGCTCACACGAACAGCGACCTCATCGCCGACCTTCAGATCGAGAGCCTCGGCGACAGCCGCCGGTATGCGGATGGCAAGGCTGTTACCCCATTTTGCAACCTGCATCGAAGCCTCCATGATATACGAGCCGTAATGTATATCATGGAAGAACGCCCTACAAGGCTGGCGTCATTCTCCCTCGCGCTTCACGCGATACTCGCCGGTCACCTCGTCCTTGACCAGCGTGCCCATGGCGCCGGTCTGGCGTTCCTTTTCCTCGGTCCTGGACTTGGCCTGAAGCTTCTCGGCATCGGACACGAAGCGGCGATAGAGGAAATAGGCTCCACCGATCAGAATGACGAAAAAGATGATCCGCGACATGTCCCCTCGCGCTGTCAGAGCCCGTAACGGCTCCACAATGCCTTTTCTTCCAGCGTGTCGGCAAGCCCGGATACGGCGGCTGCGGCCATCTGCTCCATGCCGGCGCCGCTGGCGCCTACTCCCGGAAGTCTGCGACCGAAGAAATCCCTGGAGCCCGAGACCAGTTCCAGCTTGGCATCCCGGCCGTAGCGCTTCTTGATCTCCTCGCGCATATCGCCCAGGCTGTCGACGAGGCCCAGTTGTAGGCCGCGGCGCCCGGTCCAGAACAGGCCGGAGAAAAGGTCCGGATCGTCGGCCAGCACACTGCCCCGGCGGGATTTGACCATGTCGATGAAGATCTCGTGGATCTCGAGCTGAAGCGATTTCAGATAGTCGATGTCGCTTTCCTTTTCCGGCTGGAAGGGATCGAGGATCACCTTGTTTTCACCGGACGTGTACACACGGCGCTCGACGCCGATCTTCTTCAGCAGTTCAGGGAAACCGAAGCCGCCGGAGACGACGCCGATCGAGCCGACGATCGAGGTGGCATCGGCAAAGATCTCGTCGCCGGCCAGCGCGATCATATAACCGCCGGAAGCCGCCACGTCCTCGACGAAGACCAGAACGCGCTTGTTCTTCTCCTCGGCAAGCGCACGGACGCGGTCGAAGATCATGCGGGACTGCACCGGCGAGCCACCGGGCGAATTGATCGACAGCACGACGGCAGGGCTGTCCTTCTTCGAGAAGGCCTTTTCGAGTGCCGGTGCGACGCTTGCGAGATTGAGCTGCTGCTTGAAACGACCGCCTCCGCTCATGATTGCGCCATGCAGCCGCACGACCGGGATCAGCAGCCCGTCATTGCGGAACCGTTTTGGCACCAGACGCTTCAACAAACCCGCCATCGATCGCTTACCTCGCATTGTCGTTCATCTCGCACCGAGATGTAAGATGCGGGGCCACAAACACAATGGCGGGCCTTCGAAAATCATCGCCCGCGGCGGGGGTAGGAAGCGCGGCCGTTGTTGAGATCATCGACGAAGGCGGAGAATTTGTGGCTTGCCGGATCGTCGTGCATGAGGAGCGGCGCGCGCAGGTTCAGCCTTGCGCGCGAGCCCTTGATCGCCGTGACCAGGATGCGCACGGCATTCTCGCCGGCCCGCGGATAGACCGGCGTCACCTCGAGCCCGCCGAAACGCCGGCCGCAGGCGTCGATGATGTCGGCAATCGATTGCGGCCGGGCGATCAGCGACAACTGGCCACCCGGCACCATGATGGCGCCTGCCGTGCGGATCCAGCTTTCGAAGAGATCCTCGGTCATCGCATGGGCTTCGGCCTTCAGCGCGTCCGGTGTCTTGCGGTCGCCGGCATCGTTGAAAGGCGGGTTCATGATGACGTGGTCGAACACGTCGTCGACGAGGCCGGCGGCGACCCGCGCCCGGCCCGTCAAGGTGACGTCGGCTTCGATCAGCGAGATGCGGTGAGCAAGCGCCGCATTCTCGGCAAGCCCCAGGCTCCGTGCCGCATAGGCGATCATTTCGGGGGATCGCTCGACCAGGGTGACCTTGGCATCCGCGAGCCGGGCGGCGACGGCCAGACCCGCAGCACCGGCGCCGGCGCCAAGGTCGGCCACGGACACGGCATCCGTGGCGTCGACCAGAGACGCTAGCAGCATGGCATCCATGCCGGCCCGATGCCCCCGGCCCTTCGGCTGGACAAGATGGAAGCGTCCGCGGTGAAAGGCGTCGATGGTTTCGGCGATCTGCTCGGAGGCGGGCACGGTTCAGTTCACCGGATCACGCAGCTCGTCGCCGAGGCCGGCATCGGTGAGGATGCGGCGCGCCTCGTCTGCCCGATCACTCTCCACCAGCAGGCGACGCGCCAACATTCCGAGCGAACCTTCGAGAATGCTCATGGATTGATCGGCGATCATGCAGGAAATTCCCGCATCTTTCATCAGACTCTCGGCAAAGGACAGGAGAACGACGTCGTTGCTGCGGATTATCTCGTGCATTGCGCCTCAAAACCCTCCCTAAAAAGGTCTATGCGGCCGATTCGGGCTTGCCCATCATGCGGCCGCTTTTTATTGTCGCGCCGAGAATGCAATAGGAGTCCGGTGCGTTGGGCGTAGTCATACCGCTTGAGGAAAACAAAAACAAACAGGCATCCATCCAGCCTCTGGTGGACCTGGCCAAGCCGGGCATGGAACGGGTGAACCAGCTCATTCTGTCGAAGGCCGGATCCGACGTTCAGATGATTCCCGAAGTGGCGAACCACCTGATCTCGTCCGGCGGCAAGCGGCTGCGGCCGATGCTGACGCTCGCCTCCGCCGCGCTGTTCGGCTACCAGGGCGATGGCGACGTGAAGCTCGCGACCAGCGTGGAATTCATGCATACCGCGACGCTGCTGCACGACGATGTGGTCGACGAGAGCGATCTTCGCCGCGGCAAGTCGACCGCCCGCATGATCTGGGGCAACCAGGCCAGCGTGCTGGTCGGCGACTTCCTGCTCGGCCAGGCCTTCCGCATGATGGTCGAGGTCGGTTCGCTGGAAGCGCTCGATGTTCTGTCGGCCGCCGCATCGGTAATCGCCGAGGGCGAGGTGCTGCAGCTTTCCGTCGCCAAGAACATGGAGACCACCGAGGACGACTATCTGTCGGTCATCCGCGCCAAGACGGCGGCGCTCTTTGCCGCCGCGGCCGAGGTCGGCCCGATCATCGCCGGCGCCGACAAGGCCGGGCGCAATGCGCTGAAATCCTACGGCATGAATCTCGGGCTGGCCTTCCAGCTGGTCGACGATGCGCTCGACTACGGCGGCAAGGCGGCCGATCTCGGCAAGAATGTCGGCGACGATTTCCGCGAGGGCAAGATCACCCTTCCGGTCATCCTCGCCTATCGGCGCGGCACCAAGGAAGAGCGCGAGTTCTGGCGGGAGGCCATTGAGCAGGGGCAGAACGACGACGCCCGGCTGGACAAGGCGCTCGGCCTCATCACCAAATACGGCGCACTGAACGACACCATTGCCCGCGCCCTGCATTACGGCACGATCGCCCGCGATGCACTGGCGCCGCTCCCCGAGAGCGAATGGAAGTCGGCACTGATGGACGTCATCGATTTCTGCATTGCCCGCGTCAACTGACGCGTCACCGGGGGTCGCCTTGCGGGGCTGCTTCAAAAAAGCCATTCTGTGCAGGAATCATTCCCGCATTCTGGGGTATCAACAGCCCGTGGCGGCTGGTCATCGATTCTTGAAAGGCTGTTTCATGCGGCAAAGTCTTGCCATCCGTCTGCTCGCCGGTACGGCGCTCGCCTTCCTGGTCGGCGTTTTCCCTTCCGGCCTCGTGCATGCCCAGGCTGCCAATGAGGTGAAGCCTGCCGAGACGCAGACGTTCGACCTCGAAAGCGTCGACACGTTTTCCGGCGCCTTCCTCGCCGGCCGCACGGCCGACGCCGACAGGGACTACGAGAACGCCATCGCGCTCTACAAGAAGGCCCTGTCGTTCTCGCCGAACGAACTCGACATTCAGGAACGGCTGATGATCGCCCTGTTCATGAACGGCGATTTCGATGAGGGCGTGGTCCTTGCCGAGGAATTGAAGAGCGACGATGCCGTCGAACGCGTCACCTCGGTCGCACGCGCGCTCGAAGCCGTTCGCAAGGGCGACTTCACCGGTGCCGAAAAGATCCTGACCTACAGCGGACCGAACGACCTCGACCGGCTGATGAACCAGCTGCTCGTTGCCTGGACCAAGGTCGGCGCCGGCCAGGGCAAGGAAGCGCTGAGCCTTGTCGAAGGGCTGAAGGGCCCGGAATGGTACGGCATCTTCCAGCACTACAATGCCGGCGCGATCGCCGCCCTGATCGGCGATGCCGACGCAGCCCGTCGCAATTTCGTCGATGCGCTCACCGACAAGTCGGGCGTCGCCACCGCGCCCGATACGTTTACCCGCACGGTCATCGCGCTTGCGACATTCGAAGCGCAGCTGGGCAACAAGCAGAAGGCGCTGGATGCCATCTCCACCGGCGACGAGCTGATCTCCAACTTCGCCCCGTTCAAGGCGTTGCGCGAGCACATCGAGGCCGGCGAGAAGCCGGAACCGCTCGCCAAGACCGCGGCCCAGGGGGCGGCCGGCGTGTTGTTCTCGATCGGCGGCGCGCTCAACCGCGACGGTGCTGAAGACACGGTGATGCTCTATCTGCAGCTCGCCCGCGCCCTCGACCCGACGAGCGCCGACACGCTGATCATGCTTGGCGGACTGGCCGAGGCCGCCAAGCAGCCGGAACGGGCCATCCGCCTCTACGGCCAGGTGCCGGCCACCTCGCCGATGCGCCGCATTTCCGAACTGCAGCTCGGCCTAACGCTTGCCGAGACCGGCAAGGTCGACGAAGCCCGCGCGCACCTCAAGTCGCTGATCGATTCCGATCCGGCCGACATCCGCAGCTATCTCGCCTATGGAAGCGTGCTGTCTGACGCCAAGGACTATCCCGCCATGGCGGCGAACTACGACAAGGCCGTCGAGATCATCGGCTCGAACCCGGCCAAGGGCTATTGGTCGATCTTCTTCCAGCGCGGCATCGCCTATGAGCGCCTGAAGAAATGGGATCAGGCGGAACCGAATTTCCGCAAGGCGCTTGAACTCAATCCGGAGCAGCCGCAGGTCCTCAACTATCTCGGCTATTCCTGGGTCGACATGAACCGCAACCTGGACGAAGGCCTCGACATGATCCGCAAGGCGGTCGAGCTTCGCCCGGACGACGGCTATATCGTCGACTCGCTCGGCTGGGCCTATTTTCGCCTCGGCCGTTTCGACGAGGCGGTGCGGGAGCTGGAGCGCGCGATCGAGCTCAAGGCCGGAGACGCGACGATCAACGACCATCTGGGCGACGCCTATTGGCGCGTTGGCCGCAAGCTGGAAGCCACCTACCAGTGGAAGCGGGCGCTGATTTCCAAGCCGGACCTGGCGGAGATCCCGAAGATCGAAGCGAAACTTCGTGACGGTCTGCCGGAGATCGCTCCGGAAGTCGCCGCCAAGGGGGGCGAGCCGGCTCAGACCGGTGCCATGGCCGACGCCGAAAAGAGCCAGGCCACGGCCGGCGAAGACGGCTACACGGTCAAGGCCGGCGACTCCCTGTGGGATATCGCCACCGAAGCCTATGGCGACGGGCAGCGATTCATCGACCTGATCAACGCCAATCCGGGCCTCAAGCGCAATCCGGACCGCATCTATCCCGGCCAGCAGCTGAAGATGCCGAAGAACGGCAACTGACGCCATGCCTGCCCATGCGACGAGCGAGGCGGCGCCGGCCAAGATCAATCTGGCGCTGCACGTTACCGGCCAGCGGGCCGACGGCTATCACCTGCTCGACAGCATCGTGACCTTCGCCAGCCATGGCGACCGGCTGAGCTTCTCGCCGGCGGAGCGCGATTCGTTCAACCTTGCCGGCCGCTTCGGCCCGCTTCTGTCGGACACGGCCGAGGGCAAGGACGGCAATCTGGTGCTCAAGGCGCGTGACCTGCTGCGGGATGCGCTGACCGCACAGGGGCGGACGACACGACCGGTGGCCATCGAACTGGAAAAGAACCTGCCGGTTGCCTCGGGGATCGGTGGCGGCTCGGCGGACGCCGCAGCGACGTTGAGAGGCCTCCTGCGGTTCTGGCAGGCCTCGCTTTCTCCCGACAGGCTTTCGGAAATCGCGCTGAAGCTTGGCGCCGACGTGCCGATGTGCCTGGAAAGCCGGCCGCTCCGGGCGCGCGGCATCGGTGAACAGATCGACATGCTGGACGCCATGCCACGCTTTGCCCTGGTGCTCGCCAATCCGCTGCAAGCGGTTTCGACGCCGGACATCTTCCGGCGCCTGACCCATAAGGACCACCCGCCGATCGACGCGCCGCCGGAAGAGGGCGACCGCGGCGAATGGATCGGCTTCCTGGCCGACCAGCGCAACGACCTCGAAGCCCCTGCCCGCGCGCTCCTGCCCGAGATCGCCGAGATTTCGGACATGCTGCGGAACGCCGGCGCGCGTCTGGTGCGCATGTCCGGTTCGGGGGCGACCTGCTTTGGCATATACGACGATCGGGCCGGCGCGGATGCTGCGGAGCAGAAACTGGGCCAATTGCGGCCGGACTGGTATTTCCAGGCGACGGAAACGACCGGAAACGCAATCGGCTAGATCACGCCGACGGCCGACGCCCTCAGACGCGGCCCTGGCGTGCCACCCAGGACGGGACGAGTTCGCTCGACAGCCGGCGCGGCTTGTGTCCCAGCGCCAGTTGCCCCAGTGCCATGCCGGACCGGGCGACGGCAATCGCCTGTCCCTTCGGCAAGAGCAAGCCGTGCTCCAGCGGCGGGGTGCTTCGGCCAATCCGCTTAAAGAATGGCTGCCTGTGATTGCGTGACTGCGAAAAGCGCGCAGGCGACTTGTTGAGCGCGACATATTCGCCGATCTCGTCGATCCAGCCATGCAGCGGGCGGGCGCCCGCCTCGACCAGCAACAGCCATTCGCCGCGCGCCGCACGCAGCACGTCCTTGATGTCCCACTGCGCATAAAACCGGCAACCCGCAGCATCCGCGACGCGTGACGAGCCGTCCGACGAACCGTGATCGAGCACGATCACGTCGCTCACCAGACCTTCAACCGCACCGGCGACAAGAACGGAAAGCGTCTGGGCGAGCTCCGGCTCCTGATCGCGGCATTCCATCATCACTGTCAACATTGCCTATGTCTATCGCATCGCACAAACGATTGCCACCGCCACTTTCGCATTTTTGTTCTTGCAATGTTCTCATTTCCGCGCTAGGAATTTAATCATCGAGACGGGGATGATGGCCCCGCGAGGAGCAAACATGAACGAGCTGTCTCTTGTGGCGCGGGCTGCCTTCCAGCCCGCCAATACGGCAGATATTGCCGACGCACTGGTCGCCTCCTCGGGTCTCAGGATCGAGGTGGACCGCCGCCGCGGTCGCGCCGCCGGCATGAACCCTTCCGGCCGTTTCGAGCCGCATGAGCGCGTCACCTTCGATGATGGCTGGGAAAGCCTCGAGGACATGCCGCCCTTCCGCACCGAGGTGCAGGTCGAGCGGCCGCGCACCATCATTACCCGCAACGATTCCCCCGACATTCCGTTCGATCGCTCGATCAATCCCTATCGCGGCTGCGAGCACGGCTGCATCTATTGTTTCGCCCGCCCGACCCATGGTTTCATGGGCCTCTCCGCCGGGCTCGACTTCGAGGCCAAGCTGTTCGCCAAGCCGGATGCGCCGAAATTACTGGAACGGGAACTCGCCAAGGCCGGCTACAAGCCGCGCACCATCGCGATCGGCACCAATACCGATCCCTACCAGCCGATCGAGCGGGAATGGCGCATCATGCGGCAGATCCTCGAAGTGCTGGACCGGGCCAATCATCCGGTGACCGTGGTCACCAAGTCGGCGCTCGTGCTGCGCGATCTCGACATCCTGTCGTCGATGGCAGCGCGCGGCCTGGCCAAGGTGGCAATCTCGGTCACCACGCTCGACCGCAAGCTTGCCCGCACCATGGAACCACGCGCCTCGACGCCGACCAAGCGGCTGGAGGCGATCAAGGCGCTGACCGAGGCCGGCGTGCCGACGGGCGTGATGATGGCCCCTGTGATCCCGGCCCTCAACGACCACGAGATCGAGCGGGTGCTGGATTCGGCCAAGGCCGCCGGCGCCAGGGAGGCGGGCTACGTGCTTTTGCGCTTGCCGCTGGAAGTGAGCCCGCTGTTCCGCGACTGGCTGCTGCAGCACTATCCCGACCGCTATCGCCACGTCATGTCGCTGGTGCGCTCCATGCGCGGCGGCAAGGACTATGACGCCGAGTTCGGCAAGCGCATGAAGGGTGCCGGTCCCTATGCCTGGCAGATCAGCCGGCGCTTCGAGATGGCGACCAAGCGGCTCGGCATGGTTCGCCGCAGCGCGCATCTGCGCGACGACCTGTTCGTGCCGCCGGACGGCAGCGGCGTTCAGCTGTCGCTGCTCTGACACAGGCGGATGCGTCCCGGAGGGCGCGTCTGGACGCATTCCAATTTCAGGCGAGCCTGTCCCTCGCCTGCCTTCCAACGGGGTCGGCTCGCCCTCCCCTACCGTTTCCGGTGCGGTCCGCCGCCTTGCGCCGGAAGATAAGTCCCTGGCTGCCGCCCCGACGGCCGCTTCCCCTGCCGGCCGTCGATGCCGGGGACTTGCAGGAGATCGGGTGCGCGTGCGATTTCTGCCGCATGAAATCTCGCACGCCACCCGATTCTCCGAGTTTTTTCGCCGACCTGCCGGCCGGCCCCGATTTCGAGTTCGAGAGGCTGGCGGCCAGGCGCGGCTTCTTTCCCGTCGCCGGCACGGATGAGGCCGGGCGGGGACCGCTTGCCGGTCCCGTCGTTGCCGCGGCAGTCATTCTCGACGAAGCGAACATCCCCGAAGGGCTCAACGATTCGAAGAAGCTGACCGCCGCGCATCGCGAGCGCCTGTTCGAGGCGATCCTCGGCACCGCCACGGTCTCCATTGCCTCCTCCTCGCCCCGCCACATCGACGCCAGCGACATCCGCAAGGCGAGCCTCGACGCCATGCGCCGGGCCGTGGCGGGGCTCGCTCTGCCGCCGCTGCATGTGCTGGCCGACGGACGCGACGTGCCGGATGGGCTGATCTGCTCGGGCAAGGCCGTGGTCAAGGGCGATTCGCGTTCGTTGTCGATCGCCGCCGCCTCGATCATAGCCAAGGTCACCCGCGATCGGATGATGGCCCGCGCCGGCCTCGTCTACCCCGCCTACGGTTTCGACAGCCATGCCGGATACGGCACCGAGCGCCACAGGGCGGCCATCGCCGTGCATGGCCCCTGCATCCTGCACCGCATGAGCTTCAGACCCCTGCGCATCGACGGCGGGGTCGGCCAGGAGTAGCGGCGCGCCGGTGAGGTGTCGGCCATCGTCGCCACTGCGCTTCGCCACACTGCCCTTGCCTTGCCTTGCCTTGCCTTGCCTTGCCTTGAAAGACACCACAGACGGCGCGGTGGGCACAGGACCGGCAAAGAAAAAGCCGGGCGTTTCGGCCCGGCTTCTCAAACACTCAAGATGATCGGCAACCTCAGTTGAGGCGGGCCTTGACCTCGCCCAGCGCGCCCTTGAACAGGCTGTCCTGCACGGCCGCATCGGTCTTCTTGGCAAGCACCGCTTCGGCGGCGGCAATCGCCAGATCGACGGCTGCCGAGCGCACGGCGTTGACGGCTTCCGTCTCGGCCTGCTTGATCTTCTGCTCGGAGAGCGCATTGCGGCGCGCCACGAACTCTTCGGTCTTCTGCTTGGCTTCCGCCGTCAGCATGGCAGCCTCGCGTTCGGCAGCGGCAACGATGCCTGCTGCTTCCGCTTCGGCTTCCTTACGTTTGCGCTGGTATTCGGCCAGAACGTGCTGGGCTTCCTCGCGCAGGCGCTTGGCTTCGGCCAGTTCGTCACGAATCTTGTCGGCGCGGGCGTCGAGCGACTTCGCCACCATGCCCGGAACCTTGAGATAGACGATCAGGGCGAAGAACAGGAGAAGGCCGACGAAGGCGAAGAATGTTGCGTCGAATTGCATGTTCAAGCCCCCTGCTTGCCGGCGACGCCGCTAACGGCGGCCTTGATGTCGGCGGCGGTTGCCTTCGTGCCGATCAGCTGCTCGACGATCGAACCGACCGTATCGACGGCGATGGTATCGACTTCGGCGAAAGCCTTTGCCTTGATCTCGGCGATGCGGGCCTCGGCTGCTGCGACCTTGCCGGCAAGTTCCGCTTCGACGGCGGTCCGCTCGGCGTCGGCCTTGGCCTTGGCGCTGTCGCGCGCGGTCGCTGCGATCTGCCCGGCTTTCGCCCTGGCAGCAGCGAGCTCGCGCTCGTATGTTTCAATGGCGGTATCGGCCTCGGACTTCAGCCGGGCGGCCTCGTCGAGGTCCTGGGCGATCCGGTCATGCCGGTTTTCCAGGATGCCACCAACGCGCGGCACGATGACCTTCTGCATGAGCACGTAGAAAAGACCGAACGTGATCACCAGCCAGAGCAGCTGGGATGCATAGGTAGACTGGTCGAACGGCGGGAAAACGCCTCCACCATGTCCTGCGTCGTGGGCGACGCCGGTCTCCGTGTGGACTTGGCCCTGTGCCGGAGCCTCTTCCGTGTGGATCTGGCCCTGTGCCGGAGCCTCTCCCGTATGGGTCTGGCCCTGCGCCGGAGTTTCCTCGGCAAAGGCGGGGGTCACAAACATGCTCACCTCCAGGTGTATTCTCAAATGCGAAGGATCACGGCCGCCTCAGGGCGAGCCGTGACCCCAGAACCCGGCCGGTATTAGACGGCGAACAGGAGGAGGAGAGCGATGAGCAGCGAGAAGATGCCCAGAGCTTCCGTAACGGCGAAGCCGAATACCAGACGGCCGAACTGGCTGTCAGCGGCAGACGGATTGCGCAGAGCGCCGGACAGGTAGTTGCCGAAGATGTTGCCGAGGCCGAGAGCCGTGCCGGCCATACCAAAGCAAGCCAGACCTGCGCCGATGTACTTTGCTGCTTCCGCTTCCATGATTGATCTCCTTAGAATGGTTGTTGCGGCGAATGACTGACGTCTTCAGACGTCAATGTCGGTGATCCTTAGTGCCCGCCAGGGTGAATTGCGTCGTTGAGGTACATGCAAGTCAGTACCGCAAAGACATAAGCCTGCAGGAAGGCGACGAGGAACTCGAGACCCGTCAGAGCGACGGTCATGATCAGGGGCAGAATGGCGCCGCCAATGCCCAGCGCACCCAGGGTTCCGAGCGAGGCGACGAAGCCTGCGAACACCTTGAGCGTAATATGTCCGGCCAGCATGTTGGCGAACAGACGAATGGAGAGCGAGATCGGACGCGACAGGAACGAGATCACTTCGATCGGCACGACGAGCAGCAGCAGGGCTCCCGGCACGCCCGAGGGCACGAACAGCTTGAGGAAGCCGAAGCCGTGCTTCATGAAACCATAAACCAGCACGGTACCGATGACGAAGATCGCCAGTGCGAAGGTGACGACGATCTGGCTGGTGATGGTGAAGAAGTAGGGCATCATGCCGAGCAGGTTCGCGGTCAGCACGAACATGAACAGCGAGAAGACCATGGGGAAGAACTTCATGCCGTGGCTGCCGGCGCCTTCGCGCAGCATCGAGGCGATGAATTCATAGGACATTTCGGCGACCGACTGGGCGCGGGTCGGGATCAGGCCGCGGCTGGAGGTCGAGAAGTAGAGGAAGGCGGAAGCGCAGGCGACCGTTGCGACCATGAACAGCGAAGCATTGGTGAACGAAAAATCAATCCCGCCGATCTCGATCGGAACAATCTTCTGGATCTGGAACTGATGAGTCGGATCGTTTGACACCGTCTGGTCTCTTTCGCTTTTAGTCCGCCCGCAAGCGGAGGTCTGCCTGTGTAGCACTTCGCGGCCCTGATCAGCCGGCGTCGCGCTTATTCTCTGCCTTCGTGCCGCGGTCCGCCGGATGGGGCGACGCCACCTTGCCCGCAGTCCTCAGCACGTTCAAAACACCGGCACAGAACCCGAGTAACAGGAGCACGATCATGCCCCAGGGCGCAGTACCGACAAAACGGTCGAAAAGATAGCCCAGGATCGCACCAACAACGACGGCGGAGATAAATTCGCTCGAGAGCTTCATGGCCTCGGCATAACCTTTCCGGTTCTGCTCGGCCCGCTCGTCGGCGGCTTTTTCACCCCTCGTCTCGACACCCTTGACCGCCAGTTCGGCAGCCAGGCGCCTGCGACGCTCTTCCAGACCCTCTTCGCGGTTATCGGTCATGGTTCCCTCCGTCCGTTCTGCGTTTCTCCGGACCGCGCTTGGCCCGACAGCAATGTAGATACGGCAGGATTTGAACCCTTCCAGCCCGTCTTGAAGTCGCGCGCACCATAATTTTGAGAGCCCCCATAGTCAAGGCATACGAAGGGCAAGTTTCACCACAAATTAACCGGGGAAAATCATAGACTTAAGTTGAAAGCGCCGAATCTTGGGGGGCACTTGGCGGGAAAACCCCGCCAATGGTCGCAGGGAGCGCGGTCATTTGGCTGGGGATCAGCTCCAGCCGCCGCCATAGGTGCGATAGAAGACGTGCAGGCCGATGCGGCCGACCTTCTTCATCGTGCGGGCCCAGCCCGGACGAACATAGACGGCATGGTAGTGCGTGGAGGAGCCGACTTCCTTCAGCCAGATCTTGCCGGCGGTGACGGCGAGCGCCACTTCGCGGGCGACTTTCCAGTGGTGCTGGGAGTTCACCCGATCCTTGATGTTGTCGCAGGCGAAGGAGAACTGGCAGCGGTTGCGCCAATCCTCGTTCTGGTAGACCACACCGCAGATCGTGTCGGGATAGGCCGGATTGCGCACGCGGTTGAGGATGACCTGGGCGACGGCCGCCTGGCCCTTGACCGATTCGCCGCGCGATTCGAAATAGATGCCCGAGGCGAGGCATTGCTGCTCGCGGGCGGAGAAGACTGACGGCGGCAGCACGCTCGCCGCCCAGGCATGGTCGTTCGGTCCGATCGTCGGGACGAAGCGGCCGGACTCGGGCTTCTTCGTCAGGACGGCATCGAATGGCGAAACGCTGGCGAAATCCGGTTCGGCCGGGGCGTAGGCGGTCGCCAGCACATCTGCCTGGCGGTTGGTGACGAGCGAAGCGAGCATGGGCGGCACGCCGATATCCGCGGCTGGTTCCGGCTTCTTGAAATAGAAGGCCGCGAGTTCGACCGGCTTGGCCCTGGAACGGACGAATGCGGTGAGTTCGGCGGGCGTCTCCTTCGGATCCATCAGCGAGGAGGTGCGCTTCAGCACCGAACCCGCCGAGAAGGCCTTGGGCGGCTGCATCGCCTCCACGGCGAGTACCCTGCCCTTCTTCAGGCTGCGGGTCACGCGGTCCTCGTCCGGCAGCGGGTCGGCTTCGGTCTTGCCGCCGTCAAGTGCGATCTTGCGGCCGTCGGGGAGCAGGATGCCGCTGTCCTTGCTGAGCGCGGACGAGGCTTCGGTGTCGGAAAAGGCGAGCTGCGCCTGATGGATGGAGCCTGCCGGAGAGGCGGTCAGCACCATGCGCCAGTTGCTGCTGCCCCGGTCGTTGCCGGTGATCAGGCCCGCGAGGTCCGCCTGGGCGGCGATGGACGGGAAGGCAAGCCATGACACGAGGCCAAAGACCACAGGCGATGTCCACTTTTCCAGACGCAAGACGGACAGCTTCAGCAGACGGCTTCTCGAACGCAAACCGGTACTCCATACGTTACAACGGCTATATTAGAGAAATATCCGGCATTAACCTTGATGCTTGGTTAATGGACCTGCTTTTCGTGGCGCGGCAGGGCACAAAAAAAAGCCGCCGGGACACGGCGGCTTTCGGGTCACCAGGACTATCCCGTTAGATAATGACGTGGGAACCCAATTCGACGACGCGGTTGGCCGGCAGGCGGAAATAGTCCGACGGGTCGGTCGCCGTGTTGGCGAGCGTGATGTAGAGGCGATCCTGCCAATAGGGCATGCCGGATTTCGCATCCGGAACCAGCTTGCGCCGGCCGAGATAGAATGAGGTCGACATGATGTCGAACTTCAGGCCGCCGCGCCGCAGATTGGCCAGCGCCTTCGAGACGTTCTGGTTCTCCATGAAGCCGAAGCGGATCTCGACGCGCGAGAAGCGCTCGGACAGCTGTTCCACCACGAAGCGCTCTGCCTCGGTCGCCCGCGGGCGGTTCACCGTCTTGATGGTGAGGATGATGTTGCGCTCGTGGATGACGTGGTTGTGCTTGAGATTGTGCAGCAGGGCGGCCGGGGCCGTTTCCGGGTCGCTGGTCAGGAAGATCGCCGTGCCGGCGACGCTCACCGGCGCGTGCTCGCTCTTCTTCTCGATCGAGGCGATGAAGGAGGCCAGCGGCACGTCGGCATGGCGGGTCTTGGCAAAGAGAATCGCGGTGCCGCGCCGCCAGGTCCACATCACCACGGTGAAGCCGCCGGCAAACAGCACGGGCACATAGCCGCCGTCATGCACCTTGAGCATATTGGCGCCGAGGAACACCAGTTCGAGCAGGAAGAGCGGCAGCAGCAGGACGATCGACGTCGTGATGCTCCAGTTCCAGCGGGTGCGGACGAAGCTGAAGGCCATGATCGTGGTGACCACCATGGCCCCGGTCACGGAGATGCCATAGGCCGTCGCCAGCGCCTCGGAGCTCTGGAACAGCAGGACGAGCGCCAGAACACCAAACAGCAGAAGGGCATTCACGGTCGGCAGGTAGATCTGCCCGGTATGGGTTTCCGAGGTGAAGAGGATTTGCATGCGCGGCAGGAAGCCGAGATGGATCGCCTGGCGCACCAGCGAGAAGGCACCGGTGATCACCGCCTGGCTGGCAATGATGGTGGCAGCCGTCGCCAGCACGACGACCGGCAGCAGCGCCCATTCCGGAAACATCAGGAAGAACGGATCGGAAGCGGCCTCGGGGTGTTGCATCACCAGCGCCCCCTGCCCCAGGTAGTTGAGCACCAGGGCGGGGAATACCAGCGCGAACCAGGCCCACTGGATCGGCCGGCGGCCGAAATGGCCAAGGTCGGCATAGAGTGCCTCGGCACCGGTCACGGTCAGGAAGACGGCGCCGAGCACGATGATGCCGAGAAAGCCCTCGCGCAGCAGGAAGCTGACGGCGTGCCACGGATTGAAGGCGGCGAGGATGCCGAAGTCGTCGGCGATATGGACGACGCCGCCAAGCGCCATAACGATGAACCATACGGCAGTGATCGGTCCGAAGAATTTCGCGACGGCGCCCGTTCCGTGCGACTGCACGGCGAAGATCCCGATCAGGATGCCGACCGAAATCGGCACGACGAAGCTTTCCAGATCGGGCGTCACGAGCTTCAGACCCTCGACCGCAGAGAGAACGGAGAGCGCCGGGGTGATCATCGAATCCCCGAGGAACAGAGCGGCGCCGATCAGTCCAAGGATCATCAGTACCGAGCCGTGGCTACCGACCTTCTTCGACAGGAGCGCCAGAAGCGAGAGCGTGCCGCCCTCCCCGTCGTTGTCGGCCCTGAGAAGGAAGAGCACATATTTGAGCGTCACGATGATGGTGAGCGTCCAGATGATCAGCGAGATCAGGCCGATGATCTCCTCGCGCTCGATGCCGCCGTCGGCGATCGGCTTCAGCGCCTCGCGGAAGGCGTAGAGCGGGCTGGTGCCGATGTCGCCGTAGACGACGCCGACCGAGCCGAGGCTCAGCCAGACGAGGCTGCGGAAATCCTTGGGTGCTTCCGGAATTTCAGAGGTTTCTTGGGCCATGGGACATCTGGCTTCTCAGAGCCAGCCTTTCCAGCGAAAGAAGAGGAATGGGATGATCGCCGACAGCAGCATCGCGCCAATGGCAAGCGCGTAGCCGAACTGCCAGTGCAGTTCCGGCATGAACTCGAAGTTCATCCCGTAGATCGACGCGACCAGGGTCGGCGGCAGGAAGACGACGGACGCGATCGAGAAGATCTTGATGATGGCATTCTGCTCGACATTGATTAGCCCCAGCGAGGCGTCGAGCAGGAATGTGATGTTGTTCGAAACGAAGCTGGCATGCTCCGACAGCGACTGGATGTCGTGGGCAACGATCCGGCACAGTTCGTCGGCCTCGTGATCCTTGCGGATCAGCGGCAGCGAGCGGAGGAACGTGGCCAGACGCGACAGCGACATCAGGCTGTCGCGCGCCTTGCTCACCAGGCGATGGTGGCTCGCAATGTCGAGCAGCTTGTCCTCGAGGAAACGGGGAGGTCGGCGCTTCGCCGCCTTGCTGTCGACGAAGACCTCGGCCGACAGGGCGTCGAGACGGGCAACCGCGATCTCCAGCACTTCCGCCGTCCGGTCGACGACGGTCTCGAGCAGGCGGGCCATCATTTCCGCGCCGGTCTGGTACTTGCCGGGGACCCGCAGAAGTGCTGCACTGAACAAGGCGAATGCCCGTGGTTCGGCATAGCGGATGGTGATGAGACGGTTGTCGCTGAGGATGAAAGCCACGTCGGTCAGTTCCGGAAGGTCGGTCTCGACGTGGTAGACCAGAGAGCCGGTCATGAATACGACAGAATCCTCGACATAAAGTCGGCTGGACGGTTCGATGTCCTTCAGGTCGTCGCGGGTCGGCAACGGGATTCCGAGAAGCCGCTCTGCGAGTGCTTCCTCGGCGCGGTCGGGATTGACGAGATCGAGCCAAAGGATAGCGGAATCGAGCGAGGCGCGCGGATCACTCGCGAGGATGAGTTCCACCGTTCCGTCGGGTCGGTAGGCCTTGATCAAATTCGAAACACTCTCATGGCGCCCCGTGTCACGGCCGCTGCTGGTCACAGCGGGCGACCAAACACCTCGCCGCCGAAAAATGCAAGAGCCTTGTTACGGCGGCGGCAGGGCACAGGGGCGTGTTATCGCCTTCTCTCCGGGCGCATGTAGATGGCTCCGACCAAATGCCAGGGTTGACTCCAATCAAGGCGAGGCTAGCCAACGACACTAGTATCCTGGCTGTTCCGGCCATCGGGACATCAACACCTGTGAGGATATCATGGCAAACAAGTCACCAAATATTCTTCCCAGCCTGTGGTCCGACAATCCCTTCGCCGATTTGCGCAAGGAAATGGATCAGGTTGTTGAGAACTTCTTCGGCAAGAACAAGCTGCTCTCCGCATCCGAAGGCGATGGCTTCCTTGCGCCGTCAATCGACGTTGTCGAGAAGGACGACCAGATCCTGTTGACCGCCGAGCTTCCCGGAATTGCCGAAGACGATATCGACATCTCGATCCAGAAGGGCGTGCTGAGCCTCAAGGGCGAGAAGAAGATGGAAAAGAAGGACGACAAGGACAATTTCCATGTCGTCGAGCGGCGCTATGGCAGCTTCCAGCGCTCGATGAGCCTGCCGGCGAGCGTCGACGACGCTGCAGTCACCGCCACGTTCGACAAGGGCGTGTTGACCATCACCATGCCGAAAAAGCCGGGCACTGTTCCGGCGGAACGCAAGGTCGCGATCGAAAAACAATAAAGGATCGCGCTATCCCGCCGCCCTTTCCGCCCGGGGCGGCGGTCGATTCTTTCGCTGTCGCGCCTACTCGAAGACGATCGAAGGGGCTGCCCGCCCGGAGCGCGCCTGCACCTGCGCCCATACCTTCTCGGCAATTTCGCGATAAACTCTGGCCTGCGGCCCCTGCGGATCGGAAACCACGACCGGGGTTCCCGCATCCGACGTCTCGCGAATGGCGATGGTCAGCGGCACCTCGCCGAGGAAGGGCACGCCGATCCGTTCGGCCTCCGCCCGCGCCCCGCCATGACCGAAGATGTCGTAGCGCGCGCCCGTGTCCGGGGCGATGAAATAGCTCATGTTCTCGACGATGCCGAGGACGGGTACCTCGACCTTGTTGAACATATTGAGTCCCTTGCGCGCATCGATCAGCGCCAGATCCTGCGGCGTCGAGACGATCACGGCGCCGGACAGCGGCACCTGCTGGGCCATGGTCAACTGCGCATCGCCGGTTCCCGGCGGCATGTCGACCACCAGCACGTCGAGATCGCCCCAGGCGACTTCGCGCAGCATCTGCATCAGCGCCGACTGGACCATCGGACCGCGCCAGATCATCGCCGTGCCCTCGTCGACCAGGAAGCCCATCGACATGACCTTGATGCCGTAATTTTCCATCGGCACGATGATGCGGTTCTCGATCTGCTGCGGCCGGCCGGAGATGCCCATCAGGCGCGGCATGGACGGGCCGTAGACGTCGGCATCGAGAATGCCGACCTTGAGGCCGTTGGCCTTCATGGCCAGTGCAAGGTTCACCGCCGTCGTCGACTTGCCGACGCCGCCCTTGCCGGAGGCAACCGCAATGATCGCCCCGATGCCGGGAATGTTCTGCTTGGCCGGGCGCTGGCCCGAAGGCGCCTGGGCCGGCGCATGGGAATGGGAATGCGAATGGCCCTGCGCTGCCGGCTGCGGCTTTGCCGCGGGTGCGGCCCCTGCCTTGCGTTCGGCGGTCAGGCTGACCAGAGCGCCCTTGACGCCGGGCATCGCCTTGACCGCCCGTTCGGCGGCTTGGCGCAGCGGCTCGAGTTCGTTGGCGCGCTCGGCGGGAACGGTGATGGAAAAATACACCTTTCCGTCGGAGATGAAGACATCGGAGACCATGCCGAGAGCTATGATATCGCCCTCGAAATCGGGACCGCGAACGGCCTTCAGCGTCTCCAGAACCTGCTCTCTCGTGACTGCGCTCATTCCACCCTCTCAGAGTTCCGCTCCGCTGGGGAGCCGACTGAGCCCTAGATAGTGGACCGGGACGGGTTCGCCAACCGGAAAAGCGCGCGCAGGGACTGCCCGACCTGCGGCGGAAAGACCGGGCGGCAGCGGTCGCTGCCCGTTGGATATCAGTGAAAGAAAAGAAAACCGCCGCCAATAATGTCCGGAGTGGCAGACATTTTCGACGACGGCTTCCCTTGCCGCACCTTTTTCAGGTGACTTGCAACGTCCCCTCTGGACTTGTTTCTATCAATGCAGAAACCGTGCCAGACTCGCCTTTCCGACGTTTTTCTTATTATTTCAACGGGATATCATGCCGATGGGTCAAAGCCTGTTGAAGGCCCGGAATCCTCTGCCCTTGTTTTGGGCGCAGCAACAGCCGGAAGAACAAATTTGAGGCAGACGCTGCCGCGGACGGCCCGCAGGAAAACAGGCGAAAATCTGAAAAGCCTGTTGAATTCGGGAACCGGTCTTACTTGATCAGCCCGAGCCGCAGTGCCTTCGCGACCGCCTGCGTGCGGTTCACGGTATCGAGCTTCTTGGTGGCGCGGTTGAGGTAGTGGTTGATGGTGTGCTCGGACAGCCCCAGGATCTCGGCGATCTCGACGCTGGTCTTGCCGGCGGCGGTCCAGTTCAGGCAATCGATTTCCCGCTCGGTCAGCATGTCGGTCGCGCGGTTGTCGAGTTCGCGGATCTCGGCCAGCCGATTGTAGACATGGATCGACAGGTACATCAGCTCCATCATCTCGGTGGGCGAAAACGTCGCCCGGTCGCCGGCAAAGGACACGGCGCCCCGCATGCCCGAGGCGTCATGGACCGGGAAATAGGCACCGCGCGGCATGCGGTAACGCTCGAACATCGACTTAGAGATCTCGGTCGTGCGGGCATCACGCTGCTTGGCGACATGCTCGATGTCAAAGGTAAACGGTGCCGTCGCCGTCCGCAGGCGGATCAGGATGGGGCTGGAGGACAAGAGGGCGACCTGGTCATACTCGGCGATGAGGTCGGCCGGCCAGTTGGTGATGATCGAGTTGCTCGACAGATCGAGCGACGTCGCCGACGGCAGGTTCAGCACCATGAACGCACGCGCGCCATAGTGCTCTGTCAGCCGCTTCATGAAACGGAAGACATCGAACTGGGTCTTGAATCCACCAATGTCGGCGACGTAGTCCGCAATGCGGTTGGTGCCGTCAGTCTCAATCACGCTCATCGTATAGTTTTTTCTTCGCAAAGCCCCAGAATCGACAAGCGGCAAATTCTACCGACAGCAGGCCAGGACCTCGACTTCAATCGAAGGCGTGTCCGTCGCCGCTGGGCCGCTTCCCCCTGAAACACAATCGAACCACAAATGACAATCGTCAGACAACTCTTCCGCATGTCGCGTGAAACGTCGCGACCAAACTTTGTTGACACACAATGGAAGAGTCATATCGATTGCGGTAGACCAACATGCCGGATCGCCCGCGAATCCAGCCTGCCGACGCTTCGGACCATAGCCGCAGAAACATGGTGCAGTCCAGCAACTAACTTTATTTTACGGTAAACCCCTGTCAACAAGGGGGCGGATGCCGGCTTGCCCCGGGGCAAGATCAACGGGAAGGAGACCACATGCCGTCACACCATTCGTTTGCTGGATCGATCCTCGATGAAACCCGGCTGGAACTCGGGGAGGGGCCTGTCTACGATCCCGACCTCGATTGCCTCTGGTGGTTCGACATTCTCGGCCGGAGCCTGCGTCGGCTCGACCTCGCGTCCGGGGCAACGAGCGCCCATGCGCTGCCGTTCCTGGGCAGCGTGATCGCACGCATCGACGGCAGTCGCCACCTCATCGCTTCCGACCAGGGCCTGTTCCTGCGCGACCTCGCCTCGGGCGACCTCAGCCACCATTGCGAACTGGAGCCGGAGAGCCGCGGCAACCGCTCCAATGACGGTCGGGTGCATCCTTGCGGCGCGCTGTGGATCGGCACGATGGGCAAGACGGCGGCAACCGGCGCCGGCGCGATCTACCATGTGGCCGGCAAGACGGTAACGACGCTGTTCGACAAGGTCAGCATTCCCAACGCCATCTGCTTCTCGCCTGACGGTGCCACCGGCTACTTCGTCGATTCCAGGGTCAACACGCTGATGCGCGTACCGCTGGACCCTGCGACGGGCCTTCCGACCGGTGCGGCCAGCGTCCTCGTCGACGGGCGTGACCGGCCGGGGGATTTCGACGGCTCGGTCTGCGACGCCAAGGGCGACATCTGGAATGCACGCTGGGGCGGCGGCGGGGTGGATCGATATGATGCGCAGGGTCGCCACCTTGCCCGCTACGACATGCCGGCACAGCGCGTGACCTGCCCCGCGTTCTTCGGACGCGATGCCGACCGGCTGATGGTGACGTCCTGCTGGGAGGGGCTCGATGCCGCCGGACGGGCTGCGGATCCCTTGGCTGGCGCCACCTTCGAACTCGGCGTGGCGGTCGAAGGCCGCATCGAACCGGCCTTCAAACTCTGACGGAATGGGCCGGCGCCAACAGCCGGCCAATGCCGCCATAGGACCACCAAACGCAAAATTGTTCCCTGCAAAGGAAAAAATTTACCCGACAAGGCCACGGGAACGAATAGCGGCGACATGCATTTTCCTCTCGAACCGACGCGATCGGCTCCGCCCAATCCAAGACGGGCCAAGCCGACCGCGTCTTTCGCAAGACCATCTCGAGGAAAGGTAGGTCCACCATGAAGAAGACCCTCAACGCTTTCGCCGCCGCTGTGCTGCTCGGCTCCACCGCAATCGCACCGTTTGCCCATGCACAGGATGCGACCGCTCCTGCCGCGGGTACCCAGGCTCCAGCCACGGGCACCGAAGCTCCGGCCGTCGCTCCGATGACCGACACCGCGCCGGCTGCCACCAATTCGACCATGGCTGCCACGACCGACACTTATCTGACCGAGCAGAGCGCAAGCCAGATCAGCGCCAACAACTTCATCGGCCAGTCGGTCTACACCTCGGGCGATGACTCGATCGGCGAGATCAACGACCTGATCATCGAAGAAAAGGGCGGCATCGTCGCTGCCGTGATCGGTGTCGGCGGTTTCCTCGGCATCGGCGAAAAGGATGTCGCGGTTCCGATGAGCAAGATCACCGTGACCCGTGATGCCGACGATGCGGACGAACTCCGCCTGACGACCATGGAAACGGCCGAAACGCTGAAGGCCGCTCCGGAGTTCAAGAAGCTGGACGCCCGGGCCGATGCGAGCTCGACCATGGTGCCGACCGACAACACCACCACCTCGTCGACGGTTACCAAGTAACCCGGAACGCGGGACGTGTTTAAACCATCGAGGGCGATGCTTCGGCATCGCCCTTCTTGCGTTGTTTATGGTGGTGAACCGACCTGAAACGTTTCAGGCGATAGCCCGTTCAACCAGGGCGAACTCATGATGATGTTCGTCGAGATAACGCAGCGTGGCTGCCGCATCGGCAGGCTTGCCGAAATAGTAGCCCTGCCCCATGCCGCAGCCGAGGCGACGGAGTTTTTCGGCCTCGGAAGCCGTCTCGATACCCTCGGCCACCACTTCGAGATCCAGCCCTTCGCACATCGTAACGATCGCCTTGATGATGTGCTCGGAGGTGCGGTCGGTGGTGATGGCGGAGACGAAGGCACGGTCAATCTTTACCTTGTCGAAGGTGAAGTCGCGCAGGCGACCGAGACTGGACTGGCCCGTGCCGAAGTCGTCGAGCGAAATGCGGATACCCGCCTCACGCAGCTCGCCGATGATCCGGCGCGCCGTGTCGGCCGAAGTCATGACCGCGGTCTCGGTGATCTCGAGCTCGAGGCGGCGCGGATCGAAGCCGACCGCCGACAGGATCGACAGCGTGTTGAAGGTCGTGCGCGGGTCCATCAGCTGGGCCGAGGACAGATTGAACGACAGGAAAAGTTCGTGCGGCCAGGCGAGCGTCGCTTCCGCCGCCTTGCGCAGCAGGGTTTCCGACAGCATGTCGATGAAACCGCGCTCCTCGGCCAGCGGCACGAAGATCGCCGGCGAGACGAAGCCGAGATCGGGGTCGTTCCAGCGGGCCAGAGCCTCGAAGCCGACGACGCGGTTGTCGGCGAGCGAGACGATCGGCTGGAAGTGCACATCGACATTGTCGGTGATGATGGCGTGGCGCAGCGCCTGCTCAAGCTGCGTGGCGCGCTTCATCTCCTGCGCGATCTCCCGCGAGTAGACGGTGATCTGGCCACGGCCGCGACGCTTGGAGCGGTAGAGCGCGGTCTCTGCGCTTTTCATCAGCTCCTCGAAATCGGCACCGGCAAAGGGATAGACGGCAAAGCCAAGCGAGGCGGACAGGCGCACGTTGCGATCGCCGAGGTCATAGGGCGCCGATAGCACGTCCTTGATCATCTGCCCGGTGCGCTCGGCGCCGAGCCGTTCGAAAACCAGCGGCAGGATGATGGCGAATTCGTCGCCGTCGTGGCGCGTGACGGTGGCGCCGTCGGGCACGCAGGCCTTCAGCCGATGCGCGACCTGGCAGAGTATTTCGTCACCGGCAACCGAACCGAAAAGGTCGTTGATCGGCTTGAATCCATCGAGATTGACGATGCCCACGGTGAAGGGTGCCGGATCCGCGGCCCGCTCGCCCGCCAGCAGCCGCACCTTGTCGCGCAGCCGGTACCGGTTGCCGAGGCCGGTCAACTGGTCGGTATAGGCCATCGCCTGAAGCTCGTTCTGGCTTACCTGAGGCAATGTGGTTCCGGCAGAGCCCATCGGCGCATCCTGGATAGAATCCTCTCACAGGCCTACAGGATGAGATCCAAACATTAAAAAATAATAGAAATTTCTGAGCGTTGGCTATGGATTGTAACCCGTTATTTAGGGGGTTGACAGGACCTTCAGCCAGCCGAAACGCCCTTCAGCTGCGGCGCTACACGCTCCAGAACGGCCTCGATGGCGTCCGGGCTCAGGGGTTTCAGGATCACATCGTTCATCCCGGCGGCAAAGCACTCGTCACGATCGCGCTCGAAAGCCTGGACCAGCACGCCGACCACCGGCGTATTCCGTCCCGTGCCGCGTTCCTCTTCGCGAATGCGACGGCACGCCTCGAAACCGTTGAGAAGGGGGAGCGTGACGTCCATCAGGACGATGTCGGGCCGAAGCTCCCGGCATAGCCGCACGATCGCCTCGCCGTCCGCAGCGATGCGGTAGCCGTAGCCCAGACCTTCCAGGATCTGCGAGAAGACGATCTGGTTGATGTCATTGTCCTCGGCGACCAGCACCAACGGCGCTACGGCACGCGGGGGCTTGGCACGCGGCTCCGCCTCCCCGGTACTGATCTCCCAGTCGTCCGGTGTTACCGGCGGTTCGTAATCGGCCAGCTTCTCCATGACCAGGAAGGCAAGCTCGGTATCGAGCTGGAATCCGTCGAGCGTGATGGTGCCGATGTCGTAGTCATCGGCCACTTCCAGGCATTTGACGTCCATTTCGGTGTCGACCACGATCAGGTCGATCACGACACCGACCGAGCGGGCGACGCTCAGGAAAGCTTCCTGCTCAACGGCATCGCGCACGCAGCAGGCGTCGAGACCGAGTTTCTGCAGCGTCTTCAGGCTCTTGGCCTCGAAATCCGTATCGGAGGTGACAAGCAGCGTCTTGCGCCCCTGATGGACTGCAGGGGCATGGGTCTCGGCCCGGGCCAAATCCTTGTTCCGCAGCAGCGGCGTGTAGTCCGCGGACGCTGATGTGGCGATGGCGGCGCCTTCGGATGCCGAGCCCACGGCATCGGCAAAACTGGTGACGATGAAATAGCGGCCCGGCTTGCCGACCCGCTGGCTCCGAAGGACGACCCGACGGGAACCGGTGGGAGCGGCCGGAAGCTCCACCGCCATGGCCGATGAGGTGCCTGTCTCCAGCACGTGGCGAGTGACGCCCATCAGTTGCCCGGCAATCTCGTCTGGGAAAGCGCTGGCAAGCGCGCCGCCCAGAACGCTTTCGGGCGGAATGTCCATGAAACTGCAAAAGGCCTTGTTGACCGCCACCATGCCGAGATTGCGGTCCTGGACGAAGACCGGCTGCGGCAGGTTGTCGAGGATCTCCTCGGTCAGTTGCACGCGCTCCATGTCGGCGCGCCACTGCTCCTCGCGCTTCTTCTGGTCGGTGATGTCGGTAATGACGCAGATGCCGTGACCGGAGGGAAGCCGGCGCTTGTTCAGCCGGGTCCAGCGGTTCTGCCCGTCGCATTGCTGCACTTCGGAACGTTCGCGCCAATGGGCGGAGATATGCTCGGCGATCCACTCTTCCCGGCTCTGGGCCGTGTCGCCGCTGCCGCCCGTTGCGACCCCGCGCCAACCGGTGTCGTAGAGCGCGCCCAGATAGTCGCGCAATCGCGTGCCGGGCGTCAGGAACTGGGGAGGGACGGGAAAATAGTTGCGGATCAGACGGCTGGCATAGATCAACTCGTCGTTGCGGTCGTAGACGAAGAATGCCACCGACAGCACTTCGGAGACGGCGTCAAGCATGGTCGTCTGCATCGTTGCATCCGATACCTCGCTGACCATCCGCCATTCCTCTTCAGCCTGTCCACCGGGGACTGGTGCACACTCGTTCACGCTGGCGTCTTGAAACACTGGGCGTTAGGCGACCAGCCGAAAATCACTCGTATTTCTCAACGCAACTGGACATGCCGAAGGAAAAACCTTGATTCGACGAAAGGGGCGGAATGAAAGACGCTTCGGCACCGTCTTTCCCCCTGCTGGCAGGCCAGCTTTGCCGGGAAAACATTTCAAGTCTGCGATGAAACTATCGGGCTAAGCTTAAGGCGAGCTTAATATCCAGTGCAAGTTGTACCGCATTCGCGCAACCGGCGCACTTCCCGCTTCCCTCGGAGCGACGAATCCACGAAAATGAAAAGATGAACATCAAGCAGCTCTCCGAAACGCTCGTCAACCAGATCGCCGCCGGCGAGGTCATCGAACGGCCGGCCAGCGCCGCCAAGGAATTGATCGAGAACGCCATCGACGCGGGTGCCACGCGTATCGAGATCGCCACCGCCGGCGGCGGCAAAAGCTTGCTCCGGGTCGCCGACAACGGCTCCGGCATGGAAGCGGAAGATCTCGAACTGGCCATCCGCCGCCACTGTACCTCGAAGATCAGCGACACGCTGTTCGACATCCGCACGCTCGGCTTTCGCGGCGAGGCATTGCCGTCGATCGGCTCGGTCGCAAAGCTCAGCATTGCCAGCCGAAGGGCCGGCAGCCCGGAAGGAGCGGAGATCGTCGTGGCCGGCGGAAAGGTCTCGCCCGTCAGGCCGGCCGCTGCCAACCCCGGCACGACGGTCGAGGTGCGCGACCTGTTCTTCGCCACGCCCGCCCGGCTGAAGTTCCTCAAGACCGAGAAGGCGGAAGCAGCCGCAATCACCGAGGTGGTGAAGCGCATGGCGATCGCCTTCCCGGCGATCCGCTTCGTGCTGTCGGGCAGCGACCGCTCGACGCTGGAACTGCCGGCGACCGGCGACGACCATCTGGCGCGCATCGCCCAGGTGCTCGGCACCGACTTCCGCGACAATGCGATCGCGCTGGATGCCGAGCGCGAGGACGTGCATCTCGGCGGCTTTGCCGGCCTGCCGACCTTCCATCGCGGCAACTCCGCCCATCAATACGCCTTCGTCAACGGCCGCCCGGTGCAGGACAAGCAGATCCTCTCGGCGATCCGCGGCGCCTATGCCGAGACCATGCCGCAAGGGCGCTACCCGGTCGCGGTGCTGTCGCTGACGCTCGATCCGGCCCTGGTCGACGTCAACGTGCATCCGGCGAAATCGGATGTGCGCTTCCGCGATCCGGGCCTGGTGCGCGGGCTGATCGTCGGGGCCATTCGCGAGGCGCTGAAGCGCGAGGGCGACCGCGCCTCGACCACCGGGGCCGGCGGCATGCTGCGCGCCTTCCGGCCCGGCTTTCGCCCGACGCCCTCCCCCGCCCCCGGCGGCAACTGGAGTTTCCAATCCTCGCCCTATCGGCCGTTCGAAAGCCCTGCCGCCCCCGCCGCTTCGGCAAGGGGTTTCGCCGAAACGGCGCAGGCGGCCTTCGGCGAGACCGAAATGCCGACCGCCCGCGCCGAAAGCTTCGCACCGCGCGAGACCACCGTGCAGGAGCCAGCCTCCTTCCCGCTCGGGGCGGCCCGCGCGCAGGTCCATGCCAACTACATCGTGTCGCAGACCAGGGATGGGCTCGTCATCGTCGACCAGCATGCCGCCCATGAGCGGCTGGTGTTCGAGCAGATGCGCAAGGCGCTTTCCGGTCGCCGCCTGCCGTCGCAGGGCCTGCTCATCCCGGAGATCGTCGACATGCCCGAGGAGGACTGCGACCGCCTGATGGTGCATGCGGAGGCGCTGGAGCAGCTGGGGCTTGCCATCGAGCGGTTCGGACCAGGCGCGATCGCGGTTCGCGAGACACCGGCCATGCTGGGCGAGATGGACGTTCCGGGACTGGTGCGCGAACTCGCCGACGAGATTGCCGAATGGGACACGGCACAGGGGCTTTCGGCGAAGCTGGAGCATGTCGCCGCCACCATGGCGTGCCACGGATCGGTGCGCTCGGGGCGCCAGCTGAGGGTCGAGGAAATGAACGCGCTGCTGCGCCAGATGGAGGAGACGCCGGGCTCCGGTCAGTGCAATCACGGCCGGCCGACCTATGTCGAATTGAAGCTCTCCGACATCGAACGCCTGTTCGGCCGAAGCTGACACCCACTGAAAAGGCTGGAAATCGCGACGATGGCGCGTTATGGCAGTTTTGTTACTCGCAGGAGACCGAGCCGCATGAACCGTTTCGAAGGTGGAAGCCGGGAAGCCAAGATCCGTTACCTCGACGCGGACTTCCAGATCCTGTCGCCTGGCTCCTACGTGACCTGTGCGATCACCGGCCAGCCGATCATGATCGACGAGCTGAAATACTGGAGCGTTGCGCGGCAGGAGCCCTATGTCGACGCCACGGCCTCGCTGGAAGCCGAAAAGCGCGCCGGCGCCCTTCCCAACCAGAAGCGCTGATTGCGCAAATTGCCCTTCAGGGCGCGGACTTCTTCAGCCGCCGCGTCCGACAGGCCTCCACGGCCCGATCGATGACGAGCCCCGGGGCATGGGGATCATCGAACGCCATCTCCACATCGACGACGCTGACTCGGCCGAGCAGTTCCTCCGAGCGGCCATGGCCGCCGATCAGCCGAACCATGTCCTTGGCGGTGGTCGCAAGGGTCAGGCCGCCGGCTTTGGCATGGGCAATCAGGTCATCGATCTCGTCGTCGCTCAGGTGATGGTGATCGGGGAAATCGCGCGTCTCGACGACCTCCGCGCCGATCGTCTCCAGCGTGCGGTAGAATTTTCCCGGATCGGCGATGCCGGCAAAGGCGAGCACGCGGCTCCCGGACAGGCCTGAATCACCGCGCGGCCTGAGCGTGGCCACCAGGACCTGCTTGCCGGCCCTTGCCGCCTGCCGCACCAGCCGATCGGCGGCGTTGCCGTCACCGACCTTGAGGATGGCATCGAGCTGGCGCATCTGCACGGCGATCGGCGCACGCACCGGGCCGCCGGGAACGATGTGGCCATTGCCGATGCCGCGCTGGGTGTCGACGACGACGAGGGCGAAATCGACCATGAGGCGGGCACTCTGGAAGCCGTCATCCATGATGATGAGGTCCACGCCCTCCTTGACCAGGCGCTCGGCACCGGCGACGCGGCGCCTTGAAATGACGGTCAGCGCCTCGCGGGCCAGCAGCAGCGGCTCGTCGCCGACATCGACGGCGCGATGATGCTCGGGATCGACCACCGTGGTGACATCCAGCGAACCGCCATAACCACGGCTGAGGAAGCCGGGCTTCATTCCCTTGGCCTTGGCGGCACGCGCGATCATCAGCGCGGTCGGGGTCTTTCCGGCGCCGCCCACGGTGAAATTGCCGACGCAGATAACCGGGACGGGAGGTGCGTGGCGCCGCTTGCGGCCCATGCGGTAGCCCGCGACCTTACCGTAGAGGAAGGACAAGGGCGCCAGACTCCAGGCGCGCCAGTCGGCCTTCAACCACCAGAACGGCGGCGCTTCCGATACCATTGAGCAGTCTTCCCTATTGCCGCGGGTCCTGCCCCGCAATCTCGCGTGACGAACAGAGAGCCGAAGAGCCGGGCATTCGTCAAGTCGGCTGTCCCATTGCGGGACGGACCGCTCAACCCAGGACGGCTTCGAGCTCGGTGATGTCGTTGAGAATGATATCGCAGGCTTCTTCGAGCGACTGGCGCGAGCCGGTGCCCGACAGGACCGCGACCTTGAGGCCGGCGCCGGCGTTGTGGCCCATGTGCAGGTCGTGATTGCTGTCGCCGACGACCGCCACCTGATGCGGCGCGAGCCCCGTCTCGGCGCAGAAACCCAGCACCATGCCCGGACCCGGCTTGGCGCCGTGGCCGCTGTCATAGCCGGCGACGAAGTCGACATAGTCGTCGATGCCGAAACGCCGCACGGTCACGCGGATCGACCGTTCGTTGTCGCTCGAAGCGATGCCTAACCTGAGGCCCCGTTGACGCAGGCGCGCAAAGAGCGGCTGGAGTTCGGTCACCGGCACCGACATCTCCGCCGCACCGGCGAAGAGATCGTCGATCAGGGGAACGAGCGTTTCCGGATCAAAGGGGGCACCGGCGGCAATCAGTCCCTCGGCGATTTCGCGCGTATTGCCGGCGGCGAGCAGGCTGTCCGGCACGATATGGCCCGAAACCGGGTCCATGCCGCAGGCGACAAGCAGCCGGTCGGCCAGTTCCGCATCACCGGCGGCGGCGACCAGCGACACCTGACGGTTCACCGGCTCCCAGCTCGCGTCGAAATCGAGCAGCGTGCCGTCCTTGTCGAACAGAATGCCGGCAATCTGCGATGGCACAGACATGAACCACTCCCCCTGGAAACGATTTTCAGCCGCGGCGCGCCGCGCGCGGCTCAAGCTTGGCCTTGACGGTCAGCGGATTGATGTAGGGCTCCAGGCCCTTGACCGTGGCCATCAGCGCACCGCGCATTTCCTGCATGCTCTCCATGCCGGCATCGATCATCTTGTGGCGGGCGAGGTCGTTGGTCATCAGGAAATGCACGGCCTTGGCCAGCATTTCGGCGTCGCGCACGATGCGGGCGCTGCCGCTGCGCACCAGCCGCTGGTAACTCTCGCGGAAATTTCCGACCTTGGGGCCTGCGAGCACCGCGCAGCCCAGCATGGCCGGCTCCAGCGGGTTCTGCCCACCCTCGCCGGTCAGCGAGCGGCCGACGAAGGCGATCTCGGTCAGGCGGAGATAGAGGCCCATTTCGCCGATCGTGTCGCCGAGCAGCACGTCGACGTCCGGCGTGACAACATCGTCGCGGGTGCGCCGCGCGACCTTCATGCCTCTTTCCACCATCATCGCCTCGATCTCGTCGGCGCGTTCCGGGTGGCGCGGCACGACGATCGACAAGAGACCGGTATGCGCCTTGAGCGCCCGGTGCACCATGGTGGCGATCTTCTCTTCGCCATCGAAAGTCGAGATGGCGGCCCAGGTCTTGCGATCGCCGATCTGCTGGCGATAGCGCTCCAGGACCGCGTCGTCGCAAGGGGGCGCATCGCCGTCGACCTTGATGTTGCCGGAGACGTTGACCGGCCAGGCGCCGAGATCGCGGAACCGCTCCGCATCAAGGTCAGACTGGGCGATTACCAGCGCGAGGCGCGAGAACAGCGCCTCAGCAATGGACGAATGTCGACGCCAGCGGGCAAAGGAGCGATCGGAGATGCGCGCGTTGACCAGGATTTGCGGAATATGCCGCTTGTGAAGTTCCATCAGCGTGGTCGGCCAGATCTCGGATTCCACCGAGATCGCGACATCCGGCTGCCAGTAGCTGAGGAAGCGCCGCACCGCCGGTTTCACGTCGAGCGGCACGTATTGGTGCAGGATCTCGCCGTCCAGCCGGAAGCGGGCTAGCTCGGCGGAGGTGACGGTACCGGTGGTGAGCAGGACATTGATATCGCGGCGGCGCAGTTCCCGCATCAAGGGCACGATGGCGAGCGTCTCGCCGACGCTGGCGGCATGCATCCACACCAGTGGACCGGACGGCCGGTCGATGGCCGGGTAACCGAAGCGCTCGAGGCGGCGGGTGCGGTCTTCCTTGCCCTTGGCCGCGCGCAAGGCCAAGAGCGGCCCCGTCAGCGGATAGGCAGCAATGCCCGCCCAGCCGTAGGCGGCAATGACCAACGATGCCAGACCGTCGCTCAGCGCCATTGTTCGGAACCGTTTCTGTTCACCATGAACGCCATTTCGCCCTTTCCGGGGGTGGCTACGCAAAAACTCTGATGCTTCAAAACTACGTTTTAAAAGTGACATGCGGCAACGACCCGGGACCTCTTCCACAGGCCGTTACCGAAAAAAGTCCTCAGCTCTCGATCGTTTTGCCACCTGGGGTAAGCAGGCGATGCATATGCACGATGAAATACCGCATATGGGCGTTGTCGACGGTCTGCTGGGCCTTGGCCTTCCAGGCTGCGAGGGCGCTCGCGTAGTCGGGGAACATGCCGACGATGTCGAGTGCATTGAGGTCGCGGAACTGAACGTCTTCCAGGCTCGACAATTCGCCGCCGAAGACGAGGTGAAGAAGCTGCTTGTTATCGCTGGATTCCGTCATTTTCGGTTTCTTTCCATTCGGATTTTCTCCCTCCTTCCTCTGCTCGATTTCGCAGAAAAGGTCAACCGCGCGGCAGAAGCAGGAGATGTTTCAAGAGGTCAGGCAGTTCGGCGTCGGTGGCGGCGCAAAGCTCGCCGTGGCTCACGTCGGCACGGTTGTAGCACAGCGGTTCGCCGGCAAGATCGACAAGCCGCCCGCCGGCACGCTCGAGGATGAGGTCGGCGGCGGCGAGATCCCAGTCATGCGAATTGCGCTTGACCAGGGTGGCGTCGATCCGACCTTCGGCGACCATGGCCAGGCGATAGGCGAGCGACGGGATATGCTCGACCCGCTCGATACGCGCGCGGATCTCGGCGTCGAAGGCAGAGACGATGTCCTGCGGGGTGGCGACGCGCAGGCGCTCGTCCGGCCGGTGCGGCGCAACCGTGATCGGCTGGCCGTTCTTCAAAGCAGGCCCGCCGAAGCAGGCCGCAAATTCCTCATCGAGCGCGGGCGCGACCAGCACGCCGGCGACCGGCCTGCCCTGATGCACGACCGCGACGCTGACGCACCAGGTCTTGCGGCCATTGATGAAGGCGCGCGTGCCGTCGATCGGATCGACCACGAACAGCGTTTTGCAGGCGAGCCGCGCCGGGTCGTCGTCGGTTTCCTCCGACAGCCAGCCATAGCGCGGGCGGGCCTTGCGCAGTTTCTCCTCAAGGCAGCGGTTGGCCGCATAGTCGGCGGCGCTGACCGGCGAATGGCCCTCGTTCTTCCACCACACTTCCGGCGACTGACCGAAATAGCTGAGCGCCACCGCGCCCGCTTCGCGCGCAGCGGTGACGATCAGTGTCATATCCGCCTGCCAATCAAAAGTCGTCTTGCCCGTCATATCCGCCTCTTTCGGCCCGCCGCTTCGTTCGTCCGACATTCAGCGTCCGGCAAGGGTCATGCCCTCGATGGCGAGCGTCGGAGCGGCGACACCGAACTTGCGGTCGATGTCGCTTGCCGGTGTGACGCGCATGAACATGTCCTTGAGGTTCGAGGCGATCGTCACCTCGGAAACCGCATAGGTGAGCTCGCCGTTCTCGATCCAGAAGCCGGTGGCGCCGCGGCTGTACTCACCGGTGATCATGTCGACGCCCTGGCCGATCAGTTCGGTCACGTAGAAACCGTTGCCGACCTGGCGGATCAGATCCTCGGGCGAGATCGTCCCGGGCTCGAGCGCGAGGTTGGTCGAAGTCGGAGAAACGGAGGTTCCTCCACGCGCGCCTCGGCCGTTGGTGTGCAGCCCGAGTTCGCGGGCTGCCGAAGAGGAGAGGAACCAGTGCTTGAGCACGCCGTCCTCGATCATCGTCAGTTTCTCGCCGCGCACGCCCTCGCCGTCGAACGGACGCGAGGCCGAGCCGCGCACCTTCAGCGGATCGTCGGTGATGTTCAGTCCGGCTTTCAGCACCTGCTCGCCCATGCGGTCGCGCAGGAAGGAGGTCTTGCGGGCAACCGAGGCGCCGTTGATGGCACCGGCGATGTGACCGACGAAACCGCGCGCGACGCGCGGGTCGAACACCACGGTCACGTCTTTATCCGTCGGCACCTGGCGCGGGTTGATCCGTTTCACCACGCGCTCGCCTGCGCGACGGCCGATTGCCTCCGGCGTATCGAGTTCGCGGAAATACAGGCGGCTGTCGAAGTCATGGTCGCGCTCCATGCGCGTGCCCTCGCCGGCGATCACGCCGACCGAACGGCTGAAGCGGGAGGCCATGTAGCTGCCGGAAAAGCCGTGCGAGGTGACCAGCACCATGCCGCCCATGCCGGCGGAGGCACCTGCCCCGGCCGAATTGCTGACACCCTCTACGCCAAGAGCTGCGGCTTCCATCGAAAGGGCCGCCTCGCGCAGCATGTCGCTCGACACTTCAGTCGGGTCGAACAGGTCGAGATCGATCATCGTGTGGGCAAGATCGGCCGCGTCGGCAAGGCCCGCATAGGGATCTTCCGGCGAGACCCTCGCCATGGCGACGGCGCGTTCGGCCAGCACCTTGAGGTCGAAGCCGGGATTGGCCGAGACGCTGGCAACCTGCTTGCCGATGAAGACCCGGAGCGAGAAATCGTCGCCTTCCGAGGCGTCCGTCTGCTCGACCTTGCCGAGGCGGACGCTCACCGAGGTGGAGCGGGAGCGCACGACCACGGCGTCGGCACTGTCGGCGCCGGCTTTGAGGGCAAGCGCGACAAGTTCCTCGGCACGGGAGAGGAGGCTGGCGGAATCGATCTGGCTGGACATGATTTGGCCTTTCATTCCCGCTCCATTTATTGTGCATTACGAAAGGCATCAAGGGTCCGCGGCGATTCACCGGCCCTATAGCGATCACAAACACAGGAGAGCATGCGATTGTCGACCGGAGCCGAGGCGCTTTTCGCGGAAACGCTGCTGTTGCTGGGCGGCGCCATCGTCGCGGCCCCGGTCTTCCGCAAGCTCGGACTGGGCACCGTGCTCGGCTATCTGGCCGCCGGCGTGATGATCGGCCCGATCGCCCATCTGATTACCGGCACGGAGGATATCCTCTCCGTGGCGGAACTGGGCGTAGTCTTCCTGCTGTTCATCATCGGGCTCGAACTCAAACCGACGCGCCTCTGGCACATGCGCCACGACATATTCGGGCTCGGCACGGCGCAGGTCGTGCTGACGGGCCTCGCGCTGACCGCGGCCTGCGTCGTGACCGGGCTTGCGGACTGGCGCGGCGCGATGGTGGCCGGCTTCGGACTTGCCCTTTCCTCGACCGCCTTTGCGCTGCAGATACTCAACGACAATGGCGAGGTGAACAGCCGGCACGGCCAGCGCGCCTTCTCGATCCTGCTGCTGCAGGACATCGCCATCGTGCCATTGCTCGCCATGGTCTCGATCCTCGACGGCGATAGCGGTGGCGACGGACAGTCCGCGCTCGTCGACATCGCCGTCTCGATCGGCGCAATCATAGCGACGGTCGTGGCCGGGCGTTTCCTGCTGACGCCGCTGTTCCAGGTCATCGCCCGCACCGGCGCCCGCGAGGTGATGATCGCCGCCGCCCTGTTCGTCGTCATGGGGTCGGCCATGCTGATGCAGGCGGCCGGGCTGTCGATGGCCATGGGCGCCTTCCTTTCGGGCGTGATGCTGGCGGAATCGTCCTACCGGCATGAACTCGAGGCCGATATCGAACCGTTCCGCGGCCTGCTGCTGGCGCTGTTCTTCATGGCCGTCGGGCTGTCGATGCAGCTCGACGTCATCTGGGGCAATCTGGCCCTCGTGCTGATCGCCGTGCCCGCGCTGATGGCGATCAAGGCCGCCGTGCTCTACGGGCTCTGCCGGATGACCGGCTCCGGCCCCGCCGACGCAATCCGCATCGCGCTGCTCCTGCCGCAGGGCGGCGAGTTCGGCTTCGTGCTCTTCACCACCGCTGCCGTCGGTGGGCTGATCAGTGCCAGCACCTCGTCGCTGCTGATTGCCATCGTCACGCTCTCCATGGCGCTGATGCCGTTCGGCTCGCTGATTACCCGCCGCCTCACCAGCGAGACGGAGCGTGAAGAGATGGAGGAGGACTTCGAGGGCGCCGGGTCCGACGTTCTGATCATCGGCTTTTCGCGCTTCGCCCAGATCTCGGCGCAGATCCTACTCGCCAGCGGCCGGGACGTGACGATCATCGACGATTCGGCAGACCGTATCCGCCAGGCCGCAGCCTTCGGCTTCCGCATCTATTTCGGCGACGGCACGCGGCTCGACGTGCTTCGCGCCGCCGGCATCGAACGGGCAAAGATCGTCGCGGTCTGCACCCAGAAACGCGAGATCACCGACCGGATCGTCGAGATGATCCGCGCCGAATATCCCGAAGCGCGGCTGTTTGTGCGCGCCTATGACCGGGTACACAGCATCTGGCTCAGAAAGCAGGATGTCGAATACGAGCTGCGCGAGACGCTGGAATCGGGCCTGCTTTTCGGCCGGCGCGCGATCGAGGCGCTCGGCGTCAGCGAGGATGAGGCCTATGCGATCGGCGAGGACATTCGCCGCCGCGACGAGGAGCGGCTGAAGATCCAGGCCACCGAGGGATTGCAGGCGGGTCGCCACATGCTGCACAACCGTCCGGTCCGGCCGGAGCCGCTGGTCAAGCCGAAGCGTGCGGCGCGACTGCCGGAGGCCGAGACGGTCGCGCCCGACGACCACGCCGCCTGAGCCAAACGTCAGCGGCGGTTGAAATCCTCGATCCGCGCTTCGAGATCGCGCTTGAACTGATCCTTGATCACCTCGTTGACCTCGATGATCTGGCGGGCCTTCAGGAGATCGAGCACGCGAAAGGCGTTGACCTCGGGCCGCAGGTAGATGTCCGGCTGGCAGAGTTTCATCTTCAGCGCGACATTCGACTGCATGAGCAGTTGGGTCGCGCCGAGCAGGCTGTCGATCCGGTTCGGCACGAAGCTGCCCGCCGTGTCCGGCCCGCCGATGACGTCGACGCCGACGATGATGTCCGCGAGACCGCTCAGGTGGTCATAGGGCACGGGATTGAAGATGCCGCCGTCGACCATCAGCCGCCCGTCGCGGTGAATCGGCATGAACAGCGCCGGAATGGCGGCCGAGGCCGCGAGCGCCTCGTAGAGGTCGCCGCTGTCGCAGACCACCTCGCACTGCCCGTAATAGTCCGTGGCAATCGCCTTGAACGGGATCTTCAGCTCGACGAAGTCGCCCGGGATTTCCTTGGGAAGAAACGCCTTGAGAATGCGCTCCAGGTTGAACTGGCCGAGCTTGAAGCCCCCCAGCGCGTCGCGCATGGTCGAGGGTCCCAGACCCCACAGCCGGCTGACCACCGTGGCGCGGTGGCCGATGGTTTCCACCGTGTAGTCGCGGATTTCCCGGCCCGTCATGCCCGCCGCCATGCCGGCGCCCAGGATGGCGCCCATGGAGGAACCAACGATCACTGCCGGCTTGAGGCCCAGTTCGTCGAATGCTTCGATGACCGGGATCTGCGCGAAGCCCCGCGCCCCGCCGGCGCCGAGCGCCAGTCCGATCGACGGCCCGCCTGCCGCCCGCACGGGCGGTACGGCGACGGTCAGAGCATTCTCTTCTTGCATGGCGAACTTTTCCCCGGGTGACGTGTCAGGCTGGCCTATAGGAAAAGAAGTACATTTTCGTGTCGCCGAAACTGCGTTCCTCGATGAATTTGAACACGGGATCGACGATGACCTCGGCGTCTGCCCGCTCCTCGAGAATGGCGATGCCGCCCGGCGCCAGCCAGCCGCCGGCATGGGCGGCGAAAAGCGCCTTTTCGCCGAGCCCCTTGCCATAGGGCGGGTCGGCGAAAACCAGATGGAACGGCTCGATGTTGGAGGCGGGGCCGAGATCAGTCGCGTCGCGGCGCAGGATGCGGGCACGGCCATGCAGGCCGAGCGCGTCGATGTTCTCCCACAGCAGGCTGCGGCCCTCGACGCTGTTCTCCACGAACAGGGCGGACTTGGCGCCGCGCGACAGGGCCTCTATGCCGACAGCGCCGGTGCCGGCGAAAAGATCGAGGACCCGGGTTGCGTCGAGCACGCCCGGATGGGCGTGCGCGAGAATGTTGAACAGGCTCTCGCGCGTCCGGTCCGTGGTGGGCCGGATCGCATTGGATTTCGGCGCCGCCAGGACACGGCCGCGAAACTCACCGCCGACGATCCGCACCGCGCCTTACCTCTTGCCCTTGGCGGGGCCACGGCCACCGGCGGGCTTGCCGCCGCCCGGACGATCGCCGCGCGGCTTGCCGGAGAACGGCTTCGGACCACCGGGCTTTCCGCCGGGCTTGCCACCGAATGGCTTGCTGCCCCTCGGCTTGTCACCGAACGGACGGTCGCCGGCCGGACGGCTGTCGCTGCGGGGGCCCCGCGGCTTGTCGCCGAAGGGACGGTCGCCCGCCGGGCGGCTGTCGGCACTGCGCGGTGCGCGGGGCTTGTCACCATAGGGGCGGTCGCCAGCCGGACGGCTGTCGGCGCTGCGAGGGCCACGCGGCTTGTCGCCGAACGGCCGATCGCCGCGGGGACGGTCGTCATTGCTGCGGGGACCACGCGGCTTGTCGCCAAAGGGTCTGTCGCCGCGCGGGCGGTCGTCACGCGCGCGTGCCTCATAGGGCCGGCCCTCGCGGGGGCCATCGCCACGCGGGCGGTCGCTGCGGGGACGATCACCGGTGCGCGCCGGACGCTCGGAACGGTCGCCACGATCGGGACGGCCGCCAAAATCGCGCTTTCCGCCAAAACCCGCGTCGTCCTTGCCGCGCGCGGGCTCCTCGGAGCGGATCCATTCGCCCTCTTCGTCGCGGGTACGGCTGACCAGCACGCGCGGACCCGGATCGGGACGGCCGTAGTCGGACTTACCCTTGCGGTCAGGATCGAAACGATTGAGCGACTTGGTCGGCTTGCCGTCCTTGTTGCGGCCGTAGCGCTTGTCGACCGAGCCATCGGGACGGGCGCGGGGCGGACGCTTTTCGGCGGCAGCAGCCTCGCCGGCCTTCTTTTCGGAAACAGGACGGGCACCAGGCGCCATCCAGACATTGGCGGTGCGGGACGAACCCGGCGTGCGGCGCGGCTTGTCGGCGAAATCGCCGCGGCTGTCGCTGCGATCGGCACGCGGGCCGAAGCCGCGCTTGTCGCCGAAGTCACCCTTGCCGCGGTCGTCGCCGGCGCGCTTGCCCTGCGGCTTGCCGCGCGGTTCGTCGCGGCGCGTGTCGAGACGGCCGAGCGCCTGTTCACGGCGGTCTTCGGGCTTGCCCTCACGCCGGCCCTCGCCGCGTGGCTTTTCCTCGCGGGCCCATTCGGACTTTGCCGGCCGCGCCTTGGCGGGAGCGGCCTCCTCTTCCTCATCGGCACCGCCGTGATCGAAGATCGGCGCATCGAAATTGGCCTTGGCCTCCTCGATCAGGCGGGGGCCGAGCTGGTCGCGCAGCATGCGGCCGCGCACCTCGACCACCTTGCCCTCGGGCAAGTCGCCGAGCTGGAACGGGCCGTAGGAAATGCGGATCAGGCGGTTGACCTCGAGGCCGAGCGCGCCGAGCACGTTCTTGATCTCACGGTTCTTGCCTTCGCGAAGACCCATGGTGATCCAGACATTGTGGCCCTGCTTGCGGTCGAGCGTGGCATCGATCGCGCCGTAGAGCACGCCGTCCACGGCAATGCCTTCCTTCAGCTTGTCGAGCGCCGGCTGGTCGATCTCGCCATAGGCGCGCACGCGGTAGCGGCGCAGCCAGCCGGTGGTCGGCAGCTCCAGGACGCGGGCAAGCCCGCCGTCATTGGTCAGCAGCAACAGGCCCTCGGTGTTGATGTCGAGGCGGCCGATGGACATGACGCGCGGCAGGTCTTCCGGCAGGTTTTCGAAGACCGTCGAGCGGCCTTCCGGATCGGCATTGGTGGTCACCAGGCCGGCCGGCTTGTGATAGAGCCAGAGGCGCGTGCGCTCGATGCCGCGGATCGGCTGGCCGTCGACCTCGATCGTATCGGCGAAGGTCGCGTTGACGACCGGCGTGTCGAGGACCTTGCCGTTCAGGGTGACGCGGCCTTCCATGACCATGCGCTCGATGTCTCGACGCGAGGCGACGCCGGCGCGTGCGAGCAGCTTGGAAATGCGCTCCGGCTTGACGCCGTCTTCGGCATCGACCGAGGCCTGCGCCTTGGCTGCCTTGGGCGCGGGCTTGTCGGATGCCGTGCTCGGCTTACGGGTGAGCGGCTTGCCGCCGCGTTCGGACGTTTTCGGTCCGGGGCGCCTGGACTTGTCTTTGAATGTCATTTGCTGTTTGCCTGTGGTTTGGGCTGTCCTAGCAGGTCAGGGCGCCTTGGTTAAGAGGAAAGTTGTGGACGTGGCGCAGACGGACGGATTCATGGTTGCGGCGCTTGATGAGGCGAAAAGGGCCGGCGAACGCGGCGAGGTGCCGATCGGCGCCGTCGTGGTGGCGGATGGCCGGATCGTTGCGCGGGCCGGAAACGAGACGCGGGCGCTCAACGACATCACCGCCCATGCCGAGATTCTCGCGATCCGCCGTGCCGCCGAAGCGGTCGGCGACGAACGGCTTTCGGGCGCCGATCTCTATGTCACGCTCGAACCCTGCACCATGTGCGCGGCCGCCATTTCCTTCGCCCGCATCCGCCGGCTCTACTACGGCGCGGAGGATCCGAAGGGCGGCGGGGTGGACAATGGCGTGCGCTTTTACGCCCAGCCGACCTGCCACCATGCACCGGAAGTCTATTCCGGCCTCGGGGAAACGGAATCCGCCACATTGCTGAGAGAGTTCTTCCAGAACAGGCGGTGAAGGGGGCTCAGGCGGCGAGCGGGTCGAGTTCCGCGCCGTCGAAGACGATGCGATCGCGGCCGCCGTCCTTGGCCTGATAGAGATATTCGTCCGCCCGGCGGAACAGATCGACCGGATCGAAGGCGTCGACGACGGACGCTACGCCGATGCTGACGCTGACCGGCACCCGGCTGCCTGCGGCCACGAGATCCACCGCCGCCACGGCGCGGCGGATAGTGTCGGCGGCGGCCCGCGCCCGTGTTACGTCGGCCGGATGCAGGAAGACGACAAACTCCTCGCCGCCGATCCGTCCCCAGACATCGGCGCCGGTGGTCGCTTCCGCGATGCAGGACGCGATCCGGCGCAGGGCCTCGTCGCCGACGAGATGGCCGAAGGCATCGTTGATGCGCTTGAAATGATCGGCATCGGCGACCAACAGGGCCGCAGGACCGCGATGTCCGGCAGCACGCAAAGCAAGGGCGGCAAACAAGGCCTCGCGATTAAGGCCGCCGGTCAGCGCGTCGCGACGCGCCTTGAAACGCAGGTCCTCATGCAGGCGTCTCAACTCGCCATGCATGTCCTCCAGTTCGACATGCATGCGGGCGAGTTCGTCGCGCTGGCGCAGGATGACATCCTTCTGGTGGAACTGCCACAGGCTGGCCGGTCCGCCGATCACCAGCGGGCAAAGCACGCTCATCCAGAAGCCCGGCCCGTCGGGGTGACCGCCCAGCAGGGGCACGAGAGCCAAGACGATGGAGACGGAAACGAGCACGGAGGCTACCGTGGCGACCGCCGACTTGATCCATGTGTTTTTGCTGACGCCGAACATGGCGCCACGCTAGCCGATTTGGAGTTAACGTAGCGTAATTCTCAAGGCCCGGACCGACAGATCGGGGCGGCAGTCATTCCGCCGCGAATTCCTTCAGCCTGTCGCCGGACAGGCGATAGCGGATCCACTCGTTCTGCGGCTCGGCGCCGATCGCGTCATAGACGCGGATGGCCGGCTCGTTCCAGTCGAGCACGCTCCATTCGAACCGGCCGCAACCCTTTTCGACGGCGGTCCGGGCCAGGTGCTTCAGCAGCAGCTTGCCGGCGCCGGAGCCTCGGTAATCGGGCGAGACATAGAGATCTTCGAGATAGAGGCCGTTCTTCGCCTGCCATGTGGAATAGTTGAAGAACCACACGGCAAAGCCGGCCGGCACGCCGTCGGCCTCGAGGATTGCCGCCCCCGTCACGGCACCCGGGCCGAACAGCGATGCGGCAAGGCTCTCCTCGGTCGCCTCGACCTCGTGGCCGGCCTTCTCGAAGACCGCCAGCTCGGTGATGAAGCGCAGGATGGTGCCGACATCGTCCGGCGTGGCGTCGCGAATGGCGAAGTTCATCGGGTTCCCCCTCGAGATGGGCGGGCAAGGAAAAGGGCAGGTCGTTTCCGGCCTGCCCTTGTGGTGAAATCATCAAAGCCGGAAGGCTTATTGGAAAGGCAGCCACCACTGGTTGGTCTGGTTGGCGGCCTTGGCCATCTTCTTGCGACGCTTTTCCTTCTTCGCTTCCGGCTCGCCGAGATCGGTCAGAGCCGCCTCGTCCGCCTTGCGGTACTGAGTCGGCGGATCGGACAGGAAGCGGCGCTGGTCGAGATAGGCACCCTTCTGCAGCTGGCGCGCGTCGCGGAAGGCCTGCCACTTCTGGCTTTCGGTCATGGTGCCGTTGGTGCCGTAACCGGCGAGCAGCGGCGAGCGGTAGCGCGGGTTGTCGGCATTGGCGTCCGCCTCGGCCACGAGACGCTCACGCGCCTCTTCGGGGCTTTCCAGCCATTCCGGGTTTTCCTTGCCGGCCAGCGACTGCTGCGGCGCGGCGAGATTGGCCTTCGCGGTTTCAGGCGGCATGACCAGAGCCGGGCGCGGATTGTACTTCGTACCCTTGTTCTTGTTCGGATCGGTACCGAGCGAAACGGCCGAGCCGACGTCGTCCACCAACTGCTCCATCGCTGTCTTGTCGGTGCCGTAGGTCGGGCTACCGACGCAGCCGGTCAATGCGGAGCATGCGAGCAAAAGGCCGGCCATCCCGGCGCCAACTCTGAACAAATCTGCCGATTTCATGAATGCCTTCGAGCCTCGCCCCTGGTTATGCTTTCGCCGAATGTCTTCTCTCTTCGCCTGAGCGAAGATTTCGGCCAATTTCAGGCACATTTACCGGATGACCGCCGAAAGCGCAAATCATCCGGTAACATTTCGTTAATGGCGGGCGGCCAATTCACGCAAGGCCGCCGCATCGCGGGCCGAGACCTCCGGATAGTCCGGGTCGGACCCCACGTCCCGGGTGATCTTCCACGAGCGGGCGCATTTGGTGCCCTCGGCCGGCTTCGGCTCGACCGCGACCTTGGTGCCGTCGTCGAGGCGGAAGGCCTCGGCCGGGCCTTCTCCGCCCACGACCGTGATGTCGGACGTGATGCAGATCTCGGCGAAGTCGAGACCGTCGAGCGCCGCGAGCAGCTCCGGATCGCCGACATGCACGACGGGGGCTGCTTCCAGCGACGAGCCGATGCGCTTGTCCTTGCGCTCGATTTCGAGCGCGCCGGTGACCGCACGGCGGACGGTGCGAACCTTTTTCCACTTTTCGGCCAGCGCTTCGTTCGACCAGTCGGCCGGGATTGCCGGGAACTGTTCGAGATGGACCGACTCGGCGTTCGGATCGCGCGACAGCCAGGCTTCCTCGGTGGTGAACGGCATCATCGGCGCAAACCACAGGACGAGGCAGTCGAACAGCTTGCGGATGACGAACAGAGCCGAGCGGCGCTTCAGGCTCGACGGCGCGTCGCAATAAAGGGTGTCCTTGCGGATGTCGAAGTAGAAGGCCGAGAGCTCGACATTGGCGAAATCGGTCAAGGCGCGGGTGATGCGCTTGAAGTCGAAATCGTCATAGGCCTTGCGCACCAGCTGGTCGAGTTCGGCCAGGCGATGCAGCATGAGCTTTTCGAGCTCCGGCAGCTCGGCATAGGCGATCTCCTCGCCGGTGTCGTGGGCGAGCGTACCGAGCATCCAGCGGATCGTGTTGCGGATCTTGCGGTAGGCGTCGATATTGGTCTGGATGATGGTCTTGCCGACGCGCAGGTCTTCCGCATAATCCGACGACATGACCCAGAGGCGAAGGATGTCGGCGCCGGCATCCTTCATGATGTCCTGGGGCGCGGTGACATTGCCCTTGGACTTCGACATCTTCTCGCCCTTCTCGTCCATGATGAAACCATGGGTGACGACGGCGTTATACGGCGCGCGGCCGCGCGTGGCGCAGCTTTCCAGCAGCGAGGAATGGAACCAGCCGCGATGCTGGTCTGAACCTTCGAGATAGACGTCGGCCGGCCATTTCAGGTCCGGGCGGTCCTCCAGCGTAAAGGTGTGGGTCGAGCCACTGTCGAACCAGACGTCGAGAATGTCGGTGACCATCAGCCACTTTTCGGCATCATGGGCATTGCCGAGGAAGCGCTCCTTGGCGCCTTCGGCAAACCAGGCATCGGCGCCTTCCTTCTCGAAGGCTTCGAGGATGCGGTCGTTGACTTGCTTGTCCTGAAGCACATTGCCGGCGGCATCGGCGAAGACGCAGATCGGCACACCCCAGGCACGCTGGCGCGACAGAACCCAGTCCGGACGGCCTTCGATCATGGCGCGCAGGCGGTTCTGGCCGGCGGCGGGCACGAAGCGCGTGTCATCGATGGCCGAGAGGGCTCGGCTGCGCAGCGTCGTGCCGTCGCCAAGCTCCTTGTCCATGTAGACGAACCATTGCGGCGTGTTGCGGAAGATGACCGGCTTCTTGGAGCGCCAGGAATGCGGATAGTCATGCTTGACGCGGCCGCGGGCAAACAGGTTGTTGGCGGCGATCAGGGCGTCCATGACGCGCTTGTTGGCATCGCCCTTCTTGCCGTTGTCGTCGATGACGCGAGCGGCACCGCCCTCGGCCGACGGACCGAAGCCCGGCGCATCCTCGGTGTAGAAGCCGGCATCGTCGACGGTGAAGGGGATTTTCGACGAGATACCGCGCGCCTCGAGCTCGCGGGCATGATGCATCCAGATGTCAAAGTCCTCGCGACCATGGCCGGGCGCCGTGTGCACGAAGCCGGTACCGGCATCGTCGGTGACATGGTCGCCGTCGAGCAGGGGGACGGGGAAGGTGTAGCCGAGGGAGGCGAGCGGGTGGGCACAAACGATTGCCGACAAAGCCAACGGATTAAGCTCAGAAATCAACTTGAGCTGGAGCTTAGCTTTGGTAGCACATTCTTCATGCAGTCGATTGGCAAGAATGAGCTTTTCACCGGGCTGCGGCCCAAAATCATTCGACGCCTCAGTTACCTCATAGAGGCCGTACTTGATCTTTGAAGAAAACGAGATAGCCCGGTTGCCTGGGATGGTCCAGGGCGTTGTCGTCCAGATCACAACTGACGCACCCACAAGTGGCGACTGATTCAGATCCATTCGACCGCTAGGAGTTCCATCACCCCACCACAAATCAGCCTGAGCAAAAGACTCCACCGGGAACTTCACCCAGATCGTGTCGCTCTCGACCTCGTGATACTCCACCTCGGCTTCCGCCAGCGCGGTGCGCTCGACGACCGACCACATGATCGGCTTGGAGCCACGATAGAGCTGGCCGGACATGGCGAGCTTCAGGAGTTCGCCGGCGATGCGGCTTTCGGCGTGGAAGTTCATCGTGGTGTAGGGACGGTCGAAATCGCCCTCGATGCCGAGGCGGCGGAATTCCTCCGACTGGATGTCGATCCAGCCTTGGGCGAATTCGCGGCATTCCTTGCGGAATTCGTTGACCGGAACCTCGTTCTTGTCCTTGCCCTTGGCGCGGTAGGCTTCCTCGATCTTCCATTCGATCGGCAGGCCGTGGCAGTCCCAGCCGGGCACATAGTTGGCGTCATAACCGCGCATCTGGAACGAGCGGGTGATGACGTCCTTCAGCACCTTGTTCAGCGCATGGCCGATATGGATGTTGCCGTTGGCATAGGGCGGGCCGTCATGCAGGACGAATTTCTCGCGGCCGGCGGCGGAGGCGCGAAGTCTCTTGTAGAGCTCCATCGACTTCCACTTGGCCGCCATTTCCGGCTCCTTCTGCGGCAGTCCGGCGCGCATCGGGAATTCGGTCTGGGGCAGGTAGAGGGTGGAGGAATAGTCTACTTTGTCATTGGTATCGGTCATGATCTTGCCATCGAGGGGCGCCCGATTAGGGTCGCGCATTGGTCTTGGAAGTCGCGGTGACGGAGAGCGTCTGGAGAAACGCCGAAAACCCGGACCCTCCGGCAGCTTTCACAGCGCGCGGAAGGCCGGGCCCATAATTCGAAGGGATATGGTCAGCCGAACCCTGGTCATTGTGGGCGTTGTTTAAGGGTTTTTACCGGGAAAAGGAAGAGGCTTGGTGGCAGGCGCACACGGGTCGCCTATTCGGCGCCGTCGGCCTTCACGACGGCGCGCAGCGCGTCATTGATGCGATCCTGCCAGCCCGGTCCGTCCTTCTGGAAATATTCGAGGACGGCGCTGTCGATCTTGATCGACACAATTTCCCTGGTTTCCGGCAGGGCGCGCCGCTCCACGGCGGCAGCGACCGGCTTCGGGGCCGGCTTGAACAATGCCTCGGCGGCATCCTTGGGACTGACGGGGCGACGCGGCGGGCTGGCCATGCGATTTCGGTTCCTGCTCTTTTTCGATCTTCGGCTCTCGGCTGCGCACTAGGCGTGAATTCTGCCGCAGGGTCAACCACCCGAGACGGCTGGGAGCCGATCTTATCTGTGACCGGGATCGGGCCTGAACTGACGCTGCGTCAGTGGGCCAGCGGTATCGCTGGTGAAGCTGCCCAGTTCGACGACTTCCGAGCGCGCCGCACGCCGGACCCTGCAGGCGGAACGTGCGCATTCGCCCATGGCGAAATGCATCGCGGCATCTTCACTCGCGAAGATGCCGCCGACAAGGCCCGCGCCATCATGCACGACCCACCAGCCGTGATGGTCGCGACCCACCGTAAACCGCGGGGTGCGGTGAGATTGCGAGGCACGCCTGACATATCTGGTCATAGGTCTGTCCTTTCAGAATGTGTTTCCGATTTGCTTGAGCTTCACGCCCGAAGCCTGAGGGGGCGATGCTGGTCACCGACCATCGACAAGGCATTGCGCACGGCCTCCTCTGTCGCAGGATCGAGTGGTAACAGCGGCAGGCGAACCTCCGTGGTCAGGCCCAACAGGCAAGACAAGGCAAGCTTGGCAGCGACAACGGCGTGTTCTCGTTCCAAGGCCAGGACGAGCGGCATCAGCCGTCGGTTCAATGTGGTGGCGGCCGATACATTGCCGTTCTGCTGGGCGTGGTACATGGATGCGAACAATCGCGGGGCTGCATTGGCCGCGATCGAGAGGACACCGCGTCCGCCCATGAGGCAAAACGGCAGCGCGGTCAGGTCATGTCCGGAGTAGTGCCGGATCTGCTGGCTGCACGCGGCCGGGAAAGTCCCGCGCCGCGAAAGATCCCCGGTGCAGTCTACGATACCCGCGATATTCGCCAGGTCCGCGAGCCGTTCCATCAAGTCCGGGCCAAGATCGATCGCGGTTCGACCGGGCGCATTGGCGATCAGGAGCGGCATGTCCACGGCATCACTGACACTCCGGAAATGGTGCAAGACCCCCTCCTGCGTCGGTTTGCTGTAATAGGGCAGGACCGCCACGACGGCGTGCGCGCCCAGGGTCCTCGCTTCCAGCGCCAACTCGACGGTGGTGCGCGTGCAATTCGTTCCGACGCCGACGAGAACGGGCACCTCGTTCGCTGCGACATCGACCGCGATGCGGATGATTTCCGCCCGCTCCTGGCGGCTGAGCGTCGGCGCTTCGCCCGCCTCGCCACATACGACGATGCCGCTGACGCCGCCGCGCATGTGCCATTCGATCAGACCTGCAAACCCGACGCCATCGAAGGCGCCGTCGCGAAACGGGGTGACGAGATCGCTGTAGAGGCCATCTGGCAGGGCTTTGGCGTCAGGCATCGTCGTGCCCCCCGGAGAAAGCCGAGCTACCCGCGGCACGGATCAAGGCGAGCAAGATCGCCGCGTTGCGATCAGGATGAACTGCGGCACCGCACAGGGACCGGTCCGCCGACCCGACGATCAACCGGCAACTCCACACGCCGTCGGACAGGCTGAGATGGTGCAGCTCGAGCGCGGGTCTCGAGCGCGCCAACAGGAACAGCAGCGCTTCCAGGTGTGCCGACGCATCCATCAGGTCCCGGAAATAGCGGCGGTCGCGGTCGTCGTGCCGGCAGGCGGACAGACATTCGAGCAGAGTATAGGCTTCCCAGATATGATGCTCGGACGCCTTGGGCAGAGCGGCCAATCGGTCCGTGAGCTGGTCGATCCTCTGGCTCGCAGTCAAAGGGAGGCCGTCGATGAAAATCGAGGTATGCATGGGTTGATCCGTTCCGGCGGAACGAATGAGCCTTGCCGATCCGGGTGTGCCCGGTCACCGCACAGCGACGCTCGACGCAGATGCATCCCGCCATGTGCTTCTTCGGTAAGGACCACTCTCGCCAACTTCATTGAAAGACGAGAGTAAAATAAGCTCGGGGATGTCAGGTATCGATTATGAAGGGCGCATCACGTCGTCAGGATTCCATAAGCGCCTCAGGAGACGCGCCGGGCCGCCCTCCGGTCGTCAAAACGCGATCTTGGCATCCAGTTCGCCGAGCGGCCTGACGCCTGCGAGAAGCGCCCTCGCCTCTTCCTCGTCCTTGCGGATCTGTTCGACCAGCGGTTCCAGCCCGGTGAACTTCAGCTCGTCGCGCAGATGGCCGAAGAAAGAGACGCGACAGTGCTCGCCATAGAGATCGCCGGAAAAATCGAAGAGGAAGGTTTCCAGCAGCGGCGCGCCATTGTCGGTGACCGTCGGGCGATAGCCGAAGCTGGCGACGCCATCGTGCAGGCTGCCGTTAGCCCGGCGCAGGCGGACCGCATAGATGCCGGCCTTAAGCTCGGCCTCAGGCGCGAGCGCCATGTTGGCCGTCGGATAGCCCAGCGTGCGGCCGAGCTGCTGGCCCTTGATGACCTCGGCCTCGACGGTGAAGCGATAGCCAAGCAGGCCGGCGGCCTCGGACACATTGCCCTCGGCGAGCAGGCGGCGGATGCGGCTCGACGAGACGACCTCGGCGCCTTCATCGCGGAAGGCATCGACCAGCGTCACGCCGAAACCGTTGCGCTTGCCGGCCTCCATCAGGAAGGCGGGGCCGCCCTCGCGCCCCTTGCCGAAATGGAAGTCGAAGCCGGTCACGACCTCGGTGGCGCCGAGCCAGTCGACCAGGATCGAGCGGACGAACTCCTCGGCCGAGCGCGAGGCGAATTCACGGTCGAAGGGATATTCGATGACCGAGTGGAAGCCCATGGCCTCGAGCACCTGGGCGCGGACCGGCGCCGGGGACAGCCGGAACACAGGCTTGTCGGGATTGAAGACGGTGCGCGGATGCGGCTCGAAGGTCAGCACCAGGGCCGGAACGCCGCGGCTCTTCGCCAGTTCCAGAGCCCGGTTGAGCACGGTCTGGTGGCCGCGATGCACGCCGTCGAAATTGCCGATGGCGATCACCCCGCCCTTCAGCTTTTCCGGCAGGGGCTTCTTCTTCTCGTTGCGGTGAAAGACGGTCATGAATTGCCTCCGCGAGACGGCAGACCGGGAGACGTCCGGTTACCCCCCTCTGGCCTGCCGGCCATCGCTCCCTCAAGGGGGGAAATCGGCTGGAGCTGCCGACGTCTTGCATGAAATGCCGAACGGGTCGCGGCCCGGTGGGCTTGGGACGCCACCGCGGATCGATCTCCCCCCTTGTGGGGGAGATGCCCGGCAGGGCAGAGGGGGGTGGCTTGCGACAGGTTCATCATGTCGGCCCTCGCGTCAGGCGAGCCTCTGCATCCAGTAACTCGGTGCGGCATTCTCGCGCTTCAGCCAGGCATTGAGGATCGCCTCGTCCGGCTTGCCGTTGACCGTGTATTCGGCCGCATGGATGCCGCCGGAGATATAGAGAAGGTCGAGACCGGCATCGAGCGCACCGCGCACGTCGGTCGGCATGCCGTCGCCGATCGCCAGGACGCGGCGCTTGTCGACCGGGCCCCTGTGGGCTTCGGCGGCGGCCACGAGGGAGGCCTCGTAGATCGGGCTGTGCGGCTTGCCGGCGATGCGGGTCGCGCCGCCGAGCTGTTCGTAATAGGCGGCAACCGCACCGGCGCAGGGGATCATGCGATGGCCGCGCTCGACGATCAGGTCGGGATTGGCGCAGATCAGCGGCGCCTTTCGGGCGGCAAAGGCGACCAGCATGTCGTGATAGTCTTCCGGCGTCTCGGTCTCGTCGTCGAAAAAGCCGGTGCAGACGATGGCCTCGGCCTGTTCGGCGGGCACGCGAACGACGTCGAGGCCGTCGAGCAGGTTGAGGTCGCGGTCGGGGCCGAGGAAGAAGATCTTCTTCGGGCCGGCGGCGATCAGCGTGCGGGTCACGTCGCCCGAGGTGACGATCCGGTCATAGGCGGTGTCGGCGACGCCGATCATGCGTAGCTGGTTGATGACGTCCTGCGAACGGCGCGGCGAATTGGTGATGAGAACGACGGAGACACCGGCGGCACGGGCCTCGGTCAGCACCTCGGAGGCGGCCGGAAAGGCGTCGATACCGTTGTGCAGCACGCCCCAGACGTCGCAAAGGATGACGTCGTAACGTTCGGTGACATCGCTCAAGGTGGAAATGCGCTCGGCCATTCGCTGTTCCTGACTGTAAAAATGCAAGGGCTGACATTGCAAAGGAATGCCCGGAAGGCAAGGGCCTTTGCCGGGGCGGACGGAAATTTGCCGGGGATGCGCGCGCTCAGATCCACAAGCGATAGAGGAGGCCGAGAGCGGCGGCGACCAATAGGGTGCGGCCCATGCCCTGCTTCAGAACGAAGATCATCACCGCCGACAGGAGGGCCAGGACCAGGGCCGCCGGATCGAGAGTCGCCGGGTCCGGCAGTGGCAGGGAGACGGAGAAGGCGGGGGCTGCCTGACCCGGAGCCTGAGTGGCGACCGGCCAGATGGACCAGCGCCCGACCTCGGCGAACAGAACATGCAGGGCGAACCAGACGGCGAGGTTGAGGATGACGCCGACCACGGCCGCCGTGATCGCCGACAGTGCTGCCGTGATCATGCGATTGCCGCGCAGCCGCTCGACATAGGGCGCGCCGGCGAAGATCCAGACGAAGCTCGGCACGAAGGTCGCCCAGGCGGCGAGCAACCCGCCAAGCATTCCGCCGAGGAAAGGCGGCAGGCCGCCGGCGTCACGAAAGCCGGCGAGGAAGCCGACATAGGAGAGCACCAGCACCAGGGGACCGGGCGTCGTTTCGGCGAGCGCCAGGCCGTCCAGCATTTCGCCCGGTTTCAGCCAGTGATACTGGTCGACTGCCACCTGCGCGACATAGGCGAGAACCGCGTAGGCGCCGCCGAAGGTGACGAGCGCCATGCGGGAAAAGAAGGCGAAGACCTCGGCAAGGCCGCTTTCGCCGGAGAGCAGCCAGAGCGGAAGTAGCGGCGCCTGCCAGACGATGAGCCAGAAGGCGAGCGTGGCGAGCGAGCGCCCAAGCGGTCGGGGCGGCGCCGAGGTCGGGCCATCGAGGTCGGCGACGTGCCGCGCGCCGCCGTCCCGCGCAACCATCCGCGCCTCGGCCAGACCGGCGAGCCCGGCCATCAGCACGACGAGCGGAAAGGGCAGAGCGAAGGCGAACAGGGCGAGGAATGCGGAAAGCGCGACGAGGCGATGGAACCGCGTCTTGAGCGCCCGGCGGCCGATGCGCACCACGGCCTCGACGACGATGGCAAGGATCGCGGCCTTCAGGCCGAAGAACAGACCGGCGACCCAGCCGACGTCGTGATAATAGGCATAGAGCGTCGACAGGCCGAGGATGACGGCGAGACCCGGCAGGACGAAGAGCAGGCCGGCAACCATGCCGCCGCGCACGCCGTGCGTCAGCCAGCCGATATAGGTCGCAAGCTGCTGGGCTTCCGGCCCTGGCAGCAGCATGCAGAAGTTCAGCGCATGCAGGAAGCGGTCCTCGGATACCCAGCGTTTTTCATCGACGCAGATGCGGTGCATCAGGGCGATCTGGGCCGCCGGGCCGCCGAAGCTCATCAGACCGATGCGCAGGAATGCGGACAGGAATTCGCCGAATGTCGGCTGCGGGATGGTTTCCTGTTCAACGGTCGTCACATGCTGCTCCCTGATCCGGCGCGTCACCAAAGCGGCATTGCCCTGACGAATCAAGGCAGAAGGTGCGCTCCGGCGCCACTATTGCGCAACTCGTCGTCAGGATTGCGAAGGGGACAGGCATCGAGAGAAAGGCAGCCGCAGCCGATGCAGGTGTCGAGCTGGTCGCGCAGCGCCTCCATGGTTGCGATCCGCGCATTGAGATCGTCGCGCCAAGAGGCGGACAGCCGCCGCCAGTCGGCCGCGGTCGGCGGCCGGTCGGCGGGCAGTTCCGCAAGCGCCTCGGCGATCCGCGCCAGCGGCAGGCCCAGGCGCTGCGCGGTCTTGATGAGGGCGACCCGGCGCAGCACACCGCGCGGATAACGCCGCTGGTTGCCGGCGCTGCGCCAGCTGCGGATCAGCCCCTCGCGCTCGTAGAAATGCAGGGCCGAAACCGCCACGCCGGCGCGTGCCGCGACCTCGCCGACGCTGAGCGACACGATTGCACCCGTTCGGCCCGAGCTTTCCGAATCTTTGCGCTTGATCTCAACCATTGTTGAGGTCGTACATTGCCGGGCGTCCATCGGCAACCAGCAAAGGAATTCCCGGATGAGCGCAACATCACCGCACCAGATCGACATCGCCGCCAGCGAGGCCGCGGCACCACCGGTTTCCAGCATCTTCAGGATAGACACCTTCGCGTGCCCCACAGTGCACCAGTCCGCCTTCGAGGACCGGCTGGCTATCATTCACGGCTATTTCGACACGCTGCCCGGCTGCCTCTACAATCGCGTGGTCCTGTCGGCGAGTGAAAATGACGACATGGTTAAGATCGCTACCATCGTCGAGTGGCGCGACCGGCAGGCGCTGGACGCGGCAAAATCCGCCGTCGGCGCCTTCTACGCGAAGTCGGGTTTCGATCCCGCCGCCTTCATGGCGGAGCGCGGCATAACAGGTGTTTTCGGGGTCTTTCGTCCGGTGGAGGGGTGAGCCAGAAGCCTCCGATCCACTGACCGCCTGCCCGTCTCGCCGAGACGATCGCCAACCGTCAGAAGTGGCGATCTTTTTTCGAGCCCACGCTTGACTCGCTCAAGGCCCGTCCTTATCTCCAGCTCGCTAGCACTCGCCATAAGGGAGTGCTAACAATATCCACGCGGGTCTCTTGAGGACCTGCCCATGTCATTTGATCGAGGGATTAGACAATGGCAAGCACAACTTTCCGTCCGCTTCACGACCGCGTTGTAGTCAAGCGCGTCGAGTCCGAAGAAAAGACCAAGGGCGGCATCATCATTCCTGACACTGCCAAGGAAAAGCCGGCTGAAGGCGAAATCATTGCTGTCGGTTCGGGCGTCCGCGACGACCACGGCAAGATCGTTCCGCTCGACGTCAAGGTCGGCGACCGCGTCCTGTTCGGCAAGTGGTCGGGCACCGAAGTCAAGCTCGACGGCGTAGACCTTCTGATCATGAAGGAAGCCGACATCATGGGCGTCATCGGCTGATTTAGCCGGTCACCTCTTCCCAAAATCAACAATTCACCAATGGGCTGATGCCCGGGAGTTTTGAAAATGGCTGCTAAAGAAATCAAATTCGGCCGCACTGCGCGCGAAAAAATGCTGCGCGGCGTCGATATCCTCGCTGACGCCGTCAAGGTAACGCTCGGCCCCAAGGGTCGTAACGTCATCATCGACAAGTCCTTCGGCGCTCCGCGCATCACCAAGGACGGCGTATCGGTTGCCAAGGAAATCGAACTTGAAGACAAGTTCGAAAACATGGGCGCCCAGATGGTCCGCGAAGTTGCTTCGAAGACCAACGACATCGCCGGCGACGGCACCACGACCGCGACCGTTCTGGCCCAGGCCATCGTTCGCGAAGGCAACAAGGCCGTTGCTGCCGGCATGAACCCGATGGACCTGAAGCGCGGTATCGATCTGGCCGTGACGGAAGTCGTCAAGGACCTGCAGAGCAAGGCCAAGAAGATCTCGACTTCGGAAGAAGTCGCACAGGTCGGCACGATCTCGGCAAACGGCGACGTACAGGTCGGCCGCGATATCGCTGAAGCCATGCAGAAGGTCGGCAACGAAGGTGTCATCACCGTCGAAGAAGCCAAGACCGCTGAAACCGAACTCGAAGTCGTCGAAGGCATGCAGTTCGACCGCGGCTACCTGTCGCCCTACTTCGTGACCAACCCGGAAAAGATGATCGCCGATCTCGACGACGCTTACATTCTCCTCCACGAGAAGAAGCTCTCGAACCTCCAGGCCATGCTGCCGGTTCTCGAAGCCGTCGTACAGTCGGGCAAGCCGCTCGTCATCATCGCTGAAGACGTCGAAGGCGAAGCTCTTGCAACGCTCGTCGTCAACAAGCTGCGTGGCGGCCTGAAGATCGCTGCCGTCAAGGCTCCGGGCTTCGGCGATCGCCGCAAGGCCATGCTGGAAGACATCGCCATCCTGTCGGGCGGCACTGTCATTTCCGAAGACCTCGGCATCAAGCTCGAAAATGTCACGCTCGACATGCTCGGCCGCGCCAAGAAGATCTCGATCACCAAGGAAAACACCACGATCGTCGATGGTGCCGGCCAGAAGTCGGACATCGAAGGCCGCGTTTCCCAGATCAAGGCTCAGATCGAAGAAACCACCTCTGACTACGACCGCGAAAAGCTGCAGGAACGTCTTGCCAAGCTCGCTGGCGGCGTTGCCGTGATCCGCGTTGGCGGCTCGACGGAAATCGAAGTCAAGGAACGCAAGGACCGCATCGACGACGCTCTGAACGCGACGCGCGCTGCTGTTCAGGAAGGCATCGTCCCCGGCGGCGGTACCGCTCTCCTGCGCTCTTCCGTCAAGATCACCGTCAAGGGTGCAAACGACGATCAGGAAGCCGGCATCAACATCGTTCGCAAGGCTCTTCAGTCGCTGGTTCGCCAGATCGCTGAAAACGCTGGCGACGAAGGTTCGATCATTGTTGGCAAGATCCTCGAGAGCGACACCGACAACTTCGGCTACAACGCCCAGACTGGCGAATTCGGCGACATGATCGCCATGGGTATCGTCGATCCGCTCAAGGTTGTCCGCACCGCCCTGCAGAACGCAGCTTCGGTTGCTTCGCTGCTGATCACCACCGAAGCCATGATTGCCGAACTTCCGAAGAAGGAATCGGCCGGCGGCATGCCGGGCGGTATGGGCGGCATGGGCGGCATGGACATGATGTGATAGGCGAAAAGCCTATCGCAGCCATGGCCATAAAGCTTCGCCCATGCACTTAGAGCAGTTCGGCGCGTCAAGCGCGCCGAACGGGCGGCATGGACATGATGTGATAGGCGAGAAGCCTATCGCAGCCATGGCCATAAAGCTTCGCCCATGCACTTAGAGCAGTTCGGCGCGTCAAGCGCGCCGAACGGGCGGCATGGACATGATGTGATAGGCGAGAAGCCTGTCGCACTGATCCAACCGGTTCAGTCTGACGAAAGGGCGGTCTTCGGATCGCCCTTTTTTCCGTTTGCAGCGCAGGTGGTCCGGCCCTTGTTCCACTCCGGCAGCGAATCGGGACAAAGCACAAGCGAAGCCTTATGCAACTGCACGTCACTTCCGGCTATGCGTTTGTATTCACATTCGGAGGTGATAATGAAACCTCCGATTTATCCCGGCATTTCAGAATCTTTGTCGCGTCTGCCTCCGCAAACGCGCGCGGCAGAGTGCACGGGCACGGGTCTTTTTCGCCTGGGTTGCATCGCGCGCCCAAAAATATGAACCCATAGATGAAAATGAGGCATTCTCGCATTTCAAGAACCGTGCTATCTGCAAAGATGCCCCTATGTCGCTAGGGGGCGGATGCGGTGATCGCGTGGATATTCGCGTTATTTAAAAAATACTCGCGAACGCGAAAAATCGCATTGCGGACCACGTGAAATATTTATAACGCTTCGGCGGATGATTGAAATGCCAGGGTGATCGCTACGGGGGTGGCACCACCATTGGTAAATGGCCGCTTGGCCGGACATCGACGGGGGAACGGGGTGGTTGTAACCTATGCGCGAAGCGCCTACTCTACAGCATGCGTTTATGATTAGTTGACATACTTCGCGTCCTTTTGCTGACGGTGCGCTTGACGCGGGCCTTCAGGCAAGAGAAGCGCGAAGGCAGAAGACGACGACGGGCGCCCCGCTGCGCCCGCAACTGAAACTGATCCGAGAACAATAACGCGTAAATCGGCACATGCCTGGGGACAGCCTTGTTTAAGATTGCCAGAGCCAGTCTTGCAGTATCGTTCAGCACGGGATTTCCCGAACCTGAGAATGGCGAAAGTGACGCCTTAGCCCAGTTCACCGTTTCGGAGGGCTGGGTCGGCGACCTGTCGAATGGCGTCATCAAGCTCGGCGAGCGGGCGACCTTGCTGCACGGACTGAACACACCCGAATGCGGACTGCTCAGCATGATGCGCTGCTACGACCCGAATGATCGGGCCCATATTCTCGAGCTCTTCGAACAGGCGGCAACGACGTCCTCGCATTTCTGCTATTCGACGACGATTGGCCTGCCCAACGGCCATCGCCAGCCGGTCTTCTGCGTCGGCGAGTCCGATGGACTCGAGCAAACGAGTGCGGGCAGCATGCTCGGCATGTTCGTCTTCCCGCGCTTCAAGCTGGCCGCCTCAGCCCCGCTGCGCGTACTTTCCTGATCCATTTCATTGACGCCAGTCGCACCTCGCCTGTGGCCGGTCGCCGCCGGAGGACCGCGTTGATCGTTTCGTTTTATTGAACGAATAGTCAAGGATCGTCTATCTATCGCCGACAGCGAAGAGGTGAGACAACCGCTCCAGGAAATTCAACCAGCAGCGCACCGGCCCATACACAAGCCGCGCCCAGGAGCCTCACATGTCCAGCAGCAACAATGCCATCATCCTCATCGCCCGCATCCTCCTCTCCTTCATCTTCATCTATTCCGGCTTCGGCAAGCTGATCGACCCGGCCGGCACCGCCGGCATGATCACCGGCGCCGGCCTGCCCGCGGCAACCGCGCTCGCCTATCTCGCCGGTCTCTTCGAACTGGTTGCCGGCCTGTTCGTCCTCGTCGGCTTCCAGACCAAGGTCACCGGCTGGCTGCTCGCTCTGTTCTGCGTATTCACCGGCGTCGTCTTCCACGGCTCGGCGATCAACGTTCCGGACTTTCCGGCTGCCGCAAACGGCTGGCTGACCGTGCTCAACCAGATCATGATGATGAAGAACATCACGCTGGCCGGCGCCTATATCCTGCTCGCCACCTTCGGCCCGGGCGCCTATTCGCTCGACGCCCGCCGCGGCGTGGCCGTCGCCGCCTGAACGAACTCAGTTCCCTGCCCCAGAACCGCCGGAGCGATCCGGCGGTTTTTTTTGCGTCCCGTTCAGTCCTTGCGGGCCAGCCAGACCGTGGCGCCGCCGCAGCCCGGATCCTCGGCCACGTGGTCGACCACCGTGAAACCGTTCTCCCCAAGATGCCGCCGGTATTCCTCAGGGCCAAGGCTCGCGTGATAGAGCGGCTCGCCCTCGAAGCTGCCGACCGCCACGCCCTCGCGAGGCCCCGAGGTGAACATCAGCATGGCACCACCCGCCGAATGGGCGGCGAAGAGCGGAAACATCGCCCGCTGCTCGTCGGGCATCAGGTGGAAGAAGCTGTGCCAGGCGAGAAGCGCATCGAAGGTCCGGCCGAGCGCAAGGCTCCGCATGTCGGCCACGCGCCAGTCGGCGGAGGGAAATCGTTCACGGCAAAGGCCGATCAGCGTTTCGGAGGAATCGACGCCCGTAACGGCAAGGCCGCGGGCCAGGAGTTCGGCCGCCATCGGCTCGCCGGAGCCGCAGCCGATGTCGAGCACGGCAGCCCCTCTGGGTAGGTTTGCGGCAAAGCGGTCGAGCCACGGCTTTTCAAACAGGTGTTTCGAGCGGATGTCGTCGAAGGCGCGGGCGTGGCGCTCGTAGAGACCGATCACCCGCTCCGCTTCGCTCATGGCCGCCTCACAAGACCGCGCGGACCGCCGCGACGATCTCGGCCACCCGGGTGTCGCCCTCGTGTTCGGGCTTGCGGGCCCGGACCAGGCAGGCCTCGGATTTCAGGATGACGCCGTCGGACAGGATCTTCAGGTGATTGGCCTTGAGCGTCGAGCCGGTCGAGGTGATGTCGACGATGATGTCGGCCTGGCCGGCGGCAGGTGCCCCTTCCGTCGCGCCGAGGCTTTCGACGATGCGGTAGAGCTGGATGCCGTGCTGGCTCGAGAAGAACTGCTGGGTCAGGCGCCAGTATTTGGTGGCGATCGCCAGGCGGCGGCCGTGGCGGGTGCGGAACTCGGCAGCAACGTCGCCAAGGTCGGCCATGGTGTCGACGTCGAGCCAGATTTCCGGGACGGCGACGACCACGTCGGCATGGCCAAAGCCCAGGCGCGCGCAGATCTCGACCCGCTTGTCGGCTTCCGCCAGCCCTTCGCGGATCAGGTCTTCGCCGGTCACGCCGAAATCGACCGTGCCGGCGCCGATCTCGCGGGCGATTTCCGAGGCCGAAAGAAAGGCGATCTCGATATCGTCCATGCCTTCGACACGACCGCGATAGGAGCGGTCATTGCCGACGGCGACGATCCTCATGCCGGCACGCTCGAAGATCGCCTGGCAGTCGTCCTTCATCCGGCCCTTGGAGGGCAGCCCGATGGTGATCATGTGCGCGCCCTTTCCGTTTCGATGCGGTCGAGCCAGAGCGAGAAGCCGACGGCCGGGATATGGTTTTCCGCGCCAAGCAGGGTCAGCAGACGATCGAAACGACCGCCGCCGGCCAGCACTGCCGGCTCACCCTTGACCCCGATCTCGTAGACCAGGCCGGTATAGTAGTCGAGCGGACGGCCGAAGGCGGCGCGATAATTGATCCGGGTAAGATCAAGGCCGATATTGGCAAGGGCGGCGACGCGCTCGTCGAAGCGCGACAGGGCCGAACCGAGCTTCAGGCCGGCGGCATCGGCAAAGCCGGCCAGCGCGGCGGAGGCTTCCGACAGCGGCAGTTCGAGCGAGAGAAACTCGCGCAGCAGCAGCAGGGCCGCGCCGTCGAGCCGGGTCTCGGCCAGTTCCAGTTTTTCCTTCAGGCGCCTGGCGATTTCGGTCGGCGAGCGGCTGGCATTGGTGGAATAGCCGGTCGCCTGCATGGTCTCGTCGATCCGGGCGATCAGCGCCCAGTCGCGGCCGCTCGACACCATCTCGACGATCTCCGGATCGAGGCCCTGCACAGGATTGGGGCTGCCGAGCTTCCTCAGCAGCTGGTCGATCTGTTCGGGATTGCCGAAGGCCTGGATCAGCCGCTTCTGCCAGCCGGCGGGCAGGCCGAGCGCCTTGACCACCGCCTCGAACACCGCCTGATCGCCGAGCGTCACGACGAGCGTGCGGCCGGGGAGCAGTCGGGCAAGGATGGCATGGGCGTCACCGATGGCGCGGGCGTCGGCGCTGGCAATGCCGGTATCGCCGAGATCCTCGATGCCGGCCTGGTAGAATTCATCGGCACCGTCGCGGCGCTGGCGAAACACTTCGCCGAGATAGGCATAGCGCTTCGGCGTGCCGGTCGCGGTCTCGATGTGGCGCAGGCAGACGGGAATGGTGAATTCCGGACGCAGGCACAGGCTTGCCCCCCGCTCGTTCTCGGTCATGAAGATGCGGCGGCGCAGATCCTCGCCGGCCATGTCGAGAAAAGGCTCGGCGGGCTGAATCACCGGCGTGTCGACCCTCTCCGTCGCGCGGGCGGCGAATTCGTCGAGAAGGGTTCCGGCGAAGTCGGGCATGTTGATCAGCGGCATGGGACGGCTCTCGTCTTCGAGGCAAAGCTTTTCGTCGCCTCGACCCTTGGCACAACAGGAGAGATTGACGCGAAGGCACGAGACCGCCCCCCTCTGCCCTGCCGGGCATCTCCCCCACAAGGGGGGAGATCGGCCAAAACCGACCCCTCGGCGCAAGGAAGAGACCCACCGTCAATCGCACCGTCGCTGAAGGCAGAAGTAGCGACCAAGCCGGCACCGGGTCTAGCGAGGACCGAGCGGCAGGCGGCAACCGATCTCCCCCCTTGTGGGAGAGATGCCCGGCAGGGCAGAGGGGGGTAGCGGCTCGGCATGCCGCCAGACACTCCTCGCGCGCAGGAAATCCCCGACATTCGCGGCAAGCGCCGACCGGCCCCCTCCCCCCTGTGGGGAGGGTTGGGGAGGGGAAAAGCCGCGATCTCAGACATCGGCCTGCTTTGCCCGACGACGATCTTCCGCCTGGGCCTCGAGGATTTCCATGACCTTGGCGACGAGGTCGGCTTCCGGCACGACGTCCTGCGCGACGCGGGCCTCGCGCCATTCGGCATTGTCGGTGATCTCGCCCGACAGGCGCTTGCCCTCGATCAGGTCCTTGATCTGCACCACGCCTTGCGCACGCTCGTCGCCGCCCTGAATGATGGCGATCGGCGAGCCGCGGCGGTCGGCATATTTCAGCTGGTTGCCGAACTTCTTCCAGTTGCCCTGGTACATTTCGGCGCGGATGCCTTCGTTGCGCAGCGCCTGGGTGAAGCGCTGATAGCGGCCCATGCTCTCGACGTCGCCGTCCATGACGGTGACGAGTACCGGCGCCAGGACCTCGTCCGCGCCGAGCTTGCCGAGGTTCTTCAGCGCCGTCATCAGGCGCGAGACGCCGATGGAGAAGCCCGTGGCCGGAACCGGCTGCCCCATGAAACGCGAGACGAGCCCGTCATAACGCCCGCCGCCACCGACCGAGCCGAAGACGACCTTTTCGCCCTTCTCGTTGGTGACGTCGAAGGTCAGTTCGGCTTCGTAGACCGGGCCGGTGTAGTATTCGAGGCCGCGGACACATGAGGGGTCAAGCTTCACTCGATCGTCATAGCCAGATCCGATAACTAGATCAGCAATTAGCTCCAGCTCTGTCAGAGCCTCTACAAGACTGTCATTCAGCTCATAGAGGAGCGCGACCAAGCCCAAATAGTACCAGAATGGGTGAGGAGACCGAGCCCTACCACTTTTGTTTAATTCTATTAACCTACCGCATTCAGATTTCTGTTGTTCCGACCAACCTCGCGGCGGGTAATAGTAAGGGTTTGGGAAATCGACCGAATCTGCTCCGACCATAGGTTCGGTTAGTTCTTCAAACGCAATAGTCTCAACTAGGATATCAATCGTATCGGCATCAAGCCCCGCACCTTTGGTGAAGTCGCCAGACTCGTCTTTGCGGCCTTCGCCAAGCAGCAGCTTCACGCCTTCCGGGCCAAACTTGTCCAGCTTGTCGATCGCCCGCAGCACATTCAGCCGACGGCCGGCGTTCTCCTCGCCGCCGAGGCCGATTGCCTCCATCACGCCGTCGAGAACCTTGCGGTTGTTCACCCGGATGACGTAGTCGCCGCGCTTGATGCCGAGCGCTTCCATGGTGTCGGCCATCATCATGCACATCTCGGCGTCCGACTGGACGCCCGGCGCGCCGACCGAATCCGCGTCGAACTGCATGAACTGGCGGAAGCGGCCGGGGCCGGGCTTTTCGTTGCGGAAGACATAGCCGGCGCGATAGGTGCGGTAGGGCAGCTGGATCTCGTTGAAATTTTCCGCGACATGGCGGGCGAGCGGCGCGGTGAGGTCATAGCGCAGCGACATCCACTGCTCGTCGTCGTCCATCAGCGAGAAGACGCCCTCGTTCGGCCGGTCGGCATCGGGCAGGAACTTGCCGAGCGCATCGGTATATTCGAACAGCGGCGTCTCGACCGGGTCGAAACCATAGCGCTCGTAGACTTCGCGGATCTTCGCCGTCATCTCGTTGACCGCACGAATGTCGGCCGCCTCGCGATCGACGAAGCCGCGCGGCAGGCGGGCTCTCAGTTTCTGCGGCTTCTTGGTCTTTTCGCTCATGATGCGGGCACCGGATTTCTTCGTTTTGAAATGTGTCGGTGTCTTAGAGGATCAAGGTTTTGGCGGCAAGGGCGAAGGCTGGAAGGCAGGGCGAACGGGTGGTATATTCTTGGCCAAACGAGGGGTCGGCCGATGAACAGGCAGATGACGATCGACATGCCGGACGAAATGCATGCCGGGCATGAGCGGCATGCGGCCGCGGCGGGCATGAGCCTTGAGGCTTATCTGGTTGACGTCCTCATCGCCCGGATTTCGCGCGAAGAAAGTTTGCGACAGGAAAACGCGGGCAAGGCTGAGGAAACATTACTCGGCGAAGGACCGCTATGAATGCGCCACCGCTCGCAAATCTATCGGTAACCCATGATCCTCGAAGCCCTGAACTATGCCGCGACCTGGCCGCTGACCGCGCCCAGCCACCGTCCCTTCATCCGATATTCCGTCAATCTCTGGTCGCGCGCCGGGCGTTGTGCCGCCGATTGGCGGGAGCATGAGGAAAACAGCAAGGCGGCGATCCTTGCGGCGATGGCCAAACTCAGGCAGCGCCGCACCGCCGTGGTGCTCGGCTCCGGCCTGTTGCGCGACGTACCGATCATCGCGCTTTCCCGTGCCTTCGACACGGTCGTGCTGGTCGATCTCGTCCATCTGGCGAGCGTGCGGATGTGGCTCGCGTCGAAGGGCCTGAAGAATGTCCGGCTGATCGAGCGCGATCTTTCCGGCTATGACGCGCTGGCGGCCGGCGGCGAGCCCGATCCCCTCGGCTTCCTGCGGCAGGTGCCCTATCTCGATTTCGTGGTCTCGGCCAATCTTCTGTCGCAGATCGGCATAGGCGCCAAGAAGCGGCTGGAACGGGAGATGGAGGGGCGGATGCCGGCAGACGCGCTGCCGCGACTGATCCGCGCCCATCTCGACGGGCTGGCCGGCTTGCCGGCACCGACCTGTCTGCTCACCGACATCGCCTATGAGCTGATCGACAGGACCGGGCACCTTCACGAACGGATCGACCTGCTGCATGGGGTCGCGGTTCCCCCGCATGGCGCCGAATGGGACTGGCCGGTCGTGCCGCTCGGCGAGGAAAACCGGAACTACCGGATCGTGCACAAGGTCATTGCCGCCTGAGCCCCTTGAGAAGGGTAGGCCATCACGAAATCTGGACCGGCCTTGCTTTCGACGAAATCACGCTTAACCTTCGGCGCCATGAGATCGCTGATCCGCACCCTGCTTGTCCTTGCCGCCCTGGCCTATGGCGCCATGCCGTTCACCGGCATGGCGTGGGCGATGCCGGCCGGTGCGGATGTTGTCGTCGCAAGCGTCGCCGTCGAACCGGCCGCCGGCGGTCATGCCATGCATGGCGCCGCGATGCAGTCCGAAGCGAAGATGATCGCTGTTGCCGATCAGGCGAATACCGATTGTCCGCATCCCGGCAAGACGGATCACACCCCGCATTGCGCCGCCTGCCTGACCTTGCCGGCCGATCTCAGGATTGCGGCTTCCGGCGAGCAGCCCCGCGCTGCCGAAGCGCCGACGGTCACCATCGCCTTTTCCTCCTGGCCAGCCGCGCCGCTCGATCCCCCTCCCCGCGTCTGACAATCCCGGTTACGCATACACGGCGCCTGTCGCCGAAACCTGAATTCCGTCTCAAAGACAAAGGAAAACCCATGCTTATCAAAGCACTCTTCACCGCATCCGCCGTTCTTCTCGCCACTGTTGCTTCCGCCCAGGACAGCACCAGCCACGAAGGCCACACCGCAACCATGGACATGAGCCAGCCGGTCGGCGACCAGGGTCCGTCCAGCGTCGCCTTCGCTAAGGCCAACGGCAAGATGCACTCCGACATGGCGATCGAATTTTCCGGCAATGCCGATGTCGACTTCGTTCGCGGCATGATCCCCCATCACCAGGGGGCGATCGACATGGCCAAGATCCAGCTGCAATACGGCAAGGATGCGGAAATCCGCAAGCTCGCCGAAGGGGTGATCAAGGCCCAGGAGGGCGAGATCGCCATGATGAAGGAATGGTTGGCCAAGCACGGCCAGTGATCCACTGCCAAGGGCAAGCCTGACGCATTGTCGGGCGTCCATCCGGCTCGATTTTTCGGCATGGACGCCGCCCCCTCGGGCGGCGTTCTTGTAACGCGAGTGGAAGATCCAGCCCGAAATGCGAAGTCTGAGGCGGCGGCTTTCCGGCCTGCTCCATGGCCTCGCCTTCGGCGAACGAAGGCGCTATTTTGCCAGCGTCCGGTCCCAACAGAGAGACGTGCATGAATACCCGCCCCCTCACCGTGATCGGCTTCGACGCCGACGACACGCTCTGGCAGAACGAACAGTTCTATCGGCTGACGGAAGAGCATTTCCGCGGCCTGCTCGCCGACTTCGCCGAAGGCGAGCACATTTCTCAGCGCCTGCTCGAGGCGGAAAAGCGCAACCTTTCGCATTATGGTTTCGGCATCAAGGGCTTCACCCTGTCGATGATCGAGACGGCACTGGAGGTGACCGAGGGCCGCGTGCCGACGCAGATCATCGGCGAGATCCTGTCGATCGGCCGCGACCTGCTCAGTCATCCCGTCGAGACCATGCCGCATGCGCGCGAGACGCTGGAAGCGCTTGCCGGCGACTATTATCTGGTGCTGATCACCAAGGGCGACCTGTTCGACCAGGAGCGCAAGCTTGCCCAGTCGGGGCTCGGCGACTATTTCGACGCGGTGGAGATCGTCTCGGACAAATCGGCGACTACCTATCGCCGCATCTTCGGCAAGACCGCCGACGGACCGGAACGGGCGATGATGATCGGCAATTCGCTGAAATCGGACATCGTTCCGGCGATCGCCACCGGCGCCTGGGGCGTGTTCGTGCCGCATGAACTGACCTGGATCCTGGAGCGCGTGGAAAAACCGACGGAGGCGCCGCGCTTTCGCGAAATCGCCCATCTCGGCGAACTGCTCCCGCTCATCCAGGAAATCGGCAGATAAAGGTGGAGTGAGAGATGCGTTCGTTCGACGAGATCTGGAAAATTGCCGCCGATCGCAAGGGCGGGGATGCGGCGGTGGAAGCGGCGCTGCAATATCCGAAGACACGAGACGAGATCGCCGCCACGCCGGATGATCGATTCCTCGCCACCATGACCCGGTGCATCTTTCAGTCCGGCTTCAACTGGAAGGTCGTCGAGGCCATGTGGCCCGGTTTCGAGGCGGCCTTCGGCGGCTTCGACATCGGCCGCTCTGCCATGCTGCACGACGAGGATTTCGAACGGCTGGTTTCCGATACCCGCATCGTTCGGCACGGACAAAAGATCCGCTCGGTACAGGAGAACGCCGTCTTTCTGTCGGACCTGGCCCGAGAGCACGGCAGCGCCGCGCGTTTCTTCGCCGATTGGCCGACCGAAAATTACATGGCGCTTCTCGACCTGCTGAAAAAGCGCGGCTCGCGGCTCGGCGGCAATACCGGCCAGTACTTCCTCCGTTTTGCCGGAATTGACAGTTTTATCCTGTCGCAAAGCGTGGTGAACCGGCTGATCGCCGAGGGCGTGGTCGACAAGGCGCCCTCCTCGGCCAAGGACAAGGTCGCCGTGCAGGCGGCCTTCAACACCTGGCGGGCGCAATCCGGCCGTTCGCTGACGGAAATCAGCCGGGTGCTGGGCATCAGCATCGACTGAGGGTCCCGCGCCTATGGCCGGACGAACTGCGTCCGCATCGTCTCGACCCGGCTGCGGCAGCAACAGCCTTCGATATGGTCGTTGACCAGGCCCATGGCCTGCATGAAGGCGTAGACGGTGGTCGGCCCGACGAAGGACCAGCCACGCTTCTTCAGGTCCTTGGACAGGCGCGCCGAGGTCGGCGAGGTCGGGTTGGCCCTGAGCGTCGCATAGTCCATGCGCGCCGGCCGCTCTTCAGGCGTCGGTTCGAAGCTCCAGAAATAGCGCGAAAGCGATCCGAATTCCGTCTTTAGATCGACCGCATGGCGGGCATTGTTGATGGTCGAGACGATCTTGCCGCGGTGGCGCACGATGCCGGTATCGGCAAGGCAGCGGGCAATGTCGTCGTCATCGAACAGGGCGACCCGGTGGAAATCGAAGCCGGCAAAGGCCGCGCGGAAATTCTCGCGTTTGCGGAGGATCGTCAGCCATGAGAGGCCCGACTGGAAACCTTCGAGGCAGATCTTCTCGAAGAGCCTGATGTCATCGGTGACCGGACGACCCCATTCCTCGTTGTGGTAGCGGCGGTAGTCCTCGAGCCCCCCGTGCCAGAAGCAGCGGTCCAGTCCATCCTCGCCGGTGATCAGCCCCGTCTTTTCCATGCACATCGATTCCCTTTGCTGTCCGCGTCTCGTTTACCATTTGTTCACTGTTTTTCCAAACGGACCGCTAACCCTGATGAAAGGTTTACGCGCACGGCGGCATTTTCATGAACAGGCATTTACCAATTGTCGCGACGGCACTGGCACGATCGGACCCCAGAGCCAATCCAGGCTTGCCTCCTCGGTCCCATGTAGCGAGTCGTCCGATGTTCGAGAAATCCGTCTTCCTGGCCGCCCTTGTCGGCCTTTCCGTCGCCCTTCCCGCCACTCAGCCGGCCTTTGCCGGCGAGCGCTATCAGTCGCGCCCGCCGGTGATCGTCAGCCCTGACCTTTCGGCCCCCTGGGTCATGCAGCTCGGCGGTGCGGCGCGTCCGGTGGTCTACGCGCCGCGTGCCGTGCAGCCGCAGGTACGAACCTATCAGCGCCAGGTTCAGCGCCGTGCGCCGCAGGCAAGCCTGATCCAGCCCGTCGCCGCCCGGGCGAACAAGCCGATCCGCACGCAGATCGATCCGATCTTCCTGCCGCAGACAGTCTCCTACGAGAGCGGGCACAAGCCGGGCACCATCGTCATCGACACCAACAACCGCTTCCTCTACCTGGTGACCGGCAACGGCCAGGCGCGACGCTATGGCGTCGGCGTCGGAAAGCCGGGCTTCGAATGGGCCGGCAAGCACAAGATCACCGCCAAGAAGGAATGGCCGGACTGGACGCCGCCGAGCGAGATGATCTCCCGCGAGGCGGCCAAGGGACACTACCTGCCCGCCCGCATGGACGGCGGCCCGGAAAATCCGCTCGGCGCGCGCGCCATGTATCTCGGCTCCACGCTCTACCGCATCCACGGGACCAATGCCCCCTGGACGATCGGCAGCGGTGTATCCTCGGGCTGCATCCGCATGCGCAACGAGGACGTCGTCGATCTCTATGAACGCGTCGGCGTCGGCACGACCGTGATCGTCATGTAGAGAATCTCCCTGTTCTTGCCGCAGCAAGTGTCGCCCGGGCATCTGTCAATTTTTGATGAGACAATGCTCGGGGACTTGCATCGGCACGAGAGTCGGCTAGTCTCCCAGCCCTTATGATTTGGGGGATTTCACCATGAAGAAGTACTTGGTCGCCTTGGCGGCCGCATCGATCGCCATCGGCAGCTTCGCCGTTCCGGCTTCCGCCGGCACCTTGAGCGCCAACCATCCGGCCGCCCCCGGCGACGTCACGCTCGTCGTCCAGCAGAAGAAGCCGGCCGAAAAGTTCAAGCGCCGCGTCGTGCGACTGCTGACCGACGAAAAGCCCGGCACGATCATCATCGATACGAACAACAAGTTCCTCTACTACATCGAGGGCAACAACCGCGCGACCCGCTACGGCGTCGGTGTCGGTCGCGAAGGCTTCGGCTGGTCCGGCGTGGTCAAGATCGGCCGCAAGGAAGAATGGCCGACCTGGCGCCCGCCGGCCGAGATGCGCCGCCGCGAAGCCGCCAAGGGTCACAAGCTTCCGGTGGTGCAGGAAGGCGGCATCGACAATCCGCTCGGCGCACGTGCCATGTATCTCTACAAGGGCGGCCGCGACACGATCTTCCGCATCCACGGCACCAACCAGCCCTGGACCATCGGCCTCAACATGTCGTCCGGCTGCATCCGCATGATGAACAAGGACGTCGAGCATCTTTACGAGCGCGCCGGCGTCGGCAGCAAGGTCATCGTCATCGGCCCCGGCAACCGTCAGGGCGACGTGAGCTTCGAGGACAAGGGCATCGACATCCTGCGGACCATGTTCGGCGGCTGATTGCAGAGCCACGCATTTCATGAGGCGCGGGAAGCCATAGCTCCCGCGCTTTTTTTTGACCAACCCGGCCTGGCCACCCACCTCGTCGGCCAACCGATCGGCAATTGCGGCGCACACAACGGCCACCAATTTGACGAACGCCAGGAAATTAACCCCAGTTTCGGTCGTTCCGAAAACGGTGATGCAAATTGGGAACAGACTTGGCGCGGAAAATCGATTATCAAACATATCGAACATCACCAGATTCGCGGATCGCACTCATGAACACCAAGCTTCGCACCCTGCTCGGCGCCACTGTCGCGGCAAGCGTCCTCGCCCTGTCCGCCCCGCTGGCCAATGCCGAGATGGCGATCTCCGCCTATGGTGGCTTCCAGTCGGCTCCGCACAGCGACGTCGATGTCTCCGACGGACCCGATTTTACCGCCGGCTGGGAAGGCCGTTCGTTCGAGATGCCGCCCTATTACGGCGTGCGCGGCACCTGGTGGATGGAAGAGATCGGCCAGCCGAACCTCGGCGTTTCGCTCGATTTCACCCATGCCAAGGTCTATGCCGACGACGACACGCTCGCCGAAACCGGCTGGGACCACTTCGAATTTTCCGACGGCATCAACCTTCTGACGCTGAACGCGCTCTATCGCATGCCGATCGAAGGCACCAAGTTCGTGCCCTATGCCGGCATCGGCGCCGGTATCAACGTTCCGCATGTCGAAGTGACGCGCGCCTCGGGCACGACCTTCGAATACCAGCTCGGTGGCGCAACCGTGCAGGCACAGGCGGGCATCGCCTACCAGTTCAACGACAACTGGTCGACCTTCGTGGAATACAAGGGCAACTATTCCTGGGTTGACGTCGACATCGACAGCGGCGCGACGCTCAAGACCGACATCATGACCAACGCCATCAACGCCGGCATCAGCTTCCACTGGTAAGCCCGGCGGCCTTCGGCGGCCTGCCTACTTGATCTCGCAGAATATCGCGGCCTCGTGCGACACCGGAACGGTGCGCGGGGCCGCTTTCTTTTTGTCGGCACTGCTGACGGTCAGCATGTAGCGCCCGCTGAAGCGATCGGGGTCCTTGACCGTGGATTTCGTCACCACCGACAGTTCGAAGGTCTCGAAGGGGTTGGCGTCACGGGTGTCGGTGTAGATCTGCAGGCGCAGGTCGTTGCCGTCCATCCACGCCTGCTTCAGCATGGCCGAATTGAGCTTGAGATTGCGAAAGGCGGCGGGCGCCTCGGGGCTCTTGATGTCGGTGATCCCGCGGAAATGCACCAGCCTCTTGCCGTCGCGCGCAGCAAATGCGCTTTCGATCGACATTTTCACAACGTCGTCGGCCGCGGCGCAGTAGATCCGCGTCGCCCCGACTGCCGGCAGCGCGCTTGCCAGCAGCAGCATACCGCCAATGATAGCCTTCATGGACATCAGATTCTTCCTCCCGGAACCTTTCGGCCCCATTTCAGAATGCACTCTATCAGCATCGCCTTAATGGATTCCGACCCGCTGACCGGAGTCGGCACAGGTTCGCTGCTCCATTTTGAGCCATGCTCACGTTTCCGGGAAGTCAGGCGCCAAGCTTTGCCGGCCTTTCGCCGCCATAGGCCCAGTCGAGCAGCTCGATCGTGTGGACGATCGGCACGGCGGTGCCCGAACCGATCTGCGTCATGCAGCCGATATTGCCGGCGGCAATCACGTCGGGCTTGGTCGCCTCGAGGTTCTTGACCTTGCGCGCCTTCAACGTGGCGGAAATCTCCGGCTGCATGATGTTGTAGGTGCCGGCAGAACCGCAGCAGAGATGGCCCTCCGCCGGATCGCGGACGGTGAAACCGGCATTCTTCAGCAGCGTCTTCGGCACCATGGTGATCTTCTGGCCATGCTGCATCGAGCAGGCCGAGTGATAGGTCACGGTCAGGTTCTTTTTCTCCTGCACCGGCAGGTCGAGCGTCGACAGATATTCCGTCACGTCCTTGGCGAGCGCCGAGACGCGCCTCGCCTTCTCGGCATAGGCCGGATCGAGCCGCAGCATGTGGCCATAATCCTTGATCGTCGTGCCGCAGCCGGAGGCGGTGATGACGATTGCGTCGAGCCCGCCCCTGTCGATCTCGCGGGTCCAGACGTCGACATTGCGCCTTGCGCTGTCGAGCGCCTGGGTCTCGCGGCCCATATGATGGACCAGCGCGCCGCAGCAGCCCTCGCCTTCCGGCACGACGACCTCGACGCCGAGGCGGGTCAAGAGCCGAATGGTCGCAGCGTTGATGCCCGGATCGAGCACGGGCTGGGCGCAACCGGTGAGGATCGCCACGCGGCCGCGCTTCGCAGCCTTCGGGGCATGGGTCGCCGGCCGGGCACTGTCGCCGGCGGCCGGAATGCTGCGCGGCGCGAGATCGAGCATGGCGCCCATCGGCCGCAAGGCCGGGATGCGCTTGAACAGGCCGGCGAAGGGACGCCCCAGGCGGGCAAGGCCGAGCGCCGCGCGGAAACGGGCCGGATAGGGCAGCGTCATCGCCAGGATGCCGCGCGTCAACCGGTTGATCAGCGGCCGCTTGTAGGTCTTCTCGATATGGATGCGGGCATGGTCGACCAGATGCATGTAGTCGACGCCGGACGGACAGGTGGTCGTGCAGGCGAGGCAGGAGAGACAGCGGTCGATATGGGTGACGACCTGCTTGTCGGCCGCCCGGCCGTTCTCCAGCATGTCCTTGATGAGATAGATGCGGCCGCGCGGGCTGTCGAGCTCGTTGCCGAGGGTCACATAGGTCGGACAGGTGGCCGTGCAGAAGCCGCAATGCACGCATTTGCGCAAAATGCCCTCGGCCTCCGCGACATGCGGATCGGCGAGCTGTTCGGCGGTGAAATTGGTCTGCATCAATAAGCTCCTTGCGAGGCCCGCAGCCCCTCACCCTGACCCTCTCCCCGCAAGCGGGGCGAGGGAATTCATACCCACCACGTCTCGGGCTTGGCGATCGGTTCGCCGGCGGTTGCCTTCTGCAGGCCGATGATGCAGCGGACGACGATCCAGACCGCCGTGCCGATGGCCAGCAGGACGCCGATGACGGCCAGCGAGAGGATGGCTGAGACCACACCGTAGAGCAGGCCGATCCAGAAGGTGCGGATGGCATAGGTGTAGTGGCTGTCGATCCAGCCGCCCGCCTTGCCACGGTTGAGATAGGCGAAGACGAGGCCGATGATGCCGGAAATGCCGATCAGAAAGCTGAGGAGATAGAGCGCGTAGACCAGTTGCACGTTCAGCTTGCCCGGCTCCAGCCAGCTGTCCGGCTGGCGCGGATCAGGCGAGATCATCGGATCACTCATGCGATTTCTCCTTTTGCCATGCGGCCCGGGTTGAAGATGCCGCGCGGATCGAACTTCTCCTTCACCCGCTCAGAAAGCAAGGCGACGGCCGGCGATTGCGGTTCGAAGGCCGGAACCTGGGCTCGCACGGCGTCCGTCGCCCGCACCAGCGTGGCGTGTCCGCCGCCTGCGGCCTTGATGTAACGCCGCAGCAGTTCGGCTTCCGGATCGCCTTCGAGACGCATCCACACCAGTCCGCCCTGCCAGTCGTAGAAAGCGTCGATGCCGGCTTCCAGGCGAAGGGCGGCGACCAGCTTCCAGCCCTCGGACGGGGCGACCGAGACGCGCCAGAGCGGCCGCATCGTGCCGTCGGCGTAAGGGTGGACATCGCGGATCTCGCGCCAGAGCGCCAGCGTGTCGGCGTTTTCCAGCCGGGAGACGGGTCCGAACACCGCCATGGCGGATGCCAGCGTTTCGGAGCGAACGGCAACGGAGGCCTCCAGCCCTTCGAGGCGGAGCACGGTGGCAGAACCGTCCGGCAGGCTTCCACCAAGGAAACGGCCACGCACGCTCTCCGGCAGGTGGGCGGCGCCCGATACCTCGACCGACATCGCCATCGCCGCCGCCATGGCGCGGACCGCCTGCTCGTCCTCGAGTCCGGAGAGCACGATGGTGACCGCCGTCTTCGGCGCCGGCAAGACCTTGAAGGTCACTTCGGTCAGGAAACCGAGCGTGCCGTAGGAGCCGGCCAGGACCTTGACCAGATCGAGGCCGGTGACGTTCTTCATCACCCGCCCGCCAGCCTTGACGATTTCGCCATGGCCGTTGACGAAGCGCACGCCGAGCAGATGATCGCGAGCGGCACCGGCGGCGAAGCGGCGCGGCCCCGACGCGTTGACGGCAAAGAGGCCGCCGATGGTCGGCTCGCCTAATGTGCCCATCATGCCGCGATGATCCGGCGGCTCGAAGGCGAGCGACTGGCCGTTGACGGCCACCGCCGCCGCAATCTCGGCGGCCGGTGTGCCGGCGCGGGCGGTCAGCACCATTTCGGCCGGGTTGTAGGCGACGATGCCGGACAGGCCGGAGGAGTTAAGCGCGGTCGCATTGGCGGTCAGGGCATTGCCGAACCCGGCGCGCGTTCCGCCACCGGAGATGGCAAGCGGCGCGGAGCGTTCCGCGTGATCGCGGATGAGGTCCGCGGCTTCGGCTTCGGTTACCGGGGTCAGCATGTGGCGCCCCCGATTCGAAGGGCGAGTTTGGCGCACCCACCTGCTGCTGTCCGGATACGCCCGGCGTCGCGTGCCTGGATACCCCCCTCTGCCCTGCCGGGCATCTCCCCCTCAAGGGGGGAGATCGGGTGCGTTTGGCCTCTCGCCTTGATTTTCACGTTTCTGACGGACCCTGATTGTGGCGCACTCGTGCGCTTGCCGGAGATCGGGCGATAACCGCTTTTCGATCTCCCCCCTTGAGGGGGAGATGCCCGGCAGGGCAGAGGGGGGTAGGCGACCGTCGTCACGAAGAACATTGGCAGGCTTGCAGAATCTGTCACGCGGCCGTCCTCCCATCGAGCGGAAACACCTTGGAGGGATTCAGCGTCCAATTCGGATCGAAGGCGGCGCGCACCGCCATCTGCTGGGCGAGATCGGCCTCGGCATATTGATGGCGCATCAGGTCGCGCTTCTCGATGCCGACGCCGTGTTCGCCGGTCAGGCAGCCGCCGGCGTCGACGCAGAGCTTGAGGATCTCCATGCCCGCCGCTTCCGCCTTGGCCGCGTCTTCCGGGTCGTTGATGTTGTAGAGGATCAGCGGGTGCATATTGCCGTCGCCGGCGTGGAAGACATTGGCGACGCGCAGGCCGAAGCGGTCGGTGATCTCCGAGGTCTTCTTCAAAACATAGGCCAGCTGGCTCAAGGGCACGGTGCCGTCCATGCAGATATAGTCGGCGATGCGGCCGGTCGCGCCGAAGGCCGATTTTCGGCCCTTCCAGATCAGCGCCGATTCCATCGCCGACTGGCTTTCGCGCACGGTCTTGACGCCATGGCGCTTGGCGATCTCGACGATCGAGGCGAGCATGGCTTCCATCTCGGCCTCGGAGCCCTCGACCTCAATGATGAGCAAGGCTTCGACGTCGAGCGGATAGCCCGCATGGGCAAACGCCTCGCAGATCTCGATCGCCGGCTTGTCCATGAATTCGATGGCGACCGGCACGATGCCGGCGCCAATGACATCGGCGACGCAGGAACCGGCCGATTCAGCGCTGTCGAAGCCGAACAGCACGGGGCGCGCGCCTTCGGGCTTGGCGATCAGGCGCACGGTGGCCTCCGTGATGACGCCGAGCTGGCCTTCGGAACCGCAGACGAGGCCCAGCAGGTCGTAGCCGGCGCTGTCGAGCGCCTTGCCGCCCAGCTCGATCACAGTACCATCCACCAGCACCAGCTTGACGCCGAGCAGGTTGTTGGTGGTGACGCCGTATTTCAGGCAGTGGGCGCCGCCCGAGTTCATGCCGATATTGCCGCCGATCGTGCAGGCGAGCTGCGAGCTGGGATCGGGCGCGTAGAAGAATCCATCGCCGCCTACGGCATCGGAGATGGAGAGGTTGGTAACACCCGCCTGGACGGTGGCGCAGCGATTGGCATAATCAATATCGATGATCTTCGTCATCGCCGAGAGGCCGAGCACGACCGCATCTTCCTGCGGAATGGCGCCGCCCGACAGCGAGGTGCCGGCGCCGCGCGGCACGACCGGGATATTGTACTTGTGACAGTATTTCAGCACTGCCGCGACCTGGGCCGTGGTTTCCGGCAGGACGACCGCGAGCGGCCGACGGCGATAGGCGATGAAGCCGTCGGTTTCGAAGGGAACGAGTTCGATCGGTTCGTGCACCAGCCGCTCGGGCGGCACGAGTTCCGCGAGGTCGGCGACGATCTCCTTGCGGCGCGACAGGATCGCGGCATTCGGCTCCAGAAATTGGATGGCTTCGGACATGGATCCCTCCCCTGGCTCAGGCCATTTCGGCATACACCGCGCAGCCGCCGCCATCAATTGGTATTCTTTCTTTACCACTTCAACCAAAGTCGCGCAAATGCTATGGACTTATGACAAAATCGGAAGGAGTGGATTCGGCCCATGACCAATCTCGGCGACCTCGAAGTCTTTGTGCGGGTGATCGCGGTCGGCAGCATGTCGACGGCGGCGCGGGATCTCGGGCTCTCGCCGGCCGTCGTGTCGAAGCGCATCAAGCGGCTGGAGGACCGGCTCGGCACGCGGCTCCTGCAACGCACCACCCGGCAAATCTCGCTGACCGAAGCCGGACAGGGGTTTCACGAGCGGGTGATTGCCGTTCTTGCCGGGCTGGAAGAGGCGGAAGCCTATGCCTCGGGGCGTTCTTCGGAAGTGGCGGGCACGTTGAAGGTCTCGGCGCCCACCTCTTTCGGCCGGCTGCATATCGCGCCGCATCTGAAGACGTTCATGGAGGCCCATCCGGATCTCACCATCCATCTGGTGCTGTCGGACGAATTCACCGACATTGTCGGCGGCGGCTTCGACCTTGCCATCCGCATTGCCGAACTGATGGATTCGACGCTGGTGGCCCGGCGTCTGGCACCTGTGCGCCGCATCCTCTGCGCCTCGCCGGACTATATCGCCAGCCACGGCGCGCCGGAAACGATCGAGGACCTGAAACGGCATCACTGCCTGCCGGCGCACAACTACGATGCCTGGAAGCTCGAAGGTCCGCAGGGCACACTCAGCGTCCGCCCCGACGGCATGCTGATCACCAATTCGAGCGAGGTCATCCGCGAGGCGGTGATCGCAGGGCTCGGCATCGCGTTGCGCTCGACCTGGGACATCGGCCCTGAACTGAAGACGGGCAAGCTGGTGCAGGTGCTGCCGGCCTATGAGGGCTCGCGCAATGTCTCGCTCTCGGCGGTCTATCCGAGCCGCCAGTTCCTGCCGGCCAAGGTGCGCCTGTTCATCGATTTTCTTGCCGACCTCTACGGTCCCGTTCCCTATTGGGAACGTTGAGCCTGCGGATCACCGCAGGGCTTCAGGCACATTGCTCCAGAAGCCGAACTTCTTCGGATGGGTGCGGCGCAGATCGGCGAGGAAATCGTCATGATGCTGGAGGCGGGCGTCAGCCGGCAGATGCGGCACGAGACGGACCAGTTCGTCGAGGTAGCGCGCCGCATGCGGATAGGCGACGCCGATGCCGCGGCGCAGGATGTCGTTGATCAGCACCCGGTAGAGCACGGTCGCGGCCAGCGGCTGCTGGTCGGCCAGGGCCTCGGCCGCCGGCGCGAGATCCTCGTAGTAGCGGCCTTCCCAATCGTCGCGGTGGCGCAGCACAAGCGCCGCGGCGCGATCGAGCCGCGGCCAGGTCACGAAGAAGTCGAGCGCGCCGTAGATGTCCTCGGCATCCTCGACCAGGGCGAAGGCCCGGTCCATTTCGTCGAATTCGGCGAAATCGTCGAGCTTCGACAGATAGAGCTTGAGGATCGCCGGATCGAGCGTCTCGACAAATTCCCGCCAGCGCAGTTCCTGGGCATCGCCGCGCCGTTTCAGCTTGTCGAGGATTTCGGCTTCCAGCATGCGGCGTTCCCGGGCCCCATATTCCGGGCCGACGGAGGTCAGCTCGCCGCCAACGGCCAAAAGCCGCATGCCGGTCGGGCGGCGGCGCACCCATTCCAGCGCCTCTTCATGGCGGCCGGCGCGCTGGAGCAGAGCCGCGACCGTCAGCGTATCGCGGCGGTTCTCCGCCTTGCCCTCTTCGAGCGCCACATAGGCGTCGACGTCGCCCTGGCGGAGCGCGATCGCCTGGAGGAGATCGAGCGCGCCGAGCTTGCCCGGCTCCTTCGGCATGGCCTCGGCGAGCAAAGCCTTCCACGCCGTCGCGGCGGGGGTGCCGATTACGCCGGTCAGTTCATGCAGGAAGCCCGTGTGCTCGCCATAACGGTCGCGCCGGCGCAGCGTCTCGAACTGCGGCACCAGCGGCACCTGGTCCTGCGCGTTCAGGGAGCGGATCAGCTCGGCCGCCGCCGCTTCGGCGTCGTCGAACACCTTCCACAGGCGGGCATTGTCGGACACCAGCCGCGCCGAGATGGGGAAGCGCAGGGCGAGGAAACGCAGGATGCGCTCCGCGCCGCCCGCCGCATCGACGCCGCCGAGTTCGGAGAGAATGGTGCGCACCATACCGGCGAATTCGATGGCGAGATCCTTGGCGCGGGCATTGTTGATCCGCGTCTTCGCCTGCTCGTGCGTGTCCAGCCGGCGGTCGATCAGCCGCGCCATTTCCGCCGGGCCTGCCTCGCCGGCCAAGGCCGCCTCAAGCCTAGCCTTCAGGGCCTTGTTGGCCGAGGCTTCCTCCAGCAGGATCTCGACCAGCTTGTCGAGGCCAAGGCCGCTCAAGCCTTTCTTGTCGAGTTTCGCACGTTTCTGCCGGGTCATTCCATTTCGCTTGTGCCGTTCATTGCCTTCAGTCGCTTATATCAGGCGGACGGTTACCGCGGGCAAGGGGATTTCGCGCACCCCGTGACCAGATCCCCCATGTGGAGGCGCGTCGCGCTTTTCACGACATTGAAAACAGTACCATATTATGGTATCAACTCGATCATGAAGCGGAAGCACCGCGCCACACTCGAACAGATCTTCTCCCGTCCGGTCAGCGGTTCCATCCGTTGGGCGGACATCGAAGCACTGTTCATTGCGCTCGGCGGCGAAGTCACAGAACGGGAAGGCTCCCGCGTCGGTGTCTTCCTGTTCGACCAGATCCGAGTGTTCCACCGCCCCCATCCCTCGCCCGATACCGACAAGGGCGCGGTGGCCAGTATCCGCAAGTGGCTTGAAGAGAATGGAATTGTACCATGAACAACATCATCGAGATCGAAGGCCTGAAGGCGGTCGTATCGCTCGATCCGGAACTCGGACTGCTGCGGGGCGAATTTCTCGGCCTGAACGGCGGGGCCGATTTCTATGCCGACAGCATCGACAGGCTTCGGCAGGAAGGCGCGACCTCCCTTAAGATATTCTTGGAGATGTGTGCGGAGAAAGGCATTACCCCCTACCGCCAGTTCTCCGGCAAGTTCAATGTCCGCCTCGATCCGAAGCTTCACGAGGCCGCCGTGCTGGCAGCGCGCGCCGAACAGAAGAGCCTCAATGAATGGATCTCCGGCGTCATCGAGGACGCGGCCGGGCACTAAGAACAGCGACGCCATTTGCACTCCGCACGATCTCGCCCTAATCTGCGCGACAGGAGAAAGCCCATGACCGTCACCGTATCGCTGAGCGCTGAACTGGAGGACTTCGTCGCAAAGAAAGTGGCCTCCGGTGAGTTCGCCTCGCCAGGCGACGTCCTTACGGCGGCTCTCGGACTGCTTCAGGAGCGCGACAATCTGGACGCTCTTTCGACGGAAACGCTCAAGCGTGCGTGGACGGAAGGCATTGCCAGCGGAGATTTTCGGCCGCTTGATCTGGCTGCCCTGAAAGCCGAAGCGCGTAGACAGCATCAATCCAAGAGTTAGGCGATGACGCGCATCCTCTGGTCGTCAAAAGCCCGGAGCGATGTGTCGGACATCTGGCTATGGCTTGCCGAAACCGCAAGTCCGGCAATCGCAGATGACAAACTGGACCGGATCGCGGAGCGGGTCTCTGTGCTGGCCACCCATCCGTTGCTCGGCCCGGTCCGCAAGGACATTGCGGATAACGCCCGGATGCTCGTCTGCGACCGCTGGCTCGTTCTCTATCTCATCGCGGACGATGGGAATGTCCACGTCGTCAGGGTTGTCGATGGCGCACGCGATCCGGCGACAAGCAGCGAGGACTTCAATGCCCCTCGCCGTGGCTCTTCCTGATCCGCCTCACCACCCACCAGACGCCCAGCACGGCCAGCGGCACGGATAGCCCGGTGATCACCGCCGGGTCGACCGGCAGGAGGTCGTGGCTGATGGCCTTTGCGCCATAACCGATCAGCCCGACGATGTAATAGGAGATCGCCGCGACCGAGAGGCCCTCGACCGTCTGCTGCAGGCGCAGCTGCATTTCGGCGCGGCGGTTCATGGTCGTGAGCAGGTCGGAATTCTGCCTCTCCAGCTCGACATCGATCCAGCTTCGAACGAGGCCGGTCGCGCGTGACAGCTTGCGCGACAGGTTGGCCAGCCGCTCCTCGACCGACTGGCAGGTGCGCATGGCCGGCGCGAGGCGCCGTTCAAGGAACGACCCCAGCATTTCGTAGCCGGGCTTCGGTGCCTCATCGAGCGCCTTGATGCGCTCGCGCACGATGCCGTCATAGGCGCGGCTTGCGCCGAAACGGTAAAGGCTGAGCGCCGCATTGGCCTCGAGTTCGGCGGCGAGGCGGGTCAGTTCCGCCAACATGGTGTCCGCTTCCGCGCGCGCGTGGGCCTTCATGCGCTGGGTGACGGCCGTCAAGCCGTCCTCGATCCGGCGGATGTCCGGCGAGAGCGTCTGCGCCAGCGGCAGGCCGAGCATGGCGAGCGTGCGATAGGTCTCGATGTCGAGCAGGCGCTGCACCAGTGCGCCCCGCCCTGCCTCGGAAAGACTGCGGTCGACGACGAGAATGCGGGTCAGCCCGTCGCCGTCCTGGCGGAAATCGGTGAGCACGGTCGCCTGGCCGTTCTTGACGTCGCTGTAGCAGAGGCTCGTCAGATCGAAGAGCTGCATCGCCGCCTCGATCTCCGGGCCGTCGCGGCGGATCTCCAGCCGGATGCCCGACATCAGCGGACCCGGCGCGGAAAAGCCGTCGCCGAAGGGGTGAACGAGGATTTCGCCGCCGAAGGTATCCGGCAGCGGGCCGTCCCAGAACCAGGTGGAGAATTCGGTGTGGCGCTCCCAGCGCAGCGTGCCCTGCCCCCAGGGCATGGCATGGTGGCGGGCATTACGATCGGGCACGGCCACGCCGCGGGATCGTGACAGTTCGGCAAGCGCACTGTGATGCACGGCCGACCCGCCGTCCATCATGAAGGCCAGTTGCACGATCACGCGTTCCGATTTCACCAGCGCATAGGGCCGCGCGTGGATCTCCCCCAGCGCCAAAGCCCGCTCCGGCGACACCGGAAATGCGAAACTACCCTTCCCCATCAAGCCAGTCTCCCTTGTACCATGCCTGCCTTCCTAGCAAATGCGCGGAGCGAGCGGCAGGGGGCCAGTTTGATGCAGGGAGCAAAGATGGCAAGCGATTGCGCCACCGCGGAAAAACCAGTGCGCAAAAGTCATACATTAAAACATAGTAATGTATGTATTTATGCGTTGTTGGCGAAGACGAAGTCGACAAGAATGAATCTCGAGCACGCAATCGCCATCGCCCCCGGGGTCGAACGGCGCGTTGGTGCGAACAGCGATATCGGCAGCACCTGTCCCGCCTGCCGAACAATGGAGAGATCCCATGAAGCGACTTGTTCCGGCAACCCTGCTTGCCCTTGCGATCGGCCTGCCCGCCTTTGCCGGCGAGGTCGGCGACTTCGAAACGAAATTGCGCGCCGCCTATGGCGACTACCGCACGGCCCTGTTCACCACCAACATGGGCAAGGCCCCGGAATCGACGGCCTCGCTCGGCAAATTCGCCAAGGCCTGGTCCGCACTTTCCGCCGAGCCCGCGCCGCCGCAATATGCGGATGATGGCAAATACGCCGAAACGCTGGCGGCCGTGAGCAAGATCACCGAAGCCGCGACCGCCGAAGTCGCGGCCGGGGAGCTTCCCAAGGCACATGGTACGCTGGAAGGTATTCGCGACCAGATCGGCGACCTGCATATCCGCAACGACATCTACAGCTTCTCCGACCGGATGAACGCCTATCATGCCCGCATGGAAGAAGTGATCGCGCTCGATCCGGCAGACGCCGCCGGCGTGCATGCAGAATCAGCCGTGCTGAAATACCTGCTCAGCGTCATTGTCGCCCATCCGCCGAAGGAGGCGGATCAGAGCTACAAGGAACTGCTCGGCGCCGTAGAGGCAAGCGTGGCGAAGCTGGAAGACGCCTCCAGGAGCGGCGATGCCGCAGCAATCAAGGCTGCCATCGGCGGGCTGAAGGCTCCCTATTCCAAGCTGTTCCTCAAGTTCGGCTGAACGCGGCGACCGGGGCGGCTTGCCCCGCGCACCGCGCCCGTTTCGCGACTGACGAAACGCAACTGGACAAATTAATTGACCAATCCCTCGGCGACTTGCTAAAAAGCCGCCGAGGGAGAATGTCGTGACGGACAAGGACGAAGGGCTTTTCGCCCAGATCAGCCACAGCCGCACCGCGAGCGAAGTGGTTCAGCAGATCGAAATGCTGATCCTCGACGGGGTCTTGCGCGACGGAGACCGGCTGCCCGGCGAACGCGATCTCGCCCAGGATCTCGACGTATCCCGCCCGATCGTTCGCGAAGCACTCAAGGAACTCGAAGCCCGCGGCCTGCTGGTTTCGCACCATGGGGGCGGCACCTATGTCGCCGACATCATCGGCCAGGTCTTTTCCAAGCCGATCACCGAACTGATTTCCCGCCATGCCCGCGCCACGCGCGACTATCTGGAATATCGCCGCGAACTCGAGGGGCTCACCGCCGAGCTTGCCGCGAAGCGCGCCACCGACACCGACCGGGCACTGCTTTCGCGCATCGTCGACGACATGAAGCGGGCACACGAGAGCGGCAATCCTGAAGAGGAGCTGACGGCCGACGTCGAGTTCCACAATGTGATCGGCGAAGCGGCCCACAACATCATCCTGCTGCACACCATGCGCGCCTGCTATCGCCTTCTGTCGGAAGGCATCTTCTTCAACCGCAAGGCCGTATTCGCGCTTGCCAATGCGCGCGAACGCCTGCTGGAGCAGCATCTGGCCATCCATGCGACGATCCTTTCGGGCGACGGCGATGCGGCCAAGCGTGCCGCCCAGGCGCATATCGATTTCGTCATGCAGGCGGTCGAGGAATCTGCCCGCGCCGACGAATGGGGCCGGGTGGCGAAGCTTCGGCTCATCCGCCGCGACAACAATCCCCAAGGCTCACGAACCTCCCGCGGCAGCGGCCCGGACAAGACGGAGACATCCCGATGACTGCACCTCGATCGCGTCCGCGCGTCGGCCTGTTCGCCACCTGTCTGGTCGATCTGTTCCGCCCGAGCGTCGGATTTTCCGCCGCAAAGCTGATCGAGGATGCGGGCTGCGAGGTGCATGTGCCGATGGCACAGACCTGCTGCGGCCAGCCGGCCTATAATTCCGGCGACCGCAAGGATACCCGCGCACTGGCGATCCAGGTGATCGAACTGTTCGAGGGCTATGACTATGTCGTCGCGCCCTCCGGCTCGTGCGCCGCCATGCTGAAGCACCATTATCCGGAAGTCTTCAAGGGCGACGTCAAATGGGAGGAGCGCTGTCGGCGCTTCTCGGACAAGGTGTTCGAGCTCGTTTCCTTCCTGACCGACGTGATGTTCGTGCCCAAGGTGGACGCGGCCTTCGAAGGCAGCGTCACCTATCACGACAGCTGTTCGGGGCTTCGCGAACTCGGTATCGAGAAGCAGCCGCGCAAGCTGCTGGCGACCGTCGAGGGGCTGGAGCTCAAGGAAATGGCCGGCAGCGACGTCTGCTGCGGTTTCGGCGGCACCTTCTGCGTCAAGTATTCCGATATTTCGGGCACGATCGTTTCCAAGAAGACGGCGAACATCACCGCGACCGGCGCCGACATGCTGCTCGCCGGCGACATGGGCTGTCTGATGAACATGGCCGGCAAGCTGAAGCGCGAAGGTTCGACCGTCGAGGTCCGCCACGTCGCCGAGGTTCTGGCCGGCATGACCGACAGCAAGCCGATCGCCGGCTCGGCCAAGTGAGGGATTGAGAGCCATGCAGTTCACCTCCCCGCAGTTCAAGGTCAACGCCGCCCGCGCACTGCACGACCCGCAGCTGCAGAAGGCCCTGCAGAATGTCGAGAAGGGCTTCATCGCCAAGCGCGCGGCCGCGGCCGCGGCGCTACCGGAATTCGATGCCCTGCGCGACAATGCCCGCGACATCAAGAACCATACGCTCGCCCATCTCGACCTTTATCTGGAAGCCTATGAGCAGAAGGTCACGGCGGCCGGCGGGCATGTGCACTGGGCGGAAAGCGCCGAGGATGCGCGCCGCATCGTCATGGACATCTGCCGCAGGGTGAAGGCGAAGACCGTCACCAAGGGCAAGTCGATGATCACCGAGGAGATCAACCTCAACGAATTCCTCGAAGCCCAGGGCGTGGAGCCGGTCGAGACCGACCTTGGCGAATATATCATCCAGCTGCGCGGCGAGCATCCGAGCCACATCATCGCCCCGGCGGTGCATCTCAACAAAGAACAGGTGGAGGAGGATTTTCGCCGCGTCCACACCCATCTCGACGTCGATCGCGACCTGACGGCACCGGAATCGCTGCTGTCGGAAGCGCGCGAGGTGCTGCGCAAGCGCTATTTCCAGGCCGATGTCGGGATCACCGGCGCCAATTTCCTGATCGCCGAAACCGGCTCCTCGGTGATCGTCACCAACGAGGGCAATGGCGATCTTACCCAGACGCTCGGCAAGGTGCATGTCGTGGTCGCCTCGATCGAAAAGATCGTGCCGACGCTGGAGGACTGTTCGCAGATCCTGCGCCTGCTCGCCCGCTCGGCGACCGGCCAGGACATGTCGGTCTACACCACGTTTTCGACCGGCCCGAAGCGGGTGGAGGATCCGGACGGTCCGGACGAATACCATGTGGTCCTGCTCGACAACGGCCGCACCTCGATGCTCGGCACGGAATTCCAGGAGATGCTGCGCTGCATCCGCTGCGGCGCCTGCATGAACCATTGTCCGGTCTATCACGCGGTCGGCGGCCATGCCTATGGTTCGGTCTATCCGGGGCCGATGGGCGCGGTGCTGACGCCGTCGCTGTTCGGCGTTGAGCAGTCGGCCCACCTGCCGAACGCCTCGACCTTCTGCGGCCGCTGCGAAAGCGTCTGCCCGATGCACATTCCCTTGCCGAAGATGATGCGGCACTGGCGCGAGCGGGAGTTCGAGCGGCACCTGACGCCGGCTTCCGCCCGCTACGGCCTCTCCGTCTGGGCCTTCTTCGCCAGGCGGCCGAAGCTCTACCGCATGGCAACCTCGCTCGCGGCCTCGATGCTGTCGCTGATCGGCGGCGCGAACAAGCGGATCCCGGCGCTGCCGCTCGCCGGCGGCTGGACGAAGTATCGCGACCTGCCGGCGCCCGAAGGCCAGACCTTCACCCAGGCCTGGGCGGCGCGCCAGGCAAAACGGCAGGGAGCATGACCATGGACGGCAGAACCGCTATTCTCTCGAAGATCCGTGCTTCGCTGAAGGCTCCCACCGCCGACGACGAACGACACGCGGCCGTTGCCGCCCGGCTTGCCCAGACGCCCAAGGGCATCATCCCGGCGCGTGGCCAGTTGCCGGCGGAAGAGCGCCTCCAGCTGTTCCGCGCCATGGCGGAGAAATACAACGCGACGACCGAACGGATCGAGGAGATCAACGCCCTGCCCGCCGCGGTGTCCGCTTATCTGATGGGCCGCAATCTGCCGGCCGCGATCCGTATCGGCGCCGATCCCCGCCTGGCCGCAGCGCCGTGGTCGGCGGAGGCGACGCTGGAAATCCGCCACGGTGCATCCGATGGCGAAGATCTCGCCGCGGTCAGCCATGCCTTCGGCGCCGTGGCCGAGACAGGTACGCTCGCGGTGCTCTCCGGCCCCGACAATCCGGTGACACTCAACTTCCTGCCCGAGCACCATATCGTCGTCCTTGCCGCCGACGAGATCGCCGGCGACATGGAGACCATCTGGGCGCGGCTTCGCGCAGCGCAAGGCCCGGCCATGCCGCGCACGGTGAATTTCATCACCGGACCGTCCCGCTCGGCCGACATCGAGCAGACCCTGCTGCTCGGCGCACATGGTCCCAGGGCGCTGCACATCGTCATCGTCGGCGCTGCTCAGACGCATTGACCCCGGCTTCCGGCGGCGCCCCCACGGGCGCCGAACGGCTCTCACATCAACAATGGGGTTCTCCTCTTGGGGAACAATCCCAGTTCCGGCTCGTTTGCCCACAGCACGTCCGGAATGAAATTTGTATTGTGAGAGATTATGACAAGCTACATCGATGTGAACGCGGCGCCGCGGATCGCGCTCGTCTCCACCCATGGCTATGTCGCCGCCCAGCCGCCGCTGGGGGCTGCCGACACCGGCGGTCAGGTCGTCTATGTCATCGAACTGGCAAAGAAACTGGCCCAGCTCGGCCACAAGATCGACATCTATACGCGTCGTTTCGAGGACCAGCCGGAAATCGACGAGGTCGACGCAGACGTTCGGGTCATCCGCATTCCCTGCGGCGGCCGGGACTTCATCCCGAAGGAGTATCTCCATCGGCATCTCAACGAATGGAACGAGAAGGCGCTGCGCTACATCAAGCGCGAAGGTCTCTCCTATCTCTTCATCAACAGCCACTACTGGGACGCCGGCGTCGCCGGACAGCGGCTCTCCGAGGCGCTCAGCATTCCGCATATCCACACGCCGCATTCGCTCGGCCTATGGAAAAAGCGGCAGATGGAGACCGACTATCCCGAGCGCGCCGACAGGTTCGAAGCGGAATTCAACTTCAAGGAACGCATCCAGCACGAGCTGATCGTCTACCGCAGCTGTCAGCTGGTGGTCGCGACGACGCCGATCCAGCTCGACATGCTGATCGACGACTACGGGCTCAGCCGCAATCGCGTGCACATGATCCCGCCCGGCTATGATGACAACCGCTTCTATCCGGTGTCGGAAGCCTCGCGTCAGATGGTGCGCCAGCGGCTGGGCTTCGAGGGCAAGGTGGTGCTGGCGCTCGGCCGGCTTGCCACCAACAAGGGCTACGATCTCTTGATCGACGGCTTTTCCGTGCTGGCCAGCCGCGTGCCCGACGCCCGGTTGCGCCTCGCGCTCGGCGGCGAAAACCTCGACGCGCAGGAACAGGGCATTCTCGACGGGCTGAAGAAGCAGGTGGCCGATCTGGACCTAGCCGATCGCGTCGACTTTACCGGTTTCGTCCCGGACGAGGAACTGCCGGACTATTACCGCGCCGCCGATCTCTTCGTGCTGTCGAGCCGCTACGAACCCTTCGGCATGACGGCGATCGAGGCGATGGCGAGCGGCACGCCGACGATCGTCACCATCCATGGCGGGCTGTTCCGCGCCGTCAGCTACGGACGGCACGCGCTCTATGCCGATCCCTTCGACAAGGAGGATCTGGGCATCACCATGATGAAGCCCTTCCGCCATCCGCGCCTGAGGGACCGACTGTCGCGCATGGGCGCCCACAAGGCGCGCAGCCTGTTCACCTGGACAGGTATCGCCCAGCAGCTGGTGGCGCTGGTCGAGGGCCGGCCGGCGGCACAGGCGCTCGAGGAGGCCGATTGGGCGGAACCATGGAACGACGGCGATTGAAGCCGGTGCGGCTGTTCTCCTCCGACCTCGACGGGACGCTCGCGGGCAATCGCGACGCCTCCCGGCGGTTCGCGGCGTTCTGGCAAGGGCTCGCCCCGGAGACGCGGCCGCTGCTCGTCTATAACAGCGGCCGACTGGTCGACGACATCCTGTCCTTCATCGTCGAGGAAGGCCTACCGCCCGCCGACCTGGTCATCGGTGGGGTCGGCACGATGATGGCCGGCGATGCGCTCGACGGATTGCAGGCGGAATATGCCGATTTCATCGGCGGCAGCTACGACGCGGCGAGCATAGCGAACCTTGTCAGCGACTTTCCCGGGATCGAACCGCAACCGGACCGCTACCAGCACGATCACAAGTCGAGCTGGTATCTGCACAGCGCCACCACGGAGCGGCTTTCGGCGCTGGAACAGCGGATCGCGGGCGGGGAGATGCGGGTCAAGATCGTCTATTCGAGCGATCGCGATCTGGATATTCTCCCGGCCAATGCCGACAAGGGCAATGCCCTCGTCTGGCTCTGCGGCAAGCTCGGCGTGCCGCTGGACGAAGTTGTGGTTGCGGGTGACACGGGCAATGATACGGACATGTTCCTGCTCGACGGGGTGCGCGGCATCATTCCCGCCAACGGCCGTGACGAACTCAGGCGGCGCTTTTCAGAGGATGGCCGGGTCTACCAGGCGAGAGGAAAAGAGGCCGACGGAGTGATCGAAGGCCTGCGCCATTGGCTTGGGAACAGCGCTGGGCCGGCCTGACCAAAATTAGGTGTATCCGTCGAAATGCTTGACGAAAGGGCATGGGCTCACAAAATTGCCGGGAATGCAGCGCTGTCGTGCATAGACTGATTGATTGTCAGCGAATCAGAGTAAGCTTACCCAGAAAGAACGGGGTGTTTCCAACCTTGAGCATGATGAGCCGGATAGCGTCCGACGTACAATTGATGCTGCGGCGCCCGCCCCGCCAGCAATACGCGGCGCTGTGCTTTCGCAAACGCAAGAAGCAGCTCGCACCCGAGGTTCTGCTCGTCACCAGCCGCGACACCGGTCGGTGGGTCATCCCCAAGGGCTGGCCGATGCCCGGCAAGAAGTCGCATGCCGTCGCGGAACGCGAAGCCTACGAGGAGGCCGGCGTGAAGGGCAATGTTTCGCGCGAGCCGCTCGGCTACTACACCTATCACAAGGGACTGAGCGACGGGCTGAAGGTCACCTGCCGCGTTCAGGTCCATGCCCTTGAGGTGAAGGAACTGCTGAAGGACTTCCCGGAAAAGGGAACCCGCCGGCTGGAATGGGTGAGCTGCGAGGAGGCCGCGGCCCGTGTGCAGGAACCGGAACTCAAGGTGCTGTTCCATGCCTTCGCCCAGAAGCTGATGAATGGCTCGGCCACGCCCAGCCCACTGCCCGAATCCCCCTAGTTCCGCGGGACTTCGCGCGCTTCCGTCTTGAATGCCGTGGCCATTGGCCCTAAACGGATTTGGCTTCAACGCCTACCGATGATGAAACCCTTGGCTCGACGGCCGCGCCTGTCGCAGCAGGAGACGCCGCCGTCATGGCAAAACCGCCACCGACCCTCGTCAAGCCGACGCTCGACAAGGACCTGGACAAGATCGCCTATGCCGAGGCCGCGGCGCAGCAGGTCTGGCGCGGAGCGCTTCCGGTCGGCATCGGGCTGATCTTTCTCATCCTGGCAACCCTGTTTGCCGGCTTCTATGTCGTCGACCAGCCAGGCGCCATCGTCATCATCGCGGCTGCGGCGGTCGGCGCCTACATGGCGATGAACATCGGCGCCAACGACGTGACCAACAATGTCGGCGCGGCCGTCGGCGCGCGGGCGATTTCGATGTCCGGCGCGCTGGTGATCGCCGCCATCTTCGAGATCGCCGGGGCGCTGATCGCCGGCGGCGACGTGATCGAGACCATTTCGGAAGGCATCCTCGATCCGGGTATCGCGACCTATCCGGCAGTGTTTTCGCTCGCCATGATGGCGGCGCTGCTCGCCTCGGCGCTCTGGGTCAACTTCGCGACCTGGACCAATTCGCCCGTCTCGACCACCCATTCGATCGTCGGCGCCGTCATGGGTGCCGGCATTGCGGCCGGTGGCCTCTCGTCGGTCAACTGGAGCGTCATGGCCGGCATCACGGTCAGCTGGATGGTATCGCCGCTCCTCGGCGGCGCGGTCGCCGCCCTCATCCTCTATTTCATCAAGGACTTCATCGTCTATCGCGCCGACAAGATCGCCGCCGCGCGGCGTTGGGTACCGGTGCTGATCGCGGTGATGGCCGGCTCCTTTGCCAGCTACCTCACCATGAAGGGCATCGGCCAGGTGTTCGATGTCGGCATGCGGACGGCCATGCTGAGCGGTCTTGCGATCGGGCTCCTGGCCTGGCTCGCGTGCATCCCGCTGATCCGCCGGCAGTCGGAAGGGCTGGAGAACCGCAACCAGTCGCTGCGCATACTGTTTCGTCTTCCGCTCGTCTTTTCGGCCGCGCTGCTGTCCTTTGCCCATGGCGCCAACGACGTCGCCAATGCGATCGGGCCGCTTGCCGCCATCGTGCATGCGGCGCGGGCGGAGACCGTCGGCGCGATGGTCGACGCGCCGAACTGGGTGACCATCATCGGCGCGCTCGGCATTTCCGCCGGCCTCCTGCTGTTCGGCCCCAAGTTGATCCGCCTCGTCGGCTCGCAGATCACCAAGCTCAATCCGATGCGCGCCTTCAGCGTCGCGCTCTCCGCCGCCGTGACCGTGATCATCGCCTCCTGGTTCGGGCTTCCTGTCAGTTCGACCCATATCGCGGTGGGCGCCGTGTTCGGCGTCGGCTTCTTCCGCGAATGGTACACGCGCAATTCGAAGCGGCGCATCGCCTATATGCGCATGAAGGCGGACCACTGGGAGATCGAGGACACGCGCGAGCGCAATCCCGACGAACTGCGCCGCCGCTATCTCGTGCGCCGTTCGCATTTCATGACGATCGTCGCGGCCTGGGTCATAACCGTACCGGCATCGGCAGGGCTTGCAGCGCTGCTCTACTGGGTTATGTATCTGCTCTTCCTCTGAAGCGGACACGGACATGCGCGCGAATTACCGGATGCAAAGGCTTTATGTCGAGGCCGATCTCGGCCTGGAAAAGGGCGTCGAGGCCAGCCCCGAACAGTTCAACTACCTCGCCAACGTGCTGCGTCTCGCAGAGGGTGCGGAAATCCTCGTCTTCAACGGCCGCGACGGCGAGTGGAAGGCGACGCTTACCTTTCCGAGCCGCAAGAAGATCCTGCTGACCCCGGTCGAACTGACGCGCCCGCAGCCGGAGGATTGCGACCTGCAATTCCTGTTCGCCCCGCTCAAGGTCGGCCGGATGGACTATCTCATGCAGAAGGCGGTCGAGATGGGCGCCGGCCTTTTGCAGCCGGTGATGACCCAGCACGTGCAGGGCAAGATCACCAGCCTGGAGCGGCTGCAGGCCAATGCGGTCGAGGCGGCGGAGCAATGCGGCGTGCTGGCGATCCCGAAGGTCGCAACCGCGCAGAAGCTCAGGGACCTGCTCGAAGGCTGGTCCCCGGAGCGGCGCATCATCTTCTGCGACGAGGACAGCGAGACGCAGAACCCACTGCCGGCGCTGTCGCGCATCGAGGAGCGGCGGCTCGCCCTCCTGGTCGGGCCCGAGGGCGGCTTTTCCGACGAGGAACGTCTTCTCTTGCGCTCCCTGCCCTTCGTCACGGCCATCCCGCTCGGACCCCGTATCCTCAGGGCCGACACGGCCGCCGTGGCGGCGCTCGCCGTCGTTCAGGCAGCGATCGGCGACTGGCACTAGAAGCCCCTTCGCGTCCATTGAGACATTGGTCGGAAACTCGCGCAGACGGCATTTTTTTGACCGGCTTTTAAGAGATTTTCACTTGCGCCGCCCCAAAATCCGGTCCAATCACCTTGCCTTATGGGCCGGTGCGCGTGCCGGCGACGCCAAACAAGGTTTGATCCATGGCTCGTGATACCACCGACGATACGCCTCTCGCTTCCGTTTCTCAGATGGCGGACTACCTTGCAGGTGGTTGCAAGCCGAAAGAGGCGTTCCGTATCGGTACCGAGCACGAGAAATTTGCCTTCTTCCGCGCCGACAACAGCCCCGTTCCCTATTTCGGCGAGGCCGGCATCCAGGCACTGCTGCTCGGCATGCAGGTCAGGACCGGCTGGGATCCGATCATGGACGGCGACAACATCATCGGGCTTGCGGAAGCGCACGGCATGGGCGCGATCTCGATCGAACCGGGCGGGCAGTTCGAGCTGTCGGGCGCACCGGTCGAAACGCTGCACGACACCTGCCGGGAATCGAACCAGCATCTGGCAACCGTGCGCGAAGTGGCGGAGCCGATGGGCATCCGCTTCCTCGGCATCGGCGGCAGCCCGAAATGGACGCTCGACGAGACGCCGCGCATGCCGAAATCTCGCTACGAGATCATGACACGCTACATGCCGAAGGTCGGCAGCCATGGCCTCGACATGATGTACCGTACCTGCACGATCCAGGTGAATCTCGACTTCTCCTCCGAGGCCGACATGCGCCGCAAGATGCGGGTCGGCATGAAGCTGCAGCCGCTCGCCACCGCCCTCTTCGCCGCCTCGCCGTTTACCGAGGGCAAGCCGAATGGTCTCCTGTCCTGGCGCGGCGAGATCTGGCGCGACACCGACAATGCCCGTGCGGGCATCCTGCCCTTCACGCTCGACGACGATTTCGGCTTTACCGACTATGTCGAATGGGCGCTCGACGTGCCGATGTATTTCATCGTGCGGGACGGCCGCTATCACGACTGCACCCACGTCACCTTCCGCCAGTTCATGGCGGGTGCGCTGAAGGGCGAGATCGCCGCCTGGGAACCCACGCTCGGCGACTGGACCAACCATCTGTCGACGCTGTTTCCCGACGTCCGGCTGAAGCGCTTCCTCGAAATGCGCGGCGCCGACGGCGGACCGTGGCGGCGCATCTGCGCGCTGCCCGCCTTCTGGGTCGGCCTGCTCTATGACGACGCCGCACTTGAGGCCGCTGATCAGCTGACGCGCGCGTGGAGTTTCGCCGAGGTCAATGCACTTCGCGATGCCGTGCCGGCCAAGGGCCTGAAGGCCGAGATCGCCGGACGAAGCCTGCTCGACGTGGCCCGGGACGTCGTTTCCCTGTCCCGCCAGGGGCTTGTCAGCCGCGCCCGCCTCAATGGAGAAGGTCAGGACGAGAGCGTCTTCCTCGGTCCGCTCGACGAGGTGGTGGCAAAGCGGACGACGCTCGCCGACGATCTGCTTTCGCTCTACCACGGCCGGTGGGACGGCAAGGTCGAGCCGGTCTTCGACGAATACCAGTACTGACAGGCAGCGGCGCCGCTTCGGTCGCGCCGCTGCCGCCTGCTTCTCGTCCGTGGCAACCTGGCATCCTACACGGGAAAAACCGGTTTGCGCCTGCACTTTTCCGGCTATAGTGCGTCGAACTGCTTTGCGAGCACGGGGAAAGGACGCCGATGTTGCCACTTTTTGACATGATGCTGCGGGCACAGAACGGAACGGCCATGGAGGCGATGGCCAGCCAGTTCAACCTGGCGCAGGAACAGGCGACGAAGGCCATGGCCGCGCTGATGCCGGCCTTTTCCTCCGGGTTCAAGCGCAACTCCGCCAACCCTTATGACTTTTCCTCCCTGATCGGCACCATGGCCTCGGGCAGCTACGCCAAGTATTTCGAGGACATGAACAAGGCTTTTACGCCGCAGGGCATTGCCGACGGCAACCAGGTTCTTGAAAAGCTGTTCGGCTCCAAGGAAGTGTCGCGCGCGATTGCCGCCCAGGCTGCCCAGTTCACCGGTGTCGGCCAGGAAGTGCTGAAGCAGATGCTGCCGGTCATGGCCGACGCGATCATGGGCGGGCTGTTCAAGCAGACCACCGGTCAGATGGCCGATGCCAATCCCTTCGCCGGGACGCCGATGGGCGCGATGATGCAGCAGTGGCTGGAAAGCACCGGCTTCCAGCCCAAGCCGGCACCGAAGCAGCCGAACTTCTTCGACAATCCTTTCACCAAGGCCTTCCAGGACATGATGGGCGCCGCCCAGAAGCCGCAGGCGCCGCAAGGTGGCAATCCGCTCTTCGACAATCCCTTCGCCAAGGCCTTCCAGGACATGATGGCCAATACCTATGGCACGCAGGCGGCGGGTGCGCCTGCCGCCGCCAAGGATGCCCCGAAGGCCGAGGCGGACGCCGCGCCGGCGGCCAAGGTGAGCGAACTGATGAACGTCATGTTCGACAGCGGGCTGGAGGTTCAGAAGAACTACCAGAAGAGCATGGAACAGATCTTCGACAGCTACCTGTCCGCCAATGGGCAGAAGAAGACACAGCCGGCACCGGATGCCGCGCCGGAAGAGCCGAAGGCCTGAGCCAAAGCTCAACAGATACAGAAAGGGCGACCCACGGCCGCCCTTTTTCATTCCTGTCGGTGGCTTCTCAGAACTCTTCCCAGTTTTCGTCGCCCTTGGCCTTGGCCGGCGGCGCGGACTTCGAAAAGCCGGTCGACAGCTTGTCGAGCAGGGCCTTGGCCGGAGAGGAGAACGCCCGGTTGCCCGGCCCGGCCGGAGCGACGCGCGGCGGAAGCGGCTTGACCGGCTTTGCCGGAGCGACCGGGGCGAAGGTGCGATCGGCCATGGAGAAGCTCTTGTCGCGCATGTCGGCGAAACGCTCCGTCACCGAGGCCATACCCTTTTCGACGGTGAACTGTCCGACGAGACCGGCCAGCGTCTCCGCATCGTGGGTGAGCGCGGTCATTTCGGCATTGGTCTGCTCGGCCGCGCGGGCGTTCTGCTGCGTCACGTCCTCCATGCGCGCAACCGCCGCGGTGACCTCCTTGAGGCCGGTCGACTGTTCGCGGGCGGCGCCGGCGATCGAGTGGATGTGATCGCCGATCTGCACCACCTGACCGGCGATCGAGGAGAGGACCTCGCCTGTCTGCTTCACGAGACCGACGCCGTTCGCGACTTCCTCGCCGGACTTGGTGATCAGCGACTTGATGTCCTTTGCGGCATTGGCCGAACGTTGGGCCAGTTCGCGCACTTCCTGGGCAACGACGGCAAAACCCTTGCCGGCCTCGCCCGCACGCGCGGCCTCGACACCGGCGTTGAGCGCCAGCAGGTTCGTCTGGAAGGCGATCTCGTCGATCACGTTGATGATCTTGGAAATCTCGCTCGAAGCATTCTCGATCCGTTCCATTGCGTTGACGGCGCCGCCGACGATCTCGCCGGAGCGGTCGGAATTGGTGCGCGCCTCGCGCGCCAGCTGCGATGCGGTCTCCGCTCTCTCGGTCGAATGACGGATGGCATCCATGATCTGCCGGACGGCGGTCGACGTCTGGACCAGCACGGCGGCCTGCTGTTCGGTGCGTTTGGAAAGATCCGAGGTCGAGGAACTGACCTTGCCGCTCTTCTGGTTGATGTCGGAGACACTGCCGTGCACGACCGCGATCGTATGTGACAGGCGCTCGAGCGAGGCATTGAAGTCGACGCGCAGCCGGTCGAGACCGCTGGCGAAAGGCTTGTCGATCGTCGCCGTCAGGTCGCCGCCGGCCAGACGCTGAAGAGCGGCGCCCAGCGTCTCGACGGTTTCGGTGAGGCGTTCCTGCTCGGCGGCCTTCTCGGCGTCGCGCTCGCGGCGCTCGTCCTCGCTGGTCGAACGGCGATGTTCGGTTTCGGCTTCCAGTTCGCGCTTGTCGATCTCGGCGCGGCGGAACACTGCGACGGAGCGCGCCATATCGCCGATTTCGTCCTGGCGAGCCTCGCCCTCGAGCACGATCGCGGTATTGCCTCCGGCCAGTTCTTCCATCGAGTTGACAAGGCGGGAAATCGGCCCGGTCAGCGTGCGCGAATAGACGACGGCAACGGCCGAGCCGAGCACGATCAGCAGCAGGCCAAAGCCCACCGACGTCAACGCGTTGTTGACGAGGTCAGCGTTCACCTCGTCCTCGGCAATCAGAGCGATGACGGCAAACTGGGCTCCGCCGAAGCTCAGCGGCGAAGCTGCGGCAAAGCTCTGCATCTCACGATAGCCGGAAATCTCGCCGAGGGCCTCGCGGCCGGCAATCGCTTCGGCGACCAGCGGCGTGTCGATCCTGACGGCCAGGGCATCGTTCGCGCTTGTATGAACACTGTCATTGACGACCTGGCCGGTGGTGCTGACGAGAATGGTCTCGCCGGTCATGCCCAGGCCCTTCTTGTTCGCATAGAGCGTATTGAAGCGGTCGTTGGGAAGCTGGTAGGCGAGCACGCCGATCGTCCGGCCGTTCTGCATGATCGGCGTGGCGACGAAGGAGGCCGCAGCGCCCTTGGACGGTGCATAGGATTCGAATTCCGACATGGACACTGCGCCGCCTTCGGCCTTCAGTGCCTTCTGGAACACGTTGGCAAGACCGGTGTCCTTGTGAGGGCCGTTCAAGAGATTCGTGCCGTAGTCCCGCTCCTTCATCACCGTATAGACAATGGTGCCGGTCGGGTTGATCAGGAAAACGTCGTAGTAGCCCTGCGCCTGCAGATGCTTGAGAAATGTGGAGTGGTACTGCTTGTGGGCCCGGTCGTAGGCGTCCTTCTTGGCTGTTTCGAGCTTGTACTTCTCGCCCTCGGCATTGGGATTGCCGTCGATGTAGCGTGCGTGCAGTTCCTTGACCGGATCGTCGCCGAGGAAGTTCATGGCACCCGTGAAACCGTAAAGTGCCTGCTGGGTGGTGAAGCTCGATGCCAGCGACGACATGTCGAGCCTGATGCTGTCGAGATAGCCCCTCGCCTCGTTGCGCCGGCCGTCGGCCGTCGCCTCCAGCTTCTGGTAGACCTGGTCGGTCAGGATGCGGCTCTCAAGATAGAAGTTGATCGCCATCGAGGCGCTCAGGGAGACGAAGGCGAAAAGGGCCGCCGCTAGCGGCAGCTTCCTGGAAATGCGCATGTTAAAGGCTCCGCGGAAAATCCGAATGGCTGCTTTGCCCGCCATGGTTCCAGAACAGGGTTAGCATCCCGTTACTGACCCGCAGCTAGCCTGTGGATAGCGATCGATTTCCGACGCCTTGGGCCAAAAAAATGCCCGGCATGGCGGACCATGACCGGGCAAGAGGCAGGGTTTATTGGCTATCACCCTGCGGGGATGGGAAACGTTCGGCTCAATCGAGCGCCAGTCCGCGCAGCGCGCGCCGCGAACGGTTGCGGGCCGAGCGCGACAGATGCAGCGAAGGATCGTCCGCAAAGCCGGAGGACTGCAAGGCCTGATCGACATCGGAACGGCTAAGGCCGATGTCCCTCAGCTGGAAGTCGTCGAGATCGGCAAGGCGGTTCGCGGCACGTCGGTTGCGGATGGCACGCCAGACGGACTTCACGCGCGTGGTCGCGGCAACGAGACGGGTAAGAAGTCCCAGCCGCTGCTCGGCGATATCGAGTTCGATCATCCGTTCGGTCGTGCGCATGGCTTTGTCCTTTCGATTGGCACGAGTCTGAGCTGCCCTTGCCGCATGGCGGAAAGGGGTCAACCGGGTCTGGCCGGCAATGCCCAGGGGCACGGTCGGTGTCTGCTGATTTGCAGCCTCACAATGCGGAAACGGTATTGATCAGTCCAACGAATGTTTCTAATAGTTAGCATCAATCGTTCTTATGGATGTATCTCATGTCGGCGCCCCTCGATATCGATCAGCTCCAGACCTTCGTCGCCATTGTCGACACAGGCAGTTTCACCAAAGCCGCCGGACGGGTGTTCAAAACCCAGTCGGCCGTGTCGATGCAGATGCGAAGGCTGGAAGAACGCATCGGCAAGCAGCTGTTCATCAAGGACGGCCGCGGCAACCGCCTGTCGGCCGAGGGCGACAAGCTGCTCAACTACGCGCGGCGCATCATCCGGTTGAATTCGGAGGCGATCGCCGCCTTTGACGACAACCGCCTGGAAGGCACGCTCAGGATCGGCACGCCGGACGACTATGCCGACCGTTATATGCCGGAGATCATCGGCCGCTTCGCCAAGACCCACCCGAATGTCGAACTCTATATCGTCTGCGAACCGTCGGTCGACCTGGCGGAAAAGATGGCGAAGGGCGAACTCGACATTGCGCTGGTCACCCACAATCCGCAGCTCCGAACCTCGGACGTGGTGCGCACTGAGCCGCTCTGCTGGGTCGGCTCCGCCAACCATCCGCTGAAGGATGACGCGCCGGTGCCGCTTGCGGTCGGCCGCAGGGATTGCCAATGGCGCCAGATGGCCTGTTCGGCGCTCGACGCCGACGGACGCGACTACCAGATCCTGTTCACCAGCTGGTCGTCGACGGTCGTCGCGGCCGCCGTGCTCGCCGGCATGGCCGTCTCGGTCCTGCCGGAATCGGCGCTGAGGACCGGCATGAAGGTGCTGACGCAGAATGACGGCTTCCCGCCGTTGCCGCCGGTGCAGATCGGGCTGATGAAGCGTCCGGGGCTTTCCACCTCGCTGATGAACGCGATCACTGACCATATTTCGGCCTGCCTCGACAACATCACGCCGAACACCGTCGAAGACGACCTGGAGAACGACGTGAAGACCCTGCCGCGCTATTATCCGCGCATGCGGGCCGGCAACATGATGCCGGGCTGGTAGACGTTGGAGAATGTCGCGGAACGCGGCGCTCAGTCGGTGAACATCGTCTTCTGCACGTTCTTCTTCCATTCATCGAGTATCCGGCGCGCAGTCGCCTCGTCCTCGATCATGGCGCGCCGGACCACCGCCCCGGTCAGGTAGACAAAGAGCATCACACGGCGCTCGAGGTCGATCGTGCTGCCCTTGGGCAGCAGCGGGCGGAAGATTGCGCACAGGACCGATGTCAGTCTGTTCTGGTGATCGATGTTGAGACGCTGCAGGTCCGGGTCGGAGATCGCGGCCAGCCAGACCGGCAGATAGATCGGATCGTTGCGGAAGGTGGTATAGAACGTGTCGACGGCCATGCCCAGCAGGGCCTCGGCCTCCGCAAGGGAGGTAGCGGCAGAAAACACGCGCAGCGCACCGCTTTCGACGCGTTCGGTGTGGCGATCGTGAAGCGCCCTGACAACGGCGGCGCGCTCGGGGAAGAACTGATAGAGCGATCCGATCGGTACGCCGGCTCGCGCGGCTAGATCCGTCATCTTCAGATTGCCGACGCCGTCCTGGGCAATCAGCTCGACAGCGGCTTCCATGATTGCATCCAGACGCTGAATGCTCCGTTCCTGCTGCGGCTTCTTGCGCAATTGCAGGCGCCCATTCGACTTCTTGGTACTCATAACACCCGTCCCAGGCTTTGGTAAAAGCCTTCAGTGCACCGACTCGGTACATCTAGACGCTGTTTTAGTTCCTTTGTTTTAAAAGGAAAGATCGTCTTTTAACGATACCTGAAAAAGCCGGGAGGGACCGGAACGTGAGCATCGTTCCGGTCCCTCCCGTCACATCGTTTGGTCGGAGATCCATCGAGCTGGATCGCCCCGGCCCTGTTCAGGCGATGTCGAAGCGGTCTGCGTTCATGACCTTGGTCCAGGCAGCAACGAAATCCTTCACGAACTTTTCCTTGCTGTCGTCCTGGGCGTAGACTTCCGCATAGGCACGCAGGATCGAGTTCGAACCGAGTACAAGATCGACGCGGGTCGCCGTATACTTGGTCGCTCCGCTCTTGCGGTCGCGGATGTCGTAGCTGTTGCTGCCGGTCGGGACCCAAGAATAGGCCATGTCCGTGAGTGTGGCGAAGAAGTCGTTGGTCAGCGCCCCGACACGGTCGGTAAACACGCCGTGCGCTGTGCCGCCGTAGTTGGTGCCCAGCACGCGCATGCCGCCGATGAGGACGGTCAGTTCCGGAGCGGTGAGCCCCATCAGCTGAGCGCGGTCGAGCAGCATTTCCTCGGGGCTGACGACATAGTCCTTCTTCTGCCAGTTGCGGAAACCGTCGGCGAGCGGCTCGAGCACGGCAAAGCTGTCCGCGTCGGTCTGCTCGGCGGTGGCGTCGCCACGGCCCGGGGCGAAGGGCACGGCGATATCGAAACCCGCGGCCTTCGCCGCCAGTTCGACGCCGACATTGCCGGCCAGGACGATGACGTCGGCAAGACTTGCGCCGGTTTCTGAGGCAATGCCTTGAAGAACCGTCAGAACCTTGGCGAGGCGGGCGGGCTCATTGCCTTCCCAGTCCTTCTGCGGGGCGAGGCGAATGCGGGCACCGTTTGCACCGCCGCGCTTGTCGGAACCGCGGAAGGTGCGGGCGCTGTCCCAGGCGGTTGCCACCATCTCGCCGGTGGTCAGGCCGCTGTTGATGATCTTGGCCTTGACCGCGACGACGTCGTAGTCGGTGCGGCCGGCAGGGATCGGATCCTGCCAGATCAGGTCCTCGGCCGGAACGTCCGGGCCGAAATAGCGGGACTTCGGGCCGACGTCGCGATGGGTCAGCTTGAACCAGGCGCGGGCGAAGGCATCCGAGAAAGCGTTAAAGTCGTCCTTGAACTTCAGCGAAATCTCACGGTAGATCGGGTCGACCTTCAATGCCATGTCCGCATCGGTCATCATCGGCATGACGCGGATCGAGGCATCCTCGACATCGACCGGCTTGTCCTCCTCGGCGATGGTGATCGGCGCCCACTGGGACGCCCCGGCAGGGCTGTGGGTCAGCGTCCATTCATGCTTGAACAGCATCTCGAAGAAGCCGTTGTCCCACTTGGTCGGCTCCGCGGTCCAGGCGCCCTCGATGCCGGAGACGACGGTGTCGCGGCCGATGCCCCGACCCTTGGTGTTCATCCAGCCGAGACCCTGGAATTCCGGGGCTGCAGCCTCAGGGTCGGCGCTGAGATTGGCAGCGCTGCCATTGCCGTGGGATTTGCCGATGGTGTGGCCGCCGGCGGTGAGCGCCACGGTTTCCTCGTCGTTCATGCCCATGCGGGCGAAGGTTTCACGCATCTGGGCAGCCGTTGCCAGCGGATCGGACTTGCCGTTGACGCCTTCCGGGTTGACGTAGATCAGACCCATCTGCACGGCAGCGAGCGGGTTTTCCAGCGTGTCCGGCTTGGTCACGTCACCGTAGCGGCCGTCACTCGGCGCCAGCCATTCCTTTTCGTCACCCCAATAGGTGTCCTTTTCCGGGTGCCAGATATCCTCGCGCCCGAAGGCGAAGCCGAAGGTCTTCAGGCCGGCGACGTCGTAGGCCATGGTGCCGGCGAGCGCGATCAGGTCGGCCCAGGAGATCTTGTTGCCGTACTTCTTCTTGATCGGCCACAGCAGACGGCGGCCCTTGTCGGTGTTGACATTGTCCGGCCAGGAATTGAGCGGCGCGAAACGCTGGTTGCCGGAATTGGCGCCGCCACGGCCGTCGGTGACGCGGTAGGAACCAGCGGCGTGCCAGGTGACGCGGGCCATCATGCCGACATAGGAACCCCAGTCGGCGGGCCACCATTCCTGGCTGTCGAGCATCAGCGCGCGAAGATCGGCCTTTAGCGCCACGACGTCGAGCTTCTTCAGCTCTTCACGGTAGTTGAAGTTCGGGCCCAGCGGGTTCGTCTTGGTGTCATGCTGATGCAGGATGTCGAGGTTCAGCGCATTCGGCCACCAATCCATGACAGACTTGCCCATGGCGGTATTGCCACCGTGCATTACCGGACATTTGCCGGTCGATTTCACGTGCTCATTCATACTGACCTCCTGTTTTTCGTAAAAACGAGTGAACTGGCGCCACCATCGGCCATAAGGTCCATAATTTCCAATTGTATTTAATTGGATTATCGATAGGCTAAGCCTATCATGATTAGCATCCGTCAACTGCGTTATTTCGAGGCGCTCGCCACCACGCTGCACTTCGGCAAGGCGGCCGAAATGGTGCATATCAGCCAGCCCGCGCTCTCCGCGCAGATCATGGAAATGGAGAAACATCTCGGCGTGAGGCTGGTCGAACGCACCCGCTCCAGCACGCTCCTGACCGACAAGGGCCAGGAAGTGTTGAGCCACGCGCGCACCGTTCTGGCCGCGGTGGATCGGCTGGAGGAAGCGGCCCGGCGGTCGTCCGGTACTCTGGAGGGGCTGCTGAGGCTCGGCATCATTCCCACCGTCGCGCCCTATCTCGTGCCGAAGATGGTGCCGTATCTGAGGCGCGAACATCCGCTGATCGAGATCGAGTTGAAGGAAGCCGTGACCGACCGGCTGCTCGGCGACCTGGCCGAGGGGCGGCTTGATGCGATCATCGCAGCCATCCCGATCGAAATGGACAGCGTCGTGGCGAAGAGCCTGTTCGTCGACCGCTTCTACATGGCGATGTCGGCCAATGACAGCGATGTGCTGCTCTCCCCGATGACGGAGACAGAGGTCGACCCCGACCGGCTGCTGCTGCTGGAGGAGGGCCATTGCCTGCGCGAGCAGGCGCTTTCCGTCTGCAAGACGGCGAGCAAGCGGAGCCTGGTCAATTTCGGCGCCACCTCGATGACCACGCTTCTGCAGATGGTGTCGAACGACATGGGCATGACGCTGATCCCCGAACTGGCGATCGAGACGGAAACGGCGCGCACGCCGATCCGTATCGTCCCCTTCGCCGACCCCGCGCCGTCCCGCGAGATCGGCCTCGTCTGGCGCCGGTCCAGCCCGCGGCGGGCGGATATGGAGGCGCTGGCGGAAGCGATCATCGCCAGCCGCGAAAGGGCAAGCGCGCGCCAACCTGCGGACCAGTTAACAAGAGCAGCCGCATCCAGCCTTTAAAGCCCCGGAGGAAGGTCGCCGGGTCGCCTTCAAAGGCGCGTTCAGCGCGAGAAATCCGGCAATGCCTGTTATAAGAATTTCGCGGTTTTCTTATAACGCGGCGAGCGTTTATCCGCCCACCTGGACCGAGGACCAGCCTTGAGGCACTAAAATACCAAAGGGCGGCGCGGAAATCCGCGCCGCCCTTTGTCCTTGATGGGACGATCCTGTCGATCAGGCCAGATCAAGCACGATGCGGCCGTCGATCTTGCCCTCTTCCATGCGATGGAAGATGGCGTTGATGTTCTCGATCTTGTCCCAGGAGAAGTGCGCGGCGACCTTGCCTTCGCCGGCGAAGACGAGCGATTCCTCGAGATCCTGGCGGGTGCCGACGATCGAGCCACGCACCGTGATGCGCTTCAGCACGGTCTCGAACACCGGCAGCGAGATGAAGCCCGGCGGCAGGCCGACCAGAGCCATGGTGCCCTTGGAGCGCAGGAAACCATAGGCCTGTTCCATCGCCTTCGGCGAGACAGCGGTGACGAGCGCGCCATGCACGCCGCCGGTCGCCTTCTGCACCTGTTCGATGGCGTCCTTGGCGGTGCCGTTGACGACCATGTCGGCGCCGAGATCCGTGGCGAGCTTCAGCTTGTCTTCATGGATGTCGGCGGCAACCACGTGCATGCCCATGGCCTTGGCATACTGCACGGCCATGTGGCCGAGACCGCCGATGCCGGAGATGACCACCCATTCGCCGGGGCGCACTTCGGTTTCCTTCAGGCCCTTGTAGACCGTGACGCCGGCGCAGAGCACGGGAGCCGCGGCGCCGAATTCCAGATTGTCCGGCAGGCGGCCGACGAAATCGGGATCGGCAAGGCCATACTGGGCAAAGGTGCCATTGACCGAATAGCCGGTGTTCTGCTGGCTGCCGCAAAGCGTTTCCCAGCCGGTGCGGCAGGGCGAGCAGCAGCCGCAGGCGGTGTGCAGCCACGGAACGCCGACACGGTCGCCTTCCTTGATGCGCGAGACGCCGGCGCCGAGCTTGGCGACGTAGCCGACGCCCTCATGGCCGGGGATGAAGGGTGGGTTGGGCTTAACCGGCCAGTCGCCGTTGGCGGCGTGCAGGTCGGTGTGGCAGACGCCGGTCGCCTCATACTTGACCAGGATCTGGCCCGGACCCGGCTCCGGGATAGCCCATTCCTCGATGGTGAGCGGCTTGCCGAATTCCCGGACGACGGCAGCTTTCATCATTTCAGCCATTCTGATCTCCTCTGCTGATCCCAAAACGCAAGGCGACGGGTGCAACCCCAAAACCGCCGGTTTCGCGCGCAGAATACACACGAAGGACGAAGTGGATTTGACGCGCATCAATTCCAGAAACGCTATACGTCGACTGGCGTCGCAGTATTGCGACACCTCACAGGGGCGGAACGTGCTGCGCTGCGGCGCTCAGCCGAGGTTTTTCTTGAGGAATGCGACGGTGCGCGACCAGGCGAGATCGGCGGCCGCCTTGTCGTAGCGGGCAGCCGATGTATCGTTGTTGAAGGCATGATTGACGCCGTCATAAACGAAGATCTCGAAGGTCTTGCCGTTCTTTTCCAGTGCTGCCTTGTAGGCGTCGATGCCGGCATTGATGCGCTCGTCGAGGCCGGCATAGTGCAGCAGCAGCGGCGCCTTGATCTTCGGCACATCCTCGGCGGGCACCTGGGAGCCATAGTAGGCGACGCCGGCGCCAAGCTCCGGCGAGGCGACCGCCATGCGGTTGACCATGCCGCCGCCCCAGCAGAAGCCGATCGCGCCGACGTTGCCGTTGACCTTCTCATGGGCGGCCAGGAAGACCCGCGTCGCCTCGCCGTTGGCAACCGTCGCGCCCATGTCGAGGGTCGAGAACATTTCGCGCGCCTTGTCCTCATTTTCGGGCGTACCGCCCTGCGGCGAGAGGAAATCGGGCGCGAGCGCCGCGAAGCCTTCCAGCGCCATGCGCCGCGCAACGTCGCGGATATGCGGATTGAGACCGCGGTTCTCGTGGATGACGATCACGCCGGGCAGCTTTCCCGCCCCATCCTTCGGCACCACGAGATAGCCCTTCATCTCGCCGCCCGCACCCGGATAGGTGATGTCCCCGGCCGCCAGCCGCGCATCCATTTCCTCGACCACGGCGGCCCTGGCGCTGCTGGCCGCCAGCATCGGCGCGATCACAGCGGCAGCCGCGCCGGAGCCGGCCAGCAGGCTGAGTTTTTCCATGAAGCGACGCCGATCGAGCGTCAGATGGGTGTATTCGTCATAGGCGTTGATCATCGCCTGGGTGATCTTCGGCGTTTCCATGATGACCTCCATTCCGCAACACGACGCCCACCGCATGCTCGCGGGGGCAACCGTCAGGAAAGATAGGCCAACTTGCCGTGCGCACGGCAACACAAGTCCGTTATCCGCGCGTGACCGGCGGTTTGAACAGGGCAAGCCGGAGCACGAGGATGACGGAAACGGCGAGGAACAGGAGCTTAACGCGCGTCATCCAGGGAAGAAGCTCGGGAAGCAGCGCCGACAGCGTCGGTCCGGGTGTCGCCGGCGGGAAGTAGAGAAGAAAGCTTGCATTCTCGGCATAGTCGACGATGCCATAGGCGATCGGCAAGAGGCAGAGCAGCCGCGCATGGCGGACCTCGAGGCGCCGGCCATAGAGCACGGCGCCGGGCGCGTAACCACGAAAGAGCAGGCAGAGCGAAAGCGTCAGCACGAACGGCAGGACGAGGTCCGGGCCGAGATACATCAGCTGGAGAAGGTCGCGGGCATCGGCCCGCGCCGGATCGGCGAGCGCCGCCTGAAGGCCCAGCACCGCATCGGTCTCATAGCCGGACAGCCGGGCATCGAGGAAGCTCCCTGCCCCGCTTAAGCGCTGGAACTCCGGATCGAGCCCGAGGAACATCCAGGCGAGAAGGGCGCCCGAGAGGGCGAGCAGCAGCAAGATCACCTTGTTCGTTCCCATGTGCCGCTCCCCCGCATCGGCCTATCTCATGCACCGCCCGGATAGTTCGGGCTTTCGCGGGTGATCGTCACGCCATGCGGATGGCTTTCGCGCAGGCCCGCGCCGGAAATGCGCACGAAGGTCGCCTTTTCCTGGAAGTCCTTGATGTCCTTGCCGCCAACATAACCCATGGCGGCCTTGAGACCGCCGGCGAGCTGGTGCAGCACCGACGAGACGGGCCCCTTGTAGGGAACCTGGCCTTCGATGCCTTCCGGCACGAGCTTCAGGGTATCGCGCACTTCCGCCTGGAAGTAGCGGTCCGCCGAGCCGCGCGCCATCGCGCCGACCGAGCCCATGCCGCGATAGGCCTTGAAGGACCGGCCCTGGTAGAGATAGACCTCGCCCGGGCTTTCGTCGGTGCCGGCCAGCAGCGAGCCGACCATGACGGCTGATGCGCCGGCTGCAATCGCCTTGGCCACGTCGCCGGAAAATTTAAGCCCGCCATCGGCGATGACAGGGATGCCGTGCTTGTTGGCTTCCTCGACGGCTGCCATGACGGCTGCGAGCTGCGGAACGCCGACGCCGGCGACGATGCGGGTGGTGCAGATGGAGCCCGGGCCGATACCGACCTTGACGCAGTCCGCACCGGCATCGATCAGGGCGCGGGTGCCTTCACCGGTTGCGACATTGCCGGCGATGATGCGAACCGCGTTCGACATCTTCTTCACCTCTGCCACCGCATCGAGCACTTTCTGGCTATGGCCATGGGCGGTATCGACGACGATGACGTCGACACCCGCCTCGATCAGGCGCTCGGCGCGTTCGCGGCCATCATCGCCGGTCGAGATGGCGGCGGCGACCCGCAGGCGGCCCTGGGCATCCTTGGCGGCATGCGGATTGAGCTGCGATTTTTCGATGTCCTTGACGGTGATCAGGCCGACGCAACGGCCTTCATTGTCAACGACCACCAGCTTCTCGATGCGATGCGAATGCAGCAGCCGCTTGGCTTCCTGCTGATCGACGCCGTCCCTGACCGTGATCAGGTTTTCGCGCGTCATCAGTTCGTAGATCTTCTGGCCCGGATCGGAGGCAAAACGGACGTCGCGGTTGGTGAGAATGCCGACGAGACGGCCGGGGCGGCTGGCGCCCTCGACCACCGGAATGCCGGAAATGCCATGGGCGCTCATCAGGGCCTTGGCTTCGGCGAGCGTCGCTTCCGGGCCGATGGTGACCGGATTGACGACCATGCCGCTTTCGAACTTCTTGACCTGGCGGACTTCCTCGGCCTGCTCGATCGGGGTGAGGTTGCGATGGATGACGCCCATGCCGCCCGCCTGCGCCATGGCGATCGCCAGGCGGCTCTCGGTGACCGTGTCCATGGCGGACGACAGGATCGGCAGCGAAAGGTCGATATCCTTGGCGATGCGGGTGGAGATATTGGTCTGACCCGGCATGATTTCCGAGTGTCCCGGCTGAAGCAGAACATCGTCGAAGGTGAGCGCTTCCGCGCCGGTTGCCGAGATTACGATCCGTGCCATTGCCAATTTCCTTCGGTTGAATAGGCAGAATCCGCCGGCAAAAGGAAAACTCTCCCCGGACGCTCCTGCATGAAATGCTTGGAAGTTGGCGAGGGCAGGTAACACGTTCATGACAGGAAGGGAATAGAAAAACGTTCGCCCTCAACGATCACGACCCGAGAACCGAAAATGCAGGTTCGTTCAAATTTTAACGAGCCCCTACACGATGCTTGAAAAGCTCCCGTGTATGTTCGGTTTTGCTCCATGGGGAACAGGAGCGCCAAAAACAAAAAAAGGGGGACGTCGATGACCGCACTTAGAAAAAGAGCTCAGGCCCTGGAAACCCAGTTCGCTCGGCAGGCAGAACTGCAGTTCAAGGTGAACGCACGCCTCAACAGGATGGCCGGTCGATGGGCCGGCTACACGATGGGACTGGACGACGTCGAAGCCTATGCCCAGACGCTCGCCATCCGCCAGGTGGTAGAGCCCCATCGCCTTCTCGACCTGTTACGCCAGGAATTCTGCAAGGCAGGGGTCAAGGTGAGCGACGCCGATATCGACCAGCGCATCCACGTATTGTCCGAACAGGCCTCCGCCGAACTCTACTCGATTGCCTGACTGACGCATGACTTGGACGGTGGATCGGAGGGGCTGCGATATTCCACAGCCCCGCCTGGCTCACAGATCGAACTGGTAGGCCTTCGGCACGTAGCGATAGCCGGTATCGACCTTTTCGACATAGCCGACGGCCGGGAACGGCATGTGGTAGCCGAGGAAGGCGAGCTTGTCGGTGGCGATCATGTCGAACACTCGCTTGCGGGTCGCAGCAGCCGCGGCCTTGTCCATGTCGAACTTCACCTCCCAATCCGGCCGCTGGAGCGACAGGACGAAGTGGTTCGCCGTGTCGGCGGCGAGCACCAGCTCGCGCCCCTCGGATTCCAGCCGATAGATCATGTGGCCCAGCGAGTGACCGAAGGCGGCCATTGCCGTGACACCGGTCACCACGTCGGCGCCGTCGGCGATGAAGGTCGTCTTTTCCGCCAGCGGCTTCACATTGGCCAGAACGCCCTTCTGGCCGTTTTCGGCCGGGGTGCCGGCATGCGCGGGATCGACCCAGAAATCATACTCCGCCTGTCCCGCCACATAGCGCGCGTTCGGAAAGGCCGGCTTGCCGCCTTCCATGAGGCCGCCGATATGGTCGCCATGCATGTGGGTGAGGACGACGATCGACACGTCCTCGCGCTTGTAGCCGGCGGCCGTCAGCCCCTCGACCAGGCGCCCCATTCCATTGACACGCGCAGCCTCGCCGAGCCCGGTGTCGAACAGGATCACCTCGGAGCCGGTGTCGACCAGAACCGGGGCAAAGCTGTTGACGAACTGGTCGGCCGGCAGAAAATTCGCCTGCAGCAGATCGGCCACGGTTTCGGGCGTCTGGTTCGTGCCGAAGGTCTCCTGCGGCTTGCCCGAGGCGCGGGCGCCGTCCTTGACCACCACGACCTGGAAGCCGCCCAGCTTGAAGCGATGGGTCTCCGGCGGCATGGCGTGGTCGATATCCATGCTCTTGTCGGCGGTCTGGGCGAAGGCGGCTCTCGTCATCAGCGATGGCGCCGCCAGCGCCGCCACCCCGCCGCCGAGCAGCAATCTTCTGTTCAATGTGATCATCTCATCCTCCTGCAAAAAACAGCGGCACTTTTCGAGCCCACACGCGTTGCAGATAGAAAGCCGGAGACGAATGGAAAGCGGCTTCACGCAGCCGTGATCATTCGCAGGATCGCCTGTATCGTTGCCAATGACCGTTTCATTTCGTCCGCATGACATTTTCGCGATGGGCGAAATCCGCATTGGCAGCGCCAAAGCACGTCGCTAGAAGGGGCACAGTCTCTGCGTCCCCTTCGCACGGAAACAAGCCTTCCGATGAATCGCATCGTTCCGCTCATCCTCGCCGTCGCGCTCTTCATGGAGCAGATGGATTCGACCGTGATCGCCACCGCCCTGCCGGCCATTGCCGCGGACCTCGGCGTCGGTCCGATCACGCTCAAGCTGGCGCTCACCTCCTATATGGTGGCACTCGCCATCTTCATTCCGGTGAGCGGCTGGATGGCCGACCGTTACGGCGCCAAGAAAATCTTCCGCATCGCAATCCTGGTGTTTGTCGCCGGTTCGATCCTCTGCGCGATCTCAGGCTCGCTCGTCGCCTTCGTCACGGCCCGCTTCCTGCAGGGCATGGGCGGCGCGATGATGACGCCGGTCGGTCGCCTGGTGCTCCTACGCACCACCAAACGCAGCGAACTCGTCTCGGCGATGGCGCTCCTGACCATACCGGCGCTGGTCGGGCCGCTCACCGGACCGCCGGTCGGCGGCTTCATCACCACCTATTTCTCCTGGCACTGGATCTTCCTGATCAATGTGCCGATCGGCTTCATCGGCGTCTGGCTCTCGACGATCTACCTGCCCGACGTGCCGTCCATCTCCACCGCGCCGATCGATCTCAAGGGTTTTTTCTACACCGCCATCGCCGCCTCCGGCGTGGTGTTCGGCCTGTCGGTGATGAGCCTGCCGGCGCTGCCGATCGAGATCGGCATCGGCGCGACCGTGATCGGGATGCTTGCGACGATCCTCTACCTGATCCATGCGCGGCGCCATCCGGCACCGCTGCTTGACCTCGCGCTCTTTCGCGATGTCGCCTTTCGCACCTCGGCGCTCAGCGGCTCGATCTTCCGTATCGCTGCCGGCGCCATCCCCTTCCTCATGCCCCTGATGCTGCAGCTCGGCTTCGGCATGACGCCGTTCGAATCCGGCCTCATCACCTTCATCGGGGCGATCGGCGCGATCACCACCAAGATGCTGGCCCGCCGGGTGTTCGCCGCCGCAGGCTTTCGCAGCGTGCTGATCATCGCGGCGATCAGCGGCGCCGCGACGACCGCGGCCAACGCCTTCTTCACCCCGGCGACACCCGTCATCCTCATCATGGGCTTCCTGCTCGCCGCCGGCTTCTGCCGCTCGTTCTTCTTCACCGGCATCAACTCGCTCGGCTATTCGGAAATCGACGACAGCCAGGCGAGCCAGGCAACCTCGATGAGCTCCGTCCTGCAGCAGATCAGCCTGGCGCTCGGCGTGGCGGTCGCGGCCGCCATTCTCGAGAGCAGCACCGCCTTTCACGGTCGTGCGCTGGCACTCGCAGACTTCCACCTCGCCTTCGCGGTGGTGGCAGGGCTTTCGCTGGTTGCCGTCATTCCGTTTCTCGGCCTCGCGCACGATACGGGCTCTGCCGTGTCGGGGCATGGCCGGCGCGCCGAGATCGCCGAGGACATCGCGGTGAAGTAACGACTACTCGGGCCTTTCGCAGACCGCCGACAGCTTGTTGCCATCCGGATCGCGAACGTACGCCGCATAGAAATGGGCGTGAAAGGGTCTGAGGCCCGGCGCCCCTTCGTCCGAGCCGCCATGGGCAAGGGCAGCCTGATGGAAGGCGTCGACCGCGACGCGGCTCGGCGCCTCGATCGCCGTCATCGATCCGTTGCCGAAGGTCGCCGCATTGCCATCGAAGGGCCTGGTCACCCAGAGCCGGCAACGGACATCGCCATCGGCACCATAGCCGGCTTCCACGGGTTCCGTGCACTGGCGCTTCAGACCCAGCGGCAGAAGCGCCGCGTCATAGAAGGCAATGGAACGCGGCAGATCGTTGGTGCCAAGCGTCACGTAAAGCAGCATATCGGTCGATCCCCCAAGACCCGGCCTATTCGTCGCCGGCCTCGATCTCGTCGAACTCAACTTCCGCATCGGCGGCGTCTTCGACGTCCACGGAGGCGCCCGGCTTGCGTCCCTTGAAACCCTTGGCGAGCAGGAACATTTCCACCGATTCGGCGCGCGACGAGCCGGGCTTGATGTGCACCACCTGGCGGAAATTTTGCTTCAGCAGGTTGAGCAGGTCGCGCTCCGTGCCGCCCTGGAAGGTCTTGGCGAGGAAATGGCCGCCCTCGGCCAGCACCTCGATGGCGAAATGGGCCGCCACTTCGCAGAGATGCATGGTGCGGATATGGTCGGTCTTCTGGTGGCCGGTGGTGGGGGCCGCCATGTCGGAGATCACCACGTCGGGCGTGCCGCCGACCGCCTCGATCAGCAGGCGCGGCGCGTCCGGATCGAGGAAGTCGAGCTGCAGGATCTTGACCCCCGGCAGCTGCGTCATCTCCAGGAAGTCGATCGCCGCGACACGGATGTCGTCGTCGGTCGAACCGGTGACATTGGCGGCGATCTGCGACCAGCTGCCCGGGGCAGCACCCAAGTCGATGATACGTTTCGCGCCCTTCAGGATGTGATGCTTCTCGTCGATTTCCAAGAGCTTGAAGGCGGCGCGCGCGCGATAGCCCTCGAGCCTTGCCCGCTGGACATAAGGGTCGTTGATATGGCGCTCGAGCCAGCGCCGCGACGACGCCTTGAGCTTGCCCTTCTTGACCTTCTGGCCGAGCTTGCGCCCGGTGCGGTTGCCTCCGATCGGTGGCTTGGTCATGGTCAGCGCTCCCTGTCGTGCGACGGGCGGCGGCGGCCACGCCGCCAGACCCCGTCGTCGGCCATCATGTCGGTCAATAGTCCCTCGCGCAGTCCCCGGTCGGCGACGCGCATGCGGTTCGACGGCCAGCGGCGGCGGATCGCCTCGAGGATCGCGCAGCCGGCGAGAACGAGGTCCGCGCGGTCCGGCCCGATGCACGGATTGGCGGCGCGCCCGGCAAAATCCCAGGAGAGGAGCTTCGCCTGCATGGCCGAGACCTCCGCATCGCTCAGCCAGAGACCGTCCACCTTGCGGCGGTCATAACGCGGCAGGTCGAGATGCACGCCGGCCAGCGTCGTCACCGTGCCCGACGTGCCGATCAGATGGAAATCCTCAGGGGGGCGTCCGCTCAGGTCCGTCAGCGGCGGGCAGTCGAAACGGGCGAGCATGCCCTCCACTTCCTGCGTCATCGCCTCGAAGATCTCGGGCGTCACATGCTGGCCGCCATGGCGCTCCGAGAGCGTGACGACGCCGACCGGCAGCGAGGTCCAGTGGGTGATGTGGTTGGCAAGCCGGCTCGAGCGGTTCTCGCCGATCGAGATCACGGCGATCTCGGACGAGCCGCCGCCGATGTCGAACAGCACGACGGAGCGCGCCTCGCGCCCGACCAGCGACGAGCAGCCGGAAACGGCCAGCCGCGCCTCGGTCTCGCGATTGATGATCTCCAGCTCCAGCCCCGTTTCGACCAGCACGCGCGACAGGAATTCCTCGCCATTGTCGGCGGCACGGCAGGCCTCGGTGGCGATCAGCCGCATGCGGCGGATGTCGCGGCCGGAAAGCTTGGCAGCGCAAACCTTCAGTGCCTCGACGGCGCGGTCCATCGCCTCGGCCGAGAGGCGGCCCTGGGTGCCGAGCCCCTCGCCGAGCCTGACGATGCGCGAGAAGGCATCGACCACGCGAAACTGGCCCGGACGGGTCGGCTGGGCAATCAGCAGGCGGCAGTTATTGGTGCCGAGGTCGAGCGCGGCATAGAGATCGTCCGGCCAGGGCTCGGCGCCCGGCGGTGCACGGAAGCGGTCGTTTGCGGCCGGGCCGCGCCTGGGACCCTGCGCATGATGGGTATTGTGGCCGGACGGCACCGGAGCGGGCGCCGTTGCAGACCGCGCGGCCTGGCTCGGAGCCGCAGGCGCGAGCGGTCGGCCCTGCGGCCCACGTCCGCCGCGATTGCGCCGGCGCTTCTTGCCGGGCTTGGCATCGCCGGGCGTGGCGGCAGGAGCGGCCGCGTCAGGCTGCAGCCGCAAGGTCGGCGAAGCAATCTCCGGGGAAACAGATGGAGCCTGGGTCGACCGGCTGCGCCGCCGCCGCTTGCGCTTGCGGACCGGGCCTTCGGCCTCCTCGATATCGGGACGTCGCGACGCGTGCGGCTGTGCCGCCACCGCTTCCAAAGCCGAATCTGCGACGCCCGAAGTCTTCGGAGCGCCCTTTCTGGCCTTGCCGCGCCGGCGGGAACCCCCGCCTTTGCGTTTACCCGTCGACGCCCCCTCGCTTGACGGCTTGGAGCCGCGATCGGGGTCTGTCACTGAACTTTTCCGTTGCACCGCGCAAGGCCCGGTGAGGGCATGCCGCTGGCGCCATGTTCGATTTTCGTTGGGAAAATAATATCAGTGCCGGGCGTTTTAGCCAAACTGTTTTTCCACAGCCATAAAACCGCTGTTTTCAAGCCCTCCCGGCCCCTGCCGGCCACCGCCCGGCCTGCTCCGCAACGCGCTCGCGCCGGCCCGCACACGGCCCATTCGCGCGCGCATGATTTTTTTTCAAAACAGCTATTTGCAAGTCGCCGGCTTTTGTTTATAAGCCCGCCTCACCGACGGGTCGCACGCTTGCGCGGCCCACTGCTGGGGAATAGTTCAACGGTAGAACGACGGACTCTGACTCCGTTAATCTTGGTTCGAATCCAGGTTCCCCAGCCAATCTCCGCAGCACGTCACATAAGCTGACAGAACGCCGGGAAAATTCTCAATAATTCAAACGCTTGCGCTACGTCCAAGTTTGAGCAGACCGCCAAAGGCCGCGGAACGCCGCCATCTTGAGCCTTGAGTCTGCCCTCGCCATTTCCAGATTTACAGTTTGAGAATGGCGCATCCGACGCGGACCGTGGAGCATCGAATCTGCGGAGCAGTGCGGCTCACAGCGTGGTCATGATTTGGCGCTGGGCGAGCCAATCCGATGGCATCGGATTGTTCGACAACCACTTGGTGGTTAGACCCATCGGCTGTTCACCGGTTACGATCGACTGTACGATCGTCGGCGCCAGGAAGGCCAGGTCGATGATCTGCATCACCCGGCGCGTGGAAAGACCTTCGGTTTTGGCGATCTCTTCGAAGCTTTGACCCTGCTTGATAGCATCGTAATATTGCTGCGCCTTGGCGACGTTGCGGATCAGAACTTCGTCGCGGGATTTGACGGGGCCGGCACCAATGATCAGTTTTGTTTCCACACCCCGCTTCCGGTATTGGAAACCTGTGGTGAAGGCCAGAGCATCCGGGTTGATCCAGTCAAGATGCACGTCAAGCATCTCAGCAATCCACTGGTCGATCAGCATCACATCGATCTTGCCCTGGGTTATCGTCGCTCGCTCGATCGATTTTAGAAGCGCAGGCAGATGGTGTTCGGTGTCGGATGCCAGTGCTTCAAGCCGACGCTGCACCTGTTCGATCTCACCCACAGACGGGGAAACAGACAGGTCGATCGGCAGCCGATCGTTGAGGTGCCGCACGACGGCATTGCCAAGCTGGCTTTCCAGCATCCGCGCCGGAAGCCGCCATCCCCGATCGATTGTCGCTTCATCCTGCTTCTTTCCGCTAATCAGACGGTTGGAGATGTAATAGCGCAGACGCGCGCCATTCTTGTTGGAATGACTCGGTGTGAAGCGGTCGCCGGTGTCGTCGATCAGTTTTCCGGCCAAGGGCGAGATCTTGGCACAATTGCTGACACCGCGTTGACGGGCCGCCGATGCCGCAAGCTGTTCCTGCACCAGATCCCACGTCGCAGAATCGATGATCGCCGGGTGGTTTCCTTCATGGGTTAGAGCGCGGTGACGAATGCGCCCTGCATAAACCGGGTTGGTCAGGATGTAATAGATATTGGTGGCCCCGAATGGCGCCGGGCCGATGACTGACGGCGAGGCGCCGTCTTCAGCATTTTGGGATACACCCGTGCCATCAGGTCGACCTCGGCCTCCCTTGGCGCTGCTTTTTCTGCCATTGCTATACTTCTTCGCCCCCAATCTCGGACGGCCTTTGGTGCGCAAGCCAAGGTCACTGGCTGCCTGCCGCACCTCATAGATCGACCCGAGTTGCAGGTAGAGGGCGAAGATGCGCCTCACCGTCTCAGCCTCGTCCTCGACGATCTTCAACGAGCGGCCATCCGGTTCGTAGCCAAGCGGCACCTGACCACCCATCCAGAGCCCCTTCCGCTTCGAGGCAGCGATCTTATCGCGGATACGTTCCGCCGTGACTTCCCGCTCGAACTGCGCAAAGGATAGCAGGACGTTCAGAGTAAGCCGTCCCATGCTGGTTGCCGTGTTGAAGGATTGGGTGACCGAGACGAAGGAGGCATTTGCCTTATCCAGACGCTCCACCAGTTTGGCGAAGTCCGCCAGCGACCTCGTCAGCCGATCGATCTTGTAAACGACGATCTGATCGACCGTCCCGGAGTCGATGTCTTTCAGCAGGCGCTTCAGCCCCGCCCGCTCCAGGGTACCACCGGAGATGCCCCCGTCATCGTAATATTCTGGCACCAGCACCCAACCCTCATGCTTCTGGCTGGCGATATAGGATGCGCAGGCCTCCCGCTGCGCATCGAGTGAGTTGAACTCCTGGCCTAATCCCTCCTCCGAAGATTTCCTGGTGTAGATGGCGCAGCGGACGATCTTCATGTTCTGGCCAGCCCAAAGAACCGAGGCCCCGACCAGACCGTGCCGGTGATCTTCTGCGCGATCGCCGACAGCGACCCATAGGCCTTGCCGTCCATCAGAAAGCCATTGTCCGTCACCTCGACCCTATATGGTCGACCGTTCCACTCGCGCAGAAGATAGGTGCCGGGCCGCAGCGTCACGGGAGATGGCACTGGCTTTGAAGCATCCTTTGGCTTTCCCGTTTCGACCTCCTTCAAAATCGACCTGAGGACATGTCGAACCGCTCTCGAATGGCCGCCATAGATCTTGACCTGCGCCTCGAAGGTCAACACGCGGCGCATGAATTCCACCGACACGTATCGCGGAGGCTCGTGACCAAATTGTTTGCGCCAGCGCTTGAGGCAGGCCTCACGGTCGAGACCCTCAAACTTGGTCATAGGAGCAGACGTGACAGGCACCGTCGCGACTATGTTCACGACGCCACCTCCTCCGGCGCAGTCACACTGGTTTGCATCGGCGTCATCAGCCGATAGACCGCCTCCCCCGTCTTCGGCGATTTGGATGCAAGGATCTGATGGCCCTGCTTGCGCAATCCCGAAAGCGCTGCCCGCACCGTATGCGGCTGCCAGCCAAGTCGCTCGACAAGGATCGTGATACGCACGCCATCGGGCTTCGAGATCATCGCGGCAAGCTGATCCTTCTTGGATTTCTTGCCGGAGCGCGCTTGATTACCGGCCTTCGCCGTGACTGGCTGGACGGGCGACTTCGGTGACGTTGCCGCGGCGGCCTCGGAAGTGGTCTGGTCTATCGATGATGTCATCATGGTCTCCACGCGGTTGGACCCGGATATCGGGTCTTGCACCGCGTGAAGCCCGACGCTCGGGCTCGGGCATCCGCCGACCAGTGGCTTGCCTCAATGCACTACTGCTTCCTTGCCAACAGAAGTCCAGTCGCAAAGCGACGGGTCAAAATTGTTCGCTAACAATGATCGCCTTGAAGGGATTCGAACCGGCGACCCGTTGATCATTTATAGCAAGGCTTTGACTGCTCACAGGAAGCGGTATCCACTGACGACAATACCTGTGCTCAAGATTGATCAATGACTTGCGGCCATGCCAAACAAATCATTTGCTTGGTATCTTTATTGTCTTCACCGCCAGCGCCTTATCGGCTGCATTTTTTTTGGCAGCTTGGCTTTGCAGCAAGAGAGCGTTGTAGCTGTCCGCGTTGCCGACCTTCCCGATGAGTTTCGGCACGATGAGCGAGTCGATGCGAACCACTGCGATATCCGCCATCTCTGCGTCGCGGCGTGCATAGCGATATTGGCCGATCTTTCCATCATAGAGACCGGCTTGAGTAAGATAAGCGAACTCCTCCTTCTGAGTTTTGAAAGAAGGTAAGGGGTATTCGGAAAGGATACTGTTGAGATAGTCCGATATCGAGTTCATGGATTTCTCATAAGCCTTTTCCGCTTCCCTCGACGCGTTACGAGACGCGCGCTCGACAAGCTCACTGCCGCCATAACTGACTTGCCAGCTTTTTTCGCAGATAGTGCAACTGATCTCTACGCTTTCATGAGAAGACGACCACGGGTTGTCCGGCGAGTGGTGCTCGCGCGCAATCTTGCCTTGGCCGCATGGGCAATCGGCGATATCGTGTGTGTAGATTTCCCATCCCATGCGGCGAATCTCCTCCATAAGGGAAGGGAAATCTAGGTCGACTTGCCAAACACAGCAAGTGAACAGAAAGAGCCTCGCCAGCGCCTCAACGGTGTGTGCCCATGGTCTTGTTGTGATCCGGCGGTAAAATATCACCTCTGGCTCGCCTGAGTTGCAAGGAGGCCAGAACTTGACATGTCCAGAGTTCGGGCTCTTTTCTGTAACGATTGTCGATTTTGCCGCGAATTTCTTGCAACTTTCACTAGCGTCAGCGTGCTGATTTAGCTATGTATTCTTGGAATAAGCGAGGAGTTTCGATGGACATTCTGACAAGTGCCGAGCGGTCCGCTCACATGTCGCGGATACGTGCACGGAATACACAGCCAGAAATGATTGTGCGTCAAGCCGCGCACGCCCTCGGACTGCGATATCGACTGCATCGCAAGGATCTCCCTGGCTCTCCAGATCTTGTTTTTCCAGGTCGCCGGCGCGCAATATTCGTTCACGGCTGCTATTGGCACCGCCATTCCGGCTGCCGCCTAGCCTATACGCCAAAATCCAATACAACATTCTGGGAGGCGAAATTCGAGCGCAACGTCGCACGTGACAAAGAAGCGCTTGCCGCTCTAGAGGCGGACGGATGGCGCACGGCCGTAATCTGGGAATGCGAAACCAGAAGGCCCGACGGAATTTCAGAGCGTCTCCGGTCGTTTCTCTGCAAAGGTGCTGCATGAACGGCGTGCGTCTTGGGAAGATCACCCGAGCGACGACCGGATCCAGGCTCCGTGTGCTCGAGCTTTGCTCCGGATGCGGTGGAATGTCGCTTGGCTTGCAGTCAGCAGGCTTAGAACTTCTTGGACATGTCGAGCAGGACGAGCCAGCTGCAGCAACTTATGCTCTAAATTTCTCTGCGCCCCCGGGGATCTCGGCCGAAAGCTGGCGCAAGGCCCGCGACATGGAAAAATGCGGGCCAGAAGAGCTCGCCGTCGAGCTCGGCATTTCGAACGTCGCCGAAGGTTTCGACGTGCTTGCGGCCGGGTTGCCTTGTCAGGCCTTCGCCAGGATCGGCCGTTCAAAGTTAAGGTCCGTGACGGGCGACGAAGATGCTTACCGCAACGATCCTCGCGCGAAGCTCTATCGGCGATTTCTCGAGTATGTCGAGGCGGTTCAGCCTATCGCCATGGTCATCGAGAATGTTCCAGATATCCTCAATTTCGGCGGACACAATATTCCTGAGGAGATCTGCGAGACGCTGGATGTCATGGGTTATACATGCAGCTATACGCTACTGAACGCCGCCTTTTACGGTGTGCCCCAGATGCGGGAGCGGCTGTTTCTGGTTGCGTACGACAAAGCGCTGGGTCTGACCCCGACCTTTCCTTCTCCCAGCCATTCTGCCGAGCTGCCTTCGGGCTACGAGGCTGCGCGCACGGTCGCCCTGAAGTATATTCCTGAAATCGGTGCGCACTTCATTCCTATTCCGGTTGCAGTTGACGGACTTCCTAGCGCCGTATCTGTCGAGGCGGCACTTGGTGACCTTCCAGCCATAAATGAGCATTGGCGGGACCCTGTGACGATGCGGCGGCGCAAGGTGCAGGACCAAATCGACTACCGCGCGAATCGTGATCTATCAGCTTATGCAGAGCTCATGCGCAAGTGGGAGCGGTTCACGACAGAGGGTTCGACTGATGGTCATGTCGTTCGCTTAACGCCACGCGACTTCCCTATCTTCCGGCGTATGGCAGCAGGAGACGATTACCCGCGTGCATTGCGGATCGCGGAGGAAATGTTCACGGCTGCGCTCGAACGAATGTCGCAGCGTCCCGATCCTGAAAGCGTAAGCTGGCTGGCGGCCAGAAAATCGTTCGTACCGCCGTACGATCCCGGCAAGTTTCCTAATAAGTGGTGGAAGCTTGACCCAAAGGCTCCGTCTCGGACGCTTACGGCACATCTCGGGAAGGACAGCTATTCCCACATTCATTGGGACAGCGACCAGCAGCGCATGATCTCGGTGCGAGAGGCCGCGCGGCTGCAGTCCTTTCCCGACGGTTTTCGGTTCGCTGGCGCCATGAATGCGGCCTTCCGGCAGATTGGTAACGCGGTCCCCCCCCTGCTGGCAAAAGCCGTAGGTGAACACCTTCGGGGCGAGATTGTCAGTGCAGCGACAAGTAGAATGAAGCTCGATCGCGCTCGCAGGAGGGCAGCCTAAGCGGCTGTCGGGGCAATCGGAGAGGTGGCGGGGGAGGATCAGCTGGAAACATTGGAAATCGCGCCGACGGCTGCGGCGCTTTTGAAATCATTGCGAGGTCTGGGGTACACGCCAGAGACGGCACTTGCAGACCTCGTGGACAACAGTATCGCCGCCGGCGCCAGAACAATTTCTCTCAGTATCGACTGGAATGACGGTGACCCTCGCATCGCCGTCCGCGATGACGGCCGGGGTATGTCTCGCGACCAGCTGATGGAGGCCATGCGCTTTGGCGGGGAAGGCCCCGAGGCCGAGAGAGCCCCCGACGATCTCGGGCGATTTGGCCTCGGGATGAAGACAGCCACTTTGTCCCAGTGCCGTCGAATGGCTGTGGTGAGTGCGCAGGGTGGTTCTCTGTCTAGCCTTAGCTGGGACATCGGCGTGGTGGCGAAGGCGAGGAAGTGGGCTGTAGTCATCGACCCCGAACTCCCGGAGTTCGAGCACGTGACGAAGCCCCACACCGGGGAACACGGCACCCTTGTCGCGCTTCAGGTGATGGATGAGATGGGCGGCCTTCATGGGCTGGACAGCGAACGCTTTTTCGCCAAGCTCGCTGACATCCGGGCGCATTTCAGCATGGTCTTCCACCGCTTCCTGTCGGGAGATGCACGCCGCATCCGTATCTTAATAAATGGCCGCGATATTCCACCGTGGGATCCAATGCTCCGGACGCACGCTGCCACGCGCAAGCTCGGGAGTTCGCCGATTGGCATCGGACAACAGGCGATCAAGGTTACATCCTATGTTCTGCCCCACCGGGACATGTTCGCTAACGAACAGGAGTTCCAGACGGCCGGTGGCCCAGGCGGATGGGCCGAACGGCAGGGCTTCTATGTCTACCGGGGCGACCGGCTTGTAGTTGCCGGAAGCTGGCTCGGCCTCGGCGAACGGCGCGAATGGACCAAAGACGAGAGCAGTCGGCTTGCGCGGATCGCGGTTGATCTTCCAACGGCGTGCGACCCAGCCTGGAGGATAGACGTGATCAAGGCGCGGGCGCGCCCGCCAGCCAGCCTGCGCTCCCGTCTGGTTAGGGTTGGTCTAGAATGCCGTGACCGAGCAAGGGAGGTATTTGCGTGGCGAGGCGGGCAGGTCCGCACGCCGACGGAGGTTCGCCAGACTTCTCCACTCTGGCAGCAGGAGCACGTCTCAGGCCGACGCCGCTATCGCGTGAATCGAGAGCACCCGATCATCCTGGCTCTCCTTGAGCAGGGAAGTGAGACGGCGCGTCTTGCGCGTTCGGCGATCAGCCTCATCGAGCGCACGGTGCCGGTGGAGCGAATCTGGCTCGACGTGTCGGAAGATGTCGAGATGCCAAGCAGCGGCGTCGATAAAGGCGCCGAACTGGTTGAAGATCTAGTCACCGCAATTCGGAAATCGAGCTCTGATCTCCCTCCCGAGGAAATTCTCGACCTCCTGCTGCGCAGCATGCGGATCGCGGATCCGGTACTTCGCGACACCATACTTGCTGCCTTGGGAGGAGATGAATGAGCTTCACTCCTGGGCAGACCATGCTCAACATGGCCCGGCAGTTGCTGACCTCAACCGACGACCGAGGAGTCGATCGGAGCGCAATCCGCGAAGTCGTCGAGACGGTGATGCCGATGGTTCAACGGCGAACCGGCTACGTATTCTCGGAACTGGAGATCGAAGACGTGGTCCGCCAGCTCGAACTTGCCTACGTCGTTCAGCAAGGCCCGGCCATCGCAATCGTCGACCGTGACGTGCCACCCGACTGGTATGTCGGCGATCTTCGGCGACCCGGATCATTTATGGGCCGCTACCTGCAGAAGCTTGCGGAAGACGGCTGGCCAGTCCGCTCCGTCGATGAACTTCGCGACAGCACCGCCCGCGTACTCGAACTCCTCGACAATCCTGCTCGGGAAGGCCCGTGGAACTGGCGCGGCCTAGTTGTTGGCGATGTCCAGTCGGGCAAGACTGCTCACTATGCCGGCGTCATCAACCGAGCGGTTGATGCTGGATATCGCGTCATCATCGTTCTGGCGGGGATGCATAATCTTTTGCGCCTGCAGACTCAGCAGCGTCTCGAATCGGACTTTCTCGGCTTCGACACTTCCCCGGAGCGTCAGGATCTCGGGCAGATGCGTGCGATCGGGGTAGGCAGCATCCCACCTCCCCTCAACGTCGGAAGTCTTACACTGGCTTCGCCGACTGGCGACTTCAGTGTCGCATTCGCCAGACAGGCGAACTTCGCGCCTCTCGACACGCCCTGCCTGTTCGTTGTCAAGAAGAATGCAACTATCCTGCGCAATCTAAACGCCTGGATTGGCAAGCTGCCCAAGGAGTTCCGTGCCGCACCACTGCTGGTGATCGACGACGAAGCTGACCAGGCATCGATCGACACGAAGGATCAGCCGGTACTGTCAGATGGTAGTTTCGATGAAGATTACGATCCGACACGTATCAACGGCGAGATCCGCAAGCTCCTGCAGTCATTCGCGCGGTCGGCTTATGTCGCTTATACCGCAACCCCATTTGCAAACATTCTCATACATGACGAACGGGGCGCTGCGAATTATGGGTCTGACCTATTCCCGTCGACATTCATCTTCTCGCTGACGCCTCCCGACGACTACTTCGGCCCGGCAGCCGTCTTTGGAACGACTTCGGAAGGTCCATCCGGAGGCCTTCCAGTAATCCGGCATGTGCCGCGCGACGAAGAAGCGTGGGTGCCCGAAACTCATGATAAGACGCTGAAGCCGCGGTTCAGAGCAAAAGATGAACTGCCGCCGTCGATGAAGGAAGCGATCCGTGCGTTCCTTATCGGTTGTGCAGTTCGCGCCGCCCGCGGCCAACTGACTGCTCACAACTCCATGCTCGTCCACGTGTCGCGCTTTGTCGATGTTCATGACAGCGTCCACGGCCAAGTGGAACGCTATCTGGATGACCTGCGTGCGCGCATCTCCGGGGGCGATGCAGCGACGCTCTCGCTGCTGAAGGCGATGTGGGACAGCGATTTCGTGCCGACTCATCGCGATATCCTCGGTACGGTGTTCGCACGTGGAATCAAAGACGTCTCGTGGAACCAAGTCCTTTCTGAGCTGGCCGACAGCAGCGATCGCGTCCAGGTCGTCGTGTCGAACGGGCGGTCGAAGACCGGTCTTGATTACGACCGTTATCGCGAAACAGGCCTGTCAGTGATCGCGATCGGCGGTGACAAGCTGTCACGCGGTCTAACCCTTGAAGGGCTGATCGTGAGCTATTTCCTGCGCGTATCCAAACAATACGACAGCCTGCTGCAGATGGGACGCTGGTTTGGCTATCGCCGCGGGTTCGCCGACGTCTGCCGGCTGTACACGACCGCAGAAATGGAAGTCTGGTTTCGGCATGTCGCGACTGCGAGCCAAGATCTCCGAGCCGAACTGGCGCGCATGCGGATCATGCTTCAGACGCCTAAGGATTATGGACTGCGGGTGGAGGCCCACAGTGTTATGGGGGTTACTGCAGGGAACAAGCGGCGCCATGCCATCGAGCGGCGGACAGGATTTGCCGGCGAAGGCAAGGTGCAGACCGTAATGCATACCGCCCGAGGTCCTCTTGAACAGAATGCAGGCGCGACTGAACAGTTTCTCGACCTTCTTGGCGCCCCCGCAGTTGATCCGCCTCGGCCCGGCGGTGCTGGACGCGCGACGGGGCTCCTCTGGGAAGGCGTTGAAGGACGGCATGTCGCAGACTTTCTCGGAGGACTCAGCTATCCACCTGAAAACGTCGAAATCGAAGCAGCTGCGCTTGCCGCCTATATTCGAGATCAGATCGCGCACGGTGAACTTACATCCTGGACAGTCTTTCTTGCAACCGGCGACGGCCATAAGGTCGACATCGGAACTCGCCAGATCCAGAGCGTCATTCGGCGCCCTCTCGCCAAGCAGCGTGAGGCCGGCCGCTACGTCGTGAAATCGATTCTGAATCCACCAGACGAGGCGATTGACCTCACAGACATCGAATATGCTGACGCGATGCGCCGTACAGCGGAAGCGCGAACCCTTGCAGGCGAACCGCCACCCGATAGACCATCAGGAGTCGACATCCGATCCGTGCGGGGTCGAAGGCCTCATAGCGGTCTGCTGATCCTATACCCTCTTGACCCAAAGACCGACGGACTTCTCGACTGGTCGGGCGCCGTCATCGGTACTGTTATAAGCTTTCCAGACAGCATCACCGCCAACCGCCGCATCTTCCTTGAGAACACGGTTCTTCAGAGGGAGCGCGCAAGAAGATGACAAGCAGCTCCCAGCTTGATGATCTCTGGATGCGGCTCTCCTCCATGGCCGGCGGCCAGCGCCAGTTCCGAAGCATGCGTGCTCCTGATGCAGGCGCACTTGATGTTCATGTCGCAATCCGCACCACAGACGGCGCAAGATGCCTGCTTTTCGATCTTCCAGATCCGGAACGAACCGATGCGGGCTTCGAGGCCGGCGGCCTGCGGCTGACTCGTGTGACTCTGGAGAATGGACTGGGGATTGCCCTTTTGCTCGAAGATGCCACACGCAGCGACCTCTTTACGACCATCTGCTCGGATGTGATTGGCTTTGCCAATGCCGCAGATCCTATCCACGCACTGCGCCTTGTGATGGAGCGCCTCGAAGCATGGCGTCAGTTTCTGCGGTCCGTTTCAGGAGGCTTGAAGCGCGAAGATGCTATCGGGCTCATCGGCGAGCTGATTGTCCTGGAGGCCCTTCTTGCTCGCGACCCGGGCCTACTTCGAACCTGGCGCGCACCTGAGAATGGTTTGCATGATTTCGAAAATGCTGGCCACGCCATCGAAGTAAAGACAACGCTTGGTCCTGGCTGGCGCGTAACTGTCTCAACTCTTGATCAGCTCGATGTCACGGGGCTTGAACAGCTCGACCTACTTCTGGTGCGCCTCTTCGAAACAGCAGCCGGCGAAACGCTCGGCCGGCTGATCGAACGTGTAGCAAGCCTTCTTACCGAGGAAACGGACAAGCGTGCATTGTCCAATGCACTTCTGCAGCGAGGGCTGGCACCAGACGACACCCACGCTCGTGGCAGTCTGTGCGTTGCTGTACAGCAAATGACCGCCTATCCAGTCGTCGCTGACTTCCCCCGGCTTCGGCGCCACGACCTTCCCAAAGCCATCATCGATGCTCGTTACGTGCTGGATCTTGCACAGCTTCACGAGATCGCTCGGCCGGCCGGACCAACAATTGAGAGTTTCGGAGGCAGAGCCTGATGAGCGAACCGCGTGATATTTTTGCTCAAGAACTCGCGGCGGACGTCGAGGAGGCCGTGGCCAGTCCCGATGCCGCCACAGTACATTCGAGCGTCATGTTCACACACGTCGTTCTGGAACGTCTCGAAGAGGCCGGGCGAATCGAGGGCGCCTTTGACCTGTTCCAGGAGGGTTTTGCTGGCCGCGCCATGTACCGCATCGACGGCTACAGCATTGATGAGGAGCGAGGTTCGCTGGAACTCTTCACAACCATACATACGGGTGAACTTCCACCGCGAAAACTGACGGCTGCGGAAGTAAGAACCGCCTATGAGCGCGCTTTGCGTTTTGCCAAGGCGTCGGTGGAAGGCCTTGCTGACAAGCTCGAGCCTTCGAACACTGACGCGAGTGATCTCGCTCGACGGATCGAACGAGAAGCGGATCGGATTACGACCATCCGACTGACGCTGCTGACCGACGCGATGACCCCGACCGCGCTTCCGTCGGACGACAGCTGGTCGGACCGGCTGATCGAACACGATGCGTTTGACATCGAACGGCTCTACCGGGTTCTGGGCGAAGGCGAGACCCGTTCCGACATTAGCGTCGACCTGAGGCAGATGACAGGAAGCTCACTGCCATGCCTTCATCTTAAGCCGGCCAGCGGCGGGTACCAAGCCTACCTTGCTGTCGTGCCGGGCGATCTTCTGTCGCGCATCTATCAGCGTTACGGTGTAAGGCTACTTGAGCTTAACGTCCGCGCCTTTCTAGGCATCCAGGGCCGCAAGAGCGTCAACGCGGAGCTGCGTCGCACGATCGCCGAGCAGCCGTCGATGTTTCTGGCCTTCAACAACGGCATCGTTGCTACCGTTGACGACATCGTCCTCGAGAAGGATGCGCTTGGAAGGGACATGATTTCGGCGCTTCGGGGACTTCAGATTGTCAACGGCGGTCAGACCACGGCTTCCCTGCACCGTGCGCGCTTCAAGGAAAGCATCAAACTGGATGCGGTCGAGGTACCAATCAAAATAATCCACGTGACTGACGGCGATCTGGCAACGATGGTGAGTTCAGTGTCGCGTGCCGCCAATCGACAGAATACGGTCCAGCAGGCCGATTTCTCGGCGAATGATCCCTTTCATCAGGCGGTTGAGGAGCTGGCCAACAACAGCTGGCTCGACAGCGGTAAGGGCAGATGGTTCTATGAACGCGCCCGCGGCTCCTACCTCGCCGCCGAGCAGAAGGCGTCATACCGCGCGTCCGACACGCAGAGCTTCAGGCTGCAGACACCGAAAACTCGTCGCCTGAGCAAGCTGGACCTCGCCCGATATCTCAATAGCTGGAGCGGCCTGCCTTATCGGGTGTGCCTTGGCGGTCAGAAGAATTTTCAGCATTTCATGCAGAGAATGAAGGAGACGCCGCCGCCGCCGCCAGACGAAAAGTGGTTCAGAAAGCTCGTCTCGATCGGCCTCGTCTTTCGAGCCACGGAGCGGATAGTTCGACAGATGGGATTTCCCGCCTTCCGAGCTCAGATTGCGGCATATCTGGTTGCTGCACTTGCGCAGCGAACCGGTGGCCGCATCGATTTTGAGATGATCTGGAAGAGGCAGGTGATTTCCAGTGAACTCGAGTTATTGCTACGAGCTTGGGCGCCGGAAATTGACCGCCTGCTTCGAACGACAGCAGGCCAGAGAAACCCCGGAGAGTGGTTCAAGAAGGAGGACTGCTGGAAGGAATTACGTCTCCACCTCCCTCCTCTTTCCGATCCGCTTCCTCCCGAAATTGCCGGCGCCGGCACGCCGTCGTCAACTGGCGAAACAGCAGACTCCGTGCCATCCCAGCTCTCCGTGGACGACTTTAACCGGATCGCCCGGTGCATGGAGATAAACAGCAGTGAATGGCTGAGGGCTGCTGAGATCGGACAGAGCAGGCGTCTTCTTCATCGGACTCTAGTTGGGATCTGTCGAACGCTGGCCGGTTATGCTGCAACCGAATGGGAGCGCCGACCTTCGCCTAGCCAAGCCCGTTACGGGCTTGAGGCGCTCGCAACTATGCGATCATCCGGGGCCCTCGACAACAGCGAGGAACGCCTCTTACCCGCGGATGATCCGGCATGAGCAAGACTCCTCGAAAGATGCGGCGCCGCAATGGCTTGGCACCACAACGGCAACTGAGGGCCCGTGCCAATCGTGGGACGCTGCCTGAAAAGCTTCCGCTGGTGCATGTGACCGCAACGGGGTTCGCGCGCGAGATCGTTGAAAGCGGGAATTTCGAGGTACGTCACTGTAAAGTATTCAACAAGGATCTCGCCTACTTTTTTGTCCTCAGACCCGCGTATCGCCGAAAGGACGGTGATGCAAAGTCCGATCTCATTAACCGATTTCCGTTTGTGTTCATTATTTCTCCCGATGCCGTGGTGCCCTACCACGTCTACCCGTTCGACACCGGCGGAGCAGAAGCAGGCGTATTTGCCGATCAAGCCGACGAATTCGTCTGCTTGGAAGATTACGAGCTGGAACCGACGCACACCGCGGCGGCTGGCCAGATCGGCTGGGCATTCGGCTCACTCGAGGCCTATTACGAAGGCGACCTTCGAAATGGACTCGTCGCCGGGATCCCAGCCCATGAAACGGTGACTCTCGGTTATCATGCTATCGCCGGTATGGCCCGCGCCGGGAGCAATCAACCAGACAAGCGCGCTTCTGCAATCGAAATTGCGACGGCACGCAACGTCCCACTAAAGGGCAACGTTCTCCTGGCTGTGATCCCCAGGCAGTATCTGGACGATGACGGACAGGAAAACACAGCCTTCATCAAACAGCTGCAGGATCGCGGTATAGAATGGCGCACATATGAGTGGCAGCCCAACACGGCACCCAATGAACTTCAGGAAGAGATCGCTGTGATCGTGCGAAACTATTTCCGAAATTCAAGGCTGCTGCCATGACAAACGATGTCGTCGAAGACCTGCTTCTCGCCGGATTCGTACCATTGCGGTCACAGGGCCTGGCGCTGCCCTGCTATGCGTCAAGCCCCAACTCTAACGCCTGGTATTGTGCGGTCTGCTCCACCGACGGCGACCATTCCGGCAGGATAACCTCCTTCGAACCTTTCGAGGCGGACGGCATCATTCGTCTTGAGGCAGGATCATCTCGTTCGGTGTCAGTGGGTGATCTATGGCACGATGTGCTCCTCTGGAAGGATCAGCTGTATGTCGGCACAGCCGCAATCATAGTCGCGCAACTAGGGGACCTTACTGCAGAGCTTGCTGCCGGGGCGCCGCTCACCCTCCTTGACTTAGCAATGGCAACGGACGAGTTGGACACAGCCGCGCTTGCGAAGAACGCTTATGTCCACGTTCAATCGCAGTGGGGTACCGATCAGGCCGACCACTGGCAATCCGACATTTTCATGCGCCACCAGCTGATGATCGAGGCGCGAAGGTTGGCGGGAGCGGCCGGTGTTTCGGATGCGGCCGCCGCGATCCGGGAGTTGGAGGTTATCCGCCAAGAAGACTCGCTGGTATTCAAAATGCCCGGCCGACTGAGCGAAATCTTCCGTAAACATGACATTCTCCAGGATTTTTTCGAAAGCGCATTAAAGCTGTCAGATCGAACCGGATTTGCGCTTAGGCCGATCAGTGCCCAGCCTCATGGTGTGCGCTCGCTTGAAACCGAAGCACTGCTAACGCCCGCCAATGGGTCAAAACACCATATCAATCCTCGCTTTGAAGTAAGCTCAGCGCATGTGCTTGTTATCGCCTCCGGTAGTCGTGCCCGACAACTGTTGCGGTATATTCGAACACCTGACTGGTATCCGGACTGGGATGATGAAACGCGTCCTGGCGAATCTGTAGCACCGGCCTCACCTTTGTCACCGAACGAGCTGGTACAGCGATCAAAGATTGACGTCATAGACGACAGCATGGGGCTGCCAGAACTGGATCCTTATGACGTTGTCATATGGCTTGCAGATGAGGAGGCTTTCGCTGGCGAGCGCAGCAGCATGGTTATTGCCCAGGTCGAACGAAACCCTCCGCGAGGCAACGCACCGCTTTGCATCTTAGCGCCGACGCTGCCTGCCCAGATGCCGGCCGCGCTCCTCGCGGACACCTCGCGCTTCGCCGACTTGTCGCTGTTCAATACCATACTAGATACCTCGACGGTCCGCTCACCGTTCTGGGCGGGCAATCCGAGACGTTCCATCGACCGCCGTATCGCTGATCTCGTTTCGGCTGTTGCGCAGTTGCTCGATGCGGAGTCGCCGCTCTATGCTTGGCTTACAACAGAGCGTCCTCGCTACGAACCGCTTCTGCTGTCCGTCGCCTCTGGCATTCGTGCCGACCGAAGTCAGGCCGCGCTGGCGTCAGAGGTCTCGTCAGCCGGCCTAAGCGTTGAGTATTCGAAAGAACGTGAATTGGAGCGATTTTTCTGGGGTGAAAATCCGATGGGTCGCGAGCGAACCCAGCGCCTTCATGGCCTAGCGACAGTCCGTCGTCACGACCCTGATTTCCGCAACTTTGTAGAAGCGGCGGTCCAGCGTGGGGCCGTCGGCAACCGCCTTACACCGGATTATCGCATCGTAGGCGAAGTGCCCATCTCTATCGCCGAGGGACTGCGATATCCGCACTTAAGCGCAGCATTCCGACCAGAAAGCGTGCGGAGCGATACCATTTGCGTTGTTACCGCAGAAGCTCCCAGTCCACAGGCGCTACGCGCTGCGGCTCGCACGGGATGGAGTATTATGCGCTTTTCAGACGAAGAAGGTCTCCGGTCCATTGGAACAAGCAGACGGAAGCGCGTGCTTCCGCTTCCTTCGGATATCTTGATGCCAGAGCTAAACAGATTGGGACGCAATCGAGGCCTTGCAGTTCGAGGAGTAGATCCACGGGATGTCATCCGGATGCCGGCGGCGGCTTACGACGATTGGTCAGAACGGTTCAGGGGTTCGGAGCTGGTCACAGCTGTTCGTTGGTACCGGAGCGGCATCAACCGCTTTAATGAATTGGACACGTCGCCCGGCGTTGCAGCTATCCCGGCCTCGCTGTTTCTTCAAGCGGAAAGGCAAGGCGATGAGGCCGCACACTTTCTGCGGGACGCAGATCAAGTAGATACGCCAACCACAGGAGCTCTAGCAAAACGGACAGCCGATCTGAGGGCATCATGGAGCGAACCTGCCGATGGTGCATGGCGGATAATGCTGGAAGATGGAAAGCTCCCTGTCCGAGTAGGCCCGGTGGCACGCGAGGAAGTCGCCGCTCAGAAATTTTTCACTATCGATGGCGATGTAAGCGCCGCACTGTTGTTCTCATCGCGCCTTTTCTATGTATGGGCGCGGGCAACACTTACGCGTTCGCCCAGTTGGTCGTCACGCTTTTCGATCACACGCACTTTCGAGACTTTCCCACTGCCGGAACAGTTTCTAGTGTCGAGCGATGGCGATGGCGGTCGCTCCAGTCTTAGAGCCCCCCCCAACTCACGGGAATTTAAGTCCCTGCTAGAAAGATTTGACGAGTACCAGCCTGGATTTGGTAGCAGCACGGATCGCAAGGATGTCGCTAGCGACTACGTGCGAGACACCGAAGAGGTCTTATTGAGGATGATTGGCCTGACTTCTGAGGCGACAGATCTCGATTTGCTTGAGCGCCTCATTGAAATGAATAGGACCTCTGGTACGTAATATCGCAGACGTAGACGTTGCCACGCTGTAGCCAGCTGATTTTCTCCGACTCGCGTTGGCGACTGACGGTTTCTAATACCATTTTTAATCAAAGTATCCCCCACTGTTGGTTTCCACGCAGAACTGAGCCGGTTAGGCGCATAATTTCCATTGAGAATTGAGCCATGTGAACCTTCCCCCAACGCGGTGAGCGACGGGGGCAACGGAGTGATCCACATGGGACTTTTAAACATCATCCGTCGGATGGCACTGCGAGAGAAGCAGTCGATCCGCGAGATCAGCCGGCGCACTGGGCTGTCACGCAACACGATCGCGAAGTATTTGAGCGCTGGTACGATCGAGCCGACGTTCACGGTACCGGAACGACCGAGCAAGCTTGATCCTTTTGCCGACAAACTTGCTGGCTGGCTGAAGACCGAGGCCGGGAGGTCACGCAAGCAGCGCCGAACGCTGAAGCAGCTTCACGCCGATCCGGTGGCGCTCGGCTTTACAGGCTCCTATGGTCGCATTGACCTTGCCCCCAAGTTTTATCCAGTTTTGAGTTCGCTCCGGCGGTTTTGTGTTGCTGTATTAGGGGCGGTAGCGGCGGGTTGCGGTGCGGCGCCGTTCCGGCTGCGCAGTACCGCATCACGTCGCGGGTTGATGGTCTGAGCAAACTCGGCTGGTGTGAGCCAGCCGAGGCCGGAGTGTGGTCGATGATCGTTGTAGTCGTTGCACCAGGTTGAGAGCGTTGATCGGGCCTGGTTCAAGGACGAGAAGAGCGTCTCGTTCAGGAGCTCATCCCGCAGTCTGCCATTGAAGCTTTCGATGAAGGCGTTCTGGATCGGCTT
>NZ_JAEG01000006.1 GCF_000518785.1 Paenirhizobium selenitireducens ATCC BAA-1503 | reverse complement strand
GATGATGCGGTCGCTTGCATCCTGGGCGAGGCCGGTGGTGTTGCGCACGAAGGCCGCGGCCGCGAGCACGCCGACCGCGCCGATCGTGGTGAAAACGCTGTTTTCCAGCGAAATCGTGTCGTCAGCCACCGAAAAGTCGGTGATCGTATCGACATTGGTTGCGGCATTCGGGGTTGATTGGAAGACGAAGGTGTCTGCGCCGGTCCCGCCGGTCAGCGTGTCATTGCCGACATTGCCGAAGAGCCTGTCGACCCCCGCGCCGCCGTTGATGGTGTCGTTGCCGCCTGCGCCATTGAGAATGTTGTTGCCGCTATTGCCGGTCAGCAGGTTGTTGAGCGCATTGCCGACGCCATTGATGTTGCCGACGCCGAGCAAGGTCAGGTTTTCGATATTGTCCCCGAGCGTCCAGTTGACCGCTGCCTGCACGGTGTCGGTCCCCTGGCCCACGGCCTCGGCGACCACATCGGCAACGGAATCGACAATGTAGGTGTCGTTGCCCGCCAGCCCCGTCATGGTGTCGGCACCGCCGCGGCCGTTGAGGATGTTGTTGCCCGAATTGCCGGTCATGATGTTGGCCAGGCCATTGCCGGTGCCGTTGAGATTGCCGGCGCCGAGCAATGTCAGGTTCTCGAAATTGTCGCCGAGGGTCAAGCTGACGGCCGTCTGCACGGTATCTGTGCCGTTGCCGACGGTTTCGACGACGACGTCGGCAAGCGAATCGACGATGTAGGTGTCGTTGCCGGCCAGCCCCGCCATGGTGTCGGCGCCGGCGCGGCCGTTGAGCACATTGTTGCCGCTGTTTCCCGTCAGCAGGTTGGCGAGGTCGTTGCCGGTGGCGTTGATGTTGCCGGCGCCGAGAAGCGTCAGGCGTTCTATCGTCGCAAGGGCGGCGAGCGAACGGGTGATCGTCGACGTGATCGTATCGATCCCGCCGGTGTCGGTGACGGTGTCGTCGCCGTCAGCCAGCGTGTAGGTGTCGTTCCCGAGCCCGCCGTTGAGGGTGTCGGTACCGCCCGCGCCATCGAGAATGTTGTTTCCCGAATTGCCGGTGATGATATTGGCGAGCGCATTGCCGATGCCGTTGATATTGCCTGTGCCGAGCATGGTGAGGTTCTCGACATTGTCCCCGAGAGTCCAGCTGACGGCGGCCTGAACCGTGTCGGTCCCTTCGCCGACGCCCTCGATGACCTGGTCGGCGATCGAATCGACGATGTAGATATCGTTGCCCGCCCGGCCGCGCATGGTGTCGCTGCCGCCGCGGCCGTTGAGCACATCGTCATTGGCGCTGCCCAGCAGCGTATCCGCATCGCCATTGCCCGTGAACGTCCGGGTCGTCGCGGTAATGGTGCCGAGTACGTTGACGAAGCCCCCCTGGTTTCCGTCATCGCCGGCCAGGTCGAGGAAAGCGTTGACGTCGCTGGCGGTGATCACGGAGCCGCCAAGCTGGAAGAGGTCGTCACCTGCCCGGATCGTCAGCAAGCCGGAGATGGTGAATCCTGCATCGAAATTGACGGACCCACCGCTGCGCAGGGTCACATTGGGCACGCTTGCCGGGGATATGAGAGCGCTGACGAGGATCGATCCGGCATTGTCGCCACCGATCGTCAGTGTGCCGGAGGTGACGATGCGATCCAGCTCGGCGTCCGAAAGCTCGAGGGCGGCGGCCACATCTGACGCGCTGCCCAGGATGATGGCCCGCCCGTCGGTCAGCGGGCGCAGGATGACATCGCCCGCCGCGGTGATGCCGGAGGATGCGGCGATCGTCATTCGGTCCGCATTGACGACGACGTTGCCGCCCGAGGAGACCGTAGACGAGAAGGGGGTCTCCAGATTGAGCAGCCCGTTGGGGCCTGTGGTGAGAATAATCGAACCGGTTCCAAACGTAGCAAGGCCGCCGTCGGTGCCGGTATCGTCAAGGATGCTGATGTTTCGCCCGACATTGACAACGAGATTTCCGCCGGTCGAGCCCGTTTGGCTGTCCGCGACCATGTCGGCAAAGCCGCTGATCAGGACGTCGCGACCGGCCTCCAACGTGAGAGTGCCATTGGCGCGCACGTCGTTGTCGAAATCGGCCCCGGCCGTCCCGAACGAAATGTCGCGGCCGGCGGTCAGCGTGATGTTTCCGCCCGGGGCGGAGATCGCGTCCCGGTTAACGGTGGACGTGATGTCGGAATCGAAGCCGATGGCCGTGAGGTTCACGTCTCCTGAGGTCGCGCCGCCGTGGACAGATTCGAGGCCGGTCGTGTCGGTGAGGGTGATCGTGCCGAGGTTGGTGAAGTCCAGGTCACCGGAGGTCGCGACGCTGAGGCCGGAGACGCTGTCGGTCAGTCCACCGATCTGGACCGTTCCGACATTGCCTATGGCGATGCCGCCCGTATTCGTCTCCGCCTCGATCACGGACGTCTGGGTTTCGATGGCATTGCCGGGCGTGCCGATCCCCGTTCCGGCGCTCATCACGATCGTCGCGGCCTGTATGTCAGCCGCGGCGTCCGAGCCTCCCTCGGTAATGCTGCCGTTCGCGACGAGTGTGACGCTGGTGTTTGTCGTGATGCTGTCGACCACGATCGAGTCCGGGGATTGGCCCGGATCCGCCAGGTCGCCGACCTGCAAGCTGCCGTTCCCGAGCGAGTCGGTGATGTCGAGCGTGATGTTCACACCGGGTACGGAGGCTTTGATGATCAGCGAGTCCGCCGGGTGCGCGATCACCGCCACCACCGAGCCGTCGCTGTCTCTCGTGACAACCGAGGTCGCATTGCCGGGCGTACCATCATCCTCGATTGTGTAGCTGCCTGCCTCACTTAAGATCAATGTCGTTGGCATGGTGTACTCCTCGGCGCGCTGACGGCGGAAACCATTTTCCGTCGTGACGGAAGCGAATTTCAAAATCGAGAGTAGCGGAAGTCGTCATGTATACGTCCGAGCTCTAATATTGGCAAGGATCGTTGCTCTGCGGCGCAAGCAAAACCCGATCTGGTTGCGCGGGTATATTTTTATGACGCAATCATCGATTGGTTCTGAACTGGAACCACTGTCGTAGAAAACCTTTTTGCGCTGCAGCAGCAGTTCGGGAGGCTCTTCCGCTGGGTGATGTGGAGCAGCCGCGACCTTGTCCGTCGGGCCGATGCATCCTACATCGGGTGTGACATCGATGGAGGCTCCGGATGATCCTTGACGCCGCAGGACTTGCCCTGCGCAATCTCTTCGCGCCAGAGACCCGGTCGGTCTTCTGGAAGGTTATCGGCCTGACGCTGCTGGTGCTGGCGGGGCTATGGTTCGCGTTGCGCGAGACCTTCGTCGCCTATGCCATGCCGTGGGTCGATGCACTGATCCCCGGCATGCCGGAATGGGCCGGATGGCTGAGCTTCATTTTCGGCATTTTCGCCAGCATCGGCCTGGCGCTGGCGCTGGCTCTGCTCCTCTCCTCCGTCACGGCAATCATTGCCGGTCTCTTTCTCGACGACGTGGCCGAAGTGATCGAGAAACGCGATTATCCTACCGATCGGCCGGGCACGGCCATGCCGATCGGCGCGGCGATCCTGTCCTCGCTGAAGTTCTTCGGCATCGTGCTCGTCGGCAATATCATCGCCTTGATGCTGTTGCTCGTGCCGGGGATCAACATCGTCGCCTTCTTCCTCGTCAACGGCTACCTGCTCGGCCGGGAATTCTTCGAATTCGCCGCCATGCGCTTCCGTTCGCCCGACGAGGCGCGGCTATTCCGCTCGCGCCATTCCGGCACGGTCTTCGCCGCTGGTCTGGTGATCTCCGGCTTCCTGGCGATCCCGATCCTCAACCTGCTGACCCCGCTGTTTGCCGCGGGCCTGATGGTGCATCTGCACAAGATGCTGTCGAAGCGGGACGTGGTGGCTGTCTAGAGCAGTTCCAGCAAAAGTGCGAAGCGGTTTTGCGTCCGGAACTGCGTGAAAACAAAGACATAGAGCATCTAAGGCGACGCCGTTTTCGCCGGAAATGCTCTAGGGTGTCGGGCCGAAGAGTTGCGGCGGGAGTTCCACCAGGGGGGCCGGCACGTCGCAGGTCTTTTCCGGCGATTTGCAGATGTCGGCGATGACGCAGCGTTCGCATTCCGGCTTGCGCGCCTTGCAGCAGTAGCGCCCGTGCAGGATCAGCCAATGATGGGCGTGGAACAGCCAGTGCTTGGGCACGATCCGCATGAGCTTGTCCTCGATCTCGTCCGGCGTCTTGGCGGGGGCGAGGCGGATGCGGTTGGCAATGCGCAGGATATGCGTGTCCACTGCCATGGTCGGAATGCCGAAGGCCATGGACAGGACGACATTGGCGGTCTTGCGGCCAACGCCGGGCAGCGTCACCAGCTCCTCGCGGGTCTTCGGCACCTCGCCGCCATAGACGTCGACCAGGCGCTGCGACAGGGCGATGACGTTCTTCGCCTTGTTGCGATAAAGGCCGATCGTCTTGATATAGTCGCGAACCTTCTCCTCGCCGAGGTCGAGCATCTTCTGCGGCGTGTCGGCGACCTTGAACAGGGCGCGCGTCGCCTTGTTGACGCCGGCATCGGTCGCCTGGGCCGACAGCGCGACGGCGACCACAAGGGTGAACGGATTGACGTGTTCCAGTTCGCCCTTGGGTTCCGGGCGCTGGATCGAGAAGCGGCGGAAGATCTCCTCGATCTCGGCCTTCGAATAGGCCGAACGGGCCGCGGGCTTGCGCTTCACGCTTCCGGGATTTGACTTTTTCAAGGTTTCGGTGCTGGATTTCTTCATCGGACTCGTCATGGACAATCTATAGTCGGCCCCAATGACCAAAGGCAATGTGAACCCCGTCGCGGAGCAGCCGATATTCGCTGCCGAACTCGTGCCCTATCGTTCGCTCGGCCGAAAGGGTTTCCGCCTCCTGCTGATGATCACCGGCGCGGTCTGCGCCGTGCATGCCGCGTTCTTCATGGCCACCGGCGCCTGGCCGATCGGCCTGTTCTTCGGTCTCGACTTCCTGCTGCTCTACGGCGCCTTCTGGCTCAACTATCGGTCGGGCCGGGCGCGCGAGGAGGTCTATGTCTCGCGCACCGATCTCGCGATCCTGAAATTCTCGCCGTCCGGCCGTCTGACCGAACATCGCTTCAATCCCTTCTGGGCGCGCTTCTTCGTCAAGCGCCACGACGAGATCGGCATCGTATCGATGCAGGTGGCGGGGCAGGGGCAGCGCACCGATGTCGGCTCGTTTCTCAACCCTGACGACCGGGAGAGCTTTGCCCGGGCCTTCAAGGGCGCGCTGGCGACGGCCAAGCAGCGGATTTGAGCGCTTCGTAGGGGGATACCCCCCTCTGCCCTGCCGGGCATCTCCCCCACAAGGGGGGAGAGCAATTTGGAGCACCCGCCTGCCACATGCATACGCTTGCAAAGAAGCGAGAACTGCTTCGTGCGGGCGGCGACCTTGAAACTCCATCTTGGGCTTCTGTCTGCATGGCGGATGATTAGGCCGAGCGATATCCGCGCTGTGTTCTCCCCCTTGTGGGGGAGATGCCCGGCAGGGCAGAGGGGGCTGGCTTGCGCAGACGGATGACTTCGCTCGTCCCGCAAGAAACGGGTGGCGCGTCGGCCTTGCGCGTGGTGAAGTCGGGTCATAGATGAGGATTAAGCCATGACCCTTGCTCAACAGATCGACCTTTCGACGACCACCGACATCACGCCCGAGGGCTCGGACTACGAGACCGTGCGCCGGGTGATCGAGATGCTGACGCTCGACTATCAGGCGCAGCCGTCGCTGGAGGTGATGGCGGCGCGGCTCGGGCAGTCGCCGAACCAACTGCAGAAGACCTTCACCCGCTGGGCGGGTCTCACGCCGAAGGGTTTCCTGCAGGCGGTGACGCTCGACCATGCCAAGCGGCTGCTCGGCCGGGAAGGCATGCCGCTGCTGGAAACCTCGATCGAGCTCGGCCTGTCGGGGCCGGGCCGGCTGCACGATCTTTTCGTCACGCATGAGGCCATGTCGCCGGGTGAATGGAAGGCGCGCGGGGCCGGGCTCACCATCCGCTACGGCTTTCACCCGTCGCCGTTCGGGCTGGCGCTGGTGATGGTGACCGAGCGGGGTCTGGCGGGTCTTGCCTTTGCCGATCCGGGCGGCGAGGCCGCCTGCTTCGACGATATGGCCGAGCGCTGGCCGCAGGCCAACTACGTGGCCGATCAGGCCGCGACCGCGCCTTATGCGGGCCGGATCTTCGACCCCGAGAAATGGTCCGGAGAGCAGCCGCTGCGCGTCGTGCTGATCGGCACGGATTTCCAGGTCCGGGTTTGGGAGAGCTTGCTTGAAATCCCGCTCGGCAAGGCGGTCACCTATTCCGACATCGCCGCCAGGATCGGCCAGCCGACGGCGAGCCGGGCGGTCGGTGCGGCGGTCGGCCGCAATCCGATTTCGTTCGTCGTGCCGTGCCACCGGGCGCTTGGCAAGAGCGGGGCGCTAACCGGCTATCACTGGGGTCTGACGCGCAAGCGCGCCATGCTTGGCTGGGAGGCGGGGAAAATCTGCGGCTGAGCGTCGATGCCGATGGATCTATTAATCGATTAGAATCGTTTTCCCGCATTCTTGACTTTGCCATCTTCCGCTGGTGATAGTCGGCACGAATTTTTCGGCCCCGACCCTTCCACAACCGGGCCGCTTCGAAGAACAGGGATAACGATCATGACCTCCAAACTCGAACAGCTTCGCGCCATGACCACCGTGGTCGCCGATACCGGTGACATCGAGGCCGTCGCGCGCCTGAAGCCGGTGGACTGCACGACCAATCCCTCGATCGTTCTGAAGGCGCTCGGGACCGACGCCTTTGCTGACGCCTTCAAGGAAGCGATCACCTGGGGCAAGGCCAAGGGTGGTGCCGACGAGGCCGTGGTCGAGGCCATCGCCGATCGGCTGGCGGTTTCGGTCGGCGCAGCGCTGGCCGGCCTCGTGCCCGGCCGCGTCTCGACCGAAGTCGATGCCGACCTGTCCTTCGACACCAAGGCGTCGATCTCCAAGGCGCATGGGATCATCGCCGCCTACAAGGAGCGCGGCATCGAGCGCGACCGCATCCTGATCAAGCTCGCCTCGACCTGGGAAGGCATCCGCGCGGCGGAAGTGCTGCAGGGCGAAGGCATCGACTGCAACCTGACGCTTCTCTTCTCCAAGGCCCAGGCGATCGCCTGCGCCGACGCCAACGTGTTCCTCATCTCGCCCTTCGTCGGCCGTATCCTCGACTGGTACAAGAAGTCGACAGGCGAGAACTACACGTCCGAGACCGATCCGGGCGTGCTCTCGGTGCGCTCGATCTACAACTACTACAAGTCGAACGGCATCGAGACGATCGTCATGGGCGCCTCGTTCCGCAATGCCGGCGAGATCGAGGCACTGGCCGGCTGCGACCGCCTGACGATCAGCCCGCAGTTGCTCGACGAACTCGACGCCGCGACCGGCGACCTGCCGCGACTGCTCTCGCCGGAAAGCGTCAAGGCCGAGCCGCGTGTCTCGCTCGACGAGAAGGCCTTCCGCTGGGCGATGAACGAAGATGCCATGGCGACCGAAAAGCTCGCCGAAGGCATTCGCGGCTTCGCCAAGGACCTCGGCACCCTGCGCGCCCAGATCGCCAAGGCGCTGGCGGCTTAAGCGTCGGTCTTTCTGATTGGAGGGGCGTGCGGATACCCCCCTCTGCCCTGCCGGGCATCTCCCCCTCAAGGGGGGAGATTGATGCGTGGTGAACGCTCAGCCCCCATCACTTTGGCACCCTCGTCTGTGACTGCTGACGATAAAGCCCACAACAGCTCACGGCATAGACGGCAGCAGCATCTGACGGTACACACTGCCGTTTTCCGGTGCTGCCGTCTCGCATTCTGACATCTTCCGCAGTGCTGACGGCTCTCTGGCGCGCGCACGACCTGTGGCCCTTTACGATTATTGATGCCGGGTGAGGGAGTGGCGTTCTGCCGATCTCCCCCCTTGAGGGGGAGATGCCCGGCAGGGCAGAGGGGGGTGTTTTCAGCGGTCTTTCAGGTTGGCTTACCCATACGATTCCCGTCGCAGTTCACCACCCCATCACGACATCGTCGGGAATGTGGAACGTCTCTTCGCCGTTGACGGTGACGACGGCGACGCCGCCCTGTTTGTGGCTGCGGACCTCTGCGCCGTCCTTGGCGGAAAATCGGCCGGCGCGGTAGGTCAGCGCTCGGGTGTAGCCGTCGGGGAAGGTCAGGTCGATCTCGGCGAAGGGGCCGTTGCGGACGATGCCGAAGGCGCAGGCGCCGATGCGCGCGTCGCCCGGCATCTGGCAGCGGATCGTGCCGGTGGCGTGATAGGCGGTTCCCGGAATGACGCGGTCCTCGTCGTCCTCAGGCAGCGCGCCGGCCGGCGGCACCCACTCGTCGGTGATGTAGCGACCATTGACCCAGCCGCTGATGCTCGGCCGCTCATAGGTGGAAATCCGGCACCAGAAGCCGCCATCGCGTTCGCGGCAGCCGAGATTGCGCACCGGCTGGCCCTCCTGCAGCGCGCCGATCACCCGGAAGGCCGGGCCGGCGCCGGAGCGGATGTTCAGAACATCGCCGGGGATCAGCCCGTAGACATGCCAGATCGCCGCATCGTCGGACGGATTGCCGCCGAGGTTCGGCGCCGGGATGACCAGCGGTTCCTGCGCGGGCGCGACGGCGGGCCAGGACAGCGTCGCCAGGGCGATCAGGACGGGCAGGATGCGGCGCATGCGGTTCTCCATGATTTGCGGCGAGGATAGTACAGCGGTCGTTATGTCGCCAGATTATCTCAGGCGAAGGTAAACGGGGGCTGTCGCGTGCGGGGCAAGCGGTGCGTACCGGATGGGCGCCTTGGCTGTGCGATCGACACTGGCGCTACGGGCGGGCGGCCGGATGTCGACGGGATTTGTCCCAGCCTTCAGGCTTTGGAATGGGGGGGGCGCCAGTGGGGTGCAAGCGGTGTCGTCACCGCTTCTCCCCATCGGGGAGAAGGTGGCGCGCAGCGCCGGATGATGGGGAGCGAAGCTCTGGCCACTCTCGCTGTACCATCCCGCCTCGTCCTGAGCCTGTCGAAGGGCGCTCGGCACTTCTCCCCGATGGGGAGAAGAGGGATTCACAAAAGAGGGGCGTCTTTTCCGGCAAACCACCGGCGGCAATGCCGGCGGAATCCTTCAGCAGGCTCGCGCGTGGCGGTTCGCCACGCCGGTTTTGTCTCCTATCCGCGACCGTTCCTCAGTGCGCAATCATCACGTGGCGGACGGCGGTGTAGTCCTCCAGCGCGTAGACCGACATGTCCTTGCCGTAGCCCGACTGTTTCAGGCCGCCATGCGGCATCTCGTTGCACAGCATGAAGTGGGTGTTGATCCAGGTGCAGCCGTAGCGGAGCCGCGCGGCGGTCTTCATGGCGCGGGAGATGTCCTTGGTCCAGACCGAGGAGGCAAGGCCGTAGTCGCTGTCGTTCGCCCAGGCGATCGCATCGTCGGTTTCCGAGAAGCGGGTGACCGAGACGACCGGGCCGAACACTTCGCGGCGCACGATCTCGTCGTCCTGCAGGGCCCCGGCAATGACGGTCGGGGCGTAGAAGAAGCCCTTTTCGCCAGACACCTTGCCGCCGGTGACGACCTCCATGTGGCTGTGCTCGGAGGCGCGGGTGACGAAGCTTTCGACACGGTCGCGCTGGCGCCTGGAGATCAGCGGGCCGATCTCGTTTTCGGTGTCGTCGGCCTGGTTGAACTTCAGGGTCGAGACGGCTGAGGCGAGGTCGGCGACGAACTTGTCGTAGATCTTGTCGGAAGCGTAGATGCGGCAGGCGGCGGTGCAGTCCTGGCCGGCATTGTAGAAGCCGAAGGTGCGGATGCCGGCGACGACGGCTTCGAGGTCGGCATCGTCATAGACGATGACCGGGGCCTTGCCACCGAGTTCCAGATGGGTGCGCTTGACCGACTTGGCAGCAGCCGCCAGCACCTTCTTGCCGGTGGCGATGTCGCCGGTGATCGACACCATGTTGACCTTGGCATGGTTGATGATGGCATTGCCGACGCTTTCGCCGCGGCCGAGCACGACGTTGACCACGCCTTCCGGCAGGATGTCGGCGAGCAGCTTGGCCAGCTTCAGGGCGGTCAGCGGGGTCTGTTCGGACGGCTTGAAGACGACCGTGTTGCCGCCGGCGATCGCCGGCGCCAGCTTCCAGGCCATCATCATCAGCGGATAGTTCCACGGCGCGATCGAGCCGACGATGCCGACCGGATCGCGGCGGATCATCGAGGTGTGGCCGGGCAGGTATTCGCCGGCGACCGGCGCATGCAGCGAGCGGATCGCGCCGGCGAAGAAGCGCCAGCAATCGACGATGGCCGGGATTTCGTCATTCAGAACGGCATTGATCGGCTTGCCGCAGTTGAGGCTTTCCAGCGTGGCAAAGCCGGCGGCATCCTGCTCGATTGCGTCGGCGATCTTCAAGAGATAGGCGGACCGCTGCGCCGGGGTGGTGGCGGACCAGCTGTCGAAGGCTTTTTCGGCGGCATCGACGGCGGCGTCCACCTGGGCAAGCGAAGCCTCGGGCAGGGCGAGAATGGTCTCGCCGGTCTTCGGGTTGAGGACCTTTTCCTCGGTTTCGGTGCCGGCCTCGAACTTCGAGCCGATCAGCATTTGCGTGTCCATGTGGTTCTCCCTCAACTGATTGAGTTGTCTTTGATGTTATTTGCCGCTGCCGGAAATCTGGTCCGTATCGCGGGTCAGGTAATAGGCGGCGAGGATCGGCAGGAGCGTGACGATCACCACCAGCATGGCGACCACGTTGGTGACCGGGCGCTGGCGCGGGCGGATCAGTTCTTCGAGCATCCAGATCGGCAGGGTCGACTGCTGGCCGGCGGTAAAGGTCGTGACGATGACCTCGTCGAAGGACAGCGCGAAGGCGAGCATGCCGCCGGCGAGAAGGGCTGTCGCGATATTCGGCAGCACCACGTAGCGGAAGGTCTGGAAGCCGTCGGCGCCGAGATCCATCGACGCCTCGATCAGCGAACCCGAGGTGCGCCGGAATCGGGCGACCGCGTTGTTGTAAACGACGACGACGCAGAAGGTCGCGTGACCGAGGATGATCGTCCACATCGAAAACGGAATGTCGGCGAGCGAAAAGGCCGAGCGCAGCGCGATGCCGGTGATGATGCCGGGAAGCGCGATCGGCAGGATGACCAGCAGCGAGATCACCTCGCGGCCGAAGAATTTCGTGCGCGACACGGCGGCCGCGGCCAGCGTGCCGAGCAGCAGCGCGACCGCGGTGGCGATCGATGCGACCTTGACCGAAAGCGTCAGCGCTTCCCAGACATCCGGCCGGTTCCAGGTCACGGCGAACCACTTGGTGGTCAAGCCCGGTGGCGGCCACTGGAAGCTCTTCTCTTCCGTGGTGAAGGCGTAGACGAAGATCAGCAGGATCGGCAGGTGCAGGAACAGAAGTCCGCCCGCTGCTGCAAGCTTCAGTGGCCAACCGGCCGCGGAACGTTCAGAGCGCATCGAAAGCCCCCATGCGTTTGGCAGCCCACAGATAGACGCCCATGATGACGATCGGCACGACCGAGAAGGCGGCGGCGAGCGGCACATTGCCGGCCGTGCCCTGCTGGGCATAGACGGCCTGGCCGATGAACAGGCGCGAGGAGCCGACGATCTGCGGGATGATGTAGTCGCCGAGCGTCAGCGAGAAGGTGAAGATCGAGCCGGCGATAAGGCCGGGCAGCGCCAGCGGCAGAAGCACGTGGCGGAAGGTCTGGTTCGGCCGGGCGCCGAGATCGCCCGAGGCCTCGATCAGATTGCCGGGCACACGCTCGAGTGCGGCCTGGACCGGCAGGATCATGAAGGGCAGCCAGACATAGACGAAGACCAGGAAGGTGCCGATATAGCTGATCGACAGCGAATTGCCGCCGATCACCGGGATCGCCAGGATGGCATCGAGCAGCCAGGTCAGGTGCAGTTGCGCGAAGATCCAGGTGAGGATGCCTTCCTTGGCGAGGATCAGCTTCCAGGCATAGACCTTGACCAGATAGCTCGACCAGAGCGGCAGCATGACGCCGAGATAGAAGAAGGCCTTCCATTTGCCGGTAGCGTAGCGCGCGGCGTAGTAGGCAATCGGAAAGGCGAGCACGGCGGAGGCGAGCGTGACGACGGCGGCCATCAGCACGGTGCGGAGGATGATGTCGAAATTGGCCGGGTTGAGCAGCTGCCCATAGGTTGAAAGCGTCAGCTCGTAATTGATCATCCCGGAGAATTCGTCAATCGAGAAGAAGCTCTGCAGCAGGAGCGCGATCAGCGAGCCGATATAGATGATGCCGAGCCACAGCACCGGCGGGACCAGCATCAGCAGGAGCAAAAGATTGGGGCGGCGCCAGAACAGGTCCGACAGGCGCCCCATGACGCCGCCGCGTCCCGGCAGGATCGATGTGGTGGCGACCTCGCTCATGCCGCGTCGTCCATGTAGTGCAGGTCTGAGGGCTGCCAGGAAAGGCCGGTCGCGGCGCCGATATCCGGCACCGACTGGCCGGCCGGCACCATGACCGACAGGACGATATTGCCGGCCCCGACGGTGACGCGGGTGGCGGCACCGAGGAAGCTGTGCGAGCGGACGGTCGCCGTTATGCCGCCGCTCGGGAGAAGGCGGATGGCTTCCGGGCGCAGGCTCGCCCATTTCGCCTCGCCGCCGAGCTTTTTCATGTCGGCGGGCGAAATCACATTGGAGGAGCCGACGAAATCGGCGACGAAGCGGGTCTTCGGATGATTGTAGATTTCTTCCGGCGTGCCGGCCTGAACGATCTTGCCGTCGTTGAATACGGCGACGCGGTCGGCCATGGACAGGGCCTCGCCCTGGTCATGGGTGACGAAGATGAAGGTGATGCCGAGCGAGCGCTGCAGGGTCTTCAGCTCCTCCTGCATCTGCTCGCGCAGCTTGAGGTCAAGCGCGCCGAGCGGTTCGTCGAGGAGCAGCACCTTCGGCTTGTTGACGAGCGCGCGGGCCAGCGCCACGCGCTGGCGCTGGCCGCCGGAGAGCTGGCCGGGCTTGCGCGCGCCGTAGCCCGGCAGCTTGACGAGGTCGAGCGCCTGTTCGGCAAGCTGCAGCCGTTCGGATTTGTCGACGCCCTTGACCATCAGCCCATAGGCGACGTTGTTCAGGATGTCGAGATGCGGAAACAGGGCATAGTCCTGGAACACCGTGTTGACGTGGCGGCGATAGGGCGGCACGCCCTCGGCCGTTTCGCCGAAGATTTCGATATGGCCGGAGGTCGGCTGTTCGAAGCCGGCAATCAGGCGCAGGCACGTTGTCTTGCCGGAGCCGGACGGTCCGAGCATGGCGAAGAACTCGCCGGGCGCGATTTTCAGGTCGACGGCATCGACGGCTTTGACGGCGCCGAAATGGCGCGACACCTGCGTGAATTCAACGGCTGCGGTCATGGATACTCCGGATGGTTTTGGATTACCTCGACGCGTCGACCTCTTCTCCCCAGCGGGGAGAAGTGCCGAGCGAATGCGAGGCGATGAGGGGGCGGAACGCTCGGCCCCCTCATCCGCCCTTCGGGCACCTTCTCCCCGCTGGGGAGAAGGGGATTTTAGCGTCCGCCGATGACGCCGATGTAGTCAGACACCCAGCGGTGGTACGGCACGCATTCGCCCTGGCTTTCGCACTTCGAGGTCGGCGTCTTCCAGAAGCTGATCTTCTCGAAGTTGTCGTAGCCGTTGGTCGTGCAGCCTTCGTCGGTCAGCAGTTCATTGCCCTTGCAGGCGGCAGGAACCGAGGGGACGGTGCCGAACCATGCGGAGACGTCGCCCTGGACCTTGGGCGAGAGCGAATGCTCCATCCACATATAGGCGCAGTTCGGGTGCTCGCTGTCGGCGTGCAGCATGGTGGTGTCGGCCCAGCCGGTGACGCCTTCTTCCGGGAAGGTGGAGGCGATCTTGGCGCCCTCGGCCTTCATCAGGTTGACCTGGAACGGCCAGGAACCGGAAGCCACGACGCCTTCGTTCTTGAAGTCGTCGATCTGGATCATGGCGTCGTGCCAGTAGCGGCCGACCAGCGTACGCTGGACGCGCAGCAGATCGAGGGCGGCCTTGTACTGGTCCTCGTTCAGCTCGTAGGGATCCTTGATGCCGAGTTCCGGCTTGTGCTTCATCAGGTAGAGGGCGGCGTCGGCGACATAGATCGGGCCGTCATAGGCCTGGACGCGGCCCTTGTTGGACTTGCCGTCGGCGAGCGTCATTTCCTCGAAGACGACCTTCCAGCTGGTCGGTGCTTCCTTGAAGGCTTCGGTGTTGTACATCAGCACGTTCGGGCCCCAGACGTAAGGCGTGCCGTAGTGGACGCCGTCCTTGGTGTGCCAGGGGGCGTTCTGCAGGCGCTCGTCGATGGTCTTCCACGAGGGGATGAGGTCGGTGTTGATCGGCTGGACGCGCTTGCCGGCGACGAGGCGGAGCGATGCGTCGCCCGAGGCGGTGACGAGGTCGAAGCCGCCTTCGTTCATCAGGGCGACCATTTCGTCCGAGGTCGCGGCGGTCTTGACTGTGACCTTGCAGCCGGTGTCGGCTTCGAACTTGGTGACCCAGTCGTAATTCTTGTCGGTCTCGCCGCGCTCGATATAGCCGGCCCAGGCGACGATGGAGAGCGCGCCTTCACCCTTGCCGAGTTCCTTCAGCGGTTCCTGGGCGACGGCATTGGTGGCGAAGCTGGCAACGGCAATGATCGCGGTGCACGACTGCAATAACTTTTTCATAGCGATTTCTCCCGGTTGGGGGCCGCCTTGTCGCGGCGCTTGTTCCCGAGGATGAAGGTGACGCGAAACCGCCGCATTCGCAAATTCATTTGTCAGAAAGACGCTATCGGTTTTTCCGAATGGTGAGGGATGAAGACCCCTCCCCAACCCCTCCCCACAAGGGGGAGGGGCTTTTCCGCGAAAGCTGCGGCAGGTTCAGGGCAGAACTGTCCCACGCGTGTTCTCCCCCCTTGTGGGGGAGATGGCCGGCAGGCCAGAGAGGGAGTCCACCAAGAATATGAGATTTAACGTCCCCGCCCGCTTCTGAGCGCTTCCGCGATGCCGACGAAGTCGCGGGCGGATTGGGGCAGGCTTGAGCCCTTGCGCCAGACCATGCCGACCTGGACGACGGGGAGGGCGCCGGAGACGTCGCGGCTTTCGATGCGGTCGCCTTCCAGCGACCACGGGCGGTAGACGAGGTCGGGCAGGAGCGCCACGCCTGCGCCGGTCGCCACCAGGCTGCGCACTGCTTCCACGGAGCGGGTGCGGAAGGCGACATGCGGACGGGCACCCAGCGCCGAAAGCAGCTTGCCTGTGTTTTCCTCGATTTCGTCGACGGTCAGCATGATCAGCGGTTCGCGGGCGATGTCGGCGATCGAGATGATGTCGGCGGAGACGAGCGGGTGACCCATGGGCAGCCACAACCGGTAGGGCGAGGTCTCAAGGATCTCGGCCTGCAGCGCCATGCGGTCGCGCAGGTTGGAGATGACCATGACGGCGACATCGAGTTCGCCGCCGATCAGCAGGTGCTCGAGATAGGAGCCGTTGTCCTCGATGGCCGAGACTTCGACGCCGGGACAGGCGCGGCGATAGCGGGCGAGCAGGTCGGAGAGCACGTAGCCGGCGACCAGCGAGGTGACGCCGATATTGAGCGTGCCGCCGGTGTTCTCCTGCGTCTCGGAAAAGGCGTTGCGCGCATCGGAGACGGTCGCCAGGATCTTCGTGGCATGGCGCAGGAACTGGTGGCCGTTATGGGTGATCGACAGGCCGCGCGGATGGCGCTCGAACAGTTCGACGCCGAGATCGCCCTCCAGTTCCTTGATCGCCTCGGTCACGGAGGATTGCGAGATCGACAGGTTCTGCGCCGCCCGCGTCACCGAACCCTGCTCGGCGACGGCGATGAAATACTGCAACTGGCGAAGCGTGAAGGCCATGGCGCCGTTAGAGCATGGCGGGCGGCGCAAGGGCAAGCGGCAGGAAGGGCCGTGTAGCATGTCGGCGTTCGGCTTCGTCTGCCGCAGGGCAGGTGTGCAAAAGTTCCGACTTTGCAAATGCCAAGAGACGTATACGATCGATTCGCCGCTTTCCCTCGTGGCGCTCCCGTTTCCGCCCGTCCCAGGTCAGCCGGTTTCATGAAATCCACGCCGCTCGGCTATGCCTTCGCCATCATCGCCTTCACCATATTCTCGGTGCAGGACGCAGTGTCCAAGCATCTCGGCATGGCCTATCCGCCGGTGCTGGTGGCGATGTTCCGCTATTGGGCCTTTGCAATCTTCGCCATCCTGTTCGCCATGCGGGCGCGCGGCGGGCTGAGGGCGGCGGTCGCGACCAAACGCCCGGTGCTGCAGATCGCCCGCGGACTGCTGCTGGCGGTGCAGATCCCGATCGCCATCACCGCTTTTGCCAAGGTCGGGCTTGCCCAGTCGCAGGCGATCTTCGCCTCCGGGCCGCTGATCGTCGCGCTGCTGTCGGTGCCGATCCTCGGAGAAAAGGTCGGCTGGCGGCGCTGGACCGCCATCGGGGTCGGCCTGTGCGGGGTGTTGCTGATCCTGTCGCCGAGCGGCGACCAGTTCAGCCCGCTGGTGATCCTGCCGATCTCGACCGCGGTGATCGGCGCTCTCTACGGATTGATGACGCGGCTGGTGAGCCGCGTGGACGGGCCGATGACGAGCTTCTTCTATATCGGCACGGTGGGTGCGGTGGCGCTCTCGATTGCCGGGCCGTTCTTCTGGACCGAGATTTCGGCTGCCGACTGGAAATGGATGATCCTGCTCTGCTGCACCGGCATTGCCGGGCACTATCTGCTGATCAAGGCCTATGACAATCTCGATGCGGTCGCGGTCCAGCCGATCACCTATCTCCAACTTGTGCTGGCCTCGGGCATTGCCGTCCTGGTCTTCGGCGAGGTGTTGCGGGCCAATATGGTCATCGGCGCGGCGATCGTCGTCGGCGCCGGCCTGTTCACGGTCTGGAGGGAGAACGTGCTGGCGAGGCGCAACGCACTCAAGGCAGCCGTCGATCTTTGACGCCCGTCGCCGACCGGTAGCGTGTGACGCGCATGCCGCTATCCGCGACCATTTTCGGGTGTATCGGGAAGGTACGCATGCTTTCCGTTGACGGGTTTGTTCCCAACTTGGGAAAAAGGAGCGGATCGATTCTTTAATCAATTTGGAGTTGCCGGGACGGCTGGCTTGTCCGTCGCGGTGTCTCCGGGAGACCTTTTCATGAAGCCCGACCGTATTGCGCGTCGTACCCGTCTTTTGTCGACGAGCGCTCTGGCGCTGACCCTTGCCGCCGGATTCTCCGGCGCCGTGCGGGCCGATTCCGTTTATTGGAACGGTGGCACCAATGACTGGTTCCTCGACAGCAACTGGGTTTGGGACGGGCACACGCCCAATGCCGGCGACACCGCCCGTATCGATGCGCCCGGCGTGGTGATCGACGGCGCCGGCGCCTATGTCGGCACGCTTCTCCTCGGGCTCGGCGGCGCGGCCGATCTGACCATGGAGGACGACCTGACGTCGGATTCCGTTTCGCTGGGCTGGAACAGTGGCTCGACGGGCACGGCGACGATCACCGGTGCGGGCAATAGCTGGGCCAATTCCGGGGCGATCTATGTCGGATATGGCGGGGGCGGTGTCATCAGCATCCTGGATGGCGCGGCCGTCACCACCGGGGAAATGAACATCGCGTCCGGCACGACATCGACCGGCACGGTCAACCTGCAGGACAATTCCAGCCTGACCACCTCCGGCCTTCTCTATGTCGGCTTCGGCGGCGACGCCTCCAGCGGCGGCCATGGCTATCTCAACATCCTTTCCGGTTCCGACGTGACGAGCGCCGACAGCATCATCGCCAACGGCACGAATACCATCGGAGAGGCCCTGGTCAGCGGGACCGGCTCGACCTGGACCACGACGGGCGGCCTGCTTGTCGGCGGCGGCGGGGTGGGCACCCTGGACGTCGCGAACGGCGGCTTTGTCCAGAGTGGCACCGCGACCATCACCAATCTCGCCTCCGCCTCGGGCAGCAGCGTCAATGTCCACGGCGCCGGTAGCCAATGGTCTGTGCTGAACGATCTCTATCTCGGCGCGAGCGGCTCCGGCACCCTCAACGTCACCGACAACGGCAGCGTCGAGCTTGGAGCGGCCTATCTGGGTTACACTGCCTCCGGCAGCGGTGCGATCATCGTCGACGACGCGTCCCTTTCCATCACCGACCGCATCGGCGTCGGCTACAACGGCACGGGTTCGCTGACCATCCGCAACGGCGCAACGGTGGACGCCGACGGCGCGATCCTCGGCTGGAACGCGGCCGCAACCGGCACCGCCACTGTGACGGGCGCCGGCAGCCGCTGGGACAATACCGGCACGCTCTATGTCGGCAATCTGGGCGACGGCTTCCTGACGATCGCCGACGGTGCCGCCGTCACCAGCACCGACGGCTATGTGGGAACGGAGAACGGATCCGACAGCGAGCTTCTGGTCAGCGGCGCAGGCTCTTCGTGGACCATGAACGGGGCGTTCTTCGCCGGCCACAATACCGGTGCGGAAGGAACGGTCACCATCGCCAGCGGCGGCTCGATTAGCAGCCTCCAGGGCATTCTCGGCGATCTTTCCGGCTCCGTCGGCACCATGACGGTGACCGGAGCGGGATCGACCTGGTCGGCCATCGTCGACCCGTCCGTCCTCTATTCCGGCGACCTCAATGTCGGCCGGCACGGGACGGGTCATCTCTCGGTCCTCAATGGCGGCTCGGTCACCGGCAACCGCCTGCACATCGGCAACGAAGTCGGCTCGTCGGGCGAGGCCATCATTTCTGGTGCTGGTTCCAACCTCACGGTCGCCGACCGCCTGTCGATCGGCATCGAGGGTGACGGCGAACTGACTGTCGCCAATGGCGGAACGGTCAGCGCCGATCGCATCGTCATCGCAGACGATGTCGGCTCCAGCGGTATCCTCAACATCGGTGCGACAGCCGGTGACGCTGCGGCGACCGCCGGTCTCATCGACACCGGCACCGTGATCTTCGGCGACGGCGACGGTGAAATCGTCTTCAACCACACGGCAACCGATTATGTCTTCGGTGCGGACGTGACGGGCACCGGCACGCTCTCCTTCCTGTCCGGCATCACCGAACTGACCGGCGACTACTCGGCCTTCACCGGCGGCCTGTCGATCGAGGGCGGACTGGTTTCCGTCAACACCGACACGCTGTCGGTCGTGGCCAGCGTGCTTGACGGCGCAACGCTCGGCGGCACCGGGACACTCGGCAATGTCGCTGTCGCGAGCGGCGGCACGGTGGCGCCGGGCAATTCGATCGGCACGATCAGTGTCGGCGACATCACCTTTGCTTCCGGATCGTTCTACTCGGTCGAGGTCGACGACCTCGGCAACAGCGATCTGATCGACGCTTCCGGAACGGCCACCATCGACAGCGGCGCGACCGTGACCGTCGGGCCGGAGAACGGCACGGATGACGGATCGACCTACACGTCCGGCACCGTCTACACGATCCTCAGCGCCGCGGGCGGCGTCAACGGCACCTTCGGCACGCTGACCGACAGCTTCGCCTTCCTCGACGGTCGCCTGACCTATGATGCCGACAATGTCTTCCTGACGCTGCTGCGCAACAACATCGCCTTCTCCAGCCTCGCCGATACGCGCAACCAGGTTGCCGTCGGCACGGCACTGGAATCGCTCGCAATCGGGGATGCGCTCTACGACGCGGTCGTCGGACTTGGCGCTGCCGATGTGCAGGGCGCCTTCGACGACCTGTCCGGCGACATTCACGCTTCGACAAAGGGCATGCTGGTCGATGACAGCCACTATGTGCGCGATGCGTTCAACGCCCGTCTGCTCGGCGACGCTTCGCAAGGCCATGGTTTCTGGACCTCGGCCTTCGGCGCCTGGGCGCGCTCCGAAAGCGACGGCAATGCCGGTTCGCTCGCCCATTCGACCGGGGGCTTTGCCGGCGGTGCCGACACTGTTCTCGCCGATGAGTGGCGGCTGGGTTTCGCCGGTGCCTACAGCCAGACGGCGTTCGACGAGGCATCGCGCGGCGCCTCGGGCACGTCCGACAACGCCTCGCTCGGCCTCTACGGCGGCCGCTCCTTCGGAGCGCTCGATCTGCGCTTCGGCGCAGCCTATACCTGGCACGAGATTTCCACCGAACGCACGGTCGATGCCGGCAGTCTCGATGACCGCAACGAAGCGGATTACGACGCCCGCACGGCCCAGCTGTTCGGCGAGGCGAGCTATGACATCGACACCAGCCTCGGCCGGATTTCGCCCTTTGCCGGTCTCGCCTATGTGCATCTGCGCACCGACGGCTTTACCGAAACGGGCGGCGTGACGGCCGTTTCCGCCGATGCGGACAGCTATGACACGACCTATGGCACGCTCGGACTGCGCGGTCAGGCGCCGCTCGCCTTTGGCGACACGAAGGGCGTGCTGCACGGCATGGTCGGCTGGCGGCATGACTTCGGCGACGGCCTGGCGGATGCGCGACTGGCCTTTGCCGGCAGCGACAGCTTTACCGTCTACGGCGTGCCGTCGGCGCGCGACGTCGCGGTGATGGAAGCCGGGTTCTCGGTTCCCGTCAGCGAGAATGCGCTGCTTGGCCTGAGCTATGCGGGCCAAGCCGGCGAAGGCGCGTGGGAACAGCAGGTCAAGGGACGACTGGACGTCCGCTTCTGATCTGCGGGTTGCCGGTCAAGGGCCGCCCCGGCGGTTCTGCTTGCCGGCATCACGCCTCGGCGGCCTTGCGGGTCATGCCGGATCGGCAATCGTGCGCAGCTCGGTCAGTCCGACGGGTGCGACCGAGCGGAAATCCAGGCCGTAGACGCGGCTGGCGAAATCGCGTTTCACCCGCTCGATCTGGGCGGCCTCGCCCTTGATCCGGGCGCGCAGCAGCGGGTCGCGCGTGCCGGTGATCGCCATCGACTTGTTGACCACCCAGCCATAGGGCTCGATCCTGGCGCGGCGGAGGTCTTCCTGTAACGCGTCGGCTTCTGACACCGGTGTGGTCTCCGGCAGGGTGACGAGCAGGACGCGCGTATAGGCCGGATCCTGCAAGCGCATCAGCGGCGTCACCATGCGGCCCGGCGCGTTCTCGTCGAGATGCCGTGTCATCTGGCGGTGGTAGGCGCCGGTCGCATCGAGCAGCAGCAGGGTATGGCCGGTCGGCGCGGTGTCGATGACGACGAAGCTGCTGCGTGCCTCGCCGACGACACGGGAAAAGGCGTGAAAGACGGCGACTTCTTCGGTGCAGGGGGAGGCCAGATCCTCGCGCAGCAGGGCCTTGCCGTCCTCGTCGAGGTCGCGGCCCTTGGTCGTCATGATCTTGTCGATGTAACGCGCCGTCTCGGCCTCCGGGTCGATGCGGTCGACGGTCAGGCCCGGCATGGCGTCCGAGCCGACGACGAAGGAAAGATGGGCTGCCGGATCGGTGGTCGTCAGGTGGACGGAATGGCCACGCGCGGCCAGCCCGACCGCCACGGCGGCGGCGACCGTTGTCTTGCCGACGCCACCCTTGCCCATGACCATGATGAGACCCTTGCCGCCCGCGGCGATGTCGTCGACCAGCGTCGAGAGACGCGGCAGGTCGGTAACGGCGGGCAGGGCGCCAGTGCCGGAACCGGCGAGATCGTCGGTCGGGGCGAAGAGGGCACGCAGGGCTTCGAGCCCGACCATGTCGAAGGATTTCAGCGGCACCTCGTCGCGCGGCAGGGAGGCGAGGGATGCGGGCAGTTCGGCCAGCGCGGCCGTCTGCTCCGCGGCGAAGGCGGCCGCGACCGTGTCATTCGGATCGGTGGGCGTGAAACGGCCGTTGACGGCGAGCATCTGGTTGGAGAGGCCGAGTTCGGCGAGTTCCCCGGCGGTGCGCGCGGCCTCGCGGATGGCGCCGCGGTCGGCACGGGTTACCAGCACGATGGTGGTGCGGGCCGGATCTCCCAGGCAGTCGAGTGCCTCGCGAAAACGGTCCTCCTGCATCTTCAGGCCGGAATGCGGTCCAAGGCACGAGGCGCCGCGCTCGTTGGCCTCGAGGAAGCCGGTCCAGGCCTTGGGCAGGCTGAGCAGCCTCAGCGTATGGCCGGTCGGCGCCGTGTCGAAGATGATGTGGTCGAACTGCGGATTGTCGTCGGCGAGCAGTCCGACGAACTCGTCGAAGGCGGCGATCTCGGTGGTGCAGGCGCCGGACAGCTGTTCGCGCACGGTTGCCTTTTCCTGGTCGGTGGCGGCCGGACCCATCTGGTCGAGCACGCGGCCGCGGTAGTCTTCTGCGGCCGTTTCCGGGTCGATGTTCATCGCCGACAGACCGGTAACGCCCGGCACCGGCGTCGGATCGCTGCCGAGCGCTACGCCGAGCATTTCGTCGAGATTGGAGGCTGGGTCGGTGCTGACCAGCAGTACCTTCAGCCCTTTGTCGGCGAGCGCGATGGCTGTGGCGCAACTGATCGAGGTCTTGCCGACGCCGCCCTTGCCAGTGAAGAACAGGTGGCGGTTCGGTCTGGTCAGCAGCGTCATGGATGTCATCGGGCTCGGTCCTCGTTCAGGCGTGACGCTAACCCTAGACGACGTCCGAAGGAAGCGACTTGACCCAAGGCAAATCCGGCAAGGCTAACCGTCGGTCTCCGGCGCCGGCTGCCTGCGCAGATCCCGCGCCTTCCAGACGGTGCGCAGGAAGGCGAGGATGAACATGGCGGTCATCAGCAGGACGATCGTCGGCGCCGGCGCGCTGTCGATCAGGAAGCTGAGATAGATGCCGAGGATCGTGGCGGTGACCGCGACGATGACGGCGGCGACCAGCATGGTCTGGAACCGGCGGGTGATCAGGAAGGCGATGGCGCCGGGGGTGACCAGCATGGCAACCGAGAGGATGATGCCGACGGCTTTCAATGCGCCGACCACGGTCAGCGACAGCACGGCCAGCAAGCCGTAGTGCAGGAGGCGGACTGGCAGGCCGATGGCGCGGGCGTGCTGCGGATCGAAGGCATGGGCGAGAAGGTCCTTCCGCAGGATCACCAGGAAGGCAGTCGCGGCAAGGGCGATCAGGCCGGTCTCGATCAGGTCGGAGGGCAGGATGCCGAGCATGTCGCCGAACAGGATATGGTCGAGATGGACGTCGGACTCGACCTTGACGAACAGCACGATGCCGAGACCGAACATGCCGGAGAAGACGATGCCGAGCACCGTGTCCTCCTTGATCCGGCTGTTCTCCTTCACATAGCCGGTGGCGAGCGCGCAGATCATGCCGGCGACGAAGGCGCCGAGGGCGAGCGGCAAACCGACCATGTAGGCGATGACGACGCCGGGCAGCACGGCATGGGACACCGCGTCGCCCATCAGCGACCAGCCCTTGAGCACCAGGAAGCAGGAGAGCAGCGCCATCGGCACGGCGATCATCAGGGTCACGGCGAAGGCCGACTGCATGAAGGGCAGCTGGAACGGCAGAAGCAGAAGTTCGACGGTCTCGTTGTTCATGGCGTCGGCTCCAGGGCTTGCGCCGCGCGCCGGCGGGCGGCGAGGAGGCCGTGCTTCGGGGCGAAGACGAAGGCGAGCAGGAAGAGTGCGGTCTGCAGCACGACGATGACGCCGCCGGTTGCCCCGTCGAGGAAATAGCTCGCATAGGCGCCGACAAAACTCGTTCCGGCGCCGATCAGGAAGGCGAGCACGATCAGCCGCTGGAAGCGGTCGGTCAGCAGATAGGCGGTGGCACCCGGCGTCACGACCATGGCGACGACGAGGAAGGCGCCGACCGTCTGGAGGGCTGCGACCGTCGAACCCGCGAGCAGGGTGAAGAAGACGACTTTCAACAGGTCGGGGCGCAGGCCGATGGAGCGGGCATGGTTCTCGTCGAAGAAGGCGACCATGAAGTCCTTCCACTTGGCGGTCAGCACCACGAGGCTGACGCCGCCGATCAGGACGAGCTGCAGTGTGTCGGCCGGGGTGATGGCGAGAATATTGCCGAGCACGATGGTCTGGATGTTCACCGAGACCGGCGAGAGCGAGACCATGAACAGGCCGAGACCGAAGAAGGAGGTGAAGATCAGGCCGATGATCGCGTCTTCCTTGAGCCGCGTGCGCTGGTTGAGGAAGAGCATGGCGGCGGCGGCGAGCCCGCCGGAGATGAAGGCGCCGAAGGCAAAGGGCAGGCCGAGCATGTAGGCGCCGGCCACGCCCGGGACGATGGCGTGCGAGAGGGCGTCGCCGATCAGCGACCAGCCCTTCAGCATGAGATAGGCGGAGAGGAAGCCGCAGACCCCGCCGACGAGCGCGCTTACCAGGATGGCGTTGCGCATGTAGTCATAGGTGAAGGGCTCAAGCAGAAGGCTTGTCATTGGTTCTTTCCGGGGCTTTTCCCGCCTGCGGCGTGCCGTAGATGACGAAGGGGCGTTCGTCGTCGGTGATGACCTTGAGCTGGCGCGCATCCGCGTCGTCATGCAGGTCGGCACCGCCGAGAACGAAGTGGCGGAGCGCCCCGCCGAAGGCGGTCTTCAGGTTCTCCTCGGTGAAGGTCTCCTCGGTCGGGCCCGACGCGATCACCGTGCCCTTGACGAAAATGGTACGGTCGCAGAATTCCGGCACGCTGCCGAGATTGTGGGTCGAGACCAGCATGACGCGGCCTTCGGACCGCAGGTCCCGCATCAGCGCGACGATCTGTTCCTCGGTGTTGACGTCGACGCCGGTGAAAGGTTCGTCGAGCAGGATCACCTGTCCTTCCTGGGCGAGAGCCCGGGCGAGGAAGACGCGCTTGCGCTGGCCGCCGGACAGTTCGCCGATCTGGCGCTTGCGGAAGTCGCTCATGCCGACCCGCGCCAAAGCGTCGGCGACCATCTTGTGGTCGGTGCGCGAGGGGATGCGGAAGAAGTTCATGTGGCCGTAGCGGCCCATCATCACCACGTCCTCGACCAGGACCGGAAAGTCCCAGTCGACTTCCTCGGCCTGGGGTACATAGGCGATGAGGTTCTGGCGCAGCGCCTGGCGCACGCTCATGCCGAGTACGCTGATCTCGCCGGCGGCGAGCGGAACGAAGCCCATGATGGCCTTGAACAGGGTCGACTTGCCGGCGCCGTTGACGCCGACGAGCGCGGTGATCGTGCCCTTCGGGATCGAGAAGCTCGCGGCCTTGAGCGCCGTCAGGCCGTTGCGGTAGGTGACCGTCACATTCTTGGCGGTCAGGCCCTCGGGCCGGGTTCTGGTGCTGGGTCCCATGATCATCGGGCAAGCCCCTCGGCGATGGTCGAGACGGTGACCTTCAGCAGGTCGAGATAGGTCGGAACCGGGCCGCCCTCCTCGCTCAGCGAGTCGACATAAAGCACGCCGCCATAGGCAGCCCCGGTTTCCTCGGCCACCTGGCGGGCCGGCTTGTCGGAGATCGTGCTCTCGGAGAAGATCACGGCAATCCGGTTTTCGCGCATGGCGTCGATCACGGCGCGCACCTGCTGCGGCGTGCCCTGCGCATCGGCATTGACCGGCCAGAGGAAGAGTTCCTTCAGGCCCAGATCGCGGGCCAGATAGGAGAACGCGCCCTCGCTGGTCACCAGCCAGCGCTTTTCGGCCGGCAGAGCGGCGATCTGCGCCTTCATCGGCTCGATCTCGGCCCGGATCTTGTCGGAATAGGCCTTGGCGTTCGCAGCATAGGCCTCGGCGTGGTCGGGATCGACCTCGGCCAGCGCCTTGCGGATGTTCTCGACATAGATCAGCGCATTGTCCGGCGACATCCAGGCATGCGGGTTGGGCTTGCCGTCATAGCCGCCGCCGGAAATGCTGATCGGCTGCACGCCGTCGCTGATGACGGCGGCCGGCACCGAGCCGAGATTGGCAAGGAACTTTTCGAACCAGCGTTCCAGGTTGAGGCCGTTCCACAGGACGAGATCTGCATCTCGTGCCTTGAGGATGTCGCGGGGCGTCGGCTGGTAGTTGTGGATCTCGGCGCCGGGTTTGGTGATGCTGTCGACCTCGGCCATGTCGCCCGCGACATTGCGGGCAATGTCGGCGATGACGGTGAAGGTGGTAATGACCTTCGGCTTCTCGGCAGCCGCTGCGCCAAGCGGCAGCAGGATGATGGCGGCAGCGAGAAAGCCGGCGATGCGGGGCAGCATGGAAACTCCTGGGGCTTCTTGCGAATAATTCTCATTAAAAGCTAAGGCGGAAAATCCGATTGTCAATGGTTTTTGCGAATGGCTCGCAAAAAGACCAAAATCGCCGGAATTGGCGGCAAACCGGGCGATGTACAGCGGATTGTCGCGACTGGATTAAACCTTCATCAAGACCGTTGTGGCAAGTATCGACGTCAGTATTGCGTGTTGAGGCGGGGCGGGATTGATGTCGGAGTTCATGGCGTGAAGGGTCTTTTCAGCAAGATCCGGATCTCTCGCAAGATCGTCCTCGCCTTTGGCGGTGTGCTTGTCCTGTGCGGCGCGACCGGTGCCGCAGCCGTGTTCATCGGCACCGACGCCATCCTCGGCCCGTCCTATGCGGACCTGAACGGCCTCGAATGCACCGAGGTCAAGACCGTCACGATCAAGAAGAAGGACCGCTTCTGGGTCCGCAAATACATCACCACGGATGAGCCTGGCGACGGCATGACGCGCGTCAAGACCGCGCTTCGCGTGGCGGGTGCCGTCTACGAGCGCGAAAAGCCGGACCTCGTGCAGGTGGTCGTGCTGGACAAGAACGGGCCGAGCGACCGTTCGGCGATGCGCGGCCGCGCTGTCGGCGCCGATGTCGTCTACATTGCCGATCCGAGCCGCGTGCCGGAAGAGGCGAACGGCCAGGTGTTTACCGCGCGTTATGTCGACAAGCCGGCGAATGCCGACGGGCTGTTCTACGGCGAGAAGATCGCCCTTCCCGAGGCGGACATCGAGACGCTGGTCGCCCGGCTCGACGACAAGACCGATTGCATCAAGCCCGAAGTGGTCGTTCCCGAGGGGCATGGCGCGCCTGCCGAACACGGGGCGCCTGCCGAGCACGGTGCGCCGGCCGGCCATGGCGAAGCAGCCCCTGCCGACGGTCATGGCGAGGCAGCGCCCGCCGATGGTCACGGAGCGGAAGCCCCGGCCGCCGAGCATGGTGCGGAAGCCGCGACCGATGCACATGGCGCGGCAGCGCCCGAGCAGGGGGCCACGGAAAGCAAGGGCTGGCTCGATTCGATCACCGGAATGGTGTTCGGCTCGGATGAGAAAGCGCCGGCTGAAGACGGCCAAGGTGCGGATGCCGGCCACGATGCTACGGCGCCTGTCGATGGCCATGATGCGGCTCCGGCAGACCATGCGGTCGCGCCGACCGACGGCCACGCAGAAGCCCCCGCCGATGATCACGCGGCTGTCCCCGCCGCCGAACCGGCGAGTGCTCATGACGCAGCCCCCGCGGATGCCCATTCTGCTGCGCCGGTCGAAGCCGACGCGCACGCTGCGGATGCCGGCCATGCCGCCGAAGCGGCTCCCGCCCACGAAATGCCGGCTGGCGAAGGCGCTCAGGACGAGGCTGTGGCCCCGCCTGCCGCCGAGGCCGACGCCCATGCCAAGGGGGCCGAACCGGCCCCAGCACCGGCCGAGAGCGGCGGCTGGTTCTCGTCGCTGAAGGGCATGGTGCTTGGTGGCGATGAAGAAGCGCCCGCACCTGCGACGTCGGGCGACGCCGCTGCCAGCCACGAAGCCGCACCGGCCGAAACGGCTGCGCCGGAAGAGGCGGCTGCACCTGCGGAGCATGACGCCGCACCGGCCGAAGATGCTGCGGCTGCAGAACCCGAGGCCGCCCCTGAACCTGCGGCGGAAGGCAAGGCGAAAGCCGCCGGCGCCGCGTGGCTGGAGAAGCTGAGATCCCAGCCGCTGGAGGGCGCGAGTGCTGCGCCGGCCGCCGGCGAGATGCCGGCCGAGGATTCCGACATCCTGCCGCCGAAGGCGAGCGCCAAGGCCGACGCCGAAAAGCACGCCGAGGCAACCCACTGAGGCGTGCCCTGGTCGAGGGCCGGCATCAGGGCCGGTATTCCGGCAAATGCCCGACACGGGTCTGACATTGCGATCGCTCGGCCCGGCCCGGCATGCGATCTTGCCGCTCCGGGCGTCATTCGCTAGGCTGGACCGGTCGAAAAGGACCCAGGACGGCAATGGTAAGCCCGTTCTCTTCTCATGGAAGGCTCCGTACCGCCCCTTCGGCGGACCCGCGGCAAGCAACCGGCGCGAAGGCTGGCGGCTTGACGCGTGCCTGAACTTGTTCGCGTCCTGACGCCGGCCGCCGCGCCTCCAACCCTGGAGAACGCACATGCCCATCATCCTTGCGAATACCGCTATCGTTACGCAGATCAATGTCTTTACGGTCCCGCCAGGCGGCCAGGACGCGATGATCGCCTTTCTCGCCGAGACGGCGAAGGTCGCCCGCGAGGAGCCCGGATGGATTTCGGCCAGTCTTCACCGATGTCTCGATGGCACACGGGTCGTCAATTACGCCCAGACGGAGAACATGGACGCAGCCCGGCGGGTCATCGACCGGCTGAATGCCCGGGGGCTGATCGCGGAGAACAAGAAATACGGTGTGGCCAGCCCCGGCCTCTACGAAGTGGTCTTCACCCTCGAACGGTAGGACGGCTCCCGGCGCCCACGGCTGCGCCGTGCCAGCGACTTGTCGCCGTCGGGGCGGTCGATTCCGCCCCGGTCCCTGCCGGCCCCGCAGGTCGGCAGTCGCGCATAACTCTTTGCAGCCTCTCATAGTTCTTTGCCCTCTTCGCCGTGTTGGCGCGAAAGTCACGGGTCGCTATGACAGGCGGATGCGATTGCCGGAGGTTGCCGTGCGCCTTGCCCTTGCCTTGTCGAGCCTGTTTCTGACGTTCCCCGCCATGGCCTGCGCGCAGGATCCGTTTGCCGGCAATCCGCGCGGCAGGCTCGATGTCAGCATCGAACTTTCCGGCAGGAATCGCGTCGATCTTCCCAACGGTGTGGAATGGGCGGCCATCGACGCCCGGCGGACGCTGGAAATCGCGTTTGCCGTCGTCGATGTCGGCAATAACGGCTTGCCGATCGTCTCCGGGAGCAAGGCCGGCGCCGCCCTGCCGCCGGCAATGGAGGATCTGAAGGCGAAGATCGATGCCTGCGGCCAAGACCAGCAATGCCTGACCCGCACGATGATGGAATTCGCCAAGACCGGCGGTGGCAATCCGTTCCAGCAGATGACGGGCCAGCAGCCCGGCCGCTACGGCAATTTTGCCGGCGATCGCGCCGGCACCTGCGCCGCCGGTACGCTGGTCGTCGAGGATGTGCTGAGCGGCGTCTATATCCCGCCGCCGGAGCCGGCCCGCGCCTACCGTTTCACCCGCAATGGCAGCCTGACGCTGCCCAAGGACGATTTCGGCCTGATGGACGCCGCCTGCGCCGTCGAACTCACCCTCGACCGGCAGACAGGCCATATGAGCCTGCGGCTTCCCGCCGCCAAGCTCGCGGTTCCGGTGACGCTGGGACCCGGCGCCTTCACCGACGAGCGGGCCGTGCCGCTCATCGAGGGCAAGCAGGTCATCGAACTCTTCGACCAGCCCGCAGGGCGGGACGGAGCCTGGACCGGCGTCGCCGAGGTCGCGGTCGCAGGCTCGGCCTCGCACAATTCCGGCCAGGTCGTCGCGCCTCTCAAGGCGCGTGTGGCGTGGACGTTTTCCGAGGAGTGAGCAGGCGGTGATTGGCGCCCTTGCCCTGTCCTTCGGCCATCGCGAGGTCGTCCCGGTTCCCGGCGCCAGAAACAACAAAGGCAACCCGCGAGGGTTGCCTTTGTTGTTTCGTCCCATTGCTGCGCCGGCTCAATCGCCCTTGTGGCGGCGGGCCGGGAAGAGGATGACGTCGCGGATCGACGGCGCGTTGGTCAGCACCATGATCAGGCGGTCGACGCCGATGCCGAGGCCACCGGCCGGCGGCATGCCCTGGTCCATGGCATCGAGGAAGTCCTCGTCGAGGGCCTTCTCCTTTTCGCCGCGGGCATGGGCCTGCGTCAGCTGCTCGACCATGCGGGCGCGCTGCTCTTCCGGATCGTTGAGTTCGGAGAAGGCGTTGCCGAGTTCCCAGCCGTTGACATAGGTCTCGAAGCGCTCGACGAGACGCGGCTCGCCCGGCACTTCCTTGGCGAAGGGCGAGATGTCCTTCGGGAAGTGGATGACGTGGGCCGGCTGGATCAGGTCGCCCTCGACGGTTTCCTCGAAGACGAAGGCGAGGCATTCGCCCCAGGTCGAATCCTTCTCGACTTCGAAGCCTGCGTGACGGGCGGCGGCGCGCGCCTCCTCGTCGGTCTGGATGGCGAGGAAGTCGATGCCGGTCTTTTCCTTGACGGCGCCGGGCATGGAGATGCGGCGGAAGGGGCCCTTGAAGGACAGAACCTTGTCGCCATAGGGCACTTCCGTGGTGCCGTGGATGGTCGTCGCCAGTTCCGAGAACATGCGCTCGACGAGGTCCATGATGTCCTCGTAGTCGGCATAGGCCCAGTAGCACTCCATCATGGTGAATTCCGGATTGTGCCGGGTGGAGACGCCTTCGTTGCGGAAGTTGCGGTTGATCTCGAAAACCTTGTCCGACAGGCCCGATACCAGGGTGCGCTTGAGATAGAGTTCCGGCGCGATACGCAGGAACATGTCCATCTTCAGCGTGTTGTGGTGGGTCTTGAAGGGCTCGGCGGTGGCGCCGCCGTAGATCGTCTGCAGCATGGGCGTCTCGACTTCCATGAAGCCGTCGTTCTCCATGAAGCGGCGCACGCCGGAGATGATCTTCGAGCGCTGCTGGAAGCGCAGCTTGGATTCCTCGTTGGTCAGGAGGTCGAGATGGCGCTTGCGGTAGCGCGTCTCGATGTCGGCGAGGCCGTGATACTTTTCCGGCATCGGCAGCAGCGACTTGGTGAGCATGGTGATCTCATGCGCATTGATCGTCAGTTCGCCGCGCTTGGTACGACGCACCGCACCGGTGACGCCGATGATGTCGCCGAGGTCGATCATCGGCAGAAGCGCACGGGCTTCCTCCGGGGTCGTGTCCTTGTGAGAGAAGATCTGGATCTTGCCCGAGGCGTCGTGGATGTCCATGAACATGCCGGAATTGCGCGACGAGTAGACACGGCCGGCGACGGTGACGATGTCGCCGGATTCGGTGTCCAGCTCCAGGTCGGCATATTTCTCGGCAAGCTCCGCATTGGTGATGGTGCGGTGGAAGTGCGCCGGATAGACGTCGCCGATCTGCTGGCGCAGGAGGGCGAGCTTCTGGGCGCGGACTTCGGTCACGTCGGAGGAGAGGGCGGGTGCTGCGGTCTTCTGTTCGGTCATCGTGTTTCGCCTTCAGCGGCTGTTTTCGTTTCCGTCACCCCCCTCTGCCCTGCCGGGCATCTCCCCCACAAGGGGGGAGATCGGATGGGGGACGCTTGTCGTTCCACCTCTGATGTCAGAACCGGCGGTCAACGAGGGCTTGGGGCAACAGGCCGGCCACTCGCTGATCTCCCCCCTTGTGGGGGAGATGCCCGGCAGGGCAGAGGGGGGTAGCTCAATGCGCCGCCGGTCGAGCGACGCTGAATCGTCAGTTCGCAGCCCCGACCATTCCGGTCAGCACCTGGCTCGCAACCTTCAGGCGCTGGCGCACGACCGAGCGGCCGAGCAGCGCCATCGAATCGAACAGCGGCAGCGAGCGCGCCGAGCCGGACATGGCGACGAAGAGCGGCGGGGTGACCACGCGCAGCTTCTTGCCGAGGCGGTCGGCGATGTCGCGCAGTTCCTGCTCGATCGTCTCGACATTCCATTCGAGGATCTTTTCGAGATCGAAGGCCACCGTGTTGACGATTTCCAGCGTCTCGGCCGGCGATGTCTTGAGACCAGCAAACGAGGCAGGCGTCAGGCCGACATCGCTGGCGAGCAGGAAGCCGGAAAGCTGCGGCAGTTCGCCGAGCTTGGAAATACGGCTCTGGGCCAGCTTCAGGCCTTCCGTCAGCCGATCGTTTTCCGAGGCCCAGCCGAAGACGCGGGACAGGAAGTCGTCGGACGACAGTTTTTCGCGGATCCAGCGGCCGTTCAGCCAGTCTAGCTTCTGCACGTCGAAGATCGCACCGGCCTTGTTGAGGTGGTCGGGGTCGAACTTCTCCGCCAGCTCGTCCATGGCCAGCAGTTCCTCGCCTTCGGCGATCTGGATGAAGAACAGGCCGAGGAAGTTCATCAGGGCTTCCGGCAGGTAGCCGAGGGCCGAGTAGTAGGAGATCGAGGTCGGGTTCTTGCGCTTCGACAGCTTGGACTTGTCGGCATTGCGCATCAGCGACAGGTGCATGAACTTCGGCGGCTCGAGGCCGAGGTATTTGTAGATCAGGATGTGCTTCGGCACCGAGGCCAGCCACTCCTCGCCGCGCGCGACGTGGGTGATCTTCATCAGGTGGTCGTCGACGACGTTGGCCATGTGATAGGTCGGCATGCCGTCGGCCTTCAGGAGGACCTGCATGTCGACGCTTTCCCACGGAATGGACACGTCGCCATAGACGCCGTCGTGGAAATCGCAGGAGCCTTCTGTCGGGACCTTCAGGCGCACGACCGACGGTTCACCGGATTCCATGCGCTCGGTGACTTCCTCGGCCTTGAGGTTGAGGCAGTGGCCGTCATAGCCCGGGGGCTTGCCGGCGGCACGCTGGGCGTCGCGCATCATTTCCAGACGCTCGGGCGTGCAGAAACAGCGGAAGGCGTGTCCGTCGCGAACCATCTGTTCGACGAAGGGACGGTAGATGTCCTTGCGCTCGGACTGGCGGTAGGGGCCGTAGGGGCCGCCGACATCGGGGCCTTCCGACCAGCTGAGGCCGGTCCATTTCAGCGCATCCAGAACCTTCTGCTCGAACTCGGCCGTGGAGCGCGTCGCATCGGTGTCCTCGATGCGCAGAATGAACTCGCCGCCGTGTTTCTTGGCGAAGAGGTAATTGAACAGCGCGATATAGGCGGTGCCGACATGGGGCTCGCCGGTCGGGGAGGGTGCGATGCGGACGCGGACGCCGGAAGTGCTCATGGAATCTTGCTCGTGGTGACGTGCGGGGTGATCGCGCGGTGGCCGCAGGATCAGCGAAAAAATGGAAAACAATCGGGCGGAGAGACGAGAAAAGGCCCTATTAACACGCCCATGCTGTCAATTCCGTCGGCTGGCCTTAGGCCATATTCAGCCGCAGGCGTCAAGGAAAACTGCTGGCGCAGCGGGCATGGCAGCCTTGCTCCAATGGAAGTTCAAAGAAAAATTGCGAGGTCCGGGAACCAAAGACTGCTGGAGGCGTTTTTCCACCAGAGCGCAGGCCGTGCCAATCGGACGCGACGGGAAATGGGGAATACGGAGATTTTTCCGGTTTCTCTCCGTAGCCAACGAAATGGCAGACGAGCCCCTTACCCGTTCGGCCCGCGTTCATTCCTAGTCCCCGCCCCAAGGAAAGCCTGCATCCCGCCGATGCAGGCTTTCTTTGTCCGGAGCCCACGAACAATTCGCCGGTCCGAAACGCAAGATGGCCCGGTTTCCACCTGGCCTGTCATTTTGTCGGTATTGGCGGTTTGCCTACTGTACGGGCCAGACCAGCAGAAGCATGGGGATGGACACCACGACGATGATGATCGACAGCGGCAGGCCAAGGCGCGGATAGTCGCTGAAGCGATAGCCGCCCGGGCCCATGACCAGCGTGTTGCACTGGTGGCCGATCGGGGTGAGGAAGTCCGAGCCGGCGCCGATCGCCACCGCCATCAGGAAGGCGTCCGGCTTGTAGCCGAGGCCGGCGGCGAAGCTCGCGGCGATCGGTGCCATGACCAGCACGGTGGCGGCATTGTTGAGGAACGGCGTGACCGCCATGGCCGTGACGAGGATCAGGGTGAGCGCGCCATAGGCGGGCAGCCCGTTAGCCGCCGTCCCGAGCCAGCCGGCGATCACTTCGCTGGCGCCTGTGGTGCGCAGCGTGTCGCTGACCGGGATCAGGGCGGCGAGCATGACGAGGATCGGCCCGTCCACCGCGCGATAGATCTCGCTGAGCGGGATGACCTTGAAGATGACCATGGCGAGTGCCGCGGCGAAGAAGGCAATGGGCACTGGAGCAAAGCCGAGCGCGGTGGCGCCCATGGCGGCAACCAGGATGCCCAGCGGCACGATGGCGCTACGGCTGGTGCCGAGCAGGATTTCGCGTTCGGCGAGCGGCAGGCAGCCCAGTTCGAGCAGCAGACCCGGCAGGGCCTGGCGCTGGCCCTGCAGCACCACGACGTCGCCGGAACGGAGCGTCAGCTCGCCCAAACGTTCGCGGATGCGCTTGCCCTTGCGGCTGACGGCGAGAAGATTGACGCCATAGGTGTTGTAGAGCGACAGCTCGCGGGCGGACAGGCCGATCAGGGCGGAGTCGCGGCTGATGACCGCCTCGATCGCGGCGATCTCGCCGCTGGCTTTGGTCTCGCTCTTTCCGATCGGTTTGCCGGACAGCGATAGCTTGGCCTGCGAGACGATCCGGTCCAGCGGCTCGGATGCGCCCTCCAGCAGGACCGCGTCGTTCTCCTTCAGCACGATGTCGGGAAAGGGCGAAATGCGGGTGTGGCCGCGCAGGATCGCCGTGGCGATGACTTCGCCCGGCGCGATCGCCAGAAGCTGGTTGAGGGACTTGCCGAGGAAGGGCGACTGCTTGCCGACGGTCGCCTCGGTGGAGAAGGTCGAGCTTTCCAGCGCTTCCTGGACGGAGGGGGTCTGGTTCTCGCGCTTCGGTACCAGCCAGTAGAAGAACATCAGGAAGATGGTGCCGGCAAGCGCGAGCGCCGCGCCGACGGGGGTGAAGTCGAACATGGTGAAGGCTTCGCCGGTGATCTCGGCGCGCAGGCGTGACACGACGATGTTCGGCGAGGTGCCGATCTGCGTCATCAGGCCGCCCAGCAGCGCGCCGAAGGCCATCGGCATCAAGAAGGCCGAGACCGGCGTGCCGGAGCGCCGGGCAAACTGAAAGGCAACCGGCATCATGATCGCCAGCGCGCCGATGTTCTTGATGAAGGCCGACAGGATCGTCACCGTCACGACGAGAAGCAGCATCTGGCCGCGGATCGAGGTGAGCGAGGGGAAGAATTTCTTGATGGCGAAATCGACGATGCCGGATCGCGCGACACCCGCGCTGACCACGAGCGCGCTGCCGACGATGATGACGATGTCGTCGCTGAAGCCGGAGAAGGCCTCTGCGGCGGGAACCAGACCAAGGGCGACGGCGGCGATCAGGGTGACGCAGGCAACCACGTCATAGCGTAGACGGTCCCAGAGAAAGGCGGCCATCATCGCGCCTATGACAGCGAAGGCAAGGATTTGCTCGGTGGTCATGGGACTCCGGATATGTTGTGTCGAGGAGATATAGAGGGCAGGCAGTCGCTATCAATGCCGCCGAATTGGCTTTGTTCCTCGCGCGAGAGCATCCCGCCAAAATAAAGAGGGCCCGCGACGCGGTCGCGGGCCTGTCGGTTGCGTGCCGTTTCGGCGAAGGTCGCCGGCTCAGTGCAGCTTGGTCTTCGATGCCTTGTCCGCCTGCCGCTTGCGGCGGGCGAACATGTTCAGCACCTCGACGAGACCGGAGAAGGCCATGGCGGCGTAGACATAGCCCTTCGGCACATGGAAGCCCATGCCGTCGGCGATCAGGGTCATGCCGATCATCAGCAGGAAGCCGAGCGCCAGCATGACGATGGTCGGGTTCTTCTCGATGAAGTTGGCAAGCGGTGTCGCGGCGACGAGCATGACGGCCACGGCGATGATGACGGCGGCGATCATGATAGGCAGGTGTTCGGTCATGCCGACGGCGGTGATGATGCTGTCGACCGAGAAGACCAGGTCGAGCAGCAGGATCTGGCCGATGGCCGCGGCCAGCGTGCCCGACTTCGAGGAGGCGATGAAATCCTCGTCGTGGTCGACCGGATCGACGCTGTGGTGGATTTCCTTGGTCGCCTTCCAGACGAGGAACAGGCCGCCGGCGATCAGGATCAGGTCCTTCCACGAGAAGCCGTGGCCGAAGGCTTCGAACAGCGGTGTGGTCAGCTTGACGATATAGGCAACGGTGCCGAGCAGGGCGAGGCGCATGACGAGCGCCAGGCCGATGCCGATGCGCCGAGCGCTTTCGCGCTGTTCTGCCGGGAGCTTGTTGGTCAGGATGGAAATGAAGACGAGGTTGTCGATGCCGAGGACGACTTCCATCACGACGAGGGTGACGAGGGCGATCCAGGCGGCGGGATCCTGAAGGAGGACGAGGATTTCCTGCATGAGCTCTTTCCGGTTTGCAGTGGCGGGTCGCTGCAACAAATGGAGCAAGGCCCTCGCAAGGGCAAGGGCCGGCGCAAAGAGCGGGTCAAAAAGATTGCCCGGCCGGCTCAGCCGGGCCCGGAGCAGGTCAGCCGGGCTTCGAGCAGGATCGCGTCCCGTAGGCACACAGAAAGACGCGCACGGCGCTCTCGACCACCCGCTCGACCTCCTCGCGTGTCGGGTCGCGCCGCATTTCGCCGAACAGGCGCTGCTTGAAATAGGTGCCGGTGGACAGGTCGATGAACTGGCGGGCAGCGAGATCGGGATCCTCGGTCTTCAGCGCGCCCTCCTCGATCTGCCGGCGGATGAAGTCCTCCAGCACGCTGCGGGCGTTGGCCGGGGCGTTGGACAGGAAGCGATGGCAGAGCCCGGGCATGCGGTCGACCACGCCGAGCACTGTGCGCATCGCGGGTATCATGTCGGTGGAGACGATCTGGTTGATGAAGACGGCCGCAAAGCGGCGCAGGCCCTGCTCGGCATCCTTGCTCTCGGCGAGAACGTCGCGCAGCGCTTCGGTGAAGCGGCCCTTTTCCCGTTCGATCAGGGCGGCGAACAGGTCTTCCTTGCTCTGGAAATAGACGTAGATGGTGCCCTTCGAGACGCCGGCCTCGCGGGTCACGTCGTTCATGCTGGCCGCGTCGAAGCCCATCTTCATGAAGACCTGCTTGGCGCCGTCGAGAATCTGGCCGCGTTTGACCGGGTCCGCGCCGGCCGGAAAGCGGCTGGGGACGACCGGGTAGGGGAAGTCGGTCGTGGTGATTTCCTCGACCTTTTTGGACTTGCGGGTCATGAACTATCCGAAAATTAACTGCATCCCGTCAGATAGGAAAGGTACTGACTTTCTGCCTCTTGATATGAGTTAGAAAAGCCTTTATGTCAATCGAACCGAACGGTTCAGTTCGATTTCCTTTTTCGCCAGCGAATGGTTTGATCATGTCAGGATCCCCGAGGACGAGTGCCGTCCGCTCCGTCAATGCCGCCGATGCGCAGCCCGCCGACACCGACGCCACAATCCTCGAGGCACGCCCCGGCGTGACGGCGGAACAGCAGGCTGCCCCGGCCGCCCTCGCGGAACCGGTTGCAGCCAAGAAGCGCCGCAGCCTGGTGCTGCCGGTCATCCTGGCTGCGCTCTTCGCCGGCGCAGCCTGGTACGGCTATGGCTGGTGGACCGAAGGCCGGTTCATGGTCTCGACGGAAGACGCCTATATCGAGGGCGACATCGCGATCATCTCGCCCAAGGTTTCCGGCTATGTGAAGGCGGTCGACGTGCAGAACAACCAGCGCGTAAAGGCCGGCGATCCGCTGGTGACGCTGGACGATGGTGATTACCGGATCGCCGCCGAGCAGGCCCAGGCACAGATCGCCGTGCAGCGCCTGACGCTCGCGCGGATCGATGCCCAGATCAAGGGTGGGGACGCGTCGCTGGCCCAGGCCGTGGCGCAGAAGCAGTCGGCGCAGGCCACGCTCAGTCTTGCCGAGCTTTCGCTGAAGCGCGTCAGCGGCCTGCAGGAACAGAAGGTGGTTTCCACCGCCGATCTCGACAGCGCTAAAACGCAACTCGAGCAGGCCAAGGCGAGCCTTGCCGCCGCCGACGCCAACATTGCCGCCGCCGAAGCCAGCATCTCCGTGCTGAAGGCGCAGCGCGCGGAAGCCGATGCCGGCATGCGTTCGGCCGATCTGGCGCTGGAAAAGGCAGAGCGCGACCTCGCCTTCACCGTGCTCAAGGCACCCTATGACGGCATTGTCGGCAACCTTTCGGTGCAGACGGGCGATCTGGTTTCGACGGGCAAGCGCCTTGCCGCGCTCGTTCCCGTCCAGCAGCTCTATATCGAGGCCAATTTCAAGGAAACGCAGATCGCCAAGCTCGTTCCGGGCTCCAAGGTCGCGATCCATGTCGATGCCTATGGCGACGAGGCGATCGAGGGCACGGTAACGTCGATCGCCCCGGCTTCGGGCTCGGTCTTCTCCATGCTGCCGGCGGAAAACGCCACGGGCAATTTCACCAAGGTGGTGCAGCGGGTTCCCGTCCGTATCGAGATTCCGCAGGACGTGCTCGATTCGGGCCATCTGCGCGCGGGCTTGAGCGTCGTGGTCGATGTCGATACGCGCACGGCGCCCGAAGGTGCCGCGCTCGCGGCGAAGTAACGCGGACCGCAGGGGACCCGAGACAATGGCGACAGCGGGAACGACAGGGGCAAGTGCCATGGCGCTGCCCGCGGCCGACGAGCGCATGGATCCGAAGCGCGTCATCGCTTTCTTTGCGATGGTTTTCGGCATGTTCATGTCGATCCTCGACATCCAGATCGTCTCGGCCTCGCTCGCCGAGATCCAGGCCGGCCTCGGCGCCGGCTCCGACGAGATCGCCTGGGTGCAGACCTCCTATCTGATCGCCGAAGTCATCATGATTCCGCTGTCGGGCGCGCTGGCGCGCATCCTGTCGACGCGTATCCTGTTTTCCTTCTCGGCCGCCGGCTTCACCCTTGCCAGCGCGCTTGCCGCGACCGCGACCAATATCGACCAGATGATCATCTACCGGGCGATCCAGGGCTTCATCGGCGGCGGCATGATCCCGTCGGTATTCGCCGCCGCCTTCACCATCTTCCCGCCGTCCAAGCGCAACATCGTCTCGCCGATCGTCGGTCTGGTCGCGACGCTTGCGCCGACCATCGGCCCGACCATCGGCGGTTACATCAGTCATGCCATGTCCTGGCACTGGCTGTTCCTCGTCAACGTGGTGCCCGGCATCATCGTCACCGCCGTGACCTTCAGCCTGATCGACTTCGACAAGCCGGACTTCAAGCTTCTGAAGAAGTTCGACTGGTGGGGGCTGTTCTGGATGGCGCTCTTCCTCGGCACGATGGAATTCGTGCTGGAAGAAGGCAACAACAAGGACTGGTTCAACGACGAACACATCGTCATGGGCACCGTGGCCATGGTGATGGGTGGGTTCTTCTTCTTCCACCGGGTGTTCAGGGTCGAGTTCCCGGTCGTCGACCTCAGAGCGTTTTCCAACGCCAACTTCGCCTTCGGCTCGCTGTTCTCCTTCGTCATGGGCGTGGGTCTCTACGGGCTCACCTATCTCTACCCGGTCTATCTCGGCCGCATCCGAGGCTACGACTCGATGATGATCGGTGAGACCATGTTCGTCTCGGGCGCGGCGATGTTCCTCACCGCGCCGGTGGCGGGTGCGCTTTCGAGCAAGCTCGACCCGCGGGTGATGATGATGATCGGTTTTGCCGGTTTTGCTGCTGGCACCTACACGATGACCTACATGACAGCCGATTGGGACTTCTACGAACTGCTGCTGCCGCAGATCCTGCGCGGCTGCTCGCTGATGTTGTGCATGGTGCCGATCAACAACATCGCGCTCGGTACGCTGCCGCCGGACCGCATGAAGAACGCCTCGGGCCTGTTCAACCTGACGCGCAATCTCGGCGGCGCCGTCGGGCTCGCCGTCATCAATACCATGCTGACCCAGCGTTCGGACGAGCACTATGCCCGGCTTTCCGAACATGCCGACTGGGGCAATCGCGCCGCCCTCGACTGGCTGGCGAGCGTCGGTGCCAATTACGACTCCTATGGCTTCGACGGCACGGCGGTCGCGATCAAGAAGCTCTCCGGCGTGATCACCCAGCAATCCTGGCTGCTGTCCTTCATCGACGTCTTCATGGGCCTGACCGCACTGTTCTTCGCGCTGGTCTTCCTGACGCTTCTGATCAAGAAGCCCAGCGCGCCGGCGCCGGCCGGCTCCGGCCATTAAGCTCAGCCGCAGGGCGTCCCTTTCGAAATCCACCGCAGCGCCAAGAACCGTCTTCCCAACAGGAAGACGGTTCTTTTCGTCGGGCGTCGAAGAAAATATGAGGTACGTACATCAGAAAGTGATTTACGTACCTCGGAACCTGCGCTAGGAGTCCGCTCGGAGGAAACATGAAGCCGACAGTCCACGACATCGCATCTGCCGCAGGCGTGAGCCTCGCCACCGTCGACCGCGTGTTGAACCGGCGGCCGGGGGTCAGCGCGCGTACCCGCGACAAGGTGGAGGCTGCCGTCGCTACGCTCGGTTTCGTAAGGGATGTGGCAGCGGCCAATCTCGCCAAGGGGCGTGTCTATCCGCTGACCTTCATCCTGCCCGCCAACGACAATTCCTTCATGCGCGAGCTTGAAGCGGCGGTGCACGATGCCGTGGCGCGCTCGCCCTCGGAGCGGACCGACATCCGCATCCTCAAGGTGCCGCCCTTCGATGCGGCGGCGCTTGTCGCGGTGCTCGACGCGCTTGTGGACGAACAACCGGCCGGCGTGGCGTTCGTCGCCGTCGATGCGCCCGAAGTGGCGGCCGCCGTCGATCGGCTGGTCGAGGTGGGCATTCCGGTCGTGACGCTGGTTTCCGACCTGCCGGCTTCGCGACGCGTCCACTATGCCGGCATCGACAACCTGGCGGCGGGCCGCACGGCGGCGAGCCTGCTCGGACGTTTCGTCGGCGACCGGCGCGGCTCGCTCGCCGTGCTGGCCGGCTCGATGCTGGTGCGCGACCATCGCGAGCGCCTGGAGGGTTTTCGTTCGGTCATGGCCGCCGACTATCCGCATCTTTCGCTGCTGGAGGTCATCGAAGGACGCGACGATCCGACGCTGGTCGAGCGCCGGCTCACCGATCTCTTTCGTCAACGCGGCGACATTCTCGGCATCTACAGCCTCGGCGCCGGCAATCGCGGTCTGGTCGCGGCACTGGGCAAGGCCAGGTTCGACCGGCGGCCGGCCGTGATCGCCCATGAGCTGACCGGCACGACGCGTGGCGCACTCAACGACGGGCTTGTCGACGCTGTGCTCAACCAGGATGCCGGCCACGAGGTCCGCAGCGCCATCCGGGTGCTGAAGGCCAAGGCCGACGGCCTGCCGCTGCTGGCGGCGCAGGAGCGCATCCGTATCGACATATTCTTGAAGGACAACCTGCCGTGAAGGGCGGGGCATAGGGAGAGACGACATGTATCTGGGGCTCGATCTTGGCACCTCGGGTGTGAAGGCCATGCTGATCGACGACGACCAGCGGGTGGTGGGTGTCGCCAATGCGGCGCTCGACGTATCGCGTCCGCATCCCGGCTGGTCGGAGCAGGATCCGCTCGACTGGATCCGTGCGGCGCGGGAGGCGGTTTCCGGTCTCAAGGCCGCCCATGGCAAGGATTTGGCCGCCGTCAAGGGCATCGGTCTCTCCGGTCATATGCATGGCGCAACGCTGATCGATTCCGCCGACCAGGTGCTTCGCCCTTGCATCCTGTGGAACGACACGCGCAGCCATGTCGAAGCGGCCGCGCTCGATGCTGATCCGCGCTTCCGCGCCATCACCGGCAACATCGTCTTTCCCGGCTTCACCGCGCCGAAACTCGCCTGGGTGGCGAAGAACGAGCCGGACGTCTTTGCCCGGGTTGCCAAGGTCCTGCTGCCGAAGGATTTCCTGCGTCTTTGGCTGACTGGCGAATATCTCTCCGACATGTCGGATTCGGCCGGAACCGCCTGGCTCGATACGGGCGCGCGCCGCTGGTCCGCGGAGCTGCTGGAGACGACCGGGCTTTCGGAGCGGCAGATGCCGGGGCTGGTCGAGGGTACCGATCCGGCCGGCACGCTGCGCGATCAGCTGGCCGCCGAATGGGGCATGGCGAGCGGCGTGACCATTGCCGGCGGGGCAGGGGACAATGCGGCGTCGGCCTGCGGCATGGGCACGGTTGCCGAGGGACAGGCCTTCGTCTCGCTCGGAACTTCGGGCGTTCTCTTCGCCGCCAACGGCTCCTATCTGCCGAAGCCGGAGAGTGCCGTGCATGCCTTTTGCCACGCGCTGCCGAATACCTGGCATCAGATGGGCGTCATTCTCTCGGCGACCGACGCGCTGAATTGGCTGAGCGGCATCACCGGCAAGGCGGCCGGAGAATTGACCGGCGAGCTTGGCAACGATCTGAACGCGCCGGGCAGCGTCACCTTCCTGCCCTATCTCTCCGGCGAACGCACCCCGCACAACGACGCGAAGATCCGCGGCGCCGTCATCGGCCTTGGCCATGAGAGTTCGCGCGCGGTGCTGACGCAGGCCGTGCTCGAGGGCGTTACCTTCGCCATCCGCGACAATCTCGAGGCGCTGAAGTCGGCGGGCACCCAGATCTCCCGGGTGACGGCGATCGGCGGCGGCTCGCGCTCGCGCTACTGGCTGGCCTCGATCGCAACCGCGCTCGGGCTTCCGGTCGACATTCCGGCCGACGGCGATTTCGGCGCGGCCTTCGGTGCGGCACGGCTCGGGCTGATCGCAGCGACAGGGGCGGACCCGCTTTCCGTCTGCACGGCGCCGACGACGGCCGAGACGATCCAACCCGTCACGGCGCTCACCGGTGCCTACGAGGAGGCCTACGGGCGCTACCGGTCGCTTTATCCGGCGATCCGCGGGCTCGGCTAGGAACAGATATGTCTCGATTGCGACACCCCCCTCTGTCCTGCCGGACATCTCCCCCTCAAGGGGGGAGATCGGCAAGCCGCAGGCTCACCATCCCTGTTGGCAGGCATGCAGACAGCGCCGTCGGCGCCTTCAGGCAGGGGGCGGGCCGCATCCAATCTCCCCCCTTGAGGGGGAGATGTCCGGCAGGACAGAGGGGGGTACGCACCTGTGCGACCAGCCATTTTTATCCGTCAAAATCTCAATAACAGGTGGAGGAATTACCCATGACGACAGGCTTCTTCGGCGATATCGCCAAAGTGAAATATGAAGGCCCGGAAAGCACCAATCCGCTCGCCTTCCGCCATTACAATCCCGACGAAGTGGTGCTCGGCAAGCGTCTGGAAGACCATCTGCGCTTCGCCGTCGCCTACTGGCACACCTTCACCTGGCCGGGCGGCGATCCGTTCGGCGGGCAGACTTTTGAACGTCCGTGGTTCTCCGACACGATGGAAGCGGCGAAGATGAAGGCCGACGTCGCCTTCGAATTCTACCAGCTGCTCGGCGTACCCTATTACTGCTTCCATGACGCCGACGTGCGGCCGGAGGGGGCGAACTTCGCCGAGAACACCAGGAACCTCAACGAGATCGTCGACTATTTCGAGAAGAAGCAGGCCGAAACGGGCGTCAAGCTCCTCTGGGGCACGGCGAACCTGTTCTCCAACCGCCGCTTCATGTCGGGGGCTGCCACCAATCCCGACCCGGACGTCTTCGCCTTCTCGGCGGCGACCGTGAAGACCTGCATGGACGCCACCCAGCGTCTGGGCGGCGAGAACTATGTGCTGTGGGGCGGGCGCGAGGGCTACGAGACCCTGCTCAACACCGACCTGAAACGCGAGCTGAGCCAGCTCGGCCGCTTCCTCAACCTCGTCGTCGAGTACAAGCACAAGACCGGCTTCAAGGGCACGATCCTGATCGAGCCGAAGCCGCAGGAGCCGACCAAGCACCAGTACGACTACGACGTCGCGACGGTCTACGCCTTCCTGCAGAAGAACGGGCTGGAGAATGAGGTCAAGGTCAATATCGAGCAGGGCCACGCGATCCTGGCCGGCCATTCCTTCGAGCACGAAATCGCCATGGCGAACGCGTTCGGCATTTTCGGCTCGATCGACATGAACCGTAACGACTACCAGTCGGGCTGGGATACCGACCAGTTCCCCAACAACGTGCCGGAAATGGCGCTGGCCTATTACCACGTCCTGTCGGGCGGCGGTTTCCAGACCGGCGGTACCAATTTCGACGCCAAGCTGCGCCGCCAGTCGCTCGATCCGGCCGACCTGCTCTACGGCCATATCGGCGGCATGGACTGCTGCGCCCGTGGCCTGAAGGCGGCGGCGAAGATGATCGAGGACGGCGCGCTGTCGAAGCCGCTGGAAGCGCGCTACGCCAATTGGGACAGCCCCGAGGCACAGCGCATGCTGCGCGGCGAGCTGTCGCTGGAAGCGATCGCGAAAATGGTCGAGGACGGCAACGTCAATCCCGAGCCGAAGTCGGGTCGGCAGGAGTATCTGGAAAACGTGGTGAACCGCTACGTCTAAGAGCGACAGGCCCTCTCTCCGCTTGCGGGGAGAGGGCTCACGTCAGAAACGGACCGCGCATTTCAGCCCAGAGAGTAGCGCTTGGATATGGTTGCCTTGCCTTCCCGATAGTCGCGAAAGCCCATTGCCTGGTAGTAGGCCTGGCCGCCCTTGTTTTCCCGCCGGATCGTCGCATCGATGAAGACGGCGCCCGCCGCCTTCGCCGACTTGGCCGTTTCGGCGAACAGCGAACGCCCTATGCCCATCTTGTGCGCGTGGGGATCCACGTAGGTCGCGATGATCGCCCAGTCGGCCGGCAGCGGATCTTCGCCGGGCCACTCGGGGTCGGCCCATTCGAGCGACTGGAAACCCTCGATCTTCGAACCGTTCACGGCGACGAAGCAGCTGATGGCGAGCCGAGGTGCGATGAAGGTATCGACGATGCCGGCCTCGTCGAAAGGCTCGGCATGGGCCGTGGTTCCTCCGATCGCAATGATTTCATTGAGAAGTTTGGCCATCGCACCCGCATCCTGTGGCGTGGCTGGCCGGATCTCCAATGACATTGAACTTTCCTCTTCTTCGATTGTCCATCCGACCCGGGCGCTATCGTCTTACCGTAGGTCCGGTCACGGAACCGCGTACAATGAGATCGGGCATCAGCAGGATTTCCCGGCGCTCTGTCGGGCGTTCGGCCAGTTGCGCCAGTAAAAGCGCCATGGCCTGTTTGCCGATTGCGGTGCGGGGCTGGCGGATGGTGGTGAGCGCCGGACTGAGATAGGTCGCCTGCGGCACGTCGTCGAAGCCAATGACGGAAAAATCCTTCGGCAGGTCGTAGCCGCGCGCATTCAGTCCGTTGATCACGCCGATGGCGGTGGCGTCGTTGACGCACATGAAGGCGGTCGGCAGCGTGTCGCGCATGAAGAGCTGTTCGACCGCCAGGCGGCCGCTCTCGATCGTGCCTTCGCCTTCGATCACGATGCGGTTTTCCGGCGCGATGCGGGCCGCGTCCAGCGCCAGATCATAGCCCTGGCGGCGGCGCTTGTGGCCGAGGCGGGTCCGGCTGTCGCCGATGAAGGCGATGCGGCGGTGCCCGGCCGAGAGCAGGTGTTCGGCGGCCTTCCGGGCGCCGGCGACATCGTCGACGCCGACATAGGATATCTTCGAGCCGAAAACGGGTTCGAACACGGCGACCGTGGGCGGCAGCCGGGTGCCGGCCACCTGATGGCCGAAGGGTTCATGGCCGGTGAACAGCACGAGGCCGGTCGCCTGGCCGGAGCTCAGGAACTTCAGATATTCGAGGCCGCGCTCGGGGTCGTTCTGGGTGTGGCCGATGAGAACGCCGTAACCATGGGCGCGCGCCTCGTTCTCCAGCCCGATCAGGGTGGAGGAGAAGTTCGGGTCGCCGATGTCCGGCGCAAGGATGAGGATCATGTTCGACCGGCCCATGCGCAGCGAGCGTGCCATGGCATTGGTCGTATAACCGGTGATCGCGATTGCCTGGTTCACCCGCTGGCGCGTCGACTTGGCGACCTTGTCGGGCGTGTGGATCGCACGGCTCACCGTCGCGATCGACACCTCCGCCAGGCGCGCAACATCCTCGATCGTCGCTGGTGCTGAATTCTGCACGCGGACACCATCCCCCTATCCTTCTGGAATCGCTGGAGAGACTATCTTTTGTGTTGCGACTGCGAAAGCTGAGGACGTCGCATTTGTCCCCATGATGCGAGGATGTAAACCTTTACATCGGCGATGTAAAGGTTTACACAAAATGCCAGGAGCGGTTGAGGAGCCGCGGGGAGGCTTGCATGACATCAGTTGGGGACTCTGCGCGCGCACCCGTGCTTGCGGCGGAGCGGATCTCGAAATCTTTCGGCGACGTCCAGGTGCTGTTCAGCGTGGATTTCGACGTGCTTCCGGGCGAGGTGCATGCGCTGATGGGCGAGAACGGCGCGGGCAAGTCCACGCTGGTCAAGATCCTGTCGGGCTTCGAGCAGGCCAGCTCCGGCACCATCCTGCTCGACGGCGAGCCGGTCATCCTGCCGCCCAACGGCGCGGCCGAGGCGCTCGGCATTGTGCTCATTCACCAGGAATTCAACCTCGCTGACCACCTGACTGTCACCGAAAGCCTCTTTCTCGGCCGCGAGGTCACCCGTTTCGGCATGCTCGACCGCAAGCACATGCGGGCGGAGACGCGCCGCGTGCTCGACCAGCTCGGCTCGCGGATCGACGAGAATGCGCTGATCAGCTCGCTCGCCGTGGCCGACAAGCAGATGGTGGAGATCGCCAAGGCGATCAGCCGCCGGGCGCGCATCGTGTTCATGGATGAGCCGACGGCCGTGCTGTCGCGCGAGGAAACCGAGGTGCTGTTCGACCAGGTGCGCAAGCTGCGCGCGCGGGGCACGAGTTTCGTCTTCGTGTCGCACAAGCTGGACGAGGTGATGGAACTGACCGACCGGGTAACCGTACTGCGCGATGGACAGTGGGTGAAGACCGCGCCGACCTCTGCGCTCGACGGCGAGGCGATCGCCCAGCTGATGGTCGGGCGCGAGCTGTCGAGCCTTTATCCCAACAAGCACGAGCCGGATGTCGACGAAGAGGTCGTGCTGTCGGTCAATGGGCTCTCCACCGGCTTCGTCAGGAATGCGAGCTTCGAGCTGAGGCGCGGCGAGGTGCTGGGCTTTTCCGGCCTGATCGGGTCGGGGCGCACGGAACTGATGGAGGCGGTCGCTGGCCTGCGTCCACGGCTGTCGGGCGAAGTGTGGCTGAAGGGTGCCGTGCTCGAACCGCAGGATTTCCGCGAGGCGAACCGCCGCGGGCTCGCCTATATGACCAAGGACCGCAAGGGCAAGGGGCTGCTGCTCGGCGAGGGGATGACGGCCAACCTGACGCTGCAATCCATGGAGCGGCATCTCAGGCACATCTATCTCGATCCGGCCAGCGAAGCCAAGGCCATGGCCCGGGCCAAGCGCCGCTTCGACATCCGGGTGCGCGACGACAAGATCAAGGTCGGCCGCATGTCGGGCGGCAACCAGCAGAAGCTGCTGCTCGCCAAGATCATGGAGATCGAGCCGCAGGTGATCGTCATCGACGAGCCGACGCGCGGCATCGATGTCGGCACCAAACAGCAGATCTACCATTTCATCGCAGCACTTGCCCGCGAGGGCCGCTCGATCATCGTCATCTCCTCGGAGATGCCGGAAGTGATCGGGCTCTGCACCCGCGTCGCCGTCATGCGTGAAGGGCGCATGGTCGGCATGCTGGAAGGCGAGGAAATCAACGAGCAGACCATCATGCGCTACGCCGCGGGCCTGAAACGGCAGATGGCGAGCTGACAGAAGGTTTCTGCGAGAAGGCCCGGCGGCAAGACCGGGTTAGGACAAGAGACATGGGACGGCGCAGCCGCCGACTTGGGCAGGCTGCCGGAGGAGACAAGAGACAATGACGACCGAGACCGAGAGCGCAACCGACATCCGTGGCCGCCGCACCTGGCGGGACGTGGACTTGAGAGCGGTCGCGCCCTTTGCCGCCCTGCTCCTGCTTTTGATCATCGGGGCGATGGTCAATCCGAATTTCATCGGCCTCACCAACCTCGCCAATGTCGCCACCCGCTCGGCCTTCATCGCCATCATCGCGGTCGGCGCGACCTTCGTCATCTCGTCCGGCGACCTCGATCTCTCCGTCGGCTCGATGGTGGCCTTCGTCGCCAGTCTGATGATCCTGTTCATGAATTCCGGCGTGATCGCCGATCCCGGCATGATGATCGCCGCCGCCATGATTCTGACCGTCGTCATCGGATCGCTGTGCGGGCTGGTGAACGGCCTGATCACCACGGTCGGCAAGATCGAGCCCTTCATCGCGACGCTCGGCACGATGGGGATCTACCGCGGTCTGACGACCTGGCTCAGCCAAGGCGGGGCGATCACGCTGCGTGATCCGGCCCAGCAGGAAATGTATCGGCCGGTCTATTTCGGCTCGATCCTAGGGCTGCCGGTGCCGATCTTCATCATTCTCGTCGTGACGGCGATCGCCGCCTTCGTGCTCTACCGCATGCGCTTCGGACGGCATGTCGTCGCCGTCGGGTCCAATCGCGACGTCGCGCGCTATTCCGGCATCGCGGTCGACCGGGTGCGGACCATCGCATTCATCATCCAGGGGCTCTGCGTGGCCATCGCCGTGCTGCTCTACGTGCCGCGCCTCGGTTCGACGTCCGCGACCACCGGCATCCTGTGGGAATTGCAGGCGATCACTGCGGTCGTCGTCGGCGGCACGGCGCTGAAGGGTGGCGCCGGCCGCGTCTGGGGCACGATCTGTGGCGCCTTCATCCTGGAGCTCGTCGGCAACATCATGCTGCTCTCCAACTTCATCTCGGAATACCTGATCGGCGCCATCCAGGGCACGATCATCATCATCGCGATGCTCGTCCAGCGGTCGCTGGCGCGCAAGGCGTGAACCGCGGCCGGGCAGGAGGGTCGCCCGGTCCGTGCACCATTGAGACCCTGGCATCTTGGGAGGAAACCAATGCACAAGAAACTGCTCGGCCTTGCCGTCGCCATGACGGCACTGGCGTCGATCTTCACCGCGGCTGAGGCGCAGGAGACGAAGACGATCGGCGTCTCCATTCCGGCCGCCGACCACGGCTGGACCGCCGGCGTCGTCTACCATGCCAACCGCGTCGCCGAACTGCTGATGAAGGAACACCCCGGCCTTAACGTGATCGTCAAGACCTCGGCCGATCCTGCCACCCAGGCGAATGCCGTGCAGGACCTTGAGATCCAGGGCATCGATGCGCTCGTCATCCTGCCGACCGATCCGGATCCGCTGGTCAACGCGATCAAGGAAGTGAAGAGCAAGGGCACGTTCGTCTCGATCGTCGACCGCGCGCCGTCGGTCAACGACAACTCGGTGCGTGACCTCTATGTCGCCGGCAATAATCCGGCGCTCGGCGAAGTCGCCGGCCAGTATATCGCCAAGAACACGCCGGATGCCGAAGTGGTCGTCATCCGCGGCATGCCGATCCCGATCGACCAGCAGCGTCAGGATGGCTTCGACAAGGGTATTGCCGGCTCGAACGTCAAGATCCTCGACCGCCAGTTCGGCAACTGGAACCGCGACGACGCCTTCAAGGTCATGCAGGATTATCTCACCAAGTACCCGAAGATCGACGTGGTCTGGTGCCAGGACGACGACATGGCGGTCGGCGTGCTGCAGGCGATCGAACAGGCCAAGCGCACCGACATCCAGTACATCATCGGCGGCGCGGGTTCGAAGGACATGATCAAGAAGGTCATGGACGGCGACAAGATGGTGCCGGTCAACGTGCTCTATCCGCCGTCGATGGTTGGCACCGCGATGGAACTGACCGCAGCTGCGATCTACGACCAGGTTCCGGTCCACGGCACCTATACGCTCGACGCGACGCTGATCACGGCGGACAACGCCAAGAACTACTACTTCCCGGACTCGCCGTTCTGATCGGCGGCATCCACCAGAAGCAGGCCTCTGCCCGGGTTTTCCCGGGCAGATTTTCGCCGCCGCCATCATCGCCGTTGTATCGATTTTGCATCTCCTGTAATCGTTGCTGAAACGTTGCAGGAAGACTTTGGGAGGAGAATTCATGAAGACGATCAAGGGGCCGGCGATCTTTCTCGGCCAGTTTGCCGGCGATGCCGCACCGTTCAATTCCTGGGATGCGATTACCAAATGGGCGGCTGAAGCTGGCTATCTCGGCGTGCAGGTGCCGACCTGGGCCGGACAGCTGATCGACCTGAAAAAGGCGGCCGAATCCAAGGACTATTGCGACGAACTCGCAGGCGTGGCGCGCCAGAACGGCGTCGAGATCACCGAGCTTTCGACCCATCTGCAGGGACAGCTGGTCGCCGTGCATCCGGCCTATGACGAGGCCTTCGACGGCTTTGCCGCGCCGGAAGTGCGCGGCAATCCGAAGGCGCGGCAGGAATGGGCCGTGCAGCAGGTCAAGTATGCGCTCAAGGCGTCCAACAATCTCGGCATTAATGCCCATGCGACCTTTTCCGGGGCGCTGGCATGGCCCTATTTCTATCCCTGGCCGCAGCGGCCGGCTGGTCTCGTCGAGACCGCCTTCGACGAACTGGCCAGGCGCTGGAAGCCGATCCTCGACTATGCCGACTCCCAGGGCGTCGACGTCGCTTACGAAATCCATCCGGGCGAAGACCTACATGACGGCGTGACCTTCGAGATGTTCCTCGAACGCGTCGGCGGGCACACCCGCGCCAACATGCTCTACGATCCGTCGCACTATGTGCTGCAGTGCCTCGACTATCTTGACCATATCGACATCTACAAGGACCGGATCAAGATGTTCCACGTCAAGGACGCGGAGTTCAATCCGACCGGCCGGCAGGGCGTCTATGGCGGCTACCAGGGCTGGGTGAACCGGGCAGGGCGCTTCCGTTCGCTCGGCGACGGCCAGGTCGATTTCGGCGCGATCTTCTCCAAGATGGCGGCCAACGATTTTGACGGCTGGGCCGTGGTCGAATGGGAATGCGCGCTGAAGCACCCGGAAGACGGCGCCCGTGAAGGCGCCGAATTCGTCAAGCACCACATCATCCGGGTCACGGAACACGCCTTCGACGACTTTGCCGCCGGCGGCACCGACGACGCGGCCAACCGGCGCATGCTCGGGCTCTAGAAGAAAGACCCCTCCCCAACCCCTCCCCACAAGGGGGAGGGGCTTTGCCGCCGCCCCGGTGCCTGCTTCAAGCAGGGAGGTGGGCAAGGGACGCTCTCCCCCCTTGTGGGGGAGATGGCGGCAGCCAGAGGGGGTGTCAGAGACAACAAGGGAGACGTATTTCATGGCAATCGAAGGAAAGACGGAAGCGCACACGCAGAAGATCAGGCTCGGCATGGTGGGCGGCGGTTCCGGCGCCTTTATCGGCGGGGTGCATCGCATGGCGGCGCGCATCGACGATCATTTCGAGCTGGTGGCCGGGGCGCTGTCGTCGACGGCGGAGAAATCGCTGGCCTCGGGCCGCGAACTGGGGCTCGCCCCTGAGCGCTGTTACGGCTCGTTCGAGGAGATGGCCGAGAAGGAAGCGGCCCGGCCGGACGGCATCGAGGCCGTGTCGATCGTTACCCCCAATCATGTGCACTATCCGGCGGCCAAGGCCTTTCTCGAGCGCGGCATCCACGTCATCTGCGACAAGCCGCTGACGTCCAATCTCGAGGATGCGAAAAGGCTGAAGGCGGTGGCCGACCAGTCCAAGGCGCTGTTCGTGCTCACCCACAACTACACCGGCTATCCGATGGTGCGCCACGCGCGCGAACTGGTGCGGTCCGGCGAACTCGGCGACATCCGCCTGGTGCAGATGGAATATCCGCAGGACTGGCTGGCCGAGCCGATCGAGCAGACCGGCCAGAAGCAGGCGGCCTGGCGCACGGACCCCAAGCAGTCGGGCGCCGGCGGCTCGACCGGCGATATCGGCACCCATGCCTATAATCTCGGCTGCTTCATTTCCGGCCTCGAAATCGAGGAACTTGCCGCCGATGTGCACACCTTCGTCGCCGGCCGCAAGCTCGACGACAATGCCCATGTGATGATTCGGTTCAAGGCCAAGGGGGGCGGAATGCCTGCCAAGGGGCTGCTGTGGTGCAGCCAGGTGGCCGTCGGCCACGAGAACGGGCTGAAGGTCCGGGTCTACGGCACCAAGGCCGGCATCGAATGGGTGCAGGCCGATCCGAACTATCTGTGGTTCACAAGGCTCGGCGAGCCCAAGCAACTGATCACACGCGGCGGTGCGGGTGCCGGAGCCTCGGCGCAGCGCGTCACGCGCATTCCCGGCGGCCATCCGGAAGGCTATCTCGAAGCCTTCGCGACGATCTACACGGAGGCGGCTGCTGCCATCAATGCCGCCAAGGCCGGCACGACCGTCGATCCGGCGGTCCTCTATCCGACCATCGACGACGGCGTCAAAGGCGTTGCCTTCGTCGAAGCCTGCGTGGCCTCGTCGAAGGGCAACGGGGCGTGGGTCAAGGTGTGACCTAACACTCGTGGGGCCGAGCGCAAGCTCTCCTCGCCCACGCCGCCCTCACCACGGGGGCATCTGGCTTGCTCCCGCTTTTCTCCGCAGGTGCGGAGAGGGGTGACCGAAGGGACGTAGACAGGTTCCGGAGATGCCGAGGCGAGTCGAGACCGGTCAGTCCGGTGCGCAGGCCGAGAGCATGGCCGGGGTGTCGACATAAGCTTCGTAGCGGCGGATCGTTCCCTCCCGCACCGTGTAGACATGGACCGCAGGAAGTTCGAATTGCCGGCCCGTCGCGAGGGCCTTGCCCCGTGTGCGGCCGATGCTCACCACACGGTCGCCTGCCCCGAAGAGCTGCTCATCGACGATCTGGGTGTCGATCGTGCTGGTCAGGCGGATGAAGAACTGCTGGAGGCCGGCGTGGCCGCGATATTCGCCGCCCCAAGGCAGGAGGTCGGACTGGTAGATCTCGCAGTCGGGATGGTAGAGAGCCTGGATCGCGGCCAGGTCGCGGCCGGCATAGGCGCGGTAGACCGCCCGCACGACATCGAGCGGGCAGGGGTGGTTCTCAGCCGAGGTATTTCGTGCTGTGTTGGCTTGCATGACAAATCTCCTTCGGGCGGCATCGGTGCCGGCGTTGGTTCCCTAGGGGATGTTCGGGGCGCGTTCTTTCCGTAGGTTGCGGCCGATTGTCTGCCATTGCGAAAACTATGCGCGCGCCCGCGCGCGCCATTGTGCCGGGGGCGTTCCGGTCGCTCGGCGAAAGGCGTTGGTGAAATGACTCTGGTTCTTGAAGCCCACGTCCAAGGCGAGCTGTGCCAGCGGCATGTCGGTGGCCGCCAGCAAGCCGCAGGCGAGTTCGATGCGGAAGTCCTGCAGCCATTGAAACGGCGTCCGCCCCGTGGAGGCCTTGAACGCGCGCAGGAAATGGAACTGGCTCAAGCCTGCCGCCGCCGCGATCTCCTCGAGGCTCGGATCGTTCGCCACTCTCGACCGCATATATTCCGTTGCCCGCTTCAGGTTGCCGGGTGACAACCGCTCTTTCGCGCCCCGAGCGATCTCGGGCGATGACGCGCGCTCGGCTTCCTGGGCGAGTCGCGCAAGGACAAGAGCGACACCATGGTCGCCATAGGCGCGGCCGATGCCGTCTGCTCCCGCCCCAGTGTCTTCCTTCCAGAGCGCGGTCGAGACGGCGGCGAAGATCGGATCCTGCACGACGTGCCCGGTCAGCCGGTCGAGCGAGGCTGCGCCCGCCGGCGTGAACTCTTCGAGCATCCGTGCCACCATGTCCTTCGGGAAGGAGAAGATCAGGCAGTCGTGATTGCCCTCCACCCGCCAGAGAGCGGAGGTGTCGGCAGGGGTCAGGATACCCGCACCCTGATGACGGTATCCTTCCGCGCCCTTCGGAACCTGCAATCCGTCGCCGATGTCGCGCCAGGGTCGGGAACGGCCGGCCAGCAATATCGAAAAGGTGTAGTCGGGAAGTGCCGGCTGGAGGGTCTCGAATTCGGAATGGCGCAGGCGCGTCAGGGTGACGCCGGCGGAGCCCACGTGCCGTGTCTGCACGTTTGCACCCGGTGGGACCGTCCCCGCACTGTCGCTTTCCTTGCTGGTCATGCGGCAAGGGTACAGAGCCCGGAAGGCGAGGTCCAGCTGGGACGCGCTCGCAAGTGATCGGAACCGGTGCCGACGGGACAATCGGCAAGGGATGACCGTCTCGAAGCGAGGCACCGACGACGTTCCGGCAACACCCCGAATCTGCAACGTTGCAGAATTGTCCATCGGGCTCTTCACCCCGAACGGAACATGGGTTAAACCGCCTCGGACAAAGTTTCTGCATCCCGCCGCCGTGACCTGCGCCAGATGCATAGCCTGGATGAGACCAGCCATGATTGATCCCAAGTCGCTTGCCGAACGCTTCCCCGGCGATTTCACCTTTGGTGTGGCGACCGCCTCGTTCCAGATCGAAGGGGCGTCCAAGGCCGACGGGCGCAAGCCGTCGATCTGGGATGCGTTTTCCAACATGCCGGGCCGCGTCTACGGCCGGCACAACGGCGACGTGGCCTGCGATCACTACCATCGCTGGGAAGAGGATCTCGACCTGATCAAGGCAATGGGCGTCTCGGCCTATCGCTTCTCGATCGCCTGGCCGCGGATCATCCCCGAGGGGACCGGAAGGATCAACGAGAAGGGCCTCGATTTCTACGACAAGCTGATCGACGGCCTGAAGGATCGCGGCATCAAGGCCTTCGCCACGCTCTACCATTGGGACCTGCCGCTGGCGCTGATGGGCGACGGCGGCTGGACCGCACGTTCGACCGCCTACGCCTTCCAGCGCTATGCCAAGATCGTCATGGCCCGGCTCGGCGATCGGCTCGACGCGGTGGCGACCTTCAACGAGCCCTGGTGCTCGGTGTGGCTCTCCCATCTCTACGGCGTGCATGCGCCGGGTGAGAGTAACATGGACGCAGCACTCCACGCCCTGCACTACACCAATCTTGCGCACGGCCTCGGGGTGGACGCCATCCGCCAGGTGGCGCCGCAGGTGCCCGTCGGGCTGGTGCTGAACGCGCACGAGACGATCCCCCGGTCAGACAGCGAGGCCGACAAGGCCGCGGCCGAGCGGGCCTTCCAGTTTCACAACGGCGTGTTCTTCGATCCGGTGTTCAAGGGCGCCTATCCGGCGGATTTCCTGTCGGCGCTGGGAAGCCGCCTGCCGAAGATCGAAGACGGTGACATGGAGGTCATCAGCCAGAAGCTCGACTGGTGGGGGCTCAACTACTATACGCCGATGCGCGTCGCCGACGATCCGGCGCCGGGCGCGGAATTCCCGGCAACCATCGATGCGCCGCCCGTCTCCGAGGTCAAGACCGATATCGGCTGGGAGGTCTATGCGCCGGCGCTGAAGTCGCTGGTCGAGGGCCTCTACAAGCGTTACGAACTGCCGGTCTGTTACATCACCGAGAACGGCGCCTGCTACAATATGGAAGTCGAGAACGGCGAGGTCGATGACCAGCCGCGCCTCGACTACTACGCCGAGCATCTTGCCGTCGTCGCCGACCTGATCAAGGACGGCTATCCGATGCGCGGTTATTTCGCCTGGAGCCTGATGGACAACTTCGAATGGGCGCAGGGCTACAAGATGCGCTTCGGCCTCGTCCATGTCGACTATGACACCCAGGTGCGCACCGTGAAGAAGAGCGGCAAGTGGTATAGCGAACTCGCGGCACAGTTCCCGAAGGGCAACCACAAGACGGCGTGAGCGTTTACGCGTCTCTCAGGCAGACCCGCGACTTGCCGGGTCTCAGCCGAGCTTGACGAGCTTCGGATCGATGCGCTCGGCGGCGTTTCGCTTGTCGAACTCGGCGCGGGCCCCGTGAATCTTGTCGTGATTGGCGAACACCCAGCCGCCCATCGCCTGGATCGGTTCGCGCAGCGACTGGCCGAGCTCGGTCAGTTCATACTCCACCCGCGGCGGGACCGTGGGATAGACGCTTCGCTTCACCAGGCCGTCGCGCTCCAAGGCGCGCAGCGTCAGCGTCAGCATGCGCTGCGAGATGCCGACGACGGCGCGCTTGAGATCGCTGAAACGGGCCGGGCCATCGCCCAAGATCATGATGACCAGCACGCTCCACTTGTCGCCGATGCGCGACAGCATTTCGCAGACCGTCTGGCATTTCGCCGGGTCGTAGTGTTTCGGCATCCCGCCTCTCCCATTGGTTGGTTACAAAAATGTGCCTTCTTGTCGAGGATTTCAAGTTCCCTATTTAGGCCTGGTTACTAATTGATACCGCATTCATTGCTTTCCTTCCGGCTGATCTCACAAGGCTCGGAAGGCGCGCGCGCGGCCAACCAGGAAAGGCATCCTCCCATGCTCATCGACAAACTCAACTGGCGCTATGCCACCAAGAAGATGGATCCCTCCAAGCCGGTATCGGAAGACAAGGTCCAGCGCATCCTCGAAGCCATCCGGCTCGCGCCGACCTCGAGCGGCCTCCAGCCCTATGAAGTGATCGTGGTCAAGAATCCGGAGACCAAGGCGAAGATCCGCGAGATCGCCTGGAACCAGGCGCAGGTCACCGACGGTTCGCACCTGCTCGTCTTCGCCGCCTGGGACAATTACACACCCGAGCGCATCAACGACATGTTCGACCTCGTCAACGAGGAACGCGGCCTGAAGAACGAGGGCTGGGAAAATTATCGCAAGATGCTGCTCGATACCTATCCGCAGCGCGATCCGCAGGTGAATTTCGAGCATGCAGCGCGCCAGGCCTATATCGGCTTCGGCATCGGCCTGACGGCCGCCGCCTTCGAGGGGGTTGATACCACGCCTATGGAAGGCTTCGATGCCGGCAAGCTCGACGAGATCCTGGGCCTTCGCGAACGCGGCCTGCGTTCGGTCACGATCATGCCGCTCGGCTATCGCCAGGCGGACGGCGACTGGCTGGTGAACCTCAAGAAGGTGCGCCGCCCCAAGGAAAGCTTCATCACCGAAGTGAAGTAAGCGATCCGGCGTGTCGGGCTTGCGGCCCGGCACGCCTCGTGGCTATGCGCGGCCCTCTCGCAGGGCGGTCGCCGCGACGGTGGCCGTTTGGACGAATTTTCCGCCTGTAGGATGATCTCGCGGAAAAACATCTCTGTTCGGCGGCAAGGACCAGTGGCATAAGCGGATCAGTTTTCCGCGACGCATGGCTGACCTGCGCTTCGCGGGTTTGAAAAGGTGAAACCAAAGATGCTAGATCGGCGCCGAACCGTCCGAATGTGTATGTCGCGATAGACCATCCGACATCCTGCCATCTTGGCCGCCTTTTGAGCGGCGATCACCGAAGAGACTAGCATGACCAACCGACCGAATCCGCGCGACGCCTCAACAGGAGGCTCCCGATGAGCGCGGCTGAGAACAATTCACCGACCGTCCAAAATCCCATGGTGGCCTTTGAGGGCGTGACCAAGCATTTTGGTGGCGCCAACGGCCAGCCGGCCTTCACGGCGCTGGCGGGCGTCGACTACGTCGTGCCGAAGGGCTCCATCACCGGCATCATCGGCCGCTCCGGCGCGGGCAAGTCGACGCTGATCCGGCTGGTCAACGGGCTCGAAATTCCCTCTTCCGGCAAGGTGCTGGTCGATGGCGTCGATGTCGGCGCGCTCGATGATGCAGCCCTTCGCGCGCTGCGCCGCGAAATCGGGATGATCTTCCAGCATTTCAACCTGCTGTCCTCGCGCACCGTGCACGACAATATCGCGCTTCCGCTGGAGATCGCCGGCCTCGACAGAAAGACGATCGACCAGCGCGTCAAGCCGCTGATGGAACTGGTCGGGCTCTCCGACAAGGCCGACCGCTATCCGGCGGAGCTGTCCGGCGGGCAGAAGCAGCGCGTCGGCATTGCCCGGGCGCTGGCGACCGAGCCGAAGCTGCTGCTCTCCGATGAGGCGACTTCGGCGCTCGACCCGGAAACGACGCAGTCGATCCTCGAACTGCTGAAGACCATCAACCGCGATCTCGGGCTGACCGTGCTCCTGATCACCCACGAGATGGAAGTGGTGAAGACCATTGCCTCGCAGGTGGCCGTGATCGACCGTGGCCTGATCGTCGAGCATGGCCGGACCTTCGACGTCTTCACCGCGCCAAAACACGAAACGACGCAGGCGCTGCTTTCGGCCTCGATCGGGGCGAAGCTGCCCGAGTGGATCCGCTCGGACCTGAAGGCCGAGCCGTCGCCGGGCGACCGGGCGCTCGTACGGCTGATCTTCTTCGGCGAGACGGCGTTCCAGCCGCTGACCGCGCGGCTGGTGGCCGAGCTTGGCGCCGACGTCAATATCCTGGCCGGCGCCATCGACGACATTGCCGGCGAGCCCTTCGGCTCGCTGGTGGTCTCCTATCCTGCCGATCCGGCGACGCTCGCGCGAGCGCAACGCTTCTATACCGAAACCGGACTGACCACGGAGGTGATCGGCTATGGCGTTTGACATGCTCTTCAACCTGCTCGCAAAAGCCCTGTGGCAGACCCTGCAGATGGTCGCCGTGGCCGGCGTCATCGGCACGCTGGTCGGACTACCGATCGGGGTCTTCCTCGCAACCAGCGGCAAGGGCGAGCTTTTCGCCGCTCCGACGATCAACCGGATCGTCGGCCTGGTGGTCAATGCGGCGCGCTCGACGCCTTTCATCATCCTGGTGGTGGCGATCATCCCCTTCACCCGGTTCGTCACCGGCACCTCGATCGGCACCATCGCGGCGATCGTACCGCTGACGGTCGCCACCATTCCCTTCATCGCCCGCCTGATCGAGGCGGCGATCCGCGAAGTGGACAAGGGACTGATCGAGGCCGCCCGCGCCATGGGCGCGACGCCGCTGCAGATCGTCAGCAAGGTGCTTCTCGCCGAAGCCCGACCCGGCATCGTGCTGGCGCTCACCCTGACGCTCGTCAGCCTGATCGGCTTCTCGGCCATGGTCGGCGCGGTCGGCGGCGGCGGGCTCGGCGACCTCGGCATCCGCTACGGCTACCAGCGCTTCATGCCGGACGTCATGCTGGCGGTGGTCGTGGTGCTGATCGTCCTGGTGCAGGCGGTGCAGAGCGCCGGCGACCATCTGGCGCGGCGCTTCGACAAGCGCAGCCGCAAGAACTGAATTCCCCCCTCTTCAGAAAACCCAAGGAGTGATTTCCATGAAGAAACTGATCCTCGCGGCCTCTCTCGCCGCTGTCTTTTCCGCAAGCGCGGCTCTGGCCGAAAGCATCAAGATCGGCGTGACCCCCGGCCCGCATGCGCAGATCATGGAAAAGGTGAAGGAAGTCGCGGCCAAGAAGGGCCTCGACATCGAGATTCTCGAATTCTCGGACTATGTCGTGCCGAACCAGGCGCTGGCCGACGGCGACCTCAACGCCAACTCCTTCCAGCACCAGCCCTATCTCGACAACCAGATCGCTGACCGCGGCTATGAAATCGTCAGCGTCGGCCCGACCGTCAACTTCCCGATGGGCGTCTATTCCAAGAAGGTGAAGAGCCTCGACGAACTGACCGACGGCGCCAAGGTGTCGATCCCGAACGACCCGACCAATGGCGGCCGCGCGCTGCTCGTTCTGGCCGACAAGGGCCTGATCAAGGTCGATGCGGCCAAGGGCCTGAAGATCGGCCCGGCGGACGTCACGGAAAACCCGAAGAACCTCGAATTCGTCGAACTCGACGCCGCCCAGCTGCCGCGTTCGCTCGACGATGTCGACGCCTCGGTGATCAACACCAACTATGCCCTCGAAGCCGGCCTCAACCCGAAGACGGACTCTATCGCCATCGAAGGCGAGAAGGCTCCCTACGTCAACGTCATCGCCGTTCGTGTCGTCGACAAGGATGCCGCCTGGCTGAAGACGCTGCTCGAGTCCTACCACAACGACGAAATCAAGGCCTTCGTCGCCGAAGAGTTCAAGGGCGCCGTCGTCGCCGGCTGGTAAGCGGGCAGCAATCCCGGATTAATGTCGGGCGGGCGATGGAGAGAACCATTGCCCGCCCGATCTCTTTCGATTCGCATTGACGTATTCGGTATTCGACGTTACGCAGCCTTCAGGTTTCAGCCGCCTGCCGCTCGCGGACATGTGTCTCGGTGAAGGTCTGACCTTGACGATTTCTCACCCTCTGTGCATTTCGCGCCGCGGGCAATGCGAGCCCCCTCCTTTAGAGCGAAATGCCTTTTTGAGGAGCGTGGGATGTCGTCTGGCACCTCCACCCACAACGCCTATCTCCGCGGGCCCATTGCCGGCCTGTTCGTAAAAACCGCGCTGCCCATCGTCTTCGTGATGAGCATGAACGGCGTCCTGACCATCGTCGATGCGATATTCCTTGGGGCCTTTGTCGGCCCGGAGGCGGTGGGTGCCGTCACCGTCGTGTTTCCGGTCTACATGCTGATCGTCGCACTTGCGACACTGGTATCCGCAGGTATGTCCAGCCTGCTCGCGCGCAGTCTCGGGGCAGGCCGGATCGACGAGGCACAAGGCGTTTTTGCCGGGGCGCATATGCTCGCGCTGGCGATCAGTGTCCTGCTGATTGTCGGTTTCATCGTTTTCGGCGATCGCCTGACTCTGCGCCTCGCCAACGGATCGCCTGTGCTTTACCAGATGGCCTACGCCTTTGCCGCGACCATCGTCTTTTCTTCACCCTTGCAGTTCCTGCTCTCGGTCCAGGCTGATGCGTTGCGCAGCGAGGGCCGGACCGGACTGATGGCAGCGATGAGCCTTGTGGTATCGCTCGCCAATATCGGTTTCAACTATCTCCTTATCGTCGGACTGGGCTGGGGAGTGGTGGGCTCCGCCTCTGGCACGGCGATGGCGCAAGGGGTTGCGCTATGCCTGCTCGTCGTCTTTCGCCTGGTCGGTCGGACGGATCTCCGGCTTTCCGCGCTGCTGCGGCACAGGCCGACGGCGGCGTGGCGTCGGATCGTCTCTCTGGGTGTGCCACAGAGCCTCGGCTTCATCGGCCTTGCGGGGATATCGGCGACGATCATTGCGGCGTTGCAGGTCTCGGCGGGCGACCGATACCAAGCGGTCGTTTCCGGCTACGGCATCATCACCCGGATCATGACATTTGCCTATCTCCCGCTGTTGGGCATGAGCCAGGCGATGCAGTCGATGGTGGGCAATAATGTCGGTGCCAGGCTCTGGCAGCGCTCGAACGACAGCCTGCGGTTCGGGCTGATGGCGGCATTCCTCTATTGCCTTGCGGTCGAATGTCTCCTGGTCGGCGCAATCCGGCCGGTCAGCCTGCTGTTCGTCAGCGAGGATGCGGTCGTCAGTGAGATCGCCCGGATCATGCCGGTGATGGTCGCGATGTATGTCGTCTCGGGCCCGCTCGTCATGCTGACTGGCTATTTCCAGGCGATTGGCGATGCCGGCCGGGCAGCGATCCTGGGATTGTCGAAGCCTTACCTCTTCACGATACCGCTGATCATCGCCTTTGCGCTGATCTTTGGCGAGCAGGGAATTTGGTTCGCCATCCCGATAGCGGACCTGATGCTTCTGGTTTTGGCTGTCGTGGTGCTGGCGCAGACAGCCAGGCAACACGGCCTGGCGTGGGGGCTGCTCATGCGCGATCGGGAGCCGGTGCCGTGAAGCGAGGGCCGCACATCGGCGGCCCGGTCAGCTGCCGATGTGCTTCTCGCCGCGCTTCTTCGCGAGTGCGATCTGCATCTGCCGCTGGCGGTAGCGATCACGGTCTGCCTCGGTGCGGCTGTCGTAGCAGTGCGGGCAGGAGACGCCTTCCTCGAACTTCGGCGACGTCACCTCTTCCGCCGTCAGCGGATAACGGCAGGCGTGGCAGAGCGTGTGTTCGCCCTGCTTCAGGCCGTGGGTGATCGACACGCGCTCGTCGAAGACGAAACAGGCGCCGTCCCAGAGGCTTTCCTCCGCCGGCACTTCCTCAAGATATTTCAGGATGCCGCCCTTGAGGTGGTAGACTTCGTCGAAGCCCATCTCCTTGGCGAAGGCCGTCGACTTCTCGCAGCGGATGCCGCCGGTGCAGTACATGGCAAGCTTCGGCTTGTTGTGCAGGCCGGGATTGTTGCGCATCCAGTCGGGGAATTCGCGGAAGGTCTTGATGTTCGGGTCGATGGCGCCCTTGAAGATGCCGATCGCCGTTTCGTAGTCATTGCGGGTGTCGATGACGATGGTTTCCGGATCGGAGATCAGCGCGTTCCAGTCCTTCGGATCGACATAGGTGCCGACGATCTTGTTGGGGTCGATGTTCTCGACGCCCATGGTGACGATCTCCTTCTTCAGTCGCACCTTCATGCGCAGGAAGGGCATCTTCGCCGCGCGGCTTTCCTTGTGCACCAGGCCGGCAAATTCCGGCTGGGAACGGATGAAGGCGAGGATATTCGCAATGCCCTCGTCGGTGCCGGCGATCGTGCCGTTGATGCCTTCGGCGGCCAGCAGCAGCGTGCCCTTGATGCCGTTTTCGCGGGCGACGGCATCGAGCTCCGCGCGAAAGCTCTCGAAGCGCGGGAAGCGGGCGAAGTGATAGAGCGCGGCGACGCAGAACGCGCCGCCCTCTTCGTGGCGAGGGATCTGGAAATCATCGGTCATGGCCGGGGAATACTGCCTCGGCCCCTGCCGCGCAACGATTTTCGCGCGAGGGACCGCACTTTGAATTTTGTCAAATGTCGAGCAGGGCAAGGAATGAAGCCTGCCGGGGCGGGCATACGTCGGCGGTCAAAGGACACGCCGCCATAGCCGAGGCGATGATCTCGGCATCCGCCTCGGCGATCCGGACAATGCCGAAGCGGAAGGCCTGGCCCCAATTGTGCTTGTCCTTGGTGAGTTCGAGCCGGTCGAGGAGGGGATGAATGGAAGCAGGCCGGCTCGGCCGCCAGTCGACGTCGGAGCGGGAGGCTTGGAAGGTGGCGCTCATCTGGACCCGATAGGGTTCCCGTTCCTTGATCGTTCCGATGGCGGTGAAGGCCTGCAGGCGTTGCTTGCTGCCGAACGCCGTCACCGGCGAATAGGCGATCACGGTCTCGCCGGTCCGGATGCGCCTCAGCGGCGCATCCTTTCCATGGCAGGCCTGGACGAACCCGCCTTCAACCCCTCTTGCGACGTGGTCGGCGGAGGCAACGATGATCCAGGCCATGGGTCACACCGGCGGATTGTAGAAACGGACGCGGTTCTGGTCGGGATCGGCCAGCATGAAGGTGCGGCCGAATTCCATGTCGGTCGGCTCCTGCAGGACCGGGTGACCGGCAGCGGACAGGCGGGCGAAGACCGTGTCGACCTCGGCGGCATTTGCCAGGGGCACGTCGATCTCGAAGGCGCCGGTGCTGCCGGTCACGGCCGGCTCCACTGCCTTCCTGGACCAGAGGCCGAGCTTGATGCCGCCGGGGAAGACGAACATGGCAAAGGCCGGCGAGCGTTCGACCGGTGCTATGCCCAGCAGGTTTTCGTAGAAGGCGGTGCTGCAGTCCGGATCGGCGACATAGAGGATGATGAGGTTCGGTGTCATGGGGCTCTCCTGTGTTGAGAGCCCATTCCTATGCCGACATACTGCCAAAAAATGGCAGTAGCCTACAGCAAGCGTTCGGGAATGCCGTTCTGGAGCCGCCAGGCCTTGAGCAGCTGCATCCGCCGTTTCGGATAGCGGCCGAGCGGCCCCTCCATGAGGTCCATGCGATCGGTCCGGAAGCTGCGAAAATCGTCGCGCAAGGTACACCAGGCGATGACCACGCGGGCGCCTTCGAAGAAGGTGAGGGCGAAGGGCCAGATCAGCCGCTCGGTGGGGGAGCCCTTCTCGTCGCGATAGGCGATCTTCATCATCTGCTCGGAGCGAATGAACTCGCGCAGCCGGGCAAGGTCGATGCGGTCTTCCGGCAGAGGCAGTCCCGGTCCGGCGAACAGGGTACTCGCCGCGAGTTCCTCGCGCAGATCGCCCGGCAGGACTTCGGTGATCTTGGCCAGCGCGTCGCGGGCGGAGATCGCCAGTTCCGGGTCCGCTCTCTGGGCCACCAGCCTTGCGCCGAGGACGAGCGCCTCGATCTCCTCGCGGGAAAACATCAGTGGCGGCAGCATATAGCCGGGGCGCAGCACATAGCCGACGCCGGCCTCGCCCTCGATATTGGCGCCTTGCGCCTGCAAGGTGGCAATGTCGCGATATAGCGTGCGCAGCGAAATGCCGAGTTCCGACGCAAGCGCGGCTCCGCTCACCGCCTGGCGATGGCGGCGCAGCACCTGCAGAAGCGACAGCAAGCGTTCGGAACGACTCATTGGACAATGATACAGGATATGCTGTCAAAAACTGTCAGCAGTGACGCCTATTCGGTCGCCGCGGCGATCCACAGGGCTTCGACGATCGTGCCTTCGCGCTCCGGCGTGTCGGCAAAGACCTGCTCGGCTAGGGCGAGCGCATTGCGGCGCAGTTCCTGTTGCTGGCGGATGATGGCGCCGAGCAGGTGGGAGAACTCCTCGCCGCCACCGATCAGACCGGTCTCCCGGTCGAGAAGGTCGGCGAGAAGGGCGAGATCGTGCTCATGGCCCAGCGTGTCGACCAGCGCCTTGGCCTCGGCGCGCTTGGCATGCATGGCCGATGGCCAGATGCCGCGCAGGAGCGAGAGGTTCATCCAGTAGGCCTGGCCCGCCTTGCGCAGTTCGTGGAAGACTTCCTCGTGGACACTGTGGTGGCAGTCGTCGAGGGCGGCGCGTCCGCGGCCGAGACCCTTTCGCCAGCCTTTTGCCAGCAGTTTGGCGGCCTTGCGCGGGCTTGAGGGAAAGGATGCCGATTCCAGCGCGGCGATCGCGTTGTGGCAGGCCGAGATCGCGGCTGCGACCTTGTCCGGCAGGTCGATCTCGGCGATCGCCAGCGCATCGCGACGTTCGGCCAGCGCAGTCCGCGCGTGGGAAAGGGCGTTTTTCTCCTCGTCGCTCAGCGCGTGGTTCTCAAGATAAGCCACGGTCTCGATCAAGGCCGCCGCATCGCGGACGACGGAAAGCGTGCGGGCGATGTCGCGCAGCCGGGCATTCTCCTGCGCGCGGAACTGTTTCTGGTCCAGCGCCACGAGGCGGTAGAGCGAGCGCACGCGCTTGAACTTCTTGCGGGCCTCATGGATGGCTTCGTGCAGGCCCTGAGGCTGTTCGTCGAGAGCCGAAATGGCCCGTTCGAGCTGTTCGCTTGCGACGGCCACGACCTCCTCGCCGAACGGGCGATCCGGTCTAATTCGATACGGCATGCACGACCTCGGGCTTCAACCGTTCGGTAGCCAGCGCCTGGTTGGAATAGCGACGATCGCCGGTCACCTCGCGGCCGAGCCAGGCCGGCAGTTCCGGACGGTCATGCTCCGACCGCATTTCCACCTCGGCGATGACCAGGCCCTGGAAGGCGCCCTCGAAGACGTCGATCTCCCAGGTGAAGCCGCCGACATCGACGGTGTAGCGGACCTTTTCGATGACGCTGCCGACGGCAAAGGTGATCATCTCGAGCGCTTCTTCGAACGGGATGTCATATTCGAACTCGTCCCGCACCATGGCGGTCTTGCCGAACTTGATGGTGAGCTTCGCCGATTTTTCGTTGCTGGTGCGAACGCGGATGGATCGATCGGAATTGACCGAGAGATAGGCTTGACGCATGGCGGTCGCCGACGTGGCGCGGCCGCGCCAACTGTCATTGATCACCAGGAACTTGCGCTCGATCTCTTTCGCCATCTCGCCGCCCATCGTGAAAACCTCCAGCACCCTACCGCAGTTGCGCCGCCGTGCAAACAGTCAGCATCCTTAGCGCGCGCATTTGTCTCGACAATGACACAGGTTCGCGATAATCCTTTGCGGGAATTCAATCGTTTGAAATGGATAACCGGCCGTGAGTGAAAAAACCGAAAAGCTCCTTTCCACCCTCAAGCTGCAGCCGGTCGTGCCGGTTCTGATCATCGAGGATGCGGCCAGTGCCGTGCCGCTCGCAAGGGCGCTGGTGGCCGGCGGTCTGAAGGCGATCGAGATCACCATGCGCACCGATGCGGCGCTGGAAGCGGTCCGCCGCGTCGCCGGCGAAGTCGAGGGCGCGGTGGTCGGGGCCGGCACGATCCTCAATCCTTCGCATTTCGAGGCGGCGGTGAAGGCCGGTTCGCAGTTCATCGTCAGCCCGGGAACGACCCGCGAACTGATCCATGCGGCGCGCGCTTCCGACATTCCGCTGCTGCCCGGCGCCGCCACCGCCAGCGAAGTGATGCAGCTTCGCGAAGAGGGCTATCAGGTGCTGAAGTTCTTCCCCGCCGAGCAGGCGGGGGGGGCAGCCTATCTGAAGTCGCTGTCCTCGCCGCTTGCCGGCACGCTGTTCTGCCCGACCGGCGGCATATCGCTGAAGAATGCCAGGGACTACCTGTCGCTGCCGAACGTGGTGTGCGTCGGCGGCTCGTGGGTCGCGCCGAAGGAAATGGTCGAGGCGGGCGACTGGGCGGGCATCACAAAGCTCGCCGCGGAAGCCTGCGCACTCGCGGGCTGACGGAAAGTTCGATCGAAAGCGTGAGGGCGTCTTTGTATTTTCATGATCGTCTTCTTATCTAGCAGTCGAGAATGAAACCTATGGAGACCCCCGATGTTCGACGCGAAGAAGCTGCTTGATCAATTCCTCGGTTCGCAGGTGCCGGGAACGACCGGAAGCGTGAAGCAGAAGGCCGGCGATGCCATGCAGCTTGCCAAGGACAATCCGTTGGCGACCGGCGCGATCGCTGCGGTTCTCCTCGGCACGAAAACGGGCCGCAACCTCGCCGGCAACGCGCTGACGCTCGGCGGGCTCGCCGCCATCGCCGGGATCGGCTACCAGGCCTACAAGAACTACCAGGCCGGCAAGTCGCCACAGGACGTCGCCGAGACCGAACAGAAGCTCTTGCCACCGCCGGTCGACTCGCCCTTCAGCGTCGAGGCGCCTGCCGACTCCAATGATTTCGCCCTGACGCTGGTGCGCGCGATGATCGCCGCCGCCAAGTCCGACGGCCATATCGATGCGGCCGAGCGCGGTCGGATCATGGACAAGGTTCATCTTTCCGGCCTTGGCGCGGAAGCCGAAGCCTTCCTCGAAAAGGAACTGGCCTCGCCCACCGATCTCGACGCGCTGGTCAAGGCTGCCGCAACCGAGGAGCAGAAGGTCGAACTCTATACCGCTTCGCGGCTGGCGATCGATCCCGACAGCCGGGCCGAGCGCGGCTATCTCGACCTGCTGGCCGGCCGCCTCGACCTTGCCGACGCGCTGGTCGACCATATCGAGGCGACGGTTTCGTCCGCTCAGGTCTGATCCGTTCTCCATCACAATGCGGCCAGTTGCCTTTGCCGGGCGGCTGGCCTAATCGTTTGCCGACACAGCAAGAGGCAAACATGCGCGATCTCTCCACATTCAAGGGCTGCCCGGCGCCAAAGCCGGTTCGTCTCGAAGGCCGTTTTGTCACCGTCGAGCCTTTCGACAAGGCGCAGCATCTCCAGGCCCTGTGGGACGGTCTCGGCGGCATGGAGATCAATCCGCTGCTGCTTTACTTCACCAACTACGATTTCTCCGGGATCGCGGACTTCGAGAAGTGGCTGGACGGTACCCAGAGCAACTGGGGTTGGGTGCCGCACGTGTTCCGTGACAACAAGACAGACAAAATCGTTGGCATGGCCAGCTACATGCGCGCCGACCCGGCCAATGGTGTCGTGGAGGTTGGTGCTGTCGCTCACGGCTCGGCCATGAGCCGCACGCCGCTCGCCACCGAGGCGCACTACCTGATGGCGCGCCATGTATTCGACGACCTCGGCTATCGCCGCTACGAGTGGAAATGCCACAACGACAATGCGCCGAGCAAGACCACGGCGGAGCGCTACGGCTTCACCTTCGAAGGCGTGTTCCGCCAGCACATGCTGTCCAAGGGCAAGAACCGCGATACCGCCTGGTTCTCGATGATCGACGGTGAATGGCCGGTGATCCGTGCCGCCTTCGAGGCCTGGCTTTCGCCGGAAAACTTCGACGCCGAGGGCCGGCAGATCCGCAGGCTGGAAGACATCCGCGCCGAACTTGCCAAGGGAGCCGCAGCATGAACGCCGGCAACCGCTCGTCTGCGATCGCCGCCCTGGCCATCGTGCTCGGTTTCGGCCTCGTGCTGCTGGGGCTCCCGAAGCTGGTGCTGTGGATCGGCGACTATTCGCCTGTTCTGGCGGCCGTCGTTGGCACCGTCGGGATCATGTCCTTCTTCATCGTGCTGTGGCTTCGGGCGCGTCACCAGCGGCGGCGCGACAGCAGCAAGTAGGACGCGGACCTCAGGCCTGCAGGCTGGCGGCAAGCAGCAGGGCGCCGAGTACGATCACCAGCAGCGCACCGAAGACCTCGATCGCATTCGCGACATGGCGCGCGGCAGGCGAGCCGGGGCCTGACAGCCGTACCGCCAGTCCCTTGGCCGCGACAGCCAGTGCCGCGAGGGCCGAGACGGTGATTGCCGTGCCGAGCGCCATGGCGAAGACCGACAATATCCCGCCAAGATAGAGCCCATTCAAAAGGGCGAAGGTCATCACCAGCAGTGCCCCCGAGCAGGGTCGCAGGCCGACCGCGACGATCGCTGACCAGGCCTCGCGGAGGCTGAAATTCTTCGCCGACAGCATTCGTGGATCGGGCAGGTGGGTGACGCCGCAGTCCGGGCACACCGACCCCGGGGCAAGTGCGTCGTGACCATGTTCGACGGCCATTGCCCGGAACGAAAGCCCGGTGCCGCCGGAGCGTGAGGCTGCGGGCGCGTCGAACAGGGCGGCCGTCGCCGGTGCGTCGAACAGGCCGGCGCTGACCGGGGCGCTGCGCGTCAGCCACAGCGATCTCATCTTGCGCAGCAGCAGCCAGGTGCCGAAGGCGACGATCAGGCCGTAGCTGGCGATCTCCAGCGCCTGCGTCGCCTCCGTCATGGAGATGGACGTGCCGCGCAGGACCGCGTAGCCGACGCCCACCAGGGCGATGGCGACGATCCCCTGCAGGAAGGCCGAGACGAAGGAAATGGCGATGCCGCGTTTCAGCTCGGTTTCATTGGCGATCATGTAGGAGGAGATCACCGCCTTGCCGTGGCCGGGTCCGGCGGCATGGAAGACGCCATAGGCAAAGGACAGGCCGATCAGCGTCCACAGATGCGCCGGATCCTCGCGCATCGCCTTCAGCGCACCGGTCAGCGAGCGGTAGAAGGCCTGCTGGTTTTCGTTGATGAAGGCAAGCCAGCCGGCGAAGAGGCCGGTGGCCTGAAAGGACGGCTCGGCGGTGCCGATGCCGAGCGGCGAGCCGGCATGCGCCAGCGAGACGGCCAGCAGCAGGAGGGCGACGGATGCCGTCGCCGGAGCCAGGAACCGGCGCATCAGCACGTCAACTCGAGGCGGGTGGCGAACAGCTTGCTCATGTCGGTTCCGGCCGGATCGCTGAAGAAGGCTTCGGTCAGGTTCGCCTGGTTCTGCGCCATCACTTCGTCCGGGTCGGGGCGCACCACGACGCGCTTGCAAACCTTGAAGCCGTCGCCTTCGGTGGCGATGTCCTCGTCCTTGGCGAAGTCGATCGCCGTATACATGGTCGGGTCGTAGACGCCGATGGTCACCTTGCCCTTCAGCGCCAGCGCCTTTTCCGGTTTGGCGACGAAGAAGACCAGGAGCTGGTTGTCCTTGAAGTCGACGTTGAACACCTCTGGCTTGACGACGGAAACGGACGCGCCATTGCTGGTGATGGAGGTGAAGAAGCCGTAATCGGCAATCGAGGTGCGGATCGTGTCGGCGATCTCCTTCAACTCGCTGGGGTCGAGTTTCAGGTCGCTGTTCTTGTCGAAATCCATCAGCACGCTCGACGAGAAGATGTCATCGAAGCGCCAGACGTTGCGCAGCTCGGAAATCGTTCCGTCCGCACCGGCGATCACTTCGAGGCGGGCTTCCGCGAAGATGTGCGGATGGGCCAGCGCCGGCAGGGGCATGCCCATGAGTGCCGCGATCAACGCCAACCGTCTTTTCATGCCTTGTCCGCCTTCGCGCCCGAATCCAGAGCTATCTCCCTGTCTGACAATTTCGACGGAAATGGGACTTCGGTCCGGTTGCGCATGGCTCAAGAGGCTTGCTGGCGAAACCAGCCGTGGAGAAAGTCGACGAAGACGCGGACCTTGGCGGGCAGGTAGCGGCGATGGGGATAGACGGCATAGATGCCGCGATCCTTGGGCAGGTAGTCGTCGAACAGCGACACCAGCTCGCCGGTCTCGATATAGGGCCGGGCGATGAAGTCGGGGATCATGGCGACGCCCAGGCCGGCGCGCGCGGCGCGCAGCGTGGCGAGCGGGCTGTTGACCTCGATCGGGCCGCTGACGCTGACCGAGATCGTGCCGCCCTGCGGGTCGACGAACCGCATGCTGTTGTGCGAGCGGGAATTGGTGTCGACGAGGAAAGGCACGCGCGCCAGCTCCTGCGGATGGATGAGAGGTCCGTACTTCTCGACGAAGGCGGGCGTGGCGCAGGCAAAGACGCGGAAATCGGACAGTTTCTTGGCGATGAGGGCCGAATCATCGAGCTTGGTGATGCGGATCGCCAGGTCGAAGCCCTCCTCGACCAGATCGACGAACCGGTCTTCGGCGACGATCTCCAGCGAGAGGTCCGGATGTTCGGTGGCGAAATCGATCAGTGACTGGCCCACTTCGGCGTCGATGAAGGTGCGCGGCACGGTGACCTTGAGCTTGCCCTTGAGGTCGGTGTTGTTCTCCCGCACCAGGTCGGCCAGGCTGTCGATCTCCTTGAGGATTTCGGTCGCGCTGCGGTAGTAGGTGTGCCCCGCCTCGGTCATCGAGAACTGCCGCGTCGTGCGGTTCAGCAGCAGGGCGCCGAGCTCGTCTTCCAGTTCGCGCACATATTTCGACAGCAATGCCTTGGACCGGCCGGTCTTGCGGGCGGCGGCGGAAAAACCTTCTGCTTCGACAACGTCGATAAAGGCGCGGATGCGCGTCAGCGTGTCCATGGGTCGGCTCCTGCGAAGATTGTGCCGGAATTGTGAACGCAATGGCTCGATCGTTCAATCATTTTTCTATCCGCGGGGTCAAAAAACACTTGATTATGACCGCGAACATTCTTATCTCCTCCTCAGCCCAAAGTCGCACGTGCCCATGGGTGTCCGCCGATCCTCGATGTGGTGAGGAAATCGGTAAGGTACCTGGAACTAACCCCTCCAGTCGCTATTCCGGCCATCCGGGAAATGCGAGGACATCTGAAGCAACGACGGTGCGGGCCTTTCTAGTCTCTTCCGGCTTTCCATCAGCTGGAGTTACTTCAGAGGCACACCATCATTGCCGGAAGTGCGGTCGGGTTATCCCACCAATCCATGGCAGACAAAGCCGAATTGACGCTCCTGGCAGGGTGTCGGTTCACTATTCGCGCTTCGAGCGCTCGTACGGCATCAGCGTCTCCACCGGCTGGTTTCGATCGGGTTCTCGTCGTCCTTTGTCCTTCCGTACTCGGCGACGAGTCCGGGAACCTTGGAACTTGAGAGGGATAGACCCATGACCACCGCTCGTATCCTCGACTTCATCAACACCCGACGTCCCGAAGGTCCCTGCCTCGTGGTCGACCTCGACGTCGTGCGTGACAATTACGGTGCATTCCGTCATGCCCTGCCGGACAGCGCGATCTACTATGCCGTCAAGGCCAACCCGGAGCCGCAGATCCTCAAGCTGCTCGCCTCGCTGGGCTCGAGCTTCGATTGCGCCTCGGTCGCCGAAATCCAGATGGCGCTCGACGCCGGCGCGACCGCTGGCCGGATCTCCTACGGCAACACCATCAAGAAGGAACGGGACATTGCCCGGGCGCATGCGCTCGGCATCGATCTCTTTGCCGTCGACAGCCATGAGGAAGTCGAGAAGGTTGCCCGCGCAGCCCCCGGCGCCCGGGTGTTCTGCCGCGTGCTGACCGATGGCGAAGGCGCTGAATGGCCGCTTTCGCGCAAGTTCGGCTGCGTGCCGCAGATGGCCGTCGACGTGCTCGTCTACGCCCACCAACTGGGGCTCGATTCGTTCGGCGTGTCCTTCCATGTCGGTTCGCAGATGACCAAGGTCGATGCCTGGGATTCGGCCCTTGCCGATGCCAAGCGCGTCTTCACCTCGCTCGCCAAGCAGGGCATTCACCTGCAGATGGTGAACATGGGTGGCGGCTTTCCGACCAAGTACCTGCGCGACATCCCGTCGGCGGAAGCCTATGGCCGTGCGATCAATGGTGCGCTGAAGAAGCATTTCGGCAATCACATCCCGCAGACCATCATCGAGCCGGGTCGCGGCATGGTGGGCAATGCCGGCGTGATCAAGGCGGAAGTCGTCCTGATCTCGAAGAAGTCGGACAACGACGCGCATCGCTGGGTGTTCCTCGACATCGGCAAGTTCGGCGGTCTGGCCGAAACCATGGACGAGGCGATCCGTTATCCGATCCGCACCGCCCATGATGCCGACGAGATGGAGCCCTGCGTGCTTGCCGGCCCGACCTGCGATTCGGCCGACGTCATGTACGAGAAGAACATGTATCCGCTGCCCGTCTCCCTGACGATCGGCGACGAGGTTCTGATCGAGGGCACGGGCGCCTATACGACGACCTACTCGGCGGTCGCCTTCAACGGCTTCGAGCCGCTCAAGGCCTACGTCATCTAAGGCCCGACCGGGTCCTTCGACGACCGCGCCGGTTGAACCGGCGCGGCGCAACAAACCATCATCGGAAACACTTCTTGGTACGGGAGGCCACCATGGCCGCTGTTCTGGACGTCGTGCGCGCGTTTTTCGCGCCTGCATCTGCGCCTGCCTTTGTCATCGATAGCGAAACGCCGGCCGACATCGTCGCCCGCGAAGCCTTGCTCGATCGCGCCATGGGCAGCGATCGCCGCAAGAAGTCGTCGGAGAAGATCCGCCGGGACCGGCTGCCGGCCGAAGGGTTGGCGATCGTCGCCCGCGACCGCCTTGGGCATGTGATCGGCACGGTACGGCTGTGGAATGTCGAAGCCGGCGTCTCGCGCGAGGGCCGGGCGATCGATGCGCTGCTGCTCGGGCCGCTGGCGGTCGATGCCGCGCACGAAGGCAAGGGCATCGGCTCGGCGCTGATGCGCGCCGCGATCCTCGAAGCCAAGAAGCGCGACCATGGCGCCATCCTGCTGGTCGGCGATGCCGCCTATTATGAGCGCTTCGGCTTCTTTGCCGAAAAGGCGCAGTATCTCGTCATGCCGGGACCGTTTGCGCGCGAGCGGTTCCTGGCACTCGAGCTGACGCCAGGCTGGCTCGAGGGGGCTGCCGGCATGGTGGTGGCTTCCGGCCGCAAGTTGTCGCACGCGACGTTGCGCCGGACGGCCTGAAGAAGAGACCGGCTCGCCCCCGGCAGTGCTCGATGCATCCCTGCATCTGGAGCCGGAAGGGGAGCGGGCCTTTCATCCCGCCGACAATGTACGGCGGGGCAGACGCCCCCTCTCCATCCACGGAGAGGGGGCGTTTTCGCATCTGCTTTTCGATGGTGTTCGGCCTCCCGCACGCGTGTCCCGGATGCCCCACTACGGAAAAATCGACGGGACCGCGGAACAAATCGCCCCGCCAAGCTTGTTAGTCTCCGTGTGACGCGTTTCGTCACGGCACAGCGCGCAGTCCCCAATGCGGGGCAGCCTGAGAGGGAGTAGCAGCGATGATGAAGAAACTCGGATGGGGCGCGATGGCGCTCATCATATCCTCGACGCCGGTTTTTGCCGCGGATGCCGTCATGGAGGCTCCGGCCGTTCCGCCTGAAGTGGTCGATACCATGCCAACATTCAGCTGGGCGGGCGGCTATATCGGTATGCAGGGGGGCTACGGCTGGGGCGAAGGCGACTTCTTCGACGGCGTCGCCTCGGCCTCGGACGATTTCGACGGCGGCCGGTTCGGAGGCTTCGTCGGTTACAACTGGGACTTCGGCACCAGTGCGATCGTCGGTCTCGAAGCCGACCTGAACTATGACTGGAACGAAAACAGCTATGGCGCGGTCGATGTCGGCACGGGCCTCAACGGTTCTGTCCGGGGCCGCGTCGGCTATGCGATGGACCGTGTCCTGCTCTATGCGGCAGGCGGCTGGACGGCGACCAATTTCTCGGTCGACGGCGGCGGCTTCGACGAAAGCGAAACGCTGCATGGCTGGACGCTCGGCGCAGGCTTCGACTATGCGATCACCGACCGGGTCTTCACCCGTCTCGAATACCGCTACAACGACTATTTCGAGAAAGAAGTGCTGGGGGTCGATACGGACTTCAACCAGCATGTGGTCAATGTCGGCCTCGGCGTGAAGTTCTGAGCGACGACGTTCCCTGCCAATCTCGATGCCCGGCGACCCTGAGACGAAGCGCCGGGCATGAGCGTTTGACCTGCGTCGCTGCTCAGAACCGCTCCATGCTGTCGCGGGCGAGTGCGTCCAATGCGTCGGAATCCGGTTCGTAGCGGCCGGTCTTGTCATTCAAACGATAGGTTGCGGTAACGGTGCGGGCAGTGCCTGGCGTCGGCTCCGCATCGCAGCTTTCCTCCACTTTCTCCTCCCGGATAGCGACCGCGACGCGCAGCGCCGGGCGGGCGTCGCTCACATCGACGCTGATGGCCGGCTCCTGCGTGCGGCTCAGTCCGCACAGGCGCTCGGAAAAGGTCAGGACGGTGTCGATCGGCTCCAGGCCGTTTTCGGTGGCCAGCATGAGACTGGTGATGAGATAGCTCTGGTTCGAATTCCCGTGGCTGCTGCGGGTGATGAGCACATTTGTACCGCCACCAAGGTCCAGAATCGGCGGTTCGGCAAAGCCGGTTTCGCGGTCGAGGCCGACATTGAATGAACCGATCAGGCGCGGTTCCTTCTCCAGCACGTAGAGAGCCAGGATCGCAGGCGCCTCCGGTACGTCGCTGAAAAGACCGAAATCGAAAAGAACCGCCAGTTCCTTCCTGCCTGCCCGCTCGAAGGCCACGGTTTTGACCCCGCTGATGGCGAGGCCGTCCGGCCAGTCCTCGTCAAGATCAAACCGTCCGGCGATGTCGGCGTCGAGCGTGCTGCCTTTCCAGCTCATGCCGTCGGCGGCCAGGTCGGGCACGAAGGCGAGCGCCAGGTCGAGATAGGTCTTGTCGGTTCCGGCGACTGGCGTGTCGAGGCTCTCCAGCCGGCTTTCCGCGGCGGAGGCGAAGGACGGCGCCAGTGTCATGAAGGCAAGGGCGGCGAGGGCGAAAAATGCACGCATCGAATACTCGTCCGGTCTCTGTCGTCGGTCGAGCCTATCGGAGAATCACCTCTGCGGGAATGCCCTGGGAGCGTTTCCGAGTGCCTCGGGAAGGGTGCTCCGAATATCGGGACACGACAGGCTTTTCAATCGTCAAGTGATGCTGTGGCCAAATTGTGACAGCCGCAACGTAGTAGCTGCATCTGTTTGATTGTTCACGCATCTATTGATCTAGCTCAAATGCCCTTGCGTTTCTGGTGGCGTATTTTGTGCACGGCACAAGCCATTGATTTACTCAAGGAGAGACCCCATGAACACGACCTGCACGCGGCGGATCAGCGCCCTTGCCGCAGCCACCGCATTGCTCCTCATCGGCCAGGCGGCCGGCGCGGCGGACATGACGCCGGTGGCGGAGCCGGCGCCGGATGCTCCGTTGGCAGCAGCTTCGAGCCCATGGCAGATTCGTGTACGCGGTCTTGGCGTCATCTCCGAGGACAACGGCCATGTGAACGGCATTGCCGGTTCCGACCTGTCCTATAGCGATACCTATATCCCCGAACTCGACATCACCTACTACTTCACTGACAATATCGCTGCCGAACTCATCCTCGGCACGACCTATGCCAACGTCTGGGGCGAAGGCTCGATCGCCGGTCTCGGCAAGATCGGCCGTACCTGGATCCTGCCGCCCACGCTGACCCTTCAGTACCACTTCACCGATTTCGGCGCCTTCAAGCCTTATGTCGGTGCGGGTCTGAACTACACGATCTTCTACAATGAAGATGGTGCCAATGCCGCCGATCTCGACATCCACAATGCCTTCGGCGCGGCCTTGCAGGTTGGCTTCGACTACATGGTCGACGAGCATTGGGGCGTCAACTTCGACGTCAAGAAGATCTTCCTCGAACCCGATTTCGACGCCAATGTCGGCGCCGACGTCGACGGCACCGCCAAGCTCAATCCGTGGCTGGTCGGCGCAGGCGTCACCTACCGCTTCTGATCGCCAGGATCGGATCGCAACATTGTGAAGGCCGGGAACGCTGCGTTCCCGGCCTTTCGTTTGACCCGACCTCGCAACGGGTGAGGGGTTGTAACGTTGCAGTCCGGCATTGCCACACGGATCGGCCTGCCGGCCGGCGGGGGCAATCGCCTCGGCCGCGTACTATCCCCGCCCGGTAGCTCTCAAGGGGATGTGACGGCATGAAAATCGGTGCTCTCAGCTGGAACGGCAACAACATCGGCGACGATATCCAGAGCGTCGCCGTCATGCAGCATCTGCCCCCGGTGGATGTGTTCCTCAACCGGGACCATCTCAACAGCTATGACGGACCGGAGACCCTGCTCGTCACCAATGGCTGGTTCCTGTCGAAGCTCGACAACTGGCCGCCGAGCCCGTCGATCAAGCCGATCTTCTTCGGTTTCCACGTGCAGAAGCACGCCAAGCCGACGATTGCGCGCCATGCCGATTACCTGAAAAAGCACGAGCCGATCGGCTGCCGCGATCAGGGCACGGTGGATTTCATCCGCTCGCTCGGCGTCGATGCCTATCTGCCGCTGTGCAACACGCTGACCTTCAACGCGCCGGCCGACCGCGATCCGGATTCGATCTATCTCGTCGAGGCCAATCGCGACCAGCCGTCGCCGAAGCTGTTCAAGAAGGGGCTGACGGTGAAGACGGTCAGCCATCGCTTCATCGACGTGTCCGCAGAAACGCGCCTGCAATATGCCAAGGAAATCGTCGAGACCTATGGCAAGAAGGCGGCGCTCGTCGTCACCACGCGTATCCATTGCGCCATGCCCTGCATCGCCATGGGCATTCCGGTGATCTTCGTCGGGCCGAAGAGCTATCGCACGCAGATCGTCGAGGAAGTCGGCCTCCAGCGGCACAATACCTGGCATCCGTTGAAGCACCCCTTCCCGCAGGATCGAGGCCTGGTCGCAGCCGCTCGACATCGCCGAGACGAAGAAGCGCGTCACCGCCGACATCAAGTCGCGCATCGCCGCGGCGCTCGCCAAGGGGTGATCCCGATTGCGATAACCGGGCGCGAAGGCGCCGTTATCGCAGGAAGTTCCGCTTGAAGGTCTGCATGATGAACTCGACCGATTCCTCGGTCGGGTGGCGGAAGTCGTCCTTCATCGGGTTCGGCAGGAACGACGTCACCATCTCGTAGGACGGGAAGTAGTAGAGCTTGCTGTCGGCAGACGGTCCGACCTCGCGCATCAGTTCGTCGATCGCCACCCGGAGCGAGGCCTTCGAAACCGCGCTTGCGGTGATGCAGGAAACCGGCCGGAAGGTAGCTGCGAGCGGCACGGGCGAGAGCGTCATGATCACGGTCGCATCGGGGCGATGGGCGCGGATCAGCTGATAGGTGCGGCGCAGATTGTCGAGGTTTTCCACCGCGCCCAGCACGCGGAAGCCGTGGCGTTCGGGGTCGAAGTCGCGCTTCGGGATGGCGCGCCAGAAGATCTCGCCGGTCGACTTGTCGTACCAGACCTCGGACAGGCCGAGCGTCAGGATGAAGATGTCCGACTTCTCGAAGATTGCCCGCGTCGCCTGCCGGACCTCGTCGGAATAGTCGCCGGGAACACCTTCCTTGTCGTGCCAGAGCTCGATCTTCGGCGTCTTGCCCTCGAAGGCCCATTCGAACTGCTGGCGGATCGCCGCGGAGTTGACGATGCCTTCGCCGCTGCGCACCACATAGGAGTTCAGCTTCATGTCGCGGCCGAAGACCTGGTAGCCCTCGCGGTAGAGATATTTCGTCACCTCGCTGGCAAAGCAACTGCCGAAGGCGGTGATGTAGTGCTCGCGGGTGATGAAGGGGCAGCCGGAAACCAGCCCTTGCCGATATATTCGTCGACGGCGTCGGGCTGGGCGATCGCCTTCTTGTCGGGGAAGAAGTTGGTGGTCTCGCCACGGCACCAGGTCGCATGCGCTTTGCGCTTCGCGCCGCCGGTCTGGTATTAGATCTGGTCCTCGCGCTCCGGCTCGTCGACGAGCTTGAGAGCGCGCAGGAGCTTGTAGCGCAGGGTCTTCTTTGGGGGCTTTGAAGGAGCTGTGGCCATGGCTGAGCGATAGCCTACCGGGGCCGGCAATTCAAGCGAGCGATGTGGACCGGGGACCGCGTGGCATCGCGCTTATCCCATGCCCTCCATCGCATGCCGCTTCACTGCCGATTAAAAGAAGGGCAGCAGGCCAGGGGGGGCTGCCTGCTGCCCGGATCCGGCGCACTGGTTCCTGCGATGTCAGGCTGCGCGCGAGGGCGCCGGCAGCCCGGCCGTTTCCTGCATGGAGCCGGCCTCGCGAACGGCGCCGCGGCGATTGAGCTGGAACCGGCCGACGAGCATCGTCAGGTGCGATGCACCTTCCGCCAGAGTGTGGCTGATGGCTGTCGTCTCCTCGACCATGGCGGCGTTCTGCTGGGTCATCTGGTCGATACTGTGGATCGCTGAGGAGATTTCCTGCAGGCCGGTCGCCTGTTCGCGGGCGGCGGTGGCGATGGCGTCGATATTGGTGTCGACACGGGCAACGAAACCCTGGATCTGATCGAGCGCCTGGCCGGTCTCGCCGACCAGCTGTACGCCGGCCGACACCTCGACCGTCGAGTTCTGGATCAGGCCCTTGATCTCGCGGGCGGCGGTGGCCGAACGCTGGGCAAGTTCGCGCACTTCCTGGGCAACGACGGCAAAGCCCTTGCCGGCTTCACCGGCGCGCGCAGCTTCCACCCCGGCATTGAGCGCCAGAAGGTTGGTCTGGAAGGCGATGTCGTCGATGACGCCGATGATCTGGCTGATTTCCGAGGAGGCCTTTTCGATGCGCTGCATGGCGCTGATGGCGTCGCGAACGACGTCGCCCGAGGAGATGGCGCATTGCTTGGCGTCGCGCACGAGATTGCGCGTGTCCAGGGTACGCTCCGCCGAGGAGCGAACCGTCGACGTCACCTGCTCGAGGGCGGCCGAGGTCTGCTCCAGCGCTGCGGCCTGCTGTTCGGTACGTTGCGAGAGGTTGTCTGCGGCGGCGCGCATTTCCTGGCCGTTGTCGTAGAGCGCCTTGGTCTCCGACAACACTTCTTCCAGCGTCGCCTGGAAGGTGGCGATCGAGTTGTTGAAGTCGCGCCGCAGCGATTCGAAGCGGGGCTCGAAAGGCTCGTCGATGGTCATGCGGATGTTGCATTCGGCCAGACGGTTGAGGCCGGCGCCGAGCGCTTCCACGACGATGCGCAGGGCCTCGGCTTCTACCAGGCGGCGTTCCTCGCGGGCAGCCCGCTCGCCTTCGGACAGCGTGCGGGCGTTCTCCGCTTCGGCTTCCAGCCGGCGCTTCTCCAGGCCGGCAACGCGGAACACCTCAACGGCCGCGGCGATTTCGCCGATCTCGTCGTTGCGCATCGCATAGGGCACGGCCTGGTCGTAATTGCCTTCCGCCATGCTCGTCATGTAGCTGCCGATATGGCCAAGCGGCTTGAGCGCGCGGCGGCGGATGAACAGCACGGCGCCGAGCGTCGTCAGCGTCAGCGCGGCGCCGCCGCCAAGGGCGAGCATCTCGCGCTGGGCCGTCTCGGCGGCGGCGAATTCCTCGCGGGTCTTGAGATAGGCGTTGGACAGTTCGACGAGTTCGTTCACCGCCGTTTCATGGACGTGGAAGCTCTCCTTCAGGCCGGGCAACGCGGCGCTGACCGCAGCGGCGTCGCCAGAGGCAACGGCGGGAAGGTAGGCAGCGTCGAGCTGTTGCCAGAAGACGTCACCCTTGGTCAGGACTTCCGAATAGAGCTTGGTCGCCAATTCCGGTGGCAGGGTCGAGTCTTTCCAGTATTCGCGGCGCTCGGCATAAAGACCCTTCAGCACTTCGAGTCGCGCGACATTAGCCTGTGCGGTCTCGGGATGCAGGGCGGTCTCGCTGGTCAGCGAATAGGCTTCGGTGAGATAGAGCGGCGGCGGCAGGATGTCGGCGATCAGGTCCTTGCCATCGACGATCTGCTGGTAAATCGGGCCGTTGATCTTGAGCGTCTGGAGGGTCTGCATCCCGATCCCGACCGTGGCGACGAGGCCCGCTGCCAGAGCCAGGCCTGCGGACGTGACCATAAAGGAAATATCGAAGCGCATGCGCGTGTTTCCATGAAAACGCCAAGCGTCGAGGCAGGGACGCGCGATGGATGGCATCCCCGGCGGCAGGCCGGTTGGCAGAGTTTTAAAAGTCTTTTCGTCCGGACAGACCGATCACACCGTTGCTTCTATTGCCTGCGGTAAGAGCGTTCGGACATAGCAAAAACTATGCATCAAGCATTACCGAGCTGTTAAGCACGATGTTCCTCGCAGTAAAAAACTTGAGAAAACGTGGATTTCGCCAGCTTTTCCTGTCGCACAAATGCGACAGGCATATCTCTGATTTATTTAAGCAATTTCGAATTCAATCAGGCTGATATGTCGATGACTCCGCAATCGCCCGCTTCGGAAGCGTAGGCGAGGAGCTTGCCGCTGGCGCTCCAGCCGATCGACGTGATGGCGCCCTTGCCGGGCCGGCGCAGCAGCGCCTCCTTGCCATCGGCAATGCGCACGGCGAGGATCATGCCGTCGACGTAGCCGATCGCCAGAACCTCCTCCGCCGGATGGAAGGCGACCTGAGTGACCATGATGTTGGCGCGGGTGCCGAGTTCGAGCGGCGCCTTGCCCATCGGGCCTTCCTTGCCCGAAAACGGCCAGACGATGGCCGCAGGCGCACCCGACGAGGCGAGCCACTTGCCCTTGGCCGACCAGGACAGCGACTTCACCTTGGCCGGATAGCCGGTCATGCGCATGTGGCGGGTCTCGGCCGACTTGCTGTCGAGCTTCCAGCCGTGCAGCGCATTCTCCTGCATGGTGGTGACGACGAAACGGCCGTCGGGCGAGAAGGTCACACCCGTGTGGGCGCCCTTCCATTCGAGGTCGACCGGCGCGCCGGTGGTGCCGATCCAGTGCAGGGTCACGCCATTGTAGCGGGCTGCGGCGACGCGCAGGCCCTTTGGCGCAAAGCCCAGGCCCTCGATGGTCCTTTCCTCGGTGAATTCCCGGATCGTGCCGTCTGCGAGCCGGACATAGCCTGCCTTGCCGACCGCATAGGCGATGGCGCCCTGCGGCCCGGCCGCGACGACGGAGATCCACTTGCGCGGCACATGGACGAGTTCCGTGACGATGCCGTCATGGCCGATGCGCAAAACCCGGCCATCCTCGCCGCCGGTGACGAGCGTCTGGTCCGTGCTGTCCTTGACGCAGGCCAGCATGCCGCCCTGGTGCGCTTCCGACACCTTCTCGCCGCCGTCGAGGCGGTGGATGCTGCCGGATGCCGCGGCGAAGACCGGAATGTCCCCGAGAAAGGCGGCGGTGACGACGTGACCTTCGATGTCGAGGGGAGCAACCGTCGGCATCAGGAAGAGGCCTCGCAGGCGTGGAAGCTCTTCTCGATCTTCTCGCGATCAAGGTCACGGCCGATGAAGACGAGGCGGCTTTCGCGCTTCTCGCCGTCCTTCCACGGGCGCTGGTGGTCGCCCTCGATGATCATGTGCACGCCCTGAACGACATAACGTTCCTCGTCGCCCTTGAAGGCGATGATGCCCTTGAGGCGCAGGATGTTCGGGCCGTCGGTCTGGGTGATCTTCTGGATCCACGGGAAGAAGCGGTCCGGGTTCATCTCGCCGCCGCGCAGCGAGATCGACATCACCGTCACGTCATGGATCGCCGAGGGGGCATGGTCATGGTGGTCATGGCCGTGGTGATCGTGGTGATGATGGTCATGGTCATGGTCATGGTCATGGTCATGATCATGATGATGGTGGCCGTGATCGTGATCGCAATCCGGACCGCAGACGTGATCCGGATCGTCGTGATCGAGGAAGTGGGGATCGTTTTCCAGCGCCCGTTCGAGATTGAAGGCGCCCTGATTCAACACCTTGGAGAGATCGACGCCGGAGCGGGTGGTCGAATAGATGCGGGCCGAGGGGTTGATGGCGCGCACGATGTCCTGGATGCGATGCAGTTCCTCATGGCTGACGAGGTCGGTCTTGTTGATGACGACGACGTCGGCGAAGGCGATCTGGTCCTCGGCCTCGCGGCTGTCCTTCAGGCGCAGCGGCAGATGCTTGGCGTCGACCAGCGCGACCACGGCGTCGAGCTCGGTCTTGGCGCGCACGTCGTCGTCCATGAAGAAGGTCTGGGCCACCGGAACCGGATCGGCAAGGCCGGTGGTCTCGACGATGATGCCGTCGAAACGGCCGGGGCGGCGCATCAGGCCTTCCACCACGCGGATCAGGTCACCGCGCACGGTGCAGCAGACGCAGCCGTTGTTCATCTCGTAGATCTCTTCGTCCGACTCGACGATCAGGTCGTTGTCGATGCCGATCTCGCCGAATTCGTTGACGATGACCGCATATTTCTTGCCGTGATTGTCGGACAGGATGCGGTTCAGAAGCGTCGTCTTGCCGGCGCCGAGATAGCCGGTCAGAACGGTGACGGGAATGGGTTTTGCGGCAGCTTCGGTCATGATTGCCTTCCTTGTTTGCTGGGCAGAGATATAGGCTGTCGGGTCCGCGCCTTACAACACTTGCCGGCAGATTTTTGCGGATTTCAAAGACCTTGGTGGCGGGATCGTGGTTGTGGCGCCTCGCCCGGCGCAAGAAAAGGTGGTCCGCCGGGCCTGCCGGAAGCCATAGCCCAGGCTCAGGCCGGCAGCGCGGGGATGATATCGGTTTTGGAGAAATCATTGCCCACGAACAGAAGCGGGCATTGCAGTTGATCGGCCAGGGCATAGGCGAAGCAGTCGCCGAAATTCAGTCCGGCAGGATGGTTGCCTTTGCCCCAGCGGGCGTAGGCCGCGGCGGCGCGTTCCGCCGTTTCTTCGGTCATGTCGACGATTGTAAACCGGAGGCGGTCGACCAGATCGCGCAGGTCCGAGAAGTGCCCTCGGGCGGTCGCGACGATCAGCGCCTCGGCCAGCGTGCCGGCGGAAAGGCAGACCTCGCTGTTCGCTGCGAGCACGGCCTGGCAGTCATTGGCGGCCGTCTCGTTGCACACGATCGCCATCAGGGCGGACGTGTCGACCGCGATCATCCGGGCAGGCCGCTGTCGTCATAAAGGAAATCCTGGCTACCGGCCGCGCTTGGCCCTTCTGCCGGCAACCTGGGTACCCGGTTTCGGATTTCCGCGATGATCGCGCGCCGCTCCTCGGGCGTCTGGACTGGCGCCACAGGAGACAGCCTGACCGTCTCCTTGCCATGCCGGGTGAGGATGATCTCCTCGCCGGCCTCGGCGCGGCGCACCAGTTCGGTCAGATTGGCCTTTGCTTCGCTGACGGACATCCGCATGAATGATCTCGCTTATGGTCCAATATTCTGGTCCAAAAATAATGCATTCCGCTTCGGTTTTCAATCTATCGGAAGGCGTTCACATCAAACGCCTGCACATCCCGCAGCAGGGCGATAAGGCCCTCGACGGCGTGATCGATCAGCCTCGCGCCCTTTTCCGCGGTGGCGGCCCTTGCATTCCCGGTCACGCCCTGCCGGTTGAGATCCGACATCTTCCAGCCGAAGGCGTGCGGACCGTAGGCGCGCAGATGGGTGAAGCGGGCGGCAAAGTCGGACTGACGCGACGGGAAGTCTTCGGCTTTCGTCATGTCCACCCGGTCGGGGTGAAGGGCCAGCATGACTGAGGTTTCGATCTCGCCGCCGTGGATGCCGATCGCCTTCTCTTCGGGGGTGATCACGCCCACGGGCAATCCGAAGCGCGTCCAGCTCGTGGCGACGGCCAGTATGGCGAAGCGCACCCGGGCTTCCGTGGCGACGACCGTCATTAGCGGCGAGTTGCCGCCATGGGCATTCAGCATGACGAATTTGCGGATGCCTTTTCGCGACAGATCCTCGGCGATCGCCAGCCAGCGCTCCACGGCTTGCGCGTAGGCAAGCGTCTTGCTGCCGGCGACATCCATGTGCTCGATCGAATAGCCGATCGGCTCGGCCGGCAGGAAGGTCACCGGCAGATCGGCGGGGAGCCTCCCGGCGAGGCGGGCGACGATGCCCTCAACGATCAGCGTGTCGGTTTCGAACGGCAAGTGCGGGCCGTGCTGTTCATGGGCGCCCAGCGGCAGCACTGCGATCCAGTCCCGTCGGGTTTCGGGCGGGAGCGAAGGATCGTTGTCGTGGAAATGGACCTTGGGCTGTGGCATCTGGCGTCGATCTTCGTTCTTCGCTAAGGATTTCAGGCGCCGAATGTTAGCCGGCACAACAATTGGGGTCGCCGCACCGGGGCGCGGCAGGAGGGCAGAATGGCGAAAAAGGACAAGGGCGACAAGAAAAACAAGTCCGCCAAGAAAAAGGAGCATGGCGAGCGCAGCCCATCGGTGTCGGTCGCCGTCACCCAGGTCGCCCGCGCCATGCGCACGCAGCTGTCGCGCGGCCTTGCCGAGAGCGGCCTCTATGCCGGCCAGGACACGGTCGTTCAATTGCTGGCGGAGCAGGATGGGCTCACCCCGGGTGCGCTGGCGCAGAAGCTTGGCGTCAAGGCCCCGACCATGACGCGCACCATCGGGCGGATGGAGGCACAGGGGTTCGTCGAGCGGCGCACCGCCGACGCGGACGGGCGGCTGACCATGGTTCACCTGACCGCCGAGGGACGCGCCTGCCTCGAGACCATCGTCCAGGCCGTTGGCGAGGCGGAGCGCCTGGCGACCAGGGGCCTCTCCGGCAAGGAGGTCAAGCAACTGGTGAAGCTGCTGGCGGCGGTCGAGGAAAACCTGCACGAACAGACGGCAAAAAGCTGAATAGCCCGCCTTTTTTCCGGGGAGCCGGGAATTGATATGCGCACTTAAATTATTTAATTAAACTGTTTAAGTGTGCTGGAGGAAAACGGGAAGCATGCATCGGACCGCCAAGGGAGGCAAAGTGGCTCAGAAAGTCAAACTGTCAACGATCGCCGAAACGCTGGGTTTGTCGACGGCGACCATTTCGCTCGCGCTGCGCGACAGTCCGCTGGTGGCGGCCGATACGCGCGAGAAGATCAAGGAACAGGCACGGGCGCTGGGCTATATCTATAACCGCCGCGCCGCCAGTCTCCGCACCTCCCGCTCGGGCATCATCGGCGTTGTCGTGCACGACATCATGAACCCGTTCTACGGCGAAATCCTGAAAGCCATCGAGAGCGAGCTCGATCGCAGCCGCCACACCTTCATCCTGTCGAACCACTACGATTCAGTCGAGAAGCAGCGCACCTTCATCGAGACGCTGCTGCAGCTTGGCGGCGATGGCGTCATCATGTCGCCGGCGATCGGCACGCCGGTCGAGGACATCAAGCTCGCCGAAGACAACAACATGCCGGCGATCCTGATCGCCCGACAGATGGACGGGCTCGACGTGCCGACCTATCGCGGCGACGACAGTTACGGCATTTCGCTGGCCACCAACCACCTGATCGGCCTCGGGCACCGCACGATCGCCATGATCGGCGGCACCGACCAGACGTCGACCGGCCGCGACCGTTACCAGGGCTATGTCAATGCGCTGCGCAAGGCGGGCATGGAGGTGGATCCGGAACTGCGCATTCCGGGACCCCGCACCAAGCAGGGCGGTTTCGAGGCGGCGGTGCATTTCCTCTCGCTGCCGCAGAAGCCGACCGCCGCTGTGTGCTGGAACGATCTTGTCGCCATCGGCCTGATGAACGGCATCGCCCGCGCCGGTCTGGTGCCGGGACAGGACATTTCGGTCACCGGCTATGACGATCTGGAGGAAGCCTCGATCGCCACGCCGGCGCTCACCACGGTGTGGAACGGCCAGGCGGAAGTCGGGCGGCTTGCCGCGCGCGCGCTGCTCGACAAGCTGGCTGGCAGCCACGAGCCGGACGGCATTCACCTGATCAAGCCGGAAATGCGCATTCGCCAGTCCACCGGCCCGATCCACCGCCGATAACACCAATCATGGGGCCGACCATGCCGAACGCGCGTGTCACCATTCTTGTGCCGGGCCGCATCAATCCGCGGGTCGTCGACAGGCTTTCCGAACATTTTGAGATCCGTGCCGTGCCGCATGGCAAGGAGCTGGAGATTTCCAGGGGGGACGCCGAGGCGATCCGCGGCGTCGCGGTTTCCGGTGCGCTGCCGGCCAACTGGATCGAGGCGCTGCCCAATCTGGAAATGATCGCCAGTTTCGGCGTCGGCTATGACGGGGTCGATGTCGCGGCCGCAGCGCGGCGAGGCGTCATCGTCTCCAACACGCCGGATGTTCTCAACGACGAGGTCGCCGACACCGCGATCGCGCTGCTGATCAACACGGTGCGGCAACTGCCGCAGGCCGAAACCTGGCTCAGGCAGGGCCGGTGGTCGGCGGAGGGGCCGTATCCTCTGTCGCCGCTCTCGCTGAAGGGCCGGCACGTCGGCATCCAGGGCCTCGGCCGGATCGGGCTCGAGATCGCGCGCCGGCTCGAACCCTTCAAGGTCAGGATCAGCTATCACACGCGCCGGCCGCGCACCGATGTCGGCTACGGCCACTATGCGAGCCTGATCGAACTGGCCGAAGCGGTCGATACGCTGATATCCATCGTCCCGAAGACGCCGGAGACGGTGAAGTCGATCAATGCCGATGTGCTGAAGGCGCTCGGGCCGAACGGCGTCCTGATCAATGTCGGTCGCGGCACGACGGTCGACGAGACGGCGCTGATCGCAGCGCTCAAGGATGGGACGATTGCCGCGGCGGGACTCGACGTGTTCGAGAACGAACCGCAGGTGCCGCAGGCGCTCATCGACCTGCCCAACGTCTCGCTGCTGCCGCATGTGGCTTCGGCCTCGGTGCCGACGCGCAACGCCATGGCCGATCTCGTGGCCGACAATCTGATTGCCTGGTTCAAGACGGGACGGGCGCTGACGCCGGTCCCGGAAACGCCTCAGAAGCCCTGAGGCGATCCAGACGGCGAGTGGACGTTTACGCCTTCGTCTTGACGTAGGCGCGCACGGCGTCGCCGAAAGCCTCGAACAGCGCGCGCGACGGGCGGTCGGTTTCCGCCCAGTATTCCGGATGCCACTGCACGCCGATGGCAAAGCCCTTGGCGTCGATCACCGAGACGGCCTCGATTGTGCCGTCATCGGCAACCGCTTCGACCTGAAGGCCGGGCGCGGTCCTGGAAATCGCCTGGCGGTGCAGCGAGTTGACCGGGATCGAGCCCGCGCCGAGATAGCGGGCGATGCAAGAACCTTCGGCGACGACCACGTCCTGGCGGATGCTGTACATCACGTCGCGGTCGGGATGCTGCGGCTTGCGATGATCCCAGACACCTTCCTGTTCATGGATCTCGGTGGCCAGCGTGCCGCCGAGCGCGACATTCAGTTCCTGGATGCCGCGGCAGATGGCAAGCAGCGGGATGCCGCGTTCGAGAGCGCGGCGGATCAGCGGCAGGGTGGTCGCATCGCGCGCCGGATCGAAGGGGCCGTCGCTGTCGCGCGCTTCGGCGCCGTAGAGCGAGGGATGCACGTTCGTGGCCGAACCGGACACCAGAAGGCCATCCACGCGGTCGAGCAGCGCATCGGTTTCGTTGCCGTCCTCGAAGGCCGGGATGATGAAGGACATGACGTCGGCGACCTTCAGGGCGGCCCTGACATACTGGTTCTGCGCGGCGTGCCAGCTCGTACCGTCGAATTCACGAATATCGGCGGGAATGGCAATGATTGGTTTGGGCATCAAAGACTCCGGGGAAGGCCTGTGCGGCTCCGCATTTCTTGGAGTGAGCCGGGGGGAGAAGTCAATATGCGATCTTTGCGGAATGGTCGCCTTTGCCCTGTCTGTGTCCGGGATCGTACATCTTGGCGATATATGGCTGACTGCCTCGACGGGCACATCGCGGATCGCACCGCTCGTGGTTGATTATTGATAATTTCGAACCCGGCTGCACGGCCGGCGAATTCCGGTCGGATCGGGGTGTTCGGAATGACCGGCGTGCCCTTGGCCGGATTGTGCGAGAGGTTGGCGAATTGCCTAAAAAAGCAACTATTACAAGCTTTAGGCAGTCGTCGCGCCGACAAAGCAACTGAAAGGCTTTCTACGTCGAAAGAATATTGCGGCAGCGCTTGAAACGCTTTGGACAAAATGGTTATCTCGCCGGCATTGCCAGCGGGAGGGGGCGCAAGGTTTCCCCCGTTTGGAGCAAACCATGATGGGAGGTCAATTCATGGATCGTCGTTCATTTATCAAGAAAGCGGGCGTGGCCGGTGCCGGTGCCGCCGCATCCACGGTGCTGGCAGCGCCTGCCATCGCCCAGGAGAACCCGAAGATTACCTGGCGCATGACGTCTTCGTTCCCGAAGTCGCTCGACACGATTTACGGTGGCGCAGTCGACATTGCCGAACGCGTTGCAGCTGCTACGGACGGCAATTTCTCGATCCAGGTCTTTGCTGCCGGCGAAATCGTCCCCGGCCTGCAGGCGCTCGATGCGGTCGCCGGCGGCACGGTCGAAGCAGCCCACACCACCTCCTATTATTTCTGGGGCAAGGAACCGACCTTCGCCTTCGGCACCGCAATCCCCTTCGGCCTCAATGCGCGTATGCAGAACGCCTGGTTCAACCAGGGCAACGGCAACACGCTGATGAATGAATTCTATGCCACGCAGGGCGTCTACGGCCTGCCGGCCGGCAATACCGGCGTTCAGATGGGCGGCTGGTTCCGTAAGGAAATCAACACGGTCGACGACCTCAAGGGCCTGAAGATGCGCATTGCCGGTCTCGCCGGCAAGGTTCTCGAGAAGGTTGGCGTCGTGCCGCAGCAGCTCGCCGGCGGCGACATCTATCCCGCGCTCGAAAAGGGCACGATCGACGCGGCCGAATTCGTCGGTCCGTATGACGACTCCAAGCTCGGCTTCCACAAGGTCGCCAAGTACTACTACTATCCGGGCTTCTGGGAAGGTGGACCGGTCGTTCACGGCTTCTTCAACCTGGAGAAGTACAACAGCTTGCCGAAGAGCTACCAGGCGATCCTGCAGGATGCCTGCGCCTTCGCCAACACCAACATGATGGCCAAGTACGACGCCAAGAACCCGCAGGCTCTGAAGCAGCTTGTGGCCGAAGGCACGGTGCTGCGTCCGTTCAGCCAGGAAATCCTGGAAGCCTGCTACCAGGCTGCCCTCGAGATCTACGCTGAACTGTCGGCTCAGAGCCCGTTCTTCAAGAAGGTCTACGATGACCAGCTGGCCTTCAAGAAGGATGCCTATCTCTGGGCACAGCTCGGCGAATACACCTTCGACACGTTCATGATGATCCAGCAGCGCGCCGGCAAGCTCTAAGCTTCCACGCGACGATCCTGAAACGCGGAGCCCCGGGCGCGAGCCCGGGGCTTTTTGTTGCGTACCTGCTTACAGACGTGACGGGCGCTGACACGGTCCGAACACGGCCGAAGGCGTTGAATCCGGATTGGTCGCGGTAAGGGCGGTGAACCGCGTGTATCCGGTGCGGCGACCGTCCGCAGGCAAAAAGAAGCCCCGGACGTGGCCGGGGCTTCTGGTCATTTCTGCGACGAGAGGCGGCGCCCTGCGAGTGCCGCCGACGCTTTTACTTGATCACCGGTGGCTGGCTGAGGTCGGGAGCCGGGGCGCCGGTGGCAGGAGCCTGGCCGGGCAGCCCAGCATCGCCGCCGAGCGGAGGCAGGCCAAAGTTCGGCGCGCCGTTGCCGCCATCCGAGCCCAGCGGCGGAAGAGACATGCCTCCACCCTGGCCAAAGCCCGGAATTTCGATGTGAACGCTGTTCAGATCGACCTGAGGACCCTTGTCGAGCCACATCGTCACAGACTCCGGCCAGAAGATGATGATCGCCACCAGGAGCAACTGCATGCCGACCCAGGGCAGGGCGCCCATGTAGATGTCGGAGGTCTTCACATCCCGTGACGCGATGCTTCTCAGATAGAACAGCGCGAAGCCGAATGGAGGATGCATGAAGCTGGTCTGCATGTTCACGCAGAGCAGCACGCCGAACCAGATCAGGTCGATGCCGAGGGCCGAGGCCACCGGTGCCAGCATCGGCACGACAATGAAGGCGATTTCGAAGAAGTCGAGGAAGAACGCCAGGATGAAGATGAAAATGTTCACGAAAATCAGGAAGCCGACCGGGCCGCCGGGAATTCCGGAAAGCATGTGCTCGATCCAGCGCGAGCCGTCCATGCCCTGGAAGACGAGGCTGAATACGGTCGAGCCGATGAGGATCATCACCACCATGGATGTGATGCTCATCGTGGACCGCATCGCATCCTGGATCAGCGGCCAGGTCAGGCGGCGGTGCATCGCTGCCAGTGCCATCGCACCGACGACCCCGAGGGCGCCGGCTTCGGTCGGCGTGGCGAGGCCCATGAAGATTGTGCCGAGCACCAGGAAGATCAGGACGACGGACGGCAGCATGCCGGCCAGAACCTTTCCGACCAGCGCCCAGCTGAAGTCGCCGCGTGCCTCTTTCGGAAGGGGCGGCATCAGCTTCGGCTTGATGATCGAAAGGACGAAGATGTAGAGGATGAAGAGCCCCACCTGCAGGATCGAGGGGCCGATGGCGCCGAGATACATGTCGCCGACCGACTTGCCGAGCTGATCGGCGAGCACGACGAGAACCAACGACGGCGGAATGACCTGGGTGATCGTTCCAGATGCGGCAATGACGCCGGTTGCAAGCCGCGGGCTGTAACCGTAGCGCAGCATGATGGGGAGGGAGATCATGCCCATCGTGATCACCGAAGCGGCCACCGTTCCGGTGATGGCGCCGAGGATCGCGCCAACCAGAATGACCGCATAGGCAAGACCGCCGGGAATGGCGCCGAAGAGCTTGCCCGTACCTTCAAGAAGGTCCTCGGCGAGGCCGCATCGTTCCAGAATGGCACCCATGAAGGTGAAGAACGGGATGGCCAGCAGCAGGTCGTTCGAGACGATGCCGAAGAAGCGCATCGGCAGGGCCTGCAAGAACAGGTCGCTGAAGTGGCCAGTGGCAATGCCGATGATGCCGAAGAACATGCCGACGGCAGCGAGCGAGAACGCCACGGGGAAGCCGTAGAGCATGAAAACGACCATGCCCAAGAACATCGCCGGTGGAATGATACCGTAGTCGAACAAAGCGTTATCCCCCAGATCGGTTTGTTATTGAAGCGGCTTTTCGTATTTTGTATCGATCTCAATCCGCCCGGTCAGGGCCGATACGCGCTTGATCAACTCCGATATGCCCTGCAAAGTCAGCAGTCCGAACCCCGTCACCAGCATGAGTTTTACCGGCCAGCGAATGAGACCGCCGGCATTCGAGGAAATCTCGCCTTGCTGATAGGACAGCAGGAAGAAGGGCCAGCACAGCCAGGTCAGATAGATGCAGGCCGGGATCAGCAGGAGCACCAGTCCAAAGACATCGATCCAGAGCTTGCCGCGTTCGGAAGCCGAACCGTAGAAGAGATCGACGCGGACGTGTTCGTTGTTGCGCAATGTGTGGGAGGCGCCGAGCACAACGACGAAGGCGAAGAGATACCACTGAATCTCGAGCCAGCCGTTGGAGCTGTAGTTGAACATATAGCGGATGATGGCGTTGCCCGCGCTGATCAGGCAGCAGAGCAAGACAAGGAACTCGGCCACCTTGCCGACAAATTGGCTGATCGCGTCGATCAACCTGCTGAACGCTAGAAACATTCCCATATCGTTTTTCCCCAGAGAGTGCCTCGTCCTTAGAGCATGGGCATGTATCACGCAACGGGTCAACTCGCCGGGTTTCCGGCCTTTTCACAATATGACGGCCCGACCGGCATAGTCTTTCGTCTAATGCATTTCGTCAATTTTGCCACCGGGCGAAGCCTGAGCCGGGAGGCCTGTCCGACTCTCCTTCCAGGCCTGGCGAAGTGTGTCATTTCGGGGCAGGAGGGCTATATGCGTTTCACCGGGCTTTACTCGATTGGCAGTCCCGAATTGCCTTCCGTGCGAGAATGAGGCAACGATCGCTCATGGCTCGGCGCCCTTTGCCGCGAGTTGCCGCGAGACCAGTCTCGACCGCGTGGCAGGCGATGGTCGACTATGGATTTTCCGGTGTCCTTGGCAATCGATTTTTAAATCGTTTTGCATAGGTTGCGAGGATAAGGAGGCCAACAGATGAAGGCTCAAAGCACGAAAGCTGTGCCGACGGACGTTTACCTGTCCTTCGTCAGCTCGCTGTTCGGCAACAGGCAGACTCTGTTTACCGGCATGCTGGTCCATATCCTGACCTATGTCGCGGTCTATCAGAAGTCAGGCTCCGTATTCTATCTCTGGCTCATCGCGGTCTTCTCGCTGATCTGCCTTTTCCGCATCTACTGGTTCATGAAGTTCGACCAGATCGACAAGGCTGCCCTTCGTCGCGACGAGATCGCCGACTGGGAGCGCATCTATCTTTATGGCGGCGTGGCGACGACGACGGTGCTGGGCGTCGGCAGCGGCTATGCCATCGCCGTCATCCAGGATCCCTTCGCCGAGCTCGCCTGCATCGCGGTCACCATGGCGTCGATGGTGTCCGTCGTCGGGCGAAATTTCGGCTCGCGTCTGGCGGTCAACCTGCAGACGGCGACCGCCAGCCTGCCGATCATGATCGGCTGCCTGATGGTCGGCGACCTGCACATGGTCATTCTCTCGATCATGCTGCTGCCGTTCATGCTGACCACCCGCAAGATGGCCAACGGTGTACGCGACTTCCTCTACAAGAATGTCATCATCGCGCGCGAGAACGTGTTGATCGCCGAGACCTTCGACACTGCGCTCAACAACATGACGCACGGCCTGCTCATGCTCGATCCGCAGAACCGCATCGAGGTGATCAACCGCAAGGCCTGCGAACTGCTCAATCTCGGCGACCGCTACCGGCTGAAGAACTGCGACCTCGACGTGGTGCTGCGCTATGGGGTGCGGCACACCTTTGTCGACGGTTCCATGCCGAGCCTGATCCAGCGCCAGCTCGCGCAATTGATGGACGGCACGATCTCGCGTGCCATCATGCAGTTTTCCGAGGATCTCGTGCTCGAATTTTCCGCCAGCCGTCGCCCCGAAGGCGGCGTCGTGCTGATCTTCGAGGATGTTACCGCGCGCGTCCGCGCCGACCGCAAGATCCTGCACATGGTGCGGTTCGATTCCCTCACGGGCCTGCCGCAGCGCGGCTACTTCGCCGATCTCGTCAAGGACCAGATCGCGGCGCGCAAGAAGAGCGGCGAGATCGGATTCATGGTCCTCGACGTCGACGAGTTCAAACACGTCAACGACATGAAGGGCCATGTGACGGGCGACCGGCTGCTCGCCGAGATCGCCCATCGGCTGTTGAAGCTTGCTGCGGGGGAGGCGATCGTCGGCCACCTCGTCGGCGACCAGTTCGTGCTGTTCTTCCCCAACCTCGAGGAAAGCCCGGACATCGAGCGGCGCATGCGCGCCATCCATGCAGACATTGCCGGCCAGTACGACATCGATGGCACGAGCTTTGCCGTGACATTCTGCGCCGGAGCGGTGCTGATCGAAAGTGCCGAGCTGCGCATGGAGGAATGGCAGATCAAGGCCGATCTGGCCGTGTTCGAATCGAAGTCGCGCGGCAAGGGCAACTTCACCGTCTTCGCCCAGGAAATGGATGCGCGCTATATCGAGCGGCAACGGCTGAAGACCGATCTGAAGACGGCCGTGGAGAGCGACGCGCTGCAGGTGGTCTATCAGCCGATGTTCGTGCCCGACGGATCGCGGATCGCCTGCTGCGAGGCGCTGTCGCGCTGGACGCATCCGGAGAAGGGCGCGATCCCGCCGAACATCTTCATCCAGATCGCCGAAGAAATGGGGATCGTTACCGACATCACCCGTTTCATGATCCGCACGGCCTGCCGCGATTGCACGACGTGGCCGGAGCCGATCGGCGTTTCGGTGAATCTGTCCGTGCTGGACCTGCGCAACGACGACATCGTCAAGACGGTTCTCGACGCGCTTGCCGAGTCGGGCCTCGATCCGAGGCGGCTGCATCTCGAAGTCACCGAATCGAGCCTGATCGAGGAACTTGCGGCGGTCAGCCTCATTCTCGAGGATTTGCGCAAGCACGGCATTACCATCGCGATCGACGACTTCGGCACCGGCTTCTCCAGCCTCAGCTATCTCGACTCGCTGCCGGTCGACCAGGTCAAGATCGACCGGTCGTTCGTGCGCAATATCGGCGAGGATGCCAAGCGGCTGAAGCTTTTGCGCGGCATCGTCACGCTGTCGCGCCAGCTCGATCTCGGCATCATCGTCGAAGGGGTGGAAACCCAGGAGCAACTCGCCTTGCTGGCCAAATATAACCTGGCCGACCTCATCCAGGGCTACGTCTATTCGATGCCGATCGCCTCGGCTGCCGTTAGCGATCTGGCCGAGCGGGCGGAAAAGAAGCTGGTTCCCGCCGCCGCCGCGCACGTCGCCTGACGTCCCAGAAAATCTCCAACTCTAAAATCCCCTGCATTTAGAGGGTGCATATTCCATTGCAACTCTCGGTTAACCATGTTTTCTAAGCATTTGTTAACCTTAACGAACGGTAAATGGTCGCAGTACAAGATTTCGCAACTGCGCAACCCCTCGGGGATTGCTAGTGTTGGTTAACGAAACGTAAACCGCGAGAAATCGGATGAACCTTCACACCTCGGTCACTGAGAGCTTCTCGGCAAAGCTCATGGAAATTCTCGACCATGTCGAGTACCGCCGGGTCGAGAGCAGCGAGGACATGGAGGAGGTCGCGCGCATCCGCTACAAGGCCTACAAGATGGCCGACATCCTGCCGCTCAGCGGTACGCAGCTGATCGACGACGTCGACTTCGATCCCCAGGCCTATGTGTTCGGCGTCTACTACGATGAGCAACTCATCAGCACGGTGCGCATGCACCATGTCACGCCGGACCACCGGGTGAGCTCGTCGCGGGACATCTTCCCGGCGGAGATCGACGCGTTCCTCGATGCCGGCATGTCCCTGATCGATCCAGTCCGCTTTGCCGCAGATCCGGCGATCATGAAGGAAATGCCGGCCATTCCTTACCTCACCTTGCGGATCGCCATCATGGCGGCGGCCTATTTTGACACAGACCGCGTGCTCCAGCTCGTCAGCCCGCAGCACGCCGCCTTCTACAAGCGCGTCTTCTATGCCCAGACCATCGTGCCGCCGACCCGGAACTGCGGCAAATACAATATCGACCTTACCCTGATGGCGACCGATACGAAGGATGTCGGGCGCAAGCTCCTGACCCGTTTCCCCTTCTTCATCTCCTCACCGAGCGAGCGGCGCATGATGTTCTCGCGCGGCGAAGTGAGCACGCTGCCGCCGCTGACCATCCTGCCGACCGCTCGCTACATGCCGGCGGGGGATCTCGGAGTGGATCTGCCGCTCTGATCCATTGCGCTTCGCGGTGGCTTTGTGTAAGGCGGAAACAGGGGAGGCGTCTTCGACGCAACTCGGCACCTGACGAAATTCAAGTCGGCGGCCCGCCACAGGCGTGATGCGGTGGGCCCAAGGGGAGACAGATCATGAGCGAACACCACAGCGGTCCGGTCGAAACCGGTGCATCGATGAACTACAACGAGCATGAGAAGACCTATGGTCTCTTCATCTCCGCAACCAAGTACAGCACCGTCTTCCTCGTTGCGCTGATGCTCGCCATGGCAGCCGGTTTCTTCGGCGGCGCTGGTTTCTTCGGTGGTCTGATCGTTCTCGTCGTACTGACGGTCGCCGGCGTCTTCATGATGCGTTGATCGCCAGGCGGCTGGGGAAGGGCGCAAGCATGTTCGCCGCCGCATCCGATCCGTTTTTCTTTAGACTGGCCGTGTTCGTGCTGGCGGTTTGCGCCGGCTGGTTGATGGTATCGCGCAGCTTGCGGGGGCATCGCCAGTCATTCGTGTTGATCGCCGGGCTTGTTGCCGGCGTGATCTCGAGCGGGGCGATCCAGTCCGTGGCCATGCTCCCGCCCGGCGAGGCGCGCAGCCTGTCGTTTGCGGCATTGCTCCTGGCCTCGGCCGGCGTGGTCGCCGGCCTTCTGATCGCCTTCCGGCGGATTACCGCCGTGACGCGCCGCGATCCGTAGGGCCGGCCATGCAGGGTCTTTCCGTCATCTGCGATCTCGGCGCTATCGTGCTTCTCGTGCTCGCTGCCGTGCGTGGCGCCAAGGGGCATCCGCTGCACGCGATCGTTCCCCCTTTGGCATGCGGCCTGGCTTTCGCGGCGCTGGCCGCGATTCTTGCCGCCCAGCCGTCCTTCGGCAACCTCCTGCTTGTCGTGCTTGCCCTCGGCGTCGGCGGCACCCTGGGTGCCGGGGCCGCGATCGGCGTGTCGGTTGCGCGTATCCCGCTGGCGCTCACCGGCTTTCTGGTTCTCTACGGTCTCGTCGCGCTGCTTCTCTCCTTCGCCGCGACCGGCACCAATGCCTCGTTCTGGAACTCCCACATGGCGCCCGGTGAGCTCGAACGTATTGGTGCGGCGATGATCGCGGCGATCGCCGGTTCGCTCGTGCTGGGCGGTGGCGGCGCCCTCTTCCTGCAACGCCTCTGGCCGGAGCGCCAATTACGGCTGTCGTCGCACTGGGTGCGCTCCATGCAGGTCGCTCTCGCGGCGGCAATCGTGTTGATGGCCACCGTCTTTCTTGTCACGAACGTCCCGTTGGCATTCTGGTTGAGTTCCTCGGCTGCGATGCTGGCCGGGGCTGCGGTCGTGTTGCCGCTGGATGAAACCGCGCGCTGGCCGCTGTCGGTGCTGTTGACTGCGCTTTGCGGCTTTGCCACCGCTGCGATCGGCTTTGCCCTTGCCAGCCTGTTGCTGATCATTGCCGGCGGGTTGGTGGGCGCATCCATGGCTGCCGTGTTCTCCAGCCTGTGCCAGGAAGCCAGAAGACGGCCGTTGCGGCTCATCTTCGGAAAGCGGGGCTGACTGCGTCGCCGCCTCTGCGCCGTTGGCCCGGCAGGCAAGGGCAAGAAAAAGCCGGCGCGTGGCCGGCTCTTCATTTGGATTTTCCGGCTTTCGTGCGCCTGATCAGGCGCCGCCGCCGCGTGTGCGGGCGAGACCTTGCTGCGCGGGCAGATACTTGGGGTCGAGGCCGAGGGCGTGCGAGTACGACTTCGCGGCACGGGCCTTGTCGCCGCGACGCTCGTAGATCAGCGCCTGGTTGGCCCAGGACTCGGCGATCTTGCCGTTGAGCTCGATGGCGTGGTTGAAGTCGGCGAACGCGTTCTCGTCGTCGTTCAGGGCGACGTAGGATACGCCGCGACCGTTATACGGCTCTGGCGCGCTCGGCGAGAGCGAGATGGCCTTCGAGAAGTCGTCGATCGCCTTGTCGTGCTGGCCGCGCAGCTGATAGATCAGGCCGCGATTGTGGTAGGCGCGTCCGTCGGTGGTGTCGAGCTGGATGGCGCGATTGAAATCGCCAAAGGCTTCGTCGATCCGGCCGGCCTGTCGGTAGATATTGCCGCGGCCGATATAGGCGACGTCGTAATTGGCGTTCAGGCGGAGTGCTGCGTTGTAATCCTTGGCGGCTTCGACCGGCTTGCCCATGTTGCGGTAGACGAGCGCGCGGTTGGCATAGGCCTGGTAGAAGTTCGGATTGAGCTGCAGGGCGGTGTTGAAATCGTCCAGCGCCTTGTTGAACTGGCCGGCCCGGCCATAGGCGGAGCCGCGGACGTTGTAGCCTTCCGGATCCCGCGGGTTGGCGGCGATGACCGACGACAGCGACGCGATGTTCTCATCAGACCCCTGTTCCCGGTCGATGCGAATCGTGTCCGAGGTTTCGATCGACTGGCATCCGGCGAGGCCGATGAGCGCGGCGACCGCGACCATGCCTGCAAGGCGGCGGGTGCCGGCGACAGAGATCCTGGATGTCTGGAAGAGCGTATGATCAATCATGGCGGGCCAATTTGTCCGGCGGTCTGGCCGCCGCCGAGGGACCGAACGGCAGCGATGTTGAGTATATAGGAAAAGGCGGCGGCGAAACGATCGCCCCCGCCCTTAGAACATCGGAAAACGTCGAAAAAACGACAGATCAGCGGGCGACGCGTGCCGGAGGCGCAGCGATCAGACCTTCGCGCTGCATGCGCTTGCGAGCCAGCTTGCGAACGCGGCGAACCGCTTCAGCCTTTTCGCGTGCACGCTTCTGCGACGGCTTTTCGTAGTAGTCGCGCATCTTCATTTCGCGGAAGATGCCTTCGCGCTGCATCTTCTTCTTGAGCGCGCGGAGCGCCTGGTCAACGTTGTTGTCGCGGACTAGTACCTGCACGTTTATCCCGTTCCTTTGGTTTTGAGTTGCAATCCCGCTAAAGTCAGGCCGTCAGCGGAATAAAAGGCAATGCTTTCACGAGGGCCTGGGCCCTGCGATTAGGGAGGCCAGATAACAGATTGCCTCTGCGAAGTCCATATGGCGCAGGCGTTTGCGGCAAGAATTTTCGTCCTGAGATGCGGCTAGCGATGGCGTGTCGAAAGACGGATGTCGGTACGTCGCAAAAGGGCGGTCGTGACGCATATGGATCTGCCACTGATGCTAGCCTATCCAATTGCCTTAACTACAGGAGTTAGAGGCGAATGCGCAAATATTCGGTTTTTGCCGTAGCCCGCGAGGCGCTCAGAGCTCACAAGGGCTGGGAAGCCCAGTGGGTCTCCCCCGAGCCGCGTCAGGCTTATGACGTGATCATCATCGGCGGCGGCGGCCACGGCCTCGGCGCGGCCTATTATCTGGCCAAGGAACACGGCATCACCAATGTCGCCGTGATCGAGAAGGGCTGGATCGGTGGCGGCAATACGGGCCGCAACACGACGATCATCCGGTCCAACTACCTCTATGAAGAGAGCATGGACATTTACGAGCATTCCCTGAAGCTGTGGGAAGGCTTGAGCCAGGATCTCAACTACAACGTCATGTACTCGCCGCGCGGCGTGATGATGCTGTCGCACAATGTGCACGACCAGCAGTCGTTCAAGCGCCATATCAATGCCAACAATCTCTATGGCATCGACAATGAGTGGCTGACGCCCGAGCAGGCCAAGGGCTTCTGCCCGCCGCTCGACATCGCCAAGACGGCCCGCTACCCGATCAACGGCGCGGCCCTGCAGCGGCGTGGCGGCACGGCCCGCCATGACGCGGTCGCCTGGGGCTATGCGCGCGCGGCTTCTGATCGCGGCGTTCACATCATCCAGAACACCGAAGTCACCGGCATCCGCCGCGGCCCGAACGGTGAGGTGACGGGCGTCGAGACGAATCGCGGCTTCATCGGTGCGAAGAAGGTCGGCGTATCGGCCTCGGGCCACAATTCGGTCGTCATGGGCATGGCGGACGTCCGCCTGCCGCTGCATTCGACGCCTCTCCAGGCGCTGGTGTCCGAGCCGATGAAGCCGATCTTCCCCTGCGTCGTGATGTCGAACACGGTGCACGCCTATATCTCGCAGTCGGACAAGGGCGAATTCGTCATCGGCGCCGGTACGGACCAGTACAATTCGTACTCGCAGACCGGCGGCCTGCAGATCATCACGCATACGCTCGATGCCATCTGCGAGCTGTTCCCGATGTTCCGCCGCGTCAAGATGATGCGCCAGTGGGGCGGGATCACCGACAACACGTCGGACCGTTCGCCGATCCAGGGCATCACGCCGGTGCCGAACCTGTTCGTCAACGCGGGCTGGGGAACCGGCGGCTTCAAGGCGACGCCCGGCTCGGCCAACCTCTTCGCACACCTGATCGCCAAGGGCGAGCCACACCGCCTGGCGGCGGGCCTCACCCTCGACCGGTTCCGCACCGGTCGCCTGATCGACGAGGCGGCAGCTGCCGCCGTGGCGCACTGATCCTCAAAGGACGTTCATCATGCTGCTGATCAAATGCCCCTATTGCGAGGAAGAGCGTTCCGAGCTCGAATTCCGCGCCGCCGGCGAGGCGCATATCGCCCGCCCGTCCAACATTGCCGACATCACGGATGAAGAGTTCGCGGACTACTTCTTCCTGCGCGACAATCCGAAGGGCCTCATCTTCGAACGCTGGCGCCACATGCATGGCTGCGGCCGCTTCTTCAACGCGGTGCGCGATTCCGTCAGCGACAAGATCCACTTGACCTACAAGGCCGGCGAGCCGAAGGCGGATGTCACGGCCTTCCTCCCGAACGCACTCGAGAAGGGAGCGTCGAAATGAGCGGCGCCAATCGTATCCCCGGGAAGGGTCGCCTGACGCCGGCCCGCACCGCCCGGTTCACCATCGACGGCCGCAGCATCACCGCCTACGAGGGCGATACCGTTGCCTCCGCCATGCTGGCCAACGGCCTGCATCTGGCCGGCCGGTCGTTCAAGTACCACCGTCCGCGCGGCATCCTGACCGCCGGTCCGGAAGAGCCGAACGCGCTGCTCGACGTGTCGCGCGATGCCGCCCGGCGCCAGCCGAACGTGCGCGCCACCGTGCAGGAAGTGTTCGACGGCATGAAGGTCGAGACGCAGAACCGCTGGCCGTCGCTGTCGTTCGACATCGGCGAGGTCAACGACTTCTTCTCGCCCTTTTTCGCCGCAGGCTTCTACTACAAGACCTTCATGTGGCCGAAGTCCTTCTGGCACTCGGTCTACGAACCCTTCATCCGTCGCGCCGCCGGCCTTGGCGTCGCGCCGAAGGAAGAAGATCCGGATCACTATTCCAGCCGTTATGCCCATTGCGACGTTCTCGTCGTCGGCGGCGGTGCGGCAGGTCTTGCCGCAGCACTTGCCGCAGCCGAGACCGGCGCCGAGGTTATCCTCTGCGACGAACAGCCGGAACTGGGCGGTGCCTTCCATTACGATACCGGCGCAACCATCGACGGCCAGAACGGCTATGACTGGGCGCAGGCCACGGCCGCGCGCCTTTCCGCCATGCCGAATGTGCGGGTCCTGTCCCGCACCACGGCCTTCGGCTACTACAACCACAATTTCGTCGGCCTCGCCGAACGCGTCACCGACCACATGGCCAAGCCCGCCAAGAACCTGCCGCGCGAACGGCTTTGGCAGGTCCGCACCAAAAAGGTCGTACTCGCCACCGGTTCGATCGAGCGCCACATGGTGTTCGCCAACAACGACCGGCCGGGCATCATGCTGGCGTCCGCGGCGCGCACCTATCTCAACCATTTCGGCGTCGCCGTCGGAGCCAAGGTCGGTGTCTATACCGCCCATGACTCGGCCTATGAGGCAGCCTTCGACCTGAAGCGCGCCGGCATCAGCATTCCGGCGATCGTCGATTGCCGCGAAAAGCCCGGCGAGAAGGTGCTGGCCCAGGCCCGCTCGCTCGGCATCGAAGTGCTGGTCGGCCATTCCGTCACCGATACGGCCGGTCGCCTGCGCATCCGCTCGATGACGGTGAAGCGCAACGGCAGCGGCAGCGCCCGCAAGATCGAGGTCGACGCGCTGATCGTGTCGGCCGGCTGGACGCCGTCCGTTCATCTGTTCTCGCAATCGCGCGGCAAGTTGAAGTTCGACGCCGCCAACGATCGCTTCCTGCCGGACGTCTATGCCCAGGACAGCATCTGCGTCGGCACCTGCAACGGCACCGACGACCTGCAGTCGATCATCGACGAAGCCTTTGCAGCCGGCGCCCGGATGGCGAAGGAAGCCGGCGCGGCCGGCTCCGTTTCGTCGGCGCCGACCGGCGTCAATGTCTTCAACTGGACCGGCGGCATGATCGGTGCGGCCGAAGGGGCAGGGCGCGACACCAGCGTCAAGGCCTTCATCGACTTCCAGCACGACGTCTGCGCCAAGGACATCCGTCTGGCTGTGCGCGAGGGCATGCACTCGATCGAGCATATCAAGCGCTTCACCACCAATGGCATGGCCTCCGACCAGGGCAAGCTCTCCAACATGCACGGCCTGGCGATCGCCGCGGAAATGCTCGGCAAGGAGATCCCCAAGGTGGGTCTCACCACCTTCCGCGCGCCCTATACGCCGGTGACCTTCGGCACACTGATCAACCACTCGCGCGGCGAGCTGTTCGATCCGACCCGCAAGACTCCGATGCATGCCTATGAGGCTTCGCTCGGCGCGGCGTTCGAGGATGTCGGCAACTGGAAGCGCGCCTGGTACTATCCGCGTCCCGGCGAGGACATGCATGCGGCGGTCAACCGCGAATGCAAGACGGTGCGCGAGGCCGCCGGGGTGTTCAATGCCTCGACGCTCGGCAAGATCGAAGTGGTTGGCCCGGATGCGGCCGAGTTCCTCAACCTCATGTACACCAATGCCTGGGACACGCTGAAGCCCGGCAAGTGCCGCTACGGCATCATGACCCGCGACGACGGCTTCGTCTATGACGACGGCGTTGTCGGTCGCCTGGCCGAGGATCGCTTCCACGTGACGACGACGACGGGCGGCGCGCCGCGCGTCCTCAACCACATGGAAGACTATCTGCAGACGGAATTCCCGCATCTCAAGGTGTGGCTCACCTCGTCGAGCGAGCAGTGGGCGGTCATTGCCGTCCAGGGACCGAAGGCCCGTGACATCATCGCGCCCTTCGTCGAGGGCATCGACATCTCGAACGAAGCCTTCCCGCACATGAGCGTGGCCGAAGGCAAGTTCTGCGGTGTGCCGACCCGACTGTTCCGCGTGTCGTTCACCGGCGAGCTCGGCTTCGAAGTCAACGTACCGGCCGATTTCGGCGCTGATGTCTTCCAGAAGATCTGGGAACGCGCCGAAAGCCTCGGCGCTTGCCTCTACGGCACCGAGACCATGCACGTGCTGCGCGCCGAGAAGGGCTACATCATCGTCGGTCAGGACACCGACGGCACCCTGACCCCGGATGATGCCGGCTACGGCTGGGCCGTGTCGAAGAAGAAAAAGGACTTCGTCGGCATCCGCGGCCTGAAGCGTCCGGACCTGGTCAAGGAAGGGCGCAAGCAACTCGTCGGCCTGTTGACCAAGAACCCGAACGAGGTTCTGGAGGAGGGCGGCCAGATCGTCGCCGATCCGAACCAGCCGAAGCCGATGACCATGCTCGGTCACGTCACCTCGTCCTACTGGTCGGAAAATCTCGGCCGGTCGATCGCGATCGCCACGCTGGTTGGCGGTCGGGCGCGTATGGGCGAAACGCTCTACCTGCCGATGAAGGACAAGACCATCGCGGTCGAGGTGACCGATACCGTATTCTTTGACAAGGAAGGGGGCCGTATCCATGGCTGATGTCACCGTCGCTGAACGCAAGTCCGTACTCGCCGGAGCCCATGGCGGTTCGCCGTCGGTGCGGCTGAGGCCCGCCGAGCCCGCGACGCGGGTGTCGCTGAGGGCCGGGGCCGAAGACGTCGCCGCGCTGTCGAAGTCGCTCGGCGTCAAGCTGCCGGTCAAGCCGAAGGGCTCTGCCAGCACCAAGGGCCGCATGGCGTTCTGGCTCGGCCCGGACGAATGGCTGCTGATCGACGACAAGGGCGGCGACCTGATGGCCGACTGCGCCGCGTCCGGCGTCGTTCATTCGGCGACCGATGTCTCGCACCGGAATACCGCGATCATCGTATCGGGGCCGGGTGCAGCCAATGCCATCAATGCCGGCTGCGCGCTGAACCTGTCGCTTTCCACTTTCCCGGTGGGCGCTGTCACCCGCACGGTGTTCGGCAAGATCGAAATGGTGCTCTATCGCATTGACGAAGAGACCTTCCGGGTCGAGTGCTGGCGCTCGTTCGCCGAATACGCCTTCGGCCTGCTGGCCGAGGCGGCGGAAGATGCTGCGGCGTAAAGCGTGAAAAGTGGCCGGGGCTACAGTCCCGGCCAGCCCTTCCATTGGACCCAGCGTCCGTGGAAATCGGCCCGGCCGATCTCGTGGCGCTCGCCGCTCGGCCAGATCTGCAGGATGAGCGCTGCGCCATCCGGTTTGCCGTCCGCTTCCATCTGCAGTCGGGCAAGCGGTGCGTCGTACGTCGCCCGGTCGCCGGCCTGCGCGATCAGCGCCTCGCCCCGAGCTTTCAGATCCTGCGGAAGATACTGCCAGGCGATGGAATGGTAGACGACATGGGTCGATCCGCCCTGCGGCCGTTCCAGGCGCTCTGCCAGCCATTGGATCGCGTCGGCGCGATCGACCTTCAGGTCGGACGCGGCGGCGATTTCGAGCGCGGCGCGGGTTCGCTCCAACCGATCCGCCTGATCGGCCCAGATATAGGCGGCGAGACGCTCGCGGTCCTCGCCTGATGCCGGGTCGAGCGGATTGAGGTCGCAGCCGGCCCGCTCTGACACCTGAAGATCGGCCTTCGGTGGCGGCGGCCCCTCCCAGTCGGGCGCGAGCGTGACGCTCGAGGCCGGCCCCCAGGCAAAGTCGCCGAGCCGATAGGCATAGCGGTCCCATTGCAGGTTGAGCCCGGCGCTGGCGCCGACTTCCGACAGCATGAGCGGCTTGCCGAACAGCCTGGCCACGGTGAGAAAACCCGGCAAAAGCGCTCCTGAGCGGCGCACTTCGTTGGTCTGCGGCGGCGAGCGCAGCCATTGCAGGATGAAAGCCTCGTCTCGGCGCAGCGCCGCATCGACCGCGGCCCAGAGGCTTTCGTCGTCTGCGGTATTGTTGGGCGGATAGGCCGCTGCAAGCTCCGGGTCCTGCCCGGAGCGCACGACGGCATGCAACGCGCCCGCAAAACGTAGCGCCAGGGCATCGCCGGCGCCCGTTGGATCGCCTTGCCACCGCAGCAGCTGCCGGCCGACCGCAGTCTCTTCGTTCAGCCTCTCGGCGGCCATCCGGCAGAGGCGGGCGGTGAAAGGCGAGCCAAGGTCGTCGCAGGCCTTTGCCTGCCGCAGGAAGGACTGGCGGACCGCTCCGGCCGTGTCCATGTTCACAGACCTTCCGGACGATCTTTCGGATCGAACTGGATGATGGTCATCCAGGTGGCGGTGAGCGCCGGCTTGCGTTCGCCCTCGATCTCGATCGTGACGTCATAGGCTGTCATCATCATGCCGGCGCCGCGGAAACGGCCCTCGGACAAAACGAAATGGCCGCGAATGCGCTTGCCGCATTTGACCGGCGTCATGAAGCGCACCTTGTCGAAGCCGTAGTTGATGCCCATCGTCTGTTCGCGGATCTTCGGCAGGCAGTCGTAGTTCATGGTCGACAGCAGCGACAGCGTGAGAAAGCCGTGGGCGATGGTACCGCCGAACGGGGTTTCGGCCGCTGCCCGGACCGGATCGACATGGATGAACTGGTGATCGTCGGTCGCGCCGGCAAAGGCGTCGATCATGGTCTGATCAACGGTGATCCATTTCGACACGCCGATCTCCTGGCCGATCAGCGACGAAACCTCGGACAGGGAAATCTCACGGGGCATGGAACCTCACCAATGGTTGCAGTCGAGAAATTCTTACAGGGGCTCTGGCGAACAGGGAATAGCGCGCCTTTGCCTAGGGACAATGAACAAATCAGCGTTCGACGTAAAATTCGACCGATCTCGGCTTGAGACGGATCTGTCGGACCGGGCGATCACCCGGCAGATGCCGCCAGTTCTTCTTCTCGCCCGACGGCAGATGGAAGTCCAGAGCGGTGCGGGAGCGGTTGAAGAGGATGGCGAGCCTGACCTCGGTCTTGAGTTCATAGTCGGCGCTGTTGACCAGCATGACAAATCCGGAACCCTGCTCGTCCTCCCAGTCCGAAACCGCCATCGGCTCTCCGGCGGCGGATAGCCAGGCGACATCCGCCTCGCCGGAAAAGAACCGCGTCTCGGAGAAGACGGAGAACCGCTTTCGCATCGCCGACAGGTCGGCGACATGGGCGATCAGGTGCTCGTCCACCTTTTCCCAGTCGAGCCAGGTCAGCTCGTTGTCCTGGCAGTAGGCATTGTTGTTGCCGTGCTGGGTCCGGCCGAGCTCGTCGCCCGCGGTCAGCATGATCGTCCCGCGCGTCGCAAACAAGGTGGAGAGAAGAGCGGCGACGTCCTGGCGGCGATGCGCCAGGACGTCGTGGTTGTCAGGCTCGCCTTCGACACCGTTGTTCCAGGAATAGTTCTCGTCGTGGCCGTCGCGGTTGTGTTCGCCGTTGCGGCCGTTGCGCTTGTGGCTGTGGGAGACCAGATCGAACAGGGTGAAGCCGTCATGCGCGGCGATGAAATTGACACTGCGGGTTTCGGTTCCGCCGTCGTGCGAGAAGGTATCGGAAGACCCCGCGAGCGCGGTGGCAAGCGCACCGACCATATGGCCGTCGCCGCGCCAGTAGCGGCGGATGTCGTCGCGGGCCCGGTCGTTCCATTCGAGGAAGCCGTCGGGAAAATTGCCGAGCTGGTAGCCGCCCGGCCCGATATCCCAGGGCTCGGCGATCATCACCCGGTCTTCCAGCACTTCGTCGGTCAGGATGGCGTGCAGGGTGCGGGAGGAGGTGTGGAAACCATGCGCGCTCCGGCCGATGATCGGGGCGAGATCGAAACGGAAGCCGTCGATACCGGCATGAATGACGAAATGGCGCAGGCTGTCGATGATCAGCCGGCGGATAAAGGGGTGATCGCAGGCGAGGGTGTTGCCGCAGCCGGTGTCGTTGACCAGAACGCCCGGATTGTCGTGGATATGACGGTAGCAGCACAGGTTGTCGAGGCCGCGCAGGGACAGCGTCGTGCCGAGCTTGTCGCTTTCCCCTGTGTGATTGAAGACAAGATCGAGGATGACGCCGATACCGGCCTCGTGCAGCGTCTGCACGGTTTCGCGCAGTTCCGTCATGCCGCCCGGCGCGATGCGTGGATCGAGCGCCATCAGCGCGATCGGGTTGTAGCCCCAGGCATTGGTCAGGCCGAGTGGGGGCAAATGCCGCTCGTCGATCCAGGCGACGATCGGCATCAGTTCGATCGCGTCGACGCCGAGCGTCTTCAGATGCCTGACGACGGCGGGGTGGGCGAGGGCCGCAACCGTTCCCCGCTGTTCGGCGGGAACATCCGGATGGCGCTGGGTGAAGGCCTTGACCGCGACCTCATAGATGAAGCCGCCCTTGGGCAGCAGCGGGCGCATGGGTCTGGCCAGCGGATCGTCGGTGACGATCGCCTTCGGCACCAGCGCCGCCGTATCGGTGCCGAATACCGAGAGGCGTGGATCGTGGGCGAAGGGCCGGTCGATCTCCTTGGCATAGGGGTCGACCAGGAGTTTCGACGGATCGAACCAGAAGCCCTGGTCCGGCGCATAGCGGCCATGGGCGCGATAGCCGTAGCGGGCGCCGGGCACCACGCCGTCGACATGCAGGCTGTGAACATCGCCGTCGCCGCGGCTCATTGGCAGGCGGCAAATCTCCGCCCGGCCCGCCTTGTCGAACAGGCAAAGCTCGATCCTTTCGGCATGGTGCGACCAGACGGCGAACTCCGCGCCCCTGTCTGTCAACAACACGCCGCCCGGCCGGTTTTCGATACGGTTCATGATGGCGATCAGGTGATGACGCTCGGCGCGTCACGGCCGGTCCGGGTGCGGATGTCGGCGAGGCTTTCGGCCGCGGCGATCAGGTCGGCAAGAGCGCCCTGCGTCTCCAGGTCGTGGCGGCTGGCGTCGGGTTCATATCGCTCGATATAGACGCGCAGCGTTGCGCCCGACGTGCCTGTGCCGGAGAGGCGGAAGACGACGCGTGATCCGCCTTCGAACAGGATGCGGACGCCCTGGTTGTTGCTGACGGACTGGTCGACCGGATCGAGATAGGAGAAATCGTCAGCCTCGGTCACGACGAGATCACCGATCTTCGTGCCCGGCAGGGTGGCAAGCCTGGCGCGCAAATCCGCCATCAGGCCGTTGGCCGCGTCGCTGTCGACTTCCTCGTAGTCGTGGCGCGAATAGTAGTTGCGGCCGTAGGTCGCCCAATGCTGGGTGACGATGTCGCGCACGCTCTCGCCGCGCACGGCAAGGATGTTGAGCCAGAGCAGCACGGCCCAGAGCCCGTCTTTTTCGCGCACATGGTTCGAGCCGGTGCCGGCCGATTCCTCGCCGCAGATGGTCACCTTGCCGGCATCGAGCAGATTGCCGAAGAACTTCCAGCCGGTCGGCGTCTCATACATGCCGATGCCGAGCTTTTCGGCCACCCGGTCGGCGGCCGCACTGGTCGGCATGGAGCGGGCGATGCCGGCAATACCCTTGCTGTAGCCGGGTGCCAGATGGGCATTGGCGGCGAGGATGGCGAGGCTGTCGGACGGGGTGACGAAGATGCCCTTGCCGATCACCAGATTGCGGTCACCGTCGCCATCGGAGGCGGCACCGAAATCGGGCGCGCCCTCAGCGGCCATCATCTCGTCGTAGAGTTCCTTGGCATGGACGAGGTTCGGGTCGGGATGGTGTCCGCCGAAGTCGGGGAGGGGGATGAAGTTGCGGACGGTGCCGGCCGGCGCCCCAAGGCGAGCCTCGATGATCTCCTTGGCATAGGGGCCGGTGACGGCGCTCATCGCGTCGAACACCATGCGGAAGCCGAGACCGAACAGGTTGCGGATGGCGCCGAAGTCGAACAGTTCCTCCATCAGCGCGGCATAGTCGGCGACCGGGTCGATCACCTCCACCGCCATACCGTCGACCACGGTGATCCCGATCGCATCGAGATCGACATCGGCGGCGTCGACGATCCTGTAGCTTTCGATCACGCGCGAGCGCTGGAATATCGCGTCGGTGATGCGCTCCGGCGCCGGGCCGCCATTGCCGATATTGTACTTGATGCCGAAATCCTCGGTCGGGCCGCCGGGATTGTGGCTGGCCGACAGGATGATACCGCCGAAGGCCTGGAACTTGCGGATGACGTGCGACGCGGCCGGGGTCGAGAGAATGCCGCCCTTCCCGACCAGGATCTTGCCGAAGCCGTTGGCGGCGGCCATCTTGATCGCCTTCTGGATCACTTCGCGATTGTAGTAGCGGCCGTCGCCGCCGATCACCAGCGTCTTGCCGGCGAAGTCCTCGAGACTGTCGAAGATCGACTGGATGAAGTTCTCCGCATAGTTCGGCTGCTGGAAGACCGGAACCTTCTTGCGCAGGCCGGAGGTCCCCGGCTTCTGGTCCGCGAAGGGCTTGGTGGCGACGGTCGAGATCATGGACTTACTGGCCTTTCGAGACGAGGCGTTGATAGAGTTCGGCATAGCGCTCGGCGCTTCTGCCCCAGGAGACGTCGCATTTCATCCCCTGCTTCTGCAATTGACCCCAGATTTTGTCAGAGGTGTGAAGGCGCACCGCGCGGCGGATCGCCGAGCGCAGGGCGTCGGCCGAACTGGGGGCGAACTTGATGCCGGTCGCGGTCTGGGCGTTGAGGGCCGCTTCGTTGGCGTCGATGATGGTGTCCGCCAGCCCGCCGGTGCGCGCGACCACCGGAACGCAGCCGTAGCGCAGGGCGTAGAGCTGGGTGAGGCCGCAGGGCTCGAAGCGCGACGGGATGAGGATGGCATCGGAACCGGCCTGCATCAGATGCGACAGCGGTTCGTCATAGCCGACGACCATGCCGATCCGGCCCTTGTGGCGGGCTGCGGCCGCAAGCAGGCTCGATTCGAGCGCATGATCGCCCGAGCCGAGAATGACGAGCTTGGCACCTGCCGCGACGATCGTGTCGGTGACTTCGGCCAGCAGGTCCATGCCCTTCTGCCAGGTCAGGCGCGAGATGACGCAGAAGATCGGCCCGTCGTCACTGTCGAGCGAGAAGCGGGCGGCCAGGGCGTCGCGGTTCGCCTGGCGCTTCTTCAGCGCGGCGGACGTGTAGGTCTGGGCGATGAGCTGGTCGGCCGCCGGGTTCCACACGGTGGCGTCGATGCCGTTGACGATGCCGTAGAGGTCGTCGGCGCGGCTGGCGATGACGCCTTCCAGGCCCATGCCGAAGGCGGGCGTCAGGATCTCCTCGGCATAGGAGGGGCTGACCGTGCTGATCGCGTGGGCGGCGACAAGACCACCCTTCAGGTAGCTGATCGTGCCGTAATATTCGAGCGCTTCCCAGAAGGCGTGGGCGGGCAGGCCGAGTTCCGGGAAGATATCCGAGGCGAACTGGCCCTGGAAGGCGATGTTGTGGATGGTGATCAGGCTTGGCCGTTCCGGCGCTTCGCCGTAGCGCATGAAGACCGGCGTCAGCGCGCTTTGCCAGTCATGGGCGTGGACAAGGTCCGGCTGCCAATCGGCAATGGCGCCGGTGGCGATCTCCGCGCCGGCCTTGGACAGCACGGCGAAGCGTTTCCAGTTGTCGGCATAATCGCGGCTGTTGGGATCGACATAAGGACCGCCGGCGCGTTCGAACAGTGCCGGAGCGTCCAGCACGAGAATGTCGACGCCTTCGTGGCGCGCCTCGAGGAGGTTGGCCTGCACGCCCAAGAGGTCGGCGAATTCGGCGCGCTTCACCGGATTGCGGATGGCCTTCATCACGGCCGGATAGCCGGGAATCAGGGTCTTGGTCTCGATGTCATAGGCCTTCAGCGCCAGCGGCAATGCGCCGGCGACGTCGGCGAGCCCTCCGGTCTTGACGAGCGGGTAGAGTTCGGAAGTGACCGAGAGGACTTTCATCAGCCTGCCATGCCGAGCTTGTCGATCATCGGCTGGGTGATCAGGCAGATGCCTTCCTCCGAGCGACGGAAACGCCGGGCATCCATTTCCGGATCCTCGCCGACGACCAGGCCTTCGGGGATCACCACGCCATGGTCGATGATGACGTTGGTCAGCCGCGCATGACGGCCGATCATGACCTTCGGCAAGACCACCGCGCCTTCGAGACGCGAATAGGAATTGGCCCTTACCCCGGTGAAGAGCAGGCTCTTGTAGAGCGATGAACCGGAGATGATGCAGTCGCCGGCTACCAGCGAGGAGATCGCCGAACCGCGCCGGCCCTCGTCGTCATGCACGAATTTTGCCGGGGGGGTGATCTCCGAATAGGTCCAGATGGGCCAGGACTTGTCGTAGATGTCGAGCTCGGGAACGATGTCGGTGAGGTCGATATTGGCCTGCCAATAGGCATCGAGCGTGCCCACGTCTCGCCAATAGGGTGTGCTTTCGAAGTCGGAACGCACGCAGGAATGGGCGAAGCGATGCGCCACCGCTTTGCCGTTCGAGACGATGTAGGGAATGATGTCCTTGCCGAAATCGCGGCTCGAATGCGGGTCGGCGGCATCGCGGCGCAGGATGTCCATCAGGAACTTCGTGTGGAACACGTAGATGCCCATCGAGGCCAGCGCGAATTCCTCGTTGCCGGGAATGCCCGGCGGATCGGCGGGCTTCTCGATGAAGGCGATGATCTCGTCATTGCCGTCGACATGCATGACGCCGAAACCGCTGGCTTCCATGCGCGGCACTTCCAGGCAGCCGATGGTGACGTCGGCGCCGGAGTCGACGTGCTGCTGCAGCATCAGTTCGTAGTCCATCTTGTAGATGTGGTCGCCCGCCAGGATGACCATGTATTCCGGGCCGTAGGGCTCGATGATGTCGATGTTCTGGTAGACGGCGTCGGCGGTGCCCTCGTACCACTGCGTCTCGGAAACGCGCTGGCTGGCCGGCAGCACGTCGAAGCTCTCGTTGCGCTCGGGCCTCAAGAAGTTCCAGCCGCGCTGCAGGTGGCGGATGAGCGAGTGGGCCTTGTACTGCGTCGCCACCCCGATGCGGCGGATGCCGGAATTGATCGCATTGGACAGGGCGAAATCGATGATGCGAGCCTTGCCGCCGAAATAGACGGCGGGCTTGGCGCGCCGGTCCGTCAGTTCCTTGAGACGGCTTCCGCGGCCGCCGGCAAGCACATAAGCCATGGCATCGCGCGCCAGGGGTTGGGGTCGCTTCTCCATCATTTCGCCTCCCGCCTCAGTTTTCTTGTTCCAGCATGATCACGGCCAGCGGCGGCAAGGTCAGGATGGCATAGGCGCGGCCGCCGTCACCCGGTCCGGCCTCCACGCGTCCCCCGTTGCCCTTGCCGCTGCCGCCGTAGATTTCCGCGTCGGTATTGAGAATTTCGCGCCAGCGCCCGGTCGAAGGCAGCGGCACGACATAGCCCTCATGATAGACCGGGGTCAGATTGCAGATCACCGCGATCGTCTTCTCGCCGGGTGCCTTGCGCAGCCAGGCGATGACGGAATTGTCGTGATCGTCGGCGATCAGCCATTCGAAGCCTTCGCCTTCGCTGTCGCGGGCATGCAGTGCCGGCTTTGAGCGATAGGTGAAGTTGAGGTCGCGCACCAGCCGACGCATGCCTTCGTGAAGCGGGTATTGCAGAAGATTCCAGTCGAGCGAGCGCTCCTCGCTCCACTCGCTCCATTGGGCGAATTCCTGGCCCATGAACAGCAGCTTCTTGCCCGGATGGCCCCACATGAAGCCGTAATAGCTCCTCAGATTGGCGAATTTCTGCCAGTCGTCGCCAGGCATCTTGGCGATCATCGAGCCCTTGCCGTGCACGACCTCGTCATGGGAGATCGGCAGCACGAAGTTCTCGGAGAAGGCATAGAGCAGGCCGAAGGTCAGTTCCTGATGGTGGAACTTGCGGTGCACCGGATCGCGGGCAAAATAGCTCAGCGTGTCGTGCATGAAGCCCATGTTCCACTTGAAGCCGAAGCCGAGTCCGCCTTCGTGCACCGGCTGGGAAACCTTGGGCCAGGAGGTGGATTCCTCGGCGATGGTCAAGATACCCGGATGGGTGCCGTAGACGGCCTTGTTCATCTGCTGCAGGAAACGCACGGCCTCCAGATTTTCCCGCCCGCCATATTCATTGGGGATCCATTCGCCTTCCTTCCTCGAATAGTCGAGGTAGAGCATGGAGGCGACGGCATCGACGCGCAGCCCGTCGAGATGGAATTTCTCGGCCCAGTACAGCGCGTTGTTGACCAGGTAGGAAACGACCTCGAGCCGGCCGAAATTGTAGATCGCCGTGTTCCAGTCGGGGTGAAAACCCTGGCGCGGGTCGGCATGTTCGTAGAGCGCCGTTCCGTCGAACCAGCGCAGCCCGTGGGCGTCGGTCGGAAAATGGGCCGGAACCCAGTCGAGGATGACGCCGAGGCCGACCTTGTGGCAGCCGTTGACGAAGCGGGCGAAACCCTCCGGTTCGCCGAAGCGGGCGGTCGGGGCGTAGAGCCCGGTCGTCTGGTAGCCCCAGGACGGATCGTAGGGGTGCTCGGTGATCGGCATGAATTCGATATGGGTGAAGCCCATGTCGACGCAGTAAGGGATCAGGCGCGCGGCCATTTCGTCCCAGCTGAGCATGGTGCCGTCATCGCGCCGCTGCCAGGACCCGGCATGGACCTCGTAGACACTGATCGGCTGGCGGCGCTGGTCGATGGTCGCCCAGTGCTTGCGGTGCGCCGCGTCCTCCCAGGTCTGTTCCAGTTCGGCGGTGGTGACCGAGGCGTTCTTCGGCCGAAGCTCGGCGCGCCGCGCATAGGGGTCGGCCTTCAGCGGCAGCAGTTCGCCGTTCTTGCCGATGATCTCGAACTTGTAGATGGAACCTGGCCGGACGTCCGGCGCGAAGATTTCCCAGATGCCGGTGTCGCGGCGAAGCCGCATCACATGGCGCCGTCCGTCCCACTCGTTGAAGTCGCCGACCACGGAGACGCGCCGGGCATTCGGCGCCCAGACGGCGAAATGAAAGCCGTCGACGCCCTGATGCTTCAGCGGATGGGCGCCCATCTTGTCGAACAGGCGCAGGTGCGAGCCTTCACGGACGAAATAGTCGTCCATCGGTCCGAGCACCGGCCCGAAGCTGTAGGGATCGGTGACAGTCCACTCCACATCGCCGCGGGTCGCGCGGTAGCGCAGCGGCTGGAAGCTGTCGGCAGCGACCGGTCCGCAGAAGAAGCCGGCGGGGTCGAGGCACGACAACTCGCCGAGCGACGTGCCGCCGATGGAAAATGCCGAGATCGCTTCGGCGCCCGGGACAAAGCAGCGCGCGACGAAGCCCGATGCGGTCTTTTGCAGGCCCAGGACCGAGAACGGGTCCTCGTGGCTGCCATGAACAATTGCGTCTATTTCGGCGGGTGGAGGGATCTCCGGCCGCGCGGTATCACCGATCTTCTTCGGTGATTTTGCCATCAGGCTCTCCAGATGTCGGCGGTGTACTGGCGAATGGTCCGATCGGAGGAGAACCAGCCCATACGCGCCGTGTTGCGGATCGTCTTGGAATACCATGCGGCGTCGTCGCCCCACAGAGCGTCGACCTGGCGCTGGGCCTTGGCATAGGCGTTGAAGTCGGCGGCGACCATGAACCAGTCATGCTGGTACAGTCCGTCGACCAGGCCGGCAAAACGACCCGGATCGTCGGGCGAAAAGACGCCCGAAGCGATCGCGGACAGGGCCTGGGAAAGCTCGCGCGAGCCTTCGATCACAGCGCGCGGATTGTGTCCGCCCGCCCGTACCTTTCCGACTTCACCGGCCGTCATGCCAAAGATCACGATGTTCTCCTCGCCCACATGGTCGCGCATCTCGACATTGGCCCCGTCAAGGGTGCCGATGGTCAGCGCACCATTCAACGCGAACTTCATGTTCCCGGTTCCCGACGCTTCCATCCCGGCGGTGGAAATTTGTTCGGAGAGGTCGGCGGCGGGCACCATCACCTCGGCGAGCGAGACGTTGTAGTTGGGGATGAACACGACCTTCAGCAGGTTGCGGACGGCCGGATCGTTGTTGATGACGCGGGCGACATCGTTGGCAAGTTTGATGATCAGCTTGGCGTTATGGTAGCTCGGCGCGGCCTTGCCGGCGAACAGCTTGACGCGCGGCACCCAGTCGCGCTCCGGATGGGTGCGGATCTGGTCGAACAGCGCCACGGTCTCGATGATGTTCAAGAGCTGGCGTTTGTATTCATGGATGCGCTTGATCTGGATGTCGAACATCGCCGACGGGTCGAGCCTTATGCCCATGCGGCTGGCGACGAGATTGGCCAGCTGCTCCTTGTTGGCGCGCTTCACGGCAGCGAACTGCTTCTGGAATTCGGGGTCGTCGGCATAGGCGTCGAGCGCCTTCAGCTTTTCGGCGTCGTCGAGGAAGTCCGGGCCCACCGTGTCGCGGATCAGCGATGTCAGGCGCGGATTGCACTGCATCAGCCAGCGGCGCGGGGTGATGCCGTTGGTCTTGTTGTTGATGCGGTCCGGGTAGAGCTTGTGCAGGTCGGCGAACACCGTTTCCTTCATCAGCTCGGTATGCAGCGCCGATACGCCGTTGATGCTGTGGGAGCCGATGAAGGCGAGATTGCCCATGCGCACCCGCCGGTCGCCGCTCTCGTCGATCAGCGAAATATGGCTGATCTCGTGGTCGGAGAAATTGCGGTTCTTGCGCGCGTCACGCAGGATCTTGGCATTGATCGCATAGACCAGCTGCATGTGCCGGGGCAGCAGCCGCTCGAACAGCGGCACTGGCCAGCTTTCCAGCGCCTCGGGAAGCAGGGTGTGGTTGGTGTAGGAGAAGGTGCGCCAGGTGATGCCCCAGGCGGTATCGAAGTCGAGGCCGTGCACGTCGCACAGCAGCCGCATCAGTTCGGTGACGGAAATGGCCGGGTGGGTGTCGTTGAGCTGGATCGCCACCTTGTCCGGCAGGGCCGAGAGTTCGTTGCCCTGCTGCAGATGACGGCGAAGGATGTCCTGCAGCGAGGCCGAACAGAAGAAGTATTCCTGGCGCAGCCTCAGTTCCTGGCCGGCCGTGGTGGCGTCGGCCGGGTAGAGCACGCGGGTCAGCGTCTCGGCCTTGTTGCTTTCCTTGAGCGCGCCGATGTGGTCGCCGGCGTTGAAGGCTTCCAGCAGGATCGGATCGATCGGCTGGGCCGACCAGAGCCTCAGCGTGTTGACGTGGTCGCCACGCCAGCCGACGACCGGGGTGTCGTAGGCGGTGGCGATCACCCGCTCGCCCGGCTTCCAGACGAAATGCGGCTCGTCGTCATGGCCGGAGACGGTATCGACCGCGCCGCCGAAACCGATTTCGTAGGAACTCTCGCGGCGCTCGAATTCCCAGGGGTTGCCGTGGGCAAGCCAGGTCTCGGGAAGCTCCACCTGCCAGCCGTCGGCCATCTGCTGGCGGAAAAGGCCGTGCACGTAACGGATGCCGTAGCCATAGGCGGGAATGTGGACGGTTGCCATCGACTCCATGAAGCAGGCGGCAAGCCGGCCAAGGCCGCCATTGCCGAGGGCCGCGTCCGCTTCCAGGCCGGCAATCACGTCGAGATCGACCCCCATCGAGGCGAGCGCCTGGCGGATCTCGTCCATCATGCCGAGATTGGACATGGCGTCGCGCATCAGCCGGCCGATGAGGAATTCGAGCGAGAGGTAATAGACGCGCTTGGCGTTGTTGTTATAGGCGGCGCGCGTCGTTTCCATCCATCGGTCGATGATGCGGTCGCGCACGACCAGAATGGTGGCCGTCAGCCAGTCATGCGGCGTCGCCACCTTGGCGTCCTTACCGATCCCGTAGGTCAGGCGCTCGATGATTTCGGCGGCCAGAACCTCCGGATCGGAGACGCGGGGCTGCGGCAGGGGCAGGTCGGCTTTGCTCAGGCTCTTGATCATGATCTTGCCAATTCGGTTGCTCGCCAATCGGGATGCAGCGCCGATTCTCCCCTAACGGCACGCGCTTACTGAACACAGTTTACGCATCGTTACGAAGCTCTTGCAACACAGGAAATTGGCAAGTGCGAAAAACACCCTATCGCGGCGGTCGACATCAAGTAGCTGAAATTCAAAGACTTGCGGACGGGGTGCCGAAGACGAAAAAGGCCGCGTCCCTGACGGGGCGCGGCCTGGTCTGCCGGATGTCCGAAGCCCGTGGGCCGGGTGTTGCCCGAACTCAGTTGGTCAGGCGCGTGGCCGCCATCGAGGCCTTCTCGCCGATCTCCTTGAAGGCGGCGACGAGCTGGGCGGCATCGTTTGCGTCATAGTAATGCGACGTGTCGGTGGCGCAGTAGGAGAGCAGCTGCTGGCCGCGGGTCGGTGCCATAAAGGCGACGCTGAAGACTTCCACATCCGCCGCCCTGGCGCTGTCGCACCAAGCTTTGGTCGAGGTGTCGGCGCTGGTGTAGTTGTTGTCACCGTCGGTCATGAAGATGATGAACTTGCCCGGATCCTTCTGGCCGTTCTTGGCGATGTGGGCGTTGACCTCCGAATTCGCCGTCACCTTCTGGTAGGCGGTCTTGAAGGCGTTTGACGAATCCGTGCCGCCGGTCGCGGTCAGCGCGTTGACATAGTTCGTCACCTTGGTCGTTCCCCATTCGAACGTCGTCGGCGTCTGGCTGGACGAGTTGTAGGAGATCGCCGCGGTCCGCACGTATTTCTTGTCGGGGTCGGCCGTCGTCAGTTGGTCGACGAGGTCGGCCACGGCGTATTTCAGCGCGTCGATCTTCAGGACGTAGTTGGTGACGGTCCGCGAGCAGGTGTACCAGCCGCAGGAGTAGTATTCCACCTTCGTCGGCTGCGCGGAGTTTACCGTGCTGGTGTTTTCGGCCATCGAGCCGGAGCGGTCGAGCACGAGATACATCGACAGGGCGTTCTTGCTCTCGGTCGTGCTTTCCGACGTGCTGGACACGCCGACGCGCACGGTCTCGTAGCCCAGCAGCTTGGTGAAGGCGTTCATGCCCACATCGTATTGCCCGTTCACGGTCACCTCATAGGTGTTCGTGGCGCCGCTCGCGCCTGCGGTGCGATGGACACTGGCGAGGGCGGTGTCGGCGAGATCCTCGGCGGCCTGTTCTTCTTGTTCGGTAGGAAGGGCGCCGCTCTGGTTGGCGTTCTTGAACTGTGCCGCCATGAATTTCTTGGCCAGCGCAATGGCTTCTTCATCGGTGATGCCCTTGCCGGCGAGGGCCGAGGCGGCGGACAGCGCGGCGGAATCGGCTGCGTCCTGCAGTGCCGATCGCACCTGCACGAGTTTGGCGAGGTCCATCGCTACCCCTGCGCCGGCCAAAAGGACGGGAAGGAGGATTGCCGTCATCATGCCAAAATTGCCGCCACGATCCTTCATGAATCCGCGGAACAGTGTGTGCTTCTGTCTGGTATCGACCATCATGTTCATCCGTCAAAAACGAGCACTTTGATGATTGAATACAGAAGAAACCTATTTTTCGATTTAAATGAAAAGGTTAAATTCTACTGAATTGGATGGGATGCCGGTTAGCAGGTCTACTTCACAGGGATGACGTCGACTGCCTGCGCCGTCTGGTGGCTGCCGTAGCTTTTCAGCACACCGATAACGGGCGCGACGTCCGAATAGTCACGACCGTAGGAAGTGACGATGTGGTCGCCGCCAACCGTGATGTTGTTGGTCGGATCGAGTTCGATCCAGCCAACGGTTTCGCCGCACCATACCCGGACCCAGGCATGCATGGCATCCGCGCCTTCCAGACGTTCCTTGCCCGGTGGTGGGATGGTCCTGAGAAAACCGCTGACATAGCCGGCCGGGATGCCGAGGCTCCTCAGCGCGATGATCATCACATGGGCGAAGTCCTGGCACACGCCGCGCTTCAGCGAAAAGGCTTCCAGCGGCGGCGTATCGACGGTGGTAGCCTCCGGGTCGTACTTGAAATCGTCGTAGATGCGCGTGCAGATCGTTTCGGCGATCTGGCGCACGGTGAGGCTGGGCTTCAGCTTCGCGCGCGCATAGTCGGCGATCATCGGTTCGGCGCCGAGTCGCGGGCTCGTGCCGAGGAAATGGTGCGGCGATTCCGGGCCGAGCGACCAGCAATCGGACAGTTCTTCCGGCAGCTTCGCGAGGATCGGCGAAAAATCCGCGGTCAGCGGCTGGGCCTGGACCGAGACACGGGCCTGCATGCGGATATCGAACTTCTCATGCGGCGAGCGATACATGACGTAGGTCGCCGGGTGCTGGAAGAAGTCGGTGAAGTTCGAACGCTCGTCCGGCTTCGGGGTCACCGTGACTGTGCCGGCCACGAGACGCTGCCGTTCGGGCAGCGACAGCGGCAGCAGGCGCAGGATATGGTGCGCGCCCGAGGCCGGTACGTCGTAGAGATAGCCGATATGCAGGGAGAGATCGTAAAGCATCCGATTATCCGAGATAGGTGCTGGCGAGGAGGTCGGAGAGCTTTTCGAGATCGCGCTCCAGGCCGGCGTAGATATCGGCATCCATGGTTTCAGGCGTCATGACCGCGAGCGTCGAGTGCAGCCGCATGGTCTCGCGATAGAAGGGCGACATCTGGCCGTTGACGAAAGCATTCGGCAATTGCTCGACCTCGGTGCGGATCTCGTTCAGCTGGAACAGGATCGAGCGCGGATTGAGCGGATCGAGCGCCAGCAGGTCGGTGACGGTCAACCGGGCGGTGCTGACATTGTAGCGGCGGCGATGGGTCATGACGTTGTCGCCGATCTCCAGCAGCATGTCGAGCGCGCCGTCGGGGGCCTCTTCGGCGGTCATGTGGCCGAGCAGGCGGGTCATGTGCAGGCCGCGTTCCAGGAGGCGTCCGACGGTGAGGAAGCGCCAGCCGGTGAAGCGGTACATGTTTTCGTGCACCAGGCCGGCGAAACCGGCAAGCTTGCGCAACAGCACGGTCATCGCGTGTGCGGCGTCGTCGCCGAGTTTCACCGTGGCATGGAAACGACGTGCGGTCTTTGCCAGGTCGTTCAGCGCCAGCCAGCCGTCGGGCGAGAAGCGGTCGCGGATATTGCTGGCCGAATAGACCGCGCTGTCGATATTGCGCAGCAGACTTTCCGGCACGCCATGGGTCATCTCGACGTCTACGTCGGAGAGATAGCGTGTGACATAGGCGAGCAGCGGCTGGTCCGGATCGGCGGATTCGGCGAAGCGTGCATGCCAGGCGCGCAGGATGCGCAGCGCGCCTTCCGAGCGCTCGATATAGCGCCCGAGCCAGTAGAGGTTGTCGGCGGCCCGGCTCGGCAGGCTGCCGGGCATGTTGCGGGTGAAGCTCTCCTCGGCCGGCAGAAGCGAGGTGCGATCGACCGGCTTGTTGGAGACGATCCACACGTCGGCCGCGCTGCCGCCCGACTGCATGGCGAGCGCGGTCACGTCGTCACCGGAGCCGATGCGGGCAAAGCCGCCCGGCATGATCTGCCAGCCGTCGCGGGTGCGGGCGGCGTAGACCCGAAGCGACATCGGGCGGGGCGTCAGCTTGCCGTCGATCAGAGCCGGGGTGGTGGAGAGGGTGACGACCTCCTGGCCGACGAGGTTCGAGCCTTCGGTCTCCAGCCACTCGGTCGTCGAATGGCGTGACAAGCCGGACACCCGCGAGCCAAGCACGGAACGGCCGTTGTCGTCGAAGAAGGGCAGGCGGGAATAGGCGGGGCCGATCACCATGCGGTCGATGTTGCGCGCGACGTGCGCGCGCTCGCTTCTCTGGCCGCACCACCAGGTGGCGATCGACGGCAGGGCCAGGTCCTCGCCCAGGAGATGGCGACAGATGGTCGGCATGAAGGCGAGGAAAGCCCGGGTTTCGAGAACGCCGGAACCGAGCGCGTTGACGAAAGTGACCGAACCGTTGCGCAGCGCCTGCACCATGGCCGGCGTGCCGATATGGGAACTCTGGTCGAGCTCCAGCGGATCGGCATAGGCGGCGTCGAGGCGGCGCCAAAGCACGCTGATGGGCTTCAGCCCGGCAACGGTCCGCACCATGACGCGGCCGTTGACCACGGCGAGATCCTCGCCCTCGAGCAGCATGATGCCGAGATAGCGGGCGATGTAGGCGTGCTCGAAATAGGTCTCGTTGGCCGGGCCGGGCGACAAGACGGCGATCCGGTCGTCGCTGTTCTGCTTCTGTGCCTGCAAGGCCTCGCGGAAGGCGCCGAAGAAGGAGGCCAGCCGGTGCACATGGCTCTCGGCATAGACATCGGAGAAGGCGCGGGTCGTCGCCACGCGGTTTTCCAGGGCAAAGCCTGCGCCGGAGGGCGCCTGGGTGCGGTCAGCGAGTACCCACCAGTTGCCGTCCGGCCCGCGGCCGATCTCGAAGGAGCAGAAATGCAGATAGTGGCCGCCGGCCGGCTTGATCCCGACCAGCGGACGCAGGAATTCCGGATTGGCGGCGACGAGGGCGGGCGGCAGGAAACCCTGCTCGACCAGCTTGTTGTCGCTGTAGATGTCGGCGACGACGGCCTCGAGCAGGTTGGCGCGCTGCACCAGCCCCGCGGCCAGCACGTTCCATTCCTTCTCGTCGATCAGCACCGGGATGTGGGAGAAGGGCCAGACGCGCTCGCTGGAGCCGGCAGCGCCATAGGCGCGGTAGAATACGCCGGCGTCGCGCAGGTAGCGGTCGGCCCGGGCGAACCGTTCATGCAGGTCGTGTTCGGACATGCGGTCGATGGCCGCGACAAAGGACTGCCAGACCGGGCGGATCTTGCCTTCGGCATCGAGCATTTCGTCGGCGGCGCCCGGAAGGACGCGATAACCGGCTGTTCGCGCTTCCTTCATCTCTTCGTCTGCCGGGCCTCTGTCCGCCGCCGGTTTGTTCGCCATCTAGTCATATACCCTGGGGTCGCCGCAAGTCCAATGTATGGGGGAATTCCGGCGAAACCGTCTCCGGCCATAGCGGAAAATTGCCTGCTGTATGACCCCACGGTTCGAAACGCGCAAGCCGCCTTGCCTCCGCTTCATTCCCGTTCACAGGGAATGTGTCGTAGTTTCGACCGCCGGGATGCGCCACATGGTAGACGCAACCGCCGATCGACCGGCCCGACCACATATCATAAACATCAAATGTTAGCGGTGTGTTGACCGGCAGGACCGGATGCAGGCCCGAGGCCGGCTGCCAGGCCTTGTAGCGCACGCCGCCGATCGAGACGCCGTTGGTTCCCGTCTTCGCCAGTGGCACACGCCGGCCGTTGCAGGCGATCGCATAGCGTTCCGGATTGCCCGTTTCCAGTCGCACCTGCAGCCGTTCGACCGAGGAGTCGACATAGCGCACGGTTCCGCCGATCGCGCCCTGTTCGCCCATGACATGCCAGGGTTCGAGCGCCTGCCTGAGTTCCAGCCGCGAATCGCCGTATTCGACCTCGCCATAGAAGGGGAAGCGGAACTCGAGCTGGGCGGCGAACCATTCCGGCTTGAAGTCGAAACCGTTGTCGCGCAGGTCCGCCAGCACTTCGAGGAAGTCCTGCCAGATATAGTGCGGCAGCATGAAGCGGTCGTGCAGGGCCGTGCCCCAGCGTACGAAGCTGCCGCCGGTCGGGTTCTTCCAGAAGCGGGCGATGAGGGCGCGCACCAGAAGCTGCTGGGCGAGCGACATGCGGGCGTTCGGCGGCATCTCGAAGCCGCGGAACTCGACGAGGCCGAGCCGGCCGGTCGGACCGTCGGGCGAGAACATCTTGTCGATGCAGATCTCGGCGCGGTGGGTGTTGCCGGTGACGTCGATCAGGAGGTTGCGGAACAGCCGGTCGACCAGCCAGGGCAGCGGCGGAGCCTCGCCCGATCCGGGCATCGGGATCTGCGCCATGGCGATTTCGAGTTCGTAGAGGCTGTCGTGGCGCGCTTCGTCGATGCGCGGCGCCTGGCTGGTCGGGCCGATGAACAGGCCGGAGAATAGGTAGGACAGCGACGGATGGCGCTGCCAGTGCAGGATGAGGCTTTTCAGCAGGTCGGGACGGCGCAGGAACGGGCTGTCGGCCGGATTGGCGCCGCCCACCACCACATGGTTGCCGCCGCCGGTGCCGGTATGGCGACCGTCGATCATGAACTTGTCGGCGCCGAGGCGCGATTCCCGCGCCTCCTCGTAGACGGCGTCGGTGATCGAGACGCAGTCGTCCCAGCTGGCGGCGGGATGGATGTTGACCTCGATGACGCCGGGGTCGGGGGCGACGCGCACGACATTGATGCGCTCGTCATGCGGCGGCGCATAGCCTTCGATATGGACCGGCAGGCCGATGGCGGTTGCCGCCTGTTCGGCGGCGGCGACCAGTTCGAGATAGTCCTCGATCCGCTCCACCGGCGGCATGAAGATGCTGAGGCGGCCATCGCGCACCTCGACCGACATGGCGGTTCGCACCGCGCCGCCGATCTCGCCGAGCACCTGCTCGACGCGACCCTGCTGGATCGTGTCGTCGACCTGGAAAGAGGCTTCGGGCATGGCGCGGCCGGCGGGCTCAACGACCTCCGGCAGAGGTCCCCGCGGCTCGCTTGGGTCGGCGGGGTGGATATAGGGGAACTGCGACGGTGGGACGTAGGGCAGTGCACCGAGCGGCAGGCGGTAGCCGACGGGACTGTCGCCCGGCACGAGGAAGATCTTGCCGCGGCGGGTCTTCCATTTCTCGCTCACCCAGCGCTTGCCGGTGGCCTTGCTGTTCCACGTCTGGACCGGCAGCACATAGCCGCTCGGCTCGGTCAGCCCGCGCTCAAAGACGCGCGCGATGCGGCTTCGCTCTTCCGGGTCCTTCAGCTTCGAGTTGGCGGGGTCGACATTGTCGGGAAGGTTGGCCTCCTTGAGGATCCACTCGCCGGGATCCTCATAGGCCGGCACCACCATTTCCGATTCGATGCCGAGGGCTTCGGCGATCTCGCCGAGCAGCCGGCCGGCGTCGTCGGCGCTCACATCGTAGCGCTTGCCTTCCTCCGCCACCAGTTCGGGATTCTGCCAGATCGGTTTGCCGTCTTTTCGCCAGTAGAGCGAGAAGGTCCAGCGCGGCAGGCTTTCGCCGGGATACCACTTGCCCTGGCCATAGTGCAGGAAGCCGCCGGGGGCGAAACGCTGCCTGAGGCGACGGATCAGAATGTCGGCCTTATCGCGCTTGGTCGGGCCGACCGCGTCGGTGTTCCACTCTTCCGACTGGAAATCGTCGATCGACACGAAGGTCGGCTCGCCGCCCATGGTGAGGCGCACGTCGCGGGCCTGAAGTTCGGCGTCGACGCGGTGGCCGAGCGCGTTCAGCGCATCCCAGCTCTCGTCGGAGAACGGCTTGGTGATGCGCGGATGCTCGGCGACGCGCGTCACGGTCATGGCGAAATCGAATTCGGTGTTCGCATGGCCGAAATAGCCGCCGGTGATCGGCGCGGCGTTGCGGTAGTGGGGCGTGGCGGCGAGCGGGATGTGGCTCTCACCGGTCAAAAGCCCCGAGGTCGGGTCGAGGCCGACCCAGCCGGCGCCGGGCAGGTAGACTTCCGCCCAAGCATGCAGGTCGGTGAAGTCGACTTCGGTGCCCGACGGACCGTCAAGCGCCTTCAGGTCCGGCTTCAGCTGGATCAGGTAGCCCGAGACGAAGCGGGCGGCCAGGCCGAGGCGGCGCAGCACCTGCACCAGCAACCAGCTGGTGTCGCGGCACGAACCCTGACCGATGGTCAGCGTATCTTCCGGCGTCTGGACGCCCGGCTCGAGGCGGATGACATAGCCGATCTTCTGCTGCAGGGCGGCGTTGAGGCCGACGACCATGTCCACCGTGCCCTGGCCCGGCGTCTTGTCGAGCGTCTGCATGAAGGCGGCCAGTGCCGGGGTGTCAGGTTCCGGCGTCATGTAGATCTTCAGGTCGTCGCGGATGTCGGCCGGGTATTCGAACGGCCACTTGCTCGCTTCCTCCTCGACGAAGAAGTCGAAGGGGTTGTAGACGGTCATGTCGGCGACGAGATCGACCTCGATCTTGAACTCGGTGACCGGGTCGGGAAAGACGTACCGGGCCTGGTAGTTGCCGTAGGGGTCCTGCTGCAGGTTGACGAAGTGATTGGCCGGCGTGACCTTCAGCGCATGGCTCAAGACCTTGGTGCGGGAATGGGCAGCCGGTTTCAACCGGATGATCTGGGGTCCCAGCCGGACCGGCTTGTCATACTTGTAATGGGTGAGATGGTAGATGCTCGCCTTGATCGACATGTCTGCTGTTCGCCCTCTTCGCCCGTTGTTCTTTTTGCCGGGCTAAAGAGCGATCTTGTGCAATGCAGCGCCATAAAGCAAGGGCGCAAAGCCTGGGCGCATCGCCGGCTACGCTGTCCGGGCGCCATCCGGGTCCAGCGTTTTTCCCGTCAGTCGAGGGTCCGGCGGAAGCGTTTAACGGCAATGGTCATGGCGATCATGGTCAGCACCACCAGTGCCAGCGTGTCATAGGCGAGAACCTCGATCGACGCGCCTTTCAGCATGATGGCCCGCACCACGCGGATGTAATGGGTGAGCGGCAGCGCCTCGCCGATCCACTGGCCCCAGCTCGGCATGCCGGCGAAGGGAAACATGAAACCCGAGAGCAGGATGTTTGGCAGGAAATACATCATCGCCATCTGCACCGCCTGGAGCTGGTTGGTGGCGATGGTCGAGAAGGTGTAGCCGATCGACAGGTTGGAGACGACGAAGAGGGCGGTCACGGCGGCGAGAGCCAGCGGACTGCCGAGGATCGGCACGCGGAAGACGAAGTAACCGGCGGTGATGATGATGATCGCCTGGGCCAGGCCGATGACCACGTAAGGGGCGATCTTGCCGAGCATGATTTCGACCGGCTTGATCGGCATGGACAAGAGGTTCTCCATCGTCCCGCGCTCCAGCTCGCGTGTCACGGAGAGCGCGGTGAATATCAGCAGCGTCATCGTCAGGATCGTGCCTAGCAGCCCCGGAACGATGTTCAGGGTCGAGGAGCCGGCCGGATTGTAGCGGCGGTGCTGGACGATGGTGAAGGGCGGCTTGCTCGCCTCTGCGATCGTCACGTGCCGGTCCCGTTCGAGGGCGGTGGATATGATGCCGGAGAGGGCGCCGAGCGCGGAACTCGCCGCCACAGGGTCGGTCGCGTCGGCGGCGACCAGAAGAGACGGGTTTTCGCCGCGCCGGACGGCGCGCTCGAAGCCTTCGGGGATCTCGACGACGAACAGTGCGCTGCCGGATTCCAGTACCCGGTCCATGTCCTCGGCACGGGTTACGACCTGGCGGATGTCGAAGAAGTCGGTGTTCTTCAACGCCCCGAGGATCGAGCGGCCCAGATCGGTGTTCTCCCGCATCAGGACGGTCGTCGGCAGGTTGTGCGGCGTGGTGTTGATGGCGAAGCCGAAGAGGAAAAGCTGCATGACCGGGATCATCACCATGGTCGCGAGCGTAATGCGGTCGCGGGTCATCTGGATGAATTCCTTGATCGTCATCGCCCAGAACCGGCGCAGGAAACCGTTGCCAACGCTTGCCGTACTCATTGGAAATTGTCCTTCGACCGGTTCATCAACTCGATGAAGGTATCCTCCAGCGTCGGCTCGCTCGGCGTCCAGACGAGGCCCGGCCGCTGGCGGAAGGGCGCGATCGCGGAGAGCAGCAGGGCTTCGTCTCTGCCGCAGACATGCAGGCTGGTGCCGAAGGGCGCGACCATGTCGATGCCCGGGCTGCGTTCCAGCTCGGCCTGCAGCTTGTGCACGTCCGGGCCCGACACGCTCCAGGTGGTGAGGCCGGTCGAGGCGATCACCTCATCGACCGTGCCGCGCACCAGCAGCTTGCCATAGGCCATGTAGGCGATCTCGTGACAGCGTTCCGCCTCGTCCATGTAGTGGGTGGAAACGAGTACCGAGAGGCCATCGGCGGCGAGCGCGTGGATCTCGCTCCAGAATTCCCGCCGCGCCTTGGGATCGACGCCGGCCGTCGGCTCGTCGAGCAGCAGAAGGTCCGGCTCGGGCAGGATGCAGGCCCCGAGCGCCAGCCGCTGTTTCCAGCCGCCCGAGAGATTGCCGGCGAGCTGGTTCTCGCGGCCACCGAGGCCGAGCCGCTCGATGGCATCGCGCGCCTTGCGTTTCGGGTCGTCGAGATTGTAGACGCGGGCGACGAATTCGAGGTTCTCGCGGATCGACAGATCCTGATAGAGCGAGAATTTCTGCGTCATGTAACCGACGCGCCGACGGATCGCCTCCGACTGGGTGAGGATGTCATAGCCGAGACAGGTGCCGCTGCCGCTGTCGGGGGTCAATAGCCCGCACAGCATGCGGATGGTCGTGGTCTTGCCCGAGCCGTTCGGACCGAGGAAGCCGTGAATGCTTCCCTTGCGGACCTCGAGCGACAGCTTGTCGACGACGACGCGGTCGCCAAAGCTTTTGGTGAGGTCGGTGACGTCGATCACCAGTTCGGCCGGGACTGACGGGACGTTCATCACTGGTTCTCCGGCGGCGCCAGCGTCACGTCGACGGGAAGGCCGGGGCGGACGGCGGTCGGGTCCTGCGGGACGGCTTCGACGCGATAGACGAGCTTGGCGCGCTCTTCGAGGCTGTAGATCTCCGGCGGCGTGTATTCGGCCTTGTCGGAGATGAAGCTCACCCTGGCATCCATCGGCTTGCAGCCGTCGCAGGTGATGTGGACCGTCAGGCCGATCGCGACCCTGGCGATCTCGGCTTCGGCGACGAAGAAGCGGATGCGAATGTCCTCGGGCGCGAGAAGGGCGACGACCGGGCGTCCGGCCGGCACGACTTCGCCGGGCATGTAATAGAGCGTCTGCACGGCGCCTGCGGCCGGGGCCTTGACCGACAGCCGGGCCAGCGCGTCGCGGGCGGAGGCGAGTTCGGCCTTTGCCGCCGCCATGGTCTGTTCCGCCTGGCGGATGGTTTCGCTGCGCGCCGGAAGGCCGGCGAGTGCGACCTGTCCACGGATGTTGTCGAGGGCTGCGCGGTTGGCGGCTTCGGCGGCAATGGCAGCGTCGAGGTTGGCGCGGGTCGCCGTGCCGCTGCGGGCGAGCGAGCGCATGCGGTCGAGTTCCTGCACGGAGAGCGAAAGCTGGGCCTCGGCCTGACGCTCCGAGGCCTTGAGGATGGTGATTTCCTCGGGGCGCTTCTGTGCGGCGACGGCAAGGTCATACTGGGACTGAAGCGCGGCCAGCGTGGCTTCCTTTGCCGATACGGCCGCCTGCGCTGCGGTGTCTTCCAGCCTGAACAGCAGTTTTCCCGCGTCGGCGCGATCACCCTCCTCGACCGTGACGTCGGCGAGCCGGCCCGCCGTTTCCGGGCCGATGAACAGCAGGTCGGCTTCGACCCAGCCCTGGTAGGGACGCTCGGCATGGCCGTTGAGATAGATCGGCAGGAGGAAGAGCGCGGCCGCGACGACGACCGCCAATAGGGCGATGCGCTTCATGGCGCGTCTCCTTGAGCGGGGAGGAACAGGGTTTCGAGGAAGGTGTCGAACAGGGCCCGGGTGTCGAGATGTTCGTAGGGTTCGAACAGCGTGCCCCATATGATCGACATCAGGACGGGGGCGAAGACGATCTGCGGCATCGCGGCGATCTTCGGATTGCGCAGTTCGCCACGCGCGGCGGCGCGTTCGAGGACCTGGCGCAACACGCGCAGGCCAACGGTGATCACATTGCGGTGGTAGAATTCCGCCACCACCGGAAAGAACTGCCCTTCGGACAGGAGCAGGCGCAGCATGTGTCGCCGGTCGGTGCCGAGGATCTCGTTCTGCGCCAGCGCGTAGAGGCCGGCGATCATCATGCGGCCCGGGATCGCATCATTCGCGGCCATGGCCTGCATATTGACCAGGATGGGCGAGGCCATGCCCGAGGCGAGCGAGGTGAACAGCGCCTCCTTGTCGGGAAAGTGCAGGTAGACCGTGCCCTTGGCGATGCCGGCGCGGGCGGCCACGTCCTCGATGCGCGTCGCGGCAAAGCCGCGCTCGGAAAAAAGGGCGAAGGCGGCTGCGAGGATCTCGGCGCGTCGTTCTTCCGGGTCTCGCCGTTTGCGGGTTTTCTCGTTCATGAGGTGTCGATCTATTAATGACTGGTTGGTCAGTCATTAACGCAATGCGTTACCTTTGGCAACCCGTTTCGGTGCGCCGCCTTTCGAAATGTCCCGGGAAATAGGCAAAGAAAGACCCGCGAAACCGGGTTTCGCGGGTCGTCCTTGTCTGGGCCAGTTGTCCGGAGTCAGCCGGCGGTCAGCTCCGGCCGAACTCGTCGACCAGGCGAATGATGTCGTCCTCGCCGAGATAGGAGCCGGTCTGGATCTCGATCAGTTCCAGCAGGATCTTGCCGGGATTGCCGAGGCGGTGCACGGCCCCTTGCGGGATGTAGATCGACTGGTTCTCGTGCAGCATGGTCACCTTGTCGTCGATCGTCACTTCGGCAGCGCCCTTGACGCAGATCCAGTGTTCCGAGCGGTGGTGGTGCTTCTGCAGGGACAGCTTCTTGCCCGGATGGACGAAGAGGCGCTTGACCTGGAAGCGCTCGCCGTTCAGCACCGACGTATAACCGCCCCAGGGGCGCAGCGAGGTCGGGTGGTTTTCGGTGAGCGTCGCGGTCTTCTTGTCTGCGGCGAGCAGCTTGACGAGGTTGCCGACCTGCTGGCTGTCGTCGAGCCGGCCGACATAGACGGCGTCCTCGCTGGCGATCACCGCCACGCCGTCCATGCCCTGAACGGCGAGATGGTTGTTGCGCGACATGACCAGAGAATTGCGGGTGTTGACCAAGGTGGCATTGCCGCTGACGACGTTGCCGTCCGGATCGGCATTGCCGAGCTTCCACACGGCGTCCCAGCTGCCAAGGTCGGACCAGCTGATCGGCGAGGGCACGACGGCGGCATTGGCCGTCTTTTCCATCACCGCATAGTCGATCGAGATGCTCGGGCTCTCGGCGAAGGCCTCGGCGTCGAGACGGCTGAAGTCGAGATCCTTGGTCGCGCCACGCACCGATTTTTCCGCCGCGGCCAGCACGTCGGGCGCCAGCTGGCGCAGTTCGGAGAGGATCTGCCCGGCGGTGAAGACGAACATGCCGGAATTCCAGAAGTAGTTTCCGGCGGCGAGCATCTTTTCCGCGTCCTCGAGCTTCGGCTTCTCAACGAAGCGCTTGACGGCGTTGGCGCCGGCCGTGAGCGGCTCGCCCATCTCGATATAGCCGTAGCCGGTGGCCGGCTCGGTGGGCGTGATGCCGAAGGTGACGATCTTGCCGGCGCGCGCGGCAGTGGCCGCCGCGTCGACACAGGTCCGGTAGCGTTCGTCGGTGGCGATGTCATGGTCGGACGGCAGGACCTGCAGGAGCGTGTCACTGCCGTAGAGATCGGCGACGATCAGGGCAGCGACGGCAACGGCGGCCGCCGTGTTGCGCGCTTCCGGCTCAAGTACAATGCCGCAGAGCTTGGCATCCATCTCGCGGGCCTGTTCGGCGACCAGGAAGCGGAATTCTTCATTGGTGATCACCAGTGCCGGCTCGTAGAGGCTCCGATCGGCGACACGGTCGAGGGTGCCCTGGAAAAGCGTCTTGTCGCCGATGAAGCGGATGAACTGCTTGGCGGCGGTGGCGCGCGACAGCGGCCAGAGGCGGGTGCCTTTTCCCCCCGCCATGATGACGGGTACGATCTTCTCGGTCATATTCTGCTTTGCCTTTCGGTTTGGCGGACGATGGGCGGCGGGGCGAACGGCATGATGTCGGCCTTTCCCCGCTTGCGCGTGGCTTTGCCGATGGTGCTAACGCCCGGATGGCTGGGTTGTTGCATTTTTTGTTGCGAACTCCAAGCCCGCACCGATCCTCGCTGCCTCCGGCGCGGCAGAATTTCGTCGGCGTTGCAGCGGATATTTTTGCTCTATCGGGCGGATGGTCATGGTCATTTGCGCGGAATCGTGGTGTTTTTGACCGACTATTGGGATTACGAGCTTGGAGTGACGGCATTAATGATAAATTGCATTTCATCACTCCTTGACCCAGATCTCTTCGGTCCCTGTTCTACTTCCGGCAGGTCCGGCGATATTTCAGCGCGGCGCATGGGCCGGCCTGGAGGATTGCCATTCGCCGGATAAACACCCTTGTTGTTCTGCTCGCGCTTTCCGCCGCGAATGACGCCGGGGCGAATGAACTGCCCTATGCCGCTTCGCAGGAGCCGATCTGGACGGACCACCCGGTCCGGGTCGACAAGGCGGCGCAGCAGTACGAACGCGTTCCGGGGCTGTTCGACGCCTTCGTGACCAAGATCCGGGTCAAACCACAGGCCCAGGCCTTCGATGGCGGCTCCTTCCAGCAGGACGGCATGATCTTCATCATCGCCGATGTCGTGGGACCCGACCCGAAGCGCATCTGTCACGCCGACGACGGCAGCATCCGCGCCTGCGGCAGCCAGTCCAGGGCCTTTCTGAAAAGCCTGATCAACCGTCGTTATCTCGAATGCCGGGCGTGGCCGATCGCCTTGCAGACAGTGATGATCGACTGCCGGATCGGACAGTACCGCGTTGCCGAGACGCTGGTCGCCTCGGGCTATGTGCGCGCAACGCGCGACGCGGGCCTGATCGCCGTCGAGCAGGACGCGATGCGGCGGCGGGCCGGTCTCTGGGCCGATGCCGGTTGCCGGCTGTCACAACTCTGCTGAGCCTTCCACCACGCCGTCATTGCCGATGGCGCACGGTCCTTACCGGGCGCTCGGTACGGGACCGCCGCTTTGGCAGGAAGCGGTCGTGTTCGTGCGCGAAGAACCAGTATTTGGCGATCTCCGACACCAGCAGATAGAGGAGCGTGATCACGCCCAGGCCGGCGAGAACGTGCGGCGGCAGCGGGACGAAGCCAAACCAGTCTGCACCCGGCAGGTAGGGTACTGCCAGCGCCAGAACGATCACCGCGACGGTCGACAGCACGAGCCAGCGGCCGGGCCGGCTCTTCCAGAAGGGCTTCGAGGTGCGGATCACCAGCACGATGGCAAGTTCGGTGATCAGCGACTCGACGAACCAGGCGGTCTGGAAGATGGCGGCCGTCTCCCTGGCGACCAAAATGAGAAAGCCGAAGGTCAGCATGTCGAAGACGGTGCTGATCAGGCCGAAGACGACCATGAAGCGCTGGACATAGGCGATGTTCCAGCTCTGCGGGCGGATCACCGCATCCTCGTCGACATTGTCGCTGGCAATCGCCAGCGAGGGAATGTCGGAGAGGAAGTTGTTGAGCAGGATCTGCTTGGCGAGCAGCGGCTGGAACGGCAGGATGAAGGAGGCGACCGACATGCTGATCATGTTGCCGAAATTGGCGCTGGTCGTGGTCGAGATGTATTTCAGCGTATTGGCGAAGGTGCGCCGCCCGTTGTCGATGCCATCCAGCAGCACGTCGAGGTTCTTGTCGATGAGCACCATGTCCGCCGCCTGCTGCGCGACGTCGGCCGCCCCCTCGACCGAGATGCCGATATCCGCCTCATGGAGCGCCGGCGCGTCGTTGATGCCGTCGCCGAGATAGCCGACGACATTGCCGCGCTTGCGCAGCGCCGCGATGATGCGCTGCTTCTGGTTGGGGTCGATCTCGACGAACAGGTCGGTTCGGCCGGCGAGTGCTGCCAGCGCCTCGTCGGATGTGCGCGCCAGTTCTTCGCCGGTCAGGATGTGATCGGCCTTCAATCCGACGGATCGGGCCAGATGGGCGGCGACGAAACGGTTGTCGCCGGTGATCACCTTGACGCCGACGCCGCGTGTTGCAAGGGCCGAGAGCGTTTCGACGATGCCGGGCTTCGGCGGATCGCTGAACAGCAGGAAGCCGGCGAAGGTGAGGTCCTGCTCGCTGTCGCGGTCATAGCATTCGGCAGGCGTTGCGAAGCGACGGACGGCGAGACCGAGCACGCGGTAGCCTTCATCGCCCCAGGCGGCGAAACGGCTCTCGATCGCCGCCCGGCTTTCTGCGTCGAGCGGCCGAACCGCGTCGCCGTCCTGGACTGCGCTGCAGGTTTCGAGGACGTTGCTGAGCGCGCCCTTGGCGATCAGCAGATGGCCGGTGGCATCGGCATCCCCGACGATCACCGACAGCCGCTTGCGCAGGAAGTCGTAAGGGATTTCGGCGACCTTGCGGGTGGCCGCCGTATCGATGCCCTGGGCGGTCGCCGCGGCCGCGATCGCATCGTCGAGCGGATTGGCCATGCCGTTCTGCAGGCGGGCGTTGAGCGCGGCAAGTTGCATCAGGTCGGCGCGCGGCGTGCCAAGCGGTCCTTCGGCGCGCTCGAGCCTGACGACGCCTTCCGTCAACGTGCCGGTCTTGTCGGTGCACAGAAGGTTCATGCTGCCGAGGTTTTCGATCGAGGCGAGGCGCCGCACGATCACGCCGCCGTCGGCCATGCGCCGGGCGCCGTTCGACAGGGTGACGCTGACGATGGCCGGCAGCAGTTCCGGGGTCAGGCCGACGGCGATCGCCAGGGCAAACAGCAGGGAATCGATCAGCGGCCGGTCGAGAATGAGGTTTCCGGCAAAGATGACGACCACCATGATCAGCGTGATACGGGTCATCAGGTAGCCGAAGCGACGGATGCCGCGGGCGAAATCGGTCTCCGGCGGCTCCAGCCTGAGGTGGCCGGCGATCGTGCCGTATTCGGTCGCAGAGCCGGTCTCGACCACGACCGCCCGGCCGATGCCGCTGCGGACGGAAGCGCCGGTGAAGAGCACATTGGTGCGGTTGGCCAGCGTGGTCTCGGCCGGGATCTCGCCGGCGCGCTTTTCCACCGGATAGGTCTCGCCGGTCAGGGCCGATTGGCTGACATGCAGATCGGTCGCCTCGATCACCACCGAGTCGGCGGGAATGAGGTCGCCGGCGGCCACCTCGATCACGTCGCCAGGCACCAGCGCGCTGGCCGCCAGCGGGCGCATCTCGCCGTCGCGCCAGACCTTGACCTTGAAGGCGATGCGTTCCTTTAGCTTCTGCACCGCCAGCGAGGCGGAATATTCCTGGTAGAAGCTCAGGAGCGAACTGGCGAGGATGACGATTGTAATGATCGTCGCCTCCTTCCACTCGCCGACGGCGATCGAGATGGCGGCGGCCGCTACGAGGATCAGCACAAGCGGGCTTTCGAATTGCGACAGGAAGATCCTGAAGCCCGACCAGCGGCCTTCCTCGCGAAACACGTTGGCGCCTACGCTCTTCAACCGCGCCTCGGCCTCGTCGCCGGTCAGGCCCTCAGGAGAGGTTTCCAGCAGGCCAAGGAGCTCGGTCTGGGGCCGGCTCCAATAGGCTCGTTTTTCCGGTGCTTCGAAGGAGAAGGGAACAGGGGAGGAGGGCATGGGGGCATCCGGTTTCGGCTTGGCGGTCGGCGAAAAGAACTTGATTCCGATCACGGCGTCATGAAGGCTGATCCAGCATAAACGATCGGACTGCGAACTGCCATGCATGGGCGAGCCCGGAGGCCAAAGAGATGAGAGCCATGGTGCTGCATGCGCCGCGCCAGCCCTTGAGGCTGGAAGAGCGGCCCGATCCGGTGGCCGGTCCGGGCGAAATCGTCGTCAGGGTTGAGGCTTGCGCCGTCTGCCGGACCGACCTGCATGTCGTCGACGGCGACCTGACGGAGCCCAAGCTACCGCTCGTACCGGGGCACGAGATCGTCGGCATCGTCGAGAGTTGCGGCGCTGGCGTCGATCTTGCACCCGGCCGGCGCGTCGGCATTCCGTGGCTCGGCCATACCTGCGGCTGCTGCGGCTATTGCGAGAGCGGGCGGGAGAACCTCTGCGACAATCCCGGCTTCACCGGCTATACCCGCGACGGCGGTTTTGCCAGCCATGTGGTGGCGGATGCCGCCTTTGCCTTTCCGCTCGACGGCTTCTCCGATCCGGTCGCGACCGCACCCCTGATGTGCGCCGGGCTGATCGGCTGGCGCTCGCTGAAGATGGCGGGCGAGGGCAGGCGGATCGGCATCTACGGTTTCGGCGCGGCGGCCCACATCATCGCGCAGGTCTGCGTCTATCAGGGCCGTGAGGTCTATGCCTTCACGCGGGCTGGGGATGAGGCGGCGCAGACGCTGGCCCGTTCGCTCGGCGCCGTCTGGACAGGTGGCTCGGAAGAGAGCCCGCCAGTTCTGCTGGATGCGGCGATCATCTTCGCGCCGGTGGGCGAGCTCGTGCCCGCCGCCCTTCGCGCCGTTGCCAAGGGCGGCCGTGTCGTCTGCGGCGGCATCCACATGAGCGACATCCCGCAGTTTCCCTATTCGATCCTGTGGGGCGAGCGGCAGGTGCTCTCGGTCGCCAATCTCACCCGTGCCGACGCCGTCGAATTCCTCGAGCTCGCGCCGCGGGCCGGGGTGACCACAACGACGACCGTCTATCCGCTGGAACGCGCCAACGAGGCGCTCGCGGATCTCAGGGCCGGCCGGTTTCAGGGCGCGGCCGTTCTGGTGCCGTGACCGCCTTGCTGCGGACGAACTCCGTCAGGTGACCCGGAGCGGCGCGCGGCTTCGGTCGTTGACCGCTTCGCATGCCTTCTGCAGAAGGCTGATGAACTGCCGGCGTTCGTCGGCATCCAGCCCTTCGAGCAGGATCGACTGCACGTCCTTGACGATCGGCCTTATCTCGGCGAGAGCCTGCGTGCCCTTCTCCGTGACGAAAAGATTGCGTGCCCTTCGGTCGCTCGGATTGGTCTCGCGGCGCACCAGCTCCTTCTGCACCAGACGGTCGACCACTCCGCCGATCGTAACACGGTCATAGGCGATGCGGCTCGCCAGCGTCGCCTGGTCGAGGCCCGGCTTAGCCTCGATGGCACTCAGCGCCGCATATTGAACAGGCGTCAGGTCGAAGCCCTTCTTGCCGGTTTCGTCCATGAACACGGACACGGCGGCCTGGTTCAGTCGCCGGACCAGATGGCCGGGCATCTCATAGATTTCGAGCATCACGATTGCGTTCCCCCCGCAAATTTTATGCTTTTCTCTAGCGCTTATCGCGCCAACAAAAAAGAGCGGCGTTTTCGCGAAGTCTTGCTGGGCTGCGAACGCAGGGGAACGAGCCGGAGCGGACCGGACTGTGGATTGGGCACGGCCTTTTTCGGCACCGGGACTGGCAAGGCTCGGGTGTTCCTGATTTATGTTGGACGCGGGCCGATCCACGAAAAAGCGCGGCCGGTGCAAGCAGCGAGCGTGAGGAATCCGATGCAGAGACTTTTCGAAATCCCCTCCACGCCGCTCGTTCCCGTGCGGGGCGAGACGGCCGGCTATCCGGTTCACCGCATTTTCGGCGTCGGGCGCAACTATGCCGAACATGCCGCGGAAATGGGCTATGAAGTCGATCGCGAGACGCCGTTCTACTTCACCAAGCAGGCATCGGCGATCGTGCCCACCGGCAGCGAAATTCCCTATCCGCCCGGAACCTCCAATTTCCACTACGAGATGGAACTGGTGGTGGCGATCGGCGCCCCGGCCTTCCGGGTGAGCGTCGAGGACGCCGCCAAGGCCATCTACGGCTATGCCGCCGGCCTCGACATGACGCGGCGCGACCTGCAGCTCGCCGAGCGGGCCAAGCAGCGGCCCTGGTCGCTCGGCAAGGCCTTCGAGAAGTCGGCGCCGATCGCGGAGATCACCAAGGCCGCCGACTTCGCCGAGATCGGCCCCCAGCGCATCTGGCTGAAGGTCGGCGAGGAGATCCGCCAGGACGCGCATCTGAGCGATCTCGTCTGGTCGGTTCCGGAGTTGATCAGCCACCTGTCGCGCTTCTATCATCTCGTTCCCGGCGATCTCATCTTTACCGGAACGCCGGCCGGTGTCGGTCCGCTTTCCCCGGGCGACCGGATCACAGGCGCGATCGACGGTCTGCGGCCGGTGACGATCACCATCGGTGCCGCGGAATAGTGCATAGCGGCGTGCGGCGGCGAGGAGCCTTGAATGGGTGAACTTGGCAAATTCGAACGGAAGCTGCCGGAAGAGCGTCGCCGGGCGCTGATCGAGGCGACGCTTGCCTGCCTCGCCCGCGAGGGCCATGTCGGGCTGTCGATCCGCAAGATCAGCCAGGAGGCCGGCATTTCCGTCGGCCTCATCAACCATCACTATGCCAGCAAGGACGAACTCGTCGGCCATGCCTACGAGACCCTGTCGCTCGGCCTGCTCGCCAACATCCGCGACAAGGTCGAAGCGGCGGGGACCGATCCCCGGGCGCGGCTCAGCGCCTATTTCCGCGCCTCGCTGTCGGCGCCGGTGCTGGAGCGCAGTACGCTCAGAACCTGGGTGGTGTTCTGGGGCATGATCGATCATTCGACGATCATGACGGAGGTCCACGACCGCACCTATGCGGAATATCGGCGTCTGCTGGAAACGCTTCTGGCGGCCGTGTGGCAAGCGTCCAGCCGGCCGATGCCGGATCTCAGGCTCGCGGCGATCGGGCTCGTCGCCATCCATGACGGGCTGTGGCTCGAATGGTGCCTCAACCCGCATACCTTCTCGTCGGAGGAGGCGATCGGGCTGTGCGAGCAATGGACCGATTCCATGCTCGCCAGCGAGGCCGGTGCGCTTAGTTCGAGACAAAACTGAACGCTCGTTTAATTTCTCTTGCCTCTGACGACGGCGGCGGTATCATCGCGTCGTCAAAGGCCGGCGCGTGTGTCGGCGCACAGTCACTCCACGCCGTCCGCGCAACCCTGAGAGAGCCACGATGTCCAGTCCGAAAATCACCAGCACCGGCAGCAGCTATGGTGTGCAGTCCCTGCCCAAGATCGACTATGGCCGTGGCAGCTATCTCTACGACGTCACCGGCAAGCGCTATCTCGACGGTTCCGGTGGTCCGGCGGTCTATTGCCTCGGCCACGCGCATCCGGAAGTGACGGAGGCAGTCAAGCAGCAGCTCGACCGCATTGCGCACGCCTATCGCTATCTCTTCACCTCGGATGCAGTGGAAGAGCTGACCGAGATCATCACGCAGAATACCGGCGGGCACTTCCCCAACATCATCTATGTGTCGAGCGGTTCGGAAGCGGTCGAATCCTGCCTGAAGATCGCGCTACAGTATCATACGGCCCGGGGCGAGAAGAGCCGCCGCCGGTTCATCGCGCGCGAGCGCTCCTGGCACGGCAACACGCTCGGTGCGCTGTCGGTCTCGCACTTCAAGACCCGTCGCGATGCCTTCGAGGGCAGCCTGCTCGACGTCGCCTTCGTTTCAGCCGCCAATGCCTACCGGCCGCCGGAGGGCGTCACCGCCGAGGGGCTTGTGGCCCATCTGGCAAAGGAGCTGGAAGACAAGATCCTGGAGATCGGACCGGACAAGGTCGCCGCCTTCATCTTCGAACCGGTGGTCGGTGCCGCCGGCGGCGTGGTTCCCGCGCCCGAGGGCTATGCCAAGGCAATCCGCGCGGTCTGCGACAAACACGGCGTGCTGCTGATCGGCGACGAGGTGATGTGCGGATCGGGCCGCACGGGAACCTGGCGGGCGCTGGAACATGACGGCATTTTTCCGGACATCATGAGCGTGGCCAAGGGGCTTGCCGCCGGCTACCAGCCGCTGGGTGCTGCACTCTACAGCGACAAGGTGCACGAGACCCTGATGGCCGCGCATGGCGGGGCGATGACCGGCCATACCTTCACCGGCCACACCGCGGCCTGTGCCGCCGGCGTCGCCGTGCAGAAGATCGTCACGCGCGACCGCCTGCTCGAACGGATCCTCGATCGCGGCGCGGTCCTTCAGCAGGAACTGCGCTCGGCCCTGGCCGATGTCGGCGAACTGGGCGACGTGCGCGGCCGCGGCTTCTTCATCGGGCTGGAACTGGTGAGCGATCCGCAGACCAAGGAGCCTTTCCCGGCCTATGCCAGCCTGCATGCAGCGATCGGACGGCGGGCCTTCGATGCCGGCCTGATCTGCTATCCCTGCACCGGCAATGTCGGCGGGACCGCCGGCGACACCGTCATTCTCGCGCCGCCCTACAATGCCAGCGAGGAGGAACTGGGCGAGATCGTCACGACGCTGTCTCGGGTGATTCGCGAGTCGGTTGCCGAGGCGCGCCGCACTGTCGCGCTTCGCTGAGCTCCCGAAGCGGGGCGGCCGGACCGCCCCGCATGCCATCGAAAGTAGCATTCTGGCACAGATCGACTGCCGCGCCGCGTCGTCAAATCGTCACACGAAAAAGAAAGTTGTTGGAATCGCGGCCGGACAGGCCGAAGCGGCCAAACTTTGCTTTGACGCAAATCAAATCATGCCTGATCTTCTCGTCGTGGGCTGCTTGCATCGGCAATAGGCGACTGAAAGTGATTTCTAAAACAATATTTTAGACATTTTTGATGAAGCCGTCGGGGTCGGATTGGGGAACAGAATGGTCATGAGCTTTTTTCGCCGTACCGAAGATCAGGGCAGGTCGGAGACCGGCACGCGCCAGGCTTCAGGCCCTGGAAATGGTACCGCATCCGCTTCGGCGGCGACAGCCGTACCACAGCCCAGAGGCGAGTTCGGTGAATGCCAGGCCTTCGGTTCGGTGGTCGAGGAAAGCCATCTGTCGTCGGAACAGCTTCTGTCCGGTTTCGGTTTCCTGCAGGAGCGCGTCTCCTCGCTTCTGACCGCGCATGGCGATGCCCTTGCCGAACTCGGCGCGCTGCGCACCGAGCGGGCACGGATCGCCTCGCTGCTCGACTACGAGAGCAATGCCCGCAAGAAGCTCGACGCCGACAGTGTACGGCTGGCGGCGGAGTGCAAGGAACTCAAGGCCGAGAACACGCAGCTGCGGGCCGATGCCGAGGACAGCCGCGAAAAGCTCGCCCGGCTGGAAGCGCTCTACGAGGCCAATGCCCAGGACCTCGCTGTCGTCGAGGTGCGGCTGCGCGATGTGTCGCGCGAGCTTGACGAGCGGATCAGCCAGTATGACGAGACGGCGGCGCTGTTGAAGCGTGCCCATCACGACCTCGAGCAGCGCAACCGCGATTTCGCCGTGATGCGCGAGAAATACGAGACGGAACGCACGCAGCATCAGGTGCTGAGCGAAACCACGCGCCGCGAGGCCGATGCGCAGGCCCGCGAGATCGCCCGCCTGACCGAAGAAAAAGGCCAGCTGAAGAACGGCCTTGCGCATCACGAAAACCTCTCGCGCAACCTCGTCGGCGAAGTCACCACCCTCAAGCAGGAGCTTTCCTTCACCGAGGAAAAGCTGAAACGCCTGCAATCGGATCTGGATACGAAGCAGAGCGCGATGTCGGTGGAGATGTCGCAGCTTTCCACCCGCCACGAGGCGATCAGCTCCAAGGCGGAGCTGGTCGAAAAGCTGCTGGTGACGGCGCGCGGCCGGGTCAAGCTGGTCGAGGACGAATTGCAGGCGACTCGCTCGGAGCTGAAGCAGACCAAGGCGGAACTCGCGACAACGACGCTGCGTGCCGACCGTCTGGCCCAGGAACTCGGCGAGGCCCGCGCCAGCCATTCCGAAAACGAGGCCGTCCGGCGCGACCTGTCGCTGCAGGTCAGCGAACTGACGATGCGGCTACGCGATGCGGAAAACATGCGCGGCAAGCGGGATCGCGACGCCGAGACAATGAAGCGTGACTTTGACCAGCGCAACCGTGCTGATCTCGAAGAGATCCGCCAGTACCGTTCGAGCGCGGAGGTGGCCAAGGCCGAGATCCGCCAGCTGCGCTCGGAAATCGCCATCCTCACCGGCCAGCTGGACGTCGCCCGCACCGACCGTCAGGCAGCACCCGCCGTGGCCATGCCGGCCGCATCGCTCGGGCCGCTCGACAGCTGGAGCCTGCCGATCGAGGCGCCGGTGACCAAGCCGATCATCGAGATTTCGGAGAAATCGCTGCGCGGCTCCCCGCCGCCGGCCGAGGTCTGAGCCAACCAAGCTTCGCCGCGCCCTGGCGCGGTCGATCAGCGGCCCGAGAGGGCGCCATTGCGGCCGCCGGTTCATGACGAGCCGGCGGCTTCTGATTTTGGAGGTGGCATCGACTGCGTCGCGAAGACCACTGGGTTCGCACCGAGGTGCCTTGTAGCCCGTCACGTGCTAGAAGCGCGGCGCCATGAAGAAACGCGCCGATGCCTGATATTTCCGACCCATCGTTTTCAGACCGTTCCTGCCGGTCGTGCACGCTGTGCTGCGACCTGCCGGATATCGACGAGCTGGACAAGCCGGCCAATACGCTCTGTCGCCATTGCGTTCGCGATCAGGGCTGCACGGCCTATGCCGCGCGGCCAGGGACCTGCCGCGATTTCCTCTGCGCCTGGATGTCGGACGAGAACTGGGGCGCGGAATGGGACCCGACGGTCTGCCACATGATGGTCTATGCCCAGGGGCCGCAACTGACCGTGCTGGTCGATCCGCGCCACCCGGAAATCTGGCGGCGGGAACCCTATTTCGGCCAGCTGAAGCGTCGGGCGGCGGAAGCCGAGCCGGAAGGCGGTTATGTCATCGTCTATGTGGGCGACGAGGTCGAGAAGGTGGAAGGGGACTGATCTGGGCGCGCCCTGATCAGTGACCATGAAGGGGTGGGATTTCTCCTCAGCCGGCCTTCCTCTGGGCTAGAAGCCTGGCGACCCTGTCGCCGTCGATCGCCTCGATGCGGTAGCGGTCATGCGGCGTGCCGCCGGTCGTCTCCGCCGCGATCATCGCATTGACCACGGCCTCCTCGACGCTTTGCACCACGGCCTCGTAGACCGGATCGAGGATCTCGTCATTGACCATTTTCAACGTGAGCATCGGGCCGGCCTTGTGGCGCATCGGATGGGGGTTGGCGGTCGAGAAGGCGAGGAAGATGTCGCCGGAATTGTTGCCGCCGATCGTTCCGTTGCGGCCGATACCGATCGCGCCGCGCCGGGCGAGTTTCTGCAACTGGTGGGGCGCGAGCGGCAGGTCGGTGGCGATCACGACGATGATCGAGCCGCGCTCGGAAAGGCCGGGGTCATCCTGCTGCATGAGCTTGCCGACCGGCGCGCCGCCGATCGTCAGCCAGTCGCGCTGCCCGTGATTGGCCTGCACCAGGGCCGCGACGGTGAAAGGCTCGCCATCGATGGCGATCCGGCGCGAGGCGGTGCCGGTGCCGCCCTTGAAGCCATAGGCGATCATGCCCGTGCCGCCGCCGACATTGCCCTCCGCGACCGGACCGGATGCAGCGCCGTTCAGCGCCGCAAAGACATGGTCGACGGTCACATGCTGGCCGTTGATGTCGTTGAGCAGGCCGTCATAGGTTTCGGCCACCACCGGCATGATCCACAGATGCTCGTCGCCTTCGTAGGTCGCGGCATATCGGTCGATCATCCAGCGCACCGCGCCGTGATGGGCGATGCCGACGCTGTGGGTATTGGTGATGAGCACCGGGCCGACGAAATAGCCGCCGTCCTCGATCCAGTGCGAGCCGGTCATTTCGCCATTGCCGTTGAAGCGATGGATGCCGGCAAAGACGGGAACCGGTTCATCGGCCGCCGCGTGCGGCAGGATGGCGGTGACGCCGGTGCGGACCGGCAGCTTGCGGCCGGGGCGGGGCGTCTCCTCGCGGATTGTCGAGAAGCCGACATGGAGACCGGCGACGTCGGTGATGGCGTTGAGCGGACCCGGCGTGCCGTCGAAGGATATGCCGAAATCGCGGGCGCGCTTTCTGCCGGGTGCGGTCGTGTCGTCGGTCATGGCATCGCTCCCTCTGGCAACCCGTCTTCTCTCAGCACACCGTGAGCTTCACGCCGTTGCTGTCCAGGCTTTCCTTCAGTTCGTCGCCCGGCGCCTGATCGGTGACGACATGGGTGATGTCGCGCCAGGGCGCATAGCGTGCCGGAAAGAGCCGGTCGTGCTTGGAATGGTCGGCGACGACGACGGTGCGTGCGGCACGCGAGACCATGGCGGTATAGACCGCGCCGCATTCGAGAAGCGCATCGGACGGGCCGTCGGGACCGAGCCCGCTTGCGCCGAGGATGGCAAAGTCGGCGTAGAAGGAATTGAGGAACGACACTGCATGGGCGCCGACGGTGGCGCCTTCGGTGGCGTGATAATCGCCGGGCAGCATGACGACCTTGATCGTCGGGTTGATCGCGAGCACGGTCGCCACGCCGAAGGAATGGGTGAGCACGGTGATGTTCTTCATCTCCACCGCGATGCGCCGCGCCGTGTGCACCGTCGTCGAGCCCGAGCCTATCATCAGCACCTGCGCGCCCTTGAGGATCTGCACCGCTGCCCTCGCGATCCGCTCGCGCTCGGCGACGAAGAGGGTGTGGCGCTCGGTGACCGAGGGTTCGGTGGACAGCGAGCGCACGGCCCCGCCATAGGTGCGATTGAGCAGGCCCTGTTCAGTCATCTCGTCGAGGTCGCGGCGGATGGTTTCGGTGGAGACATCGAGCCTCCGGGCGAGTTCCGCCACGCGCAGGCTCGGCGCCTGGTTGAGTTCGGTCAGGATGCGCTCCTGGCGCACGCTCTTCGGTTTCTTCATCGCCGTTTGCTCCCCTGCCGTCCGTCCGTCTTTTCGTCCACCCATTCCCGTCCGCCTGCCAGCACCGCGTCGTAGACCGCGCCGCCGATCGCCCGGCCGACATCGGTGTGAAGGCCGGCATAGGTCTGGCGCCGATCGGCGATCGGGCAGGCGACGGCGATGCAGTCGGTTCCGGTGCCGGTGACGACGAGGCCGTCCCTGGTCCAGCCGAGATCGATCACCGCTGCGGTGCGTGCTTCGGTGGCGATCGACAGGGCCTCGATCAGGCCCGCCTCGTCGAGCGGCTGATCGATATGGGCAACGAGATTGATCGTGCCCACCTGACCGGAATGGGGCGTATCGGCGCCGACGCGGCCGGCATTGGCAAGGCCGACGGTCGCCAGGCAGAAGGCCGACGCATCGCCGCTTTGCCGGACGGCCTGATGGTGTTTTGTCACGTCGCGCGAGGTCATCAACTGCACCGCATCGCCGTAGCCTGCCGCCGCCAGCCGGTCGCTAAGCAGGGCCGCCGGATCGCCACCGATCGGCAGGTCGGCTTCGGAGACTTCCAGCCAGGCGATGGTGTCGGCGCGGATAAAGCCCGGCCGGGTCAGGGACCAGCTGAGCACCGCCTGTTCGGTGGCGAAGCGGACGGCAAGAGTCTTGCCGACACAGAGGATTTCGGGCGCTTTCATCGGCCAAGTTGTGTCAGGAACGGCGAAGTGGGACAAGTCTCGGGCGCGCGCCATCCCCGACTGTCTCATCCTTGCGCGGGCGGCAGATAGCCGATCAGCTCGTCGGTGTTCATCACATTGGCGTAGATCATGTGGATGCGCTCCAGCTCGCTCACATGCAGGTCCATCGAGCCGGCGGCGCAGGCATCGTCGACGACGATGACGTCGAAGCTCTCGTCGGCGAGACTGCGCACCGTCGAGGAGACGCACTGGTCGGTGAAAATGCCGGAACACACCACACGGGTAATTCCCATATTGGCGAGCACGAGCCTGAGATTGGTGCCGGTCAGCGCGCTGTCGGTCGTCTTGGTGACGACGATCTCGCCGCCTTGCGGGGCGATCTGCGGCAGGATCTGCGAGGCCTCTTCGTCTTTCGGCAGCAGCAGGTTGTTCCAGCCGGGCTTCTTCTGGCTGAGCGATCGGTCGCGGCCATCCGTGCGCAGGCAGGCGATGCGGGCGAAGAGCACGTCGAGGCCGAGCGCCCGGAAACGCTCCAGCAGGCGCTGGTTGTTGGGGATGACGGTGCCGTGCATGCGCTCGTGGAACGGTGTCCAGGCGTGATAGCGGGCAAGGTCGCCGGCCGACAGGGTCGCCGGGTCCGGGCGGTCGAGATAGGTGTTCTGCATGTCGATGACGAGCAGCGCGACCTTGCCTTTTTCGAGCACCGGATCCTCGGGCTCCGGGGCGCCCTGATAGTAGAAGGAACGGCGTTCGGTCTTCCAGCTCATGCGTTTGTCCTCATGCTTCCGCCTGGCGGCGGCGCACCAGCATGATGACAAGTCCACCGGCAAGCAACAGGGCGGCGGCCGAAAGCGTGCTCATCGTGCCGAGCGCCGGGACCATCGGCGAATAGCCGGCGACCATCTTGGAATAGAGCCATTTCGGGATCGTCGAGTCGACGCCCGCGGTATAGAGCGACAGCGGGAAATTGCCCCAGGACAGAAGGAAGGCGAAGAGCGCGCCCGACCAGATGCCCGGCCAGAGGATCGGCAGGGTGATCTCGCGCAGGATGAACCAGCGGCCGGCGCCGAGGTCGCGGGCAGCCTCTTCGAGCGTCGGGTCGAAGGAGTAGACCTGGATGGCGATGACCAGGGTGACCACCGGCACGATCCAGACGAGATGGGCGACGACCGCCGTCTGCCAGCTCGGATTGATGCCGAGCGCATTGAACCACAAGAGGAGGGCGAGCCCCAGCACCGGCTGCGGAAAGAAGACCGGCAGAAGGATCGCCTTCTGGAACAGCTTGCGGCCTTTCCAGTCGTAGCGGGCGAAGGCGAGCGCGCCGAAGAAGGCGAAAACCACCGAGACCAGCGTGACGATGAAGGCGATCAGCAGCGAGTTTTGCACCAGCGTCTGGATTTCCAGCGAGGCAAAGGTCTTGCCCCACCATTCGGTCGAGAAGACCCGGATCGGGAAGGCGAAATAGCGACCCTTGGACAGGCCGGCCAGCGCCCCGCAGACGATCGGCAGGTAGATGGCGAGGACGACGAAGGCGGTCCAGAGCTTGACGAAGGCGCGGGCGCGGATTTGCGAGCGGGTTTCCATGTCTCACTTCTTTCCGAGAATGCGGTCGAGATCGAGCTTCGACAGGACGTAGAGGGCAAGCCCGCTGACGATCATGACGAGCAGGATGGCGAGTGCCGAACCCAGCGGCCAGTTCTGCGCATAGGTGAAGGCGACCTCGATGTCCTGGGCGATGGTGATGACCGACTGGCCGCCGAGGATCTTGGATTCGGCAATGGCGCCGGCGCCGAGCACGAAGGTGAGCAGCATGCCGATCAGGATGCCGGGCATGGCGAGCGGCAGTTCGATCTCCCGCCAGATCATCAGCCGGCCGGCACCCAGGTCACGCGCCGCGTCGACCAGGTCCCTGGGGATCATGGCGATGCCGAGCGACATCAGGAAGAGCATGAAGGGCAGGTAGACATAGAGCATGCCGAAGAGGATGGCGCCCGGCGTATAGAGCACTTCCGGGCCGCCGGAAAAGCCGAGCCATTTCAGCCCGCCGTCGAGCACGCCGTTCTTGATGAAGAACAGTACCCAGCCATAGAGACGGACGTTTTCCGAGACGAACAGCGGGAAGACGAAAAGCACGCCGACGAAGCCCGACCATTTGCCGAACATGCGGTTGAGGCCATAGGCGATCGGATAGGCGATCACCGCTAGCAGCACCACGGTTGCCAGCGCATAGGCGAGCGACCAGGCAAACGACATCCACACGGTGTTGGAGGTGTCGAAGATCGCCGCGAAGTTGGCGAAGGTGAAGGAGCGGAAGACGTCGAAGCTCTTCGGCGTGGCAAAGGCATAGGCCGCGACCGTCAGCAGCGGGGCGAGGAAGCCGAGCACCAGCAGGATGACGACAGGGCCGGCGGCGCGCAGGCCGGCGGGGATTGCGGGCAGCGCACTTGTGCGGCTTGCCATGTCCTCGTGAGTAACAGACGCCATGTCAGTCTCCCACCACGATCGCATCGCGGGCATCCCAGCCGATGGTGACGGTGTCGCCGGCGGAGATGCCGGCAACCGCTGTGCGGGCAGCCTCGACCAGATAGATCCGTTCGCCCGAATGCACCTGGTACTGCATGCGCGAGCCGAGCGAATATTCGTTGTAGATCTTGCCGGTGATCAGGTTGTCGGCGCTCGAGGGGCCGGTGACGAAGCGCATGGTTTCCGGCCGCACGATGACGGTGGCCGTGTCGCCGATCGCCTCGTTGACCGGGGCCACCGTGATCGGCTTGCCGTCGGTCAGGGTCCAGGTTCCGCGGCCCTCGCGCTTCACCTCGAAACTGTTCACCTCGCCGAAGAACTCGGCGACGAAGCGGGTTGCGGGTCGGGTGTAGATCTCCTCCGGCGTGCCGATCTGGACGAGGCGACCGCGGCTCATGACGCCGACGCGGTCGGACATCACCATGGCTTCCTCGAGCGAATGAGTGATGTAGACGAAGGTCTTTCCGCTCTCGCGGTGCAGGTCCTTCAGTTCCTTCTCCAGCACCTTCTTCAGCTTGTAGTCGAGCGCCGACAGCGGCTCGTCGAAGAACAGCACGTCCGGGTCGTAGGCAAAGGCGCGGGCGAGTGCCACGCGCTGCTTTTCGCCGCCCGAGCAGCGCATCACGTTCTTGGAATAATAGTGCTCCGGCAGGCGCACCATGCGCATCAGCTCGAGCGCACGGGCCTTGCGCTCGGCGGCCGGCATCTTGCGGACCTTCAGCGGAAATTCGATGTTCTCGCCGACGGTCTTGTGCGGGAAGAGCGCCAGCGACTGGAAAACAAGACATGTCGGCCGCTTGTCGGCCGGCACGTCGTTGATCAGTTCGCCGCGCAGCGTAATGTAGCCTTCCGACGGCGATTCCATGCCGGCGAGCATGCGCAGCAGAGTGGTCTTGCCGGACCCGGAGGGTCCGACAATGGTGACGAACTCGCCCTCCTTGATGTCGACATTGATGCCGTCGACCGCGGCGAAGTCGCCGAAGATCTTGCGGACATCGACCAGCTGCAGAACCGGTGCCGTTGTGGCCTGGACTGCGTCTTCGGTCTCCGATTTCGTGTCGGTCAGGGTGGGCGAGATCATCGCAAGGCTCATTTCGTTTGCTCCGTCGGGACAGGACCGGCTCAGCCGCGCAGGCGCTTGGCCGCCGTCATCAGTTCCAGTGCCTTGTCGTAGTCGGGCACGATGTCGTACTCGGCCGAACGGGCCATGTCCTCTTCAAGGCTGTCCCACTGGATGGCGTCCAGCTCGTCCTTGGTGAAGAGTTCGAAGCACTTCGGATTGCCCATCTGGCTGACCGGATTGAACGTGCCTTCGGCGAAGGCGACGGTGTGGGCAACTTCCGGATCCTGGACGTATTTGAGGAATTCGATGGCGAGCGGCGACAGGTCCGGATTGTTGACCGTCGAGGTGATCTCGATCCAGGAAATGCCGCCCTTGCCGTCGATCGGGCCCTTGAGCGGGGTGATGGCCCGCAGGTTCGGATAACCGTCGGCCCGGGCCGGCGAGACGGAATAGGTGCCGCCGGTCATGTAGAGGTCGATTTCGCCGGACACGAGCGCCTGGTTGAGCGAGGCCATGTCGCCGACCATCTTGGCGCCCTTGAACACCTTCTCGGCGGTCGCGGAGAAGGTCTTGAACTCCTCTTCCGTGTGTTCCTTGAACGGATTGATGCCGGCAATCAGGAAGATGTTGAAGACGTTCCAGTCGTCGGATTCCTGGATGCCGTACTTGCCGGCGAGGGCTGTGTCGTTGAACAGGTCCCAGCCCTGTTCTTCCGCCGTCGCCTTGCTGACCTTGTCGGTGTTGACGACGAAGCTGTAGGGCCCGAAGCGCTGGGCCATGCCGAGCAGGTCCTTGCCGTCGTCGCTCATCGCCCAGCGATACGGCGCCTTGAAGTCGGGCAGCATGGTGTCGAAGTAAGGCTCAAACTCGGCGCGCGGCAAAGGCTTGATGAGGCCGGCCGGTGCCATGACCTTGCGGGCCCAGGGATTGTTGACGTTGATCAGGTCCCAGATCTTGGTTTCGCCGGCGCGCAGGCGGTTGATCATGGTCGGGTCGTTGGTCAGGCTCTCGGCCTTGACGGTCGCCGACTGGCTGGAGCGGAACGGGTCGAGCACCTGCGCGGAATTGTAGCCTTCCCAGCAGAGGATGTTCAGTTCCTTCTCGCGCGCGGCAAAGGCGCGCGTGGCGCTTGCCAGCGGTCCGGAAAAGGCCGCCGCGCCCATCATCTGCATCATGTTACGTCTGGAGAGTTTCAGCATTATCGTTCCCCTGTTTTTGGCCGGCTGTGGCGGCTTGTGAACTTATAATGTTGGAACTGTGTCGTAAAAATGTGTGGTTTACAACATCTATTTTCTTCTTCATTGTGCATTGCGCAATGAGGATGTGGCAAGCGAAATGACGCTTGCCGGCGTCCTGCATCCGTCGCCGAATTCCACCTAATGCACGAGAATTACTTTGCATTTCTTTTGGGCAATCGCCGATGCAGGAGTGGCTAGGTTTTAATCTCGCGCAAAAAAATCGGGCAATATCGGCGGCCGAGCCCCCTTGGTCCAGAACAACGAAGTGAGCAAGAAATGTTGAAGTCGCTACAAGGTAAAACAGTTATCGTCACGGGTGGCAGCCGCGGGATCGGCAAGGGCATCGCATTGCGCTTCGGGGAGGCCGGGCTGAACGTGCTCGTCGTGTCGCGCAGCCAGGCGGATGCCGACGCGGTCGCCGCTAAGATCGGTCCGAACGCATCGGGATATGCCGCCGATGTCAGCACGGAAGAAGGCTGCAAGGGCATGGTCGAGGCGGCCGTTGCCCGCTATGGCGGCGTCGACGTGCTGTGCGCCAATGCCGGTATCTTCCCGGCCGCCAAGCTCGGCGAAATGACGGCGGCCGATTTCGATCACGTCATCTCGACCAATCTCAAGAGCACCTTCCTCAGCGTCTCGGCGGTGCTGCCGGCGATGACCAAGGCGGGTTCCGGGCGCATCATCATCACCTCGTCGATCACCGGACCGATCACCGGTTATCCGGGCTGGTCGCATTACGGGGCGAGCAAGGCCGGCCAGCTCGGCTTCATGCGCACGGCGGCGATCGAGCTTGCGCCGAAGAAGATCACCGTGAATGCAGTGATGCCCGGCAACATCATGACGGAAGGCCTCGAAGGCAACGGCCCTGATTATATCGCTTCCATGGAAGCCTCGGTGCCGCTGCGCCGTCTCGGCACGCCGGCCGACATCGCCAATGCCGCGCTGTTCTTCGCCTCCGAAGAGGCCGCCTATATCACCGGCCAGTCGATCGTCGTCGACGGCGGCCAGATCCTGCCGGAATCGCTCGGCGCACTCGAAGCCATGGGCTGAACATGAAAGAAGCCGGGCACGATCGTCGCGCCCGGCTTGCTCGCAAGCTGTTCAGGCGCCTCAGCGCGCCTTGAGGATCGTGTCCAGCGTGCCGGTGAAGAGGTCGGCATCTTCTTGCGAAAAGCACAGCGGCGGGCGGATCTTCAGCGTCGCGCCGTATTTGCCCGCAGCCCCGATCAGGATGCCGTTGTGCTTCAGCTGGTTGATCGCATGGGTGGCGAGGGCGGTGTCGGGCGCCCCGGTTGTCGGGTCGACGAAATCGAGGCCGATGAACAGGCCGGCACCGCGCACGTCGCCGATCTCGGAATGCGTGCCCTGCAAGGCCTCAAGCGATTGCCTGAAATAGCCGCCGACCGCGGCGGACCGCTCGACCAGTCCCTCGTCCTCGATCACCTGCAGCACGGCATGGCCGGCCGCGGCCGCCACGGGATTGCCGCCAAAGGTGTTGAAGTAGCCGGTTTCCTCGCAGAACCGTTTCAGGAATTCCGGCCTTGTGACGACGCCGCCCATCGGGAAGCCGTTGCCCATGGGCTTTCCCATGGTGACGATGTCGGGCGTCACGCCGTGGCGCTCGAAGCCCCACAAACCGCCGCCGGTGCGGCCGAAGCCGGGCTGGACCTCGTCGGCGATCAACAGGCCGCCGGCGCGGTGCACGGCATCGGTCGCCCCTTTGAGGAAGCCGGCCGGATCGGCATAGATGCCGTCGCTGGAAAAAATCGTGTCGATGATCAGTGCGGCAAGGCCGATACCGCGCGACTTCAGCTCGGCGATCGCCTGTTCGACCGAGGCGGCGAAGCTTGCCTCCACGCTCATGCCGTCGCGGGCGGCGGGCGCCGGGATGATTGCCACGAAGGGGGCGGGCTTGCGCTTGCGCAGCGATGAGGGGGAGATTTCCGTCACCAGCGCCGTATTGCCGTGATAGGCGGCCTCGGTGACGATGAAGCCTTCCGCACCGGTGGCGATGCGGGCGATGCGCATGGCGAGATCATTGCTCTCGCTGCCGGTGCAGGTCAGCACGACATTGCTCAGGCTCTGCGGAAACTTGGAGAGCAGCTTTTCGGTATAGGCCTCGACGACGCGGTTGAGGTAGCGCGTGTGGATGTTGAGTTCGCCGACCTGGCGGGCGACGGCCTCGACCACGCGCGGGTGGCAATGGCCGACCGAGGGAACGTTGTTGTAGACGTCTAGATACTGCCGTCCACCGGCGTCATACATATAGGCGCCCCGGGCGCGCACCATCTCGATCGGCTGCTCGTAGAACAGCACGGAAGAAGCGCCGAAGGCCGCCTGGCGTTTGGCGACGCGCTCGGCAAGTTCGGGCGGAAAACCATCGGTGCGGGTGGCATCGAAGCGGTTGAGGTCGAGAATTTCCTTGGTGGCGACGCTCATAGGGCTCTCCTCAACGGGGTTCGGCCAGATAGCGCTTCGCGAGCGCCACGGTGCCGTCTGTATAGGCGGTGCCCATGGACTGGGCCGTCGGCGTCTCGGCATGCGAGGCGATCCAGGCGGTGAGTTGCATGCGGCGGAGCATGATGAACATCGGCAAAGCCGCCTCGTGTTCGGCATCGAGCGGTGCGACGCGCCGGTAGCCTTCGAGCCAGGCCGCCATCAGGTCGGGAATGAAGGGCTCGTGCTCCATGAAGCTGATCGCGGCGGCAAAGTCATAGGCGAACCAGGACAGGCCGCAGTCGTCGAAATCGATGACGCCGAGCCGGTCGCCCTCGACCAGCAGGTTGGCGGCACGCATGTCGCAGTGAACGAGGCCGAAGCGATCGGCGCCGTAGCCGTAGGCCGCGGTCTGGGTTTCGAGCAGCGCGTGGGTGCGTTCGAGGATATCTCTGCCCTCGGGCGTCAATCCTAAGGCGGCGCGCCAGTCGCCCCAATAGGCGCCGTGCCCAAGAATGCGGTCGAAGTTCCAGGTCTTGCGGATGAACCGGTCCGGCCGCGCCCAGCCGCGGCTGTGGCCGTGCAGGCGGGCGTTGATCTCGCCGAGCGTGCCATACCAGCGGACGAGATCGGATTCGGCATCCGGCTCCTTGCCGGGCATATATTCGAAGGCGACAGCATGGCGCATGGTTTCGCCGTCGGAGAAGACCTGCAGCAGGCTTCCATCCATGGCCGTGATCGGCTGCGGCGTGGCGACCACGCTTTCCTGACGCAGCGCCTCGATCCAGGCGAGCTCGGAGAGGATCTCCGCTTCCGTATGGTAGTCCGGCCGATGCACGCGCACGATCAGGTCGCGCCCGCCCTTGGCGTCGGCAATGCGAAAGGTGGCGTTCTCTGAAATCGTCAGCAGCTTGAGATCGGCCTCCGGCGAGACGCCCCAGACCGAGGAGAGGTCCTTCAGACCATGTTCCAGCCTCGACAGAAAATCTGCATCATACAACATTTTGCACGCTCGTTCGGATCATGAGTTGGCAAATCCAACAATATTAATGTTGGAAATGCAACATAAAATATGCAGAAGACACACCTTTCCGGGCATTTAGGGATGCCATTCGGAGCGTGTGGTGTGGCGCTCCAGATCTCTTGCTTCCGGATTTGCGAAGCAAGCTCCATTTAAAGTGTTATTTCCCCTAAGCGGATATCGTCCTATCGTCCCGGTCGATGCGATGCCGGGGAGCGATATGAGCGAGTGGGTGAATTGGGGCGCGCCGCAGGCGCGGCCGAGCCGTTATGACGTGCTGTTCGAGCCGGTGAAGATCGGTCCAGTGACCGCCCGCAACCGCTTCTACCAGGTGCCGCACTGCAACGGCATGGGCTATCGGGACCCGACGGCGCTGGCCCATATGCGCGGCGTGAAGGCCGAGGGCGGCTGGGCTGTCGTCTGCACCGAGCAGGTGGAATTTCACTACACCTCCGAGATCACGCCGTTCATCGAGCTGCGCCTGTGGGACGATCGGGACATTCCGGCGCTGTCGCGCATGGTCGACAAGATCCACGAGGGCGGGGCGCTGGCCGGTATCGAACTTGCCTATAATGGCATGAACGGTTCGAACCTCTACTCGCGCGAAGTGCCGATGGGACCGGCGCATCTCCCCGTTGCCACCTTCACCTATGATCCGGTGCAGGCGCGGCGCATGGATGCCACCGACATCAAGAACATCCGCAAATGGCATCTGGCGGCGGTCAACCGCGCCAAACGCGCCGGTTTCGACCTGATCTATGTCTATGCGGCCCATTCGCTCGGCTTCCTGCACCACTTCCTGTCGCGCCGCTACAACCAGCGCACCGACGAATATGGCGGCGGCATCGAGAACCGCATCCGGCTCCTGCGCGAAATCACCGAGGAGACCAAGGATGCGGTCGGCGACACATGCGCCGTGCCGATCCGCATTTCCGTCGATGAACTGATGGGCGAGGGCGGTCTCTACAAGGAAGAGGTCGAGGACATGATCGGCCTGATGGCCGACCTGCCGGACCTGTGGGACGTGACGCTTGCCGGCTGGGAAAACGACAGCCGCACCTCCCGTTTTGCCGAAGAGGGTGCCCAGGAACCCTTCATCGTCGGCGTCAAGCGGCTCACCTCCAAGCCGGTCGTCGGTGTCGGTCGTTACACGTCGGTCGACCGCATGGTCAGCCTCGTCAACAAGGGCATTCTCGACATGATCGGCGCCGCGCGTCCGTCGATCGCCGATCCGTTCCTGCCGAAGAAGATCGAGGAGGGCCGTTTCGACGACATCCGCGAGTGCATCGGCTGCAATATCTGTGTTTCGGGCGATTTCACCATGTCGCCGATCCGCTGCACGCAGAACCCGACCATGGCCGAGGAATGGCGCAAGGGATGGCATCCGGAAAAGGTGCGCAAGGCCAAGTCGGACAAACCCGTGCTGATCGTCGGCGGCGGACCGGCCGGTCTCGAGGCGGCGCAGACGCTCGGCAAGCGCGGCTATGCCGTGACGCTGGCGGAAGCCGGAACGGAACTCGGCGGCCGCGTGCTGCAGGAGGCGCGTCTGCCGGGGCTCTCCGCCTGGACCCGCGTTGCCGACTATCGCAAGCTGCAGCTCAACCAGCTGGCCAATGTCGAGACCTATTTCGACAGCCGTTTGACGGCCGAAGACGTGCTGGCTTTCGGCATTCCTCGCATAGCCATTGCAACGGGATCGACCTGGCGCAATGACGGCGTTGGACACCTGCATACCATGCCTCTGCCGATCGCCGAAGGTGCTCAGGTCCTCTGTCCGAGCGACGTGATGGCTGGACGCCTGCCGGCTGGCAAGCGCGTCATCGTCTGGGACGACGACCATTATTACATGGGCGGCGTGATGGCCGAGCTGATGGCGGAAAAGGGCTATGAGACCATCTATGCCACGCCTGCGTCCGAGGCGTCGACCTGGACCCGCAACACGATGGAGCAGCACTTCATCCAGAAGCGGCTTCTCGAAAAGGGTGTGACCGTCAAGAGTTTCACGGCGCTGGACGCGATCGGCGCCGGCGAAGCGACGCTGTCCTGCACGTTTACCGGCCGTCAGGAGCGCATGGAGGCCGACGCCGTCGTGCTCGTCACCGCACGCTTGCCGAACGAGGGGCTTTTCCTCGATCTCGTCGCGCGGCAGGCCGAGTGGGCCGATGCCGGCATCGAAAGCGTCACCGCCATCGGCGATGCGCTGGCGCCGGCCACCATTGCCCACGCCACCTATGCCGGCCGCCGCTATGCCGAAGAGCTTGACGGCGAACCGCTGGCCGAAGGCGCCCTGCCTTTCAAGCGCGAAATCACCGAACTCCTGCCAATCGACTGAGGATAGACCATGCTGCCATTCAAACTCGACATGTCCCGCGACCCGCTGGACGCCTGGGGCTCGCCGGAAGACATCGGGGCGACGACGGTCGAGGGGCCGATCCAGGTTGCCGGAAAGCTGCTTTTCGGTTCGTTCGAAACCCCGGTTTCCGGTGGCCTCTACACCGCCACCCAGGGCAAGTATCGCGTCACCTATCCGTTCCACGAGCACGCGACGCTGCTCGACGGGGAACTGGCGATCACCGATGAGGCAAGCGGCGAAACGGTGGTCTATGGTCCCGGCGACAGCTGGATCATTGCCAAGGGCACGCCGCTCCTGTGGCACATCCGTTCGGCATCGATCCGCAAGAGCTATCTGGCGACGACCGTCGATCTGTAAGGACGGATCGGCATGACCAACGCCTACGACATTCTCGAGCGGTTGATTGCCTTCCCCTCCGTCAGCCGGGACGGCAATATCGAGCTCATCCGCTACGTTTCCTCTGTGCTTGCAGAGGCTGGTGTCGAATGTCGTCTGTATCCGTCGCCGGCCGGCGATCGCGCCTCGTTGTTTGCCACCGTCGGGCCGTCAGGTCCCGGCGGCCTGGTGCTGTCGGGGCACACCGACGTGGTTCCGGTCGACGGCCAGGACTGGACGCGCGATCCCTTCCGCCTGTCGGAGCAGGATGGCCGCCTCTACGGGCGCGGCACCACCGACATGAAGGGCTTCGTCGCCTGCGCGATCGAGGCCATGGTGCTGGCGCGCTCGAAGCCGCTCGCTGCACCGCTGCATCTGGCGCTTTCCTATGACGAGGAGATCGGCTGCGTCGGCGTTCGCCCGATGCTGGCGGACTTGGCCAAGGCGGGACTGAGGCCGGACTGGGTTCTGATCGGCGAGCCGACCGCCATGCAGGTCGCCTCCGGGCACAAGGGCAAGCTCGCGGCCCGCGCATCCTGTTGCGGCGTGGCTGCCCATTCCGCATTGGCGCCGACCGGCCTCAACGCCATCCATCTTGCCGCCGATTTTCTCGGTGAACTCCGTGGACTGCAGGCGGACCTTGCCGAAGGGGGCAGCCGCGACGAGGAATACGACATTCCCTACACCACCGTTCATGCCGGCATCATCCAGGGCGGAACGGCGCTCAACATCGTGCCCGAACATTGCCTGCTGGATTTCGAGATCCGCAATGTCGCGGCGGACGATGCAGCAGGCCTGCTCGACCGGCTGTTCGACAAGGCGGAGGCACTCTCCACCGTCGCCCGAAAGCGCTTTCCCAAGGCTGGAATATCGATCGAGATCGTCAACGAATATCCGGGCCTTGCCGGGGACGCAGGCGACGGCGCCCTTGCCCGGGCACTTTCCGCCGCCGGTGCCAATCGCAGCATCAAGGTAGCCTTCGGGACCGAGGGCGGCCTGTTCAAGCAGGCGCTGGCCGTGCCGGCTGTCGTGTGCGGGCCGGGTAGCATGGCGCAAGGCCACAAGGCCGACGAATTCGTCGAACGCAGCCAGATCGAGGCCTGTCGCGCGATGCTTACACGCCTCTGCTTCGGTCTGTCCGCAGCCTGACCACGGCTTCGGAAAAACCAAGGCAGAATGCCCGAAAGAACTAATTTCTCAAAGCCTCCGGCGCTGCCAACAATGTTCGGGATGAGAGACTGGCGGAGCCCGCGGGGCTTCGGATGCGACCGGAGGCCTTCAGCATGATCCGCACAGGGGACGAATACATCGAATCGATCCGCGACGGCCGCGAGGTCTATGTCGGCGGCGAGAAGGTGAGTGATGTCGCCAGCCATCCGATGTTCAAGCCGCTCGTCGATATCCGTGCCCGCATCTACGACATGCAGCACGATGCCAGGACCCGGCATGTCATGGCTTACGAGGAAGATGGCGAATGGAGCGCCATCGGCAACAAGCTGCCACACACCCAGGCCGATTGGTGGGACAAGCGCCGCGCGACGGATACGCTGCTCGAGGATATCGGCGGCATCGTCACCCGGGTGGGAGACGAGACGGTCGGCGAGATGTGGTCGCTGTTCGACGGGCAGGATGTGCTGAACGAGGTCGATCCGCAATTCTCCGCCAATATCCGGAACCACATATCCCGGGTGATCAAGGCCGATCCTTTCCACGTCTCGGCAAATACCGACCCGAAGGGGGACCGCTCCCGGCCGCCGCAGGAGCAGGATCCGGACATGCTGCTGCATGTGGTGAAGGAGACCGATGCCGGTATCGTCGTGCGCGGCGCCAAGTATGAGACGGCCGCCGCCTATGCCAACCAGGCCTTCACCAAGCCGACCATCGCCAACTGGGGCAGCGAAGCCTATTCCGACTATGCCGTCGGCTTCATCTGCGATCTCGGCTCGCCGGGGCTGAAATTCATCTGCCGGACCGGGTTTGCCGGGCGCGCACCGGCGGACGACTATCCCCTGTCGAGCAAGTTCGACGAGGTCGACACACTGGTCATCTTCGACAACGTGCTCATCCCTTGGGAAAACGTGCTGTTCTACCGCCATACCCGGGCGGCGATGTTCATGCGCGCGACGCTGCATCGCTATTCGGCTTTCGCCTTTGTTCAGCGCAATCTGAAGCTCGCCGACATGATGATCGGGGCGGCCCTCTTCAATGCCCGCCAGACCGGTCTCGACAAGCATCAATCCGTCCAGGAAAAGCTTGCTCAGCTTGCCGTCTACCGCGAAGGCATCAATGCGCACCTGACTGCCGCGATCGCCCTGGCCGAGCGCTCGCCCGGCGGGCTGATGATGCCGAACCAGTCACTGCTCTATACCGGCCGCGTTCTGGCCTGTTCGCAGCTTCATGAGATGATGCACATCGCCCGCGAACTGTGCGGCGGGCAGATCTGCGTGACCCCCGACAAGGCAGACTTCGACGCACCGGAGACCAAGCCCTGGCTCGACAAGTTCTATACGGTCAACGAGGACTGGATCGCCGACGACCGCCGCAAGCTGCTGGCCTTTGCCCGCGATCTGCTCAATTCCGACTATGCCGGCCACCGGCTGACCTTCCAGCTGTTTGCCCAGTCGCCGCCTTTCGCGCATCTGGCCGCCGTCTACCGCAATTTCGACTGGGACGGACCGCTCGAACTGGTTCAGAAGGCCGCCGGCCTCTCGGAAAACGTGCTGGGAAAGACGACGCGCACCGCCGGCGACAGCGCGGTCAGCCAGTGGTTCAACACGGCCGTTCCTTCCACGGTAGCAGCCGAATAACGCGGATATCACGCGCCATTGGCGGCAAGCCTGCCGTTGCGTCCGGTGCAGGCGTTCAATCTGTCAGATCCGTGCGTGGCCACCTGTTCTGAACGCAATCGAGGCGGCTTCCTGCCTGGAAAGCCGCCTCGATCGAAATGCAGGCCTCAGCGGACCTTTGCGGCAATCTGTTCGGCGATGTATTTGGCATCGTGCCAGACACCCCAGATGAAGGGCGAGGCGCGGCGCGATAGCCAGGCGAGACCGAGGAAGTAGAAACCCGGCACCTTGGAGACGCCGCGCTGGTGGGCCGGACGGCCCCTTTCATCCATCACGTCGAATTGCAGCCAGCCGAAATCGAGCGCATAGCCGGTTGCCCAGATGATCGTGGTGATGCCGGCCTTGGCGAGATCGAGATCGAGGATCGGGTTCTTCACGCAGTCGGGCTCGGGGCCGATGGTGCGGGCTTCGGGCTCCTCGGGGAAATCCAGTCCTTCGCGCGCAATATGCGCATCGGCGGAATCGAGTACCGAAAGATAGTCGGCATCCCCCATGGCGATGTTCTTCGCCAGATCCGCGGCAAAATGCATGGTGCCATTCTCGAATGATTCCGCGCGGCCGACAAGCGCGATGCCCTGGGCGGCGAGATCGCGGAAATCCACCGTATGGCCGCCGCGGGCGCCGCTGACGGCGATGGTAACATGTTCGGTGGACGGATCCGGCGTCTCGATGTTCCAGAGGCCGAGCGCGCCGAGCCACCAGACGAAATCCTTGCCGCGATAGCTGCGCGGCGGCCGGTTGTGCGGGCCGACCGCGAGATAGACCTTGCGGCCGGCACGCGCCAGTTCGTCGGCAATCTGGACGCCGGAGGAACCGGCGCCGATCACCAGCACGCCACCTTCCGGCAGCTGCGTCGGATTGCAGTAGGACGCCGAATGGATCTGGGTGATGCCGCTGTCGGTCGGCACGACCGGTGGGATCACAGGCTTCTGGAACGGCCCGGTGGCTGCCACCACGTTGCTCGCCTCGATGGTGCCCTGGCTGGTTTCGGCGATGAATCCGGACCCGTCCGGCTTGCGGCTGAGCGCGGTCACCTCGACGCCGCAGCGGATCGGCGCATCGATCTGCTTGGCATAGGCCTCGAAATAGCTGACGATGCTGTCCTTGCTCGCAAACCCGTCCGGGTCCATGTCGAAGGTCATGTTGGGAAAGCGGTCGTGCCAGGCCGGACCGTTGGCCACCAGCGTGTCCCAGCGTTCGCTGCGCCAGCGCTCGGCGATCCGCTTGCGCTCGATGACGAGGTGAGGAACGCCGTTGTTCGTCAGGTGTTCGCTCGCCGCGAGCCCCGCCTGGCCGCCACCGATGACCAGCGTATCGACTTTCTCAACCGTCATGCACGGGCTCCTTCTCTGGAATTCATGACCTCTCAACCCGGGGGGCTGAGGAATGGGAGAATTCGTAGTCGAAGGTGCTGGTTCGGCAAAATATGATTTAGTTCGGCCTTGGTTTGGATATTGCGAAGTAGGGCGTGGCACCCTTTCGGCGATCCTCACAGTCCATGCTCATCGCCGCATTGCCGGCCTGGCTAACCAGCAGGCGCCAATGCTTCGGATTTCCTGATGCAGGGCGCATGGAAAGCCTTCTTTCATTCTCAAGCGACCTGTGGCTCCAGTAAGGGCGACCGCTTTGCGGAGACCGGGAAGAGACCGCAGGAATTGCCGCATGCAGGAGCCGTTTCGACGCCCATTGCGGACAGAATTCCGAAGCCCCTGCCAGCCTTTGCGAGCCCTGTTCAACGGAAGAATGGAATGACCATGCCAGTGCACAAGCGCATCCGCCAGTTCAACACCAAGGACACCTATCCGGAGCAGAAGCTCGACAACGATCTTTGCCAGGTCGTCGTCGCCAGGGGCGCGATGGTTTTCGTTCGCGGCCAGATCGGCCAGAATCTGGACACGGCAGAGAATATCGGCATTGGCGACGTGACCGCCCAGGCGGAGCAGGCCATGGCCAATATCAAGATGCTGCTCGACGAAGCCGGCTCCGAGCTCGCACACATCACCAAGATCGTCATCTATATCGTCGACCCGCGATATCGCGAGCAGGTCTATCGCGTCGTCGGCAAGTGGCTGAAGGGCGTTTTCCCCGTCTCGACCGGTATCGTCGTTTCGGCGCTGGCGCGTCCGGAATGGCTGGTCGAGATCGACGTCACCGCCGTCATCCCCGAGTGAGGCTCCCATGACCTTTTCCATCTCGGCGCGCTGCCCGAAGACCGGCATGATGGGCATCGCGATCTCCTCCTCGTCCCCCGCGGTCGCTGCCCGTTGCGCCCATGCCCGGGCCGGCGCCGGCGTCGTCGCGACGCAGAACATCACGGATCCCTCACTCGGGCCGAAGGGCCTGGACCTGATGGCGCAGGGCCTTGATGCCGAACAGGCGCTCGCAGCGCTTCTTGAAGGCTATGACACGGCGCCGTGGCGCCAGGTCGTATTGCTCGACGCGCAAGGTCGCACCGCGATCCACTCGGGCGAGCACACCCTCGGCACCCATGCGGTCGCCCAGGGCAAGGATTGCGCCGCCGCCGGCAACCTGCTTGCCAATCCCTTCGTGCCGAAGCGCATGGTGGCGGCATTCGAGGAATCGGAAGGTCACCTCGGCGACCGGCTTCTGGTCGCCATGCAGGCAGCGCTTGCCGCGGGCGGCGAGGCGGGTCCCGTCCATTCGGCGGGGCTCTATCTCGTGCGCAACGTCTCCTGGCCGATCGCCGACCTGCGGGTCGACTGGGTGGAAGAGGACCCGATCGGCGAACTGGGCAAGCTGTGGTCGATCTACAAGCCGCAGCTCGAAGATTATGTGACCCGGGCGATCAACCCGACGGCGGCACCCAGCTACGGCGTGCCGGGCGATCTCTGAACAGATAGACGGAAGGCTCCCGATGGTGGATCTGGCACGGCACGACTGGACGAAGGAGGCGGCAGCCATCCGCTTTCGCGACAAGGCTTTCATCGGCGGCAAGCCGGTCGAGGCGCTGTCGGGCGAGACCTTCGATTGCATCAATCCGGCAACGGGCGGGCTTCTTGCCAAGGTCGCCGCCTGTGGCGAGGCCGATGTCGACCGGGCGGTGAAGTCTGCCCGCGCCGCCTTCGAGGATGGCCGCTGGTCCGGCAAGTCGCCGGCCGACCGCAAGGCCGTGCTGTTGAAGCTTGCCGATCTCATTCGCGCCAACATGATCGAACTTGCTCTTCTCGACAGTCTGGACATGGGCAAGCTGGTCATGGATGCGGCAACCGTCGACGTGCCCGGCTCCGCCGCGATCTTCCAGTGGTATGCCGAAGCAATCGACAAGGTCTATGACGAGGTGGCTCCGACCGGTCCTGGCAATCTGGCGATTGTCCGCCGCGAGCCGCTCGGCGTCGTCGGCGCGGTCGTGCCGTGGAATTTCCCGCTCGACATGGCCACCTGGAAATGTGCTCCGGCGTTGGCCATGGGCAATAGCGTGGTGCTCAAGCCGGCCGAACAATCGCCGCTTTCGGCGCTGCGTCTTGCCGAGCTTGCGGTCGAAGCGGGCTTGCCGGACGGCGTTCTCAATGTCGTGCCCGGCCTTGGCGAAGTGACCGGCCGGGCGCTTGGTCTGCACCCCGATGTCGACTGCATCACGTTTACCGGGTCGACCCAGGTCGGCAAATATTTCCTCGGCTATTCCGCCCAGTCGAACATGAAACAGGTCTGGCTGGAATGCGGCGGCAAGAGCCCCAACCTGATCTTTGCCGATTGCGAGGATCTCGACGCCGCCGCCGACATGGCCGCCTTCGGCATCTTCTTCAACCAGGGTGAAATCTGCTCGGCCAATTCTCGTCTTCTGGTCGAACGCTCCATCGCCGACGCCTTTCTCGAAAAGATGGCGGAGCGGGCCAGGCGCTACACGCCCGGCAATCCGCTCGATCCTAAATCCAGCATGGGGGCGATCGTCGACGAGGGCCAGACGGCCCGCATCATGTCCTTCATCGAACATGGCCGAAAGACCAGCCGGCTCGTCAGCGGCGGCGAACAGGTGAGGGTGGATGGCAAGGGCTGCTTCGTCCAGCCGACGATCTTCGCCGATGTCGATGCCGACGACAGACTGTCGCGGGAGGAGATCTTCGGCCCGGTGCTTGCGGTGTCGACCTTCGACAGCGAGGGGGAGGCGATCGCCCGCGCCAACGACACGATCTACGGGCTTGCCGCCTCTGTCTGGACCTCGAACCTGTCGCGCGCCCATCGCGTGTCGGAAAAGCTGCGTGCCGGCACGGTGTCGGTCAACACCGTCGATGCGCTTTCGCCGATGACGCCGTTCGGCGGTTTCAAGCAATCCGGCATCGGGCGGGACCTGTCCCTGCATGCCTTCGATAAATTCAGTGGACTCAAGACCACCTGGATCAAATACTAGGGTCCTGATACAGGACCCTCCGCATGCGCTTTACGCTCAGACAACTCGAATATTTCATTGCTGCCGGCGAGACCGGCAGCATCACCCAGGCCTCCGAGCGCATCAACATCTCGCAGCCCTCCATCTCGACGGCGATTTCCCAGCTGGAGCTGGAACTCGACGTGCAACTGTTCGTCCGGCATCACGCCCAGGGTTTGTCGCTGACGCCGGCGGGACGTTCCATGCTGCTCGAAGCCAAGCGGCTGATCGAGCAGGCCGAATCACTCTACAGTGTCGCCTCCGAGGCGAGCGATGAAGTCCGCGGCCAGTTGAACGTCGGGTGCCTGACGACCCTTGCACCGATGATCCTTCCGGAACTCGCCCTGTCCTTTACCTCGGGTTTTCCGAGGGCCAGCATCCGGCCGCATGCCGACAACCAGGAAATGCTGCTCAGCGGACTGCGCCGGGCCGTGATCGACGTGGCCGTGACCTACGACCTTCAGATACCCGACGACGTCGAGTTTACCCCGCTCGTCGACCTGCCGGTGCATGCGCTGGTCGGCGAGTCACATCCGCTCGCCCGCCATTCGGCCGTCACCTTGCAGGAACTTGCCGAACTGCCGATGGTCTTTCTCGACCTGCCGCTGTCCAGCGAATACTTTCTGGCGCTGTTCATGAAGGAAGGGCTCCAGCCCAATATCGCCTTCCGCATCGCTCACCCGGACATCATCCGCACCATGGTGGCCAATGGCTATGGCTACACGCTCGCCAATGTCACGCCGCGCTCCGACACCGCGCTAGACGGTCGCAAGGTGGTGCGCGTCCGTCTCTCCGGCGACCATCGTCCGATGACGATTGGCTTCGCGACGTTGAAATCCCTGCGCAAGTCCCGCCTTCTCACCGCTTTTGCCAACCACGCCCGGGCATTTATCTCCGATGCTTACATCCCCGGCATGGTGGCGCCGGCGATGAGTCAGAAGCGCCGTTAGGCCTCTCTTCCCCGGCTTTAGACCTGCTTAGGCTGGGCCTAAGCAGCTTCACCGAAAATGCTTATTTTTCCGACGAATGAAGCGTGGTTTCCTTTTTTCATCGGCCGGCAAGCCGACGGGAAACGGGCGGGCGCTGCCAGTTCGCGGCCATCGATCCAATTCTCTGTTGGCAGAGAGGCCCCCCGATCGCACCTCAGAACAAAAAAGGGAACGCCATGACTAAGACATTTTCCAAGCTTCGGAAGGCCGCACTGGCAGCTGGGGTTGCCATGCTGGCTGCCTCTGCTTCGTCTGCGGAAGCCGGCACAATGAAACTCGGCATGACCACCTGGGTCGGTTACGGCCCGCTCTTCCTCGCCCGCGACATGGGCTACTTCAAGGAAAACGGCCTCGACGTGACGCTCGAGATCATCGAGGAATCGTCGATGTACATGGCGGCGGCCGCCGCCGGCGAGCTGGATGGCAGCGCGTCGACCATTGACGAAATCATGAAATACCGCTCCTCCGACGTGTGCTTCAAGGCCGTCTACGCCCTCGACGACAGCCATGGCGGCGATGGCGTGCTGGCGCCGAAGGAGGTCAAGAGCCTTGCCGACATCAAGGGCATGGAAGTGGCGATGAACGAAGGTTCGGTCTCGCAGTTCTGGTTCAACATCCTGCTCAAGCAGGCCGGCCTGACCGAAGCGGACGTCAAGATCACCAATATGACCGCCGATGACGCGGCCGCCGCCTTCATGGCCGACCGTATTCCCGTCGCCGTCACCTGGGAGCCGCACCTGACGCTCGCCAAACAGGCGGACAAGGGCCAGGTTTTCATCGACTCGTCCAAGACCCCCGGCGCGATCGTCGATGTCGTGGCGCTGAACTGCGACTATATCGCCAAGAACCCGAAGGACGTCGATGCGCTGGTGAAGGGCCTCTACAAGGCCAACGAGTTCATCAAGTCGGACCAGGAAAAGGCCTATGAAGTCATGGCCAAGGGCGTCGGCGGCTGGCTCGAGGACCCCAAGGAATTCGCCTCGTCTGCCAAGGGCGTCAATTTCTACGGCAAGGACCGCAATGCCGAGTTCTTCAAGGGCGGCGACGAGGGCGAGGCCGGCAAGCTGATCAAGCTCGGCACCGAAATCTGGGGCAGCTTCGGCAAGCTCAAGATGGATATCAAGTTCGCCGACCTGGTCGACACCACCTTCGTCGACGCAAAGTAACGGTCAAGCGGGGCGCCGGCTCAAGGCGCCCCCATCATCCGGCCGAGGTGGACCCGTCCGCCCGCCGAATATCCTTGTCATTCCTTCCCCGGCCGGTGCTGTCGGTCAACCGAAGGAGCGGAGCACGCCCCGTGAGCGATCAATCCCTGCTTAAATCCATCCGTACGCCCTTCCGCGCCATTCCGCGTGGTCTCGCCGTCACGCTCAGCGTTCTCGTCTGGGTGCTGGTGATCGCGGGCTGGTTCGCGCTCACCTATTCGGGTGTGGTGAAGGAGATGTTCCTGCCCCGGCCCGAGGCCGTCTTCATGACGACCATCAAGATGGCCGCCGACGGCAGCCTGTGGGAACACATGCTCGCCAGTGTCCAGGTGGTGCTGATCGGCTTTGTCGTATCCAGCCTGGTCGCCGTGCCGCTCGGCCTGACCATGGGGACCTACCGGATCGTCCAGGCCTTTCTGGATCCACTGGTCAACTTCATCCGCTACCTGCCGGTGACCTCGTTCGTGCCCTTGTTCATCCTGTGGATCGGCATCGGCATCGAGCAGCGCGTCGCCGTCATCATCTTCGGCATCTTCTTCCAGCAGTTGGTGATGATCGCCGACAGTGCCCGGGGCGTGCCGCGCGATCTGGTCAATGCCGCCTACACGCTTGGCACGCGCCGTGTCGATACGGTCTTTCATATCGTCCTGCCGGCGACGCTGCCCAACGTGCTCGACGTCCTGCGCGTGACGATGGGCTGGGCCTGGACCTATCTCGTCGTGGCGGAGCTTGTCGCCGCCCGCAGCGGCCTCGGCTACATCTCGCTGAAAGCCATGCGCGGCTTCCAGGTCGACGTCATCTTCATGGCGATCGCGATGATCGGCATCCTCGGTCTTTTCACCGATCAGTTGTTCCGCATCGTTCGCCGTGTGGCCGCCCCCTGGGCCAATTGAGGAATTCCCTGTAATGTCCGTGTTGAACATTTCGACCAATCCCATCAGCTCCGACATCGATATCGACAATGTGGTGCTGCGCTACGGCAAGGGCGACAATGCCGTCCTGGCTCTGGATGGCATCTCCTTTCATGTCGAGCGCAACGAGTTCTGCGTCATCGTCGGTCCGTCCGGCTGCGGCAAGTCGAGCCTGCTTTATCTCATCGCCGGCCTCGAGGATCGCACGGACGGCATGATCAAGGTCGGTGGCAAGCCGGTGACCGAACCCGGCCCCGACCGGGGCATGGTATTCCAGGCCTACACACTGTTTCCCTGGCTGACGGTCGCGCAGAACGTCGAATATGGCCCCAAACGCAAGGGTATAGCCCCGGCCGCGCGCAAGGACATCGTCAATCACTTCCTGACCGAAGTCGGTCTGGCGAAGTTTGCCAACCATTATCCGTCCCAGCTTTCCGGCGGCATGAAACAGCGCGTGGCGATCGCCCGCGCGCTGGCCAATGACCCGGAAGTGCTGCTGATGGACGAACCTTTCGGCGCGCTCGACAGCCAGACCCGCCACAGCATGCAGAAGCTGCTGCTGAAGGTCTGGGACCACACGAAGAAGACCGTGCTGTTCGTCACCCACGATATCGACGAGGCCATCCTGCTCGCCGACCGAGTCTTCGTCATGTCGGGCCGTCCAGGCCAGATCAAGAAGGAGATCCGCGTCGACATTCCCCGACCGCGCAGCATGGACCTGGTGATGGAGCCGGACTTCATCGCCATGAAGCGGGAGATCCTTGAGCTTCTGAAGAACGACGAGGACGAGGATCACTGACGACACAGGCCTGCCGCGGCCCAGGGCCGCGGCAAGGGGTCGTCACGCAATCGCACGGTACGAGGGCAAGAGCTTGGAAAATGCGGAGTTCGACTACATCGTCATCGGGGCCGGTTCGGCCGGCTGTGTTCTTGCCAACCGGCTGAGCGCGGATCCCGCCAACCGCGTCTGCCTGATCGAGGCGGGCGGCAGCGATGACAGCATGCAGGTGCGGGTGCCCGCCGGCATCCTGTCGCTCTACGGCAATCCGAAATACGACTATGGCTATGTCGGCGTGCCCCAGCCGCATCTCAATGGCCGCCGCATTCCGGTCAACCGCGGCAAGGCGCTCGGCGGTTCGAGCACCATCAACTCCATGGTCTATATCCGCGGCGCGGCCCAGGACTACGACGATTGGGCCGCACTCGGCTGCGATGGCTGGTCCTATGCCGATGTCCTGCCGACCTTCAAGGCGTTGGAGAAAAACCTGCTCTCGCAGGATTCCGCCTATCACGGCTTTGACGGCGAGCTGCTGGTCGACAATCCGCGCGACCCGAACGCCGTGTCGAGGATGTGGGTGGAGGCCGGAAAGAATGCCGGCCTGCCCGAAAACCGCGACTTCAATGGCCAGAGCCAGTTCGGCCTTGGCATCTACAATGTGACCCAGGACCGAGGCGCGCGCTTCTCGGCCTTTACCGCTTTCGTTCGTCCGGTCCTTGGCCGGACGAACCTGACGATCATGTCGGGCACCGAGGTTGTCGACCTCGAGAGCGAGGGTGGCCATGTGCGTGCCGTCAACATCGTCAAGGACGGAGCCCCGCGGCGCCTCATCTGCCGGGCTGAAGTCGTGTTGAGCGCCGGGGCGATCGGTTCGCCGCGCATCCTGCTTGCCTCCGGTATCGGCCCGGCGGCAGAGCTGAAAGCCGCCGGCATCGCCCCTGTCGCGGACGTGCCCGGCGTCGGCAAGAACCTGCGCGACCATGTCGACGGCATGATCACGGTACGTTCCGCGAGCACGAAGACGCTGGGCCTTTCGGTCGCCAACCTGCCGGCCATGCTGGCGGCACCGTTCCAGTATTTCGCCCGCCGCAAGGGAATGCTGAGCACCAACTACGTGGAAGCCGGCGGCTTCGCCAAAACGAAATATGCGGGCGACATAGCCGACATCCAGTTCCATTTCGTTCCCGGCTATCGCAGCCACCGCGGCCGGCTGGTCGAATACGGCCATGGCTATGCGGTCCATACCTGCGTTCTGCGGCCGCGCAGCATTGGCGAACTGGCGCTGGTGCGCGATGGGAGCCGCCGGAACGTGGCGATCGACCATCGCTTTTTCAGCGACGAACACGACGCCCTGACCCTCGTCGAGGGCATCAAGGTCGCCCGCGCGATCCTCTCCTCACCGGTCTTCGGGGACATTCGCGGCCCGGAAATCCTGCCGGGTCCGGATGTCAACACGGATGACGAGATCCTCGCCTATCTGAGGGCCGAGGCCCTGACCGTCTATCATCCGGTCGGCACGGCAAAAATGGGAACGGATGCGATGGCCGTCGTCGATCCGAAGGAACTCAAGGTTCGCGGCTTTGCCAATCTGAGGGTCGCGGACGCTTCGATCATGCCGACCCTCATCGGTGGCAATACCAACGCACCGGCGATGATGATCGGGCAGATGGCGGCGGAAAGGATCTTGTGACGGCTCCCGCCGCCGCCGTCAGTCGTCGAGCGGTTTCAGAAACTCCGACACCGCCTTGAGACAGGCCTCCTGTTCCTCGACATGCGGCATGTGGCTCGATTGCTCGAAGACCATCCAGCGGCAGCCGGGCACGCGTTCGACATAGGGGCGAACCACTTCCGGCGTCGCTTCGTCGTATCGCCCCGAGATGAGCAGGGTGGGGGCCTCGATGAGGGGGAGGCGGTCCTCGATGGTCCAGTCCTTCATCGTACCGATGACGTGAAATTCGGTCGGGCCATTCATGTTGCGATAGACGGTATTGTCCTCGTCCATGATGGCGAAGGTGCGCGATACCTCTGGCGGCCAGGGAACGACACGGCAGACGTGGCGGTCGTAGAAGACGCGCGAGGCGGCGATATAGTCCGGGTCGGTCAGGGTCCCGGCCGTCTCGTGGCGGGTGAGGGTATCCTGCACATCCTGCGGCAGTTCGCGCCTGAGGCGGTTTGCCTCTTCCACCCAGGTCTTCATGTTGGCCGGCGAATTGGCGATGACCAGCGCCTTCAGGCCGGCCGGGCGGCGCACGGCGTGCTCGGCGCCCAGCATGCCGCCCCAGGACTGGCCGAGAAAGGCGTAGCGGTCCTGGATGCCCAGATGGGCTAGCAGCGCGTCGAGTTCCTCGAGAAAGAGCTCCACGGTCCAGAAGTCCGGACCCTTGTCGGGAAGGCGGGTCGAGTTGCCGTTGCCGAGCTGGTCGTAGTGGATCACCGCGCGGCCGTCGAGGGCGCTGATATGCTTGAAGGAATCGACGTAGTCATGGGTGCAGCCCGGACCGCCATGGGCGACGACGAGCGGCAGCCTCTGCGAATCCAGCGAGCCGGTGATGCGATACCAGGTGCGGTAGTCGCGAAACGGCAGATAGCCTTCGGTGGCATTCAGGTCGGTCATGGGCATCTCCCTTCGTCGGCTTGGGTCGCGAGACCATAGCGGAGCGGAAGTGCGGCCGGCAGCTATCAGAAGTTATAGGGTGCGCCCGGCCTTACAGCAGGCGGTAATGACTGGCGAGCACGACCGCCTGGGTGCGGTTCCTGGCGCCGAGCTTCTTGGCGGCGGCGTTCAGGTGCATGACGACGGTCGGCACCGATCGGTCGATGATGCGGGAGATTTCCTTGGCCGAATAGCCTTCCGCCGAATAACGCAGGCATTCGCTTTCCCGCTCCGTCAGGCGCGCGGTGGAGACGCTGCGCGCGCCGGCGTCGAACATCGCATAGGCGGCTTCGTGGAAGACCTGTGCGGCAAGGCTGAACTCGGCGATATGGTGCTGCGCCTCGCGGGAGAAGTCGCCGCCCCGGCCGAAATGCACGGCGGTGACGGTCGCATAGTCGCCGCGCGGCGTGTGCACTGGTACGGTGATGCCGCGCGACATGTCCCGCTCCCGCAGATAGTGGGCAACCGGCCCGGTCTCCTCGGTCATGAACCGGCTGATCAGCGTTGCCGCGTCCGGATCGTAGTTCCAGAAGAAGGGCACGGTGGTGCGGCACGCGAGCCGCTGCACCGGGTCGATGCGGAAATAGCCGCGATTGAACCAGTAGTCGGGCATATCGTCGGCGATGTTGCGCAGCTTCAGCAGTGAGGGGAGCATGATGTCGCCGTTGTAGTCGAAGGGCACCGGCGTATAGTCGTAAATGAGGGCATCGAAACCGAGCTGCCTCGCGGTCTCGTACATCTGGTCGACGCTGCCGTCCACCGTTTCGGCGGCGGAAAACCTCTCCCTGAGGACCGCAATTTCGTCCAGCATTTCTTGCTCCGGCAAGCATCCCGATCCGGGCAACCTATCACTTCTTATAGCTGGTGTGGACCCGTCATTCCGTTAAAAATTAGCCATGCTCAAATGTTGGGCATGGGAATTCGAGGGCAGGGACGGGCATATGTGGCGAGAGATGGAGCCGGACGCACGCATCGAGGTCGATGTCGACGGTCGTCGGGTGATTGCCTATAGCTTCGGCAGTGGCGCGGAGACGATCTTCTGCCTCAACGGCGGTCCGGGCCTGCCCTGCGACTATCTGCGGGAGGCCCATTCCTGCCTGGTGGATCAAGGCTACCGCGTCGTCGCCTTCGACCAGCTCGGCACCGGCGCCTCGGACCGGCCGGAGGACGAAGCCCTGTGGACCATCGGTCGTTATGTGGAGGAAACGGAGACCGTCAGAAAGGCGCTCGGCCTCGGCAAGGTCCACATGCTCGGCCATTCCTGGGGCGGCTGGCTCGCCATCGACTATGCGCTGACCTATCCGGAAAACCTGGCGACGCTGATCCTTGAGGATACCGTTGCCGACATGCCCCATCTCGTCGTCGAGCTGGAACGGCTGCGCGCGGCGCTCGGGTCCGAGACGGTCGCGATGATGCAGAAGCACGAGGCCGAGGGTAGTTTCGACCATCCCGAATACATGGCCGCCGTCACCATCCTCAACTACCGCCATGTCTGCCGCCTGCCGGAATGGCCGGCGCCCGTCAAACGCTCGCTCGACGACTGGAACATGGGGCCCTATGTGACCATGCAGGGACCGAACGAGTTTCTCTACACCGGCAATCTCAAGGACTGGAACCGGATCCCCGACCTGCCGAAGATCAAGGTTCCGGTGCTGATCACGGTGGGCGAGCACGACGAACTGACCCCGGCCTGCGCGCTGCGCATGAAGATCGCCTTGCCCGGTGCCGAGCTCAAGGTGATCCGCAATGCGAGCCACATGCCGTTCTACGAAAATCCCGAGGAATATTATCCGGTGCTCACCGGATTTCTCGCGCGCAACAGGGCAAGCTGATGGCGTTCATCCTCCCAAGACTGAATTCGGCAAGGAGAGATCGCATCTGCCATGCATCGCTATAAGTTCGTTCTCTATCGTCCGCTGCAGTTCCTGCCCGTGCTTTTCGGGATCAGTGTCATCACGTTCATTCTCGTGCGCCTCATTCCCGGCGACCCGGCGCGGGTGCTCTTGGGCACGCGCGCGACGCCGACGGCGATCGCCAAGATCCGCGCCCAATATGGCCTCGATGAACCGCTGTGGCTGCAATATTTCTACTTCCTGGAAAATCTCGGCCGTGGCGAGATGGGCAAGTCGATCCTCTACAAGATCGACGTGCTGAAACTGATCGCGACACGCATCGAGCCGACGCTGGCCCTGGTTGTGGTGAGCGTCCTGCTGGCGGTGCTGATCGCCGTGCCGATGGCGGCGCTGGCGGCCCGCAACCAGGGCGGCGTTCCCGATCACGCGGTGCGCGTCGTCTCGACGCTCGGCATCGGCTTTCCGCCCTTCTGGCTGGCGCTGATGCTGATCATCCTTTTCAGCGTCAAGCTCGGCGTCTTCCCGGTATCGGGCTATGGCAACAGCCTCGGCGACAAGCTCTGGCATCTCGCGCTTCCGGGCCTGACCGTCGCCCTGTCGCTGTCGACGGTTTTGACGCGCAGCCTGCGCGCCGCCATGGTGCAGGGACTGAAATCCGATGTCGCGACGGCTGCCCGCGCCCGCGGCATGCCGGAGAGCATCGTCTTCTGGCGCCATGTCGTGCCGAACTCGCTCGTTCCCACCATCAACCTGCTCGCCGTCAACATTGGCTGGCTGATCGGCGGCACGGTGGTGATCGAAAGCGTCTTTGCCCTTCCCGGGATGGGGCAATTGCTGGTGCGGGCCATCTTCTCGCGCGACTATATGGTGGTGCAGGGCGTCGCCATGGTCTTTGCCTGCGCAACCGTGCTCGTCAACTTCCTGGCCGACATCGTCACGGTGGCCGCCGATCCGAGGGTGAAGCTATGAGCGCCCAAACCTTCGCCCCGTCCTTCGCCGTCCACTGGCGCCGCTTTTTCGGCAAGCGCCTGACGCTCGTCGCCGGCGCCGGCATCCTCGCCTTCTTCGTCTTCCTCGCCGTTGCCGCGCCCCTGATCGCTCCCTACGATCCGATCTCGCAAGTCGCCGATGCGCGATTGCAGGCGCCCTCGCTGCTGCACCCCTTCGGCACCGACAATTTCGGTCGGGACATTCTCTCCCGCGTCATCTGGGGCACCCGGATCGATCTGCAGATCGCAGTAATCGGCGTCATCTTCCCCTTCCTGATCGGCACGATCGCCGGCACGGTCGCCGGCTTTTTCGGTGGCATCGTCGACATCATCTTCATGCGCCTGATCGACATCATCCTGGCCTTCCCGTTCCTCGTCCTGATGCTGTCGATCATCGCCATCCTTGGCCCGGGCCTCGGCAGCTTCTATATCGCCATGGCGCTGGTCGGCTGGGTTTCCTATGCCCGGCTGGTGCGCGCGCAGATTCTCGTCTTGAAGAACAGCGACTATGCGGTCGCCGCCGTCAGCCTCGGCTATAGCCGGATGCGCATCATGTTCCGTCACCTGCTGCCCAATGCGGTTGCCGGTTCGCTCGTCTTCGTCATGTCCGATGCCGTGCTTGTGCTGCTCAATGGCGCGGCCATCAGCTATCTCGGCCTCGGGGTCCAGCCGCCGCTCGCCGAATGGGGCATCATGGTCGCCGAGGGCCAGGCCTTCGTCACCACCGCCTGGTGGATCACGCTCTTCCCCGGACTGTCCATCGTCGTGCTCGCTTTCGGTTTCAGCCTGCTCGGCGATGCGCTTGGCGATCTTCTGGGAGTTCACGAATGAGCGCGCCGATGCTTTCCGTGCGGGATCTGGTGGTCAGGGCGCATCTGGGCGATGCGGCGCGCACGCTGATCGACGGCGTGTCGCTCGATCTCAACAAGGGCGAGGTGCTCGGGCTGGTCGGCGAGAGCGGATCCGGCAAGAGCCTGCTCTGCCGGTCGATGGTCGGCCTTCTGCCCTCGCCGAGCCTTGCCGTCGAGAGCGGCTCCGTTCTGCTCGAGGGGCGCGATCTGATCGGCGCCAGCGAGGCGGAGATGCTGAAAGTGCGCGGACGCGAGATCGGCATGATCTTCCAGAACCCGACCAGCCATCTCGACCCGGTCATGCGGATCGGCGACCAGATCGCCGAGGGTTTGCGCTTCCACGAGGGAATGAACACGCGCGAGGCCCGCGCGGCCGCCACCGAGATCCTGGCGCAGGTGGGTTTTCCCGATCCGGCCCGCCAGTATGACAGCTACCCGCACGAGTTCTCCGGCGGCATGCGCCAGCGCGCCATGATCGGCGCCGCGCTGTCGTGCAATCCGAAGATCCTGATCGCCGACGAACCGACGACGGCGCTGGACGTGACCATCCAGGCGCAGATCCTCAAACTGCTGATGAGCCTGCGCGAAAGCCGGGGCCTGTCGATCATCCTGATTACCCACGATCTCGGCATCGTCGCCCAGACCTGCGACCGCATCGCCGTGATGCGCCAGGGGCAGCTCGTCGAGCAGGGCAACAAGCGGGCGATCCTGTCCGCGCCGCAGCACCCCTATACCAGGGCCCTGATCGCCAGCCATCCCTCGCTTCCCGATCATCCAGGCCCGACACCCGCCCACGCACCCGCGACGGCGGCCGGGACGCCCGTTCGCCCGCTTCTGGAAATCGACGATCTGCATGTGCGCTTTGCTGTCGGCGGCGGCCTGTTCAAGGCCGGCGCCAAGACGGTCAGCGCGGTCAAGGGCGTGAGCCTCCGGGTCATGCCCGGCGAGACCGTCGGCATCGTCGGGGAATCGGGCAGCGGCAAGAGCACGCTTGCGCGCGCCATTCTCGGCCTGACGCCGCTGTCGTCGGGCCACGTCACCTTCGACGGCGCCGATCTCGCGCAGAATTCGCGGGTGGCGCTCGCGAAGCTCCGGCGCGAGGCGGCCATGGTCTTCCAGGATCCGCTCAACGCGCTGAACCCGCGCCTGACGGTCGGTCAGATGCTGGGCGAGGTGCTCAAGGTCCACGGAAAGGACCCGGCGAGCATTCCCGTCCGCATTGGCGAACTGCTCGACCTCGTTGGTCTCGAACGGGAGTTTGTCGACCGCAAGCCGCGCAGCATGAGCGGCGGACAGTGCCAACGCGCCGGCATTGCGCGGGCGCTGGCGATCGATCCGCGCCTCGTCATCGCCGACGAGTGCGTCGCGGCTCTGGACGTCACCATTCAGGCGCAGATCATCGACCTCTTTCGTGAGCTGAAGGAGAAGATGTCGCTGACGCTGCTCTTCATCGCCCATGACCTCGCCATCGTGCGCAATCTCTGCGACCGCGTCGTCGTGATGTATCGCGGCGAGATCGTCGAAGAGGGGCTTTCGACCGAGGTCTTCGCCAACCCCAGGCATGCCTATACCGCAGCCCTCATCGGCGCCATTCCCGACATCGACCCGGACAAGCCGCTTCTGGCTGTCGTCCCACCGGGAATGTCGTCTGCCGCCTGACGCCTTCGACCAACCAAACCACCAAAAAAGGGAACAAGAGCATGAAGAAGAAATGGATGAAAATCGGGCTGGTCACGGTCATGACCTCCCTGTCCCTGGGCGCCAGTCTTGCGGAAGCGGCGGGCGTTCTGACCATCGGCCGCCGCGAGGATTCGACGACCTTCGATCCGATCAAGACGGCGCAGAACGTCGACAACTGGGTTTTCTCCAACGTCTTCGACGTGCTGATTAGGGTCGACAAGACCGGCACCAAGCTGGAGCCGGGTCTCGCCGAGAGCTGGACGGTCTCCGACGACGGTCTCACCTATACTTTCAAGATCCGCGACGCGAAGTTCTCCGACGGTTCGCCGATCACGGCGGAAGACGCGGCCTTCAGCCTGCTGCGCATCCGCGACAACGAAGGTTCGCTGTGGAGCGATTCCTACAAGGTGGTGGATACCGCAGAAGCCGCCGATGATCGCACGCTGGTCGTCAAGCTCAAGACCCAGTCCGCTCCCTTCCTTTCGGCCCTGGCGCTGCCCAATGTCTCCATCCTGTCGAAGAAGGCGGTCGAGGCCGGCGAGGATGCCTTCGGGGAACTGCCGACCGCTTCCTCGGGCGCCTTTATCGTCAAGGAATGGCGCCGCGGCGACCGGGTCATCCTGGAGAAGAACCCGAATTTCTGGCAGGCCGACCGCGTCAATCTCGACGGCGTCGAATGGATCTCCGTTCCCGACGACAATACCCGCATGCTGAACGTGCAGGCGGGCGAACTCGATGCGGCGATCTTCGTCCCGTTCTCCCGCGTCGAGGAGCTGAAGAAGGATCCGAACCTCACCGTTCACCTGGACACCTCCACCCGCGAGGATCACCTGCTGATCAACCACGAGCATGGTGCGCTGGCCAAGAAGGAAGTGCGCGAGGCGCTCGACCTGGCGATCGACAAGAAGGCGGTGGTCGATGCGGTGACCTTCGGCTTCGGCGAGGTCGCCAATTCCTATGTTCCGAAGGGCGCCCTCTATCACTTCGCCGACAACATGCAGCGCCCCTATGATCCGGACAAGGCCAAGACCCTGCTCGAGCAGGCCGGCGCGTCAGGCCTGACGCTCAGCTATCTGGTCAATGCCGGCAACGAGGTCGACGAACAGATCGCCGTTCTCCTGCAGCAGCAACTGCTGAAGGCGGGCATCACCGTCAACCTGCAGAAGATGGATCCGAGCCAGACCTGGGACATGCTGGTGGCCGGCGACTACGACCTGTCGGTCATGTACTGGACCAACGACATTCTCGACCCGGACCAGAAGACGACCTTCGTGCTCGGCCATGACTCCAACATGAACTACATGACGCGCTACAAGAACGACAAGGTGAAGGATCTGGTCGCCGCGGCGCGCATCGAGATGGATCCGGCCAAGCGCGAGGCCATGTATACCGACATCCAGAAGATGGCGAAGGACGACGTCCACTGGATCGATCTCTACTACAGCCCCTATATCAACGTGACCCGCAAGGGCATCGAGAACTTCGACCAGAACCCGCTCGGCCGCTTCTTCCTCGAAGACACGGTGAAGAACTGAGCTGACGGCCGGTGCTGCCCCGATCGGGGCGGCACCGGTCGGACTGACAGGGCTCCGGGATAGATCCACCCCCGACCGACTGCCCGCCTGCCGGGACTGCAATGCAGTTGCCGCAGGCGGGCATTCTTTCGTGAGTAGTTGCGACGTGGGCGGCCTCTCAGGCGGTCCTGACGTATTCGATCTTGCGGGCCAGCCAGCATCCGAGCGTAAAGCCGCTGACCGCGCCGGAAGCATCCCGCCTCACCTGGACCGTCCAGTCTCCGGGTGCCGGAGCATCCATCGAGCGGCGGCAGGACATGGTCCAGATGTCTTCGGCGACGGGATAGAGCGGCATCATCTCGCCCTTGCCGAGGAAACCGTCGCAGGCGCCGTAGAATGCGCTGCCCGTCCCTACGATCTCCAGCGCGGCATCCAGCTCCGCCGAGACGAAGCGTCCGGCGATGTCGCCCTTCGCATCGCCGGACAGGCGGGTGGCGGAGATGTCGAGATTCTCCCTTGGCCGCTGCATGCGCACGACGTCGCCATCGCGCGACAGCTCCACGGCGTCGGACCGGGCGATGCCGTCGTCGCTAAGCGTCAGCGCGTCGGAGGCCCCGGCGAAGCGCAGGCTGATGCCGCGATGGCTCTTCGCCACGGTGACCAGCAGGCCGGTTTCCGGATCGAGGTAACGGCCGGCCCAGTCGGGACCGGCTTCCTGGCCAGTCACAGGCGCAGCGGCTTGCCCGAGGGCCGTCTTCATCAGCCGGACGGCCCTGCCGTGGGCGTCGGCCTCGTGGTTGAACATCACCACCACGGAGAGGCGCTCGGAGGCCGCGTGCAGCCGGTGGCAGCGGAAGCCGCGCAGCGCCCCACCATGGCCGGTCGTGGCGATCTCGCCGACCTTGCCGTGCGACAGGCCAAAACCGTAGGGCGCCGGGTTTCCGTCTGAGAAGGTCTGCGGCGCCGACAGGCGGCGGTAGAGGCCGTTTGGCTCGTCGCGGGTGCGGTCGATGAAGCTCTCCCAGGCCAGCATGTCATCGAGCGAAGCCAGGATCCCGGCATCGCCAGTCCAGTGTATGCGGTTGGTCGCGGGGAAGAAGCCGACTGCATCATTGCCCTCGTAGCCGACGGTCTCGGTCTTGGACGTGTCGGGGATCAGGGCGGCCGTCGGCATGCCGGCCGGGTCGAAGATCCGGGAACGGTACACTTCTGTCAGCGGAGCGCCGGCCAGATCCTCGATCAGGTCGGAGAGGATGCGGAAATTGCCGTTGGAATAGGAATAGCGACTGCCCGGCTCGAAATGCGTGCTGCGCATGCGGCGAAACAGCTCGCTGGCGTCCTCGCGGCGGAACACTCCTTCGGCATCGGCGCCGTGCAGAACGGTCAGTGCCCAGTAGTCGCGAAGGCCCGACTGGTTGTGGCAGAGTTCGGCCACGCTCGGCCGCCGGCCCTCGAGGGCGGGAAGCACGTCGGCCAGGCGAGCGTCCAGCTCTTCCAGCGACCCGGCGAGATCCAGAAGCGCTGCGCAGGTGAACTGCTTGCTGATCGAGCAGATCGGCAGCAGGGTTTCGGTGGTCATCGGGCGCCGGTTCTTCAGGTCGGCGAAGCCCCAGGCCTGCCGCATGATCACCTGACCGTCCTTGACCACGCCGACGACCCCGCCGGGGCCTTTCGATTTGAGCGGTATGGCGTGAAGTTCTCGTTCGAGGCCGGAGAGATCGATGCTGGTCATGATGTGTCGTGCGCTTGCCTGTTGAAGAGCCGGAAGGTGGGAAGGCGATAAGATTTCATCGGCTTGCCGCAGGCAAGGACGATATTGGCGCTGCCCCCCGAAATCTGCATGGCTGGCGGGCGCGGCATCGCGAATTTGTGGGGTGGGGCTGAATGGCGGGGAGCCGGATCGGACATGGACCCGTCGGAGGGCCGTTTCGTCGAGCGCGAAGTCGCCGGAATCGCCCGAGAGGGGAATCGTGTGCCGCTGCGTTTCTGGTCGGCGAGGGCTGCGCAAACGAGGCCCGAAAACGCAACAAGGGCTCGCCGAATTTCCGGCAAGCCCTTGTTTGAATTAGGATGGTGGGCGTGACAGGGATTGAACCTGTGACCCCTACGATGTCAACGTAGTGCTCTCCCGCTGAGCTACACGCCCATCCGATGGCGGCTTAAGACCACAAAACACTTAGGCCCGTCAATAGGCTTTTTCGGGTTTTGTGAAGAGTTTTTTACAGCGCTCCGGCAAGCCCTTACGCAGCAAGGAGTTTGTTGACTTCGTTCACCAGGTCGCGAAGGTGGAAAGGCTTGGAAAGCACCTTGGCGTCCTTCGGAGCCTGCGAGTCGGCATTGAGCGCGACCGCGGCAAAGCCGGTGATGAACATCACCTTGAGGTCGGGATCGAGTTCGGTGGCGCGGCGCGCCAGTTCGATGCCGTCCATTTCGGGCATGACGATGTCGGTCAGCAGCAGCGAGAAGGGTTCTTCCCGAAGGCGGTCATAGGCGCTTGCGCCATTGTCGAAGGAGGACACCTTGTAGCCCGCCTTCTCCAGTGCCTTCACCAGGAACCGGCGCATGTCGTTGTCGTCTTCGGCGAGAAGAATTTTCTGAATCATTGGAGGTCCGCTACTCACTCATTTCCATGGAAGGCTTTCGGGCTTTAAAGTTTGCTCTCGTCGAGTAAACATCCGGTGAAGAACCGGTTTTCCGGGCTCGATCGCCATTGCCGCCAATATGGACTTTCGCAGGGGCAACTGGCAACATGGTCGACGCAACAAGGTTGTGACTTGGTAAAAAAGAGGAACCGTGAACGGGATGACAGGCGATTTCGAGCTGTTCGAGGTGCGCGAGCCGGAAACGCAGTCCATCCCCTTCGTCTACAACTCGCCGCATAGCGGGCGCCGCTACTCCCCCGGTTTCCTCGATCAGTCGCGCCTCGACGGTCTCGCCATCCGCCGCTCCGAGGACCATTACGTCGACGAGCTTTTCGGCGCCGCGCCGGATTTCGGCGCGCCTCTGCTGCTTGCGCATTTCCCGCGCGCCTTCGTCGACGTCAATCGCGAGCCCTACGAACTCGACCCGCGCATGTTCTCCGACGCGGTGCCGCCCTTTGCCAACATCAATTCCGTGCGCGTCGCCGGCGGGCTCGGCACCATTCCCCGCATCGTCGCCGAGAACGTCGAGATCTATGCGAAGCGGTTGCCGGTGGCCGAAGCGCTCGAACGCATCGAGGCGATCTACAAGCCCTACCATGCCTGCCTGCGGAAACTGATCGCGCGTACCCATGCGCGATTCGGCTTCGGTGTGCTGATCGACTGCCATTCGATGCCGGGCAATATCCGCGTCGCGGGCAGCAGCATCCGGCCCGACTTCATCATCGGCGATCGCTACGGCACCAGCGCCTCGGCCGAGCTCTCCCACGCCGCGCAGGAGTTTCTCGAAGGGCTGGGCTTCGCCGCCGTGCGCAACAAGCCCTATGCCGGCGGATTCATCACCGAACACTATGGCCGTCCGGCCCGCGGCCTGCATGCGCTGCAGATCGAGGTGAACCGCTCGCTCTATGTCGATGAAACGACGCTGGCGAAGCGCGGCGATTTCGGCGCGCTGGCGGGCTCAATCGCCGTCTTCATGCAGCAAATGGCTGAATTCGTTGCCGATTACTCCGGCGATGCGGCGCTGGCCGCCGAGTAGACTTCCCGCAGGTCAAAAAAAAACCGCGCCATTGGCGCGGCTAAGTCTAGGGAGGAAACACCCAAGGAGGGTATTTACAGTCCGGAGACTGCAAAGTCATATTATTGTTGCAGCGCACAACCGTCAAGGCGTCAATAGTCACTTTTTTGAGCGTGGCGCTTTTTTACGCAATTCGTGCCGAGGGGCCGCGGTGCCTCCGGCGATTGCAAATCGGCGAAACTGCTTTAAGAGAACGCTGGTCCGATCCATTTCCAGCCAGCGGAAAAGCCGATGCGTCCCGATCGCAGTTTCTTCAATCGTCTCGCCGAAGCCGCCAAGGCCGAAACCTTGCCGCGGTTCCGTTCGCCTCTCAGCATCTCCAACAAGGAGCAGGGCGGTTTCGATCCGGTCACCGAGGGCGACCAGGCGGCAGAGGCGGCGATTCGTACCCTGATCGAGGCGGAATATCCCGATCACGGCATACTCGGCGAGGAACATGCGGACATCGGCACCGACCGCGACCACGTCTGGGTGATCGATCCGATCGACGGGACGCGCGCCTTCATCTCCGGCGTGCCGGTCTGGGGAACGCTGATCGGTTTTCAGGAAAAGGGCCGCTCCGTCATGGGGCTGATGGACCAGCCGTTCACCGGCGAACGCTATTTCGCCGACGGCGAGCGCTCCTGGTACAGCGGCCCGGACGGGGAGCGGCAGATCCGCACGCGCGACTGCGGCGGCATCGATAATGCGATCCTCTTCACCACCTCGCCGCACCTGTTCAAGGGTGCGGAAATCGCCAAGTTCCAGGCGGTGCAGGACCGTGTGAAGCTCTTCCGCTACGGCATCGACTGCTATGCCTATGCGCTTCTCGCTGCCGGCCATGTCGATCTCGTCATCGAGACCGTGCTCAAGCCCTACGACGTCGGCGCGCTGATCCCGCTGATCGAACAGGCGGGCGGCAAGATCACCACCTGGGACGGCGGACGTCCCGAGGGCGGCGGCTGCGTCGTGGCTGCCGGCAGTGCCGCGCTCCATGCGCAGGCGCTGGACATGCTCCGCGACAACTAAGACGTCACGCTCAAGGCCCGTCAGTCCTCGGAAAATTTGGGAAGGGCGGGTGCATTGCCGGTTTCCGGCTCCGGGTCTCCGCCGGGGATGAAGGCGTCGACGGCGGCGAGCGCCTGGGCGCGGAAACGATCGCGCTCCTGCAGGATTTCGTGACGGCTGCCCGGCACCGGCACCAGTTGTGCGGCGCGGAAATACTGCGACAGCTTCTCCTGATAGGCAAAGGGTACGATGGGATCGTTGCCCGGTGCGACGATCACGGTCGGCACGGTGATCGAGGCGAGATGTTTCGGCGACGAGACTTGCCTGATCGTTTCCTGCGCCTCGTAGAGCCAGCGCGCCGTCGGCGGCCCCAGCGCCAGATGCGGATGCGCCGTCAGGATGTCGACATTGCGCTGGTAGCGTTGCTGGTCCGAGGTGAGCGGGTTGTCGTCATAGGGTTTCGTCGGATCGTCCGAGGTCAGGCAGATGCGCCCGAGGCCGGTGAAGGTGGCAAGCCGCGAAATCCTGTGAATGTTCTTCGGCGACAGCTTCTGCCCGCCGAGCCCGACGAAGGGAGCGAGAAGCACCATGCGGTCGATGCGGTTTGCCAGCCTCGGGGCGGCGGACAGTGCGATCAGACCGCCGGTCGAATGCGCCAGCAGGAAGAAGGGCAGGCGGGTATCGGGCAGGACGATATGCTCGATGAAGAGCTCCAGGTCCCGGACATAGTCTGAAAAGCGATGGACGTGGCCCTTGCGGGGGTTCTTCAGCAGGCGCTGCGATCCGCCCTGGCCGCGAAAATCGAAGGTCGCAACCCAGAGACCGCGGGCATTCAGGTCACGAATGGTCTCGAAATACTTCTCGATCGCTTCGTTGCGTCCGTGCAGGAGAACCACCGTGCCCTTGGCGACCGAAGCATCGGAGCGGAAGACCGCATAGCGCAGCTTGACGCCGCGATGGCCGGTGAAGAAGCCGATGATGGGGGTGCCGGGGATCAGATTGCCGGGGGTGGCGTGTAGGATGGGGTCCATGCTCGCATTCACCGAATCGTGCGCGGGCGCAACCGCCCCTTCACACAATCGGATAGGACGAAGGCCGGGCGAGGTCAAAGAAAAAAGCCGGAACCGCATGAGGGACACGGGCGCGGTTCCGGCGAAAGGCGACCGGAAGGGAAGGGACGTTTTCTTCCGGCCATCGGGGTGAGACATCCGATGGTGACGTTCTAGCGCCCGGGCATTGAACTGCCGCTGAACCGTCCGTTCACGTTGAATTCATCGTCCGCTGACGGCCTTGAATTCGAATTGCGCGGTTCCCATCTTTTTTCCTGTGGTCGCCAACAAGGGATCGCAAGCCATTCCGCCGCCGCCGGTCACGGGGCGCCGGACGAGAAAACCGCAAAACGTCGCTTCAAGGAGGACATCATGCGTCACGTCGATTTTTCCCCCCTCTACCGCTCCACCGTCGGTTTCGACCGCCTGTTCACCATGCTGGACAGTCTCGGCCAGCCGGAGCAGGCCCAGACCTATCCGCCTTACAATATCGAACGCACGGGCGAGACCACCTACCGCATCACCATGGCGGTCGCCGGCTTCGGTGAAACCGAGTTGTCGATCGAAGCCCATGCCCAGGTGCTGACCGTGAAGGGCGAAAAGGCCGAGGAAGACAAGGTCGAGCAGAGCGAGTTCCTCTACCGCGGCATCGCCAAGCGCGCCTTCGAGCGCCGCTTCCAGCTTGCCGACCATGTGGAAGTACAGAGCGCCTCGCTGAAGAACGGCCTGCTCCACATCGACCTTCTGCGCAACATTCCGGAGGCCATGAAGCCGCGCCGGATTTCGATCAGCGCCGAGGCCGGCAACGCACCGAAGGCCATCGAGGCCCGCGTCGCCTGATCCAGGCGCCGGTTAGAATTGAAAAGGGCGGCTCCCCGCATGGGGTGCCGCCCTTTTTCATGGCTGTCGCTCAGGTTCGGACGTCAGGCCAGCACGTCGAGGAAACGGTCGACGTCGTCTTCCGTGGTGGCAAAGCTCGTCACCAGGCGGATCAGCATTTCGTTGTCCTGCAGCAGGTCCGGGGTTTCCGCCGGCACGGGCCAGTCGTAGAACTTTGCGCCACGGCTTTCCGCCAGGGCCGCTGCATCCTTGGTGAGGACCGCAAACACCTCGTTGGTCGTGGTGTTCCAGGCGAGCCGGCTTTTCGATGCCGCGCCGATGCCGGCGCGCAGGCGGTCGGCCGTGGCATTGGCGTTGCGGGCCAGCTCAAGCCAGAGACCGCCCTCGAGATAGGCCTCGAGCTGGGCCGAGATGAAACGCGTCTTGGAGAAGAGCTGGGCCGAGCGCTTGCGGATGAACGGCATTTCGGTTGCCAGTTCGGGCTTCAGGAAGATGATCGCCTCGGCGCACCAGCAGCCGTTCTTCGTGGCGCCGAAGGACAGGATGTCAACGCCGCGCTTCCAGGTCATGTCGGCGGGGCTGGCGTCGAGGGCGACGAGCGCATTGGCGAAGCGGGCGCCGTCCATGTGTAGCGGCAGATTGTTGGTGCGTGCGACGGCGCCGATCGCCTCGATTTCGTCGAGCGAATAGACCGTGCCCGATTCCGTCGCCTGGGTCAGCGTGACGGCCATCGGGCGTCCCTGGTGCACGGCACCGGGCGGGTATCGGCCGATCGCGGCGGAGAGTGCGTCCTTGTCCATCTTGCCGCCCGGGCCATGCACGGCATGGAGCCGGCAGGCGCCGGTGAGGAATTCCGGCGCGCCGCATTCGTCGGCCGTGACATGGGCCTCGGAATGGCAGAAGGTGACGCCACCGGGTTTTGCCACTGCGGCCAGCGCCAGCGAATTGGCGGCCGTGCCGGTGCCGACGAAGAAGACGGCGACCTCGCGCTGGAACAGGTCGTTGAAGCGCTCTTCCATGCGCCGGTCGAGGTCGCTGGTGCCGTAAGCGGCGGCGTAGCCGGCCGCTTCGCGCGCGAGGCTTTCGGCAATCTTCGGATGGGCGCCGGCCCAGTTGTCGGAGGCGAAGAACATGGCAGGGATTCCGTTTGCGAAGGGTGAAATCGGTGATCGGCAGATTAGGGATTTCGACGGCCCGATCAATCCATTCCGCGGCGGACCGATGTGGAATTATACGTGCGCGCAACAACCGGGGCGAATTTTTCTCTGTGAAGTAATTAAATTACGCGGACTGGCCTGAACGTGAAACAAACAGCTCCCGTGCCCGTTAATTTTTTGCCGAGCCGCCTTGCGCCGGCATGCGCTTTCTGTCATAGAAAAATGGAAAATAGGTCAGAGTAATTGACCTAATTGGAAGATCCTGAGCCGGTTCGGTTCGCTTGTCATGATGGTGAGAGCTTTTCTCTCCAGAATGCAGCGGCTGCGCCGGCGTCGACGCCAGCGGTTCTGGCGGGAATGAACCCCGGCTCCGGGACGCAAATGGAGGGAAGGCAATGACCAAGATGACGCCATCCGAAGAGATCGTGCAGGCATCCACCGCGGCGAACGAAGATCGTCCGGTGCGAGCGGCCACCTATGGTCTTCCCGCCAAGCAGGGCCTCTATGATCCGAGGAACGAGCACGATGCCTGCGGCGTCGGCTTCATTGCCCATATGAAGGGACAGAAGTCCCACCAGATCGTCAAGGACGGCCTGTTCATCCTGGAGAACCTGACCCATCGCGGTGCCGTCGGTGCCGATCCCCTGATGGGCGATGGCGCCGGTATCCTGGTGCAGATCCCGGACCGTTTCTTCCGCGAGGAGATGGCCAAGCAGGGCATCACCCTGCCGAAGGCCGGCGAATACGCCGTCGGCCACTTCTTCTTCCCGCAGGACGAGACGCAGATCGCGCACTTCAAGAAGATCATCTCCGATGTCTGTCAGGCCGAGGGCCAGGTCTTGATCGGCTACCGCGACGTGCCGGTCGACAATTCCTCGCTCTCCAAGGCGCCGGACATTGCCGCGACCGAGCCGCGCCACATCCAGGTCTTCATCGGCGCGGGCCGTGATGCCGCGACCCAGGAGACCTTCGAGCGCCGGCTGTTCCTGCTGCGCAAGGTCATTTCCAACCGCATCTATGACGAGTTCAAGGGCGAGGATACCGGCTTCTATCCGGTGTCCCTGTCGTCCTCGACGATCGTCTACAAGGGCATGTTCCTCGCCTTCCAGGTTGGTGTCTACTACAAGGACCTCGCCGATCCGCGCTTCGAATCGGCCGTGGCGCTCGTTCACCAGCGCTTTTCGACCAACACCTTCCCGTCGTGGAAGCTGGCGCATCCCTACCGCATGGTTGCCCATAACGGCGAAATCAACACGCTGCGCGGCAACGTCAACTGGATGGCGGCGCGCCAGGCTTCGGTCTCCTCGCCGCTGTTCGGCAGCGACATTTCCAAGCTCTGGCCGATTTCCTACGAAGGCCAGTCGGACACCGCCTGCTTCGACAACGCGCTCGAATTCCTCATGCGCGGCGGATATCCGATGGCGCAGGCCGTGATGATGCTGATCCCCGAGGCCTGGGCCGGCAACCAGTCGATGAGCCCGGAGCGCAAGGCGTTCTACGAGTATCACGCGGCCCTGATGGAGCCGTGGGACGGCCCGGCCGCCGTTGCCTTCACCGACGGCCGTCAGATCGGCGCGACGCTCGACCGCAACGGTCTGCGTCCGGCCCGCTACATCGTCACCACGGATGACCGTATCATCATGGCCTCTGAGGCCGGCACGCTGCCGGTTCCGGAGGAGACGATCGTCAAGAAGTGGCGCCTGCAGCCCGGCAAGATGCTGCTGATCGACATGGAAAAGGGTCGCATCATCGGCGACGAGGAGATCAAGTCGGAACTCTACAAGAGCCATCCCTATCGCGAATGGCTCGACCGCACCCAGCTGATCCTCGAGGACCTGAAGCCGGTGGAGCCGCGGGCGCTTCGCCGCGACGTCTCGCTGCTCGATCGCCAGCAGGCCTTCGGCTACACCAGCGAGGACACCAAGCTCTTGATGTCGCCGATGGCGACGACCGGCCAGGAAGCCATCGGCTCGATGGGGACCGACACGCCGATTTCGGCCATGTCGCAGAAGTCGAAGCTGCTCTACACCTATTTCAAGCAGAACTTCGCCCAGGTCACCAACCCGCCGATCGATCCGATCCGCGAGGAACTGGTCATGAGCCTCGTGTCGTTCATCGGCCCGCGGCCCAACATTCTCGACCATGCCGGCATGGCCCATGCCAAGCGGCTCGAAGTGCGCCAGCCGATCCTGACCAATGGCGATCTGGAGAAGATCCGCTCGATCGGTCACACCGAAGACCGCTTCGACACAAAGACGCTCGACTTCACCTATGATGCCGATCGCGGCGCTGAAAGCATGCCGGAAATGCTCGACCGGCTCTGCGAACGGGCAGAGGCCGCAGTCAAGGGCGGCTACAACATCATCGTTCTGTCCGACCGTCAGGTCGGCCCGGACCGCATCGCCATCCCGGCGCTGCTGGCGACGGCGGCCGTACACCACCACCTGATCCGCAAGGGGCTTCGCACCTCGGTCGGCCTCGTCGTGGAATCGGGCGAACCGCGCGAAATCCACCACTTCTGCTGTCTCGCCGGTTACGGTGCGGAGGCAATCAACCCGTATCTCGCCTTCGACACGCTGCTCGACATGCACAAGCATGGCGAGTTCCCCAAGGAAGTGTCCGAGGACGAAGTCGTCTATCGCTACATCAAGGCGGTCGGCAAGGGCATCCTCAAGGTCATGTCCAAGATGGGCATCTCGACCTACCAGTCCTATTGCGGCGCGCAGATCTTCGACGCGATCGGCCTGTCGTCGGAACTGGTGGAGAAGTACTTCTTCGGCACCGCGACGATCATCGAAGGCATTGGTCTTGCCGAGATCGCCGAGGAAACCGTTGCCCGTCACAAGGCTGCCTTCGGCAAGGATCCGGTGCTGGCCAACACGCTCGACATCGGCGGCGAATATGCCTACCGCATGCGCGGCGAAAACCATGCCTGGAGCCCGGATTCGATCGCGGCCCTGCAGCATGCGGTGCGCGGCAACAGCCAGGATCGCTACCGTGAGTTCGCTAGCCTGGTGAACGACAGTTCGCTGCGGCTCAACACTATCCGCGGCCTGTTCAAGATCAAGGGCGCCGAGGCGCTCGGCCGCAAGCCGATCTCGATCGACGAAGTCGAGCCGGCTGTCGATATCGTCAAGCGCTTCTCGACCGGTGCCATGTCCTTCGGCTCGATCAGCCGCGAGGCACACACGACGCTCGCCGTCGCCATGAACCGGTTCGGCGGCAAGTCGAACACCGGCGAGGGCGGCGAAGAGGCGGACCGCTACCTGCCGCTTCTTAACGGCGCTTCCAACCCGGAGCGCTCGGCGATCAAGCAGGTCGCCTCCGGCCGCTTCGGCGTGACCACCGAATACCTGGTCAATGCCGATGTGCTGCAGATCAAGGTGGCGCAGGGGGCAAAGCCCGGCGAAGGCGGCCAGCTGCCCGGCCACAAGGTCGATGCGACGATCGCCAAGACCCGCCACTCGACCCCGGGTGTCGGCCTGATCTCGCCGCCGCCGCACCATGACATCTACTCGATCGAAGACCTGGCCCAGCTGATCTTCGACCTGAAGAACGTCAACCCGATGGCCGACATCTCGGTCAAGCTCGTCTCGGAAGTCGGTGTCGGCACGGTTGCCGCCGGCGTCGCCAAGGCGCGCGCCGACCACATCACCATTGCCGGTTTCGACGGCGGCACGGGCGCATCGCCGCTCACCTCGCTGAAGCATGCAGGCTCCCCTTGGGAAATCGGCCTTGCCGAGACCCAGCAGACGCTGGTGCTCAACGGCCTGCGTTCGCGCATCGCGCTCCAGGTCGATGGTGGCCTGAAGACCGGCCGCGACGTCATCATCGGCGCACTGCTCGGCGCCGACGAGTTCGGCTTTGCCACCGCGCCGCTGATCGCCGCCGGCTGCATCATGATGCGCAAGTGCCACCTCAACACGTGTCCCGTCGGCGTCGCCACGCAGGACCCGGTCCTGAGGAAGCGTTTCAAGGGTACGCCGGAACACGTCGTCAACTACTTCTTCTTCGTCGCCGAGGAAGTGCGCGAGATCCTCGCCTCGCTGGGCGTCGCCCGGCTCGACGAGATCATCGGCGCTTCCGAACTGCTCGAGAAGGAAGAGATGCTGGCGCACTGGAAGGCCAAGGGTCTCGACTTCTCCAAGATCTTCCACAAGGTCCCGGCACCGAAGCCCGCGACCTACTGGACCGAGCGGCAGAAGCACCCGATCGACGACGTGCTCGACCGCAGGATGATCGAAAAGGCGATGCCGGCTCTTGAGGCCAAGCAGCCGGTCGTCTTCGACGTCGACATCAAGAACGTCGACCGTTCGGCCGGCGCCATGCTGTCGGGCGAGCTTGCCAAGCGCTACGGCCACAAGGGCCTGAAGGACGACACGATCCATGTGACGCTCAACGGCACGGCCGGCCAGTCCTTCGGCGCCTTCCTTGCCCGCGGCATCACCTTCGATCTGGTGGGCGACGGCAATGACTATGTCGGCAAGGGCCTGTCGGGCGGCCGCATCATCGTCCGTCCGCCGGAGAACACGAAGATCGTCGCCGAGGAGTCGATCATCGTCGGCAACACGGTTCTCTACGGTGCGATCGCCGGCGAGTGCTATTTCCGCGGCGTGGCCGGCGAGCGCTTCGCCGTGCGCAATTCGGGCGCCGTCGCGGTGGTCGAGGGCGTGGGCGACCACGGCTGCGAATACATGACCGGCGGGGTCGTCGTCGTGCTCGGCGAAACCGGCCGCAACTTCGCGGCCGGCATGTCGGGCGGTGTCGCCTACGTGCTCGACGAGAGCGGCGATTTCGCCAAGCGCTGCAACATGGCCATGGTCGAACTCGAGCCGGTTCCGGAAGAAGACGACATGCTGGAAAAGCTGCACCACCATGGCGGCGACCTGATGCACAAGGGCCGTGTCGACGTATCCGGCGACATGACCCGGCACGACGAGGAACGCCTCTACCAGCTGATCTCGAACCATCTGCATTACACGGGCTCGGCCCGCGCCAAGCAGATCCTCGACAACTGGGCAGGCTTCCGTCCGAAGTTCCGCAAGGTCATGCCGGTCGAATACCGCCGTGCGCTCGAGGAAATGGAACGCATGCGCATGGGAGTCGCGGCGGAATAACCGCCTTTCGAAGCCGTCCCGCCGGTCATGCGGCGGGACACCCTTCGGGCACGCGAGCGTGCCGTCCACGAGATATTGAGCAGGATCCAGAATATGGGCAAGGTTACAGGTTTTATGGAAATCGACCGGCAGGTCATGAAGTACCAGCCGGCGTCCGACCGCATCCGTCACTTCCGCGAATTCACCATCCCGATGTCGGATGCCGAGGTCACCAAGCAGGCGGCGCGCTGCATGGATTGCGGCATTCCCTACTGCCACGGTCCGACCGGCTGCCCGGTACACAACCAGATCCCGGACTGGAACGACCTCGTCTACAACAACAAGTGGGAGGAGGCGATCCGCAACCTCCACTCGACCAACAACTTCCCGGAATTCACCGGCCGCGTCTGTCCGGCTCCGTGCGAGGAAGCCTGCACGCTGAACCTCGAAGATACGCCCGTCGCCATCAAGACGGTGGAGCAGGCGATCGCCGACAAGGCCTACGAGCTCGGCTTCATCGTGCCGCAGCCGGCAACCGTGCACACCGGCAAGAAGGTGGCGATCATCGGTTCCGGTCCGTCCGGGCTGGCCGCTGCCCAGCAGCTCGGCCGTGCCGGCCATGAGGTGCATGTCTACGAGCGCGAGACCAAGCCCGGCGGGCTGCTGCGCTACGGCATTCCGGACTTCAAGATGGAGAAGAACTTCATCGATCGCCGCGTCGAGCAGATGGAAGGCGAGAACGTCACGTTCCATTGCGGCGTCAATGTCGGCGTCGACGTCAAGACGGAGAAGCTGCTGGCGGATTACGATGCCGTGCTCTACTGCGGCGGCTCGGAAACCCCGCGCGAGGCCGGCATGCCCGGCGTCGACTTCCATGGCGTCTATGACGCAATGCCCTATCTCGTGCAGCAGAACCGCCGCGTCGGTCGCGAGAACATCGACAGCAATGGCTGGCCGTCCGACCCGATCCTCGCCGGCGGCAAGCATGTCGTCGTCGTGGGCGGTGGCGACACGGCGTCCGACTGCGTCGGGACTGCCTTCCGCCAGGGCGCGGTGAAGGTCACCCAGCTCGACATTCGCCCGCGTCCGCCGGAAACTGAGGACAAGCTGGCCATCTGGCCGTTCTGGGCGACCAAGATGCGCACATCGTCCAGTCAGGCCGAAGGCGCGATCCGCGAGTTCCAGGTCGGCACGCTCGAATTCGTCGGCGAAGACGGCGTGCTCACCGGCGTCAAGTGCTGCCAGGTCGACGACAAGCGCAAGCCGATCGCCGGTTCCGAATTCATCATCAAGGCCGATCTCGCCTTCATCGCCATCGGCTTCCGCGGACCGTTCAACGACAGCGTCGTCAAGGAACTCGACGGCAAGCTGACGCTCAACACCGACCGCCGCGGCTCGACCAACGTCGTCGCCAACGATCGCGACTACAAGACCTCGGTCGACAAGCTGTGGACGGCCGGCGACGTGCGCCGCGGCCAGTCGCTGGTGGTCTGGGCGATCCGCGAGGGCCGTCAGGCGGCGCGCGCGATCGACGAGGCGCTGATGGGCGCAAGCGTGCTGCCGCGCTGAGCGGCTGCAACCCGAAAGTTTGGAGGGGCCGCGTTCGCGGCCCTTTTCATTTCTGGATGGTGCCGGTCTGCAGGATACGCAGGTCGTCGACGCGGCCTGATGGCGGCGGCGGCAGGGTGCCGTTCTTGACCAGCTGGTCACGCGGCGTCGGCATTGCGGCGACGGGCAGGGGGGCTGCGCCGAGCAGTTCGGTTGCGCCGTCCAGCTCCGGATCGAACAGGTCGATCGGCTGGGTTCTGACCAGATTCTGCATTTCAGACGGCGGCAGGTTCAGCAATTCGGGCAGGTTGCTGGCGTCGAGCCTGACGAGATCCGGGCTCGTCATGTCGCCGAGCAGGCGGCGGGCGGACTTCTCGACATAGAAGGCGAGCTTGCGCTTGCCGGCGGCCGTCAGGTTGATGCCGTCCGAGCCGCGCAGGCGGACCTGCTGGCCGTTGATGTCCGAGCCGGTGACGATGAAGCGGCCGTCCTGGTCGACGAAGCCTTCCCACACATCGATGAACTCGCCGCCGATGCGCTCGACGGCGCGACGATAGACGGCGTTGAGCGTCAGCGCGTCCGCCGTCATGTTCTGCGGGCGAAAGGCCGGCATGCCGACCCACAGCAAGGGGATCTTGGCGTCGGTGACCACCTTGCCGAGTGCGGTCACGCGCCGCTCATATTCCTCGAACCATTCGGGCGTGCGGAAATTCAGCTTGCCCGAAGCCCCAGTCATCTGCTGGCGGTCATTGGCACCGATGTCGATGATGACGACGGCCGGCTTGACCTCGGCGATCATGGCCGGCAGCTCGGTCTGCCAGTCGAAATAGTCGGTGCGCACCAGTCCGGACGAACCGTTGCTGCGCTCGTCGATCATCACGCCCGGGGAGGTAGCGAAGGCCTCCACCAACCCCGTGGCAAGGCCATCGGCGACGAAATCGCCGATCACCAGAACCTTGCGGGCGCTCTCAATCTTGGCCGGCGGTGGGGGTGCCGGCGCCGTGGTGATGGTGGTGACGCTTTTCGTCTGCTTCTTCACCGTGCGCGGCGTCTTCACCTTGCGCGGCGGCGGCTCCGGATAGCGCGGTTCGCGCTGCCCGAACAAAAGCTCGATCAGGTTGCGCGGCTGGCGGGTCTGCTGGGCTTCGACCTCGGTCGCCAGAATCGATACGGCCAGGAAGGCGAGCGCTACTGCGCCAGCGAGCCAGCCCCGAACGACCCTGTTTTGCCCTGTCTCCCGCATCCCGTTCGCCGTCCCTGTCCGTGTCGCGCTATCCGCGCGAGATCATCGGATATGTGCTGCGGGCATGCGCGATTGTCAATTGCGCAGCTTGTCGAGCAGATCCTTCGACGGCTGTCCGTCCGCGGCCATGCCGAGCCGGGCCTGGATCGCGGCAATCGCCGCCTTCGAACCCGAGCCGAAATTGCCGTCGATCTTGCCGTCATAGTAACCGAGCGCCTGCATGCGGCTCTGCAGCTCGAACTTCTCCTTGATGTCGAGGCTGCCGTCGGGCCGCGGCCATCCCTGCTTCATGCCGCCATAGCCGGCGAGCTCGTCGGCAAGCAGGCCGACGGCCAGCGCGTAGCTGTCGGCGGCGTTGTAGCGCTTGATGGTGAAGAAGTTCTTGGTCATCAGGAAGCCGGGGCCGTTGGCACCGCCCGGCATCTTCAGCTCGGCCCGTTCGCCGCCGTTCTTGAAACCCTTGCCGCTCGGCCGCGCGAAACCAAGAGCCGCCCATTGGGCGAGCGTCTTGGTCTTGCCGGCATGGGCATGGCCACCCTTCGGCACGACGATCTCGTAGCCCCAGGTCTTGCCGGTCTGCCAGCCGTTCTTGGCCAGCAGGTTGGCGGAGGTGGCCAGCGCGTCCGGAACCGAATGCCAGATGTCCCTGCGGCCGTTGCCGTCCGCGTCGATCGCATAGAGCAGATAGCTCGACGGGATGAACTGGGTATGGCCCATCGCACCGGCCCAGGAACCCATCAGGTTTTTCGAGGCGACGTCGCCGTTCTGCAGCATTTTCAACGCGGCGATCAGCTGGTTCTTGGCATATTTCGACCGCTTGGCATCGGCATAGCCAAGCGTTGCCAGCGCCCGCGGCACGTGGTGCAGCCGGTCCGGGCTTTCGAGCGCCGCGCCATAATTGGATTCCATCGACCAGATGGCGAGCAGGATGTTGCGGTCGACGCCGAAATGGCGCTCGAGCGCCGCGAGCGTCGATCCGTATTTCGCCGCCATCTCGCGCCCGATCTGCACCGTGTACGGATTGACGCGCGAATCGAGATAATCCCAGATCTGCGCCTTGAACTCGGGCTGATAGCGTGCCTTCTCGAGCACGAAGGGATCGGGTTCGGAAACGCCGGCAAAGGCCTGATTATAGGTCTTCTGGCTGATGCCGCTTTTGGCCGCCGTCGAATAGAAGCCGTTGATCCATTTCTTGAAACCGGCATCCGCCGAGGCCGTCCCCGGCATGAGGCCGGCGGCGATGGAAATGGCAATCGCTCCGAGAAGCTTGCGATTTTTACTCGTCATGGGAACATCCCCGCTCTGTTACGGTTCTTTTCCAGCCGATCTGGAGGCTGTTCAGCCTAGGTTAAGGCAACAGCGTCAACAAAGTCTTTACCATGGCGCGGGGCCTCGTGAAACCTTTGCGAAATGGTAGTGAATATATAGTAGTGGGCGTGTGCGTATTGAAGACGCCCTGGCAGAATCCTCGAGGAGGAATGTGTGGTCCAACGTAATAAACTCCGTAAAGCCGTTTTCCCTGTTGCCGGTCTCGGCACGCGTTTTCTTCCGGCCACGAAGGCCGTTCCGAAGGAAATGCTGACCGTCGTCGACAAGCCGGTCATTCAATACGTCGTCGACGAGGCTGCCGAAGCCGGGATCGAACATTTTGTCTTCGTCACCGGCCGCGGCAAGGGTGTCATCGAAGATTACTTCGACATTCAGTACGAACTGGAGCAGACCCTCAAGGCTCGCAACAAGAATGCCGAGCTGACCCTGCTCTCCGGACTTCTGCCGAAGGCCGGCTCCGCAAGTTTCACCCGCCAGCAGGAGCCTCTGGGGCTCGGCCATGCGGTGTGGTGCGCCCGCGACATCGTCGGCGAGGAACCGTTTGCCCTCTTGCTGCCGGACATGATCATGCGCGGCGAAAAGGGCTGCCTCAAGGGCATGGTCGAGCTCTTTGAAAAGACCGGCGGCAACATCATCGCGGTCGAGGAGTGCGATCCGTCCCAGGCGCACAAATACGGCATCGTCGGCGTCGGTGAGGCACTCGAAGGCGGCTTCAGGATCACCGAGATGGTCGAGAAGCCGGCCAAGGGCACCGCTCCGTCCAACTTCTTCATCAATGGCCGCTACATCCTGCAGCCCGAGATTTTCTCTATCCTTGAGACGCAGGAGCGCGGCGCCGGCAACGAGATCCAGCTGACCGACGGCATGCTGAAGCTCGCCAAGGCGCAGGCCTTTGCCGGTTACCACTTCAAGGGCGAGACCTTCGACTGCGGCGCCAAGGACGGTTTCATCCTGGCCAATGTTTCCTTCGCCATCGAGCGCGCCGATATCCGCCCGATGATCGAGGAACCGCTGAAGGCGCTGCTTGCCGCGCTGAAGTAAGCCGACCGTCTTTCCAGACAAACGAACCGCGCCCGTCGAGGGCGCGGTTTTTTGTTGGGTGAAATGGCGCTATCGCTTGGCTGTCAGCCCGATCGAAGTGGTCAGAACGTCGCTGCCCGACGAGCCGTTCTGTTCCTTGCGTTCGTATTCGACGTCGGTCGTGAGGTCGAGATAACGATTGATGCTCCAGGTAAGCCCGGCGCCGGTCGTGTAGGTGATCGAATCCTCGGACGAAGCGCTGTCTGGATAGCGCGTCCATTCGACGGTGTTCGCCAGGCGCAGCACGAGATTGCTGCGCAGCTGGTGCTGCACGGCGGAATCCAGCGCGTAGATCACCGAGCCGTTGAGGCCGGCCGTGGTCGACGGATCGATGCTCGTCGACAGGCCGAGATCCACGTCCGTTCCCTGGCGCGGCGACCAGGTGACGTTGCCGTCCACGGTCAGGGCCGCAAGTTCGTCGAGGCGCGAGTCCTCGAAGCGCTGGCGCTCGTAGCCGATGCCCAGTTCTCCCTTGAGCTTGTCGCCGAAATCGGCAGCCACGCCGGCCCTCGCGCCGTAGGTATCGGCCGAGCGGGCGTAGCCTGAGGTGTCGAGCTTTTCGTCATAGGTGATCTTGCCGATCGCCACTTCGATGAAGGGGGTGAGGGCAGGGGAGATTTCATAGCCGACGCGGCCGCGCAACTCGCCGGCCCAACGGTCGCGATCGCTGAGGGCGAGGCTTGTGCCGTCGGAAAGCTCGGCATCCGAATATTGCGAACGGGTGACGTCCGCCGCGATCGTGCCGCGGAGCCGGCCGAAGTCATGCTCCACCGAAACGCCGCCAGTATACTGGTGGATGCCAGACTGCACCGATGCACCGGAAACGGCGTTCGGATCGTCGCTGTCCTCGCGGCTGAAGGCGTAGCCGCCCTTGATGTGGGCGACGGTATCGTCGGCAAGGTCGAGGCGCAGGTCGGCATTGAGGTTGGCGCGGGGATCGGTCGCTCCGTCGCCGGAGAGGTTCTTCTGCCAGTAGCCTTCGCCGCCGATCGTCAGCTCGTGGCGCGACCAGTCGGAGGTCAGGCTTCCCTTGAGGCCTGTTTCGGAGAAGGTGCGGTTGGTCCGCTCGCCACCGCTGTTGCTGCGCTCGTGGACGAGTTTCTCCGTGATGGAGGGGCGCAGCACCATGGTGCCGAGCCTGACCCCGTCACTGGCCGCATCGGCGTCACGCCGGGTTCTCAGCGCCGTCGGGTCGTCGAGCGTCGTCTCGCGCAGGTTCTGACGGCCGAAGTCGAGCGGCTGCGCGTTGGCATCCGGGTCCAGTTCCGGGTCGAGCGCCGCATCGCCTTCCAGCGGAGGCGTGGTGCCGTTCGGACTGCCTGTCGTGGCCGTGGTCGTCGGATCCACGGCGGTCCCGGTGGCGCTTGTCGCTCCGGTGGCATCGGCCGTTGCGGCCGTGGTCTGGTCCGCGGCGGTCGTCGTGGAGTTTGTGCTGCTTCTCGGCAGCGGCGTCCAGGTCGTCGTCGGTGCGAGTGTCTGCGCGGCGGCGGGCAGGCCAAGGCCGAGCAGGCCGCAGGTCAGGAGACCGGCCGACAGGGAATTAACCCTGCGGCGCGCAGCTTCCGCTTCGGTCTTTACGTTCTGAACCATCTGGACTTCGCCCGGCAATGCTGAAATGCTTACCCAAACGTAAAGCCTTGTGGTTAACGTTTGGTTGCTATGGCGCTGCTGGCTCAAAATGAGAGATTTGCGCCCGGACGAACGAGTTTTCGCCGTTATGCTGTGCACGACATGCCCAACCTGGACGGGAGTATCCGTCATTTTGTGGACACCGGCAGGCAAAAGCGTTAAGGAACCGGAATGATCAAGCGCGCTGTAAATCTCGTCGAAGCCGGAGCCATCGAATCGGCTCTCCGGGTGGTCTCAACCGAGCGAAACGGACTGGACGCCCTCGAACGGGCGTTGACCGGCAGTCTGGCCGGTCCCTTCTGCAACGCCATCAAAGTGATCGGCGGCATTTCCGGCCGCGTGATCGTCACCGGCGTCGGCAAGAGCGGCCATATCGGCACGAAGCTCGCAGCGACCTTTGCCTCGACCGGCACGCCGTCCTTCTTCGTCCATCCGGCCGAAGCCAATCACGGCGACCTCGGCATGATCGCCCGCGACGACGTGATCCTGGCCATGTCGTGGAGCGGCGAGAGCACCGAGTTGCACGGCATTCTCTCCTATTCGCGCCGCTTTTCCATTCCGCTGATCGCGCTGACCTCCGGCGAAACCTCCACGCTGGCGCGCGAAGCTGACATCGTGCTTCTGCTGCCGAAGGAACAGGAAGCCTGTCCGCACGGGGTCGCGCCGACGACCTCGACCATCATGCAGCTCGCCATGGGCGACGCGCTGGCGATTGCTCTTCTCGAAGCACGCGGCTTCACGGCCCATGATTTCCGCACCTTCCATCCGGGCGGCAAGCTCGGAGCCATGCTCAGCCATGTCTCCGACATCATGCACACCGGCGACAGCATCCCGCTCGTTCCGGTCGGCACCGGCATGCCGGAAGCGATCACCGTGCTGTCGATGAAGCGTTTCGGCTGCGTCGGCGTGATCGACGAGGCCGGGACCCTGTGCGGCATCGTTACCGACGGCGACATCGCCCGTCACCTTAGCATCAATCTCGGCGAAAGCCTGGTTGATGACGTGATGACGCCCAACCCGAAGACGGTCAGTTCCACCATGCTGGCGACCAGCGCCATGGGCATCCTCAACCAGCACAATATCTCGGCGCTGTTCGTCACCGAAGAAGACGGCACGCCGCTCGGCATCGTGCACTTCCACGACCTGCTGCGCGTCGGCGTCGCCTGATCAGGCGGCCTCGACCGTCAGGTCGCGGCCGTTCCAGGAGACGATCCTGACCTTGGTGCCGACGGGCAAATCCGGCCCAAGAACCGGCCAGTGGGTATCGTCGAGGCGAATGCGTCCCCGGCCTTCCGCAATGGGTTCCTGCAAGGTGGCGGTGCGGCCGACGAGGCTCGCGCCGCGCTGGTTCAGCATCGGCTCGTCCGTTACCTGATCCGATTTCGACAGGAACCTGCGGCCGAGAAGGGTCGATACGACGGCCAGCGCCGCGAAGACCAGCAGCTGGATCTGCCAGCCCCAAAGGGCGGTTTCCCACAGCAGCAGCGACAGCACGCCGGTGGCGATCGCCCCGATGCCGATCCACACCAGGAAGACGCCCGGCAGAAGCAGTTCGGCGGCCAGCAGCAGCAGGCCGAGCAGCCACCAGCTCCAGGGACCGAGTTCGGCGACCGCGCGGCTCAGCATGCTCAGTTCTCCCGCTCAGGCGCAAAGGGATTGATGACAGGCGTGGTGCGGGCAGGGGCCGCCGGCGGCGCCACCGGGCGGGGCTTGGGCGCCGAGGTCTGCTCCCCGAACACTTCGCGGGCAATGGCGCCGATCCCGCCGAGCGAGCCGATCAGGCTCGATGCCTCCATTGGCATGAGCACGATCTTGGAATTCGGCGCCGTGCCGATCGCACTCATCGCCTCGGTGTATTTCTGCGCGACGAAGTAATTGATCGCATTGAGGTCGCCGGCGGCGATCGCTTCGGACACCATGCGCGTTGCCTTGGCTTCCGCCTCGGCCAGCCGCTCCCTTGCTTCCGCCTCACGATAGGCGGCTTCGCGCTGGCCTTCCGCCTGCAGGATGGCAGACTGCTTGGCGCCCTCGGCGCGCAGGATCTGCGCGTTGCGGAAGCCTTCGGCTTCCAGCACCTGGGCGCGCTTTTCGCGCTCGGCCTTCATCTGCCTGCCCATGGCATCCACCAGATCCTTCGGCGGCTGGATATCCTTGATCTCGACGCGCGTGACCTTGATGCCCCACGGGCCGACGGCCTCATCGACGACGCGCAGCAGCCGGTCATTGATGACCTCGCGGTTGGACAGAAGTTCGTCGAGATCCATTGAGCCCATGACCGAGCGGATATTGGTCATGGTGAGGTTGAGGATGGCGTTCTGCAGATCGGCGACCTGATAGGCGGCCTGGGCGGCATTGAGGATCTGGTAGAAGGCGACGGCGTCTGCGGAGACGCTGGCATTGTCCTTGGTGATGACTTCCTGGGTTGGAACGTCGAGCACCTGTTCCATGACATTGAGCTTGGAGCCGATCCGCTCGATGAAGGGAACGATCAGGTTGAGGCCGGGCTCAAGCGTGCGCGTATAGCGGCCGAAGCGCTCGATCGTATAGCGGAAGCCCTGTGGCACCGTCTTGATGCCGGCGAAGAGAACGAGGATGACAAGCGCGACCAGCGCGATGACGACGATATCGGGACCTGCGAAAGGCATGGAAATCTCTCCTCCTGAACGGCGAGCGAGCCGCAACCTGAACTACAAGTGGGCGATCCGGCGGCCGATAGCAAGATGAAGTGACCGCAAAAACGGACTGAAGCGACGGCGCAGGCCGTAAGGCGCGTCAGGTTTTGGGGAGGAGGCGCCGCCTTCGCCGGGTGTTGTTTCAAATGGGAAGATCAACGGGAAAGGGCCGCGCAATCGCCTGCGCGGCCCTTCTTTACCTCGCGGTCCCTGAGGCCGCCGTGTCTTCCGATTGGCTCAGAACTCTTCCCAGCTCTCGTTGGCGACCGCTGCGTTGCCGTGGCTGCGCATGGCGGGCGCGCTGCTGCGGGCCGGTTGGGCATACTGGGCCGGGCGGGAGGCGGCGGGCCGGTTCGGCTGGGCCATGCTGCGTGCGGTTGCGCGCAGGGCCGACGCCTGGGTTGTTGCTGCGCCGTTGATGGTGAACTGCGAGATCAGCTCCCGCAGCTTTGCCGCTTCGTTTGCCAGGGCGGCGGAAGCCGCGTTCGATTCCTCGACCATGGCGGCATTCTGCTGCGTGGTCTGGTCCATCTGGTTGACGGCCTGGTTGACTTCGGAGAGACCGGTCGACTGTTCCTTGGCCGAGATCGCGATCGCGTCCATATGGATGTTCATGTCGGCGATGAAGGCGCCGATGGTGCGCAAGGCTTCGCTCGCCTGGCGGACCAGGTCCACGCCGCTCGACACTTCGGTCGACGAATTGTGGATAAGGGCCTTGATTTCCTTTGCCGCATTGGCCGAGCGCTGGGCCAGTTCGCGCACTTCCTGGGCGACAACTGCAAAGCCCTTGCCGGCTTCACCGGCACGGGCCGCCTCGACACCGGCGTTCAGGGCCAAGAGGTTGGTCTGGAAGGCGATCTCGTCGATCACGCCGATGATGTTGGAGATCTGGCGCGAGCTTTCCTCGATTTTGCGCATGGCCTCTTCGGCCCGTCCGACGACCTCGGAGGACTGGTTTGCCGAGGAGTTGGCCTGCGATGCCACCGAGCGGGCTTCTTCCGTCCGCTTGGTCGAATTGAGCACGTTGGCGGTGATTTCCTCGACGGCGGCTGCGGTTTCCTCAAGGGCAGCGGCCTGTTGTTCGGTCCGCTTGGAGAGGTGGTCGGTACCCGAGGCGATCTCCTGTGTGCCGGTCTCCATGGTGGCCACGCTGTCGGTGATGGCCGCAAGCGTGGTGTTCAGCTGGCGGACCGACTGGTTGAAGTCGTGGCGCAGGGCTTCGAAGTCCGGCGCGAAGGCTTCTTCGAGCTGGAAGGAGAGTTCGCCGGCGGCCAGGCGCTTCAGGCCATGGGCAAGGCCGGAAGTCGCAATGCGCAGGCGTTCGGCGGCTTCGGCCTCGACGCGCTGCTGGGCGGCGATCCGGTCGGCTTCGGCATGCGAGCGGGTTTCCTCGGCTTCCGCCTGCAGGCGCTTGTTGGCGATGGCGGCCTCGCGGAACACCTGCATGGATTCCGCCATCTGGCCGATCTCGTCCTTGCCGCCCTTGTCGATCGTGACATTCAGGTCGCCATCGGCGAGACGCGAGGTGACGTCGGCAAGGCGAGCGAGTGGCCGCGACACGAGCCGGAAGTTCAGGAAGCCCATCAGGGCGGCAACCAGGGCAACCAGGACCGAGGCCAGCAGGCTGATCAGTTCCACGGCCGACAGCGCCGACTTCTGGTCGGCCGATGCAGCGTCGGCGCGCTTCTGCAGTTCCGTCGTCACCGTCTTGAGCTTGTCGTTGAATTCGGACATCAACCGCGATCCGTCGCCGGTCAGTTCGATGGCACGGGCCAGCTCGACGGTCATCGGATCGCGCATCAGCTTGATCTGGCGGTCGGCGACGGTGGTGCGCCATTCGCCGATCTTGGCGATCGCCTCGCGCAGCGTCGGCAGTTCGTTCTGCGCTTCCGCGTCGAACAGCTTGTCGAGAGCAGGCACCTGGCCGTCGATCTTCTGCGTCGACTGCTCGAGCGCCGCGACGAAATCACGATTGCCGGTCAGCAGGAAGTTCTTCAGGACCAGGTTCGACTGCACCATGTCGTCGGACAGTTCGGCGGTCCTGGTGAGCAGCTGGTCCATGACCAGCTTGTTCTCGACCAGAACCGTCGCCGTCTTGGCCCTCGTGTAGATGAAGCCGGAGGCGCCGATGGCGATGACCGCCAATATGCCGAATGCCGCGAAGCCCTTGGCGCTGACTGATATGTTCTTGATCATGGTCTAACCTTAATTTGGTTCGCAGGACGTGGCGATCGAACGGATGGTTCTGGGGGTGACTGCCATCGAACGATCCGCATTTGCGATGTCGCCCGGTTTCAGATGCCCACGGCCGCCCGCCGTTCGAGCTCGGTCAGGTTGAGTTCTACGGTGACGGCTCCGATCGACTTCTTGTCCTGGGTGACGGTAAAGCTGACCTGGCCGCGCCAGATCTTGGCCTCGTCATCCCATTCCGGCGCGTCGATGAAGACGGCGTCGCCTGCAACGTTGTAGGTCTTCTGGAACTTGTCCTCGTCGCCTTGCCAGAAGTCGGAGGTCACCGAGCTCTGTCCGACATTGAGGCCGTTCTGGTCCATGACGAAAATTTCGGCGTAGAGACCGAGGGAGCGGCCCTGGAGGCGCGCGAGATAGACCGACAGGGGATTGGACAACGTCGCTGCGATCAGCGGCTTGTCATCCTTTTCACGTTCGGCGCGCCATTGCGCGTCAAGGGCGTCGATCGCGGACTGGGCGAGTTTCTGGTGCTGCTGGTTCTGCGCATTGATCGAAATCTGGACGATCTCGGAATCGATGAGCTTGTGCATGTCTTCCAGAACGGTCGGCGTGACCAGCGCCTTGATGTTGGGCTCCGGCGACTGGGCCAAGGCTTGCGACACGGACAGCGCCAGCATCCCGGCGGCCAGAGTGGTCTTGAGTTTTGCCATAGGTCTCTCCTTCGATGCGTGGATTCTAGGAGTGACTTTTTAAATTAGCGTTAATGTTAAAAATTACCCTTGAGAATTCCCATTGAAAACCAATGGCTTAGTCGTGGCGAAGGGGGTGCTGTATGAGCTGCGACGCAACTTCAGGGTGGTTGCAGGCGGCAAGACCTTCCTGCCGCCTTTTGGTGCAAGCGACTGAAATCTGTCTGTTTTTTGCGCATGTGAGGCGATGTGTCGCATGCTTCCGAAAGGTGTCGGTCGGTGGTCAACTCTTTTCTGGGTTGCGTTTTCAACGCCGGCCAAGCGGGACGGAACTTCCGGTCGGAAACGGCAGCAGCGGACCATGCAAGGGCCAGGCGCGCTTCGATCGGCGCCTGGCAATGCGCTGGATCACACCCAGCCCTGGAGTTCGCGCCGCACGACGGTCTCCAGCACGCCCATGCCCTCAGGGCTGTCGTTCAGGCAGGGGATGTGGACGAATTTCTCGCCGCCATTGTGGTGGAAGATCTCGCCTGCTTCGCCGGCGATTTCCTCGAGCGTTTCGAGACAGTCCGATACGAATCCGGGGTTCATGATGGCGAGGCGCTTGACCCCGTCCTTGGCAAGCTTCTCCATCGTCTTGTCGGTATAGGGCTGCAGCCACTCTTCCGGTCCGAAGCGCGACTGGAAAGTCACCATGAACTTCTCTTTCGGCAAGCCAAGGCGTTCACGCAGCAGGCGGCCGGTCTTCATGCAGTGGCAGTGATAGGGATCGCCCTGCCTGAAATAGGACTGGGGAATGCCATGGAACGAGGTAATCAGGATCTCCGGTTCCCAGTCGAGGGTGGCAAGCTTCTTCTCGACCGAAACCGCCAGCGCGTCGATATAGGCCGGATCGTCGTGGTAGGGCGGCACGGTCCGCAGCGCCGGCTGCCAGCGCATCTTCATCAGGTGCTCGAAGGCCTTGTCGTTGACGGTGGCGGTCGTCGAGGCCGCATATTGCGGATAGAGTGGGAAGAGCAGGATCCTCTCGCAGCCGGCGGCGTGCAGCGCATCGATCTTCGAGGCGATGGACGGCTGGCCGTAGCGCATCGCCCAGTCGACGATGACGTTCGGGTAGTCCTTCAGCGCTTCGGCCATGAGCTCTGCCTGGCTGCGCGTATAGGTCCGCAGATAGCTCTCGTCCTTGTCCTTGTTCCAGATCGCCTCATAGGCCTTGCCGACCTTTTGCGGGCGCGTATTGAGCACGATGCCGAACAGGATTGGGTACCATTTCCACGGAGACCATTCGATGACGCGCCGGTCGGTCAGGAATTCCCGCAGATAGCGTCGCATCGACGTGTAGTCGGTGCCGTCCGGCGTGCCGAGGTTGACGAGAAGTACGCCGACCTTGCCGAAACGGACGGGCGGATGATTGGCGGGGAGATTGGACATATCTGCGGTCATTTCGAAATCCTGCTGGTGACGCTCGATATCCAATACGTCGGAGAGCGTCTTGAGGATCATGTCTTAAAAGCAAAAGCCGGCCCGGGAAAGCCCGGGCCGGCCTGCAGGATGCGGCAATGCGCCTCTTACTTGGCGGGAAGCTCAAGTTCCTCGCCGACGCCGATCAGGTTGGGGTTCTTCAGCTTGTTGGCTTCGGCGATCTTCGACCACAGCATGCCGTCGCCATAGGTTGCGACCGCGATCTTCCAAAGGCTGTCGCCGAGCGAAACCGTGTACTTCTTGGCTGCGGTGGCGGCAGCTTCGGCCGCGGCCGGTGCGGCTGCTGTTGCCGGAGCCTCGGTCGATGCCGCCGGAGCCGCCGTGCCGGCGACTTCGGTGATGCGGCCGTCGGTGTAGGGCTTGTAGGGGCTGTTCTTGGCGATGAAGTCGGCCAGCACGGTTTCCAGGCCCGGACCGAAGTCATAGGCATTCTCGCCGGCCGTGGCGAAGATCTTGTAGCCGTCACCGCCAGCGCGCATGTAGTTGTTGGTGGCGACGCCGTAAACCTTGGCCGGATCGAGCGCGACGAAGGCGTCGCCTTCCTTGACCTCGACCGAGACCACGCGGCTGCCGGCCGGCTTGGACTTGTCGAACGAATACTTCAGGCCGGAGACCTGCGGGAAGCGTCCGGCGCCGTCCTCGATCTGGCTCAGACCGTTCTCCAGCGCAGCGACGATGTCGGAGCCCTTGAGCTTGAAGGTGGCGAGGGTGTTCTGGAAGGGCAGGACGGTGAGCGCCTCGCCCATGGTGACCGTTCCGGCGTCGATCGATGCGCGCAGACCGCCCCCGTTCTGGATGGCGATCGTGACACCCTGGTCCTTGACGCGGTCGACCATGGCGTCGGCGACGAGGTTGCCCATCGAGCACTCGGCGGCGCGGCAGACTTCACGCGAGCCGTCGATGGCAGCGGCAGTCTCGCCGATTTCCTTATTCTTCAGTTCCTCGATCGGCGCGCCGAGCTCGGCCACCTTGGCGGTGTAGGCCGCATCCGGCGTGACCGAGGCATCGAGCAGCTTCGGAGCACCTTCGGCCGTCTTTACCGCGCCGGCATCGTCGAACACGACCTTGAGGTCGCCGAGATACTTGGAATAGGCATAGGCCGTGACGATCGGCACGTCCTTGCCCGAGGGGTTCTTCACCAGCGTCGGATAGGGGCCGGCGGCCTTCTCGTCGGTGGAGGAGAGCAGCGTGTGGCTGTGGCCGCCGACGATCACGTCGATGCCGTCGACCGCTGCCGCGATCCGCTGGTCGACGGTGTAGCCGACATGCGAGAGCAGGACGATCTTGTTGACGCCGGCCGCCTCGATCTCCTTCACGGCATCCTTCAGGTAGCCGATCTCGTCGATGAACAGTACGTCGTCGCCGGGCGACGAGGTCTCGTCGGTGTCGGTTGCGAGGACCGAAACGACAGCAACCTTCTCGCCGCCGAATTCCTTGATGATGTAGGGCTTGTACTTGTCGGCGATCGGCGTGTTGAGGCCGGCCAGCACGTTGCCCGAGACCATCGGGAACTTCAGCGCGTCGATGAAGCGGGCCAGTTCTTCCGGCCCGTCGTCGAATTCGTGATTGCCGATCGCCATGGCATCATAGCCGATGCCGTTCATGAATTCGGCGATCGGGGCGCTCTTGTAGGTCGTGTAGAACAGCGAGCCCTGGAACTGGTCGCCGGCGTCGAGCACCAGCACATTGCCGTCCTTCAGTTCCGCCTTGCGGGTGTCGATGGCTGTCTTCATGCGGGCGACGCCGCCGAAGCACTCGTTCTTGCCGGCTTCTTCCGCCGAGCAGGTGGAATCGAATTTGTTGATTGCCTCGACGCGCGAGTGAAAGTCGTTGGTATGCAGGATGTTCAGCTCGAAATCGGCAAAGGCGCCACTGGCTGAAAGGGCGAGCACGGAGGCACTCAAGAGGCCAGATCGCAGGTGTTTCAACATCGCTTATCTCCTGTTTTCGCAATAGGGCCGCGAGAGGCCGCTCGGCATTCCCACGGCGTTCACAAAGTCTTTGAGGGGGATGTTTTCATCAAGCGGGCACGACTGCAAGGGGAAATGCGTGCGGCGGCGAAGCGCCTCATGGCTGGGAAATGCAAAACCGGCCGGCGTTGTCGCCGACCGGTTGCTGATGCAGACATGAAGGAACCAGAGCTCAGCCGCGGCGAGCGAGCGAGAACTGGGCGCCGCCATCGGAGGTGCAGTTCAACTGGTTCGGGGTGACCATGGCGCAGTTCACCTTGGACTGGGTATTGCGCACGAGAGAGGTCATGTTGATCTCGACGAGGCGGTCGGAAACCATCGTATAGGTGCCGGATGCGAGCAACTGGTTGCTGTCGGTGGTGCGGGTCGAGAATGTGCCGGCCTGGAAGGTCGAGACGATACCGTTCGGATCAACCCAGGCGCCATCGACGGTCGGGCCCTGATTGATCGTCGGCAGCGGCCGCGGACCGCTCGAATAGCAGGCGGATAGCGTCGCCGCGCATGCCAGCAAAGTTACAATGGACCTGATCTTCATCGCCGTCTCCGCATTTTCGTGTCCGTCCGGACGGTCCCGAACCGCCTGGTTGATTTTGCCAAACCATGCCGCGAAGGCATGGTGAAAGCAAGGCCGCTCGCCGTTGTGGGGCCCGGATATGCAGGATTGGCAGCGACTTATTGACATTTGGCAACAGAACGCCCGCCGCTTGGGGCGGCGGGCGTGCTTGTTCTTTCTTCAGGCCGAATCAGCGAACGAGGATGTTCTTGAACTGCCACGGATCCTTGGTGTCGATGTCTTCGGGGAAGAGACCCGGGCGACCGTCGAGCGGGGTCCAGTCGGTGTAGTGGCCTTCCACCGGGCCGAGATACTGCGACTGCACTTCCAGGCAGCGCTTGTAGTCGACTTCGTCGGCTTCGACGATGCCGGCCTTCGGGTTCTCGATGGCCCAGACCATGCCGGCGAGTACGGCCGAGCTGACCTGCAGGCCGGTGGCGTTCTGGTAGGGTGCGATGCGGCGGGTTTCTTCCAGCGACAGGCGCGAGCCGTACCAGTAGGCATTCTTCTCGTGGCCGTAGAGCAGCACGCCGAGTTCGTCGACGCCGTCGACCAGCTCGTTCTCGTCGAGAACGTGCAGCACCGGCTGGGCCGTGCCGCCATTGCCGAACATTTCGTGCAGCGAGAGCACGGCGTCATTGGCCGGATGATAGGCATAGTGGCAGGTCGGGCGATAGGTCACTTCGCCGTCCTTGTCGCGGACCGTGTAGTAGTCGGCGATCGAGATCGACTCGTTGTGGGTGACGAGGAAGCCATACTGCGGACCGGGGGTCGGGCACCAGGTGCGAACGCGGGTATTGGCGCCCGGCTGCTCGAGGTAGATTGCTGCCTTGCAGCCCTTCTTGTGCTTCTTGGCATTCTTCGGCATCCAGTTCTCATGGGTGCCCCAGCCGAGCTCGGCCGGCTGCAGGCCTTCCGAGATGAAGCCTTCGACCGACCAGGTGTTCCAGAAGACGTTGAGCGGCTTCGGATTCTTGGTGAGCTGGGTGTCGCGCTCGGCGATGTGGACGCCCTTGACGCCGAGCTTCTTCATCAGCTTGGCCCAGCCTTCGCGATCGTCGGCGGTCGGTTCTTCGAACTTCAGGCCGGTTTCATTGGCGAGGTTGACGAGCGCCTGCTTGACGAACCAGGAGACCATGCCCGGGTTTGCGCCGCAGGTGGAAACGGCGGTGGTACCGCCCGGGTTCTTCTTCTTCTCGGCGCGAAGCGTTTCGCGCAGCGCATAGTTGGTGCGCTCGGAATTCTTCATGTTCTTGTCGAAATAGAAGCCGAGCCACGGCTCGACAACCGTGTCGATGTAGAGGACGTCGAGCTTGCGGCAGAACTTCATCAGGTCGACCGAGCCGGTATCGACCGACAGGTTGACCAGGAAGCCCTGGCCGGCGCCTTCCGTCAGAAGCGGCTTCAGCACCTGCTTGTAGTTGTCCTTGGTGATGTGCGCCTGGATGTGCTTCACGCCATGCTTGGCGAGCAGTTCGGCTTCGTCATTGCGGGGATCGATGACCACCATCCGGCTCTTGTCGAACTTGAAATGGCGTTCGATCAGGGGCAGGGTGCCGCGGCCGATCGAACCAAAACCGATCATGACGATCGGGCCGGTGATCTCGCCGTACACCGGATAGGTTTGCTTGGTCATTTCCTTCTCCTTGCAATGCGGGCTGGGCCCGCTGATATCGGCGGTTCTAGATCATAAAACCCTGACACAATAAAGGGCGCTTTTCGATCGTGAGGCACGTTCGCGGCGGATTTTCACGCGTAGACGCCGGAGCGAAGACAACGCAGCAGCGCGTCGCGTTTCTCCGCCAGCCCCTTGTAGTCGATCTGTTCATCGCTCATCGCCTCCAGTTGAGCCGCCAGACCCTCGGCCATCCGGGCGCCGTCCGGATGGTGCTCGAAGGCGGCGACGGGGTCGAGATAGATGCGGATGGTGAAGACGATGTCGCCGGAGATGGGCAGCTTGCGCAGGGTCTGACGCTCGACGCGGACGAAGGCCGAGCGCGGGTCGATGCCGACGGACGCAGGGTCGGTCGAGGGACGGATGCTGACAGGATGATAGAGGGCATAGCGCCAGTTGATCGACCAGTTGAATCGCTCGGCCGGCAGGTCGGGCTGCAGGTTGTCGAACACCCGGTTGATGATCGTGTCATTGCGCGTGCCACCCTCGAAGCCCGGTACATGCGCGTGGACCTTCGCCATCGGCCGCATGAATTTTTCCGCGAGAGACCACGAGGAGGGGAAGGCGAGGTGGGCGGCGATGATCGTCCAGCCGTCGGGCTTCTTGCGCAGGATGACCAGATCGTCCTGGATCAGCGATCCGGCGCGCAGGAGCGGCGGGCGGCTTTCGTCCGCAAGGTCTACGGCATGGCCGGCCATGGTCATGATCGAGCCTGAGCGGCTGTAGCGATCGCCATGGGATTGCAGCAGGTGACCCACCAGCAGATCGAGACATTCCTGCTGGGCGTCGAGGCTCTCCGGCGCGGCACGGAAGATGTCGTCGAAGTGGTCCGTTTCGAGACGCCGCTTCTCATCGAGATAGCGCCCGAGATCGTCGTCCGGCTCGATCCAGCGTTTCGGATCCAGCGCTGACAGGCCGATGGAAAAGGGTCTGGTCGTATCGCTGGCATAGGGTGTGTAGGTGGGTGAGGTCATGGCGGCAAATCTCGATTTGCGGACTATCATCTGAATTGATAATCTGAGGTCAAGTCGAATAGGAGCCCGACCATGAAACATGATGCTTCGGTCCATGTGCCCGTCGAACTCAAGGAGCGGCTCGATGCTCTCTCGAGAAGGGTTCGGCGCGACGCCTCCGACATTGCTGCCGAGGCCCTGAACGATTACCTCGATGCAGCGGAACGGGAGCCGTCGGAACTATTCGTCTCAAATGAGGCGATGATGGCCTGGCTGAACAGTTGGGGCACGCCCGACGAGCGAAAGGCTCCGGAGGCCGACATCAGAAAACCTGCCTGACATGCGGATACTCTGGGCGAGGTCGGCGCTTTTGGACCTGATTGCCCTTCGCGCCTACATTGCTCAGTACCATCCGCAGGCCGCGGCTCGCATCGCCTCAGAGATTGTCGCAACGGCCGAATTGCTGGCGCTCAATCCGGCTCTCGGTACCGCCTTGCCCAAACCGGGCTATCGCAGACTGGTCATCGGCGGCACCGTCTATATTCTCATTTATCGTTCCAGGGGCGAAGACCTTGAGATCTTGGAAGTCTTCGATGCACGCCGTCGCCGTCCCAGAACACGGATTTGAGAACTCCGCTGCAGGAGGGACGCCCTTACCCTCTCAAGCTTTCCAATCCGTCTGCCGTCCGCGTCAGCGCAACCTCCGTGATGTCGTAGTCCGCCACCCCGTGGACGGCGAAGGGATCGTCGGCGACGAAGGCCTCGATATCGGCCCGCTCGCCCTTGGCGAGGATGACGCCGCCGGTGCGGGGTACCTTACGGCCGGAGGCTAGGAACATGCCGGTGTCGTAGCCCTGTTGGACCCAGGCCATGTGCGGCTCCATCAGGCGGTCCGCCTCTTCCTGCGGCTTCACATAGGTGAGGGAGAGGATGAACATCAGGCGTCGCCTTCCACGAGTTCGGCGCGGATCAGGCCGCGCAGCGAATTGCCGACATAGAGCTTTCGGTATTTGAGATCCTCTGGCCGCAGCACTTCGCTCTTCGCCTTGCGTTCGCGGATCAGTTCGGCGCGCAAAACGCCCGGCAGAAGTCCGCTCGACAGGGCCGGGGTGACGAACTGGCCTTCCTCGACCTCGGCGAAGAGATTGGTGATGGTGCCCTCGCAAACCTCGCCGCGCTCGTTCAGCAGCAGGACTTCGTCGGCCTCTTCCGGCTTGCACTCGGCGCGCGCCGCCTCGTAGGGTTCGCGGCGCGAGGTCTTGTGGCGGTAGAGGCTGTCATCGGATTTCAGCCGGGTTTCGGCGATGCGGAGCCGCCAGACGGTGTCATCCGGCTGTAACTCGAACGGTTTGGTGGTGACGTCGATCTTGCCGCGAAAGCTCATGGTGAGGCGCACGCGCAGCGGACTGTCGCCCTCGACCGCGGCCTTCAGCTTGGCCAGCGCATCCTGCGGCTGGCGAAAGCCCAGCGCGTCTGCGGATCGCGCAAGACGCCGCAAATGCTGGTCGACCCGGAGAAAGCCTTCTCCCGGCTGCCATCGCATGGTTTCGATCAGCGAGAAATCCATTGATCCCCTACCGCAAAGCGCGCCTTCAACAGGCATTCCTCGTATTCCGCTTCCGCCTTCGAATCGAAGACGATGCCGCCACCGACATTGAAGACTGCCCGGTGATCTTTGAACAGTGTCAGAGTTCGTATGGCCACCGAAAAGCGCATCGGCCCTGCCGGGTCGCAAAAGCCGATGGCGCCGCAATAGACATCGCGCGGACCGGTCTCGAGCTCGGCGAGGATGCGCATCGCCCACATTTTTGGCGCACCCGTGATGGAGCCGCATGGGAAGAGCGCGCGGAAGATTTCGGGCAGACCGGTCCCTTCCACGAGCCGTGCCCGCACATGGCTCACCATCTGGTGCACGGTCGGATAGGTCTCGATCTCGAACAGTCTTGGCACGGAGAGGGTGCCAACCTCGCTGATCGCCGAGATGTCGTTGCGCAGCAGGTCGACGATCATGCGGTTTTCGGCCTGGGTCTTCTCGTCGGCGAGCATGGCGGCGATGATCGCCTGGTCTTCGTCCGGCGTCTTGCCCCTTGGCGCTGTTCCCTTCATCGGGTGCGTCTCGATCCAGCCCTCGCCATCGACCTTGAAGAACAGTTCCGGCGAGCGCGACAGGATCACCGGCCCGCCGAGATCGATCAGCGCGCCGTAGTGCACCGGCTGTCGGGCAACCAAAGACCAGAAGGCGGACCGTGGATCGCCACGCCAGCGGGCCTCGATCGGCATCGTCAGGTTCGCCTGATAGCAATCGCCCCTGCGCAGGTGGTCGTGCAGGCGCTCGAAGCGCTGGCGGTAAGCGGCGAAATCCCAGCCGGCACGCGGCTCGGTGATGAAGGGGGCGTCGTCCGTCTCGACCGGTGCCGCAAGCGGATGTCCGGCCGGCGCGGGAGCGTCGAATATGCCCATGGCGATGAGCGGCGTTTCCCGACCGTCCTCGACAAGCGGCTTCAGTTTCTCCTCGAAGACATAGCCGGCCTCGTAGGAGACATAGCCCGCCAGCCATTTGCCCGACCGCCGCGCCGCCTCCAGTCGCTGGAAGGCGGGCAGCACCTCGCCGGCCGTTCGGGCGACGACGATGTCGCGCGGATCGGCAAACAGCAGGCTTTCTCCGCGCTTGTCGTCACGGAACAGCGCATAGGGCGGATGGTCAGCCATAGGGCTTGAGCGTTCTCCGGTTCAGGAGGCCTTATCAAGCGCCTCCAGCTCGTCGATCAGGCCTTCTATCATCGACAGGCCCTTGGCCCAGAACGACGGATCGGTGGCGTCGAGGCCGAAGGGGGCGAGCAGTTCCGAATGGTGCTTGGTGCCGCCGGCCTTCAAGAGTTCGAAATACTTCTGCTGGAAGCCTTCTTCGGCATTCTGGTAGACGGCATAGAGCGAGTTCACCAGGCAGTCGCCGAAGGCATAGGCGTAGACGTAGAAGGGCGAGTGGATGAAGTGGGGGATATAGGCCCACCAGCTCTCGTAGCCCTCCGAAATCCGGATCGCCGGACCCAGGCTTTCTGACTGGACCGACAGCCACAGTTCGCCGATCTTCTCCGCCGTCAGCTCGCCTTCCTTGCGGGCGGTGTGCACCTTGCGCTCGAATTCGTAGAAGGCGATCTGGCGCACCACCGTATTGATCATGTCCTCGACCTTCTGGGCGAGCATGGCCTTGCGTTCCCGCTTGTCGGCCGTGCGGTCGAGCAGCGTGCGGAAGGTCAGCATCTCGCCGAACACGGACGCGGTCTCGGCGAGCGTCAGCGGCGTCTGGCACATCAGCGGTCCCTGAGCGCCGGCGAGCACCTGATGCACGCCGTGGCCGAGTTCGTGGGCGAGCGTCATCACGTCGCGCGGCTTGCCGAGATAGTTCAGCAGCACATAAGGATGTGCCGAGGGCACCGTCGGATGGGCAAAAGCGCCCGGTGCCTTGCCGGCACGCGCCGGGGCGTCGATCCATTGTTCGTCGAAGAAGCGGCCGGCGATCGCGGCCATTTCCGGCGCAAAGGCGCCGTAGGCGGAGAGCACGGTGTCCTTCGCCTCGTTCCACGGGATCAGCCGATCCGGCGTTTCGGGCAGCGGAGCGTTGCGGTCCCACGAGTTCATCTGCTCCATACCGAGCCACTTCGCCTTCATCGCATAATAGCGGTGCGACAGGCGCGGATAGGCTTCGCGAACGGCCTTAGCCAGCGCGTCGACGACCTCGCGCTCGACGCGGTTCGCCAAGTGGCGGCTGTCGGCGATGTCCTCGAAACCGCGCCAGCGGTCGGAGATTTCCTTGTCCTTGGCGAGCGTGTTGGTGACCAGCACGAAGATGCGGATATTGTCCTTGAAGGTCTGCGACAGCGCCTTGGCCGCCTGCTCGCGGAGTGCCGGATCGGCATCCTGCAACATGTTGAGAGCGGCCTCGAGCGGTAGTTCCTGTTCGCCGACCTTGAAGCGCAGCGAGGCCAGCGTCTCGTCGAACAGCCGGTTGAAGGCGGCGGCCCCGGTCATCGATTTTTCCAGGAACAACTGTTCGATGCGGTCTTCCAGCTGGAAGGGCTTGTCCTTGCGCAGGTCGACGATCCACGGACGGTAGTGGGCGAGCGCCGGATCCTTCTCCATTCCGGCGTCGACGATCGCGTCGTCGACCCGGTTCAGTTCCAGCGGGAAGAACAGAAGATGCGCCGAGATGTCGGTGAGCTTGGCCTGGACGTCGCCGAAGAACTTGCCGTTCGCGGCATTGGTCATGTCGGAATAGTAGGTGAGGCCGGCATAGGATGCGATGCGTCCGAGCAGGTCCTCGAGCGCGTCCATCTCGCGCAGTGCTGTGGCAAGTCCCTGTTCGCCGGCCGTGGCGGCGGCCTCGGTCAGCTTGCCCTTCCACTTCGCCTCAAAGGAGAGCGAATCCGTTGCCGCCCGTTCGAGGTCGGCGAGGAAAACGTCGGAGGTCTGCGAAGGGTAGAGATGCGTGAGGTTCCAGAGCGGAAGATCGCCGAGTTCGGCCTGCGGGGCTGCGGCCGCGGCAGGCGCTGCGGACAGGGCGCGGGCGGGTTGGAAATCTCTCGGCATGGTGGTCCTTCCTTTTCCGAACTGATCGAAGAGGGAGATGTAGTCAGTCGCGCCCGACGGGGCAAGCGCCGGCTCCCTCATGCCCCCGCGCTGCTGCCCTGAACTTCGCTATCGGATTGATAAAATGCGAGCTTTTCTCAAAACTGGATGTTCAGTCCTTTCTGGCAGGCTCCCCCGCACCATGGATTGCAGACCGCATTCCGCATGAAGCGCCAGAATGAATCCGGGAGCTCGAACTTGACCCCTCATATCCTTGTAATCGATGACGATGCCGCTCAGCGCCGCTCACTCAAGACAGCGATCGAGGCTCTGGGACACGCGGTGCACGTCGCCGACAGCGATCAGGCCGGACTTGAGGTGTTTCGCAGGCATCGCAACGAGATCGAGGCCGTGCTCGTCGACCTCTCCGCACCCGAGCGGGCCGGCAACGGCTTCCTGCGCGCGCTCGGCGATCTGCATGCCAGCGTTCCGGTGATTGTCCAGACGTCGGAGGGGGCGACGCATCACGCCGTCGAGGCCATGCGGGCCGGGGCTTTCGATTTTCTCGTCAAGCCCTGCTCGATCGAGCGCATCGCGGCTGCGATCGACAGCGCGCTGAAGTTTACCCGCAGCGGCTCGCAGGGCAAGCCGGTTCGCCGCGCCCGCACGGGCACCGTCGGCTTCGGCGATATCGTTGCGGCCAGCGCGGCCATGGGGCGCGCGGTGGAACTCGGCCGCCGGGCGGCGCAATCGGTCATTCCGGTCATGCTGGAAGGCGAGGCCGGCGTGGGCAAGGAAATGATGGCGCGGGCGATCCATGCGACCAGCGAACGCTCCGCCCGTCCCTTCGTCACCGTCAACTGTGCCGTCATTCCGCATAGCCTGATCGAGGGCGTGCTGTTCGGCCAGGACAGCCCGGCCGGGTCCGGCGAAGTTCCCGGCAAGTTCAGCGAAGCCGAGGGCGGCACGCTTTTTATCGAAGAGGTCAGCGAACTTCCGGCACATGTGCAGACGAGGCTGCTGTCGGTCGTGCAGGGCGGCGAGATCGAGCCCGCTGCCGGAAAGCGCCCGCGCAAGGTCAATGTCCGGTTGATCCTCGCCACGAACAAGGATCTGATCGAGGAGGTCAAGGCGAGCCGTTTCCGGGAGGACCTCTACTACCGCCTCAACGTCTTTCCGATCACGATTGCCGCCCTGCGTCGCCGCAAGGAGGACATCCCCCATCTGGCCCGCGCCTTCGTCGAGCGCTTCTCGTCGGAGCAACGTCTCGCCAAGCCCCTGGTAATCGATGCCAGCGCACTGGCCCTCTTGACGGGGTATGACTGGCCGGGCAACACGCGCCAGCTGGAAAACGCCGTCTTCAGGGCAGTCGTGCTGGCGGACGGACCTGTTCTCGGCGAGCGCGACTTCCCGCAGGTCATGGCGCACATGGCCTCGGTCCGCGCGTCGGGCGATACCGCCGGCGCGCGCAGTGCCGTCGAGGTTGGACATGCCGCGGCCGCTGCGGTCCAGGAAACCATTGTGCATGCGCCGAACCCGGCGCCGACCGTCGAATCGCCGGCGCCGACCAGGGCTGCAGCGTCCGGCGATCTCTCCGCCAATGTGATCATCAGCACCGACGAAGCCGGCAATGTCCGCAAGCTCGCCGAGATCGAGGAGGAACTGATCCGATTCGCGCTGAAGTTCTATCGCGGCCAGATGAGCCAGGTGGCGCGCAAGCTCGGAATCGGCCGATCGACGCTCTATCGCAAGCTCAAGGACTACGGAATCGACCCCGACGACCCGCAAAAGCACGCGGCATGATGCCGCGATCGTGCCCCATTGTTAACTGTTGGGTAAAGTTGTTCACTTACCAACAGCTAATCACTTGTTAGGCATACGTTCACTATATATGGATTGCTTGCGTGCGTGTGGCAGATTTGCCATGGTGTTACCGCATTTGGCAGTCATTTGAGTAGACGCGGGACGTAGTCTTTCGGACGGGGATTGAATTGCTGACAACGCATGATCGCAGCGCGCCTCTCGGCGGAATCGGGCGCAGTCCTTGGGCTGTGCGTACTCGATCCTTCGCGAAGTCTGGCCTGTCGATTGTCGCCCTGTTTCTCGTCAGCTGCATGATGCTTTTTGGCACGGCCGCAAAGGCATCCGCCGAGACTCGCACCCTCAAGATCCACTTCGTTCATACCGGCGAGAAGGCGGCAATCACCTTCAAGCGCAACGGTCGCTATGATGCCAAGGGGCTCAAGCAGCTCAGCTACATCGTCCGCGACTGGCGCCGCAACCAGCCGACCAAGATGGATCCGCGCCTGTTCGACCTCGTCTGGGAGGTCTATCAGCGCTCCGGCGGCAGCGGTTACATCAACGTCGTCTCCGGTTACCGCTCGCCGGAAACCAATTCCATGCTGCGCTCGCGCTCGAAGGGCGTCGCCAAGGAAAGCCAGCACATGCGTGGCACGGCGATGGACTTCTACATTCCGGGCGTGCCGCTGAAGAAGCTGCGCGAGCTGGGGATGAAGGCGCAGGCCGGCGGCGTCGGCTATTACCCCAATTCCGGTTCGCCCTTCGTCCACATGGATGTCGCCGGCGTCCGCGCCTGGCCGCGCATGTCGCGCCAGGAACTGGTCCGCCTGTTCCCCGACGGCAAGACCGTCCACATTCCCTCCGATGGCAAGCCCCTTCCTGGCTACCAGCAGGCGCTCGCAGAATACAAGAAGCGGCTGAGTTCCAAGCAGATCATGATCGCCGAAGAAAAGTCGGGCGGCGGCAAGCGCAAGAACCTGCTGGCCATGCTGTTCGGCGGCGGCGACGAGGACGAAGAGGAAGACGTCGTCGTTCCGGACGAACGTCCCGCCGTTGCGCCGCAGCCCGTCGTGACAGCGTCCGAACCGGTGATGATGGCAAGCGCGGCACCGCCGCCGCAGGCCGAACTGAGAATGCCGGAACCGACCGTGGCGCTCAATGCGCCGGTGCCTGCTGCCCGCCCGTCGCTGACGCCGGCCGATAACAGCCTTGCGGTCGCGCTCTATTCGTCGGCGCGCAATCCGGCCGAGGACGCGCTGTCGCAGGTCGCTTCGGGCGAGCCGGCGGCCGAGGCCGGCGTTCCCGACCTCCAGGCCATGAAGATACCCGTCCCCACGCTTCTCGGCCCGCGCGGCATGAAGGGTGATGCGGATACGTCCGAGCTGATGACAGCCTCTGTCGATCCGGCCCTTGCCGGTGCGCAGGAAGGCGAGCTGGCATCCGTGCCGGTGCCGGTCGCGCGTCCGGCCGTCGCCGAAGCCCTGCTTGCCGGCGCCGAAGGCGAGGCGGAGGCAGAGGCCGACGAGATCGAGCAGGCCATCCTATCGCCGGAAGCTGCTGCAGCACTCGAAGACAGCAACATGCCGATGCCGGCAGAGCGTCCGGAAGCCCCGGTCGCGAGCGCTGCGGCGCCCGTGGCGGAAGCGCCTGCCGTCGAAGTCGCATCGGTCGATCCCCAGGCGAAGCCCGCCGCTGACCAGGATGAATTCGGCGACGCTTTCGACATGCCGAAGGCCGCTCCGGTAAACGGCATCGAGGCTGGCCTACCGACCAAGGGCAAGCGCCCGAGCCAGGCGGAAGCCGAAAAGGCGCGGATGGCGATGACCGGCGGTCGTCTGACCGAAGACATGATTTCCTACTGGGCCCTCAACCAGGACCGTTTCGAGAAGGTCGAGAAGACCAACAAGGCGCCACGCGTCGTCAGCCGCTCGCTGTCGGCTCCGACCGCGGCCTTGCCGGTCGGCTTCCAGCAGGGCACGGTTGCCGTCGATCCGAGCCGCTTCGGCGCCCCGTAAGAACGGCGGTCTCTCAAATGACTTCCATGAAAAAACCCGCCGGGCGATCCGGCGGGTTTTTTCGTCTGCAAGCGATGGGCCGGATTATTCTTCCGGCGGGGTCTCTATCATGCCGAGGGCATGCAGGTAGGTGTCGAGGATGAGGTCCTCTTCCATGCGTTCCTGCTCGTCCTTCTTGCGCAGCGCGATCACCTTTTTCAGGATCTTGGTGTCGAAGCCCATGGACTTGGCTTCGCCATAGACGTCCTTGATGTCGTCGGCGATGGTCTTCTTTTCTTCTTCGAGGCGCTCGATGCGCTCGACGAAGGCGCGGAGCTGGTCGCGGGCGACGCCGTGTGCGGCATCAGACATGGGCATTCTCCTTGAATAGCGGCAATTTCATTCGGTGGGGCTGACCTGCCGCGAAGCGCGGCTCGCGTCAAGACCTATCGTGCGTGCTTTTTCCGGCGCGCGGCTAAAATCCCGTCGTCGCCGGCACGAGGGAACGAAGGCTCCGTGCCAAGTCACCCCTGTTCGGGATAGGGGCCGGTGCGCGACGCATGGCGTTCGTAGCTGTGCAGCGCCGGATCGGCATTGAGACTTTCGAAGATCGGCGCGAGCCGGTCGGCCCAGGCGGCAACGCCCGCATCGTCGCCGATCAGGTCCTGCCGAACCTCGAGCAGGGTGTGCGGAATGCCCGTCATCATGCAGTGACGGTACATGGTGTCGCCTTTGAGGGCGCCGTCATAGGGCTCGTTGTCGCCAACGACGATATCGCCGGGCGCGCGCAAATGGTGGATCAGGGGCTCGACGGCCCGGTGGTCGGTATCCCAGAGCACTGCCGCATGCCAGGGGCGGGGCACGCCCTTCCAGGCGGGGGTGAAGGAGTGCAGCGACAGGACCAGCGGCGCGTGGCCGGTCGCCTCAGCGGTGCGAGTGATCGTTCCGCTGACGGCATCGTGGTAGGGCCGGTGGAAGGTCTCGATGCGGTGATTCCATTCCTCGGCGCTGATCGGGTGATTGCCCGGTATGATCGCGCCGTCGGAGATCTTCATGATCAGCGTCGGATCGTCCTCGCCCCGGTTCGGATCGATCAGCAGGCGCGAGAAACAGCCGAGGACGGCGGGAACGCCAAGCTTTGCCGAAAGCGTTCGGGTCAGCGCCTCGATGCCGATATCGTAGGCGATGTGCCGGGAAAATGCGGTCTCGGGCAGTCCGAGGCGACCATAGCGCTCCGGCAGGCGGTTCATCGCATGGTCTGCGAGCAGCACAAGGCCACGGTCATGCCGGCCGGGGAGGATTTCGAAAGGCGTGAAGTCTTGCATCGGGTGCTGCCGAAAAAGGGGGGTGTCGGTTTGATGACATGGGGGAAAGGCGAGCGCAAGCTTTCGTCCCGGCCACGTTTGTGCCAAGATCGCGGTCGATGGTTTATGTCAAAAATATAATCGATTAGAATTGCGTTGACTTTCCTCGACCATCATCGCAAGAAAGCAGTCGACGCACAAACATGGAGTTCCGGCGGAAACCGTGCTGAAGCAAGATAGAATTCCAAGCGCCCTGGGGAGCGCGCGTCATCTCAGACAATTTCTCATCGCCAGCGCATTGATTGCGCCGCTGTTTGCGGCAGGCGCCGCCCATGCCGAATTCAGGGTCTGCAACGGTACGCAGAACCTTGTCGGCGTGGCGATCGGCTACCGCGCGACGGAAGGCTGGATCACCGAAGGCTGGTGGCAGGTTCCGGCCTCCACCTGCGCGACGCTGATCGAGGGCGAACTGCAATCCCGCTACTACTATCTCTATGCCGAAGATGCTGCCCGCGGCGGACGCTGGACGGGTGACATCAACATGTGCACCGCCGAGAACGAGTTCAAGATCGTCGGCGTGCAGGACTGCTTCGCACGGGGCTACCAGCAGATGGGATTCAAGGAATACGACACGGGCCGTCAGGGAAGCTGGATGGTCCAGCTTTCCGATACGCCCGGCACGCAGGAAAGCCAGAACTGATGAAGCGTAATCGCAAAGTGAAGATCCTCGCAACGCTTGGGCCGGCCTCGTCCGACGAAGCGATGATCCGCAAGCTGCATGAGGCGGGTGCCGACCTGTTCCGCATCAACATGAGCCATGCGAGCCACGATGTGATGCGCAGCCTGATTGCCAAGATCCGGTCGGTCGAAGCCGAGTGCGGCCGCCCGATCGGCATTCTCGCCGACCTGCAGGGGCCGAAGCTGCGTGTCGGCAAGTTTGCCGACACCACGGTGGAACTGAAGCCGGGCCAGACCTTCACCCTCGACAACAAGGATGAGCCGGGCGACAATACGCGCGTCTTCCTGCCGCACCCGGAAATCCTCACCTCGGTGAAGCCGGGCCATCGCCTGCTGATCGACGACGGCAAGCTGCACCTGCGCGCTGAAAAGTGCGACGGCAAGAGCATCGTTACCACGGTCGTTTCCGGCACCAAGATTTCCGACCGCAAGGGCGTGAGCCTGCCCGATACGCTGCTCGCCGTCGGCGCTTTGACCGACAAGGACCATGCCGACCTTGATGCCGTGCTGGCGACCAATGAAGTCGACTGGGTGGCGCTCTCCTTCATCCAGCGCCCGGAAGACCTTGCCGAAGTGCGCAAGATCGCCCGAGGCCGCGTCGGCCTGATGTCGAAGATCGAAAAGCCGCAGGCGATCGAGCGAATCGACGAGATCATCGAATTGTCCGACGCGCTGATGGTGGCGCGTGGCGACCTCGGCGTGGAAATGCCGCTGGAAGCCGTTCCCGGTCTGCAGAAGCAGCTGATCCGCGCCTGCCGCCGCGCCGGCAAGCCGGTTGTCGTCGCGACTCAGATGCTCGAATCGATGATCTCGGCGCCTGTGCCGACCCGCGCCGAAGTCTCCGACGTCGCGACCGCCGTGTTCGAAGGCGCGGATGCCGTCATGCTGTCGGCCGAATCGGCCTCCGGTCAGTATCCGGTCGAAGCGGTCTCGACCATGGCGTCGATCGCCCGCACGGTCGAGCGCGAGCCGCACTATCCGGGCATCATCTACGCCCAGCGCGCCCAGCCGGAAGCAACGGGTGCTGACGCGATTTCGCTCGCCGCCCGCCAGATCGCCGAGACGCTGAAGCTCACCTCCATCGTCTGCTACACCTCGTCGGGCAATACCGGGCTTCGCGCCGCGCGCGAGCGTCCCGAAGTGCCGATCATCGCCCTTTCGCCGGTCATCCAGACGGCGCGTCGCCTGTCGGTCGTGTGGGGCCTGCACTGCGTCGTCTCCGAAGAGCCGACGGATCTCGACGACATGGTGAACCGCGCCTGCCGCATCGTCGTCGCCGAAGGTTTCGGCAAGCCGGGCGACCGCGTCATCATCTCGGCGGGCGTGCCGCTCGGAACGCCGGGCGCCACCAACATGCTGCGCATCGCCTATATCGGTTCGGACGGCCTGTCGGGTATCTGACGGTCGATCTGGCCACTACGTCTGGAAAGCCGCCTCCGGGCGGCTTTTCTTTTGGACTTTGGTCGGTCGATCGCGTCCGGTCTACTGGCCGGCCTGCAATCCCCGGCGCGTGGCCGGCGGCGTAACACGGGTCGCGGCAAGCTTCGGCTCCAGTTCCCGTGCCATGGCCTGCAGGTCGCGTTGCCGGCCTGCAATCTTCTCGATCGCGGCGATGGCGAGGTCCCGAGCCGCATAGTCGGGCTTGTGGCCCAGCCCCTTGATCCAGACGAGCTCGGAGCCTGCAATGTCGCGCGCCAGCCCGCGCGAATGGATCTCTTCCAGCACGATGTCGTCGCTGTCGCCGGTGACGATCACCGTCGGCGCGGTGATCTCGCGGTAGCGCTCGGCAAAGCGCGTGACGTAGCCCTGAAGATTGGCGACGTCGGTGGCGTTGGCGCAGAAGGCGGCCGGTCGCAGCACGAGGGCAGGGGCCGTGTCGCCGACATAGGTCTCCGGCCGGGGATTGGGGGCAAAGACGCCGCGGGTTGCCGCGTCGAGCCGCGCCATGCCGGCATGGAGCGCAATGGTGTGGCAGAAGAGCGGGCCGACGACCGGGGTCGAGGCCAGATTGTAGTACCAGTCGACGCCGCCCGGCCAGGGATGCGTGGCCGGCGCAAGGAACAGCAGCCCGGCGGTCTTTTCCGGATAGAGCACACCGAAGCTCGCGGCGATGGCACCGCCGAAGGAATGGCCGACGATGATGGCGCGATTGATGCCGCGCCTTTCCATCAGGCGGGCGATGGCTGACGCCTGACCGTCCGGATAGGCGTTCTCCGGCCCGCCGCGCTCGGAATAGCCATGGCCCGGGCGGTCGACGAAAAGCAGCTCGGCGCGGCCCTCAAGGGGACCGAGGAAGGTTGTGGCCTGGTCGCGCAGATTGCCGCTTGCGCCATGAATGAAGACGATCGGCGGCAGCTCGGCATCGGCGCCCGCCGGGACATGCAGCGCGTTCATGGAAAAGCCTCCGACATCGGCGGGTGTGCCGATATTGGCGGCATCCGCCTCGATGGCGCGGGCGCGCAGTGCCGTGCCGGCGGCAGAGACCGAAGCAATGGCGACGAGGGAGGTGAGGGCGGTGAGCAGCATGGAGCGGATGCGGGCGGTTCGAGGCCGGGGCGGATGAGGAAGGGTGGTGGACGGAGGGGCTGCGGATCGGCGGCCGTTGGGCAGGGGAATCACGTCCTGCTGCCGGCCAGTTGTTCCGAGAGCTTGATCACGATCTCCTGGGCCTGGCGGTCGGCAGGGTAGATCTCGAGGTAGCGCTCCCAGGCCTTCAGCGCCATCTCCTCGCTGCCGCGCTCGCTGAGGATCGCGGCAAGGCCGGCCAGCGCGCCGAAATGGCGGGGTTCCAGCGCCAGCACGCGATTGATGTCGGAGACCGCCTTCTTGTAATTGCCCATGGTGTAGTGAAGCGTCGCCCGCTGGTTCCAGGCGCCGACGAAGTCAGGTTTCAGCACGATGGCCTGGTCGAGAAAATCGAGTGCTGCGGCGTTGCGCTTCTCGGAGGCGGCCGTCAGCGCCCACTGCATCAGCAGATCGACCGTCGCGCTGTCCGAGTCGTTCCACGTCTCCATGAGGTCTTCGGTGATGCGGTTGGCCGCTTCGGGATCGCGCTCCCGTTTCAGTTCGGTGATTAGTTCGTCCACGCCCTTCGGTGCCGGGCTTACGGCCGGCGAATCGAGCGAGACGGTTTCCGAAGCGCCGTCCTGCGCCAGGGCAGGCAACCCATGGGAGGGTGCGAGCAGCAGGAGGGTGACGAGTGGGGCACAAATACGAAAACGGCGCATGCGGATAAGGTAATCCGCTTGCGCCGGCTTTCAAACTCAATTCTTCGCTATCGACGATATTGGACCGCAAGGTCCCGTCAGGCGAAAAAGCAGCACCGCCCGAAAGCGGCGCCCATGCCTCAGCCCTGACGAGCCTTGAAGCGCGGGTTCTGCTTGTTGATGATGTATACGCGGCCCTTGCGGCGAACCAGACGGTTGTCGCGATGACGGGCCTTGAGCGCTTTCAGCGAGTTCTTGATCTTCATTTTACTGGTCCGCAAAGGTTATCGGCGAATGGTTCACCCGCCATTGTCTCGATCAATCAAAAGCGCGCTACGGGGCGCGCTCTTAAAGGGTTGGTGGCAGATACTCCGTCCCGACCCTTCGTGTCAACCGGCCCCGCCCTGATTCAACGGCGAGAACCCGGATTTTTCCGGCTTTTTCAGCCCTTGGCGCGCGTAATTTCGGTGACGTGACCCATCTTGCGGCCGGGCCGAGCCTCGGTCTTGCCGTAGAGATGGACCAGCGCATGCGGCCTGGAAAGCCACATGGGAACGTCGTTCAGGTCGTCGCCGATCAGGTTGGTCATCACGCAATCGGAATGGCGGGCCGGATCGCCGAGCGGCAGCCCGGTTATCGCCCGGATGTGCTGTTCGAACTGCGAAACCACGCAGGCGGCCTCTGTCCAGTGGCCGGAATTGTGAACGCGCGGGGCGATCTCGTTGGCGACCAGACTGCCGTCGGGCAGCACGAAGAATTCGATTCCGACCACGCCCACATAGTCGAGGGCGGCCAGAAGCTTCCCGGCCGATTCGTGCGCGGCCGCGGCGGTCTGCGAATCGATTCGCGCCGGAAGCGTCGAGGTGTCGAGAATGCCGTCACGGTGAACGTTCTCGGCCGGGTCATAGGCAGCGACCGTCCCGTCGACGGCGCGCGCCGCGATGATCGAGATCTCGCGCTCGAAGGGCACGAAGCTTTCGAGAATCAGCGGGACATTGCCGAGCGCGGCAAACGCCCCTTCCGGGCTGTCTGCCGGGGAGCGGAAGACCCGCTGTCCCTTGCCGTCATAGCCGAGGCGGCGGGTTTTCAGCACGCCCTGTCCGCCGAAATCGGCGAGGGCGGCTTCGAGCTCTTCCTGGCTGTCGACGGCGTGAAAGCGTGCGGTCGGAATGCCGCAACCGTTGAGGAAGCGCTTTTCCGTCAGGCGGTCCTGGGCGACTTCCAGCGCGCGTGGCGGCGGATAGACCGGCACGTTGCGGGCCAGCGTTTCCGCGGCCTCGACCGGCACATTCTCGAATTCGTAGGTGACGATGTCGCAGGCCGCGGCGAGTTCGGCAAGCGCCAGCGGATCGGCATAGGCCGCGGTGATCTGGCTGTTGGCGACCTGGGCTGCGGGGCAGCCGGCCTGCGGCTCGAGAATCACGGTGCGGAAGTTCAGGCGCGCTGCGGCCATGGCGAGCATGCGGCCGAGCTGTCCGCCGCCGATGATGCCGATCGTGCGGGCGCTCATGGGGTTTCGTCCATCGGGTATTCGGCGACCGCGGCGCTCTGGCGGGCGCGCCATTCGTCGAGCCGTTCGGCGAGATCCTCGTCATGCAATGCCAGCACGGCGGCAGCCAGCAGCGCGGCATTGACGGCGCCGGCCTTGCCGATGGCCAGCGTGCCGACCGGAATGCCGGCCGGCATCTGGACGATGGACAGCAGGCTGTCCTGGCCGGAAAGCGCCTTCGACTGGACCGGAACGCCGAAGACCGGCAGCGGCGTCATGGCGGCGGTCATGCCCGGAAGATGGGCCGCGCCGCCGGCGCCGGCGATGATGACCTGAAAGCCCTCGTCGCGGGCGCCCTTGGCAAAGGCGACCAGGCGGTCGGGGGTCCGGTGGGCCGAAACGATGCGCGCCTCGTAGCCGACGCCGAGCACGTCCAGCGTATCGGCGGCGTTCTTCATGGTTTCCCAGTCGGACTGGCTGCCCATGATGATGGCGACAGGCGGGCGTTCTTCGGTCATCGTGGCGGTCCTTGCCTGTTCACGCGATGATGTCGGGGATGATCTGGTCTTCAAGGGAGGTCATCTTGTCCTTGATTCCCAGCTTCTTCTTCTTCATCCGCTGGATTCTCAGTGCGTCGCAGCCGGTGACGATCATGGCATTGATGGCGGCGTCGTAGTCCTCGTGCTCCTGCCGGAGCCGCGCGAGCGCCAGCCGAATGTCCGCCTGTTCCTGATCGGCCATTATCGTGTCCCCATTCTCGCTTTCAACGTATCCATTTTGTGGGATGCGTCCAAGATTCGCGCAAGCTCCTATCATCAAATACTGGTAACGGGAAGTTATCCCTATCAGTGAATTTGCCGCGCTTTCTCCCCCATTTCGCCTTCGACAAAACCCATTCTTCGTGTCACATTACTTTCGCAAAGCCTGAAACTCCAGCGTTGTGAGGGCTGGAGGTAGGCGAAAGGAAGGACGTGTCAAATGACCATGCAGGCTCATCTTGAATCGCTCGAAAAGAAGCACGGTGCTCTTGAGGAGAAGCTCCATACCGCTCTTACGTCTCCCTCCATCAATGACCAGCACATCGCCGAACTGAAGCGCCTCAAGTTGCGTATCAAGGACGAAATGGAGCGCCTCAGGGCGTCGACCAGACACTGATTTTCCCATGCACGCCGGCTGGAGATCGCCTCAAGGCAGATTGCGGCCGGCGGAAAATCCACTGAGATTTGACAATATCAATGCCCCGGAAACCAGAGCGGTTTTCGGGGCTTCTTTTTGCCTTGACGGAAAAGTCACGACCAGAACTGGTCAAGCCACATGTTAAGGCGGTCGAAGCCCGGGCGGTTGACCGAATAGATCCGCCGCGTTCCCTCCGACGTCACCGTCACGAGATTGCAGTCGAGCAGCGCCTTGAGGTGCTGGGAGACGGCGGGGCGGCTGATCGGCAGACCGCTCGCCAGTTCGTTGACCGTTCGCGGTGCACGCCTCAACACCTCCAGCAGGTGCCGGCGGTGCGGGTCGGCGATCGCAACGAAGGGGTCCAGGTTCGACATGGCTTCAGGTTACGTCAATCTCGGGGTTCCGGCAAGCGCGTTGTGCAGTGCAGCAATTGCCGCGTGCCGGCTAGTCTGTCTGTCTATAGTCCGGTGATCCCGTCATAGAGCAGCTTGCTGCCGGCAATCAGCACCATGCCATACATCAGCGGGTAGAAAAGGGCGGGCTTCAGATAGTGCACGAGCCGGGCACCGATCAGCGTCGAGACGAGGGCGATCGGCAGGAGTGTCGCCGACAGCGAAAGGCTCGCGGCGCTGAGTTCCCCGAGCGCAAAATAGGGAAGAACCTTGACCGCGTTCATGATGGCGAAGAAGCGGGTGCTGGTGCCGGTATAAGCAAGCGGATCGAGGCGCAGCGGCAGGGTGTAGATCTGGAACGGCGGGCCGCCGGCATGGGCGACGAAGCTGCCATAGCCCGACAGCGTGCCCCACAGGGTCGCCGCCACCGGCCGCTCGGGTGCTGCGGCAGGCGTCGTCTTCGAGGACTTGCGGGCCGCTTCGATGAAATAGCGCAAGGCGAACAGCACCGAAATCCCGCCGAGCAGCAGGCGCATGACGTTGACCGAAACATAGGCGGATGTGGCCCAGCCGATCGCGATGCCGAGGATGCCGCCGGGCAGCATGGCCAGCAGGGTGGGGCGGTTGTTATGCCGCCGCCAGGCCCAGAGCGCCACCGCATCCATGACCAGCAGGATCGGCAGGAAGATCGCCGCCGCCTGCATCGGAGGCACGACCATGGCGAGCAAGGGCACGCCGATCAGGGCGAATGCTCCGCCCAGGCCGCCTTTCGACAGGCCGACGAGAGCGACTGCGGGAATGGCCGCGGCATAGAACAGCAGATCGGGACTCATTTGTTTCGGTTGATCCTTTTGAAGGACCGGTCTATCGGATTTACTCACGCAAAACGAGGGAGGACGCGGACAAAGCTGCGTCCTTCCGGAAAACGGATCCACTTATGACCAGTCCCGAAGATCGCTGCCGTCTCGTCCTGATCGTTCCCGACATCGCCGACGCCGAGGAAAAGGCGCGCGTGGTCGGCGATGCCCTGAAGGGTGGCGACGTCGCGTCGGTCATCATCCCGCAATACGGCCTTGATGACGCAGCCTTCCAGAAGCATGCCGAACTGCTGGTGCCGCTTATCCAGGATGCCGGGGCCGCCGCCCTTATCGTCGACAACAGCCGGGTTGCGGGACGGGCCAAGGCCGACGGCCTGCATATCAGCGGCAATGCGGCAGCACTTGCGGATGCGATCGAGAAACATGTGCCGAAGATGATCGTCGGCGGCGGCAATGCCATGGACAGGCACCATGCGCTGGAGATCGGCGAGGCGCAGCCCGACTATATCTTCTTCGGCAAGCTCGACGGCGACATAAAGCCGGAGGCGCATTCGAAGAATCTGGCGCTCGGCGAATGGTGGTCGTCGATGATCGCCATCCCCAGCATCGTCATGGGCGGTCAGGATCCGGCCTCCGCCGTCGCCGTCGCCGAAGCCGGCGTCGAATTCGTGGCGCTGCGCGAGGCGGTTTTTGCCGATCCCGCACTTGCTGCGACGGTCGTGGCGCGGGTGAATGCCGAGCTTGACGAAAAAGCGCCACGGTTTGAAGATTGATACGCATCATGCGCTCAAGTCTTTTCCATCGGCCCGTGCTGTTCGCTCTTGCTGCGTGTCTCGCAGCCTTTGTCGCCGTGCCGGGTTCCCCGCATGCGCAGCAGGCGTTCGATCGCCCGCCGATGCGGCCGCTCGCGCCGTCCGACGTGCGGGTGCTCGAGCGCGGGGATCAGCCGGCGTCGTCTGACGGAACGCTCGACCGCAGTGCGCGTCCAGGCTCCGAGGCCGCGGAAGAGCAAAAGGCTATGGAGGGGGATGAGCCGCAAGGCATCAATATCTACGCCCGCATGGGAGCTCCCCTGCCGGACGTGCCGCCCGAGCCCGAATACAAGGGGAAGGTCGACGAGGCCTATGGCGCCTTCCAGCGTGGCTTCTTCCTGACGGCCGTCGACAAGGCTCTTCCACGCGCCCAGCTCGGCGATCCGGCGGCGCAGACGCTGCTTGCCGAACTGATGGACCGGGGCCTCGGCATCAAGAAGGACTTGAAGGGGGCGGCCTTCTGGTATGGCCAGGCGGCTGCCGGCGGCGATCCGGCGGCGATGTTCAAGTACGCAATGCTGCTGATGGAAGGCAAGGTCGTCCCGCACGACAAGGCCAAGGCCGACGAATACATGCGCAAGGCGGCGGACGCAGGAAACGGCTCGGCGCAGTTCAACTGGGCGCAGACCCTGGTTGCCGACAATCCCGGGGCCAAGGGTCTTTCCCTCGCCTTGCCCTATTACGAGAAGGCGGCCGAGGACGGTATCGCCGATGCGCAATATGCCGTGGCTCAGATCTACGAATCGCTGAAGGATCTGCCCGAGGACAAGCGCAACAAGGCGCGCTACTGGCTCGATCGGTCGGCACGGGCGGGCTTCGACACTGCCCAGCTCGACATCGGCATCTGGATGGTCAACGGCATTGCCGGCGAGCGGAACTACGAGGAAGGCTTTCGGTGGCTGAAGATCGCTGCGAATCGCGGCAATGTCATCGCGCAGAATCGTCTTTCCCATCTCTATGTCAATGCGCTCGGTACGCGGCCCGACCCGATCGAGGCTGCCAAGTGGTATGTGCTGTCCCGGCGGGCCGGCCTGAAGGATCCGGCGCTCGAGGATTTCTATCTCGGACTGACCGACGAGGAGCAGAAGAAGGCCATCGACGCGGCGAACAGGTTCCGGCGCGGCTGACGGCGGCCGAAGGCGCAAGGAGGTGGACGTGGACAATGTCGAACTTTTTCAGCGCCTCGGCCTCGCCATTGCCGTCGGCGCAGCCGTCGGCGTCGAGCGTCACTGGCGTGAACGCGACGAGCCGGAGGGCGCACGCACGGCCGGTATCCGCACCTTCACCATGTTCGGCATGGCAGGCGGGGTCGCCGGACTGATTGAAAGAAGCCTTGGCGTCGCGTCGGGCTATCCCGGCATAACGCTGACCGGCTTCCTGATCGCCATCGCGACCGTAATGGCGGTTTTCGAGATCCGCGAGGCGATCGCCGAAAAGTCCTTCAGCGTGACATCGGTCATCGCCGCCATTCTCACTTTCGGGCTCGGGGCGCTGGCCGCCCTCGGCGACATGGCGCTTGCCTCCGCCGGCGGCGCGGCGCTGATCGCGATCCTCGCGAGCCGGGAATTCCTGCATGAGGCGATCCGGCGCCTGCAATGGATCGAACTGCGCTCGGCGGTCATCCTGCTTGCCATGACCTTCGTGCTGCTGCCGATCATCCCGGATACGCCGTTCGGGCCGTTCGGCGGCGTGTCGCCCAAGAGCATCGTCCTGCTCGTCATCATGCTCGCCTCGATCTCCTTTGCCGGTTATGTCGCAGTCAGGATGCTCGGCGCGACCCGCGGCGACGTTCTGGCCGGCGCGATCGGCGGTCTTGTCTCGTCGACCGGCACGACCGTTGCGTTTGCCCGCCGCAGCCGCGCTGGCGAGTCCGGTCTCACGCTGGTTGCGGGGGCGATCAGCGCCGGCGCGGTATCGCTGCTGCGCACCGCGCTGCTTGTCGCGACGCTTGCCCCTGCGCTGCTGTCGGCCCTTCTGTGGCCGCTGGTTGCCGCCGCTTTCGTTCTGGTGCTCTACGCACTGGCGCTCGCCGGCCGTCACCAGCCGGCAGGAGGGCAGGGCATTCCGGCCAATCCGTTCGAGCTCGCCGCCGTGGCAAAAATGGCCCTTCTGCTGGCGGGCGTCGCCTTTCTGGCGCGGGCGGCGACCCAGCAGTTCGGCGAGGCGGGCCTGCTTGTTGCCTCTGCGCTTTCCGCCCTTGCAGACGTCGATGCCGCAACCGTCACGGTGGCGGGCCTGCTGCCGACGCTTGATATCGGCCTGGCTGCGCAGGCGATCGGTATCGCGGTGTTGAGCAACATGGCCGCCAAGGCGGTCTATGCGAGCCTTTTCGGCACCTTGCGTTTTTCCCTCCACCTGTGGGCGGCGACCGCGCTATCCGGCGCCGCATCGCTTGCCGCCTGGGCCCTGGGCGGGATTGGTTAAGGGCGCCGGTCTCGCCCCTTGCGGCGATGCCCCTTGAATTCCGGCTGTTTTTGTGGTCTTGAACCGCCCAAACCGCAGCCGCGATCTATCGCGCCGCTCCTGCCGCCGTCGCCCGGCGCATGCCGCACTTTCAAGGAAACCCTAAATGGCCCGTTCAGCACTCCTCAATGTCATGGTTCAGTCCGCGCTCAAGGCGGGCAAGTCCCTGGCGCGCGATTTCGGCGAGGTGCAGAACCTGCAGGTTTCGGTCAAGGGACCGAGCGACTTCGTCTCGCAGGCGGATATCAAGGCCGAGAAGATCGTGCGCGACGAACTTTTGAAGGCGCGGCCGACCTACGGCTTCCTCGGCGAGGAGAGCGAGGAGATCAAGGGCACCGACGGCGCCCATCGCTGGATCGTCGATCCGCTCGACGGCACGACGAACTTCCTGCACGGCATTCCGCAGTTTGCCGTATCGATCGCCCTCGAACGCAATGGCGAAGTCGTTGCAGGCGTCATCTTCAATCCGGCGACCGACGAGCTCTACACCGCTGAAAAGGGCGGCGGCGCTTTCCTCAACGACCGCCGCATCCGGGTTGCGGCCCGAAAGGTGCTGTCCGATTGCGTCGTCGGTTGCGGCATTCCCCATCTCGGCCGGGGTGCGCACGGCAAGTTCCTGATCGAACTGCGCCATGTCATGGGCGAGGTCGCCGGCGTGCGGCGCATGGGTGCCGCGGCGCTTGATCTTGCCTATGTCGCCGCCGGCCGGCTCGACGGTTTCTGGGAAGCCGAGCTCAACCCGTGGGACATGGCGGCCGGCCTGTTGCTGATCCGTGAGGCCGGCGGCTTCGTCAGCGACATGCACGACGGCACCGACATGTTCCACACCGGCACCGTCGTCGCCGGCAACGAGTACATCCGCAAGCAGCTGATCGAAGTCATCGCACGGCCGATCCCGAAGGCCTGAGTCTGTACACAGCCGTCGACCTTTGTCGGCGGCTTTTAGCTTCAATTCGTCGCAATTTTCCACTAGCCTCCGGCGCACGGATTACCGGAGGCTACGGACGACATGGCGAAAGTTAAGCTGGCGGATTTGGAGGCGGCGGAAGCCGCACCGGGCGAATACGGTCACAAGCTCTCCAGCCCTATGCCCTTCTTCACGACGATGGTGATCTTCCTGATCATCGTCGGTTTCATCGCCGCCATCCTCTATCGCCAGGCGCATGCGGCGTTCATCACCAATCCGGGCCTCAACGGCCTGATCCTGGGGGTTCTGGCGGTCGGCATCGTGCTGGTGTTCAACCATGTGCTGGCGCTCAGGCCCGAGGTTCGCTGGTTCAATTCCTTCCGCGCCGCCGGCCATGCCGACAAGGTCGGCCGCGATCCGCGGCTGCTGGCGCCGATGCGGGCGCTGATCGGTGGCCGCCGTTCGATGGCGATCTCGACCACGGCGCTGCGCTCGATCCTCGATTCGATCGCCACGCGCCTCGACGAATCACGCGACACCTCGCGCTATCTGATCGGCCTTCTCGTCTTCCTCGGTCTGCTCGGTACGTTCTGGGGCCTGCTCGGCACGATCGCCTCGATCACCGAGGTGATCCAGTCGCTCGATCCGGGGGCGGGCGATAGCGCCGACGTGCTGCAGGCGATGAAGACAGGCCTGACCGGACCGCTGGCGGGCATGGGCACGGCGTTCTCGTCTTCGCTGCTCGGGCTTTCCGGCTCGCTCATCCTCGGCTTTCTCGACCTGCAGGCGGGACGCGCGCAGAATCGCTTCTATACCGAGCTGGAGAACTGGCTTTCATCGGTGACGGACGTCGATTCCGACATCGCCGCCCCGGCAGGTGTGCTGACCGGCGTGCCGGCGGAGGACATCAAGCGGCTGGTCGACCAGCTGGCAAAGCTTGCCAACCGCGAAAATGCCGGCGGCAGCGACCGTTCGGTCGCCGCCATCGCAGGCCTTGCCGAGGGCATACAGGGTCTGGTCAAGAACATGCGCAACGAGCAGCAGATGCTGCGCGACTGGATCGAGGCACAGCAGGAAGATGCCCGGGCCATGCGAAAGACGCTTGAAAAGCTGAACGAGAAGATGGGCGGGGGCAAGTAGCGATGGCGCTCGGCCGCAACCGCCGCCGCGACAGGGGCGTAGACTACTGGCCGGGCTTCGTCGACGCGCTGTCGACGCTGCTTCTGGCGATCATGTTCCTGCTTACCGTCTTCGTGCTGGCGCAGTTCATCCTCAGCCGCGAAATCACCGGCAAGGACGAGGTGCTCAACCGGCTGAACAGCCAGATCGCCGAACTGACCCAGTTGCTGGCGCTGGAGAAAAGCGGCAAGCAGGATCTCGAGGATACGCTGGCCACCCTGCAGTCCTCGCTTTCCGTTTCCGAAACCGAGCGCAGCCGGTTGCAGCAACTGCTCGACGCCGGCTCCGGCTCGACGGACGCCGCCAACCAGAAGCTCGGTCGCCTGACCCAGGCACTCGATGCGGAAAAACAGGTGAGCGAGCGGGCAATGAGCCAGATCGACCTGCTCAACCAGCAGATTGCCGCTCTTCGTGCCCAGATTGCCGCCGTCGAGGAAGCCCTGCAGGCATCGGAGGCGCGGGACCAGAACTCGCAGGTGAAAATCGCCGATCTCGGACGGCGGCTGAACGTTGCGCTCGCCCAGCGTGTCCAGGAGCTCAACCGCTATCGTTCCGACTTCTTCGGCCGGTTGCGGGAAATCCTCTCCGACCGGGAGAACATCCGCATTGTCGGCGACCGATTCGTCTTCCAGTCGGAAGTCCTGTTCCCGTCCGGCGGCAACGTGCTCAATCCGGAGGGTGAAGTCGAGATGGCGAAGCTCGCAAGCGCATTGCTCGATCTCGCCAAGGAAATCCCGCCGGAGATCAACTGGGTGCTGCGCGTCGACGGCCATACCGACAACGTGCCGCTCAGCGGCACCGGACGCTATGCCGACAACTGGGAGCTCTCGGCTGCGCGCGCCATTTCCGTGGTCAAATATCTGATCTCCAAGGGCGTCCCGTCCAATCGCCTGGTGGCCGCCGGATTCGGCGAAAACCAGCCGATCGCCGAGGGCGACAGCGTGGAAGCCCGCGCCCAGAACCGGCGTATAGAACTCAAGCTCACCGAGCGCTGACCGCCTTGTCTTCGCATTAGTAGAAGTGCTGGGTTGTGCGATTCCTTACGTGCCCGTAAAAGTAAGAAAACAGGGGCATTCGAGGGGGGAGTCCGGATGAGCTACGATGTGTTGGTAATCGGGGCGGGTCTCGCCGGGCTCGTGGCTGCGACCGAGGCAGCCGAACGGGGGCTCAAGGTCTGCGTTGTGGACCAGGAGGGGGAGCAGAACCTCGGTGGTCAGGCCTTCTGGTCGCTCGGAGGTCTGTTCCTGGTCGACAGTCCCGAACAACGGCGCCTCGGCATACGCGACAGCTTCGAACTGGCGCGGCAGGACTGGTTCGGCTCTGCCGGTTTCGATCGCGTCGAGGACTACTGGCCGCGCCATTGGGCCGAGGCCTATCTGGAATTTGCCGCCGGAGAGAAGCGCGACTGGCTGCATCGCCAGGGCGTGCGCTGGTTTCCGGTGGTCGGCTGGGCCGAGCGAGGCGGTTCGCTTGCCGACGGTCACGGCAATTCTGTTCCGCGCTTCCATGTCACCTGGGGGACAGGGCCGGCTGTGCTGGCACCCTTTGTCCGTCGGGCGCGGATGGCGGAGCAGAATGGCCGGCTGGTTTTCTGCTTTCGTCACCAGGTCGATCAACTCATCGTCACCAACGGTGCGGTGACGGGTGCGCGCGGCAGCATTCTGGCGACCGATCCGGCGCCCCGCGGTGCGGCGACATCGCGTGCCGTCGTCGGCGAATTCGAATTGACGGCCGGCGCCGTCGTCGTCACGTCCGGCGGCATCGGCGGCAATCACGACCTGGTGCGCAAGAACTGGCCCGTCCAGCGCCTTGGGCCGCCGCCGAAGTCGATGGTCGCGGGCGTGCCGCAATATGTCGACGGGCGGATGCTGGACATCGCGCGGGCGGCCGGGGGGGAGATCATCAACGGCGACCGCATGTGGCACTATACCGAAGGCCTCCGCAACTTCGACCCGATCTGGCCCAATCACGGCATTCGTATCCTGCCGGGTCCCTCGTCCTTCTGGTGCGATGCCAGCGGCAACCGCTTTGCCGCTCCGGCCATGCCCGGTTTCGACACACTGGCGACGCTGAAGGCGATCCGCGCAAAGGGTGAGGAATACAGCTGGTTCGTCCTCAACAAGGCGATCATCAAGCGGGAATTCGCGCTGTCCGGTTCGGAACAGAACCCCGACCTCACCGACAAGAACATCCGGTTGCTGCTGAAGCGCCTCGGCAAGAACCCGCCGGGACCGGTCCAGGCCTTCATGGACAAGGGCGAGGATTTCGTCGTGCGCGACACGCTCGAGGACCTCGTCGTCGGCATGAACGAGCTGACGGGCGAGCACCGGATCGGCATCCACCATCTGCGCAGCCAGGTGGAGGCGCGCGATCGCGAGATCGACAATGCCTTCAACAAGGACGCCCAGGTGACGGCCATCCGCGGTGCCCGCAACTATCTCGGCGACCGGCTGATGCGCACGGCAAAGCCGCACCGCCTGCTCGATCCCAAGGCCGGTCCGCTGATCGCGGTGCGGCTGCATATCCTGACGCGCAAGACGCTGGGCGGCCTGCACACCGATCTTTCGTCACGGGTGCTCGACGACACCAACAAACCGGTGCCGGGGCTCTATGCCGCCGGCGAGGTGGCGGGTTTCGGCGGGGGCGGGGTGCACGGCTACAATGCGCTGGAAGGAACGTTCCTCGGCGGCTGCCTGTTCTCCGGCCGGATCGCCGGCCGCTCGGTCGGAGCCTGAGGGCTCCGACGCGAATACCGGGGACTACTCGATAGCCGGCGCGGTGAAATCGCGTCCGCCAGTCTCGAACTGCAGGCGGGCCAGCTTGGCGTAGAGACCGCCCTCCTGGATCAGGCTGTGATGGGTGCCTTCCTCAACGATGCGGCCGTCGTCGAGCACGAGGATGCGATCGGCCTTGAGCACGGTCGCCAGCCGGTGGGCGATGACGATCGTCGTGCGGTTCTGCATCAGGCCGTCCAGCGCCGTCTGGACCAGGGTTTCGCTTTCCGCGTCGAGTGCCGAAGTCGCTTCATCGAGAAGCAGCAGCGGCGCGTCGCGCAAGAGCGCGCGGGCGATGGCGATGCGCTGGCGTTGGCCGCCGGACAGCGTGATGCCGCGTTCGCCGACCTGCGTGTCGAAGCCGTTCTCCAGCCGCAGGATGAATTCGGTTGCCTGAGCGGCTTCCGCCGCCGCCTCTACCATCTGCCGCGTCGCTTTCGGCGAGCCGAAGGCGATATTGTCGTGGATGGATGTGGCAAAGATCGTCACGTCTTGGGGCACGATGGCGATGCGGGCGCGGACCTCTTCGGGATCGGCCTCGCGGACATCGACGTCGTCGATCCGAACGGTGCCGCTGACGGGATCGTAGAAGCGCAGGATGAGAGAGAAGACCGTGCTCTTGCCGGCGCCCGAAGGACCGACGATCGCCACGGTCTCGCCGGGCTCAACCCGGAAGCTCAGGCCCCTGAGCGCCGATTTGCTGGCGCTCGACGGATAGGCGAAGTGCACGTCGCCGAAGCTGACGCGGCCCATCGGCGGCTTCGGCAGGCGGGTCGGATTGGCGGGGGCGGCAACCTGCGAAACCTCCTGCAGCAGTTCGCCCAGCCGTTCGGCGGCACCGGATGCCTGGGAAAGCTCGCCCCAGACCTCGGACAGCGTTCCCATCGAACCGGCGGCGATCAGAGAATAGAGCAGGAACTGGCCGAGTGTCCCGGCCGAAAGCGTGCCGGCAAGCACGCTCTGGGCACCGAACCAGAGAACGGCAACGATGCTGCCGAACACCAGCGTGATGGCGACGCCGGTCAACAGCGCGCGCGACTTGATGGCGGAGCGGGCCGCTTCATAGGCCTGCTCGACGGCTGCGCCGTAGCGGTCGGTCGCGATTCCTTCGGCGTTGAAAGCCTGGACGGTGCGGGCGGCGCCGATGGTCTCGCCGGCAAAGGCCGAGGCTTCGGCCAGCGTGTCCTGCGCAGCCCGCGAGCGACGGCGCACGGAGCGGCCGAAGGCGACGAGCGGGAAGACGATGATCGGGATGGCGGCGAGCACGAGGATCGACAGCCGCGGGCTGGTATAGATCATCATGCCCATGGCACCGAGACAGAGAATGGAGTTCCTGAGCGCCAGTGACGCGGTCGCGCCGACGGCGGACTTGATCTGGGTCGTGTCGGCGGTCAGCCGCGAGACGATCTCGCCGGACTGGTTGACGTCGAAGAAGGCCGGCGACAGCTTGGTCACATGGGCAAAGACGTCGCGGCGCAGATCGGAGACGACCCGCTCGCCGATGGTAATGACGAAGTAGTAGCGCATGGCGCTGGCGATCGCGAGAACGATGGCGAGTACCGCCATCATGCCAAAATAGTTGTTGATGAAGGCGCTGTCGGCGGCACTGAAGCCGTGATCCACCATGCGGCGCACGGCGAGCGGCAATGCGAGGGTCGTGGCCGCGGCAAGACCGAGGAAGAACAGGGCGCCGCCGACCAGCTTGCGATAACGCATGACATAGGGAAGGAGCCGGGAAAGGGGCTTGAGCGAGCGGCGTTTCGACTGTTCGGCTTCGGTGACTGCGGACACTATATTACTCTCCGGCCCGCCTGGCGGGCTTTCGTGCCATGGCACTTGTTATCCTTGCGCCCTTCATGTATAGGCACCGCATCGAATTGGGAAGCCGTGGCCTGTTCGGACATCGGCTTGGTTTATTGAATAGGTCTCCATGACGCAATCGCGACATATAGACCCTCCGGCACAGCAGGAAGATCGCAATGAAGGCTGATATCCATCCCGACTACCACGTCATCAAGGTTGTCATGACCGACGGCACCGAATACGAAACCCGTTCTACCTGGGGTTCGGAAGGCGCAGTCATGAACCTCGAAATCGACCCGAACTCGCATCCGGCCTGGACCGGCGGCAACCAGCAGCTGATGGACCGCGGTGGTCGTCTCTCGAAGTTCAAGAAGCGTTTCGGCGGCCTCGGCCTCTGATCGATCCTCGATCGACGTTTTCATCAAAGCCCGGCTCGTCCGGGCTTTTTTGTTGCCTGGATTCTGCCTCAAGCGCATCGCCGGCGGACAAAGAAAATGCCCGGCGATGCGTGAGCATGCCGGGCCAAAGAAGTGCTGATGCGAAGTCGGGATGTCAGTTGAGATTGAAGGCCGTGCGCAGCAGATCGAGCTGGGCCTGGACGCTGTTCTCGTTGTCCGGCACGACCGGCGTATCGGCCGGGCGATAGATTTCACGGTCGAGCAGGGCGATACGGTTCTGCAGGCGCAGCGAGCGCTCGACGAGATCACGGAAGGTTTCCGGCAGATCGTTCCAGCCCGGAGCCTGGCGATCGACGTTGAAGCCGTCGAGGCGAACCTTGCTCTTTTCCGACAGGACCTGGTCGCGGCTCATCTCGCCGTTGTTCACGGCGCGCTGCAGCAGCAGCCAGGAAGCCATCTGCATCAGGCGGGTGGTGAGGCGCATCGATTCGGCGGCGTAGAGAACCGAAGCCATGCGCGGCAGGACCTTGGCGGCAGCGCGACCGGGGCCGTCGAGATAGGCGGCGGTCTCTTCGACCAGACCCATGCCTTCGGCATAGGTCGCCTTGAACTGCGTCGAGGCAGCGGCGCGGCCGGCAAAGCTCACAGTGTTCAGTCCGAGTTCAGACATCGGTTCACCCTTGAATTACGCATCACTTTAACTGGGTAACGGCGTGGACGCTGTCTTGTTCCTGCCGCTTTTCATGGCCGTACGATGATACCAATACCCCAAATGCGCAAGCCGTTTATTAAAGAAGGGTTAATTCCCACAATTTTGGATATAGGGATGCCGCAAACATAAAAAAAGAGCCGCAGAAGCGGCTCTCAAGGTAAAACAGGGAGAAAAATCAGACTTTCGCCACACGGTGAAACTGCCTGAACCCGGCAGAACCGGATGACTCACAATCACATAAAAGGCTTAACGGATGGTAAACGTGAAGCGAAAAATGCGATACATTTCCGATCTTGGCGAAAACAGGCAGGTAATACATGGGCTATACTTTGGGCTTGAAGAAGCTGTCGGCCGCCTTTTTCCCTGCTTCCTTGCGGCCGCGTTCCGCGTCCAGGCGCTCGATTTCCGCCCGAAGCAGGTCGATTCGGGCCTGTAATTCTTCCGCCGACAGGGCGGAAAGATCGCTGCCCACGTCATGGGAGACCGGCTTTTTCGGGCGTTCATCATCGAAGATCATGACTTCCATTCTCCGGTTGCGTGTGATTCGCGCGAATCACCCTCGTCCGCATGGGGCGGCAGGGGCGCTGCGCGCGGGTCGAGACTGAGGCTTTCGGGCGTGCTCATCGGCGAGGCGGATACCGGCATGTTCGGCACATTGTCGCGTTCGGCATACGGTACGGCAGCGCGCAAACGGCTGCGGTAGATCGCGTAGCCCGTCAACAGGACGTGGGCGACGGCTGTCACGGCGAAGAGGGCGTGGGGGCCGAACTCGGTCATCACCGGACCGCCGATGGTCGGACCGATGATCGTGCCGATGCCGTAGAGCAGGAGAAGCCCGCCCGACACCTGGACGAACTCGTCCGAGCTGGCGAAGTCGTTGGCATGGGCGACGGCGATCGGATAGAGCGCGTTTGCGGCGCCACCGTAGATGGCGACGAGGACGATCATGGTCATGGAGTCCTGCGGTCGCAGGACGATCAGCAGGAGCGCCGCGATCGCCGCGACCGCAGAGAGCGCCGCCAGGACATAGCGGCGGTCGGTGCGGTCGGAGGCCTTGCCGGCGGGAAACTGCATGAGCGCGCCGACGAAGATGGTGACGGACAGCATGATGGCGATCATGTTCGGGGTCAGGCCGGCGCGGGCGCCAAAGACGGCGCCGAGCGTACCATAGGCTCCGTTGGCGATGCCGACGAGCAGGATGCCGACGAAGGACACGGGCGAATTACGGTAGAGGCGCGGCAGGTTGAGCTTGACGGAGGTGAGCGCCTGAGGCGTCGCGGCGGTCGACACAGTGGTCGGCAGCATGGACAGGCAGTAGAGAATGCCGCAGATCATGAAGAGGATGGTGGTCGAGGGATCGACGATGCCGACCAGCATCTGGCCACCCACCACGCCGATCAGCGTGACGGAAATGTAGAAGGAAAAGATCGTGCCGCGGCTTTCGTTGGTGGCGCGCTCGTTCAGCCAGCTTTCGATGATCATCGAGGTTCCGGCGATGCAGAAGCCGGTGACGGCGCGCAGGACCACCCACCAGTAGGGATCGACCAGGATGCCGCTCAACAGCGCAATGATGGCGATCAGCGAGATGAAACTGGAGAAGGCGCGGACATGGCCGACGCGCATGACGAGCTTTGGCGCGATCAGGCAGCCGGCCACGAAGCCCGTCGCCCAGGAGGTGCCGAGCAGGCCGAGGATCTCGTTCGAATAGCCCTCCGCGGAGCCGCGCACCGGGAGAAGGAGACCGTGCAGGCCGTTCCCGAGGAACAGGAACAGCGTGCCGAGAAGAAGCGCCATGACTGGCAGGAGATTTCGTCGCATGGCTTGGCAATCGAGAGGGGTTGGGGAAGCTGTTCGAACAGGTTCCTGAAACGTCACAGATTAAGGCAAGGTTCCTACCGATTTCTGAATGGATATCAGCCCTTGCGGGAAAACCTTCTGGAGGGCAAAAGTGTCGCCGTTGTGACAAGGGCCGGAACAGGCGTGCTAGGATTTATCCATGACCAAGGTGATCGGCCTTCTCCTCATCCTCGCCATGCTGGTGCAGGTGATCCGGCCGCTCGGACTGCCGGGGCTGAGGAAACGCAGCGATTTCTGGAAGGTCGCCGTGATCGCCTTCGTCATCTGGTCGGTGACGCTGCTTGTCCGGCCTTGATGGTGCTCAAAGCGCGATTGTTCCTCGCATCACCTCGACGCAAGCGCCGGTGATCCGGACGCGATCGAACCGGCTGGCTTTGGTTTCCACATCGACATGGATCAGGCTGCGGCGCCCCATCTCGACGCCTTGCTCGACCAGAATGCGCCGATCCCGGTGCGGAGTCTCAAGCGTACTGAGATAGGCTCCAAGGGCCGCAGATGCGCTGCCGGTGGCCGGATCTTCGGGCACATTGTCCAGCGGGGCGAACATCCGGGCGCGGACATGGTCGTTCCCGACCCGCGCGTAGAGAAAGATGGCGCAGTCCGTCTCTTCGTGAGCATAGGCCTCATTGAGGATGGCGAGCGGTTCCAGCCGCGGTGCCGCCCGTGCGAGTACGGCGAGATCCTTCACCTCTACCAGGATGAATTTCAGCCCGACCGAGGCGAAGACAGGCGCATGATGCCGGGTCTCGATGTCCGCGGCATCGAGCGCGATGCACGGGGCGAGTTCGGCCGGCGGCACAAGGCTACCAATGGTGAGCGGGCCGGGAGCCTGGATGGTTGCGCCGGTGACGCGCGCTCCGTCCCGGGCGAGTTCGACCTCGACCAGTCCGGCCTTCTCCTCGAAGCGCAGCTGTGTTCCGACCGGATTGCCGAACAGCGTGCCGAGATTCCCCAGCACGAAGGCCGTTCCGACGTTCGGATGCCCGGCGAACGGAACCTCGGTGGTCGGCGTGAAGATCCGGACGTGCGCCGTATTGGCCGGGTCCTGCGGCGGCAGCACGAAGGTGGTCTCTGAATAGCCGAATTCCGTGGCGATCTGCTGCATCTCTCCGACCGACAGGGCGCGCGCGTCGAGTATGACCGCCAGCGGATTTCCGGCGAAACGTTGGTCGGTGAATACGTCTACGGTGACGAACGGGACGTCGCGCATGGTTTCTTGCCCTTTCGGATCTGTCGGTTCCACGCTCAGCTTGCGGGCTGCTGCCATTCCGGGATCGGGAACAGCCGGTCATAGCTCCAGTTGAAGACGAACGCGTAGACAAGGTAGAAGAGCGAGAAGGAGACGTCCATCACGATCGCATGCCACAGGCCGACGCCCAGATACCAGGCGATGAAGGGCGCGAGCACGATGAGGATCCCGGCCTCGAACAGCACGGCATGCAGCACACGAATGGGCACGGTCTTGTAGGTGGTGCCGGCAAAACGCTGCATCGCGTGGTCGAAGCCGAGATTGTAGATGTAGTTCCACAGCATGGCGATCGTCGCGCTGGCGATGCTGACGACGCCGATATCGGTGATCGGCAGCGAAAACACCCAGGCGCCCAGCGGCGTGACGAGGAGGAGAGCGAGGATTTCGAAACTGATGGCGTGGCGGATACGGTCGCTGGTCGAGCGCATGTCTGGTCTCCCGCAGAGGGTCGGTCGGGTCGTCCCGGTCAAAAGCCCGTGGTGGGGAGAGGTCGTCCTCAGCACCGACGAATATAGTTTGCCGGACGGGGAAGGCAAGAGGCCTGCCGCCCCAACGAAAAGCCCCGCCGTTGGGCGGGGCTTTTGTATATCGTCCGCGAAGAATTGCGGATCAGGCGACCTTGTCGCTGGAGCGACGGACCCGGCCTGCCGCGGCGGCAGGCGCCAGGGCCGGATCAGGCCTTGTTCACGCTTGCAGCGTAGATCTCGTCGATCGTCGCGGCCAGGCTCGTATTGAACTCTGCGTCGCTCATCGTGACGCGCAGGTTTTCCGTCAGGGCGCGCGAGAAGCTGGCGATCATGCCGTGGTTGCGGCTCAGCTTTTCGCAGGCATCCACGCGGCTGTAACCGCCGGAAAGGGCGACGACCCGAACGACCGATTTGTGGGCGACCAGAGGCGCGTAGAAATCGGCGACCGTCGGGATCGTGAGTTTCAGCATGACGGTTTCGCCTGCCGGAAGCTTGTCGAGCTGTGCCGCGATCTCGTCGCGAAGAATGGCTTCGGCTTCGGTCTTCGTCGGGCTCTTGATGGAGACTTCCGGCTCGATGATCGGCATGAGGCCCTGGCCGAGGATCTGGCGCGCAACTTCGAACTGCTGCTTTACCACGGCGGCGATGCCGGCCTTGTCGGCCTGAGCGATCACCGAGCGCATCTTGGTTCCGAAAATTCCCTTGTTCCGGCCGCGGATCAGGAGAGCGTCCAGATCGGGCATCGGCTTCATCATCTGAACGCCGTTCTCTTCGGCAGCGAGGCCCTTGTCGATCTTGAGAAAGGGCACGACGCCGCGCTTTTCCCAGAGATAGGAGGGAACAGCCTGGCCATCGACGTCGCCGTCCATGGTCCGCTCGAACAGGATGGCGCCGATGACCTTGTCGCCGGTGAAGGCGGGCGCGCTCATGATGCGGACGCGCATGGCATGCATCAAGCGGTACATCTCCTCGTCACCCTGATAGTCGGACTCGGACACGCCGTAGAGACGCAATGCTCCAGGTGTTGAACCACCGCTCTGATCCAGCGCCGCGATGAAACCAGGCGCATCGCTGATCTTGTTCAACATCTTTGCGTCCACCATATCTCACTCCTATCCCTAAAAATGGCGCGACACGCGCTCACCTGTGTTCTCTGATGTCACGACCAATCGGCGAAGCCGAATTGATCAATCCCCGAATTTAGATGAGGCGGATAACAGAAGTTTTGCGACAGGAAAATGGCGGCTTAAAATGTTGAAACGATTGAAATTGATTTAATCGTTTGAAAGTCTTGGAAATATCCGCCGATGCTTAACGATGGCGGGCCGCGTAGCCCGCCATCGTGACAAATCACTTCTCGGCGATCAGGACGGCCACGCCCGGTAGTTCCTTGCCTTCCATCCATTCGAGGAAGGCGCCGCCGGCGGTCGAGACGTAGGAGAAGTCGTCGGCGACGCCGGCGTGGTTGAGCGCGGAGACCGTGTCACCGCCACCGGCGACCGAGACCAGCTTGCCGGCGCGGGTCCGCTCGGCGGCGTGCCGGGCGGCAGCCACGGTCGCGGTGTCGAAGGGAGCAATCTCGAAGGCGCCGAGCGGGCCGTTCCAGACCAGCGTTTCGGCCTTGGAAATCCAGCCATTGATGGCATCGACCGACTTCGGGCCGACGTCGAGGACCATGGCATCGGCCGGGATGGCGGTGATGGCGACGGTCTCGTTGGCAGCGCCTGCCTTGAACTCGCGGGCGACGACACCGTCAACCGGCAGCACGATGGCGCAGCCTGCGGTCTCCGCATCGATCATGATCTGCTTGGCGGTGTCGGCCAGATCGTGCTCGCACAGCGACTTGCCGACATTGATGCCCTGGGCCGCGAGGAAGGTGTTGGCCATGCCGCCGCCGATCACCAGCGCGTCGACCTTCTTCACCAGGTTGGACAGGAGGTCGATCTTGGTCGAGACCTTGGCGCCGCCGACGATGGCGACGACCGGCCGGGCCGGCTTGCCGAGGCCCTTTTCCAGCGCCACGAGTTCGGCCTGCATGGTGCGGCCGGCATAGGCGGGCATATGGTGGGCAAGGCCCTCGGTCGAGGCATGCGCCCGGTGGGCGGCCGAGAAGGCGTCGTTGACGAAGATGTCGCCGTTCTTGGCGAGTTCAGCGACGAATTCCGGGGTGTTCTTTTCCTCGCCCTTGTGGAAGCGGGTGTTTTCCAAAAGCAGGATGTCGCCGTTTTCCATCTTGGCGATGGCGTCGGCGGCGGGGGCGCCGATGCAGTCCGAGGCGAAGGCGACCTTCTGGTCCAGCACTTCCTCGACGGCAGGCGCGATCAGCGACAGCGACTGGTCGGCGACCGGTTCGCCCTTCGGCCGGCCGAAATGCGCGAGCAGGATGACCTTGGCGCCCTTGGCCGACAATTCCTTGATGGTCGGGGCGACGCGTTCGATGCGGGTCGCATCGGTCACCTTGCCGTCGGCGACGGGAACGTTGAGGTCGACGCGCACAAGCACGCGCTTGCCCGCGATGTCGGTGAGATCGTCGAGTGTCTTGAAAGCCGGCATGATGATACCCGTCGTTAAGGTGTTGCTGGAATGGGGCTGACGGGGTCGGACCTTACACCGCCTGAACGGCTGCGCAAGGCGACCCGGTTCATTTTTCGCCTTCGCCGGCCTTGGCGCGCTGCCTGCGCAGATAGTCGCGGATCGCGTGGGCAAGCTCGCTTATGTTCAGGAAGATCGGCAGGTTGGTGGCAGGGGCCACGGGCTCGAGCGAGACGCCGACCGAGGCGACATGTCCCGTCTCGTCCAGATCGCGAACGATCAGCACGATGCTGCCGAGCCGGGCCCGGTCGGCATAGTCGGCCTGTCCGCCCAGGCGTTGCGCGATCAGTTCCGCCACCGTCTTGGCGCGGTCGGCTTCCGAGATGGTCAGCGGTCCGTAGGCCTGGTCGAGGTCTTCGACCCGGGTGTTCGGGGAGATGGCGAAGGTGCCGAAGAACTCGCTGTCGTCTTCCTCCACCGGCGCCTTGCTGGCGAACAGGCGGTCGAGCAGCTTGGAGTAACCAGGTGCGATGAAGAGATAGACCTGGTCGTTCTCGCGCAGGCGGCCGGCATACTGGTAGCGCATCGACTTGCCGTCGCGGATGACGAGCGAAGGCATGGCCCAGCGCGGAATGCGTTCGCCGCGCAGGACCGGGCTGTCGGCGACGACGCGGTAGGCGAGGAGTTCGTGATGGGCCGCGCCCGGCAGGTCGAGTTCCAGCTTGTCGATGGCGCCGATGCGCGGCGGGATGATGAGACCGAGCTTGCGGGCCACCGGCTTGATGGTCCAGCCCTGCAGCACGAGCGAAATCATCACCACGATGAAGGCGACGTTGAAATAGGTCTGGCCCTTTTCGAGATTGCCGAGGATCGGCAGAATCGCCAGCAGGATCGATACGGCACCGCGCAGACCGACCCAGGCGATGAAGCCGGTCTCGCGCTGGGTGAAGTCGAAGGGCAGGAGGCAGGCCCAGACCGCCAGCGGACGCGCGACGAAAACGAGGAAGAGGCCGAGCAGGACCGCCGGAATGAGGATCGAGGGGAACTGCGAGGGGGTGGCCAGCAGTCCGAGAACGAGGAACATGACGATCTGGGCAAGCCAGGTCATGCCGTCCTGGAAACGGGTGATCGCGCCGCTTGCCGGGATCTTCTGGCTGCCGGCATAGATGCCTGCCACGTAGACGGCGAGGAAGCCGCTGCCGCCGACCGCGCCGGTATAGGAAAAGACCAGAAGCGCCATGGCCAGCATGAAGATCGGGGCAAGGCCCCGCTCGACCGAGATCCGCCTCAGCACGAAGACGATCAGCGCGCCGCCGATCAGGCCGAGCGCCAGTCCGAGCCCCATCTGCTCGACGAACAGGCGCAGCAGTTCCATGTCGAAACCGGAATAGCCTTCGCCGGCGGCAAGCAGTTGTACCAGCGCCATGGTGAGGAAGATCGCCATGGGATCGTTGGTGCCCGATTCCACCTCGAGCGTCGAGCGAACGCGGTCGCGGATGTTGATGCCGCCGATGCGCAGCAGGAAGAACACCGCCGCGGCGTCGGTCGAGGCGACGATCGAGCCGAGCAGGAGGCCTTCGAGGAACGAGAAGTCGAGCAGCAGATGGGCCATCAGCCCGAAGAAGCCGGCGGTGATCAGCACGCCGCCGGTTGCCAGCGTCAATGCCGGTGCGGCCGATAACTTGAAGGATTGCAGCGACGTGCCGTAACCGGAATCGAACAGGATGACGGCAAGCGCGATCGACCCCAGTGCGTAAGCGAAGGCGTTGTCGGAAAACTCGATGCCCAGACCGTCGACGCCGGTTGCAAGCCCGATCAGGAGGAAGAGAAGCAGAAGGGGGGCGCCGAAGCGGAAGGCGATCAGGCTGGAGAATGCGGCCAGCAGAACCAAGGCCGTCGCCACCAGCGTCATGGCATAAAATTCGTCCACCCCTTGCCCCTCTCATCAACCGCGCCGTCGTCCGACAGGGCCTGATCAGGTCATACCACGGGCGAGGCTCGACGCGGTGTCGGCGGTGCTTTTCGTCCCGCGCGCAAAGCCGGTGACGGGGCTGAAATGATCTGGCAGGGCTGCCGGAAGACGAGATGAAAAACCTATCGTCTTCAATCGTGATCAGAGTAGGGCGGAACTTAAAAATTTGAAAGGCGGGCCGGGGTTTCCGGTCCGCCTTTTTTAAAGCGAGCACTAATTCTTATGCGATCAGATGAGCTTGGCCAGTGCGACCGCGGTGTCCGACATGCGGTTCGAGAAGCCCCACTCGTTGTCGTACCAGGTCAGGATGCGGACGAAGTTGCCTTCGAGCACCTTGGTCTGGTCGATGGCGAAGATCGACGAGTGGCTGTCATGGTTGAAGTCGCGCGAGACGAGCGGCTCTTCGGTGTAGCCGAGGATGCCCTTCAGGGCGCCGTTCGAAGCAGCCTTGATGGCGTCGTTGACTTCCTGAACCGTCGTGTTGCGCTTGGCGACGAACTTGAAGTCGACAACCGAGACGTTCGGGGTCGGCACGCGGATCGAGGTGCCGTCCAGCTTGCCCTTGAGTTCCGGCAGAACGAGGCCGACGGCCTTGGCTGCACCGGTCGAGGTCGGGATCATCGACAGGGCGGCTGCACGGGCGCGGTAAAGGTCCTTGTGCATGGTGTCGAGGGTCGGCTGGTCGCCGGTATAGGAGTGGATCGTGGTCATGAAGCCATGATCGATACCGATCGTGTCGTTCAGAACCTTGACCACCGGCACGAGGCAGTTGGTGGTGCAGGACGCGTTGGAGATGACCAGGTGATCCTTGGTCAGCTTGTCGTGGTTGACGCCGAAGACGACGGTCAGGTCGGCGCCTTCGGCCGGAGCCGAAACGATGACGCGCTTGGCGCCAGCCTGGAGATGCAGGGCGGCCTTGTCGCGCGAGGTGAAGATGCCGGTGCATTCCATGGCGATGTCGACGCCCATTTCACCATGCGGCAGGGATGCCGGATCCTTGATGGCGGTCACCTTGATCGGCTTGCCGCCGGCCACGATGATGGTGTCGCCTTCAACCTTCACATCCGCCGGGAACTTGCCGTGGATCGAGTCGTAGCGCAGCAGGTGGGCATTGGTCTCGACCGGGCCGAGGTCGTTGATGGCGACGACTTCGATGTCGGTACGACCCGACTCGACGATGGCGCGCAGCACGTTGCGGCCGATGCGGCCGAAGCCGTTAATGGCAACTTTCACAGTCATTGGTTCACTCCCGCGTTTAAATCAGAGCTTCAGATTATGGGAAGAATGGGCGTCCGGGAACGCCCATGCGACAATTTGACTTTTCAGCCGAGCTTGGCCTCGGCAGCGGCAACGACCGCTTCCGGGGTTATGCCGAAATGCTTGTAGAGTTCCTTGTACGGACCCGACGCGCCGAAGGACTTCATGCCGATGAACGTGCCGTCGGAACCGATGAACGCGTCCCAGCCCTGGCGAATGCCGGCTTCGACCGCGATGTTGACGGCGGACGAACCGATGATCGCTTCGCGATAGGCGTCGGGCTGCTCGAAGAACAGTTCGAAGCAAGGAACGGAGACGACGCGGGCGGAAATCCCCTTCTGGGCCAGCATCTGCTGGGCCTTCAGGGCAATTTCGACTTCCGAGCCCGAGGCGAAGATCGACACCTTGGCGTCGCTGGCCGAAACCAGTTCATAGGCGCCGAAGCTGCAGAGGTTCTTTTCTTCGTAGTCGGTGCGGGCGGCAATCAGGTTCTGGCGGGTCAGCGCCAGGCCCGATGGGCGGTCCTTGTGTTCCAGCGCGATCTGCCAGCACTCGACCGTTTCGGTCGCGTCGGCCGGACGGAACATCATCAGGTTCGGGATGGCGCGCAGTGCTGCCATGTGCTCGACCGGCTGGTGGGTCGGGCCGTCTTCGCCGAGACCGATGGAATCATGCGTCAGCACGTGGATGACGCGGATGCCCATCAAGGCGGCAAGGCGGATCGACGGACGGCAATAGTCCGAGAAGATCAGGAAGCCGCCGGAATAGGGGATCAGGCCGCCGTGCAGCGCGATCCCGTTCATGGCGGCTGCCATGCCGTGCTCGCGGATGCCGTAGTGGATGTAGCGGCCGGAGAAGTCGTTCGGGGTGATCGACTTGGTCTGGCTCGTCTTGGTGTTGTTCGAGCCGGTCAGGTCGGCCGAGCCGCCGAGCGTTTCGCTCAACACGCCGTTGATGACTTCCAGCGCATCCTCGGAAGCCTTGCGGGTGGCGACCGTCGGCTTTGCTTCGGCGAGCTTCTTCTTGTAGCCGTCGATCGCGGTGGCGAAATTGCCCGGCAGGTCGCCGGCGAATCGGCGGGTGAACTCGGCCTTCGTCTCGGCCGGGCTGGCGGCGAGGCGGGTTTCCCAGTCCTTGCGGGTCTTGGTCGAGCGCAGGCCGGCGAGGCGCCAGGCGTCGAGCACGTCGGCCGGAACGACGAAGGCTTCCTCGGCCCAGCCGAGCGCCTTGCGGGTGGCGGCAATCTCGTCGGCGCCGAGCGGCGAACCGTGCACCTTGTGGGTGCCGGCCTTGTTCGGCGAGCCGAAGCCGATGACGGTCTTGCAGGCGATCAGGGTCGGCTTGTCGGAGGCCTTTGCCGTTTCGATGGCAGCGGCGATCGCTTCCGGATCATGGCCGTCGACGGAAAGCGTGTTCCAGCCGGAGGCCTTGAAGCGGGCATGCTGGTCGGTCGAGTCGGCCAGCGAGATCGCGCCGTCGATCGAGATGCCGTTATCGTCCCACAGGACGATCAGCTTGTTCAGCTTCAGGTGGCCGGCAAGCGAAATGGCTTCCTGGCTGATGCCTTCCATGAGGCAGCCGTCGCCGACCAGCGCATAGGTGTGGTGGCTCATCAGGTCCGAGCCGAATTCGTTGGCAAGCTTCTTTTCGGCAATGGCCATGCCGACGGCGTTGGCAATGCCCTGGCCGAGCGGACCGGTGGTGGTCTCGATGCCGGTGGCGTGGCCATATTCCGGATGACCGGCGGTCTTGGCGCCCATCTGGCGGAACTGCTTGATGTCTTCAATGGTCATGTCCTCGTAGCCCGTCAGATAGAGCAGGGCGTAGAGCAGCATGGAGCCGTGGCCGGCCGACAGGACGAAGCGGTCGCGGTCGGGCCAGAGCGGGTTCTTCGGATCGAAGTTCAGATACCGGGTGAAGAGAACGGTGGCGACGTCGGCGCAGCCCATCGGCATGCCGGGGTGGCCAGAATTGGCTTTTTCCACCGCGTCCATGGCGAGGAAACGGATCGCATTGGCCATCCGGTTGTGTTTTTCGGGAGAGATCATGGCTGTTCCGCTTGTTCCGGGTCTCAAGGGACGGCCGTACTCGGCACGGTCCGTCTGAAAGCGGCTGATCCATAGCAGGTGAATCGCGCGAGTCAATAAATGCCGGGTATTCTGGCCTTTCGTTGCGCGATAAATCATGCTTTTGTCTATTTGATGTGCACTGCACCGAGGCGCCCGGATTAGGGCGGTCCGGGGTGACGTCGTCCACAGGATTGGCGGTCTCGGGTGCTCCCCCATTTATTGACGGGCGGCAATTGAGGGGCTTACTGTCCGCGATCAACGCAGCGGGTCTTCAGGGTCGATTCGAACGCCGCTTCTGGAAAGCCGGGACAACAATATGCCGACAGGGAATTCGGTCGAAGCGGCGCTCGGCGCGCTCAGGCAGGCGATCGCCGGGCTCGAGAACGCCATCGACATGCGCATCGAGGTACAGCGCGAAAGCGGCGAGGTCGAGAGCGAGGTTCGCCGCGTGCATGCCGATCGCTCGCGGCTGGCGCAGGAGCTCGACCAGTCGGAATTCCGTGCGAACCGGCTGGAAGAGGTCAATCGGGAGGTTTCGCGGCGGTTGGTGACCGCCATGGAAACGATCCGGGCGGTTCTCGACCGCTAGGATCAGGCAAATGCGAAGCCGAAATCTCGGCGCCAATTGGGAAGATGCATGGCACAGGTGACGGTTACCATCGACGGCAAAGCCTACCGCATGGCCTGCGAAGAGGGCCAGGAAGGCCATCTGATCGAGCTTGCCACGCAGCTTGACCGCTATGTCAGCCATCTCAAGACCCAGTTCGGCGAGATCGGCGACCTGAGGCTGACGGTGATGGCCGGCATCATGGTGATGGACGAGCTGTCGGAGGTCAATCGTCGCGTGGCGGCGATGGAGAAGGAGCTTTCCTCGTTCCGCGAAGGGCGCGACGGGGCACTCGAGGGCGCGCAGCGCCGCGAGGAGATGCTGACGACGGCGCTTGGCGAGCTGACCGATCGGCTGAACGGAATTACCCGCAAGCTGACCGCCAAGCCGGCACCCGCCGCACGGCCCGAACACTGAGCAGCCGCTCTTTCCGCCAATGTGCGAATGATTGAATGCGGCCACTGGCGCCCAGCGCGAATTAGACCTATATCTGATGTGCGGTCTGCGCCTCACGACAGGAAACACAATCCCTGGGGCCATACTCGATCCAAAGGGAGCTGTCCCTGGCCAGGCCCGTGGGCTTGGACACACGGCGCCCACCTACGTTTGTAGGCACCCAGGATCGTAAAACTCCATCGGTTGCCGTGGATCGCACTTCATTCTTTTTACGGTCGATAGCGCTTCGCAAGCATCAGGTCCCTTCGGCCGGATGTCCCGCCCGCGCCAGCAGCGCCGAGCGGATTGGTTCGGTCAGGTTCTCCTTGCGTGCAAACGGGGCGGGGATTGACGGGAGAAAGCCGGCCGCGTCAAATGCCGGCGAACCACAGGCATTCGAGGACCGACGCTTTCCATGTACCAGCCGCCGCATTTTCGCGAGGAACGCCTCGACGTTCAGCACGCCCTTATCCGGAACCATCCGCTCGGGCTGCTGATTTCGTCCGGCGAGGACGGGCTGATGGCCAATCCGATCCCCTTCCGGCTGGCGAAGGAGAGCCACGGGCTGGGCACGCTGCAGGCGCATATGGCCAGGGCCAATCCGCAATGGCGGGCGCTGGCCAAGGGTGCGGAGGCGCTGATCGTGTTCCAGGGGGCCGATCACTACATTACGCCGTCCTGGTATGAGACCAAGCGCGAGACCGGCAAGGTGGTGCCCACCTGGAACTACGCCATCGTCCAGGTGCGGGGCAGGGTCCGGGTGATCGAGGACAGCCAGTGGATCCGGGCGCAGGTCGACCGGCTGACCGACGGTCAGGAGGGTAAGCGCATGATACCCTGGGCAGTCGGCGATGCGCCCGACGACTTCATCACCGCGCAATTGAAGGGCATTGTCGGTATCGAGGTCGAGATCACCGCGATCGACGGCAAGTGGAAGGTCAGCCAGAACCGTAACGAGGCGGACCGCAAGGGCGTTGCTGGAGGTCTGACGGAAATGGCGACCGCGGAAGCAGGCGCGATGGCCGAGCTGGTCAAGACCTATGGCGGGATCGACTAGTCTCGTGCCTCAGATGGCAAGCCCCAGTTCATTCTCCCGCTCGATATAGGCGCGCTGCCTGTCGGTCACGTAGTCGCGCACGATCGGCGCCGCATCGCGCTTGCGCGACAGCTGCAGGTGGAAGACCATCTGGCTGCCGGCGCGGAACATCATCTCGCAACTGATCAGATAGAATTCCCACATGCGGGCGAAACGCTCGTCATACATGGCGACCACCTTGTCGCGGTTCGCCTCGAAGCGCTGACACCAGTGCGCCAGCGTCGTCGCGTAGTGCACACGCAGGACCTCGATGTCGGTCACCCACAGGCTGTTCTGTTCCGTGACGGCAACGACCTCCGACAGGGCTGGCGAATAGCCGCCGGGGAAGATGTATTTGCGCAGCCATGGGCTGGTCATTCCGGGCGGGCTCATATGGCCGATCGAATGGATGACGGCCACGCCGTCGTCCGGCATCAGAGCGTTCAGCTTCTTGAAGAACTCGTCATAGTGCTGCACGCCGACATGCTCGAACATGCCGACCGAGACGATGCGGTCGAAGGTCTCCTCGATATCGCGGTAGTCCTTCAGCTCGAACCGCACGCGGCCGGCAAGGCCTGCATCGGCGGCCCGCTTCGTTGCCAGCGCGTGTTGCTCCTTCGACAGCGTCACGCCGACCACCGAGACGTCCTCCAGCTGGGCGAGGTAGAGTGCCAGATCGCCCCAGCCGCAGCCGATGTCGAGCACCTTCATGCCGGGCCTAAGGTTGAGCTTGGCGGCCAGCAGCCTCAGCTTGTTGCGCTGCGCCTGTTCCAGCGTCTCGCCCTCCTCGCGGAAATAGGCGCAGGAATAGAGCATGTTGTCGTCGAGGAAGAGCTTGTAGAAGTCGTTGCCGAGGTCGTAGTGGTGCGCGACATTGCGCTGGGCCTCGCCCTTGCGGTTCGATTGCAGGCTCTTGCGGAAGCGCATCTTGATGGCGCGCAGGACCTTCTGGATCGGATAGGAGCCGAGCGACAGGCGGTTCACCGAGAACAGCATCAGGAAGTCGCGCAGGCCCGAGCCTTCCTCGAAGCGCATGGTGCCGTCCATATAGGCCTCGCCGGCGACCAGTTCCGCCTTGAACACCAGGGAGCGGTAGAGCTTCGGATCCGTCAGCCGCATGGTGACCTGCGGACCGGGCTCAGCGCCACCGAAGACATGCCGCTTTCCCTCGGCATCGATAACGGTCAACTGGCCCTTGCGGATGAAGGATTTGAGCATATGCGACAGCAGAAACATGCGCACCTCATGGCGTTTTCACCGATCAGGCCGCCATGTTAGCGCAAATGCGCATCACCGCACCTGCAAAATTCGGCTTGGTTCCGCGTGTCGAAAGCAGAACGCCGACGCATCCAAAGGGAGGCGTCGGCGTTGCATGGTTTCTGCTCTTGGCGGCGCGTGGTCGATCAGAACTCTTCCCAGTCCGATACAGCCGCTGCCGCGGTCGCGCCGCCGGACGAAAAGGCCTTGGTCAGGGTGCCGACCATGCCGCGTGCCGGCGACAAGGCGGCCCGTACACCGGGGCCGGCCGGCCGAGGTGCGGCCGGTGCCGAATGAACGGCCGGGCGTGCGGCAGGTCTCGGTGACCGAGCGGCCGGTGCGGCGTCCGCATCGGTGGTGCGGAACTGGCCGACGAGGCTCGAAAGGGCCGTGGCGCTGTCGGCGAGGCGATGGGTCACGGCGGTGGTCTCCTCGACCATCGCTGCGTTCTTCTGGGTGAACTGGTCCATCTGGTTCATCGAGGTGTTGATTTCCTGCAGTCCGACCGACTGTTCGCGCGCCGCCGTGGCGATTGCCGCGATGTAGTCGTTGATCTGCGCCACCTGCTGGGCGATCTCGCCAAGCGCCGTACCGGTCTTGCGCACCAGCGTCACGCCGCCGGCGACCTCTTCGCCCGACTTGGTGATCAGCGCCTTGATGTCCTTTGCCGCATTGGCCGAGCGCTGGGCCAACTCCCTGACTTCCTGGGCCACGACGGCAAAGCCCTTGCCCGCCTCGCCTGCGCGGGCGGCCTCGACACCGGCGTTGAGCGCCAGAAGGTTGGTCTGGAAGGCGATTTCGTCGATGACGTTGATGATCTTCGAGATCTCCGCCGACGCGGTCTCGATCCGACCCATGGCATCGATCGCCTGCGAGACGACATGGCCCGAGGTTTCCGTGCTCTGGCGTGTCGACTTCGTCAGGGAGGCGGCCTCGTCGGCCTTGGCGGAGGCGCTGCGGACGGTTGCCGTGATCTGGTCGAGAGCGGCAGAGGTCTCTTCGAGCGAGGCGGCCTGCTGCTCGGTGCGCTTCGACAGATCCTCGCTTGCGGAGCGCATTTCGCCGGAGCTTGCCTCTATGCCGTGCGTTTCGGCGCGCAGCTGGGCGAGCGTGCCGTTGAGCTTTTCGACGGAGTGGTTGAAGTCGCTGCGCAGCCGGTCGAGGCCTCCCTCGAAAGTCTGCTCGAGGCGGACGGTGAGGTCGCCTTCGCTGAGGCGATGCAGTCCGTCCGCAAGCGCGTCGACGGCCTGCTGGACCGCCAGCGCTTCGCGTGCCTTGGCGGCCTCGCGCTCGTTGCGTTCCTGCTCGCCGAGCGCCGCGTTGTCAGCGGCCTGACGTTCGAGTTCGATCTTCTGCAAGGCGCTGCCGCGGAAGACGTCGAGGGCGCGGGCGAGGGCGCCGATCTCGTTGCGCAGTTCCTTGTGCGGCACCGTGGCATCAAGCCGGCCCGAAGCCATGGCGTCGGCGACCGAGGTCAGTTGCGGCAGCGGACCCATGATGCGCCTTGCTGCCAGGACGACGAGGGCCGTTGCGACGAGCAGCACGACCAGTGCCGTGACACCGATCGCCCATGCCATCTGATTGGCCATGTTGTCGATCTCGGCAGCGCGCACGCCGGCATAGAGTATGCCGATGACGTCGCCCGCCGGCGAGAAGATCGGCTGGTAGATCGTATAGTAGGGAATGTCGAGGATGACCGCTTCGCCGCGATAGGTCTGGCCCTTGGTGACGACGGGATAGACGGCGCCGGTCTGGCCGAGCGCGGTGCCGACGGCGCGCTTGCCGTCCGGCTTGATGATGTTGGTGGTCCGACGCCAGAAGTCCTTGGTCTCACCGTCCCAGGCGAAGATCGTCGCGGTTTGTCCGGTCATGCGGCCGATGCTGTCGATCATGTCGTGCGTGGCAAATTCCTTCGGGATGGCCGCGGTGACGATGCGCTCCACATTGCCGTCCTTGCCCCAGGTCACCACGGTGCCGGGCAGATCGCGCTCGACGATGGTCGCCGCTGTCCTCAGGCTCGTATTCTGACCGGCGATCGCCTGTTCGCCGATGCGGGCGGCGATGCTCCCGGAGATCACCCAGGACACCGCGCCGAGCGATGCTATCAGGATCAGGATCGTCATGGCGGTGACGGTCCCGACCAGACCGAAGCGTGAGAAGATCTTCATGCGTCAAATTCCTTTGGTGGGTTGTCTTCGATTTTATTTGATAAATGTTAATTCGGCCTTTCCCGATCTGCGGCCATGCAGCAATCTTTTGCACTGCGGAATCGGTTGCTTTCCCGCCGGCTTTGAAACGCAGGCCATCTGGGCTATCGTCCCGCCGATTTCGGGGACATGGCGCGCATGAACATCAAAGACCTCAAGGCCCAAATGCGGAATGAACGACTGGCAGCCCGGGATCGGCTTCCGGCGGAAACCCGCACCGAGTTCAGCCTCCGGATGGCCGACCACGGCGGGGGCGCTTTCGAATTCGAGCCGGGGACGATCATTTCCGGTTTCCTGCCGATCCGCTCGGAGGCCGATATCCGACCGCTGATGGCGCGGCTGAAGGCGCGCGGCGCGCGGCTGTGCCTGCCGATCGTGCAGGATAAAATGACCATCGTTTTTCGCGAACTGGTGACCGGTGTCGAACTCGTCGATACGGGTTTTGGAACCCGTGGGCCGGGTCCGGATGCGGCGGTCCTCGACCCCGAGATCCTGCTCGTGCCACTTTCCGCCTTTGACGCCCATGGCGACCGGATCGGCTACGGAGCGGGTCATTATGACCGTGCGATCGCCCGATTGCTGCAAAAAGGCAGGGATCCCAGGCTTATCGGCATTGCATTCGACTGCCAGGAGGTGGCAGAAGTGCCGGCAGAACCGCACGACGTCCGGCTGCAGGCCATACTGACCGAAAGCGGGTTCAGAACATTCTGAAGGCGATTGGACAGGTGGAATGCGGCTTCTTTTTCTCGGAGACATGGTTGGCAAGACGGGGCGTACCGCGGTGTGGGAGCGTCTGCCCGGCCTGATCTCCGACCTGAAGCTGGATTTCGTCATCGTCAACGGGGAGAATGCCGCCGGCGGCTTCGGCATCACCGAAGACATCTATCTCGAGACGATCAATGCCGGCGCCGATGTCGTGACTACCGGGAACCACGTCTGGGACCAGAAGGAAGCCGTTTCCTTCTGCGAGCGGCACGACCAGTTCCTGCGCCCCGCCAACTATCCGGCCGGCACGCCGGGCAAAGGGTCGGGCATCTTCTATGCCCGCAACGGCGCCCGCATTCTCGTCGCCAACATCATGGGGCGTGTCTTCATGCACCCCGAACTCGACGATCCCTTCAAGTCGGCCGAGACGATCCTGGCTGCCTGCCCGCTCAAGGAACAGGCCGACGCGATCATCTTCGACTTCCATGCGGAGGCGACCAGCGAGAAGCAGTGCTTCGGCCATTTCGTCGATGGCCGCGCCAGCTTCGTCGTCGGCACCCACACCCATGTACCGACCGCCGACCACCAGATCCTCAATGGCGGCACCGCCTATATGTCGGATGCCGGTATGTGCGGCGACTATGATTCTTCGCTCGGCATGGAAAAGGAAGAGCCGCTCAACCGGTTCATTTCCAAGATGCCCAAGGGGCGTTTCGAAGCCGCGCATGGCCCGGCAACGATCTGCGGCGTCGGCGTCGAGATTTCCGATCGCACCGGCCTTGCGGAAAAGATCGCGCCGCTGCGCCTCGGGCCGCGGCTCACCGAGGCCCTTCCGGACTTCTGGCGCTGACGGCGCAACAAATCCCAAATGGGCCTGATCCGTAAAAGTTTAATTAACTCAACTAGGTAATAAATTCCACCCTAGATGGGGTGAAGATTCCTGGCCTAAGCCCCACAAGACATTCAGTTTTTGGGAGAAGACCTTGAGTTCCGCCGCGCATACGCTTTTTACCGAATCCCCCTCCGATGCCGATGATCTTCTCTCCTGCGTGGAGGCGGCGCTCAACGACGATTTCAGTCGCGTGCCGACCGGATCGGACGCCTTGTCGCGCGCCATTGCCGCGCTGATCGAACGCTCCCGCAGCCAGACATCCGCGCAGCTCGACGACGTGGTGTCCGTCTCGGTGAGCGTCAACGAGACGGCGGGAATGTCGGCCCATCTGCTCTACGATCTGCGGCAGGTCGACGACGAAGCCCAGGGCATTGCCGCCGCAGCGGAGGAGATGGCGGCAACCGTCAACGAGGTGGCGCAGCACGGCGAGGAAATCCTGCACAATGCGCGCCGCGCCGGCGAGACCTGCAAGGCCAGCGGACAGGCCCTGATCGAGACCAGTCAGCGCATGACCGTCATTAACAGCGCGCTCGTCGAGACCAACGAGCGGATCGGCGCCATTCACGAGCTCGGGACCAGCATTTCGACCATCGCCGGCAATATCAAGAAGATCGCCTCCCAGACCAATATGCTGGCCATCAACGCCGCGGTCGAAGCCGCCCGCGCCGGCGAGGCTGGCCGCGGCTTTGCCGTCGTTGCAGCCGAGGTCAAGGCGCTTTCCGACCGGACCGCCAATGCGACGCTGGAAATCGGCAACATCATCGGCAAGCTCGACAGCGGCCTGACCGCGATGGTCAACTCGATGACCTCGAGCCGCGAATCCGCGGAGATGGGCAGTCGCTCGCTCGTCACGCTGCAGGACGCATTGACGATCGCCGCCAAGGAACTCGACAACGTCATCATCAATGCCGATCACATTTCGGTGGCGCTCAACCAGCAGCGCGAAGCCTCGCAGAGCGTTGCGAGCGGCGTCAGCACCGTGGCGGCCAGCTCCGGCAAGGCAACGGCGCAGCTCGAAGGCATCGTCGGCGCCATGGAGCAGGCGCAGGGCGGCCTCAATGCGCGCCTGCAGGCGCTCAGCGGCACCAATGTGCCCGGCAAGATCGTCAAGCTTGCCCAGTCCGACCACGTCATCTGGAAACGTCGTCTCGCCAACATGATCATCGGCCGCGAAGGCCTGAAGACGAACGAGCTTGCCGACCATCACACCTGCCGTCTCGGCAAATGGTATGACGGCTGCCGCCACACCGCGCTCGCCGGCAGCCCGGATTTCGTCGCCATCGAAGATCCGCATGCACGGGTCCATAGCCACGGCATCGAAGCGGTGCGACGCTACAATGCGGGCGATATCCGCGGGGCGCTGAGCGAACTGCGTTGCGTGGAAGTGGCCTCGGCGGAGGTGCTCGACGGGCTGAAGCGCCTGGAACGCCGCGCGGTCGACTGATCCTCCGCCTTCGGTAACGCCATTGTGAGGCCGCGGGCTTGGCTCGCGGCTTTACCCGGCCTTTGCTCTGCCGCATGCTTTCTCCGTCCGAATGAGGTACGGGAGCGGCTGATGCTGCTGAGACTGTTCCTTTCGCTTTGCGCCATGACGGTTCTTGCGACCTCCGCCGCCGCCGAGACTGATCGGCCGCCGGTCAGCCAGTGCCAGCTGGTCGCGGAGAAGCTTCCATCTGCCACCTTTGCTGCCTTCAAACCCGAACCGCTCCGGCCGCAATTCGCGGCCCTCGACGAGGAGGTGACGATCCGCTTTCTCGGCCATTCGACCTTCCAGATCGAAACGCCGGGCGGGATCTCGATCGCCACCGATTTCAACGGCTGGCTCCGCACCGCGCAGCTTCCGGACGTGGTGACGATGAACAAGGCCCACTCAAGCCACCACACGCTGATGCCCGATCCGGGCATTGCCACCGTATTGCATGGATGGAACGACGAACGGCCCGGAGAGAAGGCGGAGCATCGCATCGTCGTCGGCGACGCCTATATCCGCAACGTGCCAACCGATATCCGCAGTTGGGGCGGGGCGTTCGAGCCCAACGGCAATTCGATCTTCATCTTCGAGGTGGCGGGTCTTTGCATCGGCCATCTCGGCCATCTGCACCACGAACTGACCGACGCGCATTTCGCCGAGATCGGTCGGCTGGACGTCGTCATGGTGCCGGTCGACGGCGGTCTGACCATGGGCGCGCAGAGCATGAGCAATACCATCAAGCGCTTGCGCTCGGCGCTGATCCTGCCGATGCATCGCCGCGGGCCGCCGATCGAGACCTTCCTCGCCATGTTCGATCCGGGCTTCGACTGGAAGATTGCCGACACCGCCACGGTCAGCGTCTCGGTGCGCAGCCTGCCGCGAAAACCGCTGATCCTGGTGCTGAGCGGGGTCTGAGGCGCCGGAGCCGGGTTCGCTTACTGCCGTGTCAGGCGCAGATGCCCGTCGATTTCCAGCCCGATCTTGCCGCGCCCGAGGCGAATGAGGCGGACCGGCAGCGTCTTCTCCTCAAGCCTTCGCCGCAACAGCAGCAGGCGAGTTTCGAGATTGTCCTTGAAGTCCGGCAGCCGAAGGGTGGTGTCCAACCGGATCTCGCGGTTGGAAAACTCGCGGCGTCCGCTCGCAAGGCTCTGCTCCATCATGAAGACCAGCAACCTCCCGGCGACGCCCTTGATGACGTAGTCGCCGTTGACGAAGATGCTGTCGTCGAAACCGTGATGGACGACGTCGATGCGGGTTTCGCCGGCCGGCGGGTCGGGACGGCGGTGGCCTGCGCTCTCGCCCTCCAGCGACAGGCGTTCGCACAGTGCGAGCGATGCCGCCGCCTGGCGGGCGATGATGGCAAGCGCCGCCTCGTCGTCGCGGCCGAAGGCGAGCCTCTCGGCACTCTCGAAGAACAGCACGCCCTCGACGGTATCCTGCAGCAGAAGCGGTACGGCAATCTGGCTCATTGCCTCGGCCATGCCGGGCAGAGGGATAGAGCGGGTCCGGTTTTCGTCCGGCGTGGTCGCGCGGATCGCCGAACCGAAGCGGCGGACGCGGCTCAAATCGCTGACCTTGACCGTCTTGCCGCTCTCGGCTGCCGCGCCGATCAGGCCTTCGCCGAGCGGCACTTCCGCGCCGATGCCGGAGGGGGCGTAGCCGGTGCTGCCGATCGCCACGACCTGGCCCTTGTCGGGATAGCAATGCAGGAACAGGCCATGGTGGAAACCCAGACCCTCGCGGATCCCGTCGAGCGTGGCGTCGACGATCCCGTCGGCATCCGTCTCAGCGGCGATCCTCTCGACGATGCGGCGCGTGGCGTCGAGGCGGTTCCTCTCCGGCTTGCGTCTGGCCGGCGTGCCGGCCGGGGAGGGCGTGTCGATGATGGCGAGAACCCGGAAGACATCCACGTGGCGCAAGCGCATGACGTCGGCCATGCCGGCCTGGGCGCTGCTGGCCTCGACCTGCAGGGCCAGTCTCTCGAACAGCGTGCCGCTTTCCATCGAGTAGGCAAATCGGAGGTCGAGGCGAAACTGGGCGCCGTTGTGCCCGTCGACGACGAGAAGGGTGGCCTGCGGATTGAGCCGGATATTGGCGGCGGTCTTGGCGAAGAACTGGTTGGACAGGGCGACGTGGTCGTCGTCGACGATCGCCACATGGGAGAGATAGGAGATGTTGGGAAGGCCTTCGGCATCGGCCGTCGAAATGATCGACGGAATGACCCCTTCGAAACAGGCTTCCAGTTCGACGAGCGACCACGTCATCGGCCAATACTCGCACGCTTCGTGCCGGCCTGCGCACCGGGCGTCTGCACGTAGACCGACGATATCCTGATCGTGGCGACCACGGCATCCCGGGCCGTGAGCCAGGGGGCGATGATCTCCGGCAAGAGGCCGTTTCGCATCAGCGCCGAGACGATCGCGACCATGTAGGCGGCAGATCGCTCGATCTCCCCGTCATCGGCGGGCCTCAGGGTCGCCGTCCCCTTGATCTGGTAGGTGACGTAGTCGGAGGGGCGGGAGAATGTCACCGCGATGCGGCCGTTCGCCTCGATATTGGCAATCGTTTCCGGCCATTGCCAGGCCGAGAGGACGAGGTCGATCGTGTCCCGGTCTCCTGTGCGCCAGGCGCCGACGCCGCGCGCGATCCCGGGCCGCCGCGTGGCGTCCGCCGTTCCGACGATCTGCATGACCGGGCTTTCAATGAAAGCCGCAAGCTCCGCATCCAGCATGGTGTTCTCCGTGAGGGACCGATTCATACCGCAGTTATGCAGGTTTTAGGATAAGCGATCCGCGCATTAGGAAGCTTTTAGGAAACGCGCGCATCGCATGTGCCTATAGCCACGCTCCATCACAACCCAAGGAGCAGACCCATGCAACAGGAACAGACAACCATCATGCCGGAGAATTCGGTAGCGATCATCGGCGCCGGCCCCGGCGGCCTGGCCGCGGGCCGATGGCTGCTCGCTCACGGTTTCGAGCCGGTGATCTTCGAGGCCGCGGCCCGGGTCGGCGGCCAGTGGAACTCGGCCTCGGCGTCGAGCGCAACGTGGCCGGGTATGCGCACCAATACCAGCCGGGTGATGACCGCGTTTTCCGACCTCGATCATGCTCCCGGCACGCCGGTCTACCCAAGCCAGGAGGACATGCTCGACTATCTCGAACGCTATGCCTTCACCGCCGGTCTCCTGCCGCATCTGCGGCTCTCCACCCGCGTCGAGGCGCTGGAGCGCGCGCCGGAGGGCGGCTGGCTCGTGCGCTCGGTCGCGGGCGGGCGCATTCGGCAGGACGTGTTCAAGCGGGCGATCGTCGCAAGCGGTCGCCACCGCACGCCGCAAGTGCCTGAGGTCCCCGGCCTCGACACTTTCGGCGGCAGCCTGGGGGCGATTCATGCGGCCCAGTACAACGGTGTCGAGCGCTATCGCGGCCGCAAGGTTCTGGTCGCCGGCTGTTCGATCAGCGCGCTGGAGATTGCCTCGGAACTCGCCTATGGCGGTGCCGCCAAGGTCGTGGTGGCCAACCGTCGCCAGCGTTATGTCCTGCCGAAGCTGATTGCCGGCGTGCCGACCGAGCATGTGATGTTCAATCGTGCCTCGGCGCTTCTGGGGGCCGTGGCGCCGCCGGAGGCGCTGGCGGCCGGGTTGAAGGCGAAGGTGCTGAGTGTTGCGGGCAATCCGGCACAGTTCGGCGCGCCGGCCCCGGATGAGAACATCTTCGCTGCGGGTATCACCCAGTCGCATCATTTCCTGCCGGCGGTCGCCGAAGGGCGGATCACCGTTGCGCCCTGGATCCGCAGGATCGAAGGCGGCAGGGTGCTGTTCGACGACGGCTCCGCCTTCGATGCGGACGGCATCGTCTTCGGCACCGGTTATCGCCTGTCTCTGCCATGGCTCGGAGCCGATATCGCCAAGGCGGTCGATCTGGACGACACCCATCTCGACCTGCACGACCACAGCTTCCACCCGGATTTGCCGGGCCTCGCCTTCCTCGGGCTCTACGATCTCGTCGGTCCCTATCTTCCGGTTCTCGAACTTCAGGCCCGGTGGATCAGCTATTGCTTCGCCGGCCTGCGGCCGATGGCTTCGCAAGCCGAAATGCGCGAAGGCGTCGCGCGCAGCAAGGCGATGCGGGCCGGCCCGCCGAGCATGCCGATGAATGCGGCGGCGCTGATGTTTGCCGCCAATGCCGGGGTCGAGCCGGACCCGGCCGAATGGCCGGAGCTGGAGCGGGCGCTTCTGTTCGGTCCGCTTTCGGCCGTGTCGTTCCGGCTGGCGGGCGCCGACGCCCTTCGCGATGCCGAAACGCGCATCCGGCAGGCTGCCATGGCGTTCGGCGCGATCATCGGGTCCGAGTTCACAGCCGAAGAGCACGGTATCTGTGCGATGATCGGTCGGCAGGCCGCCACGTCGGCCGCCTGACCGCCCAGACAAGAACGCCCGGCTCACTGGCCGGGCGTTTGTCGTTTCGAAATTTCGAGGGTTCAGCCGAAGGAGATGCGGCGATGGACGCCGATATCCGGCTCCTTGTCGTCGCTCAGATTGGCCTTGGCGATCTCCCAGCCGAATTTCAGCGGATTGCCGGTCGAAGCCCAGATCTCGCCGTCGTCGAGCTTGAGGGCCAGCATGGTGAGCTTGGGGTCTGCCTTGCCGCCATCATACCAGGCTTCGACGATCGAGCTCCAGTACTGGTCGATCTTGGCCGGCTCCTTGCGTTCCACGAGCGTGCCGCCGAGGCAGGCGTGATAGTCGTGGTCCTTGCCGACGACGCAGAAATGGGCGCGGCTGCCGGGTTTCAGCGCCTGCACCAGATGCGAATCCGTCTTGGTGAAGAACCAGATCGTGTTGGTCTTGGGATCGGCGAAGGGTGCCATCGGCTGCATGTGCATGTGGCCGCCCTCGAGGCCGAGCATGCCGGCATGAATGTCGTCGATCTCGTCCCACAGCTGCTCGACCGGGGTTTCGCGCGCTTCGCTGAAGCTTGCCATGCACCATCTCCTGTTGTTGGTGGGTTTCGGCAATGCAACGGGCCGGCCGGCGTTCTTGTTCCCGCGAAAGCGCCGGCGGCGCGGATTCAAAGACAGAAGACGGCGGGCCGGCGAATCGTGCACTTCCCCTTGAACGGGGCCGGTTTCGCTCGTATAAGGCGCCATTCCTCACAAATAGACCTGATCAGGGGTGCCATGGCTGGCCATTCACAGTTTAAAAACATCATGCACCGCAAGGGAAAACAGGACGGCATCCGTTCCAAGATGTTTTCCAAGCTCGCGCGCGAAATCACGGTTGCGGCCAAGATGGGCCTGCCCGACCCGACCATGAACGCCGCCCTTCGCCTGGCCGTGCAGAACGCCAAGGCGCAGTCGATGCCGAAAGACAATATCGACCGTGCGATCAAGAAGGCCTCGGGCGCCGACGCCGAGACCTATGATGCGATCCGTTACGAGGGCTACGGTCCGGGCGGCATCGCCGTCATCGTCGAGACGCTGACCGACAACCGCAATCGCACCGCATCCACCGTGCGATCGACCTTCACCAAGGCGGGCGGTGCGCTCGGCGAAACCGGCTCGGTGTCCTTCTCCTTCGATCACGTCGGCGAGATCACCTACAAGGCTTCCGTCGGCGATGCCGACAAGGTCATGGAAGCGGCGATCGAGGCCGGTGCCGAGGATGTCGCTTCCGACGAGGACGGCCACACGATCTATTGCGCCTTCGAGGACATGAACGAAGTGTCCAAGGCGCTCGAAGACGTGCTCGGTGTGGCGGAAAGCGTCAAGGCGATCTGGAAGCCGCAGAACACGATCGAGGTCGACGAGGAGAAGGCGCAGTCGCTGATGAAGCTGATCGGCACACTCGAAGACGACGACGACGTGCAGAACGTCTATTCGAACTTCGAAGTGTCGGACGAAGTCATGGCCAAGCTTTCGGCCTGAACGACCGCAGTATTTCAGGAAACGGCCCGGCTGCGCGCGCAACCGGGCCGTTTTTGTTCGTGGGTTTGCCCCTCACCCTGGCCCTCTCCCCGCAAGCGGGGAGAGGGGACGGAAACGTTGCGGCATTTGGCCTTCTCCCCGCTTGCGGGGAGAAGGTGCCGGCAGGCGGATGAGGGGCTGAACGCCAGAGACGAGAACTACGCCGCTTCGCTGCGTACGCTGCCGATCACGCTCACCAGCTCGTTGACGATGCGCTCGACCTGTTCGCGGTCGTCGCCTTCGGCCATGACGCGGATCAGCGGTTCGGTGCCGGAGGGGCGGATGACGAGGCGGCCGTTGCGGGCCAGTTCACTCTCGGCGTCGGCGATCGCCTGCTTGACGGTCGCATCCTCGAGCGGCTTGCCGCCGGAAAAGCGGACATTGCGCAGGAGCTGCGGCACGGGCTCGAAGCGATGGCAGATCTCGCTTACCGTCTTGCCGGTGCGCTTGACGCAGGCGAGGATCTGCAGCGCCGCGACCAGGCCGTCGCCGGTGGTGCCGAAGTCGGACAGCACGATATGGCCCGACTGCTCGCCGCCGACATTGAAATTGTGCTGGCGCATGTGCTCGACGACATAACGGTCGCCGACCTTGGTGCGGGCGAGGGTTAGGCCCTTGTCCGAGAGGAAGCGTTCGAGGCCGAGATTGGACATGACTGTGGCGACGATGCCGTCGCCTTTGAGGATCTGGTCCTGCGCCCAGGTTTCGGCGATTGCCGCCATCAGCTGGTCGCCATCGACGATGGTGCCGTTCTCGTCGACGATGATGACGCGGTCGGCGTCGCCATCAAGCGCGATGCCGATATCGGCGCGCACCTCGTGCAGCTTCTTCTGCAGGGCGGCCGGATGGGTGGAACCGCAGTCGAGGTTGATGTTGGTGCCGTTCGGCGTGTTGCCAATGGTGACCACCTCGGCGCCGAGCTCCCACAGGGCAGCCGGCGCAACCTTGTAGGCGGCACCGTTGGCGCAGTCGATCGCGACGCGCAGCCCATGCAGCGTGACGTCGCGCGGCAGCGTGCGCTTGACGAACTCGATGTAGCGATAGATGTCGCCCTCGACGCGCTTGGCCCGGCCGATCTCATGGGCGGGCGCCAGCTGCGCGTAGATGTCGTCGTCGAGCAGGGCCTCGATCTGTTGCTCGATCTCGTCCGAAAGCTTGTAGCCGTCCGGGCCGAACAGCTTGATGCCGTTGTCGGCGAAGGGATTGTGCGAGGCGGAGATCATCACGCCGATATCGGCGCGCAGCGAGCGCGTCAGCATGGCGACGGCGGGCGTCGGGATCGGTCCGAGCAGGAAGACGTCGAGGCCTGCGGCGGTGAAGCCGGCCACCAGCGCGTTTTCCAGCATGTAGCCCGAGAGGCGCGTGTCCTTGCCGATCACCACCCGGTGGCGATGATGGCCGCGACGGAAGATCGTGCCGACCGCTATGCCGACCCGCATGGCGAGGTCGGGGGTCATCGGAAACTTGTTGGACTGGCCGCGAATGCCGTCCGTGCCGAAATAGCGACGAGTCATCTGTTCTCCTGCAATGATCGAGCCGGCGCCACGAGGCGCTGGCGAAAGGCGCTGGATTCCCGAGCCGGCCAGGTGGCCGGCAGCTATGCCAATGCGCGTGCTCTTGCCACAGAACGCGGCTGAGGGCACGTAAATTAGCGTCAACAGCGCTTACATCTTGTGAGTGAAAAGTAAAAGGCCACCCTCCGAAACCGGAGGGTGGCCTTTGCATTTTATGCGCCGAAAATCAGTGCGGCTGGGGCTCGAGGCCGCTTTCAGGCTCGCCGCCCTTCGGCGCGTCCTTCTTGGTTCCGGTCGAGGGAACCGCCGAGCCGCGTCCGGACGGACCTTCGTCGCCCATGTCGCGCGCCGGCTTTTCGCCGCGCAGAAGCGCCTTGATCTCTTCGCCCGAGAGCGTTTCGTATTCGAGCAGGCCTTCCGCCATGGTGACGAAGTCGTCGTGCTTTTCGGTCAGGATGCGGCGGGCCTCGGTATAAGCCTCGTCGATCAGGCGACGCACTTCGGTATCGATCTTCTGGGCGGTCGATTCCGAGACGTTCTTGGTCTGCGAAACCGAATGGCCGAGGAACACCTCCTGCTGGTTCTCGCCATAGGCGACCTGACCGAGCACGTCGGAGAAGCCCCACTGCGTAACCATGGCCCGTGCAAGCTTGGTCGCCTGCTCGATGTCGGAGGATGCGCCCGACGTGATGTTCTCCTTGCCGAAGGTGAGCTCCTCGGCAACGCGGCCGCCCATCATGATGATCAGGCGAGACACCATCCACTTGTAGCTCATCGAGTAGCGGTCGCCCTCGGGCAGCTGCATGACCATGCCGAGCGCACGGCCGCGCGGAATGATGGTCGCCTTGTGCAGCGGGTCGGCGACCGGCACGTTGAGCGCGGTGATCGCATGGCCGGCTTCGTGATAGGCGGTCAGCTTCTTTTCGGCCTCGGTCATGGCGGAGGAGCGGCGTTCCGCACCCATCATGATCTTGTCCTTGGCGTCTTCGAACTCGGCCATGGTGACGACGCGCTTGTTGCGGCGGGCGGCCATCAGGGCGGCTTCGTTGACGAGGTTCATCAGGTCGGCGCCGGAGAAGCCGGGCGTGCCGCGCGCGAGGACCTTGAGGTCGACGTTCGGAGCGAGCGGGACATTGCGGGCATGAACCTTGAGGATGCGCTCGCGGCCGACGATGTCGGGGTTCGGCACGACGACCTGACGGTCGAAACGGCCGGGACGCATCAGCGCCGGGTCGAGAACGTCGGGACGGTTGGTCGCGGCGATCAGGATGACGCCTTCATTGGCCTCGAAGCCGTCCATCTCGACCAGCAGCTGGTTGAGGGTCTGTTCGCGCTCGTCGTTACCGCCGCCGAGACCGGCGCCACGGTGGCGACCGACGGCGTCGATTTCGTCGATGAAGATGATGCAGGGCGCATTCTTCTTGGCCTGCTCGAACATGTCGCGGACGCGGCTGGCGCCGACGCCGACGAACATTTCGACGAAGTCCGAACCGGAAATGGTGAAGAAGGGCACGTTGGCTTCGCCGGCGACCGAGCGGGCGAGCAGCGTCTTGCCGGTGCCCGGAGGACCGACCAGCAGCACGCCGCGCGGGATCTTGCCGCCGAGGCGCTGGAACTTCTGCGGGTCGCGCAGGAATTCGACGATTTCTTCCAGGTCCTGCTTGGCTTCATCGACGCCGGCGACGTCTTCGAAGGTCACGCGGCCGTGGGCTTCGGTCAGCAGCTTGGCCTTGGACTTGCCAAATCCCATGGCGCCGCCGCGGCCACCGCCCTGCATCTGGCGCATGAAAAACAGCCAGACGCCGAGGATCAGCAGCATCGGCAGCAAGGTGCCGATCCAGTTCAGGAAGCCGGACGAGCCGTCGGTCTCGGGACGAGCGACGATCATCACGTTCTTGTCCTGCAGCTTCTGCAGAAGGCTGCCGTCGACGACCGGGGAATAGGTCTGGAAGGCCGTGCCGTTCTCGACATAGCTGCCGAGCACGCGGTTGCCGGTGACGGTCACGTCACGAACGCGGCCCGCATCCACTTCGCGGAGAAACTGCGAATAGGGGATTTCGCGCGAACTGGTCTGCGACGGCGACGTCTGGAACATGCTGAACAAGGCGATCAGCAACAGGGCGATGATCGCCCATAGCGCGAAATTCCGAAAATTTGGGTTCATCGAACTCCCCGAACATGTGTTGCGTGCTGAAGAGCCCGCCTGATTGTCGACTAACATAGGATCGCACTGGGGCCTTGCCAAGGCAAAGCGGCGGTATGAGTGCGTTTTCCGTCAATAACCGCTTAAGCCGGAGGCGGCAAATAGGCCTTCCGTCCAAAGAGGCGGGCGACGGCGTCGGCCAGGGGGAGGTCGGTTTCGGCGAGGAAGCGATCGAACAGAGGGAAGGCGGGCTCGATCGCTGCGGGGGCGGCCGGCGCTTCCGTGCCCGTCTCCATCTCCGGCACCGCCCGGATCTCAGGGGAAATCCGGGCCATGTGGCGCTGCATTGCCGGCGGCAGGACTTCGGCTTTGGATGACGGAGGAGGTTCGGTCCGCGGCCCGACCTGCAGCACCTCGTCGGTCTGGTTTGTGACGCGGTAGCGGCCGTCCCACAGGATGGCGGAATGGGCGGGGACCGGACGCGGCAAAACATCGCGGATTTCGCGCATCAGATAAAGGCCGTCGCGGCGGCACTGCACGAGTGCGCGCGCCAGCGTCATCCGGCCGGGCAATCCGGACCCCACCAACCGCATCAGTTTGTCCATGGCAGCCATGCCCGGTCGGTGCGGCTTGCCGCCGGCGACGGCCACGAGCGTTGCGAGTGCATGGCGCAGGATTGCCGGCTCGGCGCCCAGCGCTTCGGGTGACAGCGCAATGAGACAACCGGCATGAAGCGTGGCGTAGCGCTCCATGAGGCCAGCCGCGCCTGTCGACAATTGCCTGCGCCGCTCAGTGGCTTCCTCTCCGGACGGTCGCATGGCAGTGCCGCGGTCCTGGCGGACGCGCACCCGCTCATAGCGCCGGTCGGCATTGCTCGGATCGTCGATCCAGCCGATTCCGGCGTCTGTCAGATAGTCTCGGATCGCGTCGCGCCGCACGGAGAGAAACGGCCTGAGCACCCAGATCCGGCGATCGTAGAGCATGGCCCCGGCCATGCCGGAGAGGCCGAGATTGTCTTCTGCGGCGCGGGCGGCGCGCATGGCGATCGTCTCGTCCTGGTCATCGGCCGTATGGCCGGTGACGATCGCCGTGGCGCCGAAATCGGCGGCCGCATCGGCGAGCATGGCGTAGCGCGCCTCGCGGGCTGCCGCCGAAATGCCGGTCGTGGGCTTGGCGCCATGCCAGGTCAGGATGCGGTGGGGAATGTCGAGTGAGGCGCAGAGCCGGGCGACAGCCTGGGCTTCGGCGGCCGAGTGCGGGCGGAGTGCATGGTCGACGGTCGCCGCGACAAGGTCATGGGGGCTGCCGCAATCGGCAGACGCGCGCTTCAGGGCAACCAGCAGGCCGGTCGAATCGCTGCCGCCGGAGATGGCGACGAGAAGGCGGGTCGGATTGCGAAGGGAAATCAGGAGCCGGCGGGCGGCGTCTTCAGGGGAGGCGGGAGAAGGCGTGTCCACGGCAGATGTGCCGCGGCCGGTCAGCAGCGAAGCCGCTTCTGTTCGGAGGCAACCTTGGAAACCACGGCACGCGATGCCTTGGGGTAGCGCTTCGTCACTTCGCGCAGCGTGGCGCAGGCGGTCTCGGTGTTGTCGAGGGCGGCAAGGGACATGCCGAGCTTCAGGAGCATTTCGGGTGCCTTGGGCGATGAGCCGTAGGCCTGATGGGCGTTGAGGAAGGTCTTTGCCGATTCGTTGAACTTGCCTTGCGAATACTGCGCCTCGCCCAGCCAGAAGTTGGCATCGGCGATCTTCGGGCTCTGCGGGTAGCTGATGATGAAACCGTTCAGCTCGTTCTCCGCCATGGCGTAGTCGCCGGACAGGACATGGCCGTAGGCGACCTGGTAGACGTCGCCTTCGGAGCCGAGCGAAGCCGTGTCGGTCGGCTTGACCGTTTCGACGCCGGGAAGGGCGGTCGAGCCGTTGCCGATCGCATCCTGGTTGAGGGTGGCCGAGCTGGGCATGCCCTGGCTGTCGAGCTCGATCGAGCCGAGCACCTGCTCGGGCTGGCCGATCGGGTCGGACCCGGCATTGCTGCCGGGTACCGGATCCTGGGTGATAACCTGGGCGACGGAGTCCGATTGTCCGTTGCCGTTGACCGGTGTGTCGAGGGCACCGCTCTTCTTGGTGCCGCCCTTCTCGAGATCCTGGAAACGGAACTCGTTGTCTTCCTGGGTCTTGCGCATCTGCTCCTGCATCTGCAGGATCTGGAAGCTCATTTCCTCGATCCGGCCGTTGAGGTTGCGGATCTCCTCCTCGAGCTGCAGGATGCGGATCGACGGATCGGCGCTCTGGGCGAGTATCACCGGCGCGCGCTCGGGCGCAGTCTCGGCAGTCCGTGCTTCCGGCGCGGGGCGCGGTGCTAGGAGCTGCATCGAACTGGCGTTTCCGTGCAGGCCGGCCACAGTCGCCGCCCCGAGCAATGCGGCCATGACAAGTCTTTTCATGTCATTGTTCCTGTCTTCATGAATCGTCGCGCCGGGTTTGGCGCAACCGGAAGATTTTTTCCAATTGCCGGCAAAAAGCAACCGAAGTTCGGCCAAAGTATGGAGAAAAGCCGAAAGGCGGCTCCCCGAGGGAAGCCGCCTTTCGCAAGTCTGCCGCCTGAAGCGGAAATTACATTCCGGCGCCGCCGAGCACGGTGACCGCGCGACGGTTCTGCGACCAGCAGGAGATGTCGTCGCAGACGGCGACCGGACGTTCCTTGCCGTAGGAGATGGTCTTCATGCGGCTCGCCGGAACGCCGCGCGACGCCAGGTAGTCGCGGGTGACGGCGGCACGGCGGGCACCGAGCGCCAGGTTGTATTCGCGGGTGCCGCGTTCGTCGGCATGGCCTTCGACGGTAATCGCGTAGTTCGGATACTTGGCAAGCCACTGGGCCTGGCGGTCGAGAATCTGCTGGGCGTCGGCACGGATCGAGGTCGAGTCGGTGTCGAAGAAGATGCGGTCGCCGACATTGACGGTGAAGTCCTGGGTCGAGCCCGGGGTTGCCGCACCGGCACCGAGGCCGAGGTCGGAGGCGCTGTTCGGCAGGTTCTTCTTCGAGGCGCAGCCGGCAAGCGCCAGTGTCAGGGCGATGGCGATGACGGCCGGGTTGCTGGCGATCTGCTGCATGCGGCTCTTCGCCGGAGTGTGAATGCGGCTCATAGCCGGTCTCCTTGATGTCTTTCCGTAGGGTTGCCGGACTTTAACCATTCGAGGTTAACCGGCATCCAACGAACATGGTTAAGAAAGTGTCAAATCACTGCCGCTAGGCGCTGTTCGGGCGAACCTTGCGGCAGGAAAGAGGCATGAATGCGGCCTATTCGAGAAGCGGCGACCAGGCCGGATCGGAGGCGTAGGTCGGGGTCTTGACGAGTTGCTCGTTGTAGCCGGTCAGATCGATCGAATAAAGCTGCGGGCCGCCGGAGCCGGCGGTCTGGCGGAAGAACATCAGCACGCGGCCGTTCGGCGCCCAGGTCGGGCCTTCATTGTGGAAGCCGGAGGTGAGGATGCGCTCGCCCGAGCCGTCGGTCTTCATCACGCCGATCGAGAACTTGCCGCCCGACTGCTTGGTGAAGGCGATCAGGTCGCCGCGCGGCGACCAGACGGGGGTCGAGTAGGAGCCGTCGCCGAACGAGATGCGCTGCTGGCCAGAGCCGTCGGCGTTCATCACGTAGAGCTGCTGGCGGCCGCCGCGGTCGGATTCGAAGACGATCCGGGCGCCGTCCGGGGAATAGGACGGCGAGGTGTCGATCGCGGCCGTCGAGGTGAGGCGCGTCGTGGTGCGCGAGCGCAGGTCCATCGTGTAGATGTTGGCGTTGCCGTCCTGCTGCAGGCTCATGATGACGCGCTGGCCATCGGGCGAGAAGCGCGGCGAGAAGGTCATGCCGGGGAAGTTGCCGACCACTTCGCGCTGCCCGGTCTCCAGCTGGAGAAGGTAGACGCGCGGCTGCTGGCCTTCGAACGACATGTAGGTCACTTCCTGGCGGCTCGGCGAAAAGCGCGGCGTCAGAACGATGTCCTTGGAGCCGGTCAGCATGCGGACGTTCTCGCCGTCCTGGTCCATGATGGCGAGCTGGCGCTTGCGGTCGGTCTTCGGACCGCTTTCCGAGACGAAGACGATGCGGGTGTCGAAATAGCCCTTCTCGCCGGTGATGCGCTCATAGATCGCATCGGCGATGATGTGGGCGACGCGCCGCCAGTTCTCCGGCTGGGTGTAGAACTGCTGGCCGGTCATCTGCTGGCCGGCAAAGGTGTCCCACAGGCGGAACTCGGCGCGAAGACGACCGTCGCCTTCCTTGCTGATCCGGCCGACGACGAGCGCCTGGGCGTTGACCACCTTCCAGTCCTCGAAGCGCGGAGCCTGGTCGGGATTGGTGATCTTCTCGATGAAGGCCGCGCGGTTGACCGGGGCGAAGAGGCCGGAGCGCTTGAGGTCGGCCTCGACGACGGCGGCGATCTTCGCGCCGATGCCGTCGCCGGAGACGAAGTCGGTGATCGCGATCGGCAGCGGCTCGACATTGCCCTTGTTGATGTTGATTTCGACGACTGCGCTCGCCGGGGTGGCAAAGGCGCCGGCCAAGCCGACGATCACCATCAGGGTTCGAAGAAGGTTGAGTTTCATCATAGGATCCAAGCCTTTCAGCTCTTACATCAGTTCGCTGGGGTCGAAATTGACGATCACTTCCGACCAGGCATCGTATTTGTCCCGGGGAAGGTTCTTGAAGGGGGCGGAGCGCAGGACGGCGCGGCGTGCGCCGCCCATCAGCACTTGTTGGGTCTGCGGCGTTCCGCCGGTCGCGGTGACTTCCGGTTCGCCGATCAGCTCGCCGGACTCGTCGAGCTGGAATTTCACCTTGATGCGGACGTCCGCCGCATCGGCGAGGCCCGGAATGACCGACCAGTTGTTCTGGATCTGGCCGCGCAGCGCGTCCATCTCGCTCTGGCTGAGCTCCGAGCCGCCGGTGGTCTTCTTGCCGCCGAAGGCCGCCTTGTCCGGCGATGCCTTGGCGCCGCCGGCGGTCGGGTCGTTCTTGTTCAGGAGGGCCGCGACCTCGTCGGCGTTGAAGTCGCTCTCCTTGGCGGATTTCGACTTCGCCGTCTCCTGGGTCTTGACGTCCTTCTTCTTGTTATCAGCCTTGGCCGTCTCGCTCTGGGTCGGCTTGGTCTCCGCGGGCTTCGCCTCGGCCGGCTTCGGCTTTTCGGGCTTCGGCTTGGCGGTCGGAACCGGAACGCTGTCGGGCAACGGAATTTCCTCGGCCTGAGCCTCTTCCGGCTTCGGTTCGCTCTCGGCCGGCGGCTTGGGCTCGGGCGTCACTTCTGGCTTCGCCGGTTCGGCCTTGGCGACCTCGGTCGGCTCGGCAACCGTTTCTTCCTTGATGATGTCCTTGATGTCGTTGGTCACGTCATCCTGGGTCGGCTGGACCTTCTCAACCTTCTCGGGTGCTGCCGAGGATTCCGCCTTGGTCGGCTTCTCGACCGGCTTCGGCACCGACTTCAGGTCGACATCGTTCTCGCCGACGTTCTGCGCATCGGGAACGGAGGTCGGCTTCTTGGTCGGCACGGGGGCCGATTTCTCGGCGACCGGGGCGCTCTTGTCGCCCTGCTGGATCTGGGTGATTTCCGAGATCGGCACGATATCGACCGGCAGCGCCTCGACGTCCGCGACGTCGAAGGATTCGGGCGCGCTGATGCTGACCAGCGCGAAAGCAAGCGCCAGCCCGTGCAGCACAGCCGAAGAAATGAGACTAGCTCTCATCGCGTCCGATCACTTGTCCTGTTCTTGCAGGGTCACGAGGCCGATATTCTTGAAACCGGCCGCGGATATGCGTGCCATGACCTGCATGACGGTGCCGTAGGCAGCGGCGGTATCGCCGCGCACGTAGATGCGTTCGTTGTAGCCGGTGGTGGCGATCGCCTCGAGCTTGGCAACCACGTCTTCGAGGGGGATCGCCGTTTCCTGGAGATAGATTTCCCCGGCCGGGTTCACCGAGATGGTGATCGGCTGGGTGTCGGAATTCATCGCTTTCGCCTGGGTTTCCGGCAGGTCGATCGGCACGCCGACCGTCATCATCGGCGCCGCGACCATGAAGATGATCAGGAGCACGAGCATGACGTCGACCATCGGCGTGACGTTGATCTCGCTGATCGGCGCCTTCTTGCCGCCACGCCTTCCGCCGCGACGGCCACCGCCGCCACCGCTCGATCCAACATTCATACCCATGCTATGCGTCTCCTAAGCCGGACGTTTACTGCGCGGCCTGACGAGGCTGCAGCTTCTCATCGATCTGGCGCGAAAGAATGGCGGAGAATTCGTCGGCAAAGCCCTCCATGCGGGCGGTCAGCTTGCCTGCCTCGCCGGAGAATTTGTTGTAGGCGATGACTGCCGGGATAGCGGCGACAAGGCCGATCGCGGTGGCGAGCAGCGCTTCCGCGATACCGGGGGCGACGACCGCAAGGTTGGTCGACTTGGAGCCGGCGATTGCCTGGAACGAGGTCATGATGCCGACGACCGTGCCGAACAGACCGACGAAGGGTGCCGCCGAGCCGATGGTGGCGAGCGAAGAAAGGCGGGCCTCGAGGGTTTCCGATTCGCGGGCGAGCGTCACGTCCATGGCGCGGTCGATACGCATCTGCAGGCCGATCGGCGAGCGGGCGCCACGCTCGAAGCTCTTCTTCCATTCGCGCATGGCGGCGACGAACATGGCGGCAAGCCCGGTATTGCTGCGTTCGGCGAGCGTCCGGTAGAGTTCCTCGAGCGACTGGCCGGACCAGAACACCTGTTCGAACTGGTCGAACTGGCGGCGCGCGCGCGAATAGCTCATGAACTTGTCGATGACGATCGCCCAGGTCCAGACCGAGGCGGCGAGCAGTCCGAGCATGACCAACTTGACGACGAAACCAGCCTGCATGAACAGCGCCCAAAGGCTCACGTCATGCGTCGCCGCTGCCAAACCTACTTCTTCCATCGCTTTTAAATCCCCGAAATCCAAACGCCCGGCACATGACCGGGCGGTGAAAAAGCTCTGTTGCGGAATTGTGCGGTTGCCATTGCCGAACGCCCTTATTCCGCTTCAAGCTCCCAGATTGCCTTCTTGCCTTCAAATTTGGTCAAAGGAAGGCGTGCGTCGCACAAATTTCCCTGGCGGCAGTAAGACATCATTATCGTTAAGGGACCGTTAGCGCGCGGGTGCGAGTGACGACCGATCAGCCGAGGAAGCGGGCGGCAAGCCCTTCGGGCAGGCGCCGCGGCCGGCCGATGCGATTGACCACGGCGATGACAACCTTGGCGGCGATCAGCAGGTCGCCATCGCGTCGGATTTCCTGTTCCAGCACCATCTTGGCGCCGCCGGCCTTGGTGGTGACCGTCCGGATCTCCAGCACATCGTCCATGCGAGCCGGCGCCTTGAAGTCGATTTCCATCCGGTGGACGACGAAAACGAGGCCTTCCTCGTCCATGCCGATCAAGGCGCTCTGTTCGACGCCGAGACAGCGCAGGTAGTCGGTCCTGCCGCGCTCGAGGAAATGCAGATAACGGGCGTGATAGACGAGGCCGGAGAAATCGGTGTCTTCATAATAGACGCGCTGGATCAGACGGTGATCATCGTCCGTCAATTCTCCACAGAGAGAAATCGTCTTTTGATTCATGCTCTTACCTTATTTTCCCGGGAACCGGACACGCATTGGTGCATAGCCTTTCGGCTCCCATTGTAGTTCTGTCACAAATTGGCATTATCAGATTTTGGGGCTCACCGGCACAGGAGACTATCATATGAAAATTGCAGTCATGGGCGGAGACGGGTTCGTTGGATGGCCGACTTCCCTGCACCTCTCCGATGCCGGCCACGACGTCCATATCCTCGACAACCTGTCGCGCCGCTGGATCGATACCGAGCTCGGCGTGCAGTCGCTGACGCCGATGGACTCGATCCAGGAGCGCACCCGCATATGGCATGCAGAGACAGGGCGGCGGATCCATTTCCACCTGATCGATCTCGCCAAGGACTATGAGCTGCTGAAGAACTGGCTGGCGGAGAACCGCCCGGATGCGATCATCCATTTCGCCGAGCAGCGCGCCGCGCCCTATTCGATGAAGAGCGACCGCCACAAGAACTACACGGTCAACAATAATGTGAGCGCCACGCACAATCTGTTGAACGCGCTGACCGAGCTCAACCTCGATTCGCACCTCGTCCATCTCGGCACCATGGGCGTCTACGGCTATTCGACCGTCGGTGCGGCGATCCCGGAAGGCTATCTGCCGGTCGGCATCGAGACGACGCAAGGGGAGACGGTTTCGCAGGAGATCCTCTACCCGAGCAATCCCGGCTCGATCTACCACATGACGAAGTGCCTCGATCAGCTGCTGTTCCAGTTCTATGCCAAGAATGACGGCCTTCGGATCACCGACCTGCACCAGGGCATCGTCTGGGGGACCCACACCGAACAGACCCGCCGCCACGCGCAGCTCGTCAACCGCTTCGACTATGACGGTGACTACGGCACCGTGCTCAACCGCTTCCTGATCCAGGCGGCGATCGGTTACCCGCTGACCGTGCATGGCACGGGCGGACAGACCCGCGCCTTCATCCATATCCAGGACTCGGTGCGCTGTATCGAAATCGCGCTGAAGAACCCGCCGGCACGGGGCTCGCGCGTCGAGATCTTCAACCAGATGACGGAAACGCATCGGGTGCGCGACCTCGCCGAGATGATCTCGAAGATGACCGGCGCCGAGATCGCCTGGCTGCCCAATCCGCGCAAGGAAGCCCCGGAAAACGACCTGATCGTCAAGAACGAGAAGTTCCTCGGCCTCGGGCTCGAGCCGACGACTCTGAAGGGCGGCCTGCTCGACGAGATCGTCGATGTGGCCCGGAAGTTCGCCTATCGCGTCGATCGTTCGCGCGTGCCGGCCGTCTCGGCCTGGACCAAGGACATCGCCAAGACGATCAACCGCGACCCGGAAGGCAAGAAGCTGAAATCCGTGTCATGATGATGGGTACGGAAATGCTGCGCGGCATTCGGCCGGAGACGACGGCCGGGTCGCGCAATGCCTTCGTCACCCTGGTGACCAATGCCGACTACGCGATGGGGGCGGTCGCGCTGGCAAGGTCGATCCGGCTGACGGGAAGCCCGGCCGACATCGTCGTGCTCTTTACCGGCGGAGTGGAGGCCAGTGCCCTCCGGCCGCTGGAAACGCTCGGCTGCCGGCTGGTGGAGGTCGACCACCTGCCGCTCTCGCATGCGTTCAACCTGCGCCATGCGCGCGGCAATCTGCATGCGAATGCGCCCTTCACCAAGGGGCGCAAGCCGGCTTTCCACTCGCCGCTCGACAATTTCTGCAAGCTCAGGCTCTGGCAGCTGATCGACTACGCCACCTGCGTCTTCATCGATGCGGACGCGATCGTGCTGAAGAACATCGACAAGCTGTTCGACTACCCGGAATTTTCTGCCGCGCCGAACGTCTATGAGAGCCTTGCCGATTTCCACCGGCTGAATTCAGGCGTGTTCGTCGCCAAGCCGTCGCTCGCCACCTTCGGTGCCATGCTCAAGCAGCTGGACGAGCCGGATGTGTTCTGGCGGCGCACCGACCAGACGTTTCTCGAAACCTTCTTTCCCGACTGGCACGGCCTGCCGGTGTTCATGAACATGCTGCAATATGTCTGGTTCAACCTGCCCGAACTGTGGGACTGGAAAGAGATCGGCGTGCTGCACTACCAATATGAAAAGCCGTGGGAAGCCGACCATCCGAAGGCGGCGGTTCTCAAGCCGCTGATCGACCTGTGGCAAGCCTATTATGCCGGCGAGGCCATTCCTGATGTCGGGGCGCTTGCCAATCCGGTACCGGCGGCGGCATGAAGGTCCTGGTTTCCGGCGGGACGGGGCTGGTCGGCCGATATGTCGTCGAGGCACTGCTTTCGGTCGGCTACGACGTGACCGTCGGCGGACGCGCTGCGCCTCTGGCGGGATACTTCTCCCGGCCCGTCAAGTTCCGGTCGATGTCGCTCGATCCTGATCTCGATCAGATCGAGGCCTTCGACGAGACCTATGTCTTCGTCCATGCCGCCTTCGATCACGTGGCGGGGAAATACCGGGGCGGGGAGGGCGACGATCCGGTGCGGTTCCGCCGGCTCAATCTCGATGGCACGGTTCGCCTGTTCGAAGCGGCCAGACGCGCTGGCGTCCGGCGTGTTGTCTTCCTGTCAAGCCGGGCGGTCTATGACGGCATTGCGCCGGGGGAGCCGCTGGTCGAGACGGCCGAGCTGCATCCGACGAGCCTCTACGGCGAAGTCAAACTGCTGGCGGAGCAGGTGCTGGCGGATATGTCCGGCCCGGGTTTTGCCGGATCAAGCCTCAGGCTGACCGGCGTCTATGGGCATCTCAGGCCGAACAAGTGGGACGGACTGTTCGCCGACTATCAGGCGGGCAGGGCGGTGCCGGTGCGCGCCGGCTCGGAAGTGCATGGTCGTGACGTCGGCCAGGCGGTGCGGCTTATGCTGGAGAGCGACACGGCAAAGGTGGGTGGAGAGGCGTTCAACGTTTCCGACATCGTCACCGACAGCCACGAAATCCTCACCGCGTTGAAGTTGGCGACCCGGTCGCTGCATCCGTTGCCTGAGCCCGCAGACAAGACTGTGGTGGCGGAGATGGTCACGGACAAGATCCGGGCGCTTGGCTGGAAGCCGGGCGGCCTGTCGCTGCTGGAAAGCACGGTCCACTGTCTGGCCGACAGCGTCTGAGCCTGAAATTCAGCCCATAAGCTCCGTTTCGCTCCATCCGAGCTCGGCCATCTCCACAGCGCGCGCCTGCGCGTCGTCGCCGACAATGAATTCGTCCAGTTGCGGCGGCTTCAGGCTGGTGCCGGCGAGCATGGCATGGACCTGACCGCGATGATGGGTCTGGTGCTGGAACACGTGGCTGAGAATGTCGTCGAGACGGTCGGTCTGGATACGGCTGCCGCGATGGACCGCGGCGGGGCGGGCCAGGTCGAGGGGCGTCAGGCGGTCGCAGAGGTTCAGCAGCCGGCGGTCGACCTCGGCCTGTGCGGCGCGCAGTTCTGCCGGGTTGGCAAAGGGCTCCTCGTTTTCCCACGCCTTCGGGCCGAGCGTGCCGCCCTCGAGGGCATCGACGTAGAACCAGTCGATGATCAGGATATGGTTGAGCGTCGCCCGGATCGACGGGAAGAAGCTCGTGCGGGTGGCCTCGAACTCGCCGGGCTGCAGAAGCGCCACCGCCTTGTACAGGCGCAGATTGGCGAGCGCATTGGCTCGGGCGAGCTTGCGGAATACGCGGGTGGGATCGTAGACCTCGGTCATGCCATTGCGTCCCCTTCGTCGGCGATCCAGCGGTCGTCGCGCGCGGATACTTCCCCGCTCAGTCGTCTTCCAGCGTCAGGCGGAACTGGGCGGCCTCCAGATCCTTCGGCGGCTGCAGCCCGAGATGCTTCCACGCCGTGGTGGTCAGCACGCGGCCGCGCGGCGTGCGCTGGATGAAGCCCTGCTGGATCATGTAGGGCTCAATGATGTCCTCGATCGCGTCGCGGGGTTCGGAGAGGCCGGCGGCGATCGTCTCGATGCCAACCGGGCCGCCTCCGAAGTTGACGGCGATCATGTTGAGATAGCGCTTGTCGAGCTGGTCGAGGCCCATATTGTCGACCAGGAGCCGGGTCAGCGCCTCGTCGGCGATCTCGCGGGTAACGGCCTCGGCGCGGGCCACTTCGGCGAAGTCGCGCACGCGGCGCAGCAGCCGGCCGGCGATGCGCGGCGTGCCGCGGGCGCGGCGTGCGATCTCGCGGGCGCCTTCGTCGGTCATGCCGAGCCCCATCAGCCGGGCGCCGCGCCGCACGATCAGTTCCAGTTCCTCGACCGTGTAGAAGGAGAGGCGCACCGGAATGCCGAAACGGTCACGCAGTGGCGTGGTCAACAGCCCCAGGCGGGTGGTGGCGGCAACGAGGGTGAACTTGGAAAGGTCGATCTTCACCGAGCGGGCGGCCGGGCCTTCGCCGATGATCAGGTCGAGCTGGTAGTCCTCCATCGCTGGGTAGAGGATTTCCTCGACCGCCGGGTTGAGCCGGTGGATTTCATCGATGAAGAGCACGTCGCGCTCTTCGAGATTGGTCAGAAGCGCGGCAAGGTCGCCGGCCTTGGCTATGACCGGGCCGGAGGTCGAGCGGAAGTTGACGCCGAGTTCCTTGGCCATGATCTGGGCGAGCGTCGTCTTGCCGAGCCCCGGCGGGCCGACGAACAGGACGTGGTCGAGCGCCTCGCCCCGGTTCTTGGCCGCCTCGATGAAGATCTTCAGGTTGGCGCGCGCTTCCGCCTGGCCGGTGAATTCGTCGAGCGACTGCGGGCGCAGCGCCGTATCAAGGTCTTCGCCCCGCTTGTCGGGGGAGAGGATGGGGTTCGGGGTGCTCATACGAGTAATTCCATGCCGGGCACGCGGGAGGCGGCGCGTTTGTCGAAGGTCAGGGTAGTTGGAGCTCCTGCCCGTTTCGCAGCCCATGCGATCAGGTGGTCCGCTAGATCGGCCAAGGGCTGGCCGGTGCTCAGCAGGGCGTCGAGCTCTTCCGTATATTCGATGACGAGGCCGTCCGCCGCCAGGAGATTCTGAAAAAGCTCTGCTACGGTGGACATCGGGTATTGCAGCCTGTTGTGCAGGATCCAGACGGTTTCTGCGATGACGATCGCACTTATATATGCCGGTTCCTCGGCCGTTCTCGCCGAAAGAAACGTGCGCGCCAAGGCGTTCTGGGCGGGGTCGTCATCGACGAGAAACCGCACCAGAACATTGGTGTCGATGCCGATCACCGCTCAGCCTCCGACCATTCGCGCCTGATGCGTTGGTCATCCTCGAACACGTGTTGCGCTATAGCTTCGTCCATTTCCTCGACCGTGAGGCTGACGCCGACAGGCGGGTTGCCTAGGATTCCGGCGAATTCCGACAGCTTTCTGTTCTTCGGGATTGCCACGACCTGACCGTTGCGCGCCGACACATAGAAGCGTGTTCCGGGTTCGAGTTTCAACGCTTCGCGCACTTCACTCGGGATCGTAATCTGACCCTTGGAGGTCATAACGGTAAAGGCACCCATGTCTTACCTCCTCAAGGAATTCTTACGAGAAGCATATCAGCATTTCGTCTGCGTACCAATTCCTACCGAGACAGCTCCTTCAGCCCCAGCCGGATCAACTTCGCGCTGTCGGCGCCTTCGCCGCCGTTCTTCAGGGCGGCGGAGATGGCATTGGCGGCCTGCTCGCGGGAATAGCCGAGATTGGTAAGCGCCGAGACGGCATCGGCAACGGGGGCAGGGGCGACGCCTTCGCCGAGCTCCTGCTTGAGGCCGATATTGGCGGCGGCCTCGCCGGCAAAGGCGGGTGCCTTGTTCTTCAGTTCGGTGATGATGCGGACCGCGACCTTCGGGCCGACACCCGGCGCGCGCGACACCGCCGTCTTGTCCTGCAGGGCGATGGCATTGGCGAGTTCGGAGGGGGTGAGGGTCGACAGCAGGGCAAGTGCTACCTTGGCGCCGACACCCTGGACGCTCTGCAGGAGATTGAACCATTCGCGCTCCAGCGCCGTCATGAAACCGAACAGCTTCAACTGGTCCTCGCGGACATAGGTCTCGATGAACAGCACTGCGGCCTCGCCCGGCGAACCGAGGCGCGACAGCGTGCGCGAGGAGCAGAAGGCGACGTAGCAGACGCCATGTACGTCGATCAGCGCATAGTCGTCGCCGATTTCGTCGATGGTGCCTTTGAGCTTGCCGATCATGGGAGAGATCCGTCAGGGATGGGTTTCGGGGGTGATGAGGGGAACCATCGGAAAATAGCTGCGGTAACCTTTCGGATCGCGCGTGAGGATCGAATAGCCGCGAATGGCGGCATGCGCACCGATCATGAAGTCCGGCAGGACACGCTCGCGTGTTCCGCCCGTATTACGGTACCTACGGAAGGCCACGCCGGCGGCAAAGGCGGCCGCCCAGGGCAAACCCTCGCGGTGGAAATCGGATTGCGGAAGCAGTTGGTCGACCGTCTCGATATCGTCGTAGCGCACGGAAAACTCGGCATAGATGACCGGATTGATCACCAGCGGCTGTTCGGCCGCGGCCCGGGTCAGCGCCGCGCGCGACCAGCCCAGCCAGACCGGGTCGCGCACCGCCACATCGACCAGGACATTCGTATCCACCAATGTCGCCATGGATCAGCGATCCCTTGTCATAGTCATCAGCGCATCGGCGTCGATTGTCTGGTCACCGGTTCCCTCCAGTGCGTCGAGGGCCTGCATCAAGGCGGCGAGACGGGTCCGCTCTGCATCGGAATGCCGGTTGGCTTTCGGCGCCAAGGTCAACTTGCCGTTTTCGACGGTGAAGACGACCTCGCTGTTCGGCTCGATGCCGACCAGTTCGCGCAAGTCGCGGGGTATGGTGACCTGACCCTTGGATGTGACGCGCATGATCTCGCTCCTTCTGCGGTAAGAAAATATCTTACTGGCGGAACAAGTCAAGAACAAACTAGACGCTGGCCAGCACCTGGCGCATGCGATCGCCGCCGCGATTGTGGGCGTGGCAGATGGCGATGGCGAGCGCGTCGGCGGCGTCATTGCCCTTGAACTCGGCCTTGGGCATGAGGATCTTCAGCATCATGTGGATCTGCTGCTTCTCGCCATGGCCGACGCCGATGACGGCCTTCTTCACTGCATTGGGCGCATATTCCGCCACCCGCAGTCCAGCCCGCGCCGGGACCAGCATGGCGATGCCGCGGGCCTGGCCGAGCTTCAGGGTGGCGACCGCGTCCTTGTTGACGAAGGTCTGTTCGACCGCCGCCTCGTGCGGCTGGTAGGCGTGCACGACTTCGGAGAGCCCGTCATGCAACTGGCAGAGGCGCGAGGCCAGATCCATGTCGCCGTCGGAAGTCACGGTGCCGGAGGCGACGAACCTCAGCGAGTTGCCGAGCGTCTCGATGACGCCCCAGCCGCAGCGTCTCAGGCCCGGATCAATGCCGATAATTCGAATCGCGTTCTGCATGGTGTCACTCTAGCTTCCTGTCTGCCGGTCTGCCAGAATTAAGTGAACAAAACAAAAACATTGAAGTGACGATCAGCGAAACTCGTCATTCCGGCTCTGGCATTTGACGCAGCGCTCCATACATAGGGGGCTCTGCCCTGACCTACAGACCGGACCCGCGCCATGATCCCCTTTTCCATCCTCGATCTCTCGCCCATCGCCGAGGGCCACACGATCTCCGAAGCCCTCGACGCCTCCCGGCTGATGGCGATCAAGGCCGAGGATTGCGGTTACAACCGCTTCTGGCTGGCCGAGCATCACGGCATGCCGGGGATCGCCAGTGCCGCAACCTCCGTCGTGATCGGCCATGTCGGCGCCGCAACGAAGCGCATCCGCATCGGCTCGGGCGGCATCATGCTGCCGAACCATGCGCCGCTGGTCATTGCCGAGCAGTTCGGCACGCTCGAGGCGCTGTTTCCCGGCCGTGTTGATCTCGGCCTCGGTCGCGCGCCGGGAACCGACATGCGCACCGCCCGGGCACTGAGGCGTAACATGGAGGCCGGGACGGAGAGTTTCCCGCACGACATCATCGAACTCAGGCGTCTGCTGGGCGAGCCGTCGGACGACCAGGCCCTGCTCGCAGTGCCGGGCATGCGCAGCCATGTGCCGCTCTGGCTGCTCGGCTCCAGCCTCTACAGCGCTCACCTCGCGGCAGCGCTCGGGCTGCCCTACGCCTTTGCCTCGCACTTCGCTCCCGATCAGCTGATGGAGGCGATCTCGATCTATCGGGAGCGTTTCCAGCCCTCCGACGAACTCGACAAGCCGTATGTCATGGTCGGCATCATGGGCGTCGCCGCGGAAACGGACGCCGAGGCTGCGCATTTGTTCACCTCCTCGCAGCAGCAGTTCGTCAACCTGCGCCGCAACGTGCGCAAGGCGTTTCCACGGCCGATCGAAACCATGGAAGGGTACTGGAGCGAGGTCGAGCGCTATGGGGTCGAGCATACCCTGCGCTATGCCGTGGTCGGCGCCGCGGCGACGGCCCGGACCAAGCTTGCGGAATTCCTCAAGATGACGGGTGCGGACGAACTGATCGTGTCCATGCCGATCCATTCCGTGGAGCAACGGCTGCGATCCGTCGAAATCTTTGCCGACCTCCGCGAAAAAATGCTCGCTTGAGGGCACAAGGCCGTTAATTCGACTTTGTGATGAGAAATAGCGGCGCTTTTTAACCGGCGTTTAAAGAAAAGTCCCGACCGTAGAGCATCTGCCGGCGAGGAGTGCGCTCCTGGCCGTCAAGTCGCATTCAAACGGCACCTACGCGCAGAGTGGGGCGTGGCAAAACGGGATTCAAGATGACTAGTCGTTTCAACTCGCTGTCCTCCAAGGTCATCGGCATCTTTCTCCTGCTGACCGTGTTGTCGGTAGGGCTGCTGAACGTTCTCGCCTATTCCACCTCCAGCGCCGTGTTCGAGGATCAGACCTTCCGGTCGATGAGTTCCACGCTGACCTTCCGCGGTGACATTCTCAACGAACAGCTGGCGCAACTGGAGAATCAGGCGACCTCGATCGCCAAGATCGAAAGCCTGCAGCAGTCGATCACTGCGATGAAGAGCGGCTGGAACACGATCGTCAAGACGTCCGGCGACGCCCGCAAGGAACTGCGCGACGTCTTCATCACCAAGAACCCCAATCCGGCCGAGCTGGAAAAGCTGCTGAAGCCGGAGGGGCCGAGCGGCTTCTACTATTCGAGCCATGAGACGGTCCAGACGCAGGTTGCCGGTTTCCTCAAGGGCACCCAGTTCCGCGACCTCTTGATCGTCGACCAGACCGGCAACGTCATTTATTCCTACAAGAAGGGCGAGACCTTCGCCGAAAACGTCGCCAGCGGTCCGCTGGCCGAGAGCGGTCTCGGCCGTGCTTTTGCCCGCAGCGTCGAAGAGGCCGGCAAGGCCGTCGAGGATGCCGCCCCGACGCGTTTCTCGGGTCTGAAGGCTGGCAGCAATCCGCAGTCGCCGGACATCTATTTCGCCGTTCCGGTGGTCAAGTACGGTTCCTTCAAGGGCGCGATCCTGTTCCAGCTCAAGGACAGCGCCATCACCAGCATCCTCTCCAAGGGCATCAATGGCGATAGCGGCGAGCAGGTGGCGATCCTTTCCCAGGACGGAACCGGCATCAGCCTCTCGGCTGACGGCAAGCTCGCCGACATTTCCGCGGCACCCTTCGGTTTCCCCGCCGACGCGATCAACGGCGAAAAGATCGTCATCTCCAAGTTCGAGCGCGCCGATGGTTCGGCCAATGCCTATGGCCGTCCGGTGTCCTACGGCGGCGACAAATATCTGGTCGCCGAGAGCCTGACGCATGCCGAACTCGGTGCCGGTTCCTGGCATATCGCCATGACGCTGTTCGTGACGGCGATCATCGTGCTGGTCGTGATGGCGATCGCCACCGGTTATCTGACCAGCCGGCTGTTTGCGCCGCTCGCCCGGCTCGCCACCGTCACCGGTGACGTCGCCAATGGCAAACTCGACGATGCGGTCGCCAACCAGGACCGTCATGACGAGATCGGCACCATGGCCAAGGCGCTGGAGCGCTTCCGCCTCGGCCTGATCGAACAGCAGCGCCTCGAAAGTGACACCCGCTCCGAACGCGAACGCGCCGACATCGAGCGTCGCCAGCGCATGGCGGAACGGGAGACGGAAGCCCAGAGCCTGCAGGCGGTCGTCGCTGCCCTCGACGAGGGCCTCGACCGGCTGGCACGCGGCGATCTCGCCTTCGAGCTCCGCAGCGCCTTCCCGCAGGAGCTGGAATCGCTCCGCCACAACTTCAACAAGGCGCTCTCGACGCTCAGCGTCACGCTCGCCGGCATCGGCGGCAACTCGGTCGCCGTGCGCGAAGGGTCCGACGAGATGCGCTCCGGCGCGGACCAGCTGGCCGAACGCACCGAACGGCAGGCGGCGGCCCTGACCGAGACGGCCAGCGCCATCAAGGCGATCACCGAAGGCGTGCGCACCCAGATCGCCCGCGCCGAGGATGCGGAGAAGATCGCCCGCAACGCCAAGAACGATACGGAACAGTCGAGCCACATCATGCGCGAGACCATTGCCGCGATGGAGGCAATCCAGGGTTCGTCGCAGGAGATCAACCAGATCATCGGCGTGATCGACGAGATTGCCTTCCAGACCAACCTTCTCGCCCTCAATGCCGGCGTGGAAGCGGCAAGAGCCGGCGAAAGCGGCAAGGGTTTTGCCGTGGTCGCCCAGGAAGTGCGCGAACTTGCCCAGCGATCGGCTGCGGCTGCCAAGCAGATTGCCGCGCTGCTGGCGAAATCGACCACCGAGGTCAGCCATGGCGTAACGCTCGTCGAGAAGGCGGGGGCCGCGCTTCAGGGCATCGGCTCCCACGTTCTGGCGATCAATGGCCGCATCAGCGAGATCATGAGCTCGACCCGCGAGGAAGCCCAGACACTCTCGGAAATCAACGGCTCGGTTAACCAGCTCGACGCCATGACACAGCAGAACGCGGCCATGGTCGAGGAAACGACGGCGGCGATCCATCGGCTTGCCCAGGAGGCGGGCGAGATGGACCAGCGCCTCGGGCAGTTCTCGCTTGGCGGCGGCCATTCCGCCGGCCAGCCGGGCCAGGGCGCCCAGCAAATGCGCCGGGCAAGCTGAAGCCTGTCGCCGCAACTGTGATTCTCCAAAAAGGGGTCGGAAGCACGCTTCCGGCCCCTTTTTTCCGTACTGGGGAGAGCGGTCGCGGGTGGAGGTCGGGAGGCGTCGGAGGGGCTTGATCGGCGGCAGTCGAAGCCCCGCTTTGTGCCGGGCCGCAAGAATATCCTCAGTGATGAAGGTAAACGGACGTAGTTAAGCGCACCTTAACCTTTCTACTTCATTATCCATGTCGATAGGAACATCGGCCGAAACAAGGCCCGTGCAACAACGATGGATATTGGAGTATCTTGCCATGAAGACGAGCCTTTTCGCCGTGGCTGCCGTTCTGCTCGCCGGCACAGCAGCCCATTCTGCGGACATTTATCAGCCTGAGCCTGCCCCGATCATGGCGCCCGAAGTCGAAGTCTCGGAGGCTTCCGGCTGGTACCTGCGCGGCGATGTCGGCTATTCCTTCAACAAGATGCGTGGCGCCGAATTTTATCAGGGCTCCAACGGCAACCTGGTCGATTTCGACGATACGGAGCTGAAGGACAACTTCACCCTCGGCGTCGGCGTCGGTTATCAGGTCAACAACTACCTTCGCACGGACCTGACGCTGGACTACATGTTCAAGTCCGATTTCGAAGGCTCCACCTCAGGGTCCTGCGGCAGCCCGCTCGAGCCCTGCACGTCGAGCGACGTCTCGGCCATGCGCGCCTACCACCTGATGGCCAATGCCTATGTCGACCTCGGCACCTACGGCATGATCACCCCGTATGTCGGCGGTGGTATCGGCGGCGCCTACGTCAAGTGGGACAAGCTGCGCAACACGGCCTGCCAGGACGATGGCGGTGGTTGCGACGACACTGTCACGCACAAGGGATACCACAACTGGCGGTTTGCCTATCAGCTGATGGCCGGCGCCTCCATCGACGTCACCTGCAATGTCAAGGCCGATGTCGGCTACCGCTTCCGTCATACGCTTGCCGGCGGCATGTTCGGCTTCGAGGAAAATGGCGGTCCGGGCCGCGACAAGGGCTTCTACAGCCACGAAGCACATGTCGGTGCCCGCTACCTGTTCGGCGGCTGCGAGCAGCCGGTGGCCTACGAGCCCCCGCCGGAGCCGATCGTCTACAAGTAATTCCATCGCCCTTTGAATTGCTGAAGGCCGCCCGCAGTGGGCGGCCTTTTCGCGTTCAGGCTGTATTTCAGGTGGCCGGGGCAGCTTCACAGGTGCGTCAAAAAATCTTCTGGCTGCGACATCGAATTTTCTTGACGTCGATTTTCGACAGGCGTAATTCCGACGGCGGGACACCTCTCCCCAACGAGAGGCCATATACCTGGAAGGGTAGCACGATGACGACACTCGCCAAGCCGGACCTGCGTCCGAACAACACCCATTTTTCTTCTGGCCCTTGCTCGAAGCGCCCCGGTTGGTCGCTCGAAGCGCTTGGCGATGCCCCGCTCGGTCGCTCGCACCGCGCCAAGGTCGGCAAAGCCAAGCTGAAGCAGGCCATCGATCTCACCCGCGAAATTCTGAACGTCCCTGCGGACTATCGCATCGGCATCGTTCCCGCTTCCGACACCGGCGCCGTCGAAATGGCGCTCTGGTCGCTGCTCGGTGAGCGCGGCGTCGACATGCTTGCCTGGGAAAGCTTCGGCGCCGGCTGGGTCACCGACGTCGTCAAGCAGCTGAAGCTCAAGGACGTCCGCAAGTTCGAAGCGCCGTATGGCGAGCTTCCCGATCTCGCCGCCGTCGATTTTGACCGTGACGTCGTCTTTACCTGGAACGGCACCACTTCCGGCGTGCGCGTCCCGAACGCCGATTTCATTCCGGCGGACCGCAAGGGCCTGACGATCTGCGACGCCACCTCGGCGGCCTTTGCCCAGGACATGGATTTCACCAAGCTCGACGTCGTCACCTTCTCCTGGCAGAAGGTTCTGGGCGGCGAGGGCGGTCACGGCATGCTGATCCTGTCGCCGCGCGCCGTCGAGCGTCTGGAATCCTACGTTCCCGCCTGGCCGCTGCCGAAGATCTTCCGCATGACCAAGGGCGGCAAGCTGATCGAGGGCATTTTCACCGGCGAAACCATCAACACGCCGTCGATGCTCTGTGTCGAGGACTATATCGATGCGCTCCTCTGGGCCCAGTCGATCGGTGGACTGAAGGGCCTGATGGCGCGCGCCGATGCCAATGCCAAGGTGTTGTTCGACTTCGTCGAGGCCAATGACTGGATCGCCAACCTCGCCAAGGTTCCGGCGACCCGCTCCAACACCTCGGTGTGCCTCACCATCGTCGACAAGGACGTGGCGGCGCTCGATGCCGATGCCCAGGCCGCCTTTGCCAAGGGCATGGTCACCGCGCTCGACAAGGAAGGCGTCGCCTTCGACATCGGCGCCTATCGCGACGCCCCGTCGGGCCTCAGGATCTGGGCCGGCGCGACGATCGAGACCGCCGACATGCAGGCGCTGATGTCCTGGCTGACCTGGGCGTTCGAGACCCAGAAGGCTGCGCTCAAGGCCGCCTGAGACTGATCCGGCTTCGCTCTTCGGGCGAAGCCGCCCATTCCCGTATCCGTACCAGACCTGAACCCCTTTGAAGGAGGCCTCACATGGCACCTCGCGTTCTCGTATCCGATGAACTTTCGGAAACCGCCGTCCAGATCTTCCGCGACCGCGGTGTAGAAGTCGATTTCCAGCCGAAGCTCGGCAAGGACAAGGAAAAGCTCGCCGAGATCATCGGCAATTACGATGGTCTCGCCATCCGCTCCGCCACCAAGGCGACGGAAAAGCTGATCGCCGCCGCGACCAATCTCAAGGTCATCGGCCGCGCCGGCATCGGCGTCGACAATGTCGACATCCCGGCCGCCTCGCGCCGCGGCATCATCGTCATGAACACCCCGTTCGGCAACTCGATCACCACCGCCGAGCATGCCATTGCCCTGATGTTCGCCGTCGCCCGCCAGCTGCCTGCCGCCGACGCCTCGACCCAGGCCGGCAAGTGGGAAAAGTCGAAGTTCATGGGCGTCGAGATCACCGGCAAGACGCTCGGCGTCATCGGCGCCGGCAATATCGGTTCGATCGTCTGCTCGCGTGCCCTTGGCCTCAAGATGCACGTGCTCGCTTACGATCCCTTCCTGTCGAAGGAACGCGCCGAGGAGATGGGCGTCACCAAGGTCGAGCTCGACGAGCTGCTGGCCAAGGCCGACTTCATCACCCTGCACGTGCCGATGACCGACAAGACGCGCGGCATCCTGGGCAAGGAAGCGCTCGCCAAGACCAAGCCGGGCGTTCGCATCATCAACTGCGCCCGTGGTGGCCTGGTCGATGAGGCAGCCCTTGCCGAAGCCATCAAGTCGGGCCATGTCGCCGGCGCCGGCTTCGACGTGTTCGAGGTCGAACCCGCGACTGAAAGCCCGCTCTTCGGCCTGCCGAACGTGGTCTGCACCCCGCATCTCGGCGCCTCCACCACGGAAGCCCAGGAGAACGTCGCCCTCCAGGTCGCCGAGCAGATGTCGGACTATCTGGTCAAGGGGGCCGTCTCCAACGCCATCAACATGCCGTCGATTACCGCCGAAGAAGCGCCGGTCCTGAAGCCCTTCATCCGGCTTGCCGACGTGCTCGGCGCCTTCGTCGGCCAGGTCACGGAAAGCGCAATCAAGGAAATCGAGATCCTCTACGACGGCCAGACCGCGCAGATGAACACCAAGGCTCTGACCTCGGCGCTGCTGGCCGGCCTGATCCGCAGCCAGGTGTCCGACGTCAACATGGTTTCGGCGCCGATCATGATCAAGGAAAAGGGCATCGTGCTGTCCGAGGTCAAGCGTGACAAGACCGGCGTTTATGACGGCTACATCAAGCTGACGGTCACCACGGAGAACCAGACCCGCTCGATCGCCGGCACGGTGTTCTCCGACGGCAAGCCGCGCTTCATCCAGATCAAGGGCATCAACATGGACGCCGACGTCGGCGCCAACATGATCTACATCTCCAATACCGACGTGCCCGGCATGATCGGCTTCATGGGCACCACGCTCGGCGAGGGTGGCGTCAACATCGCCAACTTCCAGCTCGGCCGTGACAAGCAGGGCGGCGATGCGATCGCGCTGCTCTATGTCGACGAGCCGATCAAGCAGGACGTGCTCGACAAGCTGATCGCCCATTCGGCGATCCGCCAGGCGAAGCCGCTGAGCTTCAACGTCGACTGAACTTGAAGTCCTCCCAGGACAGACGAGGGGCGCGGGCGGCAACGTCCGCGCCTTTTCTCGTTCTTCGGGCCGGTCGGTTTTGATGGATGTCAAGTTGACGCAGGGCGGCTTGTCGCATTGATCGCAAGGGAACAAAGCCTATTTGCTTTCTCGGACCTTCGATCAAGATGGCAACGAGAGCGACAGGACGATGTTCGAGATCTTCGACGCGCAATTGCTGGCACGGCTGCAGTTTGCCTTTACCGTGTCCTTTCATATCATTTTCCCCGCCTTTTCCATCGGTCTCGCCAGCTACCTGGCGGTGCTGGAGGGCCTCTGGCTGTGGAAGAAGGACAAGGTCTATCTCAAGCTGTTCGACTTCTGGAAGACGATCTTCGCCGTCGCCTTCGGCATGGGCGTCGTTTCCGGCATCGTCATGTCCTACCAGTTCGGCACCAACTGGAGCGTCTTCTCCGACAAGGCGGGACCGGTCATCGGGCCGCTGATGGGCTACGAGGTACTGACGGCCTTCTTCCTCGAGGCCGGCTTCCTGGGTGTCATGCTGTTCGGCCGCCATCGCGTCGGCCCCGGCCTGCACTATCTCGCCACGCTGATGGTGGCGCTCGGCACGCTGATCTCGGCCACCTGGATCCTGTCGGTCAATTCCTGGATGCAGACGCCGGCCGGCTTTGCCATCAATGATGTCGGGCAGTTCGTGCCGGTCGACTGGTGGGCGATCGTCTTCAATCCGTCCTTCCCCTATCGCCTGACGCATATGGTGATCGCCGCCTATCTGACGACCGCCTTCGTGGTCGGCGGCGTCGGCGCCTACCACCTGCTGCGCCGCACCTCGCCGGAGCGGGCCGGCACGATGTTCTCGATGGCCATGTGGATGGCGGCGATCGTCGCGCCGCTGCAGATCCTCGTCGGCGATGCCCACGGGCTCAACACGCTTGAGCATCAGCCGGCCAAGGTCATGGCGATGGAGGGACATTTCGACAGCCATCCGGAGGGCGCGCCGCTGATCCTGTTCGGCCTGCCGAACCAGGCGGAGAAGCGTGTCGACTATGCCGTGCAGATCCCCAAGCTCTCCAGCCTCATCCTCAAGCACGATCTCAATGCGCCGCTGGCCGGCCTCGATACGATCGACGATGACAAGGAGCCGCCGGTGGTCGTCGTGTTCTGGTCGTTCCGGGTCATGGTGGCGCTGGGCTTTGCCATGCTCGGCGTGGGCCTGTTCAGCCTCTGGTGTCGCTGGCGCGGCACGCTGTTCGAGAACCGGCTGCTGCATCGCGTGGCGCTGGCCATGGCGCCGGCCGGCTTCGTGGCGGTGCTGGCCGGGTGGATCACCACGGAGGTCGGACGGCAGCCCTATACGATCTACGGTCACCTGCTGACGGCCGATTCCCTTTCGCCGATCGCCGCCCCCGCGGTTGCGGCCTCGTTGATCGCCTTCATCATCGTCTACTTCCTCGTCTTCGGGGCAGGGACCTTCTACATCCTCAGGCTGATGGCGCGCCTGCCGCGCGATCCGATGCCCGATCTCGACGACGGACCGATCCGCACGTCCGGCGTCACGCCGGCGATGCAAACCGAGGGAGGCAAGCATGGTCTTTGATCTGGCATTCATCTGGGCGGCCCTCATCGCCTTTGCCGTTCTCGCCTATGTCATCCTCGACGGCTTCGACCTCGGGGTCGGCATTCTCTTTCCGCTGTTTCCCGAAAAGGCCGACCGCGACCAGATGATGAATTCGGTCGCGCCGGTGTGGGACGGCAACGAGACCTGGCTGGTGCTCGGCGGGGGAGGGCTGATGGCGGTGTTTCCGCTCGCCTATGCGACCATCCTGCCGGCGCTCTATGCGCCGCTGATCGCCATGCTGCTCGGCCTGATCTTCCGCGGCGTCGCCTTCGAATATCGCTGGCGGACGAAACGGGCCGAGCATCTGTGGAACTATGCCTTTGCCGGCGGCTCGACGATCGCGGCCTTTGCCCAAGGCGTGGCGCTCGGCGCCCTCGTCCAGGGGATCCCGGTGGTTGATCGTGCCTATGCCGGCGGCTGGTGGGACTGGTTCACGCCGTTCTCCATGGCGACCGGTGTGGCGCTGGTGCTGGGTTATGCGCTGCTCGGCGCCACCTGGCTGGTGATGAAGACGCGCGGTCCGCTGGCGGAGAAGGCGCGGCGTTTTGCCTATGGCGCGGCGCTGGCAACCGTCGGGGCCATGGGCGTGTTCAGCCTGTGGACGCCCTGGCTCGAACCGCTCTATCTCGAGCGCTGGTTCGGCTATCCGACGGCGGTCTTCTCCTTCGTCGTGCCGCTGCTGGTCCTCGGCTGTCTCTACCTGATCCTGAGTGGCCTGCGCGCCGGCAAGGATGCCCAGCCCTTCGTCGCGGCGCTCGGGCTGTTCGTGCTCGGCTATGCCGGCATCGGCATCAGCTTCTACCCCTATATCGTGCCGACCTCGCTCACCATCTGGGATGCCGCGGCGCCGCAGTCGAGCCTCGCCTTCCTGCTGGTCGGAGCGGCGGTGCTGGTGCCGATCATCCTGGCTTATACGGCCTATGCCTATTGGGTGTTCCGCGGCAAGGTCGACCCGGAGGAGGGCTATCACTGATGGCGCAAGCTTCCCTGATCAAGCGCCTCGGCTGGTTCGTCGGTCTGTGGTTTGCCGGCGTGCTGACGGTCGGGGTCGTCGCCTACGCCATCAAGCTGGCGCTCGGGGCCTGACTACCGCCGATGGCGTGATCGTGATCGAAAAATAGGCGGTCAAGGCTTCAATTCTCCGCGAGGGGACGCCATATGAAGCGCAACGGATGTCGAAATCCGCTCAGGCATTAAAACGAGGAGATGAAATGCGGCGCTACGGCAAGTTTTTTGGAATTCTGGCGATCGGTCTGGCGACCATGCTGACGCTGGCCGACTTTGCCGAAGCGCGCCGCGCCAGCGGTGGTTTCGGCAGCCGCGGCACGCGCACCTTCCAGGCGCCCGCCGCCACGCGCACCGCTCCGGCCCCGGCCGCGCCGATCGAGCGTACCATGACGCCGCAGGGCCAGACCACGCGCCCGGCCACCGCACCGAACGCCCAGACCCAGGCAGGACGCCCCGGCGGCCTGTTCGGTGGTCTTGCCGGCGGTCTGATGGGCGGCCTGCTCATGGGCGGCCTGTTCGGCATGCTGATGGGCTCGGGCTTCGGCGGCGGCTTCGGCTTCCTCGGCCTGTTGTTGCAGGGCGTGCTGATCTTCTTCCTCGTCCGCTTCGCCATGCGCATGTTTTCCAATCGCCAGACGGCCTATTCGGGTGCTGGTGCCGGTCCTTCGGCCCGCAGCAATGCGGCGCCGGGTCCCGGTTTCCAGATCCCGGGCATGGGCGGCATCAATCTCGGCGGTTCGTCCGCCTCCGCAAAGCCACGCGGACCTTCAGCCTCCGCCGACGAAATCGGCGTCGGGCAGCAGGATCTCGAGCATTTCGAGCGGCTGTTGAAGGAAATGCAGGCAGCCTATGCCAATGAAGACTATGCGAGCCTGCGCCGCATCACCACGCCGGAAGCCATGTCCTATCTCGCCGAGGAACTGAGCGAGAACGCCACCAAGGGCCTGAAGAACGAGGTGCGCGACGTGCATCTGGTTCAGGGCGACGTGTCCGAGAGCTGGCGCGAGGGCAATGTCGATTATGCGACCGTCGCCATGCGCTACGAGAGCATCGACGTGCTGCGCGACCGCACCAGCGGCAAGGTTGTCAGCGGCGACCCGGACAATGTCTCGGAATCCACCGAGGTCTGGACCTTCGTTCGGCGCCCCGGCACGGACTGGCAGATTTCCGCCATCCAGGCCGTCGGCGATCCGGAATAAGCTCTCATTTGCTACAGACAAAAAGGCCCGCTTCGCGCGGGCCTTTTCGTTTCTGCCGGCGGTGGATGCTCAGTTCGGGCAGCTCTTCAGCTGCCGGGCATAGGTATAGGTGATGTCGGTGAAGCGCTTGGCGCCGTTCAGCGCCTCGGAATTGTTGCGCCAGCTGCCGCGCGCATAGCCGGCATGGCCGGAATGATAGGCGAGGTAGAGCTTGTAGGGATCGTTGAGCGGGATGCCGCTCTTCTCCGCCGTCTGGCGGTGGTACCAGCCGATGAACTGCATGGCATCGGAGAAGTCCGTGCGGCGGGCGCTCCATCGGCCGGTCTCGCGCTGATAGCGATCCCAGGTGCCGTCGAGCGCCTGCGAATAGCCATAGGCACTCGACTTGCGCTTCCACGGAATGAAGCCCAGCAGCTTCTTGCGCGGCGGCTTGGCGTTATGGCGGAAACCGGATTCGGTATAGATCGTCGCCATGAGGATCGGTACCGGCACGCCGTATTCGCGCTCGGTCTTTTCGGCCGCACGCTTCCAGTTGTTGAACAGGCCGTCACGCTGTTCGAAAATCGCGCAGGCATTCTTGGTCTGGCTCGGCGGTTTCGCACAAGCAGTCAATGCCAGCAGAAGGCCAACGACAATTACGCTACGCATCGTTCATCCTCACTCAGGCTCACCAGGATATTACTTAAAATTTAACGAAAGGTTTTCGGATCCTTAATGGTCGTCGCCCACCCGATCGGGCGGGCGGCGTCAATGGTTTTCGCGTGCGCCGGAGAGGGTTCGGCGGGGATGGTCGCGCGGCGATTGTCGGCCCGGCCATGTCGGGCTATGAACGTTTGTCCGCCAACGAGGAGTGAGCCCGGCCCATGCCGCGACCCCCGATCGATCGCCCGCCCGTCGTCGCCTTCCATGTGCATGAGTGGAAGCGGTCGGTGCTGGAGGCGTATTTCCCGGAATGGGATTTTCACTACATGCCCTTCTTCGTCGACGACAAGGCGTTCGTCGACGTCTGGCAGGCGCGGATCGCGGCGCTCGATCATCCGAGCGTGATCGTCTGGGGGCCGAACCTGCCGCAGGCGGCGGCCGATTTCTGCGCCGGACGCGACATCCCGGTCCATTTCGTCGAGGACGGTTTCCTGCGCTCGGTCGGCGGCAGTGCCGGCCAGAGCGCACCCTTCTCACTGACCATCGACCGGCAGCGGCCGTTCTTCGACAGCCGGGGGCCGTCCGATCTGGAAGACCTGCTGAGGACCTACGACTTCGATGCCGACCCGGTGCTGATCGAGCGGGCGCGGGCCGGCATTGCCGCCATGCTTGAGCATCGCCTCGGCAAATATGGCGGACAGCCGGCGCGCGGGACGGTCGATCTGCCGCAAGGGCCGGGACGGCGGGTGCTGGTCGTCGGCCAGGTCGAGAGCGACGCCTCCATCCGCTACGGCGCGGAGCGGCCGATCCTCAACAACGACCTGGTGCGGCTGGCGGCGCGGGAAAATCCCGGCGCGACGATCCTCTACAAGCCGCATCCGGACGTGCTGAAGGGCGTGCGAAAGCCGAGCTCCGATCCGGCCGAGGTGGCAGGTCTCTGCCATATCCTCACCGCGCCCATGGCGTTGCCCGATGTGGTCGATGCGGTCGACCACGTCTACACGATCACCTCGCTCGCCGGTTTCGAGGCGCTGATGCGCGGCAAGCGCGTGACGGTGTCCGGCTCGCCCTTTTATGCCGGCTGGGGTTTGACCGATGATCGCCAGCCGAACCCGCGGCGGGGCCGCGCCCTCAGCCTGGAGGCGCTGTTTGCCGGGGTCTATCTGCTCTATCCGCGCTATTTCGATCCGCGCACCGGCACGCAGCGATGCTTCGAGACCACGCTTGCCGAGATGGTCGAATGGCAAAGGGACGGTGTGCCCGGTGACAGCCGGCAACTGCTGTCGGCGCGGAAGCGCCCGTCGTCGTGGCGACCGTTCGGCGCCCTTGGCCTGCTCGGTTGGCGGCATCTGCTGCCGCTGGTCGTCGGGCCGCTTGTCGCGCGCATCGGCAATGGGGACGATGCGGCCTCCTATCGCCGCGACCCGATCGGATTCTTTCGCGAGCAGTCGGACCCTGCGCTCAGGCGGCTCGGCCGGTGGCTCTATCCGTTCGACGATGATCGATTTGCCAAAGGCTTCGACCGTTTCCGCACCGGAGATCACGGCGAGTGAAAGCCCGCTCTGCGGCGCGCAGGTCGTGGCGTGCGCTCAGGGCAATCAGATCTTGTCTTGAGAGAGATTTGGTAGCGGGAGGCGGACTTGAACCGCCGACCTTGGGGTTATGAATCCCACGCTCTAACCACCTGAGCTACCCCGCCACACATCGCGAAGGCCTGCTGAAAAGCGGAGCCGTCCGAAGCGATGGGCGGCTTATAAGGCGATGATCCTGCCAGTGTCAAGCGCGAGGCAAGCAAAAACCGAAGCACTTCTGTGGACTTGGGCGCGGCCCCGGTTTCAGGCCGCGACGGGGCTTGCCAGAAGGGCCTTCAGCTGGCTTTCGGCGGCTGGTGCGCGTTCCGACCGCTCGATGAAACCGCCGCCATAGACGCGCGCATCGGCACCCGGCGCCGAATAGAGCACGCAGGCCTGGCCCGGCGCGACGCCGGCCTCGCCGATCTCGAGGTCGACATAGACGCCGCGGTCGTCGGCGTGCAGCACGGCCGGGGCCGGCGGACGGGTCGAGCGGACCTTGGCGAAGCAGGCAAAGCCGTCGCGGGCCGTTTCTTCGAGGGCGTGGTCGCCCAGCCAGTTGATGTCGCGCAGATAGACGCGGTGGGTTTCCAGCGCCTCGCGCGGACCGACGATGACGCGACGCGAACGGGCGTCGAGATAGACGACGTAGAGCGGTTCGCCGGTGGCGACGCCAAGACCCTTACGCTGGCCGATCGTGTAATGCAGGATGCCGTCATGGTGCCCCAGAACGCGACCGTCGAGATGGACAATCTCGCCGGCCAGCGCCGAATCGGGCCGCAGCTTATTGATGACATCGGCATATTTGCCCTGCGGCACGAAGCAGATGTCCTGGCTGTCGGCCTTCTGGGCGACGACGAGGCCCATGTCTTCGGCGAGCCTTCGCGTTTCGGCCTTGGACATGGCGCCGAGCGGGAAGCGCAGATAGTCGATCTGCTCCTGGGTGGTGGCAAACAGGAAGTAGCTCTGGTCGCGTTCGCTGTCGATCGGCCGGAACAGCGCGCGGTGGCCTGGATCGTTCGGCAGCGGAACCGACTTCGAGCGGATGTAATGGCCGGTTGCGAGCGCATCGGCGCCGAGTTCGCGGGCCGTCGCCAGCAGATCGGCGAACTTGACGGTCTGGTTGCAGGCGACGCAGGGGATCGGTGTCTCGCCGGCCACATAGCTTTCCATGAACGGGTTGATCACCGTGTCGCGGAAGCGCTGCTCGTAGTCGAGCACGTAGTGGGGAATGCCGAGCGTTTCGCAGACGCGGCGCGCATCGTCGATGTCCTGGCCGGCGCAGCAGGAGCCGGCGCGGTGGACGGCGGCGCCGTGATCGTAGAGCTGCAGGGTGATGCCGAGAACGTCATAGCCTTCGCGCTTCAGCAGCCCGGCCACGACGGAGGAATCGACCCCGCCCGACATGGCGACGACGACGCGCGTATCTTCCGGCTTCTTGTCAAAATCCAGCGTATTCACGGGCTTTTTCCGCCAATCTGATGCGTTCGAAGGCGAGGTACGGGACGCCCTGTTGCCATCGCCAGCTTGCTGGTATGGGATTGGGGCATATTGCAGTCCGTTGACTGTTCAGGCCTCGACCTAATTGTTGACGGATATAGAAAGGAATGTCGCAACGCGCAAGGGGCGCCGATTCGCGACGTGGTTCGGCGCCGCCGAAGGAGAGACGATTACATGGCGAATGGTTTGAGGCTCACGGTCGTCGAGGATATCTTTCCGGTCGCCGGGACGTTTACGATCTCGCGCGGATCGCGCACGGAAATCCGGGTGGTGGCCGCAACGCTTTCGGACGGCATCCATACCGGTCGCGGCGAATGCGTTCCCTATGCGCGCTATGGCGAGACGGTCGACGGGGTGATGGAGGCGATCCTCGGCGCGGCAAACGATCTCAGCGACGGCCTCGACCGGCAGGGCCTGCAGGACCGGCTGCCACCGGGTGCGGCCCGCAATGCGCTCGACTGCGCCTTCTGGGACCTCGAAGCCAAGCGCGCCGGCAAGCCGGTCTGGCAGTTAGCCGGCCTCACCGCCCCAAAGCCGATCGAAACGGCCTTCACCCTCTCGCTTGGTACGCCGGAGAGCATGCGTGACGCGGCGGCGAAGAATGCGGAACGTCCGCTGCTCAAGGTCAAGCTCGGCACGGACGACGATCTCGGCCGCATCGAGGCGGTGCGCGCCGGCGCGCCGAATTCCCGCATCATCGTCGACGCCAACGAGGGCTGGACGGTGGAGCAATACCTGGCGCTCGCGCCGACGCTGGTCAGGCTCGGCGTGGCGCTGGTCGAACAGCCGCTGCCGGCCGGCAAGGACGATGCCCTTCGGGAAATCGAGCGCGTCCTGCCGGTCTGCGCCGACGAGAGCTGCCACGACCGGGCATCGCTTTCCCATCTGAAAGGCAAATATGATGCGATCAACATCAAGCTCGACAAGACCGGCGGGCTGACCGAGGCGCTTCTGATGCGCGATGCGGCGGTTGCCGAAGGCTTCGACATCATGGTCGGCTGCATGCTCGGCACGTCGCTTGCCATGGCGCCGGCCTTCTTCGTCGCGCAAGGGGCGGCATTTGCCGATCTCGACGGTCCGCTGCTGCTCGCCGCCGACCGGGACGCGCCGATCCGCTACGAGGGCTCGACCATGCAGGTGCCGGATCCGGCGCTCTGGGGCTGATCCCGCACCGAACGGTGTCGCCGCGATAGAGTCTGGGCCCGGATGGCGTTATGGCTGCGCGGCACCGTCGCCGCCATCCGTGCTCGCCAGCCAGATGACGTGACGGGCGCCGCGTTTCTTGCCGGCGCGGACGTGCTCTTCCTTGACCTTGAAGCCGAGGGTGCCCAGACGGCGCGTGAAGCCTGGATTGGGGCCCGAGGACCAGACGGCCAGCACGCCCCTGGCACGCAGCGCGCCCTTGGCCGCACGCAGGCCGGCATAATCGTAGAGACCGTCATTGGCCGACCGGGTCAGTCCCTGCGGGCCATTGTCGACGTCGAGCAGGATCGCGTCATAGCTGTGGCGGTAGGTATGGATGAGCGAGGCCACGTCGCCGACATGCACCTTGACCCGCGGATCGTCGAGGCTGCCCTTGTAGATCTCGGCCATCGGTCCGCGCGCCCAGGCGACGACGGCCGGCACGAGTTCGGCGACCGTCACCCGCGCGTCGGCCGGCAGGACGGCGAGCGCGGCGCGCAGGGTGAAGCCCATGCCGAGGCCGCCGATCAGGATGTGCGGGCGCTTGCGCGGGGCGATCTGTTGCCAGGCGAGCGTCGCCAGCGCTTCCTCCGAGCCGCTCAGGCGGCTGTTCATCAGCTCGTTGGTGCCGAGCATGATCGAGAACTCGGTGCCGCGCTGCTTGAGGCGCAATTGGCCACCCCCACCGGGAATGACGGCGGAATCGAGCTGGATCCAGGGGAGCATGGCATTCTTTCAATGTCGAGAAACGTTGGCTCACGTATCACGACGGAGCGCCGGATATCAATCGGCGCCTTGCCCGGTGGGCGGCGGTGGCCCCGCTCACCGACATGGACTGGATCGCGAGAAACTTTTCGGGCAACGCAGAAGTGGAAAAAATCCCGTCCCGGCGCCGATGTGCGCAAATCTCCGACCGGCGGCCTTGCCGGGCCAGCCAATCGTCTGCACCAGTACGGTGCGAAGATCGCGGCGGGCGGGTCATGCCGGCCGGTTCGGTCATCCATACTGCCGGGGCCTGCCACGGCGACACCAACACCCGGGATGTCGTGCCGCACGGCACCGTCAGCCTGCCATTTGCCTGAGGAGAATCGTTCATGCCCGCACCCGTCAATGTCTTCAAGGAGGCCATCCTCGGTGGCCAGACGCTCTATGGTCTCTGGGTCGCGCTGGCGAACCCGCATGCGGCCGAGGTTTCGGCCGGCTCCGGATTCGACTGGATCCTGATCGATGCGGAACACGGCCCCAACGATATTCCGCTGGTGGCCGCGCAACTCGCGGCGGTCGCGCGTCATCCCGCCCATCCGGTCGTCCGGCTTCCGATCGGCGAAACCTGGCTGATCAAGCAGGCGCTGGACATCGGCGCGCAGTCGCTGCTGATACCGATGGTGGAGACGGGCGAAGAGGCGCTGCGGCTTGCCCGCGCCTGCCGCTATCCGCCGGAGGGCATTCGCGGCATGGGCGCCGGGCTCGGCCGGGCCTCCGATTTCGGCCGGATCACCGACTATGTGGAAACGGCCAACGACCAGATCTGCCTGATCGTCCAGATCGAGAGCCAGCTCGGCATCGACAATGCCGAGGCGATCGTCACCACCCAGGGCGTCGACGGTGTCTTGATCGGCCCCGCCGATCTCGCGGCCGATCTCGGCCATACCGGCAATGCGCGCCATCCCGACGTCATGAAGGCGGTCGATGCGCTGATCCGCAAGATCGTGGCGCTCGGCAAACCGGCCGGCATCATGACCACCGATCCTGATATGATCCAGCTGGCCCGCGACGCCGGCGCCTGCTTCATTGCTGTCGGCAGCGATGTGGGCGTTCTGGCAAAGGGCGCCCAGTCGCTTCTCGCCGAGGTCAGGAAGGGTTGAGGCGTCGCCTCGGATCGGAAGCGGGAATGGCGGACAACACGTCGGAAATGCCGGATCGTACCGAAGGCCAGCGCGAGGGCGCGGCTCCGGTGCCGCGCGTGCGGCTCCGGCATTTCTCCCGATCCCTGCCCATGCTTCTCCTGCGGGCGAGGGAATCGGTGATGAAGCATTTCCGCAATGCGCTGCGGATGCACGATATCACCGAGCAGCAGTGGCGGATTCTGCGAGCGCTGATGACCGTCAGGGAGATCGAGGTGACGGAGCTTGCCCGCGCCACCTTCCTGCTTGGTCCCAGCCTGTCGCGCATCCTGCGCGATCTCGAGGCGCGCCAGCTGATCGAGCGTCACCCCGACGAAAACGACCTGCGTCGGGCGCGCATCAGCATCAGCACGGCGGGCATGGAACTGATCGAAAAGGTGTCCCCGCACTCGGAGGAAATCTATGGCGAGATTACCCGTGCCTTCGGCGTCGAGCGCATGCGCGAACTGCAGAAGCTGCTCGAAGATCTGGAAACGGTGATGGCCGACATCCAGCTGCCGCTATCCGGAGGCGAGGCGCAGCCAGGCGATGACGGGAACGAATAGCCCTCCGGCAGGCCGAAAGGCAAAGGTCAGGCCGGTTCCGCTCATTCTGCTGCGATGATGTGGAACTCGTGATGGGCTTCCGGGTGCTGCGCCTTGCCCATCAGGTAGATGAGACAGCTGGTGCGCAGCAGCGACGCGAAGTTGGAGACGGAGCCGTTGATCTCCAGCGCCTCGTCATAGAGCGTCGACAGGAAGCGCGAGGTCGACATCGACTGGCTGGCGGCGATCTCGTCAATCAGCACCCAGAAGGCGGCCTCGATCTGGATGCTGGTGGAATGGCCGGCGATCCGGACCGATCGGTTGACCGCGCGGTAACGGGCGGGGTCCTGTCCCGCAAAGACTTCACACATGGCATGCTCCTCCGGCTTTTCTTTTGATACGCATTATGCGGCCCGATGGATTGCCGGTCAATTTCCCAAAACGTGGCGGTTTCTGCGCAAGGCGCAAATAATTCCGGCGCCGATCGGGCAAAAATCATCGGTGCGGTAGCGGGCTGCTACCCGATTTGCCACCGGTGTCGGAAACTTCGATCATTCGATGTTTGCCTTAAACGAGGAGCAGCCCTTGGCGAAGATGATCCATTCGATGATCCGGGTGATGGAAGAAGCCCGCTCCGTCGATTTCTACCGGAAGGCCTTCGGCCTCGACATTGCCGAACGGCTGGATTTCGACACTTTCACGCTGGTCTATCTCAGCAATGCCGAGAGCGAGTTCGAGCTTGAGCTGACCGTCAACAAGGGGCGGGAGGAGGCTTATGATCTTGGCGCCGGCTACGGCCATCTCGCCGTCAGCGTTGCCGACCTCGATGGCGAGCACAAACGGGTGACCGATCTCGGGCTTGCCCCCGGCAAGATCGTCGAATTCAACCGCGAGGGGGCACTGCTCGCGCGCTTCTTCTTCATGACGGACCCCGACGGCTACAAGATCGAGGTTCTGCAGCGCCACGGGCGCTACAAGTAGGGGCTGTGGCCCTGCGGGTTGGAGGATCCGCCGGGCGCAGCCGAGACAAGGGGAGGGCGCGGGCTCCGCGCCGCCCATCGGCGGTCCGCAAAGACGGGCCGCCGCCAATGCCACACGATCCTGGGAGGAGAATGACGTGGTCACGCTTTACGAAAAATCGAATGGGATTTCCCGCCGCGACCTGTTGAAGCGCAGCGGCAGCGTCGGCGCGCTGCTGGTGATCAGCGGCTCGGCGGTGATCTGTCCGCAGGCCGCCTGGGCGCTGGAGGCCAAGGCGCTCAAGCCGGAAACCATGGCGACGCTGATCAAGCTCGCCCGCGACATCTATCCGCACGACCAGCTGGCCGACCGCTTCTATGCGATCGCCGTCAAGGGACAGGATGATCGCGCCGGCAAGGACGACGCCCACAAGACGCTGATCGAGGACGGCATCGCCGATCTCGACAAGCGCGCAGGGGCCGGCGGCTATCGCGGCCTCGGCTGGGAAGACGACCGGGTCGCCATCCTGCGCGACATCGAGACGACACCCTTCTTCCAGGCGGTGCGCGGCGACCTCGTCGTCAGCCTCTATAACCAGAAGGAGCTGTGGCCGATTTTCGGCTACGAGGGCGAGTCCTATTCCAAGGGCGGCTACATCAAGCGCGGCTTCGACGATCTCGAGTGGCTCTAGGGGCCGCTCACGCGCAAGACAACAGCATCGCCGCCCGAGGAGGCCCATCGTGGATGGGAACGGCGGCGCATTCTCAAAAAAATGCCGATCTGACATTCCTGGGAGGAAATCATGGCAGCGCCTTATGATCTCAACGACGACAGCGTGGTCGTCATCATCGGTTCGGGTGCGGGCGGCGGTACGCTCGGCAACGAACTCGCCCAGAAGGGCATCGACGTCGTCATCCTCGAAGCCGGCAGCCGGCATGAGTTCGAGGACTTCATCAACGACGAATGGGACAGCTTTTCCCAGCTCGCCTGGCTCGACAACCGCACCACCGGCGGCGGCTGGCGTGTGGCCAAGGATTTCCCCAACCTGCCGGCCTGGATCGTCAAGGCGGTCGGCGGCACCACCACCCACTGGGCCGGCGCTTCGCTGCGCTTCCAGGAGCACGAGTTCAAGGACCTGACGACCTACGGCAAGGTCGAGGGTGCCAACCTGCTCGACTGGCCGATCACCCTTGCCGATCTCGAGCCGTACTATGCCAAGGCCGAGGACAAGATGGGCGTGACCCGCACCAACGGCATCGAGGGCTTACCCGGCAACAACAACTTCAAGATCCTGAAAGCCGGTGCCGACAAGCTCGGCTACAAGGAATGTCACACCGGCAACATGGCGATCAATTCGGCGCCGCGCGACGATCGCAACAGCTGTCAGCAGACCGGCTTCTGCTTCCAGGGCTGCAAATGGGGCGCCAAGTGGTCGACCCTCTACACCGAAATCCCCAAGGGTGAGGCGACCGGCAAGCTGGAAGTGCGGCCGAACTCGCATGTCGTGAAGATCGAGCATGACAAGTCGGGCAAGGTGACGGCGGTCGTCTATGCCGACAAGGACGGCAATCTGAAGAGCCAGAGGGCCCGCATCGTCTGCGTCGCCGGCAACTCGATCGAAAGCCCGCGCCTGCTGCTCAATTCGGCGTCGTCCATGTTCCCCGACGGGCTTGCCAACTCGTCCGGCCAGGTCGGCCGGAACTACATGCGCCACACCACCGGTTCGGTCTATGCCGTGTTTGAAAAGCCGGTGCATTTCTATCGCGGCACGACCATGGCCGGCATCATCCGCGACGAAGCGCGGCATGATCCGTCGCGCGGCTTCGTCGGCGGCTACGAACTGGAGACGCTGGCGCTCGGCATCCCGTTCATGGCGGCCTTCCTCGACCCGGGCGGCTGGGGCCGTTCCTTTGCCTCGGCCATGGATCAATATGCCAACATGGCGGGCCTGTGGATCGTCGGCGAGGACATGCCGCAGGAGAACAACCGGGTGACCCTGCACAAGGAACTCAAGGACAAGTATGGCATGCCGATCCCGGACGTGTCGTTCACCGATCATCCGAACGACGAAGCCATGCGTAATCACGCCTACAAGCAGGGCGTTGCGATTTATGAGGCGGTCGGGGCGACCCGCGCCTTCCCGACGCCACCCTATCCGTCGACCCACAATCTCGGCACCAACCGCATGAGCGAGAAGGCCAAGGATGGCGTGGTCAACAAGCATGGCCAGACCCACGACATCAAGAACCTGTTCGTCTCCGACGGTAGCCAGTTCACCACCGGTGCGGCGGAAAACCCGACGCTCACCATCGTGACGCTGGCGATCCGCCAGGCCGACTACATCGCCGAACAGATGGGCGCCGGTTCGATCTGACAGGAACCTCCCTGCGGACGGGGGCGGTGGCCGGTTTCCGGTGCCGCCCCCGTTCTGCGTTCGGACGTCTGCGTGCCGCGGGATTTCGCGCCATTCCACTCCGGCACGCTCACACGCTGCGAATTGATCCGGGTTCAGTGGCGCAAGGTCGCCAGCGCCTTGGCGCGTTCCTTCGTCTTGTCGACGATGCGGCGGATGCGCACGGTGGCGGGTGCCCTGGCCTGCGTGCCCGAGGCGACGGTCATCGGGTTGCCGCGCCAGACGAAGCTGTCGCCGAACCACGCGGCGACCCACAGGACGGGCAAGGCCAGATCGCGCAGGATCATGGCGAGCAGGCTCATCCGGCCGACGTGCCAGTGGAAAGCCTTGCTCAGCAGGATCTCGCCGCCGTACCAGGCCAGCACATAGAGCATAAAGGTCAGCTGCGAGCAGACGCCGGAAGCGGTCAGGCCCGCCAGCGCGAGGATCGGCAAGGCACCCCCGGCGAACAGTTCCGGCACGAAGACAAGCGGGAAGGAGGAGCGGCGCAGCCGCGCCCAGCGCAACTGGCGCTTCCACACGCTGGCCAGCGAGCGGCGACCGAGCGGCTGTTCGAAGGGCTCGCGCACCAGCCTCACCTTGAGGCCGATCTGGCGGACGACATGCGTTGCCGCCGCATCTTCGGCGACTTCTCCACCGAGGCGTTCGAACCCGCCGGCCCGCGCCATCACCTGGCGGTTGAGCAGCATGGACTTTCCCTGGGCAAAGCCGAAGCCGGCGGTGTCGGCCAGCAATTGCCATCGCGCCTGGAAGCTGTTCAGCCAGGCGCATTCCAGTTCGGCGGCAAAGCCCCGCGGGGCGGCGCCGATCGGCGGCGAGCAGACGAGGCCAGTTTCCGGCGTCCATCGGGCAAACAGGCGTTGCAGATAGTCGGACGGCATCAGCACATTGCTGTCGGCGATGACGATCCAGTCATGCTGGGCCGAGCGCCACCCCTTGACCAGGTTGTTCATCTTCGGGTTGACGCTGAAGACGTCTTCGCCGATCAGCAGGCGCGCTGCGCTTTCAGGATGGGCCGCCATGCAGCTGCGCGCGATTTCGATTGCCGGGTCGCTCGCGGAGGCGACGCAGAAAACCACCTCGTAGTTCGGCCAGTCGAGGGCAAAGGCGGAATTCAGGGTTTCCGCCAGATTGTTCTCGACCCCGCAAAGCGGCCTCAGGATGGTGACGGGAGGGCGGACCGTCGCGGTCATTTCCGGCTCGGTCCGCGACTTGCGCACCAGCACGACCAGGATGCTGAGGAGATGAATGGAAAGAGCGATCGCTAAGGTCCAGATCAAAACGGTCATGGCACATCCTCGTTGCGGGGCGATTCCCGCATAGCACCGGCATATGACAGTTCGGCAACCATAGACCCGCGTGATCGGTGCGCCAAGACCGGAACATTCCGCCGTTCCGCTACGATTTTACGTCCCCGTTGTGGTGTCGCAGGACCTTGACGATGCGCCAGCCGAGGTAGAGTGCGATGACGCCGGCGGCGAGGAAGCCGCTCAGATCGCCGACGATCTCGGCAATGCTCATGACATTGTCGCTGAAGATCACGCCGAGGCCCGTATAGCCGCCGACCCAGAACAGTTCGCCGGCCACGCCATAGAAAGTGAAGCGCGCCCAGGAAAAGGCCGTAGCCCCGGCGATCAGGTTGACATAGGGGCCGAGCGGGGCGAGCAGCCAGCGGGTGAGGAAGACGGCGACAGGCCCATGGCTGTTGATCCGTGCCTCGGCCCTGGCGAGCGCTTCCTGCCGCGACGGCGTCTTCGCCAGCCGCGCTATGATGGCCGCTCCGCCCAGCCGGCCGATGGCAAAGCCGACCTGGTCGCCGAGTACGGAGGCGGCAAGGGCGGTGGCGAAGACACCGGGGAGGTTGAAATCGCCGGCGGCGGCGAAAGCGCCCATCAGCATCATGACGATCGAGGCTGGCAGAGGCAGGCCGAGGCAGCTGAAGCCGGTGACCGCTGCGAGCAGGGGCAAGCCGTAGAGCGGGAGCAGCGCCAGCAATTGCTCCGTCATTGGTGCGGCTCTTCGGCACGCAGCCGCGCGATCGCGGTCTCGATGTCGTTCTCGAAGGCCTCGAGCGGCTGGCCGCGGTCACTGGCGATCCGCTCCAGGGTCGGGCGTGCCTTCCTGTCGGGACTTTCCGGTGGTTGAAGGCCGAGGAGCTCGACCAGCCGGTCGCGCGGCACGTCGTAGGAATGCGCCACGTAACCGATCGTCATCCAGCCTTCGAGCGGCTGGTTGCGATGGGCCGGGTCGCTCCAGTAGAGGACGGACAGCAGGAAGCGGGCGGCGAAATAAAGCGCGATCAGCGTCGCGCCGAGGAAAGCGCCGAGCAGCAGGCGATGGCGTTGCCACAGGATCGAAAGAGCCTTCAACCGACGTTCCCCACTGAATTCCCCGTATCGATCGCGGCCGGGCTTGACAGCTCCGGTCGGTGGCTTTCAATCGCCCGGACCATCTAATCGGAAAAGGCATGTTGCGGCAATGAGCGCGTCTGATGTTCGTCTGGAGGAGAGCTGGAAGAAGGCTCTGGGCCGGGAATTCGAAAGTCCCTACATGCAGCAACTCCGCGAGTTCCTGATCGCCGAGAAGGGCGACGGCAAACGCATCTTTCCCAAGGGCACGGAGTATTTTCGCGCGCTCGACCTGACGCCGCTCGGCCGGGTCAGGGTCGTCATCCTCGGCCAGGATCCCTATCATGGCGCGGGACAGGCCCACGGCCTGTGCTTCAGCGTGCAGCCCGGCGTGCGCATTCCACCCTCGCTCGTCAACATCTACAAGGAGATGGCGAGCGATCTCGGCATTGCGCCCGCGTCACACGGTTTTCTCGAAAGCTGGGCGCGGCAGGGCGTGCTGCTCCTGAACAGCGTGCTGACCGTCGAGGAAGCGCGCGCCGGCGCGCATCAGGGCCGCGGCTGGGAGCGCTTCACCGATGCCGTCATCCGGGCGGTCAATGACGAGTGCGACAATGTCGTCTTCATGCTCTGGGGTTCCTATGCGCAAAAGAAGGCGGCCTTCGTCGACACCAAGCGCCATCTGGTGCTGAAGGCGCCGCATCCCTCGCCGCTCTCCGCGCATAACGGTTTCTTCGGTTGCCGCCACTTTTCGAAGGCGAATGATTTCCTCGTTTCGCGCGGTCTCGATCCGATCGATTGGCGACTGCCGGACGCCCCCCTCGGCTCGGCGCTCTGACGTGTATTGCCGGCCGTATACTCCCTAAAATTCTATTGATTTTCACATTTGCCAAGTCCAGCATGCCCGCTGATATTCCTAGGCATTTTTCAGGACGTAACGGCATGAACCGCTCGCATTTCTCGAGGCCCGTCTGGCGTCGGCCCGATCGCGCGCCGCCACCCGACCAGCCGATAGCTGCGCCGGAGCGCGTCGATCTGGCCGTCGTCGGCGGCGGCCTGCAGGGTCTTTCGACGGCCTATGCCGCAGCCTGCAAGGGCATGTCGGTCCGCATCATCGAGGCGCGGTCATTGGGCGAGGGGGCCTCGGGGCTCAATGGGGGGCAGGTGATCCCCGGTCTCAAATACGATCCCGAGTGGCTGGTCCAGCATTTCGGTGAAGCCCGGGGCACGGCTCTCGTCGATTTCGCCGCTGGGACCGCGGATGCGGTTTTTCGCCTCATCGAGACGGAAGGGCTCGATGTCGAACGCGTCCGGTCCGGCTGGATCCACGCGGCGCATACCCACACGGCACTGGCCGCCGCCGGAGAACGCAACCGGCAATGGCGCGCGCGCGGGGCTGACGTCGTGCTGCTCAACGGAGCGGAGACGGCGCTCCTCACCGGCGCGACCGGCTATCTCGGCGGCTGGCTCGATCGCCGCGGTGGCACCATCAATCCTCTTGCCTTTACCCTCGAGCTGGCGCGTCTCGCCACGGAGGTCGGGGTGAAGATCGCCACCGGCGTTAGCGCGACGCGTCTGCGGCGCGAAGGCACGAACTGGCAGGTCGAAACCACGGCTGGCCACGCGGTTACCGCACGCGCCGTGGTTATCGCCACCAATGCCTATTCGGATCGGCTGGTGCCGGGGCTGGCGCGCAGCCTTGTGCCGCTGCATTCCTTCCAGGTCGCCACCGCGCCGCTGTCGGAGCAGATGCAGGCGAGCATCCTGCCGCACGGGCAGGCCGTCTCCGACAGCCGCCGCATCCTGGTCTACTATCGCAAAAGCCCGGACGGCCGCCTGGTGCTTGGCGGGCGTGGCCGCATGAGCGAACCGCGCAGCGAAAAGGACTGGGCCCATCTGCAGCAGGCGATGATCCGGCTCTTTCCCCAGATCGAAGGCGTTGCCATCGAGCACCGCTGGTTCGGCAGGGTAGCGATGACGTCCGATCATCTGCCGCATGTCCACGAGCCGGAGAAGGGCCTGTTGGCGGTGGCCGGCTGTCAGGGACGGGGCGTCGGCCTGATGACGGCGCTGGGCCCGCGCCTTGCCGACTACATCGAACACGGCGATCCCGCTGCCCTGCCGTTCCCGGTTTCGCCGATCCGGCCGATCCCGTTGCATGCCTTGCGGCAGATCGGCGTGGGCGCGATGATCGCATGGTACCGCATGCTGGACGGTTTCGAGGACTGAGAACGGTCGGTACCGATTTCCATCCTCCTCGCGGCTGCCCGAGCCTTGCAACGGTTGCCGCAAGCCGATTAACTCTGGGGCCTTGCCCCTCGTGAACCTTCGGGAAGTACTGCCCCAATGAAACGCGTCTTCAATCCGCCGTCCGTTCGCCCGCCCTTCGGCCAGTACAATCACGGGCTCTTGGTGCCGCCCGGCGCCAGCCTGCTGGTGACATCCGGGCAATTGGGCATCCGGCCGGACGACAGCATTCCGTCCGACGTGACCGGCCAGGCGGAACTGTGCTTCGAGGCGATCAAGGCGATCCTCGACGAAGCCGGCATGAGCTTCGCCGACGTGATCCGCATCTCCGGCTTCGTCACCCGCCGGGAGGATTTCGCCGCCTATATGGCGGTGCGCGACCGCTATACGCTGGAACCCAAGCCGGTCTCGACGCTGATCGTCGTTGGCGGTTTCACCCGTCCGGAGTTTCTGGTCGAGGTTGAGGTGACGGCGGCCAAGCTCGCCTGACGCGCCTGAACAACTGAACATCGAATCCAGTGAACGGCTGCCGGGCGCGATGCCCGGCGGTGGTGCCGATCCTTGTCCGTATCGAAGAAATGGCCGCAGGAACAAAAGGGCGTTCCGCAAGTTCTACGGTCACTGACACGCTTACAGGAAAGGATACCGTCATGAACACCAAGATGTTTGCAGTCGCCGCCGTCGTCCTCGGCTCCATTGCCGCTCCGGCCGTCGCCCAGGAAGGCACCGTTACCGGCGCCGCCGGTGGTGCAGTGACCGGCGCGATCGTCGGTGGTCCGGTCGGAGCCGCAGTCGGTGGTGTCGTCGGCGCCATTGCCGGTACCGCCGTTGCTCCGCCGCCGACCCAGGTGGTCACCTATGTGCGCCAGCAGCCGGTCCCGACTGAAACGGTCGTCATCGAACAGCCGATCGTCGTCGGCAAGCCCATCCCGGAAACCGTCGTGCTCACGCCGGTCGCCGAAGACCCGACCTATGCTTACGCCGTGGTCAACAATCAGCGTGTGATCGTTGACCCGCAGACCCATGTGGTCGTTCAGGTCGTCGAATAGCCAATTTGAATGATGCCGGACAGCCTGCCTGTCCGGCATCATCCGAAACCCTTTCGGCAACCTGAGCAACCTGACCAAGGAGCGGGCGATGAAAACGTCGATCCTCGCACTGAGTGCGTTCGTCATCGGTCTTTCCATCGCCCTTTCGGTGAAGGCCGCGCCGCAATCGAACGATCGTTCCGCAGGGACGGTCGTTGTTCAGCCCGAGGCGCAAGCCGCCGGCTTGGCGGTCGAGGCGGTGCTTCATCAGGAGCCCCTGGATGTCGGAAACAATCGGCCGGTCGATGTATTCGCACCGCGTCCGATTCCAGAGCACAGACTGAACATTCGCCGGGTCGGGCCGCGTTTCTTTCCCGATCCGGCCAACGCGCTCGATCTCGGGCGCTGAAACCGAGGAGACCTGACATGACCGATCAATACCCGGGCAACACCACCACGACCACGACCCGCCCCGTCCATCCGCAGGACACCAGGCCCATGGCCGACCGCGGAACCACGGTCGTCAACAATGACCGCAGCAGCAGCGCCGGCTGGGCCATCGCGCTTCTCGTCGCCGTTGCGCTCGGCATCGGCGCCGTCTTCATGTTCACCGACTTTTCGCTGACCGGCAATTCCGGTGATGCGGATACGGCGGCACCGACTACCTCGGCTCCGGCCACTCCGGCCCCGGCCAATGACGCCGCACCGGCCCCGGCAACTCCGGCTGCTCCTGCTACCCCGGCACCGTCGACCGATGCGGCTCCGGCTGCCCCGGCACCCGCCGCGCCTGCTCCTTCCACGGCCCCCGCGCCGGCTGGCCAGTAACCCCTCTCGCTGCCCGTCGCGTGTGAAAGCCGGTCCTCCCTTGGGAGGGCCGGCTTTCTCATTTTGTCGTCAGGGTCAGCGGCGCTTGCCGGTTCCGCGGAGCTTCGTCTTCGACATCTTCTTCACGCTGGCCGGTTTGACCACCGCGCTTTCACGGGCGACGGGCGCCGGTTGTGCCAGGCGACTGCGAACGACAGCGCCCAGAGCCGCCGCGCCGGCAACGCCCTCCAGGCCAAGGCCGATGGCCGGGGCAACGAGAACCAGCAAGGCGAAAACGGGCAGGACGGCCATGCAGGCGCCCTTGCAGGTGTAACGATCGCGGACCGCCCAGAGGCTGAGAAAGTAAGCCGCGACGGGGATCGCGACGCCATAGTCGCCGGCGATCAGCGAAACCTTGGAATGATCGGTGATGATGTCGACAAGGGCGGCAAAGCCCGCCCCGACCGCGGCGCCCGAGGCGAAGATGAAGAAGTGCCCATAGCCCCACACCAGGGCCCGGCGCAGCGATCGCGTCGGCAGATGTTCCTCGGGCAGGAAATAGACCCACCAGAGCGCAAAGACGATGACCAGGGCGGAAAGCGCGGTGTGAACCAGCATGATATCGAAATGCTCGACCGTCTCGCGCAATGCGAGCGTTCCGGCCAGCAGCGTTTCCCCCAGGACGATGATGTTGAGCAGGCCGTAGCGCTCCATGATGTGGTGGCGATGCCAGGGCGTACTGGAGGTTAGCGATTCGGCGATGGCGGGAACGGAGATTTCGAGCAAGACCCCGATCACCCACATGCCATAGGAAATGCCGGTGGCGAGCGGCTGAACCAGCATGAAGCACACCCAGTAAAGCTGGACCAGCGCGATACCGATCGCATAGGCGACGGCGGACTTGCGGTGGGCCGTGTCGGCGCAGCCGGCGCGAAGCCACAATACCACCATGGCGATGCGCATCACCACATAGCCGATGATCACCGTGGTGAAGTCGGGCGCGGCGGAGAACAGGCTCGGGAGTCCGGCGGCCATGACCAGCGAACCCGCCATGATGACCATCGTCAGCAGCCGGTAGGTCGTGTCGTCGTTGTCGTAGGCCGAGGCGAACCAGGTGAAGTTCATCCAGGCCCACCAGACGGCGAAGAAGGCCATGCCGAAGGTTATCGTCGCCTCGAGCGCGTGCCCCTGCGAGAGACCGTGATGGAGACCCACGGCCGCCGACGCGATCGCGATCACCGACACCAGGTCGAACAGCAGTTCGAGCGGGGTCGCCGCCCGGTGATGCTCTTCCGGATCGCGCGGCCTGAGCGGGGACATGAGGTTGCTGAGGGCAGGAATCAGGGCGGCCATGGGCATCTCGCTTTGATAAAACACAAGTTTTCTGCCGGAAAACGAGATGCCCGACAAGGGCCGCTGCGGATCAGAAGCGCTCCATCTCGCGGCGGACCCTGGCGAGGAAGGCGGCGCGCGTCTCGTCGGTGCAGTTGTTCATGTCGTAGTGCGCCATGTACCTGACCGGCGCGCCGATCTTGATCTGGGCGCGCAACACGCGCGTGACGATCTTCTTCGGCGGATTGCCGACCAGGAAGGCGCGCCAGGGTGTCGCGCCATAGGTCATCACGGCGGAGAGCTTCTTGATGTGGCGCAGCGTCGGCGTCAGCTTGCCGTCTTCGAGATCAAAGGACACGCCCTTGACCCAGACGCGGTCGAAATAACCCTTGAGCATGGCGGGGAAACCGAAGTTCCAGACCGGGGTAACGATGACCAGGCCTTCCGCTGCCTTCAGCCGCTCGACATAGGATTTCACCAGGACGGTGTTTTCCGGATAGTCGTGATAGACGGTGCGGTCATGGGCGGAGAGGACCGGGTCGAAGCCTTCTTCGTAGAGATTGCAGCCATCGACCTCGTGGCCGGCCTTGGTCAGGCTCTCGCAGGTCTGGCGATAGAGCGCCCGACCAAAGCTTTCGTCGAGCGGATGGGAATGCAGAACGAGTACGCGCATTTTCAGAAAAGCTCCATGTCGTGACCCGGCCGCCGTGGCTGCCGGGTGTTGAGTGAAAATTTTCCGCGCCGTTTGTCCCGATGAGCGAGAGCCCGCCGCCATAGCCGGGCCGTCGATCACCATGGTCGTTTCCATGCACCGGGGCAGGGGCTGCCCCGGTCGGGAGTACCTTCGGAAGTTAGTCAGGTCGTGGCGGTATCAGGTCTCCTGGAATGCCTGGAGGCCGGGGAAGAGGTAGTTCTTGCCGGCCGCAAAGTCGAAGTCGGGATTGTCCCAGGCGATCATCTTGCCGGGGTTCAGAAGGCCCTTCGGATCGGTTTCCTTCTTGAAGGCGAGCTGGACGGTGTCGGTCTGCTTCATGCCGCCTTCTTCCAGCGTGTAGCGGTGCGGGTTGAAGATCGGGCAGCCGTGATCCTCGTGGATCTTGATGATTTCCTCGAGCCGTTCCGGCGTCGTGTAGCGCACCATGGGCAGGCCGGAGCACTGGATGGCGCCGTCGAACTTGATGAATTCGAGGTGGCCGATGACCTCGTCGCCGAAGATCGCAGCGAGCTTACCGACCTTTTCGACGTGGTCCGGACCGGGATACTGGACCTGCAGATAGGTGAAGCCCGGATCGATCTTCAGGGCCCGCAGCGTCGTGTGGTTCCAGGCCAGTTCATAGGCATGGGGAATGCCCTTCGTGCTCTCGACCTTGTCGGAGCGGAAGCGGATCTCGCCCTTCATCTTCTCGACATAGGCGGCAAACGGCTCCATAGAATGCGGCGCGACCATGAGCACGACGACCGACTGGCCTTCCTTCAGCCACGGCTTGTGGCGGGTGAAGTATTCGAAAGGCGCCGGAGCGGCGATCGGGGCCACTTCCTTGAGCAGGATGCCGTTGCGGTGGGTCAGTGCGTCGGCGAAGCGTACGGCGTCCATGTACTCGTCATAACCGACGATGACGTCCACCCAGTCATAGGCCGGAGCGAGCGGCATTTCGACTTCGGTGATGATGCCGTTGGTGCCGTAGGCGTGGGAGACCTTCTGCAGGTCCCAGGCCGAGAGTTCCAGCACGCGTGGTTCGGCCTCCATGGTGACGACCCGCAGGCGCAGGATGTTGCCGAGATCGCGTAAGCCCCCCCAGGTGATCGAGCCGACGCCGCCGGAACCGCCGGCGATGAAGCCGGCCAGCGTCGCCGTGCCGGTGGTCGAGGGATGGAAGCGCAGTTCCTGGCCGGAATGCTCTCTAGTGAGGCGGTCGAGTTCGGCGGTGATGATGCCGGGCTCGGCGATCACCCGGCCGGGATGGATCGCCTTGATCTTGTTCATGTTGAGCAGGTTGAGGATGATGCCGCCGGAGAGCGGCATGGCCTGGCCGTAATTGCCCGTGCCGCCGCCGCGCGCCGTGACCGGCACGCCATGGGCATAGGCGACCTTCAGCGTACGGATCACTTCCTCTTCGTTCTTCGGCGAAACGACGAGGTCGCCGACGACGTTGTCGAGCTGGGCTTTCAGGATCGGCGAGTACCAATAGAAGTCGCGGCTCTTCTGCTTCACGAGCGCCGGATTGTCCTCAACCGCGATGCCCTCGAGTTCCTTCTTGATCTGCTGGTAGTCCGGCATGGTCAGTCTTTCATCAGCGGGTCCAGGTCACGATAATCCGGCAGGCTACGGTCGATGCCCTTGCCATTCCGCACAACGATGCGGTCAGCCTGCGGACGGGAAAGGAATTCGCTCCAGCGCCGTGCCGAAAACAGCACGAGGTCGGCGGGGAGGCCGGCGGCGATGCGCCCGTGGTCGGCGCTGCCGAGAATATCGGCCGGCGTGCGGGTGACGACGCGCGCTGCCTCGTCGAGCGGATGGTCGAGATGCAGGATGCGCACGCCCTCGCGGAACACTTCGACCGGGTCGAGGTCGCCATAGGCGTAGAACGGGTCGCGGGTATTGTCGGAGGAGATCGCGGTCGGGATGCCGGCCGCCGCCAGTTCGTGGAACAGCGTGACGCCGCGATAGCGCGGGGTGCGGTTCGGCGCCCGGTCCTGCAGGTACATGTTGCACATCGGCAAGGATACGACGGAGAGCCCGGCTTTCGCCACGACATCGATCGTCGCCTTGGCAAGCTCGTCATTCTGGCGGGCGAGCGAGCAGCAATGGCCGACGGTGACGGCACCTTCAAAGCCGTTGCGGATCTTCGCCTCGGCAATGGTCTTGAGGGTCAGGACTTCGTGGTCCTGGGTCTCGTCGACATGCAGGTCGATGTCGAGGCCGCGTTCGGAGGCGGTGCGGAACAGCTTGTCGAGATGGGCCTCAAGGTCGGGCATCAGGTAGGTCACCCCGCCGAGCAGCCCGCCATGGCTGGCGACCACGTCGGTCAGGTCGCCGAAGAATGCCTCGTCGGTGATCATGTCGAGGGGGAAGAGGGCGACGGCCTGGAGGGTGATCCTGTCCTTCCAGGCGTCGCGCAGTTCGGAGAAGACCTCGAAGGAAATGCGGTGCTGCGGCGGCAGACTGTCGAGATGGGTGCGGATGAGGCCCGTGCCGTGCGCATAGGCCGTCTTCAGCGAGAATTCCATGCGGGTGCGCACGTCGGCAGCCGACCAGCAGGCCTCGCGGTCGGTGCGGACCGCATCGAGCGCGCCGAAGAAATCACCCGTCGGGTTAGGCCGGCGGTCCCAGATATGGCCCTTGTCGAGATGGGTGTGCATGTCGGCGAAGCACGGCCATGCCATGCCGCCGTCGAGATCGGCCGCCGGCAGATCCTGTGGAGCCGTACCGGCCGGCAGGACGGCTTCGATCTTGCCGCCTGCGATGACGATATCCGCATCGATCAGGCCCTCGCGCCCGACGGGTCCTGCAAAGCCGTCGACGGCGACCGCCGGCAGGGTGGCGTTCCTGAGCTCATAGCGGTCGGCTTCGGGCAGGGAAAATGCGGGAAACGGCATCAATTCTCTCTTCTCAGGCTGCTTTCGTGCCAACGGTGCAGGGTCAGCCAGGAAATGAACGAGGTGACGGCGAAGATCAGCACGCCGAGGCAGGAGAGCAGGAAGAGGGCGGCAAACAGCCGGGGAATATTGAGGCGGTACTGGGCCTCCAGCAGGCGGAAGGCGAGGCCGGAACCGGCGCCGGCCGAGCCTGCGGCAAATTCGGCGACCACGGCGGCGATCAGGGCGAGGCCGCCGCCGATCCGAAGCCCGGTCATGAAATAGGGAAGCGAAGCCGGCAGCTTCAGGTACAGCAGCGTCTGAAGTCGCGAGGCGCCGTAGAGGTCGAAGAGGTTCAGCAGGTTATGGTCGACGCTCTTCAGGCCCTGCACCATGTTCGACAGGATCGGGAAGAAGGCGACGAGGAAGGCGCAGATCAACAGCGCCACCTGGGTCGATGGCGCGTAGATGAGGATGAGCGGGGCGACCGCGACGATCGGGGTCACCTGCAGGATGACGGTGATCGGATAGAAGGCGAGTTCGATCCAGCGCGACTGGACGAGGAAGACGGCAATGCCGACACCGCCGATCAGCGCCAGCGCCAGCGAGGCGAGCGTAATCTTGGTGGTCACCCAGAGGGCCGGCGACAGCGTGCCCCAGTCCTTGACCAGCGCGTTCGCCGCGGCAAGCGGGCTCGGCAGGATATATTGCGGCACGCCCGAGACGGTCACGCCGATGTGCCACAGCGCAAGGAGGGCGAACACGACAAGGACCGGCACGAGGATCTTCAACAGCGTCTCGCGGGTTCGCGAAGGCATGGCAGGTTTCAGGGCAACGGGGGAGCGGGGGCTCGTGGTCATCAGTGTGCGTCCTCTCCGCCCATGGCTTCCAGCAGTGTTTCCGACACCGTCTCACAGGCCTGGCGATATTCTTCCGAGGTTCGGTAATGGGCGTCGCGTTCGAGGCTGGTGTGCAGCGGGAAGTCGGCGTGCACCCGGCCGGGCCGCGACTTCATCACGACGATGCGGCTCGAGAGATAGGCGCTCTCGAAGACGGAATGGGTGACGAAAATGACGGTAATGCCGGTCTGCTTCCACAGCCGAAGCACGTCGTCGTTGAGCTTCTGCCGGGTGATCTCGTCGAGCGCGGCGAACGGCTCGTCCATCAAAAGCAGCTTCGGCTTGGTCACCAGCGCGCGGGCGATCGAGACGCGCATCTTCATGCCGCCGGAGAGTTCGCGCGGATAGGCCTCAGCGAAATCCTTGAGGCCGACGGTCGCAAGCGTCGCCATGATCTCGTCGCGGGCGGCTGCCTTGGAGACGCCCTTGAGCTTGAGCGGCAGGTGGACATTGCCGAACACCGTCTGCCACGGCATCAGCGTCGGCTCCTGGAAGACGAAGGAAATGTCGCCCTCCGGCAGGCCCTTGGAATTGATGCGCGAGCTTGGCCAGTCGATCGTGCCGGTGGAGACGTCGCCAAGCCCGGCGATGATCCTGAGCGCCGTCGACTTGCCGCAGCCCGACGGGCCGAGCAGGCTGACGAACTCGCCGCCGTTGACGGTGAGCGACATGTCGGAGAGCGCCACGGTGCCGCTCGAGAACATCTTCGTCACCTGATCCATGACGACGAGCGGGCGCCGCCGCGCGTCGGTCGGCGATGCGCCGTTCTGGGCGGAGGAGGTTGCCGTCTCGGCGTCTGAAGGTGTCATTGCGGGCCTTGATTGCTTCTTGTTGGTCGGGATCGGCGTATTCCCGCTTCTCCCCATCGGGGAGAGGTGGTCCGAAGGACCGGATGAGGGGGGCGTCAGCAAGGCCTCCGGCCTCCCCCTCATCGCCTCGCATCCGCTCAGCACTTTCTCCCCGCCGGGGAGAAGAAAGTGCTGCGGCCGGCTTGCCTTACTTCTTCAGCGCCATGCCGACGCCCTTGCAGACGTACTTGGTGGTGAACGCCTTGGTGTAGTCGAGGTCGGCGGTCTGGACACCGATCGAAACCATGTCGTCGAAGAACTTCTTGTAGCGCGCTTCAGTCATGCAGCCGATGCCCTTGTCGAGCGCTTCGCCGGATTCGAGGATGCCGTATTCCTTCATCTTGGCGATCGAGTACTCGATCTGGCCATCCGTCATTTCCGGATTGTCCTTCTTGATGAGGTCGTTGGCAGCCTTGTTGTCGCCGTAGAGGTAGTTGTACCAGCCTTCGAGAGAGGCATCGACGAAGCGCTGAACCACGTCGGACTTGGTCTCGACCATGGTGGCGGTCGTGGTGATCATCGTCGAATAGGGGTTGTAGCCGTTGTCGGCGAGCAGGAAGACCTTCGGTGCCCAGCCGGCCTGCTTCTCGATCTCGAAGGGTTCCGAGGTCAGGTAGCCCTGCTGCGCGGATTTCGGATCGGCGATGAAGGGCGCGGGGTTGAAGGTGTAGGGCTTGTACTGCTCGTCCTTGAAGCCCTCGTAGTTCTTCTTCATCCACTCGAAATAGGTGACGTAGCCGTCCTTGCCCATGAAGATCGCGTCGAGCTTGGCGAGGTCGGCGAACTTTTCCACGCCCTGGTCGGGATGGGCGAGCAGGACCTGCGGATCCTTCTGGAAGATCGCGGCGACGTCGACCAGCGGGATGCCTTCCTTCACGGCGTCCATCTCGCCGAGTGGGCTGCCCATGTAGAATTCGACCTTGCCGGCGATCAGAAGCGAGCGGTTGGCGGCGTTCGGTCCGCCCTGGACGATGGTGACCTTGAGGCCGTGTTTCTCATAGGTGCCGTCGGCGACAGCCTGGTAGAAGCCGCCATGCTCGGCCTGGGCGAGCCAGTTGGTGCCGTAGCTGACTTCATCGAGAGCATAGGCCTGCTGAGCTGAAAGCGCCGTTCCGAGCCCAAGAAGGGCGAGGAAGGTGGTCTTGCTGAGAGTGTCGCGCATGTCGATCGGGTTCCCCTGTCCTTGGTCTGGAACTCCGCCATGGGGCTCCATTTCCTTCATTTGAGCGGTTGCCTTGCGCTTTGAAAAGCATCAAAATTCGTCCGCATTGATGCCTTTTTTGCATCGCACTGAGTTTGGTGCACAAATAATGCTTGTTGAACAAATTTTATGCAATGGTGCTCCATGCTGCATTCGCGAAAACTCCAGTACATCAACGAAATCGTCCGTTGCGGCTCGATCCGCAAGGCCGCAGCCCGACTCAACGTCGCCTCGTCGGCCGTCAACCGGCAGATCCTGGCGCTCGAGGAAGAACTCGGTGCGCCGCTGTTCGAGCGGCTGCCGCGCGGTCTTCGGCTGACGGCGGCCGGCGAGCTTTGCGTCGAACACATCCGCGACGTGCTGAAGAACTACGAAAAGCTCGAATCCCGCATCCGCGGCCTGAAAATGCCGCAGGCCGGCAAGGTGACGCTGGTGACGACGGTCGGTCTCGCTTCCGGGCCGCTGCCGCTGATTCTGGCGCGCTTTCTCGAAGCGCATCCGCGGGTCCGTATCCAGTTGCGCAATGACGGCGGTTCCACGACCATCAATCCGGTGCTGACCGGCGAGGTCGATATCGGCCTCGGTTTCAACATTCCCGCCACCCCCGGCATCCGGACGCTCGCCAATTTCGACGTCCCGGTCGGCGTCGTACTGCCGCCCGGCCATCCGTTGTCGCACGAGGCCGGGCCGATCGACCTCGTCGACGTGGTGCAGGAGAAACTGGTGCTCGCCCAGTCCGGCACCAGCCTGCGCAACATCATCGACCTGGCGCTGGCGCCGGTGCCGCTGCCGGTCGAGCCGGTGCTGGAGACCAATTCGTCCGAGTTGATGAAGCAACTGGTCAAATGCGGGGCCGGCCTGACGCTGCTCAACCCGCTCGACGTGATCAGCGAGTGCCGTGCCGGCGAGCTGATGTTCCGGCCGCTGCTCGAAGGGCAATTGCGTCATCAGCCGATGAAGCTCTTTGCCCGGGCGCGGGCGCCGCTCGATGCGGCGACCAGCCTCTTCGTCGAATACCTGATGCAGGAACTGCTGGTGCTGGTTCTCGAACTGCAGGGCAAGGGCCATATCCCGCCGAGCGAAAAGCCGGGCGAGCGGACCCTTGCGGCCCGCGACGAGGATTAGCGCGTGTAGAGGTTCGATAGCGGATAGCGCGTGAGGTCGCGCAGCAGTTCGACGAAGCCCTTCACCTGGTGCTTGCAGATCTGTTCGCCCTTCTCCGCCGTGCCCTTGGAGGCATCGCCGACCACGCCGTTGGGATTGAGGTCGTGGGCGATCCAGGCGAGCGAATGCGGCGGCAGCGGGGTCAGATATTTCGAGCTGGCCTTCATCTCTTCGGCGCGCGAGACGAAGTTCTCGGCCTTGTCCATGCGCACGAGGTCGGGGCGGAAATGGAGCATCAGCGAGGTCTCGACCTCGCCGCCATGGATGCCGTAGCGGCTCTCGTGTTCGGAGATCATGCCGTCCGGATTGCCGAAGCGGCCCCACTGGGTGGAGACCACGGCCATCTGGTGGCGCACACGCAGCTCGCGGGCGACGATGCTCATCACATCGACATTGCCGCCATGCGAATTGACGATGACCATCTTGCGGATGCCGGCCTCTGCCACCTTGGTGCCGATCGCCGTCCAGGCGGGGATCAGGATCTCGGGGCCGAAGGACAGGGTGCCCGGACCGTAGATGTGTTCATTGGCCTTGCCGATCTCCTGGGTCGGCAGGACGAGGAAGTCGAGATCGTCGGGACGCTGGTTTTTCAGTTCCGCCAGCATGCCGTTGGCGATGGCGACGTCGGTGGCGATCGGCAGATGGGGGCCATGCTGTTCGGTCGAGGCGATCGGCAGGATGGCGACGGTCGTTTCAGGGGAAAGCCCGGCGAAGTCGGCGGTGTTCAGTTCGTTCCAGAAGAATGGCTTGGCCATGGCTGTTTCCCTCATGTGAGCCTCATCCAATGGAGTAGGCAATAATGCGGGCTTGGAAAAGCATCATATTGCGTGCAGGGCGCTGCCTTAAAGCGAGCGGCAGGGTATGGCCTAGCCAAAGTGAGCGTGCGGCCTGAGCGCCGCCTCAGGTCTTCAGCTTCGGCTTTCCCCATTCGGCGATGGCAATGCCGCCGAGCACCAGCGCCAGAGCGATCAGATGCAGCGGCTGGAGCGCCTCGCCGAGCAGGGAGAGCGACAGCAGGGTGCCGAACACCGGAACGAGGTTGATGAAGAGGCCGGCGCGATTCGCGCCGATGCCTTCCACGCCCATGATGTAGAAGACCTGCGAGATCAGCGAGGGCAGAAGCGCGGCATAGGCGATGATACCCCAGCCCATCAGGTCCGGCAGGATCAGGTTGCCGTTGGTTTCCTCCCAGATGACCAGCGGGATGGCGGACAGCGAGGCGCCGAGAGCCGAACCCGCCATCATGCTCTTCCAGTGGATCGGCGGCCGCCAGCGCAGCGCGATGGTATAGACCGCATAGGCGACGACCGCGAGCAGCAGCAGCGCATCGCCGAAGTTCATCGACAGCGACAGGAGCACGTTGATGTCGCCGCGGGTCGCCGTCAGCGCCACGCCGACGAAGCTGATGGCGAAACCGATGATCTGGACGAACGAGACTGGAATGCGGAACAGCAGGAAGTTGAGAATGAAGATCAGCACGGGAATGCCGCCCTGCTCAATCGCTCCATTGACGGCACTGGTGTATTTGAGCGCGGTATAGAGAAAGCCGTTGAACGCGGTGTAGCCGATCGCGCCGAAGGCGAGCATCAGCAACCAGTTGCGCTTGAGCGTCGGCCAGTCCTTCTTCAGTTGCGGAACCGAGATGGCGCAGATGATGAGGAGGGCGATCGTCCAGCGGGAGAAATTCAGCACCATCGGGCTGACATGACCGACGGCGAGCTTGCCGACCACGGTATTTCCACCCCAGAAAAGCGTTGCGACGGTCAGAAAGAAATAGGCTCTGAGAAGCAAGGGATTTCACCGACAGGTTGGGAGGGTGGACGCGGGGAGGCGTTGATTTGCCGCATGGGATAGGTGAGGGGCCGTGCTTTGTCACGCAAAAAGCCGTTTCTCCTCTCATAAACGGGTCGATTTCATAAAAACAACACAGTATAGATGCGCGGGTTTGGATAAGGCGCAGAGCGTTTGCGCGATAGACAGGATTTCGAAATGACGAATGTCGTGGTTGTGGGTTCGCAGTGGGGAGACGAGGGCAAGGGCAAGATCGTCGACTGGCTCTCCGAGCGGGCGGATATCGTCGTCCGGTTCCAGGGCGGCCATAATGCCGGCCACACCCTGGTGATCGACGGCATCAGCTACAAGCTGTCGCTGCTGCCCTCCGGCGTCGTACGTCCGGGCAAAAAGGCCGTGATCGGCAACGGCGTCGTCGTCGATCCGCATGCACTGCTGGCCGAAATCGAGCGGCTGAAGGCGCAGGGCGTCACCGTCACTCCGGACAACTTGCGAATCGCCGACAATGCGACGCTCATCCTGTCGCTGCACCGTGAGCTCGACGGCATGCGCGAGGATGCGGCGACCAACAGCGGCACCAAGATCGGCACCACCCGCCGCGGCATCGGCCCGGCCTATGAAGACAAGGTCGGCCGTCGGGCGATTCGCCTGATGGACCTCGCCGACATCGACGCGCTGGAAGGCAAGGTCGAGCGCATCCTGACCCATCACAACGCCCTTCGTCGCGGCTTCGGCGCGCCCGAAGTCGAGCACAAGACGATCATGGAGGAACTGACCTCCGTCGCCGATCGCGTGCTGCCGTTCCGCGACACCGTCTGGCTGATGCTGGACAAGGAACGCCGCAAGGGTTCGCGCATCCTGTTCGAAGGCGCCCAGGGCTCGCTGCTCGATATCGACCATGGCACCTATCCGTTCGTCACCTCGTCGAACACGGTGGCCGGCCAGGCCGCTGCCGGCTCGGGCATGGGCCCGGGCGCGCTCGGCTATATTCTCGGCATCACCAAGGCCTATACGACCCGCGTCGGCGAGGGCCCGTTCCCGACCGAACTGACCGACGAAATCGGCCAGTTCCTTGGCGAGAAGGGCCATGAGTTCGGCACCGTGACGGGCCGCAAGCGTCGCTGCGGCTGGTTCGATGCCGCGCTGGTGCGCCAGTCGGTCGCGACCAACGGAATCACCGGCATCGCGCTCACCAAGCTCGATGTTCTCGACGGTCTCGAAGAGCTGAAGATCTGCGTCGGCTACAAGCTTGACGGCGAGGAGATCGAGCATCTGCCGGCTTCGCAGGCGGCGCAGGCCCGTGTCGAGCCGATCTACATCACGCTCGAAGGCTGGAAGGAATCGACGGTCGGCGCCCGCAAATGGGCCGATCTCCCGGCTCAGGCGATCAAATATGTTCGCCAGGTCGAGGAACTGATCGGCGCGCCGGTGGCGCTGCTTTCGACCAGCCCGGAGCGCGATGACACCATACTTGTGACTGATCCATTTGAAGACTAAGCTTGGATTTCGTTAAGCTTTTGCCAGCCGGCGCGCGCCGGCGACAACGAGAAAGTGCTGATGGCTGACTTCATAGCGGTTATCCGGCGTGCCGTGGACGGCCTGTCGAACAATACACCTGAGATGCGTGCCAAGGTCTATGACAAGGCACGCAGCGCCGTGCTGCGGCAGCTGGAGAACATGAATCCGCGCCCGCCGGAGCAGATGCTCCAGCGGCAGCTGGCCAAGCTGGATGCCGCCATCCTCGAGGTCGAGGCGGAGCATGCCGAGGCCTTGCCGGACGAGCAAGCCGCCAACACCTTCGAGGAGGCGATGACGCCTCAGCCTGTCGAGGAGGAATGGCGTGAGGAGCAGCCGCCGGTCTCCGAGGCACCTGCCGACGAGCCGCAGCCGGTGGCCGAGGCGGTGCCGGAAGTCGTGAGCCAGACGCCGTCCGACGAAGTCGAAGATCCCTGGGCTGAGCCGGCGGAGCCGGAGTATCGGGCGCAGAGCGAACCCGAGCCGGAATATCGCGCCGAACCGGAACCCTACTTTGCACCGGTGCAGGAGCCGGAGCGTGTCGCCGCACCAGAGCCGTTCTTCGAGGAGCCTGTTCGCAACGGCCCTGTCCATTGGGCCGAAGAGCCGGTGGAACCCGTTGCGGAACCGGCCCTGTCCGCAACGCCCGCTTATCTGGACGTCGACCACTATGCAGTGCCGGTGATCGAGCCGGAGGAAGCCTATGCCGCGCCTGCGGTGGACGAGGAGCCGGAAGAACATCGCGAGAGCGTGAGGGCTGCCGAGGCCGAGGTTGCCGCAGCCGAGACGGTGGTCGCCGAACCGACCCCGACCGTCCCCGCCTATAATCGCCTGGTCGAAATGCCGCTCACCAGCGGCGACGGCTGGATGCCCACGCGCGGCACGGATTTCGGTGCCCCCCCGACCACAGTTGCGCCGCCGCAAGCGGAAGCCGCGGCGGAACCGGTCCAGGCGCCGGCCTACGAATCCTGGGAGCTTCCGGCCGAGGCGCCGCATTGGCCCGAATCAGCCGCCGCATCTCCGGCTGAGACCTCGGCTTGGACCGAGCCGGCCGTACCCGATGTTGCCGCGACAACCAAGCCCGCCGTCCCTGCTTCGCTGGACCTGCTCGACTGGGAAAGCTCGGCCTATGCCGAGCCCACCGCGAAGCCGGTGGACGGCCAGTCGCGCGACATGCCGGCTGCCGACGATTTCTCCGACTGGTTCGCCGAATACGACAAGCCGAAGACGCCCGCTGCCGAAGCTGCGGCAATCGCACCGGGGGTCGTCGAGCCGAGAAGCATACCGCCCGAGGCCTTGGCTGCGGCCCCTGCCGCGCCGGCACGGGGCATAGAGGATGTCGATGCGTTCCTCGCCGAATCGCAGCAGCGCGCCTATCGGATCGAACCCAAGCAGGGCCGTAACTATGCCCCGATCGTTCTGGGTCTCCTCGGCATCGTGCTGGTCGCCGGTGGCGGCTTTGCCGCCTGGACCTATCGCGATCAGGTCACGCAGTTCGTAACCGACCTGACCGGCTCCCCGCCGTCCGCCGTCACCGAGCAGACCCCGCCCGGGACGTCGCCGACCGCCGAGACCGCGACAAGCCAGCCGACGCCCGCTGCCGACACCAATGTGCCGGTCAACGGCACGCCGGACGACGGTTCGGTGACCGGACAGAAATTTACCCAGCGCCTGATGCCGGACGGTACCGAGGTGGACGAGGGGGTCGGCACCACGGCACCCGGCGGGGCTTCGAGCGAAGGCAAGTCGGTCGCCGAACAGAACGTTGCCTCGACCGTCGAGCCGACCGATCAGCCGGCCGTCGGCACCAATGCCGGCCTTCCGCAAGCGGCGACGCCCGCGGGCACGACGCCGGCCGGTACAACCCCGGCAGCAGGCGATACCATTGCTGCGGCCGCCAATGGCGAACGGGTCTTCCTCTACGAGGAACGCCTCGGCCAGACCTCGCCGACGGCGGTGCCCGGAACGGTGGCCTGGACGGCGCTGCGCGAGACCGGCGAGGACGGCAAGCCCAATCCGGAGATTCAGGGCAAGATCACCATTCCGGACCGCGGGCTGACCGCGCTGATCACCATCAAGCGCAATTCCGACAGTTCGCTGCCGGCCAGCCACCTGATCGAGGTGGTGTTCTCCCTGCCGGCCGATTTCGAAGGCGGGGCGATCGACAAGCTGGAGCGCATCGCCATGAAGCGGACCGAGCAGGACCGCGGCGATCCGCTGGTCGCGGTCTCGGCCAAGGTGACAGACGACACCTATCTCGTGGCGCTGAACGACTTTGAAGACGTGATGAAGGCCAATCTCGACCTCTTGTCGACGCGCGGGTGGATCGACATGCCGATCAGCTATCGCAACGGTCGCCGCGCGCTACTGACGCTCGACAAGGGCGCGGCGGGCAAGGCCGTATTCGATCAGGTCATCAAGGAATGGGCAGCGCTCGGCAAGCCGGGCAACTGATCTTCCGCCGTCAACAACCCACCAATAGAAAACCCGGATCGCGAGACCCGGGTTTTTCTTTGTCGGCAATTGGTTGCCGCGTGATCGGTGGATACAGCTTGATCGCCGCGCTCAGGCCTCGACAACGCGAAGCGCCGAGGCGCGCTCCAGCGCTTCCTTCTGCACAGCTTCCTGCACCTTCTCGAAGGCGCGAACCTCGATCTGGCGGACGCGTTCGCGGCTGATGTCGAACTCGGCGGACAGCTCTTCGAGCGTCACCGGGTCTTCGGCCAGGCGGCGTGCCTGGAAGATGCGGCGCTCGCGATCGTTCAACACGCTCATCGCCTTGGCCAGCATGCGGCGGCGGGTATCGAGCTCGTCCTGCTCGATCAGCACGGCTTCCTGGCTTTCGTGGTCGTCGACCAGCCAGTCCTGCCACTGGCCGGACTCGCCTTCGGCGGCCCGGATCGGGGCGTTCAGCGACGCGTCACCGGACAGGCGCCGGTTCATCGACACGACTTCCTCTTCCGAGACCCTGAGCTTGGTGGCGATCTCGGTGACCTGATCGGGCTTGAGGTCGCCTTCCTCGATCGCCTGGATCTTGCCCTTGAGGCGACGCAGGTTGAAGAACAGCCGCTTCTGGTTGGCGGTCGTGCCCATCTTCACGAGCGACCACGAACGCAGGATGTATTCTTGGATCGATGCCTTGATCCACCACATGGCATAGGTCGCCAGGCGGAAGCCGCGTTCCGGGTCGAATTTCTTGACCGCCTGCATCAGGCCGACATTGCCCTCGGACACGACTTCGCCGATCGGCAGGCCGTAGCCGCGATAGCCCATGGCGATCTTGGCGACGAGACGCAGGTGGCTGGTCACGAGCTTGTGGGCCGCATCGCGATCACCATGCTCGGCATAACGCTTGGCGAGCATGTATTCCTGCTGCGGTTCCAGCATCGGGAACTTGCGGATTTCGTCGAGGTAACGATTGAGGCCGGCCTCGCCGGCGGTAATGGAAGGCAAATTATTGCGGGCCATAGAGCACCCCCTTAAAAGTTTCGGCCCCCCGTGGCGAGTGGGCGAGCCTGATTTCTGTGGATTTCCAAAATCCCACAGAAACCCGGCTAACAGATAAGTGTGGCAAAACCCGGATACAAGGGCGCCGTCGCATCACGAGGCCGTGAGGGGAAAGGGAGCCTTTGCCTGGCCTTCAGATCGATCGCAGCGCGTCGATGATCTCCTGCATGTCGGCGGGGATCGGTGCGGTGAAATGCATGGTTTCGCCGGTGGACGGATGCTCGAAAGCGAGCAGGTAGGCGTGCAGAGCCTGGCGCGGGAAGTTCTTGACCGTGGTCTGTGCCGGTTCGGGCAGGAGATTGGCCTTGGTCTTGAAGGCCGCGCCATAGTCCTGGTCGCCGATCAGCGGGTGGCCGATATGGGCCATGTGCACGCGGATCTGGTGGGTGCGGCCGGTTTCCAGCCGGCACTCCACCAGCGATGCGATGCAGGTCGCATCCGGCTTCTCGCCATAACGTTCGAGCACCTGGTAATGCGTGATCGCCTCGCGCGCGTCGTCGGTGTCTTCTTTCTTGACCGTGCGCTTGGTGCGGTCGCCGGCCCGTCCGAGCGGCGCGTCGATCGTGCCGGTGAGGCCGCGCGGGCGCCCCCAGACGATCGCCTGATAGGCGCGCTCCAGGGGGCCAGTGCGGCCGTGGTCGGCGAACTGGTCGGCGAGATGGCGGTGGGCAAGATCGTTCTTGGCGACGACCATGACGCCGGACGTGTCCTTGTCGAGCCGGTGCACGATGCCCGGGCGCTTGACGCCGCCGATTCCCGACAGGCTGTCGCCGCAATGGTGGATGAGAGCATTGACCAGCGTGCCCGTCCAGTTGCCGGCGCCCGGATGGACGACGAGGCCCGGCGGCTTGGCGATGACGATCAGGTCGGCATCCTCGTAGAGCACTTCGAGCGGGATGTCCTCGCCCTTCGGCTCGGGATCCTCCGGCTCGGGCAGGACGATCGACAGGCGGTCGCCGGGGCGCACCTTGCGCTTCGGTTCGGTGACGGCCACGTCGTTGATGGTGACGGCACCCTGTTCGATCAGCGCCTTGACGCGATTGCGCGAGAACTCGCCCTCCAGCGCCGCCGCCAGCCACGCATCGAGCCGCCCTTCGGCGTCGTCCCCGGCAATCAGGTCTTTTCTTGCCGGCTCGGCTTCGTTAAAGGGGTCTGTCATTCTGTCATCCCGCGTGTAGAACCACCGGCGTTGCGGCTCATTGGTTTCGCTGCCACTTGGCACAGACTGCGGCCTTCGACAATCGTCAGCCATGTTTCATGGCTGTTTTTCCCTGAACAATGGTTCGCATCAGGGAAAAAGACCAGACCTTGCGGACTTCAGGAACAGAGACGACCACCATGGCTCATGTCGAACCCGACGAACAGGAAGAAAAGCCGCTCGATCCGGCGATGGAAAACGTCCGTCGCAAGATGGTGAAGCTGCAACTGGTCTCCGGCGGCATCATGCTTCTGATGTTCATGGCCGTGCTGGCCGCGATCGTCTACAAGGTGACCCGGCCGGACGGCAGCGAGAAGCCGGTGGCTTCCTCCGGCCTTGCCATTCCCGCGGACCAGCCGCTGAACCTCACGGCCAGCCTGCCGGCCGGCTTCACGGTTCTGTCGACAGACCTGTCGAACAACCAGATCCTGTTCTTCGGCACGACGGCCGACGGTGCCAGGAAGGCGCTCGTCTATGATCTCTCGGTCGGACGCATCATCGCCGACGTCGCCGTTTCCGGCAACTGAGCGCGTCGCCGTCGATGAGCGAACGCGGGCTGATCGCCATCGAGGACCCGGCCGATCCGCGGATTGCCGAGTTCTCGCAGATCCGCGAGCGCGACCTCACCGGTCGCGGCGGCCGGTTTATCGCCGAGGGCACGGTGGTCCTCAGGATGCTCGCCGCAGCTCATGCGGCCGGGCGGGGTATCCGGGCGGAGAAGCTGCTGCTGCTGCGCAACCGGGTCGAAGGTGTGTCCGAACTGCTCGCGGCCTTTCCCGAGGACGTGCCGATCTATGTGGCCGAAGCGCCGGTGCTCGATGCCATTGCCGGTTTTCATCTCCATCGCGGCGTGCTGGCGCTCGGCCGGCGCGACGGCACGGCGGAAACAGCGAATCTGATCGCGAACCTGCCGCAGGATGCGCTGGTGCTGGTCGGCTGCGGCATTTCCAATCACGACAATATCGGTGCTCTGTTTCGCAATGCCGCGGGCTTTGGCGCGGACGCCGTTCTGCTCGACGAAACCTGCTGCGACCCGCTCTATCGCAAGGCACTGCGCGTCTCGGTCGGCTCGGTGCTGACCATGCCCTATGCGCGTGATGGTTCGAGCGAGGCGCTGCTCGGCGCTCTTGCGCAGGCTGGATTTGCCATCTGGGCGCTTTCTCCGGCCGGGGAGGCCGAGATCGGCGAGATCGCGCCGGCGCCGCGCATGGCGCTGGTCATGGGCACGGAAGGCGAGGGGCTGCCCAGGGCCATCCTTGAGCGTTTCCACACGGCGCGGATCGCCCAGATGCCGGGTCTCGACAGCCTGAATGTGGGAACGGCAAGCGGCATCGCCCTCTACAGCCTGGCGAAGTCGATGGGACGCTTGCGGGGGTAAGTCGGGTCTTTGCGGCACCGGATGCCCTTCGCCCGTGCCAGCGGCTCTATTCGGCGAGCGGATTCCGGGGCGCGGCGGAGCCGGCCAGCGACGGGTCGATCGCCAGCACGCGTTCTGCCAAGGTCAGCCCCTTGCCGGGTCCCTTCGCCGACTTGGCCCGCAGCAGCTCCGGGATCGGCGACTTCTCACCCTCGCGGGCGGCGGTCAGCACGATCATCTTGGCGGCGATGTCGGCGATTTCCTCACGCAGCGCCTTGTCGTTGGTCGCCGTCTTCGCCTTGAGCAGCCGTTCGGTCAGTGCGGTGTGACGGTGGCGCAGCTCTTCTTCCATCTCAGTCGCGTCGGCTTCCCTCTTTGCGGCAACAGGCACGTCCTCGACGATGGTGATTTCCTTGAAATCCGGCACTGGTAGGTTCCCCGCCCGAAGCGACTTGATGGCAGTGCGCACCTGGCTGTTGGCCAATTTCACGCCCTGCTTGAGGCGTGCGATCTCCTTGGCGCGCCGCTCGAGGAGAGCATCCTTGTCAACATTTTCTGCCATCTCGCGGACGAGGCGGTCATCGAGCCGCAACAGCTTGTGTTCTTCCTGTGCCAGCCGGATTTCGGCGTCCTTGGCCCGCTTGGTGACGAGCTTGGTCTCGCGGCGCAGTTCCTCGCGTTCGTCGCGCAGGGCCTGGACCCGCATCTTGAGGTTCTCGATCTCGGTCTCGCGCGTCGTGCGTTCGATCTTGAGGTTGTCGACGTCGCCCATGATGCGTTCGATGCGCCGGGCGAGGGCTGTGATCTCGAGGTCCTTGGCGGCGAGCGACTCCTCCGTGCGGCGCAGCGCTTCCTTGAGATTGTCGGCTTCGACCTCGGCGCGCCGAACCTTCGAGCGGAAGTCCGCGGCCTCGACGCTCATGTCGTGGATCTGCGCCCTGAGGTCCTGATTGTCCGCCATCAGGTGGCTGGCGTCCTTGGAAAGTGTCGCGTTGGCCAGTTTCAGGGAAATGGACGCCTCCCGCTCGCGCAGCAGTTCCTGGGTGGTCCTTGCATTTTCGGCGGCGTAGACCGCGCGCACCATGTCCTTCTGCGCGCGGATTTCCTGCGGGCTGAGCGGCATCGTGGCCTTCAACCGGTTCTCCGTGTAGAGCACGATGCGCCTATGGATGGCCGGGGCGACCAGCATCACGAGCAGGGCGGCGGCGAGGAAACCCATTCCAAAAAGCAGGGCGTATTCGATCACGGGTGAGCCACTTTTGAGTTCATTCGAAGATCCGCAATCAATAAACATGCGCCGCGTGTCAGGACAAGCGGCGCGCGCCTGCGCGGATCATGAATCTTTCGCAGTCACGAGAAGAGCGGCGCGAGCTTGCGCGGACCCTGCGCGGTGCGGCTCAGAAGGGATTCCAGGTCGGTGCGCGGGTCAGCTTCAGATAGCCGACATTCACGCCGAGGCGGGCACCGAGGCCGGTGCGGATGGGCACGAGGACGACATTGCGGCTCTTCAGCACCGTCATGCCGACGCCGGCGACCACATAGGCCGATCCGCTGACGCCGCCATAGCGGGCAAAGAGGCCGTCGACCGACGGCAGGTCATAGACGAGCATCATCACGCGCGTGCCGTTGCCGCCGTAGTCGATGCCAAGCGAGGGACCCTGCCAGAAGACGTCGTGCTGGCCGGCGTTCTTGGTGTTGAGCTGGCCTTCGCCATAGGTGAGGCCGGCGACGAAAGCGCCCGAGCCTTCCTGCCCGAGAATGTAGCCGTTCGGCAAGCCGTGCTGCTGGAACGCCTCCTCGATCACCTTGGCAAGCGCGCCGCTGGTGGAACCGAAAAAGCCGTGGCCGGCATCGACGATTTCCTGGACGCTGTATTCGCCTTCGGCTCTCGCTTCCCGGGTCGCCAGCCCGAAGCCGGCAACGGAGAGTATCATGGCCACCAGAAACATCCGGAAGGCAGCGAAATCGCGGGTCGTCACAAAGCGCATGGGGTCTCCTCCATCCGTAATCGGCGCAATTGGCATGTCCAATGCGGTTAATGCTATTTAGCGATCATCCTATTAATAATCGGTTTACCAAATATGGTGTCATTATGGCCGAAAGGAATCCGACCACACCGGGCGCCCTCTAGTGCGCATCCGGCCCTTCCGTGGGGATCGATCTTCAGGAGCGACCGATGCCGAAAAATCCGAACTTGACCCTTGCTGGTCCCGACCTCGCTGCGCTGTTGTGCAGCCGCGTCTGCCATGACGTGATTTCGCCCGTGGGCGCGATCAACAACGGCCTCGAACTGCTCGACGAGGGCGGTGCCGACGCCGATGCAATGGACCTGATCCGTACCAGCGCGCTCAACGCCTCGGTCCGGCTGAAATTCGCCCGGCTTGCCTTCGGCGCCTCCGGCTCGGTCGGCGCGTCGATCGACACCGGCGAGGCCGAGAAGGCCGCCAAGGACTTCGCCGCGGCGGAAAAGAAGACCGAGGTCAGCTGGAACGGTCCGCGCGCGATCATCGCCAAGAACCGGGTCAAGCTGCTGCTCAACCTCTTCCTCGTCGCCTATGGTGCGATCCCGCGCGGCGGCCAGATCGACATCACCCTGGAAAACCCCGAATACGAAGCCAAGTTCAGGCTCGCCGCCAAGGGGCGGATGATGCGCGTGCCGCCGAAGTTCGCCGAAATCTGCAGCGGCACCATCGAGGAGGCGATCGATGCCCATTCGATCCAGCCCTATTACACGGTCCTGCTTGCCGACGAATGCGGCATGGAACTGAAGTATTTCGCCACCGAGGACGAGATCGTCTTTACCGCCGAGACCGTGGCCGCGGCCTGACGGGTTCGCCTTTCTGACGTCACCTAAATCGACGAAGAAGCACGCCACCTCGGCGTGCTTCTTCGTCTTGCGTGCACGGCGCACTGGAGAGCGGTAACGTTTCATTAGTTGAAAGCGCTTATTGTCGCAGGCAGGTTCCCCCTTCCTATGACGGGTGGGGTAGTGACATGGGAGTGCACGATGCAGCGTTTGATGATTGCGGACAGTTCTGACGTGGTCCGCAAGGTCGGCAAGAAGATCCTGTCCGAGATCGGCTTTCTCGTCCTTGAGGCCGGAACCGCACGCGAAGCTCTGACGCGCAGCGATACGGAACTGCCGAACATCATCATCGTCGATGCCGGCCTGGACGGCGCGCTGGACCTCATCGCCAACATTCGTGCGCTGCCGGATGGCAAGAGCGTGCTGATCTACTATTGCGTGGTGGAGGCCGACCTGAAGACGATGATGGCGGGCAAGCGTGCCGGCGCCAACGACTTCCTGCTGAAGCCGTTCGATCGCAAGATCCTTACCCAGATGTTCACCGACAAGGCGATCGCTGCCTGACACTTCCTGAAATTCGGCACTGAACTCCACGCCCCGCATGTCCGGGGCGTTTTTCGTTGCGGAACTTCCCGTGGTTGACGAGGCGTGGGCAGGGAGGGGCGAAGGGACGGAAACAAAAAACCTGCCCGGGTGAGGGGCAGGTCGAATGCAGCGCGGGGGATGCGCTAAAGCGGGTGTCAGGCGGTTTCCATGTATTCGGCGCCATCCGGCTCGCGCAGCACATAGCCGCGGCCCCAGACGGTTTCGATGTAGTTGGCGCCGCCTGCGGCATTGGCAAGCTTCTTGCGCAGCTTGCAGATGAAGACGTCGATGATCTTCAGTTCCGGTTCGTCCATGCCGCCATAGAGGTGGTTCAGGAACATTTCCTTCGTCAGCGTGGTACCCTTGCGGAGCGAAAGCAGCTCCAGCATCTGGTATTCCTTGCCGGTCAGGTGAACGCGCTGGCCGCCGACTTCGACGGTCTTCGCATCGAGGTTCACGATCAGTTCGCCGGTGGTGATGATCGACTGGGCATGGCCCTTGGAACGGCGGACGATGGCATGAATGCGCGCGACCAGTTCGTCCTTGTGGAACGGCTTGGTCATGTAGTCGTCGGCGCCGAAGCCCAGACCGCGAACCTTGTCCTCGATGCCGGCCATGCCGGAGAGGATGAGGATCGGCGTCTTGACCTTCGAAAGCCGCAGCGTGCGCAGCACTTCATAGCCCGACATGTCCGGGAGATTGAGGTCGAGTAGAATGATATCGTAGTCGTAGAGCTTTCCGAGATCCACGCCTTCCTCGCCCAGGTCGGTCGTGTAGACGTTGAAACTCTCCGATTTAAGCATCAGTTCGATGCTCTGCGCCGTGGCGCTATCGTCTTCAATGAGTAGAACCCGCATAATTATCCCCTTTACCGCCGCCGAAAGGTCGTACTTGGCCCCCTACGCGATACGGATCCAGTCGTTGCCTGATTTGAAGGCTGCCACCAAATGGTTAACAAATTCTGATTCCTTCTGGCAAGGTGTATCGAATTTATTAAACAAAGATACCAGTCTCCTGATTTTTCATCTGTTTCCGGCATTGCCACAATTGAATCAGAAGATGAGATTTCCCCTCTAACCGATTCATTTGACTCATCATTGTCATGGGCTTTTTAAGGCCGTGGCATTTACTGACCCTTAAATGATCTCACCTATCATTAACGATGCCCGTAAACGAAAGGTTACCAAGGGTAGCTTTTTGTTAACGCCGCCGCTTTTTTTCGAGAATGATTCGTCGGGAAGAGCGGCTTGGCATTTTGTCAGTAAGTGTGGCGGGGGGTCTCGCATCACGGGAGTATTGCGTATGAAGTCGCGTGAGAGCCTAGTGCGCCTGAAAGGATTTCAGGTCACTGAAAAACGTCGGCAATTGCAGCAGTTGCAGTCAATGATGGCGGAGTTCGAGCGGATGGCGAAGGAACTGGAAAACCAGATCGCCATCGAGGAGAAGAAGTCCGGGATCACCGATCCGAACCATTTCGCCTATCCAACCTTTGCCAAGGCGGCCCGGCAGCGGGCCGACAATCTCCAGGTTTCGATTCGCGAACTGAAGGTTCAGCAGGAAGCGGCCGAGCTTCTGCTTGAGGCAGCTGAGGCCGAGCATGCCAAGGCCGCGGCGCTCGAGGAGCGCGACGGCCAGATGCGCATCCGGGCCTAGGCCCCGGAGCGTTCTAGACCAGACGCGGTCGGTGGCGGTGCGGAGAGATCCGCGACCGCTGTCGAGCCGTTCGTTGAAACTTGTCCGGCCGGCGAACCGCCGGCCGGACAGAATCAGAACTTGATGACGTCAGCCCAGTCGGGGTGACGCTGCGCCTGGGCGCGGAAAAACGGGCAGAGCGGGATGATCTTCCAGCCGCCGTTGCGCGCCTGCTCGATCGCGAAGAGCGCCAGCGCCTGGCCGGCGCCCTTGCCGCGCATGCTTTCGGGCACCTCGGTGTGATCGACAATGATCAGGCTCGGCGAAGCGCGGGAATAGGTCATCACCGCCGGTGTCTCGCCTTCGACGAACCGTCCGACATAGCGGCCGCCCGAGCCGGCTTCCTCACTTGCAATATCCATGGGTGTCCTTTCGAAATCGAGATGCCGATGGCTTAACATCGGCTGCTTTTCGCGGCAATGATGGCCGTGCGCGCGGCCGGCCGTCCCGGTGGCGATTCGAGCGAGGGGCGTAGGCGATGATCTGGCTGAAGGCGGCGATGCTGGTGCTGGCCCCGATGTTTCTGGCGCTTGGCATCGTGCTTCCGCTGGTTCGCTTCGAAAAACTCTACTTTTTCACTGAAAACCCGTCGCTGGTCGACATCGTCGGCGCACTCTGGCGGGACGGAAATGCCGGGCTTGCCTTGCTGGTGGGTCTGTTATCGATCGCCTTTCCGGCGATCAAGCTGGTCGGGCTTGGGGCCGAGGCCTTCACGGCCTCGAGTGCCGGTGCGCGCAGCGGCCTGCTGCATGCGCTGGTCCCGTTCCTGTCGAAGTGGTCGATGATGGACGTGTTGCTGGTGGCGATCGTCATTTTCGCGGCCAAATCGAGCGGCCTTGCCGAGGCCTTCACGCAGCCGGGCCTGTGGTTCTATGCGGCATCGTCGGTGCTGGCCGGAGTGCTGCACCATTTGCTTCAGGCGCAGGGGAGGGCAGAATAGACAAAGTGCGCGCAAGGAGGAATTCCCGCGCGCACGATGGATCGGACAGAGATGCAGGGCGGCAGCGATTGCCGGCCCGTATTCTCGTCAATGGCGATATTGCTGGATGCGCGTGGTGCGCAGGCCCGGCAGGCCGTGGTCGTTGATGGAAGCCTGCCATGAGAGGAATTCCTCGACCGTCAGGGTATAGCGCTCGCAGGCTTCTTCCAGGCTCAACAGGCCGCCGCGCACCGCGGCGACAACCTCTGCCTTCCGGCGGATCACCCAACGGCGCGTATTGGCCGGCGGTAGATCGGCTATGGTAAGCGGGCTGCCATCGGGGCCGATGACATATTTCACTCGGGGGCGGATCATTTCGGTCATTGGACTCTCTATACATACTCAAGACCACACGAGCGCATCGTAGCTGCCCACCTTTAAAATTTGCCTAAGCGCCTTGTAAGCATTTGATAATAATTTTCACGACCGGCGGCGGGCAAGAAATGGACGTCGCGACCGAATCTTGCCTGCCGTTGCGTAAACTTGCGGCAACTGCATAGGAGTTATGCTGATTTAGAAATTTTCCAGATTCAAAAATGTAGTAGAAGCTTCGAAGAAGGACAGGGTGTATGTTGGATCTTTCGTCGCCGTGAACTCCGGGCGTGCGAGATTGTCCCGCCCCGAGCCAGAACTGAAAGATCGGCGCCAGTTCCGTTCTCTACTGTTCCAGACATATTCGTTCGATACATAATCTCTCAGGTGCGGCCGAATAGCTTCGGTCGAAAGGAGCGCAATGTTCAGGGTGTCCGAGTCGATCTGTCGCGAAGAAGAAGGCAAAGGCGTTTCGGCGATTCCTGTCGACGACGCGGGCCTTTGCCCTCTGGGCCGGCAGTTTGCGGCCCTCGGTCGACGCTACGGTTTCGACTACTTCCTCGTCAGCACCTTTCCCAAAGCCGACAAGCCCGAGTTTTCGGCGAACATCCTGTTCTGCAACTGGCCGCACGAGCTCAAGGCGCGCTATCGGACGGAAGATCAGTTCGCGGCGAGCCGGCTTGTGGCGCGGCTGAAGCAGAGCATCCTGCCGTTCCAGTCCGACGAATGCGTGCTTACCGACAGCAAGGACAAGGAAGCCGAGGGCGGCATCGCCGGCGCCTTCCGCGATTTCGGCATGGGTGCCAGCCTTGCCTTCGCCATCCATGATTCCGAGCTTGCCCATTATCTCTTCGTCTTTTCCGGCGAACGGGCCGAGCTCGACCGCCAGGAGATCGCGAGCTTCTATTTCGAAAGCCTCGAACTGCTGGACAATTGCTCCAGCCGGATCGCACAGAAGGACGGCCCGCGCGAAAAGCTGTCGGCCCGGGAGATCGAGTGCCTGCGCTGGTCGGCCGCTGGCAAGAGCAGCGACGAGATCGCCATCATCCTGTCGATCTCCAGCCACACGGTCGTCAGCTATCTGAAGAGCGCCATGCGCAAGCTGGATTCGGTCAACCGCATGCAGGCGGTGGCCCGGGCCTGCCGTTTCCGGCTGCTCTGACCGTCTGGGCCGTCCCGCCCGCCAGGATGGACGAGCGGCGGGGACGTGGGCGGGCGGCGCGAACGTTAAAGCATATGCGCCGAGATCTCCGTGTGGGCATAGCCGAACAGCAGTTGAGCGCTGCCTGCGTGCAGCAGGGTGAGAACATCACCGGCCAGCAGCGAAGCGAGCACCGCGGATGACTGTGTACCAACCCCTCCCTTGACCGCAGCAACGTCACTCGTCCCGTTCAGGCGAAGGGTCGTCTCATGGCCGGACGAGGTCTGTGCCTCGACGTTGAGCGTGACGAGATAGGTCCCGTCCACCGGTACCAACAGTTCACGCCCGTGACCGGACGGCAACGCCGCGCCGAGGGCAAATCCTCCCGCCGCCAGATGAAGATCGTCGAAGCCCGTCACCATGCCTGCGGACGGTGAAAGGCTGCCAGCGGCCCGCGAGGCGCGAACCAGCGGACGCTGGCCGGTGCGCACCACGCCTTGCGGCGATATCGTCAGGGCCGTCGTCCAGGCTGCGCCGTCTCCGCTGACCTTGATGGCAAACCGGTCGTCGCCGGCAAGTCCCATTTCCGCCCTGCCTTGCCAGCCCGACTGAAACAGCAGCGATGCGGTATCCGAAGCCGTGGCCTTGTTGATCTTCAGGCGATGATCGCCGCCCGTATGGGTCAGCAGGGTTGCGGCTCCCGATACCGCAAGCCGGTTCGTCGCATCGGGTGTGGCGCCGATCCCAAGCGCGGATACCTGCAGCGTGGCGGGCAGGGGGATGTCGCCCCAGTCCGTTCCGGTAAAGACCTTCAGCCGTTCCTCCGCGCGATCAAAGGCGCACCACCCTGTGCCGGGTGCAATGAAGATCCAGGCCTCGTCCTGGCGAAAGGCGAGGCGTCCCGCCTTGCCGGTCCAGGCGTCCGTCGCTCCCGGCAGAACCCAGAAGCACTCGCCCTCGGCCGGCATTGCCGGCGGGATGGCCAGCCGCGCGGCGATCACCAGATTGACCGTGGCATCCAGCCGTTGGAGGGCCTCGTTATGGGTGACATGCTTCTGCGCCTGGGCCGGCTTGATATAGGGCAGGGCAAGATTGACCGTTGTATCCGACATGACTGCATTCTCCGCTGCGATCGGTTCGATGCCCCGATCCTGCACCGGTTTCCGGTGGCGGGGACGAATGACGGATGTGCGGATTGAAAGGGCTGGCGTTTCTCGTGTGGACTTCCCCGTTTCCCGCTTCACCGGAGGATGTCGGGATGTCGAAATTCGCCGGACGGGAGCCGGATGCACGATATTCCCCGTCCTGGCGCGGCCACACCGGGGGCGGATTCAGCTGTGCCCGGTGTCGCTTTGTGATTGGCCTGCCGGCGATTTCAACGTTATGATCTTTTCAGTCTGGCAATTCCCTTGGTGCTACCTCCTGTTGTCGGAGGCGGCGGGTTCACACTTTCGGCGGAATTCAGCCTTGCTCGCGGCCGAATGATGGCCAAATCCCCTCAGTGAAAAGCACGGCGCCATCCAATTTTTCGGCATCTTGTGGCGTTATTTTGATGATTTTGCCGATTAAAGCACCAAACTGTGAGCAAATGGCGGTAAAATGCGCGCTGCCTAGTTTTTGGACTTCACATTTTTGCCGAAAACGCTATCAAATCCGAGCATGTTAAGAACCCCGCTAGGGGACAACATAAAAAGGGACGCGCCAAAAATCTGCGTCCGGGGGATTGGTAATGGAGTACTTCATCCAGCAGCTCATCAACGGGCTGACTCTTGGATCCATCTATGGCCTGGTGGCAATCGGCTATACGATGGTCTACGGCATCATCGGCATGATCAATTTCGCCCATGGCGATATCTTCATGCTCGGCGGCTTCGCCGCTCTCATCGTGTATCTCATCCTGACATCGTTCTTTGCCGGCATTCCGGTGGCGCTTGCGCTGCTGATCATGCTGGTCATCGCGATGCTGATGACAGGTTTGTGGAACTGGACGATCGAACGGGTCGCCTATCGGCCGCTGCGCGGATCCTTCCGCCTGGCACCGCTGATCACGGCGATCGGCATGTCGATCGCCCTGTCGAACTTCATCCAGGTCACCCAGGGTCCGCGCAACAAGCCGATCCCGGCGCTGGTCAACGATGTGTTCCATTTCGGTGCGATCACGATCTCGCTGAAGCAGCTGCTCATCGTCGTCATCACCACGGTGCTGCTCGCCGCCTTCTGGTACATCGTCAACAAGACGCCGCTCGGCCGCGCCCAGCGCGCCACCGAACAGGACCGCAAGATGGCGGCTCTTCTCGGCGTCGACGTCGACAAGACCATTTCCATCACCTTCGTGATGGGTGCGGCGCTCGCCGCGGTCGCCGGCACGATGTACCTGATGTATTACGGCGTGGCTTCGTTCAACGACGGCTTCATTCCGGGCGTCAAGGCGTTTACAGCCGCGGTTCTCGGCGGCATCGGATCGCTTCCAGGTGCTGTGCTCGGCGGTCTGCTGATCGGTCTCATCGAGTCGCTCTGGTCGGCCTATTTCAGCATCGCCTACAAGGATGTCGCAACCTTCGGTCTGCTGGCATTCGTGCTGATCTTCAAGCCCACCGGTATCCTCGGCCGGCCGGAAGTCGAGAAGGTCTGATCCCATGGCAAATCCTGCAAACGTGACCGGCACGTCTCAATCCGGTACCCTTGCGCGCGCGCTCAAGGAAGGCCTCTTCGCGGGTGTGCTCGCGCTCGGTCTGTTCGTCCTCTATGTCGGTATCAAGACCGATCAGGACATCAACAACGCTCCGATCTGGTATCCGCGCTGGGGGTTGCTGGCGATCTTCGTCGCTGTCGCCGCCGTCGGCCGCTTCCTGATCGTCGGCTTCTTCCATCCGTGGAGCCGCGCCCGCAAGGAGCGCCTTTCGGAAATGCCGGTGCACGAGATCGAGGCCAAGCCCTCGTTCTTCCACCAGCATTTCCTCAAGATCGCGCTTCTCGCGCTGCTGCTCTATCCGCCGGTCGTCATCTGGCTCACCGGTATCCAGGGTGCGCTGAAGTTCGTCGACAATTTCGGTATCCAGATCCTGATCTACGTGATGCTGGCCTGGGGCCTCAACATCGTCGTCGGTCTGGCCGGTCTGCTCGACCTCGGCTATGTCGCCTTCTACGCGGTCGGCGCCTATTCCTACGCGCTGATGTCCCAGCATTTCGGTCTGTCCTTCTGGGTACTCCTGCCGCTGTCGGGTATTCTGGCTGCCTTCTGGGGCATCATCCTCGGCTTCCCGGTTCTCCGCCTTCGCGGCGACTACCTGGCCATCGTGACGCTCGCCTTCGGTGAAATCATCCGTCTCGTGCTGATCAACTGGACGGACGTCACCAAGGGTACCTTCGGTATCTCCGGGATCCCGAAGGCCACCCTGTTCGGCATCAAGTTCGACGCCTCGCCGACCGGCTTTGCCAAGATGTTCGATCTGCCGATGTCCTCGGCCTATTACAAGATCTTCCTCTTCTATCTCATCCTGGCCCTCTGCATGCTGACGGCCTATGTGACGATCAGGCTTCGTCGCATGCCGATCGGCCGCGCCTGGGAAGCCCTGCGCGAAGACGAGATCGCCTGCCGTTCGCTCGGCATCAACACGGTCACGACCAAGCTCACGGCTTTTGCCATCGGTGCGATGTTCGGTGGTTTCGCCGGCTCCTTCTTCGCCGCCCGCCAGGGTTTCGTCTCTCCGGAAAGCTTCGTTTTCCTGGAATCGGCCGTCATCCTCGCCATTGTCGTCCTTGGCGGCATGGGTTCGCTGACCGGTATCGCGATTGCCGCTATCGTCATGGTCGGCGGCACGGAAATGCTGCGCGAGATGGAGTTCCTGAAGCACGTCTTCGGGCCTGACTTCACGCCGGAACTGTACCGCATGCTGCTCTTCGGCCTGGCCATGATCGTGGTCATGCTGTTCAAGCCGCGCGGCTTCGTCGGCTCGCGTCAACCGACAGCCTTCCTCAAGGAGAGCAAGGCCGTCTCGGGAAGCTTTACCAAGGAAGGTCACGGCTGATGACTTCCGGAACGAACACGATGACCAACGACACCCTTCTCAAGGTCGAACACCTGTCGATGAAGTTCGGCGGCCTGATGGCCATCAACGACTTCTCCTTCGAAGCCAGGCGCGGTGAGATCACCGCGCTGATCGGACCGAACGGCGCCGGCAAGACGACCGTGTTCAACTGCATCACCGGCTTCTACAAGCCGACGATGGGAATGATCACGCTGCGCCAGAAGGCGGGGCCCGAGTTTCTGCTCGAGCGTCTGCCCGACTTCGAGATCACCAAGAAGGCGAAGGTCGCCCGTACCTTCCAGAATATCCGGCTCTTCTCGGGTCTGACCGTTCTGGAGAACCTTCTGGTCGCCCAGCACAACGCCCTGATGCGGGCGTCGGGCTACACGGTTCTCGGCCTGCTCGGCCTTCCCGCCTACAAGCGGGCGGCGGCGGCGGCAATCGAGAAGGCCAAGTACTGGCTCGACAAGGCCGACCTGATGGAACGCGCCGACGATCCGGCCGGCGACCTGCCCTACGGCGCCCAGCGCCGTCTGGAAATCGCCCGCGCCATGTGCACGGAGCCCGAACTGCTCTGCCTCGACGAACCGGCTGCCGGTCTCAATCCGAAAGAGTCGCTGACGCTCAACGCCCTGTTGCGCAGCATCCGCGACGAAGGCACCTCGGTGCTGCTGATCGAGCACGACATGTCGGTGGTCATGGAAATCTCCGACCACGTCGTGGTGCTCGAATACGGGCAGAAGATCTCCGACGGCACGCCGGATCATGTGAAGAACGACCCGAAGGTCATCGCGGCCTATCTGGGTGTCGAGGATGAAGAATTGGATGAAGCGATCTCAGAGGTCGAAGCCGTTGCGGGAGGACAGGTCTGATGTCTGCTGAACCGCTTCTCAAAGTACAGGGCGTCGAGACCTATTACGGCAATATCCGCGCGCTCAGCGGGGTCGATGTCGAAGTCCGCCAGGGCGAAATCGTCAGCCTGATCGGCGCCAACGGCGCCGGCAAGTCGACGCTGATGATGACCATCTGCGGCAGCCCGCAGGCCCGCACCGGCACGATCACCTTCGACGGGACCGACATCACCAAGATGCCGACCCATCTGATCGCCCGCCGCCGCATCGCCCAGTCGCCGGAAGGCCGTCGCATCTTCCCGCGCATGACCGTGCTGGAAAACCTGCAGATGGGCGCCGGCCTCGACAATCTGAAGCACTTCAACGAGGACGTGGAGAAGATCTTCACGCTGTTTCCCCGTCTGAAGGAGCGTCAGAGCCAGCGTGGCGGCACGCTTTCGGGCGGCGAACAGCAGATGCTGTCGATAGGCCGCGCGCTGATGGCCCGTCCGAAGCTGCTTTTGCTCGACGAGCCGTCGCTCGGTCTTGCGCCGCTGATCGTCAAGGGCATCTTCGAGGCGATCAAGAAGCTCAACAAGGAAGAGGGGCTGACCGTCTTCCTCGTCGAGCAGAACGCCTTCGCGGCGCTGAAACTCTCCGACCGTGCCTATGTCATGGTCAACGGCAAGGTCACCATGAGCGGAACCGGCAAGGAACTGCTCGCCGATCCGCAGGTCCGGGCAGCCTATCTCGAAGGCGGCCACCACTGAGCGGGCAGGGAGAATAGATATGCAAGGCTTGTTTTTCGAAAGCGATACCGGCGTCCGCTACGTTTTGCGCTTCCTGGTTCTTCTCCTCGGCTTCTGGACCGCATGGCGGGCCGGCAAGGCGACGGCCGAGGGCTGGCAGGGCTATTCGACGGTTCTCGTCTACACCCTGCTGCTCGGCGTCGTGATGCGTTTTCTGCACTACGCGCTGTTCCAGGGACCTATGCTCAGCCCGCTGCTTTACGGGATTGACGTTTTGATTTTGCTTGTGTTTTCCACGGCCGGCTTCCGGACGCGGCGGACCACGCAGATGGCCGATAACTACTATTGGCTTTATGAGAAGACCTCGGCCTTCTCTTGGAAGAAGAAAGATTGACAGCCGCGTTTTTCTTGTCTCACATGGGCGAGAAGAGCGTGAGCTTTCATAAGAGTGGAACAGCTTTTCCGGCGCAGTCATGGTGGGTATTGCGCAGGGTTTCGAAACCTAACCCGCCTAAAAAATTGGGAGTAACAAAATGAAGAAGTCTCTTCTTTCGGCCGTGGCGCTGACGGCAATGGTTGCCTTCAGCGGTACCGCTTGGGCTGACCTTCTGGTCGGCGTCGGCGGCCCGATGACCGGTCCGAACGCCGCTTTCGGCGCACAGCTCCAGAAGGGTGCTGAACAGGCTGCTGCCGACATCAACGCAGCTGGCGGCATCAACGGCGAACAGGTCAAGATCGTCCTCGGCGACGACGTATCCGACGCCAAGCAGGGCGTTTCGGTTGCCAACAAGTTCGCAGCTGACGGCGTCAAGTTCGTTGTCGGTCACTTCAACTCGGGCGTTTCGATCCCGGCTTCGGAAGTCTACGCCGAAAACGGCATCCTCGAAGTCACCCCGGCTGCAACCAACCCGGTCTTCACCGAGCGCGGCATGTGGAACACCTTCCGCGTCTGCGGTCGTGACGACCAGCAGGGCGCTGTTGCCGGCAAGTACATCGCCGACAACTTCAAGGACGGCAAGGTTGCCGTCGTTCACGACAAGACCCCGTACGGCCAGGGCCTTGCCGACGAAACCAAGAAGGCCATGAACGGCCTCGGCATCACCGAAGTCATGTACGAAGGCATCACCGCCGGCGACAAGGACTACTCGGCTCTGATCTCCAAGATGAAGGAAGCCGGCGTAACGCTCGTTTACTTCGGCGGTCTGCACACCGAAGCCGGTCTCATCATGCGTCAGATGGCTGACGGCGGCCTCAAGGCTGTCCTGATGTCGGGCGACGGCATCACCTCGAACGAACTTGCTTCGATCGCTGGCGACGCAGTCAACGGCACCCTGATGACCTTCCCGCCGGATCCGCGCCTGAACCCGAACGCTGCTGAAGCCGTCAAGAAGTTCCGCGACGCCGGCTTCGAACCGGAAGCCTACACGCTGTACTCCTACGCAGCTCTCCAGGTCATCGCCGAAGCTGCCAAGAAGGCCGGCTCGAACGATGCTGAAGCTGTTGCTGCAGCGCTGAAGGAAAAGGGTCCGTACACGACCGTTATCGGCGAACTCGGCTTCGACGCCAAGGGCGACATCACCCGTCCGGACTACGTCATGTACACCTGGCAGAAGGGTGCCGACGGCAAGTACACCTACCTGCAGAACAAGTAATCGCGTCGGCCGAGCTTTCGGCCTGAGCGTATGACCTGCATCGGATGGCCCGGCCTTGCGCCGGGCCATCTGTTTTCTTGGCCAATCCCGCGGCACCTTCATCCTTGGTCGCATTCCGCGAATATTAGGATTGCGGTGGCCGCGGTTTGGGTAATACTGCCCACCTCGAATGGAGTGGGAGGCTCGACCAGCATGCAGATTTCAGCAGTGGCGCCCGGCGACGGGATCTACGATCGCGAACTCGACAAGAACGCCGCGAACTTTTCGCAGATGACGCCGCTCAGCTTCATCGAACGTGCCGCGTCCGTCTATCCGGGCCGTACCGCCGTCGTCTACGGCGATGTCCGCCGCAACTGGGCGCAGACCTATGATCGGGTCCGCCGGCTGGCCAGTGCGCTCTCCGGGCGGGGTATCGGCAAGGGCGACACGGTTGCCGTGATCTGCGCCAACATTCCCGAGATATTCGAATGCCATTTCGCCGTGCCCATGGTCGGCGCCGTGCTCAATGCGATCAATACGCGTCTCGACGCGGAGGCCATCGCCTTCATCCTCAATCACGGCGAAGCGCGGATGCTCATCGTCGATCCGGAATTTGCCGATGTCGCCGAGCGCGCCGTGCACATTGCCGGGCGGCCGATCGAGGTTATCGACATTCTCGACCCGAGCTTCGAGGGCGGCCACCGCGTGGGGGCCACCACCTATGACGAGCTGCTGGCGGAGGGCAATGCCGATTTCCGCTGGGAACGGCCTGCCGACGAATGGGATGCGATCAGCCTCAACTACACGTCGGGCACGACCGGTGATCCGAAGGGCGTCGTCTACCATCACCGCGGCGCCTACCTCAACGCCATCGGCAATATCCTCACCTGGAACATGGCCAACCACCCGGTCTATCTGTGGACCCTGCCGATGTTCCACTGCAACGGCTGGTGCTTCCCCTGGACGATCGCGGCTGCGGCCGGCACCTCCGTGTGCCTGCGCGCGGTGCGCGTCGAGCCGATCTACGAACTGATCAAGAGCGAGCAGGTGACGCATTTCTGCGGCGCGCCGATCGTGCTGAACCTGATCGCCCACGCGCCGGACGAAATGAAGGCCGGCATCGATCACAAGGTCAGCGTGATGACGGCGGGTGCGGCCCCTCCGGCGGCCGTCATCCAGTCGATGGAGGAACTGGGCTTCGATGTGACCCACGCCTATGGCCTCACCGAGACCTATGGCCCGGCCGTGGTCTGCGCCTGGCATGACGAGTGGAACGAACTCGACATTTCGGAGAAGGCCCGGCTCAAGGCCCGTCAGGGCGTGCGCTATTCGGTGCTCGACGGGCTGATGGTCGCGGACCCGGAGACCCTGGAGCCGGTGCCGAGCGACGGCGAGACGATGGGCGAGATCTTCTTCCGCGGCAACAACGTCATGCGCGGCTACCTGAAGAACCCGTCCTCCTCGGCCAAGGCCTTTGCCGGCGGCTGGTTCCACTCGGGCGATCTCGCGGTCTGCCACGCCGACGGCTATATCGAGATCAAGGACCGTTCCAAGGACATCATCATTTCCGGCGGCGAGAATATTTCGTCGATCGAGGTCGAAGGGGTACTCTACCGCCACCCGGCCGTCATGGAGGCGGCGATCGTGGCTAGGCCGGACGAGAAGTGGGGCGAAACGCCTTGCGCCTTCGTCGGGCTCAAACCCGGCGCGACGGTGACCGAACAGGAACTGATCGCGTTCTGCCGCGCCAACATGGCGCATTTCAAGGCGCCGAAGACGGTGGTGTTCGGGCCGCTGCCGAAGACCTCGACCGGCAAGATCCAGAAATACGTGCTGCGCGAGAAGGCCAAGGCGCTTTAGGGGGTAAGAAACCCCTCCCCAACCCCTCCGCACAAGGGGGAGGGGCTTTGATGCCCCGGCGCCATCGTCTCATGCAGGCAGAGCGGCGCCGCGAGTCTTCTCCCCCCTTGTGGGGGAGATGGCCGGCAGGCCAGAGGGGGCCTCGGTTGCGCTCAGATGTGCGCCCCTAATCCACATGCAGCACATGGGCCGCCTTGACGGCCGCCGAGGCGCGGTTTTCCACGCCGAGCTTCACGTAGATCTGTTCCAGATGCTTGTTCACCGTGCGGGCTGAAAGTCCCAGGATATCGGCGATGTCGCGGTTCGCCTTGCCCTTGGCGATCCACAGCAGCACCTCGGCCTCGCGCTGCGTCAGGCCGAACTGGCCACGCAGGATCTCGTCCTCGTGCTTGCGGTTGGCCACCGTCAGGCGGAACAGGTATTCGTCCGGGCCGAGCCCGCCGAGGAAGCCGAGTTGCAGCTCGGTGCCGCCCGCAGGAGTGAAGCAGAAGGCGGTTTCTGCGCCGTGGGCGAGCGCGTCGCGCCGCGCCATCCAGCCGGCAATGGCGCCGGCAACCAGGTCGAGCCCGCTGGCGCTGCCCGTGGCGCTGTCGGCCAGCCGTGTGGCCTGGGGCGTCGACCAGTGGATCGTGCCGTCGGCGCGGACCGCCAGCAGATGGCGCCCGGCGGCATCGAGCGCGACGCGGGCGCTCTGGGCCGAGCGGGCGTTCGACAGGTGGACACGAATGCGGGCGCGCAGCTCATCGATATTGATCGGCTTGGTGAGGTAGTCGACCCCGCCTGAATCGAGGGCGTGGACCACATGCTCGGTCTCGGTCAGCCCGGTCATGAAGATCACCGGCACCTGGGCGACGACCGGATCGGCTTTCAGCCTGCGGCACGTCTCGAAGCCGTCCATTCCCGGCATCATGGCGTCGAGCAGGATGAGATCGGGACTGATCTTGTCGACGATCGACAGCGCCACCTGGCCCGACGTGGCGATCAGCACGGAGAAGCCGGATTGCTCCAGCGCGTCGGTGAGGAAGCCGAGCGCCTCGGGGCTGTCGTCGACGAGCAGCACGATGTCGCGCGGACGGTTAACGTCAGCCATGGCTCTTTTCCTCCCGGCGGTCGACATCCTTCAGGAAGGCGGCGAAGCCGGCCAGGTCGAAGGCCTGGACGAAACCGCGCGAGGCGTCGACGAAGGCGCCGTTCTCCTCGATTTTCGACAGGTCCGCAAGCTTGGCCTCGATGCCGCGCACATAACCGATTTCGCTCAGGCGCGACAGTTCGGCGAGGTGGGCGGGGCCGGGCGAGGCGAGTGGCCGCCCTGCCTCCGTCACTAGCGCAGGCAGGGCGGCCAGCTCGTCGGCATAGATCCACTCGAGGCCGAGATACATGGCGAGCTTGTCGCGCAGCCGCTGCACGTCGACCGGCTTGGCGATCGCATCGTCATGGCCCTCGCCGCCGGGACCGGGTGCGTCGCCGATATTGGCCGACAGCATGATGATTGGCGCCGTCTGGCCGGCGTCGCGCAGCTTCTCGACCAGCTGCCAGCCGTTCATGCCGGGCATCTGGATGTCGACGAGGAAGAGGTCGGGCCTGACACCCTCGATCAGCGTCAGGCATTCCGGCCCGCCGGCCGCCGTCAGCACGACGAAGTCGAGCGGGCCCAACACCTCGCGCATCAGGTCGCGATGGTCCTCGTTGTCGTCGACGACGACGATGGTGCGGCGCGGGCCGGTATAGGAAACGATCTTGCGCTCGGGGGCAGGGGCTGTACTCGGGCGGTCGATCGCCGACAGCATCAGCCGGACCTTGAAGGTCGACCCCTTGTCGCGCTCGCTTTCCACCGAGATCTCGCCGCCGAGCGTGTTGGTCAGGAGCTTGGTGATGGTCAGCCCGAGGCCGAGGCCCGGCCGGGGGCGGATACTGTCCGCCTCGCCGCGCTGGAACGGCTCGTAGATGCGCTTCAGGTCCTTCTCCGCGATGCCGGCGCCGGTGTCGGACACGGTGAAGGTCGCCACCTGGCTGCGATAGCCGACCTCGAAGCGCACCGTGCCCCGCTCGGTGAACTTGATGGCGTTCGACAGGAGATTGACGAGGATCTGGCGCAGCCGCTTCTCGTCGGTGCGGACATAGAGCGGCAGGGCGCGCGAGCGCTCATGTTCGAAGACCAACCCCTTTGCCGCCGCCTGGGGGGCGAACATATCCACCAGCTGGTCGAGGAAATCCTGGATGTTCAGCTCGTTGGAAAAGACCTGCAGGCGACCGGCCTCGATCTTGGAAATGTCCAGCAGCCCGTCGATCAGTCCGGAGAGATGGTCGGCGGAACGGCGGATGACCTTGATCGCCGACTGGCGGGCGGGCGGGATCGTCTCGTCGCGCTCGAGGATCTGGGCATAGCCGAGGACGGCGTTGAGCGGCGTGCGCAGCTCGTGGCTGAGGCCGACGACATAGCGGCTCTTCGCCCGGTTGGCGGCCTCCGCCGTTTCCTTGGCCGTCTGCAGCGCCGCATCGGTCTTGCGATGAGCGGCGATCTCCTTGAGCAGCAGCGTGTTCTGGCGCGAGGATTCCTCTTCCGCCACCACCCGGCTGTCATGGGCGAGCACGTAGAACCAGCTGGCCACGCCGGAGATCACGGCGGAGACGATGAAGACGATCAGCACCGTGCGGTTGACGACATCGGCCGTTTCCGGTGAGGCGGTGGAGACCTGGTGGGCGATGAGCGCGAGGATCGCGCCGATCAGCGATACGGCGACGACCGCGGTCACCGCATAGCGGCCGAGGCGGGTGGAGAGCCATGCCAGCGCCGGTTCGGGCAGGAAGCGGGCGGCGACGAAGGTCGCCTGCGCGTTGAGCTTGGCGTGCGGCTTGCACATGTCGTGGCAGCGGCTGTCGAGCGAGCAGCACAACGAGCAGATCGGCGCGGCATAGGCCGGGCACCAGGCCATGTCCTCCGGCTCGAACGGGTGTTCGCAGATCGAGCAGGTGATCGAGGTGAGGTTCTTCCAGCTGTGGCGCGGCTTGCGGGCGAGATAGTACTTGCCCTTCGTGCCCCAGGCGATCAGCGGCGAGATCACGAAGGCGATCAGCGTCACATAGGTGGCGAGCGAGGCCATCAGCGGCCCGAACAGGCCGAAATGGGCGGCGAGCGCGATGCCGGCGGACAGCACCAGCGTGCCGCAACCGACCGGGTTGATGTCGTAGAGATGGGCACGCTTGAACTCGATGCCGGGCGGGGCGAGGCCGAGCGACTTGTTGATGAAAAGGTCGGCCGAGAGCGTGCAGAGCCAGCTCATGGCGATGATCGAGAAGATGCCGAGCGTTTCTTCGAGCAGCCGGTAGATGCCGAGTTCCATCAGCAGCAGGGCGATCGCCACGTTGAACACCAGCCAGACGACGCGGCCGGGATGGCTGTGGGTCAGCCGCGAGAAGAAGTTCGACCAGGCGAGCGAGCCGGCATAGGCGTTCATCACGTTGATCTTGAGCTGCGAAACCACAACGAAGCACGCCATGAGCAGCATGGCCGCGGTGTCGTTCGGGATCATGTAGCCGAAGGCGGCGAGATACATGTGGGCCGGATCGGCCGCTTCGCGCGCGGGAACGCCGGAAGAGAGCGTGAGCACGGCAAGGAAGGAACCGGCGAGCAGTTTCGGTACGCCGAGCACGACCCAGCCGGAGCCGGCGAGGAACACGGCAAAGCGATGGCGGAGCTTTCGCCCGCCCTCCGGCGGCAGGAAGCGCAGGAAGTCGACCTGTTCGCCGATCTGCGGCATCAGCGCGAGGATGACGGCGGAGGCGGCGCCGAACTCGATCAGGTCGAAGGGGGCTGCCCCTCCGGCCTCGGCATTGGAGTGGCCGATGCCGGCGAAGGCGCGCCAGAGGTCGATCTTCTCCCAGTCGGAAAAGGCGATGAAGATGAAGGGCAGGATGTTGAGGACGATCCAGAAGGGCTGGGTCCAAAGCTGGAATTTCGAGATCAGCCGCACGCCGTAGGTGACCAGCGGGATGACCACCATGGCCGAGATGATGTAGCCGATCCACAGCGGAATGCCGAAGGCGAGTTCCAGCGCGCCGGTCATGATCGACGCCTCGATGGCGAACAGCATGAAGGTGAAGCTGGCATAGATCAGCGAGGTGATCGTCGAGCCGATATAGCCGAAGCCGGCGCCGCGGGTCAGAAGGTCGATGTCGACGCCGTGGCGGATGGCGTAACGGCTGATCGGCAGGCCGACGAGCAGCATCAGGACGGCGGCGGCGATGATGGCGAAGAAGGCGTTGGTGGTGCCGTAGGAGAGCGTGATCGTGCCGCCAATGGCCTCCAGCGCCAGAAAGGAGATCGCCCCGATCGCCGTCTGCGAAATCCGGCTCGAGGAAAACTGCCGGGCGCTCTTGGCGGTGAAGCGCAGCGCATAGTCTTCCAGCGTCTGATTGGCGACCCAGCGATTATACTCGCGCCGGACCGGAATGATGCGTTGGCGTGCGGCCATGCCTAATTTCTAGCGCCCTTGAAAAGATGATTGTCTATTGGGCAATCTTCACGGGAATGGCCTGAAAGGCAAGGGGAGGGCCGGGGCCTTTTGATCCTCTTCGGCGTCCTTTTGCCGGCCCAGTCTTCTGTTCTGGCGGTGCAACCGACGCTGCCCGCCAGGCTGCGGGAGCCAGCCGCCTCAACCCGCGACCTTGATCATGAGAAAAATGGGATATTTTCCGCCTTTCTCGCAGCTTTTCCTTGCCATGCGGGGCTCCACCTCTGTAGCGAGGACCAGACCCATTCAATTGCCATTGCGTTAGGTTCAAATATCATGATGGAAATCTTTACCGCTGCGGGCTTCGCGGCGCTTCTTCAGGTTATCGCGGTCGATCTCGTTCTGGCGGGCGACAATGCGATCGTCATCGGCCTCGCGGCTGCCGGCCTGCCGGACCATTTGCGGCAGAAGGCCATCCTCGTCGGTATCGCCGCGGCGACCGTTCTGCGCGTCACCTTCGCCACGGCCACCGCCTATCTGCTCAGCGTCGTCGGCCTGCAGCTGATCGGCGGCCTGATGCTCGCCTGGGTGTGCTGGAAGATGTGGACCGAACTGCGTGCGGTGGCGCACGAGCCGCACAAGCAGGGCGAGACCGACGACACCGAATTCACGGTCAAGCAGAAGACCTTCATGATGGCCGCCACCGAAATCGTGGTCGCCGACGTTTCCATGTCGCTCGACAATGTGCTGGCCGTTGCCGGCGCGGCGAAGGAACACACCAGTGTCCTGATCATCGGCCTGATCCTGTCGATCGGTCTGATGGGCCTTGCCGCCAACCTGGTTGCGCGCCTGCTGCACAAGCATCGCTGGATCGCCTATGTCGGTCTGGGCGTCATTGCCTACGTCACCGTCACCATGGTCTATCATGGCCTGGTCGAGGTCTGGCCTTACGCGGCCGCGTTTCTCGCCTGAGCCGTAAACCTTCTTTCGCCGCCTGACAGGCGGCCCCTGCGCCGGGTCCCATGCTGGAGCCCGGCGTTTCTTTTTGGCGCGCACGGAGCCCCCGCGCCGTCTTTCCCCCCTGGCATACGTCAAACGACGTATACGGTTTTGCGCCGCAGCATCGGATAGTCCCTCGCAGCAACGGTTAAAGTTTTCTTTACCCACCGGTTGCGGGAACAAGAAGAGGGGTTCAACCAGATGAAACTGAAGGCAAAACTCACCGGCGCAGTGCTCGGCGCCATGCTGTCCTCGACGGCATTCAGCGGCGCGTTTGCCGCCGACGACACGATCAAGATCGGTGTCCTGCATTCGCTTTCCGGCACCATGGCGATCTCGGAGACGACGCTGAAGGACGCCATGCTGATGCTCGTCGAAGAGCAGAACAAGAAGGGCGGCGTGCTCGGCAAGAAGCTCGAGGCCGTCGTCGTCGACCCGGCCTCCGACTGGCCGCTGTTTGCTGAAAAGGCCCGCCAGCTGATTTCCCAGGACAAGGTCGCCGCCGTGTTCGGCTGCTGGACCTCGTCGTCGCGCAAGTCGGTCCTGCCGGTCTTCGAAGAACTGAATTCGATCCTGTTCTACCCGGTCCAGTACGAGGGGGAAGAATCCTCGCGCAACATCTTCTACACCGGTGCCGCGCCGAACCAGCAGGCGATCCCGGCCGTCGACTATCTGGCCGCTGAAGAAGGCGTCGAGCGCTGGGTGCTCGCCGGCACCGACTATGTCTATCCGCAGACGACGAACAAGATCCTCAAGGCCTATCTGATGTCCAAGGGCGTTGCCGAAGAGGACATCATGATCAACTATACGCCGTTCGGTCATTCCGACTGGCAGACCATCGTCTCCGACATCAAGAAGTTCGGCTCGGCCGGCAAGAAGACCGCCGTCGTCTCGACCATCAACGGCGACGCCAACGTTCCGTTCTACAAGGAACTGGGCAACCAGGGCATCAAGGCCGAGGACATTCCGGTCGTCGCCTTCTCCGTCGGTGAAGAAGAGCTCGCCGGTCTCGACACCGCACCGCTCGTCGGCCATCTCGCCGCCTGGAACTACTTCCAGTCCGTCGACGCCGACGTCAATGCCGAGTTCATCGAGCAGTGGCATGCCTTCACCAAGAACGACAAGCGCGTCACCAACGACCCGATGGAAGCCGCCTATATCGGCTTCAACGCCTGGGTCAAGGCCGTCGAAGCCGCCGGCACCACCGACACCGACGCCGTTCTGGACTCGATCATCGGCGTCGCCGTGCCGAACCTTTCGGGTGGCAATTCCACCGTCATGCCGAACCACCACATCACCAAGCCGGTGCTGATCGGCGAAATCCAGGCCGACGGCCAGTTTGAAATCGTCCAGGAAACGCCCGCCGTCGTCGGCGACGAATGGTCCGACTACCTGCCCGACTCGAAGGACCTGATCTCCGATTGGCGCAAGCCGATGGAATGCGGCAACTTCAACGTCGCCACCGGCAAGTGCGGCGGCAAGGGCAGCTGATCATCTCCTTCTCCCTTCGGGGAGAAGGTGGTCCGAAGGACCGGATGAGGGGGAACATTCCCCCTCACCAACAAAATCTGCGACTTAGCGAACGCTAGGATCGCGATTTTGTATCCTCTCCCACAAGGGGAGAGGCGGGTGCCGAGTTTGCCGCTTCCACCTCTCCCCTTGTGGGAGAGGAAGCGATTTCTAACATTTAGCGTAGCTAAGTGTTAGAAATCGCAGGTGAGGGGGTCGAACGGCAACGCGCACGAACGAGGGGCTGCGTGATGACGATGCGATACTGGCTACAGTTCATTTTTATCCTGCTGACGATGGGCTTCGCCGCGCCCTCCCTGGCGCAGAGCGATCCGAAGGACCTGATCGACGCGCTCGGCAAGGCCAATTTCAAGCAGGCCGAGGAACTGCTGACGCAGATCGCTGCGACCGGCGATGCCCGCGTCGTGCCGGCGCTCGAAGCCTTTGCCGAGGGCGATCTCTATGTCCGCAAGTCGGACGGTGCCGTGGTCATCACCAAGGCCGCCGGTGCCAAGCTTTCCGCCATCGATCCGCTGACCGGCGAGGTGATCGGCGAGGAAGCGAAGGGCGCCTTCACCAAGATCAAGGTCAACAACACTCTCCGCCGCGCCATCCGTTCCGCGCTTGGCGGGCTGACGCTGCTGAGCCCCGATCGTGAGGTCCGGCTGCAGGCGGCGCAGCAGGTTCTGCAATCGCCGAGCGCCGAAAACCTCGACCTCGTCGAGACCGCCCTTGCCAAGGAAACCGATCCGGAAGTCAAGGCCCGCATGGAAGAGGCGCGCGCCGTGTCGCTGTTGGCCTCCGACCGCTCCGTCGAGGAAAAGCGTGCCGCGATCGAACGGGTCGCCTCGCTCGGCGGACGCGAGGCGATCGGCATCCTGATGACTGTGTCCTCGTCGATCGACGAGAGCCTGAAACCCGATCTCGACAAGGCGATCGCCGGCATCGAGGGCGATCTGGCGCTGTGGGATGCGGCGCAGAACATCTGGTACGGCATCTCGCTCGGCTCCGTCCTGCTCCTCGCCGCCATCGGACTTGCCATCACCTTCGGCGTGATGGGCATCATCAACATGGCGCATGGCGAGATGGTGATGATCGGCGCCTATTCCACCTTCATGGTCCAGCAGGTGATCCGCACCTCCTATCCCGACCTGTTCGACTGGTCGCTGGCGATTGCCCTGCCGGTCGCCTTCCTCGTCACCGCCGTCATCGGCCTCGTGATCGAGCGCGGCGTCATCCGCTTCCTCTACGGCCGGCCGCTCGAAACCCTGCTCGCCACCTGGGGCATTTCGCTCATCCTGCAGCAGGCGATCCGCACCATATTCGGCCCGACCAACCAGGAGGTCGGCAATCCGTCCTGGATGTCCGGATCGTTTGCGCTGGGCGGGCTGACGATCACCTGGAACCGCATGTGGATCGTGCTCTTCTCGCTGACCATCTTCTTCGCCCTTCTGACGCTGATGAAGCGCTCGGCCTTCGGCCTGCAGATGCGCGCCGTCACGCAGAACCGCCGCATGGCGTCCTCCATGGGCATCCGCACCCCCTGGGTCGACGCCTTCACCTTCGCGCTCGGTTCCGGCATCGCCGGGATCGCCGGCGTGGCGCTTTCCCAGATCGACAACGTCTCGCCCAATCTCGGCCAGGCCTACATCATCGACTCATTCATGGTGGTCGTGTTCGGCGGTGTCGGCAATCTCTGGGGCACGTTTGTCGGCGCGCTGTCGCTCGGCATTCTCAACAAGTTCCTCGAACCCTCGGTCGGCGCGGTGCTGGGCAAGATCCTCGTGCTCGTGCTGATCATTCTCTTCATCCAGAAACGACCGCGCGGCCTCTTCGCGCTCAAGGGACGGGCGGTGGAAGCATGATCACGGGCTTCATCTTCAGGGCACTCGAAGGCAAGATCGTCGTCGCCGTCGCCATTCTTCTCGGCGTGGCGCTTCTTGTGCCGGCGCTCAACCTGCTGACCCCGCCGGACAGCGTCTTCCACATCCCGACCTATGCCGTGTCGCTGATGGGCAAATATCTCTGCTACGCACTGCTGGCGCTGGCGCTCGATCTGGTCTGGGGCTATTGCGGCATCCTGTCGCTCGGCCACGGCGCCTTCTTCGCGCTCGGCGGCTATGCCATGGGCATGTACCTGATGCGCCAGATCGGCTCGCGCGGCGTCTATGGCAATCCGGTCCTGCCGGACTTCATGGTCTTCCTCAACTGGAAGGAATTGCCGTGGTTCTGGCACGGCATGGACATGTTCTGGTTCGCCATGATCATGGTGCTGGTCGTGCCCGGTCTGCTCGCCTTCGTCTTCGGCTGGTTCGCCTTCCGCTCGCGCGTGAACGGCGTCTATCTGTCGATCATCACCCAGGCGATGACCTATGCGCTGCTCTTGGCCTTCTTCCGCAACGACATGGGCTTCGGCGGCAATAACGGGCTGACCGACTTCAAGGAAATCATCGGCTTCAACGTCCAGGCCGACGGAACACGCGCCGTGCTGTTCGCCCTGTCGTCGATCATGCTGTCGCTCTGCCTGGTGATTTCCTCCGCGATCGTGCGCTCCAAGTTCGGCAAGGTTCTGGTCGGGGTGCGCGATGCCGAGAGCCGGGTGCGCTTTCTCGGCTACCGGGTCGAGAACATCAAGCTCTTCACCTTCGTCGTCTCGGCGATGATGGCGGGCATTGCCGGGGCGCTGTTCGTGCCGCAGGTCGGCATCATCAATCCCGGCGAGTTCGCACCCGCCAACTCGATCGAGGTGGTGGTGTGGACCGCGGTCGGCGGGCGCGGCACGCTGATCGGTCCGATCATCGGCGCGCTGATGGTCAATGCGGGCAAGAGCTATTTCACCGGCGCCTTCCCGGAACTCTGGCTGTTCGCGCTGGGTGGCCTGTTCATCGGCGTCACCCTGTTCCTGCCGAAGGGCGTGGTGGGCACGATCCAGCAGCGCTATGCGGCACGCCGGGACCGCAAGGCGGCGGACGCTGCCGCCAACAATGACAAGGCATCCGATGCGGCGCTGCCGCTCGGTCAGGCTGCGGAGTGAATGTCATGAACGACAAGAAACCGACAAGCATCCTCTATCTCGACGGCGTGTCCGTCTCCTTCGACGGCTTCAAGGCGCTGAATTCGCTGTCCTTCGTCGTCGAGCCGGGCGAGCTGCGCGCCATCATCGGCCCGAACGGCGCCGGCAAGACGACGATGATGGACATCATCACCGGCAAGACAAGACCCGACAGCGGCGAGGTCTTCTTCAACGGCGAGGTGGACCTGACGAAGAAGGACGAGGCCGAAATCGCCCAGCTCGGCATCGGCCGCAAGTTCCAGAAGCCGACCGTGTTCGAGAGCCATACCGTGTGGGACAATCTCGAACTGGCGCTCAACCGCGACCGCGGCGTTTTCGGCACGCTGTTCTACCGGCTGACGGCGGAGGACAAGCTGCGCATCGAGGAGATCCTCGATACGGTGCGGCTGACCGCCCGCGCCAAGGACCTCGCCGCCAATCTCAGTCACGGCCAGAAGCAATGGCTCGAGATCGGCATGCTTCTGGCGCAGGAACCCAAGCTGCTGCTGGTCGACGAGCCGGTGGCCGGCATGACCGATGCGGAGACCGCCGAGACGGCGATCCTGCTCAAGCAGATCGCCAAGACCCGTTCGGTCGTCGTCGTCGAACACGATATGGGCTTCATCCGCGATCTCGGCGTCAAGGTGACCTGCCTTGCCGAAGGTTCGGTGCTGGCCGAAGGCTCGATCGATTTCGTCTCGGCCGATCCGAAGGTGATCGAGAATTATCTGGGGCGGTGAGGATGACCATGTCTTACGCTCAGGTCTGCATACCCCCCTCTGGCCTACCGGCCATCTCCCCCACAAGGGGGGAGATCGGATCTTGGCAACCCGCCTGCCCAACATCAAAGCGAAGGTTCGGGGTTTACGGGCGGTATCGTCCCGCAAGGATGGTTGGCAGGCAAGAGGCCGGCCCCGCGCCGATCTCCCCCCTTGTGGGGGAGATGCCCGGCAGGGCAGAGGGGGGTGCCGCACCCCGTAAACATTTCGGGGAACACACATCATGCTGACAGTCGACAACATCAACCTCCACTACGGCGCAGCTCAAGCCCTTCGCGGGGTCTCCATCAAGGCGGAGATGGGCAAGATCACCTGCGTGCTGGGGCGAAACGGCGTCGGCAAGTCGTCGCTGCTGCGTGCCGTCACCGGCCAGCACGGCGTCTCGGCGGGCACGATCGCGTTTGACGGCGTGACGCTTAACGGCATGGCGCCGTTCAACCGGGCGCGTACGGGTATCGGCTATGTGCCGCAGGGGCGGGAAATCTTCCCGCTGCTCACCGTCAAGGAAAACCTCGAGACCGGCTATGCGCCGCTGCCGCGCAAGGAGCGGTTCATCCCCGACGAGATCTTCAGCCTGTTTCCGGTGCTCAACACCATGCTGTCGCGGCGGGGCGGCGACCTGTCGGGCGGGCAGCAGCAGCAGCTCGCCATCGGCCGGGCCATGGTGACGCGGCCAAAAATCCTCGTGCTCGACGAGCCGACCGAGGGCATCCAGCCGTCGATCATCAAGGATATCGGCCGGGCGATCCAGTATCTGCGGGATTCCACCGGCATGGCGATCCTGCTGGTCGAGCAATATCTCGACTTCTGCCGCGAGCTTGCCGACCATGTCTACATCATGGATCGCGGGGAAATCGTTCACGAAGGCGCGGCCGAAACGCTGGACACGGCGGAAGCGCGCCGCCACCTGACCGTATGATCCTGCACAGCAGGGTTGATGAATTATTAGTGAAATATGGTTGATGCTTCGGGTCCGCGTGGTATGCACACGCATCTGCAAATAGAAGGCGTAGCCATGACAACCAGCACGGCCCTGCGCCGTCTGCGGGGCGGCAAATCCGTTGGCCTGCTCGCGACGGCGATATTTTCCCTTCTTGGTCTTGCGGGAGGCGCATCGGCTTCGGGCTGCGGCGCGGCGCTGCCGGCCGGCCGGAACGACCTGTCCATCCAGTCTGGCGGGGTCGAGCGGTCGGCGGTCTATTTCATTCCTTCGGCCTATGACGGCAAGCGCAAGCTGCCGCTGGTCTTCGATTTCCATGGCTCCAACAGTCATCCCGACGGGCAGATGAACCGCAGCCACTGGGACGAGGTCGCGGAACGCGAAGGCTTCATCGTCATGGCGCTTCAGGGCAGCCTCGACGGCAGCGTGCCGGGCACCCATGCGTGGAACGTGCCGGGCGTCAACCCGCTGCCGGGCGTCAGCCGCGGCAATGGCCTCGACGAGGGCGATTTCATCCGCGACGCAGTCGAGACGGCAAAGGAAACCTTCTGCGTCGATCCGGCCCGCATCTATGCGTCAGGCTATTCCGGCGGCGGGCGCATGCTGTCGCAATATGTCTGCGACGGTCACGGCGACTTCGCTGCCGCCGGCTTCGTCATGGGCCTGCGCGCCGGCTATCCGGAGCAGGAAGACGGCGTGTGGCGGCCGCGCAAGGCGAGCTGCCAGCCGGCCAAGCCGGTCTCGATCATCGCCTTTTCCGGCCTCAAGGACCACGTCAATCCGTTTGCCGGCGGCGGCAAGGCCTATTGGCAATATGGCGGCGAGGTCGCGGTGAAGCGCTGGGCCGAGCTAAACGGCTGCGACGGCCGGGCGCTGACCGACAAGGGCGACACGCTGACGGTCACCACCTATCCCGGCTGCCGCGCGGGTGCGAGCGTCATGTCCTACGTGATTGCCGACGCCACACATGACTGGCCGGGAAAGAACATCCGCTTCCGGCTCGCCTCGGCCGGGGACGAAGCCATCCGGGAGGTTGATGCGACCGGCAGAATGTGGGACTTCTTTCGCAGTGCGGGAGGGGAGCTGATGGCGTCGAGCGCCAAGGCGACCTGCACCGACACGACAACAACCGCCACAAATAACAAAGGCGGGCAGGGAACAGCGTGCAGACAGCCAGTGCAACCAGACCTCAGCGCGCCCGGGGCGTCGGAAGGCTTGTGACCAAGCCGTTCGGCGGGCGCACGCGCCTCGCCGAGCTTTATCAGGAGGGGGCGGCCAAGATCCGGCTACCCGAGACCTTCACCGGCGAGATGGAAGCGGTGATCATCAACACCGCCGGCGGGCTCACCGGCGGCGACCGTTTGGACTGGTCGTTTTCCGCCGGCCCCGACACGTTTCTGACCGCCACGACCCAGGCCTGCGAGAAGGTCTACAAGGCGTCCGCCGGGGCGGCCGAGGTCGTCACCCGCATCGAGGCCGCCCCAGGCGCAAAAGTCCACTGGCTGCCGCAGGAATCTATCCTCTTCGACAATGCCGCGCTGTCGCGCCGGCTCGTGGTCGATCTTGACGAGAGCGCCGAATTTGTCGCCGTCGAGGCGATCCTGCTCGGGCGCAAGGCCATGGGCGAGGCCATGGCGCAGGGCATGGTGCGCGACCGCTGGCGCATCCGCCGCGGCGGCCGGCTGATCCATGCCGAGGACCTGCGTTTGGAGGGAAACGTCGCCGATCTTACGGCCTCGGCGGCCGTGCTCGCCGGCAAGGTCGCCTTCGCCACCGTGCTCTACACCGGACCGCTGTGCGAGGCACTTCTGCCGAAGGTTCGCGCGGCGCTTGGCGATAACCCCGGAGGCGCCAGCCAGTGGAACGGGAAACTGGTGGCCCGGCTTGCGGCCGAAGATGGGTACACTTTGAGAAAAAGCCTGATCCCGGTGATTTCCGTCTTGCGCGGCGGGGCGTCAGTGCCGAAAGTCTGGAATCTATGACAGTGATCAAGAACGTGGAGCGGTCATGAACCTGAGCCCGAGGGAAAAAGACAAACTGCTGATCGCCATGGCGGCCATCGTGGCCCGGCGCCGGCTGGAGCGGGGCGTCAAGCTCAACTACCCGGAAGCCATCGCCCTGATCAGCGATTTCGTCGTCGAGGGCGCACGCGACGGACGTCCGGTCGCCGAACTGATGGAGGCCGGCGCCCATGTCATCACCCGCGACCAGGTCATGGAGGGCATTGCTGAGATGATCCACGACGTGCAGGTCGAGGCGACCTTTCCCGACGGCACCAAGCTGGTGACCGTCCACGAACCGATCCGCTGAGGCGTCCCATGCTGGAACTCCGGCCGAACTGCGAATGCTGCGACCGCGACCTGCCGCCGGAGAGCGGCGATGCGCTGATCTGCAGCTTCGAATGCACCTTCTGCAGCGACTGTGCGGCGACCGTGCTCGGCGGTTTCTGCCCGAACTGCGGCGGCGAACTGGTGCGCCGACCGATCCGGCCGGCCGCGAAACTCGTAAACAATCCAGCGTCGACTATACGCGTCTTCAAGGCCGAGGGCTGCAAGCCCGTCAAGGCCGCCTGAACAAGGGAGGGACTATCCATGATCCCCGGTGAAATCATTGCCGCAGACGGCGAGATCGAACTCAATGCCGGTCAGCCGACCGTGACGATCGAGGTGTCCAATACCGGCGACCGGCCGGTGCAGGTCGGTAGCCACTACCATTTTTTCGAGACCAATGCGGGGCTTTCCTTCGACCGCGACACGGCGCGTGGCATGCGGCTCGACATTCCGGCCGGAACCGCCGTGCGCTTCGAACCCGGCCAGACGCGGCAGGTCACCCTGATCCCGCTTGCCGGCAAGCGGGAGGTCTATGGTTTCAGGCAGAAGGTCATGGGAGCGCTGTGATGCGGCAGGTGAAGACGATGAAGAGACTGTTGGCGATCGGCGGCCTTGCTGCTCTCATGGCCGTGCCGGCCTCGGCCGAGGATGAGCCGATCATCAAGTGCGAGGATGCCGTCACCCAGTCGGACATGATCCTCTGCGCCGTGCAGGAGCACGAGGCGGCCGACAAGAAGCTCAACGAACAGTGGCCAAAGACCAAGAAGGCGGTCGCCGACTGGGATGCCGCGCTTGACGCCGATCAGCGCGGCGGCGTCGATGCCCTGATGAAGGCGCAGAGGGCGTGGATCCAGTATCGCGACGCCCATTGCGACGTGGAGGGCTTCTCCGTGCGTGGCGGCACCCTCGAGCCCGCCATCATCGAGCTTTGCCTGGCCGAAGTGACGCGCAAGCGCACCGTCGAGCTCGAAGAGCTCATCAAGGGCTTCGGCAACTGACGATCGGAGAGAGATGGGACAGCGCATCATGATCGTCGGAAACGGAGAAGTACCGGAAGGCGCTGCGGCACGCATCGATGCCGCCGACCGGGTCATCCGTTTCAACGAGTGCCGCAACTTCGGAGCTGCCGGCAGCCGCACCGACGTCGTGGCCGTGTGCAATACCGGCCGGCCGGCGCGGGCCATGCTGTCCGGCGCCTGGCTCGACAGCCCGCCGGTCAGCGCCTGCTCGGAGATATGGTCGGTGCGCGATCCGGAAAAGTTCGGCGAGATGCGCCAGTCGCTGCTTGTCAGCCATCCGGAGCTCGACGATTTCTGCGACGATTACACGGCCGGTTTCGCTGCGGCTGCCGAGGTCTGCGACAAGCGCCACCGGGTCTTGTCGCGCGATGTGCACGAGGCGGTCGACCAGGCGCTTCTGGCCTATGAGCCAGGGCCCTATGTGGTGCCGAGCAGCGGCATGATCCTCGTGGCGCAGGTTCTCGCCGATGTGCTGGCCGATCCGGGCCATGACCGGGACCAGATCTTTCTTGCCGGCTTCAGCCATCAGGGCTGGGACGGCCACCCATTTGCCGCCGAGCGCCAGCTGATCGAGGCCCATGTGGCTTCCGGCAAGCTGGTTCGGCTCAATCCAGACACTGCGTCCTCCCCCTCCCAAGGAGTCTGATCGTCATGCCCTACAAGATGTCCCGCAAGGCCTATGCCTCGATGTTCGGTCCGACCACCGGCGACAAGGTTCGGCTCGCCGATACCGAACTGTTCATCGAGGTCGAGAAGGATTTCACCACCTATGGCGACGAGGTGAAGTTCGGCGGCGGCAAGGTCATTCGCGACGGCATGGGCCAGAGCCAGGTGACGCGGGCCAATGGTGCGGTGGATACCGTCATCACCAATGCGCTGATCGTCGACCACTGGGGGATCGTCAAGGCCGATGTCGGTCTGAGGAACGGTCGCATCCATGGGATCGGCAAGGCGGGCAATCCCGATACCCAGCCGAATGTGACGATCATTGTCGGGCCATCGACCGAGGTGATTGCCGGCGAAGGCAAGATTCTGACGTCGGGCGGCATGGATGCCCATATCCACTTCATCTGCCCGCAGCAGATCGAGGAAGCGCTGATGTCCGGCATGACGACCATGCTGGGCGGCGGCTCCGGCCCGGCCCATGGCACGCTGGCCACCACCTGCACCGGCGCCTGGCATATCGAGCGCATGATCGAGAGTTTTGATGCCTTCCCGATGAACCTGGCGCTGGCCGGCAAGGGCAATGCCTCGTTGCCGGCGCCGCTGGAAGAAATGATTCTCGCCGGCGCCTCCAGCCTGAAACTGCACGAGGATTGGGGCACCACGCCGGCCGCCATCGATTGCTGCCTCTCGGTCGCCGACCAGTACGACGTGCAGGTGATGATCCATACCGATACGCTGAACGAGAGCGGCTTCGTCGAGGACTCGATCGGCGCGATCCGCGGCCGCACCATCCACGCCTTCCACACCGAAGGGGCCGGCGGCGGCCATGCGCCGGACATCATCAAGATCTGCGGCCAGACGAATGTCATCCCGTCGTCGACCAATCCGACCAGGCCCTACACGGTCAATACGGTTGCCGAGCATCTCGACATGCTGATGGTCTGCCATCACCTGTCCTCGTCGATCCCGGAAGACATCGCCTTTGCCGAAAGCCGCATCCGCAAGGAAACGATTGCGGCGGAAGACATTCTGCACGATATCGGCGCCTTCTCGATCATCTCGTCGGACAGCCAGGCCATGGGCCGCGTCGGCGAGGTCGCCATCCGCACCTGGCAGACCGCCGACAAGATGAAGCGGCAGCGGGGGCGGCTCGCTCAGGAAGTGGGCGACAACGACAATTTCCGCGTCAAGCGCTACATCGCCAAATACACGATCAACCCGGCCATCGCGCAGGGGCTGTCCCATGAGATCGGCTCGATCGAGATCGGCAAGCGGGCCGACCTGGTGCTCTGGGACCCGGCGTTTTTCGGCGTCAAGCCGAGCATGGTACTGCTCGGCGGCATGATCGCCGCGGCGCCGATGGGCGACCCAAACGCCTCGATCCCGACGCCGCAGCCGATGCACTACCGGCCGATGTTCGGCGCCTACGGCAAGGCGCGCACCAATTCCTCGGTGACCTTTGTCAGCCAGGCCTCGCTCGATGCCGGTCTTGCCGGTCGTCTGGGCGTTGCCAAGCAGTTGCTGGCCGTCAAGAACACCCGCGGCGGCATTTCCAAGGCGTCGATGATCCACAACGACCTGACGCCGGAGATCGAGGTCGATCCGGAAACCTACGAGGTGCGGGCCGACGGGGAATTGCTGACCTGCGAACCGGCGACCGTCCTGCCGATGGCGCAGCGCTACTTCCTGTTCTGAGCTTCTCCCGCTCCACCGCTTTCCGAGGTATGCCGATGGAGCTGTGCCAAGGCGTGCCCAGGGCCGGATAGCCATGCGTTTGGCGCATTGCTGCCATGCGCCGGCTCGTTGCGGCGGTTTCATGCTGCGCTGCAACCCATTTTGCGTTAGTTCTAAGCACCAGTGCCTTTATGTCCCGTTCCGGCGGGGCGGCCGTTTTTTTGATTTCTAAGGAGATTGCCATGTTGATCGGTAAGAAAGTTCCCGATGTCACCTTCCGTACCCGCGTTCGCGACGAATCGGTGGGTGGCCCCAATCCGTTTCGCTGGCAGGACATGACGTCGGCTGACTACTTCAAGGGCAAGCGGGTCATCCTCTTCTCGCTGCCGGGCGCCTTTACGCCGACCTGCTCGACCTACCAGCTGCCGGACTTCGAAAAGATGTATCCGGAGTTCAAGGCCGAAGGCATCGACGAGATCTATTGCATCTCGGTCAACGACGCCTTCGTCATGAACGCCTGGGGCAAGTCGCAGAACCTCGACCACGTCAAGCTGATCCCGGACGGTTCGGGCGAGTTCACGCGCAAGATGGGCATGCTGGTCCACAAGGACAATCTCGGCTTCGGCATGCGCTCCTGGCGTTATGCCGCCATCATCAATGATGGCCTGATCGAACAGTGGTTCGAGGAAGAAGGCTATTCGGACAATTGCGACAGCGATCCCTATGGCGTCTCCTCGCCGCAGAACATCATGGAAAAGCTGAAGGCGAAGATTGCCGCCTGAGGCAATTCGCCACAGAATTCGTATCGGACAGGCCCGGGCGTACCCGGGCCTTTTTTCGTTAACGCGGCAGGGTTGTCGTTGCAGCAGGACGCACCTCGCCGTTAACACTCTTTCCGCCGCGACTGTCGTTCATGAGACAACTTAAATGCAGTATGCAAATCATAGTACTAGCTGGCTCATCGACCAAAATAGGGCGGATTTCGGCTGTTTGAGCGGCTCCGCAAGTACGTTTGTGCCCGGGAGAATATTGTAATGCCTGCAATCAAAGGTTATAAATAATCGCCTTTCGGTATTTCAATTGTATTTTGGCATTCGTCGGCATTTTAGTGTTTTGATTAGCAATAAGCCAAGAGAACGGGCCTATTCGATCAGTGCTGCATGAACAGGGGGCGGCGCGGTGGATATTCTTAAGAGATGGATGTCGCTTCAGGTCGATCTCGGCAATTTCGACAGCCGTGCGGCGGTCTATAATTTTGCCTTGAAGATGACGTTTCGCGCCGTTCTGCTGGCCTTTACCTTCAACATCGCCTTGCTGCCGCTGGGATATGCGCTGGGACTCTTGCCGTTGTCGCTGGCCGACTCGGTCAAGTTGTCCGTCGCCTGCTCGTGGCTGTTCGGCGGTGCGGTGTCCGGTGCGCTTGCGCTGATCACGGGGCATGTCATTCGAGACCTGACGGTGTCTCGCGCCGAGTTCGAGCGTCTCAGCCTCACTGACATGTTGTCCGGCCTGTTGAACCGGCGCGCCTTCAACGCAACTTTGGCCGAGACCGGTGCCGGGGCTTCGCTGGCGATCCTGGACCTCGACCGCTTCAAGGCCGTCAACGACTGCCACGGCCACTGCGCCGGCGATGAGGTGATCAAGGCGGTGGCGGAAGTCCTGCGCGAGGTATTCGGCGACCAGCATCTGATGGCACGGCTCGGTGGCGAGGAGTTCGGCGTAATCGTCCGGGGCGGGGGCGTCGCGCAGCGGATCGCGCTGGTGGAGCGGGCCCGCAACCTGGTCGAAGCACGGGCGATCTATTGCGACGGTGTCGCCATCAGCACGACGGTTTCGGCCGGCATCGCCGAGTTCGGCCCCGAGCGGCGTCCGGAGAGTGTCTATTCTGCTGCCGACAGTGCCCTCTACCGGGCGAAGGCCGGGGGGCGTAACCGCGTGGTCCACGAGGCCGAGCAAGCGGAGGCGGGTCCTCTCGAGAGCCATGGCAACGAGACCATGCATATCGGCATGATGCACTTCTCCGGCGAGCAGGTCCCGGCGGCCGGCTGAAACTTCAGCCTTGCTGTTTGCCTCTTGTTTTTGCATGGTTGAAAAATAACCAGTTCGGGAAAGCCATGCGCCGCGTTACCACCTATCTCCCCGCCGGGACGTCCGAAGAAACCATCGTCGGCTCCGTCACGCTTGGCCATGACGAGCGGCATCTGAGGCGCAAGCTGCTGCATCTCGAGGACGGCGACATGGTGATGCTCGACCTCAAGCAGCCCGTGCTTCTCGCCCATGGCGACCTGCTGCTGATGGACGACGGTCAGGCGATCGAAGTCAGGGCGGCCGAGGAAAAGCTCTTCGCGATCCGGCCGCGCGACCGGCTGCACCTGATCGAACTGGCCTGGCATCTCGGCAACCGGCACCTGCCGGCGCAGATCGAGGAGGAGCGTATCCTCATCCTCAGGGATCATGTGATCCGGGACATGCTGACCGGCCTCGGCGCGACCGTCACGGAGGTCACGGAACGCTTCCAGCCGATGCACGGCGCCTATCATTCCCATGGTGGCGGACATGCGAACCACAATCACGATCATGCCTGAACGCCCTTCCGGCACCGGCAATCCGCAGAGCCTGGTCCGGCTGATGACCTGGCTGTCGCCGGGCTTTCCGGTCGGCGGTTTTGCCTATTCCGGCGGGCTGGAGGCGGCGGTCGCCGAGGGGCATGTGTCTGGCGCCGACGATCTCGCCATTTGGCTCGAAACCCTGCTTGACGCGGGGTCGCTGCGCAATGATGCCATCCTGCTTGCCGAAGCGCACCGCGCCTTCGCCGATGCCGACCGGCTGGCGGAAGTGGCGGCCCTGGCCGCGGCGCTGGCCGGCTCGGCCGAGCGCTACCATGAGGCGGTCAACCAGGGCGATGCGTTCGTCGCCGCTGTTTCCGCCTGGCCGCAGCCGGTCCTGGCCTTGCTTGACCCAAGCACGGCCTACAGCATCGCGGTGGGGGCGGTCGCCGCAGCCAACGGCGTCGCGCTCGCCGATGCGCTGGTCGCGTTCCTGCAGGCGCAGTGCGCGCAACTTGTCTCCGCCGCCATCCGGCTCAGCGTCATCGGCCAGCGTCAGGCCGTGGCGATCCTCGCCGGGCTGGAGGGGCAGTTGATCGCAAAGGCGCAGGCCGTCGAGCCCATGGGGCTCGAGGATCTCGGTTCGGCGACGGTGCTCGCCGACCTGCTGTCGATGCGCCACGAAACCCAGTATTCTCGGTTGTTCCAGTCATGAGCACGCTCGCCGTCTTCCTCGCCGTTGTGCTTCTGGCGATCGCCGTGCTGCATCTTGCATGGGCCGCAGGCTCCACCTTTCCCGCGACGAGCGAAGGGGATCTTGCCCGGATGGTCGCGGGCTTTGCCGACCGGGACCATATGCCGCCGCGTCCGGCTTCCGCGCTGGTCGCCGGGGCGCTCGGCGTCGTCGCCTATGTCGCGCTGGCGCTTGGCTCCGTCTGCGGCTGGCCGTTCTGGACCTGGTCATTGCCGGCGGCAGGCGTGGTTGTGGCTTTCGTCTTCCTCGCCCGCGGCGTCGCGGCCTATGTCCCGGCCTGGCGTGCACTGGTTCCGCAGGAGCCTTTCGCGAGCCTCGACCGGCGCTATTATGGGCCGCTCTGCCTCGTCATCGGCGTGGGCTTCACTCTTCTTGCAACAGGATACACGGCATGAAATCGGCAAACGGACCCTTGCGGGTCGGCATCGGCGGACCGGTCGGTTCGGGCAAGACGGCGCTCACCGAAAAGCTCTGTAAGGCGATGCGCGACGATTACTCCGTCGCCGTGGTCACCAATGACATCTACACGCGCGAGGACGCCGATGCGCTGATCCGCATGCAGGCGCTTACCTCCGACCGCGTCGTCGGGGTCGAGACCGGCGGCTGTCCGCATACCGCAATCCGCGAGGACGCCTCGATCAATCTCAAGGCCATTGCTGATCTCAATGCCCGCATTCCCGACCTCGACGTGGTGTTCATCGAATCCGGTGGCGACAATCTGGCTGCGACCTTCTCGCCGGACCTCGCCGACGTGACGATCTACGTGATTTCGGTCTGCCAGGGCGAGGAAATCCCGCGCAAGGGCGGGCCGGGCATCACCCGCTCGGATCTGCTGGTGATCAACAAGAAGGATCTCGCACCCTATGTTGACGTCGACCTTGACGTGATGGAGGGCGATGCCGGGCGCATGCGCGCCGCGCGGCCCTTCGTCTTCACCGACATGAAACGCGGCGAGGGCATCGACGAGATCGTCCGCTTTCTCAAGGAAACGGGCGGGCTTTGAGGGCCCGCCCGTTCGAATGGCTGGAGACGGTGCGTCTGATCAGATCTGCTTCAGCGCGCTGATGTCGGCGATCTGGATGATCCGGCCGCGAACCGTCACGCCGGCGCGCTTCAGCGACGAAAAGGCCCGCGACAGGGCTTCAGGGGCAAGGCCCAGCTTTCCGGCCAGCAGACTCTTCTGGAAGGGCAGGCGGATCGAGGCCGAGCTGCCCTCCTGCGGGCAGTTGTCGAGCAGGTAGTGGGCGACGCGCTGCGGCGCGGTCTGCAGCCGGTCGTTGGCGATGCAGTCCATCGTGTTGCGAAGGTGGTTCGACAGGCACTGGATGATGGCCTTGGCCACGTCCTTCTCCTGTTCGGCCAGCGCCCGTACCTTCTGCAGCTCGAAGCGCGCGACCGTGATGGTCTCGGCGGCCTGCGAATTGTAGAGATACTGGTCGCCCATCGCCAGCAGGCATTCGGCAAAGGTGTCGCCGGGGCCGCAGATGCGGATATCCGCCTCGCGGCCGTCCTTGTTCAGCCGGAACAGCCGGACATAGCCGTTCAGCACGCAGTAGAAACTTTCCGCCGCCTCGCCTTCGCGAAAGAGGATGTCCCGCGCTTCATAGTTCATCACCGTGGCGATCTCGAGCATGCGCGCCTGCGCGCTCGCACCGAGTGATGCCATGAAGGGCGTCCTGAGCAGGGTGTTTTTGTCGCGTGTGTTCAATTTCAAAATCTTGTTCACGGTTTTCGGCTCCAGATTGCGTTCCTGGTGGAGCGCGTTGGCCAGTCTCGGTGAAAAACGGCAAGGCGGGGATGACGCGAACGTGCTCGCCTCGTCCGGCCGACGGCTCCGCCATGCCGGCATTCGGCACACGATCCGTCACGCAACTCCGGTGTTCCGTGGCCGGAAAGGGTGGGACTGGCAATTGCGTCCCGTCTCGCTCCCTGGCCAAGAAACCACCCTCACCTCGCTTGTTTCTCAGCAAGGTAACGATAGGCAAGGCGGGGAACGGGTGAATTGATTTCGATCAATCACCTTGCCCGATACAGCGATTTTGGCCGAAATTTACATGAAACACAGAAAAAGCCGGGCGTTTGCCCGGCCATCTTCTTGTTTGTTGGTCGTTCACTCCGCCGCGAGCGGCGGCAGGGAGATGAGCTTGGCGCTCTCACCGCTCTTGCGCGGCGGTTCGGGCAGGCGCTTCTCCACTGCGGCAAGGCGCTCTTCCATGGTCGAAAGGGTCGCGCTGTTGCGTTCGGAGATGTCCGTCAACGTTTCGGCGGAGAGGGGAAGGCGCTCCTCCTCCTTCTTGCCGACCATGCGGCTGAACAGCCAGCCGAGCAGGCGCGACAAGTCGTCCATGATGAGGAAGAAGGCGGGCACCACGAGCAGGCTCATCACCGTCGAGACGATGATGCCGCCGATGACCGCGATTGCCATCGGCGCGCGGAACGAGCCGCCTTCGCCGACCCCGAGCGCCGAGGGCAGCATGCCCGCCGACATGGCGATTGAGGTCATGATGATCGGCCGGGCACGCTTGCGGCCCGCCTCGACCATGGCTTCGACGCGCGCCACGCCCTGGTGGCGCATCTCGATGGCGAAGTCGACGAGCAGGATGGCGTTCTTCGTCACGATGCCCATCAGCATGAGGATGCCGATCAGCACGGGCATGGAGAGCGCGTTGTTCGTGACGATCAGCGCCACCGCCACACCGCCGATGGCCAGCGGCAGCGACAAGAGGATGGTGAACGGCTGGATCACGTCCTTGAACAGCAGGATCAAGACGGTCAGCACGAGCAGCAGGCCGAGCAGCATGGCATTGAGGAAGCTCTGCTGCATTTCGTTCTGCACTTTGGTGTCGCCGCTTTCGGCCAGTCGCACGCTTGCCGGAATATCGGCCTCATCCACCGCCTGGCGGAAGGCTGCGGACGCCGTGTCGAGCGCCACGCCCTGGGGCAGGTCGGCGCCGATGGTGACGACGCGGTTGCGGTTGTTGCGCTTGATCGAGCTGACACCTTCGGAATAGTCGATGTCGGCGACGCTGGCGAGCGGCACGGTAGCGCCGGTCGCGGTCTGTATCTTCAAAGCCCGGATGGCGGCCAGATCGGTTCTAAGGTCGAGCGCGGCCTGGACCCGGATCGGGATCAGGCGGTTGTCGAGCGATATCTTCGACAGCGCGGCATCGATGTCGCCGATCGTGGCGACCCGAACGGTCTCGGCGATCTGGCTCGGCGTGATGCCGAGGCGGGCCATTTCGTCCTTGCGCGGGCGGATCTGCAGCTCGGGCCGGGGCAGGGCACCTTCGGCGCTGACATTGGCCAGCGATGGCACTGTGCGGAGCTTGGCTTCCAGCAGGCCCACGGCATCGTTCAGCTCTTCCTCGTTCTTCGACAGGAAGTTGAAGGCAAGGTCGCGTTCGCCGCGGTCGTTGAGCTTGAGCACGCGGATGTCGGCGATCGGCCTCAGCCTTTCGAAGACTTCGCGCTCGATGTCCCATTGCGGACGGGTGCGGCCCTCGACCGGCAATTTCGGCAGATAATCGCCGACCAGCGGAATGCCGCCGATACCCTTGTTGACGATGGTCTTCAGCAGGGAATGCTCGATCTTGATCAGGTTCAGCGTCACGCTGGCGCGGCGCAGTTCCATGTCGCCCTTCGGCGAGGCGCCGCCGAGGATGAAGGTGCTTTCCACGCCGTCGAGATCCTTGACCGCGGCGTAGATCTCATCGGTCTTGGCCTCGGTTTCGGCAAGTGTCGCGTTCGGCGGCAGTTCGACGGAGAGCGTAACGCGGCCGGCATCTTCCGGCGGCAGGAAGCTGCCCGGAACCTGCGCGAGCAGCATCACCGATCCGACGAGGAAGGCGAAGGCGCCGATCAGCGTGGCATAGCGGGCATACCAGTGCGTCGTGGTGGTGCGCACCAGCCGCGTATAACCCTTCATGAAGGCGCTATCGTTGTCGTGATGGTCGTCCATCGCGTCTTCGGAGCGCATCAGATAGGCGGCCATCAGCGGCGTGATCAGGCGCGCCACCATTAGCGAGAAGAACACCGAGAAGGCGACGGTCAGGCCGAACTGGATGAAGTACTGGCCGGGAATGCCCGGCATGAACGACACCGGCACGAAGACGGCGATGATGGTGAAGGTCGTGGCGATGACGGCAAGGCCGATCTCGTCCGCCGCCTCGATGGCCGCTCTATAGGGCGTCTTGCCCATCTTGATGTGGCGCGCGATGTTCTCGATCTCGACGATCGCATCGTCGACGAGGATGCCGGTCGCGAGCGTCAGTGCCAGGAAGCTGACGAGGTTGAGCGAGAAGCCCATCATGTCCATGATCCAGAAGGTCGGGATCGCGGACAGGGGCAGGGCGACGGCGGAGATCAGCGTGGCGCGCCAGTTGCGCAGGAACAGGAAGACCACGATGACGGCAAGGAGCGCCCCTTCCAGAAGCGTGTGCATGGCGGCTTCGTAATTGCCGTAGGTGAAGTAGACCGAGTCGTTGATCAGCTCGATGTCTACATTCGGGTATTCGCTGCGGACCTGGGCGAGGCTGGCACCGACGGTTTCGGCCACCGACACTTCGCTGGCGCCCTTGGCGCGGAACACGGCGAAGGTGACGACCGGCTCGCCGTTGTAGCGGGAGAACGACTTCTGTTCTTCGTAGGTATCCTGGACGGTGCCGAGATCGGACAGCTTGACGAAACGGCCGCCGGAAAGCGCGATCGTGGTGTCGGCAAGGTCGGAGACGTTGCGCGCATCGCCCAGCGTGCGGATCGCCTGCTCTGCGCCGGCCACCTGGCCACGGCCGGAGCCGATATCGACATTGGTGCCGCGCAACTGTCCGTTGACGTCGGCGGCGGTGATCCCGTAGGCGTTCAACCGGTCGGGGTTGAGCTCGACCCGGATTTCCCGGTCGGCGCCGCCGTAGCGGTCGATACGGCCGATGCCGGGCTGGCCCTGCAGCGCGCGCTTGATCGTGTCATCGACGAACCAGGACAATTCCTCGAGCGACATGTTGGGCGAGGAGACGGCAAAGGTCTGGATCGCCTGCCCTTCGACGTCGACCTTGGTGACGATCGGTTCCTCGACGGAGGCCGGCAGGTCGCCGCGGATGCCATCGATGGCGTCCTTGACGTCCTGAACCGCCTGTTCCGTCGGAATTTCCATGCGGAACATCACGACCGTCTGCGACTGGCCATCGGTGACGGTCGAGGACAGTTCGTCGACGCCGGTGATGCTGGCGACGGCGTCCTCGATCTCCTTCGTCACCTGCATTTCCAGTTCGGCCGGAGAAGCCCCGCTCTGCTGAACGGTGATGGCGACCAGCGGCACATCGATGTTCGGGAAGCGGGTGATCGGCAGGGCAAGGAACGACTGCACGCCCACGACCATCAGCAGGAAGAAGCCGAGGATCGGTGCGATCGGATTGCGAATGGACCAGGCGGAAAAATTCACGGCGTGCTCCTGCTCAGTTCGACTCTGCCGACGTCTCGTCGCGGACGGGATTGATGTGGTCGCCGTCGCGGACGAAGGCGCCGGCCTTGGCGACGACGACGTCACCCTGCTTCAGCCCGTCCTTGATCTCGATGAAGGCGCCATCCTGGATGCCGGTCTCAATCTTGACCTGCTTGACCACGTTGTCGGTGACCAGGCGCGTCGTCGTGCCGTGCTTGTCGGTGGTGATTGCCGACAGGGGCAGGGCCACGCCATCGGCCTCGGCAATGATGATCTCGGCGCTCGCATACATGCCGGAGCGCGCGCCCTGGTCGTCGTCGATGGCGACGTGGACTGCGCCGAGGCGCGTCTGCGGGTCGATCACCGGCGAGATCAGCCGCACGGAACCGTCGAGCGTCGTGCTGCCGCCGGCGACCTTGATCCTGGCCTTCTGTCCGAGCCGCATCTTCAGGATGTCGGTTTCCGAAACATCGGCCACGAGTTCGATCTCGCCGTCACGGATGATGGTGAACATCGGCTCACCGGCGCCGCTGGCGATCCCGCCGACCTTGGCGTTGCGATCGGCGATCAGGCCGGCGACCGGGGTCTTCACATCGGTGCGGGCGAGCTTCAGGTCGATGTCGGCAAGCTGGCTCTCGACAACCTTGATGTCGGCTTCCGCAATCGCGATGGCCTGCACCGTGCTGTCCACCTTGGCAATGGCGCTGGTTGCCGTGGTTTCGGCCTGCTCGATCGAGGCCTTGGACAGCGTTCCCGACTTGCCCAGGGTCTGGGCGCGCTTGTACTGGCGTTCGGCTTCGGCGGCTCCGGACTTCGCGTCGCCGAGCTGTACCTTGTACTGGGCAAGCGATGCTTCGGCCTTGGCCTTGGTCGCCACCAGCTGGCTCTTCTGCAGAAGCAGGCTGTCATCGTTCAGCCGCGCCACGACCGCTTCTGCCGCGACGCGGTCGCCCACATCGGCTTCGAGCGAGCGGATCGACAGGCCTTCGACCTGCGGCTGCACGTAGATTTCCTCGGTGGCCTTGATCGTCCCCGTTGCGACGATCCGGTCGACCAGCGCACGCGTGCTCGCCTCGGTCACGATGATGGACGGCAAGGACGGCTTCGGCTGGCTCGCCGGCACATCTTCGGCGGCGGCGGCAAACGGGAAAAGGGCGACGGACAAAACAAGCAATCCGGCAGTGACGTTCGTAGAGCGGACCATGTGTCCCTTCCGAGTTTTCTGGACAGGCTATCAAAAAATCATGGAATGCGGGCATTACCGGCCGGAACGTACGGTTCCCGCCTCAAGGAGGCCGGTATAGCGTCTTTGCAGCCGAACGACAATTCTACGGATTGTATCGTCTGGAACTTTAGTTGGTATCGACGCGGCCTGATACAAGTCCCGGCAAGGGATCTCGAAGCCTCTAATTTTTTAGTCTGCTGCGGCGCACAAATCAATGTGCAATGCGTTTCCGAATTACGGGCGGCTCCGGCACTGGAAACGCTATGCTATTCACGCGAAAAGGCGCCCGGACCTGGATCCGGACGCCTTCGTTTCGAATGCCAGCCCTGGTTTTACTTAAGGGCTTCGTTGGTGATGTCGAGCGTGTAGGCGCCGACCGGCTCCTTGGTGATGACCGGGTCGGAACCGCCGCCGAGCAGGGTGGCGACGGTGCGCTTGTAGTCGGCTTCGTCGAGCGCGCCGTTCGAGCCGGCGGTGAGCTTGGCGACTTCGCCCATCATGCGCTTCTGGTGGGTTTCTGTCTGGGCGCCCGAGGCGTCGTTTTCGAGGACGATCCCGGCTGCGTCATCCGGGTTCTCTTCGGCCCACTTCCAGCCCTTCATCGAGGCGCGGACGAACTTGACCATCTTTTCCTTGAAGGCGGCATCCTTGAGCGAATCCTCGAGGACGTAGAGGCCGTCTTCGAGGGTGGCTACGCCTTCCTTCTCGTACTGGAACGTCACCAGGTCTTCGGCCTTGATGCCGGCGTCGATGACCTGCCAGTATTCGTTGTAGGTCATGGTCGAGATGCAGGCGGCCTGCTTCTGCAGCAGCGGGTCGACGTTGAAGCCCTGCTTGAGGACGGTGACGCCACCTTCCGAGCCGTCGGTCTTGATGCCGAGCGTCGCCATCCAGGACAGGAACGGATATTCATTGCCGAAGAACCAGACGCCGAGCGTCTTGCCCTTGAAGTCTTCCGGCTTGGTGATGCCGGTTTCCTTGAGGCAGGTCAGCATCATGCCCGAGGCCTTGAACGGCTGGGCGATGTTGACCAGCGGAACGCCCTTTTCGCGGGTGGCGAGAGCGGACGGCATCCAGTCGACGATCACGTCGGCGCCGCCGCCGGCGAGAACCTGCGGGGGGGCGATGTCCGGGCCGCCCGGCTTGATTTCGACGTCGAGACCTTCGGCTTCGTAGAAGCCCTTGTCCTTGGCGACGTAGTAGCCGGCGAACTGGGCCTGGGTGACCCATTTCAGCTGCAGCGTCACCTTGTCGGCAGCGGCCGCCTGCATGGCGGTCAGCGAGACGGCGCCGGCCAGCAGCAGGGATGCGAGTTTCAATGTCATTTTGGTTCCCTCTTTCTTATTTACGCCTGTCCACCACGGACAGACGGATGCCAGAAGGTGACGGCGCGCTCGGCGAGCGCCACCACCCCATAAAAGATCGATCCGGCGAGCGCGGCAACCGCAATCTCCGCCCAGACCATGTCGACATTGCTGCGCCCCACTTCCGTGGAGATGCGAAACCCCATGCCGACGATCGGGGTGCCGAAGAACTCCGCCACGATCGCGCCGATCAGAGCCAGCGTGGAATTGATCTTGAGCGCGTTGAAGATGAACGGCCAGGCGGCCGGCAGGCGAAGCTTCACCAGCGTCTGCCACCACGATGCCGCATAGGTGCGCATCAGGTCGCGTTCCATGTGGCTCGCGGCCGACAGCCCCTGCACGGTGTTCACCAGCATGGGGAAGAAGGTCATGATGACCACCACGGCGACCTTGGACTGCCAGTCGAAGCCGAACCACATGACCATGATCGGCGCGACGCCGACCATCGGCAGGGCCGAGACGAAATTGCCGATCGGCAGCAGGCCCTTTTGCAGGAAGGGCGAGCGGTCGACCAGGATGGCGACGGCAAAGCCGAGGCCGCAGCCGAGCGCATAGCCGGTGATCACCGACTTGAGGAAGGTCTGCTGGAAATCGGCCCACAGCGTCGGCACCGAGGTAATGAGCCTGGCCCAGATCATCGACGGTGCCGGCAGCAGGATCGAGGGGATGTTGAAGCCGTGCACCAGGCATTCCCAGATGACCAGCAGCGTCGTCCCGAAGATCAGCGGCACGGCGATGTTGACGATGCGGCGCACCATGCGGTCCTTGAAGGTCCGGCGCACCAGCCATTCGTTGAGGCCCCAGGCGGACAGCCAGAAGACGAGGGCGAAGACGAGATATCCGTTCATGGCTTGGCCCCCATGCGAGCGAGCACCCGGGCGTGGGCGACGCCGACGATCGACACCAGGATGGCGGCAAGGCCGGCGGCCATGAACAGCGCCGCCCAGATCTGGATGGTCTGGCCGTAATAGGAGCCGGAGAGCAGCCGCGCGCCAAGGCCGGCAATGGCGCCGGTCGGCAGTTCGGCGACGATGGCGCCGAGCAGCGAGATGGCGATCGCCACCTTGAGCGAGGTGAAGAGATAGGGCATCGAGGCCGGCCACCGCAGCTTCCAGAAGGTCTGGGAGGGGCTCGCATGATAGGTGTGCATGAGGTCGAGCAGAATGGTGTCGGGGCTTCTAAGTCCCTTCACCATGCCGACGACGATCGGGAAGAAGGACAGATAGGTCGAGATCAGCGCCTTGGGCAGGATGCCCGATATGCCGACCGAGTTCAGGACGACGATGACCATCGGCGCGATGGCGAGAATCGGAATGGTCTGGCTGGCGATCACCCAGGGCATCAGCGACCGGTCCATGGCCCGGTTGTGGACGATGCCGACGGCCAGCAGGATGCCGAGCACGGTGCCGATCACGAAGCCGAGCAGGGTCGCCGAAAGCGTGACGCCGGCATGGTAGACGAGACTGCGCTTGGAGGTGACCGCCTTGTTCACCGTGGTGTCCCACAGTTCGACGAAGATCTGGTGCGGGGCGGGCAGCACCGGCCGCTCCTGGGCAAAGGTACGCTCGACCACCTGGGAAAAGGTGATCTCTTCCCCCGCCCGCGCCGCCTGGTCGCGCACGAAGGGTGCGTTGAGGTAGACGACGAAGATGTGCCAGACGACGAGGATGGCGAGGATGACGGTGAGGACCGGCAGGATACGGTCGCGGAAGAGGGAGGGGGAGGTCATGGGCGGCCTCCGATCTTCAGGCTTTTACCCCCCTCTGCCCTGCCGGGCATCTCCCCCTCAAGGGGGGAGATCGATGTGCGGACGACGCTCGCCCTTCCTCTGGCGTGGTTTGCGATGGTCGAACGGAAACGGTGTGCTCCCGATCTCCCCCCTTGAGGGGGAGATGTCACGAAGTGACAGAGGGGGGTAACCCTCTCTGCCACGTGGAAGATTCCAGTGCCCCTCATCCGCCTGCCGGCACCTTCTCCCCGTCTTGACGGGGAGAAGGGACGCGTGGCACCGCCGTGGCCGTTCCCTCTCCCCGCCTGCGGGGAGAGGGTCAGGGTGAGGGGCATCTTCATGGCGTGGAAGAGGGAAACACTATTCCTCATAAGAGTGCCCCGCCTTCAGGCCCTCGCGGACGCGGTGGGCGATTGCGAGGAATTCCGGGGTCTCGCGGATCTCCAGCGGGCGCTCGCGTGGCAGCGTCGATTCGATGATGTCGGTGACGCGGCCGGGGCGGGGGCTCATGACGACGATCTTGGTCGACAGATAGACCGCTTCCGGGATCGAATGGGTGACGAAGCAGATCGTCTTGTCGGTGCGGTCCCAGAGTTTCAGCAGTTCGGAATTGAGATGGTCGCGGACGATTTCGTCGAGCGCGCCGAAGGGCTCGTCCATCAGCAGAAGGTCGGCGTCGAAGGCGAGCGCGCGGGCAATCGAGGCGCGCTGCTGCATGCCGCCCGACAGCTGCCAGGGGAATTTCTTGCCGAAGCCGGTGAGGTTGACGAGCTCCAGCGTCTGCTCCACCCGCTTCTTCTGCTCCTCCTTGGAAAAGCCCATGATCTCCAGAGGCAGGGCGATGTTCTTTTCGATCGTGCGCCAGGGATAGAGCGCCGCCGCCTGGAAGACATAGCCGTAGGAGCGGTCCTTGCGGGCGTTTTCCGGCGTCATGCCGTTGACGGTGATCGTGCCCGAGGTGTGTTTTTCGAGATCGGCGATGACGCGCAGGAAGGTGGTCTTGCCGCAGCCGGAGGGGCCGATGAAGGAGACGAAGTCGCCCTTCTTCACCTCGAGATCGACATTGGACAGCGCGTGGACCGGCCCGTCTCCCGTCTGGAAGGTGAGACAGAGGTCCTTGGCGGACACGACGGAAAAGGGAGCGGTCATCGATGGGAACCTATGGGCTTTCTTGCAAAGGCGCCAAGCCTCTTGCACACTATCAATACATGGCCGGCGCGGGCCGGCCTATCGGACTTTGCGGGAATTTCGGAGATCATGGAGGAGTGCCAGCATGGATACGTCATTGAAACCCACCTGCCGGATCGTTCGGCCCGGAAGCACCTATGACGGCAAGCAGGGCCTGAGCTATTTCGCCGGCATTTCGGCCGAAACGGTCGGCTCGCAGGCCATCTGCATGCACCTTCTGACCATGCCGCCGGGCGCGAGAGCCAAGGCCCATCTGCACGAGAACCACGAGACGGCGATCTACTGCCTGTCGGGCCAGGCGCATACCTGGTACGGCGACCGGCTGGAAAACCACGTGATCCTGCATGCCGGGGAACTGATGTACATCCCGGCCGGCGTGCCGCACCTGCCGGCGAACCTCTCCAACGCGCCCTGCACGGCGCTGATCGCCCGGACAGATCCCAACGAACAGGAAAGCGTCGTGCTTCTGCCGGAGCTCGACGCGCTGGTGGAGGTTTGAGGCTCCACTTCTCCCCGTGGGGGAGAAGTTGGCTTCGGCTGTGGGCGCTTCACCCCCCTCTGTCCTGCCGGACATCTCCCCCTCAAGGGGGGAGATCGGACCCCGCCAGCCGTTTGGCAGATGGCCAGGATGGGACCCTTGGCGCGCAGTCATTGAACATGCCGGCGACCTCGCATCTCGTTCGAGACAGCGGTTGGTGGCCGATGGGCGGGTTCCGCCAATCGCGGTTCCTTGAAGCGATCGAGCGGCCAGCCGCACCCGATCTCCCCCCTTGAGGGGGAGATGCCCGGCAGGGCAGAGGGGGGTAACGCCAGCCGCCAACATCATCAGAGACTCACACCCCCGTCGCCGGAAAACCGGTGCGTTCGACCTTGCGCGGGGCGACCAGTTCCTTCCACGTCGACAGCGCCTTGTTGACGGCGGTGAAGGGTTCTCGGCTGACGAACTGGCCGTGGCCCTCCTCGGTCTTGACCGTCGCTTCCTCGATCACCACCTTGCCGCGCGATAGCGTGAAGCGCGGCAGGCCGGTCACCTGCTTGCCCTCGAAGACATTGTAGTCGATCGCCGATTGCTGGTTCTTGGCCGAAATCGTCTTCGAGCGCTTCGGATCCCAGACGACGAGGTCGGCATCGGCGCCGACGAGGACCGCACCCTTCTTCGGATAGATGTTGAGGATCTTGGCGATATTGGTCGAGGTGACGGCGACGAACTCGTTCATCGTCAGGCGGCCGGTCGCCACCCCATAGGTCCACAGCATCGGCATGCGGTCTTCGAGCCCGCCGGTGCCGTTGGGGATCTTGGCGAAGTTACCAACGCCGAAGCGCTTCTGCTCGGTGGTAAAGGCGCAGTGGTCGGTGGCGACGCAGGAGAGCGAGCCCGACTGCAGGCCGGCCCACAGACTGTCCTGGTGCTGCTTGTTGCGGAAGGGCGGCGACATGACGCGGCGGGCGGCATGGTCCCAGTCCTTGTCGAAATATTCGCTCTCGTCGAGCGTCAGGTGCTGGATCAGCGGCTCGCCATAGACGCGCATGCCCTTCTGCCGCGCGCGGCGGATCGCTTCATGGGCCTGTTCGCACGACGTGTGCACCACATAGAGCGGCACGCCGGCCATGTCGGCCAGCATGATGGCGCGGTTGGTCGCTTCGCCTTCCACTTCGGCGGGGCGCGAATAGGCGTGGGCTTCCGGACCGTTGTTGCCTTCGGCGAGAAGCTTTGCGGTCATCGCCGCCACCACGTCGCCGTTTTCCGCATGGACGAGCGGCAGGGCGCCCAGTTCGGCGCAGCGCGAGAAGGAGGCGAACATCTCGTCGTCGTTCACCATCAGCGCGCCCTTGTAGGCCATGAAGTGCTTGAAGGTGTTGATGCCCTTGTCCTCAACGATCGTCTTCATCTCGTCGAAGATGCGTTCGTTCCAGCCGGTGATCGCCATGTGGAAGGAGTAGTCGGCATTGGCGCGGCTGGTCTTGTTGTGCCACATCGAGAGCGCGTCGAGCAGCGACTGGTCGGGCGCCGGCAGGCAGAAGTCGACGACCATGGTGGTGCCGCCGGCAAGGCCCGCGCGCGTGCCGCTTTCGAAGTCGTCGGCGGAGTACGTGCCCATGAAGGGCATTTCGAGATGCACATGCGGGTCGATGCCGCCCGGCATGACATAGCAGCCCGCCGCGTCGAGAACCGTGTCGCCCGAAAGCTCCGGCCCGATCTCGACGATCACGCCGCCTTCGATCTTCACGTCCGCCTTGTAGGTGAGATCGGCGGTGACGATGGTTCCGCCCTTGATGACTGTGCTCATGTCGTTTCACCCCATGTCGTATTCGTTCTTGTGATAGTTCGCGCCTCGGGCGCCCCCTCATCCGGCGCTACGCGCCACCTTCTCCCCGCTGGGGAGAAGAGGTCACGCCGGCGTTGTCGGCGCCGCAAGTTGGAGCCGAGCAGATGCATTTTTGAAACGGCCGCTGAGAATGGCGAGGCCACGGCGAACTCCCTCTTCTCCCCAGCGGGGAGAAGGTGGCCCGAAGGGCCGGATGAGGGGGCGCGAAGCGCGGACATTTGCGTCATGACTGTCACCGGTTCTCCCGTTTCGCTGGCGAGAAGCGGATGGTCTCGCATGCATCCACGATCTGGCCCTCCAGAACCGCCAGAATGGTTTCGAGAACCGCCCGCCGCTCCTTGAGCACCTCGTCGTTCCAGAAGCGCAGAACCGAATAGCCATGTTCGTTCAGCCAGCGGGTGCGCCGCTCATCCGCCACGCTCTCGGCATGCTGGCTGCCGTCGAGTTCGACGATCAGATGCCGTTCCCGGCAGACGAAATCGGCGACATAGGCACCGAGCGGGACTTGTCGGGAGAACTTGTGGCCGTTCAGTTGCCGGTTGCGAAGATCGCTCCAGAGGCGAAACTCGGCCTCCGTTTCGTTCTGCCGCAGTGAGCGCGCCTGATCCGTCTTGCCGGGGCGCCGCTTGGTGATGTCCGGTTGATGGCCTGCCATGTGGGAGCCCCCCTCATCCGGCGCTACGCGCCACCTTCTCCCCGTTGGGGAGAAGAGGTCACGCCGGCGCCGTGCGCCGCCTTTTTCGAGGCCCAAGCGTTCCGCTTCGAGGCCCAAGCGTTCCGCAATGGTAACGGCCGTTGGAAACGGCGCCGGCGCCGCATACTCCCTCTTCTCCCCAGCGGGGAGAAGGTGGCCCGAAGGGCCGGATGAGGGGGCGCCGAAGGCGGGTGACATCACGCCACAATCTCCGCCGTCTCCAGCACGGCCTGCAGCAGCACGTCGCAGCCGGCGGTGGCCCAGTCCTTGGAGATCTCCTCGGCCTCGTTGTGCGACAGGCCGCCGACGCAGGGGCACATGATCATCGTGGCGGGGGCGACCTTGGCGGCCCAGCAGGCGTCGTGGCCGGCGCCGGAGATCAGGTTCATGTGGCTGTAGCCGAGCCGTTCGGCGGCACTGCGCACCGTCTCCACCAGCTTCGGGTCGAAGGTGACCGGGTCGAAATGGCCTACGGCCTCGACCGAACAGCCGACGCCGAGCGCTTCGCAGATCTGGGCCGCTTCCTTCTCGATGCGGGCGCGCATGGCGTTGAGCTTGGCGAGATCCGGCGTGCGGATGTCGACGGTGAAGATCACCGTTCCGGGCAGGACATTGCGCGAATTGGGCGAGAACTTCACCTGGCCGACGCCGCCGACGGCACCCGGCTGGTTGTCCATGGCGACCGTCTGGACCATTTCCATGATGCGGGCCATGGCAAGGCCGGCATTGACGCGCAGGTTCATCGGCGTGGAGCCGGTATGGGCCTCGCGTCCGGTCAGCGTGAATTCCAGCCACCACAGGCCCTGACAGTGGGTGACGACGCCGATCTGCTTGTCCTCGGCTTCGAGGATCGGACCCTGCTCGATGTGGTATTCGTAATAGGCGTGCATCTGCCTAGCGCCGACCTCTTCGTCGCCGAGCCAGCCGATGCGCTTCAGTTCGTCGCCATAGGTCTTGCCGTCGGGATCCTGGCGGCCATAGGCATAATCGAGCGAATGCACGCCGGCAAAGACGCCCGAGGCGAGCATGGCCGGGGCAAAGCGCGCGCCTTCCTCGTTGGCCCAGTTGGTGACGACGATCGGGTGCTTCGTTTTGATGCCGAGATCGTTCATCGAGCGGACGATTTCGAGCGCTGCCAGAACACCGAGCACGCCGTCATACTTGCCGCCGGTCGGCTGGGTGTCGAGGTGGGAGCCGACATAGACCGGAAGCGCATCGGGATCGGTGCCGGGACGGGTCATGAACATGGTGCCCATCTTGTCGACGCCCATGGTCATGCCGGCCTCTTCGCACCATGTCTGGAAGAGCTTGCGGCCCTCGGCGTCGGCGTCGGTCAGCGTCTGGCGATTGTTGCCGCCGGCAATGCCGGGGCCGATCTTCGCCATGTCCATCAGCATATCCCAAAGGCGATCGCCGTTCACGCGCAAGTTCACGCCGGGTTGAGCCGTCATGCCAGTATCCTCACCTGTTTTCGAGGGGCCATGCAAACCGCATGCCCCGTAATTCCCCTTGTCGTCGACAGCCGATGTTTTTTGTTTCTCTGGCTGGCGAAATGGCCGGTTGCCTTTATTTGACAACTGACCAATAATTTGACCGACTGGTAAACATTACAACTTCCGACGCGGCACTCAAGACGGAAAACGCGAAAAATCACGACAAAATAGCGGGCATCTGCCTGAAAAAGGTGCACGGGTAAAATTGTGAAAGATCAAGCTTTTAGGCTTGGTCGCGGGGCGGAGCGGGCAGCGCATGGCGATACCGAGAGCGGCACAGACACAGAGGCGGACGCGGATCCAGGAAGAGAAGGAGGAGCTCATCCTCGAAGCGGCGCTCGACGTCTTTTCGCTGAGGGGGTTCCGCGGCTCGACCATCGACCAGATCGCCGAAGTCGCCGGCATGTCGAAGCCGAACCTGCTCTATTATTTCCGCACCAAGGAGGGCATGCACCGGGCGTTGATCGACCGGGTTCTGGAAAACTGGCTCGAACCGCTGAGGGCCTTCGATGCCGAGGGCGACCCGGAAGAGGAGATCCGCTCCTACATCCGTCGCAAGCTCGAGATGGCGCGCGATTTTCCGCGCGAGAGCCGGCTGTTCGCCAACGAGATCCTGCAGGGCGCGCCGCATATCGAGGACATGCTGAAGGGGCAGTTGAAGGAACTGGTCGACGAGAAGGTCGAGGTCATCCGTTCCTGGATCCGGGCCGGCAAGGTCTATGACTGCGACCCCTATCACCTGATCTTCTCGATCTGGTCGACCACGCAGCACTATGCCGATTTCGACGTGCAGGTGCAGGCGGTGCTCGGCGAGGGCGAGAGAAGCACGTCGCGCTTCGAGGATGCGGCGCGCTATCTGGAAGGTCTCTTCGTGCGCGGCCTCATTCCGAAAAAAAAGACCGACGGCGCCTGATCAGTCCGGCAGCAGTGCCATCACCAGCAGGCCGCAGGCCGTGACCAGCGCCCCGAGGAAGACGGGAGCGGAGGCCCAGCCGTGGCCGATCAGCCCTTCGATGACGATGATGAAGGTCGGTGTCAGATAACCGTAGGCGAGAACCTTGGGGGCCGGGAGGCGCATCGAGGCATATTGCAGGAGGAAGAAGGTCACGGCCGTGGCGATGACCGAGAGATAGAGAACGGCGATCCAGACGATTGACGGCAGGGCCAGGAAGTCCACCGCGACGAGGCGGGGCGCCGCCGGAACGAGGATGAAGCCGAAGGTCGCGACCGCCGCCCAGAAGACGAAGGCGAGAGGCGCTTCCTTGCGGTTGAAGAGCCGCAGCAGCGGCACATAGGCGGCATGGCAGAGCACGCCGACGAAATAGATCATCTCGCCGCGGCCGATGTCGAAGGCGAGGAGGGCGCCGACATCGCCGCGAAAGATCACCCAGACGGCGCCGGTCGCGGCGATCAGCAGGCTGGCCAGCACGCCCGGACGGGTGTGCTGGCGCATCAGGAACCAGGCGAAGACGGCGCTCAGCAGCGGCATCAGCGTGAAGATTGCTCCGGTCGCCACCGGCTTGGTGAATTGCAGGGCGATGAACATGGTCGTCATGTAGACCGCCATCAAGAGGCCGAGCACACCGAAACGCCAGGGCTTCCTCGGCAGCGCCAGAGAGACACCCAGTTTCAGGCAGAGCAGGCCGATCAACGCCACCGTCAGCGCATAGCGCAGCGCCTGCAGCGCGATCGGGTCGATCAACCGGGTGGCGATGCCGCCGAAGGAGAAAGAGCCGGAAACGAGCAGGGAAAACAACAGCACCGCGAGGTGAGCCTTCAGCTTCTCCCGTCCCATGGCATGGGTATTGTGGCCGCCGCTGGCGGAATCTGGCTTGGTCACGGAGGCTTCGGTCTGATTGAGCGTGGCCGGAAGGGGCCGAGGGCCGCCTGCTTATCACGGCGGCGACGGCGAAGGAAAGGCCACCTTGACGGGAGCAAGACGGAAGAGAGGGGGTCAGACGGCCTCCGCCGTCTTCCGCTTCAGCCAGGACCGGTTACGGGCAAAGTCGATGAAGGCGTTGCCGTCCATCGGCCGGGCCAGCGCATAACCCTGCAGGGTCTGGCAGCCAAGGTCGCGCAGGATCGAGGCGTGGTTCATCGTCTCGACCCCTTCCGCGACGATCTCGATGCCGAGCGAGCGACCGATGTCGACGATCGAACTGATGAGCCGGCGCTGGGCGGAGGAGGCGATGATCGGCGCCGTCAGCTGGCGGTCGATCTTCAGGCGGCGCGGCGACAGCTTCAGGAGGCTGAGGATCGAGGCATAGCCGGTGCCGAAATCGTCGATCTCGATGTCGATGCCGTAGGCCTTGATGCGTTCGATGCTGCTGGTGACGGCCGCGCCCTTGTCGTCGAAGGAGATGGATTCCAGAAGCTCGAAGGACAGGCTGCCGGGTACGAGATCGAGTTGGTCCAGCCGCTGGAGCAGGCTCTCGTCGAACAGCCGCTGCGCGGAGATGTTGACCGAGACCCTGCCGATGGCCAGATCGTTGGCCAGCCAGCGTGTGCGCTGGAGGAGTGCCTGGTCGAGGATGGCCGCGTCGATCTGCGACACGACATTGAGGCTTTCGGCGATCTTCAGGAAGCGGTCCGGGCCGAGGATTCCCTCATCCGGATGGTCCCATCGGGCGAGCGCCTCGACGCCGTTGATCTCCAGCGTGTTGGCGTCGAACTGCGGTTGGAAATAGGCGATGAAGTCGTTCTGCTCCAGCGAGCGGAGAATGGCGTCGGCGGTCTTCTTGGTATTGATCGTCAGCGATTTCAGGTGGTCGGTATAGCGCTCGACGCGGTTCCTGCCATGGCGCTTGGCCTCGTAGAGGGCGATGTCGGCATTGACCAGCAGCTGCTCGGCCCGGACGTCGCCCTTCTCGCGCATGGCGATGCCGATCGACGCGCCGACGCGGCATTCGTGCCCGGCATAGGTGATCGGGGTGTTGACGGCATCTATCAGTCGGCGGGCAAGGTCGCCATATTCGCTGTCGGTCATGGTGTCGGCGCAGACGACGACGAATTCGTCGCCGCCGATGCGGGCGACGAAGTCCTCGAAGCGTGTATTTTCGCTGAGTTTGCCCGCGACATGGCGCAGGATGGCGTCCCCGGCACCATGGCCAAGCGTGTCGTTGATGTCCTTGAAGCGGTCGAGATCGATATGCAGCACGGTTGCGCTGGCTTTCGTCGCAGTCTCTGCGTCGAGCCGCATCAGATGCTGGTCGAGATAGCGGCGGTTGGGCAGGTTGGTCAGCGCATCATGCAGCGAATTGTGCTCCATGTGCTGGCGGGCTTCCTCTAGCTCCAGGTTCTGCAACTCCGCCTGCAGCTTGGCCTCGCGCAGTTCCTGCTGCAGCCGGACATCGGCGGTGACGTTCCAGTTGACGCCAACCAGCTTTTTGCGGAAATGGCTGTCGCGATAGGTCGTGCCGAAGGCGCGTATATGGCGCACCTCGCCGTTTGCCGCCATGACACGGAACTCGGTGACGTAGTCCTTGCCGGATTCGAGGGCCCTGGCGAAGACCCGCTCAGCTTCCTCGAGGTCGTCAGGATGCAGTGCGTTGCGCCATGTCTCGTAGGTGTATACGCCATCTCTCTCGACACTGTAGAGCTGCCGCATGCGTGCATCCCAATGCAGCTGGCCGCTGCCGATGTCGAGTTCCCAGACGCCGATGCGCGAGGCTTCCAGCGCGATTTCCAGGCGATGGGAGATGGCGCGCAGCTCTTCCTCGCGCTGGCGAAGGGCGGCGATATTGGCTTGCCGCTCGCTCAGCAGCCGAGCGATCCAGGCCACGGGTGCGACGATCATGGTGCCGACCAGGATCATCAGGAAGCGCGAGACCCACAGATCCGGCGCCGGCTGGCTCCAGCCGCCCTTGGGCGTCGCGACGATTTCCCAGCTCTCATTGCCGAAATTGATCGGCATGCCGACCGGGCTGTCTTCGAAGATCGCCGGGTCGCCGTAGAAGGGCTTGCCGAGCTTGCCGTCCTTGATCCTGCTTGCGATCGCAACGTCGATGCCGAGACCGTCCGCATCGAGGCCGCCATAGGCGTAGAGCTTATCCAGGTCGATGACCGCGGCCACCAGACCCCAGAAGTCGCGCCCGCCCTTGCTCTTCCCGACGACGACCGGATAGCGGGCGATCAGGCCGCGGCCCCCCTGCACCAGGTCGACCGGCCCGGTCACCACGAGGCGGCCGGATTCCTGCACCAGCAGCGCGGCCTTCCGCTGCGCTTCGCTGGTGCGATAGTCGAAGCCGATCAGCCGTTCATTGCCGGTGAGCGGATAGGCCATCCGAATGACGAGATCGGGTGCGGCGGCCAGATTGCGGAGCTGGTGGGGCGTGTCGAAAATTCGGCGCGCCAGGGCGGAAAAACGTGTCTGGTCTATCTTCGGTTCCGTCTCGATGACGGCGACCATGCCCTGCACCAGCTGGATATTGGCGTTGATGCCGCCCTCCAGACGTGCGCGAATGAGCCCCAATTGCTCGGCGACCCCGTTGCGCAGGTTTTCCTGATGCAGGCGGTTCTTCTGATGGTCGGCATAGAGAAGCGCGATCGCCACGGCGGCAACGACGATGACGGCGGGAATATAATACTGGAGAGCCGCGCTCAGCGCACCCCAACCTCTTCTCCCGCTGCCCCTGCCCATGCCTTCGGTCTCCATTCAGCAGGCTGTAACAATCTTTGGTTGTGTTTCTGCCTGCTCTAAATGAGGAGGTTTTCATGAAACCCTTGAAATTTGTTGAATCGCCTGGCTGAAATCTCGCCCGGTCGGGCCGGTTGCTGGTCTATCCGAGTAAAGCCGAAGAAAAGACCCCCTTTCGGGGGCCTGATCCATTCGGGGAAATAATTTTGTTATTCGGCGGCCTGCATTGCCATCGGATTGTTTGGATGCGTTGTCCAGTTGGCGTAGTTCGGATCGACCGGCTTTCCGGTGCGCTGGTCCAGCGTTCCGGCCTCCAGGCCGACCATGGTGATGCAGTTCTCGACCGGACAGACATTGACGCAAAGGTTGCAGCCGACGCATTCGTCCTCCATCACCTCGAAGTGGCGCAGGCCGTTGACCTCGGCCGTGATCGCCTGGTGCGAGGTGTCCTCGCAGGCGATGTGACAGCGGCCGCACTTGATGCAGGCGTCCTGGTCGATATGCGCCTTGGCGATGTAGTTGAGGTTGAGATACTGCCAGTCGGTGACATTCGGCACGGCGCGGCCGGTGATGTCGTCGAGACTGCGGTGGCCCTTGGCGTCCATCCAGTCACTAAGGCCAGTGATCATCTCCTCGACGATCTTGAAGCCGTAGGTCATGGCGGCGGTGCAGACCTGCACATTGCCGGCGCCGAGCACCATGAATTCGGCCGCATCGCGCCACGTCGTCACACCGCCGATGCCGGAAATCGGCAGGCCATAGGTCTCCGGATCGCGGGCGATTTCGGCGACCATGTTGAGGGCGATCGGCTTGACGGCCGGGCCGCAATAGCCGCCATGGGTGCCCTTGCCGCCGACGGTCGGGTTGGGAGCGAAATTGTCGAGGTCGACCGAGACGATCGAGTTGATCGTGTTGATCAGCGAGACGGCATCGGTGCCGCCGGCCTTGGCGGCGCGGGCCGGCTTGCGGATGTCGGCGATGTTCGGCGTCAGCTTGGTGATGACCGGCATGCGGGTGTATTGCTTGCACCAGCGCACCACCATTTCGATATATTCCGGCACCTGTCCGACCGCGGCACCCATGCCGCGCTCCGACATGCCGTGCGGACAGCCGAAATTGAGCTCGATGCCGTCGGCGCCTGTCTCTTCCACCAGCGGCAGGATGGCCTTCCAGGCCTGTTCCTCGCAGGGCACCATGATCGAGGCGATCAGGGCGCGATCCGGCCAGTTCTTCTTGACCATCTTCATTTCCTGAAGATTGACCTGAAGCGGGCGGTCGGTGATGAGTTCGATGTTGTTCAATCCGAGCAGGCGACGGTCGGCGCCCCAGATCGCGCCGTAGCGCGGGCCGTTGACGTTGACGACCGGCGGGCCTTCCTCGCCGAGCGTCTTCCACACAACGCCGCCCCATCCGGCCTTGAAGGCGCGTTCGACGTTATAGGCCTTGTCGGTCGGCGGCGCCGAGGCGAGCCAGAACGGGTTCGGCGATTTGATGCCGACGAAATTATTGCGAAGATCAGCCATGGTTTCGTTCCTCTCGGGCCAGGGTCAAGCGACAGCACTTGCTCCCGCCGTTTGGACGGCGAGAGAACGATTGATAGATTCGGCCGCATCGCGGCCCATGGCGACGGCGGAAACGGTGAGGTCCTGGCCGCCAAGCGCGCAGTCGCCGCCGGCCCACACGCCGGAGACCGAAGTGCGGCCTTCCGCATCGATGGCGATCTTGCCGCCTTCCAGCCTCAGGTTTTCAACACCGAGCGCGTCGAGCTTCTGGCCGATGGCGACGAGGATCAAATCCGCCTTGATCTCGGCAATGTGGCCCGTGCCCTTCATCATGCCATTCTCGACATGGGTGTATTCCAGCGTGATCGCCGAAACGTGGCCGTGGTGGTGCGCCACTTCCTTCGGCTGGAGCCAATGGCGGATGTGCACGCCCCTGGAGGCGGCGAGGTTCTGCTCGAACTCGGAAGCGTTCATGTGCTCCTTGCCGCGGCGGTAGCAGATGGTGACGTTTTCCGCCCCGAGCAGCTTCGCCTGCACGGCGGCGTCGATCGCGGTCATGCCGCCACCGATGACGACGACGTCGCGTCCGACCGGGACGTCGCCCTTGTCGGTGGCTTCGCGCAGGTTGGCGATGAACTCGACCGCGTCCAGCACGCCGTTGACATGGGAGCCGGGAATGTTCAGCGCGTTGACCTTGCCAAGGCCGGTGCCGAGGAAGACGGCGTCATGCCTGGCCTGGAGGTCGGCGAGGGTGAAGTCGCGGCCGAGCATCTGGCCGTCCAGCACATCGATATTGCCAAGCGACAGGATGTAGTCGACTTCCTTCTGGGCGAAGTCGTTGGTCGTCTTGTAGGCGGCGATACCGTATTCGTTGAGGCCGCCGGCCTTTTCGCGGTGATCGTAGATCGTCACGCGGTGGCCGTGCATGGCGAGCCGGTGGGCGCAGGCAAGGCCGGCCGGGCCGGCGCCGACGACCGCCACCGATTTGTCGGTCGCCGCGGCCGGCGTGTAGAACTGGCGGCCCTGGTCGATGGCGATGTCGGTCGCATAGCGCTGCAGCCGACCGATCTCGACCGGGCGCTCTTCCGCGGTGTTGCGGACGCAGGCCTCCTCGCACAGCGTTTCGGTCGGACAGACGCGGGCGCACATGCCGCCGAGGATGTTCTGGTCGAAGATGGTCTTGGCTGAGCCGATCGGATTGCCGGTCGAGATCTGGCGGATGAACAGCGGAATGTCGATCGAGGTGGGACAGGCAGTCATGCACGGCGCGTCATGACAGAAGTAGCAGCGGTCCGAGGCGACCAGCGCTTCATGGTCGTCGAGACGCGGATGAAGATCGGAGAAATTCTTCACGTATTCGGCAGCGTCAAGCCGCCCGGCCTTCAGGCCCGGTTCCAGTCGTCGCATCGAAGTTCCCTCTTTTTTATGGTGCGATTGACGACAGGCTAACTCAGGAAAAAAAATTTATCAAACGGTAAAATTTTCTCCTGCGCGCTGCCCAAAACCTAGGCAGGGCAGGGGGTCTAGCCCTCCAGCCGCGCCTGCTCGCGCTCCCGGTAGACCTTGGGCGGCATGCCAGCATTGTGGGTGAAAAAGCGACTGAAATAGGCCTGGTCCTCGAAGCCCAGCCGGCTGGCGATCTGCTGGATCGACAGCGCGCTGAACACCAGGTCGCGTTTGGCCTCGAGGACGATGCGTTCGGCGATCATGCGGCTCACCGGCTTGCCGGCGATGGCGCGGGTGATGCGGTTGAGATGGGTCGCCGATATGCCCAGTTGCGCGGCATAGTGGTCGACCGGCAGCCGGATGCGAAAGCTCTCGTCGATCATGTCCTTCAGCCGGGCGAAACGCTCCCGGTCGCGGTCGGCCTCGCGTCGCTGCCGTTCCGCGCCGCTCATGCGCATGGTCAGGAGAAGGGCGGTCGTCAGCATGGTTTCGACCAGGATCGCCGGCCGTGCCGCACCTTCGACGATCTCCCGCTCGGCCCGGTCGAGCGTTTCGCCGAGATAGGGCGTGTCGGGGTGATCGGCGGGCAGGCGCGTCAGGCTCGGACGCGCGAGCCATTCGGCGAGCCCCGCATGGCCTGGAAGATCCGCCGGGAACCGTCGCGACACCAGCGTGATCACCGCGCCGTCGACGTCCCGGGAGAAGCGAAAGCCGTGGTCGTGGCGCTCCGGCATGACGATCACCGTCAGCGGCCCGAAGGCCTGCCAGCGACCGTCGATCAGGGCCTCGCCCTGGCCGGCGCGGATGTGCAGAATCTGAAACAATCGCTCATGGCGATGCGGCCGGATCTCCCAGCTGTGCTGCGAGCTTCGGCTGAAAATCGTCTCGGCATGGGCCCAGAACTCCGCGTGTTCCGTCGGCTTCTCGCCGTACAGGCTGTAGATCGGCACCGGCCTGGTCACGTCTCGGTCTCGGCTCCATGTTCGAATTGTCCAAGACTGTGCCGGAATCTTCCATTGCCGGCAAGGTGCCGCGGCTTATCATTCCGCAAGAACAGGAGGAGGATTTCCATGCGCACCCAGGTCGCCATCATCGGCTCGGGGCCTTCGGGCCTTTTGCTCGGTCAGTTGCTCAGCAAGGCCGGCATCGACAATGTCATCATCGATCGTGTCGACCGCGACTATATCCTCGGCCGTATCCGGGCCGGCGTGCTCGAAGCGGGCGCCATCGGCATGATGGACCGGGCGGGCGCGGGGACGCGCATGCACAAGGAGGGGCTTGTCCATGACGGCTTTGCGCTGTCCTTTTCCGGCCGGCGCCATCGCATCGACCTGAAAGGTCTTACGGGCACATCGGTCATGGTCTATGGCCAGACGGAACTGACGCGCGATCTGATGGACCACCGTGAGGCCGACGGCAGCAAGACGATCTACAACGCCGCCCATGTCACGCCGCATGATTTCGATGGAGAGAGCCCCTATCTCACTTACGAGAAGGACGGGGCCACTCACCGCATCGACTGCGATTTCATCGCCGGGTGCGACGGCTATCACGGCCCGAGCCGGGCGGCGGTCGAGGGCAGGGGGCTGAAGACCTACGAGAAGGTCTATCCGTTCGGCTGGCTTGGCCTCTTGGCCGACGTGCCGCCGGTCGATCACGAACTGATCTATGCGAACCACGCGCGCGGTTTTGCGCTCTGTTCGCAGCGCTCGCTCACCCGTTCGCGTTACTATGTGCAGGTGCCGCTCTCCGACACGGTCGAACAATGGTCGGATGACGCCTTCTGGGACGAGATCCGCCGGCGCCTGCCAGCCGACGTGGCGGAAGCCATGGTCACTGGTCCGTCGATCGAGAAGTCGATTGCGCCGCTCCGTTCCTTCGTCGCCGAGCCGCTGCGGTTCGGGCGGCTGTTCCTGGTCGGCGATGCGGGCCATATCGTGCCACCGACCGGCGCCAAGGGCCTCAATCTCGCGGCGTCCGACGTGCATTACCTGTTCGAGGGCCTGAAGGAATTTTACGGCGATCGCTCTTCGGCCGGCATCGACGCCTATTCGGGCCGCGCCTTGTCGCGCATCTGGAAGGCCGAGCGTTTCTCCTGGTCGATGACCATGCTGCTGCATCGCTTCCCGGATGAGGGCGATTTCGACCAGAAGGTGCAGGAGGCCGAGCTTGACTATCTCTCCGGTTCGTCTGCCGCACAGACCGCCATGGCGGAGAACTACGTCGGTCTGCCTTATTAAGCGCTGGGAATACCAGCCCTCCAGACGACACGGCCGGTTGCCTCGCAGCCGGCCGTATTTGTCTTGCGTCAAAATATGATGCGAATTCTCATGTTTTAATCTTTACTGCAAAAATCAAGTTTAATAAGGTCCGGACTCACAAGACGGGAAAGCCGTGCCCAAGTGGCGGCGAGAGTTGAGGAATGGACATGGCGAAAAAGGGCAAGAAGCAGGCGGCGCAAAAGCTGGCGGCCAAGGCGGAGCAGGGTGCTGCCAATGCGCCGGCTGCGAAGGCCGCGCTCAGCGTCCGCAGCTTCCTCTATGTCGGGGGACGCGATTGCCAGGTCGCACATCTGCGCCAGATCGCCAGCAATCACGGCGCGGAACTCATTCACCACGATGGCGGATTGAGAGAAGCGGTGTCGCGCATCGATACCGTGCTGCCTTCGGTCGACTGCGTCTTCTGCCCCATCGACTGTATCAGCCATGACGCGTGTCTGAGGGTGAAGAGCGGCTGCAAGAAATTCGGCAAGACCTTCATTCCCCTGCGCAATGGTTCGAAGTCCAGCCTGGAGCGGGCTTTGCAGACCCTGAATGAAAGGAACGACAATTCATGACCGACGATGATTTCGACCCCACGCTGCTGATCGGCCTGCACAAGCTGGCGGAGCACAATTGCGAGGGCCTGGTGCCGGCCCTGCACGAGCGGTTCGCGGACGTTAGTGCCGTTCGGCAACACACGGCAGAAATCCTACCCCTGCCGGGCTTGCATCAGCGGCCCCCCACACCCATCTCTTGCAGGTTGCCGTATGGCGATGCCAAAATCATCAACTTTCCTGCACCGAAATGGCAGCGGAATGCCTTACGCAAGAATGGGTAGCCCCGAGGTTAGCAGCGGCGCAGGACCTTTCAAGGACGGACTGCATGAACGCGATCAACCCCGTGGATCTTGGTGGCGTCGACGTCACGCCGATCCTTCCGTCGCTCAACTTCTCCCAGACCCGTGACTTTTATGTCGATGCGCTCGGCTTCGAACAGCAGCCGGCCGCCTGTGACGAATACCTCGTGCTGAGACGGGGCCGCATGGTCCTGCACTTCTGGAGCTGCGACGACCCGCACATGGCCGTCAACAGCTCGGTCTTCATCCGCAGCGATTCCCTGACGCCGCTTTACGAAGAGTTCCTGGCGCGCCGAGTGGACGGCCTGGTGCGGGTCGAGGACGAGGACGGCGAGGAAAACATCGCCCGCTTCTATGTCCGGGACCCTCACGGCAATCTGTTGCTGTTCGGGCGCAGGGAGACCGCCAGCCTCTGAGCGCCCACGTCGCCGGGCCGGCGCATCGCGGGCCCGGTCCCGGCCACGCCGTGCGACAGAATTCCGTTCCGCCTGCCACATGCACGCGGCAGGTGGCCCGACATGATGTCGCTCAGGTCTTGGGCGCGGCAGAAAATGCGCCGATCCCGGCCAGCAGCCAGCCGAGCATCATCAGAATGCCGCCGCTGGGGGCCGCCATCGGAAACAGGCCCGTGCCGTAAAACTGCTTGAGAACGAGATCGCCGGCGAAGAGCAGCGTGCCTATGCCCATCAGCAGGGCCGCACCGGTCGCCGGCCGGATCAACTTGTGGCCGGCGAAAAGCGCCAGCATGGCCGGCGCATGGGCCAGGCACATGGCGGAGGCCGGTCCCAGCAGCGCGCCCCCCATATGCGTGGCGGCAGCGGCGAGCCCCACGCCGCAAGCGCCGAGCAGGCCGGCCAGAAGCAGGACGAGCGGGCGGATCCGGTCGCAAAATCCCGTCATCGCCGTCATTCCTTGTTCTGCATATGGAAGCCCAGCTTCTCGATCGGCGCCCAGATGATTTCGCGCAGTTTTTCGTGCTCAACCGTTTCGTCGAGCGCCTGGCGGAAGCACAGGAACCATTCGTCACGCTCCTCGGGACCAATCTCCGCGACCATATGGCGGCGGCGCAGCATCGGATGCCCGCGCTTTTCCATGTAGATCGGAGGACCGCCGAGATAGCCGGTCAGGTATTCGTAGAGCTTTTCTTCGCTGTCCTTCAGGCTCGGCGGATGGATCGCGCGGCAATGCGCGGCCTCCGGAAGCGTGTCCATCAGTTCGTAGAAGCGGTGGCAGAGCGCCCGCACCGTGGCGTCGCCGCCGATCGCTTCGTAAAGGGTGATCGTTTCTTCTGTCACGTCCAAGCCTCGGTTTCCTGCCCTCTTTTGCCGGTTTGACGCCTCTTGGGCAAGGGTGGCTTCGGATCGCGCACTGCGACAAATGGTGCGCGGCGAGGCTTTGGCGTGCACCAGACCTTACCGGCAGTGAGGTCGATCAGTTCGGGAAGGAGATTTCGCTGAGCGGCGTCAGGCGCTCGAAGCTGGGCCGGGCCAGCCGGTAGCCCTGGATCAGCGTGACGCCGGTGTCGCGGATCAGGTCCCTGTCGATGTTGACGATGTCCGGCTGCATCTTGGCCAGCAGGTTGAGCCCGGTGCCCTTATCGACGGCCGACAGCACCGAGCCGGCGCCTTCTTCTTCGGGCCTGCGCACGAGCGCCTCATGGGCAAAGACCTGCCGCCGCTCGACATCGACGATCGGCTGGAACGCCATCGAGAACGGACTCTGAAAGGCCGTGCCGTCGCGGCAACCGGCGCATGATACATTTATGGCGAGACCCCTGCCGTCGCGCCGTTATGCCACAAGTTGATTACGATTGCCTGACGCCGCCGGTCTTGTGCATCGACCTCGCCCCAGGCCGGACCGGAACGGGCAGGAAACCCGCGCGCGGCGGGTTTCCCATGGTGGTGACGCAGCGATGTCAGTCGAGGCACTTGGCGTCCGCGACATGCGCAAGCAGGCGGCTGGTGTCGGCGGTGAACAGCGGGCCGTTCTCGTCCTCGTCATTGCCTTCCAGATGGTGCGAATTGAGGCTGATCACGCGGTTTTCGCCCGCACCGCCGCCGACCTTGAAGTCGGTGAACCAGGCGCCGCCGCTGTTTCCCGAGCGCATGGGATTGCCCTTCATCGTGACGATGCCGTCCACGACTTCGGACCATTCGCCGTCCACCTTGTAGAGGAAACGGCCATTGCCGAAATTGGCCGGATAGCCGATCGCCGTGAGTGCCTTGTCCGCCGGGCTTCCGGTGGTCATTTCCAGCGGCTTCTCGTCGTCCTCGCCGTCTGCCAGGATGAAGGCATAGTCATAGGCATAGTTCGGCGCCGGATCATGGAAGGCGTCGAACAGCGAGACGCAGCGCCAGCCGACCGTCTGGGCCTTCGCGCCGTCATTATAGGCACGCTCGAAGGCGAAATCGGAGAACCACTTGCCGGTTTCCTCGTCCATCACGCAGTGCGCGGCCGTCAGGATCACCGAGGCGTCCTCGACGAACTGGGCGGTGCAGGCGGAAGGAATGCCGTTGTTGTCGCGGAAAGTCAGCCGTCCGGCACTCCAGTAGGGCGCTGCGGCGGATGGATCGTCGACCTTCTCGGGCACCCCTTTGAGCAATGTGCCCTGCTTGTCAGGGCCGGCCTTGAGGTCGAGCATGTTCGGGTTGAGCGCCCTGAAGCGTTCCTGCATCTGCTTCAGCTGTTCGGGCGATACTTCCTTGCTCGGCATGGGTCTTGCCGATTCCCGTTCCTCCAGGGTGAGCGGCGCCTCGGCTTTCTTGGCCTTCTTGAGGTTTTCGATCTTGAGATCGGCCGCGGATGCGCCCGAGGCGGCGAGCGCCAGGGAAAGCAGGGCCGAGGCGGTGCGGCGCAGGGCGCCATGCAGTTTCGTCATTGTCCTGATCCTCTTTGCTTGTCGGGCGCGACGGCAAGGGAGCGCATCCGGCGCGGAGCGTCTTTCGCCTCGCGGCCCACGGTTCGGTGTCGGGGAGGTGGCCGGATGATCCGGCCACCCTTGTTCGCTCGCTGCGTCAGATCATCAGCGGCATGCGCAGTTCGATCATGCCGCGCTCGATCAGGCCTTCCGACCCGACGTCCGGGACGAAAACACCGCGGTTCGGATCGTATTTCAGCGTGATGTCGGTCACGCCGCCGCCGAAGCGGGCAACCGCATTGTTGCCGATGATCTTGGTGATGATCGTCTCGCTGGCGAACTGGCTCTGCAGCCAGACATAGACATTGGTGAAGGGCGTCATCTGGATCTGCTGCTGCGACAGCACCGACTGGGCCGAGATCGGCTTGCGTTCGGCCAGCTTCTTGCTGACCATGGCCGACTGCGACAGGCCGAAGGTCAGCGCCGGGTACTGGGTGTAGGGCATCATGTTTTCGGCCGCATAGGTGCCGCTGGCGATCCCCGGATTGTTCTGGAACACGCCGAAGGTGGCGGCCGGCGTGAACGGGTAGTAGCCGGCGTCGAGGGCCGGACCGGGCGTGACTTCCGAAAGCTTGGAGATGTTGTTGCCCTGGGTCACCTCGGTGGTCGAGGCGTAGATCCAGTAGTCTTCCGTCCACTCGACGGTGGTCGACTGGAAGGGGTCGATCGACAGCCAGACGACGTTCGGATCGCCGCTGCCGACGGGCTTGGCGAGCGTCAGCCGCTGGCCGGCAGCCTTGATGACGTTGAGGTCGGTCGGGTCGATGTTGAGGGTGAGCGAATAACTGGGCATGGCAATTTCCTTCCTTCGCAAGGGTTGGTCTTGGCGCCGCGGGACGCGTCATGCGTCGCTAAAGCGTTCCTATTTGCACAACCCCTTGTCCTACATTTTCAACCTGTGAACGCATCCGGTTTATCGGTCACGGATTTACCCGCAGATTGTAGGGGTGACAAAAAGCTGAGCACAGGGAATGGCTTAGGTTGGTCGACGGCAAACGAGACGCGCGAATGAAATATACACCTATGCGTGTATTTGTGTATTGACTTAAATTTGAGGGCGTGCTCAAAAAGGAACGGTTATGATACACATTCATGACTGCGGCAGCCCTGAAGCGGGGCGCGAAACGAATGTCTGGCGCGTGTGACGATGCGAATTGGCTATGCCCGTGTTTCCACCCATGATCAGAACATCGAGATGCAGTTGCGGGCGCTCCGTGCCGCCGGGTGTGCCGAGATCTACGCGGACCAGGGGCTGTCGGGCGCATCCCGCTCGCGCCCGGGTCTGGTCCGCTCCCTGAACGAGCTGTCGGCCGGAGATACGCTGGTGATCTGGCGCCTCGACCGGCTCGGGCGGTCCCTGTCGCACCTGATCGAGGTGGTGGCCGAGCTCGGCCGCAAGGAGATCGGCCTCTATTCGATCAGCGAGTCGATCGATACGGCCTCGGCGGGCGGCATCCTGATCTTCCATATCATGGGGGCGCTTGCCGAATTCGAGCGAGCGCTGATCTCGGAGCGAACCAAGGCGGGCATGTCGGCCGCCAAGGCGCGCGGCAGCGCGATCGGCCGGCCCATCAAGCTGATGCCGGACGAGGTCGATGCGGCGCTTGCTGCGATCGGGGAAGGGGTTCCGCTGGCCGCCGCGGCGCGGCAGTTCGGCGTCAGCCGCTCGACACTCTACCGCAGCATGCGCCGTACCACCGGGGGGCCGACTGCGGCCAGGCCTTCCATCCGCACGCCCGCAGGGCCTGCGCTCATCGAGGGTTGACCAGGGCCCCGCGTGCCGTCGGTCGAAGCAAAATTTCTGCCGACAGGGAACAAAGATTTCATTCGCGCGCTATCGGTGGGCGTGAACGGGCTCCATGGATTTTCGGCGGTGCGGCATTTTTTCAAGCGGCGCCTGACGTCGCTGTCACGAAGGCCCGTCGCCGGCGGTTGTCATGCCCGACCCGTCACGTTCAAACCGGCTGATCCGATGCCGGTCTTCAGGAAGGCGGACCATGAACGAGACAATCGCGCTTATCGGCTCGGGGCCCACCGCGATCTACACGCTGTGCGGTCTCTTGGACTCAGCCCGGCCGCTGACGATCACCATCTTCGAAAAGGAAGCGGTCGCCGGCAAGGGCATGCCCTACCATCCCGCAGTCAACGACCGGGCCATGCTCGCCAACATTGCCAGCATCGAGATCCCGCCGATCCGCGAGACACTGGTCGCGTGGCTTCATCGCCAGTCCGACGCCGAGCTGGAGCGCCTGCGCGTGCAGCGGGCAGCCATCGGCGAGCGCGCCTTCTATCCGCGCATCGTCCTTGGCGAATATTTCAAGTCGCAGTTCGACGGCCTCGTCGCCGAGGGCGTCGCCCGCGGCCATGCGATCGTCGTCAAGGCGGGACACGAGATTTCCGACATCGCGCTCGGCGGAGACGACATCCGCCTGACCGTTGCCCGGCAGGAAGAGCCGCCGCAGCACTATGCGTTCGGCCACGTGGTCATGGCGACGGGTCACAGCTTTGCCGACGTCACCGAGGTCAAGCCGGGTTATTTCGCCTCGCCGTGGCCGGCAAGCCTGCTGAAGACCATTCCGGCCGGACGCGTCGGCATTCTCGGCACCTCGCTCAGCGCCATTGATGCCATGGTGACGGTCGCCACCCGCCACGGCAGTTTCTACCACGACGAGGCCGGGCTGCTCGAATACCAGCCTGCCAGCGGGTCGCAGGATCTGCGCATCAGTCTGATGTCGCGCAAGGGCATGCTGCCGGAGGCGGACTTCTATTTCGCCATCCCCTACGAGCCGCTGTCGATCTGCACCGACGAGGCGATCGACGCGCTGGTCGAGAGCGGGCGCGAGGATCTGCTCGACGCGGTGTTCGAGCTGTTTGCCCGGGAGTTGACCGCCTGCGATCCCGACTATGCCGCCAAGCTCGGCCTTGCCCATCTGACGGTCGAGACGATTGGTCCGGCCTATTTCGCCGAGCGGGAATCGCAGGAGCCCCTTGTCTGGGCGGCGCGCAATCTTGCCGAAGCGAAGCAGAACTATGAGAGCCGCACGACGATTGCCTGGCGCTATGCGATCCTGCGCATGCACGAGGTGATCGCCCAGGTCGTGCCGCATCTCAATGCCGACGACCTGAAGCGCTTTCACCGCCACTTCAAGAGCCTGTTCGTCGACAATTATGCGACCGTGCCGCATGCCTCGATCGAAAGAATCCTGGCGCTTCGTCGCGCCGGCGTGCTCGACATCATCACGCTGGGCCCGGACTACGAACTGGACACGGAAACCTGCGAGTGCGGGGCGATCGTTGCGTGGCCGGAAGGCCGCGTGCAGTTCGACGCCTTCATCGACGCGACCGGGCAGGGGCGGCTTTCGGCGTCCGACATTCCCTTTCCGAGCCTGTTGAACCAGGGCGTCGTCGGCAAGGCCAAGGTGCGCACCGGCGGACAGATCATCATGGACGGCGCGGTCGCCGAGCAGGAAGAGGTCGGTGGCGTCGGGCTCGACGCGTGCTATCGGCTGGAGTTTGACCAGCCGCTCTGCAACCGGCTCTACTGCCTGGCCCTGCCTTTCCTGCTGCACCAGTTCCCCTTCATCCAGGGGATCACCAGCTCGGCCGAGCTCGGCGAGACGGTGGCGACTGCCATTCTCGTGGAAACCCGGGAGGGGCTTGCAACGCCAGCCGGTACACTGTCGGACGAGCCGGCGCTGGCGCTCGCCGCCCCGTAGCGGGCGGCGGCAGAGCGGCAAGGGCGCCGACAGCCCTTAGTTGCTCCATGATTGAGCATAACACGAGAACCGTGTTTTCTTTGCCTCCTGGCCGTGTAAAGCTGTGAGCCTGCCCTTCATAGGAGGTGTGCATGACAGGCAATTGGCGGGCTCGCCTTGCGACTGCGATCCTGCATCCGGTGGCCGTGCTGGCGGCGGCGGCGCTCTATTTCCTGCTGGTCTACTATTTCGACACGCGCTGGCGCTTCATGCCCTACACCTTCGCCGTGACACTGGCGCTGGCCGGGATCTTCTTCGTCTTCAGCCGACGGGCGGTCTTCTCGCTCTACGCGGCCGGCACCCTCATCATGCTTCTGACGCTGCTCTCAGTCGTCAAGTTCAAGCTGAAGGGGCTGGCGCTGCATGCCTATGACTTCTTCTTCACCGGCACCGATCTGTCGATCGTCGATTTCCTGTGGTCGCACTACCGCTTCCATGCCGTGGCCGGCGTCCTGGCGATCATCCTGGCGGGGGTTCTGCTGACCGGGCTCTTCCGCAGCGAGCCTGCGCTGCGCGTGCCGCTGTCTATCCGGTTGCCGCTGGTCTTCGTCTTCGCCCTGGCGGCGGAAGTCACCCACCCGATCCACAATCCGCGCGAGGCGGACTATCTGCCTTATATCGCTGGCTACAATGCGTCGGCCCTGCCTCTGTCGCTGCGCAACCTGCCCGACCTCATGGGCGAACTGCCGATCGCTGCCCGCGTCGCCCATGCGAGTGCTGGCACATCGTTCGCCGACGATGCCGATTGCGGCCCATCCCGGGTGAAACCCGATCTATTCATGGTGCTGTCCGAAAGCCAGACCGCGCCGGGCGTCATTCCGGGGATCCCCATGTCGGCCGACCTGGTGGACAGTTTCCGCTCGGGTGACGGCACGATCAAGCCCTTCCACGTTGAGACGATCGGCGCCGGCACCTGGATGACCAACTTCTCGGTGCTGACCGGCCTGTCGACCGCCGATTTCGGCTGGCAGGCGGCCTATGTCACGCAATTGCTGGAGCACCGCATCAAGGGCGCGCTGCCCGATCTCCTGGCCCGCTGCGGCTATCGCACCGTGGCCGTCATGCCGCTGCCGTTCAACGCGCTGAACGAGGGTGCCTTCCTGACATCGATCGGTTTCCAGGAGATCTATGACGCCGACGCCATAGGGTTCAAACCCATGACGGTGCGAGACAAGCGCTATTTCGCCTTCATCGAGAAGCTGGTGGCCGATCACCGCCGCAACGACCCGCGCCCGCTCTTTGTCCATGTGCAGACGATGTTCGCCCACCAGCCCTATGACTATGTCCTGCTGCCGGACGCGCAGGCGCCGCCGCACGAATATGACGGCACGGGCGAGGTGGACGAATATATGCGGCGGGTCTGGCTGGCGCGCGCCGACCTTGAGGCCTTCCTCGATCGCCGCAAGTCGGAGCCCGGACCGCGGGGCACGGTCATTGCGGAATTCGGCGACCATCATGCGACGGTGACCCGCGATCACCTCACCGCCGGTCGCCCGGCCGAGGCCATGCTCACCGACTTCCGCTCGCCGCTCTACGAGACCTTCTATCGGGTCGAGGGTTTCGGTACGCCGGTCGACTACCGCCTGCTGCACCAGCCGGAGGATGCGGCGTTCCTGTCGGCGCGGGTGCTTGCCGCGGCCAATATGCCGGTTTCCAAGGTCTGGTCGGATCTGCTGGCGCTCAGCGAAGCCTGCAAGGGATGGCTCCACACCTGCGCCGATCGCGCCGGCGTCGATCGCCACATCAAGGGCCGGATCGACGGCGGCCTGCTGGTGGTGAATTGAGCCACCGCGTGCCGCCATCCATTGCACGCGCGCTTGTCTCAGCCGCCGCGGGAGACGAAGGACGGGTTGGCGAAATCGACGTCGGCGGCCTGATTCCGCTTGCCGTAGGTCAGCGGCGTTCCATCGAGGCAAAGCGTCGTGCCGCCCGCCGCCCGCAGCACGGCGTCGCCGGCCGCCGTGTCCCATTCCATCGTCCGGCTGAACCGCGGATAGATGTCCGCCACGCCTTCGGCGAGAAGACAGAACTTCAGCGACGAGCCGATCGAACGGCATTCGTCGATGGCGTGGTCGGTCAGGTACTGCTCCGTTTCCGGGTTGCCGTGCGAACGGCTCGCCACGGCGACCGGAGGCCTGTGGCCAGGACGAACGGCGATCGGCCGGCGCTCGGCGATGTCGAACTGCGGCGAGATGGTCAGCTTCTCGGCACCGGCCTTCGATCCGACATAGGCGACACCCATGGCCGGCGCATAGACGATGCCCGCGACGGGCGTGCCGTTTTCGATCAGCGCGATGTTGACGGTGAATTCCGGCCGGTCGGTGATGAATTCCCGGGTGCCGTCGAGCGGGTCGACGAGGATGAAGGTGGAGCCCCCGGTATCCGGGATCTTTCCGGCCGCGACCGCTTCCTCGGCGACCACCGGCACGCCCGGCAGGGCTTCGGCAAGCATGGCCAGAATGATCGCCTCGGCCCGTTCGTCTGCCACGGTAACCGGCGAGGCGTCGGGCTTCAGCATGACCGTGGCACTTGCCTGGCACACGTCGAGAATGGCGCGTCCGGCGGCCAAGGCCGCGTGTTCAAAAACTTTCAGCACGCCACGTCTTTCCTTTCACTTGCCACGCTTGTTGCTTGTAGTTCCCTTGAGATGACCAACAGGGTGGTGCCAACGCCCGGGTGTGCGGAGCCGACTCTCTGGCGCAAGTGACGTGTACAACTTCTATCGGCGCCCGGAACCTATTCTTGGTCGGTTTCGTGCAATGAGAGCAGGTCAGGGTTGGGCCAAAGTGATGCTTCCTTCGGCAATTGGACGGATGCCCCGTGTAGCCTAGCGCTGTTGTAAACGTCAGCTTCCGAGTAGGGCCCATCCTCTTGATTAGGATCGACGTAAACGATCCGATAATCGGGTGTCACATTGAGCCATCCTTTATCGTATAGCTTGTGATGGGTGGCGCATAAAGCCAAGCCGTTTCGTGGGTCGATTCTAAGATTCGGCTTTGCGGAGGCCCAGCTCACAATATGCGCCGCATCCAGACTGTCATGGAATGTTAAACCGCACATGCAGCAGTTCCAATCATAGGCCTGCAAGACAGCCTGCCTGAATACACGCTGTCTGTTTCCCCTAGACAAAGTCTGAATGTACTTTTCTGATGCAGTTCCAGGATCTGAAACCAGTTCTGCGACAATTCGGTCCAGCTCTGCAATCTTGAGATCTGAAAAGGGGTTGGCGACCGTGTTCCAGCCAAAGGCAAAGACTTTTTCAAGATCGGCTGTATGCCCGGGTATTCCCAAATAGCCACTGCCTTGTAAGCCATTGGTTTTTGACACGACCAAGGAGGTCAACCTAGGAAGATCTTCCTTGATGCAGAAATCTTGGATCGGCTCCAACACGAAGCGCATGGGACGGTGATGAATACCGATCTCGCGAGCCGCTTCGCCGTAAGTTGTTATTTTCTTGTCTTTCGCTAGCGCGGTAAGTATCGACCAAAGCCGTCCAGCACGCTCTTCATGGTCTACCGATTTCGTACCCAATGGCATTCCTCCAAGTGAGATATTTGGTGAGACGCGAGCGCTCGGTTGCATCGATGTGAATTGGGGTGCCTAATTTGGCGCATTAGAAGTAGCCCCGAGGATAGTGCAAGAATTTTAGAAAAACAGCGTAAAAGTTATTGCATATCTTCTAACGCGTGAGTTCCAGAAAAAGGAAAGCGCTAGAAATGAGCCTGAATTCCTAGAGGCTAAGTTTAATTTAGAGCGACACATTAGTCCGGATTCTCGCTCATTTGAAACATTAAATAGTCGCGGTTTGCTGTAGCCAAATCTCCGGACGGCCCTGACCTTGCCCCCAAGTTTTATCCAGTTTTGAGTTCGCTCGGGCGGTTTGGGCTTGCTACATTTGCGGCGGTAGCGTCGAGTTCTGGCAGGCGATGTTCGCCCTGGCTACCGGACGCCCGTCGAGGTGTTTGGTGATGATTTCGCACTCACCATTGGACAAACAATCGACTCGGATCTGTAGCTCCGTCGCTCTCTTGCGTCCTAAGGAAGGCGGGGACCTCCGACTGTCGCGGCAATCGCTGCGGAGGATACAATCGCTCGTCCGATAACAAGCAGGTTGCGCTAGTGCCTAGTGTCGATGACGGGCTCATCATCGTGGTGCGCAGACGTAGGCGATTAGGCAGGCAGTACCACTACCTCGGCGATGTCCGACATAGATCCCAATTTGATGTTGAATGCGTCCGCTGGCATCTGACTGGTGGTGGGGAAGGCGCACAGACGCCACTCCCGCTGGTAGGCAAACTGGAAATGCTTGAGGTGCACCGGTTTCTCTTTCCTGTGTATGAACGAGCAGGGATCGTAGTACGTCACGGGGCCGACCTTGATCTTCACCCCCGGCCACACCTTTCGTAGACCTGTGCCGAACCGCGAAGCGAAGACATCGGGCTTGCGGATGATGAGTGCGGCATCAGCGTTGAAGTCATCCGGCATCCGGCGGTCGATGTCACGGCAGGCGCACCACAGGACGTAGTCCGGGCATCGCACCGTCTCCTTGATGAAGCCGTCCTCGATGGGGCCGGCGAAGCCAGTCATCGTCTTGGCATGTGTGCGGCCCAGGCGGACGGCATCGAAGGCCGGATGGTGGAATTCGCGCTCACTTTCGAGATCATGCATGGCTTTCGACAGGCTTGCCTGGGAATAGAAGGAAGAGGGCGTGACACGAACTTCGCCCTCGTTGAGCATCTTCTCGATATGCTCCCGCTTGCCGAACTTGACGATCACGCCGTCGAGGTAATCAGGGTAGCCATTGAACAGACGCACGCCAGTCGGCTCGCCTTTCTCGAAATACTTGCCCAGCATTTCATTGCTTTCGGAGATGAGCCTCGTCGGGACACCACCTCGAGTTCCGAACTCCATCACCAGATGTGCGAAGAGCGGGCCGAACATGCCTTTTGCATCCGAAAAGTCCTCTCGCGGCGCAATCTGCCCCTTCGCTGTCAGGCGTACATTGTTGCGGTTCTGGTCAAGCCATCGCTGGGCGAGGTACTCATCGCTTGCGAGCATAAGGTAGGGTGTCTGGCAGTATTCGTAGCGCCACCAGTCGCTGCGGGGTAGAGATCCGTTCTGCGCGGACGTCGCCTTGTAGCGTTCTGCTGAGCGTCTCCAGTAGGCCGCCTTCTGCTCCAGCACCCCACTCCAAGCCATCGTACGAATCCTCTTGGTTGCCCTCGTTCATCGATATCTCCGCCAGCGACCCCTCGCAACGGCGACGGGCAAGAACATCGGAAATGGCCCCACGAAGAAGTCGTCCTCAGGATGACGAGGACTAGCAAGTGGCGCTGTAATGGGTAGATCCAGCCCGTGAGGGATAGGATTGAATCCTTCTGACGGCACCTGCCGTCAGAAGGCTGCTGCGTGCGTGTCGGTCGGTGGCCGATGCGAAGATAGGCATTCCAAGGACTTGTGAAGTATTAACCTTTGCCTCCCGCCGCAGTGCTGCACAACGCGACAAACTAGCTTCAAGATACTATCGGAGTCGCGTGAGCCAAAGTGGTTCCATCGGGCGAGAGCGGTCGCAATTCTTTATCTCGGAAGGTCGACGTAGCAAGAAATAAGGCCTTTAACTGTTCGTTAATCATAAAATCCATCGAATCCTTGGTTCCGCCGAGTCCTTTGAAAAATGCCTTTGACGGCGCGTCTATCGGGCTGAGGATCTCCGTTTGGGCCAACGATGATCGCCGAAGGCGCCCGGACCACGCGACGGCCGCCGCTAGCACCTGGCTTCGGTGTGGTGATTGAGAGACCCCGCATGGAACTTCCGTGCCGGACGACAGACGATGATCTCTGTGTTTTCGATCGCTCAATCCGCGCTTAGCGGTACTCAGTCCGCAGTTATGTGGCGATCGAGACTAAATTTAGATGGCGCACCCGACAGGATTCGAACCTGTGACCTTTGGAATCGGAATCCAACACTCTATCCAGCTGAGCTACGGGTGCATCCGACGGCGGGTCGTGTGACTCGCCGTTCATCTGGTTTGGCGGTCATACCCCAGACTTCCCTCGGCATCAATGCGGAAAATGCGCAATCCGCAAGGCGCGCCTGCAAGGGCCGGGCAGGGGCGCCGGGACTTATGAAATCCGGGCTGTTTGTGCCTGCCTGCGGTCGCCTTGTCCGCCGGTTCGCGGGCTCGGGCGGGAAATCTGTCAACTTTTGCCGGCGGGTGCCCACAAACCCTTGTGCGCGCAATGCAATGCTATAAAATCATCCATAGATTTCCAGATATTAAGGCATTTTCGCAATGTCTTCGTCTGGAGGGGGGGAAACAAGAACAAGAATGGCGGCGGCATGATGGACGATCAGGCTGAGGAGGTAGCACGGGGCGCTTCCACAATAGATTATTCGATGATGGAAGACGCGGTCGGTTACCGCCTGCGGCGAGCGCAGCTCTCGGTGTTCCAGGACTTCAACGAGGCCTTTTCGGCCAAGGGGCTCAGGCCGACCGATTTTGCCGTGCTGATGCTGCTGACCCGCAACCAGGGTGCCAAGCAGAGCGAAGTGGCCGAGGCGCTGGGCATCCAGCGGGCCAATTTCGTCGCCATCGTCGACGGGCTGGAGAACAAAGGTTTCGTCGCCCGGCGCAAATCCGAAATCGACCGCCGCGTCCAGTCGCTGCACATCACCGATGCCGGGCTTGCCTATCTCGATGAACTGCTGCCGATCTGGCAGGAGCACGAGGAGCGCCTGCTGGCGAAGCTGGGCGGCAAGCAGGCCCGCGACCAGCTGATCGGGCTGTTGAAGCGCCTCTACGACTGAGCAGAAACGCCGCTGCCGTCAGACCGGCCCCAGCCTGCGGATCGCCTCGTCGACCAGCAGGTTGGCGATCTTCATGCGCGTCGTGGCCTTGTCGCGAAATTCCGGGTGATGCCCGTCGGGGTGATTGTGGCGGGCGAAGGCCCGGCGCTTTTCGCCAAGCCGTTCCCGGTCGTCGTCCGCCTTCAGCTCGAGATCCTCGGCGATCTGCTCGATCGCCAGCCGCGTCAGGTGGTCCGGCATGACCGGCTTGACCGGCGCTGCGGGCGGAACCGGCATCGGTTCGGGCATGAGAGCGAGATAGGCGTCGAGGCGGAAGGCCTCGGCCGGGGCATGGTCAACGCTTTCGGCGACGAAGCCGCTCGACAGGCCGGAGACCCGGTACGCGGACATCACGGGGGCGGGATCCGCCTCCTCTGCCTCTTCGGCGAGCCGTTCGACCACCGACTGAAAGAGTGATTTGCCGAACAGCATCCTTCGCCTCTCCTCTGGAGGCGCCGAACAGAGCACGGCAAGGTGGCGCCGGGCTTGCCATCGCCGGAGGGCGATGCGCAGGGACCCTCGGCGGGGCGAGGTCAGTTCTGGCTCTGGCTCTGGCTCTGGCCCTTCGATTCGACCACGACGGTGACCTTGAGATCCTCGCCGGACAGCCCGATGCGCATGCCTGAAACAGGGGCTGCGTCGGCATAGCACAGGCCGGTCGCCAGCCGCACGTAGCGGGCATCCGGGCAGTGGTTGTTGGCCGCGTCGAAGCCGACCCAGCCGAGGCCGGCCAGATGGACTTCCGCCCAGGCATGGGTCGCCGCCTGCTCGGCCGCGTCGTCCATCTTCAGGTAGCCGGAAATGTAGCGGGCGGGATGGCCCATGCTGCGGGCCGCGGCGATCATCACATGGGCATGGTCCTGGCAGACGCCCTGACCGGCTTCCAGAGCCTGCTCGGCCGTCGTGTCGCTGTCGGTGCGCCCGGGAAGATAATCGACCGCTGCGTGGATCGCTTCCATCAGGTTGTGCATCATGGCCAGAGGCTCGTCCGCCGAAAGGCCCTTGACCAGTTCACGGGTCAGCTTTCCTGCCTTGGTGCGGGGCGAGTCGCGCAGGAACAGCCACAGCGGGCAATAGCCGACATGCGGGCCGAACACGCCGGCAAGGTCCTCGGTCACCACCTCGCCGCAGGCCTCGATGTGGACCTCATGGGCCTCACCGTCGGTCGAGACCAGATGCACGTGATTGCCGTACTGGTCGTTGTAGCCCGCCTCGACCTTGGCGCCATCGACGGTGATGTGCCAGCTTTCCACATGCTGACCCGGGCAGCTCGGCGGCGTCAGCCTCAGCCGTTGCAACGAGTAGAGGACAGGCGCCTCGTAGCGATAATGGGTGGTGTGCGTGATCTTCAAACGCATGATCTCTTGTCCATTCCCGGCCTGCCTCAGCTGTAGAAGCGGTAGCCCTCGGTGATTTCCTGGCCCAACCGGTTGTTGCGCGAGATGAAGTTGTCGAGGAACTCATGCAGGCCCTGGTCCATGATTTCCCCGATCGTCGTCGACTGCAGCGTCGCGCGCACCTTCTCGGCGGTGTCGTGGGCCGCCAGGCGCTCGCCGTAGTCCTTGGCGATATAGCCGAGATTGCTGACGATCTTCTCGTAGGAATAGGCGAGCGACCGCGGCATCTGGCCGTTGAGGATCAGGAAGTCGGCAATGTTGGCCGCCTTGTACTCGCCGTCATAGACCCAGCGGTAGGAGCGGTGGGCCGAGACCGAGCGCAGGATCGATTCCCATTGCATGTTGTCGAGCGACGAGCCGACATGGGTGATGGCCGGCAGCAGCACGTAATATTTGACGTCGAGGATGCGGCTGGTGTTGTCGGCGCGTTCGATGAATGTGCCGATGCGGGCGAAATTGTAGATCTCGTTCCTCAGCATCGATCCGTGGAAGGCGCCGCGGATCAGGCCGGCGCGACGCTTGACCGTGTCGATCACCTCCGGCAGGTCGGCGGACTTCAGCTTGCGGGCGAGCATCTGCTTGAGCTCGATCCAGCACTCGTTGGTCGCTTCCCAGGTCTCGCGGGTGAGCGCGGTGCGTACCATGCGGGCGTTGTTGCGCGCCGAGTCGATGCAGGACAGCACGCTCGACGGGTTTGCCGTGTCGCGCAGCAGGAAGTCGATCGCGTCGGCCGCGGTCACCTTGGCGTGGCTTGCGTCGAAACCCTCGCGCACGTCAGCGCTCAAGAGCACCGCCGCCCAGTCGTCATCGTTCGCGCCGCTGCGGGTCAGCGACATCCGGAGGCCGGCGTCGACGAGGCGGGCGATGTTTTCCGCCCGCTCGATGTAGCGGAACATCCAGTAGAGGCCGTTGGCCGTTCTTCCGAGCATGACCATGTCAGTCCTCCAGTACCCAGGTATCCTTGGTGCCGCCGCCCTGGCTGGAATTGACCACGAGAGAGCCCTGTTTCAGGGCCACGCGGGTCAGCCCGCCGGGAATGATCTGCACCTTGTCGGAAACGAGCACGTAGGGGCGAAGGTCCACGTGGCGGGGCGCGATGCCCTTGTTGACCAGCACCGGCACGGTCGACAGCGAAAGCGTCGGCTGGGCGATGTAGTTGCCCGGACGGGCTTTCAGCTTTTCGGCGAAGGTCGCACGTTCCTTCTTCGATGCCGTCGGGCCGACCAGCATGCCGTAGCCGCCCGAGCCATGGACTTCCTTGACCACCAGTTCCTCGAGATGCTCCAGCACGTATTTCAGGCTGTCGGCTTCCGAGCAGCGCCAGGTCGGCACGTTCTCCAGCAGCGCCTTGCGGCCGGTATAGAACTCGACGATTTCCGGCATGTAGGAGTAGATCGCCTTGTCGTCGGAAATGCCGGTGCCCGGCGCATTGGCGATGGTGATGTGGCCAGCGCGGTAGACATCCATGATGCCGGGAACGCCGAGGGTCGAATCGGGCCGGAAGGTGAGCGGATCGAGGAAATCGTCGTCGACGCGGCGGTAGAGCACGTCGATCGCCTCATAGCCCCGCGTCGTGCGCATCTTGACCTTGCCGTCGATGACGCGCAGGTCCGAGCCCTCGACCAGCTCGACGCCCATCATGTCGGCGAGGAAGGAATGCTCGTAGTAGGCGGAATTGTAGATGCCGGGGGTGAGCACCGCGACGCGCGGCTTGCCCTTGCAGCCCGGAGGGGCGAGTGATGCCAGCGACTGGCGCAGCAGATAAGGGTAGTCCTCGACCCGCTGAACCTTGTTCTCCTGGAACAGTTCCGGGAACATCTGCATCATGGTTTCGCGGTTTTCCAGCATGTAGCTGACGCCCGACGGCGTGCGGGCATTGTCTTCGAGAACGTAGAACTGGTCCTCGCCGGTGCGCACGATGTCGGTTCCGACGATGTGGGTGTAGACGCCGCCCGGCGGCCGAAATCCGATCATCTCGGGCAGGAAGGTGACGTTCTTCTCGATCAGTTCGCGCGGAATGCGACCCGCCTTGATGATCTCCTGCTTGTGGTAGATGTCATCGAGGAAGGCGTTGAGCGCCAGCACGCGCTGCTCGATGCCCTGGGCGAGACGACGCCATTCGCTGCCGGAGATGATGCGCGGGATGATGTCGAAGGGAATGAGCTTTTCGGCGGAGTCCGCGTGGCCGTAAACCGCGAACGTGATGCCCGTCTTTCTGAAGATGTTCTCCGCGTCTCGCGACTTGGCGATCAGCCGGGCCGGATCCTGATGGGAGTACCAGTCGTGGTAGTTCTGGTAGGGCAGTCGCGGATTGTTGTCCGCATTAATCATTTCATCAAATGCCAACGGCGCCATCCCCTTTTTTTACCATTTGAATACAACCCATTGGCCAATGCAAGAAGCGCGCGGCGTCGAAGACGAATTATCTAGACGGCGCGAAAAATCGGCAAAAGCCTATATTTACAGCAGTTTGCGAGCGCTTGGACCGTGGCAGGGCAGGGGAATCGGCAGCCGACGGGACCGATCTTCGGTTGATGGACGTCGGCCTTTCCGCATTTTGCCTAAAATATCATCATGACGCGAGGCAAAAAAAGTTTCAGGCGGGAGATGGTTCAGCGGAATTCATCCAGCGCGGCAGGAAAACTCCTTTGACGTGTCCCTATGTCGCGGCTAACGACTGGCGACCGGGAGAGCTCCAGGCATTCCGGCGGCCCTGGACCTTCTTGGAGACCTTTCATGACCCTCAGTCGCCTCGCGCCCGCGCTCTTCGTTCTGTTGTGGTCGACCGGCTGGGTGGCGGCCAAATACGCGAACCTGTTCGCCGATCCTTTGACCTTTCTTTCCGTGCGCTACGGCGTGGCCGTCGTCCTGTTCTATCTGGTGTGCCGGTTTGCCGGCGTCACATGGCCGAAAAGCCGCATGGCGATCACCCATGCCATCGTCTCCGGCATGTTCCTGCACGGGCTCTATCTCGGCATGCTGTGGTGGGCGATCGGGCAGGGCGTGCCGGCCGCGCTCTCGGGCATCATCGCCGGCCTGCAACCGCTGATGACCGGCCTTGCCGCCGCCTACCTGATCGGCGAAAAACTGTCGCTTACCCAGCGGTTCGGCCTGTTCCTCGGCTTTGCCGGGATCGCCATCGCCGTCCTGCCAAAAGTGTTCTCGATCGATGCCGATGTGATCCCGGCCTATGCGGTCGCGGTCAACGTGCTGGGCATGGCCTGCGTCACCGCCGGCACGATCTACCAGAAGCGCTATCTGCGCGAGGGGGACCTGCGGGCGGTCGCGACGCTGCAATATGTCGGCGCGCTGATCGTCACCGTTCCGGCCGCGCTTTTGCTGGAGGACCTGCATATCGAATGGGGGATCGGCCTCCTTGCCACGCTGGTATGGTCGGTGGTCGGCATCTCGATGGGCGCGATCGCCCTGCTGCTCTACCTGATCCGGCGCGGCGATGTGTCGAAGGCGGCCTCGCTGATCTATCTCGTGCCGCCGCTGGCGGCGGTCGAGGCGGCCATCGCCTTTGGCGAAAAGCTGACGCTGCCGATGATTATCGGTACGGGCGTGGTGGTGGCCGGCGTCTATCTCACCAACCGCAAGCCCGCTCCGCAGCCCGCCTGACGGGCGCAACGAAAATGGCGCGGCCGGGGCCGCGCCATATCAATCTCGTTCAGTCATTCCGTCAGCCGGTAAGGCTCATGCCTCGCGACGACGGGTGCGCTGCTGGCCGCCGGGACCGCTCGGGCGACCGGAGGCCGGCTTGCCGTGAGCTGCGGCCGGACGGCCTGCGCCGCCATTGCCGCCCTTGCGCTGACCGGGCTTGCCGGCCGGACGGCCTTCGCCGTCATGCTTCGGACGGCCCTGGCCCTGATGGTTGCGGTTGTTGCCGCCGGGGGCGCCGCCACCGCCGCCACGACGCTGCGGGCGGGCCGGACGGCTGAGGTTGGTCGGTGCTTCGCCGCTGGCGACCGGAATGTCGATGCCCATCAGGCGTTCGACGTCGCGCAGCAGGCGGCCTTCGTCCGGACCGCAGAAAGCGATCGCGATGCCGTCACGGCCGGCACGGGCGGTACGGCCGATGCGGTGGATGTAGGCGTCCGGCACTTCCGGCAGGTCGTAGTTGAAGACGTGGCTGACGGCCGGGATGTCGATGCCGCGGGCGGCGACGTCGGTGGCGATCAGCGTACGGATCTCGCCGTCGCGGAAGCCCTTGAGCGCCCGTTCGCGCTGGCCCTGGCTCTTGTTGCCGTGGATCGAGGCGACCGAGAAGCCGACGATCTCCAGGTGCTTCATCAGCTTTTCCGCGCCGTGCTTGGTGCGCAGGAAGACGATGGAGCGGCCGTCCGGATTGTCGGTGAGGATCTTCTTCAGCATTTCCGTCTTGGCGTTCTGGCCGGCGACGAAGTGCACGTGCTGCTCGACCTTGTCGGCGGCCTTGCCCGGAGGCGAGACTTCGACCTTGGCCGGGTTGTTGAGGAAGGTCGCGGCGAGATCGGCAATCGTCTTCGGCATGGTGGCCGAGAACAGCAGGGTCTGGCGCTTGACCGGAACCATCTTGGAGATCTTGCGCAGGTCGTGGATGAAGCCGAGGTCGAGCATCTGGTCGGCTTCGTCGAGCACCAGATAGGTGACGGCGCGCAGCGAGATGGCGTTACGCGAGATCAGGTCGAGCAGGCGGCCGGGAGTGGCGACGAGGATGTCGGTGCCCTTTTCCAGCTGCAGCTGCTGCTTGCCGATCGAGGCGCCGCCGACGACCTGGTTGATCTTCAGCGGGGTCTTCTTGATGAAGGAGCGCAGGCTGTCGGCGATCTGGTTCACCAGTTCGCGGGTCGGTGCGAGGATGAGAGTGCGGGTCGTCCGGTTGTCCGGACGGGTCGGCTTGGCGAGCAGCATTTCGATCAGCGGCAGGCCGAAGGCGGCCGTCTTGCCGGTGCCGGTCTGGGCCAGACCGATCAGGTCGCGGCCTTCCAGCACGATCGGGATCGCCTTCAGCTGGATCGGGGTCGGGGTGTCGTAGCCGAGGCCTGCAACCGTGGCGGCAATGTTCTGCGACAGGCCAAGCTCAAGAAAGTTGGTCAATTCTAATACCTTTTCGGGGCGCCACGCGACATCGGGCGAAATCGCTGCTTGCGATCCTGCCTGTCTCGTAGCGTCAAGAACCCCGCGTGAATTGGGAACTTGTAAGTTGGAAAATACTTTCCAGCGCGTTCGGTTGCGTCGAGCAACCATTTGTCGTGCGCTTTGGATCCTTCTTCGCGTCTTTACGAGATCGCGGGCCGCTCACGCGGTGGCCGGAAGGTGAAAGCTGACCTGCAGATGGGCCTTTCGACCTGGAAAGTCAAGGAAATGTTTTTGCGCTGCGGCAAATGACCGGTCGCGGTTAACGCCTGGCACCGCGCGCTCAGCGCGCCTGCAGGCCTGCCAGATAGACCGCATAGGTTTGGTTCTCGTCCGGCTCGAACCGCTCCGCAAGCACCTTCCAGTCCTCGACTCGGTCGAGGCGGAAGTCGCGGAAATCATTGCGCGTTTCGCACCAGCTGGTGACCACCCAGAGGGCGCCGAAGGCGCTGAGGCCGAGCGGCCAGACGGTTCTTAGGCTCCGCTCGCCGGCCAGCGAATTGTAGGCGATCCAGACCTTGCGCCGGGTCGACAGCGCGGTTCGCACGTCACCCAGGCAATCCGGCGGCTCGGGCTGGCTCGCGGCCCTGAAGGCATGGATCGGCGCGCCGACCAGCCGCGCCGCGTGTTCCGGCGGCAAGAGCGCCAGCATCTTGTCCTTCGCTTCCCGGGCCGCCTGGCCGAGACGCGGATCGCCCAGCATTTCCACGGCTCTCAAGCCAAAGGCGAGCGCCTCCAGCTGCTCGAAGGTGAAGGTCAGCGGCGGCGCGTCGAAGGCTTCGCGCAGCAGGTAGCCGACGCCGCGCTCGCCTTCGATCGGCGCGCCCGAGGCGATCAGGTGTTGCATGTCGCGGTAGATGGTGCGCGGCGCGACCTCCATCCGGCCGGCGATCTCGGCGGCGGTCATGGCCCGTCCGGTGGCGCGCATCAGCTGGATGATTCGGAAGAGGCGATCTGCTGGCCGCATCGAGGGCTTTCGGTAGAAGGTTGTGGCCATAAGGTTGTCAGTTGGTCTGTGCTAGGTCAAGCGCATCGACAACCAGGAGAGCTTTCCATGACCAAGAACACCGTGCTCGAAATCGCCGTCTGCACCGTCGCCGACAAGCATCAGGCCGAAGCGGCGCGCCTGGCTGCCATGCAGGCGGTCCGTCACTATCCCGGCTTCGTCAGCTGGCGGGCGCTGACGGCGCTGGAACAGGGCGACATGATCGCCGATCTCGTCGAGTGGCAGGACAAGGCGGCGGCCGATGCAGCGGCGGAAAAGGTCGGGCGCGATCCGGCCTTCGCCCCTTACATGGCGGCGATCAGCGCGGTATCGCTGATGCAGCATTTCGAAACGCAACAGGCGATCTGAGCAGCCATGGCCGAACCGCTGAAACACCTGATCGGTCCACAGACCGCCCGCGACACGGCAAGCGCCCTGTCGCGGGCATGGCCGGATTTTGCCGAGCGGGACTTTCTCGCCGCCGTGCTGCCGAACATCGAGGCGCTCGAGCTGATGCAGCGCGGGCAACTGATCGCCGATGCCCTGCGCAACAGCCTGCCGCAGGATTTCGAACAGGCCGCGCCCATCCTTCGGGCCTGCCTGCCACAGGGTGGCCGGTCCGGGCTGACGGGCTGGGCGCTGCTGTCGTTCAACCAGTATATCGCCGCCCACGGCCTCGACCATGTCGAGATCGCCCTCGATCTCCTCAAGGCGCTGACGCCGCATTTCACCGCCGAATTCGGCATTCGACCCTTCATCCACCGGGAGCAGTCACTGGCGCTGTCGATCATCTCCGACTGGACGGGCGATCCGAACCACCACGTCCGGCGGCTGGCGAGCGAAGGCACGCGCCCGCGTCTGCCCTGGGCCATGCGCCTGCCGACGCTGGTCAGCGATCCCGCACCGATCCTGCCGATCCTGACGGCCCTGATCGACGACCGCGAAGACTATGTGCGCCGCTCGGTGGCCAACAGCCTCAACGACATCGCCAAGGATCATCCTGACCTGGTTGCCGATTTCGTCGCGTCGCATCGCCCGGGCGCCTCGCCGGAACGGCTGTGGCTGCTGAGGCATGCCTCCCGGACGCTGCTCAAGAAGGGCCATGCGGCGGCGCTGGCGAATTTCGGTTTCCGCCCGCTCGACGGCGTGGCGGCTAACCTGTCGCTGGAGAATGCCGACGTCGCCTTTCCGGGCCAGCTTGCGTTCCGCATCGGCTTGCGCAATGCGACGCCTGAACCGCAGCAGGTCATGCTCGACTATGCCATCCACCATCGCATGAAGGACGGCAGCCTGCGTCCCAAGGTGTTCAAGGGCAAGAGCCTGATGCTCGCGCCCGGCGGAGAGGTGACGGTCGACAAGCGCCATGCCTTCCGGCCGATCACCACCCGGGTCTACTATCCCGGTGAGCACGGGCTGGAGATCCTGGTCAATGGCGCCAGCCTTGCCAATGCGACCTTCACGCTCGCCGCGCCGGTCTCCATCCGGGACGAGCGGTGAAGGCAATGCCGACGCCTTGGCGTCAGAGGATCAGCGGCTGGCTGTAGAGGAGGGCGGCATCCTGGCTGTAGAAGGATGCGGTGCCGCCGGCCGGTGTGAGCTTGACCAGCAGGAAGCCCGGCGTGGCCGAGGCGAACAGGCTCTTCGCATGTGGATGCGGCGGTCGGCTCCGGCTGCCGCTGCCCGAGACGAAATAGGCGACCTGTTCCGAGCGCAGCGCTTCGAGGTGATGATCGTGGCCGCACAGATACATGGCGACGCCATGGCGGTCGAGGATGGGTTTCAGCCTCTTGCCCAGGAGTTCGCTGTCGCCATGCCGGCCGCCGGAAAAGACCGGATGGTGGCCGATCACGATCTTCCACGGCGCCTGGCTTTCGCCAAGCGCCCGGTCGAGCCAGCGAAGTTGCAGTTCGGCGTCCAGGTGGGAGACGATTTCAAGCAGCGTGTCGCCCTTCATTCTCTGCGTGTCGAGAAAGAAGAAATCCGCGCTTGCGCCACCGAACTCCTTGCTGACGGCGAAATAGCGGTCGGGCATGGTCCAGCGCCGGCTTTTCTTCGAATAGTCGATCTGCGCCGATATGCTGCCGCCGTAGTCGTGATTGCCGAGCACCGCATACCAGGGAACCTGCAGCGACGGCGCGTTGTAGACCTCTTCGAAATTGGTCCGCCATTTTTTGTCGGAGGTGCTTTCGACGCCGCTCTCATAGAAGTTGTCGCCGGTCGAAATGACGAAGGATATGGCGTTCTGTGCGCCGATCGTGCCCATGGCCTTGGCGACCGCAGCGGCGGTCGTCGGCGACTGGCCATCGCCCCAGTCGCCGACCACGAGGAAGGAGAGTTCCTTCGCCGCAACCGCCGCCGTGCCGGCCGCACGGGCGACGCCGCCGAGCGCCAGCGAGGCGAGTGCCCCCTGGATGAGGCTGCGGCGGGTGTGGAGCATGAGAAGGTCCTTCGTGGTCTGCAGGGGGTCGGTCTGCGTTGCGGTCTGCGGCCCGGGCGTCGCCCGACGGTCGCGGGTCAGAATGAAATGGACACCCTTAGTCCGCCTGCTTCGCGATTCGCGATCTCGATGTCGAGATCGTAGACCGAAGCGATGTCCTTGACGATGGAAAGGCCGATGCCGGTGCCCGGCATCTGGCTGTCGAGACGGATGCCGCGTTCCGTCATCCGCTTTATGTCGGCCGGATCGGCGCCGGGGCCGTCATCCTCGATTGTCAGGCGGGGCCTCGTCCCGGCACGCTCAAGGGTGATGCCGATCATCGTGCGGCTCCATTTGACGGCGTTGTCGAGGATGTTGCCGAGCAGCTCCTCGAGGTCGTGGGGATCGACCTCGACGGTGACGCCCTGCGCCACGTCGACCTGCCAGGTGAGGTCTCCGCCCCTCGGCGTGCGCTTGAGGGTGCGCACGATGCGGTCGACGGCCGTGGCGACGTCGGCATCGGAGGCGCGAAGCTCGGCGGTGGCGGCGATGCGGCTGCGCGCCAGCTCGCGATCCACATGCGCCTGCATGACCGCGGCGAGATGGGCAAGTTCGTTGCCGATGTCGGTCTGGCCGCGCTCTTTCAGCGTTGCCGCGTCGTTGGCCACGACGGTGAGCGGCGTCTTGAGGCCATGGGCGAGGTCGGCCGAGCGGGTGCGTGCCTTCTTGATGATGTCGGACTGGGCGTCGAGCAGCCGGTTCACCGCATCGACCACCCCTTGCAGTTCCTTCGGGTAGCGGCCATCCAGCCGTTCGGCCTTGCGTTCGCGGATGCGGTTCAGCCCCTCGCTGACCGAAGAGACGGGCCGCAGGCCGAAGGTCAGCTGAGCCAGCGAGGCGGCAATGAGGAAGGCGGCCAGCGCGACCATGAAGGGAATGATGTCGAGCACGAAGGCGCGTCGCGCTTCCGTCAGCGTGCGCGCGTCGATGGCCAGGGCGACGCGCACCGGCCGCGGGCCTTCGGGCGCGGCGACAATGATCTGGCGCTCCTGTACGATCAGGTCGGTGCCGTCCGGTCCCGGCAGGGTGTAGTGGTGCACTGCGCTCGGCTCGTGCGCGTCGGCGGGCAGAGGCAGGGCATAGTCCCAGAGCGACGGCGAGCGCAGCTGACGCTTGTTCCTGTCATCCTCGACCTGCCAGTAGAGCCCGCCATAGGGCTCTGTGAAGCGGCGGTCGGCGGGCCGGTCCGGCAGTTCGAGGGTGCCGTCCGCGGCAAAGCGCAGGGTGCCGGCGAAGAGGTTGATGTGCCCGGTCAGCTCCTCGTCGATGCGGCGCTCCAGATTGCGGGTGAACAGCGAGACGAAGACGACGGCGGCCAGCACCATGGCAAGCAGGACGCTGGCGGCGGAAACGATCAGGAAGCGGCCGCGGATGGACTGCATCAGCCCTCGTCTCCGCCGATGCGGTAGCCATAGCCGCGCCGGGTCGAGATCGTGTCCTTGCCGAGCTTCTTGCGCAGCCGGCCGATCAGCACCTCGACCGAATTGCTGTCGCGTTCGAAATCCTGGGCATAGAGCTGTTCGGTCAGTTCGAGCTGCGAGACGTTGCGGTTGCGATTGTGGGCAAGGTGGGCGAGGCAGCGGTATTCGAGCGGGGTGAGATCGACGGGCAGGCCGGCGCGGCTGACCGTGCTGGTGCGTGTGTCGATCGCTATGTCGCCGATCTGCAGCACCGGATTGGCCTGGCCGGCGCTGCGCCGGATGATCGCCCTCAACCGTGCCAGGAGTTCGGCCATCTGGAACGGCTTCGTCAGGTAGTCGTCGGCGCCGGCGTCGATGCCCTCGACCCGCTCCTGCCAGTTGCCGCGGGCGGTCAGGACCAGCACCGGCGTCTGCCGCCCGGCGGCGCGCCAGCGTTTGAGCACGGAAAGGCCGTCCATGCCGGGCAGGCCGAGATCGAGCACCACGGCGGCAAATTCCTCCGCGTCGCCGGTGAACCAACCGGATTCGCCGTCGCTTTCATGCACGACGACGTAGCCGGCCCGCTCCAGGTGCAGCGTGACGTCGCGCGCGATCAGCGGGTCGTCCTCGATCAACAGCAGCCGCATTATTCGTTCTCGATTTCGATGATCGTGCCATCGGCGGCATCGACTTCGGCTTCGACGAGGCGGCCGTTGGCGGTCAGGATACGGAATTCATAGACAAGGACGGAGCGCTCGCGGTCGAGCTTGACCGAGACGATTTCGCCGGAAACGCGCTCCATGACGACGCGCTTCAGTTCGGCCAGCGACAGGGCCTTGCCGCTGTTGACGGCATTGCGGACGGCGTCGTGGTCGTCGCTACCGGCGTCCGCCATCGCCGGCAAGGACAGGGCCAGCAGCAGCATTGTCGTGCATCCTGCTGTCATCATTCGCCGATAGATGTGTTTCGCCTGACCGCCCATCGTACCTCAATAGCATGGCGAAACTGATTTTTCGCTGACATTTCCCGTCAGTTATCGCTCAGCCGACGCGCTTTAGGGTCTGCGTCAACGGTCGATGGCAATAGCGCCACGGCCAAACGACGAAGGACTTAATCCATGAAGAAGATCGTTCTCGCATCCCTCATCGCATCCGCCGCATTCGGCTCGGCCGCTTTCGCCGAAAGCGAAAATGCCTGCGGCAATGTGCCGAAGGACAAGTGGATGACCGAAGATGCGATGAAGGCCAAGGCAGTCGCGATGGGCTACGAAGTCCGCCAGGTCAAGGTCGAAGGCACCTGCTACGAAGTATACGGCATCAAGGACGGCAAGAAGGTCGAAGACCTCTTCAATCCGGAAACCGGCGAACAGGTCGGGGCCGACTGATGAGCGACGCCACGCAGGAATTGCATGGCGCCCATTCCGTCCGCTTGAAGCGGACGGAATGGATCAAGGTGTGGGATCCGTTCGTGCGGATCTTCCATTGGTCGCTGGTCGGGCTTTTTGCCTTTTCCTACCTCACCGGCGACGAGTGGAAGTCGGCCCATATCCTTTCCGGCTACCTGATCGCCGGCCTTGTGGCGCTTCGCGTGATCTGGGGCATGATCGGCACCGAACATGCGCGGTTCGCGAACTTCATCTATCGGCCGACCACGGTCGTGGCCTTCCTCGCCGATACGGCGCGGATGCGGGCCAGGCGCTATCTCGGGCACAACCCGGCCGGTGGCGCGATGGTGATCGCGCTGCTCGTGGCGATCTCGGGCATCGCCGCCACCGGTTATATGATGACCACGGATGCCTTCTGGGGGATCGAATGGGTCGAGGAGACGCATGAAGCGCTCGTCTACGGCACGCTCGGTCTCGTCGCCCTGCATCTTGCCGGCGTCGCCTTCGCCAGCTTCGAACACCGCGAGAACCTCGTACGTGCGATGCTGAACGGCTGGAAGCGCAGCCGCTGAGTTCGAGGCCGGGAGAATAGCCTCCGCGTGAACACGGCCAAGAAGAAAGCCCCGGACGGTGCACCCCCCGACCGGGGCTTTTTCGCGTCCGTAAGCCCGGCCGCGGCCCGGCCCCAGCGCCCCTGACAGGCTCGGACAAGGCAGGGCGTCCACTATCCTCCCGTTCAGGCTACGGTTTTGCCGGCGCATCCGTCGAACATCGTTCGATGGTTACCTCGCATTTACCATTCGGGAGCATTTTCTGGGCAGGAGTACGGTTCTTGAATACGGGTGGCGATTTGCTCAATTTAGCTTGCGAGAAGATCGCCGAACTGGAGGTGCCCGCCTTCATCAAGGACAGCGAGCTTCGCTATGTTGCGGTGAACGGCGCCTATGCCGCCTTCTTCCGCGAGAAGCCGGAAGCCTTTGTCGGCAAGACTGATCGCGAACTGTTCGGGCGGCTCGAGGACGGCGTGCGCGACGACCGCGAGCGTCAGGTCGTCGTGTTCGGCGACGAGCAGACGACGCTGGTCTTTGACCCTCACGGTCACGAACGCTATCCCTTGAGGGTTGAGCGATTCTTCGGCGACGACGACGCGATCTACGTCTTCGGCCTTTTCGACGAGGCGCCATCCCGCGTTGTGCGGTCGAAGCGTCCGGCGGCCAAGGCCGCAACGAAGCCCGCGACGAAGCCCGCGGCGGTAGAGAACCCGGTCGATCTCTTCCATGCCACGCTCGAAGACCTTCCCGTCGCGACCTATGTGCGCGACGCCGACCACCGCATGGCCTTCGTCAACCGCGCCTTCGTCGACATGGTCGGCACCTCGAAGGAAGCGCTGATCGGCAAGACGGAACACGAATGTTTCCCCGACCGCGGTGACGAATATTACCAGGCCAACCGCCGCACCCTCGAGGAGGGCGTTGCCAGCGAGCAGGAAGACGTCTTCCGCCGCGAGGACGGGGTCGTCGTGCCTGTGATCTCGCGGGCAAGTCGCATCGAGATGGCGAACGGCGATCGTTACATGGTCGGCTCGATCACCGACATATCGCTGCTGAAGAATCGCGAAGCCCAGCTGATCGAGGCGCAGAACGACGCCGAGGGCCTGCATCAGCACGTGGAGAGCCTGCTGCGGTCTATGCCGGTCGGCATCCTGATCCTCGGAGCGGACTACGACATCGAATACGCAAACGACGCCTTCTACGACATGCTCGAGGCCGAAGAGCCGATGGACATGGTCGGCTGGTCCTATCGCGATTTTCTGATCTACAATGTCCGTCACGGCGGATCCAGGAGCGTCGAGGCCGACGTCGAAGCACTGTTCATCAAGCGTGTCTCTCAGTTCGCCGACACCGAGAACGACACGACTTCGCGGGCGGAGACAATGAGCGGCCGGATCCTGGCGATCCGCAGCAAGCGGCTCGCCAGCGGCAAGATCCTCATCACCTATTCCGACATTACCGCCCTTCATCAGCGCGAACAGGAGAGTGTTCTCTACCGCACGGCGATCGAGCAATTGCCCGTTCCGGTCTTCATCCGCGACAGCGAACGCCGACTGATCTTTGCCAATGACGCCTATGGCGCCTTGCAGGGTGAGGCGCGCGAAAAATTCTACGGGCTCAACGAGGAACAGATGTTCCCGCAATCGGGTCCGCAGCTGCGCGAGGATAATCTGCGCCTGCTCGAGACCGGGGAGGCGGTGGAGCGTGCCCAGGAACTGCCGATGGCCGGCGGTCGGATACACTCGGTCATCACCTCGCTCGACCGCATTATCACGCCGGACGAACGGCGCTACATCGTCGGTTCGATCACCGATGTCTCGCTGCTCAAGGCGCGTGAGCGCGAATTGGTGGAAGCGCAAGCCCGGGCGCAGAAGCTCTACGCCGATCTTGAGAACATCCTGCGCATCATGCCGGTCGGGGTCATCATCCTCAACGAGGACCTGGTCATCGAATTCGCCAATTCCAAGAGCCGCGAGATCTGGGAATGGCCGGAAGACCGATTGCTCGAGGGGACGACCTTCAGGGACTACGCCAAGACCAACCAGGACCGCGGCTGGGCCTGGGAGGGCGGCAAGGAGTTCGAGCCCGGCCTCGAGGACCGCGTCGCGGAAATGCGCGCGCTTGAGGGCACGATCCAGCGCGAACTCATCTATCCCGACGGCAAACAGGTGCTGATCACCACGACTCCGCTGGTCGACCGCAAGTTCCTCGTCACCTATTCGGACTTCACCGAGGTGCGCCGCCGCGAACGCGAAATCAGCGAGGCGCGCGAGCAGCTCGAACGTCTCGGCCAGTTCATGCAGGATGCGACGCGCGTCATGGCGCAGGGCCTCGTCTTCATCGAGGACGGCGTCATCCTGCAGTCGAACGAGGCGTTGGCGAGCATCCTCAACGTGCCGCCGCTGTATCTCGAGCCGGGGCAGAGCTGGCATGCCTGCTTTGCCTATTGCGCCAAGCGGGGCGATTTCGGCGACGAGCCGATGGCCGAGCTGAAGAAATGGCAGGACAAGATCCTCTCCCATCAGTCCTTCTCCGAGGTGTTCCTGGCCGATGGCAAGACCTGGGTGCAACTGGAGGCGACGGTCAGCCGGCGCGGGCACTGGATGCTGCTCTATTCGGACATCACCGACATCAAGGCCCGCGAAGGGGAACTGACCGAGCTTCTGGCGCGCAGCGAGGCGGCCGACAAGGCCAAGTCCGAATTCCTCGCCAACATGAGTCACGAGATCCGCACGCCGATGAATGGCGTGCTCGGCATGGCGGAACTCTTGGCGAAATCGGCGCTGGATACTCGCCAGAAGACGTTCGTCGATATTATCGTCAAGTCCGGCAACGCACTCCTCACCATCATCAACGACATCCTCGACTTCTCCAAGATCGATGCCGGACAGCTCAAGCTGCGCCAGGTTTCGTTCGATCCCGTCGAGGCGATCGAGGACGTGGCGACACTGCTGTCGGCCTCGGCGGCGGAAAAGGACATTGAACTGATCGTCGCCGGCGACGTGACCGTACGGCACATGGTGTCGGGCGACCCCGGCCGCTTCCGCCAGATCGTCACCAATCTGGTCGGCAATGCGATCAAGTTCACCGAGAAGGGCCATGTGCTGATCGAGCTGTCGAGCACGCCCTCGGACGGTTCGCAAGTGATGCTGACGATTCGGATCGAGGATACCGGCATCGGCATCCCCGAAGACAAGCGGGCGTCGATCTTCGACAAATTCTCCCAGGTCGACACCTCGTCGACGCGGCGCCATGAAGGGACCGGGCTCGGCCTGGCAATCACGGCCGGCCTCGTCGACCTGTTCGGCGGCCATATCGATGTCGAAAGCGCCGTCGGCGAGGGTTCCGTCTTTACCGTCCACGTGCCGTTCACCGTCGCCCACGAGCGCCACAGGCCGCAGCCGTTGCCGGTCAATGTCGAGGGCGCGCGCGTCCTGGTGATCGACGACAACGACATCAATCGCCGAATTCTTACGGAACAGCTCGAGCTCTGGGGCTTCGACGGCGTTGCCGTGGAAAGCGGCCACGCGGCGATGGCCGTGCTCGAGGAAGCCCATCGCATCGGCGTGTCGATCGATGCCCTGATCGTCGACTACCAGATGCCGGTGATGAACGGGCTCGACGTCGCCCGCATGATCCGGGCCGACAAGCGGTTCGAGAGCATCGCGATGATCTTCCTGACCTCGATGGACATGGTCGGCGACGAGCGGATCTTCCAGCAGCTGAACGTCCAGGCGCATCTGATGAAGCCGGCGCGTGCCAATCTCCTGCGCAGCGCCATCGTCGACGTGGTCCGGGCCGCAAGGCTCGGCAAGCCGATCGGCATGGTGGGGCCGGCCGCGCGGCCGGCGCCTCCGGCAGGAAGTGATCGCAGGAGCCTCGCGGCCCCGGCCAGCGGTCCGGCGCAGCCCAGGTCTCCGGCTGTGGCGCGGCGAGATACGGCCATGCCGGCGCGGGCCGGTTGCGACGTGCTGGTCGCCGAGGACAATGAGGTCAACCAGATCGTCTTCCGGCAGATCCTGCAGTCGACCGATCTGTCCCACCGCATCGTCGGCAACGGCCGCGAGGCGATCGTCGCCTGGCGGGCCCACAATCCGCGGCTGATCATCATGGACGTATCGATGCCGATCCTCAACGGCCATCAGGCCGCGCGCACCATTCGCGAAGCGGAGAAGGCCGAGGGCGAGGGCCGGCATGTGCCGATCATCGGCGTCACCGCCCATGCGCTCGACAGCGACCGGGAGGCCTGTCTTGCCGCCGGCATGGACGACTATCTGTCGAAGCCGATCAGCCCGGAACAGCTGGAGGCGAAGATCGAGCGCTGGCTTGGCCACTCTTTGCGCGACGGGTCAGTCCTGTCCGGCTCCGGCCACTGAGCCGGGTTTCAGTCCGCAGAGCATTTCCCGTTTGCCGGCAAACCCCTTGCGCCGCTCGACGGCAAATCCCGCCGCGATCAGGTTTCGGCGCACGAAGCCAGCTGCGGCATAGGTGGCGAAACTGCCGCCCGGCACGGTGTGGCCGTAAACTTCCGCCATCAGTTCCGGCGACCACATGGCGGCATTGCGCGCCGGCGCGAAGCCGTCGAGAAACCAGGCGTCGAAGGCAAGCTGGCTCGATGTGAGGCTTTGCAGCGCATCGCCACACAGCACGGTGAGCCGCGTCTGGCGGTCGAGATCCAGTTCGACAATTCCGGTGGGTTGGTCCGGCCAGAGGGCGGTGAGCGCTTCGCGTTCGGCATCGATCTCGGGCCAGCGCGACAGGGCCCGTGACAGCTCTTCCGCCCGCATTGGATAGAGCTCGAACGAGACGAAGTGCAGGTGTCCACCCTCCAGCCGCGTCGTCTTCCATTGCCGCCAGCTCTCGCAGGCGTTGAGACCCGTGCCGAAGCCCAGCTCGCCGATGCGGAAGGTGCCGGGACGAACCCAGCGCTCCGGCAGGCCGTTGCCGGCGAGAAAGACATGGCCGCATTCGAGGCGTCCGTCGGTCTGGCAATAAAAGTGGTCGTCAAAGGCGGTCGAATAGGGCATATCGCCGTCGCGCCAGGTGAGCTCCTGGGCGACCGGCGCGGTCGGTGATGTCGAGGTGGAATGGGTCATGACCATTGCGGATAATGCCAGCGGGCCTGCCGGTCAATCGCGCGCAGCGCTGCTGATCGCCGGCGGGGGCGTGATGGGGCTCTGGGCGGCGCTCAAGGCCGAACGCCTAGGCATAGACACGCTGCTGGTCGATGCCGGGCCGCTGGCGCAGGGCGCGAGCGGCGGGCTGCTCGGCGCGCTGATGCCGCATATGCCGGACAAGTGGAACGACAAGAAGCAGTTCCAGTTCGAGGCGCTTCTGTCGCTGGAAGACGAGGTGCGGGCACTGGAGGCCGAGACCGGCCGGTCCGCCGGCTATCGCCGTTCCGGCCGCCTGATCCCGCTGCCGAAGCCACATTTGCGGACGATCGCCGAACGCCATGAACGGGAAGCGCTGGTCAACTGGCGGGCAGGGGATCGGTCCTTCCGGTGGAATGCCATCGATGCCTCGCCCCTCGGACCGGACTGGCCCACGCCGGAGGTTGCAGGCGCCGGGCTGGTCCACGACACGTTTGCCGCCCGGGTCTCGCCGCGCGGCCTCACCGGCATGCTGGTCGAGCGCCTGCGCAGGGCGCAGCATGTGCGGATCGTCGAAGGCTGCGGCGTCGAGAGCATCGAGGGGACCACGGCCCGGCTGTCGGACGGCACAAGTGTCGCGTTCGGCCACTGCATCCTGTCGGCGGGCCATCGGTCCTTCCCACTCCTGGAAATGCTCGGCCCGCCGCTTGCCCGGCCGCTCGGCCAGCCGGTCAAGGGACAGGCCGCCCTCATGAAGGGCGACATCGATCCCGACCTGCCTCTGCTCTATCTCGACGGGCTCTATATCGTGCCGCACGAGGGTGGACTGGCCGCCATCGGCAGCACCAGTGAGGACCGTTTCGACGATCCGTTTTCGACCGATGGCCAGATCGAGGACCTGATCGCGCGTGCCCGTGTGCTTGCGCCGGTTTTGAAGTCGGCCGTGGTGGTCGAACGCTGGGCCGGCCTTCGCCCCAAGGCGATCGATCGCGACCCGATGGTCGGGCCGCATCCGGACAATGCCCGCGTCGTCGCGCTGACCGGCGGCTTCAAGGTGAGCTTCGGCATGGCACATCGTCTGGCCGAAGAAGCGCTCGGCGCCGTCCAGGACCGGCCGATGACCATGCCGGCCGGTTTCCAGCTCGCGAGCCACATCGCCGTTGCCACACGCAACGCGTGAACGTCTTTCCCGTTTCTCTTCGTCATACTGTCACGCAAATCACCTAACTGCTCAGGTATAACGTCTATTGCTAAAATGGACGCCCCCCGGAAGCGAGGTGTCGCATGCGGTATGCCATCTATTTCACCCCGTCCTTCAGCGATACGCTGACGCTTGCGGCTGCGAGCTGGCTCGGGCGCAACGTCTATTCCGGCGAGCCGGTCGAGCATCCGGCGGTGCGCGGCCTCGGCATTCACGAGATCGCCTTCCACACGGCACTGCCGCGCCGCTACGGCTTCCATGCGACGCTGAAGGCGCCGTTCCACCTGCATCTGGAGAGCACCGAAGCGGCGCTGCTGCGCGAACTCATGCGCTTTGCCGGCACGCTCGAACCCTTCGAGATTCCCCGGCTGGTGGTCGGCCGTCTGGGCGATTTCTACGGCCTCGTGCCGGAAAAACCCTGCGCTTCGCTCGACTATCTGGCCGCCGCCGTGGTGCAGCAGTTCGACGGCTACCGCGCGCCGCTCAGCGAAGCGGAAATCGAGCGGCGCAATCCCGACGGCCTGTCGGCGCCGCAGTTCTCCAACCTGCATCGCTGGGGGCACCCTTACGTGATGGACGAGTTCCGCTTCCACATGACGCTCACCGGCCCGCTGCTGTCGCGCGATTTCGGCCGGATCGAGACGGCGCTCGGCGCCCATTTCGGCCCCGTGCTCGGTGAGCCGGTCGAGATCGCCAATCTGGCGCTGTTCGTCGAGAAGGAGCCGGGCGCGCCCTTCCTCGTGCATTCGCTGCATCCGATGGGCCGCGTCGCCGCCCGCAAGATCGCCTGATGGCGGGCACACGAAGCGGAGCCTAAAAGGCAGCGCCCCGCGCTTGCGTTTGCATCTCGACATCGGGCGCCGGCCTGCTTACCGTCTGGCGTCCGATTTCAGGGTGATTTGATGCACAATGACAGCTATCCGCGCGACCTTGTCGGCTATGGTCGCAACACTCCCGATCCGCGCTGGCCGGGCGATGCGCGCATCGCCGTGCAGTTCGTCGTCAACTATGAGGAGGGCGGCGAAAGCTCGATCCTCGACGGCGACCCGGCTTCCGAAAACCTGCTGTCCGAGATCGTCGGCGCGCAGCCCTGGCCCGGCCAGCGCAACCTCAACATGGAATCGATCTACGAATACGGCTCCCGCGCCGGCTTCTGGCGGCTGTGGCGGATGTTCACCGAACGCCGGGTGCCCGTCACCGTCTACGGCGTGACGCTCGCCATGGCGCGCAACCGGGAAGCGGTCGCGGCGATGAAGGAGGCCGGATGGGAGATCGCCAGCCACGGCTATCGCTGGCTGGAATACAAGGATTTCCCGGAAGACCTCGAGCGCCAGCACATTCTCGAAGCGGTGCGCCTGCACAAGGAACTGACCGGTTCGCATCCGCGCGGCATGTACCAGGGCAAGCCGTCCAACAACACGTTGAGACTGGTGATGGAGGAGGGCGGTTTCCTCTATTCCTCCGACAGTTACGCCGACGACCTGCCCTATTGGGTGAAAGGCGTGGACGACAAGCCCTTCCTCATCATCCCCTATACGCTCGAAACCAACGACATGCGTTTCGCCACGCCGCAGGGCTTCAATTCCGGCGACCAGTTCTTCACCTATCTGAAGGACGCGTTCGACGTGCTCTATGCGGAAGGCAAGGCGGGCAGCGCGAAGATGATGTCGGTCGGCCTCCACTGCCGCCTCGTCGGCCGCCCCGGCCGCGCCGCAGCCCTCGCGCGCTTCATCGACTATGTGAAGAGCCACGAAAAAGTGTGGATCCCGAAACGCATCGAGATCGCCGAACACTGGCACAAGTACCACAAGCCGGTGTGAGCCCGCGCGCGCCTGAAAGAGGTGAAAGCATGACCAGGATCGCCGATCTCAAGAAGAAGCTGATGGAGAACCCGGAGTTCCGGGCCGAATATCAGAAGGCGGACGAGGAGTTCCGTTTGATCGAGTCGCTGGTGCTTGCCCGCACCCGGGCCAAGCTGTCGCAGGCGGAACTGGCCCGCCGGATCGGGACGACGCAATCGGCGATCGCCCGGCTGGAAGGCGGCGGCGTCTCGCCGTCGCTGTCGACGCTGAGGCGCTATGCCGAGGCGACGGGTGCAAGGCTGGAAATCAATCTCGTCGAGACCTGATGCCTTGGTGGCGGAGCGACGGAGGCCGATCTGATCTTGAGCCTCATCGGGCCGGGGCGGCGCCTCGACAAGCCTTGCGGGCTTCGCTACTCCTTGGCCTTCGATCCAATCAACTGCTTCGCATTCCGGGAGACTTGATGCACAAGGCGGACTTTATTTCCCGCTTCGGCGGCGTGTTCGAACACTCGCCCTTCATCGCCGAGCGTGCCTTCGATGCGGGCTTGATCGTCGAGCCGTTGACGGCGTCCGGCGTACATGCGGCGCTGACCGAAAAATTCCGGGCAGCCTCGCCGGATGAACGGCTCGGCGTGCTGCGCGCCCATCCGGATCTGGCCGGCAAGCTGGCGATCGCCGGCGGACTGACCGAGGACAGCGCCAAGGAGCAGGCGGGAGCAGGCCTCGACCGGCTTTCGCCCGAGGAACATGCCCGCTTCACCGCGCTCAACACGGCCTATACGACGAAATTCGGCTTTCCCTTCATCATTGCCGTCAAGGGGCTGGCGAAGGACGATATTCTTGCCGCCTTCGAGGCGCGGATCGACAACAGCCGCGAGACGGAATTCGACACGGCCTGCGCGCAGGTCGAGAAGATTGCCCGGCTTCGCCTCGAAAGCTTCATTCCGGAGAACGACTGACATGCCCGAAATATCTACCGTGGTCCTGCCCGACTTTGCCGCAGGCGCCGTCAATCTCGCCTCGGCCCGCCTCGGCGCCCAGGGCGTGTTTTCGACCGACGAATTCTTCGCACCGCTGTCGCGCATGCTGAACGACGCGCCGGCCGAATTCGACCCGGATCTCTACGACGACAACGGCAAGTACATGGATGGCTGGGAAAGCCGACGCAAGCGCGTGCCCGGCCACGACTGGGCGGTGATCCGGCTGGCCATGCCCGGCCGCATCTTCGGCTTCGACGTCGATACCCGCTTCTTCACCGGCAACTATCCGCCGCATTGCTCGATCCAGGCGGCCTGTGTGGCCGAGGGCGATCCGACCGAGACGACGGTGTGGACCGAACTTCTGGCCAAGTCGCCGCTCGGGCCGGGCGCCCAGCATTTCTTCGAGAATGCCGATCGCGACAAGGTGTGGACGCATTTGCGGCTGCACATCTATCCGGATGGCGGCGTGGCGCGGTTGCGCGTCTATGGGGCGGCGCATTTCGACTGGTCGAAGGTCGGCGCGGACCAGGAACTCGATCTCGCCTATGTCTTCCACGGCGCCAAGGCGCTCGCCTGGTCGGATGCCCATTATGGCCATCCCGACAAGATGCTGGGTCCTGGACGCGGCCTCAACATGGGCGACGGCTGGGAAACCAAGCGTCGGCGCGGGCCGGGCCATGACTGGGCGATCATCCGCCTCGGTCATGCCGGCCTGATCAGCCGCATCGTCGTCGATACGCATTTCTTCAAGGGGAATTATCCGGACACCTGCGAACTGCTGGGCGCCTATCTGCCGGATGCCGGCGACACGTTCAGCCCTGAGGATATAGCCCAGTCGGAAGGCTGGAAGCCGATTCTCGGCCGGCAGAAGCTGGAGATGGACCGCGAGCACGAATTTTCCGGGTCACTCATCGCCGAAATCGGGCCGGTCACCCATGTGCGCTTCGCCATGCATCCGGATGGCGGCGTCATGCGCCTGCGTCTCTTCGGCACCAAGGCCTGAGACACAATAGTCGAAGAGGCACGCTTACTGCTTGGGTGCCTCTTCAGCCTCGCGGATGGCTTCCTGATGATACCAGCCGCCGCAGCCGCTTTCGATGATCAGCGGACGCGAACGGCTCTCGCGCTCCTGCATTTCCTTGAGCTTCTGAATGTTTCGAACCGGGAACTTCAAGATCATCGCCGATTCCCGAACCATGTTCGTCGTCATGCTGCTGCCTCTCTTTATTCATCGAGACTGGTGTTCGATGATGAAGTCTATCAGAGTTTTCGACCTTATGCACACGGAAAGTGCAATATGCCTAATATGTAGGCAATTCTTGCTGCGCGCTTCGAATGATGGTGATTTCATCACTTCGGATCGCGCGGTCCGTCGTGCAAGGAAACACGCCATGGCTGCAGAAGTTCCCACAAAATAGGCAAAACGACTGCCGCAATCGTCCGTGCCGCCGCACGCATCCCGGCGTTGGAGCTAAAAAATAGGATCATTGGCGCGCGTTTCGGCGAAGTTGGCACGCTTCATGCTTCTTTAACCGGGACTCGCCGGCGCGCCGGAGAATCAGCCCTCTGTTGCGCTCTTGGGCGAGCGCTTGACTGAAGAGAGACGAAGAATGACCAAGTTTAAGCTCGAGTATATCTGGCTGGACGGCTACACGCCGGTTCCGAACCTTCGCGGCAAGACGCAGATCAAGGAATTCGACAGCTTCCCGACGCTGGAGCAGCTTCCGCTCTGGGGTTTCGACGGTTCGTCGACCCTGCAGGCCGAAGGCCGGAGCTCCGATTGCGTCCTGAAGCCCGTCGCCATCTATCCCGATCCGGCCCGTACCAACGGCGCGCTGGTCATGTGCGAAGTCATGATGCCGGACGGTGTTACCCCGCATCCGTCGAACGCCCGCGCCACCATCCTCGACGACGAGGACGCCTGGTTCGGTTTCGAGCAGGAATACTTCTTCTACAAGGACGGCCGCCCGCTCGGCTTCCCGGAACACGGTTTCCCGGCGCCGCAGGGCCCGTACTACACCGGCGTCGGTTACAAGAACGTCGGTGACGTCGCCCGCCAGATCGTCGAAGAGCATCTCGACCTCTGCCTCGAAGCCGGCATCAACCACGAAGGCATCAATGCCGAAGTGGCCAAGGGCCAGTGGGAATTCCAGGTGTTCGGCAAGGGCTCCAAGAAGGCCGCCGACCAGATCTGGATCGCTCGCTACCTGCTGCTGCGCCTCTGCGAAGGTTACGGCATCGATATCGAGTTCCATTGCAAGCCGCTCGGCGATACCGACTGGAACGGTTCGGGCATGCACTGCAACTTCTCGACCAAGTACATGCGCGAAGTCGGCGGCAAGGAATATTTCGAAGCCCTGATGGCTGCTTTCGCCAAGAACTGGAAAGAGCACATCGACGTCTACGGTCCGGACAACCACATGCGCCTGACCGGCAAGCACGAGACCGCTCCGTGGGACAAGTTCTCCTACGGCGTCGCCGACCGTGGCGCATCGGTCCGCGTTCCGCATTCCTTCGTCAACAACGGCTACAAGGGCTATCTTGAAGACCGTCGTCCGAACTCGCAGGGCTGCCCCTACCAGATCGCTTCGCAGGTGCTGAAGACCATCTCGGAAGTGGCGACCGCCGACTACGGCCGCAGCGCCGCCTGATCGGTCCGCTTTTCCCAAGACGATGACGACGCCGGAGAAATCCGGCGTCGTTTGCGTTTCGGCGATCGCCTCTCGTGCTGCTCGGCGCTTCCCTCGGCGGGGCGGCTCGCCTATATTGGCCGGGCAGGAGAGAGCCGATGAAGCCGTCCGATGTGCTGGAAAAGAACCGTCAGGCGATCCGCGAGGCGACGAAACGCTTCAATGCGGCGAACCCGCGCGTCTTCGGCTCGGTCGCTCGCGGCGAAGACCGGGTCGGCAGCGATCTGGATATCCTGGTCGACGCATTACCGGGAATGACATTGTTCGATCTGGGCGGATTGCAGCCCGAGATGGAGCAACTGCTGCCGTGCAAGGTGGATGTGGTGACCTCGGGCGGCCTGAAGCCACGGATGCGTGACGGGATCCTGGCCGAGGCGGCGGCCATATGACCCCGGAGCAGCGGCTTCTCGACAATCTCCTCGACATGCAGGAGGCAGCCTCCGAGGCGATTGGCTTCGTTGGCGGTTCGACGCCGGAGACATTCGAGCGGGATATCCTGACCCAGCGCGCGGTCGCGATGACGTTCGTGCTGATCGCTGCCGCCGCATCGAGGATCCTCGGCCGTTTTCCGGACGTGGCGTCCGAACACCCGGACATCGCCTGGTCGACGATCGAGGGGTTGCGCAACATGGTCCTCCGCGAATACGGAGATCCCGACTGGTCGCTGGTCTGGGACACCGTCCAGAGGGACCTGCCGGCACTCGTCGCCCAGCTCGATCAACTGCGCCATCCGCATATCCAGGGAGAATGACCCCGCGTGACCGATCTCCTCTCCATCCAGCCGCTTACCGCCGCCGCCTTCTCGCCATTCGGCGAGGTGATCGAGGCCGATCCTTCCACCATGCGGCTGATCAATGGCGGCACGACCGAGCGGTTTCACGCGCTGTTTGCGCCCGAGGTTTCCGGCGAGGGGGCGCGGGTGATCGTCAGCATCTTCCGCGGACAGCCGCGCAGCTTCCCTTACGAGATCGGCATGATGGAGCGCCATCCGTTCGGCAGCCAGAGTTTTTCGCCGCTGTCGGGGCGGTCCTTCCTGGTGGCGGTCTCGCCGGACGAGGATGGCACACCCGGCCGGCCGCAGGTCTTCCTGGCGCGTCCGGACCAGGGGGTGAACTATCGCCGCAATGTCTGGCACCATCCGCTGATGGCAATCGGTGCGATCTCGGATTTTCTGGTTGTCGATCGCGACGGTCCGGGCAACAATCTCGAAGAGCATTTCTTCTCAACGCCATACCGCATCCTGGAGCCCCATCTATGACCGCTCTGACGACCCATGTCCTCGATACCGCGCTTGGCAAACCCGCCGAGGGGCTGAAGATCCAGCTGATGCGGATGAACGGGGAGGAGGCCGAACTGATCACCACGGTCTTCACCAATGCCGACGGACGGATCGACGGCGGGCCGCTGCTGAAGGACGCCGATTTCCAGGCGGGGCGGTACGAGCTGCTGTTCCATGCCGGCGACTATCTGAAGGCGAGCGGCGTTTCGCTGACCGAGCCGCCCTTCCTCGACGTCATCCCCATCCGCTTCGGCATATCCGACACGGCGGCGCATTATCACGTGCCGCTCCTCCTTTCGCCCTACGGCTATTCGACCTATCGGGGCAGCTGATGATCTTCGCCGCCATCGCCGACGTACACGGCAACCATCTGGCACTTGAGGCCGTGCTTCAGGACATCCGCCGGCAGGGGATTACCGAGATCGTCAATCTCGGCGACTGCTTTTCCGGGCCGCTCGAGGCCGGGCTGACCGCCGACCTGCTGATCCCGCTTAATGCCGTGACGGTGCGCGGCAATCACGACCGGGCGCTGATCGACCGGCCTTTCGAGGAGATGGGCGACTGGGAGCGGCCGTCCTATCCGCAGCTGTCGGAAGCCCAGCTCGACTGGATCCGCTCGCTGCCGTTCAGTGCCGTCTATCGCGACGAGGTCTATCTCTGCCACGCGACGCCCAAGGACGACAATACCTACTGGATGGAGACGCTGCACGAGGCCGGCATCTTCCATCTGAGGCCGATCGATGAGATCGAGGCGCTGGCGGAGGGTGTCGAGCAGCCGCTGATCCTGTGCGGCCACAGCCATATCGCCCGCTCAGCCCAGCTTTCCGACGGGCGGCTGATCGTCAATCCCGGCAGCGTCGGCTGTCCGGGCTTCGACTATGACAAGCCCTTCTACCACAAGGCCCAGGCCGGCGCGCCCTTTGCCGCCTATGCGGTGCTGGAGAAGACCGGCCGCGGCTGGCAGCCGACCTTCCGGCAGGTGCGCTACGACAACGCGGCTGCCGCCGAACTGGCGTGGGCGCACGGCATGGCCGACTGGGTGAGCGCGCTGTCGACCGGCTGGATCGCCTGAGGCTGGCGCCGGCTCTCTTCTCCCCAGCGGGGAGAAGTGCCGAGCGAATGCGAGGCGATGAGGGGGCCAAGTGCGCAGCCATCAATTGGCTTCGCCCCCCTCATCCGGCGCTACGCGCCACCTTCTCCCCGCGGGGGAGAAGAGGGACCGACACCGCTCGGCCCTCTTTGAAAAGGACGGCCTCGATTTGTGCTCTGATGCGCCGGTCGCCGCGCCTCTTCGCCCTTCCGATCTCAAACCTTGAACGGGTTCTCGGCGATGATGTCGCCGTCGATCTCGGTGATCTTCCGCTTGCCGCACAGCGCCATGGTGGTGTCCATCTCCTTGGCGATGATTTCCAAAGCCTTGGTGACGCCCGGCTTGCCCATCGCGCCGAGGCCATAGAGGAAGGGGCGGCCGATATAGGTGCCCTTGGCGCCGAGGGCCACGGCTTTCAGCACGTCCTGGCCCGAGCGGATGCCACCGTCGAGATGCACCTCGATCCGGTCGCCGACCGCATCGACGATGCGCGGCAGCATGGCGATCGACGAATGCGCGCCGTCGAGCTGGCGGCCGCCATGGTTGGAGACGATGATCGCGTCGGCACCGGTCTCGGCCGCCATCTTCGCATCCTCGACGTCGAGAATGCCCTTGATGATCAGCTTGCCGCCCCAGCGCTCCTTGATCCACGCCACGTCCTTCCACGACAGCTGCGGGTCGAACTGCTCGACCGTCCAGGCATTGAGCGAGGCGAGGTCGGTCACGCTCTTGGCGTGGCCGTGGATGTTGCGGAAGGTTCGGCGGTTCGTCTGCAGCATGTTCCAGCACCAGCGCGGGCGCGTGGCCATCTGGTAGAGATGCTTGGGCGTCAGCTTCGGCGGGGCGGAGAGGCCGTTGCGCAGGTCCTTGTGGCGCTGGCCGAGGATCTGCAGGTCGGCGGTCAGGACGAGCGCCGAGCATTTCGCCGCCTTGGCGCGCTCGATCAGGTTCAGCACGAAATCGCGGTCGCGCATGACGTAGAGCTGGAACCAGAAGGGCTTCGTGGTGACCGAGGCGACGTCCTCGATCGAGCATATGCTCATGGTCGACAGCGTGAAGGGCACGCCGAATTCTTCGGCAGCCCTCGCCGCCAGCATTTCGCCGTCGGCATGTTGCATGCCGGTCAGGCCCGTCGGCGCGAGCGCTACCGGCATCCTGACTGTCTCGCCGATCATGGTCGTTTCGAGCGAACGGCCGCTCATGTCGACCAGCACGCGCTGGCGCAGCTTGATCCTGGAAAAATCGCTCTCGTTGGCGCGGTAGGTGCTCTCGGTATACGCGCCGCTGTCGGCATAGTCGAAGAACAGTTTCGGCACGCGACGCTTCGCCAGCCGCTTCAGGTCGGCGATCTCAAGAATGGGGGACACGGGGTATTACCTCTTTGGAAATGGACGACAGAGTGCCATCAGAAATGTTCTCCCGACCGGAAGGGACCGATCCGCATGCCGGCCGCCACCAGATAGGCGGTGGACCAGCCGATCAGCACGAAGCCGTCAATGCCCTCGAGCGCTGCCAGCATGCGCCATTCGGGGTGCGGAATGACGTCGCCATAGCCGACGGTGGAAAAGGTGATGGTGGCGAAATAGAGGGCGGTGGGGAAATCCTCGATGAAGCCGATCATGTGATAGCAGATCGCCCAGAGCCAGACTTCCGCGGTCAGCACGGCAAAGACGCCGATGACCACCGTGTTCATCGCCAGGATGCGGCTTCGGTGGCCGTGCAGGCGGACATGCGAGGTGATCCAGCTCATCGCATGGGTCACGCCCATCAGCCCGAAAGTGTGGATGACGACCGTCATCGAGATCAGAAGGATGCCGAGAGCGAGATTGACAAGCAAGTTCATGGATTGGTTTCCGCGCTCATCCAACGAGCGTCCCACGCAGTTCCTTGCGGAACACGAATTTCAGCCCCGACCAGACGGCATCCACGGCGCAGACCTTCACGTCGACAAGGCCGGTCGGCAGGATCAGCTCGCGCAGCACGTCCTCGGTGATCGAGGTTTGCACGCCGGAGGACTTCTTCGGCCAGGAAAGCCACAACATGCCATCGGCCTTGAGCGCGGCGCGGAGTGCCGGAAGGCGGTCGGCCAGCCGCTCGCGCGCGGTTTCGAATCCATGGATCAGGTCGAATTCCCTTGCTGTGACGCCGTCGAGGCTCGTCGCGACCCGCGCCAGGCCGTCGGTGCGGGCAAGATCGCACAAATGGTCCGGCAGGTCGAGGAACAGCGTCGCCATGCCGGGTTTCAGGCCGAGCTTCTTGGCAAGAGGAGTGCCGGAATAGCCGTGCTGCATCGATCCCTCAGGCGGCGGCCGGCTTCATTGCCTTGCCCGCGACATAGGTTTCGACGACGGATCTGTCGTCTCCCATTGTCTGCAGCAGAAACAGTTCCTCCGCAAGGGATTTGACCGTCTCCATGCGCAGCGCCATGGCAGGCGTGGCAGCCGCGTTCAGCACGACGAAATCGGCATCCGTGCCGGGCTCCAGCGTGCCGATCCGGTTCTCGAGCGACAGCGCCTCGGCATTGCCGCGCGTCATCATGTGGAAGCTTTCCAGCGGGTTTAGTCGCTCGCCGAGCAATTGCTGGATCTTGTAGGCCTCGTCGAGCGTCTTGAACATGGAGTAGCTGGAGCCGCCGCCGATGTCCGTGGCGACCGCGATGCGCAGCTTCTTCTCGCGCCGCTGGTACTTGCGCATCGGAAACAGGCCGGAGCCGAGGAAGAGATTGGAGGTCGGGCAGTGGACGGCGACCGCGCCGGCCTCGCTCATGGCATCCGCCTCGCGGTCCGACAGGTGGATCGCATGGCCGAACAGGCTCTTGCGCCCCAGCAGGCCGTAATGCGCGTAGATGTCGGTGTAGTCGATCGCGTCCGGATAGAGCGAGCAGGTGAAGTCGATCTCGTCGTGGTTTTCCGACAGATGCGTCTGGATATGCAGGTCGGGGAATTCTTGCGCCAGGTCCTGCGTCATCGCCATCTGCCGAGGTGTCGAGGTGATGGCGAAGCGCGGGGTGATGGCGACGTGGTTGCGGCCCTTTCCGTGCCAGTCGGCGATCACCTGCCGTGTCTCGTCATAGCCCGTCTCCGGCGTGTCGAGCAGGCCCTGCGGCGCGTTGCGGTCCATCATCACCTTGCCGCCGATCATCAGGCTGCCGCGCCTGAGGCTCTCGGCGAAATAGGCGTCGGCCGAGGCCTTGTGCACCGAGCAATAGGCGACCGCGGTGGTCGTGCCGTTGCGGAAGAATTCGTCGAAGAAGGCCTTGGCGATGCGCTCGGCATGGGCGCTTTCGACGAAGCGGCATTCCTCCGGGAAGGTGTAGGTGTTCAGCCATTCGAGCAGGTTCGCGGCATAGGAGGCGATCACCTGCATCTGCGGGAAGTGCACATGGGTGTCGATCAGGCCGGGCAGGATGAGATGCGGGCGGTGGTCGACCACGACCGTCCCTTCGGGCGCGGCGGCATTGACGTCGGCAAAATCGCCCATGGCGACAATCCTGCCGTCCTCGACCAGCAGCGCGCCGTCGCTCTCGTAACGATAGCTGCCGGCATCGTCGATGTGATCCGGCGCGCGGGTGAAGCTCAGCGTGCGCCCGCGATAGAGGACGGCGCTCATGGCTGCTTCGCCTCAGACACCGCGCTCTCGAACCAGGCGACCAGCAGGGCGCGCTCCTCGGACGAGACTTCGGTGACATTGCCGGGCGGCATGGCATGGCTGCGGCCGGCCTGGATGTAGATTTCGCGCGCATGGGCGGCGATCTGCGCATCCGTCTCCAGCTTCAGGTCCTTCGGCGGCCGCACGATGCCCTCCCAGACCGGCTCGGCGGCGTGGCACATCGAACAGCGCGACATGACGACGTCGCGGGCCGCCTCGTAATGGGCGTTCTCGACGAAGCGCAGATGGACCGGCGCGACCGAAACCTCTTCCTCCACCGGGGCCTTCTGAACGGTCGATAGCCACATGATGGCGATGAAGATCAAAAGGGTGGCAAGCCAGGTCCAGGTCGGCCGGCCCTTGCGGGCATGGGTGGTGTTGAACCAGTGGCGGATCGTGACGCCCATCAGGAAGACCAGTGCTGCGATCACCCAGTTATAGGCCGTGCCGAAAGCCAGTGGATAATGGTTCGACAGCATGAAGAAGATCACGGGCAGCGTCAGGTAGTTGTTGTGCAGCGAACGCTGCTTGGCGATCACGCCGTATTTCGGGTCGGGCGTGCGCCCGGCGATCAGGTCGGCGACGACGATCTTCTGGTTGGGGATGATGATCAGGAAGACGTTTGCCGACATGATGGTGGCGGTAAACGCGCCGAGATGCAGGAAGGCGGCGCGGCCGGTGAAGACCTGCGTATAGCCCCAGGCCATGGCGATCAGCGCGACGTAGAGCACGCCCATCAGCACCCAGATGTTCCTGCCGAGCGGCGACTTGCACAGCTGGTCGTAGATCACCCAGCCGACGGCGAGCGAGGCGACGGAAAGGGCGATCGCCTGCCATTGGGTGAGGTCGAGCACGTGCCGGTCGATCAGGAAGAGATCGGCGCCGCCGTAATAGACGACGGCGAGCATGGAGAAGCCCGAGAGCCAGGTGACGTAGCTTTCCCATTTGAACCAGGTCAGGTGCTCCGGCATGGTTGCCGGCGCCACCAGGTATTTCTGGATGTGGTAGAAGCCGCCGCCATGCACCTGCCATTCCTCGCCATAGGCGCCGACCGGCAGATGCGCCCGCTTCACCAGGCCGAGATCGAGCGCGATGAAATAGAAGGACGAGCCGATCCAGGCGATCGCGGTGATGACGTGCAGCCAACGCACGGCAAAGGAGAGCCATTCCCAGGCAATGGCGTATTCGTACATCAGAAAAATCCCTTTCTTCCCCCCGGCCTTTCAGTTTCGGAAATTATCCACCGCAAGGGAAGCCCCGCATGTCGGATCGCGGGCCAATCCAGAGAATTTCTTTGATGAGGTTCCCGGACGTCATTGCGCATCAAGGCCCATGGCGACCCGTTCCGGCGCCAATGTCGCCTCCAGCCATTCGCGGAACTTGCGGATTTTCGCCACGTTGCGGCGGCTTTCCGGGTAGACCAGCCAATAGGTATTCTTGTCGAGGTAGGCCGCCTCGAAGGGCTGGATCAGCCGCCCGGAGGCAAGCTCGTCCTGCAGGTAGAAGCGGCTGAGGAAGGCCACGCCCTGGCCGGCGATCGCAGCGCCTGCGTCGAGATCGAGCGCGCCGAAGGCGCTGATGCGCGGTGCGCGGTGCGGCGGCGCCTCCAGTCCGATCGATGCGAACCAGTCCCGCCACATCTCGTCATCCTCGCTGATCAGCGGCAGTTTCAAGAGATCGGCCGGTGTCTTCAATCCGCCGATGCTTTGCGAAAGTCTTGGGCTCAGCATCGGCGTGTAATCGAGCCTCAGGAGCGGGTGGCAGACCAGGCCCGGCCAGGGACCGATGCCGATGCGGATGGCGACATCGGCGGTCTCGCGGTTGAAGTCGGTGAGTGCGGAGCCGCGGAGCAGCCGGACTGCAATGTTGGGATGGGTGAGCTGGAAGGCGCCGAGATGCCGGGCCAGCCAATGGGAGGCGAATGTCGGCGTGGAGTGGATTTCGAGGATCTCGTCGGCATCCTGACGCGCGGTGGCGATCGCTTCGCGCAGGACGGCGAAGGCATCCGTCACCTTGGGCAGCATGCGCTCGGCCGTTTCCGTCAGCACGATCTGGCGCGGCTTCCTGAGAAACAACGGCTCGCCGATATTGTCTTCCAGCAGCTTGACCTGATAGCTCACCGCCGTCTGGGTCATGCCCAGTTCCTCGGCGGCCTTGGTGAAGCTCCTATGCCGGGCCGCCGCCTCGAAGACGCGCAGGGCATTGAGCGGGAACTGTCTCGACAGTTTCATGGATAAGCTCTCTTGATGCATGCCTACCGTATTCGAATTGGAAACCGGCGGCAATCCGGCGCATCTCTTGGTCCATCAGGTCATTTTTGCCCATGGAGAGGAGACGAAGATGTTGCAGGCGACAAGACGCTGGTGGGCTCCGGCGGGCGTGACGTCGGGCCGTCTGTTGCGGCCCCTGCGCCGCTTCCTCGAGCGCCTGTTCCAGCCGGATCGCACGGCCACCGAGGATCTGCCGCCGGAGGTGAAGAAGGATCTCGGCCTTCTCGACGGCCGCCCGTCGCGGAACCGGACCGAGGCCTACTGGTCGGAACAAAGACGCCACCGCGACTGGATGCGCTCCGGTCCGTTCTGAGGAATGTCGAGTCTAATCAAGACGATGCGCCGGCGGACTGAAGAAGTGATTCCGCCGCTTCATGCGGTGATTCAGGTGGGCCACCGCTCGTTCGGCCAGTCGCGCGCGGTGTGGATGACCCGCAGGATGTAGATCGCCTCTCCGTCGCTTGGATCACTGACCCTGTAGGCCATCACATAGGGCAGGCCGACCACGCGTTTTTCCGAGGTCCCCGAGACGCGTCCGGGCCTGCCGACGGCCCTCTCTCCAAGCGCGAGTGCCGTATCGCTGATCCTTCTCGCGATTTTCCTGGCGGCCTCGGGATTGTCGATGGCGATAAAGGCGATTTGCTCTTTGAGATCGTCCAGTGCTGCGCGCGACCACCGGACGGGCCGCGTCACGACCGGCGCGCCTCGGCGGCATCGATCACGGCGTGGAGTTCCGCCATGGCGGCGTCATGGTCGACGACATCGCCCGTTGCCACGTCGCGCAGCCCCTTCTCGATATTCTCGATGGTCCGCTGCTCCTGCTCGACAAAGGCCGAGACGGCCTCCGTCGCCAGATGCTCCTTGCTGCGGCTGGTGCGCTCGGCGAGGCGCACGAGCTTGGCCTCGACCTCGGCGCTCACATGGATGGTCACGATCTTGTCGGCGGACATGTGGGGCTCCTGGTCCGGGTTGCGGCAGAATAGTGCAATCGGGCCTCCGTTGCCAGCGGCCCGGCGCCCGTCAGCCCAGCAACACGGTGAGCAGTTCGGCCGCGACCAGGGCCGCGATCACCGGGGGGCGCTTGTCGCGCAGCGCGCTACCGCCGATCGGCAGGACAAGCCGGTCGAGCACGGACGGGTCGCCGCCCTCGCGGTCCAGCCAGCGGGCAAAGGTGGCGCGCTTGGTGGCCGAGCCGATCATGCCGACATAGGCGAGATCGGGGCGGGCAAGCGCCTGTCGGGCGATGAGGAAATCCAGCGCATGGTCGTGGGTGAGGATGACGGCCGCGCCGCCCGGCCGGATCATGGCCACCTCCGCTTCCGGCACCGCAACGCGGCGCAGCGTAACCCCGTGCGGCAGGCCGTTGTCGGCAAGGTCGCGGGTCTCGACCAGGGTGACGGTGAGGGGCAAGGGGGCAAGGGCGATCGCCAGCGCCTGCCCGACATGGCCGGCGCCGAAGAGGAAGACGTCGGGATAGGTGATTTCCAGCCTGGTTTGCCGGTCGATCAATGCCTGCTGCGACGCTGCGTCGAGGCGGGTGAAGGCGAGCCGGGTGCGCCCGCCGCAGCACTGGCCGATCTCCGGCCCGAGCGGCACGTCGAGCGATGCAGTCCGCTCGCCGCTGGCCAGCAGTCTGCGGGCATGGTCGATCGCCAGAAATTCCAGCTGCCCGCCGCCGATCGTGCCGAACAGCGCGTCGGCCGCCACCACCATGAAGGCACCCGCCTCGCGCGGGGTCGAGCCCTTGGCCTCGGCGACATCGACGAGCACGGCATCGGGATGGGTGGCGAGGAAGGTGGGGAGGGAATTGGAGACGCTCATGCGGGGATACCCCCCTCTGCCCTGCCGGGCATCTCCCCCTCAAGGGGGGAGATCGGCAAGACTGCGGCCGCTCGGCCGTGTCGCAAAGCCCGTGCTGCAAGCCGCGCGTCGTTCGAACTCGATGCGTTGTGTTTGGCAGGCGCGTGGCCGCCTTCCGATCTCCCCCCTTGAGGGGGAGATGCCCGGCAGGGCAGAGGGGGGTGAGCGGCGGTGGAAGGACGGACGTCGGGCAAAAGGGCGCGAGCTACCGCGCGACCGAGGAAACGGTGCGCGCTGCCTCCCCCGCGGGGAACCGCGCCGTACGGGTGCGAGGCGATCCGGGAGCGGCGAATCCGTTGGACGTGGCTCGCGCGCCCCTCATCCGGCGCTGCGCGCCACCTTCTCCCCGAGGGGGAGAAGAGGTTTGCGACCGCTGCCATCACATGCCCTTCAGCCGCTCGACGGCCATCAGCACGCGCTCGGGCGTTGCGGGGGCGTAGAGGTGGGGGCAGTGGCGGTAGTCGGCGACCGAGGCGACGGCCATGGACAGGGCTTCGAGCACGGAGATCGCCAGCATCAGCGGCGGCTCGCCGACGGCCTTGGAGCGGCCGATGGTCGGTTCGGCGTTCTCCGACCATTCGGCCAGCCGCGTGTTGAAGATTTTTGGCCGGTCGGAGGCGAGCGGGATCTTGTAGGTTGACGGCGCGTGGGTGCGAAGCCTTCCCTTGCCGTCCCACCACAGTTCTTCGGTCGTCAGCCAGCCCATGCCCTGGACGAAGCCACCCTCGATCTGGCCGATGTCGATCGCCGGATTGAGCGACTTGCCGACGTCGTGCAGGATGTCGGTGCGGTCCATCAGATATTCGCCGGTCAGCGTGTCGATCGACACTTCCGAGCACGCCGCGCCATAGGCGAAATAGTAGAACGGCGTGCCGCGCCCGGCGGCGCGGTCCCAGTGAATCTTCGGCGTCTTGTAGAAGCCGGCGGCGGAGAGCTGGACCCGGGCGAAATAGGCCTGTCGGACAAAGTCGGGGAAGGGGATTTCCTTCGATCCGATGCGCACGCGGTTCGGCAGAAACTCGACTTCGTCGGGCGGAACCTCAAAATGCTCGACGGCGAAGGCGACGAGCCGTTCCTTGATCTGGCGGGCGGCATCATAGGCGGCCATGCCGTTGAGATCGGTGCCGGAGGAGGCGGCGGTCGCCGAGGTGTTCGGCACCTTGCCCGTCGTCGTCGCGGTGATCTTGACGCGCTCGACATCGACCTGGAAGCACTCGGCGATGACCTGGGCGACCTTGGTGTAGAGGCCCTGGCCCATTTCGGTGCCGCCGTGATTGAGGTGGATCGAGCCGTCCTGGTAGACGTGCACGAGGGCGCCCGCCTGGTTAAAGGCGGTCATGGTAAACGAGATGCCGAATTTGACCGGAGTGAGTGCGATGCCCTTCTTGATGACCGGGCTCGTCCTGTTGAATTCGATGATCGCCCGGCGCCGTGCCTGATAGTCACAGGAGGTCTCCAGTTCCTCGACCACCCGGGCAATCACATTGTCCTCGATCGTCTGGTGATAGGGCGTGACATTGCGACCGGAGCCGACGTCTCCGTAAAAATTCGCCTTGCGGATCTCGAGCGGGTCGCGGCTGAGCGCGTAGGCGATCTCCTCGATGATGCGCTCGCCGCCCAGCATGCCCTGCGGGCCGCCGAAGCCGCGAAACGCGGTGTTGGAAACCGTATGGGTCTTCAGCGGCTGCGAGGTCAGCTTCACATGCGGGTAGAAATAGCTCGAATCGGCATGAAAGAGGGCGCGGTCGGTGACCGGCCCGGAGAGATCGGCCGAATAGCCGCAGCGCGCGGCGAAGTTGGCGGTCAGCGCATGGATGCGGCCGTCGCCGTTGAAGGCGACGTCGAAGTCCATGCGGAAGTCGTGGCGCTTGCCGGTCAGCGCCATGTCCTCGTCGCGGTCGGGGCGGAATTTGACGGCGCGGTTGAGCTTCTTGGCGGCGAGGGCGGCCAGGGCGGCAAACTGGTTGCCCTGGGTTTCCTTGCCGCCGAAGCCGCCACCCATGCGCCGCACGTTGACGGTGATCGCATGGCTCGGAATGTCGAGCACATGGCCGACGATATGCTGGATCTCGGAGGGGTGCTGGGTCGAGGACCAGACAGCGACTTCATCGTCCTCGCCGGGAATGGCGAGCGCGATGTGGCTTTCGAGATAGAAATGCTCCTGGCCGCCGATCCGCATCGAGCCCTTGAGACGATGCTCGGCCTTGTCGAGTTCGGCCTCCGGCTCGCCGCGCTTCAGCACCATGCCCGGGGTGACCAGCGGCGCGTCGTTGGCAAGGGCTGCGTCGACGTCGGTCCAGAAGGGCAGGTCGCGGTATTCGATCTTTGCCAGGCGCGCGGCGCGGCGGGCGGCGTCGCGGGTTTCGGCGATCACGGCAAAGATCGGCTGGCCGTGGAACTCGACCTTGTCTTCGGCCAGCAGCGGCTCGTCATGGCGCCCGCCCGACGAGACGTCGTTGACGCCGGGCACGTCCTTGGCAGTCAAGACGCGGACGACGCCGGGATAGGCCTTCACCTCGGACAGATCGACCGACAGGATCTCGGCATGCGCCCGGTCGGACATGCCGAGCGCCCCGTGCAGGAGGCCCGCGGGTTCGGGAATATCGTCGATATATTCGGCACTTCCGGCGACATGCTTGTGCGCCGAATCATGCTTGAGCGACTGGTGCATCGGGCCGTTGATCAGCTTGTAGGTCTCGTGGGTCGGCTTATGCATGGGGAAGGCCTCCGTGCGGGGCTACCCCCCTCTGCCCTGCCGGGCATCTCCCCCTCAAGGGGGGAGATCGGCGCGGGGCTGGTGTCTCGACAGTCGCCGGCCGTCCGGAAATTGTTTTATGGGTTTCAGCGACTGGTGCGCGAGTTCTTGTCAACGCAGCTCCGATATTCCCGGCGAAGTCGGCTCCGAGGGCGGCGGCCCATCTCCCCCCTTGAGGGGGAGATGTCGGCGTAGCCGACAGAGGGGGGTGACCCTGCAACATCACGCCTCCTCCTCTGCAAACCGCTTCAGCTCCTGCGGTGCGCCGGTCGTTTCGAGGAAGAAGCGGGTCAGAAGGTTCTTGGCGGTCAGCTGGCGATACTCCGCCGTGGCGCGCCAGTCGGTGAGCGGTTTGTAATCCGTGTCGAAGGCATCGCGGGCGCCCGTGATCGTCGCTTCGTCCCACGGCTTGCCGAACAGGGCGGCTTCTACCGCGCGGGCGCGCTTTGGCGTTGCGGCCATGCCGCCGAAGGCGATGCGGATGTGGGAAACCGTGCCGTCTTCGGCGAGCGTCAGGTGGAAGGCGCCGCAAAGCGCGGAAATGTCCTCGTCGCGGCGCTTGGAGATCTTGTGCACGGCATAGTGGCTGCCGGCCTCGGTGCGCGGCACGCGGATGCTCTCGACGAACTCGCCCGGGCGGCGGTCCTGCTTGCCGTAGTCGATGAAGTAGTCCTCGAGCGGTAGTTCGCGGCTGCCCGACACCGAGCGCAGCCGGACCGATGCGCCAAGCGCGATCAGCGCCGGCGGCGTGTCGCCGATCGGCGAGCCGTTGGCGATATTGCCGCCGATTGTGCCCATGTTGCGCACCTGCTGGCCGCCGATGCGCTCGATCAGCCGGCCGAGCGCCGGGATCTCGGCCTTGAGCGTCTCGAAGGCCCGGGAATAGCTGACACCGGCGCCGATGGTGATGGCGCGGTCGTCGGTGGCGATCGTCTGCAGGTCAGTCAGATGGTTGATGAAGATCACCGGGTTGAGATCGCGCATCTGCTTGGTGACCCACAGCCCGACATCGGTCGCGCCGGCGACGATGGTGGCCTCGGGCTCTTCGGCCAGCAGGTCGGCGAGCGCTGCGACCGAACCCGGGACGATCAGCCGGCGATCGCCCTTGACGACGGTGATCGTGTCGCTGCCCTGCAGGGTCCACAGCCGGGCCATGATATTGGTACGCTCGCGCTCCAGCGGGTCGAACAGCGCGCTCGGGCGGGTGCGCGCGACCTGCTCGGCCGCCTTGACGATCGGCTCGTAGCCGGTGCAGCGACAGAGATTGCCCTGCAGCGCGCGCTCGATCTCGGCGCGGTTCGGCTTGTCGTTGGAGAGCCACAGGCCATAGAGCGACATGACGAAGCCCGGCGTGCAGAAGCCGCATTGCGAGCCGTGACAGTCGACCATGGCCTGCTGCACCGGATGCAGCATGCCGTTCTCGGCGGCCAGATGCTCGACGGTCACCACATGGGTGCCGTTCAGCGAGCCTAAGAAGCGGATGCAGGCATTGACCGTCTCATAGGCGAGGCGCCCGCCGTCGAGCCGTCCGACCAGAACGGTGCAGGCGCCGCAGTCGCCTTCGGCGCAGCCTTCCTTGGTGCCGGTCAGCCGGCGTTTCAGCCTGAGGAAGTCGAGCAGCGTCTCCGTCGGCTCGAAGTCGGATACGGCGACGTCCTCGCCGTTCAGGATGAAACGGATGCAATCACTCATGCTTTGTCTTCTCGCTGGCCCATCGGCCGATGTTATTGCGCGGTCCAGCCGCCGTCTATCGAGATATGCGTGCCGGTGATCTGTCTGGCCGCGTCGCTGGCGAGGAAGATCGCCACCGCCGCCACTTCCTCCACGGCGACGAATTCCTTGGTCGGCTGGAATTTCAGCATCACGTCGGATTTCACCTCAGCTTCGGAAATGCCGCGTGCCCTGGCCGTGTCGGGGATCTGCTTTTCGACGAGCGGGGTCAGCACATATCCGGGGCAGATGGCGTTCACCGTCACGCCGAATTCGGCCAGTTCCAGCGCCACGCTCTTGGTCAGACCCATGATGCCGTGCTTGGCGGCGACATAGGCCGACTTGAAGGGCGAGGCGATCAGGCCATGCGCCGAGGCGACATTGATGATGCGGCCGGCCTTCTTTTCCTTCATCGCCGGAACGGCAAGCCGAATGGTATGGAAGGAACTGGACAGATTGATGGCGATGATCTGGTCCCATTTCTCGGTCGGAAAATCCTCGACCGCCGATACGTGCTGGATGCCGGCATTGTTGACCAGCACGTCCACCGTGCCGAATTCGTGCGCGGCAGTCGCCATCAGGTCGGCGATCTCGGTCGGCTTCGACATATCGGCGCCATGATAGATCGCGCGACCGCCGGTCACTTCCAGGCTCTGGCGGATCGCCTCGATCTCGGCCGCATCGCCAAAGCCGTTGATGACGACATTGTCGCCATGGGCGGCAAAGGCCCGGGCGATGGCCAGGCCGATGCCGCTGGTCGATCCGGTGACGACGACGGTTCTGTTCATGCAAGACTTCTCCCGTTCAGGTCGGCGTTCTGTTGCGCCGCAATAGACAGGAAAGGTTATGCCCGAATCGCGCGGGCTGGCAATTGCGTTTTTAAATGGGGCGGTCGCATTCCTGCGCTGGTGCTCTGCGTCGAACAGTGCGTCTTCGCCGGCGGCATTGGCCCGGACCGCTGTCGGCGCTATCTGTACCGTCTGTTCAAGGAGACGCACTCAGATGGAACTCGGGCTTTACACTTTCGCGGATGTCGATCCGAACGCGGTCAACAAGGGTGCGGAGGCGAAGCGCCGTCTCGACGATCTGCTCGAGGAAATTCAGCTCGCCGATGAGGTGGGGCTCGATGTCTTCGGTCTCGGCGAGCATCACCGCCCCGACTACATGGCGTCGTCCCCCGCGACCATCCTCGCCGCCGCCGCGGTGAAGACGAAGAACATCCGGCTGTCGAGCGCCGTGACCGTGCTCTCCTCGGACGATCCGGTGCGGGTCTTCCAGCAATATGCGACAGTCGATCTGCTGTCGAACGGCCGGGTCGAGATCATGGCCGGGCGCGGTTCGTTCATCGAGAGCTTTCCGCTGTTCGGCTACGATCTCGAGGATTACGATCTGCTGTTTGCCGAAAAGCTGCAATTGCTGATGGAGATCCGCGAGAACGAGGTGGTCAGCTGGGAAGGCGAGACCCGCAAGCCGATTGCTGGGCGCGGCGTCTATCCGCGGCCGCTGCAGGATCCGCTGCCGCTGTGGATCGCCATCGGCGGCACGCCGCAGTCGGCGGCCCGCGCCGGCTATCTCGGCCTGCCGCTGGCGCTCGCCATCATCGGCGGCGAGCCGCACCGCTTCGCCCCGCTGTTCGACCTCTATCGCGAGAGCGGCGCCAAGGCCGGTGTCGATCCGAAGGCGCTGAAGACCTCGATCAACGTGCACGGCTTCATCCACGATACGAACGAGAGCGCCGCCGACATTTTTTACGAACCGCAGGCGGTCGTGATGAACCGCATCGGCCGCGAGCGCGGCTGGGGACCGACCAACCGGGCGCATTTCGATGCATCGCGGGGGCCGCGCGGCGCGCTGTTCGTCGGCGATCCGGAAACCGTGGCGGAAAAGATCGTCGCCAACCACAAGATCTTCGGCAACGACCGCTTCCTGCTGCAGATGGCGATCGGCCCGATGCCGCATCGCGACATCATGCGCGGCATCGAGCTCTACGGCACAAAAGTCGCGCCGCTGGTCAGAAAGGCGTTGACCCCGTCGGAAGCGGGGGCGTAAGCACCCGCCATCCCAAAATGACAAAGAGCGGGTCTCAGGCCCGGAAGACGCACGATGATTGTTTCCAGCGAAGACGAGCTCAACGGCCTCAAAGACATCGGCCGAATCTGTGCCACGGCGGTGAAGACCATGGCGGCGGCGCTGGAGCCGGGGATCACCACCCGTGAGCTCGACCAGATCGGCCGCAAGGTGCTGGAGGATGCGGGCGCGCAGTCGGCGCCGGAATTTTGCTACGAGTTTCCCGGCGCCACCTGCATCAGCGTCAATGAGGAGGTCGCCCACGGCATTCCCGGCGACCGCAAGATCCTGGCCGGCGATCTGGTCAATATTGACGTATCGGGGGTGAAGAACGGCTTGTTCGGCGATACCGGCTCGTCCTTCATCGTGCCGCCGGCCAAGCCGAAGATCGAAAAGCTCTTGCGCGACGGCAAGCGGGCGCTGTGGGTCGGCCTCAACCAGGTGCGCACCGGCCAGCCCATGGTCAATATCGGCAATGCCATCGGCACCTTCGCCCGGAAGAACCGCTACACGCTGATCCAGAATCTGGCGAGCCACGGCATCGGCCATTCGCTGCACGAGGAGCCGAAGGAACTCTCCACCTGGCCGGACCCGGACGAAACGCGGATCATGGAGGAGGGGCTGGTCTTCACCATCGAACCCTTCCTGTCGCTCGGCGGCATGTGGGCCGAGGACGGCGACGATCCCTGGACGCTCTACAGCGACCCGAAGGCGCCGACCGTGCAATTCGAGCACACCATCGTCGTCACCAAGAACGGCCCGATCGTCCTGACGCTCGCCGACTGACGGCAAGAGGCGCCTCCAGAATTTGACCTCCGCCCTGTTCAGGGGTAATTTGTATTACAAATGGAGGTGAAAAGCGATGTCTATCAAGCGAGAGCTGTCCGATCCGATCACCATTCGCCTGCCGCTGGACGTGCTATCGGAGATCGAGGACGTGGCACGGACCTGCGAGCGAAGCCGTAGCTGGGTGATCGTGCGGGCGCTGAAATCCTATCTTGCCGGCGAGGGGCGGGAAGTCCTCGATCTGGCAAGGGCGCGCCAGGCGGTCGATGCCGGCGACGTCCACGATCTGGATGAGGTGATTGAAGAGGTGGAGGCGATCACCAAGGGAGCCGCCGCTTGAAAGTGCTGCTCTCTGCAGATGCCAGGAACTACCTCGTATCCGAGGCGCGATATCTCCAGGGCCGCAGTCCGCAGGCGGCGCGGCAATTCACCGACAGTCTCAAGCAACTCAAGGAGCACTTGTCGCACTTTCCCCACAGGGAAGGCGGTCGGACGACATACCGGTGCCCGGTGTTCTTCGCTTCGTGATGGGTGCCTATCTGGTCGACTACGAAATCCGATCCAGCGTCGTCGTCATTCCTCGCCATTCGCCATGGCCAGCAACGGCCGCCCGGCACGTCGATCGAGGACGACTTCGATTTCGAAGCGCCCTGACGGCAGAGCGCCTGCCGTCCGATTTCAGACGGAGAAGGCGACGGCGACGCCCTTTTTCTTGAAGTAGGACTGCATGATCTTGCGGCCCTGGCGGTTGGACTGGGCGAGCTTGGCCGTCTCGAACACCGCTTCCTTGACGCCTTCGCGGGCCATGGCCGCCTTCAGCGCCGCGATGTGGCTGTCGATGTCCTCGTTGTCGTTGTTGATCGAGGTGTAGATGTTGTCAATGGCTTGGCTGAGGGTCAGGTCGCTCATGGGGCACTCCTTGGATTCGTTGTCCCTCCACTAGCGATTTTTGCGGCCGGGGCAAGCCGGGGATTGTGAACCGGCATCGGGCGATGCCCCGCCGGGCAGGGCAATCCATCGCTTGCCGTTGCATAGGCGATCAGTATTTGTGGTTTGTGGGCGGCTTCCTGCAGTGCAATAAACGCGCGCATGACGACAGCCTCGACCGACCGCCGCCATCTCGTGTCCACCGCCCTTGCAGGGGCGCTCGCCATGGCGGCCGCCATGGGGTTCGGACGCTTTTCCTTCACGCCGATCCTGCCCGGCATGATTTCCGATCTCGGGCTCTCCTCGACCGAGGCCGGGATCGTCGCGGCCGCCAATTTCACCGGCTATCTCGCCGGCGCGGTGGCCGGTGCCTATGGCTGGGCGGCCGGGCGCGAGCGGCTGATCGGGCTTTCGGCGCTGCTGGCGACCGCCGTCCTTCTCGCCGGCATGGGGCTCACCCATTCGGTCGCCGCCTTCGTCGTGCTGCGATTCCTGTCCGGCGTCGCCAGCGCACTCGCCATGATCTTCATCACCTCGATCGTGCTGGGACACGCCGCGCGCGTCGGCAGCGAGGCAGTGCAGTCGGCGCATTTTTCCGGCGTCGGGCTTGGCATCGCCGCCTCGTCGCTGATGGTCATGCTGGTCGGGCTTTCCGGTTTCGGCTGGCGGGCCGACTGGCTGGTGGGTGCAGCGATCGCGTTTGGCATCTTCGTCGTCGTCGCCCGGCTCCTGCCGCGCTCCCCCTTCCATGCCTCGCAGATCCCGCGTGAGCCGCCGATCGCCTGGAGCCCGGCCGTGGTGCTCACGACGCTGTCCTACGGCCTGTTCGGCTTCGGCTATGTGGTGACGGCGACCTTCATCGTCACCATGGCGCGCATGGGCAATGCCGGTCCGGCGGTGGAATTCCTCACCTGGTTCGTCACCGGACTTGCGGCCGCAGCCTCGCTGTTTGCCTGGCGGCCGGTGATGCTGCGGATCGGGCTCGGCGGCGCCTATCTCGCCGGCCTGCTGATCGAGGCTATCGGGGTGCTCGCCTCCGTCGCGCTGCCGCAGCCGGTAGCACCGCTCGTCGGCGGGGCGCTGCTCGGGGCCACTTTCATGATCATCACGGCCTATGGCCTCAGGCTCGGACGGGCGCTTTCGCCAGAAAGCCAGCGCCGGGCGCTCGCCTTCATGACGGCCGCCTTCGGCATTGGCCAGATCCTCGGGCCGCTGGTCGCAGGCTGGCTGGCCGAGCGCACCGGCAGCTTTTCGGCGCCGAGCCTGGTGGCGGCACTGGTGCTTCTGGCCTCGGCCGGACTGGTGCTACCGGTGCTGCGGCGGCTGCCCTGAATTGACAGGGGTGTTGCAAGGCGACGCGAAACTGTGAATTGGCGGCGGCCAAATCCGTCACAATCGGTTGATGCCATTGCTGGCCACTTTTTTCTGCCCTAGTTTCGCGCCAAAGACGGCCGTGGTCGAAAATTCGTCAGGATGCGGTAGCTGCCGACCTGACCGGACGCGCCCCACATAAAACAGGCTTCTCCTGCCAAGAAAGTTGCCCCGGTGTTCCATTCATTCTTCCCTCGCCCAAAACTGTTTTTTACTTCGGCCGTTGTTTGGACTGCCATCTGTATTCTGGTGTGGTACGGCGTTGGCCCTGAATTGGGTGCTGCCCTCGGCATGCCCCCGCTCGCCGAAGGTGAAAAGCCGCCTCTTGGTCTTGCCTTCTTCGTTACGCCCGACAATCTCTGGTTCTATCTCTATTTCACCATCTTCGTCGTCATTTTTGGCATCGTGTGGAAGTTGATTGATCGGGATCATCCTTGGTCGAACTGGTCGATCTGGGGCTCTGCCTTCATCATCTTCATCGCCTATTTTGTGGTTCAGATATCGGTGGCGCTCAACAATTGGCGCGGACCATTCTTCGACCTTTTCCAGCGTGCGCTGGAAAAGCAGCCCGGCATTACCGCTGGGCAGTTCTACGAGCTTCAACTGCGCTTCCTTGAGATCGGCATGGTTTCTGTGGCGATGAATGTGATCATCGCATTTTTCACCAGTCACTACGTGTTTCGTTGGCGCACGGCGATGAACGACTTCTATCTTTCGAAGTGGAATAAGTTGCGCCATATCGAAGGGGCGTCACAGCGTATCCAGGAAGACACGATGCGCTTTGCCTCGATTGTCGAAGGATTGGGTGTCGTTCTCATCAACTCGGTGATGACGCTCGTCGTTTTCCTGCCGATCCTGTTCCAGCTTTCCGGCCACGTAACGGAACTACCGATACTCGGCGCCATACCGCATTCGCTGTTTTGGCTCGCCCTTATCTGGTCGGTATTTGGCACGGTGCTTCTGGCCTTGGTCGGCATCAAGCTGCCGGGCCTCCAGTTTCGCAACCAGCGGGTTGAGGCAGCGTTTCGTAAGGAACTCGTCTATGGTGAGGACTATGCGGATCGCGCCAGGCCGCTGACCATGGCGGAACTGTTTGCCAATGTGCGCAAGAACTATTTCCGCATGTATTGGCATTACACCTATTTCAATGTGGCCCGTTACACCTTCGGGCAGCTGGATGCGATCATTCTGACCTTCATGCTAATTCCCACCATCGTGGCTGCAAAGATCACCATGGGGATTTGGCAACAGATCGCCACCGCATTCGGCCAGGTCAGTGACAGCTTCCAGTATCTCGTCAGTTCCTGGTCGACCATCATCGAGCTCCTGTCGATCCGCAAGCGCCTTGTCGCCTTCGAAGCCGCGATCGACAATGAGCCGCTGCCGGAGATCGACCAGGAATATCTGGCGGAGCAGGGCGAGGTGCTCGTCCGCGACTGAGTCGACTGCAAAGAAAAACCATGCGCCTTCAGCCGCGCCGGAGCGATCCGGCGCGGTTTCGCATTGGGGAGGAGGGCAGGCGGGGTGGATATTGGGGATTGGTATCAGGCTTTCCGCCTGCCCCGATCGCGCCGGCTGCCTTCGGGTCCTGCGGGGATCATCGTTGTTTCCGCCAAAACCCTGCCTTTGCGACCGTCATCGGCACCGAGCCTCGAAGAGGTGGAGAAGCCGGTTCGCGACCCGGTGCCCCGTCCGATGACCCTTGCAGGATAGGCCAACTCGCGGCGAGCGGGGAAAACCGCGGCGGCGGTTTTTGCGCATGTGGCTGATTGCACGCGTCAATTTCTGACGGGGGCGAAAAAGTCTTCCCCGTATCCGTTTCAGGAGCGGGGGCTTGCCGGCTGCTTCGCCAGGAGGTCGATCGCCTCGGAATAGCTGACGCAGGCGACGTCGGCGCGGTGGCAGACGTCGGTGACCAGCCGCTCCATCGCCCGCCAGTAGGCGCCGCCGTTCATCTCGACGAAATGGAAGCCGAGCTGCAGCGGGATGCGCCCGCCGGCATATTGCGCCTCGAAGGCCGCCTTGAAGGCGGTATAGGTGCGGGCCTCGAACTCGCCGGAGCGCGAAGGATTGTCCATGCCGGCGGAATGGCGGACGAAGAGATTGTAGTCCATGCCGATGATCCGGCGGTTCTGCGGGCCTTCGGGAATGAGCGGCAGGCCGAAGCGGACGAGCGATCCGTCCTCGTCCGGCAGCATCGCCCCCTTGGTGACGAGGCTTGCATCATAGGCGAAGCCGAATGCCTTCTCCGCCGCGACCAGGCTGTCGGGGGCCGAAAGATAGGGGGCGCGGAAGCCGCGAATGCCGGTGCGGGCAAAGGCTGCCCAGCCTTCCGGTTCCTTGTCGGCAAGACCATTCGCCTTCCAGGCGTCGGCGACGACGTCGCGGAAGGTTTCGAATTCCGAGAGCCAGTCGGCCTTGCTCCAGTCCTTGCCGTCGAAATGGCCGCAGGCATGGTTGGCGATCTCGTGGCCCTCCTGGCGGGCACTCCAGATGTGGTCGAGGCGGACGGCGACATCCTCAACCGTCGGGGCAAAGCCGATGTTCGACCGGCCGGCCTTCTTGCCCGGCGCCTTGTAGCCCTTGGCCTCGGCGCGCGGGATCAGCGTGGTGCAGGAGAGGAAGTAGGTGAAATGGGCGCCTGAGCGGCGTGCGATGTCGCGGCTCTTTTCCCACAGCACATTGTCGTGCGCGCCATCGAAGGAGATCAGCAGCAGCTGTTTCGGCCGGGCTGGCTCCGCCACGGCCTGCGGCTCGGCCAGAACCGGCGGAGCGAGGAGGAGGGCGAGACAAAGGGCGGCAAGGGAACGCGACATGGAAAAACCTGGAAAAAAGCAAGGCGGTTTTCTGTCAGGCAAATGCGGCGAAGCTTTGAACAGGGTGGAATTTCCGGTTCGGGACCTTTATGCCTTGGAGACGAAAGTTCAATTGGGGTCCAAACCATGACAATCCTGATCCTCGGGATCATTCTCTTTATCGGCACGCACATGATCCGCGTCGTTGCGCCCGGTTTCCGTACGGCCATGGTGCAAAAGCTCGGCGAGAACGGCTGGAAGGGCGTGCATGGCCTAGCCAGCATTCTGGCACTCGTCGTCCTGATCTACGGCTGGCGGCAGGCCCCGGTCGTCGATCTGTGGTTTCCGCCGAAGGGCATGACGCATCTGACGCTGACGCTGATGCTGTTTGCCGTGATCTGTCTGGTCGCCGGAATGCTGCCGGCCGGCCATATCGCGACGAAGGCCAAGCATCCGATGGTGTTGTCGGTGAAGATCTGGGCGCTGGCGCATCTTCTCTCCAATGGCGACCTTCGCTCGGTGCTGCTGTTCGGCTCCTTCCTCGCCTGGGGCGTGATCGCCCGCATCTCGCTCAAACGCCGCCAGCGTGCCGGCGAAGTGACCCTTCGTCCGTTCGTCTCGGCCAAGTGGGACCTCGCGGCCGTGGTCGTCGGCGTGCTGGTCTGGGGGCTGTTCATCTGGAAGCTGCATGCGCTTCTGTTCGGCGTCGCGCCGCTTCCCATGTGAGGCATCGCGCCTGCCAACCGGCCTTCCTGCCGTTTTCCGCTTACAAGTGCGGAAAAATCGGTTAGAAGGCCGCTCACGCATCACATTGCATCGAAAGGCCGGCCGGTCCGGAAGCATTCATGGTTGACAACAACGACAGCTTTATCCGCGAAGTCAATGAGGAGCTTCGCTCCGACCAGTTCCGCAACGCCTGGAAAACCTACGGCCGTATGGTCATCGCCGTCGCCGTGCTGATCGTTGTCGGCACAGCCGGCTATCGCGGCTATGAATACTGGCACGAAAGCCAGTCGTCGGATGCCGGCGACAAGTTTCTGGCGGCGCTGACGCTGGCCAACGAAGGCAAGGCGGACGAGGCGAAGGCTGCGCTCGCAGCGCTCGAGAAGGATGGCTACGGTGCCTATGCGGTGCTGGCGCGCATGCGTTCGGCCACCGTCGATGCCGAAAAGGGCGATCCGACCGCCGCGATCGTCGCCTTCTCGGCGATCGGCAAAGACAACTCCGTTCCGGCCGTCATCCGCGACGTCGCCCGCATGCGGGCTGCCTGGCTGCTGATCGACAACGGCACGTATGAGCAGGTTTCGGCCGAGGTCGAAGCCATGGCGACGCCGCGCGACGCAATGCGCCACTCGGCGCGCGAGGCGCTGGGTCTGGCCGCCTATAAGGCCGGCGACATGACCAAGGCGCGCGAATGGTTCGAACAGATCGTCGAGGATGCCGAGGCGCCGCGCAATGTCGCCAGCCGCGCCCAGATCCTGCTCGACAACATCACGGCTTCCGGCAAGGCGCCGTAAGCCAGCACGGCGGAAACGCCAGAAGGACACGATCAGTCATGAGCTTTACCGTCGCCATCGTCGGGCGTCCGAACGTCGGCAAGTCCACCTTGTTCAACCGCCTGGTGGGCAAGAAGCTTGCGCTCGTCGACGATACGCCGGGTGTCACCCGCGACCGTCGCCCGGGCGACGCCAAGCTGATCGACCTCCGCTTCACCATCATCGACACGGCCGGCCTCGAAGAGACCGGGCCGGACACGCTCGAGGGCCGCATGCGCGCCCAGACCGAGATGGCGATCGACGATGCCGACCTGACGCTGTTCGTCGTCGATGCCAAGGCGGGGCTGACCCCGCTCGACAAGACCTTCGGCGAACTCCTGCGCCGCAGCGGCAAGCCGGTCGTGCTGGTCGCCAACAAGTCGGAAGCCAAGGGCTCCGACGGCGGCTTCTACGATGCCTTCACGCTGGGCCTCGGCGAGCCCGTGCCGATCTCTGCCGAGCACGGCCAGGGCATGATCGACCTGCGCGACGCGATCGTCTCGGCGATCGGCGAGGAGCGCGCGTTTCCGGAAGAGATCGACGAGGCGGAGACGGACGTGCGGGTCTCGGCTGACGAAGTCGGCGGCGAAGCGGGCGAGGATATCGAGCCGGAATATGACGAGACCAAGCCGCTGCGCGTGGCGATCGTCGGGCGTCCGAATGCCGGCAAGTCGACGCTGATCAACCGCTTCCTCGGCGAGGACCGGCTTTTGACCGGGCCCGAGGCCGGCATTACCCGCGACAGCATTTCGGTCGAGTGGGACTGGCGCGGCCGCACCATCAAGATGTTCGACACGGCCGGCATGCGCCGCAAGGCCCGCGTGCAGGAGAAGCTGGAAAAGCTCTCCGTCGCCGATGCGCTGCGCGCCATCCGCTTTGCCGAGATCGTCGTCATTGTCTTCGATGCCACCATTCCGTTCGAAAAGCAGGATCTGCAGATCGTCGATCTGGTGCTGCGCGAAGGTCGCGCCGCGGTGATTGCCTTCAACAAATGGGACCTTGTCGAGGACACGCAGGCGGTGCTGGCCGAACTGCGCGAAAAGACCGACCGGCTGCTGCCGCAGGCGCGCGGCATCCGTGCCGTGCCGATGGCGGGGCAGACGGGTTATGGCCTGGACAAGCTGATGCAGGCGATCATCGAAACCGACCGCATCTGGAACAAGCGCATTTCGACCGCCAAGCTCAACCGCTGGCTCGAACATACCCAGGTCCAGCATCCGCCACCGGCCGTGTCGGGCCGACGCATCAAGCTGAAGTACATGACTCAGGTGAAGGCCCGCCCGCCGGCCTTCATGATCTCCTGCACGCGCGCCGATGCGCTGCCGGAGAGCTATGTGCGCTATCTGACGAACGGCCTGCGGGTCGATTTCCAGATGCCGGGCGTGCCGATCCGCATTCACTTCAAGGCGGCGGAAAATCCGTTCGAAAACCGCAAGAAGAAGCGCTGACCTCCAAGGGTTGCGCCATCAGGCATCCGCGGGGCGGACAGGCTGGCGCCGCGACAGGCGCCGCCGCTTGGCTTGCGTCTTCGCCTCGATCACATTGTCGAGGAACTGCTTCGTCGCGGCCTGCCAGGTATAGCCCTCGGCCAGGTGCCGGGCCTCCTCGCGTGATCGCTCCAGCGCGGCGAGACAGGCCTTGCGCAGGTCTTCGTCAAGCGCGCCAGCGCCGCTCCCTTCCGGGATGATGTCGGCGGGGCCGGTGACCGGATAGGCGGCGACCGGAACGCCGGAGCCGAGTGCCTCCAGAATGGTGTTGCCGAAGGTGTCGGTCTTCGACGGGAAGACGAAGACATCCGCCTGCGCATAGGCGCTGGCCAGTTCCTCTCCGAATTTTACGCCGGTGAACAGCACGCCCGGATAGCGGGCCTGAAGCTCGGCGCGAGCCGGGCCGTCGCCGACCACGACCTTGGAGCCCGGCAGGTCGAGATCGAGGAAGGCGGGCAGGTTCTTCTCCACAGCGACCCGGCCGACCGTCATGAAGATCGGGCGGGGTAGCCCGAAGGGCGTCTCGGTCTGCGGGCGGGGATGGAAAAGCGCAAGGTCGATGCCGCGGCTCCACAGGCAGAGATTGGCGATGCCCTTGGCCGCCAGTTCGCGTCTCAGGCTTTCGGTCGCCACCATGCAGGCGCCGCCGCGATTGTGGAACCAGCGCACATAGGCATAGAGCCAGGAGAGCGGAACGGGCACGCGGGTGCGGACATATTCGGGAAAGCGGGTGTGGTAGCTGGTCGAGAACGGCATGTGCTTCTTCAGGCACCAGCGCCGCGCCATCAGGCCAAGCGGGCCTTCCGTGGCGATGTGCATGAAGTCGGGTCTTTCCGCCTCGATCCGGCGGGCGATCTGGCCGTAGGTGGCGAGCGACAGGCGGATCTCCGGATAGGTCGGCATGGGAATGCTGCGAAACGGCCTCGGCGTGATCATTACCACGTCGTAGCCCATGGCCGCCAGTTCGCGGTTGGTCGTCTCGATCGAGCGGACGACGCCGTTCACCTGCGGGTGCCAGGCATCGGTGACGATCATGATCTTGGGCATGGGCGGTCGCTGTTCTCTCGGTGGCGGCCCGGCGGCGCATGGGCCGGTCGTCCGCGTCGCGTCCCGGCTCGGACACCCGCCTCGAGCGGGAGGCTTCCTCGGGACTCAAGGGTTTCTCCATCGTTCAGGGCCGTTATGGGCGGGCAATGTTACAACTGCATGTCAGGTCCATGACGCAGGCCAAGGCGGGTCGCCGGGGAAGGTGGCTGCATCTCTTGGCCGCTGTGCGATTTCGGCACTCGCCTAAGGCGCGCCATGGCCTATATTCGCAGCCACACCCACCGTTTCACCATCCCCTCGAGGAGCGCGCATGACGAAGAGCCCGGCCAAGGCCAAGCCCCAGAAGAGCAATGCCGACTGGTGGCGCGGCGCCGTCATCTACCAGGTCTATCCGCGCTCCTTCCAGGACACCGACGGCGACGGGATCGGTGACCTCAAGGGTGTGACGGAGCGGCTGCCCTACATCGCCTCGCTCGGCGTCGACGCCATCTGGCTTTCGCCCTTCTTCACCTCGCCGATGGCGGACATGGGCTATGACGTCTCCGATTATTGTGACGTCGACCCGATGTTCGGCACGCTCGCCGATTTCGACGCGATGATGGCCAAGGCCCATGACCTGGGCCTCAAGGTGATCATCGACCAGGTCCTGTCGCATACATCCGACCAGCATCCGTGGTTCAAGGAAAGCCGCACGAGCCGCGACAATCCAAAGGCCGACTGGTTCGTCTGGGCCGCCGCCAAGCCGGACGGCACGGCGCCGAACAACTGGCTCTCGGTCTTCGGCGGTCCCGCCTGGGAGTGGGACGGGGTGCGCAAGCAGTACTACATGCACAATTTCCTCGCCTCGCAGCCGGACCTCAACTTCCACAATCGCGAGGTTCAGGAGGCGCTGCTGGATGCGGTGAGGTTCTGGTTGGAGCGCGGCGTTGACGGTTTCCGCCTCGATACGGTGAACTACTATTTCCACGACAAGGAACTGCGCGACAATCCGGCTCACATGCCCGACAGCGAGGAGGCCGGGCTCGACGCGCCGGACGTCAACCCCTACGGCATGCAGAGCCATCTCTACGACAAGACCCAGCCGGAGAACATCGGCTTCCTCAAGCGGTTCCGCACGCTGCTCGACCAGTATGACGGCCGCACCTCGGTCGGCGAAGTGGGCGACGGGGCGCGGTCGCTGAGAACGGTCGCGGCCTATACCGCCGGCGGCGACAAGCTGCACATGTGCTACACCTTCGATCTCTTAGGCCCCGATTTCACCCCGAACCATATTCGCCATTGCGTTGACGCCTTCCATAAGTCGGTCGCCGACGGCTGGGTGTGTTGGGCCTTTTCCAACCACGATGTCCATCGCCATGTCAGCCGATTTGCCCAGAATGCCGACGAACGGGAGGCGGTGGCGAAGCTTGCCATCAGCGTGCTGTCGACGCTGCGCGGCTCGATCTGCCTTTACCAGGGCGAGGAACTGGGACTGCCGGAGGCGGAACTCGCCTTCGAGGACCTGACCGACCCCTATGGCATCCGCTTCTGGCCGGCCTTCAAGGGGCGCGACGGATGCCGCACGCCGATGCCCTGGGTTTCGACCACGGACCATGCCGGCTTCACCACGGCGGCCAAGCCCTGGCTGCGGGTTCCGGCCGAGCATGCGGCGCTTGCGGTCGACACGCAGGACGGCAAGGAGGGCTCGGTGCTGGAGCACTACCGGCAGACGCTCGCCTTCCGCAAGGCGCATGCAGCGCTTACCGACGGCGACATGGAATTCCTCGACCTCGACGAGGATGTGCTCGCCTTCACCCGCAAGAAGGGCGAGGACCGGCTGCTCTTCGTCTTCAACCTGAGGGGTGGTCCGCAGGAGGTGAAGCTGCCGCAGCGCATCGCGATCAAGGAACTGGTCGGCATGCCCGGCTTGTCCGGCAGCCTGGTCGACGGCGTGGTGCTGGTCGAGGCCCAGGACGGATTTTGCGCGCGGATATGAAGGGAGGGTGTGTCGATGGAGGTCAGACGTGCGACGGCTACGGATCGTGCCGGCTGGATTGATCTTCGGCAGCAGCTCTGGCCGGAGGAGACCGGGCAGGGGCATGCCGCGGAGGTCGATGAGGCTCTCGCCAGTTCCGACACGCTGGCCGCCTTCGTCGCCGTCGACGAGGCGGGTGCCGTGACCGGATTTCTCGAAGCCGCCATGCGTTTCGACTATGTCAATGGCTGCGAGGGATCGCCGGTCGCCTTCCTCGAAGGGATCTACGTCGCGCCCGCCTTCCGAAAGCAAGGCGTGGCGCGGGCGCTGATCGCGGCCTTTGAAGACTGGGCACGGGCGAAAGGCGTCAAGGAGATGGCCTCCGATGCGGAGATCGACAACCGGGTCTCGCACGCGATGCATCAGGCGCTCGGCTTTGCCGAGACCGAGCGCGTCGTCTACTTCCGCAAGCCGGTGGCCTGAGCCCGCTTGATCTCAAAGCCCCTCGTCGGGGATGTTGAGGATGTGGCCGCAGGCCTTGCAGTGAACGGCATCCGCATCGTGCCGCTGCAGCCCGCATTCCGGGCAGGGGAAGGACACCTTGTAGGGCCGGACGATCGCCTGGGCGAGGCGGACGAAGAGCGAGATGCCGATGATAATGGTGACGATCGAGGTGAGCTTGCCAAACGTGCCGGGCAGGGTGATGTCGCCAAATCCGGTGGTCGTGACGGTGGCCACGGTGAAATAGAAGGCATCGATGAAACCGGTCCCGGCATCCTCGCGGTAGAAGAAGAAGGTGTAGACGAAACCCGTCACCAGGAAGAGGAAGACGAACAGGTTGATGAAGGCGGTGACGACGTCGACCTGTTCGCGCAGGCCGAGGCGCCGCAGCATCAGCTTGAAGACCGGCCGCTGCGCCACCGCCCAGATGCGGGCGACGCGCAGGAAACCGAAATTGAACAGCCATTGCGGGAACGTGAGCGTGCAGAGGACGAAGAGATCGACCCAGACGATCGGCTTTGCAAACATGCGCCGGGTCGAGGACGAAATCGTCCACTGGGCAAACAGCTCGGCCGCGATCCAGAAGGCGATCAGATAGTCGATGATCAGATAGCTCGGCCGGTCGCGCAGGTAGGGACCGGCGAGGAAAAAGCCGATGATGGCGAGGTCGATGACCATCAGCGCGAACTGGAACCGGATGGCGGCGGCATCCTCACCGAAATAGAGGCGAGCGAGGCGCTGGCGGAGGGGGGATGGAGTGTGTATCGCTTCAGCCTTCACGGTCGTTCGGCGGCGCTATTCTGCTGCGAGAGGCTGGCGTCTGGTCTGGTCTGGTCTCCGCGACCGGCCAGAAGACCTTCGATGGATATGTCTTCGTCCAACTCGTCCCAATGCAGTCCCATCGGGCTTATCTCAACCGCGAGCCGTTCTTGTGGCGTTGCGTTGAGCAGACGGGGAAACCAGGCCAAAGGCACCCCGACCGTGCGGCCGTCATCCAGTGCCACCCACATCGTCTGATCGTCGAACGTTACTTCAGTCGCCGAAATGTTCATGCCAGGCTCTTTCGATGGTTGCCCTGTTGTTCGCAACGTGGCCCATGATAATCCGAAGTGTTCGGCGGTCAAAGCCTTTGCTCGCAGAGAGCCGCACCGATGGCTCGATCCATATCTTTGCTTCTGATCCCGAGTCTCGTACGTGGACATGCATCTGCTCGCGCGGATCCCCTTCGTTCGAGTAGAAGAAGAACTTCAGGCTTCCGATCCGAAGGATGACAGGCATGGACGCTCCTCACCCGATCAGGCAGAACTTGTCGACGTCGACCATGCCCTTGTCGGAGATCTTCAGGTGCGGGATGACGGGCAGGGGCAGGAAGGCGACCTGGAGGAAGGGTTCCTGGAGTGTTGTGCCGAGCGCATAGGCCGCCTTGCGCAGGTCGTGCAGCGTGTCGCGCACCACCTCGAAGGGTTCGAGGCTCATCAGGCCCGCGACGGGCAGGGCGATCTCGCCGGTGACCTTGCCGTCCTCAACGACGACGAAGCCGCCGTTGATCTCGCCCAGGCGATTGGCGGCGAGCGCCATGTCGTCCTCGGAGACGCCGACCACGCAGATATTGTGGCTGTCATGGCCGACGGTCGAGGCAATCGCGCCCTTCTTCAGGCCAAAGCCCTGGACGAAGCCATTGGCATGGTTGCCGTTCTTGCCGTGGCGCTCGATGACGGCGACCTTGATGATGTCGCGGTCGAGGTCGACGGTGGTCTGGTTGCCGTTGGAGGGCAGGCGGAAGCGGCGGTATTCGGTGATGATCTTGCCGGGCAGCACGCCCATGACCGGCGTTTCGCCCTCGGTGACCGGCACGCCGAAATCGGCGGCCTTGACGATGCGCGCCTTCACGCTGTCGAGGCCGACGGGGGCGACCGCCTCGCGGGTGGCGAACAGGGCGTCGGTAACGCGGCGGCCGGCGGCAAAGACCATCTGCGCCTTGCAGCTCTCGAGGCTGTCGACGACGACGAGGTCGGCGCGCCAGCCGGGAGCGACGAGGCCCCGGTCGCGCAGGCCGAAGGCGCGGGCCGCCGAGATCGAGGCGGCGCGGTAGACGGCGAGCGGATCGACGCCATGGGCGATCGCGGTGCGGATCATGTAGTCGAGATGGCCCTCTTCTGCGATGTCGAGCGGGTTGCGGTCGTCGGTGCAGAGTGCCAGGAAGGGGGAGAGTCGTTCGGTGAGGATCGGCATCAGGGCGTGCAGGTCCTTCGACACCGAGCCTTCGCGCACCAGGATGTGCATGCCCTTGCGGATCTTCTCCATGGCTTCCGGCACATTGGTGCATTCGTGGTCGGTACGGATGCGGGCGGAGAGATAGCCGTTGAGGTCGCGGCCGGACAGAAGCGGCGAGTGGCCGTCGATATGGCCGTCCTGGAAGGCCTCGAGCTTGGCCATGCAGATCGGATCCTTGTGGATCACGCCGGGAAAATTCATGAACTCGGCAAGCCCGATCACCTTGGGATGGTGGCGGAAAGGCAGGAGCGCCTCGATCGGCAGATCGGCGCCGGAGGTTTCCAGATGGGTGGCCGGCACGCAGGAGGAGAGCTGGACGCGGATGTCCATGATAGTGCGTTCGGAACTCTCCAGGAAGAACCGGATGCCTTCGGCGCCGAGCACATTGGCGATCTCATGCGGGTCGCAGATCACGGTGGTGACGCCATAGGGCAGGACGCAGCGGTCGAATTCATGCGGCGTGACCAGCGAGCTTTCGATGTGCAGATGGGTGTCGATGAAGCCCGGCACGACGATCCTGCCGGAAATGTCGATCTCCTCGCGGCCCTCATAGCTTTCGCCGGTGCCGACGATGGTGTCGCCGCAGATGGCGATGTCGGAGGGGACGATCTCGCCGGTGACCAGATCGAAGTAGCGGCCGTTCTTCAGCACGATGTCGGCGGGGGTACGGCCGGTGCCCTGGTCGATGCGGTTTTCCAAGGTGCTCATGCGCTGAATACTCCGATTTCGGTTGAGCAGGAGTGTAGCTGGCAGGGACGGTGCGGGGGAAGGGGAGACAGAGCACGTCCTTTGCGCACGGCCGCGTCCGGCCGCTGCGTCAGAGCCATCTGGACTTCCTGAAGCGCCAGTAGAGGATGCCACAGAGTATCGCGATAGCGCCCAGGACGACAAAATATCCGTATTGTGTCTTCAATTCAGGCATGTGCTCGAAGTTCATGCCGTAGATGCCGGCGATCGCGGTCGGGACCGCGAGAATCGCTGCCCATGCCGCCAACTGGCGGGTGATAACTCCTTGGCGCTGCTGCTCAAGCAGGTTGCTTGCTTCGAAGACCGACATGATGATCTCGCGCAGGCCCGTCAGCATTCCTTGCACGCGGTTCACATGGTCGAAAACGTCGCGGAAGAACGGTTTCGCTTCCGGATCGAGCGAAGGCAGGTCGAGATGCACCAGCTTGCTGGCCACCTCGCTGGTCGGCAGAAGGATGCGCTGGAACAGGATCACCTGCCGTCGCAGGCGAAACAGGCGGCGGATTTGCTCCCGCTCCAGGAAGGAGACAAGCATCTGCTTTTCCATGTCGAGCACATTGTCCTCGATCTTCTCGACGATCGGCAGATAGCCGTCCACCAGGAAGTCGAGAATGGCATGCAGCACATAGTCAGGCCCCTGGCGCAGGAATTGCGGCGTTTCCTCGACCTGGGCGCGCAGCTGGGTATGGGCGCGCGCCGAGCCGAGGCGAACGGTGATGATGTGGTGGGCGCCGACGAAGATCGAGGTCTGTCCGTAGATGATACGGTCGCCTTCGAGCTTTGCCGACTTGGCGCTGACAAAGAGCTGGTGGCCGAATACCTCTATCTTCGGCATCTGGTGCAGGTTGAGCGCATCCTCGACGGCAAGCGGGTGGAGACCGAAGGCCTGCTGAACTTGTGCCATCTCCTCCGGGCTTGGCTCGTGAAGGCCCATCCAGATGAATCCGTCTGTTTCGGTCGGTGGTGCCGCCTCCGGCAGGGACACGTCGCAGACCTTGTGGCCGCTCTGGTAAAGGCAGGATGCGATAACGGTCATGGGGCCTCTGGTCTGTCCGGATTGGGTCGAGCAAGCGCTTCGCATCGATACATGGCACGGTCTGGACGCGGATGGAAAGCCATAACGGAGGCTTACGAAGTGGCGCGTGACCAGGCCCCGACCGCAGTGCAAAAAATACTTGACGCATCGCCGCTTTTAGCCCAACCCGACCGACGATGGCGCCTTCTGCCGTCGTTTCCAAGGAACACGTAAATGGACCCCGATAGTCGAAGTTCGACGCTCATTTTCCGACCTGTTCGGTGAAGGAACGGTGTTCCTGCTCCGGGCGGGCCTGTTGCCCTGAAGGAGCATTGCCATGCTGCGCATCTATTGCCGCGACGCGGAACGTCTTGTCTTGCAGATTCAATCCGAATCCGTGACTTCGGACACCGCGCCAGCCATACTCTGGTACGACCTGATCAGCCCGACGACTGCCGAATCCCGGCAGGTCGAGGCAGATCTTGGCATCTCCATTCCGACCCGCGACGAGATGGAGGAGATCGAGCTTTCCGCCCGGCTCTATCAGGAGGATGGTGCCGAGTTCATGACCATGACGTTGCTGACCAATCTCGATGCCCAGGAGCCGATCAAGACCCCAGTCACCTTCATCCTCAAGGGCAGGACACTGGTCACGGTGAGGCATGCCGATCCCAAGCCGTTCGCGATGTTCGCCGCGCGGGCACTGCGGGTCAACAGCCAGGTCTATGCGACCGGCGCCGACCTGATGCTCGGCGTAATGGAATCGGTCATCGACCGGATGGCGGACGTGCTGGAGCGGATCGGCAACGAGATCGACGGCATTTCCCGCGAAGTGTTTCGCGGCAAGTCTTCGTCCTCGACCAAGAAGACCAAGGACCTGCAGTCGCTGATCGAGCAACTCGGGCAGAAGGGCGACTTTCTCAGCAGCGTGCGCGAAAGCCTGGTCACGATGTCACGGGTGGTCGCCTATCACGCGGCGCTGGAGACGCCGAGCCGCAAGCCGACCAAGGAGATTCGCCAGCTCGTCAAGCTGTTGCAGCGTGACGCCTCGTCGCTTGGAGACCACGCTGCTTTTCTCTCGGGCAAGATCAACTTCCTGTTGGATGCCACGCTCGGGTTGATCAACCTGGAGCAGAACCAGATCATCAAGATCTTTACCGTGGCATCGGTCGTCTTCCTGCCGCCGACGCTGGTCGCATCGATATACGGGATGAACTTCGAGTTCATGCCCGAGCTGCAGTTTGCCCTCGGCTATCCTTGGGCGATCCTGTTGATGGTGCTGTCGGCTGCCGGACCCTTCTACTATTTCAAACGGCGCGGCTGGCTCTGACGGCCGCAAGACCCCTCACGGCTGGGGTGTGTTGCCTGGCCCAACCGTGCCTCAGCCGACAATCTCGACCGAAAAACCGTAGCCCGCGCTGTCGCCGGCGGCGAGCGCAACGGTGAACGGCCGCTCGACAAGTTCGGCGGTGCCGTCGGCATGGGCCGCCATGCCGTGCCAGGGCTCGATGCAGAGGAAGGGCGCGCCGGGCTTTTGCCAGAGCGCGAGGTTCGGCAGGTTGTCGAAGGCAAAGCGCAGGGTCGGCCCGTCTTCTACGCCGTAGGTGAGGGCGGTGCCGGCCCCCTCGGGAAAGATCATTGCGTCATCGGCAAACTGGCCGGGGGAGAGCAGGAGGCTGCCTTCGGAGAAGGGCGAGGCGTGCCGCTCCGGTGCAAGCAGGCCGTCGGCCAGACGCTGCAGCGGCGGCTCCCCGCCATTGTCGAGCACGATCCGGTGCGGCCTGCCTTCGCCGCCCGGCAGCGGCCAGGCGAAGGCCGGATGGAAGCCGATGCCATAGGGCATGGGCGAAGGGCCGAGATTGGCGACCGTCGCGGTGACCATCAGCCTGTTTCCGTGCAGCCGGTGTTCCAGCTCCAGCGTGAAGTCGAAGGGGTAGCTCGCCTTCGTCTCGTCGCTGGCGCCGAGCCTGTGGCGGCAGACGTTTTGGCCCTCTTCCACCAGGGCGAATTCGCTGCGGCGGGCAAAGCCGTGCTGCTTCATCGGGAAGGGGCGGCCTGCGATTTCCACCACATCGCCCGGTGCCTTGCCGACGATCGGAAAGAGGATGGGCGAGCGGCCCGACCACCAGGCGGGATCGCCGCTCCACAGGAAGGACCGGCCGTCCTTGTGGGCGAGCGATTGCATCTCGGCGCCAAGCGAGGAGACCTCCACGGTCAGCGTGTCGCTTTCGATCCGGACGGTCTCGGTCAAGGCTGTATCCTCCCTCGCGGCTCATGTGCCTTGCAGCATAGAGGATTCGCCGGGTCTGTGTCGGGCAAACGCATGGGGCTGCGGGAATTGATGCAAGGCGGGTGGTATCACGTCCGCGCCGGGGTTCTCAGCAATGAGGCGGCCGTCGCCGGCCGCCCCTTGTTTGCTCTGGTGTCCGAACAGGCGGCTTGACGCTTATTCGACGGCGACGATCTTGCCGGCGTCCCACTTGAACAGCGAGAAGCTCTGCGAGGTGAGGTCGCCGGTTTCGCCGTAGGTGACCTTGCCGATGGCGGTGGCGATCGGTTCGCCGGTCTTGAGCGCTGCTGCAACGGCCGCGGCATCCTCGGCGCTGCCGGCCTTCTCGATGCCGGCTTTCAACACCTCGACGGCGGCATAGGCGTTGAGCGTGAAGGCTTCGGCCGGAATGTTTTTGGCGGCCAGCGCGTCGGCTGCGGCCTTGGAATCCGGGTTCTTCAACGCATCGGAGGCGTTGGTGAAGATCGCGCCATTGGCGGAATCCCCGCCGATCGAGGCGAATTCGCTGTTCGACAGGCCGTCGCCGCCGATGATCGTCGCCTTGACGCCGAGGTCGGCGAGCTGGCGGGCGAGCAGGCCGCCTTCGGGGTGATAGCCGCCGAAATAGATGACTTCGACATTCTCGGCCTTGAGGCGGGTCGTCAGCGCGCTGAAGTCCTTGTCGCCGGGGGTGAGCGCGTCGTTGAAGACCTCGGTCACGCCGCCTTCGTTCAGGGTCTTCTTGAAGGCGTCGGCCAGGCCTTTGCCGTACTGGCCCTTGTCATTGATGATGCCGACCTTCTTGTCCTTGAGGTTGGCGAGCACATATTTTGCGGCGACTTCGGCCTGCTGGTCGTCGCGGCCGCAGGTGCGCAGCACCGTGGTCAGGCCGCGATTGGTGAGATCCGGGGCCGTCGCGGTCGGCGTGACCATCAGCACGCCGTTTTCGGCGAGCACGTCGGAGGCCGGGATGGCGACGCCGGACGTGACCGGGCCGACGACGAAGCGGATGCCGTCGCCGACCAGCTGGTTGGCGGCGGAGACGCCCTGCTTGGGTTCGCCGGCATCGTCGGCGAGCTTCAGCACCACGGTCTCGCCGAGGATGCCGCCCTGCTTGTTGATCTCGTCGACGGCGACTTCGGCGCCGTGCTTGACCTGCTCGCCATAGGCGGCGACGGGGCCGGTGAGCGGCGCGATCAGGCCGATGACGATCTCGGCGCGTGCTCCGGACGCGAAGGCGAGGGCGGCGACCAGTGCGGTGCTCGTCAGCAGTTTCAGGTTCATGTCTTTTCTCCTTGGATGGGCGCCGTTTTTCTGCTGCTCCCGAACAGCGGTCTTTTCCCGGCGGTTTTCGGCCGCCGGGATGATTGCAGGCGCTCTTTAGCGGGGCCTCATTAGACACCGGGGCGGGCGGGCTGACCAGTCGTATTTCGCGCAGTGTACGACTTATTCCGCCGTTCAGCCTTGCGGTTTTTGCAACCCGGCGGCCGGTCTTGACAAACCCATAACCGGAGAGTTATTGAACTGATCAATAGTCAACGGGTTATGAATTTCGATGAGCGACACGCCTGACTTTCTCTTCTCCGCGCTGGCCGATCCGACGCGCCGGGCGATCTTCGAGCGGCTCTGCCGCCGGGGCGAGCAGACGGTCGGCGCGCTGACGGCGCAGGCCGGCGTGTCGCAGCCGGCGGTGTCGAAGCATCTCGGCGTGCTGAAGCGGGCGGGCCTGGTGCTCGACCGGCACGAGGGGCGCCAGACGCATTACAGCGCCCGTCTCGAGGCGCTGGCGCCGCTGGTCGACTGGACGAAACAGATGACCGGCTTCTGGGAAAGCCGGTTCGACGATCTCGAGGACCTGCTCAAGAGGATGGATCAATGACCGATACTGCCAGCAAGACGCTTTCCGTCGTGGTCGAACGGGAGCTGCCGCATGCGCCGGAGAAGATCTGGCGCGCGCTCACCCAGCCGCAATTGATCGAGGAATGGCTGATGAAGAACGAGTTCAAGCCGGCGGTCGGCCATGCTTTCACGCTTCGGGCCGATTGGGGCACGGTCGAATGCAGCGTGCGCACCGTCGAGGAAAACCGCAAGCTGTCCTACAGCTGGAACGCGAAGCCGCTGGAAAGCGTCGTCACCTGGACGCTGACGCCGACGGAAAAGGGCACCATGCTGCGCATGGAGCAGACCGGCTTCAAGGCCGACCAGCCGATGTTCTACGGCGGCGCCAAACAGGGCTGGCCGCGTTTCATCGACAGCCTGGAAGACGTTTTGGCGCGCATGGACTGAGGCGGTCGACCCCGCTTCCTCCGACGCAGAACTCCGGCCTTTGCGGCCGTCATCATCACGCGCTTCCGTCTCAGGGCGGGGCCGCGGACGGCGCTGCCGTGCTTTACCGAGAACCACCGGGATTTCAACCGGGCCAGCGTCTGCGGCCCGCAATCGAAAGGAGTGCGCCCATGCGCTGGAACACATGGATCAGGCAAATTCACCGCTGGCTGTCGCTGGCCTTCACGCTTGCCGTCATTGCCAACATCGCCGCCATGGGCATGGCTGAACCGGCCGTGTGGATCGGCCTGCTGGTGCTGGTGCCGCTCATCCCGCTGCTCATCACGGGGATATACCTGTTCGCGCTGCCGTATGCGGCAAGGCGGCGCGGTGTGGAGGGGTAGCGTAAGGCTGGCGCCGACGCCCTCTTCTCCCCGGCGGGGAGAAGATGCCCGAAGGGCAGATGAGGGGGGCATGCCCCGGCTGCTGTCCCCAGGGCGTTACCTCACGATTGCTTGTCTCTTGGGTGAATGGTCGGGCGCATGTCCTCTGTGGGCCTCACCCATTCCCCCGGTCGCATGGGCAGGGCTTCGCCACCCCCTCATCCGGCGCTACGCGCCACCTCTGCCGGCCCTTCGCTTTGGCTCCGGGCGTTCGTCATTCGAGACGATCCACCGGATCGTCTCGTCGGCTGCGCCGACCATTCCTCACCCCCGATGGGGAGAAGAGGGGACGCGGGCGTGGTGGCCGGTGGATGGCAGCTGAGGTGGTCGCCGTGCCGGCGCGACGCATGGGTTGTCGAGCGGCCGAAACGAAAGAAGCGGCCGTTGCCGGCCGCTTCGGATCCTGCTCTGAACTCCAGGCTCAGATATTGTTCACCAGCACCTTGCGCAGCTTGTCGAACAGTTCGTCGATCTCGTCCTTGGTGATGATCAGCGGCGGCGAGAGTGCGATGATGTCGCCGGTGGTGCGGATCAGGAGGCCGGATTCGTAGGCCTTGAGGAAGGCGTTGAAGGCGCGCTTGGTCGGCTCGCCGGCAATGGGCGCGAGCTCGATGGCGCCGATCAGACCGATATTGCGGATGTCGATGACGTTCGGGCAGTCGGCCAGCGAATGCAGCTTCTCTTCCCAGTAGGGCGCAAGCTCGGCGGCGCGGGTCAGCAGGCCCTCGTCGCGGTAGGTGTCGAGCGTGCCGAGACCGGCGGCCGAGGCGATCGGGTTGCCGGAATAGGTGTAGCCGTGCATGAACTCGATCATGTGCTCCGGACCGGTCATGAAGGCATCATGGATCTCGGAGGTGACGAAGACGGCGCCCATCGGGATGACGCCGTTGGTCAGGCCCTTGGCGGTGGTGATGATGTCCGGCTTGACGTCGAAGAACTGGGTGGCGAAGGGCGCGCCGAGGCGGCCGAAACCGGTGATGACTTCGTCGAAGATCAACAGGATGCCGTGCTTGGTGCAGATCTCGCGCAGGCGCTGCAGATAGCCCTTCGGCGGGATGAGAACGCCGGTCGAACCCGCGACCGGTTCGACGATGACGGCGGCGATGGTCGAGGCGTCGTGCAGGGCGACGATGCGCTCCAGCTCGTCGGCGAGCTCGGCGCCGTATTCCGGCTGGCCCTTGGTAAAGGCGTTCTTGGCCGGCAGGTGGGTGTGGGGCATATGGTCGACGCCGGTCAGCAGCGTGCCGAACATCTTGCGGTTGGAGACAATGCCGCCGACCGACATGCCGCCGAAGTTGATGCCGTGATAGCCGCGTTCGCGGCCGATCAGACGGAAGCGGGAACCTTCACCCTTCACGCGCTGGTAGGCGAGCGCGATCTTGAGCGCGGTGTCGACCGATTCCGAACCGGAATTGGTGTAGAAGACGTGGTTCATGCCTTCCGGCGCGATGTCGACGAGGCGGTTGGCAAGCTCGAAGGCCTTGGGGTGGCCGAGCTGGAAGGCCGGGGCGTAGTCGAGTTCGCCGGCCTGCTCGCGGATCGCCTCGGTGATCTTCGGGCGGCAGTGGCCGGCATTGACGCACCAGAGACCGGCGGTGCCATCGAGCACCTGGCGGCCGTCATGGGTCGTGTAGTACATGTCCTTGGCGCCGACGAAGAGGCGCGGTTCCTTCTTGAACTGGCGGTTTGCCGTGAACGGCATCCAGAAGGCGCGCAGGTCGTTGGGCGTTGTATTCAGGCGGTTCGACATCAAATTTCTCCATGGCCTTTGTGTTGCGGGCGGCCATTTCCCGGTTGGCGGCGAATATGCCGGATATTCGAGAAAACCCGGACAAATTAACAGGGCGACCAAGGTCGTCAACCGTCATCACGAAACATCATGGATGGTGCTGGTTCCGGTTATGTTTGCCCGGCCGACAGCCGCGCCAAGGCCCGAACGGGCGGTCCTTCGGCAAGTATTTTTGACTTTCCGACCGTCATCAGGACTTCGCGCGACGCCGCTAGACTTGCGAGCGCAAGCATCCGGACCAAGGTCCGTTGCCTGTATTTCAGATCAATTCATTGCATTTACCGGGAGAACCTATGTCAGACCGCCAGAAGACCAGGGCGCGGCCGAACCCGCGCCGCGCATTCGCAGAGACCTATGGTACCGTGCTCGCCAGCGGCATCGAACGCCGCAGCGTTCTGAAAGGCTTCCTGGCGCTCACTGCCGGCGCCGTCGCCATGCCCTATCTTGGCCGCACGGCAAGTGCTGCCGAAGTCTCCACGCTGACCTTTGCCGAACTGACGCGCGTGCGCGACCGGGAGGATCATTGGCCGACCGGCTACAGCCGCCAGATCCTGGCGCGCTGGGGCGACAGCCTGTTTGCGGACAGCCCGGCCTTCGATCCGGCCACGCTCGACGGCAAGGCGGCCGAGCGCCAGTTCGGCTACAACAACGATTTCACGTTCTTCATGCCGCTGCCGCAGGGATCGGCAAGCTCCGAGCACGGGCTGATGCTGGTCAGCCACGAATATGCGACCCCGTTCCTGATGTTTCCGGGGCTGACGGCGGACGACTATCGCGAAAAGTTGACCGACGACCAGATCCGCGCCGTCATGGCCTCGGTCGGCCTGTCGGTCTTTGAAGTGAAGAAGACGAACGGGCAGTGGGAGATCGTGCGCGACGGCCAGTACAATCGCCGCATCCACATGGGCACGGAAATGGTGCTCTCCGGTCCGGCCGCCGGCGACGATCGGCTGAAGACCAAGGCGGATCCCACGGGCAAGACGGTGTTCGGCACCATTTCCAACTGCAATGGCGGCATCACCCCCTGGGGCACGCTGCTGTCGGGCGAGGAAGGCTCGATGGACGTCTTTGCCGGCGATTTCACCACCCTGCCCAACCAGGAACTGGTCGAGCGCCAGGGCTGGGACGAGGAGGACAACGACATCTACGGCGCCGGGCGGATCGAGCCGCGCTTCCGCTTCGAGGAAGAGCCGAACGAATGGATGCGGTTCGACTGGGTGGTCGAGATCGACCCGCTCGACCCGACGGCCAAGCCGGTCAAGCGCACTGCGCTCGGCCGCTTCACCCATGAGGGCGCGCAGTGCGCGGTCGCGCCGGATGGCCGCGTCGTGGTGTTCATGGGCGACGACGACGACTTCGAATATCTCTACCGCTTCGTCACCCGCGACCCGTGGAACCCGACCGACCGCGCCGCCAACCGCGACCTGCTGGACAACGGTACGCTGTCGCTGGCGAAGTTCGAGAGCGACGGCACGATGAGATGGCTGCCGCTGGTGGCCGGCGAGGGCCCGCTGACGGCGGAGGCCGGGTTTGCGACCCAGGCCGACGTGACTCTCAACACCCGGGCTGCCGCCGACCTTCTGGGGGCGACGCCGATGGATGCGCCGGAAGGCTTCGTGGTTCATCCAAAGACCGGCAAGCTCTACGTGGCGATGACCGAGAACGAGGACCGTCTGCCGACCGGCGAGGGGGACGAGGGCGAGCAGGTGAACGCCGCCAACCCGCGCGGACCCAATCCGCATGGTCACCTGCTCGAACTGGTGCCTCCCGGCGGGCCGGACAAGGCAGACTTTGCCGCGGACAGCTTCAAATGGGACGTCTTCGTCCTGTGCGGCAATCCGGCGGTGGCCGAGGACGGCGCCATGTTCCACCCGGCGACCTCGGCCAATGGCTGGTTCACCGACCCCGACAACCTGTCGGTCGACCCGTCCGGTCGCTTGTGGGTGGCAACCGACGGCCCGCCGCCCGAGGGCATTGCCGATGCGCTGTTCGTCATGGACACCGAGGGCGAGGGGCGTGCGCTGCCGAAGCTCTTCTACGTCGCGCCCATCGGTTCGGAATGCTGCTCGCCGACCTTCACCCCGGATGGCAAGACGGTGTTCATCTCGATCCAGCACCCCGGCGAACTGCGCTTCGAGGATGACGAGGATGCCGCCTCGATCGCCGATGCCGGGACCAGCTGGCCGGACTTCAAGCAAGGCCAGCCGGCTCGCCCGGCGCTGATCGTGCTCAGCCGAGACGACAGTGCCGTGGTCGGCAGCTAGGCCGTATCGGTGGCTCGGCGCCTTCCGTACTTCACGTAACGGAAGGCGCCGGGCTTGTCGTCAAGCTCAGGGCAAGGTCGATGGTGGAAAGTGGCGATTGCAGGATGGTCGACCCGAAGGGCAGATTGGGCATCATCCGGCTGACCGGCGGCAAGCGCTGGCAGGTGCCGATCCCGGCGTTCCCAAGCGAGGGGTCGGTGCCTGCATTGCTGCAAATCCCCGCATTGTGAAAAACAAGGACCGGCAAATCAGAGATCTGCCGGTCCAAGCATGTAATCGCGTGATTTCCAAAGTGCCGAAGTTCAGATCGGGCGAGCGTCAGGTCTCGATCGATCTGCCTGTTGCCGCCACCGGCGGCGCAATGTCAGGCGGCCGTTTTACTACTAGCCGTGGTCGAGCAATAGATGTCTTCCAGCGTGCCGAGGATCTTGATGACCGATTCGGAGGTGCTGGAATAGTAAATGGTCTGCGCATCGCGGCGGGTCTTCACCAGCTTCTGGGCGCGCAATTTGGAAAGGTGCTGGGACAGGGCGGACTGGCTGAGGCCGACCTGGGTGGCGAGGACGCCGACGGGGACTTCGCCTTCGACCAGGCTGCAGAGGATCATGAGGCGCTTGGGGTTTGCCATGGCGGTAAGAAGGCCGGCGGCTGCAATGGACTGGTCGGACAATGCCTTGGTTTTCATCATATCAACTTTCGTTTTCCGGGCCTCGGGGGGAAGGCGACGGTTTGCAATCCATCAAATTGGTTATGTTAGAACTCTAACAATACTCAAAAAATTGTATATGCCTAAATTTAAGGTATCGGGTATGCTGTATTAGCGAACATGGAATAGAGTTCCGCCTGCGACCCTATATGATGCCCAAAATCGTATCTAACCAGTAAATCGCCTGAAATTAGGTCAATTCCGGCCCGGTCCAGGCCACAAAAAGCCCACCTTCCCGGCTTTTGGCCGCAGTGTTGGGTCGCCACCCGCTGCGCGAGTTCTGGTTTTGTACTCACTAAATCTTGCAGTAGTTCCAGCTCCCTTCCGGAGAAATCTCCGGTGGGTTCGGGCGTGATTCGGAAGTCTTCGCCAGGCAGCAGATAGGCGCGGCCGAAGCCGCCATTGAGGCTGGCCGACTGGGGGATGAGCCGGAAGAAGCGAAAATCGGGGAAATCGATGTAGAGCTTCGCCTTCGGATGGCGGGCGATGAACCGGCTTCTGAGGCGGTCATGCGCCGGGCTGCTGCGCTCGACGGGCTCGGCGATGCACTGAAGCGTGAGGCGCGGATGGGCGAGCGGATCGCCCTTGCCGGGCTCGCCGGCCAGCAGGGACGCCCGCTGGTCGGCCTCAAGAGCCCTTGTGTGGGCCGAGAGCGCCGAGACGAGAATGACCGCCGAACCGTCGGTGTCGGTTCCCAGCAGCACGCGGCTGACGGAGGGGAAGCGGGTCTGGGGATCGATGACTGCGAGTGCGACATAGCGCGCGGAGCGAAGGAGGCGGCGGGCAAGCCCGCGCGCCTCGTCGTCGGTTTCGCGAATCACCGAGGGTTTGTCCGTCATGGCTTTCTCCGTTTCATGCGATGTCGCCTGAACGGATGCGTCCGTTCAGGCCTTGCGCCGGTGCAGGGTAAGTCCGGCGACGACATCCTGCGCCGAGATCGTCCCAATGATCGCGCCGTTGTCAACCACGCCGATTGTCCCGGGCTGGCGCGACAGCACGTCGAGGATCTCGACGAGCGGCGTCTCGGGCTTGGCCGTGCCGGCGACGCTGCCCTCGTTGGGGCCGCTTCCGACGCCGGGATGCATGACGTCTCGGGCGGTCAGCATGTTGATCGGGTTCATGTTCTGGACGAAATCGGCGACGTACTGGTCGGCCGGGTTGCGCACGATCTCCTGCGGCGTGCCGCACTGGATGATCCGTCCGCCCTCCATGATGGCGATGCGGTTGCCGATGCGGAAGGCCTCGTCGAGGTCGTGGCTGACGAAGAGAATGGTCTTCTTCAGGCGGCGCTGGAACTCGAGGAGTTCGTCCTGCAGGCGGGTGCGGATCAGCGGATCGAGGGCCGAGAAGGGCTCGTCCATCAAAAGGATCGGAGCGCCGGTGGCAAAGGCGCGGGCCAGTCCGACGCGCTGCTGCATGCCGCCCGACAGTTCCTGTACCTTGCGCGTGGACCATTTCGCCAGGTTGACCAGCTCAAGCTGTTCTTCCACCCGCAGCTTGCGCTCGGCATCGGGCACGCCGGCCAGTTCGAGGCCGAAGCCGACGTTTTCCGCAACCGTGCGCCACGGCAGCAGGCCGAACTGCTGGAACACCATGGAGACGGTGTGCATGCGCAGATCGCGCAGCTGCTGTGGCGAACAGGTGTAGGGATTGGTCGTCTTGCCGTCGTTGAACACCTTGACGTCGCCGCGCACCACGGGCGCAAGCCCGTTGACGGCGCGCAGCAGCGTCGACTTGCCGGAGCCCGACAGGCCCATCAGAACCAGGATCTCGCCTTCCTTGATGTCGAGCGAGGCATTGGCCACGCCGAGAACCAGCCCGGTCTCGGCGCTGATCTCGTCGCGGCTGCGGCCTGCATCGGCCATGGTCAGCGCGCGCTGCGGGTTCGGTCCGAAAATGATCGAGACATTGTCGAATTGAACGGCGGTCATGCGGCGTCTCCTTCGTCGGATGACCGGAAGATGCGGTCGAGGATGATGGCGAGGATGACGATGCAGAGGCCGGAATCGAAGCCCTTGGCGATGTTGACGGTATTGAGGGCGCGAACGACCGGTACGCCGAGCCCGCTTGCGCCGACGAGGGCGGCGATCACCACCATCGACAGCGAGAGCATGATGGTCTGGGTCAGGCCGGCCATGATCTGCGGCATGGCGAAGGGCAGTTCGACCTTGCGCAGCACCTGGGAGGGCGTGGCGCCGAAGGCCTGGGCTGCTTCAACCAGCGACGGCGGGGTGGAGATGATGCCGAGGCGGGTGAGCCGGATCGGCGCGGGAATGGCGAAGATGACCGTGGCGATCAGGCCCGGCACCATGCCGAGGCCGAACAAGATCAGTGCCGGGATCAGGTAGACGAAGGTCGGGATCGTCTGCATCAGGTCGAGGATCGGCCGGATGCCGGAATAGAGCCAAGGACGGCGGGCCGCGGCGATGCCGATCGGGATGCCGACCACCATCGAGACGCCGGTCGCGGCCAGCACAAGGGCCAGCGTTTCCATGGTCTCTTTCCAGTAGCCCTGGTTGTAGATGACCAGCAGGCCGACGAGCGTGAAGGCCGCGATGCCCATGGAGCGTCGCATCAGCCAGGCCACGCCGGTAAACGCGACGATCATGACCAGCGGATAGAATTCCGCATAGGCCGTACCCTTCAGATAGGGCGCTTGAAGCACGAACAGCATTGCATTGATCGATGCGTTGAGGATCGTCGCAATGAAGTCGAAAAAGAATTTCAGATTGGTGGTCAGCCAGTTGACTGCCTCCTTGGCGCCAACCCCGATCGGGATCTTGTAATCCGTCAGCCAGTCCATGGTTCCCCAGTGCCTTTTCGGCTTGTGATACTCCTGAATGAAGAGGGAGCGGCTTTCGCCGCTCCCTTAGTCAGTTGCCTCAGAGGCCGAGTGCGGTCTTGACCGCTGCCAGAGCGTCGCCGCCGTCCTTGGTGGTGACGCCTGCGAGCCACGGCTCGATCGCCGAGCCGTTGGCCTTCAGCCAATCGGTCGCCGCGACTTCCGGATCCTTGCCCTCGTTCAGAATGCCGCCCATGACGAGGTTTTCCATGTCGAGCGAGAACTTGAGGTTGGTGATGAACTTGCCGACGTTCGGGCATTCGGCGAGGTAGCCGGCGCGAATGTTGGTGTAGACCGAGGCGCCGCCGAAGTTCGGGCCGAAGGTCGCGTCGCCGCCCGTCAGGTAGGTCAGCTTGAAGTTGGCGTTCATCGGGTGCGGAGCCCAGCCGAGGAAGACGACCGGCGAGCCGTCCTGTTCGGCGCGGGCGACCTGGGCGAGCATGCCCTGTTCGGAGGATTCGACGACTTCGAAGCCTTCGAGGCCGAATTCGTTCTTCTCGATCAGCTCGAGTACGATGCGGTTTCCGTCATTGCCCGGCTCGATGCCGTAGATCTTGCCTTCCAGCGCGTCCTTCTGCTTGGCGATGTCGGCGAAGTCCTTGATGCCGAGCTCGGCGCCCTTGGCGTTGGTGGCCAGCGTGTACTTCGCGCCCTCGAGGTTGGGGCCGTAGGATTCGACCGACTTGTCTTCGGTATAGGGCTTGATGTCGTTGGACTGGCTCGGCATCCAGTTGCCGAGGAAGACGTCGATGTCCTTGTTCTTCATCGAGGTATAGGTGACCGGCAGCGAGAGAACCGTGACGGTGGGCTCATAGCCGAGCGCCTTGAGCAGCACGGACGCGGTTGCTGTGGTCGAGGTGATGTCGGTCCAGCCGACGTCGGAGAAGCGGACGGCGGAGCAGCTTTCTGCTTCAGCCGCCATCGCCGGCAAGGTGCCGAGCGCGAGGACTGCGGTAGCGGTGGCGATGGTCAGGCGGTGGAATTTGATTTTCGTCATAGTGGTACTCCCTTTTTTTTAATGTTCCCAAGTCAACATTCTATACATCACAAAAGCAAGCGCACCTGCGCATTTGCGCCTCAAACCCCTCCCTGTTTGCGACGTGGCAAAAAGCCCCTTCAGATCGATTCTTAAGTCGACCTTGACCTGGGGAAGACCCTGAAAACATTAGGTTCGCTTGACATAAGTTAAGACCGCGGCATTGCGTCCTGTGGAAAATGGCGCATGGTTGCTCTAGTATGACCGATGGACGAGCCGCATTCGCGCGGCGCGCCACGAATTGCAAAGGGAGAGTTCATGAAACTTCGCTGTCTGATCCTGGCCGCTTCGCTGACCATTCCGGCGGGCGCAGCCTTTGCCGAAGGTGATGCCGTCGCCGGCGCCAAGGTATTCAAGCAATGCCAGGCCTGTCACACGGCCACCGAAGCCAAGAACAAGGTCGGCCCGTCGCTGATGGGCGTCGTCGACCGCAAGGTCGCCACCGTGGAAGGCTTCAAGTATTCGAAGGCCATGACCGAATTCGGCGCCGACGGCAAGGTCTGGTCCGAGCAGTTGCTGACCGAGTACCTCCCCAAGCCGCGTGACCTGGTCAAGGGCACGACGATGACCTTTGCCGGCCTGAAGAAGCCGGAAGACATCGCCAATGTCATCGCTTACCTGAAGAACCCGGCCGCCGTTAAGTAAGCCACCGGTTCATCGCCATTCACAACCGGGCAGCGGCGCGCAGGCGTGCCGCTGCCCGTTTTTGTCTGCCGCCCTTGCAGGCGGAGCGCCAGCCTCCATATCTGACTTGTATTTTTCTGTCCGGCGACAGCCGCGGCGGTTCTAATATCATTGATTTGTTATAAGGTTGCGGTCACATGCCGCTTGGGCCGGACGGGTATCCGGCGACAGTTCAGGGAGACGTTCGCATGGCCTCGCTACAATCCTTCGACAGCGAAATCGAAAAGACCCGCACCATCGTCAACGAGGTGAGGGGCAAGATGGAGCAGTCGAGCGTGGTGCTCGACCAGTTCGCCAAGGCCGACACCAAACTCGGCGATGTCAATTTCGACATCGAGAACGCGCGCATCGAGGATGTGATCAAGCAGCAGAAGGTGATGGAGGCGAACATCGCCGACCTGATCATCGGGCTGGAGGACGCGACCAACGTGTTCGGCGCCGAGTTCGAGAGCATGAAGAGCTATTCGGGCTACGAGAAGTTCATCGGCATCTTCTCCAAGCAGAAGGCGCAGCGCATGCGCACCGAGCGGGTGCGCAACATGTCGCTCGCCGGAAACCTGCAGGAACTGCTGGCCAAGTCCGACAGCATCGTCGGCATCCTGAAGGAGCAGCGCACCGTTCTCGACCAGCGCTACAAGAGCTCCGAGGCGAGCCTGATTCAGGTGATCGAACGGCGCAAGGTGACGATCGCCACGCTGGAGACGACGCAGAAGCGCATCGAGGAACTGAACCCGATGCTGCTCGACATCGAGAACAGGATCGCTGCCTCGACCGACCAGTCGGCCCGGACCGAACTGGAGGGCGAGCGCTCGAAGCTTGCGACCGAGTATAACCAGGCGCAGGCCAAGGAACAGGAGCTGCTGGCCGAGAGCCAGACGCTCGAACGCTATACTTCGATGTTCCAGACCTTCGTCGACAGCCTCAACAACCAGATCGCGGCGCAGAACACGCTGATCAACAAGCTGACCATCGATACGGAGCAGCGCATCGTGCTCTACAAGGCGCTGGAAGACTCGCTGAAGACGGCCGCCCAGCAGGACGTGGCGCACAAGATCAACACGCTCGGCAGCCAGGTCGACACGGCGGCCGAAGAGACCATGGCCGGCGTCGGTGCCGCCGCCCAGAAGCATATCGGCGACCTGCTCGAACTGCATGAGAAGAACATGCTGGCGACGCAGGATATCCAGCGCCGCAAGAAGCTCGCCGACGAGGCCTTCGCTCGGCGCTTCCAGACGGTTCTCGACAAGCACAATTCGGCCAATTACGTGAAGCCGTGACGCCCGTTTGGGGTGTCCGGGGGGGCGGAGCGGCGATCCGCGCGCCCTCCGGCAAGGCTCGCGAAGCGGTCGCGCGGCCTTTGCCGGATCGATATTTCAGAGGATCTTCATTGGGGGACTGAATGACCAAATTTCTTTTGGGTGCCGCCACGGGCGGTGACGGGACGACGGGCTCCCGCGGACTGCTCGGCAAGGCCGTCGTGATCTCGGGGCTTGCTTTCCTCGTCTTCCTCGTCGGCCTCAAGTCCTTCTACACCATCGACGAGGGCGAACGCGGCGTGATCCTCAGAACCGGCGCCGTCGTCGGTACCGCTGAGCCAGGCCTGGGTTTCAAGATCCCCTTCCTCGACCGGGTGGTGAAGATCAGCGTTCAGAGCCGGGCGCAGATCTATGACGAGGTTCCGGCCTATTCGCGCGACCAGCAGGCCGCGGTGATCAAGCTCTCCGTCAACTACCGGCTGCCCGCCGGTGAGGTCGAACGTATCTATGCCGACTATGGCAGCGAGGAGGGGCTTGTCGAGCGATTGATCGACCGGCGCGTGTTCGAGCAGGCGAAGAACGTGTTCGGGCAGTTCAATGCGGTGACTGCCATCCAGGAGCGCGTGCGGCTCAATGCCGAGACCGAGACGGCCATCCGCGATTCCGTCAAGGGACCGGTGATGATCGACAGCGTGCAGATCGAGAACATCGATTTCTCCGACGCCTATGAGCAGTCGATCGAAAACCGCATGCTGGCGGAGGTCGAGGTGCAGAAGCTGCGCCAGAATGCCGAGCGCGAGAAGGTGCAGGCCGAGATCACCGTGACCCAGGCGAACGCCCAGGCCGATGCCGTGCGGGCCCAGGCCGAGGCACAGGCCGCGGCGACGCGGCTTGCCGGCGATGCGGAAGCCGATGCGATCCGCGCCAAGGGCGCCGCCTTGCGCGACAACCCCTCGCTCATCGAGTTGACGGCGGCGGAACGCTGGGACGGCCAGCTGCCGACCACGATGATCCCCGGAGCGGCCGTGCCTTTCATCGGAGTGAAGTAAGGTCGCGGCGCCCTGCGGGCGAAGAGGATTGGAAGAAACCAGACGATGCTCGAGCAAAACGGCGCACCCGTCGCCCAGTATTTCAACTCCATCCGCGCCGCGCTCGGCGGGCTGGAGACCTATCTGTCAAATCCGGATCTCGCGCTGGCGGGAAGCGGGTTTGCCGGCCAGCTGTTGTTGCCCTATGTGGCGCGGCTGAAGAATTCCTTCGCCTGCTGGGAGAACCGGATCGGCTTCACCGAGCAGTTCCGCATCTCCCGCGCCGAGAGCGGCTTTCCGGTGTTCCAGAACGTGCTGGAGCTGGAGAACGACCGGCTCTCGGCAGAAAAGCGGCTGGCCAACATTCCTGACGCCCAGGCGATCCGGGCGGAAATGGCCGATTTCATCCTGCGCACCAAGGCCTTTCCAGGCTCCCTGCAGTCGCAGATGGCCGAGCGGATCTATCTCGAGCAGATCGGCAAGGGCGACATCTTCTCGCCCTATGTCCTGCCGGAGACGGTGCGCGTCGCGGTCAACGAGAAGTCCGGGCGGCCCTATTACGTCGTGACCTGGGCGGTGTTCGACGGGTCGAACACGCTGCCGATGGTCTATGTCGCCGGCATTGAGGATTCCTCGGAGAATATCCAGGAGCTGCTGGTCGGCAAGGACGGCAAGATCAATCCGGATCTCGACATTCCGCTGCCCGTCGGCGGCCTGCTCAATCCGCAGCTCGCCGCCCAGTTCGACGATTTCGCCTCGAAGAACGGCGCCTATTCGCTGACGCCGGCGACGATCGCCACCAACATGGACAAGGATTTCCCGACGCTGCATCCCAAGCAACTGCGGCGCTTCGTGCTCGGGCCGTTCTATTCGGCCGGCATCACCGAGAACAATGCGCGCATCAACGAGATCCTGTCGCGCGTCAGGAAACCGGAAAATGCCTGGCTGCTGACCTGGACCATGCAGGAAGTGTTTTCAAAGGCCGAACGGCCGGCGACCAAGGGCTTCTTCTCCTCGACGCCGGCGATGCAGGAATTCCACATCGACACAAACGACCTCGAAGCCACGCGCATGGGGGTCTCGGCCTATGAAAAGCATGCGCTGGTGCCGCACGACGCCTATCAGGCGCTCTATGCCTCGGGCGAGGCCAATGCGATCTTCGGCAATTACAAGGTCCATGTCATTTCCGGGAACAACGTCGTCAGCGAGGTCTAGCCGATGAGCAACGGGTTGAACGCAGGCCTCACCACCCTTCGCGAGGACGAGATCGCCCGGCATCTGGCCGTGGCGCAGGCGCTGGTGACGCGGTTCGTGGCGCTCGATCCGGGCGAGGGGGCGGCCGGCACCGCGCTGGCCGGCACCGGGCGGCGCTTCGTCTCGACGGTCTCGACCGGCGGCGTGCGGCGTACCCGCGAGGTGGAGCTGGCCAAAACCATCCAGTCGTCCGGCAGCAGCGATCCGCTTCTGTCGCCGACGCAGCATGGCGTGCTCTACCGGGTGCGGCGCGGTCTCCAGATTTCGCTGGCGATCGGCGAGGTCTTTGGCCGGCAGACGGATCTCGAACAGTTGCAGGCGCGCAATGTGACCGCGCCTTTGCAGGGCGAGGAGGCCGCCCGCTTCAAGGCGCTCTTGTCGGCCTCGGCCTATGTTTCGGCCTTTTCGCTGGCCGCCTATCTGCTCTCCACGCTTGCCGGCGAGGGCGAGCCGGTCAACGATACGCCGGAGCCGGACTTCCTGTTCGACACGCCGCAGGATGCGCTGAAAAGCATGGTGGCCGGGCTCGATGCGGCGCTGAAAGGTGCTGCCGACGACGCGACGCTCGGGCAGCGGGCGCGCGCCTTTGCCCGCGCGGCGATCGACGGGCTCTTGACCCGCAAGGCGCGGTTCACCGGGCTTTCATCGTTCGAGAATACGCATATCCGCATCGACCAGGACGACTTCACCCTCGACGGTTTCGACGTCGCGCCCGGACAGAGGCGCAAGCCGCTGGTGATGACCTTCAAGAAGCCCGAGGAGATCGTCGGCAACCACATCGCCAAGTTCCAGGCGATGAAACTCGCCAAGATGCTGATGGCCTACGATTTCGACCGGCAGATGAACCCCTTCGTCGAGCTTGGCGGCTTTCTCTTCACCTTCATTGGCGACGGCATGCCGGGGACCGGCAAGACCATCCTGATCCAGATGATCGCCGGGCTGCTCAACGACTACTGCCAGATCGCCGGCTATGGCTTCCACTACGAGAATTTCGGCGTCGACCAGATCTCGTCCTACCAGGGCAAGTCGGGCCAGAACTGCAAGGCCTTCATCGACAATGTTGTCAATCCGCGCGTCATTGGCTTCGGCACGATCGACGACGTCGACCAGGTGGCGGCGAAGCGGTCCGACGACAGGGCGTCGGCCGGCCAGCACGAGATCACCGCTGTCCTGATGGAGGCATTCGCCGGGGCGTCCACCGTGGTGCGCGGCAATTGCACCTTCGGCATGTTCTCCAACTATCCGGAAAACGTCGACGATGCGCTGCGGCAGCGGGCCGGGGCGCGCTGGCTGGTCGACGGGCCGCAGACGGAAGAGGACTATATCGACATCTTCGCCCTGCTGATCGGCAAGAACCACACGATCCCGCTCGGCGATCACCAGCTGTTTGCCAACCAGGAGATCAAGCGGGCGGTCGGCGTTTCCTATGAAAAGCATGGACGGCCGGAAGAGCAGGGGCTCGTCGCGGTCTGGGAGCGGTTCGAGAAGGAACGCGGGCGGATCGAGACGCTTGCCGACATCGGCGCCTATCTGCACGAGATCAAGCTCGCCGAGCCGCGCTTCACCGGCCGGGCGATCAAGAACATCACCGATGCGGTGAAGATGCGGGCGATGGATGTCGAACTGCCGGACGACTGGTTCGCGACGCCCGAGGCCTTCATGCACAAGGGCTACGACGAAAAGAAGGCGATGATCGCCGAGCTGCGCGGGCCGGTGACGATGGAGATGATCCTGCAGGAGATCAACCGCTATGCCGACAGCGAATTCCGCTATGCCGACAAGTCGGACGAGGCGGCGGTCAACGAGATCATCCGCCGGGAGCGGCAGCGCGAACGGGCGATCGGCGAGATCGAGGCGATGAAGCGGGAGGGGAAGTGGTAGGCGTGAAAGTTAGCTGATGGCTAATTTTCTTGCCCGGCACTTAGGGGCGGTCTATAGTGAAACGAACGGTCATCTACAGCAAGCAAGCTGCCAAGAAACTGGGTCGGATGCCTGCTTCCGAGGCTGATCGGATCCGCCAGAAGATTGTGCAATATGCCGAGGATCCAGCGTCGCTCGCCAACAATGTCAAAAAGCTCGAAGGCGTCGAATATTACCGGCTGCGGGTCGGCGACTGGCGTGTGATCTTCCGGGAGGATGGGTTCATCGTCGACGTCATCAAGGTTGCCGCGCGCGGCGAGGCTTACAGGGGATTGGAACAATGAACACCGCTGTTTCTTTCACGACGCCGAACGGCGAGGACCTCGTGGTCTTGAGCCGCAAGGACTATGAAGCGCTCTTGCGTCAGGCGGAACAGGCCGAGGACCTCGAAGACCTTCTGGCGGTCCAGGCTTTTGAGGCCCGAGTTGCTGCCGGCGAAGAAGAGCGGATTCCGTCAGAATTTGTCGATCGCCTGATCGACGGGGAGAATCCGATCCGGGTGTGGCGGGATTTTCGCGGGCTTTCGGCCAGGGAGCTGGCCGCGGCGGCGGGGATCAGCGCCGCTTATCTCTCCGAGATCGAAACCGGCAAGAAGGAGGGCAGCCTCTCCGTTTTCCGGCAGATCGCCAAAGCCCTGAGGCTCGATCTCGACGATCTCGTCTGGGGCGAGGGGCAGCCGAAGAGCGGCGAAACAGAACGCACGGACGGGTAAAGAGCAAAAGCATGAACCGTCTCCTCGAAGCCGAACTGATCTACGGCCGGCTGCTCGCCGTCACCGAGCCGCATCTTGTCGCGCGCTACAACAAGGCGCTGTCCGGTTTCGGGCTGAAGCCGACGGCGCTTGCCGAATTCGACATCGACATGACCGGGTTTTCGCCGCAGGTCGCCGACGAACTGGGCGACAAGGATTATCTCGATCCCAACCGGGTGAACCGGCGTTTCGTCATCCTGACGCCGGAGCAGGAGAGCCTGCCGGTTGTGCATACCAGCTTTTCCAACACCGCCGGCCTGATGCACGAGTTCTTCAGGGCCAATGCGCGCGCCATCAATGCGGTGACGATCAAGGATGCGCTCTACGGCGAGATCGAGGATTCGGTGGCGACGGTCGAGAGCCTGGAGGACCTGCTGTCGATCAACGAGGTGCAGTTCCGGGTGCTCTCCGCCGAGGATGTGCTCGGCAAGGCGGCGGAGCTTCGCCGGCTGTCCGACCGCCTGCAGAGCGAGCCCGACGCCTGGCGCGACGACGCATTGCTCAACCGCATGGTCGAGCTTGCCAAGCTGACCGGCGACATTCGCCAGAACGTGCTGGTGCCCGACAAGCTGGTGTTCCGCCACGACGCCTTCTGGGCCAATCATTTCGGCGGAACCTATGTCTTCGTCGACGACAAGATCACCACGGTGATCTCAGATCCGTCGGCTCCGGGTTTCCGCCGGTCGCGGCCGTGGCAGGTCAGCTACATCTCGATCAAGGACCCGGCGCAGATCTTCGATTTTCTCACCAAGACGGGACGGGTCGAGCTGCCGCGGGCAAGCTGGGTCGAAAGTTCCGGGCTTCTGGCCCACCGCGCTGAGATGGCGGCGCTCGCCGTCGCCTATGCGGCGGATCCGGCGATGGATTTCTCCAAGGTCGACGCCGTTTGGCTGCAGACCTTCCTCCACCGCAATGCGGAGCGCGTGGCTGCCGACGGGAGCTATCCCTTCCTGCAGGAGATGATCCGGGCGGTCGGCGTTTCCGGAAGCATCCGCATCGACGATGTCGAGGCGGCGAAACGTTTCCTGCTGGTCAGGGCGCGGCCCGACCATGCCGACCAGTGGCTCACCAATCGCCTGATTTCGCAGATGACACCGATGGACTTTGTGTCGCGGTTCATTTTCGACAAGCAGGGCTTTTATGATGCCTACGAAGGGTTTAGCGATGGCTTCCGGGAATTCGTTGTATCCCGCCTGTCGCAGACCTATCTGCAAGACAAGGCGGGTTTCCGCAAACGCCTCTACGGCATAGGAGAAGACGACAATGCTTGATCCGATCATCGCGTTCTTCCAACGCGTCTTCGCCGCCATCGGACGCGGCATCGGAATGGTGGTGGCCGCAATCTTCTGGCCGTTCCTGGCGGCGCACAGCTGGTATCAGCGGCGCAACTGGCTGATCAAGATCCCGGTCCTGCTGTTCGTACTGGTGCTGATCGCCCTCTACGGCCAATTCATCTGGCGCACGCAGGTGTGGTACGGTTTCGATCCGGAATTCACCCAGGCCTACAAGTTCCCGGCGCGCCAGGTCGCTGCGGGACAAGAGAACGCCGCCAAGCCGGGGACCTGCCAGAATTCGGCGATCGTCACGGTGGTCGCCGACCTCACGGACACGAACGTCAACCAGAATATCTGGATCTCGTCGTCGCTGATCTACAAGCTCGGCCTGTTCGGCGTGGATTGGGACCATACCCCGTTCTTCGACAACAAGGCTTCGTTCCAGCGCGGCGCCAACCAGGTCGCACGGCGTCTGGCGATCGAGCTCGCCGACAATCTCGGCCGCGTGCGCGGCACGTCGAGCATCAATAACGACCTGCAGGACGCCCGCGGCAACATCCAGTTCGACGAGGGCACCTGGTATTTCGGTACCGATCCGCTGGGCTTCAAGACGCCGACGCCGAACTACTACCGCTCGGCCGTCGAGAGCTGGCGCAAGTTCAATTCGTCGCTCGAGACCTGCGCCGCGGTCTTCGATGCCCGTGCCGACAATCTCGTGCAACTGCTCGACCGCATGGCGAGCGACCTCGGCAACACGTCCGACATTCTTCGCCGCCGCTCGGAAGAATACAATGCCGGCTGGTTCGACACGCGTGCCGACGACCGCTTCTGGTTCGCCTATGGCCAGCTCTACGCGCAGTATGCGCTGCTGCAGGCGACCCGGGCCGACTTCGTCGACGTGATCCGCGAACGCAACCTGACCGCCATCTGGACGGAAATGGAAAAGCAGCTGCAGGGCGCCCTGCGCATCCAGCCGGCAATCATCTCCAACGGGTCCGAGGACGGCTGGATCATGCCGACGCATCTGGCGACCATGGGGTTCTATATTCTCAGGGTGCGTTCCAACATGGTCGAACTGCGCTCGGTGCTGGACCGCTAATCGCCTTTGCCGGCCCGCCAGCGGCGGGTCGGCGTGTTCGTGCTCAGTCTTCGCCGTCGGAAAATGCCGCGGTGCGCAGGCGCTCGAAGAACTCGTAGGTGATGCCGACGATCTCGCCGGACGTGTCGGGCTTCTCGCGGAACTTGCCGACGGTGCGGACGAACTTCCAGTCGGTGCCGTGCTTGACCCGGTAGATCATGTGATAGCTCTGCTTCTGCGACGAACAGCGCTCGAAGCATTCCATCAGGATCGGAAGATCGTCGGGGTGGATGTGTTCGCGGAACTCGACGAGGTTCATTCTCCCGTCCTCCGACTGCATGTCGAAGATGCGATAGACGTCCGGCGTGGCGCGGAACAATCCCGTATCCAGGTTGATGCTCCAGAAGCCGTAGAGGCGGAAGGCCTGGGCCAGTTCAACGGCCTCGCGTTCGCTCATGCCGACCGAGGTGCAGTCCTGGAATTCCTTGTGATCGAGTTGGTCGAAACGCAGGGGCAATGTTGGTTCTCTTTCCCCTGATCGCAGGCGCGCCTACATTCCACCAGGAATCAGTTGATTAGCTTCAGCCTTATCGCTTTGGCTACCAACTGGGTCCTGTTCACGCAATCCAACTTTTTGATGGCGTTGGTCATATAGGCGTTGACCGTGTGGTCCGAGAGCGAAAGGATCTGGCCGATCTCGACCGAAGTCTTGCCCTGGGCCGTCCAGCGCAGGACCTCAAGTTCGCGGGCAGAGAGAACGCTGGGCGCAACGATCTCGGAGCGGCGCATCCGGTCGAAGACATCGAAGGCATGCAGCGAGATCATGCCGAGCTCGTTCATTTCAACCTGATGCAACGGCGAGCGCTTTCCGTCGTAGCGCAGGAAGTAGCGACCCGAATCGACCGAGTTCATCGGGAAGATCGCGCCCATCAGGAGATCGTAACGGCTCATCAGGTCATGCATCTTCACTGGGCAGTCGAAGCTCGCGGAGGGGCCGGAATCTCCGAGGTGCCACGTCTGAGGCAGAACCGAATTGCTGAATTTCGGCAGGATCGGGCAGTGGCGCAGGAACTGGTGCTTGTCGAACTCGCGGGCGAATTGCGAAGGGAGCGTGCTCTCGAGGACCAAGGGAACGATCGCGATGTCGCTGGGGCTCGGCGCAGCCATGACCGTGACGTGGTCGAGGCCGAATTCACCGACGACCCGACCCATGACACTCATGAACTGAGCGCGTGTCTGGCTGCTCGCTATTTCACTGCTCAGCAGCGATTGACGGTCGGCGGAAATCATGTGGGAATTCAAAAGTTGAGAGAAGGGGATATGTTATAGATAACAAATATATCAGTTAATCCGAAAAGCCAGCACTTTCTTACTGGGGAATGGAACAAAGTCTACGCGCAAAATGCAAATAGCGCCCCAATTGGTAAACAAAGGGTGGGGTGGACGGTCGCAGCCTAAACCGGCAGGGCCGACCCGGTCTTGACCTCTTCCATAACGGCATAGGTGTGCGTTTCCCGCACGCCGGGAAGCGGAAGGATGACCTCCGACAGGAACTGGCGGTAGGCTTCCATGCCGGTGACGCGCGCCTTTACCAGGTAGTCGAAGCCGCCCGCCACCATGTGGCACTCCATCACGTCGTCAGAACGTTTGACCGCCGAGGCAAAGGCGTCGAAAACATCGGGCGTGGTGCGGTCGAGCTTGACCTCGATGAACACAAGCAAGTTGCGTCCGAGCTTCTCCGGCGACAGAATGGCCATGTAGCCGGTGATGATGCCGTCGCGAGTCAGCCGACGGACCCGTTCGGCGGTCGCGGTCGGCGAGAGGCTGACGCGCTCGGCGAGCTCGATATTGGTCAGTCGACCCTCCTTCTGCAGGGTCTTGAGGATCTTCCGATCCAGTCTGTCAAGTTCTTTCATCTAAAACTACCATGTGGCGTAAATGCAGTTATAGTCACTGACTATACACATAAAATCAGCGATTAAAATCATCTATCTGTCGATACCTTGCCGATAACACGGAGGTGACAATGATCAAGAGTGCCATGCCCGATTTCCCCCGCTTTTCCGCGCCTTTCGCCGGCGACGACGACCAGATGATGCGCGGCTTTGCCGCCCGCCTGACGCTCGGTGCGCAGCAGAATGCTGCCATAGACCAGCGTGCCACGCGTTTCATCGAGGCGATCCGCGACAATTCCGGCTCGATCGGCGGCGTCGAGGACTTCCTGCGGGAATACGGCCTGTCGACTCGCGAGGGCCTAGCGCTGATGGTGCTGGCCGAAGCGCTGCTGCGCGTGCCCGATGCGCTGACCCAGGACCGTCTGATCGAGGACAAGCTGAAAGAGGGCGGCTGGAGCGAGCACGAGGCGCATGGCGACAGCTGGTTCGTCTCGGCCTCGGCCTGGGCACTCGGACTATCCGCCCGGGTCATCCGTCCCGGCGAGACGCCGGAAGGCGTGGTGCGGGGCCTCGTCAAGCGGCTCGGCCTGCCGACCGTGCGCTCCGCCACCAAGCAGGCCATGCGTTTCCTCGGCCATCACTTTGTGCTCGGCGAAAACATGAAGGACGCGCTCGGCCGTGCCGCCAAGAGCGAGGAGAAGGGTTATCGCCATTCCTTCGACATGCTGGGCGAGGGCGCCCGCACGGCGGAAGACGCCAAGCGCTACTTCAAGTCCTATGCCGATGCGATCGACTCGATCGGCGGCTTCATGGCCAAGCACGGCAAGGGCAGCCAGCTGCCGGACCGCATGGGCATTTCGGTCAAGCTCTCGGCGCTGCATCCGCGCTATCTCGCCACCCATCATGACCGGGTGATGCGCGAGTTGGTGCCGGATCTCTTGAAGCTCGCCCAGATGGCCAAGGCGCATCAGCTGAACTTCACCGTCGATGCCGAGGAGGCCGACCGTCTTGAACTGTCGCTCGACGTCATCGGCGCGGTGTTCTCCGATCCGTCGCTGGCCGGCTGGGACGGTTTCGGGCTGGCCATTCAGGCCTACCAGAAGCGCGCGCCGCAGGTGATCGACTATATCGACGACCTGTGCCAGCGGAACGGCCGGCGCATGATGGTGCGCCTCGTCAAGGGCGCCTATTGGGACACCGAGGTGAAGCGGGCGCAGGAACGCGGCCTCGACGACTATCCGGTCTGGACCCGCAAGCCGGCGACCGATCTCTCCTATCTCGCCTGCGCCGCCCAGATGCTTTCCAAGCGCGAGCGCATTTTTCCGCAGTTCGCCACGCATAATGCGCTCACCGTTTCGATGATCCTCGAACTGGCGGGCGCCGACCGCACCGGCTTCGAATTCCAGCGCCTGCACGGCATGGGCGAGGCGCTCTACAACAACCTGCTGTCCGGCAACGAGCGCATCGCCTGCCGCATCTATGCGCCGGTCGGCGGCTATCGCGACCTGCTCGCCTATCTCGTCCGTCGCCTGCTGGAGAATGGCGCGAACTCGTCCTTCGTCGCGGTTGCCGGCGACAAGAACGTGCCGATCGCCAACCTGCTCGAGCGGCCGGTGGAGCGACTGGGCATCGACCAGGGCAAGAGCGTGCGCCACAACCAGATCCCCATGCCGCTCGCGCTCTATGGCGAGCGCCGTAACAGCGCCGGCTTCGAATTCGGCCATCGCGAAAGCCTGAAAAGCCTGATCGCTTCGCTGGCCAGCCAGACGGCCAAGGTCGATGCTACTCCGCTGGTTCCCGGCGCCACGGGACAGGCGGAGGCCGTGCCGGTCCTGTCGCCGGCCGACCGCAGCCGGGTCGTCGGCACGGTGCGCAATGCGGCCGTGGCCGACGTCGATCGTGCCTTCGCCGCCGGCCGCAAGGGCTTTGCCGTGTGGTCGAAGACGCCGGTCGAGGACCGTGCCGCCTGCCTCGACAAGACCGCCGACCTGTTGGAAGCCAATCGCGACCGGCTGCTGGCGCTGCTGTCCGCCGAAGCCGGCAAGACGCTGGACGACGGGATTGCCGAAATCCGCGAGGCGGTCGATTTCTGCCGCTACTATGCCGCCCAGGCACGCAAGCTGTTCGGCGAGGCCGAGGCCATGCCCGGCCCGACCGGCGAGAGCAACCGGCTCCTGTGGCGGGGCCGCGGGGTGTTTGCCTGCATTTCGCCGTGGAATTTTCCGCTGGCGATCTTCCTCGGCCAGGTTTCGGCCGCGCTCGTCGCCGGCAATGCCGTCGTCGCCAAGCCCGCGCCGCAGACGCCGCTCATCGCCTATGAAGCGGTCAAGCTGATGCACCAGGCCGGCATTCCGGCCGATGTGCTGATGCTTCTGCCGGGCGGTCCGGAGATCGGTGCCGCCATCTCGGCCCATCCGCAGCTCGGCGGCCTTGCCTTCACCGGCTCGACCGGAACGGCGCAGGCGATCAACCGGACGCTTGCCGCCAAGAACGGCCCGATCGTGCCGCTGATCGCCGAGACCGGCGGCATCAACGCGATGATCGTCGATGCAACGGCGCTGGCCGAACAGGTGGCCGACGACGTCGTCATCTCGGCCTTCCGCTCGGCCGGCCAGCGTTGTTCGGCACTCAGGATCCTCTATCTTCAGGAAGACATTGCCGACGGCATGCTGGAAATGATCGAGGGGGCGGCGCGCGAGCTCAATCTCGGCGACCCGGCATTGACCACGACCGATGTCGGCCCGGTGATCGACGAGAAGCAGAAGGCCATGCTCGAAGGCCATGTGGCTGATATGCGTAAGGGCCAGAAGGTCCGCTATGCCGGCACTGTGCCCAATACCGGCAACTTCTTCGCGCCGCATATCATCGAGCTCGACCGGCCCGAGGCGCTGACCAAGGAAGTGTTCGGTCCGGTGCTGCATGTTGTGCGGTGGAAGGCCAAGGATCTCGGCAAGGTGATCGAATCGATCAATGCCACCGGCTACGGCCTGACGCTTGGGGTCCACAGCCGCATCGAGTCGACCATCCGCGCCGTCACCGAGGCGCTCGACACCGGCAATGTCTACATCAACCGCAACATGATCGGCGCGGTCGTCGGCACCCAGCCGTTCGGCGGATCGGGCCTGTCGGGCACCGGCTTCAAGGCCGGCGGTCCGGCCTATCTGATGCGCTTTGCGGTGGAACAGGTGATTTCGGTCAATACGGCCGCTGCCGGCGGCAATGCCAGCCTGATCGCCATCGGCGAGGGCTGATCCGAAAGACGGGGGCGGGGGGCGAAAGCCTCCCGTCTTTTCATTCCTTGTCGTCGAGTCCGCTCTTCCCCTTCTTCATCATCACCTCGAGGAAGCCGAGCATGACGGCGGAGACGACGAAGGCGAGGTGCATCAGCGTCAGCCACATGATCTTGCCGTCGGTGAACTGGCTGGAGTTGAGGAAGACCTGCAGCAGGTGGATCGACGAGATGGCGACGATCGAGGAGGCGACCTTGATCTTGAGGCTGCCGGAATCGAGCTTGCCGAGGAAGGAGACCTGGTCCTCGGCCTCATCGAAGCGGCTGACGAAGTTCTCGTAGCCGGAAATCATCACCATGACGATCAGGCTTGCCACCAGTGCCGCGTCAATCAGCCCGAGCATGGCGAGGATCATCTCGGCTTCGTTGTAGGTGAAGACGTTGCCGGCGACCTTGAGGAACTTGTAGCCGAAGGACACGGCATAGACGGCGAGTGCCGCGACCAGCCCGAGATAGAAGGCGACGAGGATCCAGCGGCTCGACAGGATGATCCGTTCGACCAGCAATTCGAGGGATTTCATGGGGCGTTGCTCCTGGGACGTTCGATTTTGGCTGGCAGACATAGGCGTAGCCCGCTTTCGCCGCAAGGCCGACTGACGGCGCGGTCGCGGCCGGATGCGGGCGCGAAGGCCCATGGTCGGCAGTTTTCGCGCGAGGGGCCGCAATCGTTTCCTTTTTTGTCGCTGTCGGATAAATCCTAGGCCAATCGCTATCGCCTTGGCGGCGACTCTGCGATCTAGTGTCGAGCCAGCGGCCGCAAGAGCCGGAGCGGGCCAGGGGGAGTTTGCAGTCCATGGGTGAATTCAAGTCCGACATCGAGATCGCCCGTGCGGCGCGGAAGAAGCCGATCCAGGAAATCGGCGCGAAACTCGGCATCCCGGTCGAACAGCTCGTGCCCTATGGCCACGACAAGGCCAAGGTCTCCGCCGAATTCATCCGCTCGCTGGAAGGACGCCCGAACGGCAGGCTGATCCTGGTGACGGCCATCAACCCGACGCCGGCCGGCGAGGGCAAGACGACGACGACCGTCGGCCTGGTCGATGGACTGAACCGCATCGGCAAGAAGGCTATGGTGTGCATCCGCGAGCCTTCGCTTGGGCCCTGTTTCGGCGTCAAGGGCGGGGCAGCCGGCGGCGGCCATGCGCAGGTCGTGCCGATGGAAGACATCAACCTGCATTTTACCGGCGATTTCCACGCCATCACCTCGGCGCACAATCTGCTGTCGGCGCTGATCGACAACCACATCTACTGGGGCAACGAGCAGGGTATCGACGTTCGCCGCGTCAGCTGGCGCCGGGTGATGGACATGAACGACCGGGCGTTGCGCGACATCGTCTGTTCGCTCGGCGGTCCGTCCAACGGTTTCCCGCGCGAGAGCGGCTTCGATATCACGGTCGCCTCGGAAGTCATGGCGATCCTGTGTCTCGCCGCCGATCTTGCCGATCTCGAGCGGCGGCTCGGCGACATCATCATAGGCTACCGGCGCGACAAGAGCCCGGTCTTTGCCCGTGATCTCAAGGCCGACGGGGCGATGACCGTGCTGTTGAAGGACGCGATGCAACCGAACCTGGTGCAGACTCTGGAGAACAATCCGGCCTTCGTGCATGGCGGGCCGTTCGCCAATATCGCCCATGGCTGCAATTCGGTGATCGCCACGAGGACCGCGCTGAAGCTTGCCGATTACGTGGTGACGGAGGCCGGTTTCGGCGCCGATCTCGGGGCGGAGAAATTCTTCGACATCAAGTGCCGCAAGGCGGGGCTCGATCCGGCCGCCGCGGTGATCGTCGCCACCGTCCGGGCGCTGAAGATGAACGGCGGGGTGAAGAAGGACGACCTCGGCATCGAGAATGTCGAGGCGCTGACGCGCGGCTGCGCCAATCTCGGCCGCCACGTCGCCAATGTGCGGCGCTTCGGCGTGCCGGTGCTCGTCGCCATCAATCACTTCACCTCGGACACGGAGGCTGAGGTCGCGGCGGTCAAGGACTATGTCTCGCGGCTCGGGACCGATGCCGTTCTCTGTCGCCATTGGGCGGACGGATCGGCGGGTATCGAGGAACTGGCGCAACGCGTGGCGGAACTGGCCGATTCCGGTCAGGCCGCATTCAAGCCGCTCTATCCGGATGCCATGCCGCTGATGGAGAAGATCGAGACGGTCGCTTCGAAGATCTATCATGCCGCCGAGGTGACGGCCGACAAGGCAGTGCGCGACCAACTCGCCCAGTGGGAAGCGCAGGGCTATGGACACCTGCCGGTGTGCATGGCGAAAACGCAATATTCCTTCTCTACCGATCCGACGCTGCGCGGCGCGCCGGAGGGGCATGCCGTGCATGTGCGGGAGGTCCGGCTCTCGGCGGGGGCGGGCTTCGTCGTCGCCATCACCGGCGAGATCATGACCATGCCGGGCCTGCCGCGTTCTCCGGCGGCCGAGCGGATCGCGCTCAACGCGCAGGGCTTTGTCGAAGGGCTTTTCTAGGCCGCTTCGCGCCGTTTCTCCCGCGTGCCGTCGCAGCCGAAGTGTGGCTTTTGTGCCCGGCGAACGGGCAACGTAATACATGATAAAGAAAATCATGTTTAATATGTTGACTCTAACAATCATGTTTTATAGATGGCATTGAGAGGGCAGCAACAGCCCTTCGCCACGTTTTAGACACACATTGATCCGGCCGGCCGTCGCGGGTGCAAATCCGCGGCTGGGGACTTTTGCGGCTGCCGAAAGGGAATTTTATGGGCTCGCATCATTTCAGAGCAATCCTCATGACCTGCACCGCGCTCGCCGGGCTTGTCCCGGCCTCGAGCGCGTTTTCGCAGAGCGCCATGGCCCAGCCGGCCGCGGAAACGCAGCTCGAGACCATTCTGGTCAAGGGCAAGCGCGTTCCGGCGGGCTCGGCGGCGGACACGCCGCTTGCCACCGAGACGACGGCGGCCGAGATCGAGAAGAAGCAGATCACCAGCATCGACGATCTGGGCAACAGCACCGAGCCGGGCGTCTCGACCGGCTTTGCCGGCGCGGGCGTGAACATTCGCGGTCTCGAAGCGGACCGCGTGCTCACCACGATCGACGGCATTCCGATCCCTTATCTCGTCAACGACGCCCGCCAGGCTGGCGCCACCTCGCTCGGTTCTTCGACGCGGGCCGATGGCGGCATCGATACCTTCGACTTCTCCACGCTCTCGACCATTGACATCATGCGCGGCGCCGATTCCAGCCGCGCCGGCTCGGGCGCGCTTGGCGGGGCGATGATCCTGCGCACGCTGGAGCCGGAGGACCTGATCGCCGATGGCGCCACCTTCGGCGGCATGGCCAAGACCACCTATGACAGCACCGACAATTCGCTCGGCGGATCGGTCGCCATCGCCAAGAAGGTCGAGAACACCTCGATCCTCTTCCAGGGCGGCTACAAGGTCGGCCACGAGCGCGACAACCAGGGTTCGGTCGGCGGAACGGGGGCCACCCGCTCGGAAGCCAACCCCGCCGATTTCGACCAGCACAACCTGCTGTTCAAGCTGCGCCAGGATTTCGGCGCCGGACACATGATCGGGCTGACGGCGGAGCGCTTCCGCAAGGACATCGCCACCGACCTGAAAACCGAGGAAAGCGCTGCGCGCAACTATTCCGAACTCGACGGCGACGAGCTGAAGCAGCGCGACCGCGTTTCGCTGGACTATCGCTACGACGCGCCGGATCTGGCAGGCCCGATCGACAAGGCGGACCTGACGATCTACTGGCAGCGGGTGGAAACCAGCTCTGCCGTCGACGGCACGCGGCTCGGCTCGCTTGCCGGCCCATGGTATCGCTCGAACGAAATGGACGAGCAGTCGATCGGCGTGGTCGGTTCGCTTGCCAACCAGTTCGATTTCGGCGCGACGCGCCATGACGTGACGATCGGCGGCAATGTCTCCTTCTCGCAATACGGCCAGTACACGGCCGGCGAGGACGTGTGCGACACGGCGGCGGTTCCGCCCTATTCGTGCTCCTTCCACCACACCAACCAGTCCGACATGCCGGATGTCGACGCGTTGCGCGTCGGGCTGTTCGCCGACGACAAGATCTCGTTCGGCGACAGCGGCTTCAGCCTGACGCCCGGCATCCGCTTCGACTGGTTCGACTACCAGCCGCAGGAGACGGACGACTATCTCGCCAATAGCGGCTATGGGGCCGCCGGCCTGCCGGACGACCGCAGCGATTTCCAGTTCTCGCCGAAGCTGCGCGCTGCCTACGAGATCAATCCCAAGGTCGAGCTGTTTGCCCAGTGGGCCATGGGCTTCAAGGCGCCGAACGTTTCGGAGCTCTATCTGAGCTACTCGACCCCGCCGATGTACGAGGTGATCGGCAATCCCGACCTCGAATCCGAGACCAGCAACGGTTTCGAGATCGGCGCCAATCTCGGCGATGCCGAGTTCGGCGGCCGGGTGACGGCCTTCTACAACAAGTACAAGAACTTCATCGACAGCGAGACGAGCTATACCAATCCGAGCTTCCCCTGGGGATCGACCACCTACGAGAACCTCGACCGGGTGCGGATCTTCGGCTTCGAGGCACGGGCCCACAAGGCCTTCGATAACGGCTTCAACGTGCATGCCTCGTTTGCCTATGCCAATGGCGAGGACGAGGAAACCGGCGAACTCATCGACAGCGTGCCGCCGTTCAAGGGCATTGTCGGGGTCGACTACCAGACCGAGACCTGGGGAACGGACCTGAGCTTCATCGGGGTTGCGGCGGTGGACGAGGACTCGACCGCCGAATTCCAGCCGGATGGCTACGGCCTCGTCAACCTCACCGGCTGGTGGGAGCCCGAGCAGATGAAGGGCCTGCGGCTCACCGCCGGCGTCTACAACCTGTTCGACCAGGAGTACTATGACGCGGTCAAGTGGCGCGACATCGACCTGACCTCGAGCGCCTCGCAGCCGAAGGATTACTATTCGGAACCGGGCCGCACCTTCAAGGTTTCCATCACGCAAAAATTCTAGACGACTGATTTTCAACAGCAATGACGGGGTGGCGCGGACAAGGCGCCACCTCTTTTCGTTTTCGGCTGCCGGGCTCCGTCACCGGCAGAAGCGGTAGCCGCTCTTGCGCGCGATGACGTCGAGATGCAGGTGGTCCTTGTGGGCCTCGTCGCTGCCGGGGGAGAGCACGGTGGTGAAGTAGAGGCAGGCCGCGGCGTTGAGGCTGCGCTGGAAGGCGGCGGGGAAGGTGCCGTCGTCCTGGGCGGCGATCATCATGGGCACGGTGCCCTTGTCGAACTCGAGGGCGGCGATGTCGATGGCATTGCCGTAGGCGTGCTCGGAGATCTTGCCGGTCTCGACGCTGTTGCGGTTGCGGCAGACATAGGCGGAGGCCTGCTGGATCGCCTTCAGTTCGCCCTTGTCGGCAAGCGCGATGCGGGCTGCGGGAATGATCGTCTCGCGCGTCAAATGCGCCAGCTGAAGCGCCGTCTCGCAGCGGAAGGTCGCTTCGGGCGCGAGCTTTATGCCGGGCAGGATCTCCCGGACGGTGATTGGATGGCTCATGCCGCAGCCTTCGCCGTCGTCGATCGGGGCTCCGGTTTCGAACACGGTGCCGAGCGTCTTGAGTTCAGCCTGGCAGGCGGCGAATTGCGCTGAATCTTCCGGCTGAACGCGGATCGCTGCCGGCGCTGCGGGTTGCAGGCCGGGGACAGGCGGCAGACCGCGCGCCGGCGGCGGCGGGCCGGGCAGCCGGACGTCGGGGGCGGGCGAGGGAGTATCCTCCGGTTTCTCTGCCGGAACCACGTCTTCGGCAGGCGGAGGGCCTGGAGCGGGGACGGGGGCCGGGACTGGCGCGGATTTCTCTGTTGCAGGGGGCTTTTCGGCGGGGGCCGGAACGGCGGGCTGGTCCGCGGGCGCGGGCGGTTTCTCTGTCGGGACCGGGCCTGTGGGCGGCAGGGCCGCGCCGGTAAGCAGGCCGAGGCCGATCAGGATGACTGCAAGCCGCTTCGTCATTCGGCCGCCTTTCGGTTGGATGGGCACCGAAGACAACGCGCGGCGGGGCGAATGGTTGCGCCGATTTACGGAACCATCGGCAGATTACCTGGGGCCGGTCGCTGGAAAATAGCACGCCCGCGGAAAATCCCGTTGCGCGCAAATGCGGCCCACGCTATGAAATCGCTCATGATCAAGTCGATGAACATCGGTAACTGGTGGTGGGCACGCTAACGCGGCCTTGACCAGTCATGTCCAACGACAAGTGACCCCAAAGCCGCCCGGAGAACCTGAGGCGGCTTTTTTGTATTCAAGGCGCCTCGATCCGGGCCTTAGATGACGGAGAAACGGAAGCATGGCGACGATCATTCGGGACGATGGCGGAGAGACCTACGAGACGCGGGGTGGGATCACCGTCACGCGCGAGCGGCGGCCGACGCCCTATGCCGACGCGATTTCGAGCTATATCGACCGGCTCGACGAAAGGCGCGGCGCGGTGTTCTCGTCCAACTACGAATATCCGGGCCGCTATACCCGCTGGGACACCGCCATCATCGATCCGCCGCTCGGGCTTTCCTGCTTCGGCCGCACGGTGTGGATCGAGGCCTATAACGAGCGTGGCGAAGTCCTGCTGTCGCTGATCGCCGACAAGCTTGCAACCGTGGCCGATCTGACGCTCGGCGCGCGCACGGCGCGGCGCCTCGACCTTGTCGTCAACGAGCCGGACCGGGTGTTCACCGAGGAGGAACGCTCGAAGATCCCGACGGTCTTCACCGTTCTGCGCGCCATCACCGATCTTTTCCATTCGGATGCGGATTCGTCGATCGGCCTGTTCGGCGCCTTCGGCTACGATCTCGCCTTCCAGTTCGACGCGATCAAGCTGTCGCTCCAGCGTCCGGAAGACCAGCGCGACATGGTGCTGTTCCTGCCCGACGAAATCCTCGTCGTCGACCATTATTCGGCCAAGGCGTGGATCGACCGCTACGACTTCGCCAAGGGCGGGCTTTCCACCAAGGACAAGTCGGGCGAGATCGCGCCGGAACCGTTCAGGCACACCGACACGATCCCGCCGCGCGGCGACCATCGTCCGGGCGAATATGCCGAACTGGTGGTGAAGGCCAAGGAGAGTTTTCGCCGCGGCGACCTGTTCGAAGTGGTGCCTGGGCAGAAGTTCATGGAACGCTGCGATAGCAAGCCGTCGGAGATTTCCAAGCGGCTGAAGGAAATCAATCCGTCGCCCTATTCCTTCTTCATCAATCTCGGCCATCAGGAATATCTGGTCGGCGCCTCGCCGGAAATGTTCGTGCGCGTCTCGGGCCGCCGCATCGAGACCTGCCCGATCTCGGGCACGATCAAGCGCGGCGACGATCCGATCGCCGATAGCGAACAGATCCTCAAGCTCTTGAACTCCAAGAAGGACGAGAGCGAGCTCACCATGTGCTCGGACGTCGACCGCAACGACAAGAGCCGTGTCTGCGAGCCGGGCTCGGTCAAGGTCATCGGCCGCCGCCAGATCGAGATGTATTCGCGCCTGATCCACACCGTCGACCATATCGAAGGGCGGCTCCGCGACGGCATGGACGCCTTCGACGGCTTCCTTTCCCACGCCTGGGCCGTCACCGTCACCGGCGCGCCGAAGCTCTGGGCCATGCGCTTCATCGAGGCGCATGAGAAGAGCCCGCGCGCCTGGTATGGCGGGGCGATCGGCATGGTCGGATTCAACGGCGACATGAATACCGGCCTGACGCTCAGGACCGTACGCATCAAGGACGGCATTGCCGAGGTGCGCGCCGGGGCGACGCTCCTGAACGACTCGATTCCGGATGAGGAAGAGGCCGAGACCGAACTCAAGGCTTCGGCGATGATCGCGGCGATCCGCGACGCCAAGACCGGCAATGACGGCAAGACCAAGCGCGGCGTAGCCAAGGTCGGGCAGGGGGTCAAGATCCTGCTGGTCGACCACGAGGACAGCTTCGTCCACACGCTCGCCAACTATTTCCGCCAGACGGGCGCCGAGGTTTCGACCGTGCGTACGCCGGTGCCGGAGGAAGTGTTCGACCGGATGGATCCGGACCTCGTCGTGCTGTCGCCCGGACCGGGCAGCCCGAAGGATTTCGACTGCAAGGCGACGATCAAGAAGGCCCGCGCCCGCAACCTGCCGATCTTCGGCGTCTGCCTGGGCTTGCAGGCGCTCGCCGAAGCCTATGGCGGCGAACTGCGCCAGCTGGCGGTGCCGATGCACGGCAAGCCGTCGCGCATCCGCGTGCTGGAACCCGGCCTCGTCTTCTCCGGCCTCGGCAAGGAAGTGACCGTCGGCCGCTACCACTCGATCTTCGCCGACCCGACGACGCTCGACCGCGATTTCATGATCACGGCGGAGAGCGAGGACGGCACGATCATGGGCATCGAGCACACCAAGGAACCGGTGGCCGCCGTGCAGTTTCACCCGGAATCGATCATGACGCTCGGCCACGACGCCGGCATGCGCATGATCGAGAACGTCGTGGCGCATCTGGCGCGGCGGGTGAAGGTGAAGGCGGCGTAGGGCTGCGGGATCCTGAAGCCCGCTCTCCGGCGGGCTTCAGACTGGCGATGAAACAATTGGCTGAGATGCTGGTCGGCGTTCGATCTGACTCGGGCGAGCGGTATCGGTCCCTCTTCTCCCCAGCGGGGAGAGCGACTGTCTTGGCAATCAAGCGTTTTGCCATGGTTTTGCGTCCCTGATGATGGCGTTGAGGATGGTCAGCAGCTTGCGCATGGTAGCGACGACGGCGACGATCTTGGGCTTGCCTGCCGCCACGAGACGGTCGCGGAAGGCCTTGAGGACCGGGTTGTGCCGGCTGGCGACGAGGGCCGCCATAAAGAGCACAGCCCGCACCTTGCCACGGCCTCCGCCGATGAAGCTCTTGCCTTTCCACGTACCCGATTGCCGGGTCCAGGGGGCGAGACCCGCAAGAGACGCGATCTGCCGCCTGTCGAGGCTGCCCAGTTCCGGCATTTCGGCGAGAAGCGTGCGGGCGGTCGCCGGTCCCACCCCCGGCACCGACGTCAGCAGGGTCTCGCGCACCCGCCAGACGGGCGACTTGCGGATGTGGGCGTCGAGGTCCTTGTCGAGGCTTTCCAGCTCGCGCCGAAGCGCCGCAAGCAGGCGCTTGATGCTCTTCTGCGCCTCTTTCGCCAGGACCATCTTCGCCCGGTTCTCCTCGGCCACGATCATCTGGACGATCTGTCGCCGGCGCGCCACGAGCGCCGAAAGCGCCTGGGTTTCGGCATCCTTGAGCGGCCGAAGCTCGGGCTTTGTCGCGGCCACGAAGGCTGCGATCACCGCCGCATCGATCGGGTCGGTCTTGGCCCGGCGACCGATCGCATGGGCATAGGCGCGGACCTGGGCCGGGTTGACCACAACGACGGCAAGCCCGGCTGCGGACAGTCCCGCCACCGCGGCCGTCTCGAAGCCGCCGGTGGCTTCAAGTGCGACCACCTCGGCCCCGATCGGCTCAAGCCGCGACACCAGATCGTCGATGCCGGCTTGCGTGTTCGCCACCTGGAAGACCAGACCGGACGGCGCCACGGCCACATCCAGGCGATCCTTCGATACATCGATGCCAACAACAATATCCATCTTATCCCATCCTTGCCTAAACGGACTTTGCCTGCGCAAGCGGCCCTGGCGACTGTTCGGGTTCGATGGAACGGCGGACGGAGACCCTTGCTCTCCCACGGGCTTGGTGTCCCAAAGGTAGGTCGGTCTCCCATCCGCCACCGCACCTGGCAATACACCGCCAAATGCTGTGTTTGGGAAGTTACAA
>NZ_KI912495.1:411256-535257 GCF_000518785.1 Paenirhizobium selenitireducens ATCC BAA-1503 | reverse complement strand
GGCCAGCATCCGCTTCAACTGGCGCATCCCGGTCTTGTCATTGCCAAAGCGCCGGCTTTCGCCGAGCGGATGGAGGTGAATGTCGAGCCACTCTTTACACACGTCCACGCCGACGTAGACTGTCGCCATCGCGTTTTCTTCGAACGAAACCTTGCCTTGCATGCGGGACTTGCTCCCCATCATCTGTTCAGGACAAACGCGAGGACGGCCGGACCAATCTCATCCCCGGTTCTTGCCAAGGGGCGCGCGGTCCCGACCGTCCGCTCTCCGGCGGATGGCCATCCGCCGGAGAGCGCATCAATCATCCAACAATCGATGCAGTTTGAACATGCAAGGGGGGCGAAGCCCCTGACCATGCGACCGGAGCATAACGTGTACTACCGCGGACAGCCGACCAAAGCGCGCCCAACGCCGACACCAGCGACCGTGGCCTAGGGGACCCCCTCATCTGCCCTTCGGGCATCTTCTCCCCGTTGGGGAGAAGAGAGAATCCCGGGGCCTGCGCCGTCAATTCAGCCGTGGCATTGTGAAACGCCGGCATGCGCTTGTCAGCAGTGTGACGCGCCGCTCTTGCGAGCGACGCGTCTTTGGTCCGGTCGTCCCGGGCGAAGCGTCAGGCCTAGCTGCGCGGCAGCAGGCCTTCGACTTCGGCGGCGGCGTCGTCGAGGGCGTCCTTCGGCTCGGCCGACTGTTCGACCACGCGCGACAGGTTCTCGACGATCGTCTGGGTGACCTTCACGCCGTTCGAACCGGGGAAGGCGTACCAGGGCTGCATGAGCGGCATCTGTTCGAGGCCGGCGCGGAACAGCGGGTTTTCCTTGTAGAAGTTGCCGAGATAGTCCGGCGACTTGGCGGCGAGTTCGTTGTTCGGCACGTAGCCGGTGCCGGGAACGACGACCGAGGCGCCGAACGGGCCGGCGGCGAACTTGATGAACTTCCAGGCGGCTTCCTGCTTTTCGGCGTCGCGGGTCAGCATGACGGCGGCATTGCCACCGGTCGGCAGTTTGCCGTTGGCCGGATCGATCAGCGGGATATGGCCGGTGCGCAGGTCGAACTTGTCGCCGACATTCTTGATGGTGTTGCGCAGCGCGCCGGTGGTCATGAAGGCAAAGCCGACCTTGCCGGCAACGAAGGCCTGTTCGCCGGCCTGCTTGGTGAACACCGGAAGGCCGCCTTCCTTGACCATTTTGTCGACCAGTTCGAAGGCCTTGAGGCCTTCCGGACCGTTGAAGGCGACGCCGGTTTCATCGTCGTTCAGCATCTTGCCGCCGGCGCCGAACAGCAGGGCCGAGAACATCCAGTCGTCGCCCTGCCAACGGAAGTCGATGCCTTCATTGCCGTCGCCGAGCGCCTTGATCTTGGACGACAGGGCGATCACTTCGTCCCAGGTCTTCGGCGGCTGGTCCGGATCGCCGCCGGCTTTGCGCACGAGATCGGCGTTGTAATACATGATCGGGTTGGAGGTGGCGAAGGCGAGGCCGACCTGCTTGCCCTTGACCTGGGCGAGCTTGAGGATGTTCTCCGAGAAACCCTGCTCGGCCATGTTGCCGTCCTTGGCCATGAAGGGGGCCAGATCAACGGGGATGTCGCGCTCGTTGACCATGCGCAGGCGGTTGAGGCCGATGAAGGTGACATCCGGCATTTCGGCCGTGCCGGCCTGGCGCATGATGGTCTGGATGCCTTCCTCATAGGTCGCCGAAGGATTGGCGAAGGTGATCTTGATGTCCGGGTTTTCTTCCATGAACTTCTTCGAGATCGTGTCCATCACGTCCTTGAAGAAGCCCGGCATCGGATAGTGCACGTTGAGCGTGGTCTCGGCATGGGCAGGCATGCTCACGGACAGCGTCACCGCTGCCGCGGCGAGCGCCTTCTTGAGATAGGTCATCGCAGGTCTCCTTGGTTGCGACCGATCAGCCTTTCAGACCGGTCATGGTGATACCCTCGACGAAGCGCTTCTGCGCGAGCAGAAAGGCGAGCACGAGGGGAAGGGTGATGATGAGGGTGGCCGCCATCAGCGCGCCGTAGTCGTCGCCGGCCTCCGCTGCGCGGAAGTAGAGGAGCCCGAGCGGCGGCGTGGCATAGGCTTGGTTGGTGACGACGATCAGCGGCCAGAACAGGTCGTTCCAGTGGGCGACGACGGAGAAGATCGCAAAGGCGGTGATCGCCGGCCAGGCATTGGGAACCACGACCCGCGCGACGATGCCGGCCTCCGACATGCCGTCGAGGCGGGCCGCATGGATGAGATCGTCGGGAATGCCGCGGAAGAACTGCAGGAAGAGGAAGATGGCAAAGACCGAGATCGAGAAGGGCGCGACCAGGGCGAAATAACTGTTGAGCACCGAGAGCCGGTCGAAGGCGACATAGAGCGGCAGCGCCGTCGCGTGGATCGGCACGAGCAGGCCGAGCATGACCAGCGCCATCATCAGCCGGGCTGCACCAAAGGACAGCTTGGCCATGGCATAGGCGCAAGGGATCGCCACCAGCACCTGGACGACGAGGATCAGGCCGCAGACGATCACCCCGTTCAGCAGCAGGCCGCCCATGGATACGCGGCCAAAAGCCTTGGCGAAGTTCTCCGCATAGGACCAGGTCTGCGGGATGAGGTTGAGTGAGGAGGAAAAGATCTCGCTCTGCGCCTTGCCGGCGGTCGAGATCATGAAGATGTAGGGCGCGAGGAAGACGACGGCGCCGAGCGTAAGAAGGGCAAGGCGGACGACGCGCCCAGGCGTGAAACGATCGGTCAGGGTCATGCGTAGTGCACCTTCCGGTCCATGACGCGGTATTGGAGGAACATCAGCGAGACGAGGATCGCCAGGAAGATGACGGTCATCGCCGAGGCGTAGCCGACCTTGAGGAAGACAAAACCTTCCTGGTAGATGGTGAAGAGCAGGACTTCGGACGCCTTGTTCGGACCGCCTTCGGTCAGCGTCTTGACGGTCTCGAACACCTTGACCGAATTGATGATGCTGATGGTGGTGACGAACAGCGTGGTCGGCCCGAGCATCGGCCAGGTGACGAGGCGGAAGCGGGAGAGCGCCGAGCGCGCGCCGTCGACTTCCGCCGCCTGGTAAAGCTCACGCGGGATGGCCGAGAGGCCGGCGAGGAAGAGCACCATGTTGAAGCCGGTGGCCTGCCAGATGCCGATGATCGACAGGCTGGTCATCACCGTGCTCGACGCGCCGAGCCAGTTCGGGCCGTCGATGCCGATCATCGCCAGCGCCGCATTGATCGGCCCGATGGTCGGGTGAAAGAGATATTGCCACACCGTCGCCATGGCCACGAGCAACGAGGCGACGGGCAGGAAGAAAGCGGTACGGAACAGGCTCTTGCCCCAGCCTTCGGATTCGATCAGCAGCGCAATACCGAGCCCGAGCGCCATCGACGTGGGCGCGACGATCGCCGCATAGACCGTGGTGTTCCACAACGACTTCTTGAAGGTACGGTCGTTCAGCAGTTCGGCATAGTTTTCGAAACCGACGAAGTTGAAGCTGGCATAGCCAAGCTCGAAATCGGTGAAGCCAAGAAAGATCACCGCGACCGTCGGCAGGATGACGAAAAGCAGCAGGAGCAGCAGGGCCGGAGCGGAGAGCAAGATGGCGATGCGGGCTTCGCGCCTCTTCGCGGCTTCAGCGGCGGAGCGGACGAGCGGCGGCCGGCCGCCGTCAAGGACAACACTAGCCATTTACGACCTCCGAGCGTCCGGCCGAGACCATGGCGATGCTGGCGGGAAGCCGGTCGCCGTGTTCGTCGAACAGGAGGATGGCGTCGGGATCGAGTTTCAGATCGATACGCTGGCCGGCGGCAAGGCCGATGGCCTCGGCGGGCGGGATCTTGGCGACCACGATGCCGTCCATTGCCGCGAGCTTGGTGAAGACCACCACTTCCGAGCCGAGGAATTCCAGCCGCTCGACGCGGGCCGGCAGGTTGCCCTCGCCGGCGGGTCCAAGCGCCACGAATTCCGGGCGGAAGGCGACCGTCACCGGCGATCCGGGCTTCAGGTCGGCGCGGGTCGCCAGACGGATACCGCCGACCTGAACGAGGCCACTTCCATCGATGACGGTCGGGAGAATGTTGATGCGCGGCTGGCCGAGGAAACGGGCGACCTCGAGATGCGCGGGGTCGTCGTAGATCGTACGGGGGCTGTCGAGCTGCAGCAGGCGCCCGCCGATCATCACCGCGACGCGGTCGGCCATGGACAGCGCCTCCGACTGGTCATGGGTGACGTAGAGCGTCGGCACGCCGGCCTTGCGGTGCAGTTCGACGATCTCGCCGCGCGCGTGGACGCGCAGATTGGCGTCGAGGTTCGACAGCGGCTCGTCCATCAGGAAGACGCTCGGATGGCGCACCATCGCACGGGCAAGCGCCACGCGCTGGCGCTGGCCGCCCGACATCTGCCCGGGCTTGCGGTCGAGCAGATGGTCGATCTTCAGGGAGACCGCCATGTCCTGCACCTGGCGCTGGATATCGGCGCGGATCTGCCGCTGACCCGACAGCATGGCGCCGACCAGCGGCAGGCGCCCGGCGGTCGACAGGCGGCGCATGGCGAGCGGAACGGCAATGTTCTGGCCGGCCGTCAGATGCGGGTAGAGCGCGTAGGACTGGAACACCATGGCGATGTTGCGATCGCCCGCCGCCCTGGCCGACACGTCCTCGCCGCCGATGACGATCTCGCCGCGATCGGCATGGTCGAGGCCGGCGACGATGCGCAGAAGCGTGCTCTTGCCGCAGCCGGACGGTCCGACCAGTGCGATGAACTCGCCCGCCTCAGCCTCGAGGCTGACGCCCTTCAGGATGCTGTTGCCGCCATAGGACTTGTTGATGTCGCGAAGGCTGAACGCGCTCATTCGGCCGCCTCCACCGGAGCCGCGGTGGTGGTGCTGGCGCGCGGATAGACCTCGTCGATCACCTCGTCGAGCACATGGGCGATCATGCCGGAGACCGCGACGATCTCGCTCGTCACGTCGTCTTCCAAGTGATGGATCACGCCACCGACGAGGCGCTCGCCCGGCATTTCGCGTTCCAGCTTGTCGATGATGAAGGAGGTCGGCGGCGCCCAGAGCAGCTGGGTGGCACCCATCTCGCCCTGCCAGCTCCAGTGCAGATGGCCGCTGGCATAGAGCGCCACGTCATGGGCGGCGATGAGGTCGAACAGGCGCTGGCGTTCGGCGGGGCGGGCACCCCAATAGCCGGTATCGCCCTCGCCCGGATCGTCGACGAACAGCGGCTTGTGGGCGAAGATCGCCACGCGGCGGCCCTCGCTGCCTTCCAGCATCTCGACGAGCCAATCGAACTGCGCCTGTTCTTCCGCATGACCCGAGCCGACGAGCAGGCTGTTCAGCCCGATCATCCGCCAGTTGCCGATGTCCTTGGCGAAACGGTCGGGACCGGCAAGACGGCGCCAGCGTTCGAGGCGGGCATTGTCGATCGGCTGGTGCGAGCCGGGCATATGGCCGACATCGTGATTGCCGGGAACGACGAGGACCGGCACGTCGAGTTCGCCGAGCAGCGCCATGGAGAAGACGATGTCCTCCTCGTGGTCGGCGCCGTCGATGGTGAGGTCGCCGGTGTGCACGACGAGGTCCGGCTTGACCTCTTCGATCCAGCGGCGGATGGGCTCCCAGTTGCCGTTGAAGTGCGGCTTGGACGGACTGAAATGCGTGTCGCTGATCTGGACGATTTTCATGGGCTGGCACCTTCTAAGCACGGGATCGGCGCGGGATGGCGGGCAGGCCCGGCGCTCTCGGCGATGTGTTTAGGGGCACAGCATGTCAGCCGCTTGAGCGGTCTTTCAGCGTTCTTCCAATTTCGTCATCAATCCGTCAGGAAGGGCGGCACGGCTCGGGTCCTGCGTCCAACGGCGGCGCAAAAGTGCGGCCTCGGCCATTCGCGGACCGTTTGAACCTGGCGCTGATTGTTCGTGAGGAGGCGTCGTTTGAACGGTCGCGGGGCGCGGCGCGGCTTCGCTCAGCGCTCTGCGTTCTGCCGGTAGTAATCCTTGAGCGCCGGAATTTCGGCAGTCAGAGGCTCGGCAAGCCGCCGGCATTCTTCCCTGTTGCCGGCATAGAAGGTCGCGACGAACTGGCGATGCACGGCGAGTGCCGTCTTGCTTACCCCCGGCACGACGGTGGCGACGGCGGTTCCCGTGCTGCGGCCCTTGACGGTGATGCGGTCGAGTTCGAGCACCGGGAACCGGTCGGCGACCAGCCCGGCCGTCGCTTCCCCGAGCAGCAACGGCACGCCGAACTGTTTCGAGGCCCCCTCCAGCCGCGAGGCGAGGTTGACGGCATCGCCGAGCGCCGAATAGTCGAAGCGCCGGGTCGAGCCCATATTGCCGACGACGCAGTCGCCGGTGTTGATGCCGATGCCGATGCGCAGCGGCATGAAGGGCGTGCCCGCGGCCTTTGCCTCTGCTTCCAGTTCGAGGTTCAGCGCATCGATGGCGGCCAGCATGGCGAGGCCGGCGGAGACGGCATGCGGCGCGTGTTCGGCGTCCTCCAGAGGGGCGTTCCAGAAGGCCATGATGCAGTCGCCGATATACTTGTCGATCGTGCCGCCATGCGACAGGACGACCTCCGAAAGCGGCGTCAGCAGCCGGTTGATCAGCTGGGTCAGGTGTTCGGGATCGTCCTTCAGCCCCTCGGCGATCGTGGTGAAGCCGCGCACGTCGCAGAACAGGACGGACAATATCCGCTTCTCCCCGCCGAGTTTCAGCTGCCGGGGATCCTCCGCCAGCCGCGCCACCAGGTCGGGCGACAGGTACTGCCCGAAAGCCCTCATGATCTCGCGGCGGCCGCGTCTCTCCGCGGCATAGTCGAGCGTCGCCTGCGCAATCCCGATCGCCGCGAAGGCCATGGATGGCGCGATCGGGGAGACGAATGTCCGGCCGAACCGCAAGGCCACATAGCTGGCGGCAACCATGGCCAGGATATAGGCCGCGCCGCCGAAGGCCGCCGGCCATCCGGTGCCGCGCCAGACGAGCAGGACGGCGAGCAGCACGGCGAGCAGGACGAATGCGCCCTTCAGCAGCGGCGTCGCTTCGGCAATTCCGTTGCCGGTCCGCAGATTGTCGAAGATCGTCGCATGGATTTCCGCCCCCGCCACGAGGCGGCCGGTGCGCACCGTGTAGGACGTGGCAAAGGCGTCGGCCCCGCCGGCGGCGACAGACGGCGCATTCTGCAGGCTGAGACCGACGATCACGACGCGGTTGCGAAAGGTGTCCGGAGGCAAAAGGTTCGTCGGGTCGAGCGCCTGATAATAGGACACGGTGGGATAGGTTCTCGGACCACCAAAGGCCTGCATCAGCGTGCCGCCGGCCGGCAGGGTCGCCGGCAAGCCTGCGGCCTCGGCGATCCGGGCGGCAAAGCTGTCGTCGAGCACCGGCAGGGTGCGGATCGTGCCGTCGCCGCCGAGGCTGATCGAGGCGATGCCGGCGCGGGCGCCGGTGTCGGTGAACTGTGCGAGCGGCAGCGTGCGGACGAACTGATCGGCCTGGGCGGAGGAAATCAGGGTCTCGTCTCCGGCCAGCACCACGTCTGGCCCGAGCGCTTCCGCCAGAGCCTGGTCCTCGTCGGCCGTGGTCGGTTCGGAGAAGATGACGTCGAGGGCGATCACGCTGGCGCCGGCGGCCCGCAGGGCGTTCACCAGCCGGGCATGCAGGCTGCGCGGCCAGGGCCATTGCAGATTGAGGTCGGCAAAGGACGGCTCGTCGATCGCCACAACCACCGGCCCGCCGTCCGGCAGTGGCTCGTGCCACAGCGTCGACAGGTAATCGAAAGCGCGATAGTCGATCAGCGCCCCGGCGGGCAGCCGGGAGAGAGCCGTCGCCGCCAGAAACACCGCGACGGCCAGCAGGAGCAGCCGCATCCGCCGACTTGCCAGCTTCGGCGCTGAGCTCAGGTTCGACGGCAGCCGGACTGCCATCAGAAGCGGACTTTCACCGAGCCGGTGAAAGTCGGGCCCCAGCCCGGAGTATTCGTGTTCACCTCGAAGTCCTGGTCGAGAAGATTGTAGCCCGCGAGTTCGAGCGCGAAGCGCTTGTCGAACGGCTCCCAGGTGAGGTTGGCGTCGAGCGTCCAATAGTCATCGAGCGCGTCGCCGGTTTCGGTGTCGCGTTCGCCGACATAGTTGGCGGCGAGCGTCGCCGAGACATTGGCCTCGTTGACCCAGGTCAGCGCCACCTGCCCCGCCCAGTCGGGCACGAAGGGAAGCGGCCCGCCATAGGTCGGCGAGGTCGGGTCTTCGTTCTCGGAGATCGCATAGGCGATGGTCGAAGACAGGCCGAAACCATGGCCGATGAGCAGGTTCGCGGTCACGCTGCCGCGGTCGATCCGGCCTTCGGAGGCTGAGAACGGTGCCGCCGAAAACGGAATGGCGATAAGCGGCTCCTCGATGTCCTGATGCTGGAACTCGGCCGAGGTGAAGAAGTCTTGCGTCCACTCCGCATCCCAGCGCAGGGCGACCGTGTCGACATAGCCGTCGAGCCCGGTGGAAATCTCGTTCGGCTGAAGGCCGAGAACGCCGACGGGCGAGAGCGTCGGGGTGTTGACGGAAAGGCTCTGGCGCGAATAGGCGGCGCGCAGCCAGTGCTGGTCTGACGGCGCCCAGGCGATGCCGACACGCGGCTCGAGCCGCGCCACATCGTCGTCGTCGCCGTCAAGGAAGGTGCCGAACAGCGCATATTCGGCCTTCAGGTCGGGCGTGATCTCGTGCAGCAGGTCGACATAGACACGGCCGTAGGTGGCGTTTTCGTCGGGATCGGCGGTCGTCGGAACCCCCAGTAGCCAGGATTGGCTATAGGTTTCGATACGGCCACCCTCAACACCGTAGCGCCAGGTGAGATCGTCCATACCGACCGAATGACTGATCGCCGCGACATAGGCTTTCTGAGAGGATTCCGATGTCAAGGGAAGCGGAGAGAGGGTAAGAGTATCGAAACTGTCGGCGGACAGATCGCTGTAGAAGAGTGCCGCATTCACCACATTCTCAAAGCCGATTGTATGGCTGAGGCCGACACCGATATTCGTCTGGTCAGCCTCGTTCTTCAAGGTGGCCGTACCACCCCCACCGAGCGCAGAGGCAAACAGGTCGGAATCCGAGCCGGAATGATTGGCGTAGGCCACGAACCGGTCGTAGGGGCTCGGGCTTGCGGCCACATAGCCATTGCCCCGCAGCAGCCGTTCCTCGGTGTCGAGGTCCAGAGTTCCGCCGGCGCCCGTGCGCTGGTCGAAATCCGTCTCCCACTCGACATTACCGTAGAAGCTGATCGGGAAAGGCAGATTGCTGAAGCCCTGTGCCTCGCCTTCCGCCAAATAGCCGGTGTCGCCATTGGCCTGCGTGAAGCCGCCGCCGAGCGCGCCCTCGAAGAAGGGACGGCGGATCAGGTTTGCCGAGCGGGACCGGCCGGACAGCATGTGCGGATCGAGCAGCAGGCCCTGGATGAAGGAAGAGTAGCTCAGGCTGTTCTGCCCGTTGGTGACGACATTGCCGCCATGGACATAACTGTTGGCGAAGGGGTTGGCGCTGCCGCGCACCGTCTGGTCGATATAGGCGCTGCCGGCGAAGGGGTCGAAGACCGCATCGCCGTAATACTCGCCCCAGGCGTTCAGACCCTGCAGCCGGAAGGCGTTGTTGAGCGTCGATCCGGCATCCTGATTGGCGCTCAGCGAGCCGAAGTGGCCGCCGCGGGCCTTGGCGCGCCGAAGGAACTCCTGCGCATTGCGGATGGCGCCTTCGGAATCGTAGTCGTCGATCGCGACCGCCGCGCGGAACGACGAAATGACCGGGTCGTTGTCGTCCAGTCGGTCGGCATTGTCGAGCGCCTGTTCGGCCGGCACCCGGTCGCCCTTCTCAAAATGCGCGGCGGCGAGCAGGCCCTGCCCCTGGGCATAGGAGGGGTTGGACACGGTGCCGGCCAAGAGGTCGTCGACCGCCTTGTCCAGTTCGCCGGTCTGCATGTGATAGCGGCCGCGCGCCACAAGCGCGACGTCGAAGGTCGGGTCGGCGGCGAGCGCCAGGTCGATTTCGTGCTTCGCCTCTTCGACGCGCGACTGGTCGAGATAGAGGAGGGCGAGATTGGCATACGATACCGGATCCATCGGATCGAGCGCGATCGCCTTCTTCAGCGCCGCCTCGGCGGCCCGCATGTCTCCACGTGCCGAATGAAGATCACCGATCGCGTTCCAGATGCTGGTCGAACCGGGTGCGACCTTCAGGGCGGCCTCGAGATCGGCGAGCGCGCCGTCGAGATCGCTTTCGACGCCGGCGCGATAGTTCGCCCGCGCCTCGAGCGCGGTCGGCTCCGACGGATCGAGCGCGAGCGATTTGTCGATCGCCTCGCGCACCTGTTCCCGGTCGTTGAGCAGCAGTGCCAGCTGGGCACGATAGGCGGGAAGCGCCGGATCCTTCGGAAAGCGCCGCTCGGCCTCCTTGATCACGTCGATCGCCGCGCGGATGTCTTTCAGAAAGCCGGCGGCATAGGCCTGCATCAGCGCGCCATAGGGGCTCGACATGCGGCGCGGCTGAGGCTCCAGCCGGTTGGGATTGGCCAGCGAACGGGCATAGTAACGGCCGTAGTCTGCGATGTCGCGGCGGCGCTGATCGAGATGGGCACCGGCACTGCCGAAGAGCCTGTCGGCCTCCTCGTAGCGCAGCTCGGCGGCGGCAATGATCGCCTCGACAAGATCGGCCCGCGCCCGCTCAGTCGGCGACAATGTCCGGGCACGAAGCATTGCCAGCGTCTTCTTTGCATCCTCGCGGCTCTCAAGCGAAAGCTGCACCTCGGCCAGAACCAGAAGATCCGCGGTGCTGCGCTGATCGGCCGGGATGGCGGCGATGCGATCCGCCTCGCGCCGCATGTCGGCAACCGGCAGCGTCGAGGCCGGCATGAAGTTGAAGGCGTTGCGGGGCGCCAGATAGAACAGCATCTGCTCGCGGTCATCGGAATCGACAATGACGACCTTGCGCGGCGCCTGACCGATCGTCGCGGCGGCAGCTTCACCTTGCGCCACCTGCACGCTGCCCTGGGGGTTGCTGAGTTCGACCAGGCCTTCGAGCACGGTCAGCGACGTCTCGGCACCCTTGACCGTCATCGTCCAGTCGGTGCCGCGGATCGCCGCGGTCGCCGCCGGCGTCACCACCTCCACGCCCGGACCGCCGCGTTCGGCGCGCGCCCAGATCGTGCCGGCTTCCAGTTCGAGCACCGCATCGCTGCCGGGCTTCATCTGGCGGACCCGCAGGGAGGAATTGCGCCCGAGGCGGATCTGCGTACGATCGGCAAAGAGGATCGCCAGCTGGCCGGTCGCATTGGTGCGCAAGACGTCGCCGGTCAACAGATCCTGCTGCAGGTCGACGAAGCGCCAGTTCGACACGTCGATGAAGCGCACTTCCTCGCCGGTCTTGCGCGCAATGACGGAGGCCACAGCATCCGTTTCGCGCGCGACAGGTTCCGCCGATGCGGGTGCAAATGCCCCGCCCGCGCCCAAGAGCAGCGTCACCGCTGCCAGATTGATCTTGATGAAATCCCCCGACATACGCACACAAGTGGCCACTTCGAAAAGTTGTGTCAAGCATCTTCATCTCGGCGGCTTGCTTTTCAGGGGGGGTGTATTAACAGGAATACACGCCACAACTGGAGCCCGGCAATCGTGAGCGACTTTGACACATCAACGACGGAACTGATCGAGACGCCGATCACGATCGGCGACGTAAATCTGGAATATTTCAATCACGTCAAGAAGATAAACGACGTCTTCTACGATCAGGTAAAGATATCGGACCAGAAGGCGGCCTACATCTTCACCTTCATGCTGGCGTTCCTTGTGACATCGAGCGAAGTCCGCAACGTCTTCACGGTCGCGCGTTATTTCGAACGCGACATGGTCATCAACGGGCTCTCGGCGATGCTCGCGCTCGCCTCGACATTCTCGATTCTATCGGCCCTGCTGGTCGTCCTTCCCCGTCACATCAAGACATCCTCGTCCCTGTTCTGGGGTACCTGGCCCATTCATCGGCCCCTTCTGGAGGAAGCCGCTGAGAAGGCCGACATCAACTACCTGTTCAACGAATACCTGCGCAATGCGGACGTGCTGTCCCTGATCGCCCGGCAGAAGTACCGATTCGTCGGCTTCGCCTTTCGCGGCCTGATCGCCACGGTGCTGATCTACGTTCTGTTGCTGATCGTCAGCTGATCCTGCTTCGCAGCGGATCGCAGGCTCGTCGTTCAGCCGCGGCGGGCGGGCGCCTTGGCGCCCTGAAGAAAGCCGAGGAAATCGGCGGGCGGAACCGGTCTTCCGACGAGATAGCCCTGGATGTTGACGCAACCGCTGTTGAGGAGGAACCGCGCCTGTTCCTCGGTCTCCACACCCTCGGCAATGACCTCGAGGCCGAGCTTCTGCGCCAGGGAGACGATGGCCGAGGTGATCGCCATGTTGTCGGCATCCCCCGGGATGTCGGCGAGGAAGGAACGGTCAATCTTGAGCTGGGAGACGGGAAAGCTCTTCAGGGCGCTGAGGCTCGAATAGCCTGTGCCGAAATCGTCGATCGACAGTTTCACGCCCAGCGCCTTCAACTCGCGCATGCGCTGAAGCGCGCCGGTCAGGTCTTGCATGATCAGGCTCTCGGTGACCTCGAGTTCGAGATAGCGGGGGTCGAGGCCACATTCCTCGAGCGCGGCGGCGACCCGAACGGCCCAGGCTTTTTCCTTGAACTGCCGCGCCGAGACGTTGACGCTGACCACCACAGGTTCCAGGCCGCGATCTTGCCACGCCTTGCACTGACGGCAGGCCTCCCGCAGGATCCAGTCGCCGAGCGGCACGATCAGTCCGGTTTCCTCGGCCAGGGGTATGAAGTCGCCGGGCGACACCAGACCCCGCGTCGGGTGGTTCCAGCGAACGAGCGCCTCCGCGCCGAACACCTCGCCAGTCTGCAGGTTCTTCTGCGGCTGGAAGTGGAGGACGAACTGGCCCTCCTCCAGGGCTCGGCGCATTTCCTCGATCAGCACGAGCTTCTTTCGCGCCTTCTCCGCCATCTCAACGGAGAAGATTTCAAGGCTGTCCCGGCCGGTTTCCTTGGCGCGATACATCGCCGCGTCTGCATTCGCCACGAGATCCGTAGGATTTTCGCCATGCTGCGGGAAGCAGGCGATACCCATGCTGCAGGTCGCCTGAAAGGTCAGTCCGCCAAGCGTGATCGGGGTCGCCACCGCGTGCCGCACAGCTTCGAAGCGCGACACGAGATTGTCGGCGCCGTGACCGCTCAGAAGGACGATGAACTCATCGCCTCCGACGCGCACGGCCATACCCTGCCCGTCGATGATGTCGGTGACGCGGTTGGCGACGAGCTTCAGGAGTTCGTCGCCCACGGCGTGACCAAGACTGTCATTGATGACCTTGAAGTTGTCGATATCGAGAAACGCGACACCGACATCACGCCCGGCCGCCTTCGCTTCGGCAAGGATGGCGGGGAACTCCGCATCCAGCAGCAGGCGGTTCGGCAGGCCGGTCAGCGCATCGTGGCGGGCCATGTGGCGGATACGTTCCTCGGCCCGGTGCCGTTCAATGGCGATGCCGGCGAGGTGGACAGCGATCGCGGTCAGCTCGTCGTGCTGTGCGTCCGGAGAGCCGGGCCGGTCGACGAAGAGAGCGAAGGTTCCGAGAACCTCCCCGTGATAGGAAAGGATCGGCGTCGAAGAACAGGATCGCAGTCCCAGCCCATCGACAAGGAAGCGGAGGCTCTTGGCGAGCGGATCGGTGTGGACGTCCTCGATGATCACACGTTTCTTGCGCCACGCGGCGGTGCCGGAAATACCACACGCCGGGCCGATCTTCAGTCTGCGCATGAGATCGCGGAACGAAGCGGGCAGCGAGGGCGCCGCGGCGAGTTCCAGATCGTCGCCGTCTGCCGAGCGCAGCATGACCGAGCCTCGCGAACCGGCGTGCTGCGCCTCGATCATCAACACGAGATGCGCCAGGAAGTCGAGCAGCGGCATGCCGGTCGCAACGAGTTCCAGCAGACGCGACTGGGCCTGCATGAGCCTCTCGGCCTTCTTGCGCGCCGTGATGTCGCGCGACATGCCGACCACACCGATCGTCTTGCCGTGTTTGTCGCGCAACGGCAGGCGGGACATCATCAGCCAACGGTCGCCGTCTCCGTTCAGGGCCTGCTCTTCGATGCCGAGGTCGGACTGGCCGGTCTCCATGACTGTCCGCTCGACGGCGTCGATCGCGGTCGCTGCTTCGAAGGGGTGAAGGTCGAAGTCTGTGCGGCCGATCAGCTCGGCAACCGTCTCCAGCCCGTTGTCCACAACCACAGCGCGGTTGGCGAAGAGAAACCGTCCGGCGAGATCCTTCGCATAGATGTAGTCGGGGATCTGGTTGATCATGGCCTCGAGCCAATAGGGGCTCGCGTTGTCGGACTGCATCAGTTGGAGGCGTTCGAGCGCGCGCTGGAATGGCTCGACGGGCAGGCTTTTGCGCTGAACGTCGTCGTTCGCAAGATCGGTTGCCATTTTTCGCGTCATAGTCGCTCCCGGCTGCGTTTTTCCTGGCCAGCTGGACTCCACTCTCATTTGAACTCGCTAATCTGCCGTTAACAGGGGATTGCCTGTTGCGGCAAAATCGCCGGAGCCCAATGGCACCGGACGCCTGCAGGGGCTCCGAGAAGAGCGTGTCGCACGCCGTCCGCCGCATATGATCGACGGTGGCCACCCCATTCCCCCGTCTCGCCCCAGCCTTCCGCTTGCCGCATACGATCCCAGGTATTATGTGGTCGAGCGAGCAAGGTCTCCGGCTCGGGCGGCCTTCGGCAGGCCAGCGCGGTGCTTGCCGCAATTGGGATGTGGAACGCAGATCATGAATTCGTCCGCGACAGGCAAGATCGGTGTTACCTCCGGCGGCATAGCCAAAATACCGTTCATCGACGTGTTTCTCGGCGCCGAGGCCTGCCGCGCCTCACAGCGGTCGACAAAGGACGATCTCGTTGCAATCGCCGGCTGGGGGACGAAGCCGAGCGGGCAGCGTGCGGCCGAGCTCGCCGCCCGCCTGGATATCCCGGCAATCTTCCTCGAGGACGGCTTTCTCCGCTCGTATTTCGCCGGAAAGAACCACCCGCCGCTCTCGATCGTGCGGGACAGCGAAGGCATCTACTATGACAGCCGCCGTCCGTCGGCGCTGGAAAGCCTGCTGAATTCGCAGACCGACGTGCTCGCCGGCCTGGAAGCCGACGTTGAAAGAGCAAGAGGGCTGATCCTCGAACACCGGCTGAGCAAGTACAACCATGCGCCGGGCCTCGACGAGAAGGCGCTGCGCCCCGGCGATGTCAGGCGCGTTCTGGTCATCGACCAGACGGCCGGGGACAACAGCGTGGCGATGGGCGGGGCCACGGCCGACACCTTCGAGGCGATGCTCGCCGCAGCGCGCTCCGAAAACCCCGATGCAACCGTCTACGTCAAGACCCATCCGGAGGTGACATCCGGCCAGAAGCGCGGTTATCTCAGCCACATTCAGAACGACGAGCGCACGGTCCTGCTGCGCGATGCGATCAATCCGCTCAGCCTCATCGAGAAGATGGACCGCGTCTATGCGGTGACGTCCACCATGGGCTTCGAGGCGCTCCTTGCGGGAAAGCCGGTGTCGGTGTTCGGGCTGCCTTGGTATTCGGGTTGGGGGTCGACCGACGACCGGCAACCCTGTGCGCGCCGCACACGTCGGCGCACGATCGATGAACTGTTTGCCGCCGCCTATTTCCACTACACCACCTACCTCAATCCCGTCAGCCGAACGCGTGGCACGATTTTCGACGTGATCGACTGGCTCGTGCTGCAAAAGCGGATGGCGGCGCGCTTTTCCGGTCGGATGATCTGCCTCGGCCTGCGGCGCTGGAAGGCGGCGACGCTTCGCCCGCTCCTGTCCATGCACCCGGAACGCGTTCATTTCGTCGCCGACGTCGCGGCGGCGCAGGCAAGCGAACCACGGGCCGGCGACTGCCTCGTCGTCTGGGGCCGCGACCTTCCCCCCGGTCTCGAAGCGCTCGCGACCGCCACAGGCGCAAAGATCCTGCATATGGAGGACGGCTTCATCCGATCGGTCGGCCTGGGCTCCGATTTCATCAAGCCCTCTTCGATCGTGCTCGATTCGCGCGGCATCTATTTCGATCCGGGGCGCCCCTCCGATCTCGAATGTATCCTGAATATCGCGGCCTTTGCACCCGAAGAACTGGCGCTGGCCGCCAGGCTTAGAGCGATGATCGTCGACAACGGCATCACCAAGTACAATGTCGGGGCAGCGGATACGCCGGATTGGGGACGCGGCACGCGCCAGGTGGTGCTGGTTCCGGGACAGGTCGAGGACGACGCCTCGATCCGCTACGGCTGTCCAGGCATAAGAACCAATGCCGACCTTCTGGCCGCCGCGCGCGCCGCCCATCCCGACGCCTTCATCGTCTACAAACCACATCCGGACGTTGCGTCCGGAAATCGCGCCGGGCATATCCCGCCGAGTCAACTGGCGGCCTATGCGGACCATGTCGAGACTGAACGTTCGGTGATCGGCTGCATCGAGGCATGCGACGTCGTGCATACGATGACATCGCTGACCGGATATGACGCGCTCTTGCGCGACAAGCGCGTCGTCGTCTATGGCGTACCGTTCTATGCCGGCTGGGGCCTGACAGATGACATCGCCGGGGCGGATGCCTTTTCGCGACGAGGACGCAAACTGACGCTCGATGAGCTTGTGGCGGGAACCCTGCTGAAATACCCCCTCTATTGGGACTGGGACCTGAAAACGTACGCGTCCTGCGAAGCAACGCTACACAGGATAATGGAAACCCGCCCCAATTTGGACACGCGACGCGGCAAGGTTGCGGAATACCTTGTGCGCAAGCTGCGCAAGTTTCGCCTGGTCACGGCATCGTGGATGGGCCGCTAGCGTACCACGGACTTGACCGGGCAAAATGACGAACTACAAATATACGGAAAGTCGAAAATTCGTTTTGAACTGTCATCAAAATGTATCCTTCCGCCCGGACGTTGGGGGACGTCCGAAACGGGTGTCGATTAGCAAGGACCGAATTCCGGAGGCGGGTTCCCTGTTGATTGCCCGACAAAAACTTTAGCGCAGCAGTTGTCATTGTCCCTGTGATTTGAGAGTGGGGAGTGCAAGCTGCCGTCATGGAGCAAAGTGACCATTTGCCAGAGGATGCCAATGCACGATGATTTGTCCCTGAAACCGGTCCTGCATCCGGCCGAGCCACTGTTCGTGAGCCCCGATGCGAGCATCCTTGATGCCATCCGGGTGATCGATGCCGGGACGCAACAGATTGCAATCGCGGTCGATGAGAGCCGTCACCTTCTCGGTGTCGTGACCGATGGCGACATTCGCAGGGCCATTCTCCGCGGCGTCGATCTCTCCGGCCCGGTTTCGCAAATCCTCAATCGAAAGCCCACCGTCTGCAAGCGGACGGCAAGCCGAGAAGAACTGGCCAGAACGCTGCTCGGCCAGGAGAGAATCACGCGCCTGCCCGTCGTCGACGAGCAAGGCAACGTGCTGGGCCTCTATCGAACCGAGGACCTCGTCGCCAATCCGTATTCCCACGACCTTCCGGTCGTCCTGATGGCCGGCGGTCTCGGGACTCGTCTTAGACCATTCACCGACAATATTCCCAAGCCGATGATCGATGTCGGCGGACGTCCGATCCTCGAGCACATCATCCGCCGTTTCGTCAGCCAGGGATTCACGCGGTTCTACGTATCGGTCAACTATCTGTCGCATGTCATCAAGGAGCATTTCGGCGAGGGCGAGGCGTTCGGAGCGCAAATCACCTACATCGAGGAAACGGAAAGGCTGGGCACGGCCGGCAGTCTTCGCCTGCTGCCGAAAGACATCAGGGGGCCCTTCTTCGTCATGAACGGAGACCTTCTGACTGCAGCGAATTTCGCGGCCATCGCCAGCTATCACCTCGAAACCGGTGTCGAGGCGACGATGTGCCTGCGCGAATACACCGTCCAGGTGCCGTATGGGGTCGTGGCGCAAGCGGGAGGACGGTTCGTCGGGATCGAAGAAAAGCCGATGCACCGCCACTATGTGAACAGCGGCATCTATGTCCTCGACCCGGCAATCCTGGAATTGCTGCCGGAGAGCGGCTATTTCGACATGCCGTCGCTTTTCGACAGCCTGATGCAGAAGGATCCCAGCGCGGCAGCCGTGTTTCCCTTGCGGGAATACTGGTGCGACATCGGCCAGGTTGCCGATCTGGAGAGAGCACGCCGGGAAATCGCGAAGATTTCCAGCTATTGACGCTGGCCGACCGAGACGACGCGGTGTGCGTCGTCCAGACGCGCACCGCAGGTGAGCGACCGAAGTCGAGCCGGCTCTTGCCGGCAGCCTGACCACTACCAATTTGCCCGGGAAAAGCGATTACGCGGGACATACCGACTACAAGGAGGCTGCGATATGAAGTCGACCATCGACTACCTGGGCCAGATCGAGCGCCAGATCACCCGGTGGTCTCTCCAGGCAATTCTCATGGTGCTCGGCGCCAAAGCTGCAGGCGCCTATCTCTCCTACTCGCCGATCGTCCGACGGACCCAGGCGCGTATTCTCTGGCTGCATGAGCAAATCCGCTCTCGCTCCGGGCAGGATAGTGCGGATCGGTTTGTCTTGGACTATCTGTCCGCACGACCAAGACTTCAGGACTACCACATCGCTCTGGTGGCGACCGGCACCCACCGCCCGAGCGGCGATCGACTGGCTGCAGCTTTGCCGACGATCATCGACACCGCGAGCCAGCAGGAAGACGCCTCGATCGCGTTGATCGCCGCGCTTCTGGAGCGCGGCGACGTTGACCTGGTCCTTCAGGTCGTCGCCGCGCACCAGAACGACGCCCGTGGCAGTTCGAACGTGGACTGGTCGTCGCTGCTTCTTTCTCTTTGCCCGCGCCATCTCTACGACACGGTTTCCTCCTCCCCGGGTATCGCATCCCCGGAGCATATGCGGCCGGGGCCGTGCAAGAGCCGGCTCATCATCATGGATGACGAACTCTCGCCGGCCGCGATCAAGAGCCTGGCGTCCGGGGCGGAGAAGATCACGCTTCTGCAATACAAGGATCTCTATGGGCGGCTCGATCTGAAGGCCCTTCAGGCAGAGATCCCCGGATGCGAAATCGTGGTCGAGCATGGGCGCTCCCGCGTCGATCGTTTTCACCAGCGCTACTTCGATATGCACCAGAAGACGCTGGAAGCGGCCGAGGCTATTGGCAAGAGCTTTATCCAGGGTACACCGTGGATCGGAGAATTGGTCCCGGGCCTTCAGGACTTCGACAAGGACCTGACCCTGGAGCTCAGCGACAAACTCTTCTTCAAGACATTGCGTCTCGAAGGGGTCTTGCGGGCTGTGCTGGATCCGTCGTTCGACAGCGTCATCGTGACCTTCGGCGATGGATTCGAGCTTCTTCGCCTATTCTATTCAGACCCGGCACTGTGGCAGGATCCGCGGATTCAGGGGTGCTGCCGCCCCCGCAAGATCAGGACTGTCGTCAAACACGCTGCCCGGGTATCCGATATGCAACGACGCGCCTCTGTTGGCAGCGGCGCCTTTATCCTCGAACGCATCGCGACGCTGGAGGAAGACAGACAAGCCGATTCAGAGGTTCGCCCGCCGGAAGGCGTCAAAGAATATCTGCTGGCTGCAAGCAAAGTTCCGGAACGGACCACCCCGAGCCATCTGCCGAATCGCAAGAGCGTGGCATTCGTCGTGCAGGAGGGCAGAGCTTATGGATACACAGCCGTTCAGATGGCGACCCATCTCCATTCGCGCTACAATGTAGACGTTATTCTCACCATGGGCAGCATCAACAGCCTCCTGAAGAACTTTTCAGCGGCTCAGCAGGATCCGTTCCTGCCGAAGGTCGAGAAAGGTCGCCGGCCGGGCTACCTGAAGTTGGCCGCTCCGGTTCCGGACAAGTCGAGCGCCCATGCATTTTCAGATGCCTTTCTGCTCAGTGTGGCGGACACAACAAGGGATCTCCTTTCGAAGAATCACCTGGATCACGCGGTTCATGCCGCGATCGATTTCATGCTCACCGATGGTATGTCCCAAACCGTGCTGCATACCATGGCAAATGCCCGCGCGATCGCAGCGCTCTTCCAGCAGCAAGAGTATTCGGCCGTGGCGATATCGCCGATCCGGACTGCGCGCAACGCCCAGTTCACCACCTTGGCACGAGAAGCCGGCATCCCGAGCCTGGCGGTCGAGCCCCACTGCCTGAACGCCGCCTACTGCCGGTACAGTACGATTCTCAGCGATTATGCCGCTGTGTATTCGGACTATTATGCGCAGGAATATGACCACTATTTCGGCATCCCCAAAGAACGCTGCTACCCGTTCGGATCCCCGCGCGTCTTGCGCCCGATGAACTACGATCCGATCGCGGCCCGAAAGGACGCCCGTCGCAAGATTGGGCTCCATCCGGGCGATCCGCCGATCATCGCGGTTCCGACCCAGCCGATGCCGGCGGAGCACATCCTCGCCGTCTGGCGGATGATCATCCGGGCGGTCAAGGCGCTCGACACGCCTGTGCGTGTGATCCTCAAGGCCCATCCGGAAGAAGGTCCGGGGCATGTCGGTCGCTATCGCCAGATCATTGCCGAGGAAGAGGCCGCGGATCTCTGCTATGTGGCGGATGTCGATATCAAGGACCTGCTGATCGCAAGCGAGCTGGTTCTGACCGCCTACAGCGTCACGGCCCTGGAAGCCGTCGTGCTGGAACGCAATGTCGCAATCGTCGGGAGGGCCGGGGTTGCATACCCCGTGGAATACGACAGGATCCTCGGTATCCCGCTCTGCACCACGGAGAAAGAAACGATGGACACGATTCGCGAGGCGCTTACATTGCATCGCGATGCAAAATCCGGCGCCAAGGAATTCAAGGCAGCGAATCCTCACTTGTTCGACAACTCCACCTTTGATCGCCTCGAGACCGTCGTCGAGGACATCATCTCCAAGGGTTCCGCAGGCATTCGTCGCCATGACGAACTGCCCTCGTCCCTTTTCGTAACGGCCCCCTTTAAAGAGTATCTTGTATGAGCAAGTCATTTTCGATCGCCGACAGGACCATCGGCCGAAACAACCCGTGTTTCATCATTGCCGAAATCGGCGTGAACCATAACGGCGATCCCGAGCTGGCGGCCAAGCTCGTCAGCGCGGCGCGCGCGGCGGGAGCCGATGCGGTCAAGTTCCAGACTTTCCAGGCGGACAAGCTGGTCGTGCGCGCCACGCCGACGGCAGCCTACCAGAAGGCCAATACCAACCTGACGGACCAGCATGCCATGCTCGCCGCTCTGGAACTCAGCGAGGCGGCCCATCTCGTCCTGCTCGAACAATGCCGCGCCGAGGGCATCATCTTTCTTTCCTCGCCCTTCGACGTGGAAAGCATCGACATGCTGGACCGGCTCGACGTTCCCGCCTTCAAGGTCCCCTCGCCCGACTGCATCTCGCAATCCTACCTGGCGCATATGGGCGCCAAAGGGCGCCCCGTCATTCTTTCCACCGGCATGTGCGACCTCGAAGAGGTCGCCTTCGGCGTCGAGACCCTGCGCAAGGCCGGCAGCCAGGACATCGCGCTGCTGCACTGCACGAGCTGCTATCCGGCGCCGTCCGACGAACTCAACCTCAGGGTCATTCCCGCGCTTGCCGACGTGACGGGACTGCCCGTGGGCTATTCCGACCACTCGGACGGGATCGCCGTTTCGATCGCCGCCGTGGCGCTGGGCGCCTGCGTCATCGAAAAGCACATGACCCTCGACCGCAACCTGCCTGGCCCTGACCACAAGGCCTCGCTGGAGCCGGCCGAATTCGCGGCGATGGTCGCGGGCATCCGTAGCGTCGAACAGGCCCTCGGCAGCCCGGTGAAAGCGCCCCAACCCTGCGAAGCCTCGGCCCGCCAGCTTGGCCGGCGCAGCGTCGCCGTCAGCCGTAGCCTTCCGGCCGGCCACAAGCTCACCGCCGAAGACCTCACATTGCTGCGTCCCGGCACCGGCCTGCCGCCCCGGATGGAGGGATTGATGGTCGGACGCACGCTTGGCCGTGACATCGCCGAGAATACCTTGCTGTCCCTTGAGGATCTGGCATGAGGCGACCGAGCCGACTGATTCTCCTGGGAGCCGGCGGGCATGCGAAAGTCATCGCCGAACTCGCCCGGGCGGCAGGCTGGCAGATCGCCGGCTTCCTCGCTCCCCGCAGTGAACGGGGTGAGGAAAATCTTGGCGCTCCGCTGCTCGGCGATGGTGCCGATCTGACCGCGGACCCGTCCTGGCTTGAACAGAACGACCTGTTTCCGGCAATCGGCGAGGGCGAGATCCGCTGGCGCGAATTCGTGCGGCTTGCCGCTGCCGGCGCGCGCGTGCCCTCGTTGATCCATCCGAACGCGATCGTCTCGCCCTCGGCCCGGATCGAAGCAGGTGCCGTTGTCATGGCCGGCGCCATTATCCAGGCCGACAGCGTGGTCGGCCCTGCAGCGATCATCAATACCGGTGCACAGGTGGACCACGACTGCACGATCGGCGCTGGCGCAATGATCGCGCCCGGGGCAGTGCTGTGTGGCGCCGTCCACGTCGGAGACCACGCCTTTGTCGGCGCGGGCGCCGTCATCGTCCCCGGCATCCACATCGGCAGGGGCGCCTTTGTCGGGGCCGGAACCACCGTGGTCAACGACCTGCACGAAGGCACCCAGCTGAAAGCCTCGCGGCGATCGCAGGTTGCCCCGATAGCGGAGTAGAGGATGTTTGAGTTTCGACCCTACCGAAGCGGGGATGAGCCGGCGATTACGGCCCTGTTCGAAATCGTCTTCGGACGCCCGATGAGCCTCGAATTCTGGCGCTGGCGCTTCCTCGACCATCCGGCAGGCGGCCCGCTCGTCATGCTCGCTTTCGCCGAAGGCGCGCTGGTCGGGCACTATGCGGCGAGCCGCGCGCCTTTGAGTCTCCACGGGGAGTACCACCCTGCCGCCCTCTCCATGACGACGATGACCCACCCGGACTGGCGGGGCCGGCGGCTGTTTGAGAAGACCGCCGACGCGCTCTACGCTACGCTTCCGGAGCAAGGGATATCGGCGGTCTACGGCTTTCCCAACCCGGCCGTGCATGCGCTGCGCATCATGCGGGCCGGCTGGTATGACAGTTACGAGGTCCCAACCCTCACGCTCGACATCGCTTCGCTGCGTCACCCGGCACAAGCCGACCCAGCCGTCCAGATCGCCGAGCGCATCGACGCACGGTTCGGCCGCTTCTTTGCCAAGGTCGCGGGCGACCTGCCGATCGCACCGCACCGCGACAGCGACATCCTGGCCTGGCGGATCGATCGCAATCCCGACAACACCTACACGCGTTTCGTGCTGGAGGAAGGCGACGAGATTGCCGGTTATGCGCTGACCAAGGCCTATGGCGCGGACATGCTCGATCTCGTCGAACTGCGCGCCGCAAGCGGGGCCGCCGCCCGCGCGCTGATCAACACGGTCGCCGCGCATGCCGCCGCCTCCGGCCGCACGCGCATCGCCACCTGGTGTCTGCCCAACGACCTGCATCGCCTGCCGCTCGAAATGGCCGGCTTCAAGGCGTCGGCGCCCGTCACCTATTTCGGCGGCAGAACCTTCATACCCCTTCCCGCCGATCTGACCGACGGCCGCCTCTGGCGCCTCTCCATGCTGGATTCCGATCTCTACTGAACGAAAGCAATATGACCAGAACAGTCCATTTCCTGACCGGAATTCGCTCCGAATACGACATTCTTGCCCCCATCATCGCGGCGGTGGACGCACAGCCGGATCTCGATGCCGGCGTGATCGTCACCGGAGCCCACCTGACCGGCCTGCACGGCCAGTCGGTCCGTCAGATCGAGGCCGACGGCTATCGCATCGCCGCCCGCATCGATTCGCTGCTCGCTTCCGACGGCCTGGGCGGACGGGTGAAAGGCATGGCCCTGCAACTGGCCGGACTGACCGACCTGTTCGCCCGCGAGCGACCGGACTTCCTCGTCGTGATGGGCGATCGCGAAGAGGTCATGACCGGCGCCGTGGCAGCCATCTATCATCACATCCCGATCGTCCATGTCGGCGGCGGCGATCATGCCGACGACGGCAATGTCGACAATCTGGTCCGCCACGCCGTGTCGAAGATGGCCCATCTTCACATGGCAACGACCGAACTCAGCGGCCAGCGCCTGCGCCAACTGGGAGAAGAGCCGTGGCGCATCCACGTCACCGGTGCCTCCGGCCTCGACCGGATCATCGCGACCCCGGACATGGCGCGTGACGAACTCGAGAGCGCGCTTGGCGTCGACTGGCGCGGCGAGCCCTATGCGGTGCTGCTCTACCATCCGACCATCACCGACTTTTCCGAGGCGCGGGCGCATATGGCGTCGATCACGCGCGTGCTCGAGGCGAGCGGCCTGAACATCGCCGTGATGGCGCCCAATTCCGATCCCGGCAACCAGGCGATCAGCCTGGAGATCGACGCGCTGATCGCCCGCTGCCCGAAGGCGAAAGCCTTCACCTTCCTCGAACGCAAGGTGTTCATCAACATGCTGCGCCATGCGCGCGTGATGGTGGGCAATTCGTCCGCCGGCATCCTGGAAGCGCCGAGCATGGGCCTGCCGGTGGTCAATATCGGCATCCGCCAGAGAGGCCGCGAGCACGGCGACAACGTGATCTTCACCGACTACGATGCCGGGGAAATCGCCGCGGCCATCACCAGGGCCACGACGGACGAAGGCTTCCGCGCGCTGGTGGCGCAGCGGCGCACGCCCTATGGCGACGGCAAGGCCGGGGAGCGGATCGCCGAGGTCTTGCGCAGCGTCGAGCTCGGCCGCGGCCTGCTCGATAAGAAATGGGTTCAGGGAGTACGATAATGCTGTTGGAAAGCGGAAATGGACCCATTCTGGTCGTTGCCCCTCATCCGGACGATGAGACGCTCGGCGCCGGCGGCCTTTTGCTGCGCGCCCGCGCCGCCGGACGTCCGATCCACTGGCTGATCGTCACCGGCATCACCACCGAACAGGGCTGGCCGGCCGAGAAGGTGGCGCGCCGCGAAACCGAGATCGACGCGGTTGCCAAGGCATTCGGCTTTGCCGGCGTGCACCGGCTGGACCTGCCGTCCGCCAAGCTCGAAACGCTTGCCCTCGGCGAGGTGATCGGCGGCATCGGCAAGGTCGTCAACACGGTCAAGCCGGAGATTATCCTCGTTCCGCATCGCGGCGACGCCCATTCGGACCACCACGTGGTCCATGCGGCGGCGACGGCCTGCGCAAAATGGTTCCGCTACCCCTCGGTCCGCTGGACGCTGGTCTACGAGACGCTGTCCGAGACCGATGCCGGGCTGTTTGTGAGCGATCCCTTCCTCCCCAACATCTTCGTCGACATCACGGATCAGCTGGAGGAAAAGCTCCGGATCACCGCGATGTTCAACGACGAGATCGGTGAATTCCCCTTTCCCCGCAGCATCGAGGCCATCCGGGCGCTGGCGATGACACGGGGCGCGGCATCGGGAACGAGGGCGGCGGAGGCCTTCATGCTGTTGCGCGGGCGTTTCTGAGCACGGGCCGCCGAAAGGACGACCCTTCCGGCGACCCTTGGAAACTTGCCACCCACCCATGCTTCCACTAAGCCTTTGATCGCCACGACCATGGCGCCTAGGAACGCCGCGAGACCCGGCAAAGGCCACAGGACAACCCGAACCACATGCTTCCGACTTACCCCCACATACCCGGCAGACTTGGGCTGGAGGATGGATTGCGCAGGATCGGCCAGACCGTGCGCTGGTGGATGGACGGGGCGCCCGGACGGCAAGAGCGCAAGAAGTACCTGCGGCTCTACGAGCAGGGCGAGTTCGAGGAGGCGGCGCTTGCCCTTCGCGATGCGCTTACCGCCGCACCCACCGATCCGGAACTGATGCTGCAGGTGGCGAACCTGTCGCGCTTCGGCCTCCTGCCGCTGGAAGACGCCCTTCCCCTGCTTCGGAACGTGATCTCCAAGGCGCCGCCCGCCCTGGCACGCCAGGCGCTCATCCACCTCTTCAATCTGCTGTGGGAGCGCAAGGGGGCCGAGACGGCGATGGCCTGGTTCCCGCATCTCGTCCGCGAGAGTGAAAAATCCCCTCGCCTGCTGTTGCGTGCCGCCGCGCTTGCCAATGAAGCGGGGCACACGGCGGAAGCCTTCGACCTGCTGGCGCGGGTCGGCCGCAGCGATCCGTCGGCGCTGACCTCCATGGGCTATCTCGACCTTATTCTTGCTGCGTCGGACGCCGGCGTGGCGGAGCTTCCCCAGGCGCCGCGCGCGCGCGCGCTTGCCGCCCACCTCGCCCGCTTCGAAGGCCGGTTCGCAGACCTCGTCGCCGGCGCTGCCGGCGACGTGGCCGTCGTCGCCAATGGCCCGTCGCTCCAGGGGCTCGGCCTCGGCAGCACGATCGATTCGCACCCGCTCGTCGTTCGTTTCAACAACCACGGCTCGGCGCCGGGATCGGTCGATCTTGGTGAACGAACGGACATATGGTTTCGCCCGACCGAATTCACCCACGTACCGATGCGCGAGGCGCCCGCGCCGCAGCTCATCGCGCTGACCGGCTGCAACATCCGCAACCGCTATTCGAACGGCCTCGACGTTCTCGAGCCGTATGTGCAAGCGAGCCTGCCCGTCGAGCTGGTGCCGACGCAACTCTACAAGCGCCTGTTTGCCGCGCTCGACGCCTCTCCGAGCGCGGGCCTGATCGGGCTTGCCTGGACACAGGACGAGATCGGAAGAAAATTGTCTCCGGGACAGGTTTTCGGCTATTCGCTCGGGCACAATACTTCCGCCGTCTCGCATTATTATGGTAAGCGCCATACGGGATCCTGGCCCAGCCGTCACAACTGGCAGGCCGAACAAGCTTTCTTCCAGTCACTCATGAGCGAGGTCATATCCGCGTGATTCCAACAGTTTTGGTCGTTGGCTGCGGCAATATCGGACGCCGACACATCGAAGCGCTCGCAGCGGCCGGCCGGCCGATGCGCGTGATCGGCATCGAGCCCGGCGAGGCTGCCCGTGCCCAGGCGGCGGCGCTCCTTGCTCCCTTCGCCGAAGGATCGACGGTGCTGGCCGACATGGACGGCGTGCCGGACGTGGCGGACCTGGCGATCATCGCCACCTCGGCGGCCCACCGCCGGTCGGCCTTCGAGGCTTTGCTTGCGCGCTGCGCGCCCAAGGCCGTCATCTTCGAAAAGGTGCTCTTCACCACGCGCGCCGACCTGGATGCCGTCGGCCAGATGCTGACGGCCCGGGCGATCCCCGCCTTCGTCAACTGCGGCCGCCGCGGCTTTCCCGCCTATGACCGGCTGCGCGATCTCCTGGCAAGCCGTCGCGGCCTGTCGATGGACGTGACGGGCGCCGGCTGGAACCTCGGCTCCAACGCCATTCATTTCATCGACCTCGCCGAGCATGTGCTTGGCGACCGCACCGTCGCGCTCGACGAAACCGGCCTCGACCCCAAGCCCGAGCCCGCGCGCATCGCGGGCTGCGTCGACCTGTTCGGCACGCTGCGCGGCAAACTGGCAGGCGGCGGCACGATCGCCATCACCCAGGATCGCGCCCCGGGCGCCCCGGTAACGATCACCTTCTTCGGTGACGGGGAGAGCTGGCGCGTCGAAGAGGGGGCAAAGAGGCTCGTTCATCGCAATGCGGCCGGAGAGGAAGACGAGCAGGTCTTCGAAACCCTGTTCGTCAGCGGCATGCCCCATCTCTATACCGAAATTCTCGACGGCAAGGGGTGTCGCCTGACGCCCTATGAGCAGTCGGCGGCACAGCACGCGCTGTTCCTCGACGCCTTCCGTCGACGCCTCGACCTTTCCACCTCGGAGGATGTGCCTTGCCCGATCAGCTGACCCCCCTGCTCCTTGTCGGCACCGGCGCGATGTCGGGCGCCTATGCCAAGGTGCTGAAAGCGCTTGGACAGCCGTTCGTCGCAGCGGGCCGCGGCGCAGAGCGCGCCGAAGCCTTTGCCCGGGAATGGGGCGTCGAAGCGGGCCACGGCCCGCTGCCCGAGCAGATCGCCAGGTTCGACACCGTTCCGGAAACCGCGATCGTCGCCGTCAGCGCCGTCAATCTTGCCGAAGCGACGGCGCAGCTCATCGAGGCCGGCGTGCGCCGCTTGCTGGTGGAAAAGCCGGTCGCCCTCAATCAGGCCGATGCCGAAAAGCTTGACGCCCTCGCCAGGAATGCGGGCGCCGAAGTCCATGTCGCCTACAACCGCCGCTTCTACGCGTCGGTCGAGGCGGCGCGGAAGATCATCGACGCCGATGGCGGCGTGCTCTCGGTCAAGTTCGACTTCACCGAGGCGCGCACGCGCATCGAGGCGCTGAACAAGGATCCGGCCGAACTTGCGGGCTGGCTCTACGGCAATTCGACCCACGTGATCGATCTCGCCTTCTTCCTCGGTGGTCATCCGAAGGCGATCTTTGCCCAGAGCCGCGGCGGGCTTGGTTGGCATCCGTCCGGCGCGATCTTCACCGGCTGCGGCACGACCGACACGGGCGCCGATTTTTCCTACCATGCCAACTGGCTCGCGCCGGGTCGTTGGGGCGTCGAGGTGATGACGGCGAAGAGCCGCCTCGTCCTGCAGCCCATGGAGCAGCTGTTCCTGCAGAACCAGCAGAGCTTCGCCGTGGAAGCCGTGGCGATCGACGACACCCTGGACAAGGAATTCAAGCCAGGCCTCTACCGGCAGACGGAAGCGTTCCTGTCCGGCAAACCCGACCCCCGCCTGATGAGCCTGTCGCGACAGGCCAAGGCTTTCAAGGACTATACCGTCATCCGTGACGGCAACAGCTCGAACTTCGAAGGAGACATCCGGCCATGAGCAACCTGTCTGGCAAAACCATCCTCGTGACCGGCGCTGACGGCTTCATCGGCTCGCATCTGGTCGAGCATCTGGTGCGCCAGGGCTTCAAGGTCCGCGCCTTCTCGCTCTACAACAGCTTCGGCACCTGGGGCTGGCTCGACCGCGTCTCCCCGGATGTGCAGGGCTCGTTCGAAGTGTTCAGCGGCGATATTCGCGATCCGAACGGGGTAGCGACCGCCATGCGCGGCTGCGATATCGTGCTGCATCTGGCAGCCCTGATCGCCATTCCCTATTCCTACCATTCGCCCGACACCTATATCGACACGAACATCAAGGGCACGCTGAACGTGCTGCAGGCAGCGCGCCTCCTGGAAACCGAGCGGGTCGTTCACACCTCGACCAGCGAAGTCTACGGCACGGCCCAGTTCGTTCCGATCACCGAGGAACACCCGCTGGTCGGCCAGTCGCCCTATTCGGCGTCGAAGATCGGCGCGGACCAGCTGGCGCTGTCGTTCTACCGCTCCTTCGGCACGCCGGTCACGGTCATCCGCCCGTTCAACACCTTCGGTCCGCGCCAGTCGACGCGCGCCGTGCTGCCGACGATCATCACCCAGCTCGCCGCCGGCAAGAAGGAAGTCCGCCTCGGCAAGCTCAGCCCGACGCGCGACTTCACCTACGTCGCCGATACCGTCAAGGCCTTCCAGGCCATGGCCGAAAGCCCGAACGTGCTGGGCGAAGTGGTCAATTTCGGCAGCGGCTTCGAGATCTCGATCGAGAATGCGGTCAGCACCATCATCGACATCATGGGCGTGAACGCCCAGATCGTTTCCGAAGAACAGCGGCAGCGCCCGGAACTGAGCGAAGTCGATCGCCTGTGGGCCGGTATCGACAAGGCCAAGCGCCTGACCGACTGGAAGCCCGGCTACTCGGGTCACGAGGGATTTGCCCGCGGCATTCGCGAAACGATCGAATGGTTCAGCAATCCGAGCAATCTGGCCCTGTACAAGGCCGACACCTACGGAATCTGACATGGCAAACCTGGATATCGCACGCGCCGTCCAAATCCTGCGCGAGACAGCCGCCCCCGACGGCCAGTCCGTCGTCCTGCACGAGCCGCGCTTTGCCGGCGCGGAGTGGGAATATGTCAAGGATTGCCTCGACACCGGCTGGGTCTCGTCGGTCGGCGCCTATGTCGACCGCTTCGAGAAGGAGCTGGCGGAGGCCTTCGGCGTTCGCCGCGCCATCGCCGCCGTCAACGGCACGGCCGCCCTGCACATCGCCCTGATGCTCGCCGGCGTCAAACCAGGTGACGAGGTTCTGATCCCGGCGCTGACCTTCGCGGCAACCGCCAATGCGGTCGCCTATTGCGGCGCCATTCCGCACTTCGTCGACAGCACCATGGAGACGCTCGGGCTCGACCCGGACGCGCTCGACGCCTGGCTTTCGGAGATTGCCGAACCGGGGCCGGAAGGTCCGGTCAACCGCAAGACCGGCCGCCGACTGGCCGCCGTCGTGCCGATGCATGCCTTCGGCCATCCGATGGCGATCGACCGACTGCTCGAGGTCTGTGAAAAATGGGGCATTCCGGTCGTCGAGGATGCGGCGGAATCGCTCGGTACCCTGTCGAACGGGCGTCCGCTCGGCGGGCGCGGCCTGGTCGGCATCACCAGCTTCAACGGCAACAAGATCATCACCACCGGCGGCGGCGGCGCGATCCTGACCAATGACGAGGAACTGGGCGCCCGCGCCAAGTATCTGACGACGACCGCCAAGCGGCCGCACCGCTGGGCGTTCTGGCATGACGAACTGGGCTACAATTACCGCCTGCCCAATCTCAACGCCGCACTCGGCTGCGCGCAGCTGCAACAGCTGCCGACCTTCCTCGCCGCCAAACGGCGTCTGGCCGAGCGCTACAAGCAGGCCTTCGACGGCGTCGAGGGGCTCCGCTTCTTCGTCGAGCCTGAGGGCGCCCAGAGCAATTACTGGCTGAACGCGGTGATCCTCGACGACGCCGCGCAACGCGACGACTTCCTGGCGGCCACCAACGATGCCGGTCTGATGACCCGTCCCTGCTGGGCGCTGATGTGCGACCTGCCGATGTACGAGACCAGCCCGTCCATGCCCCTGCCCGTCGCCCGCGCCATCGAGCAGCGACTGGTCAACATCCCCAGCAGCGCCGTCCTCGCCCTGGAGCCCGCCGAATGAACGAGATGACGCGACCGAATTTTGCCGATCTGGGTTATCCTGGCACGATAGAGTTCGCCATCGACGCCGCCAATGCTGCGGGAACCAAGGGCGAGATCGACGAGGCCGTGCGGTGGTTCGACCTCTGCCGTACGCTTTTGACCACATCCACGCCAGCGGTGAAACTGAAGTTGCGCGTCGACTCCAATATGCAGACCATCTGCGACGAGACAAAGCGCTGCCACGAGGAGTTCCGGAAGCGCTCGGCGGCCGATGCCGATACACGTATGGTCATCATCGGGGACTCCCTTGCAATGCCGCGTCCGGAGGAGATGGAGAATTTCCCGGCCTGTCTGGATCAGACGTATCCGGGTCTGGTGCAGAACCGCCTGCAGTCCGCCGGGGACGACCGCAAGGTCAGCGTCTGGGCCCATTGCCAGCGGTATTTTTCAACCACCGATGCCGTGGAACTGCTCGAGGCAAATCCAGAAGTCCTGACGGGCGCACATGTCCTGCTGCATCTCGGTCTGAATGATGCGGCAATTCGCATGTTCATGGAAAACCAGCGCCTGGCCATTGCGCTGCTGCCGCCGGCCATTTCCGACAAGGTATTGGCGTTCAGCCGCCAATACCGCAAGGAGATCATCAGTTCCTTTCCGGGGTTCTGTTACGTCCCCGTGACGCAATACCGGGCCAATCTGCATCGCATCGCATCCATCGCGCAGGACGCCGGCGCAGCCAGCCTCACCTTCACGACCGTCATCGTCGTCCCGTGGAAGTTCTGGCCGGCGACACCGGGCGTCTGTCACAATTTCACCACCTACAATCTGGCGATGATGGATGTCGCATTGCAGGTCGGCGCCAATGTCTTGGATGTCGACCGGCTGATGTGGCAGAACAATGTGGTGCGGACCCTGAACAAGGACGGCATGCACCTTTCACCGGTCGGTCACGAACTCCTGGCCGATGCATGGATCAAGCAAGTGGTCGCCTGATCTCCGTTCACTGAGGGCGATCCGTTGCCCTCGGTTGCCCGGACAGGGATCACGTCATTTCCCGCATATCGTTTCGATAGGATCTTACTGCCATGACAAGCACCGCTTCATCCCCCAAATTCGTCTGCACGATCTGCGCGCGCGGCGGCTCGAAAGGTGTACCGGGCAAGAACATCCGCATGCTGATCGACAAGCCGCTGATCGCCCACACCATCGCCCAGGCAAAGGCCACCGGTCTTTTCGAGGCGGTGGCCGTCAGCAGCGACAGCCCCGAGATTCTCGAGGTTGCCGGCAAGTATGGCGCCGACATCCTGATCCGGCGTCCGGATGAACTGGCAACCGACGAATCGGGAAAACTGCCCGCCATCCTCCACGCGCTCGGTGAAGTCGAACGTCAGCTCGGCTTCGAAGCGGACTATCTCATCGACCTGGACGCCACTTCGCCCCTGCGCTTTCCCGAAGACATCAAGGCCTGCGCCGACATTCTCACGGAGACCGGATGCAGCTGCGTGCTGACGGGTTATCCCGCGCATCGCTCGCCCTATTTCAACCTTCTGGAACGGGCCAAGGACGGCAGCATTTCGCTGAGCAAGCAGCTCCCCGATCCCGTGCTGCGTCGCCAGGACAGCCCCGAATGCTTCGACATGAACGGCTCCGTCTACGGGTGGAAGCGCGAGGCCCTGAAGGTGGACCCGGGCATCTTCTATCCCGACACCAAGCTCTACGTCATGCCACGCGATCGCTCGATCGATGTCGATGAGGAACTCGATTTCGACATCATCCGCATGATCATGGAACGGCGCGCCGGCAACTAGTCCGGTTGCCGATTTGGCGGCGGGCTTCAAACAGATATAGGTTCCACTGCGGCGTAGCCGTGGTGGACGCCCTTGCCGGACACTGTCCGGAGACCGCCGCAGACAGATCAGGACCAGCCCATGACCAGCCATCCCGTCCTTCGTTTCCATGGCGCCGCCGGTACGGTGACGGGGTCGTGTTTTTTCGTCGATCTGGGCTCTGCGAAGGTGCTGGTCGATTGCGGCATGTTCCAGGGGTCGAAGAGCGAGAAGGAACTGAACTACAGGGAGTTTCCCTTCGTCGCCTCCGAGGTCGATGCGGTCATCCTGACCCATGCGCATATCGACCATTCCGGCCTTTTGCCCAAGCTCGCCAAGGCCGGCTTTGACGGACCGATCTTTGCCACGCGGGGCACCGTCGATCTGTGCTCGGTGATGCTGCCGGATTCGGCGCATATCCAGGAAAGCGAAGTCGACCAGCTCAACCGGCGCAACCAGCGCCGCGGCCGCGACACCGTCGAGCCGATCTACGATGCGGCGGACGCCGCCCGTGCGGTGACGATGATGCGCAGCGTGCCGCTCAAGAACTGGCAGCAGGCCGTGCCGGGCCTGCGCTTCCGCTTCTGGAATGCCGGCCACCTGCTCGGATCTGCCTCGGTCGAAATGGAGATCGAGACCCGCGACAAGACACTGCGGCTGATGTTTTCAGGCGATCTCGGCCCGAGCCACAAGCTGCTGCAATATGATCCGGAGGCACCGCAGGACTTCGACTATGTGATCTGCGAGAGCACCTATGGCGACACCGATCGCGAGGTCGTCGACGAGCGGGCCAGGCGTCATGCCCTGGAAGCCGAAGTGCGAATGGCGGTCAATGCGAACGGCGCGCTGCTGATCCCGTCCTTTGCCGTCGAGCGCACCCAGGAACTGCTGGCCGACCTCGTCCAGTTGATGCGCAGCGGCGCGATCGAGACCTGCCCGATCCTGATCGATTCGCCGCTCGCCACCCGCGCGAGCGAGATCTTCCGCCGCCACGCCCGTGAACTGGAAAACGGCAAGCTGCTGGCCGAGGCCATGGAGGCGCACAATGTGCGCTTCACCGAGACGGTCGAGCAGTCGAAGGCGATCGACAACATGCGCGGTTTCCACATCGTCATTGCCGCGTCGGGCATGTGCGACGCCGGACGCATCCGCCACCGGCTGAAGAACTGGCTGTGGCGCGAAGAGGCCACCGTGCTTCTGGTCGGTTATCAAGCCGCCGGGACACTGGGCCGGATCCTGAAGGACGGCGCCTCGACGGTGCGTATCCAGGGCGACGAGATCACGGTGCGGGCCCGCATCCGCGAGCTCGACATCTATAGTGGCCATGCCGATGGCCGCGAACTGACCGAATGGGTAAACAACCGCGGGCCGATCCACGCGGGAACCTTCCTCGTCCACGGCGAAGAAGGAGCGCTCGCCGCGTTCAGCCAGCGTCTGGCCGCCTTCCTGCCGCCCGAACGCATCCTCGTGCCGCGCATCGACAGCGCCTTCGAACTCACCGCCGGCGGAGCCATCGACATTTCTGAAGCCAGGCCGCCCCGCATCGACCCCGCCCGCCCCGGCCACCAGGACTGGCACAACGACCTGCAATCGCTGGTGCTCGACCTGCAGGAGGAACTGGCGAAGGCCGGCGACGACAAGGCGCGGGCGGTGATTATTCGGCGCCTGCGCCGCGCGCTCGGCGAATAGAGGGGAAGCCCGCCCCGCGCCTCAGTTGCTCGGCATCGGCCGGGTCAGGACAAAGGCGGCGCAGGCAACGAGGATGGCGCCGATCAGAAGCTTCAGCCAGAGTTGAGGCGGACCGGCGAACCAGACGATCAGATAGCTTGCCGACATCAGCGAAACCGAGGCGATCTTGGCATTGCGCGAGATCGCGCCCTGCCGGCGCCAGTCGATCAGCGGCTGGCCATAACGCGGATGGTCGAGCAGCCATTGCTCGAAGCGCGGCGAGGATCGGGCGAACAGGGCTGCCGCGAGGATCATGAAGGGCGTCGTCGGCAGCACCGGCAGAAAGACGCCGACCAGACCGATCCCGACCATCAGCCAACCGCCCGCCAGCAACAGGATGCGCATCGCTTCTCTCCATCGTCTCCCGGAACGCAGCCCGGTGACCCTTGTCCGTCCTACGCTTGATACAGGCATTCGGTTCATAAAGCACCGCAGCGCGGCAGAACCGCGGCAAGATGCGGCAGTCCATTTTCGCAGAGCCCGCCGGGATCGCTTTCGGCAAGCGACAATGGTGGTACGACGCGCCTAGGTAGCATACGTCTGATCTTTCGCAGCCGTGAGCCGCAACGACGGTCGATCGCGCTCCGGGCATAGTGATTTGCATTCTCACATTTCTGCAACGCGGGTCGGAAATCGCCGATTACGGCAATTTTTCGTTTGCACAACAAGGGGCACGATTGCATGGTCCGGGTTTCTTCATCCAGACGGAATTCAAGGATCATGACTGCAGATACCATCGTGCTCGGCGCCGGCATTATCGGCGTTTCCACTGCCATTCACCTGGCGCGTCGTGGAAGGTCGGTGGTTCTGGTCGATCGCCGCACCGCCGGCGAGGAAACCTCCTTCGGCAATGCCGGCCTGATCCAGCGCGAGGGCGTCGTGCCCTACGGCTTCCCCCAGGATCTCGGTCTGATCCTGCGCTACGGCCTCAACAACCGCATCGACGCCCACTATCACATCCAGGCGATGATGAAGCTGGTGCCTTTCCTGTCGCGCTACTGGTGGAATTCGAACAAGTCGCGTCACGACGCCATCGCGCGCGCCTATGCGCCGCTGATCGAGAACTCGATCAGCGAACACAAGGACCTGATCGAAGCCGCCGGCGCCGAGCACCTGATCCGCAAGGACGGCTGGGTCGAAGCCTTCAGAACCAATGCCGCCCGTGACACCGAATTCGCCGAGGCCGACCGTCTCGTGCGCGAATACGGCATCAGCTACACCCGTCTCGACAAGGCGGACCTCGCCAAGGCCGAGCCGCATCTGAGCCGTGATTTCGTCGGCGGCCTGAAGTGGAACGACCCGTGGTCGGTGCTCGACCCGCACGGGCTGACCGCGGCTTACCTCAAGTATTTCGAAAGCCTCGGCGGCCGCTTCGTCACCGGCGACGCGACGACGCTCACCCCCCGCGCCAGCGGTGCGGGCTGGCAGGTGAAGACGGACGAAGGTCTGGTCGAAGGCAAGGACGTCGTCGTCGCGCTCGGCCCGTGGTCGGAGGAAGTCACCCGCAAGCTCGGCTACAAGTTCCTGCTCGGCGTCAAGCGCGGTTACCACATGCACTACGCCCCCGCCGGCAATGCCAAGCTCAACAGCTGGCTGATGGACAAGGAGCGCGGCTATTTCCTCGCGCCGATGAACAAGGGCATCCGACTGACCACCGGTGCGGAATTCGCCTTCCGCGACGCGCCGAAATCGCCGGTGCAGGTCGATCGTGCCGAACGGGTCGCCCGCACCATCTTCCCGCTTGCCGAGCGTCTCGACGCCGAGCCGTGGATGGGCGCGCGCCCCTGCACGCCGGACATGATGCCGATCGTCGGCAAGGCACCGCGCCACCAGGGCGTCTGGTTCGCCTTCGGCCATGCGCATCACGGCCTCACGCTCGGCCCGGTCACCGGGCGCCTGCTCGCCGAGGCGATGACGGGGGAAAAGCCCTTCCTCGACATGTCGGCCTATCGCCCCGAGCGTTTCAACCCGTAAGGGCCGTCCAGGGACGGTGCCGAAGGAGAAAGCCCTGCCCCCGGTCCGGAAACAGACCGGGGCTTTTTCGTTTCAGAGACCCTTCCGTCGACTGCTCGCCGCGCTTTCGGACGGCGCATCAAAGCCTCCCGCCCGCGTCGAAAGCGCCCACAAGACTTTGTCTGCTGCGACGGGCTGGAAATGCCGCAAATTCGATGTTAAGGTATTTTCGGTCACCCGACCAATTTCGCCGCCCCTGCAGGCGGCAGACCGGATAACAAGCGACGCACCCGATGTGTCACCGGTCGAGGGGTTCGCAGGCACTGGCAAGGTTATGGTACGCTTTCTGATCTACAACGCGAAGTCGCCTCACCGTTAGCGGTGCATCTTCGCGCGCGTGTTTTCACGCACCTCAAGATCAGATCGACCTGTCTCCCTTATTACGGTGCCTTATGGACATTGATAGTTACGCACGAAACTTTTTTGCCGAAAATCCCGACATCGAAGTGCTGGAAGCCTTCGTCATCGACGTCAACGGCGTTCCCCGCGGCAAGTGGATCCCGCGCGAACGGGCGCTCGACGTCCTGACCAAGGGCATGGCGATCCCGCGCTCGGTCTATGCGCTCGACGTCTGGGGCCGCGACGTCAATGCCGCCGGCCTTGCCGAAGGTACCGGCGATCCGGACGGCATCTGCTTTCCCGTTCCCGGCACTCTGTCGCGCGTCACCTGGTTGTCGCGGCCGACCGCGCAGGTGCTGCTCGAAATGCGCAACTCTGACGGGTCAGGCTTCTACGCCGATCCGCGCCAGGTGCTCGCCGCCGTGCTGGAGCGCTACAAGAAGCTCAAGCTCACGCCGGTCGTTGCGACCGAACTGGAATTCTACCTGATCGACCCGGTCCGCTCGGCGCTCGACCCGGTTCGTCCGCCGAACACCCGCGACGGGCGCTGGCACACCGGCCAGACCCAGGTCCTGTCGATTTCCGAACTGCAGGACTTCGAGGAGGTGTTCTACGGCATCTCCGCCGCCGCGCGCGCCCAGAACGTGCCGGCCGACACGACGCTGCGCGAGAACGGCCCCGGACAGTACGAGATCAACCTCAACCACGTGCCGGATGCGCTGGCAGCCGCCGACTATGCCGTTCTGCTGAAGCGCATCGTCAAGGGCGTGGCCCGCTGCAACGACCTCGACGCCACCTTCATGGCCAAGCCCTACGGCATGCAGGCCGGCAGCGGCATGCATGTGCATTTTTCCGTGCTCGACGAGGATGGCAAGAATATCTATGTCGGCGAGGACGCGCCCTCGGAACGCCTGATGCACTCGGTCGGCGGCCTGCTCGAAGCCATGGGCGAGAGCATGGCAATCTTCGCCCCGCATCAGAACTCCTACCGCCGGCTTACCCCATCGGAACACGCCCCGACCTATGCGTCGTGGGGTTTCGACAACCGCTCGGCGGCCGTGCGCGTCATCACCGCCTCCAAGCCCGCGACCCGCATCGAGCACCGCGTCGCCGGCGCCGACACCAATCCCTATCTGGTCATCGCCATGATCCTTTCGGCGGCACTGGCCGGCATGAAGGAAAAGACCTCGCCCGGCGGGGCGATCTCCGGCGACGAGCACGCCGTCAGCCACGAGCCGCTGCCGACCAACTGGGACTACGCGATCCAGCGTTTCGCCAAGTCGAGCTTTGCCTATGCGGCGCTCGGACCGCAATATCGCGGGCTCTATGCGGCCTGCAAACATCAGGAACTGGCGGAATTCGCGCTGCGCGTGACCGATGTCGAATACGACGCCTACATCAGGACGGTGTGACATGAGCGACAAGAACAGGACTTCCAAGACCAATCAGGGTCATGCCCCTTCCTGGTATGCCCATTCGGCCAATGACAAGACGGTGCGTCCGAGCCTCGAAGGCGAGCACACGGCCGACGTCTGCGTCATCGGCGCCGGCTTCACCGGCGTCTCCGCTGCGCTGCAGCTGGCGGAGAACGGCTACAAGGTAATCGTCGTCGAGGGCGAGCGCGTCGGCTTCGGCGCCTCGGGCCGCAATGGCGGGCAGATCGTCAACGGCTACAGCCGCGACCTCGAAACCATTGCCCGGCGCTACGGTCCGGAGCGGGCGAAACGCCTCGGCGAAATGTCGCTCGAGGGCGGCCGGATCATCCGCGAGCGCGTCGCCAGGTACAACATCGCCTGCGACCTGGTGGACGGCGGCTTCTTCGCCGCCTTCACCGACAAGCAGGTGCGCGAGATGGCGCATGTGAAAGCCCATTGGGAGACGCACGGCCATAGCGGCCTCGAAATGGTCTCCAAGGCCGAGGTCGGCCAATATGTGAAGTCCGACCGTTATGTCGGCGGCATGATCGACAAGCTCGGCGGCCATATCCATCCGCTCAACCTCGTGCTCGGCGAAGCGGCCGCCGTCGAAAGCCTCGGCGGCAAGATCTTCGAACAGTCGCGCGTCACCGGCGTCGACATGGGCGCCAATCCCGTGGTGCGCACCGCCAAGGGTCGGGTCACTGCGAAATATGTGCTGGTCTGCGGCAATGCCTATCTCGGCAACCTGCTGCCGAAGATCACCGACAAGATGATGCCGGTCTCCTCCCAGGTCATGGCGACGGAGCCGCTCGATGCGAAACTGATCGAGGAGCTGCTGCCGGCCAATTACTGTGTCGAGGATGCCAATTACGTGCTCGACTACTACCGCCGCACCGCCGACAACCGGCTGCTCTACGGCGGCGGCATCGGCTATGGCGGCCAGGACCCGGCCAACCTCACCGGCGTCATCCGGCCGAACATGCTGAAGACCTTCCCGCAGTTGGCCAACACCAAGATCGAGTTCGCCTGGAGCGGCAATTTTGCGCTGACCCTCACCCGCATCCCGCACATGGGCAAGCTCGCCGACAATGTCTACTTCTCGCATGGCGACAGCGGCCATGGCGTGACCACGACGCACCTGCTCGGCAAGATCCTCGGCGAGGCGGTCGCCGGCCATTCCGGCCGCTACGACGTCTGGTCGTCGCTGACCGCACTGCCCTTCCCCGGCGGCAAGACCTTCCGCGTGCCGCTCACCGTGCTCGGCGCCTGGTGGTACGGCATGCGCGACAAGCTCGGCGTCTAAGGAGAACCCCATGCGTACAGTCACAGTCGCAGCGACCCAGATGGCCTGCACCTGGGATATCCCCGGCAATATCGCCCGCGCCGAAAACCTGATCCGCAAGGCCGCCGCCAAGGGCGCCCAGATCGTGCTGATCCAGGAGCTGTTCGAGGCCCCCTACTTCTGCCAGGACCAGATCGGCGAATTCTTCGACATGGCCAAGCCCTTCGAGGACAATCCGCTGATCGGACATTTTTCCAGGCTCGCCGCCGAGCTGAACGTCGTTCTGCCGGTGAGCTTCTTCGAGAAGGCCGGACAAACCTACTTCAACAGCGTGGCGATCGTCGATGCGGACGGCACGGTGCTCGGGCTCTACCGCAAGAGCCATATCCCCGACGGGCCGGGCTATACCGAGAAATATTATTTCTCGCCCGGCGATACCGGCTTCCGGGTCTGGCAGACGAAACATGCGGTGATCGGCGTCGGCATCTGCTGGGACCAGTGGTTCCCGGAGGCCGCGCGTGCCATGGCCCTCCAGGGTGCCGAGCTGTTGTTCTATCCGACCGCGATCGGCTCCGAACCGCAGGACCCGACCATCGACAGCGCCGCCCACTGGCAGCGCGTCATGCAGGGCCATGCGGCGGCCAACATCATGCCGGTGATCGCGTCCAACCGCATCGGCATGGAGCAGGGCCGCAAGGGCACGGAACTCACCTTCTACGGCTCCTCCTTCATCGCCGACCAGACGGGGAACAAGGTCGCCGAGGCAGACCGGGCGAGCGAAGCGGTCCTCACCGCCACCTTCGACCTCGACGGCATTGCCCGCCAGCGCAGCAACTGGGGCCTCTTCCGCGACCGCCGGCCGGAGCTCTATACGCCGCTTTTGACGATGGACGGGCGGGTTTAGGGCGGGCATTGGGTTGAACCCCACCTCGGGATAGCCCCCTCACCAAGAAAATCTGCGACTTGAGCCCTTCGGGCCAAGATCGCGATTTTCTATCCTCTCCCACAAGGGGAGAGGAAACCTGCCGCCCTGCACGACGCTCCGCCTCTCCCCTTGTGGGAGAGGTTACAAAATCACGATCTTAGCGCAGCTAAGTCGTAGATTTTGTTGGTGAGGGGGAGGCAGGGGAAGCCCAGGCTTCGGTATCCTGCAGCCCGCCAGCACATTGTCGACGAGGCCCCGTGGCCAACTACCCCAACCCCCGCATCGCATCCGCGACAATCCCCTCGACGCTCTGGTCGATATCGACCGTCACCACGCCCGGCTCGCCAGTGGGGATTTCGAGCGTGGCGAGCTGGCTGTCGAGCAGGGAGAGCGGCATGAAATGGCCGGTGCGGGCGCCCATGCGTTCGGTGAGCAGCTCGCGGGAGCCGTGCAGATAGACGAAGGCGAGCGCACCGCCGGTCGCGGCGCGCAGGCGGTCACGGTAGATCTTCTTCAGCGCCGAGCAGGAGACGACGATGCCCTCGCCGCGCCTAAGCGATGCGGCCATTTCCGCGCCGATGATGTCGAGCCATGGCCAGCGGTCGTCATCGGAGAGAGGCGTGCCCTTGGCCATCTTCTCGACATTGGCCGCCGGATGCAGCGCATCGCCCTCGATGAAGCCGAGGCCCAGCCGCTCGGCGAGCAGCGCGCCGACCGAGGACTTGCCGCAGCCGCTGACCCCCATGACGATGATCGCCGCCGGGCGGCTGGTCGAAAATTCCTGCAAGTTCGCGTGCTCCCCGATACGGCGCCGTGCCGTTTGGCGCGACCTTACCGGGCGGTGCCGTGAATTCAACCCACCGGATCCGGCCATCCACGACGCGTACGGCGAAGGTCCGAATGCCACACCCAGGCTCGGGTTTGGGCCCGGGCTCCCGCTGAGGTTTGGGCTGGGGCTCGGGCTCGGGCTGGGGCTTGGGCTTGGGCTTGGGCGCCATGTCCTAGCCGGCACGGATCTCCGCCGCGATCTTTTCCGCCATGGCGATCACCGGGGCATTGGTGTTGCCGCCGATCAGGGTCGGCATGACCGAGGCGTCGACGACGCGCAGGCCGTCCACCCCGCGCACCTTGAGATCAGGATCGACGACCGAGGCCTCGTCGCCGCCCATGCGGCAGGTGCCGGCGGGGTGATAGATGGTTTCGGCCCGCGCCCGGATGGCGGCCTCCAGCTCGGCATCCGAGTTGCCGACCGGGTAGAGTTCGCGACCGCGATAGCGGGCGAGCGGACCGGCCTCCATGATGTCGCGCATCAGCCGTGTGCCGGCGATCAGGCCGTCGAGGTCGCGCCGGTCGGACAGATAGGCCGGATCGATCAGCGGCGCCGCCATCGGATCGGCGCTCTTCAGGCCGACGCGGCCGCGCGAATGGGGCCGAAGCAGGCAGACATGGCAGGAATAGCCGTAGCCCATATGCATGCGCCGTGCATGGTCGTCGACCATGGCAACGACGAAATGCAGCTGAATGTCGGGGCGATCGAGCGCCGGATCGGTCTTGAGGAAGGCGCCGGATTCGGCAAAGGTCGAGCGCAGCAGGCCGGTTCCTTCGCGCTTCCACTCACCCGCCGCCTTGCCCATGGCCTTGAGGCCGGTGAAGCCGATGCCCAGCAGGTCGGTGTCGGCGGAACGATAGACGCTGGTGTAGTCGAGATGGTCCTGCAGATTGGCGCCGACCTCCGGACGGTCGGCGACGACGGCAATGCCGTGGCGCCGCAGTTCGTCGGCCGGGCCGATACCCGACAGCATGAGAAGCTGCGGCGATTGCAGCGCGCCGCTTGAGACGAGCACTTCGCGGGCGGCAAGCGCAGTCTCCTCGCGACGCCCGATGCGATAGGCGACGCCGGTGGCGCGGCCCTTGGTCGTGAGGATGCGGCTCGCCCGGGCGCCGGTGACGACGGTGAGGTTCGACCGGTCGAGGTGATCGTGCAGATAGGCCGCGGCGGCCGAACAGCGCTCGCCCTTCTTCGGCCCCTTCCAGAACTGCGTCGCCTGGTAGAGGCCGAGCCCCTCCTGGTCCTCGCTGTTGAAATCGTCATTGGCCCGAAAGCCGCGCGATACACCCGCCTCGATGAAGGCCTTGTTGATCGGCCGGACCCAGTCGGCGTTGGAGACCTGCAAGGGGCCGCCCGCGCTATGCAGGGCCGATGCGCCGCGCTCGTTGTCCTCGGACTTCAGGAAATGCGGCAGCATGTCGGCGAAGGACCAGCCCGTGCAGCCCCGAGCCGCCCAGTCGTCGTAGTCCGAGGCGTGGCCGCGCACGTAGAGCATGGCATTGATCAGGCTCGAGCCGCCGAGCCCGCGGCCGCGCGGCTGGTAGGCGCGGCGGCCGTTGAGTTCCGCCTGCGGCTCGCTCTCGAAGCACCAGTTGGCCGAGCGCAGCCGCCCCGGCACGATGGCGGCGGCCCCTGACGGCACCCGCAGCAGCAGGTCGCGACCATTGCCGCCCGCCTCGATCAGGCAGACCTTGACGGCCGGATCCTCGCTCAGCCGCGCCGCCAGCACCGAACCTGCCGAACCACCGCCGGCGATCACATAATCGAACATGTCAGGCGCTCCTCCCAAAGCCACCCAGCGGGCGTCTGTCCACGCCCTCTGCCTGCGGACAGACAGCATACGTCTTCCGTTTACGTAAACGTATTTCGGTCCTCGCCGCACCTCAAGGGGCTGACTCGCGATCGGCCGGACTTTTTCTGCGAGATGCGGTGAAGCTGCAACGAAAAACCCCGCCGCTTGGCAAAGCGACGGGGTTTTATGGGAAGCGGTATTGGTCAGGCGGCCGGGACGGAGACCGGCGGCACCGGAATGACGTTCTGCCGTCCGAATTCGTTGATGCCGAGCAGGAAGTTGATCTGCGGGCGCGCCTTGACCAGATCGTCGATCGTGTATTCTGTCAGCACGTTGAAGAAGGCGTTGAGCGCCTTGCGCAGTGCCGAGTTCAGGCCGCAGCTGTCGATCAGCGGGCAGTCGACGTCGCCATCGTCCTCGAAGCATTCCGCCATGGCGAAGCTGTCCTCGGTGACCTTGACCACGTCGAACAGGGTGATCTTGTCGGCGGGCCGACCGAGGCGCACGCCGCCATTGCGGCCGCGCACGGTTTCCACCAGTCCGGCCTTGTTGAGAGGCTGGAGAATCTTGAACAGGAAGAGCTCGGAGACGCCGTAAGCCTTGGCGATTTCCGGAATACGGCTCAGGTGATCCTTGTTGGCCGCACAGTACATCAGCATGCGAACCGCGTAATTCGTCTGTTTTGTCAACCGCATGCGTCACTCCATGGACTCGTCTTCCGCCCCGTATAGCGGATTCCGCAGTTTTGAACAATTCCAAAATACTCAAGTTCACGCTTCACGTGTCTGTGAGCCCCGAACGGTCGCATTGACAGCTTGGAAAATCCTGATTATCAGGCTCAACAAATATAGTCACTCTCGCAAGGAGATACCATGCTTCCGGTCAAATTTATCCGCAGTGCGCTTCTCGGCTCCGTCGCCTTCGCCGCAACGGCCGGCACGGCAATGGCGGACGGCGAGGTCAACATCTATTCCTATCGCCAGCCGGAGCTGATCCAGCCGCTGATCGACGCCTTCACCGCGGAGACCGGGATCGAGGCCAATGTGCTGTTCCTCGACAAGGGCCTGGTCGAGCGCATCGCCGCCGAGGGTGCGAACTCGCCGGCCGACGTCATCCTCACCGTCGACATCGGCCGCCTGGTCGAGGCCAAGGACGGCGGCGTCACCCAGCCGCTGGCAAACGACATCATCAACAAGGACATTCCGGCGCAGTATCGCGATGCGGCCGGCGAATGGTTCGGTCTCACCACCCGCGGCCGCGTGGTCTACGCCTCCAAGGAGCGGGTGTCCGAAACGGCCATCACCTATGAAGAACTGGCCGACCCGATGTGGAAGGGCCGGATCTGCATGCGCGACGGCCAGCATTCCTACAATATCGGCCTGTTCGCCTCGATGGTCGCCCATCACGGCGCCGAATACACCGAGAAGTGGCTGACGGGGCTCAAGCAGAACCTGGCGCGCAAGCCCGACGGCAACGACCGCAGCCAAGCCAAGGCCATCATGTCCGGGGAATGCGACATCGCGCTCGGCAACACCTATTACGTTGGCCTGATGGTCACCAACGAAAAGGATCCGGAAGAGAAGGAATGGGCAGCCGCCACCAAGATCCTCTTCCCCAATGCCGCCGACCGCGGCACGCACGTGAACATTTCCGGCATGGCGCTCGCCAAGTATGCGCCGAACAAGGACAATGCCGTCAAGCTGATGGAATTCCTGTCCTCGGGCAAGGCGCAGGAGATCTATGCCGAGCAGGTGTTCGAATATCCGGTGCTGCCGGGCGCCAAGGTCTCCGACGTGGTCGCTTCCTTCGGGCCGATCAAGCCCGATACCCTGCCGCTTTCCGACATCGCCGCCAATCGCAAGACGGCCTCGGAACTGGTCGACAAGGTCGGCCTCAACGACGGCCCGACCCAGTAAGAGATCGCAACGACACGCATTCGAAGGGCGGCTACTGGCCGCCCTTTTTCGTTGCGGCCTCCGCTGCCCATTCGTCGATCTGCCGGCGGCGGTCCGGCGTGCCGGGATGGGTGGAGAAAATCGTCGTGTCGCCGCCGTCGCCGAGTTTTTCCTCGATGATCTCGAAGAAACGGCCGATGGCCGCCGGATCATGGCCGGCCTTCGCCATCAGGTCGACCGAAATCCGGTCCGCCTCGCTCTCGGCGGAACGGGAATAGGACAGCGTCAGGAGTGCTGCGCCGTCGGTCAGGATTTCCTCGCCGGCGCTGCCGATGTCGCCGGCGATCAGCATGACCAGGGCCGCGGTTCCGGCCGCCCGATAAAACTGCCGCAGCGAATGGTCCCGCTCGACATGGCCGATCTCGTGGGCCAGTACGCCGAGGATCATTTCGGTGTCGCCCGCGGCGAGCTCCACCAGTTCGTCGGTGATCACCAACGTGCCGTCCGGCAAGGCAAAGGCGTTCGGCCCGATCAGCCCGCCTTTGCGGAAATGCAGCGCGTAGCCGTCGGCGCCCCGGTCGGACAGCGCGGCGATCTCCTCGAACTTCGCCTCGATCTCGCCCTGGCGAGCCTGCGGCAGTTCGCTCTCGGTGAAGACCGCCTGATCCAGCGAGGCGAGCGTGCCCGAGGCCATCATGTCGGCCACCGCCGGCGGCGTCACCAGCACCGCCACCTCGACCAGCGCCGGCAGTGCATAGCGATAGATGGCGCCGGCCAACAGGAAGACGGCGACCACCAGGCCGAGCAGCCGGGGATGGAACCGCTCCAGTTCATGGACCAGCCCGCCCCGGTGCAGCCGGCGAGCGCTGAGCCAGGCGTCGACCGCATCATTGTCCTCGGTCTCGAACAGGGAACCGTCGCCGAAACCGATGCGCCGCGGGATACGGCCGACGCGCGCGGAAATGCGCACGGCGTCCACGTCATTGACGGAGACCGGATCGCCGGCCACGCCGTCGAGCCGCACGGAAAGCGTCCTGCCATGCGACAAGAGCCGCGCCGCAACCGTGCGGCTGGAGCGCGGCGGATGCCAATGGCCGACGGCGATGATTTCTCCCTCAGAAGCCAAAGTCGAAACCTTCCATGTCGAGATATTCGGCGGTGACCGCCGAGCCGCTGGCCTCGATCGAGGCAAGCACGTCGCCGATGTCGCCGTCTATGATCATGCCGGAATGCCCCACCACGTAACGCTGCTCGCGCACGGCCGCCCAAGGGCGCATCAGGCCGAGCGTCAGCACGGTGACGAGCAGGTTGGAGACGACGATCCACAGATAGCGCAGGCGCCCCATGTCGCTGAACAGCCGGTGACGGCCATCGAGAAGCGTTGCGTTCATCACCACATTGCGCACGCCGACGCGGTAGAGCACCGCAGCGATCGTATAAACGATAAGGAACGGGATCAACGTGCCGTAGACCATCGCGATGCCTCGCAAGGCAATCCCTTCCTTGCTCGCGGCGTCATCCATGGCACCGCTTGCCGCATAGATCATGACGCCCAGACCGACCGCGATCGCCGCGCCGATCAGCGTGACAATGATCGCCGGAACCCAGGCACGGTAGAGCTTGCCGATCCGCGGGTCGGTGGCGAAGGAGCGGTCGCCGTAGCGCAGGTTGTTGAAGACGTAGCGGTAGAGCCAGCGGCTGGCGAGCGGCGCCAGGAGACCGAGGCTGAAGAAGGCGACCAGCCCGCCGAGGATCACCGAGACAAAGGCACCCCAGGGCGTTCCCTTGAAGTCGAAACGGATGTTGCGGTAGCTCGTCACCCGGGCGGAAAATCGCAGGCCCCGCGACAGCAGCCACGGAAGAGCGAGCAGCACGACGAAGGGCAGGACGATACCCACCAGCGGATAGAACACGCTGACGATCTGCACGACGACGAAAAAGATGAAGACGATGGCGCGGCCGATCAGGATCTGCAAACCGCGCGCATGATAGTCGAAGGAATGGTTGTCGATGAAGCTGTTGCCATAAAAGTAGCGGTTACGGCGCACCTTGGCCCAGGCGGAATAGATGCCGAGCGTGACGATCGTCAGAAGGATATTGACGATCCAGATGCCGAAATACTCCCCGGCCTGCCCACGGAATTCTCCCCGCGTCACCTGCGACACAGGTCTTGTCTCTGTCATGCCCCCGGCCCTTTCGTCGGCGAATCTGCACATGCATCCCCCGACGCACGCAACCGCGACAGACGTGCCACGGCTTTTCGTCTATCGCAAGTTGACCCAACGGAAGACGGGCCCCTTTCGGGACCCGTTTCCAAGACTATTCCGCTGTTTTCGAACCAAGGCCGGAAAGATCAGCCTCGGCTTGTGACCGGCGTCACTTCATCGTCGGGATGGAGAACTCGGCGCCGTCCTTGATGCCCGACGGCCAACGCGAGGTGACCGTCTTGGTGCGGGTCCAGAACTTGATCGAGTCCGTGCCGTGCTGGTTCAGGTCGCCGAAGGACGAGGCCTTCCAGCCGCCAAACGTGTGGTAGGCGAGCGGAACCGGGATTGGAACGTTGACGCCGACCATGCCGATGTTGATGCGGCTGGTGAAGTCGCGGGCGGCATCGCCATCACGGGTATAGATCGAGACGCCGTTGCCGTATTCGTGCTTCATCGGCAGCGAGAGGGCCTCTTCGTAGTTCTTGGCGCGAACGACCGAGAGAACCGGCCCGAAGATCTCGGTCTTGTAGATGTCCATGTCCGGGGTGACGTCGTCGAACAGGCAGCCGCCGACGAAGTAGCCGTTTTCATAGCCCTGCAGCTTGAAGCCGCGGCCGTCGACGACGAGCTTGGCGCCTTCCTCGATGCCGCGGTCGATCAGGCCGAGGATGCGGGTCTGGGCTTCCTTGGTGACGACCGGGCCGAAATCGGCCTTTTCGTCATTGTACGGGCCGATGCGCAGCTTCTCGACCATCGGGGCGAGCTTGGCGATCAGGCGATCGGCGGTTTCCTCGCCGACCGGAACGGCGACCGAGATCGCCATGCAGCGTTCGCCGGCCGAGCCGTAGCCTGCGCCGATGAGGGCGTTGGCAGCCTGGTCGAGGTCGGCATCCGGCATGATGATCATGTGGTTCTTGGCGCCGCCGAAGCACTGGGCGCGCTTGCCGCTGGCGGTCGCCGTCGCATAGACGTAGCGAGCGATCGGGGTCGAGCCGACGAAGGAGACGGCGCCGATGTCGGGATGGTTGAGGATCGCGTCGACCGCGCCCTTGTCACCATTGACGACGTTCAGGACGCCGGCCGGAAGACCGGCTTCGATCATCAGTTCGGCAAGACGGATCGGCAGCGACGGGTCGCGTTCCGACGGCTTGAGGATGAAGGCGTTGCCGCAGGCGATTGCCGGGGCGAACATCCACATCGGGATCATGCCGGGGAAGTTGAACGGGGTGATGCCGGCGCCGATGCCGACCGGCTGGCGGATCGAGTACATGTCAATGCCGGGGCCGGCACCTTCGGTGAACTCGCTCTTGGAGAGATGCGGAATGCCGATGACGAATTCGCAGACTTCGAGACCGCGGATGATGTCGCCCTTGGCGTCCTCGATCGTCTTGCCGTGCTCCTTGGAGAGCATTTCGGCCAGTTCGTTCATGTTGTCGTTCAAGAGCTGGACGAACTTCATGAAGACGCGGGCGCGGCGCTGCGGATTGGTGTTGGCCCAGCCGATCTGCGCGGCCTTGGCGTTCTGCACGGCGGCGTCGAGTTCGGCGACGCTTGCCAGCGCCACGGTCGCCTGGACCTCGCCGGTTGCCGGGTTGAAGACGTTGCTCGAGCGACCGCTCGTGCCGGCGACGTGCTTGCCGCCGATGTAATGGCCGATTTCACGCATGGATGTGCCTCCTCAGGGGTCTTTTGACTGGCTTGGAGTATGCGCTTCGATTTGCACAACGCAACAGGATGTTCTACGCATCCGTTGTGCAGGAATTGATGTTCGACGGAAAGGAAGTCTCAAGTGCGTAGGCAGAAGTGCGCGCGGTTTACCCCCCTCTGTCACTTCGTGACATCTCCCCCTCAAGGGGGGAGATTGACCACCTCCGCTCGCCTCACCGCTCCTCAAGCCCGACCTCTGCCTCGGTCAAACAGGATTGTCGGCCCGCTTGCAGGCGATGCGGCCGGCCCCAAGCCGGTCTCCCCCCTTGAGGGGGAGGCTCATCGCATATGGAGTACCGGAGGCGGCTCCGGGCTCCCTCTTCTCCCCTCGGGGAGAAGTGCCGAGCGTATGCGAGGCGATGAGGGGGCTGCCCGGCACAGCTTTTGCGCTTCGCGCCCCCCTCATCCGGCCCTGCGGGCCACCTTCTCCCCGTTGGGGAGAAGAGGGATACCGCTTCGTGCGCCGCTCAAAATCCAGATGGAATCGCCCAGCCTTGAGGGGCGTGAGGAGCCATCCGCGCAGCGGAGCAATCGATCCTGTGAATCGATTGCAGCGACGAACGCCGGCAGGGCAGAGGGGGGTAACCCCGGCGCCAGCCAGCCGGTCCCGGAGGTCCCCCATGAACTGGGATGACGTACGCATGTTCCTCGCGGTCGCCCGCTCGGGGCAGATCCTTTCGGCCTCGCGGCGGCTCGGCATCAACCATGCCACGCTGTCGCGCCGCATTACCGCGCTCGAGGAATCGTTGAAGACCCGGCTTCTCATCCGCCGCACCAATGGCTGCGAGTTGACGCCCGAGGGCGAGGTGTTCAGCCGGGCGGCGGAGCGCATGGAGACGGAAATGCTGGCCGCCCAGTCCGACATCGGCCGGGTGGACAGCGCGGTGGCCGGCACGGTCAGGATCGGCGCCCCGGACGGGTTCGGCGTCGCCTTCCTCGCCTCGCATCTCGGCACGCTGACGCGGCGCTATCCGGCCTTGAAGATCCAGCTCGTTCCGGTGCCGCGCGCCTTCTCCCTCTCCCAGCGCGAGGCCGACATCGCCATCACCATCGAGCGGCCGGAACAAGGCCGCCTCATCTCATCCAAGCTCACCGACTATACGCTCGGGCTCTACGGCTCGGAGGCCTATCTGGCCGAGGCCGGCACGCCGTCCGACAGGGAGGCGCTGCGGACACATACGCTGATCGGCCATGTCGAGGATCTCGTCTATTCCGCCTCGCTCTCCTATACCGGCGAGATCATGCGCGGTTGGGAATCCTCCTTCGAGATTTCCTCGGCGATCGGCCAGACGGAGGCCGTGCGCGCCGGTGCCGGCATCGGCATCCTGCACGACTACATCGCCCGCCAGCATGCCGAACTGGTGCGCATCCTGCCCGAGGTCACCATCCGCCGCGCCTACTGGACCACCTATCATGAGAGCGCGCGCGAACTGGTCCGGGTGCGCACCGTGGTGCAGTTCCTGCAGGAACTGGTCGACGAGAACCGGCGGATTTTTGTGTGAGGCAAACGCGCCCGGGCTTCAGTGCCCCTGGATCGTGCAGGGTCCCCAGCCTGAGCCTTCCCGGTAGTGCTTCTCATTCTGGCAGGGCTGGCCCTCCTGGGTTTCCGAGCCGCACTTTCGCGCCTCCCCATTCTTGCCGATCCCTTTGGCCCGCTCCTGACGCAGGTATGTGACCCACTTCTGCCGCTTGTCCCGCTCCGCCATCCATTCCGCCTTGTGGGCGGGCAGAAGGGACAGTACCTTCTGGCTGTCTGCGATCAGTTCCTGCGCATTGGCGATGTTGCCGGCCGTCTCCGGCGGCACCTTGTGGCCCTTGCGGTTGCACTCGGCGATCATCCTGTTCTGGCGGGCGATATATTGCTGGTGCTCGCGGATATGCCGCTTCTCCATCGCCTCCGCATCGCCGTTCCGCTGGATCTGCGAGCGGGCATCCGCCAGTGCGTTGTCGTACTCGCTGATTCTTTTGTCGAAATCGCTGATGGAGCCGGGAAACCGACTGGGTTTCCCAAGCGGTTCGACGGGCCACAAATTGTCCCACCCCGGAATTCCTGACATGCTCTCCCCCCTTCGGTATGGAGGGTGAAGGCGCCCTCCCCAATGCCGCGCGAGGACTATCGGCCCGAGCCGCAACCCGCGTCAAACACTCTTTCGTATAGGTTGTATCGACTGTCCTTTGAACGGGGCCGGGCTTCGACCTTGGCGCGGAGAGAGGACCACCGCCCGCGGCACGGCAGGGCCGGCAGACGCCGGCCGACCTGCGCAATTGCCGCTCCGCGCGGTTCGGATTATACAGCCTCAAGCCCCAGCATGGGAGCGGCGATCAAGAGGACGGATATGGCACGCATGAGAGACGCAACGAAACGCAGCGGGGCGCGAGCCGCGTTCCTGTTCGCTTCCTCGCTCGGCATCATCCTCTCCGCCGGCCCGGCCTCCGCCCATGCGCTGGGCGGCGTGATGGGCGGTTTCGGCAGCGGTTTCGGCCATCCGCTCGCCGGTTTCGACCATTTCCTCGCCATGCTGGCGGTCGGGCTCTGGGGCGCGCAGATGGGCGGACGGTCGGTCTGGACGCTGCCCGCCACCTTCCCGCTGATCATGTGCATCGGCGGCATTTTCGGCATGCTCGGCATCGGTCCCGGCGCCTATATCGAAACCGGCATCGCGCTCTCGCTGATCGTGCTCGGCGGCTCGATCGCGGCGCGCTGGATCGCCCCGGAATGGGCGGCGCTCGCAATCGTCGCGGTCTTCGCCTTCTTCCACGGCTATCCGCACGGACAGGAGGCGCCGCGGGCCGTCGATCCGGCCGCCTATACCGTCGGCTTCGTCGTTTCGACCGGCCTCATCCACATCCTCGGCATCGGCGTCGGCTTCGGTCTCGGACGGTTCTATGAGGGCTATCTGGTGCGGGCGCTCGGCCTGTTCATCGGCGCCTGCGGCGTCTATTTCCTCGTCACCTGAACGCACCGGCGCGGCCTTCGCCGCCTCACGCCTTGGCGCGGACCGCCCTGCGGCCCGGCACCAGGCCGAGCACGATCGCGCAGCCGCCGATGATGACGGCGCCGCCGATCATCTGCACGAGCGACAGCGGCTCGCCGAGGAACAAAGCGCCGACCAGCACGGCTACCGCCGTGACGGCAAATTCGACGCTGATCGCCCGCGTCGCGCCGATCGAGGCGACCAGGCCGAAATAGAGCACATAGGTCATGGCGCTCATCACGCCGGCGAGCACCAGCAGATAGCCATAGTCGATCAGCCGCGGCACGCCCGGCACCGGCACGGCGAGAAGCAGCGGCAGGGTCATCAGCCCGCCGAACAGGAAGGCGCCGATTGTCACCTCCCAGGCGCCGACGCCCTGGAGGCGATGGCTGGCATAATTGCTGCCGAAGGCGGCGCAGAGGCAGGCAAACAGCGTTCCGGCGCAGCCGAGCACGAAGGCGGCATTGACGGGTGCCGCCGGAAAGCCGACCAGCAGCACCACGCCGACGAAACCGATCAAGAGGCCGAGCAGGCGCTGCGGCGTGATGCGCTCGAGGCCCCAGACCTGGCCGATCAGCATGGAAAACATCGGGATCGTCGCCACCAGGATCGCCGCCATGGCCGTGCCGATCAGCGGGGTGGCATAGGAGAGCCCGACCAGCTGGCCGGCGACCGTGGTGGCCCCGACCACGGCAAAGGGCCACCAGCCGGCGCTAAAATGCAGGCCGCGGCCCGTGGCCCGGGCGATGAAAAACAGCGTCAGCCCGGCGACGAAACAGCGAAAGGTCACGGCCCCCACCCAGCCGAAGGCGGACACCACCTTCAACAGCAGCAGGAAGGACAGGCCCCAGGCCAGAGCCAGGAACAGATAGGCGGCAACATCCTTGGGCTTCATCGGGGGGCCGGGACTTGGTGGGCCAGAGGTTCAGCTCAAATATTGGGAGTCTGTCGGGGAGCAGCGTCAAGCAGTGCTGCCAACGCCAACCGGCTACTCTCTCGTCCGGTGACCGTCTCCAGATAGGCTCCCGCTGCGACGCCTGTGAGGCAAATGGATGTCTCGAACGTGCTAGCGGTGGTCCCATCAAACCATACCCGGCGTGTCGACCGTGTAATATGGACGTCCGAAACCGAAGCAGTCCAACTCACGTCGATCTCTTGATGGGTCGAAGGCCTGTTGTCCTTTGTCAGAACTGGCCGATATGTAGTGGAACCGGTCGCGTATCCAGGCTTGGTGGCTACGTTTGGTATCTTCTCATCGAGCACTGGGTGCACAATGGCCGTGCTCCCATTCTTACGGAAATGCACATCATCAAGGTCCGTGGGGCGCAAATCGCGCCAGCCTTCCTCGCCAAGATGGCGAAAGCAGTGCGCCGTCACTCCTGCTCCATTCACCCCGGAGCAGAGGAGGCGGCCCTCCGTGTCAAACACATCGACAAAATTCGGCCCCAGCAGCAAAGGACTGCGAAGAGGCTCGTAGTCGTCGGCCACGCCGTGCATACGAAATGGAATATTCGAATTCACAATCTGCAGTATTCCACCGGGCTTCAAGCACGCATGCATCAAATTGACAATGTCAGACCACAATTGGGGATCGATACCGCTCTTTCGACCGTTCACCATGGTCGATGGGCGAAGCAACACGGAATTGCACAGAATGATGTCGTATGGCCCATGTGCAATGACTTCGGCTTCCGTAGAATGAAAAATACTCGCACAGCTTCCGACCAATCCTCTGGCTAAGCGCAGATTGTACCAATCGTGGTCACAGCCAAACAGCTCAGCCTGAGGGAACAGCGCCTTAATTGTGTAGATTTCTTCTCCCGTCGAGCAGCCGAAAGAGAGAATGGACAAGCCGCGATCAGTGGGGAAATATCGCCTCAGGACGTTATACTCACTCCAGTAACGACCTGCAAAAGTGCTATTGTTAGTTTGAAGCTGCGGCAACATTCCGTTCACCCCCTGATTTCATGATCTAGTGCACTTTTGGTCTATCAGATCGGTTGAACGGTCGCCGGATAGGCAGGTTTCCACAGATCGTACACGATTTGCTGATATTCGCCCTGACTGGCCTGCGGAGGCAACGCGTCTTTCGCGATGACGACAAGGCGACTAGCATCCGGGGCGGGTACAGAACAACCAAAATCTCAGTCACTACGAGAAACGATCAAAACTCGGCCAATGTCGTCATGCCGTCTCTTCGACCATGGAGTTGACTGCGTAGATTTCATTCAACTGCTGACCTACAGTGAGAAACAGGTCTTCCCATTCGCTATCAGCGGATTTTCGGAGAAGTTGAATGGTTGGGAACCAAACCGAATATCGCTGAGTGATACCCCATGTCCAATGGGAGTTGGTAGGCAGCAAGGCGAAAGCGGGTTTCTGCAACAAGCCCGCAAAATGCAGGGTGCTATTGTCCGCACTTACCACGACATCCACCGATTCAATAGCGTCGACCAGCGCATCCGGCCGATCAAAGTAGTCTATGCTATCATTGAACTCAATGGACCTTTGGAAGGACCCTTCAAATCCGCGGATCTCAGCTTTAACGTCGCCATATTGCAGATTTACGAGCTTGATCGGCAAGGATGCTGAATCTATCAAGGCATGGAATTTTTCCAATCCGATAGACCTATCTGGGCCACTCGCCGGATTTTTGCTTTTCCACGACACCCCGACTCGCAAAGGATGTGAATGGCTCACCGACCTCACGGGGGAGCCCACGCTCCGAGCGGGCGGGAAGTCAGCTTGCTGGCGCCGAAGCAAGGCACAAGCTTGGGTAAAATACGCTTGCGCGTCAACCTTTGCCTCATGAAGGTCCGGGTCGCCTTGCTTTGAAAAGGGGAAGAAGCGGGCGGACGGATACATCTTCGTGAAGACCGGCAGCATCTTGGGTGTTGCCTCGAAAAGTACCTCGATTCCCTTCTTTTCCAGCGCCGGTATGAGGCTTGAAGCGAGCATCTCAAAACCAATGCCTTGCTCGGTCTCAGGCAGGAGAAGCACGGTACCAACTCCCTCCTGACCGGTCCAGATCTTGTGCGCAAAGGGGCGGCGAAACGGGCCGAAAAGCCGATCAGAACTTAGACGACTCTGGTAACTATCGAAGCCCGATGCCCAGCGGCCCAAATGCAGGCACGCTTCGCCGTACACCCGTCGTGCATCGAGATCATCGGGAGACAGGTCCAGCGCCGCCCGGGCATGGGCTAGCGCCTTGCGCCATTGCCCTTTTCGCGACCCCAGGGTGCTGGCCAGAAGAAGTTGGGCCGGAAAGTTTTTTGGGTCCAGAGAAATCGTACGTTCCAACAGTCTTATGGCTACATCGCTCTCTCCTGCGGCGATGGCTGCCCTGCCGGCATATAGCAGAACCCCGCCGACGGACCAGCACGTCGCCTCAGCCTGTCTTGCCGCCTCAAACGCCTCGTCGATCCGCCCCGCGGCCAAGAGCGCAGTCAGCAAGCTGGAATGGGCAGTGGGCATATTCGGCGTCAATGACAGTGCCGCACGAAACATCTCTATCGCCTGCATTGGCGATCTCAACGCTGCATATGCTCGGCCAGCGCATAGGAAGCCATTTGCATCGACCATAGAACGTTCGGCTTCCGTTAATCCTTCGTAGAGGCGGACGGCACCTGCCTGATCACCAGACCTTATGCAATCCACGAGAGCCTTGTTTACATTGACCAATACAGCCCCGGTCGACCTCAAGTCGACAGAACGCGAAGCGACCTCCTGCGAGCGGTTGGCCTTGGATCTGCTCGAACTGCGGTATCGCTCGAGCGCCGCCCACACGCCTTCTTTGGCTTGGGAAAGCAGGCTTGACCGAACCTCGTCGATGTCAACCGCGGCAGGGTCCCAGTCAATCTCTCCGAAGTCCGCTGGAGTGTGAACCCTCATCAGCTTGCTGAGGAAGCTGAAGCGGTCGTCAAGGTCACGACGACAAAGGACCACAGGAACTCCCGATGATATGCACGGCGTGGCTGCGTGGTGAAGCGGCGTAATAACGAGAGAAGCCGACGACCGGTATCGCTCCAGCAGTGCAAGCGCGTGTTGTTCGGCTTCCATCATCTCAGTCGGGGATAGTGGGAGCTTGTGTATGGGCTTGCGCTGGAACACAAAATCCAAGCGCTCGTAAAACGGTTTAGGCAAAGAAGACAGCGCACTACCGGGCAAGGCGCCGGAGCCCTCGCCATACACGACCACAACGCGACCATCCAACGGCTCGATCGGCCTCTTATCGAAGCTAAGCGTCAGACAGCCGGTTACGAACGCGGAAACACCGTGGGTGATGAGGTAGTTGCAGGTGGCGACATCTCGACACCCTATTGGTTCAAATCGCTTCAAGTACTCCTTATTATTAGCAATAACATCTTCCGCCGCCTGAAACCCGACAAATACCGGAATTATGTTTTCAGGAATTGGAAAGCAGTGATTGTAAAAACAGGCATTACATATAAGCACAACATCGTCGCCATCATAATCTCGAATCCTGTCTCGATCTATTGCGACAACATCTTCATCTCTTACATTCGCCTTACTATAAACATTTCTTGCCGCCAATGTTTGCATATAGTCGCCAAGATTTATTGTGGCCATTCGATTTTTCGCTATCAGCTTCTCAAACGAAAAATCTGAATAACTAAAATGCAACACGCCAAATTTCAGGCCAGAATTCTTAGTTTGCATCACCACACTATTTTTTCACTCTGTCGACCAAGGGCATTCCCGGATGCATCCATTGAAGGCTAGGCGACTGCGGATGATGCAATCACGTCACCAGGATAGTTAAGCTTAAACTTCGATAACGGCAGTTGGTTGGGATGCAAAGCGCCCGGGACAACTTGGGGCAAGAGATGCGTAGTTGCAAGTTTGAAGTGCCCAGTTGCATGCGAACCCGCCCTGCGATGCCCAATTACATCGAGGTGCCCACTAGCCGACATGTGGAGAAAAAATGGTACGGTTGGGGGGTCTCGAACCTCCGACCTCAGGTGCCACAAACCTGCGCTCTAACCAACTGAGCTACAACCGCACATCGGGCGTCCAAGACGCCTTGAGGGGTCACATACGGACAGTTGGCGTCTTTTTCAAGCCTTTTTTGCACCAAACGAAAAAAGGCCGGGACAAGTGCCCCGGCCTTCAAGTCCTTGGGAGGACATGCGTCTTTGATCAGGCGGCCTTGAAGGTCGACATGACCTTTTCAGCGGCTTCCTTGCCCGGCTTCACCACGGTGTCGGCAACCTTCTTGGCGGCTTCCTGCATGGCCTTGGCCTGCTCCACGGTGACTTCGGCCTGCTTGCGGATGAAGGAGGTCTGCAGTTCGACGAGTTCGGCGATCGACTTGACGCCGAGCAGGGCTTCCATGTGCGACAGCGACATTTCGGCATTGGTGCGCAGCGCGTCGATGGCCTTGAGGCCGAGTTCGACGGTGCCGGCCTGGGCGGTCTGGAGCGTCGTTTCGACGGTCTTGGTGGCTTCTTCGGTCGCGGTCTTCATCTTGGCATAGGCGTCCTTCGACTGGGCTGCGCCCTTTTCGGCGAAGTCGCGGAAGGTTTCGGTGACCTTAGCCGGGTCGAATGCGGTGGCGGAGAAGGAGAATGCGTCCTTGGTGGTATTGGCAGCCATGTGAGTGATCCTCGTTTGAGCGGGTCAGCTATCGGCGGGCCCGGTTGTGTTCTGATGAATTGTATATAGCACCGTCTATTGTGCATTGCAATATGATTGTGCAGTGCAGCATACAATTTATCCGCGTCTTGCGGATTAACCCTGTTGGGCGAAACCGGCGCGCCTTGCTGGACCCGAAAGCCGTGGCTAGGTATTAAAAATCTGTTAATTTGCCGCCTGTGACGGCAATTGCTAAGACAGGTCCCACGATGCCCGCTCCATACCCGTTCATCGATGTCGCAGTTCACGACAGCATCCGCCCGCGCTTTGCCCGGGGCGAGGCGCTCGTCGTGTTTTCGCCCGCGCTCGACCGGGTGTTGTGGGCCAATGGCGCCGGCGCGCGCTTCTTCGGCAATGCCTCGATCTACGATTTTCTCGAGGAAGGCCCCAACCGCGGCGACGTCACCTTCCGCCAGATCGAGGGCGTGGCCCGCCAGCTCGGCGCCGTCGGCGACAGCCGTTCGCTGCTGCTGCGCATCGCCTCGGGCTTCCAGCGCGTTCCCGTGACCGCGACGGCACAGATGGTCGAGATCCGCTCCGGCGAGCCCGTCGTGCTGCTCGCCGTGCCGCCGATCGGCAAGGCCGGCAGCCTGGCCGAGCGCGCCGCCGAGATGCTGACCGGCTTCGACGATCCCGACACCCATATGGCCGTGCTCGACGGCGAGGGCCAGGTGGTCGTCGCCTCGGCGAAATTCGCCGGCCTCGGCATTACCCCGCAGACCGCCCGGACCTTGGTCACGCTGGCCGGCACGGATGCCGACCATCTCGTCAAGCGGCCGATCCCGACCGGACGCGGCCATCTGCCCGCCGCCATCGGCAAGCTGTCGGACGATCCGGCGCTGCACCTTTTGTTCACCGTCGAGACCATTCTCGGCCACATGGACCCGACCGACAGCTTCGATACCGAAGAGCCGACCGGCCCGACCGCCCCGCTTCCCGCCGCCCTCGACGAACCGGCGGCCGAGCCGATTGTTTCCCCCGAGGCCGCAGCCATCGTGACCGCCGGCGTGGTCGAGGCCGAGGCCGGCTTTGCCGAGGTCGTCGATGCGATCGGCGAGATCGAGGAATTCGAGGCCGACGAGGTCGAGGCACTGGACGAGACCGACACCGACGAGACGGGCGAAGAGGCCGTTGCCGACGCCGTTTCGAGCGAAACCGCTGCTCCGGGCGACGCCGTGCTGGCGGAAGCCGCAGCCGAGGTGGTGGAGACCCTGGAGAACGAGGTCGGCCCCCTTGCCGACACCGAGGCCGCCGAGCTTTTCCCGGATGCCGACGAGACGGTTGAGGTCCCCTCCCCGCAGGCCGAGCTGCCGCTGGCAGCCGAAGCAATGCCGGAGATTGCCGCCGAGACCCTGTCGACAGGCGACGCGGAGACCGACACGCCCGTCGTCGATGCGCAGACAGACACGCCGGTCGACAGTGCGCTGGCTGACGACACCTTGGCTGATGCCGAGCTACCGACGCCGGCGTTTGCCGCCGCCGAATCGGCAGCCGCTCCCGACGAAGCCCCGGTCGCCGAAGCCGCCGCCGCGATCGCCGCAGTCCCGGCCGCGCCGTCGAGCGAAGCCCCGGCCGGCGCCTTCGTCTTTTCGCCGGAACGTCGCGCCACGCGCTTCGTCTGGAAGATCGACGCCGACGGCCGGTTCTGCGACGTCTCGCACGAATTCGCCGAGGCCGTCGGCCCGCATGCCGCCGACATCAACGGTGTCGCCTTCACCGATCTCGCCGCGCTGTTCAACCTCGACCCCGAGGGCAAGATCGGCGAACTGTTGAAGAAGCGCGACACCTGGTCGGGCAAGACCATCCACTGGCCGGTCGAAGGCACGAGCCTGATGGTGCCGGTCGATCTCGCAGCCCTTCCGACCTATACCCGCAGCCGCGATTTCGACGGCTTCCGCGGTTTCGGCATCGTGCGCATGGCCGACGCGGTCGAAGACCCGAACCGCACCGGAATGACCTTCGTGGGCGAGGCAGCACCGAGCGAGCCGGAACAGCCAGAGATCAGCGAAGCCTTGGCCGAGACCGTTCCCAGCTTCTCGCTGCTCGACGACGAAGCGGACGAGGCTGATGACGCCGGCTTCCCGGCGGCCGAAACCGCACCGGGCGACGAGAGCGCCGACCTGCTTTCGGGCACGTCCGAAGGCGAAACAGTCTCCGACCAGGACATGCCGGCTGCCAATACGGCTATCGAGGACGAAACCACGGCCGCCGCCGAGGACGACCTGCCGCGCATCGGCGAGCCGGAATTCTTCGAACCACCGGCCGAACCGCCCCGCAGCCCCGCCACGGAACCGCCGGCGCTGCAGATCGTCGAGACCCCCGGCCGGCGCCATTCCGACAAGGTGGTGCAGCTCGAGGAGCGCCGCGCCCGCGGCAAGGACGGCCTGACCCCCGGCGAACAGGCGGCCTTCCTGGAGATCGCCCGCAAGCTCGATCCGCAGGGCCTGCGCGAAAAGGCCGCCGAGGCGCTGAACGAGATCCGCCGGAACGAGACCGCCACTGCTGCCGCCGAGGAAGCGGCCAGCTCCGCCGCGACCGAGCAGGCCGAAGCAGACAGGGAGCCGACGGAAGCCGCCGAAGCGCCGACCGTGCCCGAGACCTCCCCCGCCGAGCCCCTTGCCCTGGACGTCGCCGCCGAAAGCGCGCCCGAGCGGGAAGAGACCACGGTCGAGGAATTCGCCACGTTGCGCCTGAAGCGCGACAATGCGCTCACCGCCGAGATCGTCGACCTGATGCCGGTCGCGCTGCTGGTCCATGTCGGCGACCGCCTGATCCACGCCAATCCGGAATTCCTGGCGCTCACCGGCTACGCTTCGGTGGAAGAGCTCGACACCGCCGGCGGGCTCGACGTGCTGATCCAGCAGCAGGACCTCGAAGGGGCAAGCGAGGAGCCCGGCCGCGTCGTGATCGTGCGGGCCGACGACCAGCTCGTGCCCGTGACCGCGCGGCTGCAGTCCATCCGCTTCGAGCGGGCGACCGCGCTGATGCTGGCGCTCATCCCGGCCGGCGGTACGACCCAGGCCGCGGCGGAAAAGCCGGCAGCGCCCCATGCCGTTGCCGCGCATCCGGTTGCCGAACCGCAAGGCCAGGCTGGCGCCGAACAGCTCGCCCGGCTGCAGGTCGAGGTCGACGAACTGCGCGCCATCCTTGAGACCGCGACCGACGGCGTCGTCATCCTTGGCGCCGACGGCGACATCCGCTCGATGAACCGGGCGGCGAGCGCCCTGTTCAACTTCGACGAGGCGGAGACGCGCGGAAAACCCTTCGTCATGCTGTTTGCCCATGAGAGCCAGAAGTCGATCCTCGACTATCTCGGCGGCCTGTCCGGCCATGGCGTGGCGAGCGTGCTCAACGACGGCCGCGAAGTGATCGGCCGCGAGGCCTCGGGCGGCTTCCTGCCGCTGTTCATGACGATCGGCAAGCTCACCTCGTCCAACGGCTATTGCGCCGTGATCCGCGACATCACCCAGTGGAAGCGGACCGAGGAGGAACTGCGCAACGCCAAGCGCGCCGCCGAGACCGCCAACGCCCACAAGAGCGACTTCCTCGCCCGCGTCAGCCACGAGATCCGCACGCCGCTCAACGCCATCATCGGCTTTGCCGACATGATGGCCAACGAGCATTTCGGCCCGGTCGGCCATCCGCGCTACGGCGAATATGCCAACGACATCGTCCGCTCCGGCCGGCACGTGCTCGACATCGTCAACGACCTGCTCGACATTTCCAAGATCGAGGCCGGCGAGATGGATCTCGACTTCACCGCCGTCGGGCTGAACGAGACGGTGCAGGCGGCGGTCTCGATCGTCCAGCCGCAGGCCAACGGCCAGCGCGTCATCATCCGCACCGCGCTGTCGCAGGCCGTGCCGAGCGTCGTCGCCGACATGCGCTCGATCAAGCAGATCGTGCTCAACATCCTGGCGAACGCCATCCGCTTCACGCCGTCCGGCGGGCAGATCATCGTCTCGACCGCCTATGAGCCGAACGGCAGCGTGGCGCTTCGCATCCGCGACACCGGCGTCGGCATGACCCGCACCGAGCTGGAGCAGGCGATGAAGCCGTTCCGCCAGGTGCATGCCGGCACGCGCAGCCGCGGCGACGGCACCGGGCTCGGCCTGCCGCTCACCAAGGCCATGGTCGACGCCAACCGCGCCACCTTTGCCATCTCCTCGGCGCCGAACGAAGGCACGCTGGTCGAGATCACCTTCCCCTCGCAGCGCGTGCTGGCTGACTGAACCGTCGACAGAGGTGCGGCGTTGCGCTGGCCGGCAATGCGGGCCGCGCGCTCCCGCGTCTCCGGGTGAGACATCACGACCGATCGGGTGGTGGAGCGGCCGGTTGCCGCCAGGGTCGGGAGGATACCTCGGCCCCGCCGCTCCACCTTCGCCATCCTTGCGGTATCAAGAGGACGCAAGGCGCCGCCGCGCGCCTTGCCTGCCTCCACCGCAGACGGCTTATCGGTTGCGATCGCGTCGGTTGACGCGCGGCGCAAAGAGACGAAGGATGAAGACGAGAACGAATGCATTCATTTCGATGATCCTCGCGGACGCGGTGAACCGGTCTCGGTGCGCAAGGCTCCTATTGCCTGCAGGTTGTGGAACCGATCAACGCGAGGATCAGCCACGCATAAGCATTCGCGGCCGCGCATAACTCATTCTTCGCTTGAAAATGGGCGCAAAGGCCCACCTGCCCCGCCGTGACGGCCACGAAGGCTACCGCCGGGCTCCTGGAGAAACGCTCTAGTCCGAACCGCCGTCGCGCCGGTGCCGGCCGGGCGGTACGCCGAAGCGGCGGCGGTAGGCGTTGATGAAGTTGGACAGCTGGCTGTAGCCTACCATCCACGCCAGATGCTTGAGGGGTATGTCCTGCCTTTCCAGAACCAGGGCGTGGGCCACCTTCATCCTCGCCTCGAGCAGCACCTCGAAGACCGTCATGCCGTAGAGCTGGCGAAAGCCCTGATTGAGTCGGCGCGAGGGAAGCTTCGCCTGGGCCGCCAGCGCTTCGAGGCTCGGCGGTGCGCGCAGGTCCGCCACCAGAAGCTGGTGGGCCTCGCGCACCCGCGCGAGATCCCGCGTACTCAGCGCGACCGGCGGCGGCGGACTGCCGGAGAGATGATCCAGCTGGTGCGCCAGGAGTTCCAGCGCCTTGCTCTCGCGCCAGAGCGTCGCCATCGCGCCGCGGTAGGCGGGGCACATGAGGTCGCTTGCCGCGCGCGTGACAGCCCGGTCGCTCTCCAGCACGTGCGAAACCGGCAGTTGGCCGTCCTCCAGCACCGCGCGGGCCAAAGGCGGCAGCCCGTCCTGAAAGGCCAGCGTCTCAAGCGCTTCGGCCTCCAGCAGCAGGGTCACGGCGCGCCACGGCTCGCCCGGTTCCAGACAATAGGCGATTTCGCGCTCGGCCAGACTGACCACGAAGGGGCGGCCCGGCGAATGCCAGACCTGCCTCTCATTGCCGTCGGCCTCGATCGCGCCGGCGCCGCCGAGCATGGTGCCGAATACCAGATTGCCGGCGGGCGCATCCCCCAGCGCCTTCAGTGTCCAGGCATGGCTCGATGTCCCCTCGACACGGTAGAGGGCCATGCCCGGCCGCAGGGGCACGCGCTCGATGAAGCCCGCAAACGGACCATCGTCGAAAGTGATGCGGCCCTCGGGATCGAAGCCCTGCGCTTCGCTCTCCACTGCCGTTTCGGCGACCCATGCCAATTCATCCATGCGATCTTCTCTGCCCGAGTGGTTGTCGAAAAACGATGCGCCGTTCATGTATTTTGTCGGAATGGTTCGCTGTCAACCAGCCCGGCCGGGACGTCGCGCCGGCCAAGAATAGTCTTCAAGCGCCGGCGAATGCAATCAACGGTAGCTCTGGCCCCGCATTGCCGGCACGCTCCGCGGCCGAATTTGCCACCTCTCAGCGCCCGCCCGTTCCCTTCCCGGCCGGTTTCGGCTAGACCGGCTGCATCGGAGCCGGTACCTCGCGCGACTGGCCGACGCAGAGAATACGGAGACGAAGCCTTGGCAGCGGAAGCGCGCGTTGCGCAGAGAACGGTTCATGGCCCGGTGCGGCGCAGGCTGTCCGGCGCGACGCTTGCCGCGCTTGTCGTGTCCGCCTTCGTCGCCATGCCGATCGTCGCCATCTTCCTGATCGGCCTGTCGGGCGACGGCGAGAACTGGCAGCACATGCTGTTCAACGTCGTGCCCCGCGCCGCCAGCCGCACGCTGCTGCTGCTCGCCCTCACCGGCGCGCTGACCGCGTCCATCGGCATCGTCAGCGCCTGGCTGGTGGCGTCCTGCGATTTCCCCTTGCGCCGCCTGCTCTCGGTGGCGCTGGTGCTGCCGCTCGCCATCCCTTCCTATCTGGCCGCCTATGCCTTCGGCGAGTTCCTCGATTTCACCGGCCCGGTGCAGGGTCTCTATCGCAGCCTGTTCGGCTTTACCTCGGCGCGCGACTACAGCTTTCCCGACGTCCGTTCGCTCGGCGGCGCGGTGCTGGTGATGTCGGCGGTCCTCTACCCTTACGTCTATCTCGCCTGCCGCTCGATGTTCCTGATGCAGGGCCGTGCCGCTGCCGATGTCGCCCGCACGCTCGGCGCCGGCCCGTTCCGGGTCTTTTCCCGGGTGCAGATCCCGATGGCGCGACCCGCCATCATGGTCGGGCTGACGCTGGTGATGATGGAGACGCTGAACGATATCGGCGCGGTCGAATATCTCGGCGTCAACACGCTGACCTTCTCGATCTACGACACCTGGCTCAATCGCGGCAGCCTCGCGGGTGCGGCGCAGATCGCCTCCGTCCTGCTCGTCTTCGTCGTGCTCCTCCTGTGGATCGAGCGCCGTGCGCGCCGGCGCCAGCGCTTCGCCAGCCAGAAGACGACGGCCGTCACGATCGACGCGGTGCGCCTCAAGCTGTCGGGCTGGCGCGGCTGGGGTGCGGCGCTCCTCTGCGCCCTGCCCGTCATCGTCGGCTTTGTCGTGCCCGTCGCGGTGCTTGCGGGCTTTGCCGCGCGCCGCCTTGGCGATTTCACCGAGCCGCGCCTGATCAAGGCGCTTGGCCATTCGGTCGCCGTCTCGTCATCCGCGGCGCTCCTGACCGTCATCCTCGCCTTCGTGCTGGCCTATGCCGCCCGCACCGACCGGTCGCGGCTCACGGCCGGCGCCAGCCGGCTTGCCTCGCTCGGCTACGGCATCCCCGGCACCGTTCTGGGTATCGGCGTGCTGATCCCGCTTGCCGGCTTCGACAATTTCCTCGACGGAATGCTGCGCCAGAGCCTCGGCATTTCCTCGGGCCTGCTGCTTTCCGGCACCGGTTTCGCCATCGTCTATGCCGCCACCGTGCGGTTCCTGACCATGGCCGAAGGCACGATCGACGCCGGGTTCCAGAAGCTGTCGCCGCATCTCGACATGGCGGCGCGCACGCTCGGCCGCAACGGGCTGCAGACGCTTTCCCAGGTGCTCCTGCCGAACATGCGGCCCGCCGTTTTGACAGCGGCACTGCTGGTGTTCATCGAGACGCTGAAGGAACTGTCGGCGACGATCCTGCTTCGCCCGTTCAACTTCAATACGCTGGCGACGCTGGTCTACGAGGACGCCTCGCGTTCGAAGGTGCAGGATGCATCGGTCGCGGCGATCATCATCATCCTGGCAGGTCTGATCCCGGTGATCCTGGTGTCGCGCTCGCTCGACCGCCCGCGCTGATCCGCCGGCTCCCCCCTGAGGGCATGAAAAAAGGGCGGCTATCGCCGCCCTGAAATTTCATGCTGTTCAACTCAACTGGAGCTAGGCGTCGATCAACATCATGTATCGTGAACCAAAGGTTCCAAGCCGCACGTTCATTGTGGGCCTCCAAGTTGGTCAAGGTATGCCAAATGCGCCTTAACAAGTCGTTACCTTCGGTGACGGATGTCACCCTAACTGACGCATTTTTAAGCCGACGCCTCTGCCTTTGGCAGCAAAACCCCTTGTTTCTCAGGCTTTCAGCTCGTCGAGCCCGGCAAACAGATCGAGCGCTTCGGGATTGGCGAGCGCCTCCTTGTTCTTGACCACCCGGCCGTGCACCACGTCGCGCACCGCCAGTTCGACGATCTTGCCGGACTTGGTGCGCGGAATGTCGGCGACCTGGATCACCTTGGCCGGCACGTGGCGCGGCGAGGCGCCGGTGCGGATGCGGGTCTTGATCGCCTTGACCAGATCGTCGTCCAGTGTGCGCTCGGCGGTGAGCCGGACGAACAGCACGACGCGCACGTCGTCGTCCCAGTCCTGGCCGATGCAGAGCGCCTCCAGCACCTCTTCCATCTGTTCGACCTGGTTGTAGATCTCGGCCGTGCCGATGCGCACGCCGCCCGGATTGAGGGTGGCGTCGGAGCGGCCGTGGATGACGATGCCGTCATGGGCGGTCCATTCGGCAAAGTCGCCATGGCACCAGACATTGTCGAAACGCTCGAAATAGGCGGCGCGATACTTGGCGCCGTCCGGATCGTTCCAGAACATGATCGGCATGGAGGGGAAGGCCTTGGTGCAGACCAGTTCGCCCTTCTCGCCGCGCACCGGCCGGCCCTCGTCGTCCCACACGTCGATCGCGAGACCGAGGCCCGGCCCCTGGATCTCGCCGCGCCAGACGGGCTTCAGCGGATTGCCGAGCACGAAGCATGAGACGATGTCGGTGCCGCCCGAGATCGAGGCGAGATGGATGTCGCTCTTGATGCCTTCGTAGACGAAGGAAAAGCCCTCCGGCGACAGCGGCGAGCCAGTCGAGGTCATCATCCGCAGCGACGACAGATCATGGGTGGTCTTCGGTGTGAAGCCGCCCTTGCGCACGGCGTCGATATATTTGGCCGAGGTGCCGAAGAAGGCGAACTGCTCCTCCGCCGCATAGTCGAACAGCACATTACCGTCGGGATGGAAGGGCGAGCCGTCATAGAGGCAGAGCGTCGCGCCGGAGGCCAGCCCCGAGACCAGCCAGTTCCACATCATCCAGCCGCAGGTGGTGAAATAGAAGAACCGCTCGCCCTTCTCCAGCCCGCAATGGAAGCGCTGTTCCTTGAGGTGCTGCAGCAGCGTGCCGCCGGCCGAATGCACGATGCACTTCGGCACGCCGGTCGTGCCGGAGGAAAACAGGATGTAGAGCGGATGGGAAAACGGCAGAGGTTCGAAGTCGATCTCGACGGCCTCGTAGGGAGCGACGAAGTCGGCGAGCGTCTTTGCTCCCGGCACGGCTTCGGCAATGGCCGGCGCATCGCCCGCATAGGCGATCACGACGAGCGGCACGCCGAGCTTCCCAGAAACCGCCTTCACCTTGTCGGCGACGTCCTGGCGCTTGCCGTTGTACCAGTAGCCGTCCACGGCGAGGAACAGCTTCGGCTCGATCTGGCCGAAGCGGTCGAGCACGCCCTGTTCGCCGAAATCGGGCGAGCAGGACGACCAGATGGCGCCGATCGAGGCGGCGGCCAGCATCAGCGCCACGGTTTCGGGCATGTTCGGCACCATGGCGGCGATGCGGTCGCCCTTCTCGATGCCCATGGCGCGGAAAGCCTGTTGCAGACGGGAAACGGCGTGGCGCAGCCGATCCCACGACCAGCGGTCCTCGGCCTGGTCCTCGCCACGGAAGATCATCGCGTCGTCGTCGCCACTCAGGGCAAGCAGGTTTTCGGCAAAGTTCAGCCGGGCATCGGGGAAGAACCGCGCCTCCAGCATGACGTCGCCGTTTTCCAGCAACCGCTCGCCCTTCTCGCCCTTGACGCCGCAATAGTCCCAGACGGCCGACCAGAAGGCGGCGCGGTCGTCGATCGACCATTGATGAAAGGCGTCATAGTCGGCAAATTCACGACCGGCGCGCGCGCCGCACCATTGCATGAAGCGGTACATCGGCGACTGCTTGATCTGAGCGTCGGACGGGGTCCAGAGCGGCATTTCCTGTTGCATTCATTCCTCCTCGAAAGTGCTGTCTGTATAGCAGTTTGCGACGCAATATAAAGTGCCGGAAGGGGCGCCGGATTTGCATGCAGGCGCCAATTCCTATATCCGGCTGGAACAAAGAAACCGGGCAGCCGCCCGGCCGATGGAGCCCGGGGTCGTTCATGCCCGACAAGCGCAGACTAGGCGAGCAATGCCGGCGCCGGCAACCGGCCGCGCGGCGCATCCTGCACGGCGCCCTCGTCGCGCTTGCCGTTTTCTCGGCGGTCTTCGTCATCTCGCGCACCGCCGCTCCCTATCTCGTCTCCTCGACCCTCGTCCGCTCCGCCATGGAGCATGCCGTTGCTGAATGGACAGGCCACAACGTGACGATGTCCGGCGCGCCGGAGATCGCCTTCTGGCCAAAACCCCGCGTGACGCTCAACGGCGTGACCATCAGCAAGCCCGGCGCCGACGGGCCGAAGGTGCTCGGGCGGATCGAGAAGCTGTCGGCCACCTTCGGCCTCTATTCGGCGATGCGCGGCCGGCCGCAATTCGACACCTTCCACCTGCTGCGCCCGCGTTTCCATGTCGACAGGGACCTGAACGGCCGGCTCGACTGGGCAAGCGAGGGCCTGCTGAGCGCCGCGGTGCGCAAGGTCGAAGCGCGCGCTGGGAGCGCTCAGACGCTCGGGGCCGAGTTCGACGCGGCCGTCGGTGCGGTCACGATCGAGGACGGCTCGCTCGAACTCGCCGACCAGGCCTCCGGCCGCACGCTCGTCGCCAGCGGCATAGCGGCCGAGATCGCCTGGCCAAAACTCTCGCAGGCGCTGAAGGCCACGGCCCTGCTTGATGCCGGCGGGCTCGCCGTCAAGCTGGACTTCTCCTCGCCGCAGCCGCTGCTGCTGTTCGGCGGCAAGGACGCGACCGTCAGCGCCACGCTCGATGCCGCCGCCTTTACCGCGCGCTTCGACGGCGTCGCCAATCTCACCGGCGGGCTTCTGCGCTCCGGCGCGCTGGCACTCGGCGCCAAGGACATCGCCGCGCTCAAGGCGTGGAGCGGCATTCGCCTTGCCGGCCTCGACAACCTCAAGCAGGCACAGCTGAGCGCCGACCTCGAACGGGTGGGAGAGGAGGTGCGCCTCGACGACCTGGAATTCGACGTCAACGACACCCACGGCACCGGCATTCTGTCGCTGTCGCGCCCGGCGGACGGCAAGCCGCGCGTCAGCGGCACGCTGGCCTTCGACCGGCTGAACATCACGCGGCTGCTTTCCGCCTTCTCGCTCGACCTTCCCTCGGCTGGCGAGGAGGACCAGGCGGCGGAGCGTCCGCCCCGCCTGCTGCAATGGCTGGATTTCGACCTGACGCTGTCGGCGGCGCGCGCCGACCTGCCGCCGTTCGAACTGGGTGACGTGGCCGCCAGCATCATGGCGACCGGCAAGGCCGCGCAATTCGACATCGCCGACGCCGCCTTCGAGGGCGGCGACCTGACGGCGAGCTTCATCGGCGCCGGCAGCGGCTTTGCCCGCGGCGGGGACCTGACGCTTTCGATCCGCGATGCAGACTTTGCCGCCGTCGCCGATCACCTGCAGATCACCGGGCCGGTGGCGCGCGGCAAGGGTTCCGTCGACCTCATCCTGCATACCGCGCAGCCCGCCTGGGAAACCGGCCTTTCCGACATGTCGGGCACCTTCAAATTCAGTTCGCCGGGCGGCGTGCTCACCGGCATCAACGCACCGGCGATCCGCAAGCTGGCCGCCACCAGCGCCTATTTCCAGCTAAGCGCCGGCGGCGACGGCTCCATGCCCTATGACCGCCTCGACTACAGCGCCCGCTTCGCCGACGGCACCGCCGAGGTGCTGGACGCCCGCCTGACCGGTCCAGACGAGACGCTGACCGTCACCGGCATCGTACCCTATGCCGACAATGCGCTGGCGCTTTCGGGAGAGTTGTCCGCGACGGATACGGCGGATGAAGCGGCCTTTCCGCGCCTGCGCTTCTTCATCGGCGGGGCCTGGCCCGATCCGGTGCTTTCGCCTATCTATCTCCCGTCTGCAAATCCCCTAAAATAAGCGCGAATCAACCGTGGGGAGGAGGATCGACGATCCTCGTTCCCAAGCTGGGGGGCGTGCGGTGCATCGATTTCTGACGGGTCTCATCAAGATCGTCCTGGCCTCGCTGCTCGCCGGCAGCCTGCTCAGCCTGCTCGGTATCACCGTGGACAATATCCTGCTGTTCCTCGGCCTGACGCCGGAGCAGATCTGGACCGGTCTTCAGGCAGCAGGCGCCTGGGCGAGCCCGCGCATCCTGCTCGGCGCGACGATCGTGCTGCCGGTCTGGCTTGTTACCTATATCCTGATGCCACCGCACGACGGCTGAGGACAGGGAGTTCCCTCAAGGAGCCTGGGCCGCCACGTGCTCGTCACGCTGGCGCTGCAATTCGCGTCGCTTGGTGGTGATCGAGGCGAAGATGACCCCGAGCGTGACCAGACCGATCAGGATCGAGCAGACCGCGTTGATCTCAGGCGTCACGCCAAGCCGCACCTGACTGTAGATCTTGATCGGCAGGGTGGTGGCACCTGGACCGGTGGTGAAGGAGGAGATCACCAGGTCGTCGAGCGACAAGGTGAAGGCGAGCATCCAGCCGGACACGACCGCGGGCAGGATCAGCGGCAGGGTGATCTTGAAGAAGGTCTTGACCGGCGGGCATCCGAGATCGAGCGCCGCCTCCTCGAGGCTGGTGTCGAAGGTGAGCAGCCGCGACTGCACGACGATCGCCACGTAGCACATGGTGAACGTGGTGTGCGCGATCGTGACCGTCAACAGGCTGCGGTCGATACCGAGCGCCACGAACAGCAGCAGCAGCGACAGGCCGGTGATGACCTCGGGCATGACGAGCGGTGCATAGACCATGCCGGAGAACAGCAAACGGCCGGGGAAGCGGCCATAGCGCACCAGCGCCAAAGCGGCGAGCGTACCGAGCACGGTGCCGAAGGTGGCGCTGAGCAGGCCGACGCGAGCGGTCACCCAGGCGGCGCTCATCAGGCCCTCGTTCGACCACATCTGGCCGTACCATTTCAGCGAGAAACCGCCCCAGACGGTGACCAGCTTGGAATCATTGAAAGAATAGATCACCAGGATGATGATCGGGATGTAGAGGAAGGCGAAGCCGAGGGTGAGGACGGTCGCGTCGAATTTTCCGGGTTTCATCGGCCGCTCTCCCTCAGGCTTTTTCTTGTTGGTTCTGGAAGATGGCGATCGGCACGACCAGCAGCAGCAGCAAGAGCACGGCCACCGCCGAGGCGAGCGGCCAGTCGCGGTTGCCGAAGAACTCGGTCCACAGCGTCTTGCCGATCATCAGCGTCTCGGCGCCGCCGAGCAGGTCGGGAATGACGAATTCGCCGGTGATCGGAATGAAGCAGATCATCGAGCCGGCGATCACGCCGGGGATCGACAGCGGGAAGGTGATCCGCCAGAAGGCCTTCCACGGCGGGCAGCCGAGATCGCTCGCCGCTTCGAGCAGCGTGCCGTCGAGCTTTTCCAGCGCCGAATAGAGCGGCAGCACCATGAAGGGCAGGTAGGAATAGACGATGCCGATGAAGACGGCGGTGTCGGTGCGGAAGATCTGCACCTGCTCGTCAGGACCGTAGAGCCCGACCGTCTGCAGCAGCAGGGTCAGAAGGCCTTCAGGCTTCAGGATGCCGATCCAGGCATAGACGCGGATCAGGAACGAGGTCCAGAACGGCAGGATCACCAGCATCAGCAGCGTCGGGCGCACGGTCAGCGGCGCGCGCGCCATGGCCAGCGCGATCGGATAGCCGATCAGCAGCAGCAGGAAGGTGGAGATCACCGCGATCCTGAGCGACGACAGGTAGGCGTTCATGTAGAGCGAGTCTTCGGTGAGGAAGACGTAGTTCTCGAAGTCGAGCTGCGAGAAGAAGTTGCCGATCGCCGACAGCCCGCCGAAGACGGGCACATAGGGCGGCATGGCGATCGCCGTGTCCGACAGCGAGATCTTCACGATGATGAAGAACGGCGCCATGAAGAACAGCACCATCCACAGATAGGGTATGAGCACCACCAGCCAGCGGGCCGGGGACGATGTCGGTGTTGCGGCTAGCGTGGTATCGCTCATCGTCTCGTTCCTCAGCGGGTCAGAACGAGGCCGGCATCGACCGGCCAGGTGAGCCATACCTTGTCGTCCACGGTGATCGGGCGATCCACCAGACGATGGGTATTGGCTTGGGCGGCGCGGAAGGTCGAGCCGTCGTCGCGCTTGACGATGAAGACCGAGAAGTCGCCGAGATAGCCGATGTCCCAGACCGTGCCGCTCAGCGCATTGACCGAGCTGTCGACCGGGGCGTCTGCCGAAATCCGCACCTTCTCCGGACGGATGGCGAAGGCGACCGCCGAACCTGGATCGGCGTTGCACGAAGGTTGGTCGACGACCACCTTGAAACCGCTGTCGCAAATCACGGTCGCCAGATCGCCTTCGGGGACCTTCCTGACCGATTCGAGCTTGCCCTCGACGATATTGATGTCGCCGATGAAGTCGGCGACATAGCGGCTGTTCGGCGCCTCGTAGATTTCCGCCGGCGTCGCCACTTGCATGATGACGCCCTTGTCCATGACGGCGATGCGGTCGGAGACCGTCATTGCCTCTTCCTGGTCATGGGTGACGATGAGAAAGGTGGTGCCAAGCGTCTGCTGGATGTCCATCAGCTCGAACTGGGTTTCTTCGCGCAGCTTGCGGTCGAGCGCGCCGAGCGGTTCGTCGAGCAAAAGGACCTTCGGCCGCTTGGCGAGCGAGCGGGCGAGCGCCACGCGCTGACGCTGGCCGCCGGACAGCTGGTTCGGCTTGCGCTTGGCGAACTCCTCGAGCTTGACGAGCTTCAGCATCTCGGCGACGCGCGCCTCGATCTCCGCCTTCGGCATGTTGTCCTGTTCCAGACCGAAGGCGATGTTCTTGGCCACCGTCATATGCGGGAACAGCGCATAGGACTGGAACATCATATTGGTCGGCCGGCGATAGGGCGGCACGCCGGAAATATCCTTGCCCTGCAGCAGGATGCGGCCTTCGGTCGGCTCCTCGAAACCGGCCAGCATGCGCATCAGCGTGGTCTTGCCGCAGCCGGAAGGTCCAAGCAGCGAGAAGAACTCGCGCTCGTAGATGTCGAGGGTGAGATCCTTGACGGCGGTGAAGTCGCCGAAGCGCTTCGTCACGTTCTCGAACCGGATGAAGGGAACCGATGCCGGATCGGTCCAAGGAGAGAATTTGCGTTTTACCGGTCCCAGAGATTTCGCCATCGCCCGATCCAAATGTCTATTGAAATGCAGTTCAAAGAAACGGGCGCCAATGGCGCCCGCTTCAACTCAACCGGTCAGTTGCCGGTTTTGATCTGGGTCCACACGCGGTTCAACACGCGCTGTTCCTTCGGTCCGTAGGGCGAGATGGTGAAGAGCTTCTTGACCGTTTCGGCATCGGGATAGACCGACGGGTTCTTGAACACTTCCTCGTCGAGCATGGGCTGCGAAGCCAGGTTGCCGTTGGCGTACTGCACGTAGTTCGAGGCCTTGGCGATGACCTCCGGCTTCATCAGGTAATTGATGAAGGCATGGGCTTCGTCGAGGTTCTTGGCGTCGGCGGGGATCGCCAGGTTGTCGAACCACATATAGGTGCCTTCCTTCGGGATCACGTAATTGATCTCGACGCCGTTCTTGGCTTCCTCGGCGCGGGCCTTGGCCTGCAGGATGTCGCCCGACCAGCCGATCGTCACGCAGATGTCGCCATTGGCGAGATCGTCGATGTAGGACGAGGAATTGAAGGTTTTCACCGACGGGCGGATCTTCATGTAGACGTCGCCGCCGGCTTCCAGATCGGCGGTATCCTTGCTGTCCGGATCCTTGCCGATGTAGTTCATCGAAATGGCGAAGGTCTCGTCGGAAGCATCAAGGATGTTGATGCCGCAGGATTTCAGCTTTTCGGCGTTCTCCGGCTTGAAGATCGCATCCCAGCTGTCGACCTTGAAGTCGTCGCCGAGCGCCGCCTTCACCTTGGCGACATTGTAGCCGATGCCGGTCGTGCCCCACATGTAATTGACGGCGTATTCGTTGCCCGGGTCGTACTTGGCCAGGCGCGCCATGATGTCCGGCCACATGTTGGAGAGGTTCGGCAGCTTGGACTTGTCGAGCTTCTGGAACACGCCGGCCTGGATCTGGCGGGAAAGGAAGGGACCGGTCGGCACCACGACATCATAGCCGGAGCCGCCGGCGAGAAGCTTGGTCTCCAGGATCTCGTTGGAATCGAATACGTCGTAGACGACCTTGATGCCGGTTTCCTTGGTGAAGTCCTCAAGCACGGACTCGTCGATATAGTCGGACCAGTTATAGACGTGCACCACGCCCTCTGCCTTGGCGGCCGAGGCCATTGCCAGCGTGACCATCGCGGCGGATGCCAAGAAGCGGATAAGATCGGTCTTCATTTTCTCTCCTGTTCCAGCCTTCGAGCCTGTCGCCCGTTCAGCCATTCCCTCATTTTTTTAACAGACTAGAAAGGAAATCGACGAGCCACAAGGGGTAATCTTCGCAGTCGCAAACGGCGCGGGCCTATTGAAAATCGAAGGCGGAAAGCCCCGTGACCATCTCGTCGAGGCCGAGCGGGCGCGTCACCGGCGGCTCGGCGCGGGCGAGACAGCCCTGCCTTTCGCACAGCCGGCAGGCGGTTCCGACGGCCACCGGAGCGAAGGTGCCACCCGCCACCACCTGGCCGTAGACCACCTCGTCGCGGTGGGCGATATCGCAGGCGACGAGCAGCGCAGTGCGCCTCACCCGCTCGTTGAAGCCGGCCTGCGGACCGTCGAGCGTGCGCGACACGGTGAGGAAGCCCGTACCGTCCGGCATCTCGACCGCGTCGACCAGCACCTGACCCGGCTGGGCGAAGGCGGCATGTATGTTGAGCTTGGGACAGCTGCCGCCGAACTTAGCCTGGGGGAAGCCTTGCGCGCCCGCCTTGCGGAAACGGTGGCCGGCATTGTCGACCTCGAGCATGAAGAACGGCACGCCCGCAGCACCCGGCCGCTGCAGCATGGTCAGGCGGTTGGCCGCCTGCTCGTAGGATACATTGAAGCGCGAGCGCAGCATGTCGATATCATAGCGCGCGCGCTGAGCCGCCGAGAGGAAGGCGCCGTAGGGCATGATGACCGCATGAGCCGCATAACGCGCCAGCTCGAAGCGTCCGAGACGCTTGGCCTCGCCGGTCGAGAATGCCAGCCCCTCCAGCTCGGCGGCGATCTCCTCGCCGAAAGCCAGCAGGCCGGCCTCCATCGCCACCTCGCGCAACTGGTCGAAGGGCGACAGCCGCTCCGACAGGAAAAGCCGCATCGAATGGCGGTCGTAGCGGCGGCGAAGATTGGGCATGGTGTGGATCGGAAGCGTGCGCACGACGATGCCGTGCTTGGTTCGAAGCCAGGCTTTCAGCGCCGGCGCCAGATCCTCGCCGGGAGAGAGGCCGAGCGAGGCATGGAAGGCTTCGGCCGCATCCTCGATGCGGGCATGGAAGTTGGCCCGTCGCTCCAGCTTCTCGCGCACCTCGTCGATCGGCAGGCGCGTGCCCGAAATGGAGGTCTCATGACCCTCGCGCGCCAGAAGCTCGGCGAGGTCGCTCAGCCTTGCTGCCTGCTCGCGATAGGCGCGGTAGAGCTTGACGACGCCCGCCGCGGCATTGGGTGCGGCTTCCGCCACCTCGATCAGCTCCTGGTCGCCCGGCACCTCGCCCGAGAGCAGCGGATCGCCGAACACCTCGCGCAGCTGGCCGGCCGTGCCGCCCGCCTCGCCCTGCAGCTCGTCGAGGTCGACCTTGTAGACCGTGGCGAGCTTGAGCAGCAGCTGGACGGTGAGCGGGCGCTGGTTGCGCTCGATCAGGTTGAGATAGGACGGCGAGATCTCCAGCGCCTCGGCCATGGCCGTCTGGGTCAGACCGAGGCCGTTGCGGATACGGCGAACCCTGGGGCCGGCAAAGATCTTGTTTTCTGCCATTGTGACACACCTTTTACAACTTTGGTCGATTGCTAGGCATCGAACGACATTTACAATCTTTACAAATTTACACCGCGCCAATGTCAAAGACAAGACATGCTAACCTCTTTCAGGACGCCATTTTCTCCATTTATCTGGACGTTTTGTGCAGTGCGCTGTAAATCCAGTCACATCGAAAGCGGAACTTCTGTTGAACCAAGCACAGCAGCTTCGCAAAACCGAGCAATAGGGAGTTTGCTATGACTGATTTTTACAACCTCATCCCGTCCGCACCGAAGGGCCGCTTCGACGGCATCGAACGCCCCTACACGGCAGCTGACGTCAAGCGCCTGCGCGGCTCGGTCGAAATCAAGTACTCGCTCGCCGAAATGGGTGCGACGCGCCTGTGGAAGCTGATCAACGAAGAGCCCTTCGTCAACGCGCTCGGCGCGCTGTCGGGCAACCAGGCCATGCAGATGGTCCGCGCCGGCCTGAAGGCCATCTACCTTTCCGGCTGGCAGGTCGCTGCCGACGCCAACACCGCATCATCGATGTATCCCGACCAGTCGCTCTACCCGGCAAACGCCGCTCCGGAACTGGCCAAGCGCATCAACAAGACGCTGCAGCGCGCCGACCAGATCGAAACCTCGGAGGGCAAGGGCCTTTCGGTCGACACCTGGTTCGCCCCGATCGTCGCCGACGCCGAAGCCGGCTTCGGCGGCCCGCTGAACGCCTTCGAAATCATGAAGGCCTTCATCGAAGCCGGTGCGGCTGGCGTCCACTACGAAGACCAGCTGGCCTCGGAAAAGAAGTGCGGCCATCTCGGCGGCAAGGTTCTGATCCCGACGGCTGCCCATATCCGCAACCTGAACGCCGCGCGTCTCGCCGCCGACGTCATGGGCACGCCGACGCTCATCATCGCCCGTACCGACGCCGAAGCCGCCAAGCTTCTCACCTCGGACATCGACGAGCGCGACCAGCCCTTCGTCGACTATGATGCCGGCCGCACCGCGGAAGGCTTCTACCAGGTCAAGAACGGCATCGAGCCCTGCATCGCCCGTGCGATCGCCTATGCACCGCACTGCGACATGATCTGGATGGAAACCTCCAAGCCGGACCTCGCACAGGCCCGCAAGTTCGCCGAAGCCGTGCACAAGGCCCATCCGGGCAAGAAGCTGGCCTACAACTGCTCGCCGTCGTTCAACTGGAAGAAGAACCTCGATGACGCGACGATCGCCAAGTACCAGAAGGAACTCGGCGCGATGGGCTACAAGTTCCAGTTCATCACGCTCGCCGGCTTCCACCAGCTGAACTACGGCATGTTCGAACTGGCCCGCGGCTACAAGGATCGCCAGATGGCAGCCTATTCCGAGCTGCAGCAGGCCGAATTCGCGGCGGAAGTCAACGGCTACACCGCGACCAAGCACCAGCGCGAAGTCGGCACCGGCTACTTCGACGCCGTCTCGATGGCGATCACCGGCGGCCAGTCCTCGACCACGGCGATGAAGGAATCGACCGAAACCGATCAGTTCAAGCCGGCAGCCGAGTAAGCCTTCGAGGGCTCTGCCCTCAACGGTTGGGGCCTTGCCCCTCACCCTAGCCCTCTCCCCGCTCGCGGGGAGAGGGGACGTGCCCCGGGCAAAGCCCGGAGCTCGTCTAGGATTATCCCCGCCGCCGGCGCGGCAAGTCCCTTCTCCCCGCCTGCGGGAAGAAGGTGGCGGCAGCCGGATGAGGGGCAGACTATGAATACCCCTGGATCAACACTTCAAGAACCCCGCATATAAGAGGAGAAATGCCATGACCCCGCAGACCCGAGTTAAGGAACGCGCCGAAGAACAGGCTTCCGCCATGACTGCCGACCAGCAGGCCATGATCCGCATGGTTGCCAATGACCTGCATCGCCTCAACCAGTCCGTCATGAAGGCTGTTGATGCCGGCGTATCCGTCGAGCTCGTCCGCTCGGCGCGCCACCACGGCGGCGAAGGCAACTGGGGCGACCTGTTGATCCCGGTCATCGTGACCCAGGGCAAGTAAGAAATCCAAGGACCATCCGGGGCGTCAAAGCCCCGGGTCGGTTCCCGCGCAATGATCGCTGGCTTCGGGGGGAGTTTCACGCGATCGCTGCGCGGGATCTCTTGTTTTTGCGGACCGTGCGCCCTCAACCGCCGCGGTTCGGCCGCCGGCCGGCAAACAGATCGGCATGGGCCTTCATCAGCTTGCGCATCCGCTCGACCACGGTGCGGATTTCCCGCCGGTGCCGGTCGTCATTGTTCATCACGATCCACTGGCGATGGCGCAAGGCCTCGATCTCCCCGCCTGCCCGCTCCAGCCTCGGCTCCAGGTCGCCGACGAAACAGGGCAGGACGGCAATGCCGGCGCCGGCCAGCGTCAGATCACGCAGCGAACGCGGCCGGTTGACGGTGACGACCAGGTTTTCCGCCTGGTTCTCGTGCGGCCAGCGCAGATAGGCCGAGATGGCGTTTTCGCCGTCGACCGCCAGCCACCGGCCCGGACCGACATCCTCGCTGTTGCGCGTGCGATAGGCGGCATAGGCCACCTCGCCCGCCATCACGGCGGCAAGGTTCGCCTCCTCGGGCTCGAAGGCGCGGATGCCGATGTCGGTCTCGCGGTGGGCCAGGCTGGCGCGCTGCTCGGCGATGTGCAGGTCGATGCGAAAATCGTCGCGCTCCGTGCAGATGGCGGCGAAATTCTCGGTGAGCAGCCAGCCGTTCCAGGTGCCGGCGACGATCCGCACCAGCGCCCGCGCCGCTGCGCCGCGTCGCCAGGTCTCCACCTTGCGCGCCGCCGCTTCCAGTTCGGCCAGATGCTCGAGCAATTGCCGGCCGTCACCCGTCAGCCGATAACCGGTCTGGCTGCGGATGAAGAGTTCCCGGCCGATCTCCCGTTCGAATTCGACCATGCGCCGGCCAAGCGTGGCCGGGCTCAGCGCCGTCGCATTCGAGGCGCCCGTCAGTCCGCCATGGCGGGCGACGGCGAGGAAGATCTGATAATTGTCCCAGGCAACGTTTTTCATCGCTGAAAAACATAGCGCAATTCTTCCCGTTTAACAGTCGAAACTGGAGGTATAGATCCCTTGATGGCTCACCAGAGAGGAGATCCATCATGGACGGACAATACGGATTGTTGTTTCTTCTGGCGCTCAAGGGGCGCACACCGCGGGACCGGAGCGCAAGAGCCGAAGAAGCCTATTATGCGCGCTTCAGCGAAAGCCCGCTCCGGCGGCTGGCGCGGCTCGTCAGGTCCCGCCCTACGGCAACGGAGCGTTCAGGGGCAAAGCCGCCGAAGTCATCCTGCACCGAACAGCAATCGCCAACCGTCAAAGGGGTTGCGCCGGAGACGGATGCGCGAACGGCACCCTCCAGGCCCATGGCCTGCAAAACCGCGTAAGGCGGTGGCTGCTCAGCCGATCAGGGCTGCCACAGCGACCAGCGCGAGCGCGCTGCAAGCGCCGAGGCTGAGGCAGGCGATATGCCAAAGGCGGGCGGTTTCCGCTTCCCGGGTCTTGGCGATGGCGATGGCCCGTGGCTTGCTGTTGTGTCTGTTCATCGGCGCTATCCTGCAGATTGCCGTTGAGGAAAACAATGCCGTCTCATGGCGGCAATCCGGTCCGACTTCATGTCACATCCAGCGACGGATGCCGGCATCGAACCAGAATGACTACGGCACGTTAACAATAGCTAAATTATGGCGGAAAGCTTGCGCAAATTTCTGTCGATCACGCAAACTTGTTGCTGTGCACCAAAGCGGGTGACGTTACGGGCTCAGACGCTCTCGCCCGCCGCATGGCCCGATGCCCAGGCCCACTGGAAGTTATAGCCGCCGAGCCATCCGGTGACATCGACGCATTCGCCGATGAAGTAGAGGCCGGGGACGACCTTGGCCATCATCGTCTTCGACTCCAGCCCGCCAACGTCGACGCCGCCAAGCGTCACCTCCGCCGTGCGATAACCTTCCGAGCCGGCCGGCTTGATGGTCCAGCCATGGAGGAACGCGGCAAGCGCCTCCAGCGCCTTGTCCGACAGGTCGGCGAGCGGCTTGTCGATCTTCTGCCGCTCGGCGACATATTGCGCGAGCCGCTTCGGCAGATGCTGCGCCAGCACGGTCTGCACGGCCTGCCGGCCGTTCTCCTTCTTCGCCGCCTTCAGCACCGCGGCGAAGTCCACATCCGGCGCGAGCGACAGCGTGATCTCGTCGCCTTCGCGCCAATAGCTGGAAATCTGCAGGATGGCCGGGCCGGACAGGCCGCGATGGGTGAACAGCAGGGCTTCGCGAAACCCCGTCTTGCCGTGACGCACCTCGGCATCGACCGAGACTCCGGCCAGCGGCGCAAGCTCGGCCAGCAGCGCCGGATCGAGCGTCAACGGCACCAGTCCGGGCCGCGTCTCCGTCAGGCCAAGGCCGAACTGCTCGGCGACCTTATAGGCAAAACCGGTCGCCCCCATTTTCGGGATCGACTTGCCGCCGGTGGCGATCACTAGCGCGCGCGCCTCGATCTCGCCGTCCGTCGTCTGCAGGCGAAAGCCACCCTCGCCCTTCTCGACGGCTGAAATCTCGACGCCGAGCCTGAGGTCCACCCCGCCCGCGCGCATCTCGTCGAGCAGCATGCGGATGATGTCGCGGGCGCTGTCGTCGCAGAACAATTGCCCGAGCGTCTTTTCGTGCCAGGCGATCCTGTGCTTGTCGACCATGGCGATGAAGTCGGCCGGCGTGAAGCGGGCGAGCGCCGACTTCATGAAGTGCGGATTGGCTGAGATGTAGTTCTTCGGCCCGGCATGGATATTGGTGAAATTGCAGCGCCCGCCACCGGAAATGCGGATCTTCTCGCCCGGCGCCTTCGCATGGTCGATCAGCACGACGGAGCGTCCGCGGCGGCCGGCGACAAGCGCCGCCATCATGCCCGCGGCACCGGCTCCTATGATAGCAACATCAAATATGTGGGCCAATTTCGGGTCCCTGCGACAAAGAATATCTGTCTTTTCGATCGATCGGGCAAAGTCAATGCCGTTTGCCCCCTCGCCAAACGCCGAAGTCGGGTTATGATGCCGCCATCAACAACCAAACCGGTGAGACATGCCTCCGAAGAAGAATATGCTCAGACCCAAAGGCGCAGCGTCGAAAAAGGCGAGCATTCCTCCGGACATCAATTCCACCCGTGGCGTCAAGACCTGGAAGGAAGCCGCAGCCTGGCTCAGAGCCCGCGGCATCGAGGACATCGAGTGCATCACGCCTGACCTCGCGGGCGTGCCGCGCGGCAAGATGATGCCGACCTCGAAGTTCACCGGCGACACCTCGCTGGCACTTCCCTCGGCCCTCTACCGCCACACGATTTCCGGCGAATATCCGGAGGAAAGCGGCCAGTTTCGCTATGATTCGCGCGACAGCGACATCAAGCTGATGCCGGATCTTTCGACGCTCTCCGTCGTTCCCTGGGAAACCGACCCGACCGCGCAGGTCATCTGCGACATCATCACCACGGACGGCGAGGACGTGCCCTACACGCCGCGCAACGTGCTGAAGAACGTCCTGAAACTCTATGACGCCAAGGGCTGGCGGCCGGTCGTGGCGCCCGAGATCGAATTCTATCTCGTCGCCATGAACGACGACCCCGACTATCCGCTGCATCCGCCGAAGGGCCGTTCCGGCCGCTCCATCCTCGGCGGCCAGGGCTATTCGATCGCCGGGATCAACGAGTTCGACGAACTGATCGACGACATCTATCACTTCTCGGAAAAGCAGGGTCTCGAGATCGACACGCTGATCCACGAGGAAGGCCCGGCCCAGCTCGAGATCAACCTGCGCCACGGCAACCCGATCGAGCTTGCCGACCAGGTCTTCCTGTTCAAGCGCACGATCCGCGAAGCGGCGCTCAAGCACGGCATCTACGCGACCTTCATGGCGAAGCCGATGCAGGGCCAGCCGGGTTCGGCCATGCACATCCACCAGTCGGTGGTCGATGCGGAAACGGGGAAGAACATCTTTTCCAACCCCGACGGCTCGCCGTCCAAGGAGTTCTTCCACTTCATCGGCGGCATGCAGGCCTTCGTGCCGAAGACGCTGGTGATGATGGCGCCTTACGTGAACTCCTATCGGCGCCTGACCCCCGACATGTCGGCCCCGGTCAACAATGCCTGGGGTTACGACAACCGCACCACCGCTTTCCGCGTGCCCGTCTCGGACGCCAGGGCGCGGCGCGTGGAAAACCGCCTGCCGAGCTCGGATGCCAATCCGTACCTCGCGCTCGCGGCCTCGCTTGCCTGCGGCTATCTCGGCATCATCAAGCAGGTCGAGCCGACGGCAGCTTCGGAGGGAACGGCCAACGAAGGTTCGGTCGACCTGCCGCGCGGCTTGCTTGAAGCCGTGTCGCTGCTCGAATCCGATTCGGCGCTCGGCGAAGTCCTGAGCAAGGAGTTCATCGGTCTCTATGCGGGGGTCAAGAGGGGAGAGTTCGAGACCTTCATGCAGGTCATCAGTCCGTGGGAACGCGAATTCCTGCTGCTGAACGTTTGATCTAAAGGAGTCTCCCATGGCTTGGCAAAGCCCCATCGCACCGGGAATTTCCTGGTATCAATCCACTGTGACCGAGCGGCCGGAATATCCGGCCCTCGACGGATCGAAGACCGCCGACGTCGCCATCGTCGGCGGCGGCTTCACCGGCCTGCAGGCCGCCTACAACCTCGCGACGGCAGGCCTCTCGGTCGTCGTGATCGAGGGCTGTCGCATCGGCGACGGCGCCTCCGGCCGCAATGGCGGGCAGATGGGCACCGGCCAGCGCTGGTATCCGGAGGAACTGGAAGCCGAACTCGGCTACGAGCGCTCCAAGGCTCTCTTCGATCTGGCCGAGAACGCCAAGAAATACGTGCTCTCCTTTGCCGAGACGCACGGCATCGACATGGAGTTCATGCCCGGCCAGATGAATGTCTCCCACAAGCCGGGGCACGACAAGGAATACCAGCGCACGGCGGAGATCGCCGCAACGCGCTATGGCTATCCGCATCTCGCCTACATGGACGGCAAGGAAACCGCCGAACGCGTCGGCTCGAAGCGCTTCCATTGCGGCGTGCGCGACAGCGGCACCGGCCATATCCATCCGCTGAAGCTGATCGTCGGGCTCGCCGGGGCGGCGAGCGCTGCGGGGGCGGCCATCCATGAGATGACCAAGGCCTCGTCGATCCGCCAGTCCGGGGGCAAGACCCTGATCGAGACGCCGACCGGCACGATCACGGCCGACAAGGTGCTGATCGCCACCAATGCCTATATCGGCAATCTCGAGCCGGTGACCGCCGCCCATGTCATGCCGATCCGCTCCTTCATCGGCGCGACCGTACCGCTCGACAAGTTCCCCTCCGTCATTCCGGGCAAGGAATCGATCGCCGACTCGCGCTTCGTCGTGCGCTACTGGCGCCGCACGCGCGACGGAAGACTGCTGTTCGGCGGGCGCGAGGCCTATACCTCGGACACGCCGCGCGACATTTCCACCCATATCCGCCGGCAGATCGCCGAGATCTATCCGGAACTCCAGGACATCGAGATTACCCATGGCTGGGGCGGATCGGTCGGCATCACCATGCCGCGCAAGCCCTTTGCCCGCGAGGTCATGCCCGGCGTGATCTCGATCGGCGGCTATTCCGGCCACGGCGTCATGCTCTCCAACTATTGCGGCAAGCTCTATGCCGACATGGTGACGGGCAAGGGCCGCGAGCTCGACCACCTGCTCGACCTCAAAATCCCGCCCTTCCCCGGCGGCGCGAAATTCCGCAGTCCCCTGCTGTTCCTCGCGCTGACCTGGTACGCGTTGCGCGACAAGCTTTGATTTTTTGCGCTGCGGGCATGGTTTTCGCACCTGCCCACTGGCTTTTTTAAATCGATTAGATTACATGTGACTTCAGTGATTTCGATTGAGAGAAGCCTGTATGAGCAGCCAGATCATCCCCGTCGAGCCGTTTGACTATGTCGTCTTCGGCGGCACCGGCGATCTTGCGGAGCGCAAGCTCCTTCCCGCCCTTTACCATCGCCAGCTCGCCGGCCAGCTGACCGAACCGACCCGGATCATCGGTGCATCGCGCACGCCGATGACCGACGACGAGTATCGCCAGTTCGCCAAGAACGCGCTCAAAGAACATCTGAAGCCCGGCGAATGGGCAGAGGACGACGTGGCGAAGTTCTGCGCCCGCATCCACTATGTTTCGGTGGATGCCAAGTCGCCAGAGGGCTGGGACAAGCTGAAGGTCCTGCTCGACGAAGGCAAGGACCTGGTGCGCGCCTTCTACCTCGCCGTCTCGCCTTCGCTGTTCGGCGACATCGCCGACAAGATCCGCGACTTCAAGCTCATCACCAAGTCGACCCGCATTGTCGTCGAGAAGCCGATCGGCCGCGACCTCGCCTCGGCGCAGATCCTCAACGACACGATCGGCAAGGTGTTCAAGGAAGAACAGATCTTCCGCATCGACCATTATCTCGGCAAGGAGACGGTGCAGAACCTGATGGCGCTGCGTTTTGCCAACGCGCTCTACGAGCCCTTGTGGAACTCCGCCCATATCGACCACGTGCAGATCACGGTTGCCGAATCCGTCGGCCTCGAGGGCCGCGTCAGCTATTACGACAAGGCCGGCGCGCTCAGAGACATGGTGCAGAACCACATCCTGCAGCTCCTCTGCCTGGTGGCGATGGAAGCGCCCAATTCGATGGACGCGGAAAGCGTGCGCGACGAGAAGCTCAAGGTGCTGCGCTCGCTGAAGCCGATCACCCCGGCCAATGTCGAGAAGCTCACCGTGCGCGGCCAGTACAAGGCCGGCGCCTCTGCGGGCGGTCCCGTCAAGGGCTATACCGAAGAACTGGAAGGCGCCTCCGACACGGAGACCTTCGTCGCCATCAAGGCCGAGATCGCCAACTGGCGCTGGGCCGGCGTTCCCTTCTATCTGCGCACCGGCAAGCGGCTCGCCTCCCGCATGTCGGAGATCGTCGTCGCCTTCAAGCCGATCCCGCACTCGATCTTCGACGAGGCCGCCGGCCGGATCGAGGCCAACATGCTGGTCATCCGGCTGCAGCCCGACGAGGGCGTCAAGCAGTGGCTGATGATCAAGGACCCGGGTCCGGGCGGCATGCGGCTTCGCCACGTCTCGCTCGACATGAGCTTCGCCCAGGCCTTCGACGTGCGCAATGCCGATGCCTACGAGCGCCTGCTGATGGACGTCATCCGCTCCAACCAGACGCTGTTCATGCGTCGCGACGAAGTCGAGGCCGCATGGCGCTGGGTCGATCCGATCCTGAAGAGCTGGGAAGACAGTGGCCAGAAAACCCAAGGCTACACCGCCGGCACCTGGGGCCCGAGCCAGGCGATCGCGCTGATCGAGCGCGACGGCCGCACCTGGCACGAAGTCGACTAGGACGACAGCCATGGCACATAAGATGCATGCATTCGAAGACCGCGCGGCCCTGGCCGCGGCGCTGGCCGACCGCGTCTCGGCCGAACTTCAGGCGGCGATCACCTCGCGCGGTTCCGCTTCGCTGGCGGTGTCCGGCGGATCGACCCCGAAGCAGTTCTTCGAGGCCCTCTCCACCCGGCCGATCGCCTGGGACCGGGTCGTCGTCACGCTGGTCGACGAACGCTTCGTCGGGCCGGACAATACCCGCTCCAACCATCTGCTGGTGAGGACTCACCTGCTGCAGAACGCCGCCGCCAAGGCGGATTTCGTTCCGCTCTACCACCCGGTTGCGAGCGCCGAAGAGGCAGCAGAACTAACGACGGCGGAGATCGCCACCTTCGGCAAGCCCTTCGACGTGACCATCCTCGGCATGGGCAATGACGGCCACACCGCCTCGTTCTTCCCCGGCGGCAACCATCTGGCCGAGGCGCTGGACCGCAGCACCCCGCGCCGGGTGATGACGATGGAAGCCGAAGGGGCCGGTGAGCCCCGCCTCACCCTCTCCTTCTCCGCCCTCTGCGACTCGCGCCTGCTGGTTATCCACATCGAGGGCGCCGAGAAGAAGGCGGTTCTCGACAAGGCCCTGTCCGGCACCGACGAGGCCGAGATGCCGGTCCGCGCCGTGCTTGAACGGTCCAAGACCGCACCCGACATCTACTGGGCGCCCTGAGCCGCCCCGCCGCTGCCGCCCCGATCGCGGGACGGCTATCGACACGCCCGCGGGGAGCGGGCTTTCAGCGCGTCGATCGAGCCTGAGCCGTCGCGCGCGTTTTGAAGGAGTGACATCCGATGTCCGCAGACAGCCGTATCGAAGCCATCACCCGCCGCATCGTCGAGCGTTCCAGGCCGACGCGCGAAGTCTATCTCGATCGCGTGCGCGGACAGATCTCCAAGGGCGTGCACCGCTCGACCCTGTCCTGCGGCAACCTCGCCCATGGCTTTGCCGCCTGTTCCGTCGGGGACAAGGCGACGCTGTCCGGCGACGTCGTCCCCAATCTCGGCATCATCACCTCCTACAACGACATGCTCTCGGCCCACCAGCCGTTCGAGACCTATCCGGCGCTGATCCGCGCGGCCGCGGCCGAAGCTGGCGGCGTAGCGCAGGTGGCGGGCGGGGTTCCCGCCATGTGCGACGGCGTGACCCAGGGCCAGCCGGGCATGGAGCTGTCGCTGTTCTCGCGCGACGTGATCGCCATGTCGGCCGCCATCGGCCTGTCGCACAACATGTTCGACGCGGCCGTCTTCCTTGGCGTGTGCGACAAGATCGTGCCCGGCCTCGTCATCGCCGCGCTCACCTTCGGCCACCTGCCGTCGGTCTTCATTCCCGCCGGTCCGATGACCACCGGGCTGCCGAACGACGAGAAGTCGCGCATCCGCCAGCTCTATGCCGAGGGCAAGGTCGGCCGCGCCGAACTGCTCGAAGCCGAGTCCAAGTCCTATCACGGCCCCGGCACCTGCACCTTCTACGGCACCGCCAATTCCAACCAGATGCTGATGGAGATCATGGGCTTCCATATGCCCGGCGCCTCCTTCATCAACCCGAACACGCCGCTGCGCGACGCGCTGACCAAGGAAGCGACGAAGCGGGCGCTCGCCATCACCGCCCAGGGCAATGAATTCACCCCCGCCGGCGAGATGATCGACGAACGTTCGATCGTCAACGGCGTGGTCGGCCTGCATGCCACCGGCGGCTCGACCAATCACACGCTGCACCTGATCGCCATGGCGCGCGCCGCCGGCATCCAGCTCAGCTGGCAGGACATTTCCGACCTCTCCGACATCGTGCCGCTGATCGCCCGCGTCTATCCGAACGGGCTTGCCGACGTGAACCATTTCCACGCCGCGGGCGGCATGGGTTTCCTCATCAAGCAGTTGCTGAAGGTCGGCTTCCTGCATGACGACGTGCGCACCGTCTACGGCCAGGGTCTTGCCGCCTACACGATCGACCCCAGGCTCGGTCCCGACGGCAACGTGATCCGCCAGCCATCGCCGGAGGAGAGCGCCGATCCCAAGGTGCTCGCCCGCATCGAGGCGCCGTTCCAGTCCAACGGCGGGCTGAAGATGCTGACCGGCAATCTCGGCAAGTCGGTGATCAAGATCTCCGCCGTCAAGCCGGAACGCCACGTCGTCGAGGCCCCGGCCATCGTCTTTGACGACCAGCAGGCGCTGCAGGACGCCTTCAAGGCCGGCAAGCTCGACCGCGATTTCGTTGCCGTCGTGCGCTTCCAGGGCCCGAAGTCGAACGGCATGCCGGAGCTTCACCGCCTGACCCCGCCGCTCGGCGTGTTGCAGGACCGCGGCTTCAAGGTGGCGCTCGTCACCGATGGCCGCATGTCCGGCGCGTCCGGCAAGATCCCCGCGGCGATCCACCTGACGCCCGAAGCCGTCGACGGCGGCGCCATTGCCCGCATCCAGGACGGCGACATGATCCGCCTCGACGCCATTGCCGGCACGCTGGAAGTGCTGGTCGACGCCGCCGAATTCGCCGCCCGCCCGGCGATCGTCGCCGATCTCTCGGCCAACGAATTCGGCATGGGCCGCGAACTCTTCGCGCCGCTGCGCCGCATTGCCGGCCCGGCCGACCAGGGCGCGAGCGTACTTTACTGATCAAACCGACGATGTTGGGCGGCGGAAGAGATCCCGCCGCCCATCAATTCACAGAGTAGCCGAGACCGCCACCGCGGCCGGCGCACGCAGCCTCACGCCCAGCATGATGCTCAATACGGCGAGCGCCAGCACGGTGCCGCTCGCGGCAATCGTTGCGGTTCCGCCGGTAAAGTCGAAGACCACGCCGCCGAGACCCGCGCCGAGCGCGATGGCGATATTGATCGAGGCGACGAAGAGCCCCCCGGCGCTCTCGGTCTCATCCGGCACGGTGTGGGCGATCCAGCTCGACCAGGCGACCGGCACGCCGCCGAAGAACAGGCCCCAGAGAACCACAGCCACCACATCGGCGACGGGATTGGCGCCCTCCAGGACCATGGCGGCGGCGACCGAGCCCATGGCGAGCGGCGCCAGCACCAGCGTCAGCCACAGCTTCTTCTGCACCAGGCGTCCGGCCAGCAGCGTCCCGAGAAAGTTCGCCGCCCCGAAGCCGAGCAGGATCATCGAAATCGATTCGATGGAAAAGCCGCTGCCGCTCTCGAGATAGGCGCGCAGATAGGTGAAGAAGACGAAGTGCCCGCCGAAGACCAGCAGCACCGCCAGCATGCCGGGACCGATGCCCGGACGCACCAGCACGTCGAGCAGGGTCCGCAGCCGCGTCGCGCCCGTCGGCTTCATGGAGGGAAGGCTCAGCCATTGCGCCGCCAGGGCGAGCAGACCCAGCGCCGCGGCGAGCAGGAAGACGTCGCGCCAGCCGAGGAGATCGCCGAGATAGCTTCCCACGGGCGCCGCGAGCACGGTTGCGACCGAGACGCCGCTCATCAGGATGGCGAGCGCCTTCGGCACCAGCACTGCGGGCACCAGCCGCATGGTGACGGCGGTGGACAGGGCCCAGAAACCGCCGAGCGCCACGCCGAGAAGCACGCGGCCGAAGAGCAGGAGCGGAAGGCCCGGCGCAAAGGCGACCAGCAGGTTGGAGGCGACCAGCAGCGCGGAAAAGAACATCAGAAGGTTGCGCCGGTCGGTGCCGCGCGCAGCCGCGGTAATCAGCAGACTGGTGGCGAAGCCGAACAGCGCGGTGGTCGTCACCGCCTGGCCGGCCGCGCCTTCGCTGATGGACAGATCGGAGGCGATGGGCGTCAGCAGGCTGGCCGGCAGGAATTCGGCGGTCACCAGGCTGAAGACGCCGATCGTCATGGAGGCGACGGCCGCCCAGGCCGGGGTCCCTGCCCCGCCGGTGGCGGGATCGTGGTTCTTGGTGGAGGGTGTCATCGTCATGTCCTTTCGATGGGAGGAATGGCACGGCGAGAAGCTAGGCTGGACTCGTCGGACTTTCTATGTCAGAAAATCCGTCATGCTTGATCGACCGTCCGACACTTCACTCCCAACCGGCTCCTTCGGTCCCGACCTCGTCAGCGAGCTGCTGCTCGGCATGCGGCTCGTGGGGGTCGACTACCGCCGCGTCGAGCTTTCGCCGCCCTTCGCCTATGCTTTCGGCGAGGGCGACAGCCGGGCGAAATTTCTGTTCCTCGCGCGCGGAACGATCACGCTTCGCGCGCCGAGCGGCGAACTGCATCAGATGAAGGCCGGCGATGCCGCGCTCCTGCCGCGCGGCGGCCGCCATCTGATCGGCTCGTCGGCCGAGGCGCCTCAGCTCTGCGCCGATCTCGCCACGCTGCCCAGGGAGCCGCTCTGCACCCAGGTGAGCGGGATCATGGATTGCGACGAAAAGGTGTGCCGCGAGGAAGAGCGCGTGCTGATCTTTTCCGCCTGCATGGATTTCGACCTCGGCAGCATGCATCCGCTGGTCGCGCTGATGCCCGAGGTCATGCGGGTCGATACCATCCTGACGCGCTATCCGGAAATCCTGCCGATGCTGGAGGCGATGGCCCGCGAGGTCAATCAGGGTCGCGCCGGCTATGCCGGCATCCTGGCGCGCCTTGCCGACGTCGTTGCCGCCTCGATCGTCCGGGCATGGGTGGAATGCGGCTGCGGCGATGCGACCGGCTGGATCGCCGCCCTGCGCGATCCGCGCCTCGGGCGCGTGCTCGTCGCCCTCCACCGCGATCCCGGTCGGGACTGGACGCTCGCCGAACTGGCCAAGCTGATGGGCGCCTCGCGTTCGGTCTTCGCCGAACGCTTTCTCGCGGTCACGGGCGTGCCGCCGCTGCGCTATCTGACGGAGATGCGCATGCGGCTGGCGGCCCAATGGATTTCCAAGGAAGGCATGCCGATCGACACCGCCGCCCACCGGCTCGGCTACAGCTCCCACGCCGCCTTCAGCCGCGCCTTCAAACGCGTCACCGGTCATCCGCCAAGCCAGGCGCCGCGCGCCGCCTGAGGCAGCAACGGTCGTGTATCGGGCCACGAACCCTCAGGCCAAGATTCCCGGTGCCGGGCAGGCCCCGATGGCCCCCCCTAGCACCCGGCCACAAGCTGTTCCCTTGGGTGCGCGCGGCAGGGACAAACCAACCTGCAGAGCTGGTGGCTCGCCCCCCTCTGCCCTGCCGGGCATCTCCCCCTCAAGGGGGGAGATCGGCCCGTGGCACCGTCCCAACTGACTTCATCGGCTGCAAACCCAGCCCGGCTTCTCCCCCAGTGCCCAACAGCTGCGGTCAGGCCGGCAACGCGGCCAACGGCCCATCTCCCCCCTTGAGGGGGAGATGTCGGCGTAGCCGACAGAGGGGGGTGGCGGCAAGGCGCGGCCGGCAAGAGGTGGATGGCCGGCAAGAAGGGGGCGGCCGACCGACAGAGCGGGGTGGCCGCAAGAGGTCGCGGCGGGCAAGACGGGGCAAGGCGGCCCGGCAAGAGGGGGGCGGCCCGGCAATCCTACCCGCCCTCCATCCGCCCAAGGCCCCATCACCCCAAGCGACGCCGAACCCGGCCCTACAGCAGCGTCACGTCGATATAGTCGTCATAGACATCGATGCAGACGTCCGGCGTGCCGTTGACGATGGCGTTGCGGGTGCTGCGGTCCATGCTGCCGTTCTTCAGCATCTGCTCAAGGCGGGCGCGATTGCTCTTCGAACTGAAGGTCGAGTCGTTCTCGTCACTGTCGTCGCGGATGCCGAAAGCATGGAAATTGGCCCGGTCCTGGCGGATGATGGCGGCGGCGTCCTTCAGCGGGTAGCCGTCGGAGGCGAAATGATCGCTTTCGCTGAGCGTGGCGCAATAGCTTTCGACCGGATCGCCGGCGGTCTGGGCGCTCGCAGTCGAGACCGACAGCAGAAGGGATACGGAAACGATAGCGGCGATGACGGGGTCTTTCATGCGGTCCTCCTGAATGGTCGGCCATCTAGAGCACGTCGCCCCACCGCCCGTCGACGGGGGGCCGAAAATAGTCCGGCGACCCCTGCCCTTCGGCCGGGGCCGGCACCGTCTGGATCGGCGGCTCTTGTCTTGCTCCCATGGTGAAGGCATTCCCATCCGCCCTCGCCCTTCGAGGGTCGCTTGCGCTCCCACCTCAGGGTGAGGGCTTCCGCTATGCCCCCCTCATGCTGAGGTGCTTCGCCAAAGGCGAAGCCTCGAAGCATCCGGCCATACCCCCCTCTGCCCTGCCGGGCATCTCCCCCTCAAGGGGGGAGATCGGCGCGCGGCACCGTCCTGTCCACTGCCAACCATCAAAAGCCCGGCCACCAACCACCCGAATGCCCGGCCACCGCACATATTCTCCAGCGCCCACCCATCGCCGGTCAGCCCACCAACCCTCCGTCAGGCCGGCAATGCGGCCGGCGGGCGATCTCCCCCCTTGAGGGGGAGATGTCGGCGTAGCCGACAGAGGGGGGTGGCCGCGTGCGACCGCACATATCCTCCGGCGCCCACCAATCGTCGGTCAGCCCACCCATGCCGGTCAGCCCCCCAACCCTCCGTCAGGCCGGCAATCCGGCCGGCGGGCGATCTCCCCCCTTGTGGGGGAGATGTCGGCGTAGCCGACAGAGGGGGGTGACCGCGTGCGACCACAGCAAATCCGGGGAAGATCCAGCCCGTTTCGCCTGCAAATTCAAACCTGCACTGCCGATTTCATCCCCGCCCCCCGCGCCATGCCCGATACTGCCCCCCGTCCCGCCATCGGTTACACCGGTTTGCGTTGCCGGCGAGGCGGGACCGGTGCCCGGGGGGCGCGGTCGAGACGCGGACCGCTTTCCCGGGGCCGGGCATGAAGGGTCTCCCTCTCGCCTGAAACAGGGCGGGGCGTGCCTGTGGGGCACACATGATTGGACCGGCGACTGACGGGGGTCTCCCCCGGCTTTCGTGGCGCGGCGGGGATAAAAATAACAAGCACCCGCGAGCGCAACCCTGGAAAAGGTGCCGTCATCCGCGCAGAGAGACCGCGTTTGCCCGGCAAAAGACACCGAACGGGACACGATCGGGTGTCATGTAATTTAACTTAGTCGCGGCACGCGATCGTGTCCCGGCCGACTACCCCTCTCCAAAAGGGAGGGCACAGGAATGAAGCCAAACCACGGGGTGGAAACGCCCGCGTGAAGGATGACGCCTGCGCGCCGAAAGGAGACGATGGTGGAGAATGACGGAATCGACATCAATGCCTATGAGAAGCGGCGCATGGATTGGCACGAGCGCAAATGGCGGCTTGCGGCCGAAAAGACGATGGGCTTCATTTTCTGCCCGATCCGCAAGTGCCGCCGGGATCTCGGCTGCTCCGGACCCATGGTGCCGAGCGAGCGCCAACGCCGCGCCGTGGAGGCCCAGAAGGCCGTCGGGCTCTCGGGCAAGGCCGTTGCCTGCCTTCCCCTCTGCGTCGCCAATGCCGATGATGATACCCATCAACGATGCCAGCAGGTCCTGGAGGCGATCGCCCGCGCGCTCGAGGCAAGACCGCAGCCGAGATTGCCGCGCTATGACCGGCGCAACAGGGGCCGGGCATGGGGTTGAACGTCATGGGGTTGAACACTGTCAGGGGGCGAATGCAAAAACGGCCCCTTTCGGGGCCGTTTGGAGCGTCACATCATCGCGACGTATTTCGGCAGTTCCGCCATGCGCGGCACGACGATCAGCGTCTTCACATTGCCGCGTTTGAAGGCGTTGAGGAACTTGTTGTAGTCCTGGAACACCACGCAGCCGGAGCTGTCGCCGCGTTTGCGCAGCAGGTAGGTGTGGGTCAGGAAGCCGTCGCGCCCGTACATCTTGCTGTCGCCGACCGGCGTCATGCGGATCGCCTCGATACCGTGGAAACGGCTTTCGCGCATGCGCAGATTGTAGACGTTCGGCGGGGTCGGGCCGCGGTTCTTGACATGGACGAACTTGGGATTGTCGCGCATGTGGGCGCGGCCGGAATGGGCCTCAAGCTTTTCGCCGTTCGGCATATGCACGATGCCGGCGGAGATGTCGTAAACGGCGACGCCGCGGCCCGGCAGCTTGGGCTTGCGGCCGAAGAACGAAGGCTTCTCCTCGTCGCTGTCGCTGGCCAGCGGGTTTTCCGGCCTGGCATAGGCCAGCATGTTGGACGGCAGCGCCTTTGCCTTGGCTTTTGCCTTGTCGTTGGCGCGGCTGTCCGGCTGTTCGATGTTCGCCGGGGCCTTGGGGCGGGCCGACGGCAGGGGCACGTCATCCGGCACGGCGCTGTGGTCTTCTCCCGCCGGCTCCGACAGGAGCTCGACGAAGGGTTCCTCGCGCGGGTCCGGGCCGAGTTGCACGACGTCCTTGGCCGGCAGGGGCGCGGCATAGGCAAGGGCCGCAGGACCGGAGGAGAGACCGGCGTCGCCGGCCGAGAGCTTTGCGGCAGGTGCCAGGGCTGCAGGGTCGATCGAAGCGGTCTGGATTGCCGCACCGGTTCCGACGATATGATTCTTGTCTTCCGGTCCAAGCCCGGCAATCGCCTTGGCATTGCGCTCGGCGACCGCGTCGGCCAGCGCCAGGCGCAGCATGTCGCGCGCCTTCGGATCGCTCGAGGCGCGCTCGCGCCGCTCCAGCATGCGGTCGGACTTTTCGACGCTTGCCAGCGCCATGGAGGCGGGCAGCATCAGCAGACCGATCTCCTCGGTGGCGGCAACGGCTTCGGCGATGCGAAGCCGCGTCACCTCCGCTTGCCGCAGGGGCGTGTTTCGGTCGGTCCGCTTCAACGCCTTGCCGACGTCGGCCGGTCGCTCGATCAGCGCCAGCGACGGTGCTTCAAGCGTCGGTTCGGATCTCAGGGAATGGATCGTCGCGATCCCCGCCGTCACCCAGAGGATGGCAGCCAGACCGACGCCAATGGCGACGGGGCTCTTCGAGGCCTTGCGGCCTTTCCCGGTTCGGGATTGGGGACCAGCGGACGGTTTGTCCTTGGTGACTGTCTCGGTCGAGAACGCCATACTATCACTCGCTACCAGAGGCCTTGCGGCCGGGCGGGTTTCATCGCCGCGGCCCTACGCATCCGGTCAGCAAGGAGGCTTCACTCTGGACCTCCGCAAATCCGGATGTCCTAAACAATGAAGAATCTTGGTAACCAAGAGGTTTACGCCGCGTTGATTCTTTTATCGCTGACAGAAATGGCAAGAAAAAGGCAAAAACTGACAACTAAACGGCGCGCGTAAGGCCACCATCGACGCGGATGTTCTGGCCGGTAATGTAACCGGCGCCATCGGAGGCAAGGAAAGCGACCGTCGCGGCAATCTCTTCGCTCTTGCCGTAACGCTGCATGGGCACGCTTTCGCGGCGTTCCTCGGTGCCCGGCAGACTGTCGATCCAGCCGGGCAGAACATTGTTCATCCGGACATTGTCGGCCGCATAGGTGTCGGCGAAGATCTTGGTGAAGGCGGCAAGGCCGGCCCGGGCCACGGCCGAGGTCGGGAACATGGCGCTCGGCTCGAAGGCCCAGGCGGTCGAAATATTGATGATAACCCCGGATTTGCGGGCCTGCATGAGCGGCGTGACGAGCCGCGTCGGGCGGATGACGTTCAGCAGATAGGTGTCGAAGCCCTTGTGCCAGTCCTCGTCGGTGATCTCGAGGATCTGCGCGCGCGGACCGTGGCCGGCGCTGTTGACCAGCACGTCGATGCGGCCGAAGCGCTCCATCGTCCCGTCGACCAGCCGCTTCAGGTCATCGTTCGACTGGTTCGAACCGGTCATGCCGAAGCCGCCGAGTTCCGCTGCCAGCGCTTCGCCCTTGCCGGAAGACGACAGGATGGCGACCTTGAAACCGTCTGCGGCGAGACGTTTTGCCGCAGCGGCTCCCATGCCGCTTCCACCGGCGGTGATGATGGCAACTCTCTGTTCCGACATAGCGCTCTCCCTTGGTCTTTCGAGGACCGCGACAATTTCGCTGTTCGAAGCCAAAGTCGAGTCAGAAAATCGAAAGGCCGGTGAAGCGCGAGCGTCACCGGCCTTGGATGCCATCACAGAGTGTGGGTCGTATGGGTCGTATGGGTCGTATGGGTCGCCGGACCCCGCTTACCAGGAACGGACGTCCAGCACGCGGTCGCGATGGGCCGGATGCGTCGAGAAGACGAAGATCCGGTCCAGTTCCTTCTTCGTCAGCAGACGCAGGAAACGGACCTCGGCGGTATTGTTGGCAAAGGTCTTCATCAGCAGGCAGCCAACCTTGGTGATGCGTGCATCGGGAAGATCGAGATAGAATTGCTGCGGCAGATTGTACTGGGTCAGCAGACCAATGATCGCGCCGCTCATCGAGATCCTGATCAGATCGCACCGGCGAGCCGCCATGTGCATGACGCCCTTCTCGGTATATTCGATGCGCGCCGCATTCATCGTATCCTCCATGGGAAACCGCGCTTCGCGGTCGTACATGAAGGATTCTTCCCGTTTCAGATAATGGTTGCCACCCACCGCCTGTCTCATTGATGTCCCAGCCCCTGTTTTCCAGTTGTTATGCGCAGAGACTAGCAGCAGGGAATTTAACAGATGGTATTTACCGGGGGTGGCAAGCCCCCCATCTTGGGGTCCTGCTTGCCAGCAAGGCAAATAGGACCTTAATTCCCACTGGTCATTTCCTGTAGGTGTGACCGGTCGCATCGAACAGATGCAGCTTGGTTCGATCGGCGGAGAAGCGCAGCTTTTCGCCTTTCTTCACATCGACGATGCCGGGAAGCTTGACGACGATCGGCTCGTCCTCGACGGGTCCCTCGACATAGAGCAGCGTCACTTCGCCGAGCGCCTCGACGATGGTGACCGTGCCCTCGAACAGGAAGTCGTCGCCGGTGGCGATCGACAGGTCCTCGGGGCGCACGCCGAAGCTTGCCGCCTTGCCGACATCGCCGGCCGGCGTCTCGATGTCGACGCGCACGGTCGTTCCGTCCTTGAGCGTCAGCGTGGTCGGATTTCCGGCCGCAGCAATGGTGGTCGGCATGATGTTCATCGCCGGCGAGCCGATGAAGCGGGCGACGAAGAGATTGGCCGGGCGCTCGTAGAGTTCGAGCGGCGGGCCGACCTGCTCGATCTTGCCGGCCGAAAGCACGACGATGCGGTCGGCGAGCGTCATGGCCTCGACCTGGTCGTGGGTGACATAGATCATCGTCGTGTCGGGCATGCTCTCGTTGAGCTTGGCGATCTCGATGCGGGTTGCCACGCGCAGCGCCGCGTCGAGGTTGGAAAGCGGCTCGTCGAACAGGAAGACCTTGGGGTCGCGGCAGATGGCGCGGCCGATCGCCACGCGCTGCCGCTGTCCGCCGGACAGCGCCTTGGGCAGACGGTCGAGATAGGGCGTGAGCTGCAGGATGTCGGCGGCGTTCCTGACGCGCCGGTCGATCTCGTCCTTGCTCTCGCCGGCAATGCGCATGCCGAACGCCATGTTGTCGTAGACCGTCATATGCGGATAGAGCGCATAGGACTGGAACACCATGGCGATGCCGCGCTTCGAGGGCGGCACGTTGTTGACCACCTGGCCGTCGATGATCATCTCGCCCGAGGTGATGTCCTCGAGCCCGGCGATCATGCGCAGCAGCGTGGACTTGCCGCAGCCGGACGGACCGACGAAGACGATGAACTCGCCCACCTCGATCGTCAGGTCGATGCCGTGCAGGACCTTCACCTGCCCGTAGGTCTTGCGGATATCCTTGAGAACCAGGCCCGTCATCTCATTCCTCCCAATCAGGCGTGGCGCGCGAAATGAGCGCCCCAGGCCGGCAGTTCCACCCCGTCGTTCTTTGTCTCACTCGCAAAGCCATGGCCTTCGAGCGTATTCCACTGGCCATCCGGCAGGACGGCATGCGCCGGTTCGGCGCTCATGTTGAACAGGCACAGCAGCGTCTCGTTGCCGAGCGTGCGGGTATAGGACAGCACATTGCCCTCAACCGGATGGAAGACGATGCCGCCCTTGGCGAAGGCCGGATGCTGTCGGCGGAAGGCGAGGAAACGGCGATAGTGCTCGAGCACGCTCGTCTCGTCGCCCTGCTGCGTGTCGACCGCCTTCAGCACATGCTCGACCGGGATCGGCAGCCATGTCTTCTGTGCCGTCGAAAAGCCGGCTTGGGCCGTCTTGCTGTCCCAGACCATCGGCGTGCGGCAGCCGTCGCGGCCCTTGAATTCGGGCCAGAACTGGATGCCATAGGGGTCCTGCAGATCCTCGAAGGCGATGTCGGCTTCGGTCAGCCCCAGTTCCTCGCCCTGATAGATGCAGACCGAGCCGCGCTGGGTCATGAGGACGGCGCTCAGCATCTTGGCGAAGGCATCACGGTCGACGACATCGGCGCCCCAGCGGCTGACATGGCGCACCACGTCGTGGTTGGAAAAGGCCCAGCAGGCCCAGCCCTCGGGCGCAGCTTCGGCAAAGGCCTTCTGCACCTCGGCGACGCGGGCGGGCGTCAGCGGATCGGGCGCGAGGAATTCAAAGGCGTAGCACATCTGCATCTTGTCGTTGCCGGAGGTGTATTCCCCGACAATTTCGAGACCGCGCTGGCTGTCACCCACCTCGCCGACCGCGGCAATCGCCGGGAACTCGTCGAGCAAAGCGCGGAAGCGCCTGAGGAAGGCCAGGTTTTCCGGGCGGTTCTTGTCGTAGATGTGTTCCTGGAAATTGTAGGGATTGACCGCCGGCGCGGTCGAGGCATTGCGGCGCTCCGGCGCCAGCGCCGGGTTGTCGCGCAGTTCCTTGTCGTGGAAATAGAAGTTGATGGTGTCGAGGCGGAAGCCGTCGACGCCGCGCTGCAGCCAGAAACGCGTGGCATCGAGCACGGCATCCTGGACCTGCGGATTGTGCATGTTGAGGTCGGGCTGCGAGGTCAGGAAGTTGTGCATGTAATACTGCATGCGGGTCGGGTCCCAATGCCATGCGGACCCGCCGAAGATCGACAGCCAGTTGTTCGGCGGCGTGCCGTCCGGCTTCGGATCGGACCAGACATACCAGTCGGACCGTTCATTGATGCGGCTCGACCGGCTCTCGACGAACCAGGGATGCTGGTCCGAGGTGTGGGAGATCACCAGGTCGATCATCACCCGGATACCGAGGCGATGCGCTTCGGCGATCATGCCGTCGAAATCGGCTATGCTGCCGAACATCGGGTCGACGTCGACATAGTTCGACACGTCGTAACCGAAATCCTTCATCGGCGAGGTGAAGAACGGCGAGATCCAGATGGCGTCGGCGCCAAGCGCCGCGATATGCGGCAGGCGGGCGGTGATGCCCTTGAGGTCACCGATGCCGTCGCCGTTGGAGTCCTGATAGGAGCGCGGGTAGATCTGGTAGATCACCGCACCACGCCACCAGTCCTTGTCGGCGGAGAGGATCGATTGGGTCGTTGCAGTCATGGTCAGTCCTTGTCGATGCGATCAGTAAAATACGTGCCGTCTCAACCGCCCTTGACCGAACCCGCGAGCAGGCCGCGGACGAGGTAGCGTTGCAGGGTGAAGAAGACGAGAAGCGGAACGATGATGGTGATGAAGGCGGAGGCGGTGAGGATTTCCCACTTGCCGCCGCGCGAGCCGAGCAGGTTGACCAGGCGTCCGGTCAGCACGAGTTCGTTGTCGCCGGTGCCGAGGAAGACCATGGCCACCAGCAGGTCGTTCCAGGTCCACAGGAACTGGAAGATGGCGAAGGAGGCGAGCGCCGGATAGGACAGCGGCAGCACGATCTTCATGAAGATGGTGAAGTCGGAGGCGCCGTCGACGCGGGCCGATTCCATGATCTCGCGCGGCAGGCCGGCGATGTAGTTGCGCAGGAGATAGATCGCGAGCGGCAGGCCGAAGCCCATATGGGCGAGCCAGATGCCGAGATAGGTCTTCGACGGCACGCCGAAGAAAGCGCCGACGCTATTGTACATGCGCAGAAGCGGGATCAGCGACATCTGCAGCGGCACGACCAGCAGGCCGACGATGACCGCAAGGATGATCGCCCGGCCGGGGAACTTCATCCAGGCGAGCGCGTAAGCCGCAAAGGCGGCGACCAGGATCGGGATGATGGTCGAGGGTACGGCGACCGTCAGCGAATTGAGGAAGGATTTGCCGATGCCCTCGGCGGTCAGCACGGTGCGGTAGTTTTCCAGCGTGAAGCGCGGCGGGATGCCGGCGGTGTAGAAGATGCGCTGGCCGCGGCTGCCTTCGAAGGCCTTCGGCGACGAGATGCGGAAATCACCGTTCTCAGCGACGCTGAGCTTTTCGCCGTCCTTGAGTTCAGCGGTGGCGCCGGCTTCATAGGCCGCCGGATCCTGGCTGGACGATCCGAAGGCCATGACGACGCCCTTGCCGCCTTCGAAGACATTGCCGGAAATGACGTAGGTGCCGTTTTCCTCGACCTGCTTGTCGGCGCCGGGGGCGCGGTACATGGCGTTCTGCGTCGAAGTGGACAGGCCCGTCCACCAACCGGAGGCGACGATCTGGTTCTTGTCGCGCAGCGCCGAGATGAACAGGCCGGCGGTCGGCAGCGTCCACAGAACGACGAGGAAGAGGACGGAGAGATGAACCGCCCAGGTGAGCGGAGAGCGGATACTGCCCTTGTGCATGTCAGCGTCCTTCCATTTCCCGGCGGGCGTTGCGGATGTTCCAGATCATGATCGGCACGACCATGATCATGATGACCACGGCGATCGAGGCGCCGCGCCCGAAATCGCCGCCGCCGCGGAACATCCAGTCGAACATCAGGTTGGCCAGCACCTGCGTCTGCCACTGGCCGTTGGTCATGGCGAGCACGATGTCGAACACCTTGAGGACGAGAATGGTGATGGTGGTCCAGACCACCGCGATCGTGCCCCAGATCTGCGGCACCTTGATCTTCATGAAGATCTGCCAGGGATTGGCACCGTCGATGACGGCGGCCTCGATGGTCTCTTCCGGAATGCCGCGCAGAGCCGCGGACAAAAGCACCATGGCAAAGCCGGTCTGGATCCAGATGAGGATGACCATGAGGAAGAAATTGTTCCAGAACGGCAGGGTGATCCAGATCTGCGGCTCGCCGCCCAGCGCCACGACGATGGCGTTGAGGATGCCGATCTGCTCCGCGCCGATGTCGCGGTAGTCATAGACGAACTTCCAGATGACCGAGGCGCCGACGAAGGAGATCGCCATCGGCATGAAGATCAGCGACTTGGCGATATTGCCCCACCAGATGCGGTCGGTGAGCGCCGCGATGATCAGCCCGAACAGGGTGGAAGCGGCCGGCACGACGATCAGCCACAGCATGTTGTTGTAGATCGACTGGCGGAACTCGCCGTCGAAGAACATCCAGCGGTAGTTGGCAAGGCCGACGAACGTGGTGCCGTTCCGGTCGTAGAGCGAATAGGCGACCGAGGAGAAGAAGGGATAGACGAGGTAGATCGTCAGCGACACCAGTGCCGGCCCGAGAAACAGCCACGGGCGGATGCTGTTGGCGCGATGGATGTTGCGCGAGGCCTGAGCCGCATCGGCGATACGCGACGGGAATATCCAGTCGAGCAGGATGTTCGAGCCGTAGAAATAGCCGACCGCTCCGGCGACGCCGATCACGATGGTCACTAGGGCATAGAGCAGTTGTTCCAATGTTCCCTCCCCCGGGCCGATGGACACGGCCTCTTTCAGCGGCGGACGCTCCCGCGCCTGTCTGCCCTTCGCCGGGCGATCGAGCCCGGCGAAGGCATTGTCTTGCGCTCGCTTACTTGAGCGAGTCCCAGACCTTCTGGACGCCGGCTGCGACGTCGGCGGACGACTTGCCGCCGGTGTAGTCCACCATGCCGGTCCAGAAGGCGCCGGCGCCGATCTTGCCGGGCATCAGGTCGGAACCGTCGAAGCGGAAGGTGGTGGCGTTGAGCAGGATCTCGCCCTGCTTGGCCATCGGCGCATTCGCATAGGCTTCCTTGTTGGCGCCCTTGTAAGGCGTGAGGAAGCTCGACTGCGCCATCCACAACTCATGGGCGATCGGGGTCTTCAGGAAGTCGAAGAAGACGCGGGCCGCCGGGGTGTCCTTGGTGAGGATGGCCAGCGTGCCGGCGCCGAGCACCGGATTGCCGAGATCCTTCTTGGACTCGTAGGGCGGCATGTAGAAGAAGTCCGCATCCTCACCGACCACGGTGCCTTCGGGGAAGAAGGACGGGATGAACGAAGCCTGGTGATGCAGATAGCACTTCGGCGGCGAAGCGAAGAGGCCCTTCGGGCTGTCGCGGAAGTCGGTCGAGGAAACCGCGGCGACGCCGCCGTCGACGAACTTGTCGTTCTTGGCGAACCAGCCGAATTCGTCGATCGCGCCGAGAACGGCCGGATCGTCGAACTTGATCTCGTTCGATACCCACTTGTCATAGACGTCGGCGGCTTGAGTGCGCAGCATCAGGTCTTCCACCCAGTCGGTGGCCGGCCAGCCGGTCGCACCGCCCGAACCGAGGCCGATGCACCAGGGCGTGCCGCCGTCGGCGGCGATCTTCTCGGTGAGCGCCTTCAGCTCTTCCATGGTCTTCGGCACTTCGTAGCCGGCGTCCTCGAAGTTTTCGGGCACGTACCAGACCAGTGACTTCACGTCGATCTTGTAGGGGAAACCGTAGACGGCCGGCGTGCCGTCCTTGCCCTTGTAGGTCGCGAGATCGACCCAGGACTGGCCGGCGGAATAGTTTTCCAGCAGCCAGTTCTTCACGTCGTCGCCGAGCGGCACGAGATGACCCTTGGAGGCGAGGTCGGCGATCAGGCCCGGCTGCGGCAGGATGGCAATGTCCGGCGGGCTGCCGGCCTGCGTGTCGATGACGATCTGCTGTTCGTAGTTCTCGGAGGAAGAATATTTGACGTCGATACCGGTCGCATCTTCGAAGTAGGCAAGGATGCTTTCGAACAGCGCCTGGTCTTCGCCGCGCCACGGCCCGAAAATGGTGACCGACTGGCCGCTCATGCCGCCATGGGCCTTCTTGAATTCCTCAAGGCTCGCCCAGTTGAACTTGGCATCCTCGCCCGGCTTGAACTTAAATTCGGCGGCGCCGGCGGCGGATCCGGCAAGAAGCGCCACTGCGGCGACCGTCATCAGGAACATATTTTTCATGTGATTTACCTCCCATCACATCTGGACGGGCAAACCCCGTCTCGTACATTGAAAGTCAGTCTTTCAAAGCGCTTTGGCAATACAAGTCTTCACATCGACTGGGAAAGGGAGTCAAGCATAATTCCGGATCTGCCGCAAATGCTTGCAACAATGCGGCGAAGAAAACGGCATGTGCAATTCATTCGACCAATTTCCTGTTTGTATGCGCCTGCGCTCTGCTGCTAGACAACAGGTCCAAGCGCTTTGAACGCCATCGAAGGCGGCATTCGTGCCGGGTGACCGGAGCGGCAGGGGAGGAATGCGCGGTGAACCTAAAGCAACTGGCGCAATTGTTGGGCCTGTCCCAGACGACGATCAGCCGGGCGATCAACGGCTATCCGGAGGTGAGCGAAGAGACGCGCCAGCGCGTGCTGAAGGCTGCCAAGGAAACCGGCTACCGGCCGAACCGCGCGGCACAGCGCCTGGCGACCGGCAAGGCCGGCTCCATCGGCCTCGTCATGCCGATCGAGCCGAACGACAGTTCCGACCTGCACTTCGCCGAATTCCAGCGCGGGCTTGCCGAGGAATCCCTCCGGCACGATTTTCATCTGGTGATCATGCCGGCCCAGCCGCATGACGAGGAGCAGGCCATCCGCTGGCTGGTGGCGAGCGGCAGCGTCGACGGCTACTATCTTGCCTACATGCGGGCGAACGACCCGCGGATCGCCATGGCGAAGACCCTGCCGGTGCCGTTCATCGTCCATGGCCGGTCGCATGGCCTGGCGGACGATTATCCGTTCCTCGACGTCGACAACGAAGGTGCGTTTCGCGATGCGGCGCGGCTGTTGCTGCAACTGGGCCACCGGCGGTTTGCCCTGCTCAACGGTCCCGGCGAGTTCGACTTCGCCATCCGCCGCAGGATCGGCACCGTGGAGGCACTGAAGGAAAAGGGGATTACGCTCGATCCCGCGGCGATGCGCCATACGGCGATGACCGACGAAGCCGGATTTCGCGGCATGTCGGAACTGCTGGAGAGGCCGGAGCGGCCGACGGCGGTGCTCTGCGCCTCGACGGTTTTGGCGCTCGGCGCGGTCCGGGCGATCAACAGGGCGGGATTGAAGCTCGGCGAGGACATATCGCTGATCGCCCATGACGACGTGTTGCCGCTGCTCAAGCCCGAGAACTTCACCATTCCGCTGACGACCACCCGGTCGTCGCTGCGCGCCGCCGGCATCCGCATCGCCCAGCGGCTGATTGCCGCGATCAAGCAGACGGATCCGCAGCCGCCGGCGCACGAGCTGTGGACCACAGACCTGGTGATCCGCGCCTCGACGGGGCCGGCGCCGAACCAGGCGTAGGCTCCCCTTCCCTCACGCGGGCTGATCAGGGTGCTTCAGAATTTCGGCGCGGGCTTGCCCTCGGCGCGATAGGCGGCGATCACCGTATTGGCCATTAGCATGGCGATGGTCATGGGGCCGACGCCGCCGGGGACCGGGCTGATGGCGCCGGCAACCGGAGCGCATTCGGCAAAGGCGACGTCGCCGACGAGGCGGGTCTTGCCCTCACCCTTGTCCGGGGCCGGCACGCGATTGATGCCGACATCGATGACGGTCGCGCCGGGCTTGACCCAATCGGCCTTGACCATTTCGGCGCGGCCGACAGCCGCCACGAGAATGTCGGCATTGCGGGCGAGCGCCGGGAGATCGCGGCTTCTCGAATGGCCGATCGTCACGGTGGCGTTGGCGGCCAGCAGGAGCTGCGCCATCGGCTTGCCGAACAGGTTGGAGCGGCCGATCACCAACGCATTGAGGCCGGAGAGATCGCGGCCGCGGATCTGGCGCACCAGGATCATGGCGCCCGCCGGGGTGCAGGAGACGAGGCCGGTTTCGGCGTCGCCGGTGGCGAGCTTGCCGGCATTGACCACATGCAGGCCGTCGACGTCCTTGTCGGGCCGGATCGACTGGATGACCGCTTCGGAATCGAGGTGCTTCGGCAGGGGCAGCTGGACGAGCACGCCGTCGATCTCGGGATCGGCGTTGAGTTCGGCGACCAGCGCCATCAGCGTTTCCTGGCTGGTCTCCTCGGGCAGCGTGTGCTGCACCGACTTGAAGCCGCACTGCTTGGCCATCCGGCTCTTGGAACTGACATAGGCGTGGCTGGCCGGATCATTGCCGACGATCACCACCGCCAGGCCGGGTCTGCGACCCGCATCGCGCTCCAGTGCTGCTGCTGCCGTTGTTACCGCTTCGACCACCGAAGCGGCCGTCTGCTTGCCATCAATCACCGTTGTCACGATCGCATCCCTCGCTCGCGTTTTCCGGCAACATAGCCGCCGCACCGGGCCGGCAATTGCCTCTCTCCGCCGTATGGTGTCAAAAGCGCGGGATTTGCAAGGAGAAAGAGCGCCCTTGACGACCTCCCTTGGTCGAGGACCAGGGGGCATCGGGTTTGAAGCGCGGTTCCTCAGGAATAGCGGCGGCTGGTCGGTTCCTGGCGCGTTCCGGCACGGCGGCTGCGCGGCTCGATACGATTGTCGGTTCGTCGACGGCCTTGAGAACGCGGATCTTCGCCTGCCGCGTGGCGGGGCAGACCGAAGAGCTTGAAACGCGCCACATGGCCGAGGAACACCGGAATGCCGACGATGTAGCGATACCAGAGCCGCTTCGGCTCCAGCCACAGCCGATAGACCCATTCGCAGCGGATATGACGCATCCACAGCGGCGCACGCGGGACTTCGCCCGAGACGAAGTCGAACAGCGCTCCGACGCCGATCACGAGACGGGCGTGCTCCGGACGAATGTTGCGGTCGATCCAGATCTCCTGCAGCGGCGTGCCGAGCGCGACCAGCAGAATATCGATCCGCGCGGCCTTGAGGTCGTCCAGCACGCCGGCACAGTTGTTCTTGTCGAAGAAGCCGTCGGAAATCTCGATGAATTCGTGCCACGGCGCATGCCTGCGGAAATTCACCGCGGCTCTTGCCAGGACCTCCGGTCGCCCGCCGATCAGGCCGATCCGCCGGGGCGTGTCCATATAGCTCAGCATGGCCGGAATGAAATCCGTGCCGTTGAGATTGGCGACGAAACGCTCGCCGTTGAGCAGGCGCGACGCAAGGTCGACGCCGATACCGTCAGGCAGGAGCACGGTGCGGGAGAGCGCCTTGCGATAGTCCGGGTCGGACATCATCAGATTGGCGTTGTTGGCGTTGAGGAACGCCATATGGGTCGGGCCGAGCGGCAGGGAGGCCAGCTCGTTGACATAGGAAAGCGCGCCTTCCCAGGTGAGGTCGTAGACCGGAATGCCAAAGAGAGGCATACGCGGCTCCGGTAGCGGGAGGTTCGGTGCGGGGTTCATGAGCGCCTCCGAAAACGGCCCGTCTTCAGGCTGTCACGCTCAGCTGGGCACCGGCCATGCTCGTGCTGGCCGGCAACGCCTGCCAGCAGAGCCCCGCGAAACGCCGGGAGAGAGAGAAACGAGACTAGGAACCGCATGACACCACGCAATACAAGGATTGATAGAGGCCTTGTAGCAGCAGGAGATCAAATCCGGATTAAGTAAAATGCTCGATTTGTCGCGGGCAAATTTACTATCTGCTAACCATGATGGCGTCGAGCGCTACCCGCCACACACCATCTCGCCGAAAGCCGGTGTTCGCGCGATGTGCCACAGACGAAAAGGCGGCGGATCGACGCCGCCGCCTTGCTCTTCTCTGGTCTGAATGATCCGGTAGCGGACGCGGTCAGTGCCCCGACTTCGCCGGTTCCTCGACCTTGTCGCCCTCGATCACCTTGACCGGCTTGGCCGGAGGCTTGGCTGTGCCCTCGCTGGTCGCCCGCACATCGTCCTTGGACATGTAGTCGAGCTGTTCGACGAGCACCTCCTCGACGAAGCCTTCGCCGAGATGGGCATTGATGTCGGTCTTGATCTTCTCGCGGAAGGCGGCGACGTCAAACGAAGCCATGTTCGAAATGTCGACCATCTTGTTGCCGATGAGCAGGGTGAACAGCTCGTCGGTCATCAGTTCGGTCAACGGCAGCTCGACGCCCTTGATCTTTTCCTTGTCCATCATGAAAGAGATGCGACCGAGGAAATAGCCCCGCACGCTGCCGTCGGCGATCATCGGAATGGTGATCGACTCGCCGCGCACGAGTTCGAGCTTCGCCTTCTTGGCGTCCTCTTCGCTGACTTCGGCGGGAGCCGTCGCCATATGCACGGAAAAATAGACCGCCCCGAGCGTGACGAGGCAGACCCACAATCCGGCGGCCAGGATCTTGACCATCAGACCTCGCTGTACTGGAACTGTTCCTGGGAATAGGTGCCGTCACCATCGGCTTCGCGAACGGCATTCTTCAGGAGATCGGCAACGGCACGCACCGCGTTCATATGCGCCTCGACACGGCGGGCATTGATCGCGAGCTTCTTCTTCAGGGCGTGCATCTGCTCGACATAGCCGACCGCCAGTTCGCGCGGGTCGGTGTCGCGGAACAGCATGGTCAGTTCGTAGAGGCAACGGCTCTTGTGGGCGTTGGAGACCTTCAGGTCGAATTCCGGGTCCTTGCCGATGCGGTGGTTCTCGTTGTCGATGATCATCTCCAGGCGGCCGAGCACCGTCTTGATCCGATAATCGCTATTGATGATTTCCATGGTTATTGCCCCGGATGAGTGTTGTTATGCGGTCGTTGCGTCATTGGCGGAGACGCCGAGCGTGCGGCGTTCCAGGTCGGTCACCATGTTGAACGCGACGCGCCGATCCGTTTCGTCGGTCGCGGCATTGGCGACATTGCCGCCGCGATGACGCGCGAGCTCTTCGGAATACATCTGGTCGGCGATGCCGACGCCGCCGCTTTCGGAGATGACCCCGCCGATCTGCTCGGCCATCATGCTCTTCCAGATCTCTCCGGCATTGCCCTTGCCGTAGACCGATTCACTGTCGTCCGGCATCATCGACTTGACGAAGTTCTGCAGAACGACTGCCTCGAATTCGCGGTAAACCTTGGGGGTTTCATCCACGGCGGTCTTCTTCACATTGCCGAGACCGGCATCGAAGGCGGCGCTGTTCAGCACCTCGACCGCGGCGCCGAAACCGGCGCCCTTCTCGGCCAGGCTCGTGGCGGCAAGGGCCGCACGATTGGTCTTCAGTTTTTCCTGGGCTGCCGCCAGTACCATCGGATCCGCAGCGCGGACGACGTCCAGCACGAGATCGCTCGGAGGTGATATTGCCACGTTTCTGGTCCCCGGTGCTTTGAATAGGTGACGAGTATCACTCGCGAAGCTTGCTGGAGGCTGTCGTGGCAAACGTCATGTCGATGAGGTCATAGATGGCGTTGTCGTCAGCCTCGCGATCCTCGTGCACGCGGGCGTCCTTCATGTTCTCCTCGAGCCGATCACCCTTGGCGCGCTCACGCAACATCTTGACCTCCTGGCCGTGCTGGAGGCTGGCGAGCTGCTTGTCGGCATTGGACAACCGGTCGAAGCGGTCGGCGTAGTTCTGGGCGAACAGGCGATGGAGCGGTTCCAGCGAGCCGATCGCCGCCATGACAGAGACCATCGAGGCGGCATTCTCCTCGCGGCGCTTGGCGGTCACGGCGAGGTCGCTCTCGGCCATGCGCTCCATATGGCGCTGTACGTTGACGAGCCGCTTCAGCTTTTCGGACTTTTTCGTCGGCCCCATGGGCGCTCCTTGGGCTTCGGGTTCGCTCGCGCCTCAGCCGAGGAAGATCCGGGGAAAGTTATCGGCGAACTGCCGGACGATCGCGGCAATGGAAAAATACACGAGAAACAGACCGCCCATCAGAAGGTAGGGCGTCGAGATGAAGTAGATCGGGATCTGCGGCGCGAGCTTGTTGATCAGACCGATGGAGAAGTTGAACATCATGCCGAAGATGATGAACGGGCTGGCGAGCCGCAGCATCAGCAGGAAGGTGGCGCCGAGCGTGTCGGTCAGCGTGATCAGCATCTTCTGCATGTCGGGAAAGCCGCCGAGCGGCATCAGCCCGTAGGAATCGATCAGCGCCCGCAGCACGATGTGGTGAAAATCCAGCATGAACAGCAGCAGCAGGCCGCCGAAGCTGATCATGTTGGTCAGTTGGTTTTCCGGTGTGTCCTCGACCACGTCGGGGGCGCCCGGCGAGTTGAAGCCGATCGACATGGAAATCGCCGAGCCGGCGAACTGCAAGCCGATCACATAGAGCCGGGGGATCAGGCCATACATCGTGCCGATCAGCGTTTCGCCGACGATGAGATGGATATAGGCATAATCGCTGCCCGACACCTTGGGGTAGATCGTATCCCAAAGCACCGGCAGGATGGCCATGGAAATAGCCGCCGCCATCAGCAGCCGGACCATGACGGGAATGCGGGCCGAGGAGAAACCCGGGAGCACCATGAAGCAGGCGCCGATCCGGCAGAAGGCCACGAACATGGCCAGAACTGTCCCCTCGGGGTCGGTTATCATGAAATGGAACCCAGGATCTTTATCTCGATGCCCTTGGCCAGCTCGACATGCGACAGCACCGGCAAGGTAGCGAACAGACGCTCGATGATCATGCGGACATAGGAGCGCGTTTCCGGCGAGGTGACAAGCACGAAAGGCAGTCCGCGGTCCATGAATTCACGGATAACCTTGCTGGCCTGCTCGGAGAACTCCTCGAGGCTGCGCGGATCGATATCGAACTCGACGATTTCGCCCTTGGCATCGCGCTTCAGTGCCTGGTGGAAGACGAGATCCCACTTGGAGCCGAGACGCAGCACGCGCAGCACGCCGTTGTCGGTCAGGTCGCCGCAGAGCTGCTGCGACATGCGCACGCGCACATGCTCGACAATCTGCTCGGTCTTGCGCACATGCGGGGCCAGTTCGGCCACCGCTTCGAGGATCAGATGCAGGTTGCGGATCGAGACGCGTTCGGCGAGCAGCAGCTTCAGAACCGCCTGCAGACCGGAATAGGACATGTGCGACGAGCAGATCTCGTCGGCGAGCTTCTTGTATTCCGGATCGAGCCGGTCGATCAGGATCTTCACGTCCTTGTAGGAGAGGAGCTGCGGCAGGTTGTTGCGGATGACCTCGCTCACATGGGTGAGCACGACCGAGACGTTGTCGATCGGATGGAAGCCCTCGCGCTTCAGGTCCTCGGCGAAGGTTTCGAGCACCGAAACCGCCGGCATGCCGAAGGCGGGTTCGCGGATCTCGTCGCCCGGCACCTTGGGCTTGCGGCCGGAACCGGTGACCACCAGGACTTCGCCGACGCGCAGCTGGTTGGAGGCGACCGTCGTGCCGTGAATGCGGATCTGGTAGGATTTCTCCTGGATGGCGATGTCGTCGGTAACCTTGATCTCGGGCACGACGAAGCCGTACTGGCTGGCAAACTTCTTGCGCATCTTGCCGACGCGGAAGGCGAGTTCCTGGTGGGCGCCGAGCAGTCGGGTCGAAACCAGCTTGCCAAGCGCCAGTTCGATCTCGGCCGTCTTGAGCACGGACTTGACCGAATCCTTCTCGGCTTCCTTGGTCTGGATGACCTTCTTCTCCTCCTGCTCGCGCTTGACCTTGTTCTCCGCCTCGATCTGGCGCGGGATGAACCAGCTGCCGAAGGCCATGATGCCGCCGAGCGCCAGAAAGGGCACCATCGGCAGGCCCGGCACGATGGACAGCAGGACCATCAGCGAAGCCGCAACCGACAGAGCGCGCGGATAGCCGCTCAGCTGGTTGACGACGGCCTGGTCGGTCGAACCCGGATTGCCGCCGCGCGAGACCAGAAGGCCGGCGGCGAGCGAGACGATGAGGGCCGGGATCTGCGAGACGATACCGTCGCCGACCGACAGCTTGACGAAAACGTCGGCCGCTTCGCCGATTTCCATGCCGTGGCGGAAATAGCCGATGATGATGCCGCCGAAGATATTGATGGCGGTGATGATCAGGCCGGCGATCGCATCGCCGCGCACGAACTTCGAGGCACCGTCCATGGCGCCGAAGAAGGAGCTTTCCTGCTCGAGCTCGCGGCGGCGAAACTGCGCTTCCTTGTCGTCGATCATGCCGGCCGACAGGTCGGCGTCGATCGACATCTGCTTGCCTGGGATGGCATCGAGGGTGAAGCGGGCGCCGACCTCGGCGATACGCGTGGCACCCTTGGTGATGACGATGAAGTTCACGGTGACCAGGATCAGGAAGACGATCAGACCGATCACGAAGTCGCCGGACATGACGAGGCTGGAGAAGCCGGCGATCACGCCACCCGCCGCCTCATGCCCCTCGTGACCGTGCGAGAGGATGACGCGCGTCGTGGCGATGTTGAGCGCCAGGCGGATCATCGTCGAGATCAGCAGGATGGTCGGGAAGGACGAGAAATCGAGCGGGCGCTGGATCCACAGGGACACCATCAGGATCAGCACGGAAAAGGCAATCGAGAATGCCAGTCCCATGTCGATCAGGAACGGCGGAATGGGCAGGAACAGGATGCACAGGATGCCGACGATGCCCATGGCAAAGCCGATATCGCGGCCGTTCGGGCTGACCTTCGGTATGATGATTGCGGTTGGTTGCGCCATTTATCGTTCCGTCTCTTCATGAGAGGTCGGCCGACGCCCGAGGGCATTCGGCCATGTTCAACGAAGCGATAGCGAGCGAAGCTTGCGCGAGGGTGGCAGTGTCACCAATGCCGCAGCCGGCGGAAGACGGTCAAAACCCGGTCTGCACGCGGGAAAACACCAGATTGGCGAAGAGCGAGATCTGCCCGCCGACGAAGGGGGCGCTGATGCCGATGGTCACCAGGATGGCGACGATCTTCGGCACGAAGGTCAGGGTCATTTCCTGGACCTGGGTGAGCGCCTGGATGAGCGCGATGGTGACGCCGACGATCATGGCGGCGAGCACGGCCGGACCGGACGCGACGAGCACGGTCCAGACGGCTGCCTGCATGATATCGAGAGCGTCTGCCTCATTCATGGACTTCAATTCCTGCGATGAGCCGGGGGAATCACTCCCCCATGCGCATCAGGCATCCGTATCAGTATCGGGATCCGGGGTCGATGGCACGCCGACGCGAACGCCGACGGTGATCGGGATCTCGTCGCCTTCCGTGGTCGTGGCGACCATGGTGTCGTTGTAGACGCGGACCGACTCGATCACGCCCGAGAGCTTTTCGTCGGCGCTGGTGATCGTCTGGCCGATATAGTTCGACGCATTGGTCAGCGCATTGCCGGTGATCAACGTCTCGAGATTGGCGTTGGTCTGGATCGTCTGCTCGACCTGGGAGAAGGTGGCCAACTGGGCGATCTGCTCGCTGGCGTCCATCGGATCGGTCGGGTCCTGGTTCTGCATCTGGGCGATCAGCAGTTTCAGGAATGAATCATAGTCCAGCGAAGCGGCAGCCGAGGCGCTGGACGCGGATGTGTCCGTCGTCTTCGTCGATGCCGCATTGGTGGCCGAGGTAACGCCGTCTACCGCCATGGTGCAATCTCCTTGCGAATCTGTTCAACAGTGGCAGGGGTCATTTCCTGGCTGTTGAGGATCTGGTCCTCGATCGCGTACAGCCCGCGGATCGCCTTCAGCGCGTCGAAGGCGCGGCCCGACGAAACCATGCCGTCGACCCGCTTCAGCTCGGCGAGGATTTCCTCGTTCTCGAAGCAGGTGAGCAGCATGATGATCGACTTGCGGAACATCGCCATCGACTGTTCGCGCCCTTCCGGGTTGATCAGCATCATCTGGGCGATGAAGTAGAGCTGGCGGAGCGGCGTGGTCGCCTGTTCCGGCTGCAGGACGTGATTTTCCAGCAGGAACGTGACGTCGTTGAGGAATTCCAGCGCAACCTTGCGGTCGACGCGCAGAACCGCTCCGTTGATGAAAATCCGTTCGCCCGACTTGAGCGAGATGCGCAAAGTGCTCTTCATTTCAGTCCATCCCTGATGATGGTTGTCACGTCGATGATGCCCTGGAAATTGGTGGACTGGCGCTTCCGAATCCGGTCGCACTCCTTCAAAATCCAGATGGCGATTGAGATCAGGTTGGCGCGCAGTTCGGCGTCCAGCTGATTTTCCGGCTGTTTCAGATCCTCGATGAGGCGGATCCAGACCCGGCGGGTGTAGAAGAGCGCTTCGATCGCTTCCCGGGTATAGCCCTGCTCGTCACGGGCCAGCGTGAGAAGCTCGATGGAGCGCGTCAGAGCCTGCCGTTCACGATCCTTGGCGTCCGCGACGCCATCTTCCATGATTTCGGCATATGAAAATTGGTACATTCATCTGTCCTTCATTTCCATTCATTCCCTTTGGTCATCAAAGGTAGTTGACGAGGCTCAGAGCCTGAATCTTCGCCGTCAGTGTGTAGGATGCCTCGACCAGGGACAGGAGATTGTTCACCCGGGTCGAGGCTTCATAGGCGTCGACCTCGATCTTGCTGGTGAGCGTCGTGTCGATGATGTCGATCTGAACCTGGAGCGATTCGTTGGCCTTCTCGATCCGGTTTTCCGACAGGCCGAGCATGGTGCGCGTGCTGTTGATGCCAGTGGTCGCGATGCCCGTGTATTCGATCGCCTTGTTGGTCACCATGGCACGGCTGTCGTCCGAGAGATCGAGAGCCAGCAGTTCCTTGGCCACGACGGACGCAAGCGCGAAGTAGCGCATGCCCTTGCTGTTGACCGAGGAGGAGGTTTCGACCGTCTCCGTCTGGCTGATCCGGCTGGTCATCACTTCGTCGGTCGCGCTCGACCAGTCGGTGGTCCAGTCGGCACCGGAATACATCGGCTCGACGACGTTGGTGATGAAGTCTTCCATGCTCGGCGCGGCACCGGAGGCGGCGATGGTCGCCGTCTGCGCATCCGTCTGCGGGAAGCCGAAATAGGACAGGAACTCCGCATCGAAAGCCAGCTTGGCGGCCGAAGTATCGGAATAGGGCTCGAGCGGCTGCACGTCGCTATTGATACCCGAGAACAGATACTCGCCGCCCAGCGAGGTGTTGGCCATGCTGGTGAAGGTATCCAGAGCACTGGTGATCGCCTGGATGGCCGTTTCCAGATTGCCGGTGTTGGCAGTACCTGAGAGCGCGATCAGCGCCTCGTTCATGTCGTCGCCGGCCTGGGCCATCTGGTCGAGCGCTTCCTGGGAGGCCTCGAGGCGCTGGGTGGCAATCGCATTGGTGCTCTTGATCGACTGCAGGCGCAGGCTGTCGCGGGTCAGGTCGACGACGGTCGAGGTGGCGCCGCCGATTTCGGCCCCGATATCGGCATAGATGCCGGTGGTGACTTCCTGCTGCGCCTTGATCAGCTCGTTCTGGGCCTGACGAATGGTCAGGCGCATCGAAGTCTGGATCGAGAGATTGGAGATGTTTGCTGTCGACATATCTTAGCCCGCCATCGCCAGGACGGCCTGAAGCATCTCGTCGATCGTGGAGACGAGCTTGGCCGATGCCTTGTAGGACTGCTCGACGTCGAGCAGCAACGAGAGTTCCTCGTCGAGGTTTACGCCGGTTTCCGACGAATAGGACTGGAAGGACTTCTCATAGAGCGCGACCTTGTTGTCCGAGGCCGTGGTGGCGTTGGAGCGCAATTCCTCCAGCCAACCGATCGAGCCGCTGGCGAAGGTCATGACGCTCATCGACGTCTTCAGGTCGGCCGTGGCATCGAATGCGCGATCGGCGTCAAGCGCGTCGGTATAGCCCATCAGCAGCGTGGTGTAGCCGGAATTGTTGCCCGTGTTCCACTTGTAGGTCGCGCCATTGATGCCGCCGTCGCGCAGGAGCATCGGATCGCCGCCCGCAGAGGCGATGACCGCCGACGAGACGGTGATGCTGCCGGCCAGGCCCGGCTCGACCGTGCCCGAAGTGAGTGTGGTGCCGCCGGACCAGGTGAAAAGGCCTGGCATATCGGCGGCGACGCCTAGCGGATCGGTCTCTGCAAAGGCTTCGATCAGGCCGCGCGCGACTTCGTCGAGCTGCGTCTGGAAGGTCGGGGCGATCTCGTCGCGCAGTTGCAGCAGCGCGCTCAGCGAGCCCTCTGCATCGGTATTGCCGCCGTCGCCGGCGCCGATGGCCACGCCATCGACATAAATCTGGTTGCCGGTGACCGTCGCGTCATAGGCGAGCGTGCGGGTAAAGGTGACCGACCGCGGCAAGGTTTCGAACAGTGTCGTGCCTTCCGAGGTGTAGATCACCATGTCGCCGTTGGCGCGCGCGCTGGCGTCGATGCCGACGATTTCCGAGATGTCCTTCAGGAGCGTGTCCCGGGTGTCGAGCGCATCGCTCGCATCCGTGCCGAGCGCCGTCGCCTTGACCACTGCGTCATTGGCGACTTGGAACTCGGCGAGAAGCCGGTTCAGTTCCTTGACCTGAGTGACGATTTCCGCGTCCGCGTCGGTGCGGAGCTTCTGGACGGTGGCGGCTGCCGTGTTCAGCGAATTGGCCACGTCCTGGGCATCGGTAACCACGGTGGCGGCCAGCGTGTACTCGCCCGGGGAGGCGGCAAAAGCTTCCAGGCTGTTCTGGAGTTCTGCAAGATAGGTCGAGGGGGAAAGCTCGTAGTCATTCCCCCCCAGAGCGTTGGAGAGCGTCGTCAAACCGTTGAGAAGCGTATCCTGGGCGCTGGAGGCCGAGGTTGCTCCGGTGAGCTGGCGAAGCAGGGCCATCTGCTGGGCACGCTCGGTATTGACCGTCGAGGCGCCATAGATGGTGTTGGTTACGACAGGCGAACGCCGCACATAGTTTGCATTTCCGTCATTGGCAATATTCGTGGAGATGACGGAGGTCTGTTCCCCCGTATTCCTGAAAATGGCTTGAGCCGTATTAAGTGCAGAAGTAAGCGACATGTGGCTGCCTTAACCTTCCGGTTATCTCTTCAGGTTGACCAGGGTTTCCATCAATTCGGAGCCGGTCTGGAATACCTTGGAGTTCGCGGTGTAATTCCGCTGGGATTCGATCATCGCGGTCAGTTCTTCCGCCACGTCGACGTTCGAGTCTTCAAGCGCGCCGGAGAGGATGGAGCCGAAACCGCTGGAGCCGGCATAACCCATGACGACGACGCCGGACGAGTTGCTCTGGGTGTAGAGGTTGCCGGCAACCGGGTTGAGGTTGTCGGGGCTCTGCACGCTGGCAAGCGCCACGCGGAAGCGCGGGACCAGTTCGTTGTTGTCATAGGCAACGGAGACCACACCGTATTCGTCGATCTCGTAGCCGACGACTTCGGAGGCCCCGTTGCCGTTGATGTCGCCGTCTTCGACCGAGAAGTCCGCGGCGAGCTGGCTCGACGCACTGATGTCGATCGTAATGGCTTCCATGTCGGCGCCGTTGACCGTGAAGGCGGTCGTCGTCAGCGACGTGGGCGAAACGATCTGGCCGTCGGCGTCGAAGGTGATCGTGGTGGCCGGCACGACGGTCGTCGCCGGCGGCCCGGCATAAATGCCGGTGACCGACCAGACGTTGTCCGCGGTCTTGGTGTAGGTGAATTCGATTTCGCGGCTGTTGCCCTGGCTGTCAAAGCTGACAAGCGAGGTCTTTTCGGTACCACCGACAGCAGCATTCGAAGGCAGGTTGACGTTCAGCCAACCAGCGGTCGAGGCGGTCGCGGAGATCGCGGCAGACGAGAGATCGATCGGCTCAAGACCGTTGAAACCATTGACGACGATCGTCGGATCGGCCGTCGAGGAATATTCGTAACCCATCAGCGTATAGCCGGCAGAGTTCTTCAGCGTGCCGTCGTCCTGAACGACGAAGGAACCAGCGCGGGTCAGGTACTCGACACCATCGCCGCCCTGGACGATGAAGAAGCCGTCGCCGTTGACGGCGAGATCGGTCGAGGAGGTGGTGTAGCTGAACGTTCCCTGGTTCGAGATCGAATAGCGCACAGAAGTCTCGACGCCGCCCGAATTATAGGCGCCGGCGGTCGTCGGCAAGATCATCGAGGAGAACTGCACGGAGGCCCGCTTGTAGCCGACCGTGCTTGAGTTTGCGATGTTTTCAGCAACTGTGCCGAGACGATTTGCCTGGGCATTCATACCGGACACACCGGTCCGCATCGTTCCGTAAAGGCTCATTGAAAATCCTCGTTTCCGTAGTCATTGCAGAGAATAAGAGGTGGGCCTTGCGTGAAGCTGTCTGGAGATGGCGGGCCTTTTCGAATTCACTCGTTAGGCCCGCACCACGCGGCCGGATGCTGGAAAATCAGCTCCAATCAATGCAGTAGCCGAGGAAGCGCTTGGAATCGACCGGGTCGAAACCGAGCTTCTTGCGCAGCTTCTTGCGCAGCTTGGAGATATGGCTTTCGACCACGTTCTCCTCGACCTCTTCGTCGAAGATGCCGTAGATCGCATTGAAGATCTGGGTCTTGGAAACGCGACGACCGCGGTTGACGACCAAATATTCGAGAATGCGCCGCTCGCGCCGCGGAAGAGGAAAGACCTCGCCCGCGATTTCCGGATCGCGCCCGTCGGAGAAGACCCGGATGGGGCCGATCTCGGTGAAGTTCGCGATCGACTTCAGCCGGCGGCGAATCGCCGCCGCCCTTGCCAGGATTTCCCTGGGATGAACCGGCTTCCTGACGACATCGTCGACGCCGCAGTCGAACAATGCCAGCGTCGCCTCGAGCGACGGCTGGTCGCTGACTGCGATCACCGGCGCCTGTGTCCTGTCACGAATTGCCCTCGGCAACTCGTGCGTGCAGTCCCCCTGCCCGAGCAGAAAGGCCTCGACAGCCGCGATGTCAGAATCCGCTGCCGTGTTGACCCACTCGCCGAACTCAACCGGATCAAATCCGGTCGATGGAATGCCTTCACGCCCAAATAAGGATGTGTACCCGTCTTTCACGAGCTCTCGCTCGTCTACCACTACGATCATCGTCCGCCTCCGAATCAGTGTGTGGTGCCTCGATGCACTATCGGTACGAATCAGGCGAATCACGGACAACTAGATGATGTTAATGGTAGGTATTAACAGTTGATTAAGATTTTCGTGCCGATTTGAACTATATCTAGTATGCTGAAAGGCAATGCGACACTATTTTTCGGTGGAAAAGTTAACGCATGGTTAACAGACCGCTTGGGGCATCTGTTTTCGCCCACATTCTGAACACAATGGCAAATCAGCACCTTGAGGCTTGTCTACCCCCAAATATGGCTATTCACCGCAAAATTTCCGGGCGTTCGGCGTCCACTTTCCGTAGCCGGTTGCGACGAGATTAGCGATCACGCGGCACACATATCGCTTCTGCGCCGGGTCGTTGTTCGGCCCCGCATGGTACCTCGCCACCGCCATCGTCCAGGTTTCGTGACGATCGCGTAGGTTGCTGAGGAAGCGGGCCGCGTATTCGACATTGGCCCGCGGATTGAACATAGCTTGCACGGAGGAAAAGTTCTCCCCGTGGAAATGCTGGTTGATCTGCATGCAACCGATGTCGATCAGTTTGGCGCCTTGCCGGCGCGCATTCACGAAGGCGCGCAGTGCATCGGCCTCACTGTCGAAGAACATCGGCTTTCCCTCGACGTTCATCGCAAAGGGTTGAAGCGATCCTTTCCGCCCCGTCTCCGTCAGCCCGACGGAATAGAGGATGCCTTCCGGGATCGAATATTTCGCCGCCGCCGCCTGGATCTCGCGTTCGCAGGCTCCGGTGGATGCGACCGCGTCACATGTAGACGTGGCCAGGACGAGAACCACCAGCCCCGCCAGAGGCCGTCTGTAGCGCGCTCGTGTCATCTGCCGTCTTCCCCGTACCAGTGCCGTTCTCGGCCTGTAGTGCCGCCCCACGGCGCTCTCCGCTGCCGTTGCCGCCCTGCGCCCCACCCTGCGCCTGCTGACCCGTCGACTGCCCCTGCGCACCGCTCTGGCCACTGTCGGCACGATCCGCCGCTGCCACATTCACGCTGATCTGAATCTGGTCGACCGCGAAGCCATGCGCCCGCAAGGCCTTCAGCATATCGTCCTGGTCGCCGCTCAACTGCTTGTAGGCCGCGTGGGTCTCTACGGTGATCTGCACCGAGAGCTCCTCGCCACTCAGTCGAAGCGTCGCGGTGACATTGCCGAGTTCGATCGGGCTCATCTGCAGCTTCAAGGTATTGACGACCTTGCCCGAACTCGACTGGCTGGCCGCGTTGGCGAGCTCGGAACCCGGCAGCATCGCACTCGCCCATTCGCCATCGCCCATCATCGCGGCGGTCAGACCCGCCGCATTGGTGGAAGCCGGAGCGATATAGCGGCGTGCGTCGAGGACAGCGACCGTCTGGCCACCATCCTTCGGCGAACCGATGTCATACTTTGCCGTCTCGCCGTCCGACTGACCGACGCGCATGGAGACTGCCTGGCCCTTGCCGTCGGCGCGCAGGAAGCGGAAGGAGCGATCGGCATCGGCCGTTTCCGTCTCGGCGGTCTCGACCGAAGGAAGCTCGCCGCTCTCGGCCGTGCGCGACGTGCGCATGTCGCCGGAGGATGCTTCGACCACAGCCAGTTCGCCGGCGGCGGCTCGGCTGGTCGTCTTGCCGTCGGCGCGCGGCGTCGCCTGACCGGCCTGGGGTGCGGCGGTAGTGGTGTTGCTGAGCATTGTCAGGACGTCGCCGAGATCCGAAGCCTTGCCGTCGGGCGCCACTTCGGCTTCGCCGTCGACCGCCGTTTCGCCTTCACCGGCCGGCTTGTCCGTGCGCTCGGTCTTGTCGCCCTTTGCCGTCTGGACATGCTTTACCACGGCGGCCACCTGGCCCGCGTCCAGCGTCTCGTCTGACGCGCCATTTCCGCCTGCTGCCGGATGTCCGGCAACGGGCTTTGCGGTCTTGCGGCCGGGAACCGTGCCATCGGCCGGCATGTCGTCGGCTGCAGACTCGGTGGCGGCCTCGTCGACCGTCGCCCCGCGAGCGGAACTCGCAGCGCTGGCGCGCGAAAGGGCAGACTGCGAAACATCGATCAGCGGCCGGCCCGGTTTGGTGGCCTTTGCATCCGAAGCCTCGGCATCGGCGCCGGCTGCCGCGTCGCCCTCAGGGGCCTGGCCAGTCGTCGTGTTTTCGCGATCCTGGCGGCTGCGGCTGCTATGGCCGGCGTTCGAAAGAGCGTCGTGGAATCCGTTGCCTGCCTTCGCGTCACTGCGATGCGACGCAGCGCTCCCCGCGAGCGAGGCATCCATGCCCGGGATTTTGGCGGAGGTGGCCGGATCGATCATCAGTTTGTGCCTTCTTGCTTCAAGAGGTCGTCGATCGCATCCAGCTTGGAGCGGCCGGTATCGACGAAGGAGCGGAACTCCGGATCCTGATCCTTGCTTCCCTCCGCATCAGACTCGGCCGTTTGCGGCGAAGCGTTCTGCGGATCCGAAGCGGGCGCCGTCGGATCCTGCTGTTCGTCCGAAGCGGGTGCTGCGGGGCTGGATCCGTCGGCGACGGATGCGTCGTTCTGAATGGCTACACTCGGCTCGGGAGCTTGTGCCTGGCTGTTCGCCTCCGGCTTGCGCACCACCTCCTCGGCGATCGCGGCAGCGGCATCGCGCAGGGCGCGGTCCGAGGGCGAGAGAATCTCGTCAGGGATCGCGGCAATGGCCGCGATCGCAGCACCCACCTCATTGGTCGGAATGCCGGCGAGACCGCCATAGAGCTTAGCCAGAGCATCCGCCCCTTCGGCCGTGCCCGACAGCAGCTTTGCCTTGTCGGCGGCCTGTCGCGCCAGTTCATTGCGCCCCTTGATCGCCGCCTGCCGGGCGATGCGCAGATAGACCTCGCGCTGGCGGTCGGTATCCATGTAGACGAGCGTGCCCTCGATCGCCGCCTGATCGAAGGCCTCGGTGTGCTCGACGACCAACTGGACAAACAGATCGGCGAACTGGCTGGCATAGGGCGAATGCAGGAAACGGCGCGCATAGCGGTTGGCATAGGCGCCGGCCTTGTCGACCATGCCGCCCTCAACCGCAACGGCCAGCGAGCGACGCAGCGCGGCCTCCTCGACGATCGTTCCGGGCGCGGTCAGCCGCGCCCAGTCGTAGAATTTCAGCGCCGCAACCGGATCCCGCGGGATCATCACATTGCCGGCGATGAGCGCCAGATAGGGCGCGATCTTGGTATCCCGATACTCGGTGACCATGTCGCCGAGGGTCTTGGCGATCAGCGTGCCCTTGCCCGAAAGGTATTTGCGCAGCGCATCCGTGACGCGGTTGTCGAAATTACCGTCGATGTCGCGCGCGACGAGGAATTCCAGGGTCGCGGGATTGCCGCCGCTCATGGCATAGATCAGCGTCGCATCGATATTGCGCGGCTCCTCGAAAATCGCGCTGTCCGCTTCTCGAAGCCGCTTGTCGATCGTTTCCAGCATGAAGCGCTGCATTTCAGCAGCCGAGTGATCGCCGAGCACGACCGAATCCTGCACGAATTGCAGCGAGCGCAGCATCTTGTACGGCTCGATGCCGTTCATGTCCTCCGCCCGCGCGGCAGCTGTCCAGGCCAGGCCGAGGAGAGACAGAGCCGGAACGAGCAGGTGCAGTCTCATGCGCCCCATGCCGCTACCCCTGATCTGCTTGTATCAGGATCTCGATGCGGCGGTTGGCGTCGGCGAGCGGATCGTCGGGAACCTGAAGCCGGCGATCGGCAAAGCCCGAGACCTGCTCCACGCGGCCTTCCGACAGCCCGCCGCGCACCAGCATGTAGTAGGCGCTGTGCGCACGCGCCATAGACAGGCGCCAGTTGTCGTTGTCGGTGCCCTTGAACTGCCGGCCGTCGGTGTGGCCGCGGATCACGATCGGCCCCTCGCGCTGTTGCAGAAGCTTGCCGATGCGTTCCATCGCCACGACCAGATCCTTGCGGGGTACGGCCGAGCCGACATTGAACATCGGCGCATCGGACTGGTCGGAAATCGTCACCAGTATCCCGCCCTCGGTCGGAGCAACGATCAGGCCTTCGGCAAGCTTGCCCGCGGCGCCGCCGAGCTCCTTCTCGATCTCGGCCTTGAGGGTGTCCGCGGCTCTCTGCTTGGCATTGAACGCCTCCTCGGCCGTATCCGCAGCGGCGGCGTCCTCGGTTTCGCTCATGGTCTTGTCGGTCTTGCCCTCTTCCGGCTTGTCGGTCTTTCCGGGTTGCGCCGCCTCGGCCAGGGGATCGACCGGCTGTTCCGGCTTCTGGCCGGGCACGACCATGGCGAGCTGCTGCTCGGCGTCCGTCGGGTTCGGGTTCTCCACCGTGGCCGGCGGGGTTTCCTGCTTGCCGGGCTTGCCCTGGGTGGTCTGGACCTGCTGGGTCCAGAAGTCGGGATCGAACGGGTCGCGATAGGCCTCGCCGCCCTCGGCGCCGGTGGAGGGACCGGAATCGGCTGCGCCGCCCTCGCCCTTGGCGCTGACATTGGCCTGCTGGCCGACTTCCTGGGCAATCTCCGCCAGGACGGAATAGGGATTTTCGAAGAAGTCCGCTTCGGAATAATTGGTCTGGTCGCCGGAGGTCGCGGTCTGGTCTTCGCCGGTCGCGGCGGCCGCGCCGACGGTTTCCTGCTGTTCCTCGACCTGGGACCGCTCCTGCTTCTGCTCGCCCTCGGCCTGGTCGACCGGCTTCTTCAGACCCTTTTCGGTCGGCTTCTCGTCGGAGAGCTTGATCGGATTGAAATAGCTGGCGACCGAGGCCTTGGTTTCCTCGTTGGCCGCGTTGACGAGCCACATCACCAGGAAGAACGCCATCATCGCCGTCATGAAGTCGGCATAGGCGATTTTCCAGGCACCACCGTGGGCGCCGTCGTGATCGCCGCCGCTATGGCGCTTGATGATGACGATCTCGTTCTTGCCGTGGTGGTGATTTTCGCTGTCGCTCATCCCAGCACTTTCTTCAGGCTAGCCGCGAAGGCGGAGATCCGGGTGACGAGCACGGTGCCGTCGAGTTCGGCCGAAAGATCCAGATCCTCGACTTCGACATGGCGCAGGGCACCGGCGGCCTCGGGCATGCGGGCGAGAAGCAGATCGAAGAGCGCCCGGGGGCCCTTCAGCGTGATCGTACCCGCTTCGCCCTCGGCGATCGCGGTCTTCAGAAGGTCGGCAAGGTCGGTCACCGCCTTCGCCGCGACCTCCTCCGAGAGGAACGGCCCCAGTGCATCGGCCGCGCACTCGCTGACGGCAATGGCAATATCCGCCGCCACCCGGTCGAGGCCTTCGGCGAGGCGCCTGGCGGTTTCGCCCATCAGCCGCGCCTCGAGCGCAGCCATCGCCTCGTCATGGGCCGCCTTGAGGGCAGCCAGTTCGGCGGCATGCTTCTCGCCAAGCTCTGCTGACGCCGTTTCATGGCCCTCGGCATAGGCGGCGCGGCGCTCGGCTTCGATATCGACCGGCTCGGGCTCCGGCACGCTGCCGAAATCGCTGTCGAAGGAGACGTCATCCAAAGCGGAAAAGTCCCCGCCGATCGTGCCCGAAGGCGCGCTCGCAGGAGCGGAGAAATCCTTGAGATAGTGGGCAAGCGGCATGCTCATCGACCAAGGTCTCCCGTGACGAGAACTGCCGGCATGCGGTCGCGGCGATATGAGAATATCCTGAAATTCATAAATACATTCGGAACGCGCATAGTCATCATGCCATCCAGTGCCGGCGTCAGTCTTCGAGGTTGAACCACGTTGCGCCTGGCGAAAGTGCCATTTGCCTCATCCGAGACTAGAAGCCCAAACTTGTGCGAGGATGAAGGTGTTGGACCGCGCCAGGGCAGTTGCGCGGTCCAACGGCTCCACCTTATGCCGATGACCGGCGGCACGGTAGAAACGGAAAAGATCAACTCCGGTCCGTTGCAGCGGATTACTTGAACAGCGTCAGGATGTTTTCCGCATTGGTATTGGCGATCGACAGCGCCTGGATGCCGAGCTGCTGCTGGGTCTGGAGCGCTTTCAGCCGGGTCGATTCCTCGTTCATGTCGGCATCGACCAGACGACCGACGCCCTTGTCGATCACGTCCATCAGCGTCGAGACGAATTCGTCCTGCATCTCGATGCGGCTGGTGATGGCGCCGAGGGTGGAGGCCGAGTCAGTCAGTCGCTGCAGCATGGCATCGACCGCGCTGATCATGCCGTCCAGTTCGTCGTCGCTCATCGAGGTGGTCAGAATGATTTCCGAACCGGTGGCACCCGTCGTCGCGCTGGCATCGATCAGGAAGTAGGTGGCGACCGTGGTCGTGGCGCCGGAGGGCTGGGTGACCTGGAAGCCCTTGGTCAGAACGCCGTTGTTAGCGTCCTTGGTGTCGATCAGCACCGATTCGGAGGTGTCGAAGGCGAGCGTCGTGACCGAGACCGCGCCGTCGGAAGCGCGATTGAACGAAGCGACGATTTCCTTCGTGCCCGGAGCGGCCGTGGATTCGTTGAACAGCCAGTTCTCGCCGGAGAAGGATGCCGATTCGGCAATCGCGGCGAGCTGGTTCTTGAGCTCGGAGAGCTCCTTGTTGATCTTGCTCTTGTCGACGCCGGGTTCGCGCGCGGCCACGAGCTTGGACTTGATTTCGGTCACCACTTCGACGGCGGACTCGAGACCGGTATAGGCGGTGTCGGTCTTTGCGGCGCCAAGGCCGAGGGCGTCCTGCACGGTGGAGAGAGCGGAATTGTCGGAACGCATGGTGGTCGCGATCGACCAATAGGCGGCGTTGTCGGCAGCCGTGGCGACACGGTAGCCAGAGGATACCCGCGCCTGCGTTTCCTGCATGTTGGAATCGATGCTGCGGAGGGTTTGCAGAGCCGCCATTGCGGCGGTGTTGGTCATGATGCTGGTCATCTGGTGCCCCAAAATTGAATACGGGACATGCCGGATTTGTCAAAATCTACCGGCGACGACGGACTGCTTCATGCACATCGATCAACTGTTTGCCCTGGTGACCGACCCGACGCTCTTAACGAGTTCTTAATGATATTAGAGTTAACAAAAGGTTAACGCAATAAGGATTTGTTAAGCTGTATGAACAAATCGTCAAGATCAAAGGGCTAGATTTCGCACTGTCTGCCCGGCAGGGGCAAAAACGAAAAAACCGCGGTCGTGAGACCGCGGTTTTCAGGATGCGCTGAAGATGGAGGGCCGGGTTTCCGGCCCTTCCGGATCTTACTTGAACAGCGAGAGGATGTTTTCCGAGTTGGAGTTGGCGATCGACAGCGCCTGGATGCCGAGCTGCTGCTGCGTCTGCAGAGCCTTGAGGCGGGTCG
>NZ_KI912495.1:26256-410101 GCF_000518785.1 Paenirhizobium selenitireducens ATCC BAA-1503 | reverse complement strand
GCGCGAACGAACGAGCCGACCATTTCCTTGGTGCCGACAGCGGTCGTCGATTCGTTGTAGAGCCAGTTTTCGCCCGAGAACGAAGCCGATTCGGAGATCGAAGTCAGCTGCGCCTTGAGTTCCGTCAGTTCCTTGTTGATCTTTTCCTTGTCAACGCCCGGTTCGCGAGCAGCAACCAGCTTGGCCTTGATTTCGGTGACGACTTCGATCGCGGCTTCCATGCCGGTGTAGGCCGTGTCGGTCTTGGCAGCGCCGAGGCCGAGAGCGTCTTCGACAGCCGAGAGAGCCTTGTTGTCCGAACGCATGGTGGTGGCGATCGACCAGTAAGCAGCGTTGTCGGAAGCCGATTCGACGCGGTAACCGGAAGAGACGCGGCTCTGGGTTTCGTTGAGGCCGGCGTTGATCGAACGCAGGGTGTCAAGTGCTGCAATTGCAGCGGTGTTCGTCATGATACTCGTCATAGATACTGCCCCTCGTGAACAGGATATGGGAAAGGGACATTCCGGGTCTAACTACCGGCAACGACAGCCTGCGTCATGCAATTAACCTTTGTTTACAGTTGGTTAATCCGTCGTTTTAATGATCCTATTGAACCCGATTAAGGTTAATAGGTTCTGAAGTGGACGACGGAATTTGAAAATATCTGTTCAACTGCCCAAAAAGGCATCGGGCCGCGCACCTTCCGGTGCACGGCCCGACCTGTCTGCGGACGAAGAAAAGTCTTGGTTTGCCGGGCTTTACTTGAACAGCGAGAGCACGTTTTCGGAGTTGGTGTTGGCGATCGACAGCGCCTGGATGCCGAGCTGCTGCTGCGTCTGCAAAGCCTTGAGGCGGGTCGATTCCTCGTTCATGTCGGCATCGACGAGGCGGCCGACGCCGGTGTCGATCACGTCCATCAGGTCGGCGACGAAGTCGGCCTGCATCTCGACGCGCATGTTGATCGCACCAAGGGTGGCGGCCGCATCGGTAATATCCATAAGCATAGCTTCGACTGCGCTGATCATGCCTTCCACCTCGTCATCCGTGGTTGCGCTTGAAAGTTCCACGACGGAGCCGGAAGTGCCGGTGCCGCCGGCATTAACCAGGTAGTAGGTCATGGTGGTACCGGAGGCCGTGCCGTCGTCGACCGCGACCGAATAGTCTTTGGTCAGCAGGCCGCGGGTCGCATCGACGGTGTCGATCAGGACGGAGTCGGCAGTGTCGAAGGTCAGCGTCGAGACCGAGACCGTGCCATCGGCGGAGCGAACGAAGGAGCCGGACATTTCCTTGGTGCCGACGGCGCCGGCAGTCGCGTTGAAAAGCCAGTTCTCGCCGGAGAAGGATGCCGATTCAGAGATCGAGGCCAACTGCGCCTTGAGTTCCAACAGTTCCTTGTTGATCTTGTCCTTGTCGACGCCCGGCTCGCGGGCTGCCACGAGCTTGGCCTTGATCTCGGTGACCACATCGACGGTCGCCTCAAGACCGGTGTAGGCAGTATCGGTCTTTGCCGCGCCGAAGCCCAGAGCGTCCTCAACGGCGCCCAGAGCCATGTTGTCGGAGCGCATCGTGGTGGCGATCGACCAGTAGGCGGCGTTGTCGGAAGCGGTTTCGACCTTGTAGCCGGAGGAAACGCGCTTCTGGGTTTCCCCGAGGCTGGCGCTGATCGAGCGAAGGGTGTCGAGTGCCGCGATTGCTGCGGTGTTGGTCATCAGGCTGGTCATTGAATGCCCCTTAGGTTCCAGTATGGAGGGACATGCCGGTCAGTGCTTCCGGCCGCGGTGGGGCGACTTCATGCCAATTAATTCGTGTCTGAGTTAGAAATTAATCCACCGCTAATGACTGCACTTGACCGCATCAGAGTTAACAAAACCTAAATGCAGCGCGTGATTTTTATCAATCCGTTAACAAAGGTATCCGGCCGTTAACGAAAAGAAGGGGCCGCGCCATGGCTGGCGCGGCCCCTTCCGATCCCTGCCGGCCCAAGAAGGCCGGTGCCGTTGCTCCGATTAACGGAACAGCGAGAGGATGTTTTCCGAGTTGGAGTTGGCGATCGACAGCGCCTGGATGCCGAGCTGCTGCTGCGTCTGCAGAGCCTTGAGGCGGGTCGATTCCTCGTTCATGTCGGCATCGACGAGGCGGCCGACACCGGTGTCGATTACATCGCGAAGGTCGGCGACGAAGTCGGTCTGCATTTCCAGGCGGCTGTTGGTGGCGCCGAGGGTTGCAGCAGCGTCGGTCATGTCGGCGAGCATGGCGTCGACGGCCGAGATCATGCCTTCGACTTCGTCGTCGGTCGTGGCCGAGGACAGTTCGACGACCGAACCGGACGTGCCGGTGCCGCCGGCATCGATCAGGAAGTAGGTCGCGGTGGTCGCGGTGCCCGAGCCGTCATCGACGGAGACCGAGTAGTCCTTGGTCAGCAGGCCGCGGGTCGCGGTGTTGGTGTCGATCAGGACCGAGGTGGCGGCATCGAAGGACAGCAGTTCGACCGAGACGGTGCCGTCGGCAGCGCGAACGAACGAGCCGACCATTTCCTTGGTGCCGACAGCGGTCGTCGATTCGTTGTAGAGCCAGTTTTCGCCCGAGAACGAAGCCGATTCGGAAATCGAAGACAGCTGCGACTTGAGCTCGGTCAGTTCCTTGTTGATCTTGTCCTTGTCAACGCCCGGTTCGCGAGCAGCAACCAGCTTGGCCTTGATTTCGGTGACGACTTCGATCGCGGCTTCCATGCCGGTGTAGGCCGTGTCGGTCTTGGCAGCGCCGAGGCCGAGGGCGTCGGAAACGGCCGAGAGAGCCTTGTTGTCCGAACGCATGGTGGTGGCGATCGACCAGTAGGCAGCGTTGTCGGAAGCCGATTCGACGCGGTAACCGGAAGAAATACGGTTCTGGGTCTCGTTCAGGCCCTTGTTGATCGAGCGGAGCGTGTCGAGCGCTGCGATAGCAGCGTTGTTGGTCATGATGCTAGTCATTGGTGTGTCCCCTTGGAAACAGAATACGAGAGAGGGACATGCCGGGTTATAGATCCGGCAGAGGGGGTCGACGTCATGTCAATTAATTGGTCTGTGAATTAATCCGCCTCTGACCCCTAAAAGACAGCAGGGACTTTAACGTCGGCTGAAGCCAACTGGTTAAAAAATCGTTTTCAGCCGCATTTCCGTGAAAAAAATGCGAACTATTTTCAATCTATTGAAATATATGGGTTTTTTCTGACTTTTCGGAGGATTGGCCGAGCGGGATGGTTAATTCCGCCATCCAGAAACGGGACGAGACATGAGCTCCGACGCTCACCTGGCCATGCGCATCAGGTCAGGAGAAGGAGCGTACCAGGCTGCCGACGAGCAGGTTCCAGCCGTCGATCAGGACGAAGAACAGGATCTTGAACGGCAGCGAGATCGAGGTCGGCGGCAACATCATCATACCCATGGCCATGGTAATCGTCGCGACGATCATGTCGATGACCAGGAAGGGCAGAACGATCAGGAAGCCGATCTCGAAACCGCGGCGGATCTCCGAGAGCATGAAGGCCGGGACGAGTACGCGGTAGTCGACCTTGTCGCCGACCACCGGCGTCTGGCCGCGCTCATTGGCGATGTCGACGAAGAGCTTCAGGTCCTTGTCGCGGGTATTGGCCGTCATGAAGGTGCGGAAGGGCTCGGCAATGGCCGGGACCGCCTGGGCCTCGGTCATGCGGTTCTCCAGCAGCGGCTGGACGCCCTCCGTCCAGGCGCGGTCCATGGTCGGCGACATGACGTAGAAGGTCATGAACAGCGCCAGGCTCGTCAGGATCATGTTGGACGGCGTCGAGGAGAGCCCCATGCCGGATCGCAGGATGGAAAAGGCGATCACGAAGCGGGGAAAGCTCGTGACCATGATCAGGATACCGGGCGCGACGGACAGGACCGTCAGCAGGCCGAAAGTGCGGATGATCCAGGCGGCGACCGAGCCGTCGATCGGCGTGTTGAAGAGGTCCGTGGGCAATTGCTGCGCCGCGGCCAGTTCCGGCACCATCATCATGACGGCGGCAAGAAGGAGGAACCGAATCATTCGATTACAAAAGTCCTGAACATCACCTTCGATACGCGCCCTTCGGAGCGAAGGTCAACACGCTCCTGGATGTCATCCTTCAGATACTGGAAGCCGCGCGGCCCCTCGATCTGCTGCAGCGAAACGGTCCGCAGATAAGCCAGGATATCCTGGTGGACGTCCTCGGCGATCTTCACGTCCGTCGCGCCATTGAACATCAGCGCCACTTCGAGGCGTATCCAGTTCTCGGAAGGATAGGCGAGATTGGTGGTGATCGGCTCGAGCTGGACGATGCCGTTCGCCTCGGTGGCGACGTGGGGAAGCCCCTCCTCGGGTTTGCTCTCGCCATGGCCGCCGGCCTTGGCAGCCTTCTCGGCTTCAGCCGCCTTGTTCGCCTCCTCCACGGCCTGGATCTTCGGCGCGAGCATGGAGCCGATCACCCAGCCCCCTCCCCCGCCGACGAGCGTCAGGACGGCGATCGCCGCGATAAGCATCACGGTTGCCGACTTCTTCTTCTTCTCTGTGCCTTCGGCCTGTTCCATCTGCTCTGCCGTTCCTTCCAGCTTGCCGGGTTGCGTGCGTCAGATCGGCGAGAAGAGGTCGACGACCTGCTGGCCGACCGGTGGCTGCTGGACTTCCGTCAGGCGACCGCGGCCGCCATAGGAGATACGTGCTTCCGCGATCCGCTCGTAAGAGATCGTGTTGTCGGCATCGACATCCTGCGGACGGACGATACCGGCGACGTTGAGGATGCGGATCTCGTGGTTGACGCGCACTTCCTGCGAACCGCTGATCAAGAGGTTGCCGTTCTCGAGAATGCCGGTGACGACAGCTGCAACGAGAAGCGTCAGCTTTTCCGAACGCTCGGTCGAGCCCTTGCCCTGCGTGCTGGTGTCGGAGCCCGAACCGAGCTCGCCGGTCGTTTCCGGCGGCTTGTAGCCGAAGAAGTCCGCGCTCGTCGACCAGTTCATGCCGCTCTTGTTGGTGCGGCTGCGGTCGGTCTCGTTCTCGAAGGACGCCTTGTCGTTGATCTGGATGTTGACCGTCAGGATGTCGCCCACGTTCAACGCACGGGCGTCCTTGAACAGCGCCGACTGGCTGTCGCTCCACAGCGAATAGCCGCTTGCCATGGCGCGCGGCTGTTTCGGATAAAGCGCCATCTGCGGCGTCTGGCTGTAACGCAGGCCGCTGCCGATCGGGCTCATCGACGGTGCGTTGCCGATTTCCTTCAGGGTCTGGCTCTGGCATCCGGCGAGGAAGAGGACGGCCAGGACTGCCGGGGAACGCTTGATCATGACGGGTCCTTCGAAGTATTCGGGTCGGCGGCACTCGACATGATGGCCGCGACCATGGCCGCCTTTTGGGCTTCCATTTCGCTGAGGATGAGGCTCGACTGGCGGGCCGGAAGTTTCATGATGACGGCGGCGGCGAGGATCGGATCGATCTCCTCGAGCTGCGGTGCCGCCGCATCAGGCTTCATCTTCTTGTAGATCTCGACGAGATTGCCTTCCGCCTGCTTCATGAAAGCATTGCGGCGGGTCAGCCAGTCCTCGTATTCGGCGCGGCGCTGCTCGAGCACGGCGATGCGCTTGTCGACATCGGCCTGGAGCTTTTCCAGCTCCTGCTTCTGCAGCAGGTAGCGCTGGTCGCGCGCCGGGTCGGCGATGCTGGTGCAGAACTGCTGGATCTCGGCCTGCGATGCCGTATCCGGCGCCGGCTTCTGCTCCTGGGCGCTGCCGGAAGCCAGCGGCAGAAGCGCCATGCCGGCAACCAGCAAGAGATTGCGCGGGCGGAGGGAGAAAATGGTCGAGGTCATGGACGTCATTGCAGGACAAGCTCCGCTTGCAGGGCGCCGGCCGACTTGATGCCCTGCAGGATGGCGATGATGCCGTCTGGCTTCACGCCGATATTGTTGAGGCCGCTGACGAGAGTGCGCAGATCCGGCCCGTCGACGATGGCGACATTGCCGCCCTCTTTCTGGGCCAGGATGTCGGTCTGGTCCTGAACCGCGGTCTGGCCGCGGGAGAAGGGCTCCGGCTGGATGATCTGAGGGGTCTCGGTGACCTGGACGGTCAGGGTTCCGTAGCTGACGGCGACCTTCGAGACACGGACTTCGGCGCCGATGACGATCGTGCCGGTGCGCTCGTTGATCACGACCTTGGCCGGCGAATCGGTCTCGACCAGCAGGTTTTCGATGTCGGCCATCAGGCGGGCGAGGTCGGCGGTGCGCGGCTTCTGCACGATCACTTCCTGGCTGTCGCGCGCCTCGGCGATCGGCGCGCCAAAGGCCGCGCGTGCGAACGCGTTGACCGTGTCGGCGATGCGGATCGAGGTCGTGAAGTCGGGGTTGCGCAGTTGCAGGACGAGATTGACCGAATCCTTGAACTTCGACGGCAGCTCGCGTTCGATGATCGCGCCGTTCGGCACGCGGCCGGAGGTCGTGATGCCTTCCTGGAGATTGGCCGCCTGCCCCTGGGCATTGAAGCCCGAGACGATGACCGAGCCTTGGGCCACGGCATAGATCTGGCCGTCGGCGCCGGTGAGCGAGGTCATGACCAGCGTGCCGCCGCGCAGCGAGGTGGCGTCACCCAGCGAGCTGACGGTTGCGTCGATCCGGCTGCCGGGGCTCGAAAAAGGCGGCAGCGTCGCCGTCACCATGACGGCAGCGACGTTCTTCGCGTTCGACTGGCCACCCTGCGTCGAGATGCCGAGGTTCTGCAGCATGGCGCGCATCGACTGGTCGGTGAACGGCGATGAGCGCAGGCTGTCGCCCGAGCCCTGCAGGCCGACGATCAGGCCATAGCCGATCAGCTGGTTGTCGCGTCCCGACTGCAGCGAGGCGATGTCCTTGATGCGCGAGCCTGCGGCTTCGGCCCCGATGCCGGGCCAGAGCATCGCCGCGAGCACGACGAGTGCGATCCTGGACAAGCGGAAAGTCTTCATTTCGCCATCACCTGTACTGTTCCGTCCGCCAGCACCGTGCCGGTGACGATGACGCCGGAATCGAGATTGCGGACCTTGATGACGTCGCCCACCGACGCGTCGGAGAGCGGCGTGCCGGAGGCGGAGATCGTCATGCTGCCGAGCGTGAAGGTCAGCCGGATATTGGCGCCGCGGTTGATCGCATAGGGCGGTCTCAGGCTGGCAACGGGAATGGTCCGTCCCGGCAGCAGCGTGCGCTTGGAGATCATGCCTTCGACCTCGGCGATCGACTGCGCATAGCCGCCGGCGATGTTCGGATTGGTGACAGCGACTTCCTCGAGCTGCGATGCAGTCAAGGTTTCGCCGGGATAGACCGTCTGGGTCGGCACGACCGCGAAAGCCTGCGCGTACGCGGCTTGCGGCGCTGCCCACAGGGAAGCGGCGACGGTCGCTGCGACCGCCGCGCTGGCCAGGTATCTCGTGATCCGGCGAAACGTCATGTTTGCCTGCCTCCGTCCTTACTTCAGATTTTTGCTGACGATCTGAGCCATCTCGTCGGCGGTCTGGATGACCTTGGAGTTCATTTCATAGGCGCGCTGGGCCGAGATCATGTCGGTGATCTCCTTGACGGAATCGACGTTCGACGATTCCAGGTAGCCCTGCTTGATGTAGGCGAAACCCGGATCTTCCGGAGCCGCGACGATGGCCTCGCCCGAGGCGGCAGTCTGCGCGAACAGGTTGTCGCCGAGCGGCTTCAGGCCTGCCTCGTTGGCAAAGTTGGCGATCGTCAGCTGGCCGAGATCGGTGAAGTCAGAGCTGTTGCCGATGCGGGCCGAAACCTGGCCGGTCCGCGAGACGACGACTTCGCTGGCGTCCTGCGGCACGGTGATGCCGGGAACGACGGCATAGCCGTCGATCGTCACCAGCTGGCCGTCGGCATTGGTATTGAACGCACCGGAGCGGCTGTAGAGCGTCGTGCCATCCGGGGATTCGATCTGGAACCAGCCGCGACCGACGAGCGCCAGGTCGAGTTCGTTCGAGGTCTGGGCGAGTTCGCCCTGGGTGTGGATGTTGCGCACCGCTGCGGTCTGCACGCCGAGACCGATATTTGCGCCTTCCGGCACGATCGCCTGGTTGGCACGGTTCGGCACGCCCTGAGCGCGTTCGGTCTGGTAGAGCAGATCGGTGAACTCGGCGCGTGCGCGCTTGTAACCGGTCGTGTTGATGTTGGCGATGTTGTTCGCAATGACCTCAAGATTGGTCTGCTGGGCATCCATGCCCGTGGCTGCGATGGCGAGCGCTCTCATGTGTTCGTCCTCAAATTCGCTAAATCTGCATTTTCGTTATTTCGAGATAGGCCGAGACGATCTTGTCGCGGAGCGCAATCGCCGTCTGCAGGGACTGTTCCGCCGCAAGGACGGCATCGACGACTTCGCGGGTGTCGGCCTTGCCGGTCATGCCCTCGAAGGAGGCGACTTCCGCCTGCTTGATGTTGTGTACCGTCGAATTCGCCATGTCGCCGAGGACGCTGGCGAAGCTGACGCCGGTCGAACTGCCGGGCGTCGCGCCGACGCTGGTCGTCGTCGAGGAGATGGCATCGGTGGCAATGCTGTCGAGGCCAGTCACCTTGGAGAGCGAGCCGACGTTCTGGATTTGATCGATCATTGCGAGGCCTTCAGAAGTGAAATGGTCTGGGACAGCAGCTCACGGGTCTGCTTGATGGTCTGGAGATTGGCTTCGTAGGTGCGGTTCGCTTCCCGCATGTCGCCCATCTCGATCAGGATGTTGACGTTCGGCATCTTGACGACGCCGTTCTCGTCGGCAGCCGGATGGCCCGGTTCGTATTCCTCGATGTAGTCGGAATCATCGACGCCGATCGTCTTGACCTTCACAACGTCGGTGCCGCTTGCGCGGTCGAGTTCGGTGCCGAAGGTCACCGTCTTGCGGCGATAGGGATCGGCACCCGGCGTGTCGCCGGTCGAACGGGCGTTGGCGATGTTTTCGGAAACGATGCGCAGGCGGGTGGACTGGACTTCCAGTCCGCTGCCGGCGATCTTGAGGGCTGCACTCAGAGGATCTGTCATTTTATCTCTTCACCGTCATCAGCATCATGCGATGGAAGGAAGCGACGAGGTTCGTATTGAGCTCGTGCTGCCGCTTGATTTCGCCGGTCTTGGTCAGCTCCTCGGCAATCGAGACCGAATTGCCGGACTCCTGCATGCCGATCTCGTCGTTGAGCTCCGATTCCTTGACCGCAATGTCTTCGTCGCTAAGATCGCTCAGCGCCATGTGATTGGGATTGGTCCGCGCCATCTGCACCGTCGTCGTGGTATCGAGGACCGCGCTGAAGGGGGTAATGTCCTTGGCCAGGTATTTCGGGGTGTTGGCGTTGGCAATGTTGCTCGCCACAACCTCCTGACGTACAGCTAGCCAGTCGGCCTGTCTGGCTGCCAGTTGGAAAAGCTGGATGGGTTGCATGGACTTTTCTCCGCCATTTTCTGTCCCGAACCTAGAGCGGTAAACTTGCGTGGGACTTACGGAGGGGAAGATCGGATATTTCCGGCCAAAAACCGACGAGGAGGCATGCGGGACCCATGTCGTTCAACAACCGAAAAGAGGCCGGTGAACAGCTTGCCGACGCGCTGCAGCGCTTCCGCAAGGCCGACGCCGTGGTCATCGCCCTGCCGAGGGGTGGGGTCGAGGTGGCATTGCCGGTGGCCCGCCGCCTCAAGGCGCCGATGACGCTGCTGCTGGTGCGCAAGCTTGGCCTGCCCAGCCAGCCGGAACTTGCCATGGGAGCGATCGTCGACGGGGAGAAACCGTTCACCGTCCGCAACGACAACGTGATCGACTTTTCGGGCGTCGCTCCGGCCGCCTTCGAAGCGGTCGCAGCCCGTGAACTGGCGGAGATCCACCGGCGCAACAAGCTCTACTTCAGCGGCCGGGATCCCATAGCCATCGAAGGCCGGGTGGCGATCGTCGTCGACGACGGCATTGCCACGGGAGCGACGGTCAGGGCCGCCATCAAGGGCCTGAAGGCGCAGAAGCCGGCCAGGATCGTGCTCGCCGTGCCGGTCGCCTCGCAGGATGCGCTTGATATGCTGAGGGGCGACGTCGACGAGGTCGTCGTCCTCGAGGGCCTGAGCGCCCTCGGCGCGATCGGGTTCAGCTACCGGGATTTTCCGCAACTCACCGATGCCGACGTGATCGCGGCGCTCAACGAGGCGGAAGCGGCTCGAAGGAGACCATGACCGGCAAAGCTTCGCCGGGTTTTCCGGTCAGTCGTTCTGGTAGACTTCACCCGTGGATGTGACGATCACCCACTTGCCGTCGCGCTGTTCGAGCGTCGCTACCCGGCTGTTGTCCGGCAGGATGGAGCCGACGCGAACCATGTACATGCCCGAATTGTCTTCGATCAGCGCGCGCCCGTTGGCGACGTGGAGCAGGCGGAAGCCGCTGCGGCCCGGGAAAGGCTGGGCCTCGGGCATCTCGTCGCCCGCGAGCTTCTCCGCGCCGAGCTTCGAGACCGTGGCGGTTACCAGCGGATCGACCGCCGTGCCCGACGACTCTCCACCGCCCTCGTCGTCATTATCGACCATCGCCAGCGGCGAGACGCTGAAAACATTGCGGCCGGGGCCTTCGGGAAGGTCGCGGGTGTGCTTCCAGTCGGCCACCTGGATGCCGAATTTCTCCTCGTTGAAGAAGACATACCAGGGAAAGAAGGCCGCCGCGCAGGCAAGCGCCACGCCGGTCAAGCCAAGCACACGGTCAGTCGTTGAAATCCGGTTGCGCACCGAAGGCTTCGGCGGCGCTACAGGTTCGTCGGCGTCGAAATCGGTCACGGTCACCCTCTCGTTCTTGCAGCCGCGGCGGGCTGGTTGCCGCCCTGGGCGGCCTTCAGCGCATTCGCCAGATCGGCATAGGCATCGGCGGCCGGCCTCTCGCCGGGCGTCTGTTTCAGGACTTCATAGATCACCGGCACCTGCTTGATCGCCATATCGAGGTCAGCGTCGCTGCCGGGACGATAGCCGCCAATGAGGCGCAGGTCGCGGGTCTCCTCGAAGCGATGGATCAGCGCCTTGAGCCGCGAGACGAGCTTTTCCTGCTCGCCCGTCCAGGCCTTGCGCGCCAGTCGCGAGATCGAGGTGAGCGGATTGATCGGCGGATAGCGGCCCTCGTCGGCAAGGCTGCGGTCGAGCACGATGTGCCCGTCGAGAATGCCGCGGGTGGAGTCGGCGATCGGATCGTTGTGATTGTCGCCGTCGACCAGGATGGAGATGATCGCGGTGATCGTGCCTGTGCCTTCCTCTCCGGGGCCGGCGCGCTCGAGCAGGCGCGGCAGCTCGGTGAACACCGAGGCCGGGTAGCCGCGCGCGATCGGCGGTTCGCCGGCGGCGGTCGCCACCTCGCGAATGGCATGGGCGAAGCGGGTGACGCTGTCGACGATGAACAGCACGTTCTCGCCCTGGTCGCGAAAATGCTCGGCAATGGTGATCGCGGTCAGCGGCGCCATCTTGCGCAGCATCGGGCTTTCGTCGCTGGTGGCGACGACGGCCACGGACTTCGCCATGTTCGGCCCGAGCGTATCCTCGATGAATTCGCGCACTTCGCGGCCACGTTCGCCGACCAGCGAGATCACCACCTTGTCGAAGGCATCGGCGCGCGCCAGCATCGACAGAAGCGTGGACTTGCCGACGCCGGAGCCGGCGAAGATGCCGAGACGCTGGCCGAGGCACAGCGGAGAGAAGAGATCGATCGCCCTGACCCCGGTGCGGAAGCCCTTCTCGACGCGGCTGCGGGTCATCGAAGGCGGGGCGCTGTTCGAGATCGCGCGACGAACGGAGCCCGGCGAAAGCGGCGCACCGCCGTCGATCGGATCGCCGAGCGCGTTGATCGTGCGGCCGCACCAGCTGTCGTCGGGGGCGATGCGGAAGGCGCCCTTGCGGATCACCACGTCATGGATGCCGATCGGCTCGCCCGGCTCGATCGGGCAGACATAGGCGAGATCCGGTTCGACGCGGATGACCTCGCCCAGATGGATGCCGGTCCGGCTGCGATGAGCGACGAATTCGCCGAGCCGCAGGTGGCGCGACAGGCCCGATACCGTGTAGTGGCCGGCGGCGATCGTGCGGACGTGCCCGCCCTGGGTGACGGAGTATTCCGGATTGGCATAACGGGCGGCGAGCCCGGCCATCTGGGTCAGTTTTGGGGACAGCTCGGGCATCTGCGACATCTCTTCCGCCAGAAATTGAAGACTTCAGGTTCAGCTTGAGCCGCCGAGAACCTTGATGGCGTTGCTGAGCGAGGACTCGCTGTCGCGCATCAGCGAGCTGATGCTTTCGAAGGCGCGATTGACCTGGATGAGCTGGGTCATCTCGCCAATGCCGTTGACATTGGAATTCTCGACATAGCCCTGCATGACGGACACTTCCGGATTGTCCACGACCGGCTGCGGCTGGTCCACCATCGAGACACCGCTGTTGTCGTAGCGGACGAAGCCCTTGGTGATGTCGGCGGTGAAGAGACCGATGGTCGCCACCTGGCGGTCGTCCTGGATGACCTTGCCGTCGGCGCCGACCGTCGGCGGGCCACCCGCACGGTTCAGCTGGATTGGTGCGCCACCGGCGTCGAGTATGGGATAGCCACGCACGGAGACCAGTTCGCCGGTTTCCTTCATGGTAAAGCGGCCATCGCGGGTCAGCACCTGGCCGATCGGCGTATCGATGGCGAACCAGGCATCGCCCTTGATGGCGAAGTCGAGCGTATTGCCGGTATTCGCCAGTTCGCCGTTCTTGGTCGACAGGTAGTCGTTACCCTGGTTGACGAAGGCGATCTTGGCGTTGATGTCGTTCTGCGTCTTGCTCAGCACCTCGTCGAACTTGACCTCGGTGGAGCGGAAACCAACCGTGTTGAGGTTGGCCATGTTGTCGGCGATCGTCGTCAGACGGCGTTCGAGCGCCATCTGCGACGAAAGGGATACGTATAATCCGGATTGCACTTAGCTGCCTCCGAGCTTCAGGGAATTGATGGAAATGAGAAGGTCCGGCGAAATGCCGTAACCGGACGAGGAACCGAAGACCGCCAGCGGATCGTAGTTTTCCGAAGGGTTCTCCATTTCCCACATCGCGGTGAAGCGCTCCAGGAACTTGCCGGTCTTCTCGGTGTCCTGGAAATCCTCGATGTCGAGCACGCGCTCGAGAAAGTCCGCCTGCTGGTCGATGTCCGCTGCCGCGAATTCGACGGGCAACTGCAGCGTGGTGCGAACCACCTGGGCCAGGGCGTCGTCGGCGAGGATGTCCATCGCGGAGGTGATCTTGGAAGCGTTGCGCTCAAAGTAGAGCGCGAGGCGAACGCCGGTATTGTCGTTGCCGGCTTCCTGCTCCAGCGTCTCGCGCATGTAGAGGTCGACCACGCCCTGCTGGGCCTTGTCGAACGACGTCGCGGCCGTGCCATGCGCTTCGAAGTTGAGCGTCGTGGCGAGGTTGGCGTAGCGGCTGTCGGTCAGCTGGTTGGCGAAGGCATCGTCCTTGGTCACGCCTTCCGTCAGAACCTTGCGGATGAAGGCCTTGGCATAGGCCATGTCTTCCAGACCGTGCGCCTTCAGCGCATAATTGTAGAGGCGTGTATCGGCCATGAATTCGTCGACGGACTTGATGTCGCCGATGTTCGACAAATAGTATTCGGTCTCGCGCGCCGCGTCCGGTGCCTGGGCGACGCGCTCGATCGATTTGTCGATGTTCTGCGTAATCTGCTGGTAGCTCGTGTAAGTCGTCGTCACGGTCGTTGCGCCTTTCGATATGGACAATCGGAAAATGCGTCCGTTATCGCTCTTCTTGAGGCAAAAGGCTTGCGCGAAGCTGTCTGTAGGTTCACAAACCGTCAACGCCCGGGGTTCAGCCTCACGCAAGGCAGGGTCCGTATCGCTTGTGCTGAAAAGCAACGTTCAGATGCGGGCACGAAATGAATATCATTATTGGATTTGTCATAACCATCGGCTGCGTCCTCGGGGGATTCATGGCCATGGGCGGCCATGTCGACGTTCTCGTGCAGCCGTTCGAGCTTATGATCATCGGCGGCGCCGGTGTCGGCGGCTTCATCATGGCCAACCCGATGAAGGTGGTCAAAGACACCGGCAAGGCTCTGGGTGAGGCCTTCAAGCATTCGGTTCCCAAGGAGCGTGCCTATCTTGACGTGCTCGGCGTTCTTTATTCGCTGATGCGCGACCTTCGCACCAAGTCGCGCAACGAGATCGAAGCCCACATCGACAATCCGGACGAATCCACCATCTTCCAGGCTGCTCCGAGCGTCCTGAAGAACAAGGAACTGACCTCGTTCATCTGCGACTACGTCCGCCTCATCATCATCGGCAATGCCCGCAGCCATGAGATCGAGGCCCTGATGGACGAGGAAATCAACACCATCCTCTACGACAAGATGAAGCCCTATCACGCGATGACGTCCATGGGCGACAGCTTCCCGGCCATCGGTATCGTCGCGGCGGTTCTCGGCGTTATCAAGGCGATGAGCAAGATCAACGAATCGCCAGAAGTTCTCGGCGGCCTGATCGGCGCCGCACTTGTCGGCACCATGCTCGGCATCTTCCTTTCCTACTGCCTCTGCAACCCGCTGATCACCCAGATCAAGACCGTGCGCACGAAACAGCATCGTCTCTACATCATCGTCAAGCAGACGCTGCTCGCCTACATGAACGGCTCGGTTCCGCAGGTGGCCCTCGAATACGGCCGCAAGACGATCTCGGCCTATGAACGGCCCTCGATCGACGCGGTCGAGCAGGAAATGATGAACCCGGGTGGCGAGAACAAGGCGGCATGACGATGACCGAGCTCGAAACCAATCCCGCTCCCCCGATCGATCAGGCCCTGCTGGCTCGGCTGACCGGTGCACTCGGCGACCGAGCGACGCTCGCGAAGCTCTGCTCGGAATTCGGCGATCTCTACGCCGGGTTTCTGCCCGACATCTTCCACAGCGAGACCGGCCTGGCGATGGAAGTCGCTTATGCCGGTCACGAGACAGGCCTGATGAGCGATCTGGTTGCGGACCTGGGCGACAACGTCGTCCTGGCCGACACGCAATTGCGCAACTGGAGCCCGCATTTCGTTCTTGCCTGCGGCAACAGCTTCATCATCACCTTGATGGAGAACCTGCTCGGCGCACTTCCCGAGACGATCGAGGAGCCGATCCATCGGCCGCTGTCGCGCATCGAGCTCGATCTTTCCTCAATGGTGTTCGACAAGATCGCCAACGTGCTGCGTTCCGGCGTCAATGCAGCCGGCGGGTTCGAGCCGCTGATCGACAAGCCGCACAATGCGGAAGATCGCCCGAAGCCTGAGACCGATCATGTCGACCAGTTCGCCGCGACCATCAAGATGCGCATCGACCTCGGCACCGTGTCGTCCGAATTCTATCTCGTCGTGCCGCAGAAGGCGCTGCTGAAGACCGTCGTGACGGTTCCGAAGTCCAAGAATCAGATGTCGCGCAACAAGAAGGAATGGGCCGAGCAGATCGCCGAGCAGGTGCGGCGCTCGCAGGTCACGCTGCAGGCGAAGATCCGCCTCCAGACCCTGACGCTGAACACCATTTCGCGACTTGCCGCCGGCGACGTCATTCCTTTCCGCGACAAGGGCGACGTGACGGTCGACGTCAGCGCCAACGGCAAGGAAATGTATCGCTGCGAATTCGGCCGCGCCGGGGAACATTATACCGTGCGGGTCAAGGACAACATCAGCAGCGAAGACGAGATATTGAAGCATTTGATGGGCTAAGCCATTCGACCCACTTTGGCGACAAGGCAGGTTGAGGCAAGTTTCAACGGGAATAATCAATCCATGGCTACGAAGAAGACACCTATTATCGAAGACGACGCGCTGGCGATGCCCGGCAGCGACACCGATTTCGACCAGGCGATCGACGACCTGCGCGGCGTGCTGAAGAACGATGCCGAGGGCACACTGCCCGACATCGGCTCCGATTTCGGCGGCGGCCTTGGTGACGACTTCGCCATGGGCGACGGCAAGGCCGACCCGCTGTCCGCATTCGAGAGCGATTTCGGCGGTGGCGCGCTCAACGCTCCATCTTCCGATTTCGGCGGTGGCGACGCGTTCGGCAGCAGCTCCTTCGGCGACACGTCCTTTGGTGCAGCGCCTAGCGCGTCAGCCGAACCGGGCAGTGCGCTGACCGCCAATCTCGACCTCATCATGGACATTCCGATCGACGTGCAGATCGTCCTTGGTTCGAGCCGCATGCAGGTCTCCGGCTTGATGAATCTCGAGGAGGGCGCCATCATCGCGCTCGACAAGAAGATCGGCGAGCCGGTCGAGATCATGGTGAACGGCCGCCGCATCGCGCGCGGCGAGATCACCGTCCTGGAGAACGACGATACGCGTTTCGGCGTCAAGCTGATCGAAGTGATGGGTAGCAAGATGTCCTGACCCGCTCCCAGGGCCAGAGAGGAAAGACCATGATGGACTTTGACGATTTCGGCGGCCCAATGACGGGCAAACCTCTGTCCCAGGCAGACAAGGCAGCCGCTGTGCTGCTTGCCATGGGCAAGGGTGTGGCCGGAAAGCTGCTGAAATACTTCACCCAGGCGGAACTGCAGACGATCATCGCGTCTGCGCAGACGCTGCGGACCATCCCGCCGGATGAGCTGCAGGGTCTTGTCAACGAATTCGAGGACCTGTTTACCGAAGGTACAGGCCTCATGGACAATGCAAAGGCGATCGAGAGCATTCTCGAGGAAGGCCTTACGCCGGAAGAAGTCGACGGCCTGCTCGGCCGCCGCACCGCCTTCCAGGCCTACGAATCGTCCATCTGGGACCGCCTGCAGGACGCCGACCCCGAATTCATCGCCAAGTTCCTCATGCGCGAACATCCGCAGACGGTCGCCTACATCCTTTCGATGCTGCCGTCGTCCTTCGGCGCCAAGGTGCTGCTCAAGCTTCCGGAAAGCCGGCGCGCCGACATCATGAACCGAACCGTCAACCTCAAGGGCGTCAGCCCGAAGGCGGCCCAGATCATCGAGAACCGGGTCCACGACCTGATCGCCGAGATCGACGCCGAGCGCAATTCGACCGGTTCGGCCAAGGTCGCGGAACTCATGAACGAGCTGGAAAAGCCCGACGTCGATACACTGCTCAATTCGCTCGAATCGATCAGCAAGGAAGCCGTCAACAAGGTTCGTCCGAAGATCTTCCTGTTCGAGGATCTGCTGGCCATGCCGCAGCGCAGCCGCGTCATGCTGCTCAACGACATCTCCGGCGACATCCTCACGATGGCGCTGCGTGGCGCCAGCGCAGAGATCAAGGAATGCGTGCTCTCGGCCATCAGCCCGCGCTCGCGCCGCATGATCGAATCGGACCTGCAGACGGGAGCCACCGGCATCAATCCGCGCGAAATCGCGATTGCCCGCCGCGCGGTCGCCCAGGAGGCCATCCGCCTCGCCAATGCCGGCCAGATCCAGCTCAAGGAGACCGAAGGCGACCAGCAGGCAGCCTGAGGCCCGAGCGACTGTTGAAAACTGAAGACTTGCAGCGCCCGCCGATTGTATGCCAATCGGCGGGCGTTTAGCGTCTAGAGGCAATTGGCGCAGTTTCCGATCGCCGGCCACCGGCGAAACGGCGGGTGTATCAAATCGGCCGGACCAGGCCGCGGGCGGACGACGGCATCCGCCCTCTGTCCGCATTCCTGGCAAACGAGGGAAAAGGCGTGTCCGACGATCAGGACAAAGACAGTAAAACAGAAGACCCGACAGAGAAGAAGATGCGGGACGCAGCGGAGAAGGGTAACACCCCCATATCCCGCGAAGTCCCGATCTTCGCTTCCGCGCTCGCCTTCTATCTGTACCTCGTCTTCTTCTTGCCGTCCGGCATGGCGCGCATGGGCGAGAGCCTGCGCGATCTGTTCGAGCAGCCCGATCAGTGGAGCATCAACTCGGCGACCGACGTCGTCTCGCTGTTCACCCATCTCGCCTGGGAAGCAAGCGCCCTGCTGCTCCCCGCGGTCGCCCTCATCATGCTGTTTGGCGTCGGATCGAACGTCCTGCAGCACATGCCGAGTTTCGTGCTCGAGCGGATCAGACCGCAAGCCTCTCGCGTGTCGCTTTCCAAGGGCTGGGAGCGGATGTTCAGCGTCACCGGCCTGGTCGAATTCGGCAAATCGCTGTTCAAGATCATCATCGTCTCGACCATCATGGTCTTCGCGCTGAAATCGGAATATTTCGGCACGCTCAACGCGATGTTCTCCGACCCGCAGGTCATCTTCTTCAAGTTCGCGACGATCATGAAGAAGATCATGATCGTCATCCTTCTGGCGACCTTCGTGCTGGCGGTGGTCGACTTCTTCTGGACGCGGCACCACTGGTACACCCAGCTGCGCATGACCAAGCAGGAAATCAAGGACGAACACAAGCAGTCGCAGGGCGATCCGATCATCAAGGCGCGCCAGCGCTCGATCGCGCGCGATCGTGCGCGCCGCCGCATGATCAACAACGTACCACGCGCAACGCTCGTCATTACCAACCCGACTCACTACGCGGTGGCGCTGCGCTATGTGCGCGAGGAAAACGAGGCGCCGGTGGTCATCGCCAAGGGCCAGGACCTTGTCGCACTGAAGATCCGCGAGCTTGCCCGCGAAAACGATATCCCCATTTTTGAGGACCCACCCCTCGCGCGCTCCATGTTTGCGCAAGTCTCGGTGGATAGTGTCATCCCGTCGATATTTTACAAAGCCGTCGCGGAACTCGTTCATCGGGTATACGCCGCGAAGGCGCAGAAGAGACGGGTGCGCTAACTGCGATGAAAAAATGCCCCTACACCACCCAGCGTGAACGCATCGTGGCCGAAGCGATCAGCCCTGTGGCCACCGAATTGCGCCTGCTCGATGCGGCGGACCTGATTTCCCTGCTGCGCTTCGAGCTCTACGGGAACATCGCGGATCTGGTCTCCTCGGCGGCCGAGCTTTACTTCCACCCGGGAACCGTCAATTTCGGCGCGGGCGGCGAATACCGTCTCGAATGGGGCGGCGTTCCGGAAGTTGTTCTCGACCTCGAGATCAAGCCGAAGGACGTGACGATCTACGCCCAGCTGAAGCTCGCCAACGAGCATGCCGGCATCGAGATCAACCACATCGCCTTCCAGCAGCCGTCGGGCGATCCAGACGAGAATACGCGCATGCTGGAACGCCGGCTGCGCGAGGCGCGCTTCGTCAAGTCGCGATCCGATTCGCTCTATTCGTGAATTGCGTGACAGCGCTCAGGTGATGTAGCCGAGGCGGATCGCCTTGGCGATCGCCTGGATGCGGTTGACCGAATCGAGCTTGATCGTCGCCGATCCCAGATAGGCGTTGACCGTGTGCACCGAAAGCTTGAGGTGATCGGCGATCTCCTCGCTGATCCGACCGTCGCCCGCCAATTGCAGGCAGGCGATCTCCCGCTCGCTCAAGGCTTCCGACGGCATGGTCCGGCGTTCGTCGAGCTGCAGGATCTCGGTCATCAGCTTGCAGCATCGCCCATGCACGTCGAGGATCACCTCGCCGGGCAGATCGACCGTGCCGGTCGTCGGGAACATCACATAGCCGTTGCCGACCGCGCCGAGCCGCACCGGAAAGGCAATGCCCGAATAGGCCAGCACGCGCGGCTCCAGTTGCACGACGAACGGCACGAAATCGGATGCCTCGGCGAAGCTGTCACTTTCCTCGGCGCTCCACAGGACCGGCAGCAGAGATGTCTCGATATGGCCGAGCAGCGTCTCGCCATAGGCGGCGATGAAAGGCTCACAGCTCATTCCGTGCGCGGCAGGCCAGTTCTCGTATTCGGCCGTCAGGCGACGCTTCGAAGCCATGCCGGCACCTGTCACCCGCAGCACGGCGAAGCCCCGTGCATGAAGGGCTCGCTGCAGGGAAACAAGCTTCGGGAAGATGTCCGAGCGGGACGTTACCTGACGGGAGGTCGAGGCCTTCAGATCCTCCCGAACGGTTTCGAACGGCCCTTCCGGATACGCCATGCCTGCCATTCCCTTGTTTTTAGACGAGATTGTTGCGGACCGCATAGGCGATCGCTTCGGAACGTGTCTTGGTCGCCGTCTTGCGCATCACGCTGGTGATGTAGTTATTGATCGTGTTGCGCGAGATGCCGAGAATGGTGGCGATCTCGTCGCTGGTCTTGCCCTCGGCAATCCAGAACAGACATTCGAGTTCCCGTTCGGTCAGCTCGAAATCGCGATCGCTCTTCTGCGCCTTGCGGGTCGACAGGCTGATGCAATAGCCGGCGAGCAGGCCGACTTCGCGCAACAGCTCCGGCGACAGGACGAAGTTTTCCTCGAACAGCAGCATCAGCGCGAAACGGGTGCGGCCGACGCTCACGGTCAGAGAGCAATACTGCCGGCTGATGCCCGCCGGCACGGCGGCATCATCGGGAAGCAGGCCGAACTTGGGCTGCAGCACGGAAATGCACTTGTCCAGCTCCGTCGAGCGCGAATAGGTCGCCGCGATCTCGCTTTCCAGTCGGCGGACCAGATCGAAGGGCCAGTTGGACGATACGACGAAATCGAGCCCGTGCTCCTGCACCAGGTCATAGCGTGCCAACAGGAAATGGGAGGCGCCGACATAGTCGTTAAGGACGACAAGGCTGGCGCTCATGTGACCGGCCTGCGACGCGATCGCCAGCTTGCGAATCAGCTGATCGCGCGACGAAAGCCGAGGAAGTGCATCGGCCGCCGCCGCAGGCGCCTTTCTGCTCCCGACCTTATCCCCGGATAGCTCCACGTCCATTCTGTTGCCCCCTCAAGGACGAAACGTTCGATCGCTTGGTTCGCGACAAACACCCGGAATACCGCCGTCCTCCGAATGCCGCTTTGCTCGTTCTTGTCAGCTAACGAATCACAGTCATAGTAGAAGATAAAGAGCCAAAGATCACAGCCTCGAATCGTTGCACCCCAAACTTGGCGAATTCGGCGGTCTTATGGCGAGGGGTCGCGATGGAGCGGTGCGCCCGACAGATCGGCGCTCCTTGCATGCGCCTTCGTATCGCCCGAACCGAGGCGTCGATCCCTGCGCATGACAAAACCGCGCCGGGGGTACCGACGCGGTCTCTTCATCTCTGTGATCCGTCTCAGGCCGCCCTGTCGATGGCCCACTTGCGGAGAATCTTGGCGGCGCGCTCTTCCGAGATTTCCACCATCCGCGACAGCCGGCGTTCCGGCCCTTCCTTGACCCGGCGGTTGAAGCCGCCATTGGCGTCGTCGTCCATGGTCAACAGGTCGTCGGTGCTGTCGAAGCCGAAGTCGGCGCCGAAGCCCTCCATCAGCGAGCTGCCGCCCGATGCGCCGCCGAGTGCCGGCGAGAAGTCCGGCAGTTCCAGGCCGGCAGCCTCTTCGGCACCGCCGGCAATCGCCGTTGCGGATCCACCACCAGCGGCCCGGACCATCGGACGGATACCCATCCAGACGATCAGGAAGGAAACGGCGACGAAGGCGAGCGAGTTGATGATGCCGCCCAGGTTGCGGTTCAGCGTCTCCATCAGGCCGGGGCCGGATGCGGATTCCTGAAGCAGCTGGTTCTCAAGGAAGTCCATGGCGGTCAGGTTCACAAGGTCGCCACGGGCGGTGTCGAGGCCGGCGGCGGTCGAGACGATCTTCTGCATCTCGGCGAGGTAGGCATCGATCTTGGCCTGGTCGGCCGGTTCGCCGACCATCGTGGCAATGCGCCCCTTGTTGACGACGACGGCGACCGAGATCTTCTCGACGGTATAGCTGTTCTTTACAGTCGCAACCGTCTTGCTGTTGATCTCGTAGTTGGTTTGCTCTTCCTTCTTGTCCTGCTCGTCGGAAGACTGCGGACCACCGGTCGCGCCCTGGACATCGCCCTGCGGGATGTTCTGTTCGACGGTTGCGGCCGAATCAGCCTGCTTGCTTTGCGACTTCTGGTTTTCCTTGGTAACGCGCACGGAACGCTCGACGCGCGATTCCGGATCGTAGATGGTTTCCTGGATCTGCTGCGTGTCGGTGTTCAGCTGGGCCGTGACCGACGAGCGGAAATTGTCCATGCCGAGGAAGGGCGCGAGCGCCTTGTCGATGTTGGATTCGATCTCCTGCTGCACCGACTGCACCACGCCGAGCGAGCGGTTGGCGGCGCCGCCGCTTTCGTCGCCCGAGGCGAGAAGCTGGCCGGTCGAATCGAGAATCGTCACGTCCTCGACGTCCAGGCCCGGGACGGAGGAGGCAACGAGGTGGCGGATCGACGCTGCCGACTTGCGGCCGGTCTCGGTCGAGGCGCGAACCATGACGGACGCGGTCGGCTTCTGGTCGCCGCGGCGGAAATTGCCGACGTCAGGCATGACGATATGAACGCGGGCGGCGGCAATGCCGCTGATCTGCTGGATGGTGCGGGCGACTTCACCTTCGAGGGCGCGGACCCGGGTGACTTCCTGCATGAACGAGGTCAGACCAAGCGAGCCGACATTGTCGAACAGTTCGTAGCCGGCATTGGCACTGTTCGGCAGGCCTCGCTCGGCGAGCAGCAGGCGGGCCTTGCTGGTCATGCCGACCGGAACCTGGACGCTCTTGCCGTCGGTGCCGACCTCGAAATCGATGCCGGCTTCCGCAAGGGCGATGCTCACCTGATTGAGATCGGTGGTCTCGAGACCAACATAAAGGGTTTCGTAGGCGGGCTTGTTGACGAAAATCGCGGCAGCGATGACGAGCGAGAAAGAAACGACGGCGACACCGGCCATTGCCAGGAGCCGGGTCTGGCCCAGCGACGCCAAGTTCTTAAAGACTTGAAGTAATTGATTTAACAGATTCATTCTGTCTCGCACCATCAACAAGAAGGGTCTTGGGGCATTTGCCCTTGGCGAGACATTAGAAAGCGAAACTTGTGCGAACGTTTCGTGGCGAGCGAAATGCCGGCGTCATGGCGGCAAATCGTCCCAAACCCTCAGAAATCAATGGCGAGGCGCAGGCGCCCGGCGGTCAGAAGAAGTCGAAGTCGCCTGCCGCCTTGCTGAGCGGCTGGGAGTGGCCATGGCGCAGTCCGGCGCCGAGCGCCTTCTGCATTTCGGCAAGCTTCACCAGGCTGAGCGCCGTGCTCATGTCGACCATCCATTCCGAGGGGATGGACCCGGTGATGGTGTCGATGAACTCGGCCAGGCCGCGTGCCTTCTGCACGGCAAGATCGATGCCCTGCAGAACCTTGATACTGTCCGGATGCTGCAGCACGTTGGTGCCACCAAGCTCCAGAAGCTGCGGCTCGATACGCTCGATGAGATAGGCCACGTCGTGCAATTCCGACACCACCCGCATCATGATTTCCGGCAACGCCTCTTCCACGATAGCCTTCTCCGCTTTGTTTTCTTTTGGCATCCGGATTCCAATACTTAAAAAAACTCGATTGAACTCTCGACAGGCTTCGACACCGGCGCCGGACGCTGCTCGAGCGCCACGGTCTTCTGGGTCTCCGCACCCGTTAGCGGATACTGCCTTGCCCGACCGCTGACCGGCCAGAACTCCAGTTTTCGACCATGCTCTCCGCCCGTCGACGAACCGACGACCTTGATGCCTTCGTCGCGCAGGAACTGCATGGCAAAGGCGGCATTCTGTTCGCCCACGTTCGAGAACGTGGCGATCGTCTTGGCGCCGCCGAACACCTTGGCCTCAAGCCGTTCGCGTCGGGCACCCTGCTTCAGAAGACCGTTGATCAGGAGTTCCATCAGATGGACCCCGTAGCGGGTGGCATCCCCGCCCCCGGATCCCGGGTTGGCCGAACCGGGCAGCAGGAAGTGGTTCATCCCGCCGACACCCGCGATCGGGTCCCGCAAACAGGCAGCCACGCACGAGCCCAGGATCGTGGACAACACGGCGTTCGGGTCGTTGAGGACCTTGAACTCACCCTGGATAATATGAACGCGCCTGACTGCACCGTCCTCTGTCATTTCAGCGCTCCGAATACCGCTTCGATAGCCGCCTTCATCTTTTCGATCGTGAACGGCTTGGCGAGGACATTGTTCGCACCGAGCTGGGCTGCCTTCTGCACCAGCGCACGGTCACCCTGCGCCGTCAGAATAATGAAGGCGGCCTTCTTGGTGCTCGGGTTGGTGCGGACGTGCTGCAGGAAGACCAGTCCGTCCATCTTCGGCATGTTGAAGTCGGAAATTACCAGATGATGGGGCTGCTGCTCCATGATCTTCATCCCCTGCTCGCCATCGCCGGCGGCGGTGATCTGCTTGAAGCCGAGCTGGGTCAAGGCGTCACTCAACAGCAGGCGGCTCGTCACCTGATCGTCGACGATCAGAACTTTGATTTTTTCGGCTAGAGACATTTATTCGATACCTTCTTTTCGGGCGGCAGTAAGTTTGAGGATTTCCTCCCCAATGGAACCAAGCGGCAATTGCTGCTCGACGGCGCCTAGTTCATGGGCGACGCGGGGCATCCCATAGACAACGGAGGTCTTCTCGTTCTGTCCGAGGGTGCGCGCACCGGCGTGGCGCATCTTCAGCAGTCCGGAAGCCCCGTCGCGGCCCATGCCGGTCAGGATGACCCCCACAGCATTTCGACCCGCCAGTTCCGCGACCGAATCGAACAGGACGTCCACCGAAGGACGGTGCCCGTTCACCGGCGGTCGATCGACCAGCCGGCAGCTCGGTGCGGAGGCGTTGACCACCTGCAAATGGCGGTCGCCGCCTGGGGCGAGATAGATCTTGCCGATCTCAAGTCTGGCTCCGTCGGTCGCTTCCTCCACGACCGGGGCGCAGAGACGATTAAGCCGTTCTGCGAAACTTTTGGTAAACGTCGGCGGCATGTGCTGCGTAATTACCGTCGGCGGGCAATTGCGCGGGAATTTCTGCAGGACCGTGATCAGCGCCTCCACGCCGCCGGTGGATGAACCGATGGCAACGATCTTGCGGCCGACCTTGAAGTCGTTCGCAGGCGCCGGGGCCGCCTGGGTGGCCTTCGCCACCGCCTGGTAGCGGTGCTGCGACCGCGCGGCTGCCTTGACCTTTTCAGCGAGATCGCCGAACGGACGGGAATCGCCCGGAACAGGCTTGCCGACGCAATCGAAGGCGCCGATTTCCAGCGCGGCCAGCGTTGCCTCGGCGCCACGGTGAGTCATGGTCGACACCATGATCACCGGCATCGGCCGCAGCTTCATGATCTTGTCGAGGAATTCCAGGCCGTTCATGTTCGGCATCTCGATGTCGAGCGTCACGACATCGGGATTGAGCTGCTTGATGGCGGCGCGAGCTTCCATCGCATCGCCAGCCTGACCGACCACGTTGACTTCCGGATCGGAGTTGAGCACCGCCGTGATCAGGCCGCGCATGGTTGCGCTGTCATCGACGACGAGGACGCGGGCGGGATTGCTCATGCGCGCGCCCCCACGTATTTGCCGGTATAGCGGTAGGTCGTGATACCGATATTGTCGAAATGGTTCTTCGAATCGCCCGAAACCCGCTCGGAATGGCCGATATAGAGATGGCCGCCTTCCGGCAGCAAACCGGCAAAGCGCCCCCAGATGCGCTGCTGCGTCGGCTCGTCGAAATAGATCACGACGTTGCGGCAGAAGATGACGTCGAACTTGCCCTTGAAGGGCCACTGGGCCATCAGGTTGAGTTCGTTGTAGGTGATCAGGCGCTTCAGGCGGTCGTCGACCTGGAACTTGCGGCGCCCGCCGATCTCGACTTCCTTGAACCACTGCTTGCGCATGACCGGGGAAACGGTCTCCAGAGCTTGCTCGTCATAGGCGCCCTGACGAGCGATCGCCAGGATCTTCGGATCGATATCGGTCGCGAGGATCTTGAAGTCGTAGTCGAGCACGTTCGGGAAGGCCTGGAACACGGTCAGCGCGATCGAATAGGGCTCCTGCCCGTCCGAGCTCGCGGCCGACCAGATGCGGACACGGCCGCCGGCCTTGGCGCGGGCGATCAGGCCCGGCAGAACCTCGTCGCGCAGATGCTCGAAATGATGGTTCTCGCGAAAGAAGCGGGTGAAGTTGGTGGTCAGGTGCGACAGCATTTCGCGCCGCTCCTGGGCCCCTTCCGGCGAGGCGACCAGGCTGCAATAGGCGCGAAATCCCGAAAGACCCAGATTGCGGATGTGCTTCGACAGACGCGAATAGACCAGGGAGGCCTTGGATTCGTTGAGCGATATCCCGGCATCCGAATAGATCATCGCCGCGATCTCGTTCAGGTCCCGGCGCGACAGCGGGTACTCGCCGCTGGCCAGAACCTCGTCGTCCGAGTGGCGGGAAGATGTATTGATGGCAACCGTCATGCGGCCTCGCTTTCGGCGTCAGGGAACAGTGCACCAAGCTCGATGAGACAGATCATCCGCTTGTCGATCGCGAGAATGCCGCGGGCATATTGCTTCTCGAGGTCGGAGGTCACCTCCGGCGTCGGCTGTATGTTGTCGTCGTTGACTGTCAGGATGTCGGATACGGCTTCGACCAGCAGGCCCACCACCTTCGCGCCGACCTGGGCGACGATGATGACGTGCCGGGCTTCCGGTTCGACCGGCTTCATGCCGAGTCGGATCGAAAGGTTGATGATCGGCAGCACGACGCCGCGCAGGTTGATGACCCCCAGAACGTAGGATGGCGAATGCGGCAACGGCGTCGCGGGGGTCCAGCCACGGATCTCGCGCACCGACATGATGTTCACGCAGAACTCCTGATCGCCGATACGAAAGGCAATCAGTTCACGCGCTCCTTCAACCAAGTTCTTCACCGCATACGACATAGTACTAACCTGCGACAGCTAAAGACATTTCCTGTTTGAGCGACTGGCCGCGCGAGGCAGAGACGACGGCATCGACGTCGAGGATGAGCGCGACGCGGCCATCTCCGAGGATCGTTGCCGCGGCGATGCCTGGCACATGGGTGTAGTTTGCCTCGAGACTCTTGATGACGACCTGACGCTGACCCTGGATGGCATCGACCATCAGGGCACGCTGGCCGCCGCCTTCGGATTCGACCAGCAGGGCAACGCCGTCGATCGGGTTGGCCTGGGTATTGCGGAAGTTCAGGATCCGACCGACATCGACCAGCGGGCAGAAGCTGTTGCGGATCGAGATGAGGCGCTGGTTGGCGCCGAAGGAATGGATGTTCTGCGCTTCCGGCTGGAGCGTTTCGACGATTGCTGTGAGCGGAACGACGAGCGTCTGGCCGGCGACGGTGACCACCATGCCGTCGAGAACGGCGAGCGTCAGCGGCAGGCTCATGGTGAAGGTCGAGCCATGGCCCGGGCGCGATGTGATCGAGATACGACCACCGAGAGCCTGGATCGAGCGCTTGACCACGTCCATGCCGACGCCACGGCCGGAGATGTCGGAGATCTTGTCAGCAGTCGAGAAGCCCGGCGCGAAGATCAGGTTGTCGATTTCTTCGTCGGTCAGGTTGGAGTCGGCGGCGATCAGTTCGTTGTCGATCGCCTTCTGCTTCACGCGCTCGCGGTTGATACCGGCACCGTCGTCGACCAGTTCGATGACGATACGGCCGGAGCGATGCTTCGCGGTGAGCTTGATGGTGCCTTCCGGGTCCTTGCCGGCGGCGGCGCGCTTCTCGGGGCTTTCAATGCCGTGGTCGACGGCATTGCGGATCATGTGGGTGAGCGGTTCGGCAAGCTTGTCGATGACCGTCTTGTCGACTTCGGTGTTTTCACCTTCGGTGACGAGGCGGATCGACTTGCCGACCATGTCGGCCACTTCACGAACGATACGCGACATGCGCTGGAAGACCGGCTTCACAGGCTGCGCGCGGATCGCCATGACCGAGTCCTGGATTTCGCGCGTCAGCTGTTGCAGTTCCTCGAGGCCCATGTTGATGGACGAGGTGCCGTTGTTGTCGTTCTCGATGACGCTCTGCGAGAGCATCGCCTGGTTGATGACCAACTCGCCGACGAGGTTGATCAGGCGGTCGACGCGATCGAGATCGACGCGGATCGTCTGGCCGGCGGCGGCGTTGTTCTGGGCGGCGGCAGCGGCGGCAGCGGCGGCCGCAGGCGTTTCCTTCTTCTCGTGCTTGGCGGCGCCAGCGGCGAGCTTAACCACGTTGCTGGCCGTTTCGGCCGCTTCGACAGCCTCCGCAACCGCATCTTCGCCGGGGCTGTCGAGGATCGACAGATCGAAGGGAACCGGGATCATCGGCGGCTCTTCGCCGGCCGACGCATCCTTGGTTTCCTCATGCAGCTTGATTTCGAGGTCGCAGTCCCACTCGGCGAATTCGAAGACCGAGCGGACGCCCTCCTCGCCCTTATCCGTGGTGATCTGGATCTTCCAGGAGAAATAGGCGGCTTCCGGATCCAGGTCCTCAAGCGAGGGCAGGCTGTCCGTGTCGCAATGGATGCTCATCTCGCCGATGCGCGAGAGATCGCGCAGCAGAAGAGCGGCCTCGTTGCCCTTGGCGTAGAGGTCATGACGCGGTTTGAAGGAAATGTCGAAGGTCTGTGCAGCGACCGGCGGCTCGCCGCCGAAGTCGTCGTCGAACGAGAACGGGATCGGCTGGAAGCCGCTGTCGTCGCTCGGCGCCGGGGCCGCAGCAGCCTTGGCGACCGGCTTCGGGGCTGCGACCGGAGCGGGAGCGCTGGCATGTGGCATTTCGCCATTCGCCAGCGCCTCGAGTTCCTTGACCAGGCCGCTGGAGCGGGAAGGCTCGACGCTGCCGCCGTCACGGGCGGCATTGGTCAGGTCAGCCAGGACGTCGGCCGACTTGAGCATGACCTTCATCACTTCAGGGCCAGGCTCGAGCTTATTGGATCGAACGCAATCGAGAGTCGTCTCGAAGACGTGCGCGAATGCCACAAGGTCATCCAGACCGAAGGCACCAGCGCCGCCCTTGATCGAGTGCACGGCCCGGAAAACGGCATTGATCGTCTCCGGATCGTGATCCCCGTCATTCATTTTCAGAAGACCGGACTCCAGTTCGGCGAGCTGCTCCTCGCACTCCTGGAAAAAGATCTCTTTGATTTCGTTCATATCCATAGGAGAAATTCCCGGCTTAGGCGGTTACACGCTCGATGGCATCGATCAGTTTGGTCGGATCGAAAGGCTTGACGATCCAGCCAGTCGCCCCGGCCTGGCGGGCGCGGTTCTTCTTTTCCGCGTCGCTTTCCGTCGTCAGAACGAGGATCGGAATGGCACGGTATTTTTCGTTGCGCCGAACACCTTCGATGAAGCCGAAACCGTCGAGGCGCGGCATGTTGATGTCGGTGACGATCACATCGGGATTGCATTCTTCGAGGACTTCCAGGCCCTCGACGCCGTCTTCGGCCTGAATGGTCTCGAAACCCGCATTGTTGAGGGTAACCAGCAGCATGTTCCGGATGGTTCTGGAATCATCCACGGTAAGCACTTTTTTCTTCATTGCCGGATCTCCTTGGCGAGCAGATGATCTATGTTCACGCCTATCAGTTGAAGTGTCTTGAGGAAGGCATCGGATGCCTTTGCATAGGAGAAGGGCTTCTTGTCCGCCTCCCATGCCTTGGCTCCGGCCACCAGGATCTGTGCGCACTGGGCGCCGATACGCTCAACGCCCGAAGCGTCGATCGCCAATCCGGCACCGCGCATGGACATGAGATTGGCCTTGAGATTCGAGGCCTCGTTCAGGTCGAGCACAGCGGACAGTTTCAAGCTCTTCTGTTCGCCTTTCTTAGCAGCCATCAGTTCTTTCCTTGTCTTGCGGGACCGCCGCAACCCGACCGTGGTGCTCGGGCGGCGGAACCCTTGTCCGCCCTCCCGATGGTCGCATTGCCCGCCCAATACTTCCTGTGTATCTGAAGTTGGTAAACAATCCCCTCAACCTCCAAGACCCGCGATATGGACCGGGAAGCTAAATTCGTCGTCGAAAGCGTAATTCTCCGGTTCCGGCAGACCGGCCGTCGCGGAAGTCGAGCGCGGCGCGGTCGGCGAAATGCGGATCTGCGGGCTGGCCGGCATCGGCGCCCTCGACTGCCGCTCGAAATGGAATTCCCGTACCGTACGGCCAAGCTCAAGGATGACCGTGTGCAGATCGTCCGCCCCGCCGCTTGAGCGACGGGCGAAATCGGCGCTCTCGGCAACTTCGCCGCCGAGACCCGCTACGATCCCCGCCACGGAAGCCAGTTCCGCAGCCTGGCTGTCGGTTGCCTGGGCAATGTCAGAAACCGTCTCGCTGATACCGCCAACCTGGACGACGATATCGCCGATCGCCTTCTGGGTGCGTCCGACTATGTCCACGCCGGTATCGACCTGTGACTTGGTGGTCGCGACCAGTGCCTTGATCTCGCGCGCGGCCTCGGCCGACCGTTGGGCCAGCGCGCGCACTTCCTGGGCCACGACGGCAAAACCGCGGCCGCTGTCGCCGGCACGGGCGGCCTCGATGCCGGCATTGAGCGCCAGAAGATTTGTCTGGAAGGCGATTTCGTCGATCGAGCCGATGATATGGCCGATCTGTTCGGCGGAGGCCTCGATGTCGGACATGGCGGTGATCGCCTGGCCGGCGACCGTGCCGCTCGCTTCGACCGCCTTTTGCGTCACCGAGACCCGTTCCTCGGCCCGGCGCGTCTTTGCCGCGCTGTCGCGCACGCCGCCGGTCAGGGCTTCGAGCGAACGGGAGGCATCGTCGAGGCGGGTGGACTGGCTCTCCGCACGGCCGGCATAGTCGTTGGCAGCGCCGGCAATAGCCTGCGCGCCGGTCAGGGACGTCTTCAGCTTTTCTTCCGTGTCGAGCAATGCCGACTGCATCTGCTCTATCGCCGTGTTCAGCGAGGTGGCAAGCTCGACATAGTGTTCGGGCACATCGGCGATGGTACGGGCGGTCAGGTCACGGCCGGCAAGCGCACGAAATACGGGGCCGAAGATCTCCTCGACCTCCAGCCGGTCGCGCTCGCGCTGTGCCGCGAGATCGCGGTGGTGCTTGACGCGCAGTTCGTTGAACCGCAGCGATACGGCGATTTCGACATCCACCATGACCAGCCGGACGATGGCGCCGACGAGATCGGCGATTTCGCGCTGCCGCTTGCGGTTTCCGGGCAGCAGGCCGCGGCCGGCCAGATCGCCCATTACCGCCTGCAGCAGGTGCTCCATGACCACCGCATGGCCGGCAATATGCCAGCGCGGATCGAGACCCATGCGGCTTTCGGTGTCGGAGAGCACCTTGACCCGTTCAGCGTAGAGCGCGTCGAAGCGCGCATCGGTGAGGACGTCCCAATGGGAGGACAGCAGGTCGTGCAGCCGATCGAACTGCCGCTCGCTGGAGAAATTGCGCGCCGCATCGGGAAGGGTCTGGAGGCGCTGGAAAAGATCGCGAATGCCGGTCTTGAGGTTGGGCTCGAGAAGGTGGCGATACCGGCGCAGCAGATCGCAATCCGCTTCGCCAAGGCCGGCAAAGCGCAGCCGGTCGCGCAGGCTACCCGCCTGTGCGCTTGCCGCCCGATCTGCCGGCGAAACCTGCCCCACTGCCAATCCCCGCACACGGCCGCTCCTTGTCTGAAGGCGGCCAATTAAACTTCCCCAGGCATGTCGACGAGATTGCGGAAATGAAGCGTGCCGAAAGCGGCGAGACAACCAGATCCGCTTTCACCGAAGATTGTTCCGGGAACCACTTCAATGAATGCTTCATACCGGATCGAAACCGGTACGGCGGGACGGCGTCATGCCCGACGGAAACCTGCCTTGCGCAGATCCCACTCCGACGTATTCATTAATCTGTATGGCTAATTTCTTGCGCGAAGGTTAATAAATCTTCAACGAATGGCACAAACCCCGTAATCGCAAGGGAAAACCGTAACCACCGGGGTTGCAGGGCCCGATTGCTGCGCGCCTGAGTGTAGCGTTTCCTCACTCCGGCGAACAGGGGCCGGAAAACAACGGCAACCGGACAGTGAAACGCGCGCCGCCACGCGGCGCGTCGCTGACCGTGATGCCGCCCCCCTGCGCCTCGACAAGGCTGCGCACGACCGCCAGGCCAAGCCCGGCGCCACCGGTCTTGCGAGCCCGCGAGGCTTCCAGCCGGACGAAGGGTTCGAACAGAAGTTCGCGGTCCGCCACGGGAATTCCGGGTCCATCGTCATCCACGGTCAGGACGATCCATCGGGCCTCGACATCAAGCACGACATGGGCTGCGCGGCCGTACTTGATCGCATTGCCGACGAGGTTGGACACGATGCGGCGTAGCGCCAGCCGGTCTCCGATCAGCATGGCCGAGACCGCCGCCGGCCGGATCGCGAGCGTCCGGTTCTCGAGCGGAATGTCGCTCTCGAATATCTCGCCCTCGACGATCGGGGCGATCTCCAGCAATTCCTCGTCGAGCGATCCGACGCCCGCCCGACCGGCGAGCAGCGCATTGTCGAGCAACTGGATCATGTCGCCGATGTCGGCGATGGCGCGATCGCGCTCCGCCTCATCGGGGATCTGTTCGGCCCGTAGCCGCAGCCGTGTCGCAAAAGTGCGCACGTCGTGCTGGATGCCGCCGATCAGCGCCAGCCGCGCCGCGATCATCGCATGCAGCCGCGTCTGCAGCCGCGCGAAAGCCTGGACCAGCGTGCGCGTCTCCGGCGCGCTGAAGCGGACATCCGGCACGGGCACGGGTGCCGCCGCCGGATCCATCTCGTCGACGGCGGCGGCAAGGCGGCGAAGGGGTCGCAGTTCGCGATGCAGGACAAGGACGGCGACCAGTGCGAACAGCGAGCCGACCAGGCCGGCCCCGAGCCCGACCGGCAGGCCGAACCAGGCGACCAGAAATGGCGTGCGGGTTTCCAGAATGAGCACATGGGCGCCCTCCAGCGCCACGGCGAATTCGATGGGATTGCCGTCCCCCCCGAACAGGCGCGGCATCCGCGACCGCTCGCCGTTGAGCGCCAGCATGGTCACGGCCAGCAGGTTTTCACCCAGCGCCCGGCGATAGGGTTCGAAGCGCTCGTCCGACATCACGTCGACGTCGATACCGGCATTGGATCCCGCCAGGTCGTCCTCGAGCCTGAGTTCGAGGATGGCCGAGTTGAACGCCTGGATCAGTTGCGGGCGTATCGCGGGTTCGGCCCGTCTGACGATATCGACGATCGCCGCGACCTGCGCCGGCGCCGGCAGGGCTGCGGCGCTGCGCAGGCCGTTCGTCAGGTAGATGGACGACAGGAGCATGACCCAGATGGCCAGCAGTGCCGTGCCGACGATGGCGACGAGCCGGGCGGAGAGGCTGAACCTCACCATTACGGCACCTGCCGGACCATCGCGGTCAGCAGATAGCCGTTGTTGCGCACCGTCGTGATAAGCCCGGTGCCGGGACTAGCCGCATCCAGCTTCTTGCGAAGCCGCGAGACGAGAATGTCGACCGTCCGGTCGAAGGGATCGGAGAGGCGCCCGTGGGTCCAGTCGAGGATCTGGTCGCGCGACAGGACGCGGCGCGGACGGGTGACGAAGCAGGCGAGCAGGTCGAATTCGCTGCTGGTCAGCGGAACCGGCGCTCCGTCATCCAGGGTCAACAGGCGTGCGTCCAGATCGACGAGGAAACGATCGAAAGCGAAGCGGCGGGTCGCCGCCGCGCGGGGCTTCTGACCGGCGCGGCGCAGCAGGGCGCGGATGCGCGCCAGGAGTTCCCGCGTGCCGAACGGCTTGACGAGATAGTCGTCGGCACCGAGCTCCAGGCCGATCACCCGGTCGGTCTCGTCGCCCTTGGCCGTCAGCATCAGGATCGGGGTGTCCTGATCGGTGCGGATGCGTCGGCAGAGGCTGAGCCCATCTTCGCCCGGCAACATGAGATCGAGGACAAACAGGTCGACCGACGTCCGGCGCAGCACGACATCGAGTTCGGCGCCGTCTTCCGCCAGCTCCACGCGGTAGCCTTCACGACGCAGGAGATCGGCCACGAGCCGGCGGATATCGGCGTCGTCGTCGACAATCAGGATAGTCTGCGGCTGGTTGATCGGGTGGCTTGTCATCGGGCCAGAATGCGGGGAAGACCGTTCCCGATCAAGAGGTTCGAGCCCTCTGTTACAAAATGCAACATGGCGACAGCGCTTCGTTACGAAACGACACCCGGCCGAAAATCAGCCCCTACATTCCACTGCCAGTCTTGGATCGTCATCACTTGCCGAGCTTGGTCGGCGCACAGGACGAGGATCACACCATGATGAAGCAGATTGCCACTGGACTGATCGCCGCGACGCTGACGGTCATGACCGTCTCCGAGGCCGGTGCCTGGAGCCGCAACCGGACCGTTACCACGAACCAGGGCACGTCAACGATCAACGGCAGCGGTTCCTGCAGCGGCAACAGCTGCAGCCGCAGCGTCACGCGGACCAGCCCTTACGGCAACACCGCGACGCGCACCGGCTCCGTCACCTGCGATCCGTCCACTCATTCCTGCCAGGGCTCCAGCACCACCACGGGGCCGAACGGCGGGACAGTCTATCGTGAAGGCGAAGTCCACTGGTGACCCCCGCCCGCCTTCATGATGTCCGGCGGCGGGTCTCTCTCCACCGTACCCGCCGCCGGATCCGCCTCAGCGAAAAGCCAACTCCGAACGGAAGGAACACAACCATGCATGAACATCTCCCCCGCCGCCTGCCTGCGCTTGCGGCGCTTGCGGCCACCCTGACCCTTTGCGCCCTGCCGGCTCATGCCCAGACCCAGCCCACGCCAGAAATGCGGGCCAAGGCCTACAAGGTGATCCGCGTGTGCAAGGCCGATATCCAGCAGTTCTGCAAAGGCATCGAATATGGCGGCGGCCGCGTCGCCCAGTGCCTGCAGCAGCACGAGGCGTCGGTCAAGCCGGAGTGCCGGACGGCGCTGACCGAGGCGATGACGCCCTGACCCGTCACGGCAGGCCGCCCCTTGGCGGCGTGCCCTATAGGCGGGAAATCCTGTACCCGAACTTCGGCATGGGTTTGCACCGCGTGCTGCGCAAGCGCATCGACCGCTTGCAGGGCATCGTCAACGGCATCGACCAGGATGTGTGGAATCCCGCCGCGGACGCCTACCTGCCCGTCCCCTATGATGCCAAGACGCTGGGCAACGCGAAGAAGAACACACCGGCCCTGCTCGAACGGTTCCGGCTGGAGCCGGGGAACGGCCCGCTCTTTTCCGCCGTTTCATTGTTCCCTTACGCGGGTATCAAGCCCACGATGACGGCGACATCAAAAAGGAGCGAGAGATGACCGATCTTCCAAGGCAGGAAATCGAAGGCAAGCTGAACGCCCACCGGGAGATTCTCGTCTCCCTGCTGGCTGCGGTGATGATGGGACCGGACACGGTCGCCGGCATCGTGCAGAATTTGGAACAGGACGTATTCCCGACCGACGGCGCGGAGGATCCCGGCCTCACCCCGTCTGCGGGCTATGCCTCGGGCGCGGAGAAATCGGGTGAGATCCGCGCCATCCTGGCCGCAGCGCGAGAACGAGCCACGGCGATCAAGCGTCTTCGCGGCGAGAACGCTGGCGGTTCGTCTTCCTGACCGCTCATTCGTGGCCGGAATGGTCGGTCGGATCGTAGTTCAGATCCCAATCCTTGGGCGGGTTCGTCTTTCCCGGCGGCCATTTGTTGACGGTCGCATCCTCGGAGCCGGTGATGACGGTCGGCTTGGCGCTTGCCACGCCGTTGTTGTCGCCGCCGTGCCGGGTGCCGACGAACTGCGGCGCCGCATCCTTGCGGATGTCGCCGGCCGCGTCATAGGCATAGGGTTTCTTTCGCATGGGAACCTCGCATCGATCCGCAGAGCGCATCCTGTTTGACGGGCGCGCCTGAACCGGCGCATGGGATCAAACACGCAACCGATGGCAAAGGTTCCAGGTCAAGAAGGCCGGCATGGGCAAGGCGTTCTACGCGTGGTCGCCGTGGGCGAGCGGGTTCTCGATGCCGGAAAGCGGCGCGGTCAACGACCAGCGCAGGCCGCTTTCGTCGAAATCGATGACCACCTTGCCGCTGAAGGCCGCGGCCGCGTGGCGCTCGATCACCGTGGAGCCGAAACCCTGCCGCGACGGCTTCACCACCGGGGGGCCACCTGCCTCGGTCCAGCGCAGGCCCAGATCCTTCGCCCCGTCCTCGCCATCCACAACATCCCATTCGATCAGCACGCGCCCATCCGGGACGGACAAGGCGCCGTATTTCACCGAATTCGTAGCCAGCTCATAGAAGACAAGACCGAGATTCTGCACGGCATTGGCGTTGGCCAGCAGATCCTCGCCGCGCGTCTCGATCCGGCCCATGGAGCCCGCAACCGCCGACAACTGCAATTCGATCACCGTCGATAGCGGGATGCCGCCCCATTGCTGCCTGGCCAGCGCCTCGATCGACTGCGCAAGGCCCGCCAGCCGGCCGCCGACAGCCTTCTGCAGCTCGTCGACGCTGTCCGTGCCGCGGGCCAGCTGACGCAGCATCGCCTGCACGAGAGACAGGATATTCTTGGTCCGGTGGACCAGTTCCTGGAGGATGAAATGCACGCGCTCTTCCGCCTCGGCGCGATCGAAGGAGGCATTGGACAGCGCGATCGCCACCTGGTTGGCCTCGGTCACCTTGGTCATTTCCGGAGAGACGATCTCACCGCGGCCGATGCGCTCCGCCATGCTGGCGATCTGGCGGATCGAACGGCGCAGCTGGTGAGCCGCGGCCAGCACGATGCCGAGACTTGCGGCGAGCAGGGTCACGCTGCCGTAGAAGAGGCTCTGCCAGGTGCTGGCGAGCGAGGCCTGCGCGCTCGACACCGGCCCCCAGATGGCAACGCGCCAGGGCCATTCCGCAACCCGCGCATAGCCCAGCATGACCTGCTCGTCATCGACGGTGGTGGCGATGGCGCCGTTTGAGCCGGTGATCAGCCTTGTCAGGTTTTCGGGGAAGGCGCCGCCGGAGGGAATATTGTCCGGTCCACTCGACACGATGACCTTGTCGTCGGCATCGATCACGGCAGCCGACCACCCGGGCGGCAGGATGTCGGTGGTCGTCATGCTGACCAGATCGCCGGCGTTCTGGGTGAGCACCAGGGCAGCGCCGGAGGTGTCACGCCACTGCGGCGACAGCGGCATGATGAGATTGAAAACCCATTGCCGGCTCGTCGCGCCGAAGAAGATGCCCGACGCCTCGATCTCCCCGGAGGTCAGTGCAGCCTTCAGCGTGGAGAAATTCGACATCGGCTTCAGCGGCGAACCATAGGGAACGCGGGTATTGAGCATCTGGTTGCCATCGGCATCGACCAACAGCACGTAGAGCGAACCGGCGCCAAGGCTCGAGGCGGTGCGCTGGTGGAAAGCGCCGAGGTCTCCCGCCGCGAGTTCGGCTGCCCCGGACAGCAGCCGCAGCGTCGTCGACATGTCCTCGAGCTTGCGTTCGAAATTTCGGCTGATCGTCTGCGCATCCTGTGCCGCTTCCTGGCGCAGCGCTTCGTATTCGCTGCGCTCCAGCTCGTACAGAAGAAAGACCACGAAGCCGAGCAAAGGCAATGTCGCGAGGATGGCCATCGCGACGAGATAGGACCCGATCGAGGCCGTCGGGAACAGGCGCACCAGCCTACCCATGCGTGCGCCACATCCTCGACAGGCTCACCGATGCGGGCCGGCCTTCGTCGTGTGCCATCGTCCGCCCTCCCAATCGCAACACTTCTATCTCATTGAGTGATATAGCAGGTTCCGGGCGATGCCAACCGACCACCGCGGCTGCGGCAATATTATCCTGCCGCTCCCGACCCCTCACGGACAATCGGCGCGCGCAGCTCCGCCCGTAAGGCCTGTCGCAAGAAAGGCGGATCGGACAGTGCGCCGTGGCCTTTATCTGCCATGCTTCTCTTCCCCGTTCCGTAAGATCCGCGGAAGGACGATACGCGGCGACCGCCGCCCTCGAACTAAAAACCTCGGCCGCGCCGGCGAACCAAAAGGCGCCTCGCGCGTTAGGGCGCATACGCCGCGCAAGGAGGACACCATGGTATTCAAGCCGCAACGCTTTCACGACGAAAAGCCGGTCGTGGAACTCGAGCACCAAAACGAAGAACCGCTGGAGACTGCGGTCGCCCGGCAATTGGCGATATCGCAAGGCATAGACGCGTCCCGCCTGACGGTGACCGCATCGGGATCCACCATCTTTCTGTCCGGCACGATGACGGACGAGGCGGAAATCGACCGCGCGCTCGAAATCGTGCTGGCCGTGCCGGGGGTCGAAAAGATTACCCACGATCTCCAGGTCGGCTGAAGACGAACGCGCCCTGTCGTCGAACGACCCGAACGAATCAACCCCAGCCATCCGCGCGGATGGCCGGGGTACATTGTTGAATGGCCGCCACCTGCGTGGCATGGCCTAGCGAGCCTCGGTCACACCCGGGACCTGGCGGGGCAGACAATAGATCGAGACATCGCCAATCCGCTGCATGCGCCCGTTGAGACCCTGCTCACGCAGGATCATGGCGCGGCGCTTTCCCACACTCTGCATGTGACGGTGCGCTGCCTCGACGGCGAGCCGATAGCTCGGATAGGCCGGCGACTGGCCGCCGTCCGAGAGAAACACCCATCCGTTCGCGTGGGGAACGACGTCGCAATAGATTCCATCCATGACAAACTCCTCCTCATCGCAACAAACGACTGGAGGGAGCGCATGGTTCCCGCCGCCGGACGGTTTTTTACGCCGTGGCCTTAGCGCTGCCTTGCCGCTGCAGCCGCCAACAGGATTTTGGCGCTCACCGCAACAGGGCGGCCCGCAGCCGCGGCGCGGCGAAATCGAGGAAGGCCCTGAGCTTCAGCGGGATCAGCCCCTGCGACAGATGGACGAGGTGGACGGGAGTGGCCGGCTGTTCGAACGCCTCGAGCAGCGGCACAAGCAAGCCGCCCTCCACCGCACGCCGGGCCTGATAAGACATGACCCGCGTGATGCCGAGGCCGGAGACGGCCGCATCCACCGCCGCCTCGGCGGTGTTCACCGACAATCGCGGCCGCACCGGCACGACGATTTCCTGCCGGTCTTCCTCGAAGGTCCAGGACTGGGCCGACAGGATGCCCTCGAAGGCAACGCAGTCATGGGCGGCAAGGTCGCGCGGATGCAGCGGCGCCGGATGGCGCAGCAGATAGTCGGGGCTCGCATAGACGGTGCGGCGGATCGAACCGATGCGGGTGGCGATCAGGTTGTTTTCCGACAGCGGACTGATCCGCAGCGCCACGTCGATATGCTCATCGGCCAGGCTGACATTCCTGTCGCTCATCGTCAGCCGCATGTTGATGTCCGGGAAGGCCTTGAGGAATTCGGTGATCACCGGCAGCACATGCAGCCGACCGAAGACGATCGGCGCCGTCATGGTCAGATCGCCCTTCGGCGCCAGATATTCGCCGGCGGCCCGCCGTTCGGCCTCCTCGACCCGGCCGAGGATCTCACGGGCCGCGCCGACATACCCTTCTCCGGCCTCGGTCAGCAGGATCCTGCGGCTGGTGCGGGTGACGAGGCGAACGCCGAGATGCGCTTCGAGCTCCGAAATCTTGCGGCTGACGGTCGGCAGCGGCGAATGCAGGGCACGCGAGGCGGCCGACAGGCTGCCGCCTTCGACGACCGCCAGGAGAACCCGCATGGCATCGAGCCGATCCATCGCCCATTCCGATAATTGAGAGGATAACTTCCGAAACCGATATCTACTACAGGAAACTGGAACCAGCTAGTCCTTGGCATGTCTTCAAACCGCCCCCTGCAAAGTCCAGCCAAGGAACCGTCATGAAACTCTATCACTATCCGCTCTCGGGCCACGCCCACCGCGCCGTGCTCTTTCTCTCGCTGCTCGGCGTGAAGGCAGACCTCGTCGAGGTCGACCTGCCGAACGGCGAACACAAGTCGCCGGAATTCCTGAAGCTCAATCCGTTCGGCCAGGTTCCGGTTCTCGAAGACGAGGGCGTGGTGGTCAACGATTCCAACGCCATTCTCGTCTATGTGGCCACCAAGCTCGGCCGCAAGGACTGGCTGGGCGACGATCTCGCGACGGTCGCGAAAGTGCAGAAATGGCTGTCGGTGGCGGCCGGAGAGATCGCCTATGGTCCGGCCGCGGCGCGTCTGATCACTGTCTTCGGGGCGAACTTCCGCGCGGACGAAGTCATTGCGCGCGCCCACCGCATTCTCAAGCTGATCGAGGCGGAGCTTGCCGCGCATCCCTTCATTGCCGGCAACCGACCGACGATCGCCGACGTCGCCCTCTACAGCTACATCGTCAATGCGCCGGAAGGCAATGTGGACCTTGCGCCCTATGGCGCGGTGCGTGACTGGCTGGCGCGGATCGAGGCCCTGCCCGGCTTCCTCGGCTTTGCCAAGACGCCCGCCGGTCTCGCGGCCTAGAGCATTTCCGGCGAAAACGGAGTCGCCTTAGATGCTCTATGTCTTTGTTTTCACGCAGTTCCGGACGCAAAACCGCTTCGCACTTTTGCTGGAACTGCTCTAGCGGTCAATCGGCGGCCGGGGCTCCCCGGCCGCTTTTCTCACAGGAGGCGACCATGGTTGACGACTTCGAAAGGCCAGCCTCGCCCTGGCATCAGGGCGAGCGGGAACTGCAGCGCGCGGTCGGCGTTGCAGCCCAGATGGATCCGATCGGCCGTAAGGTGCTGCGTCCCTTCCTCCTCGACCAGCACCGCGAATTCTATTCCCTGCTGCCCTTCATCGTCATCGGCGCCGTCGATCCGGAGGGTGCGCCCTGGGCGACCATCCGCGCCGGCACGCCGGGCTTCCTGCATTCGCCGGACCCGCTGACGCTCGTTGTCGAGGCCCGGCGCGATCCGGTGGATCCAGCCGAACGCGGCATGGAGGATGGCGATCTGGTGGGTCTCGTCGGCGTCGATCTCGTCACCCGCCGGCGCAACCGGCTGAACGGCACGATCAGCCGGAGTTCAGACGATCGCTTCGCCGTGAGTGTCGGCCAGAGCTTCGGAAACTGCCCGCGTTACATCCAGAACCGCCACTTCCGCTGGGCTCGCGATCCCGCGGCTCCGTCCCCGCCGACCGCGGTTCTGTCGGATCGGCTGGACGACGACGCCCGCCGGATCATCGAGGCGGCCGATACCTTCTTCGTCGCCTCCTATGCGGATCGCGACGATTTAGGGCGGCAAGTGGACGTCTCGCACCGCGGCGGCAAACCGGGTTTCGTCCGCATCGATGCCGACGGCGGCCTCACCGTGCCGGACTTCAACGGCAACCTGTTCTTCAACACGCTCGGCAATTTCATCGTCAATCCACGCGCCGGACTGCTGTTCGTCGATCACGAAACGGGCGGGATGCTGCAGGTGACGGGTAAGGTCGAGGTCATTCTCGATTCGCCGGAGATCGCGGCCTTCGAAGGGGCGGAGCGGCTGTGGCGGGTAATGCCGGAGAAAATTGTCTGGCGTCCGGACGCCCTGCCGCTTCGCTGGACTTTCGCACAGGGCGGATTATCGCCGAGCAGCCTGGCGACCGGCAGCTGGCCCGAGGCCGAACGCAGGCTTCGGGCGACTTCGAAGGCGTAGAGACGGCGGCGGTTCGGTCGAGCGGACGATCGATCATCGGCGAGCCCCGCGCCCCTATTGCACCTTCAACTGGAAATCCGCTGGCCGCCCGAGCGCAACGTTTTTGTGTTCAAGGCCAGGGATAGTCGGCGATCGCCACGCCGCCGGTCTTCAGCCTCTGGACGATCTGGCGTCGATAGGCGACGACGTCGCTCACCGGAATGGCCTTGCGCCGCGTCACTTCGGCTTCGGTGAATGGTTCGATCCGCGACGGGTCGCCCCATTCATCAATGACGTAGTTGAGGACCGCAGCGATCTCGGCGTCGTTCAGGCCGGTCGCCACGACGCCCGGCACGTGTGTGATGTAGGTTCGTCCGTCATCGTCGCCGGCAAAGGCATCGATGTAGCCGGGCAGCGCCGGGATGCCGGCGCGCGGCAGGCCCGTGCCGTCCCGGTCGTGGCAACCGGAACAGCGTAAGAGGTAGTTGAACTTGGCGGAATGGCCATCGGCCGCGGCCGGCACGGCCGATGCCGAGAGACAACCGGTAAGGATCAGGCTTTTCCAAGACATGAGGCGGCGCATCTCATTCCCCCTTGCGCAGGGCGCGCAGTTCCTTGTGGCTCGGCGGCGCGGCAAGCGCCGCCTCGACTTCGGCCTTGTCGGGGCCAGCCGGCAACCCGTTGAGATCCTTGAGCACATAGGCCGCTATGGCCACCAGGTCGTCGGCCCCCAACTCGGCCTGGGTCGGCATTACCAAGCCGATATAGTCTATCCCGTTCGCCGTGATCTTGCCGCTCATGCCGCCGGCCATCACGCCGGCAATGTAGCGCGGGGCCTTGTCGCCGAGCGCCTGCCAGAGGGCGGGATCGACGAGCGGCGGCGCCAGACCTTCGGTGCCGACGCCCTTGTCGCCATGACAGGCGGCACAGACCGATGCGAACTTCGCCTCGCCCGTCCCATCGGCATGCGAAACGGACGGGGATGCGGTCAGGAGAAGGGCGGCCGTCGCGGCCGCCCAGCCGTTTCGTCTATTCATCGGCAAGCCCGACAAGAACAGCGACCGTGCAGTGATAGCCCTTGTCGTCATTGGCCATGCACCAGTTGATGTCGTTGTAGAGACCCATGCGATAGCCGGGGCGCTCGCGCTCCGAGGTGAAGCAGAAGGTCGCGCCGGTGACCTGCGCCTTGCCGCAGCAGTCGTTGTAGGACACGAGGTAGTCCTTGCCGTCATTGGGGTTGAGGCAGGTGCCGACCCACGAGACCTTGGAGGCCGACGAGCCCGGCGGGCAGGATGTCGTAGTGCCCCCGGACGTGTTGCAGAGGTTGCCGTCGAGCGCGCAATAGCGCCAGTATTCGCAGGCCGTCTCGTCTTCGCTTTCAGCGGCGAAGGCACTGCCAAAGGTGCGGTCGAAGGGCAGGATCGGCAGCAACGCCCCGCCGATCAGGGCGGCGCCGGTCTTGGCCAGCAGGCTGCGGCGGCCATATTGACGGGCGGCCTGACGGGTGCCTTGTTCGGCGACCTTGTCGATCATGCGAAGCAGGCCATCAATGAGGTTGATCATCGGTTCTCTCCAGTGGGGCTAGAAGATCAGGAATGTGCCGCAACCGGCGCGTTGAGGAAGTTCTGGATCGAGCTGACGCCCATCTCCGCGGCATTGAACAGGCTTTCGAGCTGCTCCCGGCTGTTGATCAGTCCCTTGGCGCGAACGATGCCCTCGCCGTCGATCAGCACGGCGAACGGCAGGCGGGAGACGCGGTAGGTGATGCCCAGCTCGGGCGACAGGGCATAGGGGAAGTCTTCGAGCCCGGCCTTCTTGATGAAGGCCATGTGCTTGTCCATGTCGCCGTCGCTGGCGAGCACGACGTCGAGCCACTTGCCTTCGCTCGCACGCATCGACTGCAGCACCGGCAGCATCTTCTTGCAGATCGGGCAGGTGGTCGACAGGAAGAACACCAGCGTGCTGCGCTGGCCGCGCGGACCGATATAGATCGCTCCGCCGTTGAGGCTGGCGAGCGTGAAGTTCGGCGTTGCCTCGCCGATCTTGGGGCCGGACTCGTTGACCAGCGCGCCGACCGGCGAGATGCGTTCGAACAGGATGCCGATCTGGCGGGCGAGCGCGAAGACCACGCCGATCAGCACGAGCACCAGGGCGAACAGGACGACGACGGCGAAGATGAGTGCATTCATGGGTTTACTCGGCTTTCTGCTATTTTTCCGGCCTTTGCACCGCCGCCCTAGAGCGAGAGGCGCATATGGCCGTCATTGGCCAGCAATTGCTCGATCACGTTGTAGACGAACCAGGTCAGCAGGCCGGCGGCGACGGCAACTGCGGCTTCGGCGAACCCAAGAGGGCTGGCGCCGAAGATCGCCGGCAGGAACGCGATGGCCGCCAGCAGGGCGTTGCGCGCCAGGAGCGCCGGCGACAGGCGCTGGGCCGCACCGCCGCAACCGCATTCGATCCGCGTGCGCCCCCTCCCGATGTTGACCGCCATGGCGACCCCGTAGAGGCCCAAGAGGGCGACCGCGAGCATCGCTCCTGCCCGCACGGTCGGGGGGTAGACCAGCAAGACCACCGCCAGGAACTCCAGGGCAGCGAGCCCCTTGGCCGCCGGCTCGACGAGGGCCTCCGGCAGCAGCCGATAGTCAGCCACATAGCCGGTAAAGGTGCCGAAATCGGCGACCTTGTGCCAGGCCGCGCGCAGGAGGACGAGAACCGTGAAGGTCGTCGCCGCCGCTGCCGCCATGGAGGTGAACCAGCCGTCCATCACTCACCCGCGTAGACGAGCGGTGCGAAGGAACCCATGTCCTCCAGCTTGCCGGTCAGCTTGGCGGCGAACTTCGCCTCCGGATCGACGGCGTAGCGCGTCAGGATGCCTTCGTCGTCGTTGAGCGCGAAAAGCGTCGGAGCCTTGCCCTGGGTGACGGCGATCGACTTCACGCCCTCGACCGCCGAGCGGTAGAGCACCTTCTTGGCCTTCATGTCGACCGGCCAGATCTCGGTCGCGGCATCCTTGTGGCTGCCTTCCTTGGCGTCCGGATGCATGGTGACGAACAGCACGTCGTTCGGTTCGTTGTAGGCGATGACCTCGACGCCGCCCGGCGCCCAGGCCCCCTCGACGCCTTCGGTGATCGAGAACTTGTCGACGAGCTTGGCTGCACCGTCCTTGTCGGCGATCGTGTAGACGTTGCCGTTGAAGGAGACGAAGATCAGCTTGTCGCCGGCGCGTTCACCGACGACGTAGAGCGGGTCGGTGTCGGCATCGAAGATCTTCTCGCTCTTCGAAGGTGCTGCGAACTTTCCGTCGGCACCGACGGTGAAGGTCTGCAGCGTTCCGTCACCGCACAGCGTCGAGAACTGGATGCCGGAGAGCGCCGGATGGATGGACCAGCAGCCCGGCGTCGGTACTTCGGCGATCTCCTTGCCGGCGGCCAGATCGACGACGCTGACCGAGGTTGCCGGAGTGGCGTTCTGGACGAAGGCGTATTTCTCGTCGGCCGAGAGCGCCAGCAGGCTCTTCTGCGGTGCGACCTGCGCCATCTTCGGCGAGACGATGATCTCGCGCTTCACCGACATCGTGTCGATGTCGAATTCCTGCAGCACGGCTTCGGTCGGGCCATAGGTGATGCGCTTGGCATAGGCCGAGGCGGTGTAGGCGGTCTTCCTGTCCTTGGTCAGGACGAACTGCGTCACCAGGCCGACGCTCAGATTGCCCTTGCGATCCAGTTCGCCGGCACCAACGACGTTGATCCGGCTCGCGCCGGTCCAGCTCTGGTCGACGGTGAAGACGTTCGGGCCGGGCTTGATCCGCTCCTCGACCGTGATCTTCTCGGGAACGAATTCCTCTTCGGCGAAAGCCTGGCCCATGGCGAGCGTACTGACCGCAGCGGCCAGACATGTTCTCAGAAACCGCATCGTTTAGTCTCCATTCGATTGCCGTCTGAACAGTCCTAGCGACTCCGTCGAGCCCGATCTATCCACCCGCGCGCCGGCATGTGCCTAAATTTTAGGCTCCAACATATTTGCCCTTTTTGATTGCAACGCACAGCCCCCGGTTCTATTATGCTGCGGCTGCGAAGGCTGGATGCCGGCAGCGCGCCCTATCTGGAAAATCAACCATGATGTTCAGCGAGACCGCGTTCGAAGACGTATCGGAACAGGAAAAATCGCTTCCCGGTTGGAGCCAGGAATATCGACAGCTGTCGCCGGGACCGTTCCAGGGCAAGGTGGCGACGCTCCAGTTTCCCGGACTGACCATCATCCGCGAGCGGATGAACGCTGCCGTCGAGCAACATTATTCAGCCCCCGACGACAGCCTGATCTTCTTCGCCCAGTCGGCCGAGTCCGGCGGCGTTCGCATCGACGGGCGGTTCTTCGGCGGCAACACGATCGGCTTTGGCCACCACTGGCACGAGCGGCTTTCCGTCAGCGCGCCGATGAGCGACTATCTGCTCGCGGTGGTGAAGCTCGACGACCTTCCGGAGGATGCGCCGCTCAAGACCGGCATCCTGAAGGGGTCGGCGGCCATGCAGGCGGAAAGCCTCTATCAATGGCTGAATTCCCTGCTGGAAGTCCATATGAGCGACCCCGCCGGCCTGCCGTCGCAGTTGCGCAACCTGCTGCCGGACATGATCCGCGACCGGCTGGGCCTGTTGCAGGAGAGCTGCACGCCGGAAGACGAGCCCTCCGGAGACACGCAGGCGTCTGAGTTCTGCATCTACCGGGAAATGGAGCAATGGCTCGAGGACAATGCGCGCGAGCCGATCACCGTTACCGACCTTGCCAGACAGATGAAGCGACCGAGCCGCACGCTGCGTGCCTCATGCCAGCACGTCATCGGCTATCGCCTGGACGACGTCCTGCTGATCCGCAGGCTGAACCATGCGCGGCGCGACCTGATCGCCGCACGCGATGCACCCCGCCGCGTCTCGGACATCGCGCTCGACTGGGGATTCTTGCACTGGGGCCGGTTTTCGACCCGCTATCACGCCATGTTCGGGGAAACACCGTCGCAGACCATGCGGGTCCGCAACTGACCGACGCTGTCGCTCGAGCCTCTGCGATGCAGATCGGCCGCCCGCATTGGCAAACCAAAGCCCCTGTCGCCGCAGACTTCCCGATCACAGAGACGGCCCTATTGCACGAGAACCAGGTGATCCTCGCCGACGCTCAGATACTCGCTCGCCGCCGGCCGATAACCCACGGGGCGGATCGGGGTCTTGCGCTCGATCTGGGCGGCTGAGGCGCGCGCGCGGCGGCGGTTCGGATCGGCGACCGGAACCGCATCGAGCAGCTGGCGCGTGTAGTCATGCCGCGGTCGCTGCAGGACGTCGTCAGTTCCACCAATCTCGACGATCCTGCCCTGGTCGAGCACGGCCACCCGGTGGCTCATCTTCTCGATGACGGCAATATCATGCGAGATGAAGAGATAGGCGATCCCGTCCTGGCGCTGCAGTTCCTGCATCAGGTCGATGACCTCCGCCTGGACCGAGACATCGAGCGCCGACACCGCCTCGTCCGCGACGATGATCCGAGGCTTCGACGAGAGCGCGCGTGCGATGCAGATCCGCTGACGCTGGCCGCCGGAGAACTGGTGGGGATAGCGGTCGATGCTGTCGGCCGGCAACCTTACCCGGGCCAGCAATTCCGCCGCCATGTCGCGCCGTTCACGCGCATTGAGGGCGGTGTGGATGATGAGCGGCTCCGTTACCAGCTCCGCCACGGACATGCGCGGATTGAGGCTGGCATAGGGGTCCTGGAAGATCATCTGCAGGTCGCGCCGCATCGGCCGCATGTGGCGGCGCGTCAGCGGCATGAGGTCCCTGCCGCCGAAGAGGATCCTACCGCTCTGCGGCTCGACGAGCTTGAGAACCGAGCGGCCGATGGTCGACTTGCCGGAGCCCGACTCGCCGACCAGGCCGAGCGTCTCGCCGGCGCGCAGGGTGAAGCTGACATCCTCGACGGCATGGACCCGTGCGACCAGGCGTTTCAACATGCCTTTGTGGATCGGAAAGCGGGTGACGAGGTTGTTGACCTCGAGCACCGTTGCGTCGGCCCGGCTTGCATCATTCCCGCGACCCTCTTCGCCCGCCCCTGATCGTGGCGCGGCATAGACGGGTGCGCCAGAGCCGAGCTTCGGCACGGCATTGAGCAACTGGCGCGTATAGTCGGCGCGCGGCTGGCGAAACAGCGCGCCCGTTTCGGCCGTCTCGATCATTCTGCCGTGGCGCATGACGACGACCCGGTCGGCGATTTCGGCAACCACCCCCATGTCGTGGGTGATGAAGGCCACCGCGGTGCCACAGGTCTGCTGCAACTCGCGAACGAGATCAAGGATCCCGGCCTGGATGGTGACGTCGAGCGCGGTCGTCGGCTCGTCGGCGATCAGCACGCGCGGCGAACAGGCAAGCGCCATGGCGATCATCACACGCTGGCGCATGCCACCCGATAGCTCGTGCGGATATTGCGAAAGCCGGCGGCCGGGATCGGAGAGGCGGACGCGGTCGAGAAGATCGCGTGCCTCGCGCAACGCCTGGCTTGGCGACAGGCGCTTGTGATGGATCAAGGTCTCGCAGATCTGGTCGCCGATCGTCAGCACCGGATTGAGCGAGGTCATCGGCTCCTGGAAGATCATCGAGATGGAATTGCCGCGGATGCCCTGCAACTGCGCTTCGCTGCTCGCTGCAAGATCGACGACGCCGGCGTCATCGAGCCGGAAGGCGATGCGGCCCTTGTCGAGCCGCCCGCCCTCCCGCTCGATGAGGCGCAGGATGGAAAGGGCGGTGACCGACTTGCCGGAACCGGATTCGCCGACGATCGCCAGCGTCTCGCCGGCAAAGAGATCGAAGGAAAGATCCTGAACCGCGACTGAGGGCCTGTCTGCCGGGCCGAACGAGACCGACAGGTTCTCGACCGAGAGCAACGGGGTTCTGGTATTGGCGGTCATCGTCATACCTATTCGGCGGCTTGCTGGAGATGGCGAAGCCGGATTTCCGGATGTTCGTGGAAGGGCGGCAGCGGCTCGATCCAGCGGCGTGCGGTCTCTTCGGCATCGAGCGAAACCCGCATCGAATCCTTGCCGAACACGGTCCAGTCGATCCGCTCGGAAAGCTCGAGCAGCGCATAGGAACCGGCGGGCTCGGGATGGGTGGTGAAGGTCTCGGTCAGCGATTGCAGGGTGAAGTGCGGCTGGCCATTGACCATGGTGAGCGTGTTCCAGTGCACATGGCCGGCAAAGCAGGCAACCGGCACGCGGGCTCCGGCGAGAATGGCGCGCACCCGCTCGGAAGCCCCCGGATAGGTCGAGGCATCCGGATTGCGCTGGAAGTAGTAATTGCCGGCCTGGGAATGGCCAGAGACCGGAACGTGGCTGAAGATCGCCAGCGGCCGCGTCGCATTGCGGACAACGCCGGCAAGCCAGAGCAGGTCGGCCTCCGGCAGGATGAAGCCACCCGGCCGGTGGATCTTCGCGTCGGCCCGCCAGATCACCAGCGTCCAGTCGCCCATGTCGACCGTCGTGCTGGAGAGATCCTGGCCGAGGATGGCGGCGTTCTCGTCGACGCTGAGATAGTCACGGTCGTGATTGCCGCAGATATGGAAGCGCGGAACGTTCATGCCGGCGAAGATCGCCGCGACATCCAGCTCCAGTTGCTTGTCCGTCTGCTTGTCGCAATCCGAGATGCGGTCGCCCATATCGATGACGGCGTCCGGCCTGGTCGCCTCGACGAAACGTGAGAATTCCTCGAGCAGGGTGAGCGCCGAGGAACCCTTCTTGGTGAAGTTGTCCTTGCCGTGATGGATGTCGGTGACGATGCAGAGGCGTGTCGTGGCCATGGGAGTTCCGCTTGTGAATGGGAGTGGAACCGGGCGGCGAAGGCGCCGCCCGGCAGTATCGGGTTTTAGTTGGAAGCGACCGAGATCGAGCCGGCACGGAAGTCGAGCACGTAAGGGATGTGGCCCGGCTTCGGAGCCCACTGAATGCCCTTCTGCATCGCCCAGGATTCGTAGGGCTGATAGAGAACGAGCATCGGCGGGTCCTGCTTGATGCGGTCCATCAGCTCGGCATAGGCGGCCTTGCGGTCCTCGACCTTCTCGGAGAAGCGGAACTTCTCCCAGGTCTTGGCATAGGCTTCGTCGGTCTTGAAGCGGCCCTCGCCTTCCGACGGGCCCCCCGGTGCCCACATCACGCCGAACGAGCCGAAGGGGTCGGCGAAGTACATCGGATTCGACCAGTTGCGCACCATCATGGTCGGATCGCCGCCCGTCCACTTGTCGTCGACATTGATGCGGGTCTTGATGCCGATCGCATTCCACATTTCGGCGACCGCCTGCATGGCGAGCAGGCCATTGGTGTAGTAGCCGGCCGCGGTATCCATGCGGATCTCCTCGCCCTTGTAGGAGGATTCGGCCAGCAGCTTCTTGGCCTTTTCGAGGTCGTATTCGAAGGTCTTGACGTCCGGCATGTAGAGTTCGCCGAACTGCTTGTAGGTGTGGGTCGAGGGGACCACGGCCTTGCCGAGCCACAGCGCCTGGTTCAGCGTTTCGCGGTCGACCGCATAGCTGATCGCCTGGCGGAACTTCGGATCCTTCATCACCTCGTTCTGGGTGTTGAAGATCAGGATGTGAAACAGCGGCGTGACGTCGCTGGCGATCTTCAGATTGCCGTCGGCCTCGATGGTCGACAGCTGGTCCGGCGGCACGTTGGTGATGATGTCGACTTCCTTGTTCTTCAGCGCCGTGATGCGGCTCGCCATTTCCGGAACGTAGGAGACCGTCACCTTCTCGAAGGGTGCCTTGTCGCCCCAGAACGCGTCATGGCGCTCCCAGACGAGCTTTTCGCCGGGCACGAACTGCGAGATCTTGTAGGGGCCGGTGCCGACGGGGGCGAGCGAGAAGGCTTCGAAGTCGGCGTCCTCGGCGACGTTCGGATCACCGGTGAGCGCCTTGGTGTATTTCTCCGGCATGATCATCAGCTGCTGCATGTTGATCAGCGTTTCCCAAAGCGGCTCGGGGCGCTTGGCGACGATGCGGATCGTGTGCTCGTCGACCTTCTCGGCGCGGTCGAAATTGCCCAGGCGATCCTTGGCGCGGACGATATAGGGCTTGAAGGTCGGCTTGAGCATGCGGTTCAGCGAGAAGATGACGTCGTCGGCTGTCATCGGGTCGCCATTCTGGAACACCACGCCCTGACGCAGCTTCAGCTCCATCACGGTCGGCTCGACGAGCTTCCATTCGGTCGCGAGGCCCGGACGGAACGTCGTTTCGGCGGATTCAGCATCCTTGTCGATGAGGACGTCGAAGCTGTTGTAGTAGAACTGCGAACCGACATTGGAGTGGTCGCGGCCCGGATCGAGATAGGACGGCATATTGGCCGATCCAACCTTCAGTTCAGCGGAAAGGGCACTGCCGCTCATGAGCGCTAGAAGCGTCGAAGCGATGATCATCGTGGTCTTCATGGTGGTCTCCGTTGCAGGGCTTAAAAGGTCCGTCGGCTTGTCACGCCGCCGGCAATCTGTTCGGCGGCGGACCGCCGCTCATCGTCTTGGCGCTCAGCGGTCCCGCAGGCGCACGTCCATGCGATCGCGCAGCCGATCTCCGAGCATCTGCACGACGAAGGTGATCGACAGGATCAGCAGGGCCGGCGCCGCGACGATCCAGGGGGCGGTATGCATGTAGTCCCGGCCGATGCCGACCATGGAACCAAGCGTGGCGGTCGGCGGCCTGAGGCCGAGGCCGAGGAAGGAGAGGCTCGATTCCAGCAGCACGATGTTCGAGAAGTTGAGCGTGAACATCACGACAAGCGGCGAAATCACGTTGGGCACGATGTGCCGGAAGGCGATCCTGAGCGGTGAAGCACCGGCCGCCCGCGACGCCTCGATGAAGGGCATTTCGCGAAGCTTCAGCACCTCGCCGCGGATGATGCGTGCATACTGTTCCCAGTAGGCGATCCCGAGCACGATGATGAGCACCTGGATGTCGCTGCCGAAGACGGCAACGGCCAGCAGGGCAATGAGCGTGAAGGGGACGGCGATCTGGATGTCGACGAGCGCCATGACCAGGGCATCGGCCCGTCCGCCCGCAGCACCAGCCAGAAGGCCGAGCGTTCCGCCGATCAGCATTCCGATGACCGCCCCGGAAAGGGCGATCGACAGCGTCATCCGCAGACCGTAGAGGCAGCGCGACAGCACGTCACGGCCGAGTTCATCGGTTCCGAAGAGATGGCCGGCCTTGGCGCCGACAAAGCCGATCGGCGGCTTCAATCGCGAAAGCAGGCTCTGCGCATTGGGTTCATAGGGCGAAATGAGGGGTGCAGCCAGGGCGGCAAACACCAGCAGGACGGCGAGAACGAGAACCAGCCGCATCGGCCAATCCAGCCCGGCCCAGACGCTGCCAAGCTTGCGGGGCATTCGCAGCCGGGCGAAAAGCGGGTTGCCGGTCGTTTGCGGCAAGGAATCAATCGCGGTATCGGACATCTTTCACCCTTCTCACGCGTTCTTTCCGAGGCGGACCCTCGGATCGGCAAGGCCGTAGGCAAGATCGACCAGCAGGTTGATGACGATGACGGCGAGCGCGACGGCAAGCACGCCGAACTGCAGGACCGGATAGTCCCGGCGAATGGCCGAGGAGACCAGAAGCTCGCCGATGCCGCGCCAGGAAAACACCGTCTCGATGACGACGCTGCCGGCCGCCGCCAAGCCGGCGATCTGCAGGCCCAGCACCGAGAGGATGGTGATGTTGGCGTTGCGCAACGCATGCTTGAAGATGACGACCCGCTCCGGCAGCCCCTTTGCCCGCGCCGTGCGCAGGTATTCCTGGCTGAGCACGTCCAGCATGGCGTTGCGCGTGAAGCGCGTCATCCCGGCGATATAGAAGGTCGAAAGCGCCGTGACCGGCATGACGAAATGCAGCCAGGTGGAATTGCCGGTCGACGGCAACCAGCCGAGCCAGAAGGAGAAGATCAGCAACAGCAGGATGGCGAGGACGAAATTGGGAATGGCATAGCCGAAGAAGGCTCCCCCCATGATGACATTGCCGATCCATGAATTGCGATAGATCGCGGCGGCAATGCCGGCCGGTACGGATATGACCATGGTGACCAGCACGGCGCCGATGAGAAGCTGAAGGGATGGCCAGACCCGCTCGGCGAATATCAGCGCCACCGGACGCCGCTCGATCAGCGACAGGCCGAAATTGCCGTCCATCAGCGAAGCGAGATAGCGCACGAACTGCTCGCCATAGGAACCGTCGAGCCCGTAGTACTCGATGAGCAACTGGCGATCCTTGGCCCCGAGACCCTCGCCGGCCAGGAAATCGATCGCATTGCCGGAAAGCCGGGTGGCGAAGAAGACCGCCGTGACGATGACCGCAACGGTCAAGCACATGCGCAACAATCTGCTGATGAGGAATTCGAACATTCGCTCCGTCCCTTAACTTGTCTAGACTGTATGGACATGTTCTGTTACAGCGATGTTGCCGGCTCATGATTTTTTTGTGACGCGGCTTGAGCCGGCTGGAAACACCGGACAAAGAGGGAATACGGCGCGCAACGCCGCGATTTCGGTCCGACAAGGGTCAGCGAATGGACATTTCGAACAACCCCATGTGGCGCGACCGGGAACTGCCGGTCTGGAGACAGATCGAGGCGGACCTGGAGGTCGACATCCAGACCGGCGTGTTCGGCGCGGGCGAAAGGCTACCGAGCGAGCATGAACTGACGGCAAAATACGGCGTCAATCGTCATACGGTGCGCCAGGCGCTCGCCAGTCTGGCGCAGAAGGGCATCGTCAAGGCGCACCAGGGCAAGGGCGTCTTCGTCGCCGACGAACCGTTCGAATACCGGCTCGACCGCAACGCCAAATGGAGCGAGGTGGAAAAACGTTTCGACGGCGGCTCCGGGGGACGGCTTCTGGACAGCTACGAGCAGCCCGCCAGCCAGGCGATCGCGCGCGCGCTCCAGCTTGAGGTCGGCACGCCGCTGATCGTGACGGAAACCCTGCGCACGGTCGGTCCCGGCATCACCACCTATGGCTACCACATGTTTGAAAAGCAGCGGTTCGACGGAATGGCCGCGGCCTTCGAGGAGACCGCGAGCTTCACCAAGGCCCTTGCCACCTTCGGCGTCGATGCCTTCTTCCGCGCTTCGACCTGGATCGACTGCCGCATGCCGCGGCCGCGCGAGGCGGCGACCCTTGCGATCTCGATCTCGCTGCCGGTCATGATCATGACCTATGTCGACACCGACGGCGCCGGGACACCGATTCTCTATGGCCACGGGGTTTTCCCGAAACGCATGATGCGGATCAGGATCGACACCTGACCGCGCCAATCCGCGGCCATCTCATGACCGCGCAGCCATCTGCGCTTCGTCGCTGACAGCGCGCGGTCTCGACCGTCGATGCGGAAGCTTCACACGGGACCCGTCGTCGGCGTGAAGGGGTTCCGATCGGACAGGACCAGGGTCTCAGCCGTCAGCGCGCGGCATGCAGTATGCTCAGCAGTCCGGCGCGATCGAGCCGGACCGGATTGCCGCCGGCGCAGGGATCCACTTCCGCCATCGCCACGACCCTGTCCTCGTCGATATCGGCAAGCCCCATCGCGCCGAGCGTCGGCGGCATCTCCAGGGTCTCGCGCAGATCGAAGATCCACTCGATCACTCCGGCCGCAGTGGGCACCGGCAGGTCGAGCAGCCGGGCCAGCAGTTCCAGCTTGTCCTTGATGGCCGGCGCGTTGAATTCCAGCACATAGGGCATCAGGACGGCATTCAGCAGACCATGATGGGCGTCATGCAGGGCCCCCAGCGGATGCGCCAGCGCGTGGATGGCGCCCAGCCCCTTCTGTAGCGCGACGCAGCCCATGCCCGACGCGACCAGCATCTGGCCGCGCGCCTCGAGGTTCTGGCCCTCCGCCACCGCCACCGGCAGCCAGGTCTTGATCAGCCGCAGGGCGTTCAGCGCGACCCCTTCGGCCATCGGGTGGAACGTCGGCGAAGACAGCGCCTCCAGGGCATGCGAAAGGGCATCCATCCCGGTTGCGGCCGTGATGTGCGCCGGCAGTCCGGTCGTCAGCTCCGGGTCCATGATGACGATGTTCGGCATCATCCGTGGATGGAAGACGATGACCTTGCGATGCTCTTCGTCCTGCGTGATGACGGAGGAGCGCCCGAGCTCGGAACCAGTACCGGCCGTGGTCGGCACGGCGATCACCGGCACCAGGCGGGAGGTGTCGACACGCTTCCAGTTGTCGCCGATGTCTTCCAGATCCCACATGGAGATCGTCTGGGACGACATCAGCGCGATCGCCTTGGCCGCATCCAGCGCACTGCCGCCGCCGATCGCCACGACCAGGTCATGCCCTCCGCTGCGCAGAGCCTCGACACCGTCCGCGACGTTCCGGCCGGTCGGATTGGGTTTCACATTGAAGAACAGCCCCGGTTGCAGTCCCGCTTCGCGAAGCGCTTCCAGCGCCCTTTGCACCGGGAACAGATCTTTCAGCCCGGCATCGGTCACGACCAGCGGCGACGACGCACCAAGGGCGCGAACGGCGGCTCCGATCTCCCGGATCCGGCCATTGCCGAAGCGGACGTCGGTCGGGAAGCTCCAGTTGCTGGCCACGGCATGGGTGTGGATCGTCATTGATTATTCCTCGGTGGATGGCATGGACTGGCGCTTCAAAGCCCGGCGGCGAAGCAGTTCACCGAGCGCGACCAGAATGAGTGCCGGAATGAAGTTGAGCGTCGCCAGTGCCGGGTAGATCGGCGAAGAGCCGACCGCGATGCCGCTGTAGACGAAGATCGGCAGCGTTCTGGCCGTTCCGGCGAGCGAATAGGAGACGTAGAAGTTCCCCCAGGACAGCAGGAAAGCGAAGATCGCCGCGGAGAAGATACCCGGCCACAGAAGCGGGAAAGTGACCTCGCGAAACACCTCCCAACCGTTGGCCCCCGCATCACGCGCGGCGTCCTCCAGCGTTTCGTCAAAGCCGTAGACCTGTACCGCGACGATCACGAGCGCGAACGGCGTGACGTAGACGACATGGCCGATGATCACGGTAGCAAGACCGGTCGAGAAGCCGAGCCAGTTGCCGAGCACCGAGAACCACAGCAGCATGACCACGCCGAGCAGCAGCTGCGGGAAAAGCAGCGGGGCGAAGGTGACGAGCCGGAAGGCATTCTGCAGGCGAAAACGGTAGCGGATCCAGGCGATCGCGCCGGCCGTCCCGAGGATCGTGGCAAACACGGTCGATACCGCGGCGACCATGGCGGAATTGGCGACAGCCGGGAGAAAGTCCGGCTTGCGGAACAATTCGCCGTACCAGTCAAACGAGAAGCCTTCGATCGGAAGGGTCAGCACCCTGCTCGAGGTGAAGGAGAAGGCGACCAGGGTAATGATCGGAATGTAGAAGAACACCAGCAGCAGAGCGAGGCTGCCGATCAGGCCCGTGTCGATCAGCCGATCCTTGAGACGATGGGAGATCATGCGCTGGGCCTCCTCAAGGCGGGAGAGCGCTTCATGGCCAGCAGGCCGGCCAGCGCCAGGGTCAGAGCCCCAACGGAAATCAGAACGATGGTCAGCGCCGCACCCAACGGCCAGTTCACCCGGGTCTCGAAGCTCTGGCGGATCAGTTCAGAGGCGAGCGGCGATGTGCCACCGCCGAGCACCTTCGGCTCGAGAAACGCACCGAGGCTCAGAACGAAGACGAGGACGCCCCCCGAATAGAGCCCGGGCCGGGAGAGCGGCAGGGTGACTTCGAAGAAGGTCCGAAGGCGCGACGCACCGGAATCATAGGCCGCCAGCAAGAGGTCGCGGTCGATCCGGACCAGCGACAGATAGAGCGTGAACATCGGATAGACGACCAGGTTGTAGACCATGCCGACCATGGCGCCGACCGGAGTAAACAGGATGTCGAGGCTGTCCGGAGCAAAGCCCACCGCCCCCAGCATCCAGTTCGCCACGCCGTTGCGGTCAAGGACGAGGATCCAGCCGAAGGTCTTCAGCACCGCATCCGTGAGGAAGGCGAAGACGATCATGATCTGGATCTGAGTATTGTAGGCTTTGAGCCGCGTCGCGAGCGCGTAGGCCGTCGGAAATGCGATCAGCAGGCAAAGCCCGACGCAGATGACCGCCATGACGATCGTTCGGCCGATGATCGTCCAGTAATGGGGCTTGGAAAAGACCTCGGTCCAGACCTTCAGGTCCCAGCTCCAGACGAGACGATAATATTGCGTGGTCTGGAAGGTCAGCACCACGGTCATCGCCAGCGGCACCAGGAAGAAGACCAGCATGACGATCGCCAGCGGTGCAACGGCTGCGATGAGCACCGGGTCCTTCCATGTCTTGTGCTCGATGTTCATGGTCACTCCGACAGCAGGAAGGCGGAGGCCGGATCAAAGCAGATCCGGACGGACTGTCCGACCTCGGCCGGCAGGACGATCGATCCGGGCAGGTCCATCACGACAGGAGCAGCCAAACCGTCGACGCGCACGCGGTACTGGGTCGACGAACCCTTGATGAAATACTCGTCGACCGTTCCGGCCATCACCCACAGGTCCGGGGAGGCGTCGCCTTCGACGAAACCGATGGTTTCCGGACGCACGAGCAGTGCCGTGCCCGAAGACGTCAGATGTTCTGAGACATGCTCGCCCTTCAGCCGCGCGGGCAATCCCGCCACCAGTTGCGACGTCACCATCGCTGCGCCATCGCCTTCCCTGACGACCGACACCGGCATGAAATTGGTTTCGCCGATGAAGCCGGCGACGAAGGTATTGGCCGGCCGGTAATAGATGTCGGCGGGCGTGCCGATCTGGATGACATGACCGGCCTGCATTACGCAGATCCGGTCGGCCAGCATCATCGCCTCCTCCAGATCATGCGTCACCAGAACGAAGCTGGTGCCGAGCTCGCGGTGGAGCTTCTTCAGCTCGGCCTGCAGGGATTTCTTCAGCTTGGCGTCCAGCGCGCTCATCGGCTCGTCGAGCAGCAGCACGCTGGGACGGGAGACCAGCGCACGCGCCAGCGCGACGCGCTGCTGTTCGCCACCGGAAAGCTGGGCGGGGTAGCGGTCGAGATATTCCGGCTTGAGGTGCATCAGATCGATCATCGCGCGAACACGCTCATCGATCTCGCTCCGGTCCACCTTCTTGAGCTTGAGCGGGAAGCCGATGTTCTCCGCCACGGTCTTGTGCGGGAACAGTGCCAGCTTCTGGAACACCATGCGCGTCGGCCTGCTGGCCGCGGGCACGCCCAGCATGTCCTGCCCCTGGATTTCCAGCCGCCCTTCGGTCAGTTCCTCGAAGCCTGCGAGTATCTTCAGCAGGGTCGTCTTTCCGCAGCCGGACGGGCCGACGAGAGCGACGAATTCCCCCTCCCCGACCTCCAGCGACACGCCATGCAGCGCGCGCGCGGAGCCGTAGTCTTTGACGATATTCAAGGCTTCAATGATTGGCACTGGCAAGGTAGGCGTCCCCGACTCCTGGAGGGTTGTGCGGGCCGCCGTCCGGGACGGCGGCCCATCTAGGACCTGGTTCAGCGGGCAGCGAGCTCTTCCTGCCAGATCGCCAGCATGTCGTCGATGTTCGGTGCGACGGTGTGGAACTGGCTGTTTTCCCAGGCCGTCCACATGTAGTCCATCTGCAGCGCCTTCTTCTCGGCGTCGGAGAACAGCGCCTCGGCCTTCTGGCTGGGCACGAGGTTGCAGGTCGCCTCGGTGATCGCCAACTGCTTGGCCACCTCGGGTGAGACGATGTACTTCAGGAAGTCGGCCGCGACTTTGGAGTTCTTGCCGTTGTCGACGAGGCCCGTCGCCTCCATCCAGATGATGCCCTGCTTGAGGCCATTCTTCGGATCCGGGACGATCGACTGGATATAGTCGTGGCCCTGCAGGCGGAGCGCCGAGGTGCAATAGGTGCCCCCGCCGATCAGCGCGCGGAACGAGCCGTCGATCAGACCCTTCTGGGCAATGGCGAGGTCGGCGACGATCGCGCGGGTATTCTTGAAGGCGGCGCGCAGAACCTTGCGGACTTCGCCGAGAGCCGCTTCGTCCAGCTCTTCATAGGGATTGATGCCGGCATAGAGAGCCAGCGGCATGATCGGCCAGTCACCCCAGTCGAGCAGGCAGATCTTGTCCTTGTAGGCGCTGTCGAAGACCGGTGCATAGCTCGACCAGGATTCGAGCTTGTCGAACTTGGTATTGACGGTCGGGCCGACCCAGCCCCAACGTGTCGGCAGGCCGGTCGCCTTGCCCTCGTGCTGGAGCGGAGCGAAGGGCGCGCGGAACTGCGGATAGAAATCGGCGTACTGCTCGGCAAAATCCGCGTCATCGAGGAACCGGCAGAAGCCGGCCGGGCCCATGCGCTGGATCCACGGGCTGTCGGACGAAACGAGATCGAACTCGCGCGAGGCGCCGGCTGCGAGTTTGGCAAATCCACCGGCGGAGTCGGTGATCAGGTCGACGGAAATCGTCGCCCCGGTCGACTTCTGGAAGGGCTCGAGAATGCTGGGGGCGTTGTAGCCTTCCCAGCACATGTAGTTCAGGCTTTCTGCCGCGGCAGCATTGCGCGGAAAGCCGACAAGGCTTGCGCCTGCGGCTGCCATGCCCACTCCGCCCATGCCCTTGAGGACCGAGCGGCGACTGATGTTTGCTGTTCCCTTGATCATTCTTGTCTTCCCCTTTTTTTGATCTGCTTGAAGACGGGATTTCAGACGACGCCGAGATAGCGCCTGATCTCCCATTCACTGACCTGCTTTTGATAGTGCGAGAATTCCACTTCCCGGCTTTCGACGAAGCTCTCGACGAAATCATCACCGAAGATCGTCCGCGCCAGCGGGCTCTGCTTCAACCGCTGCGCGGCATCCCAGAGATCGCGCGGGAAGGCAGCGTCAGCAGAAGGCGTCGCGGCATAGAAATTCTCCGCGCTGCTCGGGGCCGGCTCGATCTCGTTTTCGACACCGTAGAGACCGGCGCCAATCAGCATGGCGAGCGCCAGATAGGGATTGGTATCGGCGGACGGGACACGGAATTCGAGACGGGTCGCTTCCTTGCTGTCGTTGATGACGCGGACGGCGGCCGTGCGGTTCTGCACGCCCCAGTTCGCCGAGATCGGCGCCCAGGCGCCCGGCACGAGCCGCTTGTAGGCATTAACGGTCGACGAGCACATCGCCAGCAGTTCAGGCATCAGCTTGAGCACCCCGCCGATGAAATGGCGCGCCGTGCGGGAAAGCCCGTCGGGGCTATCCGGATCGGCAAAGACCGGCTTTCCGTCCCTGTCGCGCAGCGACAGGTGCAGGTGACCCGACTGGCCGGACAGCGCCGGCGACAGCTTCGACATGAAGCTCACGGTCAGGTCGTTGCGGGCGAAGTAGGAGCGGGCGAAGTTCTTGAAGAGGAAGGCGTCGTCCGCCGCCTTGATGCCCTTGGCGTAGGTCAGCGGAGCCTCGAAGCAGCCTGGACCGAGTTCCGTGTGGATGGCATCGAGCTTCACATCCATCGCCGTCATGGTCTCTTCGAGACCTTCGAGCAGGTCGCCGTAGAGGGCCGATGTCTGGAGCGAATAGGTCCGGTTGCCCTGGGCGAAATGGGTGAGGTCGCGGTAGTTCTTCGCCTTCATCGTCTCGGCCGTCTCGTCGAAGACAAAGAACTCGAACTCGAAAGCCGACAGCACATCCCAGCCACGGTCCGCGGCGCGTGCGATCTGTTCCAGGCAGACATTGCGCGGCGAGCGGCGGCCGAAGTCGCCGGCGAAATCCGCCAGGCAAAGCGCGGTATCCTCGGCGAAGGGATAGCGCCGCACGGTATCGGCGAAGAGCGTCGCGGGACGATCGACGAACGCACCGTCCCGGTAGGTGTTTTCCGCAATGTCCCAGAAATAGAGCACTTCGCAGAACGGGTAGCCGTCCTTGGCCAGCTTGATCGCCTTGTCGGCGGAAACCAGCTTGTCGCGAAACTCGCCTTGCGGATCGACCATGCCGATATGGAGCGCCTTCGCACCCATTTCCCGGACTGCTTTTTCGAAATCGGAAGCGGAACAGTTATCGTTCGTCATGGCACCCTTCTCAGAATTAACTTGAGGTTAGGCATCGCCTTTCGGTAAGGAAATATCCCCAAGGGGATAGGCCGTGGTGCAATGTTGCGGAAGCGCCTCGATCGGACTGGAAGGGTAAGGGACTTGGAAAAAGGTTTCGCCGCCTGGAACAAGACATTGGCAGGCGCCATCACGTCCTTGGGCGAGCCTGATTTTCCCGCACGCATCGAAACCGCGCTCCGCGCAATGCTTGATTTCGACGTGTTCATGATCTTCGGCTATCTTGGCGCATCGCGGCCGATCGCGCATTACTACAACATCGATCCCGGCCGGGCCGCCACCGTCATCGACGCCTATGCCGCCGGACCCTATTTGCTCGACCCGTTCTATGCGGCAGCCACCGACCCGGCCGTGACCGGGGTGCGGCGGCTCCGGGACATGGCGCCGGACCAGTTCTACAGTTCGGAGTACTTTCGACAGCATTACGGCCTGACGGGCATCCGCGACGAAGTGGGCATCATCGCCCGTCCCGGCCCGGACTACGGCGTGGTCGTCAGCTTCACGCGTCCCGATGGTTCCTCCGCCTTCGGCCGGCGCGACCTCGAGACCGTCAATGCCGTCGAACCGGTGATCCGGCTGCTGATCGAGCGCCACTTTGCCTCCGGCGCAGAGGCCGATCGACATCACGCTCACGGCCGTTCACAGCCGGACGCCATCAATGCGACCCTGGGCAAGATGACCAATGGCCTGCTGACGCCACGCGAAATCGAAATCACGTCGCTTATCCTGCGCGGACACTCCAACATGTCGATCGCCGAAACGCTTGGCATCGCCGAGGGCACGGTGAAGATCCATCGCAAGAACATTTACCACAAGCTCGAAATCTCTTCGCAGGCGCAACTGTTCGCACGCTTCATTTCCCGGCTTTCGGCCTAGCCGGGGTCAATGACGCGTCGGTCTGGCGCGTTACGTCGTTCCACGGACGCCGATCCCCGAGGCGACCGCCTCCACCGCGCTGGAGAATTCCGCGGTCCGCATCAGCGCGCGGCACCGCGCAAAGCGCCCGTCGGCATAGACGCGAAAATCGTCGGCCGGATTGTCGTTGGCGAGCTGGATGAGACCCCAGAGCGTCCACAGGAGATCGCACATCGCCTTGTAGATGATCATGCGCCCGCGTTCCGACGGGTCCGGCTCCCGGCCGAAATAGGCCTGCAGCAGTTCGGCATCCTGATCGGGTCCGAAGCCGCCCTCGACGGAGAGATCGCCCAGGTCCCACATGGGATCGTTCATGCCCGAATATTCCCAGTCGACGATCCACACACGCTCGCCGTCGTCGAGGAAGTTCTCGCATAGCGGATCGCAGTGGCAGGCAACGTTGGGAAGCGGGTGGGCGGACAGTGCCGCCCGCACCGTCTCGGCCTCGTTCAACACGCCATGATAGCCCTCGGGAAGTTCGACATCCTTGGTCGAGAGGATCGCAAGATAGCTGTCGATCATGGCGAAAAGCTCGAAGCGGGCCGGGAAGACGGCACCGCTGCCATGCAGCCGGCGAAAGGCCTTGGCCGCCCGCGCCGGGGCACCGGGCACCTGCCTGAAACGCTCCGGCGTCATGGTCGCAGCCCCCTCGATGAAACGCGAGACGAAAACGCCCGTCTCCGCGTCGGCATAGAGGATTTCCGGCCCGACGCCGGCGTCCGCGACGAGTTTCGTCGCCACCAGCTCGTTGGCCCGGTCGATGTATTCCTCGGTGCCCTTGCCCGGGATCCGCAGGCAATGGTCGCCGATCCGGAAGACCATGTTGGTGAGCCCGCCCAGTCGCTCGATCGGTCCGGCATGGTGGCTGAGCAAGGGGATGCGCTTGATGGCCTCGCGCGCCAGGGCGAGTTCAGCCTCTGCCGTCATGCCTTGAGCCTTTCCATTCGGGCGTCATAAAGCGTGCGGGCACCGCGCCGGGCCTTGTAGACGCGGCCGAACGACTCGATCTCGAAATCCTCGCGGCCGGCAAGGTCGCTCGGCAGGTAGCCGAAGGCGATGGTCTTGCCGAGCGTATAGCCGTAACCGGTGCTCGCGGTCGATCCGACCACACGGCCGTCCAGCATGACCGCCTCGCCGCCGTGGAAGGGGGCGAAGCCGTCCACCGTGTAGGAGACGAGCTTGCGCTCGACGCCCTTCGCCTTGATCGCCACGAGCGCCTCGCGGCCGATGAACTCGCCCTTGTCGAGGGCGACGCAGAAGCCGAGGCCGGCCTCGTAGGGGCTGTAGTCGGGATTGATGTCGCCGGACCAGTAGAGATAGCCCTTCTCCATGCGGCAGGCATCGATGGCGCGGTATCCGGCATCGGCGATGCCGAAGGGCTCGCCCGCCGCCTTCAGCGTCTCGTAGACATGGGCGGCATAGTCCTGCTCGACATAGAGTTCATAGCCGAGTTCGCCGACATAACCGATGCGCACGGCAAGGGCGCGTGCCGCGCCGACCTCGATGCGCCGGGCCGCAAGGAAGGGAAAGGCCTCGTTCGACAGGTCGTCGTCGGAGACGGCTTGCAGGATCTCGCGGGAACGGGGGCCGCACAGGTTGATGGTGGCAAAGGCGTTGGTGACGTCGCGCAGCATCACGCCTTCCGGCAGATGGCGCGACACCCAGTTCGAATCGCGCACGCCGAAACCCGAACCGGTGATCATGTAGAGCAGATCATCGGCAAGATGAACGATCGTCACGTCCGCCTCGATGCCGCCCCTCGCATTGCAGAGCTGGGTATAGACCGCCTTGCCGGCCGGGCCTGCGAGATCGTTTGCGGCGATCGCCTGCATGGCGGCGAGCGCGCCCGGTCCGCTGATCTCGAACTTGGAGAAGGAGGACTGGTCGATCAGGGCCGCCCGCTCGCGGATGGCGCGGACCTCCTCGCCGACAGCATCGAACCAGTTCGGCTTGCCTTCGAACGATGGAATGTCGCGCCGCTCCGTTCCCGCCGGCGCGAACCAGTTGGGTCGCTCCCAGCCGAATTTCGAGCCGAACACGGCGCCGTTGCCGGCCAGCGCCTCGTGCAGCGGCGAACGCCGCAAACCGCGGACAGCTTCCGCTTCCTCGCCCGGCCAGTGGACCTTGTAATAGGCGCCATAGGCCTCGATCGCACGCTGTTCGAGATAACGTCCCTGGGCATGGACTGCGCCAAAGCGCCGGACGTCGAAGGGCCAGAGGTCCATGCCGGCATCGCCGTGCAGGATGAGGTTGGAGAGCGCGAGCCCTGCCCCGCCGGAGGCCGCGATGCCGGCGGTGAAACCACAGGCGACATAGAAATTGTCGAGTTCCGGTGCCTGCCCCATGATCGGCTCGCCGTCGAAGGAGACCGGGATCGGGCCGTTGATGATGGTCTGGATGCCGATCTCGTTCAGCACGGGCAACCGATCCGCGGCCGGCAGCGCAAAGAGTTCCAGCCGGTCCATGTTCGGCTCGAACAGTTCGCGGCCGAAATCCACCGGCGGCTTGCCGCGCCAGCAGCCCTTGGTGCCGTCCTCCCAGCCGCCGATGGCGAAGGAACCGGTGTCGGGCTTCAGATAGAAATTGTTGTCGGGATCGCGCAGCGTCGTCAGATCCGGCGGCAGGGTCAGCTTCTTCTCGGTCAGGAAATACTGGTGCTCCACCACGCCGGCGGCGAGCGGCACGCCGGCCAGTTCACCGACGCGCTTGGCCCAGAGGCCGGCGCAGTTGACGAGGATGTCGCAGGAGATCGAGCCGCCATTGGTGACGACACCGACGGCGCGCCGGTTGTGGAGGACGATTTCCTCGACGCAGACGCCTTCCTCGATCTTCGCGCCGAACATGCGCGCGCCCTTGGCATAGGCCATGGTCAGCGAATAGGGATCGATATAGCCGTCGCCGGGAATGAAGGCCGCCCCCTCGATGCCGTCCTTGACGATGTAGGGGAAGCGCGCGGCGGCCTCCTCGGCCGACAGCGAATGGCATTCGACGCCGAAGCTCTTGGCCTGGGTCATCGAACGCCGGATCTCGCTCCATCGCTCGGGGCTGCCGGCCAGGCGAAGCGAGCCGACCTTCTTCCAGGCGATGTGCTGGCCGGTTTCCGCCTCCAGCCGGTCGAACACGGAAACGGAATTCTGCATCAACCGGGTCAGGTTGCGCTTGCCACGCAATTGCCCGACCAGGCCCGCCGCATGCCAGGTGCAGCCATGGGTCAGCATGGCCTTTTCCACCAGCAGCACGTCCTTTGCCCCGTCACGGGCAAGATGGTAGGCGACGGAGGTGCCGATGGCCCCGCCGCCGATGATCAGAATATGCACGTGGCGATCCGCGCGGAATGTCATCTTCAAGTCCTCAGGCCTTGATCTTGTCCATGGCCGGGTCGAACATCGGCCCGAAGTGAAGGGTCGCCGGCGTCTTTTCTGCAGCAACGACGAGTTCGTAGGTTCCGCTGGCGAGATAGTCGTCCGTCACGCCGGCCGCATTGCGGACGTATCCGAAGCCGATGTTCTTGCCGAGCGTGTAGCCGAAGCCGCCGCTGGTCAGGTAACCGACGGGTTCGCCGTTCCGCAGGATCGTCTCGCGGCCGACCAGGACGATCTCCGGGTCGTCGACGGTGAAGCCCATCAGGCGTTTTTTCAGCGTCTCTCCCTGGAGCGTCTCGAGCGTGCGGCGGCCGAGGAAATCGGTGTTCTTGCGCAGCTTCACCGCCCAGCCGAGACCCGCCTCGAAGGGCGTGTCGTTGGGCGTGATGTCGGAGCCCCAGGCACGGTAGCCCTTTTCCAGCCGCAGCGATTCCAGCGCGCGGTAGCCGATCGGACGGATATCATGCGGCTTGCCCGCTTCCATCAGCGCACCGAAGACCTCGCCGAGAGCTGCGATCGGAATGTGCAGTTCCCAGCCGAGCTCGCCGACATAGGTGACGCGCAACGCCCGCACCGTCGTGCCGGCAATGGCGATCTCCCGGACATGGCCGAAGGGGAAGGCCTCGTTCGACACGTCGGCGGTGGTGACGGCGGCCAGCACCGCACGGGCCTTGGGCCCCATCAGCGACAGGGTGCCCCAGTCCTCGGTGATGTCGACAAAGCGGCAGTCGAGGCCGGCGGGAATGTGGTCGACGATCCAGCCGAAATCATGGGTACGGAAGCCGGTGCCGGTGACGATGTAGAACCGGTCCTCGGCGATGCGCGCCACGGTCAGATCCGCCTCGATGCCGCCGCGGGTGTTGAGGAGCTGGGTGTAGGTCAGCCGGCCGACGGGCTTCGATACGTCGTTGGCGCAGATCCAGTCGAGCGCCTTGAGGGCATCGGGACCGGAAAGCTCGTATTTCGAGAAGGAGGACTGGTCGAAGACGCCGACCGCCTCGCGGACATGGGCGTGCTCCTCGCCGACCGGTCCGAACCAGTTCTGCCGGCCCATCGAATAGACGTCCTTCGGCTCGGTGCCGGCCGGGGCGAACCAGTTCGGGCGCTCCCAGCCGAGCTTCGAGCCGAACACGGCGCCACGGCTCTTCAGCCGCTCATAGAGCGGCGAGACGAGGCGCGGTCGGCCGCTTTCATATTCCTCATGCGGAAAGCCGATCGTGTAGTGCTTGCCATAGGCTTCCAGCGTGCGGTCGAGCACCCATTGACGGTCGCGATGCATGCCGGCGAAGCGGCGGATGTCGACCACCCAGAGATCGAGCGGCGCCTCGCCGTCGACGACCCATTGCGCCAGCACCCAGCCGGCGCCGCCGCCCGACGCGATGCCGAAGGCGTTGAAGCCTGCGCCGACGAACATGTTCTTGCATTCCGGCGCCACGCCGAGGATGAAGTTGCCGTCCGGGGTGAAGCTCTCCGGCCCGTTGATCATCTGCTTGACACCGACCTTTTCCAGCGCCGGAATGCGTTCGATGGCCTGCATCATATGCTGTTCGAAATGGTCGAAATCGTCGTCGAACAGTCTGAACGCCCATTCGTTCGGCACGTCGCCGGTGGTCCAGGGCTGAGGGTTCGGCTCGTAGCCGCCCATGACGAGGCCGCCGACCTCTTCCTTGAAATAGGTCCGCCGGTCCGGGTCGCGGATCGTCGGCGCGTCGGTCGACAGGCCCTCGATCTTTTCGGTGATGATGTACTGATGCTTGACCGGCTGCAGCGGCACGTTGATGCCGGCCATGTCGCCCACCTGCCGCGCCCACTGGCCGGCGCAATTGACCACCTTCTCGCAGGCGATGTCGCCGAGCGTCGTCTTCACCTTGAGGATGCGTCCGTCCTTCATCTCGAAGCCGGTGACGCGGACATTCTCGACGATCTTCGCCCCATGCATGCGGGCGCCGCGGGCGAGCGACTGGGTGATGTCGGAGGGGCTCGCCTGGCCGTCGGTCGGCAGCCAGCTGGCGCCGACCAGATCGTCGACATTCATCAGCGGCCACATGCGCTTGACCTCTTCCGGCGAGACGAGATGCATGTCCATGCCGAAGCTGCCGGCGGTGGTGGCCAGCCGCTTGAACTCGGTCCAGCGGTCCTGGTTGGTCGCGAGTCTGAGGCACCCGGTCATCTTCCAGCCGGTGGCAAGCCCGGTCTCGGCCTCCAGCCCCTTGTAGAGATCGACCGAATATTTGAGCACCCGGGTGATCGAGGCGGACGAGCGCAACTGGCCGACGAGCCCCGCCGCGTGCCAGGTCGAGCCGGATGTCAGGCCTCCCTGCTCCAGCAGGATCACGTCCGCCTTGTGGTCGCGGGCGAGATGATAGGCGGTGGAGCAGCCGATGATGCCGCCGCCAATGACGACGATTTGGGCGTGGGAGGGTAAGGTCATGACGCGTGTTTCCCGTAGATCGTGTGATAGTGATCGAGCGCTTCTTCGAGGCGCTTCAGATTGTCCGCCGTGTATCCGACATAGTCGGCCCCGGGCGCGTCGAGGTAGAGTTCGGAGACCATGCTCCACATCGCCTCGCGCAGAAGCGAGGCGCATTGCATGGCGGCCATGGAGCGGCGCATGCCGGCCGATGGCGCGCCGTCGAGATAGCTCTCGAGGAATTCTTCCGATTGCTCCGGTGTCAGCCCCGCATTGGAGGTGGCGCCGGCAAGGTCGAACATCGCGGTGGAAAAGCCCGCATATTCGAAGTCGATCAGCCAGAGACGGTCGCCATCGTCGAGGATGTTCGACGGCAAGAGGTCGTTGTGGCCAAAGACGATCGGCAGCGGGATCTGGGCCGCCTCCAGATCCTGCGCCAGCGCTAGATAGCGGGGCAGCTCCGCCGTCATGCGGCTGCCGCCGGCCGCAAGGGTCCGCGCATAGTCGCGGATGACATGGAAGGACCAGAACATGAAGCCCGGCCCGGAGACGTGGCGCGGCATTTCGGCGTGGAAGCGCCGCAGCAGCCGCGCGATCTCCCGATGCCGGGCGGCCACGCCCTCGCCGGACAATGTCCTTGCCGTCAGGAACTGCGTGACCATGACGCCGGGTGCCGCATATTCGACCCGCGGGGCAAAGCCCGCTGCATGGGCGGCCTGCGCCGTCATCGCCTCGCGATCGCGCGAGACATGGTGAAACGGATAGTCGATGCCGAGGCGGACCACGTGGCGACCGGCGGCATCGGCGACCAGGAAGCTTTCGTTGCTCAAGCCGCCATGCAGCGGCTCGATCGAGATCGAGCCGTTCCAGCAAGGCAGGCGGTGAATGCGATCTTCGGTCCTGGTGTCCGTGTGCGTCATGCGGCGTCCAGCGCCTCGCGGCCGGTCGTCTCCCAGATCTCCATGGCGACGTGCCGATTACCGGATTCGAGCCCGGCGAACTGGGCGAGGTAGTCGGCCTGGACATATTCGACCGAATATCCGGCCTTGTTCGGCACTTCACCCATCCGCTGCGTGGTGATCAGCTGGCCGGTCCAGTCGTGCAGCGTCAGCTTGATAGGGTCTGTGGATTCCTGTGCGATTGCCGGCGCGGCCAGGCCGGCGCTCGCGAGCATCAGGCATGTGGCGGCGGTTCTCGGCAGGCGAGTTGGATCGAGCATGCGAGTTCTCCCGGTAGAGCCCGTTGAAACATGATTGAAACTGGCTGGGCACCGGGTCGTCGTTCCCCGTACTTTTCGTATCTCGTGACGACGGTGCGCACGACAATCTCATGCCAGCGCCCGGTGGATGTCAATGTTGTTTTGTGGTATTTTGTGTTTTTATGACCGAATATGGTGCGATTGCCGGATGCGCCCGCCTCGGCTATCAGCTTTGCCATATGCAGGGGCTGGACCATGACACCATCGAAACGACATCGCGACATCTTCCGGCTGCTCCAGCGCGACGGCACGATCACCGTCGCAGAACTGGCAAGCAAGCTCGGCGTCTCGCTGGAGACCGTGCGCCGCGACCTGAAGCCGCTGGCCGGAAACGGCTCCGTCGTCAAGATGCACGGCGCGGTCGGCCTGCCTTCGGTCGCGGGGGAGGCCCCGTTCGAGAAGCGCATGCGCGAGAACAGCGAGGCCAAGAAGACGATTGCCGCGGCGGTCGCCGCGACCATTCGCGACGGCGATTCCATCATGATGGACACGGGCACGACCACGAGCTTTCTCGCCCGCGAGCTTCTTTCACGCCGCCGTCTGACCGTGGTCACCAATTCCTCCGACATCGCCCGCACGCTGGCGACCGTCAACGACAACAGGGTCTACATGGCGGGCGGCGAGCTGCGCAGCGACAATGGCGCGGCCTTCGGGACGACGGCGATCGAATTCGCCAGCCGCTTTTCCGTCACCCATGCGATCATCTCGGCCGGCGCCGTCAACGCCCGCGGCGTCATGGACTACGATCTAGAGGAAGCCGAATTCGCCCGCATGGTGCTCAGCCGCGGCAAGCGGGCCATCGTCGTCACCGATTCCTCGAAATTTGGCCGCGAGGGCCTGGTGCTCGTCTGCGGCTTTGCCGCCATCACCGAACTCGCCACCGACAAACCGCCCCCGAGCGACATTGCCGAAGCCCTCGACACCGCCGGCATCGACCTGTTGCTCGCCTGAGGGACGGGCAAAGCCGGGGACTGGGGATGGAGCGGGCGACAGCTGCAAGGCGGCTCCAGCAATTTTGATTTCATTGGGAAAAATGGTGCCCGGAGGCGGATTTGAACCACCGACACGCGGATTTTCAATCCGCTGCTCTACCAACTGAGCTATCCGGGCATCAGGCCTTTTGACAAGCCATCCGGCGGATGGTTCCGACCGGCGGGGGAGAAGTTTCCCCCGGAAGCGAGGGCGTTATAGCATCTTGTTTCGGCATGTCCAGCGCCTTTCGGCACTTTTTTGACAGCTTTGCGAAAATGCCGGAAAAGCCAATCAATTGAACGGCTTCCAGCCCATTCACCCAGCCGCCCCCGCACCCCTGTCAGTCGAACTGGTCGTCCTCGGCCTTCGATTCGTCGTCGACGACGGGAATGGCATAGGAGCCTTTGAGCCAACGCGACAGGTCGAGGTTGCGGCAGCGCTCGGAACAGAAGGGATAGTGCTCGCGCTGCGAGGGCCTGCGGCATTCCGGGCACGGGCGTGCCTTGCGCAGCGGCTCCACCTTGGCGGAGCGGCCGGTGTTGTCGGACCCTTGCATCGCTCAGCCCTCCGTCCAGCCGGACTGCACGGTGAAGCCCTCACCCGAGAGCAGTTGCAGCGTCTCGAACAGCGGCAGGCCGACGACATTGGTATAGGAGCCGACGAGTTTCTGCACGAAGCAGCCGGCAATGCCCTGCACGGCATAGCCGCCGGCCTTGCCGCGCCATTGGCCCGATGCGAGGTAGCTTTCGATGTCGAGGCCGGACAGGCGCTTGAAGCGCACCTTGGTCTCGACGATCTTCTGGCGCACCGTGCCGCCCGGCGTGATCAGGCAGACGCCGGTGAAGACCCAGTGGCTGCGGCCCGACAGGAGATGCAGCGACGAGGAGGCCTCTTCCAGATATTCCGCCTTGGGCAGGATGCGGCGGCCGACGGCGACGACCGTGTCGGCGGCGACGATATAGCTGTCGTTCCACACCGGATCGCGGCGGATCTCGCCATAGGCGGCCTTGGCCTTGTCGGTCGACAGGCGGCGCGCCAGCGAGCGCGGATGCTCCGACTTCTTCGGCGTCTCGTCGAGGTCCATCGGCATCAGGCGCACGGGCTCGATCCCGACCTGCTTCAGCAGGTCGAGGCGGCGCGGCGACCCGGAGGCCAGTATCAGCTTCTGTCTCAGTTCCATCGACCCTCTCGCAGCCTTGCCCGGCAGCCGGCGACTACTTGAAGCGATAGGTGATGCGGCCCTTGGTCAGGTCGTAGGGGGTCATCTCCACCAGGACCTTGTCGCCGGCGAGCACGCGGATACGGTTCTTGCGCATGCGGCCCGCGGTATGGGCGATGATCTCGTGCTCGTTTTCCAGCTTCACCCGGAACGTCGCATTGGGCAGCAATTCGGTGACGACGCCGGGAAATTCGAGGACTTCTTCTTTAGCCATTGAACGCTTGTCTTTCTTGAGGTTTGGTCGGGACGCCGGTCGGGGGCCCGAAAATGTGGGCGGAAACTACACAATCACCGCGGTTTTGTGAACCTTGTAGATCGGGCTTTTCGAATTTGTTTCAAAGCGGGGCCGCCGAAGGCCTTTCGCGGGACAGCAGGCGCTCCTCGATCAGCCGTTTCAGCCGGTCGCGCACCTCCCGATAGGCGCCCAGGATCTGCTCGCGCGTGCCGGTCGCCACCGTCGGATCGGGCATCGGCCAGTAGACCACCTCGACAGCCGAGGAACGGGTGAGTTCCAGCGCCGCATGGTGCGCCTCCGGCGCCAGCGTCACAACCATGTCGAAATAGTCGTCCTCCAGTTCGTCGAGCGTCTGCGGCTGGCGCCTGCCGAGCGTGAGGCCCATCTCGTCGAGCACCGCATCGACGAAGGGATCGCGCTCGCCGGCCCGAACCCCCGCCGAGGCGAGATAGGTGCCGGCCGGCAGCAGGGTCCTGGCGATCGCTTCGGCCATCGGCGAGCGGATCGCGTTCATGCCGCAGACGAACAGGATCGCCCCCGGCAAACGCCCATGGGTCTCAAGATCCGGGTCCGTGGCCATCAGGCTACCCGCGCCAATAGAGAACGCAGACCAGGGTGAAGAGCCGTCGGGCCGTGTCGAAGTCGAGCTTGATCTTGCCGGACAGCCGATCCATCAGCGTCTGCGAACCCTCGTTGTGAATGCCGCGGCGCCCCATGTCGATCGCCTCGATTTGCGACGGCGTCGAGGAGCGGATCGCCTCGTAATAGCTCTCGCAGATCATGAAGTAGTCCTTGATGATCCGCCGGAACGGGGTCAGCGACAGGATGTGCGTGGCGACCGCCTCGTCGCTTTCGGTCCTGATCGAGAAGACTAGCTTGCTGTCGACCAGCGACAGGAGCAGCCGGTAGGGACCGCCCGGATGGCCGACCGGCTCGAAGGTGTTTTCCTCGATCAGGTCGAAGATGGCGACGGCGCGCTCGTGCTCGACGTCCGGCGTCGAGCGGCCGATCGTCTCGTCGAGCACAACATCGCAGAGCCTGAAGTCGCCCTTCGCCATCGGTCAGCCTTCGAGGTTCAACCGGATGGCGACGGAGCGCGCATGGGCATCGAGCCCCTCGCTTTTCGCCAGCGCGATCGCCGCCGGGGCGAGCTTGCGCAGCTGTTCCGGCCCAAGTCTCAGGATCGAGGTGCGCTTGACGAAATCGAGCACCGAGAGGCCCGAGGAGAAGCGCGCCGAACGTGCGGTGGGCAGAACGTGGTTGGAGCCGCCGACATAGTCGCCGATCACTTCCGGCGTATGGCGGCCGACGAAGATGGCGCCGGCATTGCGCACGCCCGCCATCAGCGCATCCGGATCGTCGACGGCAAGCTCGAGATGCTCGGCGGCGATGCGGTTGGCGAGCGGGACGGCGTCGGCGAGCGACTTGACCAGGATTACGGCGCCGAAATCGCGCCAGCTGGCCGCCGCCGTCTCGGAGCGGCTCAGCGACTTCAGCTGCCGCTCGACGGCGGCCACGACCGCGTGGCCCAGCTCGGCATCGTCGGTGATCAGGATCGACTGGGCGCCGGGATCATGCTCGGCCTGGGCCAGCAGGTCGGCGGCCAGCCAGTCGGGATTGTTGTTTGCGTCGGCGATCACCAGCACTTCGGACGGCCCGGCGATCATGTCGATGCCGACGGTGCCGAAGACATGGCGCTTGGCTGCGGCGACATAGGCATTGCCGGGACCGACGATCTTGGCGACGGGGGCGATGGTCTCGGTGCCGTAGGCGAGGGCCGCCACCGCCTGGGCACCGCCGATCCGGTAGATCTCCTCGACGCCGGCGATCTTGGCGGCCGCGAGCACCGTCGGATTGATCGTGCCGCCGGAGGCCGGAACGACCATGACGATGCGCTCCACGCCGGCGACCCTCGCCGGCACGGCATTCATCAGCACCGAACTCGGATAGCTCGCCGTGCCGCCCGGCACATAGAGGCCGACCGCCTCGATCGCCGTCCAGCGCGAGCCCAGCCCGACACCGAGCGCGTCCTCGTAAATATCGTCCTTCGGCATCTGGCGGGCATGGTGTTTTTCGATGCGCTCGGCGGCGAGCCGCAGGGCATCCATCACCTCGGGCGAAACCTGGGCTGCCGCCGCGTCGATCTCCGCCGGCGTGACACGCATCGGCGTATGGGAAAAATCAATGCCGTCGAAACGCAGGGAATATTCGGCGAGCGCCGCGTCGCCGCGCGTCCTGACATCGGCGATGATCGCCCTCACCACGTCATTGACGTCGTCCGACACTTCGCGCTTCGTCGTCAGGAAGGCGGCAAACGTCTCGCCAAAACCTTCCGATGCCTGATCCAACCAGATCGCCACGTCCCCTGCTTCCTTCCTGCCCCGCCTTCACGCACTTTTCCGGCCAAGCCGGTCAATTGCCCGGATGACCGGGCTTGTGGCTGGTTTCCCATGCTCCGCCGGTATCTGCAAGCTGTGCTTCTATACATTCGACATCGAGCGCGATCATGCCGCCGCCCGACAGCACGAGTTCGACCACGCCCTCCGGTCCTTCGCCCTCCATGCGGAAGCGGATGGCAAGCAGCGAGAGCACGTCGTTACCCTTGCGGCGATCGAAACCGATCGAGCGCACCGCGCTGACGCGCTTGAAGGACAGCATGGCGCGGCGGCGCTCGTAGCTCCGGCGCTTTTCGCCGGCCCCTTCCCAGACGAAGCGGTTCACGGCAAGGGCGAACAGGCCGGGCTGTGACTTGAAGGTGATGTCGGCGACCTTGAACACTGCGTCCTGCATATGGGCGGACATCACCGCGAGGTCGTCGGTGTCGAGAGCGAGGAGCTTCAGGCTTGTCATGTCATCATTGTCCGATTGGCCAGCAGATCACGCGCGAGACCGGGTGAAGGCGGAAAGGCTGACGCCTGGCCCGCACCGATCACGCATCATCCTTTCGACATAGGTCGCCGCAATGCAAGAGGCAACCGGTCGCAGTCAACCGGACCTCAAGAAACTCAGTCGGTAATGCGTTCGACCACCGCGCCGCAGCGGGTCAGCTTCTCTTCCAGCCGCTCGAAGCCGCGATCGAGGTGATAGACGCGCGACACGGTGGTCTCGCCCTCGGCCGCAAGGCCGGCGATGACCAGCGACACCGAGGCGCGCAGATCGGTCGCCATGACGGGCGCGCCGCGCAGCCGGGTCACACCCTCGATCCGCGCCGTCTGGCCCGACAGGGTGATCTTGGCGCCGAGACGGGCGAGTTCCTGCACATGCATGAATCGGTTTTCGAAGATCGTCTCGGTGACATGCGAGACGCCGTTGGCGCGCGTCATCAGGCCCATGAACTGGGCCTGCAGGTCGGTCGGGAAGCCGGGATAGGGCTCGGTCACCACGTCGACGGGGCGGATGGCGTTGCCGTGGCCGACGACGCGCAGACCCGACGGTGTCACCGTGATTTCGGCGCCAGCGCGGCGAACGGCTTCGAGTGCGGTGTCGAGCAAGGCAAAATCGGTGCCCTCAAGCGTCACGTCGCCGCCGGTCATGGCGACCGCCATGGCATAGGTACCGGTCTCGATGCGGTCCGGCAGGACACGGTGGCGGGCGCCCGACAGGCTGTGCACGCCCTCGATGGTGATGGTCGAGGTTCCGGCGCCGGAGATCTTCGCGCCCATGGCGTTCAGGCAGTTGGCGAGGTCGACCACTTCCGGTTCGCGCGCCGCGTTGTTGATGACGGTCGTGCCGCGGGCCAGCGAGGCCGCCATCAGCATGACGTGGGTCGCGCCGACCGAAACCTTGGGGAAGGTATAGGTGCCGCCGATCAGGCCGCCCTTCGGCGCCGTGGCATTGATATAGCCGCTATCGATTTCCATCGTCGCGCCGAGCGCCGTCAGGCCCTCGATGAAGAGGTCGACCGGACGCGTGCCGATGGCGCAGCCGCCCGGCAGCGAGACGCGCGCCCTGCCCTCGCGGGCGAGAAGCGGGCCGATGACCCAGAAGCTGGCGCGCATCTTCGAGACCAGTTCGTAGGGCGCGGTCGTATCGACGATGGTGCGGCAGGTGAAATGAATGGTGCGCGAATAGCCCTCGTCCTGGCGCTCGCGCCGGCCGTTGACCGAGACGTCGACGCCGTGATTGCCGAGGATGCGCAGCAGAAGCTCGACGTCGGCCAGATGCGGCACGTTCTCCAGCGTCAGCGTGTCGCTGGTCAGGAGCGAGGCAATCATCAGGGGCAGAGCGGCATTCTTGGCGCCGGAGATCGGGATTACCCCATTGAGCTCGTTGCCGCCGACAATCCTGATACGATCCATGTAAGCCTACGTTACGGGTGAAGACCCGCCTTTCCTGATAATGGGTGGAAAATCCGCCACCCGGCCGGGTGGGCTCTTTAGACGAAAAGCGCGGCGGGTTCAATTCGCCCGTTCAGCAACGGTTAATCATCGCGATTCGGCGAATTTACGGCAGGCAGGCCATCCGTCTCGTCGGCCTGGCCTTGCCGGCGGGAGCGCTGCTGGAGTTTGCGCCGCAGGAGGTTTTCCCGCAGCGTGTTCGCGGCGCGCGCCTTGCGCTGCGCGGCCGCGATATCGGCGTGGCGGAGGCTCCGCTCGCCAGCGGTCGCGGCGGCATCCTCTGCCCCCTCGCCCGCCTCGGCCCTAGGCCTTAATTCGTCCCGCTCTTTGTTCATGTCGGGGTGATAGCCGAAATCCACCTTTTCCGGAAGTGTTCTGCGCGCGAGATGGTTTTCTTCAAACGAAGTTCGTTTTGCGGCTTGCATCCCCCCGGAAGCTGTGGCAATAGGCGGCTCGCTTGAGACGGCGCAAATGCACCGGGCCTCGCAAGCTGCTATAGCTCAGTGGTAGAGCACTCCCTTGGTAAGGGAGAGGTCGAGAGTTCGAGTCTCTCTAGCAGCACCATTCCCTCCCCTTGATTTCATCGAATCTCTTGATTTTCCGGGTGGTGACGCAGCACTGCAGGATCTGATCGGCGACAGGATCGAGCGTTATCGCAGGCTCGGCAATACGACCGCCATCGATGGCACGGACGAATGGCGTACCGTCGCTCGAGCGATCTGGAGGCCCTGGGACGTGTAGCCGAACGCGATGAAGGCGACGTTTCGGGGACACCTCGTCATCCATTGATCGCGAATGCCCGGCCAGTGGTGGAAGATGTGCCGCCCATTCTCCTTCGCGATCTGTTCGATCGATATATGAACGAACTCAAAGCCGATGGACGAGGCCACGGCGCAGATAAGCGCTGGCGACCTGTTATCGACGACCTGATCGCGTTCGCCAGGACAGGAGATGCACGTAAGCTCACGAAGAAGACGCTGCTCGAGTGGAAGGACGAGAAACTTCGACTGAACGCCTCGCCACGCACCGTGAAGGACGTCTATTTGACCGCTGTTAGTGCCGTTTTGAACTGGGCTGTCTCGAATGACCTTCTCAAGGGCAAGGCAGCAAAGAGGTCAAGATAAGGTTGCTGCTTGCGCCAACTGTTCAACTGCGCCTTCAATCCACCCCTGGGACGTGTCTTGAAACAATCGAAACATAAGCGATTCTGCCCGAAATCGGAGTGAAACAGAGCGTTGGTATCGAACGGCAACTCAAATCTTGGGAAGCTCCTCCGATGTCGAAGACAATCACCACTGCCCAGACCACCACATTGAATGTAGACGCCTCGAACGGAAACTGGGTGGTCGATTTTGGCGGTTCAATCACTGTCGCCAATGGCCACGGCATGGCCAACAGTATGGCATTCCACGATAGCCTCATGACGACGTCCGGCGCTATCGTCGCCGATGGAATGTTCAAATCGGGCATGTTTTCCGAAGGTCTCAATGCCATCCTTCAGGTCGATACGGGCGGCACGATCCACGCCTATAACGGCATGGCCTTTTACGGCGAAGGCACAGAGGCCGAAAACCTCGGCGCGATCACAGCGGCAAATATCGGCATCTACGGCAATGCCAAGGATATGGATATCGTCAACACGGGAACCATCGACGCGCACATCGGCCTGTATGTCGAAAATACATACAGCAGCATGTCCGGCTTTTACAATTCCGGAACAATCACCGCTGACATGGGCATCGTCACCGTCAACGGTGGTCTGCGCATTACCAATACGGCTGCCGGTGTCATTGACGCAACAACGACGGCGATCACACTCGGTTTGGATCAAAGCGGTCAGGCGAACGTCTTTAACGACGGCCTGATACACTCCGATGACATGGCTATCCTCGGAAGCACGGGAAGAGATTTCATTACCAACACAGGCACGATCGAAGGACGCATCGAGCTCGGCGCCGGTAACGACACTTTCAGGAACACAGACACCGGAACGATAGACCACGCCGTCGACGGCGGACTGGGAGACGACACCTACGGGTTCTTTGCCGGCGCATTCGATATCATCGACGCTGGGGGCCAGGATACGATCGAGACGACCATCACGCGCAGTCTCGCGCCCTACGCCAACATCGAGAACCTGACACTTGCTGGAACAGGCAATATCAACGGTACGGGCAACACACTGGCCAACATAATACTTGGCAATGACGGCAACAACACTCTTGATGGCGGCAACGATAACGTCATCGACATATTGGTCGGCGGATCGGGAAACGACACCTACATCCTCGGCTCGCACAACGATGATGTTTACGAGTCGGCGGCGAACCCAGATCCCTTCAGTACAGCAGGCGGCGGCATCGACACTATTGTCTCGACGATCAGCCGTTCGCTTGCCGCTTACGCGGAGGTCGAGAACCTCAAGCTGCTGGGCAGCGGCAACATCAATGGCACCGGCAATTATCTCGCTAACATCATCACCGGCACGGCTGGCAACAACGTTCTTGACGGCGGCGTCGAGGACAGCCCTCAAGGCGCGAAGATCGACACGCTCGTCGGGGGCGCCGGTAACGACACCTATGTGCTCGGCTCCGGTTTCGACAAGGTCATCGACACCGCCGGCATCGACACCATCACATCCGAAATCAGCCGCAACCTTGCCAGCTATCCGACCATTGAAAACCTGACCTTGCTCGGCCAGGCCAATCTCTCCGGAACGGGCAATGCGCTCGTCAACACCATCACCGGCAACACCGGCAACAACGTCCTCGACGGTGGCATCGACACCGTTGTCGATACATTGATAGGTGGTGCAGGCAACGACATCTACATTCTGGGATCGGGCGTCGACAAGATCGTCGACACTTCGGGTAGCGATACGATCACATCAACAATCTCCCGCAGCCTGGTGTCCTATGCCTCAATCGAAAACCTGACGCTTCTCGGCTCCGCGAATATCAACGCCACCGGCAATGCGCTGAACAACGTGCTGACCGGCAATTCCGGCATGAACACGCTGAACGGCGGCGCCGGCAACGATATCTATATGCTGGGTTCGGGCGCCGACAACGTCGTTGATAGTGCCGGAACCGACATGATCACCTCGCTGATCTCGCGCAACCTCTCCACCTTCGCGACCATCGAAAACCTGAAGCTTCTCGGTGTCGCCAATATCAATGGCACGGGCAATGCGCTGGCCAATACGCTCACCGGCAATTCCGGTATCAACATACTTTCCGGCGCCGCCGGCAACGACCTCCTGATCGGTGGTGCAGGCGCAGACAAGCTGGATGGCGGCGCCAATAGCGACACCGCCTCCTATGCCGGCGCATCCGCTGGTGTTATTGCCAATCTTGCCACAGCGTCGGCCAATACCGGCGATGCCAAAGGCGACACCTATGTGTCGATCGAGAACCTGACAGGCTCCAGCTACAACGACATTTTGACCGGAAACTCCGCAGCCAACGTGCTGTCGGGCTGGACCGGAGCCGACAAGCTCACTGGCGGTGCCGGGGCGGACATCTTCCTGTTCAAGTCGGCCGGCGACACGACCGTTGCCACGGCGGGGCAGGACACGATCTACGACTTCACCCACGGCCAGGGTGACAAGATCAGCCTCTCCGGCATCGACGCCAACAGTGTGATCGCCGGCGATCAGGCTTTTGTCTTCAAGGGCTCGGCCGCCTTCTCTGGCTCATATGGCGAACTGCGCTTCGACAAGCAGGCATCCGACACCTATGTCTACGGCGATATCAATGGCGATAAGATCGCTGACTTCGCCATCCATCTCGACGATGCCATCGCCTTGCAGGCAAGCGATTTTCTGTTCTGATACCGCAAACCGGGAACCCGAAATATCGGGCTCCCGGTGGCCATGCTGCATGAATATCCGGGCACGGTTTCTCCCTGAATATGGAAGCGCGAGTGTGACTGCTTTGGCCATCACAGTCTCAAGATAGAAGCTCTGTCCGACCCCGAGAATCGTCGTCAATGGTCGAGGGTGCTGCCGTCCAGGAGGCGTGTGCGCCGGATGCAAGGGGCAGTATTGCTGCTCGTTGTTACCGCACCCAGCCGAAAGAAGTATTCGCCTGGCGGAAGCTGACCACTTATGGCGCTTCGATGGTCAGGTCGGCGATCACAGATACGGAAGGCCGGGAATGGTTTGCCTATCGGGACAGATCATTCGAAAGAGCGCTGTCGTCGTCATGCAGCTACCTTCTTGCATATCGGCCGTGTCCATGGGCTGCTTCCATGTTTGCCAGGTTCAGTCGCAACTCTGGAAACGCACTTCCGCGGGTTCGACTGCTTCGACTATTTCACAACATTGGGGCGGGGTTGTCTTTACCGGATATCGGCCGGTCCCGGCAGCGACAGGCCGTGCATGACGGGGGAGGCTATGGTCGATACGAGCACCACGAGATCGGCCTGACGCGCCGTTTCGGTCTTTGCATAGATCCGGCTGAGATGCGTCTTCAGCGTATTTTCGGTAATCGCAAGTGCCGACGCACACTGCGCTGGGCTCACCCCCCTACCAATGTGCAGCGTGACGCGCGCCTCGGCCGGCGTGAGGTCGTAGAGCGCAATCAGCACGTCTTCCGGTGGCGGCGAGGCGGATATTTTGGTCGATATGAACACGGCAGCGCACGCGGGCCTGAAGACAGCCCGCGCCGTCCCCTCGCTTAAAGGCAGGACGTAAGCGACAGCGGGAGGTTGCCCTTGAGCCGAAATGGGCAGGCCGATGCCGCGCGACCCAAGCATGGTGTCTACGCGGGCTGCAGCGGAGATCGCTTCCAGCAAGGCGCGCGAAACGGCCGGCGTCTGCGCCTGAAGCACGCCGTTTCGCGAATGCAGAAGCATTTGTTCGGCGAGCATCTGGGCGGCAGGGGTGTTGGCATGAAGAATCGTGCCTTCTGCGCCGGTGAGAAGGACCGGAACCGCGAGGCTGTCAAGCGCGCCACGGTAGAGGCCGGCCGTCACGCGCGTCTGGTCGAGCAGATCGCCGATCAGGGACGCGCGCCGCAGATGGGGCGAAAGCAATGCCAGAAACCGCTGTTCTTCGACGCTAATCGGCGGACGGTTCGCCCATGTTGTCGTACTGAACAAACCGATCCGGTCGGCGGTATGGACGAACTTCGTCGTGCATCCCTCGCGTAGTCCTTGAGGTTTGGCCCATTCCTGGAAAAATGCCGATCGATCGAGTTCCGCCTCGCTGACAACGGACAATGTCCTCAAGGGAAGATCGACATCACCGATGACTGCTTCCCGAAGGCCCGGTATGGCATCAAGCTGGTACTCCTGCAGCGCCCGCATCTGCTCGGGATCCCAAGGGGACTGCGCTGCGAACCTGCCTCGACTGTCGGTAATGCTGGTCAGTGCAATGGTCGTGTAGGCGGCATCTATCGTTTCAGTGATGCGGCTCATGACCCCCGTCCAGCCTTCCGGGCTCAATGCGCAATCGTAAATGTCACCTATGATCGAAGACAGGATTTCGTCGTTCAGCCTGCTCATTGCACCCTCTTTGCAACCGCCCTCACCTCTCCCGCCGATACAGTGGCAGGAACAGACAGAGATATGCAACCAAACGCTCCCGGCCGAACAACTTATGTCGAGAGGTGCAACTAATACATCATACTTGCGGGTGACGACGGCGGCTGCGGCGTGGCTTAAGCGTGTTCGCACACGGCGCGCGGCGCAATCTTTCGCAGAACCAGACATGATTTCGGAGAGCGTCGATGGATGTCCTGCCCCTCTATCAACCCCGTCTAATCGTCGTCGACGACGAAGTCGGTCTGCGTGAGATGGTCGCCGAATATCTGGAACGGGATAATTGTTCGGTGCGCACCGCCTCCAGCGGCAATTCGCTCGATGCGCTTCTCAACCAAGAGGATGCCGATCTGATCGTCATGGATATTAACATGCCGGGCGAAGATGGATTGTCGATCCTTCAACGGATCCGTCGGACGCGCAGCACACCAGTCGTGATGCTGACCGCCGCCAGCAATATCGCCGACAAGATCGCCGGGCTGGAAATGGGCGCGGACGACTACATGACCAAGCCCTTCGATCTCCGGGAACTGAAGACGCGGATCAAGGCCGTCCTGCGCCGACAGCCGCCGGCTGGCAACACAGTGAACGAGGAGCACGCAATCGCGCCCCCGAAGAACATCCGACCTTTCGGAAAGATGTTCGTCGATCTGGAAGCCCGCAGCCTGGTGCATGGGAACGGTGCGTGTGAGCCTGTGACGGCGATGGAATTCGACCTGCTTCAGGTGTTTCTGCAAAACCCGGATCGAGTGCTCACACGCGACAGGCTTCTCGATCTGGCCCACAATCGCGACAACGATTCCTTCGATCGCAGTATCGACGTCCGTATCGCCCGTATTCGCAAGAAGGTGGAACACAATCCATCCAAACCGGAGGCTCTCAAGACGGTACGCGGCGTCGGGTACATCCATACTCCGGCCAGGCGGACGGCATGACGGACGCGCCGCTGGAGTTTTTCGAAAGAAGACACGTCCGCAGCGGAACCAGTTTCAATTACCTTTCCGCAGGCGAGATTCCGTTCCTTGAGGCGTTGCTGGTTGGGATTTTCGACTGTGCCGCGGTCATCGACCTCTCCAGACGCTATCTCTACGTGAATCAGGAGTACGTCGATTTCGTCGGCAAGCCGGCGTCCGAGATCATCGGCAAGACGATTCTGGATGTGCTCGGAGACGCCCTCGACAACTCCTACCGGATGGCTATTGCGACTCTGCCGACTGGCGGAAGTATCGGCCGCGAAGGATGGATTGACTATGGTGCGCTTGGCCGGCGCTACATCAAGCAAACGATTACCTGCTATCCGCAAGGGAGCGGTCCCGTCGCCGGCCACATCATCCTGTCACGCGACCTGACGGACCTGAAAGTCCAGCAGCTCGAACTGGAATGGCGGATCGAAGCCCAGACGCAGGCCGATACCTATCACGCAGTGATCGTCAACAACGCGCTAGACGCAATCGTCGTGATCGACGAGACCGGCGCCGTCGTCGATTTCAATCCGGCCGCCGTTTCGATCTTCGGTTACAGCCGTGACGAGGCGATGGGCCGCCAGATTGGCGACCTGATTATTCCTGAGACACTTCGCGCCGCTCATGATCGCGGACTCTCGAATTACCTGCAAAGCGGAATGACCCGCATTCTTGGACGGCGGCTGGAGCTTGAGGCACAGCGCGCAACCGGCGAACAGATACCGATAGAGCTGACGATTACCGAGGTCAGGCTCGGCACCAAGCGGCTGTTTGCGGCACATCTGCGTGATCTCGCCGCCGTTCGCCGGGCCCAGGAGGAGATCGAGCGTCAGCGCGAAGCCCTGCATCAAAAAGACAAGCTTGCGGCACTCGGCTCCCTTCTCGCTGCCGTCGCCCACGAACTGAACAACCCGCTGTCCATCGTCATCGGCCAGACGATGATGCTGCGGGAGACACTGGCAGGCATACCGATGGCCGCCGACCTGGTACAACGCAGTGCCAAGATCGAGATCGCCGCACACCGCTGCGCCCGCATCGTGCGCAGCTTTCTCGACATGGCGCGCCAGCGTAAGCACGAGCGCAAGAGCGTTCTGATCCCCGATATCGTCAAGGCCGCGCTTGGACTTCTGAGCTACAATCTGAAAAGCTCCGGTGTCGAGGTTGATATCGACCTCCCGAAGGATCTGCCCGTGCTCTGGATTGACGCCGACCAGATCCATCAGGTCATCGTCAACCTCGTGGTCAATGCCTACCAGTCGCTTGAGGAAAAGACCGAAGGCCTGCGCCGGATCCGGATATCCGCCGATCACGACCCACGCGCCAAAGCGATTTCGCTGAGGATATCAGACAACGGAACGGGAATTCCGCCCAGTATCCGTTCACGTATCTTCGATCCCTATTTCACCACCAAGCCGCAGGGTACAGGAACAGGAATAGGACTTGCTGTGTCGCGCGGCCTCATCGAATCGCATGGCGGTACCCTCGATCTCGATCCGAGCCCAAGCCTGGGTGGCGCCGGTTTTGTGATCGTTCTTCCCATCGACGACACTGGCGCGGATCCCTGCACAGAGGATAAGCCGGAGGCCGCGTTTCAGGCAGAGACGACCGGACGGCACGTGCTCATCATCGATGACGAGATCGAAATCGCCAACCTACTCGCGGACATGGTGCGGAAACTTGGCTTCAGCGCCTCGGTGGCCACCGGCGGCGACGCGGCAAAGGCTCTTTTTGAAGGGGCCATCCAGCCTGTGCACGCTATCCTCTGCGACATCCGCATGCCGGGCGGGGACGGACCCTCCTTCTTCGACTGGCTACGCCAGAACCATCCGCACCTGACGGAATGTGTCGGCTTCATCACGGGCGACACTCTGGGACCTGCCGCCGGCCGGTTCTTGGCCCGATCCGGATGCCCCGTTATCGAAAAACCGTTCATGCCTGACGATATCCAGCGCATTCTCAAAACCTTGGTCAAAATGGATGCCCCGACCTGAAGCAGAGGCATCCGGCAGACAAAGTGTCGGCGGCGATGCCCCCTCTGAAACAATTGGAACATTCACAATTGGCCCTGCGACCTCATCCGGAAACATTGGATCGCTAGATCTCCTCTCCAGAGACATTAACCGGAGTTGAGATCATGCAAGAGACCGAAATCGTCATGCTGGAAGAGAGCTTTGCGGAAGTCGCGGCAGTGCGAGAGCAGGCGGCAGAACTCTTTTACGAACGGCTGTTCGTTCACGACCCGTCGCTTCGGTCGATGTTCGAGAATGCCGACATGAAGGAGCAGGGTCGCAAGCTGATGGCAGCTCTTTCCCTCGTCATCGCCTCGTTGCGCAAGCTCGATACAGTCGTGCCAACCCTCGAAATGCTCGCCGTCAAGCATATGGCTTACGGGGTGCGCGACGAGCATTATGCAACGGTGGGCAAGGCACTGATCGAAACTCTTTCGCTGTTTTTTGCCAATCGTTTCACGCTCGAATATCGCCGCATCTGGATCTCCGCCTATGAGACGGTTGCCGGCGTGATGATGGCCGCCGCCAATGCCAGTGCCACGCAGGAACCCTTGAAGCGTCTCTCCTGATCAGGTGGCGATGATCGTCATCACACGGAAGGCGTCGGACTTGCGGTCAGGGCACGCATTTCCCCTTGGTCTTTGCGCATTCTTTCTTTCTGGTGGCACCGTTGCCGGAGCCCATCGGGAAGACCGAAGTTGTCGGAACCGCTTTCCTGCATACATTTGCAGGTGGTCGGGTTATCGAGGGCAAGGAACTTGCGGGCGTGGCCCTATCGCTACTTCCGGCATGGCGATACACGTGTTCACCGCGTGCGCATTGATCGTGCTCTTCTTTGGCTCGAAATTCTATCGTGTGTCATTGATCAAACCGCGCCAGCAATGCACGCTCGATCCTGCGCGCCTTCCCATGCCGGCTCGAATCGCTGGCGCCACAGGTGGGCTTGTCAGGCATCTTCTCGATCATCGCGCTTGAACTGGGTTGGCAGCACCATTCCTTCCCCCTCCGGAAATACTCATTTTTGGAGCTTTAGGGCCTCTTGCATCGTTCTTTTGGCACACGAGAACGGTACACTGAGCCTTGGTCCAAGGCAGCAGATGCGGCGGTGTTTACCGGCTCCGCAAGAAAGCTCCTCTGGACCGCCAAAAACAACTTGCTATGAAGGCGCCTGAGCCGGGAACAACTGCATCCTATTGTTTGAAACGATAGGGTGGGGTGAACGAACCGCCGCACTCCCCCCGCTGATCGAAACCGCAAAGCTCAACGGCCACGATCGCGAAGCAGAAGTCGCTGACGCTTGTTCTCGTCCGCCCCGTCAAAACCGGCAGAGGTGTAAACTCAAGCCTCCACCGTTTCACTCACGTCATCGAACAGGAAGTGAACCACGACGTACTTTGTCGAATACGGTCGGCCACTATCCGAAATGTTTTCAACAGTTCCTCCGTCAGCCGGGTGCCACTTGCTGTAGTGAGGATTATTGGCGATCAGCGTAACTGCCTTTCCCGCAAATTTTCCCTGAAGCCGATGACGTGCCTCCGCGAATGGCCAGATACGCTCGTAGTCCTCCTGGGAGAGGCGGACTTTCAACGCCTTCCGATGGATCGCCTCACCGGCTGATCCGTCCTCGCGTTCAGTCGCATCACTATCAAGCATTACTTCCTCCGCTTCGTCGAAAATGAAGCGGAATTCATCGGGCCACATGCGTCTCATCAAATTGCTCCTCCCGAGCGTTGCCTTCGCAAGTGTATCGCGTCTGGCAATGGAAACAACGCATGAATGCAGCGACTTGCTTCTACGCACCGGAGAATCGCAGCCGACCGCCGGGTCGGTCTCGCCAATTTCTTGCGTCTCGCCCACCGGCCCTCGAGCCCCGCAGGTGCACGGCGCGATCCTGAGGCAGATCTCCAGCCTCAGCTATCGGGCAAGTGCCTTTTCCAGTCAGCGACTCGGCGCGCGACGTAAATGCCGACGCCTGTCGACAATTCGCGGCTATCGCATTGGAGCAGAAAGCTGGTTGAATGCGCGGTGCGGCACTGTGAACCTGCGGAGACAACGCCCGGCTACAATCGGTCCCCGCCGACCAGTGACGATCGTTTGCGAGACAGGTAGGCCCCCGTTCCGCTCGAGCCGACCACCCCGTCTTTCATGATCGTTCTGCCGCGCACGAGAAGCTGTGTGGGCCAGCCTCGCACCTCGATCCCCTCATAGGGCGTGTAGTCCGCGCCATGCTGCAGGAGATCGTTGGTCAAGGTTACCCGCTTGTCCGGATCCCAGAGCGCGATGTCGGCATCCGCACCAATCGCGATCGTGCCTTTCCGGGGATAAAGACCATAGAGCTTGGCGTGATTGGTCGATGTGAGGGCGACGAAGCGGTTGATGTCGATCCGGCCCTTCATCACGCCCTCGGAGAAGAGGATCGGCAGGCGCGTCGCGACGCCCGGAATGCCGTTCGGGATCCAGCGGAAATGGCGCTTGCCCTTCTCGTTCAGCTTGCCTTCCGGATCGTCGAAGCGGAACGGGCAGTGATCGGAGGAGAAGAGGTCGAAGACGCCCTGCTCCAGACCTTCCCAGCAGGCATCCTGGCTTGCCTTGTCGCGCGGCGGCGGCGAGCAGACGAACTTCGCGCCCTCCAGCCCTTCGAGGTCGAGATCGTCGGTGGTCAGCATCAGATATTGCGGGCAGGTCTCACCGGCGATCTTCTGGCCGCGCCTTCGCGCGCGGCGGATCTCCTCCATCGCCTCGCGGTTGGAGACGTGGACGATGACGATCGGCACATCGACGATTTCGGCCAGCGACAGCGCCCGGTGGGTTGCCTCGCGCTCGGCGGCGATCGGCCGGGTGGTGGCATGGTATTTCGGCGCGAACCTGCCCTCCTCCTCATGCCGGCCGATCAGGTAGCGGATGGCATCCTCGTTCTCGCAATGGACCATGACCAGCGCGCCGGTGCGCCGTGCAGTGTCGAGCGTGGCCAGGATCTCGTCGTCGCGCAGGCGCAAACCCTCATAGGTCATGAAGACCTTGAGCGAGGTATAACCGTCCTCGACCAGCGCCGGCAGTTCCTGGCCGAGCACGTCCGCCGTGGGATCGGTGATGACGAGGTGGAAGGAGATGTCGACATGGCATTTGCCTTCGGCCTTCTCGTGATAGACCTTCAGCGCCTCGCGCAGCGTCTGACCCTTCTCCTGCATGCAGAAGGCCAGAACCGTGCTGTTGCCGCCGATCGCCGCCGAGCGGGTGCCGCTGTCGAAATCGTCGGCCATGACGATGCCCTCGCCCGAGGGTTGATCGAGATGCACGTGGCTGTCGATGCCGCCGGGAAGCACGAACAGCCCGGTCGCGTCGATCACCTCGTCGGCTTCGTCCAGACCGAGCGCAAGGGCTACGATGCGGCCATCCTTGATGCCGACATCACTGACGAACGTGTCGCTCGCCGTCACCACCGTTCCATGCCGGATCACAGTATCGAAGCGCATGCCCTGGTCCTTACCTGTCTCGTGGATGCTTTCAGCCCGCCTTGGCAAGCCCTGCCTCGCCGGACAGGATCCGGTCGAGCGCGGCCGTGAAGCGGTCGACTTCCTCGATCGTGTTGTAGTGAACCATGGAAACGCGCAGCATGCTGCCATGGTCGGTGAGACCGAGATATTCGGCCAGACGGCGCGAGTGGAAATCGCCGAAGCGCATGGCGATCTTCTCCGCATCCATCGCCTTGCACAGCTCGCCGGCATCGCGGCCATCGAACCGGAAAGCAATGGTCGGCACGCGGTCTCCGTCGCGATTGAACGGCTGGCCGACGATGCGGCAGTCGTTACGCGATCGCAGATAGGCGAGCAGGCGCTCGGTCAGGGCATACTCCTGCTCGGTGATCGCGCCATAGGCGGCCACGATCTTCTGGCGAACCGTGCCCGTCTCGCCCGCCTGCTCGCCCAGCGTGGTGAGGTAGTCGACGATACCGCAGGTCGAATAGGCGAGTTCATAGTTCGGATTGCCCGGCTCGAGCTTGCCCGGCACTTTGTCCTTGCCGTAGAAATAGTGATAGAGCGGATCGAGCTCGAGCAGCAGGTCGTACTTGCCGTACATCAGCGCATAGTGCGGACCGTAGGTCTTGTAGAGGCTGAAGACATAGTAGTCGACGTCGAAGGCCTGCACATCGACCGCACGATGCGGCGCATAGGCAACCGCATCGACGCAGATCTTCGCGCCGCGGGCATGGACGAAATCGGCGATCTCGCGGATCGGGTTGATCGAGCCGAGGATGTTGGAGCAATGGGTGACGCAGACGAGCCGGGTCCGTTCGCTCATCAGCGGCTCGAGATCGGCCAGCTCGAGCGTCAGGCTTTCCTTGTCGAGCGGCCACATCTTGAGCACGATACCGCGCTCCTGCAGGCGATCCCAGGTGCCTATATTGGATTCGTGGTCGGCAACGGTGACGATGATCTCGTCGCCGGCGGTAAGCTGGCTCTGCATCGCACGGGCCAGATTCTGCAGGAGCGCGGTCGTCGAACTGCCGAAGACGATTTCTTCGGGCCGGTTGGCATTGACGAGATGCATGGCGGCGGTGCGAGCCTCATAGAGCGCGCCCGCTGCGGCCTGCGACACCTCGTAGGAGCCGCCGATCTGGACGTTCTTCTCGATCAGGAAACGGTTGATGCGCTCCAGCGCACCCTTCAGGATCTGCGATCCGCCGGCATTGTCGAAGAAGGTCCAGCCACGGTCGAGTCCGGGAAACTGGCTGCGCACGAAATCGAGGTTGAGCGGTGATGTATTGGCCATCCTTGTGGTCCTCCGAGGTATTTTTCTTGTTCAGTGATTGAGGACAGCGCGCAGGAATCCGCGCGTCCGTTCTTCCTTCGGTGCGTCGAAGATCTCCGCGGGCGAGCCGGCCTCGACGAGGCGGCCGCTGTCCATGAAGATCACCCGGTCGGCGACCTGGCGTGCAAACCCCATCTCGTGCGTCACCACGATCATGGTGACACCGGTGCCGGCAAGCTTGCGCATGACGTCGAGCACTTCGCCGACCATTTCCGGATCGAGCGCCGAGGTCGGCTCATCGAACAGCAGGACGCGCGGCTCCATGGCAAGGGCACGGGCGATTGCGACGCGCTGCTGCTGGCCGCCGGAAAGCTGACCTGGATATTTCTCCGCCTGTTCGGAAATGCCGACGCGGGTCAGCAATTCGCGCGCCTTGCGTTCGGCCTGCGCCGGTGACGTCCCGCGCACGCGCATCGGGGCCAGCATGACGTTCCTGAGCACCGTCATATGCGGAAAGAGGTTGAAGGACTGGAACACCATGCCGACCTCGGCGCGGACCTTGGCGAGCGCCGGCCCCGGCTCGACGCGGATGCCATCGACGACAATGCGGCTATCGGGCTCAAAAGCCTCGAGGTGATTAATGCAGCGGATCAGCGTCGACTTGCCCGAACCGGAGGGACCGATCACGCAGACGACCTCGCCCTCGGCAATATCGAGGTCGATGCCGTGCAGCACGGTGAAGGTGCCATAGGCCTTGGTAAGGCTGCGGATGGAAATGAGAGGATTGACCGGTTGCTGCATCAGCGTTTCCCCCGGCTGAAATGTTTCTCGAGACGCGAGACGATTGCCACCATCGGCCAGAGCAGCGCGACGTAGATGAGGGCGGCGCCGATCAGCGGCGTCGGATTGGCGCTGAGCGCCTGGGCCTGCGTTGCCTGCTTCAGGAGGTCGGGCATGGCAACGACGGAGGCGAGCGCCGTATCTTTCATGACATTGATGCAGTTGTTGGTCAGCGGCGGGATGACGACGCGGATAGCCTGCGGCAGGATCACGTCGATCATCGTGTGCCGGTTGGAGAGGCCGAGTGCTGCAGACGCCTCGAACTGGCCGTGCGGGATCGCCTCAATGCCGGCGCGAAAGATTTCCGCCGTATATGCGGCCGAGACAAGCGACAGGGCCGTGACCGCCGAGAGAAAGGGCGACAGGCGAATGCCGACGAAGGGCAGAGCGTAGTAGACGACGATCAAGAGCACGAGCAGCGGGATCGAGCGGAAGATGTCGACATAGATGCGGATCAGGAGCTTGAAGAAGCTCGGCGCATAAAGCCGGGCGACCGCCAGGAAAAGCCCTCCGGCGAGGCCCACCAGGATGCTGGTCACGCCGATCTGCAGGGTGACGACGAGGCCCCACAGAAGTGCTGGCAGGCTGTCGGCCAGCACCTGAAGATTGAAGAATGTGTTGAGAAGTGTCATGCCGTGTCGGCTCCCCTGGCAAGCCGACGGGACAATTGATGCCCCGCCGGATGCGTCATAGGCCTTACTTGCCCTTCGGCATGTCAAGCACGGCAACGGTCGAGGTGGTGTCTTCGGCCTTGGCGCCGAACCAGGTCTCATGCAGCTTGGCGACGAAGCCTTCCTGTTTCAGGGTGGTGATGACAGCATTGACCTCGGTTGCGAGCGGATCGTTCTTGTTGAACATGATCGAATATTTCTCGCCCGTCGGGATGCGCTCGACGACCTTCAGGTCCGGCTTGTCCTTGACGTAGTAGAGAAGCGCCGGGATGTCGGAGATGTAGCCGTCGACGCGACCTGCGACGAGGTCGAGCATGGCCGGCTGCAGGCCTTCGAAGCGGCGGATCTCGCCGAGCTTGTATTCACCCTTGTGCGCGTCGGCCCACATGTCGCCGGTCGAGCCGGTGTCAACGCCGACGACCTTGCCGCCCATGTCCTTCAGGCCAGTGATACCGGAGGCGGCGGTGACGGTGAGCGACTGGTCGCTGTCATAGTAAGGCTGGGCAAAGGTGACGGATTCGAGACGCTTTTCGGTGATCGTGATCGAGGAGATCGCCATGTTGATGCGGCCCGACTGAACCGCGGGGAAGAGGCCGTTGAACGGCGTGTTGACGAATTCGACCGTCTTGCCGAGGCGCTTGGCGATCTCGTTGACGAGGTCGACCTCGAAGCCGGTGACCTTGCCGCTGGCATCCTCAAACTCCCAAGGCACGTTGCCGATATTGGCGCCGACCGTCAGGTCTGCCGCCTGGGTGCCAGCGGTTGCAAAGGCGGCGACGAGACCCGCCAGAATCGTCGTCTTGAGGCTAGATGAATGTGTCATGATCGTTCCCCTTGTCTTTTGAACCTGACTCAATTTACATTGGTCTAACTGGTCTGACCAGTCAGGCCAAAAAAGCATGATGCTTTCCGCTTGGCAAGATGGCGGAAGAAAAAATACATTGGCCGCGAACGGCTCGCTGGGAAGGTAATGCATGTTGAACAAGACGCTCGTCCCGCAATCCGTGGCTCGCGAAATCCAGACCATGATTCAGACCGGCCAACTGAAGGCGGGGGAGAAAATCCCGTCGCAGCGCGAGTTCTCGCAGAAGTTCGGCATTAGCCGCGCATCGTTGCGGGAAGCACTGCTGACGCTCGAAACACTCGGACTGCTGAAGACCGAGGCAGGGCGCGGAACATTCGTGGCTGCCTCAGGCGATCGCAACCAGGCCAATCACATGGCGCCGTGGCGCTATTCCGACAGCTACTCTGCCTTCGACGTTTTCCAGACACGCATCCTGCTCGAAGGCGAGATCGCGCGGCTGTCGGCCGGCCGGCTGACCCAGTTGCAGTTGGAGAATATGGAGGCCGCAACGCGGGTCATGGAGCATTCCTGGGCCAACCAGGACCTGCTGGCCAATGTCGAGGCCGATCTCGACTTCCACAAGACCATCGTGTCAGCCTGTTCCAATGCGATGCTGAAAGCTCTCTACCAGACGGTGCGGGACCAACTCACCGAGACCCAACGCCAACCCATTCCGATCACCGATCCGGAACGCATGACCCAGTCGATCGCCGAGCATCGCCGGATCATTGCAGCACTCAGGGCCAATGACGCGAATGCAGCACGCAACGAAATGGAGACGCATATCCGTAATACGGCACGATGCGCCGGGCTCTCTCCCTGATGCTCACGTTGACCACGATGCAGGACGGACCGAAGAGCTCCATGTGATTCCTCCTGTCCGTCATCACAGAAGCCGCCCGGCGGACGTTCGCGTGCGGCTGATGAACGAACGGCCCGGGCGATGCGCCCGAGCCGTGGTGAACTTCTAGAATCGGTGGTTTGCCGCGCCTCAGCCGCAGGCGTTGCGGGTATAGATCTTGCCGGCGTCGCGCTTCAGCACCCAGCCGCGATAGGTTCCCATCTCGATCTCGCACCAGATGGTGGTGCCGTTCTGCTCGACGCAGCCGATGACGGTGACGCACTGGTTCTTGTCGAGCTTGCCGAGCACGGCGCCGGAGCGATCGGCCATGGCACGGATGTTCATGCGGGTGAGCGCCTGGATCGAGGTGACGCCGGCGGCGACGTCCGGGGAGTCGACATCGCTCGGCTCAGCGCAGCCACCATCGACATAGGTCGGGCAAGAGCCTGCGGGCGTAGCGACCGGACGCGGCGCCGGCTTGCCGCCATCCTGGATCAGCGTCAGTTCTTCGCCGTCGCCGATGACGCCGACATAGTGCCCCGGCTCCTCCATGTCGGCACGGCCGACCATCGTCAGGCCCTCGTTCGTCGAATAGAGGATGATCGTGTGATCGCCGTTGTTCATCGAATAGCCCGTCACGGGATTGGCGAGGTCGAAGCACGACCCGTCATGGAAGAGCGTCGAGAGAACCCCTTCCGCGACCGGATCCTCCTCGAAGGACAGCCGGCAGCTGCCCTGGGGCGTGGTCATCGTCCAGATCTCCTGATCGGCAGAATAAGCCGGCACGGCAACCAGCAGCGTGGCGGCGACAAGCAGTCCTTTGCGGACATCGATCTTCAACATGGGCGGGCATCCTCCGGTCGGGCGTGAAATGCGGCCAGCTAAGGAACCGTCCGGCCCCTCGTCAATCTTCGACATCGCCGCTTCCATGGCGTGCCCAGAATTGGACGCTTCCGCAAAACGCCCCTGCCCGCGGCGCTGCCACCGAATGGTGATGACAGGCCTCGTCGCGATGTCACAAAGTCGCAGGATAAGTATACGTGTCCCAAACCAATTCGTGGCATAAGCACGTCACAACCGCACTGCAATAAAGGTCTCCATGCCGAAGGGCGACGACAAGGATACGAGCGGACTGCGCGGCACCCCGCCCAAGCCCGCGCCGCCGAGGAAGAGCGCGATGCTTCTCTTCGCCGTGCTGCTCGTCGCCTTTGCCCTGGCGATCGCCGCCACGCTGCTGCTGGCCAACGACCGGCGCAACCTGCGCATCCTGCTCGACCGCTACGAACTGAACTGGCTGCTGGAACCGGCGACGGACGAGCCGCGCGGGACCCGGGCCCTGCGCGGTCGGCGGCTGGCACCGGTTGCGATCTCGATCCCCGCCCGCTACTTCGCCGGCCCGGAGAATGCCGCGATCGGCGCGTTCGTGCGCGAAGTGCGCGCCAGCGGCGGCGAATTATGCGCCGCCTTCAAGGCTGCCGGCGTCGACAATGGCGGCTGGTTGCCCAGTCAGTTCGACAGCAAGACCTATGAATGCCTGTCCGAAACGCTTCTGCCGGCGACCGAGGAAGGCGGGCAGAACGCCTCGTTCTTCTTTATTGCCAAGGGCACGCCCGAGGGCGAGGTCGGATCGATCCGCATGAAGCTCGTCGCGCCGGAGACCGGGGACGGCGAGACCGTGCATCGTCTGCTGGTCAAGGCGCTCGAACAGCTGATCGAGCAGGCGCGGTGGCTCGATCTCGCCCCCGCCATCGCCAGCGCCGAGGCGCTTTCGGATTTCACCGCGGTGCGCTTCGGCGTCTCCTTCCGCTTTACCCACGAATTCACCGCGCCCAGAAGCTATAATCTGATCGTCCTGCCGACCTCGAAGGATCCGGCCGTCAAGCGCAGCCGCGCCTATTTCGATACGCTGCAATGGCTGCCGCTTCCCTCCGTCATTGCCCGGCTGCCCGAATATCTGCGGCCGCATGTCGTGGCGACGAAGCCTTTGTCGTCCGCGCCGCCGCCCGAACCCGCATCCGCATCCGCGCCTGCGCCGGCGGCCCCGAAGACAACCCCGCCGGCCCCCTCTCCCGCCCCCGCACCCTGATGCCCCGCGCCGGCGCTTGAATATACATATAATTATCATTATGTGTCTGATGGAAAGGCGATGAGCTGTCCGTCATCCGCTCCGGGTTGCGCCAAGGTCAGCGCCAAACACATGCGCCAAGCCTCCCAACGAAGGAATCCCGCCGATGCATATCCGTCCCGTCACGCACAATTATCACGTCACCGGCCAGCTGAAGCCGACGGACCTCGGCCAGGTGGCCGAAGCGGGCTATGCCGCGGTCATCTGCATGCGCCCGGACGGCGAAGGCTGGGGCCAGCCGAAATTCTCGGCGATCGAGGAAGCAGCCAAGGCGGCCAATCTCAAGGCCTATTACCTGCCGGTCGGCGGCTCGGCCGTGCCGATGGAACAGGCCCGCAAGCTGCGCGGCCTGCTCAAGGAAACCGAAGGTCCGATCCTGGCCTTCTGCGCCTCCGGCGCACGCTGCGCGGGCCTCTACCAGATGGCCGAGCAGATCGGCGGCTGAGGCGGCCGGCTCAGCGCTTCCCGACTGCTAAGCCTCGCGCCAGTTCGGCCGCTTAAGCAAACAAGCAGCTCGGTGCCCGACGATTCGCCGGTCGTATCGTCAGCCCGAAGCGCCTGTTCAGCCCCTTCCGCGCACGATCCCGCGGAAGGGGCATTTATGCGAGGCCGCCATGCCCAAACTATCCGTCTGCATTCCCGTCGAACCCGGCCAGCCGGCCCCGACCTATCTGGTCAACCGGCTGCTGGAGGAGCCCGAATCCAGCATCGAGGTGATCGTCGCCGCCTGCGGCGTGCGCGAAGGGGCATGGCCCTATCTGGAGGCCCGCGCGGCAGAGGATCCGCGGCTGCGTGTGCTGCCCACCGCCCCGGCCGGACTCTCCGCCGCCAATCTGTGGATCGGCACGCTTGCTGCGGCCACGGGAGACTGGGTCTCGCTGGTCGGCCCCGAGGACATGATCCAGCCCGACCTGCCCAAGCTCGTCGCCTATGCCGAGGACAAGCATCCCGATGCCGACACGCTCGGCTGGAACGCGTTTTCCATCGCGCCCGATGCGCCGCGCACGATCAGCACCACGGTCGCCGTGCCGATCGTCCACCACCTCGCCGACATCGAAAAATCCCGCATGCTGGAAGCCTTCTTCCAATGGACCGGCAGCCAGAACACGCCCCGTATGCCGTTCGGTCTCTATCACGGCGCAGTCAAGCGCTCGCTGCTCGAAACCGTTCTCTCCTCCTGCGGCCAGCTCAGCTGGCTCACCCCGCTGCCGCGTTGGGAATGGGCGGCGCGCGTGCTGATCTTCTCGCAGGGACTGCTGTTGTCGCACCGGCCGCTTTCCGCGATCAGCGCCACGCCGTTCCGCCCCGTGCCGGTGCCTTCGGCGCTCGAAGGCTTCCCTTTCGACGCGCGCATCGGCCTGACCGCCACGATCGCCGAGGTCCAGGCCCGTGTCCTGCACGAGCTCGGCGCCAGCTGGGCCGGCTTCAACGAGGATTTCGTCAAGGCCTGCGTGGTCGACTGCATGCGCGAGCATGACGAGGCGGCGTTCCAGCAGAAGGGTCAGGCCTATTTCGAGGCGATCCGCCGCATGCCCGGCGGCCTTGCGCTGTCCGAACAGTTCCGGCCGCAATATTTCCCGCAGCCGCCGGAGGATACCCGGCGCGGCCTGCATGCGCAGATGCTGCTGGTCGATCGCTTCATCGGCAATGCCCGGACCGCCCAGGAATTCTACGAGGTCGTCGACGCGATGCTCGCACCGATCTTCGTCATCACCGACTTCGTCCCCATCCGGGAAGACTAGGGCCGCGTCTTCGTCGGCCCTCAGCGGGCCGCAAGCGCCAGCAATCCCGGATCGTCCGGGAAGGTCGCGAGGAAGTGGTCGATGCTGCCCTTCGACAAGGCGCCGCCAGCGGCAAACATCCGTCCCTCCCCGCTTGCCCGATCGCGCTGCTGCGTGGAGAGGAACCAGTCCGCCGGCTCGGAGCCGAGCAGGCCGGCAAAATCGATGCGCGTCTTCGGTTCTCCCATCAGCGCGCGGTAGTGTTCTTCGAGCAGGCCGGCCGAACGGCGCGGCTGGTATCGGTCGCGCGCCGTCGTCCGAGCAGCCGCGGACAGGCGTGCCCGCTCGTCCGAGTCCTCCAGCAGACGCCCGAGCCTTGCCGCCATATCGGCCGGATCGGCCGCGACCACGCCGTTGACGCCGTCGGTGACGATCGCGCATTCGGCCGGATTGGCCAACACCACCGGCACCAGCCCCAGCGACATCGCCTCGATCAGCGCATTCTCCGCCGTACCGTAGTGATCCTCGCGAAGCGGATAGAAGAAGATGCCGGCGGCCTGCAATGCGGCGCGCGGATCCGCCGTCTGGCCTTGGAGCTGCACCCGTTCGGGATGGCGCATGGCGCGGGCGCGGCGGGCCGGCTCGCCTTCGGGGTCGAAGCCGCCCCAGACCGACACGCGAATATCGGCATTGTCCACCGCGTCGATAATGTCGAAGAAGGCGGGATGCATCTTCACGAAATCGACCGTGCCGAGATAGGCGACCGCTGCCGACGTCCCGCTCGCCGGCATCGCATCCGCGGTGCGCTCATCCTCGAAGCCAAAGCCGGAACCGACGACACCGAGACGCGCGCGCACCGCGCCCGGCAGGGCGGCAATGTCCGGGGACTGCAGCGAACAGGGAGAGGTGAAGACGAAACGCCCGGCGGCGGCGATCAGGCCGGTCGGAATGTAGGGCGCACAAAGCCCCGAGACATGGGCCCAGAAGAGGCTCCGCATCGGCGGCAGGTCGGCGGTGGCCAGAAGATGGTAGAGCCGCGGATGGTTCCACCATTCGATCTGGACGATGTCGGCGTCCTCGATCAGCTCCGCGAGCGAAACGCCCTGGCCGGCATGATGGAGGCGGCCGCCCGCCTGCTCGACGAGGTCGGCATAGCGGCGGTCGCGGGGTTGTTCGAGAAGATAATAGGCGCGCCCGACCACCGGGTCGGTCGCGCCCTGGATGGCCGCGTGGGCCTTGCCGACACCGCCGCCGAGATGCGGCGTGATGTGCAGGATTTTCATTCGGCGGCGATGGGAGCCATCGGCTTGAGACCGCCCGGCGCCTTGACGGCCGGGTTGATCGTCACCTTCTCGCGGAAGCGCTCGAGCAGCATTTCGCGGTGGTTGTCGATATTGTCCGGCAGGCAGTGCGTGAGCTGGCCGCAGCTGCCGCAGACCTTGTTCTCGCAACGACGCCCTTCGAGGTGCTGCAGGCGCAGCGCGTTCATCGCGTCGGAGGTCCAGATCTGGCTGAGCGGCGTGGTGCGCACGTCGCCGATGATCAGCTTGCGGCCCCAGTCGAGGAAGCAGGACGAGACGAGGCCGTCGGCGTTCACGCTCATGGCATAGAAGATGTAGGGGCAGGTATCGGTCGGCTTCAGTTCCTGCTGGTAGATGCCGACTTCGCCGATCTTGATGCCCGAACGTTCCTCGACGTCGAATTCCGGCCAGCATGGGGCGAAATTCTCGATGAAGATGCGGTCGCAATAGTCGCCGAAGGTGTCGAAGAATTCCTGGCGCTGCGCCTCGGTGATGAGCTCGCCGGGGATCTTGATCGACACTTCCATGTCGCCCTTGTTGGCGTCCAGCCACTTCACGCCGGCGACGAACTTGTCGAAGTCGAAGTCGAAGCCGGTGAACTCCTGATAGGTTTCCCGGGTCATGCCGTCGACGGAGATGTTGATCTTGTCGAGGCCCGCCTCGATCACCGGGCCGAGGCGCTCCGGCGTCAGGAAGGTGCCGTTGGTGGTGGTGTCGATATAGTCGACATAGCCGCTCTTCTTGGCATAGGCGATCATGTCGGCGAGGCGCTTGTTGAGGAAGGGCTCGCCGTCCTTGTACATGCGCAGCACCTTGATCGGCTTGCCGAAGCCGGCCAGGTCGTCGATCGTCTTGGTGAAGACGTCGTATTTCATCGCGCCCTGATAGCGGCCGGTATCGGCGATCAGCTGGCGGTGACCCGTCGGACAGAAGGTGCACTTGAAATTGCAGGAACTCGCCGGATCGACAAAGACGATGAAGGGCGTTTCGAGCGGGATGACGGTCTCGAGCGGGGTCCGGTCATCGAGATTGATCCGCGGCTTCAACTGGGCTTTCATTCAGCGTCTCCGGCATTCGGGTAGGAGTGATCGCATTGCATAGACCGACCACAGCCGCCGGATCGGAGGGATGGATCGCGGCCGTTCCGAACTCCAGCAGGTCGCGCCTGCCGTATTCGTCGGCGATCCGTTCCGCCAATTGGCGTATCGTCGTCGGGATACCAGAACAAATGTTGATTGCGCCAGGCTGACCTGTCTCAACCACATCGGCGATCATCGCCCCAGCCTGCCGCACGTCGAGAAAGTCCCGAAGCTGCGTTCCCGCGGAAAGTCTTGCGACTTCGCCGCGACCAAGCCGTTCGCGGATATAAGGCACGAGACGGGCGGCATATTCCCCCTCGCCATGCAGGTAGAAAAGCCTGCACCAGGAGAAGGTCGCCTCCGTCTTCGCGAAGTACTCTGCCAGCATCTGGTAAACGGAAAGTTTACACGCCGCATAGAGTGTCGCCGGCTCAAGCGGCGCGTCGATCGTCAGCCGCTCCGACGGCAAGCGGTATTCCATGCACGTACCAACGCCGATGAAATGGCGGATTCCGGCATCCACGGCGCCCCGGGCGAGCGCCAGCGTGCCGGTGACGCAATCGAGATTGAGCGGGGAATCGAGATATTTGCCCGGCTCGACATACCAGGCGGCGTGGATGACCACATCGACCCCTTCCAGCCGTTCCGCCCACCAGTCGGCGGTCTCGGCAAAGAGATCGGACGTCAGGATAGCATGCTCGGCCCTGGCGCCTTCCAGCAGTCGCGCCGCACTGCCGGGCCGAAGCACCGGAACGACGTCATGGCCGGCCTCGGCAAGCCGGCGATGGATCTGGCGGCCGACGAAACCGGTGGCACCGGTCAACACGATCCTTGTCATGACAAGCTCCGGGAAAGGTCACGCCTGATAGATGGCATCAAAGACAGGCGGACCGGCAGGTTGTTCGAATCATCCGGGATGACAGTTTAGACGAGCCGGGCGAATTGCGGACGGAAATGATCGAAGCCAAGCAGACAGGGGCACAGGTGCCGGTCGCGGCATCGCCGGAACGACCGGCGGTGATTGCGCGCGCCTTCGACGCCCTGCCCGACCGGTCAACGTCGCTCGCCCTTCTCCGCACCATCGCCGACGAGACCTGCACGCCGGGCCCGGTTGCCCCACGCCAGCCGCTAGCACTCTATGGGGCGGGCAATCTCGGACGACTGGCGCGCGACCATCTGCGCGCCGTGGGCGAGGATTTCGCCCTGGTCGTCGACCGCAATGCCGAGGCCCTGGCGGCCAGTGGCGAATGGGCCGGCACCCGGCTCGTCCATCCCGACGCCGTCGATATGGACACCAAGATGCGAGCCATGCTCGCGGTCAGCATCGTCACCAGCCCCTATATGCCGCTCCAGGCCGCCCTTGCAGCTGCCGGCTGGCGCGACATCGTGCCCTTCTACGACATCGCCGAGAGCTTCCGCGACCGCCACCCGCTGTCGAACGGCTGGTTCGCCGAGCCCTTCTCCAACGATGACGTCGCAGCCATCGGCGCGGTTCTCTCGGCCTGGGACGACGACCTGTCGCGTGCGCACCATCTGCAGTTCATCGCCTGGCGCCGCCTTCGACAGGAATGGAGCTTTGACCGCGCGCCGGTGACGATCGACGACCGTTTCTTCATTCCGCAGATCCTCGACGTGCTCAGACCGAACGAACGTTTCCTCGATGCCGGCGCCCATCACGGCAGCGTCACGGCACGTTTCATCGCGGAAACCGCCGGTCAATTTGCCTCGATCCTCGCGATCGAGCCGGACGAACAGAGCCGCACCGTGCTGGAACAAACCATCGGCGGCCTCGCTTCGGATCAGCGAAGCCGCATCACCGTCAGCGACGCGCTGCTCGACAGCGAGCGCCGCACGGTCCGCTTTCATCACGGCCTCGGCTATGCCTCGCAGATATCCTCGACCGGAACGGACGAACGCGTAACCCTTACGCTCGACGCACTTGGCGCTGCCCCGAGCTTCGTCAAGCTGCATCTCGAAGGCGGTGAACTTGGCGCCCTCAAGGGCGGCATCGCGACGCTGCGCAAATATCGCCCGATCATCGCCGCGACCGTCTATCATGACGCCGACGGAATCCAGGCCACGCCCGCCTGGCTGATGGACAATCTCGACGGTTACCGCTTCCTGTTCAGGCTGCACAGCTGGTGCGGCACCGGCGCCGTCGTCTACGCCATACCGGAAGAACGGCAATGACGATCATTCCGAGCCTTGACCAGCTTGCCCGCACCTCAGCCGACATTCGCGCCTTCGCGCTGTCGCTGCCCAACCCGCAGCGTCCGCGCACGGCGATCTACGGCACCGGCTTTCTCGGCGCCTGGGCCTGTTCCTGGCTGAAGGACAACGGCTTCGACCTCGTCGCCTGCTTCGACGGCAATCCCGACCGCGCGGGCACCCAATTCCAGGGCCTCCCTGTCCATGCGCCGGAGACAATCGGCGAGATCGGCCCGGAGCTGACGCTCATCACCGCGCGCCATGCGATCGGCCCGGTCAGCGCCCGGCTCGAAACACTCGGCGTCGCCAGCCTGTCCTTCGACGCATTCTATGGGGCGCTGCATTTCGAGGCCTTTGCCGCGGTCCATGAGCTTCTCGACGACGAGCGCTCGCGCGACGTGCTGCGCGCCGTCCTCGCCGCAATGCTGACCGGCGAGAAATCCTATTGCGAGGCGGTGTTCGAGAAGGACCAGTATTTCTGCCTGCCGCGCTTCTGCGGCGTGGAGAAGGAGATCTTCGTCGATGCCGGCGCCTATGTCGGCGACAGCGTCGAGCGCTTCATCTGGACGCATTACGGCGTGTTCGCCAGGATCCATGCCTTCGAGCCCGGCGCGCGCCAGCACCGGGCGCTGAAGGCGAGGACCGATCGGCTCATCGAGGAATGGGCGCTCGATCCGCAGGCGATCGTCATCAACCGCAGCGGGCTTGGCGCCGGCGAGGCGCAGATGGCCAGCGCCAGCCAGAGCGGTCAGTTGCAGAGCCTGGCACTCGGCACGGCGGGTGCAGGCCCGGATGCGGTCGCCGTGACTTCGCTCGACCGCTATCTGGACGGCGCGCCGGCCAGCTTCATCAAGGCGGATGTCGAGGGCATGGAGATGGCCCTGCTCCAGGGGGCGGCCGAGACGATCGCGCGCTGCCGCCCGAAGCTCGCCATCTGCGTCTATCATTATCCGTCCGACATACCGCAAATCTCGAGTTACCTGAAATCGCTGGTGCCGGACTACCGGTTCGCCCTGCGCCATCATTCCCCGCAACTCATGGAAACCGTGCTTTACGCCTGGACCGAGTGAAGCGGCCATTCAAGAGGAGTTACCCATGGATCCTGTCGAACACTTCCGCGACTACGTCGCCAACAATATCCGGGAAATCGGCGAGGACCGGGATTTCATCGGCCTGTCGAACATCTGGGTGCGGGAATCGATCCGCCACCGCTATGCGCAGAATTTCACCTGGCTCGGCCGGCCGATCATCCAGGTGCCGCAGGACACCTATGCGATCCAGGAACTGATCTGGACCTGCCGTCCCGATCTCGTCATCGAGACCGGCATCGCCCATGGCGGCTCGCTAGTGATGAGCGCTTCGATGCTCGCCATGCTCGACTATTGCGACGCCGTGCAGTCGGGCACCGTGCTCGATCCGAAGGCCAGCCGCCGCAAGGTGGTGGGCGTCGATATCGACATCCGCGCCCATAACCGCGCCGCGATCGAAGCCCACCCGCTGACCCACAAGATCCACACCATCCAGGGCTCCTCGGTCGCCGACGACGTCTTCGCCCAGGTCAAGGCCCATGCCGAGGGCTATGACCGGGTCATGGTCTTCCTCGATTCCAACCACACGCACGAACACGTGCTCGCCGAGCTCGAACTCTACGCGCCGCTCACCTCGAAGGGTTCCTATTGCGTCGTCTGGGACACCGGCGTCGAAGACCTGCCGGCCGACATGTGCAACGACCGCCCCTGGGGCAAGGGCGACAACCCGAAGACCGCGGTCTGGGAATACATGAAGCTGCTGGAGAGCGAAGGCCGCACGGCGCGCGACGGCGAGCCGCTGAAATTCGCCTATGACAAGACGATCGAGAACAAGATCACCATTACGGCCTCGCCGGACGGCTTCCTGAAGCGCGTCTGAGGCTCGGCGAACGTCGGTCCCGAAAACAACAAGGCCGCGGTCGTGACCGCGGCCTTGTTGTTTCTGCTTCGGCCGTCAGGGCCTTCAGCCGGGTTCAGGCGATGCGCTTCTGGGTCGTCTGGATCGGCCGCTTCTCGCCGACGGGCGTCATCAGTTCCTCTTCCCAGGGGAAACGCAGGCCGTCCGGCCGGACTTCTACCTGATCGGCCGGGCGGATCAGGCCATTGATGACGTCGAGCAGTTCAACCGGCGTCTTCACGCCGGCGATGTCGGAGCGGATGAAGGTTCCGGCGAGGTTCGAGCCGCTGATCTGCAGGCTGAAGCGCATGTCCTTGAACACCGGCTGGAAGTGTTCGAGGAATTTCCCCCTCCGCCAGTTCCTGAAGGCGGTCGCATAACCCTCCCGGACGATGTTGAACGATTCCTCGTCGCGGAACATCTCGGTATTGAGGGCGCAGGACTTGGCAAAATTCTTTTCCCATCCATCATAGGTCAGCTTGTACTTGGCGCGGAACCATTGCTGGCAGATGCCGATGGAGGCCGTGACCCCCAATATGCTCTGGAAGGGAAAGTCCCGCAGGAGCGGGTCGTCGTCGAAGTTGCGGCCGAGCTCGGCCATGAAGATGTCGACCTTCTTCTTGATGTCCGCGAGCTTGCCGATCGAATAGGAATTGCTCTCCGGACAGCTTCCCATGACCGAGAAGGTCCTCTGGCAGAAGGCGAAATGCTTGCCCTCGACCATCACCTTCATCGCCATGTCATAGTCGATGACCGGGTGTTCGAAATAGCGCCCGCCATATTTGCGGCGGATCCGGTCGAGCAGCTGGCGCGAGACCGCCGAATGGTAGATCGAGTAACCCGAGGTCGGAACGGTGGTCGCCTCGAACCAGCCGAACATGCGCTTGAGCAACTGGTCGCGCGGAACCTTCACCACAAAGGAATTGAACGGCACATGGATGCTGGTGTTCCTCTGGCCCGGCGACGGCCAGCTATAGCTCGCGACACCCCAGGCGAAGGCCTCCGTCTCCGGATTGGCGGCCAGCACCTTCTTGAGCACGATCATGACGTCGGGGTCGATATAGTCGTCGTCGCCGATCACGGTCACCCAGTCGCCGGTCGCAGCCGCGAGCGTGCGTTCCCAGTTCTCGATCATCGGCAGCGTGCGGTCGGTCGACGGCAGATAGACGATGCGCGGATCGCCGGCATGGGCGCGCATGTAGTCGTTCATCACCGACGGATCGTCGGAATTGTCGACGAAGACGAATTCGATGTCGTCGCGCCCGGTGCGCAGCAGGCCTTCGATGGTCTTCTGGAAGTAGTATTGGCGATTGCGCGAGGGCACGCAGATCGACAGGCGCGTCTTCTCAGCCATGGTCTTCTCCGCTCCTATTCCTTCGGCGGCTCCGCTTGTTGGTCGGCGGCTCGCCGCCCGCGACGCCGTCACTCCGGCCGGAGCGTTCCGCGCATCGGCGGTGTCGCAACCTTGATGGTCGGGGCATCGCCTTTGGGCAGCGGTTCGATCAGGGGTGAACCGTCAGTGTCGGCACCGCCGTCACGAACTTCCCATCCCAGCCGGTTATATACGAAAGCTGTCGCTTGATTTCTGTCTGAAGATTCCATGGCAGTATCACCACCCTTTCAGGCTTTTCGGATTTCAGGACGTCTTCGGATACGACCGGAACCCGGCTGCCCGGCAGGAAGGTGCCCTGCTTGGCCGGGTTCTTGTCGACGACGAAGGCGAGGAGATCCGGCTTCACGCCGGCGAAGTTCAGAAGCGTGTTGCCCTTGGCCGCCGCGCCGTAGGCGGCGACCCTGAGGCCCTGGCGCTGGCAGTCGATCAGGAATTCCAGGAAGTCGTTGCGCACGCGCTGTGCGGTGGCCTGGAAGCCGGCATAGAAGGCAGATTCGCGCATGCCCGCCGAAGTCTCGGTGGCCAGCATGGCGGCAACGCTCTCGCTCACCGGATGGGCTGCCGTATCGGCGCGGTCGGCGAAGACCCTCAGGCTTCCGCCATGCCAGGGCGTGGTCTCGACGTCGAACACGCGCAGGCCGTTGGCGGCGAAGATGCGCTCGACGGCGGTCAGCGACAGGTAGGAATAGTGCTCGTGATAGGCGGTGTCGAACTGCGCTTCCGTCACCATGTTGAGCAGGTGCGGGAACTCGAAGGTAGCAACGCCCGTCGGCTTCAGCAGCCGGGCAAAGCCGGCGACGAAATCGTTGATGTCAGGCACATGGGCGAGCACGTTGTTGGCTGCCATCAGGTCGGCACCCCAGCCCTCGGCCGCCAGGCGCGCGGCAAGCACAACGCCGAAGAAATCCTCGACGATCTCGATGCCCTTTTCGCGCGCCGCCGTCGCCGTGCTGGTGGTCGGTTCGACACCGAGGCAGGGAATGCCGCGGGCCTTCACATATTGCAGCAGGTAGCCGTCATTGGCGGCGATCTCGACGACGCGGGAGGCGGCGTCGAGCCCGAAGCGCTCGGTCATGGCCGCGACATAGGCCTCGGCATGGCCGAGCCAGGAGGTCGAGAACGAGCTGAAATAGGCGTAGCTCTCGGAGAAGAAGGTCTCGCGCGAAGCAAAATCCTCGGTCTGCACAAGCAGGCATTCGTTGCAGACGCGGATCACCAGCGGATACCAGAGTTCAGGCTTTCCCAGATCGACCTGCCGGACATAGGAATTCGACGGCGGCGCGGTGCCGAGGTCGAGAAAGGGACCCATGTTCTGCGACTGGCAGTGACGACACTTCATGCGGCAAGTCCTCGGTAGTCGGTGCCAAGCTGGGGGTGAGCCGCATCGCGCGGCGACAGGTGCGCGACCGGCAGGGGCCAGGCGATGGCGAGCCGGGGATCGGTCGGGCTCAGGCCCCCTTCCGCCTCGGCGCGATAGGGGGCGGAATGGGCGTAGATCATCCGCACATCATCGCTCAGCGCCTGGAAGCCGTGCGCGAAGCCCTCGGGGATGAGGAAGGAACAGGCATTGTCGGCCGAAAGCTCGACCGCGACATGCTCAAGGAAGGTCGGCGAGCCGTGTCTCAGATCAACCGCCACGTCGAGAATGCGGCCGGCGACGCAGGTCACCAGCTTGATCTCGCTGTAGGGCGGGTTCTGGAAGTGCATGCCGCGAACCGTGCCGGCAAAGCGCGAGGCGCTCTCGTTGACCTGGGCGACCGGCCCGCGCCAGCCGATTTCGGCCAATTCCTCGGCGCAGAACAGACGCGAGATGTGTCCCCGCTCGTCGGCGATCTTCCGCCGCTTGAGGACCAGCAGTCCCTCGATCGGCGTCGTTTCGACTTCGAAGCGCGCGGTCATACGGCCGCTCTCAGGGGAAGGTCGTAGGCCGCCTCGAAGGCGGCGATATCGGCGAGGCAGAGGTCGAGCGCCGATCCACCCGACGCAAGCCGGCGATACCAGGCCATGGTCCGCGTCACGGTTTCGTCGAGGTTCCAGACCGGCCGGTAGCCGAGCGTGCCGCCGGCACTGGACGAATCCAGCATCAGGTAACCTGCCTCGTGCGGCCCTTCCGAGCCGTCGCCGAGAACGACCGCGCCGCCGCCATAGGCCGCCTGAGCCTTGTCGAGCACGGTCGCGACGGTTGCCGCCGCCTGGTGGTCGGGTCCGAAATTGAGGCTCGGGGCGAAGGACGGCTGATCCCACAGCCGTTCGGCCATCATCAGGTAACCGTTCAGCGGCTCCAGAACATGCTGCCAGGGTCGGACTGCCTGCGGCCGGCGCACCATCAGCGGGCAGGCGGCGCCCCAGGCCCGGACGGCGTCCGGGATCAGGCGATCCTCGGCCCAGTCGCCGCCACCGATCACATTGCCGGCACGCGCGGTCGCAAGGCCGATGCCGCGGGCGGAAAAGAAGGAGGAGCGATAGCTTGCGGTGACGATCTCGGCCGCCGCTTTGCTGGCGCTGTAGGGATCGTGACCGCCGAGCGGATCGCTCTCGACGAAGGGGGCCGCCGTCTCCGGATTGGCATAGACCTTGTCGGTGGTGACGACGACGATCGAACGCACGTCGGGGGCGATGCGCAGCGCATCAAGCAGGTTGGCCGTGCCCTGCACGTTGGTCTCGTAGGTGCCGATCGGATCGCGGTAGCCGGCGCGCACCAGCGCCTGGGCGCCGAGATGAAGGACGATTTCCGGCTTGGACAGCATGACGCGGGCCGCGACCGCATGACGATCGCGCAGGTCGCAGATCTCGGCCGCCGCCGGCTTGCCGTTGAGGAGATGGAAAAGCGACGGCTCGGTCTCGGGCACCAGCGACAGGCCGGTCACCCTGGCGCCCATTTCGGCAAGCCAAAGCGCGAGCCAGCTTCCCTTGAAGCCGGTATGACCGGTCAGAAGAACGCGCTTGCCTTTCCAGAATGCGGGATTGGCCATGGTCACCACGACTTCCACGGCGGGTTGCCGCCGTTCCACAGGCTTTCGAGATGGACCTTGTCGCGCAGCGTATCCATCGGCTGCCAGAAGCCGGTGTGGAAGAAGGCCTTGAGCTGGCCGTCATTGGCGAGCCCGGACAGGGGTTCCGCCTCCCAGCTGGTCGAATCGTCGGCGATGCGGTCGATGCATTTCGGGTCGAGCACGAAGAAGCCGCCGTTGATGAAGCCGCCCTCGCCCTCGGGCTTTTCGACGAAGCCTTCAACCGTGTCGCCGTCGAGCTTCAGCGCACCGAAGCGGGCGGGCGGGCGAACCGCCGTCACCGTCGCCTGCCGGCCATGGCTCTTGTGGAAGCGGACAGTTGCGCCGATGTCGACGTCGCACAGGCCGTCGCCATAGGTGAAGCAGAAGGCTTCCTCGTCCTTGAGATAGTCGGCGACACGCCTGAGGCGCCCGCCGGTCATCGAGTTCTCGCCGGTATCGACCAGCGTCACCCGCCAGTTCTCGGCGCTCTTGCGATGGAACTGCAGGCGGTTCTCGGCCAGGTCGAAGGTGATGTCCGACATGTGCAGGCCGTAATTGGCGAAGTATTCCTTGATGACATAACCGCGGAAGCCGCAGCAGATGATGAAGTCACGGATGCCGTGGCCGTGATAGAGCTTCATGATGTGCCAGAGGATCGGTCGTCCACCGATCTCGATCATCGGCTTGGGCTTCAGGTGGGTTTCTTCGGCAATGCGCGAACCGAGACCGCCGGCGAGAATGACGGCCTTCATTGAAAACGCCCGTCGGCCAGACCGGATTCCGGCTTGCCGGCACCCCGTTCATCATTCCCCGCAGCAAAACCCATGATTTGTCCCACGCCCCACGAACATTCCATCGTGGGCGCAGGCTAGCGGACGAAGCTGTCGTCAAACTTGACGAGCGAGAGGGGGCTCGGCGGCCCTCGGCCGCCGCTTGATCAGAACCCGCCTGCGGCGAGACGACGGCGCAAAGCGCCGATGTCGTGGGTCGCATCCTGCTCGAGGCGCTCTTCCCAGGCCAGCGCCGTTTCGACGATCACGTCAAGATCGGCGTAGTGCGGCGACCAGCCGAGTGTCTGGCGCGCCAGCGTCGAATCCGCGACGATGAAGGCTGCGTCGCCGGCGCGGCGCGGACAATATTCGACGGCAAACGGACGGCCGGCGACCCGGGCCACCGCAGCCAGCACGTCGAGCACGGAATAGCCCGATCCATAGCCGCAATTGGCGACCAGCGACGGCTCGCCACGACGCAGATAGGCGAGCGCCCGCAGATGCGCCTGAACCAGGTCGCTCACATGGATGTAGTCACGAACGCCCGTGCCGTCGTGCGTCGGGTAGTCGGTGCCATAGACCGCAACCGAGCGGCGCTTGCCGAGCGCGGTCTCGCAGGCCACCTTGATCAGATGGGTCGCCCGGTCGGTCGACTGGCCGGTCCGGCCCTTCGGATCGGCGCCGGCGACGTTGAAGTAGCGCAGCGCGACATAGCGGAAATCATGGGCGCGGGCGGTATCGCGCAGCATGAGTTCGCTCATCAGCTTGGACTGGCCATAGGGATTTTCCGGCAGGAGCGGCGCGCTTTCCTTGACCGGCTCTGCGGCCGCGGGCGTGCCGTAGACGGCGGCCGTCGACGAGAAGATCAGCTTGTCGATCCCGGCCTTGACGGCCGCCGACAGCAGGTTGCGGGTATTGCCGGTGTTGTTCTCGTAGTAGCCGAGCGGATCGGACACCGATTCCGGCACGACGATCGAACCGGCGAAATGTATGATCGCCTCGATCTGGTTCTCGAAGAAGACCTGCCGCAGCAGATCCGCGTCGCCGATGTCTCCGAGGTAGAACCGCGCCTGAGGCGCGACGGCCCAGCGGAAACCTGTCGATAGCCGGTCGATGACCACCACGTCCTCGCCTGCATCCAGCAGAGCCCAGACCATGTGGCTTCCAATATAGCCGGCCCCACCCGTTACCAAGATCGCCATGTTCATACTTCCCGCAATTCATTCACGGGACGACCCTAGGCAATCGCGGCTTTAATTTTGCTTACAATCCGCAGTCATGCTCAGTATTGGCACAGTTTAGTTACAAGTATAGAAAATACACTATTGCAAATTTCGATAGAATTTTATCGATCGGGGCGCGAAGGACCGAACCCGCGCCCGATCCCGGCGATCAGAATGCCAGGATGTAGCGGCACAGCCGGTCGGCCGCTTCCTCGATCTGTTTCGGATTGCGCAGGAAGCAGGCGCGCAGGAAGTTCTCGCCACCCTTGCCGAAGGCCGAACCCGGTGCGAGCGCCACACCGGTGCGATCGACGATGTCGAGCGCCGCCTGGCGGCTGTCGGTGATGCCGTCGATCTTCAGGAAGGCGTAGAGCGCGCCGTCGGGCTTCAGGGTCTCGACCCGGTTGGTGGCGATCAGGGCGTCGCAGAGCAGGTCGCGCGACTTGGCCGCGCGCTCGAAGTTCTCGCGAACGAAGCCGTCCCCCAGGTCGAGCGCCGCCACGGCGCCGCGCTGCATGAACTGGGCGACACCGGAGGTGGAATACTGGATCAGGTTTTCGAGAACCTGCCCCGTTTCCGGCGGGGCGACGATCCAGCCGACTCGCCAGCCGGTCATCGACCAGTTCTTGGAGAAGGAGTTGGCGAACAGCACGCGGTCGCCCTCGACCATGACGTCGAGAAAGGACGGCGCTCGATGTCCGCCGCCGTAGTAGTAGAGCGCATAGATCTCGTCGGCGAGGATCCACAGGCCATGGCGACGTGCGAGTTCGAGGATCGCCTTCAGGTCTTCGTGGGTTGCCGTCCAGCCGGTGGGGTTGGAGGGCGTGTTGATGAACAGGCCGCGCGTCTTCGGTGTGATCGCCTGTTCCAGCTTGTCGATGTCGAGCGACCAGCGACCATTGGCGAAGGTAAGCGGAAGCCCGACGGCGCGGCCGCCGGCGATCTCGATCGCCGAGATGATGTTCGGCCAGGCCGGCGAGAGGTAGATCATCTCGTCGCCGGGTTGGGTGAGCGCCTGGACCGAGAGCGCGATCGCCTGCATGCCCGAGCCGGTGACGTAGAAGTGTTCCGGCGAAAGCTCAACGCCGAAATGGCGGGCATAGTAGCGCGACAGCGCCTCGCGCAGCTCCGGAATGCCGCGCTGCCAGGTGTAAAAGGTTTCGCCGCCAAGGAGCGCATCGCTCGCCGCGCGATTGATGAAGTCCGGGCTCGGAAGGTCGCCCTCTCCCGCCCAGAGCGGCAGGAGACCGTCGCGTCCACGGGCATAGTTGATGATCTCGACGATGCCGCTTTCGGGTGCGGCAAGGGCGCGCGGGCTGAGATCATTCACAAGCGACATGGCAAGCCTCTTCAATTCGGCGTTTGTTCGTAAGCCAAGAGGTCTAGCCGATTGCGCCGGGAAAATCCCATGACAATCCGTGAGGGCAGAATCGATTTCGGTGATGGATGTGCGAACGGCCCGCTCCCGGCACCGCCGGGAGGCAAGCCTTAGCGGATGCCGATGTCAGCGCGACTTCAGCAGGTCGCGGATCTCGGTCAGGAGTTGGATGTCGGCCGGCGGCGGGGCGGCGTCCGCCTCCTTCTTCTCCTGCTTCTCAAGCGAGGCGCGCAGCGCGTTCACGCCCTTGACCATGAGGAAGATGATCCAGGCGAGGATCAGGAAGTTGATGATGACGGTGATGAAATTGCCATAGGCGAAGACGGCGCCCTGCTCGCGGGCGGCTTCGAGCGAGGTGGCGGTCACCTTGGAGCTCAGCGGCAGGAAATAGTTGGAAAAGTCGAAGCCGCCGAAGACGACGCCGACCAGGGGCATGACGATGTCCTGGACCAGGGAATTGACGATCAGGCCGAACGCCCCGCCGATGATCACACCCACCGCGAGGTCCATGACATTGCCGCGCGCAACGAAAGTTTTGAACTCATTCAGCATTTCCCGTGTCCTTTCAACTCTTCGACGATCCTCGGCCGTGCTTCTCGGCGCCCAGGCTTCCCCAATGATTAGCGAAAGATAAACCATTCGGGAACCGTGAATTTTGCGCTGCCCTTCCGGCCGCCTTCGACTTAAGGTCAATTCGCAAGCGATTTCAAAACGTCGGAACTTACCCTAAGCTCGCTCTGACATTGGAACGCCGTTCTAGAGGAGGAAGCGTGCTTCCAGGGTGGGTCATCTTTGCGTCGGCCTTCGCCTATCTGCTGCTGCTGTTTGCGGTAGCGAGCTATGGCGACCGGAAGACCCGTGCCCATGGCGTGCCCGAAGACGGCCGGCCGATCGTCTACGCGCTCAGCCTCGCCGTCTACTGCACTTCCTGGACCTATTTCGGCGGCGTGGGGCTCGCGGCCGAGCACGGCCTCGAATTCACCGCCATCTATATCGGCCCGATCCTGATGTTCACCATCGGCATGCCGATCGTCCGGCGCATCATCGATCTGGCGAAGGCGGAGAAGCTGACCTCCGGCGCGGACTTCATCGCCGCCCGCTACGGCAAGAACCCGATCGTCGGCATGCTCGTCACGATCATCTGCCTGGTCGGGACGATCCCCTATATCGCCCTGCAATTGAAGGCCGTGTCCAGTTCCGTCTCCGCCATGGTCGATCCGACCGAATACGGCATCGGCACCGGCAATCTCTATTTCATCGACCTGCCGCTGGTCGTCGCCTTCCTGCTCGCCTGCTTCGCCGTCGTCTTCGGCACACGCCACACCGACGCCACCGAGCACCAGGACGGCCTGATCCTCGCCATCGCCATGGAATCCGTGGTCAAGCTCGTGGCGTTCTGGACGCTCGGCATCTACGTGGTGTTCTTCCTGTTCAACGGTCCGAGCGACCTCTGGCAAAAGGCGACGGAGAACCAGGCGGTGATGACGGCGCTGTCGCACGAGACGCCGATCAGCCGGTGGCTGCTGCTGATCGCGCTGTCGGCTTTCGCCATCATCATGCTGCCGCGCCAGTTCCATGTCACCGTGGTGGAAAACCGCACCAACCGGGAACTGAAGCTCGCGGGCATCCTGATGCCGCTCTATCTGGTGGCGATCAACATCTTCGTCCTGCCGGCGGCGATCGGCGGGATCATGACCTTCGACGGCGGCGGCGACGCCGATCTCTACGTCCTGTCGCTGCCCCTGCATGGCGAGATGCGGATCGTCTCGCTGATCACCTTCCTCGGCGGCTTTTCCGCCGCGACCGCCATGGTCATCGTCGCCTCGGTGGCGCTGGCGATCATGGTGTCGAACGACATGATCCTGCCGATCTTCCTTCGGCAGAAGCTGCTGACGCGGCCGAGCCATCGCGACGATTTCGCCAAGACGCTGCTGCATATCCGCCGTTCGGCGATCTTCGCCGTCATGCTGCTCGGCTATGTCTATTATCGCTCGGCCGACAACACGACCGGGCTTGCCTCGATCGGCCTCCTGGCTTTCGCCGCCATCGCCCAGATTGCGCCGGCCCTGTTCGGGGGGCTTGTGTGGCGCCGGGCGAACGCCCGCGGTGCCATCGCCGGACTGAGCACCGGCATCTTCGTCTGGGCCTACCTGCTGTTCCTGCCCAGCCTTGGCGCCGAGGACAATTCGCAGATCGCCTCATCGATCCTCGGCTTCCTCATCCCCGGGGTCGAGATGTTCAACTCGGCCAAGGCCGATCCGCTGGTCAATGCGACGCTGTTGAGCCTGCTGGTCAACACCGCCGCCTTCGTCATCGGTTCGCTCAGCCGTAATCCACGCCCGGTCGAGCGCATCCAGTCCGGCATCTTCGTCAAGCGCCATCCGCGCTCGCAATTCGCCACGCGCGGCTGGAAGACCAGGGTCACCGTCGGCGACCTGAAGGCCGCCATCGCCCGCTATCTCGGCGACGAGCGGATGAACCGCTCCTTCCGCTCCTACGAACAGGCGGCCGGCCGGCGGCTGGACGACGACAGCCCGGCCGACATGGCCTTCATCCATTTCTCCGAACAATTGCTCGGCAGCGCGATCGGCTCGTCCTCGGCCCGGCTGGTGCTGTCGCTGATCCTGCAGAAGGCAGAGGACACCTCCGCCGACACGGCCTGGCTGCTCGACCAGGCGAGCGAGGCCCTGCAATATAACCAGGACATGCTGCAGACCGCGCTGTCGCAGATGGACCAGGGCATCGCCGTGTTCGACGCGAGCAACCGGTTGACGATCTGGAACCGCCGTTTCCGCAGCCTGCTCGACCTGCCCGAGCATGTCGGCCAGGTCGGCTTCCCGCTGTCCGAGATTGTGGCGATCCTGGCGCAACGCGGCGACGTCGCCGCCGGAGATCAGGCCCAGCTGGTCAAGCGCTTCCACCAGTTCGACAAGCCGTTCCGGCTGGTTACGGCGGCCGGCGAGCGCATCATCGAGGCGCGCTGCAATCCGATGCCGGACAAGGGCTTCGTCGCAACCTTCACCGACATCACCAGCCAGGTGGCGGCCGACAAGGCGCTGAAACAGGCCAACGAGACGCTGGAACAGCGGGTCGGCGAGCGCACGGCCGAGCTGACCCGGGTCAACCATGCGCTGGCCGAGGCGCGCGCGGCGGCAGACGAAGCGAATATCGGCAAGACCCGCTTCTTCGCCGCAGCCGGCCACGATATCCTGCAACCGCTCAATGCCGCCCGGCTCTATTCCTCGTCACTGGTCGAACGGCTCGGGGATTCGGATAATAGCAGCATGGTCCGCAACATCGATTCCGCGCTGGAATCGGTCGAGATCATCCTCGGCGCCGTACTCGACATTTCCCGGCTCGACACCGGCGCGATGAAGCCAAGGCTGGCGGCCGTGCCACTGCAGGGTTTGCTGGAACGCATCGAGACCGACTTCGCGCCGATCGCCCGCGAGAAGAACCTGAAGCTGGTGGTCATGCCGACCTCGCTCACCGTCCGCTCCGACCCCAACCTGTTGCGGCGGCTGGTGCAGAACCTCGTCTCCAATGCCATCAAGTATACGCCGTCCGGCCGCGTGCTCGTCGGTGCGCGGCGCAACGGCAAGGAGGTCGTCATCCAGGTGATGGATTCGGGCATCGGCATTCCGGCGTCGAAATTCCGCACCGTGTTCAAGGAGTTTGCCCGGCTCGAGGAGGGCATGCGCACGGCGTCCGGCCTCGGGCTTGGCCTGTCGATCGTCGATCGCATCGCCCGCGTGCTGAACCACCCGGTGCAACTGTCTTCCAAGCAGGGCAAGGGCACGACCTTCCGCGTCGTCATGCCGCTCGACCAGTCCGCGCCCGCGACGGCAACCGTTTCGGACATGCCGACGAGCGGCAAGGGGGCGATACCGCTGAAGGGTCTGCGGGTTCTGTGCATCGACAACGAGCCGAAGATCATCGAGGGCATGGAACTGCTGCTGTCGGGCTGGGGCTGCACCGTCACCTCCGCCGGCTCGATCGAAGCGCTCGACGCCATCGTTGCGGCCGACAAGACCCCGCCGGACGTCATCATCGCCGACTACCATCTGGGCGACGGCAGCGGCATCGGCGCGATCCTGCGGCTGAGGGCACTCTACGAGAGCGACCTTCCCGCCCTGCTCATCACCGCCGATCGCACGGCGGAGGTGCGGGCGGAAGCGGAACGGCAGAACATCACCCTGCAGCACAAGCCGGTGCGGCCGGCCGCGCTACGCGCCTTCGTCACCCAGGTCTCCGCCTTCAAGCAGACGGCGGCGGAATAGGCCGTCCGCCCCAGCCGAGATCGGCGGTCTATCGGCCGGCTATGGCGGCCACCTGCGGCGGGCGCTCCGCCGCCGGCCATGCGGCGCGAAGATCGGCGGCAACCGCCTCGCGGCCCAGCACGTCCCAACCAGTGCGGTCGGCCCGCACATAGCGCTGGAAGGCAAAGCCGGTGCGGCCACGCAGCGTTGCGGCGACGACCTCGTCGGGCAGGATGAGACGCCGGCCATAGACGCGCCGCTGCGGCAATCGCATCTCGGGCAGCACGGTGTTGATCAGTTCGGTGCAGAAGGTGCAGGCCGTGGTGTCGAGGTCGAAATAATAGTCGAAGGGCATGCCCACGCGCTTGTAGGATTCGACGAGCGCCAGGCGCCGGCGGGCCTGGCTCAGGCCCCTCGGCCGCAACTGGGCGACGGCATCGGCGTCGAGCGCCAGCGGAGCGTCCGACAGGTGAACGCCCTTGTTGTCCGCCTCGATGAACAGCGCGCCCTTGCGGATCGCGTCATGATACTTGCGGATCGCCGGCAGATCCCACACGCCGGCGCGGCGCAACTGCTGTTCGGTGCCGACATAGATGGCGGCATGGCCGAAATGGCCGGGGATGGTGTGACCCGACAGGCGCCCCTTGTTGTTCACGGTGATGATGTCGAGCGGCTGGAGCCCTGCCAGGAAGGTCTCCATGGCCGGCTCGTGGCGCAGCAGGTAGCCCTTGCGCCAGACGGTGGCGGCGACCAGCTTGCCGATCGCCGGGGCGAACGGCTCAGCCAATGTGACGAGACCCTTCGGGTAGCGTTCCGGCCGCTGGCAACAATCGCCGAGCCGGACATCGCCGGGCCGCGGGGCGGGAGCCGGCTTCTGGGCCGTCGTGCAGGCCGACATGAACAGCAACAGGCCAAGAAAGAGGGCGCGTGCCAGCAGACGAACGCGTGTCATCCCGCTAAAGGCCATAAGCGCTCCCTTTGCAGGAGGCACGCCGGCAAACGCGGCGAAAAAAAGCAATTGTCATGCGGAAGCAAGGCCTGTCCCCACCCTTGCGCCGATCCCGATCCGCACGCAGGCACCATTTATCCAAACTCTTGCAAATACCTAATCCGACGCGCGCGGCAAATCAATCACCGCGCGGACTGGCCGAAGGTCGCATAGCCGTCAGAATCACCAGGATTTCAGCGCCCGGAGCGTCGGCGTCTTCTTGAACATGTGCTCGTCCATGCGGGCAAGCAGCCGGTCCAGCAGTTCGACCGCCTGGCCGACGGCGGGCCCCTTGTTGAGCATGACGCATTCCGCCCGGGCGGCCATGGCGGCATCGGTCATTTCGCCCCGGGTCGGAATGCCCTCCCGCACCAGGTCCTCGAGCACCTGCGTCGCCCAGACCGCGGGCACCGAGGCGGCTTCGCTGATCCACAGGATCTCCTCCTGCATCTCGGCCAGCCGTTCGAAGCCGATCTCGGCGGCAAGGTCGCCGCGCGCGATCATCACCCCGAACGGGCCACGCCGGCGAGCCTTGGCGATCAGGGCCGGCAGGTTGCGTACGGCCTCTGGCTGCTCGATCTTGGCGATCAACCCGAGCGTCCGGTCGGCCATACCGTGCCGTTCCAGCATGCTGTCGAGCAGGTCGATGTCTTCCGGGCGGCTGACGAAGGAATAGCCGATCATGTCGGCGCATTCGATCACGGTGACGAGGTCGGTCTCGTCCTTGGCGGTGAGCGGCGACAGGCCGAGTGCGGTATCGGGCAGGTTGATGCCCTTTTCCGGCTTCAGCTTCGAGCCGCGCGCCTTGGTCTTTTCGACGCGGACCACCGCCTCGCCGTCCTCAAGGCTTTCCACCACGGCTTCCAGCTTGCCATCGTCATAACGCACGCGGTCGCCGACAGAGAGACGGGTGACCATTTCCGGCAGCGACACGCCGGCGGAATAGACGACATCCGCGCAGGTGCGCGGCACGCCGGATGCGACCAGGCGGATCCGGTCGCCGGCCTGGAGCCGCGCCTTCTTGTCCGGCAGGGCGACTGCGGCTGTGCGGATCTTCGGTCCGGCAATGTCCATCAGGACGGTAATGTCGCGGCCGGTTTCCTTGGCTGCGGCGCGGGCAAAACCGGCCATGGCCCGCCAGGCATCCGGGCCGTCATGCGCGCAATTGATGCGCGCCACGTCCATGCCGCGACGGGCCAGGTCGAGAATGAAGTCTGGACCGTCCGCCGCCTCGCTCGGCAGCGTGACCATGATCCGGGTGCGGCGATTGGCCGGCGGCTTGCCGAACAGGGCCGAGGATGCCTCCTCGAGGCGCACTTCGCCGTCGAAGAATTCCGCCTCGGACGGCATGGCCATCGGCTTTTCGCGGCCGGCGAGCGCCGCAAGCGCGACGATCACGGCATCCAGCGTCGGCAGCACCCGGCTTTCCAGTCGGCCGAGCGACGACAGGCCGAGGCACATCAGGCGACGTTGCAGCGGCCGGAGATCATGGTGGCGCAGGCAGAGATAGTGGGCGAGGTTGGCGATCGCGGGGTCGGCCGGCATTCCTTCGCTTCCGGCAAAACCAGCGATCAGCGGTGTCGCGGCCTCGACCACGGCCACACGCAGCGCCAGCAGCTCATCGAGCAGGGCCGAAGCCTGCAATGCCTCGCGGCGGAAATCCTGGCTGTTCATGCACTTCCCCTCTTTCACCCTGCGAATCCCGCACGGCCGGTGCTTGGGAAAACGCGGCTGGACGGGCCTCATGGAGCCGAAGCTTATCCTAACCTATCGCTTTGACCGATATATGACGAAATCCGTATGCGACAGATAGCCTCGGAAAACGACCGCCCCCTCCTTCCGGCCAATAGCGCCGGGCGCAAATCCCCCCTAGGCTGTCTGTCCGATCATTCATCGCCAGGGAGGGGCCATGCGGATCGCCATCATGTCGGACATTCACGCCAATCGCCAGGCGTTCCAGGCCGTTCTCGCCGCCGCGAGCGAGCGGGGTGCGGCGCGTCACGTGATCCTCGGCGACATCGTCGGCTATGGCGGCGATCCGGTCTGGTGCGTCGACAAGACGATGGAGCTTGCTGGCGGCGGCGCGATCGTCATTCGCGGCAACCATGACCAGGCGGTGTCTGATCCGTCCGTTTCGATGAACGAGACGGCGCGTGCGGCGATCGACTGGACGCGAACCCAGCTGAGCGATGCGCAGAAGGCCTATCTTTGCGGCCTGCCGCTGGAGGTCGAGGACGGCGAACGGCTCTATGTGCACGCCGACGCATCGGCCCCCGCCCGCTTTCACTATGTCAGCGACGCGGAGACGGCGGCCGCGCATCTGCAGGCTTGCCGCGCGCGGGTCAGCTTCTGCGGCCACATCCACCGTCCGGCGCTCTATTGTCTCGGCGCGAACGGCAAGACGACCCCGTTTGCTCCCTCGTCTTCGACCGGAATTCCGCTTTTGCCGCAGCGCCGCTGGCTTGCTGTGATGGGGGCCGTCGGTCAGCCGCGCGACGGCAATCCCGGCGCCGCCTACGGTATTCTCGACACCGATCGGGGCGAACTCGAATTTCATCGGGTCGGCTATGACATTGAGGGTGCGGCCGCGAGAATCAGGGCCGTGGGGCTTCCCGAAGGGCTGGCCACCAGGTTGTTCAAGGGAAAATGATCCGGGGGGACGGAAACGCATGCCGAAGGCCAAAGTATATCCGGGCGACGTGATAGACGGCTTCACAATTGGCGATCCTGCCCATCGCGGCGGCATGGCGCAGCTGTTCAGCGTCACCCATCCGGACCACGACTTCCCCATGCTGATGAAGGTGCCGGAAATGGGGGCCGGCACCGATCCGGCGATGATCGTCGGTTTCGAGATGGAACAGATGATCCTGCCCCGGCTCTCCGGCCGCCATGTCCCACGTTTCATCGCCAACGGCGATTTCGCCACTCAGCCTTACATTGTCTTCGAACGGCTCACCGGGAAGTCGCTCTATCCGATGCTCGACGATCTGCCGCGGCCGGCCGAGGAGGTCGCCTCGCTCGGCTGCCGGATCGCCGCGGCCCTCGTCGACCTGCACCGCCAGAACGTCGTCCATCTCGACATCAAGCCGTCGAACATCATGTTCCGCGAGACCGGTGAGGCCGTGCTGATCGACTACGGTCTCGCCCGCCACCTGCACCTGCCCGACCTGATGGACGAGGAATTCCGCCTGCCCTACGGCACGGCGCCCTATATGGCGCCGGAACAGATTCTCGGCGTGCGCAGCGACTTCCGCAGCGACATCTTCGCGCTCGGCGTGCTGATGTATTTCTTCGCCACGGCCAGGCGTCCGTTCGGCGATCCGCAGCGGCTGAAGGGGTTGAAGAAACGCCTGTGGCGCGATCCCGTGCCGCCGCGAGCACTGGCCCCCGACCTGCCGAAGCCGCTGCAGGAGGTGATCCTGCGCTGCCTCGAGGTCAACCCGTCCCGCCGCTATCCGACGGCGGCACAGCTGATGATGGACCTGCAGGATCTCTCCAAGGTCACGCTGACCACGCGGGCCGAAAAGCTCAAGCGTGACGGCTGGGGGGCGGTGATCAAGCGGCGCTTCAACCCGGACCCGATGGAACTGCTGCGCCCGCAAGCGGCAGCGGAAAGTGCGGCCGGCGCGCCGATCGTCATGGTGGCGATCGACCTTTCGGACGGCTCCGCCGAACTCGCCGATGCGCTGCGCCTTTCGGTCAGCCGCATCATCGAGAAGACGCCCAATGCCCGCATCGCCTGCCTGAACGTGCTGAAGATCGCCCGCATCAGCCTTGAGAGCGACCTTGACGCCGAGGGCAACAACAAGCACGTCGCGCGGCTCGTCCAGCTCAAGCACTGGGCCGAACCGCTGAAGGCGCCGGAGGGCTCGATCACCTATCACGTGATCGAAGCCGTCTCGCCGGCCGCCGCGATCCTCGACTATGCGCGCGAGAATATCGTCGACCACATCGTCATGGGTGCCCGCGCCAATTCCGCCATGCGCTCGCTGCTTGGCAGCGTGTCCGGCGAAGTGGCCGCGCAGGCGCCCTGTACCGTGACCGTCGTTCGGGTCCGCCACGCCGCCGAGCCTGCGGAATGAAGCCCGCCTAGAGGCGCAGCGCCCAGACCGTCGCACGGGGAACGGCATCGGGCGCCGCCGAAAGGCGGGCCGAGCGGACAGGCTCGAAGCCGGCGATCCGCTTGGTGCCGGCGATCCGGCCGTCATCGGCGAAGACCTCGATCGAGCCGTAGTCGAGGAAGATCCGCACCCGGCGCACCTGTGCGCCCTCGACGATGTAGCGCGGCGCGGTCCGGCCCTGTCGCTCATAGCGCAGCCAGAGCCCCGTCTCGTCCTGCACAAGGCCGAGCGCGACCTCCGGATGGTCGAATGTGAGGTCGAAGGGCAGACCCGCCTCGCGCAGCTCGAACAGCAGCTCCACCGCGCCGTTGACGAAGGAGACGGTTTGGCCGGCCGCCAGCCGCGTCCGGTCGATGATGTGGCTGCGCAGGCTTTCCGCCGCGCCGATCGGCGGGGTGAGCAGTTGCCCGTCCTCGAGCTTCAGCGTGCGCGGCAGGGTCATCGCCGAGGGGAAATCGATCGCCGGGCCGGTATCCGCCCAATTGCCGAGCCAGCCGATGCCGACAGGGTTTCCACCATCCATGAAGGCCTGGAAGGCATAATTGTCGGTGATGAAATCGAGTTCCCGGCAAAACTCGCGGGAGAATTCCCGGCCGTCGAACCAACCGACATCGACCATGGTGAGGTTCTGCCGGCCCGTGCGCTCGTCCGTGCCGTTCATCAAGCCATAGATCAGCGCCCAGCGCGTGGCGGGATCGGTCGCCCCGCCGTCGAGCGGCAGCAGGCAGGGGCATTCGATCGCCGTGGTGCTGTGGCGCGTTTCGACCATCAGCTTGCCGAGATAGGTCCAGCCGCCTGCCGCCTGCGGGTCCTGCGTCTCGTAAAGCAGGATCACGCCGCCTTCGTCGCTCTGGCTGCCGAGCAGCATCTTCCACCGCCCGTCGGGGCCCTTGAAGACGTAAGGATCGCGGAAATCGAGCGTCAGCCCCTCGCCCTCCGGCCGGTGCGGCAGGATGACCGAAGCCTCGCCGGCGCTGAACAGGTCGGCGGAAACGGCCGACATCTGGATCTCCTGCTCAGGCTGGCGCTCGCTCATCTTCTCGGTGAAGAACACCCTTATGCCCGGACCGCTGGGCAGGGGAATGGCCGAGCCGGAAAAGGCCCCGCCGCGCTTGTCGGGACGCGCGGAAAGCTCCTCCGAGGGGAAGAGGAAGACCGGCAGGTGGCGCCAGCGCAGATAGTCGGACGAGACCGCGTGGCCCCAGTGCATGTTGTTCCACATGCGGCCATGCGAATAGTGCTGGTAGAACAGATGTGGCCGGCCGCCGAAACGGCCGAAACCGTTCGGATCGTTCATCCAGCCGAAGGGCGGGCGGAAGTGATAGCCGGCGGGCAGATCCGGCGGGGCGTTGACCGGATTGGTGTGCAGCACGGTGATGCCGGTCTCCAGCACGTCGGCCGCAGTGAACCAGTAGGCGACCGAGACCGAGGTCTCCGCGCTGTCATAACGCAGCTCGATGCGGCCGCCGCCGAAGACGTGGTAGATGCGGAAGGAATTCTCCTCGGCATTGACCGCCTGGACCTCGCCGAACTTGCCATTGGCGCTGTGAAGCGACACCGAACCGGGCTTGTCGGCATGCACGGCCTTCAGCCACAGATGCAGCGTGGCGTTGACCGGAAGGTCGGCGGGAATGATGCGCAGGGTGTCGGCCTCCTGCGGCCCGGAAGCACCGCTTTGCGCCATCGCCTCGCCGGTCGATCCCGGGGCATCGCCCTTCTCTTGCGCCATGGCCGCTTGTCCTTCCATTTCGTTTTCTTTCGACAACGATCGGGTCGTCCTGCAGGTTCCCTAGCGACCGAGGGCTAGCGTCTCGCCGATCCGCAGGACCCGGGCGCGGCGGTGGCCGTCGCTCGCGGCGAGGAAACGGTCGGCCGGGGCACGCAGCGGTTCGGGCGAGAGCGCGAAGGTTCCCCAATGAATGCCGATGCCGAGCTTAGCGCGCAGTTCGGCCAGAATAAGGGCGGCGTCTTCCGGCGTCGAATGCATGTCGGCCACCAGCGGCGACGGCTCGAAGGCGCCGATCGGCACCAGCGCCAGGTCATAGGGCCCGCGACTCCTGCCGATCTCGCCGAAGACCGCGCCGTCATGGGCACTGTCGCCAACGAACAGCACCGAGCGGCCGGCAACGCGGATATCCCAGGAATAGGCATCGCCGTCGAGCTTGGCGAGCAGGTTGCGGCGGGTGCCGTGGACGGCCTCAAGCGCCGTCAAGCGGGCACGGCCGGCGACCACCGTCCCACCGACCAACGGATGGTCGACCGCGGCGAAACCGGCCTCCTCGCCGTATTTCTCCAACCCGTCCGGCAGCAGGATTCGGGCCTTCGGAAAGCGGTCGGCGATCGCCTTCAGCGACGGCGTGTGCAGATGGTCGTAGTCGCCATGGGAGATGACGACGATGTCGATCGGCGGCAGGTCGTCGAGGCCAAGCGGAGGTGCTGCATGGCGGTGCGGCAGCGGGCTTTCGAGCGAAAAGCCGCCGGCAAGGACCGGATCGGTCAGGATGGTCACGCCGCCGAGCCTGAGCAGGACCGAGGAATGGCCGAGCCAGGTAAGGCTGTCGCCGCGGATGCCGAGGCCGGCGAGCGCCTGTTGCCGCGGCAGAACCAGACCGTCATCCGCTTCCGCGCGGCGGACATAGAGGCCGGAGGCAATGTTGAGGTGATGCAGCGCCAGGCCGGCGGAACGCAGGCCGGGCGGCAGGAGGCCCGGATGCGGCTGAGCAGGATCGCCCTCCCCCATCGTGTGGCAGCCGGACAGCACCACCCCCAACAGGGCGACGGCGAGCAGGTGTTTCATGCCGGCGACCCACGCGCCAGATAGCCGAGCCGCAGACACACGCGGCCGGCCCGCCGGCCGATCGCCTGAACTTCCCGCAGCGCCGGCGCGCCCCTGCCCCTTGCCCATGCCATTCCCCAAAGCCCCTGCATTTGCCGGGGTATCCCCGATCCATAGAGCCGCATCGGCTTGCCCTTTGCAAGCGGGATCGGTCTGTCGGCCTCTCGTCCTTTCGTCCGTCACCGAACCGTCACCGTTTCTTCATCGGTCTGTGACCGACGCGATCTATGGCGGTTGCGTGCAACCATCCGGACCAGGAGCCGCCATGCGCTTGACCGCCCCGATTCTCGCCGTGCTTCTCTCGCTCGTTCCGCTCCTGCCCTCGGACGCCTCGATCGGCCCGGCAGCACCGGCCGGCCATGCCGGGCTGATCCGCGACCGGCTGTCGAACGCCAACCAGTGGCGCGACCACATCATGGTCGTCGCCCACCGCGCCGGCTGGAAGGAAATGGGCGAGGTGGTGCGGGCGGAGAACTCGAAGGCGGCGATCGACAATGCCGCGGCCATCGGCGTCGAAATGGTCGAGCTCGACGTGCGTCGCTCGAAGGACGGCGTTCTGGTCGTCATGCACGACGCGACGCTGGAGCGGACCACGACCTGCCGGGGCAAGGTTTCCGACACCACGCTTTCCACGCTCAGGGCCTGCCGGCTGGTCGTCGAGGGCAGCGGCATCGTCACCGACGAGACGGTGCCGACGCTTGCCGAGATGCTGATCCATGCCCGCGGCCGAATTTTCGTCAACATCGACAACAAGCTCGAGCCGGAGGACCTCGTCGAGATCGTCGCGACGGCGCGCGGGCTCGGCACAGCCGACGGCATCCTGATCAAGACGGCGATCTGGAACGACGAGCGACTGGAGCGCGCCCGGGCGGTGCTCGGCCGGATCGGCCCGGACGTCGCCTTCATGCCGATCCTCGCCGACGACGCGGTGCGCGACGCCGCCTTCGTCGAGCGGGTTGCCCGGGCCTTTTCCACCCGCGCCACCGAGATGATCCACTGGCGCAAGGACGCCTCCGAGCCGCTGACCGAAACCGGCGGGCCGCTGTTTTCACCGCAGGCGCGCGCGGCGGCGATCCGCGACGATTTCCACCTGTGGATCAACACCTATCCGATCACCGACCGGCCCGAGGGCATGGTCGCCGGCGGACGCGGCGACGGGCTCGCCTTTGCCGGCGGAAAGCCGGACGAAGTCTACGGCTTCTGGATCGCCCGCGGCGCGACCATCATCCAGACCGACGAGCCGAAGGCGCTGATCGACTGGCTGGGCCGCCAGGGCCTGCGCCGGCACTATGGCGGTGCCGGCAGCTGAGAAGCTTCCGGACGGGGCATCGCGCCTCATTTCCCTGCGGCCGCCCTGGCGGCGGCGGCCTCGTGCATCCACGTCAACAGGCGCTGGTACATGGCCTCGTCGCCATGGCAGCAGGGCGGACGCATGACATGGGCCTTTGTCGGCTCGCCCTTCGGCCAGTATTCGGCGAGGCAGTGACTGTGACGCCGGCAGATCGGGAAGGGACAGGTCCGCCAATAGCCGAACAGGTCGGCGCCCTTGCCAAGCCAGATCCAGCGGAAGGCCTCCGAACCGACCTGGATCGGCGCCTGTTCCAGCGGAATGTGCTGGAGATCGCCGAAAACATAGCGCTTCCACTCGTCCGGCGGCAGGCCCTCGAGCGTCTTCACGTGGCGCGCCTTGCGGCGCTTCTTCCTGGTCTTTCGTCCCGCCATGGCCGTTTTCCCATAGATCATCCGCCCGGCGCGGCTTCCGCCCGGGGTTTGCGTCTCAGTCCGGAGGCCCACGCAAGGGCAGCACCGCACAATAAATTAGAATAAGGCACCGCCCTTGCGTGGCCTTCGGCGTTCTCCAGGGGATTTCGCCCCTTTCAGACGGCATGCTCGCTCCGCTGCGGCCGTAGACATTCGCCCCGGCCTTCCATGGACGACCCAAACCGGGCTTTCGCCCGGGGGGAGCTTGAGGTGCGGGCTTGCGCCCGCCCCGCCTCACCGCCTCTCCGACGCCGGCTGCACGTTACAACCAACCCCGAAGCGCCGGCCCCCGCCTGCGCCGCAACGTCTCGCGACACATCCGACGACGGAGGCAGGGGGGATTATGCCACGGGGTCACGGGGCGGGGAAAATGTGGGGGGATTTTTTTGGGCGGTGGGAGGATTGGGGTTCGGGTGGGGAAGCTTTTTTGTCGGCTGGGGGCCGCATGTGCCTCGCTCAACCTAGTGCTTCCATCCGCGCAACTGCGACTCCCGCCGACCAGTTTCGCGCATAGCATTGCGCATATTATGACATTGCTTTTGTAAAAATCTATGCAATAGTGTTTTGAAGATAGGAGATTCGTATGCCTTTGCCGCTTCGGGATTTTGTACAGCAAGTGCTGCTGGAGAACGATCGCGCCTCCAAAGTTTTTGTGGCAATTCACAAGGCGTGGGCGAGTGCGGTGCTCCAATATCCCCAGCGCGCCCGATGGCTCAGGAAGTCCACATTTCGCGGAATTGTCTGGGAAGAGGCTATAAAGGAGCTTCACACTTTGGCGCTGGAAGATCCGGGCGTCAAGCTCGTACCTCACCGAGATACCATTTCGTTTATTTTAGAGGATGCTGTCCTCTTTCGCTTCAAGCATGCGGACCTCTCTCTGGCGACGTCAAACTACCCAACGCCTGAGGCGCGTGCTTTCGATGAACATGACATAGACTTGTACGGATTTTCCGGGCTGCAGCGTGTAGAACTCTGTTATGTGTTAAACGAGTTCGAAACGGCGATCGTTTGGGTTGGCGTATCTGCTCGCGCCAATGGCGAGTGGCTTTGGAAGATTGAACTCGGCACGACAGGTGTCGTGAATCAGGTCACTGAACCGGAGCTCTTTGAGGAGAGCCTTGACCCTCAGAGGCTCGCCAGCCTCAAGCAATCCAAGCCGGATAGTGAGGCGAAAGAACAGAAGAAACGTGATGGATAATTATGACAACGCAATTCAACTCTGAGTTGCTTTTGCTTGCGAGACAATACCGAGGAATGAGTCAAACGGAAGTTTCGGAGGCGGCAGGGCTCGATCAGGGACATTATTCACGAATAGAACGGGGGCTTCTGAACGGAGCCCCTTCTGAATCGACTATTGATTCAGTTTCTCGAGTTTTGAAATTCCCCAAAGGTTTTTTTTATCAGAATGATGAAATTTCCGGCCTCCCATTAAGCGTGCACGATGTAGCATGGCGTAAGCGAGCCTCGGTGCTTTCCTCCGATTTAAAGAGGCTTCATGCCGAATTAAATTTAAGAGTTATGCACCTTCGGCGATTTCTTACTTCGATTGAACTCTCATCCGAGCTTCCCCTACCTCGGATCGATGCCGACGAAGCTGGAGGCGCGGATAAGGTCGCTCAGCTTATACGTCGCTCGTGGATGATATCTGACGGACCCATTCGGAACCTGACGGCGCTATGCGAACGCGCCGGTATCCTTGTGATCATATGCGACTTCGTCGAGAACGTTGACGGAGTGACGATGAGGTTGCGCGATGTACCACCAATAATCTTCCTTAATCGCAAGGCTCCAGCAGACCGGATGAGGCATTCCCTTGCTCACGAACTTGGGCATCTCATTATGCATTCTGTTCCTACTGAAGAGATGGAAGCTGAAGCGGACCTATTCGCTGGCGAATTGCTGGCTCCTGCCGCGCAACTGCGCTCGGATTTGATAGGTGGACGCGTCACATTGGAACGGCTTGTCCAGTTAAAGCAATACTGGCGTGTATCGGTGGCATCTTTGCTCTATCGGGCGGGCGCAGCAAAGCTGATCTCGGAGAATCAATCCTCTTACCTGTGGCGCCAATTGAGCGCGAGAGGCTGGAGGAAAACGGAGCCAGCGGAAACTCAGTTTCCGCATGAGACCACACGGCTATTCGATCATATCCTCGCCTTGCACAAAGATACGTTGGGATACACTGCTTCGGACTTTTCTAGACTTCTCCAATTCGATGAAGAAGAATCCACGGTACTTTACGGAGCACCCGCTGGAGGAAGCGAAAAGCCCAGACTTCGTCTCATTAAATGATCACCACCCCTCGCCTGCGGCTGCGCCGGCCCGAACTTGGCGACTTCGAAGCCTATGAGGCGATGTGGTCGCATCCGGATATTCTGGTTCACATGAGTTCCGGCTCGTTCACCGTCGAGCAGATGTGGACGCGCTTTCTGCGGCAGGCCGGCGGCTGGCATTATCTGGGGTTCGGCTATTTCTCCATCGAGGAGCGCGAGACGAAGCGGTTTGTCGGGCAGATCGGTTTCCAGGATCTCCGGCGCGAGATTTCGCCTTCGCTTGAGGGGTCGATGGAGGCCGGGTGGACAATCCATCCGCAAGCCCAGGGGCTCGGCTATGCCAGCGAGGCAGCGAGGGGACTGTTTGACTGGGGGGCCGAGAATTTTTCCGGGAAGAGAGCGACCTGCATCATCGCGCCGGAGAACGGGCCTTCGTTGCGGATCGCGGCGAAGATGGGGATGACGGAGTTTGCCCGCAGCACCTATCAGGACAAGCCGGTGGTGATGTTTGAGCGGGTCTTGTGAGGGCGTGGCCGGCGCGCGTGGAGCGTGCGGCCCCCTCATCCGCCCTTCGGGCACCTTCTCCCCGTGGGGAAAGAAGAGGAAGTCGAGCGAGTCGTAGGCCTCAGATCAAAAAGAAACCGGCACCTGACCGTGGGCCAGATGCCGGGTGATGTGTCGCGGTGAACGTGGCGCTTGGCCCCTCATCCGCCCTCCGGGCACCTTCTCCCCGCAGGCGGGGAGAAGGACGCGGCGTCAGGCAGCTTTGGCGCTGGCGCCGTAGGGGTCGAAGCGGCCGTAGAAGGTTTCGCCCTTGGCGGCCATTTCCTTCAACAGCGGGGTCGGACGGAAGTGGTCGCCGTACTCTGCGGCGAGCTTTTCGCAGAGTTCCACGAAGGTCCTGACGCCCATGCCGTCGATGTAGGAGAGCGTACCGCCGGTATAGGGGGCGAAGCCGAAGCCGAGGATGGAGCCGACATCGGCTTCACGCGGGTCGGTGACGATGCCCTCTTCCATGGTGCGGGCCGCTTCCAGCGCGATGGTGACGAGCAGGCGCTGCTTGAGCACTTCGACGTCGACCTCGTCGGCCTTCTTCTGGGCAAACAGGTCCTTCAGGCCCGGCCAGAGGAACTTCTTGGCCGGCTTGGCCGGATATTCGTAGAAGCCCCTGCCGTTCTTGCGGCCGCGGCGGTCAAGCTCGTCGACCAGCTTGTTGATCAGCGTCATGTGCTTCGGTTCGACCGAGGCTTCACCCAGATCGGCGATCGAGGCCTTGAGGATCTTCTGGCTGAGATCGATCGCCACCTCGTCGTTGAGCGACAGCGGGCCGACCGGCATGCCGGCCATCTTGGCGGCATTCTCGATCATGATCGGCGGAACGCCCTCGATCAGCATGTCATAGGCTTCGTGGATGTAGCGGAAGACGCAACGGTTGACGTAGAAGCCGCGGGTGTCGTTGACGACGATCGGGGTCTTGCGGATCGCGGCGACATAGTCGAGCGCGACGGCCAGCGCCTTGTCGCCGGTTTCCTTGCCGAGGATGACTTCGGTCAGCATCATCTTCTCGACGGGCGAGAAGAAATGCACGCCGATGAACTGGGCCGGACGCTTCGAGTTCTTGGCCAGGCCGGTGATCGGCAGGGTCGAGGTATTGGAGGCAAAGATCGAGCCCTCGGGCAGCACGGCTTCGACCGCCTCGATGACGGCCTTCTTCACGTCGCGGTCTTCAAAGACGGCCTCGACGACGAGGGCGGCATCCGACAGCGAGGCATAGTCGGCGGAAGGGGTGATGAGGGAAAGCAGCTTTTCGCCGTCTTCCTTCGACATCTTGCCCTTGCCGACGGCGCCGGCGACCAGGCCTTCGGAATGGGTCTTGCCCTTGGTGGCGGCTTCGATGTCGCGGTCGATCAAGACGACCGGGATGCCGGCGGCAGCGGTCACATAGGCGATGGAGGCGCCCATGAAGCCGGCGCCGACCACGCCGACCTTGTTGAACTCGGACTTCGGTACGCCGGCCGGGCGGCGGGCGCCCTTGCCGAGTTCCTGCATCGAGACGAACAGCGAGCGGATCATCGAGAAGGCTTCGGTGGTCTGGACGATCTCGGTGAAGTAACGCTGCTCGATGCGAAGGCCGGTTTCGAAGGGAACCTGCAGGCCTTCATAGACGCTCTTCAGGATGGCGAGTGTTGCCGGATAATTGCCGGCGGTTTCGCGGCGCAGGATCGCCGAGGCGGCCGGCCAGAGCTGGGCAGCAGCGGGGGTCCAGATACCGCCGCCGGGGGCCTTGAAGCCCTTTTCGTCCCAGGGGGCGACGGGTTTCAGACCGTCCTTGATCATCTGCTTGGCGGCCGGGATCAGCTGGTCGGGCTCGACCACCTGGTGCACGAGGTTCATCGCCTTGGCGCGCGAGGCGGTGAGCGACTGACCGGTGGTCATCATCTGCAGGGCATCCTGCGTGCCGGTGAGGCGGGCGACACGCTGGGTGCCGCCGGCGCCGGGGAAGATGCCGACCTTGACTTCAGGAAGCGCGAGCTTCACCGACTTGGCATTGGAGGCGACGCGGCCGTGGCAGGACAGCGCCAGCTCGAAGGCGCCGCCCATGCAGGTGCCGTTGATCGCGGCGACCCAGGGCTTGCCGTTGGTCTCGATCTTGCGCCACAGCCAGGACATGCGGCCGGCGGCGTCGAACAGCTTCTTGACCGCGCTGTCGGGGTTCTTCGCCTTTTCGTCCTCGAGCATGGCGAACATGCCCTTGATCATGGTGAGATCGGCGCCGCCGGAGAAGGTCGACTTGCCCGACGTGAAGACCACGCCCTTGACGGCAGCATCGGCGACGGTCGCATCAACGATTTTCTCGATCTCGTCCATCACCTCGACGGTGAAGACGTTCATCGACTTGTCGGGCATGTTCCAGGTGACCAGCGCAATGCCGTCGGCGTCGGTCTCGATGGTGAAGTTCTTGTAGGTGCTCATGATGGGATTCCTCTTCCCTTGAATTTCGGTGTTGTGCAGAGCAGCCCCCTCACCCGGCCTCCGCTTCGCTCGGCCACCCTCTCCCCGAGGGGAGAGGAGGATCGGATGCGTTGCGGCAGTTGCTCTTCTCCCCTCGGGGAGAAGGTGCCGGCAGGCGGATGAGGGGGCGTTCCTTCAAACTCTCTCGATGATCGTCGCCGTGCCCATGCCGGCGCCGATGCAGAGCGTGACGAGCGCGGTGTTCAGGTCGCGCCGCTCCAGTTCGTCGAGCACGGTGCCGAGGATCATGGCGCCGGTGGCGCCGAGCGGATGGCCCATGGCGATCGCGCCGCCGGCGACGTTCATCACGTCGTGGCTGACGTTGAAATGCTGCATGAAGCGCAGGACGACGGCGGCGAAGGCCTCGTTCAGCTCGAACAGGTCGATGTCGGAGATCTTCATGCCGGAGCGCTTCAGCAGCTTCTCGGTGACGTCGACCGGGCCGGTCAGCATCAGGGCCGGATCGGAGCCGATATTGGTGAAGGCGCGGATGCGGGCGCGCGGCTTCAGGCCCATCGACTGGCCGCCGGCCTTGGAGCCGACCAGCACGGCTGCGGCGCCGTCGACGATGCCCGACGAATTGCCGGCATGGTGGACGTAGGAAATCTTCTCGATCTCCGGATGGGCCTGGATGGCGACGGCTTCGAAGCCGCCCATCTCACCGGGCATCTGGAAGGAGGCCTGGAGGCTTGCCAGCGACTGCATGTCGGTGCCGGGGCGCATGTGCTCGTCACGGTCGAGGATGACGAGGCCGTTCTGGTCCTTCACCGGAATGACCGACTTGGCGAAATGGCCCTTTTCCCAGGAGGCGGCGGAGCGCTTCTGGCTCTCGACGGCATAGGCGTCTACGTCGTCGCGCGAGAAGCCGTATTTGGTGGCGATCAGGTCGGCCGACACGCCCTGCGGCATGAAATAGGACGGGAAGTTGACCGAGGGGTCCATGTACCAGGCGCCGCCGGACATGCCCATGCCGATGCGCGACATGCTCTCCACGCCGCCGGCAATGACGATGTCGTCGGAACCGGCCATGACCTTGCCGGCGGCGAGGTTGATGGCGTCGAGGCCGGAGGCGCAGAAGCGCGAGATCTGGATGCCGGGGGCCGAGAAGGCATAGCCGGCTTCGAAGGCGGCGGCCTTGGGGATGACGGCGCCGGCTTCCATGACCGGGTCGACGCAGCCGAAGATGATGTCGTCGACGGTCGATGTGTCGAGGCCGTTGCGGTCGCGCAACGCTTCGAGCGCCTTGGCGGCAAGGCGGGGCGTCGGCACTTCGTGCAGCGAGCCATCCTTCTTGCCACGGCCGCGCGGGGTGCGCACGTGGTCGTAGATGAATACGTCGGTCATTGGTTCTCTCCCTTGGGGCGCGCGGGCGCCGAAATTTCCTTGTCCCTCTTCTCCCCAGTGGGGAGAAGTGCCGAGCGAATGCGAGGCGATGAGGGGGCCGGTTGCGCAAGCGCCCCCTCATCCGGCCCTGTCGGGCCACCTTCTCCCCGGTGGGGAGAAGGGGAGGATCAGAACGCTTCGGCGGCCATTTCCATGACGCTGTCGGCGCCGGCCTCGATGCGGATCTTGCGCAGTGCCGTTTCCGGCATGATCTTCTCCATGAAGAAGCGGCCGGTGAGCAGCTTGTTCTTGAAGTAGTCGGCATCGCCGGTGCCGGCGGCCAGGCTTTCGTTGGCGGCCTTGGCCATCTTCGCCCACATGTAGCCGAGCACGACAAGGCCGAACATATGCATGTAGTCGGTCGAGCCGGCGCCGGCATTGTCGGGCTTGGCCATGGCGTTCTGCATGAACCACATGGTCGAGGCCTGCAGGTCGTTCAGGCCCTTCTTCAGCGACTTGGTGAAGAAGGCCAGGTTCTCGTCGGCGCGGTTTTCCTCGCAGAAATCGCCGATCTCCTTGAACAGGGCCATGACGGCGCGGCCGCCATTGGCGCCGAGCTTGCGGCCGACGAGGTCGAGCGCCTGGATGCCGTTGGCGCCCTCGTAGATCATCGCGATGCGGGCATCGCGGACATACTGGCTCATCCCGTGTTCTTCGATATAGCCATGGCCGCCGAAGACCTGCTGGGCCATCACGGCATGGTCGAAGCCCTTGTCGGTCAAAACACCCTTCAGGATCGGGGTGGCGAGGCCGAGCAGGTCGTCAGCCGTCTGCTTTTCGGTCGCATCACCCGAACGATGGGCGATGTCGGATTTCAGCGCCGTCCACAGCGTGAAGGCGCGGCCGGCTTCGGTGAAGGACTTGATGGTCAGAAGCGCGCGACGAATGTCCGGGTGAACGATGATCGGATCGGCCTTCTTGTCCGGCGCCTTGACGCCGGAGAGAGAGCGGCCCTGGATGCGCTCGCGCGCATAGTTGACGGCGTTCTGGTAGGCGACTTCGGCAATCGACAGACCCTGGAGACCGACGCCGAGGCGCGCCTCGTTCATCATGACGAACATGGCGGCAAGGCCCTTGTTCTCGGCGCCGAGCAGGTAGCCGGTCGCCTCGTCATAGTTCATCACGCAGGTCGAGTTGCCGTGGATGCCCATCTTGTGCTCGAGCGCGCCGCAGGAAACGGTGTTACGCGCGCCGACCGAACCGTCTTCGTTGACCATGAACTTCGGAACGATGAAGAGCGAGATGCCCTTGGTGCCTTCCGGCGCGCCCTCGATGCGGGCGATCACCAGATGGATGATGTTGTCGGTCATGCCGTGTTCGCCGGCCGAGATGAAGATCTTCTGGCCGGAAATCTTGTAGGAGCCGTCGCCCTGCGGAACGGCCTTGGTGCGCAGCAGGCCAAGGTCGGTGCCGCAATGGGGTTCGGTGAGGTTCATGGTGCCGGACCAGGTGCCCTCGACCATCTTCGGCAGGTAGGTCTGCTTCTGCGCGTCGGAACCATGCACGAGGATGGCGGCGATCGCACCCTGGGTCAGGCCCGGATACATCATCAACGCCATGTTGGCGGACGACATGTATTCGCCGACGGCGGCGTGCAGCGTGTAGGGCAGGCCCTGGCCGCCATATTCCTGCGGCACTGCGAGACCGATCCAGCCGCCCTGACAATAGGCGTCATAGGCCTCCTTGAAGCCCTTCGGCACCGTCACGGTTGCGTCGTCATTGCGCTTGCAGCCTTCCTGGTCGCCAGACAGGTTGAGCGGGAAGAGCTGTCCTTCGGCCAGCTTCGCGGCCTCGCCGACAATGGCTTCGATCATGTCCGGGGTGGCGTCCTCGAAACCGGGCAGATTGTGGTAGCGGTCGAGGCCGAGCACATTGTTCAGAACGAAAAGCGTATCGTTTACCGGGGCCTTGTAGACAGGCATGGATCATCTTCCTCCGAGACTAGATGCCGGACGGGGTCCGGATGGGTTCAGGCTATATATAAAATATTGACGTTTGCGTAAACGTCAAAATCTGCAGCATGGAGGATTTTTTGCGCTTTCCCGCTGCCCGGTCGCACCTGCACAGCCGAATCCACGAGCCCCCCAGCGCAGGATAATTCAGAAAGCGTTAAAAGTTTTTTCAGTCCGGTTAACGAGTTGTTTACCACGTTTCGTGAATTGTTGCGGGCGAAAGGTGATGATCCGCACTGCGTCGCGGCGGCATCCGGATATCCGGCCCAAGCCACCGCCAAGCATCTGTTCCGGGCAAGCGACCGGAGCCGACCATCGCCGAGCATCACCACACCCCGGGACCTTCGGTCCGGGGCGACCTGAACCGAAGCGAGCAAGACCATGAACGGATCGCGATCTACTCCTTCCCGCCCCGGCGGCGCTTCATCGCTCGATGCGCTGAACCGCACGATCGAAGGGCTGGAGGCGCGCATCGAAGGCCTGATGGGAACCACGGCGCGTCCGCGCCTGCCGGAAGAGCCGAGACGCGAAGGCGTGCGCGAGCGCGTCGAGGAACGTCTTTCGCGTTCCGAGCGCGACCCGCGGCCCGATCCGCTCGCAGAGATCCGCCAGCGCCAGCGCCTGCTCGAGGAAAGCCGCTCGCGCCCGCTGGAACGCGCGGCACCCGCGCCCCGCACGGCCGAACGCGCCGATCCCTACATGCCGGCACCGCAGCCGCGCGTCGCCGCCATTCCGCCGCTGCCGCAGCCGCCGGTCGCCTTTCCGGCTGAGACGATCACCCGCGACATCACCCAGGCCCTGCTCGGGCTGCGCCAGGAACTGAAGCAGGACATTTCGGAGGGGCTGGCCCGCGAGATCAGCGGCCTGCGCAACGAGATGCGGGGCATCCGCAGCCTCGCCGAACAGCAGCGCCCGTCCGACGACGTGCGCGAGGACATTGCCCGCCTTGCCGACAGCATCCAGCACCTGGGCCAGGTCCGGGCGCCGGGCGCCGACGGACTGCGCGCCGAATTCGAGGAACTGCGCTCGCTGATGGACGGCCTGGCGCGCGAGGATTCGGTGCGCCACATGGAAAGCCGCTGGGAGCAGATCGAGGAGCGGCTGGAGGACGCCGATCCGGCAGCCCTCAGGGACGAGCTCGTGCGGCTCGCCGACCGGCTCGACGACATCAAGGCGCATCTCGGCAAGATGGGCGACAATCGCGCCATCCACGCGCTGGAAGACAAGCTCGTGACGCTGGCGGCCGCTCTCGAACATATCGGCGCCCATATCGATCCGAGTGAACGCATGCTGACCGAGCAGTTCGCCGGCATCGACATGCGGCTCGACGAGATCACCCGGGCAATCGCCGCCGGTAGCCGCACTGTCGCCAATACGCCCGACAACACGACCTTCCAGCGCATCGAGGACCGCATCACCGGGCTTGCCCGCCAGATCGAGCTTCTCGCCCAGCACCCGCACCCGCAAGAGGATCCGGCCAGCGACCTCGGCGAACGGATCGAATCGCTTGCCGCGCGCATCGAGGAACTGACCGCCGAACAGGCCGCCAATCGGCTGGAGGAACGCCTCGACCATCTGTCGCAGCTGCTGGAGCGGGCGCAGATGCCGGTGCCGCAGCCGGAACTGACCAGCTATCTCGCCGACATTTCCCGCAAGATCGACGCGCTCGACCACGGCGAAGTCAACGACCGGCTGGCCGACCGGCTGGACCTTCTGGCCCGCCGTATCGAGGAAATCGATGTCCCGGAGGCCAGCCCCGCCCGCATCGACGACAGCGTGCTTCGCCATTTCGAACAGCGGCTCAATGCCGTGGTCGACCGGCTCGAAGAAACGAACGCGACCCCGGCCAGCGACAATGCCAGCCTGCGCGGCCTAGAAGAACAGATCGCCCATCTGTCGGCGCTGATCAGCAGCCCGGCAACCGACAGCGGCTCGGGCACGCAGTTCGCCGGGCGGATCTCGGCGCTCGAAGACTACATGGCGACCAGCGACGAATACATCATCGAAGCGGCGCGCCAGGCAGCGGAAACCGTGATGGAAACCTATGCGCGGCAGGCCCCGGCGCAAGGCGGCAGCACCGCCGACGTTGCGGCGCTTTCGGCGCTGTCGGACCATCTGCGCCATCTCGAGGATTTCAGCCGGCATTCCGAGGAGCGCACCCACCGCACCTTCGAAGCCCTGCACGACACGCTGGTGCAGATCGCCACCCGGCTGGACCAGCTGGGCGAGAGCGGCCAGCGTTTTGCGCCTGAGCCCGTCGCAGCGCCCCAGGCGCCGTTGCAGCCGCAGCCGGCCGTGCAGCCCGCGCGCGCGCAGCCGGTCGCCCAGAAGGCCTTTGCCGAGAGAGCGCCGGCCATCGAGCCGGTTCAGTCCCAGCGCGAAGCCGCCGCAACCGTTCAGGTCGATACCCTGCTGGCTGAAGCGCCGATGATCGAGGCTGCGCGACCGGAGAAGAAGGCGGAAAAGCCGAGCCTGCTCGCCGGTCTCAGCAAGCGCCTGTTGCCCGGCCAGAAGAAGGACGTGCAGGCCGCTTCCGGCCGCCGCCATATCGACAAGGCACCGTCGATCGACCCGGCCGAGGTCATGCCGCCGGAAGAAGAAAACGAGTTGCTGGAGCCGGGCTCCGGCGCGCCGGACGTCCGCAAGATCCTCGAACGCGTCCGGGCCAGCCAGGCCAGCCAGCGCGGAGAGGCCGCCGGCACCGGTGACGCCGATGCCGACCGCGCCGACTATATCGCTGCCGCGCGCCGCGCCGCCCAGGCTGCGGCGCTCGAGATGGAGCATACGCCGCGCACCACCTCGGCCATGCCGTCGAACGCTGCCGAGAAGGCTTCGGCGCTCGCCCGCTATCGCCGCCCGATCCTGATGGCGGTCGGTGCGATCCTGCTCGCCGCCATGGCCCTGCCGCTGGTCAACACCCTGACGCGTGGCGAGAAATCGCCGCCCGTGATCACGGCACCGACCGACGAGAACAGCATGGCGCCGGTCGCCGACAACAAGGAAACGGCCGCGCAGACCGCGATCGAACCGTCCGCCGCGACAGAGGAGCAGCTCGCCGCGACCTCCGTTCCGGCTGAACCGACCATCACCACCGAGGCGCCTGCCCCGGCAGCCTCCGCTCTCGTCGAGCGCGCTCCGCTCGATGACGGCGCCCCGCAGACGCTGACGCCGGCCGGAACGGAACAGGCCGAACAGACCGACGGATTTGCCCCGGCGCCGAAGGCAGCCCTGCCGGAAGACGCCGTCGCAGCCGCCGATCCGCAGGCCGAAACCGCAACGCCGCCGGCAGCCGAGATCGTCGTTCCGGCGGAGATCACGCCGCCGTCGCTGTCGCTTGCCGCCAAGCAGGGCGATCCGCTGGCGCTGTTCGAAATCGGCTCGCGCTATACCGATGGCCGCGGCGTGGCGAGCGACTTCGCCGAAGCGGCGAAGTGGTACAAGCTCTCCGCCGACAAGGGTTTCGCCCCGGCCCAGTATCGTCTCGCCAACCTCCTGGAAAAGGGCACCGGCGTGCCGCGCGACATCCAGGCGGCCAAGACGCTCTACCAGCAGGCCGCCGACGCCGGCAATGCCAGCGCCATGCACAATCTCGCCGTGCTCTACGCTTCAGGCAGCGACGGCGCGCAGGACTATGCCAAGGCCGCCGAATGGTTCGGCAAGGCCGCCGATCTCGGCGTATCGGACAGCCAGTTCAACCTGGCGATCCTCTTTGCGCGAGGCAACGGCGTGCCGCAGGATCTCGAGGCTTCCTACAAGTGGTTCGCGCTGGTCGCCAAGGAAGGCGACAAGGACGCCGCCCAGAAGCGCGACGAAGTGGCCAATGCGATGAAGCCGGACCAGTTGGAGCGGGCCCGCGCCCAGGTCGACCTGTGGAAGGCAAAGCCGCTCGACGTCAACGCAAACTCCGCCAACACGCCGGACGAATGGGTCGGCAAGGGCCTGAAAACCGCCAGCGTCGACATGAAGAAGGCGATCCGCAACATTCAGGCGATCCTCGGCAAGAATGGCTTCGATGCGGGCACGCCGGACGGCGTGATGGGCGAGAAAACGGTCTCCGCCATCAAGGCCTTCCAGACGTCGATCGGCCAGGAACCGACCGGCCAGATTACCGACAAACTGGTGAACGAGCTGCTGGCGCGCAACAAATGAGGGCGGCGCGTCATAAAATTGGAAAAAAGCCAGCGTAAGGCAGCTTCCAAGAATTGACTCGCCCTGCCTGCGGGCGCAAGAAAGAACTGATATAGGTCAAGTCCGATCAAAGACTTGAGCCTGTTTCGCTTTCTGCCGAACACAGGCGGCATCCCCGACTTGACCCCCTATTGAACCCGCTTCGGCGGGCTGGCGCATTTGAGGTCCGAGCGTGACGATCTACCTGCCGATCGCAGAACTGTCGGTGAACATCTTCATCGTGCTCGGAATGGGTGCCGCCGTCGGGTTTCTGTCCGGCATGTTCGGCGTGGGCGGCGGCTTTCTGATCACGCCGCTCTTGATCTTCTACAACATCCCGCCCGTGGTCGCTGTTGCGACCGGCGCCAACCAGGTGGTGGCCTCGTCGGTCTCCGGCGCAATCACCCATTTCCGCCGCGGCACGCTCGACGTGAAGCTCGGCCTGGTGCTGCTGGTCGGCGGTCTGGCGGGCGCCTCGGTCGGTGTGTTCATCTTCTCCTGGCTGAGGCGGCAGGGCCAGCTCGACCTCGTCATCTCGCTTCTCTACGTGATCTTCCTCGGGACCGTCGGCATCCTGATGCTAATGGAAAGCCTCAACGCCATGCGCCGGGCGGCGCGCAACCAGCCGGCGAGCCTCAAGCGGCCGGGCCAGCACAACTGGGTGCACCGCCTGCCCTTCAAGATGCGGTTCAAGAAGTCGAAGATCTATCTGAGCGTCCTGCCGATCATCGCGCTCGGCTTCGCCATCGGTATCCTCACTTCGGTGATGGGCGTCGGCGGCGGTTTCATCATGGTGCCGGCAATGATCTATCTGCTGCGCATCCCGACGAGCGTCGTCGTCGGCACGTCGCTGTTCCAGATCATCTTCACCACCGCCTACACCACCATCGTCCAGGCGGCGACCAACTATTCGGTCGACATCGTGCTCGCCTTCATCCTGATGCTGGCCGGCGTCATCGGTGCGCAATACGGCGTGCGCGTCGGCCAGAAGCTGCGCGGCGAACAGTTGCGCGCGCTGCTCGGCCTGCTGGTGCTGGCGGTGGGGCTGAGGCTCGCCGTCGAGCTGGTAGTGACGCCGGACGACCTGTACTCCATCGCGATCGGAGGCTGACGATGCGCCGGCTCCTCCTCACGATCGCGACCCTCTCCGTCCTTCTCGTCGGGGGCGAAAGCCGCGCCCAGGTTCCGCTCGCGACCGACATGACCGGCAAGGAGGGCCTCGACATCGGCACCTCCACCAGCGAAATCGCCATCACCTCGGATTTCCGCGGCGCCGATCTCACCATTTTCGGCGCCGTGACCAACAGCGACACGCTGCTTCTGGCGATCGGCCAGTATGACGTGGTGGTGACGCTCGAAGGGCCGCGCGACGACACGACGGTGCGGCGCAAGGACCGGCTGTTCGGCATCTGGGTCAACCGCACATCCATGACCTTCGAGCGCATGCCGACCTCCTATTCGCTGGCAAGCACCCGGGCCCTTTCGGAAGTCACCAAGCCGCAGACGCTGACCCAACTCGGCATCGGCACCGACCACATGGCGCTGACACCGACCGGTTACCTGAGCAATGCCGCGAATCTGAAGGATTTCCGCGAGGCCTTCCGGCGGCTGAAGCAGACGGGCGGCCTCTACCAGGGCGAGGAGGCGGGCGTGCGCTTCGTCAGCTCCAGCCTGTTCAAGGCGACGCTCCGGCTGCCGGCCAACATCCCCGACGGGGTGCATATCGCCCATGCCTATCTGTTCAAGACGGGCGAGTTCATCGCCGAGCGGGAGCTGCCGCTCCGGGTGATCAAGACGGGCCTCGAGGATTCCATTTCGCGGGCGGCGCACGAGAACCCGCTGACCTACGGCATGTTCTCGGTGTTGCTGGCGCTGATCACCGGCTGGGGTGCGAGCCTGATCTTCCGCCGCGACTAGAGCGTTTCCATCTTCGCCTTGACCGCGAGATAGGCCGCGGTCAGCCGTGCGAGCGCCGACGGCGTGCCCGCGGGCATGGGTTTGCCGAGATGCAGCGCCCTGAGCTCGGCCATGAAATCCCGCCAGAGGTCGCGCCCGCCCTTTTCCAGAAGCTCGGCGCGGATCGCCAGGTCTTCCGACACGTCCAGATATTTGCGGCCCCAGGCGCCCATTTCGGCGAACAGCGGCACGAGGTCGATCGACATTTCGGTAAGGCTGTAGATCGCCTTCTGCTTGTGGCTCGGATCGTCGGCGCGGCTGAGCAGCCCCTTGTCGACCAGCTTCTTCAGGCGGCCGGCGAGAATGTTGGAAGCGATCCCCTCCTCGGAATTCTGCAAAAGTTCGCGGAAGTGACGGCGGTTGCCGAACATGACATCGCGAATGACGATCAGGCTCCAGCGGTCGCCGAGAACCTCCAGCGTCAGATTGATCGGGCATCCGGAGCGGTGGGCTTCAGACATGGCGTCTCCTCTCGACCAGTTGCGATCTGCCATCAGTTGAGCTAAAAGACAACCGCTTGCATATTGCAATCAGTTTTTGAGATTCAAAGGGAGGACCCCATGCGCAAACTGATCATCTGGAACCTGATGACGCTCGACGGCTATTTCGAGGGCAAGTCGCCCTGGGACCTCGGCTATCACCAACTCGCCTGGGGCGACGAATTGAGGGCCTATGCGCTGGAGATCGGCCGGCAGGCGGACCTGCTGGTGTTCGGCCGGAAGACCTATGAGGGCATGGCGGCGCACTGGACCGAGGCGACCGAAGAGCTGGAGATCAAGGCCTACATGAACGCGATCGCCAAGATCGTCGTCAGTCGCAGCCTTGACAGAGCGGACTGGAACAACACCCGCATCGTCCGCGACGTCGTCGGCGAAATCACCGCGCTCAAGGCACTGCCGGGCAAGGACATCTTCGTCTTCGGAAGTGCGGAACTCACGGACAGCCTGTTGAAAGCCGGGCTGGTCGACGAGATCCGGCTGTGCATCGTGCCGGTGGTGCTCGGCGGCGGCAACCCACATTTCAAGCCGGCCGAGACGCCGAGGGTGTTCACGCTGCTCGAGACCCGTCCGCTGAAGACCGGCGGGGTGGTGCTGCGCTATGCGCCGGCGGCGGCAGGCTGAAGCCTTGAAGAGGCGGCACCGACCAGGGTCGCCGCCGCATCGCCCGCGGTCTCCATGTAACCCGGATCGCGATTGAGCAGCACGACGGCAAAGGCGCCGTCGAGCAGCAGGATGATCTGGCGGGCGAGCATGCGCGGTTCGCCCAGGCCCTCCGCTTCGAACAGCCCGGCGAGCCAGTCCTCGACGCGCCGCTTGTGGGCCGCGCCGATCTTGATCGCGGGATGGCCGGGCATGTTGGCAAGTTCGGCGGAGGTGCGCAGAAAGCCGCAGCCTTTCCATTTCGGGTGACGGGCGAAGGCCGCGAGCCGGATGAAGATGGTCCTGATCCGTTCCGGCAGCGGACCCTCCGCCTCGGCGAACCATTGCTGGAACCGGGCGAAGCTCGGCTGGTCGCGCTGTTCGAGATAGGCGGCGACCAGATCGTCCTTGCTCTCGAAGTGATAGTAGAGCGTGCGCTTGGTGATGCCGGCCTCGTCGGCGATGGCATCAACGCTGACGCGCCGGATGCCCTCGTCATAGAAGAGCTTCGCGGCAGCGGAGATTATGCTTTCCCGGGTCTGTCTCGGCGGTGCTGTCATGCGGGCAATGTATACCGACCAGTGAGTGTGCACAATCCGCTCGTCTTGCTAGCCTTGAGTGACGGCAGGACATTGCGGAGGCAAGGGCATGGGACGGCAGGACGAGGCCGGTGTGGCGTGGGTCGCACCGGTGACAACACGGATACCAAGGCCCGCACAGGGAACGGCCGTCGAGATCGCCTGCCGGGACGGGGTCATGCTCGGCGGGCATGTCTGGAGCGGCGCGGACGGCGCGCCGAACGGCACGGTCATCATCAATCCGGCGACCGGCGTGCTTGCCCGCTATTATCACTATTTCGCCGGCTTCCTCGCCGATCACGGCTTCGAGGTCCTGACCTACGATTATCGCGGGATCGGCCTTTCCCGGCCGGCGCAGCTCAAGGGGTGCGGCTACCGATGGCGCGACTGGGGCGAACGCGATTTCGAAGCTGCGGTGGATTTCATGTCGGCCCGGCGCATGGACGGAACGCTCCTCGTCGTCGGCCACAGCATAGGCGGCTTCCTGCCCGGTCTGGCGCGCAATGCCGAGCGGATCGACCGGATGCTGACGGTCGGCGCGCAATATGCCTATTGGCGCGACTATGCGGCGGAGCAAAGATTGCGGCTGTTCTTCAAGTGGCACGTGGCCATGCCGGTACTGACCGCCATGTTCGGCTTCTTTCCCGGCAAGCGCCTCGGCTGGCTGGAAGACCTGCCGGGGCCGGTCGCCAACGAATGGAGCTTTCGCCGGGCTCGCATGGAACTCAGCCATCCGCGGCACGAACGGGCGGAGGTGCTTCGACGCTTCGCCGCCGTGAGGGCGCCGATCCTGGCCATTGCTGTGTCGGACGACGAACTGGGAACCGTGCCGGCCATTCGGCGGGCCCTTGCCTATTATCACAATGCCGCGCCTGCCGAAGCCCTGCTGAGACCGGCCGATCTCGGCTTCGACAAGATCGGACATTTCGACCTGTTCCATGCCCGCCATGCCAACGGCTTCTGGCTCGACGCCCTGCTCTGGTTGCGGGACGGCATCAACCCCTGGCCGGATGGTCCCGGAGATCGGTGAAGGCCTCGTGGCGGAGGTCGGAGCCGCCGGTCCGCGCGCGAAGGCCGGTTCGTGGCGATGGATCAAAGTCCATGCGCCCCGAACGATTGAGGTGTATGATCCTCCGCCTGGGAGGACATTGCCATGTATAAACACATGCTCGTGCCTACGGATGGGTCGCCGCTTTCGACGGCGGCCGTGGAGAACAGCCTTTCCTTCGCCAAGGAGATCGGCGCGAAGGTTACCCTGCTGACAGTGATCGAGCCGTTCCACATTCTCTCGGCCAATGCCGAACAGCTTGCCGGGACGCGCAGCACCTATGAAGAGCACGCCAAGGCCGAAGCCGAAACGCATCTGACCGGCTTAAGGGAAAAGGCCGGTTCGATGGGCGTCGCCTGCGAGGCGGTCCATGTCGTCAGCGGCGAGCCCTATCAGTGCATCATCGATACGGCGGTCAGGAACAATTGCGACCTGATCACCATGGCCTCGCATGGTCGTCGAGGCGTCAGCGCCCTGGTTCTCGGCAGCGTCACCATGAAAGTGCTGACGCATTCGAAGATCCCGGTGCTGGTCTATCGGTAACAGCCGGATCTGAAAACCCGATCAGCCGATCAGGTTGGCAAAGCGAACCGAATAGACCCGGTCGCGGCCGAGCAGGTGGGCGATCAGGGCGGCGCGGTCGAAGAGGCCGGTAAAGGCCTTGTGGCGCAGGTCGAGGCCGCCGGTCAGGACGCCGAAGGCCGGCATCATCAGGCGTATGCCGTCGCTGGCGAAGCAGGGACGGCGGACCGATTTTTCGCGGCGGCGCACCGTGGCGCAAGGGTGCAGATGGCCGGCCACCTCGCCTTTGGCCGCTGCAAGGCTCGGCTCGTGGCGGAAGGTCAGGCCGCCATAGGCGAGCTCGTCGACCGAGATGCCGGGCAGGCTGGACACGCCGTCCGGGTCGTGGTTGCCGTTGATCCAAATCCATTCGCGGCCCGCCGCCATCAGCGCGATGCGCTGGCGATAGGCCTCGGGCATCAGCGCCGAGCCGACCGGATCGTGGAAATTGTCGCCGAGGCTGACGACGATCTTCGGATCATGGCGAAGGATCACCCCTTCGAGGATCTTCAGCGTCGCGAGCGTGTCATAGGGCGGTAGAAGCTGGCCGCGTCGGGCGAAGGCGGCGCCCTTTTCCAGGTGCAGGTCGGAGACGACCAGCATGGACAGATCGGGAAGATAGAGCGCGCCGGACGGATCGCAGACGGCGCTCACTCCGTGAAACGCGATCTCCACCGAGGGTGGCATCTCGTCGGCGGCCAGACGCCGTGCTGTCAAACTGGTCATTCCGTGTTCCCGGCCGCCGAGGCGGCTGTGTTTCATTCCAATGGGCTGCGAACTTGGTCGCAGTTGCTTCGCCCCCCTCATCCGGCGCTGCGCGCCACCTTCTCCCCGATGGGGAGAAGAGGGGTCGAGGGCGGCGCTGCCGAACCACCGCTTACCCCATGGCCTCGGCGATCAGATCGTCGGCGGCCTCGGCCAGCACATGCTCATGGGCCTCGCCGGCGACCGGTTCGCGGCCGATCTCCAGCATCACCGGCACGGCGAGCGGCGAGATATGCTCCAGCCGCTTGTGGGTGATGTGGCCCCTGATTCTCTTTAGCATATCGGCGAGCCGGGCAATATCGAGAAGACCGGCGGCGGCATCCTGTCGCGTCGCCTGCATCAGGATGTGATCCGGCTCGTGGCTGCGCAGCACATCGTAGATGAGGTCGGCCGAGACGGTGACCTGGCGGCCGCTCTTTTCCTTGCCCGGATGGCGCTTCTCGATCAGGCCGGCAATCACGGCACAGGTGCGGAAGGTGCGCTTCAGCATCCAGGATTCGGCAAGCCAGGCCTCGAGGTCGTCGCCCAGCATGTCCTCGTCGAGCAGGTCGGCGAGGGTCAGGCGCCCTGAGGCGATCATCGTGCCCATGTCTTCCAGCCCCCAGACGGCGAGCGAATAGTCGGTGGCGACGAAGCCGAGCGGCTTGGCGCCCATGCGCTCCAGCCGGCGGGTCAAGAGCATGCCGAGCGTCTGGTGGGCAAGCCTTCCCTCGAAGGGATAGGCAACGAGGAAAAAACGGTTGCCGCGCGGAAAGGTCTCGACCAGCAGTTCGCCGCGCTTCGGCAGGATGGATTTTTCGCGCTGGATCTCCAGCCAGTCGCGCACCTGATCCGGCAGGCCCTGTCGACGCTCCGGATCGTCCAGCATGGCGCGCACCTGTTCAGCGAGATAGGTCGAGAGCGGGAACTTGCCGCCGGCATAGGCCGGGATCTTCGGATCCTGCGAAAAGGCATTGGAGACGAGACATTCATTGTCGCGCAGGGCCTCGAAGCGCAGCACCTTGCCGGAAAAGAGGAAGGTGTCGCCGGGGCTCAGCTGTTCGAAGAAATATTCCTCGACCTTGCCCAGCATCATGCCGCCGCGGCCGAGCGAGCCCAGATGGTTGCGCTTGACGAGCCTGACGTTGAGCATCGGCATCTCGACGATGGTGCCGAGGTTCAGGCGATATTGCTGGATAACCTGCGGATTGGAGACGCGCCAACGGCCGTCCTTGGTCAGGCGGATGCGGGCATAGCGCTCGTAGGTCTTCAGGGCATAACCGCCGGTGGCGACGAAATCGACGATGCGGTCGAAGCTGTGTCTCGGCAGCGCCGCGTAGGGCGAGGCGCTCACCACCTCGGCATAGAGTTCGTCGGCGAGGAAGGGGGCGGCGCAGGCCATGCCGAGCACATGCTGGGCGAGCACGTCGAGCGAGCCCTCCCCCACCGGTGGCGTGTCCTGGGCGCCGAGATAGTTGGCGTCGAGGGCGGCCTGGCACTCCATGACCTCGAAGCGATTGGCCGGCACGAGGATCGCCCGGCTCGGCTCGTCCATGCGGTGATTGGCGCGGCCGATGCGCTGGGCCAGGCGCGAGGCGCCCTTCGGCGCGCCGACATGGACGACAAGATCGACATCGCCCCAGTCGATGCCGAGATCGAGCGTCGAGGTGGCGACCACGGCCCGCAGCCTGTTGTCTGCCATGGCGGCCTCGACCTTTCGCCGCTGAGAGACGTCAAGCGAGCCGTGGTGCAGGGCGATCGGCAGGTTGTCGTCGTTGATCGTCCAGAGTTCCTGGAACAGCATCTCGGCCTGGGAGCGGGTGTTGACGAAGATCAGCGTCGTCTGGAAGTCCTTCAAGACCGCATAGAGTTCGGGCATGGCATAGCGGGCAGAATGGCCCGACCAGGGAATGCGCTCCTCGGTCGTCAGGATGGTGATGTTCGGCTTGGCGCCGCCGTCGACGGTGATCAGACCGGCATGGCGCTCGCCCTCGGGCGCTTGCGCCACCAGCCAGCGCTGCAGGTCGAGCGGTGAAGCGACGGTGGCCGAAAGGCCGATGGTCTGGACGGACGGCGCGAGCTTCCTCAGCCGCGCCAGGCCGAGGGACAGCAGGTGGCCGCGCTTCGAGGTGACGAGCGAATGCAGCTCGTCGAAGATCACATACCGCAGATCCTTGAAGAAGCGCTCGGCGTCATTGGCCGAGATCAGAAGGGCCAGCTGTTCCGGCGTGGTCAGCAGGATGTCCGGCGGGTTGAGCTTCTGGCGCTGGCGCTTTCCGCTCGGCGTGTCGCCGGTGCGGTTCTCGATCGAAATCGGCAGGCCCATCTCGGTGACGGGCTTCATCAGGTTGCGCTCGATGTCGACGGCGAGCGCCTTCAAGGGCGAGATGTAGAGCGTGTGGATGCCGGTAAACGGCGCACCCGGGGCCGGGCGGCGGCGCTCGGCCAGTTCGGTCAGCGACGGCAGGAAGCCGGCGAGCGTCTTGCCGGCGCCGGTGGGGGCGATCAACAGCAGGCTCTCTCCGCCGCGCGCACGGGCAAGCAGTTCCAACTGATGGGCGCGCGGCTGCCAGCCCTTTTCCGCGAACCAGCGGAGGAAGGGCTTGGGCAGGAGGGATATGGCGCGCTCGCTGATGGACACGGGGTAAACCTAGCGGAGTCGCTTCAAAAAAGAAGCGCTGTTGACGGACGAAAGAATCATGGATATTATTTATCTACGATAGGAGCGCACGATGAAACTAGGCGACGGCGTCGAACAGGCCATCCACAGCATGACCATGCTGGCCACCCTGCCCGAGGACGGGGTCCTTTCGGCGGCAGCGCTTGCGGAGTTCCACGGGGTTTCGCCGAGCTACCTGCTGAAACACCTCCAGGCGCTGTCCAGCGCCGGCCTGGTCGACACCGTTCCGGGGCCAAAGGGCGGCTATCGCCTGGCACGCAAGCCCGAGGCGATCACCCTGCTCGACATCGTGCTTGCCGTGGAAGGGCCGCAGCCGGCCTTCCGCTGTCGCGAGATCCGCCAAAGGGGGCCTGATCCCCTCCCCCAGCGGTACTTCGAGAAACCATGCGGGATTGCCGCAGCGATGCTGGCGGCGGAGCGGGTTTATCGGGCCGAGCTCAAGAAAACGAGCATCGCGGATCTGATTTCGGATCTGAAGGCGAACGACGACGGAGGGATCGCGGCACGCGGCTGCGCCTTCCTGGAAATCCACGAACGCAAGACCGCCCGCTGAAGGGCAAATGGAAAGGAAACGCATCATGCATCCGCGCCTCGACATCGGAAAGGCCGCCCCCGCCGCCTACAAGGCCGTGCTCGGCCTCGAAAACTACGTCCAGACCAGCGGGCTTTCCCGCGCCGACATTCACCTGATCAAGCTGCGCGCCTCGATCATCAACGGTTGTGCCTACTGCGTCGACATGCATGTGAAGGAATCGCGCCATGACGGCCTGTCCGAACAGTGGATCAACATGATGTCGGTCTGGCGAGAATCACCGATCTACACGCCGCGCGAACGCGCTGTTCTCGGCTGGGTCGACGCGGTGACGAACATCGCCGGCACCGGCGCGCCGGACGTGGCCTTCGAGGCGCTGAAGGCGCATTTCGATGACTGCGAGATCGCCAACATCACCGTTGCGATCGGCACCATCAATGTCTGGAACAGGATCGCCGTCGGCTTCCGCTTCCCGCATCCGATCGACCAGCCGGCCGTTGCCGCCTGATCAGCCGATCTCCGCTCTTGCCTCCGCAGGGACCGTTACATCGCGATGTAGCGGTCCCTGCGGTGGTTGATGGCGAGCGTGAGGTTGAGCACCACGGCGCCGACGACCGAGCAGAAGATGATGAAGGGCGTGGCGACGAAGAAGGAGAAGACCAGCACCGTGCCGTCGAACACCAATTGCACCAGGCCGGCGCGCCAGCCGAAGCGGTCCTGCAGGTAGAGCGCCAGGATGCCGAAGCCGCCGAGGCTGGCGCGGTGGCGAAAGAGCGCCAAGAGGCCGGCACCGATGACCAGCCCGCCGAAGATCGCCGCGACCAGCGGGTCGATGTGGGAAAAGCCGATGGCCCGCGGCACCGCTTCCGTGAGGAAGGAGGTGAATGCCACGGCTGAGAAGGTCTTCAGCGTGAAGCCGAGCCCGAAGCGGCGGAAGGCCAGCCAGTAGAAGGGCAGGTTGATGACGAAGAACAGCAGACCGAAGGCATAGCCGGTGGCATAATGCAGCAGGAAGGCGACGCCGGTGGTGCCGCCGGTGAGCAGGCCGGCGCTTGACAGCAGCAGCACGCCGAGCGAGGCCATCATCGAGCCGGCCGCCAGGCCCTGGACGTCATCGACGAGCGAATGGCGCTCCGAAGAGGAGGTCATCATGTCCTTCAGGCGGGTCTTCACTTCGACATTGGCCATGTCATATCCTGCCGTTCAATGCGCTTGCTTGCCCAGTCGGTAGCGCGCCGCCGCGCCGATCTCAAGGGGTATGCCGCCGAAAGCCTCAGCGCAGGGCGATGTAACGATCGGAGCGGTGGTTGATGGCGAGGAAGAGGTTGAGCACGACGGCGCCGAGCACCGAATAGGCGACCACCTGCGGGCTGACGACGGCAAAGGCGGTGGCCATGACGACGAGATCGAAGGCGAGCTGGACCAGGCCGGCGCGGATGCCGAAACGATCCTGCACATAGACGGCGAGGATGCCGAGCCCGCCGAGGCTGGCGCGGTGGCGGTAGAGCGCCAGAAGGCCGAAACCGAGCAGCAGGCCGCCAAGCACCGCAGCCCAGACCGGAGCGATGCTCTCGATCACCAGGAAGCGGCTTTCGATTTCCACGAGGAACGAGGTGAAGCCGACGGCGGCAAAGGTCTTCAGGGTGAAATCGACGCCGACGCGGCGCAGCGACAGGATGTAGAAGGGCAGGTTAAGCACGAAGAAGAGCAGGCCGAAGCTCAGACCGCTCCAGTAGTGCAGGACGAAGGCCAACCCCGCCATGCCGCCGGTGAGAAGCCCGACCTTGGCCAGCAGATAGAGGCCGAGCGCGGCGATCATGCTGCCGGCGATGAGCCCCTGCAGATCCTCGGCCGCCGTATGGCGGGTCGGATTGGAATTCCAGATACCCAGCATGCTCGTCAAATGCGCCATGACACGTCTCCGAAAAAGCTCTTCCGCTGTGCAAAAAATACTCCGGATCCCCTGAGACGCAAGGGCGATAGGTAAGGAATACTGACCTATCGTGCAGTTCGCAATTTTCGGTTCCCTCAGGGCGTCCGGATCGCAAGAAACAGAATGCCGAGGACCGGTTTTCCGCCATCCATGCGAATGGTCGTACGCTCGATTTCGCGGATCTCGAAGCCGGCGGCGGCAAGCGCGGCGCGGACATAGGCTTCCGAATGGGCATAACGCAGCGAAGGGGCAAGGTGAAAGCCGTCCGGCGTGCCGGCATCCTCGACCGAAAAGGCGAAGAATGCGCCGGGGGCCGAAAGCTCCGCGGCCAGGGAAAAGGCGTTCGACAGGTCGCCGAGATACATCAGCACGTCGGCGGCGGCGACGAGATCGGCACGGCCGCGCGTCAGACCGCCTTCGAAAAGCCGGGAGCCTTCGCCATCGAGCGACAGGTCGGAGCGCGCCAGGTGGTCGTAGATCCCCTTCTCCTCGGCCTTGGCGAGCATGTTGACCGAGAGATCGAAGCCTTCAAGCCGGCTGACACTGGAGCGGATTTCGACGCCGAACAGGCCGGTGCCGCAGCCGAGATCGATGGCGCGGGCAAAGGGGCCGCCCTCGCCGCGCGCCTTGCGCACCAGCGCCGCGAGCTTGCCGGGGACGGTATAGTCCAGCCGCTTGACGAGGGCCGCCTCGAAACGGTCGGCATAGTCGTCGAACAGGGCCTCGACATAGCGGCTCGGCGGCTTGTCGGGCGTCTCTGCGGCGCCGAGGAGGGCGAGCTTCAGGCCGGCCCCGAAGATGTCCTCCGGATCGAGCGCCAGCACCTGCCGGAGCGCCTCCGCCGCCTCTGCGCCAAGGCCGGCCTTCTGGCGATATTCGCCGAGACGCAGCCAGCCGGCGGCCCAGGCGGGCGCCAGTTCCAGCGCCTGCTCCATCAATTCGGCGGCCGCCGCAGGATCGCCACTTTCGGCGAGCATCCGGGCATAGTCGGCGCGACGGTCGGCAATGACGTCGCCGGAGGAAAACTGGGTGGGCTGCATGATGAAATCCCGTGGATCAGGCGGCACTTGACCGAAGGGCCGAAAAAACACAAGAGCTAAGTTGTCCGGCGCAAAGCTTGGCGTTCGCGCGCCTTGCTTGCGGGAAACGGCGCCTCTTCCTATGTGAGGACAAACAGGAGATTGCCATGGCCGATCAGGTCAACAGATTTCTCGGCGACACGCCGGGCCGCACGATCATCAAGCTCGTCGTCGTCTCGCTGATCGTCGGCTTCATCATGCATGTGTTCGGCATCTATCCGGTCGACATCCTCGAAGGCATCCGCCACTTCTTCATCGAGCTCTGGTATCGCGGTTTCGCCGCGCTCGGACGGGTCGGCGACTATCTTCTGCTCGGCGCGACCATCGTCATCCCGGTCTTCATCGTGCTGCGTCTGATCAGCGCAAGGAACTGAGATGCAGCCTGCGACCGTTCAGCCCTTTCCGCGGCGCACGCTTCTGATCCTGTCGGCCGGCGGCCTTGTCGCCGCGCTTGCCGGCTGCCGTAGCACGGACGTCCTGCCGACCGGTGACGACCTCGCCGAGGTGCAGACCGAAGGCGCGCTGCCGATCGTCAACACCCTGCGGCAGAAGAAGGGACTGGGAGGCCTCTCCCGCAAGCCCGAGGCCGAGGTCGCGGCTCTCATCCAGGCGAGGCGCATGGCGAAGGCCGGAAAGATGGCGCATCTGATCGGCTTCAACGACAGTTTCCTCGAGCGCATGAAATCGACCGAAGTACCGCTGCCGGCGGCCGAGAACATTGCCACCGGCCAGGACAGCGTCGAGCGCGCGGTCCAGGCGTGGATCGATTCGAAGAAGCATCTCGAGAACATGCTCGGCACCTATCAGGGCCTCGGCGTCGCCGTTGCGCGCCACCCCTCTTCCGCCAACCGCCCCTATTGGGCCATGGTGCTGTCGGCCTGAGCGATTCCCGCCCCGGCGCGAAGTCAGTGGGCGCATGCATGGACACGAGAAGCCAGCCGGTTCGGATCATCGAAGTAACACATCGCTCGGTGCTGGCGATCGCCGTGCCGATGACGCTCGGTTACGTCACCACGCCGCTGCTCGGCCTGACGGATACCGCCGTGATCGGCCGCACCGGCGAGGCGGCGGCGCTGGCCGGGCTTGCCATTGCCGCCGCGCTCTTCGACCTGCTGTTCGGCAGCCTGAATTTCCTGCGAGCCTCGACCACGGCGCTCGTCGCCCAGGCTCAGGGACGCGGCGACGGGGACGAATTGTTTGCCGTTTTCTGGCGCTCGATTGCGCTTTCGCTCGGCTTCGGCCTGCTCATTCTCGCCTTGTCGCCGCTGATCATCTCCGGCGGCCTGACGATGATGGGCGCCGAAGGCCGGGTTGCCGAGGCGTCGGCCACCTATATCGCCATCCGCATCATTGCCGCACCGGTGACGCTGTCCAACTTCACCCTGCTCGGCTTCGTGCTCGGGCGCGGGCTCGGCTCGATCGGGCTCGGACTGCAGATCCTGCTGAACGGCATCAACATCGTCATGTCGATCCTGCTCGGCCTGACCTTCGGCTGGGGGATCGCCGGCGTCGCCTGGGGAACGGTGATCGGCGAGACCGTGGCGGCACTCGCGGGCCTCGCCTTCGTCTTCTGGCGCTACGGTCCGTCCGCGATGCCGCGGCTGGCCATGCTGACCGATACGGCGAAGCTGAAAGAACTCTTCCACCTCAACCGCGACATCCTGATCCGCACCTTCTCGCTGATCACCGCCTTCACCGTGATGACCCGGGTGGGCGCGAGCTTCGGCCCGGTGACGCTCGCCGCCAACGCGGTGCTTCTCAACTTCTTCATGATCTCGAGCTTCTATCTCGACGGGATCGCCACCGCGGCCGAGCAGATCGCCGGCCAGACCATCGGGGCGCGTTATCGCCCGGGCTTCGAACGCGCGGTGAAGCTCACCGGCATCTGGTCGCTCGGGCTGGCGCTGGCGAGCCTTGCCTTCTTTCTCGGGCTCGGGGAGTCGATCATCGGCTTCATCACCACCGCGCAGGAGGTTCGCATCGTCGCCGACCTCTATCTGCCCTATGCGGCGCTGACCGCGCTGACCGGGGCGCTGGCCTTCCAGATGGACGGCATCTTCATCGGCGCCACCTGGTCGCGCGAGATGCGCAACATGATGATCGTGGCGCTGGCCGGCTATCTCGCGACACTGGCTGCCCTCGTGCCGAGCTTCGGCAATCACGGCTTGTGGATCGCGCTCAACGTGTTTCTGGCGCTGCGCGGCCTGCTGCTGCTGTCGCGGCTGAAACCGAAGCTCGATCAGACCTTTGCGGCCAGCCAGTAGTCGAGGCGGGTGTCGCGCAGCTCGCGGATCGAGGAGACCTTTTCGCGGTCGAGCAGCGCCGACAGGCCGCGCACGATGCGTGCCGGAAGGCCGGGCCCCTCATAGACCATGCAGGAATAGAGCTGCACCAGATCGGCGCCGGCGCGGATCTTTTCCAGCGCCGTCTCGGCCGAGGACACGCCGCCGACGCCGATGATCGGCATGGCCGGGCCGACGCGCTTGCGCATGCGGGCGAGCACCGCCGTCGACTTGTCAAACAGCGGCATGCCCGACAGCCCGCCCGCCTCACCGGCGAGACGCGGATCGGTAAGGCCGTCGCGGGACAGCGTCGTGTTGGAGACGATCAGCCCGTCGAGCTGGTGCGCCAGCGCTTCGGCGGCAATGTCGTCCATGCCCTCTTCGGTGAGATCCGGCGCGACCTTCAGAAAGACCGGGCGACGCACGCCCGATGCCGCGGCGATTTCGTCGCGCGCGGCGAGCACGGCCGACAGCAGCGTCGACAGGCTCTCGCGGGCCTGCAGGTCGCGCAGGCCCGGCGTGTTGGGCGAGGAGATGTTGGCGGTGAAATAGGAGGCGACGCCCGAGAAGCGGCGGATGCCCTCGACATAGTCGGCGATGCGGTCGGCGCTGTCCTTGTTGGCGCCGATATTGACGCCGACGATGCCGGCGGGCCGGCGGGCCAGCAGTCGGGCAAGGGCGGCCGCATGGCCTTCATTGTTGAAGCCGAGCCGGTTGATCACGGCGAGGTCCTTTTCCAGCCGGAAGATGCGCGGCCTGGGATTGCCGGCCTGCGGCTTCGGCGTCAGCGTGCCGACCTCGGCAAAGCCGAAGCCGAGACGCAGCAGCGCGTCGGGCACTTCGGCATTCTTGTCATAGCCCGCGGCCATGCCGAGCGGATTGGGGAATTGGAGGCCGGCGACGGTTATGGCGAGCCGCGGATCGGCCTTCAGCGTGCAGCCCGGCACGAGGCCGGATTTCAGCGCCGCGATCGACATGCCGTGGGCGGTTTCGGCGTCGAAAAGGAACAGGCCGCGGCGGGCAATCGTCTTGAAAGCATCGATCATCGGTCCATCTCCGGAAAGACATGCTGGCCGTCGCCGCCAAGCGGCAGGGGCTTTTCCCACAGGACGGCATCGAGCGGCAGGTTGGCATAGAGGTGCGGAAAAAGATCGCCGCCGCGCGACGGCTCGAAGCGCAGCGCCGCGCCGAGCGCTGCCGCCTCGACGGCGACCAGCAGCAGGTTCTCGACCCCGGCAAAGTGGCGCGCGGCCGTTTCGACCGCCTGGGCGGCCGTGGAAAAATGGATGCAGCCGTCGTGAAGATCGATCGCCGCCCCGCGAAATACTCCCTCGTCGCGCGCTTCCTGCCATAATTCGCGCGGCACGATCTTGTATATGATCCGATCCAAGGGCTTGTCCTTCCGTCAGCGGCGTTTCCGCTGGCGGTTTGCCGCAAACCGACCGGCTTGTCCACGCTTGTTATACCGGCGGACGAGCCATCCGTGACGAATTCGAGGAGATCGCCGATGCGCCCGATGCCCATGCCAACGACCCTTTTCCTCATGATCGCAACCGGCCTCGCAGCACCGGCCCTGGCCGAGGACACCGATGTGGCGCGCTTCGCGCTGGAGAAGACCGACGGCGGCTTCGTTCGCCTCGACCGCAAGACCGGCGCGCTGACGCTTTGCCAGGAGAATGACGGAACGCTCACCTGCCGCATGGCCGCCGACGAGCGCGCCGCCTACGAGGAAGACCTTGCCCGCCTGGAAAAACGCGTGGAGGCGCTGGAGAAAAGCCTCTCCACCGGCCGCCCACTGGCGAATGCCGAGCCCCTGCCGAGCGACGAAGAGGTCGAGCGCTCGATCGGCATCATGGAACGCTTCATGCGCAGCTTCTTCGGTCTGGTGGAAGAGTTCAAGCAACAGGAAGAAGGCGGAACGCCCGACAAAACATAGACTATTGTATATATTCCCACTAATCGCTAAATAGATGAAGAGCCGCGGACGCGGCGTACAAGACATCGCTCTTGGGAGGGGGCTCCGACATGACGGCATCGACCTTCATCATTGCAGACGATCATCCGCTCTTCCGCGGCGCCTTGCGTCAGGCCGTCAGCGGCATTGACGGAGAACAGACGATTATCGAAGCGGGTGATTTCGAAGCCGCCCGCAAGGCGGCAGCCACCCATTCCGACGCTGAACTGATGATGCTCGACCTGTCCATGCCGGGCGTGTCCGGCTTTTCCGGTCTGATGTCGCTCAGAGCCGAATTCGCCAGCCTGCCGATCGTCATAGTCTCGGCCAGCGACGACCCCACCACCATTCGCCGCGCGCTCGAACTCGGCGCCTCCGGCTTCATCTCCAAGTCGTCCGGCATCGAGGACATCCGCGCCGCCATCCAGTCCGTGCTGGAGGGCGACATCTGGACACCGAAATTCTACCAGGGCGGCCAGGAACAGGATCCCGACGTCGCCGACCTGATCAGCCGCCTGAGGACGCTCACCCCGCAGCAGAGCCGCGTGCTCGGCATGCTCGGCGAAGGCCTGCTCAACAAGCAGATCGCCTATGAGCTCGGCGTGTCGGAAGCCACCATCAAGGCCCATGTCTCGGCCATCCTGCTGAAGCTCAAGGTCGACAGCCGCACCCAGGCCGTCATCCAGCTCGGCAAGATCAACATGGCCATGGTCGCCTGACGAAAGGACGCGTCAAGCGCTCCTGCGAGGAGGATTTTATTCCTTTTCGCCTTTACTGGACAACCTGCATTGGCTAAAGTTCCGGTATCTCGCCGGGGCAAGGCATTTCGTTGCCGTCGCAGCCGGCCCTGGAGCATGAGCGACGATGCTTTCGCATGACAAGATCTGGGCCGCGATCGACAGGCTCGCCGAAAGCCACCAGCTGACGACGTCGGGTCTGGCGCGGCGGGCGGGCCTCGACCCGACATCGTTCAACAAGTCGAAGCGGACCGGCCCGGACGGGCGCATGCGCTGGCCTTCGACCGAGTCCATTTCCAAGGTGCTCGAGGCGACCGGAACCGGCATCGACCAGTTCATGGGCTTCATCCTGCCGGAGGCGGGCGGCGCGGTGCCGAACGGCGCGTTTCCGCCGCAGGCCGGATCGATCCCCCTGCTCGGCTTTGCCCAGGCGGGCGCCGGCGGCTTCTTCGACGACGGCGGATTTCCGGCAGGCCAGGGATGGGACGTGGTCGAATTCCCCGCCTCGCCGGCCCGCAAGTCCGGCGTCTACGCGCTGGAGGTCCAGGGCGACAGCATGAAGCCGCTCTATCGCGACGGCGACGTGCTGATCGTCGAGCCGGGCGCCCAGGTCAGACGCGGCGACCGCGTGGTGGTCAAGACCCGTGAAGGCGAGGTCATGGCCAAGGTCCTGGCGCGCCAGTCGGCCAAAACCATCGAACTGATATCGCTCAACCCGGAGCATCCGAACCGCAACCTCGACATGACGGATGTCGAGTGGATCGCGCGGATCATCTGGGCCAGCCAGTAGGAAAATCGGCCTATGCGTCCTTTCGGTACCATCGTCGTCGGCGTCGCCGGCTTAGCCCTTTGGGCCGTCTTGCTGACGGCTGCCGGCCGCAATGTCGGAAAGGAGGAAGCAGCGGGCTTCGAGATCGAGGACATGCCGACCGAATGGGCCGAGCCGAATGCGCCGGCGGATGCCACGGCGGAGCAGTCCCCGGCATCGGCCGACGGCGCCCCGGAGATCCCAGTCGAGGCGGCCCCGCAGACAGGCGAGCAAGCCGCGCCGGATGCGGCTGGGGAAGGTGCCGGCGTGCGGCCGGTCAATCCCGAACTCTTTGCCTCGCCGCTCGCCGCTGCGCCCGAAAAGCTCGAGCGTATCGAACCGCGTGCGCCGCTTGAGACCATTCAGCCCAAAACCGAGCGGGTGAAGGTCGTGCTCTTGCCTCGGCCGGAATCGGTCGAGGCCGGGCTGATCGCGTTTGGCCCGAGAAACCTCAAGATCGCCGATATCGCCACCACTGATCGGATGCGCATGTGCCCGACATCGAAGGGCGGTGACTGGCCGTGCGGCATGGTGGCGCGCACCCAGCAGCGGCTGTTCCTGCGCAACCGCACCATTTCCTGCGACACCGACAGCGCCGAATGGGAGGGCATGATCGAGGCCCGCTGCCGTGTGGGCGAACTCGACATCGCCACATGGCTCGCCGAGAACGGCTGGGCCGAGGCACCGGCGGGCTCGCCGCTTGTCGCACTCACGGACAAGGCGCGCACCGAGCGGCGTGGGCTTTTCGGCGACGATCAGCGGTGAGCCAAAGCCCGGCTTGAAAGCGGAGCCGGCAAACCCTACTCTCCCGGAAAACAACGAGGAATGCCCGACAGATGACAACGCCCGTAACGCCGCACGACGCCCTGATCTTCGTCATGGTGATGGCTTCTGCCGTCGACAATTCGATGAACGACAAGGAGTTGCGCCGCATCGGCCAGCTGATCGACCTGCTGCCGGTCTTCGACGGCTTCGACAAGGACGGGCTGATCGCGGTTTCTCAGCGCTGCGCCGATATCCTGGCTGGCCCCGAGGGCCTCGATATCGCACTCGAAGTCATCCGCGACGCCGTGCCGGCACGGTCCTACGACACCGTCTATGCGCTGGCCGTCGAGGTCATGGCGGTCGACATGGCGGTGAAGCCCGAGGAGATCCGGTTTCTGCAATTGCTGCGCGACCGGCTTGACCTCGACAAACTGACCTGCGCGGCGATCGAGCACAGCGCGATTGCCCGCTACCGCCCCATGTGACCAGCGACGCGGCATCCCCGCCCTTGCCGGGGATGCCGCCTGAAGCGCTGGCAGTGGAACCGAAGGATCGCGTCGCGCCTCAGAACAGGCCGTAGGGAAAATAGCGCAGATAGATTTCCTGCAGCCGGCCGTTTCGCGACAAGGCCGCCAGTGCGCTGTCGAAGGCGGCGGCGAGCACGGGATCGTCGCGGCGGAGCATGATCGTCAGCCCCTCCCCCAGAAAGCGCTCCGAGACATAGGCCTGACCGAAGAGCGCGCAGCAATTGCCCGCGGCATCACCAGCCGTCCAGAAGGACAGCTGCAGCGAATCGGCGAACACGGCGTCGATCTTCTTCGCCTTCAGTTCCTCCAGCATCTTTTCCCGATCCGGAAAGCCGACCGCCCGGATGTCGGGAAAAAACGCCTTCAGCATGGCCTCGTGCGCCGTGCCGCTGACGACACCCACACGATGGCCGAACAGCGTGTCGGCATCCTCACCGCCAAGCTCCACCGCCTTGTTGCGGGCAAAACGCGCCGGCAGCAGCAGATAGGGCCGGGTGAAGGAAAAGCGGGCGCGCAGGTTGTCGCTGACCGCCATGCCGGCCAGCACCGCCTCGCCCTGTCCGGCAGCGAGGGCCGCCTCGAGCTCGCCATAGGGCAGCGCCTGGATCTGGCATTTTGCCTCGATGCCGAGTTCCGCACAGATGGCGCGCGCCAGATCGATGTGAAAGCCGGCGAGCCTGCCCGTCTGGTCGGCGAAATTGAAGGGCGGAAAATCGGTCGTCGTCAGGAACCGCACGCGCAGCACGCTGGACAGGTCGGGGCGCGGCAGGCGCTCGCGAGCATCGAACAGCACCGGCAGATCCCCCGCCCGCGACGGGTGCGACAGCGGCAGGGCCGCAAGAATCGCGCACGCCACTACAACTAAAAAGCGCAACCCCTGAAAATGCAGGGATGAAACTACCATGCGTATCATTATGATCCATTTCCGGGGACAGCTGGGGCGTCATCACCCGATGACGGTGTAACAGAGTCATGCAAATCGGGGAATATGGCGGCCGCGCAAGAGCGACCGCCGGGGGTGCCAGTGCTGCATCGCATCAAGCGCCTGTCCCCGGGGAAAGAGCCGCGGACGGAACGGCCTTATCGGCGCTACGCGACGAAGCGCTGGTGATGAAATCGCTCGGATTTTCCAAACCGTTCATCGCCCGCATGGCAAGGTGCGCCGCGACGCACGGCACGACGATAGAACAGGAAGTGCTGGCAAGCGGCCATGTGCAGGAAGAAGCCTACTATGGGGCGCTGGCGCGGCTTGCAGGCCTGCCCTTTCTCGACGCCATCCCGGACGGCGCCGTTGTCGACGGCAAGGGGCTGGACAGCCAGCTCAAAAGGCCCTGCTCGGTGCGCCTCTACGACAAGACGCGTCCGCCGGTCACCGTGATCGCCCCCGAGGCGCGGCGCATCGACCACCTGCTCGCCAGTCTCGAACGGCATCCCGGGCTTCGCCAGTCGCTTGCCATCGCCTCCGCTTCGTCGATCCGGCGTGCCGCCTGGCAGGCGGGGGCGGAACGGCGGGTGAAGGCGACCATCGACGCGCTGTTCGAGGAGCGCCCGGACTTTTCGGCCCGCACGGTGCTGACCGGACGGCAGGGCTTCTGGGCGGGCGCGATGACGAGCGGCGTGTTTGCGCTGCTCTTGGGCGCACCGGGGATCGCCGTCGCCGTCCTGCATCTCACGCTATCCCTGCTCTATCTCGCGGCGCTGTGTCTGCGTATGGCCGCCCTGGGGCATGGCCAACGCTCCAAAGGCGCGAGGCAAAGGCCAGCCGCGCCAGCGGTCGCTGCGGCGGAAGAGACCCTACCCATCTACACGGTGATGGTGGCGCTCTACCGCGAGGCCGAAGTCGTGGCCCAACTGATCGGCGCGCTCGAGCGGCTCGACTGGCCGCGCGCCCGGCTCGACATCAAGCTGGTCTGCGAGGCCGACGATACGGCGACGCTTTCGGCGATCCGGGCCCTTGATCCGCCCCGGCATTTCGAGATCGTCGAGGTGCCGCCGATGGCGCCGCGCACCAAGCCGAAGGCGCTGAGCTATGCGCTCTCCGGCGTGCGCGGGGACTATGTGGCGATCTTCGATGCCGAGGACCGGCCGCATCCTGGTCAGTTGACGGAAGCCTACCATACGTTTCGCGCCGCACCTGCCGATGTCGCCTGCCTGCAGGCGCCGTTGGTGATCGCCAATATGCGCCAGTCCTGGACCAGCGCGCTGTTTGCGCTCGAATATGCCGCCCTGTTTCGCCGCATGCTGCCGATCCTGGCACGCTATCGCATGCCGCTGCCCCTTGGCGGCACGTCCAATCATTTCCGCGCAGGTCTGCTGAGGGCAGTCGGCGGTTGGGATCCGTTCAACGTCACGGAAGACGCCGATCTCGGCATGCGGCTCTATCGGCTCGGCTATCGATCGGGAACGATCCGCCGGCAGACGCTGGAGGATGCGCCGACGACAGGCGCCGTCTGGCTCGGCCAGCGGACCCGCTGGTTCAAGGGCTGGCTGCAGACATGGCTGGTGCTGATGCGCGATCCGGCCCGGACGATCGACGAAATGGGCTTCGCCGCCTTCGCCACCTTCCAGCTGCTGATCGGCGGCATGCTGATCTCGGCGCTCAGCCATCCGCTCATCCTGGTCTTCATCGCCACATCGGCGGTCGCCATGCTGCAGAAGCCGGCCGAGACGATCGGCCCGTTCGAGGCGATCCTGTTCATCATCGACGTCACCAACATTCTCGGCAGCTACGCGGCCTTCGTGACGCTCGGCACGACGACGATGACGGCGCACGAAAGGAAACTCGTCGGCAACCGCTGGATGGGCGTACCGCTCTACTGGATGATGACCTCGCTGGCGGCCTGGAAGGCGGTGGTCGAACTGCGCTGCAAGCCCTTCTTCTGGAACAAGACGCCGCATCAGCCGCGCCAGACCACCGGGCCGTCCGAGAAGGCGCAAACGCAGATGCAAGCCGGAGCCGTTCTGGTCAAAGAGCCCTGTGATCCTGCCTGCCAACCGTCTTGACTGGAAATGAGCGAGCGCGCACTGATTGGCTTCAGCGGACCGGAAACGATTTCGCCCGGTGCGGTCTGGGCTCTATCATCAGGAGACGCCGGTTTGCCGAAGACACGAGACGCGGGCGCGACAGCCACCTGGCGCAGGCTCCCGGGCGCCATATGGGCGATCGGATTCGTCTCGCTGTTCATGGATATTTCCTCCGAAATGATCCACGCCGTGCTGCCGCTCTACCTGGTGACGGTGCTCGGCACGTCGACGCTGACCGTCGGCATCATCGAGGGGATCGCCGAGGCAACCGCGGCGATCACCAAGGTGTTTTCCGGTGCGCTCAGTGACTGGCTGGGAAAACGAAAGCTGCTGGCCGCCCTCGGCTACGGGCTCGCAGCGCTCACCAAACCGATCTTCCCGCTCGCGCCGAGCGTCGCCTGGCTGATCGCCGCCCGCTTCGTCGATCGCATCGGCAAGGGCATCCGCGGCGCGCCGCGCGACGCGCTGGTCGCCGACATTTCGCCACCGGAGCTGCGCGGCGCGAGCTTCGGGCTCAGGCAATCGCTGGACACGCTTGGCGCCCTTCTCGGCCCACTGCTGGCCATCGTTTTCATGTGGGCGCTCAGCAATGATTTCACCCTCGTCTTCTGGATCGCCGTCATTCCCGCCTTCATCTCGGCCGGGCTGATCATTGTTGCGGTAAAGGAGCCGAAGCGGGAGGCGCCGGTGCGCAAGGTGCGCATGCCGCTCAGCCGCCGCGAACTTCGGCGGCTCAGCACCAGCTATTGGGGGGTGGTGGCGGTCGCGTCGGCCTTCACGCTCGCCCGTTTCAGCGAAGCCTTCCTCGTCCTCAAGGGCCAGGATATCGGCCTGTCGCTCGCCTTCGTCCCGGCTGTCATGGTGGTGATGAATGCCGCCTATTTCCTCTCCGCCTATCCGGTCGGCGCGCTTTCGGACAAGATGAGCCGGACGAGACTGCTCGTCGCCGGCCTTATGCTGTTGCTCGCTGCCGACCTGGTGCTCGCCTTTTCTTCGGGTCTCGCCGGTCTTGCGCTCGGGGCGGCGCTCTGGGGCCTGCACATGGGCTTCACCCAGGGGCTGCTCGCGACCCTCGTCGCCGACACGGCGCCGGCGGAGCTGCGCGGCACGGCCTTCGGCATGTTCAACCTCGTGACCGGCGTCGCATTGCTGGCGGCCAGTGTCATCGCCGGACTGCTGTGGGACGCCACCGGCCCGACCGGCACGTTCCTCGGAGGCGCCGGTTTTACCGTGCTGACGCTCGCGGGCCTGCTGCTGCTCGAAGCCAGACGTCGGAGAAATAGCGTGGCGCGGTGAGCGGGCGGTCTTGAGGATCGGAGGAGGCTGGAGCGGGTGAAGGGAATCGAACCCTCGTATTCAGCTTGGGAAGCTGCTGCTCTACCATTGAGCTACACCCGCGCGGCCCGCACAGTTCCAACAGATGCGACGCGCTGTCAAGGGCGAAACCGACCTGCGCGGGCGCCGATCAGCCGAGGCGGAAATGCTTGGACAGCTTCAGGCCCTGAGCCTGGTAGTTGGAGCCGAGGCCGGAGCCGTAGAGACCTTCAGGGCGCTCCTGCATGTGTTCGTAGACGAGACGGCCGATCACCTGGCCATGCTCGAGGATGAAGGGCACTTCGTGGCTGCGCACTTCGAGCACGGCGCGGCTTCCCGAGCCGCCGGCGGCGGCATGGCCGAAACCGGGATCGAAGAAGCCGGCATAGTGCACGCGGAACTCGCCGACCAGCGGGTCATAGGGCGTCATCTCAGCGGCATAGAGCGGCGGGACATGCACCGCCTCATTGGAGACGAGGATGTAGAATTCATCCGGATCGAGGATGAGCTCGTCGGCGCCGCGGCTGTAGAGCGGCTCCCAGAAGTCAAGCACGTCATGCGCGGCCTTCTTGTCGACGTCGATCACGCCGGTATGGTGCTTGCCGCGATAGCCGATCAGGCCGTGCTCGCCGGTGCCCTTCAGGTCGATCGACAGCGCGATCCCGCCGCCCGAGACGTTCGGCGCTTCGCTGGCGACAAGAGTCTCCGCCGCATGCAGGTCAAGCAGTTCCCGCTCGCCGAGCAGCGCCTGACCGACGCGGAAGCGGATCTGCGACAGGCGCGAGCCGCGCCTAACGATCACCGGGAAGGTGCGCGGGGAAATCTCCAGATAGAGCGGCCCCTTGTAGCCGGCCGGGATCTTGTCGAATTCCTGGGCATAGTCGACCATGACGCGGGTGAAGATGTCGAGGCGGCCGGTCGAGCTCTTCGGATTGGCCGATGCCGACATTGCGGCCGGCAGGTCGAGGCTCTCCATCAGGGGGACGATATAGACGCAGCCGGTCTCCAGCACGGCGCCGTTTTCCAGGTCGATCTCGTGCAGGGTCAGCCGTTCGAGCTTGTCGGCGACGGTGTGGGCGCGCCCCGGCATGAAGCTCGCACGCACGCGCAGGGCCTTTGCGCCCAGGCGAAGGTCGAGGCTGGCCGGCTGGATCTGGTCATGATCGAGCATCATCTCGCTCATCAGCCGGCCTTCGCCGAAGAGCGTGCCGATGGCGCTGTCGGAGAGAATGCCCGTGGTCCTGGTCATCTTGCGTCTTCCTGTTTGGGGCCGACAAAACCAAAGTCGAGGAATTGACGCAAGCCCGCGATGGGCGTATGGCAAGCTTATCCCGTGGTGATTTGGCCGGTCGGCTTGCAGCCACGTTAAACAAATGGCTAAAGAGACCGGGTGCTAGAAACCGGTCCGATTTCGCGACCGGTTTTTTTGTATTCGAAAGGCTGAAAGGCATGAGCAAGAACTGGCGTCCGGCAACCCAACTGGTCCATGGTGGAACTCTTCGCTCGCCCTATGGCGAGACCTCCGAGGCGATCTTCCTGACGCAGGGCTTCGTCTACGAAAGCTCGGAAGCGGCGGAAGCACGCTTCAAGGGTGAGACGGACGGCTATATCTACGCTCGCTACGGCAGCCCGACCAACGACATGTTCGAAAAGCGCATGTGCCTGCTGGAAGGTGCCGAAGACGCCCGCGCCATGGCCTCGGGCATGGCCGCCGTCGCCGCCGCCGTGCTGTGCCAGGTGAAGGCCGGCGACCACATCGTCGCCGCCCGCGCCCTGTTCGGCTCCTGCCGCTATGTCGTCGAAACGCTGGCGCCGCGCTACGGCGTGGAATGCACACTGGTCGACGGCCGGGATCTGAAGAACTGGGAAGCGGCGATCCGGCCGAACACCAAGGTCATGTTCCTCGAAAGCCCGACCAATCCGACGCTCGAAGTCGTCGACATCGCCGGCGTCGCCAAGCTCGCCGACCAGGTCGGCGCCACGCTGATCGTCGACAATGTCTTCGCCACCCCCCTCTTCCAGAAGCCGCTCGAACTCGGCGCCCATGTGGTCGTCTATTCGGCGACCAAGCATATCGACGGACAGGGCCGCTGCCTCGGTGGCGTCGTACTCTCGTCGAAGGACTGGATCACAGAGAACCTGCAGGACTATTTCCGCCATACCGGCCCGGCCATGTCGCCGTTCAATGCGTGGACACTGCTGAAAGGCGTCGAGACTCTGCCGCTGCGCGTCAAGCAGCAGACGGCGAATGCCGCGGCGATCGCCGACTTCCTGGCCGAGCAGCCGCAGGTCGCCAAGGTGATCTATCCCGGCCGCGCCGACCATCCGCAGGCCGACATCGTCGCCAAGCAGATGACCGGCGGCTCGACGCTCGTCGCCTTCGAGATGAAGGGCGGCAAGGACGCTGCGTTCAAGCTGCAGAACGCGCTGGAGATCGTCAAGATTTCCAACAATCTCGGCGACGCCAAGAGCCTGATCACCCATCCGGCCACAACGACGCACAAGAACCTGACCGACGAGGCGCGTGCCGAACTCGGCATGTCCGGCGGGACGGTGCGCCTGTCCTGCGGCATCGAGGATACGCAGGACCTGCTTGAGGACTTTGCTCGCGCCATCGCGTCCGTCGGCGCCTGAGCGCGGCTCCAGCACTGCAAGGCCCCAGAAAAGTCCGGGTGAGCGTCTTGCGCGCCCGGACCGCGGCCCTTAACCCCAACCATTAGCATTAACAACGAAATCTCTGCCGGACCGGTCGCTTTGACCGGCCGGTGCGCTTGTATTTTTCCTTCATCGCGCCATGCTGTAGGCTATGCTTAGCGAAGCTTTAAAAAGGTCCCGTGCATGTATCGCGCCGTGACACGCGACATCGAGGTCAGTGTCGAACCTTATTACCTGGAGGAGCAATCCGATCCGGAGGACAGCCGCTATGTCTGGGGCTACCGCATCGTGATCGCCAACCACTCGACGTTGCCGGTGCGGCTGATGCACCGCTACTGGCACATTACCGACCAGAACGGCCAGGTCGATGAGGTGCACGGCCCCGGCGTCATCGGCGAACAACCGCGGCTGAGACCCGGCGACACGTATGAGTATTCGTCCGGCTGCCCGCTCGACACCCCATCGGGCATGATGTTCGGCCACTACCAGATGGAAGCCGACGACGGCGAGGTCTTCGAGGTCGCCATTCCCGCTTTTTCCCTGGATGCGCCGGGCATGGTGAGGGTGCTGAACTGAAACCGGCAGGGCTCGAGACCCTGCCGCTGTATTCCTTCGATCTCGCCCCTGCTCAGGCGTTGACGACTTCCGCCGCCTCATAGCGATAGGTGGTCGAACAGAACTCGCAGGTGACCGCGATCGCGCCATCCGTCTGGCTGGCATCGATCTCTTCCTGCGAGAAGCTCGACAGCACGCCCTTGATCTTTTCGCGCGAGCAGCTGCAGCGGTCATAGACGGCATGTGGCTCATAGACCCGGACGCCGCGCTCGTGGAACAGCCGGAACAGCAGGCGCTCCACGCCGATCTGCGGATCGGTCAGCTCGTCGGCGTCGATCGTGTCGACCAGCATGCGCGCTTCCGCCCAGGCGTCGTCCTCCGAGTGCGGCCGGTCACCATTGTCGCCGTCACCGCCATGCAGGTCGGAGTGGCGCATGCGTTCCGGCGCCTCGGGCAGGAACTGGGCGATCAGCCCGCCGGCACGCCAGGTGCGGCGGGGGCGCCCTTCCTCGTCGCGATCGAAGAACTCGGCGGCACCGAGGCGCACACGCGTCGGGATCTGCTCCGACTGGCGGAAATAGACCCCGGCAATATCCTCCAGCGAGGCGCCGTCGAGCGGCACGATACCCTGGTAAGGCTGCATGAAATTGCCCTGGTCGATGGTCAGCGCCAGCACGCCCGCACCCAGCAACTGCTCGGGCGAGGCGCGGCCGGCGGCGACGGCCTCGGCCAGACGCTCCTCGTCGAAGCGGGCATAGGCGCGGACATTTTCCGGCGAGGCGAAATCAGCGACCAGCAGGTCGACCGGACCGTCGCTCTTGGTCTGGACGGTGAACTTGCCCTCGAACTTCAGCGAGGTGCCGATCAGCACGGTGAGCACGATCGCCTCGGCCAGCAGCCGGGCGACCGGCTCGGGATAGTCATGGCGGGCAAGAATTGCATTCAGCAAGGGACCGATCTGCACGGCGCGACCGCGCACGTCGAGCCCTTCCACCTGGAAGGGCACAACCCGGTCATCACCGGCGAAACCGAATTCGCCAAGCTCGGCAGGCCTGTTCATCATCATTGTACTCCTGGCGCCTTGGCGCTCGAACATGGCGAGGCGCTGGGCCTCTTTCTCAACGGCACAAATGGGAACCGGGCGGAAAAAGATCAAGCGCGGCGAAAGCACTTGTTCCGCCGCGTGTTCCTCAAGCTTGTGCCGCCGCGATCAGATGGCGCCGAGGCACCAGGCCAGGATCGACTTCTGCGCATGCAGGCGGTTTTCCGCCTCATCGAACACGACCGACTGCGGACCGTCAATCACCTCGTCGGTCACTTCCTCGCCGCGGTGGGCCGGCAGGCAGTGCATGAACAGCGCGTTCGGCTGGGCCTGCTTCATCAGCGCGGTATTGACCTGGAACGGCTGAAACACATTGTGGCCGCGTGCCTTGTGCTCCTGGTTCATCGAGATCCAGGTATCGGTCACCACCGCGTCGGCACCGTCCACGGCGCGCTCCGCGTCATGGCACAGCATGATCTCGCCGCCATTGTTACGCGCCCAGTTGAGGATCTTGTCGTCCGGCTCGGAACCCAGCGGCACGGCCATGTTCATGCGGTAGCCGAAGCGGGCCGAGCCCTCGACCAGCGAATGCAGGACATTGTTGCCGTCGCCGGTCCAGGCGATGGTCTTGCCCTTGATCGGGCCGCGATGCTCCTCGAAGGTCATCACGTCGGCCATGATCTGGCAGGGATGGGTGCTGTCGGTCAGCGCGTTGATCACAGGAACGGTGGCGTGCTCGGCCATTTCCAGCAGCCGCGAATGATCCGTGGTGCGGATCATGATCGCGTCGACATAGCGCGACAGGACCTTGGCCGTGTCGCCGATGGTTTCGGCGCGGCCGAGCTGCATTTCGGTGCCGGACAGGAACAGCGTCTCGCCGCCGAGCTGGCGCATGCCGACGTCGAAGGAGACGCGGGTGCGCGTCGACGGCTTTTCGAAGATCATCGCCAGCATCTTGCCGGCGAGCGGCTTTTCGGCGGTGCCGGCCTTGGTCGACTGCTTGCGCGTCTTGGCGTCCTCCAGGATCAGCCGGAGGTCGGGTGCCGTCATGGCGGAGAGATCGAGAAAATGCTTCGGGGATGCCATGTCTTGCTTACCTGCCCTGGTTTTACGACGCCGCTGCGAGCTTGCCCTGCAAATGCTCGGCCGCCTGTTCGATACGCTTCAACCCTTCCCTTGCCTCTTCGACCGTGACGATGAGAGGCGGCAGGAGGCGGATGACGTTGTCGCCGGCGGGAACGCCCAGCACATGCTCCTCGCGCATCGCCATCAGCAGGTCGGTGTTGGGGACCTTGGCCTTGATGCCGAGCATCAGGCCCTCGCCGCGGATCTCCTCGATGATATCGGGATAGCGGTCCTTCAGCGATGCCAGTCCCTGGCGGAAAATCAATGCCACGTCGCGGACGTGATCAAGGAAGCCATCGGCCAGCACGACATCGAGCACGGCATTGCCGACGGCCATGGCGAGCGGATTGCCGCCATAGGTCGAACCATGGGTGCCGGCCTTCATGCCGGAGGCTGCTTCTTCCGTCGCCAGGCAGGCGCCGAGCGGGAACCCGCCGCCGATGCCCTTGGCAACCGCCATGATGTCCGGGGTGATGCCGGCCCATTCGTGGGCGAACAGCTTGCCGGTCCGACCGACGCCGCACTGAACTTCGTCCAGCACCAGCAGCAGTCCGTTGTCGTCGCAGATCTGGCGCAGCGCCCGGAGGAATTCGTTGGAGGCGGTGCGCAGGCCACCCTCGCCCTGCACCGGCTCGATCAGGATCGCCGCCGTCTCCTCGGTGATCGCCGCCTTTACCGCGTCGAGATCGCCGAACGGCACCTGGTCGAAGCCGGGGGCCTTGGGGCCGAAGCCTTCAAGATACTTCTCCTGGCCACCGGCGGCGATCGTCGCGATGGTCCGTCCATGGAAGGCGCCTTCGAAGGTGATGATGTGGAAGCGCTCGGGATGGCCCTTGGCGAACTGATAGCGGCGCGCCGTCTTGATCGCGCATTCCAGTGCCTCGGCGCCCGAATTGGTGAAGAAGACGCGATCGGCGAAGGTCGCCTCGGTCAGCCGGCGACCGAGCGTCTCCTGGCCCGGGACATCATAGAGATTCGAGAGATGCCAGACCTTGCCGGCCTGGGTCGTCAGCGCCTCGATCAGATGCGGATGGGCGTGGCCGAGCGAATTGACCGCGACGCCGGCCGCGAAGTCGAGATAACGTTCGCCACCCTCGGTCACCAGCCACACGCCCTCGCCTCGCTCGAACCGCAAGGGCGCGCGCATATAGGTCTGATAGAGGGGAGAGGCTTCGGCCATGATGAAAACACTCCTTCGGGAGGGCTTGACGGGACTACGGGCGCTTCTGATCTCGCGGCGAACGGCGCCTTGAAAAATCAAAAATGCCGCCTTGCGGCGGCGGGGCACTATCGACATTTCGACCTTGCCTGTCAACGAAACAGCGCGGCGCGCCTGAATTTTCGGCCCTGCCGGAAGCACGACAGCGACTTTTGGCCGCCCGCACCGGCGCGACGCGCCAAGGTAGCAAGTTGGGGAAAACTCCAAAATCGATTCGCGATGATTCGCCCGACTCTTGTCACGGAGTCAGCCCGGCACTAGGTTAACAGTCAATAAAGAAACTGCATGCGGCGGAACCAGTCACCGACAGTATCGAGGCGAGTTTGTTTCGGATCCTTCCGAAGCAACGGTGAGCGATTCTGCCATCACATATCGCGAGCGGCGGAGAGATAACGGCATGAATTGGACTGATGAGCGCGTCGAGAGACTGAAGCGTCTCTGGTCGGAGGGCTTGAGCGCAAGCCAGATCGCAGCACAACTGGGCGGCGTCAGCCGCAATGCCGTCATCGGCAAGGTTCACCGACTGAACCTTCCGGGCCGCGCCAAGGCCGGCGGCAGCTCGGCTGCGACGCGCGCCGCCAAGCGCCCGGCCCCCGCGCCGCGGGCAACGACCTTCCCCTCGCGCGTCGCGACCCGCACGGTCACCCGCGCCTCGGGCACCAACATGCTCAAGGAAGAGATCGAAATCGACGGCATCGAGGAGATCGCGGTCTCCCCGAGCCGGGGCGTCATTCTGCCGATTTCACGCAAGCTCGCCCTGACCGAACTCACCGAACGCACCTGCAAGTGGCCGATCGGCGACCCGATGAAGGACGACTTCCACTTCTGCGGCTGCGAATCCGCCGACACGTCGCCCTATTGCAGCTATCACGCCAAGCTGGCCTATCAGCCGGTCGGCGAGCGCCGCAAGGCGGCGAACGCGGCACCGCGCTGAGCGCAGCCTCCGGCAGCCAGTGAAAATGCAAAACGGGCCGTAGAGGCCCGTTTTTTGTTGGTCTGACTGAACGGTTCGTGCCGCTCAGGCTTCCATCGAGTAGCCGGCGCCACGGACCGTGCGGATCACGTCCTGCAGGTTGGAGAAGTTCAGCGCCTTGCGCAGCCGTCCGACATGAACATCCACCGTGCGCTCGTCGACATAAATGTCGTGGCCCCAGACGCCGTCCAGCAGTTGAGAACGCGAGTAGACGCGGCCGGGCGATGCCATGAGAAATTCCAGAAGGCGGAATTCCGTCGGACCGAGGCGCACTTCGCGGCTCTTGCGGTGAACGCGATGGGTCTCCCGATCAAGCTCGATATCCCCGCAGCGCAGCACGCTGGAGAGCACTTCCGGGCGGGCACGGCGCAACATGGCCTTGACACGGGCCATCAGCTCCGGCGTCGAGAACGGCTTGACGACGTAGTCGTCTGCGCCGGTCGCAAGTCCGCGGACCCGCTCGCTCTCCTCGCCGCGCGCCGTCAGCATGATGATCGGCAGACGCTCGGTTTCGGGGCGCATGCGCAGACGGCGGCAAAGCTCGATGCCGGACACGCCGGGCAACATCCAGTCGAGGATCAGCAGATCCGGGACGCGTTCCTGCAGGCGCAGTTCCGCCTCGTCCCCGCGCAGGATCGTTTCAACCTCGTAGCCTTCAGCTTCGAGATTGTAACGGAGCAGGACGCTGAGGGCTTCCTCGTCCTCGACGACGGCGATTTTGGGGAGCATGTCGGTCGATAACCTCTCGAATGCAGCCGAGTTATTCGGTGACGGCGCCGAAGGAAGAGGTCATGTCATCCTTCGGTCGCTCGCCCTCGGGCTGGTCGCCCGTGGCCATGTAGTAGATGGTCTCGGCGATGTTGGTCGCATGGTCACCGATGCGCTCGATGTTCTTGGCGCAGAACAGGAGATGGGTACAGCTGGTGATGTTGCGCGGATCTTCCATCATGTAGGTCAAGAGCTCGCGGAAAAGCGAGGTGTACATGGCGTCGATTTCCTCGTCGCGATCACGGATCGACTTGGCCTTTTCGACCGAGCGCGTGGTGTAGACGTCGAGCACTTCCTTGAGCTGGATCAGGGCCAGTTCGCTCAGATGCTCGAGGCCACGGGCCAGCTTGCGCGGCACGCCGGTCGCCTGGATGGCCATGACGCGCTTGGCATTGCTCTTGCCGAGATCGCCGACGCGCTCCAGGTCGTTGGCGATGCGCAGCGCGCCGATGATTTCGCGAAGGTCGGCTGCGACCGGCTGACGGCGGGCGATGGTGATGATCGCCTTGTCGCCGATCTCGCGCTCGGCGGCATCCATGATCACGTCATCGGAAATGACCTTCTGGGCCAGCGCCGCGTCGGAATTGACCAGCGCACGCACGCTGTCGCCGACCATCTGCTCGGCCAGGCCGCCCATCTCGATGATGCGGCGCATCAGGTATTTCAGTTCTTCGTCATAGGCGGTGTAGATATGCGATGCCGACATGTTCGTTGTCCTTGAAATTGGTGTCCGCTCGATCAGAAGCGCCGTCTCAGCCGAAGCGGCCCATGATGTAGTCCTGCGTGCGCTGATCGTCCGGATTGGTGAACATCTTGTCCGTGTCGTTCTCCTCGACCAGCAGGCCGAGATGGAACATCGCGGTGCGCTGCGACACGCGGGCCGCCTGCTGCATCGAGTGGGTGACGATGACGATGGTGAAGTTGGCACGCAGTTCGTGGATCAGTTCTTCAACCTTGGCGGTGGCGATCGGGTCGAGCGCCGAGCAGGGCTCGTCCATCAGGATGACTTCCGGGCTGACGGCAACCGCGCGGGCAATGCACAGGCGCTGCTGCTGGCCACCGGACAGGCCGGTGCCCGATTCCTGCAGGCGGTCCTTCACTTCGTTCCACAGGCCGGCCTTCTGCAGGCTGCTTTCGACGATCTGGTCAAGATCGGCCTTGGAACGGGCCAGGCCATGGATGCGCGGGCCGTAGGCGACGTTTTCGTAGATCGCCTTGGGGAACGGGTTCGGCTTCTGGAAGACCATGCCGACGCGGGCGCGCAGTTCGACCACGTCGATGGAGGGGTCGTAGATGTCCATGCCGTCGAGCGTGATCTTGCCGGTGACCCGGCAGCTGGCGATGGTATCATTCATGCGGTTCAGGCACCGCAGGAAGGTCGACTTGCCGCAACCGGACGGACCGATGAGCGCCGTCACGGTGTTCTTGCGAACATTCAGATTGACGTCATAAAGCGCACGCTTCTCGCCATAGTACACCGACACGTCTTGGCCGATCATCTTGTAGTCAACTTCGGTCATTTTCTGTTCCAGTGCCTTCTCTACAGCTGCGTCTGACAACATGTTCATCTCTTGGCTCCTTACCAGCGCCGCTCGAAGCGACGGCGGAGAATGACGGCAATCAGGTTCATGCACAGCAAGAACACCAGCAAGACGATGATCGCACCCGATGCACGTTCAATGAATGCCGGATCACCGCGCTGCGTCCAGTTGTAGACCTGAACCGGCAGGGCCGAGGCCGGATCGAAAAAGCCTTCCGGAGGGGACCTCGGATACTCCCGCACGAACGCCACCATGCCGATCAGCAGGAGGGGCGCGGTTTCGCCGAGCGCGCGGGCGAGCCCGATGATCGTTCCCGTCAGGATGCCGGGCATCGCCAGCGGCAGGACGTGGTGGAACGTCGCCTGCATCTTCGACGCGCCGACGCCAAGTGCGGCGTCGCGGATCGATGGCGGCACCGCCTTCAGCGCGGCGCGCGTGGCGATGATGATGGTCGGCAAAGTCATCAGCGTGAGCACGAGGCCACCAACGACCGGCGCCGACTGCGGCAAGCCCACGAAGTTGATGAGGACCGCGAGCCCGAGAATGCCGAAGACGATGGAAGGCACGGCTGCAAGATTCGCGATGTTCACCTCGATGAGGTCGGTGAAGGGGTTCTGCGGCGCGAATTCCTCGAGATAGATCGAGGCGGCGACGCCGAGCGGCAGCGACAGCACGAGCACGATCAGCATCATGTAGGCCGAGCCGATGATGGCGACGCCCAGGCCCGCCGCCTCCGGACGCGTATCGGACGCATCCGGCGCGGTGAAGAACGACCAATTGAAACTGCTCGTCAGGATGCCCGCGGTCTTCAGCTTGTCCGCCAGCATCAACTGCTCGGGAGAGACGTTGCTGTCGAGCTCGGCGCTCGCCATCGTCACGCGTCCCTTGTAGTAGCCGTCGATGCGGCCGGCGGCGAGCAGATCGAAATGCACGGTCTGGCCGATATTTGCGGGATCGGCGATCACGAGCCTGCGCAGATCCGCAGGCGCTTCCTTGGAGATCAGCGCTGCGGCCGTCTTCGCGTCGAGCCCTTCGACGGCGACGCCCTTTGCGGCCATCGCATCCTTGAGGGCCGTTTCGATCAGCGGCAGATAGCCGAAGGTCGAGATCTTGGCGATCGCCTCTGGATTGCGGCTGCCATCTTTGTCCAGCTTGGCCGGATCGAGATAGATGTCCAGGCTGATATAGGTCTGGCGGAAGGAGGACAATCCGCTCGTGAAGATCGACGTCAGCAGGCCCACAAGCGCGAGTACGCCAATGGCTACCGCGATTATGCCCAGCATGCGAAAGCGGCGCTCGGAAGCATTGCGGCGACGGATTCTCGCGCTGTCGGTCAGCACCGTCCTTCGAAGCGTGTCAGCGGTGAAGTCGGTCATTCGTACTGCTCCCGGTATTTGCGGACAATGTAGAGGGCCAGCACGTTCAGCCCAAGCGTAATGACAAAGAGTGTGAGACCGAGGGCGAATGCCACCAGAGTCTCGGGACTAGCGAATTCGGTGTCACCCGTCAGCTGGCTGACGATCTTGACAGTCACCGTCGTCATCGCCTCGAACGGATTAAGCGACAGCTTGGCGGAGGCGCCCGCGCCGAGCACCACGATCATGGTCTCGCCGATCGCGCGGCTCGCCGCCAGGAGAATGGCGCCCACGATGCCCGGCAGGGCGGCCGGCAGAACGACCTGCTTGATCGTTTCCGACTGCGTGGCCCCGAGGGCGTAAGCCCCATCGCGCAGCGCCTGCGGAACGGCGTTGATAATGTCGTCGGACAGCGAGCTGACGAACGGAATGATCATGATACCCATCACGATACCCGCCGTCAGCACCGACGAGGAAGACGTTCCCAAGCCGAGCGGCTCGGCGAGCCAGTCCCGCAGAAACGGCCCGAGGGTGACGAGCGCGAAGAGGCCGTAGACAATCGTCGGGATGCCGGCAAGGACCTCGATCGCCGGCTTGACGAAGCTGCGCGCAGTCGGCCCGGCATATTCGGCGAGGTAGATCGCGATCATCAGACCGAGCGGAACGGCGACGATGAGTGCCACCAGCGAGATGTAGAATGTGCCCCAGAGCAGCGGAAGAATGCCGAGTTCGGAACCGCCGCGGAACTGCGGGTTCCAGACGGTCGAGAAGAAGAATTCCCGCGCGGAGTACATCTTGAAGAAGGAATAGGTCTCGAACACCAGCGAGGCGACGATGCCGATCGTCGTCAGGATCGCCACCGTCGAGGCGGCGATCAGCAGAACCCGGACGAAACTCTCGCTGACATTGCGGGCGCGCATGTCCGGCGAGATGCGCCGGTACGACCAGAAAGCGAGACCGATCGACAAGGCCAGCATCAGTACAGTCAAAGCGGTGTTGCCGGTCTTGGTGTCCTGCCGATAGGTCTTGGCGGCCTCGAACACCTCGGTCGGCACTTCACCGCCCAGCGCCACGCCGACCTCGGCGAGACGGGTGCGCACATTGGTGAAGTCGGCGCGCATGTCGGACAGCTGGCTCTCTTCGAGCCCGCCCTGCGCCAGCACGGCGTCGAGGCCCTCGGCAATGCGCCTGACGTCAGCCATCACGAGGCTGCGTGCGCCGCCGTCGGGAATGGCGCTATCGGGGATCATGCCGCTGACGCGGGTCTCGATGAGCATGGGCTGCACCAGCAGCCAGGCGACCAGGACGAGGAGGGCCGGAACGGCCGCGAACAGCGCGACGGTTTGGCCGTAATAACCAGGAAGGGAATGAAGCTTTCTGCCACGTGCCGCGGCAAGCGACAGCGCGCGCCGCCGGCCAAGAACGTAGCCGAGGACAGCCAGTACCGCCACGACAAGGATAATCATGCCCACGTTCATTTCGCCCGCAACCTCCGGAAACAGTGGAAATCGGCGGCGCGATCATCGCGCCGCCGGATCGTCGTCGGCTGAATTACTTCAGCGGACCCATCGGGGTGCGAGCCTTGACGGCTGCCTGGGTCTTGGCAAGTTCCGGGTCGGAAACGAGGCCGTAAGCGGCAAGCGGGCCATCCGGGCCAGCCATTTCGTCGGAGACGAAGAACTCGACATATTCCTGCAGGCCGGGAACAACGTCGAGATGGGCGTTCTTGACGTAGAAGTAGAGCGGACGCGAGACCGGATATTCGCCGGAAGCGATCGACTCGACCGACGGAACGACACCGCTCATGGTGCCGACGCGCAGCTTGTCGGTGTTGTTCTGGTAGAAGGAGAGACCGAAGACGCCGATGCCGTTCTTGTTGGCAGCGACGCGAGCCAGCGTCTCGGTGTAGTCGCCGTCGATGTCGACGGAAACGCCGTCGGTGCGGATCTGCATGCAGGCCTTGGAAGCCTTGTCCTTCTCACCGGCATTTTCGGCGAGGAGAACGTCGTAGGTGCCATTTTCCTTGCAGCCGTCGACGATGACCTTTTCATCGAAGACTTCGCGGGTGCCGTGCTTGGTGCCCGGGATGAAGGCGAGGATCGGCTGGGCCGGAAGGTCGGCGCGGATTTCGTTCCAGGCCTTGTTCGGGTTGTCGATCAGCTTGCCGTCCTTGACGATCTTGGCGGCGAGAGCCGAATGCCAGTCAGCCGGGGTGAAGGCGTATTCCGGGCCGCTGATGTCGGAAGCGAAGACGATGCCGTCATAGCCGATGCGGACTTCCTGGATTTCCTTGACGCCGTTGGTGGCGCAGGTGTCGATGTCCGACTGCTTGATGCGCGACGAGGAGTTGGCGATGTCGATGGTGTTCTCGCCCACGCCTTCGCAGAGCTTCTTGCGGCCAGCGCCCGAACCACCCGATTCAACGACCGGGGTGGGGAAGTCGGTGTTTTCGCCGAAGGCTTCGGCAACGATGGAAGCGTAAGGCAGAACGGTGGAGGAGCCAGCGATCTGGATCTGGTCACGGGCGACAGCGGCGCCAGTGAAGGCGACCGAGGCAACAAGGGCTGCCGCCGAAAGTTTCAAAACGTTCATTTAGATTTCTCCCGTCATTGGGCTGGTGGGTCGTTGCGACCAAGTTCAGCGTTGTCCGCCAAAGATCAGCACGCCGTTCATACCGATCCTTCCCCCACGCTTTTATGTCAGTTCAATGAAACATTTGTGACAATTCATCCTACTGATTTTGCTGAGCTTTTCAGAATCATGAAGCCGGACGCCCGAGTTTTATGTCAAAAACGCACGGTGAACTCGGTTCCCTGGTCGATTTCCGAGCGGACAATCAGCCTGGCGCGGTGGCGGGTGAGGATGTGCTTGACGATCGCCAGCCCCAATCCGGTGCCTTTCTTCGAGCGGCTGTCGGTCACGCTGACGCGGTAGAAGCGCTCCGTCAGGCGCGGAACATGCTCGGCCGGGATGCCCGGACCGTGGTCGACAATGCTGACTTCGACGGAGCCGCCGGCCGGATTGCGGACATAGACGTCGACGACCTTGCCCTCCTGTCCGTACTTGCAGGCGTTCTCGATCAGGTTCTCGAACACCTGGACGAGTTCGTCCCGATCGCCCAGCACCTCGACCTTGCCGCCTGGAACATGAAGCCGGATTTCGACATCGAGATCGGAGGCGAGCGGCGCCAGGCTGTCGCGCACATGGCCGATGACCGGCACGAGATCGATCATCTGGTCGGGCGCGATGTGGGCTTTCAACTCCAGCCGGGAGAGCGACAGCAGGTCGTCGACCAGACGGCTCATGCGGTTGGCCTGGTCCAGCATAATGGCGAGGAAGCGCTCCTGCGCCTTGGGGTCGGCGCGAGCCGGCCCCTGCATGGTCTCGATGAAGCCGCGCAGGGAGGCGAGCGGCGTGCGCAGCTCATGGCTGGCATTGGCGACGAAATCGCTGCGCATTCGGTCGATGCGGCGCAGTTCGGATATGTCCTTGAACGACAGCAGGAACAGATCCTCCCGCGCGCCTTCTATATGGAGCGGCGCGATGCGGACGATATAGACCCGTTCGGAGGGAAGCCGCTCGGAATGCTCGATCTGGTTCGGCTCGTCAGTGGCGATTGTCTCGCGCACCATGTCGAGAACGCTCGGCGAGCGGAACCGCGCCGAGATATGGAGACCGGGTTCGAGCGCGCCGAAGGCCTTTTCCGCCGCGCGGTTCTGCTCGCGCAGGACGGCATCGCGGCCAAGAACGAAGACCGGCAGCTCGATGGCGCCGAGGACGGCGGAGATCACCGGACCTGACGCGTCGACCTTGTCGACCGGCGACGGTGCAGGTGTGGTCTCGGATCGGGCCACGGGCTGGTCCGCGCCATTGCGCACAAGGATGGCGATGACCGACAGGCCGAAGAGAATTGCCGCAAAGGCCGGCTCCGCGCCGGAGAGATAGGCCGCGAACGAGACGAGCGCGGCGGCGGCGAGATAGGCCCAGCCGGACGCGGCGCGCCGCAGCAGACGTCGCCAGCCAAAGGAATTTCCGCTCAAGAGGCGCCCGCCTTCATGTCTCGTGTCCGATCATCAAACTGCCCTCATAGCGTCGATTCATGACAGATGTTTGCGGGCCGCACCATAACGCACCATGGTTTTCCACGACCCTCACGTTCCTTGAGGATATAAGCAAGGGCTTGAATCCGTGCGGCAAATATGGCCTGACTAGAGCTCGCCCGGCGTCGGCCGCGGCGCGCGGGAGAAAAAAGCATGAACACAGCACCGGAAAGCCGCGCCGTCGAACTGAAGCTCGACGGCGAGATGCGCATCTTCGACATCGACGATCCGAAACTGCCCAAATGGATCGACGACGAATCCCTCGCCTCGGGAGGCTTCCCCTACGAGAAGAAGATGGACGAGGACGAGTATGAGAGCGAACTCGAAAAACTGCAGATCGAACTCGTCAAGGTGCAGTTCTGGCAGCAGAAGACGGGCCAGCGCGTCATGGCCCTGCTGGAGGGGCGCGATGCAGCCGGCAAGGGCGGCGCGATCCATGCGACGCTCTCCTACATGAACCCCCGTTCCGCCCGTGTCGTGGCATTGACCAAGCCGACCGAAACGGAAGCCGGGCAATGGTATTTCCAGCGTTACGTTCCGCATTTTCCGAGCCGCGGCGAGTTCGTGCTGTTCGACCGCTCCTGGTACAACCGGGCCGGCGTCGAACCGGTCATGGGGTTCTGCACGCCGGAACAATACGACGACTTTCTCAAGCAGGCGCCGCGCTTCGAAAAGCTCGTCGAGCAGGACGACATTCACTTCTTCAAGTTCTGGCTGGATATCGGGCGCAAGATGCAGCTCGAGCGCTTCCACGACCGGTGCCACGACCCGCTGAAAATGTGGAAGCTGTCGTCAATGGACATCGCCGCGCTGGACAAGTGGGAAGACTATACCGAGAAGCGCGATCGCATGCTGAAGGAAACCCATACGGACCACGCGCCGTGGACGGTCATCAAGGCGAACGACAAGCGGCGCGCGCGATTGAACCTGATCCGCCACATCCTGCTTTCGCTGGACTACGAGGGCAAGGACCAGGGCAAGATCGGCAAGATCGACGAGAAGATCATCGGCGCCGGCCCCGGCTTCCTGACAAAGGGCTGAATGCGCGGCCGGGCGATCTATTCGCCCGGCAGGATGCGCACCGAATAGAGATTGACGCCGCGGCCGGTGCCGCCGAGATCGCCGTTCAACAACAGGCGGCCGGCTGTGCCGGGCGACATGGTGCGATCGAACGACACGCGGAACAACACGTCGGACTTTTCCGGATTGACGGTAAACCGGTGGCGCGCGCAGTCACCGAGCCGGCCGAAATCGCAGGCAATGGAAATCTGCACCGGCTTGTCGTCGGCCGACTGAAGCGTCACCGCGATGGTCGAGGTTCGCCCGGCCATCTCCTGCAGCACCTCGGTCGGAACCGTGATCTCGGCGCTGCCGTCGGCATCTGCGCTGCGCGAAACCACCTGCACCGCCGTGCCATCGCTCGCCGCGACGACATCGACCAGGGCATTGCCACGGGCCCGGATCGCGGAGATCTGCTTGGGCTCGAACACCTGGATCCAGCTGTCGGAGAAACCGCTCTGCGTATCGAGCACGCGTGGTTCGGCGGTCGTTTCGGCCGGCTGATCCGTGGCAGGCTGGGGAGCCGGTTTTGCCGCCGGTTCGGCGCCGGTGAAATCCTCTTCCTCGGCGCGCGGCGGCGGATTGGGAACGCTGGTATCGCGCTCCGACACGGACAGCAGCAGGCCGGTCGAATACACCCACCAGGCCCCCATGCCGAGCGTGGCGAACAGAATGGAGAGCGCGAAAAGGCGCGAGTAGACGCCGCGGCGCGGCTTGCGCGGCCGGATCGGCGCCTCGGCGCGCACCTCGATCGCCTCGTCGACCGCTTCACCGAGCGGACGCCCGTCCGGCTTATCAACGGACGGCTCGGGCCAATGGTGACGGGACGCGGTCAGGCCTTCGCCGCCTACGGCCGGTGACGGGGTCGCATGACCCGGCTCGCCGAAACGGGGCTCGGCACGCGGCGAGGCCGTGATGGGCGGGGAAACGTCAGGGGCCGAAACAGGTGCAGGCGCTTCAGCGGCTGCGGGGCGCATCGGCGGTTCCGGGGGGCTGACGGCGTCGTCGAGACGGCTGCGCTCCTCCTGCTCGATCGCGTGGATCAGCGCCTCGAGCCGGTGGCGCTGATGGGCGACCGTTTCGGCGTCATTGATGTTCTGCTTGCGCAACCCGCTTTCCAGCGCCTGGCGCGCCGACTGATAGATCCGGGCGCGGGTTTCCGCATTGGTGCGATCCGAGCGCTCGAGAGCGTTTCTGATAGCGGCTTCCAATCCGTTCAAGGGCGATCCTGCTCCTGCCGGCGGCAACTGTCCCGCCACAACTGTGCTTTTAACGATTCGGTAACGGCTGGCGCCGCGATCCGCAAGCCCTGCCGTTTGTGTTACACGGGATACGCAGAAGAAAGTGGCGTTCATGAGGACCGGCCACATCGACGGGCGGGCGCCGGCGCCGGCGCCCCCAGCGGTGAATGCCCAGGCGGCGGCACGAGACACCGCCGGTGGTCTTTTCCTTGCGCCCGGCTTCTGCTAGTTTATTGACGTTTCCGTAAACGTAACATCTAGCGAGGCTCTCCATGGCTCTTCCCCCGGTCCTTTCCGACAATCTCAGGCTTCCGGTGGTGGCCTCGCCACTGTTCATCATCTCCCATCCCGACCTGACGCTGGCGCAGTGCAAGGCCGGCATTGTCGGCTCGTTCCCGGCGCTGAACGCCCGCCCGGAGGCCCAGCTCGACGAATGGCTGGCTGAGATCACCGAGGAACTGGCGAGCCACAATGCCAAGAATCCGGAGCGCCCGGCGGCCCCCTTCGCCGTCAACCAGATCGTCCATCCCTCCAACAAGCGGCTGGAGCATGATCTGATGATGTGCGTGAAATACAAGGTGCCGATCGTCATCTCCTCGCTCGGCGCGGTGCCGGAAGTGAACGCTGCCGTGCATTCCTATGGCGGCATTGTGCTGCATGACGTGATCAACAACCGCCACGCCAATTCGGCGATCCGCAAGGGCGCCGACGGCCTGATCGCGGTGGCGACCGGCGCCGGCGGCCATGCCGGCACGCTGTCGCCCTTCGCGCTCATCCAGGAAATCCGCGAATGGTTCGACGGGCCGCTGTTGCTGGCCGGCGCGATCTCGACCGGCGGCGGCATTCTTGCCGCCCAGGCGATGGGTGCCGACATGGCCTATATCGGCTCGCCCTTCATCGCCACGACCGAGGCGCGGGCGTCGGACGCCTACAAGCAGGCGATCGTCGAAGCCCATGCCAACGACATCGTCTATTCCAATTTCTTCACCGGCATCCACGGCAACTACCTGAAGTCGTCGATCGTCGCCGCCGGCATGGATCCGGACAACCTGCCGGTCGCCGATCCGTCGAAGATGGATTTCGACAAGGCGACCACCGGCGCCAAGGCGTGGAAGGACATCTGGGGCTGCGGCCAGGGCATCGGCGCGGTCAAGGCGGTCGAGCCTGTCGGGGCGGTCGTCGACCGGCTGGAGAGCGAATACCAGGCTGCCCGCGCCCGCCTCGCGCTCTGAGGCCGCCGTTAGGGACCGCAGGGCTTTGCCAAACAGGAAAACCGCAGAAGCGGAAAATCCCGGCTTGAAATTCCGGCGCGATGCCTGTATCAGCGCCGACAGATCAACGAACCGCACGCGCTGCGGTTCGCGTTGGCCGCTTTAGCTCAGGTGGTAGAGCACATCATTCGTAATGATGGGGTCGCAGGTTCGAGTCCTGCAAGCGGCACCACTCAACATCCTCATTTTTGTAAAGTTATCTTGTTGCCCCGGAGATCGGCTGCCTTTGGGCGCGCTCCGCGTCGCCACCGCGGCAGGCCATTTGAGGGTTTCAACGATCTGAATGGCCAACCTATTTTTTTCGTCGCGGCCATCGAATTCCGCTCTCGATCGGCACTTTCGCAGTCCGCAAATCGAGAGTGGGTCCCATGCTCAAGCATGCGAGGCCGGGCTATCGTCCGGGCCTTGGGCTTCGGAGCCACAGATGAAAACAGGAATCTGCCGCGGGTCCAACCCAGGAATTCTTTGAACATCTGCACCGGATGCGCGCGAGGCCCGCTCGAACGCCGCACCGAACGGGCTGCGCCGCCGCCAGGGCGGGCGGCAGCGCTTTCTCGACCCGCCAATCCGCGGAGGTGTTTTACTCCGCGCGACCGACGCTCTCGTAGACGAAACCGTGCTTGCGCGCCTCCGACGGCGTGTAGATGTTGCGCAGGTCGACGAGAACGGGCTGTTTCATCATGCCCTTCAGACGGGGCAGATCGAGGGAGCGGAACTGCTTCCACTCGGTGATGATCACCAGGGCGTCGGCCCCGTCGGCGACCGCATCGACATCGTCATGGTAGGAGAGTTCCGGCATGACGTGGCGGGCCGCCGGCATGCCTTCCGGGTCGTGGGCCTTCAGCGTGGCGCCCTTGTCAAGCAGCGCCTGGACGATCGCCAGCGCCGGCGATTCGCGGATGTCGTCGGTGTCCGGCTTGAAGGTCAGGCCGAGAATGCCGATCGTCTTGCCGCGCAGTTCGCCGCCAAGCGCGCGCTCGACCTTGCGAGCCATGGCACGCTTGCGGGTCTCGTTGATGCCGACGATCGTCTCGATCAGGCGGATCGGGCTGTTGTGATCCTGCGCGGTCTTGACCAGCGCCAGTGTGTCCTTCGGGAAGCAGGAGCCGCCATAGCCCGGTCCGGCATTGAGGAACTTGAGCCCGATGCGGCTGTCCAGACCCATGCCGCGGGAAACGTCCTGCACGTTGGCGCCGACCTGTTCGCAGAGATCGGCGATCTCGTTGATATAGGCAAGCTTCAGCGCCAGGAAAGCGTTGGCGGCGTATTTGGTCAGTTCCGCGGTCCGACGCGACGTGAAGATGACCGGGTGGCGCACCGGATCGAGGGCAGCATAGACCTCCGCCATGATGGAGCGCGCCCGATCGTCGTTCATGCCGACCACGACACGGTCCGGCGCCATGAAGTCATCGATGGCGGCACCTTCGCGCAGGAATTCCGGGTTGGAGACGACAGCCACGTCGGCATCCGGATTGGCTTCACGAATGATCCGCTCCAGTTGATCGCCGGTGCCGACCGGCACGGTCGACTTGGTGACGATCACGGTGAAGCCACTAACGGCGGCAGCCACTTCGCGCGCTGCGGCGAAGACATAGGTGAGATCGGCATGGCCGTCGCTCTTGCGCGAGGGCGTGCCGACCGCGAGAAACACCACATCCGCACTGGCCACCGGTTCGACAACATCCGTGGTAAAACGCAGGCGCCCGGCCGCGACATTCTTGTGAATCAGATCGTCGAGACCCGGCTCGAAGATGGGCACCTCGCCACGGTTGAGCTGGGCGATCTTTTCAGCGGCCTTGTCGATGCACACGACCTCGTGGCCGAAATCCGACAAGCAAACACCCGAAACCAGTCCGACATAACCCGTACCAATGATTGCAATGCGCACGCCCAACTCCATTTGGCTCAATCGGCCGAAGGTGTCTTCGTTCGAACCTGGTCCGACTTACAGTGAAATCGGAGAATTGAGGAAGAAGAACGAACGCCGACTTCTATGCCGTGAATTAGATTTATTGATTACGAGAAGATACTTACCGCATCGCAAAATGAAAACCAAGAGCATCTGTCAGTCAATCCGCGAGAACGCGGCGCGAAGACTCCCTGACCGAGAAAGGCGCCAGACAAGCAAAGGCCCCGCCGAAGCGGGGCCCTGCAAGACAATGCGCGGAACGATCAGATCCAGTAGGGCGGCACGCCGTAGAAGTCGTAGACATTGCGACCGTTGTCGCGATACCAGTCACCATTATCGTCGGCCAGACGCGGAGCGCCTTCAATCTGCTTCTTGGTAAGATCGATGCGGTAGCCGTCGACCGTCTCGTCATAGGTGAGCTTTTCCCAGGGCAGCGGGTAGTAGTCGTCACCGATGCCAAGGAAGCCACCGAAGCTCAGCACGGCATAGGCCACGCGACCGCCACGCTTTTCCAGGATGATTCGCTTGACCGAGCCGATCCGCTCACCGTCGACACCATAGACGGCGGTGCCGTCGACCTTGTCGCTGGCGATCAGTGATGCCGTATCCTTGACATAGGGGTCGCGGTTCGTCGCTTGTGTATTCTGATGCATGGCGCACCCTCCTTTTTCCAGTGTGGCGATGAAGGCGAAACGGTCGCAGCGGCCAGAAAGTTCCCGCCGGTCAAAAGCGCGACGGACGTTTGCCAGGCCGATCGGCGCGGTTGTCTACGCTCCTTGCTGTGCGAAGGTGAGCTACGCCAAAGCCTTGGACGACGGCCGGTGGATTATTGACGCTTACGTCAAGGTTATATAGAGCTAGGGACTTGAACCGGACTGCCAAACGCATAAGCTCGCTAAAGCATCTGGGAGGATCGCAGGTCCGCCGCTTACGGCAGACATGGCACAATGGACGTCGGGAGGGGAATACATGACGGACGCAACCAGCCGCCTCAGTGGCCGGGCATCGGAGAAAATTTGGCTCGATTCTTATCCGTCGGCTGTGCCCGCGGATATCGCGCCCCATGCCCACCCGTCGCTGGGCAGTCTTTTCGAGAGCAGTTGTGCCACCTATGCCGACCGCCTGGCATTTTCGAGCATGGGCCGAGGCATGACCTTCCGCGAACTGGAGATCCAGTCGCGCAAGGTCGGCGCCTGGCTTCAGGCAAAGGGTCTTGTCAAGGGCGACCGCGTCGCCGTCATGACGCCGAACATCCTGCAAAATCCGGTTGCCGTGTACGGCATCCTCCGGGCAGGCTTCACGGTCGTCAACGTCAACCCGCTCTACACCCCCCGCGAGCTGCAGCACCAGTTGAAGGACGCCGGCGCCAAGGCAATCATCGTGCTGGAGAACTTCGCCGGCACTGTGCAGCAGGTCCTGCCCAATACGCCGGTCAAGCATGTCATCGTCGCCACCATGGGCGACATGCTGGGCCTGAAGGGCCATATCGTCAACTTCGTCGTGCGCAAGGTGAAAAAGCTCGTTCCGGCCTGGTCGATCCCCGGCCATACCAGCTTCAAGACCGTTCTCTCCGAGGGCGCCCGCCAGACGCTGAAGCCGGTCGACGTGGTCGCAAGCGACGTCGCTTTCCTGCAGTATACCGGCGGCACGACGGGGGTTTCCAAGGGCGCGACGCTGACCCATGCCAACCTGCTCGCCAACAAGCAGCAGATCGCCATCTGGCTCGAGGCGGCCTTCGCGATCAAGGGCCGGCCGGAGGTCATGACCTTCATCTGCGCCCTGCCGCTCTACCACATCTTCGCACTCACCGTGAATTCCCTGATGGGGATTGCCACCGGCAGCCACAACGTGCTGATCGCCAATCCGCGCGACATCCCGGCCTTCGTCAAGGAACTGCAGAACCACAAGGCGCATATCTTCCCCGGCCTCAACACGCTGTTCAACGCGCTGATGAACAATCCGGACTTCAAGAACCTCGATTTTTCCTCGCTGCTGCTGGTGCTCGGCGGCGGCATGGCCGTGCAGCGGCCGGTGGCGGAACGCTGGTACCAGATGACCGGCTGCCCGATCACCGAGGGGTACGGCCTTTCGGAAACCTCGCCGGTCGCTACCGTCAACCGTCTCGACAGCACCGAATTCAGCGGCATGATCGGACTGCCCCTGCCCTCGACGGACATCGAGATCCGCGACGAGGAGGGCGCCACGCTGCCGATCGGCGAAGTCGGCGAAATCTGCATCCGCGGCCCCCAGGTCATGGCCGGCTACTGGCAGCGACCGGAGGAGACGGTCAAGGTCATGACCGACGACGGCTTCTTCCGCTCCGGCGACATGGGCATGATGAACGAGGGCGGATACGTCAAGATCGTCGACCGCAAGAAGGACATGATCCTCGTCTCGGGCTTCAACGTCTATCCGAACGAGATCGAGGAAGTGGCCGCGATGCATCCGGGCGTGCTCGAATGCGCAGCGATCGGGGTTCCCGACGCCCATTCCGGCGAGGCGGTGAAGATCTTCGTCGTCAAGAAGGACCCGGCCCTCACCGAGGCCGACCTGAAGGCGCATTGCGCGACCAATCTCACCAACTACAAGCGTCCGCGCTTTATCGAATTCCGCAGCGAACTGCCGAAGTCGAATGTCGGCAAGATCCTGCGGCGCGAACTGCGCGACAGCGAACCGACCAAATAACGACCGCTCCCGGTCGAGCCAGTGCAGACGCCCGGATTTGCCCAGCGCAGTCCGGGCGTTTTCGTGCGCTTGATCGCCGGCACCGCCCGGAATAGTGTCGCCCCCATCTCCGCCAAATCAGGGACACGAAGATGCAGGCAATCATCGACAAACTCACGAGCACTGCCGCGGCCACCCGTGCCGAGGATCTGCGCGCCGCCTTTGCCGCCGATGCCCGGCGCTTCGCCCGCTTCAGCACGACGCTGGACGACCTGCTGATGGACTATTCCAAATGCGCGGTGAACGGGGAGATCATGGCCCTGCTCGAGGAGCTCTGCGCGGCGGCGGGCGTTGCCGAGAAGCGCGACGCGATGTTCTCGGGCGAGCCGATCAATTTCACCGAAGGCCGGGCTGTCCTGCACACCGCGCTGCGCAACAGGTCGAACACGCCGGTCCTGGTGGACGGACAAGACGTGATGCCCGGCGTCAACGCCGTTCTCGCCGCCATGGGCCGCTTCGCCGAAGGGATCCGCTCGGGCGCGCTCACGGGCGCGACCGGCAAGGCGATCACCGATGTCGTCAACATCGGCATCGGCGGCTCCGACCTCGGTCCGGTCATGGCGACACTGGCGCTCGCCCCGTTCCACGACGGTCCGCGCCTGCATTTCGTCTCCAATATAGACGGCGCCCATATCGCCGACACGCTGAAGACGCTTGCCGCCGAGACGACGCTGTTCATCGTCGCCTCGAAGACGTTCACGACGATCGAAACGATGACCAATGCGCAGACGGCGCGGCGGTTCGTCGCCGAAAAACTCGGCGAGGCGGCGGTCGGCAAGCACTTCGCCGCGGTATCGACGGCGCTCGACAAGGTCGCCGCCTTCGGCATCGATTCAGAGCGGGTGTTCGGCTTCTGGGACTGGGTCGGCGGGCGCTATTCGATCTGGTCGGCGATCGGCCTGCCGCTGATGATCGCCATCGGCCAAGAGGATTTCGGCCGCTTCCTCGATGGCGGCCATGCAATGGACCAGCATTTCCGCAACGCACCGTTCGGCCAGAACCTGCCGATGCTGCTCGGCGCGCTCGGCGTCTATCATCGCAATGTGCTCGGCTACCAGACGCGCGCCATCCTGCCCTACGATCAGAGGCTGTCGCGTTTTCCCGCCTATCTGCAGCAGCTCGACATGGAATCGAACGGCAAGAGCGTGACGATCGACGGCAAGCCGGTCCAGGGTGCTTCCGGCCCCGTCGTCTGGGGCGAGCCCGGCACCAATGGCCAGCACGCCTTCTACCAGCTGATCCACCAGGGCACGAGCGTGATTCCGACGGAGTTCATGATCGCCGCCAACGGCTTCGAGCCGGATCTCAGGCACCAGCATGAACTGCTGATCGCCAATTGCCTGGCGCAGTCCGAAGCGCTGATGAAGGGCCGCACGCTCGCCGAAGCCAAGAGCCAGCTGACCGCCAAGGGTGTCCCCGACGAGGAAGCCGACTTCCTCGCTCCGCACCGCGTCTTCTCCGGCAACCGCCCTTCGATCACCTTCGTCTACGACCAACTGACGCCCTATGCGCTCGGCCGGCTGATCGCGCTCTACGAGCATCGGGTCTTCGTCGAAGGGGTGATTTTCCGCATCAATTCCTTCGACCAATGGGGCGTGGAACTCGGCAAGGAACTGGCGACCGGGCTCCTGCCGGTCGTCGAGGGCAAGGTTACGGCCACCGGCCATGACAGCTCGACCGCCGGGCTCATCAAGGCTCTGCTCGACGCCGCGCAAGGTTGAGGCCTAAGACGCGTTCACGCACTGCGGCACCGATTTGAGACCGGCTTGTTTGAGGATGGTCCGCAGATCGACGCCGCGAATGACCGGCAGATATTCGCTGCCTGCACTTGCCTGCAGCCAGATATCCAAGGGCAATGGCTGGCCTTCGGCCGGAAACGGCTCACTCCAGCATCCGCCGGCTAGACTGACAGAAAGGTTGCCGCTGCCGTTGTGGCCGGCCTGTTTCGCCTCGCGAACGGTCTGCTGGAATTTCACAACGGATTCAACTTCGCGAGCGCCGAGACTGAGCATCATGGCTTGCTGGCCGAGCCGCGGAGGCGGCAACGACTGCAAAGCGGCCGCATTTCCTGAGACTATCTGCAGATCGAATACCTTGGTGCTGGCGAGCGTTCCTGATTCCGACCAACCAAACCCGAGGCGAGCATCCCCTGTCTTCAACCGCAATGCAGTTGGCGCAAAGAGGGCGACACGGAATTCCGCCGGATTGGCATCGAGCGGTGAGAGTGCGGCCAACTTGGCGGCGCTGGATATGCCGCTCGACATACAGGAAGGCAGCCCGACAAGGGCCGAAGCAAAGAGGACGAGGCTGATGAAAGCGTTCTTCATGGAGATATCCCACAGTGATTGACGAGATTTAATTATTGTAATACGATAATTTTTACAATCCCCTCAATAAGAGATTTTCTCGATGACCCAAACTCCACTGACCCGCATCAGGTCCCTGAGCCGCAAGATGAAACTGCTGATAGCCCTGGCTGCGGTCGGCTTTGCTGCCGCTCTTGCCTATCTTGCCTGGATGGTCGCCTTCGACATCGAAGGGCTGAAGGTCCTGATCGCCCGCTATCCGCTTTCCGGGACGTACCCGCTTGCCCTGAGCGGAAGGGCCCTTGGCGGGCTTGCCGCTCTCGCTGTCGCGAACAGCATCCTAATCACCGCCGGCATCTGGACGCTCTGGGCAATGTTCGACCATTTCGAGAAGGGCGACATATTCTCGGAGAGAAGCGGTGTGCTTCTGCGCCGCACCGGCTATCTTGCCCTGATCGGAGGCATTTCGAGTTTGCTATCGCGCACGCTTGCGATATTGGTGGCCACCTATGACAATCCTCCGGGACAGAAAATGCTCTCCATAGGCATTTCCAGCACAGACATCGGATTGTTCATTCTGGCCGGACTACTGTTCGTTCTCGGCCACATCATGGTGATCGCGGCCGGGATCGAAGCCGACAACCGGAGCTTCGTCTAACGCATGCCGATCGTCGTCAATCTGGATGTAATGCTGGCCAAACGAAAAATGCGATCGAAGGAACTGTCGGAGATCGTCGGGATCACCGAGCAGAACATCTCGTTGTTGAAATCCGGAAAGGTCAAAGGCGTACGCTTTGACACGCTGGAACGGATCTGCGAGGCGCTCGGATGCCAGCCGGGCGACATCCTCGAATACCAGCCGGAAGCCTGACCCGCCGACGGCTGGCCCTGAGCGATTTCAGAAGCCGATCTCAGAGGCGAAGGGCGGGTTGGCGCCAGCGCGAGAAACGGTGACCGCAGCAGCCCGCGCGCCGAGCTCCAGGGCGGAACGCACGGCGGCCTCATCGAGCGCCGCGACCCGGGCCTTGGTCAGCAAGTCCTGCCGCTTCAGCGATGCCAGAATGCCCGCATCGAAGGTATCACCAGCGCCGACCGTGTCGACCACCTGAACACGCTGGCTCGGCACGGAGACCTTGAAACGGCCGGTGTAGCCGGTCGCGCCGTCGGCGCCGCGCGTGATGACCACGAGCTTGGCTCCGGCATCCAGCCAATAGCGGGCGAGATCGTCATGGCTGCCAGACAGGCCGAACCATTCGAGGTCCTCGTCGGAGAACTTGAGGATGTCGGACATGGCGGCCATGCGGTTGATCCGCGCCATGTGCGCGGCCTTGTCCTTGATGAAGCCGGGGCGGATATTGGGGTCGAGCGAAATGACGCGGGTTTGATGCTCGCGCGCCATCAGCGCCTCGTAGGTCGAACCGCAGGGTTCGGGAATGAGGCTGATCGCGCCGAAATGCAGGGCCTCGCAATCCGCGCCGAGCGCCGGCAGATCACCGGGCGAAATCATCCGGCCGGCGGTGTTCTCGTCATAGAAGGCATAGCTCGCCTGGCCATTGACCAGCTTGACGAAGGCGATTGTCGTCGGCCGCGACGACGTCGCGCAGAAGGCGGAGTCGACGCCGCTGGACGCCAGGGTCTCGCGCAGGATGTCGCCCATCATGTCGTCGGAAAGACCGGTGAAGAAACCGGTCGGAATGCCGAGACGGCCGAGCGCGATCGCGGTGTTGAAGATCGCGCCGCCGGCATAGGGGGCAAACGCGCGCTCGCCGAGCGTCGTCTCCCGCGGCAGCATGTCGATCAATGCTTCCCCGCAACACAAGATCATCCGACCGTCCTCCCGATAAGCTTCACTGCCCGAATGGATTTCAATCGATTTAATCCATTCGACGCGAAAAGGCCAGCCCCGCCTCAGCCGAGCGAAGCGACCCCGCCATTGCGGCCCGACCATGCGAGCGGCGCATCAAGGAAAGCCTCGACCTCGGACAGCGTCTTGTCGTCGAACAGTCGGCGCTCGCGGGCGACGGCGAGCACGTTGCGCCAGGTGGCGATATGATGCAGCGTGACGTTGCCGTTGGTGAAGCGTTCCCCGGCTTCGGGGAAGATGTCGTAGTAGAACAGCGCGACCCCGTGATCGACGACGCCGCCCGCAGCGCGGATCGCATCGATGAACTTAAACATGCTGCCGCCGGCCGTCGTCAGGTCTTCGATCACCAGCACCCGTGCGCCTTCCGGCATATGGCCCTCGATCTGGGCGTTGCGGCCGTGGCCTTTCGGCGCCTTGCGCACGTAGATCATCGGCAGGCCGAGCCGTTCGGCGAGGAAGGCGGCAAAGGGAATGCCGGCCGTTTCACCGCCGGCCACCACGTCGAACTGCTCGAAGCCGGCATTGCGCATCACGGTGGCGGCGGCAAAATCCATGATCGCCGAGCGGATGCGCGGATAGGAGATCAGCTTGCGGCAGTCGATATAGACCGGGCTCATCATGCCGGAGGAGAGCTTGTAGGGCTTGTCGGCGGAAAAATGCACCGCCTTGATCTCCCACAGCATCTTCGCCATCAGTTCCGCCATGACGGCCGGTTCGGGAAAGGTCGTGGTGATCATGGGCGGATCCTCGTGTTCGCGTTGCATTGGGTCGATTGCTTGTGTTCTCGCGACGACGGCGGCGAAAATCAAGCATTCCCTTGCCACGCGGCTTAGCAGCAAGATGTGCCCGTTTCCAGACATTCGACAGTGAAAACGCAGCGTTTCATGCCGCCCTTGCCATTTCCGCGGAGCCTTTGGGTGCCCGGGCCACCGTTGGAGAACCGGACTTCGCGCAGCGATCGTTAAGTCCATGTCATCTTCGGCTTACCGCGAATTAATCTGCCGTCCATCAGATAGATATGATTTTCCATATATAAATGAATCGACAGCCAAAGCAGAGATTTAGGCCGAGGCGGCTGTCCTCGGCAGGCCGACTAACCCCGGGGGAAGTTCATGTTTCGCAGATTCTTCATCTGGCTCATGCCGCTCTTCAACCGCCGAAACCGCAACCGGTCGCAAGGCCGGCCTCAGGGGCGAGGCGGACACGGCCACTGATCACACAAATCCTGCAATCGACACGACACTGAAGGAGACAAACATGTCCAGAATGACCCTTTCGATCATCGCAGCGGGCCTGATCGCAGTAACGACCATCGGCACTACCGCCAAGGCCGCAACGCTGACCGACGGCGCACGGACCGCCATTGAGGCAGCGCTGGAAGACGAGCACAGGGCGGAAGCCTTCTATGCCGCCGTCATGGCGAAATTCGGCGAGGTCCGGCCGTTCAGCAACATCATCCGCGCCGAGCAGACGCATGCATCCGAACTGAACGCGCTTCTGCAGAATTACGGGCTGGACCAGAAGACCACCAACCCTCATCTGGGCTCCGCAGAGTTTGCCGCCCTCGTGCCCGAAACGCTCGCCGAAGCCTGCAAGATGGGCGTCGATGCCGAGATCGCCAACCGCGATCTCTACGACAAGAAGCTGATGCCTGCCGTTCAGGATTACGCGGACGTTCAGATCGTGTTCACAGCCCTCCGGGACGCCTCGGAAAACAAGCACCTGCCGGCTTTCGAGCGCTGCGGCGGTGGGCAGGGACAGGGCATGGGCCAAGGGATGGGCCAGGGCCAGGGCCATGGTCAGGGCATGGGCATGGGCCATGGAAAGAACGCGACCCAGCCCTGAATACCCAAAGACCGCGAGGTTCGACCGGCTCCTTTTCAGCCGGTCGAACTTCTCATGCGCGGGTCAAGCAACCGGCTGCGGGCCGAAGCGATTTTCGCCTGGCTGGCCCGGCTGGACATTGAAGTAGATGAGGACGATCCAACCGACGACCGGCACGAGCGCCAGCAGCAGCCACCAGCCGGAACGATCGATGTCATGCAGGCGGCGGGCGCCAACGGCAAGCTGCGGAACGATCAGGGCCAGCATGGCCACGGTATTCAGCACCTGGCCGTCAAACAGCATTCCGTCCACTATGCCGGTGATGATGTTGACGATGAAGACGAACAACATGAACCACCAGAACTCGGGGCGCGCCGCGCGACCGGTGAAGGTGGCGTATTTTGACAGAACGGCCTGAACCGCTTCCTGAAAGCTCATGAAACACTACCCCGATTGAAGATGCCAGAATGAACACTTGTCTAAGCCATGCGTCGCGCTTCGACAACCCGATACGCAGACGGGCACAGGAATAGCCGATCGGCCCGGGCCTTGGCGTCGACTCCCTACGCGACGTCCCAATGCAGCGGGAACATGGGATCAAAGACGGTCACCGGTCCGGCCCCCGTTTCGATCTTGGCCGGGAAGCTCACAGCCGCATCGCGCCTGACCAGAGTGATGGTCTCGTCGTTGGGCGCAAGGCCATACCAGGCCGGACCGTTCAGCGAGGCAAAGGCTTCGAGCTTGTCCAGCGCGCCTTCCTGTTCGAACACATGGGCGAGACAGCTCATGGTGTTGATCGAGGTGTAGATGCCGGCGCAGCCGCAGGCGCATTCCTTCAGCGGATCGACATGCGGGGCGGAATCGGTGCCGAGGAAGAAGCGGCGATCGCCCGAGGTCGCGGCAGCCCGCAGCGCCAGGCGATGGCTCTCGCGCTTGGCGACCGGCAGGCAGTAATAGTGCGGCTTGATCCCGCCGACGAGGATGGCGTTGCGGTTGATGATCAGATGGTGGGTGGTGATCGAGCCGGCAATGTTGCGCTCGGCCGAGCGGATATAGTCAATGCCGTCCGACGTGGTCACGTGTTCCATCGTCACCTTCAAGTCCGGGAGACTGCGGCGCAGCGGATCGAGCACGGTGTCGATGAAGACCTTCTCGCGGTCGAAGATGTCGACCTCGGGCGTGGTCACCTCGCCATGCACGCAGAGCGGCAGGCCGATCTTCGCCATGCGTTCCAGCACGGGCATGGCCTTTGCCATGTCGCGCACGCCACCATGGGAATTGGTGGTGGCGCCGGCGGGATAGAGCTTCACCGCGGTGATCAGGCCGCTTTTCGCGCCCTCCTCCACGTCGTCCGGGCTCGTATCCTCGGTGAGGTAGAGCGTCATCAGCGGCTCGAAGCGGCCCCCCTTCGGCAGCGCCGCCATGATGCGCTCGCGGTAAGCCCTCGCATCCGCCGTCGTGACGACCGGCGGCACGAGGTTCGGCATGATGATGGCGCGGGCGAAATGCCGGCTGGTGTCGGCGATCACCCCTTCGAGCATCGCGCCGTCGCGCAGATGCAGGTGCCAGTCATCGGGGCGGCGGATGGTGATCGAGCGCATGACAAAACCTCCGGGGCATGGGTCTCGACCCCGCAGATAGCATGTTCCCGATGCGGGTCAAACCTGCCTTTGGAGTGTTTCCTGGCTCTAGGCGACCTTGCCGGAAAGTGCCGCAAGCGTTCTTTCCGCCTCCTCGAGCTGCTCGCGCCGATCGTTTTTCATGATCGAGCTGATCTTCGGCAATGCGCGCTCGAAGGCGGCGACGCAATCCGGATCGAACTGAGTGCCCGAGCGACCGAGGATATGCTCGACAGTACGGTCGAAAGACCAGGCCGGTTTGTAGGGCCGCTCGGTCGTCAGCGCGTCGAAATTGTCGGCGATGCAGACCACTCGGCCGGAGATCGGGATGACCGTGCCGGCCAGCCGGTTCGGGTAACCCTGGCCGTCCCAGCGCTCGTGGTGGCTGGCGGCGATTTCGGATGCGAGTTGCAGGAGCGAGGAATGCGAGCGGGCGAGGATGTCGCTGCCGATCTGCGCATGCGCCTGCATCTGCCGGTACTCGGCCTCAGTCAGACGCCCCTGCTTGAGGAGCACGGTATCCGGCATCGCCACCTTGCCGATGTCGTGCATCGGCGCGGCCAGGCGGATGTCGTTGCAGAACTGTTCGGGCAGACCGAGCTCAAGCGCGATCGCCTCGGAGTAGGCGGCCACCCGCAGGGTGTGGCGCGAGGTTTCCGGATCCTTGTAGCCGGCGGCGAGCGTCAGGCGATGGATGATCTCCTGCTCGCGCAGACGCAGTTCGCCAACTGCGCGGTCCACCTCGCGGCGCAGCCACTCGGCCTGGTCGGCCAGCTGCCGGCGGGCGCGGGCGAGCGACACGATGTTCTGCACGCGCGCCTGGAACTCGACGGGATTGATCGGCTTCGTCAGGAAGTCGATGGCGCCGGCGTTGAGTGCCGCCATGCGGGTCGTCATGTCCTTGTCGGCGGTGACGAAGATCACCGGCACCTGGGCATATTTCTCGAAACGCACGATCTCGGTGAACAGCTCGACGCCGTTGTAGACGGGCATCTGGTAGTCGATGATCGCGATGTCGAAATCGAGATCCGGAAGCGCCGACAGCACCGCGTCAGGGCTTGCGAAACCGAGCGCCTCGCAATTGTCCAGCTTGCCGACGAGTTTCGTCAGAAGCTTCAGGTTGGTGCTGTTATCATCCACCAGCAAGATACGCATAGACGCCTCCTTCGCTCTCAAGCGACAAGTTTGAATTTCAAGGTCTCGATTTCGCCGCTCAGCTTGTCGACGTCGGCAGGCGACGGTCGATGGCTGCGCAGTGCATGCGCACTGTCGGCGATGTCGTTCAGGCCGACATTGACGGCGGCACCCTTGATCGTGTGCAGAACACGATCGATCTTTTCAGGGTCGTGATTGGCCAACGCGACATGCAGATCCTGGATCAGCCCGCTCGCGTCGTAGAAAAAGGATTCGACCAGCTCGCGGAACACGTCCTCGCCCAGAGCCTCGACCAGCTCGGACTGGCGCGCCTCGTCCAGGCCCTCGATCGACAGCGGGGGAAAATCCACGTCGTCGATGATGATCGGTTCCGGCAGGCCGATGTCGTTTTGCATGTCCCGGCCCTGCCCGTTTACCGGGATGTCGACGATCGAATGAATCACGTTGCGCAGCCTTTCCATCGTTACCGGTTTCGATTCGAAGCCGGCCATGCCTGCCTCGATGCAACGCCGCCGGTCGTCGTCGGAGGCATTCGCCGTCATCGCGACGATCGGCGTGGCAGAACACAGTCCACCGTCGGCAATGATGCGTCGTGTCGCCTCAATGCCGTCCATGACCGGCATCTGCATGTCCATCAGAATGACGTCGAAGGCCTGTTCCCGGGCGATCGAGACTGCCTGCGCCCCGTCCCCGGCGACAACGACTTCCTGTCCAAGTCGATCGAGGAAGCGGGTGGCGACCATCTGGTTGACGCGATTGTCCTCGACCAGAAGGATGCGCAGGCGCGGCAGCGGTGCCTTGTCCTGCCCTGTCGCCTGGCGGCGGACCTCGTCCTTGCCGACGGCGACGACGGCAAGCTCGAACCAGAAAATGCTGCCGACGCCGACTGTGCTGCTCATACCCAGCTCGCCGCCGAGCTTTTCGACGATCTGTTTGCAGATGGTCAGACCGAGGCCCGTGCCGCCATATTTGCGGCTGATCGAGGCATCAACCTGCGAGAACGGCTTGAACAACTTGGCAAGACCCGCCTCGTCGATGCCGATGCCGGTGTCCTCGACCTCGAAGCGCATCATCAGCTTGCCGTGGCGGTAAAACTCGCGAAGACGCAGCGTCACCGTGCCCTTGCTGGTGAACTTGACGGCATTGGACAAGAGATTGAGCAACACCTGGCGCAGGCGCGTCGGATCGGTGCGCACAAAGAGCGCATCGAGTGAATCGGGGATGTCGAGCACGACCGTATTGCCGTGGTCGTCGGCGCGGCCGCGGATGATGCTGACCGTGGTTTCGGCCAGCGCGCGAATGTCGACGGCGCGCTCCTCGAGCTCCAGCTTGCCGTGTTCGATCTTCGAATAGTCGAGGATCTCGTTGATCACCTCCAGCAAGGCCTCGCCGGACGAACGGATGGTCTTCACGCTCGACAGGGCATCGTCGGGAAGCTCGGAGAATTCCAGCAGTTCCGACATGCCGAGGATCGCGTTAAGCGGCGTGCGGATCTCATGACCCATCGTCGCCATGAACTGCGACTTGGCGCGGTTGCCGGCATCGGCGGCCTCATAGGCTTCCGTCAGACGGTGGGCCATGCCTTCCAGCTCGACGCCGGCCTTGCGCACCGACTTCAGCTGCCGGCGCAGCGTCACGACAAGGAACACCACCGAGACCATCAGAAGACCGAGCATGATGGCGGAGGTCTTTTCAAGCTCAAGAATGGTGTCGCGAGCGTCGGCCCTGTCGGCGCTCAGCTGCATGTTGGTTTGGATCAGCAGCGCCTCGGTCGTCTTCGAGAGAGCGGCCAGCGCGTCGTCAAGGCTTTCAAGCTCGGCCGCAGTTGGCGTATCGCCAAGGGTGTAGGCATCGAAGGTTGCCTGAAAGGCCGTGACCTGTGCCGTGATTTCACCCAGCAGCCGGACAACCTTCGGATCATCGGAGAAATAGTCGCCGAACTTCGATTCGATCACCAGCTGCGTGCGGGAATAGAGGATGTCGTAACGCAGGGAAAGTTCGCCGAGCAGCGCCGGGCTCGGCGGCTGACGGCGCAGCTCGGCGAGGCTGTAGTCAAGCGCGCGCGCCTCACGGTCGAGCTGGTAGACCGACCAGACGGCGTTCTCGCGAATGCCATCCTGGAGGAACCGGAACTGGCGGGAAATGTCGACGAAGAGCACGATCAGCACGAACAACAGGACGGCCGACACCAGCTGCAGGATCAGCGTGGTGCTGCCTGTCTTGCGCATGATGTCGCCGGACCTGTGCACTCGTATCACTGAACGACCTCGATCTGTTTGATCTGCCAGACGGAGCGAGCGAAGTACTTCTCGTTGAACAGCGAGCTATCCTGGTCGAAGGGGTAGACCAGCATGGATGGTCCCTTGGTCCGCACGGTCATGACCTCGCCATCCAGCCGGGTGGCAAGGATGGTGTCCATGGCGAGCGCATCGGACATCGGTACTTCGGCGGAATAGCCGTTCAGCGCATGGACAAGCAGGCGGCTGCCCTCGGCACCGGCCGCCTTCAGCACTTCGCGCAGCAAGGGACCGGAAAATTCGACCTCGCCCTGGGTCCAGGGCGTGTCCATCTTTGCGCGCCGCCCTTTCAGGGCATCGAGCATTGCCAGGTCGAAGACCGCCGACCCATCACGGTTCGGCTCCGCCACGACACCGACGATCGTCAGGATCACCGGGCCCTTCGGCTCGTCGAGCGCTGCAGCAGGGCTCGCGGCGAGAACCGCGGCCAGAAGAATGGCAAGGAGAGGTTTCATGTGTGCACCCATCAAGAGCGGTCTGTCTCAGCCGGCCAGGACCTGGGGGGCCGGGCCACGTCCAAGGTAGGACGAGAGCAGCGAGCGAAAGGCCACGGCTTCGACCGGCTTGGTGAGAAAGTCGGTCACGCCGCCTGCCCTGGCGGCTTGGCGAAGGCCTGGCTCCTGGTCGGCCGTGACCATGACGACGGGGATGTCGTCGTAGCGCTCCATCATGCGGATCGCCTTGACGAATTGCAGGCCGCTCATGCCCGGAAGCATGTGATCGACGATCAGCATATTGTAGAAACGGTTGTGGCAGAGCGTCAGTGCCTTGGTGGCATCGGCCTCGACCACGATCTCCTCCTCGGTCACCTTCTTGGCAAGGTGCTTCAGGATCATCGCATTCGTCGGATTGTCTTCTACGATCAGAATGGTCATGCCCGGTCTTCCTTCGCTCCAAACCGCTTATCCTGCAGGATTTCCTAGCAGGTGGAGCCTGAGATACGCTGAACCATTTTGAATCAATTTTACCGATCGCTACTTTAAGTTCTTCTTAATTTTTAGAGCGCGCTAAATCGCCGCCGTCCGGGCCGGCGGTACACCTGTCTTGGGGCACAGCTCCGCGGCTCAGCCCTCGAGTGCGCGCGAAATGCGACGCGACAGCTCGACCGGGTTCTTCAGGATGATGGCGCGGCTGGTGCGTTCGATCAGCTGTTCGCGGATCAGCCGCGACATTTCCCGCGACACGGTCTCGCGGCTGGAGCCGATATGCTCGGCAAGCTCGGCATGGACGAGCGGCGGTGAGATGATCCGCTCGCGTCCGCCGTCGCCGCGCAGGCGCGAGAGCCGCAGCAGCGCATTGTAGAGACGATGCTTGGTGTCGAGAAAGGACAGCTCGGACACGCGCTCGTTCATCGAGCGGATGCGGCCCGACAGCAGTCGCATCAGGGACAGACAGACTTCCCGACGGGTCTGCAGGATGTCGTGGAAGACGGCATAGGGAATGACGGTCACGACCGCATCGCTGACCGCCATCAGGCTGGCCGAGCGGGCCATTTCGTCGATCGCCGACAGTTCGCCCAAAAGGTCGCCGCGCCGGAATGTGCCGAGAATGGCCTCCTTGCCGACGGTGAAGCGCAGCACGGCGCGAATCTCGCCGCTCTGCACGACGAAGACATCTTTCGATGCGTCCTCATAGTCCACGAGACTTTCGCCGGCGCAAAGATTGCGCGTGTGACAGCGCGCCAGCCAATCATTGTCTTCGCCGGCGCTCAGGCTGGCAAATATCGACGTGCCGCGCAGCGTGGAAAGACTGTGCGCGTTGTTTTGCGAAGGGGCTCCCACGGACAAATGATCTTCCACTTTTCTTGCTCATGCACCAATCAGGGCGACGCGAATACGATCGCTTCTTAAGCTGCCACCGTCGGAAAGTGCAAGTCTGGATCGACCAAGAACCTGTCGGTGTATTACCGCCGGGTTAATGGCGCGCCGCAAAGCAGTCCTATTAACCAATCGAACCCGCCGAGGGTCCCCAGACATCGGTGAGGGCGAAGCCATCGGCCAGCGGGTCGAACGGATCGAGCGCCACCTGGTGCAGGCCGAAGGTGAAGCCGCGGCCGCTGATCGTCGGGATGACGGCGGGGCGTCCGGCGACCTCGGTGACTTCCTTCAGGCCCACCTCGAATTCCGAGCCGATGATCGAGCGGGATTTCAGCACGTCGCCGACCTTGACCTTGCCGCGCGCGTAAAGCGTTGCGAGGTTGGCGGAATTGCCGGTGCCGCAGGGCGAGCGATCGACGCGGCCGGGCCACATGGTGGTGCAAGTGCGGATCGCGCCGTCGGGATCGACGTCGCGGAACATCACGTAGGCCACGCCGGAGATTGCCGGGATTTCCGGGTGGACGACCGGAATGCGGCGATTGATCTCTTCCTTGAGGATCATCCCGGCTTCGACCAGGCCGCGGGCATTGGCCTTGTCGATGGTGAGCCCGACCTGGCCGACATCGACCAGCGCATAGAAGATGCCGCCATAGCTGAGGTCGAAGGTGATGCGGCCCCATTGCTCGGTCTCGAGGCTGACGTCCAGCTCATGCACGAAGGACGGGACCATGGTGAGCTTGACCCGCTCGCAGCGGCCGTCGCGGCAGGTGGCGGTGGCGGTCACCAGGCCGGCGGCGGTGTCGAGCACCACCGTCGTCTCCGGCTCGGTCATCTCGACGATGCCGCTTTCGAGCAGCGCCGTGGTGATGCAGATCGAGTTCGATCCGGAGCTCGCATGGGCCTGGTCCGGCTGCAGGATGACGAAGCCCGCATCGGCCTTGGGGTTCTTGGCCGGCAGCAGGAGATTGACCGAGCCGATCGGCGCGCCGCGCGGCTCGAGCACGAGGAAGCGGCGGAGTTCCTGCCCCTTGGGGTCGTTGTTCAGCCAGTGCAGCTGTTCGGCAATCGTATCGCCCGGAATCTTCGGCACGCCGCCGACCGCCACCTTGCCGATCTCGCCCTCGCAATGGACGTCGATCAGCTGAAGAGTACGTTTCCATCTCATGGTCTTGCTCCGTCAGTCAGGATTTCAGGCTTTCGCGCGAGACAGCGCGGCCAGGTGTTCGGGATGCGACTTGTCCTTGCGGGCAAGGGCTGAAAAGGCGGCAGCACGATCAATCGCGGCGCGCCCGGCGCGCAACGCGGCGACGGCCTCGGCGCGGCTTACCACAGTGAAGCGCAGGCGACTGCCGACCGGGGACTGGCCCAGCCGCCAGAGATCCGCCTCGATCACATGGGCGATCTTCGGATAACCGCCGCAGGTATTGGCCTCGGCGAGCTGGATGATCGGCTGGCCTGACGGCGGCACCTGGACGGTGCCCGGCATGATGCCGTGCGAATGCAGCTCGAGCTTTTGCGTCAAGGTGAGTGCGGGGCCGGACAGGCGATAGCCCTGGCGGTTGGCATCGTCCGTGACCTGCCAGGCGGCGGCTTCGAGGGCCTCGACCGCCGCGGGCTCGAAGGACCCGTATTCCGCCCCCGGCAGAACCCGGATCGGCCTGTCCTCGCCAATGTCGAGCGTCGATCTGCCGATCTCCGCGGGTTCCAGGCCGAAGCCCGCCGGCAAGCCGGTCGCGGTCATCGGCGCAAAGCCGGTGTCGAGCCGGTCGCCACGACGCAAGCCCCTGCCCTCCAGGCCGCCCCAGCCGCTTTTCAGGTCGGTCGAGGCCGAGCCCAGCACGGCGGGAACGCGAAGGCCTCCGGAGATGGCGACATAGGCGCGCGCGCCACTGCGCGGCAGGCCGAGTTCGAGCATGTCGCCGGTGCGAACGGGCAGCGTCCACCAGGAGGGATAGGAAATTCCGTTGAGGGTCACGGGGCAATCCGCGCCGGTGACGGCCACCAGCGTCGCCTGGCCGAACCGCAACCGAAACGGAAAGATCGCCACTTCGATCGCCGCGGCACTAGCGTCGTTGCCGATCATTCGGTTGACCAGTTCCAGCGCCGGCGCATCCATGGCGCCGGAGCGGGAGACGCCGGCGTCGAGATAGCCGAAGCGGCCGAGGTCCTGCACGGAGTTGGCCGCGCCTGTCGTCAGGATCTCGATCATGCCCGGATCTCCTTGACGACGAAACGGATACGGTCACCGGCGCGAAGGGCGGCCGGCGGTTCGCGCATCGGATCGAACAGATGAAAATCGGTGTGGCCGAGAATATGCCAGCCGGAAGGTGCCGTCAGCGGCATGATGCCGGCCTGCGCGCCGCCGATGATGACGGAACCCTCGGGCACGCCCATGCGGGGAACCGCGCGGCGGGGCAGCGCAAGGGCCGGATCGAGCCCAGAGAGATAGACGAAGCCGGGCATCGCCCCGACGGCTGCAACGGAATAGACGGGTGCAGCGTGCATCGCGACCAGGCGCTCTACCGTCAGCCCCTTTGACGCGGCGACTTCGGCAAGATCGCTGCCTTCGTTGCCGTAGACGACGGGGATCTCCACCAGACGTCCAGCGGCCGGAGCAGCCTCCGTCGCCGTCCACTGGCCGAGCATGTGGGCTTCGAGCCTGTCCGGGTCGAGGCGAAGCGGGTCGAAGAGGACCATCAGGTTGTTCATGCCGGGTGCGACCTCGGAGACGCCAGGAATGGGGCGGAGGCCATCGGCAAAAACCCAGATGCGTTCCTGCAAGGACGCATCGAAAACCGGGCCGGCGACATCGAATAGAAGCGCCCCTGCCCCTTCCGGGCTGATCCGCGGATTATCGCCGTGCTCCTGCATGCCTGCCTTCATCGTCGTCTCTCTCATGGTGATATATCAGAATATGGTGGAGACCAAGAGCATTTCTTCGTCCGGCCATTGTGCATTCCCTTGGGCTCGACCTACTATTCGGGAAAACATCAACAGGGATCGTAAGCGGCATGTCACTCAGCGTCGACCTCAATTCCGATATGGGCGAAGGCTTCGGCGCCTATCGCATGGGCGACGACGAGGCGATGCTGTCGATCGTCAGTTCGGCCAATATCGCCTGCGGCATGCATGCCGGCGATCCGGACATCATGGCCTCGACCTTCGCCATCGCCAAGGCCAAGGGCGTCGCCGTCGGCGCGCATCCGGGTTTCCCCGATCTCTGGGGTTTCGGCCGGCGCAACATTCCCTTTTCCGCCGGCGAGATCGAGCGGCTGGTCGCCTATCAGATCGGCGCGGCGCAGGCACTTTCGACCTATGCAGGCCACCCGATCACCCATGTGAAGGCGCATGGCGCGCTTGGCAACCTCACCCAGCAGGACGAGAGCGTGGCGCAGGCCGTCAACAACGCGATCAAGGCCGTCGACCCGAAGCTCGTCTGCCTGACCATCGCACTTGGCCACCAGGAACGGCTGGCGCGCGAGATGGGGCTGGAATGCCGCTCCGAGATCTTCGCCGACCGGGCCTATACCGACGAGGGCTTCCTCGTCCATCGCAGCAAGCCCGGTGCTGTCATCCACGATGCCGACGCAGCGGCGGCGCGCGTGGTGCGCATGGTGAAGAACGGCGCGATCGAGACGATCACCGGCCGCGTCATCGTCACCCCGGTCGATTCGATCTGCGTGCACAGCGACACGCCGTCCGCCGTCGACATCGCCCGGACGATCCGCGCGGCGCTGGAAGCCGACGGTATCGCCATCGCCAACTTCCTGCGTTGAGGGAACCGCCATGGACCTTTCGACGATCGAGAGACTGATGCAGATGCTGGAGAACTCCACGCTCAACGAGCTGGAGGTCAGCGAGAACGGCATGCGCATCCGTCTCGCCAAGACGGCGGGCCGCAACGGCGGCGCCCCTGCAGTCGTGCCCACGCGTCGCGATACGCCCGAAGCCATGGCGGCGGCCGAGATCGCCGCGCTGATGGCGCTTCCCGATATCCCCGAGATCGACGAGGCCGTGATCGTCGCCGGCCTTTCCGGCACGTTCTATCGCGCACCCGCACCTGGTGCGGAACCCTATGCGAAGGAAGGCGACCTGATCGAGGAAGGCCAGACGGTGGCGCTCGTCGAAGCGATGAAGATGCTCAATCCGGTGGAGGCGCCGCGCGGCGGCCGCATTGTCTCCATCCTCGTCGCGGATGGCGAACCGGTGACGCCCGGCACGCCGCTCATCCTGCTTGCCTCGGACTGATGCGCATGTTCGACAGCGTGCTGATCGCCAATCGCGGGGAGATCGCCTTGAGGATACTCAGGGCCTGCCGCGACCTTGGCCTGAAGACCATCGCCATTCATTCGGAGGCCGACCGCAATCTCCGTCATGTGGCGCTCGCCGACCAGGCGCTCTGCATCGGCCCGGCGCCGGCGGCGCGCAGCTATCTCGACAGCCATGAAATCCTGCTTGCGGCACAATTGACCGGCGCGGGCGCGATCCATCCGGGCTACGGCTTCCTGTCGGAAAACGCCGACTTCGCCGAAATGGTCGAACGGGCCGGCATGGTCTTCGTCGGCCCGCCATCGGCGGCGATCCGGATCATGGGCGACAAGGTGGCCGCCAAGCGGGCGATGATCGCGGCCGGCGTACCCTGCGTTCCCGGCCCCGACAGCGCCCTGCCGGAAGACCCGGCGCGTATCGCCGCCGTCGGTGAGGAGACCGGCTATCCGCTGATCGTCAAGGCATCGGGCGGCGGCGGCGGGCGCGGCATGCGCATCGTCCGCGATCCCGGATCGCTTGCGGCCGCCGTGCAGATGGCACGCGAGGAGGCCGGGCGGGCGTTCGGCAATCCCGAGGTCTATGTCGAGCGCTTCCTCGAATTCCCGCGCCATGTCGAGATCCAGGTTCTCGCCGACAATCACGGCAATGCGATCCACCTCGGCGCGCGCGACTGCTCCACCCAGCGGCGGCACCAGAAGCTGATCGAGGAGACGCCCCCGCCCGGCATCGATCCGGCCGCCATCGACGCGATCGGTCGGCGCTGCGCGGCGGCGTGCCTGGCCATCGGCTATCGCGGCGCCGGCACCTTCGAATTCCTCTACGAGGACGGCGCGTTCTACTTCATCGAGATGAACACGCGGGTGCAGGTCGAGCATCCAGTAACCGAAGAAGTCACAGGTGTGGACATCGTCCGCGAACAGCTACGCATCGCCATGGGCGAGAGGCTCGGGCTGACCCAGGACGAAGTGCTTCTCAGTGGCCATGCCATCGAGTGCCGGATCAATGCCGAGCACGCCTTCAACTTCACGCCGTCGCCCGGCAAGGTGACGCGTTTCATCGCGCCCGGCGGACCGGGCGTACGGCTCGATACCCATCTTTATCCCGGCTATGAAATCCCGCCGAACTACGATTCGCTGATCGCCAAGCTGATCGCCCATGGACCGACGCGCGAGAGCGCGATCGCCCGCATGCGGCGGGCGCTTCAAGAACTGACCATCGAGGGCGTGGAGACGTCAAGCGCCCTTCACCTGGCTCTGCTCGATGAACCCGGCTTTTCGGCCGGCGGCATCGACATCCATCATCTGGAGCGGCTGATGGCCGACGGATTCGGGAGGCCGCTATGAGCAGCGCGTGGATCCAATCCGTCCTTGAGCTGATGCAGCGCTACGGCATTGCGGAGTTCGAGTATCAGGACGACACCCGGCACATCGTGGCGAGCGGCGGCGAGGTATTCGAGGTCGGACAGAGGGCGGAAGAACCTGCCGCTCCCGCTCCGCGCCGCGCGGAAACGGTCACCGCACCGCATCTCGGGTTTTTCCTTCCCGAGCATCCATCCAGCACAAAAGACGCCGCCCTGCCCCGCCTCGTGCGGCGCGGCGAGATCATCGGCTACCTGAAGGCCGGCGCCCTGCTGCGCCCGGTTGTTGCACCATCCGACGGCGTGCTTTCGCGCCAGCTGGCCCCCAAGGGCGCGCTTGCGGGCTACGGCACGCCGCTGTTCGAGCTGCACGCAGCGGACCTCTAAGGGCACGGTTTGCGCTTCCGGCATGATCGGCCGGTCACCGCGCTCAAGGCCGGGTCGGCGTCAACACGGTGCCGGCGGCGCCGATCGTATTGCCGGCGGAGTTGCCGAGCAGCAGCCACTGGCGGCCGTAATTTCGCCGGGTGCGCGGGTCGAAGATGGAGATCGGGGCGCTGATCACTGTGCTTGCCGCCTGACCGACCGTGGTGCCGGCGCCGATGGCGACGGCGCCCAGGCTCTCGCCGAGCCCGACGGAGGAATCGGTCACCGCCTGGCCGGCGATCAGCCGCTCGCCGATCAGGCGCACCACTTCGGGGCTCTCGGCGAACTTTCCATGGTTCAGCGCATCGCCGGATTTCAGCTTGGTCAGGTCGAGCACGGAAATACCGGCCATTTCCAGCTGCGAGCGGTAGGGCTCGGTCGTCGGATCGATATGGCCGAGGCGGTCGACATTGCCGGAAATATGCTTCGATATGGTGAGAGCCCGGTCGTCGCGCGAGACGAACAGGGTGAAGTGCGGCGCCTTGCCGGCAAAGCTCTGGAATTGTTGGCCGAAGACGTCGACGTCGAGATCGGGCGCCGCAAGGATGACATTGCTGATCTTCGGATCGACACGGCCGTGGCGGATGGCCATCTGCCGCAGCGCTTCGACCGCAAGCCAGGTCCCCATGGAATGGGCCATCACCGTCACTTCGCCGACGGCCGGATTGCGGGCGATCTGCGTCAGCAGGTCCTCCAGCGCATCGCGCGAGTAGTTCGTGCTTTCCTTGTCGTAATTGTAGTCGAAGATTGAACCCCGCGACGGCCAGGTGAAGACCACCGGCACCACGTCCGCCTTGGAATCGTGGACGATCTGGGCAAAGCGGTAGACGGCTTCCTCGTAGAGATTATTGAAACCGTGGACGAAGACCAGGACGCGGCGGCTCTTGGGAACATGCCCCTTGAGCCAGGCCTCGCCTTCCTTTTCGTTTGTGATCGGATCGACGGCGACCGTGGTGAATTCCTTCTGCGGATCGGCCGGCAGGCGTTTCGGCCACTGGACCTGGCCGATCTCGCGATTGGCATCGGGCGGGATGGAGAGGGTCACCGCGTCGATCATCAGGCCGGAACCGCGCTCGCCGGTGAAAAGAACCGCCTTGTCGACCGCCGGCGCCCGCGTCGTCGCCGCGATCAACTCGACCTTGGTCGTGCCGTTGGCGGTATGGTTCGTGGGCTCCATGACGCCGATCGGCCGGCCGGCGCAGGCGGCCAGAACCAGGACCAAGCCGGCGAACAGCGCGCCGCGGCGCAGTGCCGCCCGCAGCGGCGCCTTGCGGGGCAGGGAAAGCGCGGACGCGGTATCGTTGCAGTTCGAATGCACGCTCTCTCCAACGCCGGACGATGACAGCTACAGCTGCGTCATACCGGGCTTGGCACGCGCTTTCCAGCCTTTTCGCTCGACCGCTCGCTTCCCTGCCTCAGGCGGCACCGAGCTGCGCGCGGGTCCAGTCGACGATCTGGCGCGCCGACATGGCGCCGGACACCCGGCCGATTTCGCGGCCCCCCTTATAGAGCAGCATGGTCGGGATGCCGCGGATGCCGAGTTTCGAGGCAAGCTGCGGCTCGTTTTCCGAGTTCAGCTTGAGCAGCCGGACGTCCGGCTCGAGCATACCGGCCGCTTCGGCGAAGGCCGGCGTCATCATCCGGCAGGGTCCGCACCACGGCGCCCAGACATCGACGAGGACCGGGATCTCGTTGCGGCTCATATGCTTCTCGAAGGTCGGGGCATCGGCATCGGCGGGATGGGCCTCGAACATCGCATGACCGCATTGGCCGCAGCGCGCCTCGGAGGCCGGGCGGTCGGCCGCCAGGCGGTTGACGGCAGAACACTGAGGACAAACTATCTTTCTGTCTTTCTGCATCTTGCGTATTCCTGCAGTTCCAAGCCCCTTGAAACAAGGGCTACCGACTTGACAATATATTCGGAATAACGTAGATACGCAAGAATGAAAGTTGATCCAGATACCATGCAGGAAGCCGCCGACGACGCCAGCGAGTTGCTGAAAGCGCTCGCCAACCGTCACCGGCTGCTCATTCTTTGCCAGCTGATCGACGGAGAGCGCTCGGTCGGCCAGCTCGCCGAATTCCTCGGCATTCGTGACTCGACCGTTTCCCAGCATCTGGCGCTGTTGCGTCGCGACCGGATCATCTCCGGCCGCCGGGATGGGCAGACGATCTGGTATCACATTGAGAGCGAGCCGGCGCGCAATGTGATCACCGCGCTCTACGGCAGCTTCTGCGCCGTGTAGCCGCATTCGCGCGGCCTCTTCCGAACATTGGCAACGACCGGCCTCACGCCGGTCGCATCGTGCCCTTCTCGCGCAGGTTCACATGCCAGGAGAGCGCTTCCTCGAGCACATGCGGCGTATGCCCGCCCCGCTTGACGGCACGATCGTAATAGTCCTGCAACGGATCGCGGTAATCCTTATCAACGCAGTTGGCGATGATCACCGCCGCCCGTTCGCGCGGCGCAAGGCCGCGCAGGTCCGCGAGCCCCACTTCCGTTACCAGGATATCGGTGTCGTGCTCGGTATGGTCGACATGGCTGACCATCGGCACGACGGAGGAGATCGCACCGTTCTTGGCGATGGACTTGGTGACAAAGATCGACATGAAGGCGTTGCGGGCGAAATCGCCCGAGCCGCCGATGCCGTTCATCATGTGGGTGCCGCCGACATGGGTCGAGTTGACGTTGCCGTAGATGTCGAACTCCAGCGCGGTGTTGATGCAGATCAGACCGAGACGCCGGATCACTTCCGGATGGTTGCTGATCTCCTGCGGGCGCAGCAACAGATGGTGCTTGTATTCGGATAGTCGCGGCAGGACCTTCTTGTACATCTCGGCCGACAGCGTGATCGACGAACCCGACGCAAAGGTCATCTTGCCGGAATCGATCAGCTCGAAGGTCGAGTCCTGCAGGACTTCGGAATACATCTTCAGGTCATGGAAGGGCGTGTCGATGAAGCCATGCAGCACGGCATTGGCGATCGTGCCGATACCGGCCTGCAGCGGCTGCAGCTCATAGCCCAGGCGGCCCTGCTTGACCTCGTTGAGCAGGAAATCGCTGAGATGGCCGGCAATCGCATTGGTCTCGGCATCCGGGGGCAGGATGGTGGACGAGCTGTCCTGCTTTTCCGAGACGACGATGGCGATGATCTTTTCCGGCGGAATCGGGATGAAAGGCAGGCCGACACGGCTTTCCGGAGTGACGATCGGGATCGGCATCCGGGTCGGGCGGCGGGACGGAATATAGATGTCGTGCAGGCCCTCGAGCGAGGCCGGCTGGGAAATGTTGATCTCGATGATGACCTTGTCGGCGAGAATGGCGAAGCTCGCCGAATTGCCGACCGAGGTGGTCGGAACGATGCCGCCGGTCTCGGTGATGGCGACCGCCTCGATGATGGCGATGTCGACCGGCTTGATCTGCTGGGTGCGCAGCTGCTCGACCGTTTCCGACAGATGCTGGTCGATGAACATCACCTCGCCGGCATTGATCGCCTTGCGCAGACCGGGATCCGACTGGAACGGAATGCGGCGCGCCAGCACATGGGCCTCGGCCAGCGTCTTGTCGAGATCGTTGCCGAGCGAGGCGCCGGTCATCAGGGTGATCTTGAGCGGATGGGTCTTGGCACGCTCGGCCAAGGCCAGCGGCACGGCCTTCGCCTCTCCGGCGCGGGTGAACCCGCTCATGCCGACCGTCATGCCGTCCTGGATGTAGGCTGCGGCCTCCTCTGCACTGACCAGTTTGTCGAGCAGCGGCTTAAATCTGATCCGGTCACGCAGCATAATCCATCCTCATGAGACAACGCATATTGGCCCGATCGTGCACCGACGGGCAGAGGCCATGGCTTAAAGGCCCGCGGCGCGAAAACGCAATCATTCTTCAGTCGCATTGCGCGCTTATCTGCCATGCGCTTGACGCATAGCAGACGGTTGACAAACGACAACGCGCAAAAACCCCGTCAGCACCGTATGCCGCGGAAGTCAAAGGCATTTCAGAAGAGAAGGAAATGGCGCACCCGAAGAGATTCGAACTCCTGACCCCCAGATTCGTAGTCTGGTGCTCTATCCAGCTGAGCTACGGGTGCGTACCGGTCCGACTGTCGTCGGCGGCGTGGCGATCCTCTAAAACGTGCCGCGGAGGATTGCAAGCACCTTTCGGAAAAAAGAGTCATTTTGCCGTCATGTGAAGGCCGGCACCCCGCATTTCCGGCAGATCTTTTTTCAGGCGCGGGCACGCCAATCGTCGAGAGCGACAGGCCGATCGGGAATTTCGACACGAAACAGCGTGCCGGGGCCTGGCTTTTCCACAAGGGCGATGGTTCCGCCATGGGCCAGCACGAGTTCGCGGGCGATCGCCAGGCCGAGCCCGATGCCGCCGGAGCGTGCCGAACCGCGGAAGGCCATGAACAGGTTCTCCCGTGCCTTGGGCGGCAGGCCCGGGCCGGTGTCATCGATGGTGATGGCGACCACGCTGCCGATCCGCTGGCCCGACAGCGTGATGCGGCGCAACACTGCAGGATCATCGCCGCCGTGATTGGCCAATGCCTGGACGGCATTGCGGCAGATGTTGTGAATGACCCGGAACAGCTGCTCGCTGTCCGCATCGACTTCGATGTCCCCGCCGACCATGTCGACGAAATCGATGCCGCTCTCCGGGCCGATGGCCAGAATCTCGCGCACCTCCTGGCACAGCCCCGACAGGGGGAAGCGGCGGCGCTTGGGTTCGGGCTCGGACGCCTGGCCGTAGGCGAGCACTTCGTTGGTATAGCCGACCGCGCGATCGATGGTGCGCACCAGCTTCGGGGCGAAACCCTTGACCATGGGGTCCTCGACATCAACGAGACGGTCGGACATCAGCTGCGCCGAGGCAAGGATGTTGCGCATGTCGTGATTGATCTTCGACACCGCCAGCCCGAGGTCGGCGAGGTTGCGCTGCTGTTTCAGCGTCTTCTGCAACTGCTCCTGCATCAGGGCAAGGTGGCGGCCTGCCAGGGCGATCTCGTCGTCGCCGGGTGCCGGCGGCAGGATGCGGGCGGGGTCCTCGGGGTTTTCCGCAAAGGCCTGCATGCTCCGGGTCAGCCGGCGCATGGGCCGAATCATCATGCGGTTGATGGCGATGTAGATGAGCGAGGCGGTGCTCAGCGAAATCATCAGGGACACGGAAAAAACGCTGCGGGCATAGGCGAGCATCGCCTTACGCAGACTTTTCTCCTCCATCACCAGCTCGATGATCATGTCGCTGTCGCCAACCGGTCCGTAGACCCGCAGCATGCGGTCGCCGCCGAGAATGAGCGTGTAGAGGGCGTCGCCGATCGACTGCAGGGCCGGCACGTCGGAGAGGTCGTATTTCGCGTCAACCTGCAGCGGCATGTCCTCGACCGCCAGCAGGCGCGAGGTCCCGTCCTTGCGCAGCACGATCGCCTTGGTGCCGGTGGCCATCAGCGTGTCGTCCTGCACGGCGCGGGGCAGTTCGGCCGGCTGCAGGCCGTCGATCACCACGCCGGCGGCAGCGGCGGTGTTCAGTCGGTCCTCCAGCCAGCGCAGACGCATGGTGGCGACCGACGGGACGAAGATCAGCACTTCCGCCAGCATCACGAAGGCCATGGTCAGCCACAGCAGCTTGCCCGAAAGGCCACGCAACCGATGCGGCATGACCGATGGCTCACTCGATTCGGCTTGCCGACCGGCTTCGCTCAGTCGCGCCATCGCCCACTCCCGTCGTCATCCTGGTCCGGACCGGCTGCTTTCCGGCCCGGCTCGACAATTTGCATTCTTCTCATATTAGCCGACGCGGGAGAATTGGCCAATGGCATCTCCGGCGCAGGCAGCGGAGACCCTCCGCTCACGGGGCGCCGCCCGCAAACGACGACGCCGCGACCCAAAGGTCGCGGCGCCTCGATCTCGATGGTCCCGTCCGGGGCGACGGATCAGAATTCTTCCCAGCTTTCCGTTTCCTGGACGGCAGCCTTGGCGGTGGCGGCGCGACCGCCGCCGAATGCCTTGGCCACGGAACCCATCATCTGGCGGGCCGGCGACGGCGCAGGCTTGTGCTGGGTGGACCGAGCGACAACGGGTGCCGCGTGGGAGCGTCCCTCGTCGCCGGTGCGGAAGTGGGCCACCAGCGCGGCCAGACCGTTGGCCTCCCCCGACAGCTTGTGGGTCGCCGCCGAGGTTTCCTCGACCATGGCCGCGTTCTGCTGGGTCACCTGGTCCATCTGGTTCATGGCGGTGGCGACCTCGGCGAGACCGGTCGACTGTTCCTTGGCAGCTGCGGCGATCGAATGGATGTGGTCGTTGATCTTGAGGACGCGTACCTCGATTTCCGACAGCGCCTCGCCGGTGCGCTGCACCAGCTTCACGCCGCCGGCCACTTCCTGGCCGGACTTGGTGATGAGCGCCTTGATGTCCTTGGCGGCGTTGGCGGAACGCTGGGCCAGTTCGCGCACCTCCTGGGCGACAACGGCAAACCCCTTGCCTGCGTCGCCGGCACGGGCGGCCTCGACGCCGGCATTCAGCGCCAGAAGGTTGGTCTGGAAGGCGATCTCGTCGATGACGTTGATGATCTGCGAGATTTCGCGCGAGGCCTGCTCGATGCGGCCCATGGCATCGACGGCATCGGAGACGACGATTGCCGACTGGGCGGCGCTCTGCTTGGCTTCGGTCACCATCTGGCTGGCTTCCTGGGCCCTTTCGCTCGAACCACGGACGACGACGGTGATCTCGTCGAGGGCGGCAGACGTCTCCTCGAGTGCGGCGGCCTGCTGCTCGGTGCGCTTGGCCAGGTCGTTGGTCGCCGAGGTCAACTCGCCGGTATTGCCGTTGATGAGGTCCGTCTTGCCGCGAATGTCCGTCATCGTGTGGCGGAGCCGCTCGAAGGTGGCATTGACGTTGGTCTGCAGTTCGGCGAAGGCGCCGCGGAAATCGCCGCGCATGCTCTGGGTCAGGTCGCCGGCCGAAAGGCTGGCAATGACGCGGCGGGTTTCCGAGATCCCCTGATCGACCGACGACAGCAGCGTGTTGATGTTGGCGGCGAAGCGGTTGAGGCTCTCGTCGTCATAGTCCTTGTCGATGCGCTTGGCGAAATCGCCGGCCGCAGCGGATGCCACGACCACCGACATGCTGGACTGGAGATCGTCGCTCTTGGCGCGCATCGCCGTTTCCTGGGCGTTCATGCGCTGGACGGCGAGACCATTGCGCTTGAACACTTCGACCGCGGCAGCCATGTCGCCGATTTCGTCGGCGCGGCCCTCGTAGGGGATTTCGGTGGTGAAGTCGCCGTCGGCCACGCTCTTCATCGCAGCGGTGACGTTGCGGATCGGGCGGCTGAGATGATTGACGCCGATATGGATGCCGAGGCCGGCGCCGATCGCCAGCGACAGCACCGTCACGCCGGAAATGATGACCAGCATGGTCTGCTGGAAGCTGGCAAGCGAATCCTGCAGCGCCTGAAGTTCACCTTTGTCGGCATCGACAACCGCGTCGATCTCAGCCTGGAAGGCCTTACGGTTGGCGCGGTTGGCTTCGGTATTTCCCTGTTCGTTGGCGGCCTTCGGGTCCACCGTCGTACCCAGGCGGGCAGTTTCCGAGCGGAAGGTGCGGAACTCGGCGGAGCGTGCCATCATCGCATCGAAGGTCGCCATCTGCGCCTCCGGCACGAGCGGCTTCCAGCTGGCCAGCACCTTGTCCATTTCGTCGAGGTTCTTCAGCAGGCCCTTGGCGAAGCTCTCGGCCTTTTCGGTGCTCGGCGCGGCGTAAATGCCGCGGGCTTCCATCACCACCCCGGTGACGAGGCGGTTCAGGCGCTCACCGAGATAGACGCGCTCGGATACCTCGCTCACCTGTTCCGACTTGGCGCCATACTGCGTGGTGACGAAGATGCCCATCGCCCCGATCACTATGGCCGCGAAACCAAGAATTCCAACCAATGAATAGACCTTGCCGCTGATCTTCACGAACTAACTCCTAAGTAAAAATGGAGAGGCTGCACGCCCCCTTATTTTTACAAAAATAAGGTTCCGCCGTTAACGAACTATTGCGATGCTAAAATACGCTGTTTTATCGGTGACGCCTGCGTCATAATTCGAATTTTGCGCGTCGCCGCGGTCAAAACGATCAAAACCGATCAGCAAATTGCCGGAATAGACAGAAATAGACCCAAAACGGCATTTCAGCATCTGGCGAAATGGTTAACGGGCAAAGGCGAGATCTCGCGCGCGCTCTTGGACACCGCAAACGGCGGGAATTGACTCCGCAAGCCATCGCCCTTATAAGCCGCGCACGTTCGGACCGACCCGCCCCTGTGGCGGATGTGGAGCCGTGCGTCAAATCCAACGCTCTTGCAGAAATGCAAACCCAAGAAGGGCCGCACACCGCGGTATTAAATAAATGAAGCGTACCTACCAACCTTCCAAGCTTGTTCGCAAGCGTCGCCACGGCTTCCGTGCGCGCATGGCAACCAAGGGCGGCCGCAAGGTTCTCGTTGCTCGCCGCGCTCGCGGTCGCAAGCGTCTCTCGGCCTAAGGCCGGGTTTGCCCGGGACCGGGCGAATGAATGTACCTAAAAAGAAACAAACTGTCGGGCGGCTGAAAAGCCGGCCGCAGTTTCTTGCCGTTCGCGCCGGAGAAAAGCGCAAGGGCGGGTTGTTCCTCCTCGAGGTCCTCGACCGCCAACAGCCGGACACCGAAGCGCGGGTCGGCTTTACCGTCACCAAGAAACACGGCAACGCGGTCGAACGAAACCGCATGCGGCGGCGCCTAAAAGAAGCCGTGCGGCTGAATGCGGCGTTTGCAATGCAGCCCGGACACGACTATGTGGTTGTCGCCCGCAGGGACGTGCTCCACGCACCCTTTGCGCGGATTGCCGCGCAATTGGCCGAGCGGATCAAGGCCAGACCGAAAAACGCAGGGTCCTCCGCGACCGATTCCAGGAAAGTATGATGCAAAACAACCGCAATTACTTCATCGCGATTGCCCTGTCTGTGCTGATCGTTCTCGGCTGGCAGTATTTCATCATGAGTCCGAGGATCGAGGCGCAGCGCATCGCCGAAGAGGCGCGCCTTGCCCAGGAAGCCCAGACGACCCAGGTGCAGCCGAATGCCGCCGCTCCCGCGGCCGGCACGGTTGCCGGCAACCTGCCGGGCAGCAGCGCCCAGGCGGCCGCCGAGACCAACCGCGAAGAGGCGATCGCCAAGTCCCCGCGCGTCGCCATTGACACGCCCGCGCTTGCCGGCTCGATCAATCTGACCGGCGCGCGCTTCGACGACCTGAAGCTCAAGGAATATCGCGAGACCGTCGACCGGACGAGCCCGATCATCACGCTGTTCAATCCGGCCGACACCAAGGACGGCTACTTCACCGAACTCGGCTATATTGCCGGCGAGAACGCCGGAGCGGTGCCGGGCCCGGCGACCGTCTGGACGCTGGTCGAAGGCGACAAGCTGACCCACGCGACGCCGGTCACGCTGTCCTTCACCAACGAGGCCGGCCTCACCTTCCTGCGCAAGATCTCCGTCGACGAGCACTACATGTTCACCGTCGAGGACACGATCCAGAATGCCGGGACGGCGAACGCCACGCTTGCTCCCTATGGCCGCATTACCCGCTACAACAAGCCGACGACCGCATCCGTCTACGTTCTCCACGAGGGCTTCCTCGGCGTCATCGGTTCGCAGAGCGGCCTGATCGAAGAAAAGTACAGCAATATCGAAGAGGAAGCCGTTGCCAACGAGAAGGCGACGGGCGGCTGGTTCGGCATCACCGACAAGTATTGGGCCTCGGCCCTCATCCCGCAGCAGACCCTTGCCTATGAAAGCCGTTTCTCGCACTTCACCGACGGCCAGCCGCGCTTCCAGGCCGACTACAAGAGCGATCCCACCACGGTGGCCGCAGGCCAGAGCACGACGCTCAAGCAGCTGGTCTTCGCCGGCGCCAAGGAAGTGCCGGTGGTCGACGGCTATGCGCTCGACAAATCCTGGTTCGGCAAGCTGTTTTCGAACCTGCGCTCCAGCGAGCCCGCGGCGGTACAGAGCTATGAGGTCCCGCGCTTCGACCTCCTGATCGACTGGGGCTGGTTCTATTTCTTCACCAAGCCGATGTTCAAGCTGATGGACTTCTTCTACCGTCAGGTGGGCAATTTCGGCATCGCGATCCTTTTGACCACCATCGTCGTCAAGGCGCTCTTCTTCCCGCTCGCCAGCAAGCAATATGCCTCCATGGCCAACATGAAGCGCATGCAGCCGAAGATGGAAGAGCTGAAAGCCAAGCACGGCGACGACAAGATGGCGCTGCAGCAGGCGATGATGCAGCTGTACAAGGATGAGAAGATCAATCCGATCGCCGGCTGCTGGCCGGTTCTCCTGCAGATCCCGGTCTTCTTCTCGCTCTACAAGGTGATCTACGTCACCATCGAAATGCGCCATGCGCCGTTCTTCGGCTGGATTCAGGACCTGTCGGCTCCCGATCCGACCACGTTCATCAACCTGTTCGGCCTGCTGCCGTTCGAAGGCCCGACCTTCCTGCATCTCGGCGTCTGGCCGATCATCATGGGTGTCACCATGTGGCTGCAGATGCGCATGAACCCGACCCCGCCGGACCCGACCCAGGCGATGCTGTTCAACTGGATGCCGCTGATCTTTACCTTCATGCTCGGCACCTTCCCGGCCGGTCTGGTCATCTACTGGGCCTGGAACAACACGCTCTCGATCGCCCAGCAGTCGGTCATCATGAAGCGCCACGGCGCCAAGATCGAGCTGTTCGACAATCTCAAGGCCATGTTCCGGCGAAAGCCCGCCAAGACCGAGTAGTCCCCGAAAGCCCCGGCCAGTCCGGGGCTTTCTTTTATGACCGCCACCCAACGAGTTCCGATGACCGCCGCACACTCCTCGCCCGTCTCCGCCGCCCGCCCCTGGCTCGGCATTGCCCTGGTGCTTGGCTCCGCCACCGCCTGGAGCTATGGCGGCGCGATCCAGCGTTTCATCAGGATGGACGACGGCTGGGCCATCGTCTTCTGGCGCTGCCTGTTCGGCGGCCTGTTCCTCCTGAGCTTCATGCTGATCCGCGACAGATTGACCGGGACGCTCCGGCTGTTCCGCGCGATGGGATGGCCCGGGCTCATGATCGCCGCCGGCTTTGCCGCCGTATCGACCTGCTTCGTGCTCGCCGTCAGCATGACACCCGTCGCCAATGTCGTGCTGTTCATGGCGGCCATTCCGCTGTTTGCCGCGCTGCTTGCCCGCGTGCTGCTTGGCGAAGCCATTACCGCGGTGACATGGGGAGCGATTGCCACCGTGATCGTCGGTGTTGCGATCATGGTATCGGCATCGATCGGCGAAGGCGGATCGATGGTCGGCCTTGCCCTCGCAGCCTCGATCCCGGTGATCTTCGCCTGCATGACTGTGCTGACGCGGCGGCATCCGGAGATCCGCATGACGCCCGCAGCCAGCACCGGCTGTTTCATCGCGGCGGCCATCGCCGCCACCCAGACCGTGAGCTTTGCCGTCAGCCTGCCGAATCTTGCGCTGCTGTTCGCCTTCGGCGCGCTGAACCTCGGGCTCGGCATGGCGATGTATGTGACGGGCGCCCGCATGATCCCGTCCGCGCTGGCGGCCCTTCTCGGCACGGCGGAGATGATCCTTGCGCCCGTGTGGATGGTTCTGCTGCACGATGAGGTGCCGTCATTCCGAACGATGATCGGCGGGGGCATCGTGCTTGTCGCGCTGTTCACCTACCTTATCGGCCATATGCGCCGCGAACTGGGGCCGCGCGTGCCCACCGCGTCTTGACTTTACCGGTCAAAACCCGGATTTCACAGGACATGCGAAAGGCGATCCCATGACAGACAACAACCAGAAGACAGATCAGCCTCTGTTCGGCCGCCCGTGGATCTTCATCCGCGGCGTGCCGTCAATGCAGTTCCTTCCCCCCGAAGGTCCGCTCGAAGTGGCCTTTGCCGGTCGCTCCAACGTCGGCAAGTCGTCGCTGATCAACGCGCTGGTCGGCCAGAAGGCCCTCGCCCGCACGTCGAACACGCCGGGCCGGACCCAGGAGCTCAACTATTTCGTTCCGGAAGGCTATTCGGGCGAGGCCGGCGACCTGCCGCCGATGGCGCTGGTCGACATGCCCGGCTACGGCTATGCCCAGGCGCCGAAGGAACATGTCGATGCCTGGACCAAGCTGGTCTTCGACTATCTTCGCGGCCGCGCCACGCTGAAGCGTGTCTACGTGCTGATCGACAGCCGCCACGGCATCAAGAAGAACGACGACGAGGTGCTCGACCTGCTCGACAAGGCGGCGGTGTCCTACCAGATCGTGCTGACCAAGACCGACAAGATCAAGGAAGCCGGCGTTCCGCGCCTGATCGCGGAAACCCTGGAAAAGATCAAGAAGCGCCCGGCCGCCTATCCCTTCATCGTCGCCACCTCCTCCGAAAAAGGAAATGGCCTCGACGATTTGCGCGGAGCAATCCTCGAGGCCATCGGCCAGGCAACCTGACGCAGTACGCCCGGCCTGGACATTGCCCCGCCAGAGGCGGGGCAGACGTTCGGCTCAGGCCTTCGGCAGCAGGACCTTGTCGATCACGTGGATCACGCCGTTCGACTGCTTGACGTCGGCGATGGTCACGGTGGCCACGCCGCCGTTCTCGTCGGTGAGCGTGATCTTGTCGCCATCCATCTTGGCCTGCAGCATGCAGCCGCCGACCGTCTTGACCGGATGGGTGCCGCCGTCGTCGGCGATCATCTTGCCGATGGCAGACGACATGGCGTCAGCCGCCACGACATGGCAGGTCAGAACCTTGGTCAGCTGATCCTTGTTCTCGGGCTTCAGCAGGGTGTCGACCGTGCCGGCCGGCAGCGCGTCGAAGGCGGCATTGACGGGCGCGAAGACCGTGAACGGGCCCTTGCCCGACAGGGTCTCGACGAGGCCGGCAGCCTTGACCGCGGCGACCAGCGTCGTGTGATCCTTCGAGTTGACGGCATTTTCAACGATGTTCTTGTCTTCGAACATGGCGGCGCCACCGACCATCGGGTTTTCGGCATGGGCGGCAACGGTGCCGGCTGCAAGGACGACGGCAAGGGTGAGCGGGCGAAGGGTGGTCTTGAACATTTCGGTTTCCTCTGTCCTGGTGTTCTCGATCCGTCCTCGGCGGCAGGATTGCCATCCGGGCGGTTGTTTCGATCCCGTTTGTCGGGAACACTACAGAGGACGAGAGCTCGGGCGAGGAAGTTTCAGGCGTCGGGCAAAAAACCGAAATTTTTCTCTATGATTTTGATATTTCTGTATTTTTATTGAGAACGACGCGCCGAGATGGCGCGCCTGTCACAGATGGGCCGGGCCGAGCGCGATGACCGGACCGGTGGCCTGGCCGGTGGGGGAGCCGCCGAAGGGTTCAAGGCTGACGGCGAGGATGACACCCTCGGCAAAGTGCTCCCGCAGTGTGTCGGGCACGATGATCTCGCCTTCGCCGGTCTGCGGCAGTACGCCGAGCGAACGCGGCGCCGCCTCGCCCTCGATCAGCCAGAGTTCCAGCGATTTCTGCTGCTGCGCGCCGGTCGCCACGGGCGTCACCTGCAACTTGCCGGAACCGCTGTCGTAGCGCGCGACGAGGCTGATGACACTGTCCTTGCCGGCAAGTTCCGCCACCAGCGGCTGGCCGCCTGCCGAGCGGTCCCAGAGCCCCGCCTCGGTTCCGGCGACGACCGCTGCAACGGCCGCGCCGGCAAAGGCCAGGCCGCGCCACAGGGCGAGCGAGTTCCACAGACCGCCGAATGCAGCCCCCCACGCGTCTCGCTGTGGCTGGGCGTAGATCTTGCTCTCGATCCTGGCGAAGAGTGCCTCGGGCGGCAGTTCGACGCCATAATCCTCGTTGAACTGCGAGAGATTGTCCTCCCAGCGCCGAACGATCACGGCGAAGCTGCGGTCATGCCGCAGCCGTTCCTCGACCTGCATGCGATCCTCGACGCCGAGCACGCCGAGCACGTATTCTCCGGCGAGCACTTCGTCGCGGGAGCGGTCACCCTTGCTCTGGTCTGGCGTCGTCATCCATGCACTCTCTCAATTTCAGCAGGCTGCGACGCAGCCATGTGCGCATCGTGTTCAGCGGCACCGCGAACCGATCGGCCAGTTCCTGATAGGACAGTCCCTCCACATAGGCATGCCTCACGGCGCGCGCCCGGTCAGGATCCAACGCTTGCAGACAGGTGTCAATCCGCTTTCCTTCCGAGCGCAACACCGCGCTCTGCTCCGGGTCGGCCGCGCTGTCGGCGAGGTCGATGACCGTCTCCAATTCTTGCGCCGGCGGGCGTCTTGACCTCAGACGGTCGATGCAATGATAGCGGGTGATCGCAGCGAGCCATCCCATGGCACCATTTCCCGACGAGGCGAAGCTTTCAGCACGCTGCCAGATCTTCATGAAGACATCCTGCAACGCCTCCTCGGCATCGGCCCTGTCTCGCAATATACGAAGGCAGATGGCAAAAAGTTTCGGCGAGGAACGGCTATAGAGCACAGAAAACGCTGAGCGGTCCTTGAGGGCCACCCGGCTCAGCAGCACGGCGATTTCGTCGCTAGGCATCGGCTTTCAGGCCCTCTCCTCCAGACGGCCCTCCCCCGGGCGCAATTTTTTCATGTCCTACAGGCGTCTACGCCATCCGGTCATCGCCGGATCATCGACGACGCATATCTTTTCCCGGATTATTCCATCGCGGGCGATCTTGCGCTAAAAGGCCGCGAACCAATCACGAGGGCATCCGATGACGGCATCCGAAAGCGAAACCCAGGCGCGGCTCCTTGCTCAGGCCCTGCCCTTCATGCAGCGCTACGAGAACAAGACGATCGTGGTGAAATATGGCGGTCACGCCATGGGCAATGCCGACCTCGGCAAGGCCTTTGCCGCTGACATCGCGCTCTTGAAGCAGTCGGGCGTCAACCCGATCGTCGTCCACGGCGGCGGCCCGCAGATCGGCGCCATGCTGACCAGGATGGGCATCGAATCGAAGTTCGAGGGCGGCCTGCGCGTTACCGACCAGAAGACCGTCGAGATCGTCGAAATGGTGCTGGCCGGCTCGATCAACAAGGAGATCGTCGCCCTCATCAACCAGACGGGCGAATGGGCGATCGGCCTTTGCGGCAAGGACGGCAACATGGTCTTCGCCGAAAAGGCCAAGAAGACCATCGTCGATCCTGACTCCAACATCGAGCGCGTCCTCGACCTCGGCTTCGTCGGCGAAGTGGTCGAAGTCGACCGCACGCTGCTCGACCTGCTGGCCAAGTCCGAGATGATCCCGGTCATCGCACCGGTTGCCCCGGGCCGCGACGGCCATACCTACAACATCAACGCCGACACCTTTGCCGGCGCCATCGCCGGGGCGCTGCGGGCGACCCGCCTGCTGTTCCTCACCGACGTTCCGGGCGTGCTGAACAAGAACGGCGAGCTGATCAAGGAACTCTCGGTTTCCGAGGCCCGCGCGCTGATCAAGGACGGCACGATCTCCGGCGGCATGATCCCCAAGGTCGAGACCTGCATCGACGCGATCAGCGCCGGCGTTCAGGGCGTCGTCATCCTCAACGGCAAGACGGCGCATTCGGTGCTCCTGGAAATCTTCACCGAGCACGGTGCCGGCACGCTGATCGTTCCCTGATCGAGGATTTGCCGGTCCGATCCCAATCGGTCAGAGGGCAAACAGCCCCACCGGCCGCATCTCGCCTTCGTGGCGCAGGAGAAATTTCTTGCGCCACAGCCCACCGCCATAGCCGGTGAGCGAGCCGTCGGAACCGATGCAGCGGTGGCATGGAATGACGATGGCGATCGGATTGGCGCCGTTGGCCTTGCCGACCGCGCGCACGGTTTCCATGCCCCCGACATTCCTGGCGATATCGCCATAGGAACAGGTTTCGCCGAGCGGCACCTTCAACAGCTCCGCCCAGACCTTCTGCTCGAATTCGCTGCCGGCCGGCGAAAGCGGCAGGGTGAAGTCGAAGAGTTCACCGGCGAAATAGGCCTTGAGTTCCCGGCCCATGGCCGTGGTGATCGCATTGCCCGCGGCGATGACATCGCAGCCGAGACGACGGCGCTGCCGCTCGAGCCTGTCGGCCGGCGATCCGTCATCCTCGAAGCCCAGAACCCGCAGATGCGTATCATCGGCGACGGCGACCAGGTCGCCGACCGGCGTGTCGAACCATTCGCAAAACAGCGCTTCCGTCATCTGGCTCAAGCCTCCCGCCTGTCGAGGAAGAAATGATAGTGAGTCGTTCCGGCGCCCGCAATCGGTGCGGGCAGGCCGAAATCGGGCCAGCGCTCAGACGACGAGCAGCAATAGGACCCCGGCGACGATCAGAACGCAGCCGGCGACCTCCAGCCGGTTGATCTTCTCCTTGAAGAAGAAGACCGAGGAGGCGAAGGTGAAGAGCATCTCGACCTGGGCCAGCGCCTTGACGACGGCCACCTGCTGCAGGGTCATGGCCGTGAACCAGCCGAAGGAGGCGGTCGCGCCGACGAAGCCGACGAGAATGCCGATCTTCCAGGCGGCACCGACCCGACGAAGCTCGGCGCGATCACGCCACAGCATCCAGAAGAGCATGGCGAAGGTCTGCACGAGGATGACGACGACCAGCGTGTAGCTCGCCTGCATGACGCTGTCGGGTGCGGGCAGACTCGGCTGCAACGCAAGCGACGCGGAGCGATAAGCAATGCCCGATACGCCGAAGAACAGGCCGGACAGCAGGCCAATCAGCGCGGTGCGGCTGAAGACCGAGGTAAACAGCGACGGCAGGGTCAGCGCCGTGCGCGCCACCGAGATCAGCATCACGCCGAGCACCGAGACCAGAATAGCCATCAGCGTCGGCACGGTGATCGTCTCGCCGAACAGGACCAGCGCGATCAGGGCGGCCTGGGCCGGTTCGGTGCGCGAATAGGCGGTGCCGACCGCGAAATTGCGGAACGAAAAGAGATGGACCAGCAAGAAGGTGGCGGCAATCTGGGCAAAGGCGCCGATCACCGCCCAGAAGGCGAAGGCGCCGTCCGGCACCGGCAGCGGTCGGCCAAGGCCATAGTGCAGCACGGCCAGATAGGTCAGCGCAAAGGGCACCCCGTAGCCGAAGCGCACAAAGGTCGCGCCCGTCGTGCCCATTCGGCCTTTCAGGTGCTTTTGCAGGACGGAGCGCAGATTCTGCAGGAATGCGCTGGCGAAGGTGATGAGGATCCAGGCGGGCATCAGGTGCTGTTAGCACCCGGCGACGGAACGGAAAAGCCGCCGGGCCGAGGAAAGCGACAGAAGGCTCAGAAACGTTGCGGCGAAAAGGCCGCCGGCGCGAGGCCTATGCGGGCGAAGCTCTCCGGAGAAGCGCTTCCGGTCAGCAGGCTGGCGGCGAGCGCGCCAAGCGCCGGTGAACTGAGGATGCCGTAGCCGCCCTGCCCGGCCAGCCAGAAGAAGCGCGGATTGTCGACGTCCGGCCCGATCACCGGCAGGCGGTCGGGCGCGAAGCTGCGCATGCCGGCCCAACTCTTGGCGATGCGGCGGACGTCCATGGTGGTTGCGGTTTCCAGATGATGCGCCGCCCAGGCGACGTCGATCTCTTCCGGCTGCACATCGCCCGGCTCACAAGGGGTTTCGTCGGCGGGCGAGACGAGCAGGCGGCCGGCATCGGGCTTGATATAGAACTCGTCGTCCAGTTCGTTGATTTCCGGCATGGTACGGGCGTCGACGCCGTCCGGCAGGTCCACGAGGATCGCGGTTCGGCGATGCGGCACGATCCCGATCGGCGCGACGCCGAAGAGTTCCGCCGTCGGATCGGCCCAGCCGCCGGTGGCATTCACCACAATCCGCGCGGCGATTGTCCCTCCCTCGGTGTCCAGAACCCATTGGCGGCCATCGTCGTGGGCGGACATCACGCCGGCGTTCTGACGGATCTCGACGCCGGCGCGGCGGGCGCCCTTCACATAGCCTTGCAGCAAGCTCTCGACCTCGATGTCCCAGAATTCCGGGTCGTGATAGACGCCGGCGACATAGGTAGGGTCGAGGATCGGCACCATGGCGAGGGCTTCTTCGATCGACAGGCGTGTGAGATTGTCGGCCTTCGTCCGTTCGACGGTGAAATGGGCCTCGAACCGTTCCAGCTTTTCCGCATTGGCGATCATCACACCGCCCCGCGGCACGAGCAGGGGCACGTCGGCGAAGCCCTGCGGCGGATGGTCGAAGAAATCGCGGCTGATGGCGGCGAGCGTGCAGACTTCGGGGCTGTTGTAGCGCAGCACGAATTCCGCTGCCGAGCGGCCGGTCGAATGGTAGCCGAGGCTCTCTTCGCGCTCGAGCACCACGACCGAACGGCTGGCGCCAAGGAAATAGGCGAGCGAGAGGCCGGCGATGCCGCCGCCGAGAATGGCGATGTCATAGGTCTGCATGCGTGGTTTTCCCGAATGAAGGTCGCATGCTAGCCGGGGAGGACACCCACATTCAAATTTATAGTTACAAAAGCAAGCATCAACCAAATTGATCTACGGTTTCATCCTCGAACAGCTCGAGCCCTTCCATCACCGCCACAAAGGCCTGCTCGGCCGGATTGAGCATGGCGTTGGGATTGCTGATCAGGAAGACCTCGCTGACCGGCAGGCTGCCGTAAGGCGGTAATTGCCAGAGCCGGCCGGCTTCGACCCAGGGCCGCACCAGATGATTGGGCAGCATGCCGATGCCGATATTGGCGGCGACCATGCGGATCACCTCCTCGACATGACTGGACACGGCGCGCACCTCCTGCCCGAACGAACCGACGGCCCGCACGGCTGTCACCGCATTCATGTGCTGGCCGCCGAGCACGTCGGCGGTAAACGCGACATAGGGATCACCGCGCAGGTCGTTGAGCGATGCGCCCTCCACACCGAACAGCCGGTGGCCGGCACCGCAATAGAGGGCATAGCGCTCCAGCTTGTAGGGGACCTTGGCCAGATGATCGGGAATGATGCCGTCGCAGATGCCGATGCTGGCAATGCCGCGCTCTACCGAACTGATGACGTCCGCCGTGGTCTCGATCGTCACGTTCATGGTGACCTTCGGGTGGGCGGCGAAGAAGCGCGCGGTCCGCTCGTCCCAGCCGGGGTGATGGACGTGGGAGACGGCATGGACCGAGACATGGCCGGTGATATCGGCGCCGGCGCCTTCCAGCGTATCCGGCAGGCGAACGACGGCGGCGAAGATGTCGCGCGCCTGGCGATACAGCCGCTCGCCGGCCTCCGTCATCTCGAAGCGGCCGGGGCGGCGGTCGATCAGCCGGTGACCGGTCGTTTCCTCGAGCCGTTTCAATGCCATGGAGACGGCCGGCTGCTGCAACAGCAGACGGGAGGCGGCGGCCGTGATCGATCCTTCCTCGACGACGACGGCGAAGGTTCGCAGCAGATTCCAGTCGAGATTGTGGGCGAAGCGTTCAAGCCGTTTGTTGGCCATGGGGTCGTCCCGATGAAAGGCGCCTCACAATAAATCACGTTGATATCGACTATTGCAACTATCTATTTCGCTGATGCCCTGGCGCTGCATAGACTGGCCGGCAAGGCGCCGCGAAAGGCGTCACAACAAGGGGAACGATCATGAAGAAAACCATTCTGGCTCTGGCCTTTACGGCCCTGACGGCGCTTTCCGCCCAGGCTGCCGACAAGCTGATCATCGGCACCGAGGGCGCCTATCCGCCCTTCAACTTCGTCGCCTCGGACGGCAAGGTCGGCGGCTTCGACGTCGAGATCGGCATGGCGCTGTGCGCCGAGATGAAGGTCGAATGCGAGGTCGTGACCCAGGACTGGGACGGAATCATCCCGGCGCTGCAGGCGAAGAAGTTCGATTTCATGATCGCCTCGATGTTCATCACGCCGGAACGGGCCGAGAAGGTCGCCTTCACCAAGTCCTACTACAAGGCGCCGATGACCCACATCGCCCAGAAGGGCGCCAACATCACCGACTTCTCCAACGAGGGCCTGAAGGGCAAGGTGATCGGCGCGCAGTCCGGCACGACCCAGGCCGAGTTCGCCACCGCCACCTACCCCGACCTCGACATCAAGCTCTATCCGACCCAGGACGAGGTCAACATGGACATGATCAACGGCCGCCTCGACGTCCAGATCGGCGACATGCTGCCGATGATGGACTGGCTGTCGAAGGGCGACGGCGCCAAGTGCTGCGAACTCGTCGGCGCACCGATCGCCGATCCGAAGTTCATCGGCCAGGGCGCCGGCATTGCGGTGCGCAAGGAAGACACCGACCTGCTCGCCAAGCTGAACGCGGCGATCGACGCCATCCGCGCCAACGGCAAATATGCCGAGATCAACAAGAAGTACTTCCCGATCGACATCTACGAGATGAAGTGATCGGGGCCAGCCGCCCGTTCGACACACGATCCCCTCGCGGCCGGCGCCGCGGGGGGATTTTCGTCTCGGGGAAATGCGGGCGTCTTCGGGCCGCCGGCCGACGCAGATCGGCTTGCCAAATCCGACGGTCCTGTCATAACGCCAGCATGACCGACAAAGCCCTTCTTCCGCACAAAGACGACTTCGCCCATGTCCGCGACTGGGTGTTCGACCTCGACAACACGCTCTACCCGCATCACATCAATCTGTTCGCGCAGATCGACCGCAACATGACGGCTTACGTGGCGCAGTTGCTGCAGATGGATCCGGTCGAGGCAAAGGCGCTGCAGAAGAAATACTACCACGACCACGGCACGACGCTGGCCGGCCTGATGCAGCATCACGGCGTCGATCCGAACGACTTCCTCGAAAAGGCCCATGCGATCGACTATTCGGCGCTGCTGCCCGACGAGACGCTCGGCGCGGCGATCAAGGCGCTGCCGGGCCGCAAGTTCATCTTCACCAACGGCACGGTCGCCCATGCGCAGGATGCCGCGCGGGCGCTTGGCATTCTCGACCATTTCGACGACATCTTCGATATCGTCGCGGCCGGCTATCAGCCGAAACCCGCCGGCAGCACATACGACAAGTTCACCAGCCTGAACCGCATCGATACGCGCCATGCCGCCATGTTCGAGGACCTGCCGCGCAATCTGGCGGTGCCGAAGGCGCTGGGCATGAAGACGGTGCTGCTCGTGCCGCGCAATCTCGGCGATGTCGTGCTGGAAAGCTGGGAGCTGGCCGACAACACCGATCCGGCAAGCATCGACTTCGTCACCGACGACCTCGCCGGCTTCCTTGGTCGTCTCATCGACGCCTCGGCTTGACGGATCTCAATCATTACCAAAGCTTCACCCAGCTTACCGATGTTTAAGTAGGTTCTTGCATTCGGCCGCCCTATCTTCCTCTCATCACCAGATGATGAAAGGAACTTTCCCATGACCGGCAAGACACTCACCCTCGCAGCGATCATCGGCAGCCTCCTGATCGGCACCTCGGCTTCGGTCGTTCTCGCCCGCCAGGATATGGGCCGCGGTCCGGGCGGCGAAGGCATGTTCGTCCGCATGCTGCAGGAATTCGACACCAACAAGGACGGCAAGATTTCCAAGGAAGAGTCCACGACCGCCAGGGACAAGATGTTCGCCACCATCGATGCCGACAATGACGGCGTGCTGATCCCCGGCGAGTTCCGCAAGCACCGCGAGGCCATGCGCGCCGCCCGCCAGGCGGAAATGCAGGCCAATGCGCCGGCCCCGGACGGCCAGGCTCAGGGTAATGGTCCCGCCGCCGGCCAGGGTCAGGGACAAGGTCAGGGCGCAGGCCAGGGACAGGGTCCCCAGGACGGCACCGGCCCGATGAACGGTCAGCAGCCGCGCGATGGAATGGGCAACCAGTTCGGTTGGGGTCCTGACGGCGACCGCGGTCCCGGTGGGGACGATTGCGACGGTCCGCGCCAGGGCAAGGGCCATGGCTGGGGCGATGACGACGACCAGCGCCACGGCAGACATCACGGCATGCGCGACGGCAACCGCGGCCCCGGCATGGAACGTGGCGGGCCGATGGGCGACCGCATGGGCGCAATGGGTCCGCGCGGCATGATGGGCATGGCCGACACCGACGAGAACGGCCAGATCAGCAAGGACGAGGCCGCAGCAGTGGCCGACAAGATGTTCACGCAGATGGACACCGACAAGGATGGTGCCATCACCGTGGACGACTTCCCGAAGCGCGGCTTCTGGATGCAGTAAGCGCCACCTGCAAGCAACAAAAGAAGGCCCGCGAGCATGCTCGCGGGCCTTTCCTCGTCCAGACTGCTTTTTCAGTGTTCGTAGTGGTCGGCGATGATCTGCCAGGCCGCGTCGGCGGTCTCGACAAAGTTCAACAATTTCAGATCGTCGGGTGCGATGGTGCCGAATTCGGCCAGCGCCTCGAAATTGACGATGCCTCGCCAGAACGCCTCGCCGAACAGGATGAGCGGGATCGGCGCCATGCGCTTCGTCTGGATGAGCGTCAGCGCTTCGAAAAATTCGTCCAGCGTGCCGAAACCGCCGGGAAAGATGACGATCGCCTTGGCGCGCATCAGGAAGTGCATCTTGCGGATGGCGAAATAGTGGAAGTTGAAGCTGAGCTCCGGCGTTACATAGGGGTTCGGCGCCTGTTCGTGCGGCAGAACGATGTTGAGCCCGATGGTCGGGGCCCCCATTTCCGCGGCGCCCCGATTGCCCGCCTCCATGACACCCGGTCCGCCGCCCGTCGTCACGACATATTCATGGTGGTTAAACTGGGCCGCATAGCCGGCGCACAGGCGGGCGAACTTGCGCGCCTCCTCGTAGTAGACCGATGCCGCCGTCAGGCTGGCGCGCTGGGTCTCGTTGCGCGCCGCCCAGGCATCCTTGCCGGGCTCGGGAATGCGCGCGCCGCCGAACATGACCACCGTCGACTTGATGCCGCGCTCGGCGAGGATCATCTCGACCTTCAGCAATTCGAGCTGCAGCCGCACCGGGCGCAGTTCTTCGCGCATCATGAAATCATCGTCGACATAGGCGAGCCGGTAGGACGGGGATTCAGACTGCGGCGTGCGGGGCACCTCCGCGGCGCGTCTGCGGTCGGTCTGGCTGTCCTTCAGCGCGGCCCACGATCCGTCCTTGCTCCGTTCCCGGCCATTGGAGGGTTTTGCCATTTTTCATGCCTTTCTTTGTCGCGATCGGAGACGCCGAATGCGCCGGCGGCTGTTTTCAACCCCGGGCGAATGCGCTAGAGCAAGGGTCAGTTCCCGATTGCGAATGCGGGTATCGTCCGGTTCAACGATAGACAACGAAGTTTAAGGAATTCAGATGAACGCCACGGATCTCAACGCCCTCGAACACGTCATCGAAGCGGCATTCGACAATCGCGACACGGTCAGCACCTCGACCCGCGGCGAGATCCGCGATGCCGTTGAAACCTCCCTCAACCTGCTCGACAGCGGCAAGGTGCGCGTCGCCACACGCGGCGAGGACGGCAACTGGACGGTTCATCAGTGGCTGAAAAAGGCCGTGCTTCTTTCCTTCCGCCTGAACGCCATGGAAGTGGTGAGCGGCGGCCCCGGCGGCTCGACCTGGTGGGACAAGGTGCCCTCCAAGTTCGAAGGCTGGAGCACCAATGAATTCGAGCGCGCCGGCTTCCGCGCCGTGCCGAACGCCGTCGTGCGCCGCTCGGCCTATATCGCGCCCAATGCCATCCTGATGCCATCCTTCGTCAATCTCGGCGCCTATGTCGGCGAGGGCACCATGGTCGATACCTGGGCGACCGTCGGCTCCTGCGCCCAGATCGGCGCGCATGTGCATCTGTCCGGCGGCGTCGGCATCGGCGGCGTTCTGGAACCGATGCAGGCCGGCCCGACCATCATCGAGGACAACTGCTTCATCGGCGCGCGTTCTGAAGTCGTCGAGGGCTGCATCGTCCGCGAGGGCTCGGTGCTCGGCATGGGCGTGTTCATCGGCAAGTCGACCAAGATCGTCGACCGCGCCACCGGCGAGATCTCCTATGGCGAAGTGCCGCCCTATTCCGTCGTCGTCGCCGGCTCGCTGGCCTCCGACAAGACCATGGCCAACGGCCAGCCGGCGCCGAACCTCTACTGCGCCGTGATCGTCAAGCGCGTCGACGCGCAGACCCGCTCGAAGACTGGCATCAACGAGCTTCTGCGGGACTGAGGCCGATGCAGACGCCGGCCCGTCGGCCGACCGTCGCCTGGCTGTTCTTCAGCCCGTCGGGCCGCGCCGGACGGCAGGTGTTCATCCTCGGCTGGCTGTTCTGGATGACGCTCAACTGCTACGCCGTCGCCTCCCTCGCCCTCCACCAGGAGGACGAGGATCTGTTCCGGCTGTTCAGCCTGCTGTTCTTTGCCGGCGTGACGGTCTCCGTCGCCTCGACGGTGATGATGAGCGTCAAACGGCTGCACGACATGGGCCTGCCGGGGATCCTCGTCTTCGTGCTGTTCGTGCCCGCCGTGTCCTTCGTCATGCTCTTCGTGCTCTGTCTGTGGCCCTCGGCGTCAGGACCGAACGCCTATGGCCCGGCACCGGACTGGCCGAAAAGCTGAGCCGGCCCTTGGCTCGTGACAGGCGCCGGCCGATCGGCTAAACCTCACTCAACCTCCCAGACGGTCGCGGCAGCCACGCTGCCGGACCTCGACAGCGCCCAGAGATCATGAACAGCACCAATCCCGCCGAAGTCCTCCAGGCCCTCATCCGCTGCCCGTCTGTGACCCCCGCCGAGGGCGGCGCGCTCACGACATTACAGGCCCTCGTCGAGCCGCTCGGCTTCAAGGTGGAGCGCATGACGGCCAGCGAGCCGGGCACGCCCGACATCGAAAACCTCTATGCGCGGCTCGGCAGCGAAGGCCCGCATCTGATGTTTGCCGGCCATACCGATGTCGTGCCGGTCGGCAACGAGGCCGACTGGAGCCACCCGCCCTTTGCTGCAGAGATCGCCGACGGCATGCTCTACGGGCGCGGCGCCGTCGACATGAAGGGCGGCATCGCCTGTTTCGTCACGGCACTCGCAAGACTGGTCGAGGAGAAGGGTCCGCCGAAGGGTTCGGTGTCGCTGCTCATCACCGGCGACGAGGAAGGCCCGGCCGTCAACGGCACGGTCAAGCTGCTCGAATGGGCCAAGGACAAGGGCGAACACTGGGACGCCTGCCTGGTCGGCGAGCCGACCAATCCCGACCAGCTTGGCGACATGATCAAGATCGGCCGGCGCGGCTCGATCTCGGCGACGGTCACCGTGCGCGGCGTGCAGGGGCATGCGGCCTATCCGCATCTCGCCGACAATCCGGTGCGTGGCGCGGTGCGCCTGGCCGATGCGCTGATGCATCCGCCCTTCGATCATGGCACCGACAATTTCCAGCCGTCCAATCTCGAGGTCACCTCGATCGATGTCGGCAATCCGGCGACCAACGTCATTCCCGCCTCGACCAGCTTCAAGTTCAACATCCGCTTCAACGATGTGTGGACGGCGGAGAGCGTCCAGGCCGAGATCCTGCGCCGGCTCGACGAGGCGGCGGCGGAGAACCATCTGCGTCCGGGCCGCGATCCGGTCGCTTACGAGATCGTCTGGTCGGAGCGTCCGAGCCACGTCTTCCTGACGCGCAACAACGCGCTGATCGCATCCCTGTCCGGCGCGATCGAGACCGTGACCGGCTCGACGCCGCAACTGTCGACGACAGGCGGCACTTCGGACGCGCGCTTCATCAAGGACTATTGCCCGGTGGTGGAATTCGGGCTGGTGGGCCAGACCATGCACATGGTCGACGAACGCGTCGCGGTCGAAGACCTGGAAACGCTGACCCGGATCTACAAGACCTTCATCGAGCAGTGGTTCGCGAATGCCAACGCTTAAGGAGGTCGAATTCTACCTGACCGGCCTGTGGCTGCTGTTCCAGCAGAACCCGAAAGGCTTTTCCCATCTCGATTTCTCCGACCGCGGCGCCTTGCGATCGTTCTGGGCGGCATTCTTCGTCCTGCCGACCACGCTGCTCACCTTCCTGTGGTGGCGGAGCATCTATCTGCAGACCCTGCCCGAGGGGGCGGACGTCGGGGCGCTGTTCTTCTTCCGGCTCGCGCTGGTCGAAGTCGCCAACTGGATCGTGCCGCTAGTGCTGGTCGGCCTGCTCAGCTGGCTCGTCGGCATCGGCGACAAATTCCTGTCGATCGTGGCCATCTCCAACTGGCTGACGCTGCCGGTGGCCTATGGATATGGCGTGCTCCTGCTGATCATGATGCTGCTGCCGAGCCTCACCGGGCTCGCCGTCATCCTGTCCTACCTGATGGCGCTGGCACTGGTGATCACACTCTTCCGCATCTTCCGCATGCTGCTCGGCGAGCATGTGCTGACCATCGCGACGGTCACAATGGTGCTGCTGGTGCCGACGATGATCCTCTCGGAATTGCTGGAGCGCTATCTCGACATCTATCCGGGCTGAAAAGACTCAGATCGAGCGCTGGTTGACCCGCTTCGACAATTCGGCCGCGGTCTCGACCCGCTCCGAATAGCGCTCGACCAGATAGTCGGAGCGCTCGCGCACCAGCAGCGTGAACTTGACCAGCTCCTCCATCACGTCGACGACGCGCTCGTAATAGGAGGACGGCTTCATCCGTCCCGCGTCGTCGAATTCGCTGAAGGCCTTGGGCACCGACGACTGGTTCGGGATGGTGACCATGCGCATCCAGCGGCCGAGCACGCGCATCTGATTGAGCGAATTGAAGCTCTGCGATCCGCCGCAAACCTGCATGAGCGCCAGCGTCCGGCCCTGCGTCGGGCGGATCGCCCCCATGGACAGCGGCAGCCAGTCGATCTGAGTCTTCATCGCCCCCGACATGGCGCCGTGACGCTCGGGCGAGCACCAGACCTGTCCCTCGGACCAGAGGGACAGATCGCGCAGTTCCTGCACCTTGGGATGCGACGCCTCGACCTCGTCGGCGAGCGGCAGGCCGTGCGGATCGAAGATGCGGACTTCGGCGCCGTAGCGGCGCAGGATGCGGGCCGCCTCTTCCGTCAGCAGCCGCGAATAGGAGCGCTCTCGCAGCGAGCCGTAGAGCATCAGGATGCGCGGCGGATGGGTCATGCGCTCCGGTAGGAACAAGCGTGCCTCGTCGACGGCACGAAACTGGCTGTCGTCGATGTTCGGCGTATCGGTATCCTCGATGCTCATTCCACGGCACCGCCCGTCCTGACGACTTCGCCGTCCTCCTTGGTGTAGGTGTCGACGGGGTTTTCCAGGATGTCCAGCACAGCTTCGGAGGGACGGCACAGGCGCGTGCCCTTCTCCGTCTCGACGATCGGGCGGTTGATGAGGATCGGATGCGCCATCATCGCATCGATCAGTTGTTCGTCGGAAAGGCCGGCATCATCGAGGCCGAGTTCCTCGTAGGGCGTGCCCTTCTTGCGCAGCAGTTCGCGCGGCGCGATGCCCATCTTGCCGATCAGTTCGACCAGCCGCTCGCGGCTCGGCGGGGTCTTCAGATATTCGATGACCACCGGCTGCTCGCCCGACTGGCGGATCATTTCAAGCGTGTTGCGCGACGTGCCGCAGGCGGGGTTGTGGTAGATGGTGACGGTCACGGGTTTCTCCATATTTCGAGATTTCTTGAAATATGGATATGTCATTTCCGAGCGCCTGACAAGCGTCCGGCGTGACGCCGCTCAGGCGGGTTCGTCGCCCGGATAGTCCACCTTGAGGAAGAACAGTCCTTCCGGCGGCGCCACGGGACCGCAGGCGGCGCGGTCGCGCGCCTCGAGTGCGGCCTGCACGTCGTCAGGCGTCATCCTGCCTTCACCGGCGCGCTTGAGCGTTCCTGCGAAGGAGCGGATCTGGTTGTGCAGGAAGCTTTGCGCTGTGGCGCGGATTTCGATCAGATCGCCCTGCCGCGTCACGTCCAGCCGATCGAGCGTCCGCATCGGGCTATTGGCCTGACAGCGGATGGAGCGAAACGTGGTGAAGTCATGGTGGCCGATGAGCCTCTGGGCGGCCGCGTGCATCGCTTCCTGGTCGAGCGGCTTCGACACCCACCAGGCGCGCTCGGCCTCGAGCGCGAGGCGAGCGGGGCGTGTGATGATGCGATAGAGATAATGCCGGCGGATGGCGGAGAAGCGCGCGTCAAAACTGTCATCAACCGCGCGGACATCCAGCACGGCGACCCGTTCGCCCGCCGATGCCAGATAGGCGTTCAGCGCGTTGCGCAGCGTGTAGGGGATCCAGGCGCGCGTCAGGTCGACATGGACCACCTGCCCCTTGGCATGCACGCCGGAATCGGTTCGACCGGCACCGCGGATCGACACGGTTTCGCCGGTTAGCGAGAGGACTGCATTTTCGAGCGCAGTCTGCACCGAATGGCCGTTGTCCTGGCGCTGCCAGCCGACATAGGGGGAACCGTCATATTCGACGGTCATGCGAAAACGCGGCATCAGTTTAGAACCGTTCCGGGCGAAACGGGCGTTCCGCGCAGGAAATCAGCCGCATCGAGCGGTTTGCCTCCGGCCTTCTGCAGACGGGTCAGCCGCACCGCGCCGTGTCCGCAGGCGACGGTCAGCGATTGATCAAGGACCGCGCCGGGGCGGCCTTCGCCCTCGGCCAGGGTCGAGCCGAGAACCTTGATCCGCTCGGGCTTGCCGTTCACTTCCAGCTCGAACCACGCGCCGGGAAAGGGCGACAGGCCGCGAATGTGATTGTGCACCTGCGCGGCGTCACGGGAAAAATCGATGCGCGTCTCGGCCTTGTCGATCTTGGCGGCATAGAGCACGCCCTGTTCGGGCTGCGGCACGGTCTCCAGCGTGCCGGCCTCGAGCGCCGCCATGGCCTCGGCCATGCCTTCGGCGCCGATGACGCTCAAGCGGTCATGCAGTTCGCCCGCGGTCATGTCCGGCCCGATCGCAATCGTGCGGGTGAGCGCCACCGGGCCGGTGTCGAGCCCCTTGTCCATCTTCATCACCATCATGCCGGTCTCTGCGTCGCCGGCCATGATGGCGCGCTGGATCGGGGCCGCTCCCCGCCAGCGCGGCAGGAGCGAAGCATGCCCGTTATAGGCGCCAAGCCGTGTGCCGGTGAGGATCGCCTCCGGCAGCAGCAGGCCATAGGCGACGACGACGGCCACGTCGGCGTTGAAGGCACGGAAGCGGTCACGCTCCTCCGCCTCGCGAAAATTCAGCGGATGCAGGACCGGCAGACCGAGCCGCTCGGCGGCGAGATGGACGGGAGACTTTTGCAGATCGAGCCCGCGCCGCCCGCCCGGACGCGGCGGCTGGGTATAGACCGCGACGATCTGGTGGCCGGCCGCCGCCAAAGCCTCAAGCGTGGCGACGGAAAATTCTGGGGTGCCCATGAAGATGATGCGAAGTGCCATGATGGTTTCCACCCCTTCCGCGATCGACGCCCGTCTCCGCCGGCGAGGATCGCCGGCCGATGATCAGAGCGCCTTCGACTTTGCCGCCTTGGTGAACTTCTTGATCACCATCTCGCGCTTCAGCCGGGAGATATGGTCGATGAACAGAACGCCGTTGAGATGGTCGATCTCATGCTGCAGGCAGGTCGCCAGCAGGCCGTCGGCCTCGGTCATCTGTTCCTTGCCGTCGCGGTCGATCGACTTGACCGTCACCATCGCCGGGCGCTCGACCTCGGCATAGTAGTCGGGGATCGACAGGCAGCCTTCTTCATAGACGGAACGCTCATCCGACGACTTGATGATCTCGGGATTGATGAAGACCAGCGGCTGCTTGTCCTCGCCTTCCTTGGAGACGTCGATCACCAGCAGGCGGCGCGACACGCCGACCTGGATGGCGGCAAGGCCGATGCCCGGCGCCTCGTACATGGTTTCAAGCATGTCGTCGGCCAGCTTCTGGAGCTCGGCATCGACACGTTCGATGGACGTGGAAACCTGGCGCAGCAGGGGATCCGGGAGGATGATGAGGGGCTTGATCGTCATGCGGCTCCCATAACGCATCTTTTGCGGCGATGGAATCGAAAAACGCGGACATTGCCCGCGTTTCCGACAAGACTTTGGCCGCGTTGCGGATCAGGCTGCCTGTCGGCGCTGGTCCTGGCGGCGCTCGGAGACATGGTCGCCATCGGCGCCCGAGCGCGTGCTCAGTTGCGCGAGCAGCTGTACCAGACCGACGACTTCGCTGCGCAGGCGCTGGGTCTCGGCCGAGGTCTGCTCCACCATGGTCGAATTCTGGTGCGTCAGCTTGTCCATGCTCTGGGTCGCCTGGTTGACCTCCTTGAGGCCGGTCGCCTGGTCCTTGGCGGCGGTGGCGATCTCGGACACGATGGAATGGATCGTGTCGATGCGGCTGATCATGTCGGTGAGCGCCGTACCGGTGTTGGAGACCAGGCCGACGCCCTCGTTGACCTGATTGCTGCTCTGCGAGATCAGGCGCTTGATTTCCTTGGCGGCATCGGCGCTGCGCTGGGCGAGCTGGCGCACTTCCTGGGCGACAACGGCAAAGCCCTTGCCGGCATCACCGGCACGCGCCGCCTCGACGCCGGCATTGAGCGCCAGCAGGTTGGTCTGAAAGGCGATCTCGTCGATAACGCCGATGATCTTGGAAATTTCCGTCGAGGACTTCTCGATCTCCGCCATGGCGGAAATCGCCTGGGCGACAACGTCGCCGGAGCTGCGTGCCTGCTGCTGGGTATCGTGTACCGCCATGGAGGCGCGTTCCGCATTGGTCGCCGTCTGGCCGACGCTCACCGACAGCTGCTGCAGGGCGGACGAACTCTCCTGCACGCCAGCGGCCTGCTTGGCCGTGCTGACGGCGATGTCGTCGGAGGCCTTGGCGATGGTTTCGGTGCCGTCGAGAATTTCTTCCGACGCGCGACGGATGGAGGCGAAGGATTCGCTGAGCCTGACGATCGTCTCGTTGTAGTCGGTCGCCATCTGCTTGAAATTGTCCGGCAGGTCGGTGGTCATCCGGTTTTCGAAGTCGCCGCGGGCGAGCGCTTCGAGACCACGGCGCAAATGCTCCATGGCGAGCTGCTGATCGGATTCGAACTGCTTGCGGTCTTCCTCGAGTTGCTTGCGCCGGTCCTCAAGCGAATCGAGGTAGACCGAGATCGAGTAATCCATGTCGAGCATCGATGCCTTGATGAGCGCGCCGAGCTTGTCGGCCAGCGCCTCCGCATGGTGCTTGCCGAAGGGGAATGGCCAGTGCTTGACGAGCACGCCGGCGACCAGTTCGGTCATCAGCATGGAATAGCCACCAATGTACCAGCGCGGCTCGAGGCCGATACGGGCGTGGGCCTTACCGATCGCGGTCACGCCCTTGACGTAATCCGGATCGAAGGTGCCCTTGGAAACCTTGTCCCAATGGTTCATCTGGGCATTCTTTGCCCCTGCCATATGCTCCTTGCCGCTGAAGAAGCGGGCGATCTGCGGGGTGGCGCCGACCTTGGCATAGAATTTGTCGAGCACGCCGCCGAGCAGTTCACCGAGTGTCGGCCGCAGCGAGTTCAGTGTCTTGGACGTCTTCTGGTCAATCTCGAGGAATGCCAGACGTTCCTTCAAACTCTTGTCTGCTTCTACACTCATAATATCGCCATGCCTTCCGAGGGAGCTGGGGTAGCCCCCCTTAAATTTTAGGAATATGTCACAACAATTCGTGAAATTCCTAAATGGAGCATGAACGCGGGGTGCGAGAAATCACGATGGCAGAAGCCGCCTGCCCCTGTCGGACAGGCGGCCTCGCCCGTAGCGATGCCGTCAACCGGCGCGGCGATAGCTCGACATGCTGTCCTGGGAGCGACGTGCGTGGGACGTCGCGTTTGCGGCACTGCCGTCGCGCGTCTTGAACCCGCGCAGCGCGGCAACCAGACGTTCGACCTCGTCTCTCAGCGTCAAGGTCTGCGCGGACGTCTCCTCGACCATGGCGGCGTTCTGCTGGGTGATCGTGTCCATGCTGGCGACCGCCGCGTTTACTTCCCGCAGGCCGCCGGACTGGTCCGACGCGGCGCTGGCGATACCGGCGACGATGCCGTTGATCTCGCCGATCCGGACGATGATCTTGTCGAGCGCTTCGCCGGCATTGTTGACCAGCCCGACACCAGTCTCGACCTGTCCGGAACTCTGGGAGATCAGGCCCTTGATCTCGCGGGCGGCACTGGCACACCGTTGCGCCAGTTCGCGAACCTCCTGGGCCACGACCGCGAAGCCACGGCCGGCCTCGCCCGCACGGGCCGCCTCGACCCCGGCATTGAGGGCCAGCAAGTTGGTCTGGAAGGCAATTTCGTCGATGACGCCGATGATCTTGGAGATTTCGTCGGAGGACTTCTCGATCGCGCCCATTGCGCTCACCGCGCGCGTCACCACTTCGCCCGAGGCCCGCGCCTCATTGAGAGCGATGCCGACGACACTCGCCGCCTTCTGCGCGCCATCGGCCGCCAAGGTGACATTCTGGGTCAATTCGTGCAGCGCGGCGGTGCTTTCCTCCAGGCCAGCGGCCTGCTGTTCCGTGCGCTGAGCCAGATGATTGGACGCATCGGAAATGGCGGTCGTCGAGCGCAGGATCTCCTCGGCGGCGCTTCGCACCGTGCCGATCGTGTCACGGAGCTTCTCGACGGAGGCATTGTAGTCCTGGGCCATGCCGACGAAGTTTTCCGGTTGCTCGGGAGAGAGCTTCGCTTCAAGGTCGCCGCCGGACAGCCTGCTCAGCACCTCGCTCAAGGCCCTGAGCGCCAGAACCTGTTCCTGCTCGGCCTTGGCGCGCGCATCTTCGGCCGCCTTTCGCTCGGCGGCCAGAATATCGAGATAGACGGTGATGGCGTAGTCCATGTCGAGCAGTGCGGCCTTGACCAGCACGCCGATCTCTTCACCAAGGACCTTGCCCTCCTTGCGCGCAAACCGCGACGGCCAGCGCTCGCGTACCACGGCGTGAATGAGTTGCTCGACCAACAGGGCATAGCCGCCAATATACCAGCGGGGCTCCAGGCCGATGCGGGCATGCGCCTTGCCGACCGCCGTCACGCCCTCGACATAGCGCTCGTCAAACTGCGCCGTCGTTACGATACCCCAGTGGCCTTCCTGCCGCTTCTTGGCCCCCTGGAGGTGGTCCTCGTTGCGAAAGAAGGCAGCGGTCTCGGGGGTGCTCCGGACCTTCTTGTAGAAAACGTCGAGCGAGGCGCCGATATTCTTGCTGATGCTCGGCGCCAGTGCCCGCAGTTGCTGCCTGGCCTTTTCGTCGAGCCCAAGGAACTCGAGGCGGGCATCAAGACTGCTTTTCTCTTTGTGTGTGGTCATGGACGCCCCCGTGTGTTGAGTTCAGCTTTGACATGCACTTCTGCAATGCGTTATTTGGTTCCCCATAAACTACCTAGAATGGTAAATATTTAATTTAACTAATGTTCAATTTATCGCAATGCGAGAAATAGACGACATCTGCACGCCGTCGACGCGGTCGCCCAGGCGAGAAAAGACCGTCGCCGCACATCCCGCCCGATTGGGGGAAGAAATGACAATTCGCGCGAAGAGCCAAAAGGCCTGACGCTCCGGCATGCGGCCGGCCAACAAATGTTCCTGATTTGATCTGTCGCGGCCGGACGAATCTGCTAGTCTCCGCCGCCATGAACAGCACCGACCTTACCGCGCTCGCCATCGACACCTTTGGCCTTTCTCCGGCTGCCCTCGCCGGCATCGTCGGTGCCGCGCTGCTGGTTGTCCTTCTCGTGCTTCTTGTGTCCAATCGCCGGTCCAGCCGCATTCGCGCCGAGCTCGCGCTGGAAGCCGCAAGACGCGAGGCGGTGGCGGACGCCCGGCTTTCGGAACTGCTGAAGGCCCAGGCGGAGATGCATGGACGGCTCGCCGCGATGTCCGACGTGTTCGGCAAGCGTCAGTCGGAGCTCAACCAGACGATCAGCCAGCGGCTGGACGGCATGACCCATCGCATCGGGGCGACGATCACCGAGCAGACGAAATCGACGCATGAGAACCTGCGCCACCTGCAGGAACGGCTGGCCGTCATCGATGCTGCACAGAACAACATCCAGTCGCTGGCCAAGGACGTGGTCGGGCTGCAGGCCATCCTGTCGAACAAGCAGACCCGCGGCGCCTTCGGCCAGTCGCGCATGGAGACGATCGTCGCCGACGGCCTGCCGATGGGCGCCTATGCCTTCCAGTCGACCCTGTCGAACGGCATGCGGCCGGACTGCACGATCCGCATGCCGAACGGCTCGCCGCCGCTGGTGATCGACGCGAAATTTCCGCTCGAGGCGTGGAACGCCATCCGCGACGCCCAGACCCCGGAGGAGAAGAAGGCGGCCGGCCAGAATTTCCGCCGTGATATCGAGGTGCATATCCGCGACATCGCAGCGAAATACCTGATCGCCGGCGAAACCCAGGACATGGCTTTCCTCTTCGTGCCGTCGGAATCGATCTTTGCCGAGATCCACGAACATTTCGAAGCCATCGTCCAGAAGGCCCATCGCCTGCGCGTCGTGATCGTCTCGCCCTCCCTGCTGATGCTGTCGATCCAGGTGATCCAGGCCGTGCTCAAGGATCAGCGCATGCGCGAACAGGCGCACCTGATCCAGGGCGAGGTTCTCCATCTGATGGAAGACCTGCTTCGTCTCGACGAACGCACGAGAAAACTGCAGGGTCATTTCCTGGCGGCCCAGAAAGATGTGGACATGATTCTGACCTCGGCCGACAAACTGACGAAACGGGGCGCGAAGATCGAGGCGCTCGAGTTCCAGACGGGCGCAGCGACATTGCCGGAGGATAGTCAGAGATCGGTGGAAAGCCGGACTGGCCTCTTGAAGCTCCGGATCGTCGACGAAGAATAGGATCGGGTCCTCGAAACACCGAGACCAAGGACGGAAACACGCATGATTACTGTATTCGGCTCCATCAACATGGACCTCATCGCCACCACACCGCGACTGCCGAAGCCGGGCGAAACGGTAGCCGGCACCGGCTTTTCGACCGCCGCCGGTGGCAAGGGCGCCAATCAGGCGCTGGCCGCCCGCCGCGCCGGGTCGACCGTGCGCATGGTGGGTGCCGTGGGGCGCGACGAGTTCGCCGACCCGGCGCTGGCTCTGCTGGACGAAGCCGGCAACGACCTGTCCACGGTCCGGCGTGTCGACGGCCCGACCGGCATCGCGGTCATCCTGGTCGGCGGCGGCGGCGAAAACATGATCACCGTGGTGCCTGGCGCCAACGGTGCGGTGGGCGAGCAGGAGGCCAAGGCAGCCGTCGCCGCCATGCAGCCGGGCGATTTCCTCATGCTCCAGCTGGAGGTCCCGGCAGCCTCGGTCGAGCGTGCGCTGGCAGACGCCAAGGCACGCGGCGTGACGACCGTTCTCAACATTGCTCCGCTGACGGCCGAGGCCGCACGCCTCGGGCGCATGGCCGACATCGTCATCGCCAACGAGACGGAATTCGAACGCCTGGCCAGCCGCGACGGACTCAACGCGGCCGAACGCGAGCAGACGCTGATGCGCCTGCACAAGGAGACCGGTCAGACACTCATCGTCACGCTCGGCGCCGACGGCGTGATCGCCGCGCGGGATTCGACGCTTTACCGGACCCTGGGCCTGGCCATCGAACCGGTCGACACGGTCGGTGCCGGCGACACTTTCTGCGGTTATCTCGCGGCCGCCCTGGATCAGGGCATCGCTTTCGAGCAGGCTCTCCGCCGCGCCGCCGTTGCGGGCTCTCTCGCCTGCCTGAAGGCTGGCGCCCAGCCGTCGATTCCGACCGTGGACGAGGTCGAACGGCGCGTTTAGGATAACTTTGTTTCGCTGTGCGACAGTCGCCGTTTGGCGTTACTGGAGGCAGGCAAGAAAATGCAGAGTGACTTCAAATCTCGTTAAGCTTTCGGGTCTCATATTAGCTTCGATTGGCGTACACCCCCCCTTTGAGAGAAGTGGGGGTGTGCTAGCGCACCATGATGGTGTGGACCGCCCGGTTGCGTCCCTGAGCCCTTCCCCCGTGCGTTTCGAGGTTTCCATGCTGAAGTTCATATCCCGCTCCATCGCGGCGAAGCTGCTCGTCGTGACCGGCGTGGCGATCGCCTTCGTCCTCATGCTCTCCAATCTCTTCCTGATCTACGAGACGCGCGACCGCGTCCAGACGCTGACCATGCAGCAGGCGACAGCGGAGGCGGAAGCCATCGCCCAGGAAATCGCCGGCGACATCGGCGAGCTGGCCAGCGCCGCCCGAACCATGTCGGGTGTATTGGGCCGCGGCCACGAAGGTCAGTCTTTCGACCGCAAGGGCGCGATGAACCTGCTCAAGGCAAATCTCGAACAGAACCCGTTCGCCTTCGGCAGCTGGTTTGCCGAAGCTGAGAAAGCCTTCGACGGGCGCAAGGACGACGTGGTCGGCAATGCCGAACTCGGCGCCAACGCCAACGGCGTCTTCACACCCTACTGGTCGAAGGACCGCAACGGCGCGATCCAGTTCTCGACCTTCAACAACGACTACACCGCCGAATGGTATGCGCTGGCCGCAAAGAGCGGCAAGGGTGCGATCACGGCGCCCTATCTCGCGGAAGGGACGGATGTCCCGACGACGATGAGCTCGATCGCCTATCCGGTCATTTCCGGCGGCAAGATGATCGGGGTCACGGGGGTCGATATCTCGCTTGCCTCGCTTTCGGAAAAGCTCAAGGCCCTTCGTCCGTTCGAAACCGGCCGCGTGATGCTCGTGGCGCAGAACAGCCAGTGGCTCGTCGCCCCCTCCGACGACCTGCTGATGAAGCCCTATGAGGTGGCGGGCGCCGATGCGCTGAAGACCGCACTGTCGTCCGGCAAGAGCAGCCTCGTGAAGGATCTCGAGGAAAATGGTGCCGACGCATTCGACCGCCTGCTCTTTCCCTTCGAGGTTCCGGGCGTGAATGCGACCTGGTCCGTCATCGTCGACATTCCCCATAGCGCCACCGGTGCCGCAGTCGAAGCGCAGACGCTGATCATGATCGTCGCCGGCCTGATCGTTCTCGGCGCCGTGATGGCCAGCCTGTTCCTGGCGGTCCGCGCCTTTGCCCAGAAGCCCTTGCAGGCCCTGCTGGAGGATGTCGGTCGGCTCGGCCAGGGCAATTACGAAACTGCAGTCAAGGGCCAGGAGCGCAGCGACGAACTCGGCCTCGTGGCCAAGGCGCTCGAGGGCTTCCGCCACCGTCTGGCTGACAGCCGCAAACTCGAAAGCGAAGCCGAGCAGCAGCGCGGTGCGGCCGATGCCGAACGCCGTCGCTCGGAACAGGAACGCAGTGATTCTCTCGGCGTCCAGCAGCAGGTCGTCAGCGTTCTCGGCACCGGCCTGTCGCAACTGTCGCAGGGCAATCTCGGCTATCGCATCGAAGACGAGTTCCCCGGCGAATACGCCGCCCTCAAGCGCGACTTCAACGATGCGCTGGCAAGCCTGGAATCGACGATCACTGCGGTCAATTCGAGCGTCGTCAACATCGGCGCCGGCAGCGGCGAGATCGCCGAAAGCGCTGCGGATCTGTCCAAGCGCACCGAACAGCAGGCCGCAAGCCTCGAAGAGACGGCAGCAGCCCTCAACGAACTGACCGAGCAGGTCAATGCCAGCGCCGTCAACGCCAATACGGCCGCGGCAACGGTCAACCTCGCCTGCGAGGATGCCGAACGCTCGGGCGAAGTCGTGCAGAAGGCCGTCACCTCGATGCACGGCATTGCCCAGTCGTCGCAGGAAATCTCGCGCATCATCGGCGTGATCGACGAGATCGCCTTCCAGACCAACCTTCTGGCGCTCAATGCCGGTGTCGAAGCCGCCCGCGCCGGTGAGGCCGGCAAGGGTTTTGCCGTCGTCGCCCAGGAAGTGCGTGAACTCGCGCAGCGCTCCGCCAGCGCGGCGAAGGAGATCAAGACGCTGATCACCACCTCGGGTGCGCAGGTCAAGGACGGCGTCGAACTGGTCGGCCAGGCCGGTCACACGCTGCACAAGATCGCCGGCCAGGTCATGCAGATCAACGACCTGATCCGCCAGATCTCCGCTTCGGCCAGCGAGCAGGCCTCGGGCCTGAAGGAGATCAACTCGGCCGTCAACCAGATGGACCAGGTGACCCAGCAGAACGCGGCAATGGTGGAGGAGACAACCGCCGCCAGCATGACGCTGAGGAGCGAATCCGAGAACCTGAGAGACCTCGTCTCGCGCTTCACGGTCACGGGTGCGAATACCTACCGGTCGTCGCCGCAGGCTCTCTCCTCGTCGCTGACATCGGTTGCCCGGACCATGCGGACAGCCGCCCCGAGCGCTCCTGCGGCCGCATCCCGCCCGGCGCCGAAGCGTGCCGCCGGCGGCGGGTCCTCGGCCGCTGTAGCAGAGGACTGGCAGGAATTCTGAGCGGATCCACGGGCTACACCCGGGCGCCAGACAGATGGAAAACAAAAGGCCGCCGGAGCGATCCGGCGGCCTTCTGCGTTTCAGGGCATTCAGAGCCGCCCGAAGCGCTCGATCAGCAAGTTGAAGAAGCCGTCCGCATCGACATTGCGCATCACCTGCGCATTTGCAGCCCGTCCGGACACCCGCCACCAGTCGACGACCGTCATGCCGACCGTCAGTTCGGATTGCGTCTCGATCTCGACATTGCAATGGCGGCCGGAGAAGAGTTCCGGCTTGAGCAGATAGGCGATGACCGTCGGATCGTGCAGCGGGCCGCCGTCGGAGCCGTACTTTTCCTCATCGAAGCGCTCGAAGAATTCCAGCCATTCGACCATGGCCTTTGCGGGGCGGGTGCCGAGCGCCGAAAGTCGCGCGACGCGGGCCTTTGTGGTCATCAACTGGTGGGTCACGTCGAGCGGCATCATGACCAGCGGAATGCCGGAGCCGAAAACGATCGAGGCGGCCTGCGGGTCGACGTAGATATTGAACTCCGCAGCCGGCGTGATGTTGCCGCCCTCGAAGAACCCGCCGCCCATCAGCACCAGTTCGCGAATGCGCGGCGCGATGTCCGGCGCCTTCTTCAGGGCAAGCGCGACATTGGTGAGCGGTCCGAGCGTGCACAGCGTCACACTGCCTTCCGGCTCGCGACGCAGGGTCTCGATGATGAAATCGACAGCGTGCTGTGGCATCACCGCCATGGTCGGCTCTTCGAGTACGGCGCCGTCGAGGCCCGTCTTGCCGTGGACATGCTCGGCGGTGACCAGCGGACGCTCTATCGGCCGGTCGGCACCTTCGTAGACCGGGATATCGGTCCGGCCGCACAGCTCGCAGACGATGCGGGCATTACGGCTGGTCCACCGCAGCGGAACGTTGCCGGCGACCGTCGTGATGCCGAGGATTTCGAGTTCCGCCGGGCTTGCAAAGGCGAGCATGAGCGCGGCGGCATCATCCTGGCCAGGGTCGGTGTCGATAATGATCTTTCTGCGTTCCGTCATGCGTCCGATCTCGAATTTGAGGGCCCGCCAGTTGAGCCCGCCGGCAACGCTTGTCAAGATCCGAAGCGCTTGCGGAGCCGCCTCGCCCAACCCATATTCAGGGTCATGACGATTTCGGTCCCGGCCGGAAACGGCATCCTGGACGAGGACCATCGATGAGAAGCACCAAGACATCGGCGCGCCCGCTGCTGATCGGATTCGGAATGGGCGATCCGGTTTCGGGGCGCGTCAACCGACCGAGCGACGGCTATCCGCCGTTCAACATCGAGAGATTGCGCAGCGACGAGACGGTGGCCGAGCGCTTGCGAATCACCCTGGCCGTCGCCGGCTTCGGCGAAGACGAACTGGAGGTCCTCGTCGAGGCCGAACAGCTCGTCATCCGCGGGCGCCAGGCCGAGCGCGACGAGCCGAACTATCTCTTTCGCGGCATCGCGGCCCGCCAGTTCCAGCGGGTTTTCCTGCTTGAGAGCGGCATGGACGTGCTCAGCGCGACGCTGCGCCACGGCCTTCTGTCGATCGATCTCGTGCGCCCGCAATCGGCCGAGGTGGTGCGAAAAATTAACATTTCCGCTGCACAGTAGGGTTAACGGCATGATCGTGCCGTGGCTCCCTCAGTGGCGGAGGATCGGAATGTTGATGAGAGAAGTAAACGGCCGCCTGACCCAATCCGAACTGGCGCATCTCGGCGCCGGCGAAGTCGGCTACATCCGCAAGATGCGCTCGGAAGAAGTGTCCCGCTGCTTTCCCGAAGCACCGGATATCGACCCCAGTCTCGACCTATGGGCCCTGTTCGGCGCGGACGGCACGCCGATCCTGCTGACCGACAACCGCTCCAGCACCTTCTACAAGGCTGCCGAGGACGACCTCAAGACGGTCAGCCTCCACTAACCGTTTCTATCACGACTTACGGAATGTGAGATAGGCAGAGGCGCGACCCTCGCGCTTCGCCTTGGCTTCGTAGCGCGTTCCCGGCCAACCGGAAAACGGGGTCAGCCAGTCGGAGGCGTTGCGCGCCGTCCATTCGAAGCCGCCATGCTGCCGGCAATGCTGCAGCGTCCAGTTGACATAGGTATCGATGTCCGAGGCGAAGCAGAACAGCCCGCCCGGCTTCAGCACGCGGTGGAAGCGGTCGAGATTGACCTGCGAGACGAAGCGCCGTTTCCAGTGTTTCTTCTTCGGCCAGGGATCGGGATAAAGCAGTTCGATCTGATCGACCGAGCCCTCCGGCATCCAGTCGAGCAACTGGGTGGCGTCATCGTCATGAACACGGATGTTCTTCAGCCCCTCGGCCTCGACCACGGCCAGGAGCTTGGCCATGGAATTGACGAAAGGCTCGACGCCGATAAAGCCGGTGTCCGGGTTGGTGCGGGCGCGGTGGACGAGATGCTCACCGCCGCCGAAACCGATCTCAAGACGAACCTTGTCCACGGCGTGCGGAAACAGCGCGTTGAGGTCAGCCGGCGGCCTGGACACCAGGTCGATCTTCAGCTCCGGCAGGAGGGTTTCCATTCGCTCGACCTGCTGGTCGCGCAATGGCTTTCCCTTGCGTCGACCGAAGAAAGCTTCGGTCGACCGTGTCCTGCGTTCCGCTTCCGTCATTTCGCCTTAAGCCTTGAGAGCATCCTTGAGCGGCTTGACCAGATCGAGCTTCTCCCAGGAGAAGGAGCCGTCACGGCCAGCCTTGCGGCCGAAATGGCCGTAGGCGGACGTCTTAGCATAGATCGGCTTGTTCAGGTCAAGATGGCGGCGGATGCCCGACGGCGAAAGATCCATGACCTTGCGGATCGCGGTCTCGATCTCGTCTTCGGTCACCTTGCCGGTGCCGTGCAGGTCGACATAGATCGACAGCGGCTGGGCGATGCCGATCGCATAGGAGATCTGGATGGTGCAACGTTCGGCGAAACCCGCGGCCACGACGTTCTTGGCGAGGTAGCGCGCGGCGTAGGCGGCCGAACGGTCGACCTTGGTGGTGTCCTTGCCGGAGAAAGCGCCGCCGCCATGGGGGGCCGCACCGCCATAGGTGTCGACGATGATCTTGCGGCCGGTCAGGCCGGCATCGCCGTCCGGGCCGCCGATGACGAACTTGCCGGTCGGGTTGACGTACCACTTGCAGTCGTCGGCGATCTTCAGGTCGCCGAGCGCTTCGCGGATATAGGGTTCGACGACCGCGCGGACCTTGTTCGAGTCCCAGCTCTCATCGAGATGCTGGGTGGAAAGAACGATCGACGCCACTTCGAAGGGTTTGCCGTCGACGTAGCGAACAGTCACCTGGCTCTTGGCGTCGGGGCCAAGCTTGGCGGCCTCGCCTTCGCCCTTCTTGCGGGCGGCGGCGAGGAGCTGGAGAATCCGGTGGGCGTAATAGATCGGCGCCGGCATGAGGTCAGGCGTCTCGAGGCAGGCATAGCCGAACATGATGCCCTGGTCGCCCGCGCCTTCGCTGTTGCTGTGATCGGCGGCCTTGTCGACACCCTGGGCGATATGCGCCGACTGCGAATGCAGGAGCACGTCGATGCGCGCCGTCTTCCAGTGGAAGCCTTCCTGCTCGTAGCCGATGTCGCGGATCGCCTTGCGGGCGGCCGACTTGAATTTTGACGGATTGATGACTTCGTTGCCGTTCTTGTCGAGCTTCATCAGGCTCGGCGGCAGGCGAACCTCGCCGGCGATGACGACACGATTGGTCGTTGCCAGGGTTTCACACGCAATACGCACGCCCCATGGGTCAACGCCGGTCTTGGCTGCTTCCCGGTATACCAGATCGACGATTTCGTCGGAGATGCGGTCACAGACTTTATCCGGATGACCTTCGGACACAGATTCGCTGGTAAAAAGATAGTTCGCGCGCATTCGGGATTCCCCTCAAAGAACAGGCCTCGCCCTTGTTACTCAGTTCACGCGCGAAAAACAAGCAGACAACGACATAAATATATCTTTATGTGGGAATTTCAGGACCCCCGCCAGACAGAAAAAAAGCGACCGAAGGGCCGCTCTCTTTCGCACCCGTCTGGCCAAAAGGTCAGTCAGCGTCCGCTTCCGCGGCCAGTGCCTTGACGAGGTCGACCAGCTTGCGACGAACCTTGGGATCGGCGATCTTGACGAAAGCGCGGTTCAACTGCAGGCCTTCCGACGACGACAGGAAGTCGACGACATAGTTGGAGCTGGACGCTTCGGCCATGCCGTTGGCACCCGACGACTGTTCGCCCGGCGCATCTTCGAAGAAAAAGGAAACCGGGACGTTCAGAATATTGGAGATGTTCTGAAGGCGGCTGGCGCCAACGCGGTTTGTGCCTTTTTCGTATTTCTGGATTTGCTGGAAGGTGATTCCGAGGCTCTCGCCCAGTTTCTCCTGGCTCATGCCCAGCATGGTGCGGCGAAGACGAATCCGGCTACCGACATGAATGTCGATCGGGTTCGGCTTCTTTTTATTCTCGATCATGTTGCGATCCTGACAAGTGTTGGCAATTCGACCATGACCCTCTGCGCCGGACGGAGCATAACGTGGCGTTGCACACGCCATTCATGAACTTCAAGCATACGTACGGACCTATGGTTCAATCCACTATGCAATTTTAGGGGTTTTTGGTCAATTCTTCCGAAAAATAAAACCCATGCGTGAAATCAACGCAGCCGATGCGACGGCAAGCATAACCAACCAGAAGTTTAGTTTGCGATCACTGTTGTTCCAATTCGAGACAGCAATGACACCAAAGGTTGCATCTTCCGCTCCCCGGGCATTCAGCGCCACCCCAGAAATAATACGCCCGCGCGGATCAACAACGGCGGAAATGCCGTTGTTGGCGCCCCGAATGAGCGTCAAACCTGCCTCAACGGCGCGTATGCGCGCCTGGAGAAAGTGCTGATAGGGCCCCGGCGTCGCGCCGAACCACGCATCGTTCGTCAGGTTGACAATGGCGCCGGCCTTGCCTGCCGGGATGTCAACTTCATCGGGAAATATGATCTCGTAGCAGATCAGCGGATAGAGACCGATCCCGGACGGCAGGGTCAAAAGCGTGCGCTGCGAGGCCGGAGAAAAACCACCCGGCAGGCTGATCAGATTGTCGAAGCCGACCCGGCGCAGCACCTCCTCGTAGGGAACGTATTCGCCGAAGGGAGTCAGGTGCACCTTGTCGGAAGCGGAGAGGATCTGCCCCTTGTCGTCGATCACGTAGACCGAATTGTAGTAGCGCGGCGCCTGGCCCGCCCCCTGATCCTCGGCACGCACAGCGCCGGTCACCAGCACCTGGCCATCCTTCAGCATATCGGCGATCCGCGACAAGGCGTCGGGATGCTCTGTGAGGATGAACGGGATGGAGGTTTCCGGCCAGACGATCATGTCCGGCTCCGGCTTGCCGGGCTCGACCGGCTGCGCCGACAGCGCAAGGTGCTGGTTGAACACATCGATGCGATCGGCATTCTCCAGCTTCTTCGCCTGGTCGATCGCCGGCTGCACCAGCCGCACCGTCAGACTGCTTGCGCCGGCCGGCAGAAGCTCCTGCAGCCTGAAGGCGCCATAGCCGAGATGGGCGGCAAAGAGCAGGCCGGCCAGCGCAAGCCCCGGAACAAGCCCCTTTCGGGTGCCGAGCAGCGCCGGCGCGGCGAAGACGAAGACGGCAAGCGTGCTGACCCCGAACAGCCCGAGCGGCGCGGCTGACTGCATCATCAACGGGATCGGCATCGCCCCATAGCCGATGGCATTCCACGGAAAGCCGGTCGCTACGAAGCTGCGCAGCCACTCGGCCAGACCGAAGCCGGCGGCAAGTGCCGCTATCCGCCCCATGCCATCCGACCAGACGAGCCGGGCAAGCGTCGTCGCCAATCCGTAGAAGATCGCCAGCACCGCCGGCAGGCCCAGCACGGCCAGCGGCAGCGCCCACGCGAACTCCTCGGCCTCGAACAGCAGCGCATTGCCGAGCCACCAAAGTCCGGCAGTGAAATAGCCGAAGCCGAACAGCCAGCCGGTGACAAAGGCGGATCGCAAACCGAAGGAATGGCCGCGGTCAGGATTGCCGGAAATGCCGTCCAGCAGCCAGACGAGAAGGGGAAAGGAGATGAAGAAGACGGCAAAGAAGCCGAAGGGTGGCAGCGCGAGCGCGCCGAGCGCTCCGGCGAAAAACGCCAGAAATGCGCGTTTCGCCCCCCCGAGCAGCATGATCCTCCCGGCCAGCCGTTCCATGCCCCGTCCCTTTCCATGTCCGCGAATCGTTTCGTCCGCAGTGTTCCAAAAAACACCGGGCTTGTCGTGCGGATAGGAACGGATCGCCGGAGACCGGGGCGTCAGGCGTTGCTATCGGCGTCCGTCGGAAGCGCCTCGTCCATCACGGCCAAATCTCCTTTTGCCGCGGCTCGCGTCTTCCCCGACGAGGCGGGCACCTCGACTTCACCCTTCGTGACGCGCCGGCGGGCCGCAGGGCGCTTGCGCACGATGCGGACACGCTTGATGCGCCGGGGATCTGCATCGAGAATGTGGAATTCGAAGCCGGGCAGCGCCTGGACGACCTCGCCACGCACAGGAATGCGTCCCAGCGCCGCGAAGATCAAGCCACCCAGCGTGTCGACGTCGTCGAGTTGATCGCGAACATCGAAATCGGAGCCAATCGCCGCGGCAATCTCCTCCAGTTCGATGCGTGCATCGGCCACCAGCACGTCATCCGACACACGGCTGAACATCGCCTCCTCGTCGTCATGCTCGTCCTCGATGTCGCCGACGACCATTTCGACGATATCCTCATGGGAGACCAGCCCGTCGGTGCCGCCATATTCATCGATCACCAGGGCGATCTGGGTGCGGGCCGCCTGCATCCGGCTCAACAGATCGGAGGCCAGCATCGAAGGCGGAACGAAGAGGATCGAACGGACGATGCCGCATTCCGCGACGGTCTTGGAAAGGTCGACACGCGCAAGGTCGAAATCCGTCTTGGCCGCGCGCGTGGGTTTATCCGCCTTCTCCGTCTTTTCCTGGGCCTGCCGCACACCATTGCGGCGCTTGTTGCGGGCCTGCTTCGTCACATAGGACAGAAGATCGCGGATGTGCACCATGCCGCGCGGATCATCGAGCGTGTCGCAGTAGACCGGCATACGCGATCGGCCGGACTCCTCGAAGATCACCATCAACTCGCCGATGCTGATGCTCTGGTCGACCGCCTCGATGTCGACGCGCGGGACCATCACGTCCTCCACCCGCACCTCGCGGAAGCGCAGGATGTTGTTGAGCATCGCCCGTTCCTCGGGCGTGAAGACGTCGCCGGTGCCGGCATCGGCTCTAAGAGCGTCCGTCAGGTCCTCGCGCAGGCTGGACGCCTGCGACGGCCTCAATATGCGGGCGGCTCGCGCCCAAAAGGAAGTGTTTGCTCGGCCGGTACTCTCCGGCCGCGAAGGACTGCCGCCTTCATCCGAAGAGGAACCGTCCGATCCCTCATTGGCCTCAGAGGCCGCTCTCGTCGAAAAATCGCTCATTATTCCAAACTGTCAAACCGGGTCCTGGCCCGCATAGGGATCAGATAAGCCAAGCGAGGCCAAAATGCGAGTCTCGATGCTCTCCATTCTTTCCGCCTCTTCGCTGTCCATGTGGTCGTAGCCGAAGAGATGCAGGAAACCATGGACCATGAGATGGGTGAGATGGTCGTTGAAGCTCTTGTCGAGATCGGCTGCTTCGCGCTCAACCGTCTCCCGCGCGATGATGATGTCGCCCAGCATCGGCCCCGGCTTGCCTCCGGGAACGAGCGGGAAAGCCGGGAAGGACAGCACGTTGGTCGGCTTGTCCTGGCCGCGCCATTCCGCATTGATCGCCCGCACCTGCGCGTCGTCGGAAAAAACCAGGGACACTTCCGGAGGCATGGCGGGGAAAGGCTGCTTCTCCTCGGCCTTCAGGAAGGTGGCGGCCGCCTCGAGCACATGGCTCGAGACGGTCTCAAGTTCCACTTCTTCCGGCCAGCCATCGGCTTCGACGGCGATCTGGATGTCAAGTTGCTGCATGGGTCTTCGTCCGGCCTAACGGTCGGTCTGCTCGCTTTCGTCCTGCACCGCATATTGCGCGTCATAAGCCCGGACGATGCGTCCAACCAGCGGATGGCGCACGACATCGACGTCCTTGAAGCGCACGAAGGACACACCCTCCACGCCGTTCAAGATCTGCAGCGCCTCGACCAGTCCGGATTTCACGCCCCGCGGCAAGTCGATCTGGCTGGGGTCGCCGGTGACGATCATGCGGGCGTTCTCGCCAAGACGGGTCAGGAACATCTTCATCTGCATCGATGTGGTATTCTGCGCCTCGTCGAGAATGACTGCGGCATTGGCCAGCGTGCGTCCGCGCATGAATGCGAGCGGCGCGATCTCGATGACGCCGGCGGTAATGGCGCGTTCGACCTTGTCGCCGGGCATCATGTCGTAGAGCGCGTCATAGAGCGGGCGAAGATAGGGATCGACCTTCTCCTTCATGTCGCCGGGCAGGAAGCCGAGGCGTTCACCGGCCTCGACGGCCGGACGGGACAGGATGATCTTGTCGACCACGCCGCGCTCCAGCAGTTGCGCCGCGTGGGCGACCGCCAGATAGGTCTTGCCGGTACCGGCCGGACCGACACCGAACACCAGTTCCGAGCGCTCGAGCGCGCGCATGTAGACGTCCTGCGTCGGCGTGCGGGCGGAAATGGTCTTCTTGCGGGTGGCAATCTGCGCCATGGAGAGCTTGGCCTTGCGCTCCATCGTCGGCAGCGTCAGCTGATCGTCGGCGGCAACCGCCATGCGGATCGCACCCTCGACGTCGGACGATTCGACCGAACCGCCGCTCTGCAGCCGCGCATAGAGGAAGTCCAGCGCCCGGCGCGCCTGGTTGGTCGCCAGCAGATCGCCGGAAATCGACACGGAATTGCCGCGCGCGCGCGCCTGGATCTGCAGCCGATCTTCCAGCAGCTTGAGGTTCTGGTCGAACTGGCCGAAGAGCTCGCTGGCGAACCGATTGTTCTCGAACGTCAAGATGAAGTGATTGGCGTCGGTCACGGCGGCTTGGAGGTTGCGTGAGGATGAAGAAATCACTTCTTGTGCGTTCAAGCGATCAGGCTCCTGTTCGATCAGGTCATGGCCCTCACTCTAACCCTCTGCCACCTCGGCAAACAAGCTGTTTGGGCCGGCTGCGGTGATTCGTACATTGATAATGTCACCGATTTTCGATGCGTTTGCATCAACATTCACCGATTGCAGCCAAGGAGATCGTCCGATCAATTGACCGGGCATGCGACCGGGCTTCTCCAGAAGTAAGTCGATTTCACGTCCAATCAAGGAGCGGGAGAAATCCTGCTGCTGTTTCAGCAGCAATTCCTGAAGCCTGGCCAGGCGTTCGACCTTGACCTCTTCGGCCACATGATCCGGCAGGTCGGCGCCCGGCGTGCCGGGACGGGTCGAATATTTGAACGAATAGGCCTGAGCGTAGCCGACGGTTTCGACCAGATCCATGGTCGCCTGGAAGTCCGCGTCCGTCTCACCGGGGAAGCCGACGATGAAATCGCCGGACAGGGCGATGTCCGGCCGGGCGGCCCGGATGCGCTCGACGAGCGCGATATATTCCGAAGCCTTGTGACGGCGGTTCATCGCCTTGAGGATGCGGTCCGAACCGGACTGCACCGGCAGGTGCAGATAGGGCATCAGCATTCTCAGGTCGCGATGCGCCTCGATCAGCCGGTCATCCATGTCGCGGGGATGGCTGGTGGTGTAGCGCAGCCGGGCGAGCCCCGGGATCTCCGCCAGCCTGTAGAGCAGTTCGCCAAGGCCGATCGCCCGGCCCGCGGCATCCGTGCCGTGCCAGGCATTGACGTTCTGGCCGAGCAGGGTGAGTTCGCGCACGCCGGAGGCGACCAGTTTTTCGGCTTCCAAAACGATCTGGGCGATCGGCCGGGAGACTTCCGAGCCACGGGTATAGGGCACGACGCAGAAGGTGCAGAACTTGTCGCAGCCTTCCTGGACAGTGAGGAAGGCGGTGACGTTGCGCACCCCGCCCTTGACCTTGGCCGGGTCCGGCAGATGCTCGAACTTGTCTTCCAGGGCGTATTCCGTATCGACCACCCGCTCGCCGGTTCGGGCGCGACGCAGCGCCTGCGGCAGGCGGTGGTAGGTCTGCGGGCCGATCACCACGTCGACGGCGGGCTCGCGGCGGGCGATCTCGTCGCCTTCCGCCTGGGCGACGCAGCCGGCGACCCCGATCATGAACTCGCGGCCTTCGGCTGCACGCGCCTTCTTCGTCTCGCGTAGCCGGCCAAGCGCGGAATAGACCTTTTCGGCCGCCTTCTCGCGGATATGGCAGGTGTTCAGCAGGACCAGATCGGCATCGTCCATGGTCTCCGTCGCGATATAGCCCTCGGCGGCCAGCGCATCGGTCATGCGGCCGGAATCGTAAACGTTCATCTGGCAGCCATAGGTCTTGATGAAGACCTTGCGTTCGGCAACGGCGGTGGCGCCTTCCGGCTGGCCCGTGGCGTCGAGAAGTGCGGTGTCCTGTGTCATGCGGGCTATTTAGTGGTTTTTCCCGGCGGATTAAACCGAAAAGTGGAGCCGGAGGCTCAGCGCCACAGCCGGCCGCGCAGATGGTCGAGCAACATGCTGCGAATCCGCTTCTCCACGAGCCCCGCGACCTGCTTGCGATTGCCCCCCTCGCGGTACTCCACCACCTCGCCGAAACTGACATCGACGTCGATCGCACCGCTTTTCAAGACGCCCATCAGATGCGGCACCATGCCGACATCGCCCGGCCAGCCGGCGATCGGCCGATGATAGCGGCCCATCGGCATGCCGTGCACCCGGGTATAGGCGATTGCCACCGGCTGGACGTAGACGACGCCCTCAGGCGCCAGCGGCAGGGCCGCGGCGGCGGCACCGAACAGGGAGGTCTTGACCTCGAGGACGCGGTTGCCGTCGGAGGTCGTGCCTTCCGGAAAGAGCACGACGATCTCGCCATCGGCCATGCGCTCGGCGATCTCGCTCACCTGGTCGCCGGTGCGGCGCTTCTGTTCGCGCACCACGAAGATGCTCTTCTGCAGCTTGGCGAGCGTGCCGAAGATCGGCCAATCGGCCACTTCGGTCTTGGCGATGAACACGACGTCGGCCAGCGCCCCGAGCACCAGGATGTCCTTCCACGAGGCATGGTTGGCGGCGATCATCAGGGGCCGGTGTCGTTCGAGCGTTCCGTGGGCGCGGATGCGGATGCCGATCAGCCGGCATGTCGTGCTGTGCCACAGCCGCGGCAGACGACGGCGAAGCTTCCAGTCGAAGCGCAGCGCCAGCAACTGCAGCGGTGCCAGTACCAGCGTCACGAGCAGCACGAGAAGCAAGGCAAGCCCGACCCTGAGCCAGTTGATCACGCAATCACCCTCGATGGCGGATGCATGGGCTCAGCCTTCGTCCTTGGCCAGCGGCACACCGTAGAGTTCCAGCCGATGATCGACGAGGCGGAAGCCGTGTTCGCGCGCAATGCGCTCCTGCAACGCCTCGATCTCCGGCGAGTGGAACTCGATGACCACGCCGGTCTTCAGGTCGATCAGGTGGTCGTGATGCTCTTCCGGCACCGTCTCATAGCGCGAGCGGCCGTCGCGGAAGTCGTGGCGTTCGATGATGCCGGCATCCTCGAACAGCTTGACCGTGCGATAGACCGTGCTGATCGAGATCTTCGCGTCGATCTTCACCGAGCGGCGATAGAGTTCCTCGACATCGGGGTGATCGGCGGACTCCTCGAGAATCCGCGCGATGATACGGCGCTGCTCCGTCATGCGCATGCCGCGCTCGACGCACAAGTCTTCCAGCGATTTAAGTGCTTCGCTCATGGCCACATGTTTCCCGCGCATGTCGGACGTATGACAGAGGCAACTATCGAAGATCGCGACGCATGACAAGCGCGGACGACCGCCGTCCACTTGCGTCGGTATAATAGGCCGGCCGTTCGCCGGCCTTCTGGAAGCCGAGCTTGCGGTAGAGACCAAGCGCCGCCGCGTTGCCGTCATCGACTTCAAGGAACATCGCTTCCCCGCCGCGCCCGCCCGCCTCGCGCATCGCCGCCTGCATCAGGCGCCAGCCAAGACCAAAACGGCCGAACTTGTCACCGACGGCAATGGTCAGGATCTCGGCCTCGCCGGCCGTTTCGCGCGCCAGCACGAAACCTGCGAGCGGCGCCTTGAAGATCAGCGTATTGGTCTGCCAGACGACGAAACCGAAGGAATTCGGCTGCAGCAGCAGGCTCAGGAATTCGCCGTCGTTCCATGCCTTGGAAAAGCGCTGGGCATGCACTTCGGCCACCGCCGCGCAGTGCTCGGTGGACATGGGTACGATTTCGAATTCGGGCTTTCGCTTGAGATAGGTATCCAGCATAGGCTTTCACGCTCGGGAAACGGCAAAGCCCGTCTGCGGTTTTGCATCGGGGCCTCGCAAATATAGCGGCTTCGGCTTGCCCGCAGCTTTCGCCTCTGCGCCAAGCCTGGCGACGACGGAAATGGAAAAGCGATCCTTCTCAGTCTCTGCGTCCGGATCCAAGAGCAGCGCGCCCGCCGACCCGGTGACCTGCCATTCGCCAGAGGCCGCGATTTCGCGGAAGCGATCGAGCGAAACCATTTCCGGCTCCCCCTGCGGCACACGGGCCGCGGAGAAGCGCTGCAGATAGATTTCCGCGCGCTTGGCATCCATGGCAGCCAGCACCGGACGGCCGGTTTCCTCGGCCGTGTTCGCCAACGCAGCCAGCGTGGAGACACCGACGGCTTCGACACCAAGCGACAGCGCCAGACCGCGTGCGGCCGCAACGCCGACCCGGATGCCGGTGAACGAGCCCGGTCCGACGGTCACGGCAACGCGCTCGACAGCAGAGAGATCAAGATCCGCGGCCGCCAGGGCCGCGTCGATCGTCGCCATCAGCTTTTCCGCATGGCCGCGGCCGATCATCTCGGTCGACACGCCCAGCAGACGCTTGGCTTCTCCGTCATAGACGGCAGCGGAACAATCGACCCCGGCCGTATCGATCGCCAGTACGATCATGCCCTGCTCCTCGTCCAACCCTTGTCAGACTGCTTCGACTTCCTGGACCTCGGGCACGAAATGGCGCAGCAGGTTCTGCACGCCGTGCTTCAGCGTGGCGGTCGAGGACGGGCAACCGGAGCAGGCGCCCTTCATGTTGAGATAGACCTTGCCGTTCTTGAAACCGCGGAAGGTGATGTCGCCGCCGTCCTGGGCAACGGCCGGACGGACACGGGTTTCCAGCAGTTCCTTGATCGTCGCGACGATGGTCTCGTCGCCGGCCTCGAAGAATTCTTCCTCGCCGTCCTCGTCATTGGCGGCGGCGGCCGAACCCATGACCTTCGCGCCACTCATGAAATGCTCCATGATCGTGCCGAGGATCGCCGGCTTCAGGTGCTGCCATTCCGGGCCGTCCTTGGTGACGGTGACGAAATCATAGCCGAAGAAGACCCCGGTCACGCCGGGAATCGAGAAGATGCGGGCCGCCAGCGGCGAGACGGCAGCGCTGTCGGCGTCGCGGAACTCGGCGGTGCCGGACTCCATTACCACCTTGCCGGGGAGGAACTTGAGGGTCGCCGGGTTCGGCGTGGCTTCGGTCTGGATGAACATGGGAACCTCCGAGCGGCTTCAAGGACCGCCGTTCAATTTAGAAAGCTTCAAAAGAAATAGGCCCGAACGCGACTGCCTTCAAGTCTGGATTTGGCTTTTGCCATGGGACCGATCAGCAGAGCGCGTCGATTTCCTCGTTGGTGAGGGAATCCGGCAGAACCGTCACCGGGATCGGAAAGGCGGCGCCGCGCCCGGCGATCATCGATACCAGCGGCCCCGGGCCTTCCTTGGTCGAGCCGGCCGCCAGAACGAGGATGGCGATGTCGCGGTCTTCCTCGATCAGGGCATTGATCGCCGTGGTGGAATTTCCCTCGCGGATGACGATTTCGGGCTCGATCCCGATGGTCTCGCGCACCGTCTGCGCCGCCTTGGCCATCACGGCTTCGGCCTCTTCGCGGGCCTCGGCCCGCATGATCTCCTCCACCCCCAGCCATTGCTGGAAGTCGCCTTCGGGGATCACATACATCAGCACCAGGCCGCCATTGGAGTTCTTGGCGCGCCGTCCTGCATAGTGGACCGCGCGGGAGCATTCCGGCGTGTTGTCGATCACCGCCATGAACTTGCGGCGGTGACCTTCGAGGCGTGACAGGCGCGTTGAAACCATAGGGAACCCCGCCGCAGGATGGGTTGAACTTCGGCCGTTCAGCGACTGGTTCAGAGCCCCAGCCGCGCGGATCGCGGCGACTTTACTGCACGAAACCGATAATGTCGCGGACTTCCTTCATGGTTTTTTCGGCACGTGCCCGCGCCCTTTCGCCGCCGTCGCGCAGGACGCCGTCGATATAGGCGGTGTCGCCCATCAGACGGCGCATTTCACCGTTGACCGGCGACAGGACGTCGACCGCAAGCTCGACGAGGGCCGGCTTGAACACCGAGAACTGCTGTCCGCCGAACTCGTTGAGCACGTCTTCCTTGGTGCGGTCGGAGAGGGCTGCGAAGATGCCGACCAGGTTGTCGGCCTCAGGGCGGCCCTTCAGGCCTTCGGTCTCGCTCGGAAGCGCGTCCGGGTCGGTCTTCGCCTTGCGGATCTTCTTCGAGATCGTTTCCGCGTCATCCATCAGGTTGATACGCGACAGGTCGGACGGATCCGACTTCGACATCTTCTTGGTGCCGTCCTTCAGGCTCATGACGCGGGGCGCGGGGCCCTCGATCAGCGGCTCGACCATCGGGAAATAGGCATGCACCGGCTCCTCGCCGACGGTAATGTCGATGCCGTAGCCGGTGCGGCGGATATGATCGACGAAATCGAGATTGAACTTCATGGCGATGTCGCGGGTCAGTTCCAGATGCTGCTTCTGGTCCTCGCCGACCGGCACATGGGTGGCGCGGTAGACGAGAATGTCGGCGGCCATCAGGCTTGGATAGGCATAGAGGCCGAGCGAGGCCTGCTCGCGGTCCTTGCCGGCCTTGTCCTTGAACTGCGTCATGCGGTTCATCCAGCCGATGCGGGCGACGCAGTTGAAGATCCAGGCGAGCTCGGCATGCTGCGGCACGGCCGACTGGTTGAAGACGATATGGTTCTTCGGGTCGATGCCGCTGGCGAGGAAGGCGGCCGTGATCGACCGGATCTGGCCCTGCATGTCGTCGTGGACGAGCTGCGCCGTCAGGGCGTGCAGGTCGACGACGCAATAGATGCAGTCGTGATGTTCCTGCAGCGCGACGAACTTGCGGATCGCACCGAGATAATTGCCGAGATGGAGGTTGCCGGTCGGCTGAACGCCGGAAAAGACCAGCGGCTTGAACTCACCCATGATTGTCCTCAACAGGCTGGTGGAGGGCCCGATCTGTCGATCGAAATACGCTGCGGCTTATGCACGCCGGATCGCCCACAATCAAGAGCCTGTTTCCCGCACCGCTCAGCCGGCAGGCTGAATGAGATCCCAGCGATTACCGAAGATATCCTGAAAGACCGCCACGGTCCCATAGGGTTCGTGACGCGGCACCTCGAGGAAGGTCACCCCGGCGGCGAGATAGGCCGCATGGTCGCGGGCAAAATCGTCCGTCTTGAGGAAGAAGCCGACGCGTCCGCCGGTCTGATTGCCGATCGCTCCCACCTGCTCGACGCCGTCTGCCCGGGCCAGCAGCAGCGCCGCTCCCTCTACGCCCTTCGGCTTGACCACGAGCCACCGCTTTCCATCCGGCTGGGGTGTGTCCTCGAGGCAGTCGAAACCGAGAATATTGCAGTAGAAATTCCTGGCGCGGGCATAGTCATCGACAACGAGGGCGACGAGGAAAAGCGATTGGGAGGGCATCTTGGCTCCTGACTGGCGGCGGCCTGCGGGCTCGCAGAGCGAGGGACAAAGGGTCGATTTGGTCGAAAAGTTAAGTCAATTTAACCATTGAGGCAGCATAAATCCCGAATTGAAGCAAATTGCTCCTTATTCATGTCACTTTTGGAAATGAAATACTCCCTCGCAACCTAATCAACCTTTCATGACGAAAGGTCCTTTCACGGGGGATGCCATGCGCATTACTTTTCGCGTCGCGCTTGCCTGTCTCCTGGCACTCGGCCTCGATGCCACCGTCGAAGCCGGTGAGAGCCAGAAACATCGCGTCACAAAGCTCAATCACGACTACACGGCGGCCTATACTCTGCAGCGGGTCAGTGTCAGAGCCGGCTGCTTTCCGACGAAACTGAAGGCGATCCTCGCCCACATCGCCGTGGAGACGAAGCGCAAGCCGATCATCACGTCGGGCCATCGCCCGCATTCCGGCACGTCGCAGCACAGCCATTGTTATGCAGCCGACATTCGGGTGCCGGGGGTATCGGAAAAGCGCGTGCTGGCGGCCGCGGCGACCGCGCCCGGCATTGGCGGCATCGGTCGCTACTGCAACGGCCTGGTGCATGTCGACATCGGCCCGAAGCGCACCTGGACGCACTGCAAGAGACGCTAGACGGAAACGCCCGGTCAGACCCTGGGCTTGCGCTTGAGGTTCCGCCGCAGCATGCTGAGATCGGCGCCGCCGATGGCAAAGGCAATGACGAAATAGACCACCATGGCGACGGCAACCAGACCGCCGAGCGCCGTGACCTGATGGAGAAGCGAGGCCTCCGGCGCCAGCCAGGTCGACCAGTAGTCCGACAGATAGACGAGCATGACCGCCATGATCGTCGCGGCGACGATGAGGCGCAATGTGCGGGTGACGAGCGCCCATTCCCAGGTCAGATGGCCGCGCCGATGCAGCGTGGCGAACAGCAGGATCGTGTTGACCCAGCCGGCCGCCGCTTCGGCGACCGCGATACCGCGCTCGGCCAGAATCGGAAAGAGCGAGATCGCCAGCGCCGAGTTGATCACCACCGAGACGCCGGTGAACCGCATCGGCGTGCGGGTGTCCTCGCGTGCATAGAAGCCCGGCTGCAGCGCCTTGATCATCACGAAGCCCGGAAGGCCGATGCCGTAGATCGCCAGGATGGCGGCGACGACCGTGGTGTTCTCCTGCGAAAAGGCGCCACGCTCATAGAGCACGCGGATGATCTCGTCGGACAGCACCCACAGCGCAGCCGCCGCCGGCAGCGTGAGGAACAGCACGAATTCCATCGAGCGGTTCTGGATATTGCCGGCTTCCTTCATGTGTCCGGACTTCAGCGCGCGCGCGAGTTCGGGCAGGAGCACGACACCGACCGCCACGCCGACGACGCCGAGCGGCAGCTGGTAGATGCGGTCGGCATATTGCAGGGCGGCAATCGCCCCTTCCTTGCCGGAGGCGATCGCCTGTCCGATCAGCTGGTTGATCTGGGTGATGCCGCCGGTTACCGCCGCCGGAACGGCAAGCACCAGAAGACGCTTCACATTGGGTGTAAAGCGCGGAAACTTGAAGGCGATGCTCATGCCGGCATGGCGCACGCCGGCATAGACGACGGCCATCTGCAGCAGGCCCGCGCCGAGCACCGACCAGGACAGATACCAGGCGGTCAAGGCGGGATCGGCACCGTTGTAGAGCGCCCAGAACAGTGCGCCGATCATCATCACATTGAGAAAGACGGGGGCGATCGCGGCGGCAAAGAAATGGTGCAGCGAATTCAGCATGCCGGAGAGCATGGCCGTCAGCGACATGCACATCAGATAGGGAAACATGACCACGGCGAGCCGGACGGTCAGCGAGAATTTCTCCGGATCGTCGGAAAAGCCCGGCGCAATGACCCATCGCACCAGGAGCGGCATGGAAAGCTCCATGACGATGGTGATGAGCAAGAGCACCGAGAACAGCACGCCGAAGACTTCTTCGGAAAAGCGCTTGGCGCCATCGACGCCGTTCGCCTCGATCTCCTTGGCGAAGAGCGGAACGAAGGCGGCGTTGAAGGCCCCTTCGGCAAAAAGCCGGCGGAAGAGGTTCGGGAAACGGAAGGCGGCATAGAAGACGTCGGCCATCGGCCCCGTGCCGAGGGCGGCCGCCATCAGCGTTTCGCGGGCGAAGCCGAAGACGCGGCTGCCGAGCGTCGCGCCGCCGACGGTCATGAACTTCTTCACCAGTCCCATGGTCAGACCTTGGCCTTCTTCTGGGCGGGCACGGAACGCTGGACGGCCTGGGCAATGATGCCGGAGGGCATTCGATCCCGCAACTCGTCACCCTGCTCGGCCATGACACCCTTCAGCTGGGTGACGATGCTGGCCTGGCGGTTCTCGTTGGTGATCTTCTGGCCGACCAGGTCGGTGACGTAGAAGGTGTCGATGACCTTTTCGCCGAAGGTGGTGATGCGCGCCGAGTGAATGTCGAGCGACAGGTCGGACAGGACGGCGGTGATTTCCGCCAGCAGGCCGATGCGGTCAAGGCACTCGACCTCGACAACCGTGAACTTGTTGGACAGCGCGTTGGAGATCGTCACATCCGGCTGGACCGGGAAAGTCTTGTTCTTCTTCTTGCCCTTGCTGCGCGTGGCGATGACTTCCGGCAGGCGCTTGTGGCCCGACAGCACATCCTCGATCATCTTGCCGATGGTGGCGGCGCGGCGCATCTCATCCTCGTCGATCGGGAATTCGCGGTTGATCAGGATGGTGTCGAGCGCACGGCCGTCGGAGGTGGTGAAGATCTGCGCGTCGGCGATGTTGGCCCCGGCAGCCGCGCAGGCGCCGGCGATGATCGACAGCAGGCGCGGATGGTCAGGCGAGAGCACCGTGATCTCGGTGATGGCGTGGAAGGAATGGGTCCGGACCATGGTCGCCAGCGCCTTGCCGGCCTTGTCCGACTCGCGGATGAAATGGGCGTGACGGATCTGATCCTCCAGCTCCACGGAGAGCAGGTAGGGCTCGTAGTGCAGCTTGGTATAGGTCTTCTGGTCCTTCTGGCTCCAGTTGCCAAGCGCCTTGCCGAGCTGTTCGGCGGCATGCTTCGCCCGCTCCTTGCGCGAAACCTCGGAGAAGCCGCCGGAGAGCAGGAGCTCGGTCTCGTAGTAGAGCGTACGCAGCAGCTGGCCCTTCCAGCCGTTCCACACGCCCGGGCCGACGGCGCGGATGTCGCAGACGGTCAGCACGAGCAGCATCTTCAGCCGGTCGAGCGACTGGACCTTGTCGGCGAAGTCGGTGATCGTCTTGCGGTCGTGCAGGTCGCGCGTCTGGGCGACCATCGACATCAGGAGATGCTGTTCGATCAGCCAGACGACGAGTTCGGTCTGCTTGGGGTTCAGGCCGAAGCGCGGGCAGAGCTTGCGTGCCACTTTCGCGCCCGCGATCGAGTGGTCTTCCTGCCGGCCCTTGGCAACATCGTGCAGCAGGACGGCCACATAGAGCGACTGGCGGTCCTCAATGCCCGGCAGCAGCTTGGCGGCGAGCGGATGGATCTCCTCGGCCTTGCCCTTTTCGATCTCGGCAAGAACCTCCACTGTGCGGATCAGGTGTTCGTCGACCGTGTAGTGGTGATACATGTTGAACTGCATCATCGAGACGATCTTGCCGAACTCCGGCACGAAACGGCCGAGCACGCCGGATTCGTTCATCCGGCGCAGGATCTGCCCCGGATCACGGCGCGAGGTCAGCACGGCGAGAAACAGCCGGTTCGCCTCCTCGTTCTCGCGGAAATCATGGTCGATCAGCGCCAGCGAGCGTGTGACGGCCTTCAGCGCATCGGGATGGAATTCCAGGCCGTTCAGGTCGGCGACATGGAAGAGCCGCATGATCGACACGGGATCGCGCTTGAACACCTCCGGATCGGCAAGCGCGATGCGGCCGCGATCCTCGATGAATTCGGGCGTACCGGGGATCTTGCGCGGCCGATTGGCGAAGCGGCCGATCACGCCGGTCAGGCCCGGCGCAGCCTTCGCCTGCTGTTCCTCCAGTTCGGCGCAGAAGATGCGGGTCAAGTCACCGACATCCTTCGCCACCAGGAAATAGTGCTTCATGAAGCGCTCGACTGCCGAGAGGCCGGGGCGTGGCTGGTAACCGAGATTGCGGGCGATCTCCGGCTGAATGTCGAAATAGAGGCGCTCCTCCGGCTTGCCGGTCAGGTAGTGCATGTGGCATCGCACCGCCCAGAGAAAATCGTCGGCCTTCTGGAACAGGCGCCATTCCTGGCGCGACAAGACGCCGAGACGGACGAGATCGCCGGCATCGCGGACGTGGTACTTGTACTTGGCGATCCAGAACAGCGTCTGAAGGTCGCGAAGCCCGCCCTTGCCCTCCTTGACGTTCGGTTCGACGAGGTAACGGCTGTCGCCGGCCTTGCGGTGGCGTTCGTCGCGCTCGCCAAGCTTGGCGGCGATGAATTCGGGCGCGGTGTTGTTGGTCACTTCCTGGTCGAAACGGCGCTGCAGTTCGGTGACGAGGTCCTCCTGGCCGCAAACGAAACGCGTTTCGAGAATGGCGGTCCGGATCGTCATGTCGCCCTTCGACAGGCGCATGCACTCATCCACCGTACGCGTCGCATGGCCAACCTTGAAGCCGATGTCCCACAGCAGATAGAGCATGAACTCGACCGCCTTGTGCATGTCGGCGGTCAGCTTCGGCGGGGTAAGAAACAGGAGGTCGATGTCCGAACCCGGTGCAAGCGTGCCGCGGCCATAACCGCCGACCGCCGAGACAGCGACCATGTCAGCCTTGTCCCGATAGACATGGCGGACGAGGAGATCGAAGATCACCGAGATCAGCTGGTCCTGGATCCAGGAAATGCGCTGGGCGCAATTGATGCCGCTGCCATCGGCGAAGAGCTTGGCCTTTGCGACCTCGCGTCCATCGGCGCTCGCCTTCTTCAGGATCGGCAGCAGGCCGGCGCGAATGTCGAGCAGATGGCCGGCATGGGCGCGGGCAACGGCCTCGCAGTCGGCCTTGAGGGCGGCGACGTCGAGCAGGTCACCGTATTCGAGTTCGGTCATGGCCATTGTTGCGGCTTGCTTTCCTGGCTTGTCGGCTGGCCCGAGGGCCGGCGACGGATGGCGCTATAACGCCTTTCAGGCGCATTGGACAGGGATATTAGCCGTCAAGGCTTGCCAAGTTGTTTCCTCAGGTCATAGAGCGCGTCAAGCGCCTGGCGCGGCGTCATGTCATCGAGATCGAGACCTTTCAGCATTTCCTCGACCTTCGAGGGACCTGCCTTACTCGCCTCCTCACGGCGCACCGCCACCTGGAAAAGCGGAAGATCGTCGATCAGCGAACTCGCCGGATTCTTTCGGTCGGCATCCTCGAGCCTTGTCAGCACGTCGCGCGCGCGGGCAACGACCGAGGCCGGCAGGCCGGCAAGGCGGGCGACTTGGATGCCGTAGGACCGGTCAGCCGCGCCGGGGCCGACTTCGTGCAGGAAGATGACGTCGTTGTCCCATTCCTTGACCCGCATGGTGACGTTGGAAAGGCGGCCGAGCTTTTCCGAGAGCACCGTCAGTTCGTGAAAATGGGTGGCGAACAGCGCGCGGCAGCGATTGACCTCGTGCAGATGTTCGACCGCCGCCCAGGCGATCGACAGGCCATCGAAGGTCGCGGTGCCGCGGCCGATCTCGTCGAGGATGACGAGCGAGCGCTCGGTCGCCTGGTTGAGGATCGCCGCCGTTTCGACCATCTCGACCATGAAGGTCGAGCGGCCGCGCGCCAGGTCGTCGGAAGCGCCGACGCGGGAGAACAGACGATCGACCACACCGATATGGGCAGAGCCCGCAGGCACGAACGAGCCCATCTGCGCCAGGATGGCGATCAGTGCGTTCTGGCGCAGGAAGGTCGACTTACCGCCCATGTTGGGGCCGGTCAGCAGCCAGATCGCTCCGTCCGAACCGGTCTCGGAGGGCGAGAGATTGCAGTCATTGGCGATGAAGGGGCTCGCCGACTGGCGGCGCAGCGCCTGTTCGACCACCGGATGCCGGCCGGCGACGATGGAGAACATGTTGCTGTCGTCGACCAGCGGGCGGCAATAACCCTGCTCCTCGGCAAGGGCTGCCAGCCCGGCGGCGACGTCGATCACGGCCAGCGCCCGCGCCGCCGCCTTGATCGGCTCGGCAGCGGCGACCACCGCTGCCGTCATCCGTTCGAAGGCTTCGAGTTCGATCGCCAGCGCCTGGCCGGCGGCATTGGCGATGCGGGTTTCGAGATCGGCAAGCTCGGTCGTGGTGAACCGCATGGCGCTGGCCATGGTCTGGCGGTGAATGAAGCGGGCCTTGGCCGCCTCCCCTTCCGTCATCGTCCCGGAATTGCCCGCCGTCACCTCGATGAAATAGCCGAGCACGTTGTTGTGCTTGATTTTTAGCGACTTGATGCCGGTCTCTTCGGCATATTGCAGCTGCAGGCCGGCGATCACCCGGCGCGACTGGTCGCGCAGCGCCCGCACCTCATCGAGTTCGGGCACGGCACCGCTCTTGAGAAAGCCGCCGTCGCGCTTCAGCAGCGGCAGGTCTTCGGCCAGCATCGCGCCGAGAGTATCGGCGAGGCCTTGCGGCAGGGCCTTGAGATCGGCGACGGCACCGGCAAGCTCTTCGGGAAGAACCGCGTCGCCCAGCAAGCCAGCGACTTCGCCCGCCGTGGCGATCCCCTGCAGGATGGCGCCGAGGTCGCGCGGGCCGCCGCGATCGAGCGCCAGGCGCGAAAGCGCGCGCGGCATGTCGGGCACGCGCTTCAGGCCGTCGCGCAGCCGATCGGAAAGTGAAGGCTCCGACAGCAGGAAGGCGACGGAATCCTGGCGGCCGGCGATCGCATGCGGATCGGTCAACGGCGACATCAGCCGCTCGGCCAGAAGGCGGGCCCCGCCGCCGGTCACCGTCCGATCGATGGCTTTGAGCAGCGAGCCGTTGCGATCGCCGGACAGCGTCTTCACCAGTTCGAGATTGGCGCGGGTAGCCGGATCGATGAACAAGGTCGAGGCCGCACTCTGGCGCTCGGGAAGCCCGAGCGGCGGGCGCTCCGATATCTGGGTCTTCTCGACATAGGCGACGGCGGCGGCAGCGGCGGCGATCTCCGCGCGGCTGAACGTGCCGAAACCATCGAGCGTCTTGACACCGAAATAGCGGGCGATGCGTCCTTCCGCCGTGGCGCTGTCGAACAGCACGGCCGGCTGGGGCACGACCACGCGGCCCAGCACGTCGAAGGCGGGCTTCAGCTCAGGATCGAAGAACAGCGTGTCGGCGACGATCAGCTCGCGCGGCTCGATCCGCAGGATATCGGCGAGCAGGCGACCCTCATCGGTCTCGGCAAGACGAAAGATTCCTGTCGAGATGTCGATCCAGGCGATCGCCAGCTGCGGCGTGGCACCGCCCCGGATGCGGGTGAGCGCCATCAGGTAGTTCGATTCCGATGGCGAAAGCAGCTTTTCCTCGGTCAGCGTGCCGGGCGTGACCAGGCGCACGACGTCACGCTTGACGACAGATTTCGATCCGCGCTTCTTCGCCTCGGCCGGATCCTCGACCTGTTCGCAGACGGCGACGCGGAAGCCGAGCGAGATCAGCCGCTGCAGGTAGTCGTCGGCGGCATGGACGGGCACGCCGCACATCGGGATGTCCTGGCCGAGATGCTGGCCGCGCTTGGTCAGCGTGATGCCGAGCGCCCGCGAGGCGTCGACGGCATCCTCGAAGAACAGCTCGTAGAAATCGCCCATCCGGTAGAACAGCAGGCTGCCCGGATTGTTGGCCTTGATCTCGATATACTGTTCCATCATCGGGGTCGCGGATGCGCGGCTTTCCTCCGAGGCAAGCTCGGCGGCGTTCAGGACCTCGTTGGTGGGGGCGCTGTTGATTGTCACTGTCTAAAGTTTTCTTGAAAAGGAAGTCGTGCAACACTAACGACCTATAGCAAACAAAAACAACCACCAAGGACAGCCAGGGCAAGGCTGCCCACAACAAGGTTCGAGGGAACATGGCAAGCAAGGATCGTAACCCGCGCAGCAAGACGTCCGTCACCGAGCAGGAAGCGCTCGACTTCCATTCGCAGGGACGGCCCGGCAAGCTGGAGATCACCCCGACCAAGGCAATGGCCACCCAGCGCGACTTGTCGCTCGCCTATTCGCCTGGCGTCGCCGTTCCGGTCAAGGCGATCGCCGCCGATCCGGCCACGGCTTACGACTATACGACGCGCGGCAACATGGTCGCCGTCATCTCGAACGGTACGGCGATCCTCGGGCTCGGCAATCTCGGCGCACTCGCCTCAAAGCCGGTGATGGAGGGCAAGGCCGTGCTCTTCAAGCGCTTCGCCGACGTCGATTCCATCGACCTCGAAGTCGATACCGAAAATGTCGAGGAATTCATCAACTGCGTGCGCTATCTCGGCCCGTCGTTCGGCGGGATCAATCTCGAGGACATCAAGGCGCCGGACTGCTTCATCATCGAACAGCGGCTGCGCGAGATCATGGACATCCCGGTCTTCCATGACGACCAGCATGGCACGGCGATCATTGCGGCGGCAGGCCTGATCAACGCGCTCGAACTGACCGGCCGCGACTTCAAGAGCACGAAGCTGGTCTGCAACGGTGCCGGCGCTGCCGCGATCGCCTGCATCGAGCTCATCAAGGCCATGGGCTTCAATCCCGCCAACGTCATCCTGTGCGACACCAAGGGCGTGATCTACCAGGGCCGCATCGAGGGCATGAACCAGTGGAAGTCGGCGCATGCGGTCAAGACCGACCGCCGCACGCTGAGGGAAGCCATGGAAGGCGCCGACGTCGTACTCGGCCTGTCGCAGAAGGGGGCCCTCTCCTCCGACATGATCCGCTCGATGGCGGCAAACCCGATCATCTTCGCCATGGCCAATCCCGATCCGGAAATCACGCCGGAGGAAGTCGCCGAGATCCGCGACGACGCGATCATGGCAACCGGTCGTTCGGACTATCCGAACCAGGTTAACAACGTTTTGGGCTTTCCCTACATCTTCCGCGGTGCGCTTGACGTGCGCGCCTCGCAGATCAACGACGCCATGAAGATCGCGGCCGTGCGTGCACTTGCCAGCCTGGCGCGCGAAGACGTGCCGGACGATGTTGCCGCGGCCTATCAGGGCAACCGGCCGCGTTTTGGACCTGAATACATCATTCCCGTGCCCTTCGACCCGCGCCTGATCTCGGCCATTCCGGTCGCCGTCGCCAAGGCGGCCATGGAGACCGGCGTCGCACGCAAGCCGATCGAAGATCTCGGCGCCTACAGCCGCGAGCTTTCGGCCCGGCGCGATCCGATCGCCGCCACGACCCAGCACCTCTACGAGCGGGTGCGCCAGAACCCGAAACGCGTGGTCTTCGCCGAGGGCGAGGAGGAACAGGTCATGCGGGCGGCGATCTCGTTTGCCAACCAGGGGCTCGGCACCGCCATCCTGCTCGGCCGCGATGCACCGCTGAAGGAAACCGCCGAACGCGCCGGTATCGATCTCGACCGGCCCGGCATCGAGGTCGTCAACGCCCGCGTCTCGAACCGCGTCGAGGCCTATACCGAATATCTGTATTCGCGCCTGCAGCGCAAAGGCTACCTGCACCGCGACTGCCAGCGCCTGATCAACACCGACCGCAACCACTTCGCCGCCTGCATGGTGGCGCTCGGCGATGCCGATGCCATGGTGACGGGTACGACGCGCAACTATTCGACCGCGCTCGAGGACGTGCGCCGCTGCATCGATCCGCAGCCGGGCCACCGGGTGATCGGCGTCTCGCTGGCGCTGACCCGCGGCCGCACGGTGCTGGTCGCGGACACCGCCGTCCACGACATGCCGACTGCGGAGGAACTGGCAGATATCGCCGAGGAAGCGGCCGGCCTTGCCCGGCGCCTCGGCTATGAGCCGCGCGTGGCCCTTCTCGCCTACTCGACCTTCGGCCATCCGACCGGCGAGCGTTCCGAGCGGTTGCGCGAAGCGGTGAAGATCCTCGACGCACGCCGCGTCGACTTCGAATATGACGGCGAAATGGGGGCCGACGTGGCGCTCAACGCCCACCGCATGGAGCAGTATCCGTTCTGCCGCCTGTCGGGCACGGCCAACGTGCTCGTCATGCCGGCGATCCACTCCGCTTCGATCTCGACCAAGATGCTGCAGGAACTCGGCGGCTCGACCGTGATCGGCCCGCTGCTGGTCGGGCTGGAAAAATCGGTGCAGATCGCCCAGATCGGCGCCAAGGATACCGACATCGTCAACATGGCGGCGATTGCCGCCTACAATGCCGGCGAGTGAGGCCGGTCCGGGGCGGCTTTCGCGAGCCGCTCCATATCCTCGGCCAATTCCTCCTTCAGCCAGCGGCGGAACGCCGCGACCTTGGGGTCGGGACGGGCGGTTTCGGCCGTGACGAGATAATGGCCGTCCCCCGTCGCCACCCAGGGGCCGAAGGGTACGACCAGCTGGCCGGCCCGGATCGCATGGGAGGCGATCGTCTGCCAGGCGAGCATCACGCCCTGGCCGGAGATCGCCGAGTCGAGGCAGAGTGACGCCTCGTTGAAGACATGGCGGACATTCACCGGTCGGCCCGCAAGGCCGACCGCGCCGAGCCAGACATCCCACCCGAACATGGCCCTCCCGTCGATGATCGCCGGCAATTCCAGGATATCCTCTGGAGCGGACAGCCGTTCGGCGAGGGCCGGCGCGCAGACCGGAAAGATCCTCTGTTCGAGCAGCAATTCGGCGCGTGCTCCGGGCCAGTTGCCCTTGCCGACGCGAATGCAGAGATCGACGTCCGACACCGCCGGATCGACGAGCCGGGTCGTGGCGTCGATCCGCAGGTTGATGTCGGGGTGGCGCTCGGAGAAGGCCCCCAGCCGGTAGACCAGCCAGCGCGCGGCAAAGACCGGTGCGACCGAGATCGTCAGCAGGTCGTCATTGCGGTGATGGGCGGCAGCGACCGCTCCCGACAGCAGACGAAAGGCCTCGGCCAGCCGGGGCAGGATGTCGCGGCCCGCCTCGGTCGGCACCATGCCCTTCGGCTGCCGCTCGAACAGCTTGTGGTGCAATTGCTGCTCGGCCTTGATCACCTGCTGGCTGACGGCACCGACCGATACGCCCAATTCTTCGGCCGCGGCCGGAAGCGAGCCCAGCCGGCCGACCGCCTCCACCGCACGCAGGCCGTTCAGATGGATGAGATTGAGATTTCGCATATAGCTTTTCTAAAGGCTCTCCCCACGAAACTCAATTGCGAGGCGTGCAGGATCGACCGATTATTGTCTGGATGAAGCAGGCGGCCGCGGGCTCTCCCGAGCAGGCCTTCGTCTTGACGCGTCAGGAAAGGAGCGTGCCGATGCTGAAGTTTTTCTTCGGTCGCCAGCAATCCCGCAGAGACTGGAAACAGGCGGACGACGACTGGTCACGGGATCCGCTCGCCCATCCGGCGATTGCCGCCATGTCGGCGCGCGAGCTTGCCGACCTGCCGCTCGTGCCGCCGCCGAGCGACGGGCGTGACTGTCAAGCGTTCAGCAGGCAGAGCGCGCCGGCTGGCGAAGCCATGGGCGGAGACCGGACTGTCCGGTGATCAGCTGGCGAAGCGGCCCGCGTCGGCGCCATAATAGTTGCGGTAACGGTCCGATATGCTGGAGATCGGCAGCACGATCAGGGCATCGGTAGTGTTGAAGGCGTGGTCGACCACAGCGCCCTCGCCGATCATCGCGCCGAGCCGCAGATAACCCTTGATCAGCGGCGGCATGGCGGCAAGCGCCCTGCGCGGGTTGATGGCTTCGACCGGCATCAGGTCCATTTCGCGATAGAGTTCCGGCAGCGCCCGAACAGCCCATTCGCCACGGGCCACCGCATGGTGGTAGAGGAAGGAGAGCGCCAGGGCGTGTTCCTCCGGCCGAATGCCGGGAAACGAACCACAGCCGAACATCGCGTCGACACGGTGCATCAGCGCATAGGCCCAGCAGCCCTGCCACAGCAGTTCCACTGTCCGCTTGGTGCGATAGTCCGGCAGCACGCAGGAACGGCCGAGTTCCATGAAGCGTTTCTCCGGATGACGCGCCATCAGGGTCTCGACATCGAATTCGGTCGCCGAGTAGAAGCCGCCGTGGTTTCGCGCCACATCATGACGCAGCAGGCGATAGGTGCCGACGATCTGGTCCTCGGGATCCCCCTCGACCGAGCGGTCCAGCACCAGGAGATGATCGCAGACCGAATCCCAGGCATCGATGTCGCGCTTGCGGCGTGCCGCGTCCGGGGCGATCTGTGCGCCCATTTCCTCGATGAAGACGCGATAGCGCACGGCCTGCGCGGCGTCGATCTCGCGTTCGTTGCGGGCGATCCGGGTTTCGAGATTGCCGATGCGTCCAAGCAGGCCTTCCGACGGCCTGGCCGCCGCACTGTTGGACTGCGCGGCGCCATCAACCAGGGACACTCGATCCAAAAGTTCAATGCTCATAGCGACTCGTCCAGCTAGCGTTCAGAGCCATAAACCACGGATATGCGACAACAAAGTGACAGGGATTACGGCATAATCGCGGTGTGTCGCGCCCGCCCCTTTTGCTTCACTTGCGCCGTCGAATATCCGGTCTGCGGCAATTTTCAGATTACGCCTTTGAAGCGCGATGCGCCAGTATCTCGTCCACAAGAATGAGGGCCGCACCGACGGAAATGAGGCTGTCCGCAAGGTTGAAGACAGCAAAAGACCAGTTCTGCGTGTAGAACAGCACGTAATCGACCACATGGCCGTAAATGAAACGGTCGATGATATTGCCAAGAGCGCCGGCGATGATCATGGCAAAGCCGAGATGAGCGATGTGATGGCCGGGGCCGGTGCGTCCCCAGAGCCACATGACGAAGGCGACGATGGCGATCCGGAGCCCGACGATGAACCAGCCATGGGCATCGGCCAGCATGGAGAAGGCAACGCCAAGATTGTGCGTGCGATAGAGCGCCAGCATGGGCATGACCGGCACGGCCTCGTGCAGCGGCAGGTAAAGCTCGACGGCCAGCTTGATCGCCTGGTCGAGCAGCAAAGCGGCGACGATGAAGATTGCGGCCGGCAAGGGCCGGCTGAAGGGCGCGAGGAATTCGTTCATCTGGGTGCGTCGAGGCTCAAAAGGTGCCGACGCACTTCGAACAGCATGACGCCGGTCGCGACGGCGAGATTGAGGGAATCGGCGCGGCCGACCTGCGGAATGCGGGCCAGCGCATCGGCGGCTCCCGCCAGATCGTCCGGCAGGCCGGACTGCTCGTTGCCCATCATCAGCACGACCGGCTTGCTGCGGTAGTCGATGGTGCGGTAGTCGACCGCGCCGGCGAGATGGGTCGCCACAAGCCGCGCGCCGCTGTCCTTCTTCCAGCGCAGGAAGTCGGCGGGCGTCGCCTTGACCAGCGGCACGGCGAAGAGAGAGCCCATCGTCGCACGCACGGTTTCCAGCGAAAACGGATCGGTGCAGTCGCCGACCAGGATCACACCCGAAGCGCCGGCGGCGTCGGCCGTGCGGATAATGGTGCCGAGATTGCCGGGATCGCGGACCCGGTCGAGCGCCACCCAGGTCTCCGATGCGGAAGGACGGACATCCTTCAGCGCCATCCAGCGCTGCTCGAACACGCCGGCGACCATCTGCGGATTGTCGCGACGGGTGATCGCCGACATCACTTTCTCGCTGACCTCGAGCACCAGACCGCCGGAGGCGATGGTGCGGGCGGCGGCCTTCTCGACCATGGGCTTGCCCTTGGCCGCCTTGGAATAGACCAGCGTGCGGATCGTCCAGCCGAGTTCGAGCGCGTCAATGACCAGCTTCAGGCCTTCCGCCATGAAGGTCTTCGTCTCGTCGCGCGCCTTTTTCAGCGACAGCGCCTTGATGTCCTTGATGATCGGGTTGGCGAGGCTGGTGATTTCCTTCACCTGGCCGACGCGGCGCGGACCGTCGTTCCTGTAGTCGTCGCTCATTTCGGCACCCAGCGGCTGAAGAGTGAGGTCGAGAGCGCGCGTCCGGGGGTCTTGCCGTCGAGGCCGGCCTCGCGGATCACCAGTTCGCCCGACTCGACCAGTCCGCCCTTGCCGCGCATCGTCTCGCGCATCAGTTCGTGGATCGAGTAGAAGCTCGCGCGGATCGAATAGGCGGTCAGCACCAGACCCAGCGCATTGGGCGCCAGGAGCTCGCGGCAGATGTCGAGCATCAACGGCAGGTGCTCGAACAGGTGCCAGACCTCGCCGTTCGGCCCGCGGCCGAATTTCGGCGGATCGGTCAGGATGATGTCGTAGCGGTGGCCGCGCCGTTCCTCGCGCTGGATGAACTTCATCGCGTCGTCGCAGATCCAGCGGATCGGCGCCTTGTCGAGCCGGCTCAGCGACTGGTTCTCGCGCGCCCAGCCGATCGCCTTCTTGGACGCATCGACATGGGTGACCTCGGCTCCGGCGGCCGCCGCAACCAGGGAGGCGACGCCGGTGTAGCCGAACAGGTTCAGCACCTTCAGCGGCCGGCCGGCCGTTTCGATGCGTTCCTTCATCCACGTCCAGTGGGCGATCTGCTCGGGAAACACACCGACATGACGAAAGGAGGTGAAGCGGCCGAGGAAATCGACGCCGAGCAGCGACAGCGGCCAGGTTTCGCCGAGCGCCTCGCGCGGGAAGCGCCAGCGGCCCATGCCGTCCTCGTCGGTGTCGCCGGTGAAGATCGCGTCGGCGCGCTCCCAGACATGCGCCGGCAGCGCCTTCGGCCACAGGGCCTGGCCCTCGGGCCTGACGACCCGATAGGGACCGTACTGTTCGAGCTTTTCGCCCGCGCCGCTGTCGATCAGGTGGAAATCGCCGGCACCCTGGGATTCCAGGATCAGCGGCACGCGCTCGGCCGGGCGTTCTCCGGTCCGCACCTGCAGCGTGCGCTGGGGCTCGGCGGGCGCCGTCACGGGTTCCGACACCGCTGGGGTGTCCGCCGACCGCGGCGCGCGTGTCGCGCCTTCGGGACGACGATCGCCACGCGGCTTGAAGGACGCCGCCTTTTCCGTATCTCGGGGGCCGCCCGTGACAGGCTTCGTCGCCTTGCCGGTTTTTCCGGCGGATGCCTTCTGCATCGGCCGGCGTTCCTTGTTCTTCACACGCTGATCCTGCTTGTCCTGAAACTGAGCGAAACGCCTTAGCACCACCGCCATGCAGGGAAAAGCGCTTTCACGATGCCGAAGCCGCTCCCTCGCCCGGAGGCGGCGTTACTTCGCGGGCAACTGCGGAAGTCCTCGGCCGGCGATATCCTCGGCGCGGCTCTTGTGGAGATCGGCCTCCGCCTGCCAGCGCACCGCCGAGCGAGATTCTGTGCGCGCCTTCTTGCGGTACTTGCCCTGGGCGAGCCAGGTCGCTGCCGAGCCCAGCAGCAGGCCGAGGATGAGCGCGAGGAACAGGAAGACGAAGAACGGCGCGGTCAGCGACAAAAGCGCATCGTCGGGCTTGAACGGGTTGAGCGCCAGCGTCACGGCCTGCCGATTGGCGACCGACAGGACGATCAACACGATCGCCAGGGGCACGAAGACAACCAGACTGACGACTTTCTTGACCATAGCGCACTACTCCTCGGCGGCTTGCCGCCACGCATCCGGATTCAGCTCGGCGGATGCCTCCAAGTTAAGCCCGACCGGGGGCTTTTCAAGCGCTCCGGGCTTCGATCTCTTATTCGTCGCCTTCGTCGGCCATGCCGGGGTTCAGCCGCTCGCGCAGTTCCTTGCCGGTCTTGAAGAACGGGACCCATTTCTCTTCGACGAAGACGGTCTCGCCGGTGCGCGGATTGCGTCCCGACCGCGACGGACGGTTCTTCACCGAAAAAGCGCCGAAGCCGCGCAGTTCGACGCGATTTCCCGCCGCTAGCGCGTCGGTGATCTCGTCCAGCACCGCATTGACGATATTTTCGACGTCACGATGATAGAGGTGCGGATTACGCGCCGCGACAATCTGCACCAGTTCCGACTTGATCACGCGCGCCCCCTGAATGGTTGAGTAAACCTTGGTCGCCCCAAACGTGCCAAACCAAAAAAGCAGCGTCAAGGAACAACTTAACCAGCCCGAGGCGATCTGCCGGGCCGCCGGTAAAACACCACAATGTCACGCGATAATCAACCTTCGCGGTGGCAATGCGACATCTCGGGCGCCGAGGATCGGCCAGAACCTCTGCCGAAGGGCGATCGGGCGCATGCAAGGCGCCGCGGCTTGTATTCGCAGCCGCAATTTCCATATTGGCAAGCGAACGCAATAATGCGAAATGTCAGCCGGATTCCACCCAAAGCGTTTCCGGGCGGGCAAACCCGAACAGGCCTCATGCATGCTGAATCGCGTAGACGATAGTGCGACGACCGCTGGCGGCCGGCCAGGCGGCGATCCCTATCGTCTTGCCGTCAGCCATTCAGCACGGGTCAAGCGGCTGAAGATCCTGCTTCCGATCGGCGCCTTCATCATTTCGCTCGCCTTTTTCGGCGTCTCCGTGGTCAGGGCCTACCTGCCGGAAAACCTGCAGATTGCCTCCGCCAAGATCGAGAACGGCAAGGTCGTGATGGAAAAGCCGGCGATCGCCGGGCGCAACGAAGACGGCATCAGCTATTCGATGCGCGCCGAGCGCGCGCTCCAGGACATCAAGAACCCGAACATCATCGCGCTCGAGACGATCGCCGCCGCCGTGCCGCTGAACGAGAAGATCATCGCCAGGGTCGAGGCGCTGAGCGGCGTCTTCGACCGCTCGTCCGACCTTCTCGACATGGACAAGCCCTTCACCATCAAGCTCTCGACCGGTCTCGAAGCCAGCTTCCAGTCGGCCCATCTCGACATCAAGGGCGGCAAGATGGAGACGAGCGAGCCGGTCGCCATCAAGGCGGACGAAGCGTCCATTGTTGCGCAGTCGCTCAAGATAACGGATAAGGGACGCATTATCACTTTTCAGGGCGCCGTTCGGGTGAACATCCAGCCGTCCGCCATCCGCAAAACGGGCAATTGAGAGCCGGGCCAGTCATGATATTCGAACGCCGCATACCGCTTCTTCCGACCGGCCTGCTGATCGCCACGGGCTTCGCGCTCATGGCCGCATCTCCGGCGGCGCTCGCCCAATCGACCAAGAGCAATCTGAACGGCCTCAAGCTGTCGAACGAACAGCCGATCCAGATCGAGAGCGACGCGCTCGAGATCCGCGAGCAGGAAAAGACCGCGCTGTTCTCCGGCAATGTCAAGGTCGTGCAGGGTACGACGACGCTGCAATCCGGCAACATGACGGTGCACTACCGCGGCGAAGGCACCAGCGTCACCAATGGCGATGCCGACATCGAGAAGATCGACGTCACCGACAAGGTGTTCCTGTCTTCGGGAACGCAGCAGGCGACCGCCGACAAGGGGACCTTCAATCTCGACGCCCAGGTCTTCGTCCTCGAGGGCGACCGCGTGGTGCTGTCGGAAGGCCAGAATGTCTTCGTCGGCTGCAAGCTGACGGTGCAGATGAATTCCGGGGAAGCGAAGCTCGACAGTTGCGGCGGCCGGGTGCAGATCCAGCTCGACCCCAAGTCCCAGAAGAAGAATTAATAGCATCGGCCCCAACGTGAAGATTCCCGTCGTCTCAGACCTGATCGGCGCAAAGCAGGCGCAGCAGCCGAAGCCTGCGGAGACGCGCCTCGACAAGGCGCGCTACGAGGGCACGCTGATCGCCCACGGCCTGACGAAGAGCTACAACACGCGGCGCGTGGTCAACGGGGTGTCGCTCGTCGTGCGCCGCGGCGAGGCGGTCGGCCTTCTCGGGCCGAACGGCGCCGGCAAGACGACCTGCTTCTACATGATCACCGGCCTCGTTCCGGTCGACGCGGGCACCATCGCCATCAATGGCAATGAAGTGACCGGCATGCCGATGTATCGGCGCGCACGCCTCGGCGTCGGCTACCTGCCGCAGGAAGCGTCGATCTTTCGCGGCCTGACGGTCGAGGAGAATATCCGCGCGGTTCTCGAACTGCACGAGAGCGACCGCAGGAAGCGCGAAGCCAAGCTCGACGAGTTGTTGAGCGAATTTCATATCGAAAAGCTTCGCAAGGCACCGGCCGTGGCGCTGTCGGGGGGCGAGCGTCGCCGCCTGGAAATCGCCCGGGCGCTCGCCACGGACCCGACCTTCATGCTGCTCGACGAACCGTTTGCCGGCGTCGACCCGATCTCGGTTTCCGACATCCAGAACCTGGTCCGCCACCTGACGGCCCGCGGCATCGGCGTGCTGATCACCGACCACAATGTGCGCGAAACGCTTGGCCTGATCGACCGCGCCTACATCATCCACGCCGGCGAGGTCTTGACCCACGGACGCGCCAACGACATCGTCAACAATGCCGATGTGCGCCGGCTTTATCTCGGCGACAAGTTCAGCCTCTGACACCCCCTACTTAAGAAATTCACCCGCCCTCCACGGTTCGGCTTGACCAAACGCCTCAAAAAAGCAATTTTTGGGCCAAGTGGAGTTTTGCGGAATTTTCGGCACCATCGCGCTGGAGATTCCAGGGGAATGTAGGGGAGTTTCGCGTCCGCATGGCTTTGTCGGCCAACCTATTCCTGCGCCAGAACCAGTCCCTGGTCATGACACCGCAACTGATGCAATCCATCCAGTTGCTGCAGATGACCCATCTCGAACTGATTCATTTCATCTCGCAGGAGGTGGAGAAGAATCCGCTGCTCGAGATGGCGTCGGATGACGGAGAACCGACCGGGGAGTCACGATCCGGCGGCAATGACGAAGCACAGTCGACCGCCCAGGCCGACAACAATGCGAGCGACGAAGGCAGTCCGGGCGCTTCGCTGGACAGCGAATGGTACGAGCCGGGCCATGGCAACAGCCTCAACGACCGTCTCGACTCCAACTTCGACAGCGCGCTTTCCGACGAGGGCACCGCCACCCGGGCCGACGCTCCGGAACTGCTCGGCCAGTGGAAGTCGATGCCCGGTGCCGGCTCGGAATCGGGGGAAGGCTACGACCTTGATGATTTCGTCGCGGGCCAGATCAGCATTCGCGACCATCTCAACCAGCAGGTTCCCTTCGCCCTTGCCAAGCCGGGTGATCGCCTGATCGCCGCGGTCCTTACCGATCATCTCGATGAGGCCGGCTACCTGCGCGCCGATCTGGCCGAGGTCGCGGCCCGCCTCGGCGACGACGTCGAACGCGTTTCGGCCGTTCTGGACATCCTGCAGAACCTCGACCCGCCAGGGATATTTGCCCGATCCTTGAGCGAATGCCTCTCTATCCAGCTCAGACAGCGCAACCGACTGGACCCGGCTATGCAGGCGCTGGTCGACAATCTCGAACTGCTCGCCAAGCGCGATTTCAACACCCTGAAGAAACTCTGCGGCGTCGACGAGGAAGATCTCATCGACATGCTGGCCGAGATCCGCAAGCTGAACCCGAAGCCCGGCAGCGGCTTCGAGAACACCATTCTCGAATCGGTCATACCGGATATCGTCGTGCGCCCGGCGCCGAACTGCACCTGGCAGGTCGAGCTCAATCCGGATGCCCTGCCCCGCATTCTGGTCAACCAGAATTACGTGACGGCGGTGGGCAAGGGCAGCAAGGCCTCCGACAAGGACCAGGCCTTCCTCTCGGAATGCCTGCAGAACGCCAATTGGCTGACGCGCAGCCTCGACCAGCGCGCCCGCACGATCGTCAAGGTGGCGTGCGAAATCGTCCGGCAGCAGGACGCCTTCCTGCAACACGGCGTCGATCATCTGCGCCCGCTCAATCTCAAGACCGTGGCCGACGCGATCAAGATGCACGAATCGACGGTCAGCCGGGTGACGTCGAACAAATACATGCTGACCCCGCGCGGGCTGTTCGAGCTCAAGTATTTCTTCAGCGTCTCGATCAATTCGGCTGAAGGCGGCGACAATCACTCGGCCGAGGCGGTGCGCCACCGGATCCGCACGATGATCGCCCAGGAAAGCCCGGAAGCGGTGCTGTCCGACGACGATATCGTGCATACCCTGAAGTCCTCGGGCGTCGATCTGGCGCGACGGACCGTGGCAAAATACCGCGAGGCGATGAACATCCCGTCCTCGGTGCAGCGGCGGCGCGAGAAGCGGGCGATTGCCAGGGTCTCGGCAATTTAGGATTGCGCAAATTCCGGTCAGGTTGAGGAAAAGTTAAGAAGACGTTGACTTTTGCAGACTGCGGGGCTAGAAGCCCGCCGCGATCGACACGGGTTAACAGACGGTCCGACTTATCCCCAGCACCCGCCCGGCACACAGGAAACGAACCGACATTAGCGCTCGAAAAGCTTGGATGCGGAAGGGGCTTGGCGTAAACTGATTTCGCCAACCAATGATAAGAAGGGAAACGCCATGAGTGTTCGTGTATCCGGCAAACATATGGAAATCGGCGATGCTTTCCGGCAGAAGATCGGTGAGCGGGTCGAGGACGCCGTCACGAAGTACTTCGACGGAGGGTATTCGGGTCAGGTTACCGTGACCAAGTCGGCAGCCGCTGCAGCGCAGTTCGTGGCCGATTGCATGGTGCACCTGGACGCGGGTGCCAACCTGCAGGCCACCGGTTCCGCCAATGATCCGCAGATCGCTTTCGACATGGCGGCAGACCGTATCGAGAAGCGCCTGCGCCGCTACAAGCGCAAGCTCAAGGATCACCACCCGGCCAACCAGTCCAACCCGTCGATCGAGATCGCCTACACGGTGATGGACGCAGTGCCGGACGAACATGATGAAGTGCCTGAGGATTACGCGCCGACGATCGTCGCCGAAAGCACCAAGCGGCTGCGCACCATGTCGGTGGCCAATGCCGTCATGGCGCTCGACATGACCGACGAACCGGTCCTGCTGTTCCGCAGCCCGGGCAATCAGGAAGTCAACATCGTCTACCGTCGCACCGACGGCAATATCGGATGGATCGATTCCGCCAACATCAAGGGCTGAAGAGCCCAATGGCAAGCGGCGGTCCGCCGCCGCTTGCTTCACCTTGTCTCGGCGGCATGAAGGATTTTGAAATGGCCTTGGCAGATTTGCTGCAACAAGATGCGGTCGTTCCCGCCCTTCGGGTAAATTCCAAGAAGCAGTTGCTGCAGGAATTGGCGGCCAAGGCCGCGAAGCTGACCGGCATTCCCGAGCGGGAAATCTTCGACGTCATCCTGCAGCGCGAGCGGCTCGGCTCCACCGGGGTGGGCAACGGTATCGCCATTCCGCACGGCAAGCTCAATCGCATCCACACCATTACCGGCATCTTCGCGCGGCTGGAGACAGCGGTCGACTTCGAGGCCCTTGACGACCAGCCGGTCGATCTCGTGTTCCTGCTGCTTGCGCCCGAAGGGGCCGGCGCCGATCATCTGAAGGCGCTGTCGCGCATCGCCCGCGTCCTGCGCGACCAGGATCTGGTGGCCAAGCTGCGCGCGACCGATTCCGCGTCGGCCATCTATGCCTTCCTCAACGAGGAACAGGCGTCGAACGCCGCCTGATCGCACAGACAAGACAGCAAGAAAAAAGCGCCCGATGGGCGCTTTTTTTGTTTAATCGTCCGGTCCGGCGGATCAGGCGTTCCTGGCGTCCGCGGCCTCGCCGTTGGCCTCGGCCTTCGGGCCACCCTTGGCAACGCCGACCATGGCCGGGCGAAGCACCCGGTCGCCGATCGCGTAGCCGGCCTGGACCACCTGCACGACGGTGTTGTTCGGCACGTCCGGATTGGGAATTTCGAACATCGCCTGATGGAAGTTCGGATCGAACTTCTGGCCTTCGGCGTCGATCTTGCGAACGCCGTGGCGCTCGAGCGTCGAGAGCATGCCGCGCTCGGTCATCTCCACGCCTTCGACCAGGGCCGAAAGGCCGGCATCAGCAGCGGCGCGGGCTTCATCCGGCAGGGCTTCGAGCGCGCGGCGCAGATTGTCGGAGACCGCCAGCATGTCACGGGCAAAGCCGGTGACGGCATAGGTCTTGGCATCCTTCAGCTCGCGTTCGGTGCGGCGACGCAGGTTGTCCATCTCCGCAGCCAGCCGCAGGAAACGGTCGCGCAGTTCGGCATTTTCGGCCTTCAGCGCTTCCAACGGATCGACCGGTTCATTGCCGGCCATGTTGGCTGCGTCCTGCGCCATGTCGGCTGCGGCCGTCTCGCCGGCCGTTGCGTCAGGTCCGTTGTTGTTGGCTTCGTCGGTCATGACGTCCTCCGAGTGACAGTGTTTGGAATTCCTGCCCGATATCAGGGTTTAAGGTGGAAAAATCAAGGCTTGGGCGAAAGAAGTCTGGAGCCCGGCGGGCTACAGCCCCGTCCGCGACAATCGCGCCATCAGCTGGGCCGTGTAGTCGACCATCGGCACGATGCGGGAATAGTTGAGCCGCGTCGGACCGATGACGCCGACCGCGCCGACGATCCGGTCCTCGCCGTCGCGATAGGGCGCGACGATCAGCGACGAGCCGGACAGCGAAAACAGCTTGTTTTCGGAGCCGATGAAGATGCGCACGCCGGGACCGCTTTCGGCGAGATTGAGGATCTCGATCAGGCTTTCCTTGCGCTCCAGATCGTCGAACAGCAGCCGCAGCCGGTCGATGTCCTCGGAGCCGGCGAGCCCTTCCAGCAGATTGGCACGGCCGCGCACGATCAGCCGCGTCGGCTTTTCCTCGTCGCTGCCGCCGGACCAGACGGCAAGGCCGCGCTCCACCAGATCCTGCGACAGGGTATCGAGTTCGCCGGCCACCTGCTGCTTCAACCGCACGAGCTGGGTGCGCAGTTCGGGCAGTGTCTGGCCTGTCATGTTGGCGTTGAGGAAATTGGCGGCCTCGGTCAGCTGAGAGGCGGTAATGCCGGCCGGCAGGTCGATGATGCGGTTTTCGACCTGGTTATGCTCGCCGACCAGCACGGCAAGCGCCTTTGTGGGCTCGAGCCGGATGAATTCGACATGCTTGAGGATGGGGTCGTTCTTGGCCGAGATGACCAGACCCGCGCCGCGCGACAGGCCGGACAGCATGCGGCTTGCCTCGGTGAGCAGGCTTTCCATCGGCTGGGCGGGACCCGGCGGGCGGATCTGCCGCTCGATGCTGCCGCGTTCCTCGGCGGTCAGATCGCCGACCTGCATGAAGGCATCGACGAAGAAGCGCAGTCCCTGCTGCGTCGGCAGGCGCCCGGCGCTGATATGCGGGGAATAGATCAACCCCAGATCCTCGAGGTCGGCCATCACATTGCGCACCGATGCGGGCGACAGCGACGTGGACAGGAGGCGGGACAGGTTGCGCGAGCCGAGCGGATCGCCGGATTCGAGATAGGTCTCGACGATACGCCGAAAGACCTCCCGGGAGCGATCATCCAGGGAGGCTGCCACGTCCTTGGACAGTGACGTCGGAGATTTCATTCGTCGCGCAGGCTTGGTTGGTCTGTCATTGTGCTGAAATATAGTCACTCCGGCACCGATCACCAATGGGGAATTTCGTCAAGTTCCGCCGGAATCGGCCTGCTCCATGGTTTTTCTTTGCAAATCGCAACCACGGACCGTAGAAGGCCACTAACGATCCAAGGAGTGGGCAATGCGGCCATCAGGCAGAAAAACCGACCAAATGCGCAAGGTGTCCTTCGAGCGCAATTTTTCCAAGCACGCGGAGGGTTCCTGCCTCGTCAAGTTCGGCGACACGCATGTGCTGTGCACTGCGAGCCTCGAGGAAAAGACCCCACCGTGGCTGCGCAACAGCGGCAAGGGCTGGGTCACGGCCGAATACGGCATGCTGCCGCGCGCCACCGGCGACCGCATGAAGCGCGAGGCCGCAGCCGGCAAGCAGGGCGGCCGCACGCAGGAAATCCAGCGGCTGATTGGCCGCTCGCTGCGCGCCATCGTTGATCTCGAAGCGCTCGGCGAGCGCCAGATCACGCTTGACTGCGACGTGATCCAGGCCGATGGCGGCACCCGCACGGCATCGATCACCGGTGCGTGGATTGCGTTGCACGACTGCCTGAAATGGATGGAAACCCGCAACATGGTGAAGGTCGAGAAGGTCCTGAAAGACCACGTCGCGGCCATTTCCTGCGGCATCTTCGCCAACCAGCCGGTCATCGACCTCGACTATCTGGAAGATTCGGCAGCCGAAACCGACGCCAATTTCGTCATGACCGGCTCCGGCGCGATCGTCGAGGTACAGGGCACCGCCGAAGGCGCGCCGTTCTCCGAAGAGGAATTCCTGACGCTGATGCGGCTTGCCCGCGGTGGTATCGGCGAACTTGTCGAGATGCAGAAGCAGGCCCTGCTCTAGGCGAGACAGACCAGAGGAACGGGAGACGTGGCGCAGCCCTTGGACGGTATCCTGGAGACAGCGATCTACGCCGCTGACCTCGATGCGGCGGAGGCTTTCTATGGCGGCGTGCTCGGCCTGGAAAAGGTGACCCGGCAGGCAAATCGGCATCTCTTCTACCGCTGCGGACCCGGCATCCTCCTGATCTTCAACCCGGCCGAGACGGCAAAGCCCGTCCCGGCCGGCGCCCTGCCGGTGCCAAGCCATGGGGCGACCGGACCCGGCCATGTCTGCTTCCGCGTGCGCGGCGAGCAGATGGACGGGATCGTCGCGCGGCTGCAGGCAGCGGGCGTGCCGGTGGAATCGGACTTCTGCTGGTCGAACGGAGCGCGTTCCATCTACTTCCGCGATCCGGCCGGCAACAGCCTGGAATGCGCAGAGCCCAGGCTCTGGAACCTCGAATAGGATTTGACCGCATGCGCAAGCTCGACACCCGCACCATAGTCGTCGCCAGCCACAATGCCGGCAAGATCGCCGAGATCGCCGACCTGATCGGCCCGTTCGGCTTTTCCGCTCGGAGCGCCGCCGAACTGAAGTTCGCCGAACCGGACGAGACCGGCACGACCTTCGAGGAAAACGCCGCGATCAAGGCGCTGGCCTCAGCCCGCGCCGCCGGCATGCCGGCGCTCTCCGACGATTCCGGCCTGGTCGTCGATGCCCTCGACGGGGCGCCCGGCGTCTACACCGCCAACTGGGCGGAGCGCGAGGACGGCAGCCGCGATTTCGCCATGGCCATGGAGAAGGTCGAAAAGGCTCTTGCCGAACGCGGCGTCACCACGCCCGAACAGCGCAGCGGGCGTTTCGTCAGCGTGCTGTGCCTGGCCTGGCCCGACGGTCACACGGAGATGTTTCGCGGCGAGGTGGAGGGCACGATCGTCTGGCCGCCGCGCGGCACCAAGGGCTTCGGTTACGATCCGGTCTTCCAGCCTGAAGGTTTCGACACCACCTTCGGCGAGATGACGTCGGAACAGAAGCATGGCTGGAAACCCGGCGATGCGCAGGCTCTCTCCCACCGGGCGCGCGCCTTCAAGATCTTCGTCGAAACCTGCCTGGAGGCCTGAGCCGCCGATGCTAGAGGCCCCGCCGCTTCTCCTGCCCGATACCGGCGAACCGGGCTTCGGCGTTTACGTGCACTGGCCGTTCTGCGCGGCCAAGTGCCCGTATTGCGATTTCAACAGCCATGTCCGCCACCAGCCGGTCGACCAGCCGCGCTTCGTCTCCGCCTTCCTGCGGGAGATGGAGGAGATGCGGCGGCTGAGCGGCCCCAAGACCGTCACCAGCATCTTTCTCGGCGGCGGCACGCCCTCGCTGATGGATCCGGCAACCGTCGGCGCGATCCTCGACGGCATTGCCCGCCAGTGGCATGTGCCCGACGGCATCGAGATCACCATGGAGGCCAATCCGTCGAGTGTCGAGGCCACCCGCTTTCGCGGCTATCGCGCAGCCGGCGTCAACCGCGCCTCGCTCGGCGTGCAGGCGCTCAACGATCCGGACCTGAAGTTCCTCGGCCGGCTGCACGATGTCGAGGATGCCTTGAAGGCGATCCGGCTGGCGCGCGAGATCTTTCCGCGCATGTCCTTCGACCTGATCTATGCCCGGCCGCACCAGACCGTCGAGGCCTGGGAAAAGGAACTTCGCCAGGCGATCTCCTATGCGGTCGACCACCTGTCGCTCTACCAGCTGACGATCGAGGAGGGCACGGCCTTCTTCGGCCTGCACAAGGCCGGCAAGTTCATCGTGCCGGACGAAGAACAGGCCGCACTGCTCTACGAGGCGACGCAGGAAATCACGGCAAGCGAAGGGCTTCCGGCCTACGAGGTTTCCAACCATGCCCGCCCGGGCGCGGAAAGCCGGCACAACCTCACCTACTGGCGCTATGGCGACTATGCCGGCATCGGCCCCGGCGCCCACGGTCGGCTGACGCGCGGCCGCGACAAGCTTGCGACCGCGACCGAACGCAATCCGGAAGGCTGGCTTGCCGCCGTCGAGCGCGACGGCCACGGCATGATCGAACAGGAATTGCTGGGATCGGACGAGCAGGCCGACGAGCTGCTGTTGATGGGGCTTCGGCTGCGCGAAGGCGTGGACCTTGCCCGCTGGCAGCAGCTTTCCGGCCGCGATCCGGATCCGGTGCGCGAGCAGACTTTACTGGAACACGGTTTCATCGAGAGGCTCGGCAATTCGCGGCTGCGCTGCACGCCCAAGGGCATGCTGATCCTCGACGCGGTGGTGGCCGATCTCGCCTGCTGAGAAGGTCGGCGGTGCGCCTGGCATGGTCAGCCGCGCGCCCAGACATGGAGCCAGTCGGTCGGCTCGCCGTCATAGCCGCCGCCGGACGCCGTCTCTATCCGGGGCGTGGCAAATCCAGCGAGAAGATAGGCATCCGTCAGCCATTCCTGGTCGGGCCGATTGTAGTAGCGGCCGAAGCGATCGCCCCCCTCCTCGACCCCTGCCTTGAAACTTGCATGGAAGTGGCCTCCGTCCCTCAGCGCGCGGCGGATGCGGCGAAGGACATCGGGAAGCTCGGCGCGGGGCACGTGCAGCAGGCAGGCATTGGCCCAGACGCCGTCATAGGCAGCCACCTCGTCCAGACCGGAAAAGCGCATCACCCGGACGGGAAGCCCGAGCCTTGCCTCCGCCTCACGCGCCATGGCGGCCGAACCGTCCGTCGGCGTCACGGCAAAGCCGCGTTCGATCAGCCATGCGCTGTCAGCGCCCGCACCGCAACCGAGCTCCAGGATCGTGCCGCCCGGCGGCAACAGGTCGGCGAAAGCCGTCAGCCGCGCGACCGGTTCCTGGCGTTGCCGGGCCGCATAGGTGGCCGCGTTCTCGTCATAGAAGGCGATCGGCTTGTCCGGTGAGTTCTCCAAGTCGTGGCTCCGCGATTGGCCGCAACGAAGAAGGCCGGCGTTTCCACCGGCCTTCCGTCATGCGTTGTTTTCGTTGATCAGCCGCTTGAGCAGCTCGATCTCGTGGCTGAGCTTGGTGTCCTCGCCGACCAGTTCCTCGATCTTGCGCACCGCATGCAGCACGGTCGTGTGATCGCGCCCGCCAAAGCGGCGGCCGATTTCCGGAAAGGAGCGCGGCGTCAGCGTCTTGGCGAGATACATGGCGATCTGGCGCGGCTTGACGATGACACGGGTGCGGCGGTTCGACACCAGTTCCTGGCGCGAGACATTGTAGTGGCGTGCGACGATGCGCTGGATGTCCTCGATACGGACGCGCTTCTGCTCGGCGGCGCCGACCAGATGGGCGAGCAGTTCGTCGACCCGTTCGACCGACAGGTTCGGCTCGAAGGAGCGGCGGAAGATCAGCTGGTTGAAGGCGCCTTCCAGGTCGCGGCCGCTGCTCGTCACGTTGCGCGCGACGTGCGACAGGATTTCCAGCGGAATGTCGAGCGATGCGTCGTCCTTCTTGGCGGCATCAAGCCGGCTCTTCAGCATTTCCAGGCGCATCTCGTAGTCCGGCGCTTCCATCTCGATGGCAACGCCACCCTGGAGGCGCGAACGCACCCGCGGATCGAGCGATTCCAGCTCCCAGGGGGCGCGGTCGGCGGCGACGACGACCTGCTTGGCGCTGTCGAGCAGCATGTTGAGGAGATGGCAGAATTCGTGCTGGATCATCTTGCCCTGCAGGAACTGCATGTCGTCGATAATCAACAGGTCGATATGGCGCAGCGAGTCCTTGAGCGTCAGGGCATCGTTGTCGCGGATCGCGGTGGCAAAGCGCCACATGAAATATTCGGCCGTCAGATAGACGACGCGCGGCGCGCGCGGGCTGTGCACGGCGGCATTGGCGATCGCCTGCAACAGGTGGGTCTTGCCCAGCCCGACGGAGGAGTGAATGAACAACGGGTTGAAGCGAACGGCGCCGGCGCCGGCTTCGGCAATCGTCTTGGCGGCGGCAAGGGCCACGCGGTTCGACGCGCCTTCGACATAGCCGTCAAAGGTATAGCGGCTGTCGAGCGGCGAACCGAAGAGCGGGCCGTTCGGGGTGCTGCGCGTTGCCGGCGCATTGCCGACAGGCCCTGCGAGCTGGCCGATCGACTGGGCGGAAGACTTGCGGGTCGGCGCGGCGGGGGCCGTTTCCGCTGCCGGACGCTCGTCGGCGGCCGGGGCCTTCAGGTTGCGGCTTGCGCTGCGCACCAGGATCTCGACTTTCAGGATCGCCGGATCTTCCTGCTGGAAAATGCTGGTGATCAGGTCGAGGTAACGGTTGTTGATCCACGACTTGAGGAAAGTCGTCGGCACCGTCAGGCGCACGAGGCTCTTCGAGGCGGAGTGCAACTTCAGTCGACCGAACCAGCTGGCATAGACATCGGGACCGACCTGCGCCTTCAGCCGCTGGCTGAAGCGCTCGAACAGCACATCATGCTTCATTTCGGAATTGTCCCCTGCCGCATCGGAGCATACGGCGCCGAGCGCCGTCTGTGCATGGTCCCTGTTAACCAGCGCACCGGCCGTCACTGTATTCATCTGCATTTCGCCGCCTTTTCACTTCTCTGTCCCACCGGGCGCTGAACGTCCGATGTGCAACTTTTATCCCCGTGCGGTGTGCCGGGCCGCGCCCTCAAGAAGACGACGGCCACACCCCTTCATCGCGTGGCCTGCCCCAGCCAAAGGGTTCCCCATGCGACACGAAACGCGGTCACTGCAACAGCGACTTACATCCCGCAAATTCCGGCGGATCTTTCATCCTCGACATGAAAGACCTTGGCCGTGGCGGCGATCCGTTCCCATTCCTGTTCTTCCGCGCCGACTGATCACCGACGTTTTCGACAAAATCCCCCTTCCGCGGAAACCATGAGATTCCCGGCGCAAGACCAACACTGTCTGAAAAAACGGAATAGGGTAATCCCGCCACAAGAGACGATGAGTGGTCCTGACACGCAATTTGCCAGTTCAGATCACCCCCGGAGGTCAACTCCGCGCCCCTTGTTGAGAAGCATTAAGGCAGGATCAAAAGTGAAGATCAACTGTGATTTTTACGCAAAATTAAACCGCGGCCATTGACTCCCGCGCCCTCATCAGACTGTCACAATTACCGTCTGGAGAATCGCTTTTGAATCAACGAGATTCAAAAAAGGGCGGGGAGGAGCAGGGGAAAATCGCCCAAAAATAAAAATTCGCTTGACTCGAAACCGGGGCCACCTGCCGTTAAGTGAAGCCACCAGCGGCCGGCATTCCTCCCGTATCCATCTGAATTTATTGTGTTTTTTCTGTCATCCAGTTGACACCCAATTGTCAAACGGACCGCAGACCAAAGTCGAACCGAGCAAACGCAGAAAAAGCCCGGCTTCGCAGCCAGGCTCATTCAATCGTGACAAAAATGCGGCGAAAATTAGATCGCCAGCGCCTTAACGCGGCTCGCGAGACGCGAGATCTTGCGCGAAGCGGTGTTGGCGTGAACCACACCCTTGCCGGCTGCACGCTGCAGTTCCGGCTGTGCCGCCTGCAAGGCGTCCTTGGCGAGAGCGGCATCACCGGAGGCGATGGCTTCCTCGACCTTGCGGATGAAACCGCGAACGCGGGAACGGCGAGCCTTGTTGACTGCAGTACGGCGAGCGATCTTGCGGGTCGCCTTCTTCGCCGAAGTTGTATTGGCCATGGATGCCTCTCTTCGAATTCAAACCAAAACCCGCCACCGCCGCGTCGGGTCGTTGCGACCTGCCATATCAGCAATTCGGGAGCTATTCTCGGAAGAGCCATTGGCTCTCCCAACCGTGGGCGGGCATATAGCCCGAAAGCGCAGGGTCGTCAACGCGCAATTTGCAGGAAATCGCGCGTTGCGAGTCCCTTAGCGGTTCTTGAACACCGGCTTGCGCTTCTCAGTGAAGGCCGCCATGCCTTCCTTCTGGTCTTCCGTGGCAAAGAGCGAATGGAAAAGACGGCGCTCGAAGAGCAGCCCTTCACTCAGTGTCTGCTCGAAGGCCCGGCTGACAGTCTCCTTGACCATGCCGACGGCGGTCTGCGAAAAGCCGGCGATCTTCTCCGCCGCAGCCACCGCCTCGTCCAGCAGGCGCTCCTGGTCCACCACCCGCGCGACCAGTCCGGCGCTCTCGGCCTCGTGGGCGTCCATCAGCCGGCCGGTGAGGCAGAGGTCCATCGCCTTGGCCTTGCCGACCGCGCGCGTGAGGCGCTGGGTGCCGCCCATGCCCGGGATGACGCCGAGGGTGATTTCCGGCTGGCCGAACTTCGCCGTCTTGGCGGCGATGATGAAGTCGCACATCATGGCGAGTTCGCAGCCGCCGCCAAGCGCAAAGCCTGACACTGCGGCAATCATCGGCTTGCGGAAGCCCGCGACATCGTCCCAGCCGCTGAACAGATCGCCCCGATAGGCATCGACGAAGTCGAGCGACTGCATCTCCTTGATATCGGCGCCGGCGGCAAAGGCCTTTTCCGAACCGGTCAGCACGACGGCGCCGATGCCGTCATCCGCCTGCAGTTCACCGAGCAGCTGGCGCATTTCGGCCAGCACGGTCGAATTCAGCGCATTCAGCGCCTGCGGCCGGTTGAGCGTGATGATCGCCACGCGGCCGCGGGTCTCCAGCAGGAGGGTTTCATAGGTCATCGGTATCTCCCGTTTCTTCTTGAAGTCTATTTCTGGCAGTCACGACAATAGAATGACGAACGGCCGCCCTGCACGATGCGCTCGACCCTACCGCCGCAGCCGGGCGTGCGGCAAGCTTCACCCTCGCGGTCGTAGACGCAGAAACTGTGCTGAAAATAGCCGAGCGTGCCGTCGGTCTGGATATAGTCGCGCAACGACGAGCCGCCCGCCTCGATCGCCTCGGCGATCACCGCACGGATCGCCTCGGTGAGCGACTGCAGTTCCTTTTTCGGCCGGCCGGTCGCCGTCACCAGGGTCGCGGCCGCGCGCTTCGGCGACAGGTGCGATCGCCACAGCGCCTCGCACACATAGATATTGCCAAGTCCGGCCACGACCTTCTGATCGAGCAGGGCCGTCTTCAGCGGTTGCTGCTTGCCGGCGAAACGGCCGGCGAGATAGGCGGCGTCGAGCGTATTGCCGACGGGCTCGGGCCCGAGCTCGCGAAAGGCGGGATAGGCATCGAGATCGTTGCGCAGCGCCAAATCCATGAAGCCGAAACGGCGCGGGTCATTATAGATCACGCGCGCGACGCCCCTGCCCTGCGGTCGTTCAAGATGAAAGATGACGTGATCGTGCTTTTCGTCCTTCGACCGGGCATGGTGGAAATCGCCTGGCTGGTCGGACCTTTCCCCTTCCTCGATGCGGAACGATCCTGACATGCCGAGATGGGCGACCACGGTCGTTCCGTCGTCGAGATCGATCAGCAGGTATTTGGCGCGCCGGGCGAGACCGACGATCAGCCGGCCGGTCAGCCGTGCGACGAAATCGCGCGGCAGGGGAAAGCGCAGGTCGGGACGACGCAGCTCGACCCGCTGCATCACCGCCCCTTCCATGGTCGGCGAAAGCCCTCTTTTGACCGTCTCGACCTCTGGCAATTCCGGCATTGCATCCCATCTTTCCGTTTGAACGGCGCCTGAAACGTCTGTAGACCAGCGCAACAGCGCGTTTGCCGGCCAGGCCCGAGATAGCGCGCCTGAGGCGATTTCGCTATGGTCTTTCGACCGCATGAGACAATGGAGTGATCAGATGGCCGAGAGCCGCACTTCCGCCGATGGCGGCATGGAAACCTCCTACGGCTTCCGCGAGGTCGCGGAGGGCGAGAAGCAGGTTCTGGTCAACGAGGTCTTCCACAAGGTCGCCAAGCGCTACGACATCATGAACGACGTCATGTCGGCGGGCCTGCACCGCATCTGGAAGGATGCGATGATCGCGGCGCTCAACCCGCGCAAGGACCCCGCCTACAAGGTGCTCGACGTTGCCGGCGGAACCGGCGACATCGCGTTTCGCATCGTCGAGGCTTCCGGCCGGCTTGCCCACGCCACCGTGCTCGATATCAACGGCTCGATGCTCGGCGTCGGCGCCGAACGCGCGGAGAAAAAGGGCCTTTCGGACAACCTCACCTTCGTCGAGGCGAATGCCGAGGAACTGCCCTTCGAGGACAACAGCTTCGACGCCTACACGATCGCGTTTGGCATCCGCAACGTGCCGCGCATCGATGTCGCCTTGAGCGAGGCCTATCGCGTGCTTAAACGCGGCGGGCGCCTGCTGGTGCTGGAGTTCTCCGAAGTCGAGATGCCGCTGCTCGACCGCTTTTACGACCAGTGGTCGTTCAAGGCCATTCCGCGCTTCGGCAAGATGATCACGGGCGATGCGGAGCCCTACCAGTATCTGGTGGAATCGATCCGCAAGTTCCCCAACCAGGGCGATTTCGCCGCGATGATCTCCAAGGCCGGCTTCTCGCGCGTCACCTTCACCAATTATTCCGGCGGCATCGCAGCGCTGCATTCCGGCTGGAAACTCTGATCTTCATGAGCACTGTCGGGGCATATTTCCGCCTGGCGCGGGTGGGCTGGGTGCTGGTCAGGGAAGGCGTGATTTCCGCCCTGCCCTCGGAAGACCTTCCGCCGCTTGTCGCCTTCGCCAAGGGTGCGGCCGGACTTCTGGCGCGCAAGCGCGCCAGGCGCGAGCAGCGCTCAGACCGGCTGGCCCGCGCCGTCGAGCGGCTCGGCCCCTCCTATGTCAAGATCGGCCAGTTCCTGGCGACGCGGCCGGACGTCGTCGGCGCCGACTTCGCCGACGACCTCGCCGGACTGCAGGACCGCATGGCCTTCTTCCCGACGGACGCCGCCAAGGCGACCGTGACGGGATCGCTCGGCCGTTCCATCGACGATCTTTACGCCTCGTTCGGCGAGCCGATCGCTGCGGCCTCGATCGCCCAGGTCCATCCGGCGGAAGTCGACACACCCGACGGACGCAAGAAGGTGGCCGTCAAGGTCATCCGGCCCGGCGTGCGCAAGCGCTTCGCCGCCGATCTCGAGGCCATGTATCTCGTCTCCCACCTGCAGGAGCGTTTCCTGCCGCACACGCGGCGCCTGCGTCCCGTCGAAGTGACCCGCACGCTTGAGCAGACCACCAAGGTCGAGATGGACCTTCGGCTCGAGGCGGCAGCACTTTCGGAAATCACCGAGAACACCCGGAACGATCCGGGCTTCCGCGTGCCGATCGTCGACTGGGAGCGTACCGGTCGCGACGTCGTCACCATGGAGTGGATCGACGGCATCAAGATGTCGGATGTCGAGGCGCTGAAGGCGGCCGGCCACGATCTCGACCATCTGGCCGACACGCTGATCCAGTCCTTCCTGCGCCACACCCTGCGCGACGGCTTCTTCCATGCCGACATGCATCCGGGCAACCTGTTCGTCGCCCCGGACGGCATGATCGTCGCGGTCGACATGGGCATTGCCGGCCGTCTCGGCAAGAAGGAACGCCGCTTCCTCGCCGAGATCCTCTACGGCTTCATCACCCGCGACTATCTGCGGGTTGCCGAGGTGCATTTCGAGGCCGGTTACGTTCCCTCGCACCACAATATCGCGAGCTTTGCCCAGGCGATCCGGGCAATCGGCGAGCCGATCCACGGCCAGCCGGCCGAAACCATCTCCATGGGCAAGCTGCTGACCCTCTTGTTCGAGGTGACCGAGCTGTTCGACATGGAAACGCGGCCCGAGCTCGTCATGCTGCAGAAGACCATGGTCGTGGTCGAGGGCGTGGCGCGCATGCTCAATCCGCGCTTCAACATGTGGAAGGCCTCGGATCCGGTCGTCTCCCAGTGGATCCGCGACAATCTGGGCCCCAAGCGCGTCGTCGGCGACCTCAAGGATGGCGTGCGCGCGGCGCTCAGGCTCGCCGAAGCGCTTCCGGAAATCGCCGCCAAGACGGAAAAACTGCACGGCGAAATCGTCCATATGAGCGAGAACGGTCTCAGGTTCGACTCCGAGACGACCGAGGCAATCGGGCGTTCGGAGGCCCGCCACAGTCGGTTCGGGCGGCTGGCGCTCTGGGTGATCGCAGCTCTCCTGCTCTTGATCGCTGTCAAAATCGGTTGATTTGCCGCTTAAACCTTTCTACCCGTTAGACGACGCCTTCGTGCTCCATTCACCTCGGAATGGGCGGTCGGTTCGGCCGTATCAGCGCCGTCTTGCTCGCTTTCATTCCGATCTGACGCATCTGCGCTCCTTTCGCGCGCCATGATCCCGGAAATGCCATGTCGGCCACCAATGCCAATTTCGTTCGCACGACCTTCCTGATGCTGATCGTCGGGACCATCGTCCTGACCGGTATCATCATCTCTTCGCTCTGGCTCGTCGAGCGGAGTCAGGCGACATTTGCCTATATCATCCATGAGCGCGACATCCGCCGGGCCGCAGCCAACATGCTGCAGACGCTCGTCGACGCAGAGACCGGGCAGCGGGGCTACGTCCTGACGCAGGACGAGAGCTTCCTCGGCGTCTACGAGAAGTCCCTGGGCGAGGTGCGCCAGAACCTTGCCCAAGTCGCCGATCTGGTCAAAGGCCGACCGATCAAGGAAGAGCGTATACCGGAGCTTCGCCGTCTCACCGAAAGCAAGCTCGAGGAGATGATGCAGAGCGTCGAGCTGACCCGAAGCAACCGGCAGGACGAGGCAATCCAGCTGGTCAAGTCGGAACTCGGACGCGTGCTGATGGATGAGATCCGCACGATCCTCGAGTTCTTCAAGACCCAGTCCGACACCAACGTCCAGCGCGGGGTCGACGAACAGCTCGAGGCAACGCGCCAGCTGAAATGGTTCACCCTCGGCGGCGGCGTCGCGATCCTGGCGGTCATGGGCGGGGCCATCGCGATCATCACCCAGCATGTGCGGGCGCTCTCCAGCGCCCGCCGCGAAGTGGAGCTGTTGAACAGCGGGCTTGAGGAACGTGTCAACGAGCGCACCGAGGATCTGATGCGCGCCAACCAGGAAATCCAGCGCTTCGCCTATATCGTCACGCACGATCTGCGCGCGCCGCTGGTCAACGTCATGGGCTTCACCGCGGAACTCGACACCTCGCTCAAGGCGCTGCAGGCCTATGTGCTGGCCGATGGCGGAACGCTGAACGAGAATCAGATCAAGGAAGCGAGGCTCGCCGCATCGGAAGACCTGCCGGAGGCGATCGGCTTCATCCGCTCGTCGACGAAGAAGATGGACGGCCTGATCAACGCCATCCTGAAGATTTCGCGCGATGGACGGCGCCCGCTGAAACCGGAGCAGATCGGCCTGAAAAGCCTGGTGGAGTCGACGAGCGCCAGCGTCCACCATCAGATCGGCGAGAGCGACGGCAAAGTCGAACTCGATATCCGTGTTCCGTCCATCACCACGGATCGTTTTTCGCTTGAGCAGATCCTTGGTAACCTTTTCGACAACGCCGTGAAGTACAAACATCCGGAGAGGCCGCTCAACCTGACGGTGCGCGCAATGCCGGAAGGCCGCAATCTGACGCGCATTGAGGTCGAGGATAATGGTCGCGGCATTGCAGACGAAGACCACGAACGCATATTCGAGCTGTTCCGGCGCTCCGGCCAACAGGACAAGTCCGGCGAGGGCATCGGACTTGCGCATGTGCGGTCCCTGGCAAGGAACCTCGGCGGCGAGATAACCGTTAGGTCCAGACTTGGATCGGGATCAACCTTCGTGCTGCGCCTGCCATCGGATTTATCGCGTATTGTACGGAGTTGAGAGATGAAAGCCGTGGGAAAAGAAGTCACCATCGTCATGGTCGAGGACGACGAGGGGCATGCTCGTCTGATCGAGAAGAACGTGCGCCGGGCCGGGGTGAACAACGAGATCATCCCGTTCACCAACGGCACCGAAGCGCTGGACTTCATCCTCGGCAAGGACAGGAGCGGGACGGCCTCGATCGACCGCTATCTGCTGATCCTGCTCGATCTCAACTTGCCGGACATGTCCGGCACGGATATCCTTGAAAAAGTCAAATCCAACCCACATACCCGGCGCCTGCCGGTCGTCATCCTGACCACGACCGACGACGAACGCGAAATTCAGCGATGCTATGATCTTGGGGCGAATGTCTACATCACAAAACCTGTCGACTATGACAATTTCGCCAATGCCATCCGACAGCTTGGGCTGTTTTTCTCGGTCATGCAGATCCCGTGATGCGGTTGCGGGCCGATGAGCATCCGGATCCTCTATCTGGATGACGACGCGGCCATCGTCCGCCTTGTTCAGAAGGCTCTGGAGCGCCTCGGGCACACACTGGCCCATGCCGCGACGCCTGAGGACGCCATCGCACTGCTCGAAGCGGAGAGCTTTGATGTCATGGTGCTCGACCATTACCTGCAGAACATCACTGGCCACGAGGTGCTGAAGCGGCTGCGCGCTCGCGATATTCCGGTGCCGGTGGTCTATGTGACCGGTTCGAACGAGGCCAAGATCGCCATTGAGGCGATCCGGGCCGGCGCGTCGGACTACGTCATCAAGACAGTCAGCGACGATTTCATGCCGCTTCTGATCAGCGCCATCGAGCATTCGGTGGCCAATGCCCAGTTGCACGCTGCCAAGGAGAGGGCGGAAGAGGAAATCCGCCGCGCCAAGGAGCGTGCGGAAGCCCTGCTGGCCGAGGTCAACCATCGCGTTGCCAATTCGCTCGCGCTCGTTGTCAGCCTGCTCAGGCTGCAGATCTCAAACTCCACGAGCGAGCAGGTGAAGAGCGAACTGGCCGAGACGCAGGCGCGCATCACGGCGATCGCCGGCATGCATCGCAGCCTCTATACCTCCGACGATGTCAGCCGCGTCGAGCTCGACCGCTACCTGCACAACCTCACCGGCGAACTGGCCGGTTCGCTGCAGAATCCGGAAAAGCCGATGCACCTCGTGCTGGAGGCCGATCCGATCTCGATCAGCGCCGACCGCGCCGTCTCCGTCGGCATGATCGTCACCGAACTGGTGACCAATGCCTTCAAGTATGCCTATCCCGGCGAGGTGGCAGGCGGCGAAGTTCGGGTCACCCTCAAGCGCACCGGCGAGAATGAAGCCCTGCTGCGCGTCGCGGACGACGGAGTGGGCATTCAGCCGGGGAGTGCCCCGACCGGCACCGGTCTCGGCAGCCGCATCGTCAAGTCGATGGCAGCGACGCTCGGGCCGGGCATTTCGTATCTTGAGACGCCCAATGGGGCAATCGCCGAAGTGCCGCTGCAGATCTGCATCCCCCAGGTATCGCGCGACTGAGCACCGGGCGTGGCTGATTTCTGCTATCCCCCGGCGATTTCCCCAATGCGGAAATTCGGATAGTGTCGCCGCGACTTCGTGCGTTTCACCGTTTCACGGGAACGGAAAACACGCTATCTCATTGTTTTGACGCAATTCCGGACGGAAAACCGCTTCGCACTTTTCCTGGAATCGCTCTGAGGGAGACTCCACTGGCATGACCTTGGCGGGCAAGCGCATCGTTCTCATCGTCTCGGGCGGCATCGCTGCCTACAAGAGTCTCGACCTCATCCGACGTCTGCGCGAACGCGGTGCGACGGTGCGGCCGGTCATGACGCGCGGGGCACAGGAATTCGTCACGCCGCTTGCGGTCGGAGCCCTGTCGGCGAGCCACGTCTATACCGAGCTTTTCTCCCGCGAGGACGAGCAGGATGTCGGCCATATCCGCCTTGCGCGCGACTGCGACCTGATCGTGATTGCGCCGGCCACCGCCGACTTGATGGCGAAGATGGCGAACGGCCTCGCCGACGACCTCGCCTCGACCGTTTTGCTTGCCACCGACATGCCGGTGCTGGTTGCGCCGGCGATGAACCCGAAGATGTGGGCGCATCCGGCGACGAAACGCAACGTCGCGACACTGACCGCCGACGGGCTTTCCTTCATCGGGCCGATGGCCGGCGAAATGGCCGAGAGCGGCGAAAATGGGCTGGGCCGCATGGCCGAACCGCTCGACATCGTCGCTGCCGCCGAGCGTCTGCTCGATGACGGCCCGAAGCCGCTTGCCGGCCGGACCGCGATCGTCACGTCAGGCCCGACCCATGAGCCGATCGACCCGGTCCGCTACATCGCGAACCGGTCGTCCGGCCGCCAGGGCCATGCGATCGCCGCCGCACTGGCGAGGCTCGGTGCGGACGTGACCCTCGTCTCCGGACCCGTGACCATTGCCGATCCGAAGGGTGTGGCCACCGTGCATGTGGAACGGGCCGAGGAGATGCGCGACGCGGTGATCTCGCGGCTGCCGGCCGACATCGCCGTGATGGTTGCTGCCGTCGCCGACTGGCGCGTCGCCGCATCGGCCGGCCAGAAGATCAAGAAGAAGCCCGGCGAGGCTCCCTCGCCGCTGCAACTCACCGAGAACCCCGACATTCTGAAGACCGTCGGTCATCACGAACACCGTCCGAAAATCGTCGTCGGCTTTGCCGCCGAGACCGAGAATGTCGAGGACAACGGGCGCGCCAAACTGGAACGCAAGGGCGCCGACCTGATCGTCGCCAATGACGTGTCGCCGGAGACCGGCATCATGGGCGGTACGCGCAACAGTGTGAAGCTGATCACCCGGACCAGCGTCGAACAATGGCCGGACCTTTCCAAGGACGAGGTGGCCGACCGGCTGGCGCGGCGCATCACCGAAACGCTTAACGGAGGCTGACTGCCCATGAACCTCTTCGACCAGACGGATTTCGACGCCTTCGTTGCCGGTCTTGCCGGAGTGACGCTGGTCGACCAGTGGGAATCACATGTCGCCAAGGTGGGCGAGAAGGTTTTCACCCTGCTGCATCGCGGCGATCAAGGCGCCAATATCTGCGTCAAGGTCACGGAGGAGACCTTCGAGATCCTGACTTCGCTCGAAGGGATTGCCCAGGCGCCCTATTTCGCCAAGCGCAAATGGGTCTCGATCACCGACAAGGCATCGCTGCCGCCCGAAGAACTCGTGCACTACGTGAAGCGGTCCTACGATCTGGTCGCCGATGGGCTGACGCGCAAGCTGAAGAACGAGCTGGGGATCGTTCCGCTCGCCTGAGACAGTCTGGCTGTCAGAGCGCCATGGCCGTTTGGGCCACGCGTTCGATCTTGGTCTCCGGCTCCCAGGCCGGCTCGAACTTCGCCGCATCGAGGCCGTTGGCATCGAGGATGACCGCACTGCCCGCCGGGATCTCGACCCAGGTGTCGGTCTCGTCATTGAGCGGCTCGGAGACGAGGCAGTATCCGCCCTTGCCGCCCATCGGCGCGGCAAACAGCGTCGGCGCATGGGCGTCGGTGGCATAGCGCACGGCATAGAGTGTCCGGCCGTCGGAGAAGGCGGCCGTAAAGCGCACCCGGGCCGTGCCCATCAGGTGGCGGCTGATCTGCTCGACGAAGCCGATCGCTTCTGCCATGGCGGCGATGGGGCGGTCGCGCAGGCCGAACTGCAGGGCCAGCAGGAAGAGAAGTTCGGAATCGGTCGTGCCGCCGCGGGCGTGGAAATGCTCGTCGTCGAGCATGGATTCCATCGGCCGGCGCAGCCGCTCAAAGTGATCGATCTGTCCGTTGTGCATGAACGACCAGGAGCCGTTGACGAAGGGGTGACAGTTGTCGCGACGCGTCGCGCCGTGGGTGGCGGCCCGCACATGGGCAAGAAACAGCGGCGAACGGATCTGGCGGGCGAGGCTCTTCAGGTTGCAGTCCGACCAGGCCGGCAGCACGTCGCGAAAGCGCCCCGGCTCCGGCCGGTCGCCATACCAGGCAATGCCGAAGCCGTCGGCATTGGTGGCGGTCTTCGCCTTGGTGGCGCAGTGCGACTGTTCGATCAGGGAATGGGCGGGCGAGGTGACGAGTTCCTCGAGATAGATCGGTTCACCGCGATAGGCTGCCCAACGACACATGCTTTCCCGTACTCCGATGGCCTGTCTGCCTCAGCCTTTCGTCCGGACGTTCCCGTCCGAAATCGCAAAGTCCGGCAACGTCGACAGTCTTCGCTCGAATGGCTAACGAAATCTAAACAATCACTCTATTGATGACAGAATTTTGACGATGCCGGCAATCACTTTTTGCGGTGCGGCATTGCCTTTTGTGAACACTGCGTTCCGGCGCGCGCCTCCTGCAAGCGCGGCGGAGATCGATTATGTTGGGTCCAAGTTCAAGCCACGCTCGAAAGGAGCACGACCGATGTCCATACGCCCCGTCAAGCATGAGAGCCGCGCCACGCCTGCCATGGAGGGCGCCGGCGTCAAGCTGCACCGCGTCTTCGGCTTCGGCGATCCGTCGATGACCGACCCCTTCCTGATGATGGACGATTTCCGCAACGACAATCCGTCGGACTATATCCGCGGCTTCCCCTGGCATCCGCATCGCGGCATCGAGACCATCACCTATGTGCTGGCCGGAACCGTCGAGCATGGCGACAGCCTCGGCAATCGCGGCCTGCTGGGGGCCGGCGACGTGCAATGGATGACGGCCGGCAGCGGAATCATGCACCAGGAAATGCCGAAGGGCGATTTCGCCGGCAAGATGCACGGCTTCCAGCTGTGGGCCAACCTGCCCTCGTCGCTGAAGATGACCGCGCCGCGCTATCAGGACATCAAGGGCACGGATATCCCTGTCGTCGTCGATGATGACGGCACCGTGGTGCGCGTCATCACCGGCGATTTCTGGGGCAAGACGGGCCCGGTCGACGGCATCGCCGCCGAGCCGGTCTATCTCGACATTTCCGTGCAGCCGGGCAAGCGCAAGAGCTTCCCGGTCGATACCTACCGCTCGGCATTCGCCTATATCTTCGCCGGCTCCGGCTCCTTCCGCGGCGCCTCCCAGCCTTTCGGCGTGAAGGTGGAGAAGGAATACAGGGGCGAGGAGCTGAACATCCGCGATCTCTCCGGCAACCGCACGCTGGTCGTGTTCGACACCGGCGACGAAGTGACGGTCCAGGCCGGCGACGAGGGCATCCGCTTCCTGCTGGTCACCGGCAAGCCGATCAAGGAACCGGTCGCCTGGCACGGGCCGATCGTGATGAACACCCGCGAGGAGTTGATGCAGGCGATGCGCGAACTGCAGAACGGGACCTTCATCAAGGCCGATCACTGATCCTTGCGTTCGCAACCAGAGACATGAAACGCCGGGCCCTGCGCCCGGCGTTTTCGTTTCGCGCCGGATCCCGCCAAACATGCCTTTTCATCCCACCGCCTTGCGATAGAGTGCCCGGGGAACAATAGAGGCACTTTCATGTACTTACTTTATGGATCAAATGGTTCGGGCAGCGCATCGGTCGAAGCGGCCCTGGCACTTTCCGGTGCCGAATATCAGGTCGTCCAGACGCCGACCGCCGACGGCATGCACCTCACCGAGGACTTCAAGGCCATCAATCCGCGCCAGCAGGTGCCGGCGCTGCGGCTGCCCGACGGATCCGTCATGACGGAAGGCTCGGCGATGATGCTGCACCTGGCCGACGCCATTCCGGCTGCACGGCTGGCACCGGCACCGGGAACGCCGGCCCGCGCCCAGCATGACCGCTGGCTGGTCTTCATGGCGGTCAACATCTACGAGGGCGAACTGCGCAAGGGCTATTCGGATCGCTATACGGACGATCCGGCCGGCGTCGAAGGTGTCAGGACCAGCGCCGATGTCTATGTGAAGCGCCATCACGCCATCCTGGAAGAGGCGATCGTCGGACCTTTTATCCTAGGCCCCGAGCGCTCCATGGCGGACATCTATCTGTGGATGCTGGCCGGCTGGATGGACCAGGAATGGCTCACGGCCCATTGCCCGAAGATCACGGCACTGGCAGCCAGGATCGCACAGGACCCGTCAGTCGCCCCCATCCACGCGACCCATTTCGGCTAAGCGAACATCCGCCGCATCGCATCGCCGCGCGTCCCGGCAAGGAACAGTGAAACATGGAAAAGACCGTTCTCGAAGACATTCAGGAGCGGCTCGCTGCAGCGCGTCGGGAACTCGAGGAAGAACTCGACCGCCGCATCGCGGCACAGCGCGAGCGCTTCCGCTACCAGCTGGAGCAAGGCAAGGTCCGCTTCGAGAAGGACATGCGCGCATGGCAGCGCCAGTATCGCACCGGCCTTCTGCGCTATGTCACGCGCGGCAACCTTGCCTATCTGCTGACGGCGCCGGTGATCTACGGCCTCGTCATCCCGCTGGCGCTGCTCGACCTTTCGGTGACGATCTACCAGCAGATCTGCTTTCGCGTATACGGCATCGATCGGGTGAAACGGGGTGACTACGTCGTCATCGACCGCCACCACCTCGCCTATCTCAACGCTCTCGAAAAGCTCAACTGCGTCTATTGCGGCTACGGCAATGGCGTGATCGCCTATGCGCGAGAGATCGCCGGGCGGACCGAGCGCTTCTGGTGCCCGATCAAGCATGCGAGCCGGGTTGCCGACCCGCATCCCCATTTCGAAAAATTCCTCGAATATGGCGATGCGGAAGCCTATCGTGCCTGGGTGGAGCACTATCGCCGTACCAAGAACCGGCCCGAGGACGAAAAGGCATGAAACCCTTCCCGCTCGACAAGGTCTACCAGCTGATCGAGCCCGGGCCCGTGGTTCTGCTTGCCACGGCCCTCGACGGCAAGCCGAACGTCATGACCATGTCCTGGCACATGATGATGGAGTTTGTCCCGCCGCGCATCGGCTGCATCGTCAGTTCCGCCGACCACAGCTTTACCGCGCTGTTCAGGACCGGCGAATGCGTGATCGCCATTCCCTCGGCCAACATGGCGGAAAAGGTCGTGGCGATCGGCAATTGCTCCGGCCGCGACACCGACAAATTCGCCGAGATCGGCCTGACCGCGCTGCCGGCCGAAGAGGTTTCCGCCCCGCTGATCGGCGAATGCTTCGCCAATCTCGAATGCAGGGTCGTGGACCGGGACTTTGTCGAGCGCCACAACATGTTCGTGCTCGATGTGGTGAAGGCCTGGCACGACCCGAAGCAGGTCGCGCCAAAGACCCTGCATCACAAGGGCTACGGCACCTTCGTGATCGATGGCGAGGAGATTAACCTCGCATCGAAGATGCCGTGAACCACCCGTTCAATTGAACACCAGCCCGCCGTCGACGATCAGGTTCTGGCCCGTGACGGCACGGGACCAGGGACTGGCAAAGAACAGCACGGCATCGGCCATCTCCTCCGGCGTGGTGACCCGGCGAAGCGGCGTGGAACCGGCGATCAGGTCGAACACCGCCTCCGGCGTCGCGCGGCTCGCATCTGTGGTGCGCAACAGCCCACCGGACACCATATTGACGGTAATTCCCGACGGGCCGAGCTCGGCGGCGGCCGTGCGCGTCAAGGACAGCAGCGCCGCCTTGGCCGCGGTGTAGTCATGGTAAGGCACGACCGGATTCTGGAAGAGATTGGTGCCGATCAGCACGATCCGGCCGAAGCCGCGTTCGCGCATGGAAGGTGCCGCCGCCTGGATCAGGTTCAAGGCACCCTTCACGCCCGTCTCCATATGGGCGGCGATCTCGTCCCAGGTCAGGTGATCGAGCTTCGAGCGCGCGTCGCCGTTGAAGGAAAAGTCGGAGAGCGCATTGTGGACGATGGTCGTCGGTGCGCCGAGGCGCGCTGTCACATCGGCCACCATCTGCACGACCGCTTCGCCGTCGCGGACATCGGCACCGAAGGCCGAGGCCTTGCCGCCGAGCCGAGAGGCCAGTTCCTCGGCCGCCTTGCCGCTGTTGCGGTAGTTGACCGCCACGCTTGCGCCTTCGCGGGCAAAGGTGGCGGCAATCGCGGCACCGAGGCCGCGGCCGGCGCCGGTGACGAGAACCGTCTGTTCGTTGAGGGGCAGGCTCATCAGTTGTTTCCTTCCGTGTTCCAGAGAGCGTGAAAATGATGGACGGGGCCGTGGCCGGAGCCGACAGAGAGGTCTTGCGCCGCGGCAACCGCACCGGCGAGCCAGGCTTTGGCGGCGGCGACCGCCTCGGCAGGCGCCGAGCCCTTGGCCAGCTCGGCGGCAATGGCGCTCGACAGCGAGCAGCCCGTGCCATGGGTGTTCTTCGTCTGGATGCGCGGCGCCTCGAACCAATGCGTGCCGGCATTCGTGACCAGCACGTCGGGGCTCTCCGTCCCGCCGAGATGGCCGCCCTTGACCAGCACGGCGGCCGGACCGAGTTCGCGAAGGCTCCGCGCCTGCGCCTCCATCGTCGCCCGGTCGGTCGCTTCCGGCTTGCCCAGCAGCGCGGCCGCCTCCGGCAGGTTGGGCGTGATGAGGGTCGCCAGCGGCAGCAGGCGGGTCGTGAGCGCCGCGACCGCGCGCGGATCGAGCAGCGAGGCGCCGCCCTTGGCGACCATGACCGGATCGAGCACGATCGGCATGCCGCGATGCGCCCCGAGCGCGCCGGCCACCGCCTCGGCAATGCCGGCATTGGCGATCATGCCGATCTTCACCGCATCCACACGCACATCGGCGAATACCATGCGGATCTGCTCGGCGACGAAATCCGGCGGCACGCCATGGACGGCGGAAACCCCTTGCGTGTTCTGGGCAGTCAGCGCCGTGAGCGCCGCCATGCCGTAGACGCCGCGGGCGGAGAAAGCCTTGAGGTCGGCCTGGATGCCGGCGCCGCCCGAAGGGTCGGAGCCGGCAATGGACAAGACGTTGCGGATCATGGTCGGGCCTTTCGGATGGCTTCGGAGAATTCGAACGCAGCGGCCTGCGGGTCCGGCTGGCCGCAGATGGCCGAGACGACGGCGAGGCCCCGGGCGCCCGCCTTGAGGACGGCCTCGACATGGCCGGCCTTCAGGCCGCCGATGGCGACGGCAGGCAGCGAGGTCGCCGCGATCAGCCGGGCAAGCCCGTCCAAACCGACCGGCGGCTTGTGGCCGGGTTTGGTCCGGGTGGCGAAGACGGGGCCGGCACCGACATAGTCGATGACGGCCGGATCGACTGCCGCGGCCAGCGCCTCCGTCTCGACCGACAGTCCGAGGATCATGTCCGGCCCGATCAGGCGGCGCGCGGTCTGCGCATCCCTGTCGTCCTGGCCGACATGCAGGCCGTCAGCACCGATGGCGATCGCCGCCTCGACATCGTCGTTGACGATCAGCGGCACGCCGGTTCCGGAAAGTGCCGCCTTCAGCGCCCGGCCGGTTTCGATCATCTGCCTGGTCGAGGCATCCTTGTCGCGCAGCTGCACCATGGTCACGCCGCCGGCGACGGCCAGCCGCGCGGTCTCGACCATGCCGAGCGGCCGGCAAAGATCCGGATCGAGCACCAGATAAAGGGAGAGGTCGAAGCGCTTCACAGCCGCACCACCCGGGCGCGGTTGTCGAGCATGGCGCCGTCGAGTTCTGCCAGCAGGTCGAGGAAGCGTGCGGCGAAACTGCCCGGCCCTTGCGCCTCTTTCCCGGCCTGCTCGCCGGCCACGGCGAAATGGGCAAGGGCCGCGATGGTCGCGTCGAAGGGATCGTCCGGGCGGATCGCGGCATAGGCGCCGACGAGGCAGGTCAGCGAGCAGCCCAGCGCCGTCACCTTCGGCATCAAAGATGAGCCACCTTCGATCCGCGCCGCCCGACTGCCATCGGTGACGAAGTCGGTGATACCTGTGACGGCGACGATGCAGCCTTGCGTCCCGGCCAGGCGCCCTGCAGCCTCCTCCGCCTGCTCGACCGGATCGCGGCTGTCGACGCCCTTCGCGCTGCTCACGCCGCCGGCAAGGGCGATGATCTCCGAGGCATTGCCGCGCACGATCGTCGGCCCCAAGGCAAGTAGATCTGCCGTCACCTTGCGACGAAAACCGGTGGCGAAATGGGCGACGGGGTCGAGCACCCAGGGACGGTGGGCCGCATTCGCACCGCCGATCGCCGCCTTCATGCCGGCCACCCAGGCGGGCGAGAGCGTGCCGATATTGACGGTGAGAGCGCCGGCGAAGCCGGCGAATTCGCCGGCCTCTTCTTCCGCATGCACCATGGCGGGCGAGGCCCCGGCCGCCAGCAGGACATTGGCGGCGACGTTCATCGCCACGTAATTGGTGATGCACTGGACGAGCGGCGCGGTGCTACGCATGTCCGTCAGCAGGGTTCCGAGTGTTTCGGTCTTCATCATCTTGCCCCTTTCGAGCGGGGCAAGTGCAAGGGGACAGATAGCGCGCGAACGGCGACAAGGCCCCGAGCGACTCCCTCCGCCAGCATTATCTGGTTCAGGTTCAAAGGGTACTTCTCAGCCCGCCTCGCGACGAACGCCCCTGTCTCTCAATGGACCTGTTATAGACACCGCCAGGGCGGCTGTCACCTGCCTTGCCGGGGCATGACGGCGACGTGTGAGACGCATACCCGCATAACGCGAATTTTCGAGAGCCAATCTCGCCACCAAAGGCAATGTGCGCTATGGTGGAAAAACCCCAGACAGAGGCGCGCCGGAACGCTACGGCCGTGCGGCGAGGAGGCGAATGGCATGGATCATCGTTTCGTCGGACAGCCGAAGGATGCGCGGGGAAAGACCGCGAAGACCTATCTCTATACCGCCGACCACCGGACCCGGAAACGCCAGGTCCTGTGGGGAGACTGGCTGCAAGTCACCTCGGAACAGCCGGACGGCTGGCTGGAAGTCCTCTGGAGTCCGACGGGTACCACGCCCGAGACGCTCTACATCCGCAAGGACCATACGACCGACGAGCGACCGCTGGAGATCGTCTTTCTCGACGTCGGCCAGGGCGACGGCGCGGTGCTGATCGCGCCGGAAGAGAATTTTGGCGAGGCGGTGGTCGTCATCGATGCCGGCGTTTCGGAGCACATGTACGAATTCCTGCTGCAGCGCTTCCGCTCCTACAACACCAGCTTCAAGTTTCGCGCCGCGATCATCACCCATCCGGACATCGACCACTATGGCGGCTTCGAACCGATCTTCAACTGGCCGAATTTCGGCTTCGAGACGGTCTACCAGAATGGCCTGGTGGAGCGGGTCGGCGGGGAGAAATTCGACAAGCTTGGCGGCAAGGTGAAGGATGCCGCGACCGGCATCAGCTATGTCGGCGACCTGGCACAGTCACGGGCCGACATCGAGCGGCATTTCGATGCCGTCGGGGCGAACGAGAGGCAGGCGTTTGCCCAGACGATGAAACATGCGCTCGACAATCCCAATATCGGCGGTTTCGCCATGCTGTCGGCCCGCCACGGCACGCAGGAAAACGGGCGCGGCTGGCTGCCCGGCTTTGCGCCCTCCGACCAGCGGGGCTTCAGCATCGAGGTGCTCGGACCGGTGCCCGAACCGGATGCGGCGGGCAAGGACCGCCTGCGCGTGCTCGGCGACTACGGCGAGACGAAGAACGGCCATTCCGTCATCCTGCGCCTGCACTATGGCGACTTCAAAGTCCTGTTCGGTGGAGACCTGAACGAGAAGGCGGAAAAATACCTGCTCTGTCATTATGGCGGGGAGGCCAAATTCCCGAAGATCGGCACGCCGGCCTATGACGCGATGATCGCGAAAGCGTCGACCCGGCTGCGCTCGGACCTGATGAAGGTCTGCCATCACGGCTCGGAGAAGGTGACGGATGCCTTTCTCGACGCGGTCAACCCTGCGGCCTTCGTCATCTCCTCGGGCGACGAGGAAGGTCATATCCACCCGCGGCCGGACCTGCTCGGACGGCTCGGCAAACGCGGCCGCGGCGACGCGCCGGTCATTCTCTCGACCGAACTGCAACGCTCGGTACGCGAGGCAGAAGACGAGAAGCTGGTACAATCGCTGCAGAGCGCCGTACTCAAGCTGCATGACAGGCCGGACAAGGTCCTGCGCGACAAGATCATCAACGACATCTGGACGCTCGGCCGCTCGAACGTCACCGTCTATGGCACGGTCTACGTCAAGACCAACGGCAAGCGGCTGATCGCCGCCTTCCGCATCGAGACCGGCAGCGAGATCGAGAAATGGTTCACCTTCGAATATGCGCTCAATGCGGCCGGCGAACTGATCCGGGTGGAGTGAGCGCTGGCCGCGCGCGGCCTCCTCCGCCGTTCCTCTTCGGCTCAGTTCCCTCGCGCCGGCGCGCACGTAGCGCAACCATTTGCCGCAACGTCCAAAACCGGCTATCTCCCTGTCCCGCCCGCCTTTCCCTTTCCAAGGATCTCCCGATTGAACACCGCCCGACACACGGTCTATGACAAGCGCTATGCCGGCTTCCTGTTCGACATGGACGGAACGCTGCTGAATTCCATCGCCGCCGCCGAGCGGGTCTGGGCCAAATGGGCGACGCGCCATGGCCTCGATGTGGAAGCCTTCCTGCCCACCATGCACGGCAAGCGCGGCATCGACACCATTCGCGGACTGGGCCTGTCGGGCGTCGACGTGGAAGCCGAAGCGCTGTTCATCGAACGCGCCGAGATAGAGGATGTCGAAGGCGTGGTGGCCCTGCCCGGCGCGATCGACTTTCTGAACGCGCTGCCGTCCGACCGCTGGTCGATCGTCACCTCGGCGCCGGTGGCGCTGGCCCGCGCCCGGATCGAAGCCGCCGGCCTGCCGCAGCCGCCGAAGATCGTCACCGCCGAGGATGTGGTCATCGGCAAGCCGGATCCCGCAGGCTACCGACTCGGTGCCCGGCATATCGGCGCGGACCCGGCCCACTGCCTGGTGTTCGAGGATGTTCTGGCGGGTGTGCTCGCGGCCGAGGCCGCAGGGTCCGACGTGATGGTGGTCACCGCCACCCATGGCCATCCCATGGAAACCCCGCACCCGACGATCGCGTCTTACGAGGGCCTTGGCGTGCACGTCGATTCGACGGGCCATTTGCAGATCGTCCGGGCGATCTGAGCGGATCTCATCCCCGGACGAAGCCGGGTTTCACGCTTGGGCTTCATGCTTCCAGGCCCGGAGGGCGGCCGAGCCGCCGCCCCGCAATCATGCCGCCTTGATGGCGTGATATTCCTTGATCGCGGCCATCTTGATCGCCGGATAACGTTCGCTCTCGTAGCGCAGGGAAAATCCGTCCTGCGCCATGAATACCGGATCGCCGTCGAGATCCCGGCAAATGTCGCCGCGGCGCGCCGTCATGAACTTTTCGAGTTCACCCGGCTGATCGGCGGAGATCCAGCGGCAGACGGAAAAGCGCGACATTTCGAACGAGACCGGCAGGCCGTACTCGCCCTGCAGGCGCTCCTTCAGCACGTCGAGCTGCAGCGCACCGACCACGCCGACGATCGCCGGCGAGCCGTCTTCCGGCGAAAACAGCTGCACGACGCCCTCTTCGGCCATCTGCTGGAGGGCTTCCTTCAGCTTCTTGGCCTTCATCGCATCCTCGAGACGGACGCGGCGCAGGATTTCCGGCGAGAAGTTCGGCACGCCCTGGAACACCAGCGGCTCGCCTTCGGTCAGCGTATCGCCGATGCGGAGCGTGCCGTGGTTCGGAATGCCGACCACGTCGCCGGCAAAGGCGGTGTCGGCGAGCTGGCGTTGCGAGGCGAAGAAGAACTGCGGGGCCGTCAGCCCGATCTGCTTGCCGGTGCGGGCGAGCCTGACCTTCATGCCGCGCTCCAGCTTGCCGGAGCAGATGCGGGCAAAGGCGATGCGGTCGCGGTGGTTCGGGTCCATGTTGGCCTGGATCTTGAAGACGAAGGCCGTCATCTTGTCTTCCGCCGCATGGACCGTGCGGATGTCGGCGACCTGGTCGCGCGGCGGCGGAGCGATTTCGCCGAGCGCATTGATCAGGTCGCGCACGCCGAAATTCTTCAGCGCCGAGCCGAAGAAGACCGGGGTCATGTGGCCTTCGAGGAAGGCCTGGCGATCGAAGGGACGGCAGGCCTCCTGGGCCAGTTCCAGCTCTTCGATGAAGGCGGTGCGTTCGTTTTCCGGCAACTGCTCGGCGACATTGGCCGGGCTGTTGACCGGCAGGCCCTCGACCTGCTTGTCGGAGCCGCGGAAGGTGTTTTCCACCAGATTGTAGGAGCCGCAGAAGGACTTCGAGCGGCCGACCGGCCAGGTCACCGGCGCCGTGTCGAGCGCCAGCTTCTCCTCGACCTCGTCGAGGATCTCGAAGGGATCGCGGCTTTCGCGGTCCATCTTGTTGATGAAGGTGATGATCGGGATGTCGCGCATGCGGCAGACCTCAAACAGCTTCAGCGTCCGCGGTTCGATACCCTTCGCGGCGTCGATGACCATGACGGCCGCGTCGACCGCCGTCAGCGTGCGATAGGTGTCGTCGGCGAAGTCTTCGTGGCCGGGCGTATCGAGAATGTTGAAGACGTTGCCGTCATATTCGAAGGTCATCACCGAGGTGACGACCGAAATGCCGCGCTCGCGCTCGATCTTCATCCAGTCCGAACGGGTCTGGATGCGATCTTTCTTGGCCTTGACCTCACCGGCAAGCTGGATGGCGCCGCCGAACAGCAGGAGCTTTTCGGTGAGCGTGGTCTTGCCGGCGTCCGGGTGGGCAATAATAGCGAAGGTGCGGCGACGGGAGACCGCCTCTGCAAGCGTTTCGGCCATGAAGTGAAATTCCTTTTGTTGGCCGGTTATCTAGCGAGTTGAGGTCGAATATGCAATTGGGAAGCGGAACGCCCCTGCACGAAGGAAGCCCCCATGCGCGATGTTCTCGGCCCGATGCTCAACCTCGTTCGCCTGCCGCACGGACACGATATGCCGCTGCCGGCCTACGAGACCGCAGGCGCCGCCGGCATGGATCTCAGGGCCGCCGTCGCCGAAGGCGAGCCGCTCGTGCTTTCGCCGGGCGATCGAACCCTGGTGCCAACCGGCTTCGTCTTCGAGATCCCCGAAGGCTTCGAGGCGCAGATCCGGCCGCGCTCCGGCCTCGCCTTCAAGAACGGCGTCACCTGCCTCAATACGCCGGGCACGATCGACAGCGACTATCGCGGCGAGGTGAAGGTACTGCTGGTCAATCTCGGACACGAGCCCTTCGAGATCAGCCGCGGCATGCGGATCGCCCAGATGGTGATCGCGCCGGTCGTGCAGGCGCGGGTGGCGGAAGTCGCCGATGCTTCGCAAACCACCCGCGGCGCCGGCGGCTTCGGCTCGACGGGGGTCTGACCGTGAAGGGAAACGGACTGACCTTCCGGCAGGATTATTTCGACGATCCGGCGGGTTGGTCAGCGGTCAAGGCGCTGATCCTCGATATCTTCGACGTTGATATCACCCCGCTCGACACGGTCGGCGGGCATGACCAGACGAGTTTTCCATCCGCCTTCTTCGACGAGACGGGTTGTTGTATCGCCAATCTCAGCGCCTTTGCCATGCCGCTCGTGATCGACGGGCGCGCGGTGAAGGCCGCCGGGTGGCAATCGGGCGCGGTGCGACCCGAATATCGGGGTCAGGGGTTGTTTCGTGATCTGATCCGCACCACGCTCGACCGTTGCGAAAAACAGGGCTACGAGGCGATCGTCCTCTACACCGAAAAGCCAGGCCTCTACGAACCATATGGTTTCCGGGCGGTGCCGCAATATGTTTTCAAGGGGGCAGCACCGCCACCAGCGAACGGAAATGCAAGGGCCCGCAGCCTGACCATCGAGGCCGATCTGGCACGGTTGAGAAGCCTTCTTGCCGATCGCACCCCCGTTTCGCATCACTTTGCGGTCGCTGACCAGTCGAAGATGTTCCTGCTCAACTGTCATCTCCTCGATGATGTCAGGCTCTCGCTTCTCACCGGCGACCAGACAGTGATCGCTTGGCGCATGACGCCGGACCACACGTTTCAGCTTCTCGATGTGGTCGGCCGGACTATCCCGACGCTGGCGGAAATCCTTGACGGTCTCGACTTGGCCCCCACATCCGTCGAGAGCTTCATCCCTCCGGATCGGCTGTCCTTCCCAGCCGACCCCGTTCTTGACACCGGCCCACTGGTCTTCATGATGCGGGCGGCAGACAGTCTCCGTTCTGGAGGCCCCTTCTGCCTTTCACCGATGGCAGAGTTCTGACAGCCGACCCTCAGCCGACAAAGGGCGGCAGGCGGCGCTTGACCGGTGTCGACTTGACGAGCGACGTGTTGGTCTGTGATTTCTCCGAGATCTTGTCGAGGATGCGGTCGAGGTCGCCCATGCCGCGCACCGCCATGCGGCAGATGAAGCAGTCGTCACCTGTCACCTTGTCGCATTCGGTGATTTCCGGCGTTTCCTGGATGAGCTTTTCGACGATATGCAGCATGCCCGGCAACGGCCGCACGCGGACGATCGCCTGCAGCGGATAACCGAGCGCCTCAAGCGCCACCTCGGCGCTGTAGCCCGCGAGTACACCGCGCTCTTCGAGCCGTCGCAATCGCTCCGAACAACTGGGCGACGACAAGCCCGCGCGTGCCGCCAGCTCCTTTAGCGACAGGCGCGCATCGGCGGCCAGTGCTTCCACAATGCTTCGGTCGGCGGAATCGAGCAGCTGAACGAAATGCAGGTTCATCGCCATATCTCCTCATACTATTCGGTCAGACGCATCATACACCTCATTTCGAGAAAGCAAATCCACCGCTTTCCTGTCTAGACTCTTGCCATAGACAGGAGACGACCATGACACCCATCATCAAACGCGGCATTCTCGACATGACCCTGGCCATGGTCATGTCCGGCACGATCGGCTGGTTCGTGCTGCAATCCGGCCAGACGCCAATCAACGTGGTGTTCTGGCGCTGCCTGATCGGCGCGCCGGTGCTGGCCTATCTATGCCACCGCGCCGGAGCGCTCTCGATCGCGGCAATCGGCGCCAAGCGTTTCTGGCTCGCCGTGCTCGGTGGTGTGGCGCTGGTGCTGAACTGGCTGGCGCTGTTTTCCGCCTATCCGCTCGCCTCCATTTCGGTGACGACCATCGTCTACAGTGTGCAGCCGTTCATGCTGGTGGGGCTCGGCCTTGCCTTCCTTGGCGAGAAAGTGAACGGCGCAAAGCTGACCTGGCTGGGCCTCGCCTTTGCCGGCATGCTGGGCATGACGCTCGCCGGCCAGCCGGTGGACGGCAGCGGTCGGACCTATCTGCTGGGGATCGCGCTCGCTCTTGCCGCGGCTTCATGCTACGCGATCGCCGCCTTCGTCACCAAGCAGCTGAAAGGCACTTCGCCCTATCTGATCGCGCTGATCCAGGTCCTGACCGGCGTCGTCTTGCTGGCGCCGCTGGCGGACTTCCACGACCTTCCGGCCTCTCCGCAAAGCTGGGCGATGCTCGGCGCGCTCGGCGTGGTCCACACCGGGATCATGTATGCCTTCCTCTACAGCGCGATCCAGAAGCTGCCCGTCGTCCTGACCGGCACACTGTCCTTCCTCTATCCGGTGGTCGCCGTGGCGGTCGACATGGCCGCCTTCGGCCATGTACTGACACTTGCCCAGGCGATCGGCGGCGGCGCCATCCTCTTTGCCGCGATCGCCACGACGCTCAACTGGAGCCCGCTTCCGCTCCTCACTCTTGCATCAGGAAAGGACCGCCCGTGATCACCTGCAGCCTCCGCTACGTCATCGATCCCTACAAGCTCGCCGAATTCGAGCACTATGCCAGGCTCTGGATCCCGCTGGTCAACCGGCTGGGCGGCATTCATCACGGCTATTTCCTGCCGCACGAGGGTGCCAACAACATCGCGCTCGCGCTGTTCAGTTTCCCGTCGCTCGCCGACTACGAGATCTATCGCCAGCGCATGACGGGGGACGCGGAATGCCTTGCGGCCTTTGCCTATGCGGAGCAGACGCGCTGCATCGCCAGCTACGAGCGCAGCTTCATGCGGCCGGTATTCTGAACTCTAGCGCTGGGCTTCAGTCGCCATGCGGACGGCCAGCCCGGCGAGAACCGTGCCCATCAGCCAGCGCTGCACCACCATCCAGAAGGGTCGACCGGCGAGGAAAAGCGCGATCGAACCGGCCATAAGCGCGATCATCGCATTGACCGTGACGCTGATGGCGATCTGGCTGGCGCCGAGCACCACGGATTGCAGGAGCACGCTGCCGAGCGTCGGATCGACAAACTGCGGCAGCAGCGACAGATAGAGGACGGCGGCCTTGGGGTTTAGGAGATTGGTGACCAGCCCCATCATGAAGAGCTTGCGCGGGCTGTCCTTCGGCAGGTCGCGCACCTGGAAGGGAGAGCGGCCGCCCGGTCGCACCGCCTGCCAGGCAAGCCAGAGCAGGTAGGCGGCACCGGCGAATTTCAGGGCCTCGTAGGCGAAGGGCACGGCCATGACCAGCACGGTGATGCCGAGCGCCGACATCAGCATGTAGAAGACGAAACCGAGCGCCACGCCGCCGAGCGAGACGAGGCCGGCGGCCGGCCCCTGGCAGATGGAGCGAGACACGAGATAGATCATGTTCGGTCCGGGCGTCAGCACCATGCCGAGGCAGATGAGGGCAAAAGCGATCAGGGACGAAGAAGAGGGCATGGGGCGAAGCCTCGGCTGGCGTTTCTCGTCCACGACCTAAGCCAGGCCGTTCGCCCGCCGCAACGGCGATCTTGTCACCATTGCAAGTTCGGCCGCGCGGCGCTAGCAATGCGCCATCCACGGAGGCCCCCATGACACCCACCACGCTTCTCGCCTATAGCGGCGCGCTCTTCGTTGCCGCCGCCATTCCCGGCCCCGGCATGACGGCGATCGTGGCGCGGGCGCTCGGCTCCGGATTTCGCCCGACCTTCTTCATGGGGCTCGGCCTGATCCTCGGCGATCTCTGCTACCTGACCGCCGTCATCCTCGGCCTGGCGCTGGTGGCACAGACCTTCACCACGCCCTTCCTGATCATCAAGTATCTCGGCGCGCTCTATCTCGTCTACATCGCCTGGAAGCTCTGGACGACCGGGCTGATCGCGCAGGACATCAAGGCCAAGCGCTCGACCCATATCGGCCTGTCCTTTCTCTCGGGTCTGCTCGTCACGCTCGGCAATCCGAAGACCATGCTGTTCTACGTTGCCCTCGTGCCGACGCTCATCCCGCTCGAAGCCATCGGTGCGAAGGACTATGCGGCCCTCGTCGGTATTACTTTCGTGGTGCTGATCGCCGTGCTCGTTCCGTATATCCTGCTCGCCTCGCAGGCCCGGACGTTGCTGAAAAAGCCGAATTCGCTGAAGGCGCTGAACCGCTCGGCGGCCAGCATCCTGGCGGGCACCGCCGCCTATATCGCCGCGCGCGCCTGAACGAAATTTCGCCGGCAGCGGCGCCGGGGGCGCTATTTTTCCAATCAAACGCGCACGCCTAGGCGAAGGGTTCTGGCGAGTGGCCGGCTTTCGCCCTATTGTGCCGTCAAAGCAGATCCAAAGGGAGATCCACCATGTCCGACACGAAGAAACCGGGCCGCGGCCGCGTCTATGCCTCGATCACTGAAACGATCGGCGATACCCCGATCGTGCGCCTTGACAAGCTGGCGAAGGAAAAGGGCGTAAAGGCCAATCTTCTCGCCAAGCTCGAATTCTTCAACCCGATCGCCTCCGTCAAGGACCGCATCGGCGTGGCGATGATCGAGAGCCTGGAAGCCCAGGGCAAGATCACCCCCGGCAAGACGACCCTGATCGAGCCGACCTCAGGCAATACCGGCATTGCGCTGGCCTTCGCCGCCGCCGCCAAGGGCTACAAGCTGATCCTCACCATGCCCGAAACCATGTCGATCGAGCGCCGCAAGATGCTGGCCCTGCTCGGCGCCGAGCTCGTGCTGACCGAAGGCCCGAAGGGCATGAAGGGCGCAATCGCCAAGGCCGAGGAACTGGCAGCAACGCTTCCCGACGCGATCATTCCGCAGCAGTTCGAAAACCCGGCCAACCCGGAAATCCATCGCAAGACGACGGCCGAGGAAATCTGGAACGACACCGATGGCGGCGTCGATATCTTCGTCTCCGGCATTGGCACCGGCGGCACGATCACCGGCGTCGGCCAGGTGCTGAAGGCGAAGAAGCCCGAGGTCAAGGTCATCGCCGTCGAGCCGGCCGACAGCCCGGTTCTCTCCGGCGGCAATCCCGGCCCGCACAAGATCCAGGGCATCGGCGCCGGCTTCGCACCGAAGATCCTCGACACGCATATCTACGACGAGATCGTCACCGTCACCAATGACGAAGCCTTCGAAACCGCGCGTCTGGTTGCCCGCCTCGAAGGCGTGCCGGTCGGTATTTCCTCGGGCGCGGCGCTCACCGCCGCGATCAAGGTCGGCCAGCGCGAGGAAAACGCCGGCAAGACGATCGTCGTGATCATCCCCTCGTTTGCCGAGCGCTACCTGTCGACCGCACTGTTTGCCGGCCTCGGCGAATAAGCCTTCATCGGCCTGACAAAACCTCATGGAGGGGCGCCAAGCGGCGCCCTTTCTCGTTTCCGCGGGATATGGCCTTCACCCGCCGTCCCTTCATGCCCGGCACAATAGCAGAGCCGGCCCGCCGTCCCGCCTGCATCGCGGGCGCTCTCCTCCGCTCCTTACGCTGTCAGCGAGAGCTGCCGTAGCGGTCGCGCTGCCGGCAAGCCGCCGCACCGCCTCGTCTCTCCTCGCGGCGCGCCTTCACCGGACCGCGGCGGTGTCACCGGCGATCGACGTCTGCGACTATCATCGTCCGCGCGACCGCTCACGCCGCCGCCGACAACCGCTCCGAGGCAATGCGGTAGGAGATCGCTTCCGCCAGGTGAATACGTCCGAGCAGGGCCGCTCCATCCAGATCGGCGAGCGTGCGCGCCACCTTCAGCACCCGGTGATAGCCGCGGGCGGAGAACTTGAACTTGTCGGCCGCGTCGCGCAGCAATTGCAGGCCGGCCGGATCGGGCTCGGCGAGCTTCTCGATCAGCGCCGTCGAGCAGCGGGCATTGGTCGTCACGCCGCCGATCCCGGCCGACTCGAGCCTCTCTCGCTGCATGTCGCGGGCGAGCGCCACGCGCCGCGCCACGTCGGCGCTTCTCTCGGCTGCCATCGGCCGGATGAGATCGGATGCCGAGACCGCCGGCACGTCGATGCGGATGTCGATACGGTCCATCAGCGGCCCGGAAATGCGGCCCTGATAATCGGTGATGCAGCGCGGCCCGCGTGCGCATGTGTGCCCCGGCTCGCCGGCCATGCCGCAGCGGCACGGATTCATCGCCGCCACAAGCTGGAACTCCGAAGGGTAGGCGACCCGGTGATTGGCGCGAGCGATGATGCATTCGCCCGCCTCCAGCGGCTGGCGCAGCGCATCGAGCACCGGCGGGGCAAATTCAGGCAGTTCGTCGAGGAAGAGCACGCCGCGATGGGCAAGCGAGGCCTCGCCCGGCCGGGCGCGCAGGCCGCCACCGACAAGGGCCGCCATGGTCGCCGAGTGGTGCGGGGTGCGGAACGGCCGGCGATCGGACAACTTGCCGCCCGAGAGCTGGCCTGCGATCGAATGGATCATCGAGACTTCGAGCAGTTCGGCGGCAGAAAGCGGCGGCAGGATGGACGGCAGACGGGCCGCCAGCATCGACTTGCCCGAGCCCGGCGGCCCGACCATCAACAGATTGTGCCCGCCGGCGGCCGCCACTTCCAGCGCCCGCTTGGCGCTTTCCTGGCCCTTGATGTCGGCAAGATCCGGCAGATTGGCGGGCAGTGCCCGGATCGCCGGCTCGGGGCGTGTCAGCACCTGGGTGCCGCGGAAGTGGTTGGCGAGCGCGATCAGGCTGCGCGGCGCGAGGATGTCGATGTCGGCACCGGCCCAGGCCGCCTCCGCCCCGCAATCGGCCGGGCAGATCAGCCCCTTGCCGAGCGCATTGGCGCCGATCGCCGCCGGGAGCGCGCCGGCGATCGCCGCGATCGTGCCGTCGAGATTGAGCTCGCCGATCACGACATAATCAGACAGGGCATCGCCCGGAATGGCGCCGAGGGCCGCCATCAGGCCGAGCGCAATGGGCAGGTCGAAATGCGAGCCTTCCTTGGGAAGATCAGCGGGCGCCAGATTGACGGTGACGCGTTTGGGCGGCAGCGCCAGTCCGGACGCATGAAGCGCCGCCTGCACGCGTTCGCGGCTTTCCGCCACCGCCTTGTCCGGCAGGCCGACGATCTGCATGCCGAGCTTGCCCGGCGCGACCATCACCTGGACGTCGACCGGAACGCCCTCAATGCCCTGGAATGCGACTGTACTGACACGCGCTACCATCGCCCGCCCCCACGAACCCAGACCGCCCCTCGCAACTACATCTTGCGCGGGTCATGGATTGCAATCTGGCACGGATCGCGACCGAAAACAAGAACATTAGCGGAACAAATTCACGCTATACTCGATATCGGGTTGCGTCGAGTTGTATAGTTGGAACGAAGGGTGATCAGGTCGAAAGACGGGCCGTTCTCAGGCCCGCTTCTTCTCGATCGCGTCCCACAGAAGCGCGGCAATATCTGCACCACCGAACTTCTTGACTTCCCGGATGCCCGTCGGCGAGGTCACGTTGATCTCGGTCATGTAGTCGCCGATGACGTCGATGCCGACCAGCAGGAAGCCGCGCTCCTTCAGCGCCGGGCCGATGCGGGCGCAGATTTCCTTTTCCCGCGCCGTCAGTTCGGTTGCCTCGGCGCGACCGCCGACATGCATGTTGGATCGGCTGTCGGTCTCGGCCGGAACGCGGTTGATCGCGCCGACCGCCTCGCCGTCAACCAGGATGATGCGCTTGTCGCCCTTGCGCACCGCCGGCAGATAGGCCTGGGCGATGAACGGCTCGCGGAACATCTGATGGAACATCTCGATCAGCGAAGTGAAGTTGCGGTCGTCGCGGGTGGAATGGAAAACCCCGGCGCCGCCATTGCCATAGAGCGGCTTCAGGATGATGTCGCCCATCTCCTCGCGGAAGCGGGCGATCTCGGTGACATCGCGCGTGATGAGGGTCGGCGGCATCAGGTCGGCGAATTCGGTGACGAAGATTTTTTCCGGCGAATTGCGCACCCAGGCCGGATCGTTGACGACCAGCGTCTTCGGGTGGATGCGCTCGAGCAGATGCGTCGAGGTGATATAGGCCATGTCGAAGGGCGGATCCTGACGCAGCAGCACCACGTCCATGGTCGACAGATCGACACGCTCCGGCTCGCCCAGGGTGAAGTGGTTGCCCTTTTCGTCGCGCAGCTCCATCGGCTCGACGGTGGCGATGATCTTGCCGTCGCGCATGGAAAGCCGGTCGGGCGTATAGTGGAACAGCTTGTAGCCGCGGGCCTGGGCCTCCAGGCTCATCGCGAAGGTCGAATCCCCCGCGATCGCGATACCCGCGACATGATCCATTTGGACCGCAATATTGGTGATCTTCGCCATGGCCGGCCCCTCGTTGAAAGCTCCCGAGATTTAGGCCGGCTCCCCGAGAAAGGCAACGTCGACGACCATCAATTCTCCTGAACCTCGGCTCAGCCGAGAACCCGCTTTGCCGAAGGCGAACGAAGGGCATTGCGGATGCGGTAAAGGGTTGCCAGCGGTTCCGGGAATGGCTTGCGCAGGAAGGCGATCTTGCGGACATAGTCGTCGACACGCCAGGTCGCCCAGGTGCCGCCGCGGAAATAGGCGATGTCGCCGGCCTTCAGCAGGCGCTCGGTGCCGTCTTCAGCCGTCACATGCACCTCGCCCTCCTGGATGACCACCGTCTCGTCCCAGCCGAAATACCAGCGGAACTCCCCGGCCGTGCAATCCCAGACCGCGGTCGAGCTTGCCTCGTCGGTGCTGGTCGAGTGGTCGGCGATGCGCGCCAGCGGCGTGCCGCGAATGATCCATTCCGGCTTGATCGGTGCCGGCCTGAGCGCCAGGTGGTCGCTGTGGGCCGCGACCACCGGTGGGTTTTCGTCGATGCGCTGGTTGCGCGGGGCTGCGAGCAGCGTGCCGGCCATGCCGACGAGCAGGAGTTTGAGAGGCATTTCCGTTCCCAGGACTGTCTTGTTCTGCACGGAAAGATAGCAGGCCTCTCTTACCGTTCGCTTTGGCCGATCGTTCGAATTTTAACGATCGGGCATTGCGCCGCAGAACCGCCCGGCGCCTGGCTCAGGCGAAGCTTGCCTCGCGGGCAAGCGGCTGCGGCGCCCGGCTGCCGGGATGCGGTTGCAGCGGCTCGATCCGCCGGCCCGTGTCCCTGGCAAAGAAATGGACCCGCTCCGGGGCCACGGTGAGCAGCAGCTCCTCGGTGATTGCCGCCTCCAGCGGTATGATCGCCGTCAGCGCCTGGGACGAGAGATGGCCGTGCGCCAGCCGATGCGCGCCGAGTTCCTCGACATAGTCGACCTTGAACGGCAGGCCGGCCATGCCTTCGCCGGCCAGCATCAGGTCTTCGGCGCGGATGCCGATGGTCACCGGTCCGCTGGCCGTCGTCGGAATGCCGAAGGCCATCGACACGTCACCGATGACCAGCCGCTCGCCGTCGATCGCGCCATCAAGCAGGTTCATCGCCGGAGAACCGATGAAGCTCGCGACGAAGGTGGAGGCCGGGCGGTGGTAGACCTCGAGCGGCGTGCCGATCTGCTCGATGACGCCGCCGTTGAGGACGACGAGCCGGTCGGCCAGCGTCATGGCCTCCAGCTGGTCGTGGGTCACGTAGATGGCCGTGGTGGCGAGCCGGCGCTGCAGCTTGCGGATCTCGCCACGCATGGTGACGCGCAGCTTGGCGTCGAGATTGGACAGCGGCTCGTCGAACAAGAAGACGGCGGGCTTGCGCACGATGGCGCGCCCCATGGCGACGCGCTGGCGCTGGCCGCCCGAGAGCGCCCTGGGTTTGCGCTTGAGATAGGGTTCGATCTCCAGCATGCGGGCCGCTTCCGCGACACGGGCCTCGATCTCGGCCTTGGGTGTCTTGCGGTTTCTCAGGCCATAGGCGAGGTTGTCGAAGACGCTCATATGCGGATAGAGCGCATAGTTCTGGAACACCATGGCAATGTCGCGGTCGGCAGGCTCGACCGTGTTGACGACGCGTCCACCGATGCTGACCGTGCCCTCGGATATGGCCTCGAGCCCCGCCACCATGCGCAGCAGCGTCGATTTTCCGCAGCCGGAAGGTCCGACAAGCACGATGAATTCGCCGTCCTCGATGGCGATGTCGATGCCCTTCACGGCATGGATCCCGCCGTCATAGATCTTCGAGACCTGGTCGATGTGGATAGTCGCCATGGGGTTCGCCTTTCTTACTTGTCGCTCTCGGTCAGGCCCTTGATGAACCAGCTCTGGAAGATCACGACGATGACGACAGGGGGCAGCATGGCGAGCACGGCCATGGCGAATGCCTCGTTGTAGTCCGGGATCTGCGAGCCGACCCAGACCTGCAGGATCTGCTTGATGCCGCGCATCAGGGTGTAGAAGCTCTCGTCCGTGGTCATCAGCATGGGCCAGAGATACTGGTTCCAGCCATAGACGAACATGATGATGAACACCGCCGCGATCATGGTGCGCGACAGCGGCACCAGGATATCGATGAAGAACTTGAACGGACCGGCACCGTCGATGCGGGCGGCCTCCAGCAGTTCATCGGGCACCGACTTGAAGAACTGACGGAAGAAGAAGGTGCCGGTCGCCGAGGCGAGCAGCGGCAGGATCAGGCCGGTATGGGTGTTGAGCAGGCCGAGTTCGCTCATCACCTTGTAGGACGGCATGATACGCACCTCGAGCGGCAGAAGCAGCGTGGTGAAGATCAGCCAGAAGGCGAGCGTGGCGAAGCGGAAGCGGAAATAGACGATCGCATAGGCCGCCATCATCGACAGCACGATCTTGCCGATGGCGAAGCCGAGGCCGAGGATCAGAGAATTCAGCGCCATGGTGAGGCCCGTGACCTCGCCGGTGAATCCGCCGCCGCGGAACAGCACCTTCTCGTAGGTTTCGGTGAAATGATCGCCGATCGACAGCATCAGTCCGTCGGTGTGGATCTGGGCCGCCGTGTGGGTCGAGGTGGTAAACGCCACCACCAGCGGCCCCAGCATCAGGATGACGCCGGCGATCAGGATGAGGTGGTCGAAGAACTTGGTGCGGTACATGGCTCGACCTCAACCGTAGTGAACGCGGCGTTCGATGAAACGGAACTGGATGAGCGTCAGCACCAGGACGATGACCATCAGGATGACGGACTGGGCCGAAGACGAGCCGAGGTCATTGCCGCGGAAGCCGTCGAGATAGACCTTGTAGACCAGCGTGATCGGGTTGTTGGCCGGCTTGTCTTTCACGATCACGTCGATCACGCCGAAGGTGTCGAACAGCGAATAGGTCATGTTGATGACCAGCAGGAAAAAGGCCGTCGGGGTCAGCAGCGGCAGGATGACCGTCCAGAAGCGGCGGGTGCCGGACTTGCAGTCGATGGCGGCGGCCTCGCGGATCGAGGCCGGAATGCCCTGCAGGCCGGACAGGAAGAAGATGAAATTATAGGGAATCTGGTTCCAGACCGCGACGGCGATCATGGCGAAGGCCGTGTCGAAATAGTTGATCCCGACCTTCATGTCCCAGCCGAACAGCGCGACGAAGTGCACGAAGGGGCCGATATGCTGGTCGAAGAACATCATGCCGATCAGGCCGGCGACCGGCGGGGCGATCGCATAGACGACGATCAGCAGCGTCTTGTAGGTCGATTGGCCGCGAATGACGGCATCAGCCTTCAAGGCCAATAGCAGGCCGAGCGACAGCGTCAGGAAAGTGACGATCAGGCTGTAGGCCACGGTGAAGCGGGCGATCTTCTGGTATTCGTGCGAACCCAGCGCATCGGTGTAGTTGTCGAGACCGACGAAGGCCGAGCCGAAGCCGAAGGGATCCTCGATGAAGAAGGACGAATGGATCGCCTGCGCGGACGGCCAGTAGAAGAAGATCGAAATGATCGCAAACTGCGGCAGGAGCAGCAGGTAGGGAAGATATCGCGAGGAGAACTGGACGCGCTTCATGGGGGTGTCTCTCAAGAAGGAGGGCCTTCTTCGTGGAACGGGAGCCCCTCATCCGCCTGCCGGCACCTTCTCCCCGCAAGCGGGGAGAAGGGCGAAGCTGCGGCATCTGCACTCCCTCGCCCCGCTTGCGGGGAGAGGGTGGGGTGAGGGGCTATATCCCTTTGGCCGATCAGCCGGCCGTCTTGGCGAAGCGGGCGAGCAGTTCGTCGGCTTCCTTCTTGATCGTTTCCATGGCTTCCTTCGGCGTGGTCTCGCCAGCGAAGATACGGTTGTATTCGCGTTCCATCACCGAGCGGATCTGCGGGTAGAAGCCCATGCGATAGCCCTTGTCCCACTCGCCACCCGGCAGCGACAGCTGCTGGATGCCGACTTCGGCGGCCGGCTTCTCGTTGTAGTAGCCTTCCGACTTGGCCAGCTCATAGGCTGCCTTGGTGATGGCGACGTAGCCGGTTGCCTGGTGGTAGAACTTCTGGATCTCGGGCGAGGTCAGGAAGTGGAAGAACGAAGCCGTGCACTTGTTCTCGGCTTCCGGCTTGCCGGCCATGGCGAAGAGGGCCGCGCCACCGATGAAGGTGTGGACGCCTTCCGGGTTGACCGACTTCCAGAAGGGCAGGAAGGTGGCCGAGAACGGCATGGTCGCGGTCTTCTGCAGGCCGCCGAACGAACCGGACGAACCGATCCAGAGCGCAACCTTGCCTTCTTCGAAGGGCTTCTGGTTGTCGTTCCAGCCGGCGCCGTAGTAGCCGAACAGGCCCTGATCGTACCAGGCCTTCAGCTTTTCGTACATCATGACGTGGTTCGGGTCGGTGACGTTGATCGTCGTGTCGACGACGCTGTCGTAACCATTGTTGTTCGAGGCGAACTGCAGGTTATGGCGCGAGAAGAAATTCTCGGTGAACTGCCAGGTGAGCTGCGACTGGACGAGCGGGATGAAGCCGGCTTCCTTGAGCTTCGGCGCGATGGCTTCGAACTCTTCCCAGGTCTTCGGGGCTTCAACGCCGGCCTTCTTCAGCGCGTCGGTGTTGACGTACATGATCGGGGCCGAGGAGTTGAACGGCATGCCGACGAACTTGCCTTCGCTATCGGCGTAGAAATAGCGCACACCTTCGATGAAGTCGTCGCGGTTGAACTCGAAACCGGCGTCCTTGATCAGGTCTTCGGCGGCAACGGCAGCACCCTTGGCATTGATGATGGTGGCGGCACCGGCGTCGAACACCTGCAGGATGTTCGGCTGTTCGCCCGAACGGAAGGCGGCGATGCCGGCCGACAGGGCTTCCTCGTAGGAACCCTTGGAAACCGGCGTCAGGGCGCATTCGCTCTGGGCGGCGTTGAACTTCTGGGCAACTTCGTTGATGACTTCGCCGTTGCGGCCGCCCATGCCGTGCCACCAGGTGATGTTGGTCGCGGCCAGCGTCGTCGATGCGGTCATGGACAGGGCCAGAGCGGCCAAAGAAAGCTTCTTGAACATGGAAAAATCCTCTCCGCCAATATTGGGGTGAGGAGTGCATTAGCCGCGATGTGTGACGCGGAATTAAACGTTTTGTGTCACTTCGATTACAGCAATCGCCGATACGAAAGCAAAACGAACCTAAAACGCGTCTTCGATATGGCGAGGCCACGTCCAGGGCACGATGGCGACGATGTCGTAGCGCAGCGACAGACGCGCGGCATCGGGCTGGCGGGCAAGCCAGTGATCGCCTGCGGCGCGGATTCGGTTCTGGCTGGTGAAGGTCACAGCATCGATCGCGGCCATCAGGTCGCGGCGAGCCTTGACCTCGATAAAGGCGATCACTTCACCGCGGCGCGCGATGATGTCGACCTCGCCTGCCCGGGCGCGGTAGCGCATGGCGAGGATGCTATATCCTTTCGCCATCAGAAATATCGCCGCCCCCCATTCCGACCACCGTCCCCGACGTTCGGCACGCTTTCGCTTTTCGGGCGGGGCGAACCGGCTCATCCCTCACCCTTCAGCTCAAGCAGACGCTGGTACAGGTCCTTGCGCGGCAGGCCGGTGATCTTTGCCGCTTCCGTTGCCGCTTTCGCGGTGGGTAAGGTTTCCGCGAGCTGGGCGAGGATGCGATCGATCTCGCCGGCTTCCGGCGCCGGTTTTTCCAGCGGCGGGCCGACCACCAGCACGACTTCGCCCTTGACGGTCCGGTCGGCGTAGTAGTCGGCAAGTTCCCGCAGCGAGCCGCGGCGGAACTCCTCGAAGGTCTTGGTCAGCTCCCGGCACACCGAAGCCGGTCGTTCGGCCCCGAGCTCATCCGCGGCGGCAGCGAGCGTGTCGCCGATCCGGTGCGGGCTCTCGAAGAAGATGAGGGTGGCGGGCACCTCGCGCAATTGCGCCAGCCGTTCGTGGCGCGCCTTGTCCTTCACCGGCAGGAAGCCGGCAAACAGGAAGGCGTCGTTGGGCAGGCCGGAACCGACGAGGGCGGCAAGCGGCGCCGAGGCGCCGGGGATCGGTACGACGCGATGGCCCGCCTCGATCGCCAGCTGGCCGAGACGATAGCCGGGGTCGGAGACGAGCGGGGTCCCGGCATCCGAGACGAGCGCCACGGACCGGCCGGCCTCCAGCGCCGCGATCAGCTTCGGTCCTGCCTCGTTGGCATTGTATTCGTGATAGGAGTAGGGCCGGTTCTGGATGCCGAAACGGTCCAGCAGCACGCGGGTCACGCGCGTATCTTCGCAGGCCAGCACATCGGCACCGGCCAGCGTTTCCAGCGCCCTGAGCGTGATGTCGCCGAGATTGCCGATCGGGGTTGCGACCAGATAGAGCGCCGGCTCCAGCGGCCGGGCGGCGATCACCACGTCGCTCACCCGATAGGTCCGCTGCGGCGAAGCCGCCTCTTTTCCGTCCTCAGCCACAGTCACGTCCCGTCTCTCCGCATTGTTCCCTCCTTATCGTCCAGCCCCTGCGATTGGGCAAGGGCCGCGCCCGCCCGCACCGGCGTTAGCCATTGCGTCAATTTGGTGCGAACGCCGCGCAGCTGCCTCTTGCTTTTCTCGTTCAATTCCTGCCATTTTGCCCGTCCACATTGTCCGGCCGTCCTCAGTGGCCGGGAGGAACAGTGCGGTCCCGAAGTCTGGACCGCGACAGGTCGAAAGCGGTAGTGTCCATGCGTATTACTCTTGAACGGTCGAACCTTCTGAAATCGCTGAACCACGTGCATCGCGTGGTCGAGCGGCGCAACACGATCCCGATTCTTTCGAACGTCCTGCTGCGCGCCGAGGGCGCGAGCCTGGCGATGAAGGCGACCGACCTCGACCTCGAGATCACCGAGGCGACGCCGGCCATGGTCGAGCAGGCGGGCGCGACCACGGTTCCCGCGCACCTGCTCTATGAAATCGTCCGCAAGCTGCCGGACGGCGCCGAAGTGCTGCTCGCCACCACGCCCGACGGCGCATCCATGACGGTTGCCTCCGGCCGGTCGAAATTCTCGCTGCAGTGCCTGTCGGAAACCGACTTCCCGGACCTGACGGCCGGCAATTTTTCGCATTCCTTCAAGCTGAAGGCGAGCGACCTGAAGATGCTGATCGATCGCACCCAGTTCGCGATCTCGACCGAAGAGACCCGCTACTACCTGAACGGCATCTTCCTGCACACGATCGAGAGCGGCGGCGCGCTGAAGCTCCGCGCGGTAGCAACCGACGGCCATCGCCTGGCCCGCGCCGATGTCGAGGCGCCGTCCGGCTCGGAAGGCATGCCGGGCATCATTATTCCGCGCAAGACGGTCGGCGAACTGCAGAAGCTGATGGACAATCCCGACCTGCTGGTCACCGTCGAGGTCTCCGACGCCAAGATCCGCCTCACCATCGGCGAGATCGTCATAACCTCCAAGCTGATCGACGGCACCTTCCCCGACTACCAGCGTGTCATTCCGGCGGCCAACGACAAGGAAATGCGGGTCGATTGCCAGACCTTCGCCCAGGCCGTCGACCGCGTATCGACAATTTCCTCCGAGCGCGGCCGCGCCGTGAAGCTGGCGCTGTCGGACGGCCACCTGATGCTCACCGTCAACAACCCGGATTCCGGCAGCGCGACGGAAGAAGTCGCAGTCGGCTACGAAAACGACGCGATGGAAATCGGCTTCAACGCCAAATACCTGCTTGATATCACCGCGCAGCTGTCCGGCGACGACGCGATCTTCCTGCTGGCCGATGCCGGTTCGCCAACGCTGATCCGCGATACGGCCGGTGACGACGCGCTGTATGTTCTGATGCCGATGCGGGTTTAAGTCACGATTCGCACAGGCAATTTTGCCGGTTGCGGCATTTCGCCTTGTTTTTGCGACAAACCCGGGCGACATTTGCCGGGCGCGGATGTACGCGCTTTAGGTCTTGAGTGGGGATTAGGCCATGGTACGACGGTTGAAGCAGAAGTTCGAGAAGAAGTTCGATGAGGAGATCCGCTTCTTCAAGGGCATGATGCAAGGGCCGAAGACCGTAGGCGCCATCGCTCCGACATCCTCGATCACCGCACGCAGGATGGCCAGCGTCGTCAATCCGCATGCAAGCCTGCCGGTCCTGGAGCTCGGCCCCGGGACGGGCGTGATCACCAAGGCGATCCTGGCGCGCGGCGTGAAACCGGAAAACCTCGTTTCGATCGAGTATTCCGAGGATTTCTACGATCACCTGGTCCAGGCATATCCGGGCGTCAACTTCATTCACGGCGATGCCTTCGATCTTAAAACGACGCTCGGCCCCCTTGCCGACCAGATGTTCGACTCGGTCGTCTCCGCTGTTCCCCTTCTGAATTTCCCGATGTCGGAGCGCATCCGTATGCTGGAAGCCCTGCTCGACCGCCTGCCGGCAGGACGCCCGGTCATGCAGATTTCCTACGGCGCCGTCTCGCCGATCATCGCCAAGCCGGAAAGCTATCACATCCAGCATTTCGACTTCGTAATGCGCAACATTCCACCGGCGCAGCTGTGGATCTATCGTCGCGGCTGACGACAGGCGGCACGCCCGGATGTTCGGCCTCTATATCACCCACCCCCAGGTCCGGATCGATCCGGCCGTTCCCGTTCCGCAATGGGGACTGTCGGAGATCGGCACCGCCCGCGCAAAACAGGCCGCTTCACGCCCCTGGGCGAAGCAACTCGCACGCATCGTCTCCAGCGCCGAGGTCAAGGCGATCGAGACCGCGGAAATCCTCGCGAGCGCCGCCGGTATCGGCTTCGAGACGGTCGAGGTAATGCACGAAAACGATCGCTCGGCGACCGGTTTCCTGAAGCCGGACGAATTCGAGAAGGCCGCCGACTGGTTTTTTGCCCATCCGCTGGAGAGCTTTCGCGGCTGGGAGAGGGCGATGGACGCTCAGGCCCGCATCGTCGGCGCGGTTACGGCCATCCTTGACGATCACGATCCGGCTGCACCGATCGCCTTTGTCGGCCATGGGGGAGTCGGCACGCTGCTCAGGTGCCACCTGCTCGGCATCCCGATCAGCCGCGCCGAAGACCAGCTGCCCGGCGGCGGCAATCTTTACGCCTTCTCTCTTGCGGATCGGCGCATCGCATGCGACTGGACGCCGATTGAAGACTGGAAGGGGATCGACCCATGACGCCACGCGAACGCCTCATCGTCGGCCTGGATGTGCCGACCGTACGGGAAGCCGAAGCCATCGTCGAAACGCTCGGCGACGACATCCTCTTCTATAAGATCGGCTATCAGCTGGCCTTCGCCGGCGGGCTGGAATTCGCCCGCGAACTGGCCCAGAGCGGCAAGAAGATCTTCCTCGACATGAAGTTGCTCGACATCGACAACACGGTCGCTTCGGGCGTCGAAAATATCGCCAAGATGGGCATGTCGATGCTGACCCTGCACGCCTATCCGAAGGCCATGCGCGCCGCGGTCAAGGCCGCGGAAGGCTCCGGGCTGTGCCTGCTCGGCGTCACCGTGCTCACCTCGATGGACGAGCAGGACCTGGTCGATGCCGGCTATGAATACGATCCTCACACACTCGTGCTGAAGCGCGCCGAACAGGCCCGCATCGCCGGCATGGGCGGCATCGTCTGCTCGGCCGAAGAGGCAAGCGCCGTGCGCAAGGTGATCGGACCCGACATGGCGCTGGTCACCCCCGGCATCCGCCCGGCCGGCGCCGACAAGGGCGACCAGAAGCGGGTGATGACGCCCGCCGACGCGCTGAAGGCCGGTTCCAGCCACCTCGTCGTCGCCCGGCCGATCGTCAAGGCCGCCGATCCGAAGGCTGCGGCCCGTGCCATTCTGGATGAGATGGCCACCGCCCTCTGACCGCAGGCCTTTCCCTCCCCCGGCAGACGCGGTCAATCGTTCCCGACGATCTCGTTGGTCGGGTCGGCGTTGCGGATGAGGCCCCTGCCGCCGCCGATGAAGCGGTTGTCGCGCACGATGTTGAATTGCGCGAAATCCCGCGGATCAAGGCTGCTGCCGAAGGGGAAGGCCGGATCGCTGAAGCGGTGAGAGGTCTTGCCATTGCGCTGGTTGAGCCAGATGGCCGGCCGCGGACGGCCTGCCGGCTCGTAGCGGAAGGTATTGCCCTCGATGACATTGTACTGCGGCGGCTGGTGGCGGATCGTGCCGCCCTCGCCCGCATTGCGGTAGAGGAAGATGCCGCCGTTCACCGGATTCTCGAACACATTGCCGGAGATGACGTTGCGGGCCGAGCCGTCGATGGCGATCTGCTCGCGCCGCGTCGTCTTCATGGCGAAGAGGTTTCCGGTGAAACGGTTCTCGGCGCTTTCGGCATCGAGATAGACAGCCGTGCCCTTGGCCTCGCCCCGGAAGCGTGATCCGTTGACCGTCACCCGCGTGACGCCCGGGCCGAGATAGAGCGGCACTGTGCCGCGCGCCACGAAATCGAGATTGTCGAGCAGGATATCCCGCGGCGCGGCGGCCTGCGCCCTTGCCGTGTGATCGCGGCGGCGCGAGGAAAGCTTGACCAGCTCGCCCTGCCCGTTGGGGCCAAGCCCCATCAGCCGCAGGTTACCGATGATCTTGCAGTTCCTGACAGTCACGCCTTCAGGAACGCTCCACTGCCCGTCTCCTCCCTTGAGCGAACGGATCACGACGGTCGGGCGGCCGGCGCCGATCACCGCGTCAGCCGTGCCGAGCGTTCCGCCCTTGCAATCGAGGGTGACGCCGGAGGCCCGGGCGCCGGAAAAGGCGATCGGCCGGGAAATCACATCCTTCGGACCGAGCGTCATGTCGCAGGCGATCTCGAGCGGGCGCGCCTTCGGGTCGGCGGGTTTGCGCAACTCGGCATAGAGCGGCGCCTGGCAGGCCTTGGCCTCAGCCTGCGCTGGAGCGCAAAGGGCAAAGCCCACCGCCAGCACGGCCCCGGCCAGCCACATGCCGCCGGTGAGGACCATCATTCGTCTCGGATCGTATCTGCGCATCGATTCTTCCTTGTTGACCAGCCGACGGCCGGGCCATCGCGACGCGGCGAAGTGCTTGACCGTGACGCAAATTTACTGAAATAAACCGGCATAACCAGTCAAAGGTGGGACGAAAACATGGCCAAGGGCTACTGGATCGCACGAGTCGATATTCGCGATGCCGAACGTTACAAGGACTATGTCGCGGCAGCGAAGCCGGCCTTCGAGAAGTTCGGTGCAAAGTTCCTCGCGCGCGGCGGCGCGTTCACCGAGCTCGAAGGCAAGGCCCGGGCCCGCAACGTGGTCATCGAGTTCCCTTCGCACCAGGCCGCGGTCGACTGCTACAACTCGCCCGAATACCAGATTGCCGCAAAGATCCGCCAGGAAGTGGCCGACGCGGAAATGGTGGTCGTCGAAGGCGCTTGAGTAAGACCTTTTTCGCGGGGCCGCGCATGTCGACGGCCCTTCCGCTCGCCTTTCGATTCGGCTAAAGACAGCGAGATCTTCAGCGCATCTCAGCGCATGCCTATTCCAAGGAGCCCGTCATGACCTTGTCCAACCTTCCGCCGCTCGTCACCGTGTTCGGGGGATCGGGTTTTGTCGGGCGTCACGTCGTGCGGGCCCTTGCCAAGCGTGGCTACCGCATCCGCGTCGCGGTGCGTCGTCCCGACCTCGCCTTCTTCCTGCAGCCGCTCGGCAATGTCGGACAGATTTCCTTCGTCCAGGCCAATCTTCGCTATCGCGCTTCGGTCGACCAGGCGGTCCAGGGCGCCGACCATGTCGTCAACTGCGTCGGCATCCTGTTCGAGAGCGGCCGCAACAGCTTCGACGCCGTGCAGGACTTCGGCGCACGCGCCGTGGCCGAGGCTGCCCGTTCGGCCGGCGCCCGGCTGACCCATGTTTCCGCCATCGGCGCCGATGCCAAGTCCGGTTCCGACTATGCCGCTTCCAAGGGCCGCGCCGAGGCCGCCGTTCTGTCGATCAAGCCGGACGCCGTCATCCTGCGCCCGTCGATCATCTTCGGACCGGAAGACGGCTTCTTCAACAAGTTCGCCGCCATGGCGAAGATCATGCCGGTCCTGCCGCTGGTCGGCGGTGGCAAGACGAAATTCCAGCCGGTGCATGTCGAGGACGTTGCCGAGGCTGTCGCACGCTCCGTCGATGGCAAGCTCATCCCCGGCAAGGTCTATGAACTCGGCGGCCGTGACGTCATGACGTTCCGCGAATGTCTCGAGACCATGCTCGCCGTCGTCGACCGCAAGCGCCCCTTCCTGACGCTGCCCTTCGGCATCGCCTCGCTGATCGGCAGCCTGTCGTCGATGATCCCCTTCGTCAAACCGGCGCTGACCAGCGACCAGGTCAAGCTGTTGAAGTCCGACAATGTCGTGTCCGATGCCGCCAAGGCCGAGGGCCGCACGCTCGAGGGCATGGGCATCAGCCCTGGTTCGGTCGAAGCGATCCTGCCGACCTATCTCGTCCACTACCGGCCGCACGGCCAGTTTACCGGTTCGGGCAAGGCTGCCTGACCCGTCGCGGAACCAGATCAACCGTCTCGGCGTTGCACAAATGACGCAGAGACGGAATCCTTGCGTTAACTGCGAATTTAGCAAGATCTTCTATTGATGCTCCTGCGGGCAATGCGTAAACAACCACCAGTTCGGACGCGGCGGACACCGCCGGCGACGACCACAAATTCATCTCGAGGGGCCACTTCATGGGTAAGTCTATCGCACTGTTTTTTGCATGTGCGGCATTGGTCATCATCGCCGGTTCGTTCCTGGCACCGTCCACCGTTGCTGCGCGCAAAGGCAATTGCGCACCCGCCTATGGCGTCGATCCCTGCAGCACCGGTTCGATCTCGGTCACGCAGTAAATCTGCGATTCTGATCCAAAAAAATATGGCCGGCTTTCGCCGGCCTTTTCTTTGTCCTTTCACCGCGTCAAGCGGCTCCTCCCAGTCCCAGCAGCAGACCGATCAGCCCCAGTGTGCCGATCACAATCCGCCACCAGGCGAAGAGCGCGTAACCACGCTTCGACACGAAGTCGAGCAGGCTGCGCACCACCAGCAGTGCAGACAGAAATGCCGCGATGAAGCCGATGGCGATGATCGCACCGTCGTCGAAGCTCAGCGCATCGCGGTTCTTGTAGAGGTCGAGGGCAAAGGCGCCGACCATGGTCGGCATGGCGAGGAAGAAGGAGAATTCCGCCGCCGAGCGCTTGTCGGCGCCGAGCAGCAGCGCGCCGACGATCGTCGCGCCGGAGCGCGAAACACCCGGGATCATCGCGACACACTGGCAAAGCCCGATCTTGAAGGCGAGCGACAGCGGGTATTCGGTGACGTCGGTGAACCTGGGCGTAAGCTTCAGCCGGTCGATCCACAGGAGCACGAAACCGCCGAGGATCAGCATGACGCAGATCACCGTCGGGGTTTCGAACAGCACCGACTTGATGAAGTCATGGGCAATCGCCCCGATCACGGCCGCCGGCAGGAAGGCGAGGAGGATCGCCGCGACGAATCGCCGGCTGCCCGGATCGGTCGGCAGACCGATCGCCAGCAGGAAGAGCTTACGGAAATAGACGCTGAGGATCGCCAGGATGGCGCCGAGCTGGATCAGCACGGCGAAGGTGTTTTCCGGCGACTTGAAACCGAGAAAATGACCGGCCAGCAGCACATGCGCGGTCGACGAAACGGGAATGAACTCGGTCAGACCCTCGATCAGGCCGAGAAACAGCGCACTCAGAATGGATTGATCTTCCATGGAAAGTCCTTGAGAAGCGGGGCGGGAGGAAATGCGATTTGCTTGTATTGCGTCAACCAAGCTCCTATAGCTTGGAAGCCGTGGTCATGACCAGCCGCAAGTCGCGCGCCCATGCCGGTGTTCAAACGCCTGAAGAATTCGAGTGACAATGCCAACATTGTATCATCACCCCATGTCCACCGCGTCCCGGTTCATCCGGCTGGTGCTCTCCGAATACGGCTTCCAGGTCGATCTCGTCGAAGAGCAGACATGGGAGAAGCGCCGGGAATTCCTGTCGCTCAACCCGGCCGGAACGCTGCCCGTCTATGTCGACGACAATATGAGGGTGCTGTGCGGACCAGCGGTGATTTCGGAATTCCTCGACGAGACCCACGGCGTGCTGAAGCGCGACCGCAGGCTGCTTGCCGAAGACCCGTTCCAGCGCGCCGAGATCCGCCGCCTGACCGAATGGTTCCTGCAAAAAATGGAGCAGGACGTCACCAAGCCGCTGGTGCGCGAACGCGTGCACAAGCTGCTGATCCCGAACGGGCTCGGCGGTGGGGCGCCCGATTCGAAGGTCCTGCGCACCGCGCGCGGCAATATCCGCCAGCACATGAAATATCTGAGCTGGCTCTCCGGCTCGCGTCCGTGGCTCGCCGGCGACCGGCTGAGCTATGCCGATCTCGCCGCTGCCGCATCGCTCTCCGTGCTCGACTATCTCGGCGAGATCGACTGGTCGGAATATCCCATCGCCAAGGAGTGGTACCAGCGGCTGAAGTCGCGCCCCTCCTTCCGCCCGCTGCTGGCCGAGCGCCTGCGCGGCCTCACCCCGGTTTCGCACTACGCGGACCTGGATTTCTGACGGGACAGGGCCATGCCGCCGGAGCAGGCCGACCCATCGTCCGAAAAGAAGCGTGCGTCGCTGACGGCCTTCATCAGGAAGGAGGCCGAGGCCCAAGGCTTCGAGCTTTGCCGCGTCACCAGACCCGAGGCCATTCCCGAGGCGCCGGCGCGGCTCTCCGCCTATATCGAGGCCGGCTATCACGGCACCATGGAGTGGATGCCGGAGACGCGCGAACGCCGCTCCGATCCGCGTGTGCTGTGGAACGACGTGCGCTCCATCGTCATGTTCGGCATGAATTACGGCCCCGATCTCGACCCGCGTTACCTGCAGGGCAAGCCGGACAAGGGCGCGATCTCGGTCTATGCCCGCAATCGCGACTATCACGATGTGATGAAGGGCCGGCTGAAGGAGATCGCCACGCGCTTTGCCGCGCGGGCCGGCGCCGACGTCAAGGTCTTCGTCGATACCGCGCCGGTGATGGAAAAGCCGCTTGCCGCGTCCGCCGGCCTCGGCTGGCAGGGCAAGCACACCAACCTCGTCAGCCGCGACTACGGCTCCTGGCTTTTCCTCGGCAGCCTGTTCACCACGGCCGATCTGGAGGTCGATGCGCCCGAGATCGATCATTGCGGCTCGTGCCGGGCCTGTCTCGATGCCTGCCCGACCAATGCCTTCCCGGCGCCTTACAAGATCGATGCGCGGCGCTGCATTTCCTATCTGACCATCGAGCACAAGGGCAACATCGACCCTGCGCTGCGCGCCGCCTTCGGCAACCGCATCTACGGCTGCGACGACTGTCTGTCGGCCTGTCCGTGGAACAAGTTCGCGCGCGAGGCGCGCGCGATGAAGCTTCAGGCCCGCGCCGACCTGATCGAGCCGGACCTCTCCTTCCTGCTTTCGCTCGACGACCCGACGTTCCGCAGCTTCTTCAGTGGCTCTCCCGTCAAGCGCATCGGCCGCAACCGCTTCGTCCGCAATTGCCTGATCGCTGCCGGCAATTCGGGTCTCCGTGATCTGATCCCCGCCTGCCGGACGCTGATCGGCGACACGGCACCGGAGGTTCGCGGCATGGCGATCTGGGCCCTGTCGCGCCTGCTGCCGGAGGCGGAATTTGCAGAGCTGCGCGAGGGGCATCTTCCGGGCGAGGCCGAAGCCGAGGTAAGACGTGAATGGACGATGTCGGAGTGAAGTGATGCATGTGATGATTTTCGGCGCCGGCTATTCCGGCAAGGCCATCGGCCAGCTCCTTTCGTCCCACGGATGCCGGGTTTCGGGCACGACGCGCAGCATCGAGAAGCAGGACGCGTTGCGCGACTGCAGAATTCAGCCTTTCCAGTTCGACGGCGGCGAACTCTCCGACGCGCTCACCGCGGAACTGGCGACGGTCACCCACCTCGTCCAGTCGATCGCACCCGGGCGCGACGGCGACCCGCTGATCCGCCTGTTCACCGGCAGCCAGCTCAAGACGCTGATGCCGAAGCTCGAATGGATCGCCTATCTCTCCACCGTCGGCGTCTATGGCGACCATGACGGCGGCTGGGTGGATGAGGCCACGACGCTCAAACCGGTCTCGCAACGCTCGGTCGAACGTGTCGAAGCGGAAGAGGCCTGGCAGGCCCTTGCCGGGCAGAACGGCCTGCCGCTCGCCATCCTGCGCCTGTCGGGCATTTACGGCCCCGGCCGCAATGCCTTCGTCAACCTCGCCAACGGCACGGCGCGGCGCCTCGTCAAGAAGGACCAGGTGTTCAACCGCATCCGCGTCGAGGATATCGCCGGTGCGACCGCCCTGCTCGCGGAACTGCGCCAACCGGGCGTATATAATGTCACGGACAACGAGCCCTGCCCGCCGCAGGACGTGGTCGCCGAGGCGGCGCGCCTGATGGGCATGGAGCCTCCGCCGGAGCAGCCCTTCGAGACGGCCGACCTGTCGCCTATGGCCCGGTCCTTCTACGGCGAGAACAAGCGGGTCTCGAATGCGCGGCTCAAGGCGCTCGGCTACGCCTTCCGCTTCGGCGACTACCGCCAATCGCTGCAGGATCTGTGGTCGAACGGCACCTGGAACAAAGCCGCCACCCAGGCGTTTTAACAGCAGAACGACACCTCCAGACGATTGATCCACCACCGTCTGCCCCCGAATCTCCACATTTCAGGCAGGGAATGTGGCGGTTCGGATTATTTTTGCGTCATTTTTTTCGTGATCGCACCATTTTGGGATTCGCCCGGAATGGCATTCCGCTTTTCGTCTGAAATTAAACTGCTTTTGCTGGATATTATCAAAAGGTAAACGGCGTGATTCGATATGCCAAATCACGAATGTTACGCACTGTAACATTCCGTGATGACGTAAAGGCACGTTTTTGCCATTTTTCCCCTCGTTTTGGCGATGCCGCGCAAAATTCGGCTCGTGTCAACGACTAGGGAAATGCAAATTGACGAATATCCGACGCTCTAGCTTCACCATCGCAACAATTGTTGCCCTCTCTGCTTGCTTGCCGCTCTCGGCCCATGCGGCCTCTTCCTGCGGCGGCGCATCCTGGTATGCGTTGCACTCCAAGACAGCTTCCGGTGAACGCATGAACCCGTCGCTTCTCACCGCTGCCCACAAGTCGCTGCGCTTCGGCACCAAGCTGAAGGTCACCAATGCGAAGAACGGCAAGAGCGTCGTCGTGCGCATCAATGATCGTGGCCCGTTCATCCGCGGCCGGGTTCTCGACCTCTCCAAGGCCGCAGCCCAGAACATCGGCATGGTCCGCTCCGGCCACGGCAAGGTCTGCTACGAGATCATCGGCTAATCGCCAGCTACGGATCGGGCACGATGCCGACCGGTTAGGCGCTTGCTCTTCCATCGGTTCGCCGCTACCACGCTCTCTTCGAATTCAGGAGAATGGAACATGCGTCTGGGCGGCCGCCTCGCTGGTGCGATCGAAGTACTGGATGACATCGAAGCCCGTCGTCGGCCCGTTGCCGACGCGCTGAAGGACTGGGGCCTCGCGCACCGGTTCGCCGGGTCCGGCGACCGCGCCGCGATCGGCAATATCGTCTACGACGCGTTGAGGATGAAGCTCTCGCATGCCTGGCTGATGGACGACGACAGCGCCGCAGCGCTCGGCTGGGCCGTGCTGCTGCGCCAATGGGGCCTTGACGCCGAAGCGCTGGCGGCCGAGTTCGACGGCGACAATTTTGCCCCCAAGCCGCTGACGGCGGAGCAATTGGCCGCCTTTTCGTCCCGCGACCTCGCCGATGCGCCGCTCAATGTGCAGGGCGACATCCCGGAATGGATCCAGCCCTCCTTCGAAGCCGCCTTCGGCGAAGACTGGCTCGACGAAGCCAAGGCGCTCGCCGGCCGTCCGACGCTCGACCTGCGCGTCAACACCATCAAGGCCAATCGCGACAAGGTTCTGAAAGCGCTCGACCGCACCAGTGCCCAGGCGGCCCGCATCGCCCGCTTCGGCATCCGTATTCCGGCCGGCGAAGGCGCTTCGCGACTGCCCAACGTCACCGCCGAACTCAGCTTCCAGAAGGGCTGGTTCGAGGTTCAGGACGAGGGATCGCAGATCGTCTCCGATCTGGTCGACGCCAAGGAAGGCGATCAGGTTCTCGATTTCTGTGCCGGCGGCGGCGGCAAGACGCTCGCCATCGCCGCGGTGATGAACAACAAGGGCCAGGTCCACGCCTATGACGCCGACCGCAAGCGTCTGGCGCCGATCATCGAGCGGCTGAAGCGCGCCGGCACCCGCAACGTCCAGGTGCACGATAGCCTGCGCGGCATCGAAAGCCTCAAAGGCCATGTCGACCGCGTGCTGGTCGACGCCCCCTGCACCGGCACCGGCACCTGGCGCCGACGCCCCGACACGAAATGGCGCCTGACGCTGCGCAATCTGCAGGAACGCGTCGCCCAGCAACAGGAAGCGCTCAGCGAAGCGGCGGCCTATGTGCGGCCGGGCGGGGAACTGCTCTACGTCACCTGTTCGGCGCTGCCGGAAGAAAACGACGCGCAGGCGACCGCCTTTTGCGCCGCCAATCCCGAATTCGAGATTGCTCCGACGCTCGACAGCTGGGACCGGCTGTTCGGCAAGGATGCGCCGCGCCCAGGCTCGCAGAACGGTCTGACCGTGACGCTCAGCCCCGCCTCGACCGATACCGACGGCTTCTTCTTCTGCCGGATGCGCCGCAAGGCATGAGGCACATCCGCCCGGTCGGATTTGACGAACAACAGGTGGCTGGCGTTTTTCGATACTCGACTATTTGACACCAGTTTCTTTTTCCGCCAAGACAAGGTCGTTCGTTTCACGGAGAGGGCGCGCGAGCGTCGAAGGAGAGACCATGTCCCGCAAATCCATTCTTGGCGCCTCGTTCGCGCTATTGATTGCCTCGGCAAGCTTCATGGCCGGCCCCGCAGCCGCAGCCACCGACGCGGCCGCGGTGCTGAACCACTATGCGGCGCTGGCCCATGCCAAGTATGAGGACTCGCTCAACACCGCCAAGGCGCTCGACGCCGCCATCGACGCGCTGATCGCCACCCCGAGCGATGAGACGCTGAAGGCCGCGCGCGCCGCCTGGATCAAGGCCCGCGTGCCCTATCAGCAGTCGGAAGTCTATCGCTTCGGCAATGCCGTGGTCGACGACTGGGAAGGCAAGGTGAATGCCTGGCCGCTCGACGAGGGCCTGATCGACTATGTCGACGCCTCCTACGGCACCGAGAGCGACGAGAACGCGCTGTTCGTCGCCAACGTGATCGCCAACCCGAAGTTGAAGATCAACGGCAAGGATGTCGACGCCACCAACATCACGCCGGAATTCCTCTCCGGAACCCTGCATGAAGCCGGCGAGATCGAAGCCAATGTGGCGACCGGCTATCACGCCATCGAATTCCTGCTGTGGGGCCAGGACCTCAACGGCACGGGTCCGGGCGCCGGAAACCGCGCCTATACCGACTTCGACACCAAGAACTGCACCAACGGCAATTGCGACCGCCGCGCCGCATACCTGAAGGCCGCCTCCTCGCTGCTGGTTTCCGATCTCGAGGAAATGGTCACCGCCTGGGCGCCGGAAGGCGAAGCGACCAAGACCGTGACCGCCGATCCGAAGGCCGGCATTTCCGCCATTCTCACCGGCATGGGCTCGCTGTCCTACGGCGAACTCGCCGGCGAGCGCATGAAGCTCGGCGTCCTGCTGCATGACCCGGAAGAAGAACACGACTGCTTCTCCGACAACACGCATGCCTCGCACCTCAACGACGCCGTCGGCATCGCGTCCGCCTATACCGGCGAATATACCCGCGCCGACGGCACGAAGATGACCGGTCCTTCGCTCTCCGAACTGGTCGCCGCCAAGGATGCGGCCCTCGACACCGAGATGAAGGCCAAGCTCACCAAGACGCTCGACGCAATGAACGCCATGGCCAAGCGCGCCGAGACGGTCGAGGCCTATGACCAGATGATCGGCGAAGGCAATGCCGAGGGCAACGCCACCGTCCAGGCCGCCATCGACGGCCTGATCGACCAGACCAAGACCATCGAGCGCGTCATTGCGTCGCTGGATCTCGGAACGATCGAGCTTGAGGGTTCCGACAGCCTGGATAATCCTAACGCCGTGTTCCAATAAGAGAAAAAGGCGGGCCATCGGAACTCTCCGGTGGCCCGAATTCCATCATCATGTCCCGCATGACCGCCCGCATCCCCCGGCATCTGCTGCTCGCAACCGGCCTGTCGTTCGCTCTTTTCGGCAATGCGCTGGCCGATGATCCGGTGCGACGGACGGATCTGACGCCGAAGGACCTGAAGCGCGTCGAAAAGGTCACGAGCCCGACGAGCGATTTCTCCAGGCCGGAACCGTTCGAACGGATGCAGGGCGGGGCTGCCACGTCGACCCAGCCGGTCAACGGCGATGCCTTCTCGCACTTCTCGTCCAACATAACCTTCTCCGAAGAAGAGACGTTCAAGCTCGGCAATGCGCTGTTCCGCAAGTTCTGGGTCTCCTCGCCGTCGTCCACCCAGGCGTCCGACGGGCTTGGGCCGCTGTTCAATGCCCGCGCCTGCCAGAGTTGCCACCTGAAGGACGGTCGCGGCCATCCGCCGGAAGGGGCTGCCGATTCAACCTCGATGTTCCTCAGGCTCGCCCGCCCGGCACGGACCGCGGAAGAGAGCCAGGCGGTTGCCGAGCTGAAGGCCGTCAATTTCCCGGACCCGACCTATGGCGGCCAGTTGCAGGACCTCGCCGTGCCCGGCCTCGCGGCCGAAGGGCGGATGGTCATAACCTACAAGGAGGAGCCCGTGACGCTCGCCGGCGGAGAGACCGTGTCGCTGCGCCGGCCGCACTACAGCGTCGCCGATCTCGCCTACGGACCGCTCGCCCCGGATACGACGCTGTCGCCGCGCATTGCCAATCCGATGATCGGCATGGGGCTGATCCAGGCGATTGCCGATGCCGATATTCTCGCCCGGGCCGATCCCGAGGACCGGGACGGCGACGGCATTTCCGGCCGGGCGGCCCGCGCCCGCGATCATCGCACCGGCGAGCTGAAGCTGGGCCGTTTCGGCTGGAAGGCGCAGAACGCCTCGGTGCGCGACCAGAGTTCCGGCGCCTTCAAGGGCGACATCGGCATATCGACGCCAGACGCACCGCACTCCTTCGGCGACTGCACGGAGGCGCAGGCGAATTGCCTGGCCATGCCGACCGGCGTGCAGAAGCGGCTCGGCGATACCGAAGCCCCCGACCCGGTGCTCGACCTCGTCACCTTCTATTCGGAAAACCTCGCGCCGCCGGCGCGGCGCGGCATCGATGATCCGGCCGTGCTCAAAGGCAAATCGATCTTCTACACCTCCGGCTGCGTCGCCTGCCATGCGCCCAAATTCGTGACCAGTCGCAAGGCGGAAAACAAGGCGCACCGGTTCCAGCTGATCTGGCCCTATTCCGATTTCCTGCTGCACGACATGGGCGAGGGTCTCGCCGACGGCCAGCAGGTCGGCGATGCGCGCGGGCGCGAGTGGCGCACCCAGCCGCTCTGGGGTATTGGTCTGACCGAGAGGGTGAACGGCCACACCTTCTTCCTGCATGACGGGCGGGCGCGCAACCTGACGGAGGCCATCCTCTGGCACGGCGGCGAAGCGCAGGCCGCCCGCGACACCTTTGCAGGCCTTGTGGCCGATGATCGCAAGGCGCTCATCGCCTTTCTGGAGTCCCTATGAAGCCTTTCCTCCTCGGCGTCTTCACCGCTCTCAGCCTTGCCGCGACCGCAGCGGCGCAGGATGCCAATCTCGCGCCACCTACGCTGAGGAGCGAGGCGATCCAGGCCGTGATGGAAAAGGCTGTCGACGGTTTCATCCGTCCCGGCTACCACCGCTTCCGCGACGCCTCGGCGGCTCTCGAGACCGACCTGCGTGCGCTCTGCGCCGCACCGTCGACCGAGGCGCTCGACGTGGCCCGGGGCGCGTTCGATGAGACGGTTGCGGCATGGTCGGCGATCGAAATCGTCCGCGTCGGTCCGGTGATCGAGGCCAACCGGTTTGAGCGCATTCTCTTCTACCCCGACCGCAAGAGCACGGGCCTGAAACAGGTCCAGGCCATTCTCGCCAAGCCGGACGAAAGCGCTACCTCGGTCGAGACGCTGAAGGACAAGAGTGTCGCCATGCAGGGGCTCGGCGCGCTCGAATTCGTGCTCTTCGGCACGGGATCCGACGGGCTCGTCGAGGAGAAGGAAGGCTTCCGCTGCCGCTACGGCGCGGCGATCGCCGGCAATCTGGTGCGGCTCGGCGGCGAACTCGCCGAGGCATGGGACAAGCCCGACGGCATTCAGGACGCCTGGAAGCACCCCGGCCCCGACAATCCGGAATTCCGCGACGGCCGCGAGGCAATCTCCGCCCTGCTCGGCATCCTGGTCCATGGCGCGGAGGCGATCCGCGACCAGCGCATCGAAACCTTCTACAAGGGCGAGGAGAACAACACCTTTCCCAAGCAGGCGATCTACTGGCGCTCCGGCAATACCTTCACCTCGATCCACGGCAATATCGAGGGCCTGCGCAGCTTGATAAGGCAATCGGCCATGGTCGACCTGCTGAACGAGGAGTCGCGCTCCATCGTCTCGTCGATCGATTTCGTCGCCAAGGCGCTCGTCCGGGTGGCCGACGACGTCAATCCGGACGTCGAAGCGGCCGTCAGCGATCCGGCCGAGCGCGCCAAGCTCGACTTCCTGCTGCTCAACAGCAAGGATCTGATCCTGCGGCTCAACAACGACTATGGCGGCGCGATCGGTCTTGCCGCCGGCTTCTCCTTCTCCGACGGAGACTGAGATGCGGCGATCGGCGCTGATCGACAGGCGATCCTTCATCAAGGCGGCGGGGGCTTTGTTCCTCGCCTCGCTTTCGCCGCGCGCTCTGTTCGCGCTGGAGCGCAGCGATGCGGTCTTTGCCTCCGGCTTCCGCGCGCCGGACGGACGTTTCGGCATCGGCCTTGTCGCCGAGGACGGCACCTTCATCGACCGGATCGATCTGCCGGACCGCATCCACGGTCTGGGCCACAGCCCGGCAACGGGTCTCTCCGTCGCCTTTGCCCGGCGTCCGGGCACGTTTGCGGTCATCTTCGATTCCCACAAGCGCGGCGAGCCGATCGTGATCGCCGCGCCGGCCGACCGGCACTTCTTCGGCCACGGGCACTTTTCGCCGGACGGCCGTCTGCTCTATGCCAGCGAAAACGATTTCGACGCCAATCGCGGCATGATCGGCATCTATGACGCCACGGATGGTTTCCGCCGGATCGGCGAGTTCGAAGCCCACGGCATCGGCACGCACGACATGACGGTCAGCGACGACGGCCGCCTGCTGATCATCGCCAATGGGGGCATCGAGACCCATCCGGATTTCGGCCGCACCAAGCTCAATCTCGATCGCATGGAACCCTCCCTGGTGATCGCCGATGCGGCGAGCGGTGCGCTGATCGAAAAGCATGTCATGCCGCGCGAGTTCAGCCAGTTGTCGACCCGGCATCTGGACGTCAGTGAGGACGGCCGCGCCTGGTTCGCCTGCCAGTATGAAGGCTCGCGCAACGACATGCCGCCACTGGTCGGGCATTTCGCCAGGGGCGAGGCGCTTTCATTCCTGTTCCTTCCCGAGGAGGTGACGAAAGGCCTTGCCAACTACGTCGGCGCCATCGCCGTCAACCGGCGCGACGGTCTGGTCGGCATCGCCTCGCCGAAGGGCGGCCTCGCCGTCACCATCGACGGTCGGAGCGGCGCGGTGGTCTCGACCGCCCCCGTCGCCGATGCGGCCGGGATCGCACCGGCGGCCTCCGGCTTTGCCGTCTCCTCCTATGACGGCCATTTCGGCGCAAACCGCAGCCCGGTCGCCTGGGACCAGCATATCGTCCGCCTTTCTTAAGCCCGGCCTTGGCGGGGAACAGCGGCGCCCTATGTTCCTGCCATGCGCAAGTTCCTCACCTATCTCGTCTTCATCGCCGTCGTCGTCGGGCTGGGCATTCTCTCGGGCGTCTCCAACATGCCGGGCGAATGGTACCAGTCGCTGGAGAAGCCGTTCTTCAACCCGCCGCCCTGGATCTTCGCGCCGGTCTGGACCGCGCTCTACGTGATGATCGCCATTGCCGGCGCCCGCATCTGGCTGGTCGCGCCGGCCTCCGCCGCGATGCAGATCTGGTTTGCCCAGATCGCCCTCAACATGCTCTGGTCGCCGACCTTCTTCGGCCTTCAGGCGACCGGTCTGGCGTTGCTGCTGATTGTGGCGCTGCTCGTCGCCATCCTGGGCTTCATCTGGAAGGCCGGGCCGCTCGACCGCCTGGCCGGATTGCTGTTCCTGCCCTATGCCGCCTGGGTCGGCTTCGCCACTCTGCTCAACGCCTCGATTTTCCTCATGAACTAGTACCACAGCCGCCCGAATCTGCTCTCGGGCCGCTTGCCGAAGTGCATCGGGCGTGCCAATTTCGCACCTGCGAGAGGGCAGCTATATGAGCGAAATCAACAGCGACGCGGTCGGCGAGCGTATTCGGCAGAGCTTTGCGCGGCAGGGTGCCATGCGCACGCTGGGCGCCGAACTCACCAGCGTCAGCAAGGGCGTCGTGGAAATCGAAATGCCCTTCGACGAGAAGCTGACGCAGCAGCACGGCATCCTGCATGCCGGCGTGATTTCAGCCGCCCTCGATGCCGCCTGCACCTACAGCGCCTATACGATGATCGCGCCGGACGTCTCGCTTCTGACGATCGAGTTCAAGGTCAACCTGATGTCGCCCGGCAAGGGCGAGCGCTTCCTGTTTCGCGGCGAGATTACCAAGCCCGGCTCCACAATCGTCGTCGCAGACGGGCGCGGCTACGCGATCGGGGACGGCCCGGCCAAGCTCATTGCCTCCATGACCAGCACGATGATGGCCGTTCGCGGCCGCGAGGGAATTTCCGGATGACGTTCGAGCTCAAGTCGGTATCAGGCAAGTCGATCCTGTTCGTCATGGCGGTCGAGGCCGAATACGGGTCGTTCCTGCGCTCGCGGATCGAACCGCTGATGACCGGCGTCGGCCCAGTCGAAGCCGCCATCGCGCTGACGCGCACGCTGGCGAAGCTCGAACAGGAAAACGAACGGCCCGACCTCGTCGTCTCGCTCGGCTCGGCAGGCTCGGCCAGGTTGGAGCAGACGGAGATCTACCAGGCGTCCTCTGTTTCCTATCGCGACATGGATGCCTCGCCGCTCGGCTTCGAGAAGGGCCGCACGCCCTTTCTCGACCTGCCGGCGGCGCTCGAACTGCCGCTGCGTATTCCCGGCGTGCCGACCGCCAGCCTCTCGACCGGTGCCAACATCGTTTCGGGCGACACCTATGGCACGATCGACGCCGACATGGTCGACATGGAGACCTTTGCGGTCCTCAGGACATGCCATGCCTTCAACCTGCCGCTGATCGGGCTGCGCGGCATTTCCGACGGCAAGCAGGAACTGAAGCATGTCGACGACTGGAAGGAATATCTCCACGTCGTCGATCGCAAGCTGGCGCTCACCGTCGACACCCTGTTCGAAGCGCTCGAAGACGGCGTGTTCTGGTTCTAGAGCACCGGAATTGCGGACAATCGGCACAATTCTCCGATTGAAAGAACCCGCGCTTTTCATTAAAGGCTCGCCATGACCCAGAAAGCACATCCCGACAGCGTTCTCATCATCGATTTCGGCAGCCAGGTAACGCAGCTGATCGCACGGCGCGTGCGCGAAGCCGGCGTCTATTGCGAGATCGTCCCGTTCCAGTCCGCCGAGGAAGGTTTCCACCGGCTGAAGCCGAAGGCAATCATCCTGTCGGGCAGCCCCGCCTCGACGCTGGACGAAGGCAGCCCCCGGGCGCCGCAGATCATCTTCGACAGCGGCCTGCCGATCTTCGGCATCTGCTACGGCCAGCAGACGATGTGCGCCCAGCTCGGCGGCAAGGTCGAAAGCGGCCATCACCGCGAATTCGGCCGCGCCTTCCTCGAGATCGACAAGGAATGCCCGTTGTTCGAGGGCCTGTGGTCCGCCGGCTCGCGTCACCAGGTGTGGATGAGCCATGGCGACCGCGTCACCGCGATCCCGCCGGGCTTCGAGGTCGTCGCCACCTCGTCCAACGCCCCCTTCGCCTTCATCGCCGACGAGAAGCGCAAGTATTACGCCGTGCAGTTCCATCCGGAAGTCGTGCACACGCCGGACGGCGCCAAGCTGATCGGCAACTTCATTCACAACATCGCCGGCCTCAAGGGCGACTGGACCATGTCGGCCTATCGCGCCAAGGCCGTGCAGCAGATCCGCGACCAGGTCGGGACCAAACGCGTCATCTGCGCGCTGTCCGGCGGCGTCGATTCCTCGGTCGCAGCGCTTCTGATCCACGAAGCCGTCGGCGACCAGCTGACCTGCATCCTCGTCGACCACGGCCTGATGCGCAAGAACGAGGCGGCCGACGTGGTCGCCATGTTCAAGGAACACTACAACCTGCACCTCATCCACGTCGATGCGATCGACCGCTTCGTCGGCGAACTGGAAGGTGTGAGCGACCCGGAAACCAAGCGCAAGATCATCGGCCGCCTGTTCATCGAGACCTTCGAGGACGAGGCGAAGAAGCTCGGCGGCGCCGACTTCCTCGGCCAGGGCACGCTTTATCCGGATGTCATCGAAAGCGTCTCCTTCACCGGCGGCCCGTCGGTGACAATCAAGTCGCACCACAATGTCGGCGGCCTTCCCGAACGCATGAACATGCAGCTCGTCGAGCCGCTGCGCGAACTGTTCAAGGACGAGGTGCGGGCGCTCGGCCGCGAACTCGGCCTGCCGGACAGCTTCATCGGCCGCCATCCCTTCCCGGGCCCCGGCCTCGCCATCCGCTGCCCCGGCGGCATCACGCGCGAGAAGCTCGAGATCCTGCGCGAAGCCGACGCCATCTATCTCGACGAGATCCGCAAGGCCGGCCTTTACGACGCCATCTGGCAGGCCTTCGCCGTGCTCCTGCCGGTTCAGACCGTCGGCGTCATGGGCGACGGACGCACCTATGAATTCGTCTGCGCGCTGCGCGCCGTGACCTCGGTCGACGGCATGACGGCCGACTTCTACCACTACGACATGGAATTCCTCGGCCGCGCCGCCACCCGCATCATCAACGAAGTGCGCGGCATCAACCGCGTCGTCTACGACGTGACGTCGAAGCCGCCCGGCACGATCGAGTGGGAATGAGCGTCTAGGTACGCTTGCAGGCCCAAGGGCGGAACAGCATCCGTTTCGCCCTTTCCGGGCATCGTTCCCTTTGCGGGCCATGGTGACGTGCGGAACATGCCGTCATTGCCAGGTGGGATTGGCATGACCGTCATTTCGACCGCCAGAGCGAAGGCAGGTCATTGCCGGTTGAGTCCCCATCCTTAAGCCCCTATCCTTGTCGTCGGCGTCTCTCCGGACGGACGCACACAAGATCCGGGCGGCCGACACGACGCGGCAGGTGGCGCAAGTGGCAAAACTCATCTGGAAATTAGGGGCAGCAGGGCTTCCCTCAGCTTTGGCGGCCATCCTGGCCCTCTCCGCAGGCCCTTGGGGCGCAACCGTCGCTCTTGCCGGTCGCGACACGCCACAGTTTCATAGCGGGGCATGTCGCGGCGCGTATCCCGGATGGCTGCGCGGCGTCGTCGATGGTTACAATGATCTGTCCAAGAGCCCCGTTGAAAACCCGTCGAGCGTCTTGCTGAAGGTTCCCACGCCCAGGGCGCTCTCGCCTGGCGACGAACGTCTCGGATTTGGCGACGGCCTGCAGGCGGGTTTCAAACTGGGGGTAGATTATGGGGCGGAACTGGGCAAGGCCGCGCGAACGCGTGACGACGTTTCCCAAAAAATGGCAAATCTGACGGCCCAGTTCCAGGCATACATGCAGACACACTGTGTCGACCCGGCCGCCGCATTGAACTGGGACACGACTTTTATGAATGAGGCTCAAACCTCGACCGTCGCTAGCCTCAACGAGGCTCAGCTCGCCATGCATCTTGCGGCTACCGCCAATCAGTTGGCAATCGGAGCCGAAAACATGGCTCAGGAAGCCAGGGAAGCCCAGGCAAAGGGTGACCAGGCAGCGGTCATGGCGTTGAGAGCGGCTGCACAGTCTTCCGCGCAGACGGCAGCGGGTTTCGCCCAGATGGCGAAAGGCCATGCCGCCACTGGTCGGGAGGAGGCAGTCCAGGCCATATTCGACGCCCAGGCCGCCGCCGACAGGGCCAGGAAAGCTGCCGATAGCGTTGGCGGTTGATCGGGAAGTCGACGAGGTGACGCCCTCCGCACGGGCCTCATAATCCCCTCACTCAGCTTGAGCATTTGCGACCGACGTTGGGCTTCGCACATTCACCGTTGACTATCCATTTCCGCACTCTTGTTGCAGCCGACCGTCTGTTGACGGACACCAACGAAACATATTGGTAGCAATCGATACTATTAAACGACACACTCACCGCACAACTCTTGCTTATTGTCAATTTTCAGAGCACTTCTGACAATACTTCATACATATATTATAAATATCGAATTCAGAAGATCGTAATATATATAGGCGTTACTATTCATAAACCATAGTGTTCTATCCTCTCCATAGAAGATTCGCGATCAATATTAGGCGAACCAAAATTTCCAGAGATCTTTTATCGGCGAGGGGGCCGCCATGACCAATTTCAAGCAGGACGCCGTGCATTCCACGACCACCCAAGCGGTCGGACAATCAGCGGGAGCGAGCGTCGAGCAGCGCCTCGACTTCATGCAGTTGACGAAGACCGACCGGGACGGGATCCGCAGCCTTAAGGCGCTAATCGACCGGGAACTGCCCAAAGGGCTCGACAAGTTCTATGCGCAGCTGCGCAAGACACCGGAGGTGCGGCGGTTCTTCGCCTCCGACGAGCATATCAGCCGCGCCAAGGGCGCGCAGGTGAACCACTGGTCGAACATTTCCGAGGGCGACTTCAGCGCCGACTATGTGGCAAAGGTCCGCACCATCGGCACGGTGCATGCCCGGATCGGCCTGGAGCCGCGCTGGTATATCGGCGGCTACGCCATCGTGCTCGACCATCTGGTCCAGGAAGTGGTGCGCGATGCCTTCGCCGGCCAGGGCCTGTTCGGCAAGGGGCGGGCCAAGGCGGAGGAGACGGGACGCGTGCTCGGCGCGCTGGTCAAGGCCGTGATGCTCGACATGGACCTCGCCATCTCCGTCTATATCGACGAAGCGGAGGCGGCCAAGCAGAAGGCGCAGGCCGAGGCGATCGCCGCCGAGCGAAACCTGGTCTGCGACATCTTCGGCGAGGCCATGGCGCGCATCGCCGCCAAGGACCTGACCCACTGCATGGCCCACGACGTGCCGATGGCCTATCACTCGGTCTGTTCCGACTTCAACAATGCGACGCAGGAGCTGGCTGCGACGATCGGCGCCATCGAGGCCGGCATGCATCAGATCAACAATGGCAGCGAGGAGATCCGGCAGGCGGCGGAGGATCTTGCCAAGCGCACCGAGCGACAGGCAGCCTCGCTTGAGGAGACGGCGGCCTCGCTTGACGAGATCACCACGACAGTGGGCGACTCGACCCGACGTGCCGGCGAGGCCGGCCTGCTGGTGGCGAGGATGAAGAGCGGGGCTGAGCACTCGGGCGAGATCGTCAAGCAGGCGGTCTCGGCCATGGATGCGATCGAGGCTTCCTCCAGTGCGATCGGCAACATCATCGGCGTGATCGACAACATCGCCTTCCAGACGAACCTGCTGGCGCTGAATGCCGGGGTCGAGGCGGCCCGCGCCGGCGAGGCCGGCAAGGGGTTTGCGGTCGTCGCGCAGGAGGTTCGCGAACTGGCCCAACGCTCGGCCCAGGCGGCGCGCGAGATCAAGGAGCTGATCACCCGGTCCGGCGAGCAGGTGCGCAGCGGCGTGGCCCTGGTCGGCCATACGGGCGAAGCGCTACAAGGGATCGCCACGGACGTCGGCGAACTGACGCATCACATCGGCGCCATCGTCCTGGCGGCCCGCGAACAGTCGACGGCACTCACCGAGATCAACACCGCCGTCAACAGCATGGACCAGGCGACACAGCAGAATGCCGCCATGGTCGAGCAGTCGACGGCGGCTACCCATGCGCTCACCGCCGAGATCGGCCGCATCGTGCAGATGATCCGGCAATTCTCGACTGACAAGGCCGACCCAAGGGCCGCGGAGACCCGCTCCGGAGCGGCAGGCAAAAGGTCGGCGGCCTGAAGAGGGTCGTCATCCTTCGTTTACGATAGCGGCAGGTCGGGGCCGCCCCCGGCCCGCCGACAAACCTCCATTAAGGAATAGGTGGTTCGGTGGACACATCTTACAAAGTATAACTATATTGTCTTGAAAAGGATTTTCTCATGGCTTCCCTATCCACTTACGGAGAGCCATCGCGCCTCGATGACGCGGTTTACAGCAGGATCGTCGCTGAAATGGAAGACGGCATCGTCGCGATCGACGCGGACGGCACGATCCTCTATTGCAATCACGCGGTGGAAAGCCTTTTCCAGCAGACGTCGGCGAGCCTTGTCGGCCAGCCGCTCGACGCGCTCTTGCCCCCGCGCTTCCGCCAGATCCACCGGCACCACCTGGCCGGTTTCATGGAGGGGCAGGTCGACGCGAAATACATGGGCAGCCGGAGATCCTTCATCATCGGCTACCGCGCGGACGGAACGGAGATCCATCTCGGCGCCACCATCCTGCGCACCGGCGGCATAGACGGACCGGTCTTCATCGCCGTGCTGCGCGATTTGACCGAACGGCACGGCTACCAGCACGAGCTCGAACGGCTTGCCAATACCGACCCGCTGTCCGGCATCAACAACCGCCGCGCCTTCACCAACCTCGCGGTCAAGGAACTCTCCCGCTGCCGGCAGGCGCAGGAACCGGTGTCGATCATCCTGTTCGACCTCGACGGCTTCAAGGCCGTCAATGACGGATATGGCCATGATGTCGGCGATACCGTGATCTGCGAATTCACCCAGATCCTGAAATCGGTCGCCCACAGCGGCGACCTGCTGGCCCGCTGGGGCGGCGAGGAATTCGTGCTGATGATGCCGGATACCAGCGTCGAGCGCTGCGCGGCGATCGCCGACATGGTTCGCCGCAATGTCGAGATCCTCGAATTCGGCACGGCAAGCGGCGTGTCGCTGCGCCTGACGGTCAGCGCCGGCGTGAGCACGGCCGGAGCGGCCGACGAGAGCCTCGACGACCTGATCCGTCGCGCCGACCATGCGCTCTATGGCGCCAAGAACGGCGGCCGAAACCGGGTGGTGATCGAGCCAGCGGCCTCTCCGCTTGCTGCGTGAGCCTGCTCGCACGACAGCCGATCGCGGACCAAACCATACGCAACCGACCGACATTGTTCCTCCCACGGCGGGATGTCGCGATCCCGCGCGCTACCCGGTCTATCAGGTCGTCGGGCGGCCCCTCCCCCCGACTCGCATTTGCCTTTAGCCCGCCCCGTGCTATCTGCCTTGTTCGGTTTCATTTGGGATTTTGACCCATGCAGGCACGCATTTACGGCATCAAGAACTGCGACACGATGAAGAAGGCGCGCCTGTGGCTCGAAGAGCACGGCGTCGATTATGCCTTCCACGACTACAAGGTCTCAGGCATCGACCGGGACCATCTCGAACGCTGGTGCGCCGAGGCCGGCTGGCAGACCGTGCTCAATCGCGCCGGCACGACCTTCAGGAACCTGCCCGACGCGGCGAAGCTCGATCTCGACCCGGACAAGGCGATCGAACTGATGCTCGCCCAGCCGTCGATGATCAAGCGGCCGGTGCTGGAGGCCGGCGGCAAGCTGCTCATCGGCTTCAAGCCGGAGGTCTACGCCGCCGCGTTGAAGGCCTGACGCCATGGCGAAGACGACGCGCGCAACCCAGTTCCTGGAAAAGGCCGGGGTGGCCTTTGCCACCGTGACCTATGACTACGATCCGAACGCCGAACGCATCGGCTTGCAGGCCGCGGAGGCGATCGGCGAGGCGCCGCATCGCGTGCTGAAGACGCTGATGGCCGAACTCGACGGCAAGCCGGTCTGCGTCGTCGTGCCCTCCGACAAGGAGGTGAGCATGAAGAAGCTCGCCGCCGCCTTCGGCGGCAAGCATGCGGCTATGATGAAGCCGGCGGTGGCCGAGAAGACGACGGGCTATGTAGTCGGCGGGATCAGCCCCTTCGGCCAGAAGAAGCTTGTGCCGACGGCGATCGAGATCGACGCGCTGTCGGAGACGCAGGTCTATATCAACGGTGGGCAACGCGGCCTCCAGGTTCGGCTCTCGCCGCAGGATGCGCTCAACGCGCTGGGTGCCATCGCCGCATCGTTGGTCTCCTGACTGCGGCCGGCCGAGCCTCAGGCCAGTCGCTTGAGCAGACTTGTCAGCATTTGCGCCTCCTCCTCGCTCAGCCGGGCTCCCAGATGTTCCTCGATCGAGCGCCCGTAGATCGTCCACATGCGCGCGCGCCTTTCCCGCCCCGCCTCGGTGATGACGACCCAGCGTCCGCGACTGTCCTGGTCGAACACCTCACGGCGCACCAGCGCCTCCTTCTCCAGCCGATCGATCAGCCGTGAAAGATTGTACTGGGTCAACAGGGTGCGCTCTTCGATCTCGAAAGGGCGCAGGCGGCCATCTTCCGCGCGATCAAGCTCCCACAGCACGTCGTACCAACTGAGCGGCGGCAAGCCTGCCGCCTTCAGGTCGCATTCCATCGCCGCGAGTACCCGCTGTTGCGCGCGCGCCAGCGTGACCCAGAGTTCCGTGACGCTCGCGGCGGAACACGGGGCGGTCTTCTTTTCGTCGGACATAGATGCAATTACATGCATCTTGACGATCTCCGCAAGATGAATTACATGCAGATGCATCTACTTCATTCAAGGAAGGACGCCCCATGGCCGAACTACGCCTCGTCAGCCACCACCTGTGCCCCTATGTCCAGCGGGCTGCCATCGCGCTCGCCGAAAAGGGCGTACCCTTCGAGCGCATCAACATCGACCTTGCGGCCAAGCCCGACTGGTTCCTGAAAATATCGCCGCTGGGCAAGGTTCCGCTCCTGCAGGTCGAACAGGACGTGCTGTTCGAAAGCTCGGTCATCTGCGAATACCTGGAGGAGACCCAACCGGGCCAGAAGCTGCACCCGGCCGACCCGCTGCGGCGCGCCCGTCATCGCGGCTGGATGGAGTTCGGATCCTCCATCCTCTCCGATCTCTGGGTTTTCGAAACCACCCAGGACCAGGCAGCGCTGGAGGCCAAGAGCAAGGTGCTCGCCTCCAGATTTGCCACGCTGGAGGCCGAACTCGGGGACGGGCCATTCTTCGCCAGTGCACATTTCAGCCTCGTGGATGCGGTCTTCGCGCCGATCTTCCGCTATTTCGACCTGTTCGACAGGCTCGCCGACCATCATATCTTCGACGGCCTGCCGAAGGTGACTGCATGGCGCCAGGCGCTGGCTGCGCGCCCAAGCGTCAAGGGCGCGGTCGCCGACGATTATGCGGACCGGCTCATGGCCTTCCTGGAGAAGCACGACGCTGTCCTTTTGAGGCAGGCGAAGCCAGCGGTCTGAACAGGCGCGGGCTTCGCATCCGTCTTCTGTTTTGCCCGAATCCGTCCTAAAAGGGCGCAACGCAATCGACGGAAGCAGGATATTCGATGAACGCATCTCTCCATACCGCCATCGACCCGGTCGACCCGGTCCGCCTCGACAAGCTTGCCGAAGTGGCCGTCAAGGTCGGGCTCCAGCTGCAGAAGGGTCAGGACCTGGTCATGACCGCGCCGATCGCGGCATTGCCGCTGGTGCGCCTCATCACCAGGCATGCCTATATGGCCGGTGCCGGTCTCGTCACCACCTTCTACGCCGACGAGGAGACGACGCTGGCGCGCTATGCCCACGCGCCCGATGAGAGCTTCGACAAGGCGTCCGGCTGGCTCTATGACGGCATGGCAAGAGCCTTCGAAGGCGGAGCGGCACGGCTCGCCATTGCCGGCGACAATCCCATGCTGCTCTCCGGCCAGGATCCGGCCAAGGTGGCGCGCGCCAACAAGGCCAATTCGATCGCTTACAAGCCGGCGCTGGAGCATATCTCCAATTTCGACATCAACTGGAACATCTGCTCCTATCCCAACCCCTCCTGGGCCAAGCTCGTCTTCCCGGACCTGCCCATCGCCGAGGCCGTCGGCAGGCTAGCCGAGGCGATCTTCGCCGCCTCGCGCGTCAACGAGACCGATCCGATCGCCGCCTGGGCCGCCCATAATGCCGAGCTCCGCAAGCGCTCGGGCTGGCTGAACGGCAAGCGTTTCTCGGCGCTGCATTTCACCGGCCCCGGCACCGACCTGACCGTCGGTCTCGCCGACGGCCATGAATGGCATGGCGGCGCGTCCACGGCCAAGAACGGCGTCACCTGCAATCCCAACATCCCGACCGAGGAAGTGTTCACCACGCCGCACGCGCTCAGGGTCGACGGCCATGTCTCGTCCACCAAGCCGCTGTCACACCAGGGCACGCTGATCGACAATATCCAGGTGCGGTTCGAGGGCGGCCGCATCGTCGAGGCGAAGGCCTCGAAGGGTGAGGAAGTGCTGCTCAAGGTGCTCGACACCGACGAGGGCGCGCGCCGTCTCGGCGAAGTGGCGCTGGTGCCGCATTCCTCGCCGATCTCGGCCTCCGGCGTGCTGTTCTACAACACGCTGTTCGACGAGAACGCGTCGTGCCATATCGCGCTCGGCCAGTGCTATTCCAAGTGCTTCCTCGACGGGGCGTCGCTGACGCCGGATCAAATCAAGGCGCAGGGCGGCAATTCCTCGCTGATCCACATCGACTGGATGATCGGTTCGGACAAGGTCGACATCGACGGCATTCGCGCCGACGGCGCGAAGGTGCCGGTGATGCGCAAGGGCGAATGGGCCTGAGCGATCCGGTCATCGGAGGGGCCGGTCACGCCGGCCTTTCCAGCGTCAGACCTCGGCTGACACCGCCGACGGCGGCCGGGACGCCCATTGCGCCGACCAGACGCTGACGAGCACCGCCACGAAGCCGAGCATCTGCAGCGGCGACAGGTTCTGCCCGAGCAGCGTCCAGCCGAGCAGGGTCGCGACCAGCGGGCTCAGGAAGCCGAGCGAGGCGACTGCCGACGGCTCGAGACGGGCGAGCCCCCAGAACCAGACGAGATAAGTCAGCGCACCGCCGATCAGGCCGAGATGGACAAAGCCGAGATAGTTCGCGAGCGTGAGCGGAGGCAGCGCCGGCTCCAGCAGAAACGCCAAAGGCACCAGCATGATGCCGCCCGCGGTCAGCTGCCAGGCGGTGAAGGTCAGGCTGGAGACCGGCGGGCGCCAATGGCGTGAGAGCACCGTGCCCGCCGCCATGGACGCAGCCCCGGCCAGGCCTGCTGCCACGCCCAGCGGGTCGAGCGCGGCCTTCGGCGTCAGCACCAGCAGTGCCACGCCAAAGAGCCCGCCGGCCGCCGCGAGCACCACGGCGCGGCGCATCGGCGTGCCGATCACGAGCCGGGCGAGGCCGATGACGATCAGCGGCTGGATCGCTCCCACCGTGGCGGCGACGCCGCCCGGCAGGCGATAGGCCGAGACGAACAGCATGGCCCAGAAGACGGTGAAGTTCAGACCGCCGAGCACGAAGACGCGCGGCCACCAGCGGCCGGACGGCAGCTGCCGCACAAGGACCAGCAACAGCAGGCCGGCCGGCAGGGCGCGCAGCATGGCGACCGTCAGCGGATAGCCCTGCGGCAGGAGGCCGGTGGTGACGATGTAGGTGCTGCCCCAGATCGCCGGCGCCAGCGCGGTCAGGGCGATCACCGTCATGGGCGAATTTACCTTCAGTTCCATTATCTTGACCTCAAGTTATATGAGCAGATTATCGGCAGATATCTTGACGTCAAGCAAAATTGTCGGCTAGCTAGTCCCATGACATCTCCCAAGCCCGACGCCGTCGATCAGATTCTCGCCCAATGGAACAGGGAGCGGCCCGACCTCGACGTCTCCGCCATGGGGCCACTCGGACGGCTGGCGCGGCTGCGCACCCATCTGTCGCGCGAGATCGACGCCGTGCTTTCAGCCCACGGGCTGAACAGTTCGACCTTCGACGTTCTGGCGACGCTGCGCCGGTCGGGCACGCCCTACCGTCTCTCTCCTTCCGACCTGATGGCGACCATGATGGTCACTTCAGGCACCATGACCAACCGCATTGACCAGCTGGAGAAGCAGGGTCTCGTCGAGCGCCTGCCCAATCCGGAAGACCGGCGCGGCCTGCTCGTGGCGCTGACGCCCAAGGGCCGGGCGCTGGTGGACGAGGCCGTGACGGCACATGTCGCCAATCAGGACCGGCTGGTGGCCGCGCTCACCGTCGAGGAGCGCCAGGCGCTCGACGCGCTTCTGAGACGACATCTCGCCGCGTTCGAATAGGTCGGCGGGCCGATAGATCAATATGACAGTAGCATCGCGATTGTTGGTGAGCGCCGGAGACTCGCTCCGACGCCCTAAATCTGGCCTAACGGCTCCGCCGTCGGCAAACGCGTTTTGGCAGTGCTGAGGAACTAGCCGCAGCAACGCCAATAGCCGCAGACGCACTCAACACGTCCGTACCGGACGCGTGTGTACGACTGGACCCAGTGACAAGCACGGGGGGCCATTGTTATCCTCCTTCGCTGGAGGACTCTTGAATGTCAGATGAACCTGTGATAACCCACCTTGCGAGGGAGACTTAACCACAGTGTCCATCTTATCCCGCCGACGAGTCATGGTAGGCACAGCGGGACCGGAACCGGCCCTACGGAAGCGTTGGCGCGCTTCGTGGGGCCGTTTTCATTCCGGCATTCATACCCCTTCATACACTCCATTTCAGTGCCACACAAGGGCGCACACACGCCTTGTGCTGATTTTCAACCGAGTGTAAGGTAGCTTTAACTCAGAGGAGTAAAGCGATGTCCGACAAGGTTCTCAAGAACGCCGTGGCGCGAAAAAAATCTTTAATTGACAGACGCTTAGCCTTACACGATGAGATCACTCAGATCGACCAACAAATCGGCGAAGTGGAATCCTTCATCAAGACATGGCACATGTTCTCTGAACAAGAAGGCGACGAATTGTTGTTATCGGCAGCGGAAAAACAGAACAAAGACGAAACCACAGAATCACCGAACAACAGGATCGTGAGCAATTCACGCAAGGAGGATGTCGCAGAAGCCTCTAGGGAAATCATACGCCGCTCGGGCCATCCTCTACGCAGGGAAGAACTGTATGAGGCTTTGATTGCAAAAGGTCTTACGATCAATGGAAAGGACCCGCTGAACGTACTCACCACAATGCTGTGGCGTATGCAACACCGTGTGGCTAAGCGACCGGACGGTCGATATGATCTGGCTGAAAATCAGGGGGAAGGCGCGGATCCAGCATCGGCAACAGCCGATATCGACGATATGTTGGGATAGGACCGTATTATCGCAAATGCGCTCTGTTATTATACATGCAGATTCGACTCATCAGAACAGGCTCCCCTGCCCGGCAGGCGGCTCGCTCTTTTTCGCTGGCCGAGGCGCGGTCGCGGGCCTGGCAGTCACGGCCGGCGATACCGGAGGCGATGACGGTTCGCGCGCTGGCTGCCCTGGCACCCCGTCGCCGCCTTCGGTGATGGCCGACACGCGGCCGTCGGAAAACTCGATCGAGATCGCCGATCCCGCACCAAGGCCAGCCGCCCGCGAGACCGGACGGTCGGCGCCATCGCGGATCACCGCATAGCCGCGCTGGAGCACGTTCTTGTAGGACAGCGACTGCAGCATGCGCTCGTGGCCAGTGAGCGTCGCGCGGTTCGCCCTGAGTTCGTTCAACACTGCGCTGTCGGCGCGCCGGGTGAGCCCCTCCAGCCGGTCGCGGCTGCGGTCGGTCTGCGCGCGCAGGCGTGCCGGCAGATTGCGCAGCACCGCGTCGGCGCCGCCCACCCGGGCCCGCAGGCGATCGATCATGCGTTCGACGATGCGTTCGGCCAGCGCCGAGCGTTCGGCCACCCTCTGGCGTCTTTCGCCGATGCGCCGCGCCAGCATGTCGGGACGGAGCGCCGACGCGGAGCGCTCGAAGGCCCGGCGCTTGGCCATGGTATTGAGTTCGAGGCCCCGGCCAAGCCCGGTCGCCGCCTCGTCGAAACGGCGGCGCGGCAGGGCGAGCAACTGGTCGAGCGACGGCAGCGCACGCGTCAGCGCCCTCAGGCCCTGGCGGCGTATTTCCATCTGGCGGGAGGTGGCGCCCGAAAGCCGCGCGGCGATACTGGCCACCTGCGCCACCAGATCGGCCTTGACCGGCACCGCCATTTCGGCGGCACCCGTCGGCGTCGGTGCGCGCACGTCGGCGGCATAGTCGATCAGCGTCCAGTCGGTCTCGTGGCCGACCGCCGAGATCAGCGGAATGCCGCTTGCCGCGGCCGCGCGCACGACGATCTCGTCGTTGAAGCTCCACAGGTCCTCAAGGCTGCCGCCGCCGCGCGCGACGATCAGCACATCCGGCCGCGGGATCGGGCCGCCCGGCTCCAGCGCGTTGAAGCCATGGATCGCATTGGCCACCTCCTCGCCCGAGCCCTCGCCCTGCACCTTGACCGGCCAGACGAGCACGTGGACCGGAAAGCGGTCGGCGATGCGGTGCAGGATGTCGCGGATGACGGCGCCGGTCGGCGAGGTCACCACCCCGATGACCCTAGGCATGAAGGGCAGGAGCTGCTTCGTCGCTGGGTCGAACAGGCCCTCGGCGCCGAGCTTGCGCTTGCGCTCCTCGATCAACGCCATCAGGGCGCCGGCGCCCGCGGGCTCCATCTGCTCGATGACGATCTGGTATTTTGACGAGCCGGGGAAGGTGGTGATGCGGCCGGTGGCGATCACCTCCATGCCCTCTTCGGGCCTATATTTGAGCTTGGAAAACGAGCCCTTCCAGATCACCGCATCGATGCGCGACTTGTCGTCCTTCAGGCTGAAATAGGCATGGCCCGAGGAATGCGGACCGCGATAGCCGGAGATCTCGCCGCGCACGCGCACATGGTCGAAGGCGGTCTCGATCGTGCGCTTGATGGAGCCCGACAGTTCCGAGACGGTGAACTCGGCGAGATTTGAGCGCGAATCATCGCTGGAGAAACTGGTCATGCTCCCTTCCTAGCGCAAAAAGCGGGGAAGTTCAGCCGCCCCTTGCGCGCTTTTCCTCCCTTTCGCTCTCCGCCCAAGCCACGGCGCCGCAAGGGAAATCCCGCCCAGCTCCCCCATCCGGATCAAGAATTGCGGCACACGATTTTCCCCGCCTCCTTGCCGGGAGCGACAATCGGCCGAGATCAGACGCGCCAAGAGGAGCATTTCCATGACCGACCGCTTCGCAGACTTCCAGCCCTCGCTTTCCGGTCCGGCCTCGACCGGCTTCGCCATCGTTCCTGCCGACGATACCGACCTGCCGGAGGCGACGCGGGCGCTCTATGTCGGTAGCGGCGGCGATCTCGCCGTCACCATGCTGTCCGGCGCAACCGTCGTCTTCACCAGCGTCGCCGGTGGCAGCATGCTGCCGCTGCGGGTCGTGCGTGTGCGGGCGACGGGCACCACCGCCGGTGCCATCGTCGGGCTTGCCTGAGCCTCCTCCTCTCAAGGCAACCGATGGGCCGGGCGCGGCAAAACCTGCGCCCGGCCGCCCTTTCGGCCGGAAACCGCTTGTTAGACAATTCACCCTAGAATGGTCCGACGAGTTCCGAAGCCGAGACCCACGATGATCTTCCCAACCGCCATGATGATCGGATTTGCCGCCGGCCTGACCCGCTCGGCGATCGGCATCGCCCTTTCGGCGGTATTGATCGGTCTGACCTTCACGCTGGCCGTGATGGTATCGCCCGGCCCCGTCGTCTGGCTCTCGCTGGCCTGGGCCTATGCCGGGTTCAATTCGGGCCTGATCGCCGTGCTTCTGGGGCTTGTCGCGATCGAGCGGCGCAAGACCGCCTGAGAGCGCTCCCCTTGCCAGACATCGCCCCTGACCAACGCCGGCATTGAACGGCCGCGTGCCTCAGAACCGCGTGCGGTAGAGCACCATGCCCGATTTGGGATCGAGCGGAAGGGCTTCGAGGTAGGCGGGCACCTCGCCGCGTTCGAGCGCGGCATAGAACCCGTCCGGCTTGAGGTCGCGGATCATCTTCGTCTGCAGGTCGGAGTGGCAATAGGCGACGAGGGTGGCGCCGGACCCGCGCAGGAAGGCTTCCGCCTCCGCGGGCTTCGCGAGGCCGATATGCAGTTCGGTCAGCATGCCGCCCTGGTTGCGGTGATAGGGCGCGGTGAGTACACGATGCGCGGTGAAGCGCAGGATCTCGGACCCCGAATTCGACGGCGCGACCACGGTGGCCGGGGGCAGCGCAGCCAGCTGGCGCAGCGCCGCAGCGGATTCGCAGTCCATGGTCGTCGCGGGACCGACCACCTCGGCCTTGAAGCGCTGCGAAATGCCCGCCGTTCCCTCCGTGACGAAGACGCCGGTCAGCGCCCAGACGCTCGGCACGGCGAGCAGCGTCGAGACGGCAAAGGCGAAACCGGCGCTCGGGTTTTCGGGGTCGCTGCGCGCATTGCGGCGCAGTTCGGCAATCAGCAGCGAGAGCGGCAGGATCGAGAGCAGGTTGGCGAAGACGGCACCGCGCAGCTGAATGAGAGCGATCCCCCAGCTGACGAGGATCAGCGGCAGCAGGATGGCATGCAGTTCCGTGCGGTCGCGTCGGGCGATGCGGAAGAGGCAGGTGACCAGGGCGAAGAAGCCGACGGCATAGAAGCCGCCGACGCTCGCGGGCTCGATGCGCATTTGCCGGAGAACAGACTGGGCCTCGGTGACGTAGTCGAGCCAAAGGGTAAAGAGCAGCGGATCGAGATCGTTCAGCGGGTTCTGCAGGCATTGCGGCGCGAGCACCAGCGCCGCGGCGAGCACCAGCAGGCCATCGACACACAGCACCCCGAAGCGCACAGGACGCGAAGCGCCGCTTGCGAACTCGGCCGAGAGAAACAGCAACATGCCGCCGACCGCCGCGATCCCGTAATAGCCGATCGACAGGCTGTCGCAAGTGACCATGGTGTAGAGGTGCTGCGGCACGGTGGCGAAGAACAGGGCCGAGATGCTGATCGTCACGGTGAGCGCGAAGGCGCGCGCCGCCTGGAGGAAGATCACGCCATGCCAGGCCCAGAGGCCGGCCACCACGAGGCAGGCCGTCGCGACGAGCGGCGTCGTCTCGGCACCGATCGCAATGGCCAGCGCCGCGGCGAGGCCGGCCAGAGCGAAGCTTGCCGGCTTGTGGGCGGGATCGACCAGCATGGCGGTGATCACAGCCACCAGCACGAGCTGCACATTGTGATGGTCGATCGCGCCCGGAAGGAAGCGGTTCGAGGTGATGATCAGCAGTGCGGCAAGCCCGAGCGCTATCTGCATGGCGGGAACGCCGCCGATGCGCCGCGCACCCACCGCGACGGCCGCAAACAACGGGATCGTCAGGGCGAGCGGCCAGACCAAGAGGGCCATGGCTTCGGCACGGGCCGGCGGCAGGAAATGCGAGAAGGCAAGGATCAGCCCTGCGATCGGCAGGTCGATCAGCCGCGACCAGTGCATCAGAGTGCCGCCGTCGAGCCCCAGCCGATATTGCGTGAGATCGAACCACGACTGGCCAGCCAGCAGATCGCGCACCTGGACGAGACGCATCACGTCGTCGTTGTCGGCGCCCACATAGTCTGTGGCGCCCGGCAGGTTGACGAGCAGCAGAATGGCGACCGTGACCGCGCCATAGAAGGCGACAGCGAACCACAAGCGCCCCCAGAGCCGCGCCGCTTCCTTACCGGTCGTTCCTTGATCCGCCATACGCGCGTCAAACCCCGAAGATGAGGCCTCGCGCAGGGAGCGTGAGGCGAAAAACATTGCTTGGTATCGATCGGCGAAACCTAGCCTTAACCTTCTCAAGAAATAGTAAAACCGGGCCGGACACGATCATCGTCGGGCATGTCTTCTGTCGTGAGTAGCCGATATGCGTGGGCCAGCATCCGAAAATCTCGACGTGGCGGTACTGCTGCCCTGCTATAACGAAGCAGGCACGATCGGCGCCGTGGTGCAGGGTTTCCGCGCGGCGCTGCCGCAGGCGCGCATCTACGTCTACGACAACAACTCAACCGACGGCACGGCGCTGACGGCCATGCTTGCCGGCGCAACCGTCATGCGCGAGCGCCGGCAGGGCAAGGGCCATGTGGTGCGCCGCATGTTCTGCGACATCGAGGCCGACGTCTATGTCATGGCCGACGGCGACGGCACCTATGCACCCGACGATGCCGAGGAACTGATCCGCACGCTTGTGACCGAGCGCGCCGACATGGTGGTCGGCACGCGTCGTGGCGTGCATGCCGACGCAGGCCGCAACGGCCACGCCTTCGGCAACCGGCTGTTCAACAAACTCTACCGTTTCCTGTTCGGCAGCGACTTCACCGACATCCTGTCGGGTTACCGGGTCTTTTCCCGCCGTTTCGTCAAGAGCTTCCCCGCCGTCTCGGCCGGGTTCGAGATCGAGACGGAAATGTCGGTCCATGCCTCGCGGCTGAAGCTGCCGGTGGCCGAGCTCGAGCTCGACTATGGCCGCCGCCCGGAAGGCTCGCATTCCAAGCTGTCGACCTTCAGGGACGGCGCAAAGATCCTGTGGATGTTTGCCATGCTGATGAAGGAAACCCGTCCTTTCGCCTTCTTCGGCGCTATCGCGGCGACGATCATGGCGGCGAGCCTCATCTTCATGGCCCCCGTGCTCGTCGAATACTTCACCACCGGCCTCGTCAGCCGCATGCCGACCTGGATCCTGGCGACGGCGCTGATGATGATGTCGCTGCTCGCCTTCACCGCCGGGCTGATCCTCGATTCGCTCGCCCGCTCGCGCGCCGAACAGCTGCGCATCCACTATCTCAGCCTGCCGGCGCTTGCCCATGCGCAACCGGGCGCCCGCGCGGACCGCGAAAAGCGTAAGCCGGCGCGAACCGCCGACGCGGCATGAAGAAGCTTGTCCGCTTCGGCATCGTCGGCACGGCGGGTTTCGTCATCGATGCCGTCCTGCTCTGGCTGCTGCTCGAAACGACACCGCTCGGTCCCTTCCTCGCCCGTGCCATCGCCATTGCGGTTGCGCTCGTCGCAACCTGGTATCTGAACCGCAGCTTCACCTTCGGCGCCTCGCGCCGCTCGATCGCGGTGGAAGGCTTCCGCTACGGCTCGGTCGGCCTCGTCTCGTCCGCGGTCAACTATCTGATCTATAGCGGGCTTCTTCTGTCGCTGCCGATCCTCCAGCCGATGGCGGCGCTGGTGATCGCCTCGATCGCCGCCATGGCCTTTTCCTTCTTCGGCTATTCGCGCTTCGTCTTTCGCCGCTGATCTCCGGCTCAGACCGTCTCCCAGCCGTCCTTCTCGCCGGCGCGATAGATCGCGTCGATGAAGCGCTGGTTGTCGCGCGAGCTTTCCAGGTTTACGACGTCGGAGCGATCGCCGCTCAGCGCTGCCTTGGCAAAGGCCTCGGCCTCGCGCCGATACTGCCGGCTGTCCTGGAAGCGGAAGACCTGCGACTGGTTGTGCGACTGGTTGGAAAGCTCGACCTCTTCGGCGCCCCAGCGATCGGCGTTGAAGGGCGAACGGACCTCGATGAAGCCTTCCGTGCCGTGGAACACCATGGACTGGCGGTTGGCCATCTGGGTCGAGACGTAGAAGCTCAGCTCGAAAGTGCCGAAATCCGCCTTGACGCTCGAATAGATGTCGGTGCCGAATTCGGCATCACGCTCGACCACGGCCTGCACCTTCAACGGTTCGGTGCCGGTGGCGAAACGCGTGGCGATCGCCGGATAGACGCCGATGTCCGGCAGGCCGCCGCCGCCGAGTTCGGGAATGTTGCGCATGTTGCCGGGGTCGCGGTTGAAATAGGTGAAGACGCCCTGCACGTGGCGCAGCCGGCCGATCGCCCCTTCGGACAGCAGGGCGCGCACCTTGCGCCAGACCGGCGCGTAAGTGACCATGAACGCTTCGGAGACCAGCACGCCGTTTCGGTCGCGCGCCGCGATCAGCTGGTCGATGTCCGACGCCTTGAGCGCAATCGGCTTTTCGCACAGCACATGCTTGCCGGCGTCGGCGGCCCTGATCGTCCATTCGACGTGCTGCGCCGTCGGCAGCGGAATGTAGACGGCATCAATCGTATCGGAGGCCAGCATTTCCTCGTAGGAGCCGAAGGCATGCGGCACGGAGAAGCGATCAGCCATGGCGCGCGCCTTGGAAATATCACGGCTTGCAACCGCCGTGACGACGCAGTTCTCGGCGTCCTGCATGGCCGGCACGACGAGGTCGCGGCCGATCTTGGCCGTGGACAGAATTCCGAAACGCAGCATGGGGGCTCCTCCTGTAACGTTGCCGCGCGACCCTAGTCAGAGATCCGCCGCTTGGCAACGGGCCTCGAAGGCAGGTCAGGGCGTGCCGCGTGGCAGATCATGGTTGGCCGGAAATGTCCCATCATCGTCCGGAGCAGAACTTTTTCCCTTTTTCTCATGCGGTATTTTCGGCTATCCCATCAACACAGAGGATGCAGAAAATGACCGCCAGCAACACAGCCCTCCTTGTCATCGACGTACAGGAATCCTTCCGCCACCGCCCCTACTGGCGCGACGAGGACGTCGTCGATTTCCTCTCCAGGCAGCAGGCGCTGATCGACGGGGCGAAGGCCGCCGGCCATGCCGTCGTGCAGATCTTCCACACCGACAACGATGCAGAATTCCGCCTCGACAGCGGTTTCGTCACGACGCTCGCCGGCCTTAAGATCGAGCCTGATGTCATCATCCACAAGACCCGGCACTCGGCCTTCGTCGGCACGCCGCTCGAAATCTGGCTGCGCCAGCGCGGCATCGGCCGGCTGATCGTCTCGGGCATCCGCACCGAGCAGTGCTGCGAGACAACGACGCGCCACGGCGCCGATCTCGGCTTTGCGGTCGACTACGTCACCGAGGCGACGCTGACCTTCCCGATGACCCATGCCTCTGGCCAGGTCTTCAGCGCGGCCGACATCAAGACCCGCACCGAACTCGTGCTTGCCGGTCGCTTTGCCCGCATCGCGACGGTCGAACAGGCGCTCGGCCAGATCGGGCTTGCCGCATGACAGCCGCGCCCCGCCCCGACCGCCGGACCATCCCTGTCTATGTCGTGCTGCCGCCGCACACGCTCTTGATGGATGTCGCCGGTCCGGTCGAGGTGTTGCGCTATGCCAACAGCGAACAGGAGGAAATCCTGTTCGACTGCCGTTTCGTCGCTGCCCGTGCCGAACAGACAACATCGATCGGGCTGACGCTCGCCAATCTCCAGCCCCTGCCCGATCGCCTCCCCGACGGCGCCTATGTCGTCATTTCCGGCAGCATGGGCGCGGTTCCCGATCCGGCATCGGTCGCGGCGGAGCGGGCGGAGATCGCGCGCTGGCTCGGCCGCGTCGTCGTGCCCGGCATCACGCTCGTCACCATCTGTTCCGGCGCCCTGCTTGCAGCATCCGCCGGCCTGCTCGACGGCCATGCCTGCACCACCCATTCGGACTGCATCGACGACCTGCGGCGTCTCTCTCCGACCGCGCAGGTGCTGGAAAACCGCCTCTTCGTCGAGGACGGCGAACGCTTTTCCAGCGCCGGCATCTCCACCGGCATAGACCTGATGCTGCACATCGTCGCGAAGCTGACCTCCGCCCCCGTTGCGCTGGCGATCGCGCGGACCATGGTGATCTACATGCGCCGCAGCGGCGCCGATCCACAGCTCTCCCCTTGGCTGTCCGGCCGCAACCACCTGCACCCGGCGATCCACCGCATCCAGGATGCGATCATGGCCGATCCGGCGCGCGACTGGACGCTGTCGCAGCTGGCGGATCTCGGCCATTTGAGCGAGCGCCACATGACACGGCTGTTTCGCGAGCACGCCGGATTGTCCGTCATCGCTTACGTCAATCTGATGCGGGTGACGCTGGCGCGCGACATCCTCTCTCACTCCCGCCTCGACATGGAGACGGTGGCCGAGCGGGCGGGTTTCTCCTCACCGCGCCATCTCAGGCGCATCTGGGCGCAGCACAACACCCTGCCGCCGAGCCACTACAGGACGTCCGATCAAAGAAATTGAGTGGTCGATCACAGGCGCGGTTGCTAACCTGCGACCTCTCAAGCCCGGCCGCCTTCGGCCGCCTCCCGCGAACCCACGGAGTTTACCCATGCAGAAGCGTTCGCTCGGCCGCACCGGCCTTTCCATCGCGCCCGTCGTCTTCGGCGGCAATGTGTTCGGCTGGACCGTCGACGAAAAGACCTCGTTCGACCTGCTCGATGCCTTTTTCGACGCAGGCTACAATGCGATCGACACGGCAGACGTCTATTCCTCCTGGGTCGACGGCCACAAGGGCGGCGAGAGCGAGGAAATCATCGGCCGGTGGCTGAAGCGCGGCCATGTCGCCCGCGACAAGGCGGTGATCGTGACCAAGGTCGGCTTCGACAGCCAAGGGCGAAAGACCGGGCTTTCCGCCAAGTGGATCGCGGAAGCGGCCGAGGCCTCGCTAAAGCGGCTCGGCACCGATTATATCGACCTCTATCTCGCCCACAAGCCGGACGAGGACGTGCCGATCGAGGAAACGCTGGAGGCCTTTGCCCGGCTCAAGCAGCAGGGCAAGGTCCGGGCGATCGGCTGCTCGAACTACGAGGCCGACCAGTTGCAGGCTTCGCTCGACGCCGCGGCAAAAAACAACCTGCCGCGCTATGACGTCGTGCAGCCGGAATACAATCTCTATACCCGCGACAGGTTCGAAGGGCCGCTTGCCGACCTCTGCGTCAAGGAAGAGATCGGCGTCATCAGCTATTACGCGCTCGCCGCCGGCTTCCTCACCGGCAAGTATCGCAGCCTGAAGGACACGGAAGGTGCGGCGCGCAGCTACCGCGTCGGCAATTATCTCGACGACAAGGGCTTGAAGATCCTCGCCGCCCTAGACCAGGTCGCGGCCGAGACCGGCACCACGCCGGCAACCGTCGCGATCGCCTGGGTCGTAGCGCGTCCCGGCATCACCGCGCCGATCGCCTCCGCCACCAGCCTTCGCCAGCTCGAAAGCCTGATCGCCGCCGGCGAGCTTGCGCTTTCCGAAGCCCAGATGACTCTCCTCACCGACGCCGGAGCGTAAGAATTCCATGACCATCGAGATACGTTATGCCGAGCCCGCCGACGAAGTCGCCTGGCGGCGCCTGTGGAAGGGATACCTCACCTTCTACAAGGTCGACCTGCCGGAAGAGATCACCAACCGCACCTGGGCGCGCATCCTCGACCCTTCGTCCCGCGTCGCCATGCGGGTGGCGCTGGTCGGTGACCAGATGGCCGGTTTCGCCATCCACCACTTCCACGATTCCACCTGGGCACTGACCCCGGACTGCTATCTGGAAGACCTCTATCTCGATGAAAAATTCCGCGGCCGCGGTCTCGGCCGGGCCCTGATCGACGATCTGATCGCCCTCGCCATGCAAAAGGGCTGGTCCCGCCTCTACTGGCACACCAACCACGACAATGCGACAGCGCGCAAGCTCTACGACACCTATGCGAAGGAAGACGGACACGTGCGCTATCGGATGGCGCTGGCGTAAGGCTATTGCCCGACAACGGCGAAACAACTATGAAGTGCGCATCATTTCAACCGGATCTATTTACACATGACAATCAGATATTCTTTGCCCTTGCTCGCTGTCGCACTGTCCTTGAGCGGGTGTGCCGTATCCCAGCAGCGATATGAAGCTGGCCGTACTGCGCTGGAGGGGAGCCCGAAGCTGAAGCAGGAGGCTATCAACCAATGCACAAAGGACACGAAGTCCAAGTCGTCCGAAAAACTGAAAGTTCTTGCGATGCTGGCCAATACATCGACTGCGGCTGTGCCTAAGGTCTTGTGCACACGTGTCTACAATGCATGGGCCAACGGGCGCTTGACCTATCAGGACTACAAGTCCGGCATGACCGGCAATCCCACTCCGGCCACCATCAAGATCATCCAGGGCCGGTAAACTCCATCGATCGGATCCTGGTTCGGCTTGAACCGGCAAACCTGCTGCAACCGAAGCCAGGCAGCCGCTTGGCCTTTTGCACATGCGCGATCAGCACACCGATTGACGGCAAAAGCCGGGCACCGACGAGCCAGAGGCACGTCGGTGCTTTCTTGGATAGGAATCGGAATGAACCTCAGAAGTCCAATTTTTCTTGCCCTGATCGGTCTGGGGCTGGTCGGTTGTGCCGTGTCGGAGCCGAGATATGCGGCAATGCAGACAGCTCTTGAGGGGAGCCCGAAGCTCAAGGACGAGTTGATCCGAAGGTGCGTGAAGGAATACAAGACAAATCCGGCGGAACGACGCAAGACCGACGCGGAGCTGGCCAGGATTTCGGTCAAGCTCGGGCCGGAGACGGTTTGCGCGCGTGTTGCCAACGGCATTGCCGACGGACGTATCGGTTATGCCGACTACGTCGCGCTGACCAGGGACCGGCTGTCGCCGAACGTCGCAAACATTCTTCGCCGTCGTTAGTTCCAGGCACACCACCCAGATCATGGACGGCGCTGATCCGTCAGCCCCGGTGCCGAAAGAAATCCACGAAGGCGCGCAGCGCCGGGCGCATCTGGCGGCGCGAGGGATAGTAGATGAAGAAGCCCTCGAAGGGCGGGCACCAGTCCTCAAGCACGGGGACGAGCCTTCCGGCGGCGACATCCGCGTCGACGCGCCCATCAAACAGGTAGGCAAGCCCCACGCCGTCGATCGCCGCGCGGCGTATCAGCCGCTGGTCGGAGAGGATCAGCGGGCCGGACACGTCGACGGCCAACACCTTTCCCGCCTTTTCCAGCTCCCAGCGATAGATGCGCCCGCTGGAAAAACGCCGCCGGATGCAACGGTGATGAATGAGATCGTCCGGCGCCTGCGGCCGGCCATGGGCGGCGATGTAGGCCGGCGCCGCGACGATCACACCACGCTGCGGACCGCTGGCGCGAACCGCGATCATGTCGGCCTCCAGATGCTCGCCGAGCCTCAGCCCCGCGTCAAAACCTTCGGCGACGATGTCCTCGAAGCGGTCATTGGTGACGACGTCCAGCTCGATCTCCGGATAGGCGCTGAGGAAGGCGCCAAGGCGCGGAGCGATCAGGTCTTCGGCGGCGAGCATCGGCATGGTCACGCGCAACGGCCCCGCCGGCGTACCCCTGCGGTCCGCAAGCCCCTCCAGCACCGCACCGATGTCGGCGAGCGCCGGCGACAGCGTTTCCAAGAGCATGCGTCCCTCCTCCGTCGGCGCGACGCTGCGGGTGGTGCGGGCGAGCAGGCGCACGCCGAGGCTCGCCTCCAGCGCGGTCACGGCATGGCTGACGGCGGAGGGGGCAATGCCCAGTTCCTCGGCCGCCTTGCGAAAGCTGCGGCCTTCGGCAACGGCGGCCAGAACGGCAAGCTGCGAGAGTTGGATCCTGTTCATTGTTCTATCTGATAGAACAAGCTGCGACAGATTGCATGCATTATCGGCAGACTGATGCCGCGCTATCTTGCCCCCGTCACCTCCGTCTATACTGACGGACGGTGATCGAACATCAGAGGTACGATTTCATGAAGACACGCACACTTGGCCCCCTCACCGTTTCCTCGCTCGGCCTTGGCTGCATGGGCATGAGCCATGGCTACACCCAGACAGGCGACGAGGCGGGATCGCTGGCAACGCTTGCCCGTGCCGTCGAGCTCGGCGTCACCCTGTTCGACACCGCCGAGATCTACGGGCCGTTCACCAACGAGATCCTCGTCGGCAAGGGCCTGAAGCCCTATCGCGACCGGGTGAAGATCGCCACCAAGTTCGGCTTTCGCATCAACACGGAAAATCCCAATGACGCGAGCGCCGGCGGCACGGATTCCCGCCCGGAACATGTGCGCGAAGTCGCCGAGGCCTCGCTGAAGCGGCTCGGCGTCGAGGTCATCGACCTGTTCTACCAGCACCGCGTCGACCCGGACGTGCCGATCGAGGACACGGTCGGCGCCATGGCCGACCTTGTGCGCCAGGGCAAGGTGCGCGCGATCGGTCTGTCCGAGGCAAGTGCCGCGACGCTGCGGCGTGCCCATGCCGTGCACCCCATCGCCGCCATCCAGAGCGAATATTCGCTATGGACCCGCGATCCGGAAGAAAACGGCGTGCTCGACACCTGCCGCGAGCTCGGCATCGGCTTCGTGCCCTTTTCGCCGCTCGGCCGCGGCGTGCTGACCGGTGCGCTGAAGACCCTCGACGGCATGGCGGAGAACGACTTTCGCCGGTCCTTGCCGCGTTTTTCGCAGGAGAATTTCGACACCAATCTGGCGCTCATCTCGGCGCTGGAACGGATGGCGGCGGAGAAGGGCGTGACGCCGGGCCAGCTGGCGCTTGCCTGGGTTCTGGCCCAGGGCGATTTCATCGTGCCGATCCCCGGCACGACCAAGATCGCCAATCTCGAAAAGAACGTCGCGGCCGCCGACATCGTGCTTTCGACGCAAGAGGTAAAGACCCTCGGCGACATGCTCTCGCCGCAGAAGGTGGCGGGTGCGCGCTATCCGGAACGCATGGCGAAGATGGCGAACAAGTAGCCCACCGTTCAGGCAGCAACCGCGACGCCGTGCCGGTAGGAGGACGGCGTCGTGCCCGTCATAGCCTTGAAGACCCGCGTCATGTGGCTCTGGCTGCTGAAGCCGCAGGCGGATGCGATCTGCGCGATCGGATCGCATCCTGCCAGGAGGGACTTGGCGCGGGCAAGACGCCGGCGCAGCACCCAACCATGGGGAGAGATGCCGCAGCTGGCAGTGAACATGCGCTGCAGGTGAAACTCGCTCAGACCGGCGATCGACGCCAGGTCGCTCAGCGTGACCTGGCTGTCGAGATGAGCTTCGATATAGTCGAGGAGGCGCCGCCGGACGGCCGGCGAGAGACCGCCCCGGATGGCGCGCGAGCGGGCGCCGCCATAGCGCGGATCGCCAAGCAGAGTGACGAAGGCGGTGTTGATCGCCTCCTCGGCCAGCAGCGGCTGTTGCGACCGCGTCGCCAAGGCGAGCCGGCGCAGCGCCTCGGCCAGCGCCGGCGCATGATCGAAGGTCGCCTCGGGCAGAACCATCAGCCGGGCATCCTGGTCGAAGGTCTCGGCAAAGACGCGCCGGAGTTCATGATCGGGGACATAGAAGTGGACGAACTCGAAGAGGTCGGTAATCTCCCATTCCGACGAGGTGCCCTGCGGCATGAGGCAGAAGGCGCCCGGCCAGCCATGGCGGGGGCCACCGTCGAGCCTACGCGTGCCGACCCCGCCTTCGAGATAGAGGCTGAACGTGTGATCCGCCGTGCGTTCATAGGTCATGCGGTCGTTGGCATTGCGCCAGATCGCCGCCGATCGCCCCAGGCCGAGATCGAGCGCGCCCATCATCTCCGCGCTCGGCGATGCCGAGAGGAAGCTGAAGACGGACCTGTGCTGGGACGACATGGCATAACCTCGAAACAGGCCGCCATTCTATCGCAGACTTCGCCGCAGGCCACTGCCGAATAACGCTGAGGGCGCCGTTCATCGGCATTTCACCGCAAGAATATGCAAGAGCCAGACGATCAGGCGGTCTAGACCTCGGGCTCAATCCGAGAGGGCCCATGACCAATATTCTGCTTTTCGCCTCGACCGTCCTCATCTGGGGTACGACCTGGATCGCCATCGCCATGCAGGTCGGTCCGGTGCCCGTGCTGGTCTCGGTGTTCTATCGCTTCGCCGCGGCGGCCGTGCTGTTCCTGCTGGTGCTGGCGGCCACGGGCAGGCTGACGATACCGGCGCTGAAGCACCAGCCCTTCGTCCTGGCGCAGGCGCTCTGCCTGTTCTGCTGCAACTTCCTGTGCTTTTACACCGCGGCCGGCTTCGTTCCGTCCGGCCTGATCTCCGTGATCTTTTCCCTGGCCACGATCTACAACGCGGTCAACGCGCGGCTGTTCTTCGGCGATCCCATCACCGGCCGCACGCTGGTCGCCGCCGTTCTCGGTGCCACCGGCCTCGTCCTGCTGTTCGGTCCCGACATCGTGCTCGACTTTGACGCCGACACGTGGAAGGGCATCGGCCTCTCGGTGCTCGGAACCCTGTTCTTCTCGCTCGGCAACATGGCTTCGCGCCGCAACAGCGCCGTCGGGATCCCGCCGGTGATCGCCAACGCCTGGGGCATGGCCTATGGGGCCGTCATCCTGCTCTCCCTGATCGCGGTGACCGGCACGCCCGTCGTCGCGCCACCGGACACAAGATATCTGGTGGCCCTGCTTTATCTCGCCGCCATCGGCTCGGTGGTCGGGTTCACCACCTATCTCATGCTGGTCTCGCGCCTCGGCTCCTCCAAGGCCGCCTATACGACGGTGCTCTTTCCCGTCGTCGCGCTTTCGCTGTCGACGATCTACGAAGGCTACCACTGGACGGCAGCGGGTTTGTTCGGCCTCTTCCTCACGCTGCTCGGCAATGTGGTGATCTTCACCAAGCCGGCGCCCCGCCGCACGCCCGCGACCGCCTGACGACCGGCGCGGCTCCAGCGATCCCGAAACGCAAAAGGCCCGCAGAGCGGGCCTTTTATCTTGATCAATGGTCTTTCGCCCTCAGGCGCGCAGGCTGCCGCCGGTGGTCTTTTCGACATTGCCGACGATCTTCTTGGTCAGCGCGTCGAAATCCTCGTCGGTCAGCGTCTTGTCGGCCGGCTGGATCAGCACTTCGATCGCCACCGACTTCCGGCCCTCGCCGAGGCTTGCCCCCTCGAAGATGTCGAAGACGTTGACGCCGGTGATCAGCTTGCGGTCGGCGCTGGCCGCCGCCTTGATGATCGCGCCTGCCTCGACCGACTTCTCCACCACGAAGGCGAAGTCGCGCTTCACCATCTGGAAGGGCGAGAGATCGAGCGCGGGCTTGGTGCGGGTCGCCTTCCGCTTCGGTTCCGGCACGACGTCGAGATAAACCTCGAAGCCGCACAGCGCACCGGACACGTCGAGCGCTTCGAGCGTCTTCGGATTGAATTCGCCGAAATGGCCGATCACCACCTTCGGACCCATCTTGATCGTGCCGGAACGACCCGGATGATACCAGGCCGGACCGCCCTGCTCGACCTGGACGTTCGACATCGGCAGGCCGCAGGCCTCAAGCACGGCGAGCGCATCGGCCTTGGCGTCATAGACGTCGACCGGCTTGCCGCCGCCCTTGGCCGCGTTCGACCACATGCGGCCGGCGCCGGCAAGCGAGGCCGTGCCGCGGCGGATGCCGCCGGCCACGCGACGCTGGCCTTCCGGCTTGTCGCTCTCATAGGTGCCCGAGACCTCGAAGATCGCCACGTCGCCGAAGCCGCGGTCGGCGTTGCGCTGGGCAGCGGTCAAAAGGCCCGGCAGCAGCGAGGGGCGCATGTCCGACATATCGGCGGCGATCGGGTTGGCAAGCTTCAGCGCACGGCTTCCGCCGCCGAAAAGCTTGGCGTGCGCTTCCGGGATGAAGGACCAGGTGACGGCCTCCAGCATGCCGCGCGAGGCCAGCGCCCGCTTGGCGGTACGGGTACGGATCTGCAGGGGTGTGAGGATCTTGGCGTTGACCGAACCGGTCGGCGCCAGCGGCTCGGGCTTGATCTTGTCGACGCCAAACACGCGCATGACCTCTTCGACCAGATCCGCCTTGCCGTCGACATCCGGGCGCCAGGACGGCACCGCGACGGAAACCGTCTCGCCTTCGCCGGACACCTCGAAGCCGAGGCCGGTCAGGATCTGGCGCGATTCGTCGTTGGAGACGGTAAGCCCGGTCAGCCGCTTCACTTCCGAGAAGGGGAAATCGACGATCTTGCGGTCGAAACCCTTGTAGCCGACGACCTTGGCCTTGGCCGCGGTGCCGCCGCACATGGAAAGAACCAGTTCGGTGGTGCGCTCGAGACCGGGCATCATGTATTCCGGGTCGACGCCGCGCTCGAAGCGATAGCGCGCATCGGTGATGATGCCGTGGCTGCGGCCGGTCTTGGCGATGTTGATCGGATCCCACAGCGCGGATTCGATCAGCACGTTGACGGTATTCTCGTCGCAGCCGGAGTGTTCGCCACCCATGATGCCGCCGATCGATTCCGGACCATTGTCGTCGACGATGATGACGTTGGCCGGGTTGAGCTTGTAGGTGCGGGTGTCGAGCGCCAGGATTTCCTCGCCCTCGCGGGCGCGGCGAACCACGAGCGCGCCCTTGACCTTGTCGGCGTCGAAGACGTGCATCGGCCGGCCCTGGTCGATGGTCATGTAGTTGGTGACGTCGACCAGCGCCGAGATCGGACGAAGGCCGATCGCCAGCAGCCGCTGCTGCATCCAGCGCGGGCTCGGACCGTTCTTCACGCCGCGCACCAGGCGATAGGCAAAGCCCGGGCAGAGCTTCTCGTCGTCGAGCACGATCTTCACTTCGATCGGCGTTTCGCCGTCGGTCTTGAACTCGGGCGCCTTCGCGGTCTTGAGCCTGCCCAGGCCGGAGGCGGCGAGATCGCGGGCAATGCCGAAGACGCTCGTGCAGTCCGGGCGGTTCGGCGTCAGGTTGATCTCGATGACCGGATCGTCGAGGCCGGCATAGGACGCGAAGCTCGTGCCGACCGGCGCATCGGCGGGCAGGTCGATGATGCCGTCGTGATTGTCCGACATGTTGAGCTCCTTTTCGGAGCACATCATGCCGTGGCTTTCCACGCCGCGGATCTTGCCGACGGCGAGCGTCACGTCGATGCCGGGCACATAGGTGCCGGGACGGGCCAGCGCACCGACCAGGCCGGCACGCGCATTCGGTGCGCCGCAGACGATCTGCACCGGCGCTGCACCGTCGCCGGCATCGACCGTCAGGACCTTCAGCCGGTCGGCTTCGGGATGCTTTTCAGCGGTAAGGATCTTCGCAATGACGAAGGGCTTGTAGGCCGCCTTGTCATCGACGTCCTCGACCTCGAGACCGATCGCCGTCAGGCGCTCGCAGATTTCCTCGAGTGTGGCGTCGGTTTCCAGGTGATCCTTCAGCCAGGAGAGTGTGAATTTCATGGGTCTATCCTCCTTACGCGCTCAGGCCGCCGAACAGGGTCGGCATGTCGAGCGGACGGAAACCGTAATGGCTCATCCAGCGCACGTCGGCGTTGAAGAAGTCGCGCAGGTCCGGCATGCCGTATTTCAGCATGGCGATGCGGTCGAGCCCCATGCCCCAGGCAAAGCCCTGGTATTCGTCGGGATCGAGACCGCCGGCGCGCAGCACGTTCGGATGGACCATGCCGCAGCCGAGGATTTCCATCCAGTCGGTACCCTCGCCGAACTTGACGATCGGGCCGGACGAGCGGTCGCACTGGATGTCGACCTCGAAGGACGGCTCCGTGAACGGGAAGAAGGATGGGCGGAAGCGCATCACGACATTGTCGACCTCGAAGAAGGCCTTGCAGAACTCTTCCAGGATCCAGCGCAGATGGCCGACATTGGCGGTCTTGTCGATGACCAGGCCTTCGACCTGATGGAACATCGGCGAGTGCGTGGCGTCACTGTCCTGGCGGTAGGTCTTGCCGGGAATGACGATGCGGATCGGCGGCTTCTGCGCTTCCATGGTGCGCACCTGCACCGGCGAGGTATGGGTGCGCAGAACCTTGCGGTCGCCGTTGTCGTCCGGCTCCAGGAAGAAGGTGTCGTGCATCTCGCGGGCCGGATGGCCTTCGGGGAAGTTGAGCGCGGTGAAATTGTAGTAGTCGGTCTCGATATCCGGGCCTTCGGCGATCGAGAAGCCCATGTCGGCGAAGATCGCGGTGATCTCGTCGACGATCTGGCTGATCGGATGGATGCGGCCGCGCTCGGCCGGCGAGGAGCGGACGGGCAGCGAGACGTCGACGGTCTCGGCCTTCAGCCGCGCGGTGATGGCGGCGTCCTTCAGCTCGGCCTTGCGGGCAGTGATCTTTTCGGTGATTTCGTTCTTCAGCGCGTTGATCGCCGCACCGCGCGTCTGGCGCTCTTCCGGCGTCATCGAGCCCAGCGTCTTCAGGAGTTCGGAAACCGAACCCTTCTTGCCGAGGGCGGCGACGCGGACCGCTTCGATATCGGCTTCATTGTCCGCCGCGGCGATGTCGGCGAGAAGCGCCGTTTTCAAACTGTCGAGATCGGACATGTCCGTTTCCTGCCCCTTATACCACCGCGGGTCCCTAACGCCCCGGCATGACGACAAAATGAAAAACCCGCGCTAGCCCTGCCAGCGCGGGTTTCCCAACAATTTCTTTTTACAAAAGCTTGGGAAGCGCTGGCTTACTTGACCGCGCTTTCAAACTCGTTCGCCGTGCCGGCGTCCTTGAGGTAGGCCAGTGCCTTCTTGGCAGCCGCGATCAGCGAGCCGAAGGCTGCCGGTTCGTGGATGGCCATGTCGGACAGAACCTTGCGGTCGACTTCGATGCCGGCCTTGTTCAGACCGTCGATGAAGCGGCCATAGGTCAGGCCGTGTTCGCGCACAGCAGCGTTGATACGCTGGATCCACAGGGCGCGGAAGTTGCGCTTGTTGACCTTGCGGTCGCGGTAGGCGAATGCCTTCGAACGATCCACAGCTGCCTTTGCTGCGCGGATCGTGTTCTTGCGGCGGCCGTAGAAACCCTTGGCTGCCTTGAATACCTTGTTGTGCTTGGCGCGGGAAGTTACGCCACGTTTTACGCGTGCCATGTCATGATCTCCTTAATGATCCAAAAAGCGAAAGGGTCTCAGAGACCGTTCGGCAGGTAGTTCTTGATGACCTTCTTGCCGTCAGCTTCGGAAAGAACCATCGTGCCGCGTGCATCGCGGATGAACTTGTTGGACCGCTTGATCATGCCGTGACGCTTGCCGGCGGCGGCCGCGAGGACCTTGCCGGTGGCAGTGATCTTGAACCGCTTTTTGGCGGAGGACTTCGTCTTCATCTTGGGCATTTTGCTACTCCATTGTTCTTGTATCGAAACGGACAGACGACGCCCGTTTTCAAGCATAAAGAACGGCCACGGCATGCCCTGCCGGACCGTTCGGACGCGCGCTTATAACCGCTGACGGATAAAAGCGCAACGGGTCACATCGGGAATCTCGAACGGCACCGATGGTGCGAACCCGCTACCCGCGAAGCGGCACAGACAGCCGGACCGACAGCCCGCCGAGTTCGGAGCGGCCGAGCTCCAGCACACCGCCATAGGCCGACAGGATTTCCGCCGTGATGGAAAGCCCTAGACCGGAACCGCCGTCGTCATCCCCCAGATGCACGCCCCGCGACGGGAGGATGGCCAGGTCCGTGTCCGCCACGCCCGGTCCGTCGTCCTCAACGGTCACCACCGCCGCCTTGTCCTCGCCGGTGGCCGTGATGCGGATTTCGCCCCGGGCAAACCGGGTGGCGTTGTCGAGCACGTTGCCCAGCGCTTCTGCGAAATCCGCCGCGTCCATGTCCACGGCAAGCCCGGCCGGAACGCGGATCAACCATTCGATACCGCTCGGCTCGGTGATCGGCCTCAGCACCATGACCAGCTTGCCGACCAGCGAGCCGAGTTCGGTCAGGCTCATCTGCTCGACGCCCAGCCGTGCCGATTGCAGCTGGCGGTCGGCGCGCTGGCGAATGAGATCCACCTGCTGGCGCGCCAGTTCCTTCTCTTCGGGCGGAAGCTGGTCGGCGAGATGGAGAAGGACGGTCAAGGGCGTCTTCAGGCCATGCGCTAGATCGCTGGCCCGGGCTCGCGCCCGTTCGACGGCCGTCTCGCGTTCCTGGAGCAGCAGGTTGAGCTCGGAAACGAGCGGCCGCAGTTCCGACACGCCGACATCGTCGACCGAATTCGCCTGTCCGGAGCGCACCAGCCCCACCCGCTGCTGAAGGCGCACGAGAGGCGCGAGCCCGACGCCCACCTGAAAGATCGCGGCGGCCACTAGGACTGTGGCGCTGAGGGTCAGCATCAGGGCCATGGCACTGTGAAACTGGGCAACCGCATCGTCGAACTCGAAACGATCGAAGGCGGCCGACAGCGTAAACCGCCGCGAGCCATGCGGCTCATCGAGAGAGATCGCACGCTGATAGACAAGAAGGTCGGCACCGTCGGGCCCCTCCGCCGCCAGGAACCCGTAATCCGCCGGAAGCAGCGCATCGGCCGGCAGGTCGATATCCCACAGCGACCGCGAGCGCAGCACCTCGCCCGGTTGGGGAACCACCTGCCAGTACCGTCCACTGCCGGGAAGCGTGAAGCGGGGATCGGTCGGCGTCTTTTCGAGAACCACCTTGCCGTCGCGCAGCTCCAGGCCCGCAGCGAGCTGATCGACGATGCCCGCCATTTCCACCCTGTAGCGCTCGGCGACATAGCCGGAAAAGACACGGCTCAGGCCATAACCCAGCACCAGAAGAATGAAGACGATGGCGGCAAAGGCGCCGAGGACGACCCGGATCCGGAGCGAATGGATCATGCGTCTTGATCCGGCAGCACATAGCCGAAGCCCCGGCGCGTCTCGATCGCTTCCGGATCGGTCTTGCGCCGAAGCCGGGCGATCATAGCCTCGACCGAGTTCTTGGCCGTGTCGTCGTCCCGCCCCTGCACGCGTCGGGCGATCTCGATCGGATCGAAGACGCGGCCCGGCTCGCTGACAAGCATTTGCACGAGGCGATATTCCAGCGCGGTCAGTTCCAGCGGCTGGCCGTCATAGGTGACCCGCCGCGTCTGGTCGTCGACCACGAAACGCCCCGCCGACTTGATCGGCGACGGGCGCTTGCGGGAGCGGCGCAGCAAGGCCTTGAGACGGGCGATCAGTTCCTCGCTGCGAAACGGCTTCGGCAGGTAGTCGTCCGCGCCGGCCTCGAAGCCATCGACCCGCTCCATCCAGGAACCGCGCGCCGTCAGGACGAGGATCGGCGTATCGAGGCCGCTTGCCCGCCAGCGCTTGAGGATCGACAGGCCGTCCATGCCCGGCAGGCCAAGATCGAGGATGATGGCGGCATAGTCGCCGGTCTCGCCCTCCTCCCAGACCTCGGGGCCGGAGGCGAGATGGTCGACGAGATAGCCCTCCGCCTCGAGCTTGGCTTTCGTGTGTTCCGCGATATCGCGATCATCTTCGGCAAGCAGCAACCTCATGTCGTCACCACCATGCGAACGGGCCGAGCGCGCGACCCGTCTCCGCATTGAGGCGAAGCGTGCGCACGCTTCCCGTGTTGTTCTCGACCTTGAGGATATAGACCGGCGTCCTGCCGCCCAGCGTCAGATCGACCGACAGGACACGCCCGGCACGCATGGCTTTCACCCGGTTCAGGATTTCGCGAAGCGGCAGGATGCGGCCGTTACGAACGGCATCACGCGCTTCGACGTGGTCGTCCGCGTCGCCGTCTTTGTCGGCGCTGTCCTTGCCATCATCGTCATTGCCGCCATCATCGTCATTTCCGCTATCGTCGTCGCCGCCGTCATCGCCGCCATCGTCGCCGCCGTCATCGCCGCCATCGTCGCCGCCGTCGTCTCCACCATCGTCGCCGCCGTCATCGTCGTCCGCCAACACCGGATTGACATGCAGCATTGCGCCGGCGCCGGGCAGCGCCGCCAGCAACAACAGCAGGAAATCTCGCCTGTTCATCATTTTCACGATTTCGTCGTTCTCTTCGCCGGTCGATCACCATTGAGACTAGCGACTGTCGGGCCGATGCGCCACTGCAACGAGAAGACCCCGCCCGGGTTGCGGGCGGGGTGAAACGGCTGCGGCACCGGCGGCTGCGCCGCATCCGTTTCGACGGACCTCAGTTGGCCGGGACGATTGTCACGGCAGTCACCGAATTGCGCGGCGCCTTTATCTTGACTTCGGTCCGGTTGCGGTTCCGCTCCATTTCGAGGGCGAGGCGGCGACCCTTCTGGTCAACTGCAACCATCGAACCGTTCTTCAGCCCACGCAGCTGGGCGTCGTTGACCACGAGGCTGGTGCGTTCGCCATCTGCATTCGCGCCGGTGGAGTCGTCATCGGTACCATTGTCATCGACGCCGTTATCATCCGTCGAGTCGTCATCCGTACCGTTGTCGTCGTCGTCGGTACCGTTGTCATTGTCATCGGTGCCGTTGTCATCGTCGTCATTGCCGTTATCGCTGTCGTCATTACCGCCGTCGTCATTGCCGTTGTCGTCATTGCCGCCGTTGTCGTCGTCACTGCCGTTGTCATCGTCACCGCCGTCGTCGTCGTTGCCGCCATCATTGTCATCGTCGGCGAGCGCGACCGAGACGATCGATGCGCCAAGGGGGGCCGACAGCGCGGAAACGAGCGCCGGCGCAAGGGTGAGCGAGAAGAGGGCGGTGGTCGAGACGAGCAGGTGCCTGCGCAAAAGGTTGATCATGTTATCCTCCGGTTTGCTGTGATGAACTCTATGACGAGCATCATGCATCCGGGAGGCTGACAGCTTGCCCAACGGGGCTGTCAGGGAAATGTCAGCAACGGCCCATGAAAAAAGCCGCCTTAGCGGCGGCTTGTTTCGCGGTGCGTCTTTTCAGACTCACTTCGGCGCGAGCACCATCATCATCTGCCGGCCTTCGAGCTTCGGCTCGGCCTCGACCTTGGCGATGGTGACGGTATCTTCCTTCACCTGCTGCAGAAGCTTCATGCCGAGTTCCTGGTGGGCCATTTCACGACCGCGGAACTTCAGCGTCACCTTGACCTTGTCACCCTCTTCGAAGAAGCGGTTCATCGCCTTCATCTTCACCTCATAGTCATGGGTGTCGATGTTGGGACGCATCTTGATTTCCTTGACCTCGACGATCTTCTGCTTCCTGCGCGCTTCGGCCGCCTTCTTCTGGTTGGCGAATTTCAGCTTGCCGAGGTCCAGGATCTTGCAAACCGGCGGCTCGGCATTGGGCGAGATCTCGACGAGATCGAGACCCGCCTCTTCCGCCATCCTGAGCGCCTCGTCCGTCGGCACGATGCCGAGGTTCTGGCCTTCGTCATTGATAAGCTGGACCCGGGGAATCCGGATCTCCCGATTGGAGCGCGGCCCTTCCTTGACAGGGGCATCGGCTTTGAAAGGTCTGCGAATGGTCGTATTCTCCTGAACTGTTGAGCCTTGCGGCAACGCGCTTCAAGCGCGGGCTTCTAGCGTTTCAGCTATTTGGCTATTGCCGCTCGGCAAGTCAATAACACGCTTCGGATCGAAAATCACCTGCTGTCCGTCACTTCGCGAATCTGTTTTACAGGGCCATTCACGCCCAGGGAGCCCTGCATGACCACGATCCATTCCGCCCCGCGCGCCGAGACAATTACGGTGGGCAACGGCGGCGACGCCCGCGACATCGCGCTCCTTCTCCGCCCCGCCGGTCCGGCGTCCGAGCCGTCAAGGCCGGCGCTCGTCTGGCTCGGCGGCTACCGGTCCGACATGAGCGGCACCAAGGCGATCGAAATGGATGCGCTGGCGGCGGAAAAGGGTCTGGCAGCGATCCGTTTCGACTATTCCGGCCACGGCGCCTCCGGCGGCGCGTTCCGCTCCGGCACGATCACGCGCTGGCTTGAGGAGGCGCTGGCCGTTCTCGACCATGTCGCACCGCAGAGCGTCGTGCTGGTCGGCTCGTCGATGGGCGGCTGGATCGCGCTCAGGCTCGTGCAGGCGCTTGCGCGTCGCGGTTTAGGCCCCCGCGTTGTCGGCATGGTGCTGATCGCACCGGCGCCGGACTTCACCATCGAACTGATCGAGCCGAACCTTTCCGACGTCGAGCGGGCGTCGCTGGCCGAGCGCGGCTATTTCGAGGAACCATCGGAATACAGCCCCGAGCCAAACATCTTCACCCGCGCCCTGATCGAGGACGGCCGCGCCAACCGCGTGCTGACCGGCATCATCCAAACCGGTTGCCCGGTGCATATCCTGCAGGGTATGGCCGATCCCGACGTACCCTATGCCCATGCGCTCAAGCTCATGGAATTCCTGCCGGCCGACGATGTCGTACTCACCCTGGTGCGCGATGGCGACCATCGGCTGTCCCGCCCCGAGGACATCGCGCGGATGAAGGCGGCGATCCTGTCCATGGCCGCGACGGACGGCGCGCCGGGCCTGTAGCATTTTAACCATAGTTGACAAATCCCTAACGCGCGGGCGCCACCGCGATTGACTCGAAACCCGCTTGGACCTTAACGTTTTGTTAAGGATTAAAGGGACGAGTTCATGATGAACCGATCGCGCGCTTTTGCTGCGTTGCTTGTGGTGCTTGGTGTATCGGCGCCGGCCGGCACCGGCTTCACCGCACCCAAGACACTGCTGTCGATGACGACGGGCAGCGTCACGTCACAGCCGATCGGTCATTACGAATTTTGCCGCCTGCATCGCGACGAATGCAGCGTGAAGAGCAAGTCTGGCGCCCTGCCGCGACTGACCCCGCATGGCTGGGACGTGGTGCGCGACATCAACCTGACCGTCAATTCCGCCATCACGCCGGTCACCGATGCCGATGCCTATGGCCGCGAGGAAGTGTGGGCCTATCCGGTCGATGCGGGCGACTGCGAGGACTTTGTCCTGCTGAAGCGCGAAAAGATGATGGAAGCGGGCTTTTCGCCCGCCGACCTGCTGATCACCGTGGTGCGCAAGCCCGACGGCGAAGGCCATGCCGTACTGACGTTGCGCAGTGCCCAGGGCGATTTCGTCCTCGACAACCTCGTCAACGACGTCAAGCTGTGGACCGAGACGCCCTATACCTATCTCAAGCGCCAGGCGAGCTTCGATACCGGTCGCTGGGTGACGATCGAGAACGGCACCACCGACGTCATGGTCGGCGCGCTCGACTAGACAACGTCCGATGTTTTAGGACAGCTGGCCCCGGCGTTCCGCGTCTAAGCGCAGCGGCGGCAGGCGGGAAAGTCCGACCATCGCCAGAAGACCGATAGCCCCCATCAGAAGCAGGCAGCCGATCGCGGCCTCGACGCCCAGACGCTCATTGACGAAGATGATCGTCACCGGGGCGGCGGCCGACAGGACCATGCGGATACCCGACAACGTGCCCATGGTGCGGCCGTAGCCTGCCGTGCCGAAAAAGTGCAGCGGCAGGACGCCGCGGATGATCGAGGTCAGCCCCTGCCCGATGCCGAAGAAGACGGCGAAGACCAGCACGATGGCGACGGCCGGGAAAATGGCCGCGGCAAACAGCAAGGTCAGCGCCAGAAAGATCGCCCCCGTGGCGATCAGCCCCGTCACAGGTGGAGACAGCACGCCCCGGCGCGCATATTCGATGACGCGGGCGGCGACCTGCGACGGACCAATCAGGCTGCCGGTCAGGGTGGCGATCGCCGGCGTGAAGCCGGCATCGCCGAGCAGCACCAGGAGCGATGCGCCCATGGCCGAGAGAACGAAACCGCCGGCCGAAAGGCTGATGGCCATCAGCGCGAGATGCGGCCGGCGGCTGGCGACGGCGGGAGCGCCGGCTTCGGCCGATGATTTTTGCGGGACTGCGACCTCGCGTCGATAGGACGGCCAGAGCGCGTGCACCGGAAGGGCGAGCGCCAGGTTGAGACCGGCGAGCACGAGATAGACCTCGCGCCAGGTCATCATCGTCAAGAGCCACTGGATCAGCGGCCAGAACACCGTCGAGGCAAAGCCCGCGACCAGCGTCACCAGGGTGATCTGGCTTCTGGCCTCCTGGCCGTGACGCTGGGCCAGCGCGGCAAAGCCCGCATCGTACTGCACGGCGATCGACACGAATTCGGCCGCCAGAGTGACGGCGGCGAACTGCCAGCCGTTCTGCACCATCGATAGGCCTGCGAGAGCGGCGGCGGCAAGGATCGACCCGAAGGTCAGCACGGGGCGTGCGCCGAAGCGGTCGATCAGCCGCCCGATGATCGGTGCGGAGACGGCGCCGCCCAGCAGGCCGATCGAGAAAACCGCGAAGACAAAGCTCTGCGACCAGCCGAATTCGCGGGCGATTTCGGGAGCCAGTATGGAGAAGGAATAATAGAGCGTGCCATAACCGACGGTCATGGAAACGCCCATGCCGAGGGTGGCGGGGGATGGTTTCATGATGACGCCGCTACGCTATTCGTGTTGCGGCGTCATGACAAGGATCAACCGTTGCCGATCAGGATGCCGGCCGCCAGGACCAGCGAGCCGCCGAGCACGACCTGCATGGCGGCGCGCAGGAAAGGCGTCTCCATGTACTTGTTCTGGATGAAGGCGATCGCCCAGAGTTCGATGAAGACGACCACGGCGGCGGTGAGGGTCGCCGTCCAGAAGTGCGGGATCAGATAGGGCAGCGCATGGCCGAGACCGCCGAGCGCCGTCATGATGCCCGAGGCCAGGCCGCGCTTGATCGGCGAGCCGCGACCGGACAGCTTGCCGTCGTCGTGGGCGGCTTCAGTGAAGCCCATGGAAATGCCGGCGCCGACCGAGGCGGACAGGCCGACGAGGAAGGTCTGCCAGGTATCGCCGGTGGCGAAGGCGGCGGCGAAGATCGGCGCCAGCGTCGAGACCGATCCGTCCATCAGCCCGGCAAGGCCCGGCTGCACATAGGTCAGCACGAACTGGCGGTGGGCGCTCGCATCCTCTTCCGCCTTGACGTCTTCCGGCGTGTGGCGCTCGCCGAGCATGGAGGCGATTTCCTCATGGCCCTGCTCGGCCAGCGCCAGATCGCCGAGCAGCTTGCGCGTCTGGGCGTCCGTCGTGCGCTGCGCCGCGGCGATATAGAAGCGATAGGCACCCTGCTCCATCGTCTCCGCCTCGGCGCGGATCTGGTCGAGGCTCTGGTTGGCGCGCAGCCAGTCGGGCTTGCGATGGTAGAAGTCGCTCACATGCTCGCGGCGGATCAGCGGAATGCGTTCGCCGAAGCGCAGGCGGTGCATGTCGATCAGCTGGTTGCGATGGGTGTGCTCGACCTCCGCCATGTCCTCGAACACCTTGGCCGACTGCGGATACTGTTCGCGCAGCTGGTCGGCATAGGCGAGATAGATGCGCGCATCGTCCTCTTCCGAGGAAATCGCCAGCGCCAGGATTTCCTGTTCGCTCAGGCTGGAAAACGGTCGTTTCGACGAAGAAAAAAAGCGCGCGAGCATCGGTGCCTATCCTGTTCTTTATAATTGTTCTAAACTTATTGCGTCGTGTTTTCCAGGTCAAGCCGCAGCGATGCCGCAGTGCGCACAAACGCAGGGAAGCCGCCGATGCGACGATCGGCACGGACCCGCGCGTTTGACGCCCGCCCGACGATACGCGACAAGCGTGGAGACGACCAAGAATGACGGAAGGACATGGCGATGCAGGATGATCTGATCGGCCGCGCCGCGCACCGGGCGGAAATCACCGCCCGCGCCGAGGCGCAGATGGCCGCAATGGGCGTCGATCCGGCCTTCATAGACCGGCTGGTCGAGACCTTCTACAGCCGGATCCAGGCCCATCCGAACCTCGGCCCCGTCTTCGACGGCCGACTTTCCGGCCGCTGGCCCGCGCACCTCGCCAAGATGAAGGCCTTCTGGGCTTCGGTCGCGTTCAAGAACGGCGCCTATGGCGGCAAGCCGGTCCAGGCTCATCACGGCGTGGCCGGCGTCACCGAGGGCCTTTTCGTCGAATGGCTGGCGCTGTTCAACCAAACCCTCGTCGACATGGAAGCGACGGAAGAAGCGCGCGGCTGGTTCATGGCGACGGCCGAACGGATCGCCCGCAGCCTCGTGCTCGCCCTGTTTTACAATCCGGCCCTCGACGACCCGGCCCGACGCATCCAGCCATCGACCTGAGCGGGCCTCGCGCCATCCCACCGCAAAGAGGCCTTGCGCAGTTTTTGCAAGCTTCGCGCTCGATCAACGCAATTTTCCGCAAGCATCACCGCCCCAGCGCGCAATTCAGACTGCTTTCGGGCTTGCATGAACGGGTCATGATGGCTAGACCCGCCTCCGGAGGGGGAGGACGATTATAGGAAACAACCAAGGCTAAAGACCATGAACCGCCGTAAATTCTTCCAGCAGGCCGGCGCCGCCGGCTTGGGTGCTGCCGCCTCCGTCACGCTTGCCGCCCCTGCCATCGCCCAGGAAAATCCGAAGCTCAACTGGCGCCTGACCTCATCCTTCCCGAAGAGCCTCGACATCATCTTCAGCGCCGCCACCGACATCGCCCAGAGCGTGTCCGAGGCCACCAGCGGCAATTTCACCATCACCCCGTTTGCCGCCGGCGAGATCATCCCGCCGCTGCAGGCCGCCGATGCGGTCGCCGCCGGCACCGTCGAGATGGCGCACACCTGCTGCTACTATTACATTGGCAAGGATCCGGCCTTTGCGCTCGGCACGGCCATTCCGTTCGGCCTTAATGCCCGCATGACCAATGCCTGGTTCACCGCCGGCGGCGGCAACGAGCTGCTCAACGAATTTCTCGCCGGCCACAAGCTCTATGCGCTGCCCGCCGGCAATACCGGCGCCCAGATGGGCGGCTGGTACCGCAAGGAAATCAAGACGATCGACGATCTCAAGGGCTTGAAGATGCGCATTGCCGGCCTCGCCGGCGAAGTCATGAGCAAGGTCGGCGTCACGCCGCAGCAGATCGCCGGCTCGGACGTCTACCCGGCACTCGAGAAGGGCACGATCGACGCCACCGAATTCGTCGGCCCCTATGACGACCTGAAGCTCGGCTTCCACAAGGTCGCCAAATACTACTACTATCCGGCGTGGTGGGAAGGCGGCCCGGCCGTCCACGCCTTCTTCAATTCCGACACGTTCAACGAACTGCCGGCCAACTACAAGCGCATCCTGACCGACGCCTGCGCGGCTGCGAACGCCCGCATGCTGGCCCGCTACGACGCCTCGAATGCCGCGGCCCTTCGCCAGCTGGTGGCACAGGGCACAGAGCTTCGCGCCTTCGGCTCGGACATCCTCGACGTCTGCCACAAGGCGGCGCTGGAGACCTATGCCGATCTCAGCGCCAAGAACGAGAACTTCAAGAAGCTCTATGACAGCCAGCAGGCCTTCAAGAAGGATGCCTATCTGTGGGCCCAGGTCGCCGAATACGGTTTCGACACCTACATGATGATCCAGCAGCGTCAGGGCACGCTCTAAGCGCCGTTGGCACAATTCGGGAACAGTGCCGCCCCGGTCAGCCATGGCCGGGGTGTTTCCTTTTGAAACATTTTTTGCCGGCAGGCCCACATATCCTTTCGGGACCTGTCATTTAGACGTTAGGCATTTGTTATTTTGAATGTTTTACGCTTCCGGCTGATTTTCTCGCCGGGGGGCACTCATGTACCGCGTATCCATCGCCATTGCCGCGATCGTCCTGACACTGTTCCAAGCCGCCGGCGCATGGGCCGAAGGATGGACCGTTTCCAAGGTCAAGCAGCCAGTCAACTACACCTTGGACAAGTACACCTGGCTGCGTCTCGACCAGGGCATGGAAGTGCCCGCGGGCGCCTGGATCAGCACCGGCCCGCGTGGGCGCGTCGTGCTCGTCCATGACGAAGACATGGTCACGGTCCAGCCCGGCACGCTGACGGCAATCTTCGCCAAGGACCGCGTGGGCAAGAAATTCGAGATCGCCCAGCAGGTCGGCGAGGTTCTGGTCGACTTCGAAAAACGCGACGGACGCAGTCTTTCCGTCCAGACGCCGTTCCTCGCTGCCGTGGTGAAGGGAACCCGATTTACCGTGCGGGTAGACCACCAGGGCGCCAATCTCGGTGTCGCGCGCGGGGTCGTCGGCGTCACCGATCCGCGCCGCGGCCAGGCGGTCGACGTGCGCCCCGGCCAGTCCGTCGCGGTGTCTCCGACCATGACCGGATCCCTCAGCGTGGTCGGCCCAGGCCCCAAGGCACCGGTGGTGAACGTGGCCGTGACCAGCCCGGCCGTTCCCAGCGTCTCCCAGCCGACGACCGGCACCAAGGGCAAGAGCGCCACGGCCGGCAGCAACAGCGATAACGGACAGTCCACCTCGGCCGGGAACGGTAGCGGGAATGGGAACGGAACCGGGAACGGCAACGGGAACGGCAACGGCAACGGAAACGGGAACGGGAACGGCAACGGCAACGGAAACGGCAACGG
>NZ_KI912495.1:0-26161 GCF_000518785.1 Paenirhizobium selenitireducens ATCC BAA-1503 | reverse complement strand
AACGGGAACGGGAACGGGAACGGGAACGGGAACGGGAACGATGATGACGGCGACGATTGATCAAAGTCCTTTTTTTCAGCCGTCGTGATTTTTGATTGCCGGCAGAAAGTACAGCATGGTGAAAGCTGCAATCCCGATCCGTAGGCTGCTTGTGCTCGCCGCCTTGCTGTGCGTGGTCGGCAGCCTGGCGGGTTTCGGCGCCTTCACGCGTTTCGACGCCGGGCTAACGGCGCGGCGCATGGCCTGGGCACCGCGTGTTGCCACCGGCGACGTGGTCTTCGTCACCATCGACAAGTACAGCCTGGATGAAATCGGGGTCTGGCCCTGGGACAGGACCGTCTATGGCCGCCTGATCGACACGCTGGCCGGCGCGCAGGCGCGCGACATCCTGCTCGACATCGATTTCAGCTCTCGTTCGTCGCCGAGCAGCGACGCAGCGTTTGCGCAAGCGCTCGAGGCGGCCGGCGGCGGGGTGCTGCTGCCGTCCTTCACCCAGTACAACTCCACCAACGGCAGTTCCGACGCCACCGGCGTCACCTCGCCGAACGAGATCTTCGCCGACCACGCGTGGACCGCCAGCGTCAGCGTGCGGGCCGACAGCGACGGCATCATCCGGAAATTCCCCTATGGCGAGATGCAGGGGAGCGAATTCGTCATGTCGGCGCCAGCGACGCTCGCCGGGGTTGCCGATACGCGCTCGGCGCCGTTCGTCATCGACTTTTCCATCGATCCCGCGACCGTTCCCCGCTTCTCCGTGATCGACGTCGTCTCGGGGCGTATCGATCCCTCCGCCTTCGCCGACAAGATCGTCGTGGTCGGCGCAACCGCGATCGAGCTCAAGGACAGCTTCTTCGTGCCCGTTCACGGGCTGGAGTCGGGTCCGATGGTCCAGATCATCGCCACGGAAACCCTGCTGCAAAACCGCAGCCTGACGCCGCTCAACGTCGTTCCGCTTCTGCTCGCGGTCGGTTTTGTCGGGTTCGCCGCGTTGTCGCCGCGACGCAGCCTGCGCCTTCAATCGCTGCTGATCGGCACGACCCTGATCGGCCTGGAAGGTGCCGCCTTCTGGCTCCAGTCCACCCGGGGCCTGCTGCTGCCGACCGTGTCGGCCCATGTGCTGCTCGGCCTGGTCGTCACGGTGCGCGTGCTGGAGGAACTCGACCTGAGGACATGGCTGCTGCGCCTCGCTTCGGTCGAGGCCGACAACAGCCGCAACCTGCTCGGCCAGGTGATCAGCGACAGTGCCGATGCCATTCTCGTCGTCGACGAGGACGGCCTGCTCGTCGAACACAGCGCACGGCTCGCCGACATGCTTCCCGACATTGCCGCGGCGCAAGACGGTCAAAGCGTCCAGTCCCTGCTGCCAGAACAATGGCGCGCGGACATCGCCCGCTCGATTGAGGATCTGCGCAACGACCGCGGCCGGCCGGCCGCACTGAACGAGCTGGAGCTGCACGACGGCGGCGACCGGCGCCGGATCATCGAATATACGATCACCACCTCGCGGCTGGCGCTCGCGGCGGGAAAAAGCCGTCAGGGCGAAGACCATATCTTCGTCGCTTGCATCACCGCCCGCGACATCACCGAACGCCGACGGCAGGAAGAACGGATCGGCTTCCTGTCCCGCCACGACGTGCTGACCGGCGCATTGCGCAGCTCGGCTTTCGTTACGGAAATCGACGACAGGATGACGGTCACGCCGCCGCCCGGGACCGGCCATGCGGTCTATGCCGTAAACCTGCACCGCTTCAAGACGATCAACGCCACGCTCGGCCGCGAGAAGGGCGACGCGCTGCTCAAGGCCGTCGTGCGGCGGCTGGTGCGGCTCGACGGTCGGCTCTCGGCCATCGGCCGACTCGGCGGCGACACCTTCGCGGCCTTCACCACCATTCCCGTCAGCGAAGCCGAAGCCCGCTCGATCGCCGAGGCGATCGTCAGCACGGTGTCGGCGCCCTTCGACGTGACCGACGCCAAGGCCCAGCTCGGCGTGCATATCGGTATGGTCTTCCGCACCGAGACAGCCGACGGACAGGGCGCGGCACTGGTCGCCGAGGCCGAACTGGCGCTTGACGAGGCCCGGCAGACGAACGGCAGCGGGCTCGTTCAGTTCGATCCGGAGAGCGGCGCGCGCCACGCGGCGGCGCGGCTCATCGAATCTGAACTCTGGCATGCGCTGGACAGAAGAGAAATGCGCGTGCTCTACCAGCCGCAGGTTCTCCTCAGGGACCGACGGCTGGTCGGCGCCGAGGCCTTGTTGCGCTGGCAGCATCCGGAACTGGGTTTCATCTCACCGCAGGTCTTCATCGAAATCGCCGAGGCCAACGGCTTCATCGAGCAGCTGGGCCGCTGGGCGCTGGAGCAGGCCTGCCGCGACGCGCTGACCTGGCGCGAGGACCTGACCGTCGCGGTCAACGTCTCGCCGTTGCAGTTCCAGCGCGGCGATATCATCGGCGCGGTCAGGGACGTGCTGGACCTCACCGGCCTGCCGCCGAAACGGCTGCACATCGAAATCACCGAATCGACCTTCCTCAACCCGTCGCCGGAACTGTTCGACAGGCTGTCGGCGCTCAAGGCGCTCGGGGTCTCGGTCGCGCTCGACGATTTCGGCACCGGCTATTCGTCCTTCGGCTATCTCGCCCGCTTCCCGCTCGACAAGATCAAGGTCGACCAGATGTTCGTGCGAACCCTGATCGAGAACACGGCCAGCCAGGCGATCGTCAATTCGGTGCGGGCGCTGTGCCAGGGTCTCGGTATCGCCATGATCTGCGAGGGCGTCGAGACCGAGGAGGAGCTCAAGTTCCTCCGCCTGATCGGCTGCGAGCAGGGCCAGGGCTATCTCTTCGGCAAGCCGCAGACCACGGCCGATCTGATCCGGATGGCCGAGCGCGAAGACGGTACGATGGGCGCCGAAGCCGCACGCGCCTGAGCCGGCGGCGCGCGCTGCGTCCGAGCTCCTTGGCTGTCTGCCCGCGTCGGGTCGGCGCGTCTTTGTCTATTTCGATGCCTGCCAGCTGCCGCTGCCGCCGCCCCATTGGTTCTTGCCCGACCATTGACCCGAGCCCGACTGCCCGTCGATGCGGCCGCTGACCGTGCCGTTGAACGGATAGGGCTTGACCTCGTCGAACAGCTTGCCCTGCAGCACGCCCGCGGTCGGCGCGCTGAACGAACCGTCCGCGGCGAGCGCGCCGGAGAACCGTGCGGTAAAACCATCGCCCTCGAACGTGCCCGATATGGAGCCGGTGATCGAGGTTCCCTGCACCACCAGGGTCAGGGAACCCGACGCCTGGCCGGAGATCCGTCCCTTGTACTGACCGGAGAGATCGCCCGCCGGCTGCTGCGGCTCGACCGTCAGGCCGCTGTTCTTGGCGACCATGGTCCGATATTCCCCGAACTTGGCCAGTTGGTCCTGATAGGCCTTCGAATTCGTCCCGTGCACCAGCCCGGTCGACAGCAGGTTGGCCATGGCCTTGATGTGGATCGCATTGTGCGGATCGAGAACGCCATCCTTCTTCAGCTTGTCGCGGATCATCTGGGTGAAGCGTTCGAGATTATAGGGGTGCTTGGCGTACCAGTCCCGGCCGTATTTGCCGTAGGCCGCCGTGTCGAGCGCCTCCATCATCAGGCCGGCTTCGGCCTGCGCATCGGAACGGGCCTTCTCCACCGCCGCTGCCGACTGTTCCTGCTTGGTGCGCGCGGCAAAGGTCTGGAAGATGTCGTCGATCACTTCCTCGTCGCTGGCGGAGGTCAGGCGCTCGCGGATCGCGTCGCTCGGTTCCGCCGTGGCCTGAGAAATGTCGTCGGCGCGCTGGTCGGCGAGTTCGATCTTGCGGTCGCGGATAACGGATGAATAGAGCGGCAGGGTTTCAAGTCGCTCGCGGATCGCTTCGCGCGTCTGCGCGTCGCCCTTGGCATATTCCTGGTAAAGCTCCTCGATCGTGCCGTCGACGAACTTGCCCTTGGTGTAGGACACCACGCCCGCCGCCGTCTCGACCGCGGTAAAGGCGGCAGCCGCCGGGGTTGCGGCGATGAAGGCGCGGCCGAGATATTCATAAGCCGCCTGCGGATCGCCGCCCGCCGCCTTGCCCAGCACGTCGGCGGCCTCGTTGACCTTGTCGATGTTTCCGAGCACGCCGGCCATCTGTTTGCGCAAGGCCGGGTCCTTGATGCCGTTCGCCAGCGTCTTGCCGAGCGCGACGGCGACGTCCTCGCTTGCGGCCTTGGCCTTTGCCGGATCGCCGCTGGTCATCGCATCCGCGGCGTTCTCGGCGAATTTGTTGATCTCGTTGGCCGACAGCGCGACGGTGCCGAGCTGGCGCACCAGCGTCTTGTTCGCCCCGGACTTGTAGAGCTTCTGGTAAAGCGCGGTGATCGCCGCCTGCGACTGCGACTTGATCACCTCCTTGGCCTTTTCGTCGGCGTAGCCGATCGCAGCCTTCTTGGCATCCTCCTGCCAGGTGGCCGGCGCCTGGGCGAAAGCCGCGGGAGCCGAAAGCGCAAGCGTGCCGGCGAGAACAACGGCCAGCAGATCGAAGGGTCTCAACGGGCTCATCTCGGGTCCACCTCCAGGTCGCTCAGGTCGATATCGGCAAAGGGATCGGTACCGCTCGCCGGCTCGGCAGCCGGAACCTCGGTGCCCTCCGGCGGAGCAAGTGTCTCGTCGAGGCTGCCCAGCACCATTTCGAACAGCGGCAGGCCGTCGGCCAGGTCCTCGCCGAAGGCGCGGTAGGCGAGCGTCAGCCGCGCGCCGTCACCGCGCGGTTCGTCGAAGAAGACCTGCCGGCCACGCATGGTCCCTTCGCTCAGTTCCAGGACCGTCGCCGGCCGCCCCAGCAGGACGGTGAAGTCCTGCGAGGCGACTTCGCCGCTCGGCATCGGCCTGTCCTTCGGCCAGAAGGAAAGGGCAATCTGCGCGCCTTCGTCCGGCCGGGCCATGACGATCCCGCCGGCGATGTCTTCATCCGGCTTGACCTGCCAGCCGGTCGGCACCGCGACCGAGGCCCGGCCGACCCAGGCGCGGCGATCCTCGTCGTCCGCCACGTCCTCGTCCATATCGCCATCGGTCGCCGCGGCTTTCGGCGGCGTGACATCAGGCAACGCCGCCGGGCTCACCTGCACCGGAACCGCCGACGGCACTTCGCCATCGCCTGCCTCGGCCTTTGTCTTCGCGCCACCGATCGTCACGCTCTCGAGGATGCGATCGAAATCACCGTCACCGCCGCCAAGGCGGATGCCGCCGGTCGCCTCGAAGAGGAAATGCAGGCGCTTCTTGTCGGCCCTGCCCTCGTCGAGCGTCACGCTCAGCGTTTCGACGTCGCCCGTCTTCGAGTGGATCCACAGGGCCGGTTCGCCGGCCACCCTGATCTTGCGGTTGGAGACGATGTCGGAATAGCCGAGCAGCGGCTCGTCGGGAAACCACCACCAGACCATCAGGCTGCGCTGGCCATCGGGGGCTTTCAGCGTCAGCGTGTCTCCGTCGATCGCGGCGGTCCAGTCCGTCGGCGCACGCAGGACAAAGCCCTCGAAGGCATGTGCTGTCCAGCCGTCGACGTCCGTGCCCGAAGGCTCGGCTGCATCGACGTCCTGCCCCGCTTCGGCGCTTGCGCCATCGCCATCGGCGCCGTCAGACGCCATGGTGCCCGGCTGATCCGCATCGGTCTTCGTGGCCTGACCCGGGCTCTTCGCCGCCTCGTCCGCGGTCCGCAGCGACTGCGCCATGCGGGCGGCCATCGGATCGAGCTTCGCCTTCAGGCTCTTGGCATAGCTGATCTCGAAGGTGTGGATCACCCCGCCGTCATCGCTCAGCAGCACCTTGCGCAGAAAGAAGTCGCCACCACGGAAGCCGGAATGCAGATACCAGTTCTCGCCCCGGCGCTTCTGGGTGATCTTCTCGCCTTCGCCAAGGCTCGCCAGGTTCTCCTCGATCAGTTCGTCGAGCGTGCTGTCAAACACATTGTACGCGGCAAAGACCATGAAGCGGGCCGAGCCGTCCCGTGCCTCGAACGTCCGTCCGTCATCATTGTCCGGCGGCGGCAACATACGGAACATCGGCGCCGAATAGTCGATCCGCGTGCCGAAGCGATCGTTGCGGTAGGTGATCCAGTTGCTCGCCATGGGATCGGCCGGGACATCGGCAGTGTCCGCCGCGCCCTCGTCCGTTTCGCCGACGTCTGCCGCGCCGGCATCGGACGGCGGTACCGCGTCCGCAGGTTCGTCCCGCGGCGGGTCGCCCCCCATGTCGGAAGGCGGCGTATCGTCGCCAAGGTCGAGCGGCGGAGGCTGGCTGCCCGGATCGATGGGTTCGATGCCCGGAGGCGGGCCGAGATCGGGCGGCGCGAGGTCAGGAGGCGGAATTTCGGAAGGATCGAGCTGCGGCGGCGCATCAAACCCGCCGGGTGCCCCGCCTCCAAAGATGTAGGAGCCGTAGGCCCAGCCGCGCGTGCCGTCCTCCAGTTCGACAAACAGCCATTTGCCGTTGCGCCGCAGGATTGTGACGAAGGTTCCCGGCCCCATGGGCAGGATCATCGGATAGCCGGAGCCGGGGCCGGTTCGAAGCGCCAGAAAATTGTCGCCGGCGGGATTGAGCCCGCCGACATAGTCCGCCCTTGCCGGCAGGACCGCCAGCGACAGGAGGAGCACAGTTCCAAACCAGAGCTTCCGATGACGATCCACGCGATACCTCCTCCACCAGCAGGGGCAGCAGCGACGTCAAACAACGCCAAACCGCCAAGCCACTCCGCTCAAGATCCCAGATCTCCGCTCGGAACTATGCGCTTCTGCGGTCAAAGCATATTGACGCAAGTCAACTGGCTGCCCGGCGAGACGATCCCGGCGAAAGATATCGCCGGGATCGTGGTTGGATGCGGATCGTACGGGTGCGTCTCAGGCTTCGAGGCCCTTGAGCACGTTGGCGACGTTGAGGCCGATTTCCGGCACGCCGTAGCCGCCCTCCATGACGGTGAGGATCGGCAGGCCGGTCGCGGCGATGATCTCGCCCATGCGGATATAGTCGGGGCTCTTCAGCTTGAAGAAGCTGATCGGGTCCTGCTCGAAGGTGTCGACACCGAGCGACACGACGATCGCCTCTGCGCCATAAGCCTGGATACGCTTCAGGGCATCGGCGAGCGCCGCCGACCAGACCTCCCAGGGGGTGCCTGCCGGCATCGGATAGTTGGCGTTCAGCCCCTCGCCTTCGCCCGCGCCGGTTTCATCGGCATAGCCGAGGAAGTAGGGAAAGGCGTCGACCGGATCGCCGTGCAGCGAAGCGAAGAAGATGTCGCCGCGATTGTAGGTGATGTCCTGCGTGCCGTTGCCATGGTGGAAGTCGACGTCGAGGATCGCGACCTTCTTCGCACCGTGATCAAGCAGGCGCTGGGCGGCGACGGCAGCATTGTTGATGAAGCAGTAACCGCCGAACAGGTCGATGCCGGCGTGATGGCCCGGCGGGCGGCAAAGCGAGAAGGCGAAGCGGTTGCCGGCATTGAGCCAGTCCGCGCCGGCGATCGCCACGTCCATCGAGGCGATCGCCGCCTCGTAGGTGCCCTTGGAAATCGCCGTCTCGACCGAATTGGCATAATAGCCGACGGCGCCGTCGATGTTGTTGGGCACGCGATCGCGGCTGCGGCGATAGGCAAAGGCGGTCGGGATGGCTTCGCCGGGAAAGCCCTGGGCGCTCCAGCGGTCCCAGCAGGTGCGCAGGAATTCGAGATAGTCGGCGCCGTGAACCTTGAGCGCGGTCTCGAGCCCGTGTTCCTCGGGCGCGACGACGTCGGAGAAGCCCGCTTCCTTGACCGCCGCCAGGATCCACTCGGCGCGGAACGGGCCCTCGAACGGCTTGACCAGGATGCCGCCGTGCAGCTCGGTCTTGGCGTCCCTGAGCTTGTGCTTTTCGGAATAGATAACGCGCATGATCGTCTATGTTCCCCGTGGTGCTTCTGGCGGGGAACGTAGCGTCAACCCCGCGGCCTCGGCAAGACGGGCGGAGGAGAATTTCCGGTCGGATGACCAATTTTCATCCGACCGGGGGATGTTCTTACTGGACGAGGTTGATTTCCTCGGTCTCGCCGCCGGTGCAGGTGTAGCAGCAGTCCTCGCAGGTTTCGCCATTGTCCGGGCCGGTGCCCCAATAGGTGCCCTTGTCGCCGGAGACCCAGGCGCCGTAGCAGATCTGCTCGCCCTCATTGCAGGACAGCGGGATCTGCTTCGTCTCGCCGTCGTCGAGATAGAAGACCTTGTTGTCGCCCGGCCAGATATGATTGCGGTCCTGGCTGTAGAGCTCAACCTCGACGGCGTTCGGATGCTCGTTGCGCATCACGAAGGTCACGTCGGCGGCGGCAGCCGGCAGGACGGATCCGGCAAGAGTGCCGGCGAGGAAGAAAAGGGCTGCGGCGCGGCGCATCCCGGTAGCAAGCGATGACATGGAATACCCCCAGTTCTTGGAGGCCCGGAACGCCGGACCTCGCCATTGCTAGCACGGCGGGCGGGGATCGCGGGAGGGGGGCAGCCCTGGCGGCGCGGACGTTTTTTGGGCGCACTCACCCTGCCGTCCGGCCGATCTGCTTGTAGAAGATCGTCGTGTCGCAATAGCGACCGTCGGGAAAGAGCGCGTAATTGGGGATCACGCCCGTGCGGCTCCAGCCGAACCGCTCGTAGATCTTCTCGGCCGGCTCGCCGGTCGCCGTGTCGAGCACCAGCAGCGTCCGGCCGGCTTTAGCCGCCGCCTCTTCCGCCGCCTCCATCAGAAGCCGCGACAGGCCGAGCCCGCGCGCCCAGCGATGGACGAGCAGCTTCATCAGGTCGCCGCGATGCGGCTGGTTGGGCTTCGTCGCGAGACCGACCTGCACCGTGCCGAGCACCCGGCCCTCCTCGTCCTCCGCCACCACCAGCAGAACCTCTCCCCGCCCAACCGCGGCGGCTACACCCTGCCAGAAGGGAACGGCATCGTCCGGCCGGTAGGGCGACATGAAGCCGAGCGAGGCGCCGCCCTCGACGCAATCGGCAAGCACCTCCGAGAGGTCGGGCAAGGCCGCGAGGGTCTGTTGTTCGTTCAGCAGGCGGATGGCGGTCATCGATGGGCTCCAGGGGCAGGCGGTTCAGCGGTGGCCGAGATCGATGATCACGGCATAGCGGGCGGGCTTGTCCGTCGGGTTCCTGAACCCGTGGACATCGCCGACATTCATGAAGAGGCAGTCGCCGGGAAAAAGGCGATGCACGGTTTCGCCGACGGTCAGCTCCATCTCGCCCTCGAACAGCCAGACATGCTGCGACTGGCTGCGGCTCGCCTGCTGGCCGGGAAAGCGCACCTCGGCGCCGGCGGGAAACTCGACCTCGACGACATCGACCCGCGCACCCAATCCGCCCGGCGAAACGACACGCCGCAGATAGCCGCTTTCCGGATCGCGCCAGACCGGCTGGTCGGTTCGCCGGGCGAGCGGCGAACCGTCTGCCCCATCGGTCGCGAAGAACACCGAGAGCGACACGCCGAGCGCCGAGCAGAGCCGCGCCAGCAGCGCTGCCGTCGGGCTCGCCTCACCGCGCTCGACCCGCGAGATCATCGCTCGGCTGACGCCGGACAGCTCGGCCAGTCGGTCGAGCGTCAGGCCGCGCTCGCCGCGCAGGGTCTTCAGGCGTACCGCGACCGTCTTTTCGAATTGTTCGTCCATCAATTCCATTATAAGAGAATGGCGGCATCTTATGATGGAGTCAAGGACTCCTACTTTCCCGTTTCATCGAATCCTCTGCAAATAGTCGGCGCGATCAAATGGATTGGCAGCGGATCGCGGGCGTGAAGGCTGTGAGCCGGATATAGAGGCATAGTGATCGAACGAATTTTCCAGCAGGCCCGTTCCGCTTGACAATCCAGGCAGCTGTCGCTGAACGCTCTGGATCATGGAAGATGCTATTGTTCCCTCCAGCCGAGCGATGCCGCAGTCGATCGACGCTTCCTTCGTTGATGAACCACATTTTGCAAGCAAAGTCAGAATGGAGGTCAAAGCGGCTGACGGGGCTTCGAGACGGAAATGATCAATCGGTTCGCAGACTACGGTCTGCGCTGACGATAGCGCGGTGGCAAGGACCAGCGGGGTCAGCCTTCGAAAATCGGCGGCGGTGCTGGATGGCGAACTATGCCGCGCGGCATTCATAGCGACGTGGCAGTCTATGACCTGCCAACCAAAGACACCCGACTTGAGCGTTTCGAAAACGGTCTCCTCGACCGCCCGGTAGAAGCTTACAGGCATCTGCCCGACCTCCACCTCCAAGGCAAAGCTGTTGCCGGTACCTTCCTGCTTCGGTTCGACGCGCAACCCAATTGTCGCAAGGAACGGGTTAGGCTCTTTGAAGATCACCTCAAGCCCGCTCCCGGTACCAAGCAGCCTTTCGGCACATATCGTTGTGCTTTCCTCGAAGACAATGTCCAAGCCGAAATCGCTCAGCAATCTGGCCTGAATGACCTCCTTTTGCACCTCGCCATAGAGCGACATGAACATCTCGCTGGCATCGGCGTTGGTGCGTAGATTGATCAGCGGGTCTTGCTCGGACAGTTGCTGCATGGCCAACCAAAGCGCTGCGCGGTCTGACGGTCGGCGCGGAAGGATTCTGGTCTCCAGCGTAGGAGGAGCGAAATGAAAGCCGCTGGAAAGGCGGCGGTCGCTTCCTACTTCGTCGCCGATACGGGCATTGGCGAGCCCGCCGATCTTGGCGATCCGGCCAGCGTCAACTTTGGATGCCTTCTCCAATCGCCCTTCATTGAAGACCTGAATGCTGGTTACCTTCGCAAAACCACTTGGCAAATCAAGGTGATCACGCACCATGACGCTGCCGGAAGTCAGATTAAGATAAGCGAGCTTTTCCCCGCCCCATCCGCGTTCGATTTTGAAAATTTTTCCCTTGATCGGGCCGGTGGGATCTGGAATTCGACTGGGAAAAAGGGTCTCGACGGCAGCGATCAGGGCAGGAACGCCAAGGCCGTTCATGGCGATTCCGCATAAGGCCGGATGTAACAGACCCTTAGCGACTTGGTCGGCAAATGCTGTTTTGAGCCGCACGGTACTCAGACGGTCGGAAGCCAATACATAGTCATTGAGCAAGGTTTCGTCATTGACGGCAAGAGCTTCGCAGAGCTTCGAGAAGCAAGGTTCTTGCCCCATATCGATGGCCTCAACCTTGGCAAGTCGACTGCCCGCGTCGGCAACGACCGACATCGCAAACGGTCTGACCGGCAATTGGCTGGCGATCTCGTCGAGAACTGCAGAATAACGCGCGCCGAGACGGTCGATCTTATTGATGAAAAATATGAAGGGAATGCCGAGACGTTGCAAGGCTCGAACCAGAACACGGGTTTGAGCCTGTACGCCTTCAACCGCTGACACAACGACCACAGCAGCATCAAGAAGTTGGAGCACGCGCTCCACCTCAGCAATGAAATCCGGATGTCCCGGAGTATCTATGAGGTTTACAGTCAGGTCGTTGATAGCGAAGGAGACGACGGCCGCCGCGATGGTGATGCCACGTTGCCGCTCGAGTTCAAGACTATCCGTATGAGTATTGCCGCTATCGACGCTTCCGAGCTTATCGATTACGCCGGCATCAAAAAGGATTCGTTCAGTAAGGCTAGTCTTGCCTGCATCCACATGGGCCAGGATGCCCAGATTCAAGGTGCGCATGTACCATCAGCTTCTCAAAGTTTCGGGAGAGAGTTTTTTGAGAAGTGACTCGGCGCATTGGGACCTCCACATGAGAGTTCTATCGGGTGCCGCAAACCTCTGCTCAGAGGAAGGCTCGGAAATTCTAGGTAAGTTTAGTGGGGGCCGTCAAGCGCCCCTATGGCTTCTGGACGCACCTGCGATATTCCGGGCAATCACAGCTGTCGGCGCCGTGCCCCCGTGACCCGCGATCGATCCCCTCCGCCAGCTTCGCCCGCAGCCTCGCCAGTTCACTGCTCTCCGCCTCATCAAGCCCCGTCAGTACCGCCGCCTCCACCGCTATGTCCTCTCGCGAAAGGCGGCTTCCGCCGTCTCCCGTCCCAGCGCCGTCAGTTGCACCGACAGACTGCGGCCATCGCCCTCGCTCGCGGGGCGCTCGACCAGGCCGGCCCGCTACAGCCGCATCAGGCGGTTGGTGAGCCCCCCGGACGAGATCATCAGCTGGGTAAAAAGTTCCGTCGGCCGCAGGCGATAAGGCGGGCCGAAGCGCAGCAGCGTCGAGAGTACGTCGAATTCGCCGGTGTCGAGATCGCGCCGGGCAAACACCGCCTCGACCGCCGACCGGACCTTGAGCGTGATCCAGCGGGCACGGCCGAGGGTCGCCATTCTCCTCGTGTCCACGTCGGGACGCTCGGCCCGCCGTCCGGGCCGTCCGGCCGTTTCTGCGGTAACGATCAGGACGCGGCTCCCCTCTCGCCACGCGCGAGAAACCTCCCCCGACGTCGCGCAGACGCTATCGCCGCGATTCCCATTCGGCTAGAAACGCAGGGACGGTCGCCTTCCGGCGGCCGTTTCCGCGTTCCACCCCCTGCCGGGCACCAACCCGACGCCGCCGTTCTCCAGGAATTCCGATGACCACCCACAAAGCCCGGACGAATTCGCCGCTCTCCGTCGCCAGCATCGTCGTCTCGATGACGGCCGTCGCGCTCGGCAACGGGGTGATGTCGGCCTATGTGCCCTTCGTGCTCTCCCGTTCGGGAAGCCCCTCCTGGGCGGCCGGCGGTGCGGTGACCGCGGTCGCCTTCGGCGGGCTGCTCGGCTGTGTCGTCGCCGGCCCGCTCATCCGCCGGGTCGGCCATGCGCGGCTCTTTGCCGCCTCCATGGCGCTCGTCATCCTCGGCGCGCTGCTGATCGCGCTTGGCGTCAACCCGATCCTGTGGATCATCGGTCGCCTGCTCTACGGTGCGGCCGGTAATACCAATTTCATCATCGCCCAGAGCTGGCTCAACCATGCCGCCTCGAACGAATGGCGCGGCAGGGCCATGTCCTTCTTCTACATGGCCTATGTCATCGGGCTGGGGACCGGCGCCTGGGCCTTCGGCCAGATGCCGGCGGAGGGAAACCTCGCCCCTCTCGTCACCATCTTCTTCACCGCGCTCGCCATCCTGCCGATCAGCCTCACGCGCCTGCCGAACCCGCCGGCCCCGGCCAATGTCAGCGTCGACATCAGGATGGCCTGGCGCAACTCGCCGGTCGGCTTCATCGGCGTGCTCGCCTCGGGCGGTCTGTCGATGATGGTGCAGGGGTTCACGCCGATCTACGCCGCCGGCAACCAGGTGTCGCAGAGCGACATCGCACTTTTGATGTTCGTCATGCAGCTCGGCATGCTGTTCATCCAGTATCCGCTCGGCGCGCTCTCCGACCGCATGGACCGCCGCCTGGTTCTGGTCTTCACCTGCGGCCTGATCGCCGTCATGGCCGTGGTCGCGCTGTTTGCCTCGTTTACCCATCTGCTGCTGCTGATGATCGTCTTCGCCATCTGGGCGGGTGCGGTGGAAACCGTCTATTCGATCGCCAATGCCCATGCCAACGACCGCACCAACCCGGCCGATTTCGTGCCGCTCGCCTCGACCATGCTGGTCGCCTGGTCGGCCTCGGCAACACTCGTGCCGCTGTTCGTCACGCTGGTGACGCCGGCGCTCGGTCCGAAGACCTTCATCTATGCCGCCATGGCGGTCGCCGTCGCCTATGGTGCCTTCGTCATCGTCCGCCTGGTCGGCCGCAAGCCGGTGGCGGGCGGCCGGCGCGACGGCTTCGAAATGCTGAGCGCCCAGGTGCCGAACGCCACCGTCATCACCGAGCCGGACGACCGACGCCCCGACAGACCCCACTGACGGGGCGTCTAGCGGACAAAAGGCGCCGTCAGGGTGAACAAAACCCTGCTTTTCCGCTTTGCTGGCACAAGCGCCGCTGCTATATGCGCAAGCCATGAGCACAGAAACCCGCACGCCCCTCGACCATATCCGCAACTTCTCGATCGTGGCCCATATCGACCACGGCAAGTCGACGCTGGCCGACCGTCTGATCCAGACGACCGGCGGCCTTGCCGAGCGCGATATGTCCGAGCAGGTGCTGGACTCGATGGATATCGAGCGCGAGCGCGGCATCACCATCAAGGCCCAGACGGTGCGCCTGCACTACAAGGCCAATAATGGCGAGACCTATATCCTCAACCTGATCGACACGCCCGGCCATGTCGACTTCGCCTATGAAGTGTCGCGCTCGCTTAGCGCCTGCGAAGGCTCGCTGCTGGTGGTCGACGCCTCCCAGGGGGTCGAGGCTCAGACGCTCGCCAACGTCTATCAGGCGATCGACAACAATCACGAGATCGTCACCGTTCTCAACAAGATCGACCTGCCGGCGGCCGAGCCGGACCGCATCAAGGAGCAGATCGAGGAAGTGATCGGCATCGACGCCTCGGAAGCCGTGCTGATTTCCGCCAAGACGGGCCTCGGCATTCCCGACGTGCTGGAAGCCATCGTCCACAAGCTCCCAGCCCCGAAGAGCGAACTCGGTGAAAAAGGCCCGCTGAAGGCGCTGCTGGTCGACAGCTGGTATGACACCTATCTCGGCGTCATGGTTCTGGTGCGCATTCTCGACGGCGTGCTGACCAAGGGCCAGACCATCCGCATGATGGGCACCGACGCCAAGTACCAGGTCGAGCGCGTCGGCGTGCTGACCCCGAAGATGCTGGCCGTCGACAGCCTCGGCCCCGGCGAGATCGGTTTCTTCACCGGTTCGATCAAGGAAGTGGCCGATACCCGCGTCGGCGATACGATTACCGAAGACAAGAAGCCGACGGCAAAGGCGCTGCCGGGCTTCAAGCCGGCCCAGCCCGTCGTGTTCTGCGGCCTCTTCCCGGTCGATGCCGCCGATTTCGAGGACCTGCGGGCCGCCATGGGCAAGCTTCGCCTCAACGACGCCTCCTTCTCGTTCGAAATGGAATCGTCCGCAGCCCTCGGCTTCGGTTTCCGCTGCGGCTTCCTCGGCCTGTTGCACCTCGAGATCATCCAGGAGCGCCTCGAGCGCGAGTTCGATCTCGACCTGATCGCGACTGCCCCCTCGGTGGTCTACAAGCTGACGATGACCGACGGCACGGAGCGCGAGCTGCACAATCCGGCCGACATGCCCGATGTGGTGAAGATCTCCGAAATCCACGAACCGTGGATCAAGGCGACGATCCTCACGCCCGACGACTATCTCGGCGGCATCTTGAAGCTCTGCCAGGACCGTCGCGGCATCCAGACGGAACTCACCTATGTCGGCAAGCGCGCCATGCTGACCTATGAACTGCCGCTCAACGAAGTGGTCTTCGACTTCTACGACCGCCTGAAGTCGATCTCCAAGGGCTATGCCTCGTTCGACTATCATCTCGACGGCTATCGCGAAGGCAACCTCGTCAAGATGTCGATCATGGTCAACGGCGAGCCGGTCGATGCGCTCTCCATGCTGGTCCACCGCTCGGCGGCGGAAAAGCGCGGCCGCGACATGTGCGAGAAGCTCAAGGACCTGATCCCGCGCCACATGTTCAAGATCCCGATCCAGGCGGCGATCGGCGGCAACGTCATTGCCCGCGAGACGATCTCCGCCATGCGCAAGGACGTCACCGCCAAGTGCTACGGCGGCGACGCCAGCCGCAAGCGCAAGCTCCTCGACAAGCAGAAGGCCGGCAAGAAGCGCATGCGCCAGTTCGGCAAGGTCGACATCCCCCAGGAAGCCTTCATCGCCGCGCTGAAGATGAGCGACGAGTGATCCTCCCCTTCTCCCCCCGGGGAGAAGGTGGCCCGAAGGGCCGGATGAGGGAGCCGTTCCACCCGCCCATCGGAAACACTGCGCCTAGAGCTTGCCATCCTTTGAAACATAGTCTGCCGCGATCCATGCGAAATCGCGATAGTCGAGACTACCTGCGTCGATGCGCAGGCGGCTGCATATCTCCGGCAGAACCTCGTTGAAGCGCTGGTAGTCGTCTCGAATCGCAGCACCTGACAGGAGAGGCCGACTGCGCACCGCGCTGTTGAGGAACGAACGGACCTTGTCGATGAGTATCTCGACCTTGCCTTCGTGAGAATCGACATCCTGACCGGCAATGTCGGAAATGAATTTCTGGTAGCGATAGCGCTCGCAATCGAGAACAAGGCATTTCTTGCGTTTCTGTACAGTGTCGCCGTAGCGCTTCGCACCGAGAAACAGGCCTAGCTCCAGCGGCATGTTGAACCGGGGAAGCTTGTTTACGCCGTCCAGTTCCGTGCGGGAGATGTCATGAATGCCAAGCGGACATTCCTCGATCAGCGTCTCGATCTTGGCAATCCGGGTTCCGCCGCCGTCGATCACCTCAAGAGCACAACGTGGCGTGAAACCACATCGATAGACGGCAAATACGATCGCGTGAAAGAATGGGAGATAGGCGCCGTCGAACGGGCAATTGATGAAGACCGGCGTCTTGCCGCGAGCCACTAACCGGCTCGCTTCATCGCTTCTTCGCGGTGAATCTCGCGAATGACCTGATTGAGTTCCCGCACGGTGAAGCTCTTGGGCTTGAACGGAGGCTTCATGATGGGCGTTCCGTCAGATGCGTAGCCGATCACACCGCGAGCCTCAGACGCCTCGCGTTTCACTTGCTGAATTTTGGAACCGGCCTTGCTCATGCCATGCATATTGGCGCAAATCCTGACTTTTGCAAGTGACACAACACCGGCAGGGCCTCACTCCGCCCCGGCCTTGGCCTTCTCGAAGCGCGCCTCGAATTCGCGCCTGAGCGCCCGTCGTTCTTCCGCCGCGCGCTTGCGCCTTGCCTTCATTTCCGTGTCGATGACGAGTTCCGGCACGGTGGTCGGCTTGCCGGCCTCGTCGACGGCGACCATGGTGAAGTAGCAGGAATTGGTATGGCGGCGCTCGCCGCTGCGGATGTCCTCGGCCTCGACGCGGATGCCGATTTCCATCGAGCTGCGGCCGGCATAGTTGACCGAAGCGAGGAATGTGACGAGTTCGCCGACATGGATAGGCTGGCGGAACACCACCTGATCGACCGACAGCGTCACCGCATATTGCTGGGAAAAGCGCGAGGCGCAGGAATAGGCGACCCGGTCGAGCAGGTTCAACAGCGCGCCGCCATGCACCTTGCCGGAAAAATTCGCCATGTCCGGCGTCATCAGCACGACCATGTCGAGCTGGCTTGGATCGTGGGCGCGGTTCATGCGGTGTCCTTTCGGCGGCGGGTCTATGGCCAGTCTAGGGGTCGGGCGCTGTGGTGAAAAGGGGCTAGGCGCCTCCCGGGTGCCGCCGTGGCTGGGGCTGGGGCTGGGGCTGGGGCTGGGGCTGGGGCTGGGGCTGGGGCTGGGGCTGAACGTCACCTGTCTTGTGATCCTCGGGTCAAGCCCGAGGATCACAAGACAGGTGGGGAAAACACGGCGCCCCGATCTCCCCTCATGCTGAGGTGCTTGGCCGACAGGCCAAGCCTCGAAGCATCCAGCCCCACGGGTGCGCGCGCCAACCGCACGCCCTCGCCCTTCGAGGGTCGCTGGCGCTCCCACCTCAGGGTGAGGGCTCACGTTGTGCATCCAGCGTGAAGACGGCCGTTGTACTTGTCGATGTGGTGTTCTCCGTCAGCCTTTACGGCGGGTCTGGCGTTCGCGCACACCTTCAAGCGTGTGACAGTAAGGCTGCGTCGCGATCTCTCCCGGCAAGCCAGAATAGCCGAGCAAGGCGGGACCTCGAAGCATCCGGCCGTGCACGCCCGTCGAAAACGGGGACGCTGCGAGCCGATTGCGCAGAAGAATCAATGCTGGCACTCGGAAGATTTCCCGGCATTATGGAGCAAGTGCCACAAGATTCAGATGAAGGCTGATGCTATCTCCTGAGGGTGCCTTGGGAGTGTTGCGTATGGTGGAAATCGTTGACGGATTGAAAGCGAAGCTGGTCGAAATCGACACCCAGATTGAGCTGCTGCGTCGGCAGATCGGCGATCTCGATGATCAGAGGGCCGCCTTCGTGAAAGTCATCAGGGTCTACGAGCCAGAGTTTACCTCGGGAAACGCCGCGCCACGTAGGCCTCGTTCAGCGCCACGGCGAACAGCGAGCAGCCGTGTCACCGAACTTCTAAAAGGCAAGAACAACCGTCACGTCGTTCTCGACATTCTGAGGCGCTCGGACAGGCCGACATCCAGCGCCGAAATCGCGAGGCAGTTTGCGACTGACATCGAGCTAGGCGAGGAAGCTGAACGCCTGGAGACGGCGTTGGCGAGCAGGTTCTCAGCGACGCTCGATGGATTGCAGAAGCAGGGCCTTGTCAAACATGCTGGAACCGTCGATGGCCGTCGCCATCTCTGGGAGATCAGCCGCTAGTCTGGAGGCTCACCCTGGAGCCAGACTTGGTCGGCGATGTTCTGGGCAGCACATTGCCAATACCCGCAGAGGTTCCGCGACGTCGGCCTGGAGGTGATCGTTCGCATGAGATCGGCGAATTGCCACCGCAGCCCCATGTAGCGCGTGTCCTCCTTCCACGACAGCATCGCCATGTACCAGTCGAGATACTTCGTCGAGAAGCGGTGGTTGACGCCTTGATAGGCCTTCTCGACGCGGCTGAAGAAGCTTTCGATGACGTTTGAGTTCGTGCCGTCATCCTCCTGGTACTGAAGGCTGTGGTTCACGCGGTGCATGGAGACAAGGCCGATAAGATCGTCGTAGGCCTTGTGCTCGTCGGCGATCAGAAGCGCTTTCGGATCGACATGCTTAGCAACGGCTGCCCAGGCATCCTTGCCGTTCTCGTCCATGATCACCCGCGTCAGCGTGCGGTTCGGGGCGTGCTTGTTAGCCTCCCTAAGTGCCAGGACGCACATGCGCTTGCCGTTCTGGTTTTCCTTCTTGCGGCCGTCCTTGCGCTCCTCCTTCTTGTTCGCCTTCCGGAGAACTCCGCCGACATACTTGCCGTCAATTTGGACCAGCCCGTGAAGTGTGATGGTGCTGCGGCGCAGGCCAACGGCCTCGCGAAGCTTCTGCAGAAGGACGTAGGCGGTCTTGTACTGGACGTTGAGCTTTCGGCTGAGATGGAGCGCCGCCATGCCCTTGGCGGCCGTGATCTCCTCCCAGATCGCCATGATGATCTTCTTGAACGACAGCTTCCTGTTGGCAAACACCGTCCCAGAGGTCACCGAGAACTCAGCGCGGCATTCAGGCTCGGAACATCGGAAGCGCCGACGACGGACGCTATACGGCTCCAGGCAACCGCATCGAGGGCAATAGGGCTTGCCGCCATTGTCGGCCCAGCGGAAATCGACGAAGAGACCGTAGGCGTCGTCCTCGGAGAGCGACCAGACTTTCTCGGGATCAAGATCGCGACCGTCTGGACGCAACAGCGGATGCTGTCCAAAGCCATCTTTCGGATCGGGCCAGGCGCAACGGTCGTATTTCGAACCTCCGGTCTCCTGCGGAGAAGGGGTCGTAGGAATTCGGCCTCAAGATGGGAATTCGCTTCTGGAGCATGTTCAGATTTCCGGTCGATACGCAGGACATAGGCGGACAGTTCCGTCGCAAGGGACGGAAGCAGAAGGTCAGCGCTCTATTCGTATCGATCTGAACATGAGGGTCCTTTATCAATGGCTCGGACGAGAGTCGAGTCCGCTCGTCGGACTTCCCGCTGAACGCGAATTGACGTATCTTTAAATTTGAAGTCGTAACAACTACTTACTCTCATATATTGGGCGACATGTTAATCCTGGGGACCACCTTTTGAAGATTAAGCATTGCAACGTTGAATATGACATCTCGCATATGAATGGGCGGGTGCTCCAGATGGGAGCATGGGTGGGAGAGCGAAAGCAACTGGTTCAAGCGGAGATCGAAATAAAGTACGCCTGCCATTGCTACACGGAGTCGTCGCCGACCGAACCGCCGCCTGAAATGTGGAGTGTTCGAGAAAGAACCGAATGGCGCGTGTTCGATCTGCCGCGTCACTCGTTGTCTGTGCACGTCCCAAATATTGTCGAAACACTTGTTCAACGCCCGAGCAAGCAGATACAGAAAGTCTCTGGCAGGCATAATTTTAAGGTATTCCAGCTTGGCCTGAAAGGTGTGAAGCCAGGTGAAAAATACTATGTGTTTCTGAAGCTTGAAAAGACTTTGAGAGTCGGGACGCCAGGGTTCCATCAAGTGAGGCTGAGCGTTGAAAGCGCTTATCCGAAAGACAATATCGTTGCTGGAAATTGGCGTCCGCCGTTTGGAACTGCTATCGAGGAGATTCTTGGCCTCAGATAAAACAAAAGCTGGAGTAGCTAAGCCACTCCAGCTTTGATAAAACCCGGCGCAACCAAGGCGTATAGCCCCACAGCCCTAAGCAAGTGCTTGGTCATTAAACCAAGGGTATCGTTACCATTTCTGAGCAAAACTCAGCGAAGCCGATCTGCAACGACAACCCGAATATGGACATGGCGATATCAAATGTCAATGCCTTGCCGCCACTAATTGGGAGTCTGAACAGCGCCAAAACTTTGTGGCACTTGCTCCATAATGCCGAGATTTCCCCGTCCGCGCAGGCCGAACCTACAATGCCCCCGTTCCGCCATCGGATGCATCGGGTCATGCGAACCCGGCGAGGCGGGGCCGGTGCCGGGGATGGGAGCGATCGCAGGCTTTCATTTCCGGGGCGAGATCAGGGGCTTCCCTCGCTGAACAAGCGACGTGCCTGTGCGGCACCCAAGCGGACTCCAACGCCATCCGAAAGGGTGGAGGTCCGTGTAGAGAGGCCGAATTTCAGAGCCGAAAAACACCGAACGGGGCGCCGCAGGGTGCCATATATTTTCTAACTTACGAGGCAGCTTGCTGCGCCCCGTCCGAACCCTTGCGGCCAATGGCCCAAGGGAAACCGAAACCGATCAAGACCACGGGGCGGAACCGCCGGCGTGGAGGCGAAGCCGTGTCCGGACACGGGTCGGAAGGCGAGCAGAGCTCCGCGCCGCGTCAGACCCAGCCGACGGCCCGGCCGGCGAGGCTAGCAGCGAAGAACAGCAGGAAGCCGGCGGCGACGCGACCGACAAGGGCTGGATGGCGCCGGCTGACCGAGCGGATCACGGCGGCGCCGAGCGCCAGCCAGAGGCTTGCGACGACGACGACCGTTATGCAGAGCACGGCGAGATAGGGCATGGTCGCGGCCATGCCGCCCGCGGGAATCAGTGCCAGCCCGATGATCAGCGCCTTCGGGTTCATCACCGTCGTCCAGTAGACGCAACGGCCCTTGACGCAGGTGTCCGCCGCGCTCGGCGCCGGCGCGGTCCACAGCTTGATCGCCAGCGACAGCACCCAGGCGGCGGAGCACAGCTTGACCGCATTGGCGATGGCCGGCTGCCCCTCGAGAAAGGGTCCGGCAAAGGTCACGAGCGGCAGGATGGTGGTGAGATAGCCGGCGAGTTCGGCGCCCATCAGCGGCCAGGATCGGCGAAAGCCCTGGGACGCGCCGGCGACGGCGAGCAGCGTGTTGGTCGGCCCGGGCGTCAGCAGCAGGAGCGCAAGCGCAAGGGTGAAGGCGGCAAGGGTCAAGGCATATCTCCGGCGGTCTGTTTGTGCGGACCATACAGGATGCGGGCGACGGCGAATTGACCCCGGTCAAGTCGCGGCATGGGACGGCTCATTTCGGCGGCAGCGGTCGAGCCGGATTGCCGACCACGGTCGCGCCGGCCGGCACGTCGCGCGTCACCACGGCGCCCGCCCCGACGATCGCCCCGTCGCCGATCGTCACGCCGGCGAGGATCACCGCCGCGCCGCCGATCCAGACATCCGCGCCGATCAGGACCGGGCGGGCGATCTCGATCCCCTCGGAGCGCAGGCGCCGGTCCTTGTGATGTTCGGCGCAGTAGATCTGCACCGCGGGGCCGAGCATGGAGCGATCGCCGATGGTCACCGCCGCGCTGTCGAGGATCACGCAGCCGGCATTGAGATAGACTTGATCGCCCAGAGTCAGGTTGAAGCCGTAGGCGCAGTGGAACGGCGCCTCGATGAAGGCGCCGTCGCCAAAGCCGGAAAACAGCCGGATCAGTTCGGGCGCTGCCGCGCCGCGGTCCGACGGCGGAAGCGAGTTGTGGCGATGCACCGCCTCGCGGGCGGCGATCCGCAGCCGGTCGAGTTCCGGATCGATGCAGCTGTACCACTGCCCGGCCGCCATCTTCTCCCGCTCGCTCGCACCCATCACAGCTCCCATCCCTTGCTTGGCCGGCTTGTCGCGGCCCTCCGCCCCAAAGCCTCAGATCAGCGCCACCCAGGCCCGGGCGATCGCCAGGCCTGCAGCCTCGGCCTCCACCCCTTGCGTCGCGGCATAGTCCGGATGGCGCTCAAGCCAGCCGGGATGCTTCTTCTCGACCAGTTCGGGGAACATACGGTTCCACTGTTCGACCACACCGCGGTTCGCCTCGAAATGGAACTGCATGCCATAGGCCGCACGCCCCACCCGGAAGGCCTGATGATGGGCCGCGTCGTTGCGGGCGAGATGGATGGCGTCCGGCGGCAGGGTGAAGGTGTCGTCATGCCACTGGAAGGAGAGAAACCGGCTTTCGTTGACCGCCGACAGAACCGGATCGGCAAGGCCGGCCTCGGTCGGTTCGATCGCCTGCCAGCCGAATTCGGGCGCGGCCCCGATCAGGTTCTCTCCGCCGAAGGCGCGGGCCAGGAGCTGGCTGCCGAGGCAGATGCCGAGCACCGCCCTGCCCGCCTCGCCATAGCCGCGCATCACCTCGGCCAGCGCCGGCAGATAGGGATGCTTCGCGTCGTCGCGGGCGTTCTGCTCGCCGCCGAAGACAACCAGCGCATCGTGGTCGTCGATCGAGCCCGGCAGCGGCTCGCCGGCATAGGCCCTGATCACAGCGACGGTCGCACCGGCCTCGGCGAGCGCGACGCCCACCTGTCCCGGATCCGAATAGCGGGTGTTCTCGATGATTGCGACGCGCATTGCCTGTCCCTTGCCGACTCGTTCGACTTCGGAGATGACCATGGGCGGCCTTCGTCTTCAAGAGGCGGCGGCGCAGCAAAGCGCCGCCGCTCGGTCGGTCAGACGCGGCTCAGAAGGTCTTCCTCAGGCGCGCATCGAGGGAATGGCGGTTGCCGCCGCGGACCGCGAAGAACAGGAAGATGGCGGCCCAGAGGATGGATTTCTCGGCGCCGGCAAGGCCCTGCGCCTGCACCACCCCATGGAAATAGACGGTGACCAGCAGAACGATCATGGCGGCGAAGGCGGCCGGGCGGGTGAACAGGCCGATCGCCACCAGAATGCCGCCGAAGAATTCGGTAGCCGCCAGCAGCGGCGACCAGAAGACGCCGGGATAGAAGCCGAGGCTCTCGACCATGCCCACCGCGCCGAACGGGTTGATGATCTTGCCATAGCCGTGGGTGACCAGCAGGACGCCGGCCACGAGCCTCAGAACCGTCTCCACGGCCTCGAAACTTGCGCCATAGAGCGGGGCGACCTGCGGTACGATCAGGCGGTTGCGGTCGATGGGGTGGGACATGCTATTGCTCCTTGCTGCATTTTGCGCAGTCATGGCGGCAACGGCGAGCCGGCTCAAGGGCGCCACCATAAAAACATGATAACTTTGGTTGACTTAATCGTGAAGACGAACGGACGGGAAAGAGGCATGAACGAGAAACCACGAATCACCATTCTCTACTGCACCCAGTGCAACTGGCTGCTGCGTGCCGGCTGGATGGCGCAGGAACTGCTGCAGACCTTCGGCGACGCACTCGGCGAGGTGGCGCTTATTCCCGGCACCGGCGGCAATTTCGAGATCCGCGTCGATGGGAACCTGATCTGGGAGCGCAAGCGCGACGGCGGCTTTCCCGGCCCGAAGGAGCTGAAGCAGAAGGTGCGCGACGTGATCGAGCCGGAGCGCGACCTCGGCCATGTCGACCGTGAGAAGAACGCCGGGGACGGCGAGGCCTGAAACGAAGAAGGGCGGGGATCGCTCCCCGCCCGCATGGCTTGTCAGTGCCGCTCAGTAATAGGGCGAGCGGCAAACCTTGAAATAGCCGCTCGACGACAGGAAGCGGTTGGTCTGCGGATTGTACGAACGGTAGCGATTGAAGCACCATTCGACATGCCGGCTCCAGTTGCGGCCACCATAGACCGGCGGCGGAGGCGGCGGTGGCCGGCGATAGATCGGCGGCGGTGGCGGTGGCGGACGATGGTAACCGTCATCCCACCACGGTGGCGGGGGCGGCGGCGGCCGGCGATAGATCGGCGGTGGCGGCGGTGGCGGACGACGATAGCCGTCATCCCAACCCGGTGGTGGCGGCGGTGGACGGCGGCGATGGGTATCGTAACAGCCGTAGCGGTCGCAGACGACCTCGACCTTCACCACATCCGACGTGCCGGCGGCCGGCCGCATGGTCGGGGTCAGACCGGACGCCGCCTGGGCCGGACCGGCAAGCAAGCCGGCAAGGCCGATCATCGAGCCGAGCAGCATATGGGCCAGTTTGTTCATGGCGCTCCTCCAGAGAACGGAGCATCCGGCCTTGGCGGAGGACCATCCTCCGTTCCTGCCGCATGTCCGGCGACATCACCCTTCCTGGAGCCAGCGGGCGCCAGCCTTGTCCGGAAAGGCGAAACATCCAAGATGTTCAGAGCGATGATGGCTTTTCCAAGACGCGGCGTAAAGCGCCTGTCTGTGCACATTCCGTCGCAGGCCGGATAAAATCTTTCACGCCGAAAAGGACGATAGCCCGGCTTTCCGGGGGGTCTCCGGTTCTCCGACATGAAAACTTCAAAAAGCCAGTTGACAGCCGGAGTCGCTGCCTTTACACGGCTCCTCGTCGCCCAGATGGCGGAATTGGTAGACGCGCCAGCTTCAGGTGCTGGTACTCGAAAGGGTGTGGAGGTTCGAGTCCTCTTCTGGGCACCAAATTCCCGTTCCGGATAGTCCCGGAACATTCAAGAACCCCGCGCAAGCGGGGTTTTTTGTTGCCTTTTTCAATGTTTCCATTCGGGAGCGTCCATGGTCGGCCACGGGCATCCAAAGAATTTGATAGCATTATTGATGGCATTTTGCAGGCTGCCATCAGCTAACAGACCGGTCACTGCCCAGTGCCCTTGAACGACGCACGCATTCGAGCCCTGAAGCCATCTGCAAAGCCGACCAAACATGGCGATGCGGCGGCCTCCTGTTGGTCGTGACCCCCACCGGCAGCAAGCTGTGGCGCGTAGTTTATCGATTCGGGGGAAAGCAGATGCAGCTTTCGCGAGGAGCGTGGCCAGAGGTCTCTCTTGCCCAAGCCCGCTCAAGCCGCGACGCGGCGCGAAAACTTCTCGCATCCGGCATGGACCCTTCCGCCAGAAAGAAGGAAGAAGAGGTCGCTCGCGGACGAGCCGTGACGGACAGCTTCGCGGCTCTCGCCGAGGAACTGTTGGCAAAGAATGAACGGGAAGGAAAATCCGAGGCCACTCTTGGAAAGAAGCGTTGGCTGATAAGCCTTGCGATGGCCGATCTTGGGAGCCGATCAATAACTCAAATTTCGGCACCGGATGTCCTGGTCCCCTCCGCCGGGTAGAAGCTCAGGGCAATTACGAGACAGCGAGACGGCTTCGCGCCGTCATTAGAGCTGGCTCGGGAAATCTGCACGCGCGAAACTGTTCAGACAAACCGAGCCGGCAGAACCCCTATCTCGCCGACCGGCGGACGGAGCTCTATCGGCTGGGATAGGATCGGCGCATCCGCCGCCGACCTCAGATCACCGTGAAGTCGAGATTGGTCATCAGCAGTCCCGGATCGAGCACTGCGATCAGCACGCTGCCGCCGGCAGCATTGCCGTTGCTGTCATAGAAGAGATTGCCGGTGTCGCTCTCGTAGATGATGCGGTCGCTTGCATCCTGGGCGAGGCCGGTGGTGTTGCGCACGAAGGCCGCGGCCGCGAGCACGCCGACCGCGCCGATCGTGGTGAAAACGCTGTTTTCCAGCGAAATCGTGTCGTCAGCCACCGAAAAGTCGGTGATCGTATCGACATTGGTTGCGGCATTCGGGGTTGATTGGAAGACGAAGGTGTCTGCGCCGGTCCCGCCGGTCAGCGTGTCATTGCCGACATTGCCGAAGAGCCTGTCGACCCCCGCGCCGCCGTTGATGGTGTCGTTGCCGCCTGCGCCATTGAGAATGTTGTTGCCGCTATTGCCGGTCAGCAGGTTGTTGAGCGCATTGCCGACGCCATTGATGTTGCCG
>NZ_JAEG01000002.1 GCF_000518785.1 Paenirhizobium selenitireducens ATCC BAA-1503 | reverse complement strand
GGCCGCCATGCTGGCCGGTCTCGCGCCGATCGCCAACGACAGCGGCGCCCGCACCGGCCGCCGCTCCATCCGGGCCGGCAGGCCCGCACCACGGCGCGCCCTCTACATGGCCGCCCTGTCGGCTCGGCGCTACAATCCGGCGCTCACCCGCTTCGCCAAAACCCTCCAAGCCGCCGGAAAGCCACCCAAAGTCATCCTCGTCGCCGTCATGCGCAAACTCGTCGTACTTGCCAACTGCCTGCTCGCTCAGGATCGCCTCTGGACCCCAAATCCGCCTTGACAACAAACACAGATGCTCATCCGCCACTCGTCCCGATCTTTCGAGACCCCCTCGGGGCACCTCAGGATGAGGGCGAAAGCGTCGAGGCGTGGCCGTCCCCTCTCCCCGCTTGCGGGGAGAGGGTTAGGGTGAGGGGCAATCTTGTCGCCGAAGGTGGACAGCGGGCCGCCGGCAATGCGGGACTCGCCCCTCATCCGCCTGCCGGCACCTTCTCCCCGTTCTGACGGGGAGAAGGGACGAGCGGCACCGCCGGGGCTGTCCCGATCCTTCGAGGCCCCTTCGGGACGCCTCAGGATGAGGGCGGAGCGTAGCCCCAGACAACCATCATTCATCACGAGGAGAATGCCATGCACGCGCATCGCGGGCCTGTTTCGTTGACGGAAAAATTCGTCAACCTGACGTTGAAGGGGGTGGAGGGCGACGGGTCGTTCTCGGGCTATGCCAGCCTGTTCGGCGAGGTCGATCTCGGGCGCGATGCGATCGAGCCCGGAGCCTTCGAGCGGTCGCTGGCGAAGCGCGGCGCCAAGGGCGTGCGCATGCTGTTCCAGCACGACCCGGCCGAACCGATCGGCGCCTGGCGGGTGATCCGCGAGGACGCCCGCGGGCTCTATGTCGAGGGGCAGCTGTCGTTTGGCGTGGCGAGGGCCCGCGAGGTGCATGCGCTGATGAAGTCGGGCGCGCTCGACGGGCTGTCGATCGGCTTTCGCACCGTGCGCTCGAGAAGCGACCGCAAGAGCGGCGTACGCCGCATTCTCGAGGCCGACCTCTGGGAGATCTCGGTGGTGACCTTCCCGATGCTGCCGGCGGCGCGGGTGTCGAACGTCAAGCATGCGCGGTTCTTCCGCGACAAGGAAACCGAGCTCGTCCGCGCCATGCGCCGGGCGGCGCGGACAATGGCCATGGATGTCTTCAGGAAAGGATGACAGATGAGCGATGCAGCGATGAATGAGCAGACGGCCGGCGCCCCGCGCAAGCGGACGGCACCGGAGGTGAAGGCCGTGCCCGACAGCGTGACAGCGGCGTTCGAGGACTTCATGGGCGCCTTCGAGGCGTTCAAGGACGTCAACGACCGCAGGCTTGCCGAGATCGAGCAGAAGCTTTCCGCCGACGTGGTGACCCGCGACAAGATGGAGCGGATCAACAAGGCGATGGACGAGCAGGGCCGCATGCTCGACGAACTGGTGCTGAAGAAGATGCGCCCGCCGCTCGGCCGCGGCGGGGAGGCGGACGGGCCGGAGGCGGCCGAGCACAAGGCGGCCTTCGAGGCCTATATCCGCCGCGGCGACGAGGCGGGCTTACGCGAACTGGAGGCGAAGGCGATGAGCGCCGGTGCGCCGGCCGACGGCGGCTATCTCGTGCCGCCGGAGACCGACACCGAGATCGGCCGCAGGCTTTCCGTCGTCTCGCCGATCCGGGCGCTGTCGACGGTCCGGCAGGTCTCGGGTTCGGTGCTGAAGAAGCCGTTTTCGCCGGGCGGCATGACCGCCGGCTGGGTGGCGGAGGCCGCGGCGCGGCCGCAGACGGCGACCGCCCAGCTTGCCGAGCTCTCCTTCCCGACCATGGAACTCTATGCCATGCCGGCGGCAAGCCAGGCGCTGCTCGATGACGCCGCCGTCGACATCGAGGCCTGGATCGCCGCGGAAGTGGACATCGCCTTTGCCGAGCAGGAAGGCACGGCCTTCGTTTCCGGCGACGGGGTGAACAAGCCGAAGGGTTTTCTCGCCTATGACCAGGTGGCGGACGGCGCCTGGGAATGGGGCAAGATCGGCACGCTTTCGACCGGCGTCGCGGGCGGCTTTGCCGCGTCCGGGCCGTCCGACGTGCTGGTCGACCTCGTCTACGCCCTGAAGGCCGGGCACCGGCAGAATGCCAGCTTCGTCATGAGCCGCAAGACGCAAGGCGAGATCCGCAAGTTCAAGGATGCCGACGGCAACTATCTCTGGCAGCCGCCGGCCCGGCCGGGCGAGGCCGCCTCGCTGATCGGCTTTCCGGTGGCGGAGGCGGAAGACATGCCGGCGATCGCGGCAGACGCGACCGCAATCGCGTTTGGCGACTTCCGCTCGGGCTATCTGGTGGTCGACCGGGTGGGGGTCCGGGTGCTGCGCGATCCCTATTCGGCAAAACCCTATGTGCTGTTCTACACCACCAAGCGCGTCGGCGGCGGGGTGCAGAACTTCGAGGCGATCAAGCTGGTGAAGTTTGCGGCGAGCTGAGTGGGGGCGGTTTGAGGCCTTGTCCCCCCTCACCAAGAAAATCTGCGACTTGAGCCCTTCGGGCCGTCTGCCCTGTGCAATGGCCCCTCATCCGCCTGCCGGCACCTTCTCCCCGTAAACGGGGAGAAGGGACCAAGAGGCACCGCCGTGGCCATTCCCTCTCCCCGCCTGCGGGGAGAGGGTCAGGGTCAGGGTCAGGGTCAGGGTCAGGGTGAGGGGCAGTTGTCGATGCGGCCGAGGCTCCTCTTCTCCCCAGCGGGGGTGAGGAATGGTCGGCGCAGCCGGCGAAACGATCCAGTGAATCGTTTCGAATGACGAACGCCCTGAGCCAAAGCGAAGGGCCGGCAGAGGTGGCGCGCAGCGCCGGATGAGGGGGGCGAAGCCACGTGATGTCGGCGCACTCGGCCCCCTCATCGCCTCACTGCGTTCGGCACTTCTCCCCGCTGGGGAGAAGAGGGTTTCCACGACGTGCCGCGGCCGAGCGGGTAGGCGAGCGGGTAGGGATGTGGGCCTCTTTCCCGCCCCCCTCTGTCGGCTGCGCCGACATCTCCCCCTCAAGGGGGGAGATCGCCCCCGCCGCTCTGTTTTCCAGTTCAACTCCAGGAGAAGACCATGACCCTATTTCCGACGGCGCCGCCGGCGGCCGAGGCGGTGACGCTGGCTGAGGCCAAGGTGCATCTGCGCGTGGATGGCAATGACGAGGATGCACTGATCAGTCAGCTGATCACGGTGGCCCGCGAGCATGTCGAGCGCGAGACCGGGCTGGTGCTGATCTCGCACCCCTTTCGCCTCTGCCTCGACGGCTGGCCGGCCGACGGGGTGATCCGCATAGGCCGCGGGCCGGTGCGCGCGGTGACGGGCGTCACCGTCTATGACGGCGAGGGCCATCCGACCGCCGTGTCGCTCGCCGACCATCTGCTGGACGGCGAGGCGCGGCCGGCGCGGCTGTGGCTGCGCGATCCGCCGGCACCGGGGCGGGTGCTGAACGGCATCGAGATCGATTTCGTCGCCGGCTTCGGGCCGAGCGGCGCGGATGTGCCCGACACGCTGAAGCGGGCGATGCTGTTGCACGTCGCGGCGATGTTCTCGCTCCGCGGGTCGATCCCGGTCGCGGCGCAGCCGGCGGCGGTGCCGCCCGGTTACGAGCGGCTGATTGCGCCCTTCTGCCGAAGGGGGCTTTGACCATGGGGTTCGTCGATTTCGACCCGGGGGTGTTCACCGCCCGGCTCAGGCTGGAGCGGCCGGTGGAAAGCCCGGACGGGCAGGGCGGCGCAACCGTCGGCTTCGAGACCGTCGCCGATCTCTGGGCGCGGATCGAGCCGCTGGCGGCCGATGTCGAGGAGGTGGCGGGTGCGGGGCGGGTGATCGTCTCGCATCATGTTTGGCTGCGTTTCTGCGCCGATGTGGCGGCGGGCATGCGGCTGGTGAAAGGCACGCGGCGCTTCGCCATCGAGAGCGTGCGCGATCCCGACGAAACCGGGCGCTATCTCGTCTGCCGGTGCCGGGAGGAGGGGCGATGAGGGCGGGGATCCGCGCATCGCTGACGCGGACCGGCGAGGATCTGGGGCTGGCGCTGCGCCGCACGCTGACCGATGGGCTGGCCCGGCAGGTTGCGCGGCAAGCCGAGCAGCGGAGGGCCGGGCAGACGCCGGATGCACCCGTGGCGGGCGGTGGGCTGGCGTCCTCGGACGACGGCAGGTCCGTCGGGCGGGGCAAAGGCGCGTCTGTCGGCGAGGCCCGTCGCGGCATCAAAAAGAGCGAGGGCGGGCCATGAGCAGCGCCGTGAACGAATTTCTGGCCGCCATCCAGGCGCGGTTGGCCGGCGATGTCGGGCTTGCCGACGTGATCGGCGCGGGTGGGATGCGCGACCGCCGGGCGAACGGACTCGACCTGCCGGCGCTGGTGCTTTCTGCGGTCGAGTCCCGCGACTATTCGACGGCGAGCGAGGCGGGAGTCGAGATTCTACTGACGCTGGAGGCCTGGTCGGCCGAGGGGCGACGCGAGGCGGAGGTGATCGCTGAAACCGTGCGCAGCCTGCTGGAGGACGCGGCGCTGGCGCCCGCGGGCCACGCGCTGGTGAGCCTTCGCCACCGCCGGACGGTCAGCCGCCGCGAGGCGAAGACGGGGTTCTTCGTCGCCGAGTTGGTCTTTCGCGCGGTGGTGGAGTGAGGCGTTTGGCTCCGGCGTTGCTCCTCATCCGCCTGCCGGCACCTCTGCCAGACCTTCGCTTTAGGCTCAGGGCGTTCGTCATTCGAAACGATTCACTGGATCGTTTCGTCGGCTTCGCCGACCATTCCTCACCCCCGCGAGCGGGGTGAAGGACCAAGCGGCCCCCGCGTGGCCGCGCCCTCTGCCGGCCCTTTGCCTGGGCTCAGGGTGTTCGTCATACGACACGATTCACCGGGTCGTTTCGACGACATCGCCGACCATTCCTCACCCCGTAAGCTGGGAGAAGGGCGATCCCGCCGGCCTCGGTCGGCAAATCACGGAACAATCTCGTTTAGAAAAAGAGGATTTCGACATGGTGGCACAGAAGGGCAAGGACCTGCTTTTGAAGGTCCAGGACGGGGCGGGTTTCGGGACGGTGGCGGGGCTGCGGTCCAAGCGGCTTTCCTTCAACGCGCAGACCGTCGACGTGACCGATGCCGAGAGCGTCGGGCGCTGGCGCGAGCTGTTGGGCGGGGCGGGCGTGCAGCGGGCGGCGCTGTCGGGCGCCGGCCTGTTCAAGGACCAGGCCTCGGATGCGCGCGTGCGCAGCGCCTTCTTTGCCGGTGACATTCTCGCCTGGCAGGTGGTGATCCCGGATTTCGGCACGGTGAGCGGGCCGTTCCAGGTGACCGCGCTCGAATATGCCGGTTCGCATGACGGCGAGCTGACCTTCGAGATCGCGCTGGAATCGGCCGGCGCGCTTTCCTTCGCGGCGCTCTGATGCGCGGCGGGGGCGAGGACTTCGGCGCGCCGGGGCGAGCCAACCGGCGGCGCGGCGAGGTGGAGGCGGTGATCGGCGGGGAACGCCGGATCCTCTGCCTGACGCTCGGCGCGCTGGCAGAGCTGGAGACGGCCTTCGGGGCGGAGAGCCTGGCCGAGCTCGGCCAGCGCTTTGCCGCGGGCCGGCTGAAGGCGGCCGATCTGATGCGCATCCTCGGGGCGGGCCTGCGCGGCGGTGGCAACCGGCTGCGCGACGAGGACCTGGCGGAGATGACGGTCGAGGGCGGGATCGCCGGGGCGGCGGCGGTGGTGCGCGACCTGCTGGTCGTGACCTTTGCGCCGGACGGGAAGCCTGATGCGGGGGCTGCTACGGCGGACCCTTGAGGGCCGCAGGCGGCGAGGCGGCGGCGCGGGCCTTCCCCTGGGAGGCGGTGCTCGATGCCGGGCTCTGCCGTCTGCGGCTTCCTCCGCATGTGTTCTGGGGTTTGAGCCTCGTCGAATTCGCCGCCATGGCCGGGGCATTCGCGCCGCGGCCGGTGCGGTTTTCGCGCGCGGGGCTGGAGGGGTTGATGCGGGCTTTTCCGGACGGGGAGGGCGGTGGTTCACCCCCCTCTGTCACTGCGTGACATCTCCCCCTCAAGGGGGGAGATCGGGCGGCGGGCGACGATTTCTTCCCTCACCCATAGGTGGGAGCGCAGTGACCCTCGAAGGGTCCGAGCTTTGCATTTGCCCCTGATCCGCCTGCCGGCATCTTTGCCGGCCCTTCGCTTGGGCTCACCGCGTTCGTCATTCGAAACGATTCACTGGATCGTTTCGTCGGCTGCGCCGGCCATTCCTCACCCCCGTGAACGGGGGGGAAGGGACCTGGAGCAGCGCCGGGGGTGGCCTCGATCCTTCGAGGCCCCTGCGGGGCACCTCAGGATGAGGAGCGGGCGTGGGGTGCTCGCAAAGGGCTTTGCCCCCTCACCGGGTGCTGCACGCCACCTTCTTCCCGGCGCGGGACAAAAGGAAACACAACGGTGACAGGAAGGAATTTTCCATGGCCGACGACGACATGATTGCGCTGTCCCTCGACCTCGATGCGAGCGAGGCGCTGAAAGTTCTGGACGAGCTGGAGGGGCGGTCGCGGAGTTTTGGGGCCGCGCTGACTTCAGCGTTGAAGGGGGCGACGGTGGGTGGCAGGGGGCTGGAGGATACGCTGAAATCGGTGGGCACACGGCTCGCCGACATTGCGCTTTCGGCCGGGCTTAAGCCGCTGGAAGGGTTGGTGGGCAATGCGCTGAGCGGTCTGATTTCCGGTCTGACGGCCGGTTTCGGGGCGATCATGCCCTTTGCGACAGGTGGCGTGCCGGGGCGCGTGACGCCGTTTGCCGCGGGGGGCGTGGTATCGGCGCCGACCTATTTTCCGCTCGGCGGCGATCTGGGGCTGATGGGCGAGGCCGGGGCTGAGGCGATCCTGCCCCTGAAGCGTGGTTCGGACGGTTCGCTCGGGGTGGCCGCCGGCGGCAGCGGCGCAACGACGCAGATCAATTTCCATGTGACGGCGAGCGACGCAGCGAGCTTTGCCCGCAGCGAGGGCCAGATCACCGCCCTGCTGGCGCGCGGCGTCGGGCGCGGGCGGCGGCATCTCTGACTGCACAGGCAAGGCCCCAGTCTAGGGGGCATTGCGCGCCCGCTCCCAAGCTCCGACGAACGACTGTTCGCTTGCGGTTCCCGGCGTGCTGGTCCGCTGCGTCTCCGTCGGTCGTCGATCGAAAGGGCTTCGGGCAGATGCTTGCTGTCGGCGCGCGTGATCGGGCGCGGCCGGCTATCCCGAAGATGGCTGCGGGGCCTCGGGGACCTCGACCTCGTCGTGGGCCGGATATCCAGACTGTCGAAAGGGACACTCAATCATGAGCAATGGTTTCCACGAGGTGCGCTTTCCGCTGCGCCTGTCGCTGTCGACCAGCGGCGGGCCGAAGCGGCTGACCGACATCGTCGACCTGACCAACGGGCGCGAGGCGCGCAATGCGCGCTGGCGCAATTCGCGGCGGGTCTATGACGCGGGCTCGGGATTGAGGGCCGTGGACGATCTCTATGCGGTCGTCGCCTTCTTCGAGGCGCGCGGCGGGCAGCTTTGCGGTTTTCGCTTTCGCGATCCGCTCGACGCAAAATCCTGCGGGCCGGGCGAGACAGTGTCGCCCTTCGATCAGGCGATCGGCACGGGCGGCGGGGCGACGGCGACGTTCCAACTGGTCAAGACCTATGGCGATGCCGGGGGCGAATGGCGGCGGGATATCCTGAAGCCGGTGGTGGGCACCGCGCGGGTCGCGGTGGGCGGGGTGGAACTGCCGGCGGCTGGTTTTGTCTGCGATGCGACGACGGGTGTGGTGACGATCGCCGAGGAATATATTCCGTCTCCTGGCGTGCTGGTGCAGGCCGGGTTCGAGTTCGACGTGCCGGTGCGCTTCGACACCAACCGCATCGACGTCAATCTCGAGGCGTTTAGGGCCGGGCGCATTCCGGCCATTCCGCTGGTGGAGATCCTGCCGTGAGAGTTCTTCCCTCCGCACTGGCCGCCCATCTTGTCGGCGATGCCACGACGCTTTGCCGCTGCTGGCGGGTGACGCGGCGCGACGGTCTGGTGCTTGGCTTTACCGAGCATGACCGCAACCTCACCTTTGCCGGAACGCAGTTTCTCGCCGCGAGCGGCTTTGCCGGGACCGAGGCGCGGGCGGTGAACGGCCTGGCGGCGCCGGGTGCCGAGGTGACCGGCGGCTTTTCCAGCGCGGTCATCCGCGAGGAGGACCTGGCGGCCGGGCGCTATGACGGTGCGCGGGTCGAGGTGTTTACCGTCAACTGGCAAGAGCCGCAGGAGCAGCATCTGCTTTTGAAGGTGCAGGAGATCGGCGAGGTGTCGCGGGCGGGCGGGGCCTTTGCCGCGGAACTCAGGAGTTTTGCGCACCGTCTGTCGCAGGAGCAGGGCCGGATCTATGGCCGGCGCTGCGATGCGAGCCTGGGCGATGGGCGCTGCCGGGTGGATCTGTCGGCCGCGGGGCGGCGGGCGAGTGCCCTGGTGACGGCGGTCGAGGGGCGGGACCGGATCGTGGTGTCGGGGCTGGGCGGGTTTGCCGACGGGTATTTCCGGCTCGGCACGCTGCGGTTCGACGCGGGTGTGAACGAAGGGCTGACCGTCGAGATCGACGGCAATGTCGCGGTATCCGGCGGCACGCGGCTGACGCTGTGGTTGCCGCTGGAGCGCGCGGCGGCGGTCGGCGATGCGGTGACGGTGACGGTCGGCTGTGACAAGGGGTTTTCGACCTGTCGCGACCGGTTTGCCAATGGCCTCAACTTTCGCGGGTTCCCGCATATGCCGGGCAGCGATTTTGCCTATTCCTATGTGAAGGGTGAGAGCACGCATGACGGGGCGGCGCTGTTCGAGTGAGGGTGATGGGGACGGGCTCCTCTCCCCTTGTGGGAGAGGAAGCAATTTCAGCGTCTTGGCGCAAGCCAAGTGCTAGAAATTGCAGGTGAGGGGGCTTTCTACCTCATGTCGGTCATTCACCCCCTCATCTGCGAAATCTGAGGTTTAGCCTTCGGCTAAGCCCTCGATTTCGCTTCTTCTCCCACCAAGGGAGAAGACGTGCCGCCGGCGCTTGCTGCCACCAGGTTGATGCCACTACTGCAGTCTCGAGTGATCTCACGCTATACCCAGGAGCAAGAGCCATGGCCGACATCGGAAGCCGCGTGGTGAAGATCGCCGGGCAGTGGATCGGCACACCCTATCGGCATCAGGGATCGACGAGGGGTGTCGGCTGCGATTGCCTGGGGCTGGTGCGGGGGATCTGGCGGGAGATCTATGGGGCGGAGCCGGAGCTGGTTGCACCCTATGCGGCGGACTGGGCGGAGCGCGGCGGGCAGGAGCGGCTGCTGGAGGCGGCGGGGCGGCATTGTGCGGTGGTGCCGGGCTTTGCCGCGGCGCGGCCGGGCGATCTTCTGGTTTTCCGGTTTCGGCCGCAATTTGCCGCCAAGCATGCGGGAATTCTGGTTAGCGCTGACGCTTTCATCCATGCCTATGAACAGGCGGCGGTGATCCGTTCGGCGCTGGTGCCGGCCTGGCGCAAAAGGATTGCCGGGATCTACCGGTTCCCGGAGATTTCTTGAAAACCGGCGGGTTTTGCCGTATCTTGCTGGAGTGCTGGACGAGGCGGACACCTCGTCCAGCGTTTGCTAGTTCTTGATATCGACCCGGACGGCGATCGACCAGCCCGTCCGGGTTATCCTCAAGATTAGCGTAATGCCAATTGGCCAAGACCTCATAGCACTACCTCCACATTCGAGAGCAAGGCCTTTGCCACGGTCGGCGGAGCCCGTCTTCGCCGACGCGCCGGCTGGCGCGGCGCCTGCTGCTTCTGCTCCCGAACCTCCACATCTTATCACAATCTAGACGCGCATCCAGATGGGTGCCGCAAGGGACATCCATGGCGACAATCCTCTTCCAGGCGGCGGGTGCGGCGCTGGGTTCAGTGTTCGGGCCGCTGGGCGCCGTCATCGGCCGGGCGGCAGGGGCGCTGGCCGGCAACATGCTCGACCGGGCACTGATCGGCGGCGGAACAACGCTGTCGGGCGCACGGCTTTCGGCGGCCAGGCTGCCGGGGGCGGCGGAGGGCACGGCGATCCCGAGGCTCTACGGCACGGCGCGGCTCGGCGGCACGTTGATCTGGGCGACGCGCTTCGAGGAGGAGGCGACGACCGAGCGGACCGGCGCCAAGGCGACCGGCACGCGGGTGAAGACCTATCGCTATTTCGCCAATCTGGCAGTCGGCCTTTGCGAAGGGGAAGTGGCGCTGGTTCGGCGGGTCTGGGCCGACGGCCAGGAGATCGACCTGACAGAGATCGAGATGCGGTTCTATCCCGGGACGGAGGATCAGTTGCCAGATCCGCTGATCGAGGCGAAGCAGGGGGCGGGCCATACGCCGGCCTATCGCGGGCTCTCCTATGTGGTGTTCGAGCGTCTTCCGCTGGACGACTTTGGCAATCGTATTCCGCTGCTGCAGTTCGAGGTGGTGCGCCCGGTCGGCCGGCTGGAGGGCATGGTGAAGGCGGTGACCGTCATTCCCGGCTCGACCGAGCATGGCTATGCGACGGCGCAGGTCCGGGAACGGACCGGCGAGGGCGCCTCGCGCATTCTCAACCGCAACACGCTGGTCGCCCATACCGACTGGCAGGCGTCGATCGACGAGCTGCAGGCGCTTTGCCCGAATCTCGAAACTGTCGCGCTGGTTGTATCCTGGTTCGGCACGGATCTGCGCGCCGGGCAGTGCCGGGTGGTGCCGGGCGTCGAGGTGGCGAGCCGCAACGAAAGCCGGGACTGGCGGGTGTCGGGCGTGATGCGCGATGCCGCCTATCGGGTCAGCCGTCATGACGGCGGCCCGGCCTATGGCGGCACGCCGGACGACAGAAGCGTGGTCGAGGCGATTGTGGATCTCAAGGCGCGCGGGCTGAAGGTGGTGCTCTATCCCTTCGTGATGATGGACATTCCGGACGGCAATGGTCTGCCCGATCCCTATGGCGGGGCGGAGCAGGCGGCCTATCCCTGGCGCGGGCGGATCACCTGCCATCCGGCGCCGGGACGGCCCGGCTCGCCCGACCGGTCGGCGGCGATCCCGGCAACCGTCGCGGCTTTCTGCGGGACGGCCGGGCCAAGCGATTTCGACGTCAACGGCACCACGGTTTCGTATCAAGGCAGCGACGAGGGCTATCGCCGCATGGTGCTGCATTATGCGCTGCTGGCTGAGGCGGCGGGCGGGGTGGACGGCTTCCTGATCGGCTCGGAACTGCGCGGGCTGACCACGCTCCGTGATGCGGGTGACGGCTTTCCCTTCGTTGCGGCGCTGGCGGATCTGGCGGCGGACGTGCGGGCGATCCTTGGGGCCTCGACGAAGATCACCTATGGCGCCGACTGGAGCGAATACTTTGGCCATCATCCGGCGGACGGTTCCGGAGACGTGTTCTTCCATCTCGATCCGCTCTGGACGCATCCGGCGATCGATGCGGTGGGGATCGACAATTACATGCCGCTGTCCGACTGGCGCGACGTCGATCTCGAAGACGCCAATCCGGACGGGTTCCGGCTTTCCGACGACGGCGAGGCTATGGCCGGGCAGGTCGCGGCGGGCGAAGGGTTCGACTGGTATTATGCGAGCGAAGCCGACCGGGCGGGGCGCGTGCGTTCGCCGATCAGCGACGGGCTGGCGGGCAAGCCCTGGGTGTTTCGCTTCAAGGACATCGAAGGCTGGTGGGGCAATCTCCACTTCGACCGGGTCGGCGGGGTGGAGAGAGCGAGCCCGACCGCCTGGACGCCGGGGATGAAGTCGGTCTGGTTCACCGAACTCGGCTGCGCCGCGGTCGACAAGGGGGCGAACCAGCCGAACGTGTTCGGCGATCCGAAATCGGCGGAAAGCGCGCTGCCCTATTTTTCCAGCGGGGCGCGGGCCGACAGCCAGCAGCGGCGCTTTCTCGAAGCGCATCTCGGGCATTGGCAGGGCGGTGCTGCGCCGGCGGGCATGGTCGATCCGCGGCAGATCTTCCTGTGGACCTGGGATGCCAGGCCGCAGCCGGCCTTTCCGCAGGATCTGGATCTCTGGGCCGACGGCTCGAACTGGCGGACCGGCCATTGGCTGAACGGGCGGCTGGGGGCGGGCACGCTGGCGGATGTGCTGGCCGCGCTGCTCGAAGATCATGGCTTTGCCGACTACGACGTGTCGGAAGTGAGCGGCGACCTCATGGGCTATGTGCAGGGCGACCTCGCCTCGGCCCGCAGCCTGATCGAGCCGCTGGCTGAAAGCTTCCTGATCGACATCGTCGAGGATGGCGCAAGGCTCAAATTCCGCTCGCGTATGGCGGCGAGCCTGCCGGCGCGGACGGTGGAGCTGCTGGCGGACCTGAAGGACGAGCCGCTGTGGCGCGAGACGCGCGGCCATGACAGCGATTTCGCCGCCGAGGCCTCAATTACCTATTTCGACCCGGCCAGCGACTATGGCGAGGCCTCTGCCCGCTCGCGGCGGATCGAGGCGGCGACCGAGCGTCAGATGGTCCGCGACCTGCCGGCGGTCTTGGCGGAAGAGACAGCGCTGTCGCTGGCGGAAGGCATGCTGCGCGACCATCGCATTGGCAGACGGCGGCTGGAGTTTTCGCTCGGACCGGCGGAGCTTTCCGTCCAGCCGGGCGATGTGCTTTCGCTGTCCGAGGGGCCGGAGGGGCGGTTTCTGGTCGGCGAGATCGACGACGGGCTGGCGCGGCGGCTGTCGCTCCGCGAAGTGGCGGCGGCGGTTTCGACGACGCCGGTGGCGGAGGGTTCGGGGCGCACGCCGGACCGGCCGGGCTCGGTCGGCTTCGAGCCGGTCGTTCTTCTGGTGGATCTGCCGCGTCATGCGGCGGGCGACGCGACGGATTTCGCCTGCGTGGCGGGGCTGACGCGGCCGTGGCGGCGTTTGTCGATTTCGTCCTCGGGCGACGAGGGCGCCTTTCGCCCGCGCGTCACGCTCGACCGTCCAGCGACGATCGGCCGGCTGGCCGCGCCGCTCTCCGGCGGGGTGTCGGGCCGGTTCGACCGGTCGCGGACGCTGGAGGTGGATCTGTTCTTCGGCAGCTTTGCCGCCGCAGCCACGCTTTCGGTGCTCAACGGGGAAAACCGGCTGGCGTTGCGCGCGGCGTCCGGTGCCTGGGAAGTGATCGGGTTTGCCGGGGCGGAGGAGATTTCGGCCGGGCGCTGGCGGCTGTCGACGCTGCTGCGCGGTCTGGCCGGCACCGAGGATGCGATGGCGGCTGGGGCGGATGCCGGCGCCGCCGTCGTGCTGCTCGACGCGGCGGTGCGGCCGCTCGGGCTGGCGGCGGAGGAAACCGGGCTGTCGCTCGACTACATCGCCGAGCCGATCGGCATGGCCGCGACGGCGGCAGTGCTTGGTCCCTTTGCCGGCGGGGTGCGGGCGCAGACGCCGCTGTCGCCGGTGCATCTTAGCGCGCGGCGGACTGACGGCGGCGAGGTTGAATTCTCCTGGATCCGCAGGTCTAGGATCGACGGCGACAGCTGGCTGCCGGCCGAGGTGCCGCTCGACGAATCGGCCGAGGCCTATCGGCTGGAGATCCTCGACGGGGCCGCCGTGCGGCGGGCGGTGGAGGTCGGGGAGGCACGGTTCGTCTATCCGCAGGCGCAGGAGCTTCTGGACTTTGGCGGCTTGCAGGCGAGTTTTCGCGTGCGGGTGCGCCAGCTCGGGCGCGTGGCTGAGGGGATTGCGAGCGAGGCGGAATTGGTGGTGGGGTGAGGGGGGGAAGTTGGCCTTGCTGGATTGCCCGGCTGAAACTGCGCGCGCCCCTTGGTCGCGCACGGCCCCTCATCCGCCTGCCGGCACCTTCTCCCCGCAAGCGGGGAGAAGGGATATGCGGCACCGCGTCGGCCGTCCCCTCTCCCCGTTCACGGGGAGAGGGTCAGGGTGAGGGGCAGACCGTTCCGCATCAGCCACGGCGAAGTGTGGGCAGGCACGCGGGCTCTATCCGAACGGCATGCGGATCAGCGTAGCGGACTCTAGTCGCTGGAGACTGTTGGGGGCGAAGTGCGGGCTCTGTTGGCGAAAATGCTGCGGACGCTGACGCACGAACATTCCCCACTCATCCATTTCCATCAAAAATCCAGAAAAGGGAGAGCGAGATGCTCGATGTGAAGCAGTGGTATCAGTCGAAGACCGTGTGGGGCGCGATGATTGCGATGGCGGCGCCGCTTCTGAAGCATGTGGGTGTCGAAATGGGACTTGCCGAACAGGCCGACCTCGCCGATGCTCTGGCAACGGTCGCCGGTGCGTTGGGCGGCGTGCTGGCGATCTATGGACGGGTCAAGGCGACGCGGCCGATCGGTCTCGGCACGCAGCGCGATTGACGCGAGCATTCATTTGCCATTCAGAAGGCATGCGATAGATAGTCAGCAAGAGTTGAAGTTGTACGGAAGAAGAGCAATGGCATCGATCATGATCATCGCGGGCCTGGTGGCCGGAATGGCGGTTTCGCCCGTGCCGGACAGCCTTGGCGTCGGTGCCATGACGGGACCGATCGTGCTGGCGCAGGCGCAGGGTGGCGACACCGGCAGTGCGGACGGCGGCGTTGATTGCCGTAGCGCCGCCTATCGGGCAGTCGAGGAAGTCGGCGGGCAGTTGCTCTCGGTGCGCCAATCCGGCAATGAATGCGTCATCACGGTCCTGATTCCGGGCAGTGGAAACGAACGCCCGCGCAAGGTGACGATGCGGGTTTCCAACTGATCTCCGCCGCGGCCCTGGCTGCGGCGTACGGCATTTCGAAGAGGGGCGGGATAGATGCGCATTCTGGTCGTCGAGGACGATGTCAACCTCAACCGGCAGCTCGTCGAAGCGCTGCAGGAGGCGGGTTACGTCGTCGACAAGGCTTTCGACGGCGAGGAGGGGCATTTCCTCGGTGAAACCGAACCCTACGACGCCGTCATCCTCGACATCGGCCTGCCGGAAATGGATGGCATCACGGTGCTGGAAAAATGGCGGGCCGCCGGACGCGTCATGCCGGTCCTGCTGCTGACCGCCCGCGATCGCTGGAGCGACAAGGTCGCCGGCATCGATGCCGGCGCCGACGACTATGTGGCAAAACCCTTCCATCTCGAGGAAGTGCTGGCCCGCATCCGGGCGCTGATCCGCCGCGCGGCAGGCCACGCATCCTCCGAGATCACCTGCGGCCCGGTCCGGCTCGACACCAAGAGCTCGAAGGCGAGCGTCGACGGCAAGGCGCTGAAGCTCACCTCGCACGAATACCGGTTGCTCTCCTACCTGATGCACCACATGGGCGAGGTGGTGTCGCGCACCGAACTGGTCGAGCATCTCTACGATCAGGACTTCGACCGCGATTCGAACACCATCGAGGTCTTCGTCGGCCGGCTGCGCAAGAAGATCGGCATCGACATGATCGAGACCGTGCGCGGCCTCGGCTATCGTATCCAAGCCCCGCAAGAGGCGAAATGATCCCCGTTTCCCGGTCGCTGACCGTCCGCGTGCTGCTGTTGGCCACGCTGTGGTCGGCGCTCTCGCTCGTCACCATCGCGCTGGTGATCTCGGCCTTCTATCGCCAGGGGGTGGAGCGCGGCTTCAACAATCTCCTGCGCGCCCAGCTCTACAACGTCATCAATTCCGTCTCGATCGGTGACGGGAACAGCCTGTCCGGCAGTCCGGAACTCGGCGACCTGCGCTTTTCCCAGCCCGAGACCGGCTGGTACTGGCTGGTCGAGCCGCTCGGCGACTTCGCTGCCGCGCCCCTTGCCTCGACCTCGCTCGGCATGGCCGAGCTTGCCGTTCCGAGCCTCGAACAGGTGCCCTTCGACGAGCACTACGAGCGCTTCTATCCGATGGTCGACGCGGTCGGGAACAAGCTGCTGGTCGCCGAAACGGAAGTCGTGCTCGACGGCGGCGACCGGGCGGCTCGGTTTCGCGTTTCCGGCAATCTCGACGTCGTCGAGGAGGAAATCGGCTTTTTCTCCACCCGGCTCTATGCCGGGCTCGCGCTGTTCGGCTTCGGTGGCCTGGTCGTCAACGGCCTTGCCATTCTCTACGGCCTGAAGCCGCTCGACCGGGCGCGCCGGGCGCTGGAGAAGATCCGCGGCGGCGAGGCCGAGCGGATCGAGGGCGATTATCCGCGCGAGATCCAGCCGCTGGCCAACGAGATCAATGCGCTGATCGAAAGCAATCGCCGCATCGTCGAGCGGGCCCGCATGCAGGTCGGCAACCTTGCCCATTCGCTGAAGACGCCGATCGCCGTGCTGCTCAACGAGGCGCGCGGGCTCGACAAGACGCAGGCCGAGGTGGTGCGCAGCCAGGCGGAAGCCATGCAGGCGCAGGTGACGAGCTATCTCAATCGGGCGCGCATCGCAGCCCAGCGCGATTCGGTGCTGGCGCGCTGCGAGGCGGAGCCGGTGCTGGAAAGGCTGGTGCGGGTGATGCGGCGGCTCAATCCGCAGATCGACTTCACGCTCGACGTGGCCCCGGGCCTGGCCTTCGCCATGGAACAGCAGGACGTCGAGGAGACGGTCGGCAACCTTCTGGAAAATGCGGCGCGGTTTGCCAAGACGCGTGTCGCGGTCGTGGCTGTGCCGGTTGCCCACGAACCGGAGGCGGCGGGCGAGGGCGCCCGGCGCGGCTGGATCGAGGTGTCGGTCGAGGACGACGGCCCGGGCCTTGCGCCCGAGCAGATCGGCGAGGCGCTGAAGCGCGGCAAGCGGCTCGACGAGAGCAAGCCCGGCACCGGGCTCGGCCTGTCGATCGTCAAGGAGATTTCCGGCGAATACCAGGGGGCTTTCGGCCTGTCGAGGGCGCCGATCGGCGGCCTCAAGGCGGCTCTTGTGTTGCCGGCTGTGACGCGGGACACTGCATAATCAATTTTGTTGTGAAAAAACAATGGCGGCCATAAAGATGCCATGTGGGTACCGCAGCAGAGCAAGGACAGGCGTGATGATCGATCGTTTCGTTGACCGGACTGGGGCTGTTCCTATGGGTGTTTCCCGCATTCGCGGCGCGGCGGCAATCGCGCTGGCCGCATTCGCACTTTCCGCCTGCACGACGAGCGGCGGATCGAAGGGCGGACTCTTGTCCTCGGGCAAGCCCAATCCCTCGGCGCTCTATATCTCGGCCCTGCAGGGCGGCATCGTGGCGCGTACCGGGGTGAAGCTGTCGAACAGCGAACTGCAGCGTGCGCTCGAAGCCGAATATCGGGCGCTCGAGGCGGCACCGGGCTTCCAGCCGGTCGCCTGGACCGGGCAGAGTGTCAGCGGCCAGGTGGTCGCGGCCGCCCCCTACCAGGTCGGCCAGCAGAACTGCCGCCAGTATGTCCACAAGCTGAACGACAAGGGCCGGCAGATCGAGGCGCGGGGTGCTGCCTGCCGCAATCCGAACGGCACCTGGACGCCCTTGACTTAAGTCAAGGCTGACGGCCATCTGCTCACCTACGGATCGGCTTGCGGCCAAACGCCTCAACTTTGCGTCATCCGCCGTTTGTTTGTGGCGTCGAGCCTCGGCTTGAAGTAATTGGGCATCATGTTGTTCTGGATCGTATCTGCCTTGTTGACGGTGGCGGTTGCCGTCGCCCTCCTGTTGCCGCTCCTGAAAGGGGCGTCGCCCGCGCCTGTCGACGATGTCGGCGAAGCCGCCGTCTACCGCGACCAGCTCAAGGAACTCGAGCGCGACAAGGCCGCCGGGCTGATCTCCACCGAAGATGCCGGCTATGCCCGCGCCGAAATAGGCCGCCGCCTTCTGGCCGTTTCGGGCGAGGGGACGAAGACCGTCGATGCGTCGAGGGCCAGGGGCCTGAACGCGCTGTCCCAGGCCTTCATCATTCTCTGTCTGCCCGCCATCGGGCTGGGGCTCTACCTGAAGACAGGCAGCCCGGACATGCCGGCGGCGCCGCTCGCCGCGCGGCTGGAGAGCCCCGGCAACAATATCGAACTCCTCGTCGCCAAGGTCGAACGCCATCTGGCGGAAAACCCCAATGACGGCTCCGGCTGGGACGTTCTGGCGCCGATCTATTTCAAGATGCAGCGTCTCGGCGACGCCGAACTCGCCTTTCGCAACGCGATCCGCCTGCAGGGCACGAACCCGGCGCGGATGAACGGGCTCGGCGAAGTGCTGATGGCCGGAAACGACGGCATCGTCACCGACGACGCCCGGGCCGCCTTCGAAGAGGCGCTTCGCGTCGATGCCAAGGACCCCCGCGCACGGTTCTACCTGGCGCTGTCGCTCGAACAGGGCGGCAAGAGGCAGGAGGCGCTTACCGGCTTCCAGGCGCTCGCCAAGGATTCCCCGGCCGATGCGTCGTGGCTGCCGCTGGTGCAGCAGCATATCGCCGCCAATTCCGGCGGAGCCCCGGTGGCCGGCCTACCGGCCGAGGCGTCCAAGGCGCCGGGCGGCCCGACCGCCGGTGACGTCGAGGCGGCGGCAGGCATGTCCGCGACCGATCGCAATGCGATGATCCGCGGCATGGTCGAGGGGCTGGATGCCAAGCTGAAACAGGACCCGAACAATTTCGAAGGCTGGATGCGCCTCGTTCGCTCCTATGCGATGCTGAACGAGACGGACAAGGCGATCGCCGCGCTGAAGTCGGCGCTTGTCGCCTTCCCGGCCGAAGAGGTTCAGGGCAAGCAATTGATCGGCGTGGGCCGCGAACTCGGCCTGCCGGTGGAGGAGGCTTTGAAATGACCCGCAAGCAGAAACGACTGGCCGTGATCGCCGGCGGCATGAGCTTCATCATCGCCGCGGTCCTCCTGGTGATGTTCGCCTTCGGCCAGTCCGTCGCCTATTTCTACATGCCGGCCGATCTGGAAAAGACGGCGGTCGGCCCCGGCACCCGCATCCGCCTCGGCGGCCTTGTCGAGGAGGGTTCGGTGGTGCGCGGCGAGGGCTCGACCGTCAAGTTTTCCGTGACCGACGGCACCGCGACCATTCCCGTCACCTATGTCGGCATCCTGCCGGACCTGTTTCGCGAGGGCCAGGGCGTGGTGACCGAGGGCAAGTTCGAGGCCGGCAGCACGGTCTTTTCCGCCGACAGCGTGCTGGCCAAGCATGACGAGAACTACATGCCGAAGGAAGTCGCCGACCGTCTGAAGAAGGACGGCGTCTGGCAGGAGGAAAAGACCCAATGATCATCGAACTCGGCCATTATGCCCTGGTGCTGGCGCTGGCCGCATCGATCATCATCGCCATCCTGCCGGTGATCGGCGCCAAGCGCGGCGACGCCGCCCTGATGGCGATCGCCGTGACCGGGACCATGGCGCAGTTCCTGCTGGTCGCCTTCTCCTTCTCCGCGCTGACCTGGGCCTATGTGGTCTCCGACTTCTCGGTGCAGAACGTCTGGGAGAACTCCCATTCGATGATGCCGGCGATCTATCGCTACTCCGCGGTCTGGGGCAATCACGAAGGTTCGATGATGCTCTGGCTGTTGATCCTGACCCTGTTTTCCGCGCTTGTCGCCTTCTTCGGCGCCAACCTGCCGGACCGGCTGAAGGCCAATGTGCTGGCCGTGCAGGCATGGATCTCCTCCGCCTTCCTGCTGTTCATCCTGCTGACCTCCAACCCCTTCATCCGCCTGTCGCCGATCCCGGCCGAGGGCAAGGACCTGAACCCGATCCTGCAGGACGTTGGCCTCGCCATCCATCCGCCGCTGCTCTATCTCGGTTATGTCGGCTTTTCCGTCTGCTTCTCCTTTGCCATCGCCGCCCTGATTGACGGCCGCATCGACGCCGCCTGGGCGCGCTGGGTGCGGCCCTGGACACTCGCTGCCTGGACCTTCCTCACCGCCGGCATCGCCATGGGTTCCTACTGGGCCTATTACGAACTCGGCTGGGGCGGCTGGTGGTTCTGGGATCCGGTCGAGAATGCCTCGTTCATGCCCTGGCTTGCCGGCACGGCGCTGCTGCATTCGGCGCTGGTCATGGAAAAGCGTGACGCGCTGAAGATCTGGACGGTGCTGCTCGCCATCCTCACCTTCTCGCTGTCGCTGCTCGGCACCTTCCTGGTGCGCTCGGGCGTGCTGACCTCGGTCCATGCCTTCGCCACCGATCCGAGCCGCGGCATCTTCATCCTCGGCATCCTGACATTTTTCATCGGCGGCGCCTTCGCGCTGTTCGCCTTCCGCGCGCCGCTGCTCAAGTCGGGTGGTCTCTTCCATCCGATCTCGCGCGAAGGCGCGCTGGTCCTCAACAACCTGATCCTGACCGTGTCGACGGCGACCGTGCTGATCGGTACGCTCTATCCGCTGCTGCTGGAAACCCTGACCGGCGAGAAGATCTCGGTCGGCGCGCCGTTCTTCAACCTGACCTTCGGCCTGTTGATGGCGCCGCTTCTGGTCGCCGTGCCCTTCGGGCCGATGCTGGCCTGGAAGCGCGGCGATCTCTACGCCGCGATGCAGCGGCTCTATGTGGCGGCCGGGATCGCCTTCGTGCTCGCCGTGGCGCTCTACTATGTCGAGAACGGCGGTCCGGTGCTGGCCGTTTTCGGGCTTGCCGCCGGCTTCTTCATGATCTTCGGCGCGCTCTCCGACCTCTGGTACCGCGCCGGCTTCGGCAAGCTGGCGACCGGGCTGGCCTTGCGCCGGCTGAACGGCCTGCCGCGCTCGGCGATCGGCACGGCGCTCGCCCATTTCGGCCTCGGCGTCACGGTACTCGGCATCGTCGCCGTGACCACCTTCGAGACCGAGACCGTCGTCGAGATGAAGCCCGGCATGACGGTCGAGGCCGGTGCCTATTCCATCACCTTCGACGGTATGAAATCGGCCGTCGGCCCGAACTTCACCGAGGATCGCGGCCACTTCACCATTCGCAAGGCAGGCGCCGACCTGGGCGACGTCTGGTCGTCGAAGCGGCTTTACACGGCGCGGCGCATGCCGACCACAGAAGCCGGCATCCGCACGTTCGGCGTCAGCCAGCTCTATGTCTCGCTCGGCGACATGATGGACGGCGGCGGCATCGTCGTGCGCATCTGGTGGAAGCCCTACATCCTGTGCATCTGGTACGGCGCGCTGATCATGATGGTCGCCGGCTTCGTCTCGCTCTCCGACCGCAGACTGCGCGTCGGCGTGCCGAAGCGGCATGCCAGGACGGCCGCACCGGCGGCGCTGGAGGCGGCGGAATGAGCATTTCCGAGCGCTCCGCGGTGTCACCCCCCTCTGTCCCTTCGGGACATCTCCCCCTCAAGGGGGGAGATCGGAAGACTCGAATGCCGGTGCCGCGAATTGCCCTCTTCTCCCCAGCGGGGAGAAGTGCCGAGCGTAGGCGAGGCGATGAGGGGGCGGAGCGCACTGTGCCAGAGGCCCCCTCATCCGGCCCTTCGGGCCACCTTCTCCCCGCAGGGGAGAAGAGGGAGAGGACCTGGCGGCGCTCAGCGCTACAATCCGTGCTCCTCTTTTTCGCTCTCCTCCTCGCTCCCCTTCCGGCTCTCGCCGTCGATCCGAGCGAGCGGTTGGCGGATCCGAAGCTGGAGCAGCGGGCGCGGGATCTTTCGGCCAATCTGCGCTGCATGGTCTGCCAGAACCAGTCGATCGACGATTCGAATGCCGACCTGGCGCGTGACCTGAGACTTCTGGTGCGCGAGCGCATCGTGTCCGGCGACAGCGACGAGCAGGTGATCAACTATGTCGTGTCGCGTTACGGCGAGTTCGTGCTGCTGAAGCCGCGGCTCTCGGCCAAGACGCTGATCCTGTGGGGCGCGCCGGCATTCCTGCTGGTGATCGGGCTCGGGGTCGCGATCGTCTATGCCCGCGGGCGCAGCCGGCCGGAGCCGAAAAGACTGTCCGACGAGGAAGAGGCGAGACTCGGCAAACTGCTCGACGAGTGAGCCGCCGGCCCGTCGAAAATACCCCCAAAGATTACGAAGATTTCATCTGCCGTACAGTTCGCTGTAAGGTGACGTGCCCTATATCTTCATCATCCACCGCTTCCGCCGGACGTTCCGGCTCCAGTCAGTAGAACAGATGAAGGTAGAATTCATGTCCGCACAAATCGGCCGTTCCAACTTGAAGAACATCCTGAAGAACTCGACCGCCGCGGGTCTTGCGGCTGTCATGCTGGCCGGCGCGATTCCGCTCGCCGCCGTCCCCGCCTATGCCGAACCCGTCAAGGTCGAGGCGGCCCAGGTGCCGAGCTTCGCCGACGTGGTCGAGGCTGTTTCGCCGGCCGTCGTCTCGGTCCGCGTCCAGTCCAAAGTCGAGCAGACCTCCGACCAGAGCAATTTTTCCTTCGGCTTCGGCGGCCAGGGCTTCGAAGACCTGCCGGACGATCACCCGCTGAAGCGCTTCTTCAAGGAGTTCGGCGGCCCGGACGGCGAACAGTTCGGCCAGCGTGGGCCTGATCGCATGCCGCATGGCCGCGGCGACGGCAAGGGCCGTCTGCGCCCGACCTCGCAGGGCTCCGGCTTCTTCATCTCCGAGGACGGCTATATCGTCACCAACAACCACGTCGTCGACGACGGCGCCGCCTTCACCATCGTGATGAATGACGGCAAGGAACTCGACGCCAAGCTGGTCGGCAAGGACAGCCGCACCGACCTCGCCCTGCTGAAGGTCGAGAACCCGAAGCAGAAGTTCACCTATGTCGACTTCGCCGAGGACGAGAACATGCGCGTCGGCGACTGGGTCGTGGCCGTCGGCAACCCGTTCGGTCTTGGCGGCACGGTGACCGCCGGCATCATCTCGGCCCGCGGCCGCGATATCGGCTCCGGCCCCTATGACGACTACATCCAGATCGACGCCGCCGTGAACCGCGGCAATTCCGGTGGTCCGGACTTCAACCTGGCCGGCGAAGTGGTCGGCATCAACACGGCGATCTTCTCGCCGTCGGGCGGCAATGTCGGCATCGCCTTCGCCATCCCGGCCTCCGTCGCCAAGGACGTCATCGCCAAGCTGAAGGACGGCGGAACGGTCGAACGCGGCTGGCTTGGCGTGCAGATCCAGCCTGTGACTGAGGACATCGCCGACTCGCTCGGCCTGTCGGAGGCAAGCGGCGCGCTGGTCGTTGCCCCGCAGGACGGTTCGCCGGGCGGCAAGGCCGGCATCAAGCAGGGTGACGTCGTCACCGCCGTCAACGGCGAGCCGGTCAAGGATCCGCGCGATCTTGCCAAGCGCATCGCCGCGTTCAAGCCGGGCACCACGGTCGACGTGTCGCTGTGGCGCGAAGGCAAGGCGACGAGCGTCAAGGTCGAACTCGGCGAACTGCCGAGCGAGCAGGCGCTCGCCGGTCCCGAAAGCCAGAACGGCGACACGACCCAGGCTCCGGCGACCGAACAGGCGCTGGCCGGCATGGGCCTCTCGGTCACTCCGGCCGACGACGGCAAGGGCCTGACCATCGTCGACGTCGATCCGGACTCGGATGCCGCCGACAAGGGCATGAAGGCCGGCGAGAAGATCACCTCGGTCAACAACCAGGCGGTCGTGAGCGCAGCGGACGTGCTGAAGGTGCTCGAACAGGCGAAGAAGGACGGCCGCACCAAGGCGCTGTTCCAGATCGAATCCGAGAACGGCAGCCGCTTCGTGGCGCTGCCGATCGTCCAGGGCTAACGGCGCAAGCCTGACCCGATCGGGGCGCCGCGATCCTTGGCGACGCGGCGCCCTTTTCTTTTTTGAACGAAAGGGCTCCAACATGAACACCGGGCAGGGCGATGCGCCGCAGCCGGGCGATTCCGGTTGTGCGCAGGGCATGGCCGGCGGTAATGTCCCGCACATGAAGATACTTGTTATTGAAGACGATCTCGAAGCCGCCGCCTATATCACCAAAGCCTTCCGCGAGGCGGGGATTGTCGCCGATCACGCCAGCGACGGCGAGAGCGGTCTCTTCATGGGCTCAGAAAACGGCTATGACGTCATGGTGGTCGATCGCATGCTGCCGCGCCGCGACGGCCTGTCGGTCATCAGCGAACTGCGCAAGCGCGGCGTCGATACGCCGGTGCTGATCCTCTCCGCTCTTGGCCAGGTCGACGACCGCGTCACCGGCCTTCGCGCCGGCGGCGACGACTATCTGCCGAAACCCTATGCCTTTTCCGAGCTTCTGGCGCGTGTCGAGGTGCTGGGGCGCCGCAAGGGCAAGCCCGAGCAGGACATGGCCTACCGCGTCGGCGATCTCGAACTCGACCGGCTGTCCCACGAGGTGCGCCGCGCCGGCAAGGAAATCCTGCTGCAGCCGCGCGAATACCGTCTGCTGGAATATCTGATGAAGAATGCCGGCCAGGTGGTGACCCGCACCATGCTGCTCGAGAACGTCTGGGACTATCACTTCGACCCGCAGACCAACGTCATCGACGTGCATGTCTCGCGGCTGCGCTCGAAGATCGAGAAGGATTTCGACAAGCCGCTGCTGAAGACGGTGCGCGGCGCCGGCTACATGATCAAGGACGAGGCCTGAGCCCGCCATGAACGCCCGTGCCAAGCTCCTGTTCAAGTCGACCGCGGTCCGGCTGTCGGCGCTCTATATCGTGCTGTTCGCGCTCTGCGCGGCGCTTCTCGTCATCTATGTGACTGCCTTGTCGGAACGCATCCTTTACGTCCAGACGCGCGAGACGCTGAAGGAGGAGGTCAAGGAGATCGAGACCGCCTTCGAGCGCGGCGGCATCAACCGTCTGCTCGGGCTGATGGAACGCCGTGCCCGCCAGCCCGGCGCCAATCTCTATGTCATCGCCGGCCCGAACGGCGAGATTCTTGCCGGCAATGTCGCCTCGGTGGAGCCGGGCCTGTTCGACCAGGAGGGCTGGACCGCCCACCCGTTCCGGTACGAGCGCTACAACGAGAGCGGCGACGTGCAGCGGCACGTGGCGGCAGGCCATGTCTTCTTCCTCGACAACAAGCTCAGGGTGCTGGTCGGCCGCGACCTCGGCGAACCGAGCAAGCTGCGGCTGCTGGTGCGCCAGGCGCTGATGGTGGCGCTCGCCATCATGGGGCTGGGCGCCGTCATCATCTGGTTCGCCATCGGCCGCAATGCGCTGAAACGCATCGACCGGGTCTCGGCGGCGAGCAAGAAGATCATGGCGGGCGATCTTTCGCAGCGCCTTCCGGTGTCCGGATCGGGCGACGAATTCGACCGGCTGTCCTCCTCGCTCAACGAAATGCTCGGCCGGATCGAGAAGCTGAACGAGGGCCTGCGCCAGGTTTCCGACAACATCGCCCACGACCTCAAGACGCCGCTGACGCGGCTGCGTAACAAGGCCTCCGATGCGCTGGCCGAGGACGACGAGACGGCGCGGCGCGCGGCGCTCGAAGGCATCATCACCGAATCCGACCAGCTGATCCGCACCTTCAACGCGCTGCTGATGATCAGCCGCGTCGAGGCGGGCTCGATCGCCGCCGAGCTGTCCGACATCGACCTCTCCGCGATTGCGGCCGACAGTGCCGAACTCTACGAGCCGGTGGCCGAAGAGGCGGGGCTGGGGCTGGAAACGCGGATCGCGCCGGGCCTGTCGGTCAGGGGCAACCGCGAACTGGTGGGCCAGGCGCTGTCCAACCTGATCGACAACGCCATCAAGTACGGGGCTACGGCCGAGGGCGAGCAGAAGATCGTCGTGACGGTCGCCAAGGTCGGCGGCGCGTTGCAGCTGTCGGTCTCCGACAACGGCCCCGGCGTCGACGCCGACAAGCGCGAGGCGGTGGTGAAGCGTTTCGTTCGTCTGGATGCCAGCCGCAGCAAGCCCGGCACCGGGCTGGGCTTGTCCCTGGTCGAGGCGATCATGGCGCTGCATGGCGGACGGCTGGAGCTTTCCGACACCAACCCGGAGGGCGGCACATCGCGCGGCCTGACCGCCAGCATGGTCTTTCCCGGCCAGAAGGCTTGAGGCAGAGCGGACGGCTCCCGCCGCCCTCCGCTCAGTCCTCGACCCATTCGAAGAAGACCTGCGCCGGCGAGCAGCCGCGCACGCAGCCGCCGCATCCGCCGCAGGCGGCCTCCGCCGGGGCGATGCGGCGCACGCGCCCCTTGTGCTCCCACACTCTCAGCATGGCCTCCACGGCGCTGACCTCGCTGCTGCTTTGCAGGGAGAGGCTCTGGAGCGATGTCCGCTCCTGACGGCGCAGGATGTCGCGCAGCTGGGAAAGGCTTGCCATCAGAGTTCTCCGGCACCGGCGAGCGCCGGCAACCGGTGCTGCCGCGCCGAACTGCGCCGCAGCGCAATGACCGTGAGGGCGAAGACGGCGAGAACCCCGGCGATCCAGCCAGCCGAGTGCAGCGGCGCCTCGGCGAAGGTTGCCACCTGATAGGCCATGACCGAGGCGCCATAGGCGATGCCGGTGGTCCAGACGAGGGCGGCCGTCATCCAGCGTGCACCGGCCTCGCGGTAGATGGCGCCGGTTGCCGCGACGCACGGCGTATAGAGCAGGATGAACAGCATATAGGCGAAGGCGCCGGCGCTGCCCGAAAAGCGCGCCTGCATCTCGGCGAAGGTGCCAGTCTCGACCGCCTGTTCGGCGGCGGCGGCATCAGGTGATTCGACATGACCGATGTCGAGGCCGAGCGGATCCGTGGCCTTGCCGGCGACGTCCGCGAGATTGGCCGGGATGGAGGTGAGCGCGTCCTTCAGCCCGCTTTCGATGATCTGCAGCGTCGTCTGCGGCTCTTCCGGCGCTTCGCTCGCGGCATCCCTTGCCAGGGCGCCGTAAAGGGAATCCAGCGTGCCGACGACGGCCTCCTTGGCGAACACGCCGGTGACGATGCCGACGATTGCCGGCCAGTTGCGCTCGTTAAGCCCCATCGGCGCAAAGATCGGGGCGGCCATGCGGCTGGCAACGGCGAGGATGGAACGGTCGCTGTTGCCGTTGCCGAAATTGCCGCTCGTATCCATGGCGTTGAGGATGGAAAGGAAGGCGACCATCAGCACGATGACGCGGCCGGCGCGCAGCACGAAGCCCTTCAGCCGCTCCCAGGTGTGGAGTGCGACATTGCGCAAGGTCGGCATGTGATAGGGCGGCAGCTCCATCACCAGCGGCGAGGCATGGCCCCGGGTGATCGTCATCTTCATGATGTAGCCGGTCATGATCGCCACCGCGATGCCGGTGAGATAGAGGCCGAAGACGAGGTTCTGGCCGTTGGTCGGGAAGAAGGCGGCGGCAAACAGCGCATAGACCGGCAGCCGCGCGCCGCAGGACATGAAGGGCGCCATCATGATCGCCGTCTTGCGGTCGCTGTCATTGTCGAGCGTGCGGGTGCCCATGATCGCCGGCACGTTGCAGCCGAAACCGACGATCAGCGGCACGAAAGCCTTGCCCGGCAGGCCGGCCATGCGCATGAAACGGTCCATGACGAAGGCGGCGCGGGCGAGATAGCCCGAATCCTCGAGGATCGACAGGAAGATGTAGAGAAAGGCGATGATGGGGATGAAGGTGGCGACCGTCTGGATGCCGCCGCCGATGCCGTCGGCGATCAGTACCGCCAGCCATTCCGGCGAGCCGGCCGAGCGCATGGCATGGCCGAGCCCGTCGACCAGGACGGCGCCGACGCTGAGGTCGAAGAAGTCGATGAAGGCGGAGCCGACATTGATGGTCCACATGAACATCAGATACATGACGGCGAGGAAGATCGGGATGCCCAGCACCCGGTGCAGCACGACCCGGTCGATGCGGTCGGTCAGCGACTGCGAGGCTTCGCGCGGGCGCTCGACCGAAGCGGCGACCGCCCTGCCGGCAAAGGCATAGCGGCGGTCGGCGATCAGGATATCGAGATCCTCGCCGCATTCGTCTTCCAGCTCGGCCATGGCCGCGTCGATCTCCTCTGCCAGTTGTGCGGGAATGGCGGCAAGACGGCTGCGGTCGCCGTCGAAGATCTGCATCAACTGCCAGCGCCGGTCGGCGGAAGCCTCCGGCAATTGCGCGGCGAAGCGCTCGACGGCTCTCTCGATCGGGGCATCGTAGCGGCAGAAGCCTTCAGGCACGGCCTTCGCGGCGGCAACCTCGGCAATGGCGCGCTTCATGGTTTCAAGCCCGGTGCCCCTGGCGGCGATGACCGGAACCACCGGGCAGCCGAGCTGCGCGGCGAGCGCCTCGATGTCGATCTTGACGCCGTTCTGGTGGGCCACGTCCATCATGTTGAGGACGACCAGCATCGGCACGCGCATTTCGAGGAGCTGGGTCGTCAGGTAGAGATGGCGCTCGAGATTGGAGGCGTCGACGATATTGACCAGCACGTCGGCCGCGCCGGAGACGGCATAGTCAAGGGCAATGCGCTCGTCGAGCGAGGTTTCAAGCGAGCCGAGCGAATAGGTGCCGGGCAGATCGACCAGCGTCGCCGGCACGCCGTCGAGCAGCATGGTGCCGGTCTTCTTCTCGACCGTCACGCCCGGCCAGTTGCCGACCTTCTGGCGCGAACCGGTGAGCGCATTGAAGAGGGTGGTCTTGCCGCAATTGGGATTGCCGACGACCGCGACGGTGATCTGTTTCATCGAAGGTTTCCGCAGTTTGGGGGCGGGCGGCCCCAGGGAGCTAGGCCGGGAGGCTGTCAGCGAGCGGCTCGACGGTGACGATCCGTGCCTCTTCGCGGCGCAGGCAAAGGGCCGTGCCCCGGAGCGCCAGTTCGACGGGATCGCCGAGCGGCGCTCGCCGCGTGACGGTGACGACGGCGCCTGGCGTAAGACCCATCGACAGCAGGCGACGCCGGCCCGGATCGTTGCGGTCGCTATAGCCGGTGACGCGGGCCGTCGCGCCAACCGGAAGTTCGTTGAGCAGGGGCATGATCTTCACTCGTCCATCGGCTCGACGGTCATCTTCTGCGCCATGCCCATGCCGAGCCCGACCCGGCTTTCATGCACGGCGACGATCATCGGCCCGGTCATCTGGTTCTGCACGACGCGGATGGCGCATCCGACGGCAAGGCCGAGATCGCTCAGGCGCCGGTCGAGGTTTCGTCCGCCCCCGAGCCCGACGATCCTGACTCTCTCGCCGGTGCGCGCCATCGCCAGCGGATAGGAAAGGGTTACTGTCGTCATTGTGTTCTCCCAGGCATCTCGTCACCGCGGAGGTCTCCGCGCCAGATGACAATGCTAATGCGTATCATTCCCAACAAGCTAAGGCATGTCGCCGTGGTCGCTGTCGGATACGCGCCCGCACTCTTTCATACAGACCTATCGAAAGATGAGTTTGTTCTTCAACAAACAAATTGACGCAGGGCCGGGCGGGCAGCAGCCGGACTGCGAGCATGGCCTTTGCCGGCCATAAGGCCTAGCTTCCCAAGAGACGGCAAGATTCGCTAAGAACGATCTTGCGAAAGGCGCACGGGGAGGCTGGCAATGGACGAGACGACGACGAAAAGGCTGGCCGAGATAGCGGACGGGGTGATCCGCCCGCTCAACCAGACGGAACAGAAGTCGGTCGTCTCGTTGCTCAAGGATGCCGCCAAGCAGCAGCCGGCGCTTGCCGATCTGCTGGCAACCGAAGGGCCGCTCAAAGCCTTCGTCACCGCGGCGCTTTCCCTGTCGCCCTATCTGCGCGACATGGTCATGCTCGATCCGGCGACGCTGGCACTGGCGCTGGAAGAGCCGATCGAACCGCTGCTGGAAAGCCTCGTTGCGGATGCCCGCAATGCCTGGCGCGGCGAGGAGGACGGACCGGCGGCCACCGAAGCGCAGGTGATGACACGACTGAGGACCGCCAAGCGCAAGCTTTCCTTCATCACGGCGCTCGCCGATCTCGCCCGCATCTTCGACGCGCGCGACACCACCCGCTGGCTGTCGGCCATGGCCGACTCCTGCGTCGCCGCCGCCATCGACCATCTGCTGATTGCCGGCGAGGACGCCGGCAAGCTCAAGCTCGCCGACCGGCAGGCGCCGTCGCTGGGCAGCGGCCTGATTGTGCTCGGCATGGGCAAGCTCGGCGCCTGCGAGCTCAACTATTCTTCCGACATCGACCTCGTCGTCTTCTTCGAGACGGAAGCCGGCATCCTCGTTTCGCCCGAGGATGCGACCGAGACCTATGGACGTATGATGCGCCGTCTCGTGCGCATCCTGCAGGACCGCACCGGCGACGGCTATGTCTTCCGCACCGACCTGAGGCTCCGTCCCGATCCGGGCTCCACGCCGCTCGCCGTGCCGGTCGAGGCGGCGCTGCTCTACTACGAGGGCAGGGGGCAGAACTGGGAGCGCGCCGCCTATATCAAGGCGCGGCCGGTCGGCGGCGACCTGAAGGCCGGGCAGAACTTCCTGCGCGAACTGGTGCCCTTCGTCTTCCGCAAATATCTCGACTATGCGGCGATCGCCGACATCCATTCGATCAAGCGGCAGATCCACGTGCACAAGGGGCATGGCGCGATCGCGGTGAAGGGCCACAATGTCAAGCTCGGCCGCGGCGGCATCCGCGAGATCGAATTCTTCGCCCAGACCCAGCAGCTGATCGCCGGCGGGCGCATGCCGGAACTGCGGCTCAGGCCGACCGAAGCCGCGCTGCACGCCCTGACCGCCGCACGATGGATCGACGCTTCGACCCGCGACGAGCTGATCGAGGCCTACTGGTTCCTGCGCGATGTCGAGCACCGCATCCAGATGGTGCATGACGAGCAGACCCATCTCTTGCCCGAAACCGAGACCGAGCTTCGCCGCATCGCCTACATGGCGGGCTTCGGCGACACGACGGGCTTTTCCACCCGGCTGGAAAGCGTGCTGAAGACCGTCGAGCGCCGCTATGCGCGGCTGTTCGAGCAGGAGGAGGTCCTGTCTTCCGCCTCGGGCAATCTCGTCTTCACCGGCCAGAAGGACGACCCCGACACGCTGAAGACGCTGAAGGGGCTCGGCTTCGAGCGGCCGGAGGATATTTCCCGCGTCATCCGCACCTGGCACTATGGCCGGTACCGCGCCACGCAGTCGGTCGAGGCGCGCGAACGGCTGACGGAACTGACGCCGCAGCTTTTGAAGACTTTTGGCGAGAGCCGGCGGGCCGACGAGGCACTGCTGCGCTTCGACAGCTTCATCTCCGGCCTGCCGGCCGGCATCCAGCTGTTTTCCCTGTTGACCAGCAATCCGGCCCTGCTCGACCTGATCGTCAACATCATGTCGTCCGCGCCCCGTCTGGCCGAGATCATCGCCCGGCGGCCGCATGTGTTCGACGGCATGCTCGATCCGGGCCTGATGGTCGAACTGCCGACGCGCGATTATCTGGCCAAGCGGCTGGCCTCGTTCCTGCAGGGCAGCCGCCATTACGAGGAGATCCTCGACCGGTTGCGCATCTTTGCCGCCGAACAGCGTTTCCTCATCGGTATCCGGCTCTTGACCGGCACGATCGGCGGCGCGCAGGCCGGCCATGCCTTCGCCGACCTCGCGGGCCTGATTATCGCCGAGGCGCTGAAGGCCGTGGTGGCCGAGATGGAGCAGGTCCATGGGCGAATCGCCGGCGGCAAGGTGGCGCTGGCCGGCATGGGCAAGCTCGGCTCCTTCGAGCTGACCGCAGGCTCCGACGTCGACCTGATCCTGCTTTACGAGCACGATGACGAGGCAGGCGAATCCGACGGGGCAAAGCCGCTCGATCCGGTGCGCTACTATACGCGGCTCACCCAGCGGCTGATCGCGGCGCTCTCGGCGCCGACGGCGGAGGGCGTGCTCTACGAGGTCGACATGCGGCTTCGTCCTTCCGGCAACAAGGGGCCGGTGGCGACGCGGCTGCGCGCCTTCGAGAAATACCAGTTCGAGGAGGCCTGGACCTGGGAGCACATGGCGCTGACCCGTGCGCGTCTGATCGCCGGTGACAGCGAACTCATGGACGCGACCCGGGCGGTGATCTCGGCCGTGCTCGCCAAGCCGCGCGAGGAGGCGAAGACCGCCGCCGATGTCGCCGAAATGCGGGCGATGATCGACAAGGAGAAGCCGCCGAAGGACAACTGGGACCTGAAGCTCATTCCCGGAGGTCTGATCGACATCGAGTTCATCGCCCAGCACCTCGCTCTCATCGCCCGCGGGCGGGGCGTCGCGGCCGAGGTCGACGGGCTTTCGACGGCGGATGCGCTGAAGCGGCTCGGCGCGCAGTTGATGGATCCGAACGACCTCGACCTGTGTCTGGCCGCGCTGAAGCTCGACACCGAGCTGTCGCAGGTCATCCGCCTTTGCGTCGACGGCGGGTTCGACCCGGCAACCGTTCCGGCCGGCCTTGTCGACCTTGTCTGCCGCGCCGGCGACAGTCCGGATCTGAAGACTCTCGAGGCGGAGGTGAAGAGACTGTCGAAGGCGGTGAGGAAGGTGTTCCAGACCGTGGTGAAGGGATGAACGGTGCGGGCCGGCGTCGGGTGCGGTTTTTTTGGCGGGATTCTCTCTAATTTAACGCACCCTGAAGTAGAAAGGCGAAATGGAGTAGTCGGGAAGGGCTGCGGCGGTTGAAGAGACGCCGGACATCGGGACAATGATGCACAAGATCAGATGGATCCTGGAGACCCTGAGGGTCCCCAATGACAACCCCGAACTCACGCTTTCGCAGTTCGAAGCCTTCTCGAAACAGGTTCCGCTGCTCTATTTCATCCTGACGACCAACATGCTTTCGCTGGCCTGGACCCACCGGGACATCGCACCGGCCTATCTGGTGATCTACCTGCCGGCGGTTCTTTCCTTCGTCTTCATCCTGCGGGGTGTCGGCTGGCTGGTTGCGCGCCGCCGCAAGGTCGATGCCGCCCAAGCCTATCACCGGCTGCGGGCCACGAATCGGCTGGCCGCACCCATCGCCATCTTCTGCACGGCATGGTCGCTCGCGCTCTTGCCGTATGGCAATGGCTATGAACAGGCCCATGTGGCCTTCTTCATGGCGATCACCGTGATCGGCTGCATCTTCTGCCTGATGCATCTGCGCTCGGCGGCGATGGTCGTCACCGTCCTCGTCAACATTCCCTTCTTCATCGCCATGGTCCTGAGCGGCGAGCCGACCTTCGTCGCCACGGGCGTCAACGTCATTCTCGTCAGCATGGCGATGATCACCATCCTGCTCACCCACTATCGCGATTTCCGCCAGCTTGCCGAACAACGCCATGTGCTGCAGGCGCAGAACCGGACGATGCAGGTCCTGTCGGACGAGAACCTGCGTCTCGCCAATCTCGACAGCCTGACGTTGATCGCCAATCGCCGCAGCTTCTTCCACACCCTCGAACGCCGCCACGCGCAGGCGGAGGCCGAAGGGGGCATCCTGGCCGTCGGCGTCATCGACCTCGACGGCTTCAAGCCGATCAACGACATGTATGGCCATTCGGCCGGGGACCGGGTGCTGGTCGAGATCGCCGAGCGGCTCAAGCGCTTCGAGAGCGAGACGATCTCCGTCTACCGGCTGGGCGGCGACGAATTCGCGCTGATCCTGACAGCCTTCGACGAGGCGAACGCCATGGCGCTCGGCACCCGCATCTGCGACGCCATCGCCCAGCGCATCAACCTCGGCAGCGGTGTCGTCCAGGTGACCGCATCGCTCGGCATCGCCCTTTACCCCGACGTCGGCGAGAATGGCCACGATCTCTACGAGCGTGCCGATTATGCGCTCTACACGGCCAAGCGCCATCACCGCGCCGGCGTCGTGGTGTTCAACGCGGTGCAGGCGCGCGAGCTGTCGCGCCAGAAGATCGTCGAGGAAACGCTTCAGGTCGCCGACCTGGAAAAGGAGCTATCGCTCGTCTATCAGCCGATCATGGATGTCGCCTCGCGGCGTTGCGTCGGATTCGAGGCGCTGGCGCGCTGGAACTGCCCGACCATCGGGCAGGTGTCGCCGGCCGAATTCATCCCGATTGCCGAATACAACGGCCGCATCGGCCTGATCACCCGGCTGTTGCTGGAGCGTGCGCTGGCGGCCGCGGCCACCTGGCCGGACGATGTCTTCCTGTCGTTCAATCTCTCGCCGCACGACCTCGTCACGATAGAGGGCGTCATGCGCCTGATCGGCATCGTCGAGGACAGCGGTTTCGATGCCAGGCGCATCACCTTCGAGATCACCGAGACGGCGGTGATGAGCGATTTCGAACAGGCCAGCACGGCAATCCACCTGCTGCGCCAGCTCGGCTGCGGCATCGCGCTCGACGACTTCGGCACGGGTTATGCCAGCCTCAGCTACGTGCACCGCCTGCCGCTGTCGAAGATCAAGGTCGATGGCAGTTTCGTCAGCGATATCCATCGAAGGGGTACAAGCTTCAAGATCGTCAAGTCGGTGCTGGCGCTGTGCTCGGAAATGGGGCTGGAGGCGATCGTCGAGGGCGTCGAGACCGAGGAGGAACGGGTGATCCTCGAGGAACTGGGCGTGCGCTCCGTGCAGGGGTTCCACTTCGCCCGCCCGATGGCGGAGGAGGACACCCATGCCCTCTTCGACCAGGCGAAAAACCCGGACGCGATCAAACTCCGCAGCCATTCCTGAGCCGGGCAGATCAGGCCCGCTTGCGCAGGGTCTCGATGACCAGCACGTCGGGGATGCGGACCGAAACGACCGTGCCCTTGCCTTCGCGGGAGCGGATACTGAGGCTGCCGCCGTGCATGTTGACCAGCGAGCGGGAGATGGCGAGGCCAAGGCCCGAACCGCCATTGCTCTTGGCATACTGGCTCTGCACCTGCTCGAAGGGCTGGCCGATCTTGCCCAGTGCCGCCTTGGGAATGCCGATGCCGGTGTCGGCGATGGTGATGGTGACGTCGTCGCCGATCTTGCGGGCACGAAGCGCGATCCGCCCGCCCGATTCCGTGAACTTGACGGCATTCGACAGGATGTTGAGCAGGATCTGCTTCATCGAGCGGCGATCGGCCGTCATGGTCAGGCCGGACGAAACACGCTGTTCGATGTGAACATTCTTCTCTTCCGCCGGGATCGAGGTGAGGCGCAGGCTCTCTTCGATCAGCGCATCGAGATCGATCGTCTCGCAGCGGATCTTCATCTGACCGGCCTCGATCTTCGACATGTCGAGAATGTCGTTGATGACGTGCAGCAGATGCTTGCCGCTCTCGTGGATGTCGCGGGCATATTCCGAATATTTCGGCGAGCCGATCGGGCCGAACATGCCGGCGAGAAGGATTTCCGAGAAGCCGAGAATGGCGTTGAGTGGGGTTCTGAGCTCGTGGCTCATATTGGCGAGGAATTCCGACTTCGCCTTGTTGGCGGCCTCGGCGCGTTCCTTCTCGGCCTGGTAATTGGCATTGGCAACCGACAGTTCGGCCTTCTGCCGCTCCAGCTTGCGCTGCGAGGACGAAAGGTCTCCGATGGTCGCCATCAGCCGGCGCTCCTGGTCGCGCAGACGTTCCTGATGGCGTTTCAGAAGCGTGATGTCGGTGCCGACCGACACGAGACCGCCGTCGCGCGTGCGCCGCTCGTTGATCTGCAGCCAGCGCTCGTCGGCGAGCTGCACCTCGGTGGTGCGCGACGATCCGCTCTGGTCGGGATCGGCGACGCGGCGCTGGATGATCGGCCGCTGGGCTGCCGCCTGCACCACGGCGCGCTCGGTGCCGGGAACGAGGATGCTGTCCGGCAGGCCGTAGACGTGCTGGAAATGGCCGTTGCACATGACCAGCCGGTCGTTCTTGTCCCACAGGACGAAGGCTTCCGAGGTGCACTCGATGGCGTCGGCGAGGCGCTGGTCGGCTTCGGCGTAGCGCTGGGCGAGGCGGTGCTGTTCGGTGACGTCCATGGCGATGCCGATGACGTGCATGCAGCCGGTGTTGGAGCAGATCACCTGGGCGCGGGCCCGCATCCACACATAGTGGCCCTGGGCATGGCGCATGCGGAAGATCTGGTCGATCTGCTTGGACTTGCCGCGGCCAACCGCGCGGGCGAGCGCAAAGAGATTGCCGTCGTCGGGATGCATCAACCGCGCCGCGTCGGCAAAGGCCATCACGTCGCTCGACGGCGGCAGCCCCAGCATTTCGTACATCGAGCGCGACCAGAACAGCTTGCGGTTGGCGAGGTCGAAGTCCCACAGGCCGCAGCGGCCGCGCGACAGGGCCGCCTCGACCCGCATGTTGCTCTCAAGGAAGATGTCGTCGGCCTCACGGGCGCGCTTCACCTGCTGGAAATAGGCGTAGAGGATGACGCTGAGGATCAGCGAAATACCGGCGAACAGCGTGACGTTGAGCGCGACCTCGCTGCGCCAGAAGGCCATGCTCTGCTGCAGCGAATGGGCGGTCAGGACCAGAGCGCCATCGGTGCCGATCGGGGTCAGCACGGCGAAATGACGTTCGCCGCCGATATCCGTCTCGATGCCGCCGCCCTGGTCGGCGAAGCGGCGGATGGCGGCGACCTGCGGCAGCAGATTGGCAAGCGGCAGGCCGACATAGCCGGCACCGGCGGAAGACGAGGCAAAGATCCGGCCCGACGGTTCGACCATCAGCACGAAAGAGCCGTCGGAGAGACGCTCGGCCGGCAGCAGGGTGGAGAGCGCGGCCTCCGCTGCGGCACGGTCGGCGGCGATGAACAGCGCTTCGCGCCCGGCAAGGGCGGCATTGGCGGTGGTGGCGACGAGCACGGTGGTCTGGCGCACGCCGCTTTCCATGCGGGCATGCTCTCCCAGTATGCCGGCGACACGCGCGATGGCCACGACCGACAGGAAGGCGAGGATGAGGATGGGGATGGACCGACGCAACGCGGTCTCGATCCATCGGGACGGCCCGTTGTCGGGATTGTTCATGCCCGCGATGCGATCACGCAAGCGATTGAAAAATGCCACCAATCCTGAAAATTGGAGTCGCAACCGCTCATCGGCTGCGGTTGCCCGCCGCACGTTCGACATTGTCCCTGCCTCGATCCCTCGTGTGATCCGAAGCGCCGCTCGCCCGAATCTGACTCAATGAATCACCCGCGATTCGGCTTGTCCAGACGGGTCGGGTAAACAAAATCTTAAGCCCTTCATCGGAATCGGCTTTTTTTGTGCAACGGCGGCCAAAGGCTTGAATCTGATTGAAAACAGGGGGCTGTGTCGCCTATCGATGGGACGTTCACATCCATTCCGGCAGAGCCGAAAGGAACTTCTTCCATGCGTTCGAGATCGTCTCGCCGGTCGTCATTCTGGGCAGCGCCGGCGGCTGCCGCACTGGCCTCCCTCATGGCCACGGCTCCGGCCCGGGCTGTCGAGCCCACACCGCCCAAGCTCTATGACGAACTGACGGAGGAGCAAGCCACCGAGGCCGATCAGTTCGCACTCAACAATGCCATCGCCACGGTGTTTCACGAGGCCGGCCACATGCTGGTCTCGGAGTTTTCGCTGCCCGTGCTGGGCAAGGAGGAGGACGCGGTCGACGGGCTCGCCGTGCTGCTCCTGCTCGAAGCCGAGGACGAAGACTTCAACAGCGCCGTCGAGGACTGGGCCAATATCTGGTTCCTGTCCGCCGGTGCGAAAGAGGACGAAGAGGACGACACTGCGTTCTGGGACAGCCACGGGCTGGACGAGCAGCGCGCCTATGCGACCGTCTGCCTGATGGTCGGCAAGGACAAGAGCCGTTTCCAGGATTTCGCCGAATCCATCGACTATCCCGAATACCGGGCGGAGGAATGCCTCGGCGAATATCAGAGCCAGCTGCAAAGCTGGGAGAAGGTGTTGAAGCCGCACGAGGCAAGCAAGAGCGACAAGACGGCGTTCAATATCACCTATGCGCCGACCAAGGACCCGCAGCTCGCCTATCTCCGCGAGATGATCAAGACGGCGGGCGTGATGGAAATGGTCGCGGCCGCCTTCTCCGGCAGCTACAAGCTCAAGGACGGGATCAAGCTGACAGCGACCGAGTGCGGGGTCGCCAACGCCTTCTGGAGCGCCGACGATCGTGAGATGACGCTGTGCTACGAAGACCTGCTCAACAGCGCCGAGCTCGACGCGCAGTGGTATATCGACAACCCGGACGGCGAAGAGCAGCAGGTCGAGGACGAGGATGCCGTCGAGGAGGAGGATACGGACGAGGCCAGCCCGCCGCGGCAGCGCCAACCGATATCGCCGCAGGCCGGGGGGCCTCGTTCGGGCTGAGGCCCGTTGCGATCCGCAATTCCGCGCCTGGCGTTTCAACTTTCAGCCAAGGCGCTTGCCTCCCGAAGCCGGTGATCACCGCTTCCGGGAGGCAAGGCTTCAAGATCAGCCCTTCAGCATGCGCTCGACGATGTCGGCGACATCGGACGACAGCGGCGACGCCCGCTCGATGGTCATCAGCGCCTCGCGGGCCTGGTCGGCGCGCAGGGGTTCCAGCAGGCGCCAGGAGCGCAGCGCCGTCAGCAGGCGGGCGGCGAGCTGGGGATTGCGCTTGTCGATCGACAGGATCTCTTCCGCGAAGAAGTGATAGGCCTTGCCGTCCGGACGGTTGAAACCGGTCGGGTTGGCAAAGGCGAAGGTGCCGATCAGTGCCCGCACCCGGTTCGGGTTCGAAGCGGTGAAATGCGGGTTCTGCATCAGGCGCATGACGCGCTCCAGCGCGCCGTCTCCCGGAATGGTCGCCTGAATCGAGAACCACTTGTCGAGCACCAGCGCATTGGCGGCGAAACGGCTTTCGAAGGCGGCGAGCGCCGCATGGGTCTCGGTCGCATCCGGGAAGCGGTGCGCGAGCACGGTGAGGGCCTGCGACAGGTCCGTCATGTTGTCGGCCTTGGCAAAGGCCTCCGCCGCACCGGCCGGGCTGTTTTCGCTGAGCGCCAGGAAACCGAGAGCGGCATTGCGCAGCGCCCGGCGACCGGCACCGGCGGCATCCGGGCTGAACGGCGTCGAGGCGGCAAGCCCGTCATAGAGGCTGCGGAAAGTGGCGGCCCCTGCCTTGGCGATGGCGGTCAGGACCGCCTGGCGGCCCTGGTGGATCGCGTCGGGATCGTTGTTGGCGCCGAGTTCGCGGGCGATGTCGGATTCGCTCGGCAGGGCGAGGGCCTGGGCGCGGAAGGCCGGCTCGAGGCCGTCGTCGTCGGCGATTGCCAGAAGCGCATCGCAAAGCGCGGCGTCGCATTCGACCGGCTGGCCGGCGCCGGCTGCCTTGGCGGCGGCCGTCAGGTTCGGCAGCGCCAGGTCGGTGATGGCCTGCCAGCGCGCGAAGAGGTCGCTGTCGTGGCGGGCGATGTGGGCGAGGTCTTCCTTGGTCTGGGCGAAATGCAGGTTCACAGGGGCGGAGAATCCGCGGTTGAGCGAAATCACCGGCCGCGCGCCGATTCCGCTGAACACGAAGGTCTGGCTGCGCTCGGTCAGGTGCAGGACGTCGCCGGTCACCTCGCCGCCGCTCACCGTGGTCGGCTGAGCTTCCGCGCCGTTCTCGCCGATCAGCGTGAATTTGAGCGGAATGTGCATCGGCTCCTTGGCGGTCTGGCCGGGCGTTGCCGCGACCATCTGCTCAAGCGACAGGGTCAGCGTCTTGGCGCTCGCATCGTAGGACGACGACACCGTGATCTGCGGCGTGCCGGCTTGGTGATACCAGAGCGAGAACTGGGTGAGGTCGCGGCCATTGGCGTCCTCGAAGCACTTGACGAAGTCCTCGACGGTGGCGGCATCGCCGTCATGGCGCTCGAAATAGAGGTCCATGCCCTTCTTGAACCCCTCGCGGCCGAGAATGGTCGCGATCATGCGGGTGACCTCGGAACCCTTCTCGTAGACGGTGGTCGTGTAGAAGTTATTGATCTCGCGGTATTTGGTCGGGCGTACCGGATGGGCGAGCGGGCCGGTATCCTCGGGGAACTGCTCCGAGCGCAGATGGCGGACCTCGGCGATGCGCTTGACGGCGCGCGAGCGCTGGTCGGCGGAGAATTCATGGTCGCGATAGACGGTCAGGCCTTCCTTCAGGCACAGCTGGAACCAGTCGCGGCAGGTGATGCGGTTGCCGGTCCAGTTGTGGAAATATTCGTGGGCGATGATCGCCTCGATATTGGCATAGTCCTGGTCGGTGGCGGTCTCCGGATCGGCAAGCACATACTTGTCGTTGAAGACGTTGAGCCCCTTGTTCTCCATGGCGCCCATGTTGAAGTCGGAAACGGCGACGATCATGAAGATGTCGAGATCGTATTCGCGGCCGAACACCTCCTCGTCCCACTTCATCGAGCGCTTCAGCGCATCCATGGCATAGGCCGCGCGGGCCTCCTTGCCATGTTCGACATAGATCTTCAGCGCCACTTCGCGTTCCGACATGGTCACGAAGGTGTCCTCGACGACGGCGAGGTCGCCGGCGACCAGGGCAAACAGGTAGCTCGGCTTCGGATGTGGATCGAACCAGGCGGCAAAATGCTTGCCTTCGCCATAGCCGGCGCCACCGAGGAAGTTGCCGTTCGACAGCAGCAGCGGGTTGGCGGCCTTTTCGGCGATGATGTTGACCGTATAGACGGCGAGAACGTCCGGGCGGTCCGGGAAGAAGGTGATGCGGCGGAAGCCTTCTGCCTCGCACTGGGTGCAGTAGATGCCGTTCGACCGATAGAGGCCCATCAGCTGGGTATTGGCCTCCGGATTGATGATCGTCGTCACGGTGATCTCGAAGGGGACGCTTTCCGGCAGGTCGCGGATCGTCAGGCTGTCGGCTGTCTCGGTATAGCGCTCGGGCGCCATTTCGATCTGGTCGAACAGCAGGCTGGTCATCTTCAGTTCGTCGCCGTCAAGCACCAGCGGGGCACTCGGGTCGACGCCCTCGCGCCGGTGGAAGATGAGTCTGGCTTCAACCTTGGTTTCGGTCGGATCGAGTTCGAAGGTAAGGTCTACGCGTTCCAGGACGAAGTCGGTGGGGCGGTAGTCTGCCAGATTGATGATCCGGCCGGTGTCTGTTCGCATTGTCTATCCTGATCTCGTCCGTGAGCGCCTTGCTTGAACGCGATTCCCGAACATGCGCGTGCAAGGATGTGATTTCGCCGGAGAGACTGACACACATTTCTGAACGATTGTTAAAAAGCCAAGAAATAAAACTTCGCGCCACGTCCGACGGGCGTTGTTTACCGACGAATATTTGCGCTCTTGTTGCGATTGATTGCGCGCAAGCGTTCAACGTCGACGGTGCCAGCCAACGGCTTTCGGATTGGGTCAGGCTGCGGCGGCGGTATCAGCGGATGCCGAGCGCGGTGCGAATGGCGTCTTCGTCTTCGGTCTGCTGGATGATGACGCCATACCAGCCAAGCCCGTCATAGTCCTCGTAGCCGAGGGTCTTGGCAAAGGCGACGATCGAGCCGGAATTGTCGTAGTAGCTGCCGCGCATCGCCTGGCTGGGATTGTTCAGCGCGAAATGCGTGTAGCGGCGTGCCGGATTGCTGGAGGCGATGACCCGGAGCGCGCCGTCCAGCAGCAGGACTTCGGTTTTCTCCGCCACCTGTGGCGGCAGATTGGCTTCCTTCTCGACGATCGCCTGGCCCTGCGCCTGCCAGTCGAAATAGACGCCCAGCGTTCCGACCAGCCGGCCCTTGTTCCGGCCCTCTTCGCGAATGCCGGTGGCATAGACCAAGACGTCGCGATCCTCGTGCAGGGCGCTCGGCTTGACCTGGTCGACGACATAGGCGTCCCCGTCGGCGCAATGCCTAGCCGCCTCGAACCAGGGATCGCCGGCGAGGTTGCGATCCTTCAGCCCTCGCTGGAAGCGCGGATTGGCCGAGGCCACGACGCGGCCGGCCGCATCGGTCATGACGAGGTCGAGATAGACGGTATAGAAGCGGTTGATGACGCCGAGCCGCTCGGTGGCATAGGCAAAGCGTGCGGGGGAGGGGTCGCCGAGCGCCTGCCACAGCGCCGGATCGGTGGCCCACCAGCGCACGTCGGCGGTGCGTTCGAACAGGTTGCGGACGATGAACTGCACCAGCGTCTGGGCGAGGTCGGTGAGCCGCGCGCCCTCCATTTCGCTGACCAGCGCGTCCGCCATCGCCCGGCCGAGGCCGATGCGGCCGAGCACGTTCTCCTGGAACCGCGCGGCGATTTCGGCGGCACCCTGGGCGAGGCGCTGTACCTCGTGGGCGACGACGGCAAACCCCTTGCCGGTCTCGCCGGCTCTGGCCGCCTCGATCAGCGCATTGATGGCCAATAGCCGGATCTGCCGGACGATATGGGTATTGTCGGCGCTGAAACGCTCGAGATCGGCGCCGATCCCTTCGGTAACGACGCGCATGGACCGCGGCGTGGCCTGGTCGGCGGTGACGACACTCTGTTTCGCCGCAATATCGGACATCGCAAAGAACACCGGATAGTACTCGATCGCGCAGCTGCGGGCCGCCTGGCCTCGACGCGACCGAGAAGAATGCAAGATTTGGACTTTGACGTATTATTGGTGATATTGGTTAATGGTGCATAAAACAGGAAGTGCAAGAAGATGCTCTTCCAATTGTTCCGGACGCTTCTATTTAATTCATCTGCCTATATTATGAGCGATTGAAGAAGACTGTCGGGCCTGATCTTGCCCTTGTCCGGGCGCGCCGGAAGTGCCAGTCTTGGGACTGGGATTCTGTCAATCGCCAAGGCGGTGGCACCTTTCCTTGCCCTTCGCTTGCGGTGCCGCCGCTCCCCCCGCCTCCGCTGCCAGATACGAGTACCTCCGATGGCCATCGCCGCCTCCAGTCCGCTTCGCGGCATTCTCATGAAGATCGCTTCCGTTGCCGTCTTCGTCGGCATGCAGTCCTGCATCAAGCTGGCGGGGTCCGGCATGCCCTCCGGCCAGATCACCTTCTACCGCTCGGCCTTCGCCATCGTGCCGATCCTCGCCTATCTGGCCATTCGCGGCGATCTGCGCTCCGCCTTCCAGACCAACAATCCGTTCGGTCACCTCAAGAGGGCTTTGATCGGGGTGAGCTCGATGATGGTCGGCTTCTACGGGCTCGTGCTTCTGCCGCTGCCGGACGCGATCGCCATCGGCTATGCCATGCCGCTGCTCGCCGTGGTCTTTGCCGCCGTCTTCCTGCGCGAGACGGTGCGCGCCTATCGCTGGACGGCGGTCTTCGTCGGAATGCTCGGCGTGATGATCATTTCCTGGCCAAAGCTGACCCTGTTCAGCGAGCAGGGCTTCGGCTCGGCGGCCGCGACCGGCGCCGTCGCCGTCCTGCTTTCGGCCGGTCTCGGCGCTGCCGCCATGCTGCAGGTCCGCCAGCTCGTTAGGGAGGAGAAGACCGCGACGATCGTGCTGTTCTTCTCGCTGACCGCCTCGGTGCTTTCGGCCTTCACCTGGTTCTTCGGCTGGCAGGTGCTGAGCTGGCAGGCGCTGGGGCTGATGGCGCTTGCCGGTTTCTTCGGCGGGCTGGGGCAGATCCTGCTGACCGAGAGCTATCGCCACGCCGACGTCTCGACGGTCGCACCCTTCGAATACACCTCGATCATCCTCGGTTCGGTCATCGCCTATCTGCTGTTTGGCGAGGTGCCGACGGCGACCACGCTGGCCGGCGCGGCGATCGTCGTCGGCGCCGGGATTTTCATCATCTATCGCGAACACCAGCTCGGCCTCGAGCGCCGGGCGGCGCGCAAGGCCTCGACGCCGCAGGGCTGATCCCGGCGCAAAGATTGATCGTCATCATCCCCTTTTGCCATTCTTTTGTTGCGTCAGAGCGATAAAGGTTGAAACAGAGGGAAGGTTGGGGCACGGTGACAAGCCCGCCGATACCGTCACACAAGCGGAAACGGCTCGATCGACGTGAAATGCATGAACATGGACAGCGACAGACCCCATCCTGATCGGCGGCCCGACGGCTGCGATCCAGCCATTGCCGCCTCGAATCCGCATTCATCCGTCGCCATTCCGCCGTCGTGGGGAGGGTGATCCTTGGCCTTCTCGATTGACGAACTCCGCAACAGCCCGGCCTTCTGGGAAGCACTGCGCGTCTATTCGGTCGAACTGCAGAGCGAGTATGATGGCAATCCGCGGCTGGCGCGTCTCTTGTCGTCCCATCAGCGCTGGCTGCTCAGCCAGTGCGCCTTCGCGCTCAACCTCGAACATGACCCGGAAGTGCCGGGCTCCGGGCTGACGGCCTCGCGCCTGCGCGACATGATCACCTCCGGCAATGCGGCGAGCCGCAACACGGTGCTGAACTTCCTCGACCAGCTTCTGTCCTATCGTTTTGTCCGCATCGCCGGAGATCCCGGCCGCCGGCCGCGCCGCTTCGAGGCGACCGATGTCAGCTACAATGCGATGATGCGCTGGACGTTCGCCAACCTGACCGTGCTCGACCGGCTGGACGGCGGTGCGCGCGCGGCGACGATGATGACCAATCCCGATCTTTTCCGGCTGATCCAGCCGTATACGGCCCGCCGCTCGTTCGAGCATGACGGCTGGCGCGAGCCGCCGTTGCGCGTGGCGATGTTCCTGTGGACGGAAGCGGGCGGTCTGGTGATGGACGAACTGGTGCGGCGCATCGAGGCGACCGACCCGACGGCCGATCGCTACGACATCGGCCGCGTCGACGCCCGCGCGATGGCCGAGCATTTCATGATGTCGCGCACCCATCTGCAGCGCCTGCTGCGCCGCGCCGTCGAGGCCGGCGGACTGCAATGGCAGGACGAGGGCAAGAAGACCCACCTGTGGTTCATGGCCGATCTGCTGCGCGAATATTGCAGCTGGCAGGCGATCAAGTTCTCGATCATCGACCAGGCCTTCGAGCATGCCTGCGACCGCATATTGCCGACGCAAAGGCAGGCCGTCCCGGCCGTGGTTGCCATGGAGGGCTGACCGCCCGGGTGATCGGCGCTTGACCGGACTTAGAGCGGGATGTGGCCGACGAGGGCGCTTTCAACACGCGCGCCGCGCTTCGAGCGGCCCGAAGCAGCGCGGCTGTAGGCTTCCGACGCATCGATGGCGCTGCCGATCTGGGTGACGGCGGCCTTCAGGCTGCGGAGCGGGTGAAACATCGTGGTCATGGTCTATTCCTTTGCATTGTTCGCATGGCCCGATTCGGGGACGATGCTTGGGCGGGTCTCTCGGAAAAGGCGCCGCCGGCGAATCTTTTGTGCGTCGCCCAAATCAACGCGGCCAGTCGGCCTCACGCCTCGCGAAAATCGGCGAACAGGGCGATGGGCAGGCTGATCCGGCCGAACATGCGCGCTGTCAGCTGTTCATTGGTGGCGAAGCCGCTGCGGTGATAGGGCTTGCCGCTGCGCATCGGCTCGGCGGCCAGGCGGAGCGTCTCGAATTTGCAGTGCATGGGGCGGGCGCGAACGGTCATGGCCTTCAATCCTTGTCTTCCGACTCCCCCCGTCAGTGACAGTATATATCGCAGTGCAGCATAATTGAGGCAAGCGCGCGAACGCGACTCAGCCATGCGTACTGCGCATGACGCACATCATAGCGTTGTCACATATGCCGAAATTTTGGACAATCAGCCCTTAGCGAGGTGGGCGGCGAAGGCCTGCAGGTCGCGCCAGGCGAGCGCCTTGCTGGCCGGCGCGGTCAACAGTTCCTGCGGGTGCAGCGTGGCGATGGCCGGGACGGCATGGTTGCCGCAGGCGATGTCGCGCCATTGGCCGCGCAGCGCGTGGATCGTGCCGGTCTCGCCGAAGAAGAAGCGCGCGGTGAAATTGCCGAACAGCAGCACCGCCTTCGGTTCAGCCAGTTCCACCTGCCGTTCGATGAACGGACGGCAGATGGCGGCCTCCGGCACGGACGGCGCCCGGTCGCCCGGTGGCCGCCAGGGGATCACCGTGGTGATCAGGATCGCCTCGCGCTTGAGGCCGATGGCGCCCAGCATGCGGTCGAGCAAAAGCCCGGCACGGCCGGAAAAGGCGATGCCCTCGCGGTCGTCGTCGGCGCTCGGCATTGGCCCGATCACCATGATACGGCTCGAAGGATCGCCGGCGGCAAAGATGGTCGAGCGGGCGCTGGTCTTCAGATTGCAACCGCCGAAGGCCTCGACGGCGGTCTTGAGTTCGGCGAGTGAACGGGCGCTTTCGGCGGCAAAGCGCGCCTCGGTGATGGCGTGTTCGTCGGGAATGGCCGGCAGCGCCGACGGGGAGGCGGGACGGGGCGGCGGCGGCGCCTCGGGCCTCGTCCGCCCGGGAGAGGTCTGCACGGTCGTCGCCTGCGCCATGGCGATGGCGGCCGGGGCGCGAACCTCGCGCGCGGCGCGCTGCTCGGCAAACTCCGCGATCCGGTCGACCGGCTCGTCCTCCACCAGCCATTCAACACCGGCCTCTGCATGAAAATGCAGAAGGGCGGCCAGTTCGGCGGGCGTCATGTCGCGGGCGGAGATCATGGACCCGTTCTAGTGCAGGGAGGGGCGGAAGGAAACTGATTCCTGCGGGCGGCCGGAAACGTCGCGGCGGCTTCTCCTTCTCCCTGTCGGGGAGAAGGTGGCCCGAAGGGCCGGAGGAGGGGGCGAAGCCAGGGCGGTGCATGCGGTCGGGGCAGGGGGCGAAGATCCATTGGCGCGGCGCGGGGCCCCCATCGGCCATGCGCGAGCCTCCCCCTCACCCCGCCTCCGCTACGCTCGGCGGACCTCTCCCCGCTGGGGCGAGGAGGCCGGAAGCGTCGCGGCGGACGGCTCCCACGGGTGCGAGGGGGCAGCAAGGGCCGCGGCGTACTCCCTCTTCTCCCCGGCGGGGAGAAGGTGGCCCGCAGGGCCGGATGAGGGGGGGGCGAAGCCAGGGCAGATGGATGCGGCGGAGGCGATTTCGGCATCTTAGGCCGAAGGCGTAGGTGTCAGGAAATCGCTGGTGAGGGGAATGAGGCGACCGACCCCCTCTCTTGGAATTTCTAACACTTAGCTTTCAGCTAAGATGTTGAAATTCCATTCTCCCCCACCAAGGGGGAGAGAACCCCCTCTGGCCTGCCGGCCATCTCCCCCACAAGGGGGGAGAAGAATCGTGGCCAGGCTTTGGCTGCAGCCGCTGAGAATCGGCATTGGTCGCCGGGGAAGACTGGAGGCCGCCGAGCGCTCGGCGGTTTAAGCCCTCCCCCTTGTGGGGAGGGTTTGGGAGGGGTGGCGACGGCGCGCCCTCACGCCACCCATTGGGCGATGTCGTCGCGTTCGCCGATCAGCGCCAGGCCGTGGGCGATGGAGACGAGTTCGCCGCCGGTCTCGATGCGGCTTGCGTCGAAGCGGTCGGTGAAGATCTTTCGCACCGCCGGAACGAAGGAGGTGCCGCCGGTGAGGAAGACCTTGTCGATTGTGCCCGGCGCCGTGTTGGTGGTGGTCAGCACCTCGTCGAGAGCGCCTTCGATGCGGGCGAGGTCGTCGGCGATCCAGCTTTCGAATTCGGCGCGCTTGACCGTCTTCTCGCCGGCCCGTCCGAGCGGCGAGAAGCGGAATTCGGCTTCCTCGGTCGAGGACAGCGCCATCTTGGTGGCCGAGACCGCCTGGTAGAGCGGATAGCCCTCGTCATGCTCGACCAGATCGATGAACAGTTCCAGCTTGTCCGGCTCAAGGCTCTGGCGCACCAGCGATTTCAGGTCGGCATATTCGCGCGAGGACTTGAACACCGACAGCTGGTTCCAGCGCGAGAAGCTGGTGTAGTAATTGCTCGGCACGTCGAGCACCTTGTCAAAACTCTTGAACTGGCTGCCCTTGCCGATTTCCGGCGCGACCAGATGCTCGATGATGCGCGCGTCGAACTGGTCGCCGGCTATGCCGACACCGGAATGGCCGACCGGCACGGCGGAAAGCCGGCCGCCGCTCGTCTCGAAGCGGATCAGCGAATAGTCGGTCGTGCCGCCGCCGAAGTCGGCGACCAGCACGGTCGCGTCCTGCGTCAAATGCTGGGCGAAGTAGAAGGCAGCCGCCACCGGTTCGTAGACATAGTGGATCTCCGGAAAGCCGAAACGCGTCAGCGCCGCATTGTAGCGGGTAATGGCCAGCTCCGGATCGGGGTTTGCGCCGGCGAAATGCACCGGCCGGCCGGCGACGATGCGTTTCGCGCCCGACGGCCAGCCGTCGCCGGCATAGGCTTCCAGGCGCTTGAGGAAGACCTCCATCAGGTCCTCGAACTGGAAGCGCCGGGCATGGATCAGCGTGCCCTGGAACAGTGCCGAGGCGGCGAAGGTCTTGATCGACTGCAGGAAGCGGCAGTCGCCGGGATTGTCGATAAAGGCGCGGATCGCCGCCTGTCCGGCCTCGACCTTCAGCGCGCCCGCGCCGAGATTGCGGTCCTTCATGAAGGACAGCGCCGTGCGCATGCTGTCGCTCACCCCGGCCGGCGAGGTGAAGCTGACCGAATGCGTGGTCCGCTCGCTGTCGGCCCCCGCGCTATTGGCCCCTGCGCTATTGGAAAGCGCCATCACCGTGTTGGTCGTGCCGAAATCAAGCCCCAGCGCCTCAGCCATCGCCGCGCTCCTTCGTCGTCTTGTCGGTTGTTGAAGCCGGGCAGAGCCCGAAGGTGAATAAGGGCGCCAGGCGCCCGCAGTGGAGAGGGCGCCTATTGCCACGAAGGGGAGGGGGAAGGCAAGGGGCGAGCGGTGTTCGTTCCTCTTCTCCCCAGCGGGGAGAAGGTGGCGCGTAGCGCCGGATGAGGGGGAGAATCGGATATGAGTAAAATGGCTTCGCCCCCCTCATCGCCTCGCATGTGCTCGGCACTTCTCCCCGATGGGGAGAAGAGGGCATTCCAAGACCGGCGCCGCAAGCTTCAGCAATCGTATTGTGAAGGAAGGTCGGTAGGGGGTAGTCACCCGTCCGAGCCGGTATGTGCCGACCTATCGCCCCGAGCGCCGCGCGATGGCGATCAGCACGAGGCCGACGAGGGCGAGGCCGGCGCCATAGGCGATCCACGGGCTCTGGTCGATCATGAAGCTGGAGGCCGGATAGGGGAAAGTGCCGCTGCCCTGGCCGATCCAGACCATGCCCATCAGCACGGCAAGCGCGCCGAGAAGGGTGAGTATGCGTTGCATCGACATGGCGTCTGTTTCCCAAAAAAAGACAAACGACCGCGCGAGGCGCGGTCGCCGGATTTGTCAGGCAGTCAAGCCAGGGCCGTCAGTTCGCCGATGGGTGTTCGCGGCGCAGGAACCAGCGTGCGCCGATGAAGACGATCAGGCCGAAGACGGCGACGAGCAGGCCATTGATCGTCCACACGCTTTCATTGGGCATGAAGTCGGTGCCGGGCAGGCGCAGCACGCCGGTGCCGTGGGCGACCCAGGCAATGCCGACCAGCAGCGTCAACGCGCCGACGACGGTGAAAAGTTGGCGAATCTGCCCCAATAGTCTCTCCTCCCATGGAACAATTTGTCGCACCCACTATAGTCGAGTCTGAGCGGGACACCAGCGAAATCCATCCGCCTGTTCTGGGGAGGTTAATATAAGGAAGACCCCGCACGCACAGAGCGTTGCGGGGTCTTCGGTCGGTCGCTGGCCGTGTCAAGCCGTCAGATCGATCGGGCCGCTCCGCCGTCGACGCGCAGCATCGTGCCTGTGACATAGGAGGCGGGCGCCGAGCATAGGAAGGCGGCGGCGGCGCCGAATTCCTCCACCGTGCCGAGCCGGCCGGCCGGGATCGACTTCAGCGAGGCGGTGCGCACCTCGTCCACCGACTTTCCGGCCTTTTTGGCATTGGCGGCGTCGAGCTCGTCGATCCGGTCGGTGTGGATGCGGCCGGGCAGCAGCATGTTGGCGGTGACGCCATAGGAGGCGACCTCGGTCGCAAGCGTCTTGTTCCAGCCGACGAGCGCCGCCCGCAGCGTGTTGGACAGCGCCAGATTGGGGATCGGCTCGAACACGCCGGACGAGGCGACGGTGAGGATGCGGCCAAAACCCTGCGTCTGCATCAGCGGCAGCAGCGCATTGGTCAGCGTGATGACGCGCACCACCATCGACTGGAAGAAGTTGTAGAGCTTTTCCGCCGTCATCTCCTCCGCCGTGCCGGGCGTCGGGCCGCCGGTATTGTTGACGAGGATGTCGATGCCGCCGAGCTTGTGGTGGACGGCGGCGAGCATCGTGTCGACGAAGCCGCTGTCGGCCAGATCGGCCTCGACCCAGTCGGCCTTGCCCCGGCCCTCGGCATTGATGGCGTCGGCATTGGCCTTCAGCTTGTCGGCGCTGCGCCCGCACAGCAGCACATGCGCTCCCTCATCGGCCAGCGCCCGGGCAATGCCGAGGCCAAGGCCGCGCGACGAGGCGAGCACGAGGGCGCGCTTGCCTGAAATTCCGAGATCCATGTTTGTCTCCTTCCCTGGTTCCTGTGTCCGCCGCAAGCGGAGTTGGGCAAAGTTATAGGGGGACCTGCGGGTTTGGGAAGGGAAAAGCGCGGGGGACGGGGGGCAGGCTCGGGTACCTTGCTGTGCGGTCATCTTTGTCAGCCCCGCGCCGCGGGTCAAAGGCATCCGTGGTCCCGGCGCGCCTGTTCAATCCCGGAAGGTTGCGCGGTACTCGCGCGGGCTCTTGCCCATCAGGTCGCGGAAGGCGGTATTGAAGGCCGACAGCGAAGTGTAGCCGACGCCAAGCGCGATCTCGGTGACCGGAGCGTCGCCGCCGGCCAGCGCCTCGACGGCGCGGATGAGGCGGATGCGCCGAAGCGCCTCGCGCCAGGTCATCCCCATTTCGGCCGAGAAACGGCGGGCCAGCGCGCGCGGTGACTGGCCTGTGGCCTTGGCGATCTCGGTAAAGACGGGGGTGCCATCAGCCAGTTGTTCCGTCAGTGCCAGCGCCCGGGCAAGGCCGGGGCTTGCCGGTGTGGGCAGCACGCAAGGGCTCGGCGTTTCCGCAAGCTTCAGGATGACAGCCACCAGCGTTTCGAAGATCCTCTGCGCATAGGGCGACAGCGCGCCGCCTTCGGGGCCCCATTGGCGGCACTCGGCGATCAGTTCGCGGGCCAGCGGCGAGACATCGAATACCGACAGAACCTGCGGTGGAGGGGGCGCGAAACTGGGTGCGTAGAGCACCGATGCGGAGGTCAGCCGCGACAGGATCGAAATCGTGACCGGATGGCCGGCAGCGATCAATGCCGCGCGGGCCGGCGGCAGCGTCCAGCGCCGGCCATCCGCTTCCAGCCGGATCGTTCCTTCCATTGCATAGAGCAGATAGTGCCGGTCCATCCGGAATTCGGAGGGGCCTGCGGGCTCGAAACTCTGGTGAAAACAATAGGCGTCCGGTTTCATACGTTCAGTTTACCGTCTCGATCAGCCTCGCGTCAAAGCGACGGCTGACCGGGGCCGCCGTCATCAGGGGACGCAGGATCGAGGCGGTTTCGACAAATGCGGGCGAGGCGGCATAGGCCGCAAAGTCTTCACCGCTTTGCCATTCGTGCAGCACGCCAAGGCCCTGCCGGTCGGTCGGATCGAGGAATGGAACAAAGGCCAGGCAACCCTTCATGGCGCGGATGGCGGCGGCGTTCGCCATCAGGGCGTCGAGCGCCTTTTGGCGATCCTCTTCGACGACGCGGAACCGAACATGGGCGATCAGCATGGGCAGGCCTTTCTCTATCTGGCGTCGATGGGGAGAGGTGCCGGCGACATCTCGTCCCATGACCCATGATTGCCAGTCGCCGGCTTGGCGCGCCAACGCACAAAGGACAGCTATTTGCCTGCAACGGCCAGATCTGCATGCGAATTCAAAACGGCACCTTGCCCGGATTGAACAAGCCCTTCGGATCGATCGCCTGCTTGATCAAGCGGGCGAGCGCCTGCTTTTCCGGCGAGCCGAAGGTCTCGTAGGCATGGCGCTTTTCGGTTCCGACGCCGTGTTCGGCGGAAAAGGAGCCGCCGGCTTCGCGGATGCCGGTGTAGATCGCATTTTCCACGGCCAGAAGTTCCGCCTCCGGCAGCGGGCCGTGCTTGATCAGGGTGAGATGCAGGTTGCCGTCGGCGATATGGCCGTAGACATAGGCCTCAAAGGTCGGATCGATCGCCTTCAGCCGGGCGTCGAGGCCGGCGACATAGGTGTCGAGATAGGTCGGCGGCACGGAGATGTCGAAGGAGGGAGCGTCGGGGATCGCCGGGTAGTAGAAGCCCGAATCCTCGCGAATGTCCCAGAACCGGCGCGCCTGGTCGAGCGACTGGGCGATCACGCCGCCCTTGAGGCCGACCGGTTCCCAGAGCGTTTCAAGTCCCTCTTCCAGGGCCGCCGCCGCCGCCTCGACCGTTTCCGCCGAGACCTCGATCAGCAGGGCCGCGGCATCCTGTTCGAGCCAGGAGAGATCGAAACCCTTGAGCGCCGCGCCGTCGCGGATGTAGCGCGGCCACATCATTTCCGCGCCTTCGAGCGTCACGGAGGAGAGGCTGCGAAAATGACGGATGACGGAGAGCGCCGAGGCTGCATCGGCCACGCCGAGAAAGGCGGTGGCGCGGGCGGGCCGCTGCGGCTCCAGTTTCAGCACCACCTGGGTGACGAAGCCGAAGGCGCCTTCGCCGCCGATGAACAGATGCTTGAGGTCCGGCCCGGCCGAGACCTTGACCACGCGGGTGAGGTCGGAAAAGACGGCGCCGGACGGCAGCACCGCCTCGAGGCCGAGCACCTGGTGGCGCATCACCCCGTTGCGGAAGGCGAGAATGCCGCCGGCATTGGTCGAGACCATGCCGCCGATGGTGGCCGAGCCGCGCGAGCCGAGGTCGATACCGGTCGTCAGGCCATGGGCGGCGATCGCCTGCTGCAGGGTCTCGAGCGGCACCCCGGCCTCGACGGTCACCGTCATTTCCTCCGGATGGATGGCAACGATGCGGTTGAGCCGGGCGGACGACAGGATCACCTCGCCGGCATGGCTGACATTGCCGCCGACGAGCCCGGTCAGCCCGCCCTGCGGCACGATGGCGACGTCATGCGCGGCGCACCACGACACCAGCGCCGCCGCTGCCGCGGTCGAGCCGGGTTGCGCCATCACGCCGCCGGCGAAATTGTCGGCATGCTCGCCCGGGTGCCGGCCTTTGAGGTCCGCCGGACCCAGGATGACGAGGTCGGGATGCAGGCCGGAGAGCCGTTCCAGCAGTTGCGTCGCGGTGAACCGGGTGCCTGGTTCGTGGGCCATTCGTGCTTGTCCTGTCTGGTCGGGCGTCGCGCGGTTCGAGCCCTTTCGGGCGATGTTTAGTGCGCGGCGGTCTCTCCGACAATCACCCAGTAAGGGGCGGATCCAATTGGTCGCGGCAAATCGGCCCAGGGCGCTCCGCCCCGGACGAAAGATTGACGTTAACGTAAGCGTTAGATATTCTGATCGGGAATGTCGCCCAGCCTTTATTTCGAGCCACTGCGTGTCGCATTGCGGCTCGACAGGGCGCTTGTGTTTTGACAAGGAAGAAGCCGAAGACTGGGATCGGCCGAGCGGAGAGAGACGATGAGCGAGCAAATGGAACTGCCCGAACGCGAGAGCATGGAATTCGACGTGGTGATCGTCGGGGCCGGCCCTGCCGGTCTGTCGGCGGCGATCCGCCTGAAACAGGTCAATCCGGACCTCACCGTCGTCGTGCTCGAGAAGGGCTCGGAAGTCGGCGCGCACATCCTGTCGGGCGCCGTGGTCGATCCGATCGGTGTCGACAAGCTGCTGCCCGACTGGCGCGAGGATGCCGACCATCCGTTCAAGACCGAGGTCAAGGACGACCAGTTCCTGTTCCTCGGGCCTGCCGGCTCGATCCGCCTGCCCAACGCCTTCATGCCGCCGCTGATGAACAATCACGGCAATTACATCGTCTCGCTCGGCAATGTCTGTCGCTGGCTCGCCACCCATGCCGAGGCGCTGGGTGTCGAGATCTATCCGGGCTTTGCCGCGACCGAACTGCTCTATAACGACCAGGGTGCCGTGATCGGAGTCGCCACCGGCGACATGGGTATCGAGAAGAACGGCGAGCCAGGCCCGAACTACACCCGCGGCATGGAACTGCTCGGCAAATATGTGCTGATCGGCGAAGGCGTGCGCGGTTCGCTCGCCAAGCAACTGATCGCCAAATTCGACCTGTCCAAGGATCGCGAGCCGCAGAAGTTCGGCATCGGCCTGAAGGAACTGTGGCAGGTGAAGCCCGAGCACCACCGCCAAGGCCTGGTGCAGCACTCGTTCGGCTGGCCACTCGACATGAAGACCGGCGGCGGTTCCTTCCTCTATCACCTGGAAGACAATCTGGTCGCGGTCGGCTTCGTTGTTCACCTGAACTACAAGAACCCCTATCTCTTCCCGTTCGAGGAGTTCCAGCGCTTCAAGACCCACCCGCGGATCGCGCCGACCTTCGAGGGTGCCAAGCGCCTGTCCTATGGCGCGCGCGCCATCACCGAAGGCGGCTACCAGTCGGTGCCGAAGCTCTCCTTCCCGGGCGGCGCGCTGATCGGCTGTTCCGCCGGCTTCGTCAACGTGCCGCGCATCAAGGGCAGCCACAATGCCGTGCTGTCCGGCATGCTGGCGGCCGACAAGATCGCCGAAGCCATCGCGAGCGGCCGCGCCAATGACGAGCCGGTCGAGATCGAGAACGGATGGCGTTCGACCGATATCGGTACGGACCTGAAGCGCGTGCGCAACGTCAAGCCGCTGTGGTCGAAGCTCGGCACCGCACTCGGCGTGGGCCTGGGCGGCCTCGACATGTGGATCAACCAGATCTTCGGAACCTCACCCTTCACGCTGAAGCACGGCAAGACCGATGCGGCCTCGCTGGAGCCGGCGGCAAAACACAAGCCGATCGCCTATCCGAAGCCGGATGGCGTCTTGACCTTCGACCGCCTGTCGTCGGTGTTCCTGTCCAACACCAATCATGAAGAGGATCAGCCGGTCCATCTCCAGGTCAAGGATATGGACCTGCAGAAGCGCTCGGAACTCGGCGTCTTCGCCGGTCCCTCGACCCGCTACTGCCCGGCCGGCGTCTATGAATGGGTGGAGAAGGATGGTGAGCAGGTCTACGTGATCAACGCGCAGAACTGCGTCCACTGCAAGACCTGCGACATCAAGGACCCGAACCAGAATATCAACTGGGTCCCGCCGCAGGGTGCCGAAGGTCCGGTTTACCCGAACATGTAAGAGCGTCCGCCCCTGGCGGTCGTTCAGAAAACGAGGCGCCTCCTGTCTTCCGGGACAGGGGGCGTTTTTGCGTCGACGCTTTCGCGTGCGGCCCTTCTAGGCGCGCTTGTGCAGGCTGTCGCGGATGGCGTCGATCGCGGTCCGGATCGTCTTGACCGTGTCGACATCGAGGCCGACGGCGTCTCCGACGCAGCGCGCCACGGGGGCGGCTTCCTGCTGCAGGGCGCGGCCTTTTTCGCTCACATGAAGCAATACCTGCCGCTCGTCCTGCGGATTGCGGGTGCGGGTCAGCAGGCCGGCCGCCTCCAGCCGCTTCAAAAGCGGCGTCAGCGTGCTGGAATCGAGAAACAGCGTTTCTCCCAGCTCCTTGACCGTGCGGCCGTCGCGGTTCCACAGCGCTACCATCACCAGATATTGCGGATAGGTGAGGCCGATCGCATCCAGCAATGGGCGATAGAGCTGATTGAAGGCGTGCCCGGCGGAATAGATGGAAAAGCACAGCATTTCGTCGACGTCCGGGTGAGTGGGGATATCGGGGGCGGGCTTCTGGCGCATGATGGTCTCCTGATCTCCATCAATTTAATTTGTGTGCGATTTATTTGCAAGCTATTGACGCTCGCCTTTCATTTGCGTATTTAGATCGTGCACAAAGTAATCGCACACAAGTTAAATTGACAAAAGGAGATATGACGTGAGCTTTTTCACCACCGCCGACGGGACGCGCCTCTTCTACAAGGACTGGGGAACGGGCCAGCCGATCCTGTTCTCGCATGGCTGGCCGCTGTCTTCCGATGCCTGGGACCAGCAGATGCTGTTCTTCGGCCAGCAGGGCTTTCGCGTCATCGCCCATGACCGCCGCAGCCATGGCCGTTCCGACCAGACCTGGGACGGCAACAACATGGACCGGTATGCCGACGACCTGGCGGAGCTGATCGAGGCGCTGGACCTGAAGGATATCATCATGATCGGCCATTCGACCGGGGGCGGGGAGGTGGCACACTATCTCGGCCGCCATGGCACGGCCCGTGTCGCCAAGGTCGTGCTGGTCGGCGCCGTTCCGCCGCTGATGCTCAAGACCGAAGCCAACCCGGACGGCACGCCGCTCGAGGCCTTCGACGGCATTCGCGACGCGACTGCCAGCAACCGCTCGCAGTTCTATTTCGATCTGACCATGCCCTTTTACGGCTTCAACCGCGATGGCGCCGCGGTCAACGACGGCCTGCGGGAAAGCTTCCGGCAGATCGGCCTGCAGGGCGGCATCAAGGGGCAGTATGACTGCATCCGCGAGTTCTCCGAGGTCGACTATACGCAGGACCTGCGCCGCATCGATCGCCCGACCCTGATCGTCCATGGCGACGACGACCAGATCGTCCCGATCAGGGCCGCCGCCCACCGCGCCGCCGAGATCGTGCCGAATGCGACCCTCACGATCTACGAAGGCGGCTCGCATGGCCTCGCCCAGACCGAGGCGGACCGCTTCAACGCAGATGTCCTGGCCTTCATCCAGGCCTGATTTTTCCACCCGGCCAACCACCAGCCACCCAACCAAACTGAAAACCAAGAAGGAAATCATCATGTCCAAGTTTGCACTCGTCGGTGCCGTCGTCGGCGCACTCCTGTCCGGTACCGCAATGGCCGAGCCGGCCAAGCCAACCGTCGTGCTCGTCCACGGCGCCTTTGCCGACTCCTCCAGCTGGAACGGCGTCATCGAAATCCTGCAGAAGGACGGCTATCCGGTCGTCGCCGCCGCCAATCCGCTGCGCAGTGTGGCGGGTGACGCGGCCTATGTCTCCAGCATCGTCGGCAATATCGAAGGCCCGGTTGTTCTCGTCGGCCACTCCTATGGCGGCCAGGTGATCTCGGCCGCCGCCAAGGGCCGCGACAATGTCAAGTCGCTGGTCTTTGTCGCGGCCTTTGCCCCGCAGGTCGGGGAAGCGGCCGCCGACCTCGCCGGAAAATTCCCCGGCGGTACGCTCGGGACTGCCCTGGCCGCACCCGTAAAACTGCCGGATGGCGGCGTCGACCTCTATATCGACCAGGCGAAGTTCCACCAGCAGTTCGCCCATGACGTTCCCTCCGCTGATGCCGCGCTGATGGCGGCCGGCCAGCGGCCGATCACCGAAGCGGCCTTGACGGAGAAGTCGGTCGAGCCTGCCTGGAAGACGCTGCCGTCCTTCTTCGTCTATGGCGACGGCGACAAGAACATCCCGGCCGCGGCCCTCGGCTTCATGGCCGAACGCGCGGGTTCCAAGCGCACCGTCGTCGTCGAGGGCGCCTCCCACGTCGTCATGGTGTCCAAGCCGCGGGTGGTCGCCGAACTGATCGAGGAAGCTGCGCAGTAAGCGCTGCGACAGCACCGATCAACGACAGGCCGGCGCGTGGCGACGCGCCGGCCTGTTTGATAAGGTGCACAACGGGAATTGCGGTCCGTCGGGCTCAGCCGACGGCCACCCGGACGGCCGACGAGTGACTACCGGTCGGCCTTCCAGGCCACCACCATCAATGCGCCGACGATCGAAATGTGCTCCATCACCACATAGAACTCGATGGTCTTGAAGGGTTCTTCCATCGTCCAGAAATTATGCGCGATCGGGATGGTGAGAAGCGTGAAGACGCCCAGCGCGCCGGCGCCGAGCCAGGTCCAGCGGTTGAGGATGACGAGCGCCGAGCCGGCGAGCTGGACGATGATCGTGGCAATGGCAAACGCCACCGGCGGGTTGAGGCCGAAATGGGCCATCTCGCCGACCGCCGCCTGGAAATCGACGAGCTTTGCGATCCCGCTTGCCCAGAACATGTAGGTGAGCAGGATGCGCGCGACATAGCCGAACCATGCCGTCGAGGTGAGCGTAGTAACGAAACCGTTCATGAGAATATCCCCCAGATGAATGGGTCGCAGTTTCTCCATCGGCGCTCTCTTTGCAATTATCAAATCTCGCCCTTTTCTCTAAGCCTGGCTCACCTGGGCAGGTTTTCACCAGATGTTTTTCGAAGCGCGGCAGCGCGCTGGACAAGGGCGGCTCAGTTCTGCTTTCCTTCTCCGCGCCAGAGAAGCCGGAAGGACAAAGCTCGAATGCTCGAAAGCCAGAAACTTGAGTTCCGTGCCCAGACCATCGAACTCTTCTTCGACCTTGTCTTCGTCTTCGTCGTCACTCGGCTCACGCATCTGGTGGAGCATGTGCACGAACCTGTCGAATACCTTCATGCACTGGCCGTACTCATGCTCGTCTGGTGGATGTATGGCGGCTATATCTGGCTCACCAACCACGCGCACACACCAAAGACGATGCGCCTCGTGCTGGTCGCGGCGATGGCAGGCTTCATGGTCCTCGCGCTCTCGGCTCCCGTGGGGGACGCTGGCAATCCGTTGGTTTTCGGCTTCGCCTATCTTTTCGTGATCATCCTGCATTTCTGCGCTTTCATTGCGCGCGGCGGCAGACCGGCCGCCGGCGCCATGCTGCGGATCGTTCCCTTCAACATTGCCGCTGCCCTGCTGGTTATCGCGGCAGGTACGATCGAGGCTGAATGGCGCTGGGTTCTGCTGCTTGCGCCGGCCGGGCTCTATGCAGTTGTGGCGGTCATGAACACCGGGGAGGGCTTCGCGCTCGATCCGGTCCATTTCGTCGAGAGGCACGGCCTGCTGCTGATCATCGTTCTCGGCGAAACAATCATCGCGATCGGAACGGGGCTCGCCGATCACCCTCTGACCGGCGATACCATCCTGCGTCTGGTCCTTTCCATCGCGCTGATCGCTGCCCTCTGGTGGAGCTATTTCGATGCCGACGACCAGCGCGCCGAGCATCGCATGCTGGAGGCGGACAATCGCCGCCGCACGCGCATCGCCTTGTTTGCATACACCATGGGTCATCTCGCCATGGTCGCTGGCCTGATACTGGTCGCGGCCGGGCTGAAGGCGTCCATCGCCTATGGCACCGAAGGTGAATCCGGTCACGGCGCAGATTTCCTGCTTCTGCTCGGCACGGGCGGATACCTGCTTGCCGATGCCGCCTTCCGTCGGATCGTTGGTCTGCGTCCGGTGGCGCTGCGCGTGTTGGCCGGCCTGGCTTTGATCGGGCTTGCCCTCGTTTCGGTGCCGCTGCATGGCGCAAGTCTGATCGGACTGACGCTCGCCATACTTCTCTTGCTGCTGGCGCTGGAAGGGCGGTTCTCCGCGACGTCGTCGGGAATGCCGCCGGCGGTGGAGCCACCGGAACGTCACGGTTAACCCGATCTGCGGCGTTTTAACCGGGCATTAACCATAAATTCCTTACCCTGCGCCCCGATATCCGCACTTCTCTCTGGGGGCCAGACATGACGATTTCCCGCCGCAGCCTGCTGATCGGCCTGCCGCTTTTGCTTGCCGGTTGCCAGACCGGCCCGAGCCAGCAGTCGATGTACGACGCGCGCCCGGGTGAACCCCATCCGCTGAAGAAGGTGCCGATCGACAAGATCAAGCCGGAGCTGCGCCGACAGGAGGTCGCCTACGAGACCAGCCAGCCGGCCGGCACCATCGTCGTCGATACCCCGGCGCGCCGGCTCTACTACGTTCTGGGCGAGGGCCGGGCGATCCGCTACGGCGTGGGCGTCGGCCGCAACGGCTATGCGCTGGCCGGCGTCGCCTATATCGGCCGCAGGGCCGAATGGCCGAGCTGGACGCCGTCGCCCAACATGCTGCGCACCAATCCGGAAAAAAACATGAAATATGCCGGCGGCGTGCCGGGCGGCATCAACAATCCGCTCGGCGCCCGGGCGCTCTATCTCTATCGCGGCGGCAACGACACCATGTTCCGCATCCACGGCACCAACCAGCCTCAGTCGATCGGCCAGGCCATGTCGTCCGGCTGCATCCGCATGATGAACCACGACGTGATCGACCTCTACGAGCGCGCCAAGGTCGGCGGCCGGGTCGTCGTGCTGCAGGCCTGAGACCTCCAGCGGTTCGGACAGGTATCAATCAGCTGGACGTCCGCGCCGAGAGCAGACCGGTCGACAACAGCACGCCGGCTCCCGTCACCAGCGTTGCGACGATCGTCACGACGCCCAAGGGTTCGCCAAGCAGCAGCGCGCCGCCGATCGCGGCCGCAACCGGCGTGACCGCCGTATAGGCGGCGGCCTGCGTTCCGCCGAGGCTGCGCACCGCCGTGCCGTAGAGCACGGTGGCCAGGAGGCCGGAGAGCAGCCCCTGCGTCACGAACGGCACCGCGATCTCCGCGACCGGCACGCTCAGCAGATGCGTGCCGAGGAAGGGGATGAGCGCAAGGTTGATGATCGTCGACCATATGCAGATCAGCGCACCACCCTCGAAGGCCGATAGACCGGACTTGCGGAAGGCGTGGGTGTAGATCGCCCAGAGCGTGGCGCCCGCCGGCAGGATCACGTAACTGACCCAGGTCAGCCGTCCGGACGACAGGTTGTCGGCCAGCAGCAACACGCCTCCGCCAAGGATCGCCAGCATGCCGAACTTGCGCATGCGGTCCGGCCGCTCGCCGAGAAGCAGGATGCCGATCAGCGCTGCCGCGAGCGGCATGACCCCGGGCAGAAGCACGCCTGCGGCGGAGGCAGGCGTCGCCTTCATGCCGAAGCCGACGAGCTGGAAGAACGGCGCGCCGGAACCGAGCACCATCAGCACCAGCGTCCATTTCGGCGTGCCCCTGGGCCAGAGCCCGGTGCGCAGCCAGTAGGGCGACAGCAGCAGGGCGGGCACGCCGTAGCGCAGCAGGCTGAGGTCGAGCGGCGAGAGCGAGGTGCCGACGCTGTGGCGCGTCGAGATCAGCCAGGCCGCCCAGATCAGCACGACCGACAGGGCCGATGCGGCGCCGAGGCCGGTAGAAATTGGAGGTCGGGTGGCGGTGCTGGCGGCAGTCATGGGGCGCTCCTGAATAGACGGCGCCAGAATAGCCAAGGCGGCTTGGCGTGTCCTTGCCATTTACGCTTGCATGATTGTCAAGAGTGGCACAAAATTGCGCGTAGAAGTGATCAGGTGCATGGATATGCCAAAACTCGACAAATTCGATCTGGCGATACTTGCGGCGCTGCAGTCCGATGCGCGGGCGACCAATGTCGAGATCGCCGAAAGGGTGAACCTCTCGCCGTCGCCCTGCCTGAGGCGCATCCGCATGCTGGAGCAGTCGGGCATCATCCGCGGCTACCGCGCCGACATAGACCGCCGCGCGCTGGGCCTGGAACTGACGGTCTTCGTCGCCTTCAAGGTAGCGCATCACACCCGCGAACATGCCCAGGCCTTCCAGCAGGCGTTGCAGGATCTCCCGGAAGTGGTCGGCTGCTACATGATTTCCGGCCATTCCGACTTCATGGCCGAGGTCGTGGTCGAGAACCTCGCGGCCTATGAGGCGCTTCTGACCGACAAGCTGCTGGTCCTGCCGCATGTGACCGACATCCAGTCGAACTTCGCCATCCGCAGCGTCAAGACCGGCGGCCCGCTGAAGCTGCCGGCGGTCAAGGGCTGAGGCGGAGCAAACCCCGCCTCGCTGCGCTTGTCAGAAGCCTTCGAGCACGATCTTGCCCTTGGTGCGGCCCGATTCGATGAGCGCGTGCGCCTTCTTCAGGTTGACGGCATTGATGGTGCCGAGCGTTTCGGTCAGCGTGGTGCGGATCTGGCCGGTCTCCACCAGTTCGGCGACATGCGTGAGAAGCTTGTGCTGCTCGATCATGTCGGCCGTCTGGAAGACCGGGCGCGTGAACATCGATTCCCAGTGGATCGACACCGCCTTGCCCTTGAACGGCATGACGTCAAAACCGCCCTTGATGTCGTCGATGATGCCGAAGCGGCCCTGCGGCGCGATGATCGCCTGGAGGTCGGCCACATGCAGGTCGCTGCGGGTGACCGAGAAGACGAATGCCGGCGCGCCGATGTCGAGTGCCGCATATTGCGGTGCCAGCGCATTGCTGTGATCCAGCACGTGATGGGCGCCGAGATCCTTGACCCACTGGCTAGTCTCCGGCCGCGACGTGGTGGTGATGATGGTGAGGTTCGTCAGCGCCCGGGCGAGCTGGATCGCCATCGAACCGACGCCGCCGGCGCCGCCGGTGACGAGCAGGGCGTTGTTGGCGCCGGTCACCTTGTCGTGCACCTTCAGGCGGTGGAACAGCATTTCATAGGCGGTGATCGCGGTGAGCGGGACGGCGGCGGCCTCGGCGAAGCTGAGTGTCTTCGGCTTCAGGCCGACGATACGCTCGTCCACGAGGTGAAATTCGCTGTTGGTGCCCGGACGGTTGATCACGCCGGCATAGAAGACTTCGTCGCCCGGCTTGAACAGCGTGACGTTCTCGCCGACGGCCTTGACCACGCCCGAAGCGTCATAGCCGAGAATGCGGTGCTGGCCGGGCTCCGGCTGGGCGGCGGATCGAACCTTGGTGTCGACCGGATTGACCGAAACCGCCTTCACCTCGACCAGCAGGTCGTGGCCACGGGCGTCCGGAACGGGGATGTCGATATCGACCAGTGAGGTCTCGGCGGTGATGGGTTGGGGTGTCAGATAGCCGACTGCGCGCATGGAAGGTCTCCTTGAGGGGTTTGCACGCCCTTCAATTGATACGTATATTCGCTCGACGCAAGAATGCACATTTTATGTCTATAGCGACAGAAATTGTATGTAGTATCAAGAAGGATACTGTCCATGTCCCGGCCCCGCGCCAAGCTCACCAACAATTTTCCCGGCTGCCCGGTCGAGTCGACCTTGAGCCTGCTCGACGGCAAGTGGAAGGGCGTGATCCTCTATCATCTGCTGAACGACAGGACGCTGCGGTTCAACGAACTCAGGCGCCGGCTTTCGGCCGTCACCCAGCGTATGCTGACCAAACAGCTTCGCGAGCTGGAAGAGGCCGGCATCGTCTCGCGCAAGGTTTTTGCCGTCGTGCCGCCGCGCGTCGACTACGCGCTGACGCCGCTCGGTCTGAGCCTCGAGCCGGTGATCCTGGCGCTCGATGCCTGGGGTCAGGCGCATGTCGCTTGCAGGAACGGGGTAAAGACCGTGGCCTTGCCGGGCGATCAGGCGGATGATGCCGATACGGATGCGCGCTCAGCGGCCTGAGCTGCGCTTTTCGATCAGAACCGAGACCAGGAAGACCAAGAGGCCGAGGGCCGAGAGGGCGGCACCGACGAAACCGGTCGCCCCGTAGCCATAACCCCAGGTGATCACCAGGCCGCCGAGCCAGGCGCCGAGCGCATTGGCGATGTTGAAGGCCGAGTGGTTGGAGGCGGCGGCGAGCGTCTGCGCATCGGCCGCGACATCCATCAGGCGGGTCTGGACGGCAGGGCAGGCGGCAAAGCCGCAGCCGGTGAGGAAGACGCAGATGCACAGCATGACCGGATCATGCGCCGTCAGCGAAAACACGCTCATCAGCACCACATTGAAGGCGAGCATGCCGCCGATCGTGCCCTTCAGCGAATAGTCGGCCATGCGCGAACCGACGACATTGCCGACATTCATGCCGATGCCGAACAGCGCGAGAACGATCGCCACCATGCTGGCCGGAAGGCCGGCGGTATCGGTCGTGGTCTTGGCGATATAGCTGAAGATCGAGAACATGCCGCCAAAGCCGACGGCGGCGACGGCAAGCGTCAGCCAGACCTGCAGCCGGCCGAATGCGCCGAGTTCGCGGCGGATGCTGGCGCCTTCCGCCACCTTGTCCTTCGGCAGGTAAAGGGCGATCAGAACCACGGTGAGGGCGCCGATCGCGCCGACCATGAGGAAGGCCGCCCGCCAGCTCATCATCTGGCCGAGCAAGGTGGCGATCGGCGTGCCGATCAGCGTGGCGATGGTCAGGCCGAGCATGACGCGCCCGACGGCCCGCGCGCGCCTGTGCGGCGGCACCATCGAGGCGGCGACCAGTGCGGCGACGCCGAAATAGGCACCGTGCGGCAGGCCGGTGAGGAAGCGCAGCGCGGTGAAGGAGAGAAAGTCCGGGGCCAGCGCGCTGGTGACGTTGCCGATGGCAAAGACGCCCATCAGCAGCAGAAGCAGGGTGCGGCGCGACAGCTTTGCGGCAAGCACGGCGATGATCGGCGCGCCGATCACCACGCCGAGCGCATAGGCGCTGATCACCCGGCCGGCGTCGGGAACGCTCACGCCATAGGTCGCCGCCACCTCCGGCAGCAGGCCCATGATGACGAATTCCCCGGTGCCGATGCCAAAACCGCCGGCAGCGAGCGCGATCTCGATCAGGATCATCATCAGCGGGGTCAGCGCCGGCGTGGCGGCAGCCGTGTCGGCGCCGGTCCCGAGCTCGGGGTGAAGGGCAGTGCAGTCGGTCATGCGATCACCTTGGGTCGACCGCGTCGTCGCAGCCGAGGAAGGACAGGGGAGAAAGGGTCTTGTGGGAGGCATCCGGGCATGCCGGCTGCGGGAATCTCTGCGGAAGTGATTTGACGACTATCATGTTTTTGTGCGGCGCGGCAAAGGCTACGTGCCGGGCTGCTTGATTTTCGCCCGGTGGATCCCGATTTTCACGCTGGACGACGAAACCAATCAGGGTGCGCCGCGTTGACTTGCGCTTCCCGCACATGCGGAATTCCCGCCGACCGGCGGAGCGGAAAAGGATCCATGAAACTCAAAGCGGTTTTCAATCGGGACGGCGGTACGTTCAAGACCACCGACATGGAGGCCTATTGCGCCCGGGCGGAAGAGATATTCCGTGCCGCCGGTCATGACATCTCCTTCTCAGTCGTCGCGGGCCGCGACGTGGTGGAGCGTCTGGAGGCCGCTGCGCGTGAGGAGGGCATTGATGCGCTGATCGCCGGAGGCGGCGACGGGACGATCTCGGCTGCGGCCGGCATCGCCTGGAGGGCCGGCATACCGCTCGGCGTCGTTCCGGCGGGAACGATGAATCTCTTCGCCCGCTCGCTGAAGCTGCCGCTCGATATCAACGCGGTTCTCGAAACGCTGGCGCAGGGCAGGGTGCAGGCGGTCGACATCGCAACCGTCAACGGACGCCCCTTCGTGCACCAGTTTTCCGCCGGCCTGCACGCCCGCCTGGTCCGCATGCGCAATGCGATGAACTTCGCCTCGAGGCTCGGCAAGATGCGGGCGAGCACGCGCGCCGCCTTCGGCGTGATGCTCCGTCCGTCGCGCTTCGAGGTGATCTTCGACATCGACCATGACGGGCGAAACGAGCACCGGGTGGTGTCGGCGATCTCGGTGTCCAACAATCCGTTCGGTGAGAATCCGCTGTTCTTCGCCGACGACCTGACCACCGGCAAGCTCGGCGTCTATCTGGCGGATTCGCTGAAGCCGATCGGCGTGGCGAAGCTCGCCTTCGACATCCTGCGTGGCAGGCTGAAGGACAATGAGGCGGTCAGCGCCACCACTGCGGAAGTCGTTCGCCTGCACTTCCCCAAGCGCCGCCACGGCGCGCTGTGCGTCATCGACGGCGAACTCATCCGCATGCCGCGCAACGTCGAAATCCGCCTGCATCCGGGAGAGCTGAAGGTGCTGGTGCCCGGCCCGGTGCCGGTCGCAGCCTAGGCGCGGCCGGCGAGGGGCCGCTCAGGCGACCGGATAGATGACGCCCTTGCGCAGGATCATGTTGGCATAGAGAGCCGGTTCGCCCGTCTGGACGACGGCGTGGGCCGCCTTCACCCGTCCATAAAAGTCCTGGCCGACGAGCGGCACGACCCGACGCTCGGGCTCGTGGCGGGCGCAGCAGGCGATGAGTTGCTGGTGGATCGGGTCGAGCCGTTCGGCATCGGTTCCGACTGTCGAGCGAAAAATCGCCTCGGGGACGAAATCATCGATCGGCAGCAGGGTGAGGATGGCGTTGATCACCGCGACGATGCCGTGGCCGTCGAGGCGGATCAGCCGTCGCCCGTGTTCGAGCGCCGGATAGTTGCCGTCGACGATGGCGATCTCGTCTCCGTGCCCCATGGCGCGCAGCGTCGCCAGGAGCTCGGGGCTCAGGATCGGGTCAATTCCCTTCAGCATTTTCGATTTCCTTGAACAAGACGGTCTGGTCGATGAGGTAGCGGGCAAAGATCGGCAGGCTGGCGCCGCCGATAGCGCGCGCCTGGGCGCCCACCGCGCCCTCGATGATGTCGGGGAAGACGATGCCCTGCAGGTCGAGCTTGCCGATCTCCTCGATCGTGGCTGTGACCAGCCGGGCGCGGACCCATTCGGGAAAACCGCCGTCGATGATGGCGGCGGAAAAGTCGACGATCGCGCTGGCGGCGATGATCGCCTGGGCAAGCGCCGCGGCGCAGTCGCGGATCCAGATGTCCAGCGGTTCGCCGAAATCGATCCACTCCTTCGAATCGTACCAGAGCGGCTGCGGATCGATGCCGCGCTCGCGCAGCAGCCGTTCGAGCACGAAGATCGAGGCAATCTCCAGCAGCTGCCGGGTTTCGCCATGCTTGTTGCGCACCGGCAGCGGGCCGATCGCGCCGGCCGTCCCGGTGCGGCCGACAAAGACCGAGGAATTGAGCACGATGCCGCCGCCGATGAAGGAGCCGATATAGAAATAGACGAAGTCCGGATAACGCGGGCCCACGCCGAACACCAGTTCCGCGCCGCAGGCGCTGGTGGCGTCGTTTTGCAGATAGACGGGGTAGGGCAGGCGGGCGGCGACTTCAGCCTGCAGGTCGAAACCGCGCCAGGCTTCCATCGCGCCCTCCGGCGCGCCGACCTCGCGCGCCCAGTTCCACAGCTCGAACGGCGCGGCGATGCCGACACCGGCGATCGCATTGCGTTGCGACGGCGAAAGCTGCTGCTCCAGCTCTGCGATCTTGTCGAGCAGGAAGGCAAGGATATCCGCCGGATTGGGATAGGGATAGGTGAAGTGACGGTTGAGGCGGATCTTGCCGACGAAGTCCATCAGGACGAGGTCGGCACTGCGGCGGCCGATCTTCACGCCGAAGGAGAGCACGGCGTCCGGATTGAGATGCATCGGTACAGAAGGCTGGCCGACCCGGCCGCGCACCGGCTTGCCGCGGATCAGCAGGCCATCCTTTTCCAGGGCCCGCATGATGACCGAGACGGTTTGTGCCGAGAGCCCCGTCAGCCTGGCGATCTCGGCCTTGGAGACGCCGCTGTTGCGGCGGACATGCGACAGCACCAGCCGTTCGTTATAGGCGCGGACGCGCACCTGGTTGGCGCCGCCGGCAGCCGTGGTCGACGGCGATTGCTCGCTCGACGCGCTCGCGTTTTCCGACAGTGCCATGGCCGCTCCTCCCTTCGGTCGCTCCCGGCATTCTTATAATTCGTGGGGACCAGCATGTCATAGCGAATTAATAATTCAACTGGATTTATTTATTGACAATGCAAATCTGCTGATGTTCTAAATGGGGCGTGGAGAAAAGGCGGCCTCGATGAGGATCGCCGGCCCGGCGTGGGAGCGCTAGGGACCACGTTCACGGTCCGGAAGGTCCGGATCTGTCGTTTTCGGGAGGAATCACATGAAGAAGTCTCTTTTCGCCGCCTCGCTTGCTGCCCTTGCACTGGGCACCGTCTTTGCGGCTCCGGCCAGCGCCGCCGACGTTTCGGCCTGCCTGATCACCAAGACCGACACCAACCCCTTCTTCGTCAAGATGAAGGAAGGCGCGACCGCCAAGGCCGCTGAACTGGGCGTGACGCTCAAGTCCTATGCCGGCAAGATCGACGGCGATTCGGAAAGCCAGGTCGCCGCCATCGAAACCTGCATCGCCGATGGCGCCAAGGGTATCCTTTTGACCGCATCCGACACCAAGGGCATCGTCCCGGCCGTCCAGAAGGCCCGCGACGCCGGCCTGCTGGTCATCGCGCTCGACACGCCGCTGGAGCCGATCGACGCCGCCGACCAGACCTTTGCCACCGACAACCTGCTGGCCGGCGAACTGATCGGCAAGTGGGCGGCCGCAACGCTTGGCGACGCCGCCAAGGACGCCAAGATCGCCTTCCTCAACCTCACCCCGTCGCAGCCGTCTGTCGACGTCCTGCGCAACCAGGGCTTCATGAAGGGCTTCGGCATCGACGTCGCCGACATCAACAAGATCGGCGACGAGAGCGATCCGCGCATCGTCGGCCATGACGTCACCAACGGCAACGAGGAAGGCGGCCGCACCGCCATGGAAAACCTCCTGCAGAAGGATCCGACGATCAACGTCGTCCACACCATCAACGAACCGGCCGCTGCCGGCGCCTATGAAGCGCTGAAGGCCGTCGGTCGCGAGAAGGACGTGCTGATCGTTTCGGTCGACGGCGGTTGCCCGGGCGTCCAGAACGTCGCCGAAGGCGTGATCGGTGCGACCTCGCAGCAGTATCCGCTGCTGATGGCCTCCATGGGCATCGAGGCGATCAAGAAGTTCGCCGACACCGGCGAGAAGCCGGCCGCCACCGAAGGCAAGAACTTCTTCGACACCGGCGTCGCGCTGGTCACCGACAAGCCGGCCGCCGGCGTCGAGTCGATCGACACCAAGGCCGGCAAGGACAAGTGCTGGGGCTAATTAGACCCTGCCTTGACCGTGGTCGTGTCGGCAAAGCGGCGCGGGGGAACGTCAGGTCCCCCCGTAACGCGCGATCATGGTTCATGCGACCGGCCCACCGGGGTGGAGGGCCGGTCGCTCAAATCCAGCAGAAACACGCGCGGGACAGCCAGGGAGGACGAAGCGATGCAGTCTGCAAATCCGGTTTCGCAGCCGAGCCAGGAATTCGAGAAGGTATTGGCCGACAGCTCGACGCAGGTCGCCTCCTTCGACACCCATGACAAGACACCCTTGCAGAAGTTCCAGCACTTCCTGCATTCGAGCCCGGCGGCCGTACCGCTGATCGTGCTTGTTCTGTCGCTCGCCGTCTTCGGCGTAGTGCTCCAGGGGAAATTCTTCTCCGCTTTCACGCTTACCCTCATCCTGCAGCAGGTGGCGATCGTCGGCATTGTCGGCGCCGCCCAGACGCTGGTGATCCTGACTGCGGGCATCGACCTCTCGGTCGGTGCCATCATGGTCCTGTCGTCGGTGGTGATGGGCCAGTTCACCTTCCGCTACGGCCTGCCGCCGACCGTCGCCGTGCTCTGTGGCCTGGCCGTCGGTGCGGCCTGCGGCTGGATCAACGGTCAGCTGGTGGCCCGCATGAAGCTGCCGCCCTTCATCGTCACGCTCGGCATGTGGCAGATCGTGCTCGCTTCCAATTTCCTTTACTCTGCCAACGAGACGATCCGCAGCCAGGACATCGCTGCCAATGCGCCGATCCTGCAGTTCTTCGGCCAGAACCTGCGTATCGGCAGCGCGGTCTTCACCTATGGCGTCATCTTCATGGTGCTGCTCGTCGCGCTGCTTTGGTACGTGCTCAACCGCACCGCCTGGGGCCGCCACGTCTATGCCGTGGGCGACGACCCGGATGCGGCAGAACTTGCCGGCGTCAACGTCAAGCGCATGCTGGTCTCGGTCTATACGCTGTCGGGCCTGATCTGCGCACTCGCCGGCTGGGCCCTCATCGGCCGTATCGGCTCGGTCTCCCCGACAGCCGGCCAGTTCGCCAATATCGAGAGCATCACGGCCGTGGTGATCGGCGGCATCTCGCTTTTCGGCGGCCGCGGCTCTATCCTCGGCATGCTGTTCGGTGCGCTGATCGTCGGCGTCTTCTCGCTCGGCCTTCGCCTCATCGGCACCGATCCGCAGTGGACCTATCTCTTGATCGGCGTCCTCATCATCACCGCCGTGGCAATCGACCAGTGGATCAGAAAGGTAGCAGGCTGATGGCTCAGGAACCCATTCTCACCGCCCCTATTCTTACTGCCAGGGGCCTCGTCAAGCGCTATGGTCGCGTCACCGCCCTCGACAATGCCGACTTCGACCTCTACCCGGGCGAGATCCTCGCCGTCATCGGCGACAACGGGGCGGGAAAGTCCTCGATGATCAAGGCGATCTCCGGCGCGATTGCGCCGGACGAGGGCGAGATCCGGCTGGAAGGCCGGACGGTGCAGTTTCGCTCGCCGATCGAGGCGCGCAAGGCCGGCATCGAGACCGTCTACCAGAATCTCGCGCTGTCGCCGGCGCTGTCGATCGCCGACAACATGTTCCTCGGCCGCGAACTGCGCAAGCCGGGCATCATGGGCAGCGTCTTTCGCTCGCTCGACCGTCCGGCGATGGAAAAGTTCTCGCGCGACAAGCTCTCCGAACTCGGCCTGATGACCATCCAGAACATCAACCAGGCGGTGGAAACGCTGTCCGGCGGCCAGCGTCAAGGCGTGGCGGTGGCCCGTGCCGCCGCCTTCGGCTCCAAGGTGATCATCCTCGACGAGCCGACCGCGGCGCTTGGCGTCAAGGAAAGCCGCCGCGTGCTGGAACTGATCCAGGACGTGCGCTCGCGCGGCATCCCGATCGTGCTGATCAGCCACAACATGCCGCATGTCTTCGAGGTCGCCGACCGCATCCACATCCACCGGCTCGGCCGACGCCTCTGCGTCGTCAATCCGAAGGATTATACCATGTCGGACGCGGTGGCCTTCATGACCGGCGCCAAGGAAGCCCCGGGCGAGGCACTGGCCGCATGAGCCTGACGGCAGACGACATTGCCGCAACCATCATACGGCGCGCCGAAGGGGCGCGCCGTTTTCTCGTCGCGATCGCCGGTCCTCCGGGGGCCGGCAAGTCGACGCTCGCGGAACGGCTCGCCGAGATCCTCAATGCCCATGGAGAGCGCGCGGTCGTCCTGCCTATGGACGGCTTTCACATGGACAACGGCATCCTCGAACAACGCGGGCTTTTGCCGCGCAAGGGGGCGCCGGAAACCTTCGACGTGCGCGGCTTTGCCGACATCGTGCGCGCAGTGAGGGCAGGGGACCAGGAGGTTCTGGTGCCGGTCTTCGACCGCGACCGCGAGATCGCCATCGCCTCGGCCCGCAGCATCGCCCCGCAAGACCGCATCGTGCTGGTCGAGGGCAACTATCTGCTGCTCGATCAAGCGCCTTGGTCTGGCCTTGCGCCGCTCTTCGATTTCTCGGTCTTCGTCGCCCCATCGATCGACGAGCTGGAGCGCCGGCTGACGGCCCGCTGGCAGGGCTACAATCTCGATGCCGCCGGCATCGACTGGAAGCTCAATGGCAACGACCTGCCGAACGGGCGGCTGGTGATAGAGCACAGCCGGCCCGCCGATCTGGTCATCGCTTCGTTCTAAGGCGGTTTCCGCTCAGATCCGTGGCAGATAGGTCTGGTAGTCGAAGCTCGACACCGTGCGCAGATAGGTGATCGCTTCCTTGCGCTTGGTCTCGCCGTAGATCCGCTGGTATTCCGCACCGAAGACGTCGGCGATGAAGGCCGAGTTGCAGAACCGGTCGACGGCGGTCAGGAAATCGTGCGTCAGCATGTCGGGATTTTCCGGCGCGCTGTCCGGCGTGGTGACCGGACCCGGATCGAGGTCGCCGTCGAGGCCGAGCAGGATGCCGCCGAGGATGGCGGCCAGCAGCAGGTGCGGATGGGCGTCGGCGCCGGCGACGCGGTGCTCGACGCGGGCGGCCGGGCCGTCCTTGTCGGGAATGCGGATCGCCGTGCCGCGATTGCCAAAACCCCAGTCGACCTTGTCCGGCGCGAACGAGCCCGGCTGGAAGCGGCGATAGGAATTGGCGAAGGGGGCAAAGATCAGCTGGGCGTCCTGCATGGTCTTCAGCATGCCGGCGGTGATCGACTTCAGCTTGACCGGATCGCCGCCCTTGGCGTCGAGGATGTTGCGGCCGTCCTTGTCGATGATGCTGGCATGGACGTGCATGCCGGAACCCGCCTGGTCGGCATAGGGCTTGGCCATGCAGGTGGCCTTCAGCCCGTGGCGGCGCGCAGCAAAGTCGACGACGCGCTTGAGGTAGATACAGTCGTCGGCGGCCGCCATTGCATCCGGCTTGTGCAGCAGGTTGACCTCGAACTGCCCCGCGCCGAACTCGGCGGTCGTGGCATCCGCCGGCAGGCCCATCTCGTCGGCATAGCGGCGCACGGTGCCGAGGAAATCCTCCATCGCGGCGGTTGCCCGCATGTCGTAGAGCTGGAAGCCCTCGACCTCGCCGTTCATCACCAGCGCCTTCGGCGGCATCGGCTTGCCGGTTTCGCGGAAGTCCGGTTCCATCACGTAGAATTCGAGTTCGGTGGCGACGACCGGGGTCAGTCCGCGCTCCTCGAAACGCTTCATCACGTTGGCGAGGATGGCGCGCGGGCAGATGAAGTGCGGCTTGCCGTCGAGCGTGTGCATGGTGGCGAGCACCTGCTTGGAACCGGCGGGTCCCCAGGGAAGGGTCGTCAGCGAGTTCCTGTCGGCCGTGCAGATGCCGTCCGGGTCGCCCAGCGTCAGCGAGATCTTGGTGATGTCGTCATTGTCGTCGCCCCAGATGTCGAGCGACTGGGTGGAGGCGGGAAGCCGCACCGTGTTCTTCCAGACTTTGTCCTCGGCCTTTATTGGGATCATCTTGCCGCGCAGGTCGCCGTTCATGCCGACGAGGAGGACTTCGATACGCGCGGAGGGATCTGCAGCAGAAAAATCGGCAGCCTGGGACAATTCGGTCATGGAAAATGCTTCTCGCTGGCTATTTGAAAGCGATTTGGCCGCAGGTTGTTGAAAATCGACGCCCTTGCCAAACGCAAATTGGAAGGTCATGTTCGTAGCCGATAACGTTCCGCCTTTCAATCACGCAAGGGCAAGCAGGGCGCCGCGGCGGGCCTTACGGCCTGTGCGTGCACAGAGCTGCGGGTTTCTTGCGCAAGGATATATTGCCATGACCAAGACTGCCGCCGCGCCTTCCAATCTCGGAGCCATCGACGCCGCCCACCATCTCCACCCTTTCTCCGACATGAAGAAGCTGAATGCCGACGGCACGAAGATCATCAATCGTGCGGAGGGCATGCACATCTGGGATTCGACCGGCAAGCAGTATCTCGACGCCTTTGCAGGCCTCTGGTGCGTCAATGTCGGCTACGGGCGGGACAGCATCGCGGAGGCCGCCTATCAGCAGATGAAGGAACTGCCGTACTACAACACCTTCTTCGGCACGACCACGCCGCCGACCACGCTGCTCGCCCAGAAGATCGCCAGCCACACCGGCCCGAACCTCAACCACGTCTTCTTCTGCAATTCCGGCTCGGAAGCCTCCGATACCTGGTTCCGCATGGCGCGCGTCTACTGGAAGGCGCTCGGCCATGAGACCAAGACCATGGTTATCGCCCGCAAGAACGCCTATCACGGCTCGACCGTCGCCGGTGCTTCGCTCGGCGGCATGACCTGGATGCACGAGCAGGGCAACCTGCCGATCCCGGGCATTGTCCATATCGGCCAGCCGCACTGGTACGTCGAGGGCGGCGATCTGTCGCCCGCCGAGTTCGGCCTCAAGGTCGCCCGCGAACTCGAGGACAAGATCCTCGAACTCGGCGAGGAAAATGTCGCGGCCTTCGTCGCCGAGCCGATTCAGGGCGCCGGTGGCGTGATCGTGCCGCCGGATACCTACTGGCCGGAAATCGTCCGCATCACCAAGAAATACAACATCCTGCTGGTTGCCGACGAAGTCATCTGCGGCTTCGGCCGTCTCGGCACCTGGTTCGGCCACCAGCATTACGGCTTCGAGCCGGATCTGGCGCCGATCGCCAAGGGCCTGTCGTCCGGCTATCTGCCGATCGGCGGCGTGCTCGTCTCCGAGCGGGTCGCCAGGGTGATGATCGAGGAACTCGGCGACTTCTACCATGGCTACACCTATTCCGGTCATCCGGTGGCGGCTGCCGCAGCGCTGGAAAACATCCGCATCATCGAGGACGAAAAGCTGGTCGAGCGCGTGCGCGACGACATCGGCCCGTATTTTACCGAGGCCTGGCGCTCGCTTGCCGATCACGACCTGGTCGGCGAAGCCGTCAATGTCGGCCTGATGGGCGCGGTGCAGATCGCCGCGGACAAATCGACCCGCCGCCGCTTTGCCAAGCCGGACGAAGTCGGCACGCTGGTGCGCAACCAGTGCGTCAACAACGGCGTCATCCTGCGTGCCACCGGCGACCGCATGCTCGCGTCCCCGCCGCTGATCATCTCGCGCTCCGAGGTCGACCAGACCGTCGAGACCCTGCGCAAGGGCCTCGACTGGCTGAAGGACAATCACAAGGAATAGGCGGCCGGTCGCTCAGTCTGAGCCCGCGTCCTTGCCCCTCACCCTGACCCTCTCCCCGCAAGCGGGGCGAGGGGACGCAGGATGTGCCGAAGGTGCAAATCTCAACGTTTGTGACGGGCGAAGACCGTACAACACGTCCCTTCTCCCCGCGGGCGGGGAGAAGGTGCCGGCAGGCGGACGAGGGGCAGTGAAGACTGGTCCTGTGAAAGTCTATTGAGACCTCACGGCATCAACTGGCCGCCATTGACGTCGATCGTCTGGCCGGTGATGTAGCCCGACAGCATGTCGGAGGCGAGGAAGAGGTAGGCACCGACGCAGTCTTCCGGTGTCCCGGTGCGGCGCAGCGGCACGCTGGCCGCGACCTGGTCGAGCTGGCCGGCCAAGGCGTAGCGATCCTGGAACGGGGTTGCGATCACGCCGGGCGCCACCGCGTTGACGCGGATATTGTATTTGCCGAATTCGAGCGCCATGCCCTTGGTCACGGCCGCGACGAAGGCCTTGGACGAGCCGTAGATCCCCGATCCGGCCGTGCCGCCGCTGCGTGCCGCAACGGACGTCGTGTTGATGATGAAGCCGCCATCCTTCTTGAGGTGGGCGACGGCAGCACGGCTGGTCGCGACGACCGATCGCGCATTGACGTCCATGACCTTGTCATAGTGCGCGTCGGTCATCTCTTCGTAGAGGACGCGGGCGATCATGCTGCCGGCATTGTTGATGAGCCCGTCCAGCCGTCCGAAAGTCTGGGCGATGCTGTCGACGGCGGCCGCCATCTCCTCGGACTTCGCCGCATCGGCCTGAACGAGCGACACCTTGCCGCCGGCGCGCTCGATGTCGCCGGCAATCGCCTGGGCTGCCTCGACGCCGGAATGGTAGTGAAGGCCAACCGCCGCCCCTTGCGCGGCGAAGGCGCGGGCAAGTGCTGCTCCGATCCCGCTCGACGCGCCGGTGATCAGCACCGTCTTGCCGGAGAGATCGGGAATGGTCAGTGTATGGGACATGTCGTGCCTCCTTCGGACAGGGGGCACAATACACGCTCAATCGAACGGTTTTTCAAGCACCTGGCGGATCAAGCCGCCTGCCATTCGAAGGGCAGCGGCGCCTCGCGGAATGCGAAGCGGTCGAGATGGCTCGATACCACATTCTTCATCCGCTCCAGCACCTCGTCCGATACCGCCTCGATCTCCACGGTCAGCGCCTTGTCGTCGGCGCTCATGGTGGCGACCGCCTCGGAGAAGCGGACGATGCCGCTTTTCTCTCCCAGTTCGACGTCGAGCTTGTGGCTCCAGTGCTTGCAGAGCTGCTGCAGGTACTTCCAGCCGTTTTCGGTCGGCACGGCCGCGATTGTCTTGACCATGGTCAGAGCCTCTCGATCTTGCCGGCCGCCTCGTCGATCAGGCGGGCCACTTCGAGCTGGATTTCGCGGGTGACGCTCTCCTGCGACAGGCGGTCCTGGAGGGCGGCCTTCAGGTTCTGCATGGCACGGCGGACCGGTGCGGCATCCGTGCGTGCGCTGACCTTGGCAAGGGCGGCCAGCCGTTCCATGGCGGTCGCGACCTCGCCGGCTCTTCCGGCAAGATGGGCACGTCCGGCCTCGGTGATGGCCAGCAGCTTGCGCGGGCCTGCGCTCGCCTCTTCCTCGGCAAGGCCCATGTCGAGCAGCAGGGTCATGGTCGGGTAGACGACGCCCGGGCTCGGGGCATAGGCGCCGCCGGAGCGGTTCTCGATCTCGCGGATCAGGTCATAGCCGTGGCGCGGCTGTTCCTCGATCAGCTTGAGCAGGACAAGCCGCAGCTCGCCGCTCTCGAACATGCGACGGCGTTCGCCGCCATGGCCGCGGCCGCCCTCGGGACGTCCGCCTGGGAAACCGTGCCGCATGGCATGGCGGGTGGCGCCGTGTTCGTGATGGCCGAAATGAAAGTGTCTCATGATGTCGTTCCTTTGTGAATATGTTTGAACTGCATCTAAGATATATCGTAAAGCTATCGTTGCAAGTGGCCGGACTCATTTTTTCTCGCGCGATTCACGAATTGGAAACACCGGACGCCCTTGGATGGAGTGCAGCCCCGGCGTAACCTGGCATCGGGATAATCAGCAGGAGGAGGAGAGCGCAGCATGTCCGGCAAGCACCACGAGTACAGCGTGACCGTCACCTGGACCGGCAATCGCGGCAACGGCACGTCCGGCTATCGCGAATACAGCCGCGACCATGTGATCTCGGCCAATGGCAAGCCCGACATTCCGGGCTCGTCCGATCCCGCCTTCCGCGGCGACTCGGAGCGATGGAATCCGGAGGAATTGCTGGTCGGCGCACTCTCGGCCTGTCACAAGCTGTGGTACCTGCACTTTTGCGCCGTCTCGGGCGTCGTCGTCACGGCCTATGAGGACCACGCGGAGGGCACGATGGTGATGGACGAGGAGGGCAGCGGGCGCTTCACCGATGTCGTCCTGAAGCCGCGCGTGACGATTACCGAAAGGAGCGATCCGGCCATCGCCGAGGAACTGCACGGCGACGCGCACGAAAAATGCTTCATCGCCAATTCGGTGAATTTCCCGGTGCGCTGCGAGCCGGTGATCATAAAGGGCTGAAGGGAACGAACGGTCCCTCAGTCTGCCCGGGGATAGAGGAAAGCGTAGGCGAAGTGGTAGAGGTCGCCCTCGCGCCCGAAGATATAGGGCAGGGCGATCGTCTTCGTCTTGCCGACCTCAAGATTGCCGTGTGCGGCAAGCCACTCAGCGACATCGTCCGGCAGCGGCATGCTCTCCCGCCCGCGATTGCGCCAGACCACCAGCAGCGGATGCGTCGTGTCGAAGGCGAAGGGCTTTTCGAAAGCCTCGTAGCCCGGAATGGTCACCGGGATCTCCGGCGCGTTGAGGCGGATATTGCCGGCGATCTGCTGGTCGCTCGCGAGGATCAACGAGGGTCGGTTGGCGTCGGAGGCGAGAATCTCGGCGACGGCCGCCGCATAGGGCACGTTGATCTTCTCGTATTTGCCGATCATCCCGTGGATCGGGATGCGCACCAGCAGGACCAGGGGGATCAGCACCATCAGGCCGAGACCGATCGGCAGGAAGCGCGGCAGCTGGCGCTCCGAGGCAAGGCCGCCCGCCTCGATCTTCAGGCAGAGATAGAACGGCAGCACCAGATAGATCGGCGTCAGCCAGCGGTCCTTGATGTTGCTGGCGCCGAACAGGACCACGGCGACCAGCGCCACGCCCGAAATCAGCATGATCCGGCCGAGCAGCCGGCTCCACGGGCTGGAGGCCCGCAAGGCCCGCGCCATGTCGCGGCCGAAGACGATGGCGAACAGCACGAGGGTCAGCGCGGCAAATCCGGCAAAGGCAAGCGCCAGGGAGGACAGGCCGGTGACGATCTGCGACAGCCGGCTCGAAGTCTCCTCCGCCGTCAGCTTGCCGATGGTGCGGCCGGTGGCGGCGTCGAGATGATCGAGGAACCACAGCCCGTGCGGCAGGACGACGGCCAGCGCGATCGCCGCCGTCACGAGGATGCGCCAGTCGAACAGGCGGCGGCGGAATTCCGGCTCGGCGAGCATGGCCAGGAGGGCGGCGGCCGGCAAAAGGACGAAATTGTATTTGGCGATCATGCCAAGGCCGATGGCCAGTCCCGTCAGCGCATAGGTGACGATGCTCGGCGCGCGGATCGCCCGGACGAGGGAGAAGAGGAACAGGCAGGCGGTGAAGATCACCGCTACCGTGTGCGTCAGGTCGCGCTGCGCCTCGAAGCTGATCTGCGGCATGGTGAGAAGGCCGAGCGTTGCGATGATCGCCAGGTCGCGCGAGCGCAGCACCATGAAGGCGGTGAGGCCGAAGAACAGGTAGGATAGTAATAGGACGAGGTTTTTCAGGATGGACAGCGAAGCGAGCGTCGGGCCAAGCAGCTGTTCCGCGCCGTATTGCAGCCAGTTATAGAACGGCGGCTGGCTGTCGTAGCCGACCGAGAGCCACTGGGCGAGGAAGAGCTGCTGGCCCTCGTCCAATTCGAGCGAATGCGGCAGGACGAGCCGGACGATCACATTGGCGACGAAATAGACGCCGAGCAGCGCAAACAGCAGAGAGGGCCGCTGGCGCAGCGCGGCGACCATATCAGGCGTCCTTCTGGTAGGTCTTCCGGACGATGTAGTTCTTCGTCGTATCGTCCGAGCGCGCCAACATCTCGGCCAGGATGCCGGTGGTGATCATCTGGATCGAGGTGAGGAAAAGCATGACGCCGACGAGCAGCAGCGGGCGCGTGCCGATGTCTTCGCCGAGGCCGAACTTGACCCAGGCGAGATAGAGCAGGATCAGTGAGCTGATCGCGCCGATCAAAAGGCCGATCGTGCCGAAGAAATGCCCCGGACGCTGCTTGAAGCGCATGAAGAACAGCACCGAGAGCAGATCGAGGAAGACGCGGATGGTGCGCGAAATGCCGTACTTGGATTCACCGAACTGGCGGGCGTGGTGGGTGACGACGCACTCGCCGATGCGCGAGCTGGGCACCACCGAGGCGACCCAGGCCGGGATGAAGCGGTGCATGCCGCCGAGAATGCGGACCTGCTTGATGACCGACGAACGGTAGAGCTTCAGGCCGCAGCCATTGTCGTGGATCTTTACGCCGGTGGCCGCACCGATCAGGCGGTTGGCGCACCAGGACGGGATCTTGCGCAGCACCAGTGCATCCTGACGCGCCTTGCGCCAGCCGCAGAGCAGGTCGAGATCGCGGGCGTTGAGCTCGGCGACCATGGAGGGGATGTCATAGGGGTCGTTCTGCAGGTCGCCATCGAGCGTGGCGATCAGCCGGCCGCGCGCCGCGTCGAAGCCTGCCTGCAGGCCGGCGGCCTTGCCAAAATTGCGCTGGAACTCGACGATCTTGAGATCCAGGCCCTCGCGGCCGAGATAGGAGCGGGCAATGCTGAGCGTCTTGTCGGTCGAGCCGTCATCGATCAGGATCAGTTCCCAGCTCTTGTCGAAACCCTTCATCGCATCGCAGACACGATCGATCATCGGGCGGAGGCTTTCCTCCTCGTTCATCACCGGGATGACCAGCGACAGTTCAACGTCGTAGACGGCAGTATCGTCCTGGGTAGGTTGGGAAAGGCGCTCGAACGACACGGCTGGGATACTCCGAAAATGGCTGGCTTTTGCTGTGCCGGTTGTTATAGGAACTAAGCAAAGAGCGCAATTCGGAACTTCTCAGGCCCCCATGCAGACAGACGAGCAGAACCGCCGGCCGTCGGCCCTGGTGCGCCATCGACTGTCGCTGATCGCCGCCGCCGCGATCCTCGCCTATGCCGCCTTCGTTCATTATCTCTGGGGCTGGGGCTCGATCGTCGCCGAATGGCGCGCCATCGGCTACGGCACCGTGGCAGCCGTGATCGGCCTTCTCGTCTCCACCTATTTCGTCCGAGCCTGGCGGCTCTACGACTATTTCCCGCGCGAGACCTCGGGCCGGTTCGTCGAGCTCTTCCATCTCGCCCAGGTGCACAATCTGCTGAACATCATGCTGCCGTTCCGCAGCGGCGAGACCAGCTTTCCGCTGCTGATGCGCTCCGAGTTTTCCGTGCCGCTGCTGCACGGTACTTCGGCGCTGCTGGTCATGCGGCTCTTGGATCTGCACGCGCTGCTGGCCGCCGGCGGGCTGGGGCTCGTTCTGTCGGCCGAAGCGAAGACCGGCCCGGCGCTCGTCTGGCTTGCCTTCCTCGTCGCCCCCATCCCGGCCTTCCTGCTGAAGGGGCCGGTGCTCGCCGCCCTTCGCCCGCGCCTCAAGGGCAAGCTCGCCCGCATTCTCGACGGCATCATCGACGGCCTGCCAAGCGACCTCTTTTCGCTGCTGCGCGCCTGGATGGCGACGGTGGTCAACTGGGGTGTCAAGGTTCTGGTCTTCGCCTGGGCGCTCGGACTGATGGGCGTCGCGCCGCTTTCCGCCACCTTCGGCGGGGCGCTCGGCGGGGAGCTGTCCTCGGTCCTGCCCTTCCATGCCCCGGCCGGCGTCGGCACCTATTCGGCCGGCATCGTCGCCGGTGCCGTATCGCTCGGCGCGCCGACCGCCGGCGCCGCAATGGACACGCTGGCCCGCGCCAGCATCAACATGCACCTGATGATCATTCTCTCGGCGCTGACCGGAACCGTGCTGTCCCTGGCGCTCAACGAGCTGAGACGTCTCAGGGCCGGCCGCTGAGCGGCCCGCCCTGATCGTTCACGCCGTCCCGGATCCGCTCCGAGGATCGGGCTCCCGACTTTACTGGAAAGCCGTCTCGAAGAAGCTGCGCAGCTTGCGCGAATGCAGCTTCTCCTTCGGCATGGCGCCGAGCTTCTGCAAGGCGCGGATGCCGATCTGCAGGTGCTGGCTGACCTGGGTCTTGTAGAAGGCGGTCGCCATGCCCGGCAGCTTCAGCTCGCCATGCAGCGGCTTGTCGGAGACGCACAACAGCGTGCCGTAGGGCACGCGGAAGCGGAAGCCGTTGGCGGCGATGGTCGCCGATTCCATGTCGAGCGCGATCGCCCGTGACTGCGACAGGCGCTTCACCGGCCCGCGCTGGTCGCGCAGTTCCCAGTTGCGATTGTCGATGGTGGCGACCGTTCCGGTCCGCATGATGCGCTTGAGCTCGAAGCCCTCATAGCCGGTGATCTCTTCGACCGCATCCTCCAGAGCCAGCTGCACCTCGGCCAGCGCCGGGATCGGCACCCAGACCGGCAGGTCGTCGTCGAGAACATGGTCCTCGCGCACATAGGCATGCGCCAGCACGTAGTCGCCGAGACGCTGCGAATTGCGCAGGCCCGCGCAATGGCCGAGCATCAGCCAGGCATGCGGCCGCAGCACGGCCACATGGTCGGTGATCGTCTTGGCGTTCGAGGGGCCGACACCGATATTGATCATGGTGATGCCGGCATGGCCCTTGCCCTTGAGGTGATAGGCCGGCATCTGCGGCAACCGCCCGATCGCCACGCCTTCGCTCGGCTCGCTGTGGCCGGGAAGCGTGACGAGATTGCCCGGCTCGATGAAGGCGGTATATCCGCCGCCGCCGTCCGCCATCAGCTTGCGGGCATAGGCGCAGAACTCGTCGATGTAGAACTGGTAGTTGGTGAACAGCACGAAGTTCTGGAAATGCGCCGCGCTGGTCGCGGTATAGTGCGACAGCCGGGCCAGCGAATAGTCGATGCGCTGCGCCGTGAACGGCGCGAGCGGCTGCGGCTCGCCGGGCCGCGGATCGTATTCGCCATTGGCGATCTCGTCGTCGGTGACGGTGAGGTCCGGCGTGTCGAACAGGTCGCGCAGCGGCATGTCGGCCAGCCCGCTGGCGGCGGCCTCCACATGCGCGCCTTCGTCGAAGGCGAAATGCAGCGGGATCGGCGTGGCCGATTCCGACACCACGACCGGGACCTGGTGATTGCGGATCAGCAGCGCGAGCTGTTCTTCGAGGTAGTGGCGGAAGAGCTGCGGCCGCGTCACCGTCGTCGTGTAGAGGCCCGGCGCGGTCACATGGCCATAGGCGAGGCGGGTGTCGATCTGGCCGTAGCTCGTGGTCTCCAGCGTGACCTGGGGATAGAAGGCGCGGTAGCGCCCGGCGATCGGGGCGCCGTTGGCCAGCGCTGCAAACCCGTCGATCAGGAAGCCGGTATTGCGCTCATAAAGCGCGGTCAGCGCATCGACGGCAGCTGCGGCGTCCGTGAAAACCTGCGGCTCGAACGGATCGGGGCTGATGAAATTGATGGGGGAGTGAAAGTGGATTCGTTTGCTCATAAGTCATTATAGTGGAGACTTCTTGACAAGCAAACGACGTGGTTCGCGCTGAATTCACGGTTTGGTGCAGTCGGGAAGGCTGCCAGCGCACATCGCGGCAAATCCGGTCCGCGGACAAGCTCAGCTCATCGACTGGCGCTGGAGGCTGACGAACAGCACGAGGCCTGCACCGCTCTTCGCAATCTTGATCTCTTCCGAGCGGGCGACGCCGACCGCGACGAGCGGGCCGAGAAACAGGCCGGCGACAAGGGTGCAGCGAAGGCAGAGGGCGGCAATGTGGCTGGCGGAAGCGCGCATGGTGGTGTCCTCGGGGCCTGGGTTCAAAGAGCGGTGTTGCAGAATGCGCCGCCTGCGGGAATGCAGGCGGAGGAAACCGAGAAGGAGCGCCCGGCCGCGCCGTTGCCGGCGGTCACCAGTCCGGCGACGAGCATCGCGAAGATGGCCATGCCCAGAGAGAAGATCGTCATGCGCCGTGCCAGCTTTTCCATCACCGTATTCCCCGGTTCGTCGTTCTGATGCTGACGTTATGACGGCCCGGCCCTGAACCGGTGCTGAGGCGCCGGTTCATCTGGCATTCAGATCGATTAAGGGGAATTCACTTGAACATCCGCCGGTCGTATCTAAGTCTTGTGGGCATCCCGCACGCTTTCCCCCGACGAACCGGAGAGAATCCCATGACCAAGCCGATCGAACTCTATTACTGGCCGACCCCCAATGGCTGGAAGATCTCCATCATGCTCGAGGAACTCGGCGTTCCCTATGAGGTGAAGTACGTCAACATCGGCAAGGGCGAGCAGTTCGAGCCGGACTTCCTGAAGATCGCCCCGAACAACCGCATGCCGGCGATCATCGATCCGAACGGCCCGGGCGGCGAACCGATCTCGGTCTTCGAGTCGGGCGCCATCCTGCAATATCTTGGCCGCAAGTACGGCAAGCTCTATCCCACCGACGAGCGTGCCCGCGTCGAAGTCGACCAGTGGCTGTTCTGGCAGATGGGTGGTCTGGGGCCGATGGCCGGCCAGGCGCATCACTTCCGCCAGTATGCGCCGGAGAAGATCGAATACGGCATCAACCGCTACACCAACGAGGTGAACCGGCTCTACGGCGTGATGAACAGGCGGCTTGCCGATCGCGACTATCTGGCCGGCGACTACTCGATCGCCGACATCGCCTCGATCGGCTGGGTCGTGCCGCACAAGAACCAGGGTCAGGATCTCGACGACTTCCCGAACCTCAAAGCCTGGTTCGAGCGCGTCATGGCGCGCCCGGCGGTCGAGCGCGGCATTGCCGTCGGCCAGGAGAAGCGCCAGAACATCGCCCAGGACGACGACGCCAAGAAGGTGCTGTTCGGCCAGAAGGCGCGCTGAAGCAAAGGCCCAGAAAGAAAGAGAGGCCCGGCAGTCGTCTGCCGGGCCTCTCTCGTTCTTGACGCTTGCTGCGGTTCAGAGACGCGACCAGGTCTGGGTCTTGCAGAACACCGACATGACGCAGCCCTGCATCTTCAGCGAATTGCCGGATACCTTGCCGGAACCGGAATAGGTCTTGTCAGCGTCCGGATCGGTGATGGTGCCCTTGTAGGCGCCGGCGGCGCCGGCCATCTTGCCGATCTGCTTGCCGGCATGCTTGCCGGTCTTCAGCGTCACGCAAAAGCTGCCGCCGCACGGGGCGATCTGCGCGGTGGCGCCGCTTGCCGTCTTCCAGTTGCCTTCGATCGGTTCGGCAGCCTGAACCGAAGCGGCCGAAAATGCCAGGGCCGCAGCCGCGGCGACGATAATCATGCGCATTGTGTAACTCTCCTCCCGAAATGAGCCCGAATGCTGATGGACCGGCACTCCAATGCCGGCATGGCCGCGCCCGACGTGCGCGCTCCATGGGTCAGCAGAAGGAAAAATATCTTACGCGGACGTAAAGGTAAATAGCCGTTCCAGGCTTTTACAACCGCGCCGAAAACCCGGTTTTTCGGCCTTTCAAGCAGAGGCATCAAAAGCCAAGTGTTTTTCGTGGTTAGCGTTCGGTTTAAATCCGCTCCTGAAGTTTTCGTAAATTTTGAGCCGAAATCCTTGTGTTTCAGGCAGGGCGATGCTTAACGAAAAGCCAAGTTTACAAAGCATTTGTACTTTGTTTTCAGCAAATTAATCATGCATTTTAAGCGCCCGTTGAAAGGCTTCCGGCATAGTGAAGTCATCAAACGAGCAGGGAAAACCCGCCGCTCCGGAAGAACCTCAAAGACGCCGCGACAGACGGCCAGGGGTTCCAAAGGAAGGCCTCTCAAGGGCCAAAACAGGGACAGTTTAAACCGTTAGGCTAGACAGGGACAAAACCGATGGCACGCTTTGAAATGCACAATTCCGAAATGGCCACGATGGGTGGCGAGACTCGCGCCGATGTCTTCTGCGACATGGGGCTGATGTATGCAACCGGCCGCGGTTGTTCCATCGACCTCGTCTCGGCGCACAAGTGGCTGAACATCGCCGCCATCAAGGGCTGCGAACGCGCCGCGGAACTCCGCGCCGATCTGGCCCAGACGATGAGCAAGACCGAGCTTGCCGAAGCCCTGCGCTCGGCCCGCGAATGGATGACGATGCACTGATCGTCATGACCAGTTCCCCGGTATGATACCGGGTTCAACAGACAAGAAAAACCCTGAGAGAGGGGAGCGTGGCGGGGGACCTTTGGACGGGGCCTGTGCCAACACATGAGAACCGCGACCGGCAGGAACAAGGCCGGCGCGGTTCTTTTTATTTGGCGTATGCCTGCCCGATCAGAGCGACTTCAGCACTTTGGGCAGCACGTCCTCGAACAGGTCCATGTCGGCCGGCAGTCCGGTCGAAACGCGGATGCAGCGGTTGAGCGGCGCAACGCCCGGCATGCGGATGAAGACGCCGTGCTGCATCAGTCCGTCGACGATGGCACGGGCGCGGGTGCCGTCGCTGCCGCAGTCGATGGCGACGAAATTGGTGGCCGAGGCAAGCGGAGCAAGCCCGTTTGCCGTGGCGATTGCGGCGATGCGCTCGCGTGCGGCCACGATGCGCGCAACCACGTCCTTCAGATAGGCCTGGTCGGCAAGGGCGGCGAGCGCTGCCTCGGTCGAGAGGCGCGGCATGCCGAAATGATTGCGGATCTTGTCGAAGGCAAGAACCGTCGCCGGCGTGCCGAAGGCATAACCGACGCGCGCGCCGGCCAGGCCGTAGGCCTTGGAGAAGGTGCGCATGCGCAGCACATTCGGCAGGTCGATCAGCGCATCGGTCGGCGGCGCCGAGCCTTCGGGCGCGGTCTCGCAATAGGCTTCGTCGAGAATGAGCAGCGTGGTTTCGGGCAGCGCCCGGGCAAAGGAGACGATGCTGTCGGCATCCCACCAACTGCCCATCGGATTGTCCGGATTGGCGAAATAGACGAGCGGCGCGTTTTCCCGCTTCACCGCGGCGAGCAGGCCGTCGAGATCTTCGCGGTCGTCGACATAGCGCGTAGTCACGAGCCGGCCGCCAAAGCCGTTGACGTGAAAGTTGAAGGTCGGATAGCCGCCGAGCGAGGTGACGACCGGCATTCCGGGCTCGATGATCAGCCGGACGATCAGGCCGAGCAGGTCGTCGACGCCTTCGCCGACGACGATATTGGCCGGGGCCAGACCGAGATGGGCGGCCAGCGCCGTCTTCAGGGCAAAGTTTTCGGGATCGTTGTACTTCCAGATTTCGCCGGCCTTGTCGCGGATTGTCGCGAGCACGGAAGGGGCGGGGCCGAAGCCGCTTTCATTGGCCCCGATCCGGGCGATGACCGGCAGGCCGCGCTGCCGTTCGATGGCTTCCGGCCCGACGAAAGGCACGGTTGCGGGAAGGGCGCTGATCAAGGGGGTGAAGCGCGAAAAACCGGACATGCTGTCTTGAGAATCCTGGAAAGATTGAAATCCGGCACACAATAGGTCCAATTGCGCCCTGCGCAAGGGCAGGACTTGCCGGAACTGCCGTGTCCGCGGGCATATCTTTTTCCTGTGAAGGGGCGTGCCTAGCTGTGACCTTCAGGCCGGTGATGGAGTCTATAAGATTACGCATGGAAGTCAGAAGCCCCGGTCGTTGACCGGGGCGGAATGCCTATGGCTCGCGCTTCATATCCGGGTCGTCTTCAGGCGCAACGCATTGCCGATCACGCTGACGGACGACAAGGCCATCGCTGCCGCGGCAATGATTGGCGACAGCAGTATCCCGAAGGAGGGATAGAGCAGTCCGGCGGCTATCGGGACGCCCGCGGCATTGTAGATGAAGGCGAAGAACAGGTTCTGGCGAATGTTGGCCATCGTGGCGCGGCTGAGCTGTCGCGCCCGCACGATACCCATCAGGTCTCCCTTCAGCAGCGTGACGCCGGCACTTTCCATTGCGACGTCGGTGCCGGTACCCATGGCGATCCCGACGTCGGCGGCGGCGAGAGCCGGCGCATCGTTCACGCCATCCCCTGCCATGGCGACGATCCGTCCTTCCCCTCTCAGGCGCGACACGATCTTGCTCTTGTCTTCCGGAAGGACCTCCGCCTCGACTTCGGCGATCCCGAGGCGTCGGGCGACGGCATCCGCGGTCGTCCTGTTGTCGCCCGTCAGCATGACGATGCGAATGCCTTCATCCACCAGCGTTCTCAGCGCTTCCGGCGTCGTCTCCTTCACCGGGTCCGCGATCGCAAACAGGCTTTCGACCTTTCCATCGGCCACCATGAAGATCACGGTTGCTCCGTCGTTGCGCAGGCTTTCGGCCTTGGAGAGGAAGGCGGACAGGTCGATCGCGTGTTCCTCCATGATCCGATGGCTTCCCAAGACAACCCTTCGTCCCTCGAAAACGCCCGTAACGCCCTTTCCGACAGGGCTGTCAAAGTCCTGGACTTCCCCGAGCGACAAGCGCCTCTCGACCGCCGCATTGACGATTGCCAGCGCCAGCGGATGTTCGCTCGATCGTTCCAGGCTGGCAGCGGTTCTCAGCACGTCCGCTTCGGACAAGCCGGGGGCGGGAACGACTGCCGTGAGCCGAGGTTGGCCCTCGGTGAGCGTGCCCGTCTTGTCCAGCACCAGCGTGTCGACCTTCTCGAGCCTCTCCAGCGCTTCCGCGTTCTTGATGAGGACACCGACACTCGCGCCTTTTCCGACCCCGACCATGATCGACATGGGAGTGGCCAGTCCCAGCGCGCAAGGACACGCGATGATGAGAACTGCAACGGCGGCGACAAGGCCGTGGGCGAAGCGCGGTTCCGGACCGAGGAAAACCCAGAGAAGGAACGAGGCCAGGGCAATCAGGACGACGATCGGAACAAACCAGCCGGAAACCTGGTCTGCGAGACGCTGGATGGGTGCGCGGGACCTCTGTGCCTCGGCCACCATCTTGACGATCTGTGACAGCATGGTGTCTGCGCCGACGCGGCCGGCCTCCATGACGAAGCCGCCGGTCCGGTTCATGGTGCCGCCTATCAAGCTCGCTCCGGGCTCCTTGGTCACGGGCATGGATTCCCCCGTGATCATGGACTCGTCGACCGAGCTTCGCCCCTCTTTCAGCACCCCGTCGACCGGCACTTTCTCGCCGGGACGAACGCGCAGCATGTCGCCGACGCTGACGGCCTCAAGTTCTATGTCCTCGTCGGTGCCATCGGCCCGCACCCGTCTGGCGATCTTGGGCGCGAGATCGAGAAGCGCGCGAATGGCGCCGCCCGTTTGCTCCCGTGCACGCAGTTCCAGGACCTGGCCCAGGAGAACGAGAACCGTGATGACGGCGGCGGCCTCGAAGTAGACCGCAACCGCTCCCTCGGCCGAACGAAAGGTCTCGGGGAATATGCCGGGCATCAGTGTGGCAACGACGCTGAAGAGCCAGGCCACCCCCACGCCCATGGCGATAAGCGTGAACATGTTGAGATGGCGAGTGAGGATCGACCGCCAGCCGCGTTCGAAAAACGGCCAGCCCGCCCAGAGCACGACAGGTGTTGCGAGTGCGAGCTGGATCCAGTTGGAGGTCTGCGGCATCAGCACGCCGTGAAGGTTGGTCAGATGGCCGCCCATTTCCAGCGCCAGCACGGGAACGCTGAGGGTTAAACCGATCCAGAAGCGCCGGGACATATCGGCGTACTCGTCGCTGCCATGCTCAGCGGCAACGGGCATCTCAGGCTCGAGAGTCATGCCGCAGATGGGGCAGTTGCCTGGGCCGTTCTGCCGGATCTGCGGATGCATTGGGCAGGTGTAGATCGTCGTCTTTGCGATTTCTCCACCGGCCGGGGCCGGTGGTATCGACGTGTCCGGCGCATGGTCACCATGATGGTGATGCGCATGTTTGTGCTGGTCTTGGTGATGCGTGTGATGTTGGTCGGTCATGGAAACCTCCTCACCCTGCCTTGCCATAGTCGACGAAGGTCATCATGCCGGTCGCCATGTGATAGAGATGGTGGCAGTGCAGCGGCCAGCGTCCCGGATTGTCGGCGTCGAACTCGATCGCAACCTGTGCCATTGGCGGGAGCATCACGGTGTCCCGCATGGCGCCGTCGAGCGCCATTCCGTTGATCGCCACGACCTGGAAATGATGGCCATGGAGATGCATGGGGTGGGCCATCATCGACATGTTGTGCATCGAAATCCGGACCCGCTGGCCCTCGACCATGTCGAGCGGGCCGTCGGCAGTGATTCCCCATTTGTAGGTGGCCATGTCGCCGCCGAGCATCAGTTCGAACCGCTGGTCGGCAGTACGTGTCGGAAGGGGCGAGAGGCTCTGCAACCTCTGCTCCAGCGACAGGTCCAGAACCGGTCCCTTGTTGGCGCCCGATGTTTCGAGCTTCTCGACACGCGCCGCCGGCGTCGCCAGAACGATCCCCGTCCTCTCGCTCGCCCCCTCGCGAAGCGCAAGGATGGGAAAGGCTCCTTCCTCCGCCGGCAGGTTCAGTCGGATGTCGGCACGCTGACCCATCGATAAAGGAAACCGGCGCCCGCGGACTGGCACGACGTCCAGCCCATCGACAGCGATGAGTTCACCTTCGATCGGCCCGGTATCGATCGTGAACCCGGTCGCCGTCGCGCCATTGATGATGCGCAGCCTGACGCGTCCACCGCGCTCGACGCGGACAACCTCCGGATCGTCGAGCGTTCGGTCATTCGCGAGATAGGCGTCGTACTCGATATCGTTGAGATCCATGGCTGGCATGGCCATCATCGGCATGCCCGCAGCCGTTCCGCCGCCCATCTGGTGCCCACCATGCATGTTCATCATCGATGTCATGCCGCCATGGCCCGAGGGCATGGCGTGGCCACCCGCGCCGGACTGGAGCCCGGCCAGCAGTTCCTCTGGCGATTTGAAGGAGAAATCGTGCAGGAGAACCACGACCTCCTGTTCGTCGCGGGCCCGGTCCTCGGCCGTGCGGATGATCAGGGGCGCCGCGAGCAGGTTCTGCTCCTGCAAAGTGTGGGCATGCATCCAGTGGGTTCCGCCCCTGCCGACCGGAAAGTCATAGGCCCGCGTTTCGTTCGGCGGCAGCAGGGTCGACGGATTGCCGGGCACGCCGTCCATCTTCCAGGGGGGCGTCAGACCGTGCCAGTGGATCAGTGTTTCCTCGCCACTCTGGTTTTTCAGGAGAACGTCGAACCTTGTGTCGGCATCCAGAACCAGTCCGGCTCCGCCTGCTCGGTTGGTCAGTCCGAAGACGGAGGCCGGCTTGCCGTTCACCTCCAGCGTGCGCTTGCCGATGACCAGCTCGCTGGTGCTTGTGGTGGCTCTTGCCACTGCGCTCGCCAATGGTGAAAGGGCCGTCGCACCGACGGCGAGCGTCTTCAGAAAATCTCTTCTAAACATGATATCTCTCTCGATCCCGGTCGCTTCACGACCATGCTGTTGACAGGTGAAGTCCGCGCGATGCGCGCTTTCGTCAGCCAGCAGATCGGGGAGGGTGCCATCCCGGAGAGGGAGCTTGCCCGGATAACCGGTTGGATCGCCACAGGACAGCAATGGTCGGGGCAACAGTCTTCAGGATCGTCCCGGTACCATGGATCGGCGCCACGCAGAGAGCGCACGCGCTGCGACAACAGTCTCCGTGATCCGTATCCTGATGGCCCGAGTCTTGATGAGGATTGTGATGGTGCGCGTCCGCCAGTTCAGCAGATCTGGCGCACAGGTCCGTTGAGGCGTGCGATTGGACAGCGGCGAAGACCAGCACGATCGCCAGCGCGGTCGCCACCACTCTCAACCAGTTCTGAATCCCACGGGCCGAATTCATACACGTCTCTCATCACCGATGGCGCCAACTCTAGCGCCTACAAATCTGCCGGAATTGATCTCCGTCAGCCAGGTCATCAGAAAAACAGTGCACCTTCCCATCGGGGGAAGGTCAAGAGGCGTTCTGCAGGCGCTGCACATTTCGTGGGACGGTGGTGAGGAGAAGCAGGCCGTGGCGGGTACGTGCCTAGCTAGCGATAGGCGGGCGCCGGCTTCCGCACCTTCTCGCCCATGATGAAGTCGGCGCGCACGATGGAATGAAGCACGTGTTCGGGAATGGGGCAGATGAACTTCACCCCGACACGGCTGCCGTTGCGATAGACTTCGGCACAGCCGATCCGGTCGGCGAGCCCGATGACCTGGATGTAGTAGTGCGATGACAGCCCGATCGTCGTGGTGATCTCGAGCGCCGCCCCACCCTGGGAGATGTCCACAACTTCGCCGCTGCGCATGGTGATGCCGCTCAAGCCCGGGCTGACGGCCATGATGCGTGCCGGGCGGCGGACATAGAACCGCTCCCATTTGCGCTCGTACATTTCCGAACTTACCGCCGCCAGATGTGTTCCATCCTGCATGGCATTCCCCTTCTTGCGCCTTGCGGCGGTTTCTTGAAAGGGAGGCTGCAGCAAAAGCATTGTGGTGAGGTCAATCAAGACGCTAAGTTTTTATGAATCATCCGTTTTCCAAAGGTAAATTGCGTTTCAGGCCGCAGCGCCGGGTCCCTCGGTGCCCGTGACGGGGCCGCCTGGCTCATTGATCCCGATCATTGCTGAGGGTTCGGCGTCCAACTAGGGTGAGCGGCAGGAGATGGGGGATTTTCACAATGCGTCGGCCGTACAAGGGTTTGTTCCTTGCCGTTCTGGGCCTGCTCGCCAGCGCGGTTTGCGGACCGGCCGCGCTTGCGGCTTCGGGCGCCATCCGCAACGGCACGACGGGCGAAACCTTCGACGGCCTGCAGGATGCACTGTCGAGCGCCCGCGACGGCGACGCGATCGAGGTCGTCGGCGGGCCGTACACGGGCAATTTCCTGGTCGAACACAGGGTGACGCTCAGTGGGCGGGGGCAGGGGGCGGACCGGCCGGTTCTTGATGGCGGTGGCCGGGGTTCTGTGCTGACGATCCGCGCCGAAGGCGTGGTGGTCGAAGATCTCGAGATCCGTCATTCGGGGAAGGGCGACGATCCCTTCTTCTTCTGGGGCGGTGCCGGCGTGACCGTCGCGGCCGATGGCGCGAGGCTCAGCAACCTGCATCTCGCCGGCAATGACTGGGGCGTCGTGATGCTGGGCGGCCGCGGCTCCACGATCGAGGAATCGCAGATCGAGGACAATGCCCGCGACGGCATCGCTATATTCGGTGGCCGCAGGCACCGCATCGTCGGCAACTCGATTCTGCGCAACGAGACCGGCGTCTCCATCGACGTGCTGCATACCGAGCGCCGTTCGCCCTTCGCCAGCTTGGGCGATCCGGCTTCGGTCGCGCGCATTGCCGCCGACAATGCCAAGGCCCGGCGCAGCGAGGACATTGTCGTTGCGCGAAACGAGGTTCGCGGTAATGGCAGCTACTGCATCACCGCCACGTGGCACAGCCGTCGCCTGACCATCGAGGACAATGTCGTCCACGCGACCGGGATCGAGCGCAAGCATGATGTCGCGCAGATGGAACTGATGGAGAAGACGGTGGCAACCAGCCTCGGCCTCTCCGGTGTCGGCGTGATCGACCGCGAGGCGATCGGCAGCGGCATCTACATCCTGTGCAGCACCGAGGACAGCCTGATTGCCCGCAATCGCGTGTTCGACAACCTCGGCGCCGGCATCTTCATGAGCGGCTCGGACCGCAACGAGATCCGCGCCAATACGGTCTCAGCAAACGAGATCGGCATCTTTCTCGTCGGTTCCAACGCCAGCCGCATCAACCGCAACACGGTGGCGGACAACAAGGCGCACGGCATCCGCATCGGCGGCGGCAATCCGCTTGCCACGCCTTCGGCCGACAATCTGCTGACGCTGAACGACATGGCGGGGAACGGCGTCAACGCCTTCGACTCGTCCGGCCGCCGGCTGACGGTCGATGACCTGTCCGGCGTAATCGACAGCCTGCCCTATCCCGAGCCGGTCAAGCAGCAGTTGCGCGCCAACCGGTCGGTGCGCGAGGCGATGCTCGGCGCCATGCTGAAAGGCCTCGTTCCCGCCTCGAACCGATGGGACGACGGTGCCCTTGGCAATCGCTACGACGATTTCGACGAAACAGCGGAGGGCTTTGCCGACGCAAACGGCGACGGCATTTCCGAGGCCGGGCGCCCAATTGACGGCGGAACCGCGGTCGACCGCCATCCGCTCGATGCGCCGACGGTGGCGAGGCTTTCTGCCGCACCGTGACTGCGACCCAAAGGCGAGTGGCTCGCCTTGAACGGGCGGTCCGACAGGCCTACTATCAAAACAGAGGCGGAATTGCCTCGCAAAAAGGGAGAAAGTCATGAGCCGTTTCAATATTGGCCACAAGTCCTGGGTGATCGTCTGCGACGGTGCAAAGGCACTCTTCCTGCGCAACGATGGCGATGCCGGTCTCGTCAACCTCACGGTCGTCGACCACCAATCCCAGCCCGACGAGGCAAGCCGAGACATGGGCTCCGACCGGCCCGGCCGCGTGTATCAGTCGCAAGGCACGGCTCGCAGCGCCATGGAGGACACTGACTGGCACGAGCAGGCCGAGGGCGACTTCCTGAAGGATGTCGCCAGGAAGGTCGAGAAACTGGTGGAATCGCACGAGATCAAGGCGATGATCCTGATTGCCCCGCCGAAGGCTCTGGGTCTCCTGCGCGCCGAACTCACCTCCCTGCCGGAAGGCATTATCCGCGCCGAAATCGACAAGGACCTGGTGAAGCTGACCGTGTCCGAGATCGAGAAGCATCTGGCCGCGCTGAAATAGACAACCAGACAGACAAGAGGCCTCCGGCGCGAATGCCGGAGGCCTCTTGTCCGTCTTGCAGGCTTTGGAGGTCGGCGGGCCTCAGAGTTCGAAGGAAAGCCGCACGACGTGGTGCAGGAACTCCGCATCGATCAGCATGTTGAAGCCGACCGTGACCTTTTCCTCTTCGCGCCGGATCAGCGTGCAGCCGATCTCGTCGTGAATGCCGAGGATCTCCAGGAAGAAGTTGCTCGGGACGGGCACATGCGGACTGACCTCAAGTTCGGCGCCGTAGAGCGAAATCGAATGGATGAGGCAGCGCAGATTGTTCTTGGTGCTGAGATGACGGCCGACGAAGATGATCTTGCCGGGGCGATCGATGGTGAACTTCTCGTAGACCCTGTCCTGCGGAATGTTCTGTTTTGCGTCCGGTATGGCCTGCAGGGGCATTGCACCCTCCCCGATATTGTTTTTAGGGTCCCAATTTAGCGCAACTTCCCTGACGTTTCCTGAACGTTATCGATAAAAATCAAGTCTTGTGCGGCCGCCGGTCGCAGCGGCTGACCGATGGCTGCAACCCCCACGACGCCCGGTACGGCCGACTTGACAGGAGCCCTTTCGCTTTCCATATGTGATCCCGGTTCGAGGCGCCGGCCGCCCGCGGGTGATATGCCCTTGGTGAAGTCCTCCTGAAGCATGGAATGAAACCCTTTTTCGCGCATGCGCGATGGGGGCAATGCGGGCTCCCTTCGATCTTTTCGCATGCCATGAGAAAAGAGGTTTGCCATGTCCATGGCCACACTGACGATTGACGAACTGAAATCCCAGGCCCGGCGCCTGCGCGACGCCATGTCCGGCGGCGGCACGCCCGTCACCCATAGCGCGGCACTCGAACTGGTGGCGAAGAGCCACGGTGCGCGTGACTGGAACACCATCTCGGCGCTCGCCGCCCGCAGCGACAATGCCGAACCGGCCCCCGTTGCCGTCGGTGCGGTCGTTTCCGGCGAATATCTCGGCCAGCGCTTTCGCGGAAAGGTGCTTGCCCTGTCGCGGCTGTCGCAGAGCAGCTACTATGCCATCACGCTGCATTTCGACGATCCGGTCGATGTCGTCACCTTCGACAGCTTCTCGGCCTTCCGCCAGCGCGTCACCGCGACGATCGACGCAAAGGGCGTCTCGCCCCGTCATACCTCCAACGGTCGGCCACATCTGGTGCTCGACCTCTGACCCGATACCCGGCCCGGCCTGCACACCTCATGTGCCGGCCGGGCCGTTTGCTGCCGGAACGATGGCGCTGTCTTCGGCAGATCCGCGTCCTGCTTGACGGGCCCGTATCGGCGCGCTACCCCTTGGCCTTCCTTATCGCGCGGCCCGAAGCGGCGATCACGCGACCTTCCAGAACCGGCATCGGGAGCTTCACGTGACAGGCAGACTGGTCATCATCGGGGCAGGGCAGGCGGCCTTTGCACTGGCGGCAAAACTGCGCGGCCTGAAGGACGCGCGGCCGATCACCATTCTCGGCGCGGAGGATTGCTATCCCTACCAGCGGCCGCCGCTGTCGAAGAAATACCTGTTGGGCGAGATGAGCTTCGATCGTCTGCTGTTCCGCCCCGAGGCCTGGTATGGCGAAAACGATGTCGAGATTCGCCTGTCGACCCCCGTCGAGGACATAGATCGCGCCAAAAAGACGGTACGCCTGTTCGACGGCTCGACCATCGCCTATGAAACGCTGGCGATCGCCACCGGCGCGACGCCGAGGCGCCTGCCGGATGCGATCGGCGGCAATCTTCAGGGCGTCTACACGGTGCGCGACAGGGCCGATGCCGACCGCCTGGCCGTCGAGATGAAGCCGGGCCGGCGTTTGCTGATCGTCGGCGGCGGCTATATCGGCCTCGAGGCTGCGGCCGTCGCCCGCCATCTCGGGCTGGACGTCACCGTGATCGAGATGGCCGACCGCATTCTGGCCCGGGTCGCGGCGAAGGAAACCGCCGACGCCATGCGCGCCATCCACACCGGCCACGGCGTCGTCATCCGCGAAAAGACCGGGCTTGGTCGGCTGATCGGCGAAGACGGCCGGGTCGTCGCGGCCGAACTGTCGGACGGATCCCGCATCGACGTTGACATCGTGATCGCCGGCATCGGCGTCAATGCCAATGACGGGCTGGCCGCGCGCGCCGGCATCGAGACCGCCGGCGGCATCATCGTCGATGCCTTCGGCCTCACATCCGATCCGTCGGTCTATGCCATGGGCGACTGCGCCGTGTTCGACTGGAAGGGCCAGAAGATTCGCCTCGAATCGGTGCAGAACGCCGTCGACCAGGCGGAAGCCGCCGCCGCCGCCATGGCCGGCGGCATCGAGCCCTATCGGCCAAAACCGTGGTTCTGGTCCGACCAGTATGACGTCAAGCTGCAGATCGCCGGCTTCAACCTCGGCTATGACGACACGGTGGTGCGCCCCGGCGGGCGCGAGGGCAGCCTGTCGATCTGGTACTTCGCCAAGGGCGAATTCATCGCCGTCGATGCGATCAACGATGCCAAGGCCTATGTGACCGGAAAGAAGCTGCTGGAGATGGGCCGCACCCCCGACCGCGCGCTGATCGCCGACCCCGGCAGCGAGCTGAAGCTCTTGCTCGCTTAGGTTTCGCCGACAATCAGGCGGCCGCCGTATCCTTGGACGAAGAGGGCTGCGACTGGACCTTGAAGACCGAGACCTTGTTGTTCAACCGGTCGGCTTCCATGCGGATCGCATGGCTTGCGGCATTGCTCTCCTCGACCATCACGGCATTCTGCTGGGTGAACTGGTCCATCTGGTTGACGGCGCCGTTGACCTCCTCCAGGCCGTTGGCCTGTTCGACGGCCGAGCTGGCGATTTCGGAAATGAGCCGGGCGATCTCGCCGACCTGGCCCACCACCTTGCTCAAGGCCTCGCCCGTCTGGTTGACGAGGCTCGCGCCCAGGGCCACCTGCTCGTTCGAGCCGGAGATCAGCTGGCGGATTTCCCGGGCGGCGTCGGCGGCACGCTGGGCCAGCGCCCGCACCTCCTGCGCCACCACGGCAAATCCGCGTCCCGATTCGCCCGCCCGTGCCGCCTCGACGCCCGCATTGAGGGCGAGCAGATTGGTCTGGAAGGCGATTTCGTCGATGACGCTGATGATCTGCTCCATCTGGCGGGCCGAAGCCTCGATGCGCTCCATTGCGGTCACCGTCTGGCTCATGGTCCGGCCGCTTCGCTCCACATCGGCATGGGTGTTCCGGACCGTTTCCCTGGCCTTGCTGGCGCCGGCCGAGGTCGCCTGCACGGTCGCGGTGATCTCGTTGAGCGCGGCGGCCGTCTCTTCCAGGCTGGCCGCCTGCTGTTCGGTGCGATGGGCGAGCTGGTCGGCGGCGCTGCTGATGCCGTTCGATCCCTCGCGCAGGCTGCTGACGCCGCCGGAAATGTCGGCGATGGCGTCGTGCAGGCGTTTTAAGGCGCTATTGTAGTTCACGCGCAGCGATTCGTAGTCGGGCGGGAAGGGCGTGGCGATCGGTCGGGTCAGGTCGCCCTGCGCCAGTTGTTCGAGCGCGGCGGAAAGGTCCTCCACCACACGGCGCTGCTCGGCGGCCTGCGCCTGGCGTCGCGCTTCGTGCTGACGGCGCAGATCCTCCGCCTCCTGCCGCTGGACGATCGCCGCCCGCGCCATCTCCCCTTGCGTCCGGGCGGACCGCTCGAGCGCGGCCAGCGCCCGGCTGATCGCTCTGGCTCCGCCGGCGCCGCCTGTCTCGCCTTCGTCTTCCCCGTGGCGGGCGGCGAATTCGGCCTTGCGTAGGCCGACATAGAGGATGCCGACCACCCGGCCGTCGCTGAGAATGGGCTCGTAGATCGTATAATAGGCCTCGCCGAGGATCTCGGCCTCGCCACGGAAAGCCTTGCCCTGGCGCAGTACCGTCTCGATCACGGTCTCGGCGGTTAGCCGTGTGCCGACGGCACGGCTGCCGTCCGGCTTGGTGACGTTCGTCGCGATCCGCAGGTCCCCGAGAAATATGGTGGCCGTGCCGCCGGCCTTTTCGCGCACGGCATCGACGATGGCGATGTCGTCGTTGATGCGCGTGTCACCATAATAGAGCGCGCCGTCGCGCACCTGGGGATCGCCCCGCTGGCGAAGCTCGGTCTGCAGGATCTGCAGGTTGTTGTCGAGGCTGTGCTGGGCGAGCGCCAGCATCTCCATTTCGGTGGCTTGGGCGGCGGTTTCGATCAGGGTCGAGGCAATCCCGTCCAGTGACGCCGCGCCGCCGCCGGCAAACCGTCTGGCAGGCTGCACGAACGCCGCGGCGGCGAGCAGGATCACCACGGCCGCAGCCGCTTGCCCGGCCAGCACCGGCATTCCCAGCCGATAGGCAAGCGGCGGCACATATGCCCACAAGACAGCGCCGAGAAAGGATGCTCCCGCAAGCATCAGCGTCGGCGCGACCGTCGAAAGGCGCGTTGCGCCCCGGCCCTTCAAGATCCTCATGCCACTCCCCCGTGACAAACCGGCGCGACGAACCATCCCTCCCGGACAAAAGCGTCCGCCGCACGGATTTCAGTCATCATGATTAAGCGGAAAGCAGCGCACCGGCCTACCGATCCTTTCGTCGCGGTTTGAGGCCATTTGAAACGCTGCGGAGCCGATTTCGCGCGGTGGCGGCGGACGCTTCGGGAGGGGAGTGCGGGCTCACGACCGCGCAGAGGCAGTCGATGCGACCGGCAGGTCGAATCATTTCCGGGTTTGGGAATGGGATGGGACGCGCGGGCTTGGAATCGGACGTAACGTATGCGGCTCGCCGGAAATGCATAATGCCGCGCGAGGTATTGGCTCGGTTGCCGGCAGGCTTCTGACGGCAGTTCGCTCGTTGTGAAAACACGCCGGCCCCCAAAAATGGGGGCCGGCGTGTCTGGGAGGGGTTGGCGGGCCGCAGGTCTGTTGGCTGCGGACGGCAGGGGCGGGCCCTTGCGTTACCGGCCGGCGCTTGCGCGCTCCAGGATCGGTACGCACATTTCGAGGTCGTGCGACGCCAGGTGGGCGTAGCGCATGGTCATCGACAATGTCTGGTGGCCAAGCCACATCTGGACGCGGCGGATGTCGATCCCGCCCTGGACGAGGCGGGACGCACAGGTGTGGCGCAGGATATGCGGCACGACATCCTTGTCGTGGCCGAGACCGACGACTTCCTTGGCCTGGTGCCAGGCGGTGCGGAAACGCTGTTGGTCGATGTCGCTGAAGGGGCCCGGCTTGCGCCGGTCGGAGGCCGCGATTGCCAATGCCGCACGGCGGGTGAGCGGCACGGAACGACTGCGGCCGGATTTGGTCACCCAGAAGGTGGCCCTCGTGTCGGTAAGATCGCCCCATCGAAGGTCGAGCCCTTCGCTGAGGCGGGCCCCGGTATCCACCAGGAAGATGCAGAAGCGGGAGTAAAGGTCCGAATGGGACCGGATCTGGGAGAACAGGGCGCTTTCTTCGTCATGGTCGAGGAAGCGGATACGCCCGGCGTTCTCCTTCTGTCGCTTGAATTCGGGTAAGCTGTAAACGTCACCCATCTTGTTCGCCTTTCGCAGTAGTTTGCTTAAGGCCGCCATCTTTCGGTTGATGGTGGCATTGCTGTTACCGCGCTTGCGCAATTTACCAATCAAAGCGTCCAGCATCTCCTGGGAGAACGTGGAGAATTTGGGGAAATCCAAGAGGTCGTGCAACTCTCCGATGAAGTTGGTGACGTTGTATTTGTGGCTGCCGTTGAGCCACAGGATGTCGCCGTATTTTTCGAAAAGCGCCTGAAGCGATGTTTCCCGCACCTCGGCGAATTTGTTCGTCGAATTGTACTGGTAGTGAACCGAATAGACCGGCACTTGGCCGTTGCCGCCGAGTGTCTGGAGAGTATTCGCTTCCATAGGGTTCACGCACATGCCTCATTAGCGATCGGGTGCGCCTTCGGCACCCGTCAGACCTCAAGATAGTTATGATCTATAAAAAGTATAGAACGAAATTACGCGCAGCGGGGGAACATGCGGAATTCGGGATAAAGAGTATCATATCGGCAACAGCCGTCTAAGCCGTCACCAAAGCCATTATGCCTGCCGTGATACAAAGCGCTTCGCCGGAACGACCCGGCTTGCGGAGTGAGGTCCGGCCTTAAGGCCGGACCTCCTGTCGAGATCGATCCTGTTGGATCAGAACGAACGCTGCAGACGGACGAAGCCATCCCAGACGCCGTCGTCGGCTGCATCTTCGTCGAAGTACTGAACCGAAACCTTGGTGGTCAGGCCTTCCGCGATCTTGTAGTCGAGGGTCAGACCGGCCTTCCAGGCGTCGTTGCTTTCGTCGAACTCGTCGGCCGAAACGAGACCGTAGTTGAACCAGTACTGCGCGCCGGGGGTCAGGCTGAACTTGTCGTTCAGCTTGATGGCGTACTCGGCGGCGACGGTCCATTCGGAAACGTCGTAGTAAGCGTTTGCGCCGGTGGAGTAGATTGCTGCAAGGCCAACGGTTCCCGGGCCGACTTCAGCAAGCAGCTTGGCGCGAACGGCACCGTTTTCAGCTGCAAAGTCGTACGAGCCGAGCAGTTCGCCGGTGATCGCGCCGAAGGTGGCGGAAACCTGGGCTTCGACACCTACGCTGTCGTTGTCGCCGTGGACGTCATATTCGCCGCTGTAGTTGGTGCTCAGTTCGTCGATGAAGACACCCGCCGAGAATGCGTCGGAAGCGTATTCGTAACCTACCGAGTTGATGCGGTTCGAGCCGAGGTCGTCGGTCTCGCCGGACAGGTCGTTGTCCCAGTAGTTATACATGTAACCGACCTTGAAGCCGGCGGCAGTGATGTAGGCTTCGTCGATCTCGAGGGAGCCGCCGTCATAGTCTTCATCGGCCCAGGTGCGGATCGCGATGTAGGAGCCGATCGTGCCGATCTCGGAGTCGTTCTTGGCTTCGAAATTCAGCTTGGCGCGGGTACGGGCATTCCAGTCAAAGTCTTCGCCGTCAGCGTCGTCCTGAACATTCTGCCAGTCGAGCTGCGCACGAACGTAACCGCTGATCTTGAGGCAGGTTTCGGTGCCGGGGATGTAGAAGTAGCCGGTGCCGAAAGCGTCGCAAACGCGAACGTATTCCATCGGCTCGGGTTCAGCTGCAACGATAGCGTCAGCAGCCTGTGCGCCGGATACTACAGCGAGAGCTGCAGCGGAGCCGAGAAGAAGGCTCTTGATGTTCATTATTGACCTCCAGTCAATTATCACTGACGGTCACGGAAGGTTTTTGGAAAGAGTCAGTAAATTCAGATGGATGGTGGATTTTTGTTGGTGCGCCGGCGCGCGGCCGAAGACTGCGCATCATGCGACACCGCCGAACCGGCAGCGGATCGGCGAAACGGCCGGCCGGCGACGCAGGCGCAGAGGGTGATTCTTTGGAGAAGGTATCCGACAAGGGAAAGTGGCGGAGAGGAAGGGATTCGAACCCTCGATACGCTTTTGACGTATACTCCCTTAGCAGGGGAGCGCCTTCGACCACTCGGCCACCTCTCCGGTCCGGCCTGATTATTTGCTTGGTTGGCCGAATGCAAGGCCTTTTCACGGCACTTGACGTTTTCCACGGGCCGTTTCCTGCCTCACTCTATATATAGGGTGCTCCGAGCCCGTTGAAGCGGGTCGCCGACAAGCCGGCGAATCTCAGGTGATTCTGCAAAACGGCACGAATCTCGGATCGCGGAGCCAGGCGGAAGGGCGATTTCGCCGGGTGAGGCCACCGAGGCGGGCGAATCTGGCCGCCGCCGCTTTCCGGTAAAACATCCCACATCCCCTGCAAACAGGCCGAATGCTCCCGAGTCGGCTGTGCCGTTTCGGGATAAATGCGGCCCTGCAAGCGCCCGCTCCATGCGCTCCGTCCCTGCTAAGTGCCTTTTTCGAAAGGATTTTCTTAACAATAGGTAAATGAACGGCCCGGTTCCCGGCCCGGTTTGTGTCCTTTCAGCAACAGGGTTTTGGGAAGGGGGGTGGGATTCCATGCTTTCGATGGTTTGGTGATTGCATGACGCGCGGCGTTTTGTATTTTCAATCTCGGAAGCGAGGCGGTGGATCGTCCGTCTTCTGAAAACCGACGGGGATGGGGCAGGGAATGCTGTCCTTCAGCCAAAGAACCCAGACCCATACGAAACTTGACTGGAGGTCAATAATGAACATCAAGAGCCTTCTTCTCGGCTCCGCTGCAGCTCTCGCTGTAGTATCCGGCGCACAGGCTGCTGACGCTATCGTTGCAGCTGAACCCGAGCCGATGGAATACGTTCGCGTTTGCGACGCTTTCGGCACCGGCTACTTCTACATCCCCGGCACCGAAACCTGCCTCAAGATCGGCGGCGAAGTTCGTGCAACGCTTCAGTTCGGCGATGCATATGACGACAATGACAATGACGCTGCTGGCGCCGTGGACGCTGAAGATTGGGATACCGAAGTTCGCGCTCGCGTGACCTTCGAAGCCAAGAACGATTCGGAAATCGGCACCATCGGTTCCTACATCCGTCTCCAGGCTAACACGACCGAATTCGACCCGGATGCTGCTTCGGGCAACGGCGCGATCGTTGAACAGGCCTACATCACCGTCGGTGGTTTCAAGGTTGGTTACGCCCTGTCGTGGTGGGATGACGTTGGTATCGCTGGCGAAACCGATGCTTTCGCGAACGAAACCCTGTTCCACCTCGCAAGCTACACCTATTCGTCTGACGCCTTCTCGGCTGGCCTCGGCATCAACGACCTCTCCGACTACTACGCCGGCGAAGAAGTTGGCGTTCAGGCAATGGCTTCGGCTACCCTCGGCGTAGCCACCGTCACCGCTTACGGCGTTTACGACTTCGGCTCCGAAGAAGGCGCTCTCTCTGGTTACGTCTCGGCTGACGTTGGCCCGGGCACCTTCGAACTGTACGGCGCATATGCGACCGGCGCTTCGGTTTACGCTACTTTCTCTGAGTGGACCGTTGGTGCAGCTTATGCCTTCAAGGCAACCGACAAGCTCACCATCACCCCGTCGGTCAGCTACTGGGGCGATGTTGCCTTCGTAGACGGCGACGACGCATGGGGCGCTGGCCTGCTTGCTGAATACCAGCTCGCAGAAGGCCTGAAGGCTTCGGCTACCGTCGACTACTTCGACGCTGACGGCGCTGACGGCGAATGGAACGGCTTCGTTCGTCTGACCCGCTCGTTCTAATAGGATCTCCGGATCTTATAGGGAAAGCCCGGCTGCAAAGCCGGGCTTTTTCCGTTTTGGACCGTGACATTCGCAATGATCGCGGCCGACAGGTCCGACGGACCAGTCTCTCCTTTCCGAAACGATGATGTCAGGCAGGTTGGCGCGCTCGTTCAGCCGCGGAGGGGAGCGATGAACTCCAGAATGCGCTCTGCAATACCGTCGAGATGCAGCACGGGGGCGTGTCCCTGTCCCGTAGCCGTCATAGACGCCAGGGCTGGATGCCGCCCTCCCATCTCCGCCAGGGTCTCCGCCGACAGCAGGCGGGACGTCTCGCCGCGGATCGCCATCAATGGCACGCCGGCGAAGGCCTCGAAACTCGCCCACAGATCCGGGAGCGGTTGCTCGAGATCCGCAGCGCGGAACTGCTCGGCGATCGCGGAATCGAAATCCGCGACGATCTTGCCGTCGATCTCGCGGTAGATGGCATCCGCCATGTCGCGCCAGTCTTGCGCGGCAAGGGCAGGAAAGCCGGGTCCGTGGACCTGCTTGAGGAGGAGAGCCGCTTCGTCAAAGTCCTTCGGTTGCCGCTCCCGCCCGAGATAGGCCTGGATCTGCTTCAGACCCCCCACCTCGATCACCGGCCCGATGTCGTTGAGCACCACAGCGGCAAGGCGTTCGGGGTGGCTGACGGCCAGCAAATGCAGGATCAGCCCGCCGCGCGAGGTGCCGATGAAGGCGGCCCGGTCGATCGCCAGCGCATCGAGGACGGCGATGACGTCCAGCGCTTCGACCGCCAGCGTGTAGCGGCTCTTGTCAGGGTCCCGGTCCGACAGCCCCCGGCCGCGCGAATCGATGGTGACCACTTTCGATGGATTGGCGGACTGGGACAGGATCAGCGCAAGCTGGTGAAAGTCGCGCGAATTGCGCGTCAAGCCCGGCAGGCAGACGACCGGCTGGCCGGGCAGGTGTTCGCCGTAGATGCGGACGTGAAGCGCGAGACCGTCGGATGTCTCGATGGAGCGGTCGTTGAAACCCTGATGATAGTCCGCTGACATCCCTGCCTCCCGTTTGCGTGCCGGAGGGTAGGTGTAGCCTGTTTTTCGGCGCCGCCAAAGACGGAGCCGACCACATGGTCACCGCCCGTAACGCAGGTCGGCGACGATATCCGCCTTCTGGCCGAGCCGGCTCTTGTAGATCTGGTAGTTTTCCGTGACGCGCTGGACGTAGTTGCGGGTCTCGGGGAAGGGGATGCGCTCGATCCAGTCGACCACCTCGTCGATCGGCTTGCCGCGCGGGTCGCCATAGCGGGCGATCCATTCCGGCACGCGCTTCGGGCCGGCATTATAGGCGATGAAGGTGAGGATATAGGATCCGCCGAAGGCGTCGATCTGTTCGCCGAGATAGTGCGCCCCAAGCGTCGCATTATAGCCGGCATCGGTCGTCAGCTTCTCCTTGGAGAAGGCAAGGCCATGGCGCACGGCGACGGCCTTGGCCGTGCCGGGCATGAGCTGCAGCAGGCCGCGCGCGTCGGCCGGCGACACCGCGGCCGGGTTGAAGGCGCTTTCCTGGCGGGCGATCGCATAGGCCAGCGCCTTGCCCGAGCCGCCAATATTGGCATTGGCCGGGATCACGCCGATCGGGAAGGCAAGCGCCGGCACGTTGATGCCGCGGGAAAACGCGATCTTGCCGATCTGCAGCGACAGGTGGTGGTCGCCGGACTGTTCCGCCTTGGCCGTCAGAAGCGCCAGTTCGCCCGGACGGTCGAGCTGCTCGGCCAGCGCCCGATAGAGACTTGCGGCGCGCCAGCCGTGTCCGGCCGCCTCGAAGCGGGCAATGGCCTGCACGGCCTCGCGCGTGGCAAAGCTCTGGCGATCCTCAGCGGTCGGCGCGGGATAGGGCATGTCGAGCCCGTCGCGCTTGAGCCGGGCCGCGGAAAGCTGACCATAAAAGGTGCTGGCGAAGCGCGACGCGTTGGTGAAATATTCCGGCGCCTTGCCGTCACCGTTCGCTTCCGCGGCGCGACCCAGCCAGTACCAGGCGCGCGATGCCGATAGCGGCTTGTCGGACACCTGCAGGATTTTGCGGAAATGGCCGGCCGCCATGTCGGGATTCTTGAGCCCCCGCAATGCGTACCAGCCGGCATGGAATTCGGCATCCGCCACATCGACAGGGCTGGTGGCGAAATGCCGGGCGGCGACCTGGTAGGCGGCCTTGAACTTGCCCTGATCGGCGAGGCCCCGGGCGACGATGCGCTGTTCGTTCCACCATTCGCCGGTATTGACCAGTTTCACCGGATCGTTCGGCGCCTTGGCGATCAGCTTCGCCGCCTCTTCATACTTGTCCTGCCGGCGCAGGTGCTCGACGCGGGCGAAGACAAAAGCGGGATCTGACTGCCAGCGCGGATCGACAGCCGAAAGCAGGGCCGCCGATTTCGAAGACTTGGCCAGCACTGCTGCCCAGGCATTGTAGAGCGACTGTGCTTCGCCGAGTGAGGAGAAGCGTTTCGCCTGCGCCGCGCGTCCGCGATAGAGCAGGTAGTCCATGCGGGCTTTGTGATCGCCGGCCGAAAACAGGCTGGAGAACTCGCCGAGAATGCGGTCCTCCATGCCGGTGTCGAGCGCGTTTTCGCGCCACAGCTTGCGCAGCACCTTGGCAGCGCGGTCCCTGTCGCCGGTGGCGCTCAACGCGCGGGCGAGGATGATCGCGCCCTCGGCGGTTTCAGGCGCGGTCTGGCCGAAGGCGGCGATGACGTCCAAGGCCGGCGGATCTTCACGGTAGAGCGCCCGCTCGCTATTGGCGCGGAAAGCGGAAAGCCCCGGCCAGCCCTTGAGTTCGCGCTGGGCGCCGGCGATTTCCGACGACGGGATGTCGCGCATGCCCGACACCGCGATCGACCAGGTCAGCATGTGGCGGTCGAGACCGCCCGGCATGCGGTTGCGGATGGCCAGCGCCTCGGCGGCATTCTTGTTGGACAGCGCGTCGAGACCCGCCTTGAGCAAGGGGCTTGCGGGATTGACGCGGGCGGTGCGCGGTATGGCGCCGGTGACTTCCAGCGATGGCGGCGGGGCAATGGCGGCCGACGGCATCTGCGGCTTGGGTGAGGGCACGGGCACGACATCGGTCGCTCCGCGCGCCGCGGCGCCCAGCAGCGCCGCCAGCATCAACCCGAAAACGGATGCCCGGAGAATGGATGTCCTCATCTCGATTGCCCGCTGGAAAATGCGCATACCCTCCATTAGTCATTCGCGAGATTAACGAAACCTTACCGGGAAAGCAAAAATGCGTGTTTTGAAGGGACGGGAAACCGATAGAAAAGCCCGGATAGTCGGCTTGTCGCGCCCCTGTCGGCAAAGTAATGTGCGCGCGTTGTAGCCAAGGAATACGGCCGAAGCATGGATGCCGGCCCTGAGGAGTTTTGTTGCATGTTCCAGGGATCCATTCCCGCCCTCGTCACACCCTTCACCGAAACCGGTGCGGTCGACGAGAAAGCCTTTGCCGCCCATGTGGAGTGGCAGATCGCTGAGGGTTCGAGCGGCCTGGTGCCGGTCGGCACCACCGGTGAATCGCCGACGCTTTCCCATGCCGAGCACAAACGGGTGGTCGAGCTGTGCGTCGAGGTGGCGAACAAACGCGTTCCCGTGATCGCCGGCGCCGGATCCAACAATACCAAGGAAGCGATCGAGCTTGCCCAGCATGCCGAGAAGGTCGGTGCCGCCGCGCTGCTCGTCGTCACGCCCTATTATAACAAGCCGACGCAAAAGGGCCTTGTCGCCCACTTTGCGGCGATCGCCGAGGCCGTGGCACTGCCGATCTTCATCTACAATATCCCCGGCCGTTCCGTCGTCGACATGAGCCCCGAGACCATGGGTCTGCTCGCCAGGGCGCACAAGAATATCGTCGGCGTCAAGGATGCGACCGGCAAGCTCGAGCGCGTTTCGGACCAGCGCATCACCTGCGGCAACGACTTCATCCAGCTTTCCGGCGAGGATGCGACCGCTCTCGGCTTCAACGCCCATGGCGGCGTCGGCTGCATTTCGGTGACGGCCAATGTCGCGCCGAAGCTCTGTGCCGAGTTCCAGGCGGCGACCCTGGCCGGCGACTACAAGACGGCGCTCGGCTATCAGGACCGCCTGATGCCGCTGCACAAGGCGATCTTCATGGAACCGGGTCTTTGCGGCGCAAAATATGCCCTGAACCGTCTCGGCCGGATGAGCCGCACGGTGCGCCTGCCGCTTCTGCCGACGCTCGAAGCTTCGACAGAGGCAGCGATCGACTCGGCACTGAGGCATGCGGGGCTGGTGAATTGAGTATGGGAGGCCGGGGCGACCCGGCCTTTTTTGTTGGATAACAGGCAAGGGACAGGAGGAACGGCCGCCCCGTAACGCATCAAGGCGTTTGTCGGTGCTTCCTACCGCGATGGGTCCCTTGGCCACCAGGGGACATTTGCCCCGCACGCGATGGATGTCCGATTTGGGGCCGTGAGGGGACTGTCTGATGTTGGCGTGTCAAAGGCTAGAGCGGACATCGAAGGCTCTGGTGCCTTGTCCGAGTTCGGCCATTGCGGCATCGGGCGTCGGTGGTCACTGAAATGGCCTTCCCCAAACTGAGAGCGCACCTGCAAAAAACGCCGAGCGGAACAATCATGGCCTCCGGGATATGGACCGCATCGGCGACCTCTACTCGCCCCAGGAACGCTTGAACTACTTTGCAGCCGCCAGTTACGATCCAGACGATCAGGAACTCCTCCCACGGCCCTCCCGTCACTCTATCCGTCATGGAGTGAGCGACGGGGTGGCGTCTGAAGCCTGGCCTGAGAGACCTCAACCGAGCGATGGGTAGTCCGTGTAGCCTCGCTCGTCGCCCACGTAGTAGCTAGACGGGTCGGACGGTGCCAAGGCGGCGTTTTGACGGAAGCGTTCGGGCAGGTCCGGGTTGCTGATGAAGAGCGTTCCGAACGTCACCGCGTCCGCCAGATTGGTCGCTATCGCCCGCTCGCCACTTTCCCGGTCATATCCAACGTTCACGACAAACAAGCCAGAGAACCGCTTTCTCGCCTCGGGCGCCAGCAGCTTGAGGCCCTCAGGAAGCTGCGCCGGTTCCATGAAGTGAAGAATGCCCACCTTCCTCGCTTCGAGAGCCTCGACGGCGAACATATAGGTGCCCTCCAGGTCGCTATCGCCCATGTCGTTGTACGGGATCCGGGGCGAGAGCCTGACGGAAACACGGGAAGCCCCAAAGACCCGGATTGCAGCGTCGATTGCTTCGAGCAGAAAGCGGGCGCGGTTTTCGACAGGGCCGCCATAGGCGTCCGTTCTCTTGTTGGAACCGTCTTCGAGGAATTGAGCCGGCAGATAGCCGTTGGCGCCATGCACCTCAACGCCATCGAAACCAGCGGCCTTGGCCGCATGTGCGGCGGCCTCGTAGTCCATAATCGTACTCTGGATCTCGTCGAGGGTCAGAGCCCGGGGGGTGACGGACGGCTTTGGTCCCTCAAGCGTGAAGGCCTGGCTTTTGAAGGGCACTGCCGAAGGCGCGACAGGCAAGGCTCCGCCATGAAAGTCCGGATGAGACGCGCGGCCCGTATGCCACAACTGGGCGAAGATGAGGCCCCCGGCGTCATGCACGGCCCGGGTGACCTTTCGCCATCCCTCGATCTGCTTGGTGGTGTGGATTCCAGGCGTATTCATCCAGCCGATCGCTTGTTCGCTGATCTGCGTCCCCTCTGAGATGATCAGGCCAGCGGTGGCGCGTTGAGCGTAGTAGAGGGCGGTCAGATCGTTCGCCACGTGGTCTGGTGACCTCGCCCTTGTCATCGGGGCCATGAAGACGCGGTTCTTGAATTCGAACGTGTCGGTCTTCAGCGGGGTCAGCAATTTTAACTCAGTCATTTTGACGCTCCAGTTGATCTGGACGCCTAGGTATACGATGTAGACTTACTGTCAATCAGGCACCTTAAATCGCCTTGGTAGGCTTGAGGATACCTGGTCGCTGTCTCGCTTCGACTCAGTCAGCACGTTTTCCCAACTGAATACCGCTGAAACTGTCATCTGATCGTCGGGCGTCGAAGGCTTCGCGTGCTGCATTGACCTCTGGCAGCTTGTCCAGCGTCCATCGGTGGAGTTCGCCGAACGGCTTTTGCAGTGTGTGGCCCAGCTTGGTGATCTCATACTCCACAGCCACTGGGGATACGGACACGACGCGCCGAGTGATGAGACCGTTGCGCTCCAGTCTGCGTAGACACTGTGTTAGGGCCTTCTGGCTGACACCTTCCAACCGCTTACGTATCAGGTTGAACCGATGAGGACCGTCCGACAGAACCGCCAGTATCATCATCGACCATTTATCGGCGATCTGGTCGAAGAGTGTCCTGCTAGGGCAGTCCGATGAGAAGCAAATCGGATTCAATTCCATGACGGTGCGCACCTTTACAATCCATTCAACGTCGATACCCTTATGCGCACAGGTAGCCTGTGTATACTTGTATTTCCGAGGCGCCGCCCTCAACCCAAACTTCAGCCGGGTGCAGCTAGCCATCTGATTGAAATGCAAAGCGGTACGCCTGTCGCAAAACTCTCGCTTAAATGGGCGCTTGCTTCCCTTATCCTTGCGACGTCGCAGAATAGGTAGCTTTGCGGCGGCCGCGACGACCGCTTTTGGAACACGTCCGGCAGACCTAAAATGACCGGATGGAAGGCGCCAATCCGCCATTCTGATATAGCGACCCAACATGTCCCTCCTTGTACGGCGACAGTTCTATCCGCCCCCTCCGTGCTCCACCCGCCTTTATTTCCGGCCTGCGCTATATTACATATCGACGACAAGAGCCGGACGGATGCCCGCCGCCCGGCCAACAACAAGCATTCCGGGCGGATCGGATCATCACCATGGCCCCCAGAGGCAGCCAGCGCACCGTCAACAAGATTGTCGCGGAAAACCGCAAGGCCCGCTTCAACTACGAGATCATCGATACCTACGAGGCCGGTCTTGCCCTGACCGGCACGGAGGTCAAGGCGTTGCGCGAAGGCAAGGCGAACATCGCCGAGTCCTATGCCTCGGACGAGGGTGACGAGATCTGGCTGATCAATTCGCATCTGCCGGAATATCTGCAGGCCAACCGCTTCAATCACGAGCCGCGCCGTCGCCGCAAGCTTTTGCTCAACAAGCGCGAGATCAACCGTCTGCGCCAGGCGATCAATCGCGAGGGCATGACGCTGGTCCCGCTCAAGATCTATTTCAACGAGAAGGGCCGCGCCAAGCTCGAACTGGCGCTCGCCAAGGGCAAGAAGCTGCACGACAAGCGCGAGACGGAAAAGGAACGCGACTGGAACCGGCAGAAGTCCAGGCTGCTCAAGACGGGCGGCTGAGCATGTCGGAACTGCTGAAGGTCAGCGTCGGTCCGTTCGTCTTCACCGCGCGTTTCGAGATCGAGAAGGCGCCGGAAACCTGCCGGATCTTCAGGAGCTTCCTGCCGTTCCGCAATCAGACGATCCATTCGCGCTGGAGCGGGGAGGCGGTCTGGGTGCCGCTCGGCGATTTCCAATTCGGTGCCGGCTTCGAAAACCACACCTGCCACCCGTCGCGCGGCGATATCCTTCTCTATCCGGGCGGCTTTAGCGAAACCGAGCTTCTCTTTGCCTATGGCAGCTCGCATTTTGCCAGCAAGATGGGCGCACTTGCCGGGAATCACGTTCTTACGGTTGTGGACGGACGTGAAAATCTCGAGCCCATGGGCAAGATGGTGCTCTGGCAGGGCGCCCAGCCGATCAGTTTCGAAGCCCTTTGACGAACCGCGCCCTCAGGCGCGGCCGTCTGTTTCGCAGAAACGCAGCACTCAGTCTTGTAGGCTTCTGACCGTTCAGGCCGCGTAGTGCTGGCGGTAGTCCTGCGACTGCCGCGGCATGGCGATTTCCTTCGATACGGTGAAGCGCGAGACGAGGTTCGTCAAGTGGTGCGAGACCTCCAGCAGCGCGTGGGTCGAGGCATTGGTTTCCTCCACCATGGCGGCATTCTGCTGGGTCATCTGGTCCATGCTGTTGATCGCCGCATTGATTTCGCCGATGCCGGCCGACTGCTCCTGCGACGAGGTGGTGATCGCGGCGATATGGCCGTTGATCGCGTGCACCTGCTGGCCGATCGTGCTCAGCGCCTCTCCCGTCTTGTGAACGAGCGACACGCCACGCGCCACATCCTGCGAAGCCCGGTCGATCAGCGTCTTGATCTCCTTGGCCGCAGCGGCAGAGCGCTGGGCAAGCTCGCGGACCTCCTGGGCGACCACGGCAAAGCCGCGTCCGCTTTCACCGGCCCGCGCCGCCTCGACGCCGGCATTGAGGGCCAGCAGATTGGTCTGGAAGGAGATTTCGTCGATCACGCTGATGATGTGGGTGATCTTCTTCGACGATGTCTCGATGTCGCCCATGGCTTCGACTGCCTGATCGACCACCTTGCCGGAGCGGACTGCCTCGTCGGCGGAAGCGACAACCGCCTCGCGTGCCTCCTGGGTGCGCAGCGCCGTCTGCTTCGCGACCGTGGTAATCTGTTCGAGTGCGGCGGCCGTTTCTTCAAGGGCGGCTGCCTGCTGTTCCGTGCGCTTGGCCATCTCGTCGGTGGCCGAGGTCAGTTCGCGGGTGTTGGACGCCGTGCGCGAGGCCTCGGCATAGATGTCCGAAAAGGCTGCGGCCAGCGCGTTGACCGCCGAATTGAAATTGTTGCGCAGATTGTCGAACTTCGGCGCGAGGTCCTTGTCGATCGTCGCCGTCAGGTCGCCGGTGCACAGCCGGCCAAGGGCTGCGTCGAGGGCTTCGAGCGCGACTTCCTGCTCCTGCTCCAGCCGATGACGCTCTTCCTCCGCCCGCTGCCGCTCTTCGGCCAGCGCATCAAGGTAAACCGAGATCGAATAGTCCATGTCCAGCATGGCGGCTTTCATGATGGTGGTCAGGTTCTGCGCCAGACGCTTGGCCTTGCGTCCCTGCATGAAGCCCTGCATCTCGTCGGCGATCACCCCCTCCATGATCCCTTCGAGCACCAGCGCGTAGCCGCCGATGTACCAGCGCGGCTCCAGGCCGAGGCGCGCATGGGTGCGACCGATGGCGGAGACCGCTTCGACATAATGATTGTCCAGCTTGCCGGAACTGATCAGCGCCCAATGGGCCTCCTGCTTCTGCTTGGCATGGGCGATGTGGGCATCGCTGGCGAAGAAGCGCGCCGTTTCGGGATGCGACTTGGCGCGCGCGTAGAAATCGTCGAGCGCCGGGCCGATGGCCGTCTTGATCAGCGGCTGAAGGCTGCCGAGGCGCGTCCGCTCTTCGGCGTCGAGACCGAGGAAATGAAGGCGATCGTTGAGCTGGGAAACGGAGCGTTGAAGACCGGGCATTGCTATAACCTATAAAAATATGGGGGCAGAATTGTTGTGCAGATATTCCGCCCCCGAACGACTGTAAACCGTCGTGGAGATGACCATCGCGGACGCGATTAATGAAGAATGAAGTATTAGACGTAAATTGATGAAGAGAATGATAATAGTCAAATCTATGGCGATTTGACGTATTTGCCGGTCATGGCTATCAGCCGTGCGACAGGGATCCAGACCGGAGGGGCATTGCGTCGCGGCGCCGGATAAGCGCAAGCAATTTCAAGTGGTTGCGAGGATCTCCGGACGTTTTTGCCGCCCGTCATTCAGCCCCGGTCTGGCGCGGGACCTACTAAATTTTGGGTATCGGACGCCGTTTCGGGCGCTTTCGCGATCACTCGCCCATGTCGTTGGCGGGGGCGGGTTCGACCTGACGCACGGGGCGCTCGCTCGGGTCGCGGCCGATTTCCGCCTTGAGCGAGATGAGGTCGATGAAGTGGTCCGATTGACGGCGCAGGTCGTCGGCGATCATCGGCGGCTGGGTCGCCATGGTGGAGACGACGGATACTTTCCGACCCTTGCGCTGCAGCGCTTCGACCAGGGTGGTGAAGTCGCCATCGCCGGAGAAGATCACCAGGTGGTCGACGGTCTCCGACTGTTCCATGGCATCGATGGCAAGCTCGATGTCCATATTGCCCTTGACCTTGCGACGGCCCATGGAGTCGATGAACTCCTTCGCCGGCTTGGTGACGACCTTGTAGCCGTTATAGTCCAGCCAATCGATCAGCGGGCGGATAGAGGAGTATTCCTGGTCCTCGATCAGGGCGGTGTAGTAGTAGGCGCGCAGCAGGTAGCCGCGCTTCTGGAATGCTTTCAGCAATTTACGATAGTCAATGTCGAAGCCTAGGCTCTTTGAGGCTGCGTAGAGGTTCGCGCCGTCGATGAAGAGTGCTATTTTTTCCCGGGGATCAAACATCGTTCTAATATCCTTTGTTGGGAATAAGAGATAGTGATAAAAGACAATCAAAACGAAGCCTTGCCTTTTCACTCATGAATACTCCACTTAAATTATGAAATATTCATATAAGAAATATCTAGGGCAGGGAATCTCATATTCCAAGCACGCATAGGTTGAATTTATCGCCGTGCGCATGCATTTTTTGACCGGCACGCGTCGCCCGCCAGCCGCGTCGGTGACGAAAAACTTGAATTTGCCTTCCATTGATTGTATCGGGCTGCTAAATCCTTAAATTCCCGAGCGCAAAGGACAGGCAATGGCCCGTGTCACCGTTGAAGACTGCATCGACAAAGTAGATAACCGCTTCGAGCTCGTTCTGCTCGCCAGCCACCGTGCACGCCAGATTTCGCAGGGCGCGCCGATCACGGTCGATCGCGACAAGGACAAGAACCCGGTCGTGGCTCTGCGCGAGATTGCCGACGAGACGCTCTCGCCTGGCGACCTCAAGGAAGACCTGATCCATTCGCTTCAGAAGCATGTCGAGGTCGACGAGCCGGAACAGGATACCGGCGCGCTGATCGGTGGCGGCACTGTCGCAACCAAGAACGAGGACGAGGACGAACTGCCGGAAACCGTCAGCTTCGACCAGATGTCGGAAGAAGATCTTCTGGCCGGCATCGAAGGCCTTGTCCCGCCGGAAAAGAGCGACGATTACTAATCGTCAAGTAATCGGGCTTTAGAGTCTCGGAAATTCGGTTTCGTGCGCCAATCCCTGTCGATTGGCGCGCTTTTCGTTTATGGAGCACCTTGGCATGATGCGGCAATACGAGCTCGTTGAGCGGGTTCAGAAATACAAGCCCGATGCCAACGAAGCTCTGCTCAACAAAGCCTATGTCTATGCCATGCAGAAGCATGGCAAGCAGAAGCGCGCCAGCGGCGACCCCTATATCTCCCATCCGCTCGAAGTTGCCGCCATTCTCACCGAGATGCATCTCGACGAGTCGACCATCGCCGTCGCCCTGCTGCATGACACGATCGAAGATACCAACGCGACCCGCGCCGAGATCGACGAACTGTTCGGCGAGGATATCGGCCGCCTCGTCGAAGGCCTGACCAAGCTCAAGAAGCTCGATCTCGTCACCAAGAAGGCCAAGCAGGCGGAGAACCTGCGCAAGCTGCTGCTGGCGATCTCCGACGACGTGCGCGTGCTTCTGGTCAAGCTTGCCGACCGCCTGCACAACATGCGCACCCTCGAGCACATGCGCGACGACAAGCGCGCCCGCATCTCCGAGGAGACGATGGAAATCTATGCGCCGCTCGCCGGCCGCATGGGTATGCAGGACATGCGCGACGAGCTGGAAGACCTGTCCTTCCGCTACATCAATCCGGAAGCCTATGAGACGGTAACCCAACGGCTCGCCGAGCTGTCGCAGCGCAATGAAGGCCTGATCAAGAAGATCGAGGACGAGTTGCGCGAGCTGCTGGTCGCCAACGGCCTGATCAACACCTCGGTGAAGGGGCGCCAGAAGCAGCCGTATTCCGTGTTTCGCAAGATGCAGTCGAAGTCGCTGTCCTTCGAACAGCTCTCCGACGTCTATGGCTTCCGTATCATCGTTGACGACCTGCCGTCCTGCTATCGCGCGCTCGGAATCGTGCACACCCGCTGGCGCGTCGTGCCGGGCCGGTTCAAGGACTATATCTCGACGCCGAAGCAGAACGACTATCGCTCGATCCATACCACCATCGTCGGTCCGTCGCGCCAGCGCATCGAGCTGCAGATCCGCACGCGGCGCATGCACGAGATCGCCGAATACGGCATCGCCGCCCATGCCCTCTACAAGGACGGCGAGGGCGGTGGCGATGGCGAACTTTTGTCGCGCGAAAGCAATGCCTATTCCTGGTTGCGTCACACCATCGAGGCGCTGGCGGAAGGCGACAATCCGGAAGAATTCCTCGAGCATACCAAGCTCGAACTGTTCCAGGACCAGGTCTTCTGCTTCACGCCGAAGGGCAAGCTGATCGCGCTGCCGCGCGGTGCGACGCCGATCGACTTCGCCTATGCGGTGCACACCAATATCGGCGACACCACGGTCGGCGCCAAGATCAACGGTTCGATCATGCCGCTCGTCACCCGCCTGTCGAACGGCGACGAGGTGGAGATCATCCGCTCCGGCGTGCAGGTTCCGCCGGCCGCGTGGGAGCAGATCGTCGTCACCGGCAAGGCGCGCGCCGCCATCCGCCGCGCCACCCGCATGGCGATCCGCAAGCAGTATGCCGGTCTTGGCCATCGCATTCTGGAGCGCACCTTCGAGCGGGCCGGCAAGATCTTCTCGCGCGACACCCTGCGCCCGGTCCTCCACCGTCTCGGCCAGCGCGACGTCGAAGATGCGATCGCCGCCGTCGGCCGCGGCGAGCTGTCGTCGATCGACGTGCTACGCGCCGTCTATCCCGACTACCAGGACGAACGCGTCACCGTGAAGCCCTCGACCGACGAGGGCTGGTTCGCGATGAACAGCGCCAACGGCATGGTCTTCAAGATCCCCGGCAAGGCGCGTCCGGGCGAAGGCGAGGCGGCTGCGGCCGAGGACCGCCTGCCGATCCGGGGTCTCGGCGGCAATGCCGAGGTGCATTTCTCGCCAGCCGGCGCCGTCCCGGGCGACCGCATCGTCGGCATCATGGAGGATGGCAAGGGGATTACCATCTATCCCATCCAGGCATCCGCCCTGCAGAAGTTCGACGACGAGCCGGAACGCTGGATCGACGTGCGCTGGGACCTCGACGAGGCCAACAAGTCACGCTTCATGGCGCGCATCATGATCAACGCGATCAACGAGCCCGGCACGCTGGCGACCGTCGCGCAGACCATCGCCCGTCTCGACATCAACATCCGTACGCTGTCGATGGTGCGTGTCGCCACCGATTTCACCGAGATGGCGATCGACATCGAGGTCTGGGACCTGCGCCAGTTGAACCAGCTTCTCGTCGAGGTCAAGGAACTGGACTGCATCTCGACGGTCAAGCGCGTCTACGACTGACCGGCGACGGGCAGGGCGCGGCAGCTTGGCACAGTCGACTTCCGGGCGATTGATCGCAGGACGGCGATGATGCACTCTGGATCCGCACGGTGGCCCGAGCCCGGCGAAGGGGGGCTGCCGCGCGGAGCGTCTCGGGGGATCTGATCGCCATGGTGAAGCCACGGATTTGCGCACTCGTTCTCACGCTTGCGGGACTGCTGGCCGCCGGGCCTTTGCTGGCCGGCGAGAGCGAGCAGCGCGTGCTCTACGGACGCGCGCTCGAAGGCAGGGAACTCGGTTGGGCCTGCTATTCGCGGCACTATGATGCGGCCCATCTGCGATCCCATCCGGACCAGAACGTCAAGGACATGGTCATGCTGGCCTATCGCCCGGACTGGGAAGGTGCCGACGCGAGCATCCTCAATTTCGAAGCGCGTTTCCGCGATGGCGGCGCGCCGGCCGAGTTTTCCGGCGAATGCCGGACGGCCGGCGGCGGCGTTCTTGCCTGCGGCATCGAGTGCGACGGCGGGGAATTCACCCTGAGGGGCGCGGGCAGCGGCGCGATCCTCGTCGATATGCCGGGAGAGCCCGGCCTATGCGACGGGACGGATGGAACGGGTGGTCCGGGTTTCGGCCCCGATGACAAGCGTTTCAGGCTGGATCGGACTGACATCGGCGATTGCCGGGGGCTGATCTGGGACGACGAGATCCGGCCGCGCCTGCTGAAGGCCGCAAGCCGGTAGAGCCGCCCGGCGTTAACGTGGTTTCCGCAATCTTAAGTCTTCCTTAGGGCGCCATGCAAACGCTGCATGCCTGCGATCCTCTTTCAGATCTGGTGATTTGTGCGCCGCACAATTACATTCACCTCACATAAGAGAGAAAGAAAGAGGACAGAGAAAATGTTCAAGCCCCTTCGCAAGATTGCCAATGCCCTTCGCGTCCCCACTTCGGCCGAGCGTGAAATGGCTTACCTCAACGGCGCACGCGACATGGTCGACCTCGAATTCCGCCAGCGCGAAATCGAACGCGGCCTGTTCCGCAGCGGCTTCTAAGAAGCCGACGACGACTGATCGGAGGCGCGTGTGACATGATCGCGCGCCCAACTGCGGCCAAGGCCGCAGGGCAGGGCAATTCGCTCCCGCCGCCCTTGTCTGCAAGGGGCCTCATCCCCTACATGTGACCCATGTTGTTTCGCCGCCGCAAACCCGCTGGAATTGCCGACAAGCTGCGCAGCCTGCTGTGGCCGGCCAAGGGATTTTCGCGCCCGTTCCACTATTTTCGTATGCGGGTCATGCGGCTCAGCGCCTCGCCGCATGCCGTGGCGGCAGGTGTGGCCGTCGGTATCGCGTCGTCCTGGACGCCCTTCATCGGCCTGCATGTCATCGTCTCCGTGCTGCTTTCATACCTGGTCGCGGGCGATCTGATCGCCGCAGCGCTGGCAACCGCCTTCGGCAATCCGCTGACCTTTCCGTTCATCTGGGCCGCCACCTGGAAAATCGGAACCTGGATTCTCGGCGAAGGCGATCCGACGATCGGCCATCATCTCGACCTTCACCATCTCTTCAGCAATTTGGGCTGGGCCGACCTCTGGGGTCCGGTGATCGAGCCCATGCTGGTTGGAGCCGTCCCGCCCGCTCTGCTCAGCGGTCTGATCGTCTACGGCCTGACCTTCCATGTCGTCCGCGGCTTTCGCCAGCGGCGGCGCCTGCGCCTTGCCGAAGTGGCGAGGAACCGTCCGGCTCAAGCCGGCGCGGGCATCTGATCTCTTGAAAACCAGGTGAACCGGAAAAGCCCATGATCATCGGCATTGGCAGCGACCTCATCGACATACGCCGCATCGAGCAGTTGCTCGAGCGTTTCGGCGAGCGCTTCACCCAGCGCTGCTTCACCGACATCGAGCGCGCCCGCTCCGACGGTCGCAAGAACCGCGCCGAATCCTATGCCAAGCGCTTCGCCGCCAAGGAGGCGATGTCGAAGGCGCTCGGAACCGGCATGGCCCAGGGCGTGTTCTGGAAGGACATGGGCGTGGTCAATGCACCAAGCGGCAAGCCCACCATGCAACTGACCGGCGGAGCCGCGGAGGTCCTGCAGCGCATGATGCCGGCGGGCCATGAGCCGGTGGTGCACCTGACCATCACCGACGACTATCCGCTGGCCCAGGCCTTCGTCATCATCGAAGCGCGCCCGGCAGCCGGCTGATCGGCCGCGAGATTGGGCATTTTCCGCGCCTCTGCCGTTGCCGCAGCGGCGCGAACCGACTAGACAGGGCAGGATTTGCCAGAAAAAGGAAATGACGGCGTGGAAGCTGAAAAGAAGCACAGTGCCCTTTGGGAAAACATCAAGGTCGTCATCCAGGCATTGCTCCTGGCGATGGTCATCCGCACGGTCCTGTTCCAGCCCTTCACCATCCCGTCGGGCTCGATGATGCCGACGCTGCTGGTCGGCGACTACATTTTCGTCAACAAGTTCTCCTACGGCTACTCGAAGTATTCGCTGCCGTTTTCCCCGGACCTGTTCGAAGGCCGCATCTTCGGCAGTGAGCCGAAGCGCGGCGACATCGTCGTCTTCCGCTTCCCGCCGAACCCCAAGATCGACTACATCAAGCGCCTCGTCGGCCTGCCGGGCGACCGCATCCAGGTCATCGACGGCATCCTCAACATCAACGGCAAGCCGGTGCCGCGCGCCGAGGACGGCCGTTTCACCTCGGACTACAGCCTTGATCCGGGCACCGACGTGCCGGTCTTCCGCGAAACCATGGACAATGGCGTCAGCTACGACACGCTCGACCAGGCGCAGAACACGCGCGGCGACAGCACCCGCGAGTTCCTTGTCCCGGAAGGCCACTATTTCATGATGGGCGACAATCGCGACAACTCGCTCGACAGCCGTTTCGACGTCGGTTTCGTGCCGGAAGAAAACCTGATCGGCCGCGCCTCGGTGATCTTCTTCTCGCTCGGCAACGACACCTCGTTCCGCGAAGTGTGGAAGTGGCCGTCGAACATGCGTTGGGATCGCCTGTTCAAGGTGGTCGAATGAAAAGACTGAAGGGGCTCGGCGAGGAGGACCGGACGCGGATCGAAACCGCGATCGGCCACACCTTCGCCGAGAAGCAGAGGCTCGACCGCGCGCTCACCCATTCGAGCGCGACGCCGTCGACCAAGGGCGGCGACTACGAGCGGCTGGAGTTCCTCGGCGACCGGGTTCTCGGCCTGTGCGTCGCCGAACTGCTGTTCAAGACCTTCCGCAATGCCACCGAAGGCGAGCTTTCCGTGCGCTTCAACCAGCTGGTCAGCGCCGAGGCCTGCGCCGCGATCGCCGACGAGCTCGAACTGCACCGCTTCATCCGCACCGGGTCCGACGTCAAGAAGCTGACCGGCAAGGCCATGCTGAACGTCCGCGCCGACGTGGTGGAGAGCCTGATTGCGGCGATCTATCTCGACGCAGGGCTGGAGGCCGCGCGCGGTTTCGTCCTGCGCTTCTGGGAAGAGAAGGCGAGCCGTGCCGATGGCGCGCGCCGCGACGCCAAGACCGAGCTGCAGGAATGGGCGCATGCGAAATTCGCAACGACCCCCGCCTACCGGATTGCCGAACGCGCCGGACCGGATCATGATCCCCGTTTCACGGTGATCGTCGAAATACCCGGCATTGCCCCGGAAAGCGGAACGGATCGCTCCAAGCGCGCCGCGGAACAGGTGGCGGCCACGAAGATACTCGAACGCGAAGGCGTCTGGACGAAGTCCACGGACGCAGGCTGATTGGAAACCATGACCGATACCGAAAACCCCTCCGTCGAAGGTGCCGCAGCGGACGAACGCCCGACGCATTCCGGCTTCGTGGCCCTGATCGGCCCGACCAATGCCGGCAAGTCCACGCTGCTGAACCGCCTGGTCGGCGCCAAGGTCTCGATCGTCAGCCACAAGGTGCAGACGACCCGCTCGATCGTGCGCGGCATCGCCATCCATGACAACGCCCAGATCGTCTTCATGGATACGCCCGGCATCTTCAAGCCGCGCCGCAGGCTCGACCGCGCCATGGTGACGTCGGCCTGGGGCGGCGCCAAGGATGCGGACCTGATCCTGCTTCTGATCGACAGCGAACGCGGTCTGCGCGGCGATGCTGAAGCCATCCTCGAGGGTCTCAAGGACGTGCACCAGCCGAAGATCCTCGTGCTCAACAAGATCGACCGGGTTCGCCACGAGGATCTCCTGAAGCTCGCGGCCAAGGCCAACGAAACCATCGCCTTCGAGCAGACCTTTATGGTCTCGGCGACGACCGGCTCGGGTTGCACCGACCTGATGGACTTCCTGGCGAAGCGCCTGCCGGAAGGCCCGTGGTACTACCCGGAAGACCAGATCTCCGACCTGCCCATGCGCCAGCTCGCGGCGGAAATCACCCGCGAAAAGCTGTTCCTGCGCCTGCACCAGGAGCTTCCCTATTCCTCGCATGTTGAAACCGAGAAGTGGGAAGAGCGCAAGGACGGCTCGGTCCGGATCGAGCAGGTCATCTATGTCGAGCGCGACAGCCAGAAGAAGATCGTGCTCGGCAAGGGCGGCGATGCGATCAAGTCGATCTCGACGGCATCGCGCAAGGAAATCTCGGAAATCCTCGAACAGCCGGTCCACCTCTTCCTGTTCGTCAAGGTGCGCGAGAACTGGGGCGACGATCCGGAACGTTTCCGCGAGATGGGCCTCGAATTCCCGAAGAACTGAGTGCCATCTGCCTCAGAGGCGGCGGGCGACGAATTTCGAGATCGGCCCGCCGAGCAACAGCACCAGGAACAGCCGCGCCGTCTGCAGCGCCATGACGAAGGACAGGTCGACCGGCGTCGAGGCGGCGATGATGGCGACCGAATCGAGGCCGCCGGGGCTGGTCGCCAGATAGGCGGTCAGCGGGTCGATGCCGAACTGGTGGGTCAATAGGGCCGCCAGTCCGCCGCAGAAGGCGATCAGCACGACGATCGAGGCGAGGATCTGCGGCAGCGCATGCGCAGCATGGCGCAGGATCCGACGCGTGAAGCTCAGCCCGATCTTCCAGCCGAGCGTGGCATAGCCGATCGCCAGCAGCCAGGGCGGCAGGTCGATGGTGATCCATCCGGCCGCATGCAGCGCCGCCGTGGCGATCAAAGGCAGCAGCATGGTGCCGGCCGGGATCTTCAGCCGTGCGCCGAGGGCGCTCGCCGCAAAGGATACCGCCAGAGTCTTGGTGAGTTCCAGCCAGTCGACGGCGGGAAACCAGACGATCTCGTGCACGGCGCCACCCTTGGCCTCGAAGACGAAGGCGGCGACCAGCGAAGCGGCGGAGGCGACACAGACCACCCGCAGATACTGCATGAAGGCGACGAGGCGGATATCCCCGCCATGGGCTTCGGCCATCAGCATCATGGCCGAGGCGGCACCCGCCGAAGTGCCCCAGACCGCCGTCGTGCCGGGCAGCGTGCCGCTGCGCGCCATGAGATAGCCCATCAGGCTGCTGGCGCCGATGACGGCAAGAACAATGGCGAGGAAGATCGGCCAGTCGGCGGCGAAGGTGCTGACGATGCCGCCGTCCAGCGAGCGGGCGATGACGCAGCCGAGCAGCGAATGGGCGGCGATATAGGGAATGCGCGGCACCGACAGTCGCGCGCCGTTGGTCGCCACCAGGATGGCGGCCACCATCGGCCCGAGCAGCAGCGAGCCCGGCAGGTGGATGAGTTGCAGTCCGGCGGAAAGAAGCAGCGAGAGCGCGAGCAGGATCAGCCAGCGCGCCGGGGTGGAAAGCTGCGTCAGCAGGCCGGGGTCTGGGCTGTGGTCGGGAGAGCCGGAAGGCGATGGCTGCATTGCGGGAGGCCTGATACGGGGCGGGGGCGGAACGGCTGCCCGTTCGAACGGATCCGTCCCGACTATACCGATTCGTGTGACGACCGGGCGAAAACTTGGCGAATATCATGCCCGGCTGCGTTTCGCCGGCCGCAGGAGACCGAAGATATCTGTCCCGCGCACTGCAAATCGGCTAGAACAAGACCATGCAATGGACGGACGAAGCGATATTTCTCGGCGCGCGGCGCCATGGCGAGACGAGCGTCATCGCCGAGGTCATGACGCGTGCGCGCGGCCGGCATCTGGGCATGATCCGGGGCGGCCGCTCGCGCACCATGCAGCCGGTGCTGCAGCCGGGAAATCGCGTCGAAGTGACCTGGCGCGCCCGGCTCGACGAGCATCTGGGCGAGTTCCGCGTCGAGCCCGTGACGCTGCGTGCGGCGCGGCTGATGGAAAGCGCCACCGCCGTTTACGGCGTTCAGGCGCTGGCGGCTTTGCTCAGGCTCCTGCCGGAACGCGAGCCTCATCCGCATCTGTTCGACGCGCTGGATGTCATCCTGGACCATCTGGAGGAGCCGGCCGCGGCCGGAGAGCTGTTCATCCGCTTCGAACTCGAAGTGCTCAACGATCTCGGCTTCGGCCTCGACCTCGACCAGTGTGCGGCAACCGGCCGCCGGGACGACCTGGCCTTCGTGTCGCCGAAGACGGGCAGGGCAGTCTGTCGCGAGGCGGGATCGCCCTGGGCCGACAGGATGCTGGCGCTGCCGGGCTTTCTCAATCCCGGTGCCACCAAGGCCGCCAATGGGGAAAGCCTCGCCGAGGCGTTTCGCCTCACCGCCTTCTTCCTCAACAGGCACGTGTACGAGCCGCGCGGGCTTGAAGCCGGCGCGGCGCGTGAGGGTTTTTGTCAGGCGGCGTTGAAGACCCTGCGGGCGGCCCCTGCGGTCGAGCCATTGGCGGCTACCCTGAACAGCCCCTGATCGTCCTCCGACTTCTGCAGATGCTGATGTATGGCGCTCTGCAATTCGCCGAGATTGCGATAGGTGCCGCCATCCAGTTCGATGACCGGATACTTGACGGCGATGAACTTCAGCCTGTCGCCGTCGGGGATGGTGATCCCGACCGGAATGCCGGCATATTCGATAACTTGCTTTTCCATAACGGTTTCCCCGCCCGCGCGCTGCGCAGACTTAAAAATGGTGTGTCGATTGAAGGCTTCAGTGCTTGCGCAGCGTCACATTCGACAGGTGCGTTCAAGGCGATTGCACGTCGCCACGCCCAGCGGGGATTTGTGCCAAGGGCGGGCGGCATGATGGAAAACAACACGCATTTCGCTGACCTCCTTGTTGGCAAGGGCCTCGTCTGCGAGGCCCGGTTTCGTCCGGTTCGATCCGGCAGCATCAAAGTAGGTGTGCAGAAGGTCTGCGTCAACCTGCCTTGAGTGAAAATCAGAATAATATTCTGTGACGGTTTTAATATGTGTGCATTGCGGCAAAAATAATCCACCTTGCCGCAATCGTTAAAAAAACCTGCCGAAATCGAGGGGCTATGCCGCGGCAGGAACGGACCGATCGACCGGTCGCTCGGCGATCGGCCAGTGTACGACGGCGGCAAAAAGGCCGAGCGCCACGCCAAGCCACCACACGCTGTCATACGAACCGAGACGGTCATACAGGTAGCCGCCCATCCATACACCGAGGAACGAGCCGATCTGGTGCGACAGGAAGACGAGGCCGCCCAGAAGCCCGAGATGGCGCGTGCCGAACATGATCGCCACCAGCGCATTGGTCGGCGGCACGGTCGAGAGCCACAGCAACCCCATGACGGCGGCAAACAGCACGACCGAGGCCGGTGTCTGCGGCAGCAGCAGGAAAGCAGTGACGGCGATCGAGCGGCCGATATAGATGAAGGCGAGGAAATAGGGCTTGGAGTAACGCTGGCCGATCACGCCGGCGGCCAGCGAGCCGATGATGTTGAAGAAACCGATCAGCGCCATGGCGATGACGGCATAACGCGCCTCGATGCCGATGTCGCCGAGATAGGCGGGGAAATGCGCGGTGATGAAGGCGACCTGGAAACCGCAGACGAAGAATCCGGTGGTGAGCAGCAGATAGCTCTTGTGACCAAGCGCCTCCCTCAGGGCTTCGCCGACCGACTGCTTGAACTGGCTTTGCGACTGGCTGCCGGAGTTGGCGTTGCCGCGGAGCGGATAGGCGAGCAGCGGCACGATCAGCATCATGACCGACATCGCGACCAGGCTGTCCGACCAGCCGAGATTGCTGATCAGCGCCTGGCTCAGCGGCGCGAACAGGAACATGCCGGCCGAGCCGGCGGCCGTGCCGATGCCGAAGGCCATCGAGCGCTGCTCCGGGGTCACGTGCCGGGCAAAGGCCGAGAGGATGACGCTGAACGAGCCCGCGCCGATCGCCATGCCGACCAGAACGCCGCCGCCGATATGCAGCCAGATGGGTGCGTCCGCATGGGCCATCAGCAGCAGGCCGGTGGCATAGAGCAGACCGGAGGCGATCAGCACGCGGCTGGTGCCGTATTTGTCGGCAAGCGCGCCGAAGAAGGGTTGGCTGATGCCCCAGCAGAGGTTCTGCAGCGCCATGGCCAGGCCGAAGGTGGAGCGGTCCCAGCCCGTATCCGCCAGCATCGGCAACTGGAAGAAGCCCATGGCGGAGCGCGGACCGAAGGTCATCATGGCGATCAGCGATCCGCTGATGATGATCAGCCAGGGCATGGGGGTGCGGGCGGTCGTGACCATGTGAATCGTCTCCTTTGGCAGGCGCGACGATAGAGCGCAGGCAGGGAGACGAAAAGCGCCTTTTCGTGAAGCGTCTATAAGCGGATTTGATCGAAGGCAGGTTACACGGAAGAAAAACTGAAAGGCCGGGCAAGGCTCGGCCGTACGGTTTCAAGGTTCGCGTCTTAGCGGAACAGCGAGAGGATGTTCTCGGAGCTCGAATTGGCGATGGACAGCGACTGGATGCCGAGTTGCTGCTGGGTCTGCAGCGCCTTGAGGCGGGTCGATTCCTCGTTCATGTCGGCATCGACCAGACGGCCGACGCCGGTGTCGATGGTATCGCTGAGGTCGGCGACGTACTCGCTCTGCATTTCCAACCGGCTCTGGGTGGCGCCGAGCGTCGCTGCGGCATCGGTCATCATCAGCAGGTATTCGTCTGCTGCCATGATCATGCCCTCGACCTGTTCGTCGGTGGTCGAAGAGCTCAAGGCGATCTCGTTGCCGGCCGATCCCGCGGCGGATTCGATCAGAAAATAGTCGACCGGCGTCGTGCCGGCGCCGAGAGGCTGGTCGACCGTGACGCGCATGGTCAGCATGCCGTTGAAGTCGGCCTCATCGCGATCAGGACCGCCGAATCGACGTCGAACACGGTGGTCTGCACCGCGACCGTACCATCGGCCGCCCGGGTGAAGCCGGAGACCATTTCGGCATCCGGTGCCGCGCCGACCTCGTTGCGGTAGAGCCAGTTCTCGCCGCCGAAGCTCGATGATTCGACGACCGAACGGATCTGGCTCTTGAGTTCGGTGATCTCCTTGTCGATCTTGTCCTTGTCGACGCCCGGTTCGCGCGCCGCCACCAGCTTGGCCTTGATCTCGTCGACGATCTCGATGGCCGACTGCATGCCTGTATAGGCGGTGTCGACCTTGGCGGTGCCGAGCGCGATCGCGTCTTCCACGGCGCCAAGCGCCTTGTTGTCCGACCGCATCGTCGTGGCGATCGACCAATAGGCGGCATTGTCGGATGCGGTCTCGACGCGGTAGCCGCTCGAAACGCGCGACTGGGTGGTCCCGAGTTGCGAACTGATCGAACGGAGTGTGTCCAGCGCCGCGATCGCGGCCCCGTTGGTTTGGATACTGACCATGGATGAGACTCAATTGGAGCTAGTAGACAATACGCTTCCGGAGGCCGGCGCCGATCATGGCGATATGTCGCGCAACAAAATGCTAGTTTTTCATTGTAAAATAATAGTTAAAGTTAGTGTTAAATTGCATTTGGTCTTTGATGTGGAATGGATGTATGGAATTTATCCGCAGGACAATTCTGCAGAGATTTTGCATTGGAGAATATATCGGCGGATAAGTATATGTGTGCCGAAGATGGCATGGGTATTAGTCATGCCATTCTGGTTGGGCGGTCCGTGTCGTTTTTTATTGGAAGAGCGACAGGACAGTCTGCGAATTGGAATTGGCGATCGAAAGCGACTGGATACCGAGCTGCTGCTGGGTCTGCAGGGCCTTGAGACGGGTCGATTCCTCGTTCATGTCGGCATCGACGAGCCGGCCGACGCCGCTGTCGATGGTGTCGCTGAGGTCGGCGACGAATTCGCTCTGCATGGTAATGCGCGAACTCAGCGCGCCATAGGTCGCTGTCGTGTCGATCGTGTATTGCAGGACGGAATCGATCACCGTGATCATTTCTTCCAGTTCGGTATCGGTCGTGGATGACGACAGGGCCATCTCCGTGACCGCCGGATAGCCGGCGACCAGCGGGCTCGGCGACTTGAACAGAACCCACTCCGTCGTCAGGCCGGCATCCAGGGCAAAGTTGCGGCTGGTCAGGATGCCGAGATCGCCGACATGCGCGGACGTGAAGTCGAACAGGGCAAAAGTGTCGGACGGCTCGGCGGCCTGTGTCTCGTCGCGATAGTTCACCTTGATGGTTTCGATCGAGACGGTGCCGTCGGCCGCGCGCACGAAGGAACCGACCAGTTCCTTGTCGTTCGCGTTGGCTTCGTCCTGCGCCGTTTCGAGATAGAGCCAGTTCTGCCCGTTGAAGCTCGCGGAGGTGGCGATGCTCACGAGCTGGTTCTTCAACTCGTCGACTTCTGCGGCGATCTTGTCCTTGTCGATGCCTGGTTCGCGCGCGGCGACGAATTTCGCCTTGATCTCGTCGATCACGCCAATGGCGGCATCCATGCCGGTATAGGCCGTATCTACCTTGGCGGCGCTCATCGCGAGCGCGTCTTCGACGGCCGAGAGGGCCTTGTTGTCCGATCGCATGGTGGTGGCGATCGACCAGTAGGCCGCATTGTCCGACGCAGTCGCAACCCTGTAGCCGCTCGAGACGCGGGACTGGGTGGTGTCAAGCTGACCGCTGATCGATCGCAATGTGTCCAGTGCGGCAATGGCCGAGACATTCGTCATAATACTGGTCATGGACGGGCTCAAATTTTTGAAAAAATACAATTCGACTCAGAGACGAAGATTCCCTGCCGCCTGTTCATGACGGTTGTATTGTCGATCCCGGCACTATGGTTGGAGGTCGTAAAAAATGAATGAATCCCGAAGAAGAAATAACCCGCGATAAACTATAGATCCCGCAATCAGACTACACTCAGAAGATATTTGTTCTTCATCGCGGCTGGCGTCACTCTAACGTTTTTTGATCGCCCAGCTGTCCGGCTTCCGCTCGATTACCTGGACGATATCGCCGAGTGCCACCTTGCCTTCGCCACGCGGGACGGCGTTCCAGCCGAACAGCGGGCCGGGCACGCGGCGGTCGGCGGACATGCGAATGCGGCCCATGGCCGGCATCGGGTTGGCGCCGTCGCGCGACCCGGTCTGCTGGTCCTGTGTGGTCATGATGCAGCGCGGGCAGGGTTTGACCAGATCGAAGCGGATGCCGCCGATCTCGATCGCCGCCCAACGGTCCTCGGCCCAGGCCTCGTCGCATTCCACGACCACGTTCGGTCGGAAGCGCTCCATGCCGACTGATCCCTCCCCATGGGCGGCCATATCCGCGTTGATGGCCGAGAGCGATCCGGTCGTGGTGACGAGCACCTGATAGCCGTCGGCGAAGCTCATCGGGCTGTCGGGGCCTGCCCAATCCCTGGTGGCGGTGCGGCTGGCCCCGCCGTCGAAGAAGACCAGCTTCACCTCGCGGCCGAACCATTCCGACAGCCGGCTGTTGACGCTGTCTTCGGCGACCGCCGCGCTGACGATCGATTTCCAGATGGCGACATCCATGCGTCGCTCGGGATGCGGCGGCGCCACCATCATCTCGCGGCCGTCGGCAAGCGACAATTGCAGGTGCGTCGACTGCGGCAGGGCGGTCAGAGTTGCGAGCGCCGGCAGTTCCCGCTGGGTGATGAAATGTCCGGACGGGTCGGTCAGCATCATCCGCCGGTCGCCGGCAAGGCCAAGGGCGTCGATGCGCGCGGCGGGCAGGGCAATGCCGCGGCCGCTCTTCAAGGGATAGATGTTGAGTTCGGTGACGTGCATTTCTTGAGCCTCAGATCTCGTCGATTAACTGCGCCAGGACCGTCTTCAGCCGGTCGTGGCGCTCGCGGGCCATCAGGCGGCCCGCCTCGGTCTGGAAATTGTCGGACAGCTTGAACAACTTGGCGGCGAAATGGTCGATGGCGAAGGCCCGGTCGTCAAGGGCGCGATGCTTCGCCAGGGGATCGGCCGGATCGTAGAGTGCCGAACCCATGCGCCCGGCGGTGTAGAAGCAGCGCGCGGCTCCGACCATGCCGATCGCATCGAGCCGGTCCGCATCCTGCAGGATCTTCGCTTCAATCGTCTCGGGCGCCAGGGCGGCGGAGAAGCTGTGCGTGGCGATCGCATGGGCGACGGCCGCGATCTCGGCGCTGTCCCAGCCAAGACCGGCCAGGATGTCGCTGGCCTTTTCGGCCGCAAGCCGCGAGGCCTGGGACCGGAGCGGCGAGCTTTTCTCGACCGCGACGCAGTCGTGCAGCAGCACGGCGGCCGCCAGCACGCGGCTATTGCCGCCCTCCGCGGCGTGGATGCGCATGGCGTTGCGGAAGACGCGGTGGATATGGGCGAGGTCGTGCGAGCCGTCGTCGCCCGACACGGCGTGGGCGAGGAGATCGCGGGCGAGTGCCTCATGCGGGTCAAAGGCGGTTTCGCTAAAGCCGTTCGTCATGGCAGGTCCAGATTGGCAAAGGGAAGCGGTGACCATCTAGGGGACCGCGCCCGGCTATGGCAACCGTGATCAGCCGTTTTCCTCCACCACTGTGGCGTCCGGCTGCGCCCGCCGGTTGGTCAGGATCTTCTGGTAGAAGAGACCGATGCCGATCAGCACCACGCCGAGGCCGATGAAGGAAAGCGCCCTCAGAACGCCCTCGAGATGGCTCATGTCGATCAGGAAGGCCTTGCCGACGGAGATGAACACCAGGACGGCCGAGGCGAGCCTCAGGCTGCGTGCATCGAATTTCGTGCCGAGCGCCAGAAGGCCGACGCCGATGGCAAGCCAGGCGACCGAATAGGTGTAGGTCTCGGCCTGCTCGAAGCCTTTCCAGGAGGCGATGAACTCCCCGTGCCAGAATCGCCGCACCGAGAGCGTGACCCAGGCGAAGCCGAGCACGGCACCGCTGATCGCGAGTGCGGCCACGTAAGGGAGCGGGCGCTTGTCGCGGGCGTAGAAGGCGAGGCCCGCATAGGCGAGGCCGGGCAGCAGGTAGCCGATCAGCAGCAGGTTGACGAGCGGCCAGGACCCCGTGCTTTCGCCGGTGAAGAACGGGTTGAGCGCGAAGAGATGCAAGACCAGCACATTGGCCATCGACAGCACGCCGGCCACCATCGAGCCATAGCGGAAGACCGGGCTTGGCGACTTGAGGTCGAGCGTCATCAGGATGCCGGAGAGCCCGGTGATCAGCAGCGTGTAGATCGACTGTTCGCCGAGCGTCGGCACGCTGTCGTCGAGCACGCCGCCGTTCATCGCATGTCGGACGAGGATGGCGACCGCCAATAGCCCGAGAAGGCTGGCGAGCCCCTGCAACGCGTTGCGTACGCGAAAGCCCGGCCAGTTGCGCAATTCATAGGCCGAGAGGATCGCCAGGATCGCCGGAATGCCGTAGCCGGGGAGAAGGGCATTGAACAATGGCGTCGTGGAGAGATGTTCCGGCCCGACCAATGTCGGGTCGAACGCGATCCTCGCGAGTACGCAGACAAGGGCGGCAACCATGATCCAGGGCAGACCGCTCCACGGCCGCACGCGGTTGGCCATCAGGTAGGCGAAGCCGAGGATCGGCAGAAGGATGGTGGTGACGATACCATCGGTCAGCATGTGCAGGCTGAAGGCGAAGGCGGCGAACGAGCCGGCGATCAGCAGGTCGAGGCCACGGCGAAGCGTGGTGGCGAGCCCGGCGCGCGCGAAAAACTCGGTCGCGCCCAGCAGCACGAGGCCGAGCGCAAGACCATAGAGCCCGTGCGTCCAGTCCCGCGCATAGACGCCGTATTGCACGAAGCTGATCGAGGCGATCGTGACCGGAACGGCGGCCGCAAGGGCGGCCCAGAGCGTCGACAGCACGGCATCGGCCGCACCCCGGCGGCGAATGAAGGCAAGGCCGCACAGCAGGAAGACGGCGCCAAGGCCAAGCGAGATCGCCATCGACTGTCCGTCCAGGCCGGGGAGCGGTGTGTCGCCGCCAAGGCCGGTGTCGAATCCCTGGACGAGGTCCGTCGTTGCGACGGCGTTGAGCCCGAGGCAGAGAAGAGCGCTGGATGCGGCCACGACGGCCGGCCAGGCGGCGCCCCGACGGGCAGCTCCGGCGGCCGCCAGCGCGGCGATCAGGGCCGCCATGGCAAACAGCGGATTGAGATCCGCCGCCACGCCGACGGCGACGATGGCAAGTGCGGGAAAGAACACCGCAAGCGAAACCGACAGCCAGAGCCCGGCCGGCTTGCGGGTGAAGGCGCGGCCGAGGTTCGGCCAGTTCAGGTGGTCTGCGGCCCGATCCGTCTCGAAGGCTTCGGCCGGCCAGATCAGCAGCGCACTGGCGGTCAACGCAATCAGCGCCAGCGTTACCGGCGCCAGCTCGACCCCGTCGCTGAACAGGATGTAGACGATTGCCCACAGCCCGAGCCCGGCATTGGCCAGAACCGGCACCACGCGCCAGGTTTTCAGCCGCGCCGCGGCCGCGGTTGCGACGAGCGAGACGGTGAGGAAGGAAAACAGCGTCCACGGGTTCGGCGAGGTGCTGGACACCAGCGCGGGCGTGGCGAGCGATGCAGCAAGCCCCAGACCGGCGAGCGCCTGGCCGTGCAGCAGCGACAGGCCGAGCGTGGCAAAGGCGACGAGCGCCAGCAGCAGGAAGGCAAGGGTCGGGCCGATGAATTCGTAGATCCCGTGCGCGGCGTAGATTGCGCCGAACAGGGACAAGGTACCGGCCGCCGTGAGGATCCCGGGGATCATCGCATTGTCGTAGAGCGCCGCCGCCTGGGGCAGGGCCTTGCGACGGACGATTTCGCCTCCCGCCACGAGCAGCAGGCCGAAAAGGGCGGCCAGCGAAAGCCTGACGCCGGGGCCGAGCAGGCCGCTCTCGATCGAATAACGGACGAGGAAGAGGCCGCCGAGCGCCAGCGCAAGACCACCGGCCCAGACGGCCCAACGCGCGCCGAGATAGTTTTCCAGGCTTTCGCTCCGGGCGGCCGGGGCAAAGACAGGCCTGGATGGGATAGGCTGCTCGGCCGGCTCCTCTGCCGGGGCCTCGGCCACCGTCTGCCCCTCGGCGGTGGCGTCCGCCATCGCTGTAATCGGCACGTCCGGCGACCGGGCCGGCGCCTCGGCGAGGGCGATCTGCTCGCCCGCTTCGATCTCTGTCGGTTCGGCCACCGGTGCGGTTGCGCCGGACGATGTCAGGCGCGCGACCTGCTCCGACAGCGTTCCGATATGCTTCTCCATCGCGTCGATGCGCTTGAAGGCGCTACGGTTGTTGACGAACAGGATGATGATCAGAATGAGCGCTAAAAGTTCAAGCATGGGACCTCTCGGCAGCTTGCCGTGCATCGCACGACACTACCTGTTTTCACCAATCCGGAAAGAGAGCATGGTCACCAAACAGGCAGAACCAGCCGGCAGCGCGATTTATCGCCCTTGCAAACCGTCATAAAACTTTCTAAATCAACGTCACCGGCTCTGGCCGGTTTTCTTTGATCCTATTTTTGCTCAATTTGAGCATAAGTGGGTTGCCAACTGGAGAGAGGGTTCGGCATGGCACATATCTCAGGGACCGGCAATCTTGCCCAGATGCGCCAATCGCAGACGGCGGCGGAACGTTTCGGCGTTCTGGAACGGCCAGATCTGTCCTTCACCCCGGCGGTGGCAAAGGAAACCGAGCATTTCTACGAGCGGGTCAAGGCCTTCATCCCGGCGATCGAATGGCCGGTCTTCGCGCCCTATATCCACACCATCAATCGCATCAAGAAGGAACGCGGCGCGGTCATCCTCGCGCACAATTACCAGACGCCGGAAATCTTCCACTGCGTCGCCGACATCAAGGGCGATTCGTTGCAGCTCGCCCGCGACGCCACGCGGGTCGATGCCGAGATCATCGTCCAGTGCGGCGTGCACTTCATGGCCGAGACTTCGAAACTGCTCAATCCGCAAAAGACCGTGCTGATCCCCGACGGCCGGGCCGGCTGCTCGCTGTCGGAATCGATTACCGGTGCCGATGTGCGGGCGCTCAAGGCGCGCTATCCGGGCGTGCCGGTCGTTACCTATGTCAACACCTCGGCCGACGTGAAGGCCGAGACCGACATCTGCTGCACCTCGTCGAATGCAGTTGCCGTGGTCGACAGCTTCGAGTCGGACACGGTGCTCTGCATTCCCGACGAATATCTGGCGATGAACGTCGCCAAGCAGACAAGCAAGAAGATCCTCACCTGGCAGGGCCATTGCGAAGTGCATGAGCGCTTCACTGCGGAAGAGCTGATGGAATACAAGGCGGCCGATCCCTCGATCGAGATCGTCGCCCATCCGGAATGCCATCCGAGCGTTCTGGCTGTCTCCGACTATGCCGGCTCGACCTCGGGCATGATCGACTATGTCAAGACGAAGCGCCCGGGCCGTGTGCTGCTGGTGACCGAATGCTCCATGGCCTCCAACATCCAGGCGGAAGTGCCCGACGTCGACTTCGTCAAGCCGTGTAATCTCTGTCCGCACATGAAGCGCATCACGCTGCCGAAGATCCTCGACAGCCTGCTCTTCATGACGGAGGAGGTCGTGGTCGATCCGGCGATCGCCGGTCGGGCGCGCCTCGCGGTCGAGCGCATGATCAATCTGAAGAATTGACGAGGACCGGCGTCTCGCCGGCGGAGATTGCCTGAATGCCCACGAATCTTGAATCCATGCGCCCGCAATCCTGGCAGGGCGTCGACGACATCGTCATCATCGGCGGCGGCCTGGCGGGGCTGTTCTGCGCCCTGAAGCTCGCGCCGCGTCCGGTGACCGTGCTTGCTGCAGCCCCGATCGGCCAGGGGGCCTCTTCCGCCTGGGCGCAGGGCGGCATCGCCGCGGCGATGAGCCCGGGCGACACCTTTGAAAAGCACCTTGCCGATACGCTGGCGGCCGGTGCCGGGATCGTCGATGAACGCATCGCCCGCCTGATGATCTCAGAAGGCCCGGACCGCATCCGCGACCTCCTCGCCTATGGCGTTCCGTTCGACCGCGATCTCGAAGGCCACCTGCTGCTGTCGCGCGAGGCCGCCCATTCCGAGCGCCGCATCGTCCGCGTCAAGGGTGACCAGGCGGGCCGGGCCATCATGGAGGCGCTGATCGCCACCGTGCGCAAGACGCCGTCGATCCGCGTGATGGAAGGCTATGTCGTTGAGGAACTGGTGGCCGAGGGGCGCTTCGTTTCCGGCGTCATCGCCCGTCCGGATGCCGGCCAGTCGAAGACCCGCGTCGCCTTTCCGGCCCGCGCCGTGGTGCTCTGCTCGGGCGGCATCGGCCATCTCTACCAGGTGACCACCAATCCGGCCGAGGCGCGCGGCGCCGGCGTCGGCATGGCCGCCAAGGCGGGTGCGATGATCGCCGATCCGGAATTCGTCCAGTTCCACCCGACCGCCATCGACATCGGCCAGGACCCGGCGCCGCTCGCCACCGAGGCGCTGCGCGGCGATGGTGCGATCCTGATCAACCGCGCCGGGCATCGCTTCATGACGGACCTGCATGCCGATGCCGAGCTTGCGCCGCGTGACATCGTGGCGCGCGGCGTCTTTGCCGAGGTGAAGGCCGGCCGCGGCGCCTTCCTCGATTGCACCAAGGCGGTCGGCGCGCATTTCCCCGATCTCTTCCCGACCGTCTACGCCTCGTGCAAAGCAGCGGGCATCGACCCGGTGACCCAGCCCATCCCGGTCGTGCCCGCCGTGCATTACCACATGGGCGGCGTGCTGGTGGACGCCGATGGCAAGACCACGGTCGACGGGCTTTGGGCGGCCGGCGAGGTGACCTCGACCGGCGTGCACGGCGCCAACCGCCTGGCCTCCAATTCGCTGCTGGAGGCGGTCGTGTTTGCCGCCCGGATCGCCGAGAGCATCAAGGGCATGCTGCCGGAATCCTCGCTCTATGAATGGCCGAAGGATGCCGGCGAGAACGACGAGCTGGTGACGCTGGAAGACAGCGCCGAACTGAAGGCGCTGCGCCGCGAGATGTCGGCCCATGCCGGCGTGATCCGCGAGGCCGAGGGCCTGAAGGACCTGATTCGCCAGATCGTTCGTCTCGAAGGCATCAACAGGCGGGTGCGTTTCTCCAATATGGCGATCGCCGCCAAACTGATCGCGACGGCTGCGCTCAAGCGCGAGGAGAGCCGCGGCGGGCACTACCGTTCCGATTTCCCGGAACCGGTAGAGGCCCTGCGCCACCGCACCTTCATGACCCTCAAGGATGCCGAACGCATCGCCGCCGAAATCGCCGGCTGAGCCAAGACAGAGGTAGTATCCGATGACCGAGCCCCTTCGCCCCGTATTGCTTCCGCTGATGGTCGAGGATCAGGTGCGGGCGGCGCTGATCGAGGATCTCGGCCGCGCCGGCGACATCACCACCTACGCCACCATCGGACCGGAAAAGACGGCGCTGGCCGCGCTCAACAGCCGCGAGGACGGCGTGATTGCCGGCATCGAACTGGCGCGCGCCGCCTTCCGGCTCGTCGATCCCTCGGTCGTCTTCCAGGCGAAGGTCGCGGACGGCGACCGGGTGAAGCCCGGCGATGCGCTCATCCGCGTCGAAGGTCCGGCGCGCTCCATCCTCTCGGCCGAGCGGGTCGCTTTGAATTTCCTGATGCATCTTTCGGGCGTCGCGACCTATACGGCCCGTTTCGCCGCCGAGATCGCCCACACCCATGCCCGCGTCACCTGCACGCGCAAAACCCTGCCGGGTCTGCGGGCGGTGGAGAAATACGCCGTTCGCCTCGGCGGCGGATCCAACCACCGCTTCGGCCTGGACGATGCCATTCTGATCAAGGACAACCATATCGCCGTGGCCGGCGGTGTCGCCGCCGCCATCGAGGCTGCCCGCGCCTATGCCGGGCATCTGGTGAAGGTCGAGGTGGAGGTCGATACTCTCGGCCAGATGCGCGAGGCGCTGGGCGCACGGCCGGATGCGATCCTGCTTGACAATATGGGGCCGGACCTTTTGCGCGAGGCGGTCGAGATCAACCGGCTGCATCAGGGGCTCTCGGGTGCCGAATATTCGTCGGCCGTCGGCCGCGTGATGCTGGAAGCGTCCGGCAACGTGAACATCCAGACGATCCGCGCGATTGCCGAATCGGGTGTCGATTACATCTCCACTTCCAAGGTCACCATGGCCGCGCCGACCCTCGACATCGGCCTCGATGTGGAAATCGGCTGACAAAAATCAGTTCTTTTGTCTCGGTGGATAGACCTTGATTGCGGTGTCTTTCGTCACGCCGCGAACGAGAAACTCCATGAGTTCAAGCAATTGACGTATGTTAGAAACGACGCAAACTACTTATTGTAGATTATTATTGGTTTTTGACCCTTTACCGCGAATCCCATAGCCCAGAGTCATCCCGTCGGAAGAGTATAGCGTACTGCGGATACAGGCACTTTCAGCCGATACTTACGGGGATTTGTATGACCAGTATTTCTTCGTCGCCGAGCGGCGGTTCTCTGTACTCCACATCGCTTTCGGGTCTCGATACCAATGGTGACGGCATCATCAGTGCCGAAGAACTGGCCGCCGCGGAAAAGTCCTCCGGCTCGCCGCGCACCCAGGATCCGACGGTCGAAAATCAAAACGCCGCAAGCGGTGTCGCCTCCCAGGTGGCTGGCGGCGTAATGGCCATGCTGCTCGCCAATGCAGGCGGCGAAGCCGACGCGCAGGCGGATGACCGTCCGTCCGCCGCCGACCTGTTCGCCAAGATCGATACCGACGGCGACGGCAAGGTCACCGAAGCCGAATTCGTCGCCGCCCGTCCCGAGGACATGAGCGAGGAGGACGCCACGTCGCTCTTTGCCGAACTCGACGGCGAGGGCACCGGATCCCTGACGCAATCCCAGTTCGTCGATGCTATGGAGGAACTGCGTCCGGAAGGCCCGCCGCCTCCGCCGGCCGATGACGCTTCAGACGAGGACGACGATACCGTCAGCCTGTTCGACGTGCTGGAGGAGATGAAGCAGGTGATCGCAGCCTACACGGCCTATGCCGGCAGCAGCGAAGGCGACGACGGAGAGACCTCGGCAACCAAGCTGTCGCTCTGACGCGGCGTTCGGCCGTCCTAGGTGATCGCGCTCAGGCGTCTTCCCGTTCGGCCGCGGCGTCGGCGGCTGTGAGCCCCGGCAAGCGGGCATTGTAGGTCACCTGCGGGAACGGGATGGAGATCCCGTTCTCGTCGAAGGCCTGCTTGACGGATTTGATCATCTGGCGCGAGGTCGGCCAGATGTCCCCTGTACTCGTCCAGTACCGAGCGTCAGCACTACGGCGCTTTCGGCAGGACACCTCAGAGGCAAGCGCGGGCGACCGGATTGGAGCCGCGCGCGCCGTCCGCTTCAGCGTCCGCCGAGCTTGAGGCCGGGCGCCGGGCGCTCCTCGAGAATTTGGCGGCGGAAGCGGAAAAGGGCGGCGGGCCGGCCGCCGGTCGCGAGCATTTCGCCGGTCGGTTCCACCAGTTCGGCGCCCTCGACCAGACGGCGGAAATTCTGCTTGTGCAGGTGCCGGCCGGAGATGGCCTCGACCGTTGCCTGCAGTTCGGTCAGCGTGAACTCCGATGCCATCAGTTCGAACACCACCGGACGATACTTGATCTTGCCGCGCAGCCGCGCGAGCGCGGTCGCGGCGATCCGCCGGTGATCGAAGCGCATGGCTATGCCGATCGGCTCCGACACGCGCCGGGCCGCGACCCGGCCGTCGAGCACGGCCTCCTCCACCAGTCCGGCCTCGTAGAGCAACTCGTAGCGCTCGAGAACCCGCTCCTCGTCGAAGGGAAAATCGTCTAGCCCGAAGGCGAGCTTCAGCCGCGAGCGGCGCGACGGCCGCATCTCCGCCTTGTCCTCGCTCGGGTCCTCTTCCGCCCATTGCGCAAGCGCCGGCAGGATCACCCGGTCGATCACCACGGGCCGGCCGTGTCGCCAGTCCTCCCAGGGCAGGTAGCTGTACCAGTCGCGCCAGTGTACGCCCGCGGCGTTGAGGCTCGCCTCGCGGGCGGGATCCATGCGGGTCAGCGCCAGATAGCCGACCGAGACGACATGCGGCCCGACATCGCCGGCCATCTTGTACCGGCCCCGGTCGCCGAATGTGTAGAGCTGTTCGATATAGCCCATGTGCAGTTCGGTCTGAGCCGTGACCGTGGTGCGCAGCGACATTTCCATCGTCCGGTGGCGGACGGGGTCGAACGGGCCGAAGGGCAGGCTTTCCAAAGTGCTGGTCGGATCGCTCACCACCAGAATGCGCGGAGTGCCGCTGGTCACCGCGACGATCGCCGCATTGAGGCCGATCTCGACGGAGGTGGTGCGGTCCGTCATGAATGTTCCGCCAGGACCGGAACGGTCAGAACGAAGGGCGCATTGCCGTCGGCATCCGCGCCGCGTCCGATCGCCTTGACCGCCGCCGTCAGCCGTCCGCCGCGCGAAAGCAGGCTGTCGCCGATCTCGATCAGGCGGGAATTCGGGGTGGCATAGGGCGAGGCGGCCCGCAGCCGAAGCGCCAGCACCTCGTCGTCATCGTCCGGTGCGACAGCGAGGCTGGCGATCAACGCTGCGGCGGGCGAACGCGATACGCCCATCCAGCAATGGATGAGCAGCGGCGCGCTCTGGTCCCAGGCGCGGGCGAACGCGATGATCTCGAGCACATGGCGCTCCTGCGGCGCGATCAGATCGCCGGTGCCGGCAAAGGTGATGTCGTTGACGCCGAGCTTCAGGTGCCGCTCCGCCGAGATCACCGCCGGGCGATGAAAATCCTGCCTCTCGGCCATCAGCGTGATCATCTCGCGCGCCTTGTGGCGAACGGCAAGTTCGGCGATGCGTGACAGCGGCGAGACGACGATCAGGCTCATGACGCCGCCTTCGAGTGGACCGTGCGCGCCGCCTCGATCGCCTCGAAGCGCTCGAGGAACAGCGCCTGCGCCTGGTAAGCCGGCAGCGGCGCGATCAGCAGGCTGTCGCGGGCGATCCCGCGCGGCTGGCCGAAGAACTTGCGGGCCTCCGGCTCGGCAAAGCCGGCAAGCTCGGTCGCTTCGAAATAGGCGGAAATGGTGTCGGCCTTCTTGATCTGGTCCTTCAGCGCGCGGGTCGGATGCGCCGGCAGGCCGAAGCGCAAATGGATCGCCGCTTCCAGCCGTTTCTCCACCAGCTTGTAGCCGCCTCCCACCACGGCCTTGAACGGCGAGATCATGTCGCCGATCACGTATTCCGGGCCGTCGTGCAAAAGCGCCATCTGCATTTCGTCGGCAGTCGCCTTCGGGTTGATGCGGCGAAAGATGTCTTCGACCATCAGGCTGTGCTGGGCGACCGAGAAGGCATGGTCGCCCGAGGTCTGGCCGTTCCACCGGGCGACGCGCGCCAGCCCATGGGCGATGTCGGAAATCTCCACGTCGAGCGGCGAGGGATCGAGCAGGTCGAGCCGCCGCCCGGACAGCATGCGCTGCCAGGCGCGCCCCGAAAGTGCGGCTGCCTCGGCCATGGTTCAGCCCTCCTCGGCCGCGCTGGTGGGAAAGGAAAGCCCGGACCAGGCCGGAAGCGACAGCGCGACGGTGGTCTCGCCCGCAAGGATCGGCGTCGCGGCGGCGATGGCCTCGCCGGCGCGGTCGATCCGCACGATGGCCAAGCCGCGATTGCCAGCGACCGTGCCGAGCGTGCCGATCGGTTTACCGCCGGCGGTAAGCTCCGTGCCGGTGGCTGGCAGGACGGCATCCGCCGTCACCAAGACCACCCGGCGCCGCGCCGTGCCGCGATGCTGCATGCGCGACACCACCTCCTGGCCGACATAACAGCCCTTCTTGAACGAGACGCCGCCGATCAGATCGAACAGCACGTCATGGGGAAAAGCGTCCTGAAGGGCGAAATCGGAACCGGATTCGGCGACGCCGGCAAGCACGCGCAAGGCGTCGTAACCCTGCGAGGCTTCCGCCTGTCCGCCGCCCGGCTTGCGCGTGACCCGGACACCGGCAACGGCGAATCGGTGATCGACGAGACCGGCTTCGTCCACATCCTCGCCCCAGGCGACGGTCACGCCGGTCGGCTCAAGCGGCACGATCTCCACAGCGGCACGGAGCTTGTACATCGACAGCCGCTTGATCAGCGCTTCGCGCTGGCCGACGGCGGTGTCCAGCACGAAGCCGTCGCCGTCGCGCCAGACGAGAAAGTCGAACAGGATCTTGCCCTGCGGCGTCAGAAGCGCGCCGGGCCAGGCCTCGCCCGGGGGCAGCGCCGCGATGTCTGTGGTCACCAGATTGTGCAGGAAATGCTCGGCATCGGCACCGGATAGCTGGATCAGTGCGCGGTCGGGCAGGGAGGCTGCGGGCATCGTCGTTCCCTTCCGGTTGGTCGATGCCCGAGAGTTAGAACATCGCATCGCAAAAGGGAATCGATTCCAGCCATCCGCCGGCAAATGATCCACGGCGAAAGTTGTGCCGAAGTGCACGCCGCTTGGGAGAAACTCAGTCGCCGGCGGTGAAGAACTTCCACTTGCCGTCCGGCGTGATGCCGAGCCGGAAGAAATTGTAGTTGCCGAGTTCTTCCATCTCGGCAAAGTCGCCCGCAGTGACGATGCGCAGCAGTTCGACCTTTTCCGGCGGGGTCAGCATGGCCAGCGGCTTCTCGGCGAAATAGGGCCAGACATAGGTCTCGTTCGGTGTGCCGACATCGACGCGCACGAAGCCGGTCGACAGGATATCGATCAGGATGGCGAGGATTTCGGCGCCCTCGTCGTCGCCGGACAATTGCTTGAGCGCGGCGACCGGATCGGCATCCTCGCTGGTCTCCATGAGGATCTGGGTCTGGTTGGGACCCGGATTCATCAGCGTGCGCAGCCGCTCGATGTCGCCCGAAGCGGCCGCTTCGATCATCTGTTCGCGCAGGCGGCGCACCGGCTCGGGGGCCCTGGTGATGTCGTGGATGACTTCCGGCGGAGGCTCGTCTGCGTCAGCATTGTCGGGAGGCTGTTGCGTCTCTGGCTTCTTGATCAGCGGATCGGGATCGGGAATGCCGGTCAGGCCGGGATCGGGAAGCTCGTCGACCTTCTCGTCTTCCGCGGGCGTTTGCGGCGTAGTCGGGTCCTGCTGGGGTGCTGGGATCGGCGGAATGTCGGAAAGGGCCAGGGCCGGCCGCATGGGCGCTGTCGTCAAACCGATGGCCAGGGCAACAGAAAGGAGGCGCACGAGGCGATCGTGCCACAAGGGCTTCAGCCTGCTATGCATTGCAGTGCCTCTGGATCTTGTTACTGGACACGACGTTCGGGCGAAAACTCGCCGGCAAGCATACGGCTGCGCAGCGATTCGAGCACCGCTTCGGCGCCGTTTTCACCATGAATCCGGATGGTCTCCCGCATGGCCAGGGCGAAAGCCGCGTCGGCGATAATTTCCGGTTCGATGCCATCCGCGATGCCGTCGGCCCAGGCTTCGTTCTGGTATTCCAGCGCGGCCTGCGTCTTCTCATGCACGATCATGTCGTCGATCTCGTTGCGGCGCGGTTCCATGGTCATTCCCCGAAGCGTAGTCCTTACTCACCTGTTAATGACACTATCAGTCTTTTATCAAAACGACACGGCCCGAGACCAAAACAGGTGAATTAATCGTTAATTTCCATAACGGGCGGCGATTTCGACAGCCAGTGTTGCGCCTTCGTTACGGTAGAAACCCTCGGCGGCGATCGCCGACGCCGTGCAGGTCGTGTAGACCGAGGCGAAGGAGCGGTATCCCCGATTGTAGGCCGAGACCATGCGTGCGCGCCTTTTCGGCTCGGTGCCGGTCTCTGCATCCACGAGCTCTTGCATGGCCTCGCGCCATTCGGGCTCGCCTTCCTTGTCGCACAGATTGCGCAGGTAGTGCACCGCGCCGATGATCTCCGAAAGGCGGGCGAGCTTGTCGTCGTAAGGCGCGGGCTTCTCTGTCGATTCGGGCGTGGCTTCCGGTGCTGCGGGTGCCTGGGGCGCCTGCGCATTCGCCGGAAGCGCACCAATGGCAAGGGCGGCGGCCACGAATAAAGCCTTGGCGGAAAATCCTCTAGCGCGCATGCCCTGCCTTGTCGTCGCTGCGGTAAAATCGTCGGCGATCGAGCGCCGAACCCTTGTTTATCCCGCTTCGCCGCCCCTGACCAGCCTCTCGACGCAGGCGCGCACGCTGTCGGGAACGGGCAGGCGGGCGATCTCCTCGGGCAGGAACCAGCCGGCCTCGAGCGCATCGTCGTCGGCGATGGCGACCGTTTCCGCAGCCGCCTCGACGCGGAAGACGGAAAGCAGGAAATGGCTTTCCGGCATGCCGTCTTCGGGCAGCAGTTCGAGCGTTTCGAAGAGACGCGCCGCGCGACCCTCCAGCCCGGTCTCCTCGAACAGTTCACGGATCGCGGTTTCCTCCGGCGTTTCGCCGGGCTCGGCCCGTCCGCCGGGAAAGGCGAAGAGATCGGCGGCCGGCGGGTTGCGCCGGCGCACGAGCAGGAAGCGGCCTTCGCGTTCGACGATGGCGGAAGAGGCAAGGCGAGGGCGGGTCTGCATGAAGCGGATCTCCTGGGGGCTGTCGACGTGCACTGGGCGCGGCGGAGAATCGACCGTTCGACTATCGCCAGTTTTGCTTCTGGTCGCAAGCGCCGGGGCCACGCGCCGTCGCCTTGACCGGTCCGGCGGCAAGTGCGATGGATTCCGCATGTGCGGACGTTTTTCACTGACGGCGACACCTGAAGAGGTTCAGGAGTTCCTTGGGCTGCTTGAGCTCGAAGGGTTTCCGGCGCGTTACAATATCGCGCCGACCCAGCCGATCCTGGTGGTCGTTTCCGGCGATCGGCCGGAGGCCGGAAGCAATCTGCCGGACCGCAAGGCGGTCCTCGTCCGCTGGGGGCTCATCCCCGGCTGGGTGAAGGATCCGAACGATTTCCCGCTGCTGATCAACGCGCGTTCGGAGACGGCCATCGGCAAGGCCTCGTTCCGCGCCGCCATGCGGCATCGGCGCGTGCTCGTCCCGGCCTCCGGCTTCTATGAATGGCATCGTCCGGCCAAGGACAGCGGCGAGAAATCGCAGGCCTACTGGATCAAGCCGCGCCATGGCAAGATTGTCGCCTTCGCCGGCCTGATGGAGACGTGGTCGTCGGCGGACGGATCGGAAGTCGACACCGGTGCCATCCTGACCGTCGGCTCCAACCGCACGATCGGACGCATTCACGATCGCATGCCGGTGGTGATCAAGGCCGAGGATTTCGAACGCTGGCTGGACTGCAAGACCCGCGAGCCGCGCGAGGTGGCGGATCTCATGGTGCCGGCGCAAGAGGATTTCTTCGAGGCGGTGCCCGTGTCCGACCTTGTCAACAAGGTCAAGAATACCGGACCGGAGGTGCAAGCCCCGGTCGGGGAAAGCCTGGTCGTGGCCAAGCCGGAGAAGAAGTCATCGGGTGGTGGCCAGATGAGCCTGTTCTGAACCTCAGGCGACGGCCTTCTTGACCGGCTTGCGCTTCAGCATCAGCGCGGCGGCGATGACTGCCTTCAGACCGAGCGGCCTGTAGTGGGAATCGAGACTCGGGTTCGCCGGCTTTGCCTCGGCGGGGGCCTTGGTGGTCATGTCGTGCTCCTGAAGTGTTTCCTGGATGATTTTTTGTTTTTGTTTTTCGCTCTATTCGAGCAGATCACGACAAAAGCGTGGCGCAGACCACGAGGCAAATCAATTTTGATCAGAAGCGGCCATGTTTCGCGAGAAAAGAGCAAATTTCTCCGGGAAAAGGCTGCGGTTAGGCGAAAACCGCGGCTCAGAGACCCCGATCGATCTCGGAGAGACCCTTTTCAGGGGCTTCCTCGCCGATGGTCAGCGTGCCGTAGCGGCGGTGCCATGAGCGGGCGCCGAACGGCAGCGACAGAAGATAGCCGAGCACGGTCAGCGACAGCACTTCCCAGGTGAAGCTCATCAGCAGCGCCACGTAGAGCACCACGCCGAGAATCATCGGCAGGACGAGATCGCGGCGGATGCGGCTGGTCTCCGACTTTCCCGACCAGACGGGCAGGCGGCTGACCAGCAGATAGGCGATCAGAATGGTGTAGATGGCGCCGGCAAAGGCGACAGGCGCGCTCGGAGGGACGCCGAGGAAGCCGAGATAGACCGGCAGCAGCACCAGCATGGCTCCGGCCGGAGCAGGCACGCCGACGAAGAATTCCGATTGCCAAGGAACCTTGGTCTCGCGCTCGGCCATGACGTTGAAGCGGGCAAGACGCAGCCCCGCGGCAATGGCGTAGATCAGCGCCGCGATCCAGCCGAACGAGCGGGCCTGGTCGAGGATGAAGACGTAGAGCACGAGGGCAGGGGCGACACCGAAATTGACGATGTCGGCGAGTGAATCCATCTGCGCGCCGAACTTGGACGTCGCCTTCATCATGCGCGCAATGCGCCCGTCGATGCCGTCGAGGAAAGCTGCGGCAAGCACCATCATGACCGCCAGTTCATAGCGGTTCTCGAAGGCCAGCCGAATGCCGGTCAAACCGGCGCAGATGGCCAGCACCGTAATCAGGTTCGGCACGAGCAGTCGCAAGGGGATCTCGCGAAGGCGAGGGCCGCGTGCGCGATCATTTTGCCCGTTCTCGTCGGCCGGCGGCTTTGGCGTCTGCATGCGGCGTGTCCTCCCTGGCCTCAGCTGCGGCGGCTGACGACGGGTCCCTTGGCCGAGCCGAACTCGGCGATCACCGTCTCGCCGGCGATTGCGGTCTGGCCGATGGACACGCGCGGTTCCGCGCCGGCCGGCACGAATACGTCGAGGCGCGAACCGAAACGGATGAGGCCGAAACGCTCGCCGGCGGCCAGCGGGTCGTTCGGATTGGCCCAGCAGACGATGCGGCGCGCGACGAGGCCGGCGACCTGCACGACGCCGAGGTCGCCGTGGCTGGTTTCGATGACGAGGCCGTTGCGTTCGTTCTCTTCGCTCGCCTTGTCCAGCTCGGCGTTGAGAAAACTGCCCTCGCGGTAGACGATATTGGCGATGCGGCCGCGCATCGGTGAGCGGTTCACATGGCAGTTGAACACGTTCATGAAGATCGAGATGCGCAGCATGGGTTCGGTGCCGAGATGCAGTTCCTCGGGCGGAACGGTCATCTGGATGGCGGAGACGCGACCGTCGGCCGGGCTGACGACGAGATCGTCATCCTGCGGCGTGACCCGCTCCGGATCGCGGAAGAAATAGGCGCACCACAGGGTCAGCACCATGCCGATCCAGAAGAGCGGCTCGAACATCCAGCCGAGGATCAGGGACGCCACGAAGAAGATGGCGACGAAGGGGTAGCCCTCCTTGTGCACAGGCACGATAGCCTTACGGATACTCTCGAACAGATCCATGAAAAACCCCGTTTCGCTGCAAAGGATCGACGTGGCTGACTACCCCGAAAGCGCGCCGGGGGCAATGCTCAAGCCACCGAAACCGAAGGACGCGGCAAATGGCGTCACATCGTGACCATTTTTGGTAGTTGGGAGCCCATGCACCTTCCGTCAACAATTACCCCCTAAAATGGTAGGTCAAAACTTTCAGGCGCGTCCCGCAAGGATGTATTTCCGCCGTCATGAAATCGGAAGAGCAGTTGTCCAGTATTGAACAGAGTTCGATGCGACAGGCCCATACGAAGGACGACCGTGAGGTCTTCTGGCTTGCCGTCGATAGCCGTCCGATACCGCCGCTCCTGGCCGCGCAGGGCGTGACCGCGCCGTTGTCCATCGAAATTCCCGAAAGTCCAATCGCCTACCTCGTCCCCGTGGCGGCCGAACGGCTGGGCAATGCGGTGCGCGAACTGCGCCGCTCATTGGGCGAACATGCCTATCTCGTCATCGCGACGGAGAAGCTCAGTGGCGGATGGATCGAGCGCGCCATCGCTCTCGGCGCCGACGATGTCGTCGACCCGACCTCGGCCGAGAGTATCGCCATCTGCCTGGCTCGCACGCGGCGGGCGCTCGAAAGGGGCCGCGCCACGTACCAGCAACGGGGCCATCTTGCTCTTGAGCGCGACTACCTTCAGGCCTGTATCGACAACCTCCCGGCGCCGATCTTTTTCAAGAACGCCGAAGGCATCTATGTCGGCTGCAATGTCGCCTTCGCCACCTTCATTGGCAGAACGCCGGACGGCGTCGTCGGCCGCTCGGTCTTCGAAGTGGCCCCTGAAGCGCTGGCGAGCCGTTACCAGGAAGCCGACGACGAATTGCTGATGCGCGGCGGGATACAGGTCTACGAGAGCGAGGTCCGACATTCCGACGGAGCAAGCCGCCATGTCGTCTTCCACAAGGCGGCCATGCAGGGCGGCGACGGTTGCGCGCGCGGTATTGCCGGGGCGATCCTCGACATCACCGAGCGCAAGATGCTCGAGGCGCGATTGATCGAGGCCGCCGAGCGCGATCCGCTCACCAATGCCTATAACCGGCGCAAGTTCTTCGAACTGGCCGACCAGATCATGCGCCGGGCCGCCGGTGAAGGCCAACGCCTGGCGGTGGCCGTCGCCGATGTCGACCAGTTCAAGCTGATCAATGACCGGCTGGGTCATGCCGAGGGGGACAACGCCCTGCGGCTGATCGCCAGTGTGCTGGAGGACACGATCGGTGAGGGCAATGTCATCGCTCGGGCCGGTGGCGAGGAGTTCTACGCGCTGTTTCCCGACGCATCGATCGATGACGCCGAACGCATAGCCGATCGGATGCGGGTCGAAGTCGAGCGCAGTTGCCGTCAAGCGGCCCTGTCGGCTGTGGCCGGCACGGTCAGTATCGGTCTTGCCGGCTTCGATCCACTGGAGGAAACCTTGGACGAGGCCCTCAAGCGCGCCGACAATGCGCTCTATCTCGCCAAGAACAGCGGCCGCAACCGGATCTGCGTCGCCGCCTAGGTTCGGACTGACTCGGCGAGAATAGCGATTGGCCTCAGGATGCCGGCGGCTTGCGCACCACGACGCCGAGTTCGTCGCTCTCGCGGACCTGCCGCAGATGCTCTTCCGCCTGCGTGGCTTCGCGCTGGCGGTTCCACATCGAGGCATAAAGGCCCTGCTTTTCCAGCAGAGCGGCATGGGTGCCGCGCTCGGCGATCTCGCCACCCTTCAGTACGATGATCTCGTCGGCATCCACCACGGTCGAGAGCCGATGGGCGATGACCAGCGTCGTACGGTTCTTCGACACCACGTCGAGTGCCGCCTGGATTTCCTGCTCGGTCGTCGTGTCGAGCGCCGAGGTCGCCTCGTCGAGGATCAGGATCGGCGGTGCCTTGAGCACCGTGCGGGCGATCGCCACGCGCTGCTTCTCGCCGCCCGAGAGCTTCAGGCCGCGTTCGCCGACCTTGGTCTGGAAGCCGTCCGGCAGTTCGGTGATGAAATGGCCGATCTGCGCGACTTCGGCGGCCTGGGCGATGTCGGCATCGCTGGCAGAGGGGCGCCCGTAGCGAATATTGTAGGCGATGGTGTCGTTGAACAGCACGGTGTCCTGCGGAACCATGCCGATCGCCGCGCGCAGGCTCTTCTGGGTGATATCGCGCACGTCCTGGCCGTCGATGGTGATCGAGCCCTGCTGGATGTCGTAGAAGCGGTAGAGCAGTCGCGAGATCGTCGACTTGCCTGCGCCCGACGGGCCGACCACGGCGACCGTCTTGCCGGCCGGCACCTCGAACGAGATGCCCTTGAGGATCGGGCGCTGCGGATCATAGGCGAAATGCACGTCCTTGAAGGCGATCGCGCCGCCCTGACGGATCGAAAGCTCGGTCGCGCCGGGCTTGTCGACGACTTCGGCGTCCACTTCCAGGAGGTCGAACATCTGCTCGATGTCGGTCAGCCCCTGGCGGATTTCGCGGTAGACGAAACCGATGAAATTGAGCGGGAAGGAGAGCTGCATCAGCATGGCGTTGACGAAGACGAAGTCGCCGATCGTCTGCTGACCCTGCTGCACGGCGATGGCCGACATCACCATGACGACGGCGGTGCCGACCCCGAAGATCACGCCCTGGCCGAAGTTCAGCCAGCCGAGCGAGGTCCAGACCTGGGTGGCCGATTTCTCGTAGCGCGCCATCGACTGGTCGAAGCGGCTGGCCTCCATCTCCTCATTGCCGAAATATTTGACGGTCTCGAAGTTGAGCAGCGAGTCGATCGCCTTGGTGTTGGCGTCGGTGTCGCTGTCGTTCATCGCCCGGCGGATGCCGATGCGCCAGTCGCTGGCGCGGATGGTGAACCAGATATAGGCCCACACGGTGAAGGCCGTGACGGCGAGATAGGAGAAGCCGTAGCTCCACCAGAAGATCGCCGCCGTCAGAAGGAATTCGATGAGCGTCGGGATCGAGTTGAGGATAGTGAAGCGGACGATCGTCTCGATGCCCTTGGTGCCGCGCTCGATGATGCGCGACAGGCCGCCGGTCTTGCGCTCCAGATGGAAGCGCAGCGACAGGCGGTGCATGTGCACGAAGGTCCGATAGGCGAGCTGGCGCACGGCATACTGGCCGACGCTGGCAAACAGCGCGTCGCGCAGCTGGTTGAGGCCGACCTGGGCGATGCGGGTGAGGTTGTAGACGATGACCAGCGCCACGGCGCCGAGCAGGAAGGTGGGCAGGATGCCCACCATGTCGAGCTTGCCGTTCAGCGCGTCGGTCGCCCATTTGAAGAAATAGGGGACGAGGATGAGCACGAACTTCGACACCAGCAGGAAGATCGTCGCCCAGACGACCCGCATCTTGAGGTCCAGCCGGTCGCGCGGCCACATGTAGGGCCAGAGGTTGACGAGCGTACCGAGGGGATTGCTATCGTCCGCCGAAACCGTCTTCTTCTTGTTGTCAGCCATTCCCGATCCGCCCCTGAAAGCCTCTTTAGCGCAAAAGGCGGCGACTCCCTTGGAGCCGCCGCCTGGTTCGCAGATAGGGCTTCGTTTCGCCCAATGCAATGTCCGGACGGAGAAAGTCCCCGCCGTTTGCTCAGTTCACCGGCTCGCCGCTCAGCCGCTTGCGATGGATCTCTTCGGCATTGGGCAACGCCTCGTTCGGGACCTGGAAGACCTGGCCCGGCTCGATCAGATCCGGATTGCTGATCTGGTTGGCATTGGCGAGGTAGATGGTCGTGTAGCGCACGCCCTGGCCGTAGACGCGGCGCGAGATCTGCCACAGCGTATCGCCGCGACGGATGATCACGCTGTTGCGGCTCTCGGTCAGCGGTGCCTGCTCGATCGTCTTCGGTTCGGCCGGCGCCGCTGCGGTGTCCAGCGTGGTCGTGGCGGGCACTGATGGCGCGGCCGGCGTTGCCGTTGCCTCCGCTGCGGCCGGCATGACTGGCTCGGGCGAGGGGGCGACTGGCGAAAGCACGGCCTCGATCAGCGCAGCGATCTTCGGCAGTTCGGCGCCGACCGCCTCGATGTCATTCGGCAGTGCCTGCAGCGCGGCAAGGGCCTTGCCGGCCTTTCCGGCGGTGGCGGCGACGAAATCGGCGAGCGGGACCGCCGAAATGGCGGCCGGACGGAAATCGGCAATCGATTTCAGGCCGATTTCGGTGGCCGAACGGGCGGCGGCAAGCTCCTCGAGCGCCGGCTTCTTGCCATCGACATAAAGTCCCTGCAGCAGGGCGAAGGCCTGGCCGAGCGAGCCGCGCAGCTTTTCGAAGGCGGCGAGATCGACCGGTACCATGGCGCCGCCCTGTCCGGACGCCGTCTGGCTGTTCTGCGCGACGACGGATACCTGCTCGCCCTCGGGGCGGTCGAACGGCACGGAGGCGCGCACGACGACCGCGCCGTTGGCGTCGAGCAGTTCCGCACGGATCACGTGGGCGCCGACCGAAAGCGGCACCTCGCCGTCGACGACGAAATGGCCGCTGGCGTCGGTGACGACCGTGCCGATCAGCGTCTCGTCGGCAAAGCCGCGCACGCTGCTGCCGGCGGGGGCCTTGCCGGCCACGAAGATGCGGTTGCCCTCGATCTCGACGGCGGTGACCTGGATCTCGGCCGGCTGGGCGGCCGGCGCGGTCTCGGTCGGTGCCGTCGATGGCGTGGTCGCAGCCGCGGCGGTCTCGGCAGGTGCTGTCGCCGAATTGTCCGTCGCCGGTGTGGTCTCGCTCGCGGCGACGCGCTCCTGCTTGGTGCCGGAGTTGACGCTTTCGGGCAGGGTGATCAGCCGGCTTGCCTCGCCGGGTTTGGAAACCATGGCCAGCAGCTTGCCGTTCGGATCGGCGGGAACGGAAATGGTCGCGACTTCGTCCGAGGTGAGCGCCTTGCCGTCCGTGCCGGTCGCCTTGAGCTGCAGGCTGTGGTCGCCCGCCGGCAGCGGCTGGTCGAGCACGGCGGCGAAGTCGCCGCTCGGGTCGACCTCAAGCGTGGCGATAACCTTGTCGCCGGAAACGATCTCAAGCTTCGAACCCGGAGCGGCATTGCCGGCGATCACGGTCGAGCCATCGGGCTCGACGCGCAGAACGTCGAAGCGCGGCAAGCCGGCATCGGCCGCCTCGTCAGATACTGCGGCCGGAGCGGCAGGTGCCGGTTCAGTTGCCGCGGCGCCCGTCAGCGCGCTTTCGATGGAGGCGATGAGGGCTGCGGCCTTGGCCGGATCGTCGGGCAGGGACTCGATGAGGGCGAGGGCCTTGGAGGCGTCTTCGCGGGCCTTCTTCATCGCTGTGTCGAGCGCAGCGTCGATCCCTGCCGGAATGTCCAGGGCGGCGAGCGCCGAAACGGCGGCCCGGGCCACACCCTTGGCGGTGGCGAAGGCATCGGCCGCCGGCGTGCGGCCGTCGGCAAACAGCGCCTTCATGGTCGTCACTGCCGTGGTGGCCTCGGCCTTCAGCCGGTCCATCTTTTCCGCTGCCGTCTTGGCAGCGTCCGCGACCGTGGCTTCTGCCGTGGCAGCGGCGTCCTTGGCCGTATCGACGGCCGTGGTGACGGCCTGCGAGGCATCGTCCTTGACCGGCGAAACGCGCGGCAGGACGAAGAACACCATCAGCAGGGTTGCAACGCCGAGCACCAACAGGGCCACCCAAACGGCGCGGTTTTTCATCATCGTCAGTCTCCGGGCGGAACAGCCGCCATATTCTTCAAAATTGCTAGCCCTATCTTTCGACTTTCACAAGCGTTCTCAAGGGATTCGAGATTGTGGCGAACAGGTTTCCGTCAATTTTGTTGACCTTGTCGCCGCTCCATAGTCATCTTTCGGACATGACTGAAAAAGCATCTTCGATTCGATCCGTCTGCGTCTATTGCGGTTCACAGCCCGGTCGCGACCCTGCCTACATGGCTGCCGGCCGCGCGCTCGGCCGCTCGATCGCGGCGAACGGCATGCGCCTCGTCTATGGCGGCGGCACCAAGGGCATCATGGGGGCGGTCGCCAGCGGCGTTCTGTCGAACGGCGGTCAGGTGACCGGCATCATTCCGGAATTCCTCGTCGACATGGAGGCCACGCGCCATTCCCTCGGCCAGCTGGACGAGCTGATCGTCACCAGGGACATGCACGAGCGCAAGCACGCCATGTTCGAACGCGCCGATGCCTTCGTTACTTTGCCGGGTGGTATCGGTACGCTGGAGGAGATCGTCGAGATCATGACCTGGGCACAGCTCGGCCGCCACGAAAAGCCGATGGTCTTCGCCAATGTTAACGGTTTCTGGGATCCGATGCTGGAACTGGTGCGCCACATGCGCGAGCAGGGCTTCATCCACACCGCCCACAGGGTCCAGCCCATGGTGATCGCCGAGATCGACGACATCGTCCCGGCCATTCTCGAAAAACTGGAAACGGTCACCGACCTCGACGGGGCCGATGAGGTCATTTCCCGGCTTTGAAGCCGGGGTCGGTCAATCGACGATGAACAATTTGGCGCCGACTTGGGTTGAGGAGCGGTGGGGTTCGGCATTGTCGGCCACCTGATAGCTCATGCCCGGCTTCAGCACGAAGACGCGACCATCGGCAAGCTCGGTCGTCAGCTCGCCCTCGAGGCAGAGCAGGATATGCCCTTTGACGCACCAGTGATCCGCCAGATAGCCGGGCGTGTATTCCACCATCCGGACCCGGATCGGACCGAATTGGCGTGTGCGCCAGGTGGCAGCGCCCGTCTCGCCCTTGTGCTCTGTCGCCTCGATCGTGCTCCAGTCGGTGGTGCCGAAGGCTATGTCCGCCATCTGCATCGCATGTCTCCACTCGGTTTCGCCGATGTCGCCGCCCGCTTGCTTTCGCCGCTCAGCGGTTGCGATACTCGCGGATCATCGGCCAGGAATAGGTGATCAGGCCGGCCCAGATGAACAGGAAGGCGATGAACTTCGTCTGGCCGAAGGGTTCATGAAACACGAAAACGGCGGTGATGAACACCATGGTCGGGGCAATGTACTGCATCATGCCGATCGTCGACAGCCTGAGCAGTTTCGCCCCGTTGGCGTAACTCATCAGCGGAATGGCGGTGGCGATGCCGCTGAAGATCAGCAGCCCGATATCGCTTGCGCCATTGCCGTTGACCATGTGCCCCGTGCCGCTCATTTCGACGAACAGGATGTAGAGGCAGGCCGGCACCGACAGGATCAGGATCTCGAGGAAGAAACCCTGATTGGGGCCGATCGGCAGCGTCTTGCGGAAGAAGGCGTAGAAGCCCCAGCTAAACGCGAGCGCCAGCGAGATCCAAGGCAGGCCGCCGGCGTCATAGGTGAGGATGGCGACCGCGATCGCCGCCAGAAGGATGGCGACCTTCTGCGGCAGCATCATGCGCTCCTTGAGCAGAATGGCCCCGATCAGCACCGAGATCAGCGGATTGATGTAATAGCCGAGCGCGCCCTGCAGCGCATGGCCCGACGTGATCGCATAGACATAGACCAGCCAGTTGATGGTCACCAGGCTCGCCGTCACCAGCGCCATACCGAGCATGGAGGGCGTGCGGATCGCCTTCCACACGTCGCCGCCGCGCTTGAGCAGAAGCAGGATCACCGCGGTGATCGGCAGCGACCAGATGACGCGATGGGCGACGACTTCCATCGGCGAAATATGCGCCACGAGCTTCAGGTAGAGCGGCAGGAAACCCCACATGAAATAGGCAGCAAAGGCGAAAGCGAAACCGCGCGCGCTGTCCTCGTTCTTCACTGCCGGGGCGATCTCGTCGCTCATGATGGTCGCATCCTGATCAATATCTGGGCATGCGGGTTAGCGGATGACTTGCGAATGAGCAAATTCATTCGGGTGAACAATGCCTGATTGCTTTTGATGCGTGCGCGCGGCAAATTTGCGTCGGGGGCCGAGCGGATGGAGACGGATCATGCTGGCCGGTTCGACGATGGAGCAGCGTCGGCACTATGCGGTGCGCATGCTGCAGAAGGCGGGCGTCCTCGAGGACGGCCCTCTGGCGAACGCCTTTTCCCATGTCAGACGCGAGGACTTCCTCGGGCCGCCGCCCTGGCTGATCCAGGAACATGGCGGCTATCGCGAGGCGCCGTCGCATGATGTGGCAACCCTCTACGAGGATGTGCTGGTGGCACTCGACGCGCCGCGCGGCGTCAACAACGGCAGTCCGTCCCTGCATGCGCTGGCCCTTCATTCGCTGGCGCCGCGACGGGGCGAAACCGTGGTCCATGCGGGCGTCGGCACAGGATACTACACCGCCATCCTCTCGGAACTCGTCGGCCCGCAAGGGCGTATTCTCGCGGTCGAATACGATCCGGCGCTCACTGAGCGGGCACGGGCCTGCCTCGCCGGTCGTGCCAATGTCGAGGTGATCTGCGGCAATGCGGTAGAATGGCCAAAGGAAGATGCCGACATCGTCTACGTCAACTTCGCCGTCGACCGGCCGGCCGATCCGTGGATCGAGCGACTGAAGCCGGGCGGACGACTGCTGTTTCCCCTCGGCGTGCCGCTCTTCGAGGGCGGCGGCAAGGGCCCCGAATATACGGCCATGGCCGGCTTCCTCCTGATGCGGCGGGAGGCGGCGGGCTACGCAGCCCGCTTCATCGAAGGCGTCTCCTTCGTCTGGGGCGAGGGCGTCGCGCAGTCGGACTGGGCCTGCCACACGCGGCTTCGGGCCGCCTTCGTCGACAATTGGCGCGCGGTGCAGAGCCTGCGCTGGAAGGGCGTCCCGGCCGAGGACGAATGGTATTCCGAGCCCGACTGGGGCCTCTCCACCCACGCGCTGGCCGTGGCCGCCGCCGAGTGACCGCAAAAGTGCTAGAGCGGCGGGGGCTTCGTTCGCGATCAGTTGACCCGGCCGTGTTCCGAGAGAAAATCGAGCATCACCCGGATGCGGGCGGGCAGGTGACCGCCCTGGCCGACATAGACCGCGTGGAAGGCTTCGCTGACCCGGGTGCGCGGGTCGTCGAGCACCTGGACCAGCCGGCCGGCGGCGATGTCCTCGCGCACGGTGAAGGCGGCAAGCCGCGCCAGTCCCGTGCCGCCGATCGCCAGATGACGCAGCGCCTCGCCGTCGCTGGCGCTGACGCGGCCGACCGCCGGTACCGGAACGATGGCGTCGCCCTCCGGGACGTCCCAGTCGGACAGCGCGCGCACATAGCCGAAGCCCAACCGGCAATGGCGATCCATGTCGGCGGCGGTCCGCGGTTCGCCGTGACGCGCCAGATAGTCCGGCGACGCGACGATCACGAGCGCAGTCTCGCCGAGCTTGCGGGCGACCAGACTGGAGCTCGCCATCGGCCCGGCGCGGATGGCGATGTCGGCCCGTTCCGCCAGCAGGTCGACCACGAGGTCGGTCTGGACGATTTCCACGGAAATGCCGGGATGGGCTTCGAGGAAGCGGGAAAGCACCGGCGCCAGGATATGCGTGCCATAGGCCGCGCTGGTGTTGATGCGGATCAGGCCGCGCGGATTGTCGAGCGAGGCAGCACTTTTCTCCGCCTCGTCGATGTCGGCGAGGATGCGCATCGAGCGCTCGTAGAAGACCTGGCCTTCGGGCGTCAGCAGCAGTTTGCGGGTTGAGCGATTGACCAGCCGCGTACCGAGCCGGGTTTCCAGCCGCGCGACAAGCTTGCTGACCGCCGAAGGGGTCATGCGGCAGGCGCGGGCGGCGGCGGAAAAGCCGCCCCGTTCCACCACCTGCACGAAAACCTCCATCTCGCCGGATCGATTGATGTCCTGTCGGGCCATTCGGTGACTTCAGTTCACATATATTGTTCTTGTCGGCATACTATTTCACCGAGCCGCCTCTGTCTATCTGGAGAGCCTAACGGCACCAGATAGAGGATGTCTCTCCATGCCCCTTGCCCTTTATGCTCTCACCGCCGGCGCCTTCGGGATCGGCGTCACCGAATTCGTCATCATGGGATTGCTGATCGAGGTCGGCCGCGATCTCGGCATCTCGATCGCCACGGCCGGCCTGCTGATCTCCGGCTATGCGCTCGGCGTCGTCGTCGGTGCGCCGATCCTCACCGCCTTTGCCGGGCGGATGAAGTCGCGCACCACGCTCCTGCTGCTGATGGTGGTCTTTACCATCGGCAACGCGGCCTGTGCGCTGGCCCCGAACTTCGAAGCGCTGATGGTCGCCCGCCTGGTCACGGCGCTGGCCCACGGCACCTTCTTCGGCGTCGGCTCCGTGGTGGCGACCAGCCTCGTCGCTAAGGACCGCCGCGCCTCGGCCATCGCCGTCATGTTCACCGGGCTTACGGTCGCCAACATCGTCGGCGTGCCGCTCGGCACCTGGCTTGGCCAGGAATATGGCTGGCGCATGACTTTCTGGGCGGTTGCCGTCGTCGGCGTCATAGCCTTTGCCGTTCTCACCATTTTCCTGCCGAAGGAAGACGCCGCGGCCGACAAGACCGAGAAGGGCACGTCCCTCTCGGTGCTGTTCAGCGAACCGGTGGTAACGAGCCTCGTCATGACCGTGCTCGGTTTCGCCGCGGTCTTTGCCGTCTTTACCTTCATCGCGCCGATCCTCACCCAGGTCAGCGGCTTTGCCGAAACGGCCGTCTCGCCGATCCTGCTGCTGTTCGGGGCGGGTCTGGTCGTCGGCAACCTCCTCGGTGGCCGACTGGCCGACCGCAATCTCGACCGCGCCCTGATCCTGTCGCTGGGCGGGCTCGGCGTGGTGCTGGTCGCCATGGAAATGCTGATCGGTTACCCGTTCGCCGCCGCGGCCATGGTGGGCCTGCTCGGTGCCGCCGGCTTTGCCACCGTCGCGCCGCTGCAACTGCGCATCCTGCAGAAGGCCACGGGCATGGGGCAGGCGCTGGCCTCCAGCCTCAACATCGCCGCCTTCAACCTCGGCAATGCGATCGGCGCCTGGGTCGGCGGGCTTACCATCGAACACGGTCCGGGCCTTGCTCATCTGCCGATCGTCGCCGCCATCTTCCCGGTCGCGGCCGTCGGGCTCGCCCTCGTCGCCATGCGCCGCGAGCAGCGGGGCCTGGATGCGGCGCCGGCCAAGTCCTGAACCACACCCAGCCAAACGCATCAACAATCGAAAGGACACTGTCATGGAATATCGTCGTCTGGGAGCTTCCGGCCTGCGCGTGCCGGCCCTCAGTTTCGGAGCCGGCACGTTCGGCGGCTCCGGCCCGCTCTTCGGTGCCTGGGGCAATACGGATGTGACGGAGGCGCGGCGGATGATCGACATCTGCCTCGAGGCCGGGGTCAACCTGTTCGACACGGCCGACGTCTACTCGGCCGGCGCCTCGGAGGAGGTGCTGGGCCAGGCCATCAAGGGCCGGCGCGGAGACGTGCTGATCTCCACCAAGACCGGCCTGCCGATGGGTGACGGGCCTGCCGATTGGGGCACATCCTCGGCGCGCCTCGTGACCAGCATCGACGCCGCCCTGCGCCGCCTCGGCACCGACTATATCGACCTCCTGCAGCTTCATGCCTTCGACGCCTCGACGCCGGTCGAGGAGGTCTTGTCGACGCTCGACCGCCTCGTCGCATCCGGCAAGCTTCGCTACGTCGGCGTATCCAATTTCGCCGGCTGGCAGATCATGAAGTCGCTGGCCGCCGCCGAAAAGCACGGCTGGCCGCGCTACGTGGCCAACCAGGTCTACTATTCGCTGGTCGGCCGCGACTACGAATGGGACCTGATGCCGCTCGGCATCGACCAGGGCATCGGCGCGATGGTCTGGAGCCCGCTCGGCTGGGGCCGTCTCACCGGCAAGATCCGCCGCGGCAGCCCGCTGCCCAAGCAGAGCCGACTGCACGAGACGGCCGCCTTCGGCCCGCCGGTCGACGAGGAACGGCTCTACCGGGTTGTCGATGCGCTGGATGGCATTGCCGAGGAGACCGGCAAGACCGTCCCGCAGGTGGCGCTCAACTGGCTGCTGTCGCGCCCGACCGTCTCTTCGGTCATCATCGGCGCCCGCAACGAGGAGCAGCTGCGCCAGAACCTCGGCGCCATCGGCTGGACCCTGACGGCCGAACAGATCGCCGCGCTCGACGCCGCGAGCGTAACGGACGCAGCCTATCCGCACTTCCCGTACTATCGCCAGGAAGGCTTCGCCCGCCTCAGCCCGCCGGCGGTGTAAATGCACCGCATGCAGATCGCCGCCGTCACTCGGCGGCGATCTTGCCGGCGAGTTCGCGGTTCTTCATCAGCTTGTAGACGATCGAATCCATCAGCGCCTGGAACGAGGCGTCAATGATGTTTTCCGACACGCCGACGGTCCACCAGCGCACGCCGGTATCGTCGGTGGATTCGATGAGCACGCGGGTGATGGCTTCGGTGCCGCCATTGAGGATACGCACCTTGTAGTCCGCGAGTTCGAGATCGGCGATCTCGGCCTGGAACTTGCCGATGTCCTTGCGCAGCGCGAGATCGAGCGCATTGACCGGGCCATCGCCTTCGGCGACCGACATGACGGCCTTGCCGTCGATCACCATCTTTACCACCGCTTCCGACACCGTCTTCAGCCGGCCATGGCTGTCGAAACGGCGCTCGACCATGACGCGAAAGCTTTCGACCGCAAAGAAGTCCGGCACGGTGCCGAGCGTGCGGCGGGCCAGAAGCTCGAAGCTCGCATCCGCGCCCTCATAGGCATAACCCGACGACTCGCGCTCCTTGACGATCGAGATCAGCTTGTCGAGCCGCGGATCCTGTTTGTCGACCTCGATGCCGCGGCGCTTCAGCGCGTTGATGAAATTGGCCTTGCCGCCCTGGTCGGAGACCATGACCTTGCGGAAATTGCCCACGCTTTCGGGCACCACATGCTCGTAGGTGCGCGGGTCCTTGAGCAGTGCGGAGGCGTGGATGCCGGCCTTGGTGGCGAAGGCGGACGCCCCGACATAGGGCGCCTGATGGTCGGGCGAGCGGTTGAGCAGTTCGTCGAAGGCATGCGACAGCCGGGTGAGCTCAATGAGCTTGTCGGTATCGATCGCGGTTTCGAAGCGCGACGCATAGGTCTCCTTCAGACAGAGCGTCGGGATGATCGTCACCAGATTGGCATTGCCGCAGCGCTCGCCGATGCCGTTCAGCGTGCCCTGGATCTGGCGCACGCCGGCCTCGACGGCGGCGAGCGAATTGGCGACCGCTTGGCCTGTGTCGTTGTGGGCATGGATGCCGAGCGAGGCGCCGGGAACGCCGGCCGCGATCACCGCCTGGACGATGTCGCGGATCTCCGGCGGCTGGGTTCCGCCATTGGTGTCGCACAGCACCACCCAGCGCGCACCGGCCTCATAGGCCGTTTTGGCGCAGGCCAGCGCGTAAGCGGGATTGGCCTTGTAGCCGTCGAAGAAATGCTCGCAATCGACCATCGGCTGCTTGCCGGCGGCGGCCACCGCCTCGACGCTCTCGCGGATGCTTTCGAGATTTTCTTCGTTGGTGCAGCCGAGCGCCACTTCGACGTGATAGTCCCAGGTCTTGGCGACCAGGCAGACGGCATCGCTCTCGGCTTGCAGCAATTGCGTGAGGCCCGGATCGTTGGAGGCCGAGACGCCTGCCCGCTTGGTCATGCCGAAGGCGACGAAAGAAGCGCTGGTGGTACGCTTCTGGGCGAAGAAGGCCGTGTCTGTCGGGTTGGCACCGGGATAGCCACCCTCGACATAGTCCAGGCCGAATTCGTCCAGCATGGCGGCGATGGCAATCTTGTCCTCGACCGAAAAATCGATGCCCGGCGTCTGCTGCCCGTCGCGCAGGGTCGTGTCGAAGAGGTAGATCTTTTCGCGTGTCATGTCTGTGCCTCCCGAGGCATATGTCCTGTCATGTCGTCCACCCCCCTCTGCCCTGCCGGGCATCTCCCCCTCAAGGGGGGAGATCGATCCAGCCGTTGCCGCTCTTCACCTCTTGAGCACCCGAGGGCTTGGCAGGAGTTTCTTTTCCGAGCCGCAGCGCCACCTCGATCTCGGCGCATCTGACCGGTCGGCGACCGTGCCGCGCGTCGATCTCCCCCCTTGAGGGGGAGATGCCCGGCAGGGCAGAGGGGGGTGGCCAGAACCACAATCATTTCATTTCCTTGCCGGCAAACCGGTCCGTCGCGCGGATCAGCTGGTCGAGGATGCCGGGTTCCAGATAGGCGTGTCCGGCGCCTTCGATCAGGTGTAAGTCGGCCTTCGGCCAGGCCTTATGCAGCTGCCAGGCATATTTCGCCGGGCAGGGCATGTCGTAGCGGCCATGCACGATGACGCCCGGAATGTCCTTGAGCTTATGGGCGTCGCGCAGCAGCTGGCCTTCGTCCATCCAGCCGGCATGGACGAAGAAATGGTTCTCGATCCGGGCAAAGGCGATCGCATAGTCGTCCTCGCCGAAATGCGCTTCATAGTCCGGGTTCGGCAGAAGTGTGATGGTCCCGCCTTCCCAGGTGCTCCAGGCGATCGCGCATTCGAGCTGCTTCTTCCTGTCCGTGCCGGTCAGGTAGCGGCGGTAGGCGCCCATCATGTCGTGGCGTTCGTCCTCGGGGATCGGAGCCTGAAAACGCTCCCACTTGTCGGGGAACATCTCCGACACGCCGAACTGGTAGTACCAGTCGAGCTCCGCCTTGGTCAGTGTATAGATGCCGCGCAGGACCAGTTCCGACACATGCCCCGGATGCGTTTCCGCATAGGCGAGCGCCAGCGTCGAGCCCCAGGAACCGCCGAAGACCAGCCATTTCTCGACGCCCATCATCTCGCGCAGCCGTTCGGTGTCGGCGACGAGGTGCCAGGTGGTGTTGGCGTCCAGGCAGGCATGCGGGGTCGACCTGCCGCAGCCGCGCTGGTCGAACAGCAGGACGTCGTAGAGTTTTGGATCGAACAGGCGGCGCTGCAGCGGGCTCGTTCCGCCGCCCGGGCCGCCATGCAGGAAGACCGCCGGCTTGGCGCCTTTGGTGCCGACGCGTTCCCAATAGATCGTATGGCCGTCTCCGACGTCGAGAAAGCCGGTCTCGAACGGTTCGATCTCCGGGTAGAAGCCGCGCAGTTCACTGGTCATGATCAATCCTCTTCCGGCGGCCAGACCGCCGTATCATGGTCGGGATGCTGGTTCGACACGACCGAGGCGAAGAACGCCTCCATTTCCGGCGAAGTCGCCGCCGGCTTTTCAAACAGGTGGTCGATCCATGGCAGCCGCTTGTCGTGGTTGACCTGCACCTGCGGCTCGATCAGCTCGGGATGGTCGAAGGCGCCGATCGCCAGCTCGATATGCTCGCCGACATGGTAGGTGAGGGGCGTGCCACACTTGTTGCAGAAGCCGCGCTTGACCTTGGCCGAGGAGCGGAACAGCGAGGGCTGGCCGCGCGTCCAGGTGAGATGCGCATGGTCGGCGGTCACCAGCGCGCCGAAGAATGATCCGAAGGCCTTCTGGCACATGCGGCAATGGCAGATCGACGGCCGCCCGAGCTTTTCCGCCCGGAACCTGACTGCACCGCACTGGCATCCGCCGGTGAAAATTCCGTCCATTCGTTCTTCTCCTAGTGAAGCGCCACGTAGGCGACGACGCCGACGGTGATGAGCACGACCACGATGCCCTTGCCGATCAGGCCGTAGAGCAGCCATTTGGGCATCTGCGTATTGGGGTTCTTTTCCGTCATTCCTTGCTCTCCTTCGGCCACTCGCCGCCGGCGTCATGGTCAGGATGCTGGTAGGAGACGATCTCCAGCACGAAGGGCGCCTCTTCGGCATCCTCTTCCGTGCGGTGGCCGGGCAATTCTGCGAGATGATCGACGAAGTCGATCTTGCCCTCGGTGCCGAACTGCACCACCGGCGGCAGCAGCGACGGATCGTCAAAGGCGCCGGCGGCAATCGCCACGCCGTCCGGCGCCTCATAGGTCAGCGGCGTGCCGCAATTGTCGCAGAAACCGCGAAAGGCGAAATTCGACGAGCGGAACTTCTTCGGCTGACCGCGCGTCCATTCGAGCTCAGCCCCCCGCGTCGAGACCAGCGGCGCATAATAGGCGCCGAACGCCTTCTGGCACATCCGGCAATGGCAGATCGACGAGTCCTTCAGGACACCGCTGACCCGGAAGCGGACCGCGCCGCACTGGCATCCGCCGGTGTAGGTGGCTTCTGTCATGATGCGTCTCCTTTCCGGGTGACGTTGCCCCCCTCTGCCCTGCCGGGCATCTCCCCCACAAGGGGGGAGATCGACCAGGCCACCGCCATCCTCTCTGTCCCCATCAGAACCCTTGAGCCTGGCCGAAGACCAAGACAGGCAAAGCGCCTGAAGTCCCATTCGTAACCGCGAGCGCTTTGATTCGAGGGGGCCCGCGACGGTGCGGCGTCCCGATCTCCCCCCTTGTGGGGGAGATGCCCGGCAGGGCAGAGGGGGGCGATCCAGGTCGAGACGCCGACGGCACTCATTCCCTCTCCCTCCCAATCACGGCCAGGATATGCAGGCACACATTGTCGAGATCCCGAAGCACGTCTTCGTTCCAGAAACGCAGGACCGTCCACCCGTCCGCCTCGAGCCTTGCGGTGCGCGCGCGGTCGTAGGCGAGATCCAGGTCCTGCGCGTGCTGGGAGCCGTCGATCTCGACGACGAGATTTTGGGTCGGGCAGGCGAAATCGACGATAAATCCGGCAATCGGCACCTGCCGACGGAAGCTCAGCCCCATCAGCCGGTGAGCTCGGACAGCGTTCCAGAACCTCAATTCGGCCTCCGGCATGGCCTTGCGCATGCGCCGGGCGTTCTTCCTCCGCTGGGGCGGGATCGGTGTGTGCGGCATCGGCAATCCCCTCGCAGAAACACAGTCCGGCGAAGAGTGGAGCGAAAGGGAATGCGACTCAAGGGGCCGTTTTGACGAGGTGTTACCCCCCTCTGCCCTGCCGGGCATCTCCCCCACACGGGGGGAGATCGACCCGGCCGCCGCCCTCTCTGTCTCCTTCAGAACCGGTGGGCGCGGCCGAAGGCCACGAGAGGCAGGGCGCCCAAAGCCCCATTCGTTTCCGAGCGCGCGACGGTTCGATGAAGTTGGCGACGGCGCAACGTCCCGATCTCCCCTCTTGTGGGGGTGAGGCACGGTCGGCGTAGCCGAGCAATCGATCCGGTGAATCGATTGCAGGGCCGAACGCCCGGCAGGGCAGAGGGGGGTGTCGGCAAACGCCAGAACAAACATCCTACCGCTTGACCTCCCAGATGGTCACCCGCTCGCCGCTTTCCTTGTCCTTGCCGTCCTTGAGCTGGATGCCCTTGGCCAGGAGATCGTCGCGGATCTTGTCGGCCTCGGTGAAGTTCTTCGTCTTCAGCATTTCCAGGCGCATGGCGACAAGCGCTTCGACAGCGGCGGCGAGGTCGTCGCTCACCGCCACCTTCTTCGGCATGATGCCGAGCAGGGCGGCGCTGGCGGCGAATGTGCCGGCCTTCGACGCATCGGCATTGGCGGCCTGCGCAAGCGCGTGCAGCGCCTGCACTGCGGCGACCGTGTTGAGGTCGTCGGCCAGCGCGTCGATGATCGCCGGGTCCGGCTGTGCGTCACCGGCGTCTGCCGTCGGCCACCTGGCGAGAAGCCTTTCCGCCTCCTCCAGCCGCTTGACGGAAAAGTCGATCGGCTCGCGATAATGCGTCATCAGCATCGCAAGCCGGAGCACCTCACCCGGCCATTTACGGCCGCCGAACTTCTCCGTTTCCAGCAACTCGTTGATGGTGACGAAATTGCCCTCCGACTTCGACATCTTGCGGCCTTCGACCTGCAGGAAGCCGTTGTGCATCCAGACATTGGCCATGACGTCGGTGTCGAAGGCGCAGCAGGACTGGGCGATCTCGTTCTCATGATGCGGGAAGATGAGATCCAGCCCGCCGCCATGGATGTCGAACTGGTGCGGGCGGGCCTTGGCGCGCGGCGAAAGCCGGTCCTTGATTTCTTCCCAGAGATAGCGGTCCGACATGGCCGAGCATTCGATATGCCAGCCGGGGCGGCCGTGGATCGCCACCGTCTTGCCCTCGAAGGAGAAACTGGCGCTCCAGCCCGGCTCGGTGTCGGCCGACTGTTTCCACAACACGAAATCGCCGGGATTGGTCTTGTGGGCTTCGACCGCGATGCGGGCGCCGGCCTGCTGGTCTTCGAGCTTGCGCTTGGAGAGTTGACCGTAGTCGGCCATGGAGGCGGTGGCGAACAGCACCTCGTGACCCTCCGAACCGGAAGCCACGTAGGCGTGACCCTGATCCAGCAGCCGCTGGATGATGGCGATCATCTGGCCGATATTGTCGGTTGCCCGCGGCTCGACGGTGGGCTCGAGGCAACCGAGCGCCGCCACGTCGGCATGGAACTGGCTCTCGGTCTTGCCGGTGACGGCGCGGATGGCCTCGTTCAGCGTCATCGATCCGTCGGCGATCTGCGCACCGAAGTCGCGCAGCGCGCGGGCGTTGATCTTGTCGTCGACGTCGGTGATGTTGCGCACATAGGTGACGTGGCTTTCGCCGTAGACATGGCGCAGCAGGCGGTAGAGCACGTCAAAGACGATCACCGGGCGCGCATTGCCGATATGGGCGAAGTCGTAGACGGTCGGGCCGCAGACATACATGCGCACGTTGTCGGCATCGATCGGGGCGAAATCGACCTTGTCGCGCGTCAGTGTGTTGTAAAGCTTGAGGCTCGTCGCCATTCCAGTCTCCCAATAGCCAAATCGTCCGGCTGGACCGGGTCGTTTGTCATCTGGGACTTGATCAGGAGACGAAAACGGCCGGGCCAGCGTTTGCGCTAGCGAATAATAGTCCCGCAAATAATGCAGATGGTCGTTTTCATGGGGCGTGTTATGGCGCGGGCCGGGCCCGAGGTCAAGAGGCCGCCGCCGGCCCGGATCGCCGCGCCAGCAGCCCCTTGAACACGCTCCTCAAGGATAGACGTAGGAGAACGAGGCGCACATGTCGCCGCTGCTTTGCGGCACGTCCTGAGTGTCGAACATGGCGACGATGGTGACGTCGTCGGCGGCCCAGGAGGCGACGTAGGTCACGGCGCTCGCGCCGCAGAGCGTGTTCCCGTTGAGGAGTTCCGGCACGCTCGGATCCTTCACGCTGTAGACGGAGGCTGGAACATCTTCGCCGTCAACGACGAAGTGGTCGCCGACCAGCTCATCGAACTCGATCTTCTCGCCATTGGCAAAAACCATCTCGAAGTCGTCCATGCTGATGTCGCCGGTGATGGCGGTCGCGGTCGTGCTGAGCGCCACCAGGTCGTCGGCGAGGACGGGGCTCGCGGAAAGCAACAGGACGGCGGCATAGGTGAGGGCTTTCATTCCAGATATCTTCCCGGTTCCACAGTGACGGCAGACGCTAACTACATGTTCGGGCAAAGGAAAGGCATACGCAGCCGCCTAAGAGGGAAAACTCGGTGGAAAGCCGAAATGAGCCGGACCAATTTTGGCATCAGCGTGATTTGCCCGGGAGGGCGGCGTCGCTGTTCGCCGTCGCGGACAGGCGAGGCAGCCGCGAGGTATGACGGTGCGGCGGCGGAGGCGGGCGCCGTATAGGTTCGGCGCCGTGGTGCCTTCAGCGTAAGGGTTTCTCAATCAGCCGTCTTATAGGATGACGCCGCAAGGTCTCTTTGAGCGGACACTTATTTCAGCATGAACCATCTCTTGCATCTTCCGACCATCATGGTGATCCATGCGTGTTCGACGTTGATCTCAGCCTTGCTGATCGGAAACCTGTGGCGTCAGCGCAGGAGCAGCGTGCTGCTCGGCATCCTGACCTTCGCCGCTGCCATCGGATTTCTCGGGACGGTCGTGCATGCCATGCGCCCCATTGTGCCGTTCTGGATGTCCGCCGGGTTCGGGCTCGGAGCCGGCACGCTGGCGCTGGGCCTGTTCTGGCAGGCGATCGCCGTGTTCGAAGGCAAGCGCCCCAGCTACTTTCGGGCGACGGCGGGAACACTGATCTGGTTCGTGCTCTATCTGACGCCGATCTTCCACGCCTCGATCATGTTCCGCACGGCCGCCATCGCCCTGATCATGGGCACCTATTCGGTGCTCGGCGGGCGTGAGATCTGGCTTGGCATGCGGCGCGAGCCTCTGCCGTCGCGCAAGCTGGCCGCCGGGGTGCATTGCGCCCGCGGCGCCGTCTGGTATTCGGTGCTCGTCGGCTCCTTGCTGCTCGATCCGGCCTATAAGGCGCCCGGCGAATATGCCGACTGGTTCGTATTGGCATCGCTGCTGCAGACCCTGCTGGTCATGCTGTCGATCATCACGCTGCTTATCCTTGCCCTGGAGCGCGACGAGCGCGCAAGTCGCCTGGTCGCGGAACGCGATCCGCTGACCAATCTGCGCAATCGCCGCTCCTTCGTCGAGCATGCCGAGGCACTGCTGAAGCGAGAGAGCAATCCTTCAGCCCTGTTGCTCTTCGACATCGATCATTTCAAGCAGATCAACGACACATACGGCCACGCCGCCGGCGACAAGGTGCTGACGGAATTCGCCGCCATGCTGGAAGGGCGGATGCAGGCCAACTGGCTTCTCGCCCGCATCGGCGGCGAGGAGTTCGCCTGCCTCATCCCGAACGCCGGGACCGCCGACGCCGCCGACATTGCCGAGGCCATGCGCCGGGCCGTCGAATGCCTGCACACGACGATCGACGGACGGTTCGTTCCGGTTGCCGTCAGCATCGGGGTTGCCGCGACCGACGAGGTGACGCCGAGCCTCGATCCGCTGCTCGCAGCAGCCGACGTCGCGCTCTACCAGGCCAAGGCCGATGGCCGAAACGCCGTGCGCGTCCACCGGCCGGGCCAGTCCTTGCGCGACCTTCTCGCCGACGGCCATATGCACCCGCCCGCCGCCAACCAGACGCTGGCCTATGTCCGCGCGTCGAGGGCCAACCGCCTCGGTTGAGAACGGCATATTTTCACCGGCTGTCGGATGTATCATCCCTGCGGTGGTGAGACCGTCCGGTCTGACGTCGGTCTTGGAGAGAAGGGCGCCGCGGTGAGGAAATGGGTCAAGGCGATCAGCATCGGTACGGTGATTCTCGCGGCTGCATGCGCGGCCTACATGACGTATGAAACAGAAATGGCCCGCTTCAATCCGCCGTCGCTCGCAGACTACCCGATCCAGGGCATCGACGTCAGCCACCACCAGGGCGACATCGATTGGCCAAGGCTTGCGTCACTGCCGAATGTACGCTTCGCCATCATGAAGTCGACCGAGGGCGGCGATTTCAGGGACAAGAAGTTTGCCGAGAACTGGCGACGTGCGGGGGAGGCCGGCATCGTGCGCGGCGCCTATCACTTCTTCACCTTCTGCCGGCCGGGCAGGGATCAGGCAGAGAACGTGGTGGCCACCGTCCCGCCCGATCCGGCGGCACTACCCGTTGCTGTCGACATCGAGTTCCACGGCAATTGCGGCAAGGTGCCGGCGGTCGATGAATTGGCGAACGAGCTCAACGCCTTCATGGATGGGATCAAGGAAACATTCCCCGACAAGCCGATCTTCTACGTCACGCAGGAGGTCTACGACCGCTACCTGAGGGGAAACGAGAACCGTTTCCCCAAACACCATCTCTGGCTACGCAGCATTGCCCGCGAGCCGAAGCAAGAGGACTGCGGCCGCTGGTCGATCTGGCAGTTCGCCGACAACGGAAAGCTCGAGGGCATTCAGGGGTCCGGTCGACCTGAATGCCCTGTGCCCGTCGGAGACGGGATTTTCCCATCTGTTTTCCGCTTTGGAAGACGAGTGAGGCAGGCGAGGGCTGGCACCAGATGGGCATGAGCGGGGATCGAAGTGACCTGCATGATGGAGCGCAGACAATCCCACACCGACCTAATCTGGTTGCTCCGCTTCCATCCACTCCTGCATGGCATCAATGACATCGACTGTGGGATACTGGCGGATGTCGTCTTCTGCTGCACCCGCGGCGATTTCACGTTTCCAGTACCATTGCTGAAAGGTGGCATATTTACCGAGGATCAGCGCCGCACCGCGCTTGGGCGCTTCGGCCTGACGTATCAGCCAGGCACGGACTTTCTTGACGGCCACTTCATGATCGCGGTCATGGGACTCGATGTCCCATCCGGCAATGTCAGAGAGTGCCTTTTGATAGTCGTAGCGGCTTTCCCCAAGAATGAGGATCGACTTCTTCTGAAGTGCCCCTTCGCCGTAGCGCCTGCTTCCATGGTCCATGCCCAGTTCAAAAGGCATGTTCATGCGGGCGAACTCACCCACTGCACTGGAACGGCAGCGACTGAGATCGTGAATGCCGTATTTTGACGATCGAATGATTTCGGCAATCCGATCAAGTCGATTGGCGGCGTTATCCCCATTCTGCGGGGCGAGTCTCGGCGCGAAGCCCAAGAAGGTCACACAAAAGGCGACGGCCTGGAGAATGGGAGCATAGTCTTCGTCGAACGGGCAATTTATGAAAACTGATCTTTCGAACGCGGAAAGCACTTTCAACCCTTCGTCGGCAAGGGGTCGCTGCCATAGGTATTGCGTTCACGGATTCGGCCATCTTTGCCGTGAATATAGAGCTCTGTTTTGTGGGACTTCGCGATTTGCCGCGCAGTCTCTATGGCCTCAGCCTGTGTCTCGTGAACGCTACTCGCCCGGGACGAGCCAGAGGTCAGTACGCCCCACCTGCCCGAGCGGGGTACCACATGTTGTGCCTTTGCTTTCGTCATCTCGTCGCTCCAACCAGAGAAGTCAAACATAGCGGAGATCGAGGCTGACTACCAGAGGTGGTGCCTCACTCCGGCATCCGGTAGTCGACCAGCTTGTTCTCGCGCACGACGAACAGCTTGCCGGTTTCCGTGAGGTCGGGGCCGCAGAGCGGCAGGAGCCGGGCGGCGACTTCGGAAGGGTGCGGAACGGTGCTCGGGTCCTCGCCCGGCACGGCCTGCGCGCGCATGGCGGTGCGGGTCGCGCCCGGGTCGATCGACACGATGCGCAGCGGCAGGCGCTGGGTTTCGCCGGCCCAGGTGCGGGCCAGCGCCTCGACGGCGGCCTTGGAGGCGGAGTAGACGCCCCAGAACGGCCGGCACTTGTGGGCGGCGGCCGAGGACAGGATCAGCGCGCGGCCCTGGTCGGACTTGACGAGCAGCGGCTCGACCGAGCGGATCAGCCGCCAGGTGGCGGTGACGTTGATGGTCATCACCTTCTCGAACACCTTGGCCTCGATATGGCCGATCGGCGAGATGACGCCGAGCATGCCGGCATTGGCAACGAGAATGTCGAGCTTGCCCCAGCGCTCGTTGATCGAGCCGCCCAGCGCGTCGATCGCGTTCATGTCGGCAAGGTCGAAGGGAACGAGGGTGGCGCTGCCGCCGACGGCCTTGATTGCATCGTCCAGTTCTTCCAGGCCGCCGACCGTGCGGGCGCAGGCGATCACATGGGCGCCCGCCTTGGCGAGCTCGAGGGCGGTGAAAAAGCCGATGCCGCGTGAGGCGCCGGTGACGAGCGCGATACGGCCCTTCAAGTCAACTGTCATGGTGTCTGTCCTTGGAGCTCAGCCGTTGGTGGCCAGCATGGAGACCTTGCGGCCCATCTTCTCGCCTTCCTTGTCGAGCAGGCGGGTCGGGTAGTCGCCGGTGAAATAGTGGTCGGTGAACTGCGGCGCGGCGTTGTCGCGCGGCTTGCCGCCCACGGCGCGGTACAGTCCGTCGATCGACAGGAAGGCGAGCGAATCGGCGCCGATATACTTCGCCATCGCTTCCGGTCCGGCATACTGGTTGGCCAGCAGCTTGTCGGCGTCCGGCGTGTCGATGCCGTAGAAGTCGGGATGGAAGATCATCGGCGAGGCGACGCGGATATGCACTTCCTTGGCGCCGGCATCGCGGATCATCTGCACGATCTTCAGCGAGGTGGTCCCGCGCACGATCGAATCGTCGACCAGCACGACGCGCTTGCCTTCGATCATCGCCCGGTTGGCGGAATGCTTGAGCTTGACGCCGAAGGCGCGGATCTGCTGGGTCGGCTCGATGAAGGTGCGGCCGACATAGTGGTTGCGGATGATGCCGTATTCGAAGGGAATGCCGCTCGCCTGGGCATAGCCGAGCGCTGCCGGCGTGCCGCCGTCGGGAACGGGCACCACCACGTCGCCGTCGCACGGGGCTTCGGTCGCCAGATTGAGACCCATGGCCTTGCGGGTCTGGTAGACGTTGCGGCCGCCGACGACGCTGTCGGGACGGGCGAAGTAAACATATTCGAACAGGCAGAGCCGCTCCGGCTGCGGCTTGGCCGGCTTGCGGGCGTCGATGGTGATCGAACCGTCCGGCTGGATCTCGCAGATGATGACTTCGCCGTTTTCCACGTCGCGGACGAACTTGGCGCCGATGATGTCCAGCGCGCAGGTTTCCGAGCAGAAGATCGGCTTGCCGTCCAGATCGCCCATGACCAGCGGGCGGATGCCGATCGGGTCGCGGGCGGCAATCAGCTTGGTGCGGGTCATCGCCAGCATCGAATAGCCGCCTTCCATCTGGCGGATGGCGTCGATGAAGCGGTCGGCGGTCGACGAATGACGCGACCGGGCGATGAGGTGCAGCACCACTTCGGTGTCCGAGGTCGACTGACAGATGGCTCCCGTGGCGATGATCTGCCGGCGAAGCGTCAGGCCGTTGGTGAAGTTGCCGTTATGGGCAATCGCGATGCCGCCTTCTTCCAGTTCGGCAAACAGCGGCTGCACGTTGCGCAGCGCCACTTCGCCGGTGGTCGAATAGCGGGTGTGGCCGATGGCGGCCGAACCCGGCAGCTTCGCCAGCGTCGCCGGATTGGTATAGTGGTCGCCGACCAGGCCCATGTGCTTTTCGGTGTGGAACTGCCGCCCGTCGAAGGAGACGATGCCCGCCGCTTCCTGGCCGCGATGCTGCAGGGCATGCAGGCCGAGTGCGGTCAGGGTCGCCGCGTCGGTGTGGCCCAGAATGCCGAACACCCCGCATTCTTCATGGAGCGTGTCGTCTTCGAGACTCCATTCGGAACCGGAAAAAGCTGACTGAGACATGGAAGCAGGCCTTTGCTCGATCGGACAGATGTGCCGGGACGGCTTTAACACGGAAGCCGCCGGTCTGTCCTGATCCGGCGGCGTCCGCTTGTGGATTTCAAGGGCGCGGCCGAAGGCCGCAGCCTGGTCAGTTGTTGGCGGCCGGTGCGTCTTCGGCCGGTGCCTGTTCCGCGGGCGCCTGGTCGGCCGGCGCATCCGCGGCCGGGGCGTCTGCTGCGGGCTCTTCCTTGCCGAGGATGCGGGCGCGGATCTGCGGCTCGATGTCGGCCGGCAGGACCGCCTCAAGCTTCAGCACCAGCGTATCGAGGAACGGCTTGGACTTGGCATTGTTGACCCAGTCCGGGCGATGCTTGACGTCGATCAGCCAGTTCCAGAAGGCGACGGCCACGACCAGCAGCAGGATGCCGCGCGCCGCGCCGAACAGGAAGCCCAGCGTGCGGTCGAGCGCGCCGATGCGGCTGTCGATGATGAAGTCGGCGATGCGGCTGGTGATGAACGAGATGACGATCAGCGCGACCAGGAAGATGATGCCGGCCGAGCCGGCCATCGCGATACGGTCGTCGCTGGTGTAGTTCTTCACATAGGGAAGCAGCAGGGGATAGAGATAGTAGGCGGCGGCAACCGCGCCGGCCCAACTGGCGATCGAAAGGACTTCGCGCGAGAAACCGCGCACCATGGCGAGCACGGCCGAGAACAGCACGACGCCGATGACAATACCGTCAAAAATCGTAATGGGCATAAATACCAACTCCAAGACTTGCCGGCCTACGCCTGCTTGTTTGCCATCGCGACCGCTGCCGCCTTAAGCCGGCCGGGCCGGATTGGATCAGTCGCCGGCCTCTTCCGAACGCGCCTTCAGCCGGGAACCGGCAATCCGCGCCACGAGATCGGGCAGGCTCTCGACTTCATTCCACTTCCCCGCCGCTCCCTTCGGAAGCTCCGACGAGGCCGCGGGCAGTACAGCGGACGAGAAGCCGAGCTTTTCCGCTTCCTTCAGCCGCTGGGCCGTATGCGCAACCGGACGGACGGCGCCGGACAGGCTGACTTCGCCGAAATAGACGCAATCGGCGGGAAGGGCAAGACCGGCCAGTGACGAAACAAGGGCAGACGCGATCGCCATGTCCGCCGCCGGCTCAGAGATGCGGTATCCGCCGGCAACATTCAAGTAGACGTCGTGCTGTCCGAGCCGAACGCCGCAATGCGCCTCAAGCACGGCGAGGATCATGGCCAGCCGAGATGAGTCCCAGCCGACCACGGCGCGGCGCGGCGTGCCGAGCGTCGTCGGCGCGACCAGGGCCTGCACTTCGACCAGAACCGGACGCGTGCCCTCCATGCCGGCGAAGACTGCGGCGCCGGGCGATTTGGCATTGCGTTCGCCGAGGAAGAGTTCCGACGGGTTGGCGACCTCGCGCAGGCCCTTGTCCGACATTTCGAACACACCGATCTCGTCCGTCGGCCCGAAGCGGTTCTTCACGGTGCGCAGGATACGGTAATGATGCCCACGGTCGCCCTCGAAATAGAGCACGGCGTCGACCATGTGTTCGACCACACGCGGGCCGGCGATCTGACCGTCTTTCGTGACGTGGCCGACGAGCACCATGGTGGCGCCGGTCTGCTTGGCAAAGCGGATCATCGCCTGCACGCCGGTCCTGACCTGGGTGACGGTGCCCGGCGCGGATTCGGCCGTGTCGCTCCACAGCGTCTGGATCGAATCGATGATGACGAGATCTGGCCGCTTTCCTTCGGAGATGGTGGCGAGGATGTCCTCGACATTGGTCTCGGCGGCGAGCAGCACGTCGGTGTCGGCGGCGTGCAGACGCTGGGCGCGAAGTCGGACCTGCGCCACGGCCTCTTCGCCCGAGACGTAGATGACGCGGTGGCCCTTGCGCGACAGGGCAGCGGCCGCCTGCATCAGAAGCGTCGATTTGCCGATGCCCGGATCGCCGCCGATCAGAACGGCCGAGCCGCGCACGAAGCCGCCGCCGGTCGCCCGGTCGAGTTCGCCCATGCCGGTCGGGATGCGTGGCGCTTCCTCGATCTCGCCGGACAGCGAGGTGAGGGTGACCGGACGGCCCTTCTTCGGTGTCTTGCCCGGGCCGGAGCCGATGCCGCCCATCGGGTCTTCCTCGACGATGGTGTTCCACTCGCCGCAGCCGTCGCACTTGCCGGCCCAGCGGTTATGCACCGTGCCGCAGTTCTGGCAGATGAATTGGGTCTTCGCTTTCGCCATGCTGGAGATTCCCGCGTCCGCGTCGCAGCGGAACAAAAAGTGAATATCGATCTCTCAGTTAGGAGAAATCGCGGGAATGCGCAAGCCGGTCACGCGAGTCCTTAAAGCGCGTCGATATAGCGCCGCTCGTAGCGCAGGCCGAGCCCGGTCAGCAGCTCGTAGCCGATCGTGCCGGCGGCGCGGGCGACCTCGTCGATCGGCATGTTGGCACCGAACAGCTCGATATAGTCACCGGCGGAAATGGCGTTCGGCGGAACATCGGTTACGTCGAAGATCGTCAGGTCCATGGTAACGCGGCCGGCGACCGGGACCTTGTGGCCGGCGACGAAACCACATGCGCCGGCAATACCGGTGTCGCGGAGCGGCACGCCGCTGCCGGACAGCGAACGCAGATAGCCGTCGGCATAACCGGCCGAGACGATGGCCAGCCGGCTGTCGCGGGCAAGCCTGCAGGTCCCGCCATAGCTCACCGGTTCTCCGGCCTTGGCTTCGCGGATCTGCAGGATGCGGGCCTCGGCGGTCGCCACCGGCCGCATCGGGTTCTTCACGCCATTGACCGCCTCGCCGCCGTAAAGCGCGATGCCGGGCCGGGTCAGGTCGAAGTGGTATTCGGCGCCGAGGAAAGTTCCAGCGGAAGCTGAAAGGCTTGAATCGATGCCTTCGAAGGCGGCGCTAACCCTGCGGAATGATTCCAGTTGCCGGCGGTTCATCGGCGAGGCCGGATCATCGCCGCAGGCAAGGTGGCTGAGCACCAGCACCGGCGACAGGCTGGCCGGACGCGACACGTCGTCGGCGAGCGCCAGCGCATCTTCGAGCGGCAGGCCGAGGCGGTTGAAGCCGGTATCGACATGCAGGGCGCAGGGGTGATCGCCGTGCTCGGCGACGACTGACATCCAGAAGGCAAGCTGTTCCTGCGAGGCGATGACCGGCACCAGATCATGCTCGAAGAACACGGCTTCCATTCCGGGCCAGATGCCGGAGAGAACGAAGATCCGCGCCTCGGGCGCATAGGCGCGCAGCGTCGCGCCTTCGGCCGGGACTGCGACGAAGAAATCGCGTGCGCCGGCATGGTAGAGCGTCTGGCCGACATCCTCGATGCCGAGGCCATAGGCATCCGCCTTGACCACGGCCGCGGTGCGCGCCGTGCCGGAGCGCCGGGCCATGTCCCGCCAATTGTCCGCGAGGGCGGAAAGATCGATGGTTAGCCGCAGCGGGGAGGCGAGGAATTCATCGGAGGCGTCGGTAAGATCGAAGGCGGCAGACATTTTGAAATCGGAAACCACGTGTCATGAAAGAACTGGCCGGACCCTAGCACTTTTCTTCAAGACTGGAATGCTCGGAGCGGGTATAATTTTGCAATGCACAATGTTTCGCAGAGGGATGCGGCGGACGACATGCCGCTGACGCCGACCGAACGCACCAGCTTCTGGCGCGACGGGCGGTTCGGCGGCATGGAATGTCTGAGCGCCACCTTCCAGACCCATGCCTATGCGCCGCATGCCCATGACACCTTCTCCATTGGCGCGATCGAGAGCGGCAGCCAGATCGCCCGCATCCGCGGCGCCCGCGAGGAGACGGGCCCCGGCTGCCTCTACCTGATCAACCCGGAGGTCGTGCATGACGGAGCGCCCGGCCCGGGCGGCTATCGCTATCGGATGATCTATCCGAGCGAGGCGCTGTTTCGCGACGTGCTGGAGGAAGTGACCGGCAAGGCATGTCGCTCGACGCCGAGCTTCGCGCGCGAACTGCCGCAGGACGCCGAACTGGCAAGGGTTTTTCACCGCGCCCACCGGGCGCTCGAGGAGAATGTCGGTGCCCTCGAAGCGGAGGAGAGCATGTACAGCGTGCTCGCGGCGCTTTTCCTGCGTCACGGAAGCGAGCAGCGCGCGCCGATCGAGACGCGCGAGCGCACCGCCGTCTGGCGCGCCCGCGACTATCTCACCGAGCACTTCGCGACGGATATCGGCCTGGAGGAATTAGCGGGCATCGCCGGTCTGTCGCGCGCCCATCTGATCCGCGCCTTCCGCAAGGAATTCCACATCACCCCGCACGCCTTCCTGACCGACATCCGCATCCGTCGGGCGCGGGCACTGCTTTGCCTCGGCCGAAGCCCGGCCGACGTCGCCTTCGCCTGCGGCTTTGCCGACCAGGCGCATTTCACCCGCCACTTCAAGGCGCGCGTCGGCGTCACGCCCGGCCAGTTTCGCAAAGCCTGATCACTTTCGTTCAAGACCGGCACGGCCGTCGCCCCTAGAAGGCGCGTCAAAGGTTTTGATGGGAAAGTGGAATGCCGACAGAACACTCATCCGCGCAGGAATTTCTCCAGGGGCTGCGGCGCATGGCGCCGCTCATCATTGCCGTCCTGCCGGTCGGCATGGTGTTCGGCGCGGTCGCCGCGACCAAGGGGCTGTCGACGCCCGAAATTGCCCTGATGAGCGCGCTCGTCTTCGCCGGCGGTTCGCAGTTCGTCGCCATGGACATCTGGACCCATCCGGCGAGCTGGACGGCCGTCGGCTTTGCTGCGCTTCTGGTCAATGTGCGCCATGTGCTGATGGGAGCCTCGATCGCCGGCAAGATGGGGGCCTTCAGTGGCATGCAGAAGGGCGTCTCGCTGCTCTTCCTGGCCGACGAGATATGGGCGATGTCGGAATTCCGGGCCCGCGAGGCGCGTCTGACGCCGGCCTGGTACGCCGGCGTGGTCGGGATTTTCTACATCGCCTGGGTTCTGGCCAGCGTCCTCGGCGGCCTGCTTGGCCGTTTCGTCGGAGATCCGGCGGTCATCGGCCTCGACTTTGCCTTCCCTGCCGTCTTCATCGTGCTGGTGACCGGCTTCTGGAAGGGCAGGGAGACCGGCATCGTGCTGGTCGCCAGTGCGCTGAGCGCGCTTGCCGTCCATCATCTCGTACCCGGCGTCTGGTACATCGCGGCCGGTGCGGCCGGCGGCCTGCTGGCGGCAGCCTTCAGCCGAAATCCGGAGGGAGACGTTCGATGAGTCTCGATCTTGCGACGCTCGCGGCCATCCTCGCCATGGCCGGCGCCACGATGATGACCCGGCTGGCCGGGCTGGTCGTGCTGAAGTTCGCGACGCTGACGCCCCGCGCGCGGCGCATGCTGGACGCCATTCCGCCCGCGGTGATGGTGGCCGTCGTCACGCCGACGGCGCTTGCGACCGGCCCCGCCGAGAGCCTGGCCTGTGCCGTCACGGCCCTTGCCGCCCTCCGGCTGCCGATGCTTGCGGCCGCCACAGCGGGGGTGGCGACCGTCGCGCTGATGCGCCTGGCCGGTCTTTGAGGTGCCTCACGGCTCCTGGTATTCGACGAAGCTCGGATCGGCGAGGTCGGCGAAGCGGGTGAACTCCGACTGGAAGGCGAGCTTGACGGTGCCGGTCGGTCCGTGGCGCTGCTTGGCGATGATGACGTCGGCCGTACCCTTGACCTTGTCCATCAGCGCTTCCCATTCCGGATATTTCGGATCGGCGAGATCGCGCGGCTCGGCATTCTTCACATAGTATTCCTCGCGGAACACGAAGAGCACGACGTCGGCGTCCTGCTCGATCGAGCCGGATTCGCGAAGGTCGGACAGCTGCGGGCGCTTGTCGTCTCGGCTTTCGACGCCGCGCGACAGCTGCGACAGCGCGATGATCGGCACGTTCAGTTCCTTGCCGAGCGCCTTCAGGCCCGTGGTGATCTGGGTGATTTCCTGCACGCGGTTTTCGCCCGCCTTGCCGGTGCCGGTCATCAGCTGGATATAGTCGACCACCAGGCAGTCGAGGCCGCGCTGGCGCTTGAGGCGACGGGCACGGGCGGAGAGCTGGGCGATGGAAATACCACCGGTCTGGTCGATGAACAGCGGCACCTTCTGCATCATCTGGCTGCAGGCGACCAGCTTCTCGAAATCGGCCTCGGTGATGTCGCCGCGGCGGATCTTCGACGACGAGACTTCCGTCTGTTCGGAAATGATACGGGTGGCGAGCTGTTCGGACGACATTTCCAGCGAATAGAAGCCGACGACGCCGCCGTTCTTCGCCTTGAACGAGCCGTCCGGCATGATCTCCGGCTCGTAGGCCGCCGCGATGTTGTAGGCGATATTGGTGGCGAGCGAGGTTTTGCCCATGCCGGGACGTCCCGCAAGCACGATCAAGTCGGAACGCTGCAGGCCGCCCATCTTGCCGTCGAGCGACATGATGCCGGTGGAGATGCCGGACAGGTGACCGTCGCGTTCGAAGGCGGCCCCCGCCATGTCGATCGCCTGGGCCACCGCATCGTTGAACGACTGGAAACCGCCGTCATAGCGGCCGTTTTCGGCCAGCGCGAAGAGGCGGCGCTCGGTGTCCTCGATCTGCGCCTGCGGCGGCATGTCGAGCGGCGCATCATAGGCGATGTTAACGACGTCCTCGCCGATCTGGATCAGCGCGCGGCGGAGCGCGAGGTCGTAGATGGCCCGGCCATAGTCCTCGGCATTGATGATGGTGACCGCTTCCGACGCGAGGCGCGCGAGGTATTGCGCAACGGTGAAATCGCCGACCTTCTGGTCGGACGGCAGGAAGGTCTTGATGGTGACCGGGTTGGCGGTCTTGCCCATGCGAATGATTTCCGAAGCGACCTCGAAGATCTTGCGGTGCAGGGGCTCGTAGAGGTGATCCGGCTTGAGGAAGTCGGAGACGCGGTAATAGGCGTCGTTGTTGACGAGGATCGCACCCAGCAGCGCCTGTTCGGCTTCGATATTGTTCGGCGCTTCCCGGTAGTGGGGTTCGGCCGGCTGGATTGGGGCTATCTTGCGCGCAGCATCGTTCATCGCGGGCTACCGTCTTTTCTTCTCGGGAATGTCTATCTTGTTGGCCTTAGGATTTGGCGGCTGGCTCGGTGCGAGTCAACTTCAATCGAGCGCGTCGGACTTGTCCCCTTTTATCCACAGGGGTCAGGGAAAAATCGGCGCGCCCGCTGACGAAAGAGCTTGCACAAGCATTTGCCGCACGAATCGCCAAGCATCATGGAATCATATCCCAAAGGCGCGAGAGCGGCGCAAATACTTCGGCCGCCCACCCTTGCGCCGCAGGCGGGCGGCCAAACAAAAACGCCCGGGTCGAAAGACCCGGGCGTTTTTTCAGCATTGACTGATGCTTATTCTTCGTCGCCGTCGCGGTCAGCGTCCGGATCGAAGAAGTCTTCCGGACGAAGCGCGTCTTCGTCAACGCCGTAGATGGCGTCGGCCGAGGTGAGGCTTTCGCCCTTGGCCTGGCGCTCGGCTTCTTCGCCCGAACGGGCAACGTTGAGCTCGACCGAGATTTCGACTTCGGCATGCAGGTGGATGACAACCTTGTGCAGGCCGATGGTCTTGATCGGGGTATTCAGCTCGACCTGGTTGCGGCCGATGACGAAGTTCTCGGCGCCGAGGATCTCGACGACGTCACGAGCGGCGACCGAACCGTAGAGCTGGCCGGTTTCGCCAGCCGAACGGACGACGATGAAGGACTTGCCGTCGAGAACGTCGGCAACCTTCTGGGCTTCGGACTTGCGCTCGAGGTTGCGGGCTTCGAGCGTTGCGCGCTCGGCGTCGAAACGGGCCTTGTTGGCGGCGTTGGCGCGCAGCGCCTTGCCGAGCGGCAGGAGGTAGTTACGGGCAAAGCCGTCACGAACCTTTACCGTCTCGCCCATCTGGCCGAGCTTGGCGATGCGTTCAAGAAGAATGACTTCCATTTTTCTGTTCCTTTCAGTTTGAGTTCAAGATTTGGAATTGTCGGTTTCGGCCTTGCGGGCCGGGGTCAGGGCCACGGTTCGCCGCGTGTCGGCGAGCCCGAGGACGAGAATGACGAAGGCGGGCAGCACCATCGGTGTCGCGATATAGGCGAGCACGAGGACCGGCAGGCGCCAGTCCTTGCCGCGGGTGCGAAGGTGTAGCGCGCCGAAGCCGGCGAGCAGGAAACCCGCGCCGAAGGTGCCGCAAATGGTTGCGCCGATCAGCGCCGGAACACCGCCGACGAAACAGGCGACGATGCCGGCGAGAAAGACGAAGGTCGCGTTGCGGTTCATGCGAAGCGACGAAGGCAGGTCCTCGCGCGGGCGAAGCGCCCGGCCGGAGGCGCTGACGACGCGCATGGCGATGTAATAGGCGGCAAACAGCATCAGCACCCACATGCCGCCCTGGACGATCGGCAGCAGCAGCACCATCATGCCCTTGATCTGTTCGATCGAGGCCGGGTCGGCGGCGAGCGTCGGATCCCGTTCGGCGACCGATGCCATGAGCAGGTCGATCATCTGGCCGGTGAGTTCCGGGCCATAGCCGATCATCACGCCGAGGAAGATCACGGCGACCGACACCAGTGCGCAGAGATGCAGCAGGATGTCGGAGAGCGGATACCATGCCATCAGGTCGTCCGGGCCGCCGATCTCGGAGGCGGGGCGGGCCAGATTGGCGAGGTGGCTGAGCCAGCCGGCCGGCAGCAGGGTGAAGATCGCCATGGCGACGGCAAACAGGGGGGAAATGACGAGCGCGCCGATGAGCGCCGCGGTGGCGACGGCGGCGATGGCCGCGACATTGCCCCAGCCGAGGCCGACAATCAGCACGGGGAGGGCGGAGGCCGCATAAAGGATGGAGGAAAAAGACGGCTGCGCGTTCGCGCCCAGCACCAGCAGGGCGGCGGTAAGACCGGCGATCAGGCCGATCAGCAGCAGTTGTCCATTTACCTGTTTCACGTTCGCTGTCCTGCTGGTTCAAGCAGTTAGGGGAAAAGCCGGATTCAGATCCTGAAGTCCGTCCCCAACATGGGATTTCACCTGAGGTCGTTCATGCTTCGGATGAAGGCGCCCGACCTTGGGCATGGGTTCCGATCCGCGCCCAACGCGGAAGGGATGAAGCCCGCCGGCAAAGGCCGGCAGGCTTCGGATCAGATTACGCTACGACGTAGGGCAGCAGGCCGAGGAAGCGGGCGCGCTTGATGGCCTGGGCCAGTTCGCGCTGCTTCTTCTGGGAAACTGCAGTGATACGCGAAGGAACGATCTTGCCGCGCTCGGAAATGTAGCGCTGCAGGAGACGGACGTCCTTGTAGTCGATCTTCGGTGCGTTTGCGCCCGAGAAGGGGCAGGTCTTGCGACGACGATGGAACGGACGGCGTGCCGGAGCAGAGGATGCATCAGCCATTGTGTTTTCTCCTATTGCTCGAAATTACGCGCGGTCTTCGCGCGGACGACGCTCGAAGCCGCCTTCGCGCGGACCACGGTCCGGACGCGGGCCACGATCGCGATCGCCGAAGCTGCGCTCCGGACGGTCGCCGTCACGACGCGGACGGTCGTCACGGTCACGCTTCTGCATCATGGCAGACGGGCCTTCTTCGTGGGCTTCCACGGCGATGGTCATGTAACGAAGAATGTCTTCGTTGATGCGCATCTGGCGTTCCATTTCGTGGATCGCTGCACCCGGAGCTTCGATGTCCATCAGGGCGTAGTGAGCCTTGCGGTTCTTCTTGATGCGGTAGGTGAGGGACTTGAGACCCCAGTTTTCTACGCGCCCGACCTTGCCGCCATTCGCTTCGATAACACCCTTGTACTGTTCGACGAGGGCATCAACCTGCTGTGCGGACATATCCTGCCGGGCAAGGAATACATGTTCGTAAAGAGCCATTGTAAGCTTTGCCTTTCTTGCGGTTGTCATCACCCGGATCCGGCGCTAAGCCTCAACGACTGCTCCTGTTTGGGAAACCCAAGGCAAGAAAAGCTGTTGTATCGAGACGGTCGAGAGCGGAGACACGGGAGGCCGGAACCTCTCCTGGTTCCTGCGGCATCCTCATCGGATACCGGCCCTCCGTTCAGCCACCAGCCATGAGACCGGGTGTTGTGAACAGCGCGCTTATACGGATTTTCGGCGCGATAGCAAGGCCAGTCCGGGAAAAACCGCTCAAACAGCCGCTTTCGCCTTCTTCCACTTGCGGATGCGCGCCCGCGCATTGGCATAGGGCGAGGCGGTGTTGAACTGGATCATCCGCCCGAGCGTCCATTGCTTGTACCAGCCACGCCCGTAAAGCGCGTCGTCGTCCAGGCGCTCGACGAGCGCCATCAGCCGCGCATGAGTGGCTCTCAGCCTTTCGAGGCGGTCGGAAAAGTCCAGACCCTGCTGATCGCGATAGAATTTCTGCGCCAGCGCGCCGAGTTCGTTCCATTTGTAGCCGGTTTCCGGGAAATCCGGCTCCAGGCCCCGGTCACGCAGTTTCATCCATTTCAGCACCAGTTCGCCCCAGCCGTCGAGATAGGCGACGAGGTCGTTGACGCTCATCGTCGTGCCCCGGGCATGGCCTTCCATGCCCGGATGCTGCGCTTCCTCGGGATCGATCGTCGAAAGCTCGGCCTCCAGCCTGGCAAAGCCCTGCTTCATCGCGTCCAGAAGTTGGGCCTTGTTGGTCGGAACGGCCACGGTGCCGCCTCAGATCGGCGCCGGATAGACCCGGTGCACCTTGCTGATCTCCTTCAGAATCTCGTCCGACAGCGTGATGTCGGCCGCGGCGATATCCGTCTTCAACTGATCCATCGTCGTCGCACCGATGATCACCGAAGCCATGAAGGGGCGGGTCAGGCAGAAGGCGATCGCCAGCTGCGATGGGTCGATGCCGTGCTTTTTCGCCATGTCGACATAGGCGCGAACCGCGGGTTCCTGCAGCGGCTGCAGGCGGCCGCCGAGATCGCCGTTGATCGCGCCGCGCGAGCCGGCCGGTTTCCGGCCGTCGAGATATTTGCCGCTGAGAAGTCCGGCGGCGAGCGGCGAATAGGCGAGAAGGCCGACGTCCTCGTGGTGGGAAAGCTCGGCCATGTCGAGATCGTAGTGGCGGTAGAGCAGGTTGTATTCGTTCTGCACGGTCGCAACGCGCGGCAGGCCGTTTGCCTCGGCGAGCGCGATGAACTTCTGCGTGCCCCAGGTCGTCTCGTTGGACAGGCCGATGGCGCGGATCTTGCCGGCCTTGACGCATTCGTCGAGCGCCTCGAGCTTCTCGTTCATGTCGGCAAGCGCACGCTCGCGATCCTGTCTGTAGGGATTGTAGGTCCAGGCCTGGCGGAAGTGGAAATGCCCGCGGTTCGGCCAGTGGATCTGGTAGAGGTCGATATAGTCCGTCTGCAGGCGCTTCAGGCTGGCGTCTACCGCCTCGCGGATCGAAGCGCCGGTGATCGGCTTGCCTTCGCGGATATAGGGCCGGCCGGCACCGGCGACCTTGGTGGCGAGCACCACGTCCTTGCGCTTGCCGCTCTTGGCGAACCAGTTGCCGATGATCGTCTCGGTCAGCGCATAGGTCTCGGGCGACAGCGGCGTGGTCGGGTAGAGTTCGGCGGTGTCGAAGAAATTGACGCCACGTTCGACGGCATAGTCCATCTGTTCGAAGGCTTCGGCCTCGGTGTTCTGCGAACCCCAGGTCATGGTGCCGAGGCAGATTTCGGAGACGGATATGCCGGTGCGGCCGAGTATATTGTGCTTCATGAAAAGGGATTCCGATGGTTGAGACGGCCAGAGGCCTTGGGGGCGCTCCAAATCTAAGGCGGTTTTGGCGGATCGCAAGCCGTCATCGACCGCTTTCCGGAGTGTGCAGTCCTGCGCTCGTCACTCTTCGGGCCGAAAGAGAGAATTCGCTCAAAGGTGGTAATCGGGCTTTCATCGTTCGCGCATATCAGACGATTTTTCGCCGTGGGTATGGCGTCAGAGGGCGGGACGCGTGGAACGAGCAAGGATTGCCTCAAACATATTTGCCCTGATCTGCACCTCGTTGCTGACGGGTCTGCTGCTGCACGATATGTTGGCAGACAAGCGCGCCGCCGAGCATCTGTTGAAGGTCGGGACGGTGACACCTGCGCTGGCGGCCAAAGCCAAGGTCACGGGCGGGAGACGGTGTCGCTACCGCATCGACTATTCGTTTCGCGCCGATGACGGCCGGCAGATGTCCCACCGCGCGGATCTGCGTTGCGAGCGGGAAGGCTGGTTCTTCGCCAAGCCGGTCCCCCTGCCGGATGTGCTTGAGGTTGTCTACGAGAAAGGTAATCCGGTCAATTTCCGTCTGATGCTGGAGATCAAAAGGGCGGTGGAGCCACAATTTTATATGGTAGTAGTGTGCTTCTTCCTGGGGTGGCTCCTGTTCTTCAAGCTCGCCAGTCGGGTAATTGCCTGGGCGGTGAAACTGCCTTGATGATAGACCGATAACAGCGCGCGGCGTGCTCCGTGGTTGTGCATCAGGGCCGCTCCATTGGCCGCCAGACTTGACTTGCAAGGCAAGAATGTGAATTGAGAGGCCTCAAAATGAGGCTATTCAGCGAGGCATCCATGAGCATTGCATTCACATTCCCCGGCCAGGGCAGTCAGGCCGTCGGCATGGGCAAGGAGCTTGCCGAAACCTATGCTGAAGCGAAGGCGGTCTTCGCGGAAGTCGACGAGGCGTTGGGCGAAAAGCTTTCCGCCACCATGTTCGATGGCCCGGAAGAGACCTTGACCCTGACCGCCAACGCCCAGCCGGCCTTGATGGCCGTCTCGATGGCCGTGATCCGCGTCATGCAGGCCCGCGGCCTCGACCTCAAGTCCAAGGTATCCTTCGTCGCCGGCCATTCGCTCGGCGAATATTCGGCACTCTGTGCCGCCGGCACCTTCTCGCTCGCCGACACCGCGCGCCTCCTGCGCATCCGCGGCAATGCCATGCAGGCCGCCGTTCCGGTCGGCGAGGGCGCCATGGCGGCGATCATCGGCCTCGAGCACGGCGATGTGCAGGCAGTCTGCCAGGACGCTTCGTCGGCCGGCCCCTGCCAGATCGCCAACGACAATGGCGGCGGCCAGCTGGTCATCTCCGGCGCCAAGGCCGCGGTCGAGAAGGCAGCTGCCCTTGCCACCGAAAAGGGCGCCAAGCGCGCCATCATGCTGCCGGTCTCGGCACCCTTCCATTCGGCCCTGATGGCCCCTGCCGCAGACGCCATGCGCGAGGCACTGGCCAAGGTCGAGAAGCACAACCCGGTCGCGCCGCTGATCGCCAATGTGCGCGCCGCCCCCGTCACCGATGCCGGTGAAATCGCCGACCTCCTGGTCGAGCAGGTGACCGGCCAGGTGCGCTGGCGCGAGACGGTCGAATGGTTCGGTGCCAACGGCGTCACGACGCTGTATGAAATCGGCTCCGGCAAGGTGCTGACCGGGCTTGCCCGCCGCATCGACAAGAACATCAGCGGCGTTGCCGTCAATTCTGCAGCCGACATCGACGCGGCGCTTGCCGCGCTTCTCGGCTGATTGTCTGGATGATCTGGAACAAGGAACTTAGAACATGTTTGACCTGACCGGCCGCAAGGCCCTCGTCACCGGCGCGACCGGTGGCATCGGCGAGGAGATCGCCAGGCAGTTGCACGCCCAGGGCGCCATCGTCGGCCTGCACGGCACCCGCGTCGAAAAGCTCGAGGCGCTGGCCGCCGAACTCGGCGACCGCGTCAAGATCTTCCCGGCCAACCTGTCCGACCGCGACGAGGTCAAGGCGCTCGGCGAGAAGGCCGAGGCCGACCTCGAAGGCGTCGACATCCTGGTCAACAATGCCGGCATCACCAAGGACGGCCTGTTCGTCCGCATGCAGGACGCCGACTGGGACAGCGTGCTCGAAGTCAACCTGACCGCCGTCTTCCGCCTGACGCGCGAACTCACCCATCCGATGATGCGCCGCCGCTTCGGCCGCATCATCAACATCACCTCGGTCGTCGGCGTCACCGGCAATCCGGGCCAGGCCAACTACTGCGCCTCGAAGGCCGGCATGATCGGCCTCTCCAAGTCGCTCGCCCAGGAAATCGCCACCCGCAACGTGACGGTCAACTGCGTTGCACCGGGCTTCATCGAAAGCGCCATGACCGGCAAGCTCAACGACAAGCAGAAGGACGCCATCATGGGCGCCATCCCGATGCGTCGCATGGGCACCGGCGCCGAAGTCGCCTCCGCCGTCGTCTATCTCGCCTCCAACGAGGCGAGCTACATGACCGGGCAGACGCTGCACGTCAACGGCGGCATGGCGATGATCTGATGCGTCCTCGCCCGCGGCGCCACGGTTTCTCAATTGCATGTTGAGCAACCGCTGCGGGCGAATTTCTGGCTTTGCGGCGCGGCTAAACCGTGTTAAGCGGGCCATGACTGTGAACAGTCGTCCTGTCATTTAAGACGATTGCTATGCGTTTGATTGCATGGTTGGTTCGTTGAGACGGGGCTGAACGGGTTTGCCGGGGGAACGAAACGTTCTCCGGTTTGATACAGGGTAGGGAAGTCGTCACGACGCCCCTGAGATTAAGAAGGTCGAGGAAACCGACATGAGCGATATCGCAGAACGCGTTAAGAAAATTGTTGTTGATCATCTCGGCGTTGACGCTGAAAAGGTTGTTGAAGGCGCCAGCTTCATCGACGATCTGGGTGCGGATTCGCTCGACACGGTCGAACTGGTCATGGCCTTCGAAGAAGAATTCGGCGTCGAGATCCCGGACGATGCCGCTGACTCGATCCTGACGGTCGGCGATGCCGTGAAGTTCATCGAGAAGGCTCAGCCCTGATCGATTGCAGGAATAGCGGGGCGGCGGCTGCGGCTGCCTTTCCCGCCGGGGCCCGCGACATGCGGGCCTTGCTGTTTTCTAATGACATCGACTGCAAGAGTGGGGTGGACTACGGGCGATGAGACGTGTCGTTATCACCGGTACCGGCATGGTATCTCCGCTAGGGTGTGGAACTGAACTGACCTGGTCGAAACTTCTCGCCGGTGAAAGTGGTGCCCGCCTCGTGACCGAATTCGAGGTCGATGACCTGCCGGCCAAGGTTGCCTGTCGTATCCCGACCGGCGATGCCGAGGGCGCCTTCAGTCCCGACGACTGGATGGAGCTCAAGGAACAGCGCAAGGTCGATCCCTTCATCATCTACGCGATCGCCGCCGCCGACATGGCGCTCAACGATGCCGACTGGCATCCGAAGACCAATGACGACCAGTGCGCCACCGGCGTCTTGATCGGCTCTGGCATCGGCGGCATCGAAGGCATTGTCGAAGCCGGCTATATCCTGCGTGACAAGGGGCCGCGTCGTCTTTCGCCGTTCTTCATCCCCGGTCGCCTGATCAACCTTGCCTCCGGCCAGGTATCCATCCGCCACAAGCTGCGCGGTCCCAATCATTCGGTCGTCACGGCCTGCTCCACCGGCGCTCATGCGATCGGCGACGCGGCGCGCCTGATCGCGTTCGGCGATGCCGACGTCATGGTGGCCGGCGGCACGGAATCCCCGATCAGCCGCATTTCTCTCGCCGGCTTTGCCGCCTGCAAGGCGCTGTCGACGGCGCGCAACGACGATCCGAAGGCCGCCTCGCGCCCCTATGACAAGGATCGCGACGGCTTCGTCATGGGCGAAGGTGCCGGCATCGTCGTGCTCGAGGAGCTTGAGCACGCCAAGGCGCGCGGCGCCAAGATCTATGCCGAAGTGGTTGGTTACGGCCTGTCGGGCGACGCCTTCCACATTACTGCCCCCTCCGAGGACGGCGACGGCGCGTTCCGCTGCATGACCATGGCGCTGAAGCGCGCCGGGCTGACGCCTGCGGATGTCGACTACATCAATGCCCATGGCACATCGACCATGGCCGACACGATCGAGCTCGGCGCAGTCGAGCGCCTGGTCGGCGAGTCGGCCTCGAAGATCTCGATGTCGTCGACCAAGTCGGCCATCGGCCATCTGCTGGGTGCTGCCGGTGCCGTGGAAGCGATCTTCTCGGCGCTTGCCATTCGCGACAATGTCGCCCCCCCGACGCTGAACCTCGACAATCCCGCTGTCGAGACGGCGATCGATCTCGTGCCCCACAAGGCGCGCAAGCGCGAAATCAACGTCGCGCTGTCCAACTCCTTCGGATTTGGCGGTACGAACGCCTCCCTGGTGCTTCGGCGCTACGAGGGCTGAGCGCCGCGCGAGCACGGCGAAGTTTGTGGATGCCGGGGCGCAAGCCCGGCTTCCACCTGCTTTTTGCCGTATTGCTTGGCCAGACAGCAGCGATACCGAACTGAAGAGGATTGCCGGTGACCGACAATAGCCAGAACAGCGGGGTTTCCTTTGGTCGCGGAGCGGAAACGTCTGCGAAGGGGCCGATTATTCCGAAGTCTCCGACCGAGGCGCTGCGTCCGGAACGAGTCCCCGCGCCGCCACGCCGCTCGCGCAAGGCGCGCAGCCAGCTGGTGATCTTCCTCAACTTCCTGATGACGATGACGGTGGTGGTCTGCGTGATCGCGGTTGCCGTCTTCTTTTACGCCATGCAGGCCTACCAGAATCCCGGCCCGCTTGCGACCAACACCAATTTCGTCGTGCGCACCGGTGCAGGCCTTGCCGAAATCGCCGGCAGCCTGGAGCGCAACGGCATCATTGCCGATGCCCGCATCTTCCGCCACGTCACCTCGACCTATCTGCGGGAGGGCGAAAGCCTCAAGGCCGGCGAGTATGAGATCAAGGCCGGGGCCTCGATGAAGGAAATCATGGAACTGCTGAAGTCCGGCAAGTCCATCCTCTATTCCGTCTCGATGCCGGAGGGCCTCACCGTCAAGCAGATGTTCAAGCGGCTGGCAGACGATCCGGTGCTCGAAGGCGAACTGCCGGCCGAACTGCCGGTCGAGGGTTCGCTCCGGCCCGATACCTACAAATATTCGCGCGGCACCAAGCGCACCGAGATCATCAACCAGATGGCTGCGGCGCAGGCCAAGCTGGTCGACCAGATCTGGGAAAAGCGCGATCCGGACCTGCCCTTGAAGACCAAGGAGGAGTTCGTCACGCTCGCCTCCATCGTCGAGAAGGAAACGGGCAAGGACGACGAGCGCGCCCATGTGGCTTCCGTCTTCATCAACCGCATGGCCAAGGGCATGCGGCTGCAGTCCGACCCGACGATCGTCTACGGCCTGTTCGGCGGCGACGGCAAGCCGGCCGACCGGCCGATCTACCAGTCGGACCTGAAGAAAGAGACGCCGTACAACACCTATGTCATCAAGGGCCTGCCGCCAGGGCCGATCGCCAATCCCGGCCGCGCTGCTCTTGAGGCTGTCGCTCATCCGTGGAAGACCAAGGACCTCTACTTCGTCGCCGACGGCACCGGTGGCCATGTCTTCGCAGCCACGCTGGAGGAGCACAACGCCAATGTGAAGAGCTGGCGCAAGCTTGAGGCGGAGCGCGGCGAGGATCCGGGCGCTGCGGTCGATGCGACCCCGGAGAGCGACCCGGATGCGGCTGCCGTCAAGAAGAAGAAGACGAACTGATCTCCAAGGCGAGGGTAGGGCGATGGCACTGCAATCCATGACCGGTTTTGCCCGCAGCGAAGGCACCGTCGGGCGATATCGCTGGGCGTGGGAACTGCGCTCGGTCAACGGCAAGGGCCTGGATATCCGCATGCGCCTGCCGCAGGGCATGGAGAATTTCGAGGGCGAAGTCCGCCGTCTGGTCTCGCAATATGTCACGCGCGGCAATGTGCAGGTCGGATTGACCGTGCAGGTCAGCGAGAACCGCGTCGAGGCGGTGCTCAACCGCGAGACGCTCGATGCCGTGCTGAAGCTGCGCCAGGATCTCGGTGCCGGACTGGTCGATCCCGCGCCGCTGACGCTCGATGCCCTTCTATCGATCCGCGGGCTCGTCGAATTCAAGGAGGCCGCCGACGACGTCGACGCGCTCGCCCGGCGTGACGCCGATGTGCTCAACGGCCTCGAACAGGCGGTACACGCGCTGTGCGAGATGCGGCGGATCGAGGGTGATGCGCTCTGTCGCCTGCTGACGGACCAGGTGCAGCGGATCGAAGAGCTTGCACACATGGTCGAGGCTGACCCGTCGCGCCAGCCGGACGAGATCACCCGGAAGCTGGAAAGCCAGATCGCCGCACTGATCGGCGCCGCCGCGACGCTCGACCGCGACCGGCTCTACGCCGAGGCGGCGCTGCTAGCCACCCGCGCCGATTTGCGCGAGGAAATCGACCGGCTGAAGGCGCATGTCGCCGCCGCCCGCGATCTTCTCGCCATGGGCGGCCCCGTCGGCCGCAAACTCGATTTCATTGCGCAGGAATTCAACCGCGAATCGAATACGATCTGCTCGAAGTCGAATTCCGTGGCCGTGACCTCCGCGGGCATCGAGTTGAAGGTCGTGATCGACCAGTTCCGCGAACAGGTCCAGAATTTGGAGTGAACCGATGGTAGAGGGCAAGGGGACGATCATACCGATCGCGCGCCGCGGGCTGATGCTGGTGATCTCGTCGCCGTCGGGCGCGGGAAAGTCGACGATCGCCCGCAATCTGATGGAACGCGACCGCCAGATCGGCATGTCGGTGAGCGTCACCACGCGCCAGCGCAGGCAGAGCGAGATAGAGGGGGTACACTACCACTTCGTCTCGCAGCGCGAGTTCGAGCGCATGCGCGATTCGGATTCCCTGCTGGAATGGGCGGAGGTCCACGGCAATTTCTACGGCACGCCGCGCGATCCTGTCGAGCTTGCCATGTCGGAGGGCCGCGACATGCTGTTCGACATCGACTGGCAGGGTGCCCAGCAGTTGCAGGACAAGATGAAGGCGGACGTCGTGTCGATCTTCATCCTCCCGCCGACCATGGCGGAACTGCAGTCCCGGCTGCACCGCCGGGCCGAAGACACCGAGGAAGTCATCCAGACCCGGCTTGCCAATTCGCGGGCGGAGATCTCCCATTGGCGCGAATATGACTACGTGATCGTCAACGACGACCTCGATGCCGCCTTCGATGCGGTACAGTCGATCGTCAAGGCCGAGCGCCTGCGCCGCGACCGTCGCCATGGGCTGTTCGACTTCGTCAGCGACTTGGTGAGATAACGGCAGATTTCTCTGGAAGCATTTCCAATGGTTGCAAGGATGCAAGATTGCCACCAAAGAAGATTAAATTTAACTAAAATGCAATAATGGCACGCATAGAGTGTCCCAGGTTTTTATGCCCGCGTCGGGCGTCTTTCGGGGGATGACATGCGTCTTATTGATGTTCCTGTAAAATGGAGATTGCTTGCTGCCTTGGCCGTGCCGCTTGCCGCCGCTGCAGTTCTCTCCTTCCTGCAGGCCATGGCCACACTGCAGAGTTACCGCGATGCCAGGCATCTACAGGATGTCGGTGCCGATCTCGCCCTGATTGGCGATCTGGTCCACGAACTGCAAGCCGAGCGGGGCATGACGGCCGGTTTTCTTGGATCGAAAGGCCAGCAGCGCGGTGCCGAATTGGCTGCGTTGCGCGACAAGGCCGCGCCCCATGTTCAGGCGATGTCAGTCGTGGTCGAGAATATCACGGCCGAGAACGATCCCCGAATGACCCGGCACGCCGAGGCGATCCGCACCGAACTTGATGGCCTCGTGGAAATGCGCGGCAGGATCGACCGCTTGGCAGTCGAGCGACCCGAGGCATTCGGTTACTACACGGGCGTCATCGTGCATCTTATGAACCTGTCCCGGGAGTTTTCGCTGGCGGTCACGTCGAAGAGCATTACCGGAAAACTGATCGCCTACAGCCTGCTGATGAATGCCAAGGAAGTGGCCGGCCAGGAGCGAGGCATGGGCAACGGATACCTCACGGCGGGGGCGCTCGATTCCAGGACCTATCTTGAGTTCGCCGGATTGCAGGGCGCGCAGAAGGCGCTGCTAGGCCAGTACATCGAGCTCCTGCCGGAAGACGTGCGCTCCCGGTTTCAGGCGGGAATCGAGACGGAGGAGGCCGGTAAGGTCCAGGAATACCGGCAGAAGTTGCTGTCTTTCGACGCGTCGAAGGACTTGTCCGGCCTCGATGCGGGTGCGTGGTTCGCCACGACGACCCGACGGATGGAGCAACTCAAGGAGGTCGAGAACAAGACGCTCGCGGAAATCGTCCAGGATGCGACGAATATCGCCGAAGCCGAGTTTCAGCACCTTGTCGTGGTTCTGGCCATCGTCGGAAGCGGATTCCTTGTCGCGTTCGTGCTGACCACTTCGCTTACCTATACCGTGGTCCGCCCCCTGGGCATGCTGACGGACGCGGTGCAGCGACTGGCAGCCGGCGAGGCCAATGTCCATCTCATCCACTCCGAGGGCAAGGACGAAATTGGCCGCATGGGGCAGGCCATTCGGCAGTGCATCACCAATTCCGAGGAGCAGGCGGCGCGCGAGCATGACGAGCAGATGCGCAACCTCGCCGCAAAACAGGCGAGGGAACGTCAGGCCGAGCAGGAGCGGGCCGAGCGGGCGACGCAGATCGCCTTCGCTGTCGACCAGCTTGCCGACGCGCTCGACGCCTTGGCCGCTGGAGATCTCGGCTATCGTGTGAGCCAGCCGTTTGCCGAGGATCTCGACGCGCTACGCCATAACTTCAACGGCTCGATGGACAGGTTGCTGGCGGTCATGTCGACGATCGGTGACAGCACCCGGATCATTCATGGCGGCACGGGTGAACTGCAGCATGCCGCCGAGAATCTGGCGCAGCGCACGGAAAGGCAGGCAGCGGCCCTTGAGGAGGCATCCGCGTCTATTGCCGAGATCACCACGGGCCTGCGCGACGTGAGCCGTCGCGCCGAATTGGCTGGCGGGTTGGTGGGACGCGCAACGGTCGATGCGCAACATTCTGGGGCCGTGGTCCGCGATACCGTGGATGCGATGGGCCGAATCGAGCAGTCGTCGGGCCAGATCGGCCAGATCATCGGCGTCATCGATGAGATCGCCTTCCAGACCAACCTCCTGGCGCTCAATGCCGGTGTCGAAGCAGCGCGTGCTGGCGAAGCCGGAAAAGGCTTTGCTGTGGTTGCCCAGGAAGTGCGGGAACTCGCCCAACGCTCTGCACAGGCCGCGCGCGAGATCAAGGAGCTGATTGCCCGATCGGCAGGTGAAGTCAAGACTGGCGTGACCCTGGTGGGTAATACCGGCGAGGCGTTACGCGGCATCGAATCGCACGTGTTCAAAATCAATGAAGAGATCAGGGAAATCATTTCGGCCGCGCGCCAGCAGTCGGCTGCCCTTGGCGAGATCAGTGCTGCTGTCGGGCAGATGGATCAGGTGACGCAGCAGAACGCAGCCATGGTCGAGGAAACCAGTGCGGCTACGCACGGTCTTGCCAACGAGGCGAACAGGCTGAACGGGCAGGTGGCGCTCTTTCGCCTGACGCAGGCAGGGCGCGGCGGTACCGCGCGTGCCGCTTGATCGTCTCTTCGATCCAACTATCGACGGGGGCTCTGGCCCCCGTCTCTCTTTCTGCGTCACCGGGTCCTCTGATGTGTCGGCAAGAGGCTCTGGTGAACGGAAGACGGGCGATCCGCCCCGCCGCCTGCCGGCCTGCCTCATTCGCCGCGCGGGAAGCGCTGGTTATCCTCAAGCACGTTCAGATCCATATGGTTGCGCATGTAGCGCTCGGATGCCTTCTGCAAGGGCTGGTAGTCCCAAGGGAAGTAGGCGCCGTTGCGCAGCGCCGCATAGACGACGTGACGCCGCGCCTGGCTTTCCCGCACGGCAGCGTCATAGCGCTTGAGGTCCCAGCGCTTGGCCGCTGCCGCCTCAAGACGCTGGAAGGTTTCGGCATGGGCCGGCTGACCTGCGAGATTGTGCAGTTCCTGCGGATCCTCCTCAAGGTCGACGAGGATCGGCGGATCACGATCGCACAGCGTCAGCTTGAAGCGACCGTCCCGTAACCCGACCAGCGGCGCAATCGAACCCTCCGCCGCATACTCCATCGGCACAGGACTGCGTGCCCCCTTGCCGGTCGCAAGCGGCAGCAGGTCCTCCCCATCGGTCCAGGCGGCGAGCGCGGACATGTCGATGCCGGCAAGGCGCGCGAGCGTCGGCGTGACGTCGAGCGTCGATACGGGCTCGGTGACCAGCCTCGGCTCCAGCCCGGGGGCACAGAGCATCAGCGGCACGCGGGCCGATCCCTCGAAGAAGTTCATCTTGAACCACAGACCGCGCTCGCCCAGCATGTCGCCATGGTCGGAGACGAACAGGATGGCGGTATTGTCCGCCATGCGGGTCCGCTCCAGCACGTCGAGGATCTCCCCGATCTTCTCGTCGACATAGGAGACATTGGCGAAATAGCCGCGGCGGGCTTGGCGGATGTCCTCGTCGGTGATGGCAAAGGCCGTGTGGTCGCAGGCATCCATCAGCCGTTTCGAATGCGGGTCCTGGTCCTCGTAGGGGATCGCCGGAACGGCCGGGTCGAGTGCCGGACAGTCCTCGTAGAGGTCCCAGAACTTGCGCCGGGCCACATAAGGGTCGTGGGGGTGGGTGAAGCTCACCGTCAGGCTCCACGGGCGCTCGTCCTGGCCGCGCGACAGATCGTAGAGGCGGCGTGTCGCATGGTAGGCGACCTCGTCATCATACTCCATCTGGTTGGTGATTTCCGCCACGCCCGCCCCGGTGACGGAACCGAGATTGTGGTACCACCAGTCGATGCGTTCGCCCGGCTTCGAATAATCGGGCGTCCAGCCGAAATCGGCGGGATAGATGTCGGTGGTCAGCCGTTCTTCGAAGCCGTGCAACTGGTCGGGGCCGACGAAATGCATCTTGCCCGACAGGCTGGTCTGGTAACCGGCATTGCGCAGGTGGTGGGCGAAGGTCGGAATGTCGGAGGCGAATTCCGCGGCATTGTCGTAGACGCGGGTGCGGCTCGGCAATTGCCCTGACATGAACGAGGCGCGGGCAGGCGCGCAGAGCGGGCTGGCCGTATAGGTGTTGGCGAAGCGCACGGAGCGCTCCGCCAGGGATTGCAGATGGGGTGCGTGGAGAAATTCGGCCGGCCCGTCCGGAAACAGTGTGCCGTTGAATTGATCCACCATCAGGATCAGGATGTTGGGACGGGATTGCACGACGTTTTCCTTCTCAGAGCCCGAGGGACGACTTGACCGCGTCGGCACCCGGCTTGCCGTCGAACGTGGTCACACCCGCCAGCCAGGGTTCGAGCGCTGCGGGGTTGGCCTTGAGCCATGCGCTCGCCGCCTCCTTGGAATCCTTGCCGCCAAGGATCTCGCCCATCAGCACGTTCTCCATGCCCACTTCGAACTTGAGCTGCTTGAACAGGCTCGCCGCGTTCGGGCAGGTCTCCGACCAGCCGGTGCGGGCCAGTGTATAGACTTCGGCGCCGCCGTAGTTGGGACCGAAATGGGCGTCACCGCCGGAGAGATAGGTGATCTGGAAACGCTCGTTCATCGGATGCGGTGCCCAGGCAAGGAAGACCACGCCCTTGCCTTCCTTCGTCGCTCGTTCGACCTGCGAGAGCATGGCCTGTTCGCCGGATTCGACGAGCTTCCAGTCCTTCAGCCCGAATTCGCCGGCATCGATCATCTTCTGTATGTTGAGATTGGCCGGTGCGCCGGGCTCGATGCCGTAGATCGTGCGTTCGAAGTCGTCGCCATGCTTTTCGAGGTCGGCGAAGTCCTTGACGCCCTTATCGGCCGAGGCGGTGGGCACCGCCAGGGTGAATTTGGCGCCTTCGAGATTCTTGTTGATCACTTCGATCGCCTTGGCGGCGTTGAGGTCGTCGATGAAGGCCTGCTGCGCCGGCATCCAGTTGCCGAGGAAGACGTCGATCTCGCCGTTCTTCATCGACTGGTATCCGATCGGCACGGCGAGCGTTTTGACCTCGGCCTGATAGCCGAGCCCATCGAGCAGCACGGACGCCACGCCGTTGGTCGCGGTGATGTCCGTCCAGCCGGGATCGGAGAGGCGTATGGTCCGGCAGCTCTCGGCATCGGCGGCCACAGCTGGTGCGGCTGCGCCGATGGAAACGGCGAGCGCGACGCCGCCGAGCCAGTATCTGGTCAAGCCCTTGTTCTTAAGCATGTCTTCGTTCCCTCTTTTTTGACATTCGCTAGCTTTATTGAAACGGAAACTGCGATAGGCTGTGAAGCTGGAGAATTTCGATCGTTGACATAAGGAGTGTTTATGGCAGATGCGCCGGTGGACCTCGGATGGATGCGGCTCCTGGTCGAGATAGGCCGACGCGGTTCGCTGTCGGCCGCAGCACGTGCACGAGGATTGAGCCAACCGGCGGTGAGCTATCAGATCCGCCAGCTGGAGCAGAGTTTCGGGGTGCCTCTTCTGCGCCGGCTGCATCGCGGCGTGGCTCTGACGGACGAGGGCCGACGGGTGTTCGACATCGCCGCCCGCACGGTCGCGGAAATGGATGAACTGGAGCGCGTCATGCGCGCCGCCAGTCAGAGGCCCGTCATCCGGCTTTGCACCGACTATGCCTTTTCGAGCCTCTGGCTCATTCCCCGCATGCACGCGTTTCGTCAGGCCCATCCGGAACTGGATCTGCAGATCGTCGCCACGCAACGCCTTGCCCCTGACTGGGAGGTGGATTCCGACATCGCCGTTGCCTTCGGATCGCGCGGAGAATTCGGCCAGGACGGAATCCTGCTGATGCCGGAGCGGGTCTTGCCGGTCTGCACCCCGGCCTTCCTCGAACGGCACGGCCCGTTCGAGGATCCGGGTGCGCTCGCGGGCGTGCCGCTGATCCATCTGGATGCCGCCGTGCCGTCACCGTGGTTCGAATGGACAAGCTATCTGGCGCAAGCCGGGGCGAGCCGAAAGGCCGATGCCATGCTCGGCGACATGAGTTTCAATACCTATGCCATGGTCATCCAGGCGGCGCTGGCAGGGCAGGGGCTGGCGCTGGGCTGGCTCGGCCTGGTCGACCAGATCATCGACAGCGGCATGCTGTGCCGCGCCGGGGCCGTTCTGGAACGCAAGGAGCGCGGCTACTGGCTGCTCGTCTCCAAGGCACGACGTGCAGGCGTCGAGCAACTGGCGGACTGGCTGGTCGCGGAGGCGAACGGTGGGGCACCGGAAGAGGGCGCCCAGGTTGCACCCACGGTCGCTGGCGGCCAATAGCCGGCCAGCCTGTCGCCGCTACAGCAGATTGGCGATGCGGCAGAACTCTTCGACTGACAAGGTTTCGGCACGGCGTGCCGAATCGATCTCCGCCTTGGCAAGCAGGGCTTCGCCGCCGAGTGATTTCAGGCTCTGGCGCAGCATCTTGCGGCGCTGGCCGAAGGCGGCCTGCGTCACCCGTTCGAGCTTTTCCACGTCGCAGGGAAGTGGCTGCGGTCTCGGCACAAGATGCACGACCGAGGAGGTCACCTTCGGCGGCGGGGTGAACGCCTGCGGCGGCACGTCGAAGGCCATATGCGCGTCGGCGCGCCAGCCGCACAGCACGCCGAGCCGGCCATAATGGTCGTCGCTCTCGTCGGCGACGATGCGCAGACCGACTTCCCTCTGGAACATCAGCGTCAGCGACTGCCAGAAGGGCGGCCACGTCCGCGGCAGAAGCCAGTTGATCAGCAACTGCGTGCCGACATTGTAGGGCAGGTTGGCGATGATCTTGACCGGGCCTTCCGGCGCCATCGCCTCGAAGTCGGTCTTCAGCGCATCGCCCTCGATCACCTCGAGACGCCCGGGGTAGTGGTCGGCGATTTCGGCCAGCGCCGGCAGGCAGCGCGCGTCGCGCTCGACGGCAATGACTTTCTTGGCGCCGAGCGACAGGATGGCGCGGGTCAGCCCGCCCGGCCCGGGACCCACTTCGAAGACGGTGACGCCCTCAAGCGGCCCCGCGGTTCGGGCGATCTTCTGGGTGAGGTTCAGGTCGAGCAGGAAGTTCTGGCCGAGCGCCTTGCGCGCATCGAGACCGTGACGGGCGATGACGTCACGCAGCGGCGGCAGTCCGTCGATTGCAGCCATCAGGATTGCGCTTCGCTCGTCCGGCTGATCGTCTCTGCAAGCTTCAGCGCCGCGACCAGACTATCCTCGCGAGCGATGCCCTGGCCGGCAATGCCGAACGCGGTGCCATGATCCGGCGAGGTGCGCACGAAGGGAAGGCCGAGGGTGACATTGACCGAATCGTCGAAGCCGAGGGCCTTGACCGGGATCAGCGCCTGATCGTGATACATGCAGATGGCCACGTCGTAACGGCGGCGGGCTTGGTCATGGAACATGGTGTCGGCCGGAAGTGGGCCGAAGGCATCGATGCCCTCGCTGCGCAGCTTCATGATGGCCGGATGGATGATGTCTTCGTCCTCGTGGCCGATCGCGCCACCTTCTCCGGCATGCGGATTAAGCCCGGCGACGGCAAGACGGGGATGGGCGATGCCGAAACGGTTCTTGAGATCGGTGGCGACGATCCGGCAGGTCTCGACGATAGCCGCCTCGGAAAGCGCGCCGGGAACGTCCTTGATCGGGATATGGATCGTCACCGGGACGGCACGAACCTTGGGGCCGGCCAGCATCATCACCGGGCGGTAGGTTTCGCCGGTGCGGCGCCTGGCAAGGTCGGCGAGGAATTCGGTATGCCCCGGGAAGCCGAAGCCTGCTTCATAAAGCACTGCCTTGGCGATCGGATTGGTGACCATGGCACGGACCTTGCCGTCGAAGCAGAGCTGCACGGCAGTCTCGATCGCCGCAATCGTGCCCTTGGCATTGGCGATATGCGGCTCTCCGGCGACGACGTCGAAGCCGATCGGGACGGGGAGAACAGGCAGGGCCTTGTCGAACAGGCCGACGGCACCGCCTGCATCCGTTTCCTTGAGCGGAACGTCAAGCTCAAGCTGCCGGGCGCGCACCGCCAGCACGGCCGGATCGCCGATGAAGACGAAGGGCGGCAATTGGTATTCCGCCCGCTTCACCCACGCGGCGAGCGCGATGTCGGGACCGATGCCTGCCGGGTCGCCCTGGCTAAGCGCAAGAGGAAGGTCGTTGGCAGGGGTCATCCGGTGCTCGGCTCAATTCTCAATTATAAAGGATCTGGGCCTTCGAGCGCAGATCTTCGAGGTATTTCTTGGAGTTCGGATTATCGTCCTGCTTCTCCTTGCCGAGATCCTCGGCGCGGAACACGACTTCGGCCGCGACGTCGTCGGAGACCTGGCGCTGGTTGCAGATCGCCAGGTACTCGACGCCACGCTCGGTGACGCGGGTACCCGTCGTGCCGCCGTTGGCCTTCTCGATCAGCGGCTTCCACTCCGGCGGCAGCTCGGGCTCGAGCACGCGGCCGAGATTGCGGATCGATACGTCGAGATAGTTCTTGGCAAAATCCATGGCGCCGTCGCAGCCCGGGAACTTGGCGCGCGATGCTTCAGCTTCGGCCTTGCGCTTGCCGGTGATGCCCTTCTTCGAAGCCGGGACGACGAAGATCACCTGCTTGAGGAAATACTCGGTCGTGACCGGCTTTTCCTTCTTTTCCAGCAGGCGGGTGACGAGGTCCTGGTTGGACAGCCGCCCCTTCGTGCCGTAGCGCGCATTCACCAGCCGCGGCCAGCTCATGGAGACGGCGATATAGGCCTTGAAATGCTCGGCGCCGACACCGGCCTGGCCAAGAATTCCGGTCAACTGCTGCGGGGTGAGCTTGTTGCCGCTGGCGAAGCGGGCGAAGGAGGCATCGACCTCGGTGGTGCTGACGGACATGCCGACGCGGGCAATTTCCTGGCGCTTCAGCGCTTCGTCCACCAGTTCTTCCTTGGCGACCTGGTTCAGATTGCCCTTGCGGCGCTGCAGGCGAAGGAATGCGACGCGACGCGCGACGTCGCCGTTCGTAATCGCCGTCTTGTTGACGACGGCGACGACCTGGCTCGCTGCCTGAGCGACGCTGACGACGGATGCGTCACCTGCGATGATCGCCAGCGCGACAGCGCAGGCGATCAGCATCTGCTTCCCCTTCATTGCAATGGCCATCATCTTCCTTTCCAGCGGGAGCAGCAGTGTACTCATCCCACCTACGCACAGTCCGGTGAAAGTATAATCTGCCGCACCGATTGCACAATCCGTGCGGCGAAACAATGACGTGAACCCGCGATAGCGATGGGTTTTACCGGCAAACCGGCCTCAATCGAACCCGGCAAGCTGCGTGTCGCCGATCTTGACGTCGCCGAGTGTGCGGAAGGTCAGGCGTGCGCCGATCGACCAGTCGCTCGCCGATTCCTTCTCCGGGTCGTACTTGTCGGAGTAAACCAGCGAGAAGACCGTGCATTCGTCGGCATAGGAAATACCGATGCCCTTGCGGTTGATCACGCTCTCGTCGAGGTCCCAGGTGACCGAGCCGAACAGCGACCAGTATTCGCTGACCTTGATCGAGCTTGCCGACTGGATCTCGTCGTTGCGTTCGGTGAAGCCGTATTCCGGCTGGGCAGCGATCTGCGAATAGGTCAGGCTCGTCTGGAGTTTCTCGTTGGAGAACGAGACGTTTGCATCAGTCCGCCGGAGCGCCAGCGTGCGCTCGTCGAGGCGAACATTGGTTGCCAGCGACATTCCGTTCGGCATGTCGACGCCGGCCATGCCGACGAAGTCGGAGACATCGGTTTCGAGGCCGGAATCCGCGCCGACCTTGACGAGGTCGGCGGTGGCAAACGAGTTCAGGCCGGCGATGTGATAGGACTGGCCAAACACGCCGCGGACGCCGAAGCCGTTGTCGAAGGAGCCGGTATAGCGCAGGCCGACATTGGCGCGGGTGCCGCCTTCGACCCGGTCATAGCCGGAGAACTTGTCGCGATCGAACAGGTTGGTCGCGTCGAAGACGAAGCTCTGCGCGTCTTCGTTCGGCAGGCGACCCGCCAGCTGCTCGTCGTTGCGCGCGTAGATCTGGGCGATCGGCTCGATGATGTGGCTGCTGTTGTTGGTGGTCAGCAGCACCGGATAGCGGGCTTCGAGACCCGCCGTCAGCATGTGGCGGGTTTCCGTCGTCTCGGTCGTGAAGTTGCCGGTGTAACCGACCGGCGCATTCAGATCGAGGCCGAATGCGTCGCCCCGCGCGGCGAGCAGCGGCGTCAGTTGCAGGCCGCCCGGAACGCTGAGCGTGCGTTTCCATTCAAGTTCGCCCGACAGGCGGCTCGACGTGCCCTCGAGCCCGCGGAAACGGGTCAGGTCGTCCACACTGTCGCCATTGGTATCGACGTCGAATTCGTCGGACTTGAAACGCGACAGGGCCGTGAAGTTCAGGTTGCCCGAAAGCTGGCCGCCGGCGACCGGTTCGGGCGCATAATAGGCGTAGTCGACGGAAGGCAGCACGGTCGGCTGCTTCTTCTCGGCGGTGTTCTCGGTATCGGCGTCCTGGACGTCGAAATAGTAGCCGCGCATGTCGAAGGAGTTACGCTTGCCGAGACCGGTCAGGTAGACCTGATTGGTATGGGTCGTGTCGTCCAGGCCCTCGAGGCCGTAGGTTCGGGCGAAATTGTTGTCGCTCTGGAACATCACGTCCCAGCCGAAGGTCCAGCGCGGGTTGATCTGGAACTTGCCCTCGGATGCGACCATGCCGCGCTGGTCGCGATTGGCGTCGCTGGTGCCCGAATCGAAGTTTTCGCTATGCAGTTGGTCTATGCCGGCGGCGCGCAAGCTGGCCGTGCCGTTCTCGAAACGCTGGCGAATCTCTGCATCCAGCAAGACGCCCTGGCTGGTGAAGCCGGTCGCCTTGACGGTTGCGTCGCGCTGGTTCGAAATCGCGAAATAGTAGGGAACCGTCAAGCCGAAGCCGAGGTTTTCCGAAGTCCGCATCTCGGGAAACAGGAAGCCGGATTTGCGCTTCACCGTGTGGTCGGGAACCTCGATCGCCGGCAGAACGGCGATCGTGCGGCCGAACAGTTCGAAGCGGGCTTTCTCCAGCCGCACGGTATGCTTCTGGCCGTTCTGAATGACGCGCTCGGCCTTCACCTGCCAGAGCGGCGGGCGTTCCGGATGATCGGCGCAGGGCAGGCAGGCGGTATAGACGCCCTTGTTGAGAATCATGTCCGTGCCGTTCACACGCTCGCCGCTCTCTGCGGCAAGGCGCGTGTTGTCGGTGGTCTCGATTCTGAGCGCCTTGACGAAGCCGTCGGCGAAATTGTCGGTCACGTCGAGCGAGTCGGCATAGATGCGGTTGCCGCCCGGTTCTATCATCTCGATATTGCCGGTGGCCGTCATGCGGCCGCTCTTCTGGTCGTAGACGACCTTGCGGGCCACCATCTGGTAGCCGCCATAGTTGATCTGCACGCCACCGACAGCCGTCACGCGTTCGGCGTCACGGTCATAAAGCAGTTCATTGGCTGCCAGCAGGAGTTTTGCATCTTCGGGAATATCGGTCGCCAGTGAAGCGGCCGGCTGGCTGTCCTGGGCACGCGCGACGACGGCCGGCGACACCAAAGCGCACACGGCGACTCCCGTCAGCAGGGCTAGGGCTAGCCTTCTGATATTCTCGCGGTCACTTACCGCCACTAACCATCCTCCTGATGAAGCAGGATTGTCGCTCCCAAGGCCATCGCCACGACGACTGGAACCCAGGCCGCGACGAACGGCGGTACGACACCGCTGCTTCCGAATGCTTTTACAAGCACGGTAACCACATAAAGCACGAAGCCCGACAGGATTCCACCCAGAATCACCGAGCGCGACTGGTTGAACCTACTGAATTTTAATGAAACGGTTGCAGCAATCAGCGTCATTGCGACCAAAAGGAAAGGGAGCGAAAGCAGGGAATGGAACTGCGTCTCAAGCGCCTTGGTCGACACGCCGAACGATCTTGCGACCGCGATCTTTCGAGAAAGCTCATAAAAAGCAACGGTCTCCGGCTGCGCCAGACGTTCCTGGACGAATTCCTGTTTCAGATTGGTACTGACTTTGGCTGTGGCGAGCCTTGTGGGTACGTCACCGGGACGGGTTTCCGTCACGTCGGTAAGCATCCAGTAACCATCTTTCAATTTCGCCGAGTGCGCATCCTGTCTCAGGATGATGCGACCGTCGCTGTCGAAATGGATCAGGACGGCATCGACGAGGAAGGTTCCGTCCTCCAGAACGGTCTCCGCACCGATGATCACGTCGGCCTTGCCGCTGATCTGGCGCAGCCACGGCACCGAGTTGGACGAGGGCCGCGCCCCGCTCTCGCGCGAGCTTGCCTCGATCTGCAACGCCTGGCGTTGCCCCCAGGCGGCGAGCGGATTGACGACGAAGGAGGTGACCAGTCCGACGAGGAAGGCGCCGACGATGAAAGGCGTCATGAACTGCCAGACGGATATGCCGGCGGCCCGCGCCACCACGAGTTCGGATTTCCGGTTGAGGGCGATCAGCGTCGTCATGCCGACGAACAGCGTGATGAAGGGGATCGTCTGCTGCAGGATAAGCGGCAGGCGAAGCGCGGTCAGCCACAGCAGGCCCCAGACCGAAAAGACGCCGCGCCCGGCAAGCCGTCCCGACGTCTCGCTGAAGTCGATCAGATAGCCGATCGCGATGACACCGGCGAGGAACCAGAGCATCGTCGTCACATAGCGACGGAAGAAGTAGCGGCCGAGCGTGAACATCATGGCGCGGAACCCTTGCCGGATGATTCGCGACGGGGGAAGTAGGCCGACATCGCGTTCCACAGGCGCGCCGCCGCGTGGCGGATGACGCGCGGGAAGCGCAACTGGCGTCCGCTGAACAGCAGGAAGGCGGAAAGACCGCCGCCGACCAGCGGCACCGCATAGACCAGCGGCACATAGACCGCGTCGCCTTCGGCGAGCTTCACCGTGTAGTTCGACAGCCAGTAGAGCCCAAGCGCGATGGCGAGCGACGAGGCCATCGGATGCAGCCGTGCCTCGCGATGCGAACGGGCATTGCCGCAGATGACCAGCGAAATCAGCGCGAACACCAGCGGCATCGCCCAGGTGCTCATGCGGCGATGCAATTCGCTGCGGTATTCGCCGCCGTTCTTCTGCACGTCCGGGTCGTTGGGATCGGGATTGAGCAGGAAGGAGAGATCGCGGTCGATCGCGTGCAGGCGGGCCTGGCTGCGCGTCTGCGACAGGTCGGACAGGTCGAAGGAATAGGAATCGAATCGCACGATCGACACTTCGCCCTCGGGCGTCTTGCGCTGCACCTCGCCGTCCTTCATCACCAGCGCCGTTCCGCTCTCGTCCACCGCGCCTTCGCGGGCATAGTAGATGAGCGAGTAGGCCGGGTCGCGCGAATCGGCGACGAACAGGCCGCGCAGCACGCGACCCGACAGGCGCTCGGAAATCTGCACGTAGAGACCGTCCTCGATGCGGCGGAAGCTCTTCTCCTCGATGACCGTCGACAAAAGGTCGGCATAGGCGGCGGCGATCATCTCGCGGGTGCTGACGCGCAGCTTCGGTTCGACGAAATTCGCCATCAAGAAGGAGAAGACGCTGAGCACGGCGGCGGCGATCAGCAGCGGCCTCGAGATCGTGCGGCGCGGCGCGCCGGCTGCGTCGATGACCGCGAGCTCCGAATCGTTGTTCATCGCCGTCAGCGTCTGGGTGATGCCGATCACCAGCGCGAAGGGCAGGACGGCCGGGATGATCGTCGGCAGGATCAGCGTCGCGAGCTTCATGAACGAACCGACCGACTGGCCGCTGTCGGTCACCAGGTTGATTCGCGCCAGCACCTGCGTTGTCCAGATGATCGCCAGCACCGGCAGAAGCGCAGTGAGGAACATCTGGCCGACACGCCGCAGGATGTAGAGTTCGAGAAGCTTCATGCCGTTCCCTGGGAGCGCGGAAACCGGATCGCGCCCGCGATTGAGGATTGGCTCTCTCTACGACGCCTGCGGCTTTTTGGCGACAGCGCGCCTTCGCTTTTCCTGCCTGTCATGCTGCGTTTTTCCGCACTCGCGCTATTTCGAACACGGCGACGACCAGGACGAAGACCACGGGCGACGACAGCCAGCCGAGAACCACGTCGGAAAGATAGTGCCCCCCGAAGGATAGGCGGAAGGCAGGCGTCACCAGCGAGACAGCGATGATCCCCGGTGCCAGCGCAAGGCGAAGCCGTTCCGGCAGCAGCGGGATCAGGCAGATCAGCCATCCCGCGCCAGCGGCCTCGCCGGATATGAACGAGCAATTGTTTTCACACAGGCCGGAAAACGACCCGGCCGGCATGAACGGCAGGTCGCCGCCGAAGATGTCGGTCTGGTGTGGCCTCGGGCGGCCGGAATAGCTCTTGAGCAGCAGGTTGACCAGCACATAGGGACCAAGCAGGAAGGCGATCAGCGATTGGCTGTAGCGCCGGACTTTCTGCGGCTCATAGGTGGCGCCATGGTGCTGCAGCGCCATGATGAGGGCGATCAGGACGACGACGGCGGCGGCGGACGGCGCATAGAACAGCACCTTGCGCAGGAAGAGGAAGAGCGCGTCCAGTCGATAGGGGAAGTCGCCGCAAACCACGCCCGGAGCGGTCCCGTCGGGGCAGGTGGCCCTCTCGAAAAACGCGGCGCTCGTCGAAATGTCGAGCGATGGGACGAAATGGAAGATCGCCAGCAGCAGGCACCAGAGGGTGAGCAGAGCGAGCGCCAGCACGCAGGCGCGATAGGCGTCTGCATCGCGACGGATCGCTTCGATCAGGGCTTGGTGGTCGGGCTTCGGCAAAGGCGGTTCCATCTCGACGGGCAGGGCCCCCACCGAGCCGGCGAGGAGCGCGCGGAACCTATCCGCAGTCGCCTTCGCCTGACAAGAGGCAGCGCGATCACGTTCCGTCCATCGGGGATTGTCGCTGTATGCAGTCCGGTTTTCCTTGCCTTCGAGGCGGAAAAGGAGAAGATCGCGGTCCGTATCTTTTCTCCCTTCTATTGTCCGTTGGAGTCCCCATGACCGGCAAGATCGACATCAGTTTTTCCAAGTCCCATCGCGTTACCGGAGGTGTCGCCATCCTGCTGAAGACGGTCGAAGCCGAGCTTCCGGCCGGCGTCGCCGATGCCGATCCGGCCGGCATCTTCGGCCGGGCTGCCAAGGTCGCAAAGTTCACCGGCAAGTCCATGTCCGTCCTGGACATTGTTGCGCCGCACGGTTCCGAGGCCGACCGCATGGTCGTCGTCGGGCTCGGCAAGGCGGCCGCGCTGACGGCGCATGACTGGCTGAAGGCCGGCGGCAAGGCCGCGGCTGCGCTCAAGGGCGCGGACAAGGCCACCATCTTCCTTGACGTTCCCGGTCTGGAAATCTCGCCGAAGGCTGCCGCTGACTTCGCACTCGGCATGCTGCTGCGCGCCTACAAGTTCGACACCTACAAGACCAAGAAGAAGAACGACACCAACGGCGACGACGAGGCCAACGCCAACGACAAGAACGTGAAGGTCACCATCGTCACGGCCGACGCATCGGCTGCGAAGAAGGCCTTCTCCGACGCCGACGCCGTGGCCGAGGGCGTCGTCCTGGCCCGTAACCTCGTCAACGAGCCGGCCAACGTGCTCGGCCCGGAGGAATTCGCCGAAACGGCGAAGAAGCTCGAGGCGCTCGGCGTCGACATCGAGATCCTCGGCGAAAAGGAAATGAAGAAGCTCGGCATGGGCGCGCTGCTCGGCGTGGCGCAGGGCTCGGTGCGTCCGCCCCGCCTGGTCGTCATGCAGTGGAAGGGCGGCAAGGCCAAGGACAAGCCGATCGCCTTCGTCGGCAAGGGCGTGGTGTTCGACACCGGCGGCATTTCGATCAAGCCGGCCGCCGGCATGGAAGAAATGAAGGGCGACATGGGCGGGGCCGCCGCCGTGACCGGCCTGATGCACACGCTGGCCGCGCGCAAGGCCAAGGCCAACGTCGTCGGCATCATCGGCCTCGTCGAGAACATGCCTGACGGCAATGCCCAGCGGCCGGGCGACATCGTCACCTCGATGTCCGGTCAGACCATCGAGGTCATCAATACGGATGCCGAAGGCCGCCTCGTGCTCGCCGATGCGCTCTGGTATTGCAACGACCGCTTCAAGCCCGAATTCATGGTCAACCTGGCGACCCTGACGGGTGCCGTGCTGGTGGCGCTCGGCAACCTGCATGCCGGTCTGTTCTCCAACGACGATGCGCTTTCCGAAAAGCTGCTGGCCGCCGGTCTTGCCACCAACGAGCGTCTCTGGCGCCTGCCAATGGGCAAGGACTACGACAAGATGATCGACTCGAAGTTCGCCGACATGAAGAATTCGAGCGGCCGTCATGCCGGCTCGATCACCGCCGCACAGTTCCTCAAGCGCTTCGTCAAGGATACGCCCTGGGCCCATCTCGACATTGCCGGCACGGCCATGGCCTCGCCTTCGGACGAGATCAACCAGTCCTGGGGTTCGGGCTTCGGCGTGCGCCTGCTCGACGAACTGGTCCGGGCCAACTACGAAGCGTGACAGTGGAAAGGGCAGGGGTCTTGGCCGAGATTCTCTTCTACCATCTGACGGAATCGAAGCTTGAGGATGCCCTGCCGCCGCTTCTCGAAAAGAGCGTCGAGCGCGGCTGGAAAGTAGCGGTCCAGACCGCCGATCCCGTGCGCCGCGACGCGCTCGATACGCATCTGTGGACCTTTCGCGACGACAGCTTTCTGCCCCACGGTACGGATTCCGTCGAAGGGGCGGAAGGCCAGCCCGTGCTGATCACCACCGAACCGGACAATCGCAATGGCGCCACCGTCCGCTTCCAGGTCGACGGCGCCGAGCCGCCGGAGGCGCTTGACTACGAGCGTGTCGTGTTCGTCTTCGACGGCCATAATCAGGAACAACTCGAAGGCGCCCGCGGCCAGTGGAAGAAGCTGAAGACCGAAGGCCACAAGCTGACTTACTGGCAGCAGAGCAACGAGGGCCGCTGGGAAAAGAAGGCGTGAGCGAGGTTCCGGCGGCTCCCCGGCGCACGGGCCTTATGCTGCGGATGGCCTACTTGTGTTCGACCGTGTCTCCGACCCGCGGTCGGGCAAAGGCGTTGCTGCTCAGCTGGTAGCTGTCCAGCCCCGTCACCTTCGACAGGAGCGAGGTGAAGGTGGTGGTCATTTCGAAGTTCACCACGGTCACCACGATCTGCACGCCGGGTTCCTTGATCGTCGACGGTATGTCGACCGGGGACTGCGCGCCGGCACTAAGCGCCGTGGTGTTGTAGCCATAGGACCAGTTGACGGTCGCCTGGCCCTTGCTGTCGATGTCGAGCACCGAAACCAGGACCGTGGCGGGGTCCGCGACGAAGGGTTCGAGAATGCTGGTCGATCCCTCGAGAAGCGTCTTCAATTGCTGATTGGACCAGTCCGGCTCCTGCGTGACGATGTCGCTCGTGGTCGCCGCGATCTGGTTGACGCGCCTGTTGACCATCAGGACCTCACCGAGGTCGAGCGTGGCGGCAAACAGCATGACGATCAGCGGCAGAAGGATGGCGAACTCCAGGCCGGACAGGCCGCTGCGGTCCTGGAACAAACGTCGGGCAAGCGCAGGTGCTCGCGGCCGGAAACGGCAGACTCGGTTGATGAGCTTGTGGGGCATCGTCATTCGAAGGGCTCGTTTCTGAACAGAGCGGATGCCGCCAGGGCGTAGGAGCCGTCGTCGAGGGTATGGGCGTCGACCCCGGCAAAGGCGAGCACGCTGTCGAATGGCAGAAAGGCCTGGATCAGCATGTAGTCGCCCGACTCGCCCGCCGAAAAGCTCTCCTCGACGGACATCTTGCCAGCCTTGACGGCGGACACGTAGCTCACGGAGGAAAAGTCGGCCATGGCCGTCGTCTTGACGAGCAGCTTTTTCTCGCAGTCGAACGCGAGCGACATGTTCCCGCAGACTTTGGACTTGAAGGTCTCAAGGCTCCAGTTTTCGGTGTTTGCCTTCCCTGTCCGCACCTGCCGCGCGGTCATCTGCAGGGCGGCATCGAGCGAGCTGTCGATGAAGAACATGAATGCCACTTCGAGAATGGCGAAGATCAGTGTGAAGAACGGCATGGCCATCAGGCCGAACTCAATGGCCGCCGCTCCCTCCCTGTCCCGGATCAGACGCCGGCTCACATGCATGGCGTCCTCCTCAGTTCGTCAGCCGCACTTTGGCGACATATTGCTGGAACAGGCTGGAGAGACCGGCCTCGATCTCGGCGGCCGAACTCGCCTGCAGGAACAGGTCGCTGCTGGATGCGCATTCTTCGAGTGCGATCGGAATATAGGCCTGTCTGGTCTTGTTTTTGCTGCCGGATTGCATCTTGCCGCCCCAGACCGAGGAGAACACGCTGGTCGACATCTTCTCGCCGACCGTGACGTTATAGCCCCAGTCCCAAGTCATCGGCAGGTATTCGGTATAAAGGACGCCGAAGGCGGCATTGAGATCCTTTACATTGTCGCACCAATCCGGATTGAGCGGCGTGGTGGCTTTCCGCAGGCTGTCGACCGCGGTGGGGAAGCGGATGCCGTTTGCCGTCTGGTGAACCCAGTTGCGCTCGGACTGGATTCCGTCGGTCAGCATGAGGACGAGCTTCATCGGGGAGTTCGCCGTCTTGCCATCACCGGCCGTGCCGATCAACTTCTTCAGCGCCGTCAGCGAATAGTCGAAATAGGTGGCATCCTCTGAAGTCGCACCTGTCATTTTCTTGGCGTCGTTGCTCAGCACCTTGCGTGCCGTCGTGGTCGAATAGGTCGGCGCCATGGCTTCGGCCGCAGTCTTGCCGACAGTGTAGAACCCAACCTTGATGCGCTGGTGTGCCGAGTCGTAGACGTCGATCATGTCGAGCACCTCCGACACCGCGCTCAAGGCGACGTCGGTTCGCAATTGCACGCCCATCGCCTTGGCCAGGGCATAGTTCGTCGAATATGTCTTTCCCTTGTAGGTGTGGCTGCCCTCGGAAACGTGACATGCAAAGGCGCAGTCCGCCGTTTCTTGCATCGCGGTCTGGCCGGCACTTGTCGCGGCCAGCATCATCGACGCCGATTTATCGACCACGATGTAGACATTCATGTAGGAAGAGCCGGGCCCCGCGACGGAGGAACTGACGCTCACGTCCACGCTGTCGATGTCGGCGATCCTCAACAGGGTGGTCGGAACGGTCACCTTGGCCTTGGCGGTGATCTCCTGACTGGTCGTATCGATGTCGATATCGCTCAGTTCGTAGCCCTTGTCGGTCAGGTTCGTCTGCGCCGCGAACCAGTTCCGGATCTGCTCCTCGATGGCGTCGTCGCTCAGCGTGCCGATGTCCTGGGCGACGGAGAGCAGCGCGGTGTCCAGATCGACCTGCATCTTGGTGCGGATGTTGTAGGCCCGCACATAGTCGATGCTCATGCCGACAGCACTGATGAGCGGCACGAGCAAAAAGGCGAAGGTGATGGCGATGTTGCCGCGGCGGTCGCCGAGAAAGCTGCGAATATGCCAGTTCATACGCATTACCGAAAGTTGAGAGCACCTGACGCGCGAAAGGGATTACCCTTACTTTTAGCAGGGTGCCCTTTCATTTCTGTTAAGTGATATGGCGGGCGCGGGCCGCGGCGCGCGCCCTGGCTCAAGGCCCGGCCTTGAGGATGAACTTGCAGGCCGTCTGTGTGGGAAAGCGGCTGGCCGCGAGCGTGCGGGGCCATGAGCCCGCGCGGCAATGGCAAGCTCGACATGTCGGCGGCACTGAGTGGTGCCCGCCGCTCGACTGTTCTGTAAGTCCGTTGGCTTGGAATCCGCGAGCTTCTCCGAAAGCTAGCCCGCCATCGCCTCTTCGTACTCGGCGGACAGTTCCAGCCATTGCTCTTCCGCAGCCGAGAGCTTGGCGGCCGCCTCGCCGCGCTGCTTGACCTTGTCGGCGGCCTTGGCAGGGCTCTTTTCGTAAAGCGCGGGGTCGCCGAGTTCCGCATCCAGCGTGGCGATCAGCTTCTCGAGCTTCTTGGTTTCGGCCTCGATATCGTTGATCTTCTTGCGCAGCGGCGCAAGCGAGGCCCGCCGCTCGGCGGCCAGCTTGCGCTGGTCGGCCTTGCTCGCCTGGTCGGCTAAGGGTTCAGGCTTGTCCTTTTCGTCTTTTTTTTTACCGGAAGAGACGATCAGGCTCCGATACTCCTCCATGTCCCCTTCGAAGGGTGAGACGGTGCCGTTGTTGACCAGCCACAGCCGGTCGACGGTCGCCTCGATCAGGTGGCGGTCATGGGAGATCAGGATGACCGCGCCCTCGTAATCATTGAGCGCCGCGATCAGCGCGCGGCGGCTGTCGATGTCGAGATGGTTGGTCGGCTCGTCGAGGATCAGAAGGTTCGGTGCATGAAAGGCGGCAAGGCCCATCAGCAGGCGCGCCTTTTCGCCACCGGACAGATCCTTCGCAGCCGTCGCCATCTTTTCCGTGGCAAGGCCCATCTGCGCGACGCGGGCCCGGACCTTGGCTTCCGGCGCGCCCGGCATCAGCCGGCGCACGTGTTCGACCGGCGTGTCATTCGGAACGAGGTCTTCCAGCTGGTGCTGGGCAAAGAAGCCGATCTTCAGGCTGGGTGCAAGCTTGATCTCGCCGCTTTCGGCTTTCAGCCTTCCCGAGATGAACTTGGCGAAGGTCGACTTGCCGTTACCGTTGGAACCGAGCAGCGCGATTCGGTCATCGGCGTCGATGCGAAGGTTGATGTTTTTCAGGATCGGCCTGCCGGGCTCGTAGCCGACCGCACCGCCGGAGATGGCGATGATCGGCGAGGCGGGCTGTTTTTCCGGTTCCGGGAAGGTGATCGGCTGGACATGGTCCTCGATCACCGAGGCAACCGTGCCCATGCGCTCGAGCGCCTTGACGCGGCTCTGCGCCTGCTTGGCCTTGGATGCCTTGGCCTTGAACCGATCGATGAAGCTCTGCAGGTGCTTGCGCGCCGCCTCGTTCTTCACCTTGGCCTTGGTCTGCAGTTCGTCGGCTTCGGTCTTCTGTCGTTCGAACTGGTCATAGCCGCCGCGGTAGAAGGTGAGCTTCTTCTGGTCGAGATGGATGATCGAGTTGACGGCCGTGTTCAAAAGGTCGCGGTCATGGCTGATGACGATGACGGTGTGCGGATAGCGTCGCACGTAGTCTTCCAGCCACAGCGTGCCTTCGAGGTCGAGATAGTTGGTCGGCTCGTCGAGCAGCAGCAGGTCGGGTTCGGAAAACAGCACGGCCGCCAGCGCCACGCGCATGCGCCAGCCGCCGGAAAACGACGAGGCGGGACGCAGCTGCGCTTCGGCATCGAAGCCAAGGCCGGCGAGGATGGTGGCGGCGCGCGCTTCCGCCGAATGGGCGTCGATGTCGGACAGTCGCACCTGGATGTCGGCGATGCGGTGCGGATCCGTCGCCGTTTCCGACTCGAGCATCAGGGCCGCCCGCTCCTTGTCGGCGGCCAGCACGATCTCGATCAGCGAATCCTCTGTGCCGGGCGCTTCCTGCGCCACCTGGCCGATGCGCGCATTCTTCGGAATTGAGACCGAACCGCTTTCTGCGGAAAGATCGCCGGTGATGATCTTGAACAGCGTCGACTTGCCCGCGCCATTGCGGCCGACGAGACCCGCCTTGGTGCCGCTCGGCAGCGAGACGCTCGCATGGTCGATCAGAAGGCGGCCGGCGATGCGGGCCGATATATCGTTGATGGTAATCATGTCCGCGCTTTTGGCCGATGTGCGGCACAAAGGCAAGCTGCGGGCGGATTGGCGAAGGCCGTGGCCACCGGTGACGCGTCGAGGGTGGCATCCGGGCAACAGGCGCGCCGCGCCACCGGCAGCCTTTTGCCGTCAGGCGACGTGGCGCCCGGCAGGACGGCCGCGCTCCGGCGGATAACCTGCGATCGGTGCCCGCGGATTGGCCCGCGCGGTGTTCAACGCCGCCTCGGCATGGAAGAGCAACTGCATCGGCTCATCGGCGTCATGGGTCAGCGCAAAGCCGATCGACAGGCCGAGCCCGCCATGGGTGGAGCCATGCTCGGTGGCAAAGACCAGATTGTTCTCGACGGCGGCGTGCAGGCGCTCCGCGATGGCATGCGCATCCTCGGCCGCGACGTCGCTGAACAGGAAGGCGAAGTCGTCGCCGTCGATGCGTGCCACCACGTCGTTCTTCTTGATGGTCTTGCGGAAGATGGTTGCGAGCCTCTGCAGCAGGCGGTTTCCGGCCTCCTCGCCAAACTGCTGGTTGATCGAGCGGAAGTCGTCGATATCGACGAGAAGCAGCGCGTGGCCGGACGGCGGCACGTCGTGCCCGTAAAGATCCTCCAGGCGCTTCATGAAGGAAAGCCGGTTCGGCAGGCCGGTGAGCCTGTCCTTTTCCGTCGCCGCTTTGGCCGTCTCCACGGCACGCTTGGCCGCCTCGATCTGCTGCAGACCGCTCTTGAGCTTCAATCCGAGCTCGGTTTCCGAATGCAGAAGGTCGCTCGTTGCCCCGTTGAGGAAGTCCAGTTCGGCGATCAGGTCGCCCACGCCGCGGCCTTCGTCTTCGCGGATCGATTTCAGGATGGTCTCAAGCGCCCGGGCAAAGGTCTGCTTGTGCAGGATGCCGAGAGAAACATGTTCTCCGAGCTTGTCGAGTAATCCGGTCGCGTCCGCCTGCAGCCTATCCTCGGCGATGCCGCAATGGCCGAGCAGGCGATGCTTCAGGCCGAGCTGGTCGAGATCATGCTGGGAGGGGCGCTGGCCGAGGGCGGCGAGCCCGCGCGCCAGGGCCGGATGGTGGCCGTTCAGGGCCTCGTGGACCAGCTCGTAATTGCGGGGGAGGCCGCCGATCATGTGTTTGGCCATGTAGCCTGCCACCTTCTGCAACTGGTCGTGACCGGCTGCAATCCGCGCATTCTGTTGGTGTCGCTGTTGCGCGTTGCTGGCATCGTTCTGCATGGCATTCCCCTTCGTGGTCCGCCGGATTGGTCCGGTCTGCTTGTCGATAGGCCGGTCAGGCCTTTGCGGGAGAATCTTGCCGGCAAGTATCAGCATTCCGTTAAACGCGGCCGGCTAGGTCGAACGAGGGTTAATGCCTGCTGAACCGGGATGCGAGACCGGACTTGCTTTGCCAATTCTGTCCGGCGGCGACAGCTTCGCCGAGCCTATAGAACTTAATTAAATCTTAGTCGGCGCCATCTATTTTGACCTTGCGGCGCGACCATCTCGGATCTGGAGGGATCCGGTCGCAAAGTAACGCCACTGAATGAGGAGCGGTGTGCGGAAAAACAAGGAGTGGCGACTTATGGCAATCCAGAAGTCGATCGTCTTGGCAAATTTCGCATTTTTCTTGCTGCTGATCGTGGCGGTCTGGGTGCGTCCTGCCGGGCCGTTCGTCCTGGTCGTGACGGATCCGGAAGCAGATGCGAGCGGGAACATGCGGGTGATCGGAGACGCGGGCGGTCGGCTCGTCTGGTCCGGCCGCTATGCATGGGTCTCCGTTGCCTATTCCGATGCAAATGATTTTGCCGGCCGCCTGATGCGGGCTGGCGCTCTCCTTGTCCTGAATCATGATTTGGCAGTCGGCTGCCTCGAAGGGAACTGACATGAATGCTCTGAACGCACTGCGTTACAAGGCTTCGACGGGGATCGTCGCGCTTCTGTGGCTCAATCTTGCGTTGATCGCGCTTCGCAATGCTCTGCGGGCCGAGGGTTTTGACGTCTTCGCGATCGTCGCCACCCTGTTGATCGTCGGTTCGGCGACCTTGAGCTGGATGAAGGATCGCACCGGTGGGACGACCCGCGTCGTCACCTCGATGGCGCATGCGGCAACGGTTGCCGTGCTGGTCTACTCCTTTGCCGGCTCGCCCCTGCAGATCGACATCCACATGTACTTCTTCGCCTCGCTGGCGATCTGTGCGGTCTGGGTCGATTGGCGCGCGATCGTCGGCTATGCGGCGCTCGTCGCCGTGCATCACATTCTGCTGTTCTTCGCCATGCCGCTCGCGATCTTCCCCGGCGAGTCCGATTTCTCGCGCGTGGTGCTGCATGCGGTCGTGCTGATCCTACAGAGCGGTGTTTTGATCGCGCTCACCCATTCGGTCGTCAGCGCTTTTGTCGCTTCCGAGGCAGCCGTCGAGGCGGCCACGAGCGCCGAACGCAAGACCATGACGATGGCCGAGCAGGCCCGTCAGGCAGACGAACATGCCGAACAGATGCGCGCCGAGCGCGAGCAGGAAAAGGCCCGCGAGGCCGAAGCGGTCGACTTTGTCGTCATGAAGCTGGACGAGGCGCTCAGCCAGCTCGCCGCCGGCAATCTGTCGCATCGTATCTCGCAGGAGTTCAAGGGCGAACTCGACAAGCTGCGCAGCTCGTTCAACACCTCTGTCGAAGGGCTGGAGTCGGTCATCAGCCAGGTGAGCCAGGTGGTCCGCATCATCCGCGATGGCACCGGCCAGATCGGCGACGCCAATCACGACCTGTCGGCGCGGACCGAGCGCCAGGCGGCTTCGATCGAAGAAACCGCAAGCGCGCTCAGCAACGTCACCGAAACCGTGCAGCAGACGGCCAAGGTCGCCGAAAATGTCGGACGTCTGGTCGAGCATGCCCGCAACGGCGCCGAGCGTTCAGGCTCGATCGTCACCAATGCCGTTCAGGCCATGGGCAAGATCGAGACCTCGTCCCGCGAGATTTCGCAGATCATCAACGTGATCGACGAGATCGCCTTCCAGACCAACCTCTTGGCGCTGAATGCCGGTGTCGAGGCAGCGCGTGCCGGTGAAGCCGGCAAGGGCTTTGCCGTCGTTGCCCAGGAAGTGCGCGAGCTCGCCCAGCGTTCCGCCAATGCCGCCAAGGACATCAAGGCGCTGATCAATGCTTCGGGCGCCGAGGTCAAGAACGGCGTCGGCCTGGTCGACCAGACGGGTGAGGCGCTGCACACCATCGCCAACGAAGTCACTGCCATCAGCGTGGAAGTCGAGAAGATCGTGCGCAGCGCCCGCGAACAGTCGACCGGTCTTACCGAGATCGACGCCGCCATCGGCCAGATCGACCGCAATACCCAGCAGAACGCGGCAATGGTCGAGGAATCCTCGGCCGCCATCCAGTCGCTCGCCAACGAGGCGTCCGCGCTCGAACAGCTGATGGTCCGCTTCCAGATCTCCGGCGGCAACGGCTACGCGCGGCGCCAGCGCGCCGCCTGACAGGCGCATCGCATGACCAACGTTCAGAAGCCGGCGGAGCGATCCGCCGGCTTTTCTCGTTCAGAATATCTCTCGACCGGCGCCTAAAGCCAGGCCTGGCCCTGTTGCCGCAGGAAGTAGAGCAGATCGAGCGCCAGCGAGGGCTTGCCGAGCGCCGTCAGCGTCATGTGGCACTGGCCGCGGTGATGGGTCTGGTGGTTGAAGAAATGCGACAGGCCGGGTGCCAGCTTGTGGCTGACCGGAACGGGGTTGCTCACCGGCGTATAGGCGATCGTCGCTTCGAGTTGTTCGGCGCTCAGGCCGTCGATCCACGCGACGATCCGCTCGTCCTCTGCCGCACGCGCCGAGGCCAGGTCGGCGAAATTGTCGCAAGGCCGCGCGTTGAGCGCCTGGTAGGTCGGTCCTTGCCCGGTGAAGCGGTGAAGCCATATCCGGTCGGCCACGAGAATGTGGCTCATCGTGCCGAACAGGGAACCGAAGAACCCGCCCGCATTGCGATTGAGTTCTTCGTTGTCGAGCTGGCCTGCCGCTTCGTAAAGAACGGCGTTCGCCCAGCGATTATAGGCGGCGAACATCTGGAAATGCTGGCGCATGACTGTCTCCGATGAATGGGCTCGCGGTATCCTAACCGGGATCGCCACAAGTTGGTTTGATGAAACCGATGAAATTTCCTGATTTGATTGTTGGCGGATTTTGCGTTCGAGTTCGCCGCCACCGCCCGCCATCGCCACAAGGAATGACCGATGTCCAGAACGCTCTACACCCTTTGCGGCGCTGACAGCGCCCGCCCGTTCTCGCCCCATTGCTGGAAGACGGTAATGTCGCTGCGCCACAAGGGCCTCGATTTCGCCGAGACGCCGCTGCCGTTCACCGAAATCCCCAAGGTGGAGAACGGCGCGACGAAGATCGTCCCGCTGCTGCGCGACGGCGAACAACTGGTGGCCGACAGCTTTGCCATCGCCCTCTATCTGGAGGAGACCTATCCGGAGCGGCCGTCGCTGTTTCGCGGCGAGGGTGGCAAGGCCATGGCGCGTTTCGTCGAAGGCTATTCGCAGATGGTGCTGCACACGGCAATCAGCCGCATCGCGCTCCTCGACATCCACGACATGCTGGCGCCCGTCGACAAGGCCTATTTCCGCTCCAACCGCGAGGAACGTTTCGGCAAGCCGCTCGAACAGGTGGCACCCGATCGCGCCGCCGAGATCGCCGCTTTCCCGGCCAAGCTCGAGCCCCTGCGGCACATGCTGAAGTTCCAGCCCTTCATCGGCGGCGAGCGGCCGCTGTTTTGCGACTACATCCCGTTCGGCGCGCTGCAATGGCTGCGCATCACCACCGGCTCGATCCATCTGGCCGAAGACGATCCGGCCCGCCTGTGGTTCGAGCGCTGCCTCGACCTCTATGACGGAGAGGCGCGGGCGGTCGCCTGAATGGGGGCGGGCCGAAGGTCGTTCAACGGCCATAGGTGACGGTAAGGGAGGCGCGGGCCAGCGCATTCGCATTGGTCATGAAGCCGATCAGCGCGCCGCTTGCGCTTTCGTCAAGTTCGAGCTTGTCGACCGAAAGGGCCGAGACGCTGAAGACATAGCGGTGCGTCTGGCCGGGCGGCGGGCATGCGCCGAGATAGCTGGCAAAGCCTGCATCCGCCCGGCTCTGGACCGCGCCCTTGGGCGCGCCGTTGTCCGGGGTGATCCCGGCATCGAGCGCCTCCACATCGGCCGGGATGTTGAACATCACCCAATGCCAGAAGCCCGAGCCTGTGGGCGCATCCGGATCGTAGGCACTGACGACGAAGCTCCTGGTTCCGGCCGGCGCATTCTGCCACGACAGCGCCGGCGATACATTGCCGCCGTCGCAGCCGAAGGTGTTGGAGACCTGCGCCTTGGCAAGACTGCCGCCGTCCTTGAGATCGGGGCTCGACAGCGAGAAATCGGCGGCGAGTGCGGGCATGCCGGCGAGGGTGGTCAGTGCGGCGGCGGCGGCGAAGGCTCTGAATGTCATGATCGGGTTCCTCTCGATTGGGAAGCCCGACACTACTCCGAGGACTACTCCGCCGCGGCTCTGGGGCGCTCGACCTCTGCCCCGGAACGCTCATCCGCCTCCGCTGCGATGCGGATGTCTCGCGGCGAGAGGCCGAACCGGGTGCGGAACCGTGCCGCAAACTTCGATGCCGATTCATAGCCCACGTCGAGCGCGATGCGGTTGATCGGCAGTTCGGTTGCCTGCAGCAGCGCAAGCGCCGTCGTCATGCGCACGTCGGCAATCACTTCGGTGAGGCTGGTGTTCAGGAGAGCCAGCTTGCGCCGCAGTGTCTGCTCGCTCATCCCGACCCGGCGGGCAATCGTGCCGGCCGTCCAGTCGCACGCGGGGTCGGAGCGAACCAGCGTTCGGATGCGCAGGGCGAGGTTTTCGCGCGCATCGGGCAGCAGGCCGATCCCGAGCGCCTGCAGCCGGATGACCAGTTCGCCGAGAACATGACGGTGCACCGCCTCTTCGGTCTCATCCCCTTGCGAGATCGTTTCGGAGGCGCGCTCGAGCGCCTGACGGAATCCGGTGTCGGGCTCGATCAGCGTCGCCTCCGAGGTCGGACGGAGTTTCGGGTCGGCATAGAGCGCCACGAGGCTGGGAGCGAGCACATAGGCGTCGGAATGATAGGCGCCGTCCGCGCCGACCCCGTTGGTCACCGTGCATTCGAACCCCTGGGGCAGGAATATCGCCTGTCCCGGCCCCGCGCTGACGTGTCCGTGCTCGGTTGCCGCACGCTTCCAGCCTTGCCTGACCAGGATGATGGCCGGCTGGTCGATGTGGAAACGCCGGAACTGCCCCGTCGAGGCCTGCAGGATCGAGCAGTGCACCGCCATGTCCGGCAGCGCCCGTGTATAGCGCCGCGCGCTGTCGGAAAGTCTTTGCATGGACCGCTCCAGTTGATGACCGTTCCTTGTACGCCCTGGGCCAGGAGGCGTCGCGTCAGGATGGCGATGATTAGTATGACGCTGGCGTGAAATTCGTCCATCCCCCTTGTTTTCAGGGCCTGAGACGGCTAGAAACCGCCCACTTTCCCAATAGGACAAAAGGACTAGACCGATGGCGATTGAACGCACCTTTTCGATGATCAAGCCGGACGCAACGAAGCGCAACCTGACGGGCGCCATCACCAAGATGCTCGAAGACGCCGGCCTGCGCGTCGTCGCCTCCAAGCGCGTCTGGATGAGCAAGCGCGAAGCCGAAGGCTTCTACGCCGTTCACAAGGAACGCCCCTTCTTCGGCGAACTGGTTGAAGGCATGACCTCGGGCCCGACCATCGTTCAGGTTCTCGAAGGCGAAAACGCCATCCTGAAGAACCGCGAAATCATGGGCGCCACCAACCCGGCCAACGCCGATGAAGGCACCATCCGCAAGACCCACGCCCTGTCGATCGGCGAGAACTCGGTGCACGGTTCGGATGCCCCGGAAACCGCTGCCCAGGAAATCAAGTACTGGTTCTCGGACACCGAAATCGTCGGCTGAATCGGGATTTGAGCACGGCCGCATAAGGCCTTGCAAAGTTTGATGAACTGGGGTCGCAAGATCCCGGTTCTTTCATTTCGGGCAGGAGAGATCCTGGGCATAGTCGGCGCTGCCGTCCGCTTTGAAGACCTCGGGGTTCTTCGTGTAGACCGGCCCGACCACCAGCGGTTTCGACGGCAGGATCGACTGGTCCTGGCTGGAGACGATGGTCGTCGCGATCGTCTGAAGCTCGCGTCCGCCCGCATCGACGATCCGGATCGAGACCGCATAGGGGCGGTCCTTGGCGATGCAGCGCATCGGCGGGCTCTCGACGGTGACCTTCTTCCAAAAGGGAAAGATCTTCGCCCGGGTTACGTGCGGCGCGCCGCCGGCCGGGTTCTCGAAGGTCGTCTCGACATAGCTCTCGTCCGGCAGGGCGCCGTTGCGCGCCAGCGTGATGACGGCGGTCGCCTGTGCCACGCGATAGTTGAAGATGAAGACCTTGCCGGAGATGACCAGCGGTTTCTCGATGTCATCGCGCTGGCAGCCGGCGAGCGCCAGGACGACGGCGGCGAGGAGCACGGTTTTCCGGTGGGCTGTCACGTCGCGTCTTCCTTTCGTGTCCGCCGATAGTGGCGATTGGCCTTGATGCGGTTGCCGCAGACCGCCATGTCGCACCATGTGCGGCTGCGGTTCTTGCTGCGGTCGAGAAACAGCCAGCCGCAATTGCCGCAGATCTTCAGGCGATCCGGTTCCGGCGTGGCGGCGAGGTGCAGGGCCGAGCGCGCGGTTGCCGCCTCGAGCGCTGTCTCCGACGATGCCAAGCGCAGCATCAGGGCTGCGGCTTCCAGCAGGTCCGCCAGCGTTCTGCGATCGGCTTGCCCCAGAACCTGTGCGCGAAAATGCCGGTCGATCGCCTCGCGCAGGTGCAGGAAGCCATCGGTGTTGGGCGCCTCGACCGGGGCGATCGGGCCGAACAGGGCGCGTTCGGCACAGAACTGTTCGGCTGCGGCCGGAAAGGCGGCGAGCTGCTCCTCGACGGCGAAACGGTCGATGCTGCGGTCACGGTCGAAGCGCAGGATCACGCTGTTGGCGACATCGAACGCCAGCGCGCCACCGGAGAAACGATGCGGGGTCCAGGAAAAGGTCATGCGGAATTATAACTGGTAAAACCGTTTTTGCCAGTTATAAATGAGAGAGGAGGCGATGATGGTCTATCTCTTTCAGCAATTGGCCAATGCCGTGCCGATCGCGGCGCTCTATGCGGCGCTGGCCTTCGGCTATGCGCTGATCTTCGGCATGACGCGGCGTCCGGACATCACCTATGGCGCTCTCTTCGCCTTCTCGGGGCAGATCTTCCTGATCTTTGCCCAGTTCGCCTGGGATAGCCTGTTCCTCATCCTGCCGGCCGCCCTCACGCTCGCCGCGGTCGCGTCGCTTCTCTACACGCTGGGCACGGCAGGCGGCATTGCGCGCTACGTGATGCGTCCGCTGCACCGGCATTCGCCGAATGCCGTCATCGTCGCCTCGCTCGCCCTGCTGATCCTGCTGTCGGAATCGACCCGGCTTGCCATGGACAGCCGCGAGATCTGGCTGTCGCCCTTTCTCAACGACCGGCTCGTCTTCTTTCGTCACGGCGGAGCGGAGGTGGGGCTGACGGCCATCCAGCTCGGCAATGCGGCGATCATGGCGGCCCTGGTGGCGCTCGGCCATCTGCTGCTGGTGCGCACGAGGGCGGGGCGCGTCTGGCGGGCGGTGGCGGACGATGCAAATGCCGCGCAGCTTTGCGGCGTGAACGCCGACGCGGTCTTCGCGCTGTCCTATCTGTCCGCCGCCTTCGTCGCGACGGTCTGCGCCATCTTGGTCACCTCCTACTACGGCACGATGGATTTCTCCTCCGGTCTGCTGTTCGGCCTCAAGGTGGTGCTGATCGCCGCGATCGGCGGTCATTCCGTGCCGTTGCGTTCGGCGCTCGGGGCCGCGGTCTACGGGTTCGCCGAAACGCTCTGGGGCTCCTACCTGCCGCTTGCCTGGCGCGACATGGCGCTCTTTTCCATGCTCGTCCTGCTGGCGGTGATGTATCGCCGCGAGGCGCGGATCTGAGCCCTGGCCCTGAACCTTGGCCCGCTGCCGGGCTTGAGCGTCGGTCGACACCTTCCGGTGGACCACCGACCGGCGCGATTGACGCCGGCATTCGGGCGCGCTTTATGGGGTAAGGATACGGCCAGTGCCGGATTCTCGCCCGCAAACGCCAGAGCGCTTAACGGACTCCATGAACAGCATTCGCCGGCAATTGATCCCTTGGCTGAAGGTCCTCGTCTCGCAGGGCCTCGTTCTGGCGCTCGTGCTGTGGCTGCGGGAGTCCATCCCGGTCGGCGGGCCACTGCTGCTGGTCGCCCAGGGTCTTGTCGCGGCGCTGCTCGGCAGGCTGCTCGGCCTGTCGCCGTTCTGGATCCCCATCCAGATCCTGCTGCCGCTCGCGGCCGCGTATAATGCCGTGGTGCCGGCCTGGGCCTATCTTGCCGCCTTTATCGTCTGCGCCCTGATCTACTGGAACAGCGCGTCCGAGCAGGTGCCGCTCTACCTCACCAACCGCAAGACCTGGCAGGCCTTGGACACGATCGTCTCGGAGCAAAAGGCGACCTCCTTCGTCGATCTCGGCAGCGGCATGGGCGGCGTGGTCACCTTCCTGGCAGACGCCCATCCGGGGCTTCGCGCCCGCGGCGTGGAAACCGCACCGCTGGTGTTCCTGGCATCGCGGATCCGGTTGATGCTGCAGCGTCTGCCCAATGCCGAGTTTGCCTATCGCAGTATCTGGGACGAAGACCTGTCGGCCCACGACGTCGTCTATTGCTTCCTCTCACCGGTGCCGATGCCGAGGATGTTCCTGAAAGCCAAGGCCGAGATGCGGCCGGGGACGCTGTTCGTCAGCAACAGCTTTGCCGTGCCCGACGTGGAGCCGGATGCGGTCGTCGAGGTCGATGACACGAGGAAGACGCGGCTTTACCTCTACCGGATTTGAAGCTCTGTCGGATCAGGCGGGGCCGATCAGCGCCACTTGTCGCGGGCGCGGTCGTCGGCATCCTTGGCCGAGACCCAGTCGCCGGCCGTGCCGTCCTTGCGGTGTTCCTTCTTCCAGAAGGGCGCCGAGGTCTTGAGATAATCCATCATGAAACTGGCCCCGTCGAAGGCGGCCTGGCGATGCGGGGCGGTGGCGATCACCAGCACGATCTGCTCGCCCGGCGCGATGCGGCCGAAGCGGTGGATGGCGGTGAGGCCGATCAGGTTGAAGCGGGTGATGGCCATCTCGCCGATGCGCCGGATCTCGGCCTCGGCCATGCCGGGATAGTGTTCGAGTTCCAGCGCCGAAAGCGTGCCGGCCTCGTCGCGGCAAAGGCCGACGAAGGAAACGACCGCGCCGATATCGGCCCGGCCCTCGGTGAGAGCCCGGCTCTCGGCGGAGAGGTCGAAGTCCTGGCTCTGGACGCGCACGGTCGGCATGGTCATTTCATCGCTTCTCCCGCTTGCAGGCCCATGCGGCGAGCCCATGTCACCCGCCGGTCATCGGCGGGAAGAGGCCGATCTCGCGGGCGCCGGCGATCGGCTCGTCGTGCTCGACATGCTCCTGGTTGATCGCGACGCGGATGGCCTTGGGAAACTGCAGGGCGTTCTCGTATTCCTCGCCAAGCGTCGCAAGATGGGCGATGAGGTCGCCCGCGGTCTTCACATGGGCCGGAAGATCGATCTCTTCCTCGCCCTTGCCGATCCGCTCCCTGACCCAGGCGAAATAGACGAGCTTCGTCATCCTCAGTCCACCATATGCTTCACGCCGGCGCGGAAGTAGTCGTAGCCGGTGTAGAAGGTCAGGACGGCCGCGATCCACAGCAGCGTAATGCCCATTTCGGTCGTGTAGGGCAGGACCTTGTCGCCCGCCGGGCCGGCCAGCAGGAAGGCCAGGGCGAACATCTGCGCGGTGGTCTTCCACTTGGCGATCTGCGTCACCGGCACGCTGACCTTCAGCGCGGCAAGGTATTCGCGCAGACCCGACACGAGGATCTCGCGGCAGAGAATGGTGATCGCGGCCCAGAGCGACCATCCGGCAATGGTGCCGTCGGCGGCCATCAGCAGCAGCACCGAGGCGACCAGAAGCTTGTCGGCGATCGGATCGAGCATCCGGCCGATATTGGAGGTCTGGTTCCAGATGCGGGCGAGATAGCCGTCCAGATAGTCGGTTATCGAGGCGACGATAAAGATGCCGAGGCCAGTCCAGCGGGCGAAGTCCGAACTTTCCAGCCGGCCCTCGATGAAGAAGCACACGACGATCAGCGGCACGGCAAGAATGCGCGCGTAGGTCAGGAGATTCGGAATGTTGTAAGCGCGCGAAGCCATGATGCCCTGTCTGTCGGATGATTTTCGAGTGTAGATGACGGTTTCCCGACGCGACCGTCAACACAAGATTTCTTAATTGTTTTTAAGGCGGCAAGCGAGGAAAGCACGCTTGGTGCCGTCAATCTGCGGCGTTTTCGTGGAAATGATTGTAAATAAGCCTGGCAACCGCCTCGGAAATGCCCTCGACGGCCGTGAGATCCGAAACCGCGGCGCGCGACACCGCCTTGGCCGTGCCGAAATGCTGCAGCAACGCCCGCTTGCGCGTCGGGCCGATGCCGGCGATCTCATCGAGCGGGTTCTTCACCATTTCCTTCTTGCGCCGTGCCCGGTGCGAGCCGATGGCGAAGCGGTGCGCCTCGTCGCGCAGGCGCTGGATGAAATAGAGCACCGGATCGCGCGGCGGCAGGGTGAAGTCCGGGCGGCCGAGTGCGAAGAACCGTTCCCGCCCGGCATCGCGGTCGACACCCTTGGCGACGCCGATCGCGGTGACGCAGTCGGAAATGCCGAGTTCGTCGAGAATGGCGCGCACCGCTGTCATCTGGCCCTGGCCGCCGTCGATCAGGATCACGTCGGGCCAGGCGGGGAAAGCGGCGTCGGCCGAGTCGTCCGGCGCCGCGCTGCGGTCGGGCTTTCCCTCTTCCTTGAGAAGACGCGAGAAGCGGCGTGTCATCACCTCGCGCATCATGCCGAAGTCGTCGCCCGGGGTGATGTCTTCCGACTTGATGTTGAACTTGCGGTACTGGCCCTTGACGAAGCCTTCCGGCCCGGCGACCACCATGCCGCCCACGGCATTGGTGCCCATGATGTGGGAGTTGTCGTAGATCTCGATGCGACGCGGCACGTAGGTCAGGCCGAAAGTTTCGGCGAAACCCTGAAGCAGGCGTCCCTGCGATGCCGTCTCGGCGAGCTTGCGGCCATGGGCCTCGCGCGCATTGGCGGTCACATGGTCGACGACATCCTTCTTGTCGCCGCGCTGCGGCACGAGGATATGCACCCTGTAGCCGGCGCGCTCGGTGAGCGCGGTCGCCAGCAGGTTCTGTTCCTCGATGACTTCCGACAGCAGGATCTGCCGCGGGCAGGGCTTGTCGTCATAAAACTGCGCGAGGAAGGCGTTGAGCACCTCGGCGCTGCTCATCTGTGGATCGGCCTTGGGGAAATAGGCCTGGTTGCCCCAGTTCTGCCCGGCGCGGAAGAAGAACACCTGGATGCAGGTGAGCCCGCCCTCGTGATGGATGGCGAACACGTCCGCCTCCTCGACATTGGCCGGGTTGATGCCCTGATGGCTCTGCACGTGGCTGAGGCCGGCGAGGCGGTCGCGAAACACGGCGGCGCGCTCGAAATCGAGATTCTCTGCCGCCTCGTTCATCGCCGCTGCGATCGATGCCTTGACGTTCTGGCTCTTGCCCGAGAGGAAGTCCTTCGCCTCGCGCACCAGCTCGGCATAGTCGGTCTCCGAAATCTCGTGGGTGCACGGACCGGAACAGCGCTTGATCTGGAACAGCAGGCAGGGGCGGGTGCGGCTTTCGAAGACACTGTCGGTACAGGTCCGAAGCAGGAAGGCCCGCTGCAACGAATTGATCGTGCGGCCAACCGCGCTGGCGGAGGCGAAGGGGCCGAAATAGTCGCCCTTGCGGCCGCGCGCGCCGCGATGCTTGTAGATCGCCGGTGCCCGGCTGTCGCCGGTGATGAGGATATAGGGAAAGCTCTTGTCGTCGCGCAGCAGCACGTTGAAGCGCGGTCGCAACCGCTTGATCAGGTTGGCTTCGAGCAGCAGCGCCTCGACCTCGGTCCGGGTCGTGACGAATTCCATGTTGGCCGTCTCGCGCACCATGCGCGTCAGCCGGTTGGAATGGAGCCGGCCCTGTGCATAGTTGGTGACGCGCTTCTTCAGGCTGCGCGCCTTGCCGACGTAAAGCACATCCCCCTCGGCATTGAGCATGCGGTAGACGCCCGGACTGTTGGGCAACTGCTTGACGAACTCGCCGATCAGCTCGGCGCCGACAAGGCCGGTTTCGTTGACGTTGGTCACGCTCCAGTCGACGCTCAGCACCGCGCGCGGCGCATCGCTCTCGACGACGATGTCGTCGTCCTCTTCCGTTCCGTCATAGAGAATGCCGCCGTCCGGCAGCTTTCCTCCGGTCATTCCTTGATCTCCGTTGCACCGGCTCCACGCCAGGCGAGATGCTGTCCGCCATCGAGCGCAATCATTTGGCCGGTGATCGACGGCGTGTCAAAAAGAAAGCGGATCGTCCGGCCGAATTCCCCGAGTTCCGGCCCGCGTTCGAGCGGCAGGGCGTTGATCTGTGCCTGGAAGTCCTCCTGCGCCTGCCGCGCGCTCTTCAGCGTCGGCCCCGGGCCGATGCCGTTGACGCGAATCCGCGGTGCGAAGGCCTGCGCCATTGTATGCGTTGCGGCGAACAGCGTGGCTTTCGACAGGCCGTAGGAAAAGAAGCGCGGCGTCGGCGCCAGCACCCGCTGGTCGATGATATTGACGATCAGCCCCTCGCGATCGGCCGGAAGCTGCTGAAACAGCGCGGAAGCGAGAATCGCCGGCGCCCGCACATGCAGGGCGAAATGCTGGTCGAAGATCTCGGCGTCGAAGGCCTCCGCGCTGTCGTCCAGAAAGACGGAAGCATTGTTGACGAGCAGGCCGATCGGTCCGAGCGCAGCGGCGGCATCCGGCAGCAGCCGGGCCGTGGCGTCGAGGTCCCGAAGGTCGGCCTGCAATGCGGTCGCCCGGCCGCCCAGGCCACGAATCTCCCCCGCAAGGCTCTCCGCCTCGTCTTCCGAGTGGTTGGCATGCACTGCGATGGCAAAACCGTGGCTGGCCAAGTCGAGAGCAATTGCGCGCCCAAGTCTCTTTGCCGAACCGGTGATGAGGGCCGTCTTCGGAATGTTGTTTTCCATAGCGATCTGACTTGGTTCTATGCGGTTATGCTTGGCATATAGGATGGCCCGCCGCAGTTTGCATAGGGATTCGCTATTTCTTTTCTTCATGTTTGAAAGCGTATAATTGGAACTAATTTCAGTTTAACTGCTATTATTCTTAGTATATCTGCGTTTACACCTTGTTATGGTTAATGAAAAGTTTGTTGCTGTTAAGCAACATCCAATTTTCGTCACGCACGCGCCACAATGAATTCATATTTCGGCTCTTTCAACTCCTCAATTGGCCTCCATGTTTAGTTCGGAACGGGCAGGGATTTACATCGATCGTTCAGGCTGTCGCCAGATTGTTTCTGACGCGGCTGGGAACTGAAAGGAGACAAGTATGCGTACCCTCACTATGATTCTTCTGGCTTCCGCCACGAGCATGATGGCGCTTCAGGTTGCCAACGCAGCCGACGCCGTCGACCAGATTCCGGAAGCTCCGGCCGCAACCGAAACCTATGCCGCTCCGACCGGCTGGGGCGGTGCCTATGTCGGTGGCGCGGTCACCTATGACTGGGGCCGTTTCGGTGGCAGCGACGAACGTGACGCCAATGCTGTCGGCGGCACGCTTTACGGCGGTTACAACATGCAGAACGGCCAGATCGTTTACGGTGCTGAAGCAGACGTCGGCTACAACGGCGAAGACGGTTCTGCCGGCGCAGGCCTGACCGGCACCCAGGGTGTCAACGGCTCGCTCCGCGCCCGTGTCGGTTACGACATGAACCCGTTCCTGGTCTATGCGACCGGTGGTGTTGCCGCCGCGAACCACACGATCGAGAGCGCGACCGACGAAGACTCCAAGGCCGCCATGGGTTACACCGTCGGTGCCGGTGTCGAAGCCCTCGTCACCGACAACATCATGGCACGCGTCGAATATCGTTACACCGACTACGCTTCGCGTGACTTCGACATCGACGGCGCCACGGTATCGCGCGGTTTCGACGACCATTCGGTCAAGGTCGGTATCGGCATGAAGTTCTGATCTGAACGAACGAAGAATACGGAAAAGCCGGGCGCAAGCCCGGCTTTTTTGTTTGCGCGTCATGCTTTTGCGGCTTGGTCACGTTTGCGGACGGAATTCTCCGTAGGCCTTGAAGCGCTCGGAAAACTTGCCAGGCCAGGCGGCCAGGCGCGTACGGCCGTTCTCCCATTCGCCGGGAAAACGCAGCATCAGATAGCCGAGCAGGGAGGCCAGAGCAAAATGGCCGCCATGCAGCGACTTGCCGAATTTCGGCATGTTGGCATTCAGATAGTCGAGACTGCGCTCCACCTTGGCCCATTGGCGATCGATGGCGTCCTGGCTCACCAGTTCCGGCGGCCGGAAGCGCTTCTCGTAGACGATCGCCAGCAGGCAGTCGTTGATACCGTCGCAGAGCGCCTCGAGCACTTCGGCCTCGGTCCGCTTGTCGTCCTTCTTCGGATAGAGCCGCCCTTTTGCGCTTCTGTGCAGGTAGTGCATGATCGCGCGGCTGTCGAAGATCGCCTGGCCTTCATCTGTCACCAGGGTCGGGATCTTGCCGAGCGGATTGCTCCCGATCAGTTCGGGCGGGTTGTCGGAGGTGTTGACCACCACGTCGTCGATGGCGATGTCGAGATGGTGAGCCGCCATGCGGACCTTGGCGGAGTAGGGAGAGGTCGGCGAACTGAACAGTTTCATCGGTGTGGTCCTGGTTGTGATTCTCAAGCGTGCGGGAAGCGCGTGCGCTCAGTCGATGGGTGGAACGGTGATCCGGCCCTGGCGGCAGCCGTTTCCATCGACCTGAGGGCAGGCGCGGAAGCGAAGATCCCGGGTCAGGCAGATCTGCACTTCGTCCAGCTTGCCTGCCTCGCAGGTGACGGCGATGCCGCGCGGGCTCAGGCCCTGGTTGGCGGAAACGAACTGACGCTCGAGATCCTCCGGCCGGACCTTCGTCTCCTTCGATGTGTGCTTGAGCGCAGGCGGTATCGTCACGCGCTCAAAGGCTTTGCGCATGGCGGAAAAATAGTCCTGCTGGCTGAGGCCGGAACAGGTGCCGTGCTTGCGCCACTGGTGACCGATCAGGCCCATGGACGGCATGATGTCGAGATACTGGCGTCCGAGGCTCGACGGTACCCGGCCCGGCTGGTCGCTCGGACAGGATTGGGGATATCCCCGTTCGTATTGCGGCCACAGCCCGTGGACGATCAGGCCGAACGCGCGGGTGGTGCCGCACTGGTCGCGGTTCTGCGCCGCCTTCCCGGTGGCGCAGAAGGTCGGCGACCAGGAAAGCGACAGCACGTAGAAATCAAAATCGCGCCCGCGGTCCTCGCTGTGCGCCACGCCAGCGCCGAGCCAGACGAAAGTGGCCAGGAAAAGTCCAAATACCGTCCGGGCAGGTTGAACCATTAATCCTTCATCTCCAAAATGGGCAGGTCGCCAGCGGTCTGGCGGCAGCGCGCTCGGTATCGGGGAGAGATGATCGGCAAGACTGGATGACCCTGAAGAAATATTTCTGGCCTGTGGTGGGCGCCGCGACGATCGCGGTATCCGCTTGGCTTCTTTACAAGGAATTGCGTGGGCTGTCACTCGACGACCTGCATGACAGCCTTTCCCAGATAGCCACGCATGACTGGGTGCTGGCGGGTCTATGTTCGCTGGTCGCCTATGCCGCGCTGGCCGGGTACGATCGTATCGCGCTGATGCATCTCGACCGCAAGGTCAACTGGCTGTTTATCGCGCTCGCCTCCTTCACCGCCTATGCGCTGTCCCACAACGTCGGCGCCTCGGTCATTTCGGGCGGCATGGTGCGCTACCGGGCCTATTCGTCCAAGGGGCTCGATGCGCGCGAGATTGGCGGTCTGATTGCGCTGTGCTCCTTCACCTTCCTGCTCGGCGCACTGCTTCTCACCGGTCTCGTTCTCGTCTGGGAGCCGGATATTACCGGGCGCTTCGGCGACCTCCTGCCGATCGGCGCGTCGATGGCGACCGGCCGCGTCATCCTTGGTCTCGTCGGCCTCTATACGATCGCCAGCATGCTGAGGCTCCGGCCCCTGCGCATCGGCACCTTCCAGGTCACCTATCCGGCACCGCCCGTCGTTCTGTCGCAGTTGCTGGTCGGCCCGATGGAACTGATCGGCGCCGCCGGCATCATCTATTTTGCCCTCCCGGAGCTCGGCAATCCGGGTTTCGTCGTCGTGCTCGGCATCTTCCTGGTGTCGTTCTCGGCCGCCCTGATCTCGCACGCGCCGGGCGGGCTCGGCGTGCTCGAACTGGTCTTCGTCATGGGGCTGCCGGAAATGGACCAGGCGGACGTCATTGCTGCGCTCCTGGTGTTCCGCCTGTTCTACCTGCTCATTCCGCTGGCGATCGCGCTCTTGGTCATTCCGATCTTCGAACGCACGCAGTTCCGTGCGGGCCAAGAGCCGGGTGGCGACGGCGAGGTCTGAGTTAGCGCAGCGACTTGCAGTGCGCGCCGTAGACGTGCCACGGATCAAGGCCGCTCACGCAGAACTCGACCGACGAGCCGAGGCCGGCATAGCCCCAGTCGCTCTCGATCAGGAACCAGAGCTGGCGGCGCTCCCCGTCGGTCATGGTCACCTTCGCCTGGCAATAGCGCCGCTCGACACGGTGAGTTCCGTCCCGCGGCTCCAGCCGGCTCTCCGAGATGATGCCGAAGTCGGCGATCGACAGGTCCATGTCGAGGAAGCTTCGCATGTTCTGGGCAAGACGGCTGGATACCGTCCCCGTCACCTGTTCGCAGGACGGCGTGCCGGCAGCCGCCTCGGTCGCAATGGCGAGCGGGAGCAGGGCGGCGAGTGCAAGCGCGGTGCGGATCAGAGATCTGGCGAACATGGAAGCTCTCCCTTCGCCCTCAGAATGTTGGCAAAGCAGAGCAAGGTCAAGGGAGGGCGGGGCTGGAAGTGATCCCTGCCGACGCTTGTGGCGATGCTTCGCTATGGAGAGCCTCAGATGCGGACAGCAAACTGACTGGCTCGTATCGGAGACTGCGCTGCCCGCGTACTGCGCGTGAAGCCGCCTATTTGCCTTCAAACCAACGCGGCTATCTGCCTCCGTCTCGCTCCCTCGATTTCGTTGCCCAAAGACAGTCAACGTAAAGATTAATTATCTCATCTTTAGTTTTGTATTGCTCATCTTTGTCCCGAAACATTATGCGGTCCATAAGATTAAATGCCACTCTCTCAGGCGAGCCTGAATCTGGAAAGTTCGCGACATTTACGGACTGATCGGCCATTTGAGTTCCTCCACTTTGGCCGAGCCATCTTCGCCAATGGTCCACATATTTCAAGGAATTTCGCCAAATAGTTGAGTTGTCGAGGAATTTTCGACTGCATTTCAGTTCCAAGATGACGCACCCAAATAGGGACGGGTACGCCCCCTCAGTCGTCCTGCCGGTCCGAGTCCGTGGCCTCGCCGCGCAGCCAGAAGCAGCGGTGCGACGCATAGCGATCCTGCGCCATCACGCGCTTCAGCTCGGGAAGCGCCGCATGCAGCTCGTCCTTCAGCGTGAAGGGAGGATTGACGATGATGAGGCCGGTGCCGGAAAGCCCGGTCGTGTCGCGGTCGCTCTTCACCGACAGCTCGGCGCACAGCATCTTGGGGATCTCCAGCGCCTTCAGCGCTTCGTGGAAATCGGCAATCGGCGCGCCTTTCTTGATCGGATACCAGAGGCAATAGACGCCGCCCGGGAAGCGGCGCCAGGCGCGCGAAAGCCCTTCGATCAGGCGGTCATATTCGCCCTCTTCCTCGAAGGGCGGGTCGACCAGCACGATGCCGCGCTTTTCCTTCGGCGGCAGATGGGCGCCGAGCGCCAGCCAGCCGTCGAGTTCCGTCACGCGCACCTGGTAGTCGCCCTCGAACAGCCGGGCCAGCCGGCGGCTGTCGTCGGGATGGAGCTCCATGGCCGAGAGACGGTCCTGCGGCCGGAACAGCATGCGGGCGAGCTTCGGCGAACCGGGATAGAGCGTGATCTCGCCCTCAGGGTTGAGGCTGCGGACCGCATCGAGATAGGGCGCGAGGATCGTGGCGACCGGCTCCGGAAGCTTCGCCTCCATCAGATGGCCGATGCCCTCGCGCCATTCGCCGGTCTTCTGGGCCTCCTCGGAGGAGAGGTCGTAGAGGCCGATGCCCGCATGGGTGTCGAGCAGGCGGAAGGCCTTGTCCTTCTGTTGCAGATAGACGATCAGCCGCGCCAGCACCGCATGCTTCAGCACGTCGGCGAAATTGCCCGCATGGTAGATGTGGCGATAGTTCATCTGTCGTCCTGATGGGTTGTATGAATTGTCGGAATGGGGCTTTTGAGCCGCCCGGCCATGCCATATACAAACGTCATGAACATCGCGAGCCCTATCCGAACCACTGGTCATACGGTCTGTCCGCACGACTGTCCATCCGCCTGCGCCCTCAACGTCGATCTCGACGCGGACGGCCGCATCGGCCGCGTCCGCGGCTCGCCCGACAACAGCTACACGGCCGGCGTCATCTGTGCCAAGGTCGCCCGCTATGCCGAGCGGCTCTATCATCCCGGCCGGCTGTTGACGCCGAAGCGCCGCAAGGGCGCGAAAGGCGAGGGCGCCTGGCAGGAGGTCTCCTGGGACGATGCGCTGGACGAGATCGCTTCGGCCTTCGTCAAGGCCGAAGCGGCGCACGGCTCCGAAGCCGTCTGGCCTTACTTTTACGCCGGCACGATGGGCCAGGTGCAGCGCGATTCGATCGAGCGCCTGCGCCACGCCAAGCGCTATTCCGGCTTCTTTGGCTCGATCTGCACCAACATGGCCTGGACCGGCTATGTCATGGGGACCGGCGCGCTACGCGGTCCCGATCCGCGCGAGATCGCCAAGGCCGATTGCGTCGTCATCTGGGGCACCAATGCGGTCGCCACCCAGGTCAATGTGATGACCCATGCGATGAAGGCCCGCAAGGAACGCGGCGCCAAGATCGTGGTGATCGACGTCTACGACAATGCGACGATGAAGCAGGCCGATCTCGGCCTGATCGTGCGGCCCGGCACCGATGCGGCGCTCGCCTGTGCCGTGATGCACATCGCCTTCCGCGACGGTTACGCCGACCGCGCCTACATGGCGCAATATGCCGACGACCCGGCAGGGCTCGAGGCCCATCTTCTGACCCGGACTCCGGAATGGGCGGCTGCGATCACCGGGCTTTCGGTCGAGGAGATCGAGACCTTCGCCCGCCTGATCGGCACGACGAAGAAGACCTTCTTCCGTCTCGGTTATGGCTTTGCCCGCCAGCGCAACGGTTCGGCCGGCATGCACGCCGCGCTGTCGGTCGCCACCGTGCTTGGCTCCTGGCAGTACGAAGGCGGCGGCGCCTTCCACAACAATGGTGACATCTTCCGGCTGAACAAGGCCGAACTGATGGGCACCAGCTATGCCGATCCGGACATCCGCATGCTCGACCAGTCGCAGATCGGCCGCGTGCTGACCGGCGATGCCGAAGCCCTGCGCCACCGCGGCCCCGTGACCGCGCTGCTGATCCAGAACACCAATCCGGTCAATGTCGCCCCCGAACAGCGCTTGGTGAAGAAGGGCTTCCTGCGCGACGACCTGTTCGTCGCCGTGCACGAGCATTTCATGACAGAGACGGCGGAAGTCGCCGACATCGTGTTGCCGGCCACCATGTTCGTCGAGCATGGCGACGTCTACCGTGGCGGCGGCCATAGCCATATCCTGCTCGGCCCGAAGATCGTCGAGCCGCCGGACACGGTGCGCACCAACCTCTTCGTCATCGAGGAACTGGCCAGGCGCCTCGGCGTTGCCGACCGCCCCGGTTTCGGCCTCTCGGAATACCATCACATCGATCACATGCTGAAGGCGAGCGGCTGGCCCGGTTACGACACGCTGAAGGAAGAGCGCTGGTTCGACTGTCAGCCGGAATTCCGCCAGGCCCACTATCTCGACGGTTTCGGCCATGCCGACGGCAAATTCCGCTTCCGCCCGGACTGGCAGAACGGCAATTCGCCGAACAAGCCGCCGGCCAAGCTCGGCAATCTGGGGCCTGTCGCCGCGCTGCCCGAGTTTCCCGACCAGGTCGACCTGATCGAGACGGCGGACGCTGCGCATCCTTTCCGGCTGGCGACCTCGCCGGCCCGCAACTTCCTCAACTCGACCTTCTCCGAGACGCCGACGTCGCGGGAGAAGGAAGGGCGTCCCGAAGTGATGGTCAATCCGGTCGATGCGGTGCGGCTGGCGATCGCAGACGGCGACGTCGTGCGCCTCGGCAACACGCGCGGGAGCCTGCGCATCCACGCCCGGGTGACCGATGCGGTGAAACCCGGCGTGCTGGTGGCCGAAGGGCTGTGGCCGAACAAGGCGCATCTCGACGGCGAGGGGATCAACGTGCTGACCGGGGCCGACGCCGTCGCGCCGCATGGCGGGGCCGCCTTCCACGACAACAAGGTCTGGCTGGAAAAGGCCGCCGGATGAGCCGCTTCGATCAGATCCGCATCGCCATCCTCAAGGACGAGACCCTGTGGAAGGGCTGGAGCCATTTCCGCCGCATCGTCTTCGACTACATTCGGCCCGACAACAGCAAGGTCGAGCTGGAGTGGGAGGTGTTCGACCGCGGCGAGGCCGTGGCGATCCTGCTCTACGACCCACAGCGGCGCGTCGTCGTCATGGTCCGGCAGTTTCGCATCCCGGTTCACCTGATGGGCGATCATGCCTTTCTGCTTGAGGTGCCAGCCGGCTCGATGGAGCACGGCGAAGACCCGGCCGAAACCGTCTGCCGCGAGGCGATGGAGGAAACCGGCTACGAGGTCGCCGCGCCGCGGCATCTCTTTAGCGCCTATACCTCACCTGGCGCAGTGACGGAGAAGGTGCATTTCTACTTCGCCCGCATCGAGGCCGCCCACAAGACGGCCGACGGCGGCGGACTGGCCGAGGAGCACGAGGACATCGAGATCACCGAGCTCTCTCTCGACGAAGCCATGGCGATGATCGCCGACGGTCGCATCTGCGACGCCAAGACCATCATGCTGCTGCAATGGGCGGCGCTCAACCCGGATGAACTTTTGGCCTGACAAAAAAATGGCCGCGGACGCGCAAAGGGTGCGTCCGCGGCCGGACGGACAGCGCCAGGCGCTGCCCGCGGGGGGCTCGGTATTTTAGAACTTGCCCTTGAGGCCGAACGAGATCGACATCGCCTCATAGGTCGCGCCGGCCGAGTCCGACGAATGGGAATCGGCGCTCGCGCCCGTCGTGTCGGTGATCTTCATGTCGCCGCGCGAATGGAAGACGCGCTCGAACGAACCGGTGACGTAGAGTGCCGCCATCTCGTTGAGCTGGTAGTTGGCCGTGACATTGGCGCCGATCATCGGGGCGGCGGTCATGCTGTCGAAGAAGCGCAGGTCACGCATCCAGTGGTCGTCGATGTCATCGATGCCGAAGCTCAGACCGCCCTGCAGGCCGCCGCTCAGCGTCAGTGCGCCGATCGTGTGGGCGCCGTTGACGGCCAGAAAGCCGACCGGGATCTTCTGCTGGTAGCTGATGCCGCGCTCGCCATCGGGGAAATCGCCGATGTCGTCGCGAAAGCCGCCGCTGCTGTAGATGTAGGAGCCGCCGTAAGCGGTCCACTTGACGTCGGTGTAGCGGAAGCCGGCACCGACATCGAAGCTCGTCGTGTCGTTCTCATAGACGCCGCGATCAACTTCGACCGAGCCGCTGAAATAGTGGTCGAGCTCGGTGTCGGGATGGGTCGAGCGATCGGTCCAGTCGTCATTGCTGTAGTCCATCCAGTCATAATCGACCATGTGGCCGTCGCCGCCGGTGCCGACGTTGAAGGCCGCGCGGACCTTCCAGTTCTTGTCGATCTGTGCGTCGGCACCCAGCGTGTAGAGCGTCATGCCCTTGGTTTCCCAGTTGAGCTGGCTGAGCTTGTGGGAGCCGTCATAGACGAACTCGCCAGCCTTGACATTGGCAAGGCCGACGCTGCCGTAGAGCGAGAAGGCGCCGTCCGGCGAGGTGAAGAGGTTGTCCGCCGCAGCCGCAAAGGTCGGGCAGAGCGCCAGCCCGGCAAACAGCGCGGTCGTGGTCAACAGCTTGGTCATGTGAAACGTCCCCATAAAGATGTAATGTCCGATGGCCGGCACTCTTGCGGAAAACGCAAATAATCTCAATGGCTTGGATCGGCCACTTCTGGACCTTGTGGCGGCCAAATCTGGGCCCATTCGTGCTTTTTGTGCAGGAACCCGTTTTGGTGGGTGCGCATGCATCCTCGGCGCCACCCTTGGCGCTTGCGACGCCGGGTGTTTTTCCCGATGATTGGGCGGCAGTGAGGGAGAGGGCAATGGCGGACGATCGCAAATGGGCTTTGATTACGGGCGCGACGGGAGGGCTGGGACAAGCGTTTGGCATGGCACTGGCCCGGCGCGGCTACAATCTCGTGCTGACCGCTCGCAAGGCCGACGCTCTGGAGGCGTTGGCGGCGGAACTAAGCCGCCACGGTGGCGAGGTGGTCGTGGAAGTCGCCGATCTGGCCGAGCCGGATGCCTGTTTGCGCCTGAAGCAAGCGATCGACGCGCGCGGTCTCATCGTCGAGACACTGGTGGCCAATGCCGGCTACGGCGTTCAGGGCCGATTCGTCTCGCGACCGCGTGACGCCGAACTCGGAATGGTCGACGTCAACGTGCGGGCGCTGACCGATCTATCGCATCTCTTTGCAAGCGCCATGGCCGAGCGCGGCGGCGGGCATATCCTCCTGGTCGCGAGCACCGCCGCCTACCAGCCGATCCCCGGATATGCGGTCTATGCCGCGTCCAAGGCCTATGTGCTGGCCTTCGGCCATGCGCTGCATCGCGAGCTCGCCCGCCGCAAGGTCGTCGTCAGCGTGACCTGCCCCGGGCCGACCGAAACGCCCTTCTGGGACCGGGCCGGACACCGGCTCAACCGGATGGCATCCGCGGTGCTGATGACGCCCGAGGCTGTGGTCGAGGCGAGCCTCAAGGCCCTCTATGCCGGGCGGCCGAGCGTGGTGCCGGGCGTCGCCAACAAGCTCATCACCCTTTCCACGCGTCTTCTCCCCCGCAGCCTGCTGGCCTGGGGCGCGTCCTATTTCATGGGCAATGCGAAATAGTCTCTAGACCGAGACCAGGCTCGCCGCCGCGTCTCCGGCATAGCCGGTCCGCACGACACGGCCGTCGGCGTCCATGCGGAGCGTGCCGTCGGCGAACAGGCGCAGCGCCTTGGCATAGCTGCGGTGCTCGACGGTCAGCACCCGGGCAGCGAGGCTGTCCGACGTGTCGCCGGGCAGAACCGGCACGACGGACTGGGCGACAATCGGTCCCTCGTCCATGCCCTCGGTGACGAAGTGCACGGTGCAGCCCGCCACCATCATGCCGGCGTCGAGCGCTCGCTGGTGGGTATGCAGGCCGGGGAACAGCGGCAGCACCGACGGATGGATGTTGAGGATCCGGCCTTGATAGGGACGGATGAAATCGGCGCTGAGCAGGCGCATATAGCCGGCGAGGCAGATGATGTCGGGCGAGAGTGCTGCAAGTGCGGCAAGGATCGCCGCCTCGTGCTCGGCCTTGCTGGCATAGGCGCGGCGCTCGAACACATGCGTGGCGATGCCGCGCTCGGCAGCCTTGGCCAGTCCGCCCGCCGTCGGCTTGTCGGCGATGACCGCGACGATCTCGGCCGGGAAGTCCGGGGTGGCGCAGGCATCGGCCAGCGCCACCATGTTCGAACCTCCGCCGGAAATGAAGACGACGACGCGTTTGCGGGCCGTCGTCATAGAGCGAGCTTGCCTTCGTAGCGGGTGCCGGCCTCGCCCTCGGCGCGGGCGATCATGCGGCCGAGCGTCACGACCTTCTCGCCTTCGGCGGAGAGCACTTCGGTAACGCGCGCCGCGTCCTTCTCGGCAACGACAACGATCATGCCGACGCCGCAGTTGAACGTGCGCAGCATCTCGTTCTGGGCAACGCCGCCGGTGCGCGCGAGCCAGGAAAAGACCGGCGGAACGGTGATGGCGTCAAGGTCGATCGAGGCGGCGAGGTGCTTCGGCAGTACGCGCGGAATGTTCTCCGGGAAGCCGCCGCCGGTAATGTGGGCGAGCGCCTTCAAGGCGCCGGTCTCGCGGATCGCCTTCAACAGCGGCTTGACGTAGATGCGGGTCGGCTCAAGCAGGGCGGCGCCCAGCGTCTTGGCCGTGTCGAAGGGGGCGGTCGCATTCCAGTCGAGACCGGAGAGGCCGACGATCTTGCGCACCAGCGAAAAGCCGTTGGAATGCACGCCCGAGGAGGCAAGCCCGAGGATCACGTCGCCTTCGGCGATGTCGCCGGCAGGCAGCAGCCGGCCGCGCTCGGCGGCACCGACGGCAAAGCCGGCCAGGTCATAGTCGCCACCGGAATACATGCCCGGCATTTCAGCGGTCTCGCCGCCGATCAGCGCGCAGCCCGCCTCGCGGCAGCCGGCGGCGATACCGCCGACGATCGCCGCACCCTGGTCCGGGTCGAGCTTGCCGGTGGCGAAATAGTCGAGGAAGAACAGCGGTTCGGCGCCCTGGACCACGAGGTCGTTGACGCACATGGCGACGAGGTCGATGCCGACCGTGTCGTGGATGCCGGCGTCGATGGCGATCTTCAGCTTGGTGCCGACGCCGTCATTGGCGGCGACGAGAACCGGATCGGTGAAGCCCGCGGCCTTCAGGTCGAACAGGCCGCCAAAGCCGCCGATCTCGCCATCGGCACCCGGACGGCGCGTCGAGCGGACGGCCGGCTTGATCTTCTCGACCAGCAGATTGCCGGCATCGATGTCGACGCCCGCGTCGCTATAGGTCAAACCGTTGCGTCCAGACTGGCTCATCTCGTGCCTCCGATGGGTGTCGATATTGCCGGTGGCCATTGCATGAAGAGCCCGGATATGCAAGTCGCGCGACGGGCAAAGCACGGTTTTCCGGCGTTTTCGCCGTTGTCGTCACGCTCCTGCGGGTGCTCAGCCTTGACCTTCGCTTTCGGCCTGACCTATCTGGCGTTTCCTGCTAGAAGAGCCGGCAAGGTATGCGGTAGCGAGAAAGAGGAAGGCGGACAATGGTTCAGCACATCAGTGGTAGCGGGCTTCGGCGGCAGGTGCTGTTCTGGGCTGTCGCGCTCTTGGTCTTTGTCTTCTTCCTGATGACCTTCCGCACCATCCTTTTGCCGTTCATCGCCGGCATGGCACTCGCCTACTTCCTGGACCCCGTCGCCGATCGGCTGGAACGACTGGGCCTTTCGCGCATGTGGGCGACCGTGGTGATCCTGGTTACCTTCATCGTCGTCTTCGTCCTGTCGCTGATGATCATCATCCCGATCCTGGTGAATCAGTTCAATGAGTTCATCCAGCACATACCCGGCTACATCACGCAGTTGCAGACCTACATCACCACCACCAATGCCGCATGGCTGCCGGGCTGGCTCGGCACCCAGACGGATGCGCTGAAGGAGAACTTCTCCAAGTATCTGTCCGAAGGCGTCGGCTTCCTTGGAACGCTGCTGGCGCAGATCTGGAATTCGGGCAAGGCGCTGGTCGACATCGCCTCGCTGCTGGTGGTTACCCCTGTCGTTGCCTTCTACCTGCTGCTCGACTGGGACCGGATGATCGCCAAGGTCGATGGCTGGATCCCGCGCAACAACGTCGCCGTCGTCCGCGAGATCGCCGGCGAACTTGATAGCACCATTGCCGGCTTCATCCGCGGCCAGGGCTCGCTCTGCCTGTTCCTCGGCATCTATTACGCCGTGGGCCTGTCGTTGATCGGCCTGAATTTCGGTCTGCTGATCGGCTTCCTCACAGGCCTCTTGAGCTTCATTCCCTATGTCGGTTCGACCGTCGGCCTGGTGCTCGCCGCCGGAGTGGCGCTGGTGCAGTTCTGGCCGGACTATGTCCACCTGATCATCGTCGTCGGATTCTTCTTCTCCGGCCAGTTCATCGAGGGCAATATCCTGCAGCCGAAATGGGTGGGCGAGAGTGTCGGACTTCACCCGGTCTGGCTGATGTTCGCTCTCTTCGCCTTCGGCGCGCTGTTCGGTTTTGTCGGCGTGCTCGTCGCCGTGCCGGCGGCGGCGTCGGTCGGCGTGCTTGTCCGCTTCGCCCTGAAGCGGTATCTTGAAAGCGATTTGTATTATGGGCCGTCGACGCCCGTCGATGGCGGGCCTAAACCCGGCGTTTCAGAGAAGTAGATGCGTGACACAATGAAGGCCGCGCCGCGCCGCAGGGCAGCCGAACAGCTGCCGCTCGCTTTCAAGCACGGCACGGCGTCGGGCCGCGACGACCTTCTGGTTTCGGACCGTCTGGCGACGGCCGTCGCGCTCATCGACCGTTGGCCCCACTGGCCATCGCCGGTGGTGATCCTGGCGGGCCCACCGGGCTCCGGCAAATCCCACCTGGCCGAGATCTGGCGCGAGCAGGCAGGGGCGACCGCGATCAACCCTGTGGCGGGCGGCGCGGCGGCCGAGGTTGCCGCCAAGGGCCCCGTGCTGCTCGAGGATGCCGACCGAACAGGGTTCGACGAAGTCGAACTGTTCCATGTGATCAACAGCGTGCGCGAACACGGCACGAGCCTGCTCATGACGTCGCGCACCTGGCCGCTCTCCTGGCCGGTGGCGCTTCCCGATCTGCGCTCGCGCCTGAAGGCGGCGACCATGGTGGAGATCGGTAGCCCGGACGAGGCGCTGCTGTCCCAGGTCATCGTCAAGCTGTTTGCCGATCGTCAGCTTAATATTGACGACAAGATCGTCGACTATATCGTTAAGCGCATGGAGCGCTCGTGCGCCGCGGCACAGGAGGTGGTCGATCGAATCGACCGGCTGGCCCTGTCTCGACGGACGAAAATTACGCGGGCGCTGGCAGCCGAAGTCCTGGGTGAACTCTACGAGCCTGACGGCACGGAGTGAGCGTCACAGGATTGTCGTCAAACTGTTATAATTGCGGGCACTCCGGCAATTGAGGGATGGGCAATGGATTCTGTGGTGACTGAGACGAATACTCCCGACGTGGTCGTGGGAGAGGCACCGGAGGATCTGTCCAACAGCCCCTTGCGCTTCATCAATCGCGAGTTTTCCTGGCTGCAGTTCAATCGCCGGGTGCTTGAGGAAACCCTCAATACGGCGCATCCGCTGCTGGAGCGCGTCCGCTTCCTGTCGATTTCCGCCGCCAATCTCGACGAATTCTTCATGGTTCGCGTCGCTGGTCTCGAGGGACAGGTGCGGCAGGGCATCGCGATCCGCAGCCCGGACGGCAAGACGCCCGCCGAGCAGCTGGACGATATTCTGAAGGAAATCGACAATCTGCAGATGGAGCAGCAGGCTTCGCTGGCCGTCCTGCAGCAATATCTCGCCAAGGAGGACATCCTGATCGTGCGGCCGGCGGCGCTTTCGCGCGAAGACCGGGCCTGGCTGGCGACCGAGTTCGAGGAATCGATCTTCCCGGTATTGACGCCGCTGTCGATTGATCCGGCTCATCCGTTCCCCTTCATCCCCAATCTCGGCTTCTCGATGGGCCTGCAGCTCGAAAGCCGGCGCACCGCGGAGCCGATGACGGCCCTTCTGCGCCTGCCGCCGACGCTCGACCGTTTCGTCCGCTTGCCGGACGACAAGTCGACGATCCGCTACATTACCCTGGAGGACATGGTCGGGCTTTTCATCGACCGGCTCTATCCCGGCTATGAGGTCAGGGGCTTCGGCACCTTCCGCATCATCCGCGACAGCGATATCGAAGTGGAGGAAGAGGCCGAAGATCTGGTGCGCTACTTCGAGACGGCACTTAAGCGCCGCCGTCGCGGATCGGTGATCCGGATCGAAGTCGACTCCGAGATGCCGGTCGGCCTGCGCCAGTTCGTCGTGCATGAACTGGCCGTTCCCGACAATCGCGTCGCGGTTCTGCCGGGCCTGCTGGCGCTCAACACCATTTCCGAAATCGCCAAGGCACCGCGCGACGACCTGCGTTTCGAACCCTACAATGCCCGTTTTCCGGAACGCGTGCGCGAGCATGCCGGCGATTGCCTGGCGGCGATCCGCGAAAAGGACATGGTGGTCCACCATCCGTACGAGTCCTTCGACGTCGTCGTGCAGTTCCTGCTTCAGGCGGCGCGCGATCCGGACGTCCTGGCTATCAAGCAGACGCTCTACCGCACCTCGAACGACAGCCCGATCGTGCGCGCGCTGATCGACGCCGCCGATGCCGGCAAGTCGGTGACGGCCCTGGTCGAGCTCAAGGCGCGCTTCGACGAGGAGGCCAACATCCGCTGGGCGCGTGACCTCGAACGTGCCGGCGTCCAGGTTGTCTTCGGCTTCATCGAACTCAAGACCCACGCCAAGATGTCGATGGTCGTGCGGCGCGAGGACGGCAAGCTTCGGACCTATTGCCACCTCGGCACCGGCAACTACCATCCGGTGACGGCGAAGATCTATACCGACCTGTCCTTCTTCACCTGCAACCCGAAGATCGCGCATGACATGGCGAACGTCTTCAACTTCATCACCGGCTATGGCGAGCCGGAAGAAGGAATGAAGCTCGCGGTATCGCCCTACACGCTGCGGCCGCGCATCCTGCGTCACATCGAGGAGGAAACCGCCAGCGCGCGCAACGGCAAGCCGGCGGCGATCTGGATGAAGATGAATTCGCTGGTCGATCCGGAGATCATCGATGCGCTCTATCGCGCCAGCCAGGCCGGCGTCGAGATCGACCTGGTCATCCGCGGCATCTGCTGCCTGCGGCCGCGCGTGCCGGGTCTGTCCGACAACATCCGCGTGAAGTCGATTGTCGGCCGTTTTCTCGAGCACAGCCGCATCTTCTGCTTCGGCAATGGTCATGGCCTGCCGTCGGAAAACGCGCTGGTCTATATCGGTTCGGCCGACATGATGCCGCGCAATCTCGACCGTCGAGTCGAAACCCTCGTGCCGCTCGTCAACCCGACTGTCCATGAGCAGGTTCTTTCACAGATCATGCTGGGCAACTTGATTGACAACCAACAGAGCTACGAGATATTGCCCGACGGAACGTCGCGGCGCATGGAAGTGCGGCCCGGCGAGGAACCTTTTAACGCGCAGCACTATTTCATGACCAATCCGAGCCTTTCGGGTCGGGGAGAATCGCTGAAAGAAAGCGCGCCGAAACTGATTGCCGGGATCATCTCCGGCAGGAAACAATAAAACTGGTACTTCATGACAAGATCAGAAGCGCAGGGGCGGTTGCCTGGCATAGCCCCTGTCTCCGTCGTCGACATCGGTTCGAACTCGATCCGACTGGTCATCTATGAAGGCCTGTCGCGGGCGCCGACGGTGCTGTTCAACGAGAAGGTGCTCTGCGGTCTCGGCAAGGGTCTCGCGACCACCGGACGGATGGACGACGAGGGCGTGGCGCGCGCGCTGACTTCGCTGCGCCGCTTCGGCGCGCTGTCGCGCCAGGCGCGGGCAACCGCGATGTATGTGCTGGCCACGGCGGCGGCCCGCGAGGCGGCCAACGGCCCCGATTTCATCCGTCGCGCCGAGGAGATACTCGGTCGCGGCATCGAGGTTCTGACCGGTGAACAGGAGGCGCTCTATTCCGCTCTCGGCATCGTCAGCGGCTTCCACGATCCGGACGGTATTGCCGGCGACCTCGGCGGCGGCTCGCTCGAACTCATCGACATCAAGGGCCGCGAACTCGGCACCGGGATCACCCTTCCGCTTGGTGGCCTGAGGCTGTCGGAGACGGTCGGCGGCTCGCTTGGAGCGGCACGGGCCTATGCCCGCAAGCTGATCCGCCCGGCCGCCATGCTGCAGCGGGGCAGGGACCGCACCTTCTATGCGGTCGGCGGGACATGGCGAAACATCGCCAAGCTGCACATGGAAATGCGGAAATATCCGCTGCACATGATGCAGGGCTATGAACTGCAGTTCGACGAAATCGCCCAGTTCCTCGACGAAATCATCTCCGGAGCCAGCGTCCGCGATCCGGCCTGGGGCGCAATCTCCAAGAGCCGTCGATCCCTGCTGCCCTACGGCGCGATCGCCATGCGCGAGGTGCTGGACGCGATGCGTCCGGCGCGCGTGTCATTTTCGGCGCAAGGCGTGCGCGAGGGCTATCTCTATTCGCTGCTGTCGGAGGAAGACCGGGCGCTCGATCCGCTTCTCACCGCAGCCGACGAACTGGCGATCCTGCGCGCCCGCTCGCCCGAGCACGCCCGCGAACTCGCCGACTGGACGGGCCGGATGATGCCGTATTTCGACGTCGCCGAGACCGAGGAAGAAAGCCGCTACCGGCAAGCGGCCTGCCTGCTTGCCGATATCAGCTGGCGTGCTCACCCCGACTATCGCGGGCTGCAGGCGCTGAACATCATCGCCCACTCGTCCTTCGTCGGCATCACCCATCCGGGCCGCGCCTTCATCGCGCTCGCCAACTACTATCGCTTCGAGGGGCTCAACGACGACGGCCAGACCGGTCCGCTGGCGACGATCGCCACCGAACGCCTGCTGGAGCGCGCCAAGCTGCTCGGCGGATTGCTGCGTGTGGTCTACCTGTTCTCGGCCTCGATGCCCGGCATCGTCCACAACCTGACTTTCCGCAAGGCCCCGCGGCCCGATCTCGACCTGGAATTCGTCGTGCCCTCGGCCTATCGCGATTTCGCCGGCGAACGTCTGGACGGCCGACTGCAACAGCTCGCACGCCTGACCGGCAAGCGACTGGCCTTCCGGTTCGAATAACAGCGGCCTGCCGTCCATCCGCTTGCGCGACATCGGACGACCCACCCCAAATTCCGTTGCATTTTACCTGTTACGTTTGTTGCCGCTTAACCACTTGTTTTGCAAAGGAAATGCACCCAGTTCCGGTCGTTGTATTCGCCGGTGTTCGCAATAGTTTGCCGTTATTCGACATAACGAGGTGAATACTATCATGGCATCTTACAGCATATCGGTGGTCAACAATTCCGGCAGTGGCGCAAACTATACGGTCTTCCAGAAGTCTCCGCAGACGACGACGGATGCCGCGAGCCTGGCCTGGATGACCAAGGCTCCGTCGACCGGAACATCGATCGACTGGACCAAGTCCTACACCTATGACGATCTGACTGCGGCCGCCGCCCAGACGCCCGCCCCGACGCGGCCGTCGCCCCAACCGAACGCGGACGGCAGCTTTGCCTACGACATTTCCGGCAAGGCGCAGAACTGGGAGCCGCCGACGAGCAACGTGCTCTATCTCTGAACCTGTGTGACTTACGGGAAAAGCCGGCGGGAGATCCCGCCGGCTTTCCTGTATTTGCAGCGTTGGACTGGCTTACTTCGCGGCGAGGAATTCGCCGACTTCCAGCAGGACGAATTCGTTGTCGTCCGCCTTGTCGAGCGCGCGGCCGGCCGAGAAGGGCAGGTTGTTGTCATTGCCGACGACGATGTGGGTAGCGTCGATCACGTCGACATCCTCGATCGTGACGAACGGCATGTCGTAGAAGCCTTCGCCGCCGCCCTGGCGCTTCTTGCTGTCCGGATCGGCGATCTTCATCAGGTCGATATAGCCGATCTTGCGAACGGCCTTGCCGGCATTCTCGTCGGTCATCTCGATCTTGTAGATGCGCTTGTGCTTGGCCGGCGTGGCAAAGCAGGTCGGTTCCGGCTTCTTCGGGTCGGCGCAAGCCTTCTCGGCCGCACCCGCACCGTTGTCGCGCTCGATGACGAGGGCGGTCGTGCCGTCGATCATGTTGAAGTCGCCGATCGCCTCGCCGCCTTCCGACAGCGGATAGAGCCACGAACGGCCGGTCCAGGCCTTCGAGGCGACATCCAGCTCGATGATGCGCAGGGCGGTCAGGCCATCCGCCTTCTCGACCGAGCCGTCCTCGAGGAAAAGCGGACCTTCGAGCAGGCCGTAGAGTTTCGAGCCGTCTTTCGACATCGCCATGCCTTCATAGCCACCCGAACGCTTCAGGTTGAAGGCTGGCATCTTGGCGGTCGGATTGGCCGGAACGACGAGCGTCGCATTGTCCGGCGACTTCACCTCGATCTCGCCGGCCTTGGTCGGGATCACGTCGGTCAGCTTGCCGTCCTTGCTGAACTTCAGGATATAGGGGCCGAATTCCTCGCCCACCCAGAAGCCGTCGGCCGTGGGCTGAATCGACTCGACGTCGAAATCCGCGCCGGTCAGGTAGCGCTGCTCGGCGCCTTCCATGACGATCGGGAACGGAGACTTCTTGTCCGGGTCGGACAGGAATACGGTTTCGAGATGCTCGACCTTGCCGGCGTCCCAGTCGAACTTGATGTGATGCAGCATCAGCATGGAATCGCTGGAATTGGCTTTGGAGCCGAAGCCGTTGTCGGACAGGCTCCAGAACGTGCCGTCCTCCATGGTCTTGATGCCGGAGAAGCCCTGCATGGCCTGGCCGTCGAAGGGCATGGAAAGCCCGGTCGGGCGAACGCCGTCCTTGCCGGGCACGGTGCCGAGGCCTTCGGCGCGCTTGCGGTCGGAGGTGGTGAACTTGCCCGAGGTCTTGAGATGGGCCGGAGCATCGGCCGGGGCGGCGATGATCGAATTGGCCGGCAGGACGGCATGGCTGACGAGCTTGGCCGGAAAAGCGGTTTCGTCGGCGAAGGCCGGAGTGGCGAGGAGGAAAAGGGATACGGAAGCAAAGAGATGATTTTTCATGGCGTCACCATTCGTGAGACGGTTTCAGACGCGGCATGGTTAGGGAGCGCCCATGTCAGAGCGATCTCTGTTCGATGAAGTTTCGGTGACTGTCCTCAAGCGTGACAGCGATCAGTGGGCGCGCGTTGGGGGAAGGACTTTCTCACGCCTCCAGCGCCAGCACGGCAAAGCTCGCCAGCCAGTGCTCGCCCATATAGTCGCCGGCGACATGGGGCAGGGCTGCCTGCAGATGGCAATCGGCCGCCGCGTTCATGATCGTCCGGCGGGCGTCCGTCTCCTCGGCCGATGCGGCCAGCGACCGCCAGCACCAGGCGCGCGACAGGTTGAGCCCGTCGAGATGGGCGATCTTGCCGTCGGAGCGATCCGAGACCGCGGCCGGGGAGAACAGGGGCTGCGGTTCGCCGCTTTCGAGGCCGGGCAGGAAGCGCGCGAACCAGTCGGCAAAATCCGGAGCAGGCAGCAGCCGGCGCATGCATTCCGCCTCGATCAGCGTCGAGGACAGAAAGTCGTCGCCCGAGGGTTCGCCCCAGGCGGGGCAATTCTGGTCCGGCCCATACCAGCGGAGCGCCGTCGTGCGCAGCAGATCGATGAAGCTCTTGTCACCAACCGCATCGCCGTAGTCGGCGGCGAGGCGAAGGGCGAAGGCGGTGTTGTAATGCGTGCCGACCCGCACCGGATAGGTGGCAACCGGCAGGAACGCGTGAAAGCGTGCGACGATCCGCTCCGTCAGCGGCTGCAAGGTCCGGGAAAGACTGCCGTCTTCGGCCACCTCCAGTTCAGCAGCGAGTTTGAGCAACCAGCCCCAGCCATAGGGCCGTTCGAAGCCGCGATTCATCGGCCGATCGAAGGTGGCGCATTCGCCGGCGACGGTCTCTGGCGTCAGTTGGCGGCTAAGCAGGGCGCGGATCGCCTCGGCCGATGGCATGTCGGGAAAGCGGTTGAGCAACCGGACCAGCATCCAGTAGCCGTGCACGCAGGAATGCCAGTCGAAGCTGCCGAAGAAGACCGGATGGGTTTCGCGCGGGCTATGCACCTCGCTTGCCCCGGCAAACACATGGCCAGGCTTGTGCGGATATTCCCGCTCGACATGGCCAAGGGCGATCCGCGCGAAGCGGTCGGCGGTCTCGCGATCAAGCGTCGTCGTCATCGCTCCCATTCCCCGTTTCCGGTTCAAAAGCGTCGCCCCAGTCGGCGCGGCGGGCCGCCTTGAACACGGCGCCGTCGCGGCGGCTGACGGTCAGCTCCTCGGCGCGACCGTCGGCAAGACAGAGCTTCAGTCTGGCAAGTCCGCTCGAAGTGCGCGGCGGGGCCAGCACGCGGGCGGCGGGCGGCGCGGCGGCGTGGCGCGAGGCGGCGATGAAAATGTATTTCTCGTCTTCCCACGGCACTTCGGCCCCCTTGGAAAGCCGGTGGACCCGCGAGCGTGCGACCCGGCGGGAGAAATGGCACCAGTCGGGTGCCGTGATCGGACAGGTCTGCGCGTGCGGGCAGGGCGCAACGACCTTGGCGCCCGCGTCGATCAGCGTCTGCCGCGCCGCAAGGATCCGCCGCCAGCCGGCCGGCGTACCCGGTTCGACGATGACGATGGTATGGGCGGTCAGATCCCAGAGCCGCTTGACGACATTCGGTATGGCCGTCTCGGCAATCTCGTCCAGCACATAGGCGAGCGTGACCAGGTCGGCCGGCTCGAGCGGCGGGACGGTGCCGGTGATGTCGCCGGCGAGCCAGTTGGTCGCAATGTTCGAGTGTTTTGCCAGCGACGAGCCGACCGATCGGATGGCGGGGCTTGTCTCGACGAGCGTGGCACGATCCAGTTCCGGCCAGGCATCGCTCGCCGCCCAGAACACCGTGCCGGGTCCGGCGCCGAAATCGAGAAGGCTCGTCGGCTGGAAATCGGGCGAGGCGTCTTCGATCATCGAGAGTGCGGCGCGCACGGCGGCATAGGTCGCCGGCAGGCGGGTGGCGAGATAGGCCTTGGCGGCGAGCTCTCCGTCGAGATGGAATTTTCCGTCGCGGACTTCGCGCCGATAGCGGTCGGAGAGTTTTTCGCTGGCGCGGGCCAGGCGCTCGATCGGCTCGTGCGCCAGCATCTGCTCGACGGCGGCTCTGAGCGGGGCGGGGAGTTCCATCGGGCGGACCTTAAGCGCGCGCGGCCCATTCGGGCCGCAGCATCGACATCATGACGAGATCGGTCCGCTCGCCGTCCGGCGTGACCACGGCCTCCCGCAGGATGCCTTCGTCCTGGAAGCCGGCCTTGCGATAGACGTTCCAGGCGCGGGCATTGTCCCGCACGACGTCCAGCCAGAGCCGATGCACGGGCGTTGTCGAGAATGCGTGGTCGATGATAGCGGCCAGCATGCGTGAGCCGTAGCCGCGTTCCGGCACGGCCACGGCGAGGCGCTTGATGCAGAGATTGCCGTCGCGATTGTCGAGGCCGCTCAGGATCGTGAAGCCCACCGGCGACCCGGCCTCGTCCTCGCCGATGAAATAGTTCATCGCCGGATCGTTCAACTGCTGCCGATGTCGGTCCGCGTCGAACTGGCCGATGAAATGGTCATAGCCCGGCAGCCGCTCGACCTGCATGACGTAGCCGATGTCGTCCGGGGTTGCCCGCCGAAGCGTCACGGCTGCCATGGGCTTAGAATTCCACCGCTTCGACGCGCTTGTCGACGAAGCGCAGGCCGACGCCGCCGGAAATGAGCTTCAGGGCGACATCGCCGAACAGTTCGCGCCGCCAGCCATGCATGGCCGGAACGTCGGCTTTTTCGCCTTCGGCGGCGATCTTTTCCAGGTCCTCGGTATTGGCGATGACCTTGGAGGCCACGCCGTGCTTCTCCGAGGTGAGGCGCAGAAGAACCTTCAGGAGCTCGACGGCCGCCTGTGCCCCTTCGGGGGCCTGGCTGTGGCGATTGACATGCGGCATGTCGGTCTTCGGCAACGCCAGCGCCGCATTGACCTGTTCGATGATCGCGGCACCCGAGGTCGAACGCTCCCATCCCTTGGGGATGGTACGCAGCCGGCTCAGCGCATCCGTATCCTTCGGCTGCTGCTGCGCAATCTCGTAGATCGCGTCGTCCTTCAGCACGCGTGAGCGCGGTACGTTGCGGTTGCGGGCCTCGCGTTCGCGCCAGGCGGCGACATACTGCATGACGGCCAGTTCCTGCGGCTTGCGCAGCCGCATCTTCAGCCGCTGCCAGGCATCGTCCGGATGCAGGTCGTAGGTTTCTCGGGATTCGAGGATGGCCATTTCCTCGGTCAGCCAGCCGGCGCGGCCTTCGCGGTCCAGCTCTTCCTTCAGCTTCAGGTAGACGTCGCGCAGATGGGTGACGTCGGCCAGCGCATAGTCGAGCTGCTTTTCCGACAGCGGCCGGCGGCTCCAGTCGGTGAAGCGCGACGTCTTGTCGATATGGACGTTCTTCACCTTCTGCACGAGCTGGTCATACGAGACGCTATCGCCGAAGCCGCAGACCATGGCCGCGACCTGGGTGTCGAAGATCGGATGCGGGATCAGGTTGCCGAGATGGAAGATGATTTCGATGTCCTGCCGCGCGGCATGAAACACCTTGATCACCGAGGTGTCGGCCATCAGCGTGAAGAAGGGCGCAAGGTCGAGGCCCTTGGCCAGCGGATCGACGATCACTTCGAGATCGGGGCTCGCCATCTGGATCAGGCAGAGCTCCGGCCAGAACGTCGTTTCCCGCAGGAACTCGGTATCGATGGTGATGAAATCCGATTGGGCCAGCTTGAGGCAGGCTTCTTCTAATGCGGCAGTGGTCTCGATCATTGGGGCTCGGTCATGAAATAGAGTTGATCAACCTTAGTTCCCCTTTCGACCGGTGATGTCAATATGAACGGCCCATTGCGCGCCCTCGCAAGGCATTGCCGCACGGCTTTTCGCACGTCCGGACATGTCAGGCCGGATCGGTGGCACCGATCCCGCGTGCCTTGCGCACCTCGGCGATGTTGGCGCGGTGAACCACTTCATAGGGTTCGAAATAGATGATGCGCCCGGCCGCGATATCCTCGGCCACGAAGTCGCGCAGGGAGAGGCTGTCGAGTGCCGGGTCTTCGGCGCGATCGAGCAGCCGCTGCAGATAGTCGCGATTGGCGTCGATCAGGCTCGGCTCGTAACCGCCCGAGGCGATCCGCTCACGCGCGCCGTGGTCCGGCAGGATGCGGCGGATCGGCAAGGTCTTCAGCCGGTTGAGTTCGGCGATATGGGTGGCGATGTGCTCGGGCTCTGAAACATAGGTGACGGTATCCTCCAGCGTGTCGCCGGCCAGCAGGATGCCCTCGTCGGGGAGGAAAAGCACGGTGCCGTCGGCACTGTGAATGTCGAACTGCATCAGTTCGACCGTGCGCCCGCCGAGCGTCAGCGTCATCTGCCGGTCGAACAGCCGGTTCGGCATGACGACGGGATTGATCGGCGGCGTCTTGCGGGCGAGCGTCTTGACGTTCTCTTCCAGCGTCCTCGCGGTCAGCCGGTTGGCGATGATCTCGCAGTCGGCGAAGATCGCATTGCCGGCGATGTGGTCGGTGTGCCAGTGGCTCAGCACGAGGCGGATGCTGGTGACGCCCAGCCCTTCGAGATGGTCGCGCACCGCCCGGGCATGGTCGAGCGAGGTGTGGCTGTCGTAGACGATCGCCTCATGGCCCGAAACCAGCGCATAGGTGGCGATGCCGAGCGAATAGGCGCCATCGTCGAGCCAGTTCTTCGCCTCGGAATGAAGGCGCTTTCCGGCGATCCGGCCGTCGTAATAGGCATAGAGACCGGGATAGGGCTCAAGCACGGTCATGGTAGCGGCGAGATTCGGCAAGGCTTGGCTCCTTGGGGTGCTGCGGCGCGAGAAGCGCATTTATCGCATCCCGCGCGACGTCCCGCCAGTTGTCAATTGCCCCGCGGGGCTTCAGACGATGCGCACATAGCCGGTCATCCCGGTTTTCTGATGCTCGATGATATGGCAATGGAACACCCAGTCGCCCGGATTGTCGGCGACCACGGCGAGCTGCACCTTCTCGTCTGGCAGGATCAGATAGGTGTCCGAGACGAGCGGCAGGACCTGCCTCTTCGAGGAGGAGACGACCTTGAAGTTCACGCCGTGAATATGGATCGGATGGGCGTGTGGTGTGACGTTCTCGACATTGAGCAGATAGGTGCGGCCGAGCTTCATCTCGGCGAGCGGCGCCATGGGATCGGGCGTGTCGCCCGGATAGGGAACCTTGTTGATCGCCCAGAAGGAGTAGCCGAGCGAACCGCAGATCGAATCCTTGGCGGCCTCCTCGGCGGTGGCGCTGAGTACCAGCGGGATCGGCGTCGCATTGGCGAGATCCGGTTCGGGTGCCGGGTTGGCGACCAGGGGCGGCACGTCGCCCAGGCTGCGCTTCAGCGAGGGCCCGACGCTGCGGAAACTTGCGACCGTTTTCGGCGTCGAGGGGCGGATGTCCTCCAGCGCGACCACCGTTCCCTCGCTGTCGGGCATGCGCACGACGAGGTCGAGCCGCTGGCCGGGAGAGACCACCGCCATGTCGAGCGGCATGGTGACGGGTACGGGTTGACCGTCGATTGCCACGATCAGCGCCTCGGCACCGGCGAGCCTCAGATTGTAGAGCCGCGTCACGTCGGCAACGAGGATGCGGAGGCGCACGAGACCGCCGGAAGGAGCGTCATAGCTGGGGGAGGCCTGCCAGTTGGCGGTGCGCACCGTGCCGAACGTGCCGGACTTCGCCGCATCGCGCGCCTTGAACTGCTCGATGAACTGGCTGTCGCCGCCAAGCCGCCAGTCGCGCAGGTTGAGCGCGATTTCGGCATCGAAGACCGGGTCCTTCGGATCCTCGACGATCAGCATGCCGGCGAGCCCGCGGCCGATCTGGGTCAGGGTGTTGCAGTGGGGATGGTACCAGAAGGTGCCGGCATCGGGCGGCGTGAAGGCATAGTCGAAGCTGTCGCCGGGATAGACGTAAGGCTGGGTGATGAAGGGCACGCCATCCATGGCATTGTCGATCCGCAGCCCATGCCAGTGCACCGTCGTCGGCTCGTCGAGATGGTTGACGAAACGGGCAGCGAATTTTTCGCCGCGCCGGGTTCGAAGCACCGGCGGCATGGGATCGGCGCCGGTGGGGCCGGTCGCATAGGTCATGACGTTGCGGGTCTTGCCCTTGCCGTCGAGCATGGCCTCGACGATCCGGGCGTCGAGAAGGGCGGGATCGCCCGCGGCAAGCGCCGAAAGACGCGGCGCCAGCACCATGCCCGCGCCATAGGCGCCGGCCACGGCGGAGACCTTCAACAGATTTCGGCGGGTCAGAATGGCCATGGGGATCCCCGGATCATTGTCGTCCGGTTCTGTTTAAAGTTGACTTCGACTTTCAGCAATATGCGAAGGGCGGCCAAACTGCCGCAGGGGCAGCTATTCGTCCTTGTCGGAGGGCGGGGCCGCCAGCTTGTTGAAGAAGGTCGAGGTGCGCAGCAGGTTGCGGAAGCGCATGCTGCGTCTCGATGTCGGAACGCCCTCGCGGACCAGCATGCGGCTCAGCGTGTAGACCATGAAGCCGGCGAGCACGACGACCATATAGATGAACAGGGCTCGCGGTCCGAACTTGTCGAGCATGACGGAAGCGAACAGCGGGCCGATGACCGCGCCGAGCGACCAGAAGAACAGGCTTCCCGCCGAAACCAGTGCATGCTGTCCGGGCGCGGCATGGTCGTTGGCATGGGCGGAACAGAGCGAATAGAGCGGCATGGCGAAGGCGCCGAACAGGAAAATGCCGACGAAGTTGAGGAAGGCGTTGGATCCGGCGACGAAGGCGAGGAACAGGCCGGCGGCAAAGGCGCCGAAGGTGGCGATGAGAATGATCAGCCGCCGGTCGAGCTTGTCGGAATAATGTCCGAGCGGATATTGCAGCACGACGCCGGCGAAGATGCCCACGCTCATGAAGGTGGCGATCGACGTCACCGACATGCCGATGCCGTCGGCATAGATCGGTCCGAGCGAACGAAAGCTCGAATTGGTGAGCCCGACGACGATGCAGCCGACGGTCGCGAGCGGCGACACTTTCCACAGCACGCGAATGTCGAAGCGCACGTGTTCCGGCGGTTCGGGGCTGGAGCGGTCGGCAAAGGAGATCGGCACCAGCGACAGCGTCAGCGCCATGGATATGATGGCGAACAGCTCGAACCCGCCGATGCCCACCGCCGGGATCATGTATTGCGCCAGCGTCACGGCGCCAAGGTCGACGAAGCGGTAGAGCGACAGCGTGCGGGCCCGCGTCGAATTGGTCACCCGCGCGTTCAGCCAGCTTTCGACCACGGCGAACAGGCCGGCGAAACACACGCCCTGCACGAGCCGCATGGCGAACCAGCTCGTCGGGTGGACGAACAGCACCATGCAGATCGAGGCGGCAGACGCGATCGCCGCCAGCGCCGAGAAGGTCCGGATATGGCCGACCGCGTGGATGATGCGGGTAACATAGATGCAGCCGATGGCGAAGCCGATATTGTAGCCGGTGCCGATCACGCCGATCATCGAGGTCGAAAAGCCTTCCTCCAGCGCCCTGAGCGAGATGAAGGTGCCCTGCAGCCCGTTGCCGCCGATCAGGATTCCGGCGGTGATGAGAAGAGGGATGAGCGGACGGATCGTCGACATGGCGGCCTATCGGGGCTGGAAGCGGCACGACTCGGTTCCTCCCGGGCGCCGCTATTCTTGTAACTGCGCCCGGCCGATGAAAACAGTTCACGTCGTGAATGCAGCCATAAGCAAAATCGATTGTCGCAGGCACGAACGCGGGCCCGGCTAAGCCTTCAGCCTTGACAAATCGGGCGCGTCATGCGCTTGTCCGCGCGATTTAAAGCCCGCGATTCCGTGCCCTTGCCGGATGCCCTTCAAAGAATATGCAGGATAAAACCATGCACCGTTACCGCAGCCACACCTGTGCCGCTCTCCGCAAGACCGATGTCGGTTCCACCGTCCGGCTTTCCGGCTGGGTCCATCGCGTCCGCGACCATGGCGGCGTGCTGTTCATCGACCTGCGCGACCATTACGGCATCACCCAGGTGGTGGCCGATCCGGACAGCCCGGCCTTCAAGCTGGCCGAAACCGTGCGCGGCGAGTGGGTGATCCGCATCGACGGCCTGGTCAAGGCCCGCACCGAGGACACGGTCAACAAGACCATGCCGACCGGCGAGATCGAACTCTACGCCCAGGAGATCGAGGTTCTCTCGGCCGCCAAGGAACTGCCGCTGCCGGTCTTCGGCGAGCCGGACTATCCGGAAGACGTGCGCCTCAAGTACCGCTTCCTCGACCTTCGCCGCGACACGCTGCACAAGAACATCGTCAAGCGCACCCAGATCATCTCGGACATGCGCCGCCGCATGGGCGATATCGGTTTTGGGGAGTACACCACGCCGATCCTGACGGCCTCCTCGCCGGAAGGCGCGCGCGACTTCCTCGTGCCGAGCCGCATCCACGAAGGCCAGTTCTTCGCCCTGCCGCAGGCGCCGCAGCAGTACAAGCAGCTGCTGATGGTCGCCGGCTTCGACCGCTATTTCCAGATCGCCCCCTGTTTCCGCGACGAAGACCCGCGCGCCGACCGCTTGCCGGGCGAGTTCTACCAGCTCGACCTGGAAATGAGCTTTGTCACCCAGGAAGATATCTGGGAGACAATCGAGCCGGTCATGACCCAGGTGTTCGAACAGTTTGCCGACGGCAAGCCGGTCACCCAGAACTGGCCGCGCATTCCCTATGACGTGGCGATCCGCAAATACGGCTCCGACAAGCCGGACCTGCGCAACCCGATCGAAATGCAGGCCGTCACCGAGCATTTCGCCGGCTCCGGCTTCAAGGTCTTCGCCAACATGATCGCCTCGAACCCCAAGGTCGAAGTCTGGGCAATCCCGGCCAAGACGGGTGGTTCGCGCGCCTTTTGCGACCGCATGAACGCCTGGGCCCAGTCGACCGGCCAGCCGGGCCTCGGCTACATCTTCTGGCGTCAGGAAGGTGCCGTGCTCGAAGGCGCCGGCCCGCTCGCCAAGAACATCGGTGAGGAGCGCACCGAAGCGATCCGCACGCAGCTTGGCCTGGATGAGGGCGACGCCTGCTTCTTCGTCGCCGGCGACCCGGCGAAATTCTACAAGTTCGCCGGCGAAGCCCGCACCCGCGCCGGCGAGGAACTGGACCTTGTCGACCGCGACCGTTTCGAGCTTTGCTGGATCGTCGATTTCCCGTTCTACGAATGGAGCGAGGAAGAAAAGAAGATCGACTTCGCCCACAACCCCTTCTCTATGCCGCAGGGTGGTCTGGAAGCGCTGGAAAGCCAGGATCCGCTGTCGCTCAAGGCCTATCAGTATGACGCCGTCTGCAACGGCTTCGAAATCGCCTCGGGCTCGATCCGTAACCAGTCGCCGGAACTGATGGTCAAGGCCTTCGAAAAGGTGGGCTTGAGCCAGGCCGACGTCGAAGAGCGCTTCGGCGGTCTCTACCGCGCCTTCCAGTACGGCGCCCCGCCGCACGGCGGCTGCGCATTCGGCATCGACCGCGTCGTCATGCTGCTCGTCGGCGCGAAGAACCTGCGCGAAATCTCGCTCTTCCCGATGAACCAGCAGGCGCAGGACCTGCTGATGGGCGCCCCGTCGCCGGCAACGCCGACGCAGCTTCGCGAACTGGCGCTGCGCGTCGTGCCGCAGCCGAAGAAGGACTGAATGGCCTAAAAGGCCGACCAATCAAAAAGCCCCGGCAAGCTGTCGCTTCCGGGGCTTTTTGCTGGCCGATCGATCAGGCCTTCGGCAAGGCATTGTCGAGGAAGAACCACTGGTCCAGATGCTCGCGGATCACCGGTTCGATCGCATCGTTGAGAAGCTGGATATCGTCGAGCAGGCGCTCGCCGGATTTCGTCTCCGGCGGCAGGACGATCGGCGGCAGCGCATAGGCTTCGAAGCGGAAGCCGTCTGCGCGCAGATTGTACCACGGGCAGAGCGTCGCCCCGGTCATCCGGGCAAGCCGGATGGTCATCGCCAGGTTGCCTTCGAGATGCGGCTTGCGGCCGAACAGCGGGCCGCGGATCTTGCCGTTCACGCCTTCGTCGCAGAAGGCCGAGACGATGCCACCCTTCTTCAGCACGCGTACGGCGGGCCGGATTCCTTCAAGGCCCGGCGGCAGGAAGTTCAGTCCGTTCTTGCGCCGGACGCGGTCGGCGATCCAGGCCTTGGCCCGTCCCGGTGGCGGCGTGTAGTTGATGTAGGGCACGAGCCCGACACGGTGCAGGATGATGGGGCCTATTTCCCAGTTGCCGAGATGCATTCCGACGAAGATCACCGGGCCGCGCTTGGCGGCATCGATGACCCATTCGATATTGTGGATGCCGATCCGCTCGGGATGCCGGTTCAGCCGGTTGATCACCGAGAACTCGGTCATCAGGCGTCCCTGGGTACGGCAATTCTCGCGGAAGAGGGCTTCCTGTTCGGCCGGGCTCAGGTGCGGGCACAGCTGGGCGATATTGGCCCGCGCCCGCTTTTCCGCGACCTTGTGAAAGCGCGGGATGGCATAGATTCCAAGCCGCGCGCCGAATTTCGAGCAGGCATCCATCGGCAGGATCTTCAGGCCGAAATGGCCGATGAGATGCAGGCCGTTCCAGAGATTGTCGCTGATCCAGTAGCGGATGAAGGCCTTCCGCTTGTCGCCGCCTGCCAAGAAATCGGCAAACCCGGGTGCTTCCGGCGGGCGAAAACGCCAGGCCTTGCGCTTGGCGATGCCGGCCTTGGGAGGGGTCTTGTCGTCAGCCATCGGCTCTCATGCCTCCCGTCGGTGAAGCGTCACCGGCAGCCCGCCCTTGGGACGCAGCGTCAGGCGGCAAAGCGGCTCGACCTTGTGGCCTTCGCGAAGCCGCAGGCTGAATTTCTGCGCTAGGATGGCGAGGCACAGGATCGCCTCCGTCTCGCCGAAATGCTGGCCGGGGCAGACGCGCGGTCCGCTGGCAAAGGGAATGTAGCTGTAGGGCTTCGGCCGGTTGTCGCCGAGAAAGCGCTCCGGCTTGAAGTGGTGCGGCTGCTCGAACAGGCTCGGCGTGCGGTGCAGCAGCCACGGCACGATCAGGACCAGGGAGGCGGGCTCCACGTCGATATTGCCGATCCGGTCCTTCTCCTTGGTCTGGCGGGCGAGGATCGGCACCGGCGGATAGAGCCTGAGCGTCTCGTTGATCACTGCGCGACACCAGTCGAGCTTGGGCACGTCGTCGATCGTCGGCACGCGGTCGCCGCAGACGCGGGCGATCTCGTCATGCATTTCCTTCTCGACCCAGGTCGCCTGCGACAGCAGGTACCAGGCCCAGGTGAGGGTAGCGGCTGTCGTCTCGTGGCCAGCCATGAAAATGGTCGCCGCCTCGTTGCGCAGTGCCACGACGTCGAGATTGAGTTCCGGATTGCGCTTCTGGCGACGGATCAGCAGTTCGACCATGGAACTGTGGTCGCCGAGGCCGGCGAGGTGATCCTCGACCACCTTGTCGATGAGGTCATGGATGCGCTTGACCGACCGGCGGAGCGAGGGCGTGCGCAGCACCGGCAAGCCCTCGTCGAAGCCGAGGAAATAGCCGAGGTTCACCGAATCGATCAGCGACTGGTAGCTCGAGAAGCTGTCGGTGATGGCATCGGCGCTCTCGCGGCCGAGCTGGTTGCCGAACACGCTGCGCGAGATGATCTCGGCGGTGAGCCCCGCCATTTCGTGCAGAACGTTGATCTCGGCGCCGTCGGACATGGAATCCCAGCGCTCGACCATCTCGCTCGCCGTCTTTTCCATCACCGGGCCGAAGGCGGGCACACGGTTGCGATGGACGATGTCGTTGACCAGCGAGCGGCGCTGCTTCCAGGTTTCTCCGTCGGAGATGAACAGGCCGTCGCCCAGCAGATATTCGAGCGCGCGCCGCATCTGCGGGGACTTGCGCTCGAAGTTCTCGTGGCGGTTGACGACCACGTAGCGGATCAGATCGGGCGAGTTCACCAGGACGATCTGCCGGCCCAGGATCCGGATCGAACTGACCTTCTCCTTGAAATCGCCGACGCGCCAGACGGACAGGAAGTCTGTTCGCGCCTGGAGAAGCAGGTTGAGGGGACGATTGGGCTTGCCGCCGTAATAGTCGGCATGGGCCGGCTCGAAGTCGTGTCCTTCGAGTTTTTCGGAGATGTGGACAGGGCGCTGCAGCCAGCCGAGCATGATGTTCCGTTCCGAGAAGAGAGCCGTAGAGGCGGTAGATCCCGTAGGCTAGCCTTAGCGGAAGTCCCGCGCCGGTCAATCCTCAAGCGTGGGATATACTATCGCTCCCGGCCGGGTTCGGCCGGGAGCGCAGATCGGTTGGCGATCGACAGAAGTCGTTATTCGTCGTTCGCGGTGACGGAGACGCCGAGCAGGGCCGGCACGCTTTCCGGCGCGCCCATGGCAGCTCCCATGATCATCGGGAACGGCACCTCTTTTTCCGGCTCCGCAGTGACGGTGATGTTCTTCGGATCGTCGATGAAGGCGTTGACGGCTTCGGAGACTTCGTTCTGCAGCGCGCCGAGCTTGGCCTGGGCGAGCAGGAGCGGCACCATGCCCTTGACCATCTGCGCCATCTGTTCGCCGTCCGACCCCTGCTGCTTGCCGGCATAGTCGAGGCCGCGCTGGGTGATGCCGGCGTCTTCGAAGCTGATCTGCGCGCTCTTGAAAGACATCTGCTGCATCAGGCCGAACATGGCGATCCCCGCAGCCTGCTGGGCCTGCTCGTTCTTCGGATCGGCCTGCATGGTGCGGGCGGTTTCCTGAAACTGCTTGACCAGATCCATCGTGTAGCCGGAAAGGGCGACCGACATGGACAGGCTGCCGACATCCGTAAAGTCGAAGGTATAGTCTTCGAGGTTGATCGTGCCGGACGCCGGTTCCCAACTGCCGCTGACGCTGATGTCGCCATTGACCGTCTGCAGGCCGAGCCCGTCGATCGCGTCCTTGCTATTGGCGTCCTCGACGCTGGTGAGATCCGCTTTGATGCCGGTGACGCTGCCCTCGAACGACAGCGAGCTCTCATCCTCCGCGAGCGAGACCGAACCGCTCGCCTCCGAAATTGCGAAGACCTGCTTGCCGTCGTTCGTCACGGTGATCGGACCGCTGTGGGCTTCCTCATACATCATCAACGAGTTCAGGTCGTCGCCCGTCGTGCTGCCCGGGACCCGCACGCCGGCGAGATAGAGATCCTTGATATTGAAGCTGCTCTTCTCCTCGGTGACATTGACCTCGGGGAACTCGATGCGGTCGATGTGGTAGGCGCCGCCGTCCTCCGCCGTCACGTCCTGGAGCGTCAGATTGCCCAGCACGATCGACTTTTCCTGCGGGCCGGTGGCCGTGAAGGTGGTGCCCTTGAGCACGACGTCATTGCCGTTGACCTCGATCGATTCGGCCTTCAGCACGCCGCTGCCGGCGGCGTAGGCGGCGTTGATCTTGGCGAGCAGATCCTGGCCGTCGATGGCGGCGAAGGCCTGACCGGACAGGACGGCGAAGGCGGCGCCGGCCATCAGAAGCCTGGTGGTGGTGCGGAAGTGGGTCATCAAACGGTCCTTTCGTGAAATCGGGGGATTTCGCCACTGAAAATCATTGGTTCCCTTTATATGGGGCCGGTTGAAAAGTTCCACAGCTTTCATTCGCTGGCGGCGATCCGCCGTCCTCTTGGTGACGATTGTCACACTCCCGGTAATCCACAGCCGGAATGCCGGGATTCCTTGCTGTTTGCGGTGTTCTCGTCTAGTTGAGGGCCATGGGGAAAAGTCTTGTTCCGCCCGGTGACGGCGGCGACCACATACAACCGATCGATCTGAAGGCGGCGCTCGAGGAGCGTTATCTCGCCTATGCCCTGTCGACGATCATGCACCGGGCTCTGCCCGACGTGCGCGACGGGCTGAAGCCGGTGCATCGGCGCATTATCCACGCCATGAGCGAGATGGGCATCCGTCCGAACTCGGCGTTCAAGAAATGCGCCCGTATCGTCGGTGACGTCATCGGTAAGTTCCACCCGCACGGCGACCAGTCGGTCTACGACGCGTTGGTGCGCCTCGCGCAGGATTTTTCGCAGCGCTATCCGGTGGTCGACGGGCAGGGTAATTTCGGCAATATCGACGGCGACTCGGCTGCCGCCTATCGTTACACCGAAGCGCGCATGACCGATGTCGCGGCGCTCCTGCTCGAAGGCATCGAACAGGACGCGGTCGATTTCCGCCCGACCTATAACGAGGAAGACGACGAGCCGGTGGTTCTGCCGGGCGCCTTCCCGAACCTTCTGGCCAACGGCGCCTCCGGCATCGCGGTCGGCATGGCGACCTCGATCCCGCCGCACAATGCGCATGAGATCTGCGACGCCGCGCTCTACCTGATCAAGAATCCGGGCGCGACCGTCGAGGAACTGCTGGCCGATCCGGCCAATCCGCAGAAGGGCGGCATCGAGGGGCCCGACTTCCCGACCGGCGGCATCATCGTCGAGAGCCGCGAGAGCATGATCGAGACCTACCGAACGGGTCGCGGCGGCTTTCGCGTCCGTGCCAGGTGGGAAACCGAGGATCTCGGTCGCGGCGGCTACCAGATCGTCGTCACGCAGATCCCGTTCCAGGTGCAGAAGTCGCGCCTGATCGAGAAGATCGCCGAACTGCTGATCGCCCGCCGTCTGCCGTTGCTCGAGGATATCCGCGACGAATCGGCCGAAGACGTTCGCGTCGTGCTGGTGCCGAAGAGCCGGACCGTCGATCCGACCATCCTGATGGAATCGCTGTTCAAGCTGACCGAGCTCGAAAGCCGAATCCCGCTCAACATGAACGTGCTGAGCCAGGGCAAGGTGCCGAGGGTCATGGCCCTCAACGAAGTGCTGTCCGAGTGGCTGGCGCATCGCAAGGACGTGCTCGTCCGTCGCTCGAAGTTCCGGCTGGCGGCGATCGACCGGCGGCTCGAGATCCTTGGCGGCCTGCTCATCGCCTATCTCAACCTCGACGAGGTGATCCGCATCATCCGCGAGGAGGACGAGCCGAAACCCGTGCTGATCGAGCGGTTCACGCTGACCGACAACCAGGCCGAAGCCATCCTCAACATGCGGCTCAGGAACTTGCGCAAGCTCGAAGAGTTCGAGATCCGCAAGGAGCATGAGGCCCTGTCGGCGGAAAAGGCGGAGATCGAGTCGCTGCTCGCCTCCGACGACAAGCAGTGGCAGACGGTTGCCTGGGAGATCGGCGAGGTCAAGAAGAAGTACGCCAAGGCGACCGAACTCGGCCGCCGCCGGACCACCTTCTCCAATGCGCCGGAGGCCGATATCGAGGCGATCCAGCAGGCGATGATCGAAAAGGAACCGATCACCGTCGTCATCTCCGAAAAGGGCTGGATTCGTGCACTCAAGGGCCACATTTCCGATACGTCGACGCTGACCTTCAAGGAAGGCGACGCGCTTCGCGTGGCCTTCCCGGCCCAGACGACCGACAAGATCCTGCTCATCACCACGGGAGGCAAGGTCTATACGCTGGGCGGCGACAAGCTGCCGGGCGGGCGCGGCCATGGCGAGCCCCTGCGCATCATGGTCGACATGGAAAACGACCAGGACGTGCTGACCGCCTTCGTCCATGTTCCGAGCCGCAAGCTGCTGATCGCCTCGACGGCCGGCAATGGCTTCATCGTCGCCGAAAACGAGATCGTCGCCAATACCCGCAAGGGCAAACAGGTGATGAATGTCGGCATGCCGGACGAGACGAAGCTCGTCGTTCCGGTGACCGGCGACCACGTCGCCGTGGTCGGCGAGAACCGCAAGATGGTGGTTTTCCCGCTGGAGCAGGTTCCCGAAATGACCCGCGGCAAGGGCGTTCGCTTGCAGCGCTACAAGGATGGCGGCATTGCCGACATCAAGTGCTTCGCCATGGCCGACGGCCTGACCTGGGAAGACAGCGCGGCCCGCGTCTTCACCAAGAACAAGGACGAACTGATCGAGTGGCTGAGTGACCGCGCAGCCGCCGGACGGACGGTGCCCAAGGGTTTCCCGCGCAGCGGCAAGTTCTCCGGCTGAGTTCTACCGGATCAGGACAGCGGAACGGTGTGATCCCTGAGGAAGCGCGTCGCGCCTTCCTCATCGATCTCGCCTGCCGCGACGGCGAGGACGAAGGCCACCACCGACGCTTGGTCCGCGTCGATCAGTAAGCCATTGATGTAGAGGAACGTGAAAGCCGCCAGGAAACCGGTTCGCTTGTTGCCGTCGGAAAAGGGGTGGTTCCTGACGATGCCGTAGAGATAAGCGGCTGCCAACGCCAGAACATCGCTTTCTCCATCGGCTGCCTTGTGAAGGGGCCGCGCAAGAGCGGCTTCGAGCGCGTATTCATCCTTGAGGCCGGGCAATCCTCCATGCCCCGCGAGTTGTTCGCGGTGGATGGCTTTCACGGCTTCACGGGAAAGCCACTCAGGTCCGCTCATTTGGCCAATTCACGCAGAGCGATCCGGTATTTCTTCATGCCTTCGCGCGCTGCCTCCATCTGTTCGGCCAGATCTGCGGGCTCAGGCGTCAAGCGAATGCCGCCATCGGTCTCCTCGACGTCCAGTTTGTCCCCCGCTTTCAAGCCCAGGCGATCGAGGATTTCCTTGGGGATGATGATGCCTTCGGAATTGCCGATCTTGCGGATGATGACGTTCATGGAAATGGTCCCTGTGTTGCAACGGCGTTATAACATGAGGTCATGAGCCGGTAAAGATCGACCCGGGCCCTGGATGCTGACCTCTGCGATTGATCGTCGTCAAGGCGGCGCGCTCCGGCAGGCCTAAGCTGCCACTCATAAATGCAGGAGAAAGCCAATGCTGACACGACGCGGGACACTGGCAGGCGGGGCGGCGGTTCTGGCCCTTGGCGGGGCCGGTGTGATGCTGTCCACCAGACTGGCGGCGGATCGCTACACCGCTTTTGCCGTGCATCTGCGGGAACCCCTGAACCCATCCAGCGGGTCCCGCGACCTGATCCGCTATGCGACGCTCGCCGCGAGCGGGCACAACACCCAGCCCTGGCTGTTTCGCCAAAGCGCGCAGGCCATCGCCGTGACGCCCGATCTCTCGCGGCGCACGCCGGTCGTCGATCCGGATGACCATCACCTGTATGTGAGCCTCGGCTGCGCGGTTGAGAATCTGGCAATCGCGGCAGGGGCCACGGGGCGGCCGGGCGAAGTGACGGACATGGGCGAGGGCGGTGCCATCTTCACCTTCTCGTCGCAGGCCGAAACGGCAGACACGATGGTCGCAGAACTGTTTCAAGCCATTCCGCTGCGCCAGTCCACCCGCAGTCTTTATGATGGAAAACCGGTATCCGCCGACCAACTCGAACGGCTGTCAAACGGGGCGGCGGTCGAAGGTGTCGACATCGCGCTCATCACCGATCGGTCGACCATCGATCAAGTGCGCGACCTCGTCATTGCCGGCAATGATTTCCAGATGGCCGACCCCGCCTTCATACGGGAACTGAAGGACTGGCTGCGTTTCAGTCCATCGGCAGCAATGAAAAGCGGGGACGGGCTTTATGCGCCGGCAAGCGGCAATCCGCCCTTGCCGGATTGGCTGGGACCCATCGCCTTCGACCTGGCGTTCAAGCCGAAGAGCGAAGCGGACAAATATGCGCGTCACATGGATAGCTCTGCCGGTATCGCTGTTTTCTCAGCGAGGGACGAAGGGCCGGCAGGCTGGATTGCCGTGGGGCGTGCGTGTCAGCGTTTCTGCCTGACCGCCACGGCGCTGGGCTTGAAGACCGCCTTCGTCAACCAGCCCGTAGAAGTCCCGGCATTGCGCGATGATATGGCCGCATTGGCGGGTTTTGGCGGGCGCAGGCCCGATATCGTCCTGCGCTTCGGCCACGCGCCGGCCATGCCCTATTCGCCGCGCCGTCCCGTGGACGCGGTGCTCATGGCGTGACGCCCGGACCTGGCGTGGCGGCGCCTCTGCTCTGGCGGGCGTGCAGACCCGCAACAGAGTGGGCGAGCAATGCGCCGACGATCACGGTCCCGCCGAGCAGGGTCGCCGTCGACGGCACCTCGCGGAAGATCATCCACATCCAGACGGGCGCAAGAACCGTCTCCAGCAGGTAGAACATGCCGACTTCGGCGGCCGGCAGGAAGCGCGGAGCGGTCGCCAGAAGCCAGAAGGCGAGCGGCATCATCACCAGCCCGTCGAGCAGTGCCCAGCCGGGAGACTGCATGGCAAAGCCTTCTGGCCAGGCGAAGAACAGGCTGATGGCCGCAGGGATGGCCGAGGCGAGCAGCGGCACGAAACCCATTGGTTGCCCGGAGGCGCGGGCCGTGGTCAGGCCGGCTGCGATCAGGACGGCTGCGGTGAGGGCGAGGAGATCGCCGAAAAAATGGCCGGCGGCGAGGCCGTCGCCGACGATCAGCACGACGCCCGCGACCATCGCGCCCATGGTGACCAGCGTCGACCGGCTGGGCACCTCCTTCATGAAGAGCCAGGACAGCAGCGCGGCAAACATCGGCGAGAAGGCGACGATGAAGACCACATTGGCCGTCGTGGTGTGATAGACGGCGGCGACGAAGGCCATGGTGCTGAGGCCGTAGAACAAGCCGGCGAGCAGGCCCGCCCGTCCCGGCACGAACGTTTCGCGCCTCCCGAGGACGAAGCGGATGACCGCCATGGCCAGAAGGGCCACGACGAGTGTGGACAGGCTGCGGAGCGCAAGGACCGGCCAGAGGCTGCCCTCGGTCAGCCGCACAAGGGGAATGTCGAAGGACAGGAAGAGGCCACCGGCCGTGGCGACGAGAAGGCCGGTGCGGCGCACGGCATGATGGTCTGGTGTCATTCTAGGTCCGAACGGTCATCGACATCGTTCGGCTGGTATCGTTCCCATCCCTGATTGGTCAAGTGCTCCTGCGGCTGGAAGCGGGTCTTGTAGTCCATCTTGTGCGAGCCCTTGACCCAGTAGCCGAGATAGACATGCGGCAGTCCGAGCGCCTTGGCGCGCTTGACGTGGTCCAGCACCATCATCGTGCCGAGCGAGCGCTTGACCATCGCCGGATTGAAGAAGGAATAGACCATCGACAGGCCATCGCTCATCAGGTCGGAGAGCGCCACGGCGACCAGCTCGCCCTTGGGCTGCAGGCTGAGGCCGTCGCCCGGGCTGCGGAGCCGGTATTCGATGAGGCGCGTCTGGACATGGGTGTCCTCGACCATGATGGCATAGTCGAGCGCCGACATGTCGGACATGCCACCTTGCTGGTGGCGGTCGTCGAGATAGGTGCGGAAAAGCGAGAACTGTTCGGTTGAGGGCTGGGCTGGGAAGACGGTCGAGACGACGTCCTTGTTCGCCGCCTGCACCCGCTTGAAGGCGCGGCCCGGCTCGAATTCGTCCACCAGGATGCGGACCGATACGCAGGCACGGCAACCCTCGCAGGCCGGCCGGTAGGCGATGTTCTGCGAGCGGCGGAACCCGCCCTGCGTCAAGAGGTCGTTCATCTCCGTGGCGCGCGGTCCGATCAGGTGGGTGAAGACCTTGCGCTCCATCTCGCCCGCCAAGTAGGGGCACGGCGCGGGCGCCGTGAGGTAGAACTGCGGGGAAGGAGATGCCTGGGTGTTCATTGTTCGCCGGTCAGGAGCCTCTCGCCATGAATACGCCCATTAGCATGGCGCAAGATTGCAAAACGTCAACACTCCGTCACAAAACGATACGCGCCGTGCTTGGCAAGAGCGGCGGGCATTACCCGCCGCGGGCTCCTCACGCGGTTCGGATCGTCGCCGTACCGAGCAGCAGATCGTGCACTAGGCGCGAGCGTTCGGTGAACAGGCCGGCCAGAAGGATGAGCGGCGTCAGCACCGAGTTGAGGATCCAGAACAGTGCCAGATGGGCGATCGCGGTGACGAAATCGATGCGCTGCCCGTCGAGTCGTACCATGGCAATCCCCACGGCCCGCATGCCCGGCGTCGCCTGCGAAGGCCCGGCGAGCGACAGGCCGAAATAGAGGCCGGCGACGACGAAGAACAGGATCGGATAGAGCAGGAAGCCGAGGCCGAGCGTCAGCACGCCGAGGAAGAAGACCAGCACGGCAGCCGGCACCCAGAGTGCGGCGACGATCAGATAGTCGATGAGAAAGGCGAAGACGCGGCGCGACAGCACGCCGCTATAGGCGCGCCAATCGTCCGGTGCGGCGTAGATCGGATTCGGGTCGAGGGCCATGGGTCATCCTTTCCTGATGTTCCTGATATGGGTGGCGGGCGGGCAAATGCAATGCCCCCTTCCGCGCACTTCTCAGGTCCGCTCGCCGCCGGCTTCCCTGAGCGTCAAGGCGAAACCGACCGCGAAAGCGATCTCCGTGACGATCGCCAACCAGATCCCGTAGCCACTTTGCCCGCGCGCGAAGCCGACCATGCCGAGCGCTGCGAGCAGCACGCATGACACCATGAAGCCTTTCGCCAGCGCGTGCCGGGAGGCGCTTGGCGGGGCCCTGCGTGAACCTGCGAAAACCACGGCAAGGCCGGCAAACAGTGCGCCGCCCCTTTGCCCGACCAGCAGGGTGCCGCCGCCGGCGTCGATCTGGAAGATGACAAGCGGCACCTGCGGAACTGCGAGCCAAAGCGCGCCGAGCAGGCCGCAGACCAAAGCCGCGGCGGTGGCCACCACCTCGAAGCGCGACAGCGTCATGGGGCCCTTCATGATTTCGCCAGATGTTTGGCCACATCCACCGCAAAATAGGTGAGGATGCCGTCACAGCCGGCGCGCTTGAAGCAGAGCAGGGTTTCCAGCATGGCGCGCTCGCCGTCGATCCAGCCATTGGCGGCAGCAGCCTTGATCTGCGCATATTCGCCCGAGACCTGATAGGCGAAGACCGGAAGGCCGAAGGCTTCCTTCATCCTCCAGCAGATGTCGAGATAGGGCAGGCCGGGCTTGACCATCAGCATGTCGGCACCTTCCTCGACGTCGAGGGCCGCGTCGCGCATCGCCTCGGTGCCGTTGGCCGGGTCGATGTAGTAGCTCTTCTTGTTGCCCTTCAGCAGCCCCCCGGTCGAGATCGCCTCGCGATAGGGGCCGTAGTAGCAGGAGGCGAACTTGGTGGCATAGGACATGATGCCGACCGACTGGTGGCCGGCGGCGTCGAGGCCGCGACGGATGGCGCCGATCCGGCCGTCCATCATGTCGGAGGGCGCGATGATGTCGGAGCCGGCATCGGCCTGCAGCACGGCGGCGCGGACGATCTGGTCAACGGTCTCGTCATTGACGATCTCGTTGCCGCGCAGGATGCCGTCATGGCCGTGGCTGGTGAACGGATCGAGCGCCACATCGGTGATGACGCCGATGTTCGGCACGGCCTTCTTGATGGCGGCGGTCGCACGGTTGATCAGGTTGTTGGCTTCGAGGATCTGCGAACCCGTTTCGTCGCGCAGGTTCATCTCGACATTGGGAAAGGTGGCCAGCGCCGGGATGCCGAGATCTGCCGCTTCCTTCGCGGCTTCGACGGCCTTGTCGATCGTCATGCGGTTCACGCCCGGCATGGCGGCGATCGGCTCGACGATGCCCTCTCCGGGAATGATGAAGATCGGCCAGATGAGATCGTCGACCGTCAGGCGGTTTTCCAGCACGAGACGGCGGGTCCAGTCGGCCTTGCGGTTGCGGCGCATCCGGCGGTGACCGGTGATGTCGTCGACCAGATGTGTCTTGTCCTGCATGGCGAAGTCCTCGTCCTTGTCTCGTGGGTAGCGGCTGGATAGCACTTACGGCAGGGATTGCCAAAGCGGAAGACGACGCTTGGTCGCGGCGGTAGCTGGCGGCGGCAGGTGCCTTCGGCGTATCCTTGCGCCATGGAACCTGATTCTCCCAGCACACCCAGACGCAGCCTCACCGAAATCCTGTTCGTGGTCTTCCTGCGAATGGTCGCGGTGGCGTGCCTTTGGTTCGCGCTTCAATACTGGGCCATGCTGGTCGGTTATTCGCTGGGTGGCCGGGCGCGGTTCGACCTGCTGGACCTGCCCTGGAAAGTGGCGGGCACCAGTCTGGCGGTGATCTTCCCCGTCGCCGCGCTCGGGCTGTGGATGGCGGTGTCCTGGGGGCCGGTCATCTGGGCGCTGGGGGCAGGGGGGCAGATCCTGATGTACTGGTTGTGGTCGGGCATCTTCGGCTACAACAAGCTTGCGATCGCCATGCACGCTCTTGTCGCCTTCGTTTATCTGGTGTTCCGCTTGGCGCTCTGGCTCGAAATGCGCCACAAGGGCGAAGAGATAAGGGTTGATTTACCCTGATCGCAGGAGCGGCTTTGGTAAGCCTCTGTTAAGCCTGCGTTTTAAATAGAATTTTATGCGCATTGGATATGGTCCTCACTAAGGCGGGAGAAAACAACAGCCGCCACCCAAACAGTGAGGCAGACCGACATGAACACCAAGATGAAGCCGCAGCCGGCAACGCTCGATCCCCAGGAAGACGCGATCCGGAATCTCTATCTCGAATCCCTGCACCTCGTTGAACGTCTCCATCGCCGTCTTCTTGACGTGATCAAGGATGAGTTCGACCGCCAGGGTCGCAGCGACGTCAACGCCGTCCAGGCTCTTCTCCTCTTCAACATCGGCAATTCGGAACTGACCGCCGGCGAACTGCGCTCGCGCGGCTACTATCTCGGCTCGAACGTCTCCTACAACGTCAAGAAGCTCGTCGATCTGGGCTTCATCAACCACCAGCGTTCGCGCATCGACCGCCGCTCGGTCCGTATCAGCCTGACGGAAGCCGGTCAGGAAGTGGCCGAAACCGTGGCCAAGCTTTACGAACGCCACATTGGTTCGATCCAGAAGGTCGGCGGCATCGGTTCCGACGAATTCACCCAGATGAACAAGCTGCTGCAGCGGCTGGACCGCTTCTGGAACGACAGCATCATGTACCGTCTCTAATCCACGAGAGACCTGCTTCTGCTGTATTTCCTCCAGTCATACCGCGGCACGAGATGGCGCCAGGTGGCAGAATTGCCCACCATGGCGCCCGCTCGCGTTGTGCACGCTGCCGAAGCGTGATGGACTGGTGTTACAGTCGATCCGGCACGCGCCGCGACCGGTGCGATGACGTGTTCGTGAATCGCACACAATGCCCCGAGCCACGAATTGGCCATATTGATATGGGACCCGCCATGCATGCAAAAGCTGCAATTGTGTCGTGGCTGAAGCCCGCTGTTTGACACGGCGAGGGGCGTTCATCGTCCATTTGTTAACCATGCCGCCGTAAGGGATGGTATGAGTCGTTCAATTTGGAAAACGGTAGGAAAAATGTCGAAAAAGTCCGGAAACGTTGCCTTGTCGCGCCGCGCCCTTCTTCAGGGGGCCGCAGTCGCCGGCGCCGCCGCCATCGCCGGCCAGGCAGCCGCCCAGACAGCCATCGACGAGCTGATCGCGGCACCGAAGCGCGGCAACTGGGATGATCAGTTCGACGCCAAGGCGTCGCGCACCGTCGCTGGCGTGACCTCCAACACACCGATGCTGAGCCCCAACAACTTCATCTACATCCAGCAGGCGATCACCGACTACCAGACGATCGTGGCGAACGGCGGCTGGCCGCAGGTCAACCCATCGGTCAAGCTGAAGATCGGCGTCAATGATCCGTCCGTGCAGCAGCTGCGCCAGCGCCTGATGATCTCGGGCGATCTGCCGCGCTCGGCCGGCATGTCAAGCTCGTTCGACTCCTACGTCGACGGCGCGGTGAAGCGCTTCCAGGCCCGTCACGGCCTGCCGGAAGACGGCGTTCTGGGCGAATTCACCCTGAAGGCGCTGAACGTATCGGCCGACACCCGCCTGATGCAGCTCAACGTCAACCAGCAGCGCCTGCAGGCGATGATGAGCAAGCCGCTCGAAAATCGCTACATCGTCGTCAACATTCCGGCGGCCTATGTCGAAGCCGTCGAGGGCGATCGCGTCGCTCTGCGCAACACCGCGATCGTCGGCCGCATCAGCCGTCCGTCGCCGACGCTCGATTCCAAGGTCAGTGACGTCATCCTCAACCCCTACTGGACGTCGCCGCGCTCGATCGTTGAAAAAGACATCGTGCCGATGATGCAGAAGGACCCGACCTATCTGAAGCGCAACAGCATCCGCCTGATCGACGGCAACGGCCAGGAAGTCGCACCGGAAACCATCGACTGGTTCGCCCCCAAGGCACCGAACCTCATGTTCCGCCAGGACCCGGGCAAGATCAACGCCATGTCCTCGACGAAGATCAACTTCCCGAGCCCGGATGGCGTCTACATGCACGACACCCCGACGCAGGGCCTGTTCAACAAGCTGATGCGCTTCGAATCCTCGGGCTGCGTCCGCGTCCAGAACGTCCGCGACCTGGTCGTCTGGCTCTTGAAGAACACGCCCGGCTGGACCCGCCAGGAAATCGAGCGCGTCATCGCCACCCGCGTCAACACGCCGATCCCGCTGGGCGACGAAGTCGGCGTGCACTGGGTCTATATCTCGGCCTGGTCGGCAAAGGACAACATTGTCCAGTTCCGCGACGACATTTACGAGCTGGATGGCAATGCGCAGCTTGCTCTGCAGACCAATATCGGTGTCGAGCAGGTCGGCGGTTCGGTCGACGACGACATCCTGCCGCAATAATCGCTTTTAACGTTTTTTGAGACAACGGCCGCGCTCCGCAAAGAGCGCGGCTTTTTTGTGCCGGCTTGCTGCCGTTGAACGAACTTCATACAAGGCAGATAGTGCCGCGGCAGTTCAGGCTGCGGGACGAGTTGATCAAGCGGGGGACATGCCGGTGGGGCCAATTGCGCGCAGGACTGTGCTGATCGGGGCGGGAGCATTGGCCGGTGGCCTTTTGACCCGCACCGTGATGCGGGACGACCGACCGGAAGGCTCCGTCTTTCCAGCCGAACCGATGGCGGGTGAGGGCGATATTCTCAACGATGCCAGCCTGTTGAGCCCGACGCGGGTGGCAGCGCACTTCACCCTGTCGAACGATCAGCGCGAGGCACTGGTCACGAGCCTGCAGGCCGAGCTTGCGCAGGCACGCAGCGCCGGCCGACCGGTTGTCGTCAGCGCCGCCCGCCACTCCATGGGCGGCCAGAGTCTCGTGGCGAACGGCTCTGTCGTCACGCTCGACAAGGGCTGGCTGGAGGCCGACACGCAAAACAGGACCTGCCGCGTTTCGGCCGGCATGCGCTGGAGCGAAGTGATCGCAAGGCTCGACGCCATCGGCTTCTCGCCAAAAGTCATGCAGTCCAACAATGATTTCGGCGTGGCCAGCACCTTTTCGGTCAACGCCCATGGCTGGCCGGTGCCGTGGAGCGCCTTTGGCAGCACGGTGCGCTCCATCCTGCTGATGCTGGCCTCCGGCGAACTGGTGACCTGCTCGCGCACGGAAAATACCGAACTGTTCAATCTTGCCATGGGCGGCTACGGTCTCATCGGTGCCATCGTCGAGCTTGAAATGGAGATCGTGGCGAACCGCAATCTGGAGCCGACCTTCGAGCGTTTGCCGGGCGACCAGTTCGGCAAGCGGTTTGTCGAGGTGCTGAAATCCGATCCGACCATCGAGATGGCCTATGGCCGGCTGGACGTGACGATCGGCTCCTTCTTCGACGAGGCGCTGCTGATCACCTATCGGCCGACCGCCGACCAGTCGCAGCTGCCGGCCGCCAGCGGTTCGGGCATCGTCAGCCATGTCGCGGCAAAGATCTTTCGGGCGCAGCTTCAATCGGACCGCGTCAAGACCCTGCGCTGGGCGATGGAAACCACCATCGGCCCGAGCATGGCCTCGGGCCTTGCCACCCGCAACAGCCTGATGAACGAGCCGGCGGTGACGCTGGATGATGGCGATCCGACGCGCACCGATATCCTGCATGAATATTTCGTCTCACCGGATCGTTTTGCCGATTTCGTGACGGCCTGCCGGGACATCATCCCGTCATCCTACCAGGAACTCCTGAACGTCACCCTGCGTTTCGTCGATACCGATCGTGATAGTGTGCTGGCTTACGCGACCGAGCCGCGGATCGCGGCCGTCATGCTGTTTTCGCAGGAAATGACGGTGCGTGGCGAAGGCGACATGGCGCGCATGACCTCAGCGCTGATCGAACGGGTGTTGGAAATCGGCGGGACCTACTATCTGCCCTATCGTCCGCATGCGCGACCGGATCAGTTCGTGCGCGGCTACGGCCGGACGGCGGAATTTGCCGCGGCAAAACGTCGGCTCGATCCCGATCTGCTGTTTCGCAACGGGCTCTGGGACAACTATATTGCGGCCCTGTGAGGCCGGGAGAAGACGATGACCAAGCTGCGCTGGATTGCTCTATTCTATATGGTTGCCCTGCTGGTGGCGGCCAGCCTCAATTACATACCCGGCCTGACGGATGCCGAGGGCCGCGCCTTCGGCATTTTCGCGCTCGATATCTTCGATGATCTGCTGCATCTGGTCTCGGCCCTCTGGGCGGGCATTGCCGCCTATCTCTCCAGCCGGGCAGCACGCAGCTTCCTGCTTTACTTCGGCGTTCTCTATCTCGGTGACGGGTTGCTGGGGCTGGCGACCGGATCAGGGTATCTCGATCTTGGGATTCTCAACTACGGCATCCAGGATCTGCCTTTCGGCTTCAAGATACTCGCCAACCTGCCGCATATCGCGCTGGGCGGCGGGGCCGTGCTGTCGGCCTATCTGTTTCGCCGGGAGGCCTGACGCATGAAGTTTTTCTTGCGCGCCTTGAAATGGCTGGTGGGCCTGGCGGTGCTCGGCATCGTGCTTCTCCTGCTGCCGGTCGGCTATGTCGAGACCTTCTGCAAGGCCAATCCCGAGGAGCAGAGTTTCCGGCCGCTGATCACCGAGCCGGAGTTTCAGCGCGCCGAGGCCAACAGTTACCTGACCTATCCCGAATGGCATATCGTCTATGCCTATGAAGGGCTTGCCCATGTGCTTGCGACCGATGACGAGCATGCCTTCGGTTATCTGCGCAGCGTCACCAGCTTCTGGTCGTCGTTCTGCGCGCTCAATCAGCAAGCCGGCCGTCATGGCGGAGCGGATGGGGCGACCCGCAGCACGATCCATGTGATCGGCGTCAGCTTCACGCTCGAAATGGCGATGAAGGCGGCCTATGAGGAAACGTTCGGCCATCTCTTCGCGCTGCTCCGCGGCCCGGACAAGACGCCGCAGGATCTTTATGCGGCGCGCATGGCGGAAGACTATGGCCGCTTCCTGCATCAGACGCCGTGGTACAAGTACGATTTCCAGAGCGCCATCGACGGGCTCTGGGCCGAGCCGGCCGACAGCCTGCGCGGCTGGGAGCGCCGGCTGGCGCTGGGCGGTGAATGGAAGGCGAAGGTCGCCTATGCCAGCGCGATCGCGCAGGCCGTGATGGCAACCGGCGAGGCGAAGCTGACGATTCGCTCGGTCGTCAGGGGGCTGCCGGTGACCGAGCTCTCGGCGATCCCCGATGTGACGATCATCCAGGAAACGCCGGCCTATCTGGTCATCGAGACGCCGCGGTACCGGGCCTTCACCGACATCCTGCGGCAGATCGTCGATCGCGGCGGCATGGTCAGCGAGATCGCCGGCAATGACGATATCATGGTGTCGGTGGTAACCGAGAGCGCCGACGCCAAGCCGGTCTTCGACAGGGCCGAGGTGATTTCGCGCATCCACCGCGATGGTTTTGCCGGCGACCGCTTGTTGTTGAAGGTGAAGGTTGCCGATCTGGCGGCGCTGTTTGCCGAAGTGAAGGCCGGGCAGGCGACGCTCGAACATGTCTATGACTATTGAGGCCGGCGCAGGCTCGAGGGACCGTGCCTTCGGCCCTCGGCTTGCCCGCAGCCTCGCTGTGCTGGTTGCCCTTTTGGCCGGCTGGATTGTCGCCATGGCTGTCGTCACCGCGCTGGCCGGGCCGCTGGTGCCGGCGGTCATCGTCATCGGTCCGACGGCGGCCTCGGGTCTGCCAGAAGGCGCCGGCATGCTTGGCGGCGGTCCGCGCCGCGTGATCGTGACGGGCGAGGCGCCGCATTTCGTGCGCAGTCTTTATGCCTCCGGTGCCTGGCTGGTGCTGCCGGCGCTGCGCAACGGGTGCCTTGATCTGGGTCGCTGAGCCGTCGGTCAAAACAGCAATCCGCGGCCTTTCGACCGCCCATCGCTCTTTGATGCGCAAATGTCGCGTCCCGTATTGCCCTTGCCGAAACGGAACGCTAAGACCCCTTTGCATCAACCCGTCAGGAGCCTGCAGTCATGTCGAACACCGATGCCTTCTTTTCCCGTACGCTTGCCGACACCGATCCGGAAATCTTTGGCGCGATCGAGAAGGAACTGGGTCGCCAACGTCACGAGATCGAGCTGATCGCCTCGGAAAACATCGTCTCCCGCGCCGTTCTCGAGGCGCAGGGTTCGATCATGACGAACAAGTATGCCGAGGGCTATCCGGGCAAGCGCTATTACGGCGGCTGCCAGTTCGTCGACATCGCCGAGGAACTGGCGATCGAACGGGCCAAGAAGCTGTTCGGCGTCAACTTCGCCAACGTCCAGCCCAATTCCGGTTCGCAGATGAACCAGGCCGTGTTCCTCGCGCTGCTGCAGCCGGGTGACACCTTCATGGGTCTCGATCTGAACTCCGGGGGCCACCTGACCCACGGTTCGCCGGTCAACATGTCCGGCAAGTGGTTCAACGTCGTCTCTTACGGCGTACGCGAAGGCGACAACCTGCTCGACATGGATGCGGTTGCTGAATCTGCCCGCAAGCACAAGCCGAAGCTCATCATCGCCGGCGGCACCGCCTATTCCCGTATCTGGGACTGGAAGCGTTTCCGCGAGATCGCCGACGAAGTCGGCGCCTGGCTGATGGTCGACATGGCCCACATCGCCGGCCTCGTTGCCGGCAACCAGCATCCGTCGCCGTTCCCGCACTGCCACGTCGCCACCACCACGACCCACAAGTCGCTGCGCGGCCCGCGCGGCGGCATGATCCTCACCAATGACGAGGATCTGGCGAAGAAGTTCAACTCGGCCGTCTTCCCCGGCCTGCAGGGTGGCCCGCTGATGCACGTCATCGCCGCGAAGGCCGTGGCCTTCGGCGAAGCACTGCAGCCGGAATTTCAGGATTACGCCGCCCAGATCGTCAAGAACGCCAAGGCGCTGTCCGAGACGCTGGTGGCCGGCGGCCTCGACATCGTGTCGGGCGGCACCGACAACCATCTGATGCTGGTCGACCTGCGTAAGAAGAACGCCACCGGCAAGCGTGCGGAAGCAGCTCTCGGCCGCGCCTACGTCACCTGCAACAAGAACGGTATCCCGTTCGATCCGGAAAAGCCCTTCGTCACCTCCGGCGTCCGTCTCGGCACGCCGGCCGGCACGACCCGCGGCTTCAAGGAAGCCGAGTTCCGCGAGATCGGCAACCTGATCGTCGAGGTTCTCGACGGCCTGAAGGTGGCCAATTCCGACGAGGGCAATGCTGTCGTCGAAGCATCGGTGCGCGAGAAGGTCGTGGCTCTCACCGGCCGCTTCCCGATGTACCCCTACATGTAAGGAAAGCGCATGCGTTGCCCGTTCTGCGGTTCGGAAGATACCCAGGTCAAGGATTCCCGTCCGGCGGAGGATAACACCTCCATCCGCCGGCGGCGTATCTGCCCCGACTGCGGTGGTCGCTTCACGACGTTCGAACGGGTCCAGCTGCGCGAGCTGATGGTGCTCAAGAAGACCGGCCGCAAGGTCCTGTTCGACCGCAACAAGCTGGTGCGGTCCTTCCAGATCGCGCTTAGGAAGCGCCCTGTCGACAACGAGCGCATCGAGCGCGCGGTATCCGGCATCGTTCGCCGGCTGGAGAGTTCCGGCGAGACGGAAATCTCCTCGGAGGAAATCGGCCTGCAGGTTCTCGAGGCGCTGAAGAGCCTCGATGACGTCGGCTTCGTCCGCTACGCCTCGGTCTATCGCGACTTTTCCCATGCCGAGGACTTCGAGAACGTGATCGCCGAGATCAACGCCAAGATTTCCCGCGACAGCGGCGTGGAGTGAACCTTGGCCGGGGCGCCCGATGACGAGTGCTTCATGGCGGAGGCCATCCGCCTGTCCCTGCGCAATCTCGGACGCACCTCCACCAATCCCTCCGTCGGTTGCTTGATCGTCAAGGACGGCGTGATCGTCGGTCGCGGCGTGACCGCCGTGGGCGGCCGGCCCCATGCCGAAACCGAGGCGCTGGCCGATGCCGGCGAACGGGCAGGGGGGGCGACAGCCTATGTCACGCTCGAACCCTGTTCCCATCGCGGCAAGACCCCGCCCTGCGCCGATGCCCTGATCGCCGCCGGCGTCGCCCGCGTCGTCGTGTCGGTGACCGATCCCGACGAACGTGTCTCGGGCCGCGGCCTGAAGATGCTAGAGAATGCCGGGATCGCGGTGACGACCGGCGCGCTCGAAGCCGAGGGGCGGCGTGCGTTGGCCGGCTATCTCATGCGCCAGACAAAGGGGCGCCCCTATGTGATTGTGAAGCTTGCGGTTTCGCGGGACGGCATGATCGGCCGAAAGGGCAGTGGGCAGGTGGCGATCACCGGGCCGGCCGCCCGCGAACAGGTCCAGGTGCTGCGTGCCGAGACCGATGCCATTCTGGTCGGCATCGGCACCGCCCTGGCGGACGATCCTCTGCTGACCGTCCGGCTGGAAGGGCTTGAGGACCGTTCGCCCACCCGCATCGTGCTCGACCGCCATCTCGACCTGCCGCTCTCCTCGAAGCTGGTGTCCACCGCCCGGGACGTCCCGCTGATTGTCGTCCGCGGCGTCCCGGACGAAAGCGATCGAGGCGGGCAGGCTGCCGATATGCTGGCGGCGCGGCGGACTGCGCTCGAGGAAAAGGGCGTGGAGGTCCTGGAGGCCGCCGATCTCGCGGACCTGCTCTTTGCCCTCGGCAGTCGGGGCATCTCGTCTCTGCTGGTGGAGGGCGGCGCGCGCGTCGCGGCCGATTTCCTTGCGGCCGATCTGGTGGACGAAATTCAGCTCTATCGGGGTTTGCCGGAGATCGGCGCCGACGGCATCGCTTCGCCCTTGACCATCGACACCATCCCAACGCGCTTCAAGCCTCTGCGCAGCCTGCAACTGGGGCCGGACAGGTTGGACGTCTTCGAACGGGCGCAAACCGCCTGACGAAGAATGGCCCGACTGTCAGGCAGCCGGGCCTCGTTCTTGGTCGTCGCGTGATGGGGATCAGGCGACGGCGATCAGGTCTTCTTCATCATCGCGCTGACGGCCGCCGATGGCGGCAGCAACGGCTGCAATGAACGCGCCGATCATCAGCGATACGGCGCCGGCCAGGGCAATGGCGGTCGCCGCCTTCTTGGCCGTATCGGCTGCTTCCCTGGCTTCGGTCTTCGCGGCCTCGATATTGGCGAGCGTCTGATCGACGCGAGCCTTGGCATCCGCTTCCGAAAGGCCGGTGCGCGAGGCAACCACCCGGTCGAGATAGGCGCGGTCGTCTGCCGGCATTTCGCCGCGCAGGGTGCCGTTGACGAGGATGCGCGAGACTTCGGCGGTGACGCGTTCGTCGGTCTGCACCGCCGGCGGCGTTGCCGGATCGGCGGGGCGCAGGATGGCATCGGCGAAATAGTCGACCGAGAAGCCGGCACCATCGTCGCTTGCATTTGCCGCTGCGGTGACACCGGCAGTCCCGGCGGCGCCGACAGCCGTCGCCGTCGCGCCGGCAACCGTGCCTGCGGCGGATGCGATGACCGAGCTCAGCAGGCCGGCAACGAGGATGGTCGAGAGTGCCCAGGACAGGAAGCCGTGGGCAGTGTCACGGAAGAACACTTCGTCGGTGCGAACGCCGACCCACTTGGTGCGCAGCCGGCCGGTCATGTAGCCGCCGAAGGCAGCAGACAGCCACTGGACCAGAACCAGCCAGACCGCCGTCGTCCAGCCGATCGCCCCCAGCGACGCGCTTTCTCCGCTCCAAGGCGACACCATTGTCAGGCCGAGGCCAGAGCCGATGAGCGTCAGGATGAGGGTGATGGCGGAGGCAGCCAGCGCGCCGGCGATGATCGACTTCAGCGAGACGGCCGAAACCGCGGATTCCACCGGCATCAATGTCGGGGAAGGGGAGACTGGAGTGGACATGCAGCCTCCTACCGCCAGAAAAGCATGATGAGAATGATGAACGGGAGCGGAACCCCCAGGAGCCAAAGCAAAATACCGCGACCCATGATCTACCTCCTGTCGGCCTTGCCGAGCTTCGATTGTACTTCCCAGCCGCGCCCAGGCGGCGTGGCGGTCTCGGTAAGAACACCGGTTCGCACCTTTTGTTCCACCGCGCCGCAGGCACCGATCCGCTCGTCCGTTTCGATGCCCCTCGGGTCCGCTTTCGGCCGTGCCGGTGAAAAACACTTGCCAAGCCCGGTGTGCCGTGGTTTGACCGCGCTTCATCCTGCATTGCGCCGAATTCTCTTGAAAACCGGGGTCGAGATCATGGCTAAGAAGAAATCTGCACCGCATCTCCTGATTGTTGAGGCACGGTTCTACGACGACATGTCCGATGCTCTTCTCGACGGAGCCAAGACGGCTCTCGACGAGGCCGGCGCCACCTATGACATTGCGACGGTTCCGGGCGCGCTCGAAATCCCGCCGGCAATCTCCATGGCACTCGACGCCGCCGATGAAGAGGGCGTCCAGTACGACGGCTTCGTCGCCCTCGGCATGGTCATCCGCGGCGAGACCTATCACTTCGATATCGTCTCGAACGAATCCTCGCGTGCGCTGATGGATCTGTCGGTTTCTGAATCGCTGCCCATCGGCAACGGCATTCTGACGGTGGAGAACGAAGAGCAGGCCTGGGCACGCGCCCGCCGCTCGGAAATGGACAAGGGCGGCTTTGCTGCCCGCGCGGCGCTGGCGATGATTGCGCTGAAGAAGAAACTGGGTAACTGAACGAATATGTCGACGGAAGAAAACCAGCCGGTCAAGACTGCCAACCAGCGGGGCGCAGCGCGCCTCGCCGCCGTGCAGGCGCTGTATCAGATGGATATTGGCGGCACCGGCGTGCTGGAAGTGGTCAGCGAATATGAGACCCATCGCCTCGGTCAGGAAGTCGACGGCGAAACCTATCTGAAGGCGGATGCTTCCTGGTTCCGCTCGATCGTCGCCGGCGTGGTGCGCGACCAGACGGTTATCGATCCGATGATCGCCGCGGCACTTCAGGACGACTGGGCGCTGTCGCGCATCGACAGCACGGTCCGCGCCATCCTGCGGGCAGGCGTCTTCGAACTGCTCGAGCGCAAGGACGTGCCGGTTCCTGTCATCGTCACCGAATATGTCGAGATCGCCCGCGCCTTCTTCGAAGACGAGGAACCCAAGCTCGTCAACGCCGTGCTCGACCGGATCGCCAAGCAGGTCCGCGGCCCCGCCAAGAAGTAATCTCAAGGATCAGGACATGGCCGCTCACGAGTCGCAAGGGTTGGACGGCCAGTTGCGCGCGGCCAAGCGCAACGTGTCGATCCTCGCCGTGGCCCAGTCGATCCTCGGATCGGCGGCGCCGTTGAGCTTTTCTGTCGGCGGTCTCGCCGGCTTCCAGCTGCTCGGCGCCGACAAGTCGCTGGCGACCGCGCCTTTGACCGGCTTCAATGTCGGCGTGGCGCTCGGTGCGATCGTCGTCGCCGCCGCGTCTCGTTTTCTCGGCCGGCGCGAGAGCTTCATGGTCGGAGCGCTGATGGGTGCCATCGGCGGTTCCGTGGCGGCCCTTGCGCTTTTCCGTTCCGAATTCTGGCTCTTTGCCTTCGGCCTGATGCTGATCGGCCTCTCCGGCGGCTTCACCCAGAAGATCCGCTTTGCCGCCGCCGATGCCTCTCCGAGCTTCTACAAGGGCAAGGCGATCTCCTGGATCCTTGCCGGCGGCATCGTCTCGGCCATCGTCGGCCCGCAACTGGCGATCTGGCTCAAGGACTGGATGGAGCCGGTGACCTTTGCCGGCGCGTTCATGGGCCTTGTCCCGCTGATGCTGCTCGCCATCGTCGTCCTGTCCTTCCTGAAACTGCCCGACACCTCGTCGAAAACCGCGGGCAGCGAACCCGCCCGCCCGCTGCGCGAGATCGTCATGACGCAGCGATTCGTCACCGGGATGATCTGCGGCATCAGCTCCTACGCCCTGATGACCTTCATGATGACCGGTGCGCCGCTTGCCATGGTTGTCGGCTGCGGCTTCTCCTCCGATCTGGCGACGCTCGGCATCCAGTGGCACGTGATCGCCATGTTCGCCCCGAGCTTCTTCACCGGCATGCTGATCTCCCGCTTCGGCACGGAAAAGGTTGTCGCCGCCGGTCTGCTGATCCTGATGAGCTGCGCCATCGTCGCCCATATGGGGGTCGAGCTGTGGAACTTCTGGCTGGCCCTCGTCCTCCTCGGCATCGGCTGGAACTTCGGCTTCATCGGCGCAACCGCGATCGTCGCCTCGAGCTATCGGCCGCAGGAGGCCGACAAGGTCCAGGGCTTCCACGACATCATCCTGTTCGGCACCGTGGCCCTTTCCTCCTTCTCGTCCGGCAAGGTCTTCTCGGCCTTCGGCTGGTCGGTGATGAACCTCGTGATCTGGCCCGTGACCATCATCTGCCTGATCCTGGTCGTGCTGCAGATGCGTGCAGCCTCCCGCAAGGACCGCGCCTGACCCCATCCTGCTGCGACATCGGCGGGGCTTGACGTTAGGGAATCCGCAACGCAATCTCGCCGCAAGTCGGGCAGCTTCCGGAGGAGGGGCCGAGCCTGACGTCACCGCCCGCGGGGAGTGAGGCGCGGGCAATACGGGAGGTATTGCGAATGACAGTGCTTTTAGGCGTCATATTTTGCGGTTTGCTGTCGGTAGCCTATGCAATCTGGGCGACACGCTCGGTGCTGGCGGCCGATCAGGGCAATGCCCGCATGCAGGAAATTGCCGGTTATATTCGTGAAGGGGCGCAAGCCTATCTCGCCCGCCAATACCTCACCATTGCAATCGTGGGCGTCGTCGTCTTCGTGGGTGCCTGGCTGCTGCTGTCGGCGACGGCGGCGATCGGCTTCCTCATCGGTGCCGTTCTGTCCGGCGCTGCCGGCTTCATCGGCATGCACGTCTCGGTGCGCGCCAATGTGCGCACGGCCCAGGCGGCATCCCAGAGCCTGGCCGCCGGCCTGGACATCGCCTTCAAGTCCGGTGCGATCACCGGCATGCTGGTCGCTGGTCTCGCGCTGCTCGGCGTCTCCATCTACTTCTACATCCTGACCGTGGTGCTCGGCCATGAGAGCGGTTCGCGCGAAGTCATCGACTCGCTCGTCGCACTCGGCTTCGGCGCCTCGCTGATCTCGATTTTCGCCCGTCTCGGCGGCGGCATCTTCACCAAGGGTGCGGACGTCGGCGGCGACCTCGTCGGCAAGGTCGAGGCCGGCATTCCCGAAGACGATCCGCGCAACCCCGCGACCATCGCCGACAATGTCGGCGACAATGTCGGCGACTGCGCCGGCATGGCCGCCGACCTGTTCGAGACCTATGCGGTCTCGGTCGTCGCCACCATGGTTCTGGCCGCCATCTTCTTTGCCGGTTCGGCCGTCCTCGACATCGCGATGATCTATCCGCTTGCCATCTGCGGCGCCTGCATCATCACCTCGATCATCGGCACCTTCTTCGTCAAGCTCGGTACGAACGGCTCGATCATGGGCGCCCTCTACAAGGGCCTCATCGTCACCGGCGCGCTGTCGATCCTCGGTCTCGGTGCCGCGACCTCGCTGACCATCGGCTGGGGCTCGATCGGCACTGTCGCCGGCATGGACATCACCGGCTGGAACCTGTTCATCTGCGGCATTCTCGGCCTCGTGGTCACCGCGCTGATCGTCGTCATCACCGAATACTATACCGGCACCAACAAACGGCCGGTCAACTCGATCGCGCAGGCCTCGGTCACCGGCCACGGTACGAACGTCATCCAGGGTCTTGCCGTTTCGCTGGAATCGACGGCGCTGCCGGCAATCGTCATCGTCGGCGGCATCATCTCGACCTACCAGCTTGCCGGCCTGTTCGGCACGGCGATCGCGGTGACCACCATGCTCGGCCTTGCCGGCATGATCGTCGCCCTCGACGCCTTCGGTCCCGTTACCGACAATGCCGGCGGCATTGCCGAAATGGCCGGCCTGCCGTCGGAAGTGCGCAAGTCGACCGACGCGCTCGACGCGGTCGGCAACACGACCAAGGCAGTCACCAAGGGCTACGCGATCGGTTCGGCGGGTCTCGGCGCGCTGGTTCTGTTCGCCGCCTATTCCAACGACCTGCAGTTCTTTGCCGCCAACAGCGACAAGTATCCGTATTTCGCCAACATGGGCGACATTTCCTTCAGCCTGGCCAACCCCTATGTCGTGGCCGGCCTGATCTTCGGTGGTCTCATTCCCTACCTGTTCGGCGGCATCGCCATGACAGCGGTCGGCCGGGCAGCCGGTTCGATCGTCGAGGAAGTGCGCCGGCAGTTCCGCGAGAACCCCGGCATCATGCTGGGAACGGTCAAGCCTGACTACGGCCGGGCTGTCGACCTGCTGACCAAGGCCGCGATCCGGGAAATGATCATTCCCTCGCTGCTGCCGGTTCTGGCGCCGCTTGTCGTCTATTTCGGTGTCTTGCTGATTTCCGGCTCCAAGGCCTCGGCCTTCGCCGCCCTCGGCGCCTCGCTGCTCGGCGTCATCGTCAACGGCCTGTTCGTGGCGATTTCGATGACCTCGGGCGGTGGCGCCTGGGACAATGCCAAGAAGAGCTTCGAGGACGGCTTCGTCGACAAGGATGGCGTCAAGCACCTGAAGGGCTCGGATGCGCACAAGGCATCGGTCACCGGTGACACGGTCGGCGATCCCTACAAGGATACTGCCGGCCCGGCTGTCAATCCGGCGATCAAGATCACCAACATCGTCGCCTTGCTGCTGCTCGCCGTTCTGGCGGGCTGACGCCGGGCGAGCAGTCGCTGGACAAACAAAGAACCGCGGGAGCATGCTTCCGCGGTTTTCTTTGTTTTTGTGTATTCCGAGTGGCTGTTACTGGCCGCCGAGGATGTTCTTGACGCTGTTGGCTGCGCCGCCGCCGCCGGAGAGGATCTGCTGCAGGAAGGTGAGATCCTTGCCGCCCGTCGGCGTGGTGCGCGAGATCATGTCGAAGACCTTGCCGTCCTTCAAGGTGTAGTTGGCGCGCTGCGAAACAACGCCGTCCTTGTCGAAATAGATCGCCAGAATCTGCTGCTCGACCAGCTTCTGCTTCATGAAGGCAACCGCGCGCGTACGCTTCTGCGAGATGTAATAGAACACTTCGCCATCGAAGGTGGCCGTCGTCGAGGGCGTGCCGAGCGACAGGATGACCTGCTCGCGGCTCGAGCCGACCGGCACGAGTTCAAGCGCGTCCTGATCGATGACGTAGCCGTTGTGAAAGACTTCCGAGGTCGTGCAGCCCGTCAGGCTGGCGATCGATAGGGCGAGGGCGAGGGCAGTGCAGCCGAGAACTTTTCTGTCCGATCCGAGATACCGCATTTCCAACCACACGTCTCCAATGACTCCAAGCGGCCGCCCGACGGGATCGGCCGCAAACCTGATGCGCATACCATTGTGGCCTTTCCGGGGACAAAGCCTCCACTGCCTGGCCCTTGTTCGGACGAAGCGGCCAGCGACCCGGTGACGGCCACGAGGATCGGGCCGGACGGCAGAAACGGCATTGCAATTCACGTCTGCTTCGGTAAACCAGCTTTCGCAATCATGCAACACGACCCGGAGCAGGCGAGCCCGTTCCCGTGGTTCTTTTTGGTGAAATGAATGCTATTCGGGTACTTCCGACAGAAAAAGCATAACCGGATCATCGTTGAGCGACAGTATGCGGCATTGACCGCGACGGCGCGCACGCCGGTATTCTATGCGGAACTCGGCGTGCCCGATACGGTGATGGGCCGCTTCGAAATGCTGTCGCTGGTCCTGATTCTCTATTTCCGCCGCACCAGACAGTCGGCGCGCGGCGGTCAGGAGATCGCCCAGGAGATCATCGATGCCTTTTTCGAGGACGTCGATCATTCCATTCGTGAACTCGGCATCGGCGACCAGGGCGTGCCGAAGCGGATGAAGAAGCTCGCCGGCATGTTCTTCGGCCGGCTGGAGTCCTATGCGGCGGCACTCGATAAAGATGACGGCGACCTGTTGGCGTCGGCCCTTCGGCGCAATATATATCCGCAAATAGGTGACGCCGCGCCGAACATGGCCGGTCTCGCCGAATGGATGATGGACGCGGAACGCAAGCTTCGCGCCCTCGAAGAGGAGGTCGTCGTGACCGGTACCGTCCGGCTCGATACCCCTGGAGGTTTGCTCTGAAATGACTTCGCACAAGAAGGACGCCGATGCATCGGCTTTCTCCTATCTGGTGAAGGTTGGCCATGTCTCGGCCAATCCGGTCCGGGTTCATGTCGAGGCGGATGCGCGCGAATGCAAGGCGCTCGCCGACGTGTGGAAGGTGGAGGCGGTCAATCGGCTCACCGCCGATCTGCAGATCAATCGCTGGAAGAAGGACGGCATCCGCATCCGGGGCCAGGTCGACGGCGAGGTGGTTCAGGCCTGTGTCGTGACGCTTGAACCGGTGGTTTCGGAGATCAGACAGGAAATCGATCAGATCTTCGTCCCCGAAGGTTCCAAGCTCGCTCGCATCGCCGCCGACGAGGCCGGCGAAATGGTGCTCGATCCGGACGGACCGGACCTGCCCGAGAGCTTCGTCGGCGACACGATCGATGCCGGTGCCCTGGTTGCGGAATTCGCAGCCCTTGGCATTGATCCCTATCCGAAGAAGCCGGGCGCGCAATTTGCCGGACATATCGAGAGCAATGAGGCAGACGATCGACGCCCGTCGCCTTTCGCTGCGCTGAAGGACTGGAAAAAGGACTAATCGCGGCCACAACTTCGGTGAATTGGGTTGTGCGGTACGGCGAAACCGGTATTTTGGCCGAAATTTCGCCGGGCAGCGAATAAGAAGGATCGGGCATAAGTGATCAGAATTTCTCTTGACGTCATGGGGGGCGACTTCGGCCCCGAAGTCGTCATTCCCGGTGCTGCCAAGGCGCTGGAGCGGCATCCCGACATCCAGTTCATTCTGTTCGGCCAGCAGGAGCGCTGTCTCCCGCTCATCGCCCAGTATCCGAAGCTCAAGGAAAAGTCGGTCTTCCATCATTGCGACGTCGCCGTCGCCATGGACGAGAAGCCAAGCCAGGCGCTGCGCCGCGGCCGCTACATCTCGAGCATGTGGCGCTCGATCGAGGCGGTGAAGACCGGCCAGGCCGACGTCGTCGTCTCAGCCGGCAATACCGGCGCGCTGATGGCCATGGCCAAGTTCTGCCTGCGCACCATGGCGACGATCGAACGGCCCGCCATCGCCGCCATTTGGCCGACCCTGTCGGGCGAAAGCATCGTGCTCGACGTCGGGGCCACCATCGGCGCCGATGCCCAGCAGCTGCTTGACTTCGCCCTGATGGGCGGCGCCATGGCGCGCGCCCTGTTCGAGGTCGAGCGTCCGCTCGTCGGCCTGCTCAATGTCGGCGTGGAAGAGATCAAGGGGCAGGAAGAAGTCAAGGAAGCCGGGCGCATGCTGCGCGAGGCTGGTCTCGACACCATCGACTATTACGGCTTCGTCGAGGGCGACGATCTCGGCAAGGGCACGGTCGACGTGGTCGTCACCGAAGGCTTCACCGGCAATATCGCGCTGAAGACCGCCGAAGGCACGGCACGCCAGATCGCCGAATACCTGCGTGCCGCCATGTCGCGCACGCTGCTCGCCAAGATCGGCTATCTGTTCGCCAAGGGCGCCTTCGACAAGCTGCGCGAGAAGATGGATCCCCGCAAGGTCAATGGCGGCGTCTTCCTCGGCCTGAACGGCATCGTCATCAAGAGCCACGGCGGCACCGATGCCGAAGGCTTCGCCGCAGCCATCGATGTCGGCTACGACATGGCGCGCAACGGCCTGACGCAGAAAATCGAAAACGATCTGAAGAAGTATCATGCCCGGCACCCGTCTTCCGCGGGTCCGGAAGCTGCATGATCGACGGGGTAAGGAAGACAATGATCCGTTCTGTTGTTCGCGGTTTCGGGGCGGCGCTCCCGAAGCGGGTGGTGACCAATCGCGAATTGGAGGAGATGGTCGATACCTCCGACGAATGGATCGTGCAGCGCACGGGCATTCGCCAGCGCTACGTCGCCGGCGAGGATGAAACCACCGCCTCGCTGGGCGCCGAGGCAGCCCAGAAGGCGCTCGACAATGCCGGCCTGACGATCGCCGACATCGACCTGATCATCTGCGCGACCTCCACGCCAGACAACACCTTTCCCGCGACGGCGGTGAACATCCAGAACCGTCTCGGCATGCATCACGGCTTCGCCTTCGACCTGCAGGCGGTCTGTTCCGGTTTCGTCTATGCTGTGTCGACCGCCGACCTGCACATCCGCGGCGGCATGGCGAAGCGCGTGCTGGTGATCGGCGCGGAAACCTTTTCCCGCATCCTCGACTGGACGGATCGCACCACCTGCGTGCTGTTCGGCGACGGCGCCGGCGCGCTCATCCTGGAGGCGGGCGAGGGCGCTGGCAGCACTGCCGACCGCGGCGTTCTGACCTCTCAATTGCGCTCGGACGGCGTCCACAAGGAAAAGCTCTATGTCGATGGCGGCCCCTCGACGACCGGCACGGTCGGCCATCTGCGGATGGAAGGGCGCGAAGTCTTCAAGCATGCGGTCGGCATGATCACCGACGTGATCGAGGCGGCCTTCGATGCGACGGGGACTGTTGCGGATGACGTCGACTGGCTGGTGCCGCATCAGGCCAACCGGCGAATCATCGATGCTTCTGCCAAGAAGCTCGGCATTCCGCTCGAAAAGGTCGTCGTCACCGTCGATCTGCACGGCAACACTTCGGCGGCCTCGATTCCGCTGGCGCTTTCGGTCGCTGCGGCCGACGGACGCATCAAGAAGGGCGACCTCGTCATGCTCGAAGCGATGGGCGGCGGCTTCACCTGGGGCGCCGTTCTGCTGCGCTGGTAGCAACACGACTCGAAATAGAGGATTTTTAACAAGCGCTTGACCGGCACGCCCAAGGGCAATACTCTCTGGCGACTTCAACAAGATCATTGATTTAAGCGGACGAGAACCATGGCCGGTAAGACAGTGACGCGAGCAGATTTGGCGGAATCAGTCTTTCGCAAGGTGGGTCTCTCCCGTACCGAGTCGGCCGAACTGGTCGAAACCGTGATCGACGAGATCTGCAACGCCATCGTCCGCGGCGAAATGGTCAAGCTTTCTTCCTTTGCGACCTTCCAGGTTCGCAGCAAGAACGAGCGGATCGGCCGCAATCCGAAGACGGGCGAAGAGGTTCCGATTTCGCCGCGCCGGGTGATGACCTTCAAGGCGTCCAACGTTCTCAAGCAGCGCATTCTGCGTTCGCATCTTCAACGCAAGGCGAAGCAGAAGCCGCAGAACCCGGCCACCTGACCGAGAAAGTCGTGGAACAGTCGGGTCGGCCTGTCGTGTTGCTTGAAATTTCCGGTGTAAATCGTTGAAATAGCCGCGAGTCGCGGCGTTCGCGTGCAATGCCTGTGCAGGAGCGGTAGGATGCAATTGGACAAGAGCCCGGACGCCTTCCGCACCATCAGCGAGGTTGCCGACGATCTCGATCTCCCCCAGCACGTTCTGCGTTTCTGGGAGACGCGTTTTCCGCAGATCAAGCCGATGAAGCGCGGTGGCGGTCGCCGCTACTATCGCCCGGACGATGTCGAACTGCTGAAGGGCATCCGCCACCTGCTCTACGATCAGGGTTACACGATCAAGGGCGTGCAGAAGCTTCTGAAGACCAACGGCAACAAGTTCGTCATGGCGGTTGCCACCGGCGATGTGGCAACCATGGAAGCGCTGATGGCCACGGGGGCGGCCAAGGGGGACGAGCCCAAGCTCGGCCCTCCCGAGGAGGACCAGATCGTCGGCCGGCCCAAGGTCAAGGCCAGCGGGCGATTCTTCGGTTTCGGCGGCAGCGACGACGATATGCCGGAAATCTCCGTCGGCAAGGGAAGTTCGGTCGGCAAGGAAGACCGGGCGCTGCTTCAGGAAGCCCTGTTCGACCTCCTGGAATGCAAGCGCCTGCTCGACCAGGTGCGGTGAGGGAGAAGCCGCTTGGTAAAATCGTCGCTTTTTCCCCTTGCGTGCCGATGCCCTTGCCATTATGGAGAACGTGCTTTGCAAAAAGCAGGTCGGGGCGTAGCGCAGCCCGGTAGCGCACTTGACTGGGGGTCAAGGGGTCGCGTGTTCGAATCACGCCGTCCCGACCAATAATTTCTTGATATCCCAGCAGAATTCAGAATGCCGCCTCTGGCGGCCTTCTGCGTTTTTGGGCTTTGCTTTTTCCCCGGCGAGTTGCCGGCGATCCGCACGGTCAAGACGTCCTGGGAACTCTGTTTCACCCTGCGTTTTCGGGCTTCGAGCGCGAAGTCTCCTCAGAGCTTGCCGACGTCGACAGATGTCCCGGACGCAATCTCCGGTTTGAGGCCTTACTTTTGACATGTCTCAAAGGCGATGATTGCGTCCCTGTTCGTCATGAGGTTGCGATGCTTTATCTCTCCGTTTTCGGTTTCAGTTTTGATCGGTACAACCAGACATTCTACGCCGACGCTTCGGTGGACTTCTCCTATTACGATCCGCAGACAGGCGAAGACCTGAGCGACTGGAGCATCCAGACCACCATTGATGGATACTCGTCTGGCTCGGGCTATGGCGCCGGATACATGTCATTCGTCGCCTTCAGCGACTATGTCAGCACCGGTACCCACACGATTACCGTAACAGCCACCAGTGATTGGACCGGCGAGACTGACTATTGGAGCGCGAATCTGATCAACGACACGCGCGCGACATCTGGGCAGTACTACGCCGGCTCGACCGGCATCGATATCATCTTCGGCAGCGATTATGCTGACGACTACTATCTCGGTGGCGGCAACGACTTCGCCGAAGGCGGGGCTGGCAGTGACCTTCTCGATGGCGGATCCGGTGTCGATGAATTGCGCGGTGGATCCGGTGCCGATTTCATCTATGGCGGCACTGGTGCCGATGGAATGTGGGGCGATACCGGCAACGACACCTTCTTCGTCGAGAATTCCCAGGACAAGGTCTTCGAAGATTCCGGCGAAGGCTATGACCTCATCTACACCAGCGTGAGTTACGCACTTGCCGCCGGTGAACATATCGAGGGCCTTAGAACCTCGAACGATAACGGCACGGCATCGATCAACCTGACCGGTAACGAACTGGCCAATACCCTGGTCGGTAACGCAGGAGCCAACATCCTCAACGGACGGGCCGGCGCGGACGGCATGTTCGGCTTTGGCGGGGATGACACCTACATCGTCGACAATGCGGGTGATACGGTCACCGAAGCCGCCGGAGGCGGCGTGGACCTGGTGAGGTCTTTCGTCACCTACACACTCTCGGCCAATGTCGAAATACTGTCTCTGGAAGGCGGCGCGTCGATCTATGGTATCGGCAACGACCTGGCCAACACGCTTCTCGGCAACAACGCCGCAAACATCCTGAACGGCAGAGCCGGCGCCGACCGCATGTCGGGCTATGGCGGCAACGACACCTATGTCGTCGACAACGCCGGCGACGTGGTGCGCGAGGATGCAGGTTCGGGGATCGATACCGTGCAGACGGCGATCAGCCGCAATCTCGAGGCCAATGTCGAACGTATGACGCTGCTGGGGACTGCAAACCTCAACGCGGGCGGGAACTCACTTGCCAACGTGATTGTCGGCAACTCGGGTGCGAACCGGCTGAATGGCGGCACCGGCAGTGACACGCTGACCGGCGGCCAGGCGAACGACGTCTTCGTATTCAGTTCGGCGCTTGGCTCGTCCAACATCGATACCATCACCGATTTCTCCAATTCCGGCGGCAACAACGATACCATCTGGCTCGAGAACAGCATTTTCACCGCGCTGACGGCGACGGGCGTACTTGCGTCGGCTGCCTTCAAGAACCTCGACCTTGCGGCGGCGGACAGCAGCGACCGGATCCTCTACGACCAGGACCACGGCGATCTCTATTATGACCGCGATGGTTCCGGAACGGCTTACAGCGCAATCAAGATCGCCGAGATCTCGAACTTCGCGACGCTCACCTATACCGACTTCTCCGTCATTTAGTTTGCGGCATTGAGCGCCTTCAGGGCGCGGCGCTGTCATCCGCGGGCTCCTGCAAGGGCCTGCGGACCTGCCCAATGTGCCTGCTGCTCTTCCAAGGCGCGATATCCCGGCAACATCCGGAAATGTTCGGAAGGAAAAACGCCCGCCAGCGGGCGTCTTTTTTTGTGGGCATGGAACCTTCCGCCCTATAATTGCTGCATCGCAACATTATATAGGCTAACAATTGAAGCCCGCTGGATGGGAACCGGAGCGCGCGGCGGGGCTTTACACGCGGAGTGATACTTCGAAATTTCGAAAAGGATTTCCTTTTTCATGCGCCTCAAGATTCCCATGCCGTTGTCCTTCATCCTCGGCCAGCAGAAAAAGCTGCAGAAGAAGATCCTGAAGGCCATGCCTTCACTGCCGGTTGCCGCGCCGGCGCGCACCGTGCGCGCCAGGACGCCGCGCACGGTGCGTGCCCGCCTGCAGGAGGTTACCGGCTTCGGCACCAATCCCGGCCATCTGCGCATGCTGGAATATGTGCCGCCCAAGGCAGGCAAGGGGGCGCCGCTTGTCGTCGTCCTGCACGGCTGCCTGCAGTCGGCCGATGATTTCGACAAGGGCAGCGGCTGGAGCTCGCTCGCCCGCGAGGGCGGTTTCGTGCTGCTCTATCCGGAACAGCGCAAGTCCAACAATCCCAATCTCTGCTTCAACTGGTTCCGCCCCAGCGCCGTCGCGCGTGATCGCGGCGAACTGATGTCGGTGCGCCAGATGATCGACAATGCCTGCGAGCGGCATCATGTCGACAAGAAGCGCATCTACGTTCAGGGTCTCTCGGCCGGCGGGGCCATGGCGTCTGCCCTTCTTGCAACCTATCCGGAGCTGTTCGCCGGCGGCCAGATCGTCGCCGGACTGCCTTACGGGGCGGCGCGCGATGCGATGTCGGCTCTATCTGTGATGAATTCCGGGGTCAGCCGTTCCCCGCGTGAGTGGGGCGACCTGGTGCGTGCCGTCACGCCGGAGGTGAAGAAGCGGCCGGTGGTTTCGATCTGGCACGGAACGGCGGATCGCGTTGTCTCGGTCGCAAATGCCCGCGCCACGCTGGCGCAATGGCTGGATGTCTATGGCCTTGACGAGGCCGACGGCAAGGCCGTGACGATCAAGGGCCAGGGGGCGAGGATCTGGTGTGACGCGGCTGGCAAGCCGCTGATCGAGTTCTGCCTGATCGACGGTCTCGGCCATGGTCTGCCGATCATGTCGAAGAGATCGGCCACGGCGAAGGCGAGCATGCCGTACATGCTGGAGGGTGGCATCAGCGCTCCTACCCATATGAGCCGGGCCATCCTTGCGAGCCGCTGAACCGTTTGTTTGATCTTACGTCGTGCTATGAAAAAGCCCGGAGAACCCGGGCTTTTGCTTTCCGCAAACCTGTGCCGGCCGTGGAGCGCCGCGCCGGCCGTAGCCGGAGGCCTTCAATTCTCCTGGATCGTCACGCCGTCGCGTCCGATCGTCATTTCAACACCCTTGGGCTTTGTCTCTTCGCGGTAGAGATAAATGCCGAGGCCGACGACGACCACGGCCAATGCGCCGATGACCAGGTAAAGACCGTTGTTCCGATTCATGCATAGCTCCTGTCAGGTGTGATGGGCGATAAATCGGCAGACGCGAATTTGTTCCCTGCGATGGCAGGATTCAGCCGTCGTTGGTCGCGTTGAGATTTTCCGGCCGCAGGCCTTCGCCGGTGTCGTGGCGTGCGACAAGCCTTACGCCCATGCCGCCGGGCGGACAATCTCCGTCGGCCAGAAAGGCGATGCCCGCCCTCTCCAGGGCGCCGCGAAGCGTGAGCAGCGTCGCCTGGTCGAGCGTCGCTGCCTTTTCGTCCTCGACCTGGAGGATCATAAAGGCCGACACGCCGCTTTTCGCTGAAAGCTGGTCGACGCTGAGGCCGAGGAGCGCGCGTGCGGCGCGGATCTGTGCGGGTGTGATCATGACAGCGAATATGGCGGATATGCCGGAAAAATCAATCGCGCGCTTGTCTGCCTGCCAATGCCTGCCGGTAGACGTCGAGCGTCTGGTCGACCATGGCGTCCACGCCATAACGGCTGCTGCGCTCGCGCGCCGCGGCGGCCAGTCGGGCGCGTGTTGCCGCGTCGCAGAGCCTCGCCATGGCCGTGGCAAGCGGCGCGGTATCGTCGGTGTTCGGCACGACGAAGCCGTTGACATCATGATCGAGCACGTTCGACGTTCCGCCGACATCGGTGAGGATTAACGGCAGGCCGGCTGCGGCACCCTCCAGCATGACATAGGACATCGCCTCGTAGCGGCTGGTCATGACGAGCACGTCGATCGCCTGCGTGGCTTCCGAGCCCGGTAGGTCGGCATTGATGACGACGCGGTCCGCGATACCCGCAGCGGCGATCTGGCGCCGCACGTCGGGTTCCAGTTCACCGCTGCCGATGATCAGCAGGCGGGCTTCGGGCACGGTCCCGGCGATTGCGGCAAAGGCTGTGATGAGGCGTTCCGGCGCCTTCTGGGCGGAGAGACGGCCGATGAAGCCGAATACCAGGGCATCCTGGGGAATTCCGAATTGCCCGCGGATGTCCGCGCGGCGACCGGTCGGCATGATCCCGACCCCGTTGACGACGACGGCGAGCTTGGTCGCCGGAATGCCGAGTTCAAGCGCGTGGTCGTATTCGTTCTGCGAGACGCAGATCAGCCGGTCGGTCAGGAAACGTCCAAGGACGCCCTCGATCGCGCCGAAGACCAGGCGACCCTTCGACGACAGCGTCGGGTCCATGGTGCGGAAGGCATGCGGCGTGTAGATGCGCGGAACATGCGGGCCGGGCAGGCGGAGACGGGTCAGCGCGCCAGCCTTGGAACTGTGTCCGTGGATGATGTCGAAGGGACCTTCGTCGCGGATCAGGCGGTGGAGCGCCCGCCAGGAGGAGAAATCCTTAGGACCCACCGCCCGTAACATGGGGAGGGCGGTCACCTTGGCCAGATCGAGCGCCATGAGTTCGCGCACGAAACGCTCCTCCGCCCGGACCGGGGAATAGACCGCTGTCACGGCATGGCCGCGTGCCTGCAGGCCGGCACACAGGTCGACGAAATGGCGGCCGGAGCCGCCGCCGCTTGGTTCGAGCACTTCGAGGATACGCAAGGGGGTCTCGTTCTTTGGCATGGGTCAGGCAGGGGCGGGGCTTCGCCGCAGCATCCGCTGGTGACGCCATTCCAGCGCACCGCAGCCCCAGACGATCCCGAGCAGCAGGTAGAAATGCCGCCAGTGGTCGGTGTCGATGACATTGCCGATGATCACGTGGCCGACGATGACGATCCAGGCGATCATCAGATAGGGTTGCCATGGGCGGTCGCGCAGCAGGAAGCGGAAGCCGATCGATAGCGTCCAGACCATCATCGCGATGTAGGACAGGAAGCCGAGCCAGCCATAGGTGGTGAGCGACTTCAGCCAGATATTGTGCTCGTCCTCGGGGAAGATCTCGCTGAATACCATCGGCCCGATGCCGAGCGGATTTTCCATCATCATCAGAAAGCCGATGCGATGCCGGGCGAAACGGCCGAGATGGCCGCCGTCATAATCCTTGACGAGGGTTGTGCGGTCGAGGAACAGGTTGCGCACCTGTTCGAACTGGAGTGCGACGACCACCGCGACGACCAGCAGCGCGACGGCCGCCAGCGACAGGAGCAGGATCTTGAGCCGGAAGGCACCCGTCCGCTCCTTCAGAAGCAGGATGAAGACGAGCGCGACGGCGGAAATCAGGAACAGCGCCCAGGCGGCGCGGGAAAACGAGAGGAACACGCCGAGCGCGATGATGAGCAGGCCGGCGACCCTGAGCGGAGCGGAGGAAAGCTTGCCGGTCAGGAGGCCGTGCATCAGGTAGAGGGCCGGTGCGATCAGGAAGGGGCCGAAGACGTTGGGATCCTGGAAGGCGCCCTTGGCGCGGTCATAGAGAGTGAAGGCCTCAGCGCCCGGAAAGGCGTGGAAGTAGCCGAGGATGCCGAGCAGTGCGGTGATGATCGCCGCCGCCACCCAGGCCTGGAAGATCAGGCGAAGGCGCTGGTGGCGGTCCTCGATGATAGCCGCGTAGAAGACCGAGGTGAGGGCCAGGAAGGTGGAGACCGCCAGATACATTGGCCCGGTCCCGAGATCCTTCATCACGGTCAGGGACAGGATGCCGCCCACATTGAACGTCAGCAGGAAGGCCAGAAGCGGGGCCACGGCGCGCGAGATCTTCAGGCCGAGCAAGAACCAGACGGCGACCTGAACGACCATCAGCAGTTCGTAGGGCGCCGGTTCCGACATGACGAAGCCGGAGAGAAAGACGCCGCAGGCCACTATCGCCGAGCCGAGCATCATCAGGACCGCAATCTGCGGCCTGAAAGCAACGGGATACTGGGCGTCGATCGTGCTCAATAGGCGTTTTCCGTGTTGAGCAGGCGGAACGGCGTGAGGAACAGGATCTTCAGGTCGAACAGCAGCGACCAGTTCTCGATATAGTAGAGGTCGTAGGCGGTGCGGAACTTGATCTTGTCGTCATTGTCCACCTCGCCGCGCCAGCCGTTGATCTGGGCCCAGCCGGTGACGCCGGGCTTGACCCTGTGGCGGGCGAAATAGCCCTCGACCACTTCGCCGTAGAGGCGGTCGTGGGTCTGGGCCATGACGGCATGCGGACGCGGGCCTACGAGCGAGAGATCGCCGCGCAGCACGTTGAAGATCTGCGGCAGTTCGTCGATCGAGGACTTGCGGATGAAACGGCCGACGGGGGTCACGCGCGGGTCTCCCTTGGTGACGGCCAGGCGTGCCGTCGGGTCGCTCATTTCCGTATACATCGAACGGAACTTCAGGACGTTGATGACCTCGTTGTTGAAGCCGTGCCGCTTCTGGACGAAGAACACCGGCCCCTTGGAGGTCGCCTTGACGGCGATCGCCGCGCCGATGAAGACCGGCCAGAGCAGCAATAGCGCCACGATGCTGAAGAAGATGTCGAAGCCGCGCTTGGCAACCGAGTCCCAGTCGCGGATCGGCTTGTCGAGGATGTCGAGCATCGGTACCGCGCCGACATGCGAATAGGAGCGCGGACGGAAGCGCAGGCTGTTCGAATGGGCGGCGAGACGGATATCGACCGGCAGCACCCAGAGCATTTTCAGGAGCTGCAGGATGCGCGCTTCGGCCGAAAGCGGCAGCGCGATGATCAGCATGTCGATATGGGCAAGCCGGGCGAACTCGACGAGTTCGGCGATCGTACCGAGCTTCGGGTAGCCCGCGACCACGTCCGGTGAACGCGCGGATCCCCGGTCGTCGAAGATGCCGCAGATGCGGATGTCGTTCTCCGGCTGCTGTTCCAGCGCGCGGATGAGGTCCTTGGCCGGCTTGCCGCCGCCAACCACCACGGCTCGGCGCTCCATGATGCCATTGCGGGCCCAGCGACGGATGCCGAAGCCGACGAGGCTGCGTTCGACGAACAGGAAGGCGAGGCCAAAGCCGTACCAGGAGACGAGCCAGTCGCGAAAATCGAAGCCGCCGGCGCGAAACATGAAGAGGGCAAGCGCCACCAGGGCCGTGGCAAGCGTCCAGCTGCCGGCGATGCGCGGCAGGGCGCGAAGCGGCGTGCGGAGCGCCGAGACCTGATAGCTGTCGGCAATCTGCATGAACAGCACTGCAACGGCAGAGCCCGCCAGGCCGATGACGAGATCGGTGAGGAAACGGGAGGACGGATCGTTGAAGAGGAAATAATGAACCGCAAGCCCGATCGCGAACAGGCTGACGAGTTCCAGCAGGCGCAACTGGCCGGTGATGATCGAGGGCGAATAGTTCTCCTCGCTGAACTGCGTGGCAATCTGCTTCGCCAGCGGATTGATCTCCGCCTCTTCGCCGGTTGCAGGCGCGGTCGTCCTGTCAGCGTCGCCGCTTTCGGAGACCTTCCGGCGCAAGGCGTCGATATCGAACTGTTCCGGCTTTTCCATCTGGTTCATCGCAATATCCCGCTCGTTGACGCGGGAGGATAGATGAGACTTGCTAAGAAACGTTTGAGAATTGGCGGCCGACAGGTCGACAACGGGCCAAGATTGGTTCAATTCGGCACAGAGCGGCCGCCGCGAGCCGTCGGTCCCGTTTGACACGGATCAGCAAAGCGTGGGACGGATCGTGCCATGGGGTGATCTGGCCCATCGGCCGATGCACAACGGGATGTTTGCCTATGGAAAAGAAACACGTCTTCAACTTCAGCTACTTCCTCTTCGCCTTTGCGCTCCTGATGGCCTTCCAGGCCTGGATCGGTTATCGCGACTACACCCAGCTGAGCTATAGCGACATGGTCCGCATGGTCGGCGAGGGCCGCATCGCCTCCGTGACGCTGACCGAAAGCAAGGTCGAGGGCGAATTCAAGGAGCCGGTCGACGGGCGCAAGTATTTCATCGCCAACCGCGTCGATCCCGAATTCGCCGCCCTGTTCGAAAAGGCCGGCGTCAAGATCACCGGCGCGAGCGACAACAACTGGCTGACCTCGATTCTCTCCTGGGTCCTGCCGGTCATCGTCTTCTTCGCGCTGTGGTCCTTCTTCTTCCGCGGCATTGCCGAGAAGCAGGGCATGGGCGGCCTGATCAACATCGGCAAGTCGCGCGCCAAGATCTATCTCGAACGCAAGACGGGCGTGACCTTCGACGATGTCGCCGGCATCGACGAGGCGGAAGCAGAGCTGCAGGAAATCGTCTCCTTCCTCAAGGACAAGGACCTCTACGGCCGGTTGGGCGCCCGCATTCCGAAGGGCATCCTGCTGGTCGGCCCGCCGGGCACCGGCAAGACGTTGATGGCGCGCGCTGTGGCCGGCGAGGCGGGCGTTCCCTTCTTCTCCATTTCGGGTTCCGAATTCGTCGAGATGTTCGTCGGCGTCGGTGCCGCCCGCGTGCGCGACCTCTTCGAGCAGGCACGGCAGGCGGCACCCTGCATCATCTTCATCGACGAACTGGATGCGCTTGGCCGCGCCCGAAATTCGTTTGGCGGCATGGGCGGCAATGACGAGAAGGAGCAGACGCTCAACCAGCTGCTCGCCGAACTCGACGGCTTCGACCCGCGCGTCGGCATCGTGCTGCTGGCGGCCACCAACCGCCCGGAAATCCTCGACCCGGCGCTGATGCGCGCCGGCCGTTTCGATCGCCAGGTGGTGATCGATCGGCCCGACCGGAAGGGCAGGGCGGCGATCCTCAAGGTCCACATGAAGAACGTCACCATTGCGCCGAGCGTCAGCGTCGACGAGATTGCCGGCCTGACCCCCGGTTTCACCGGGGCGGACCTCGCAAACCTGATCAACGAGGCGGCGATCCTTGCCACGCGCCGTGGCGGAACCACGGTGGCGATGGAGGATTTCGTCGCCGCCGTCGAGCGCATCATCGCCGGTGCCGAACGCCGCAGCCGGATCCTCAATGCAGACGAGCGCCGCCGCGTTGCCTATCATGAAATGGGTCATGCGCTGGTGGCGGCCGGGCTGCCCTCGGCCGACCCTGTGCAGAAGGTGTCGATCATTCCCCGTTCGATCGGTGCGCTCGGCTACACGCTGCAACGCCCGACCGAGGATCGTTTCCTCATCACCTTCGGCGAACTCAAGGACCGCATGGTGGTGCTGCTGGCGGGCCGCGCCGCAGAGGATCTGGTGTTCGGCGAAATCTCTACCGGTGCCGCCGACGACCTGGCCAAGGTGACCGACATTGCCCGCGAGATCGCCACGCGCTTCGGCATGGACGCTTCCGTCGGCCAGGCGGTGCTTGAGCCGCAGCGGCAGCAATGGCTGGACGACGGCCAGTTCCGGGTACGGCCGAAGGACTATTCCGAGGCGACGGCGCGCGAGGTCGACCTGGCCGTGCGCAAGATGATCGCGGAGGCCTACCAACAGGCCAAGCAGGCGCTCGAGGGCCGGATCGATGAGCTGAAAGAGGGCGCGAAACTGCTTCTGGAGCGCGAGACGCTGACACCGGAAGATTATGCACCGCTGAAACGGGTGGAGCCGGCATCGAAGCGGGCCGCCGAATAGGCTTGGCGGCTGCGCCGGACCCGGTGCCGTTCAGTGCTTGGAGAGGCGCTCTTGATAAAGGTGTGCCATCTGCTCGGCCATGGTCGAGGCGGAGAACCTGGCCTTGAAGGCTTGCGGTTCCGGCATGGTTGCGCCGTGCCAGTCGGGCGTGGTGATGGCGCGGACCATGACGCGGGCCAGATCCGGCGCGTCACCCGGTTCGACCAGGGCATCGCTGTCGGCGCCCAGCACTTCCGGTATGCCGCCGACGCGCGTGGCGATCAGCGACTTTCCGGCGGCAAGCGCCTCCAGAACGATATAGGGCATCGCCTCGGCCCGGGACGGCACGACGACGATGTTCGACATGGCAAAGGCTTCCTTGATCGGCATGGCGGGAAGCAGGCCGATGCGCCGGCCGAAACCGCGCTGTTCGATCGTCTCGCGATACTTGTCCCGATCCGGGCCGTCGCCGATGATCAGCGCGCTCAAGGGATGCCCGAACAGGCGCTCGGTATGGGCGAACGCGTCGATGAAGACGTCCGGTCCCTTGAGATCGCGCAACATGCCGACATAGATGAAATGGACGCTGTCGGAGCGGGCCGGGATGACGGCGAAGTCGCGGTCGCTGAGGCCGTTGTAGATCATCCGGTGGGCACAGCGCGGCACGCCGATCTTCGTCTCGTATGTCCGCCGTTCATAGTCGCAGACGAAGACTATGGCATCCGTCAGGCGTTCGAGGAACCGTTCCGCGGCGAAGACGCCACGGCCGGCCATGGAGCTCCCGTCGAAATGCAGGCTGCCCCCGTGGGGCGAATAGAAGCGGGCAACGCGATACCTTTTCGCCCGCAAGGCTGAGCCGATGATGCGCACCACCGCGCCGCCCTTGGCGCCGTGGCCGTGCAAGACATCCGGCCGCAAACTTTTGATTTCCTTGTAACTCTTGTAGAGCGCCGCGACATCGCCGAAGCCTACGGAGCGGGCGATCGGCATGCGGTGCAGGCCAAGCGAGAGATACGGCTTGATCTGGTCGAACAGACGATCTTCGTGCTCGCTGCCGGTCGTGCTGTCGCACAGGATGCCGACCTCGTGGCCGGCCCGGCTATGGTGCTCGGCGAGATCCCGCACGTGGCGGAAAATGCCGCCCACGGGAGATCGAAAGCAATGGAGGATGCGAAGCGGCGGGGCATCTGGCATGGATCAGAACAGCCGCTCGCGGACATAGATCGTATCGCCGGCGAGGATCGGGTCGGTGATCGGTACGCGGCCGGTCAGGATATTGCCGTTGATCTTGCGGGTAACGTCGACGTCGCGCTGGTTGGCGCGGGTCGAGAAGCCGCCGGAAACGGCGATGGCGTTGAGCACGGTCATGCCGGGGACATAGGAATACTGACCCGGCTGGCCCACTTCGCCCATGACGAAGATCGAGCGATAGCGGTCGATCTCGATGGTGACGTCCGGATCGCGTAGATAGCCTTGCTTCAGTTTCTGGGCGATCACGCCCTCGAGCTGGGAGACGGTCGCGCCGCGGGCCGCTACCTGTCCGACGAGCGGGAAGGCGACATAGCCGGCCTGATCGACGGTGTAGGTGTTGCTGAGGCTCTGCTGCTCGAACACCGTGATGCGCAGCCGGTCGCCGCTGTCGAGGCGGTAGGGCTGGATCGTTGCTTCGTGGAAGACCTTCGGCACCGGCCGATAGGTCGCACAGCCGCTCATCGCCGCGACAATCATCGCGACCACGAGCAACATCATTCCCCTAGTGCCAGCCAGTAACATGCGCCGTCGCGCTCCCGATGCGAGAATTCGATACCGCCGTTATCATTCGGTTAGGGTTAACGCGCGGTAAAGGCGGCCTGCATGCATTGGCCTTTCTGTCGATTTCGACCTCAAGTCAGGACACGTGCGCGGGAGCCTTCGCCAATTAACGCTTGGGTTACCATGATCCTTTACATTCTCGCGAGAACTGTACCGGGAGTTAAGCATGTCGAGCGTAAGCAACGGTCACCAGGATGTAGACATCGATCTTGCACAGCTGTTTCGAGCCGTGTGGAAGCGCAAGGCGCGTATCCTGGCCGCGACGGCGCTTGTCGGCTGCCTGGCCTTCGTCGGCGCAAGCATGATGTCGCCGAAATACAGCAGCGAGGCGCGCATCCTGATCGAGCCGCGCGAGCCGAACTTCACCACCCAGACCAATGTCCAGGCGCCGACCGAGCCTTTGTCGGACGAACTCAACATCGTCAGCCAGGTGCAGCTCCTGCAATCGGTCGACCTGATCAAGCAGGTGGCGCGCGACCTCAAGCTCTATGAACTCGAGGAATTCGATCCCGACACCAATCCCTCGGCCGTATCCGACCTGCTGGTCATGCTGGGGCTGAAGAAGAACCCCCTCGACATGGCGCCGGAAGAACGGGTGCTGAAGGCCTTCCAGGAAAAGCTGCAGGTCTATCAGGTCGAGAAGTCGCGCGTCATCGGCATCCAGTTCACTTCCAAGGACCCGAAGCTCGCCGCCGAGGTGCCGAACGCCATGGCAAACGTCTATCGCTCGCTGCAGAGCGGCGCGAAGCTGGACAGCAATTCGGAGGCGGCGCGCTGGCTCGAGCCGGAGATCGCCAATCTGCGCGAAAAGGTGAGGGAGGCTGAGAACAAGGTCGCCGAATACCGCGGCAATGCCGACCTGATGCAGGTCAGCGAAACGACGAGTTTCTCCTCGCAGCAGCTGAGCGACATTTCTGCCGAACTGGCGCGGGTCCGCGGCGAGCGGGCCGATGCCGAAGCCAAGGCCGAGAACGTGCGCAATGCGATCAAGGCCGGCAAGTCGACCGACACGCTGGTCGCCATCACCGGCAACGAGGCGATCCAGCGGCTCAAGGCCAGCGAGTCGGAGATCCGCGGCAAGATTGCCGACCTGTCGACGACGCTGCTCGACGGCCATCCGCAGATGAAGGCCCTGCGTTCGCAGCTTGTCGGCATCCGCGAGCAGATCACCTCGGAATCGACCAAGATCGCCGCCGGGCTGGAAAATGACGCCAATGTCGCCCGTTCGCGCGAAACGCAGCTCATTCAGCAGCTGAACACGGTGAAGGCCGACAGCGCGCGCGCCGGCACTGACGAAGTCGGCCTGAAGGCGCTGGAGCGCGAAGCGACCGCCCAGAGACAACTGCTCGAAACCTATCTTGCCCGCTACCGCGAGGCGACGACGCGCCTCGACAAGGGTGCGAGCCCGGCCGACGCGCGCGTCATCTCCAGCGCCGTCGAACCGCATGAGGCGAGCTTCCCCAAGGTCATCCCGATCACCATCGTCGCCGCGCTCGCCACGTTTGTGCTGAGCGCCGTCATCGTCATGCTCTCCGAACTCTTCAGCGGACGCGCCTTGCGTCCTGTCGGTCCCGTCCTGCGCGGGGAAGGCCAGGAGCCGCACCGCGACGGCGCAATCGAGACGGCAAACGAGCGTTCGGCCCCGGCCGTCGCTGCGCCGCGTGCCATTGCCTCCGTTCCGGCCGCTACCATCCCGGCAAGCTTGCTGTCCGTTCAGCCGGACGAGGATCTTGCGGACGCTATGGAGGAGACGCTTGAACTGGAGCGGCCGCCCAGAACGGAGGCGCTGGAGGCCCGTGACGAGTTCTCGATCGAATCCGTGGCTGACTACCTGATCGAATCGCGCGCGCGCATTGCCTTTGCCATCTCGCCGTCCGGCGACGACGGATCGACCGCGACCGTGATGCTTGCCCGCGAATTCGATGAGCGCGGCCGCAAGGTGGTGCTGATCGACATGACCGGATCGGCTTGCCCGACCTGGCTGATGGCGGCGCGCAAGGATCTGCCTGGCATTACCGACCTGCTCTGTGGCGAGGCACCGTTCTCCGAGACGATCCACCCGGATCGGCTGTCCGGCGCCGATGTCATCCCGCAGGGCAATTCCGACGTGCGCCAGGCCATGCGCGGTGCCGACCGCCTGTCGATGATCGCCGACGCGCTGGCCGACGCCTATGACCTCGTACTGGTCGAATGCGGCCCGGCCAATGCCGAGAGCGTCGCACGGCTGAGCCGCAACGGCGCCCACGAGATCATTCTCTCGGCGCCGAAGCCGGACGAGCAGGAGCTCGTGGAAATCATGGCCGCCTTCGAAAAGGTCGGCTATTCCGATCTGGTGCTGATGAGCGGTGGCGGCAACAGGCAGCGCAAGGCCGCAAAGCGCAGTGCTGCCTGATCAGTCGTCGGTGCCGGTCGCGCGGACCGGCACTTCGTCGGCGTGTGCCCTGAGCCGCTGGATTACCGAATAAAGCTGCGGATTGCCCTTGATCACGGCCTTGGCCCGCGTCACGCCGCGCTGGGCGATCGCTGCCAGGTGGCCGGTTGCGCTGACGGGCAGCAGGATGTCGTGCTGGACCGTCTCGACGGTGCACCAGCGGCGCTTGTAGTCCTGGTCGCCGAGGCCGAAGTCGAACAGGGCCGCACCCTCCTCGCAACTGCGTTCGATCATCAGCCAGAACAGGAGTTCGCCGGGGCTGGCATCGGCCACGACGCTTTCGTCGATCGAGCCGAACTGGCAGATGACGTGGTCGCCCTTGCGCGACAGACCGGCGATTGCCGCGATCTTGCCTTCGAACTCTCCCTTCAGCCGAATGGCATGCAGTTCGAGCGGCGTGTCGTAGCTGCCGCTATCGGCCTCGAGCAGGAGGCGGAAGAAGGCCTGCGTCTCGGGCGCCTGGAAAACATTCGGGATGCCGAGCGCCTTGAAGCGGATCGCCTTCTGTTCGAAGAAGGTATCCAGCAGCTTGTTCTTTTCCGCTGGGGTGCGGGCGATCAGGTGATCGAACCCGCCGGTGCTTTCCAGCCGGCGGCATTGGCTGCGGAACTTCTTGCGCCGGCGCTTGGCGTTCAGTTGACCGATGGTCTGTTCGAAATCGGCCATCAGCGGCAGTTGGAAGGCGTGATTCTGGTTCTCGATGGCCGGCAGGCCGGCCAGCGGATGGCGCTCGCCGCGCCATTCAAGCGGAATATTGGTCATGCTGACGAGGTCGGCCTTGCCCGAGAGCAGGGTGGCGAGCGCCTGGCTGATCTGGGTCGCCTCGGCCGCTCCGGCATTGGCGCGGAACCCGGCTGAGAACAGGCCGCCATTGATGTTGTTGAAGCGCGCGCCGATGAACTGGGCGCTCTTGACCATGCTGTGCCGGACGATTTCGAGCGGCAGGATGAAGGCGGTTTCCCCCGCGCGGCGCCCGAGCACGATCGCCAGCGGATTGCGATGGGTCTTCGCCCAGGCCAGGCACCAGTCATAGGCCTGGTGCAGCGAATTGGCGGGATCGGCGTCGAGCCTGCGCCACTCGGCCTCCAGCGGCTCCATGCGGTCGAACAGGCGGATCTCCAGATCCTGGCTCATGGTCACACCGCCCTCCTTGGGGCTTGCAGGTGCGCTCAAGCCGGCAGGGGCTGCCGCCACGCGTACGGTGCTGTGAAATTCCAGCGGCGATGTCTGCACGGTCCCTCTCCGACGGACGAAACTCTGTGCTGAGCATAGCGAAGGGAGAGGGAAAAATCGGTTAGCGGCCGAGGCATGCCCCGAATTACCGCGAGATGCGGTTATCGTCCGGTTAACGACCTGAGTGATCGGTAACGCACCACGCGTATTACTTGCGGATGGGACCGGCCATCCACTTGATGATCAGCATTGCCGGGAGGATCCAGAGCAGGCCGGAAAGCAGGAAATAAAGGAAATGCACCCACCACGGCGACGTGCCGAGATAGGCCGACGCGATAGCCGTCGCGAGAATCGCGTATAGCAGGACGAGACAGATGATGAGGATGGTGCCAATGAATTTGCGCAACCTGAGAGGCATCGTCTATCTTCCTTTTCCGCGGCCGGGCGCTTCGTTTCCATGGGTGGGACGCGACCGCTTGCCGCAAACAGCCGGGCTTGTTTTGCACAGCCATGTCATGCAAATCAACTGGCGAAACAAGGATTGACGAATGACAAGCGCGATGACCGTCGACGAAACCGCCCTACGCCACAAGATCGATCAGCTGGAAAGCAACCGCCGGGCCATCCGCATCTGGCTGGGCGTCGTGCTTCTCACGCTGTTCTGTCTGGTGCTGGTCGGCGGCGCGACGCGGCTGACCGATTCCGGCCTGTCGATCACCGAATGGAAGCCGATCCACGGCGCCATTCCGCCGCTTTCGGCCGAGGAGTGGGACGAGGAATTCGCCCTCTACCAGAAGATCCCCGAATATGAGCAGGTCAACAAGGGGATGACGGTCGAAGAGTTCAAGACGATCTTCTGGTGGGAGTGGGGCCACCGGCTGCTGGCCCGCAGCATCGGCCTCGTCTTTGCCCTTCCGCTTCTCTATTTCTGGGTTTCCGGCCGCATCGAACGCCGCGTCAAGCTCCCTCTGCTTGGCCTCCTGGCGCTTGGCGGCTTCCAGGGCTTCATCGGCTGGTGGATGGTCTCTTCCGGCCTCGCCGAGCGCGTCGATGTCAGCCAGTACCGGCTGGCGACGCATCTGGTCATCGCCTGCCTGATCTTCTCCGGTTGCGTGTGGATCATGCGGGCGCTGGCGCCGCATAGCGACGATCCGGTGCCTTCCTCGGGCGCACGAAAGCTTGCGGCCACGCTCGCCGTGTTTTCGCTTTTCCAGATCTATCTCGGCGCTCTGGTCGCCGGTCTCGATGCCGGTCTCGCCTACAATACCTGGCCGCTGATGGACGGCGCGCTGGTGCCGGGCGATCTGTTCGTCCAGAGCCCGGCCTGGCTCAACCTGTTCGAGAACGCCAAGACGGTGCAGTTCGTCCACCGGCTCGGCGCCTATGTGCTGTTCGCGGTCGCGCTGTGGCACATGATCCAGTGCCTTGGGCAGGGGCCGGGGACGACCCATGCCCGCCGCAGCGTGGTTCTGTTTGCGCTCATCACGCTGCAGGCGGCGCTCGGCATCACCACCCTCGTCATGCAGGTGCCGCTGCATGCCGCGCTCGCCCACCAGGGCGGGGCGCTGGTCGTGCTCGGTTTCGCCGTCGCCCACTGGCGCGGTTTTCTCGGCGCCTATCCTTCGCAGATTGCGATCGCCGAGCGGGACTGAGCTTCGCGCTCAGCCGAACCGGTAGCCGGAATAGGGCTTTCCGCGGAATTCGCCGCGGAAGACATGCTGCCCCGCATCCTGGCCTGCCGCGCCCGCTGCGACGAACAGGGGCACGAGATGGTCGTGGTCCGGCACATGGCAGGCCTGCGCATCCGGGTTCTGTTCCCATAGGGCGAGCCGTGCCGCCCGCGCGTCCGGATCCTTTATCGCCACTGCTTCGCTCAGCCAGTCGTCGAAGCGGACCGCCTGCTGCTTGTGCTCCGGCGTGTCGTGGAAGAACATCCGCATGTTGTGATAGCTCATGCCCGAGGCGAGGATCAGGACACCCTCGTCACGCAGCGGCTCCAAAGCCTTGCCGATGGCAAAATGGCTTTCCGCGTCGAGGGTGTTCTTCATCGACATCATCACGATCGGTACGTCGGCCTGCGGATAGGCGACCATGAGCGGAATGAAGACGCCGTGGTCGTAGCCGCGACTGTCATTCTCCGCCGCCGGAATGCCGGCCGTTTCGAGCAACGCCTCGGCACGTCGTGCTATGTCGGGCGCTCCCGGTGCGGGATAGGAAAGCTTGTAGGTCTCCGGCGGGAAGCCCGAATAGTCGTAGAGCATGCCCGGATGGGTGGCCGTGCTCAGCGTCGGCTTTGCCTCGTGTTCCCAGTGGCCGGACACGATGAGGATAGCCTTTGGCCGTCGGCCGATCTCGGCGTCGAGACCCTTGAGGAAACCCTTGAGATCTGCCCAAGGCTTCTTGCCGTCGGGACCTGCGGGGAAGTCCATGAACGGCCAGGGGCCGCCGCCATGGGGGATGAAATAGACCGGAAAACGTTCGTTGCTCATGGCGCGCCTCATCTGTGTCTTGAACAGATATAGCGATCGGGCAGGGGCGTGACGATCCTCGGTTCAGGCGACGAATTGTTCGACATTTTCGAACGCAACGCCAGCCGCATTCGACTGAACAGTGAACAGCGGGCGTGGCGCCTCTGGCAGTCTATGCCGGCGCGTGGCAGACGGCCTCGATATTATGTCCGTCTGGGTCGAGCACGAAGGCGGCGTAGTAGTTCGGGCGATAGTGAGGACGAAGGCCCGGGCCGCCATTGTCCTTGGCCCCGGCAGCCATGGCGGCAGCGTAGAAGGCGTCCACCGCTGCGCGGTTCGGCGCGGTAAAGGCGATGTGGACCTGTCCCTTGCTGCGGTCGCCGGAACCGATCCAGAAGGAAGGCTTTCCGGCAAAGCCGTAGCCGGAGCCCTCATAGGCGCCGCCGGTTTCCTCGGCGGTCACCGCCATGATGCAGGCGGCGCCGATCGAGGGCATGACGGCGTCGTAGAAGGCCTTTGACTTCGCATAGTCCGAAACGGAAAGACCGACATGGTCGAGCATCGCTATCCCCTTCTCGTCGTTGTGCGGCCCAGCGGCGGTCTCACGCCGAGAGCATCAGGTCCATGTTCTGCACGGCCGCGCCGGATGCACCCTTGCCGAGATTGTCGAGCACGGCCACGAGGTTGACGTGGGCACCGCCCGGCGTGCCGAAGACGCAGAGCTTCATCGTGTCCTGACCGACCAGCTCTTCCGCATCGACGCGCGGCAGCGTGCTGCTTTCGGCCAGCGGCACGACCGAGACGATGTCCTGGCCGGCATAGTGGGCGACGAGCGCCGCATGGATCGACTCGATCGTCGCGCCGTCCTTGAGATCATCGAGGAAGAGCGGCAGCTGCACGATCATGCCCTGGGCGAAGCGGCCGACCGAAGGCGCAAACAGCGGCGCGCGATCGAGCAGGCCGTGGATCGTCATCTCCGGCACGTGCTTGTGCTTCAGCGTCAGGCCGTAGAGGAAATTATTGGCGGCGAGGTGCTCGGGATGGTTCTTGTCTTCCATCTGGGCAATCAGCTGCTTGCCGCCGCCGGTATAGCCGGACACGGCGTTGACCGTGACAGGATAACCGTCAGGCAGGATGCCGGCGGCCCGGAGCGGCCGGATGAGGCCGATCGCGCCGGTCGGATAGCAGCCGGGATTGGCCACGTAGCGCGATGCGCGGATCTTCTCGCCCTGCGACTTGTCCATTTCGGCAAAGCCGTAGGCCCAGTCCGGCGCGACGCGGAAGGCGGTCGAGGTGTCGATGATCCGCACCTTGTTGTTGCCGGCGACCATCTTCACGGCTTCCTTCGACGCATCGTCGGGAAGGCAGAGAATGGCGATGTCGGCACTGTTCAGCATGTCCTCGCGCAGAGCGGCATTGCGCCGTTCCGCTTCCGGGATCGACAGCAGCTCGACGTCGCGGCGGCCGGCCATGCGCGTGCGGATCTGCAGGCCCGTGGTGCCGTGTTCGCCGTCGATGAAGATTTTCGCTGCCATTTTATCCTCTCCTGTCAGGAGCTTGGGCCGATTTCCGGAATCGGATTGTCACGGGGATGAATCAAAGTCTCAACGCTGGCGCGCCAGGCGCTCGGCACGGAGCCCCAGCATATACATCGCGACGGTTGCCCCGGCAATGGCGGTGATGTCGGCATGGTCATAGGCCGGCGCGACCTCCACGACGTCGGCGCCGCGAATGTCGAGCTGGTAGAGCCCGCGCAGCACGGAGAGGATCTTGGCGCTCGACGGGCCACCCGCGACCGGCGTGCCGGTGCCCGGAGCGAAGGCCGGGTCGAGGCAGTCGATGTCGAAGGTGAGGTAGGTCGGCAGGCCGCCGGTGTGGCTGACGATCAGCGAGGAGATGTCGCCGGCTCGCATGTCCTCGACCTCGTGGCCGTAGACGATGCGGATGCCGCAATCTTCCGGCGCGTGCGTGCGGATGCCGATCTGGATCGAGCGGTCGGGGTCGATCAGCCCCTCGCGCACGGCGCGGCCGACGAAGGAGCCGTGGTCGATGCGCTTGCCGTCGTCGAACCAGGTGTCCTGATGCGCGTCGAACTGCACGAGCGCCAGCGGTCCATGCTTGGCGGCATGGGCCTTGAGCAGCGGCCAGGTGATGAAGTGGTCCCCGCCGAGCGTCAGCAGGAAATCGGTGGCGGCGAGAATCTTCGCAGCCTCGGTCTCGATCGTCTCCGGTGTCTGCCAGTGATTGCCGTAGTCGAGCAGGCAGTCACCGTAATCGATCACGGCCATCTCGGCGAACAGGTCGCGCTCGAAGGGGTATTGCGGGTCGTTGTCGAAGATCGCCGAGGCGCGCCGGATCGCCTGCGGTCCGAAGCGCGCGCCGGGGCGGTTGGAGGTCGCTGCATCGAACGGAATGCCCCAGACCACGGCATCGACGCCTTCGAGCGACTTGGTATAGCGGCGGCGCATGAAGGAGAGCACGCCGGCATGGGTCGGATCGGTCGCTGCCGATTTGAGGTCGGTTGCGGTAATGGCGTGATCGATGGTCTTCTCGGCCATGGAATGGTCTCCCTTGCGGCAGGACTGCCGGTGTTGCGGCGCAATATTAAGGTCGCAGCCGTCGATTGCCAGAGGTTTCTGCAATGGGAGGAGGAGATTGATGGCGGTGCGGCTGGCCAGGCGCGCGCGACCGGCGGCCGGCAAACGAAAAGCCGCGGAACGCACGATCCGCGGCTTCGAGACGTGTCGGACGTGATCGTCAGAACTTGTAGGTCAGCTTCGCCGAAATGGTGGAAACCTTGCCGTCCACGTCCTGATTGGACGCGCTGTCGCCGTTGAGGCCGCGGAAGGTGTATTCGGCGCCGAGCACCACGTTCTCGGTGAGGGCGAAGTCGATGCCGCCGCCGATGTTGTAGCCGTGCAGGTCGAAGTCGTCGCCGTCTTCGTCGAAGCGCGCGAAGCTGTAGCCGCCGGCCACGTAGAAAAGGGCGCGGTCGACGGCATAACCCGCACGCGCTTTGACGTCGACCAGCGCCTCATAGGTGTAGTCGGGGTAGCCGCTCTCCTGCATCTCACCGAACAAGCCGACCAGTTCCGCGCCGACGACGAAATTGCCCCACTGATGGTTGTAGCCGATCACGCCGCCGCCGAAGGCCGCGCCGTCGAGGTCGAAATGTCCGTCTGCCGACCAGTCGTCCTCGCCGAAACCATAAGCGCCGACAGCACCGATATAGACGCCGCTCCAGTCATAAGCCGTGGTCTGGTCCGGAACGGCCGCAGGGTCTGCTGCCTGGGCGGCTACTGATCCCAATGCCAGCGCGCCGATCGCGCCGAGAAGTCTGAATACACCCTGCATCGCACTCTCCTGTCCCCGTGCGCGACCTTGGTCGATGAGCGCATATGATATGTTACAAATTCTCGAAATGTGCACGCGGATTCGTCGCGCCGGAGCCGGCAGGCGGTGGAAATCAGGCCATCTGTGGGACGCCCGCATCACGATAGGGTCGGACAGGGCGGCGAGTGCGGCAAAACGAAAAAAGGCGGAGCCGAAGCCCCGCCTTTTCCGAATTCCGAAATCCGGAAGCGATTAACGCTTGGAGAACTGGAACGAACGACGGGCCTTGGCCTTGCCGTACTTCTTACGTTCGACGACGCGGCTGTCGCGGGTCAGGAAGCCACCCTTCTTGAGCACGGCGCGCAGGCCCGGCTCGAAGTAGGTGAGGGCCTTGGAAAGACCATGGCGCACGGCGCCGGCCTGACCGGAAAGGCCACCGCCGGCGACGGTCGCGACGATGTCGAACTGGCCGGTGCGGGCAGCGGCGACGATCGGCTGCTGCAGGATCATCTGCAGGACCGGACGGGCGAAATAGGTCGTGTAGTCACGGCCGTTGATGATGATCTTGCCGGAGCCCGGCTTGACCCAGACGCGGGCAACGGCGTTCTTGCGCTTGCCGGTCGCGTAGGAGCGGCCTTGGGCGTCGACCTTGCGGACGTGAACCGGAGCAGAGGCTTCCGGAGCAGCCGTGCCGAGATCCTTCAGGGAAGAGAGGTCAGCCATTATCAGGCGCTCCTTACGTTCTTGCTGTTCAGCGAAGCCACGTCGAGTGCGACCGGCTGCTGGGCTTCATGGGGATGGTTCGAACCGGCGTAGACGCGCAGGTTCTTCATCTGGCGACGGCCGAGCGGGCCACGCGGAATCATGCGCTCGACGGCCTTCTCGAGAACGCGCTCCGGGAAGCGGCCTTCGATGATCTGGCGCGCGGTGCGCTCCTTGATGCCGCCCGGATAACCGGTGTGCCAGTAGTACTTCTTGTCGGAGTACTTCTTGCCGGTCAGAGCGACCTTCTCGGCATTGATGACGATGACATTGTCGCCGTCGTCAACGTGGGGGGTGTAGGTGGCCTTGTGCTTGCCACGCAGGCGCATGGCGATGAGGGAGGCGAGGCGACCAACAACGAGGCCTTCGGCGTCGATGATGATCCACTTCTTCTCCACCTCTGCAGGCTTCTGAACGAAGGTAGACATGAGTGATACTTTCCGTTTGGGACCCTGCTTGCCGAAGCACGCCGGGCGTTTCTTGTTGCTTGATTTCGGGCGCTTTTACGCACGAAACAGAAAGCGGCCCCGAAGGCCCGCAGACTGGGCGTTGTATAAGCCGAGGGCTTTTCCCGGTCAAGAGCGTCGGGCCAGACGGGGTTTCGCAATTGCATCATGAAAACAAAGACTTGATGGTGTGGTAATATTTTACCGCATCGATCTCACATCTTGGATGGTGCTAGAGGGCCCCGCTTTGCCCCGAAAACTGGCCGTATCGGTCAGCGCGGCGGAATCGAATAGGTGGCCGTGGCCTGGGCGATCGGACCGTCGCCTCCGTCCTGCAGCAGCAGGGCGTCGATCACGGCAAGCCGCTTGCCAAGCTTCAGCACCCGGCATTCGCAGCGGATGAGTTGCGGCCTGGGCAGGCGCAGGAAATTGATGTTGAGGCTGGTGGTGACAGCCAGCGCCACCGGCCCGATATGGGCGAGCACCGCTGCATAGGCAGCAACATCGGCCAGCGTGAACATCGCCGGCCCAGACACCGTGCCGCCGGGGCGCAGGTGCCGCTCGGAAGGATCAAACGTCATCGTGATGCTGCCAGGCGAGACCTCGGTCACGTGAAAGACACGGCCGTCGGTATGGATCTGCGGAAAGTCCGTCTCGAGAAAGGCATTGATCTCGTCGGCGCTCATGATCGGCTGCATGGGGTCAGATCTCTATTCGAATGGGCTTTCAAAGGGTGAGCGTTTTATGGCAGGCTTTGGCCCAAGTGCAAACGCCAAGGGAGATCGGTGATGGCGGAAGTTGTGTCGTTCAAGAAGGATGGCGGCGAAAGCGGGGCGGGGCCGGTGCTGTCGTCGCGCGACAAGGGCGTTCTGCGCCTGACGCTCAACAACCCGCCGGCCAATGCGCTGTCGATCGCGCTCATGGACGCACTGCTGGCCGAACTCGGCGCCGCTGCGGAGGATCCCGACGTGCGCGTCGTCGTGCTGTCGGCTGCCGGCAAGCTGTTTTCCGCCGGTCACGACCTCAAGGAAATGACCGCCCACCGGGCAGACCCGGATCGCGGCAGGGGCTTCTTCGAAAAGACGATGCGCCTCTGCGCCGACCTGATGCTGGCGATTACCCATCTGCCGAAGCCGGTGATCGCCGAGGTCGACGGACTGGCGACCGCGGCCGGTTGCCAGCTGGTGGCATCCTGCGATCTGGCGATCTGCACGGATACCTCGGCTTTCTGCACGCCCGGCGTCAATATCGGACTTTTCTGCTCGACGCCCATGGTTGCCGTCAGCCGCGCCGCCCACCGCAAGCAGGCCATGGAAATGCTGCTGACCGGCGAGACCATCGATGCCTCGACGGCCAAGGATTTCGGCCTCGTCAATCGCATCGTGCCCAAACAGTATCTTGCCCAGGTCGTCGACAAATACGCCGCGATCATCGCGTCCAAGTCGCCCTTGACGCTGAAGATCGGCAAGGAAGCCTTCTATCGCCAGATCGAAATGCCGCTGGAGGAAGCCTACGACTATGCCGCCCGCGTCATGGTCGAGAACATGCTGGCCCGCGACGCCGCAGAAGGGATCGGTGCCTTCCTCGACAAACGCCACCCGACCTGGACGGGTGAATAAGTTCTGTTTGGCGGCCGGTAAGGCGGGGCCAGTTCTCGCCTCTGGCCGTTAGTTTCATGTTAAAATAATTGTATTCTGAGTCTTTCACAACCATAAGCCTGCACTAATATTGACGTGAATGAAAAGCAAACATAAGAAGAACAAAACGGAATTTCGACTCAATATTCAGGAGCAAGGCCATGTCGCTCGAACGGCGCATATCGATTGTTACCCTCGGCGTCGCCGACGTGGCCGCCAGCACGGCCTTCTACGAACGGCTGGGCTGGAAGAGGTCCTCCGCCTCGCAGGAGGGCGTGACCTTCATCCAGATGAAGGGGACCGTGCTTGCCCTGTTCGGGCGTGAGGCACTGGCCAAGGACGCGGAGGTGGCGGATACCGCGCCCGGTTTCTCCGGCGTGACGCTTGCCCACAACGTCTCCAGTCCGACCGGCGTCGATGCGGTGATCAAGTTTGCCGTCTCCTGCGGCGCCAAGCTGGTCAAGGCGCCGGAAAAGGTCTCCTGGGGCGGCTACTCCGGATACTTCGCCGATCTCGACGGGCACCTGTGGGAAGTGGCGCACAATCCCTTCTTTCCGATGGACGAACAGGGACACGTCGTCCTTCCCGCATAGCCGTGGCTTCCGGCGCAACTGCGCAATGCATCGCATTTGCCCCATTTCGAACATCGTTGATTAAGGTCGCGCTTATATAGTTCAGGCGGGAACGAGGGGCGGGTTCGCCAGACGCGGTTTGACCGCAAGGAGAACACCATGATGCACGACACTTATTCCGATGCCTATCTTGCCGGCATATTGGGCCCGGCGCGTACGGTTGCCATTGTCGGGGCCTCGCTCAGGGACAGCCGACCCAGCCACTGGGTAACCGGCTTCCTGCTCGGCAAGGGTTATCATGTCTTTCCCGTCAATCCTGAGCATGGCGGCGAAAAGATCCTCGGCCAAACGATCTACGCAAGGCTGGCCGACATCCCCGAACCGATCGACCTTGTCGACGTATTCCGCCGGGCCGAGCATTTTTCCGAGGTGGTCGATGAGGTGCTGCGCCTGCCGGATCTGCCCATGGCGATCTGGGGCCAGCTCGGCGTGCGCGACGATGCAGCCGCCGCCCGTGCCGAGTCTGCCGGCATCAAGGTGGTGATGGACCGCGCGCTGGTAACCGAATATCCGCTCGTCTACGAACTGACGCATGCAAACGCCCACCACCCGTTGCCGGGCAGGGGGCGCAACGCAGCTTGAGGCGCTCTCTCTTCGCGAACGGCGGATTCACCTGTCCTCAGAAGGGAATCCACGGGCGGCGTGGACGGGCGAAGCTATCCTCGGGTAGCGGCTCGCAGGCAAGCACCGGGCAACGCGCGTCGTCCTTGGTGGGAATGAAGGCGCGGGCCGCGTATTCGTGTGGGTCGCATTGGCGGTTGTCGCGCACGTAGCGATCATACAGCGTCAGGCCCTGGATCCTTCTGGAGGGGAAGCGGAAGATCACCGCACGCTGGCTGAGGACCGCCTGGCGAGCCGCGGCACAGGTCATCGACTGCGCGTTGTAGCGCGAGATCGCCAAAGCGGGCGACGCCACCAGCAGCGTCGCCAGGATGCAGATCAGTTTCTTCATGTTTCGTGTCCTTTGACTGCGGTGCCGGAGACCGCGCCATCCGTAAACTGTCCTCCGGTCGCCGACAGGCTAACGGAACACGCCGGTCACGTGTTCCATGCCCATCCTTCGGCCAGTCCCGGCGACTGCTGCGCTCAGCGGTGCGTCGGGTCGTTGGGGCCTCGCTCCTGTCTGCCGCCATCGCCGCCGTCACGCGGCTCTTCGGGCTTGCATTTCAGCACCGGACAACGGAGCCGGTCGGCGCTCGGCACGCTGACCCGATCGGTGATTTCCCCTGGCCGGCAGAAGCGACGGCTTGCGACATAGGTGTCGGAAAGCATGCGCCCGCCCTTGGGCTTTGATGGATAGGCCAGCACGACAATGCCGTGCTGGCGCACTGTGGCCTGGACCCGGTCGCAGGACATGCGCGTGGACGTATACTTCGGCACGGCTTGAGCCGATGTTGCAATAATCAGCAGCGGCAGGACGGCAAGCAGGATTTTCATGATGGCACACCTTCCGTGAAAAGAACGTTGTCTTCTATGCGCGTCTGCTTGTTGTCGGGCGGCCTCGTCCCACATAAGCAGGGTAGCAAATCATACGCTCCTCAAGCGAAGACTAAAAGACAGGAGGTCCGCTCATGACGATCAACCACGACCAATATGAAGCCGCTTATCTCTCTGAGATTCTCCGCGACACGAAGACGATCGCTCTGGTCGGCGCATCGCCCAATCCGGCGCGCCCGAGCTATGGTGTCATGCGCTTCCTGCTGTCCAAGGGCTACCGCGTCATCCCGGTCAATCCCGGGCAGGCGGGCAAGGAAATCCTCGGCCAGACCACCTATGCGACCCTGGCCGACATCCCGGAGCCGATCGACATGGTCGACGTCTTCCGCGCCTCGGAATATCTCCACGAAGTCGTCGACGACGCACTCGCTCTCGACCCGCGCCCGAAGGCGATCTGGTCCCAGCTGTCCGTCCGCGACGACCTTGCCGCGAAGGAGGCGGAAGCGGCCGGGATCAAGGTCGTCATGAACCGCTGCCCCGCGATCGAAATGCCGCGCCTCGGGCTCTAGGCCGAAACGCCCGCTGTCTCAGCCGAGCAGAAATTCCGGATTGGCGCGCAACGCATTGAGGTCGCTCGCATTGCCGCAATAGTGGGCGAAGTTTTCACTTGCCGAGTGCGCGCCCAGATCCTTGCGGCATTCGCCCTTGGAGGCGCAGTGTGCACAAGTGATCTGCATTTCACGGAACTGGTTGCGAAGCCGCAATTCGACCTCGGACGGATCGATGTTGAGCGCCCGCATCATCTCGATCATCTCGTCGGCGGCATGCGGGCCGGCCTTGGCAAGCTCGATCAGCTGATCGGGCGAAATGCCGCAATCATGCGCGATGGTGTTGATGGTGAACTGGTCCAGGGAAGCGATCATGTCGGCCTCGGCACTGCTCTCCCACCCCTTGGCGAACCAGTCTACCAGACGTGAAAGCACGGTGCGTGTCGGATCGTTGACGACGGTATTCATGGACAACCTCCAAATTGTATCCGCAGGATGCGACCGCGACACGATGGCTGCATTGATTTCGATCAAAGTAAGCCGCCCGAAACTGGCCTCCGATTGGTGAAAAAACCGGGCTGACATCACGGCTTGAGCCGTTATGATCGCCGCGACTGAATTCTAGTGGAGGCAAGAAATGTCCAAGAACAATCCGGGTTTTGCGACCCTTTCCGTGCATGCAGGCGCCCAGCCGGACCCTGCGACGGGCGCACGCGTCACGCCGATTTACCAGACCACGGCCTATGTCTTCAACGATGCCGACCACGCCGCGGCGCTGTTCGGTCTGAAGCAGTTCGGCAATATCTACACGCGCATCATGAACCCGACTCAGGCCGTGCTGGAAGAGCGCGTCGCAGCCCTCGAAGGCGGCACGGCAGCCCTTGCCGTCGCCTCGGGTCATGCGGCGCAGATGCTGGTCTTCCACACGCTGATGCAGCCGGGCGACAACTTCGTCGCAGCCAAGAAGCTCTATGGTGGCTCGATCAACCAGTTCGGCCACGCCTTCAAGAATTTCGGCTGGCAGGTGCGCTGGGCCGACCCGGCCGATCCCGATAGCTTTGCCGCGCAGATCGACGACCGGACGCGGGCGATCTTCATCGAGAGCCTTGCCAATCCGGGCGGCACCTTCGTCGACATCGCGGCGATTTCCGAAGTCGCCAAGCAGCACGGGCTGCCGCTGATCGTCGACAACACCATGGCAAGCCCCTATCTGCTGCGGCCGCTGGAGCATGGCGCCGATATCGTCGTGCATTCCGCCACCAAATTCCTCGGCGGCCACGGCAATTCCATGGGCGGCATCATCGTCGACGGCGGGACCTTCGACTGGTCGGCCTCCGGTAAGTTCCCGATGCTGTCCGAGCCCCGGCCGGAATATTCGGGTGTCGTGCTGCACCAGACCTTCGGCAATTTCGCCTTCGCCATCGCCTGCCGCGTGCTGGGTCTGCGCGACCTTGGCCCGGCGATCGCGCCGATGAACGCCTTCCTCCTGCTGACCGGTATCGAGACCCTGCCGCTCCGGATGCAGCGCCATTGCGACAATGCGCTGAAGGTCGCAACCTGGCTGAAACAGCATCCGAAGGTCGCCTGGGTAAACTATGCCGGCCTCGACAGTGACCCGAACCACGCGCTGCAGAAGCGCTACTCACCGAAGGGCGCGGGCGCCGTCTTCACCTTCGGCGTCAAGGGCGGATATGCCGCCGGCAAGGCGCTGGTGGAAGGGCTGCAGCTCTTCTCGCATCTCGCCAATATCGGCGACACCCGCTCGCTGGTCATCCATCCGGCCTCCACCACCCATGCCCAGCTGACCGAAGCCCAGCAGATCGCGGCCGGCGCTGGCCCCGACGTGGTCCGGCTGTCGATCGGCATCGAGGATGCCGAAGACATCATCGGCGATCTCGAGCAGTCGCTCGCCAAGGTCTGATCCATCAACCGAACGAGCGCCGCAGCCCTGCGTGGCCGCGGCGCCGAGGAGCGAGCATGTCGCACTACCTGAACTTCGATCCCTCGACGGTCGAGCCGGAGGAGGGCGCGCCTGCCGCCGACCGCCTGATTGCCGGCAATCCGCGTTTCACCACCTGGAACCTCGAAGAGGCGCCGGGGGGCGTCTATGCCGGCATCTGGCAGTCGACCCCGGGCAAATGGCGGATCTCCTACGAGGAGTGGGAATATTTCCACGTGCTCGAAGGCCATTCCGTGGTCACGGAGGACGGCGGAACCCCGGTGCATCTGAAGCCCGGCGATCGCATGATCCTCAGGCCCGGCTTCAACGGCACCTGGGAAGTCGTTGAAACGACTCGCAAGGACTACGTCATCCGCATCTAGCCTTAAGCACACAGCGCACACCGGGATCGATGCGCGCCGTGGTTCTCGATGGAATTGGGGACGGTAGCCGGGTCAGGCGGCGGTGCCGGCCATTGCATCCACTTCGGCCTGGTGCCGGGCGGCAAGGGCGGCGTCATCCTCGGCCACCTTGCGAAACGATTCCAGCGCCGTCATTCGCGCAATGTAGTCGCGGAACACCGACCGGTCCGGCACGAGCCCGAACATCGTCGTCCAGTGCAGCGCCGTTCCCCACAGAAGGTCGGCGGCGCTCATCCTGTCACCGAGCAGAAAGGGACCGGGCTTCAGCGCATCCTCGATCACCGCCAGTATGTCGTCAAAGCTGCTGTACGGCGTGTCGTTGGGGCTGGCCGGTTGGCGCTTCAGGTAGCGGTCGATCATCGCCGGTTCGAAGCAGCTGCCGTAGAAGACCAGCCAGCGCAGATAGGCGCCGCGGTCCGGGTCGTCGAGCGCCGGCGCAAGGCCGGCCTCGGCAAAGAGGTCCGCGAGATAGAGGTAGATCGCCGCCTGCTCGGTGACGAAGGCCTTGCCGTGGCGGATCGCCGGCACTTTGCCGAGCGGATTGATGGCGAGATAGGCGGGCTTGCGCTGTTCGCCGGCCTTCATGTTGAGCACATGCAGCCGATAGGGCGCCTTCAGCTCCTCGAGCAGGAAGCGCGCGCCGGTCGCGCGGGTCTGGGGCGAGTAGTAGAGGGTGATCGGTTCCTGGGTCATGGTCGTCTCCTTCGGTTGGGTGGAATGGATGATTGAAGGATCGCACGTCATACCTGTCAGCTTTTGTCAGGTTGGTCTAAGATAATTTCCGAAAAGGAGATTTCCTGATGCGGGCGAGCCGGCTGATCAACATCCTCACCACCTTGCAGGCAAACGGCCTGGTGACCGCCGAGACCCTGGCGGAGGAGAACGAGGTCTCGGTCCGCACCATCTATCGCGACATCGACGCGCTCTCGCTCGCCGGAATCCCGGTCTACAGCGAACGTGGCTCGGACGGCGGCTACCGGCTGCTCGACGGCTACCGGGTGCGATTGAACGGCATGTCGCAGGCGGAAGCGGAAGCGATGTTTCTGTCAGGCTTGCCGGGCGCGGCCGCTGACCTCGGGCTTGGTTCCCTGATGGCCGGCGCACAGAAGAAGATGACCGCGGCGCTGCCGGAGGAATTGCGCCAGAGTGCGGCCAAGATGCAGGCAAAATTCCATCTCGATGCGCCGACCTGGTTCGGCGAGAACGAGCAGCCGCTCCACCTCCAGGCGATCGCCGATGCGGTGTGGAATTCGAAACGCATTCGCATGCGCTACCGCGCCTGGAAGTCCGAGAAGAACCGCGAGGCCGAACCGCTCGGCGTCGTGCTGAAGGGCGGAGCGTGGTATATGGCGGCGAAGGTCGAGGAGAGCGTCCGGACCTATCGTATTGCCCGCATACTGGATCTCGTCGTCACCGAGGAGCGCTTCGAGCGGCCGGGCGATTTCGATCTCGCGTCCTACTGGAACGAGAACACGCGCCGCCTGGAAGAGGAGCTTCACCCCAACACCGCCACGCTGCGTCTGTCGCCCTGGGGGCTGACCATGCTTCAGCATAATAGTCCGTCTTTCGTGCGCTCACGCATGGAGCTGTCGGACGAAGCCGACCCGGATGGCTGGCGGACGATCAGACTGCCCGTCGCCACGAACCGGCATGCCGTATCCGAATTGCTGCGGCTGGGGGCGGATGTGGAAGTCCTGGAGCCGACGGATCTCCGGGCCGCGATCGGCGCCGAAGTGCGGCGCCTGACGGAGCGCTACCGAGCGGACGCCGGCTGCTGATCGCGCCGCGGCCGGGCGCTGGCGGCTCTTTCAGTGTGATTCCCTGACTGAAACGCCGGGCGCAAGCCGTTGAAACGACTCGGCGAACGCTGCTTGTCCGACTCGCTCCGGTCAGTCCTTTTCTTCGCCTGAAAATGCTGTGGCGAAATCTTTCGAGGCGATGAAGGCAAGCGTGCGCCGAAGTTCTTCCGACCGTTCCTTGCCGAAAACCTTGTCGAAACGCGTCTGGGCGTCCTGCCAGCGGGCGACCATCTCGCGCCGCCGTGCGAGGCCCGCTTCCGTCAGCCGCACCCGCTTGGCCCGCCGGTCTTTCTCGTCCGGCACGAGTTGCACCAGCCCGTCGCGGATCAGCGGCTTCAGCGTGTGTCCGAGCGCCGAGAGATCCATCACCATGGCCTCGGCCAGCTCCTTTTGCGTCGGCGCGCCCGAATGGGCGATCTGCGACAGGAGCGAGAATTGCGTGCCGCGCAACCCGCTGTCGCCCATGGCGTCGTCGTAGAGCTGGCCAAGTTGCCGCGCGGCGCGGCGCACCGCGCTGTTGCTGCAATACTGCCAGACGCCTTCGTCCTCGCTGCCGCTCATGCTGTCCTCTTCGATCCGCTTGTCCGCAATGGCGCAACCATGCCCGCATTCGGGCGCGGCTTCCATCGCCCGCAGAAAATTTGTCGTGGGGGCTTGAATGCCGGCACCTCTTCGCAAATATAGTGGTATATACCAGTAAATACCAACCCCAGGAGAACAGCATGACCTCGAACCCCACAACCGCCCCCGGAACGGCCCTCGTCACCGGCGCCTCGTCCGGCATCGGCGCCACCTATGCCGACCGGCTTGCCCGCCGCGGCTATAACCTCGTTCTCGTCGCCCGCGACGCAGGACGTCTCGATGCGCTCGGAAGCCGGCTGGCCGATCAATACGGGGTAAAGAGCGAAAGCCTGCGGGCCGATCTCTCGGACCGCGCCGACATCAGGAAGGTCGAGGATCGGCTGCGCGGCGATGCGGGCATCACGCTCTTCGTCAACAATGCCGGCGTCGGACCCAAGGGCCCGCTCCTGCAGGGCGATCTCGACGATTTCGACCGCATGGTCGAACTGAACGTGCTTGCCGCCAACCGGCTGGCGATCGCGGCCGCCCAGGCCTTTGCCGGGAGAAGGGCGGGGGCGATCATCAACACCGCATCCGTCGTCGCGCTCGCCCCGCATTTCTTCAACGGCACCTATAGCGCCTCCAAGGCCTTCGTCCTCATCCTGACGGAATCGCTCGCAGCCGAACTGCAAGGCACCGGCGTGCGGCTGCAGGCAGTGCTTCCCGGACTGACCCGCACGGAACTGTTCGACCGCGTCGGCGGCTCGATCGACGATCTCGATCCGAACATGGTGATGGAGGTCGGCGACCTCGTCGACGCGGCCCTGGCCGGTTTCGATCAGGGCGAACTCATCACCATCCCGTCGCTGGCCGACAGCAGCCTCTATGACAGCTATCACGCGGCCCGGAGCGTGCTGATGCCGCATCTGTCGCTGAGCCGTCCGGCGGGGCGCTACGGCCTTGCCGGCTGACGCTCACCAGCTGAGGTCGAGCCGCTCCAGCCCGTGGAAGTGATAGACGTCCTTCACCTTGGGCGGGGCGGCGAGCTTGAGGCCCGGCAGCCGCTTGAACAGCAGCGGCAGGACGATGTTGAGTTCGAGCCTCGCCAGCGGCGCGCCGATGCAGAAATGGATGCCGGCGCCGAAGGAAAGGTTCGGAGCCTCGTTGCGCTCCGGCTTGAAGCTCAGCGGATCGGTGAACTTCAGCGGATCGAGATTGGCGGCGGCAAGAATCAGGCTGACCTTGTCGCCGCGCTTGAACGTGACGCCGTCGATCTCGGCCGGTTCCAGGCAATAGCGCTGGAAGATATGCACCGGCGCGCAGATACGTAGCGTCTCCTCGACCGTGCGTTCCGTCGCCGCTTCGTCGCGGAACATCTCGGCGGTGGACAATCCGCTTTCGAGGATGATCCGCACCGAATTGCCGATCTGGTGCACGGTCGCTTCATGGCCGGCATTGAGCAGCACGATCGTCGTCGAGATCAGCTCGTCCTCGGTGAGGAACTGGCCCTTGTGCTCGGTGTGGATCATATGGGTCAACAGGTCGTCGCGCGGATGGGCGCGACGCTCGGCGATCATGCCGCGCACATAATCGGCGAATTCCCTGGCGGAGCGGTCGGCGGCCTCCTCGTCGGCGCGATTGCGCTTGAACATGTACATGCCGACATAGTCGTGGCTCCATTTCAGAAGCTGCGGTCCCATCTCCTCCGGAATGCCGATCATGCGGGCGATCATCGTCACCGGAATGATGTCGGCGAAGGAGGAGAGCAGTTCCGTCCTGCCGTCCTTTTCGAAGGCGTCGATCAGCCCGTTGGCCAGCGTCTCAATCTCCGGCTTCATCTTCTCGACATGGCGCGAGACGAAGGCGCGGTTGACGAGCGTCCGAAGCCGCGTGTGTTCCGGCGGCTCGAGTTCGAGCAGCGAATGCGCCTCGGCGGCATCGAAGTGCCGCGTATGCGGGCACGGTTCCGGCATGCCCAGTTCTTCCCGCGTGGCGATGTGCAGGATCTGCCGGCCGAAGCGGCGGTCGCGCAGCAGGCCGTTGACGTGGTCATAGCCGGTGAAGAACCACTGCTTCTGTTCCTCCCAGTAGAAGGTCGGGCAGGACGCATGCAGCGCGGCGTAGACGCGGTTCGGGTCGCTGTAGAAGGCCGGGTTGCGGGCGTCGAGGCTGACGCGGCGCGCGGTTGTGTCGATGGTGAGGAAGGGGAGTTGGGTCATCTGGGTGATCTATCGAATTTGCGCGGAGTGCGAAAGGCCGTTTACGGCTTGGACAGACCGGCTTGCGGCGATGCCTTGGCGACCAGGCGCCTGAGGGCGGCAACCTGGCGGTCGGCCTGCGCGTCCAGACCTTCGGGACCATCCGTGGGAACGGTGAGCACACGATCGCCGCTCAGAACGGTGGTGCGGTTGCGGCCGCGTGCCTTGGCCTTGTAGAGCGCCCTGTCGGCATTGCTCATCAACTGGTCGAGATCGACCTTGGCGGCCGGCGCCGTCGCGATGCCGATGCTGACGGTCGCCGAGACCGGCCCCTTGTCGGTTTCTATCCGCGCGGCAGAGAATGCCTGGCGGATGGCCTCGGTGACGAGAGCCGCTTCGCGCACGTCCCGGACCTCGAAACCGGCCATGAATTCCTCGCCGCCGGTGCGCCCGAAGATGCCGCTGGTCGGAACCAGCGCCCGGCACATGTCGGCGAAGGCGATGAGCACCGCGTCGCCGGCCTGGTGGCCGTAGGTGTCGTTGATCTTCTTGAAGTGGTCGAGGTCGAAGAGCGCAAGCGCGACCAGGCGGCCGGAAGCGGCCTTCGACGATGAGAGGCTGGCGAAGTCCTCGACCAGGCCGCGACGATTGAGCGCCCCGGTCAGCGGATCGGTGCGGGTCAGATGACGGAGGCGCTGCTCCGAGCGATCCATGATGATCCTGGCGCCGATCATGATCACGGCGATAAAGCCGAAGACGCTGGACACGGTGGAGATGGCCGAGAATGGTGCGGCCTGAAGGCTGCGGGGCATGGTGGCAAGGCTGATCGCCGCGACGGTCAGGCAGACCAGCGCTTGCCAAACCCAGATCCCCGCCAGCAGGCGGCGCAGGCGTTGCCCGGCGATGTCATGGCGGATGGCGACGGCGGCCAGCATGGCGAAACCGCAGGCGGCAGAAAGATTGTAGAGGGCGATCCGGTAGGCGACGTCGTCCCGGATCGGCTCAAGCAGCATTCCGGCGATCCAGGTGAGCACCGGGATGGCCGCCCATCCGGCCAGCGGACGCTTCGCAAGGGAAAGCATTCCGGCGATCCAGAAGGGGAAGCTCGAGAGCGCGACCGCGTTGGCGAGCAGGATGGACAGCCAGTCCGGGATCGCGCCGCGCGCGGCAACGAGCGCGACGCCCAGCCCATGGCCGGCAAAGCCGAGAGACCAGAGGCCGAAATGACGTTGCGAGCGGTCGTGCAGCCACACCGCAGCGAGTAGCACGGCCAGGGTCGAGGCTTCCATCGCCCACAGGAATAGCGCGGTCTTGATATCGAGCACGGGATCGGCCTTGCGTGCGGTCCTGAGGATTGGCGCAAGATGGGGCAGAGTGTTTAACGAGTCCTTACTCAGAGGCGGCCCACCGCAGGTTCGCACAAGCTTGACGGTATCTATTAGCATTCGGTTTACCAACTGCCGCGCAATAGCTGTGGCTGCTGGGGGCGGCGGCATAGGCGGGGACGGGGCAAGGGTCTATGCCTCTTCATCCACGCCCGAGGTATTAAGGATAACCGAGCCGCGAGTCTTGAAGTCGAGGGTGCGGACACTCTATGTAGGGATTGACAGGTTTTATTTGATTCCCGCCGCGCATCGAGTGTTTGGGGATGAGGCTGATAAAGGACGGACATGAGAAATCCAGTTGATACCGCCATGGCCCTGGTGCCGATGGTTGTGGAGCAGACGAACCGCGGCGAGCGCTCCTATGACATCTTTTCCCGCCTCCTGAAGGAGCGCATCATTTTCCTCACCGGTCCGGTCGAAGATACGATGGCGTCGCTGGTCTGCGCGCAGCTGCTGTTCCTCGAAGCCGAGAACCCGAAGAAGGAAATCGCCCTCTACATCAATTCCCCCGGCGGCGTCGTCACCGCCGGCATGGCGATCTACGACACCATGCAGTTCATCCGTCCGGCCGTTTCGACGCTTTGCGTCGGTCAGGCCGCGTCGATGGGTTCGCTGCTTTTGGCCGCCGGCGAGAAGGGCATGCGCTTCGCCACCCCGAACGCCCGCATCATGGTCCACCAGCCCTCCGGCGGGTTCCAGGGCCAGGCCTCGGACATCGAGCGTCACGCCCGCGACATCATCAAGATGAAGCGCCGCTTGAACGAAATCTATGTGAAGCATACAGGCCGCAGCCTCGAAGAGGTTGAACAGACGCTTGATCGTGACCATTTCATGGAAGCGGGCGAGGCCAAGGACTGGGGCCTGATCGACAAGATCCTGACGTCGCGTCAGGAGAACGAAGGCGCCCCCGCGGCGTGATTGCGGCCCCGGCTGGTCGCGGTTCGATTTCCATGAACCGCTTGTGATCGGCTTTGGGGGTGTAATCAGTCGATGAAAGCGCTATTGGTACCTATTAAGGCTATGTTGTGGTTTTGTGACGTAGCCTTGCGATTTGAAGAGGTTCTCGTTGCCGCCGATCCTGAAACTGGATTGAATGGATCGGTAAGTACCTCCAAATCGGGTAAGGTTTCGGCCGTCAGGTGACAGCCGGAGCCGGCGGTGTGAGTGACCGCCCCCTGCTGGTCGGGGGAGCGGCGTGCTGGAAGGATAAAGACATGAGCAAGGTCAGCGGAAGCAACGGCGGTGACTCCAAGAATACCCTCTATTGTTCCTTCTGCGGCAAGAGCCAGCACGAGGTCCGCAAGCTGATTGCCGGACCGACGGTGTTCATCTGCGATGAATGCGTCGAATTGTGCATGGACATCATCCGCGAAGAAAACAAGTCGTCGATGGTCAAGTCCCGCGACGGCGTTCCCACGCCGCAGGACATCATCAAGATCCTCGACGAATACGTGATCGGCCAGAGGCAGGCCAAGAAGATCCTCTCGGTCGCGGTGCACAATCACTACAAGCGCCTGTCGCACGCCTCCAAGGGCGGTGACGTGGAGCTGGCCAAGTCGAACATCATGCTCGTCGGCCCGACCGGCTGCGGCAAGACCTACCTTGCCCAGACGCTCGCCCGCATCATCGACGTGCCCTTCACTATGGCCGATGCGACGACGCTCACCGAAGCCGGCTATGTCGGCGAGGACGTCGAGAACATCATCCTGAAGCTGCTGCAGTCGGCCGACTACAATGTCGAACGCGCCCAGCGCGGCATCGTCTACATCGACGAAGTCGACAAGATTTCGCGCAAGTCCGACAACCCCTCGATCACCCGTGACGTTTCGGGCGAAGGCGTCCAGCAGGCGCTTCTGAAGATCATGGAAGGCACGGTCGCTTCGGTTCCGCCGCAGGGCGGCCGCAAGCATCCGCAGCAGGAATTCCTGCAGGTCGATACGACGAACATCCTGTTCATCTGCGGCGGCGCCTTTGCCGGCCTCGACAAGATCATCTCGGCCCGTGGCGAAAAGACCTCCATCGGCTTCGGCGCGACGGTTCGGGCGGAAGACGATCGCCGCGTCGGCGAAGTGCTGCGCGAACTGGAACCGGAAGATCTGGTGAAGTTCGGCCTCATCCCGGAATTCATCGGCCGTCTGCCGGTTCTGGCGACGCTCGAGGACCTTGACGAGGATGCGCTGATCCAGATCCTGTCGGAGCCGAAGAACGCCCTGGTCAAGCAGTACCAGCGCCTGTTCGAGATGGAAGACATCGAACTGACCTTCCACGAGGACGCGCTTCGCGAGATTGCCCGCAAGGCGATCACCCGCAAGACCGGTGCCCGTGGCCTGCGCTCGATCATGGAAAAGATCCTGCTCGACACCATGTTCGAACTGCCGGAACTCGAAGGCGTTCGTGAAGTGGTCATCTCCGAGGACGTCGTGCGCGAATCTTCTCGTCCGCTCTACATCTATTCGGACCGGCAGGAAGAGAAAGCCAACGCTTCCGCCTGACGCGAGACTCGTTATTTCGATAGAAAACCCGCCACACCGGCGGGTTTTTTTCGTTTATGCTTTCTTTCGGCGATAAACGACCAAGAAGTCGGCGAATTTGGCGATCCGTGGTTTTCCGAAGCGGAGGGTTGGGCTACAAAGCTAAAGTGCTTCGGCGCGACCGATCGGGTCGCCGGCCGGAGCAGGGCGCCTCGCGCTCCGTTCCGCGCCCGTCGGGCAAGCGTGTTTTGTAGCGTTGTGTCGCCGTCTGTAACGCCGCTGTCACATATGGGTGCGGCAGCTTATTGGGCAGGCTTGAATTCACTGTCGCGGAACTCCACTTGTTGGTGGAGCAAGAGATGTGCCAGTTGCCTTCGGGGATTGGCACCAGGTTCCGGTTCACGCCGGGACGTCGGAAAGGAATGAAAATGTCGAAAACGTCTGCAGCAAACGAAGGCAATATCTATCCCGTATTGCCCCTGCGCGACATCGTGGTTTTCCCACACATGATCGTGCCTCTGTTCGTCGGGCGCGAGAAGTCCATTCGCGCTCTCGAAGAGGTGATGGGCTCCGACAAGCAGATCATGCTGGCAACCCAGATCAATGCCGGGGACGATGATCCGGCATCCGATTCGATCTACGAGATCGGCACCGTCGCCAATGTCCTCCAGCTGCTCAAGCTGCCGGACGGCACGGTAAAGGTCCTGATCGAGGGCCGCGCCCGCGCCAAGATCGAATCCTACACGGGCCGCGAGGAGTTCTATGAGGCGACTGCCCATGTTCTCGCCGAGCCGGACGAGGATCCGGTCGAGATCGAAGCGCTCAGCCGCTCCGTCGTTTCGGAGTTCGAGAATTACGTCAAGCTGAACAAGAAGATTTCGCCGGAAGTCGTTGGCGCCGCAAGCCAGATCGAGGACTATTCGAAGCTGGCCGACACGGTCGCCTCGCATCTCTCCATCAAGATCACCGAAAAGCAGGAAATGCTGGAAACGGTGAGCGTGAAGACGCGCCTCGAAAAGGCGCTCGGCTTCATGGAAGGCGAGATCTCGGTTCTCCAGGTCGAGAAGCGCATCCGCTCGCGCGTCAAGCGCCAGATGGAGAAGACCCAGCGCGAATACTACCTGAACGAACAGATGAAGGCGATCCAGAAGGAACTCGGCGACGGCGAAGACGGCCGCGACGAGATGGCCGAACTGGAAGAGCGCATCGCCAAGACCAAGTTCTCCAAGGAAGCCCGTGAAAAGGCCGACGCGGAGCTGAAGAAGCTGCGCCATATGAGCCCGATGTCGGCCGAAGCCACCGTCGTGCGCAATTATCTCGACTGGTTGCTCGGTCTGCCCTGGGGCAAGAAGTCCAAGGTCAAGATCGATCTGAACGCCGCCGAGAAGATCCTCGACGAGGACCATTTCGGCCTCGACAAGGTCAAGGAGCGCATCGTCGAATATCTCGCCGTCCAGACGCGCGCAACCAAGCTCAGGGGCCCGATCCTGTGCCTCGTCGGCCCTCCGGGCGTTGGCAAGACCTCGCTCGCCAAGTCGATCGCCAAGGCGACCGGCCGCGAGTACATCCGCATGGCACTCGGCGGCGTCCGTGACGAAGCCGAAATCCGCGGCCATCGCCGCACCTATATCGGCTCGATGCCCGGCAAGGTCATCCAGTCGATGAAGAAGGCGAAGAAGTCCAACCCGCTCTTCCTTCTCGACGAGATCGACAAGCTGGGTCAGGACTATCGCGGCGATCCGTCGTCGGCCCTGCTCGAGGTCCTGGATCCGGAACAGAACTCGACCTTCATGGACCACTACCTGGAAGTCGAGTACGACCTGTCGAACGTGATGTTCATCACCACGGCGAATACGCTCAACATTCCCGGCCCGCTCATGGACCGCATGGAGATCATCCGGATCGCCGGCTACACCGAGGACGAGAAGCTGCAGATCGCCAAGCGGCACCTGCTGCCGAAGTCGATCAAGGAACATGCCCTGCGTCCGGAAGAGTTCTCGGTCGCTGACGATGCGATCAAGGCGATCATCCAGCAGTACACCCGCGAAGCCGGCGTCCGCTCGTTCGAACGGGAACTGATGAAGCTCGCCCGCAAGGCCGTCACCGAGATCCTCAAGGGCAAGACCAAGTCGGTCGCCGTGACCGCCGCCAACATCCATGATTATCTCGGCGTGCCGCGCTATCGCCACGGCGAAGCCGAGGGCGAGGATCAGGTCGGTATCGTCACTGGTCTGGCATGGACCGAAGTGGGCGGCGAACTGCTGACAATCGAAGGCGTGATGATGCCGGGCAAGGGCCGCATGACGGTCACCGGCAACCTCAAGGAAGTGATGAAGGAATCGATCTCGGCGGCGGCGTCCTACGTCCGCAGCAGAGCCGTCGATTTCGGCATCGAGCCGCCGCGCTTCGACAAGTCGGACATTCACGTCCACGTTCCGGAAGGGGCAACCCCGAAGGATGGCCCGTCGGCCGGTGTCGCCATGGCAACCGCCATCGTCTCGATCATGACCGGCATCCCGGTCAACAAGGACGTGGCAATGACGGGCGAGATCACGCTTCGTGGTCGCGTCCTGCCGATCGGTGGTCTGAAGGAGAAGCTGCTCGCGGCACTGCGCGGCGGTATCAAGAAGGTCTTGATTCCGGAAGAGAACGCCAAGGACCTGGCGGACATCCCGGACAACGTCAAGAACAACCTTGAGATCGTTCCGGTCTCGCGCATGGGCGAGGTCATCCGCCACGCCCTGATCCGCGTACCTGAACCGATTGAATGGGACGGAACGGTCGAAACACCGGCCATCGGCACCGTCGAAGGAGTCGACGAAACAGGGGCTTCTTTGGCGCATTGAGGCTGATTTCGCCTTAGTCTTGCCAAATTGGCACATCGAACGGAAAAAGGCTGGCAAAAATGCCAGCCTTTTTTGTGCAAACTCCCCGAAAGCGCTTGTTTTCCGGGCCATTGCGGTGCTTTTGAGTTGCTTAGGGCAGATGCATACGTATTCTCCGCCCGACTTATCCATTGAGTCGTTTCATACCAATCAGAAAGGGTGGAAACATGAACAAGAACGAACTCGTATCCGCGGTCGCCGAAAAGGCAGGCCTCACCAAGGCCGATGCAGCTTCCGCCGTTGACGCCGTTTTCGAAACGGTTCAGGCCGAGCTGAAGAACGGCGGCGATGTTCGCCTCGCTGGCTTCGGTGCTTTCACCGTCGCTCGTCGCGAAGCCTCGAAGGGCCGCAACCCGTCGACCGGCGCTGAAGTCGATATTCCGGCCCGTAACGTGCCGAAGTTTACGGCTGGCAAGGGTCTCAAGGACGCCTGCAACAGCTAATCCGCTGATCGCTTCCCTGCCTGGAGCAGGGCAGGCCATACCAAGTGAAAGCCCGGCCGTCGTGCCGGGCTTTTTTCGTCTGGCGTGCTTGTGCGATCTGCGCACTTGCCGTATCGCTCGAAATGCCGGTTTTCCGGCATTCGTTCTCAGGGCGGGGTGCAAGTCCCCACCGGCGGTAAGGAAGCTTGCTTCCAAGCCCGCGAGCGCCTTCCGGGCTTGTTCCGGGAGGGTCAGCAGATCCGGTTGAATTCCGGAGCCGACGGTCATAGTCCGGATGAAAGAGAATGAGGCAATTGGTCGTGGCGCCGCGTTTCCGGATGGATTTGTCCGGATGCAGGCGGCTTGGCCTGCGTATGCCGTTCGGTTTCCGGATGGCGGTGCAAGCGGGTAGGCTCGTCCAGGCGGGCCCTTTCGCGAATGCCCTCATGCGTCCTGATTTGTGTTGGTCCTCGATGAAGGAAAGAAACATGAATCAGAGCTCCCTTACGCTCTCCCGCTCCCGCGCTTTTGCCGGAGCCTCCTACATGGTGCTGGCGGGTATCGCCTTCGCCCTGCTCAATGTCGCGACCCAGTGGCTGGCGATGACATTGGCCTTCCCGCCGGCCTCCACGGCCTTCTGGCAATATGGCTTCGCCCTGGTGCTGTCGCTGCCGCTGCTTTTCAAGCTCGGCCTGCGGGCGATGCGCACGCACTATCCCTGGCGTCATCTGCTGCGCGTTCTGCTCGCCGCTCTCGGCGTGCAGGCCTGGGTCACCGGGCTTGCCACCGTGCCGATCTGGCAGGCGATCGCGCTGGTCATGACCTCGCCCTTTTTCATCATCATCGGCGCGAGGCTCTTCCTTGACGAGAGCGTCGGCTGGCCCCGCTGGGTGGCGACGCTCGTCGGTTTCGTCGGTGCGATGATCATCCTGCAGCCCTGGGCGGACACGTTTTCGCTGGCGGCACTCCTGCCGATCCTGTCGGCATTGCTGTGGGGCGGATCGTCGTTGATGATGAAGAACCTGACGGCCTTCGAGCCGCCGGAGACGATCACGGTCTGGCTGCTGGTGCTTTTGACGCCGATCAATGCCGGGCTGGCGCTCGCCTCGGGCTTCGCCGTGCCGACCGGCCTTGCCCTGGCGCTGCTGCTTGCGGCGGGCCTCCTGACGGTCGTCGGCCAGTATCTGCTGACGCTTGCCTATAACGCGGCGGATGCGGCCTATGTGCAGCCCTTCGACGACCTGAAGCTGCCGCTCAACGTGCTCGCCGGCTGGCTGGTCTTCGGCTATGCGCCGGCCGGTTATCTGTGGCTCGGAGCGCTGCTGATCCTCGGCGCCTCGCTGTTCCTCATGACGGCCGAGATGCGCAAGGAACGGACGTCCGCCTGACGGGGAAGGGGCGTCGCGCAATCCGTCCGGATTGTCATCCGCCTGTCATCCGCATGACGCAAAAGCCTCCTGTTCCTTTCTCACGGAAACAGGAGGTTTCCCATGACGTATGGCTTTTCCCGCGCGGCGCTCACCGCAGCCCTGCTGGCTTCCGTCGCCGCACCCGCCGGCGCCGAGCAGGTTTTCAATCGCATTGCATCCTTCCCCGTCGCCACCAATATTCCGGCCGACAAGGACGCCAAGTCCGTCTCCTCCGCCGAGATCATCACGGCGACTGAAGACGGCATGATGCTGATCTATTCCGACAGCCCGCTGGGCGCCATCGGCTTTGTCGACATTTCCGACGCCAAGGCCCCGAAGGCTGCCGGCGCCCTGATGATGGACGGTGAGCCCACCTCGGTCACCGTGGTCGGTGGCAAGGCGCTCGTCGCCGTCAACACCTCCGAGAGCAAGGCCAAACCGTCGGGCAGGCTTTCGATCGTCGACATCGCCTCGAAGGCGATCGACGCCAGCTGTGATCTGGGCGGCCAGCCTGATTCGGTCGCGGTCTCCGCCGACAAGAGCTTCGCCGTCGTCGCGATCGAGAACGAGCGCGACGAAGATCTGAACGAAGGCGAGCTTCCGCAGCTGCCGGCGGGCGATCTCGCCATCGTCTCCCTGAAGGACGGCGTTGCCGATTGCGCCTCGATCAAGCACGTCGCCCTGACCGGCCTTGCCGAAGTCGGCGCAGATGATCCGGAGCCGGAATTCGTCTCGATCAACAGCCTTGGCGAGATCGCCGTGACGCTGCAGGAGAACAACCACATCGCCATCGTCGACGGCAAGACCGGCACGGTGAAGACCCACTTCTCCGCCGGCGCCATCGACCTGGCCGGCATCGACACCAAGTCCGACGGCGCGCTGAAGTTCGTCGGCAAGAAGGACGGCGTCCTGCGCGAGCCGGACGCCCTGAAGTGGCTGGATGACGATCGCTTCGTCGTCGCCAACGAGGGTGACTACGAGGGCGGTTCGCGCAGCTTCACCATCTTCGACAAGAACGGCAAGGTTCTCCACGAATCCGGCCCGTCGCTCGAACTCGCCATCGCCCAGATCGGCCACTTCCCCGACAAGCGCGCCAAGTCCAAGGGCGTCGAGCTCGAAGGTCTGGAAGCCGCCACCTTCGGTGACCAGAAGTACTTCTTCGTGCTCTCCGAGCGTGGCTCGATCGCCGCCGTCTACAAGGACACCGGCGCCGAGCCCGAACTCGTCCAGCTTCTGCCGTCGGGCGTTTCGCCGGAAGGTGCGGTCGCCATCCCGAGCCGCAACCTGTTCGCCACCGCCAACGAGGTCGACCTGGTCGAGGACGGCGGCGCCCGTTCGCATGTCATGCTCTATGAACTCGGCGAAGGTGAAGCCGCCTATCCGACCATCCGCTCGGAAATCGTCGACGGCGCGCCGATCGGCTGGGGCGCTCTCTCGGGCCTCGTCGGCGATGCCGAGAAGGCAGGCAAGCTCTATGCCGTGAACGACAGCTTCTACGCCATGCAGCCGACGATCTTCACCGTCGACGCGACGCAGAAGCCGGCGGTCATCACGACGGCCCTGCCGGTCACCCGCGCAGGCCAGCCGGCCCAGAAGCTCGACATCGAAGGCATCACGCTTGACGGCAAGGGTGGCTTCTGGCTCGCCTCCGAAGGCGATCCGGCAAAGCTCGTCGGTCACGGCATCTACAATGTTGATGCCAAGGGTGAGATCAAGGCGGAAATCGGCTTGCCGGTCGAACTGCTCGCCGGCCAGACCCGCTTCGGCTTCGAAGGCATTACCTCGGTTGGCGAAGGCGACGACCTGACGCTCTGGATGGCCGTCCAGCGCGAATGGAAAGACGACGACAAGGGCACGGTCAAGCTCGTGTCGTATAACCCGAAGGCGAAGGAATGGGGCGCCGTGCGCTACCCGCTCGACAAGGGTGCCGATGGCTGGGTCGGCCTCTCCGAAATCACCGCCCATGGCGACCACGTCTACATCGTCGAGCGCGACAACCTGATCGGCGATGCCGCCAAGATCAAGAAGCTCTACCGCGTGGCGATTGCCGACCTGAAGCCGGCCAAGATCGGCGAGGCCTTGCCGCTGGTCACCAAGGAGGAAGTCCACGACTTCCTGCCGGACCTCAAGGCCGCGACCAACGGCTATGTCCTCGACAAGCTCGAGGGCTTCACCTTCGACGCCGAAGGCAAGGCCTTTGCCGTCACCGACAATGACGGTGTCGACGACTCCTCGGGCGAGACCCTGTTCTTCCCGGTCGACCTCAAGGGCACCAACTGACCAACATCGTCCTCCCAAGACGATTGGAGGCCGGGTGAGCGATCACCCGGCCTCCACTGCATTTGCGATCCGGATTGACGCTTGGGCGTCGCCTACCAGCGCTGATGGACGTGCGGAGCGATCAGCCGGTCGTAGATGTCCTTCGCCGCAGCCATGACGTCCGGCGAAAGGGCCGGCAGGCCGGAAGCCGCCGCATTGGCCTGAGCCTGGGCGGCATTGCGTGCGCCGGGGATGGCCACGGTGACCGCCTCGTGCATCAGGATCCAGCGCAGCGCGAAGGCCGCCATCGCCGTGCCGGCAGGCACCAGCTTGCGGACCTCCTCGACGGCCTGAAGGCCGGTCTCCAGAGGCACGCCGGCAAAGGTCTCGCCGACATCGAAGGCCTCGCCATGGCGGTTGAAGTTGCGGTGGTCCTCGGCCGCGAACTGCGTCGCTGCGGTGATCTTGCCCGACAGGAGGCCGCTTGCCAGCGGCACGCGGGCGATGACCGCGACGTTGCGGCGCCTGGCTTCCTGGAAGAACAGCCCGGCCGGGCGCTGGCGGAACAGGTTGAAGATGATCTGCACGCTGACGACGCCCGGATATTCGATCGCCTTCAGCGCCTGCTCCACATTCTCGACGCTCACCCCGTAATGGGCGATCTTGCCGGCCCGCTTGAGCTCTTCCAGTCCCTCGAACACTTCCGGGTGATAGTAGACCTCGGCCGGCGGGCAATGCAGCTGCACGAGGTCGAGCCGCTCGACCCCGAGGTTGTGGAGTGAGCGATCGATGAAGCCTTCCAGATTGGCCTTGGTATAGCCGCCTGCCACATGCGGATTGAGCCGTCTGCCGGCCTTGGTGGCAACCATCGGCCGCGCGCCGCCGCGGGCCTTCAGCACCTCGGCAATGATGCGCTCCGAGCGCCCGTCGCCATAGACGTCGGCAGTGTCGACGAAGGTCATTCCGGCATCGAGTGCGGCATTGAGCGCCGCCCGGCCGTCCGCTTCGGAAACTTCGCCCCAGGAGCCGCCGATCTGCCATGCGCCGAAACCGATGTCGCTGACGGTGAAGTCCGTTCTGCCGAATGAATGCTGTCGCATGGTCGATCCTCCTCGTTGATGAACTCTGCATCGTTGCAGTTAGCAAGGGCCGGGCAGGCGGGCAAGGGAAGCGCGGGCGACTGCGCGCGACGAGTGGATCTGTCAGTCATGCACGCCGTAAATTCACCGTGAAAGGCGGATAGGAGAGGGCTCCTCGGTTGCTGCCCCTCGAATCCGGGATGAAGGCGTGAGACTGCTATCGGCGTTCTTGAAGGTTCTGCGACTGGCTTCGCTGCTGGCCCTCGGGCTCGCGGTGTGGAATGCCGCGACCTCCGTCTATCGCTCCGGCATGATGTTCGGGCTGTTCGACCCGGCGGCCCTCGCCGAATACCGGCTGTATGCGGCGCCGGCCGGCGCTTACGTCGCGGAGATCGAAGAGGCCATCGCCGCCGGCGACCACGACTATGCCGTAGCCCTCTTCAATCTGGCGGTCCGCCACGGCCACGCCCTGTCTCCCGCCCTTCGGGAGCGCGCCGAAGGCACATGGCTCGGCCGCGCCTATCTGACCGGCAGCCGCGCGGCAAAAGGCTTCGTCGTCGGCTCGCTCGACAGCGGGGCGGAGATCGCCGGCTCGGTGACCAGCGACCTGATCGGCGTCGGCGATCTGCGCGACTTTTCCGTCCAGGGCTACCGCTATGTGGCGGGCGACGACTACGATCCGATCCTGCTGGGATTGTCTGCCGTCGGGATCGGCCTGACCGTCTCCGCCCTCGGTACCGCCGGCGCCGCAGCCGTTCCCGATGCCGGCCTCTCGGTGCTGAAGAATGCCCACCGCGCGCGTAAGATCTCTGGCCCGCTCACCGCCTATCTGACGAAGAATGCGGCAAAGCTGGTGGACACCCGCATCTTGAAGGCGGAACTAATGGCAGCGAGCGACGAAGGCGCGCTCGGTCTCGCCCGGCTTCAGAAGGTCGCGGCCCGTTCTGTGGACGGCAAGGTCGCGCAGACCCTCGTCGATGACGCGACGGTGCTCGGAACGATCGGGACGAAGGGCGGAGTGCGCAGTTCGCTAGCCGCCCTGGCCATTGCCGACGGCCCGAAGGATCTGCGCAAGCTGCAGCGGGTCGCTACCCGCTTCGGCGACGAATCGCATGCGGTGATGAAATTTCTCGGCCGGTCCATACTGGAGATCGGGGCGGCGCTCTATGCCATCGCCGCAGCCGTCGCCAGTCTGTTGCTGGCATTCATGCTCGCCGTGCTGCGTCTGAGTGCGAGAATGTTTGCCCGGTTCGCTCTGGCCGGGGCGCCGGCGTCCGCACCCGTACTGAAGATCCTGCGACTCATCTGAACCAAGCTCTCCGCCATTCTCCCGAACTGCAGTCGCGCGGGCATGAAAACCAGTCTGCCGCTTCTGCCGTAACGGGATAGGCCGCAACAAATCCCTGGCGGCCCGGAGAGCACCCGACATGACCCATCCGGCGTCGCAGCCGCGGCAGTCCGCCCTGATCTGCTTCTATTACGCCCTGCCGGCCTTGCCGATGGCAGCGATCGCGCTCCCGCTCTACATCATCGTGCCGAGCTTCTACGCGGCCAGCTTTGCCATCCCCCTTGCAGCCATCGGCGGGGTCCTGTTGGCGATTCGCCTGATCGATGCCGTGACGGACCCGCTTTTCGGCTGGCTTGCCGACCGGGTGACGTGCCGATTCGGTCGCCGCCGCGGATTCTTTCTCTCCTCTGTGCCTTTGACGGCCCTTGCCGCCTTGATGCTCTTCTGGCCGCCCGTCGATGCCGGCCTGATCTATCTGGCGCTCTGGGGAACGGCGCTTTCGATCGGCGCCACCTGGACGCTTCTGCCCTATACCGCCTGGGGCGCGGAACTTTCGGACGGCTATCACGACCGCGTCCGGGTCTCGGCCTGGCGCGAAGGCGCGACGCTCGTCGGATCGCTGCTGGCCATCTCGCTGCCCTTCGTCGGCGGACTCGAGCGGGCGGATGCCTTTCACGGCCTTGCCTGGATCGCGGTCTTCGTCGCCGTCGTCCTGCCGCTAGCCGCCGGCCTGGCGGTCTGGCGGGTGCCGGAGCCGGTCGACCGGTCGGTGCGCCGCCTGTCCCTTCGCGAGAGCCTGTCGCATCTCGCCGGCAACCGGCCCTTTCTCCGGCTGGCCGCAGCCTTCCTGCTCAACAGCTTCGCCAATGCCATACCCGCCTCGCTGTTCATCTATTTCGTCACCGCCCGCCTGGACGCGCCGGGATGGGAAGGGCCCTTGCTGTTCTCCTATTTCCTCGCCGCGGTCGCGGGCGTTCCGCTCGCCGTGTGGACGTCGGCCAGAATGGGCAAGCACCGCGCCTGGTCGGTCTCCATGGTGCTCGCCTGCCTGGTCTTCTCGGGCGCGGGCCTGCTCGGGGAGGGGGATGCCGTCCTCTTCGCCGTGATCTGCGTCGCGACCGGTCTGCTGCTGGGATTCGACCTGGCGCTGCCGCCGGCCATTCAGGCCGACGTCATCGACAACGACACCGTGCGATCGGGAGAACAGCGTTCCGGGCTCTACTTCGCCGCCTGGAGCTTCATCACCAAGCTGTCCCTGGCGCTGTCGGCCGGCATTGTCTTTCCGCTGCTGGGATTTGCCGGCTTTTCAACCGCTCCCGGTTCGTCGCAGAGCGCAACGGCACTGCAGGCGCTGGGTGCCCTCTATGCTTGGCTGCCGATTCTGCCGAAGCTGGCCGCCATCGCGCTGATGTGGCGCTTTTCCCTGGACGAAACCGAACAGAAGCGATTGCGCACGCTGCTCGCGTGAGACGCGGGCGCCATGGATGGGATGGTATTTCAAACGGGAAGGGAATGGTGGGCGATGAGAGACTCGAACTCCCGACATCCTCGGTGTAAACGAGGCGCTCTACCAACTGAGCTAATCGCCCTTCCGCAAGGCCGGGCGTTGCCGGCTGCGTCGGTGGCCGTGATCTATGCGGATCGGCAAAAATCCGCAAGAGTGTTTGTGAAGATTTTTTGATTTTTTTGCCCGGCCTTCGATGCGCGTCGGCGGCAACCCCCGGCTTTGCGGGCTTTTGACCGGGGGCGGGCAGGGAGAGTTTTCCACCGGCTTCAGCTGGCCGCGGGAGAGCGCCCGAACAAATTTCGCTCTGTCATGGATTTGTCTCCGATCGTGCTTGACACCAATAACCGAACCCCTTAGTTAGCCGCTCATCGAACGGCCTAGCCGATCGAAACGAAGCGGCAACGCTCTCGTTTGAGAAATGCGCGGGTGTAGCTCAGTTGGTTAGAGTGCCGGCCTGTCACGCCGGAGGTCGCGGGTTCGAGCCCCGTCACTCGCGCCATTCTCAAAATTTCTGCCCTTGTCGTCATGCCGTTCAGGCGGCGCGAGGGATCGGATCTCCTCCCGGTGATCCAACAATGCGCGGGTGTAGCTCAGTCGGTTAGAGTGCCGGCCTGTCACGCCGGAGGTCGCGGGTTCGAGCCCCGTCACTCGCGCCATTCATCCCCCTTCGTCTAGTGTTTTATTGCGCCGCACGGTCATAATATACCGAATTGACGCGACAGGGTTTTTACCGGCTGGTAGAGTCCTTGAGGTATCGGGTGAAAAGCCCTCCGTCGGTCTTGCGCAAGCGGTCCGGCTGCGCTAACCACGGCTCGTTGCAACACTGTTTTCGGCTTGTTGGCCTTGTGCCCGAAGTGCCGCCCGGCATTCGATACAAGCAGGGATGGACATGATGACTGAACTGCTCAGTTCCTACGTTCCGATTGCCATTTTCATCGGTATTGCCCTTGTAATCGGCCTGGCGCTGCTGATCGCGCCGTTCGCCGTTGCCTTCAAGGCGCCCGACTCGGAAAAGCTCTCGGCTTACGAATGCGGCTTCAACGCTTTCGACGATGCGCGCATGAAATTCGACATCCGCTTCTATCTGGTGTCGATCCTCTTCATCATCTTCGACCTCGAAGTCGCTTTCCTTTTCCCCTGGGCGGTCTCGTTCGGGGAGGTGGGCTGGTTCGGCTTCTGGTCCATGATGGTGTTCCTCGGCGTGCTGACCATCGGCTTTATCTATGAATGGAAGAAGGGGGCACTCGAATGGGAGTGAGCCAGTCCAACACGACGCTGGTTGCGCCGCAGGCCAAGGGGATCATCGATCCCAACACCGGCAAGCCGATCGGTTCCGACGATGCCTTCTTCGGCGAGATCAACAATGAGCTTGCCGACAAGGGCTTTCTCGTCACCTCGACCGACGAGCTGATCAACTGGGCGCGCACCGGCTCGCTGATGTGGATGACCTTCGGTCTCGCCTGCTGTGCGGTCGAGATGATGCAGCTCTCCATGCCGCGTTACGACGTCGAGCGCTTCGGTTTTGCGCCGCGCGCCAGCCCGCGCCAGTCCGATGTGATGATCGTCGCCGGCACGCTGACCAACAAGATGGCGCCCGCTCTGCGCAAGGTCTACGACCAGATGCCGGAACCGCGCTATGTCATCTCGATGGGCTCCTGCGCCAACGGCGGCGGCTACTACCACTATTCCTATTCGGTCGTGCGGGGCTGTGACCGCGTCGTGCCGGTCGACATCTACGTGCCGGGCTGTCCGCCCACGGCAGAGGCGCTGCTTTACGGCGTGCTTCTGCTGCAGAAGAAGATCCGCCGCACCGGCACCATCGAACGGTAAGGCGAAGGGACGAGACAAATGAGTGAAGCCCTGAACGAGCTTGCATCCTACCTCTCCGAGGTGCGTGGTGCGCTCATCGCCTCTTCGGAAACGCTGTACGGCGAGCTGACGCTGACGGCAAAGCCGGAAAACGTGATCGCGCTCCTGACCTTCCTGCGCGACGACGTGCAATGCGGGTTCGTCAACCTGATCGACATCTGCGGCGTCGACTATCCGAAGCGCGCAGATCGCTTCGACGTGGTCTACCACCTGCTCTCGCCGCGCCAGAACCTGCGCATCCGCGTCAAGGTCGCGACCAACGAGGACAAGCCGGTTCCTTCGGCCTGTTCCGTCTTTCCGGGCGCCGACTGGTTCGAGCGCGAGGCCTGGGATATGTACGGCATCATGTTCACCGACCATCCGGACCTGCGCCGCATCCTCACCGACTACGGTTTCGAGGGGCATCCGCTGCGCAAGGACTTCCCGACCACCGGCTTCGTCGAGGTCCGCTACGACGACAACGCCAAGCGCGTCGTCTATGAACCGGTCGAGCTCAAGCAGGAATTCCGCAATTTCGACTTCCTCTCGCCCTGGGAAGGCACGGACTACGTGCTGCCGGGCGACGAGAAGGCGAAGCAGTAGGGACGGAAGGTTATCGTCATGTCGGAACACAACGTCCGCAATTTCAACATCAACTTCGGCCCGCAGCATCCCGCGGCGCACGGCGTTCTGCGCCTCGTCCTGGAATTGGACGGCGAAATCGTCGAGCGCGTCGATCCGCATATCGGCCTGCTGCACCGCGGCACCGAGAAGCTGATCGAGACCAAGACCTATCTGCAGGCGCTGCCCTATTTCGACCGGCTCGACTATGTCGCGCCGATGAACCAGGAACATGCCTATTCGCTGGCGGTCGAAAAGCTGCTCGGCGTCGAGATCCCGATCCGCGGCCAGCTGATCCGCGTCCTCTATTCGGAAATCGGCCGTATCCTGTCGCATCTCTTGAACGTCACGACCCAGGCCATGGACGTCGGCGCGCTGACGCCGCCGCTCTGGGGCTTCGAGGAACGCGAAAAGCTGATGGTGTTCTATGAGCGGGCCTGCGGCGCGCGCATGCACTCGGCCTATATCCGGCCGGGCGGCATTCACCAGGATCTGCCGCACGAACTGGTCGAGGACATCGGCAAGTGGTGCGACCAGTTCCCGGCCAAGCTCAACGACATCGACGCTCTTTTGACCGGCAACCGCATCTTCAAGCAGCGCAACGTCGACATCGGCGTCGTCAGCCTTGAGGACTGCTGGGCCTGGGGCTTCTCCGGCGTGATGGTGCGCGGCTCAGGCGCCGCCTGGGACCTGCGCAAGTCGCAGCCCTACGAGTGCTACGCCGATCTCGACTTCGACATCATGGTCGGCAAGAACGGCGACTGCTACGACCGTTACCTGATCCGCATGTTCGAGATGCACGAATCGGTCAAGATCATGAAGCAGTGCGTCAACCGCCTGCTGGGTGACGCCAAGACCGGTCCGATCTCCTCGATCGACGGCAAGGTCGTTCCGCCGAAGCGCGGCGAGATGAAGCGGTCGATGGAAGCGCTGATCCATCACTTCAAGCTCTACACCGAAGGCTACCACGTTCCGGCCGGCGAGGTTTACGCCGCGGTCGAGGCGCCCAAGGGCGAATTCGGCGTCTATCTCGTCTCGGACGGCACCAACAAGCCGTACCGCTGCAAGATCCGCGCGCCGGGCTATGCGCATCTCCAGGCGATGGATTACATCTGCCGCGGCCACCAGCTCGCCGACATCTCGGCGATCCTCGGTTCGCTCGACATCGTGTTCGGTGAGGTCGACCGCTGATGATGCGCCCGCTTTTGACGATCGCCACCGTGCTTTTCGCCGCCGGCGCCTATGCGCAGGATGCGGGCGTGTCGTCGAGCGGCTCCGCGTCGTCGATGGGAGACCTCATCAAGCAGGGCTACGAGATCAAGTCGACCGTCGCCAACGGTTCCAAGCTGATCGTATTCCTGCAGAAAGAAAATTCGGCCTACGCCTGCGAATTCACGTCCCTGACGAATTCGCGGTGTGGATCCATAAATTGAGACAAGGCGTGAGGAAGTAATGTCCGTTCGTCGACTAGCCGATGACCAATTCCAGCCCGCAGCTTTCTCCTTCAACGAGGAGAACACTGCCTGGGCCGAGGCAACGATTGCCAAATATCCGGAAGGCCGGCAGCAGTCTGCGGTGATCCTGCTGCTGATGCGTGCCCAGGAGCAGGACGGTTGGGTCACCCGCGCGGCGATCGAATTCGTCGCCGACAAGCTCTCCATGCCGTATATCCGCGTGTTGGAAGTCGCGACCTTCTACACCCAGTTCCAGCTGAAGCCGGTCGGCACTCGTGCGCACGTCCAGGTCTGTGGCACCACGCCGTGCATGCTGCGCGGCGCCGAGGACCTGATCGGCGTCTGCAAGTCGAAGATCCATCACGATCCGTTGGAACTCAATGCCGACGGCACGCTGTCGTGGGAAGAGGTTGAGTGTCAGGGCGCCTGCGTGAATGCGCCGATGGTGATGATCTTCAAGGACTCTTACGAAGATCTGACGCCGACTCAGCTCGAGCACATCATCGACCGTTTTCAGGCAGGCAAGGGGTCCGACATCACGCCCGGCCCGCAGGTCGATCGTGTCTATTCAGCCCCGGCCGGCGGCCCGACCACGCTGACCGAAGCCGACGTCAAGCCGGCGCCGAGGGTGGAGGCCGCTCCGGCCGCAGCCATCGCCGTTCCGCCGGCGAATGCAGCAAAGCCGGTGACCACCACCGACGAGACCAACGCAGCCCTCAAGACCCCGGCCGACGGCAAGACCGCAACGCCGGGCGGTCCCGAAGTGAAGCCGGCGCGCAAGAGCGCAAAGCCTGCGAGCGACGAGATCAAGGAAGTCATTTCCGAGACGGCTGCAGCTGATGGTGCCGGCAAGGCGCCGAAGGCGCCGGCCGTCGCCCAGCCGTCGCTGGACGACAAGAACCGTCCGGCTTCCGTCGAAAAGCCGGCCACGCCGGACGACCTGAAGATGATCTCCGGCGTCGGTCCGAAGATCGAGGGCATCCTGAACGGCCTCGGCATCTACACTTTTGCCCAGATCGCCGGCTGGAAGAAGGCCGAGCGCGAATGGGTCGACGGCTATCTGAAGTTCGCCGGCCGCATCGAGCGCGACGACTGGGTCAAGCAGGCCAAGGCGCTCGCCAAGGGCGGTGAAGCCGAATACATCAAGGTCTTCGGCAAGAAGCCGCGGTAAGAGGTTAGGATATGTTGAGAGATCAGGATCGCATCTTTACCAATATCTACGGCCTCAAGGACAAGTCCCTGAAGGGCGCCATGAGCCGTGGTCATTGGGATGGAACCAAGCAGCTGCTCGAAAAGGGCCGTGACTGGATCATCAACGAGGTCAAGGCCTCGGGCCTGCGCGGCCGTGGCGGCGCCGGCTTCCCGACCGGCCTCAAGTGGTCCTTCATGCCGAAGGAATCCGACGGCCGTCCGCACTATCTCGTGGTCAATGCCGACGAGTCCGAACCCGGTACCTGCAAGGACCGCGACATCATGCGCCACGATCCGCACACGCTGATCGAAGGCTGCGTGATCGCGTCGTTTGCCATGGGCGCCCACCATGCCTTCATCTACGTGCGTGGCGAGTTCATGCGCGAACGCGAGGCACTGCAGGCGGCGATCGACGAGTGCTATGAATACGGCCTGCTCGGCAAGAACAACAAGCTCGGCTACGACATCGACATCGTCGTCCATCACGGTGCCGGCGCCTATATCTGCGGCGAGGAAACGGCACTGCTCGAAAGCCTGGAAGGCAAGAAGGGCCAGCCGCGCCTGAAGCCGCCGTTCCCGGCCAACATGGGGCTCTATGGCTGCCCGACGACGGTCAACAACGTCGAATCGATCGCGGTCACCCCGACCATCCTGCGTCGCGGCGCCGGCTGGTATTCCAGCTTTGGCCGCCCGAACAACACCGGCACGAAGCTCTATTCGATCTCCGGTCACGTCAACAAGCCGTGCACGGTCGAGGACGCGATGTCGATCCCGTTCCATGAACTGATCGAAAAGCATTGCGGTGGCATCCGCGGCGGCTGGGACAACCTGCTCGCCGTCATCCCGGGCGGCTCTTCGGTGCCTTGCGTGCCGGGCGCCCAGATGAAGGACGCCATCATGGACTATGACGGCCTGCGCGAGGTTGGTTCCAGCCTCGGCACCGCTGCGGTCATCGTCATGGACAAGTCGACCGACATCGTGAAGGCCATCTGGCGCCTCTCGGCTTTCTACAAGCATGAGAGCTGTGGTCAGTGCACGCCGTGCCGCGAAGGCACGGGCTGGATGATGCGGGTGATGGAGCGCATGGTGAAGGGCAATGCCCAGAAGCGCGAAATCGACATGCTGTTCCAGGTGACCAAGCAGATCGAGGGGCACACCATCTGTGCGCTCGGCGATGCGGCCGCCTGGCCGATCCAGGGCCTGATCAAGCATTTCCGTCCGGAAATGGAAGCGCGCATCGACCAGTACACCCGCAATGCCATGGCGCATGGCGTGGTGCTGGAAGCGGCAGAGTAAGGACCAGCGGTCATGGCCAAGGCATCGGACAAGACGGGGGAGGGGCAGTCGGCAGAGCCGGCTGACTTCAGCCATCTTACCGATGCGCTGAAGGACATGCCGCATGTGCCGCTGCATCCGCTGATGGCCCATCCGACCGCGGCGCTGGCGGCGGCCACGGCGATCGGTTTCGGTTTTGCCACGCACATGACCAGCGTGTTCTTTGGCTCGCTGCACGGCGCGCTGGACGCGACCAACAAGCTGGCGCGCAAGCTCGAGGAAGAACAGGCAAAGGCCGGGACTTCGGTCGAGGGCGCAGCGGAAACGGTCGCAACGGTCGAGCCGGCGGCAACGGTCAAGGACGCGAAGCCCCGCAAGGCGGCGCAGCCGAAGCCGGCCACGACCAAGTCGGCGAAACCGACTGCGACGAAGACGAGGCCGGTGGAGGCAAAGGCCAAGCCCGCTGTTGCCAAGGCGCCCGTCGCCAAGGTTGCGGCAGAGGCCAAGGTTGCCGTAACCGAGAAGCCGGTCGTGGCAGCGAAGGCCGCAAGGGCGAATGGCAAGGCCGACGATCTGAAGAAGATCGAAGGGGTCGGCCCGAAGCTGGAGCAGGTGCTGCACGGTCGCGGCATTCGGCGCTTTTCGGATCTGGCGGCGCTTGACGCGGCCGAACTCGAAGCGCTCGACGCGGCGATCGGTCTGGACGGACGCGTCGTTCGCGACGACTGGGCAGGTCAGGCGCGCCAACTGGCGCGTGGCAGGAAATAGGGACGGCGCAACGCCCGACAGGGGGCGTTTCGCGGTCGGCGAAGAACAACGGATCTCCAGCCTCGCGATACGGGGTGAGGATAAGGAAATAAACGGCGGGACGAGCCAATCCAGGTTGGTCGGTTCCGCCTGCCGCAGCGAAGACTGCGGTGCAATGCGCACTATGCGTGAGGCAGGAAGGCGAATATGGCAAAGCTGAAAGTCGACGGTAAAGAGATTGAAGTCCCGGATCATTTCACGCTGTTGCAGGCGTGCGAGGAAGCCGGCGCCGAAGTCCCGCGCTTTTGTTTCCATGAACGGCTGTCGGTTGCCGGCAATTGCCGTATGTGCCTCGTCGAGGTGAAGGGTGGCCCGCCGAAGCCGGCAGCCTCCTGCGCCATGGGCGTGCGCGACATCCGTGGCGGCCCGAACGGCGAACTGCCGGAAGTCTTCACCAACACGCCGATGGTCAAGAAGGCCCGCGAAGGCGTGATGGAATTCCTGCTGATCAACCATCCGCTGGATTGCCCGATCTGCGACCAGGGTGGCGAGTGCGACCTGCAGGACCAGGCCATGGCCTTCGGTATCGACAGCTCGCGCTATACCGAGAACAAGCGCGCCGTCGAAGACAAGTATATCGGCCCGCTGGTCAAGACCGTGATGAACCGCTGCATCCACTGCACGCGTTGCGTCCGCTTCACCACCGAGGTTGCCGGCATTGCCGAGCTCGGCCTGATCGGCCGCGGCGAGGATGCCGAGATCACCACCTATCTCGAGCAGGCGATGACCTCCGAGCTGCAGGGCAACGTCGTCGACCTTTGCCCGGTCGGCGCGCTGACCTCCAAGCCCTTCGCCTTCACCGCCCGTCCGTGGGAACTGAACAAGACCGAATCGATCGATGTCATGGACGCGCTCGGCAGCGCGATCCGCGTCGACACCCGCGGCCGCGAAGTCATGCGCATCATGCCGCGTGTCAACGAGCAGGTGAACGAGGAGTGGATTTCCGACAAGAGCCGTTTCATCTGGGACGGCCTGAAGACCCAGCGCCTCGACCGGCCCTATGTCCGCCGTGACGGCCGCCTGCAGGCTGCCACCTGGGGCGAAGCATTCGCCGCCATCAAGTCGGCTGTTTCCGCCACCACGGGCGCCAAGATCGGCGCGATCGCCGGCGATCTCGCTTCGGTCGAGGAAATGTATGCCCTCAAGGCGCTCATTGCCTCGCTCGGCTCGGCCAATACCGACTGTCGCCAGGATGGGGCGGCACTTGATCCGTCGCTCGGTCGCGCAAGCTACCTGTTCAATTCCACCATCGAAGGCATCGAGTCGGCAGACGCGATCCTGATCGTCGGCGCCAATCCGCGCTACGAGGCGGCCGTGCTCAACGCCCGCATCCGCAAGGCCTGGCGCCGCAGCGGCCTGCCGATCGGCGTGATCGGCGAAGGCGGCGAGATGCGCTATCCTTACGAATACCTGGGTGCCGGCACGGAAACGCTGGCCGAGCTTGTTTCCGGCAAAAACAGCTTCGTCGAGAAGCTCAAGGCCGCCAAGAACCCGCTGATCATCGTTGGCCAGGGTGCGCTCGTCGGGGCTGAAGGTGCAGCCGTGCTGGGCAATGCCGCAAAGCTTGCCGATGCCGTCGGCGCAGTCTCCGACGAGTGGAACGGCTTTGCCGTCCTGCACACCGCCGCCTCGCGCGTCGGTGGCCTCGACCTCGGCTTCGCGCCGGGCCAGGGCGGTGTCGCTGCCGCAGAAATGCTGGCCTCGATGGACGTGCTCTTCCTGCTCGGCGCCGACGAACTCGACTTCACCAAGAAGGCTGCGAAGTTCACCGTCTACATCGGCAGCCATGGGGACAACGGCGCGCACCATGCCGACGTCATCCTGCCGGGTGCGACCTATACCGAAAAGTCGGGCACCTGGGTCAATACCGAAGGCCGCGTCCAGATGGGCAACCGCGCCGGCTTCGCGCCGGGCGATGCCCGCGAAGACTGGGCGATCATTCGGGCACTTTCCGACGTGCTCGGCAAGAAGCTTCCCTATGATTCGCTGGGCGCTCTGCGGGCGAAACTCTATGCGGACTACCCGCATTTCGCCGCGCTCGACGAGATCGCACCGGGCACCGGTGCCGAAATTGCCGCACTTGCGAAAAAAGCCGGGACGATGACGAAATCCGCGTTTGCGTCGCCGGTGAAAGACTTCTATTTGACGAACCCGATCGCTCGCGCTTCGGCCGTCATGGCCGAGTGCTCGGCGTTGGCCCGCAACAATTTCAAGGCTGCGGCAGAGTAAGGGCAGGGGATCATGGATAGCTTCGTTTCCACATATGTCTGGCCGGCGGCCATCATGATCGGCCAGTCGCTTCTGCTTCTGGTCGCCCTCCTGCTGTTCATTGCCTATATCCTTCTGGCCGACCGCAAGATCTGGGCAGCCGTTCAGATGCGTCGCGGTCCGAACGTCGTCGGTCCCTGGGGTCTGTTCCAGTCCTTCGCCGACCTTTTGAAGTTCGTCTTCAAGGAACCGGTCATTCCGGCCGGCGCCAACAAGGGCGTCTTCCTCCTGGCGCCGCTGGTCGCAGTGACGCTGGCGCTCGCCACCTGGGCCGTCGTGCCGCTCGCCGACGGCTGGGTGATCGCCAACATCAATGTCGGCATTCTCTACATCTTCGCCATCTCCTCGCTCGAGGTCTACGGCATCATCATGGGCGGCTGGGCTTCGAACTCGAAGTACCCGTTCCTCGGTGCGCTGCGCTCCGCGGCACAGATGGTGTCCTATGAAGTCTCGATCGGGCTCGTCATCGTCACCGTCCTGCTGTGCGTCGGTTCGCTGAACCTCACCGACATCGTCTACGCCCAGAAGGACGGCCTCGGCACCATGGTCGGCCTGCCGAACTCCTTCCTCGACTGGCACTGGCTGGCACTCTTCCCGATGTTCGTGATCTTCTTCATCTCGGCACTGGCAGAGACCAACCGTCCGCCCTTCGACCTTCCGGAAGCGGAATCGGAACTGGTCGCCGGCTTCATGGTCGAATACGGCTCGACCCCGTACATGATGTTCATGCTCGGCGAATATGCGGCGATCTGCCTGATGTGCGCCATGACCACCATCCTGTTCCTCGGGGGCTGGCTGCCGCCGGTCGACGTGTGGTTCCTGAACTGGGTACCGGGCATCATCTGGTTCGTCCTGAAGGCATCCCTGGTGTTCTTCATGTTCGCCATGGTGAAGGCTTTCGTGCCGCGCTACCGCTATGACCAGCTGATGCGCCTGGGCTGGAAGGTCTTCCTTCCGCTCTCGCTCGCCATGGTCATCATCGTTGCATTCGTGCTGAAGATCATGGGGTGGGCATAATCATGGCCATCCGTTCATTCGGCAGATTTGGAGGTTGAGATGGCTGGTCTTTCCCAGGCTATCAGTTCCCTGTTCCTGAAAGAGTTCGTCGGCGCCTTCTTCCTGTCGATGCGCTATTTCTTCGCGCCCAAGTCGACGATCAACTATCCGTTCGAGAAGGGCCCGATTTCCCCGCGTTTCCGCGGCGAACATGCGCTGCGCCGCTATCCGAACGGCGAAGAGCGTTGCATCGCCTGCAAGCTCTGCGAGGCGATCTGTCCTGCCCAGGCGATCACCATCGAAGCCGGCCCGCGCCGCAACGACGGCACCCGCCGCACGGTGCGTTACGACATCGACATGGTGAAGTGCATCTATTGCGGCTTCTGTCAGGAAGCCTGCCCGGTCGATGCGATCGTCGAAGGTCCGAACTTCGAGTTCGCCACCGAGACCCGCGAAGAGCTTTATTTCGACAAGGCCCGGCTGCTCGACAACGGCGACCGCTGGGAACGCGAAATCGCGCGCAACATCGCGCTGGATTCGCCGTACCGCTGATCGGCGGTATGACGGCGCCATGGCGAGGGACGAGCCCCGCCGCGGCACAATTTGAAACGGGGCGCTTGATCGGTGGGGATGCCGGTTGAGGGTCATCGGGCGGCAGGGCAGGGGCCCGCGCCCGGGGGAAGATGAAAAGGCACCAACATGGGTCTTCAGGCTCTCTTTTTCTATCTCTTCGCCTTTGTCGCGGTAGCGTCGGCGTTCATGGTCATTTCCGCACGGAATCCGGTCCATTCGGTCCTGTTCCTGATCCTCACCTTCGTGAACGCGTCGGCTCTGTTCCTGCTGATCGGCGCCGAGTTCCTGGGGATGATCCTTCTGGTCGTCTATGTCGGCGCGGTGGCGGTTCTCTTCCTCTTCGTCGTCATGATGCTCGACATCGACTTTGCCGAGCTTCGCTCCGGCGCGCTGAAATACGCCCCGATCGGTGCGCTGGTCGGTGTCATTGTCGCGGCCGAGCTGCTGATCGTCATCGGCGGCAGCGCGATTTCTCCGGAAGCTGCCAAGTCGATCACCATGCCGATCCCGGCGCTGACCGATCGCACCAACACCGCGGCCCTCGGCGACGTGCTCTATACCAACTACGTCTATTTCTTCCAGATCGCCGGCCTGGTGCTTCTGGTGGCCATGATCGGCGCGATCGTGCTGACGCTGCGTCACCGCACGAACATCAAGCGGCAGGACGTCTCCCGCCAGGTTGCCCGCACGCCTGAGACCGCCGTCAAGGTGGTCAAGGTCAAGCCGGGCCAGGGCATCTGAGGCAGCTGAGAGGTTAAGGAACAAGAATTATGGAAATCGGTCTTTCCCACTACCTGACTGTCAGCGCGCTGCTTTTTACGCTCGGCGTCTTCGGCATCTTCCTCAACCGCAAGAACGTCATCGTCATCCTGATGTCGATCGAGCTCATCCTGCTTGCGGTCAATGTCAACATGGTGGCCTTCTCGGTCTTCCTGAACGACATCGTCGGCCAGGTCTTCGCCCTGTTCATCCTGACGGTGGCAGCCGCGGAAGCGGCGATCGGCCTCGCAATCCTCGTGGTCTTCTATCGCAATCGCGGCTCGATCGCGGTCGAAGACGTCAATATGATGAAGGGCTGATACGGCTATGCTCATCTACAAGGCTATCGTCTTTCTTCCGCTGATCGGCGCCCTCATCGCCGGCCTGTTCGGCCGCCAGATCGGCGCCAAGGCTTCGGAATACATCACCAGCGGTCTGATGGTCATCGTCGCCGTGCTGTCGTGGATCGTCTTCGTCAATGTCGGCCTCGGCCATGGCGAAGGCCACGAGGTCATCAAGGTCTCCGTCCTGCGCTGGATCCAGTCCGGCGGCATCGATGTGGAATGGTCGCTGCGCATCGACACGCTGACCGCCGTCATGCTGGTCGTCGTCAACACCGTGTCGACGCTCGTTCACATCTACTCGATCGGCTACATGCACCACGATCCGCATCGGCCGCGCTTCTTCTCCTATCTGTCGCTGTTCACCTTCGCCATGCTGATGCTGGTGACCTCTGACAACCTGCTGCAGATGTTCTTCGGTTGGGAAGGCGTGGGCCTGGCCTCGTACCTGCTGATCGGTTTCTGGTTCAAGAAGCCCTCGGCTGCCGCCGCTGCCATGAAGGCCTTCATCGTCAACCGCGTCGGCGACTTCGGCTTCATCCTGGGCATTTCTGCCATTTTCGTGCTGTTCGGCTCGATCAACTTCGAGACGATCTTCGCCGCCGCCCAGACCTATCTGCCGGCCGAAGGCGCAGAAAGCACGGAAGCGGTCATCAACCTGTTCGGCATGAGCCTCGACAAGGGCCATGCGATCACCGCCGTCTGCCTGCTGCTGTTCATGGGCGCCATGGGCAAGTCGGCGCAGTTCCTGCTGCACACCTGGCTGCCGGACGCGATGGAAGGCCCGACTCCGGTCTCAGCCCTCATCCATGCCGCAACCATGGTCACCGCCGGCGTCTTCCTCGTCGCCCGCATGTCGCCGCTGTTCGAACTCTCGCCGGATGCGCTGACCTTCGTCACCCTGATCGGCGCGATCACCGCCTTCTTTGCGGCGACCGTCGGCCTAGTGCAGAACGACATCAAGCGCGTCATCGCCTATTCGACCTGCTCGCAGCTCGGCTACATGTTCGTCGCACTCGGCGTCGGTGCCTATGGCGCCGCCGTCTTCCACCTGTTCACCCACGCCTTCTTCAAGGCGCTCCTCTTCCTCGGCGCCGGCTCGGTCATCCATGCCGTCGACGGCGAGCAGGACATGCGCTACATGGGCGGCCTGCGGAAGCACATTCCCTATACCTTCTGGGCCATGACCATCGGCACGCTGGCGCTCACCGGCGTCGGCATCCCGGGCACGATGATCGGTTTTGCCGGCTTCTTCTCCAAGGACGTGATCATCGAATCCGCCTTCGCCTCGCATTCGAGCGTCGCCGGCTTCGCCTTCACGCTGCTCGTCATCGCCGCGCTGTTCACCAGCTTCTACTCCTGGCGCCTGGCTTTCCTCACCTTCTTCGGCAAGCCGCGCGCTTCGGCCGACGTCATGCACCATGTGCATGAATCGCCGATGGTCATGCTGTTCCCGCTCGTCGTGCTGGTGCTCGGCGCCGTGTTCGCCGGCGTTGTCTTCGAAGGCTACTTCTTCGGCCACGAATACAACGAGTTCTGGAAGGGCGCGCTCTTCACGGGGCCTGAGAACGAGATCCTCGAAGAGTTCCACCACGTCCCGACCTGGGTCAAGTGGAGCCCCTTCGTCGCCATGCTGACCGGCTTCGTCACCGCCTGGTACATGTACATCAAGTCGCCCTCGACGCCGAAGGTTCTCGCAGAGCAGCATCGCGTGCTCTACCAGTTCCTGCTCAACAAGTGGTACTTCGACGAACTCTACGACCTTCTGTTCGTCCGTTCCGCCAAGGCGCTCGGCCGCTTCCTGTGGAAGAAGGGTGACGTCGGCGTCATCGACGCCTACGGCCCCGACGGTGTCGCCGCCGGCGTTGCCGGCCTGACCCAGCGTGTCGTCCGCCTGCAGTCTGGCTACCTCTATCACTATGCCTTCGCGATGCTGATCGGTATCGCGGCCCTTGTTACCTGGATGATGCTCGGGAGTTCCTTCTGATGACCGATTGGCCCATTCTCTCGACGGTCACCTTTCTGCCGCTGGTCGGCGTGGCGTTGCTCCTCCTGACGCGCCAGGACACCAGCCTCGGCCGCCGCAACATCCTCAATGTCTCGCTTCTGACGACGGTCTTCACCTTTGTCGTCTCGCTCTTCGTCTGGATCGGCTTCGACAATTCGAACGCCGGCTTCCAGATGGTCGAGAAGAGCGAGTGGCTCGGCACCGGCATCGCCTATCATCTCGGCGTCGACGGCATTTCCATGCTGTTCGTCATCCTGACGACGATGCTCATGCCGTTCTGCATTCTCGCCAGCTGGGTTTCGGTCGAGAAGCGCATCAAGGAATACATGATCGCGTTCCTGATCCTCGAAACCCTGATGATCGGTGTCTTCGTCTCGCTCGACATCGTTCTGTTCTACGTGTTCTTCGAGGCCGGTCTGATCCCGATGTTCATCATCATCGGTGTATGGGGTGGCAAGGATCGCGTCTACGCTTCCTACAAGTTCTTCCTCTACACGCTGCTCGGCTCCGTGCTGATGCTGCTTGCCATCATGGCCATGTACTGGAATGCCGGCACGACCGACATCACCCAGCTGTTGAACCACAAGTTCCCGGCCGAGATGCAGACCTGGCTGTGGCTCGCTTTCTTCGCCTCGTTTGCGGTCAAGATGCCGATGTGGCCGGTCCACACCTGGCTTCCCGACGCCCACGTTCAGGCGCCGACGGCCGGTTCGATGATCCTGGCCGGCATCCTCCTGAAGCTCGGCGGCTACGGTCTGCTGCGCTTCTCGCTGCCGATGTTTCCGCTGGCCTCCGACTTCTTCGCGCCGATGGTCTTCACGCTTTCCGTCATCGCCATCATCTACACCTCGCTGGTGGCGCTGATGCAGGACGACATGAAGAAGGTCATCGCCTATTCCTCCGTCGCCCACATGGGTTACGTGACGATGGGCACCTTTGCCGCCAATACCCAGGGCGTGCAGGGCGCGATCTTCCAGATGATCAGCCACGGCTTCGTTTCCGCCGCGCTCTTCTTCTGCGTCGGCGTGATCTATGACCGCATGCACACCCGCGAGATCGCCGCCTATGGTGGCCTTGCCAACAACATGCCGAAATACGCCACGGCCTTCATGATCTTCACCATGGCGAATGTCGGCCTTCCGGGCACGTCCGGCTTCGTCGGCGAATTCCTGACCCTGATCGGCGCCTTCCGCGCCAATACCTGGGTCGCGCTGTTCGCCGCCACCGGCGTCATCCTCTCGGCCGCCTACGCGCTCTGGCTCTATCGCCGGGTCGTCTTCGGTGCGCTGGAGAAGGAAAGCCTGAAGGGTCTTCTCGATCTGTCGCTGCGCGAGAAGTTCATTCTCTACCCGCTGATTGCGCTGACGATCTTCTTCGGCGTCTACCCGGCTCCGATCTTCGACGCCACGGCCGCATCGGTCGACCTTCTCGTGAACAACTACGAAGCCGCACTGCAGGCAGCGCAATCCGTTGCGCTCATCGCGAACTGACGACAGGATCCATTGGACATGACCCCTGAAACACTCCTCGCTAGTCTGCATCTGGTCACGCCGGAACTGATCCTCGCGGTCGGCGCTCTGGTGTTGCTGATGATCGGCGTCTTCTCCGGCGAGAAGTCGGCGACGACCGTCATGGGCCTCGCTGTCGCACTGCTGATCGCGTCCGGCCTGTGGATGATCCTGGTTCCGGCCGAGGGCACCGCCTTTGGCGGCGCCTATCTGGCGGACGGCTTCGCCCGCTTCATGAAGGTGCTGGCCCTGGTGGGTTCGATCACCGCCATGATCATGGCGGTCGGCCATGCCCGCCGCGACCATCTCGACAAGTTCGAGTTCCCGGTCCTGCTGGTGCTGGCGACGCTTGGCATCATGCTGATGATCTCCGCCAACGACCTCATCTCGCTCTACCTGTCGCTCGAACTGCAGTCGCTGGCGCTCTACGTCGTCGCCGCGATCAACCGCGACAGCCTGCGCTCGACCGAAGCCGGCCTGAAATACTTCGTCCTTGGCGCCCTGTCGTCGGGCATGCTGCTCTACGGCATGTCGCTGGTCTACGGCTTTACCGGCAATACCGGCTTCGACGAGATCGCCACCGTACTCGCCGCCGGCAAGCCGGGTCTCGGCCTGATCTTCGGCCTGGTCTTCATCCTGGCCGGCCTCGCCTTCAAGATCTCGGCCGTTCCGTTCCACATGTGGACGCCGGACGTCTACGAAGGCGCACCGACCCCGGTCACCGCCTTCCTGGCCGCCGCTCCGAAGATCGGCGCCATGGCGATCATCGTGCGCATCGTCATCGACGCCTTCCTGCCGATCTTCGCCGAATGGCAGCAGATCGTCGTCTTCATCGCGATCGCCTCGATGCTGCTCGGTTCGTTCGCCGCGATCGGCCAGCGCAACATCAAGCGACTGATGGCCTATTCGTCGATCGGCCACATGGGCTACGCCCTCGTGGGCCTCGCCGCCGGAACCGAAACCGGCGTCACCGGCGTCATCACCTACATGCTGATCTACCTCATCATGACGCTCGGTACCTTCGCCTGCATCATGGCGATGAAGCAGAAGGAAGGCGGCAATGTCGAGAACATCGACGATCTCGCCGGCCTGTCGACCACCAAGCCGTTCATGGCGATTGTGCTGACCGCGCTGATGTTCTCGCTGGCCGGCATTCCGCCGCTCGCGGGCTTCTTTGGGAAGTACTTCGTCTTCGTCGCCGCCATCGAAGCCAAGCTTTATGCCTTGGCCATCATCGGCGTGCTGTCGTCGGTCGTCGGCGCCTTCTACTATCTGCGCGTCGTCAAGGTGATGTGGTTCGACGAAGCCAAGGGTGAGTTCTCGCGCATTGCCGGCGAACTCCGCCTCGTCTTCGGCCTCTCCGGTCTGTTCGTCGTAGGCTATGTGCTGGTCGGCGGGCCGCTCGGGACTGCCGCCGAAGCCGCCGCCAAGACGCTCTTTAATTGAGCGAGGGGCGCGGACAGGGCCGGTTGTCGCTCGACGACTTCCGGCATGAGGCCCTCGGCGCCGTCGCGTCGACCAATACGGAATGTCTCGCCCGCGCTCGCGCGGGCGATTTCGGTTTTCTCTGGATCACGGCCGACAGCCAGACCGGAGGGCGGGGGCGTCGTGGCCGTGCCTGGATGTCCGAACCCGGCAATCTCTATGCGTCGCTGCTGCTGATCGACCCGGCACCGCTTGAGCGGATGGCCTCCTTGCCGCTCGCCGTGGCGCTGGCCGTCCATGGCGCGATCCGCAAGGTGCTTCCCGCCGATGCGCCGCCGCTCGACGTCAAGTGGCCGAACGACATCCTGATCGGCCGCAGGAAGACCTGCGGAATCCTGCTGGAAGGCGAGCGACTGGCCGACGGACGCTATGCGCTGGTGATCGGCATCGGCATCAACATTCGCGCCAAGCCGGAAGAGACGGCCTATCCCGTCACCTCGCTCAACGATCACGGGGTCTTTGTCTCGCCGGCGGAGCTCTTTGCCCATCTGTTTGCCAGCATGGCCGACATCCTGGCAATCTGGGACGAGGGCAGAGGGATCGCCAGGATCGTCGAACGCTGGCGCGCGGTCGCCTGCGGCATCGGTGAAAAAATCACGGTGAACCTGCCGGACCGGTCGATTTCCGGTTACTTTTGCGGAATCGATGATAAAGGCATGCTGATACTCGACCGCGGCGAAGATGGCCGCATGGCGATCGCTGCTGGCGACGTCTTCTTCGGGTGAACTGGATCAAGGAAAGAATGGCAAAGAACGAAGAACTGGTGTTCGTGCCGCTGGGCGGCGTCGGCGAAATCGGCATGAACCTCGCACTCTATGGCTACGGCGCCCCGTCGAGCCGCGAATGGATCATGGTCGATTGCGGCGTGACCTTCCCGGGTCCCGATCTGCCGGGCGTCGATCTCGTGCTTGCCGATGTCAGCTTCATCGCCGCCCGCAAGAACAAGCTCAAGGCGATCATCATCACCCATGCGCATGAGGACCACTATGGCGGCCTCAACGACATCTGGCCGGGCCTCAACGTCCCCGTCTATGGCTCCGGCTTCACCGCCGGCATGCTGGAAGCCAAGCGCGACTACGAAGGCAGCCGGGCAAAAATCCCGGTAACCCCGTTCAAGGCCGGCGACGTGATCAATGTCGGCCCGTTCTCGATCGAGGCAGTCGGCGTCAATCACTCGATCCCCGAGCCGATGTCGCTGGTCATCCGCACGCCGCTCGGCAACGTCATCCACACCGGCGACTGGAAGATCGACCATCATCCGTCGCTCGGGCCGCTGACCGACGAAGCGCGCTTCCGCGCGCTCGGCGACGAGGGCGTGCTGGCCGTCATGTGCGACAGCACCAATTCCATGCGCGATGGCGTATCGCCCTCGGAGGAACAGGTCTCGGAGGGGCTGCGCCAGATCATCGAGGCGGCCGAGGGCCGCGTCGCGATCACCACCTTCTCGTCGAATGTCGGCCGTATCCGCTCGATCGCCCAGGCGGCCGAAGCGGCCGGCCGCGAGGTCCTGCTGCTCGGTTCGTCGCTGAAGCGCGTCTGCGCCGTCGCCGACGATCTCGGCATCATGCAGGGCTTGAAGCCCTTCATCGCCGAGGACGAATTCGGCTTCATCCCGCGCGACAAGGTCGTCATCATCCTGACCGGCAGCCAGGGCGAACCCCGCGCGGCGCTGGCCAAGATCGCCCGCGACGAGATGCGCAACGTGGCGCTGACCGCCGGCGACACCGTGGTCTTCTCGTCGCGCACCATTCCGGGCAATGAGAAGGCCATCATCGAGATCAAGAACGGCCTGATGGAGCAGGGCGTTCACATCGTCACCGACAGCGAGGCGCTGGTCCACGTATCGGGCCATCCGCGGCGCAACGAGCTGTTGCAGATGTACGAATGGACGAGACCGCAGATCCTCGTGCCCGTGCATGGCGAAGCCGCCCATCTGATTTCCCAGGCGGAGCTCGCGGAGCAGGCCGGCATCAAGAGCGTGCCGCGTGTGCGAAACGGCGACATGCTGCGTCTGGCGCCCGGTGCGGCTGAGGTCATCGACCAGGTGCCGCATGGCCGTATCTACAAGGACGGCAAGCTGCTTGGCGATCTCGACGAGATGGGCATCGCCAACCGGCGCAAGCTCTCCTATGTCGGCCACGTCGCCATCAACGTGCTGCTGGACAGCAAATTCGAGTTTCTCGGCGATCCGGGATTGGTCACCTTCGGCCTGCCGCAATTCGACCAGGAGGGCGAATCCATGGAGGACACCCTCTATGACGCCGTTCTCGGCGCAGTCGAGAGCATTCCGCGTGCGCGGCGCAAGGATCTGGAAATGGTGCGCGAGAGCATCCGCCGCGCGGTGCGTGGCACGGCCAACGATGCCTGGGGCAAGAAGCCGATCGTCACCGTGTTCGTGACCAAAGTCTGAATGATCTTCGCGGCGAAGCTGGTATAGCTTCGCCGCGTTTCGTCTTTTAGGGAGTCTCTCATGCTTGGACGCGTCAATCACGTCGCCATCGCCGTTCCGGATCTCGTCGCTGCGACCGCATCCTATCGCGATACGCTCGGTGCGCATGTCTCGCAGGCGCAGGCTCTGCCTGAGCATGGCGTGACGGTCGTCTTCGTCGAACTGCCGAATACCAAGATCGAGCTGCTCGAGCCTCTCGGCGCCGACTCGCCGATCACCGCCTTCCTCACCAAGAACCCTGGCGGCGGCATGCATCACATCTGCTATGAGGTCGAGGATATCCTGGCCGCGCGCGACCAACTCGCAAGCGGCGGGGCACGGGTGCTCGGCGGCGGTGACCCGAAGATCGGCGCCCACGGCAGGCCGGTGCTGTTCCTGCATCCGAAGGACTTCTACGGAACGCTGATCGAACTTGAGCAGGTCTGAACCCTGACGGGTCTTGGCATTTGCGCCGCGCGGCGAGCGGTCCTATAAGTCGCCCGAGGCCCTGCACATCGCCTGTGCCGGCCAGCTATAGGAATCCTGACAATGCCCATCCTCTCCGCCTTCGCGGTCTATTTCGTCATCTGGTGGATCACGCTGTTCGCCATTCTGCCGATCGGTATGCGGACCCAGGCCGAGGCTGAAGAGGTTGTCCCGGGCAGCGTCGAGAGCGCGCCGGCGCGTTTTCGCGGCGGCAGGGTCGTGTTGTTGACCACCGTCGTGTCGGCCGCCATCTACGGCGGCTGGTACCTGGTGACGACCTATTTCGGCTTGGGTCTCGACAGCCTGCCGAACTTCCTTCCGAAATTCGACTGATTGCCCGCCTTCATCAGCGCACACATGGACGCGTCTTCGCGCGGAGTCTGATTCAGATCCGCAGAAGTGGCGCTTAAGTAATTGTCATTTCAGCGGAAAGAGCGGTCGGCCCTGGCGCCGCCTGATGCTTCAAGATCTCTGAAGGCAAAAAAAAACAAGGCCCGAAGACCTTGTTCAAGTATCGCGTGATCCTTCACCATTTAAGGGGCTGCGAACGAGCGCGCCTAAGATCTGATCCTCCCAAGACTTGACCGCGAATTGGCAAGAATTTGAACTCCCTGCCTCTTTTGTGGGCTCACGCTAGCCCAACTTGTGCGCTTTGTCACCCCATTTTTTGCATATTTGCTACAGTCGCCCGAAAAAAACCATAGGGTCCGATTTGTCGCAGTCGAAGTGCGCAGAGCGGCACTTGCGCACCGACAGCCTCATTCCGACGGCCGCCCACCATCCACCTGTGGGTGACGGGACGGCGCGGCGGTGGCGGGTTTTCTTCGGGGAGGGAAACCGCTATGAACGCTTCGAGAATTACCCTCGTCATGGCTGATTCCGCCCGTTCTGCGGAATCCTCAACTGTTGGAACCTGTTATGCGTCTTTCGCGCTATTTCCTGCCGATCCTCAAGGAAAACCCCAAGGAAGCGGAGATCGTCTCCCACCGCCTGATGCTGCGCGCCGGGATGATCCGGCAGCAGAGCCAGGGCATCTATTCCTGGCTGCCGCTCGGAAAGCGCGTGCTCGACAAGGTCAACGCCATCATCCGCGAAGAACAGAACCGCGCCGGCGCGATCGAGCTTCTGATGCCGACGCTGCAGTCGGCCGAACTCTGGCAGGAAAGCGGCCGCTACGAGGACTACGGCAAGGAAATGCTGCGCATCAAGGACCGCCAGGAGCGGCCGATGCTCTACGGTCCGACGAACGAAGAAATGGTCACCGACATTTTCCGCTCCTCGGTCAAGTCCTACAAGGACCTGCCGCTCAACCTCTATCATATCCAGCTGAAGTTCCGCGACGAGATCCGCCCGCGTTTCGGCACCATGCGCTCGCGCGAATTCCTGATGAAGGATGCCTATTCCTTCGACCTCACCCAGGACGACGCGATCCACTCCTACAACAAGATGTTCGCCGCCTATCTCCGGACATTCTCCCGCCTCGGCCTGCGGGCGATCCCGATGCGCGCCGACACTGGCCCGATCGGCGGCAATCACAGCCACGAATTCATCATCCTCGCCGACACCGGCGAATCGGAGGTCTTCAGCCACAAGAGCTTTGTCGACTTCGATATCCCGGCCGAAGACACCGATTTCGACGATGTCGCCGGTCTCCAGGCGATCTTCGACAAGTGGACCTCGGTCTATGCCGCGACCTCGGAAATGCACGACGAGGCCGCCTTCAACGCCATTCCCGAAACCGATCGCCTCTCGGCGCGCGGCATCGAGGTCGGCCATATCTTCTACTTCGGCACCAAATATTCCGAGCCGATGGGCGCCAAGGTCCAGGGTCCGGACGGCAAGGAGCACCTTGTCCACATGGGCTCCTACGGTATCGGCCCGACCCGCCTTGTTCCCGCCATCATCGAAGCCTCGCATGACGAGAACGGAATCATCTGGCCGGATTCGGTTGCGCCGTTCGACTGCGTCGTCATCAACATGAAGACGGGCGATGCAGCCTGCGACGCGGCCTGCGACCGGCTCTACGGCGCTCTGACCAAGGCAGGCAAGGACGTGCTCTATGACGACACCGACGACCGCGCCGGCACCAAGTTCGCGACCGCCGACCTGATCGGTGTTCCGGTGCAGATCATTGCCGGCCCGCGCTCGGTCGCCAATGGCGAGATCGAGATCAAGGACCGCAAGACCGGCGCGCGCGAGACGATGACCATCGAGGCCGCCATCAACAAGCTGGTCGGATAAACCGGCCCAGGAGACGACATGACGAGTGCATCCTCCGCCAATGAGACGGCCGGAGCCGGAAGCGGCGGCACCGCCCGGCCTTTCTCCGCCTTCGAGCGCATGGTCGCGTGGCGCTATCTGCGCGCCCGGCGGAAGGAAGCCTTCATCTCGGTGATCGCCGGCTTCTCCTTCTTCGGCATCATGCTGGGGGTTGCGACGCTGATCATCGTCATGGCGGTGATGAACGGTTTCCGCACGGAGCTCATTTCCCGCATCCTCGGCATCAACGGCCACATGATCGTGCAGACGGCTGCCGCTCCGCTGGACAATTACGCGGAACTGGCGACCAGGTTCGCCGCGGTTCCCGGCGTCACCATGGCGCTGCCGCTCGTCGAGGGGCAGACACTGGCCTCGGGTCGTGCCGGGGCCGGAACCGGCGCGCTGGTACGCGGCATCCGGTCCGAGGACATGACGAGGCTCACCACCGTCTCGGGCAATATCCGCGCCGGCGATCTGGTGGGCTTTGCCGCGGGGCAGGGGGTTCTGGTCGGCTCGCGCATGGCGGCCGATCTCGGTATCACGGCCGGTGACACGATCACGCTGGTCTCGCCGGAGGGCGACATCACCCCGCTCGGCGTCAATCCGCGCGTCAAGGCCTATCCGGTTTCGGGCGTCTTCGAGATCGGAATGTCGGAATATGACGCTTCGATCATCTACATGCCGCTCGAGGAATCGCAGCTCTATTTCAACGCCGAAGGGCTGGTTCAGTCGATCGAGCTGTTCGTCTCCGATCCGGACGCGGTCGACGAGATGCGGCCGAAGATCGAGGAAGCGGCCGGCCGGGAGATCCTGATCACCGATTGGCGCCAGCGCAACCAGACCTTCTTCTCCGCCCTGCAGGTGGAGCGCAACGTGATGTTCATGATCCTCACCCTGATCGTGCTGGTCGCGGCGCTCAACATCATCTCCGGCCTCATCATGCTGGTTAAGGACAAGTCGAGCGACATCGCCATCCTGCGCACCATGGGCGCCAGTGCCAATGCCATCATGCGGATCTTCTTCATGACCGGTGCGGCGATCGGTACGGCCGGGACGTTTGCGGGCGTGGCGCTCGGCGTGGTCGTCTGTCTCAACATCGAGTCGATCCGCGGCTTCTTCTCCTGGGTTTCGGGCACGGTGCTGTTCGATCCCGAACTCTACTTCCTCAGCAAGCTGCCCGCTGACATGAACGTCGGCGAGACGGTGTCCGTCGTCGTCATGGCGCTCAGCCTCTCCTTCCTGGCGACGATCTTCCCGGCCTGGCGCGCTTCGCGCCTCGATCCGGTCCAGGCCCTGCGCTACGAATAAGGATACTGGTCCCATGGCCTCCGACACCGTTCTTTCGCTTTCCGGCATCGACCGCCACTACGGGCAGGGCGAAACGATCCTCAGCATCCTCAAGGGTGCCAATTTCAGCCTGAGAAGTGGCGAGACCGTCGCTCTCGTCGCGCCATCGGGCACCGGCAAGTCGACGCTCCTGCACATTGCCGGTCTACTCGAGCATCCGGATGCAGGCGAGGTGACGCTGGGCGGGGTCGCCTGTCAGGACCTGTCGGACGAGCGCCGCACCACCATGCGCCGCCACTCTGTCGGCTTCGTCTACCAGTTCCATCACCTGCTGCCGGAATTCTCGGCGCTGGAAAATATCATGATGCCGCAGCTGATTGCCGGCCTTTCGCGCGAGGAAGCCCGCGAGCGCGCATCGCAGCTGCTCGACTACATGCGCATCGGCCATCGCGGCGAACACCGCCCGGCGGAGCTGTCCGGCGGCGAACAGCAGCGCGTCGCCATCGCCCGCGCGGTCGCCAATGCGCCGCTGGTGCTTCTGGCCGACGAGCCGACCGGAAACCTCGATCCGGAGACGGCTTCTTATGTGTTTTCCGCGCTGGAAGCCTTGGTGCGCCAGTCCGGTCTCGCCGCCCTGATCGCCACCCACAATCACGAATTGGCGCGGCGGATGGATCGTTGCGTCACGCTGGTCGACGGTCAGGTCGTTGATTTCGTCGCATAGTCGATAAGGGGGCGGGATCGTCTAGAGGAGCCCGCAAGCCTTGCTGCCGATCTCGTCCGTCCAATCCTCGATCGACACGGTCGCGGGGGCCACGCTTTGCGCGGTCTCGTCCCGCTTGAGCTTGCCGGTCACGACATTGTAGTCGCAGGAGCCGCTGTTTTCGAGATCGAGCGTGTCATAGTAGGTGTAGGTGTAGCCGGCGACGATGAACCGGCCCTCGCGATAGGCAAGCGTCAGGGTCCTTTCCCAGCGGTTGCGGCCGATGGCGGAGTTTTGCGACATCACGGCGATGGAGCCGTTTGCGAGTGCTGTGATCGCCGGATCCTGGCCATAGACGCCATCCAGTCTGGAATTGCCCCAGACCTTGTCCGGTGCGGCTGTCACCAGCCTCAGCAGGCCGCGATCGCTCTCCGTGACATAGAGATAAATGCCGATAACCTCGTCATCGCTGCCGGGGGCAACGAGCAGGGCCAGATCCGTCGCCCCGTCCTTGTTCCAGTCGCCGGACGCCCCGGCGATAGTCCGCTCGGCCGGAAACGACTGGGCAAGAACACCCATGGCCGGCAGCAGCCCCACCGAAACCCACAAAAAGAACTGCCTGATCACTGCCCATCCCCCAGAAGCCTATCGGCGCAGTCTGTCGGACTTCCGGCGCGAAGTCACGCGAGAGAGCGACTTAAAATGGTATTGACACGTGAACAAAAAAGGAACATAAAAGAAACATAACGAGTAAGGAGAGAGCCATGACCGAAATTCTTCGTGACGTTGCCGCATTCGCCTCGATTTCCATGTTTGTCGCCAGCGTTTCGGTGATCATGCTGGCGCTCTGATCCGGCGTCTTCCCGCCCGTTTTCCCTAAAGCTGTAGAGAGCGCCCTTTCGGGGCAAACTGTTCTGGACTTCCCCTCCCGCTCGGCCGAAAATCACGGCTGATTCAGATGCGGTACGAGGAATGAAGTTTATGGGCGATTTGGCAGCAGGCGGGAGCGGCTCGGAACCGGTCGGCACAGATCCCGGTTTCGTCCATCTGCGGCTGCATTCGGCCTTCTCGCTGCTCGAAGGCGCATTGCCGCTGAAGAAGATCCTCAGCAAGGCCGTCGCCGACAATCAGCCGGCGATCGCCATCACCGACACCAACAATCTGTTCGTCGCGCTCGAATTTTCACAGAAGGCGATCGGCGACGGCCTCCAGCCGATCATCGGCTGCCAGTTGTCGATCGACATGGAGGATGGCGGTGGCGAAAAGCGCAGCGGCCAGTCGTCCGTCAGCGCCTACCCGGCGATCGTTGTTCTGGCCGCCGATGCGGGCGGTTATGAACGGCTGGTCGATCTGGTCAGCCGGGCCTATCTCGGCGGCGATTCCTCGCAGGCCGTTCACATCTGCATGTCCTGGCTTGACGAGCTTGGCACCGACGGCCTGATCGTCCTCACCGGCGCGTCCAAGGGGCCGGTCGACGTGGCCCTGAAGGAGGGGCATCGCGCCCAGGCTGAGGCGCGGCTTCTGGAACTCAAGCGTCTGTTCGGCGACCGTCTCTATATCGAATTGCAGCGTCACGGCGAATTCGACCGCGGCCACGAGCGCCGCATGGTGGCACTGGCCTACGAGCACGATATTCCGCTGGTTGCCACCAATGAGGCCTTCTTTCCGTCGCGTGCCGACTACGAGGCCCACGATGCGCTGATGGCGGTCGCCCACAATGCGATCGTCTCCGACGACAATCGTTTCCGCCTGACGCCCGATCACTATCTGAAGAGCCGGCAGGAGATGCGGGCGCTGTTTGCCGATCTGCCCGAGGCGCTGGACAATACGGTCGAGATCGCCCGGCGCTGCGCCTTCGTGCTCGACACGCGCAAGCCGATCCTGCCGCGCTTCACCGGCGGCAGCGACGATCCGGCGGAGGCCGAGCGCGCCGAGGCGCTCGAACTGCGCCGCCAGGCGGAGGAGGGGCTGGACGGGCGTCTCGCGGCGCTCGGCATGGCCCCGGGTTATGAGGAGAAGGAATATCGCGAGCGGCTGGAGTTCGAACTCGGCGTCATCGAGCGTATGAAGTTCCCGGGCTACTTCCTGATCGTTGCCGACTTCATCAAATGGGCAAAGCAGCACGACATTCCCGTCGGTCCGGGCCGCGGTTCGGGTGCGGGCTCGCTGGTCGCCTATGCGCTGACCATTACCGACGTCGACCCGCTGCGCTTCTCGCTGCTGTTCGAACGCTTCCTCAATCCGGAACGCGTGTCGATGCCCGACTTCGACATCGACTTCTGCCAGGACCGCCGCGAAGAGGTGATCCGCTACGTGCAGCGCAAATATGGCCGCGAACAGGTGGCGCAGATCATCACCTTCGGCTCGCTGCAGGCGCGCGCGGCCCTTCGCGACGTCGGCCGCGTGCTGGAAATGCCCTATGGCCAGGTCGACAAGATCTGCAAGCTCGTGCCGAACAATCCGGCCAACCCGACGCCGCTGTCGAAGGCGATCGAGGAGGAGCCGAAGCTGCAGGAAGCGGCCGACGAAGAGCCTGTGGTCGCGCGCCTGCTCGACATCGCCCAGAAGATCGAGGGCCTCTATCGTCACGCCTCGACGCACGCCGCCGGCATCGTCATCGGCGACCGCCCGCTGTCGAAGCTGGTGCCGATGTACCGCGATCCGCGCTCCGACATGCCGGTCACCCAGTTCAACATGAAGTGGGTCGAGCAGGCCGGCCTCGTCAAGTTCGACTTTCTCGGCCTGAAGACACTCACCGTCCTCAAGACGGCCGTCGACTTCGTGGTGGAGCAGCGCGGCCACAAGGTCGATCTCGCCGCCATCCCGCTCGATGACAAGCTGACCTACGAAATGCTCTCGCGCGGCGAGACGGTCGGCGTGTTCCAGGTGGAAAGTGCCGGCATGCGCAAGGCGCTGATCGGCATGCGGCCCGACTGCATCGAGGACATCATCGCGCTGGTGGCGCTCTATCGCCCGGGCCCGATGGAAAATATCCCGACCTACAATGCCCGCAAGCATGGCGAGGAGGAACTGGAATCGGTCCATCCGAAGATCGATTATCTGCTGAAGGAAACGCAAGGGGTTATCGTCTACCAGGAACAGGTCATGCAGATCGCCCAGGTCCTGTCGGGCTATTCGCTCGGCGAAGCCGACCTTCTGCGCCGCGCCATGGGTAAGAAGATCAAGGCGGAGATGGACCAGCAGAGCGCCCGCTTCGTCGATGGCGCGATGAAGAACGGTGTGTCCAAGCCGCAGGCGGAAAACATCTTCGAACTGCTGGCCAAGTTCGCCAACTACGGCTTCAACAAGTCGCACGCCGCCGCCTACGCCATCGTCTCCTACCAGACCGCCTACATGAAGGCGCACTATCCGACCGAGTTCCTTGCCGCGTCGATGACGCTCGACATGGCGAACACGGAAAAGCTCAACGATTTCCGCCAGGATGCCGGCCGTCTCGGCATCGAGATCGTGCCGCCTTCGGTGCAGACCTCGTTCCGCCATTTCCAGACCGGGCCGAACCGCATCTATTATGCGCTCGCCGCACTCAAGGGCGTCGGCGATTCAGCCGTCCAGCATATCGTCGAGGTCAGGGGCGACAAGCCCTTTGCCGACATCGAAGATTTCTGCCTGCGTATCGATCCGAAACAGGTGAACCGCCGGGTCTTCGAAAGCCTGATCTGCGCCGGCGCCTTCGATTGCTTCGGCCACGACCGCGCCGAGCTCGTGGGCGGCCTCGACCGCATTCTCGGCTATGCCCAGCGCGCCCAGGAAAATGCGGTGAGCGGCCAGTCGGACATGTTCGGTTCCGGTGGCGCGACCGGACCGGAGCGCATCTCATTCCCCGGCTTTACCGGCTGGCTGCCGTCGGAAAAGCTGATGCGCGAATTCCAGGTGCTCGGCTTCTACCTGACCGCCCATCCGCTCGATTCCTATCGCTCACTGCTCGACAAGATGCGGGTGCAGAGCTTTGCCGATTTCTCCCAGTCGGTCCGCCAGGGCGCGACGGCCGGACGCCTCGCCGGCACGGTGATCGCCCGTCAGGAGCGCAAGACGCGCACCGGCAACAAGATGGGCATCGTCACCTTCTCCGACGCGTCGGGCCAGTATGAGGCCGTGCTGTTTTCCGAAGGGTTGAACCAGTACCGGGATCTGCTCGAATCCGGCAAATCGCTGGTCATCACGGTTGCCGCCGAAGAGCGGCCCGAAGGCATCGGCCTCAGGATCCAGACGGCCCAGTCGCTGGAGGAGAAATCGGTGCAGATGCAGAAGGCGCTGCGCGTCTATGTGCGCGATTCCGGCCCGCTGAAGGCGGTCGCCGCGCATCTCAACACACGCGGCGATGCGCTCGTCTCCTTCATCGTCATCAAGGATGACGGCCAGCGCGAGATCGAGGTCGAACTGACCGACAAATTCCGCATCTCGCCCGAGATCGCCGCGGCGCTACGCACGGCGCCGGGCGTCGTCGATGTCGAACTGGTCTGAGCCGGGGCGCGCCGATCAGGCCTTCGGCGCGCGGTGGGTGATGGTGATGAAGTCCGTGCCCGGGCCGGTTTCCGGTCCAAGCCCGGTATCCGAAATCGTCAGCGACGTGCCTTCGCTCATCAGCGTTTCGATCCGGTGGCGGATATGGGCGGGGATGGTGATGCGGTCCAGGGCGGCTGCGGCATTGTAGACGCTCGTATCGTCTGCGGACGTCGTGATGCCCAGCCGCTTGGTGGTGGCGCCGGAGAGGTGGTTCTCGAGTGTCACCGAACGCCACTTGGCCTTGCTGCCGTAGCGATCCACGTCGACGGCCTCGATGAAATGCGTGCCGAGCGCGATCTGCGGATTGGCGATGGTCACGGGCGCTTCGAACAGCGGCGTGAACTTCTGGCGCACCATAATCTGGCCGAGCGGCGGCTCGCCTTTGCCGGCGCTCTTGAACAGTTCGCCGAGGAATTCGGCGGTGATCAGCTCGCCCTTGGTGTCGAGGCCCTTCCAGCGCTTGAAGCCGTTGATGGCCGAGACGGTGGCCTTGCCGATATGGCCGTCCGGAATGCCGGCGTCGAAGCCGAGTTCGCCGAGCAGGGTCTGCGCGTCGATCAGCGTTTCGCGCTGGCCGCGCCGGGTGATGAGGATGCGAAGCGGCGGCTCTTCATCGAGCATGACCTTGGCCGAGGCGCCGGCCTTCGGCAGGACGTCGGCCATGGCCACCTCGACGGTTTTCAGCGATGCGTCGAGCGTGCTCGGGCGCAGTTCCGCGTCGGAAAGCAACTGGCCTGCCTGAACGGGAACGCGTGGCGTGAAGAGGGTTGCGTGCTCAAGCCAGACCGGAGCAACCGGCTGGTCCGTGATGATCACGTGGGCGCCGCGCTCGGTCATGGAGAAGAGCTGCTTGGCAAAGGCCCCGGGCAGGCGAACGCAACCGTGCGAGGCCGGATAGTTCGGCACGCTGTTCGATTCGTGCAGCGCGACGCCTGACCAGGTGATGCGCTGCATCCACGGCATCGGCGCGTTCGAATAGAGGTTGGATTCGTGATACTTCCGTTTTTCCAGGATCGAGAAGACCCCGGAAGGGGTTGTATGGCCGGCCTTGCCGGTGGAAACCTTCGAAGTGGCAATGACCTGATCGCCGTCATAGACGGTCAGCTTCTGCTCCGCCTTCGAGACAAAAATCTGAAGCGAAGCGCCATTGCCGGCCAGCGCCGGCGTGGCGAGGATGGTCGCGGACAGAAGGCCGAGAGAAGCGGCCAGCGACTTGAGCATGATACAGGATCCCCTACGCAATACGGATTGCGCTAGAATATAATGTGAAACTTAAGGAAAGTTTGAAGAAAAATCGATGTTCACGAACTCGTGTAGGCGCATGAAATGTCCCGGTTCGGGGCTCGACTTCGCACTATATTGGGCTGTTCAGGCTGTCAGAAGTAAAAGAGCTCATGATGATGTATTTCCCTTGCTCGGAAACGTATAGCCTGTCTGCACGCTCGCCTTTCCAAACTTTTCCCTAAGTTTATCCATGGCAATCTCTGCCGCCGCCCGACGCTGCGCCTGTTCGTCGACGAGATCCGGCGGGTCGGCCAGTGCCTCGTCCTGCAGGTCGCTGACGCCGATGCCGATTAGCCGGAAGCGCGTGCCGTCCGCTTCTTTTTCCAAAAGCGTGAGCCCGGTACGAAAGATCCGGTCGGCGAGCTGTGTCGGGTCGTCGAGCCTGCGGTTGCGCGTTCGCCCCTTGAAGTCGGCAGTCTTCAGTTTCAGCACGACGGTCTGGCCGGCAATGCCGCTCTTCTTCAGCCGCCACGCGACCTTTTCGGACAGCGCCCGCAGATGGGTCACCAGTTCCTCGTTTCGCCAGATGTCGTCGAAGAAGGTGGTTTCGGCCGAAACGCTCTTGGCGGCGTCGTTGAGATGCACGTCGCGGTCGTCGATGCCGCGCGACAGGCGGAACAGACGCTGCCCCATGGTGCCGTAGCGCCGCATCAGGTCGCTTTCCTCCATCGTCTGCAACTGGCCGACCGTGCGGATGCCGTCGCGCTCCAGCGTCGCGGCAAAGGCCTTGCCGACGCCCCAGATGGTGGTGACGGGGCGAGGTGCCAGGAAGGACAGCGCCTCGGCCTCGCCGATCACCGAAAAGCCGCGCGGCTTTTGCAGGTCGGAGGCCACCTTGGCGAGGAACTTGCAGTAGGAGAGCCCGACGGAAACGGTAATGCCGATCTCCTTTTCGACACGCCGGGCAAACCGCGCCAATACGCGCGCCGGCGGATCGTGATGCAGTCTTTCCGTGCCCTTGAGCTCGAGAAAGGCCTCGTCGATCGACAGCGGCTGGACGAGCGGCGTGAGCTCTTCCATCATCGACCGGACCTGCCGCCCGACCCGGACATATTTCTCCATGTCGGGTTTGATCACCACGGCCTGCGGGCATGCCTCCAGCGCCTTGAACATCGGCATGGCCGAGCGCACGCCGTGGATGCGGGCAATGTAGCAGGCGGTCGAGACGACGCCGCGCTTGCCCCCGCCGATGATCACCGGCTTGTCGACCAGATCGGGATTGTCGCGCTTTTCCACCGAGGCATAGAAGGCGTCGCAGTCGATATGGGCGAGTGTCAGCCCGTAAAGTTCGGGATGATAGACGAGGCGAGGGCTGCCGCATGCGCGACAACGCGTCTTGCCCTCCGGCTGCCCGGCCAGGCAGTCGCGACAGAAGCCTGGAAGATGATCGGTGGGCGCGGTCATAATGAGAACAAAGGTTGAACATGGCCACCATACGCGCTAGCCTCATCGCACTCAAGAGGCAAGATTCGATGAATGAGACCGTGTTCACAACAAAGCCTTTGACCGCCGACCTCTGGCCCGATTTCGAGACGGTGATGGGGCCGCAGGGCGCCTGTTATGGCTGCTGGTGCACCTATTTCCGCCTCGCAGCCGCGCAGCGCAAGTTGCTCGGGGGCGCTGAAAAGAAGCAGCATATGCGGGCGCGCGTGCTGTCCGGGCCGCCGCCGGGCCTGATCGGCTATCGCGACGGCCAACCGGTCGGCTGGGTGCAGGTGGGGCCGCGCAGCGATGTGCCCAACTGGAATTCGTCGCGCACCGTGTCGCGCCCGGTGGAGGCGGCCGATGCCTCCGATCCGGGCGTCTGGGCGATCAGCTGCTTTTTCGTCGTCTCGTCCGGCCGTGGCGCCGGCCTCAGCCATGCCTTGCTGGCAGCAGCCGTCGATTTCGCCAGACGAAACGGTGCAAGCCGCGTCGAGGCCTGTCCGATCGATCATACCAAGCAGTCGAAATCCGTTGGCCTCTATGTCGGGCCGACGCGAATTTTTCGCGCCGCCGGTTTTGAGGAGGTGGCCTTGCGCAAGGAGGGCAGGCCGCTGATGCGGCTGGCGCTTTTATGAGACCCGGCTGACGCTGCAATGCCGGCGAATGTGCTGCGTTGCCTCGGGCCAGTCGGCAACGCGCAGGACGGGCGGCTCGGCCAGCGGCGCATGGCGATGGATCTCGGAGACCGGGATCATGTGCAAGAGCAGGCAATCGACGACATGGGTTCCGACCGAAACCAGATTGTGCGCCATGTCGTCGATGAAGGCGACCGGTAACGGGCGCCCGCCATGCAGGGTTTCGACAACCGGCCCCTTGGGCTCTTGGGTCGCCACCAGCGGCTGGCGGAGACCGATCGAGTCGAGCAGGCGCCGGCGGCGGTCGGCAAAGCGCGGCGGCATGGCGGTCAGGAACACGATGTCGGCATCACGGGCGATGGCCTCAATCGCCGCAGCCGTCGTGGAAAAAGGGGTTTGCCAGGTCTCCTGGGCGTCGAAGAAGGCCTCGATGAGATCGCTGACCTCCCGGTCGGGCAGGGCGGTGTCCGTCGTTTGCGAAACGATATTGCCATGCAGCCGGAACGAGCGGGGAACCAGCCTGTGGCCGAGACTGTCGAGATAGGATTGAAAGGGGACGATGAATTGCAGGACGACGTCGTCCACATCGCAGACGACGAGCGGCCGGTCGGTCAACCGGACTGCATCCAACCCCTGCGTCATTCAGAAGTCTCCGGAATCGAGCGTCGGACCATTGTAGTGGTGCGAGGCGCTGACGACGGCTTCGGGCTTGGTGTCGGTCGCTGCGCAGAAGGCCATCAGGGTCGGCTCGTGCGCCATGAGGAAATCCAGCATGCCGGCCATGAAGGCGGGATCGCGAATCGACTGCCGCAACTGGTCAGGCTGGGTACCGGAGAGGGCCAGAAAACGGCCGAGCATGTCTGGTTCGCCGGCAAGCCAGCCGAGAACAGCAATGGCGGTTTCCTCGGCGCTTAGGGGTATGCTGCTGTTCTTCATGGGCCTTTCCGTAATTCTCGGTAGAGTTACCTATTTCTCAACCAAATGACCTTAGCATGACATCGCACCAGAAGTGCAGACTGCCGCACCGCAGTGATCTGTGGATACAAGGCGGGATCAAGGAACGGGATTTATGCCGAAGAAGGTAATGATTGTCGAAGACAATGAGCTCAATATGAAGCTCTTCCGCGATCTTATCGAAGCTTCGGGCTATGAGACGATCCAGACCCGCAATGGCATGGAAGCGCTCGATCTGGCCCGCAAGTACCGTCCGGACCTGATCCTGATGGACATCCAGCTTCCCGAGGTTTCCGGCCTTGAGGTGACACGCTGGCTGAAGGAAGATCCTGAATTGCATGTGATTCCGGTGATTGCGGTCACCGCCTTCGCGATGAAGGGCGACGAGGAGCGCATCCGCCAGGGCGGTTGCGAGGCCTATGTCTCCAAGCCGATTTCCGTGCCGAAGTTCATCGAGACGATCAAGACCTATCTGGGCGACGCGTGAGGGAACGGGGCCGATGACCGCGAGAATACTTGTCGTCGACGATATTCCGGCCAATGTGAAGCTGCTTGAGGCGCGCCTTATCGCCGAGTATTTCGACGTGCTGACTGCCGACAACGGCCGCGATGCGCTGGACATCTGCGACCGCACCCAGGTCGATGTTGTCCTGCTCGACATCATGATGCCCGATATGGATGGTTTCGAGGTGTGCGAGCGGCTGAAGGCCAATCCGCGCACCGCGCATATTCCGGTGGTCATGGTGACGGCGCTCGACCAGCCATCCGACCGTGTGCGCGGCCTGAAGGCCGGCGCCGACGATTTTCTCACCAAGCCGGTCAACGACCTGCAGCTGATCTCGCGGGTCAAGAGCCTCGTGCGGCTGAAGACCCTGAGCGACGAATTGCGCATCCGCGCCGATACCGCGCAGTCGATCGGCATCGACGACCCGCTGCGCCTCAGCGAAGGCCGGCTCGAAGAGGCGGCCCAGGTTCTCCTCGTCGATAGCCGCGGCAGTTCCCAGGAACGCATCATCAAGACGCTGAAGCCGATCGCCGTCGTGACCGCGATGTCCGACCCGCAGGCCGCGGTGTTCGATGCTGCCGAAAACGCCTATGATCTGGTCATCGTCAACGGCAATCTCGACGACTACGATCCGCTCCGCCTCTGCTCGCAGCTGCGCTCGCTGGAGCGCACGCGCTTCATCCCGATCCTGCTGATTACCGAGCATGGCGACGATCAGGTGATCGTCAGGGCCCTCGATCTCGGCGTGAACGACTATATTGTGCGGCCCCTCGATCCGAACGAGCTGGTGGCCCGCACGCTGACGCAGATCCGCCGCAAGCGCTTCAATGACCGCCTGCGCCATAGCGTGACGCAGACGATCGAACTCGCCGTCACGGACGGTCTGACGGGGCTGCACAATCGTCGCTATCTCGACAGCCACCTGAAGATGCTTTTCACCCGGGCCCAGGCGCGGGGCAAGTCGTTGTCTGTCTGCATCACGGACATCGACCGCTTCAAGCAGGTCAACGACACCTATGGCCATGACGCGGGCGACGAGGTGTTGAAGGAATTCGCCATGCGGGTCCGCTCAACCGTGCGCGGCGCTGATCTGGCATGCCGCTACGGCGGCGAGGAATTCGTTGTCGTCATGCCCGATACCGCAGCTGACGTCGCGGCTCTCATTGCCGAGCGCCTGCGCAGCATTATCGAGACCAAGCCTTTCGTGCTGAAGGGGACGGGCGTATCGCTCGACATCACTGCCTCCATGGGCATCGCCACCGCCGGCCAGGGTATCGATACCCCCGAGCAGTTGCTGAAGCAGGCCGATCTGGCGCTCTATCAGGCGAAGCGGGACGGGCGAAATCGGGTGGTTGCCGCCGCGGCTTGACACCTGGCGTACCGAAACGACGCACCCCCGCGCCTCTGGTCCGAGGCGCTGCTGCATTTCGTTCTTTGTCAAGTTACCGAATTGGGGGATTGCGCCGAATTCCGCTGTGAATGACAATGGTCAAAATTCAGTGTTTTATCGACGTGCGTCGCGAACCGCCTCCATCGTCCCGAAGTCTCTTCTTGCAGACTCCGTTCGGGATTCTGGCGCGGAAGCCGTATTTTTCTGAGTGTTCTGAGTAGCTCGCAACTATAGATCGACTATCCGGCAAATTGTACGTGCGCGGATCTATTTTTGTACCTATTTATATTAGATTTTTATTATATGGAAGTTGTGTCGACGCTCTGCGTGTCGCGGTGTTTCCTGCGCTAAATAGCGAATTATACTTCTGTAGCTCAATAAATGTGTGAAGTAGAACGTCAAGGCTCCGACGGTAGTCGGTCGCTTTAAACTGTGCCAGCCTCAATCATTTTAACCATAGTCCAAAGCAAAGTGTGGAAGAGTTAAGAAACTATTGATTTTCTTCTGAAGTTGAGCGAAGTTGGGATCAACAGAAAGAACGCCTCGCTAAAGAGGCCTATCGATGCCCCATGATGCTCAGGTCCGCCGCATCTCCTGGGTCGTGGGGTCGGTCGGTTGGTATGCAAGTAATAAACGGTTCCTCGTGCCGTATTTGTGTACCGACCGACCCCCGTTTATCAAGCAAAGGCACCGCAGCCGGTATGGCGCGGTGCCTTTTGCTTTTGGTCCTCTCGGTCAATACGGAGCGGGCGAGGCGGCGATCCGCAGCGACACGAATTTTTCGAATTCCAAAACGAAAAGGCGCGCTGCCGAGGGCAACGCGCCTGATACGCTGAAAACCGATCAAGAATTACTTGATCTTGGTTTCCTTGAATTCGACGTGCTTGCGAGCGATCGGATCGTACTTCGTCTTCGTCATCTTGTCCGTCATCGTACGGCTGTTCTTGGTGGTGACGTAGAAGAAACCCGTGTCGGCTGTCGACAGCAGCTTGATCTTGATTGTTGTAGCCTTGGCCATGGTCGTCCTGCCTTTAATAAACGAAGCCGTGGACGACCGAACGAAGCCCACGGCAAATCTGGCGCGAAACTACAAATCGCGCCGGAAAAGTCAAGTCCGTTTCCCCCTGAAAAGCAGCCGGCCCACCGAAAGCGCTACGTAAAGGCCGAAGAAACCGGCAATTGCCCATGCAAAGCCGTGGTTTCCGGAAATGTCGATGGCGGCGCCGATCGCCTGCGGCCCGGCGACCGTGCCGACCGCATAGCAGAACACGAATGCGGCATTGGCCGCCGCAAGGTCCGAACCGGTCAGGCGCGAGCCGAGATGGCTCAAGCCCACGGTGTAGAGCCCGGAGACGCTGCCGCCCCAGAAAAGCAGCACGATGGCCATCAGCACCCAGTTCTCCGACAGCCAGGGGAGCGCCAGCGAACCGGCAAGGCCGATCACCGCCATGGCCGACAGCAGCAGCCGGCGGTCCTTCAGGTGGTCGGAGAGCATGCCGAGCGGGATCTGGAAGATCATGTTGCCGACGCCCATGACCGTCAGCAGCAGCGCCGCCTGCGATTCGCCAAAGCCGATTCGGGTCGCGTAGATCGGGAACAGCGACAGCCCGCCGACCTCGACGGCGCCGAAGATGAAGACCGCTGCCGTCGCCGTGGGCACGAGGAAGATGTAGCGCAGGAAGTGACTGCTCGGTTTCTCATCGAGCGCCGGGCTTTCGCCGCGGGCGATATAGATCGGAATGGCGGCAACGAGGATGGCGATGGCGCCCACGGCGAAGGGAATGATGCCGTCACTGCCCAGAATCGAGAAGAGCAGGGGACCCGAGGCGAAGCCGACCGACAGCACCGTCGCATAGATGCCAAGCACGAGGCCGCGGCGCGATGGCGGTGCTGCGGCATTGATCCAGAACTCGGACAGGATGAACAGGGTGGTCGTGGCACCGTGGAAGACAATGCGCAGCGGAAACCACATCCAGAACTGTTCGGCATAGTAGAAGCCGAGCGAGCTGATGGCGGCGAACAGGACCGCCCACAGCATGGTGCGCGCCACCCCGAAGGAATGGGCAAGCTTGGTGGTGACCGGAGCCGCCGCCATCGCCGCGACGCCCGCCATCGCCGAGTTCAGGCCGATCAGGGTGGACGAGATGCCGCGCTTTTCCAGAATGATGCTCAGCAGCGGCAGGCCGAGGCCGATTGCGATACCGACGGCGGTGATTGCCGATATGGCGGCAACCAGCGAAGGCCAGTGGATCTCCTCGCGGTGACCATTTGCGCCGTTTGCCGGCTTTGACATCAGTCTGACCTCAAATAGTTTCGCGGAAAAAACGGCCGTTGCGGGAGAAATAGAACGGGCCGTCGCTTCCGAACGGCAGGGATGGATCGCTCTTCATCTGTGCCTTCACGTCGTCGAGGATCGTCCTCGTGATCGCCGGCATGTTCAGACTGGAAAGGTCTTCCATGTCAAGCCAACGAAGGTCGTGTAATTCGGAAGAATCGCTGATGCCCGCCGGATCGACGGCCGCTTCGTCAGTAAAAGTCAAAAAGAACCGCGTGTCGAACCGCCGCACATTTCCCGGGGGCGTGATGGCGCGGGCGACATAGCGCAGGCTGCCGAGATCGGCGACAAGGCGGGAAATCCCCTTGCGGCCGTTCTCCGCGCGTCCGATGAGAAGCCCGGTTTCCTCGACCAGTTCGCGCACGGCGGCCAGCGCCAGGCCACGGCCGCGGCTGAGCGCAGCCGTGCTCGCATCGCCGCCGGCAAGCCTCGCAAGCACCAGCGGGTTCAAGTCGCGCAGGAAGGCCTGCCGGCTGTCGCCGCGGTCGCGTCGCCCGCCCGGAAAGACGTAGAGGTTCGGCATGAAGACATGCGCGCTGCCGCGCTTGCCCATCAGCACACGGGGCGTGCCGTCGGTCCGGTCGACGAGAAGAAGCGAGGCTGCGTCCCGAGGACGCATCCTGGCGGACGCCTGGGATGCGGCGTCCTGCTGATGGAATGGATGACTGCTCATGGTCTGGTGGTCGGACCGAAGTTCTCGGGCTCGTCCGCCTCGCCGCCGAAGCCGTGCATTCTGAGTGCCCATTGCAGGCCGATCACGCCGCCCTTGATAGGCTGGATGGTGACGAGCGCGGTGACGACGCCGAGCGGCGCCCAGATCGCCAGATGGATCCAGTCCGATGCCGGGAAAATCAGATCGGTCATCATGAAGCCGCCGAGCAGCACGTGGCCGAGCACCATGATCACCAGATAGGGCGGCAGGTCATCGGAGCGGTGATGGAAGATTTCCTCGCCGCAGGCGGCACAGGTGTCGACCGGCTTCAGGTAGGCGCGGAAAAGCTTGCCGCTGCCACAGGCGGGACACTGGTTGAGCAGGCCGCGCATGATCGAGCGGCCGAGGGGCCGCTCCGTCGCGGTGTCGCCGCCGAAGCGCACGGGTTCTTCCTGCTGTCCGGCGGTCATGTCTTTTCCTTCCATGTCTTTCCTCACCGTCTCGGCCGGCTGGGCCGCGTGCCGGGCTTCTTGGGCGCACCGCGCCGGCCGGCCTTGTGGAACGAGCGCGTGGCGGTCGGCATGGGCCGCCCATCGCTCAGCATCTCGAAGCGCAGGGCGCCGGCAAGCGGGATCGCCTCGACGAGCTTCACCTCAACCGAATCGCCCAGCCGGTAGCCGAGCCCGGTCTTTTCGCCGGACAGCGCCTGGTGCGCCTCGTCGTAGATATAGTAGTCGCGGCCGAGCGTCGACACGGGCACGAAGCCGTCGGCGCCGAACTGCGGCAGGGTAATGAACAGTCCGGCCTTGGTCACGCCGGAAATCTGCCCGTCGAATTCGTCGCCGACCCGGCCGGCGAGATGATGGGCGATCAGCCGGTTGACGGTGTCGCGTTCGGCGGCCATGGCACGCCGCTCGAAGGTCGAGATTTCCGCCGCGATGTCGTCGAGCGACGCCTCTTCCTCCGGCGTGATGCCGCCCTCGCCGAGCCCCAGCGAGCCGACCAGCGCGCGATGCACGATGAGGTCGGCATAGCGCCGGATCGGCGAGGTGAAATGGGCGTATTTCAGCAGGTTGAGGCCGAAATGGCCGATATTCTCCGGGCTGTAGATCGCCTGGCTCTGGCTGCGCAGCACCATTTCGTTGACCATGGTCTGGTGCGGCGTGTCGAGCGCCTTGGCGAGAATGCCGTTGAAGGAGTTGGACCGCAGGCCGGCCCCCTTGGCAAGCGTCAGACCGATGGTGGCGAGGAATTCGCGCAGCGTCTCCTGCTTGGAAAGCTTCGGTGCGTCGTGGATCCGGTAGACGAGCGGCTGGCGCTTCTTCTCCAGCGTTTCGGCGGCCGAGACATTGGCCTGGATCATCATTTCCTCGATCAGCTTGTGGGCGTCGAGGCGTTCCGGCACATGGACGCGGTCCACCGTGCCGTCGGGCTTGAGGATGATCTTGCGCTCGGGCATGTCGAGTTCGAGCGGCTGGCGACGGTCGCGGCCGCGCTTCAGAACCTCGTAGGCGTGCCATAGCGGCTTCAGGATGGGCTCCAGCAGCGGTCCTGCCTTGTCGTCGGCCTTGCCGTCGATCGCCGCCTGGGCCTGCTGGTAGGAGAGCTTGGCCGCGCTCTTCATCATGACGCGATGGAATGTATGCCCGGCCTTGCGGCCTTCCTTGGAGAAGGTCATGCGCACGGCGAGTGCCGGCCGGTCGACGCCCTCGCGAAGCGAGCAGAGGTCGTTGGAAATCCGCTCGGGCAGCATCGGTACGACGCGGTCGGGGAAGTAGACCGAGTTGCCGCGCTTCAGCGCTTCGCGGTCGAGCGCCGATTTCGGCCGGACATACCAGGAGACGTCGGCGATCGCCACGGTGACGATCACGCCGTCGGGATTGTCGGGCGAGGGGTCGCGCTCGGCATAGACGGCATCGTCATGGTCCTTGGCGTCGTGCGGGTCGATGGTGATCAGCGGCACATGGCGCCAGTCCTCGCGATGGGACATGGAGGCATGCTGTGCCGCGTCCGCCTCGTCGAGGACCGATTGCGGGAAAATGTGCGGAATGCCGTGCGAATAGATGGCGATCATCGAGATCGCCTTTTCCGAGGCGACGGAGCCGATCACGTTCAGCACGCGCGCCTGCGTCAGCCCGAGACGTCCGGTGCGGGCAATCTCGACCTCGACCAGATCGCCGTCCTTGGCGTCGCCCAGGTCACCGGCGGAGATCAACATCTCCTCGCCGCGCCGTTCGATCGGCATCAGCCGCCCGCCGCCGCCCGGCATTTCGCGGAACACGCCGAGCAGCGCGTTGCGATGCCGGTCGATGACCTTGATGATGCGCGCGCTATAAGCGGGACCTGCCCGGTCCTTGGAGGCGAATATCTTGGCAAGCACCCGGTCCCCCAGTCCGCCGACGGGGGCCTTGCCCTTGGCGCGGTCGGCGCTCGACTGGCGGATGGCGACAGCGGGCGCGACGCCCAGTTCCTCGTTCCACTCCGCCGGACGGCCGATCAGTTCGCCATCCTTGTCGCGGGTGGTGATGTCGAGAACGGTGACGGGGGGAAGGGCGCCCGGCCGCTTCAGCGACTTGCGGTCCTTCTGCACCAGACCGTCATCCTCGAGAGAACGCAGCACATCCTTGAGTTCGACCCGCGTTTCACCCTTTAGTCCGAAGGCCTTGGCGATCTCGCGCTTGGAGGCGCGGTCCGGGTTGTCGGCGATGAACTCGAGCAACACTTCCCGCGACGGCATCTCGCCATGGATGATCACAGGCTTGTCGCCTGCCGCGCCCGCAGCCTCCGCACGCCGGCTCCTGCGGTTGCCGGAGGCGGGGTTGGGAGAACGGTCGCGCGGGGTCTTGCTCAAATCTAGCTCTTCTTCGTCTTTGGTGCCGCCTTGGCCTTCGGCTTGGCGGCAGTTGTCTTCTTCGGCTTCGCCTCGGTGGCGTCGGCGGCCTTGGCCTTGACGGCCTTCGGCTTTGCCGCGGCCTTGGCCGGAGCCTTTTTCGCTGCGGTCTTCTTGGTGCCGCTCTTGCCCGCCTTTTCGGCGATCATGAGTAGCGCCTCCTCCAGCGTCACCGACTGCGGGTCCTTGCCCTTCGGCAGCGTGGCGTTGACCTTCGCCCAGTTAATATAGGGACCATATTTGCCATCGCGAACAGTAATCGCGCCGCCGTCGGGATGTTCCCCGATTTCCTTGAGGGCGGCAGCCGTCCGCCCGCGCCCGCCGGGGCCCTTGCTCTGCTTTTCCGCCAGAACGGTGACGGCGCGGTTGAGACCGACCGAAAGCACGTCCTCGATGCTGTCGAGGTTGGCATAGGTGCCATCATGCAGGATGAAGGGTCCGTAGCGGCCGAGGCCGGCGGAGATCATCTTGCCGGTCTCGGGATGGTTTCCGACCTCGCGCGGCAGCGAAAGCAGCGACAGAGCCTTCTCGAAATCGATGCTGTCCGGGGTCCAGCCCTTGGGCAGCGAGGAGCGCTTGGCCTCTTTGCCGTCGCCGCGCTGGACGTAAGGTCCGAAGCGGCCGCTGCGCAGGGTGATTTCCTCGCCCGTCGTCGGGTCCTTGCCGAGCGCTTTCGGTTCGTTCGATCCGGACGCCTCGGCATCCGCGCCGCCTTCGGAGGAGAGCTGACGGGTGAAGCTGCATTCCGGATAGTTCGAGCAGCCGACGAAGGCGCCGTACTTGCCGAGTTTCAGCGACAGGTTGCCGGTGCCGCAGACCTGGCAGATGCGCGGGTCGGAACCGTCCTCGCGCTTCGGGAAGACCAGCGGTGCCAAAGTCTCGTTCAGCGCGTCGAGCACATTGGTGACGCGCAGTTCCTTTGTGTCCTCGATCTGGGCAAAGAAATTCGTCCAGAAGTCGCGCAGCACATCCTTCCAGTTCAGCTCGCCGGCCGAGACCTGGTCGAGCTTTTCCTCAAGGTCGGCAGTGAAATCGTATTCGACGTAGCGGGTGAAGAAGCTCTCGAGGAAAGCCGTTACCAGTCGCCCCTTGGAATGCGGGATCAGCTTGCGCTTGTCGATCGTCACATATTCGCGGTCGCTCAGCGTTTTCAGCGTCGCGGCATAGGTGGAGGGGCGGCCGATGCCGAGCTCTTCCATCTTCTTGATCAGCGTCGCTTCCGAATAGCGCGGCGGCGGCTCGGTGAAATGCTGGGTTGCGTTGACCTTCTGCTTGGCCAGCGCTTCACGCGCATTGATCTCGGGCAGGCGGCCTTCGTCGTCGCCATCCTCTGCCGGTTCGCCCTCTTCCTTCTGGTCGGTATAGGCGGCGATGAAACCGTCAAAGCGGATGACCGAGCCGACGGCGCGCAGGCCGGCCTTTTCGCCATTGTTGTCGGCGAGGATCTCGACCGTGGTGCGCTCGATTTCCGCGGATGCCATCTGGCTGGCGATGCCGCGCTTCCAGATCAGGTCGTAGAGACGCATCTGGTCGGCGTCGAGGAAGCGGCGCACCTTGTCGGGCGAGCGATTGAAGTCGGTCGGGCGAATGGCTTCGTGCGCTTCCTGGGCGTTCTTTGCCTTGGTCGAATAGAAGCGCGGCTTCTCCGGCACGTAGCGCGGACCGAACTGGTCGGCAACGGCGGCGCGGGCGCCGTCGATCGCTTCGGGCGCCATCTGCACGCCGTCGGTACGCATATAGGTGATGAGACCGACGGTCTCGCCGCCGATGTCGATGCCTTCATAGAGTTTCTGGGCGACCTGCATGGTCCGCGAAGCCGAAAAGCCGAGCTTGGAGGAGGCAGCCTGCTGCAGCGTCGACGTCGTGAAAGGCGGCCCGGGATTGCGCTTGACGGGCTTTGCCTCGACGCTGTCGACGACATATTTGGCGCCCTCGAGCAGCGTCTTGATGCCGCCCGCCTGGTCGCCGTTGGTCACCGAATTGCGCTGGATGCGCTTGCCGAGATGCGAGACGAGCCTTGCCTCGAACTCATCGCCGCGCGGCGTCTTGAGCAGCGCGGAAATGTTCCAGTATTCCTCGGCGACGAAGCGCTCGATTTCCGTCTCGCGATCGCAGACCAGGCGCAGCGCCACCGACTGCACGCGGCCGGCCGAGCGGGCGCCCGGCAGCTTGCGCCACAGCACCGGCGAGAGGTTGAACCCGACGAGATAGTCGAGCGCGCGGCGGGCGAGATAGGCATCGACCAGCGCGCCGTCGATGTCGCGCGGATGCGCCATCGCGTCCAGTACCGCCTTCTTGGTGATGGCGTTGAAGACGACGCGTTTGACCGGCTTGTCGCCGATCACCTTCTTCTTCTTGAGAAGATCGAGCACATGCCAGGAAATCGCCTCACCTTCGCGATCCGGGTCGGTTGCAAGAATGAGGCCGTCGGCGCCCTTCATGGCGTCGGAAATGTCCTTCATCCGCTTGGCCGACGCCGCATCGACTTCCCAGTCCATGGCAAAGTCATCGTCGGGGCGCACGGATCCGTCCTTGGCCGGCAGATCGCGCACGTGACCGAAGGATGCAAACACTTTGTAGCCGGGACCCAGATACTTGTTGATCGTCTTGGCCTTGGCCGGAGATTCTACGACTACGACATCCATTGCGTTTCTCTGTACTACGGAAAAGGCTTTTCATCCGGGCCTTTGCGGCCTGACCCCGAAAACCGGTTCCCCGACATGGAGGGGGATTCGGCCGCGGTCAAGGGGGCAGCGGGATTTTCTCCCATATGCAACGCGATGCAACCAGATGTAGATTCGCGGTAGATTGCAATTTAAGATAATAGGCACTATCGTTTTCGCAACTAGGGTACAACCGCATCGCGCGGTAATTGCGGGTGGGAAACATGGTCTCGAAAACGGCGAACGGTGGCGAGTCGCGCACGGGAGAAAACATAGCCTATATCCGGCAGATGCTCGGCGAGCTGCGCATGGTCGCCGAGAACGAGGGGGCCGAGATGCTCTGTTACCTGATCGAGATGGCCTATGTGGAGGCTGGCGACCTGCAGATGGGGCGTCGGTCGCTGTCAATCCATCATCGCAATGGAAACAAGCCCACCCGGATGCCGGTGTAGCCGGCCGGCGATATCGAGTTCCAGCAGAACCAGATAGACTGCGGAAGGTGCGAGCCCGGTATGGCGGACGATGTCGTCGATTTCCACCGGTGTTGGCCCCAGCGCATCGGTGATGCGCGCCCGATCGCTGTCGCTCGGCGGCGGAGCCATTCCATGCTCCTCGCTGCCGCCCGGTTCATCCGCTTCACGGCCGGAGAAGAGATCGATCGCGGTCAGCGGCGCGAGCGCCTGCAGTACGTCGTCCGGCCGCGTCGTCACGGTTGCGCCGTCCTTCAACAGGCCGTTCGTGCCTTCGCAGCGTGGATCGAGCGGTGAGCCGGGTACGGCAAAGACGAGCCGGCCGAAATCGCCGGCGAGCCGGGCGGTGATCAGCGAACCGGAGCGCGCCGCCGCCTCGACGACGACCACGCCGAGGGCGACGCCGGCGATCAGGCGGTTGCGGCGGGGAAAGTCGCGGGCGCGCGCCTCCCAGCCAAAGGGCATTTCGGAGATCGCCAGTCCCCGGCCGTCCCAGATCTCGCGCAGGAGGTCGATGTTTTCCGGCGGGTAGGGCCGGTCGAGCCCTCCGGCCATGGCGGCGATCGTGCCGGTCTCGAGGCTCGCGCGATGGGCGGCGGTGTCGATGCCGCGTGCCAGGCCGGAGATGATGGCGTAGCCCGCCCGCCCGATGTCGCGCGCCATGAGCGCGGCGAATTTCGCCCCGCTGATCGAGGCATTGCGCGAACCGACCACGCCGACGGCGGGCAGGCTTGCCGCCGAAAGGTCGCCCTTCACCGCCAGCAGCGGCGGCGCCCCGTCGATCTGTCGCAGCGCTGTGGGATAGTCCGGTTCGCCGATGCCGAGAAAGCGCGCGCCGAAGCGTGCGGCCGTCTCCAGTTCCTGTTCGGCTTCCGCCTCGGTGGCAATGCGGATCGCGCGCGTCGAACCGCCGCGCCGGGAAAGCTCCGGCAGCATGGCAAGCGCGGTTTCCGCCGTGCCGAAATGATTGATGAGATCGCGAAAGGTCGCGGGGCCTACATTGTCGCTTCGGATCAGTCTCAGCCAACTGATCCTTTGCCGGTCGTTCAGCGCAATCCCTGTCCGTCTTGCGCCTGGCTCCGGCATGACCTCATCCCTTTTTGCCGATCTTGCTCTCGGTTCCCGCGATCAGTCGTTCGATATTGGCCTTGTGCCGCCAGTAGGTGATGGCCGTCATGACGGCTGTGACCAGGGCCGCGTCACGAGTGCCCAGTATCCACAACACAACCGGAATGACAAGGGTTGCAACCAGGGCGGACAGCGAGGAGTAGCGGGTCACGAATGCGAGCGTCAGCCACACCACCGCGAAGACGGCTACCATCAGCGGCGCGACGCCAAGCAGCGTGCCGATATAGGTGGCGACGCCCTTGCCGCCCTTGAAGCCGAGCCAGATCGGGAAGAGGTGGCCGATGAAGGCAGCAAAGCCGGCGATGAGGCCGGCGTTCTGGCCGAACACCGCCTGGGCGATGACCGCGGCGACAGTCGCCTTCAGCGCATCGAGCAGGAGGGTTGCGGCGGCAAGCTTCTTGTTGCCGGTGCGCAGAACGTTGGTCGCGCCGATATTGCCGGAGCCGATCGAGCGCAGGTCGCCATGGCCGGCCATGCGGGTGAGCAGCAGGCCGAACGGGATCGAACCCAGCAGGTAGCCGAGGCTCAGCACGGCGATCAGCGCCGGCCATCCGATTGCAAGAAAATTGACGCTGGCCACCTGAGCTCCCCTTTGGTTCTTTTAGAGCGAATGCACGCACTTGCCGGCGACATAGGTCGCGACCGCGCGGCCGGAGAAGCGGGCATCCTCGAAGGGTGTGTTCTTCGACCGCGACAACAGCAGTTCCTTGGCGACCAGCCACGGTTCGTCGAGGTCGATCAGCGTGATGTCGGCCTTCGAACCGGGCCGGAGCGAGCCGGCGTCGAGACCGAAGATCTCGGCCGGGCGCGTCGACATGGCATCGATCAGCCGCATCAGCGGCACGTGGCCGCTGTGATGCAGGCGCAGTGCCGCAGACAGCATGGTCTCGAGGCCGATCGCACCGTCGGCTGCGTCGGCGAAGGGCAGCCGCTTGGTATCGACGTCCTGCGGATCGTGCGACGACACGATGATGTCGACGGTGCCGTCGGCGATCGCCTGGACCATGGCCATGCGGTCGTCTTCGGCCCGCAGCGGCGGCGTCAGCTTGAAGAAGGTGCGGTATTCGCCGATGTCGTTCTCGTTGAGCGCCAGATGATTGATCGAGATGCCGCAGGTGACCCTGGCGCCGCGGCCGCGCGCCACGCGGATCGCTTCTGCCGACTCAGGCACGGAGATCTTTGCGGCGTGAAACTTGGCGCGTGTCAGACCGGCGATGCGCAGATCGCGTTCGAGCGGGATGATCTCCGCTTCGCGCGGCACACCGGAAAGCCCGAGCCAGCTGGCGAACAGCCCCTCGTTCATCACGCCGTTGCCGAGATATTTTTCGCGAGATTCGAGGTCGATGACCGCGCCGAATTCGCGGGCATAGGTCATCGCCCGGCGCAGCACCAGCGTGTCGGAAAGCCCGTGGCGGCCGTTGGTGAAGGCGACGGCGCCGGCTTCCTGCAGCAGGCCTATCTCGGTCATTTCCTCGCCGGCAAGGTGCTTGGTCAGCGCCGCTGCCGGATAGACATTGACGACGGCCTTGTCGCGGGCCGTCTTCTTGACGAATTCGACCAGCGCGATGTCGTCGATCACCGGATCGGTGTCCGGCATCATGATGAAGGAGGTGACCCCGCCGGCTGCAGCCGCCCGGCTCGCCGAGGCGATCGTCTCGCGGTGTTCGGCGCCCGGTTCGCCGACGAAGACGCGGGCGTCGACCAGCCCCGGAACGGCGGTGAGACCGGCACAGTCGCGGACTTCGGCGCCGTCCGGCGCACCCTGGTTCAGTGCGTCGGCACCGGCGGCCAGCACGCGACCGTCTTCGCCGACGATGATCGCGCCGATGGTGTCGAGCTGGCGGGACGGATCGACGATACGGACATTCTTGAAGACGAGCGGCCGGTTCATGCGCCCATTCCTTCGCTACGCGGACCCTGGTTTTGCGAGATCAACAGCGCCTCCATGACCGCCATGCGAACGGCGACGCCCATTTCCACCTGTTGTTCGATGACGCTCTGCGGACCGTCTGCCACTTCCGAGGCGATCTCGACGCCGCGGTTCATCGGGCCGGGATGCATGACGAGGGCGTCTTCCTTCGCGGCCTTCAGCTTTTCCGCGTCGAGACCGTAGAAGTGGAAGTATTCGCGGACCGACGGCACGAAGGCGCCGGCCATGCGCTCGCGCTGCAGCCGCAGCATCATCACCACGTCGGCGTCCTTCAGGCCTTCCTTCATGTCGTGGAAGACCTCGACCCCCATGTCGGCAATGCCCGAGGGCAACAGCGTCGCGGGCGCGACGACCCGCACCCGTGCGCCCATGGCGTTGAGCAGAAGAATGTTGGAGCGCGCGACGCGCGAGTGGAGCACATCGCCGCAGATCGCCACGATGATGCGCGACAGCTTGCCCCGGGCGCGACGGATGGTCAGCGCGTCCAGCAGAGCCTGGGTCGGATGTTCATGCTGGCCGTCGCCGGCATTGACCACGGAGCAGGCGACCTTCTGGGCCAGCAACGCGGCAGCACCGGCCGAGGAATGGCGCACCACCAGCACGTCGGGGCGCATGGCGTTCAGCGTCATGGCCGTGTCGATCAGGGTCTCGCCCTTCTTCACCGACGAGTTGCCGACCGACATGTTCATCACGTCGGCGCCAAGGCGTTTTCCGGCCAGCTCGAACGAGGACTGGGTCCGCGTCGAGGCTTCGAAGAAGAGGTTGATCTGGGTGAGGCCGCGAAGCGTGGAAGTCTTCTTCTCCCGCTGGCGGCTGATTTTTACGGCTTCGTCGGCCCTGTCGAGCAGATAGGTAATATCCTGCTCGGTCAGACCCTTGATGCCGATGAGATGGCGATGGGGAAAGAAGACCATGGACGCCCTCCTGAGATGTCACGCGGTCTATAAAGAAGGCCGGGCCGGGGGGCAAGCATATGCTATGTGGATAGAAGCGCGGTCCCCATGTAAAACGAATCGATTTCCGCTAGAGGATCGGCATGACCCCAATGAACCGGACTGAAGAAAAGCTCGCAGAACTGAACCAGCCGAAACCCTGGTCCGGTATCAATGCCTATCGCTCCGATCCGCTGCTGGTCGACCTGACCGCCTCGCTGTCACGCGGACTTCGCGAGGAATACGACGTCATCGGCAAATACGTGACCTCACACGAGGCACAGGAACTGGCGCGCATGGCGAACCAGAGCCCGCCGCAGCTGCGCACCCACGGCGTTCGCGGCGAGCGGCTCGACGTCGTCGAGTTTCATCCGGCCTGGCATGCGCTGATGCGTCGCTCCATGTCGGTCGGCCTGCATTCCTCCGTCTGGGAAAACCAGACCGAAGCGCGCGGCCACGAGCATCTGGCCCGCGCTGTGCGGTTTTTCCTCACCGCCCAGCTCGAATGCGGCCATCTCTGCCCGCTGACCATGACCAGTGCCTCGGTCGCGGCCCTCGTTGCCTCGCCGCACGTGCAGAAGGAATGGGCGCCGAAGATCCTGTCGCGCAAATATGATTCGTCCAACAAGCCGGCCATGCAGAAGACTGCGGTCACCATCGGCATGGGCATGACGGAAAAGCAGGGCGGCACGGATGTGCGTGCCAACACCACGTCCGGCGAGCGGGTGGGCGAGGGGATCTATCGCCTCTCCGGCCACAAGTGGTTCATGTCGGCGCCGATGAGCGACGCCTTCGTCATGCTCGCCCAGACCAAGGACGGCATGGGCTGCTTCCTGGTGCCGCGCCTGCTCGAAGACGGCTCGGCCAACGGTCTGGAGTTCCAGCGTCTCAAGGACAAGATCGGCAACCGCTCCAACGCCTCGTCCGAAGTGGAGTTTTCCGAGACCTTCGGCTTCCTGCTCGGCACGCCCGGCGACGGCATCCGCACGATCCTCGACATGGTGACGCTGACCCGCCTCGATTGCGCGCTGGCGTCCGCCGGCATCATGCGCGCCTCGATGGCCGAGGCGGTGCACCATGTGCGCGGCCGCTCGGTGTTCGGCAAGAAGCTGATCGACCAGCCGATCATGACGCGCGTGCTGGCCGACATGGCGCTTGATGTCGCCGCCGCCACGGCCCTTGCCCTCAAGCTCGCCGATTCCTTCGACCGGGCCCGCGAGAATGCGGTCGATGCCGCTTATGCGCGGGTCATGACGCCGGTGGTCAAGTACTGGATCTGCAAGATGGCCCCGGCGCTGATCTACGAGGCGATGGAGTGCATCGGCGGCAGCGGCTATATCGAGGAGCGGCCGATTGCGCGCCACTACCGCGAGGCCCCGGTCAATGCGATCTGGGAAGGCTCCGGCAACGTCATGGCGCTCGATCTGCTTCGGGTGCTGAGCCGCGGCAAGGACCTGTTCGAGACGATTTTTGCCGGTCTCGAGCGTGATCTCGGCGCGTCGGGCAAGAAGACGGTGGAAGTCCTGCGCGCCGCAACCGCCCTTGCCGAACGCGATGAGGGGGCGGCCCGCCTGCTGATCGAGCAGCTGGCGCTGGCGGCGGCCGCGGCCGAACTCTACAAGCTAGGAGCGGGCAAGATCGCCGATGCTTTCCTCGAATCGCGCCTCGCCGGCGGCTGGCGCCATACCTATGGCGTGCTCGATGCCCGCTTCGACGCGCGTTATGTGCTGGACCTGCTCTATCCCGCCGCGAGCTGACCGACCAGATAGAGCACCAGCGGGATGGTGATGACGGCGGCGACCGTCTGGACGGTTGCCGCTGCCGCATAGAGCGGCGCATCGCCCCCCATCTGCTTGGCCAGCAGATAGCCGTTCATGGCGGTGGGCACCGCCGCGGAAAGCGCCAGCATGGTCAGCGCATCGCCCTGGACGCCGAGCAGCATGGCGATACCGGTGGTGACCGTCGGGAACACCAGGAGCTTCAGCGCCATCGCCAGGATCACGTTGGCCCGCGGCCGCAACGCGTCCATGATCCGCAGGCCCGCACCGACCATGATCAGGCCGAGGCCGAGCGAGGAACGCGCCACGAGGTCGACGGCCGTCATCAGCGGGTCGTAGACCGTTATGCCTGAGACATTGACCAGGACACCCAGCGCCGCGCCGAGAATGATCGGGTTCGACACGATCCTGACGACCAGGTCCATGAAACTGCGGCGGCCGCCGGAGAACCAGATCATCACCCCGACATTGATGACGTTGAGCGGGATGATGTTCACGGCCATCACGACCGCAACCAGGGTGAGCCCCGGCTGTCCGAAGAGCTTTTCCGCAATGGCGAGCGCCATGAAGGCGTTCCAGCGGGTCGCCGTCTGGAAGATCGAGGTAAAGGCCGGTCCCTCGACCCCGAGGCGATGGAGCGGCCGCCAGAGCCCCAGCACCAGCGCCGACATCAGGCCGACCGAAACGACGGCGCTGGTGCCGACCGCACCGGTGTCCATGGTCGAGAAATCGGCCTTGGCCAGCGTTTCGAAAAGCAGTGCGGGGAAGAGCACGTAGAAGCCGAACTGTTCCAGCCCGCCCCAGAGACTGTCGCTGATCAGCGGCCATCGCTTGAGCAGCGCGCCGAGCAGCACGAGCAGGAAGATCGGCAGGATGCTTTCGAAGATCAGGAGCATTGGTTCGCTTTCGGGGCCGGACGCCGGGGAGGGCGGGTTCCGATTAGCAGGTCAGGGTCGGGCGAGGCAATCGAGCCTTGGATTGTTTTGCCTGTCTGTCGATCCGCCCGTTCACTACCGGTGCCGATCCGAGACATCTTGGGTTATCCCCAACGGCTGTTAACCTTAACAAAGGGTTTACGTTGCGAGCCCACGGTTAAGAGGCCAGTTTCTTCCTGGAACGGGACAGGTGAATCGGACGGCCGCAATGGGAACCGCAGTGGCAAGAGTGACGTTGACGACCGTCATGGCGGCGTTTTTTGCCGGCCTTGCGCTGGATATCGCGGTTCCGGCCGTGGTGCTGAGCGTGATGGCGGGGTCGAACTGGCTGGTTCAGGTCTGGCCCGAATCACGGGATCGCGCCGGACCGCTGCCGCAGCGATGGAAGGGGAGACCCGCATGAAGGTATTTCTGGTGTTGTGGGCGCTGCCGATCCTGCTGCTGGGCAGCTGGTACAGCCTGTCCTATTACGACATGAGCTTCGGCATCTTCATGCTGACCCGCCGGGCGCATGACCTGGTCTTTTCCGTCTATGGCCATGTTCTCGGCCTGCCGCCCGAGACGATCCCGCCGCTGGTCGCCCGGGCCATCGTCGTCGACAGCGCGGTCGTCTTTGCCATCATCGGCTTTCGTCGTCGCAAGAAGATCGCGGCCTGGTGGGCGGCCCGTCAGGCCTCGTCCGAACTGCGGCCCGTTGTCGTGCCGAGCGCCGACAATCTGTCCAGCGCGCCCTGAAGAATGAAGCTCGCGGCGGCGGAATCAATCCGCTCGCTGCGCTTGGCCCGCGACACGTCCATTTCCAGAAGCGCCCGTTCGGCGGCAACCGTCGACAGACGCTCATCCCAGTAGACGAAGGGAATGTCCGTCTTCTCGGACATGGCGCGCACGAAGGCGCGCGTCGCCTGAACGCGCGGACCGGCCGAGCCGTCCATGTTCGTCGGCAGGCCGATGATGAAGGCGGCCACGTTCTCCTTGGCCGCGAAAGCCAGGAGCGTTTCGGCATCCTGGGTAAACTTCACGCGCTTGATCACCGTTCGCGGTGTGGAGAATCGCCGACCGAGATCCGACATCGACAGCCCGATGGTCTTGGTGCCGAGGTCGAGGCCGGCAATCGCCTGTCGGGGCTGCAGCACTTCCGCCAGTTCTTCGATGGTAAGCGTGGTCATGCTGCGGCCCCGGCCAACTAGTTTGTCAGGGAAAAGTGGAAACCGGTTTTCCCGAAAAGGCAAACGAAAACAAAAGAGCTAAAGTCTGGCTGGTTCAGAAAGAACCTGACAGACTCTAGCGCTTGCGCACGAACTCGGTCCTGAGGACCAGTCCCTTGATCGTGTCGTTCCGGCAGTCGATCTCTTCCGGGTCTTCGGTCAGGCGGATCGACTTGATGACCGTTCCCTGCTTGAGGGTGGTGTTGGTACCCTTGACCTTGAGGTCCTTGATCAGCGTGACGGAATCGCCGTCCGCCAGCACATTGCCGGCCGAATCCTTGGCAACCGGCTTGGCATTGGCAGCAGCGGCCACTTCGGAGGCCGGGCGCCATTCGCCTGTCACTTCGTCATATACATAATCGTCATCGTCGGCGGCCATTTTGGTCTCCTGTCGTAAGCGTTGATAGTCGGCCGGACGACCGGAGCGGTGAGGGCGGCCTTGCCAACCTGAAGGCTGGTCGCTGCGGCTTATCTTACGCTCGACCGGGGCGCAACACGCCGTGCCCGCCGTTTGAGGAGAACACGGTTGCCGCAGGATTGGCATGGCCTATATTCCGGGCAACGCACCGAAGGGGAAACATCATGAAGATCACGTGGCTCGGCCATTCTGCATTCCGTCTCGATACCGCCAAGGCCAGCATCCTCATCGATCCGTTCTTCACCGGCAATCCCGGTTTTGCCGGGCTGGACCGCAAGGATGCGGCGGCCGGCGTCACCCACATCCTCTTGACCCACGGTCACGGCGACCATGTCGGCGATGCCTTGCAGATCGCCGACGAGACGGGCGCCACCGTCGTTGCCAATTTCGACCTTTGCATGTGGCTGGCTCACAAGGGTCTGAAGAATTTCTCGCCCGGCAACACCGGCGGCACCATCGGCTTCGAAGGCTTCACCGTCACCTTCACCAACGCGCTTCATTCGTCCGCCCAGATCACCGAGGACGGGGTCTCCCATGCGCTCGGCAGCGCCAATGGCCTGATGCTTCATATCGAGGGCGAGCCCTCGCTGCTGCACATGGGTGATACCGACATCTTCTCCGACATGAAGCTGATCAACGAACTGCACCAGCCGGATATCGGCATCGTGCCGATCGGTGACCGCTTCACCATGGGCGGCGCCGTGGCCGCGCTCGCCTGCCGCCGTTTCTTCGATTTCAAGACGGCGCTGCCCTGCCACTACGGCTCGTTTCCGATGATCGACCAGACCCCGGAGAAATTCGTGCTCGGCATGGAAGGCACCCGCACCCGCGTGGCCACGCCGGCAGCCGGCGATAGCGTGGAAGTCTGACAAATCCCCCGTTGCGCCTGAGCTTTGCGGCCATTATAGCGAAGGAAACGAAAGACCTGGAGAATACCGATGTCCGTTGATCTCAAGACCGTCAAGCGCGTCGCGCACCTGGCCCGAATCGCACTCAGCGAAGACGAAGCCGAACGGATGATGGGTGAGCTGAACGGTATTCTCGGCTTCGTCGAGCAGCTCTCCGAGGTCGATGTCTCGGGCGTCGAGCCGATGACCTCGGTCACGCCGATGGCGATGAAGAAGCGCCAGGACGTGGTCACCGACGGCGGCAAGGCCGACGACATCGTCGCCAATGCGCCGGAAACCGACCGCAATTTCTTCCTGGTGCCGAAGGTGGTCGAATAAGCAGGGGGGACCAAGCGTCTCTCTGTCTTCCGCCGATCCCGATTTTTGGGGCGCTTGGCCAAAGCGCCGATTTTCTGAAGTGAACCGACATCATGAGCGAACTGACCAGCCTCACCATTGCCGAAGCCCGCGCCAAACTGGTGGCCAAGGAAATCACGGCCGTCGAACTGACGGACGCCTATGTCCAGGCGATCGAGGCCGCCAATGACGCTATCAACGCCTATGTGACGGTCACCGGCGACAAGGCCCGCGAGATGGCCAAGGCTTCGGACGCGCGCATCGCCGAAGGCAAGGCAGGCGCGCTGGAAGGCATTCCGCTCGGCATCAAGGACCTGTTCGCCACCCGCGACGTCCACACCCAGGCCTGCTCGGGCATCCTCAGCCGCTTCAAGCCGAAATACGAATCGACCGTCACCCAGAACCTGTGGGACGATGGCGCGGTCATGCTCGGCAAGCTCAACATGGACGAGTTCGCCATGGGCTCGTCCAACGAGACCTCGCACTACGGACCGGTCGTCAACCCGTGGAAGGCGAGCGGCTCCAACCAGCAGCTCGTTCCGGGCGGTTCGTCCGGCGGTTCGGCCGCAGCCGTTGCCGCGCATCTGTGCGCCGGCGCCACCGCCACCGACACCGGCGGCTCGATCCGCCAGCCGGCAGCCTTCACCGGCACCGTCGGCATCAAGCCTACCTATGGCCGTTGCTCACGCTGGGGCACCATCGCCTTCGCCTCCTCGCTTGACCAGGCCGGCCCGATCGCCCGCGACGTGCGTGATGCCGCGATCCTGTTGCGGTCTATGGCCAGCACCGACGCCAAGGACACGACCTCGGTCGATATTCCGGTGCCGGACTACGAAGCCTCGCTCGGCCAGTCGCTGAAGGGCATGCGCATCGGCATCCCGAAGGAATACCGCGTCGACGGCATGCCGGACGAGATCGAGACGCTCTGGCGTCAGGGTGTTGCCTGGCTGAAGGACGCCGGTGCCGAAATCGTCGACATTTCCCTGCCCCACACCAAATACGCGCTGCCGGCCTATTATATCGTCGCGCCTGCCGAGGCCTCGTCGAACCTCGCCCGTTACGATGGCGTACGCTACGGCCTGCGCGTCGACGGCAAGGACATTGCCGACATGTACGAGAAGACCCGCGCGAGCGGCTTCGGCACCGAGGTAAAGCGCCGCATCATGATCGGCACCTATGTTCTGTCGGCCGGTTACTACGACGCCTATTATCTGCAGGCCCAGAAGGTCCGCACGCTGATCAAGCGCGACTTCGAACTGGCTTTCCACGCGGGTGTCGACGCGATCCTGACGCCGGCCACGCCGTCCTCCGCCTTCGCCATCGGCGACGAGGCGCTCGCTGCCGACCCGGTCGCCATGTACCTCAACGACATCTTCACCGTGACGGTCAACATGGCGGGTCTTCCGGGCCTTTCCGTGCCCGCCGGCCTCGACGCCAAGGGCCTGCCGCTCGGCCTGCAGCTGATCGGCCGCCCCTTCGAGGAGGGCACGCTGTTCAAGACCGCCCACGTCATCGAACAGGCCGCCGGCAAGTTCACGCCGGCGAAGTGGTGGTAGGGTTTCACCTGCCAAACCGCAGACTTCATCCGTCGCCCGTCGGGAGCGACAGAGACTGTAGAAACAAGCCGCGCCAGATGTGGCTGACCAAATGGATCTAGCTGCGGTCCCATCGAGATCGCGGCATTTCATACCAGACTTCGCCATGTTCGCTGCCCGCAATGGCATCGAGTCCGGCGGCATGGATGGTTCGCGCATGGCGCATGCCGATTTTCTCCATCACGCGGCGCGAGCCGTGGTTCACCGCCATAGTCGTCGCGACGATCTTGTCGTATCCACCGTTTCCGAACCCCCAATCGACGAGGGCAGCGGCGCCTTCGGACGCCAAACCTTGGCCCCAATCGGCTTGGCGCAGGCGGTAACCGAGTTCGGCCAGGACTTCGCTTTCGGGCCAAAGGCAGAACCACCCGACGAAGGCGTCGTTTTCCAGCCTGCGTGCCGTCCAGACGTGGGGCTCTGTGCCGTTAGGCATCAAGAAATCCGCGTTTCCAGCGACTTGTCCACGGTCGACGGCGTATCCCCCGTTCAGAAAGCGCATGACCTCTGGATCATGCTCAAGCCCAACGAAGTCATCGCGGTCATCCGGACGGCAGGGGCGCAGGGTAAGTCTATCCGTCGTCAAGACGACCATTTCGAAGATCCGTTCAATGGAAGCCTTTAGGAGTTTTCAGCCAGTGGCGATCCAAGCCTCGTCCACCGGCTTGGTATGGATGATCCGGAACTAAGGCTTTCGCGATCGCCTATAAGCTTTGGGGACCGCGTTCATCCGGCATCCTCGAAAGAAACGCCGTGTTTCGCCCTGTTCTTCGTCTCGTCCCATTCGAAACTCATGACGTAATGTAACTACAAACGTATTGTCTGGCAACGGCAGGAGATCCTGCCGTTGCCAGCGTCTTCCTCACCTGTTGTCCGGTTGTGACCTGACCAGCACCAGACCGCGTTCGGTGATGCGGTAGGGGTGGCCGCCGGAAGATTTGATCGCCCTCTTCTGCTTCAGCTTGCGGAAGGCGATGATGTCGAGGCCGCCGAAGACCCAGCCTTCGCGGGTGAAGAGCTGGATCTTTTCTATTCTGCTGTTTTCGTCACGGGTGAGTTCGATGCGCCCGCCCTGGGCGAGCAGGTGGAGGATGCGCTGTTCGGCGCGGGAGATGTCCATGGTGTCGATCCGGATAAGCGCTCTGAGGCGAGCGCACAAAAACGATACCGGCGCCGCAAGGGCGTCGGGGCTTCGCTTTTTTTCGGGCCCGAGCGCGCGGATCATGACGATCGCGGGCAGGGGCCTTTACCGGGTCTCCGACTGACGGAACATCCAAACTCCATAGGTTACGGCCTGAAAATGGGTCTGCCGGGCCTTGAGGTCAAGCGTCATCCGCTGCGGCATGACGTCCTCTCTCGACAGCGTGTCGAATCGGTCACAGCGCGGTTCTGGCCATGGCCGGCGATCTCTCTTGGCGGAGGCTTTGGTAATGGTTTGGCTAACTGACTGAAAACAATGAGGAACGTTCAACGTTTTGGGGGAGGCCGGTGCCGGACTGGAAAAACCTCGGCTGCGATGGTCTACTAGCGTGGAAAGATGGGGTGCCGATGATCACCATACGCAATGCGCGCCGCGACGAAGCGGATCTCCTGGCCGCCATCGGCTTTCGCGCTTGGGAAAAGGCGATGATCCCCGTCGGCGAGACGAAGACCATGGTCGAGGGCGCCCGGTCCGCCTTCCTCAACTTCACCCGCTCAGGCTGGCTGACGATCTCGGTGATCGAATTGAACGGTCAGCCCGCCGGCTGGGCGGCGCGCGAAGAACTCGACGAGAACATCACCGACTTCTGGATCGATCCGGATTTCCAGGGGCAGGGCCTGGGCGCGGCGCTGCTGGAGGAGATCGAGAAGGAGGTCCTGCACCAGGGCTTCACCAAGGCGAGCCTGCAGACCCATGCCAAGAACGAGGAGGCGGTGCGCTTCTTCGAGAAGCATGGCTACGCCGTGCACTGGCTGACGATCGCCTACAATCCCAAGCTCGATCGCGACGTCCAGTCGGTCGGCCTGTCGAAGCAGCTGGCCGTGCCGGTCGCTCCCGTCTACGGACAGGAATTCTAGCTTCCGGCAAGCGCCTGAACGCCGGCTCGGATGGCGGCAAGGGCCGCCTGCGGGGCCAGCAGCACGGCGAGGCCAAGGAAGGTCTGCAACACGAACAAGGCAGGCAGCACGACGTGGAAGGGCGGCTTGCGTGTCTTGTGGCGCAGCAGCCGCTGGCCGAGAAAGGCGCCGATCCCGCCGCCGAGCACCGCCAGCCAGAGCAGGGTGGATTCCCGCACCCGCCAGTCGCCGTTCCGCGCCGCCGCCTTGTCGAAGGCGTAGACGCCGAAGACGACGACGTTGTAGAGCGCGGCGCTCGCCACCAGGATGAGAAGGTTTACAGAGGTCATGAGCATCAGCCTAGCGGCTCGCGTTTAACGCTTTGTGAGCCGCCGGAGCCTTCGTCCCGACCCGCACAAGCCTTGCGCCACCGCCGCATTTGTTCTACCTCACGGGCTTGAGAAATCCACGCATGACACGAGCAGCCGATGACCCTTGTTGACACCCGCACGCCCGATCCGAAACGTTTTATCCCCGGCGCCACCGGTGACTGGGAGATCGTCATCGGCATGGAAGTCCACGCCCAGGTGACGAGCAATTCCAAGCTGTTTTCGGGCGCGTCGACGACCTTCGGCAATGCGCCGAACTCCAACGTATCGCTGGTCGATGCCGCCATGCCCGGCATGCTGCCCGTCATCAACCAGGAATGCGTGGCCCAGGCCGTGCGCACCGGTCTTGGCCTGAAAGCCCAGATCAACAACCGCTCGATCTTCGACCGCAAGAACTATTTCTATCCCGACCTGCCGCAGGGCTACCAGATCTCGCAGTTCAAGGACCCGATCGTCGGCGAGGGCAAGATCATCATCTCGCTCGGTCCCGACCGTCAGGGCAATTTCGAGGATATCGAGATCGGTATCGAGCGCCTGCATCTGGAACAGGATGCCGGCAAGTCGATGCACGATCAGCACCCGACCATGTCCTATGTGGATCTCAATCGCTCCGGCGTTGCCCTGATGGAAATCGTCTCGAAGCCCGACATGCGCTCGTCCGACGAAGCCAAGGCCTACATGACCAAGCTGCGCTCGATCGTTCGCTATCTCGGCACCTGCGACGGCAACATGGATGAAGGCTCGATGCGCGCCGACGTCAACGTCTCCGTGCGCAAGCCGGGCGGCGAATTCGGCACGCGCTGCGAGATCAAGAACGTCAATTCGATCCGTTTCATCGGCCAGGCCATCGAATACGAAGCCCGCCGCCAGATCGCCATCCTCGAGGACGGCGGCTCGATCGACCAGGAAACCCGTCTCTTCGATCCGGGCAAGGGCGAGACCCGCTCGATGCGCTCCAAGGAAGATGCGCATGACTACCGCTACTTTCCCGACCCGGACCTGCTGCCGCTCGAATTCGACGATGCCTTCGTCGAGGCGCTGAAGAAGGATCTGCCGGAACTGCCCGACGACAAGAAGGCCCGTTTTGTCCGCGATCTCGGCCTCTCCATCTACGACGCCTCGGTGCTCGTATCGGAAAAGGCGATCGCCGATTACTTCGAAGCTGTAGCCGAAGGTCGCGACGGCAAGACGGCCGCCAACTGGGTCATCAACGACCTGCTGGGCGCCTTGAACAAAGCCGGAAAAGCCATTGAAGAGACACCGGTTTTGCCCGCCCAGCTCGGCGGCATCATCGACCTCATCAAGGCCGAGACCATTTCCGGCAAGATCGCCAAGGACCTGTTCGAAATCGTTTTCAACGAGGGCGGCGACCCGGCCGAGATCGTCGAGAGCCGCGGCATGAAGCAGGTCACCGACACCGGCGCCATCGAAAAGGCCGTCGACGAGATCATCGCCGCCAATCCCGACCAGGTTGCCAAGGTGCTCGCCAAGCCGACGCTTGCCGGCTGGTTCGTAGGCCAGGTGATGAAGGCGACCGGTGGCAAGGCCAACCCGCAGGCCGTGCAGGCGCTGGTCAAGGCCAAGCTCGGCATCGTCGAGGAATAAGGCCTTGTTCTTCGTCCGCACCGCCGGCCCGCAGGACGTGGAGGCGCTCCGCACCCTGCTGTCGGAGACCTTCCACGCCACCTATGATCCGTTCTACGGCGAGGCGAAGGTGCGCGAACTGGTCGATGCCTGGCATTCGCTTGCGGCGCTGAAAGCCCGCATCGCCAAGAAGGGCGGCGAGTTCCTCGTGGCGGACGATGGCAGGCAGCTCGGCGGCATGGCCTATGCGGCCATGTCGACGAAGATGGCCAAGACCGCCTTCCTGCATCAGCTCTATGTCCGGCCTTCATGCCAGCGCATGGGCATTGGCCGCGATCTTTTCGCCGAGCTCGAAACCTGTTTTCCCGATGCCGAGATCATGCGGCTCGAGGTCGAGCCGCGCAACACGGCGGCGCTCGCCTTCTATCAGGAGCACGGCTTTGTCGAAGTCGACCGCACGACGAGCTGCGGCGGACCGGAAAGCGGCCTGCCGGCCATCGTCATGGAAAAACGGCTCGGCTGAGCGGCTAGCCCCGGGGCACCGCGGTCAGTTGTCCATCGGCACTTCTTCCGAATTGCCGTCTTCGTCATAGATCAGAACCGGCGTGCATTCGACCAGATAGGGCCGCTTGATGTTGTCGCAGGCGACCTTTGCCGCGGCGAGCGCCAGTTCCTTGCTGTCCCAGCCACAATAATATTCGTGCCAGTGCGGCCCTTCCGACGACTGCATGAAGACATCGACGCTGAAGCGCGCCGGGAAACAGTAGGCCGCCTCCAGGCAGTCCTCGTCCGTGCCTCCGCCGTCGACGCACTGTTTTTTGGCGCAGTCGAAGGCGGTGGTGGCATCCTTGCCGGTACAGACCCCGCTCGACATCTCCGGCGCCTGGACGAAGGCGATGCCCTGGCGTCCACCCTCCTTTGCCATCGCTCCCGTGGCCCCGAACGCGATGGCGAAAATAAACGTGCAAAACCCTCTCACTGTCATACGGTCCTCCTGCATTCTCCCTAAACCTCCCCATGAGTAACGCGCGGAAGGGAAGATTATGCAAGCACCGACGATCACCATCAGGCCGGCCCGCGAAGAGGATCTTGCGGCGATCGTCGCGCTCCTCGCCGCTGACGACATCGGCGGTCATGGCGACACGACCGCCGAGGCGGCGCGGGCGGATTATCTGGACGCCTTCCGCACGCTGCAGCAGACGCCGCGCGAAACCCTCTATGTCGCCGAATGTGAGGGCGAGATCGTCGGTACGTTCCAGACACTCCTGACCACGACCCTGACCGGGCGCGGCGCAACCTCGATGATCGTCGAAGCGGTGCAGACGCGGTCCGATATGCGGGGTCGCGGCATCGGCGGCCAGATGATCGGCTTCTGCCTGGAAGAGGCGAGGCGGCTTGGCCTGCGCCAGGTGCAATTGACCTCGAATGCCGCCCGCACCGATGCGCATCGCTTCTACGAACGCCTCGGTTTTGCCAAGAGCCATTTCGGCTTCAAGTACAAGCTGAAATGAGGGCCGCAGCGCGGCGAATCACTGGACAACCGGCCACCGAGGCGGCATAAGCGGAGAACGATGACAAGCCGGCGGCCGCCAAGGCCCGGAGCCAAGGACGAGACATGAAGCAGCTTCTGTTGGAACTTTTCACCTGGTGGAACGGTCAGACCATGGGCACGCGTTTCTTCACCTGGCGCAAGGGCACGAAGGTCGGCGAAGACCAGTTCGGCAATATCTATTACGAGGGCGGCACCACCACCTTCGGCCTGCCGCGCCGCTGGGTCATCTACAAGGGCTATGCCGACGCCTCGGCCATTCCGGCCGGCTGGCACGGTTGGATGCACCATCGCACCGACGTTCCGCCGTCCAAGGAAGACTACAAGGCCGCCGAATGGCAGAAGCCGCACCGCGCCAACGCGACCGGCACGCCGAACGCTTATCGGCCCCAGGGCTCGATCGCCGCGACCGGCGAACGTCCCCGCGTCACCGGCGACTACGACGCCTGGACCCCCGGCAACTGACACCCGATTTGGCCACAATTCGGTTCTAGGGCCTCTGTGTGGGGGCCGCTCTGATCGCGGCGCCCGCATAATCGAAGGCTGGAGAATGGCAGACATGAAGCGTATCGGGCGTGGCTCTACCCTTGCTGTGATGGGCATGGCGGCATTGGCCGCATCTGCCGCCGCAATGGTTGGAGCAGGCCCCGCTCAGGCCGAGCGGATTTCCAATCCGGTCGCACAATTCGCCGGCATCGACAAGATCACCGGCCGCATCACATCCTTCGACGTCTATATCGACGAAACGGTCCAGTTCGGCGCCCTACAGGTCACGCCGAAGGTTTGTTATTCCCGCGACGAGACCGAAGCGCAGAAGACCGATGCTTTCATCGAGGTCGACGAGATCACCCTCGACCGCAAGATCCGCCGCATCTTTTCCGGCTGGATGTTCGCCGACAGCCCGGCGCTCAACGCCGTCGAACATGCGATCTATGACGTCTGGCTGACCGGCTGCAAGCAATCCTCCGATGTGCCGGCCCCCAAGGGCGTCAAGGCTGCTCATGCTGCTCCGGTACCGGTCACCGAGGCCCAGAAGCCCGTCGAGGCACAGCAACCTGCCCAGAGCGGGCAACCCCAGCCGACGGGCACGCCGGATCAGGCCGCCCCTGACGGGACCGCGCCGGTCGCCGTGCCCCAGCTCGACGCGCCGCAAGAAATACCGGATGATGTGACCGGCGATGGCCTGCCGCCGCTCGACCTCCCCCAAGGGGGCGAAGAGGTGCCACAGGGGCAGCCTTTGCCGCTGCCGCCGGCAGCGGTGACAAAACCCGGAAGCGTCGGACTGTTCTGACGTCCTGACCCGCATGGCGCGTCAGACGAAGGCGATGTCCGGTACCGCACTGCCTTTTCCAGCAAGCGCGCAAAGACGAATTAAATCACAGAGTTCCGCAATCCGGTTGATCCGCGCGACGGGATGAGAAGTGACGCTTGACATTGTCTCTGAATGGGAACATTCAGAGAACGAACAGGAGTTGCGACCATGGCCCTTTCTGAAAAATTCATCGTCTTGCCGTTCAAGAAGAACCGCGGGAATCTGGTTCCGGGCGAGATGCGCCAGGCCTCCAATGCCATGTCTGCCGAGAAGATCGCCACCGCCATGTCGGCGCGCCACATCGGCGTCGCGGCCTATTCGGTCCAGGTGGACGAGGAGAGCGGCGACATGACCAGCCCGCGCCTTTTGATCCAGTTCGGCGAAACGGCCGATCTCAACGCAGCCTAACCTGTCTCCGACGATTGCCGGATCGTGCCTGCCGCTTGAGGGCGTGGCTCAGAACGGCAGCGTCCCGCTGTCCATCGCCTTGTCGAGCAGTTTCATATAGTCCTGCTTGGGAACGTCGATCGCCCCGAACGTCTTCAAATGCTCGGTGGTGAACTGGGTGTCGAGCAGGGTGAAGCCGCGAATCTTCAGTCTTTCGACCAGATGCACCAGGCAGATCTTCGAGGCATTGGTGCGCCTCGAAAACATGCTCTCGCCGAAGAAGGCCGAGCCGAGCGACACGCCGTAAAGCCCGCCGATCAGCGCATCGCCTTCCCACGCCTCGACCGAATGGGCGTGGCCCAGCTTGTGCAGCGCCCCGTAGAGTTCCTTGATGGTGTCGTTGATCCAGGTGCTCGGCCGGTCTTCGGCTTCCTCCGCACACTTCTCCACGACGGCGTCGAAGGCCGTGTCGAAGCGGATGTCGAAGGGCTTCTTGCGCACCGCCTTGGCGAGGCTCTTGGATATGTGGAAAGCGTCGAGCGGCAGGATGCCGCGCATTTCCGGTTCGACCCAGAAGATCTCCGGGTCGTCGGCGGCATCCGACATCGGGAAGAGCCCGATGGAATAGGCGCGCAGCAGGAGTTCCGGGGTTATCCTCTGGTCCCTGCTGCGGCGCCCTGCCATGTCCGTCTCACCTCACGGTGCGGTCCTGGCCAGATAGTCTTCCAGCCAGTGGATGTCGTAGTCGCCGTTGGCGATGTCCTGGTTGGCCACCAGATCCTGGAACAGCGGCAGCGTCGTCTTGATGCCGTCCACGACGAACTCGTCGAGCACGCGGCGAAGCCGCATCATGCATTCGACGCGGGTGCGGCCGTGCACGATCAGCTTACCGATCAGGCTGTCGTAGTAGGGCGGGATCTTGTAGCCGGCATAGGCGCCACTGTCGACGCGAACGCCCAGGCCGCCCGGCGCGTGGAAATGCGTGATCGTGCCCGGCGAGGGAACGAAGGTGCGCGGATCCTCGGCATTGATGCGGCATTCGATGGCGTGGCCGGAAAACGTGATCTCGTCCTGCGTGACCGACAGGCCTGCGCCGGAAGCGACGCGGATCTGCTCGTGCACCAGGTCGATGCCGGTGATGGCTTCGGTGATCGGATGCTCGACCTGCAGGCGGGTGTTCATTTCGATGAAATAGAACTCGCCGTTCTCGTAGAGGAATTCGATCGTACCGGCACCGCGGTACTTCATCTTCTTCATCGCGTCGGCGCAGATCTGGCCGATCTTCATGCGCTGCTCGACATTGAGGGCAGGGGAGTTGGCCTCTTCCCAGACCTTCTGGTGGCGTCGCTGCAACGAGCAGTCGCGTTCACCCAGATGGATCGCATTGCCTTCGCCGTCACCGACGACCTGCACTTCGATATGGCGCGGATGGCCGAGATATTTCTCCATGTAGACCGCATCATTGCCGAATGCGGCGAGCGCCTCGGAGCGGGCAGTCGAAACGGCCTCCTCGAGTTCGGCCTCGGTCTTTGCCACCTTCATGCCGCGGCCGCCGCCACCGGCGGTCGCCTTGATGAGAACCGGGAAGCCGATCTGGCGGGCGATCTCCAGCGCATTTTCCGGCAGCACTTCGCCGGCCGAACCGGGAACGACCGGAATGCCGAGTTCGACAGCGGTCTTCTTGGCGGTGATCTTGTCGCCCATCAGGCGGATATGCTCGGCGGTCGGCCCGATGAAGGTGATGCCGTGGGCGTCGAGGATGTCGGCGAACTTGGCGTTTTCCGACAGGAAGCCGTAGCCGGGATGGACGGCGTCGGCGCCGGTGATTTCACAGGCGGCGACGATCTGGTGAATGTTCAGATAGCTGTCGCGCGACGGCGGCGGGCCGATGCAGACACTTTCGTCGGCAAGGCGCACATGCATCGCGTCGGCGTCTGCCGTCGAGTGCACGGCAACGGTGGCGATACCGAGCTCCTTGCAGGCGCGAAGCACCCGAAGCGCGATTTCGCCGCGATTGGCGATGAGGATCTTGGAGATTGTCATCGGCTTACTCGATGACGATCAGAGGCTCGCCGTACTCGACCGGGCGACCGTCTTCGACGACAATTTCGACAACCTTGCCGGAGCGCGGCGCCGGGATCTGGTTCATGGTCTTCATGGCCTCGATGATGAGAAGCGTCTGACCTTCCTTGACGATCGAGCCGACCTCGACGAAGGGGCGCGAGCCCGGAGCCGGTGCGAGGTAGACCGTGCCGACCATGGGTGCGGTCAGCGTATTGGCGAGGTTGCGCGTCGGTTCGGCGGCGACCACTGCGGCCGCAGCCGGTGCTGCCGCCTGAGGTGCGGCGAACTGCTGGTAGGCCATCTGCGGCATAGCCATCATCTGCGGTGCGGCGCGCGACACGCGGATGCGGATGTCGTCCTGCTCGACCTCGATCTCGCTGAGATCCGTGTCGTTGAGGATGTTTGCCAGATCACGGATCAGCGCCTGATCGATTCCCGATTTCTTGTCAGCCATGGAAAGGGGTCCTGTATTCTTGTTATTGCGTGATGTTCTTCAGCGCGTGAAGCGCCAGGATGTAGCTGTGAGGGCCGAAGCCGCAGATCATGCCCTTGGTGGCGGGTGCGATCACCGATTTGTGGCGAAACTCTTCCCGCGCATGAATGTTGGAGATATGCACCTCGACGACCGGAACGCCGATCGCGCGGATGGCGTCGTGCAGCGCGATCGAGGTATGCGTATAGGCACCGGCATTGATCGCCACGCCGACCGACTTCTCGCCGGCCTCGTGCAGCCAGTCGACCAGCACGCCCTCGTGGTTGGTTTGACGGAAGTCCACCGAAAAGCCGAGCTCCGCGCCGGCAGCCGTGCAATCGGCTTCGATGTCGGCGAGCGTCTTGCCGCCGTAGATCCCCGGCTCGCGTTTGCCGAGCGCGTTGAGATTTGGGCCGTTCAGGACGAAAAGGATCTTGCTCATCTGCGGTTCCGTCGACTTTCAACCGCCTCCTATAGACCGGCGAGGCCGCAAGGGAAAGCCCTTTGCGGCCCGGGTGCGGTTCGTTCCCCGGAAAATGAGGGGCAAGGTTAAGCGCGGCGTGTTGCGCCGTCAGCAGGTCGTCTGGCCGCAGGTGCGGACATTGGCAAGCTTCTGGCCGATCGCCTCGGAGCCGATGGCACCGAACACGGCCTCGTTGCCGACGATGTAGGAGGGGGTGCCGGTGATGCCGAGGCTGGTCGCCAGCTGGTAGGCTTCCTTGACCGACGCATCGTTCGGGCTTTCGGCCATCTTGGCGCGGATCTGCTCTTCGGTCACGCCGAGGGAGGAGGCGACTTCAAGGGCGCTCTCTTCGCCGGCGCGGCCTTCGGCGCCCATCAGGGCCCGGTGGAAATCGCCGTATTTTTCGGGTGCGATCTTGCGGAAGGCGTCCGAGACCTTGTGGGCCGCTTCGGATTCCGGTCCGAGGATGGGGAATTCCTTGAGCACGAAGCGGACGTTCTTGTCCTTGGCGAGGATGTCCTCCATGTCGGAGAGCGCGCGCTTGCAGTAGCCGCAATTGTAGTCGAAGAATTCGACGATCGTCACGTCACCCTTCGGATTGCCGAGCGCGAGGTCATATTCCGAGGCAAACAGCGCGTCCTTGTTGTCCTTGACGGCCGCCGAGGCCTGCTGCAGGCGCGCGTCCTGCTGCTTCTTCTCGAGCGCATCCTGGACGTCCAGCATGATCTCCGGATTGGCGATCAGATATTCCTTGATGAAGGCGCCGAGCTCCTTCTTCTGCGCGTCGTCGAGCGCGCCGGCCGACGTGGGCAGGGCCACCGGCAGGAGTATGAGGGCGGTCGCGGCGAGCTTCCTGAAATTCAAGGCCATGTCTTTCCTCTTGCATGCTGTCCGCCATGGCGGATGTCGTGCGGATGGCCAAAGCCATCCGAAACCGTTGATTTGCTCTAGCGTATCGGCAGCGAACGGCAAGTGGAATTGGAAAAATGGCCGCAGCGAAGCGCTCTCGCCATTGTGATGACTGCAATAATACGGCAATTGTCGGGCGACCTTCATCGACCGGAGAGAGTTGTTCGTGGTTTCCCTTTCAAGACGCAGCGCAGTCGAACCCTTTCACGCCATGGATCTGCTGGCGGAGGCGACACGGCGCCGCAATGCCGGAAAACCGGTGATCTCGATGGCGGTAGGCCAGCCGGGCCACCCGGCGCCGGAAGCGGCCCTGGCCGCAGCGCGCCAGGCGCTCGGCCACGGCCGGATCGGCTACACCGATGCGCTCGGTCTCGCCGACCTTCGGGCCAAGCTCGCCGACTATTATCGCCGGCGTCACGGCATTGCCGTCGATCCGGCCCGTGTCGTCGTCACCACCGGCTCCTCGGCCGGCTTCAACCTGGCCTTCCTCGCGCTTTTCGATCCCGGCGATGCCGTGGCGATCGCGAGGCCCGGCTATCCGGCCTACCGCGCCATCCTCTCGGCGCTTGGTCTCAAGGTGATCGAGGTGCCGGTCAATGCCGAAACCCAGTTCACGCTGACCCCGGAGAGCCTCGAGGCTGCGCAGGCAAGCGCAGGCCTGCGCCTCAAGGGCGTGCTTTTGGCAAGCCCCGCCAACCCGACCGGCACGGTGACGGGGCGGGCACAGCTGAAGGCGGTCTATGACTATTGCCAGGGGCAGGGCATCACGCTCATCTCCGACGAGATCTATCACGGCCTCACCTACGCTGGCGAAGAGGCGACCGCGCTGGAGATCGGCGACGAGACGATCGTCATCAATTCCTTCTCCAAATACTACTGCATGACCGGCTGGCGCATCGGCTGGATGGTCGTGCCCGACCACATCGTCCGGCCGCTCGAATGCCTGGCCCAGAGCCTCTACATTTCCGCCCCCGAGCTGTCGCAAATCGCGGCGATCGCCGCGCTCGACGCCGAAGAGGAGCTGGAGCACTACAAGGCCAGTTGCCGCAAGAACCGCGACTTCCTGATGACACGGCTGCCGGAACTCGGCCTGCCGCTGCTCTCGCCGATGGACGGGGCCTTTTACGCCTATGTCGACGCCAGCCGCTATACCAATGACAGCATGGGGTTCGCCAGGCGCATGCTGGCCGAAATCGACGTGGCGGCGACGCCGGGCATGGACTTCGATCCGGTCGACGGTCACCGGGCGCTGAGGATCTCCTATGCCGGAACCTATGCCGAAATGGTCGAGGCGACCGATCGCATGGCCCGCTGGTTGCCGTGAAAAGCGATTCCGGAACAAGGCCCTGGCGGCATTTCCGGAATCAGTCTGGCAAGACGTTGAATCAGAGTGTGAACGCGGCCGGGTCTGATGGACCGGCCGCCTGGAGGGCTCAACCATGTCCAGAACGAGAACCCAGGCGCCTTTCGGCCCGACGCCCGAGCTGCTGACGCTGCGCACCGTCATGCGTGGTCACCGGGCGGGGGATTTCGACGCCATGCTCCGCCTGTGGAGCGACGAGCGTGTGGTCCGGCACATCCTCGGACGCCCCTCGACCCCGTCGGAAACCTGGACGAGGCTGCTGCGCTATGTCGGTCACTGGCAGGTGCTCGGCTTCGGCTATTGGGCGATCGAGGACAGGGCGACCGGCGCCTTTCTCGGCGAGGTCGGGTTCGCCGACTACAAGCGCGACATCCAGCCGAGCCTCGACGGCTTGCCGGAAGCGGGGTGGGTGATCGCGCCGGATGCGCAGGGTAAAGGGCTTGCCACGGAGGTGTTGGCGGCGGCCCTTGCCTGGGCGGACGCCAACTTCGTCGATGCGAAGACCACCTGCATCATGTCGCCGCAACACGCGGCATCGATCCGCGTCGCAACGAAGAACGGCTTTGCCGAACGCGGTCTCGCGACCTTCATGAACGAGCCGACGTTGGTCATGGAACGGATCCGCCCCCTCGGTTGAGCCCGGCGCCACCGCCCATCACCCACTACGCAAAAAAAGGCCGCGTCAGACGCGGCCTTTGTTTTGTCCTGGTGCTAAGGGGCTTCTCAGAAGAAGCCGCGCTTCTGCCACCAACCACCCTTTTTCGGCTTTGTCGGTTCGTCGTCACCGTCCGTCGCTGTCTTGACCGACGTCACGACCGGTTCGGAGGAGGAGACATTCGACTGGCGATTGGCGCGAGCCGGCTTTGCCTCTTCGGCCGCTTCAACCTCGGCTTCCGCTTCCGCTTCTGCAGGTGCCGCGACCTCTTCCACGACCGGTGCTGCGGCGGCGGGGGCCTCGACCTTGGCGACCGGTTCGGCGGCGATCACCGGCTCCTCGACGGGAGACACGGCAACCTTGGCCTTGCGGCTGCGGCGCGGCTTGGGCTGGACGACTTCCTCGGCGGATTCGATCGCTGCCATGGCGGCCGGTTCGACCGCGACGGCCTGTTCGGCGATGTTCTCGATCAGAGCGGCTTCGGTATCGCTGTCGTCGCCTTCGCCTTCGTCGCCTTCAGCGGATGCTTCGGCACCGTTCTCGGAGCCTTCTTCGCCCGGACGGCTGCGGCGGCCGCCGCGCTTGCCGCGACGGCGGCGCTTGCGCTTCTGGCCGTCTTCGCCGACGGTTTCGTCCTGTTCGCGGGCTTCGCCCGAAGTTTCGACGGCGCTGTCCTCGTCGCCCTCTTCGCCTTCGTCCTCGTCGCCTTCGGCATCGCCGTCAGCGCCGGCCTGCGCACCGTTGCCGGGCTGGCCGTTCTTGTTCCGCCGGCGGCGGCGACGCTTGCGCTTGCGGTTCTGCTCGTCGCTGTTGGCGGCGGCTGCTGCTGCCGGCTGGGCTGCCGGTGCGGCTGCGATGATTTCTTCTTCTTCCTCGTCCTCCTCGATCTCGGGGACGTAGTCGTCCTCCTCGATCGGCGGAAGCAACTGCATCAGGCTCTCGATCTTCACCGGGTTGGCCACGGGTTCGCCGCGGTCGATGCCGAAGTGCTGCGAGCCGACCGAAACGTCGCTGTCGATGACGATGGCGACGCCGAAGCGCTGCTCATAGTCGACGATCGTGCCGCGCTTCTGGTTGAGGATGTAGAGCGCCGTTTCCGGCGTCGTGCGAACCGTAATGTCGTGGGTCGTGTTCTTCAGCAGGTATTCTTCAATGCCGCGCAGGACGTGCAGGGCAACCGAGGACTGCGAACGGATCAGGCCCGTGCCGCCGCAATGCGGGCAGAGCTGGGTCGTGGATTCGAGAACCGAGGCGCGAATGCGCTGACGCGACATTTCGAGCAGGCCGAAATGCGAGATCCGGCCGACCTGGATGCGGGCGCGGTCGTTCTTCAGGCAATCCTTCAGCTTCTTCTCGACGGAGCGGTTGTTGCGCTTCTCCTCCATGTCGATGAAGTCGATGACGATCAGGCCGGCAAGGTCGCGCAGGCGCAGCTGGCGGGCGACTTCTTCGGCGGCTTCCAGGTTGGTCTGAAGCGCGGTGTCCTCGATCGAGTACTCGCGGGTCGAACGGCCGGAGTTGACGTCGATCGCCACCAGCGCTTCGGTCTGGTTGATGATGATGTAGCCGCCGGACTTCAGCGTCACCTGCGGCTGCAGCATCTTGTCGAGCTGGCCTTCGATGCCGGAGCGCGAGAAGATCGGGTGCAGGTCGCGATAGGGCTGAACCACCTTGGCGTGGCTCGGCATCAGCATCTTCATGAAGTCTTTCGCTTCGCGATAGCCTTCCTCGCCGGCGACGACGATCTCGGAGATGTCCTTGTTGTAGAGGTCGCGGATCGAGCGCTTGATCAGCGAGCCTTCTTCATAGACCAGGCACGGAGCGGTCGAATTGAGCGTCAGCGTGCGGACGTTTTCCCACAGGCGCATCAGGTATTCGAAGTCGCGCTTGATCTCGACCTTGGTGCGGTTGGCGCCGGCCGTGCGCAGGATCACGCCCATGCCGAGCGGCACTTCGAGACCGCGGGCGATTTCCTTCAGGCGCTTGCGGTCGGCCGGATTGGTGATCTTGCGGGAAATGCCGCCGCCACGTGCCGTGTTCGGCATCAGGACCGAATAGCGGCCGGCGAGCGACAGGTAGGTGGTGAGCGCTGCGCCCTTGTTGCCGCGTTCTTCCTTGGCGACCTGCACGAGCAGGATCTGGCGGCGCTTGATGACTTCCTGGATGCGGTACTGCTTGCGCGGCTTGCGCACGACCCGGTCCGGAACCTCTTCCATGGCGTCTTCGGCGCCGACGGATTCGATCTCTTCCTTCTCTTCGATGTGGTCGTCGTCGTCATCGTCGAAATCGTCATCGCGGCCACGGCGTCCGCCGGCATCCTCGGAGATCTCGTCGTCAGTTTCGAACAGGGCGGCCATGTCGCCCTTGCCGTCGTCGTCGATGGCTTCGACAGCTTCGGAAATCTGTTCTTCCGTCTCCGCCGTCTTCTTGGCGCGCGGCTTGCGGGTGCGCTTCGGCTTTGCCTTCGGGGCCTCTTCTGCCGCAGCAACTTCTTCGGCGACGGCTTCAACCGGCGCTTCGCTCGCAGCTTCTGCTTCCGGCTCGGCCGTTTCGTCGGGTGCGATGCCGACGTCGGGCTGTTCCTGCTTGGCCAGGTCGACGGCCGGTGCCTCGTCGCCGTCGGCTTCGTCTTCGCGACGATGTTCCTCGGCTTCGGCGCTCAAGAGCGCCTGTCGGTCGGCATAGGGGATCTGGTAGTAGTCGGGGTGAATTTCGGCGAAGGCCAGGAAGCCATGGCGATTGCCGCCGTAGTCGACGAAGGCGGCCTGCAGCGAAGGTTCGACACGCGTCACCTTCGCCAGATAGATATTGCCCCGTATCTGCTTCTTGTGCTGGGACTCGAAATCGAATTCTTCGATACGGTTACCGCGTACGACGACAACGCGCGTCTCTTCTTCGTGAGACGCGTCGATCAACATTCTGTCTGCCATTTAAGCTGTGCTCCTCGGCGTCGCCTGGAAGGAGTTCACTCGCTCGCTTTGCTTTGGTGCGGGTGATGCCTTGGGGGCTTGGCGCCGGATATAAATGTTCCCGCCCGGTGGGGTGCGCTGGCAGCACTTGAACGGCTGTCGGGGTGCTTGAAAAGCCCGATCCGCCAAACGTGTTCAAGATCAACTGCAATGACATCAAAGACCGAACGAAAACGACAATGACCTAGGCCCCTGGAGACCCGATGAGTGCTCTTTTGAGCATGCGGTGGAAACCACCAGTTGCGTTTGCCGGCCGAGCCGGCGTGTTAAACAAGTTTCAGGAAAAAAAGCGGAGACGGCGGATGAAGATCCGACAAGCTAGGCGCCAAGTCCTTGAAGAGGTTGGCAGCCGTGGCGGTCATTCTATCCCGTTGGCACTTTTAACCCTCATCTGCCTTGTATGTTTTCTGCGTGACAATAGCAAGGGGAAACGAAATTATGCCATAATATCGATTGATTAGCGGGGTTTGACATGGAATCCCGATTCTCGGCCGAAAGAGGCGGCTGTGCCGATTTGACACAGTTTGACCGCGTAAAAGCCTCCGGTTTTCGACCGAACGGGACTGATTTCATGCAGGATCGACGCAATGGCGGGGGCAAAATGGCGATCGCCGGCGATTCGATACGGGGAAGCGACTTGGATATGAACCTGTCTCGTTCGGGACATCGGCCTCGCCTGAGGCTGAAATATGCGCGAATCGCTGTTGCGCTGCTGCTGGCGGTTGCGGGTGTCTCGGTCAACGCCGCATCGGCCGCCGAGGATGCGCCCGTGGTTCCGGCCGATCCCCTTGCCGCCTATGCCGCGCGTATCGTCGGCGACCGGGCCCGCACCCGCATCGTCCTTGAATTCGACCGCAAGCCCGAAATCGCGGTGCGCTACATCGGCAAGCCCGACCGGATCGTCGTCGACCTGCCGTCGACCGTCTTCACGTTTCCCCAGGCCGATCTTGAGGCCAAGGGGCTGTTTCGCGACATTCGCTACGGATCGATGGATGCGGATTCGGCAAGGCTGGTGCTGACGGCCGAGCGGCCGGCGCGGCTGGTGGTCAGCGAGGTCATGGCGAACGAAGGCGGCGAGGGCTTCCGTCTGGTGCTCGATGCCGAAATGGTTTCGCAGCAGGATTTCGAAAAGCTGGTGCACGACCAGACCTGGACGACTGCCATTGCCGATGCCAGCGCGGGCGTGCAGCGCGGCGACCGGCTGGCGGCGGCCACGCCGGATGTGTCGGGCGCGTTCGTCATCGCCATCGATGCCGGGCATGGTGGTATCGACGCCGGTGCGGCGGGTGCGGCGACCAAGACGCCGGAGAAGGAAATCACGCTCGCCTTTGCCAGGGCGCTGGCCGAACGGTTGAGGGGAGAGGCCGGCATCGAGGCCTTTCTCGTGCGGGAAGGCGACGAGTTCCTGTCGCTCTCCGAGCGCGTCACCATCGCGCGGCAGCGCGGGGCAAACCTGCTGGTTTCCTTCCATGCCGACACGCTGCGCCAGAACAATATTCGCGGCGCCACCGTCTACACCATCTCCGACAAGGCATCCGACCGCATGGCCGAAGATCTCGCCGAGCGCGAGAACCTGTCGGACGCTGTGGGCGGTGTCAGTCTCTCCACCGAGCCGGCCGAGGTTTCCGACATCCTGCTTGACCTTACGCGCCGTGAGACGCAGGCCTTCTCGATCTCCATGGCCGATTCCGTGGTCAAGTCCTTCGAGGGGCAGGTGCAGTTGATCAATAATCCGCATCGCTATGCCGGATTCCGTGTGCTGCAGGCCCATGACGTGCCGTCGATCCTGCTGGAATTGGGCTTCCTGTCGAACAAGGACGACGAGAAGCTCCTGCTCGATCCGGCCTGGCGCGTGAAGATCGCCGACCTGCTGGCAGCGGCGATCAAGCGCTATCGCGTGCCGGTCGTTGCCAATGGCGGCTGATCGGCTGCGCGTGCCGGGCCAAGTGGGGCCGTGCATAACATAAAGACGGCCCTATTTTCCTCACAATCGGGCGGTTACTCCGAACGGGGCCGCTTGTGTCTTGCCAAGGGCCGCATGACGTGCAAAACGCCACGCTATGTGCGATGTTCGCCCATTGCGCGCTGAACCGAAAGCATTGCCGGTAGCTCGAACATGATCAGACTGATTGGTTATCTCTTCGGACTCGCGTCCGTCCTGGCCCTCGGCGTAGCCGTTGTCGTCGCCGTCTATCTGAACGGGGTCTCGAAGGATCTGCCGGACTACGCGGTACTGTCGAGCTATGCCCCTCCGGTCACGACGCGCATCCACGCCGGCAATGGCGCGCTGATGGCGGAATATGCCCGCGAGCGGCGCCTCTTCCTGCCGATCCAGGCAATCCCGGACCGCGTCAAGGCGGCGTTCCTGTCGGCCGAAGACAAGAATTTCTACAATCACCCCGGCGTCGACATCTACGGTCTTGGCCGCGCCATCCTGGTCAACGTCCAGAATCTCGGCTCCGGCCGCCGCCCGGTGGGCGCCTCCACCATCACCCAGCAGGTGGCGAAGAACTTCCTGCTCTCGGCCGACCAGACGATGGACCGCAAGGTCAAGGAAGCAATCCTGTCCTTCCGCATCGAGCAGACCTATTCGAAGGACAAGATTCTCGAACTCTATCTGAACGAGATCTTCTTCGGCATGAATGCCTACGGCATTGCCGGCGCGGCACTCACCTATTTCGACAAGTCGGTGACGGAACTGACCATCGCCGAAACCGCCTATCTCGCGGCACTGCCGAAGGGGCCGTCCAACTACCATCCGTTCCGCCACACCGAGGCGGCAATCGAGCGCCGCAACTGGGTCATCGACCGCATGGTGGAGAACGGCTTCGTCGTGAAGGCCGACGGAGAGGAAGCCAAGAAGCAGCCGCTCGGCGTGACCGGTCGCCGCACCGGTTCCTATCTGTTCGCCTCGGACTATTTTTCCGAAGAGGTTCGCCGCCAGATCATCGAGAAGTACGGCGACAAGTCGCTGTATGAAGGCGGCCTGTCGGTGCGCACCTCGCTTGATCCGCAGATGCAGATCTTCGCCCGCAAGGCGCTGCAGGACGGCTTGATCACCTACGACCAGCGCCGCGGTTACCGCGGGCCTGTGGCGAAAATCTCCGCCTCGGGCGACTGGGGGGCAGAGCTCGCCAAGCTCAATGCGCTGAGCGATGTGCCTGAATGGAAGCTTGCCGTCGTGCTCGCCGTTTCGGCGTCGAACGTCGACATCGGCCTGCAGCCCGCCAAGGAAGCCGGCGGCAAGGTTGTGGCCGAACGCGAGACCGGCACCATCGCGGCCGACGACATGGATTGGGCCTACCGCGCCGCGGCGGGCGACCGCAAGACGGCGAAGTCGCCGGAAGGCGTCCTGGCGCCGGGCGATGTCGTCTATGTCGAGAAGACAGGCAAGGGCGGCTACAAGCTGCGCCAGCCGCCGAAGGTGCAGGGCGGTCTCGTGGCCATGGACCCGCATACAGGCCGTGTTCTCGCAATGGTCGGCGGTTTCTCCTATGCCCAGTCCGAGTTCAACCGCGCGACGCAGGCCATGCGCCAGCCCGGCTCGTCCTTCAAGCCGTTCGTCTACGCGGCCGCGCTCGACAATGGCTATACTCCGGCCTCGGTCATCATGGACGCCCCGATCGAGTTCGTCTCGGGCGGTCAGGTCTGGCGGCCGCAGAACTACGGCGGTGGTTCGGCCGGTCCCTCCACCCTTCGTCTCGGCATCGAGAAGTCGCGCAACCTGATGACGGTCCGCCTCGCCAACGACATGGGCATGAACCTGGTCGCCGAATATGCCGAGCGTTTCGGCATCTATGACAAGATGAACCCGGTGCTTGCCATGTCGCTCGGTTCCGGCGAAACGACGGTGCTGCGCATGGTTTCTGCCTATGCGGTGCTGGCAAACGGCGGCAAGCAGATCAAGCCGACGCTCATCGACCGCATCCAGGACCGTTACGGCAAGACCATCTTCCGCCATGAGGAGCGGGTCTGCGAAGGCTGCAACGCCAATGGCTGGGATGGCCAGGAAGAGCCGGCCATCGTCGACAATCGCGAGCAGGTTCTCGACCCGATGACCGCCTATCAGATCACCTCGATCATGGAAGGCGTCGTGACGCGCGGCACCGCGGCCGGCAAGATCAAGCTCGATCGCCCGACCGCCGGCAAGACCGGCACGACCAACGATGAAAAGGACGCCTGGTTCGTCGGCTACACGCCCGATCTGGTCGCCGGCCTCTATATCGGCTTCGACAATCCCGCACCGCTCGGCCGAGGCGCGACCGGCGGTTCGATGTCGGCGCCGATCTTCAACGAGTTCATGCAGGACGCCGTGGCCGGAACGCCTCCGGGCAAGTTCCGCCTGCCGGAAGGCATGAGCCTTATCCCGATCAATCGGAAGACCGGCATGTATGCGGCCGAGGGCGATCCCGACACGATCATTGAGGCCTTCAAGCCGGGCACCGGACCTGCCGACACCTTCTCCGTCATCGGCATGGAGGGCTATGTCGCGCCCGAGGAAATCCTCAGGGAATCGCCGCAGGCCAACGAGGCCGTGACATCGGGTGCCGGCGGCCTGTTCTGATATCCAGCTGCAGTTCAATGCGCCCGGCCGCCTCTTTACATCGGGGGCGGCCGCAACTAATTGACGAACCAGTTTTAGACCGAGGTGAAGATCAACCACGATGCGTAATGAAATCGAAAATGTAGTCGACGAAATCAAGCAGGCCATAAGCCTGCTGAGGAGGCATCTTTGACTGGGATCAGGCTGTAAGGCGACTGGACTGGTTGAACAACAAGGCGGAGGATCCCAACCTCTGGAACGATGCTGCCGAGGCCCAGAAGCTGATGCGCGAGCGCCAGCAGCTGGATGACAGCATCAGTGGCGTCAAGCGCCTCGAACGGCAGATGACCGACAACATCGAGCTGATCGAGATGGGCGAGGAAGAAGGCGACGAGACAGTCGTCCGGGAAGCCGAGGATGCCCTCAAGGCGCTGAAGGCCGAGTCCGGCCGCCTGCAGGTGGAAGCCATGCTGTCCGGCGAGGCCGACGGCAACGACACCTATCTCGAAGTCCATTCCGGCGCCGGCGGCACCGAGAGCCAGGACTGGGCCAACATGCTGCTGCGCATGTACATCCGCTGGGCCGAAAAGCAGGGTTTCAAGGTCGAGGTGATGGAAGTCCACGACGGCGAAGAAGCCGGCATCAAGTCGGCGACCATTCACGTCAAGGGGCACAATGCCTATGGCTGGCTGAAGACCGAATCAGGCGTTCACCGTCTGGTGCGCATTTCGCCCTATGACAGCAATGCGCGCCGCCATACGTCCTTCTCTTCGGTCTGGGTCTACCCGGTCGTCGACGACTCGATCACCATCGAGATCAATGAAAGCGATTGCCGTATCGACACCTATCGTTCGTCGGGCGCCGGCGGCCAGCACGTCAACACGACCGATTCGGCGGTGCGTATCACGCACATGCCGACCGGCATCGTGGTCGCCTGCCAGCAGGAGCGTTCGCAGCACAAGAACAAGGCCAAGGCCTGGGAAATGCTGCGCGCCCGCATGTACGAGGCGGAACTGATGAAGCGCGAGGCGGCGGCCAATGCCGAAGCCGCGTCCAAGACCGACATCGGCTGGGGCCATCAGATCCGTTCCTACGTCCTGCAGCCCTACCAGCTGGTCAAGGACCTGCGCACCGGCGTCGAGAGCACCGATCCCGATACCGTGCTGAACGGCGGCCTGAACGAGTTCATGGAAGCAGCCCTTGCCCACCGCATCAGCGGCAGCGCCGATTCGGTCAGCGACATCGACTGATAGGGTTCTCTCAGATGAACATTCGAACGGCGGGGCGAGAGTCCCGCCGTTTTGCATCCTGGTTGTCAGTTCGTCTCGCGTTCGACGCGGATCTCGCCGAACTCGTCGATCAGCACCGTCCAGCCTTCCGGCTCGAGCTGGGCCGGATCGGTCTTCAGGTAGACGGTGGCAAAGAATCCCGGCTGGCGGCTGACACCGGTCGAATCCTCGGGCCGGATGTCGGTGACGTAGGGGCGGATCGTGGTGAACTCCTCGAGCTCGACGCTTTCCAGCACCTGCGGACCGGTCTCGCTGGACAGGATCTGCTGCAGATAGACCTTCGCGGTCCTGTCCGGCTGGCGGATGGCGATCAGCTTGTAATAGCCATTGCGCACAGCCGGCGCGGCGGTTTCCGCCGTAGCTGCGGGAGCTTCCGCTGCGGGTGGCGGAGCGGCTGTGTCGCCCGCCGCGGGAGCCACGGGCTTTACGGTCGGAAGGGGCTCGGCATCGCCCTCCCAGGCGCCGCCGCTGATGACGAAGGTCGCCGTCACCGGCAGCTGGTCGATGTCCTCGGCGAGCGCCGGGCCGCTTGCCAGCATGAGGCCGACAAGGCCGGCGCGGAGAAACAGGGTAGGGGCCATGCGGTAATCTCCCTCAGTCGGAAAACTGTTCGGCGAGAATGCGATCCGACCAGGAACGATCTGGATCGGAAAGAATGCGGGCGGTCGTGTCCTCCGACTGGGCGATCTGGACCCGGATGACGGACTTCACCTCTGTATGGTCGGCGACCGCGTTGACCGGGCGCTTGTCCGGTTCGAGTACGATGATCTCGACGCTCACCTTGTTCGGCAAGAGCGCGCCGCGCCAGCGGCGCGGGCGAAACGGGCTCACCGGGGTCAACGCGAGAAGCGGCGCCTCGAGCGGCAGGATCGGTCCGTGGGCGGAGAGGTTGTAGGCGGTCGAACCGACTGGCGTGGCGACCATCAGTCCGTCGCAGATCAATTCGTCCAGCCTGACCTTGCCGTCGATCATCACGCGCAGCTTGGCCGCCTGGTAGGATTGCCGGAGCAGCGACACCTCGTTGATCGCCAGCGCGACCGAATGCGAGCCATCGGCATTGGTGGTGGTCATCTTCAACGGGTGAAAATCGTTCTCGACCGCTGCGGCGATGCGCTCCCGCAGGCTCTCGGTCGAATAGTCGTTCATCAGGAAGCCGACCGATCCGCGGTTCATGCCGTAGACCAGCTTGCCGGAATTCATCGTGTCGTGCAGCGTCTGCAGCATGAAGCCGTCGCCGCCGAGCGCGACGATGACGTCCGCTTCCCCCGGTTCCACGTTCCCATAGCGTGCCGACAGCTCGGCGCGCGAGGCTTGGGCCTCGTCGGAATTGGAGGCGATGAAGGAAAGCGACCGGAACACACGCGACATGGGCAGCCCTTTGTGATTGGCGCCAGTGGTACATGATAAAGCCCTGTAACCACAAGTCATTCGCGCCGGCAAACGGTCCTGTCGCCGCCCGTAGGGCAAACCGCGTTCCCGGCCGCCGCACCAAATTTTTGCTTTACCGCAAATCGATTTGCCCTTAATGACGGCACCACTGCCCTTGTAGCTCAGTTGGTAGAGCACCTGATTTGTAATCAGGGGGTCGCGGGTTCGAATCCTGCCGGGGGCACCATTTTTCTCTTCTTTGAAATCACGACGTTTTCACGCCCGCGCTTTTGCTGGAAAGCGGGTGAGGGCGGCGAATGGCGCTGGAAGCCGAAGAGCAGAGGCATCCCTGCCGTCGTCCGCCCGCATCGATGCAGTCGGCCAGCAGATGCCCCTCCCAGGCGGGGCGTTTCACGGCTTTCGATCGCCGCTGACGTCCCCGTTGCGCCGGTGACTCAGGCGTAGCCGATGATATCGGGCTGGACCTTGCGCTGGGCGCCATAGTCGCGCGCATACGATCCCCGGCCTGCATCCCGGCGGGAGGCGGTGCGCAGCTCGACGGCAGGAATGGAAAGCGCGCCATCGGCATAGGTTCCGGTTTCCGCCGCTTCCGCGATGTTTCCGCGGATGGTGTTCAACAGTGCGAGCATGATCTTTCCTCCCAATTGACGCAGGAACGCGGAGCCGTGGTTTCTGTTCCCATCCTAGCCGCCCTCGGGTTGACCGATCGTTAACCATGATCGGGAAAAGGAGAGAAACGCGCGCTTTGCTGATCGCAGGAGGTCCGCCTGTAGAGCGGCGGAGAGTGCCCCTTGCCTGCGACGCTTCTTGCATCTTGATTGCCCCACAAAGATCGCCGGCATGCTTCAGCGCTCCAGATCTCCAAGAGCATCCGACAGCCCTCCGCGATATCCGCTGTCTTGCCAAATAAAATTGGCTTTTGGCAAGAAATCGCAATTTACAGGCGCGACGATTCGTCCTCTACTGGGGTTGCGGCCATCAAGGACGGAGCTCCGTTATGATCCTCGGAATGACGCCTTTCACCTTTTTCCATGTGGTCTTGAGCCTTGTCGGCATCGCGGCTGGGTTCGTGGTCCTTTACGGCTGGTTCCGGTCCGACCGCATGTCGCGCTGGACGGCGGTTTTCCTGCTCGCCACGCTGGCGACGGTAGTTACGGGGTTCCTCTTTCCCTTCAGCGGCTTCACGCCGGCGATCGGGGTCGGGATCGTCACCACGGCCACCCTCGTCGGGGCGATGCTTGCGCTCTATCGCTACCACCTGAACGGCCGCTGGCGTGCCATCTTCGTAATCTTCGCGGCCGTCTCGTTCTATCTCAACGTCTTCGTGCTGGTGGTTCAGGCATTCGCCAAGATCCCGGCACTGAATGCATTGGCGCCGACCGGTTCCGAGCCGCCCTTCGCCGCCGTCCAGGGCTTGGTGCTGCTCGCCTTTCTCGGCGCCGGTTACCTGGCGGTCAACCGATTCCATCCTGCGGCGGCCTGAGTTCGGCGGGCGGGGCGGGCTGGTCGTCTTCCCCGTCCGCTCGAACTGCCGCCTGCATCTCGAGGGCGCACAGGATGGGCATCCTGCAGCGTTCCGTCGAGCACCGTCACAAGACGACGATCATGCCGTCCGTTTCAGCAGATGCTGACGGGTGGCATAGAGCGCGATGGCTGCCGCGTTCGACACGTTGAGCGACTTGATCTCGCCCGGCATGTCGAGACGCGCCAGCGCATTGACGGTCTCGCGCGTCTTCTGCCTGAGGCCCTTGCCTTCCGAGCCGAGCACCAGCGCCACCTTGTCGCCGGTGAGCGAGCCTTCCAGCGGGGCCGGGCCTTCCGAATCAAGGCCGACGGTGAAGAAGCCGAGCTTGTGCAGTTCGCCGAGCGCATCCGACAGATTGGTGATCTGGATATAGGGGATCATTTCCAGCGCGCCGGAGGCGGATTTCGCCAGCACGCCGGACTCGGTCGGGCTGTGGCGCATGGTGGTGATCACGGCGCCGGCCCCGAAGGCAACGGCGGTGCGCATGATGGCGCCGACATTGTGCGGATCCGTCACCTGGTCGAGCACCAGCAGGAGAGGGCTGTCTTTCAGCGCTTCCAGCCGGCGCACGGGAAGCGGCCGTGTCTCCAGCATGGCGCCCTGGTGGATGGCGTCGGGGCCGAGCTGCTTGTCGAGATCCTGCGGCGTGACGATTTCCACAGGAAAACCGAGGGAATCGACCGGACCGATTTCCAGCCTGACGAGCGCATTCTGGGTCACGCTGAGCTTGATCAGCTCGCGTTCGGGATTGTCGATCGCCGCGCGCACGGTATGCAGGCCATAGAGGCGGACCTGGTCAGGCGCCAATTGCGGCGGTGTCCAGTCGGTCTCCTTGCGGCGGTCCTTGCGCGGATCGGGGGTGGGAATCTCGCCCCGTTCGCGTTTGCCGTCGCGCACCTGGCGGCGCAGCGTAGCGTAGTGGGTGTCGCGGGCGGTTTTGTCTGTCTTAGGATCTTTTGCCATGCGGTCTTATAGCCGCCCGGGATCGTCGGGGATAGACCCGCCGGGCCGACGGCCATTTTCTGCGGCGTGAAATTTTTTCCAGATTTTTCCACATTCATCGTGTTGACATGAGCGGGAAGGGCCGTCATATACCCGCCGCAGAACGCGGGGCCAACGGCACTGCAATCTCGACTGAAAAGCTTGGTCGCTTTGATCCGGACGAATAGACTGGAGAGATGCCCGAGTGGTTAAAGGGGACGGACTGTAAATCCGTTGGCTCAGCCTACGTTGGTTCAAATCCAACTCTCTCCACCATTCGTCCTCGGATCGAACATCGCGGGTATAGCTCAATGGTAGAGCAGCAGCCTTCCAAGCTGAATACGCGGGTTCGATTCCCGCTACCCGCTCCAGTTAGATGTTCCCTCCTCATTCTCGCCTGACGCATAAACAGTAGCCGGCTTGCCTCCATCCGACAGGCCCCGGCGGTTACGTTTCCCCACACGCTTCTATGGCGCATCCGTGCTGAATTGCATCTGGTCGCGCTGTCTGTCGACAGAACAGCCTGGGAATTGCCAATACGCAAGCCTCTCGATGTATTTTCCGCGTCCTCGCAAGAACGTGTTCAAGTTGTCTTGCGATTGCACTACCCTCCGCCTGAACCATCGTCCGCGGAGAAAATGACATGACGCAAAAGATGAAAGCGGCAATTTTCGTTGAAAAGGGCCGCATCGTTCTCGACGAAAAACCGATCCCCGATGTCGGCCCGCTCGACGCCCTGATCCGCATCACGACGACGACGATCTGCGGAACGGACGTGCACATCCTGAAGGGCGAGTATCCGGTGGCGAAGGGACTGACGATCGGCCACGAGCCGGTCGGCGTCATCGAAAAGCTCGGCTCGACCGTCGACGGCTACAGGGAAGGCCAGCGCGTGATTGCCGGCGCCATCACGCCGTCCGGTCACAGCTATGCCTGCCTGTGCGGCTGCGGCTCGCAGGACGGCGTCGGGACGAAACACGGCTTCAAGGCCATGGGCGGCTGGAAGTTCGGCAACACCATCGACGGCTGCCAGGCGGAATACGTGCTGGTCAAGGATGCGATGGCCAATCTCAGCCCCATTCCGGATCATCTTTCGGACGAACAGGTGCTGATGTGCCCCGACATCATGTCGACAGGCTTTTCCGGCGCGGAAAGCGGCGGAGTGAGGATCGGCGACACCGTCGTCGTCTTCGCGCTCGGGCCGATCGGTCTTTGCGCGGTCGCGGGTGCCAAGCTGATGGGCGCCACGACGATCATCGGCGTCGACACGCTGGCGTCCCGCATGGAGGTCGCCAAGAAGCTCGGCGCCGACCACGTCATCGACTTCAAGGCCGGTGACCCCGTCGAGCAGATCATGGCGCTGACGGACGGACGCGGCGTCGATGTGGCGATCGAGGCGCTCGGCACGCAAGGCACCTTCCGCTCGGCGCTCGAATCCCTGCGCCCCGGCGGGACGCTGTCGAGCCTGGGCGTCTATTCCAGCGATCTCACCATACCGCTCGGCGCTTTTTCGGCGGGGCTGGGCGACAATCGCATCGTCACGACGCTCTGCCCGGGCGGCAAGGAACGCATGCGCCGCCTGATGGAAGTCTGCGCTTCGGGCCGCGTCGACCTGAAGCCGCTGGTCACCCATCGTTTCAAGCTCGACGACATCGAGGAAGCCTACGACCTCTTCTCCAACCAGCGCGACGGCGTGCTGAAAGTGGCGATCGAACCGTAAGGTGAGAGTGAAATAACGAACCTGTCCGGCGCCGTCCCGGCGTGCAGCGGACCCGATTTGGCCCCGGTCGACAGGGCAGGGTACGACCCTGTCCCTGCGATCCGGGGCCAAAGCAATTAAGTCTTGCGCAATCCTCTCGAAAGCCTTAAACGGCGGGACCAAACCGGTACGCCGGCTTCACATCTTTCTCGATCATAGGAAGCATTCAAATGGCAAAGAGTAAGTTTGAGCGCAATAAGCCGCACGTCAACATCGGTACGATCGGCCACGTCGACCATGGCAAGACGTCGCTGACGGCTGCGATCACCAAGTATTTTGGCGAATACAAGGCCTATGACCAGATCGACGCAGCGCCGGAAGAAAAGGCCCGCGGCATCACCATCTCGACGGCTCACGTCGAGTATGAGACGGCTGCCCGCCACTACGCCCACGTCGACTGCCCCGGCCACGCCGACTACGTCAAGAACATGATCACCGGTGCTGCCCAGATGGACGGCGCGATCCTGGTTTGCTCGGCTGCCGACGGCCCGATGCCGCAGACCCGCGAGCACATCCTGCTGGCCCGTCAGGTTGGCGTTCCGGCGATCGTCGTGTTCCTCAACAAGGTCGACCAGGTTGACGACGCCGAGCTTCTCGAGCTCGTCGAGCTGGAAATGCGCGAACTCCTGTCGTCCTACGACTTCCCCGGCGACGAAATCCCGATCATCAAGGGTTCGGCTCTGGCTGCTCTGGAAGATTGGGACAAGACGATCGGCGAAGACGCGGTTCGCGAGCTGATGGCGGCTGTCGATGCCTACATCCCGACGCCTGAGCGCCCGATCGACCAGCCCTTCCTGATGCCGATCGAAGACGTGTTCTCGATCTCGGGCCGTGGTACGGTTGTCACCGGCCGCGTCGAGCGTGGCATCGTCAAGGTTGGCGAAGAAGTCGAAATCGTTGGCATTCGTGCGACCACCAAGACGACGGTGACCGGCGTTGAAATGTTCCGCAAGCTGCTCGACCAGGGCCAGGCCGGCGACAACATCGGCGCTCTGATCCGCGGCGTTGCCCGTGACGGCGTCGAGCGTGGCCAGATCCTGTGCAAGCCGGGTTCGGTCAAGCCGCACAAGAAGTTCATGGCAGAAGCCTACATCCTGACGAAGGAAGAAGGCGGCCGTCATACGCCGTTCTTCACCAACTACCGTCCGCAGTTCTACTTCCGCACGACGGACGTGACGGGTATCGTCTCGCTTCCGGAAGGCACGGAAATGGTCATGCCGGGCGACAACGTCACGGTTGAAGTCGAACTGATCGTGCCGATCGCGATGGAAGAAAAGCTGCGCTTCGCGATCCGCGAAGGCGGCCGCACCGTCGGCGCCGGCATCGTTGCCTCGATCATCGAGTAATCGATTGACGAATAGCCGGCGGCAGTGTATGTCGCCGGCCAGAACAGAGTCGGATGGTGATTTGCATCATCCGATTCTTGCGCTGCATTTTCCGATCAGCTCTTGCGATCGGGGCGGGCAGGGCACCTCATGCTTTATAAGTGACAGGGACACCCACGGTGTCCCTGTGATTTTTGAAAATCAGGGGCCGGCCAGCAATTCGTAATTCACTGTCTCTGCGCACGCGGGACGCAAGAAAAGAAACAAGGATAAGTCGAATGAACGGCCAGAATATCCGTATCCGCCTCAAGGCGTTTGATCACCGGGTTCTCGATGCCTCTACGCGGGAGATCGTCTCGACCGCAAAGCGCACTGGTGCTAGCGTTCGCGGCCCGGTACCGCTCCCGACCCGCATTGAAAAGTTCACCGTCAACCGGTCGCCCCACGTCGACAAGAAGAGCCGTGAACAGTTCGAAATGCGCACGCACAAGCGTCTGCTCGACATCGTTGATCCGACCCCGCAGACCGTCGACGCTCTGATGAAGCTCGACCTGGCTGCCGGCGTTGACGTCGAGATCAAGCTCTAAGAAGAAATTCCGGCGAGAGCCGAAATAACAAGGAAGGTACGTGGCAAGTCCTGCCAACGACTTCTCGAAACGGGAAACCTGATGGTCCGGAAGGGCTTGAATGGAATCCTTAAACAAAGAGGCAAGCTTCGGGTTCTTCGGAACCTGGTGCGACTCTCAAGAGGAATGAACCAATGCGTTCAGGTGTGATTGCACAGAAAGTGGGAATGACGCGCGTCTACAACGACGCCGGCGAGCATATCCCGGTAACAGTTCTGCGTCTGGATAACGTACAAGTCGTTGCCCAGCGTACGACCGAGAAGAACGGCTACGTCGCCGTACAGCTCGGCGCCGGCCAGGCGAAGGTCAAGAATACCTCGAAGGGCCTGCGCGGCCATTTCGCCGCAGCAAGCGTCGAGCCGAAGGCGAAGCTCGTCGAGTTCCGCGTCTCGGAAGACAACCTCATCGACGTCGGCACCCAGCTCACCGCTGGCCATTTCACCGCAGGTCAGCTGGTCGACGTGACCGGCACGACCATCGGTAAGGGTTTTGCCGGCGCCATCAAGCGCCACAACTTCGGCGGTCTCCGTGCGACGCACGGTGTGTCGGTTTCCCACCGTTCGCACGGTTCTACCGGTTCCAACCAGGATCCGGGCCGCGTATGGAAGGGCAAGCGCATGGCTGGCCACATGGGTCAGACCCGCGTCACCACCCAGAATCTTGAAGTCGTTTCGACCGATGAAGATCGCGGTCTGATCCTTGTGAAGGGTGCCGTTCCCGGCTCCAAGGGTTCCTGGATCATCGTACGCGACGCCGTCAAGTCGGCAGCGAAGTAAGGGAGCCACACCATGGAATTGAACGTCACAACCCTCGAGGGCAAAGACGCCGGCAAGGTTTCCCTGTCGGATGCGATCTTCGGTCTCGACCCGCGCGAGGACATCCTCGCCCGCATGATCCGCTACCAGCTCGCCAACAAGCGTCAGGGCACCCACAAGGCCAAGACCCGCGCGGAAGTTTCGCGCACCGGCGCCAAGATGTACAAGCAGAAGGGCACCGGCCGCGCGCGTCACCATTCGGCACGCGCTCCGCAGTTCCGCGGCGGTGGCAAGGCTCACGGCCCGGTTGTTCGCAGCCACGCCCATGACCTGCCGAAGAAGGTTCGCGCGCTCGCTCTGCGTCACGCGCTTTCGGCCAAGCTGAAGTCGGAAGACCTGATCATCATCGATCAGCTCGTCGCCGCCGAAGCAAAGACCAAGGCTCTCGTCGGCAACTTCGAGACGCTCGGCCTCACCAATGCTCTGGTCATCGGCGGTGCCGAGATCGACAGCAACTTCAAGCTCGCAGCCGCAAACATCCCGAACATCGATGTTCTGCCGGTTCAGGGCATCAACGTTTACGACATCCTGCGTCGTGGCAAGCTCGTGCTTTCCAAGGCTGCGGTTGAAGCTCTGGAGGAGCGGTTCAAATGACTGATCTTCGCCACTACGACGTGATCGTCTCTCCGTCGATCACTGAAAAGTCGACCATGGTATCCGAACAGAACCAGGTTGTCTTCAACGTCGCCAAGGGTGCCAGCAAGCCGGAAATCAAGGCTGCTGTTGAAGCACTCTTCGGTGTCAAGGTCACCGCTGTGAACACGCTCGTCCGCAAGGGCAAGGTAAAGCGTTTCCGCGGCTTCGCCGGCAAGCAGAAGGACGTCAAGAAGGCGATCGTTACGCTCGCCGAAGGTCAGTCCATCGACGTGTCGACGGGCGTCTGAGGTAGGGAACAAGAACAATGGCATTGAAACATTTCAATCCGATCACGCCGAGCCAGCGTCAGCTCGTCATCGTCGACCGCTCCAGCCTCTACAAGGGCAAGCCGGTCAAGGCGCTGACGGAAGGTCTGTCCAAGAGCGGCGGCCGTAACAACCTGGGTCGCATCACCGCCCGCTTCATCGGCGGTGGTCACAAGCGCACCTACCGTCTGGTCGACTTCAAGCGTCGCAAGTTCGACGTCGAAGGCACCGTCGTGCGTCTGGAATACGACCCGAACCGCACCGCCTTCATCGCTCTGGTGAGCTATGCCGACGGCGAACAGGCCTACATCCTGGCTCCGCAGCGTCTGGCTGCCGGCGACAAGGTGATCTCGTCCGAGAAGGCCGTCGACGTGAAGCCCGGCAACACCATGCCGCTGCAGTCGATCCCGGTCGGTTCGATCATTCACAACGTCGAAATGAAGCCGGGCAAGGGCGGTCAGATCGCTCGTTCGGCTGGCACCTATGTACAGCTCGTCGGCCGCGATTCCGGCATGGCGATCCTGCGCCTGAACTCCGGCGAACAGCGCCTGGTTCCGGGCTCGTGCCTGGCCACCGTCGGTGCCGTATCCAACCCGGACCACGGCAACATCAACGACGGCAAGGCCGGTCGTACCCGTTGGCGTGGCAAGACCCCGCATAACCGCGGTGTCGTCATGAACCCGGTCGACCACCCGCACGGTGGTGGTGAAGGCCGTACGTCCGGTGGTCGCCACCCGGTTTCCCCGTGGGGCAAGCCGACCAAGGGCAAGCGGACCCGCTCGAACAAGTCGACCGACAAGTTCATCATGCGCTCCCGCCACCTGAAGAAGAAGTAAGAGAGGTTAGTCAGAAATGGCTCGTTCAGTATGGAAAGGCCCGTTTGTTGACGGCTATCTTCTCAAGAAGGCTGAGAAGGTTCGTGAAGGCGGTCGTAGCGAAGTGATCAAGATCTGGAGCCGTCGCTCCACGATCCTGCCGCAGTTCGTCGGCCTCACTTTCGGCGTCTACAACGGCAGCAAGCATGTTCCGGTCAGCGTCAACGAAGACATGGTCGGCCACAAGTTCGGTGAATTCTCTCCGACCCGGACCTATTACGGTCACGGTGCGGACAAGAAGGCGAAGAGGAAGTAACGATGGGCAAGGCAAAAGCCGAACGTCGGCTGAAGGACAACGAGGCGCAAGCTGTTGCGCGCACGATCCGCGTCAGCCCCCAGAAGCTCAACCTGGTTGCTGCGCTCATCCGCGGCAAAAAGGTCGAGCGGGCGCTCGCCGACTTGGAATTCTCGCGCAAGCGTATCGCTGGCACCGTTCGCAAGACTCTGGAATCGGCGATCGCAAACGCCGAGAACAACCATGATCTCGACGTCGACCAGCTGATCGTGGCGGAAGCCTATGTTGGCAAGTCGATCACCATGAAGCGTTTCCACGCTCGTGGCCGTGGCCGCGCATCGCGCATCGAAAAGCCATTCTCGCATCTCACCATCGTGGTGCGCGAAGTCGAAGCCAATGGGGAGGCCGCATAATGGGTCAGAAAATCAATCCAATCGGTTTCCGTCTGGGCATCAACCGCACCTGGGACAGCCGTTGGTTCGCCGACAACGCCGAATACGGCAAGCTGCTCCATGAGGATCTGAAGATCCGCGCTTACCTGATGGAAGAGCTGAAGCAGGCCGGTATCGCCAAGGTGGTCATCGAGCGTCCGCACAAGAAGTGCCGCGTCACGATCCACTCGGCTCGTCCGGGCCTGATCATCGGCAAGAAGGGCGCTGACATCGAGAAGCTTCGCAAGAAGCTCTCGGAGATGACCAACTCCGAAACGCACCTCAACATCGTTGAAGTGCGCAAGCCGGAAATCGACGCAACGCTCGTTGCCCAGTCGATTACCCAGCAGCTGGAGCGTCGTATCGCTTTCCGTCGCGCCATGAAGCGCGCCGTTCAGTCGGCCATGCGTCTCGGTGCCGAAGGCATCAAGATCACCTGCGCCGGCCGTCTCGGCGGAGCGGAAATCGCCCGTACCGAATGGTACCGCGAAGGCCGCGTGCCGCTTCACACCCTGCGCGCTGACATCGACTACGGCGTTGCCGAAGCCGAAACCGCTTACGGCATCTGCGGTGTCAAGGTCTGGATCTTCAAGGGCGAAATCCTTGAGCACGATCCGATGGCTTCCGAGCGTCGCGGCATGGAAGGCGATGCGCAGGGTCCCGCAAGCCGCGGTGATCGTGGTGATCGTGGCGACCGTCGCCGCGAGAACGCTTGATTAGCGCTGGCGAAAGATAAGTTCGGAGAATAAGAAAATGTTGCAGCCAAAGCGTACTAAGTACCGCAAGCAGTTCAAGGGCCGCATCAAGGGTGTTGCCAAGGGCGGTTTCGACCTGGCATTCGGCGAGTTCGGTCTCAAGTCTCTTGAGCCGAACCGCGTCAACGCCCGCGAGATTGAAGCTGCTCGTCGTGCGATCACCCGCTACATGAAGCGTGCAGGTCGTGTCTGGATCCGGGTATTCCCCGATGTTCCGGTCACTGCCAAGCCGACCGAAGTGCGTATGGGTAAGGGCAAGGGTTCGGTCGAGTACTGGGCCTGCAAGGTCAAGCCCGGCCGTATGATGTTCGAGATTGATGGTGTGTCCGAGGAAATCGCCCGCGAGGCGCTCCGTCTCGGTTCGGCCAAGCTCTCGGTCAAGACGCGCTTCGTTCAGCGCATTGCAGAGTAAGGATCAAGCCCATGAAAGCCGCAGACGTTCGCGCCATGAGCGCCGATCAGTTGAATGACGAGCTTGCCAAGCTGAAGAAGGAGCAGTTCAACCTGCGCTTCCAGAAGGCGACCGGCCAGCTTGAAAAGTCTTCGCGTATCCAGGAAGTCCGTCGTGACATCGCGCGCGTGAAAACCATTGCCCGCCAGAAGGCGGCAGAAGCCAAGGCCTAAAGGACCAGAATAATATGCCTAAACGCATTCTGCAGGGCGTCGTTGTCAGCGACAAGAACGAAAAGACTGTCGTGGTCCGGGTCGAGCGCCGATTCGCTCACCCGCTTCTTCAGAAGACGGTTCGTCGTTCGAAGAAGTACAAGGCACACGACGAGAACAACCAGTACAAGGTTGGTGACGTGGTTTCCATCGAGGAATGCGCACCGATCTCCAAGGATAAGCGCTGGACGGTTATCTCCGCCCACGCTTAATTTGCAGAGTTTTGCGCCTGGCCCTTGCGCCAAGCGCAGAAATCTGTATGAAGCAGGCCATTGGCGCAGGAACGCTCCGGCAACGGGCGTTCTTTTGCTTTGAGCGCACGGAAGGTCCTTAACCGGAAACCACCCTGGCAAGATCTTCTCGCGCGACGATAGAAATTACACATAAGCCGGAATAGGGGGCTTCCAGCCCAACCGTTCCGGTACAACAAGAAGGCGACCTGACATGATTCAGATGCAGACTAACCTCGACGTGGCGGATAATTCCGGCGCACGTCGTGTCATGTGCATCAAGGTGCTGGGCGGCTCCAAGCGTAAGTATGCTTCTGTCGGCGACATTATCGTCGTCTCGATCAAGGAAGCTATTCCGCGCGGCCGCGTAAAGAAGGGTGACGTGATGAAGGCGGTCGTCGTGCGCACCGCCAAGGACATCCGTCGCGCCGACGGCAGCGTCATCCGCTTCGATAACAACGCTGCCGTTCTTATCGACAACAAGAAAGAGCCGATCGGCACCCGTATCTTCGGACCGGTTCCGCGCGAACTTCGCGCCAAGAACCACATGAAGATCATCTCGCTGGCTCCGGAAGTACTGTAAGGAGCAATGGCGATGCAAAAGATCCGTAAAGGCGACAAGGTCGTCGTATTGACCGGTAAGGACAAGGGCCGTACCGGTGAAGTCGTTCAAGTGATGCCGAAGGAAGACCGCGCGGTCGTGCGTGGCGTGAACATGGTGAAGCGTCACCAGCGCCAGACCCAGACCGCAGAAGCCGGCATCATCAACAAGGAAGCCTCCATCCACCTTTCCAACCTCGCTGTCGCTGACAAGGACGGCAAGCCGACCCGCGTCGGCTTCCAGGTCATCGAAGGTAAGAAGGTGCGGGTGGCCAAGCGTTCGGGAGAAGTGATCGATGGCTGAGGCAAAGTATGAGCCGCGGCTCAAGCAGGAATATGTGACCCGCATCCGCAAGGCGCTGCAGGAACAGTTCTCGTTCTCAAACGAAATGCAGATCCCGAAGCTCGACAAGATCGTGATTAACATGGGCGTTGGCGAAGCGACTGCTGATTCGAAGAAGCCCACCGTTGCTGCCGCCGACTTGGCTGCCATCGCTGGTCAGAAGCCGGTCATCACCCGTGCTCGCAATTCGATCGCCGGCTTCAAGCTGCGCGAAAACATGCCGATCGGCGCAAAGGTCACCCTGCGCGGCGCTCGCATGTACGAATTCCTGGACCGCCTGATCAACATCGCGCTCCCGCGCGTTCGCGACTTTCGTGGTCTGAACCCGAAGTCCTTCGATGGCCGTGGCAACTTCGCCATGGGCATCAAGGAACACATTGTGTTCCCTGAGGTCAACTACGACAAGGTTGATCAGATGTGGGGCATGGACATCATCGTTTGCACGACGGCAAACTCGGACGACGAAGCACGGGCTCTTTTGAAAGAGTTCAACTTCCCGTTCCGTCAGTAACCGTAACGACGAGCGTAGAAGAGGAACTTCGATATGGCGAAAACAAGCGCAGTTGAAAAGAACAAGCGCCGCCGCAAGACAGTTGCCCAGCATGCTGTGAAGCGCGCTGCCCTCAAGGCAACTATCATGAACCAGTCGCTTCCGATCGAAGAGCGGTTCAAGGCAACACTGAAGCTGGCAGAACTGCCGCGCGATGGCTCCAAGACCCGCATTCGCAATCGTTGCGAAGTGACCGGTCGTCCGCGCGCATTCTACCGCAAGCTCAAGATGTCGCGTATCGCGCTTCGCGAGCTGGGCAATTCCGGCAAGGTGCCGGGCATTGTCAAGTCGAGCTGGTAAGGAGACGGGCAAATGACGATGACTGATCCGTTGGGCGATATGCTCACCCGTATCCGCAATGGCGCTGCACGCCGCAAGAGCTCGGTTTCGACCCCGGCCTCCAATCTTCGTGCACGCGTTCTCGATGTCCTTCAGGCTGAAGGCTACATCCGCGGTTATTCCGAAGTTAAGTTTGACAATGGCAAGGCCGAACTGCAGATCGAACTGAAGTACTACGAAGGTGCTTCGGTCATCCGCGAAATCGGCCGCGTCTCCAAGCCGGGCCGCCGAGTTTATGTCTCGGTTAAGTCCATCCCGCAGGTCGCGAACGGCCTCGGCATTACGATCCTTTCGACTCCGAAGGGTGTAATGGCCGATCACCAGGCTCGCGAACAGAATGTTGGTGGCGAGGTTCTTTGCTCGGTCTTCTAAGACTGAGCAAGGATCTCCCTAGCGAACAGACAGGATCAAAACATGTCTCGTATCGGTAAAAAGCCCGTTCCGGTTCCTGCAGGGATCACGGCCGTCGTCGACGGCCAGAAGGTGACTGCAAAGGGCCCCAAGGGCGAACTGTTCTTCGTCGCGAATGACGAAATCTCCGTAGCGCTCGAAGACAACGCTGTTGTTGTCATGCCGCGCAACGACTCCAAGGATGCTCGTTCCAAGTGGGGCATGTCCCGCACGATGGTCGAGAACATCTTCAAGGGCGTCAAGGACGGTTACGAGCGCAAGCTCGAAATCAACGGCGTCGGTTACCGCGCTTCTCTGCAGGGCAAGAACCTGCAGCTGGCTCTCGGCTTCAGCCACGATGTGGTCTATGAGCCGCCGGTCGGTATCTCGATCGCGGTTCCGAAGCCGACTGAAATCGTCGTCTCCGGCATCAACAAGCAGCAGGTCGGCCAGGTCGCTGCTGAAATCCGCGAATATCGCGGCCCCGAGCCCTACAAGGGCAAGGGTGTCAAGTATGCCGAAGAGCGGATCGTCCGCAAAGAAGGCAAGAAGAAGTAAGGAACGCGCGAAATGGCAAGCAGAAAAGAAGCACTTGTTCGCCGTGCGAACCGCGTACGGCGTCAGATCAAGGCGGTGGCAAATGGCCGTCCGCGTCTGTCGGTACATCGCTCTTCGAAGAACATCTACGCTCAGATCATCGACGACGTTGCTGGCAAGACCCTTGCCGCTGCCTCGACGCTCGATGGCGGCCTGAAGGCCGAGCTCAAGACCGGCGCCGACACAGCTGCAGCCGCAGCGGTTGGCAAGCTGGTCGCCGAGCGGGCCGTCAAGGCTGGCGTCAAGGACGTTGTATTCGACCGTGGCGCTTTCATCTACCACGGCCGCATCAAGGCCCTGGCGGAAGCAGCCCGCGAAGGCGGTCTGAACTTCTAAGAATTTCCGCCCGGGCTTGCGCTCGGGCGGATTTCCGGCTTATTGCCGGACACTCCCGGATTCGCGTCCATGCCCGAAGGGCAGGGCGGAATTATAAGTAATCTGCCGATTGCACCCGGAAAAGAAAAAGGAAAAGGACAATGGCACAAGAAAAGCGTGGTTCGCGGGACGACCGTCAGAACCGTGAAGAGCGTGACAGCGAATTCGTCGACAAGCTGGTCGCGATCAACCGCGTCGCCAAGGTGGTGAAGGGTGGTCGTCGTTTCGGCTTCGCAGCCCTCGTCGTCGTCGGCGACCAGAAGGGCCGCGTCGGTTTCGGCCACGGCAAGGCACGTGAAGTGCCGGAAGCCATCCGCAAGGCGACGGAAGCTGCCAAGCGCGAACTGATTTTCGTACCGCTGCGCGACGGCCGTACGCTCCACCATGACGTCAACGGTCGCCACGGCGCCGGCAAGGTTTTGCTGCGCTCGGCCAAGGCCGGTACCGGCATCATCGCAGGCGGCCCGATGCGCGCTGTCTTCGAAACGCTCGGCATGCACGACGTTGTCGCCAAGTCGACCGGCTCTTCGAACCCGTACAACATGGTTCGCGCCACGTTCGACGCCCTGAAGCATCAGGTGCATCCGAAGGACATCGCAGCTCAGCGCGGCATCAAGTTTGCCACGCTTCAGGCTCGCCGTGCCGCTTCCGGCAATGCGTCTGAAGAATAAGAGGAGTCTGATCCATGGCTAAGGCTACGAAGAAGACTGAAGCAAAGACGGTTACGGTCGAACAGATCGGCAGCCCCATTCGCCGTCCGGCGGTGCAGCGTTCGACGCTCATCGGTCTGGGCCTCAACAAGATGCACCGGGTCCGCACCCTGGAGGACACTCCTTCGGTTCGCGGCATGATCCGTGCTGTCCAGCATCTCGTTCGCGTCGTCGACGAGAAGTGAGACGGGGGAAATCATCATGAAACTGAATGAAATCAAAGACAACGAAGGTTCCAGCAAGGACCGTATGCGCGTAGGTCGCGGTATCGGTTCGGGCAAGGGCAAGACCGGTGGTCGCGGTGTCAAGGGTCAGAAGGCTCGTTCGGGCGTTGCGATCAACGGCTTCGAAGGCGGCCAGATGCCGATCTATCGTCGCCTGCCGAAGCGCGGCTTCACCAACATCTTCAAGACTGACTACGCCACCGTTTCGCTCGGCCGTATTCAGACCGCGATCGATGCCAAGAAGCTCGACCCGAAGGCAACGATCGATGCAGCTGCCCTCAAGGCAGCCGGCGTGATCCGTCGCGCCAAGGACGGCGTTCGTGTTCTCTCCGACGGTGAACTCACCGCCAAGGTAACCCTCGAGGTTGCCGGCGCGTCGAAGGCCGCCCTCGAGAAGATCGAAAAGGCCGGCAGCACGATCAAGCTGCTCGTCGCTGCGGCCGAAGTCGCTGAATAAGTCATGAATAGATCGCCCGGGGTGCTTCACACCGGGCGATTTTGCTCCCATATGTGAGCCTCACGATCCCAGGACGGAGTGACGTCGTTTCGTCTTCCGGGATATTCTGGAAAACAAGGGTGAGGCATGCGATTGCTCAGCAATCCCTCCGACGCCCGGTTTTCTTAAAAACATTGGACGATAGCCTCCGGCCCTGGCGTATGCACGCCGCCGGTTTTGGTTTTGCGGAGAATTTTATGGCTTCTGCAGCGGAACAATTGGCCTCGAACCTCAACTTCTCGACCTTCGCCAAGGCGGAGGATCTGAAGAAGCGTCTGTGGTTCACGCTGGCCGCCTTGCTTGTCTATCGCTTGGGCACTCACATTCCGCTGCCCGGCCTCAACCCCGAAGCCTATGCGGCGGCCTTCAAGGGCCAGTCCGGCGGCATCCTGGGTCTGTTCAACATGTTCTCCGGCGGTGCCGTCGAGCGCATGGCGATCTTTGCCCTCGGCATCATGCCCTATATCTCCGCCTCGATCATCGTGCAGCTGATGACCTCGGTCGTCCCGGCGCTCGAGAACCTCAAGAAAGAGGGCGAGCAGGGCCGCAAGATCATCAACCAGTACACCCGCTACGGCACTGTGCTGCTCGGCACGCTCCAGGCCTACGGCATCGCCGTCGGTCTCGAAAGCGGGCAGGGCATGGTTGTCGATCCGGGTTGGTTCTTCCGTATTTCGACCGTCGTGACGCTGCTCGGCGGCACGATGTTCCTGATGTGGCTCGGTGAGCAGATCACCTCGCGTGGTATCGGCAATGGCATTTCGCTGATCATCTTCGCGGGCATTGCCGCAGGTCTGCCGACGGCGCTTGCCCACACGCTCGAACTCGGCCGTACCGGCGCGCTTTCGACCGTGCTCATCCTGCTGGTCATCGTCGTCGCTATCGCCGTCATCGCCCTGATTGTCTTCGTCGAACGCGCCCAGCGCCGGCTGCTGATCCAGTATCCGAAGCGCCAGGTCGGCAACCGCATGTTCCAGGGCGATACCTCGCACCTGCCGTTGAAGCTCAACACCTCGGGCGTCATTCCGGCCATCTTTGCTTCGTCGCTGCTCCTGCTGCCGGCGACGGCCGCAGGCTTCGCCGGCACCTCGACGCTGCCCGGCTGGGCAACCACGATCGTCTCGGCGCTGGGCCATGGCCAGCCGCTCTACATGGCGCTCTACGGCGCGCTGATTGCCTTCTTCGCCTTCTTCTACACGGCCATCGTCTTCAATCCGAAGGACACGGCCGACAACCTGAAGAAGCACGGCGGCTTCATCCCGGGCATCCGTCCCGGCGAGCGCACCGCCGAATACATCGACTACGTGCTGACCCGCATCACCGTGATCGGCGCGCTCTACCTCGTCTTCGTCTGTATCCTCCCCGAGATCCTGGTTGCCCAGACGGGTATTCCATTAGCCCTTGGTGGTACTTCGCTTTTGATTGTTGTCAGCGTCACCCTTGATACTGTAGCACAGATCCAGGGTCACCTGATTGCCCAGCAATATGAGGGCCTGATCAAGAAGTCGAAGTTGCGTGGAGGAAAGAGGGGACGATGAGACTTATCCTTTTGGGGCCGCCGGGTGCTGGGAAGGGCACCCAGGCCCAGCGTATAGTCGAGAAGTACGGCATTCCGCAGCTTTCGACCGGTGACATGCTGCGTGCAGCGGTTACCGCCGGTACGGAAGTGGGCAAGCGGGCCAAGGCGGTCATGGATGCCGGCAATCTGGTGTCCGACGACATCGTCAACGCCATCGTCTCGGAACGCATCGATGCGCCGGACTGTGCCAAGGGTTTCATTCTCGACGGCTATCCGCGAACGCTCGTCCAGGCTGATTCGGTCGAGGCGATGCTTGCCGCCAAATCCATGCAGTTGGATGTGGTCATCGAGCTGCAGGTGAATGATTCGGTCCTCGTCGATCGCGTCTCGGGCCGCTACACCTGCGCCAAGTGCGGCACGGGTTATCACGACCGGTTGCAGAAGCCGAAGGTCGAGGGCGTCTGCGACAAGTGCGGCTCGACCGAGTTTAAGCGTCGTCCCGATGACAACGCGGAGACCATGACCACGCGGCTACAGGACTACTACAAGAAGACCTCGCCGCTGATCGGCTACTACTACGCCAAGGGCATTCTGAAGTCCGTGGACGGCATGGCCGAGATCGACGCCGTCACGGCGGACATAGAAGGGATACTCGCCGGGCTCTGAGCTTGGCGGGATCTTAAGAATCTTCGCGGGACCGGTTGCTTTCGGCAACTGATTCCGCTAAATAGCGCGCCAACTCGCGGCAATTATGCGATCGGCGCGTTCTTCCTTCGGGAAGACCGGGTTCGATCGTTTTGACTTGTTGAGAACCTTATATGTAATTGCGGCCCCCAAAGGCCGTGTAACGAGACACCACTTGCCGGATGGCAACTGGAAGCAAGGAGAATAGGCGTGGCACGTATCGCTGGCGTCAACATCCCGACCGCGAAGCGCGTAGTAATTGCGCTCCGCTACATTCACGGGATCGGTCCGAAATTCGCGCAGGAGATCATTGAAAAGGTCGGTATTCCGGCTGATCGCCGCGTACATCAGCTGACGGATGCCGAGGTTCTGGCGATCCGCGAAGCCATCGACCGCGACTATCAGGTCGAGGGCGATCTTCGTCGCGATACCGCGATGAACATCAAGCGTCTCATGGACCTGGGTTGCTACCGCGGCCTGCGTCACCGTCGTGGCCTTCCGGTCCACGGTCAGCGCACGCACACCAATGCCCGCACCCGCAAGGGTCCGGCAAAGGCGATCGCTGGTAAGAAGAAGTAATTTTTCGAGGCAGTAGCCAATAGGCGGTAGGCGGTAGTTTCAAACTGCCGCCTACCGCCTGAATGCTATTGCCTCGAATGGTGTAGCCGCTGGAACTACGGCGGTGTTCAGATCAACGAAAGGGAAGTCATGGCCAAGGAAGCCACCCGCATTCGCCGTCGCGAACGCAAAAATATCTCGTCGGGCGTTGCCCACGTCAACTCGACGTTCAACAACACCATGATCACCATCACCGACGCGCAGGGCAATGCGATTGCCTGGTCGTCTGCTGGTGCCAAGGGCTTCAAGGGTTCGCGCAAGTCGACCCCGTTCGCCGCCCAGATCGCCGCTGAAGATGCTGCCAAGAAGGCGCAGGAACACGGCATGAAGTCGCTCGAAGTGGAAGTCTGCGGTCCGGGTTCGGGTCGTGAATCCGCTCTGCGCGCTCTGCAGGCTGCGGGCTTCATGATCACCTCGATCCGCGACGTGACCCCGATCCCGCACAATGGTTGCCGCCCGCGCAAGAAGCGTCGCGTCTGATCATCTTTCATCCCGCCGATGAGCGCTAAGGCGCTCCTCTCGGTGTTAGCTCGGTAGCCACGATTGGATGGTGGCGACGAACGGAAGGTAAAATAATGATTCAGAAGAATTGGCAGGAACTGATCAAGCCGAACAAGGTCGAGTTCACCTCGTCCGGCCGCACCAAGGCGACCCTCGTCGCCGAGCCGCTGGAACGTGGTTTCGGCCTGACGCTCGGCAACGCGCTGCGTCGCGTGCTCTTGTCGTCGCTGCGTGGTGGTGCCGTTACCGCCGTCCAGATCGACGGCGTGTTGCATGAGTTCTCGTCGATCCCGGGCGTCCGGGAAGACGTGACCGACATCGTGCTCAACATCAAGGAAATCGCCATCAAGATGGACGGCGATGATCCGAAGCGCATGGTCGTGCGCAAGCAGGGTCCGGGCGTCGTGACCGCCGGTGACATTCAGACGGTTGGCGATATCGAAATCCTCAACCCGAACCATGTGATCTGCACCCTCGACGAGGGCGCCGAGATCCGCATGGAATTCACCGTCGCCAACGGCAAGGGCTATGTGCCGGCCGATCGTAACCGCGCTGAAGATGCTCCGATCGGTCTTATCCCGGTCGACAGCCTCTACTCGCCGGTCAAGAAGGTGTCCTACAAGGTGGAAAACACCCGCGAAGGACAGGTTCTCGACTACGACAAGCTGACCATGACCATCGAGACCGACGGTTCGATCACCGGTGAAGATGCTGTCGCTTTCGCGGCCCGCATTCTCCAGGACCAGCTCGGCGTCTTCGTCAATTTCGACGAGCCGCAGAAGGAAGTCGAAGAGGAAGCCGTCACCGAACTCGCGTTCAACCCGGCCCTCCTCAAGAAGGTCGACGAGCTCGAGCTTTCGGTCCGTTCGGCCAACTGCCTGAAGAACGACAACATCGTCTACATCGGCGACCTCATTCAGAAGACCGAAGCAGAAATGCTCCGCACTCCGAACTTTGGCCGCAAGTCGCTGAACGAAATCAAGGAAGTTCTCGCTTCCATGGGCCTGCACCTCGGCATGGAAGTGCCGGCATGGCCGCCCGAGAACATCGAAGATCTCGCCAAGCGCTACGAAGACCAATACTAAGAAACAAAAAGGCAGGTTCACCTCTGCCTTTCCAGTCAAACTGCAGGCGGATGCCTGTATGTGTCAGGAAACGGCAGGGCCGCCGCATAGAGCGGGAGCCTGCGTAGAAGGAGAATAGCAATGCGCCACCAGAAAGCCGGTCGCAAGCTGAACCGTACCGCCAGCCATCGTAAGGCGATGTTCGCCAACATGGCTGCTTCGCTCATCACCCATGAGCAGATCGTCACCACCCTGCCGAAGGCGAAGGAAATTCGCCCGATCGTCGAAAAGCTCGTCACGCTCGGCAAGCGCGGCGACCTGCACGCTCGTCGTCAGGCCATCTCGCAGATCCGCGACCTTGACGCCGTCAAGAAGCTGTTCGACGCCATCGCTTCGCGCTACGCCACCCGCAACGGCGGCTACCTGCGCATCATGAAGGCCGGCTTCCGCCAGGGCGACAATGCCGCCATGGCCGTCATCGAATTCGTCGAGCGCGACGTCGATGCCAAGGGCGCAGCCGACAAGGCCCGCGTCGCCGCCGAAGCCGAAGCTGAAGCAGCGTAAGGTTCTTCCCCGCAAGGGAATGCCATTGAAAAGCCGGGTGAGCGATCACCCGGCTTTTTTGCGTCTGTGGCGTTGCTGGCGGGTCGTCAGAACGTGGTCGATCGCTGCGGCGACGGCGATCCCGGTCAGATAGGCGACGATGTTCCAGACGGAGAAGATTCGCCCGAGCAGCAGCGCCCCGGCGAGCGTGAGGCGGAAATCGTCCAGCCACGGCGTGTGGTAGAGCCTCAGAAGTTCGACCGCGACCGCGATCGTCACCGATAGAACGAGCTGCAGTCTCGGGCGACGGGGCAGGATTGCCGTCACCAGCAGGTAGACCATGACGCCCCACAACAGCGAGCCGCCGTATTTCACGAAGCCATAGGGCAGGCCGGCTTCATAACCGGTCAGCCGCAGCGTCGTACCGGTTGCGATCACCGCAATCGCGGCGAAGAACCGTTTCAGTCGGTCTGGGGATATCGCCTTCATTTTGTCCATCCGCTCCTTCTAACTGGAGTATAGGGACAGGCAAGCGCGGAGCGAGTGGAGCGACAATGAGCATGACAACCTTGCCGACCCGGCGGCTCTCTGGGCTGGAGAGCCTCGACCGCATGCTGATCGATCCTCCGCCGGCACCGGGTCTTTCCGGTTTTCCGCGTTTCGTCGTCGAGTTCTTGCTGTTCGGGATCAAGGAGGCGCGCGCCTGCCTCTTTGCCGGGCTTTTCTTCGTATCGATCTTCGCCACCCCGCGTGAGGGGCTGTTCGGCATTCCGCGCTATGATCTGCTGCTGATCATCGCGATTGCCATCCAGGTCTGGATGGTCTGGGCGAAGCTTGAGACACTGGACGAAGCAAAGGCGATTTGCCTGTTTCACATCGTTGGCTTCGCGCTTGAGGTCTTCAAGACGTCCGGTGCGATCCAGTCCTGGTCCTATCCGGATTTTGCCTACACGAAGGTGCTGGGTGTGCCGCTGTTCTCCGGCTTCATGTATGCGGCCGTCGGCAGCTACATCATCCAGGCTTGGCGATTGTTGCATGTGAGGATACGGCACCATCCGCCTTACTGGATGGCGACACTGGTCGCGCTGGCGATATACGCCAATTTCTTCACCCATCATTTCATAGGCGACTACCGGTGGTATATCGCGGCGCTGGCGATCGGGCTCTATGCGCGCGCCACCGTGATCTACCGGCCTTTCGATCGGGATCGGAAAATGCCCCTCATCTTGTCGTTCATCCTCATCGGCTTCTTCATCTGGCTTGCCGAGAACATTTCAACCTTCTTTGCTGTCTGGCACTATCCGAACCAGCTCGGAGCATGGTCGACGGTTCACCTCGGCAAGTGGAGTTCGTGGACGCTTCTGGTGATCATGACCTTCACCATCGTGGCCTCGCTCAAGCACATCCGGGAGCGCATCTACATCCCGACGTAGGCATCGCGGACGGCTGTCGAATCACGGGGTTTGGCAGTCTTCCGCGCGCCGCATCAGGAACGCCCTTTCGCCGGCATTGCCGCTGAGTTCCGCCGCCCGCTCGAAGCAAGCTTGCGCCTCCGCCCGCCGCCCGGCCCGCAGCAGGAAATCACCCCGCGCGGCCGCCATCGGTGCGTAACCCTTGAGCGCCGGCTCGTCCTCCAGCGCATCCAGCAGCGCCAGCCCCGTTTCCGGCCCAAACGCCATCGCATGGGCGACGGCCCGGTTGAGCGCCACCACGGGGGAGGGCAGGACGGTGAGCAGCCGATCGTAGAGCCCGGCGATCATCCGCCAGTCCGTGTCCTCGAAGCGTCGGGCGCGGGCGTGGCAGGCCGCCAGCGCCGCCTGCAGGGCGTAAGCGCCGTCCTCTCCGCCGAGCGCACGGACCCGCTCCAGCGCCGCGAACCCCCGGTGAATGAGCAACTGGTCCCAACGCGACCGGTTCTGCGTCTCCAACGTCAGCGGCACGCCGTCCGGGTCATTGCGGGCGACAAGCCGTGACGACTGGATTTCCATGAGCGCCAGCAGCCCGTGCACCTCCGGTTCATCGGGTGCGAGACCGGCGAGAATGCGGCCAAGGCGCATGGCCTCGGCGCAGAGTTGCGGGCGGATCGCATCCTCGCCGGCGCTCGCCGCATAGCCCTCGTTGAAGATCAGGTAGACCACTTCCAGCACCGAGGCGAGACGCGCGTCGCGCTCGGCCCCGCGCGGCACCTCATAGGCGATGCCCGCTCCGCCGAGGCTCTTCTTCGCCCGGACGATCCGCTGGGCGATCGTCGTCTCGCTCGACAGGAAGGCGCGGGCGATCTCGTCCGTCGTCAGCCCGCCGATCAGCCTGAGCGTCAGCGCCACCCGCGCATCGGTCGAAAGCACCGGGTGGCAGGCGGTGAAGATCAGGCTCAGGCGTTCGTCGCCGATATCGTCGTCCATGCTCGCCTCGATCGCTTCGATCGTGCTGTCCTGTTCGAGCTCCAGATCGCGGCCGATCTCGTCATGCTTGCGTTCCATCATGCGGGCGCGGCGCAGCGTATCGATGGCGCGCCGCTTGGCGGTCGCCATCAGCCAGGCGGCAGGATTGTCGGGAATGCCGCTCGTCGGCCAGCGGTCGAGCGCCACCACCAGCGCATCCTGCGCCAGCTCCTCGGCCCGGCCGACATCGCGCACGATCCGGGCGAGCCCGGCGATCAGCCGGGCCCGTTCCATGCGAAAGACGGTCTCCGCCGTCCTGTGCGCTTCGGATGTCTCCATGCGGCGGCAGTATGCGGGCTCGACCGCTTCAGTCAACAGCCGGCCGTGACCGTGACCACAGCCGCAATCCTGCCTGCCGCATGGATCCGTCTAGGCGTCCGGCGGTCCGCCGGCCGCAGCCGCCGGATCCATCCACAGGATCTCCCAGACATTGCCGTCCGGATCCTCGACCGAGCGGCCATACATGAAGCCGAGATCCTGGGCCGGGTTGGGGTCTGCCCTGCCGCCGGCGGCAGCGGCCGCGCCAAGGACCGCCTCGACGCCGTCGCGCGTCTCGACGCTGAGCGCCAGCAACGCCTGGCTCTGCGCCTTGGCGTCGCCGATCGGCCGGCTGGTGAACTGCCCGTAGCGCCCATGCGTCAGCAGCATCACGCCGATCGCCTCCGAGAACAGCAGGCACTTGGCCTCTGCGTCGGAGAACATTGGGTTCAGCGTGCCGCCGAGGCCTTCATAGAAGGCCTGCGACGCGGCAAGGTCGCGCACCGGCAGGTTGACGAAGATCATCCTTGTCATGTCGGTTCCCTTCTGCCGATCCGGGCTCAACCGGCCTTGCCGTCGCGCGCGGCCAGCGTCTCGCCGGCGCGGTCATGGCTTGCCTGTCCCTCGGGCGAGGCGATCTCGGCGAAATCCGCCATCTCGTAGAACGGACGGATCTCGATCTCGCTCGGTCCGGGCATCGGATTGGGGCAGCGCTTGACCCATTCCACCGCCTCGGCCATGTCCTTGACCTCCCAGATCCAGTAGCCGGCGACCAGTTCCCGCGTCTCGGCGAAGGGGCCGTCCATCACCCGGCGGCTGGCGCCGTCGAACGCAACCCGCTTGCCGAGCTTCGACGGCTTCAGACCGTCGCCCGACATCATGATGCCGGCATTGGCCAGTTCCTCGTTGAACTTTCCCATCGCCTCGAACATCTCGGTCGAGGGCATGATGCCTTCTTCGCTGTCTTCCGTCGCCTTCACCATCACCATCACACGCATTTCTCATTCTCCTCTTTTTTTGAAACAGCGCTCCCAAGGGGGGCGTAATGTCATGACGAACGGCTGCGGATGGATTCGACATCGCGCCGAACTTTTTCTTCACATAGCGCGGCCGGCCGCCATGACACCCCATGGGTGTGCTGGACGCAAGGCTTGGCGCTTGATTTGCCCCTCGGGCGTGCTAGTCGATGAGTTCGGTCATCGGGGAAGGGAAGCGCATGTCAGTCGAATCCGGGGGAGCGCCGTTTGCCGCGCCCGCACGCCTGCTGATCGACGGGACGGCCGAAGGGCCGCTGCTCTTTTCCGACACGGCGCTCAGCTTCTGGGGCGGAGTCGATCCGGAAACGGGCATGGTGATCGACCAGGCGCACCCGCTGCATGGCCGCTGCCTTGAGGGCACGATCCTGGCGATTCCCGGCGGCCGTGGTTCCTGCACCGGCAGCGCCGTGCTGATGCAGCTCATCCTCAACGGCAAGGCGCCGGCCGGCATGGTCTTTTCCCAGGCCGAGGAGATCCTGACGCTCGGCGTCATGGTCGCCGAGGAAATGTACGGCCGCTCGCTGCCGATCGCCGTCCTCAGTCCGGAGGCTTTCGCCCGCCTCGACGGGCTGTGCAGCATCCGCATCGAGGCCGGCATGGTTTCCGAGCCCGGCGCCAGCCAGGGACCGGACGACGCTGCGCCGCCCGCAGCCTTGCCGAAACTCGCCTTGAGCGACAAGGACCGACACCTGCTCTCTGACGTCGTACCGCAGGCGACGCGCACCGCCATGCGGATCGTCGTGCGCATGGCCGAACTGCTCGGCGCCGAGAGATTGATCGACGTCGCCCAGGTCCATGTTGACGGCTGCATCTATACCGGCCCGGCGAGCCTCGACTTTGCTGAGAAGCTGGCGGACTGGGGCGGCAGGGTCGTCGTGCCGACATCGCTCAATGCCATTTCCGCCGACCAGGCCCGCTGGCGCGAGCAGGGCACCGATCCGGTTCTCTCGATGGCGGCCAGCGCGCTGGCCGATGCCTATGTCCGCATGGGCGCCCGCCCGACCTTCACCTGCGCGCCTTACCAGCTGGACGGCGCGCCGGCCGAGGGCGAGAACATCGCCTGGGCCGAATCGAACGCCGTCGTCTATGCCAATAGCGTGCTCGGCGCCCGCACGATGAAATATCCGGATTTCCTCGACATCTGCATCGCGCTCACCGGCCGGGCCCCCGAGGCCGGCTGTCATCTGGACGAGAACCGCAAGGCGCGGCTGGTCGTCGAGGTGGAGGCGATGGAGGGCCGCGACGACAGCTTCTGGCCGCTGCTCGGCTACCGGGTCGGCACGCTGGCACCGAACACCATCCCTGCGGTGACGGGCCTGGAGCAGGCCAGACCGAGCGCCGACGACCTCAAGGCCTTCGGCGCCGCCTTCGCCACGACGTCGGCTGCGCCAATGTTCCACATCATCGGCGTCACGCCGGAGGCGCCCGCGCTGTCCGCAGCGACCGGCGGCCAGGCACTTCCGACCGTCAGCGTGAGCCGAAGCGACCTTGCCGCCGACTGGCATCACTTCAACCCGACGATCGGCGAGCCGATCGATCTCGTCGCGCTGGGGAATCCGCATTTCTCGCTTGATGAGTGCCAGGCGCTGGCCAATCTCTGTGCCGACCGGACGAAACACGCGGACGTGGCGGTCACCGTCACCCTGAGCCGCGCCACCCATGCCCGCATCGTCGAGGCCGGCATTGCCGCCGCCCTCGAATCCTTCGGCATCACCTTCGTGCGCGACGCCTGCTGGTGCACGGTGATGCAGCCGATCGTCCCGCCGGCAGCCCGCACCATCCTCACCAATTCCGGCAAATACGCCCATTACGGCCCGGGCCTCAGCGGCAAGCAGGTGCGCTTTACCGCCCTTGCCGACTGCGTCACGGCGGCCGTCACTGGCCGGTCGCCTGCGGCCGCGCCGGCCTGGCTGGGCTGAGCGGCACACCGCCTGCCGCCCCGCCGGCCTGGCTGGCCTGAGCGGCACGCAGAGACCGGCGGCTCTTCGAGTCGTTTTCCGGGAAGCGTTCATCGAGGTGATGTCAGTACGACGGCCGCATTTTCGGGGCCGGCATTGGATCTCCCTCTTCTCCCCAGCGGGGAGAAGTGCCGAGCGCATGCGAGGCGATGAGGGGGGCGAAGCCACCATATGCACAGCGAACATGAGCTTCGCTCCCCCTCATCCGGCGCTACGCGCCACCTTCTCCCCGCTGGGGAGAAGAGGGACGGCCACCGCTCGCAATCATGCAGCGTCTTTCGCTTCCGCTAGGGTAATGGCCACCAATGCGCGCTCTTCTCATGGCTTTGCGTTGCAACTCGGATAGGGCGGTTCTTCGCCGGCGACGGCGTCGCAGAGGCGGATCGGCAGGAGCTGGGCGAGGCGTGGTTTCCAGGTGTCGATGTCGTACTCCGGCCGAGCGGCCACGGGCGGGCCGCGCTCGGCCCATTGCACCGTGACATAGCCGAAGGCCGATTTGACGTAGATTATCACTGCGGTTTCGCTCTGCGCGTCCTGCCCCTCCTCGGATGGCGCCACGGTGCCACAGCCGAGAAAGACCACCAGTCCGGCCAGGCCGTTGATCTCGGTCGCCCCGAACGAGGTTCCGGTGAAGGTCTCCGCACAGGCCTGCTGGAAATGTCCTGCCTGCACCTGGGCGGCGTCCTCCAGCATCTGGGCTTGCCCCTCGGCGTCCTTGATGCCCGTCATGGTGATCATCTGCGACCAGTCGTTCACGGTCTCGCCCGCCGGCACGGCTTCCTGGATGTAGCCGTCCGCGCCGGCCTCTTCGTAGCTCGGCTGAAAGCCCGCCGGCAGCTGGTAGGAGACGATCTGGCCGAATACCGGCGTCGTCGTCGTCATGCCGTCTTCGGAGTGTGCCGGCAACGGGGCGGCCAATGAGGTCATCGCCAGAAACAGAACCGCGACCTTCGCTTTCATGGACGTCTCCGCATGTGGTTGCCCCGGCATTCCGGGGACTGGTGCGGAGTCTATCGCATGGATGGGCCGCCTCTGTCGTTGCACGGCCGCGATTGTGCAGACTTTGATTGGTACGGAGAGGACGCCGCGCCGCGCGCGCCTGTCAGTCGCCGGTGCTTGCCACCGGCGCGCGGACGGTTCTGTTGCCTGGCTTGTTGGCCCGCTTCCAGGCCATGATCCTCGGCCGCACCAGCCGGTAGGCCAGAAGCACGATCACCACGGCGATGTAGAAGGCCGGTTCGGCGGTGATCGCCTTCAGCGACAGCGCATAGTGCAGCACGGCGGCGGCCGCGATCGCATAGACCAGCTTGTGCAGCCGGTTCCACTTCTGCCCGAGCCTGCGGATCGACCAGCGGTTCGAGGTGGCCGCCAGCGGAACCAGCATCGTGAGCCCCGCCATGCCGAGCATGATATAGGGCCGCTTCAGAATATCGCCGGCGATCGACGACAGGATCAGCCCGCGGTCGAGGGTCAGATAGACGGCGAAATGGGCGAGCACGTAGTAGAAGGCGAGGAGGCCGAGCGCACGCCGATAGCTAATTAGGTTAATGCCTAACAGGTCGCGCGCCGGCGTGACCGTGAGCCCGAGGCAGAGGAACCTGAGCGCCCAGAGCCCGAGCAGGTGTTCGAAGGTCCGCACCGGATCGGCGCCCAGCCCGCCGAAAATGCCGAGATAGAAGGCATAGAGCCCCGGCAGCAGACCGATCACATAGAGCCCCCAGACGGAGGCGGGCTTGTATCGGGCGGGCAGGGCAGGCATGGCCATCGTCAGGCTCCGGTATCAATGGGGCCGCGCCCTCGGCGTCCCATGCCTTGAAGGGGCAGGGCGGCGGCGTCACCTCTTCTCCCCATCGGGGAGAAGAGGTGACGCGCAGCGCCGGATGAGGGGGCGAAGCATTGTTCTGGGTTTCGTCAGTAGAACTTCGTCAGGTCCATGCCGGTATAGAGCCCCGCCACTTCGTCGGCATAGCCGTTGAAGGGCAGGGTATCGATGCGCGCCCCGCCGAACAGGCCGCTTTCCTCGCCGATGCGCCGCTCGGTCGCCTGGCTCCAGCGCGGATGGTCGACCGCCGGATTGACGTTGGCATAGAAGCCGTATTCGCCCGGCTGCATGACGTTCCAGCTCGCCGGCGGCTCGTTTTCGGTGAGCGTGATGCGCACGATCGACTTGATCCCCTTGAAGCCGTATTTCCACGGCACGACGAGCCTCAGCGGCGCGCCGTTCTGGTTCGGCAGGGTCTCGCCATAGAGGCCGGTCGCCAGTATGGTCAGCGGATGGCGTGCCTCGTCGAGGCGAAGGCCCTCGACATAGGGCCATTTCATCGGCTGGAACAGGCCGCGCTGACCCGGCATCTCGTCCGGCCGCACCACGGTTTCGAAGGCGACATATTTGGCCGAGCCGAGCGGTTCCACCCGGTCGAGCAGGCTTGCCAGCGGAAAGCCGACCCAGGGGACGACCATCGACCAGGCCTCGACGCAACGCATCCGGTAGACGCGCTCTTCCATCGGGAAGTCCTTGAGGATCGCCTCGATGTCGATCACCTGGGGCTTGGCCACCAGCCCGCCAACCTCGATCGTCCAGGGCCGCGTCTTGAAGGACCCGGAATTGTTGATCGGGTCGATCTTGTCGGTGCCGAACTCGTAGAAATTATTGTAGCTGGTGACGTCCTGCTTGGATGTCGGCTTTTCGGTCAGCACATAGGCGCTCGGCTTTGCGGCAATGGCCGCGGCAAAGGCCTTGGGCGCCGCCGCAAGCGCCAGTCCGCCCGCGGCCGCTCCGATGAGGCTGCGGCGGTTGAGGTAAAGCGATTGCGGCGTGATCTCGCTCGAGGCGATCTTCGGCGGGCGGTAGCGGGCCATGGTCTGCTCTTTCGCTGTGGATGCGGTCTATGTCTCTCTACGTAGCAAATCTCGCCAAAGTTTCATCGTAACGAAAAGAAACTCCCGACCACATTTTCGTGTAGGTGCCTTGAGCGACCGGTTCGGTCTGGCCGGCATGCCCCGGCGGGCTGCGCCGGATGAAGCGGCCGGGATGCCAAGCGTACCGTTTTACGCTATGCTGATAGTGACACAATGGGGGCCTTGCCCTATCACAAGGTCAAATTCCGGTGCGCAAACGCGTGCAGCCGATGCTTTTCGGCCAGCCCCAAGCCCGGCAAGAACCAAGAGAAGATCCGAGGTAACACCGATGCCAGCCTATCGTTCGAGAACCACGACCCACGGCCGCAACATGGCGGGTGCGCGCGGCCTTTGGCGCGCCACCGGCATGAAGGACAGCGATTTCGGCAAGCCGATCATCGCCGTGGTCAACTCGTTCACCCAGTTCGTCCCCGGCCACGTGCACCTCAAGGACCTCGGCCAGCTGGTCGCCCGCGAGATCGAGGCATCCGGCGGTGTCGCCAAGGAATTCAACACGATCGCCGTCGACGACGGCATCGCCATGGGCCATGACGGCATGCTCTATTCGCTGCCGTCGCGCGAACTGATCGCCGACAGCGTCGAATACATGGTCAACGCCCATTGCGCCGACGCCATGGTCTGCATCTCCAACTGCGACAAGATCACCCCCGGCATGCTGATGGCCTCGCTTCGCCTCAACATCCCGACGATCTTCGTCTCGGGCGGCCCGATGGAGGCCGGCAAGGTCGTCATGCACGGCAAGAAGGTCGCGCTCGACCTGGTCGATGCCATGGTCGCCGCCGCCGACGACAAGATTTCCGACGAGGACGTGCAGACCATCGAGCGCTCGGCTTGTCCGACCTGCGGCTCGTGCTCGGGCATGTTCACCGCCAACTCAATGAACTGCCTGACCGAGGCGCTCGGGCTGTCGCTCCCGGGCAACGGCTCGACGCTCGCCACCCATGCCGACCGCAAGGAACTCTTCCTTGAGGCCGGCCGCAGCATCGTCGGGCTCGCCAAGCGCTACTACGAGCAGGATGACGCAACCGCGCTGCCGCGCGTCATCGCCTCCAAGGGTGCCTTCGAGAACGCCATGGCGCTCGACATCGCCATGGGCGGCTCGACCAATACCGTTCTGCACATCCTCGCCGCCGCCCACGAGGCCGAGATCGACTTCACCATGGACGACATCGACCGCCTGTCGCGCAAGGTTCCGTGCCTGTCCAAGGTCGCCCCGGCCAAGGCCGACGTGCACATGGAAGACGTGCACCGCGCGGGCGGCATCATGTCCATTCTCGGTGAACTGAACCGCGCCGGTCTGCTCAATGCCGATCTGCCGACCGTTCACGCCAGGACCCTTGGCGAAGGACTGGCCAAGTGGGACATTTCCGTCTCGGAGGACCCGGCAGCCCTCAAGCTGTTCAGCGCCGCCCCGGGCGGCATTCCCACCCAGGTCGCCTTCAGTCAGGCGGCCCGCTGGGAAGAGCTCGACCTCGACCGCGAAAACGGCGTCATCCGCGATGCCCAGCATCCGTTCTCCAAGGACGGTGGTCTGGCCGTTCTCAAGGGCAATCTGGCGCTCGACGGCTGCATCGTGAAGACGGCCGGCGTCGACGAGTCGATCCTGAAGTTCACCGGTCCGGCCAAGGTCTATGAAAGCCAGGATGCGGCGGTCAAGGCGATCCTGTCCAACGAGGTCGTCGCCGGCGACGTCGTCGTTATCCGCTACGAAGGCCCCAAGGGCGGCCCGGGCATGCAGGAAATGCTCTATCCGACCAGCTATCTGAAGTCGAAGGGCCTCGGCAAGGTCTGCGCGCTGATCACCGACGGCCGCTTCTCCGGCGGCACGTCCGGCCTTTCCATCGGCCACGCCTCGCCCGAAGCCGCCAATGGCGGCACGATCGGCCTGGTGCGCGAAGGCGATACGATCGAGATCGACATCCCGAACCGCACCATCAACCTGGCCGTTGCAGAAGACGTGCTGGCCAAGCGCCGTGCCGAGCAGGATGCCTTCGGCTGGAAGCCGTCGAGCCCCCGCAAGCGCAATGTCACGACCGCGCTCAAGGCCTATGCCGCCTTCGCCAGCTCTGCCGACCGCGGCGCGGTGCGGATCCTGCCGGAGTAAGGACGCATCCTTTCTTCGAGTCCACAACCAGCGCATCGGCGGATGGAACCGCCGGCGCGTTGTGTTACAGTCGGTATGGCGCAATCGGCTTGAGGGAAGAACATGTCTGAACTGCATCGGATTACGGTGAATCCGGAACTGTGCGGCGGTCGGCCCACGCTGCGCCATCTGCGTATCCGCGTGAAGGACGTGTTGGATCTTCTCGCTTCGGGCGCCAGCCAGGAGGAAATTCTGGACGACTACCCCATACTGGAGGTTGGTGACATCGTCGCTGCGCTGGAGTTTGCGGCGCGGCAGAGTGATCATCCTGTACTCCGCGTGGCTTGATGCGCTTTCTCTTTCTGGTCGATGCGCAACTTCCCCCCGCGCTTGCGCGCTGGCTGTGTGATCTGGGCCATGACGCGATGCACGTCATGGATTGCGAGATGCAGTCAGCCTCCGATCGCGAGATTTGGGAACATGCGCTGAAGACCGGGTCGGTTATCGTCACGAAGGACGAGGATTTTGCTCAGCGCAAGGCATTGACCGTGCAAGGCCCAGCCATCGTGTGGGTCCGCCTGCCGAACGCACGCCGCCGGGATCTGCTCGTCTGGTTCGAAAAGGCGCTACCGGCAATCTTGCAGGCGTTGGAACGGGGCGAGACGCTGATCGAGGTTGTCTGAGAGCGCTAATTGCTACCGGAATCTATTGCCCGCGGAGCGCGCCAGTTCCAGGCTGGATTCCGCGTTCCGAGAAGGTTCAACGGCGCGAGCTTCGCTGCATTGGTAATTAGCTGATAGCCTAATTTTCCTGTCATCCTTCGATCCTCCCGCACCCGTCATTTCGGCCGCTCGATCTGGCCATAGACCAGGGTTAGCTGATTCACTCGCTCGGCATAGACCACCCTCAGACAGGCGAGATCGGCGTTAAAGGCCTGACGTTTCGAAAGCCATTCCACCTGCTCGTCCTGCACCACGCCGCGATTGCCCATCGGCAGAAGGCCGGTGATCAGTTCGAACATGGTCACCATCTTCACGTCCATGTCGTTGAGGTCGCGATTGGCGCAGATGGCGGTTTCGTCGGCGGCGAGGTCCGGCTTGTCGCAGTCGAAGCTGGCGGCCGTCGCCGACAGTGGAAATCCCGTGCCGAGGCTGGCCAGGATCGTCAGCGCGGCGATAGGCTGTGACAGGCGAGCGAACGGGCTGGTCGGCATGACGGATACTCCTTGATCATTTCGTCAGGCCCAACGCCCCCGCCTTGGAAAAGTTCAATTCGCGATTACCTTTGGGGAACGCGCCGTCCGGTGCGGCGCCGGCGCTTTTCTTTTGCTTGTCCGGCGCCTATTGATCCTTGGAAACAATGAGGAGTACCCCATGCAGGGCATCGTTCGTGGTTTGGCTGTCTCGGCGCTTGCGCTTCTCGTGGCGCTGCCGGTGCCGGCCTTCGCGCAGGAGCTTCGCGTTCCCCAGTCGGCCGCCGACATGCAGATGTCTTTTGCGCCGCTGGTCAAGCAGACCCATGGCGCGGTGGTCAACGTCTATGCCGAGCGCATGGTGCAGCGCCGCGTCTCGCCTTTCGCGGGTGATCCCTTCTTCGAACAGTTCTTCGGCCAGCGCATGCCGAACCGGACTGAGAAGCAGTCCTCACTCGGCTCCGGCGTCATCGTCGGCGCCAACGGCATCGTGGTCACCAACAACCACGTGATCGACGGTGCCGACGACATCAAGGTGGCGCTCTCCGACGGCCGCGAATTCCCGGTCAAGGTCGTACTGAAGGATGAGCGTCTCGACCTCGCGGTCCTCAAGATCGACGCGAAGGAAGAGCTTCCCGCACTTGCGATCGGCGACAGCGACAAGGTCGAGGTCGGCGATCTGGTGCTCGCCATCGGCAATCCCTTCGGCGTCGGCCAGACGGTGACCAGCGGCATCGTCTCGGCGCTTGCCCGCAACCGCGTGACGGAGGGCGATTTCGGCTTCTTCATCCAGACCGACGCCTCGATCAATCCGGGCAATTCCGGTGGGGCGCTGATGAACATGAAGGGCGAACTGCTCGGCATCAACACGGCGATCTTCACCAAGGGCGGCGGCTCGAACGGCATCGGTTTTGCCATCCCCGCCAATCTGGTCAAGGTCTTCCTCGCCGCTGCCGAGCGGGGCGATGCAAGCTTCGAGCGGCCCTATGTCGGCGCGAGCTTCGATCCCGTCACCTCCGACGTCGCCGAGGCGCTCGGTCTCGACAAGGTGCGCGGCGCGCTCGTCGTCCGTGTTGCCGAAGGGGGGCCGGCGGCCAAGGCCGGCCTGAAGGCCGGACAGGTGGTGGTCGCCATCGACGGCATCCCGGTCGAGCATCCCGATGCGCTGGGCTACCGCCTGACGACCGCCGGTCTGGGCAAGAAGGTGACGCTTTCCATCCGCGAGAACGGCCGGGAATCTGAGATCGCCATGACGCTTGCCGGCGCGCCGGAGACCACGCCGCGCGACGAGCGGCTGATCGAGGGCGGCAGTCCCTTTGCCGGCGCCAAGATTGCCAATCTTTCGCCGAAGCTTGCCTACGATCTGCGTATGCCGTCCGAAGTCACCGGCGTCGTGATCACCGAGATCGCTCCCGGTTCGCCGGCCGCCCGGCTCGGCTTTGCGCCGCATGACATCATCATCTCGGTCAACGGCGTCAACATCACCTCGACTGCCGCCATGGCTGAGGCAGCTGGAGAAGATCCGGGTTTCTGGCGTGTCGAGGTCGAGCGCGAGGGCCAGCGCATCCGGCAGATCTTCCGATGAGCGATCTCTTCGCGCCGCATCTTCCCAAGGACGTGGAGGCCCGCCGGCCGCTCGCCGACCGGCTGCGCCCGAAGACGCTGGCCGAAGTCACCGGCCAGGAGCACCTGACCGGCGAGGACGGCGTGCTGGCGCGCATGATCGCGTCCGGCTCGCTCGGCTCGATGATCTTCTGGGGCCCGCCCGGCACCGGCAAGACGACCGTGGCGCGGCTTCTGTCGGGCGAGGCCGGTCTTGCCTTCGAGCAGATCTCGGCTATTTTTTCCGGCGTCGCGGACCTCAAGAAGGTGTTCGAGGCTGCCCGCATGCGCCGCATGGACGGCCGCCAGACGCTGCTCTTCGTCGACGAGATCCACCGCTTCAACCGCGCCCAGCAGGACGGCTTCCTGCCGGTCATGGAGGACGGCACCGTGATCCTCGTCGGCGCGACGACGGAGAACCCGTCCTTCGAACTCAACGCCGCACTTCTGTCGCGCGCCAGGGTCCTGACCTTCAAGCCGCATGACGAGGAAAGTCTCGGTACGCTCCTGAAGCGGGCCGAGGAGGTGGAGGGCAAGCCGCTGCCGCTCGACGCCGACGCGCGGGCAAGCCTTGTCCGCATGGCCGACGGCGACGGCCGCGCCGTGCTGACGCTGGCGGAGGAAGTCTGGCGGGCGGCGAGGGAAGGCGAGGTGTTCGACACCGAGGGCCTGACCCGCATCGTCCAGCGGCGCGCCCCCGTTTACGACAAGGGCCAGGACGGCCACTACAACCTGATCTCGGCGCTGCACAAGTCGGTGCGCGGCTCCGATCCGGATGCCGCGCTCTACTATCTCTGCCGCATGTTCGATGCCGGCGAGGATCCGCTCTATCTCGGGCGGCGGCTGGTGCGCATGGCGGTCGAGGACATCGGTCTGGCCGATCCGCAGGCGCTCGTGATCTGCAATGCGGCGAAGGACGCCTATGACTATCTCGGCTCCCCGGAGGGCGAATTGGCGCTGGCGCAGGCCTGCGTCTATCTTGCCACCGCGCCGAAGTCGAACGGCGTCTACATGGCCTACAAGTCGGCGATGCGCGCCGCCAAGGAGAACGGCTCGCTGCTGCCGCCGAAGCACATCCTCAATGCGCCGACCAAGCTGATGAAGGCGGAAGGCTACAACGACGGCTATCGTTACGACCATGACGAGCCGGACGCCTTTTCCGGCCAGGACTATTTTCCCGAGAAGATGGGCCGCAAGACCTTCTACGATCCGCCGGAGCGCGGGTTCGAACGCGAGATCCGCAAGCGGCTGGACTGGTGGGCGAAGCTCAGGCGTGAGCGCGGCGGTTGAGGCCCCCGCTCAGGACGCCTTGGCCGCTGCCGGCGCGGCAATCATCTTGACCGAGGAGTCGGCAAGGCCGTGATGGCCTTCCATGTCGACGATCAGATGCCAGTGGCCGCTTTCCGGAATGGTGAGCTTGATCGGCGATTTCTTCGCCACGCCGCCGAGATACTTGAAATCGAGGGCTTCCTTGAAGCGCTGGAAATTGCCGGGCGTCATCAGCCGCACATTGTTGACGGCGGAAAGCGTCACCTCGATGATGGCGCCGGCGCGCTGTTCCTTGAGATCGTAGTGGGTAAAGCGGAAGGTCGGCTTGGCCATCTGCTCCTCGTCTGTCCGTTGAAATTGCGAACGGCAGTGTAGCACCTTCGCGGTTAAGGAAGCGTTTGCCGCGGCCCGCAAGGACCGCCTCGGCTCGGACTCGATCACGATCACGGAACAATCCGTCTGACGCCGCGTTGACAGTCAACAGTTCACACTCAGGAGCAGTCCGATGAAGACCGACACCTATCTGACCTTCTTCGTTTCGATGATGGTGAATGCCGTCATCTTCGGGACGGGCGCGATCACGGTCCTGTCCATCCCGGCTCTCGCCGAGAACGCCAAGTACCTGCTGCCGCTGGTCGTCGTCACCTCGTTCGTGGTGGCTCCGTTCATCGCCAGACTGATCGCGCCGCGCATGCGACTGCGCAACTGGCGCCGCCGCAACCCGATCAAGAGCTGACCCGAGCCTGACGGCACAGTCGGAAAATGCCACTCCCGCTCCACTTGAACCCCGGCCGACTCCACCGGGGTTCTTTTTCGTCTGCATCCGCCCGGTGCTTCATCCTCCGTCAAGCATATCGACCCAAGGCAATCTCCTGCCTCCCCAATTTAAGCGGGTCTTAAGCGCTCGCCGACATACTGCGCGGACCGACAAACAACGGGCGCGACGAGATGACGGCAGAGATTGGAACCGAGGGAGACGGCAAGCAGGTGTCGCCGCGACGGCTGTCACGGCTGGTGCTCGCCTTCGCGGCGACGCTGATCGGCCTGTCGACGCTGTCGCTGCTCTATGTCGGCCGGATCGCCTCCGAAGAGGCCGACCAGCAGGCCGCCGTCACCGAACGCACGCTGTTCGTCAACGCGCTGAAGGACCGCCAGAGCCTGATCGCCCGCGACCAGCTGAGCGTGTCGCGCTGGGACCGCTCGGTCAAATACATCACGCTGAAATTCCGCGAGGCCTTCATCGAGGAGGAGTTCGTAGGCTCGCTCTGGTTTGATTTCGGCCACGACCGCACCTTCCTGTTCGATCCGGGCGGTGAGATCGTCATGTCGGCCCACGAGGACCGCGTGGATTTCACCCGCCGCGCCGCTGACCCGGCCGGCGATCTGGCCCTGATCGCCAAGCGCGCCGTCGACCGCCACAACGCCAATCGCATCGCCATTGCCGGCGGTTTTGGCCAGAAGCAGGTGACGAGCAGCGAGGTCGGCAGGATCGCCGAATTCGCCATCGCCGAGATCGACGGCGAACCGATGATCGCCACCGCCATGGCGGTGGTTCCGGACGACGAGGAGGTGGCGCTGCCCGATGGCGCGCCGTTCATCGTCGTCTCGGCCAAGCCGATCGACGGCGATCTCGTGCGCGACCTGAATTCGCAGCTCGACTTTGCCGACCTGACCTTCAGCTCGGGCGCCGGCGGCAAGGTGCCGCTGGTCTCCGCTTCCGGCCGGGCGATCGGCAGCTTCGACTGGAAGGGAGCGGCCCCCGGCTCGCATATCTGGGAGGTGGTGGTGCCGGTCAGCATCCTTCTCTCCTCGCTTCTGGCGCTCGCCAGCCTGTTCATCGTCCATCATATCCGCCGGTTGTCGCTCATGCTCGAGGAGAGCGAGCAGCGCAACCGGGCGCTCGCCCTTCGCGACCCGTTGAGCGGCCTTGCCAACCGGCTGAGCTTCGGCCATGCGCTCGAGGCGGCGGCCGAGAAGGCGGCGGGCTCGCGCTTTGCCGTAATCGCCGGCGATCTCGACCGCTTCAAGACGATCAACGACACCTGGGGCCACGCCGCCGGCGATCTGGTGATCCGGACCGTTGCCGACCGCTTGGCCGAAGTCGTCGGCACAAGCGGCCTGGTCGGCCGCATCGGCGGCGACGAATTCGTCATCCTTGTCGACGCCTTCAGCGACCGTGCTCGTCTTTCGTTGCTCGCCAGCCAGATCATGACCGCGGTTGGTCAGCCGATCACGCTCGACAACGGCATCACCACCGATGTCGGCATCAGCCTCGGCGTCGCGATCGCTCCCGACGATGCGGCGGGCGCCAATGCCATCATGGCGACGGCCGACCGGGCGCTCTATGCCTCGAAGGACGGCGGCCGCGGCCGTGCCTGCTTCGCCGCCGACGAGCGCAGCGAGGATCATCGCCGTGACGGCGACGCGCCACGCCATGCGCACGGAGCAATCCATGCCGCCTGAGCTGACGCGGCGACGCCTGCTCGCCCTATCCGCGGGCACTGCCGGCACGCTGCTGGCGAACCCGGCGCTCAGGCCGGCCTTTGCCGCTTCGGTGGGCAAGCCGCGGGTGATCGTCGTCGGTGCCGGGATCGCCGGGCTTTCCGCCGCCCGCACGCTCAAGGAGCGCGGCATCGAGGTGATCGTCATCGAGGCCCGCGAGCGGATCGGCGGCCGTATCAGCACGGACCGGAGCCTCGGGGTCGCGGTCGAGCGCGGCGCGAGCTGGATGCACGGCATGAACGGCAATCCGCTCGCCGGCCTGGTGCGGGACCTGAAACTTTCCACCTTCTTCAGCAATTACGACGACTACGAGGTCTGGCTTCCGGACGGCGAGCGCCCGGAGGAATGGGAGCTGGAGGACGCGGTCGACGCCTTCGAGGCCGTCCTCGAGAAGGCCGCCGACGAGGCGGAGGAGGGCAGCGACCTGTCGCTGCTGGAAGCGATCGACCAGCTTGATCCGGGCATGCTGAAGGATCCGCTCTCGGGCTGGATGCTGTCGAGCGAGATCGAGGACGACGGCGGCGCGCCGCTGTCGCGGATCTCCGCCCTGCAATATGGCGAGGATCGCGGTTTCGACGGCCCGGAAGCCCTGTTGCCGGACGGCCTCGGTCGCGTCGTCGAAGGGTTGGCCAAGGGGCTCGACATCCGGCTCGGCGAACCGGTCCGACGCATTTCCCATGGCGGCGGCCAGGTGGTGGTGGAGACGGCGAAGGAGCGCCACAGCGGCACGCATGTCATCTCGACGCTGCCGCTCGGCGTGCTCAAGGCCGGCCATGTGGTCTTCGATCCGCCGTTGCCGAAGGGCCATGCCGGCTCGATCGCCAGCCTCGGCTTCGGCGCGGTCACCAAGGTTTCGCTGAAGTTCGACCGCTGCTTCTGGCCCAAGGAGACGCAGTTCCTGAGCTATGCCGCCAGGGAGCGCGGCCGCTGGCCGACCATGATCAACCTCATGCCGGTGAGCGGCGCCAGCATCCTCACCCTGGTCTCGACCGGCGATTATGCGCTGAAGTCCGAAGCCATGAGCGAGGCCGAGCTCCAGGCCGACATCAGCGCCGTGCTGGGCGAGATGTTCGGGGCCGAGGCGCGGCCGCCGGAGAAGATGGTCACCGCGCAATGGTCGCGCGATCCCTTCGCGCTCGGCGTCTATTCCTATCCCGCGGTCGGCTGCACGCCCGCCGATTTTAACCGGCTGGCCGAACCGGTGGCCGCCCGGCTGTTCCTCGCCGGCGAGCACACGATCTTCGAACATCACGGCACGGCGCACGGCGCCTTCATGAGCGGCGAGCGCGCCGCCGGTCAGGTGATCGCCGCGCTCGGCGGCTGACGGCGGCCGCGGCCGGCGGGCTCTCCGTCCGGCGTGATGGCCGGTGTTATGGCCGAGACGACGCGATGGCGGAGGTCAGAAGCGTTTCTTCAGGAAGAACTGGCCGTGGGCGCCGTTGCCGCCTTCGAGTTCGCCGAAGACATGATAGCCGAGCTTCTCGTAGAACGGCCGGGCCTGGAACTCGTAGGTGTCGAGCCAGATGCCGACATAGCCGCGATCCCGGGCGATCTTTTCCGCCTCCGCCATCAGCCGGCTGCCGATCCCCTGGCCGCGATAGGCCTCCGGCACGACGAGATAGCGGATGAAGGCCCAGCCAAAACTTTCCTCGCCATAGAGCCCGCCCTCGACGGCGCGGGTCTCCGGATGGCGCACCAGCACGGCGAAATCCGGCCGGTCGCTCTTTCCCGTCTGGGCGGTGTTGTAGTCTCTCAGCGCGGTGTAGACCGCATAGCGGTCTTCCTCGGCCGGGTGATCGGGCACCGCTTCGATGATGGGGCTCGGCATGGGGTTTTCCTTCCTGCAGACCGACTCGCGGGTCGGGGCAATGCTGGTGGCCTTGATGGCCGGACAGGACGCGGCTGTCCAGTCGCGCATGCGGTGAATACGGCTATTCCTTCACGCGGGCGGTTCCGCCCCGTGGCATGGCTTCATTGCGGTGCCTCCCTTTTCTTGGGAGGGGTAGTCGGCCGGGACACGATCGCGTGCCGCGACTAAGTTAGATTACATGACACCCGATCGTGTCCCGTTCGGTGTCTTTTGCCGGGCAAACTTGGTCTCTCTGCGCGGATGACGGCACCTTTTCCAGGGTTGCGCTCGCGGGTGCTTGTTATTCTTATCCCCGCCGCGCCACGAAAGCCGGGGGAGACCCCCGCCAGTCGCCGGTCCAATCATGTGTGCCCCACAGGCACGCCCCGCCCTGTTTCAGGCGAGAGGGAGACCCTTCATGCCAGGCCCCGGAGAAGCGGTCCGCGTCTCGACCGCGCCCCCGGGCACCGGTCCCGCCTCGCCGGCAACGCTAACCGGTGTAACCGATGGCGGGACGGGGGGCAGTATCGGGCATGGCGCGGGGGCGGGGAAGATCTTCGCTGCGCTCTGTTGTTTTTGCTGGGGAAACGGGATGGATCTTCCCCGGTCTTGAGGTGGTGGCGGGCGGTCACCCCCCTCTGTCGGCTACGCCGACATCTCCCCCACAAGGGGGGAGATCGCCCGCCGGCCGGATTGCTGGCCTGACGGAGGGTTGGGGGGCTGACCGGCATGGGTGGGCTGACCGACGATTGGTGGGCGCCGGAGGATATGTGCGGTGGCCGGGCATTCGGGTGGTTGGTGGCCGGGCTTTGGATGGTTGGCAGTGGACAGGACGGTGCCGCGCGCCGATCTCCCCCCTTGAGGGGGAGATGCCCGGCAGGGCAGAGGGGGGTATGGCTGGATGCTTCGAGGTCCTCGTCTTGCTCGGGCCGCTCAGCGTGAGGGGTGCATAGGGAAGCCTCGCCCTGAGGTGGGAGCGCGACCGAGCCACGAAAAGTGAGGGCGCTCGCACGCGGTCACCCCCCTCTGTCGGCTACGCCGACATCTCCCCCTCAAGGGGGGAGATCGCCCGCCGGCCGGTTGCAGGCCTGACCGAGGACTGGTGGGCCGACCGGCGATTGGTGCGCTGGCGGAGAATTGGCGGGTCGACCGAGAATTGTCGGGCGCTGGAGGATACCGCCGAAAGCAGGGAACAGACCGGCGCCGCCGGTGTTTCCCCATGGCGACAGGCAGTCTGCGCAAATCGGCAAGGAGAACAGCAAATGGTCATTCAGAAACATGGTTCCGCCCAGTGGAGCGGCGGGTTGAAGGACGGGCGCGGCAGCGTTTCGACCGAAAGTGGCGCGTTGAAGCAGCATCCCTACGGCTTCAAGATCCGGTTCGAGGGCGTCGCCGGCACCAATCCCGAGGAATTGATCGGTGCGGCGCACGCCGCCTGCTTCACCATGGCGCTATCGAAGATGCTGGAGGAGGCGGGGTCGCCGGCCGAGAGCCTGGAAACGCTCGCCAAGGTGTCGCTCGACAAGGTCGGCGAGGGTTTTGAGATCACCGCGATCGCGCTCTCGCTCGAAGGCCGGGTGCCGGGCATGGACGAGGCGAAGTTCAGGCAAATCGCCGAGCAGGCCAAGGTCGGCTGCCCGGTGTCGAAGGCGCTGAAGGCGGTGCCGATCACCCTTTCGGCGGCGTTCGCCTAGCGGCGGGCCTTCGGTGCGCGACCGGCCGGCGCATTGCGGCAAAACGTCTCGCTCGAATCTTGAGAACGCGCCGCGTCGGTTAAGGATGTGTTTATTGATTCATGAAATTTAGAAGCAACCTGCCGGTCGCGCGGGATCGTCGGGGGGCAATGGTCCGGCGAGAGGGACCGCGCCGCGGCAGGCTTGTGTAGTTGAGTGTTCGCCCGCTCCCTTCGGATGCGGGCTCTGTATGGAGTAAACCTATGACCAAGACCGTGAAGTCCTTCGCGCTGGCGCTGACGGCGGCAATTGCAACCACCCCTGTCATCGCCGCCGACCTGACCTACAACGAACCCGCCCCTTCCTATGAAGAGCCGGCCGCGACATCCTCCGGCTTCACCGGTGCCTATGCCGGTATCCATGCCGGCATGTCGTCCGAGAAGATCAACCCGTTTTCCGGCGACAAGGAATTCATGGGCGGCATCCAGGGCGGCTACAACACCGAAATGGGCGGCGCCATCGTCGGCGGCGAATTGGAATATTCGCATCTCGGCGACACCCGCGTCGGCGTTCCCGGCGGTGAGCTCGTCGAACGTCACCGCCTGGCCGCCAAGGCCAAGGCCGGTGCCGCCATGGGCGAAACGCTGATCTACGGCACCGCCGGCATGGCCATGACCAGCCTGCGCGACGGCAAGAACGCCGAAGGCCCGGATGGCTGGAAGCCCGGCTACCTGCTCGGCGTCGGCGTCGAGCAGAACCTCAACGCCAACCTCTCGGCCAAGGTCGAATACAACTATGTCCGCACCAACGACGTGCGCAGCTTCAACGGCGTCTCGACCTCCAACACCGACATCAGCGACCATGTCATCAAGGGCGGCGTGAACTACAAGTTCTAGTCTTTTCAGAGGCTTGGATATGCAAAGGGCGCCGGGTGACCGGCGCCTTTTGTGTTTTTTTGGCTGGGGGTTGGCGTTCAGGCGGCGCCTTTGGCCAGTGCCTTTGCAGCCCCTTCCGGGTCTACGGCGATCACCTTCAGATAGGCGCGGGCAGGGGCATCGGGCTCGGAGCGACCCTGTTCCCAGTCGCGCAGCGTGCCGAGCGGGATCTGGTAGCGCGTGGAAAACGCTTCCTGGGTCAGACGCAAGGCCCGGCGGATGACCTTGATCTGGGGCATGCGCGGCGCAGCACGGAGCTGATCCGCCGTCAGGGGCGGGTTGTCGGGGTCGCTGAGCGCGTTGGCTTCGGCTTCCGCGTCGCTCATGGCGTCGAGGCGGGACCAGTCCGACGGCGTGGTTTTACCATCTGGCATTGTCATACTCCCTGCGTTCCGCACGGGTCGCCCGTCTGGCTGAGATGATCCGGATCGTCTCTCCGCGCTCGGTATAGGCGACGGTGAGATGCCGTCCGTGGCCGATGCCGACAACACGGCGCCTGACTTCCCCGTAGTCCATCGATCGGTCCTCGATGTCGAGGGCGAATGGGTCATCGAACACGGTCGAGGCATCCGCGAAGCTGACACCGTGCTTTGCAAGATTGGCCACCGCCTTGTCGTCGTCCCACTCGAAATCTAGCATAGGTAGGTACGGGTTTCCAGTAGTGTCACTCCGAAGTATGATGAGGCTGTTCCGGAAGGCGGGGAAGCCCCGGCAATTGAGGGGGCAGGATTTGAGATGATTGCAGGTAGTCGCGCTCTTGTGCCCGCCTGCCGCCCCCCTCACCAACAAAATCTGCGACTTAGCGGGCGCTAAGACCGCGATTTTGTAACCTCTCCCACAGGGGGAGAGGTGAGCGTCGAGGCTTGCGGCTTTTTCCTCTCCCCTTGTGGGAGAGGAAGCAATTTCAGCATCTTAGCTTTAGCTAAGTGCTAGAAATTGCAGGTGAGGGGGATCGTTTGTCCCATTCTCCATGAAATGCCCCCGTGTTATTCTCCTACGCGACAGGGGGATCGAATGCGCCACCGTCCGCCGGAGCTTCATCGCAAGCGGGCCCGCGACATGCGGGCGGACGGCACGCGCCCGGAAGATATCTTGTGGCAAATGCTGAAGGACCGGCGCCTTGAGGGCTTCAAGTTCCGCCGCCAGGTGCCGCTCAAGGGCTATATTCTCGATTTCGTCTGTTTCGAGGCGCGGCTGATCGTCGAGGTTGATGGCTGGCAGCACGCCGAGAGCCCGACCGATGCCGTGCGCGACGCGACGTTTCGCGCCGAAGGTTTTCGGATCCTGCGTTTCTGGAACGACGAGGTGACGGACAGTCCCGACGCCGTGTGCCGCGCCATTCTTGGTGAATTGAGGAATACCGGGGAGTGAACGGGTGGCCTGTTCCTCTCCCCTTGTGGGAGAGGAAGCAATTTCAGCATCTTAGCGTCAGCTAAGTGCTAGAAATTGCAGGTGAGGGGGTGCGTTGGTGCCCACTGACCTACCCCCTCACCAACAAAATCTGCGACTTAGCTGACGCTAAGACCGCGATTTTGTAACCTCTCCCACAGGGGGAGAGGTGGGGCGGCGTGTTTCGGCTTAACTCAGGTATCCAACGAGCTTTCCGTGTCTTCCGGCTTCTCTGGTGCAATTCCGTTCCAAGCTAACCTGAACCGTTGCGTTTCCGCCGGAAGTATGTCCGCTACCGTTATCTTGAAAATCGCGCAGTATGCGTCACCGCATGCATCGGTGAAATGCCACGTAAGATCAGCGAGATCGCGATAGGTGCTAAGGTAGATGTCTTCGTTGAAATGAGGCCCCATATGAAATTGGGCGCCGTCGTGATGAGCAACGATCGACGTCGTTGATGGATGGGTTCCATAGTCGGAGAACAATCTGAATCTTTCGTCCAGATAGGCAAGCTTGTAGCTGCCCTGCAGATCTCCTTTTCGGAGAACTTTTGGTCCAAACTTGTTTGACTGGTTTGGGCCGCTCAGCGATCTCCAAAGCGTTATATCCCGCGGTGATACTGCGAAATGAAGGGCTAGGATCCCGATCTCGGCTATATCGCGCAGTAGGCTCGCAGCTTGCACGAAATATCCGCAGTCAAGAAGCTTCATAGCGGCGCCGACGTCGTTGACAGCTCGAAATCCGAGTTGTGAGACAGCGAGATAGTCCCCGTGATCTTTTGGATCGTGTCTGCCGATGTCCTGATACAGAAGAGCTTTTCGTATTAGGTCCACCGACGCCGCCAAGGCTTCAACTTGGGCAGAAACAGAAGAGGCGAGCCGGTTATGGCTCGCCTCCACTGAACTTTCGTCAAAGATGCTCATTTAGAACCCGCGCTCAAGAGCACCCGCTCGTCGCGCCGCACGTGTCGCACTTCTCGCAGGTCCCATTGCGCACCATCGTAAAATTCTGGCACTCGGAGCACATGTTGCCGGTATAGCCCTGGGCTATCGAGCGCATGCGGCGGTCGGCTTCCTTTTTCTTGGCGTCGGCCTTGGCGGCTGCGGCGTCGGCGGCGGCCTTGTCGGAGAAGAGGGCGGTCGCCTCCTCGGTGCCGGATTCGGCGATCTCTTCCACCGCGCGTTCCTCGTAGTCGCGCTTGAACGAGACCACTTCCGAGGTCGCAATCGCGGTCGTCACTTCCAGCTTGCGGGCGGCCGAGCCGGCGAAGGCGGAAATGTTGCCGCCGGACGAGGCCTTGGTCGGCGCGCCGGTGGCCGCTCCCTTCGGTTCGCCGAGCGTGCGGTCGAGATTGCTTCCCGACACGAGCGTCGGCTTGTAGCCGCGGGTCCAGCCGGTCGAGATCAGGTTGGTCTTGCCTTCGGAAATCCCCTTGCCGAGCGCGGTGTTGGAGAAGTCGGAGGTGTCGACATGCGCCAGATCGTGGCGGCCGAGATAGGAGACGGCGAGTTCGCGGAACACGTAGTCGAGGATCGACGTGGCGTTCTTGATCGCGTCATTGCCCTGCACCATGCCGGCCGGCTCGAACTTGGTGAAGGTGAAGGCCTCCACATATTCCTCGAGCGGCACGCCGTACTGCAGGCCGAGCGAGATCGCGATGGCGAAATTGTTCATCATCGCGCGGAAGGCGGCCCCTTCCTTGTGCATGTCGATGAAGATCTCGCCGATGCGGCCGTCGCCGAATTCGCCGGTGCGCAGATAGACCTTGTGGCCGCCGACGGTGGCCTTCTGGGTATAGCCCTGGCGGCGGTTCGGCAGCTTTTCGCGCTCGCGCACCACCCGCTCGACGACGCGCTCGACGATCTTCTCGGTGATGGTGACGGCCTGGGCGGCGAGCGGCTGCTGGATCAGGTCGTCCAGTGCATCCTCGTCTTCCTCGTCCTCGATCAGCGAGGCGTTGAGCGGCTGGGAGAGCTTGGAGCCGTCGCGATAGAGCGCGTTGGCCTTGATCGCCAGCTTCCACGACAGCATGTAGGCCGCACCGCAATCCTCGACGGTTGCGTCGTTCGGCATGTTGATGGTCTTGGAGATCGCGCCTGAGATGAACGGCTGGGCGGCCGCCATCATGCGGATGTGGGACTCGACCGACAGGTAACGCTTGCCGATCTTGCCGCACGGATTGGCGCAGTCGAACACCGGCAGGTGCTCGGCCTTGAGGAAGGGCGCGCCTTCGAGCGTCATCGCACCGCAGACATGGATATTGGCGGCCTCGATGTCCTTCTTCGAGAAGCCGATATGCTCGAGCAGGTTGAAGCTCATGTCGGCGAGCTGGTCGTCGGTGACCTTGAGGGTGTCCTTCAGGAAGTCGGCGCCGAGCGTCCACTGGTTGAAGACGAACTTGATGTCGAAGGCGGCCTTGGTCGCGCCGTTGATCGCCTCGATCTTGTCGGCGGTGAAGCCCTTGGCGGCCAGCGTCCCGGGATTGACGCCCGGTGCCTGGTTGATATTGCCGTGGCCGACCGCATAGGCCTCGATCTCGGCGATCTGGCTTTCGGTGTAGCCGAGCGTGCGAAGGGCCTCCGGCACGGCGCCGTTGATGATCTTGAAGTAGCCGCCGCCGGCGAGCTTCTTGAACTTGACCAGTGCGAAGTCGGGCTCGATGCCGGTGGTGTCGCAGTCCATGACGAGGCCGATCGTGCCGGTGGGCGCGATGACCGAGACCTGGGCATTGCGGTAGCCGTGCTTTTCGCCGAGCTCCAGCGCTTTGTCCCAGGCGGCGGTGGCATGGGCGACGAGCGCCGGGTCGGTGCATTCCGAATGCAAGAGCGGGACCGGGTTGACCGACAGGCCTTCATAGCCATCCGACAGGCCATGGGCGGCGCGGCGGTGGTTGCGGATGACGCGCAGCATGTTGTCGCGGTTCGGCTGATAGCCCGGGAAGGGGCCGAGTTCCGAGGCGATCTCGGCCGACGTCGCATAGGACACGCCGGTCATGATGGCGGTCAGCGCGCCGCACAGCGCACGGCCTTCTGCCGAATCATAGGGAATGCCTGACGACATCAGGAAGCCGCCGATATTGGCATAGCCGAGGCCGAGCGTGCGGTATTCGTAGGACAGTTCGGCAATCTGGCGCGACGGGAACTGCGCCATCATGACGGAGATTTCCAGGACGACGGTCCACAGACGAACGGCATGTTCGTAGTCGGCGATGTCGATCTTCTTGGTCTTGGCGTCCTTGAACTGCAGGAGGTTCAGCGAGGCGAGATTGCAGGCCGTGTCGTCGAGGAACATGTATTCCGAGCACGGGTTGGACGCGCGGATCGGGCCGGCGGCCGGGCAGGTGTGCCAGTCGTTCATCGTCGTGTTGAAGTGCAGGCCCGGATCGGCCGATGCCCAGGCGGCATAGGAGATCTTGTCCCACAGGTCGCGGGCCTTCAGCGTCTTCATCACGCGGCCGTCCTTGCGGGCGGTGAGATTCCAGTCGCCGTCATCTTCCACGGCGCGCAGGAAGTCGTCCTTCAGCGAGACGGAATTGTTGGAGTTCTGGCCGGACACGGTCAGATAGGCTTCGGAATCCCAGTCCGTGTCGTAGGTCTTGAACTCCATGTCCTTGTAGCCCTGCTGGGCGAACTGGATGACGCGCTTGACATAGCTTTCCGGAACCTGATCCTTCTTGGCGGCGCGGATTTCGCGCTTCAGGGCCGGGTTCTTGTTCGGGTCGAAGCAATCGTCATTGTCGGCCGAGCAGTTGACGCAGGCCTTCATGATCGCCTTCAAGTGCCGGGCGACGATCTTGGAACCGGTGACGAGGGCCGCCACCTTCTGCTCTTCCTTGACCTTCCAGTTGATGTATTCCTCGATGTCCGGATGGTCGATGTCGACCACGACCATCTTGGCGGCGCGGCGCGTCGTGCCGCCCGACTTGATGGCGCCGGCGGCGCGGTCGCCGATCTTGAGGAAGCTCATCAGGCCGGACGAGCGGCCGCCGCCCGACAGCTTCTCGCCTTCGCCGCGCAGATAGGAGAAGTTGGAGCCGGTGCCGGAGCCGTATTTGAACAGGCGCGCCTCGCGAACCCACAGGTCCATGATGCCACCCTCGTTGACGAGGTCGTCGCCGACGGACTGGATGAAGCAGGCATGCGGCTGCGGATGCTCATAGGCCGACTTCGACTTGACGAGCTTGGCCGTGAACGGATCGATGTAGAAATGGCCCTGGCCGGGGCCGTCGATGCCATAGGCCCAGTGCAGGCCGGTGTTGAACCACTGCGGCGAGTTCGGGGCGACGCGCTGGGTGGCGAGCATGTAGGCGAGTTCGTCGCGGAAGGCGAGGGCGTCTTCTTCCGAGGTGAAATACTTGCCCTTCCAGCCCCAGTAGGCCCAGGTGCCGGCAAGACGGTCGAACACCTGGCGGGCATCGGTTTCCGAGCCGAAGCGCTCGTTTTCCGGCAGCGCCTTCAGCGCTTCGGCGTCGGGCACGGAGCGCCAGAGGAAGGAGGGAACGTCGTTCTCCTCGACCTTTTTCAGCAGTTTCGGCACGCCGGCCTTGCGGAAGTACTTCTGTGCCAGAACGTCGGTGGCGACCTGGGAGAACTGCGCCGGCACGGCGATGTCGGCCAGACGGAAGACGATCGAGCCGTCGGGATTCTTGATCTCGCTCACCGCCTGGCGGAATTCGATTTCCGCATATCGCGATTGGCCCGGCTTGGTGAAACGTCTCTCAATGCGCATCTTCGTCCCTCGAAATTTAAGCGCCGCCGACGGCGCATGAAGTCCCCGTCCGGCCGCACGGTTTGAACGCGCGCAGCCAGTTTTTCATCCGTCAGTCAGGTGAATCATCCGGAGATGGACACTCTGTATCTTGTGGTGATTTTGGCTGCAAACGCTAAATATAGTATTAACAGTTTATTGCCGCCAGTCCCCGCATCATGTTTTCGGCGGTTAAATATCGCGCAGAAAGGCTGGTCGGGTGGCAGGCCTCATGGCCCGGACCCGTGCTTACGCCTCGCGATTTTACTGGAACGAACCGGCCTCGTTATGTCCGGTTCAGTCGCCGCCGCAACATAAGAATGCATTAACTTTAAAAGGCCTGATTCCGTCAAGGGGTGGGTTATGACGAATTTATTAATACAAGATATTGTGGTTACCGCCTGTGGAAAACGGGGAAAGGAGCCATGTCGATGGAATCGTTTGGATTTTCCTTGGACCGCCGCCGGCGGCAGGATTCGGCGGGTCTCGTTCGCCGACCGCATTAACCTTCATGAAAGGATTTCGGCCACAGTTTTTTGGGGCAGGCCGGTTCCGGCAGGGCGGACGGATTTGCCCAAACATGGTCTGATCCGCCGCGCTTCTCGGATTGCTAATTTGCGTCGATCCGATAGAGTCTTGCGCATATCCGACGCGCGCGCAACGCGTTCTCCAGAGCTTGGTCAATCTATGAAATATTTCACCTGGATGGTTCCCTTTGTGATGGCGATTGTCGGGACGGGCAGTGCTTCCGCTGCCGGCGTGCCCGTGCTTTATTGCGATACGCCTGCGACGGCCAAGAACGCCGACGCCTACAGGGCGGCCTGCGCCGAGGTGGCCAAGGAGGTGCGGCTGAAATACCCGCAGCTTATGGTGCGCGAGGGCGCCGCCGCGGAAAAGCCTGTCGGCAATGTCATCAGGCTCGATATCCTCAAGATCGACAAGTATGCGATCGCCGGGCGGCTCGCCTGGAGCGGCAAGAAGAATTCGCCGGGCGGCTACGTGCTTGGACCCGTCATCACCACGACAATCTCGGATGCAGAATTGAACAAGCGGTCGCTGCGCGAATTTGCGCGCGGTCTTGTCATGGCATCGAAAATCCAGTTCCCAAAACCCTGATTTAGGCGAGGAGATTTGCCGCAATGGGCATCAACGACAGTTCTTCCGTGCTCGCGGCAACGTCCGCCAACACGAATGCAAGCTTTACCGAGACTACCGACGCCGCCGCGAGCACCGGCACCGGCTATACCATGGCGGCGGGCGACAGCTTCACCGGTACTTTGGCGGCGGTCGGTGATAATGACTGGGTCCGGATCCAGCTGACCGCGGGGCAGACCTATACGTTCACCCTGAACGGTTCGGGCGGCAGTCCCGTCTATGACACCTACCTCGAATTGCTGAATTCGGGTGGTTCGATCCTGGTCGGAGACGATGATGGCGGTACGAGCGGCTATAATTCCGCCATCACCTTCACCGCGACGGCCAGCGGCACCTACTATCTGAACGCACGCGGCCTGAACAACGCCTACTCTGGCGGCTACACGCTGACGGCTGCCGTCGCACCGCCGCCGACCGTCTACACCAACGACCAGATCGCCAACCAGCTGACGAACGGCTATTGGGAATCGGAGGGCGCGAGCCGTCGTGCCTTCGACATCAATGCCGGACAGTCCCTGACCGTCAACATCACGGCGCTGACCGCTGCCGGCCAGCAAATGGCGATCTGGGCGTTCAATGCCTGGACGGCGGCTACCGGCATCCGCTTCACGCTCACATCCGGCACGGCGCAGATCACGTTCGACGACAGCGATCCTAATAGTGCCTACTCGACCTCTACGACGACGGGCAATACGATCGTGTCGTCGTTCGTCAACGTATCGACCGACTGGCTCGATTCCTACGGCACGACGCGCAACAGCTATTCGCTGCAGACCTATATCCACGAAATCGGTCACGCTCTGGGCCTTGGTCATGCCGGCAACTACAACGGCAACGCGACCTACGGCGTCGACAACAACTATGCCAACGATTCGTGGCAGGCCACGATCATGTCCTACTTCTCGCAAACCGATAACACCTATGTCGAGGCGAGCTATGCCTTCATCGTGACCCCGATGATCGCTGACATTCTGGCCATGCGCGACCTCTATGGCGTCACCGCGATCAACGCCGGAAACAACACCTACAACTTCCAGTCGGATTTCGGCGATCACGTGGCACGCACGATCGTTGATACTGGCGGTATCGACACGCTCAACTTCAGCTGGGTGACGGCCGCGCAACGCATCGACCTCAATCCGGAAACCTATTCCGATACCGGCGGGCTGATCGGAAACCTCGGTATCGCCCGTGGAACGATCATCGAGAATGCGACCGGCGGATCCGGAAACGACATCCTCTATGGCAACAGTGCAGCCAACGTTCTCAACGGCGGCAGCGGCAATGACGTCCTGTTCGGGCGGGGCGGCGCCGATACGCTGAACGGCGGCATCGGCAACGACACCTATGCGCTGACGAACGAAAACGACACCGTCATCGACAGCGGCGGCACGGATACCATCACCTCGACGATCAGCCGCACGCTGGCTGCCTATGCGACGATCGAACGCCTCACGCTCACCGGGTCCGCGAATATCAACGGCACGGGCAATGGACTTGCCAACATCATCACCGGCAATGCCGGCAACAACGTGCTCGATGGCGCTGCCGGTCTTGATACGTTGATCGGCGGTCTGGGCAACGATACCTACATGCTCGGCGCCGAGAACGACACGGTCACCGACTCGGGCGGCAATGATGCGATCGTCTCGACCATCACGCGCTCGCTGGTGGGCTATGCGACAATCGAACGGCTGACGCTTCGCGGTTCCAGCAGTATCAACGGCACCGGCAATGCGTTGGACAATGTCATTGTCGGCAACGGTGCCAACAACACCATCAACGGTGGAGCAGGCGATGACACCATTCTGGGCGGAGCCGGCGTTGACAGGCTGTATGGCAGTATCGGCAATGATACGCTGACGGGCGGCACAGGTATCGACGCCTTCGTCTTCCACTCGGCGCCCAACGCCGCCACCAATGTCGACACGATCACCGACTTCTCGGTCGCCGACGACGTGATCTGGCTGGAGAACAGCGTGTTCACTGCGCTCGGCGCGGCAGGCGCGCTCGCGTCGACGGCTTTTGTTCGCAACACCAGCGGTCTGGCCGAGGATGCGAGCGATCGGTTGATCTACGAGAGCGATACCGGCGAGCTCTACTATGACACCAATGGCAGCGCGGCCGGCGGCAGCACGCTGATCGCCGTGCTCAACCCGAGCCTGCTGCTGACCCACCTGGACTTCGCCGTCATCTGAGGTCCAGCCTCTGGCCGGAACGAAAACGACCAAGGGCGCGAGAATATCGCGCCCTTGGTCGTTTCTTGTCGTGCAGCGCTTAAGCCGCCCGGTGTGGCTCAGCCGCCATGTTTTTTGGCGATCGGTTCCTGGTAGGTGAAGCCCATGTCCCAGGGGAAATAGATCCAGGTGTCCTGGCTGACTTCGGTGACGAAGGTGTCGACGGTCGGCACGCCCTTCGGCTTGGCATAGACGCAGGCGAAATGCGCATTCGGCATCATGGCCCGGACCTCGGTCGCCGTCTTGCCGGTATCGGTCAGGTCGTCGATGACCAGCACGCCCTTGCCACCTTCAGTGGTCAATTCGGCGGAAATGCCCTTCAAGAGGTTCATGTCGCCCTGGCTGGTATAGTCGTGATAGGAGGCGATGCAGACCGTTTCGATCAGCCGGATGTTCAGTTCGCGCGAGATGATCGCCGCCGGTACCAGGCCGCCGCGGGTGATGCAGACGATGGCGCGGAAATCCTGTTTGAGGCCGGCGAGCCGCCAGGCCAGCGCCCGGGCATCGCGGTGGAACTGATCCCAGGAAACGGGAAAGGCTTTATCGGGCAGGGACATCGATCTGGGGCTCCGCGCAGGCGTGTTTTTTGAATTGCCGGCGTTTCCCGGCGGTTTCGAGACCGGCCGGTTGCGGGAAATGCGACAGCGTCCGGCCTGACCGGTGACGCCGATCGCGCGGCTGGCGCCGCGCGAAACTTGCCCGCAAGGGCCTGGGTCCTTGCCCGCTGCTATTAGCGGTATTTGAAGGGGCAAGGCAAGGGCTTGCCCCTTGGCGTCAGCGCGAAAGCAGCGTCAGCGCCGTCATTGATTCGAGCACGGTGCGGGTGACGCCGCCGAACAGCATTTCCCACCAGCGCTTGTGGCTGTAGGCGCCCATGACCAAGAGGTCGATCGAGCTGTCGGAGAGACGGTTCTCGATCGCCGCCGAAGCCGGTAGATGATCCGTTTCCTGGCGAACGACGGTGATGTTGACGCCGTGGCGCGCAAGTGTCGCGGCAATCTCGGCGCCTGCCATGGTCGACGACTGGGTGCGGGTCTCCGGCGGGTCGACCGAAAAGACCTCGACGGAATCGGCTGCCTTGAGGAAGGGCAGGGCGTCGAAGGTGGCGCGGGCCGCCTCGCGCGAGCCGTTCCAGGCGATCAGTACGCGCTTGATCGGCTTCGGCTCCTTCAGGATGTAGGGAACGAGAATCACCGGACGGCCGCTCTCGAACAGGAAGTGCTCAAGGTCGGCCCGGCTCTCCGACAGGATGGTGTTCTCACCCTGCGCGGCGATCACCAAATCGCAATTGCGGGCGCTGTCGACCAGCGAGGAGGCGCCGTAGCCGGCAGAGGAGACGAAGCTGCGCCACTCATAGGAAGTGCCGTTGCGTTCGGCCCGTTCGCGGAAGATCTTCTCGACGTCGAGCGTCTCGGCATGGGCCATGTCCTGCAGGGCCTGGACGGTCGACGGGTCGGGGATTTCCATTGGTGCGACCAGCGGCACGGTGGCCAGCGCTTCGGCATGCAGGCCGATCACATGCGACTGGAACTGCTCGGCGAGCGAAATAGAAAAATCAGTGATTTGCTGCGCGTTCCTGGGCGTGTCCAAGACGGCAAGAATGGTTTTGTAGCCCATAATTATCTCCCTCGAGCGGTGATGGTCACATCCCGCGTGATCGATTAATGGCGCCAATCCTTGGGGCCTTCCTTGACTTCGGTCAATAGCGGCCATGCCTTCGCCCGAAGTTCTCAGGCAAGTTCGCCGGTGCCGAGATCTTTCGCCCGGGCACCTTCCCGCGCGGTGGTCAGCGCGTCGATCATGGCCACGACAGCGCGTGCCGCGGATTCAAGCGCTTCGCCGTCGCGCGCCCGCACCACCAGTTCGGTGGAAAAGCGCTGTCCGTCGAAATGCGGATAGGAACCGATCGAGGTCTGAGGATGGGCCTTCTGCACCGCGCCGAGCAGCGTGCCGATGTCGCCTTCGCCGAACGGGCAGGCGATGGAGCGCGACAGGACCTTGGCGCCGGCCGGAAGCGTGGAAACGACCGAATCGAGCATGGCCTGGAAAACCTGCGGCACGCCGGCCATCACATGGACATTGCCGATGATGAAGCCCGGCGCGACCGACACCGGATTGGCGATATGGCGGCTGCCCTCGGGCATGCGCGCCATGCGCTGGCGGGCCTCGGTGAATTCCATGTTGCGCCGCTCGTACATCTCGCCCAGCAGCCGCATGGCCCCGGCATCGTGCAGGCACGGCACGCCGAAGGCCTTCGACACGGCATCGGCGGTGATGTCGTCGTGGGTCGGCCCGATGCCGCCGGAGGTGAAGACGTAGGTGTAGCGGGCGCGAAGGGCGTTGAGGGCCGCGACGATCTCGTCCTCCTCGTCGCCGACGATCCGTACCTCCTTGAGGTCGATCCCGGCCAGTGTCAGCACTTCGGCGAGATGGCCGATATTCTTGTCCTTGGTCCGGCCGGACAGGAGTTCGTCGCCGATGGCGAGCATGGCGGCAGTCTTGATGGTCGTGTCAGTCATGAGTCTGTCCCGATCGGTTGGCAGAGCAGTTCTATCGGCTCGGCTTGGCTTGGCAAGAGCGCTGAGCCGCAGGCGGAGCCGTTCACGAAATATGACGCCAATATGCGATTTCCTTCGCGGATGAGTGAACAGTGCGTCGCCGCGGCGGTGGCTGGTCCGCAACGCACAGTGGGCTACATATCCGTCATGGAATTCAACGCGGGCGTTCGACGTCCATCCCACAAGGAGATACGAAATGGCTAAGGTACTGGTTCTCTACTATTCCGCTTACGGCCACATCGAAACCATGGCCTACGCCGCTGCCGAAGGCGCGAAGTCGGCCGGCGCAGACGTCACCGTCAAGCGCGTTCCGGAACTGGTTCCGGAAGACGTCGCCAAGGCTTCCTACTTCAAGATGGACCAGACGGCCGAAATCGCCACGCCCGCCGAACTCGACCAGTATGACGCGATCATCGTCGGCGCCGGCACCCGTTTTGGCACGGTCGCCTCGCAGATGCGCAACTTCTGGGACCAGACCGGCGGCCTTTGGGCGCAGGGCAAGCTGGTCGGCAAGGTCGGCTCGGTCTTCACCTCTTCGGCGACCCAGCACGGCGGCCAGGAATCGACCATTCTCGGCTTCATCCCGACCCTCATGCACCACGGCATGGTCGTCGTCGGCCTGCCTTACGCCTTCCAGGGCCAGATGGGCGTCGAAGCCGTCAAGGGCGGTTCGCCCTACGGCGCCTCGACCATCACCGATGGTGATGGCTCGCGTCAGCCCTCCGAGATCGAGCTGGAAGCCGCCCGCTACCAGGGCGCCCATGTCGCCAAGGTCGCGGCCAAGCTCGCCTGAACATTGCACCTGGCATTAGCCCCTTGCGGGCTGAAAGAGGGGCGGGGGTTTCGACCTCCGCCCCTCGTTTATTTTCGCCGCGGCCGGAATTAGCCCTCGCGGCCAAGGAAAAATTAGCGAATGGCGATATAGCGTTCGGACGAACCGAACGGGAAGCAATGCCATGGACGAGAGACGCACCGCAACGAGGCTTCGCGCGCTGAAAGCGGCCCGTATCGTGCTGCCGGGCGGCTATTCCACCTTCGACTGCATGGTCCGCAATCTATCGGCCGTGGGCGCCAAGCTGGTGCTCGAACAGACCTTCGACGTCCCCGACGCCTTCCAGCTGAATTTCGAGGATGGCAGCGTGCGCCACTGCACCGTCAAATGGCGCAATCCGAAGGAACTGGGCGTCGCCTTCGAGGGTTGATGTCAAGCCGGCCGCGGGTGTTCATGCCTGGAAGACGTGAACGTCCTCCGGCGCCAGGGCGATGTGGACGGTATCTCCGACACGAATATCGCTCACCTCCCGCGCCGGCCAGTCGGCCCGCAGATGCATGACATCCCCGTCGTGGTCCAGCCGGAGATAGAATCGGGTGGTCTGTCCCTGGAACATCCGGCTTTCCACCTGGGCAGGTTCGCCGCAACCGGGTGGCGATCGCTTCACGTCTTCGGGACGCACGAAGATCGCCGCCGTTGCGGCTGTCACGGTTTCCAGAGCGAGGGCCTTTCCGAGCCGGACGGTCCCGCCCACCACAGGCAGACGGAGCGCGTTGCGGTTGCCGATGAACGAGGCGCTGAAGGCCGTCCGCGGATGGTCGTAAAGCACTTCCGGCGTCGCCAGCTGCTCGATCCGCCCGTCCTGCATGACCACGACGCGATCCGCCACCGCGAGTGCCTCGGCCTGATCGTGCGTGACGAGCAGTGCGGTCGTCCTGACCTTCTGCTGGATACGCCGCAATTCGTCGCGCAGATTGTCGCGCACGACGGCGTCCAGCGCCGAGAGCGGCTCGTCGAGCAATAGGACCTGCGGTGCGGGCGCAAGCGCTCGGGCAAGGGCCGTGCGTTGCTGCTGGCCGCCGGAGAGCTCGTTCGGATAGCGTCCGGCCAGCGCGGTCAGTTCGACGAGGTCGAGCAGTTCCTCGATCCGGTCTGCGATCTCCCGGGCCGGGCGCGCGCGAACCTTCAGCGGAAAACCGATATTGCCTGCCACCGTCATGTTGGGAAAGAGGGCGTAGCTCTGGAACACCATGCCGATCGGCCGCTCCTGAGGCGGCAACCGGGTCACGTCTTCGCCGCCGAAGCGGATGGTGCCGGAATCCGGAGTGACGAGACCGGCCAAGCATCGCAGCAGGGTCGTCTTGCCGCAGCCGGAGGACCCCAGGATTGCGATCATCTCGCCGGAGTGGACATCGAGCGACAGGCCGTCCAGCGCCAGTTTCGGGCCATAGGCCTTGCTGACCTCTTCGATGGTTATGGTGCTCATCGTTTTCTCTTCATATCGAGGGAGGCGCCAAGGCCGGCGGAGCTGCCGGCACCGCGCGAAAGGTAGGCGACGGCCGCAGTCAGCACGAGCGTGATGACGAAGCTGATCATGGTGATGACCGCCAGGATGTTGAAGTCGGCATCCGCGCTCTTCAGCATGTTCAGCATGTAGAGTTCGAGCGTTTCGAAACGGCTGCCGACCAGGATCTGCACCAGGGCCAGTTCGCCGAAGCTGACTCCGAAGGCGAGGATCGCGCCGCTGACGATGCCGGCCCGGACATTGGGCAGGATGACATGACGAAGCGTCTGCCACAGGCCGGCGCCGCAGGTTCGTGCGGTTTCGGTCAGCGCCACCACATTGGTGGCGGTCATCGAGGCGTCGATCGACCAGTAGGCGAAGGAAAAGGCGACGGATACCTGAGCCAGCAGCAGCAGACCCGCCGTACCCTGAAGCCAGGGGGCGATCTCGCCGGTGACTTTCAGCAGGCCGAAACCGATCACCACGTAAGGCAGGGCGAAGGGGATGCCGGCGAGCAGGCCGAGCACGGTGCGAATACGCGGATTGCGCACATGCTGCCAATAGACCGCCGGCGTGACCAAGGCCACGGTGAGCGCCGAGACCGCGACGGCCAGCAGGAAGGTGCGCACAAGAACGGTGAGGAAACGCGGGTCGCGGACCGCCGCCAGCCAGTGGCTGAGCGTATAGCCGTCCGGCAGGATCGAGGTCGTCCAGCGGGTCGCGACACTGTAGAGGACGACGGCGACGATCGGGACCGCCACGAAGGCCAGATAGGTCGCGAGCATCAGCCAGGAGGGCCAGACCGCGGTGGCGGGGCCGCTGGCGAGCCGTGCCCGCGTCGCGGCGACGGGCTGCGAAAGTATCGGTGCGGAGGATGTCAGCTCAGCCATCGTGTGCCCCTTCGCAGAATGAACTGGTAGCAGCCGAGCGTCAGGCCGGCCGACAGCATCAGAACCACGGCATAGACCGGCATGTAGTTCTTGCCGAAGAAGGAGCCGGTCAGCGACTTGGCCATTTCCAGCGTGATGAGACGGAACGAACCCGGCGCGGAGCCGTTGAGCGCGACCGGAAGGCCGTAAAGCCCGACGGCCCAGGTGAAGATCAGCAGCCACGAACCGATGAAGAACGGCCCGAGGATGGGCAGGCCGATGTGGCGCCAGAACTGCGCGCGGCTCGCAGACGCGGTCTGGGCTGCTTCCCACCACTCGGTCTTGAGGGCCGCGACCGCCGGCAGCGTCAGGATGACGAAGAGCGGGATGTTGGAATATTCATAGGCGAGGACGAGGCCCCAGAAGGAATTCTGCTTCGGCGGGACGAAGGGTATGCCGAGCGCGTTGAGGCTGAGCGTCACCATGCCATAGGTGCCGAGCGCGGCGATGAAGCCGAATCCGAGGCCGATGCCGCCGAAGTGCGAGGCAACGTTGAGGATGCCCATGTTGAGCGAGCGGCCGAAACCGGGCATTCGGGCGATGATCAGCGACAGCGGTATGCCGACGGCCGCCGCGATTGTCGCGACCGTGAAGCCGAGCAGCAGGCTGCCGGTAATGGCGCTGACGGCGGACTTCGACGAAAAGGTGTCGATCCAGTTCTTCAGAGTCAGGCTGCCGTCGGCGGCCGAAAAACTCGACAGCACCATGGCGAAACAGGGAATGAGGAGGACCGTGCCGGCAACCAGAATCAGCGGCAGCGCCAGCGCCCAATCGCCGAGAAAGGCGCTGATCCGGGTCGCGGCAGGGGAAAGGGAGCCTTCGCCCGCCTTGACGGCGAGCGAAGGGGTGTTTGCGGAGCGCATGCGGTGCATCAGCCGCCGAGGACCTGTTCCTGCCAGGCGGTGACGATGGCTTCCATGTCGACCTTCGACCAGTCGGCCACCTGCTTGACCTGGGCATAGTCGGCATCGGGCAGCCAGTTGGCCTTGGCTTCGGCGGGCAGGTCGAGGTCGCCGAGCACCCAGCGGATCGGGCGCGCACCGAACTTGGCGAACAGAACCTGACCCTCGTCCGACAGCACGTAGTCGATCAGAAGCTTGGCGACGTTCATCTTGGCGAGGTTGTAGCGGTTGAGCATCAGGGCGGACGGTGCATAGACCGAAACGCCGGGAATGACGACCTGGGCGTTGATGCCCTTCTTCTTCAGCGCGTCGGCGGCGGCGATGCAGTTGAAGTCGTACTTCATCTGGATCGGTGCTTCGCCGCGCTCGAGCGTCTGGGCGTTCTGCGAGGCGGTGGTGTACTGCGGGGCCATCCGCCTGGCGAATTCGACGCCGGGCAAAAGGTCGGTGTCGCTGCCGCCATGGGCAAAGGCCCAGGCGAGGAAGATGGCGATGTCGGTGCCGCCGCCGCCGGCCGCGTTCACCGCGCCAACCTTGCCGGTATATTCCGGCTTCAGCAGGTCGTCCCAGGTCTTGGGTACATTCTTGATGACATCGGCGTTGACGACCATGGCCGGGACGCCGGTGAAGGTGGCGACCCAGCCGCCCTTCTCACCTTTGAGGCCGACCGGCAGCTTGGCGGCGTTCGGCGGCATGTAGTCCGGTACCACGCCCTGGGCTTCGGCAACCTTGCCGAACAGGATGCCGATGTCGGCGGCGATCGCCACGGCATTGTTCTTCTCAGCGTCGAACTTGGTGATCTCTTCGAGCGAACTCATGTCGGTGTCGGCATGTTCGGGGGCAAAGCCATGGGCCTTGCCCAGCGACTGGATGATCTCGCCGTAGTTTGCCCAGCTGTCCGGCATGCCGTAGGTGTTGAACAGCTTGCCCTCTTCCTTGGCCTTTTCGAGGTCCGGGGCAGCGGCCCAGTCGGCCATGTCTGCGGCAAACGAGAGGCCCGGAAGGCCGAGCGAGGCGAGGGCCGCCAGATAGCTGCCGGTTTTCAGCAGGTTGCGGCGCGACAGCGCGGTGGAATTGAGGATCGAATCCATCTTGGTGCTCTTTCGGCAATGGGTTGGCCGGACGCGAAGGCGCGTGCCGGTAATGCGGCTTGGTTTGACTGGGGCGGACGTCCCGGTCATTGGCCACGCGCTCTGCGGGAAAAATCCGATCTGCGCCGGCTGGCCGGCGACTTTCCTAGCCACACTTCGTTGCGGGTGAGCGATGCTTTGATGATCGTTTTGTGAAATCGCCTGCACGCGGCAGATCCCGCGACGCGACGCGCTCAACGCACCGCTCCGTCGATGCGGAGGCGAGATCGCGACCGGCGCAAGACCTCCCTTGACCTTGACGCCCAAGTCGGTGAAACAGGTTGCCGCGCGGGCGTGGCGAAACTGGTAGACGCAAGAGACTTAAAATCTCTCGGCCTCGGCTGTGCGGGTTCGATCCCCGCCGCCCGCACCAAGGCTCCCGATATTCCACTGCCATGGCAAGCTCTACCTCCTGAAAATACTGAATTGAACCAATGGTCTACGTCTCTTGTTTGGACGCAGGAAGTCACCGGTTGCGGCATCCGCTGCTGAACGCAACACGTCAACGGGCGTAACCACGACGTATCACACGAAATTCCGCTGGCAGGTTGGCAGGGCTGATCACGGGTCTGACATTCTGCCTCGCACCCGCGACCATGGAACGCTATGGGGGCGCAGCTTCGTCGACTGGCTGCTGCGGATCGACGGAACAGACAAAGCCTCCGCTGTCATGGTGTGAAATTTCGGCCATCGGGAGGCTGCAAATTCAGCCCGCCGGTGAGCCTGGGGTGGCGATTGCCGAGTAGGGATGGATATCCGGTTCGGAGAACTGTTCGGTTTCAGCCGTTCTCCGAATCTGGCTGCTTTTAGCTCTGGCCGAGATTGGTCCGCTGCGACGTGTCAGTTTGCACGCGAATACAAGTGTCATGCACGCAACGGCATTTACTCCAGTCCGCTCGGCGCGCTACTCTGCCGTATGGGTATTCGCGCCTGTGACCCGCCTTGGCCATGGCGTGCTTTTGCTGGCGCCCGCAACGGGTCCACTCTCGGGAGATGATCGTGTCCAAGGTCGGTGAAATGAACATTCTTTCCCAGGCGCTCTGTCCGTCGGAAGCGGTCATCCGCGTCGAGCGCTATCCGGCGACGTCGCGCATTCTTCACTGGATCGTGGCGTCGCTCGTTCTTGCGACCTGGCCGCTCGGCTTGTTCATCCAGTTCACCAAGAAGGAAGTGTCGCTGGATTTCTACATGGTCCACGAGAGTTTTGGCTTCCTGGTGCTGTGGCTGATGCTGCTGCGTGTTGGCAACAAGCTCATCGCAAGACCGCCGCACCCGCAGGGGCCGGCGATCGAGCGGTTCGCGGCGTCCGCCGTCCACGGCCTGCTCTATGTGTTCCTGATCGTCATGCCGGTCAGCGGGTTCCTCGCCACCAACGCGCATGGCTTTCCGCTGGTCTGGTTCGGCCTCGTGCCGGTCTGGAGCCCGCTCGACAAGGCGCCCGACATCGCCGGGACGCTTTCGGCGATCCATGGCTGGAGCGCGTGGATCCTTTTGCTACTATTTGCGTTGCATATCGGAGCCGTGCTGCTTCATCATGTGATCAAGCGTGACAACACGCTCTACCGGATACTTTAAGGCCGACGATGCGCAGCATGGAGATCACCGAGACGACGTGGGAGCGGCTGCTGGCCCTTAGCCGCGGAGCCGCCGACATTGCGGCCTCCGATGCCGCCTATGGCCTCTATTCGCCGATCGCCGGCGCGCGCGGGCAGTTCGTGCTGGCGCAGGTGGGGCAATCGCTCTGCGGGCGCATCGCGACACCTGCGGGTGATGCGCGCGTTATCTCCGGGCCAGACGGCCTTGCGCATCTTCATCGATGCCGGGCGCTGGTCGATGCCGTCATCGTCGGCGTGGGAACGGTCAGGGCCGACGATCCGAAGCTCTCTGTCAGGATGGTCAAGGGGCCGGCGCCGGTGCGCGTGGTGGTGGACTGTCACGCGGTCCTGGAGGGTGATGAAAGCCTGTTTCATGATGGCGGGGCGCCCGTGATCGTGTTCCGCGGCGCGAATGCCAGGGGTAGGGCGCTGCCGACGGCGGAGGTGATCGATCTTGAGCCCAAGGCCTGCGGGCTCGACCCGCAGGACATTCTCGATGCGCTGGCAAGACGGAACCTTTTGCGGGTTCTGGTCGAAGGCGGCGCGCGCACGATCGCGCGGTTCATCGATGCAGGCCTCGTCGACCGGCTGCATGTCGCCATTTCCCCGATCATCATCGGGTCCGGGCCGAGCGGGATCATCCTGTCGCCGATCGAGCGGCTCGCCGGCGCGCATCGCCCGGTGACCGAAGTCTACAGTCTGGGCAGCGACATCCTGTTCGACTGCCGGCTGGAGCGGGGCCGTGCCTCAGACCGGCAGGGCCAGGAGGTCCGTGTGGCCAACCAGGCATGAGCTGCCCGGTTCGCCGATCGCCGAAAGACGGTATTCCAGCCAGCCGGCGACGGTTTCCTCGGACAGTTCGGACATCTCCAGAAGCGGACGGCGCAGGCCGTTCAGCAGCTCGACCTGCAGGGCTGTCGAACCGGCGTCCATCCGCCATGGGCTCTCGCCGATCCTGACGCCGAAACCGCGTGCCGCGAACTGGCGGGCGAGGCAGGCCGTGACGTCGGGGCCGAGCGCCGGGCCGAACCCCTTGTCGGTGCGCTGATGCCGGTTGAACAGGTCCACCATCGGTTCGTCGAGCGGGTGGGGCAGCGTCCAGCGCATGATCCCGTCATAGTTCAGCGCCGCGTAGAGGCCGCGGCGCGCCGATGCGAGCCGGTCGGCAATGGCTTCGCAGAAGCGCTCCGAACACAGATCGAACAGCGCGGACGCGGTGACGACATCAACGCCTTCCAGTGGCAGGCCGTCGATGTCGTTGAGATCGTGCCGGCGAAACCCGACCCTGCCGTTCGCGCCGATCCGGCGCTCCGCTTCTTCCAGCAGGAGGGGGTCGTAGTCGAGCAGCTGCCAGTATACCGCGCCGGGCAGTCGACCACCAAGGCTGCGCCAGGTCGAACCCGTGCCGCAGCCGATGTCGAGAATGCGCGCCTCCTGCCTGCCGGCGAGATAGTGCGCCAGGTCGTCCACCAGTCCAGCATGGCGGGCCGCCTGATCGGCGGGCTCGCGCAGTGCCAGCCAGTCCTTGTCGAAGCCGCTCATCGAAGGGCCCCCAATGCGGTCGAGATGATGCCGGACGTCATTGCCCAGCCCGGCAATTTCGCGCCCGCGCACCTTGCCGCTTCGGCCTTCGTGCGACGCAGGGTCTCGTCAGTCAGAAGGCTATGCAGGGCTTGGGCGAAGGCGCCGACGTCATCGACAGGCACCAGTAGGCCGGCCTCGTCCGGAACGACGTCGGGCACGGCGCCTGTCCGGCAGGCGACGATCGGCAGTCCCTGCGAAAGGGCTTCGGCGAAAACCATTCCATAACCCTCGAAGCGGCTGGCGAGCGCGAAGATGTCGGCGCCCGCGAGGAGCGCGCGCGGATCGTCGCATTCGCCGGCAAGCGAAATCCGGGCAGCAAGCCCAAGGGCTTCGACCTGCCGGCGCAGAAGCGTGGCTGTCGCAGGATTGAGGGTTTGGCTACCGACGATCGTCGCCCGCCACGGCAGGTGCTCCACCTCTTTCAACGCGGCGATGAGGACGTCGTGACCCTTGCGCGGTGTCAGCGTGCCGATGGAGAGGATGTGCGGCGGATCGCCGGTGCCGGCGGCGATGGGCGCTGGATCGGTGCCCGGAATGGCGACCGTGATCCGGCGCGGAGGCACCCCGTAATGGGCATCCAGCTCGCGCGCCGTCATCGGCGAGGTGACGATGACATGCCTGGCGAAGGACAGCGCTCGGCGCTCGCAGGCGTGGAACCGGCCCTGCTCGTGCATATCGAGGCCGGTCTCGAGCGCCAGCGGATGATGGACGAGGGCGACGATGCACAGGCGGCGGGCCTCGCGCTTGGCCCATTCGTCCAGCACGCCGAAGGCAAGGCCGTCGATGACAACAAGGGCGCCATCCGGCAGTGCCGACAGCAGGCGTTCGGCCTCGCGCTTCACCTCGGGGGCCGGGGCGGGAAAGCCTTCGCCCAGCGGCAGCCGTTCGATCGACCAGCCGATTTCGGAGAGGCCGGCGATCACCCGGCGATCATAGGCATAACCGCCCGTGTTGAGGTTAAGGTCGCCGGGATAGGCGAAGGTGACGCTGAGGCTCAAAGGTCGGCCTCGTACCAGCCGCGGGCGGCGTGGGACTCGTGGAGCGTCACCTTCAGCCGACAGATGCGGTGGCTGCCCGGTCCGAGCTTCTTGTCGGCGACCGCGCGCGCGAGCGCGTCGAAGATATGCTTGGCGATCACCTCCGTCGTCGTGATTTTTCCAGTGAAAATGGAGAGTTCATCGAGATTCTGGTAGTTGAGCGGCTTCAGCACCTCGCCAAGCACGGTGGTCGCCGCCCCGATGTCGACGGCCAGGCCGTCCTCGTCGACATCGCGGGTGAAAAAGGCGGCATCGACCACGAAGGTTGCACCATGCATCCCCTGGGCGGGACCGAAAACGGGGCGGGGCAGGCTGTGGGCGATCATGATGTGATCACGGACTTCAACGGCGAACATGGGCTCTCACTCTTTAACGTTGGTCTTGGTAGCGGATACGATGACAAAGGGTTTGTGGATCGGCGAGGATGGCCGGGTAGGCGCTCTCAAGCTCGGCGAAGCGGGTCTCTCCGGAGATCAAGGCGTCGAGGCGGTCGTCGCGCAGCAGGTCGAGGGCCTTGGCAAGCCGCCTCGCATAGGTCCAGCGCGCGCGCCGCGACGGCGGCACGGACCCCACCTGGGAACTGACGATGGACAGCCGCCTCGCATGAAAGGCGCCGCCGAGCGGCAGGCTGACGGCTCTGTCTCCGTGCCAGCTCGCCTCGACGATGCGCGCCTCCTGCCCGGCCAGTTCGATGGCCCGGGCGAGAGCTTCGGCCGAACCGGACGCGTTGACGGCCACGTCGAATTCGCCACTCACCTCGTCGGGCGCGGCAAAGGCAAGGCCGAGACGTGTGGCCAGGATCTGCCTTGCCGGGTTTCGCTCGATGAGCAGGACTTCGGTTCCCACGATCCGTGACGCGAGATAGGCGACAAGGGCACCAACGACGCCCGCGCCAAACACGGCGACCCGATCACCCGGCAGGATGCGGGCGTCCCAGACGATGTTCAGCGCCGTCTCCATATTGGCGGCCAGTACGGCGCGGGCCGGTGGTAGTCCGTCGGGCAGCACGGTCACGGCGGCCTGGCTGACGTTGAAAAAATCCTGATGCGGATGAAGGCAGAACACGGATTTGCCGACAAGGGTGGCGCAGCCTGCCTCGATCTGTCCGACGGCCGAATAGCCGTACTTGACCGGAAAGGGGAATTCGCCGCCCATATGGGGGCCGCGCATGCGATCGAATTCGCTCGAAGGAACGCGGCCGTTGAAGACGAGGTTCTCGGTGCCGCGGCTGATGCCGCTGAACAGCATGCGCACCAGCACCTCGCCCTCGACAACGGGCGGAATGGTCTCGTCGCGCAATTCGCAGGTGCCGGCGGCCGGAAACCATAGGGCGCGGGCATTCCCGACGCCTGCATTTCCTGTTGCCCTGGTGTCCAGATTCATTCGTCTTCTCCTTGGCGGCCAAGATGCCTCGAATTCCCAGATTGCGCCACGGGGTTCTCGCCGACCGGTTTGTTCCGGTATCACGGTTGATCGCGCCACGCCGCAAGGAGCGATTGCGCGGGCGTGCAAATTTCTTGTCATTCCGTGCGGGGAGCCGGGTTTGGCATGGCGGTTGGTCGGAAAATCCTGCAGACGAAGGCCAATTTGAATGATCCGGCTTGGGCTTCCACACGTAAGGCTGCTTGCGGAACATTTGGGAGAATCGCAATGACTTCGTCTGTCGACCACGGTTTTCAGTTTGCCACGCCTGCGATGCAGGTGGAACGCGCAGTCGCCGAATTGCGATTCGGCCGGCCAGTCATCGTCGGGGAGGGGGCGCACCGGCTTGCCGTTCTGGCGCTCGATAGCGTGGCACCCTCCGTCTACGATCAATTCGCCGCCGCCGTTGAAGGCAGGCATTCGCTCCTCCTGACCTCGCACCGGGCGGCGCGACTGTTGCCGGGAGCATGCGGCGACATTTCGGTCCCGCTCGACGGGGTCTCGTTTGCCGAGGCGTCGCGCCTCGCCTACGGACTTGAGGTGCCAGCGCCGGAGTGCTGGCGAAATGCCGATCCGTTGACGACGTTATCCGCAGAACTCGCGCGACATGCACTGCTTCTGCCCGCCATGGTGTGCGCCGAGATCGATGGCTTCGAAAGCCGCTTCGCCGCCTGCTGCCGCCTTGAAAGCTCGCTCCTTGCGACCGCCGGCGCAGCGCGGCAGAGATTCAATATCGTCGTGCGCACCCGCGTTCCGCTTCGCGATCTCGGCAATGCTGAGTTCGTCGTTTTTCGCGGCGGTCTGGCGCAGAAGGATCAGGTTGCCATCGTGGTCGGCCAACCCGATTTCTCCGCCGCGGTGCCGATCCGCATCCACTCCTCGTGCATCACCGGCGATCTCTGTGGCTCGCTTAAGTGCGATTGCGGCGACCAATTGCGCAGCGGTCTTGCAGAGATGAAGGCGATGGGTGGGGGCGTGCTCCTCTATCTCGACCAGGAGGGGCGCGGTACCGGCATCGGCGCGAAGATGCGAGCCTACGGATACCAGCATCTCGGGCTGGACACGATCGATGCCGATGCCGAACTCGGCTATGGCAGCGACCACCGCCGCTACGAGGCGGCGATCGCGATGCTGCGCCTGCTCGGCATAGCCAAAGTCGTGATATTTACCAATAATCCGTCCAAGATCGCCGCCCTTTCCGAGGGCGGTGTCGAGGTGGATAGCCGCGTTCCGCTCACGGGCGAGACAACGGTCGAGAACGCCCGCTATCTGTTGACCAAGAAGGCGCGTGCCGGCCATATGCTGGACATCGAGGCCCTTCTTGCCGCGGAGTAGGTGAACCATGCTGTCGAAGGAACCATCAGTCGCGCAGGCGGCCGTCGCGGGCGGGGGAGTATCCCCGGCGCTAAGGGCCAGCGCGCTGATCGTTCTCGGCAGCATTTTCGCCGTAGCACTTGTCGGCTATGGGCTGGCGGCCGTCCACCTGTCGCTCGGCCGCGACGCGATCGTCGCGGCGTCGGTCCTGCTGCTGTTCATCTTCGCGCTCGTCGTCAACGGATTGCATCACCACGGATTCGAGCGCTTCGGCTTCGCCAACGCGGTCACCGCCGTTCGTGCCGCAATCGTCAGCATGATCGCCGCAGCGGTCTTTTTTCCGGGCGTGCCGGGGGGTGTCGAAAGCGCGCCCTGGGCATTCGTCGCCCTCGTACTGGTGGCCCTCGCGCTCGATGGCGTCGATGGCTATCTGGCACGCTTCTATCAACATGAGTCCGTGCTCGGTGCGCGTTTTGACATGGAAATCGATGCGCTGCTGATCCTCTGTCTGTCAACCGCTGCATTCCTGCTCGGCAAAGCAGGGCCATGGGTCCTGCTGATCGGTCTGATGCGCTACGGCTTCGTGATGGCGCAATATGTGGCGCCGCGCCTGAAGGCGCCGCTACCGCCGTCATTCAGGCGCAAACTCGTCTGCGTGGTGCAGGTTGCAGCGATGTGCCTGGTGCTTGTGCCGGGCATCGTGCCGCCTGTTTCGTCAGGGCTCTCGGCCATTGCGCTCTTGCTGCTTGCCTATTCCTTTGCAGTCGATTGCCTCTACCTCCTTCGCCAGGCGGAGGCCGACCAATGAGCGCCACAGACAGCGTCGACACTGCGATCGGTGTCGCCCGCTCGCTGCTGATCTATTATGGCCAGCCATGGCGTCGGCGGCAGCTCAGGCGCTTCTACGGTGGACTGATCGCGCCCGGAGACCTCGTTTTCGACATCGGCGCCCATGTCGGCAGCCGCAGCAGGACGCTGCTTTCGCTCGGCGCCGCGGTCGTGGCGGTCGAACCGCAGCCGGTTTTCGCCGATATCATCGATATGCATCTGGCCCAACGACTGAAGGGTTTCGAGCGGGTGGCGGTCGGCGCCAGCGAAGGCGAGGCGGTGCTCCGTATTTCAAGCCGCCATCCCACGGTCACGACCATATCCGACCGCTTCATCGAGGGCGTCAGCCATGCCGCTGGATTTGAGAACGTGGTCTGGGACAGGGAAATCCGGCTGCCGATGACGACGCTCGACCGGCTGATCGACAAATACGGACTTCCGGCCTTCTGCAAGATCGACGTCGAAGGGGCCGAGAGCGATATATTGCGGGGTCTGTCCCGGCCGATCGGGCTCATCGCGTTCGAATATATTCCCGCCTTGCCCGAGATTGCCCGCGAGGCGATCGACCGGCTCCGGCATCTCGGCAATTATCGTTTCAATCGGGTCGTCGGTGAGAAACATCGCTTCGTCGATGCCGAGTGGACCGATGCCGATGCCGTTTTGCGCGACCTCGCAGCGCTGACGCCCGAAAGCCGATCCGGCGACATTTACGCCCGGTTGAAGCCGTGAGCCGCGCTCCGGCCCTATTTGCCGCGGCGCAGCCCGCCGAGCAGGGAACCGGCCAGGACCACCAAGCCGGGCAGGGCGGTGCCCGCGAGCGAGAACATGCCATACAGCAGGCTCGCGGCGAGGCCTTCAGCGCCGCTGAAACCGAAGAGCGGCCAGAGAGCGGCGGCGGCGGCTTCCCGCGTTCCCCAACCGCCGATGCCGATGGGGACCAGCATGGTCAGCAGGCAGAGCGGCACCGCGGTGACCGCCGCAATCGGCGGCAGCGTCGCGCCGACCGCATCGGACGCAATCAGGAACGTCAGGACATAACTGGCGACGATGAGGGCGCTGAGCCCTGCCTGCACGGCGAGCGCCCCGTCCTTCCAGAATGCGGCCTTGAGGTCGGGGCCAAATTGGCCAAGCCAAGCCCGGAGCGGCGCGCCGAACCATGCGACCGCGCCACCGATCATCGCAACAAGGGCCACCACGATCCAGATCGCGGGCGCAAGATCGACCGGCAGCCGCCCGGGAAGCAGGATCGGCCATGCCATCAGTCCGAGGCATGTCAGCAGGAAAAAGGCGAATTGACCGGACAGGCGCTCCAGCACGACAGCGGTCGCCGCCCGCTTCCATCCGCCGGAATTCCTGTGGCTGGTGCGGTAGACGCGCGTGGCATCGCCGGCGATGCCGCCCGGCAGGGTCTGGTTCAGGACACTGCCGAGATAGTATTCGCGGACCGCGATCGGAACCGCTATAGGATGACCGAGCCGGGCGGCGGTGAAGCGCCAACGCAGCGCGGACAGCACGATCTGCACCTGGACCACCAGCACGGCCGCCAGAATGTATCCCGGTGGCACCCGGCCGAGCGCTTCGATCACACCCGCGGGATCAACCGCGAAAAGGACGACCGCCAGGAGCAGGAGGCCGGCGCCGATGGTGAATGCCTTCAGCTTGCGCATCGCGGTCTCATTTTGCGGCGATCGTTCAAAACCATAGTCCAGTCTGTAGGAAGGAGAGCCGCGTGACGCAATACGGATCGCAGGATGGACGCCGGCATGTCTGCGGATGGAAGGCCGTCCTGTCTGTCCTGGTCTTTGCCGTCATCGGCCTTGCCGCCTGCACGATGCCGGACGATCCGGGCGCCTTCCATGCTTCGGCCTTTCTGCACCTGCCGGTCGAGGTTCCGCTGGTCGCGCTCGCCTTGCTGCTGCTGCCGAGGCGGATGGCTGTCGCCGTCGCGCTTCTTGCCACGGCCATCGCCTTTTGTCTTCTGTTTCTCAAACTCGCGGATATCGGCGTGATCTCCGCCTTCCAGCGGCGCTTCAATCCCTATCTCGACATGAAGATGCTGCTCGACGGCTGGAATCTGCTCTCCGGGGCGGTCGGCACGCTTGGCGCGGTTGCCGTGATCGGCTTGGCTGTGGGAGCCCTGGCCGGGCTGATTGGCGCATTCTGGTGGGCCTGCATTCGGATGACCCGGTTTGGTCGGCAGGCCCGTCGAGCAGCCGTCGCCGGCTCTGCGATCATCCTCGCCCTTGGTCTGGGCCTGCTGGCGACCGGCTCGCAGGCTGGGCTGGGGGATATCGCCGGTTTGCGGGTGGCTCCCTATCTCGGTGAGCGACTTTCCCTCGTGATCCGCTCGGTCGCCGAGATCAGGGCCTTCGAAGGAGAACTCGCAGCCGATACGGCACATGTCGGCGGCGACGATCTCTTCGCCCGCATCAGGGGACGCGACGTGATCCTCGTCTTCGTCGAATCCTACGGGCGAAACGCCATCGAGGATCCGCGCTATGGTGGACTGATCAAGCCGCGCCTCAACAGCGTCGAACGGCAGTTGCAGGCGGCCGGTTTCTCTGCTGCCAGCGGCTGGACACGCTCCCCGACCGTCGGGGGCCTCAGCTGGCTTGCCCACGGCACGCTGTTGTCGGGCCTGTGGGTCGACAGCCAGGCGCGCTACGACCTTTTGATGGACAGCGACCGGGCGAGCCTCAACCGGCTCTTTCGCGAGGCGGGATGGCGGACCGCCGCGGTCATGCCCGCCATCACCATGGATTGGCCGGAGGCCGCCTATTTCGGATATGATCAGATTCTCGCGGCGAAAGATCTCGGCTATCTCGGCAAGCCCTTCAACTGGGTGACCATGCCGGATCAGTATACGCTCCTGGCCTTCGAACGTCTCGCCCGTGGACCGGCCGGCAATGACGGCAAGCCCGTGATGGCCGAGATCGCCCTTATTTCCAGCCATGCGCCATGGACGCCGGTGCCGAAGCTGATCGATTGGGGGGCTGTGGGTGACGGCACTGTTTTCAACGACCAGGCCGAAAGCGGCGACTCGCCGCAGGTGGTCTGGGCCGATCATGATCGCGTCCGCCGACAATATGTCGAGACCATTGACTACACCCTGGAGACGCTGGGGGACTACATCGCCCGTTTCGGCCGCGACGCCGTCTTCGTTGTTCTCGGCGATCACCAGCCTGCCGCCCTCGTCACCGGGCCAGATGCCTCGCGCGCGGTCCCGATCCATATCGTCAGCAGGGATGCCGCGCTCGTTGAAGGTTTCCGATCGGATGGCTTTGCGATGGGCATGACCCCGGACCCGCAAGCCCCGGAGCCATCGATGGACAGCATGCGCGCGCGCCTGATCAGCCATTTCAGCGCGCCGTGAGGCGGAGCTGCGGCGGACGGCGCCTGACAATGGCCGACTGAACCGCATCGACTTTTGCGGATGACGTTTCGATTGGTAGTGCGGCTACCGGAGTTCGCACCGCTGGTGCTCCCGATAGTCGGTACGCACCAGCCTCGCGCTATTTTTCCTTCACCGTGAAGGTCTGTTCGAACGAGGTGAAGTGGCTGCTGACATTGTCGTTGATCGTGTATTTCAGCACATAATCGCCGGGTTCGGCACCGGTGATGTCGAGCGTCAGGTGGGTGAAGATCTCCTGGTTGCGCTTGAGGCCGGTGAAGGTGAACTCGCCGAACTTCTTCTGGCTGGCGAGAACCTTGCCGCCGGCTTCGGAGATCTCGAAATCGACGCTGAAACTGGATTCTTCCAGCCCGTCGCCCATCGGCTTCCAGTTGAGCCCGATCAGTTCGACATAGGTGATCAGCACCTCGCCCGGCTTGAATACCGCATCCGGCTTGGCCGCATAGGCGCCGTAGGCCTTCGGCTTTTCGGTGACGAACAGCGCCTTGCCGACGCTGAACGGCAGCGTCATGGAAAAGGCGCCGAAGGCGTCGCGGATCGTGTCATAGGCGCCAACCGCATCGCCTGCGGCGGCCTTGCTTTCCGCCTCGCGGGCCGCATCGAGAAGCGGACCGGCCCTGGCCGCGGTTGCAGCGGATACGGCCGCCAATGCGGCGGCGAGAAGTGCTGCGGTTATCCGTTTGCCCATGATTGCGGCCCGTCCCTGCATCGCGTCCCCCTTTTCAGCCCTTATGAGCACACTCTGAAAAATTGGGGAGAGTCGTCAAGCGGTCTCGTCAGGTCCGCCAGAAAATCGGCATCAGCAGCACGAGCACCGAGAGGACTTCGAGGCGGCCGAGCAGCATCATCAGCGACAGGAGATAGAGCGCCGGCTCGTTGAGCGTCGAGAAGTTGCCGACCGGGCCGATGATGGGGCCGATGCCGGGGCCGACGTTGGAAAGGCACGTCACGACGGCCGACATGGCTGTCTCGATGTCGTAGCCGAAGAGGGTCATGGCGATGCTTCCGAGCACCCACAGGAAGACATAGGCGGAGAAGAACAGAAAGACGACGCGGACCGTCTCCTGATCGACCGTCTGTTTGCCGTAGCGCACCGAATAGACGGCGTTCGGGTAGATCAGGCGTTTCAGCCCCGTGTTGATGACGCTGAAGATGATGACGAAGCGATAGGCCTTGATGCCGCCGGCGGTCGAACCGGAGCATCCGCCGAGGAAGGTGGCAAACAGCGCCGCCATGGTCGCGAAGGGTCCCCACAGCGTGTAGTCGATGCTGGTGAAGCCGGCTGTGGAAATGAGCGATGTGAAGTTGAAGAAGCTGTGCGCCAGGGCGTCGTCCAGCGCCGTGCCGTTGCGAAGATGGTGATAGACGGCGACGGACATGGCGATTGCCGTGAGATAGGCGAGGAACACGCCGATCTGCGGATCGCGCAGGGCATCCAGCCGGCCGCGCACGACGAAGACGATCAGGATCGAGAACGGCAGGCAAGAGATCGTCATGAAGAAGGTCGAGACCCACAGCAGCGTATTGCTCTGAAAGAAGCCGAAGGATGCGTCGTGCGTCGAATAGCCCGCCGTGGCAACGGTGGTCATGGCGTGGTTGATGGCGTCGAAATGCCCCATCCCGGCAAAGTCATAGGCTACGGTCGCGGATAGGGTGATGCCCACATAAATTGCGATGAAAGCACGCGTAAACGTGGCGAGCCGGGCAAACGGCTTGTCGTTGGTGTCGGACGATTCCATCTTGAAGAAGGACATGCCGCCGACGCGCAGGAAGGGCAGGACGAAGAGCCCGAGCGCGACGATGCCGATACCGCCGAGCCAGCACAGCAGGGAACGCCACATCAACAGTCCGGGCGGCATATGGTCCAGCCCGACGATGACTGTCGAGCCGGTGGTGGTGATGCCGGAAATCGATTCGAACAATGCCTGGGCGAAGGTGAGGCTGGATTGGGAAAACATGAACGGAATTGCACCGACGACGGAAAAGACCGCCCACAGCACGTTGACCAGCAGGAAGCCGAGCCGCTTGCTGAAGGTGGGTGGTGGCCCGCGCGTTGCCATGGCCGCCATCAGCGACAGTCCGCCGACCATGAAGGCGCAGGTGGCGAAGACCCGCCAGTCAGAGTGACCGTAATAAAGGTCGACCATGGCCGGGACGAGCATTGCTGTCGAAAGATAAAGACCGCAGAGAGCGGCGATATAGACGACCGAACGGAGGAGGCTGGCGTTCAAGGAAATGTCCCGGTTTGTTTACCGCGCAAAGAAGCTTTGTCTCCGCCACGTCTCTATGCCATAGCGGGAGCGAGATCAAAATTCAACGGATGGACGACGTGACGAAGATGGACGTAGAGGCTGCGGTCGATGCTCTGCGGGAGCTTTTCCCCGCGACCCCGCTGCAGCTCAACGAACATCTGAGCGCCCGCTACGGCGCGCAAGTCTACCTCAAACGCGAGGACCTGACGCCGGTCCGCTCCTACAAGATCCGCGGCGCCTTCAACTTCCTGCGCAAGGTCGTCGCCGACGGGACGGGGGAAAAGACCTTCGTCTGCGCCTCGGCCGGCAATCATGCCCAGGGTTTTGCCTTCGCCTGCCGCCATTTCGGCGTGCAGGGCGTGGTCTTCATGCCGGTGACGACGCCGCAGCAGAAGATCGACAAGACCCGCACCTTCGGCGGCGAATTCATCACCATCCGCCTGTTCGGCGACATTTTCGACCAGTGCTATGCGGCGGCTCGCGAGCATGTCGAGGCGATCGGCGGCTTCATGGTGCCGCCCTTCGATCATGCCGACATCATCGAGGGGCAGGCGACCGTGGCGGCCGAGATCGTCGACCAGTTGCCGGAGGGCGTGACGCCCGATCTCGTCGTGGTCCCCGTCGGCGGTGGCGGTCTGTCCGCCGGTCTCACCGGCTATCTCGCCGACCGGCTGCCGCCGCAAGCTTTCCTGTTTGCCGAACCGGCCGGCGCGCCGAGCCTGAAGAAAAGCCTCGAGGCCGGCCAGATCGTGACGCTGCCCAAGGTCGACAATTTCATCGACGGCGCCGCCGTCGCCCGCATCGGCGATCTCAATTTCGCGGCGCTGAAGCATTTTTCCGCAGACCAGGTGATGATCATCGCGGAAAACGCCGTCTGCGTGACGATCACCGAGATGCTGAACGTCGAGGGCGTGGTGCTGGAGCCGGCGGGGGCGCTGTCGATCGCGGCGCTCGACCGGCTGGGCCGGGACAATCTTGAGGGCAAGACGGTGGTCGCCGTGGTCAGCGGCGGCAATTTCGACTTCGAGCGGCTGCCGGACGTCAAGGAGCGCGCCATGCGCCATGCCGGCCTGAAGAAATATTTCATCCTGCGCCTGCCGCAGCGCCCGGGTGCGCTCCGCGACTTCCTCAACCTGCTCGGCCCCGACGACGATATCGCCCGCTTCGAATACCTGAAGAAGTCGGCGCGCAATTTCGGCTCGATCCTGATCGGCATCGAGACGCGGGACCGCAAGAGCTTCGCCGATCTCTTCGGCCGGTTCGAGGCCGCCGGCCTCGGTTACGAGGACATCACCGAAAACGAGATCCTCGCCAACCTGATCATCTGATCGGGCCGGCGCCGGAAGCCTCCGCCCATTCGCGGGCGTTTTCGATCCGGTTGGTCCACACCAGGCCGGGAAAATTCCTCGGCACGTCCTTCCACTCTTCGAGACTGTCGATCCCGGCCGAGCCCGGGTCGTCCTTGCCGTAGGGCCCGAGCAGGATGACGTCCGTTCCGGCCGCCTGCATGCGCTCGACGAAACGCACCGGCCAGCCCCACAGAAGCGGCGCATAATTGACCGGCACCGGCAGCAGCCGGTTGCGGCAGCTCGCCGGCACATGGCCCGACCAGCCGGTGGCGAGATAGGACAGCAGGCACTCCTTGGCCGACGTCCTGGTATAGCCGCGAAGGGCGGGCAGGGCGTTGAGCGTCTCGTCCGTCGGGCGACCGCCGCCATAGACCCCGAAGACGGTGGCAAGCGCCTTCGGATCGCGCGAAAGCCGGGCTGCGAGTTCCGTGCCTTCCTCGGCGCGTTCGCTCTTGAAGTTGACAAGGAAGCGCTTGTCCGGGAAGGCCTGGAACACCTGGTCGAGTTCCGGCATCAGGCCGACGCCCTTGCCGCGGAAGGGGAAGGTCTGGCCGCCGTCGGCGGTGTAGCCGTAACCGATGTCGGCCTTGGTCAGTTCGGCAAAGGGCGTGTTTTCGGTGACCCCGGCAAGGTCGGTTCGGCAGTCGAGGGTCCAGTCGTGGAATACGGCGAACTTGCCGTCCGGCGTCAGGTGCACGTCGAGCTCGACCACGGCGGCGCCGGCGGAAAAGGCGGCCTGCATCGAGGCCAACGTGTTTTCGAGATAGGGATGCGAGGGCGGCCCGATTCGGGTCGCGGTGCAGGTTTCGTTGTCGAGCCCGGTGCGGTCGTAGACCTGATGCTGGCCGCGATGGGCGATCACCCGCGGTCCGCTGCCCTCGGGAAAGCGGCTGAACAGGCTGGTGTTCATCAGCCAGACGATGGCGGCGAAGACGACCAGGGCGACGAGGATGCGGCGGATCATGAGCTCTCCCTTTTTGCCGCGGAGGGTGAGGGGCGATTGGGTCATTTCCGCGACCGAATGGCGGCAGGGGCTTCTGTCTTCGGCGCGCCTGTGCTAGGCAGGCGCCATGTCCATCTTGTCCAGCCTCTTCTCGCTCTTTTCCGGCGGCGCCAAGCCGCAGAAGGCTTCCGCCGGTCCGACGGCCGAGCCGCAGGTCCACCAGGACTGCGTGATCCATGCCAGCCCGATCCGCGAAGGCAGCCAGCTGAGGCTTGCCGGGCGCATCGAAAAGCAGGTGAACGGCGAGACGCTGGAGCGCATCTTCATCCGCGCCGACGTGTTCACCTCGGAACAGGATGCTCTGGAATGCACCTTCCGCAAGGCGCGCCAGATCATCGACCAGAACGGTGCGGCGCTGTTTTCCGACGGCGCCAAGTCGCGCAACGTCTGACGCGCCCGAGAGGCGCGTTGCGCGCCTCTCCCACACGCCCGACATGCTGAAAAGTCCGTTAAAGCGATCACCGATTGTTAAGTGATTTTGGCTTCTATGGTGCAGTGCATAATTTCGGGATTTCCCAGTGTTTCGTTATTTGAGGCGCCTTCGACCGTTTGGGTCCGGATGGCTGCGGCCCTTTGTGGGCGCGGCGGCCTGCCTGTCCCTCCCGGGTGGCGCGCAGGCGGAAGACGCCGCCGCCTTTGCCACGGTGCACAGCGTCGACCTCGTCTGGGTAATGACCGCCGCCGCGCTCGTGATGATGATGCAGGTCGGATTCCTGCTGCTCGAAGCCGGCATGGTGCGCTCGAAGAACTCGATCAACGTTGCCCAGAAGAACCTGCTCGACTTCGTCTTCGGCGTCGTCGCCTTTGCCGCGGTCGGCTTCATGATCGCCTTCGGTGCATCGTCCTGGTTGCCGATCGGCATTGACGGCGACTATTTCCTGCTGCGCTCGCTCGACGAGTGGGAGGCGGGTTTCTTTGTCTTCCAGGTGATGTTCTGCGGCACGGCCGCGACGATCGTCTCAGGCGCCGTGGCCGAGCGCATGAAGCTCGTGGCCTATGTCATCGGCTCGCTGGTGCTGTCGGCGCTGATCTATCCGACCTTCGTCCACTGGGTCTGGGGCGCGGCGCTGGCACCCAATTCCGGCGCCTTCCTCGGCAATCTCGGCTTCGTCGATTTCGCCGGCTCAACCGTGGTGCATTCCACCGGCGGGTGGATTTCGCTTGCCGCCTGCATCGTCATCGGACCGCGCCTCGGGCGCTATGACGAAAACGGGCGTCCGGTGCGGATCGCCGGCCACAGCCCGGTGCTCTCCACCACCGGCGCGCTGCTGCTGTTCTTCGGCTGGATCGGCTTCAATGGCGGCTCCACGCTGCATGCCACGGCCGACGTCGCGCCGATCATCCTCAATACGGTGCTCGCCGGCGGCATCGGCACCTGTGTCGGCTATGTGCTTGGCCATATACAGGACGGCGTGGTGCTGCCGGAGAAGTCGCTGTCGGGCATGCTGGGCGGGCTGGTCGCGGTGACGGCCGGCTGCCACATCCTCGAACCGGGCGGGGCGCTGCTGATCGGCGCGATCGGTGGCCTCGTCGCGATCGCCGGAAACGACCTGCTGGAACGACGACTGAAGATCGACGACGCGGTGGGGGCGATCGGCGTGCACGCCTTTGCCGGTGTCGCCGGCACGCTGCTGCTGGCGCTTCTGGCCCCCGTCGAGCGGCTGCCGGCCGGCTCGCGTTTCGACCAGCTCTATATCCAGGTGTTCGGCGCCGGCCTCAATTTCTACTGGTCCTTCGGGCTCGGTTACCTGTTCTTCGCCGCGCTGGACCGGGTCATGCGCATTCGCGTGGCGGCGGAGGTCGAGGAAATCGGCCTCAACGTCTCGGAGCATGGCAGCCGGCTCGGCGTCGGTCATGTCGAACAGGCCCTCGCCGACCTTGTCGGCGGCACCGCCGATCTGCGGCATCGCCTGCCGGTGGTGGCGGGTGACGAGGCGGAAAAGCTGACCGGCCTGTTCAACCGGCTGATGGACAATATCGCTGCTGAGGAAAAGGCGCGCGAGGAGCTTCGCTCGCTGAAGCGCGACCATGAGGAGGCCGAACGCGTCACCGCGCTCGCCAATGCCACCTTCGAGGCGATCGTCATCCATGACGGCGGCATCATCGTCGACGGCAACCAGCAGCTCGGCGAACTGGCGGGCGTACCGTTGGCGGAGCTGCTCGGGCGCTCCATCTACGATTTCCTCCCCGAGCCGGACATGGCCGTGCTCGACCACGTGGTGACCGGCGGCGCCGACCTCAACCGGGAGATCATGCTGCGGCGCGCCGACGGCGAGCTCGTGCCGATCGAGGCGCGGGGCCGCGAGATCGTCTATCGCGGCAAGTCGATGCGGATCGGTTGCCTGGTCGACCTGCGCGAGCGCAAGCTGGCCGAAAGCCATATCCGCTATCTGGCGCTGCATGATCCGCTGACCGGCCTGCCGAACCGGGCGCTGTTCAACGAGAAGCTGGCGGAGAGCGTGCTGACGGCGCCGATGGGCAGGGGCTGCGCGGTCGTCATGGTCGATCTGGACCATTTCAAGGACATCAACGATGTGCACGGCCATCCGGCGGGCGACGCGGTGATCCGCGAGACGGCGCGCCGGCTGCAGGCGATCCTCGGCCGCCACGATGTGGCGGCGCGGCTCGGCGGCGACGAATTCGCGCTCATCCTGTCGAATGTCAATTTTCACGCCCAGGTCGAGGATATCTGCCGTCGGCTGGTGCAGGCCTTTCGCACCCCCTTCGAGATCGACGGCGGCGAGCGGGTGAAATGCGGGGTCAGCATTGGTGCGGCTGTGTGTCCGGAGCACGCCGAAAGTGCGGAGGAGCTGGTCGGCCGCGCCGACATCGCCCTCTATCATGCGAAGAATTCCGGGCGGAATACCTTCAAGCTGTTCAAGGCCGGCATGAACGAGCTGATCGAGAAGCGGCGTGCGCTGGAAATCGACATGGATGCGGCGCTGGCGGGCAACGAATACGAACTGTTCCTGCAGCCGCGCGTCACGGCACAGACCGCCCGCATCGATTCCTACGAGGCGCTGATCCGCTGGCACCATCCCGAGCGCGGGCTGATCAGCCCGGGCGACTTCATTCCCGTGGCCGAGGTTTCCGGCCGGATCATCGCGCTCGGCGAATGGGTCATTCACGAGGCCTGCCGGATCCTCGCCGAAACGTCGGTCGAGCGCCTGTCGATCAATGTCAGCCCCCTGCAGTTCCGCCATGGCGGCTTCCAGCGCCGGCTCGGCGAGATCGTCCGCGCCGCCGGGATCGATCCGAGCCGGCTGGAGCTGGAGATCACCGAGAACGTGCTGATCGACGACGACCGCCGCGCCCTGCAACTGCTCACCGAACTGAAGCGTGACGGGTTTTCCATCGCGCTTGACGATTTCGGCACCGGCTATTCGTCGCTGAGCTACCTCAGCCGCTACCCCTTCGACGCAATCAAGATCGACCGCAGTTTCGTCAGCAATCTCGGCGAGGACGAGAGCGCGGCGGCGATCGTTCATGCGATCATCGACCTTGGCACCCGACTCGGCATGCGGGTCGTGGCGGAGGGCGTGGAGACCATCGAACAGGCCCTGTTCCTGGCGCGCTCGGGCTGCGACGAATTGCAGGGCTATCTGCTTGGCAAGCCCATGGCACTCAGCGAGATCGCCGAGAAAGTGCCGGCGTCCGTCGCCGCCGTGCTCACCGGCTCCGCCGGTCGGATAGCAGAAATGACAGCGTCTCGGGCAAGGGACAGGGTGGTGGTTTGAAATGACCGAAAGCTGGAACCTCATCCTGTTCGTCTGCGAGGCGGTCCTCTATTTCGCTCTGATGACGGCACTCCTGCATCTTCGCCACCGCATCGGCCTCGGCGTCTTCCTGACGGCACTCGGGGTGATGCACTTCGTCGAGACCTATCTCGCCGCCGTCTTCTACGTGTCGCTGCCCTTCGGTGTGGTGTCGCCCGGCTCCTCGGTGTTCTTCGCCGGCAAGCTGATGATGATCCTGATGCTCTACATCCAGGAAGACGCCTCGACGGTGCGTCAGCCGATCTATGGCCTGTTCCTCGGCAATCTGGTGACGCTGGTGATCGCCCAGCTGCTGATGCTGCACCAGACCGTCGAGCCGGCGCCCGGCCAGGTCGCCGACATGGGCTTCCTCAGCGACATGGGCCTGCTGATGCTCTGGGGCACGACGCTGCTTTACATCGACGCGCTGGGAATCATTCTGCTCTACGAGCGGCTCGGCAAATTCCTGCCGCGCTGGACGATCCTGCGTTTCACGCTGAGCGGCGTCGTGATGCTGAGCTTCGACCAGCTCGGCTTCTTTGCCTTGCTGCGGCATCTCTATGACGCGCCGGCCGCCGTCTTCTGGGGCGGCTGGAAGGCCAAGATGGCGGCAGCCGCACTCTATTCCGGCCTGTTTGCCCTCTACCAATTCGTCTTTCGCGGCAATGGCGCGCTGCATTCGCGCCGGCCGATCGGCGATGTGTTCAGCGACCTGACCTTCCGCGAGCGCTACGAGGACCTTTTGGCGCGCACCGGGCGCGACGTGCTGACCGGCGTCTACGACCGCAGCCGCATGGAAATCGAGGTTCCCCGGCTGGTGCGCGAAGCACTGCGTGCGAATACGCCGATCAGCCTGGTGATCGTCGATGTCGACCACTTCAAGTCGATCAACGACCGGTTCGGACATCTGAGCGGCGACGACCTGCTGCGCGAGATCGCCACGGCCCTGCAGGAGGGGATCGGCGGGGACGACCATCTGTTCCGCTATGGCGGCGAGGAATTCGTCATCCTCCTGCCGCTTGCCGGCCACGAGGAAGCGCTGGAGCGCAGCGGCCAGGTGTGCCGGCACATCAGCGACCGGATCCGCAACATGGCGGGCGAGGCGGTGACCGTGAGCCTCGGCGTGGCCACCGCCCCGGAGGATGGCGGCAGCTTCAACGCCCTCCTGGCCGAAGCCGACGAGCGGCTCTACAAGGCCAAGAATGCCGGCCGCAACCGGGTGGTCGGGCGGCCGGCAGGGAACATTTCTTAGGCGGCGCGGGCCAGTTCACGCGCCTTTTCTTCCGCCGCGGAGATCGCCTTTTCGGCGGCTTCCGGGCCGTAGGCGACGCCTTCGATGCGGATCGTCTCGACGTCGGTGATGCCGAGGAAGGCCAGAACAGACCGCAGATAAGGTTCGGCGAAGTCCAGCGTCGTACCCGGGCCGGAGGAGTAGATGCCGCCCGAAGCGATCACCAGATAGGCCTTCTTGCCGGTGGCAAGACCGACGGGACCGTTTTCGCTGTAGCGGAAGGTCCGGCCGGAGCGGGCGACGTGGTCGATCCAGGATTTGACGATCGACGAAATGCCGAAATTGATGAAGCCGGTCGAAATGATGATCGTGTCGGCGGCGAGCAGTTCGTCAACCGCGGCATCGGAGACGGCGATGGCTTCGGCCTGGGCGGGCGTGCGGTCTTCCGGCTGCAGGCGGATGGCCGAGGAGAAGTCGGCGCCGATATGGGGCAGGGGCTCGCGGGCGAGGCCGCGTTCGACGACGGCGGCGCCCCCGGCCTTGGCGGACAGGTCGTCGGCGAGCTGGCGGGCGATCTTGTTGGAGAGCGAATCGTCGCCGCGCGTGCTGCCGGTTACGAGAAGAATGGAGGACATCGAGGTCACCTCTGGGTGTGGAATGGGCTGTCCGCCTGGGACCCTGGGAGCAGGCCTTAGGCGGTTCCTCACAGATAATCCCGGTTCACTATCGATTGAACTGTGATAATATGGATCGAGTTCATCGATGAAGTGGATAGGTCCATGCTTCCCAACCCGACGCTCGACCAGTTGCAGGTTTTTGTCGCCGTCGCCGAGACGGGCAGTTTTTCCGCCGCCGCCCGCCAGCTCAACCGCGCCCAGTCGGTGATCAGCTACACGATCGGCAATCTCGAGGCGCAGCTACAGCTGAGCCTGCTGGAGCGCAGCGGCTCGCGCCAGCCGATCCTCACCGATGCCGGACGGGCGATCCTCGAGGACGCGCACCGGATGATCTCGGACCTGAACAGCCTGCGGGCCCGCAGCAAGGCGCTGACGCAAGGGCTGGAAGGTGAGGTGAAGCTTGCCGTCAGCGCGATGGTTCCGGACAGGCTTCTGGTGGAGGTCTTGCGCAATTTCCAGGAGAGTTTCCAGACGGTGAGGTTGCGGTTGACGGTCGGCAGCCCCTTTCTCGTCAGCCGCCTGCTTGATCAGGGCGCCATCGACGTGGGGATCGGCGGATCGATGGAGATGTCTGCCGATGCCACCACCAGCGAGCGGATCGGCGTTTCGTTCCTGACGCCGGTGGCCGCCGCCGGTCATCGGCTGGCACAGCTCGGACGGCGTCTTTCGCTTGCGGATGTGCGCGACGAGATCCAGATCGTCGTCGCCGATTCGAATGCGCCGAGCGACGGCAAGGATTTCAACGTCTTCTCGCGTCGCACCTGGCGGGTGAGCGACATGGCGACGAAGAAGCAGCTGATCGCCGGCGGGCTCGGCTGGGGCGGCGTGCCGCTGGCGATGATGCGGGACGAGCTTGCGAGCGGGCAGATCGTCCGGCTCGACGTCGATGCCTACGAGACGCTGGACTATCCGATCTTCGCCGCCTGGCCGGCGGCGAGCCCTCCGGGGCCTGCGGCGAAATGGCTGGTGGAGCGGTTCCGCGACACGCTCGGGCTCTGCCCGACCTCGGTGTCCGATGCCATGCAGATGCTTCATGGCGCGCCGCCGCATGGACCGGAACAGAACCGGCTGACCAGGATAGCCTGAACAGGGCCGGCCGGGACGGGGCGCGTTTGCGTCCCGTCACTTCAGCGGTCCGTCGAGGGGTTCAGAGCACCAATCGGAACTTAGCAAAACCCTCGGCGGCGTCGCCGGCCTCCTCGATTTTGGCGCCCTTGATTGCGGACACATATTGCCGGCCGTTCGGCCCGCTCTCGAAAATCGCCGTCGTGCCGGCCATCGGCGCGAACGACCAGTTGCCGTCGGCCGACGGATTGATCTCGCCCTGATCGACGATGTAGCGCACGATCACGTCGCGATTGGTGTCGGGCGCGACGAAGACCACCTTGTCGGTCGCGATCTCGGGGAACTTGCCGCCGCCGCCGGCGCGGTAGTTGTTGGTGGCGACGACGAATTTCTGCGCCGGGTCGATCGGCTTGCCGTCGAACATCAGGTTGACGATGCGGTTCGCATCCGGGTTCACCGCCTTGCCGTCCTTGTCGAACTTCGCCGGCTGGGAAAGGTCGATCCGGTAGGTTACGCCGTCGATCACGTCGAAGTTGTAGGACGGGAAGTCGGGGTTGATCAGCGGCTGGTCCTTGTTCCCCGGTTTCAGCTGGTTGAACATGCCGGCGGACATTTCCAGCCAGTTCTTGACCTGCTCGCCGGTGATCACCACGGCCTGGACGGTGTTCGGATAGAGGTAGAGGTCGGCGACGTTCTTGATGGCGATGTCGCCGGCCGCGACGTCGGTATAGTAGTCCGCGCCGCCGCGTCCGCCGGCCTTGAAGGGGGCGGCGGCCGAGAGGATCGGCAGGTCCTTGTGCGGGCCGTCCTTCAGCATGTCCTTGATGTACCAGATCTGCGCATTGGAGACGATCTGCAACGACGGGTCGTCGGCGACGAGGGCAAAGTAGGAATAGAGCGGCGCCGAGGTCTTGCCGACCGGGGTGCGGACATAATCCAGGGTCGCCGCATGGTCGTCGGTCACCGAGGCGACGACCTCGGCCTTGTCGGTGACGTCGGCGACGATCTTGCGGTTCTCGTCGCGGTGGTAGATCGGCCGGGCTTCGCAGGTGAAGTCGACGATCGTCCAGCCGTTGCCTTCCTTTTCGATCAAAAGGTCGATCAGGCCCATATGCGAGCCCCAGAAGCCGGCCATGACCGCCGGCTTGCCGAGCAACGTGCCCTTGGCCGCATCGACGCCCTCGATGTCGACGAAATCCTTCGGACCGGGGAAGACCAGATGCTGGTGACCGGTGAAGATCGCATCGATGCCGTCCACGCCGGCGAGATAGAGCGAGGCGTTCTCCATGCGCTCGCTCAGGCCCTTGCCGTCGATGCCGGAGTGAGAAAGGGCAATCACGAGATCGGCGCCTTCCTCCTTCATCACGGGCACCCAGGCGCGGGCCGCCTCGACGATGTCGCGGGTCTGGCCCTTGCCCTCGAGGTTCTTGGCGTCCCACAGCATGATCTGCGGCGGCACGAAGCCGATGAAGCCGACCTTGATCGGGTTCTCGCCGCCGGCGCCGTCCTTGATCATCTTCTCGACGATGACATAGGGCTTGAAGTGCAACTCATCCTGTTTCGGATCGCTGGCGAGCTGGCCCTTGGTCAGGTTGGCGCAGACGATCGGGAAATTCGCCCCGCCGAGCGTGTTGAACATGAAGTCGAGGCCGTAGTTGAACTCGTGATTGCCGAGCGTGCCGCAATCATAACCGAGCACGTTCATCGCCTTGATCACCGGATGCAGGTCGCCGGCCTTCATGCCCTTCTTGTAGGCCATGTAGTCGCCCATCGGATTGCCCTGCAGAAGGTCGCCATTGTCGATGAGCATCGAGTTGCCGGCCTCGGCGCGGATCTGGTCGATGATCGAGGCGGTGCGGGCGATCCCCATCGTGTCGTTCGGCTTGTCGGCATAATAGTCATAGGGCATCACGTTGACGTGGATGTCGGTGGTTTCCATCAGCCGAAGATGCGCCTGGGTGGCATTGCCATTGGCGCGCACGGCGAAGGGATGGAGCGTGATGAGCGCCGTCGTGGCGGCGAAACCGCCGAGAAAGGCGCGGCGGGACATGGGGTGGAGATCGATCAGGGACGACATGGGGGGCTCCTCGGGAAAACGGTCTCGACGCCGAGACTAGGTCCGTTTTTCCAGGAGTGCATCCGTAAAATCACAGGGGTGTGTCGGTCACCCCGGCGGCGCGCCCGGCTGTCCGCCGCGCGTCGGTCATTCGTCGGTGAAGGTGGTGGCCGGTGCTAGCGGGAGAGCACCGGCCTGACTTCCTTGTGGTAGTTGCGGAAATAGGCGGACATCTGCGCCAGCGTATTGCTGTTCTGCTTGATCTGCACGCCGAGATAGCCGCTGCGCGACCAGCGCACGGTGCCCTCGATCAGGCCGATGTCGTCGGTCTGTATCAGCACGTTGCTGCCGGTCGAGGCATGCAGGCGGCCCTTGAGCTCGATGGCGATGCCGGTGCGCGAGACATTGAGGATGCGGCCTTCCGCTTCCTGGTTGAGGTGGCGCACCTTGCCGTTGAGACGGCAGCGGCTTCGCTGCGCCTTTCGTACTTCCATCGCGAGTTTGGACTGCATCGCTTCCCCCGTTCGGTCCGATTTGGCACAGCATGGCGCAAAAGCCTTGCCGCCGGCTCAACCGGAAATGTCAAATGCGAGGGATTGCCGCTTTTTGATGCCGAGGCGGAGTGAAGCCCAGCTCAGAGCCCGACATTGGCGCGTTCGATCACTTCGCGCAGCGCAAAGCTCGAATTGATCTTCACCACATGGGGCAGGGCCGACAGCCAGTCGCGGTGGATGCGCTCGTAATCGGAGAGGTCCTTGGCGGCGACGCGCAGGATGTAGTCGTATTCGCCCGACATCAGGTAGCACACCAGCACATTGGGGCACTTTTTCACCGCGGTCTCGAATTCCGACAGCGTCTTGGCGAACTGGCCGGAGAGCGAGATGTGGACGATGGCGATCATCCTGTAGTCGAGCGCCTTCTGCGACAGGCGCGCGTGATAGCCGCTGATCACCCCCGAGCGCTCGAGCAGATCGTGCCGCCGGGAACAGGCCGAAGGGCTCAGTCCCACCTTCTGGGCGAGCTCCGCATTGGTGATCCGGCCGTTCTGCTGGAGCGCTTTGAGGATGGCAAGATCGATGGTGTCGAGGTCAGACATTCGAAGAACCTTCGAAACGAGATCAATTTTCGCAATAATCAGCGAAAATTGGCGCTGCGCAAGCGGAATTTGCAAGGACATTCACGCCCCGCAAATGCTTGAATTCGCGCCTTGACGCAATGACCGGCGGGAAGCCGGCACGAGAGGAACGAAGATGCGCGTAGGATGCCCCAAGGAGATCAAGAATCATGAATATCGCGTCGGCCTGACGCCCGGCGCGGTGCGCGAATATGTGGCGCATGGTCACGAGGTGCTGGTCGAGACCGGCGCCGGCGCCGGCATCGGTGCCGACGACGGCGCCTACATTGCGGCCGGCGCCAGGATCGCCGCCACGGCCAGGGACGTGTTCGACAAGTCGGACATGATCGTCAAGGTCAAGGAACCGCAGCCGAGCGAATGGGTGCAGCTGCGCGAAGGCCAGATCCTCTATACCTACCTGCATCTCGCGCCCGATCCGGACCAGACCAAAGGACTGGTCGACAGCGGCGTGACCGCCGTCGCCTACGAGACCGTGACCGATGACCGCGGTGGCCTGCCGCTGCTGGCGCCGATGTCGGAAGTCGCCGGCCGGCTTGCCATCCAGGCGGGCGCGACCGCGCTGCAGAAGGCCCATGGCGGCTCGGGCATCCTGCTCGGCGGCGTTCCGGGCGTCCTGCCGGCCCGGGTCGCCGTCATCGGCGGCGGCGTGGTCGGTCTGCATGCCGCCCGCATGGCCGTTGGCCTCGGCGCCGACGTGACGATCATCGACCGCTCGCTGCCGCGCCTTCGCCAGCTCGACGATCTGTTCGCCGGCCGCGTTCACACGGTCTACTCGACCATCGATGCGCTGGAACGCGAAGTCTTCGCCGCCGATCTCGTCATCGGCGCCGTGCTGATCCCGGGTGCGGCCGCACCGAAGCTGGTGACGCGCGAAATGCTGTCCGGCATGAAGGAAGGCTCCGTCATCGTCGACGTGGCGATCGACCAGGGCGGCTGCTTCGAGACCTCGCATGCCACCACGCATTCCGATCCGACCTATGTCGTCGACGGCGTCGTCCACTACTGCGTCGCCAACATGCCGGGCGCGGTTCCGGTCACCTCGGCGCATGCGCTCAACAACGCGACGCTGGTGCACGGTCTGGCGCTTGCCGACCGCGGCCTGCGCGCCATCGCCGAAGACCGCCACCTGCGCAACGGCCTCAACGTCCATCGCGGCCGCATCACCAACAGGCCGGTCGCCGAAGCGCTGGGCTACGAGATGCATGCACCGGAGATCGTGCTCAACGTCGCCTGATCGGCGCCCTGAGGTTCGACCGTCTTTCCGTTGCGTCAGGTCCGTCGGCAATGCACAGACACGGTCGAGGGGCCGGCCTTCTCGAAAGGCCGGCCCCTTTTTTATGGCGGTCGCCGTCAGGCCCGGTCGATCCGGCACTGATAGCAGTTGTTGCGCGCCGAACGCACATGCACATAGGCGATCTCGGGCTTCTCCAGCAGTTCGCGGGCCCGGTCCTCGACCTTCTCCCTGAGGGTGACGGCGCCGGTGCCGTAGACGATGCGGTCGTCATGGCCGTAGCCGCGCAGGATGAAGTCCCGGCTCTGCGTCAGCACCGGCGGCAGGACCTCGCTTGCCTCGTAGCGGGCGCAGGGCTCGGCATGCAGGAAGATCGGCCCGGTTTCGGCATAGGGCTGGAGCGCCGGGAAGGGGCGGTAGGCGAGCGTCAGATAGGCTTCGCCGTCGCCAATGAAATCGAGGCAATGGCGGCAGGGATAGCCGCTGCCCTGCGTCAGGCGGCGTTCCGGGGTGAGCCCGTAGGCATCCGGCGCGCCTGCCCGCAGGGCTTCGGCATCGGCAGTCGGAATGGCGGTGAAGGCGATGGTCGTCATGGCTGTTTCTCCTGTGGACGGCGGACCATCGGACGAAGAAGCGTCGCCAGCCACCCGATTCCGGCCACGGAGAGCCCCGATTCACCCAGAAATGGCCTTATCCCGGCAAATGCCGATAGGCTAACTTTGCTGCGCCTTTGCAGCGGCATCAGGCTTGGGGGGATTGGCATGAGGGTAGTTGTGAAGCGGGTGATTTTGATCGGGCTGGCCGTGATCCTGTCCGGCCCCGTGGCGGTGGCGCGCGCGGCGGAGGACAGCAAGCCGACCCCCGAACAGATCGAGGAGGCACGCACCTTCGTCGTCAACAACGCGATCTTCACGCTGTTCCACGAGGCGGGGCACATGCTGATCGCCGAGTTCGGCCTGCCGGTGCTCGGGCGCGAGGAGGACGCGGTGGATGCGCTGTCGTCGATCCTGCTGCTCGAAGGCGACAGCGAGGAACTCGACGTGGCGATCCAGGATGCGGCCGACGCCTGGTTTCTCACCGACGAAGCCAAGGACGGCGGCCTGACCGACACCGACTTCCTCGACACCCACGCCCTCGACCGCCAGCGCGCCTTCCAGATCGTCTGCATGATGACCGGGGCCGATCCAGAATTCTTCAAGAAATTCGCAGACTCGATCGATTTTCCTCAATCAAGACGTGAAGAATGCGCCTTCGAATACGAGCGCACCAAGAACAGCTGGTTCGGGCTGCTGGAACCTCATTATGTGGGCGAAGGACCCGGCTCCAACATGACCGTCAGCTACGAGCCGACCGGCGACGAGAACATGGACTTCTTCGCCGACGTGCTGAAGGAGGCGGGCGTCTTGGAAAGCATCGCGCAGTCGGTCGGCGCCAAGTACAAGTTCGACGATGGCATCAAGCTGACGGCGAAGAGCTGCGGCGTGCCGAACGCCTTCTGGGACCCGCAGGCGCGCGAGATCACCTATTGCTATGAACTGGCGGTGGAACACATCGTCCTGATCGACGGCTATTTCAAGCGCGAACAGACCGCCGAGAACTGAGGCAATCGAACCGGGCGGCCGCGAGTGCCGCCATTGTGTAAGCGGGAAAAGCCCCGGCGGCGCGATGCGCCGGCCGGGTTCAATGCGTCGGTCTCAGAGGGATGCGCCGTCGCGACGGATCATCTGCAGCAGTTCCGATTCGCTGATCGGATCGACGATCGCCTCGAAGGTCTCGACCGGCGAGAAGCCGAACTGCTGGTAGAGCTGCAGGGCGCGCGGATGGTCGAGCGTGTTGGTCATCACGGTGACCTTCTGCGGATTGAGCTGCCAGGCGGTATAGAGCGCCTGAAGCAGGAACCACTTGCCGATGCCAAGCCCGAGCGCGTGTTCGAACAGGCCGAAATACGACAGCTCGACAACCTCGTCGCTTTCCTGGGACAGTTCGAAGAAGCCGGCCGGAGCGCCGTTCACGTAGAGAACGGAAATCGTCACCTTCGGGCTGTGGATGATGGCCTTCAGCTCGCCGTCGGTCATGCGGATGCGCTGATACCAGTGCCAGCGCGCGCCGACCTGGCGGTGCAGGAAGCGGTAGAAGGGCAGCGGGATCTCGTGCGTGCGCATGATGGCGGTCTGGATGTTGACCGGCACGGCGAGGCTGGTCTTCGGCGGCGCGGTCATTTCGAGCCGCGTGACATGGGCGGTCAGCGGGCCGTGCGCCGTCGTGGGCACGGGCTCGGCCGGACCGGTCACCACCGGCGTGTCATCGCGTCCGCCCCATTCCGACCAAGAGCCGTCATAGAGCGAATTGTCGGTATGGCCGAGCGATTCCAGCGCCAGCGTGACGACGGCGGCGGTCACGCCCGAACCGCAGCTGGTGATGATCGGCTGGCTGAGATCGATGCCGGCCTCGGTGAAGATCGAGCGCAGCGTCGGCAGGTCCTTGAGATGGCCGTTTTCCGACAGCGAGGAGGCGGGCACGCTGCGGGCGCCGGGGATATGGCCGGAGCGCATGCCCTCGCGCGGCTCGGGTTCCTCGCCGGTGAAGCGGCCGGCCGGCCTCGCATCGGCGATCTGGCGCACGCCCTTGTCGGCGATGTCGCGCATTTCGTTGAACGAGGTCACGCGGCTGCGGGCGAAATCGAAATCGAAGGTGACGGGCGCCGGTTCCGGCAGGTCGGTCTGCAGCGGCCGGCCCTCGACCTTCCACGCGTCGATGCCGCCGTCGAGCACATAGACATTGCGGGCGCCCATGACGCGCAGCATCCACCAGGCGCGCGGCGCCGAGAAGAAGCCGGGGCCGTCATAGACGACGATCGTGTCGGTCACGGAAATGCCGAGCAGGCCCATTTCCTCGGCGAACTTCGCCGGCGAAAGCAGCGAATGCGGCAGGCCGGTGGTCTGGTCGGCAATCGCGTCCTGATCGAAGAAGACCGCGCCTGGAATGTGGCCGGAGGCGTATTCGACCGCGCCGTTGCGGTTGTGCGCGGGCAGGTACCAGGATGCGTCGACGATCCTGAACTCCGGTGCGCCGAGCTGTTTCTCCACCCAGTCGGCGGACACGACGAAACGGCTTCTCTCCGCAGGCATGCGCTTCTCCCAATACTCTGTCAGGCTGAGGCCTCCGGGGTGCCGAAACGAATGCGGAACCGACGGTTCTCCTTGCCTTTTTTCTCGATTCTGGCGATGTGAATCGCCCCGACCTCCTGGGTCTCGGAGACATGTGTGCCGCCGCAGGGCTGACTGTCAACGCTCGAATTCTCGCCGATGCACACCAGGCTGACGCGGCCCATGCCGATCGGCGGGCGGACATTCTTGGATTTGACGATGCCCGGATTGGCGGCCAGTTCCTCGTCCGTGATCCACTGGACGAAGATCGGATGGTTCTCGCCGACGAGCCGCATGAGGTCGGCCGTCACCTGATCCTTGTCGATGGTCTCGGCCATGTCGAAGTCGACGCGGCTCTCGTCCTCGCCGACGGCGGCGCCGGTAATGGGGTAGGGGCAGACGACCGACAGCAGGTGGCAGGCGGTGTGCATGCGCATCAGCTTGTAGCGCCGCGGCCAGTCGACGTGCAGCACCAGCGTCTCGCCGGGCTGCGGTACCGCCTGGCCTTCGGCCGGCTGGTGCAGGATGATGTCCTTGGTCTCGCCGTGGCGGGTGAGTGCTATCTCGATCTTCGAGCCGTCGGCACGCTCCAACAGGCCGGTATCGCCCGGCTGGCCGCCGGACGTGGCGTAGAAGCAGGTCTGGTCGAGCTCGATTGATCCGTCTTCGTGGATCCGGGTGACCGTGCCCTCCGCAGTGGCGAGGTAGAAATCGTCGCGGTAGAGGGCAGTGGTCGGCATGGGTCTCACTCGGTCGGTTCGAAGGGCACCGCGTAGTCGGTTTTCTTCTCGATCCAGGCCGGTATCGGCAACTGCTTGGAGCGCAGGAAGTCCGGATTGAAAAGCTTGGACTGGTAGCGGTTGCCGTAGTCGCAAAGCACGGTGACGATGGTATGCCCCGGTCCGAGGTCGCGCGCAAGGCGAATGGCGCCGGCGATGTTGATGCCGGACGAGCCGCCGAGGCACAGGCCCTCGTTTTCCACCAGGTCGAACACGATGTCGAGCGCTTCGGCATCGGGGATCTGGTAGGCGTAGTCGGGCGTGAAGCCTTCGAGATTGGCGGTGATGCGGCCCTGGCCGATGCCCTCGGTGATCGAGGAGCCGGACGATTTCAGTTCGCCGTTCTTGTAGTATTCGTAGAGTGCGGCCCCCTCCGGATCGGCGATGCCGATCTTGACCTCGGCTTTCAGGCGGCGAAGGCCCATGCCGGTGCCGGCCAGCGTGCCGCCGGAGCCCACCGCGCAGATGAAGCCGTCGACCTCGCCGCCGGTCTGGTCGAAAATCTCGCGGGCGGTGGTGGCGATATGGGCGTCACGGTTGACGGTATTGTCGAACTGGTTGGCCCAGATCGCACCGTTCGGCTCGCTCTTGGCCAGTTCGGCAGCAAGCCGACCGGACAGCTTCACGTAATTGTTCGGGTTCTTGTAGGGAACGGCCGGAACCTCGACCAGCTCGGCGCCAAGCAGCCTCAGCGCGTCCTTCTTTTCCTGGCTCTGCGTTTCCGGGATGACGATCACGGTGCGATAGCCGAGCGCCTTGGCGACCAGCGTCAGGCCGATGCCGGTATTGCCCGCGGTACCCTCCACGATCACGCCGCCGGGCCGCAGCAGGCCGCGCCGCTCGGCGTCGCGGATGATGAAGAGGGCTGCGCGATCCTTGACGGACTGGCCCGGATTGAGGAACTCCGCCTTGCCGAGGATGGTGCAGCCGGTCGAATGGGACGCGCCCTTCAGCCGGATGAGCGGCGTGTTGCCGATCGCCTCGAGAACGGATGGATGGAATGTCATCGGATCTGCCTTCTCTTTGCCAGAAGATTAAGCGGCGACTTTTCCGGGCACAAGCGGCCATTGGCAAGGAAACGGTTTTCAACCTTTCGACGGCTGGGGGAAAACCATGCCAGACGTCAGCCCGGGTCGCCGGGCGCGGCTGGTCGATAGCGGCGGCGATGACGGTCCGGCCGGCAAGGACATGCAGGAGCTGTGGTGGTTCAGGCCGCGTCGTCCGGCCGCGGCAGCGCCTGGTAGGCCGCCATGGCCCGGTTGCGGGCGAGCTTGTGGTCGACGATGGGCAGCGGATAGTTGCCGCCGAGCGTCACCCCCGCTTGCGCCAGGACGCCTGGCGGCGCGTCGAACGGCTTGTGAATGAAGCTGGCGTCGAGCCCGGCGAGTTCCGGCACGAAAGTGCGGACGTAATCGCCGTTGACGTCGAATTTCTCGCCCTGGCTCACCGGATTGAAGATGCGGAAGAAGGGGGCGGCGTCGGCGCCCGATCCCGCGACCCATTGCCAGCTTGCCGCGTTCGAGGCCGGATCGGCATCGACCAGCGTGTCGCGGAACCAGCGCTCGCCGGCGCGCCAGTCTAGCATCAGGTCCTTGATCAGGAAGGAGGCGACGATCATGCGCACGCGGTTGTGCATCGTGCCGTGCCGCCAGAGCTGGCGCATGCCGGCATCGACGATCGGATAGCCGGTCTGGCCGCGCTGCCAGCGCTCCAGCCGGTCCGGCGCATCCTGCCAGGGAAAGGCGTCGAAGCGCGGGTTCCAGTTCTTCGTGGCGAGGTCGGGGAAATGGAAGAGCAGGTGATAGGAGAAGTCGCGCCAGGCGAGCTCCTTGCGGAAATGGACGACGTCCTCGGCCGGCACCCGGTCGGTGAGCCCGCGCGTTGCGTGCCAGACGCTGGCGGGCGAGATTTCCCCAAGCGCCAGATGGGGGGAGAGCATGGAGGTGTTGGGCAGGGCCGGAAAGTCGCGGTGCGACTTGTAGCCGGCTATGCCGCAATCGACGAAGCGGATGAGCTTTTCGCGTGCCCCCGCTTCGCCCGGCGTCCAGATGTCGGAGAATTCGGCCGCCCAATCCGGCTTTTCGGGCGTCAGGCGCCAGCTTTCGATCCGGTCGCTGCGCGGCCAGCGATCCGGCGTGGCAAGGCGCTGCGGGGCAGGGACGGGCTCCGGCGGTTCGCCGGAGGCCTCGAGCGCGCGCCAGAAGGGCGTGTAGACCCGGTAGGGGCCACCGGCGCCGGTCTTCAGCCGTGTCGGTTCGTGCAGGAGCTGGCTGGCGAAGCTGCGTACCGTGATCCCGCTGCGGATCAGGTCTTCCTTCAGCGCGCAGTCGACGGCGATGCCGGGCGGATCATAGCGGCGGTTCCAGAATACCCTGTCGGCTTCGGTCTCGGCGATCAGCGCACCAAGGACGGCGTCGGCCGGTCCGCGCTTGAGGATGAGTCGGCTACCGACCCGCTCGAGGGCGTGGTGAAGGGCTTGCAGGGAATGGTGCAGCCACCAGGCCTGTGCGGCACCGAGCGGGCCGTTGCCCGCCTCAGAGGGCTCCAGGATATAGACGGGGATGATCGGCCTGCCGCACTCTGCCGCGCAGGTCAGCGCCGCATTGTCTTCGAGCCGCAGGTCCTTGCGGAACCACAAGATGATGGGTGTGCTCCCGGAATTCGTCATCATACTTCACCATGCTGCATGCGTCTTGAAAGGCCTTACGTTTGAAAGCCCCCTCAGGATCACGTTGCAGCCCGACAAAGTGCATAGGTCAGTCGGCCGAGGAGTGAAAGCCACCCCGGCTCGGGCCGGTCGCGCGCGGCTGGAGAAGAGAATGCCGACGCAGAGAAAAATATCGAAATATCGCAATATTCGCGAGTCCTTCACCTTAGGGAAACCTGACCCGCGCTAGACTTTGCCGAATGGGCATGGCGCCGGGATGCGCCGGGCGGTTGGAATACCCGGGAGGTGAGGATGGTAATCCCCAACATATCCGACGAGTTCATGCGGATCGCGCTCAGGGAGCTCGAGCAGGCCTCGTACCACCACGAACAATGGGCCGAAAAGCTGCACGGCACTCTCATCTGCCGGGCCGTGCCGGAAGAGGCGGACCTGGGGCCCGATGCCCACTGCCGGTGCCGCTTCGGCCAATGGTATTACCAGACCGGATCGATCGCCCTCAAGAACCATCCCGGCTTTCACGAGATCGGCATCGAGCATGAACGCATGCACAAATGTGCGGCACACCTGCTTCGATCGTCAACGGACGGCGGCGTGGTGGCGCGTGCGGATTACGAGCGGTTCGTCGGCGCGCTGAAGCGCATGAACCTCGAAATGTCGAACGTCAGGGACGAGCTTCAGAGAGCCTTGTTCAATCTCGATCCCCTGACGGGAGCGCCGAGCCGCATCGGCATGCTGACCGCCCTTCGCGAGCAGCAGGAATATGTCCGGCGCAGCCATCACTGCGTCGTCGCCATGCTCGATCTCGATCACTTCAAATCGATCAACGACAATTACGGCCACATGGTCGGCGACACGGTTCTGGTCGAGGTCGCGCGCTGGGTCATGGCGCACCTGCGGCCCTACGACAAGATATACCGATACGGCGGCGAGGAATTTCTCATCTGCCTGCCGGAGACCGACGCTGCGACCGGCTACGACATCCTCAACCGCTTCATCGCCGGGATCGCCGCCCTGCCGTTTTCCGTCGAAGGCAAGGATGGATTCCGCGTCACGGCTTCCGTCGGTCTCGCCGATCTCGGCGCGCACATGCCCGTCGAGCGGTCGATCGAACGCGCCGACCGGGCGCTGTACCTCGCCAAGGGGCAGGGGCGGAACCGGGTCGTGCTGTGGGAAGCGTCCATGGACGAAATGCCGGCCGAGCGCGAACGCTCGGCCTAGGCACGGCGCGCGCAGCCTTGCCGTCGGCCATGCCGCGGGGGCTTGCGACGAGAGCAAGCGGCGGCAGGCGCCGCCGCACTTTACTGTTGGAAAGATGAGAACCGCCGGTCGATGCCGCCGTCAGGAGGCGGCGGCGATCTTCGGCGACGGTCTGGTCTCGCCCTTGATCATCTGCATGATCTCGGCGGCACTTTCCCGGACATAGAGGCGGTGGAGTTTTTCGGCGACGGGCGCCGTCGTCAGCAGGCAGGTGTATTTCTCACGCTCGTACCAGCGGAAATCGACGACATTGTCCATGTTCACGAAGAAAGGGAAACCGTCCCCGTCATGAAGCTGGAGCCACATATGAATTTTCTCCTGATCGCAATCAATATCCGGGCTTGATATCAGGCAAAAATGAAGAGCGGGTTTCGCCGGGGCACAAGACCTGACGACGGGCAGGGCAGAATACGAAAAAGGCCCGCGCTTGTTCAGCGCAGGCCTTTGAATGAGATGGCTCCCCGGGCCGGATTCGAACCGGCGACCTGTCGATTAACAGTCGAATGCTCTACCGCTGAGCTACCAGGGAACAGCCGCTTGCGGCGGTGTGAGCGGGGTAATACAAATGCCCGGTCGATTTGCCAAGCGATTTTTCAAAAAAAATGTGACACGCTTGTTTTATCCTGTGGGGATCCCATCTTCTGGCGGATCGAAAAGCGAGCCGGGGCCCGGATTCGCAAGGGATTTGCATGACCACGCCCAAACGCAAACATTATATCGACGCCAAGCGCGGACGCATCGTTCTCGGCCGCTTCGAACTGCCGTTTCCGCGCAGCAAGCTCGGCCGCGTCGCCACCGGTTCCGCGCTGGTCGGCGGCGGACTTCTCGGCTTCCTGCCCGTCCTGGGGTTCTGGATGGTGCCGCTCGGGCTCTTCGTCCTCTCCCATGATCTGGCTTCGGTGCGCAGGCGGCGCCGTCGCCTGGCGATCTGGTGGCGCAAGCGCTATCCGGCGGTCAACCGCGCCGGCAAGCATTGAGGCGGCATCGCGCACGGGGTGCGAGCGCATTCATGGCGCGCCATTCGCAAAAATTAGAGGGCGAAGGCGGCAAGCCCCTTGCGCTCCTTCTCGATCCGTTCTAAACGCCGCCCACCACTCGCTTTTTAAGCATACGGACGGCCTCGTGGCGGAGTGGTTACGCAGAGGACTGCAAATCCTTGCACCCCGGTTCGATTCCGGGCGAGGCCTCCACTCTCCCCCTTCCACAAGACATTCCGGCCCGGCTCAGCGGCCAAAACTGTGCCGATCGCCCTTGATGGCGGTATAGACACAAATTTGGCCGATCCGGCCCGTTGCGTACGCCCGGCGCTCCGCTAAAGCGGCTCCATCATCCCACTGGAGGAGCCCATCCATGCGCCATTTCGCTTCTTTCGCCCTGATTGCCGCCGCCGTTCTTGCGCCTGTTACGGCCAGCGCCGAAAACCTGACCTTCAAGCTGGAGAACAAGACGTCCTACATGATCGTCAAGTTCTACGCGACGCCGGTCGGCGGCAATGGCAAGCGCGTCGAGCTTCTGAACAAGAAGGGCCTGTGGGCCGGCAAGTCGCGCAGCTTTACGCTTGCCGATGACGGCGATGCCTGCGTCTTCACCACCCGCGCGGTGTTCGAGGACGACAGCTTCTACGACGTGACCAACAAGGTCGATTTCTGCGAGTCGGACGTCTACACCATCGAGGAGTGAGGTCGGCGGGCGAAGGGGCAGGGACTCTGCTCGACCTTCGTCGTGGCGATATTCTGTTGCCATCGCCACGACTCTTCTTGAAAGCCGTCCTGTGGCCAATTAAGACAGCTGACACAAACCGGCCGGAAGTGGGACGACTGACATGATGGATTTTGCCGCAGCACGCATCAAGATGGTGGACAACCAGATTCGCACGACCGACGTCACGTCGCACTCGGTGCTGAACGCATTCCTCTCGGTGCCGCGCGAGGCCTTCGTCCCGGCGAACCTGCGTCCGCTCGCCTATATCGACGAGGACATGCAGATCGCGGAAGCCGCCAACGGCCAGCCGGCGCGCTACATCATGGAGCCGTCGCCGCTCGCCAAGCTGTTGCAGCTCGGCGCCATCACCAAGGACGACCTTGTCCTGGAAATCGGCTGCGGCGCCGGCTACACCGCCGCCCTCCTGTCGCAGATCGCCGGGTCGGTGGTCGCCGTCGAATGCGACGAATCGCTGGCCGCCAAGGCGACCGCGACGCTCGCCGACCTCGGCTACGACAATGTCGCCGTCGTCACCGGCGATCTGGAGAAGGGCTATGCGGCCGAAGCGCCCTACGACCTGATCTTCATCAATGGCGCCGTCGAGGAGATCCCGCAGGGCCTGCTCGACCAGCTGCGCGAAGGCGGCCGTCTGGTCGCCGTCGTCGGCTACGGCAATGCGGCCCGCGCCCGCGTCTACATCCGCCACGGCGCCAACGCCTCGTTCACGGAATTCTTCAACGCCGCTCTGAAGCCGCTCCCGGGCTTCCGCAAGGCCGCCGAGTTCGTATTCTGAGCGCTTGAGCCTGCGGCATTTTATCCGGGGACGGCGCTGTCCCCGGAATTGATTTAATCAGTTGCGAATGAAAATGTTGCCGTTGAGCAACGTCCAGGCGGTTTCGCCGGTGCGGATCGGCCTTGCCGTTGCAGCCGAAGCCGCGCCGGGTCATCTAGTATCGGGAAGTGTCAACGCATCCGCATATGCGTTGTTCCAAAGGGCGGACTGCAGTCAAAGCCGAACCGGCCCTATCTAGATGTGGAGTGACTTGTGTCGATCATTCGGAAAACCGTTCTCGCCGCCGCAATCGCGCCCATGCTCATCCTGCTCGCCGGGCAGGCTTCGGCGGAGACGCTGTCCGGCGCCATGGCCAAGGCCTACGAGAACAATCCGGATCTCAATGCGGTCCGCGCGGCGCTGCGCGCCACCGATGAGAACGTCACCATTGCCAAGGCCGGCATGCGGCCGCAGATCTCCGGTTCCGCTTCGGCCAGCAGCATCCGCATCACTGATATCACCGCGCCGCCCAGCCCGGACTTCGGCTACAACACCCAAAGTGTCGGCATTTCGATCACCCAGCAGATTTTCGACGGCTTTCAGGCGCTGAACAATGTCCGCGCTGCCGAGGCCGGCGTTTACGCCAGCCGCGAGAGCCTGCGCGCCCAGGAAATCTCCATCCTGCTCGCCGCCGCCCAGGCCTATGCCGACGTGGCGCGCGACCAGCAGATCGTCGTGATCCGCAAGCAGAACCTGGCCTTCCTCCAGGAACAGCTGAATGCCGCCAACGCCCGCCTGGAAGTCGGCGAGGGGACCCGCACCGACGTCAGTCAGGCTGAAGCCCAGCTGGCCGGTTCGCAGGCGCTGCTCGCCGCCGCGATCTCTCAGCTGAAGCAGAGCGAAGCGACCTATGTGCAGGTGGTCGGCGAGGCGCCCAAGGGGATCAAGCAGCCGTCGCCGGCGGCCAAGGCCCTGCCGCCGAGCGTCGATGCGGCCATTGCCATCGGCATCCGCGAACATCCTTTTGTCCTGGCGGCGCTCCATGCGGTCGACGCCGCCGGCTACCAGGTGAAGTCCGCCGAAGGCACGCTGCTGCCGGGCGTCGTGATCCAGGGCAATGTCTCGCGCAACTGGACGAACGAGCCGCCGTCCTACTCGAATTCGGACGCGACTTCCGCCACCGTCTCGGCCCAGCTGAAAATCCCGATCTATCAGGGCGGTGCGGAATACGGCAACATCCGCAAGGCCAAGGAGACGCTCGGCGAACAGCGCATCAAGGTGGATTCCGCCCGCGCCAGCGTGCAGCAGCATGTGACCTCCGCCTATGCGCAGATGGAAGCGGCCACCTCGGCGATTTCTGCTGCCCGAAAGCAGCTGTCCGCCGCCAATCTGGCGCTGCAGGGCGTGATCGAGGAGCGCAATGTCGGCCAGAAGACCACGCTCGACGTGCTGAATGCCCAGCAGACCGTGCTGGACGCCAAGGAGAGCCTTGTCAGCTACCAGCGCAATTCGGTCGTGGCGAGCTACAGCGTGCTGGCCGCCTCGGGCCGGCTGACCATCCAGAGTCAGGGGCTCGACGTGGCGGAATACCGCTCCGAGGACCACTACGAGGCGGTCAAGGACGCCTGGTTCGGCCTGCGCACGGTGGATGGCCGGTAATTCGCCGAGCGTCCAACAAAGCTGTGTACCAGTCGGAATTAGTTGGTTCGGCGTGATTTTTTTCAACGAGCGAGTATCCTAAGGTGATTCGAAATCGGCCCGGCTTTCTGCCTTCGGCCGCTTATCGGGGATCAACGGGGATGAATATGGCCCAGCCAAGTGTAGCGCGTGAACCGTCCATGGAAGAGATCCTGGCCTCGATCCGCCGGATCATCGAAAGCAATGATCCGGGCGGCAATCAGTCGGTCTCCTCCACGCTTCCTCCGGTCTACGACGATGAGGACGAGGTCGACGGCGATATCCGGCTGACCATCGATGACGAGGATACCTATGCGGCCGCCGAAATGGTGGCGGCAAACGACGCCGGCCCCGCCAATGCGGCAGCAGCCATTGCCGCATCGGTTGTCGCCGATCCCGAAAAGGCCCGCAACATCTCGCTCGCCGATCTCGCCGCACGGGTTCGCTCGGCGTCCGAACGGGTCGAGCGGCCCGCTCTTTCGGACGTCGCTTCCGCCGAGATCTCTGCGCCGGCCCCGCGTGCCGAAAGCCCGATGATGACCGGCCGCATGGCGGAACTGCGTGCCGCGATGCCGCGCCCGGCCGAACCGCGGGTCGAGATGCCGGTCATGCCGCAGCCGGAAGCCTCGATCGATGACGAAGAGTTCGAAGCCGCCGCCATGGCCGATGTCGAAGCAGCAACCGCGTTTGCCCCGCAGGCCCCCGCTGCACTCGAGCCTGTGTCCGCCGGACCGGCTCGCGCCGAGCATGGCCAGGACCTCAAGGCGCTGGTCTCTGCCGCGACGATCGAACAGGTGTCGCGCTCGTTCGGAGAACTGACCGCCGCCATCGACGGTCAGCAGCGCCGCTCGCTCGACGAGATGGCCGAGGAAATGCTGCGGCCGATGCTGCAGGAATGGCTGGACGACAACCTGCCGACGCTGGTCGAACGCCTCGTGCGCGAAGAAATCGAACGGGTGGCGCGCGGTCCGCGCCGCTGATTTCACACACCTCCCGGCACATGGGCCGCTCCGTCGCCGGGGCGGCTTTTTTATTGACTCACAATCGGCCATCCTATTTACCAAGCTGCAACAAGAACCCCGAAGTGTGGTCCAAAATGCTCGAAAAGACCTACGATTCCGCCGCCGTCGAACCGAAAATCGCCAAGGCCTGGGAAGAGGCGGACGCGTTTCGCGCCGGCGCCAATGCCAAGCCCGGCGAGGATACGTTCACCATCGTCATCCCGCCGCCGAACGTCACCGGTTCGCTGCACATGGGGCATGCGCTCAACAACACGCTGCAGGACATCATGATCCGCTTCGAGCGGATGCGCGGCAAGGACGTGCTGTGGCAGCCGGGCATGGACCATGCCGGCATCGCCACCCAGATGGTCGTCGAGCGCAAGCTGATGGAGACGCAGCAGCATCGGCGTGCGATGGGACGCGAGGCCTTCATCGAGAAGGTCTGGGAATGGAAGGACGAATCGGGCGGCCTGATCTTCAACCAGTTGAAGCGCCTCGGCGCCTCCTGCGACTGGTCGCGCGAGCGCTTCACCATGGACGAGGGCCTGTCCGAGGCGGTTCTTGAAGTCTTCGTCACGCTCTACAAGCAGGGCCTGATCTACAAGGACAAGCGCCTGGTCAACTGGGACCCGAAACTGCTGACGGCGATCTCCGATCTGGAGGTCGAGCAGGTCGAGATCAATGGCAATCTCTGGCATCTGCGCTATCCGCTGGAAGACGGCGTGACCTACCAGCATCCGGTCGCCTTTGACGAAGAGGGCAAGCCGACCGAATACGAGACGCGCGACTATCTGGTCGTTGCGACGACGCGTCCCGAAACCATGCTCGGCGACACCGGCATTGCCGTCCATCCCGACGACGAACGCTACAAGGCGATCGTCGGCAAGCATGTCATCCTGCCGATCGTCGGGCGCAAGATTCCGATCGTCGCCGACGAATATCCGGACCCGACCGCCGGCACCGGCGCCGTCAAGATGACGCCGGCCCATGACTTCAACGACTTCGAGGTCGGCAAGCGGGCAGGGCTGCGCGCCATCAACGTGCTGACCATCGAAGGCCGGGTAGCGATCGTCGGTGACGAGGACTTCCTTGAGGGCCTTTCGCCCAACCGCGAGCACGAAATGGTCTGGGCTGAGCTCGAGGGCATGGACCGCTTCGCCGCGCGCAAGAAGGTCGTCGAGATCCTCGAAGCAGAAGGCCTCGTCGACAAGATCGAACCGCACAAGCACATGGTGCCGCATGGCGACCGCGGCGGCGTGCCGATCGAGCCGCGGCTGACCGAGCAATGGTATGTCGACGCCAAGACGCTGGCCAAGCCGGCGATCGAGAGCGTCCGTTCGGGCCGCACCAAGTTCGTGCCGAAGAACTGGGAAAAGACCTATTTCGAATGGATGGAGAACATCCAGCCGTGGTGCGTCTCGCGCCAGCTGTGGTGGGGTCACCAGATCCCGGCCTGGTATGGTCCGGACGGCCAGGTCTTCGTCGAGAAGACCGAGGAAGAGGCTCTCGACGCCGCCGTCCAGCATTATCTGGCGCATGAAGGACCGTGGAAGGCCTGGGTCCAGGAAAAGCTCGAAAATTTTGCTCCCGGCGAGATCCTGACCCGTGACGAGGACGTGCTCGACACCTGGTTTTCCTCGGCGCTCTGGCCGTTCTCGACGCTCGGCTGGCCGGGCGACACACCGGAACTGGCAAAATACTATCCGACCGACGTTCTGGTCACCGGTTTCGACATCATCTTCTTCTGGGTCGCCCGGATGATGATGATGGGCCTGCACTTCATGAAGGACGAGGCCGGCAATCCGGTCGAACCCTTCCATACCGTCTATGTGCATGCGCTGGTCCGCGACAAGAACGGCCAGAAGATGTCGAAGTCGAAGGGCAATGTCATCGATCCGCTGGAACTGATCGACGAATACGGCGCCGACGCGCTGCGCTTCACGCTGGCCATCATGGCAGCGCAGGGCCGCGACGTGAAGCTCGATCCGGCCCGCATCGCCGGCTACCGCAATTTCGGCACCAAGCTGTGGAACGCCACGCGCTTCGCCGAAATGAACGGGGTGAAGAGCGATCCGCACTTCCTGCCGGAAGCGACCACGCTCGCCATCAACCGCTGGATCCTCACGGAACTGGCGCGCACCGAGCGCGACGTGACGGAAGCAATCGCCGGTTTCCGTTTCAACGAGGCCGCCGGCAGCCTCTATCGCTTCGTCTGGAACGGCTTCTGCGACTGGTATCTCGAACTGCTGAAGCCGGTCTTCGCCGGCGAGGACGAAGCCGCCAAGACTGAAGCCCAGGCCTGCGCCGCCTATGTGCTGGACGAGACCTACAAGCTGCTGCATCCGTTCATGCCGTTCATGACGGAAGAGCTGTGGGCGCATACGGCGGGAGAGGGCAAGACGCGCGACACGCTGCTGTGCCATGCCGCCTGGCCGGCGCCCGACTTTGCCGACGAACTGGCGGCGGCGGACATCAACTGGCTGGTCGATCTCGTGTCGGGCATCCGCTCGGTGCGCTCCGAGATGAACGTGCCGCCGGGTGCCGTCGCCCCGCTGGTCGTCGTCGGTGCAAACAGCGTCACGCGTGATCGGCTCGTTCACCACGAGGCCTCGATCAAGCGTCTTGCCCGGGTCGAGAGCATCACGCTCGCCGACGAAGCACCGAAGGGTGCTGCCCAGATCGTCGTCGGCGAGGCGACCGCCTGCCTGCCGCTCGGCACGCTGATCGACCTCTCCGCGGAGAAGGCCCGTCTGGAAAAAGCGATCGCCAAGGTCGAGCAGGAAATGGGCCGCATCGCCGGCAAGCTCGCCAACGAGAAGTTCGTCGCCAATGCCAATCCCGAGGTCGTCGCCGCCGAGCGCGAGCGCTACCAGGAACTGGAACAGCAGAAGGCAAGCCTGGATACCGCATTGAAGCGGGTCGTCGAGGCCGGCTGACGCAAATGCGGTGGCGCCTCGGGGGCGCCACCGCCTTCACCTGCCTCGCGGGTGATTCCTGGCGGAAATCGCCGATTCCTTGCTATCTAGGACTGTATTCGATCCGTGCTCGGCGGGCCTTTCGGGGCCTTTTTGGCACTTCTGGGGCATCGATTTCATCTATGCCGGACATTGTGACGTTGCACACACAAATTGATTTTTGTGGCATTCCTGCAACGGAGAATGCAGGAAATGGCAAACTATTCTATTTCTCTGCGATTTCTGTGCGAAAATCAGGAAAAATAATCCGAAAAGTGGCGCATCTTACGTGCGCGTAAGAGTGTTTACGTAAAAATTGAGACACATACCCGTGATTGGGGGTGGCGTCGCAAGATTGTCATTCCGCACGACGCAGCTACACTGCAAATCAGTGTTTTGCCAGAAATTGGGGAGAGAGATGGCAATGTATCTCAAGAAGACGGCTATTCTGTGTTTGCTCGGCGTAAGTGCGCTGGCAACGTCCGCGCATGCAGGCGGCTTCAGCCGAGGCGAAGCGGACACGGACATCCTTTATGAGGATGGCGATTATGTGATGCGGGCCGGTGCGGTCTATGTCTCGCCGAAGCGCCAGTTCGCGACGATCAACGGTGCGGACGCCACCGACGACCGCTACTCGCAGGATTACTGGATCCCGAGCCTGGCGGCGAAGTTCAAGGCAAGCGACAACTTCGCCTGCGCCTTCACCTATACCCAGCCCTTCGGTGCAGACGCCGACTACGGCGCCCAGGCCCAGATGGCGAGCCTGCTGGCCGGCGGTTCCGGCGCGAGCCACAAGGACTTCGTCACCAACGAATACGGCGCGACCTGCGACGTGAGCATGCAGGCCGGCAAGGGCCGCATTCATCTGCTGGGTGGCGTGTTCCTGCAGGATTTCGAATACACCGCGAACGCCTATGCCGGCGACCTGCATCTGCAGGACCATGCCGCTTACGGTTATCGCTTCGGGATCGGCTATGACATCCCGGAATATGCCATGCGCGCCCAGCTGATGTATCGCTCCGCCGTCGAGCACGATGCCGACGACGGTTCGTTCGACTGGAATCCAGCCGTGGCACCCTTCGGCCTTCAGGACGCCTTCGGCAGCGGCACGCTGCCGCAGTCCGTCAAGCTCTCCCTGCAGTCGGGCGTGGCTCCGGGCTGGATGGTGTACGGTTCGGTCAAGTGGACCGACTGGAGCGTCATGGACTCGCTCAACTACAGCATCGGCAATCCGATGGCCCCGGGCGGCTATCTGCCGCAGGAAGACATCTACAACTGGAAGGACGGCTGGACGATCAATGCAGGCGTGGCCCACGCCTTCAACGAAAAGATCGCCGGTACGGCCAGCGTTACGTGGGATAGCGGTGTCGGCACCGGCGCCGACATCTACAGCGACACCTGGACCTTCGGCGCTGGCGTTTCCGTCAAGGCCGGCCCGGGCGAACTGCGCTTCGGCGGTGCCGTCAGCTACCTGACTGAAGGCAGCCAGTCGACCGCGGACGACGCCGTCTACAACGCAACGGCAGATGGCGACTGGGCCTATGCCATTTCGGCGAACTACCGCATCACCTTCTGAGATCGATCGATCGAAGAGACTTTACGAGGGAGCCCGGCATGCCGGGCTCTTTTCGTATGGGGTGAGGGCTGCTCGCGAAAATGTGACGGATTTGCAACAGAAATTGAATCCTCGCTGGTGCCACGCTCAGCGGCCAATTTTGTCCATTTCCCGCCACAAACGAAGCGCAGCGATCATTGCATGAAACGTAGGGTGTCGTTTCGAGTAAGCGTGGCGTGAGTGGGCATGGGGCAGGTCGTCAGGAATTATCTCCAGAAATCAACCGCAACGGGTGTGCCCGAACGTTCGGGGGCGGCAAGTGACGCGTCCGGCGGCCGGAATTGGGGAATAGTCGCAGTCTTGCCCGAAAGCTCTCCTAGGCTCGATCTCGTTGCCGCTGATGAAGTGCTTGCCCTCGGCAAGGCGAAGGGCACCCGATCGTGGCGAAGCGATGAACCGGTTGTTCACGGTTTCGCGCTCAAATGTCTTACAGGCAAGGCTATGCCTTCTGTGTCGAACGGATGGATCGGCTGATGTCTGCGGTGTTGTGGAAGAAATACGGAATTATGCAGACAACAGACTGGAAGTCTCCGGCGACATTGCTTCTCTCCGCGTTCCTGCTCGTCATGACGGGCACCGCCGGACACGCCTTCGATATCAATTCCGGCGTGAGCAAGGAATCCGGCCCTTTCGATCTCTTCAAGTTTGGCTTCAAGGCTTACAAGAATGGCCAGAAGCAGGACGCCGTCGAAGCCTATCGCTACGCCGCCGAAAAGGGCCACACCGGTTCCCGCTGGGCGCTTGCCAACATGTATGCCGACGGCGATGGCGTGGTCGAGGATGATTTCGAGGCCTTCAAGATCTATGCCGAGATTGCCAGCCAGGGCGTCGAGCCCGGTTCCGAGGATACCGGCTTCTTCGTCAATGCACTGCTGTCGCTCGCCCGCTACTACCGTCAGGGCATTCCCGGCAGCCCGGTGAGCAGCGACCTCACCCAGGCCCGCCAGCTCTATTTCCAGGCGGCCTCGACCTTCGGCGTGCCGGAAGCGCAGTTCCAGCTGGCGCGTATGATCCTGGCCGGCGAGGGCGGCAAGAGCAATGTCCAGCAGGCCAAGAAGTGGCTCAATCTCGCCCGCAAGAGCGGCCATCCCGGCGCCATGTCGGTGTTCGGCAACGTGTTGTTCCAGGAAGGGCAGACCGTGCGCGGGCTCGCCTTCCTGACCGCGGCGCTGGACAATTGTCCGCCCAAGGATTGCGGCTGGATGCAGGAGCTGCAGGAGCAGGCCTTCTCCATTGCCAACGAGGAAGACCGCCGCGTGGCTGTGGCCCTTGCACCGCAGGTCTACAGCCAGACCGAATGAACAAGGACCGGCGAAACGCCGGACGTCCAGGGATCGATGAAGGCGCCGCTTGGGCGCCTTCGGCATTTCTGGCGGATCGTCAGGCGGCGCTGTCGGCCGTCGTCGCCGGCCACGTCACATAGACATAGGTGCCGTCGACCGTGACCAGGCTGGCGCTCTCTCCGCTCGCCTTGTCGATATGTGCGCCGGCCTTGGTCAGTTCGTAGCCGCCGCTCTTGTCGCGGCTGAGCTGGGTCTTGAGGAAGCTGGACCAATCGCTGCGGCTGGTCTGCTCGGCGGTGCGGTCGGCCTTGTCGTCCGCGACGTCCCAGGCCTTGATCTTGCGGCCGTTGACCGCGTCGGTGACGGTGAGCGTGCCGGCTTCGAGCGCCTCCAGCATTTCCTTCGCCTTCAGCGCCCCGTCGCCCGAACTCTTCATTTCCACGAGCTTGGCCTTCAGGCCCTTCATGAACGAGGCGGTCTGGATGTCGTCCGAGATCGGCGCTTCCTCTTCGGTGCTGTCGTCCGCGCCGCCGGCGGCACCGATCGCGCGCAGCAGGCTGGTGTCATAGGTCTCGCTCTCCGCGTCGTCGCCTTGGCCGTAGTCGCGCATCAGGTTGTTGAGGGCGGAGGCATAGTAGTCGTCATTGCTGCTGCTGCCACTGGCCTGCTTCTCTTCCTTCAGGACCCTGAGGAAAATCTGGGTGCTCGCAAGCTGAGCTGAATTGATAGATGAAACCATTGAAATATCCCGCTTTGATCGTCGCCGGCGGGACGGGCGGCAGGACATGACTGTCCGTCGCTCGATTTCGAGACTCCCGCAGAGGCACGCACCGACATCTAGCGTCGGCGACTTGCCCAGACCTTGCCTTTAAGCGGGCTGCGTCGTGTGCAGTCGGCCGACGCGGGAGCTCGGGCCTCCGTCAGAAGGCGAAGACAGCCGCGACAGGGACGTGGTCCGATGGTTTTTCCCAACTGCGGACATGCTTTTCGATCGAAGCCGACAGCAGCCGGTCGCTGGCTTCCGGCGACAGCATCAGGTGGTCGATTCGGATACCGTTGTTCTTCTGCCAGGCACCGGCCTGATAGTCCCAGAACGAGTAGAGCAGCGGATCGTCGCTCGTGGCGCGCACCGCATCGGTCAGGCCGAGATTTTCCAGTCGGCGGAACGACTGGCGGGTCTTCGGCAGGAACAGGGCGTCGCCTTCCCACAGCCGCGGATCGCGGCAGTCGTGCGGTTCGGGAATGACGTTGTAGTCGCCGGCGAGGATCAGCGGCTCCTCGAGCGCGAGCCGGTCCTCGGTGAAGGCTTTCAGCCGTTCCATCCAGGCGAGCTTGTAGGGGTACTTGACCGGATCGTCCGGCGGATTGCCGTTCGGCAGGTAGAGCGAGCAGACCCGCACGACCCCGCCCTGAACGGAAAACACGGCCTCGATGAAGCGTGCCTGTTCGTCGCTTTCGTCGCCCGGCAGGCCGCGGTTGACCTCGTCCGGCTTGGCTTTGGACAGGATCGCCACGCCGTTGAAGCCCTTCTGGCCGTGCGTTTCGACATGATAGCCGAGCGCCTCGATCTCGAGCCGCGGAAAGCCTTCGTCGACGGACTTGATTTCCTGCAGGCAGACGACGTCCGGCGTCGAGCTTTTCAGCCATTCGCAGAGATTGGCGATGCGTGCCTTGACGCCATTGATGTTCCAGGTCGCGATCTTCATGGCGTTCATCCCTTCGTCTAGCCTCTACATAGCCGATGGCGCGGATTTTGCCATCGGCTTTTGCCGGCTTTTCGTCCGCGGCACTTTGACAACTCATGGTTTTGCGCATCATTCTCGCCGTGTGGGCCTGTTGGGGAGGGCGGGTCCGCGCATCAAGAAAAAGGGGACCAGCTCAATGTCTGAAAATACAACCAAGACCCACCCGGTCGACGAGGTGCTGCCGCTTTCGCGGCTTGCCGCACTCGGCCTCCAGCATGTTCTCGTCATGTATGCCGGGGCGATTGCCGTACCGCTCATCGTCGGACGCGCGCTCAAGCTGCCACCGGAAGACGTCGCCTTCCTGATCTCCGCCGATCTCTTCGCCTGCGGGATCGTCACGCTCATCCAGTCGTTCGGGCTCACGCAGTGGTTCGGGATCCGGCTGCCCGTCATGATGGGCGTGACCTTCGCCTCGGTCGGTCCCATGGTTTCCATGGCCAACGTCAACGGCGGACCGGACGGTGCACGCCTGATCTTCGGCTCGATCATCGGCGCCGGCCTTGTCGGCATTCTGATCGCGCCGCTGGTCAGCCGCCTGCTGCGATTCTTTCCGCCCGTGGTGACCGGCACGATCATTCTCGTGATAGGCGTGTCGCTGATGCGCATCGGCATCAGCTGGATCTTCGGCAATCCCGTCGGGCCGACGGCGCCGAGCATTCTTGACCCGACCCATGCCAAGTGGCTCGAGGATGTAAAGGCGCTTGCCGCGACGGGGGCGGGGGGCATTCCCGAGATCCCGACCAAGCTCGCGCTCGCACCGAGCGTGCCGAACGCGGCCTATGCCCCGCTTTCGGGCATCGCCGTCTCGGCGATCGTCCTCGTGTCGATCCTTCTCATCGCCCGGTTTGCCAAGGGTTTCGTCGCCAATATCTCGGTTCTCCTCGGTATCGTCATTGGCGGGATCGTCGCGGCTGCCGCCGGCATGATGCATTTCGAAAAGGTGGCGAGTGCCGCCTGGTTCGCACCGATCATGCCCTTCCATTTCGGTGTGCCTATCTTCGATCCGGTCCTGATCGTCACCATGACGATCGTCATGGTGGTGGTGATGATCGAGTCGACCGGCATGTTCCTGGCGCTCGGGGACATGACGGGCAAGACCGTCACGCGGCCGATGCTCGCCGCAGGCCTGCGCACCGACGGTCTGGGCACCTTGATCGGCGGGATCTTCAACACGTTTCCCTATACGAGTTTCTCGCAGAATGTCGGCCTGGTCGGCGTGACGGGCGTGCGCTCACGCTTCGTCTGCGTGGTCGGCGGGGTTATTCTCGTGGTGCTGGGCCTGTTGCCGAAGATGGCCGCCCTCGTCGAATCGCTGCCGACGGTGGTTCTCGGCGGGGCCGGCCTGGTCATGTTCGGCATGGTCGCGGCAACCGGCATCCGCATTCTCTCGGCCGTCGACTTCAAGTCGACCCGCAACAATCTGTTCATTGTCGCGGTGTCGATCGGTTTCGGGATGATCCCGCTGGTCGCGCCGAACTTCAAGCAATGGATGCCGCACGCCATCCATCCGCTGATCGACTCCGGCATCCTGCTCGCCTCGATCGCGGCGGTGCTGCTCAACATCTTCTTCAACGGGGCATCGAAGACCTCGGATGCGGAGGTCCGTGAAGCGGCACTGGCTGCCGATGGCGGTCACTGAAGACGAAACGGCCGGCCCGGGCGCTTGCCTGGACCGGCCGGCTGAACAGGCGGGCGCAGCGTTTTCAGACAGAGAAGCTGGTGCCGCAGCCGCAGCTGGCGACCGCGTTCGGATTGTTGATCTGGAAGGACTGGCCGAGCAGGTTGTCGACGAAGTCGATCTCCGAGCCGGCCATGTAGACCAGCGACATCGGGTCGATCAGCAGGGTCGCGCCGTCGCGGCTCACCACCAGGTCGTCGGATTGCGGCCCCTGGTCGAGGTCGAACTTGTAGGAAAAGCCCGAACAGCCGCCGCCTTCGACGGTGACGCGCAGGGCGCTCTTGTCGGTTTCGCTGGAAACGATCTGGGCGATTCGCTTCGCCGCGGCTTGGGAAAGGGTGACGGTCTCGATGCTCATCTTGCCTCCTGACGGGTTCAAGGCCCGTGGAAAACTTCTGTAACGCCAGAAAATTCAACGTTCTGACACGTATGGGCGATAGATCGCCGTGGATATTGCCGGATGCCGGTCGCGCTCATGCTATAAGAGGCAAACCTTGCGGCATCGTTCGCTATAGGTATGAAGGCGAACCGGTGGCGTCAATGGGGAGCGGACAGGCGCGAAATGACGATTGACAAAAGTGCATTGGGTTTCGGTTCGGGCGAGCGGGCGATTTTTGCGACCGACCCCTGGACGACGCGCGGGCGGCTGTTTCCGGAGGGCGGCAGCCCGACGCGCTCCGACTTCCAGCGCGACCGCGACCGCATCGTTCATACGACGGCCTTCCGCCGGCTGAAGCATAAGACACAGGTCTTCATCGGACCCGACGGCGACCACTATCGCACACGCCTGACTCACACGATCGAGGTGGCGCAGATCGCCCGTGCGCTCGCCCGTGCGCTGAAGCTCGACGAGGATCTCGCCGAGGGCGTGGCGCTCGTGCACGACTTCGGCCACACGCCGTTCGGCCATACCGGCGAAGACGCGCTGCACGAGGTGCTGGCGCCCTATGGCGGCTTCGACCACAACGCCCAGTCGCTCAGGATCGTCACCAAGCTGGAGCGGCGCTATGCCGAATTCGACGGTCTCAACCTGACCTGGGAAACGCTGGAGGGGCTGGTCAAGCACAATGGCCCGCTGCTCACCAAGGCGGGCGAGGGGGCGCGCGGTCCGGTTCCGCAGCCTATCCTCGACTATTGCGAGCTGCACGACCTGGAACTGGCAAGTTATGCCGGCCTGGAGGCCCAGGTCGCGGCGATCGCCGACGACATCGCCTACAATACCCATGACATAGACGACGGCCTGCGCTCCGGCTATCTGAGCTTCGACATGCTGGAGGACGTGCCCTTTCTCGCCGGTCTGATGAAGGAGGTGCGCGATCGTTATCCGCATCTCGAACCAGACCGGTTCACCCACGAGATCATGCGCCGGCAGATCACCCGCATGGTGGAGGACGTGATCGGGGTCGCGCAGGCGCGTCTCGCCGCGCTCAGGCCGCAGAGTGCCGCCGATATCCGCGCCTCCGACCGGACGGTCGCGACCTTCTCCGACGAGATGGCCGAGACGGACCGGCAGATCAAGAAACTGTTGTTCAGCCGTATCTACCGCCATCCAGACATCATGCGCATTCGCGCCGGTGCGGCACAGATCGTCACCGACCTGTTCCACGCCTACATGGCTGATCCGGCGCTGATGAAAAGCCATTACTGGGTGAACCATATCGCCGGCCTGAACGAGCCGGCCAGGGCGCGCCATGTCGGCGACTATCTGGCGGGGATGACCGACACTTATGCGGTGCGTACCCACAGCGAGCTGTTTGACCGGACTCCCGATTTGCGATAGGCAGCGCAGCAATTCCACTCCATTTGCTGGCTTTGACAGCCGCTTGCGCGGGTACCACGACATGAACCTCTTCGCCGACTTCGAAACGAGAATCAAAAACGCGCTCGAGCAGATCGACAGCATCAAGGAGAAGCGCTCTTCGCTCGATTTCGGCCGTATCGTCGTCGAGCCGCCGCGCGATCCGAGCCACGGTGATGCCGCGACCAATGCCGCCATGGTTCTGGCCAAGGCGCTCGGCACCAATCCGCGGGCGCTGGCCGAGGTGATCGGCGACAAGCTCAAGGAAGACGGCGACATTGCCGAGGTGAGCGTGGCCGGCCCCGGCTTCATCAACATCCGCCTGTCGACCGGCTACTGGCAGCGCCTGCTGGCGACGATCATCACCGAGGGCACCGATTTCGGCCGCTCGACGCTCGGCAAGGACCGCAAGGTCAATGTCGAATATGTCTCGGCCAATCCGACCGGCCCGATGCATGTCGGCCATTGCCGTGGCGCCGTCGTCGGCGACGCGCTCGCCAACCTCCTCGCCTTTGCCGGCTATGACGTCGCCAAGGAATATTACATCAACGATGCCGGCGCCCAGATCGAGGTGCTGGCGCGTTCTGTGCTCCTGCGTTACCGCGAAGCGCTCGGCGAAAAGATCGGCGAGATCCCGGCGGGTCTCTATCCGGGCGACTATCTCGTGCCGGTCGGCCAGGCGCTGGCCGAGGAGTTCGGCACCCGGCTGCACAACATGCCGGAAGAGGAATGGATGGCGATCGTCAAGGAACGCGCCATCGACGCGATGATGGTGATGATTCGCGACGACCTCGCGACCCTCAACGTGCATCACGACGTGTTCTTCTCGGAGCGCACGCTGCACGCCAATGGCGCCGCCAAGATCCGCACCGCGATCAACGACCTGACCTTCAAGGGCCATGTCTATCGCGGCACGCTGCCGCCGCCGAAGGGCCAGCTGCCCGAGGACTGGGAGGACCGCGAACAGACGCTGTTCCGCTCGACCGAAGTGGGTGACGACATCGACCGGCCGCTGATGAAGTCGGACGGCAGCTATACCTATTTCGCCGCCGACGTTGCCTATTTCAAGGACAAGTTCGATCGCGGCTATTCCGAGATGATCTACGTGCTCGGCGCCGACCACGGCGGTTATGTGAAGCGGCTGGAAGCCGTGGCGCGGGCCGTCTCCGAAGGCAAGACCAAGCTGACGGTGCTTTTGTGCCAGCTGGTCAAGCTCTACCGCGACGGCGAGCCGGTGAAGATGTCGAAGCGTTCCGGCGACTTCGTCACCCTGCGTGAAGTGGTCGAGGAGGTTGGGTCCGACTCGGTTCGCTTCATGATGCTCTATCGCAAGAACAGCGAGCCGCTCGACTTCGACTTCGCCAAGGTGACGGAACAGTCGAAGGACAATCCGGTCTTCTACGTTCAGTATGCCCATGCGCGCTGCATGTCGATCTTCCGGCAGGCGAGGGAAGCCTTCCCAGACCTGGACCTCGAGGCGACCGATTTCGCTGGGGCCGTGGCCGGGCAGATCACCGATCCGACCGAGCTTCAGCTGATCGGCAAGCTCGCCGAATACCCGCGCGTCATCGAGGCGGCGGCCCAGTCGCAGGAGCCGCATCGGCTTGCATTCTACCTCTACGATCTGGCAAGCTCGTTCCACGCCCATTGGAACAAGGGCAAGGATTTGCCCGAATTACGCTTTGTTAACGATAAACAGAGACAATTGAGTATTGCCAGGCTTGGGCTGGTGCATGCTGTCGCCTCCGTTTTGAAGTCCGGTTTGTCTATTACCGGCACTGCAGCTCCGGTCGAAATGCGATAGTATCGTCACCATTTACCCACAATGCACTGGCAAGCGTCGAGTCGCGTAGGGTGAGTGGATCAAGTAATGGTACAGAAGCAGGCCGCATTCAGCAGTCGATTGGGGAGCGATAGTTTCGCGGACGATGATCCGTTGGCGGAGCTTGCCCGGATCGTCGGCTTCGAGCCGCCCGTTGCGCGCGAACCTGCGCCGACGCGTCCCACGGCGCCGGAAGAGCCGCATTTCAACCTCGAAGACGAGCTTCTGCGCGAGTTCGAGGTCTATGATGCACCGCTTCGGGCGAGCGAAGAGCCGCGCGCCGCCGAGCCTGCCATCGCCTCCCAGTCCCGTTCGCCGGTCGAAGAGATCGAAGAGCTGGAGGACGTGTTCTATCCCGAGTCCTTCATCGAGCCGGTTGCGGAAGCCCCGTCGGCACGCGTCGAACCCGTTTTCGAGCCCGAGCCGCGCCAGGAGCCGTCCTTCTCGGTCGATCTGGCCGACGAGCTGGAGCTGGCCGTGTCCGAGCAGGAGGAGGCGTCCGCCTGGTCTGCTCCCGCGCCCGAGCCGAAGCTGCGCCTGCCGCTTGCCAATTTTGCCGCCCAGCCGCCGGTTCGCGCCGAGCCGCAATTCGTAGACGAGACGCCGGCCGAACCTGCGCCGCAGGTCGAGCCCGCGCATTATGCGGCAGAGCCGGGCGAGGCCTCGTCGGTCGACGACTTCTTTGCGGACGAGGGTTTCCAGTGGAGCGAGACGGTCTCCGGCCCCGCTTCGGCTGTTCCGGCCGCATCGCTCGAGCGACCGGCCGATCCGTTCGGCTTCGACGATCTCGTCGCCGAGGCCGGCGACCGTTCGGGTCGTCCGCCGGAAGTCGCGGTAGCCGCACCGGTTTCCCGCGCCGAGCCGTCCTTTGCCTTTTCCTTTGCCGACGACCTGGCTGCGAGTGAGGAGTTTGACCACTCCGCACCGGCGGCTGTGTCCGCCGAGCCTCAGGCTCCGGCCGCGTCTTACCCGAGCCCCGCAGCCTCGCAGGCGGTCGACTATGCCGCGCCGGCCGGCGATTTGCGTCCGGCTATCGAGGAAGAAGAGTTCGATCCCTTCTCCGAAGGCGAGTTCGACCTGCAGCTCGAAGATCTGGAGCTCGATCTCTCCGACATCGAGGTGGATTTCGACGAGCCTGTAGTCGCACCGGTCATCCCGGCCGCACGGCCGGCTCCCGTCTCTCTCGCAACGCCGGTTCTGCCCGCCGCAGCGCCTGTCGTGACGTCGGCTCCGGCCGCCTATGTGGCCCCGGCGGCCTATGCAGCTGCGGCACCCGTGGCGGTATCGCCGTGCGTGGCGCCGGCGGAAGTGCGCGCCGCGCCGGCAAAGCCCGTCCCGTCCGAATTCGACTTTACCGACGAGCCGCTGGCTTTCGATCCCGCCGAGATTTCCGAGCAGGACGATCACCTCGAATCGATCGCCCACATGGACGTGCCGGAAGTGCCGGTGCCCGACAGCAAGCCGGCGCCGGTCGCCTACGCACACGACTACGATCTCGACATCGACGGCGAACTGGCGACCTTGTTCGACCAGCCGTCGACCACGCCGGCCGCCGCCGTCGCGGCTCCGGTGGCCGTCGCCATGCGCCAGACGCCTTCGCTCGCAACCCCGGTCGCGGCCCAGGCCCCGGTTCAGGCAGCAGCCCAGCCGGCGAATGCGCCGCTGCCGCCGATGGACGATTTCGACGCCTTCGAACGGGCGCTGGAGGAGGATTTCCGCCACACGCTCGACCGGCCGTCGGACTATGCGGCCGCCAATGCTGGCCGGATCAACATCCCGATGGAGCCCAAGGGCCTGTCGCGGTTCGGTTCGCGTGGCCTGCTGATGGCGGGCACGGCCGTCATCGTCGTGCTTGTCGCAGGCGGTGCGCTCTATACCTGGCTGACCGGTACCGGCCCATCGATGATCTCGTCGGGCGAGCCGCAGGTGATCGCCGCCGACAAGGATCCGGTGAAGATCCTGCCCGAGAACCCGGGCGGCAAGTCCGTGCCGAACCAGGACAAGGCCGTCTATGACAGCGTCGCTGGCGCCGCAGTCGAGGATCCGAAGCAGGAGAGCCTGATCTCCTCGAGCGAGGAACCCGTCGACGTCGTGCAGAAGACGCTGATCCCTGAAACCCTGCCGCTCGAAGACGAATCGGACGCCCAGGCGCTTGGCACGCCGGTCGGTGAAACCGAGGATCCGCGGCTCCTGCCGGACCAGAACGGAACCGCGCAGCCGGCCGCCAATGGTGCCGCAGAACCGGCGACGATCACGCCGCGCAAGGTGCGCACCATGATCGTGCGTCCGGACGGCACGCTGGTCGCCCAGGAAGCGCCGCCCGAGGCCGCTCCCGCGCCGACGCTCGAAGCGCCGGCCGTGACGGAACCGACAGCAGCGCCGTCCGGCGACAAGCCCGCCCTGGCGGCTCCGTCCACCACGGCCGAGACGCCGTTGGCCACCGCTCCGGCCGATGCGCCGAAGGGTCCCCTTCCGACCGCACGGCCTTCGACGCCGGCCGAGACCGCCGCAGCACCGGCGGCCGCCCCGCAGGCGCCGGCACCCGCCGCACAGCCGGAGCCGGCCGCACCCGTTGCCGAAACCGCACCAGCTCCGACGCCGGCCGCTGCCGCGCCCGAGCCCGCTGCTCCGGAACCTGCGGCCGCCCAGCCGGCACCTGCAGCCGGCGGCTATTACATCCAGGTCGCGTCGCTGCCGTCCGAGGCGGAGGCGGAAAAGTCCTACAAGAGCATTTCCGGCAAGTTCGGCAGTGTCGTCGGCGGTCGTGCCTACGAGATCAAGCGGGCCGAGATCGCCGGCAAGGGCACGTATTATCGCGTGCGCATCTCGGCCGGCACCAAGGCCGATGCGGCAGCCCTTTGCGAGCGCTACAAGGCGGCCGGCGGCAGCTGCCTCGTCACGAAGTAGGCAACGCATCCCAGAGACCACGAAAAAAGAGGCGGGAACCTACGGTTTCCGCCTCTTTTCCTGTGTATGACCCGAACCCGTCGCTTCGGCTTTGATCCCACCCCTCTTATGATTCGGCCATGACCCAGACATCCATGCCCGCAAAAGCAATGATCCTCGGCTGCACCGGCCTTGCCCTGAGCGCCGACGAGAAGGCCTTCTATCGCGACGAGCAGCCATGGGGCTTCATCGTCTTCGCCCGCAATCTGAGCGAGCCGGCGCAGATCCGCGATCTGGTCGCCGAAATGCGCGAAACGGTTGGCGGCCGCAATGCGCCGGTGCTGATCGATCAGGAGGGCGGCCGGGTGCAGCGCATTCGCGAGCCGATCGCCCCGCGTTATCCGTCTGGCGCCGTGCTCGGCGAACTCTATCGCCGCGACCGGGAACTCGGCCTGCGCGCCGCCTGGCTGATGTCGCGCCTGCACGCCTTCGATCTCATCCGTCTCGGCATCAATGTCGACTGCCTGCCGGTGCTCGACGTGCCGGTGGAAGGCGCCAGCAACGTCATCGGCGACCGCGCCTATGGCAATGACCCGGAAACGGTCGGCGCGATGGGCGAGGCGGCGGCGGCGGGCCTGAAGTCCGGCGGCGTCCTGCCGGTGATGAAGCATGTGCCGGGCCATGGCCGCGGCATGGCGGATTCGCACCACGAGCTGCCGGTCGTCACCACGCCGCTGGCCGAGCTTGAGGCGCATGACTTTCCGCCCTTCCGGCGGCTGCGCAACGAACTGATGGCGATGAGCGCGCATGTGGTATACTCGGCCATCGATCCGGATCACCCGGCATCGACCTCGCGCAAGGTGATCGACGAGATCATCCGCGGCTATATTGGATTCGACGGGCTGCTGATGTCGGACGACGTGTCGATGAACGCCCTCAAGGGCACGCTCGGTGAGCGGACGGCGGCGATCGTCGCCGGCGGCGGCGACGTCGTGCTTCATTGCAACGGCCTGATGGACGAGATGCGGGCGGTCGCGGCCGAGGTGCCGCTGCTGAAGGGCAAAGCCCGGGCGCGGGCGGATGCCGTCGAGGCGGCCTTCGGTAGGGCCGACACAGCCGAAGAAGTCGCCATCCGTGACGAGTTTGACGGCCTGAGGGCGACCGCCTGATGTCGCCCGTGTCCGCCACGCCCCCATCGCCCAAGCGGCCGGCATCCGGCAATCCGGCAACGCCGATGGACAGCCTGTGGCAGGACACGGCCGAGGAACGCCTGACCGGCGAACCGGCCTTCGTCATCGACGTGGCAGGCTTCGAAGGACCGCTCGACCTTCTGTTGTTCCTCGCGCGCAACCAGAAGGTCGACCTGTCGCGGATCTCGATCCTCGCGCTGGTCGAGCAGTATCTCGAATTCATCGAGAGCGCCCGCCGCATCCGTCTGGAGCTGGCGGCCGACTATCTCGTCATGGCGGCCTGGCTCGCCTATCTGAAATCGCGCCTGCTGATCCCGCAGCAGGCCAAGGACGAAGGCCCGTCGGGCGAGGAAATGGCGGCGACGCTCGCCTTCCGGCTGAAGCGGCTGGAGGCGATGCGCGAGGCGGCGACGCGGCTGATCAACCGCAACCGTCTCGGCCGCGACGTGCACGCGCGCGGTGCGCCGGAGCATGTGCCGACCCGCGTCGACAATGCCTACGAGGCCTCGCTCTACGATCTTCTGACCGCCTATGCCTCGCTCAGGCAGCGCCAGGCGACCACCCAGGTGACGATCGCGCGCCGCCGCGTCTGGTCGCTTGCCGATGCACGCGCCATCCTGACGCGCATGATCGGCGAGATCGGTGACTGGACCGCGCTCGACCATTTCCTCCTGCGCTACCTCACGACCCCTGCCGAGCGGGTGAGCGCGATCGCCAGCGCCTTTGCCGCGTCGCTGGAGCTGGTGCGCGAGGGCCGGCTGGAGATCCGCCAGGAGGGCGCCTTCCAGCCGATCTACCTGCGCAGCGGCCCGCGCGCCGGCGAACTGGCGGCGGTGGAGTAGCGCGATGGCGGAGGTGCGGGACGGCGATTTCTTCCCCGAGGGCGAGGCGGATCAGGCAGTCGTCGAGCGCGACCCGATGCTGGAGCGCGCCGAGCGCGAGGCGATCCGCATCGCCGAGGCGCTGGTCTTCGCCTCCGCCGAGCCGGTGTCGGAAAACTTCATCGCCGACCGCCTGCCGCGCGGCATCGACGTCAAGGCGATCATGCACCGGCTGAAGGAGGACTACGCCCCGCGCGGCGTCAATCTGCTTCAGGTCGACGAGCACTGGGCCTTCCGCACTGCTGCCGATCTCTCCTTTGCCGTCCGCAAGGACGAGGCCGAGGTCAAGAAATTGTCGCGCGCGGCGCTCGAAGTGCTGGCGATCATCGCCTATCACCAGCCGGTGACCCGCGCCGAAATCGAGGACATTCGCGGCGTGCAGACGTCCAAGGGCACGCTCGACGTGCTGATGGAGGCGGGCTGGGTCCGCTTCCGCGGCCGCCGCCGCACACCCGGCCGCCCCGTGACGCTCGGCACGACCCGCGATTTCCTCGATCATTTCGGCCTCGAAGAGCTGCGCGACCTGCCGGGCCTCGACGAATTGAAGGGGGCGGGACTGCTCTCCGGGCGCATTCCGGCGAACTTCAACATTCCCCTGCCCATGACCGGCGACGAACTCGCCGAAGACGAGGATCCGATCACCCAGCTCGATCTCGAGGAGCTTGGCCTCTTGACTCCGGGTGGAGAAGCGGACGAATAGCATCAGGTTTATAACGGTAACCGGGCGGTGTTCGGATGTCCTGCGTGGCGCGCTCGTGCCCCGGCATCCGTAACAGCCGGCCATGCGGACGGTGGAATGAGCGCGCTAACGATGCAAGGCGACAATTCGAGGCGCACGGCTGGCGTTACCTTTGCGGCGCGGTTGAGCTTCGAGGACATCCGCCACGGCTATCACAATCGTGAGACCCTGCGCGGGGTGTCGCTGACCGCCGAGCCTGGCGAGGTCCTCTGCCTGCTCGGACCGTCCGGCTCCGGCAAGACGACCCTGCTTCGCATTGCCGCAGGCATCGAGGCGCAACTGTCGGGCCGCCTGCTGCTGAACGATCGCGAAGTCGCCGGCCCTTCCGTCTTCGTGCCGCCGGAACAGCGCGGCATCGGCCTGATGTTCCAGGATTTCGCCCTTTTCCCGCATATGAGCGTGGTCGAGAACGTGCGCTTCGGCCTCACCGCCATGCCGGCGCGCGAGGGCGTTTCCGAGGCGATGGCGGCGCTGGAGCGCGTCGGGCTTGCGCACTGTGCGCAAAAATATCCGCATGCGCTTTCCGGCGGGGAGCAGCAGCGAGTGGCTCTCGCCAGGGCGCTTGCGCCGCGTCCGGGCGTTCTTCTGATGGACGAGCCGTTCTCCGGTCTCGATTCTCGCCTCAAGGACACGATCCGCGCCGATACGCTGGCGATCCTTCGCGAAACGCGGGCGACCGCGGTCGTCGTCACGCACGATGCGGAGGAGGCGATGCGCATGGCCGACAGGATCGCGCTGCTGCGTGACGGCAAGCTGGTGCAGGTCGGCAGCTCTGACGATCTCTATCGCCGGCCGAGGGACCTGTTCACCGCGGCATTCTTCTCCGAGATCAACGAGTTCTCCGGCATCGTGCACAACGGCCATGTGGCGACGCCGCTCGGGGTCGCCGAAGCGCCGGGCATTGCCGAGGGCAGGGAAGTTTCGATCGCCGTGCGGCTCTCCGGGGTCGGCGTCAGCGAGGATAGCGGCGTCATTCCGGCCCGCATCCTGTCGCGCCGCTTCCTCGGCGTGGTCGAACTGCTGGAACTCGCAATCCCTGGAAGCGAGCGGCCGGTACGTTCGCGCATGCGGGCGGACATCCTGCCGCCGGGCTTGCGCGATGCGACAATTGCGGTCAATCCGCACGACATTTTGGTGTTTGAAAAAGACTCTGAAACCCCTTACATCGGGGAAACAGAAAACACGGAGTGACTGGTATGGGTTCTTTTAGCATGTGGCACTGGCTGATCGTCTTGGCCATCGTTCTGTTGCTGTTCGGCCGCGGCAAGATCCCGGAGCTGATGGGTGATGTCGCAAAGGGCATCAAGAGCTTCAAGAAGGGCATGTCCGACGACGAGACCGACACGGCGGCCACCGGCAAGTCCGTCGATCACAAGGCCGACGAAACGAAGTAACCCTGGCTCGGTCGCGTCGCGACCGCTGAGGGATACCAGGCGCCCCGTTGGATCGGGGCGACCTTCTCCCATTCGGGACAAGGGGATGTGCGGCGTATCGCCCATGATGCGCGGTCCCCGGAATAAATGGCTTCAGGAGCCCGTTGAATGCTGGATATTGGCTGGACCGAGTTGCTCGTCATCGCGGTGATCCTGATCGTTGTGGTCGGTCCGAAGGACCTGCCGCCGATGATCCGCGCTTTCGGCAAGATGACGTCGCGGCTGCGCCGCACGGCCGGTGAATTCCGCGCCCAGTTCGACGAGGCGCTGCGCGAGGCGGAACTCGACGACCTGCGCAAGTCGGTCGACGATGTCCGCAACCTCAATCCGAAGAACGCGCTGCGCGACGCCATCAACCCGCTGCGCCAGATGGGCAACGAGATCAAGGCCGACCTGCAGAAGGCGACGACAGCGGATGCCAAGGCCGCAGCCGGCGTTACGTCCACTGAACCTGCACCCGCCGCTTCCTTCCCCGAAATGCCGTCGCCTCTGGTCGGTGTGCCGGGCGAACTCGCCCAGCCGATGCCGGATCCCGCACCGGCGCCCGCCGCTAAGCCCGCCAAGGCGGCTGCGCCCCGCAAGGCCAAGGCTGTCGCGGCCGCCGCTTCGGCCGCCGAGAGCCCCAAGCCGGCAAAGTCGCCGGTCGCCGCCAAGACGGTGAAGTCGGGCCGCTCCAAGCCCGTCGCCGTGGAGAGTGAGACCGCCAGGCCGGCCGCTCCGAAGAAGCCCCGCAAGCCGAAGACCGAGGAGTCCGCATGAGCGGCGACATCGAAGACAAGCCACAGCCGCTCGTCGAGCATCTGATCGAACTGCGCTCCCGCCTGATCTGGGCGATCGGCGCGTTCTTCATCGCCTTCATCGGCTGTTTTGCATTCGCCAAGCAGCTCTTCAACATCCTGGTCGTTCCCTATAAATGGGCGGTCCTGTGGGCCGGGCTCGATCTTGCCAAGGCGGAGCTGATCTATACCGCGCCGCAGGAGTTCTTCTTCACCCAGGTGAAGGTGGCCATGTTCGGCGCCGTGGTGATCGCCTTCCCGGTGATCGCAGCGCAGATCTACAAGTTCGTGGCACCGGGCCTCTACAAGAACGAACGGGCGGCCTTCCTGCCGTTCCTGATCGCTTCGCCGATCCTCTTCCTGCTCGGCGGCGCGCTCGTCTATTTCTTCTTCACGCCGATGGTGATGTGGTTCTTCCTCGCCATGCAGCAGGCGCCGGGCGAGGGCGAGGTGGCCATTTCGCTGATGCCGAAGGTTTCGGAATATCTGAGCCTGATCATGACGCTGGTGTTTTCCTTCGGCCTGGTCTTCCAGCTGCCCGTCATCACGACCCTTCTGGCCCGCGTCGGCATCCTCGAAAGCCAATGGCTGGCCGAGAAGCGCAAGTACTTCATCGTCGTCGCCTTCATCGTCGCGGCGGTGCTGACCCCACCCGATCCGATCTCCCAGATCGGCCTTGCTTTGCCGACAATCCTTCTCTACGAGGTAGCCATCTATGCTGCGCGACTCGTGGAGCGTCGCCGGGCCGCCGAGACTTCGGTTGTCGCGGACGAGGCGAGCGAGCAGGACAGCGCCTAAGCTGCGCCGTTCGTCCTCCTCCACTCCCGGGCATGCATCCATGGGGCCGGACAGGGCACCCGCCAGGTCCGATCCGACGATCACGAGAGATGACCTGGAACGACGATGCTTGATATCAAATGGATCCGTGACAATGCCGAAGCCCTTGATGCCGCGCTGGCCAAGCGCGGCGCCGAGCCCCTGGCCGCAAGCCTGATCGCCCTCGACGAGAAGCGCCGCTCCGTCGTCCAGTCGCTGCAGGACATGCAGTCGCGCCGCAATGCCGCCTCCAAGGAGATCGGTGCGGCCATGGGCAAGAAGGACATGGATCTCGCCGAGAAACTGAAGGCCGAAATCGCTCACCTGAAAGACCTCATGCCGGCAGCGGAAGAGGAAGAGCGTCAGGTATCGGCGGACCTCACCGACCAGCTGTCGCGCATCCCCAACATTCCGCTCGACGACGTGCCGGTCGGCAAGGACGAGCACGACAATGTGGTGAAGCGCGTCGTCGGCCAGAAACCCGGCTGGAACCACGCGGCCAAGGAGCATTACGAGCTCGGCGAAGCGCTCGGCTACATGGACTTCGAGCGCGCCGCCAAGCTGTCCGGTTCGCGCTTCACGGTCCTGACCGGCCCGCTCGCCAGGCTGGAACGGGCGATCGGCCAGTTCATGCTCGACCTGCATACCACCGAGCACGGCTATACCGAAGTGTCCTCGCCGCTGATGGTGAAGGACGAGGCCATGTACGGCACAGGCCAGCTGCCGAAATTCGCCGAGGACCTGTTCCGCACCACCGATGGCCGCTGGCTGATCCCGACGGCGGAAGTGACGCTCACCAACCTGGTTTCGGGCGAGATCCTCGAACAGGAAAAACTGCCGCTGCGCTTCACCGCGCTCACCCCGTCCTTCCGCTCGGAAGCGGGTTCCGCCGGCCGCGACACCCGCGGCATGCTGCGCCAGCACCAGTTCTGGAAGTGCGAACTCGTGTCGATCACCGATGCCGAAAGTGCGATCGACGAGCATGAGCGCATGACCGCCTGCGCCGAGGAGGTGCTGAAGCGCCTCGGCCTGCATTTCCGCACCATGACGCTCTGCACCGGCGACATGGGCTTCGGCTCGCGCAAGACCTACGACCTTGAAGTCTGGCTGCCGGGCCAGGACACCTATCGCGAGATTTCCTCGTGCTCGGTCTGCGGCGATTTCCAGGGCCGGCGCATGAACGCCCGCTATCGCGGCAAGGACGGCAAGGGCACGACCTTCGTCCACACGCTGAATGGTTCGGGCACGGCCGTCGGCCGGGCGCTGATCGCCGTCATGGAGAATTACCAGAACGAGGACGGCTCGATCACCGTTCCCGACGTTCTGCTGCCCTATATGGGCGGCCTGAAGAAGATCGAAAAAGCGGCTTGAGGGCAGGGGGATCGGATGCGCATTCTCCTGACCAATGACGACGGCATCCACGCCGAGGGCCTTGCGGTTCTCGAGCGCGTTGCCCGTACGCTCTCCGATGATGTCTGGATCGTGGCGCCCGAGACTGACCAGAGCGGCCTTGCCCACTCGCTGACGCTGTCGGAGCCGCTCAGGCTGCGCAAGGTCGCCGACAAGCGCTATGCGCTGCGCGGCACGCCGACCGACTGCGTCATCATGGCGATCCGCGAGATCCTGCCGGAAAAGCCGGACCTGGTCCTGTCCGGCATCAATGCCGGCGGCAATGTCGCAGACGACGTGACCTACTCCGGTACGGTCGCCGGCGCCATCGAGGGCACGTTGCAGGGCGTCCGTTCGATCTCGCTCAGCCAGCTCTACGAATATTCCAACGGCGGCCGGGTCATCCCTTGGGAAGTCGCCGAAGCGCTGGCGCCCAAGCTCCTGGCGCAGCTGATCGAGATCGATCTTCCGCCGGGCACCTTCCTCAACATCAACTTCCCGCGCTGCGCGCCGGCCGAGGTCAAGGGTGTCGAGGTGACCTCGCAGGGCAAGCTCGATTTCGGCCTGGAAGTCGAGGAGCGCGCCGACGGCCGCGGTTTCCCCTATTACTGGCTGCGTTTCGGCGATCGCGGCAGCACGTTCCGCAACGGCACTGACCTGCAGGCGCTGAAGGAAGACAAGATCTCGGTCACGCCGCTCAAGCTCGACATGACCGACTACACCGTCCAGGACAGCATCGCCCGGGCACTTGGTTTCGGAGCGGCCGATTGAAACCGGGTATGGTCGAAAAGGAGGGCTTTGCCGCGCTGGTGCTCAGGCTCCGGGCGGAAGGGATTTCCGACCTCGATCTGCTGACCGCGGTCGAGCAGACGCCGCGCTCGCTATTCGCGCCGCCGCAATATTCCGACCACGCCTATTCCAGCCGGTCCATCCCGATCGAATGCGGCGCCTTCATGGAGGGGGCCGATCTCGCGGTGCGGCTGCTCTCCCACCTGCATGTGAAGCCCGGCCAGCGCGTGCTGGAAATCGGCACCGGCAGCGGTTTCATGACCGCCGTGCTTGGCCGTCTTTCCGAGCGGGTCATGTCGATCGAGCGCTACAAGACGCTGATCACTGCTGCCCAGCGCCGTCTCGACAGCCTGTCCTTGCGCAATGTCGTGCTGCGGCAGGCCGACGGCAGCCACGGGCTGACGGGTGAGGGCACCTTCGATCGCATCCTGGCCACAGCGTCCTTCCCCACCATGCCGCGCTTCCTCGCCGAGCAACTCGTCTCCGGCGGCGTCCTGCTTGCCCCGCTGATCACCGGGGAGGAGACCTGCATGATGGTTCGCCTGACCAAGACGGGCAGCCGTTTCGACCGCGAGGATCTTTTTGAAGTGCCTTATCTACCGCTGGTGCCGAAGATCGCGTCCTATCTCTGAGGGCGTTTCCGATACCCGCTGAAGTGCTCGAATGTGCGACTTCTCGAAAATAGTTCACGGCGATTTGGTGCGATTAACCCGCCAGTAACACTAACACGCTTTAATCATACCCACATCAGGTTGCGTAATATGTGGGTCGAGTTATGCGTATGAGTGTATCGCCAAAAACCAGACTGCCGGTCGCCCGTCTCCTTGTGGCGATGTTGCTTGCCAGTGCTGCCACGGGCTGCAGCTCGGATGCGTCGCGGTTCAGTTCCGTATTCTCCACCGACAATCTGACGACGGCGTCCATTCCGCGGCGCAATGTCGTTGCCTCGCCCGTGCCCTCCGCCGATGTCGGCGGCATGCAGTCGGCGAGCCAGGCGGACTACACGAACCGCCAGCAAGCGGTAAATCAGCCCTATCCGAGCCAGCCGTCCTACGCACCGGCTTCGGCGGCACGCGCCGCGGCGGCGCCGGTCGCCGTCCAGCGCGCCGAATTGGCGGCGCCCGGTTCCAGCAAATCCGCCGAACGCGCCGCCGCGCTCGCTCAGCCTTTCCCCGCCGCCCCGGCGGAAAGGCAGACCGCCATGCTCGCGCCGCCGACTTCCGGCGATGCGCTGACCACCGGCTCGACCAAGTCGACCGGTGCCTGGAGCAAGACCAATGCGGCCCGCGTGACGCTTCGTCCCGGCGAGAGCATCGCGACGCTCTCCGCCCGCTATGGGGTGCCGGAGAGGGAGATCCTCAAGGCGAACGGGCTTACCCATTCAAGCGATGCGGCGCCCGGCCAGCTGGTGCTGATCCCGACACTCGGCGGTCAGGCCAATGCCGCCCGCGCCGCAGCCGACGCTTCCGTCCTGCCGGACGGCAGCAAGAAGCCGACCCTGCCGCAGTCGCCGGAACAGAACGTTGCCGTCCTGCCGACTGTGCCGACCTCGCGCGACAAGTCGCAGGCCAACCCTTCGAGCGCCACCGGCAAGGCCGTGGCCGGCGCCGGCGAGGGGGCAGCTCCCGGAACCTACGTCGTCAAGCCTGGCGACTCGCTCAACAAGATCGCCAAGGCGACCGGCACGCCGATCGACAAGCTGAAGGCCGCCAACGGCCTGACCTCGGCCAACATCCGTATCGGCCAGTCGCTGAAGATCCCCGCTGGCGGCGCCGTCGCAGCAGCGCCCGCAACCGACTCGCTCAAGACCGCGACGATCCCGGCCTCAAGCAGCGACGCAAGTGCGCCTGCCGCCTACAAGGCGCCGGTCGCCACCAAGTCCGTCAGCGAAGTGGCATCCGCCGATCCGAAGGAAACCGCGCCCGAGGCGACCGGCATCGGCAAGTATCGCTGGCCCGTTCGTGGCGCAGTGGTCGCCGGCTACGGCGCCAATGTCGACGGCAAGCGCAATGACGGTATCGACATCTCGGTTCCGGAAGGCACGCCGGTCAAGGCGGCCGAGAACGGTGTGGTCATCTATGCCGGCAACGGCCTGAAGGAACTGGGCAATACGGTTCTCGTGCGCCACGACGACGGTACCGTCACGGTCTACGGCCATGCCGACGCGCTGTCGGTCCAGCGCGGCCAGAAGGTCCAGCGCGGCCAGCAGCTCGCCACCTCCGGCATGAGCGGCAACATCAAGCGCCCGATGCTGCACTTCGAGGTCCGCAAGGATGCGAGCCCGGTCAACCCGATGACTTTCCTGGAATAGGTATTGCGTCCCAGGCAAGCGATGAAAAGGTCCGGTATCCCCGGGCCTTTTCCCGTTTCAGGCCCGGTCCGTCGCGATCCTGAGCCGGCCGGCGAGATCCTGGATATATTGCCAGGCGACACGGCCCGAGCGTCCGCCGCGGGTCGTCGCCCATTCGAGCGCCTCGCGGTGCAGGTCGCTCCGTTCTAGCGGCAGGTCGAAATGGGCGGCGTAGCCGTCGATCATCGTCAGGTAGTCGTCCTGGCTGCATTTGTGGAAACCCAGCCACAGACCGAAACGGTCGGAGAGGGAGACCTTCTCCTCGACCGCCTCCGACGGGTTGATCGCCGTCGACTGCTCGTTCTCCATCATGTGGCGCGGCAGGAGGTGGCGGCGGTTCGAGGTCGCATAGAACAGCACATTGTCCGGGCGTCCCTCGATGCCGCCGTCGAGCGCCGCCTTCAGCGACTTGTAGGCCGTGTCGTCGTGGTCGAACGACAGGTCGTCGCAGAACAGGATGATGCGGTGTGGCGTGTCCTTGAGCAGGTCGAGCAGGGCGGGCAGCGTGGCGATGTCCTCGCGGTGCACTTCGACTAGCTTGAGCGAGACCCCGGTCTGGGCGCGGATGTCGGCGTGCACGGCCTTGACCAGTGACGACTTGCCCATGCCGCGCGCCCCCCAAAGCAGCACGTTGTTGGCCGGATAGCCCTCGGCGAAGCGCAGCGTGTTCTCGTGCAGGATGTCGCGCACATGGTCGACGCCGCGGATCAGCGACAAGGCCACGCGGTTGGGTTTCTTGATCGGCTGGAGATGGCTTCGCAGCGGCGACCAGACGAAGCAGTCGGCGGCCGTCCAGTCGTTTTCCGCCGGCGGCGGGCCGGCAAGCCGTTCCACCGCCGCGGTCAGGCGACGCAGTTCCGCGAGCAGCAACTGGTTTGCGTCTTCAGTCATCGGACCCTCCTCGGCACGCTGCCGCCACGCGCGGCATTTTGCCCGGCGGTAGCATGGCCTTTTGCAGGCCGAAAGGGTAAGAGGCTGTAAAACGGTACTGGCCGGCGCTGTTTGTGTTGCATTCGAACGTCTCGGCACTATATTCCGGCAACCTGAAGCGGGGGCGAGGCTGCCCGCAAACATCGCAGTCTAGGGAGTTATTCCATGTTCTTTACGCAAGCCTTCGCCCAGGACGGCGCCGCCGCAGGTGGTGCATTCGGTTCAGGCCTCGAGATGCTCTTCCTCTTCGCGCCGCTGATGCTGATCTGGTACTTCCTGCTGATCCGTCCGCAGCGCCAGCAGCTCAAGAAGCGCACCGAGACGCTTGCTTCGATCCGTCGTGGCGACCAGGTCGTCATGGGCGGCGGCATCATCGCCAAGGTCAGCAAGGTCATCGACGACAACGAACTCGAAGTCGAGCTTGCCGATGGCGTCAAGGTCCGCGCGCTGCGCAGCTACATCGCCGAAGTCCGCGTCAAGGGCGAGCCGGTCAAGACCGACGCCGCTGCCTGATACCATGCCCTACTGTGCGGTCGGCGGTGCCGGTCGCATTTTTTCTTCTGATGGCAACCATCTGAATTCGAGAGTTTGATGCTGTATTTTTCGCGCTGGAAGACATTCTTCATCTGGTTCACCGTTCTGGTGAGTGTCCTGGTGGCCATGCCCAATCTGCTCAGCGACGAACAGCTTGAGGCTCTCCCGTCGTGGATGCCGAGCAAGAAGGTCACCCTGGGTCTCGACCTGCAGGGCGGCTCGCACATCATGCTCAAGATCGAGAAGGCCGACATCGTCAAGGAACGGCTGGAAACGACCGTCGGCGACATTCGCGCCGCATTGCGTGATGCTGGCATCCGCTATACCGGCCTTTCGGGCGTCGGCCAGCAGGTTCAGGTCCGCATCACCGATGCCGACAAGGTCGAGGCAGCCAAGGAAGCGCTTTCTTCGCTCACCGCCCCCGTGAGCGTCGGCGGCCTGACCGGCGGTTCCATCCAGGAAGTGACCCTGCAGGAAGACGGCACGCTGCTGCGCTTCAACCTGACGGATGCCGGTATCGACTACCGTGCGGGTTCGGCGCTCACCCAGTCGATGGAGGTGGTGCGCCGCCGCGTCGACGAACTGGGCACCACCGAACCGATGATCCAGCGTCAGGGCAATGACCGCATCATCGTGCAGGTTCCCGGCCTGCAGGACCCGCAGCGCCTCAAGTCGCTGCTGAACCAGACCGCCAAGCTGTCCTTCCACATGGTCGACATGAGCATGCCGGTGACGGAAGCGATCAACGGCCGTCCGCCGGCAAACGCCGAGGTGTTGTATTCGCAGGACGATCCGGCCGTACCTTATCTGGTCGAGAAGCGGGCGCTGGTCTCGGGTGAAAACCTGGTCGACGCACAGGCAAGCTTCAACCAGCAGACCAATGAGCCGGTCGTCACCTTCCGCTTCGACAGCAAGGGCGCCCAGCGTTTCGCCCAGGCGACGCAGGAAAATGTCGGCCGTCCCTTCGCCATCGTTCTCGACGACCAGGTCATTTCCGCGCCGGTCATTCGCGAGCCGATCATCGGCGGCTCCGGCCAGATCTCCGGCAATTTCTCCGTCGAGGGTGCAAACGACCTGGCCGTGCTGCTGCGCGCCGGCGCGCTGCCCGCGACGCTCACCGTCGTCGAAGAGCGCACCGTCGGTCCGGGCCTCGGCCAGGACTCGATCAATGCCGGCATCTTCGCCAGCGGCATCGGCGCCATCTTCGTCGTGTTGTTCATGCTGGGTTTCTACGGCTCCTTCGGCGTGATGGCGAACATCGCGCTGACTGCCAACATCGTGATGATCCTCGCTGTCCTTTCGTTGATCGGTTCGACGCTGACGCTGCCCGGCATCGCCGGTATCGTGCTCACCATGGGCATGGCGGTCGATTCGAACGTTCTCGTCTATGAGCGCATACGCGAGGAGGCGAAGAGCGGCCGATCCCTTGTCCAGTCGATCGAGATCGGCTTCAACAAGGCCTTCGCGACGATCGTCGACGCCAACCTGACGACGCTGATCGCGGCGGCCGTGCTGTTCTTCCTTGGTTCTGGTCCGGTCAAGGGCTTCGCCGTGACGCTCGCCATCGGTATCATCACGACGGTCTTCACCGCCTTCACCATGACCCGTTGGCTGGTGGCCGTGTGGTTCCGCTGGCGCCGTCCCAAGCACCTGCCCAAGGGCATTCGCACCGGCATGTTCGACGCGCAGAACATCCGCTTCATGGCGATTCGACGCTACACCTTCGGCATTGCCGGCGCCCTCGCTCTCGCCTCGATGGTCGGGTTCTTTACCGTCGGCCTCAATCTCGGCATCGACTTTCAGGGCGGCTCGATCATCGAGGTCAAGGCCCGTTCGGGTGCGGCCGACATCGGCGAGATCCGCGACCGCTTGAGCGAGCTCAATCTGGGCGAAGTCCAGGCCCAGGGCTTCGGCGATCCTTCGAGCGTGCTGATCCGCATCCAGGCGCAGGAGGGCGGCGAGAATGCCGAGCAGTCGGCGATCACCCTGGTGCGCGGTGAACTGGAGGATGCCTACGAGTTCCGCCGAGTCGAGGTGGTCGGTCCGGCCGTGTCCGGCGAGTTGACGCAGACCGCGACGATCGGCGTTGCCGTCTCGCTGCTCTTCATCCTCGTCTACATCTGGTTCCGCTTCGAATGGCAGTTCGCGGTCGGTTCGATCATCGCTACGCTGCACGACGTGATCCTGACGCTTGGCCTGTTCGTTCTGCTGGGGATCGAGTTCAACCTCACCAGTATCGCGGCGATCCTGACGATCATCGGCTATTCGCTCAACGACACCGTCGTGGTCTATGACCGAATGCGCGAAAACCTCAGGCGCTACAAGAAGATGCCGCTCGACGTGCTGATCGATACCTCGATCAACCAGACGCTGTCGCGTACCGTGCTGACCGGCTCGACGACGCTTTTGGCCCTGCTGGCGCTCTACCTGTTCGGCGGTGAGGTCATCGCGTCCTTCACGCTCGCCATGCTGTTCGGCGTTCTCGTCGGTACCTTCTCGTCGATCTATATCGCCGCGCCGGTGCTGATCGCCTTCAAGCTGCGCCCGGAAACCTTCCAGGAGCGGGATGCCGAGAGCGCCCGGCCCGTGTCCGGCAAGGTCGAGGCCTGAGGCCGGTGTCGTCCTTCGGACCGACCGGCAAGGGTATCGTCATCCGGGAGGCCCATTTTCCGGGGCGGGCCCAGATCGACGCCTACGGCAATGGCGGCTTCCGCTTTGCCGACATGTCGCATCGGGGTTCGCTGCTGTTGCTGCCCTCGGGCATCTACGGCTGGGAGATGGACGAGACCATGCCGCTTTCGGTCGAGAATTTCCGCCGCGTCCTCGACGATGCGGCGGATATCGAGGTACTTCTGGTCGGCACGGGCGCCAAGCTTCGCCCCCTTCCGGCCGAACTGAAGGCTGCCCTCAAGGCAAGGGGCATCGCCAGCGATCCGATGGGCACGGGTGCAGCCATCCGCACCTTCAACATCATGCTCGCCGAGCAGCGGGCGGTTGCCGCCGCCCTGATCGCCGTCTGACGGCCGGGATGAACACCGTGAGCGATGCCGAGACAGGAAACCGCATTCTCGACATGTCGGGTCTGCGCGACAGTGATCGCGACCGCTATCTGGCGAGCCTGCTGACTCCGGCAGCCCGCCGCGGCGCGGTCGCCGCGCTCTATGCCTTCAATGCCGAGATCGCCCGCATCCGCGATGTGGTGCGCGAGCCACTGCCGGGCGAGGTCCGCCTGCAATACTGGCGCGACCTTCTGGAGGGCGCAGCACACGGTTCGACCGAGGCCAATCCTATCGCGGCGGCACTCCTGGACGCCATCCGCATCCACCGCCTGCCGATCGCCGCCCTGTCCGGCATGATCGAGGCGCGCGTCTTCGATCTCTACGACGATCCGATGGAAACGACGGTGATGTTCGAGGGCTATGCCGGCGAGACGGCAGCGGCACTCGTGCAATTGGCGAGCCTCGTGCTCGATCCGGACGCCGCGGCCGGGGCCGCCACCATCGCCGGTCATGCCGGCGTCGCCCAGGCCATCGCCGGTGCGCTGCTGCTGATGCCGACGCACCGGGCGCGCGGCCAGCTCTATCTGCCGCTGGAAATTCTCTCGGCGGTCGGGCTCGATCGGGAAACCTTCCTCGCCGGCGACGACAAGGCCAGGGTTTCGGCCGCGATCGAAGCTTTTGCCGGGCTCGGACGCGACCACCTGCGCAAGGCGCGTGAAGCGGGACGGCTACCCAGAAGCCTGGTGCCGGCTTATCTGCCGGTATCGCTGAGCGAACCGGTTCTGATCGCCGCCCAGCGGCGCGGCGCTGCCATCCTCGACGGCACGATCAGGCCGCCGCAATGGCGTCGCCAGCTGCGCATGCTGCGGGCCGCGGTGACCGGCAGCTTCTGAACCACCAAATTCGCGCAAGCCTCGGCTGCTATCGACTCGCGGTGAAAGGTCGGACGATGTCCGGCTGCAACGGGAGGTGAGGCGTGGCTTCGATTACCTGGATTGTGATTTTGGCACTGGTGGCCCTGTTCGCCTACTATTCGACGCGAATTGCGAAGCGGACGAACGAGGACAGTCTTCACGATACAGGACTGGCGCTTCTCGAATTCGGCCGGGCCTTTCCCAACGAAGCCATCCGCAGTCTCCACACGACGGAAGACGGCAATGCGGTCTTCGTGCGTCTGCACGACAACAAGGCCGGCTTCATGCGCAACATGCGCAGCCACTATGCCTGCCATCTGATCGAGCCGGGTACCGTGCGGGTGCGCGACCTGCGCAACGGGCGCGGCTTTGCCATCGAATTCCTCGACGCGCCGTTCCACAATGGCGAATTCACCTTCGCCTCGCCCCTGGAGGCCGCGGAAGTGTCACTCTGGCTACTGGGCAATTACGTGAGCAGTGCCGAGCGGGATGCGCCGTCGGGCGCGATCCCGACGGCCTGAGCGTCCGTCACGGCTGGGCGAGTTCGGAGGCTAGCCAGGCCTTGCAGTCGGCCAGGGCGCGCTCGGCCACCAGCTGACGCTTCATCACCGTCTTGTCCTTGCCGCGGAAGCGCTTGACGCCCTCCGGCTTGACGATCGAGCCCGGCGCCAGTTCCGGAAACAGCCCGAAATTGATGTTCATCGGCTGGAACGACCGCTTGCCGGGCTCCTCGTGGCTGACCAGATGCCCGCCGGTGATGTGGCGCAGCAGCGAGCCCATGGCCGTCGTCTCGGGCGGCAGGGAGATGATCTCGCCCTTGCGGTCGGCGGCGGCGAAGCGGCCGGCCAGCAGGCCGATCGATGCACTCTCGACATAGCCCTCGCAGCCGGTAATCTGGCCGGCGAATCGAAGGCCCGGCCGGCTCTTGAGCTGCAGCGACGGATCGAGCAGCACCGGTGAGTTGATATAGGTGTTGCGGTGCAGGCCGCCGAGACGGGCGAACTCGGCATTTTCCAGGCCCGGGATCATGCGAAAAATCTCGGATTGCGCGCCGTAGCGCAGCTTGGTCTGGAAGCCGACCATGTTGTAGAGCGTGCCAAGCGCATTGTCCTGGCGCAATTGCACCACGGCATAGGCCTTGACGGTCGGATTGTGGGCATTGGTCAGCCCCATGGGCTTCATCGGCCCGTGGCGCAGCGTTTCGCGGCCGCGTTCGGCCATGACTTCGATCGGCAGGCAGCCGTCGAAATAGGGCGTGCCTTCCCATTCCTTGAAGCCGACCGTGTCGCCGGCGATCAGGGCATCGACGAAGGCGTTGTACTGGGCTTCGTCGAGCGGGCAGTTGATATAGTCCTTGCCCGTGCCGCCGGGACCGACCTTGTCGTAGCGCGACTGGTACCAGCAGATGTCCATGTCGATCGAATCGCGGTGGATGATCGGCGCGATGGCGTCGAAGAAGGCCAGCGCGTCTTCGCCGGTCTCAGTGCGGATGGCCTCGGCGAGGTCGGGAGAGGTCAGCGGGCCGGAGGCAATGATCGCCGGACCCCAGTCCTGGGGCGGCAGGCCGGTGACCTCTTCGCGCACCACGGTGATCAGCGGATGCGCATGGATCGCCTGGCTGACGGCGTCGGAAAAGCCGTCGCGGTCGACGGCGAGCGCGCCGCCCGCCGGAACCTGGTGCTTGTCGGCGCAGGCCATGATCAGCGATCCGGCCAGCCGCATCTCGGCATGGATGACGCCGACGGCATTGGCCGTCGCATCGTCCGAGCGGAAGGAGTTCGAGCATACCAGCTCGGCAAGGCCGTCTGTGCGGTGCGCATCCGTGCCGCGCACGCCGCGCATCTCGTGGAGAATGACCGGAACGCCGGCCTGCGCGACCTGCCAGGCGGCTTCCGAGCCGGCAAGTCCGCCACCGACGACATGAATGGGGGAGGGAGTGGTTTTCATCATGGCGTGCTGCTTATCACGGGACGGTTTGGCGGCCAATCCTTTCCCGTCCGCCGCGGGCAGGGCACGCCGTACGGAAGGGGCCAGAATCGAAAACGGCACCCGAAGGTGCCGTTTTCCACTGCTCTGCTCAACCTGCGCTATTAGCGGAAGGAGCGGGCAGCAATATTGCGGATTTCGTAGCGGGTGATGCCGATGTCGGACAGGGCCTGGTTGGACAGGTTGCCCAGTTCGGCGATGGTGCGGCGGTAGCTCATCCAGTTCTTGGCGATGCGGATCGGGTTCATGGTCGTTTCCTCGGGGTCAATCTTGTTCCGCTGATCCTGTGGTCTCGTCCACATCAGCGATTGACCGCTTTATACGCCTGTAAAACAATATTGTGCAGTGCAAAGAATAAGCGACTGCTATGCAAATGTGCATGGTGTGCTGCAATAAAAGGCAATTATCGGGAGGCGGGCATCGGCGCCTGAAAAAGCGGCAAAGAAAAAGCCTCCCGCAAGGGAGGCCTCTTGGCATGCAGAATATCTCGTCAGGATCAGCTGGCGACGGCGTGACGTGCCACGCGGCGGATGTCCTCGCGGCCAATGCCGAGGTCGCGAAGTTCGCGATCGGACATGCGGCCGAGTTCGTTGACGGTCTGACGATACTTGCGCCAGTTGTTGAGCGAGCGAGCGATGTTCATGGTCTTTCCTCTTTCCGGTTGCGGCTCCCCGGGGGCGGGTGCCTGCTTGAATTCGATGACCGGAATATATGCTGCGCTGCGAAAAAGCGGAAGTGACATCGCCGTATGACTCCTATGCGGTGGGCGCATAGAGGCATGGTTAACATGCGGTAAACTGGCGCATTTTTCGGCGCTTGGTCGCGCAGCGCGGAGCCTCGGGAGCGGGCTTGCGCGCTGCACTATGGGAAATCGGCCGGATTGGGAAGAGGGCAAAAAAATAACGCTCACCGGGGGAGGAGGATCCGGTGAGCGCCATTTTGAGAGACCGACGACTGGGAGGAGGAGTGTCGTCAGTCAGTTCGACGCTGCGCTGGGAGGAGGAGTGCGCAGGGTCGAAGGTCGTATCGGCGGAGGACCGCCGCGTGAGTGAAAACGAAGAGACTTCGTCCGCGCTCTGTTGAAAATCACATTAAGCTGAAACTCCGATCTTGTGCAGTGCAATATCGTCATGGAAGCCATGCGCCGACTGCATGATGGGTCGACTGCATGATGGACGGAGTGCAGATTGTCGCACGGGCGCGGAGCCCCCGATTGTCTTTTGCCGGCGTTCGGCTCAAGAATGGCGCAAACGACGGGACGGCGCCCGTGCCAGGCGGCACGAGGCGCGCCGAACCGGGGCTGGGGACGGAGAGTTCATGTATCGCGGGCGGTTGAAACGAGACCTCGACATCTGGGTGGGCAAGGGCCTGATCGGGCAGGGCGTTGCCGACGCGCTGCTGCAGGAACATGATTCCCGCCGATCGTCTTTCAGCATCGGCGGCGTGCTGATGATTCTGGCGGCCGTGCTGATCTCCGCCTCGATCCTGCTGCTGATCGCCGCCAACTGGGAGGCGATCCCGCGGCTGGTCAAGGTTGGCGGCATCGTCGCGCTGATCTGGGTCTTCCATCTGCTCGCAGCCCTTGCCTTCGGCCGTGGCGCCGACCGCCTCGGCGGCGCTTTGCTGGTGCTCGGAGCCGCCTGTTTCGGCGGGGCGATCGCGCTGATCGGCCAGCTCTATCATCTGTCGGGCGATGCCTTCGACGCCATGCTCGTGTGGTTCGCCATGACCGCCGTGTCGGCGGCCGCTTTCCGCTCGGGGGCATTGACGGCCATGGCCGGCATCCTGTCCTTTGCCGCTTTCGCCGCCCTGCTCGAACAGTTCAACGCCGATTGGCACATGCTCTACGGCTGGTGGCCGGTGTTTTCCGGCCTCGTCATCGGTTTGCTGTCGCTGTGGACCGGCGCCGACCGGGCGCGGCATTTCGTCTATTGGCTGCTGCTCGCCTGGTTCGTCTGGATCTATACGCTGTCGATCGAGGTCGAGACGGCAACCGCCTATGCGGCGGCCGGCACGATCGCCTTCCTGGTGGCCACCCTGCCGATGTCGCCGGTGGCGAAATTCCTGCGGCGGTTCGAACCGGCCTTTGCCTTCTATGCGCTGGTGCTGGCGCTTCTCGGCCTTGGCCTGCTGCATGCCGAATGGACGGATGGAGAAGCGCTCGCCCTGCTCGGTATCGCCACGATCGCCCTGGCGCTTGCCGCGCTGGCGCTCGAAGGGCGGGACAATGGCGCGGTGCGCTTCCTCGCCTATGCCGCCTTTGCCGGCGAAGTGCTCTACCTCTCCTATGTGACGATCGACTCCATGCTCGGCACCTCCGCCTTCTTCCTGCTGGCCGGTCTGGTCGTCGCAGTGCTGGCGGGCGTGGTGGTGAAGCTTGAGAAAGTGTTTGCCCGGCGGGCCGTGGAGGCAAGGACATGACTGTGGAAACCCGGAAACCGAACACTATGCGCTATCTGGCCATCGCACTGGGGCTCACGGTTCTGCAGACCGCGGTGCTCGGCTGGATGATCGAGAGCCGGGCCGGCATTTTGCGCTCCGGCGAAGAGATCCTGCTGAAGACGATGCCGGTCGATCCGCGCGACCTGCTGCGCGGCGACTATGTCATCCTCGCCTATGACGTCTCGACCATCCCCGCGACGCTCATCACCGGCGATCGTCCGGACGGTCCCGGCTGGCAGGTGATGCAGGTGCGGCTGAAGCCCGGCGTGGATGGTTTATGGACGGTCGCGGAGGCTTCTTTCGGCGCGCTGGCGCCGGAGGAGGGCAGTGTCGTGCTCCAGACGCAACGCTTTTACTATTACGGCGCGGTCGATGCGGGCGACAGCCTGAGGGTCGACTACGGCATCGAGCGCTTCTACGTGCCGGAAGGCGAGGGGCACGAGATCGAGACGGGTCGCAATGCGGGCGAGGTCACCGTGGTCGTCCGCGTGGGCAAGGCGGGCCGCGGCCAGATCCGCGAGCTGCGCATGGATGGCACGGCGCTGTACCAGGAGCCGTTGTACTAGCCGTTCGGCTGGCGGGCTCCTTGGCCGGCGTTCGCCCCGGCGGCCGGAGGAAGCTGCGTTAACCGGCACCGTTTCCGGTCAGCAGACCGTTGATCTGTCCGGCGAGTGCTTCGATCTCCTCCTCGGCGTCGATCGGCACGACGCCGACCACCGAACAGAGATCCGAGACATAGCCGTTGATCGTCTGCCGCACGCAGCTCAGATAGCGGTCGGGCCGCACGCCGGCGGCGATCATCTCCTCTTGCGTCACCGGATAACGCGGCGAAAGCAGCCTGGCATTTTCGATCTGCAGCCCGGCTGTCGGACCAAAAGAGCGGAAATTGCGCTTGTAGTTGCGCGCGACGATCAGCGCGCCCGGCCTCGGTCCGAGGCCGGCGGCGTGGAGACGCCGGCTGGCGATCCAGATCTCGGCGAGCCGCCGGGAGATCGGCGTGGCCAGAGCTTCCTTCCACACCGAAATGGGATAGCGTCCGCTGAACGCGGCTTCGTCGATCTGCGACAGTTGACGGTCCGTCGGACGGCTTCGCGCAGTCGAATCGATCTTGCCGGATCGGACATGGAAGTATTTCTCCTGTCGCGCCGGATTGTAGAACATCCACTTGCCCAGATGAACGTCATAAAGCCGGCCGTCGATACGACAGCGCTTCGTCAAGGTGTTGAGAGAGAGGGTCGAATAGACCACGCAAGGAGGGGGAGATGCCATTGGCGACTTTCCCGATGGTTGCTTGTGACGGTTTTATGACGAAAATGCCGATATACTCGCCGATGTAAAGATGGAAATTGAGCGCCGCAGGGTTGCAGTGCGCGCCGGGCGATCCACCGACGCCGGATGCCGTGGGGCGGTCGACCGACTGCACACGGCTTTCGGCGCGCCATCCGCCGCCCGCGCCTTTCCGTGTGTGGGCGGCGGAGAAGGCGTCATTTTTCCTTTGCGCGCGTAAAAACGGGTGATATAGAGACGCGCGCTCCGGAGGGGCCATGCGCAAGGGCTGCATGCGTTTGCTTTGGACGCGGGTATGGTGAAATTGGTAGACACGCCAGATTTAGGTTCTGGTGCCGCAAGGCGTGGGAGTTCAAGTCTCTCTACCCGCACCAGATTGCCGAGCGGGGCGGTGCGAGACGGACCGGGTGACGATCCCGCTGCTGTTATCACCGTTTTGCCTGGCAGGAATGCTTGAAGACTGCGCCGCAGCCACGTCCGGGAACATAGGATTCCGGCGTCGTGCTCAGGGAAACAACCGGCTGTCCGAGCACGGCCGCCACGACATGAAGGTAAGAACATGCAGGTTATCGAAACGCTCGCTGAAGGGCTGAAGCGCGAAATCAAGGTCGTCATTCCGGCCAAGGACATGGAAGCTCGCATGAATGAGCGCCTGGCCGAGACCAAGGACAAGGTCCGCATCAACGGCTTCCGCCCGGGCAAGGTTCCGGTCGGTCACCTGAAGAAGATGTACGGCAAGTCGATCATGGCCGAACTGGTCAACGAGATCATCCGCGAACAGCCGTCCGCCATCCTGTCGGAGCGCGGCGAAAAGTCGGCGACCCAGCCGGAAATCGCCATGACCGAGGACGAGGCCGAAGCCGACAAGATCCTCACCGCCCAGGCCGACCTCGAGTTCACGCTCTCCTACGAGATCATCCCGGCGATCGAGCTGAAGTCGGTCGACGGCCTCAAGGTCACCCGCGAAGTGGTCGACGTCTCGGATGCGGAAGTCGTCGAGCAGATCGAGAAGATCGCCGAAAACGCCCGCACCTTCGAAACCAAGAAGGGCAAGGCCGCCGAAGGCGACCGCGTCACCATGGATTACCTCGGCAAGGTCGACGGCGTTGCCTTCGACGGCGGCAAGGACGAGGATGCGGAACTGGTCATCGGTTCGAACCGCTTCATCCCCGGCTTCGAAGACCAGCTCGTCGGCCTCAAGGCTGGCGATGAAAAGGTCATCACCGTGAACTTCCCGGCCGACTATCCGGCCGCCAACCTTGCCGGCAAGGAAGCCACCTTCGACATCACCGTCAAGGAAGTGGCCAGCCCCGCCGCCATCGAGCTCAACGACGAACTCGCCTCCAAGCTCGGCATCGAATCGCTCGACAAGCTGAAGGAAATCGTCCGCGGCCAGATCGAGAGCCAGTACGGCAACGTCACCCGCCAGAAGGTCAAGCGTCAGATCCTCGACCAGCTGGACGAGCTCTACCAGTTCGACACGCCCTCCAAGCTCGTCGACGCCGAGTTCGAGAACATCTGGCGCCAGATCAACACCGATCTCGCCCAGTCCGGCAAGACCTTTGCCGACGAAGACACGACCGAAGAAGAAGCCCGCACCGAATACCGCACGCTCGCCGAGCGCCGCGTTCGCCTCGGCCTCGTTCTGTCGGAAATCGGTGAAAAGGGCGGCGTCGAAGTCTCCGAGGACGAAATGCAGCGGGCCCTGTTCGCCCAGCTTCAGCAGTTCCCGGGCCAGGAAAAGCAGATCCTCGACTTCTTCCGCAACACGCCCGGCGCTTCCGCTTCGCTGCGCGCCCCGATCTTCGAAGAGAAGGTCATCGACAAGCTGCTGGCTGAAATCGACGTGACCGACAAGAAGGTCTCCAAGGAAGAGCTGCTGGCCGACGACGAAGCCGAAGAAGGCGACAAGCCGGCCAAGAAGGCAGCCCCGAAGAAGAAGGCCGCCGCCAAGGCTGACGACGCTGCCGAAGGCGACGACGCCGCTCCGAAGAAGAAGGCTGCTCCGAAGAAGAAGGCCGCCGAAGGCGACGCCGAGTAAGCTTTGGGTTGTTGATTGGAATGTGGAAAGGCCGCCCGGTGGGGCGGCCTTTTTGCGTTTGGGGGGAGGGGCTATGGGGCGGCTGTGGGGCCGGGAGCTGTGAGGCAGCTTCTGGGAACGAATCGGGGGAAGCAGACATTCGGCAGTGATTGCCGGTCGTCGCTTCCGGCCCTTTGCGGACACTCAGAAACCCTTCACATTCTGCGCCGCTGCCCTTCATCGCTGCCTTTCGTTTACTGGGATTCGTCCTGCAGAAAAATTGTAAACACGAACGCTGCCGTATTGTGGTTGTGGCAGATGAACTGTCTTTGTATTGTTCGTCGAAGAGCTGAAGGGGAAGACGATCTAATGGGTGGCTCAGAGGCATTGATTGGACAGTGGAAGGCCTCCGGCGGCGACGAGATGGCAAATTTGCAGTGTTTTTCCTTTGGCATCCGGCGCGACCTATATGACCAATTGGCGCGTCGCCTTATACGCGCTAGGAAAACCAGTAAGCAGCCGTTGTTGGATAGTCTGGCGGCATTGGGGCGGGCCAAAAAGGTGGAAAATGGAAGGCTAGCTGCGTGAGTGCCAATCATCCACCAAAGCGAACATTAATGATTCTCGACCAAGAGGCTTTTCAGAATGCAGCAACAGCCGCGGGGCTGCAATTTAAAGTTTTTCTTGCGGGACCTTACGTTGAAACCACCGGGCGAAAACCAGGCCGGGGCGCCGTCAACAAGGCGAAGCGTCTAAGGTTCGCCCTTTACCATCGGCTCACGGAGTTTGGTTGGGTCGTTACGATGGGGGAGTATCCGAATTTAATCGAAGCTGCCAATCCGCTTCTTGGTGCCCGAAACAATGCTGCCAGCGCTGAGTTGTTACACGCAAAGCATTCGACCGATGCTATCGTAATGCTTCCTAGCAGCCCCGGATCTTTCCTGGAGTTGGGTGCTTTCGCTTTGCATGCCGATGTATGTCAGAAAATGCTGATAATTATAGACAAAAAGCACGAAAACGACAAACCCAACTATCTTAATACCGGTCCAATTCCGGGAGCCAAAAAGAAGGGTGCTGAGGTCATGTTCATCGACTATGACGATCAAGACTCCTGTTGGGCTGCCGTCGAGAACTTCGTCATAGATCAGGGTAACCGGGTCGCAGAAAGCAAGATGCTCGCGCCATGAAGAAAATAGACCCCCTCTTTGCCTATTTTTCGATCCTAGCTGTCATTCAACCAGCCAGGATTCAAGATATTGAGGCGAGCGCGCGGCAGCTTTTGAGTCCGGCGTACGCAAATGAATTGGTTGAAGGTGGACATCTTCGCAAAGCGCACGAAATCGCTCGCGAAAACGAGATGGTTCTGACGGTCAGAAAAGGCGTCTACTTCACAGCGCCAAAGGCGCGGCATTTAGTTCGACGTGCTGGTTTGGAGCGTTCAATTGATAATCGGCGATTTTTCTTGATGAAGTCGCAGAGGCGGTGGTATAAATGATAAGCGAGTTGGTATCGCGTTCAGCTTGTTCGCTGTTTCGGCGAGCCGGTGTTCAGGTTCGGTTTGAAGTTGCTCACGGCCTAGATCGAAGAGGCATTTTGCCTCAGGTCTTCGCCAAAATTCCTCTTCGACCTAGGCCGCGCGCTCAAAGCAGTCTTACATTCAGAGACTGGAAGTTGCTGTAGATGCCAACTCGCTCATATTACTTTCCCAAAGATTTTAAGCACTTGGAGCAAATTCTCTGGGCTGAACAAGATGGGTTTTCAGAAGAGCAGGCCATGCACTTCAGAAATCTTGGACTTCCTCCCATACCCACCGTTGGTTCACTGCCTCTTTTTCTCGGCATAAGTCCAAAAACAATTTTTTCAATCCGAGGCAAACCAAGGAAACACTATCGTTCATTTCCTATAAGGAAGAAAGATGGAACCCCTAGGTACATCGATACACCAAGAACGTATCTCAAAGTGATACAGTGGTGGATATTGGACAATATTCTAAACCACGTACAAATTGCGGATAATGTATTTGGATTTGTTTCTGGCCGAAGCGCGGTCCAAAACGCCGAATTTCACCTTGGTGCAGCTCATATGCTGAACATAGATATTGAACAATTTTTCCCATCGATCACGATTGACCAAATACGCGCGATTTATGGTTCCTTGGGCTATGGGGCAGAGGTAGCGAACTTGCTTGCGGAGTTATGCTGTCTCGACGATCGCGTGCCGCAAGGTGCCCCCACAAGTCCTGCTTTGGCAAACCTTGTGCTCCGCGATCTGGACAAAGAACTGTCCAGACTCGCTTTGCAAACAGGCCACAAATATTCCCGTTATGCGGATGACCTTACTTTCAGTTCTTCACACCGGATTGAGACTGAATTCCTTGACGCCGTCCAGACGGCAGTTGAGCAGGAGGGATTCAATCTCAAGCCTGGAAAAACAAGGTTTTCAGGGTTGGGAGGGCGCATGGAAGTCACAGGTGTCGTCATCAACGAGAAGACGCAACCCAGTCGGGTCTGGCGCAGACGAACTAGGGCTACTCTACATAAACTGGGGAACAGCCCCAGACTGACTAGGAAAAATGTCTCCTATCTTCTTGGCATCAAGGGGATGGCTAAGCAGTTTCAAAATAGTCCGCAAATGCAACGCTTTTCGCTCGATGTTGAACAATTACTGGAAGCTAAATCTCAGACTGTGATCGGCAAGGGTACGCGGCCAATTCTTCCGAATAGGCTGACCATTCGCCAAGCAGAAACGCTTGCCGCATTGGCTCCGCGAAGAACCAATATGGAAATCGCCATGCGACTTGAGACGACCGAAGCGGCCGTCAAAAAAAGACTTCAGGAGGCATTCAAAAAAATTGGAGTCGTGGATCGAACTGAGGCTCTGAATTGGGCAACTCATAATCTCTGATTCCAGCGGCCGCTACTGCAGATGGTGGTTCAAGTCTCGCACCTAAATGAAGGTCCACTTCCGGCCCCGTCAGGACCTTCGTGCGGAGTGCAGCGAATGGCTGCTTTCGGGAGTTGGATCCAAGACCGTGAATGACCGATTTGAAGGCGCAAGCCAGCCACCCCTCACGCTCCCTGCAGTTCCCCCATACGGTTCCACGCATCCAGCCCGGCGATCTTGTAGGCCTCGGCGAGGGTGGGATAGTTGAAGGTGTTCTCGACGAAATATTCGACCGTGCCCTTGAGGTTCAGCACCGCCTGGCCGATGTGGACGAGTTCGGTGGCACCTTCGCCGACGATGTGGACGCCGAGCAGGCGGCGGACTTTCGAACGGACATGTAGAAAGGCCGCCCGGTGGGGCGGCCTTTTTGCGTGATGGACTGTCGTTGTCCTTGTCAGAACTCCAGCAGCAGGGGGCAGTGATCGGAGACTTCCGGCGTGCGCACGACGTCGAAGCGCTTCACGTCGACTTCCGCCGTCACCAGCAAATAGTCGGCGAAACGGCCCTCTTTCTTGTAGAACGAGGTGCGGGTATCCCGGTGGCCGCGCGACGTGATCAGGTCCTCAAGGCCGAGCGTGCCGAGCGTTTCGAATGTCGCGCTGCCCGGCAGGAGATTGAAGTCGCCGCAGACGACGAGCGGTTCGTCGGGTCGCCAAACGCGTTCGATCAGCGCCTTGAAGGCCGCGGCCTGGGCCGCCCGGGCGGGCGTGTCGCCCTTTCCGGCGATGTCGCGCAGACCGTGGATCTGGGCGACGCTGAGGGAACGGCCGGCCTCGTAGTCGAACAGCCGGACACAGTGGGCATTGCGCGATCGCGGATGCGGGCCGAAACCTTGCGGAGAGAACGAGCCGTGGACGAAGTCCATGGCCTGGCCGATGACCGGCAGGGAATTGCGCACGAAGGTCGCCAGGCCGAATTCCTGCCAGCAACTGGCCTCGCCGTCGAACAGTTCGCCGCGTGCGGTGGGGCAGAAGACGCCGTCATGGCCGGGCAAGGCCGCACGGATCTCGTCGAACAGATTGGCGCGCTGCTGCAATTCCACGCCATGGTCGCGATAGCTCAGCCACTCCGACCGGCTGGACGGCGCGCGCGGCACCTCCTGCAGGCAATAGATGTCGGCATCTGCCTCGACGAGATAATCCATCAGGGGCGCATGCAGCATGCCGCCCCAGACATTCAGCGATATGATCCGCATCGTGCTTCTGCCTCTGACCCTCTAAGTCCGTCATGGTGCCGGCGGGATTGAACACGCAACCGCGCCGCTCCGCCAGAGGTTTTGATGGCGAAGAGGACGCGCGGCATAACGGTGCAGGGCGCTTGGCCCCGCGGCCACGGGCGCAGTCACGCGATGACCGTGCGATGGTTTTCGTCCGGCAGTGGGGCGCGAGCGGCCGCCTGTCAGCGGTGGACGGGCAGGCGGCGCGTCGCGACGAGCGAAATGGCGGCCAGCAGCAGCACGCCGCCGCCATAGGCGTAGCTTGTGCCGGCAAGGCCGAGATAGGGGGCGGTGAGGCCCGCGACAATCGCCGGGAGCGAGAAGGCGAGATAGCTTTCGACGAAGAAGGCGGATAGCAGGGCTGCCCGGTCATCGGCATCGGCCAGCGGCAGCACGATGCGCAGAATGGCGGAAAAATTGGCCCCGAATCCGATGCCGACCACAGCCGTGCCGGCAAACAGCAGCACGACATTCTGCAGGTGGATGCCGGTCAGGCTGACGACCACGCCGATCATCAGCGACAGCGTGCCGATCACCATGATCCGGCTGGCCGCCAGACCCCGTAGGGTCATCACCGAAAGGCTCGCGACCAGCATCAGCATCGAGACGACCGATGCGCCGATCAGCGGCGAGCGTATGCCGGTGGCGACGCTGACCAGGCTCGGCATCAGCGAGAGGTAGAAGCCGGCGAGAGCCCAGCCGGCAACATTGACCGGCGTGGTCATCAACACGGCGGCCAGCGCCTTGGCGGGAATGCGGACGGCGGGTCTAAGCGAGGCGAGCGCGCCGGGCTTGCTCTGCGTCGTTTCCGGCATCCGCGTGAGGAGTACGATCTCGACGAGGGTGACGACCAGCAGGACGGCATAGACCAGATGCAGCGGGGCCGGCGCGAAGGTCACCAGCAGGCCGGCGAGCAGCGAGCCGGCGAACAGGCCGATGAAGGGGGCAATGCTGTTGAACAGCGAGCCGCGGGAGGGATCGCTGTCCATGATGGCGGCGCCGAGGGTGGGGATGGCAATGCCGGCGGCTAGGCCCTGAACCAGCCGCGCAGCGATCAGCAGGCCGAGCGAATCGGCAAAGGCAAAGAGCAGCATCGCGCCGGCATTGAGTAGCAGCGCAGCCAGAATCACCGGCTTGCGGCCGACATAGTCGGAGAGACTGCCGACGGTCAGCAGGGCGGCCAGAAGGCTGAACGCGTAGCAGGCGAAGATAATGGTCACGTCGAAGGGCCGGAGATGCAGTACTTCCTGGTAAAGGTGGTAGAGCGGCGTCGGGGCGCTGCTGCTGGCCGGGAATGTCATCGAGGTGAAGAAGCCGTAGACCGTTACGGCTCCCCGGCCGAACCGAGGCCTCGAGCTGGAAAAAGCGCTGTCCATTGACATTGGGCGTCCTAAAGCGAAATAATTGCGTTAACGCAATTTAGGCGAAGTTCGGCATTAATGCAATTCCTTTGCGTTAATGGATCGCAAGAATGATGGAAGGCGGCGCGATCTTCAGCGTAAGCCCTCCGGGAAAGTGAATGAGATGGCAAAGGAACTGGTGCGGCAGGGCGGCCGCAGCGCCCGCATTCAGACGGCGGTCCATCAGGCCGTGGAGGCCCTGCTTGAAAAGCATGAAAGGACCGAGCTGACGGTACCGTTGATCGCCGAACAGGCGGGCGTGACGCCGTCCACGGTCTATCGCCGCTGGGGCGATCTCTCCGACCTGCTGGCCGACGTCGCCGTGCGGCGGATGCGGCCCGTCGCCGATCCGGAGGACACCGGCGCGCTGAGCACCGACCTCGAGACCTGGGCGCTGCAATTCATGGAGGAAATGTCGTCTCGGGTCGGCAGGGAACTGCTGGGTGACATCTTTGCCACGAGCGGCGAGGGGATTTATCCGCTGCGATGCTGCAATTACACCTATGACCAGCTCGGCGTGCTGCGCGAGCGTGCCATCCACCGCGGAGAGGCGTCATTCGAGGTGGGCGAGGTGATCGATCGGGTCGTCGCGCCGATCGTTTATCACATCCTGTTCGGCGACCGGGACCTTACCGACGACTATTGTCGCGGTCTTGTCGCCGGGCTGCCCTTCCTGTCGAAGACCGCATAGCCGGGGATCGTCACCCGGCGGCGGCGGCTCTTGAGAGGGCTTTTACGCCCCCTGCAATTCCCCCATCCGGTTCCACGCATCCAGCCCGGCGATCTTGTAGGCCTCGGCGAGGGTCGGATAGTTGAAGGTGTTCTCGACGAAGTATTCGACCGTGCCCTTGAGGTTCAGCACCGCCTGGCCGATGTGAACGAGTTCGGTGGCGCCTTCGCCGACGATGTGGACGCCGAGCAGGCGGCGGGTCTTCAGCGAGAAGATCATCTTCAACAGGCCGCTGTCGAGGCCCATGATATGGCCGCGCGAGGTCTCGCGGAAATGCGCGACGCCGCATTCATAAGGAATGCCGCGCTGCTGCACTTCCTCTTCGGTCAGCCCGCAGGTCGAGATTTCCGGCACGGCATAGATGCCGTAGGGGAAGAATTGCGGCGGCTCCTGTGCCGGCGCGCCGACCGCGTGGCGGGCGGCGATGCGGCCCTGTTCCATCGAGGTCGAGGCAAGCGAGGGGAAGCCGACGACGTCGCCCGCGGCATAAATGCCGGGAACGGCGGTCTGGAACGTGTCCGGATCGACCTTGATGCGGCCGCGGCTGTCGGCTTCGAGCCCGCAGGCGGCAAGGTCGAGGCTGTCGGTCGCGCCGACCCGGCCGGCGGCGAACAGCACCATTTCGGCGATCATCGAGCGGCCGTTCTGCAGCGTCACGCGACACTTGCCGGTCTGGTCCTTCTCGACCTTTTCCACCGTCTGGCCGAAGACCAGCTTCATGTTGCGGTCGCGCAGCTGGTAGGCGAAATCCTCGACGATCTCCTTGTCGAGGAACTCCAGCATGCTGTCGCGCGGCTCGATCACGGTGACGGCGGTGTCGAGGGCGGAGAAGATGGTGGCATATTCGATGCCGATGACGCCGGCGCCGATCACCACCATCGAGCGCGGCAGGTCCTTGATCTCGAGGATTTCGTCGCTGTCGATGATCTTGTCGCCGTCGAAGGGGATATGGGCAGGGCGATAGGGCCGCGTGCCGACGGCCAGCAGCACGGCTCCCGCATGCACCCGGATGATCTCGCCATCCTCCTTCTCGACCTCCAGCGTGTTCTTGTCGATGAAGCGGGCATGGCCGCGAAGCTGGGAAACCCGGTTGCGGGCAAACTGGTGCTCCAGAACGTCGACCTCGTGGTCGAGCGTGATCAACAGGCGGCGGCGCAGGTCTTCCGCCGAGATCTCCTGCTTGACGCGGTAGGAGCGGCCGTAGAAGCCGCGCTCGCGCCAGCCGGTCAGGTTGAGGGCCGTCTCGCGCAGGGTCTTGGACGGGATCGTGCCGGTATGCACGGAGACGCCACCGACGCGCGTGCCCTTCTCGATCACCAGGACCTTCTTGCCGAGCTTGGCGGCCTGGATGGCTGCCCGGCGTCCGGCCGGTCCGCTGCCGACGACGACGAAATCATATTGGTTCATGCCTGGTATCCCCGAATGTCGGACGCAAGTCTGGTCGCCCCGCGCGATCTGCCCCGGGCGGCACGATAGCAGGCCATCCTAACCGTTTCGTTATCGGTTTTCGCATTGCGGCAAGAGAGAGGGCTGCGGGCGCCGAAGACCGCAAAGCACGGGCCGACTTCAGATCAGCCGCAGTCCTCTGAGGCTCGCATGGCCGTCGCGGCCGATGATGATGTGGTCGTGAACCGCGATGCCGAGCGGCTTTGCCGTGTCGACGATCATCTTGGTCATGTCGATGTCGGCGCGCGACGGGGTGGGGTCCCCCGACGGATGGTTATGGACGAGCAGCGGAGTTCTCGTAACGCGTTGTAATGAAATAACTATTGGCGGTGACGCCGATGGCTGGGATCTGCAGCCGGGGCAGCAGATCCGCAGCGTTTGCGAACTTCACGGCCGATCATCAATCGGCATACGGGAGCTTTTCGCATCACGGCATTTGACCTTGTTCTTCTGATCCCAAGCTTCAAGTTCGTAGAGCGGATACAGAACCGCCTTGCCGATCTTGACGAAGTTGGGGCCGATGCGCAATGCGCGCCAGTTTCTCAGTGTTCCGACGGAGATGCTGCCGCGATACCGATCGGAAACTTCTTCAGCGGTGAGGTACTTAAAGCTGTCCACGTGACACTCCTTTGTTCAAGTTTGCTACAGCACGACGCGTTGAGCAAAGAGCAATGAAAGCGAAGGCGAGAAGCATGCGAGCTCGAAAGAAGATCACAAAAATAGGGTCGTGCTAACTCGCAGATTTGCGACTCGAACCGGGCTGATCGAGACGCCCCAGTCTTTGTTGACTGTACCCCCACTCCCACCGGACAGTCGGCAGGCTCAAGCACATATGCCACGTTCCTTGAAAGGGTCGGACGCCTCCAATAGGCCGGCGGCAACTACCGTCCTGGTAGAGGAGCTAGACCTGTTTGCCGTGCACAGGCGGGCCAAAAGCCCGTGATCGTCTTTTGGAGTGTCGCTTTCCGCCGACGGCTTCGATTCTGCCGGTCAGCACCAGGATCGAGCCCAGGACTCTGAGCTGCGATTGCGAGTTGGAGATCGGAGCCGGGGCGATGTTGTGAGTGCAGTATTCCGAAATATTGTCCGTATTTGGTGTAGTTAAATAGTCGAGTGCGGATCCTGTGAATCCGACGTCGACTAGATACTAAATAACTGAGATTAATAAAGCTCCAGGATATGAGGCGTTTTGGAGCGCAGGTGTTTGAAAGTCTATAAGGGGTATTTATAGATGGTTATAGGATTAACCCGTAACCATACCATGTGAGGAACTGCAATATTTAGATATATGTTCCGTAAGGAATGATGTACAATGAATTCAATGGCTTGTGATTTCGCGAAAATCAGCATAGCAACCTATATGCGGTCGGCTTTCGACGCCGGTGTCGCTCTCACCCGGCTCGACGAGAGCATCGCCCGTTCGCCGGTCGACCAAGGATGGATCGATCGGTCCCATTTCACAGACGCTTGCGCCTCGCTGTGGATCGACCGCGAACTGGTCTATCTCGAAGACCTCGTCCTCCACGACGCTACCCGCGATATCCGCACGCCCACCCACGAACTGACAATTGCCCGCGACGTCTTACGCACCCGCCGGCGCATCGCTGCGCAGTTGCCGGGCTGGGCGTTGTCGACCGACGGGTTCGTGCGCTGAGGCAGGCGTCAGATCTAACGGCGGTCAGCGCAGACTCCGCAGAGGTGCTTGGCTCCACCAGACGTGCGATCCCGACCGATCCGGAAGGGGAGGATGTCGACGCCATCGAAAACCTTCCTGGCGCCGACTATGCCGCCATTGATGCGGTGCTCGCGCGATCGGAGGCCGCGATCAAGAACGTAACACGGCCCGGTCGCTCCGACGCGGCGGAAAAAGATCCGCTGGTGTGTGATCTCGACTGGGACGAGGATGCGCGGCTTGACGAATGGCAGAGCGTGCAGCGGCACGCCGAGAACTTGCCGGCTGTGCTGCAGGCCATCGTCGTCCTCGATGCCTGGAACGAACTTCCCGTCCTTCAGCACGCGCCCTGGCTTGGCCGGCTGTTTTCCGCATCCATCCTGCGCTAGGCCAGGGTCACCACCGGTGACCATCTCGCCGCCATCAATCCCGGCCTGAAAACAATTCCCGTCGATTGGCGCAGGCATCGTCATCGGGAGACCCGATTGCTCGCCATTGCTCACGGCCTGATCGCGGCCGCCGAGCTCGGCCTGAAGGAGCATGACCGGTTGGCGTTGGCGCGCACGATGTTCGAGCGAAAGCTGGGCGGATGCCGGACATCTTCAAGGCTGCCGGAGTTGGTCTTGGCAAAACCATTGGTGTCGGCCGGGATGGTGGCTAAGACGCTCGATGTGACGCCGCAGGCGGCGCGGCGGATTGTTTTGGAGCTCGGCCTGAGGGAGATGACCGGGAGGGGGAGGTTTCGGGCTTGGGAGGTAATCTGAACTATCCAACTCGACTATCGAACGAAGCATACTGTCTAGGATCATACGCCAGTAAATTCGTTCATCTCAACGCGGAGACGCGAGGACGTGAATGCCAACGAGTTGGCAATCGCCAAATTAACACTGGCAGAATGGCAACCTAGCGGTGCAACACGTCACTTCTACGCGAGACAGGGTCAAAGACTCCCAATAGACTATCTTCGACACTCGAGGGGGAGTTATGTATGAGAATCAAGTTTGTTGAGGTCTCTAATTTTCGGAAACTGAAGTCGACCCACATTGATTTCGACAAGAAGACCACGATCTTCGTAGGGGCCAATAACAGCGGAAAGACTTCCGCCATGGTTGCCCTACGATATTTCCTCCTGTCTCCGACCCGGCTCGCGTTGCGAGACATCACGATCGCGAACTGGACCAAGATCGATGCGCTGGGAGAGGCTTGGGAAGCCGAAGCGGAAACCGATATCAATCTCGATGACCTCCTCCCTGCTCTAGATGTCTGGCTAGACGTTCCCCTTTCGGAGATCCAGCACGTCGTCCATGTCCTTCCAACGCTTGATTGGAGTGGAGGCCTCCTTGGCGTGAGGCTGAAATATCACATTGAGGATATCGACAGCCTCAAGGCCGAATACCTGCTCCAGCGCAGCGCCGCTCAGGCCGCTGTCACGAAGGGCCCTGGCGGCGAAGTGGTTAAAATCCAGATCTGGCCGAAGAGCCTGACCGATTTTCTGGAACGCCGCCTTCGTGCTCATATCGGAATCGAGGCATTCGCGCTCGACCCCTCCGCGGTCGTCGCTCCGGCGAAAGGACTGGCAGCACCCCAGATTCTGCCCACCACCGCTTTGCCGCTCGATAAGGCACCGTTCAAAAACCTCATCAAGATTGACGAAATTGCCGCGCAGCGAGACTTTGCGGATTCCCATGAAAAAAGTCAGAGCGGCGACGAGGGTTCGGAATCCAGCACTCGCCGCTTTAAGCGCCGACTTTCCGACCAGTTGCGCTCCTACTATGATCGCCACCTTGACCCGGCAAAAACGCCATCAGAGCAAGACTACGAAGCCCTTGGCGCGATTCAAACGGCCGAGCGCAATTTCGATAAGCGACTGGAAGTCGGGTTTGCTGCCGCCTTCGAAGAGCTTGAAGACCTTGGCTATCCCGGAATGGCGAATCCTAAACTTAAGATCTCTACTCTTTTGCAAGCCATGGATGGGCTGAAGCACGGCTCGGCCGTGCAATATCAAGTCGCAGACCCCAGCGGAGACGGCACCAAGGCACTGAAGCTGCCTGAAGACTACTCGGGGCTGGGTTATCAGAACCTGATCGCCATGGTTTTCATGCTCATGGGCTATCGCGACGAGTGGATGCGCGTCGGTAAGGCATCCTTGGATAGCGAGGGCGGCATACAGGAGCAAATTCAGCCTTTGCACCTGGTGCTCGTTGAGGAACCTGAGGCTCACCTTCATGCGCAGGTGCAACAGGTTTTCATCAACAAGGCCTACAATCTCCTTCGCAAGCACGATCAGCTTGGCGATAAGACCACTCACTGTACGCAGTTGGTTGTCAGCACTCATTCGAGCCACGTTGCGCACGAGGCTGACTTCGCCAACCTGCGTTATTTTCGGCGACGACCGGCACCCTCAATGGGCGATACGCCCACCACCACCGTTGCGAATTTGTCGTACATTTTCGGCGAAGGCGACGAGACGAGGCGTTTCGTTCGGCGTTACCTCAAGGCTACGCATTGCGATCTCTTCTTCGCCGACGGCATCATCTTCGTTGAGGGGCAGGCCGAGCGCATTCTCGTTCCCCATTTTATACGCCATCACTTTCCTGACCTTTCGCGTCGTTACGTGACGCTGCTTGAGCTTGGTGGCAGTCATGCTCATAGTTTTCGTGAACTCGTCGATGAGTTGGGCCTTGCGACCCTGATCATCGCCGACCTTGACGCCACCGTCGCGATCAAGGTCCCGGTCAAGGGCGGAGGCGAAGCCATTCGATGGAAAGCGGCGAAACCAAAGCGCGGGGCTGAACAGAAATCCGCAAACCAGGTACTCAAGGAGTGGCATCCGTCAAAAGTTCTGATCGATGAACTGATCGCGCTCGATCCTGCTGATCATCAATCTTCCGGTTCGGACGGCTACGAGCTATATGTTGCCTATCAGAAGCCCGTCAGCGTTTCAGCTCCTGACGGTAAAACTCAGGAAGTCATTCCTCGGACCTTTGAGGACGCGCTTATCCTTGAAAACCTGACTGTCGTCGCAGATGTTGAAGGATCGACGACCAGCGCCAAGATTAAAGCTATCGTGAATGATAACCCCAATGGCGAGGAGCTTGAAGATGAACTTTTCGAGCTACTGAAAACAGCTGAGAAGGCGGCTTTCGCCCTCGACTGCTTGATGTTGAACGACCCCACGGCGCTCAAGCCACCCCAGTATATTCGGCGAGGTCTGGAATGGTTTGAGCGCGCTGTCGGAAAAGATATCGCGGCGAGTGAACCGAAGGGAGCCACCACATGAGTCCCCTCGCCATCGAACTGGGTGCGCCTGATACCGACCGCGACGCCGATCTCGCGATCAGCGCATGTTTGAACCCAAACGATCCGAAAAGTTTCTTTCTCTATGCAGGAGCCGGTTCAGGTAAGACGCGCTCGCTCAAGGAGGCGCTCCACGGCTTCCGCGATAAACATGGGGTCGAGTTTCGGCAAGCCGGGAAAAAGGTCGCCGTTATCACATATACCAATGCGGCAGCCGATGAGATCGCTGCACGCGTTGGCCAAGACACCCTGTTCCCGATATCAACCATACATAGCTTTTGCTGGTCGCATATTGGCACTTACTACACCGATATTCAGGCTTGGCTGCTGGCAACGCTTCCCAACGATCTTGCCGACTTACGCCAAAAGCAGTCCAAAGGGCGCGCTGGCAAGGCTTCGGACGACCGCGAACGAGCAATCGCCGCGACGATCAAGCGGCTCGAATGGCTTAGCATCCCTCGGCGTTTCACCTACAGTCCCAACGGCGATAACTTCGGAGCGGATTCACTCTCCCATTCCGAGGTTTTAAAAATTACGGCGGCGTTCATCCTGGAAAAGCCGGCAATGCAGGCCGTGCTTGTGAATAAGTTTCCATTTTTGCTGATCGATGAAAGCCAAGACACCAACAAAATACTCATCGACGCTTTCTTCGCTTTGGCGGCTGCAAACAAGGGCAAGTTCGCACTCGGTCTCTTTGGAGACACGATGCAGCGGATCTACGCTGACGGTCTCCCGGATCTCGGACGGAACATTCCTCCAGATTGGGCTAGGCCTTTAAAGCGCATGAATCACCGGTCTCCCCAACGTGTCGTGCAATTAGGCAATTCGCTGAGGTCCGCCGTAGATAACCAAATCCAACTAGCGCGGAACGACAGCATTGTTGGCACCGTTAGGCTCTTTATTGTTGCGGCAGATGCAACCGACAAACCGAACAAGGAACGAAAGGCGCGCGAGCGCATGGCAGAGCTCTGTGGTGATGCCGGTTGGAAAAAGGATGGCACCGTCAAGACACTCACATTAGAACATCATATGGCGGCGGCGCGTCGTGGCTTCGTGCCGATGTTCCAGGCCCTAGACAAGGATTCCCGGCTCTCGACGGGTCTAAGGACCGGCGAACTCGCAGGACTGCGTCTTTTCACCGAGCGCGTCGCACCTCTGCTTGCGGCATCGACCGCCGGCGACGAGTTCGCCGTCATGGCTCATCTCCGCAAGAACTCCCCCCTTTTAAAACGGTCGGTGCTGGCCAATAGCTCGACCCCGGACGATCCACTCCTGCCTGCCCGCGCAGCAGTTGGGGCGCTTCTAGCACTAGGTGCGGAGAACCCTTCGACACGGCTTCTCGATATTCTCGAGTGTGTCGCGGAACATCGATTGTTCGAAATCCCGGCAGCGTTGCGTCCGTTTATCGAGGCTGAACCAGTGCCAGTTGCGCCTGAAACGACTGTTCAAAATCCCGAGGATAATGAGACCGAGGGGGAAGCCGAGGCATCCCCTTCTAGTTTGCAGGCATGGCGGGCCTTCCTTGAGACGCCTTATGATCAGATCGCGCCATACGCCGAGTACATCAGCAATCGTGGTCCATTTGGCACACACCAGGGCGTCAAAGGGCTTCAGTTCGACCGCGTGCTAGTCATCCTCGACGATAGCGAAGCGAGAGGCTTCCTATTCTCATACGAAAAACTGTTCGGTGCCAAACCACTCTCAGACCAAGACCGTAAGAATGCCGCCGAGGGCGCCGATACAGGCATCGACCGAACCAGACGACTTCTCTACGTCACTTGTACGCGCGCCGAGAAGAGCTTGGCCCTCGTTGCCTATACAGAGAGCCCCGACACGCTTGCTGCTGCGGTGGTCAAACAAGGGTGGTTCAGCGCCGATGAACTTGAGCGGCTGTGAAGGTCTCTCGATCAAAATGCTCTGATCCCGGCTGGGAAAAGGAGCGGAAGCATGAAGGCATCGAAGCTCTCGGACGCCCAGAAGGCGTCAACCTAAAAGATGTTACGACCCGAGTTTCCGTTATAGATGATTATCCTTTCTCGCGTGCGAAAGCGCTTGGAGTTGCCGAAGCGGCCACGGGTTGTTGCGACTTTACGGGCAAGGTATCTTTTCCCCGTCAGACTGATTTAAGAGCTCCACCAGCACTTCACGGATAGGAGCTATTTTTGCCGCGGCGCCTGGCGCTGCGGCGAAAATCAATCGGGTAGCTCCCCCAAGGGTTCTGTCGTTTTGAGCCAAACATGATTCGATTGGAGGGACATTGATGCTTGGTGCTTTCAATCGAAAACGCTGATCCCGAACGATCCGCTCCCAACTTTCGAAAATCCAGTTGACGACTGATTCGTTCAAGCACTGCCGCAAATTCGAGCTGCGAAGATGGATCAGCATCCACGCGCCGCTCCACCAGATTTCAAGTGGCGCCACGACGGCACCCTTCCCCAAAAGATGGATCGTACTTGCTGCACCTTCCCGATCGCTTCTAGCTTCAATTGTCACTGTCCCGGCCATGCGCTCTAGGAGGGGATGTAGACCGGCGATTTCCTGAGTTTGCAGGCCCGCGGTTGCTGCGTGGCTTACGGCGCCGATGTTGCCAGCAATGACAGCCGCGAACATGAAAGTAATGAGGTAGTCTTCAGCGACCATGAGCAAGCTTGCCGGCGCGGAAATTAGATCGAAAGGCTCGATTGATCCCCGCGTTGGATTTGCCAGATCTTCGTCGTTTGACCCAGGAACGTGCTTTGTCATGAAATCGTTAAGCGCGACGTGGCGACGGATGCGCCAAACGATATTTGAAGTGTCATGCTCGGCTATCGCGCGGCAGTCTTCGCTGAAATTGCGTTTTATCTCGTAACTTAAGATGGGGCCGCGATTGAGATAACGACGGAACTCCCGGTGAAAACCGGTGGGGTTGGAAAGGAGCTCGTCGACGTCTGCGAGAAGGTAGAACGCGAAATCAATATCGCCCAATGGATGAGTGCGAATTGCTTCATTAGGTTCGGGATTGCTAGCGCAACCAGCGGTGTAATGTGTCGCTTGGAAAAGACTTACGCGGCCGCCTGTCAATTGATCATATATCCAAAGCACCGCGTGCCGGATTATCCGATGGCAGTATGCTTCCGAAAGCGAGCCGTCAGCATCGAGCTGTTGAACCTGCTGAAGGGCATCCTTCAGTTTGGATACAGCTATATTCGGCTCCCCGGCCTGATATGCCGCATGAGCACTATCGGCAATTAGCCCTATCGCCATAGCTTTCACGACCGGAAGATCAATGCCGGCAGCAGCCGTACGAGCGCGCTCAAACCAAGTCCTTGCGTTCGCCCATTCGCCCAGTTCCGCCGCACTGATGCCCGCTTCACGCGCGATGTAGGCTCGTTCGATCTGGTCCTGGCCGCCTTGGTCTGCTGCTGCAGACAGAAGTGGTAAAGCTGCGGCATGATCTTTGCGACGCCATAGAACCTTTGCCTTTGCGCGTACGATGGCGATGTCGAAACCAAATCGACGGTCGGCATCCTCCAGGCAGGAGATCGCGAGGTCAGGGTCACGGCCATTTTCATCATAGCAAATCGCTTGGGCGATTGCACATCGCGTTGCGAGCATTCTATTCTCCCAACTGAAGGCGATTTTTGCAGCCGCTGCGTAGAGGTCAGCGGCTGCGGACCAATCGAATTCCGGATCGCGTCCCTCCTTCATCCAGCCATAGTTGACCAAAATCGAGATATCGCCTCGGCCCGGTTGATATGAGGACAGGAAACGATCTCGACGTTCCGCTGGCTCTCTGTCTAGCTGAATCATTAGCTGGTGGAAATCGGCCACTCGCCGGATGTTCTGCATCTGACAGGCGAGAAGAATGCCACAGACGTGTGGGTCTATTCCCGTTTTTGATTGGACGATCTGCCGCATACCCTCTAATCGGCCAGCCAAGTTCGTCAGGTCATCCAAGCGGACAAGAAGGTCAATCCAGTTCGGAAACAGCTCGCCGGCTCTTGGATGAAGCAAGACCTTCGTCAGCATCGTGCGTTCGAAATTGCCGTTTTCATCAACTTCGCCGCGCTCCTGCTCAAGGACTGCAAAGCAAGCCTGAGCTTCGGCGGCAGATCCGTATGGCAGTAACGCAAGTAGCTGTGCGAGCCTCATCATAACAGATAGCGTCGGCTCGCCTGGTGAGATCGGAAAATTTAGACTGAACTGTGCAATGTCTGCTATAAATGGCGCTAACAAATCCAGTGTTTCGACACCACAGGTGATCACGCTCGTCGCAAAAGCGAAAATCAAACTGGGATCAGCACTCCCCAGAGCGTGATGCATTAACATCCCACTGTCCAGAACTGAGATACTGTCTCGTTCTAACAGCGACGTAGCAATGAAAGAATGGATCGCTTTCTGGTCAGGAACACTAAAGACCTTCTCAGCTGTGCCCGAAAGAAGCGGGGAAATGCGGAACCGGTCTTGTCCGATTACCTCGATCCAAGGACCAATAAGGCGATCAAGCACCAAGCCTGGAAAGGCAACGACCGGAAGAATTGCGCCAAGTGCAACGCCCAGGTCGCGATCGAAGGATCCGTGGATCACACTGGCCCTAAACAACAGATGTTGTGCCTCGGGTGGCATTGCCGAAAGAAGGCGTGAACGAACGGCGTCGCGTTCGGCATCTATCTCCTCAAAAACTTGCTCAGTGAGGATTTCCGAGATCGCTTTCCTAGACCACCCCACCGATGAAAGATACATGACTGCAGCAATTGTTAGTTGCGGATGGCCACGGGAGGCAACGCGGAAAACCGGTCCAGCATATTTTGGATCGCCGCCTGCCAACTCCACAAGTTCCGCAACTTCTGTTTCGTCGAAGTAAGGAATTTCTACAACTGCGGAAACGTCACATCCGAGCCGGTGTAAGACCGACGCCGGCGGCGCGACGTATGATGTGAAGACGATTGTCACATCCCTCCTTCGCGCGAGAGCGATAACGCGGGTGAGGAGATCGCGGACTATCGGAGCGTTCGCCTCGTTGAGGTCATCAAGTATAAGATTCTTGGCTGGTCGGGAGGCAAGTTCGCCGATCAGAAGTGACAAACGAGCTGCTGTCTCATTCGCTGTTAAATCCCGAAAGTAGACGATGCCCCAGTTTATGTCATCCTTCCCTGCCAACAGCTTTGCTGCGAAAGACTTGCCGAGCCCAGCGGCTCCGCACGCGAAAACAAGGCCTTTTGCCCGCCTCGTCGCGTTGAGCACGTTCACTAGCTTTGGTCGTGATGTGACCAGCGATGGCAGCGGTACGTCGTGTACATCGGTAAGAACATTGGACTTGGAGAAACCCCCGGTCGCCATCTGGTTTTGGAGACCGGATGTCAGCTGTTCCAAAGGGACTGATACAAGAGCTGCTGCGTCAATCAGCGAAAGCAGATCGGCACGGCGCAGTGAACGATGTTCAATATGTGTCGCTGTTCCAAGTACATGTTCGACAATCGCGGGAACTAGAGCTCGCCCAACGCTGCTGGACAGTCTGCGGGCCGAGGCAACATATTCTATCATGCCAGCTTCGAGATCGCTGCGGACGCCCAGTATATCTGGTGCACCGCATTCCCAATGAATGCGTGCCAGAAAATCACCGCGAAGCGCGTCATCATCCAGGCCCGCAATATAGCTGAGAGTTTCTGCCTCTAATTCCAGGCTCAGTAGCAGTTTGCGTAAAGGAGCAACATCTGCGCCAGCGGCTGCACGCCGCCAATAGTGAAGGGACGGCTCAGACCCTACACGCTGATCCTTGGTTCGCTCGGCTCCAATTTCGGATGTAGTGAGATAGTGGAAAAAGACCACACGGTTAGGGTTTCGATTGACCAGATCGACGAATGAATCCAACGCTTTTCTTACATATGAGGATTGTAGTGTAATCGATCCGCTGCCCGCGGTGTCTCTTACTTGAGTCCCCCTAAGTGCATCGGCCGTAACGATTGCGTAGTCCTCAGCGACTTCAAGATGGAGTACCTCATGGTCCGACAGGCGGAGCCAGGCAAGCCCAGAAGCATACAGCTGGTAGCCATAGCCGCGGAGAGCTGCTATCGCTTGGGTTTTTGCGTCACCTATGGGTTCGGTGAGGCGGGGTCCCGATTCAAAGGCTGTCATGAGTTAGAACTATCACAGCATAGCGTGTTCCGGAGCTTGGATTTGCAGCTTGGATGTGTTGATCCCCAGAAAAGAGGCGGAATACTACTTGGCCACTCTTTACGCTGCTACCTGAAACGAGCGTCGGCATCGGTTATTGGTGCCCCCGATCAAATCTAAGACCTTTCAATAGGTTATGGTTCGATAAAAGGGTACGACGGTCGTTTCCCATCAAGGCGCAGGTGGCCCGGCGAAATAGGTGCGGCTTGTGGCGCGAGCCAATTTCGCATCAGCGGCTTCAATCGATTTCGTCTAACGCACCCTTGGCTTCCTACCTGAAGGGAGAGGCAAGGGCCTCGATGCTGAAGCATCGAATCCGCTGAAAAGGTCTGCGACGGGAACGTCGAGGACAAGCGCCAGCGTTTCTAACGCGGAAACCGTGACGTTTTCCGTCCCCCTCTCAATTCTCCCCACGTATGAGCGATCAATGCCCGCCTCCAACGCAAGCCTTTCCTGAGAGAGGCCTTTCGCCACCCGAAGTCTTCGAATGTTCCAGCCGATGATTTTTTTGGTGTCCATTAGGACAGCATGCGCTATTGAACGCTTGACAATCGACGGACTAGCAGTCCCCAATTAGTCTAGCAGTCTGAGCGCTGTTTGCCTTGATCTGATCGGTATGACTGCTCCGCAACGGGGAGACTGATGATGGAAATCCGCCAACTTTCCTACTTCGTGGCCGTCGCCGAGGAGCTGCACTTCGGACGTGCCGCCATGCGGGTGAACATCGCCCAGCCGGCATTGAGTACGCAGGTGCAGGCGTTGGAGAAGTCTCTGGGCGTGCAACTGCTGCTGCGCTCGACCAGGCGAGTGGAGCTGACCAGAGCAGGGGAGGTGTTCTACGATCGCTGTGTCAGGATGCTGAGCGATCTGGAACTGTCGGCCGAGATGGCCCGCTCCGTTGCCGGCAAGACGGTGCGCGAGATCAGGATCGGGACGATCTATCCGGCCACCACAGGTGTGCTGCCGGCGTTCCTGTCGCGCATCGGCCGGAAATATCCCGACATCCGCCTGCATGTCTCCAACGGCTCGACCAGCGATATCATCCGCCAGCTTGAATGCGGGCGCATCAATCTCGGCTTCATCCGGCCGGTCGAGAATATCGGCTCGCTGCGCTTCTTCTCTATTGCCCATGAGCGCTATCTGCTGGCGGTGGGAAGGGACAATCCGTTGGCCGAACTCGAGGAGGTGTCGGTTTCGGATCTGCGGGATCACAAGATCATCGGTTTTCGTCGGCAGAACCTCTCCTTCACCGAGCGGTACTTTGCCGAGAAGTTCGAGGAGCACGATCTGACCGGCAATGTCGCTTACACCTGCGACGACACCTTCGCGTTGATCTCGCTGGTGTCGGCCGGACTTGGTGTCGGGTTCGCGCCGGAATGGACTTCTGAGCTTCCTGATCGCGATATCGTCCTGAAGAAGGTTCGGGGCATCGATTTCAAGATCGGGCTTGGGGTTGCCTGGAACAAGGAAGACCCGACGGCGGCGCGTGACGACATCATTGACATTGCACGGTCGCTTGCGCGGCCGGGGCGGTGAGGGGAGGGCGGTCCCTGGCGGTCCCTCCTATGGTCCCGCGCGCCGGGGGCTGTCGGTCCCGCCTCCCGACCTACGGTCGGCGCTATGCTGAGGCTCCTGCGGCAACCCGTTTAACCGGTCTTGCGGGTGGCGAACGGCTTTCGCGGGCCTGGCCCGCTACAGCTGGTATGCCCATTTTCCTGTTTGCTGATGGTCGCCATTCATGGCGACCTTCCAGGTTGGACGGCAGCCGGGCTGCCGGCCTTGCTTTGCCCGCCTGTCGCAGGCCGGTGCTTGGGGGTCTCCCCCCGGCGCGGTGTCAAGGGATCGCTGGCGCTCGAAGGGGCCGGTATCCCCGACCTTCCTCTCCTTCGGTTCGTGCAGGCCGGGCGATACCCCTCCGGCCCCTTCGCCCTTGCACCTTGCACCCCCCGGTCTCGGCGACGGCCAGGGTTGCAGCGCAGCGCTGCGCTCCAACCCCGTCCAACAAGGAGGATCAGGATCATGACCTATCAACTGGCCACCCGCTTTGCCCGCTCCGCCCACCAGATCAGCGGCCGCGAGGCGCTCGACAATGAGGCGCTCTTTCGCCACGTTCCGTCGATCTTCGCCAGCGAGCCGCATGACAGCCGTTCGCATCGTTATGTCTATGTGCCGACGATCGACATCGTCGAGCAGTTGCGGCGGGAAGGGTGGTTTCCCTTCTTTGCCGTCCAGGCGGTTCCCCGCGATGGCGATCGTCACGGCCATGCCAAGCACATGCTGAGGATGCGGCGCGATGATGGGATCGGCAAGTCGGAAGCGGCGGAAGTCATCATCGTCAACAGCCATGACGGCACCAGCGCCTATCAGATGTTTGCCGGCATGCTGCGCTTCGTGTGCACCAACAGCATGATTGCCGGCGAGCGCTTCGAGGAAGTGCGCGTGCCGCATAAGGGCGGTATCGAGGACAAGATCATCGAGGGCGTCTATACCGTGGCAAAAGACTTTCCGCGGCTGATCGATGCCGCCGAGGGTATGAAAGAAACCAGGCTCTCGAGGGACGAGCAAAACGTTCTGGCGAGCGCCAGCCTGATTGCCCGCTATGGCGAGGAGAAGAGCTCGCTTCGCGCCGCTCAGATCGTCACGCCGCGGCGCCCCGAGGATGCCGGCCAAAGCCTGTGGACGACCTTCAACGTCATCCAGGAAAACCTCATTCGCGGCGGATTGCCGGGCCGGCGTCAAACCGCCCATGGCCAGGTTCGGCGCAGTCGCACCCGGCCGATCAACGGGATCGACCAGAATGTCGGTTTGAACCGGGCCCTCTGGACGCTCGCCGAGGAGATGCAGCGGCTGAAGTCGATGTGAACAGGCGCACCGGAGCGCCGAGGGCAGGTGCCTTCGGCGCGGTTGCCGGTGTGGTGCATGGAAGTGAAGGTCGCCTTTGGGGCCGTTTGCAGAATGTCGGGTTGCGGGCGACGAAAGACATATAGCTGCCATTCAATCTACTAGTCAGCGATAGCAGCTTGCGACCAAAGCCCGCCTTTCGTGAAAGTCCGCATGCGACAGAAGCAGTCATTTGTGTGACAAGGTGAAGCTGATATTCTGAATGTCAGGACATTGTAGCGCAAGCGCGCGGGGGGACTATCGCGTGATCTATGCTTGGATTGATGGCGTAAAGCGGCAACCGATCGCCAAGGGCGAGCGCACCGTCTGCAAGGATTGCGGCGGGCGAATCACCTCAGTCATGCCCGCGCAGAACGTCAAGCACTGGCGGCACAAGGCGGGCGATTGCGACCGCTGGAGCGAAGGCGAAGGCCCCTGGCATCTGGGCTGGAAAGAGCAGTTCGACATGGAATGCCGCGAAATTGGCCTTTATGACGCCGCCGCCGGTGAGTGGCACCGCGCCGATGTGCTGTGCGGTGCCGGCACGCCGATCCCGACCGTGCTGGAGCTGCAACACTCCAGCATCAGCGAGCAGGAGCGCATGGAGCGCGAGGCCTTCTACCGCCAGAAGCATCGCATGTTCTGGCTTGTCCACCTGCACGACGAGCATAGCTTCACCGGCACTAGCTTCCGCCTGTCGCTGGGCCTCGGCGCGCGCACGGCGGCCGTGGACGGCCATAATTTCGAAATCGTGCACTTCGCGTCGCGCAGCAGCCAGTTCATCGAAAAGTGGAAGCGATCGAGCGCGCACGTCTTTTTCGATTGTCAGGGCCACATCTTCTACCTTGCCAATGAGAGCGTGGCAGCGCGGGCAAATGGCGGTCTTCCGCTGAAGAAAGGCTATTTTGCCTATTCCCGGTTATCGCAGGAAGACTTCATCCGTGCCGTGCACGGGGCGGGCTGACACCATGACCGACCCTAACGGCGGCCTGATGGTGGAAATGGGCAATGGCCTCGAGAGCTATATGGCTGCGGCCGACGAAACCGCGGCTGAGCTGCTGCAAGGAGACAACGGCCTCGTGGCCGCGCTCAGGCGCTATGATGATTATCTGCGCCGCGGCCTCTGGGCGCATGTGGCACGATCGTCTGCCATCGGCTTCATCCTGCAAATGAACGCCTATATGGCGTTTCTCGCTGGCGTCCGGATGGCCTTGAGCGGCCATCCGGCCGCAGTCTTTCCACTCGTCCGCACTGCCCTGGAATCCGCTTCCTACGGCCTGCTGATCGAGCGCGATCCCGCCCTCGCCGACGTATGGACACACCGCCATCGCAGCGAGGCCGACAGGAAGGCCTGCCGCAAAGCCTTCACCTTCGACCAGGGCATCGTCCACCTGAAGGACACGGCACCCGACGTCTATTACCTCGCTAAGCTCGCCTATGAAGACGCGATTGCCTTCGGCGCGCATCCGAATTTGATGGGCGTCGCCAGCCACCTCTCGATCGACGAGAACCGTCCGGACGGCATGACCGCCGTTACCCTTGCTAGCTTGTATGGATCGACGCACGTCGAAACCGTGCGCGGCCTATGTGCCTGCCTCGATTTCGGGTTTGCGATTATAGGCATGATCGCCCTCGCCACGCCCGATCCCGGCGAGGATCGGGTAAAGCGACTGATCGAGGAATTGCAAGCGCTCAATGACCTGAAGAACGATGCCGTTGCGCCCTATCAGCGCCCCTAATAGCTTTCCGCACGCCGCACGCCGCACGCCGCACGCCGCACGTTTCCGTTGGCCTGTCGGGGTGGTACCACCGATTTGCCCAACGGTCGGAACTGGTTCGTTAAGTGACCGGCAGGATGGGGCCGAGAGGGGACTGTCCGATGACTGCATGCCGAACGGTGAAGCGGACATCCACGCATGCGATTATGCGGTCCGCGTTCGGCCCAAATCCGTCATTGAAGGTCTATCTGTTTGGGCCCGGCATTTGAAAATTCATTGTTCAAGCGGGAATTGAGGGATGAGCTATGGGGTTAAAGCATCAAGACGCGTACTTGTTAATCTCATCGAAATAAAGTCGTTCGCTGTCGTCTTTGAAGGAAGATTTACTATCAGCGAGCGAGGATAGTTTCTGGTAAATGTGAGTGTAAACGATTCGGTGGACTTCATTATGCAGATTTCCTTCGTCAGGGGCATCCATTTGGACATCACCCTCAAGAAATAAATCCAGCAGAGAAAGTAGCCCATCTTTGTCAATCTCGTCAATTTTGCGCCACTCTTCGGAGCTTTGCACCCAAAAATGTCCGCACCCCTCTTCAATCTTTAAGATTTTCATAGGTAGAACTCCGTTCTTCATAGGTTTTCACCCCTGCTTCCAGGTTTCCAAGAAGTATGTCTCTTGTATTCACCTCAAATCCATCTGTAGAGACAAGCCTCTTGCTTGTTGGTGACCCGGAAAAAACTCGCCATTTGATCGTTGAGTCCTCTATTCTTTTCTGAGTGTAGAGGAGGTAATCCGGGCGGATCGAGACACCGACAGTGTTATTGTGCGTGACTACGACAACGGGCATCTTCCTAGACATTTCTTTTATAATTTCATTAACTTCAGACTTCAGGAAATGGTTGTCAAATGACGATTCTGGTTCATCTATGAGGAGAATATCTGCAGAATTCGCGCCCTCAATCTGGTCTAGCAAGAAAAACTCCGACCGCTCACCTCCAGATGCAACGAGCCCATCTCTATTCAGAATCTTATATTCAACCTTGACTAGGTATCTGCTGAAATCAGCAGCTTCAACTGGAGACCCAATATTTCGGAGTTCTTGTAGGAATTCATAGGGCCTATCATACTTTTTGAAGGCGGAACTGAAGGCTTTTTGCGATCTGGAAAGCTCTTTTAGTTCGCCGCTGCCGGTAAATGGGCCGACCTGCGCAACAATGTCAAAACTACCTTTCTTCTTACGAAGCGGTATCTTTGGCTTTCGAGCGGCTTTCACCAGTTCTTCGAATTTGGCTACAGCTCTTTTGTTAGTCGCGACTCGCAGAAGATCAACGTTCGTCACACTTGTCGTAGATGACTTTCTCTGAAGCTTCGTTTTGATGTCATTAACGACACTGTTTACCCAATCCCTTTTTAGATTACCCTCAGTCTGGGTCCCGTATGAAATCATCAGCTCAACATACAACGCTCGGAGTGCGTCCAGCGGAATGTGCTTATCAATTAATGATCTATACTCAACATTGCTGACGAGGCGTTTTGTGGACTGTATCAGCGTTTCCAAGCCAGTTAGGTTTTTTTGTTGAAATGGCTCCTCGTTGTAAATGGTAGCTTTCGAGAACGCGTCGTGGCGACTTGTGTCTCGCGCATAAGTCAGCAAAGAGGAGACGTACTTCTCCACGGAGTCCAGGTCCGATTTTAGGTCGATTTCGAGCATATGGCCAACCGCATCTTGCAGGCCTGCCAAATATTCTCTGGAGAAAAGGCTTGTTTTCGAACTAAGAAAATCTTTGAATTTTCTTTCATCTTCCACATCATCGCGAGCAACAAGATCGAATTGCCGTATATATCTAGTGTTCTCCGCGCCGAACCACTCGCATATTCTTTGAAGCGTATAAGATTTTCCAGAAGACCGATCGCCCAGCACCACATTCAATCCAGTCGAAAGCTTCTGTCCGTCGGGAAATATTTGGAAGTGGCTGTACCCGCCAGCGCTCGACAAAGACACCTTATCTCTGTCCTTTAAAACCTGCCTCAGGGTACCGAACGTTAGCTCCTCACAGTCAACATATGTCTGTTTGGTAGGGAGATCGGTAAGTCTGTCACTGATTCGGCAGTCGCTAAAAAACACTGGGACGAGCTTTTCGGGGTCTTTGTGGCAAGCCATGAATTTCTTAGGGCTACTGACTTCGCCGCAGTGAATAAGACCTTCGAATTTCTCCAAGGTTTCAGGACTTATACCTGGCTCCTTCAGATAATGTGGAATGATGATGTAATGACGGAGGTCGCCCAAAATAGACTTGAAGTCTTCATACCGCAGCGGCGACCCGCTCTCTCGCCATCTTTGCTCGACCAAATTGCATACACCAGCGAATCCATCTAGGTCTCGTCCGTCGGCCAAGACCAAGATGTGACATTTTTCAACATCGATCTCTATTCCCGGAAGAACAGGAATATCTAGAATTGACGTGATTTTCTCGAATTGCGCCCTATCAAATAGATTATGGTTTGTAATCGCAATGCAATCTAGTTCAGCATCCCGCACATAGCGCTTGAGATTGTCTTCGCTGAACAGAAAATCTTTATCCTGAGAGCTAGTCTTTGTGTGGATGTGTAAATCTATTTTTTTCAAGCAAACACCCCTCCATCCCGCAACAATCTAATATCGGATTTGGAAGGAGGAAACCATACGATGAATGTTAGTTGTACTTTTTTCTGCGAGGCAACCTAGTGCTCCGCTATCACGAATATCCATTTCTGTCCGACGGTAACCTACAACCTGTCGGTGACGAGAGGGTCCTAATTGGGCAGGACCTGTCGTAGAGCGAATATGCGTTCTTTGCGCACACGCGCCATGACGACGCTTCAGAGGTATGGCCGCTTTTGGGCATCTCACCAGCTTGCCTTTACGTCCTACTTGAAGGCGCATATCAGCGACACCTTCCAGTGCTTATGGCAATGATGCACCAGACGAATGAAGCTACCGACGTTGTATAGCGGGGCTTGGTAGGAGAGAACGGGATGGACGAACACCGCAACCTTGTGTTCAGCGAAGAAGATATCAAGCTGTATAGCCGGCTCGATATCGCCTGCAGAGACTTGCTCGATGCGATGTCGTTCGGCGCCTTCATCCTGAAGAAGGGCTGGAAAGCAAAGCCGTGGAGCCGCGGCTCCACCTATCTGCAGCAGTCGGCCTTCGTCACCAGCATGGTCGTATCCTATGGGCGGGCGTTTTCGAACAGCAACGGCTGGGGATACTTATCGAAAGCCATGCGGGCATCCTTTGACCCCGACGAAGCCAGTCTGCATGATCGCTTGATGACAGATCGAAATCAGCTTTACGCTCACTCGGACTCTATTCACTACCCTTTGACGCCCTGGGCCTCCAGTTATCACTCGGATGTCATGCACTTCCAGGAGCGGGCGGTATTTCCTGGTGACATCTTGAAGCTGCAGGATATGTGCCGGAAGGTCATTGCGGCCTGCCGCGCAGAGCAGGCACGAATCAAAGCGAAGTATCAATGCCGCCGGTTTCGTCGGCCTTATGAGGCATGGTGACGACCATGTGGAGCGCCTTACGTCCGGTCATTTACTCCGTCAGACGAAAGCCGCCGGTCCGCTTTCCACCCCAGGTCAGTCATTCTGTCCGACTAGACGGACGGCGGCTAGCTGAAAGTTCAAAGGAAAACCCGGACGATCGAAATGAAGGCGGATTGCCGATTGAGACTTGTCGACCCCATTGCTGCCATTGAGATTGCGCAGGCATTGTGACGACGTCTGGCCTTGGCAGACGGAGTGGGGGTAAGATACGGCTAGTTCTGAAATTGACCCGCGCAGAAGGCATAGTTCTCGGCCGCTGCGCGATAGCCAGCGGCCTCAAGGGAGTTGCCGTGTCGCGAGAAGTGGCGGTCTGACTCCCCGTTGAAATGCGCCGCCATCCCGGCACTGCCGAGGAGGGCGAAGTTATCCGCCAGGTCGCTCTCGATCTCAACGAGCAGCCTGGAGGCGCGTTCTTGAAAGCGCCGGTCAAGCTCGAGTGTTGCAAAGTGATATGCGAGCCTACTGGCAAGATTGCCATGGAGCGCGGCGTCCAATTCGACCCGGTACCGGAGCACGGGCCCACCGGCTTCGAAAATGAGATCCGCGAACAGCCAGCGTACCGCAGGTAATACATCAAAATAGGGATGCAGGAGATAGTGTGCCGAGTCATGCGGCTGATCAACCAGCTTGATATGATTGCAGGCATGACAGATGGGCACGAGGTTGGCCGGACAGACATTTAGCTCGCGGTAGGCAGCCTTGTGAAGGAAATGGTCTACCTCGTACACTTCACCAAACGTGCAGTATGGGCAGTAGCGGGCAGAGTTTCTTATCTTGTCATAGGCCCATCTCCCAGTCCCAGCGGCATCCACGAGACGCTTGTCGTAGAGCGCACGGACCAGTTTGTCTTCTGGATCGGCTAGTGCGATCGGCGCGAGGGCGGCCAGCCCGCCTACTGTCGCTGCATCTACATAGGCCACGCCGGCCGCGGCCACGCGGTCGCCCAGAGCCACAAGTAGGGCCCGTTCCGTATTTCTCTGAGTCTGGCTGACGCATTGATCGTAAAGGCTTCGGTGGTTGATTTGAGGTATTGCCAGGGAGAGCAATTTAGTCCTCCCTAGTGACGAGGGCCCGCGTCAAAGCGCGACCCTCGCTTCCAATCTGATCGCCGAACTGCGCCACAACAAGCTCGTAGTTCCGACCCGGTGCCGCCTCCTTCAAGAGTTTGTAAAAGCCGCTCTGTTCGAGCTCGAGCCCGAATACTTTCCGCGTGAGCACGCTCACGTTCTCAGCAAAAGTTTCGTCCTCGGGGCGCAGAACCCGCAAGCTCTCGCCGGAGCGCATAAGCATCGAAACACAGCTGGCCGGCACTTCCTGCAGCACCACAGGTGAATGAGTCGCGACGATTGCGACCGCATTTCGGGATGTGAGGAGATTGGATAAGGCGCGAACGAACGAGCCTAACAAGGGCGGATGCAGGTGTGTTTCCGGTTCGTCCATCAGCACTAAAGATCCGTCACTGATGTACTCGACAAGCCGCGTCAGAGTCAGCAGGACAACCTTGTGGCCCGAACTCATGCGGGCGAAGCCGTTCGATATCTGCGCCGCTACCGCTGCCGTTTCGCGGGAAACGAACAGTGCCTCTACATCGAGGTCGCCGATGCCGGGATCCGATGACACGATGCGCATTGCATCAAGCCAGCGCTCCAGTCGTTGTGGGTTGGCCGCGACATTGTTGATCGAGTCCCGGAACTCGCCGTCGAGATCGTCGGACGACTTTATGGTCGCACGACCGGCCGCCTGCGCTCCCGCAGCTTTGATGCCTACGTAGTAATAGGGCAACGTGGTGTCCGTGCGCGCATGGCCCGAAGGGATGGGGTCGAACCGGTCGAAGGCGCTAAAGGACACGATCACGAGATTGAGGAATTCGTTCGGATGCGCCTCCGCTCCGTTGAAGATGAACTGTCCATGGATGCCAATTGTCCCATTCCGGTTATCCATGAGGGCGTCGGCCATACCAGCGAGCAGACGCGTTTTCCCGACGCCGTTGCGGCCGATAAGCACGTGAATATTGGTGGGGGGGCGCGAGTCCGGCTGAACCTGGAATGCACATCGCTCTACACCCGGCAGCCCTGGAGCTCCGGGAAAGTCAAAGTAGAAGCTGTAGGGTGTGAGGCTGGCGTCCCCACGAAGAATGCGCGGAAAACTCCTGGTGACATCGGTCGAAGACACGTCGCGCAGCAAAGATGAGCGCATTGCTTGCTGGCCGCGGAAGGACTCGAAGATGGCAGGATCGGCAGCACAATCGCGTAGCGCCCCCAGATGTCGGCGGCGAAGGGGCAGCGTGAGGGCGGACAAAGCGATGTAGTACTCCCGCCCGCTCCCAAGCGAGCAGTAGCTTTCGTCCAGAGCGTCGAAGGTTGCCGGCAGCTGCACATAGCCGCTGCTCATGCCGGCTTGCATGATCCTGATAGTACCCAGGTCATGCCGTTCCGCCGCATCGTCGAACAAGACAACTTCGAATAGAGTCTTGAATCCAAAATCATCCCAGCTATTGCGGATGAGGTAGCAGGTGTCGGACGCAACAAAGTCATCTCCGACCCGTCTTTCAACAACGTGATACTGCATGTGACCGGCCTTTCCCTGACGCTAGTATTTGCGAACCGCGGGACGGGAGCAAGCTTGCTAGAGCTGAAATTTCCATAATCGGGCCGGATTCTAGTTGGCTGGGTACAGAAAGAGGCGCAGCCATGTCGTGGGGGCCAAAATCTGGTATAGGCTATGCGCTGCTCCCAGAGGATTTCGGAGGGTTGATATGGCAGTGATTATACTCATACGGCGTGTTGTGCGCCCCGAGCGACTAGAAGAATTCAAGACGAAGTATGTCGCCGAACGGCCCGATCATCCCGGCTTCATCGCCGAGTATCTGACGCAGGTAAACTTTTCAGAGGAGCTTCCGCCCGGACTTCGCAGCTTGGCCTTGGTTGCCGGGAATGGTGTGACGTTCGTGAATGTTGCCTTCTGGAAGAGTGCCCAAGATTTTGACAACCACTTCTCGCCCAAGCCCTTCCACGATCCGGAGCTGGAGCTGGAGGATCGGGTGCGGGTAGTGCTCGACATTGCTGATGCGGTGGGAGACTTAACCGCCGCCTTGGTGAAGCGGCAGTCCTAATTCGCTTCTTGTCGTCTCAGCAAGAAGCTCGTCAATGACCGGTAAAAGACCGGGCGTAGGCACGAACTTCAATCAATGAAGGATTGTCTGCGTCACGCTGCTTCCGGCCCGAACAGAAATCTGGAAGCGCCCAGCACTGCGGCAGCTATCCCTATCCGCCCTGAATTGGACGCTACGCCAAATGCTGGCAATGTCCGCTTCTGAGAACCGGCCAGTTATGGCTGAACGGTCGGAACGAAGGCGAAAGCGGAGTAGGTCACTCGGTGCCTTCAGAGGATTGACCAGTTCATCGGGCGAATTTTTAACCGATAATGAATGCTTGGAGTATTTGCACAGAGCCAAGTTTCATGGTTTCATCCCCGAGCAACTAGAGAAAAGTGCCGTAGATGAGTGGCTTCACTGCAGAAGAGATCAAAGCCGAGCAAGACCGACGAGCAAAAGCGCGTACGCACGGTCAGATCATCGAAACGACTGGAAAGGGTAAAGACACGACCTGCCTGCATTGCGGCAGCCCCATGCATTCTTGGGACGCGAGTGATCCTAGGAACCCGCTTTGCGATCTTTGCCTCTAGCAGTTGATGCGAAGCGAGAACGTGAGACCGAATCTGCCGCGGTCGCGACTTACCACCATCATAGCAGACTGACGGCTTTCATGAACTCAAGCGGGCGGCTTGGATGACCGATTCGGGGCGCAAAGCAGAAATCACTTCCGCTATTGGCCCCAAGCAGTCATACCGTGTCCTTCTGTGCCGCGCAGACCGTCTTGGAAATGAAAGCACTTTTCTCCAAGGTATAGCGATCACCGTCATACGGGAACTGCTCCGCAAGGCGGCGTTTCAGGGTCGAATATGCCAAGGCCGCATCGTCGTGTTGGCGGAGATAATTTCGGAAAAGCACCCTCCTCTCATGCGTCTGGTTGGTGGGCGGGCAGAGGTAGACCCTTATTTGGGGTGAAGGGCATTTCAAAAGGAATGCCCATACATCATCATCATGCCGGTTGCCGCGAGGCTCAAAGCCAGCGCGGATGAGGGCCGCGCTTGCATCGGGTATGTCGCCGAGGCCTGATACTATGACATCTACGTCAAGGATCGGCTTTGCGGCCAATCGCGGCACTGCGGTGCTACCGATGTGCTCGACTGCCACGACGCATTCCCCGAGTGTTTTTCTCAAGAGGCCTTCAGCCGTCGAAAAGTCATTTGCCCATTTTGGATCGTAGGGAACAAGTTCAACCAAGGTCGGCATCAGCGCATCCGTGATCGTGGAGGACAGACCGATATTAGCCTATCCAGCCAGCGAATGTCTCCTCTTGTCGCGGCGCGAAAGACGGCCTCCGGCCCCAAGCGGGTGACGTTCAATGAACAGTGGTGATTGGAGCGAACACGCGAGTAAGGAAATCGCGGAGTATGGGAGCGACCTGCTCGCGGGGAAGGCGATGGCCACCCTCAAGAGTATGAAGGCTTACAGGAACACCTTCCCGTGCGAGCGCCTCAGAGAATCGTTCGGCCTGATCGACAGATGCGCGATCATCATATTTGCCGTGAAGAAGTAGGGTTTCTGATTTGATGTCATGCGAATGATAGAGTGCGGACCGATCCAAGAAATTCTTGTCTGAGATACCTGCTTCCTTCTGGATGGCTTGTTGCAAGCCTCGCGAACTGTTTTTATAGGCGTCTCTCAGGTCATAGACGCCTCCAGTCAAGATGATCGCTTTAAGATCGACCACCTTAGTTGCCACCATGGCAGAGGCGACAGCCCCACGGCTGTTTCCATAAAGGACGATCCGCGTTGGATCGACCGATGGCTGTTGCTTGAGGAAATCCAATGCCGAAATTATCGATTTCTGAGTAGCCGGCCCGCAAAAGTCCGAAGGGCCGTCCGATGCGCCGAAGCCGGGCTGTGATACAGCGGCCGCCGTAATTCCGAGGCGAGAGGAAAACCTGACAAGCGACCCGTCATCGACGGCTTCTCTCCCACCAAGAAATAGTCCTCCCTGATTGCCGTGGACGAACAGTATCGCTCCATTTTGTTCATCTGACGCACGAACCTGAAACAGCTCAACGCGAAGGCCATCGCCCCGGTCTATTATATGCTGTGTTACCTCAGGCATGGCAGTACCCCCCATTGCAACTGCTGGTGAGGATACGATGGCATGTCCCACTGTCAACGGCCGCTGTTGGCGCTTCCGCGCCATGACGGTCCTCGGCCCTAACCGGACAGAAAGCCTCCGATGGCCGAGTTCAGGTGATAGAAAGAAGGCACCGTTTATCGATGCCTCCCTCATTTGTGGTCATCGGATTGCCAGCCAGCAGCCGCGCCTCACCGTAGTCGTGCCAGGTATTCCGAACGGTCGAACGGATTGGCACTCATGCGGCGCCGCATCGGCGGCGTTCCCACCAGCGCAGCATGGTGATCGAAGACTGTTTCCATGATGCCTGCACCGCTGGAAAGTCCTGGCAGTTGCTGGCGGATGTTTTGTACCTTGGTTGAAGGGATCACTCCTTCCAGCCGAGCGACACCGCTATCGATCTCGGTTGCCCGCACCGCGCCGCCCGATTTCGACAAAAGCACATGCAGTGTCGGAAGCACGGCAAGCGGAACCTCGACCTGAAATCGCTCGAACGGTTCACAGACGACCGTGTCTGCAGCGACAAGAGCGCGGGCCAGAACAAGCGGCGTCAGGGATCGAAAATCGACTGCCGTGCTCGAAGGCGAACTATGCTTCAGCGCGGTGACCGCCACATGGCAATCGATCACTGGCCAGCCGTAGAGACCTGCCTTCAGCGTTTCTGACACCGCTGCCTCAACGGCACGGTAAAAGCTCGCCGGCATCTGCCCGACATCGACTTCCAGAGCAAATGTATTGCCTGACCCTTCGGAACTGGGCTCGATACGCAGGCCGAAAGTGGCCAGGAATGGATTTGGCTCCTTGAAGATGACTTCGATTGCTTCTCCGACACCGATCGGCCGCTCGGCATGGATGACGGTGCTCTCCTCAAATACCGCGTCTACACCGAAATCGCGCAGCAACGTTGCTTGGATCACTTCCTTCTGTACCTCGCCATAAAGCGAAAGAAACATCTCGCTGGCATCGGCATTGGTTCGCAGGTTGATCAGCGGGTCCTGTTCCGACAATTGCTGCAAAGCGGTCCAAAGCTCTCCGTTCTCGGACGGGTTGCCGGAGAGGATGCGCGTTTCCAGGGTTGGAGCGGCAAATTGCGGTGCGAACGGACGCAGGGCAACCGTACCGAACTGGTCTCCGATCCTTGCAAAGCTGAGGCCGCTGACCTTGACGATCTGGCCTGCGCGAGCCTCGGCCTGTTTCTTCAGCGCACCGTCGTCAAAGACCTGAATGCGCGTGACCTTGCAGACACCACCCGGCAATTCGATCTGGCTACGCTCCAGAAGCGAACCGGCTGTCAGGTTGAGATAGGCGATCTTCTCGCCACCCCATCCTCGCTCTATCTTGAATATGTTGCCTGAAAGGGGCGCCGCCACATCCGGCGTTCGGCTCGGCAGCAGATGCTCTATGGCGCCGATTAGATCGGTGACGCCTTCGCCCGTCATCGCGATCCCGCAATAGGCAGGGTGCAGGAGGCCACCAGCCACCTGAGCCGCAAGCGCGGATCGAAGCCGGTCGCCGCTGATCCTGTCGGGAGCCAGAACATAATCGTAGAGCAGAGCTTCATCATTGGCAGACAGCGCCTCGCTGATAGCCGAAAGGCCGGGATCGCCAGTGAGATCGACCGGTGTGACGACCGCATGCCTGCCGCCGGCATCCCGCACAGACGACATTGCAAGAGGCCGGATTCCGAGCTTGCTCTCGAATTCGGTAAGCAGCTCGCAACAACGGGCACCGGGCCGGTCTATCTTATTGACGAAAAACAGGAACGGGATGCAGAGCCGTTGTAAAGCCCGTACCAAAACGCGAGTTTGTGCCTGCACGCCTTCGACAGCCGAAACGACGACGATCGCCGCGTCGAGCATTCTCAGCACCCGCTCGACTTCGGCTATGAAATCCGGATGTCCAGGCGTGTCGATCAGATTGACGGAGAGATCGCCGATCCGAAACGACACGACGGCCGCAGCAATCGTGATGCCACGCTGCCGCTCGAGCTCAAGGCTGTCGGTCTGGGTATTGCCGCCGTCGACGCTGCCAAGTTTCGCAATCGCGCCGGTATCGAAAAGCAGTCGCTCGGTAAGGCTAGTTTTTCCTGCATCCACATGGGCCAGAATGCCCAGATTCAAAATACGCATATCGAATCATCTTCTCAAAATTTCCGTTCTGGGTTTCTTGAGAAGGGACTCGGCGCATCGGGGCCTCACTGGAAAAAGAGATAAACTATATGCTGCGCTCGCAAGCACACTCGCCTTTGTAATTTCTATACGTTCAGACAGTCAAGGTCACCAGAATAGCTGGACGGGGGCATTCTGCACTCAGCTTCCTGGTCGAATGTCTCCTTTTGGCGCTTTGCGGAATTGAGAAGCGGACAGTCTGCTCCTCGGCATCTGCCTAACCTCGTGTCCGAAAAATCGGCAGCAGGCCAATCATCGATATTGCCAGGTCGCTCGCACGGCCGGGAAGGTGAGGCCGAGCCTGGATGGGGGAGGGCGGTCCCTGACGGGACCTCATATGGTCCCGCGCGCCGGGGGCTGTCGGTCCCGCCTCCCGGCCTTCGGCCGGCGCTATGCTGAGGCTCCTGCGGCAACCCTTTTAACCGGTCTTGCGGCTGGCGAACGGCTTTCGCGGGCCTGGCCCGCTACAGCTGTAACCGGTGTTCAGGTCCCACGTTGCTCGTTGCCGCCTGATCTGGGATCGACATTCCATGGATCATGAACGGGAGTTTCTCCATGGAGACCTCA
>NZ_JAEG01000001.1 GCF_000518785.1 Paenirhizobium selenitireducens ATCC BAA-1503 | reverse complement strand
AGCGGGGAGAGCGACTGTCTTGGCAATCAAGCGTTTTGCCATGGTTTTGCGTCCCTGATGATGGCGTTGAGGATGGTCAGCAGCTTGCGCATGGTAGCGACGACGGCGACGATCTTGGGCTTGCCTGCCGCCACGAGACGGTCGCGGAAGGCCTTGAGGACCGGGTTGTGCCGGCTGGCGACGAGGGCCGCCATAAAGAGCACAGCCCGCACCTTGCCACGGCCTCCGCCGATGAAGCTCTTGCCTTTCCACGTACCCGATTGCCGGGTCCAGGGGGCGAGACCCGCAAGAGACGCGATCTGCCGCCTGTCGAGGCTGCCCAGTTCCGGCATTTCGGCGAGAAGCGTGCGGGCGGTCGCCGGTCCCACCCCCGGCACCGACGTCAGCAGGGTCTCGCGCACCCGCCAGACGGGCGACTTGCGGATGTGGGCGTCGAGGTCCTTGTCGAGGCTTTCCAGCTCGCGCCGAAGCGCCGCAAGCAGGCGCTTGATGCTCTTCTGCGCCTCTTTCGCCAGGACCATCTTCGCCCGGTTCTCCTCGGCCACGATCATCTGGACGATCTGTCGCCGGCGCGCCACGAGCGCCGAAAGCGCCTGGGTTTCGGCATCCTTGAGCGGCCGAAGCTCGGGCTTTGTCGCGGCCACGAAGGCTGCGATCACCGCCGCATCGATCGGGTCGGTCTTGGCCCGGCGACCGATCGCATGGGCATAGGCGCGGACCTGGGCCGGGTTGACCACAACGACGGCAAGCCCGGCTGCGGACAGTCCCGCCACCGCGGCCGTCTCGAAGCCGCCGGTGGCTTCAAGTGCGACCACCTCGGCCCCGATCGGCTCAAGCCGCGACACCAGATCGTCGATGCCGGCTTGCGTGTTCGCCACCTGGAAGACCAGACCGGACGGCGCCACGGCCACATCCAGGCGATCCTTCGATACATCGATGCCAACAACAATATCCATCTTATCCCATCCTTGCCTAAACGGACTTTGCCTGCGCAAGCGGCCCTGGCGACTGTTCGGGTTCGATGGAACGGCGGACGGAGACCCTTGCTCTCCCACGGGCTTGGTGTCCCAAAGGTAGGTCGGTCTCCCATCCGCCACCGCACCTGGCAATACACCGCCAAATGCTGTGTTTGGGAAGTTACAAAGGTGGCGCGTAGCGCCGGATGAGGGGGGCGAAGCCAATTGATGGCGGCGCACTTGGCCCCCTCATCGCCTCGCATGCGCTCGGCACTTCTCCCCGCTGGGGAGAAGAGGGTTTCCAATATCGGCGCTGTGTTCGCCTTGCGGCTTGGCCGCTAGTCGTACCCGGCCAGCCTTTTTCCAATCCAGCTGAACCGGTCCCCAAACAGGCGTACCACCATGTGGAGCAGCTTGGCGTCGAAGCCGATGCGCCACATGAGCTTTCGGCCGTGGGCGGCGCGCCAGACGGTTTCGGCGACGCGTTCGGGCGTGATCTTGACGCCGAGTTTCTCGATCGAGCGGGCCTTGACCTTGGCATCGGTGACCATCGGGGTTGCGACATAGGCCACAGTGATGGCGCTCACCGTGATGCCGTGCTCGGAAAATTCGATGCTGAGCGCTTCGGTCAGGCTGCGAACGAAGGCCTTGGAGGCGGCGTAGACGGCAAGCTCGGGCACGCCATATTCGGCCGAGGCCGAGCTCATGCTGATGAGGTGGGCGCCGGGCGTTTTCTTCAGCGCCAGGAAGGTGGCGCTGACCATGTTCAGGATGCCCTCGATGTTGACCCGGTTGATCAGGGCGTGGTCCTCGGGCGCGATGTCGATATAGGCCCCCATGCGCAGGATGCCGGCCGAAAGGAAGGCGACGTCGAGATAACCGAGTGTCTGCGCGGTGAAGGCTTCGGCCATGCGGATCGCCGCCTGGCGATCGGTGACGTCGCCGACGATCGGCACGATGCTGCCGGCCGGGGCCATGGCGGCCAGGCGTTCCAGGCTCGCGGCATCGATGTCGGCCGCCCCGACCAGCCAGCCGCGTGACGCGAAGAGCAGGGCGGTCTTCAGACCGATGCCGGAGCCGGCGCCGGTGATGAGGATCGATTTCTGTCGCATTGGCGGCTCCCTATCCGGCGTTGAGATTAGTGTCGGCCGTCGGCCGCGCGGGAGTGCAACGGTCCAGCCAGGCCAGCATGGCTTCCGCCGCGTCCCGCCAGCGGTGCTCGACGGTCAACATGTGCGAGGTTTCCGGGATCAGGTGGGCTTCGGTCTTCAGCGCCCGCGCGGTGGCGCGGACGGTGGCTGCCGGGAAGAGCGCATCGCGGTCGGCGCCGAGCACGAAGCGCGGCACATGATCGGGAAGGCTGCGGGTGACGCGCTGGAACAGCATGCCGAGGAAGGCGAGATAGGATTCCGATCCGAGATGGTGGAGCAGATGGTCCATGTCGCGCGCAGAGGGCTCGCGGGAGAACAGCAGGCGACGGGCAAGATCGCGGTCGGCGACGATCGGCTTGAGGTCGAAGGCAAGCGTGCAGGCCAGGAGCTTGGCCGGGCTTTCGCGGATAACGCTCCACAGCGCCGACCAGGCGCCCCAGGGCGGCACGGAGGCGAGAAGAGCCAGGCCGCGCACCGGATGGCGCGCGGCATAGTGCTGGGCGATCAGCCCGCCCATCGAATGGCCGACGATGACGGGGTTCGCCAACGTGGCGGCGACTGCGGCGACATCCTCGACATAGCCGTTGATCGTCGCCCGCCGCAGCCGGCCCTCGCTGTCGCCGTGCCCGCGCAGGTTCAGGGCCACGACGTCGAAGCCGGCGGCGGCGAAGAAGGGCATGAAATGCTCCTCCCAATACCAGCTCGAGGACCATGCCCCATGGACGAAGAGAAGTTCGCCGCGCTTTTTCCCCTCGGCATCCATGCGCCGGACACCGAGGCGGCCGGCGGGACCGGCTATGGTCCCGGCGCTGAGGGGGCTCATTCAGCGGCCGCAAGCCGCGGCGTGACCAGCCCCAGCCGCGCCGGCACCGGGGCCGAGCGGGCAAGGTCGGCTTTCAGCCGCTTGCGGAAGGCCATGTCGTTGACGGTGACGGTATGGCGCGGCGAATTCACCTGGTCGACATCCGGATGGGCGAGCTCGTGGTCGATCAGTTGCGGCAAGGGCGCGCTCGGGCGCCACAGGCCGGCGAGATGGCGGGCGGCGAGCTTGGCCTGGAGTTCAGCGCCCGGCCAGATGCAGCCGAGCGGCTGGAACAGGCCGATGAAGTAGATGTTTTTCAGCTTTTCCGGCAGCATCTTCTGGTACAGCCGTACCGGTGCCTTCGACAGGTCGACCACCGCCTTGTCGAGGAAGGGGTGGGTGATCTGGTAGCCGGTGCAGGCGACGATGACGTCGAACTCCTCCGACGTGCCGTCGACGAAATGCACACGATTGCCGTCGAGGCGCTGGATGTCGCGTTTCGGCTCGACCTTGCCGTGGCGGATGGCGAGATAGAGGTCGGAATTGAGGGTCGGGTGGGTCGCCATGATGCGGTGATCCGGATCCGGCAGGCCGATGTCGCGGTTCCGGCCCTGCAGCAGGTTGAGCAGGAATTCGAGCCCCATCAGCTGAAGGCGCTTGGGCAGCCAGGTGAAGCGGTAGAACAGCTTGTCGACCGGCTGGCCGAGCATAAATTTCGGAATGAGATAGTAGCCGCGGCGCCAGCTGATGGCGGTCCTGGCCGACACGCGCGAGGTTTCGACCGCCACGTCGCAGGCCGAATTGCCGCCGCCGATGACCAGGACCCGCTGGCCGGCGAAGGGGGCGGCGCGCTTGTATTCGTGCGAATGCATCATCTTGCCGGTGAAGGTTCCGGGATAGTCGGGCATGCGCGGCGTGTGGTGATGGCCATTGCAGACGCACAGCGCGTCGAAGACTTCGGTCGTGACCGCCTCTTCGCCGGAGCGGCGCCAGCTCACCGACCAGCGGTCACCGGGCGCCGGCTCGCACTTGACGACTTCGGTCTCGAACCGCACGCGCTGGTCGACTCCGAAGGTGTGCGCATAGTCCTCGAAATATTTCGCCAGAACGCGGTGCGAGGGATAGTCGGCGGCATTGTCCGGCAGCGGAAAATCCTCATAGGACGAGGTGTATTTCGAACTGATGATGTGGGTCGTCTCGAAGACGCTCGAATGGCCGGTCGGATCATCGAACCGCCAGTTGCCGCCGACGCCCTGGCAGCGGTCGAAGCCGACGACCTCGAAGCCGAGATCGGTGAAATTCTTGATGGCCGCAATGCCGGCCGGGCCGGCGCCGATGACGGCGACGCGTTTCGATGACATGGGTTGCTCCTCCCAAAGTGTTCCCTGGAACTGACGTTCGATAAAAATGACGCATGTGTCAAATACAAAATGACACAGGCGTCATTTTCTTTTTCGCGGCATTGTGGCATTGCACCTTCTCTTCCCGAGAGCGGGTCTTTGTGAGAGAAATCGCATGTGAGCGAATCGAAGCGAGAGCAAAACAAGAAGGCCAACCGCGATGCCCTGCTGGCGTCGGCGAGGGCCGTGCTGTCGCAACTCGGCTACGGGGCGGCCACCGTCAGGGACATTGTGCGGGGCAGTGGCCTGGCGCCCGGATCCTTCTACAATTATTTCCACGACAAGGAGGCGGTGTTCGAGGCGCTGGTCGCCGAGATCATGCAGCCGCTGGCCGAGAACCTGCGCCGCAGCCGGCGCGAGGCTGAAACGGTCGAGGCCTTCCTGCGCGCGCCCTTTGCGCTCGCGGCCGAAGTGGCGCTCAAGGATCCGGACAATGCGCTGCTGATCGCGCGCAACCAGACCATTTTCCGGCGGATATTCTACCTTGCCGACAGCAAGACCGACATCCAGAAGGACCTGGAGAAAGACCTGCTGGACTGGACGGCGCTCGGCCGCATCCGGCCTCACGATGCCGCATTGATGGCCGAGACGATGATCGCGCTCGGCGTCGATCTCGTGGTGCAGGTCTCGCAGGCACCGGAGATGGCCGAGGCCCGCATTTCCTTCCTCGTCTCGCTGTTCCGCAGTTCTCTGGAGCTTGGCCAAGGACGCTAGAACAGTCTTTCCGTGCCGTCGCCGGGGCCGCCGGGCGTCATGGCCTTTGACAAGACGATCGACTTCGACCATACCGATGCCAACGACCGTCCGCGCATCGAACGCGGGCGGTTTTGCGTTTTCTACGGGCGAATTTCTGCAATTCGTTCGCATCTGCAAGGACAAGAAGTGATGACGGAACAGGGCAACGGCATCGTCGCGCGCCTCGCCTTCTGGGGCATTCCGCTGGCATTCGGCGTGATGGGCCTGAAGCTCGTCGCCTGGTGGGTGACAGGCTCGGTGGCGCTTCTGTCCGACGGGCTGGAATCGACGGTCAACGTGGTCGCCGCCTTCGTCGCCTATTTCGTCATCCGCTATGCGCAGAAGCCGGCCGATGACGACCACCCCTATGGCCACCACAAGGCTGAATATCTCTCCGCCGTTCTGGAAGGCGTGCTGATCGTCGTCGCGGCCTTGCTGATCATTCGCGAGGCGGTGGGAGCGCTTGCCGATCCGCAGGTGCTGGAGGCGCCGCTGCTCGGGCTTGCGATCAACGGTCTGGCGGGGCTCATCAACCTGATCTGGGCCCGGGCCCTGATCCGCATCGGCAAGACGCACCGCTCTCCTGCACTCGCCGCCGACGGCCATCATATCATGTCGGACGTGGTGACGTCGGCGGGTGTCTTCATCGGGTTGGTGCTGGTGGTCTCCACCGGCTATGCGATCCTCGATCCGGTGCTCGCCATCCTCGTTGCCATCAACATCATCTACCAGGGCTGGAAGGTCATCTCGCATTCCGTGGCAGGCCTGATGGACAAGGCGGTCGAGCCGGAGGAAGAGGCGGCGATCAAGGCGGCGATTGCGGAGAATTCGGCCGGCTCGCTCGATGTCCATTATCTGCGCACGCGCCGCGGCGGCGCCGTCACCTTCGTCGCCTTCGATCTCGTGGTCCCCGGCGACATGCCGGTTCGCGAGGCGCACAAGATCTGCGACCGGCTGGAGGCTGCCGTCAAGGCCGTGCTTCCGGGCGGACGCGTGACCATTCATGTCGAACCCGAGAGCGAGAGGGCGCATGGCGTCAGGGTCGGTGTCGGGGCAAGAGCCAAGGAGCAGAACTCATGAGCATGACCGATGTCAGCGGGCTGTCGCAGCTCGGCCAGACCGTCGAAGCCCCGACCAGCCCGGAGGCCGCCGCGCTGGAGCGCGTGCCGAACGGCAATGCCGGCACCGACTATGTCGTGCGCTTCACCGCGCCGGAATTCACGTCTCTCTGCCCGATGACCGGGCAGCCGGATTTCGCCCACATCGTCATCGACTACATTCCCGGTGAATTCCTGGTCGAGTCCAAGTCGCTGAAGCTCTTCCTGTTTTCCTTCCGAAACCACGGCGCCTTCCACGAGGACTGCTCGATCTACATCGCCAAGCGGCTGGTCGAGCTGCTCGACCCAAAATGGCTGAGAATCGGGGCCTACTGGTATCCGCGCGGCGGCATTCCGATCGACGTGTTCTGGCAGACCGGTCAGCCGCCGGAGGGTGTCTGGCTGCCCGAACAGGGTGTAGCCACCTATCGCGGTCGTGGCTGAGGGACGCCCGAAGGACTATTCCTGACGGGCCGCCGACCTGCGTTACTGCGTTAACGGACTGCAAACCTTACCGCGAAGCGCGCCGTTAAGGCGGATGTGCCATTTATTGAGCACATGAACAGAGGCTCACATATCATGGCGATTCCCGGACTCCGTCGCGCGGCCGATATTTCCATCCTGAAGGTCGTCGCGCTCGCCGTACTGGGGCTGGTGGTCCTGGCGGTTGGAACCGTCTCCTTCCTCGTCTGGTCGACCTGGAAGATCGACGCCGTGGCGACCGCGCGGCAGACCCAGATGGCGCGCCATGTGATCGGCCGCTTCCGCTATCAGCTCGCCCATGACCAGGAGAGCGCCACCGTATGGGACGACGCCGTGGTCAATGCCCGCGGCTATGCGTCACCCGAAAGCCTGGAGTGGATAAACGCCAATCTGGGCGCGTGGATGCACTCCTATTTCGGCCACGACGTGGCCTATGTCGTCACGCCGGACGGCAAGCCCGTCTATGCCTTCGCAGACGGCGAGACCAAGGACACGAACAGCTACGCCTCGATCGAGACGACCACGGCGCCGATGCTCGGACAACTGAACGCGGCGCTGCGCAAGGGGGAGCCGATCGGCATAGAGGAGGGGATCGACAGCCCCGGCGTCACCGATTTCCGCTTCCTCAACGGCCGGCCGGCCGTCGTCAGCCTCAAGCCGATCGTCAGCGACAGCGGCGAGATCGAACAGGTCCCGGGCGAGGAATTCGTCCATATCGCCATCCGCTATCTCGACGGTCCGTTCCTCAAGGAACTCGAGACAAAGTACGATTTCGCCAACATGCATTTCTCGCTTTCGGACGAGGCGGCGATCAACAAGACCAGCCTGCCGCTGGTGACGAACAGCGGTGGCGGGATCATCGGCTATGTCGTCTGGCAGCCGTACCGGCCGGGGCTGGCCTTCCTGCAGTCGATCGCGCCGGCTCTGGTCATCATCCTTTTGTGCCTGGTCACCGTCGTCGGCATCTTCATCGGCATGCTCTATCGGCGCGCCATGGCCAATCGCGAGCAGGAGGAGCGCATTCGCTACCTGGCCAGCCACGATTCGCTGACCGGCCTGCTCAATCGCGCCGCCTTCGAAGTGCGGCTGGATGCTGCGCTTTCGGCGGTCGACGACACCCTCCCGCAGGTCGCGATCCTCTATCTTGATCTCGATCGCTTCAAGCCGATCAACGACACGCTCGGCCACCCCGCCGGTGACAGCGTCATCCGCGAGGTCGGGTCGCGCATCAGCAGGCTCCTGCCGCCCAGCGCCTCGCTGTGCCGGGTCGGGGGCGACGAATTCAACATTCTGGTGGCCTATGACCATGTCGATGCGATCGAGGCGCTCTGCGCGGCCATCGTGCATTCGGTCGGCGAGCCGATCGACATCGATGGCCAGAGCGTGTTCGTCGGCATATCGATCGGCGTGGCGCTCTCTCCGTTGCACGGGACCGAACGCGCCGAACTGACCCGCAAGGCCGACGTCGCGCTCTACAGCGCCAAGGCGAGCGGGCGGGGATGCTATTCGATCTTCGGCCAGCACATGGATGCCTTGGTCCGCGAGCGGGCGGAGATCGAGCAGGACTTGCGCCAGGCGCTGGCCGACCCCGGCCAGTTCCAGGTGCTCTACCAGCCGAAATACTTCGCCGGGACCGGCCAGGTGGGAAGCGTCGAGGCGCTGGTGCGCTGGCAGCATCCGACCCGCGGCCTGATCTCGCCCGTCTATTTCGTGCCGATCGCCGAGGAGTGCGGGCTCATCCGCGAGCTCGGACGACTGGTGCTGGAAGTATCTTGCCGGGCAGCCGCGCTCTGGCCGATCGACAATATCGCCGTCAATGTCTCGGCCGTGCAGCTGCGCGACGGCGCCTTTGCCATCGAGGTCATGGCCATTCTCGCCGCCACCGGGCTTTCTCCGCACAAGCTGGAGCTCGAAGTGACGGAGACGGCGTGGATGGACAGTTCCGAAAGCTGCGCCGCCAATATCCGCGCTCTGCGGGCCGCCGGCATCCATATCGCGCTCGACGATTTCGGCACCGGTTTCTCGACCTTCGGCCGCCTGCACGAAACCGAGGTCGACCATATCAAGATCGACAAGATGTTCATCGACGGCCTGGGCAAGGATCGCGGCGACGAGGCGATCATTCAGGCGATCGTCGAGCTGGCGCGGGCCAAGGGCCTGAAGACCACGGCCGAAGGCGTCGAGACCAAGGAGCAGAACGAATTCCTGACCCGCATCGGCTGCGACGAGCTGCAGGGCTTCCTGTTCGCCATGCCGATGACAGAGCAGGATGTCGGCGTGCTTCTGTCCGGGCGGGCCCGGATGGCGCCGCGGCTCTCGGTTGTTTAGGCCTACCCCCAATCGAACAGACATAAAAAATCGGCGGGTGAAGACCCGCCGATGGCATTTCCACAGGGTTTGAATTGTGTCGGATCAGCCGAGCACGAGGGCCGCACCGCCGACTGCGGTTGCCACGCCGAGCAGGCGTGTGACGAGCGGACCCAAGCGGCCAAGCGCGATGCCGAGGCCGACACCGGCGGCATGAAGGGCAGCGGTGGCGGCGAGGAAGCCGAGGCCGAACTGCACTGCACCGGCAGCACCAAGTTCGCCGCCATGGGCATGGCCGTGGAACAGGGCAAAGAGACCGACAACGGCGGCAGATGCGGCAACGGGCAGGCGCGCGGCGGTTGCGACCAGCAGGCCGAGGCCGATGACGGAGGCGAGGATCGCAGGCTCGACGAACGGGATTTCAGTGCCGGAGACGGCCAGCAGGAAGCCCAGCGCCATGGTGCCGACGAAGGCGGCCGGGACGGCGAAAAGCGCGCGTCCGCCTATCTGAGAGGCCCAGAGACCGACGGCCACCATGGCCAGGATATGGTCGGCGCCCGAGAGCGGATGGGAAAGCCCCGCCATCAGCGAGCCATGCTCTGCCGGATCGAGATGGGCAAAGGCGGGGGCGGTGGCGGCGGCGAAAATTGCTGCGGTAATCGAAAGGCGTTTGAACATGGTTGTCCCTCTTTTTGGTCGACACGGCGCCCGGAAATCAGTCGCGCCGGCCTTCGGCTATATCGCACTGCGAAGACTATCGTAAGCGATTTGTCGCTGTTTACGGCAATGCCGTGGCCGAAGCTGTCCCGACAGCGGCGTCCGCACCGCCGGAAACGCGGCAGTGGCGGACAAAAGAAAACCCTCCGCGCGCTGCGGCGCGGAGGGTGGTTTACGGAGCCTTCCGGCCGATATTACTTCTGCGGATGGGCGTTCAGCACTTCGGCGCAACGCGAGAAGCTCAGGCCTTCGCCATCGGTGTCGTTGGTCGCGCGGATGGCGACGATGCGGTCCGAGGGGTCGGCGGTGATCTGCAGCTCGCAGAACAGCTCCTCGTAGCGCGGCGGGGCGATCATCTGCGGCTCGGGTGCATAGCCGCCGCCGATCGTGGTGGTCTTGGTGACCGTCACGCCGGGTTTCGGCTCGCGGGTGACGGTGCGCGTCGTGGTCTGCACCGGCTCCGGCGTCGAGTATTGCGGCGGGATGTAGCGGGTCTTGTCGCCGCCGCGCCAGGTGTAGAGGATATTGCCGCTGCCCATCGGAAACTCCGAGATCGGCGGGCCGTACTGGGTGAAGAACAGCTCGGCCGGCTGGCCGATCCAGCGCGACTGGATGACGGTGTTGGCTTCCTCGGTGGTGGTGCAGCCGGCAAGCAGCGCGGCGGCCAGGGCCGCGACGGCGGCAAAACGAATCTTCATGTCTGATCTTCCCCTCGAAATCAGCAGCCCGTCCTTGCGCCGCCCCGTTCGGGAGAGCCAGGAACCGCGGCGAATTAAATGCGGCTCTGCCGCCCCGTGACCCCGAAGCGCACATCCCGATCGGTCGGCACGTTAGGAGGGCTGCATTCCCCGAGACAATAGCGCGGCGGGTATGCACCCAAATTTGGTCCGGTTTTCCCCATCGGCGTTTCGCGGCGGCAGGTTCCGGCGGGGTTTGCGCTTGCTCGCGCCGTGCCCGGCCCCATATTGAATGGCAGGAGACCCGCTCTTTGGGCGGGCGAACGACAATCCGGAGCGATGGCCGTGTTTGCATTCGACAACAGTTACCAGCGGCTGCCGGAGCGATTCTACCGCCCCGCCAGTCCGGCCGCCGCCAGGGCGCCTCGGCTGATCCGTTTCAACGCGGCGCTTGCCGAGGAACTCAACCTCGATTTCGCCCGGGCGAGCGATGAGGAATTGGCGGCGATCTTTTCCGGCAACAGCCTGCCCGAAGGGGCGGCGGCGATCGCCATGGCCTATGCCGGCCATCAGTTCGGCAATTTCGTGCCGCAGCTCGGCGACGGGCGGGCGATCCTGATGGGCGAAGTGGTCGACCGGGACGGCCAGCGCCGCGACATCCAGCTCAAGGGAGCCGGTGTCACACCCTTTTCGCGCAATGGCGACGGGCGCGCGGCGCTCGGGCCGGTCTTGCGCGAATATCTCGTTTCGGAAGCCATGCAGGCGCTTGGCATCCCGACCACGCGTGCGCTTGCGGCGGTGCTGACCGGCGAGGCGGTGCATCGTGAGACCAAGCTGCCCGGCGCGGTGCTGACACGCGTGGCGTCGAGCCATATCCGCATCGGCACATTCCAGTTCTTTGCGGCGCGCGGCGATGACGAGGCGATCAAGGCGCTCGCCGACCACGTGATCGCCCGCCACTATCCGGAGCTGGAAGGCTTGGAACAGCCCTATCTGGCGCTGGTCAACGCGGTGGCGGCGCGCCAGGCGGATCTCGTGGCCCGCTGGCTGTCGGTCGGTTTCATCCACGGCGTGATGAATACCGACAACATGGCGGTCTCCGGCGAGACGATCGATTTCGGCCCTTGCGCCTTCCTCGACGAATACGATCCGCGCAAGGTGTTTTCCTCGATCGACCAGCGCGGGCGCTATGCCTATGCCAACCAGCCAGGGATCGCCCAATGGAACCTCGCGCGTTTCGCCGAGACGCTGCTGCCGTTGATGGCGGCGCGCGAGGAGGAGAGCGTTGAGGCTGCCAATGCCGCGCTGACGGAATTCGGCCGGCTGTTCCAGGCGCGCTGGCTCGACCTGTTCCGGACCAAGCTCGGACTTGTCGGCGAGGAGGAGGCCGATCTCGACCTCATCAACAGCCTGCTGAAGTCGATGCAGGACAGCGAGGCGGACTTCACCCGGACGTTCCGCGCGCTCGGAAAGGTGGCCGGCGGTGCGGGCGATCCCGTCCTTGAGGCCGAATTTGCCGATCCCATCGGCGCCGGCGACTGGCTCCGGCGCTGGCGTCTGCGTATCGAGGACGATCTTCGGACGCCTGAAGAGCGGCAGGTGGCGATGGAGGCGGTCAACCCGGCCGTCATTCCGCGCAATCACCGCATCGAGGAAGCGATCCAGGCCGGCCTTGCCGGCGACTTCACCGTGTTCGAGCGGCTGCATGCGGCGCTGCAGAGCCCCTACGCGGAGATCCCCGAATTTGCCGCCTACCAGGAAAAGCCGGCGGTCGAGGAACGGGTAGAGAGAACCTTCTGCGGAACGTGACGGCGCGTCCGGCCCTCAGGGCGCGTCCGCGCTATAGCGGGGCCTGAGCTCGGCTGAAATCCGGGCTAGGTCGCGGGCAGGGAGCGTGCCTTCAAGAGCCTGAGGCGCTTCTGGTATTGCAGGGGGCTCAGCGCCGTGACGGCCTTGAAATGGCGGTGGAAGGCGGAAACGCTGAGGGCCGCCATGTTCTCCAGCGTCCCGACCTTGAGCGGCTCGGCGAAATGCCGGCGAAGCCAGTGGATCGTGACAGCGATCCGCGCGAGCGCCGTGCCGGGGCTGGCCATGTCGCGCAGCATCCAGCCGTGCGGTCCCTGCAGCACGCGGTAGAGGATTTCACGCTCATAGGCCGGGGCGGGGCGGCGATGTCCTCAGGGCGATCCATCAGGCGCAGCATGCGAAGTCAGGCATCGAGAAGCTCTCCCGTGACCGGGGCTACCGAGAAGGCGCCGTCCTGTACGCCGCCTGCGGCAGGTTTGGGCAGATCCGCCAGAAGCGTGGCGACGAGGGCGGGATCAAGCGTCAGCGCCACCGAAAGATAAGGTGCGCCGAGGCCGAGGCATGGACCGCGCCGGCCGCCGGCAGATCGACCGACATGACACAGTAAGTGGCGGGGGCGTAGTGGAAGCTGCGGCCCACCGTGATCGTCTTGCCGCCCTGCAGGACGAGGTTGACCATTGGCTCGTAGACCGCCGTCAGCTCGTGTTCCGGAATGGCGCCCTGGACCATGGCGACGCGTGGAATGCCGGTTTCCCTCCGCCGGTTCTCGGCGCGCGATGCCAGTCTTCGCAGTTCCTGCAGCTGTTCTTCCATGGACCCGGATCTTGCAGAGACTTGTGGTAATCGTTGGCAAAAAGCACGAATAGGCAATCCTTGAAGAGGATCGGGCGCGCGGGCGAAGGTCCTTGCCGGCTAGACCTGCGCCGTCAACAGAACGGAGCCATTTCCATGAAAATCGTCATCATCACCGGCGGAAGCCGCGGCATCGGCGCCAGCACTGCCGCCCAATGCGCCAAGCGCGGCATGGGCGTCATTCTCACCTATAACAGCCAGCCCGAAGCGGCCAAAACCGTGGTCCGCGACATCGAGTTCGAGGGCGGCAAGGCCGTGGCGCTGAAGCTCGACGTGACGGACAGCACGTCCTTTCCTGCCTTCCGGGCGGCAGTCAGTGCCGCTCTGCAAACCGTCTGGGGCCGGGCGGATTTCGACGGCCTGGTCAACAACGCCGGCTATGGCCTGTTCAACCCGATCGCGACCGTGACGGAAGAACAGTTCGACGGGCTGTTCAACATCCACCTCAAGGGCCCGTTCTTCCTGATGCAGGCGCTGTTGCCGCTGATCCGCGACGGCGGGCAGATCGTCAACGTGACCAGCGCCACGACCCGCGTCGCGACGGCGGGCGTCGCACCCTACGCCGCCTTCAAGGGCGGGCTGGAGGTGCTCACCCGCTACATGGCGAAGGAGTTCGGGGAACGGCGCATCCGCGCCAATGCCGTCTCGCCGGGTGCGATCCGCACCGAGCTCGGCGGCGGGCTGGACGACGCCTTCGAGGCGCTGCTGGCGTCGCAGACGGCGCTGGGGCGGATCGGCGAACCGGACGATGTCGGGCGCGTGATCGCCGGCCTTCTGTCGGACGAGACGGGCTGGGTCAATGCGCAGTCGATCGAAGTGTCCGGCGGCTACATGATCTGAGCCGCGGCGGCGTGAGGCGCGATGTCGGCTCGCGCCTTGTCCTGGCCGGGCGACGTTGCGCCCGGTCGGGCGAAGCTTCTTGTGTCCGTATCGCGGATGTCGCAAACTCGGCGGTCGCGGATCGAAGGTCCACCGGAAACGGGTCGTGCAGCATTTCGATAATGTCGCATTGAGAATGTGGTGACGCGTCCGGCCGCCCTAAAATCCGCGTCAAACAGCAAACAGGATTTTGAGGCTATGGCAGAGTTTCCGCAAAAGGCGAAGGTCGTCATCATCGGGCTGGGTGGCATCGTGGGCGCATCGATCGCCCATCACCTGATCGAGCGCGGCTGGGACGACATCGTCGGCATCGACAAGTCGGGCATCCCGACCGACATCGGCTCGACGGCCCACGCCTCCGACTTCTGCTACACCACCAGCCACGACTTCCTGTCGGTCTGGACGACGCAGTACTCGATCGATTTCTACGAGAAGATGGGCCACTACGCCCGCATCGGCGGCCTGGAAGTGGCGCGCACCGGCGACGACGCCTGGATGGAGGAGATCAAGCGCAAGCTGTCGTCCGCCAAGGCCTTCGGCACCCGCGCCCATTATGTCAGCCCTGCCGAGATCAAGCAGAAATTCCCGCTGATCGAGGAGGACATGGTGCAGGGCGGCCTGTTCGACCCCGATGCCGGTCTCGTCATCCCGCGCAGCCAAACGGTGGCCGGCAAGCTGGTCGACCAGGCGGAACAGACAGGCAAGCTCCTGGCCTTCGCCAATACGCCGGCCCAGTCGCTGATCGTCGAGGGCGGCCGCATCAAGGGCGTCGTTACCCATCGCGGCACGATCATGGCCGATCACGTCATCGTCTGCGCCGGCATCTGGGGCCGGCTGATCGCCGAGATGGTCGGCGAGGACCTGCCGGTCATGCCGATCGACCATCCGCTGACCTTCTTCGGCCCCTATAACGAGTTCGAGGGCACGGGCAAGGAAATCGGCTGGCCGCTTTTGCGCGACCAGGGCAATTCGGCCTATATGCGCGACACCGGCGACCCGAAGACGGCCGAGGGCGGTCAGATCGAATGGGGCTATTACGAGACGACCAATCCGCGCCTCTGCCATCCGCGCGAGCTGCTCGAAAAGCACGAGGCGCGCCTGTCCCCGTCGCAGCGCGACCTCGAGATGGAGCAGATCCTCGAGCCGCTCGAACGCGCCATGGAGCTCACCCCGATCCTCGGCGAGCTCGGCTACAATGAGGGCCACAGCTTCAACGGCCTGCTGCAGGTGACCTCCGACGGCGGCCCGTCCTGCGGCGAGAGCCAGAAGGTGCGCGGGCTTTGGTACTGCGTCGCCATCTGGGTCAAGGACGGCCCGGGCTATGGCAAGCTGATCGCCGACTGGATGACCGACGGCCGCACCGAGATCGACCACAACCGCATCGACTATTCCCGCTTCTACCCGCACCAACTGGAAGAAAAGTTCATCGAGGGTCGATCCTTCGAGGCCGCGCAAAAAGTCTATTTCCCGGCCGTCCATCCGCGCGAGCCCTATGGCAACGGCCGCAATGTCCGCCACTCGCCGTTCTACGAGCGCGAGAAGGAAATGGGCGGCTATTTCATGGAGCTGGGTGGCTGGGAGCGCGCCCATGGCTATGCCGCCAACGAGCACCTCTTGGAGAAATACGGTTCCCAAGTTCCGGTGCGCGCCAATGAATGGGACAACCGCCATTTCTGGCGCGTCTCGAATGCCGAGCATCTGGCGATGAGCGAGGATTGCGGCATCGTCAACCTCAGCCACTTCGCCATGTACGACATCGAGGGGCCGGACCATGTGGCGCTCTTGGAGTGGCTGTGCGCTGCCAAGATCGGCGGCGACGGCAATATCGGCAAGGGCATCTACACCCACTTCCTCGACGACGAGGGCATGGTGCGCGCCGACTTTACCGTCATCCGCATGGCCGACCGCTGCCGCCTGATCGACGGGGCCGACGCCGGCCCGCGCGACTTCCACTACATGAAGCGCGTCGCCCAGGATAAGGGTTTCGACGTCACCATCACCGACGTCACGGAAAAGTACGTGACGATCGGCATCTGGGGCCCGAACGCCCGCGACACCCTGAAGAAGGTCGTCGCCGATCCGGCCGGGCTCGACCCCGAAAACTTCGCCTTTGCCGCGATCAAGCCGATCGAGATCGCCGGCAAACCGGTCACCGCCTTCCGCATTTCCTATGTCGGTGAGCAGGGCTGGGAACTGCACATGAAATATGACGATGCGCTGGCAGTCTGGGACGCGCTGCGCTTGACCGGCGTCATGGCGTTTGGCGTCGAGACCTATGCCAATTCGCGCCGCATGGAAAAGAGCCTGCGCCTGCAGAACGCCGATCTCATCACCCAGTACAACCTGATCGAGGCGGATCTGGCGCGTCCGAAGGTCAAGGAAGCCGATTTCCGCGGCAAGGCCAAGCACCTCGAATACAAGGCGCGCGACCACCAGCCGGCCATGCTCTGCACGCTGGTGATGACCGACAATGTCGACGCCAAGGGCATTGCCCGCTATCCGGTCGGCTCGCTGCCGGTCATGGACCCGGAAACCGGCGAAACCCTCGTCGACAGCCTCGGCCGCCGCTCCTACACCACCTCGATCGCCTTCGGCCCGACCATCGGCAAGAACATCGCGCTGGCCTATCTGCCGCACGAGTATTGCCAGGTGGGGCGCAAGCTGAACGTCGAGTATTTTGCCGAGACCTATCCGGTCGAGGTCGTCGCTGTGGGGTACAAGCCGCTGTACGATCCGGAGAATCTGAAGCCGCGGAGCTGAGGGGCTAGGGGCGGCTTTTGCTCAGAGGATGATGGACCCGTCGGCCGCGAGGCCGGCGGGTTTTTCTGTAAAAGCGAAACACCATAAGGGCGCAAGATCACTAAACTGATTACATTGCTCTACGTCAAAGCTCGATGCCGAAACGACCAATTTTTCGAGCGCGAAGCGTTGATTTTCCTGCAATACGGCGCAACGCCTCAAGAGAGGCAGCTCCAATCGTTTCGCTGCCCTCTTTGCCACTCTGTCCGAGCCGACATATTATATCGATCGCCATGCGCACGTCGTTGCCGCGCAGTTCTTCGAACATCCTCTCGAAATCCGATGCTGAACACTTTGCCAATAGAGCAACATCGGCCTCCCTCCAACTTTGCTGTCGGGCAATTTTTTGAAGGACCTGAAATGGGTCTCGATAGTCTTGGTAATTGCGGCGGCGATCTTCGAATGCAGCTCTGAGGCCGTCGTCGATGTGATCCTCTGTCGAAAAGTGATGGTTCGCTATGTTGAAAAACTCAAGCTGCTCGTTGCTATGCACAGAAAACCACTTTTGTATCACTTCGTCTGCTTGTTCCGCGCGCCCACATTCACGAAGCAAACGGATTGCACTGTTGATATTGAGCGCGCTGATGGCATCAGCCTCATCCACGGCACTTCGATGCAGTGCATCGAGAAATTCGTCGTCCGAGGTGGCCAAGGATCCATGATAAAGCTTGTCCCAAGCACGCGAGAAAGCTGTGTCGCGAGAATTAAACCGACGTTGTCGGCTCACTGCCTCGGCCTTTTCGCGCAATGACTCATTGTTAAAGAATCCAGCAGCCACTCCGTCTATGATTACTAGGTCCAGTTCATCCGCGCTGTGAAATGGATATGCATTGAGAATGGCGCGCCATTTTGCGGTATCGGCATCTATTTCGTCCTTTTTGGCGCGTAGTGAAAGAGCGGTCCGGTTGTAGTTGCGAATAAAGTCAAGCGGCGGAGACGACTTCGGCTGATAAACGCTCCAACCGGCCAGTGCAATTGTCGATACTGCTTGCTCGATTATACCGTTACTAGACTCATTGAGCACTTCGGTGAGGCGTCTGGCAAGGGTCTCTATTTTCTTGATTACCCGAATGTTCGTGATGCAAAGCTCTATGATTCGTGGTTGCAGGAGGGCTGTCAGAGGATCATCGGTGCATAAACCGATTTTACATGCTTCCTGCGAAGTCGGATCAAAGGTCAGGGTTACATCCGCAACCTTTTCCAGCTGTCTTAGGAATTCATCTTTCTCAGGATGTTCCTCGTCGTTGAGCAAAAGCACCACCTTGCATCGGCGCTCCAGCTTTAAAAAAGATGCCAATCCGAGAACATCGCGTACCTTGAGAGCGTCACCAGAACGTTCAAGGTCGTCGATGCAGATCAGTTGTTCTTGGACAGCAAGGAAGGCCGATTTGAATAATACATCTGCGACGCCCTTACGGTTGAATAACGCAGCGGCTCCTTCTGCGATTGGACGAAACCGACGCCCCAAGGTGCTGCTTTTTTCGAGAAGCTTTAGGAACGTTGACGAATTTGCTCCCGTATTTATATCGTTTCCAGAGGTCGTTTTCTCAAATATAGCGTACTTTAGGTCTTCAAGTGAGTTCAACCCAAAAAGGGACACATAAGAATACTGCTTGAGAGCCAGTAATCCCCTTGCATTGTTATCATCTAAGAATTTGTTCCATCCGAACGTCTTTCCAACGCCCCATTTTCCTTTGATGCATAGAACTTCAGGCGTATCACTGGACAAGAAGCGACCGACTTCGATTTCAATTTGCGCTATTGTCATTGTTCCCCCGATCGCACGTCATTGCGTCGCCACCCAACTCTAAGTTACATGTTTGTTAACGGACTTTGCAACAAGGGGATCGGTGCTGCGGGCAGGACGAACAATCCCCCTCACTTGCGATTTCTGATGTTTAGCCGCGGCTTGCGCCGCACCTAATTCATCGAAACCGCTTTCTCCCCCACCAAGGGGGAGATGGGGCGTCGCGCGAGCGGTTCCTCTCCATGCCCCTCGTGCCGAAGTGCCGGGCAACGCCCGGCCTCGAAGTTCGAGGCCTCGATCCACGACACATCCGGATGCTTCGAGGCGCGCTCTCGCGGGCATCTCAGCCTGAGGGCGATCCCGGGTCGACGGTGTTTAGTTCCAGCCTGCCATCTGTTCGCACTTGAACAATCTCGGATCTCGGCTCATCTGTAGAGCGTCAGAACATCGGGAGGCGGATGATGGACGGGAACGGGAACGACCGGCAGGCGGTGTCGCCGGAGGCGGTGATCGAGAGCGTGCTTTCGCGCCAGAGGGCGGCTTATCTCACGGACATCAATCCGCCGGCTGCGCTGCGCCTCGACCGGCTCGACCGGCTGGAGCGGTTGATCCTGACCTGGCAGGCGCGCCTTGCGGCGGCGATCTCGGAGGATTTCGGCAATCGCTCGGCGGTGGTCACCACGCTCGCCGACATCGTGCCGACGCGGGCGGCGATCCGTCATGCGCGGCGTCATCTGAAGGGCTGGATGCGGCCGCGGCGGGTGTCGCTCGCCTGGACGGGGCAGCCGGGCGCGGGGCTGATCCTGCGCCAGCCGCTCGGCGTCGTCGGCATCATCGCGCCGTGGAACTATCCGCTCAACCTGATGCTCTCGCCGCTGGTCGGCGCGCTTGCCGCCGGCAACCGGGCGATGCTGAAGCCGTCCGAGCTGACACCGAAGTTTTCCGAAGTTCTGGATGCGGCAGTCAGGGAATTCTTCGCCGAGGACGAGGTTGCGGTCATCACCGGTGGGCCGGAGGTCGCGGCCGCCTTCAGCGCGGCGCCGTTCGATCACCTGGTGTTCACCGGCTCGACCGCTGTCGGCCGGCGGGTGGCGGAGGCGGCGGCGCGGAACCTGACGCCGGTAACGCTCGAGCTCGGCGGCAAGTCTCCGGCGATCATCGACGCCTCCGCCGATCTGGAGCGCGCCGTGCCGCGGCTGATCTGGGGCAAGCTGCTCAATTCCGGCCAGACCTGCGTGGCACCGGACTATGCGCTGGTGCCGCGCGGCCGCGTCGAGGCTTTCGTGGCGGCGGCGAAGGCGGCGGCGGCGAAACAATATCCGAGCCTTGCCGGCAATCCCGACTATACGTCGATCATCAGCGCGCGCCATTTCGACCGGCTCGCCGGCCTGATCGACGAGGCCCGCGCCAAGGGGGCCGAGGTGATCGAACTGGTGGCCGGCACCGATGCGGCGCGGCGCATCCTCGCGCCGGTCGTCGTCACCGGGGTCAATGACACGATGGCGCTGATGCGGGAGGAAATTTTCGGGCCGATCCTGCCGGTCATCCCCTATGACACGCTCGACGAGGCGCTGGCCCATATCAACGCCCGCGACCGGCCGCTGGCGCTCTACTGGTTCGGCACCGACAGGGGAGCCGAGGCGCGGGTGCTGAACGGGACGATTTCCGGCGGCGTGACGATCAACGACACGATCCTGCATCTGGCGCAGGACAACCTGCCCTTCGGCGGCGTCGGCGCCTCGGGCTATGGCGCCTATCACGGCGAGGCGGGCTTCGTGGCGATGAGCAAGGAAAAGCCGGTGCTGCGCCAGTCCCGGCTCTCGGCGGTGGCGCTGCTTTATCCGCCCTATGGCAAGGTTGCGTCGATGCTGTTGAAGATACTGGCGAAGTTCGGCTGAGAGGGGCGGTGGCCGCCGTCTCGACCTGGAACGCCCCCCTCTGCCCTGCCGGGCATCTCCCCCACAAGGGGGGAGATCGACACGCGGCGGCGCTGCTGTGTTTCCTCGTGCGCTGAGTTGCTTGGCGCAGGCGTGTATCGAAGGGTGAGGCCACGAGGGTGGCAGTCGCTTCTCCCCAGCGGGGAGAAGGTGGCCCGGTAGGGCCGGATGAGGGGGAGCGAAGCTCAGGCCCCGCGCACGCGGGTCCCCCAAGCCAGCGGATGCCAGCGCACTTGGCCCCCTCATCGCCTCACTGCGTTCGGCACTTCTCCCCACTGGGGAGAAGAGGGATTGAACCGCCGGCGTTTCGTCGGTCAGGCCCCCCTCTGCCCTGCCGGGCATCTCCCCCACGAGGGGGGAGATCGAATCGGGGCCGTCGGCGGTGGCTCTGTTTTGTCCGCCCTAAGGCAGGATCGTCGCGATGCTGTTGAACGTGCTCGCGAAAATTGGCCGAGAGGCGACCACGACGGTGGCGGTCTCTTCTCCCCGGCGGGGAGAAGGTGGCCCGGTAGGGCCGGATGAGGGGGAGCGAAGCTCGGGACACAGCGCACGCTGCGCCCTCAAGCCGGTGAAGCGCCGCGCACTCGGGCCCCTCATCGCCTCACTGCGTTCGGCACTTCTCCCCGCTGGGGAGAAGAGGGATTGAACCGCCGGCGTTTCGTCGGTCAGGCCCCCCTCTGCCCTGCCGGGCATCTCCCCCACAAGGGGGGGAGATCGAATCGCCGCAGTGGCTCAGCCCGCCTTGGCGAGCCTTGCGACTTCCGGGTAGTAGACCCGGCCAAAGCGGTTGGCGAGGAAGGCGGGGAGGCTGACTTCTTCCTGGCGGACAAAGCCCTTCTGCGGCAGCTTGCCGTCGGCCAGCAGGTCGAGCACGGTGCAGATGCCGGCGGCCGTGGTGATCTGGATGGCGCTCATCAGGCGGCCGCCGATCGGTCCGGCATAGACCTTGTTGGCATAGGTTTCCTGCAGGAAACGGCCATCCTTCACGCCGCAGACGGTGACGAAGATGACGACGACGTCCTGCATGGTAGCGGGAAGCGCGTTCTCGAACAGGTCCTTCAAGACGTCGCGGCGGTTCTTCAGGTTGAAGTCGTTCAAGAGCGCCTTGACGATCGCCTGGTGGCCCGGATAGCGGATGGTGCGGTAGTTCATCGTGCGCACCTTGCCTTCCAGGGTCTTCGCCAGCGTGCCGAGGCCGCCGGAGGTGTTGAAGGCCTCGTAGGTGACGCCGTCGAGCGAGAATTCCTCGCGCTCTTCCATGGCCGGAACATTGATCAGCTTGCCCTCGACGATCGCCTCGCAGGGCTCGATATATTCGTTGATCAGGCCGTCCGTGCTCCAGGTCAGGTTGTAGTTGAGCGCGTTGGACGGATATTGCGGCAGCGCGCCGACGCGCATGCGCACGCTGTCGAGCGTGTCGAAATGCTTGGCCAGGTCATTGGCGACGATCGAGATGAAACCGGGAGCCAGGCCGCACTGGGGGATGAAGGCGGTCCTGGCGTTCTTCGCCAGCTGCTCGACCTTGCGGGTGGTGGCGACGTCTTCGGTGAGGTCGAGATAGTGGGTGCCGGTGCGGGCGGCACTTTCGGCGATCGCGCCGGTGAGGTGGAACGGGGCGGCCGAGAGCACGGCGAACTTGCCGGCCAGCACGGCGTCAAGGGCGTTCGCATCGGTGATGTCGACGGCGGCGGTGGCGATCGCCGGATGGCGGTCGATCGAGGCAAGCTGCGCCTCGCTGCGGTCGGCAACCGTGATCCTGTAGGCGCCGCTGTCGGCCAGCATGAGTGCAATGGCGCTGCCGATCTTGCCGCCGCCGATGATGACTACGTCCTTCATTGAAATATCCCCTCTTGAATTTCGTCAGGTTTGGACAGGATGCCGATTGCGCTTTTCGATTCATAGCGACGATATGTTCGTTTCGTGGTATCTGTTTCGGCAGATCGCCAAAGGAATTGGACGAAATGCAAATTACCGACAAGGATCGCGAACTTCTGGCGCTGCTCGGGGAGAACGCCCGCATGCCGGTGGCCAATCTCGCCAGGCGGCTCGGCCTGTCGCGCACCACGGTGCAGGCGCGGCTGGAGCGGCTGGAGCGCGAAGGGGTGATCGCCGGCTACGGGGTCAGGCTGTCGGAGGCCTTCCAGAGCGGGCTGATCCGCGCCCATGTGCTCATCACCATCGCGCCGAAGTCGTTGCCGATGGTTTCCGCCGAGCTGGACGCCATCCGCCAGGTGACCATGCTGCATTCGGTCAACGGCTCGTTCGACCTGATCGCCATCCTGGCCTCGAGTTCCATCGCCGAACTCGACGGGCTGATCGACCGGATCGGGGCGATCGCCGGCGTCGAGCGCACGCTGTCGTCCATCATCCTGTCGACGCGGATCTCGCGCTAGGCAGGCCGCGCTAACGCGCTGTTCACCGGTTCCGTGCTTCCCCTTTTTCCCGCATTGTTTTACGACATGAGTCGCACTATGTGCGGGTGACCGAATCCAAGTGGAGACTATCCGATGAATGAAGACGAAGACGACAAGAGCAAGGAACTGCCGCTCGGCAAGGAAACGGAAGCGAACCTCTTCAAGTCGCGTTCGATCTTCATCTATGGCGGGATCACCCAGGAACTGGCGCAGAAGGTCTGCACCCAGCTGGTGGCGCTTGCCGCCGCCTCCGACGACGACATCCGCGTCTATGTGAACTCGCCGGGCGGTCACGTGGAATCGGGTGACTCGATCCACGACATGATCAAGTTCATCAAGCCGAAGGTCATCATCATCGGCACGGGCTGGGTCGCCTCGGCCGGCGCGCTGATCTATGTCTCGGTGCCGAAGGAACGGCGCATCTGCCTGCCCAACACCCGCTTCCTGCTGCACCAACCCTCGGGCGGCACCCGCGGCATGGCCTCCGACATCGAGATCCAGGCCAATGAAATCATCAAGATGAACAAGCGCCTGATCAAGATCTTCGCCAAGGCCACCGGCCAGTCGGAAGAGAAGGTCGCCAAGGACATCGATCGCGACTACTGGCTGTCGGCCGAAGAGGCCAAGGAATACGGCCTGGTTGGAAAGATTGCCGAGAAGCAGTCGGAACTCTGAGCTTTCGCTGTCGATCGAATTGAAAAGCCCCTGCCGGTGCGAGCCGGCGGGGGCTTTTCTTTTGACGGTGTCCGGCGGTCGCGCGGCGGTGCCGCGAAACGCGCCGAAGCGCGTCTCCACCATTCTTTCGGGCCAGTTTCTGACGATCGTCAAGCTCTGGCCCTCTGCCGTCTTCCGCCCGACGAAGGTCTAGCCGCATATCGTTTGACTCAGTCGATCGGGCTAATATGGTCATTGATGCAATGGGAGGCGGAGATCGATGGGGAATTTTGCCAAGGGGGTGGTCCAGCGCCTGTTTCTGGTCGCGTGTCTGGCGTTTGCAGCCGTGCATTCGGCCGGCGCGCAGGAAACGGTGTTCCGGACCTACAAGGACAATTCGGGCTTCTCCTGCGAGTTTCCCTCGGACTGGGATTTCCAGCAGGCGGAAAACACCGACCGGGTGTTTTCCGGGCAGGGCGGCACCGCCCGCGACGCCACCATCATCGTCCAGGTGATCGACCGGGCAAAGACCAGCGAGAAGACGGCCAAGGCCCAGCTCGGCGTGCTCAAGGCGCAATTGCTCGACATCCGCGACGGCCGCATCCTGAAGGAGGGCGAAGCTCCGATCGCCAGCCAGCAGGCGCCCTTCGTCATCGCCAGCTACAAGACCACCGATACGGCCGGCAAGCTGCGGACGTTCAATCATATCCAGATGGTGGTGACCGCGCCGCGCGTGTTCCTGCTGATGTCCTATTCGGCACCGGACGGGGTATTCGACGAGTATATGAAGGTGTTCGAGAACTGCTCCGCGACGCTTACGATCGGCGAGCCGGCAGCGACCGAGCCGGAAGCCGATGAGGAAGAGCCGCAGACGCCGACACCGCCGCCCGGGAACGAGGAGGAGGAGACCACCGACAAGCCTGCACCCGCAGACAACGAGGACACGATCGTCTGGCGGCGCAATTCCGATCGCGGCTTCTGGATCGCCGTGCCACGCATCTGGTCGAGCCAGATCGACGCCTCCGAACCCTATTCCCTCGACATGCGCCATCCCGACCGGGTGGAGGGCGTGATCGTCTGGGCGCTGGATCTCGACCAGAGCACCAAAGCCAAGGATTTCGCCGATGCCTGGGAGGAAAACCTCGCCGACAAGATCTTCTTCATGAACGAGCGGCTGGCAAAGCCGGCGGGCGAACATCCGGGCGTCGGGCTGCCCAAGGTGCCGGTGGTTATGCGCCAGTATCAGGGCGAGGTGAGCGGTGCGACGGTGCAGAGCATCGCCGCTTATGTGGTCTACAAGAAGCGGGGCTACACCATTGTGGGCTATCATTTCCTTGGGGACAGCAAGGGCCAGAAACGCGTTCAGGACGCGGTGATGAGCTTCCGGTTGGCTGCGCCCGACAATTGATCCGGCGTCTCGCAGGCCCGGGCCTCTCCGCGAGGTCCCGGCAAAGGGCGGGATCGCATTGTTCCTCTCCTCGACGGATGGAGCGGATGGCCTGACGGCGGCGCCTTGCCGTACCCGTTTGCCGCGCGCCCGGCTTGCCAATCGGGTCGATCTTTGCTGTTGGTGAACGATTGTCATTCTCGTTCCCCCGGGCTTCCTATGTTCAAAGACCTTTCGTTCCAAAGCTTTTTCATGGGCTGCCTGACGGCCTTCGTCGGCTTTGCCAGCTCGTTTGCCGTGGTGTTGCAGGGTCTCAAAGGCGTCGGCGCAACCGATTTCGAGGCGGCTTCCGGGCTGATGGCGCTTTCCGTGTCGATGGGGCTCTGCGCGATCGTCTTGAGCGCCTGGACGAAGCTGCCGGTGTCGATCGCCTGGTCGACGCCGGGGGCGGCGCTGCTGGCGACCGCCGGCACGGTCGAGGGCGGTTTTGCCGCCGCCGTCGGCGCCTTCCTGGTCTGTGGGGTGCTGATCGTCATTGCCGGGCTGTTCCGGCCACTCGGCCGGGCGGTTGCGGCAATCCCGGCGCCGCTCGCCAATGCCATGCTGTCGGGCGTCATTCTCGGCCTGTGCTTTGCCCCGTTCAAGGCGATCGCCTTCGATCCGATGCTCGGCCTGCCGATCCTCGTCGCCTGGGCGGCGGTGCTGGCCTTCAAGCGGCTCTATGCCGTGCCGGCGGCATTGCTCGCCTTCGTCATCGTGATGGTGTTCGGCGTGGACTTGCCGGAGGGCGCGATGGCGACCTGGGCGCAGTCGCTCGCGCCGCCGATGGAGCTCGTTGCCCCGGTCTTCACCTTGCCGGCGCTGATCTCGATCGCGCTGCCGCTGTTCATCGTCACCATGGCTTCGCAGAACATTCCCGGCATCGCCGTGCTGAAGGTCAACCACTACAATCCCAATCCCGGGCCGCTGTTTGCCGTGACCGGGCTGTTTTCGCTGTTTTCCGCGCCGTTCGGCGGCCATGCCGTCAACCTGGCGGCGATCACTGCGGCGATGTGCGCCGGCGAGGACGCCCATCCCGACCCGAAGAGGCGCTACTGGGCGGCGATCATCGGCGGCGTCGGCTATATCGTTCTCGGCCTTCTCGCCGGTGCGGTCACCGCCTTCGTCTCGCTCGCGCCGCCGATCCTGATCCAGGCGGTGGCGGGTCTGGCGCTGATCGGGGCGTTTTCCGGCTCGGCCGTTGCCGCCTTCAAGGAGCCGGAAACCCGCGAGGCGGCGGCCGTCACCTTCCTTATCACCGCGTCCGGCATATCCTTTGCCGGGATCTCCGGTGCATTCTGGGGGCTGGTGGCCGGGGGATTGATGCTGGGCGTGTTACGGCTGGCTCGCAAGGGTTGAAAGTCTCGATTTTCTCACGCGGCCGTGATTTGATCGGGCATGGAGTTCGAATTCGATCCGGCCAAGAGCGAGGCAAACAGAGCGAAACACGGAATCGATTTCGTGGCGGCGCAGGAACTGTGGTATGATTTATTTGGTGTGGATGCCGATGCTGCATATGTTTTGGAGCCCAGACGGGTTCTGATCGGTCGCATTGAGGGCGTTTGCTGGACGGGGATCTACGTTCAACGCGGGGACCGGATCCGGATTATCTCCGTCCGCCGCGCAAGGGTTCAGGAAAGGCGTCGTTATGAAGAAAATCAGCGCTGAGGAATTCGACCGCAAGTTCGATGATGGTGAAGACATCAGCGAATATGTGGACTGGAGCAAGGCGAGCCGCCCCAATCTTGAACCCGTCTCGATGACGGTTACGGTGACGCGCGGGACGATGCTCCAGTTGGAGCGTCGGGCGAAAAAACTCGGGCTGTCACGCGATGCACTGCTGGAAGTGTGGCTGAGAGAAAAGTTGGGAGACCTCTCGGTTGCCGCCGCCGAATAACGGGCTTGCGCGATTTGCCGTCGCGCGTTATCTCTCTTCCATCATGACCCATTTCGGCTCGACCCTGTTTGCGACTCTGAAAGCTGACCGCGCTGCGGCCGGTTTCGTCGCGTCGGCGCCAAACTCGCTTCTTCTTAGCCTTATCCGCGGTTGCCGGGTCCTTTGAGGAGCGCCCGGCGGCCGGATAGCCGCATGGCTCAGCTCCTCGAAGCAAATCCCGTACACTGAGACTATTTGGCCGACTTGAGGCCAGCATTTGCCGTCGCAAAACCGCGCTTGATGCGCTAAGAGCCGGGCAGATGCGGAAGAGGAAGAGATGAACGACATGACCATGAAATCCGGTGCCGGCGTTGTGGGAATGCCCGAAGCGGCGACCAAGTACCACCCCTATCCGCAGATCGACATCAAGGACCGCACCTGGCCATCGAGGTCCATCACCAAGGCGCCGATCTGGTGCTCGGTGGACTTGCGCGACGGCAACCAGTCGCTGGTCAATCCGATGGGCCACGACCGCAAGGCCCGCATGTTCCAGTTGCTGATCGAAATGGGCTTCAAGGAAATCGAGATCGGCTTTCCTTCGGCCTCGCAGACCGATTTCGACTTTGCCCGCTGGTGCGTCGAGGAAGGCAATGTGCCGGACGACGTGTCGTTGCAGGTGCTGGTGCAGTGCCGGCCGGAATTGATCACGCGCACCTTCGAGGCGCTGCAGGGGGCCAAGCGGCCGATCATCCATTTCTACAATTCCACCAGTGAATTGCAGCGCCGCGTGGTGTTCGGCAAGGATGTCGCCGGCATCAAGCAGATCGCCGTCGATGCGGCCAAGATGATCACCGACATGGCGGCAAAGGCCGCCACGGGTGAGAATGGCGGCTTCCGCTTCGAATATTCGCCGGAGAGCTTTACCGGCACCGAGCTGGACGTGGCGCTGGAGATCTCCAATGCCGTCATCGATATCATCAAGCCGACGCCGGACAACAAGCTGATCCTGAACCTGCCGTCGACCGTCGAGATGGCGACGCCGAACATCTATGCCGACCAGATCGAATGGATGTGCCGCAACATCGACAATCGCGAGAACGTCATCATCTCGCTGCATCCGCATAACGACCGCGGCACCGGGATCGCGGCGACCGAGCTCGGCCTGATGGCCGGCGCCGACCGCGTCGAGGGCACGCTGTTCGGCAATGGCGAGCGTACCGGCAATGTCGACATCGTCACGCTGGCCTTGAACATGTTCACGCAAGGCGTTGATCCGAAACTGGATTGTTCCGACATCGAGCGGATCAAGGCGGTCTATGAATATTCCAACCAGATGACCATTCCGGAGCGCCACCCTTACGTCGGCGAACTGGTCTACACGGCGTTCTCCGGCTCGCACCAGGATGCGATCAACAAGGGCATGAAGGCGCGGCGCACGGCCAATTCGCCGGTCTGGGAAGTGCCCTATCTGCCGATCGACCCGCAGGACGTCGGCCGGACCTACGAGGCGATCATCCGCATCAACTCGCAGTCGGGCAAGGGCGGTATCGCCTACATCCTGCAGGAAGACTACGGCATCAACCTGCCGCGCGCGCTGCAGGTGGAGTTCCGCGAGGACATCCAGCGCATCACCGACGAGGAAGGTGTCGAACTGCCCTCAAAGCGGATCTACGAGCGATTCATCGAGCGCTATGTCGAGCAGCCCGGCGGGCGCCTGAAGTACGTCGATCACCACACCTATGCCGACCCGGCGCAGAAGGGCCGCCGCATCGTCGCTGCCGAAATCACCGACGGTGGAGAGACGAAGCGGATCGAAGGGCAGGGAACCGGCCCGATCGACGGCTTCATCAACGCGCTGTCGAGCTATCTGGGCATCGAGCTGACGGTTGCCGACTATTCCGAGCATTCGCTGCAGCACGGCTCCAACGCCTCGGCCATCGCCTATGTCGAGGTCGTGCATCCGGGCGGCAAGCTGTTCGGCGCCGGCATCAACACCAATATCGTCGCGGCTTCGCTCGAGGCGATCGTCTCGGCGGCAAACCGGGTTCTCGACGAACGCGCGACGAAGGGCTGAACCATGGCGCTCCACGCGGTGGTGATCGGAGATGTGAGGAGCGCACCGCCGCTTGTGCTGTTGCACGGTTTCGGCTGTGGGGCTTTCGTCTGGAAAAAGGTCATGGCGGGGCTTGGTCCCGCCCTGCCGGTGATTGCCTATGACATGCCGGGCCATGCGGGCTCGCTCGAAGCCGACGGGATAGGCGGGGCGGGCAAGATGGCCAAGGCCATCCGCAACGATCTCGACCTGCGCGGCGTCACCGCCTTTCATGTCGCCGGGCATTCGCTCGGCGGCGCCACGGCGGCGCTTCTGGCGCTGCGCGAGCAGAAGCGGGTCTTGAGCGCGACGCTTCTGGCGCCCGGCGGCTTCGGACCCTCGATCAACCACCGCCTGCTGTCCCACTATGCCCAGGCCGAGACCCATCTCGACCTGATCTGGGCGCTGGAGGGTATGTCCGGCTTCAATGCGACGATCGACGACGACCTGGTCGATGACATGCTGGCGATCCGGCACCAGCCGGGCGCGCAGGCCGCGTTCGAGCGCATCTTCGAGGCGATTACCTTCGTGGCGCCGAGCGGCGAACGGCTGCAAGGCGAGCTGCCGCTCGAGGCTCTGGCCGGCTTGACCATGCCGATCCGGGTGGTCTGGGGCGGGGAGGACTGCATCCTGCCGTCATGGCAGGCGGACCGGCTGCCCGCCAATATAGCGCTGACCAGGATCGCCAATGCCGGCCATATGCTGATTGACGAATGCCCGGAGGCGGTGGCCGCCGTGCTTCGCGAAATGACAGCCTGACCTATCGGTGCTTCGCGGCTTCTGGCCGTGATCGCAGGGCATGGTCTATCTGACGGCCCCGGTGGGGCCGTCAGCATTTCTGAGCCAGTTGGTGAGCGTTGAGCCTAATTGGCGCCGAACGTATATTCGCCGCGCTCGTGGATCGTGTTGGCCCGGCCGACCAGCAAGCTGTCGACGCGCCCGATCCTATCCGGGTTCTTGCCGGTATAGGGCAGGGAATGCAGCACGTAGCGCATGGCGTTGAGGCGGGCGCGCTTCTTGTCGTTCGACTTGATCACCAGCCAGGGCGAATCCGCCGTGTCCGTGTGGAAGAACATGGCTTCCTTGGCCCGGGTATAGTCTTCCCATTTGTCGAGGGAGGCGAGATCGACCGGCGAAAGCTTCCATTGCTTGAGCGGGTGGACCTTGCGTTCCTTGAAGCGACGGCGCTGCTCATCCTGGCTCACCGAGAACCAGAACTTGATCAGGTGGATTCCGCTGCGCACCAGATTGCGCTCGAACTCCGGCGCTTGGCGCAGGAACTCGCGATATTCCTCCTCGCTGCAGAAGCCCATGACCCGCTCGACGCCGGCCCGATTGTACCAGCTGCGGTCGAAAAGCACGATCTCGCCGCGGGTCGGCAGGTGCTCCACATAACGCTGGAAGTACCACTGGCCGCGTTCGACGTCGCTCGGCTTTTCGAGCGCGACGACGCGGGCGCCACGCGGATTGAGGTGTTCCATGAAGCGCTTGATGGCGCCGCCCTTACCGGCCGCGTCGCGTCCCTCGAAAAGGATGATGAGTCGCTGGTTGGTCTCCTTCACCCAGGACTGGAGCTTCAGCAGCTCGGTCTGGAGAACGAACTTCTCGTGCTCGTAGTCGCGACGAAGCATCTTGTACTTGAAGGGGTAGCCGCCGTCCCGCCAGTCGTCGGCGAGTTCGTCGCTGCTGATCCGGGGATGGCCCGAGGGTTTCGGCAGGCCGAGACCCTTTCGCAAGCGGTTCGCGTCGTCGGGCGAGGCACCGGCGATGATCGCCTCGATCCCCGCTTGAAGCTCAACGCCGTCGGCGCCGTCGCCGGCGATCTCTTTCATGGCGGACAGCTCCGCTTCCTGCGCCGCTTCGCTGCGCTCGTCGGCCAAGCTGATCTCAACGACGGACGGAAGCCCACCGTCTGCGTTCGCGTCATTCTTCGTGGTCAGGTTGGGGGTGTTCTTGTGCGCCATGACTCTCCTCTCTGTGTGTTGTCGCGCCGTGGCAAAGCGACATGCGTCGCCCCGTTCACGGCTTTCGCTTGTTGGGAACTCCCGATGCTGCGCCGACCCGGTAGGGCTTCAGCAGACATTACTAATGCTATTAGGCGCTTTGCCAATCCGGCCAGCATTGACTTGGATCAAGAATTGAATGCTGCAATCTCCCACCTTGGCAGGCTGGATGGGTTTTGTCCGCGCGGCTCCGGGTTGCGAGAGGGCAGTTGAAATTCCTGTCGTTCCCTCCTAATCAATCGACTGATTACTCGCCGGGAGGAGTGCATGGCCAGACAGCTATCGGGGGCGGCCGCCACACGGGCATCGCTGATCTCTGCGGCGCTCGAGCTGTTCGGCAATCACGGTTACGATGCCGTATCGACGCGTCAGATCGCCGACCATGCGGCCGCCAATATCGGCAGCATCGCCTATCATTTCGGCGGAAAGCCGGGCCTGAGGACGGCATGCATCGAATATGTGATCGGGGTCGTTCTCGAATCGCTCGGCGCTTCGCTGACGCAGCCATTGCCGCCGATGCTGACGCCGGACGAGGCGCTTGATCTTCTCGACGGCATGATCGGCACGCTGATCCTGATCGGCTCGACGCGGCCGGACGCCGACCGGATCTCCACCTTCATGACCCGGGAACTGGTCGTGCCGGGCGAGGTCGACGGCCTGCTCTACGAGAAGATGGCGCAGCCGCTGCATGAGCGTTTCTGCCAGTTGTTCGCCATTGCCGTCGGCCGTCCCGGCGATGCCGATGCGCTGTCGCTGACCGTGTTTTCGCTCATCGGCCAGGCCGTGTTCTTCCGGATCTGCAAGCCGGTCGTGGTCAAGCGTATGGGCTGGTCCGGTTTCGGGCTCGACGAGGCGCAGGCGGCCATCGCGGTCTTTTCCGACAACCTGCGGGCGGTCGTCGCCCGCCACCGCGAGCGCAACAGAATGCTTCAATCGAGTCAGGAAACGCTTTAACCGAACAGGATCTGGTGATGCTCGTGGCGAAGTTTGACGGCGGCGTCGAACAGGCCGTAGCGGTCCCATTTGAGCTTCCACGCGCCGGGTTCGCCGCTGATCGAGAAGAGATTGTATCCGGCCGGCGGTTTCGGTGCGCCGGGGCCTTGCGAGGCCGAGGCGATGCCTACGACGGGCACGCGCCTGCCGTGGGCGTCAAGCCAGTAGAGCGTGTTGAGATGGGTGTGGCCGTGCAGCACGAGTTCGGCGCCGCCCATGGCGATCGCCGCGGCGAAGCGGCGGATGCCGATCATGCGCTTGTGGGAGGCGGCGGCCCCCCGGATCGGCGGATGATGGATCATCACCACGCGAAACAGGCCTTCCTCGCCGGCTGCCTTCAGCAGTGCCACCGTCTCGCGCGCCTGGCGGGCGCTGAAATAGCCGGTGGCGGAGAAGGGGGGGGTGGCGATCGAGGTGGAACAGCCGATCAGGGCCACGGGGCCGCGGCGGCGGATATAGGGAAACAGCTTGTAGCCTTCCCGCCAGATCAGCGGGTCGTCGTCGCCGCGCATGTAGTCGTACCAGGCCTGCACCGCCTTGTCGTGAGCGCCGGGCACATAGGCGTCGTGATTGCCGGGTACGACCGAGGTGTCGAGCGGCGCGCCGGCCTGGCGCAGCCACTCGGCGACCAGGCGGATCTCGATGCCGGAGGCGAGGTTGACCATGTCGCCGGTGATGGCCAGATGGTCCGGCTCGTGCCGGCGCAGGTCCTCCATCACCAGATCGAGCGCGTTGGTGAAAAGATGCTTGCGCCGGTTGCGGTGCCAGTTCACATAGCCGGTAATGCGCTTGGAAGCCAATTCGCGGATGGTCAGGTTCGGGAGCGGGCCCAGGTGAACATCGGATATATGCGCGAGCTTGAACATGGCGCCACTCTTAAAGACGCGGCGCGACGGGAGCAAGAAGAATGAACCAGCAAAAGGGCCTGGATGAGGGGACGGGGCTGCGGCGGCGCCTGTTGCTGAAGGTGCTGCACAGCTATTTCGCCATGTCGCGCGGCATGACGCTCGGCGTGCGCGCCGCCTGCTTCAACCCGCAAGGCGAGATTTTTCTCGTGCGCCATTCCTATGTTCCCGGCTGGTACATGCCGGGCGGCGGGGTCGAGCGGCACGAGACGGCCTTCGAGGCGCTGGAGAAGGAACTGCGCGAGGAGGGCAATCTCGAGCTCACCGCCCCGCCGCAGCTCTTCCATGTCTATTTCAACCGCCGCATCAGCCCGCGCGACCATGTGCTGCTCTATCGCACCGAAGTGACCCAGACTGCGCCGCGGCTCGCCGACCGCGAGATCGTCGAAGCCGGTTTCTTCGATCCGCGCGACCTGCCGAAGGACGTAACCTCCGCCACGCTCCGGCGGCTCGCGGAACTGAGCGGCGAGGTCAGCCCCGCCGATATCTGGTGAGTTCCGGCGTCTCCGCCAGCGCGTCCCGCCCGTGCGGGCGATCGAGGTCGAGGGCAGGGCCGACGGGCACGACGCCGGTCGGATTGATCGTCTTGTGGCTGCGGTAATAGTGGTGCTTGATGTGGCGGATGTCGACCGTTTCGGCGACGCCCGGCGTCTGGTAGAGGTCGCGGACATAGGCCGAGAGGTTCGGATAGTCGACGATCCGGCGGATATTGCACTTGAAATGGCCGACATAGACCGGATCGAAGCGCACCAGCGTGGTGAACAGCCGCCAGTCGGATTCGGTCAGGCGCGCGCCGAACAGGTAGCGGCCGGTGGCGAGGCGCTCTTCCAGTTCGTCCAGCATGGCAAAGAGCGGGATGACGGCGCTCTCATAAGCGGCTTGAGTCGTGGCGAAGCCGGCCTTGTAGACGCCGTTGTTGACGGCGTCATAGATGCGGGCGTTGAGCGCGTCGATGTCGCCGCGGAGGTCGTCAGGGCAGTAGTCGGTCTGCGAACCCGTCAGGCCGTTGAAGGCGGTGTTGAACATGCGGATGATGTCGGCCGATTCGTTGGAGACGATCGTTCCGGTCTGCTTGTCCCACAGCACCGGCACGGTGACACGGCCGGAATAGGCCGGATCGGCCTTCAGGTAGATCTGGTAGAGGAAATCCGAGCCGAACAGATGGTCGACGGTGGCGCCGTCGCGATCGTGGAATTCCCAGCCGTTCTCCAGCATCAGCGGATCGACGATCGACAGCGAGATCAGGCCTTCGAGGCCCTTCAGCTTGCGGAAGATCAGGGTGCGGTGGGCCCAGGGACAGGCGAGCGACACATAGAGATGGTAGCGCCCGGCCTCGGCCTTGAAGCCGGCGCTGCCCGTCGGGCCGGCCGAGCCGTCGGCAGTCACCCAATTGCGGAACTGCGCCTTGGAGCGCTCGAAATGGCCGGCGGTGGATTTCGTGTCATACCAGACGTCGTGCCAGACGCCGTCAACGAGCATGCCCATCGGCGCTCTCCTGTCAGTTGTTCATGTCCTGCCCCATAGATACGCCTCGCCGCGCATATTGGGAGATGCCAAGGGGTGAACACTGCGTTTTTCCATTGGACGGCTGCAAAATTTGCTGCTATCCGGGATTTCGCAAAAACGGATGACCCTTTTTCCATGACCGCACCACGGACCCTGCGACGACGCTGATGCTTCCCGAACGCCCTTGCGGCGTCAACGAGAACCCATATCTCCGTCTGTCCTTACGGTCCGCTCATCCATGAAAAATCACGACCTTGTCTACTTCACCGAGGATGCGTCGCATGACGCTGTCATCGAACACATCAACGAAGAAGCTTTTGGCCCCGGCCGGCATACCCGCGCGGCTGCCCGCATCCGCGAGCAGGGGCCGCATGACCGGCACCTGTCCTTCATCTGCGCCGACGACGGCGAGACGATCGCCTCGGTGCGTATGACGCCGGTGATTGCCGGAACGGTCAAGGGCCATCTGCTCGGGCCGCTCGCCGTCCGTCCCTCGCACAAGAACCGGGGGATCGGCCGGGAACTGGTGCGCATCGCCATCGAGGCGGCGCGCCGCGCCGGCTCCGAAGCCGTTATCCTGATCGGCGATCCACCGTATTACATGCCGCTCGGCTTCGAGAAGGTGGCGTACAAGGCGCTGGATTTTCCGGGTCCGGTCGATCCGGCACGGGTGTTGGTCGTGCCGCTCGGCGCGGACGTGCATGAACGGCTGAACGGCCTGATCGCCTGGCGGCCAATGGACGACACGGCCGAGGCCGCCGCCGAGGCGCTCAGAAGAGCTTGCTGAGCCAGGTGATCGCAAAGTCGCCGGTGAAATTGTCGAGCGTGCCGCAGACCGAATAGCCCTGCCGCTCATAGACGCGGCGGGCGTCGGGATTGATCGTGTCGATATAGGCGCCCTTGCAGCCGCGGACCTTCGCCTCGTTCTCCGCCCTTTGCCGCAGCGCGCCGGCCAGCCCCTGGCCGCGCCGGTGCTCCGGCACGAACAGCATTTCCACATAAAGCCAGCCGCGCCCGGTATAACCGGCAAGGCCGCCCTCGGTCTGTCCTTCGGCATTGGTCAACGGAATGAACAGGTCGCGCCGGTCGGTCGGCCCGAGCAGGGCATTGTTGTGCGCCTTGATCCCGGCGAGGATGGTTTCGCGGGCGTCGTCGGGGACGGTGTCGGAGAGGGGGAGGGGGAGGCTCATGGGGTGAGGTTAGGGGGAAATGGGGCCGGTGTCGATGGGGGCTGGCGGCACGATCAACGGCAGATTGCCGAACATTGTCGGCCTGAGTCAACTCTGCTAGCTGGGTTCGAGCCCGTGTCGATGGAGTGGCGACCTTGAGACTTGTTACCTTTCATGGTTCAGCCCAGGATGAGACTGCCTTGTCTGCATTCGCTCATGAGGTTGCGCCAAACTGGCCGCATCTGGCGCCGACGGGGCCGATAGCCTCCGGAGAAGGATTCACATTCACCACGCGCCGTCCTGACCGCAGTATTGATACAAGTGCGGTCGTTGCGCTTGCCAGAGAAACGCTGTCCCCGACGGGTGACCTGGGAGCAATGGGCGGAAGCTTGGTGGCGCTTGGCTATTCCAGCGGGGCCATATTTATCTCGGCCCTGCTGTCGATCGCACCTGAACGGTTCGCCGGTGCTGTATTGCTACGCCCGGAGCCACTTGCGGATGATTTCGTGTTCCCCACGATGGCTGCGATGCCCGTTCTCATCCTGTCTGGCAAGAACGATGACCGACGGAAGCCATGCGCTGCGCTCCGGCTGGCCATGCAGCTTTCAGATGCCGGCTCGATAGTGACACATCATGCGCTTGAAGCGGGGCATGGATGGGCGCCGAACCGTGCAGATGCGATTCTGACCCGCTCGTGGCTCAGCCAGTTTTCTGCCTAGGACGCAGTGTGCGAGGTGACCTTGTCGAGCGGTTGCACGGACAAGCGCATGCCCATGCTGCGAAGCAGGGCGCTCAGGTTGCGTAGTTCCGGATTCCCTGTTTCCGAGAGGATCCGGTAGAGTTGCGTCGGGTTCAGTTCTGCCGACTTCGCGACGGCGGGCAGGCCGCCGAAGGCCTTGGTCATCTGGCGAAGCGTCACCAGCAACTCACCCTGATCGCCGTCTGCCAGGATCGCGTCGAGCGTGGCAGCCGCCATCTGCGGATCATCTCGGAAGAGATCCGCCATCGCATCGTCATGGCTGCGGTCTTTCATCAACATCACTCCTTCAGTCGGTGCGAGAGCGGCTTTCCGCTTGAGTGTTGGCGTCGTTGGGAACGGTATTCAGCAAACGATAACGTCCAAATAGGAGGGAGAAGCGATCCTCAGCATGACAGAATCGCGCGTAACGACGGCGAGTTTCTTCAATCGGGCAGTGGCGATCAGATAGCAGTCGCCCGGATCCTTGTGGCCCGTATCGGTCACCACTGCGGCTGCTTCGCAGGCAATTCTCTGGTGGATCGGAACGATGCGTGCCTTTGTTGCCGCCACAGCTTCTGAAAACCATCGGGACGGTGATTTCGTGCCGAGGCTTGGCGGGTCCCTGTGTGGAGGTTTGCGCGACGCGATCGACAATTCCCAAGCCGTGATCGGCGACACGTAGAGTGTGCTGCTAGCCTGGTTGTTGGCGATTGCGATCAGCGCTTCTTCCGACAGTGTACCTGCGGCCGTAATCAGCCAGTAGAACGTGTGCGTATCGAGCAGCACGCCGGCCAAAGATCAGTCCTTCTTCACTGGCTTCTGCAGATTGTTGGAATCTTGTTTCAGGGCTTGCGCGGCGATCGGCTTGGTAAGGTCGACGTCCTTTTTCAGAGGCAGTGGCGATGAACTCATCGAGTTTGCGCCGCGCACTTCGATGAAGCGGCCGCTATGTGAATCGCGCACCACCCATTTTCCCGTCCGTTCTTGCTTCAGGTCTGCCTTCGTCATAGCCGTAAAATAGCGCAAAATTGCTCACTGTGCCAGCATTCAACGTTCCAGCCACGCCAGACCCCGCGCGCCTACCTTCCCTCCCTCCACCACATCGCCGACATCGCCAAGAGCAGCACCGCCAGCCCGGCAAAGCCGGCAAACAGCGGCAGCGTATTGACGCCCTTCAGCACCGTCTCGTCGGTCAGGCGCACAAGCAGGCGGCGGTCGTCGGCGATGCGGACGTCGCCGCGGACGGGGAGGATGTCGGGGAGGCGCAGGCCCCCCTTGCCGTCGTCGAGGCGGGCGATCCTGCCGCGGGTCTCGGTGGCGATCGGTTTCAGCGTGTCGAGCGTCGAGACCATGGCCTTGAACTCGGGTGCGTCGACCGCGCCGACATGGACGAGGGTGGAGAATTCGCCATTGGCGATGGTGAAGAGGCCGGTCTCGTCCATGCGCTTCTCGCCTCGATAGAGGCCGGGGGCGGTTTCGGTGAGTGCCAGCGTCTCGGTCTTTCCCGACGGCGTGCGGATGGTGGCGGCGCCCGGATCGCCGGCGATCGTCTGGCGGGTCACTTCCAGCGTGCGGCCGCTCGCGCGGGCCTTCAGCGCCTCTTCCTCGAGCTCCGGCTCCTTCATCAGCCAGTGGGCGATGCGGCGATAGAGCGAGACATGCGGGCCGCCGCCTTCGAAGCCGCGGGCCCAGAGCCAACCCTGGTCGGAGAGCAGCATGGCGACGCGGCCTTCCTCTGCGCGGTCGAGCACCAGAAGCGGACGGCCGTCGGCGGCGGTCATCACGGTTTCGCCGCGCGGCGGGTCGACGTCGACGCTGCGGAACCAGCGGCCCCATTGCGGCGGCTCGATGGCCGATCCGTCGAGCCCGCGGGTGACGGGGTGGCGCTTGCCCTGGTCGGAGAGGCGCGGATAAAAAGCCGCCTCGTGCATGTTGCCGGTCGGGGCGGCGGGAAGCACGGAGGCGAGCGGGGTTATCGCGATCGAATCCTCGCCGGCATGTTCGGGGCCTGCGGCGATCAGCAGGGCGCCGCCCTTCTTCACGTATTCGGCGATGTAGTCGTAATAGAGGATCGGCAGCACGCCGCGGTGCTGGTAGCGGTCGAAGATGATCAGGTCGAAATCGTTGATCTTCTCGACGAAGAGCTCGCGCGTCGGGAAGGCGATCAGCGACAATTCGTTGATCGGCGTGCCGTCCTGCTTTTCCGGCGGGCGCAGAATGGTGAAGTGCACCAGGTCGACTGCGGCGTCGGATTTCAAGAGGTTGCGCCAGGCGCGCTCGCCGGCATGGGGCTCGCCGGAGACGAGCAGCACGCGCAGGTTCTCGCGGATGCCCTCGATCAGGTGGATCGCCTTGTTGTTGACCTCGGTGACCTCGCCGGGCGTGGCGGCGACGGCGAATTCCAGCACATTGTTGCCGCCGCGCGGCACCTTGAAACCGAAGGGCGTCTCGACACCGGGTGTGGCGTTGAGCGTGGCGATCTCCTCGCCGTTCAAACGCACGGTGACGGTGGCGGGCGTATCGGTGCGGCGGCCATCGTCGAAGACGCGCAAGGTCAGTTCCTGGTCCTCGTCGACGATGCCGAAGCGCGGCGCGCGCAGCACCTCGATGCGGCGGTCGAACTCGTCGGCCTTGCCGGTGACGAGGCCGTGGACGGGCGCGTCGAAGCCGAGCGCCTGGCCGGCGGCGGGCGCGTCGTGCACCTGTCCGTCGGTGATGAAGACGGCGGCGCCGATGCGCGCCGGGGGCACGTCGGAGATGGCCGAGGCGAGCGCCTCGAACAGCCTCGTCGAGGGCGCGTCGGAGGTGGCGGGATCGCGCACTTCGACGATGCGCGGCTCGATGCGGGTAAAGCGCGATAGCCGGTCCTTGAGGCCTTCGAGCGCCGCATCGGTCATGGCGGTGCGCTCCGGCGTTTCCTGGCTCTGGCTGCGGTCGACGATGACCGGCACGACGGTGGAAAGCGCCTCGCGGTCCTCCTGCATCAGAAGCGGATTAGCGAGCGCAGCGAGGACTGCGGCGGAGGCGATAAGGCGAATGCCGGTGCCGCGCACGCCGCGGGCAAAGCCCGCCGTGGCGAGGATGAGGGCCAGCACGGCAAGGGCCAGCAGGACGAACCACGGAACGAAGGGGGCAAACTGGAGTGTCATGTCACTGCCCCAGCCGTTCGAGGAGGGCCGGCACATGGACCTGGTCGGCCTTGTAGTTGCCGGTCAGCATGTACATCATGATGTTGACGCCGGAGCGGAAGGACATTTCGCGCTGCATCTCGTCCGGCGGCACGGTCGGCAGGACCGAGGCGCCGTTCGCGTCGATCGCCCAAGCGCCGAGCATGTCATTGCCGGTGATCAGGATCGGCGAGACGCCGTCGCCGGTGGAGGCGACGCCGCTGTTGGAGGTCTTGGCCTCCTGGCGCGCCTCGACCCAGAGCGGGCTGCCGGTGTAGCGGCCGGGAAAATTGGTCAGCAGATAGAAGGACCGCGTCAGCACGTGGTCGGAGGGCACCGGCTCCAGCGGCGGGATGTCGATATTGGCGAGGATCGCCTGCAGCCGCTCGCCATTGGCGCTCGGGCCGCTTTCGTCGCCAAGCGCGGAGAACTGGTCGCGCGTGTCGAACAGCACGGTGCCGCCGGCACGCATATAGGCGTCGATCCGGCTGATGGCGGCGGCAGACGGCATGGGGGCGGTTGCCGAGATCGGCCAGAAGATGATCGGGTAGAAGGACAGCTCGTCCTTGGTGATGTCGAGGCCGACGGGCGGGGCCGGCTCCAGCGTCGTGCGGTAGGTGAGGAAGTCGGTGAGGCCGCGCAGGCCGTTCTCCGACAGCTGGTCGACCTCGGCCTCGCCGGTGACGACATAGGCCAGATGGGTGTTGTCGAGGCGCTCGAGGATCACCGCGTCGCCGGGCTTTGCGTCGTCAGCCGTCGCGCGGTCGCCCGGCGCGAAGAGCAGCACGGAAGCGAGCGCCACGACGGACGCGGCCGCAGCGCGGCGCGGCAGGCGGGAAAAGGCGCCGCCCATGAACAGCACGACCAGGCTGTCGATGATCAGGAGCGCGAAGGCCAGCGACAGCAGGATCGGCTTCAGCGGCATGGCGGCGGTGCCGGCCAGCGGTTCGCGGGTCACGGCAAGCGCGGTGTCGACTTTCAGCGGCTTCAGCTCGGCGCCGGCGGGCAGGAGGTTCAGTGCGGCAAAGCCGTCCTCGGTGCCGTAGAGCCCGGGCGGGTTGTCGAAGGTCGCGGAGGCCGGGCGCGCTTCGCCGAGATCGAGCGGGCGGGCATTGCCGGTTTCGGCAGTGAGCGCGCCGCGCTCGGTGAGCAGGCGGAAGGGTGCAAGCGTTGCTCTGGCTGCCGGATCGGCATTGGCCGCGGCGGTGCCGGCGCGCGACATCTGCACCACCCGGCGCAGCATTTCGACGAATTCGCCGGAGATCGGCAGGTCGGACCAGGTGGCCTCGGCGCTGACATGGAATAGCACGGTGCGCCCTGCGCCGGTTTCGCGGACGGTGACGAGCGGCGTGCCGTCGGCAAGGCTCGCCCAGGTGCGCTCAGCCAGATCCGGGGTCGGCTCGGCCAGCACCTGACGCTTGATCAGCACGCCGTCCGGCCTCGGCATGCCGGCAAAGGGGCCGAATTTCGGAAAATCGGCGAGCGGCTGCGGCTCGGCCCAGGAGAGCGCACCGCCGAGTTCGCGTTCGCCCTGGCGCAGGATGACCGGCACCAGCGGATCGCCGACAGGTGCGGCGGCGAGGCGGGGTCCGGCAAAACGGATGAGTGTGCCGCCTCCCGCGATCCAGGCCTGCAGCGGCTCGTAGACCGATTCCGGCAGGCGGCCGATGTCGGCCAGCACGATGGCCGAGGGCTTCTGCGCCAGGATTTCCGGCACGGAGACGGCGAGATCGGCGACGCCGGGCTTGATCAGGTCGGCATAGGGCGCCAGCGCCCGCTCGATATAGTAGAGCGGCGACAAGAGCGGCTGGAAATTGTCGCCGGCATCGCCGGAAATCAGCGCGACGCGGCGGCGGCGGAAACCGTCGTCGAGCAGGTGCGTCGCCCCGGCCGTGGCAAGGCCGGCAATCGACAGGCGGGCAAAGTCGTTGCGCAATTCGAACGGAGCGGCGATCTGGCCGCTGGCCACGGTTGCTCCGGCGGTAAAGTCAACATTGCCGGAGGCGATGACGCGGCCCTGGCGGTCCTGGGCATCGACGATCAGGCTCCGGGCGGCGCTGCCGTCTAGGCGCGACAAGGTGACGGTCAGCGCGTCGGCGCCGTTCGATGCGCCGGTAATGGCGGTTGCGGCGGCGTTGTCGCCCTCGACCAGGCGGAGTTGTGCCGGCGAAAGGTCGGCCAGGCCGGCCATCAGGTCTTCCTTGTCGTCGGCGGCGATGCCATCGGAGAGGACGGCCAGCGTGCCGGGCCTCGTGCCATCAAGCGCTGCGCGAAGGGCGTCGAGAGCGCGGACGCGGTCGGGGCGCAGCGGCTTCGGACTTGCGGCGCGCAGTCGTTCCAGGGCGGCTGCAGCGCCGGCCGGCACCGCGTCGTGGCTGGCATCGGCGGTAAAGACGATCGAAACCGGCAGGTCGCGGTCGCTTGCATCGCCGATCAGGGCTTCGGCGGTCGCGACGCGGCGGTCCCAGTCGGCGACGGTCGCCCAGCCATTGTCGACGACGAGCACCAGCGGGCCGTCGGTCGAAAGCGAGGCGTTGCGCGGGTTGAGCACCGGGTCGGCCAGCGCGAAGACTACCAGGGCGGCGAGCATCATCCGCAGCAGCGTCAGCCACCACGGGCTCTTCGACGGCGTCTCGTCGCGTTTCAAGACCCCGGCGAGGATGCGCAGCGGCGGGAAGACTTCGGTCTTCGGGCGCGGCGGGGTGAGCTTCAGCAGCCACCAGATCAGCGGCAGGGCGGCCAGCGCAATCAGCACGGCGGGGGTGGCGAAGGCGAGCGGCAAAGCGTTCATGGTGCTGTGCTCCGGCCGGTGAGCGGCGGCGTGCCGGAGAGATACATGTGGACCGCGACCAGTGCCTCGGAGGCGAGGCGGTCCGTCGAATGGTGGACGAAGCTCCAACCGAGCCGGCGGAGCTGTTCACCGAGGTTTTCGCGCCGGGCGAGATAGGCGCGGCGATAGTCGTCGCGCAGCCCCTCGGCGCGGCCGGAGACGAGCTTCTGGCCGGTTTCCGGATCGGTGAATTCGGTACGGCCGGTATAGGGGAAGCTTTCCTCGGCCGGATCGGCGATCTCGACCACATGGCCGCGCAGTCCACGGCGGGCGAGCGGCGCGATCTTCTCCATGATCGCGTCGGCGTCGTCGAGAAAATCGCCGATCAGCACGATGTCGCTCGCGCCGCGGATCATCGCCGTATCCGGCAGGCCGCCCGAAAGGGGGGTATGAATGATCGCGGTCGCCAGCCGTTCGGCGGCGTTGCGGGCCGAGGCGGGCTCCATCACGCCCGGGCAGCCGATGCGTTCGCCGGAGCGGGCGAGGATTTCGGCGAGCGCCAGCATCAGCACCAGCGCACGGCTTTCCTTGGAAACGGAGGCGAGCGTCGACTTGTACATCATCGACGGCGAGAGATCGGCCCAGAGCCAGACGGTATGGGCGGCCTCCCATTCGCGGTCGCGGATATAGGTGTGGTCGTCGCGGGCCGAGCGGCGCCAGTCGATGCGGGCGAAGCTTTCGCCTTCGGCATAGGGGCGGAACTGCCAGAAGTTCTCGCCGATGCCGCGCTTGCGCCGTCCGTGCCAGCCGGCGATCACCGTATTGGCGATGCGGCGGGCCTCGACCATGCAGTCGGGCACGAGGCTGGCGCGCTGGCGGGCGCGGGTCAGCGCGTCCCCGGCGGGGGTCTGCTCGACGATCTGGCCGATGGCTGCCACGTGTCCGCGATCCTTCCCGGTTTCTAGCTGCGTGCCTGCTTCACCAGTCCGGCGATCACGTCGCGCACCGACATGCCCTCGGCGCGGGCGGCGAAGGTGAGCGCCATGCGGTGTTCGAGAACGGGTTCGGCCAGCGCATGGACGTCGTCGAGCGAGGGGGCCAGACGGCCTTCATAGAGCGCGCGGGCGCGGGCACAGAGCATCAGCGCCTGCCCGGCGCGGGGGCCGGGACCCCAGGCGACCGCCTTGTCCGTCTCGGCATTGCCGTGGCCGGGGCGGGCGGAGCGGACGAGCGACAGGATGCCGTCGACGACGCTGTCGGAGACCGGCATCTGGCGGATCAGTTTCTGGATCTCGATCAGGCGGGGGGCGGTCAGGACGCCGGCCGCCTTCTGGTCGCTGACGCCGGTGGTTTCCAAGAGGATCTGCCGTTCGGCGGCCAGTTCCGGATAGCCTACGTCGACCTGCAGCAGGAAGCGGTCGAGCTGGGCTTCCGGCAGCGGATAGGTGCCTTCCTGCTCCAGCGGGTTCTGGGTGGCGAGCACATGGAAGGGGGCGGGCAGGTCGTAGGGCCGGCCGGCGATCGTCACCTGATACTCCTGCATCGACTGCAGCAGCGCCGACTGGGTGCGGGGGCTTGCGCGGTTGATCTCGTCGGCCATCAGCAACTGGGCGAAGACCGGACCCTTGATGAAGCGGAAGGAGCGCCTGCCGTTCTCGTCCTGGTCCATGACCTCGGTGCCGAGAATGTCGGAGGGCATCAGGTCGGGGGTGAACTGGATGCGGTTGGCATCGAGGCCGAGCACGGTGCCGAGCGTGGTGACGAGCTTGGTCTTGGCAAGGCCCGGCACGCCGACCAGTAGCGCATGGCCGCCCGACAGGATGGCGAGCAGGGTATTCTCCACCACCTTTTCCTGACCGAAGATGACCTTCGAGACGGCCAGACGCACGGCGGCAATGTCTGCGAGGGCCTTTTCGGCGGCCGCGATGATAGCCTTTTCGTCGAGGGCGGCATCCGGGGTTGGCATCAGGCCCATGGTCTTCTCCATCTGGTTTTGCCGTCGCGGCCGAATCGGGACGGTCTTCCCGACAGCGGCACATGAAACTAACTTATTCCCCAACGGGCGGCTGACAAGCGCGTTTCGAATGACTATCTCGTGACATAACACTGATTAGGCACCAACCGGGACCCAAAGATGGCAGGCGACACGCTGAAGGCGACGACGGATGCGGCCGGACTGGCGGCGATGATTTCGCGCGCGGCGGCGCAGACGGCCGGCGGCAAGCCGAGCCTGCCGCCCGTGGAGCGCTGGGAACCGCCATTCTGCGGCGATATCGACATGGAAATCCGCGCCGACGGCACCTGGTTCTACATGGGCACGCCGATCGGCCGTGCGCCGCTGGTGCGGCTGTTTTCGACGGTGCTGCGCAAGGACGAGGACGGCAAGACCTATCTCGTAACACCTGTGGAGAAAGTCGGCATCCGCATCGAGGACGCGCCCTTTCTCGCCGTCGAGATGAGCGAGAGCGAGCGGGACGGGAACAAGCTGCTGACCTTCCGCACCAATGTCGGCGACGTGGTCGAGGCCGGGCCGGACCATGCGCTGCGCTTCGTCGTGCATGGCGAGAACCATGAGCTCAAGCCTTACCTGCATGTGCGGGGGCGGCTGGAGGCGCTGGTGTCGCGCGCCGTCATGTATGACCTGGTGGAGCAGGGCGAGACGGTCGAGATCGACGGGGTCGAGATGTTCGCGGTCCGCTCGGGCGGGGCACTCTTTCCGGTGATGCCGGCGGCAGAACTCGAGCGGCTGTCGAAATGAGCTTCGACATCTATTCCGCCGCCGACTTCCGCCACCGGGCGCTCAACCAGATCGGCGCGCCGATCGAGCATGCCTGGCGCGACCACGGCGACCACATCCTCAATCCCGAAGGGCTGATCGAGATCGAGGGGCTGAAGCTCAAGGATGCGGCCGTTCTGGTTCCGGTGGTCGACGATCCGGACGGGGCGAAGGTGATCCTCACCCAGCGCACGGCGACGCTGCGCAAGCATTCCGGCCAGGTCGCCTTTCCCGGCGGCGGCGTCGACGAGGGCGACCTGTCGCCTGAGGTCGCGGCGCTGCGCGAGGCTGAGGAGGAGATCGGGCTCGATCCGTCCTTCGTCGAGACGGTCGGCCGGCTGCCGCAATATCTGTCCGGTACAGGCTTTCGCATCGTGCCTGTGCTCTCGGTGGTCCGGCGCGGCTTCGTCATCGAGCCCAATCCCGACGAGGTGGACGCGGTGTTCGAAGTGCCGCTGTCCTTCCTGATGAACCCGGACAATCACCAGCGCGACAGCCGCACCTGGCAGGGGATCGTCCGGCATTTCTACGTGATGCCCTATGGCGAGCGCCATATCTGGGGCATTACCGCCGGCATCATCCGGACTCTTTATGAAAGGCTCTATGCATGACCAACCTGTCGAACGAGACCTGGTTCACCGATCCGGCGCTGCAGCGGCTGTTCGCGCTTCTCAATGCCGACGGCGGCGAGGCGCGGGTGGCGGGCGGGGCGGTGCGCAACAGCCTGATGGGCCTGCCGGTCGCCGACATCGACCTTGCAACCACGCTTCCGCCCGAGACGGTGATGGAGCGCGCCAAGGCGGCCGGGATCAAGGCGGTGCCGACCGGGATCGACCACGGCACGGTGACGCTGGTGCTCGACGGCATGGGCTTCGAGGTGACGACGCTTCGCCGCGACGTCGAGACCGACGGCCGCCGCGCCAAGGTGGCTTTCGGCGAGGATTGGCAGGAGGACGCCGAACGGCGCGACCTGACGATCAACGCGCTCTATGTCGGAGCCGATGGCGAGGTGATCGACCTCATCGGCGGTCTGCCGGATGTCGAGACCAAGACCGTGCGCTTCATCGGTGACGCGGACACACGGATCGCCGAGGATTATCTGCGTATCCTGCGCTTCTTCCGCTTCTTCGCCCATTACGGTGGTGGGCGGCCGGATCCGGCGGGCCTCAAGGCCTGTTCGCGGGCCAAGGACAAGCTTTCGACCCTTTCGGCGGAGCGGGTCTGGGCGGAGACAAAGAAGCTGCTGTCGGCCCGCGATCCGGGCCGCGCGCTGTTGTGGATGCGTCAGTCCGGCGTGCTCGGGGCGATCCTGCCCGAAACGGAAAAATGGGGCATCGACGCGATCCCCGCGCTGGTTGCCGCCGAGCAGGCGCTCGGATGGGAGCCGGATCCGATGCTGCGGCTTGCCGCGATCGTGCCCAAGGATGCCGAGCGGCTGGCGGCCCTTGCGCAACGTCTGCGCCTGTCGAATGCCGAGGCCGTCTTCCTCGACCGGTTTGCCCGGGCGCCAAAGCCGAACGGCGAGGTGACGGATGCAGCCTTCGACCGCGAACTCTACCACCTCGGCAAAGACGGCGTGGTCGCGGCCTTGAAGATCGATCTCGCCACCGCGCGCAGCAATGCCGCCGTCGACCCGAAGGCCATGGCGAAGACCGGCCGGCTGTCGGTGCTGCTGAAACGGGCGGAAAAATTCGAACGGCCGGTCTTTCCCTTGAGCGGCGCCGACGTGCTGGCGGCCGGGGCTTCCCCGGGACCCAAGGTGGGTGAAACGCTGAAAGCGCTGGAGCAGGAATGGATCTCGTCCAACTTCTCCTTCGACCGGGCGAAGCTGCTCGCCCGGGTAGATGACCTCGTCAGGAACTGATTCAAGTCGTTGCGGAAACGATTCCGTCAGGCCGGCCAAATGCCTGAAACTTAAACGGTTTCGCGGCGGACCTCAGATGTTGAATCAAGCGCGCCCGGGAGCCGCTGCGGCCCCTGGCCTTTCAGGCGGCTTTTGCCTGATCGGTGATCCGGGCCTTGATATTTCCGACCATGGTTTCGCGGATGACCGTTTCGCCGTGCGCGGTCCGCATGTGCTCGACGGAGCGGCGAACGACTTCCGCTTCCTCCTCGGCGCGGGTGTGCCAGGGGCAGCCCGGAACCAGTGAACCGCATTCAAACTGCCTCATGTCGCATCTCCTCTTCGACTGGGTTCAATGCGTCGGAGCATATCATGAAACGCTAATCAGGCAAAGACGGGACACGCCCAGCGGGCATCAGGGGCGCCGACGAGCGCCCTCTGCCGCTTTGCAAAGATGCGGCCGGACTGCCTATTCCGGCATGGCCCAGGCGCGGAACACCGAGCCGTTGGCCTGCGGGTGACGGCGGCGGGAGGCACCCTCGATGTCGTTGGCGGCGGCGAGATCGGTCAGGTCGCGACCGCCGAGGCCCAATTGAACCTGCTCGACGAAATAGGCGTGCGGAAGATCGACGCCGCTCGTCGCACGCAATTGCTCGGCGAGGCGATCGATCAGTTCGGGCGCGTCGAGCGCCCGGTCGGTGGCTGCGGATTGCTGGGGTGGAATGCTGCTCGGGTAGGCCATCGCGCTTCTCCTCCATATTCCCATGAGAAGAATAACACGGTGGCAGTGCATTCCAAATGCAATTTAGTGTCGCAGGCCCGGGTAGCCAAAATCATGCCGGAAAACCGCCTTTGGCGGGCCTTGCGTGCTTGCTGGATGGCGTTCCGGCCCCTCAGTTCAGGGCCAGCGCACCACCGGCGGCATGGAGGACAGGATTGATTCGACATTGCCGCCGGTCTTCAGGCCGAAGATCGTGCCGCGGTCGTAGAGCAGGTTGAATTCGACGTAGCGGCCGCGGCGGACCAGTTGCTCGTCGCGGTCCTCTTCGGTCCAGGGCTGGTTGAAGTTCGACCGGACGATCTTCGGATAGACGAGATTGAAGGCGCGGCCGACGTCCTGGACGAAGGCGAAGTCCGCGGCCCATCCGCCCCGCTCCTCCGGCGAGTGCAGCCAGTCGAAGAAGATGCCGCCGATGCCGCGGGCTTCGTTGCGATGGGGCAGGAAGAAATACTCGTCGCACCAGGCCTTGTAGGCCGCATAGTCGGCGACGGCGGCGTGGCGGCCGCAGGTGATCTCCATGGCACGGTGGAACAGGCGGCTGTCCTGGTCCTCCTGGGTGCGGCGCCGATCGAGCACCGGGGTCAGGTCCGCGCCGCCGCCGAACCACTGGCTGGTGGTCACCACCATGCGGGTGTTCATGTGCACGGCCGGCACGTTCGGATTGACCGGATGGGCGATCAGCGAGATGCCCGAGGCCCAGAAGCGCGGATCTTCCTCGGCACCCGGCATGGTCTTGCGAAATTCCGGGGAGAATTCGCCGTGGACCGTCGAGGTATGCACGCCGACCTTCTCAAAGACGCGGCCTTCCATCATCGACATGCGGCCGCCGCCACCGGCGCCGCCGTCGCGCTGCCAGTCCTTGGCCGTGAAACGGCCGGGCGGCTGGTCGGCCAGAGGGCCGGAAAGCTCGTCCTCGAGCGCTTCGAAGGATGCACAGATCGTGTCGCGCAGGCTCTCGAACCAGGACCTTGCCGCCTGCTTCTTGTCTTCGATGTCGTCTGGCAGGCCTTTCGGCAGGTCAGGTCTTTGCATGGCTTCCCCCTGGGCATCAGCCCATGCGTGGCGACTCGTCGCCCATCGCAGATTTGGAATTATCAGGACGGCCCGGTCTCGAACAGCGGCGCGGCGGCCACGTCCCCGAAAATCGACTCGCAAAACCGGAAAGGAGGCATTATTTTGCAGGCTAGCGAGGTGTTTCATGACGAGAATACCCGGTCCTCCGCCGCTCGACGGCCTGAAAAAGCGCATTGCCAGCCACCGGTTGGCCAAGGCCGGCCGCGACGGCGGACAATTCGTGCGCGAAACCTTCTGCCTGACGCGCGACGAGGCGCGGGCCAAGGCACGGGAATGGTTCGACAGCTTCCCCAAAGCAGCCTACTGGACGGAAGTGGAGAGCTGGCGCCAGCTCGACGGCGACCAGATCGAGTTCACCATGCGCCGGCTGCCCTCGGCGGACTGACGTGTGGGGGCCCCATCCGGGTCGCGCCCCGCATTTCGCAGGTTTTGCCGGCCATCGCTAAAATTCTAACGATTTCTTAAAGCGCATATCAAGTCGCCTCTGGCATGTTTGCCATAGTTGACGGTCTGCGCTCGTCTGTGCGGACCCGGCATGAAGCCCATCGTCAAAGCCACGGCCATCGCCCGGCATTTTTCGTGGTTCACAGCAAGGACGACTGATGACAAGTGTTTCCTTCAATTCCACGGCTGCCTCGGCACTGTCGTTGCTGACCGGTTCGAGCAGGGCGCTCGAAGCGACACAGACACGGGTTGCCTCCGGCAAGCGGGTCGAGGAGGCGTCTGACAACGCCGCCTACTGGTCGATCGCCACGACGATGAGCGCCGACGCCATGTCGCTGTCCAGTGCCGAGGACGCGACCGGGCTTTCCGCCGCAATCACGGATACAGCCGCGCTCGGCATGGAGGCGGCGACCTCGATCGTTGCCGAGATCCAGTCGAAGCTGATCCTCGCCCAGGCGGTCGGCACAAACCGCTCGGCGGTCAATGCGGAGATCACCCAGCTCAAGGAGCAACTCGGCACGATCGCCCAGTCGAGTTCGTTCAACGGCCAGAACTGGCTCAACCTCGATGCCGGGCAGCAGCCCAAGGTGCAGTCCATGGTCGCCTCCGTCACCAGCAATGGCGACGGCGACGTGTCGGTCAATGTGATCGACTTCGACACGGCGAAGTCGACGCTGATCAGCGGCCAGGACGCGCAGGATGGATTGCTCACCCAATCCTATTCGGGCACGACGAAGAGCGGCGTGGCCTATGACTACCATCTGCTCGACGCCAATTCGTCCGTTCCGGTCGCTGCCACGTCGAAGGAGATCTCGGTGTCCGACGCGACGACGAGCGCCGAGTTCGACGGCATGATCTCGGCGATGAATTCGATGATGACCAACATGATCGACGCCAGCGCCAATCTCGGCGCCACCCGCAGCCGGATCGCTTCCAGCACGGAGTTCCTGCAGGACCTCCAGGACATCACCGAGATCGGCATCGGCCGTCTGGTCGATGCCGACATGGAAGAGGAATCGGCCAAGCTTTCGGCGCAGAAGGTCCAGCAGCAGTTGCAGACCATCGGCCTCAACATTGCCAACAATTCGATGGGGGCCTCGCTCAAGCTGTTCGCCTGAGCGTGACCCAACAGAACATCAGGGCCGGCGAGGGTTTCGCCCATCCTTTACATGAAGAGCCCGGCACATCGTCCTGAAGTGCCGGGCTCACTTGTCTTGGTGAAGGTCGGGTCCTGACGCCCGTCAACGGCGGGTCGGACCCTTCGATTTCGGGGTCCTGTGCGTGGCACGGGTCGCCTTGCTCGGTGCGTGGCGCTGCGGGACGGCGGCCGAGACCGGTTCAGGAGCGGGCACGATCGGCGATGCTTCGGCTTCGACGGGCTGCTCCTCGGCGATCGCCTCGATCGGGGCGGCAGGCATTTCCTCGTCATCGCCGGCGACGGCCTGGGGGGCTTCTTCGACGATCGCCTCATCCGTTTCATCCCGCTCTGCCATGACGGCGGCGGGCTCTTCCGCTTTCTCCGACGCCAGCGCCTCGACCGGTTCGATCACGGCATCCGCGATCGGTCCGGCTTCCGCAGCCAGATCGGCATCCGCCACCGGTTCGGGCTCGGTAACCTGTACGGCTTCGTCGATCTGTTCCGATTCGACGACCTGTTCGGGTTCGGCGGTTGCAGTCTCGATGGCCGCTTCGGCCTCGATTGCGGGGCTCGGTGAAAGGGCTGGCGCCTCGGCGCTGACCGCCTCAGTCGCGGCCGACTGTTCCGGCTCGACGACGGCCGGCAGACTGCGGGCAATGATGTCCTTCAGGACCTTGGTGACCTGCAAGGCGCCGGCGAAATCGGTATTGGTCGAATGGCCCGTCAGCGGCACGCGAATGTCGCTGGGGATCAGCGGACGGGAGTTGATCTCGCCGAACCAGTCGAGTTCGCCGATCACATCGATGACGTCACGGCAGTCCGGCGGCATGGTGATGCGCCCGCCGAAGGTGACGATACGCAGGCCGCTGGCCATCTTGCGCAGACGGTCGGGTTCCTCTTCCCGGATGGCGTAGAGGGCCTCGGACAGAACACGGTTGCCGCGGGAATGGCCGGCGAGCAGGTGGAAGGAGAGGGCGGGGTCGACGAGCAGCGTTTCGACCGTGTCGGTGTCAAGCGCGCTCGGATGCGGTTTCAGCGCCAGCTTGTGGCGATCCTCATAGGCGCCGAGATGCGGGCGGCCGACGACGTCGTCGATCACTTCGAGATCGTTGCGCATGTGGCCGAGCCAGCCGAAGAAGAACGAGCCGCCGATCGTCTCGTTGATGATGTCGCCAAGGCCATAGCCCGACACGACCGCAGCGACCGGTTCGCCGATTGCGTCGGCGACGTTTCGGGCAAAAGCCGCAGCCCCGATCGCCGAGCCGCCGATGCCGGCGACCGTCAGGGAGTGCACGTCGCGCCCGCCGCGAAGCTTGTATTCCGCCACGCTGTCGCAGATGGTCAGCATGGCCCCGCCGCTCGGCGGGACGATCATGATCAGGCCTTCGGAAGCGATGGAATCGCTGATGTAGAAGGTTTCCTCGGCCGTCAGCGACTTTACGTCGTAGAAGATGGCATCGAGCCCGGTATTGCGCAGGCGCCAGGGCTCAAGCGCGGCATTGCGGGCAGGGCGATGCTGAATCCGCTCCGGAAAGCTCAGACTTCTGGCAAACTGGGTCAAACTCAGGGCGAATGCGGTCTCGAACATCGATCGTCTCCCGGTTTATGCTGCGTTGCAATATATCATCCATTGGTAGAATTAGCAAACTCTGCGAGGGTCGCGAGCCATCATGCCGCAGTTGCGAATGTAACCGATGCGCGCCGCACGTCGGCGGGCGCAACCAGTCTAGCGCGGATTCACGACGGTTGATTGATGGGCGTGCAGAGCGTGCGCGGGCGGCCGGCTGTGGAACCCCAACCTCAGCGGGTCTGGCGCAGCGCTTCGCCGGCGATCATCGCCGCGGACATCGCGACATTGATCGAGCGCTGTCCCTCGACCATGGGAATGATGACGCGGGCGTCGGCTGTGTCGTGGACGGTTTCGGGAACGCCGGCACTTTCGCGGCCGAACAGCAGGATGTCGTCGGGACGGTAAGCGAAATCGGTGTAGTGCTCGGCGGCCTTCGTCGATGCAAGGACCAGGCGCCGCCCGCTTTCCCGTCGCCACTCCTCGAAGCGTTCGAAATTGACGTGTCGGGCAAGCGACACGTTTGCCAGATAATCCATGCCGGCGCGCTTCAGGTTGCGGTCGGAAATGTCGAAGCCGGCGGGCTCGATGATGTCGACGCCGAGGCCCAGGCAGGCGGCAAGCCTGAGGATCGTGCCGGTATTGCCGGGAATGTCGGGCTGGTAGAGGGCGATGCGAAGTCCGGTCATGGCCCTTCCTATCGCGAGACGGGTTTTTCGCTCAAGGGGTGGTGGGGCCGAATTGTCTGTTGTCTTCAGGCAACAGGTCGGCGGGATCGAACATCGACCGCAGGTTTGATGCTTTTCAATTCTGCAGAGGAAAGGTAGAAAGCACTCCTCTTCAACACGCAACAGGGAGGCCTCAATGATATCACATGGTATGACGCGCCTTCCGGTGCCGCACTACTTGCAGGCTGCGTGACGGCGACCCGGTCGCCCATCTTCCAAGACTTTTCCATTTGAATCACCTTGCGGCCGGTTGCGGCCTCATTGTCTGATTTTTTAGCCCTTCCGGTTCCGCCAAGCGGATTCCGGTTTTAAACCGGGCACTGATTTTCTGGAGAATTCCGCATGTTTTCGTGGTTCGAGAACCGCCTCAATCCCTATCCGCCGGAAGCGCCCGTGCTGCCGCCGAAGGGGCTCGTGGCATTCTGCTGGCATTACACCAAGCCGGCCGGCCCCTGGCTGCTGCTGCTCGGGCTGTGCTCGATGCTGATCGCCGTCGGTGAGGTCCTGCTCTACCAGTTCCTCGGCAATATCGTCGACTGGCTGTCGGTTGCCGACCGCGCCACCTTCCTTCAAACGGAGAAGGGCCGGCTGATCTGGATGGCGGCGCTGCTTCTGGTCGGCCTGCCGATCGTCGGCTTCATCCACACCCTGACCATGCACCAGGTGCTGGCCGGCAATTTCCCGATGATCGCCCGCTGGCAGATGCACCGCTTCCTGTTGCGCCATTCGATGACCTTCTTCGCCAACGAGTTCGCCGGCCGGGTGTCGACGAAGGTGATGCAGACCTCGCTTGCCGTGCGCGAAGCGGTGATGAAGATCATCGACGTGTTCGTCTATGCGATCAGCTTCTTCGTCTCGATGCTGGCGCTGGTGTTTGCCGCCGACTGGCGGCTGGTGGCGCCGCTGATCATCTGGATCGTCGTCTATACGCTGATCCTCACCTTCTTCGTCCCGCGCCTGCGCCGGCTCTCCAGCGAGCAGGCCGATGCGCGCTCGATGATGACGGGTCGAATCGTCGACAGCTACACCAACATCGCCACCGTGAAGCTGTTCTCCCATGCCGGGCGCGAGGAAGCCTATGCCAAGGACGGCATGAACGCCTTTCTCGACACCGTCCATCGGCAGATGCGGCAAATCACGTTGCTCAATGTTTTCGTCGACATCAACAATGCGATCGTGCTCTTCGCCATATCCGGGCTCAGCATCTGGTTCTGGCTGGGCGGCACGGTTTCGGTCGGCGCGATCGCGGTCGCCATCGGCCTGGCCATGCGCATCAACGGCATGTCGCAGTGGATTATGTGGGAGGTCTCGGCGCTCTTCGAAAACATCGGCACGGTCTATGACGGCATGGGCATGATGACGAAGCCGCACGACATCGTCGATGCCGACGGTGCCAAGGCCCTCCAGGTGCCGAAGGGCGAGATCGTCTACGACCATGTCCGTTTCCACTATGGCAAGGACAAGGGCGTGATTGAGGACTTCTCCCTGACCATCAAGGCCGGTGAGAAGGTGGGCCTGGTCGGGCGCTCCGGCGCCGGCAAGACCACGCTGATGAACCTTCTGCTGCGTTTCTACGATCTGGAGAAGGGGCACGTCCTGATCGACGGCCAGGACATTTCCAAGGTGTCGCAGGACAGCCTGCGGGCGCTGGTCGGCGTCGTCACCCAGGACACCTCGCTCCTGCACCGCTCGATCCGCGACAACATTGCCTACGGGCGACCGGAGGCGAGCGATGCGGAGGTGCTGGAAGCGGCCAAGCGCGCCAATGCGCTCGAATTCATCGAGGGCCTGGTCGACATGCAGGGCCGCAAGGGGCTCGACGCGCAGGTCGGCGAGCGCGGCGTGAAGCTTTCGGGCGGCCAGCGCCAGCGCATCGCGATTGCCCGGGTGTTCCTCAAGAACGCGCCGATCCTCGTCCTCGACGAGGCGACCTCGGCGCTCGATTCCGAAGTCGAGGCGGCGATCCAGGAAAGCCTGTTCTCGCTGATGGAGGGCAAGACGGTGATCGCGATTGCCCACCGCCTGTCGACGCTGACCCAGATGGACCGGCTGGTCGTGCTCGACAAGGGCCGGATCATCGAGACGGGGACGCATGGCGAACTGGCGGCGCAGGGCGGCGTCTATGCCGACCTGTGGAACCGGCAATCGGGCGGCTTCCTGCCCGATCAAGTTGACCAACCCACTGAAGAAGCAGCTGAATAAGACTTTAGTTGTGCAAGAATGCGCGCAAGGGCGGAACGACATCAAGTTCCGCCCTTCGCAACTGCGAAAGGTTACCCACAAGAATCCACATGTCAAAACGGCGCCCCTGCAAGGTTTCGTTTAATTGTTTCAATTTAGCTTAATAAGTACCCGACGTATTCTGTGAAAAATGATTTTTCCGGGCGTTTTGCCTTCGTTGTTGGGATGCCTTTCCCCTCCCGGAACAAGTCCAATGTTCAATATTAAAATCAAAGTCATGTTGCCGCTGCTCTTTGCCGTCATCGTTTTGCTCGGCATCATCCAGGGTGCGATGGCGGTCAAGTTTATCGAAGACGTCAAAGGTGAAGTTGAGGTCATCGGTCGCGAGCGGATGCCGCGCACGCTGGCGGTCGCGAAAATGAACGCGCAATTTGCCGAGGTCCGCCGCAACTACGCGATCATTCTCAGCGCTGACGATGCCGCAGAATTGGCAAGACAGACCGAGTCACTCAATCAGGCAGTCACCGCTCGCGACGCAGCCTTCGATGCCTTCGGCGCGATGATCACCAGCAACGTCGCGGTCGAGCTGTTCGATCGCCTGAAGGCCGCGCTGGTCGATTACGACAAGTTGGGCGCGGAGCTGCTCGCACACAAGGCTGCCGCAGATACTGCCGCGGCCAAGGCGCTGTTCACCGGCGAGATGACGGAGGTCGCCAAGGCGGCGTCCGCCCGGATGAACGACATCGTCGAGCTGAACATATCCACGACGGACGCCGCGGTCGCCCATGCGGATTCCGTGTCGGCCTTCTCGATCGTCGCGACGATCGCGTCCGTCCTGATCACGGCTCTCATCGCCGCGGCTGCGGCAATCCTCAGCTTTCTCAGGATCGCACGGCCTATCACCGAAATCACGCATGCGATGAACAACCTGGCCGGGGGCGACACGGCGCACCCCATTCCGTTCGAAACCCGCAAGGACGAGATCGGCGAGATGGCTGCGGCAGTCGGTGTCTTCCGGCACAATGCGATCGAACGCGCAAACCTCGAGCGTCAGGCCGAGCAGAACCGCAGCGTGACCGAACAGGAGCGCATTGCCCGCGAAGAGCAGAAGGCCCGCGAAGCGGCCGAGGTGCAGTTTGCCGTCGACCAGCTGGCAGGCGGTCTTCAGCGCCTCTCCGACGGCGACCTTGCCGTCAAGATCGACGCCGCCTTCGCCGATCATCTCGACGGATTGCGCGTCAACTTCAACCAGTCCGTCAGCAAGTTGCAGGATGCGATGCGTGCCGTCGGCGAGAATGCCCGTGCCATCGATGCCGGCGCCCGCGAAATCCTCTCGGCTGCCGATGACCTGTCCAAGCGTACCGAACAGCAGGCAGCCTCTGTGGAGGAGACGGCTGCCGCGCTTGAGGAAGTGACGACCGCCGTCAAGGATTCCTCGATCCGTGCCGAGGAGGCCGGCCAACTGGTTGCCCGGACCCGGGAGGGGGCCGAAACATCCGGCGAGATCGTCCGCCGTGCCGTCAGCGCGATGCAGGCCATCGAGAAGTCCTCGGGCGAGATCGGCAACATCATAGGGGTGATCGACGACATCGCCTTCCAGACCAACCTCCTGGCGCTCAATGCCGGCGTCGAAGCCGCCCGCGCCGGGGAAGCCGGCAAGGGTTTTGCCGTCGTCGCCCAGGAGGTGCGCGAGCTTGCCCAGCGCTCGGCCAATGCCGCCAAGGAGATCAAGGCGCTCATCACCACCTCGGGCGAGCAGGTGCGCAACGGCGTGGCTCTCGTCGACGAGACCGGCAAGGCACTGGAGAAGATCGTCTCTGAGGTGCAGGAGATCAACCGCAATGTCGGCCAGATCGTCACCTCGGCCCGGGAACAGTCGACCGGCCTCCTGGAGATCAACACGGCGGTCAACACCATGGACCAGGGGACGCAGCAGAATGCCGCGATGGTTGAGCAGTCGACCGCCGCGAGCCACGGGCTTGCCCAACAGGCATCGGCACTGACCGCCCTGCTTGGCCAGTTCAAGCTCGGCGACGGCCAGACTTATGGCACGCAGCAACCGGTCAAGGCGGCAACGCCCGCCTCGCGTCCGGCGCCTTCGCCGGCCCGCGCGCTCGGCCAGAAGCTCGCCGGCGCCTTTCGCGGCAATGCGGCCGTCGTCAAGGAGAGCTGGACGGAATTCTGATCCTCGTCCAAGCGAAACGCACGCACATCCAGAGACGGGGCCGAGGGCCCCGTTTCGCATTTCGCCGCAATGTCCCAGAGGCTCGGCATGGGGTGGGCCTTCCTCGATCCCGGAGTCTACAGTTTTACTGAAGGCGCCTTGCCGATAATTCGATTGCCGCTCCGCCGGGGCGAGGTTATGCAGCTGTTCGTTCCGCACGAAGCGGGCAGGCGCGGTTGGCCGGGATTTCTCCATGCGACACTATCTGGATTGGGTCTGGGCAGGGCTGGCCGGCGGCTTGCTGGCCGTCATGATTACCATCAATAGCGGGCTGGCCGCGCATTCGACGCCGTTCGTCGCCTCATGGGTTGTGCATGGGGTGGGGGCGGTCGCCGCCTTCTTTCTCTTGCGTGTCAATCTGCTGCTCGTGTCCAAACGGGCAGGCGCGGAGCCGGGGGTGTCGAAGCCGCCGCTCTGGTCCTATCTCGGCGGCGCGCCGGGCGCCTTTGCCGTGGCGCTTTCGTCCATTGCGGTCAATTCCGAGCTGGCGCTCGCCGGCGGCCTTTCGCTGCTGCTCGTGGGCCAGATCCTGTTCGGCCTGATTTCCGACCTCTGGGGGCTGTTCGGCACTCCGAAGCGCCTGCTCAACCGCTTCGACCTGCTGGCTGCTCTCTGCGTGATCGCCGGCAGCGCGCTCATCATCTATTCGGGAGGCGCGTGATGCTGACCTCTGTTCTGATCGCCTTGGCCGGCGGGGCTGCCGTCGGCATGAGCCGCTCGATCAACGGGCGTCTCACCATGGACCGCGGGGCGTTTCGCGCCTCGTTCTGGAACCATTTCATCGGTTTCGCCCTGCTCACCGTCTTCGTCGTCGTCTTCGAGCGGCAAGGACTGGCGCTGCTCGGACAGGTGCCGGGCTGGGCCTTCACCGGCGGCATGATCGGTGCCGTGTTCGTCGCAATCTCGTCCTATGTCTTCCCGCGCATCGGCGCTGCCCGCTCGGCCCTGCTGATCATCGGCGGGCAGATGATCGCCGGGCTGGCGATCGACTACCTGCGCGGCACCGCCACTTTCCATGTCGGCCAGCCAGCCGGCGTGGCGCTCATTCTGTTCGGCATCTATCTCACGCGCTTTTCGAAGTGAGGGCACGAAAAACGCCGTCGGAGAAATTCCGGGCATGACGCAAATGTAATCCCTTGCCGTCCGCATTTTCTTTGCCCCGCAGCGGAATCCGCCTATATCGCTTGGCATGATCTTCCGCTCCGTCGCCCGCCTGTTCGAAAACTGGATCTCACCCTTTGCCCGCGCCGACGACCTCAGGCCGCCGTCCGGAACCTGGGCCTTTGTCTGGTTCTATGTCCGTCAGGCGAAGCTGCCCTTCGTCATGATGGCGCTGTTCGGCGGCGCGGTCGCCATGCTCGAGGCGGCGCTGTTCTGGTTCGTCGGCCGGCTCGTCGACCTGCTCGACACCGTGCCGAAGGAAGCGGGCTGGGACGGCCTGCTTGCCGCGCATGGCAGCGAACTGCTCGTCATGGCGCTGATCGTGCTCGCCGGCCGGTTCATCGTCGTCACGATCGGTGCGCTGGTCGAGGAGCAGGTGATCGTTCTCAACTTCTTCAATCTGGTGCGCTGGCAGGCCTATGCCCATGTTGCGCGCCAGTCGCTGTCCTTCTTCCAGAACGATTTTTCCGGCCGCATCGTCACCAAGGTCTGGTCGGCGGGGCAGTCCACCGGCGACCTCCTGACCTCGCTGCTGCAGGTCGTGTGGTTCATGGTGATCTATACGGCCTCGACCATGGCGCTGGTGGCGCAGCTCGACTGGCGGCTCGCCGGCATCATTGCGCTGTGGATCGCCGTTTTCCTCGTTTTGGCGCGTATCTTCGTGCCGCGCATCCGCCGCCATGCCAAGGATACCGCGGAGGCCGCCTCGATGCTGAACGGCCGGATGGTCGATTCCTATTCCAACATCCAGACGCTCAAGCTGTTCGGGCGCGAGCAGCAAAACGACCACTATATCCGCGCCGGCTTCGACCGTTTCCAGGCGACGCTGACGCCGTTCGCCCGGCTCCTGACCGGGGTGCGTTCGTCGCTTGCCATGCTGTCGGGTGCGATGATCCTGATGATCGCCACCTTGTCCGTCGATCTCTGGTTTTCCGGGGCGATCACGGCCGGCGGCGTTGCCTTCACGCTTGGCCTGGTGCTCAGGCTCAACATGCTGCTCGGCCGGATGATGACGCAGCTCAACGGCATCATGCGCAATATCGGCACGATCCAGAACTCGGCGGAATTGATCTCGAAGCCGATCGAACTGACCGACAGGCCGGACGCTGCCGAACTCGAGGTCCGGAGCCCGGAAATCCGCTACGAGGACGTGTCCTTCCACTACGGCCGCAAGAAGGGGGCGATCGATCACCTGACGCTCACCATCCGCCCCGGCGAGAAGGTCGGCATCGTCGGACGTTCGGGCGCGGGCAAGTCGACGCTGGTCAACCTGCTTCTGCGCTTCTACGACGTCGAGGGCGGGCGGATCCTGATCGACGGGCAGGATATTTCGACCGTCACCCAGGAGAGCCTGCGGTCGCAGATCGGCATGGTGACCCAGGACACCGCGCTGCTGCATCGCTCGATCCGCGACAATATCGTCTTCGGCCGCGAGGATGCGACGGAAGACATGCTGAGCAAGGCTGCGGATCGCGCCGAGGCGCTCGAGTTCATCGAACGGCTGGAAGACCAGCGTGGCCGCAAGGGCTTCGACGCGCATGTCGGCGAGCGCGGCGTGAAGCTTTCGGGCGGCCAGCGGCAGCGTATCGCAATCGCCCGCGTCATGCTCAAGGACGCGCCGATCCTGGTGCTCGACGAGGCGACCTCGGCGCTCGATTCGGAGGTCGAGGCGGCGATCCAGTCCAATCTCGACAAGCTGATGCAGGGCAAGACGGTGCTGGCCATCGCCCACCGCCTGTCGACCATCGCCGCCCTCGACCGTCTCGTGGTCATGGACAAGGGCCGGATCATCGAGCAGGGGACCCATGCCGAGCTCGTCGAGAAGGGCGGTCTCTATGCCGACCTCTGGGCGCGGCAATCCGGCGGCTTCCTGCATACGCATGATGGTGACGACGAGAGGGACGCCGGTTCTTCCGCGACAGCTTGAGGGGGATCTCTTTCGCCCGGCTCAGCGCTGCGGCGCAATCGCCAGATCGGCAATCAGGCCATAGTGGTTGGAGCCGTAGTCGTCCGCGATCCGCGTGAGCGAAATCGGGATGAGGGTCTTCGACATGTAGATGTGATCGATCGGAATGCCGAAAATGCCTGCTGCGACGGGCCAGGTGGCCGGCTCCATTCCGGCTGTCTGCAAGTCGCCGCGTCGCAGAAACTGCTGCATGTCCGGGGCGATCGTATCGGAATTGAAGTCGCCGCCGATGATCAGCGTCCCGCCGCGCTTGCGCAGGATGGCGCCGGCGCGGCGCAGTTCGGTGGTATGGTAATCGTCGAAATACGGCTTGGTCAGGTGGATCGCGGCGAATTCGATGGCCTGGCCGCCGACGCGGATCGTCGCCACGGCGAAGCGGTTCCTGCGGATGTCGCTCAGGCTGACGACGCTTGGAGCCTCGATCGGGTATTTCGACAGGATCATCAGGTCGCAGTTTTCGATCTGGACACCGCAGCCGATGCGGTAGGGATAGGTGGCCGACAGGTCCGAAAGGTGATGCAGCAGAGGCCCGGATTCGAGCACATAGGCGACGTCGGCGCCCGAGGCCTTGACCATGTCGATGATGCGGCCGACATTTTCGTAGTTGTCACCCAGCATGTTGAACGACAGCAGCCGGAAACGCGTCGCGTCGGCCGGAACGGCAATGTTGGATGCCGGCAGGAATTCACGCTTCATCCAGAAGGCGTGGCCGCAGAGCAGCAGTGACACGACCAGCAGGCCGTAGCCGAAGGGGCTGCGGTGGAGTGCGAGGCAGGCGAGGGCGCCGAGTGCCGCGACCACCCCCAACTGCGGCTGTAGACTAAAGAAGAAGGCCAACAGCCAGAAGTCGGTGACATAGCGCAGGCTGACGACAAGGAGGCCGAAAGAGATGAGCACGCCCAGGGCGGAGGAAAATCGATCTCTTGTCAAAGGTGCAAATCCGTGGGCCCGGACGGGGTCTGAAAGGCGCGACCATGCCGTAATTTACACCGCATTGCAACATGCCCGCCGACGGTCCGAACCACGCGCAGAGAGGCGTGAATAAATCCGCGACATTGTGCCCCCATCCCCCTGTGAAGACTGGACATAATCCGATATCAAGCTTAGAACGCGCCAAATTGGCGGGGAATCTGTGGCGCAATCGTGTCCGCGCGCGGATTCGCCGTCGCCCGGCAATGCGGTGTGTCGCAGAATTTGCGAAGAGGATGGTTTGACCGTGAGCGAGCACGAGATGAATAGCGAAACCTTGGGCGAGCCTACTCGCCGCGACTTCCTTTACCTGACCACGGGCATGGCCGGTGCGGTCGGCGCCGTTGCGGTTGCCTGGCCGTTCATCGACCAGATGCGCCCGGACGCCTCCACACTCGCACTCGGTGCGATCGAAGTGGATGTTGCGGCACTCGAGCCCGGCATGTCGCTGACCGTCAAGTGGCGCGGCAAGCCGGTGTTCATCCGCAACCGCACCGAGAAGGAAGTCGAAGAGGCCAAGGCCGTCGCGCTCGCCGACCTCAAGGATCCGGTCGCCCGCAATGCCAATGGCGATGCCGCCGCTGAAGCAACGGACCTCGCCCGCTCTGCCGGCGAAGGCAAGGAAAACTGGCTGGTGATGATCGGCGTCTGCACCCATCTCGGCTGCGTACCGCTCGGTCAGGCCGGTGATTTCGGTGGCTGGTTCTGTCCCTGCCACGGCTCGCACTACGATACCGCGGGCCGTATTCGCAAAGGCCCGGCACCGCAGAACCTGCCCGTTCCGACATTTGCATTCGTTTCCGATACTGTGATCAAGATCGGCTGAGGGGATTCAGAAATATGAGTGATCATTCCAGTTACCAGCCGTCGAGCGGCCTCGAGAAGTGGATCGACGCACGGCTTCCGCTGCCGCGCATGATCTACGACAGCTTCGTCGCCTATCCGGTTCCCCGCAACCTGAACTATGCCTACACCTTCGGCGCCATGCTGTCGGTGATGCTGATCGTACAGATCCTGACCGGCGTCGTTCTGGCCATGCACTATGCCGCCGACACCAGCATCGCATTCTTCTCGGTCGAGAAGATCATGCGCGACGTGAACCACGGCTGGCTGCTGCGCTACATGCATGCCAACGGCGCATCCTTCTTCTTCATCGCCGTCTACCTGCACATCGCCCGCGGCCTCTATTACGGCTCGTACAAGGCACCGCGCGAAATCCTCTGGATCCTCGGCGTGGTCATCTACCTCCTGATGATGGCAACCGGCTTCATGGGCTATGTTCTGCCCTGGGGTCAGATGTCCTTCTGGGGCGCGACCGTCATCACCGGCTTCTTCACCGCCTTCCCGCTGGTCGGCGAATGGATCCAGCAGTTCCTGCTCGGCGGCTTCGCCGTTGACCAGCCGACGCTGAACCGCTTCTTCGCACTGCACTACCTGCTGCCGTTCATGATCGCCGGCGTCGTCATCCTGCACGTCTGGGCGCTGCACGTCACCGGTCAGACCAACCCGACCGGCGTCGAAGTGAAGTCGAAGACGGATACCGTTCCGTTCACGCCTTACGCCACGCTCAAGGATGCCTTCGGCGTATCGGTCTTCCTGATCGTCTTCGCCTGGTTCATCTTCTACATGCCGAACTATCTCGGCCACCCCGACAACTACACGATGGCCAATCCGCTGAAGACGCCGGCCCACATCGTTCCGGAATGGTATTACCTGCCGTTCTACGCGATGCTGCGCGCCATCACCTTCAACGTGCTGTTCATCGACTCCAAGCTCGGCGGCGTGCTCGTCATGTTCGGCGCGATCCTCGTGCTGTTCTTCCTGCCCTGGCTCGACACGTCGAAGGTTCGCTCGGCCGTCTACCGTCCGTGGTACAAGCTGTTCTTCTGGATCTTCGTCGCCAATGCCATCATGCTTGGCTGGCTCGGCTCGCGTCCGGCTGAAGGCCTGTACGTCATCCTGTCGCAGATCGGCACGGCCTACTACTTCGGCTTCTTCCTGGTGATCATGCCGCTGCTGGGTCTCTTCGAAACCCCGCGCCGCATTCCGAACTCGATCACCGAGGCGGTTCTCGAAAAAAGCGGCAAATCTGCCGCAACCCAGGCCTGAGTGCGCGAGAGAGGGATCAACAACATGAAAAAGCTTGTTACAAGCATCGCGCTGATCGCCGCCATGGCCGGTTTCGGTTCCAGCCTCGCGGCTGCGGAAGAAGGCCATGACCTGGCGGCTGCCGTCGAACATGCCGCGGCTGCCAGCCACTATCCGATCCTCAAGCCGCACAATCTCGGCTGGTCGTTTGCCGGCCCGTTCGGCAAGTACGACAAGGCCCAGTTGCAGCGCGGCCTGAAGATCTACAAGGAAGTCTGCTCGGCCTGTCACTCGATGAAGCTGGTGCCCTTCCGCACCCTGGAAGAGCTTGGCTACTCCGAGGAGCAGGTCAAGGCATTCGCCGCCGAGTATGAAGTGCAGGACGGCCCGAACGGCGACGGTGAGATGTTCACCCGCAAGGCCGTTCCGTCCGACTACTTCCCGTCGCCGTTCCCGAACGACGAAGCCGCTGCGGCCGCCAACGGTGGTGCGGCTCCGCCGGACATGTCGCTGCTCGCCAAGGCTCGCGGCGTCGAGCGTGGCTTCCCGACCTTCGTGTTCGACATCTTCACGCAGTATCAGGAAGGCGGCCCGGATTATATCTACTCGCTGCTGACCGGTTACCAGGAGCCTCCGGAAGGCGTCACCGTCGCCGAAGGTACGTATTTCAACCCGTACTTCGCCGGCGCTGCCGCGCTCGCCATGGCACCGCCGATCGCCGACGATCAGGTCACCTATGACGACGGCACCCCGCAGACGCTTGACCAGTATTCCAAGGACATTTCCGCCTTCCTGATGTGGGCCGCCGAGCCGCATCTCGAGGAGCGCAAGCGCACCGGCTTCATGGTCATGGTGTTCCTGGTGATCTTCACCGCGCTCGTCTACCTGACGAAGAAGTCGGTCTATGCCAGCAAGGAACACTGAGCCTTTCGGGCGACAGAGTTTGAACGGAAAAGGCGGCCTTCGGGTCGCCTTTTTTGTTGGTCTGGATTGGCCGACTTGATAGTGTCCGGCGTCATCCTCCCACCGACCAGACAATGGACCCAATATGAGCAACTTTGCGCTGGAGCTCGCTTCCTCGATCCGCTCCATTCCCGACTATCCCAAGCCGGGCATCATCTTCCGCGACATCACCACGCTGCTCGGCAATCCGCGCGCATTCCGCCGCGCCGTCGATGAACTGGTGCAGCCCTATGCCGGTCTGAAGGTCGGCAAGGTGGCGGGCATGGAAGCGCGAGGCTTCATTCTCGGGGGCGCGCTCGCCCATCAGCTCTCGGCCGGTTTCGTACCGATCCGCAAGAAGGGTAAGTTGCCGCACGAAACGGTCAGCATCGCCTACAGCCTCGAATACGGGGTCGACGAGATGGAGATGCATATCGACGCCGTCGAGCCGGGCGAGAAGGTGATCCTGTGTGACGACCTGATCGCCACCGGCGGCACGGCGGTCGGTGCGGTGCAGCTGCTGCGCAAGCTCGGCGCGGATGTGGTTTCGGCCTGCTTCGTCATCGACCTTCCCGATCTTGGCGGTCGCCAGAAGCTCGAGGCGCTGGGCGTCGAGGTGCGTACTCTGGTCGAGTTTTCGGGCCACTGAGGCCCAACGGTCAACGCTCGGCGAGGGCGAGCCTCACGCCGAGCATCAGGAAGCCCGCGGCGAAGACCCGGCGGATGGCGTTGGTGAGCGCGCGGCTCGACAGCACGCGATCGCGGGCAAGGGCGGCAAACCAGCCGTAGAGGGCAAAGACCACGAGCGTCATTGCCATGAAGGCGATGCTGTAGCCGCTCATGGCCAGAAGCGCGTGCGGCTGGTCGGGGTGCACGAACTGCGGCAGCAGCGCCAGGAAGAAGATCGACAGTTTCGGATTGAGCAGATTGATCAGGACCGCATGGCGGACGATCTCGTGGCCGGACCGCGGCCTGTCGTCGGTCGATGGCGTGAGCAGGCTGGTATCGCGCCAGACACTGATCGCCATCCAGATCAGGTAGAGCGCTCCGGCGAATTTCAGCAGGTTGAAGGCTGTCTCGTTGGTTGCCAGGACTGCTGCCAGGCCGAGCATGGCGGCCGCCATGTGCGGCACGATGCCGAGGGTGCAGCCGAGCGCCGCGACGAGGGCGGTGGCGCGGCCGTGCGAGAGCCCCATGGCGATCGTGTAGAGCGCGCCCGTGCCCGGCGTGGCGATGACGATAAGGGAGGTGAGGGTGAATTCCAGCAGCATGATCTCTTCCGTTCGGATTGGGTTCCGGCACAGCCTAGTGCCGTCGCCGGGACCGGTCTTGAACGGAATTGCAGCCCAACTATCGGCTGCCGGCGAAGGCGGCCGGGGTGAGGCCATAGCGGCGGCGGAAGTCACGAGTCATGTGGCTCTGGTCGGCGTAGCCGGCTTCGAGCGCGGCGGCGGCAAGCCCGTGGCCGGCCGCAATCAGCTGTTTCGCGAGGTTTGCCCGTTTCTGCATCAGATAGGCATGCGGCGTGAGCCCGGTCCAGGAGACGAAGGCACGGAGCAGCTGGAAGCGGCTGAGGCCTGCTTCGGCGGCGAGGCCCTCGAGCGAATGGTTGCTTGCCGGGTCGTCATCGAGCCGCACCCGCGCGCGCCGCAGGCCGGCGTGAAGGCGATCCGGTGCCTGGCGATCCGTCTTTCTCACCAGCGGTGCGAACAGGTTCAGCAGCGCCTCGTCGGTGGCGAGTTCCGGCTGTGCGACATCGGCCTGCGCCAGCCGCCTGAAGGCGGCCGCGAAGGTCCGAGCCAGTTCGCCGTTCCGGTAGACAGGGGCGGTGAACTCGAACTCCCCCGCCGCTTCGAAGCCGAGGGACACAGATTGCATGCGTTCCGGCGAAAGATAGAGCATGTGCCACTCGCGGGCCTCGCCGCGCAGGGGCTCGCCGTCATGCACCTCGCCGGGATTGACGGTGATGATGTCACCGGCGCCGGCGGTGACCTGTCCGCGCCCGGAGGCGGACATCTGGCCGCCCCGGGCGATCAGGCCGATGCCGAACTCGTCATGGGTGTGGCGGGGGAAGCTGTGGGCCGAGCGGGCGACGACGGCGGCAAGCCCCGGATGTGCGGTCGGGAACAGCCGAAACTCGCTGGCGCGCGACCGCATCGCATCAGCCCCCGATCGCCTTGCGGATGTCGCCGGCGATGTCTTCCGGCTTGGTGCCCGGAGCGTAGCGGGCAATCGGCTCGCCGTCACGACCAACCAGGAACTTGGTGAAGTTCCACTTGATCGCCTCCGTGCCGAGGATGCCGGGCACTTCATGCGTCAGATACTTGAACAGCGGATGGGCGCCTTCGCCATTGACCTCGACCTTGGCGAACAGCGGGAAGCCGACCTTGTAGTTGATGTCGCAGAAGGCCTTGATCTCCGCTTCGCTGCCCGGCTCCTGACCGCCGAACTGGTTGCAGGGAAAGCCGAGGACGACGAGGTCGTCGGCGAAGGTCTCCTGCAGGTGCTGCAGGCCGGCATATTGCGGGGTATGGCCGCAGGCGCTTGCCGTGTTGACGACCAGAACCAGCTTGCCGGCAAAGTCCGAAAGCGGACGGTCCTTGCCGTCGATGTCGACGGCGTGGAAATCATGAAGGTTCATGGGGCTCTTCTCCTATTCGAATTCGAGGATCTTGGTCCTGAATCGCAGGACCGTTTCCCCGTTCTGGTTGACCCCTTCGCCAAGGCCGATGTTGAGCATCAGGCCGGGGCGGGAGGCGAGGGGCCGGCTTTCCAGGCTGGTCAGGCTATAGGTAATCGTGTCGCCGGCATAGACCGGCTTCAGCCATTGCAACTGTTCGAAGCCCGGCGAGGGACCAAGCTTGGGCGGTGCGATGCCTTCGGTCTTCAGCCGCCGGATCTCGGTACCCCAGAAGTCGATGAAGCAGCGCATCCAGCCGGCGCAGGTGTGCCAGCCCGAGGCGCAGAGCGCGCCAAAGACGTAGGACTTCGCCGCCTCGGCATCGGTGTGGAAGGGTTGCGGGTCGAATTTTTCCGCGAAGCGGATGATGTCTTCTGCCGTGAAGAGCTTCGATCCGGTCTCGACCTTGTGGCCGGCGGGGTAGAGTTCGGTCATCTTCACGCGGCATTCTCCTCGCCGCGGCTGCGGAACATGATGGCGTTTTCGGAGTGCAGGACCGTCTCGCCGCGCTGATTCTCCAGTTCATGGCTGAAGGTGACGATGCCGATATGCGGGCGCGAGCGCATGGTGCGCGCAGCCGTGACCGTTGAGCGACCCTTCAGGGTGTCGCCGGCGAGAACCGGCTTCTTCCACTCCATCACGTCAATGCCGGGTGCGCCCTCCGAAACGGACGAGAGCAGGTAGGAATCAATCATCATCCGCATGAACATGCTGCTGGTGTGCCAACCGGATGCGCTGAGCCCGCCGAGGATACTGGCCTTGCCGGCCTGTTCCGAGAGATGCATTGGTTGCGGATCGAATTCCGTTGCGAATTCAATAATTTCAGCGGCATCGACGGTCTTCGGTCCAAGCTCGAACACCCTTCCGATATGGAAGTCTTCGAAATGCAGTTTCGGGGATGGCATGCGACGTTTCCTTGTGGGCGTTTCTGTGCAGAATGGCCGGCTCGGACTGCAATTACAAGGAGTGCCGATGGCGGGATGGATCGAACAGGCGCCGTTCCTTTCGGAACTCGACCGCGCGGCGCTGGGTCATCTCGAGGGATTGCGGCCGCAACTCATTGCCGACCGCACCACGCTGTTTCGCCCGGGCGACCAGGCCGAGGCCTTCGTCATCCTCATTTCCGGGCGCATCGGCGTCTACCTGACGGGGCGGAGCGGGCGTGAACTTCTGCTCTACGCGGTGACGCCCGGCGAGACCTGCGTGCAGACCACGCTCGGCGTGCTGGGTGGTGCGGTCTATACGGGGGAGGCGATCGCCGAAACGGATCTTGTCGCGGTGATGGTTCCGCAGTCGGTGTTCGAGACGCTGATGGCGACGTCGGCGGCCTTTCGCACTTTCGTGTTCCGCGCCTTTGCGGCGCGCCTGAACGACCTGATGTTCGTGCTGGAGCAGGTCGCCTTCGTCAAGGTCGAGCAGCGGCTCGCCCACGCGCTGGTCGAACGGGCGGCTGGCCATGACGTGATCGAGGTGACGCATCAGGAACTGGCGGTGATGATCGGATCGGCCCGCGAGGTCGTGTCGCGCCGGCTCGAAGCGCTGGGCTCGAAGGGCGTCATCGCCAACGAGCGCGGCCTGATCCGTGTGCTGGACGCAGCCGAGCTTGGCCGCATGGCCAAGTCTTCGAAAGCGTGACTTAGTCACTGACTGGTCTTCGGCAGGCGCTATATTGGCGACACTGTGCAAGATGCCCAGCCCCGAAAGGAAATTGCCATGTTCGCCAAGAATGTCGGATCGATCGATCGTATCCTGCGCATCGTCGTCGGTCTCGTCGTGCTGTCGCTGTTCTTCATCTATCCCGATGCCTCCTGGCGCTATTTCACGCTGATCGGCATCGTGCCGCTGCTGACCGGGCTTCTCTCGACCTGCCCGCTCTATTCGATCTTCGGCATGTCGACCTGCCCGATGAAGAAGGTCTGATCTCGGGATTACCCGAATTGCCATCAAAGGACCCGCCGGTCGGCTGCCGGCGGGTCCTTCTCGATCTGGCGATGGCAGATTCGGGGCGATCCCATGGGAGGGTCGGTCGCGACCAATTCGGAAATTTGACCGCACGGCTCTGGCCTGCCGGTCGGCGGATCTGTATCTAGGGGCGTCACTGAATTCACCGAAGGACGGTTTCGTGGTTCCCAATATGAAGGCCATTCTGGCTGGTGCGGCCGAGGAGGGCATCATCAGCGGCCTCCAGGCCGAGCAGTTGCAGTCCTACATAACGCGCAAGACCAGCGCGGCGATCCTGCCGGACATGGACGTGGCCGATGCGGAAAGCCCGGTGGGCGACACCGAGACGCCGCGTTTCGTGCGCGGCTTCCACGATGTGCTGATCACCATCGGCATCGTCATCGTGCTCGCCGGGATCTGGGGCGTGAGCACGGTCTATGGCGCATTGCCGGCGATCCTGATCCTTGCCGAAGTGCTGGTGCGTCGCCAGCGGCTGGCCCTGCCTGCCGTCGCGCTGACCGTTGCCTTCGTCCAATGGATCGCCGTCGTCGCGGCTCTCGCTCTCGACACGGACGGGGAGGCGATCAGCCCGGCCGTCTATGCGCTGCTCTTTGTCCTGCCTTTTCCGATCCTGCTCGCGCCCTTCTACTGGCGCTACCGGGTGCCGCTGTCGCTGGCATTGCTGTTGATGACGACCTGCGGACTGGGGCTGGTGGCCCTCTTCAACGGCATCATCGCGGCGACCGGCGATCCGGGCTTCATCCTCAACCATCGCACGGCGACCTCGGTCATCCTGCTGGCGACGGCGCTGGCGCTGTTTGCCCTGGCGCTCAGCTTCGACCTCAAGGATCCGGCGAGGACGACGCGCAATTCCGACGTGGCGTTCTGGATGCATCTCGGTGCGGCGCCGGCCTTGCTCTACGCCATGCTGTCCTTCGTCTTCATGGGGGATGTCGGCGGTTTCGCCGTGTTTTCAGAGAATGCCGGCAGTCTCGAGGCCTTCCTGGTGGTCGTGATCGTCGCGATGTTCATGGGCGTCGGACTGGTGATCGACCGACGCGCCTTCGTCACCTCAGGCCTGCTGTCGCTCGGCTTTGCCATCTACAAGCTGTTCGAGAAGGCGCAGATGGAGCTCGGCTTCTATGTCTTCGTGACCCTGCTGATCGTCGGGCTTGTGGTGCTGACCATCGGCGTCGGCTGGCCGTGGTTCCGCCGCGGCGTGGTCTCGACCCTTCCGCTTTCGCTCCAGGCAAAACTGCCGCCCCTTCGTTGATAAGGGCGGCAGCGCAAAAGTTCGACTGCAATGTCGGGCGCGGTCCGTCTCAGGTGTTGAAACGGAAGTGGATCACGTCGCCGTCGTGGACGACATATTCCTTGCCTTCGTCGCGGCCCTTGCCGGCTTCCTTGGCGCCGACTTCGCCCTTGTAGTTGATGTAGTCGTCATAGCCGATGGTGAAGGCGCGGATGAAGCCGCGTTCGAAGTCGGTATGGATGACGCCGGCAGCGGCCGGAGCCTTGGTGCCGCGAACGATGGTCCAGGCACGGCACTCCTTTGGGCCGACCGTGAAATAGGTGATGAGGTCCAGCAGGTGGTAGCCGGCGCGGATCAGGCGGTCGAGGCCCGCTTCGTGGAGGCCGAGCGCCGAGAGGAATTCCTTGGCTTCCTCTTCCGGCAGCTGGGCCACTTCGGATTCGATCGCCGCGGAGATGATGACGCATTCCGCGCCCTGTTCGTCTGCCATCTTGGCGACGGCCTTCGTATGGGCATTGCCGTCCACCGCATCGGCTTCCGCGACGTTGCAGACATAAAGCACCGGATGCGAGGTCAGAAGGTTCAAGCCCTTGAGGATTTCGATGTCGTCGGCGGCAAGGGTCTTCAGCAGCAGGCGGGCCGGCTTGCCTTCGTTCAGCAGCTTGATCACGGCTTCCATGACCGGCAGTTGGGCGAGCGATTCCTTGTCCTTGGAGGCGGCACGCTTGCGGGTCTGCTCGACGCGGCGTTCCAGGCTTTCGAGGTCGGCGAGCATCAGCTCGGTCTCGATGGTCTCGGCGTCACCGACCGGGTTGATACGGCCTTCGACATGGGTGATGTCGTCATCCTCGAAGCAGCGCAGCACGTGGACTACGGCATCGACTTCGCGGATGTTGGCGAGGAACTTGTTGCCGAGGCCTTCACCCTTCGACGCGCCGCGCACCAGGCCGGCAATGTCGACGAAGGAGATGCGGGTCGGGATGATTTCCTTCGAGCCCGCGACCGCGGCCAGCTTCTGCATGCGCGGGTCCGGCACGGCCACTTCGCCGGTGTTCGGCTCGATCGTGCAGAACGGATAGTTGGCGGCTTGCGCCGCTGCCGTCTTGGTCAGCGCGTTGAAGAGGGTGGACTTGCCGACATTGGGCAAGCCGACGATACCGCATTTGAAGCCCATGGCCAGAGTACCTGTTTAGCTTGGAATGATCTTTGCCCACGCCTATGGGATAAAGGAAGGGTGCGGTCAAGTCTCTGGAGCCGTACCAGAGCCTTCTGGGCTCACGGTCGACGGTCGCTGCGCTATGCGGTAGAATGCAGGTGTGTGGGGCCGACCGCCGCAGGTCAAGGCCTCAAGTCATCGCTGGAGAGGTTTCGATGACGGGAGACGATGTCGCCCTCAAGCCGAAGACGGTGACCAACCCGAAGCCGGAAAGGCCGAGGCTCTACAAGGTGCTGCTCATCAACGACGACTTCACGCCGCGCGAGTTCGTCACCATGGTGCTGAAGGCTGTCTTCCGCATGAGCGAGGAGACCGGCTACAGGGTGATGATGACGGCGCACAAGTTCGGCTCCGCCGTGGTCGTCGTCTGCACGCGCGACATTGCCGAGACCAAGGCCAAGGAGGCGACGGATCTCGGCAAGGAGGCGGGGTTCCCGCTGATGTTCACCACGGAACCCGAGGAATAGGCGTGCTGCGCCGTGATCAGGGGCGCTGGCGGTAGAGGTAGGTGTCTGGGAGCCCCAGGCGGCGACAGGCCTGAACCGGAGCGGACGAGGGCAGCATGATGCGCTCGGCGCCGAAGGCCGCGGCCTTGACCAGGGCGCGTTGCCATGGCGTCAGCGACCAGGATTGCCTGAGCCCCAGCCGGTCGCGCACCCAGCCGGGCAGAAGCTCGACCGCGGCGGTGATGAGCAGCTTCTGGAAAGGGCGAAGTGCCGCCGGCAGGGCCGGAACCTTGCCGACGATGTCGAGGAACTCGAAGACGATTTCGGTTTTCGCCAGTCTCGGGCGCATCACGTTGAAGAGCATGTTCATCTCGGGGACGGAAGTCGGCGCATTGGTTGCGCCGTAGAGCTTGGCCGCGGCCTTGCCCTCCGCCAGGAAGCGGTTGCGGGCCTCGTCGGACAGGGGGTGGGCATAGCGGTGATAGGCTTCCATGAAACCAAAGGCGGCGGTCGCCTGAACCCAGTCCAGCAGGATCGGATCGTCGGCGCGATAGGGCTTGCCCTCCGCCGTCAGGCCGGTCACCGATCCGTGTCGCCGGTTGACGCCCTCGATCATCGCCTCGGCCCGGCTGCGCGCGCCGTAGACAGTGATCATCGCGGCGAGGCCGGTGCGTTGCATGCGGGTGAGCGCGTCGGTGCGAAAGCTGCTGTGTTGCCAGACGCCGTCGCGCACATGCGGCTCGGCCAGTTCGAGCAACACTGCGGCGATGCCGCCGATGAAGACGGTGACCGGGTTCTTGAATACCTGCCAGGAGACAGAGTCGGCCGGCACCAGCGCCGGTTCGCCCTGGGGCGTGGAGAAGTCGAAGGTCATGCCCTTGGGCTGGGACAGCTTGAGGGCGAAGAGATCCAGTCTGCGGCTCAAGGGACCGGGCAGGGGTAACGGTGATAGGGCGAGTTGCATAAGGGGGCCTCCAGGGCTGGTCAATGCAGCAGCGGCCGTCCTTGTTCCGCCCGATGTACGGGCGGAACCTAGCGGGGTGGGATCCGGCGTACCTCCAGCCCGTGTTTCGTCAAGTCGAAGCCGCAGCTCCTGTAGAAGTCGAGCGTGCCGGGCCGCTTGTCGCCCGTCTGCAGCCGAACCGTATAGCAGCCGGCGTCAAATGCCGCATCGATCGCGGTTCTGACCGTCCGGCGCCCGAGGCCTGTGCGGCGATGGCCTTCGTCCGTCACGACGTTCTCGATGAAGGCATAGGACATGCCGCCACGGGTGAGATTGGGCACCACGATCAGGATGCATGTGCTGGCGAGAATGCCGTCGGCGAAACCACCGAACACGGTGAGGCCGTCACGTTTCAGCATTTCATCGAATCGTGTCTCGGCCAAGGCAGGAGAGAGCGGCAGGTCGTCTTCGATCAATTGGGCGTAGAGCGCGAGCAGGCCTGCCAGATCGCTCTTCTGCAGCGGCCGGACCTCGATGGTCTTCGACATGGCGTCAATCGTCCTTCTTGCCGAACATGCGTTTGAGCATTTCCGCCATCGGTCCCGTTTCCGGCAGCTTTTTCGGCTGGACGTTGTTGCGGGCCTGGCGGATATGCGACTGGCCGGCCGGCTTGACGGGCTTGTCGGTCTTGACCGGCGAGGGGGTCTCCTCCTTGGCCCCGGTGGCGAGCGCCAGCTTGTTCATCAGCTTGCCGTCTTCGCCCTTGACCAGCATGTCGGCATTGTCGGCGATGGCGTCGAGCAGCGGTTCCAGCCAGACGCGGTCGATCTTGGCGAAGTCGCCGAGCACATGGCCGTGTACCCGGTCCTTGTCGCCCGGATGGCCGATGCCGAGACGCAGCCGCCGGTAGTCCTTGCCGCAATGAGCGTCGAGGGATTTCAGCCCGTTGTGGCCGCCATGGCCGCCGCCGGTCTTGATGCGCACCTTACCGGGCAGCAGGTCGAGTTCGTCATGCACGGCGACGATGTCGCCGGGTCCGAGCTTGTAGAAACGCATGGCTTCGCCGACCGATTCGCCCGACAGGTTCATGAAGGTCTGCGGCTTCATCAGCAGCACCTTCTCGCCGCCGATCTCGCCCTCGGCGATCTCGGCCCTGAACTTCTTCGCCCAGGGCGAGAAGGCATGGCGCCGGTGGATGGCGTCGACCGCCATGAAGCCGATATTGTGGCGGTTGTCGCCGTACTTCGCGCCGGGATTGCCGAGCCCCGCTATGATGATCATGAGCCGTGTCCGTCGATGATGAAAGGTCACCTCTCAGCACCGCGAAACGGCTGCGTTGTCAACCCGGTTTAAGGGCTGCGACGGCGCTTGCCGGTCAGTTGCCGAGCGGCATCTTGTATTTCTCGAAGATCGTTTTCTGGGTCCCGTCGGCGATCAGCTTGTCGAGCCCGGCCTGCATCTCGGCGATCAGCGCATCGGGGAAGTCGATATTGCAGGCGATGGCGAACTTCTGTTCCGACAGGACGAACAGCGCCTCGATGGCGTTGCCCTCGGCCTTCAGGTCTTCGAAATACTTCTCCGAGATCGGCATCAGGTCGATGCGCCCGCTCATCAGCTTCTTGAAGGTGAGCTTCAGGTCGGTGGCGAGGTCGATCTTCGGGAAACCGTTCCGTTCCAGAAGGTCCTGGGTATAGTCGTTGCGCTGGGTGCCGACCGTGTACTGGCGGGCTTCCTCGATCGAACGCGGCTTGATGCCGGACGCCTTGTTGGCGATCATCACGTTGCGGTCGATGGCGAGCGGTTCCACCCATTTGAAGCGTTTGTCGCGCTCGGCGATATGGGCGGTGGTGAACACGCAGTGCGTCCGGTCGGTCTCGGCGAGCGACAGCGCCCGGGCCCAGGGCATCATCTCGATCGTGTGATCGGCCTTGACGTATTTCATCAGGGCGACCGTCTGTTCGTAGCCTACGCCCTTGTATTCGCCGCCCTCGCGGAAATTGTAGGGCGGGTAGTCCTCGGTGGTGAAATGGATGGTTTCGGCACCGGCGGCGCTTGCCAGTCCCATCGACAGAAGAAATGCGGCGATCCTCATAGGCACTTTCCTTCTCGATATCAGGGGATGCTCAGGCGACCGAGCTCCTGCGGTTTCGTGTTTCTGCCATTGTCTTGATCAGCTGACTGACCGGCTGAGGCCGGGCGAACAGATAGCCCTGGCCACGATCGACGCCGAACTGGCGCAGGATGTCGCGCTGTTCCGCGGTTTCGATGCCCTCGGCCACGACCGAGCATTCCATCTTGTGCGAAATCGCCGTGATGCCTTCGACCAGCATGCGGCTCTTGTGCTGCAGTTCCGGCTCCTCGACCGAGAGCGAGCGGATGAAGGACTGGTCGATCTTGACGATGTCGACGGGGAAGCGGTTGAGGTAGCTGAGCGACGAATAGCCGGTGCCGAAGTCGTCGAGCGCGATGCGGCAGCCGAAGCGGTTGAATTCGTCGAGAATGGTGCGGATCTGCGGATTGTCGTGCAGCAGGGTCGCTTCGGTGATCTCGATCACCAGGCGGTGCGGCGCGATGCCGTAGCGGGAGCTCAGCGCCGCGAGCCGGATCGGCAGGCCCTGGTCGAACTGCAGCGGCGAGAAATTGATGGCGATATAGGCCTCGTCATCTTGCGTCGCCTTCGAGATTGTCACCAGATTGGCGAGGGCCTTTTCGAGGATGCGGTTGCCGATACGGGTGATCGCGCCGGTCTCTTCCGCAACCTTGATGATGTCGCTGGGCGGTAACGTGCCCTTGGTCGGATGCTCCAGCCGCAGCAGCGCCTCGTAGCCGACGACCCGGTCGCTCTCGAGGTCGACGATCGGCTGGAAATAGGCCTCGAACCAGTCTTCCTCGAGGGCCGCCTCGATGTCGCGTTCGATCGCGGCGCGCTGGCGGGTGGTGTCCTGGATCAGCGGATCGTAGAGCAGGGCACCGTTCTTGCCGTCGCGCTTCTTGCTGTACATGGCCATGTCCGACTTTTGCAGCAGTTCGGCGGCATTGCTGGCATGGCGCGGATAGAGCGCCACGCCGACGCTGGCGCTGAGGCGCACGGTGGCGCCCTGCACCAGCAGAGGCTCGTCGAAGATGGCGCAGAGGCGATGGCTGAGTTCCAGCGCGTCGTGCTCGACCCGGGCGGAGCGCAACAGGACGGCGAACTCGTCGCCGCCGAGGCGGGCGGCCACAGCGCCGGACGGCAGGAGCGGGCGCATCAGGTCGACCAGCATGCGCAGCACGGTATCGCCCGCCTGGTGCCCGAGATTGTCGTTGATCCACTTGAAGCGGTCGAGGTCGACGAAGATGCAGGCGAGTTCGCCGCCCATCGCGTCGGTCTGGCGGATCTCGGCATCCAGTGCGTTCTCGAAGCCCTGGCGGTTCATCAGGCCGGTCAGGTGGTCGGTGATCGCCTGGCGGTGGTTGCGGGCCTCGGACTGCTTGAGCGCGGTCACGTCGGTCATGACGCTGAGCGACAGCCCGTTTTCGCCCGTCTTGCCTTCCTTGCTCGCCTCGACGATCAGCACATCCATCAGATTGCCGCCGGCGCAGACGAATTTGGTCGTGCTCTCGACCACGGCATTCTCACGGTGCTTCTGCCGCTTGCGTTCGAGATAGCCCTCGCGGGCATCCTCGTGCACGAGATCGGCGAAACGCTTGCCCAGCACCTCGCTGCGCTGGTAGCCGGTGGCCAGCAGCCAGTAGTCGCTCACGCCGGTGATGCGGTCCTGTTCGTCGAGCGAGAACAGCATGGCGGGGGTCAGGTTGTAGATGTCAGTGGCACGGCGGTGGGCAATCTTCAGTTCGCGCTCTTCCTGCTCGAGCTGGCTTTGCATGGCGTTGAAGCTCTTCGCCAGCCGGCCGATCTCGTCGTTGGACTGCCAGTCGACGTGATGGCGCGAACCGAGCTGGCGGGTCGCCTCGATCGCCGCCGTCAGCTTCATCAGCGGCTGGATGATCATCAGGCGGTTGCCGAAGATCGCGGCGAGGACGACGCCGAGGACGGCAACGACGAAGATGCCGATCAGGATCGCTTCCGCATCGCGCAATGAGGAGATCGCGTCGAACCGGCCGTAGTAGATGGTGATCGTTCCGACCGGCTTGCGACCTTCCACGCCCTCGTAGAAGATCTCGCGCGACTGCGATTCCACGCCGCTCTTCGGCCATCTGGGCAGGGGGGGCATGGAGATGTTGATGCCGCCCGACAGGTCCCGGACCTGGACCTTGCTCACCGAATTGGCGGAGATGATGGTTGCGGCGATCTGCTCGACGCCTTCGCGGTCGAAATCCCACATCGGCTTGGCCAGGGCCTGGGAATTGGTGGCCAGCAGGATTTCGACGTGATCCTGGAGTTCCTTGGCGGCTCGGTCGGACGACAGCGCCAGGAACAGCGCGAACAGCGGTACCACCAGAATGAAGACGGTAATCGCGACGATGGCGAGGAATCGGCTTTCGATCGACCGGGTCATGCCGCGGCGGTCCCATCAAACATGTGACGGTCCTTGATCAAAGCCAAGACGATATGCTCCCCGATGCCCCGTGAATCGAACCCGAACGGTTTCACGAATTGATTAAATCTCGCTAAAGCAGACGCCCCAGATTTCGCGCAAGTTGTATTTATCCGCGTGTCCCGGCCATAAAAAAATCCCGCCTCCGAGGGGAGGCGGGATCTTCATGCGGCAACGATGCTGCCGTATTTATCAGGCTTCTGCTTCGCCTTCTTCGGCAAGGCCACCAGCCGGAGCGACGATCGTGGCAATCGTGAAGTCGCGGTCGGTGATGACCGGGGTCACGCCAGCCGGCAGCTTGACATGCGAGATGTGCAGGCTGTCGCCGATCTTCGCACCGGTGAGATCGACGGTGATGAATTCCGGAATGTTGTTGGCCGGGCAGTGCAGCTCGACTTCGTGACGAACGACGTTCAGAACGCCACCGATCTTGATGGCCGACTTGTCTTCGTTGATGAAGTGAACCGGAACTTCCACGGTGACCTTGCTGTCAGCGGAGACGCGCAGGAAGTCGACGTGCATGGTGAAGTCGCGGACCGGATCGAGCTGGTAGTCCTTCGGCAGGACGCTGATCTTCTCGCCGTTGACTTCGATCGTGGCGACGGTGGTCATGAAACCGCCGGCGTGGATACGCTTCGTCACTTCGTTGCTGTTGAGCGAGATCGCGATGGGGGCCTGCTTGTCACCGTAGATGACAGCGGGAATCAAACCGTTGCGGCGAAGTTCACGGGAGGACCCCTTACCTACCCGTTCGCGCGCCTCGGCCTTGAGCTCGTAAGAAGAGTGGCTCATGGTTTTACCTTTCGAGGTTGTTTGGAGAGTCTCGCCGGCGTACCATATCGTCGCCTGCTGAAACCGGAGGCCTCATAGAGAACCTCATCCGCGTTGCCTCCAAGGGTGTCTACACGGACGGGCGCGCTATAGAACAGAAGTGCCGGAAAGGCAAGCTTTGCCGGGAGGTTTCGTCACAAGGACGCATGCGAAGGGCTTTCCGCTCGCCCGGCCCGAGACTTTATCGGCACCAGCCGGTCGGTGGCCAGCGTAGGTGTCGCATATCTGCGACAGTTTGCGCCATGACGATACCGCACGCCTTGTTTTAGTTAGTCGTCATTGAAAGAATCCCGCGATGTAGGCATTATCGCTTTGGGAGGAGCCGATGCGCCAGCCATCCAGCCATTCTGACTTGGTCTACGCGACCGCGTCGCAGAACTCCGCGGCGGCGAGTTCGCCGATTGCCGCTTCGTGGCGGCGCTGCCTCAACCTCCACCAGTTGGCGCCCGAAGAAGGGCGAAAGCCGGTGCAGGTCGAGGATTCCGTGTTTCGTTCCGCGCGCGAGCGGATGGAGCATCTTGTGCTTGCCTGCAGCGATGAGGTGGACCGTCTCCATCAGACTGTCGGACGCTCCGGCTGCTGCATCGTGCTGTCCGACCGCGACGGGATCGTGCTTGATCGGCGCGGATCTGCCGGCGACGACGCCGACTTCCGCGAACTCGGCCTGTGGCAGCAGAATGTCTGGAGCGAGGCGAGTGTCGGCACCAACGGCATCGGCACGGCGCTTGCCGACGAGCGGTCCGTCATCATCCATCGGGAACAGCACTTCCTTAGCTCCAACATCGAGCTGAGCTGCGCGACCGCGCCGATCCGCGATCACATGGGCCGGGTGGCTGCTGCTCTCGACATTTCCACCTGCCGGAGCGACGTCACCGACATGACGCTGGCGATCCTGTCGCAGGCGGTGCGCGACGTTGCCTCGCGGGTCGAGGCAACACTTTTCCGCCAGGCCTTTCCGGGTGCACGCATCATCATGGTGCCGACGGCCCATGCCGCCACCGCGGCCCTTATCGCCGTGGACTATGACGACCTGATCCTCGGGGCGACGAAAGCCGCGCGTGCCGCCCTCAAGCTTGACGACCTGCGGATCGCGCAGGGGCTTCCGGCAGCCGACGCCTTGCTCGAGAGCAGGGGCGACGCGAGCTCCGATCTCGACGACGCGGAGCGCGCGGCGCTGCGGCGGGCTTTGACCCGCTGCAACGGCAATGTGTCGCAAGCCGCGCAGATTCTCGGCATCAGCCGCGCGACCCTGCATCGGAAAATCAAGCGCTTTTCGCTGCAATAGGCCGCCTTGCCGTATCTGTCGCATTCCTGAAACAGTGTGCGCTGCGGTATGATTTTGGCTCCCTATCGCCGGCGATCTTTCCCCGCAATCATCCTCGCACAGGTCCGCTGGAGGGACCTTTCCCAGGGAGGATGACAGCATGAACATTCAGGTACAGACCGCGAGCAAGACGCCGTTCAAGCTCCGCTACGGCAATTTCATCGGCGGCCAGTGGGTCGAGCCGGTCAATGGCCGCTACTTCGACAACACCACGCCGGTGACTGGCGGCAAGCTCTGCGAGGTTGCCCGTTCCGACGAGCAGGACGTCAATCTGGCGCTCGATGCAGCCCACGCCGCCAAGGACAAGTGGGGCCGCATGTCGACCACCGACCGCTCCAACATCCTGATGAAGGTAGCGCAGCGGATGGAGGACAATCTCGAACTCCTGGCGCGCGCCGAGACCTGGGACAACGGCAAGCCGTTGCGCGAAACAATGGCAGCCGACATTCCGCTCGCCATCGACCATTTCCGCTATTTCGCCGCCTGCATTCGCGCCCAGGAAGGCACGATCGGCGAAGTCGACCACGACACGATCGCCTATCACTTCCATGAGCCGCTCGGCGTCGTCGGCCAGATCATTCCGTGGAACTTCCCGATCCTGATGGCGGCCTGGAAGGTCGCACCGGCGCTCGCCGCCGGCAATTGCGTCGTCCTGAAGCCGGCCGAGCAGACCCCGGCCTCGATCCTGGTGCTGGCCGAACTGATCGCCGACCTTCTGCCGCCGGGTGTCTTGAACATCGTCAACGGTTTCGGTCTCGAAGCCGGCAAGCCGCTCGCCACCAGCCCGCGCATCGCCAAGATCGCCTTCACCGGCGAGACCTCGACCGGCCGGCTGATCATGCAGTATGCCAGCCAGAACCTCATCCCGGTCACGCTCGAACTCGGCGGCAAGTCGCCGAACATCTTCTTCGAAGACGTCATGCGCGAGGACGACGACTATCTCGACAAGGCGCTCGAAGGCTTTGCCATGTTCGCGCTCAACCAGGGCGAGGTCTGCACCTGCCCGAGCCGCGCGCTGGTGCATGAAAAGATCTATGACCGCTTCATGGAGAAGGCGCTTGCGCGCGTTGCCGCCATCAAGCAGGGCGATCCGCTCGACATGTCGACGATGATTGGCGCCCAGGCGTCGAGCGAGCAGCTGGAAAAGATCCTGTCCTACATGGATATCGGCCGCCAGGAAGGCGCCGAGGTGCTGATCGGCGGCGAGCGCAACAACCTGTCCGGCGATCTCGCCGGCGGCTACTATGTCAAGCCGACGGTGTTCAAGGGCCACAACAAGATGCGTGTCTTCCAGGAGGAGATCTTCGGACCGGTGGTGTCGGTCACGACCTTCAAGGACGACGCCGAAGCGCTCGAGATCGCCAATGACACGCTCTACGGCCTCGGCTCGGGCGTGTGGAGCCGCGATGCCAACCGCTGCTACAATTTTGGCCGCGACATCCAGGCCGGCCGTGTGTGGACCAACTGCTACCACGCTTATCCGGCGCATGCCGCGTTCGGTGGCTACAAGCAGTCGGGCATCGGCCGTGAAACCCACAAGATGATGCTCGACCACTACCAGCAGACCAAGAACATGCTGGTCAGCTACAGCCCGAAGGCGCTGGGCTTCTTCTGATCCAACCATCTCCACAGGCAGGAGGTTTGTTGCCCCCGCTTCAGCCTCTTGCCGTCCCTCTCCCTGCCCTGGCAGGGGGAGGGATTGCCGTTTCGGGAAGGAGGAAGACCTCATGATCGACGAGACTAACGCGGCGCAGCCGCGCGTGACAGCCACGCAGGCAGCACTGGACTTCATCCGGGAGATCCAGGCGGATCATCCCGACATTCTGTTTCACCAGTCCGGCGGCTGCTGCGACGGCTCGTCGCCGATGTGCTACCCGACTGCCGAGTACCGGGTCGGCGAGACCGATGTGAAGCTCGGAGAGATTGGCGGCGTGCCGGTCTATATCAGCGGCTCGCAGTACGCGGTGTGGAAACACACGCAGCTGATCATCGACGTGGTGCCGGGGCGAGGGGGCATGTTCTCGCTCGACAACGGGCGCGAACGGCGTTTCCTGACGCGCTCGCGGCTGTTTGCCGGCGGCGAGGCCTGCGCCATTCCGGCCGTCGCATCGAAGACTTCCGTTTAGACTCGAAATAGGAAATCCCGCGAAGCGCGAGCTCCGCGGGATTTGAAATTTCAGCCCTCGGGCGGCCGGTTCAGTCGAACAGGCTCGATACCGATTCTTCGGCGCTGGTGCGGTTGATCGCTTCGCCGAGCAGGTTGGCCGTTGTCAGCACGCGGATGTTGTGGGCGGACTGTACCGCCGTGGTCGGCTGGATCGAATCGGTGATGACCAGTTCGCGCAGCTTGGAGGAGGTCACGCGGGCAACCGCGCCGCCGGACAGCACGCCATGGGTGATATAGGCGGTGACGCTGGTGGCACCGTTCTTCAACAGCGCTTCTGCCGCATTGCACAGCGTTCCGCCGCTGTCCACGATGTCGTCGATCAGGATGCAATCCTTGCCGGACACGTCGCCGATGACGTTCATGACTTCCGATTCACCCGGCCGGTCGCGACGCTTGTCGACGATGGCCAGCAGACAGTCGAGGCGCTTGGCGAGCGAGCGGGCGCGGACGACGCCGCCGACGTCAGGCGAAACGACCGTGACGTTCTTGGTGTCGTAGCGTTCCTTCACGTCGCGGGCGAGCAGCGGCACGGCGTAGAGGTTGTCGGTCGGGATGTCGAAGAAGCCCTGGATCTGGCCTGCATGCAGGTCGAGGGTCAGCACGCGATCTGCGCCGGCCTCGGTGATCAGATTGGCGACGAGCTTGGCCGAGATCGGGGTGCGGGGACCGGGTTTGCGGTCCTGGCGGGCATAGCCGAAATAGGGAAGGACTGCCGTGATGCGCTTGGCCGACGAGCGGCGGAAGGCATCGATCATGATCAGCAGTTCCATCAGGTGATCGTTGGTGGGAAATGATGTCGACTGGACGACGAAGACGTCCTCACCGCGCACATTTTCCTGAATTTCTACGAAAATTTCCTGGTCTGCGAACCGCCTGACACTGGCTTTTCCGAGTGGTACGTTGAGATAATTGCAGATTGCCTCGGCGAGTTGCCGGTTCGAATTACCTGCGAAAACCTTCATGTTGGTCCGCCTGTTGTCATGCTGAGATGGGCGCTTTTTAGCGCCCTTCCCCCCGAATGCAAGTGGTTTGCCGGAAATGCCTTCCTTTTTCGTGAAAAGATTCCAAGCGGTGGCGTTCAGCCGCCGCGCGCCTGCCGCCATGACGTGTATTCGGCGATGGTCTTTGTGCCGATCTGCTGCATCAGCGAGGCCGGTACACCGGCCCAGGGATCGGTCGCTGCTGACGGCACCTTCTCCTCGCCCTGGATGCGATGCAGGCGGTTGCCGCCGCTGTCCAGCACGTCCCAGACATAGACGACCGTGACCGTGCCGCCGTCGCCGAAGGCGGAGAAATAGCCCTTCAGGATATGTTCGCTGGCCGGATCGCTGGCGCTCTTGATCGTCAGGCCCTTGCCGCGCGCCTCGGCGCCGAGCTGGCGCGACAGCGGCGTGATCGACTGGACCGGGGCGCCGATGATCGGCAGGAAGCGGATGGTGCCGGCAGCGCCGGCCGGGGCGAGGGCAGCGACGTTTTGCTGGGCGGGTGCCGGCTGTTGCTGGGCGGTTTGCTGGGGTGCCTGGGCGAATTCCGCCGGCTGCGCGGGCGGCTGCAGCGGTCCTTCGGCGGGCGCGAGCGGCTGGGCAGCGGGGGCCGGGGCTTGCGGATAGCTGTCTTCGCTCACTTGTCCGCCGGAAAGTGGCGGAGAGGCAACCGGGTTGTTCTGGCCGGTGGCGAGCGCCGCGGCCTGGGCTTCCAGCGAGTTCTGCGGCTGCTGAGTATAGCCCTGTTCGGCAAGCGACGGGCTCTGGGTGTAGGACGGCTCCGAATAGGCCGACTGCGGACCTGGCGACAGTTCGCTCTCGCTCACGGGCTGCCCGCCGTCGCCGATTTCCATCGGCGGCACCAAGGCATCGGGCGTGTTGCAGGCTGTGAGTGCTGCCGCCGCGATCAGGCCGGCCGTAGCCGTTCGAGAGAGTTTCATCGTCGCTGCCGTCCTCGTGCCACCTCCATGTGGATTTGAAGAGGATAACGTTAAAATCCTATCAATTCCTTAGAGTGCTGGCGAAGAGGGCGGATTATCGCCTCAGGGTTGCCGTCGGCTACCGCACGAGCAGTTCGAGAGGATGGCGCGAGAGCGCCCGCGGCGCTTCGGCGGTGGTCAGATAGGTGTGGCCGAGGGTCATCGCGGTCTCCCGCTCACTGTCCATGATGATCATGTGCACGAAGAGCGACATGTCGGCTAGGATCGGCTGGGCGTTGCCGGTATGGAACATCTGGTGCTCCATCCAGGAGGGCGAGAAACGGGCGCCGAGCGAATAGCCGCAGGCGTTGAGCCGATGGCGGGCAAGGCCGCGTTCGTCCATGATCCGCGCATGGGTGTCGAACACGTCGCCGAAGGTAAAGCCCGGGCGGAGAACCTCCTCGACTGCCTTGATGGTTTCCTGACAGGCGGCATAGAGCTCGCGATGGCGGGCGCTCGGCTCGCCGATCGCGATCGTGCGCATCATGGCGGCATGATAGTGCGCGCTGACACCGGCCCATTCGAGCGTCAGTTGGTCCTTGGCGGAGAGCGCGCGGCGTCCGGACTTGTAGCGGCAAAGCAGCGCATCCGAGCCGGAACCGATGATGAATTCGTTGGCCGGATAGTCGCCTCCGCCGGCCAGGATCGCCCCTTGCATGGCGGCGAGGATCGCGGCTTCGTCACCGCCGGCCCTGATCAGCGGCAGGGCGGCGTCGAGCGCATCGTCGGTGAGTGCGGCCGCCCGCTCGACATGGGCGATTTCCGCCGCACTCTTCACCAGTCTGAGTTCGCTGACGAGATAGGAGGCGTCGATGATCTCGCAGAAATTGGTGAGCTGGTTGTCGAGAAGGCGGGCGACGCGGCCGGTCATGCCGTGGGTGTCGTATTCGATACCGATTCTCGCGCCGAGCAGGTCCATCTCGCTCAGGAGATTGCGCAGGTCCATGGTGGGGTCGGCATTCACCCGGTCGACCCAGATGACGATGTTTTCGATATTGGAGGTTTGTTTCGCCTGGCGCAGGTCGGCCGAGCGGGTCAACAGCGTCATCGTGCCGTCGGCCTTGACGATCAGCGTCTGGAAGAAGCAATAGCCGAACGTGTCGTAGCCGGTCAGCCAGTACATGCTTTCCTGGGCGAAGAGCAGGATGGTGTCGAGTTTCTGCTCGGCCATGCTGGCGGTCAGCCGCTCCAGCCGGACGGCATATTCGCTCGCGTCGAAGTGCAGGGCCATGTCAGTCCTCCCTTATGGCAATCGCGGATATCTGTCGTCCATAGTCCGGCTCGCCGGCATGGGTGGTGCGGCGATAGGAATAGAAGGCGTCGGGATCGGCATAGGTGCAGATGCCGAGGCTTTCGGCCCGTATCCCGGCATCGGTCAGCCGCTTCACCGTCAAACCCTGCAGGTCGAACATGGCATGGCCGGGCTTTGCCGAAGGGCTGAAGAACTGGGCGAAGGCCGGGTTCTCGGCGATGAAGCGGTCGACGAATTCCGGTCCGACCTCGTAATTGGCGCCGCTGATCGATGGGCCGAGGCAGGCGGTGATCGCCTCGCGTCGCGCACCGAGCGATTGCATGGCGAGGATGGTGTTCTCCAGCACCCCGCCGAGCGCGCCCTTCCAGCCGGCATGGGCGGCCCCGATGACCCCCGCTTCGGCATCGGCAAACAGCACCGGGCCGCAATCGGCCGAAAGCACGCCGAGGATGACGCCGGGAGATGCGGTAACGAGCGCATCGGCCGTCGGTCGGTCGCCACCATAGGTGCGGTCAACGACGACCACGTCCGGCGAGTGGACCTGGTGCACGGTCGCGAGTTTCTCGGGGGAAAGGCCGAACCAGCCGCTGACGCGGCGGCGGTTTTCCTCGACCTTTTCCCTCTCGTCGCGGGAGCCGAGGCCGACATTCAGGCCCCGATATATGCCTTCCGAAACGCCGCCCTTGCGGGTGAAATAGCCATGGCGGATGCCCTTGCTCTCGGCATCGGCAAAAAGGCGGCTGGTGATCGGGTCGGGCAAAGGGTGGTTCTGCATAAGCAGCCTCCGAAGCGGCGCGCGGGCGATCGATTCGAACGCCTTGTCCCTGAAAACAATAGGGAAACAAGGGTCCGGCCGCAGTTTCAGTCGGCGCGATGTTGGCTTATCGCCGCCGCCCCTGTCAATTGGCTCCCTTGAAGGGGGGCAGGGCCACGGTCGGGCTGGAGATCGCCATGACCTTGAAAAGTTCGCCCATGCGACCCTCACCGGCGCCAGCCAGACGCTCGACCGCCTTGACGATTTCGGCCTGAGTCTGGGCATCCTTGCCACGCCCGAGGGAGGCTGCGCGGTCCTCGATGCCGAGGCCGATCAGGAAGTCGCCCTGATACATGCAGCCGTTGACGTGGACGCCGGCGCTGAGCGCCGTGCGGGCGAGATTCTCGAAGTCGACATGGCTGGTGAGGTCCGCCATGCCGGGATGGGCGAGCGGCGGGTCGTATTCGTGTGCCAGAACGGCCTGGAGCGTATCGCCGAAGCCGCTGACCATGTGGCCGTAGTCGATCACCAGTGCCGTGCCGTGGCACTTCAGCAGGCGGTCGCAGAGCGTGGTCAGCACCGCCTGGCGGGCCGGCGCTATCTCGAAGATCTCGCCGTCCGGCGGGGCAATCTGGCGCGGCGGCAGGAGGGCCGGATCGAGCGTGGCGACGCCCGCGGCGAAACACAGCTCGCCCTGCGCATCGACGCCGACCATACGCTCGCGAAAACCGGTCGGGGTCTTGACGAACTGGCGGATCGGAATGGCGTCGAACAGCTCGTTGGCCGCGATCAGCGAGAAGCCTTCCGGCACTTCGTCGAAGCTCGTGTGCCAGGCGATCCTGTCGCCATGGGCAGACAGCGTCTCGCGCTGCACGGCCTGGAGCGCCGGGCTGGTCTCGACCAGATGGATGCTCGCGGTCTCGTAGAGGCGGGGCGCGAGCCTTGCGACCACGCGCAGCATGTCGGCCATCATCGTGCCGCGGCCGGGGCCGATCTCGACGATCCGGGCATCGAGCGGTTCGCCGTGGCGCTGCCAGGCAACGACCAGGAAAATGCCGACCATCTCGCCGAACAGCTGGCTGATCTCGGGCGCGGTGACAAAGTCGCCGGCCCGGCCGAAGGGGTTGCGGGTCTTGTAGTAGCCATGCTCCGGATCGGCGAGGCAGAGGGCGAAATAGTCCGTCACGCTGATCGGGCCGCTGGCGAGTATCAGGGACTTGATCTTCTGGGCGAGGGCAGTGGTCATGCGGGGCGCCTCATGTTCGCGTCACGACCGCGGGCCGGCGGCGCGGCGGGCTCTCAGGAGCGCCCAGGCGCCGACCGCAAGCATCGGCAAGGACAGGAGCATGCCCATGGTCAGCCAGCCGCCGGCGAGATAGCCGAGTTGCGGATCCGGTTCGCGGAAGAATTCGACGGTGATACGCGACAAGGCGTAAAGAATGACGAAACAGCCGGTCACCAGGCCGGGTGAACGGAAGCCGCCGAGCAGGCGGCCGATGACCTGCAGCACGAGGAAGGTCAACAGGCCTTCAAGCAGGGCTTCATAAAGCTGGCTCGGGTGGCGCGGGAATGGGCCACCGGTCGGGAAGGCCATGGCCCAGGGTACGTCCGTAGGGCGTCCCCAGAGTTCGCCGTTGACGAAATTGGCGATGCGGCCGAACAGGATGCCGAGCGGTGCGACGCTCGCGACGATGTCGAACAGGCTCCACAGCGGGATCGCGTTGCGCCTGGCGAAGAAGACCATGGCCAGCGTTGCGCCGAGGAAGCCGCCGTGGAAGGACATGCCGCCGTTCCAGATCTCGATCGCACGGACCGGGTCAGCGACGATCGCGGCAAAATCGTAGAACAGGATATAGCCGATGCGCCCGCCGAGCACGATGCCGAGAGCCACCCAGACGAGGAAATCGTCGAGATGGGCGGCGGTGCAGGGTGGGGTGCCGTTCGGCCACAGTTTCTCATTGCGCAACATGCCGCGTGCGACGACCCATCCCAGCATGATGCCGGCGACATAGGCTAGACCGTACCAGTGGATCGCGAGCGGGCCGAGGGAGAAGGCCACCGGATCGATCGCCGGGAAGGTCAGGATGGACATAAGTTCGGCGGCTGACGACAAGGGTGCTCTTTCTCTAATGTTGCCGGAAAATGGCGTTCCGATATGGCACGGTCAAGATGGAATCTTGCCGCGTAGTGAACGCACGCGGGCGCGGGCGCGAAATTTGCTTGCAACGGCGCTGTCGAATGCCTACCTCAACGGCTGTTACCGAGGACGCCGTCCAGGGATCGAACGCTAGAGGAGTCACTGCCATGTCGACGGGCCCGAACCGTATTATGGACGAATTCGCCAAGCTTATGACCGATGCCGCCGGCGCCGCCCAGGGCGTGCGCAAGGAGATGGAAACAGCCTTCCATTCACAGGCCGAGCGCTGGCTGAACGGCATGGACGTCGTCAAGCGCGAGGAGTTCGAGGCCGTTCGCGAGATGGCGGTCAAGGCACGCGACGAGAACGACGCCCTGCTGAAGCGCATCGAGGCGCTTGAGGCAAAGCTCGCCGCCAAAGCCAAGTAGGCGCGCTTTTTGGGTATCCGGGAGGCCCCGTGTCCGAGGGCCTTTCCGGTCAGAATCCACTGTTCCTGCAGCCTGTCGCGAAGCCTCGCGCCAGGCTTTTTCTTTTTCCGCCGGGTTTCTTGCTCCGCTGCCGACTACGAGTTCATACAGGTTATTTTTCCACATGCTCGCGGCTGGAAAAAAGCCAATGGGCAGAGTCGTTTAAGGGCGACTGCACAGGTTGTGCGGCAAGTGCTGTCCACAGACCCGTTGGGCAAAACGCCGTTTCGGGGCTGGTACTTGGTCTTCGCCATTATACACTGATTTTAAATGATGATTCGAAACGGACCTGCGCAAGTTTCGGACAGGGTGGGTGTTGTACCCTGGGGTCCATAGGTAATCATTCCTAGTGTTGTATCCGGTTAATTTGTCTGTGTCCTTCGGTGTCACCACTCGAGATATCGCATTCATCCCGGTCAAGAAGGTGCCGCATGAGCCTGATGGAATTTGAATTCGAACGACAGTCCAACCCGGTCGACATGATCGAATTCGTCGCTTCGAACAACGACTGGTCGTTCGAGCGCTCCGGCGAGGACGAACTCGCCATGACGGTCGCGGGTCGCTGGGCTGACTACCACGTGTCCTTCTCGTGGATGGAAGAGTTCGAGGCGCTGCATCTCGCATCCGCCTTCGACCTGAAGATTCCGGAAGCGCGCGTCAACGAGGTCATCCGGCTCCTGTCGCACATCAACGGCCAGGTGCTGATGGGTCACTTCGACATCTGGCGGCACGAGGACGTGGTGATCTTTCGCCAGTCGCTGCTGCTCGCCGGCGGTGCCGAGCCGACCAATCGCCAGGTGGAAGTCCTGCTGTCGAGCGCGGTCGATGCGTGCGAAGCCTATTTCCAGGCCTTCCAGTTCGTGGTCTGGTCCGGCATGGACGCCAAGAGCGCCATGGAAGCGGTTCTTTTCGAAACGGCCGGAGAAGCCTGAGCATGACCTATTCGACGATGGGGTCTGTCGTACTCGTCGGCGCCGGCAATATGGGCGGTGCCATGCTGTCCGGCTGGCTGAAGAGCGGCGTGCCGGGCTCTTCCGTCACGGTGATCGATCCGGGTCCGTCGGAGTCCATGCTGAAGCAGATCGCCGACGCAGGAGCGACCTACACCAGGGACGTGCCCGCCGGTCTCAAGGCCGGTATTCTCTTTCTCGCGCTCAAGCCGCAGGTGATGGAAGCAGTGCTGCCGCCCCTCAAGGCGCTCGTCGGACCGCAGACCGTCGTGGTCTCGGTCGCTGCCGGCAAGACGCTGGCCTTCATGGAAGAGCATCTGGGTGCTGCCGCCATGGTGCGCGCCATGCCGAACACGCCGGCGATGATCGGTCGCGGCGTGACCGGTGCCTTCGCCAATGATGCCGTCAGCGCCGAGCAGCGCGATATGGTTCACCGCCTTCTCAAGGTCTCCGGCCCGGTCGAATGGCTGGACGGCGAGGAGCAGATCAATGCGGTGACGGCCGTGTCGGGCAGCGGCCCGGCCTATGTGTTTTATCTCGTCGAGTGCATGGCTGAGGCTGGCCGCAAAACCGGCCTGCCGGCGGACCTGGCCATGCGCCTCGCACGGGAAACGGTCGCGGGGGCTGGTGAACTGCTTCACCAGTCCCCCGACGCCGCCGCGAAACTGCGGCAGAACGTGACATCGCCGGGTGGAACGACCGCTGCGGCCCTTTCGGTGCTGATGGCCGAAGGCGGCATGCAGCCGTTGTTCGACCAAGCCATCGAGGCGGCACGCAAGCGTGCCGAGGAACTGGCCGGATGAGCGGGACGTCCAAGGTTCAGGCCGAGATCGGCTATGCCGATTTCGAGAAGGTGGACATTCGCGTCGGCACCATCGTCGAGGCTGAACCTTTTCCCGAAGCGCGCAAGCCGGCGATCAAGATCAGGATCGATTTCGGGCCCGAGATCGGCATCAAGAAATCGTCGGCGCAGATCACCGTGCACTACACGCCGGAGAGCCTGATCGGCCGGCAGGTGCTCGGCGTCGTCAATTTCCCGCCGCGCCAGATCGGTCCGTTCCGCTCGGAAGTGCTGACGCTCGGCTTTGCCGACGAAAACGGCGCGATCGTGCTTGCCGCGGTCGAGCAGCGGGTGCCGAACGGCATGAAGATGATGTGAGGCCAGTCAGCCGCGTCAGTGAATGTCGCGGCTGACCGGATCGCTCACCCGGAAATGGTGGAACACCACCTCGAAGCCGGCGCGTTGCGGCGAGCAGGCCATCACCCCGACATCCAGACTTTCCAGACCGGGCGGAAAATAGGCCAGCCGCGCCATCCGCCAGAGCCCTTCGGGCTGCACGCGGTATTGCACGAACATGGCATCGCCGAGCCGGCTCAGGCGAAGCTCGAGCGCACCGGAGAAATCCGCAAGCACAAAGGCTGACCAGTCGGAGCGGCCATCAACGGTTACCACCGTGCTCAAGTGGCAAAGGCCGTCGGTGAATTCGATGCCGCATTTCAGCCAGTGGCGCTCATCGTGCCGGACCATCAGCCCGGCCTGATCGTAGAGCGCTTCGTAGCGGCCGGTGAAACGCGTGCCGATGGTGAAATCGCCCGTCCGGGGCAGGTGGAAGAAATGCCCGGTGTCGTGGTGGAAGCCGTAATAGGTCTTCTGCCAGAAATCGGTTTCGTTGCCGGTCACGACCTGCAATCCGTCAGGCCCCACCTGCGTGCGCGGGGGCGGGTTCAGCCAGGTCATGGCATTCCAGTCGGTCGACATTGGATCATTCTCCTCGATCGGAAATCAGGCCGGCACGCGGATCGTGGCGCGCAGGCCGCCGAGCGGGCTGTCGCTCAGCGTCACGTTGCCGCCATGGCTGCGGGCGATGTCGCGGGCGATCGCCAGGCCGAGCCCGGTGCCCGACGCATCGAGATTGCGCGCTTCATCCAGGCGGAAGAAAGGCTTGAACACGTCGTCGCGATAGTCGGCGGGAATGCCCGGGCCGTCGTCGTCGATCATGATCGTCAGCCATTTGGCGCTATGCTTCGCATCGATCTCCACGCGATCGGCATAGCGGCGGCTGTTGGACGCGAGGTTGGCGACCAGCCGGGTAAAGGCGGTCGGCCGCACCGCGACCTCCTCGTCGCCTTCGATCTGATAGGTCAGCGTCTTGCCGTGCAGCTCGAAATCGGCCTTCAGCTTGTCGAACAGTTCTCCGAGCCTCAGCTTGCCGACATCCTCTTCCGCTTCACCGCGGGCGAAGGCCATGTAGCCTTCGAGCATGGTCTGCATGTCGTCGACGTCCTGGTTGAGGCCCTGAAGGTCGGGATTGTCGCCGGCGAGCGCCAGCTGCAGCTTGAAGCGGGTGAGGATGGTGCGCAGGTCGTGGCTGACGCCGGTCAGCATGGCGGTGCGCTGTTCCATCTGCCGTTCGATGCGCTCGCGCATCAGGATGAAGGCGAGGCCGGCGCGGCGCACTTCGTCGGCGCCGCGGGGGCTGAAGTCCTCCGGCGGCCGCTGGCCCTTGCCGAAGCTCTCGGCCGCCTTGGCGAGCGACAGGATCGGGCGGATCTGGCCGCGCAGGAAGAGCGTGGAGATGACGATCAGCACCAGCGACGTGCCAACCATCCACAAGAGGAAGATATGGGTATTGGAGGCATAGGCGGAGTTGCGGCGGGCAAAAATGCGAAGCACGCCCTGGTCGAGGGCGATGCGGATCTCGACCAGGCGCGAATCCCCGACCGTGTCGATCCAGAAGGGCCGGGCGATCTGGTTCTCGATCTGGTCGGAGAGGATCTGGTCGAGGATCGAGAAGAACGGTTTTGGCCGTGTCGCCGGCAGTTGTCCGCCCGCTTCCATCGACACCGTCATGTTCAGCTTGTCGCGGGCGATGCGCACCACGTTCTTGAAATCGGCCTCGTCGGGATAAGCCTCGATCAGGGCAATGATGGCGGCGATGTCGCGCGTGACGGCGCTCGACATGCGCTCCGTCACCATCTGCCAGTGGCGCTCCATGAAGACGGCGGCCAGGACCGTCTGAAGGATCAGCATGGGCAGGATGATGATCAGCAGCGAGCGGGCATAAAGGCCGGTCGGCAACTGGTGCCTCAGCCAGCGCGACAGGCCTTTTAGCCCGCCGGGCGAGCGATCATTGTCCCTGCGGATGCTGTCGAACAGCGTCATCTTGCCTTCGCTTCCGTTGGTGCGCCTGCCGGCGCTAGTCCATGCTCAGCCGGTAGCCGATGCCGCGCACGGTCTGCAGCCAGACCGGATTGGCCGGATCGTCCTCGATCTTGCGGCGCAGCCGATTGATCTGCACGTCGATCGTGCGTTCACCGACTTCGGTATCGTTGCCGATCAGTTCGTGGCGCGGAATGGTGTCGCCGGCGCGGGTGGCGAACAGGAGCATGATGTCCTGCTCGCGGTCGGTGAGCTTGATCACTTCCGGGCCACGCTTCAGCTCCTTGCGCAGGATGGAGAAACTATACGGCCCGAACATGACCTGCTCGATCTTCGGCTGGTCGGCGTTCAGGTTGCGCTTCAGGATATTGTTGATGCGCAGCACCAGTTCGCGCGGATCGAACGGCTTGGCGAGATAGTCGTCGGCGCCGGCCTCGAGACCGGCGATGCGCGATTCCGCCTCCGAGCGGGCAGTCAGCAGGATGACCGGGATCTGCTTGTCGGCGGCGATGCTGCGGGTCAGCGACAGCCCGGATTCGCCCGGCATCATCACGTCGAGCACCAGAAGGTCGAAGTGCAGGCCTTCGAGCTTGCGCCTTGCCTCTCCGGCATCGGCGGCGACCGTGATACGGAAGCCCTGTTCCGAGAGGTAGCGTTGCAGCAGGTCGCGAATGCGCGTGTCGTCGTCGACGACGAGGAGATGGGGCGCATCATCGGCAATGAAGATCTTGCGCGCCATGTCATTCGGCTCCGGCTGTGTCCGCAGGCTGCAACGTGTCCGAGCGGCTCATGCCTTCCAGGAACCTGTGCACGCCTTCGCGCATGGCGGGGGTGAAGCCCTCCAACGCCTTGGCGATGCGGCGCGACTGCGGTTCGGACAGGGCAAGCGCCAGCTCGCGACCGGCCAGCGTCGGGTAGAGGCGGCGCTGGCGGCGGTCGGCCGGGCCGGCCATCTGGCGGATATAGCCCGAATCGATCAGTTCCTTCAGCACGCGGGCGAGGCTCTGCTTGGTGATCTGCAGGATGTTGAGCAGGTCGGCGACCGTCATGCCCGGCCGGCGGCTGACGAAATAGACGACGCGGTGATGCGCGCGGCCATAGCCGATCTTGGCGAGGATCGCGTCGGGATCCGAGACGAAATCGCGATAGGCGAAGAACAGGAGTTCGATCGTCTCGAAATCGATGGTCTTGTCGTCGACGACCGGCATTTCCGGCAGTTCTTTCCTGGCAGCCTTACCGGTAGACTGTCGAGCCACTTTGTACTTCCTTGTTCTTGCGGCGCCTGTTGGGCGGCGGTCGCATACCTGCCGCGGCAATGGCTGCCGGTCATTCCCGATGCGTGCGACACAACCGTCAGGCCGGCACCCGTTTTGCGGCAAAACTAAGCGCAGACGGGGAAAAACTCCAACGAAATTACCGGGATCGCACAGTTTACCGGCAAGGCTTCGCGGATTTAAGTTTTGCCGAGGACGTGTTATGCGCAGCCCGCGTAAAAAGAAGGAACTGCCCCATGGGACAAATGCAGGCCGGGATCATACCGGTGACCCCCTTTCAGCAGAACTGCACGATCCTGTTCGATAGCGATACGCATGAAGGCGTAATCGTTGATCCTGGCGGTGATGTCGATGTGATCCTCCAAACGCTCAAGGAAAACGGCATTACTCTGAAGGAGATCTGGCTGACCCATGGCCATATCGACCATGCCGGCGGGGCGCAGGAACTGAAGGAAGCACTCGGCATCGAGATCGTCGGTCCACACAAGGACGACTTGCCGCTGTTGCAGAAGCTCGAGCAGCAGGCGCTGATGTTCAATGTGCCGATGAAGGTGCGCAACACCGTGCCCGATCGCTGGCTGGAAGAGGGCGACAAGGTGTCGTTCGGCGTGCATGAATTCGAGGTCTTCCATTGCCCCGGCCATGCGCCGGGCCACGTCATCTTCTTCAACCGCGCGCAGAACTTTGCCCATGTGGGGGACGTGCTGTTTTCCGGTTCGATCGGCCGGACGGACTTGCCCGGCGGGGACCATCAGACGCTTCTCAACTCGATCCGCGACAAGGTGCTACCGCTGGGCGACGACGTCGGTTTCATCTGCGGCCATGGGCCGGGCGGCCGGATCGGCGAGGAGCGCCGCACAAACCCCTTCCTGCGCGGGATCTGAGCGCGTAAACGAAGGGCCGAAACGAAAAAACGCGCCGGCGATGCGGCGCATTTCTTTCGGATTTCGAAGACCGTCGGCTCAGCCGGCGGTGCAGAAATGCGAGCGGCCGTCATAGCCGACATAGGTGCCCGAGCGGGCATTGAAGCTGCGGTAGCGAGCCGAGCAATAGTCATACCATTCCGGCGACCACGGCTCGACCGCTGCGCCATAGACCGGGCGCGGCGCCGGCGGATATTCGTCGACATAGACCGGTTCCGGCTCGATGTAGACGCGTTCCGGCTCGTCATAGATCGGCTCCGGCTCGACATAGACGGTGCGCGGCTGGCTGGCGATCACGGCACCGGTGACCAGGCCGGCGGCAAGGCCGATGGCGCCTGCTGCAAGTGCGTCCTGGTTGTGGTGGCGCCGGTAGTAGTCGCCCGCATTGGCCTCGGACGATGCGGCCAGCGGCACGATGGCGATCGCTGCCGACAACAGGGAATATTTCGCGAAGTTCATCATGGCTCAGCCTTCCTGTGACCTGCAATTGTCTTCGTCGCATCTAGCGAACAATGAAGTCAGGATAGGGGCGGCCGGCTGAATGCAGCCTGAACGAAAAAACCCGGCAAACCTGCCGGGCGGAAAAGCCATGCCGAAGCAAGATGCGAATGTCAGCCGGCGATCTGCAGGTTGACGGCCTTCGGGCCCTTGCCGCGACGATCAGGTTCGGTGTCGTAGCTGACCTTCTGATTCTCAGAAAGTCCCTGCAGTCCGGAAGCCTGGACGGCGGAAATGTGTACGAAGATGTCCGCGCCGCCATTGTCAGGCTTGATGAAGCCAAAGCCCTTGTCGGTATTGAAGAATTTTACGATGCCAGTCTCGGCCATGCGTCAGGTCCTTTTCTCTCTGCCCTGTGTCGGCGGGGCAGCATTGCAATGTTACCCGTAACCGGGTGATCGACAGGCATTTCTCGGTATTTGAGGAAAGGGCCCCTGTTACCGCAAGCCAACGCTAAAAAAGCAAGTATACTCGCTTCTGTAGTGCATAACCTGCCCGGAACTTTTTGCGTCTCCGGCGCGCATGTATTATAAGGTCTTCCCGCTCGCAAAATTGCCCGAACTCGCGAAGAGTGCTTGGTTTATTAAAAATTGGCAAGCGAAAGTTTTCCAACCTCCGACGCGCGCAGGAGCCCCGAAAGCCCCTGTTTTGCGGGCTTGAGGCCCGTTTGGCGAAATATTTTTCTTGGCTGGCGCGCACTGCATCGTGAGCGATGCATTTTTTGGTCAAAACCTTCCTTCATTAGGAAAAGTTGGCGCATTTTCGCTTTGGGTGAAATAAGCAGCTAGGCTGCAATGGCCCGCCGCCGGGTCAGTTCCGGCACGAGTTCTACCAGCAGCATGGCGGCAAAGATCAGGCCGCAACCGACATACCCGATGCCGGGAAGGGTCTCGGCCAGCAGGACCGCGCCGAACAGCGCGCCGAACAGGGCCTCCGACGACAGGAAGATCGCCGCCTGCGGGGCGGTCGTGTAGCGCTGGCCGATGATCTGCAGGACGAAGGCGAGGCCCGACGAGAGCAGTCCGCCATAGAGGATCTCGGGCAGAGCCGAAGCGATGGCGTTGCCGCTGATCGGCTCCAGCGCCGTGGCGGCGAGACCCGCGCCTAGGCCGCAGACGGCAAACTGCACGGTGGCAAGCGCCAGAGGCCGCTCGCTGATCCTGACCGCGATCGGCGTCAGCGTGATCTGAACGGCAAGGAAGATGGCGCACAGAATGACGAGGATGTCGCCGTCGCCAAGGGCCGACAGTGATCCGCCGTTCAGCAGCAGGATGCCGAGCACGGTGAGCAATGCAGCCGGCCAGATGACCCAGTGTGGCCGACGACGCAGGACGGCGACGGCGATCACCGGCACGAGAACGACATAGAGGCCGGTGAGGAAGCTGGCATTGGTGACGCTGGTCGACTGGATGCCGATCTGCTGCAGGGTCTGCGCGGCGAGCAGGGAAAGCCCGACCAGCAGGAACCAGCCATAGTCGCCAAGCGTCAAGGGGCGGGCGGCGGCTCTCGCCTCGCGGAGCGCGAAGGGCAAGACGGCGAGCGTCGCCAGCGTGAAACGCAACGCGTTGAACCAGTTGGGCCCGAGCCATTCCATCGCCTCCGACTGGGCGACAAAACCTCCGCCCCAGATCGCGGCGGCGAGAAGGAGGAGGAGATTGGCCTGGATGCGAGACATGGGATTCCGGATTGCGGATGGATGGTGGGAGGCGAGGCGTAACAGTTGATTTTGTGTTCGACAAGGTCGATCGTCGGGACGAAAGTTCGGCGAGAGATATCCGGAAGCGAACAGGAACATGACGGCAGCGCGAGCATTGACGAGGGGACTGCTGACGATCGCCAGCGTCACGGCGGCGGCTGCCGGTGCGATGTGTGCCACCGAACCAAGCGGCGAGATGCCGGCGGCGGAACGGCCTGTCGCGAAAGCGATCGACAGTTATGACGCGATACCGGCACCCATTCTCCCGGCGTTCACGCAGGAATCCTCGCCCTGTCATGTGGAGGAGGCGAGGCTCCGGTTCGCGTCCGGCACAGACCTGGAGGACGCTGAGGGCAATCGTCTGGTTTTCATGCCCTGCGGCACGCCCGGCGCCTATAACGAACCGTACGCCCTCTATTTCGGCATCGACGAAGCCAGCCTCCACCGCATCGTGTTTCCGGATATGACAAAGGAGGGGCCGTCGATCCTGATGACCGCCTACAATCTGACCTACGAACCCTCGACCAAGACACTGACGTCCTTTCACCGCGGTCGGGGCTCCGGTGATTGCGGTTCGTGGTACCGGTGGCATGTCGACCTGGCGCGCAGCAACCATGTGCTTGTGCTGATGGACCAGCGTGTCAAAGGCGCCTGCGACGGCAACGACCTCGGCGGGCCGCAGAACTGGACGCCGGTCTGGGCGGGTTCGGCCCGGTCAGGGGACTAAGGGGTGACGGCGCGGCTGATGCGCAGCAACCGGCCGTCTTCCTCGTCGGTCACCAGCAGGACGGAGCCGTCCGGGGCGACCTTCACGTCGCGCAGGCGCCCGTATTCGCCCGCGAGCAGGCGTTCCTCGCCGATGATCGCGCCGCTCTCATCGCGTTCGATGCGGGCCAGGAGTTCGTATTTGAGGGCGGCGACGAGAAAATCGCCATCCCATTCCGGGAACATGGCGCCGCGATAGACATCGATGGCGCCGGGTGCGATCGACGGATCCCAATAGTGGACGGGCAATTCGTAGCCCTCGGCCGACTGGCCTATGCCGATTTCCGCGCCGGAATAATGCTTGCCGTAGGAAACGACCGGCCAGCCGTAATTGCTGCCGGCCTTCGGAGCGTTGATCTCGTCGCCGCCGCGCGCGCCATGCTCGACGGTGAAGAGCGTGCCGTCTGCGGGGTCGATGACGATGCCTTGCGGATTGCGATGGCCGATCGACCAGATCTCGGGGAGGCCCTTGCCGCCATCGGCGAAGGGATTGCCCGCGGCAGGCTTGCCGTCGGTGCCGACATGCAGGATCGAGCCGGCATGATCCTGCGGGTCCTGCGCCCGATCCATCTCGCCACGCTCGCCAATGCCGAAGAACAGGCTGCCGTCCCTGGCGATCGCGATGCGCGAGCCAAAGTGCTGGGTGGTGTCGGTGAAGCGGTTCATGGCGAATAGCTTTTCGACGTTTTCCAGCTTCGCCTCGTCGTCGGACAGGCGGGCGACGAAGAGCGCCGTTCCCTGGCCTCCGTCCCCCGGTATGGAGGCGGTGAAATAGAGTTTGCGGCTTTTTGAAAAGTCGGGCGAAAGGGCCACGTCGAGCAGGCCGCCCTGGCCGCCGACGAAGAGTTCCGGCAGGCCGGTGATCGGTTCGCCGACCTTCATCGCCCGCACGATCCGCAGCCGTCCGGGGCGCTCGGTGACGATGTAAGCGCCGTCGGGCAGCACTTCCACCGACCACGGATGTTCCAGGCCGGTCGCGATCGCGGTCACTTCCAGTTCTGCCTTCTTCGAGGGAAAGCGATCCGCGGCCATGGCCGGCGCTGCCGCCAGTACAAGGGCGAGCGAGGCCAATGCCGCTGATCGCATGCGATATGCCGGGCTTTGTCTTGCTGCGGTCCTGGACATATGGCGGCCTCCCTTTGATCCAGTGTTCTATCTGGGGAGTGAAGAAGCGTTGGCAAGAGGCGAGGGCAAGAACGTGAGGCTTGGGTCTGCAGTTCCTTTTGCGCGGCGGTGGCCGTCAGGCGCGGCCGGAATGGACAATCGGGTGGATGTTGCGCCCGAGGACGGGAGGGTGTCGGCTGCCCTGGCCTTGATGTAGAGTCCGTCGGCGATCAGTAGAAGGCCGCCGATCGCGACGATGACAAGGCCGAGGGCCATGGCGCGTTCGGCCGGGCCGAGACGGCGCCACAGCGGCGGGCGCCTGCGAGGTGGGTGTTCAGGCACGACGGCGGCCCGATTCTGCACGGAACAGTTCCTTCAGGCTGCGGCGCCAAAGCGCCAGGCTGCCCGCCGCCATCGCGGCGAAGCAGACCATCATCAGGCCGAGAAGGATGTACCGGTCGGAGAGCGTTTCGGCCTGCGGCAGCGTCGGGCCGGTCGGCGTTCCGACCAGGCGCGGGGCGATGATCGGCGTCGAGGCGGTCGGCATCGGATCGACGGTGACGGAGGTTGTGTGCTCGGACGGCTGTACCCGGTCGGCGGCATCCGGGGTGGCGGCGAGGGGAAGGACGATGGCGGCATTGCCTGCCGGCTGCGGCGGCAAGGTCTCGGCGCGGGCCGTGGCGGCGAGGCCGATCAGCATGGCGGCGCAGGCAAACAGGCCGACAAACGCCACGCGGCCGCGCTCAAAGAACCGTTGGAACCAGGGACGCGCTTCGGAATTCTCGTCTTCCAGAAACATTCGTCTATCCTCGCAATTGAATTCGTACAATGCGAGGGAGAAGAACCCCGTTTGAGGGCTTCACGGGGACCGAATTGCGGCGTCATCCGGCATTTGTCGTGGCGATATGGTGGCGCGATCGATGCCTGCCATTGATATGAGCAGGATGCCTGCAAGCGAGGCGTGCTAGCGCCGCTTGCCGAAGACCCGGATCGGGCGCGTCACGGGCTCGCCGCGTGGCGAGGCGACGGACGGGGGCTCCGCTTGGCTCTCCGATGGTGGCGCGGGAGCGGTCGCCGGATCGGCCGGGGGCAGCAGCATTTCCGGATATTCGTCGTTGAACCCCGTCGGGGCGATCTGCGGCCGGGCCAGCGCATAGCCCTGCAGCAAGGTCACGCCGAGTTCGAGGCAGAGATCGACCTGCCAGGTTTCTTCGAGGTGTTCGAAGATCGGCTCTATGCCTTCGTCCTGCAATTGCCGCACGATGACGCGCAGCAGGGCGGAACCGGCGGAATTGTGCAGGTAGTCCCGCACCCAGTCCCCGTCGAAGCGGACGAAGTCGGGCCGCAGCGCCAGTACGTCCTGGATGTCATGTTCGCTCGCCTCGTAGTTCGACATGGAGATGCGCGGGCCGGCCCCACGCAGTTGTTCGATCGTGCGAGCGATCAGCTTGCCGTTGCCGCTGGCGGCCGACACGTCGCAGATGATGCGCTCGGGCGCCAGTCGGGCCTCGTGGGCCGCGAGGCGGATGCGGTCGAGTTCGTGGCGCTGCTCGACGCCGTCGGTGAAGAGCTGCGGCTGGAAGCTCACCAGAACCAGAGTGCGATCCCGCTGCAGCAGGCCGGCGTTGAGGATGTGGATGCTGCGCAGCAGGCTGTCGACGGCGGGCAGGTCCTCCGGCGCAACCAGCGGGAAGAATTGCGAGGGTGGATAGGCCTCTCCGTTGCGTTCGGCCCGCACCAGTCCCTGGAAGGCGTGAACATCGAACACTCCGTCCGCCACTCTCTTGAAGATCGGCTGCAGCGCGGAGCGCAGCACGAAGGGACCATAGGCCGTCGACCAGGCACCTCCGGCATTGACGAGCTGGGCATAGATGCTGTTCGTGGTCATTGGTTTCGCGTCTTGATTGCTGCTTGAGTGTCGCGCACGCAAGTCTATCGCCGAAGACTTACCTGCGGATTAAGAAAGACTTAAAAATGAAAACTTTGGCGATTGCCGCGGCCCGGCCGCTTTCCGCTTGAAACGCAGACGCGATTTCGCCATAGAACTTGAACCTGGGGCCTTGGCCGATCGAGGTTCCGCCGATCAACAGCTTCAGGACAATCACAATGGCATTCATCGCCGACGCTCTATCCCGCGTAAAGCCCTCCGCAACCATCGCAGTCTCGCAGAAAGCTCGCGAGCTGAAGGCCAAGGGCCGCGACGTGATCGGCCTCGGCGCCGGTGAGCCCGACTTCGATACCCCGGACAATATCAAGAAGGCTGCGATCGACGCGATCAACCGCGGCGAGACGAAATACACGCCGGTTTCGGGCATTCCGGAACTGCGCAAGGCGATCGCCGAGAAGTTCAAGCGCGAGAACGGCCTCGACTACAAGCCGGAGCAGACGATCGTCGGCACCGGCGGAAAGCAGATTCTCTTCAACGCCTTCATGGCGACCCTGAACCCGGGCGATGAAGTCATCGTGCCGGCGCCCTACTGGGTATCCTACCCGGAGATGGTGGCGCTGTGCGGCGGTACGCCGGTGTTCGTCTCGACCAAGCAGGAGAACAACTTCAAGCTGACGGCTGCCGAACTCGAAAGCGTCATCACGCCGAAGACCAAGTGGTTCATCTTCAACTCGCCGTCCAACCCGTCGGGTGCGGCCTACAGCCATGACGAGCTGAAGGCGCTGACCGACGTTCTGGTCAAGCATCCGCAGGTCTGGATCCTGACCGACGACATGTACGAGCACCTGACCTATGGCGACTTCAAGTTCGCCACCCCGGTCGAGGTCGAGCCGAAGCTCTACGATCGCACGCTGACGATGAACGGCGTGTCGAAGGCCTATGCCATGACCGGCTGGCGCATCGGTTATGCGGCCGGCCCGATCGAACTGATCAAGGCGATGGACATGATCCAGGGCCAGCAGACGTCCGGCGCCTGCTCGATCGCCCAGTGGGCCGCCGTCGAGGCGCTCAACGGTCCGCAGGACTTCATCCCGGCCAACAAGAAGATCTTCGAAGGCCGCCGCGATCTCGTCGTCTCGATGCTGAACCAGGCCAAGGGCATCGTCTGCCCGTCGCCGGAAGGCGCCTTCTACGTCTATCCGTCCTGCGCCGGGCTGATGGGCAAGACCGCTCCGTCGGGCAAGGTGATGGAAACGGACGAGGATTTCGTCAGCGAACTGCTGGAATCGGAAGGCGTGGCCGTCGTCCACGGTTCGGCCTTCGGGCTCGGCCCGAACTTCCGCATTTCCTATGCGACGTCGGAAGAGCAGCTGGAAGAGGCCTGCAAGCGCATCCAGCGTTTCTGCGCCGCCTGCAAGTAAGCGCTATAAGAGACAAAACGAGAAAGGGCGGGGCCTCGCGGTCCCGCCCTTTTCGTTTCCTGGATGTTGTCACAGCCGTCAGGTGGCCGGCTTCATCGTCGGAAGCGGCCTCGGCACGGGGGCAGGGGCGGAGGTGCGGTTGCGCTCGCGCCAGAGGGCGGGCAGGCTAAGCAGTGCCAGCGAGCCGAAGGTAATTACGGTCTTGGTCGCGTCGGAGAAAGCGCCGAACCGGCCGTCGATGTAGAAGACCCCGTAGACGATCAGCACGTGCCAGACATAGATCTGCAGCGAATGGCGGCCGAGCAGTTGGAGATAGCTCAGCGAGAACAGGCCGGTGAGCGCCGAGGCGATCTTGCGGATGGTCGCGTTGTCGTGGCGCGGGCCGGCGATCAGCAGCCAGGCGAGGCCATAGGCGACGGCGGCGAAGTTCAGGAGATAGACCGGACCGAAGTCGGCGCGCACTTCCATCAGGCCGAATTTTTCCAGCACGATACCCGGCATCAGGCCGTGGGCGGTCAGGATGCGCAGCGGCAGGAAGAAGGCGCAGACGGCCAGCGCCGCCTTGGCGATGAAATCCTTGTCCGGATCGAAGATGCGGGTCCACTCGACCTTCTTCATCGAGGTCAGCGTTCCGGCAAGCAGGCCGGCGAAGAAGACGATCTGCCAGCCGAGCAGGTTGAACGAGGCACGAATGCCTTCCTTCTCGGCGTCAGCGCCGCCCGACAGCCAGTCGCTCACCGGATAGGTGACGATGCGCTGCAGGCCGAGCTGTGCGGCCATCCACGTCAGCACGGAAATGATCGCGACCGTCTTCCACCGGCCCTGCACGCAGAGCCAGATGATGGCCGGAGCGAAGAACATGTAGATGATGTATTGCGGCAGGATGTCCATGAAGGTCGGCTGGAACAGGAAGCCGGCAATGGCTGCGAGACGCAACGGATCGTCGATACGGGTTGCGCCGAGCCAGTTGGTCCAGATCTCTGCGGCACCCGGCAGCATGAGCTTCAGGGCGAGAATCGCCAGCACGATCCCCATGGCGTAGCGGTAGAGTTCGAAGACCCGCGACCAGATCCGGTCACGCGCCACGGCATAGCCGTCCTTCATCATCTTGCGGGCATAGACCATGCCGGTCAAAAGGCCCGACAGGAAGACGAAGCCCTGCGCATCCTCGACGAAGGCCAGGTTGCGGTGGTTGATCTGCACGAGCCAGAGGCCGCCGGTGAAGACCAGGTGGTTGACCAGCATGAAGACCAGAAAGTAGCCGCGCATGCCGTCGATAACGTCGAGTCTCTTCAAGGTTCGGCTCCCGAGTTAGCCCCCCGTGACCGCGGGAGGTTTCTGGTCCGCTATCTTGGTGAGAATGGGGCGAGCCGTTCATCACGCTGGGGACCATGTCCGGGGAACGGGGCTAGGGCGGAAAAAGTTCCGCCCTTTCGGGTGAGGAAAAGCCGTCAGAGGCCGAGGAAGGACAGCATGATGAAGGTGGCGAAGAGGATGAAATGGGTCATGCCCTCGATCGCATTCGTCTCGCCGTCATTGAGGTTGATGGCCGCGGCGATCAGCGTGATGGCAACCATCACGGTCTGCACCGGCGTCATCGCCATGATGAAAGGCTGGCCGGTATAGAGGGCGATCGCCTCCATCACCGGCACGGTCAGGATGACGGTCGACAGCGAGGCGCCCATGGCGATGTTGACCGTCGCCTGCATGCGGTCGGCAAGGGCTGCGCGAAGTGCGGTGAGGATCTCAGGCCCGGCGGAAATGCCGGCGACGAGGATGGCGGTGAGCGCGACCGGCGCGCCGATCTCCTTCAAGCCGATGTTCATGAAGGTCGACATGAGCTCGGCGAGCGCGCCGATCAGGACGACGCCGAACAGGATGACGCCGATCGAGCGGGCCGTCGGCTCACCCGCGTCGGCGGGGTCGGGCTCTTCGGCATCGCGGCTCTTGCCGCGCGGATAGCTGTAGCTGAAGAAATAGCTGTGGGTGCCGACCTGCATGCGCAGGAACAGGCCGTAGAGCGCCACCATGGCGAAGATGGTGAAGAAGGAAAAATACTGCCATTTGTCGCGCGGAATGAATTCCGGCACGACCATGGAAATGCCCATGGCGGTCAGGATCATCACGCCGTAGGTCTTGCCCGAATCGTCGTTATACGGCTGCTCGCCATGCTTCAGGCCGCCAAGGAGGGCGGCAAGGCCGAGAATGCCGTTGATGTCGAGCATCACCGCCGAATAGATCGTGTCGCGCACCAGGGTCGGCGAGCCTTCGTTGTTCATCATGGTGGCGAGGATGAGTACTTCCACCGCCACCGCCGAAAGCGTCAGGATCATCGTGCCGTAGGGATCGCCGACCTTGACGGCGAGCACTTCCGCATGGTGGGCGACGCGCAGCGATGCCGCGACGATGGCGCCGATCAGGATCGCGGCGCCGACGAGCGACACGGCCGTGCCCATGGCGAGGATCTCGTGTTCCAGACTGAATCCGAGAACGGCCATAAGGATTGGAAAGAGAAGGATTTTTTCCTGTCTCAGCATGGGCGGCTCCTGTGCATTGCGTGCAGACCTTCAGGTGCGATTGGCGAGAACGGACGAGCGGATGGAACTGTTCCGCCCCGCTTCGGGTTTGCGGATTGATGCGCTTGATGCGATACTAAGCCAAAGCTTAAGAAAGGAGGACAGAATGACCAAGGTTGCCTACGAGATCGTTCCCCATGACGGGGGATGGGCCTACAAGCTCGGCGACGTTTTCTCCGAAAGCTTTGCCAGCCACGACGAGGCCCTGGAGGCAGCGCGTATCGTCATGCAGGAGCAGCAGGTCGGGGACGAGCCCGTCAAGATCAGCTATCAGGACGAGAAGGGCAAGTGGCACTACGAGGTCAGCGACGGCGGCGACCGGCCGGAAGTCGAGATCGTCGATCGCTACCAGTCCGGTGAAACGCCGGCTTAAGCGATGTTGCGGCGGCCGATCGACTGGGCGAACCGGATCAGATAGCCGTCAGGGTCCTGTACGAGGAATTCCCGCGAACCGGTTTCCTCAGTCTCGCCAATGCGATACCAGCTTTCGCTCGGCTCTTCGAAGAGCGGCCAATCCAGTTTGCGAAGAGCTTCAAGTATTGATTCAAGTTCGTCCGTGGCGATCTGGAAATTGATACCGCGTCCGAACGGCCGTTCGAGCCCCGCCACCTGCCAGTTGCCGTTGATTTCACACAGCATGATCTGCGCGCCCTGCCGCTCGAGGTAGGCGAACTTCGCCTGCCGCCGTTCGTAGGCGATGCGAAAGCCGAGGGCGCCGCACCAGAAGGCGAGGCTCGCCTCGATGCTGGTGACGTCGAGTTCGGGCACCAGAGGCGCAAAGCCGCCGGTGGGGCCGCTGCCGGTTCCGGCCGACGCGTCGCGTTCGACGCGTGATAGTTCGGTCATCCGATTCTCCTTATCCGGATATGTAGTCGAGCAGCCCGGCGACCAATGCGTCGAAGGTGACGCGACAGCGGGCCGCCGCCTTCAAATTTTCATGCATGACGACATAGGTTTCCAGCGACAGGTCGATCGTCTCGGCCAGGACCGGAACCAGGTTGGGATCGCGCCGGGCAAGCGTGTTCTGGCACATGCCGATACCGCCGGCTGCCTGAATCATGGCCATCTGGGCAAGGTTGCTGTCGGTGCGCATGGTGAAATGGATGTCGGCGAGCTTGGGCTTGTCCTTGAGAATCGCCCGGATATAGGCGAGCTGCCGGTCGAAGCCGATCAGCCGGTGGGATGAGAGCTGATCGAGCCCTGTCGGCGTGCCGTGGCGCTCGAGATAGCGGCGGTGCGCGTGCAGTCCAAGAGGAATGGCGCCGATCCGGCGGCTCACCAGCGCCCCCTGCGATGGCGGCACCATGCGCACCGCGATATCGGCCTCCTGGCGCAACAGATCCTCGACGGCGTCCGAGACCGAGAGTTCCACATTGAGAGCGGGATGCCGTTCCTGAAGGTCGGCTATGATCGGCGGCAGGACTTCAATGCCGATCACCTCGCTGGCGCTGATGCGTACCGTACCGGTGACGCGGCCGGGCTGGCCGCTTGCGGCACGTGCCAGGCTCGCTGCGGTGGCCGCCATGGTTTCGGCATAGGGTTTCATCTGCTGCGCGGTTTCCGTCGGCAGCAGGCCCTGCTGCGAGCGCAGGAAGAGCGGAGCGCCGGAGAGCGCTTCCAGCGCATCGATATGACGACCGACGGTCGGCTGGGTCAGGCCCAAGTCCCGCGCGGCGGCCGACAGCGACCCCTCGCGCAGCACGGCAAGGAAGGTGCGGTAGTAATCCCAGTTTGCGTTCGGCTCGGTCATTCGAATATGTATAGCGGATCCAGATAAATAGGCAATTCCGTATAAATCCGCTGAAGGCGATACTCCGGTCATCGCAACATGCCGGACACAGGAGACACGTCATGGCACAGGAATTGATACAATTGCCGCTTGCCCTCGTTCTCGGCGCCACCGGCGGGATCGGTGGCGCCATGGCCCACAAGCTTGCCACACGCGGTTACCGCGTGCGCGCCATGCACAGGAATGCCAGGGAGATGGCGCTGCGCCACCCGCAGTTCGAATGGGTACCGGGTGACGCCATGCGCCGCGAGGACGTCGTCAAGGCTGCCCAGGGCGCCAGCCTGATCATCCATGCCGTCAATCCGCCGGGTTATCGGAACTGGGGCGAACTGGTCCTGCCGATGATCGACAATACGATCGCTGCCGCCGGCGCCGTCGGCGCGCGGATCGTCATGCCCGGGACCGTCTACAATTTCGGGCCCGATGCCTTTCCGCTGATCGACGAGGACAGCCCGCAGAACCCGCAGACCGCCAAGGGCAGGATCCGCGTTGCCCTTGAGCAGCGCCTCGAAGCGGCAGCCGGGCGCGGGACGCCGGTGCTGATCGTGCGGGCCGGCGATTTCTTCGGCCCTGGCGCCGGTAACAACTGGTTTGCGCAGGGGCTGATCAAGCCGGGCAAGCCGGTTGCATTCGTCACCAATCCCGGCAAGCGGGGCGTCGGGCATCAATGGGCCTATCTTCCGGATGTCGCCGAAACCATGATGCAGCTGATCGAGCGGGCCGACGAACTTCCGCCGCTCGCGCGGTTCCACATGGACGGATTCTTCGATGCCGACGGAACCGAGATGGCGGCGGCGATCCGCCGGGTGACCGGCAAGCCGGATCTGAAGGTCAAGCGCTTTCCGTGGATGGTCGTCCGGCTGGCTTCGCCTTTCGTGCCGCTGTTCCGGGAACTGGCTGAAATGCGCTATCTGTGGCGCCAGCCGATACGCATGCGCAACGCCCGGCTGGTGGCCACGCTCGGTTGCGAGCCGCAGACGCCGATCGACGAGGCTGTGCGGGCGACGCTTTCATCGCTGGGTTGTCTCGACAAGTCCGCCTCGATCTCGTCGGTCGCTCAGGTTGCACCGAACCTCGTGCGTGGGAGGCCGGCATGAGTTCCGTTTCGACCGCCCACCCGGCCCGCGCCAGCGCCGGCGTCCGCCTGCTGTCAGCCGCGCTTGTGATGGGGATATGCGGGCAGTTCTTCCTGGCCGGGCTGTCGATCTTCTCCGATGCGGCCCTCTGGTCGCTGCACGGCGCGATCGGCGGCGGCCTGTCGCTGCCGGTCATCGGTCTGTTGGCGCTGTCGCTGGCGAGCCCTTCGGCGTACCGCCATCGCCGCCGCACGGTTCTGCTGTTCTGCCTCTATTGCCTGCAGGTCCTGCTGGTCGTCCTCGGACGCGAGCTTGGCCTGGCATTTGTCTCCGCGCTGCATCCGGTCAACGGGCTCTTCATGATGGGCGCGGCTGTCGGACTGGTCAACGAGGCATTCGGCGGGCAGGGCGACCGCAGGGACTGAAAAGAGGAACCCCGGCGATGGGCCGGGGTTCTTGCCATCCAACTCAGGCCATTCTCGGGTAGTTCGTGTAGCCATCGGCGCCGCCGCCGTAGAAGGTGGCGCGGTCCGCTTCGTTGAGCGGCGCATCGTCCTTCAGGCGCTGCACCAGGTCCGGATTGGCGATGAAGGCCTTGCCGAAGGACACCATGTCAGCCCGGCCGGAGGCGACCGCATCCATCGCCATGGCGCGGTCGTAGCCATTGTTGACCATCCAGGCCGCCTTGCCACCCCTGGCGCGATAGGCCGCCTTGAAACCCGCCCAGTCGAAGGGAAGGTTGTCGCGTGGCCCGCCGGTGGCGCCTTCGATCACGTGGATGAAGGCGAGGTCATGGGCGGCAAGCGCTTCGATCAGGTGATTGAACAGGGGCTGCGGGTCGGGGTCGGAGACGTCGTTGGCGGGCGTGACGGGCGAAAGGCGAATGCCGGTGCGCTCCGCCCCGATTTCCCTGGCAATCACGTCCACGACTTCGAGCGCGAAGCGCGTGCGGTTCTCGATCGAGCCGCCATAGGCATCGGTTCGCGCATTGGCGTTCGAGCGGAGGAACTGGTCGATCAGGTAGCCGTTGGCCGCGTGGATCTCCACGGCATCAAAACCGGCGTCAATCGCGGCGCGGGCGGCGCGGCGATAGTCCTCGAGGATGCCCGGTATCTCGTCGAGCGCCAGTGCCCGCGGCTCGGAAGTCTCGACGAAGCCGCCGGTGCCGTCTTCATTGACGATATAGGTCTTGGACTTGGCGCGGATGGCCGACGGGGCGACAGGCTGGCCGCCGTTCGGCTGGAGCGAAGTATGCGACACACGGCCGACATGCCAGAGCTGGGCCGCAATGTGGCCACCGGCAGCATGCACGGCAGACGTCACGCGCTTCCAGCCTTCGATCGATTCGGGGAGGTATAGGCCGGGCACCTGGGCATAGCCCTGGCCTTGATGGCTGATCGGCGTTCCTTCCGAAATCAGCAGGCCGGCCGTGGCGCGCTGTTCGTAATAGGTGACGTTGAGATCATTGGGAACGGCACCCGGCGAGCGATTGCGGGTCAGCGGTGCCATGGCGATACGATTTGAAAGGGGAATGTGTCCGATTTCGATCGGATCAAATAGGCTGGTCATGAACATCTCCAGAAAAGCCGGCGGAACGGGAGGGGGCGCCGGCGCATCGAATCTGGGGCTTCAGAGCAACTTGTTCAAGGCGTCGAGGAAGGCGCTGATGGTGTCTTCGTTGCGGCGGTATAGAACCCACTGGCCAACACGGGTCGAGGAGATCAGGCCGGCACGCTGCAGGGTCGCGAGATGGGCGGAGACGGTCGACTGCGACAGGCCGCAGCGTTCGAACTGGCCGGCACTCACGCCGAGTGCCAAGGGCTGGAGCTGCGCGGCGAAGTGGCGCTCCGGTTCCTTGAGCCAGTTCAGCATTTCGATGCGTGCAGGGTGTGCAAGCGCTTTGAGGGTTTCATCGAGATTCATTAGCAGTCGTCCGTATCGGTGTATGCCGCTTCAAATATGGTAGGAGAACCGGGGGTCAACTCACGCTTGCGTGAAAGGTCATGCAAAAGTGTCCATTTTTGGTACACTCTGCCACGCATAATTTCACGGTGCGGTTTTCGGCGACAAGCCGCCATCCGCCGCTCGCACAAAAAAAAGAGGGCCGCCGGATTTCTCCAGGGCCCTTTAATTATGAAGGTCAAAAACCTCCAGAGGGGAACAGCTGATGCGGTGGAACTGGGAGGAAAAAGCCACCGTGTGCATCAACTGAGTGCGATATGGTGGTTTTTTGTGCAGTGAACAATGCTTTTTTATGCATTGCAGGCATGCGCTGACCGCAGGCCTTAACCTTTTGCTCCGCATTTGACCTCTAGAAGTTCCAATTCCGGGCCTTTGCCACAATGAAATCGCGGAAAGCCTTCAGCTTGGCTGCGTTCTTCATTTCGTCCGGATAGCAGAAATAGGTGTCGAACGACGGAACGTCGGCACTGGTCACCAGCTGCAACAGCCCCGGATCACGCCCGACGATGTAGTCGGGCAGCATGGCAATGCCGATTCCCAGCAGGGCGGCGCGCTTGATCGAGGTCAGGCTGTTGATCTGCAGATGCGGTATGCGCGGATTGTCCGAGGTGCGCCCGGCCACTTCGAGCCAGTTCACGTCGAGCAGGTAGCCCGGTGCCGGTTCACCGAAGCTGATGATGCGGTGGTTGTCGAGATCCTCGATCGACTGCGGCTCGCCGTACCGGTTGATGTAGGACGGGGCGGCGTAGACGTGCATGTGCACGGTAAACAGCTTGCGCTGGATGAGGTCCGATTGCTGCGGCTGGCGAAGGCGGATGGCGCAGTCGGCATGGCGCATGTTGACGTCCAGTTCCTCGTTGTCGAGGATCAGCTGGATCGACATGTCGGGATAGAGCTGCAGGAACTCCTGGATCTTGTCGGTAAGCCAGCCCTGGCCGAGGCCGACCGTGGTGGTGACGCGCAGCTTGCCGCTCGGCTTCTCCGTCGTCTCGGTCAGCTGCATCTTGACCGTTTCGAGCTTCAGCAGCACGTCATGGGCGGTGCGATAGAGCAGTTCGCCCTGTTCGGTCAGGATCAGGCCGCGCGCGTGGCGATGGAACAGCTTGACGCCGATCTCCTGCTCCAGCGCGCTGACCTGACGGCTGATGGCCGACTGGGACAAATGCAACCTGTCGGCAGCGTGGGTGAATGACCCCGCTTCCGCTGCTGCGTGAAAAATGCGCAGCTTGTCCCAATCCAAAGGCATTACGCCCCCTCTCTTTATCGTTATTCCGCGGCTTCGGCCCGAACCGGCGCGGCTGACAGGAAGCGTTCGGCCTCGAGGGCCGCCATGCAGCCCATGCCGGCGGCGGTGATCGCCTGGCGGTAGATGTCGTCGGTCACGTCACCGGCGGCAAAGACGCCCTCGATGTCCGTGGCGGTCGAATCCGGCGCGGTCCACAGATAGCCGTTGGCCTTGAGCTTGAGCTTGCCCTTGAACAGTTCGACGGCCGGCGCATGGCCGATGGCGACGAAGACGCCGTCGATCGGCATGTCGGTGATCGCGCCGGTCTGCGTGTCGCGCAGCTTGACGCCGCTGACCGACGGCGGCATTGGCGGCTTGGCCGGCGCGCCGGTGATCTCGGCGACTTCGGTGTTCCACATGACGCGGATGTTGTCCTTGGCGAACAGGCGCTCCTGCAGGATTTTTTCCGAGCGGAACGAATCGCGGCGATGCACGACGGTCACCGACTTGGCGATGTGCGACAGATAGAGCGCCTCTTCGACCGCGGAATTGCCCCCGCCGACGACGATGACATCCTTGTTGCGATAGAAGAATCCGTCGCAGGTGGCGCAGGCCGAGACGCCGAAGCCCTGGAAGTGCTGTTCGCTCTCGATCCCGAGCCATTTGGCCTTGGCGCCCGTGGCGATGATCAGCGTATCGGCAGTCCAGACCTGGCCGGAATCGGTCCTGGCGGTGAAGGGGCGGTGCGACAGGTCGATCTCGGTCACCAGGTCGTTGACGATCTCGGCGCCGACATGCGTCGCCTGTTTCAGCATCTGTTCCATCAGCCAGGGGCCCTGGATCGGATCGCCGAAACCGGGATAGTTCTCCACGTCGGTGGTGATCATCAGCTGACCGCCCTGTTCCATGCCGGCAATCAGGACGGGCTTCAGCATTGCGCGGGCGGCGTAGATCGCTGCGGTATATCCGGCCGGGCCGGAACCGATGATCAGCACCTTGGTATGGCGGGCAGTCATGGCTAGTCCTTTCAAAGCGGAGCAAAGGGAGGGGCGATATAAGATCGCGCGCCGCTCGTGTGTAGCCTCATTTATGATTGGTCCATGCATTTATTCAAGGTCAGCTTTGCAATACCAACAAGGCATTGGCGCGCGCGGCAATTTTTGTGCTCAGTCTGGACAGATTCTTGCTTATTGGCGCGATTCAGCTAGATATCGGGATCATCATCCCATGAAAGGTCGATCCCTGGTGAGAGCCGAGCTGGACGCTATTGATCTGAAGATCCTTCGGGAACTGCAACGCGACGGTCGAATGACCAATGTCGAGCTGTCCGAGCGCGTGGGCATTTCGGCGCCGCCTTGTCTCAGGCGCGTGCGCAAGCTGGAAGAGGCCGGCATCATCGAAGGCTATCACGCGATGCTGAACGCCCCGAAGCTGGGCTTCGACCTCGTCGCCTTCTGCATGATCGGCCTCAAGCATCAGTCGGAAAGTAATCTCAAGGCCTTTGCCGCCGCCACCGACGGCTGGCCGATGGTGCGCCAGGCATGGATGGTGTCGGGCGACAGCGATTTCCTGCTGCATTGCGTGGCGGAGAACCTGACCAAGTTCCAGGATTTCGTCATCGAGGTTCTGACGGCGAACGAGCACGTCCACACGGTGCGCACCATGCTGACCATCCGCCAGGTCAAGAAGGTCGGCCTGGTGGAGATCTGAGGCATTGCGGCAAAAACTAGGGTGCCTAGATGTGAGCAACCTTGTCAGACGTCGAATGCAGGCGCCAGCATCTCGTTTTGGCTTTGAGCGCGATAGGCATGCATTATTTTGATCGTCAGTTCGCGATTGGCAATCGCTTTCCTAACTCGGTCGGGAGATATTTCTTCTATGCTGTGAGCAACGTCGATCAGCCCCATGTCTTCTGCGAGGGCTCCGGCTTTTGCACGGTCGGAAATTGGAAGAATCGCTGTGTTGCCAAAACAGCTGAAAATCATTGCATGAAGTCGATTCGTCACGATCAGGCTGCTTGCTTTCAATTCGCCAACGGCTTCCTGCCAACTGACTGGCGTGCGGACCGGCACGCCGAGCCGGCGTGCCAACTCTTCAAACCATTCGGCGTCCTCAGGGGGGGACGTCGTCATAAATTCAATCGGAATCCCCGCAGACAGTAAGCCGCTTGCTACGATTTGCAGCCGGTTCCTATTAGAACTTCCCGTCACGATCAGAATTACGCGGCACAAGTCTCGATGTGGCATCGGCGGTATTTTGTCTGCGATATGTCCAAGCGCGAATACACAATCGTTGCCGAAAGTCGCATCGACTCCGCATGTCAGCAAGTTATTCCGAGTCATCATGTCGCGTGCGATGATTGGAGCACGAATCTCGGCGAAGTACTCCCTTATGGCCATTGGGGAGTTGAAGCGAAAAGCCTGAGCTGAGACGGAGAATGGGTAGGCGTAAATGCGGCTATTGTGATGCGAAATTGCCTTGACTGTTCCGAACATTGAAGCGCCCGGGTTGCTTCCGCCCCATTGATCCCCTCCGGCGACAATCACTGCTTCGTACTGCTCGAATCTAATGGCGTCTGAGCGTGCCTTCTTTTCCATCGCGAGAATATACCAGGCTTGAATGTGTTTCCACATTCGATAGCGGGTGAGCCACTTGACGTAGAAAGGGAAACGGATGGAGTAAGTGGGGCCAGCAAGTTCGAACTCTGGGGCCGACGCCCGAAAAACTGCCAGGTTTTCATTGTTAACGGCCGTAAATGGGTGGTGAAAAACATGAATTGGGTGTCCGGGGAGCCGGAGGCTTACGTCTTCCAATATTGCCTGTAGGATGGCAAAGTCTCCGAGATTACCTTTGAGATTGGCGAAGAGTATTGCGACTGGATTCTTCATTTGGATAACTCGTCGACGTGTTCTAGAGAGGGGAGAGGCTGCAGAGATGACATTTGCTCCTTACCACCACATGGTACGACTGCGGTGATGCAGTCTTCTTAGGCGCGCGAACGCGGTATCGTTGATTTGCATTCTCTCATAGATTGCAGCTGCAATCTTACCGACTGCACCTTGCTTGAAAAAGGGCTTCAGTCGCCAGTGCAGGTTTCGCAGTGTGTCGTCGGTTCCAACCCTGAAAAGACACATGCCATCAAATAGTGGTGTCTGTGGTTGATCAGGTTGAAGCGTTGCCACTCTTTGCTGCAGTACGGTGTTATTCTCGCTTGCTGTTATATATCTTTCAGTTTCGTAGATCTTAATCGTTGTGGCGAAGGCAGACGTCATTAAGGCAATCGAGCGATCGGCGATATGTTGGTCATGGTCAGCGAACGTGTCGGCGGCCGATATCAGCCAGCGCATGTTCAAATTTTCGGCCAGATAATCTGCTTCCTTATCCCACATAGCGCGGAACTGAGCGTACATCTCTTTCGCTTTGTACTCTCGCCGTATTAGTACGATCAGCTTGGCGTGCTCGAACAGGAGTTCCGCTTTTCCGGCAAATTCCACGCGCAGATTGGCGATGTGCTCGGCGATATCCTCTTGGTGGCCTTTCCGCCAGTCCTTGTCCGTGTTCTCCACCAGCCTGGTCTTCAGAGGTTCGTAATCGGTCAGCGCCACGGCGAACTTGCCACCGCCCCAGCGCTTGCGGTGGCGGGAGAACGAAAAGAATTTTTCGAAACTGCTCTTCTTGCGTGCCATTTCAAGCTCCCGCGCGACCGCGCCTTCTTGGCCTCCGCCGCGATGTCGGTCTCATGTCAGGGTGAAAATAAAATTTAGTCCGGTCTGCCGGGCGACCCTGTAGCCGCAGCCTTCCATTAGGGCGCGCAGTTCGTCGGCGGTCTTTCGGTTGTATTCGCTGATCACAGCCTTAGGCCAAAGGCTCTTCGGTGCATGGGCGAAGAAATGGCGCAAAACCGGCATTTCGTGACCCTCTATGTCGATCTTCATGAGGTCTACGGTTGTGACGCCGGCGGTGTGGAGCAGGCTCTGGAGCGTGCGAACCTGGACCTTCTGCACCACGTCGCCGTCATTGTCGTTGAGGCCGGTTTCCAGCGAATTGGTGCCTCGCTGATTTGGATTGATGTGGAATTCGGCCGTGCCGTCGCGATCGCTGAGCGCGAACGGCTGGATTTCGATCGGCAGTCCGTTGGTCGCCGCGTTGAACGACAGGCGGCGGCGCATTTCAGGATCTGGCTCTACCGCCAGGATGCGGCCGCGACCGGCCTGATAACGGCTCGCCCAGAAACTGTAGACGCCGGCGTTAGCGCCGACGTCTAGGAAGATCGTTCCGGGCTTTATCCGCTCGCGCACGAAGGCCAACTCTGCACGGTCGAACAATTGCGGCGCGGTGTAGAGCTTTTCCTCGGAGATGTTGCCGCGCGGAAGCAGCCTGAGCTTGAGCCCCCAGATGATGAGATCAAGCGGTTGCGTGCACTTGTACTTCACAGAGCGGCGCAGCGCCTTGGTGAGCGGCGCCAGAAAGGCCGGAATGACGTGTGACAGGCAAAGCGCCAGCGCCGTAGGCAGCACCAGACGATAGCGGCCCCACGGGCTGTCGCTGTCGAAGGCGGGAGGCGGGGTGAGGGGACGCGCCATCTTGTTATCCTCTCCAGGCCTTGCGAAGCCAGTCGACATTGCCGATGCGGCGGTACCATTTGTGTCCCCCGCCGTCCAGCACTTCACTCATCTTGGGGGTGCCGGCGAAGACAACGATCTTCGCGTTAGGTGGCGGAACGGGGTCCTTGAAGTAGCTATTGAAGAAGGGGGGGACGCAGGCGTTCTTGAAGCTCACACACCATTCCTGGGGCCAGTATTGCAGATGGCCGTGGGCTTCCAGCTGCGCGCTCTGGAACTGCTGCGATATCTCATATCGCGCGGTGGCGCCTTCCGGATCTGCGACATAGGCGTCGAGGATATAAGCATGCCTTCCCGCACCGAAGCGGAACACCGAGCTGTTGCCGACTGAGTGCAGGAAGCGGTTGCGGGCCGGATTGATCCTGCGCAGCGGCTTGGCCCGGAACAGGTCGTCGTCGCGGATGATGAGGAACGTTCCGGGATGATCGAAGAACGGGTCGAGGTCGTCTATCACCACCAGGTCGAGGTCGAGGAAGAGGGTCTGGCCTTGGAGGTCGGCGAGATCGCGGCGGAAGAGGCCGAGCTTGCGCCAGCGCTTGTCGCCTTGGCCGGACGGCAGGTCGAGTTCCGGCAGCGGGAAAGTCTCTATGCCTTCCTCCAGACCGGTGGCGTCATCGGTGAAGCAGACGAAGCGATGGGCGCGCCTCAGGTGCTTCGAGACACCATGGTAGAGATTGTTGACGTAGTCGGGGCCGTACAGTTTGCCCCACTTGATACAAATCACATTGACCGCGTCGCGGTTTACATTGGCCATCATCCTGCCCTTTCGCCGAGTGGTCTTAGCGCAGTTGCGCCGATACGCAAGCCGTTGGCACTATCTTTCGTGATCGGGCCGGAGTGCGGCGATAAAGGCCGCGTGCTCGTCGTTGCCCTCGGCGCGGCGGCGTATCGCCTCAAGCAAGAAGGGTTTCGGATTGTCGATGTTGCCCGGTAGCAGGAAGACGTTGTAGACATAGCGGAGGAAGGCCTCACGCAGCGCCTCGTCGGGTTGCCAGCCGGGCAGTTCGCCCATAACGCGCAGAAGCTCGTTCTCGCCGGAGGCCATGCGGACGATGCCCTTGATATTGTAGGGTGCGTCTCCGAGAGTGACAACCCGCTTACCAAGTAACAGGCTTTCCAACCCGGCGGTCGAATTGATGGTGATCACCGCGTCGGCCGCCTCAATGAGTTCACGCGTGTCGTTGCGATTGGCGAAGACGATGCGGGGATGCGGAAGTACGTGCTTGCGGATTGAGAGTGGAAAGCTCGGATGTTCCTTCACAACGAAGTTCAATTCCGGCATGCTGTTGGCCAGCCGGGCGATGACGCCGTAAAGTTGCGTCATGCCGCTGATCCATGGAGAGTGTTCGAGCACCTGCATGTCGCTCGGCACCTGCATCGGCACGAAGACATAGGAATCGGGCAGATCATCGACTTGTTTGCCTCGGAGCTTGGTGCGGCGGCGGCCGATGTCTTCCGGAAGGCGAGTGCCGACGCTGGCCGGCAGGGACCGGTAGAACCCAGGATCGCGCGGCAGCGTGCTGCCGAAATTGATGCCGTTCCGGTCGCATTGCAGTGTCTTCGGGAAGAAGCCTTTTTCTACGACGAGTTTCCCGCGCCCCAGATGATCGGCCACTGCGCCGGTCAGAGAATCAGGCATTAGGAAGCCGTTGTAGACAAGGGCACGAGCCTGCGGGTGGCGCTTGAATTCAGCAATTAGCAAAGCGACCGAGAGCCGTGCTCGCATCTGTAAAGCGGTTCGATAGAACGCAGCGGCCACGAAGTTGCCGAACAATCGCGGAAAGCGGATCCGGCGGCGCAGCAGATTGCGCTCGACGTATGGCTTAAGGTCGAAGGGGGCTGCGCCAAAGGGTGAGACGAGCGCCGCTCCGAGGCCCTCAAGACGTATGAGATGGCGTAGTCCCGCCATCAATCCGACCGGTACTGATACCATGTCTGCGCCCATCGCAGCTCGGATTGCTCGTAAATGCTTCATTTGGCCGACAAAGTTCGTCTTGCTCATGGTTGGGATCCCCAGCTTCCTTGCACGAGAAGCCGGTTATAGACCATCTCCAGCGCCGTCGCCTCCCGCACGAGGGCGAAATTCTCGACCACATGGGCGCGTCCGCGCCGGCCGGCTTCGATCGCCTCGGTCGGGTCGGCGAGATAGCCGGCAATCGCGTCGCGCAGCCCCTCGTAGTCGCCGGCGGGCACCACCTTGCCGGTTACGCCTTCGGCGATCAGTTCGGCATAGGCGCCGGCATCGCTGGCGACCGAGGCTGTGGACGATGCCATGGCTTCGAGCGGGGTGAGGCCAAAACCCTCGTTGCGCGAAGGTGCGACATAGAGCGTGAGGCGCCGGTACCACGGCCTGATGTCGTCGACCTCGCCGAGGAAGACGATGCGCGACGACAGGCCGGCAGCGGCGATGTCGGCCTTGAGTTGGTCGGCGAAAGTCTTGTTGTCCGGGGTCACCCGTCCGCTGATCACTGCGGTCCAGTCGGGAAAGCGCGGCAGGAGCTCGATCATGGCACGGACGAAGAGGTCGGTACCCTTCTGGTGGCGCACCCGGCCGAAGCAGCCGACGAGATATCGTCCGGGGAGGCCGGTTGCGGCGATCGTGTCATCGACGCCATCTCCCGGATGGAAACGCTCGATATCGATGCCATGACGGATGACGGTATGGGGCACCTTGAGGAACGAGCCGGAGCGGGCGCTGGTGGCGACCACGGCGTCCATCTTCGAGATCAGCCAGCGGGTATAGCCGGTATGATGACGCTGGGCGGCCGAGGTGAACAGCAGCTTCAGCGGCATGCGCAGGACGTCGCGCAGCAACAGGCCGAACAGCATCTCGTTGTTGCGGCGGGCGTGCCAGACGCGGTTGCTCGCGGACTTCGGCCGGCGCCAGAGAGCCGGCAGCTGCGCCCAGGATATCTTCGGCAAATCGTCCGGCAGGCCGGGGCCGAGCGTGACGACGCCACGCCCGAGCCGACGCTGTTCGGGGATGAGCTGGACGACGGTCGAAGTCACGCCGGAAAGGCGCCGCTTGAAATGCGGCGCGATCACGGTGATGTCGTCGAGGGGAGGCAAGGGGGAAGCCTTCCGGGCCGGATCAGCCCCAGTTGATCGCGAGGATCTCGTAGGCCTTGGAGCCGCCCGGAGCGACGACTTCGATGTTGTCGCCGACTTCCTTGCCGATCAGGGCACGGGCGATCGGCGAGGAGATCGAGATGCGGCCAGCCTTCACGTCGGCTTCCTGATCGCCGACGATCTGGTAGGTCTTGTGCTCCTCGGTGTCCTCGTCGATGAGCTTGACGGTCGCGCCGAACTTGATCGTGGAGCCGGACATCTTCGACAGGTCGATGACCTCGGCGCGCGCAATCAGGTCTTCCAGTTCGCCGATACGGCCTTCGTTATGGCTCTGGGCTTCCTTGGCGGCGTGATACTCGGCGTTTTCGGAAAGGTCGCCATGGGCGCGCGCTTCAGCGATCGCCTCGATGATGCGGGGGCGTTCTTCCTGCTGGCGCCAACGCAGTTCCTCGTTCAGCTTCGTGAAGCCGGACTGCGTCATCGGTACCTTTTCTACCATGTCATTTTCCTTCGCATTTCATGCCCGCTTGGCGCTGGACATAAAAGAAAACAGGTCCCGAAGCGAAGCCACGGAACCAGTTCAAATCAACGATAGACAAACTATAGCAGATTGGATCGCGCAATTTCCAGAGATTTAATTTTTCCTTTTGGAGGAACCTCTGGAGGCCGTGCCTCCCACGGAGGTCCGTCACGGCTCAATCCGGTAGTTCTTCGGCAGGTTGCGCGGGCGGTAGGGGCCGTCGGGCGGCATGCCGTTCAGCCGATCGAGCACGGACTGATGGATCAGGGCATCTTCCGGAATGAAGCGCGGATCCGAGAGCGGCAGGTAGACGCCGCCGCCCTTGCCGCCGTGGCGCCAGGACGAGGAGGGGATGCGCCGCGGCAGGCATTCGACCAGCCGCCAGACGAGGTTCATGGAGTCGTGCGGCCTCGCCATCGGATCGGGCGCGACATAGGCCTTGTTCGGGTTCTTGCCGAGCACAACCTCGTTGACGGTGAGCGTCGAATAGTCGAGGCCCATCGTCTTCGTTTCCGCGATCATCCAGGCGAGCGGCAGCTTGATCAGCGCGCTTTCGCTTTCGGGGTAGCCGCCGCCGACATCGCCGTGCGCGCCGGTGAACCAGACCTCCTTGACGTCCTGCGGCACCACCGGCCGATCCTTGGGCGGACGGAAGGGGCTGCCCCAGAAGGGCTGGTCCGGGGTCCAGGGCTCCGCACGGTACATGGTCCGCTTCTCGTCGATGGCGACGGCATGGCGCACCCGCCGGACGCTCGGATTGCGATGGGTGAAGGGGTGGGTCTTGAACTTCAGGCCGACTTTGCCGGATTCAATCACCGAAGCGACGGTGTCGAACAGGCCGAGCAGTTCGATCGCCGGGCGGTAGCCCTTGAGCGTGCGCTCGTAGATCCGCATGTCGGCAAAGGCGGACTTGCCGGCTTCGTCTTCGCCATCCGCCGTCGTCTTGTGTTCGGAAATGCCCTTGTAGGTCCGGTAGGCATAATCGACCAGGTTGAGCTGCTCGGGACGGACGAGCCCGAGGCTATGGATGAAGCCGGCCAGAACCCGCGCCGTATAGGCGCCGCGGCTGAAGCCGAAGAGATAGATCCGGTCGTCCTCGCCGATCTTCTTGCCGTCCTTGTCGCGCGGGGCTGCCTGATAGTTCTCGATGATGAAGCGGTAGGCTTGCTTGACGTTGGCGTCGATGCCCCAGCCGGTGGCCAGGCCCCAGATCTCCACCGCCTTGCGCCACCAGCGCGACCAGGCATTGTCTGCGCCAAAAGTGCCGACGCCCGGATCGTAGTAGACGATCTGCTGGTCGGTGCGCCGTAGCGTGCCGAACAGGCGCAGGATATTGGTGCGGTCGGCGGCGATCTCGTTCGAGGTTCCGTCGAACAGAAGAACGATGTTCTTGCCCATGGTCTGACCCCATTACCGAAACGGCCTCAGGTTATCACAACCGTGTCATGTTTACAATTTTAAGTGGATGTCGCAGTCTGTGGACATCCTGTCAGTGGATTGCGGGCAAGGGGAGGACGACATGCCTGATCTGAGAGTGGCCACCTTCAATCTCTACCATTTTGCCGCGCCGGGCATCTACTGGCACGAGCGCAAGGCGAGCGCGACCTACACGCCGGAGCAATGGGCGGCGAAGCTCGACTGGATCTCCGGCATGCTGACCAAGATGAACGCCGATGTCGTCGGTTTCCAGGAAGTGGTGTCCGACGAGGCCTTGAGGGTGCTGACCCAGGCGGCGGGCTATCCCTACTTCTACAATGCGGCGCGGGCGATCTTCGATCCGGACGATCCGGAGATTTATGTCAACGCCACGGTGGCGGTTGCCTCGCGGCTGCCTTTCACCACGGTGAACGACCTGGCCGGTGTCGCCGGCATCCCGGCCGACACCGTGATCGACGAGGGCTTCGGCTTCTCCCGCGTTCCGGTCGAGGCCGTCGTGCAGGCGCCGAGCATCGGCGAAATCAAGGTCTATGTCTGCCACCTGAAATCGCAAGGGGCCTTCGTCGATCCGGACGCGATTGACGCGGTCGGCGACTGGGCGGACAAGGTCAAGCGCTACTATGCGCTGAGGGCCGTGGCCGGCGTCGATCAGGTGGCCAAGCGGGCGGCGGAGGCGGGCGCGCTCTACCGCACCTTCCGGCGTATCCTCGACGTCGATCCGGCGGCGGCGGTCATCCTGCTCGGCGACATGAACGAGGATCCCGAATCCCACACGCTCGGCATCCTGACGCAGGGCGAGCGGGTGTTTTCCTGGGGCAGTGTTGCCGGCGACGCGATCCCGGAAGAATTCGCCTATCTGAAACACGTCTTCAAGCTCTACGACGCCTGGCATCTCGTGCCGACCCAGATGAATACCCGGCCGGTGACGCATAGCAGCTTCGGCCATGGCTCGGTTCTCGACTACGTGATCCTGTCGAACGGCCTCAATCCGAAAAATCCGCGGCGCCACGGCACGGTGAGCAAGATCGAGGTGTTCGACGCGCATTTCCGCGAGGGGCCGGAACGCGGCATCGCGTCTGACCATGCCCCTGTGGTCGCCACGATCACCGGTCCCGCCGTCTGAGGGCTGGGCGAGGCGAGGCGTCCATCATAGCGTCTCGCCCCGCGCCCACCCGCGTATTCGCGATGCGGTCCGCTGCCTTCCTTCGGCCGCTGCCTCAGTGGGCAGCGGTTGTGGCGGCTGGCGGGTTTGTGCCGTAGACCCAGCGCGCGAGGAGGGCGAGGGCCACCAGCGTGATTGCCGCTACGCCGCAGGAGACGGCAAAGCCGAGCGAGAAACTGTCGCGCGCCACTTCGAGCCAGGGCGTCCCTTCGCCCTTCATGCTGCCCGCGACCTCGACGGCGGCGGCAAGCGTCGAACGGCTGGCCTCGGCCAGCGGCGGCGGCAAGGCGCCGAGGTCGGTGGTGGCCATGGCCAGCCGGTAGATGATGCTGGCGAGGCTGCCGAGCAGGGCAACACCCATCGCGCCGCCAAATTCCGCACTGGTCTCGGAGATCGCCGAGGCCGCGCCGGCGCGCTCCGGCGGGGCGGAGCCGACGATGAGGCCGGTCGTGGTCAACACGACCGGGACGAAGCCGAGGCCGATCAGCATGCTGGCGAACAGCACCCCATAGAGGCTCTGGCCATAGGCCGCCATCGCCATCACGGCCGCGCCGATCGCATTGACGGCAAGCCCAAGCAGCACGGTGCGGACCGGGCCCAGCCGGTTGGTGATGCGGTAGGCCTGAAGCGACATGACGGTAAAGACCAGGCTGGGCGCAATCGACCAGAGCGCGGCCTGCAGCGGCGAAAGCCCGAGCACCAGCTGCAGGAACTGGTTCTGGAAGAGGAAGATGCCGAAGACGAAGAAGACGCCGAACAGGTTGACCAGCAGCGACGCGGTAAAGGAGGGGATGGCGAACAGCGACAGGTCGATCAGCGGGTCTTGCAGTCGCATCTGGCGGCGGAGAAACACGACGCCCAGACCGAGACCTACCGCGATCGGCGGCAGATGGACCAACTCGAAGCCGTCCGTGGCGATGTGCTTGAGGCCGTAGATGACGGGCAGGACGCTCGCCAGCGACAGAAGCACGCTTGCGACATCGATCCGGCCGGATTGTTCGCTGCGGAACTCCGGCAGCAGGAAGGGGGAGGCGACGACGAGCGCCAGCATGACCGGGACGTTGATCAGGAACACCGATCCCCAGTGGAAGAATTCCAGCAGGACGCCGCCGAGCAGCGGTCCGATCAGGCCGCCAAGGGCGAAAGCCGTGCCCCATATGCCGATGGCGCGGTTGCGCTCCGACTCGTCGGAAAACAGGTTGACGACCAGCGAGAGCGTGGAGGGTGCAATCGTGGCCCCGGCGATGCCCAGCAGTGCGCGGGCAAAGATGAGCATCGACGCCGTCGTGGCAAAGGCGGCGAAAAGCGAGGCCAGACCGAAGGCGGCTGCGCCGATCATCAGGATCCTGCGCCGGCCGACCCGGTCGCCAAGGGTGCCCATCGTCACCAGAAAGCCGGCGACCATGAAGCCGTAGATGTCGTTGATCCAGAGCAGCTCGGCGGCGGACGGCGCGAGATCGGCGGTGATCGCGGGCATGGCGAGAAACAGGACGGAGAGGTCCATGGAATAGACCAGACAGGCGATGGAAAGGACGAACAGTCCAATCCATTCGCGGCTGGTCGCCCGCGCTGCAATGGGCAAAGATTCGGTCATGACCTGGTGTCCTTGAAAATTCCGGCGGAGAATTTCGCGAATTCTCCGCCTTGGCAAGTGTCGATTTTGCCCGGCCGCAACTCCCGGTGGTTCAGCCGGTCTGCGTCCTGACATAGGCGTCGAGCTTGGCGAGCGTCTGGTTGCCGCCGTCGACCGCGCCGAACTTCAGCGTTGCGTTGCGCGCCTCGGGCGTGGGGAAGACAAGGGTCAGCGTCACGCGGGTCCTGTCGCCTTCCGCCTCGAAGCGGATCTCGCCTTCGAAATGCGCGGGCTCGCCGATCTCGGCGCCGTGATCATAGAAGAGGCGTGTCGGCGGGCTGATCTCGCGGTAGCGGATCCAGTTCGGCCATGCCTTGCCGTCCGGGCCATGCATCGTGTAGCGCCACAGGCCGCCGACGGAAAAGTCCATCTCGTGGGTTTCGTTGGTAAAACCGTCCGGTCCCCACCAGGCGTCGAGATGCCGGGCCTCGGAGAACATCCTGAAGACCAGTTCGGGCCGGGCGCCGACGAGGCGCGAGACGGAGAGGGTTCTGTTCGGATCTGCGTGGACTGTCATGGTCAAGCCTTCCCGGTCTGGTTTTGAAGGTGGTCTTCCAGGCGGTCGAAATTCTGCTCGTTGGCCGCTGCCAGGAATTTCTCGAGCTGCAGGTTTTCTTCGGTGGGTTCGAACAGCATGCGCCAGGTGAGCCGCGTGCCGTCCGCCTCCTCGTCGAAGGTCATGGTCATGGTGAAGACATGCATGGGCAGGTGGTGGACGTAGCTGATCCGCTCCGGCTCGACGATCTCCTCGAATGTCGCGTGATTGTCGAAATCGGTGCCGTTGGAGGCGGTCATGACGATCCGCCACTTGCCGCCCGGCCTGAAGTCGAATTCGGGGACGGTATTGGTGAAGCCGTGGGGACCCCACCAGTGCTTCAGTTGGTCGGGCTCGGCGAAGGCATCGAACACCGCCTGGCGGCTGGCCGCAAAGAGACGCGTGTTCAGGATTTCAAGCTTGTCACTCATGATCGTCGCCTTTCTTGTCAGCGTCGTGCTTGATGGTTTCGAGATAGGTTTCCAGCCGGTCGAAGCGGTGCTCCCACAGGTCGCGATATTCCTCAAGCCAGCTGTCCAGCTTCTGCAACGGCTCCGGCTCCAGCCGGCAGGGGCGCCACTGGGCGGTGCGGCCCCGCGAGATCAGCCTGGCCCGCTCCAGCACCTTCAGGTGCTTGGAGACGGCCGGAAGGCTCATGGCGAAGGGCTCGGCCAGTTCGTTCACCGTCGCCTCGCCCCGCGCCAGCCGCGCCAGGATCGCCCGGCGGGTGGGGTCGGCGAGCGCGGAGAGCGTATCGGAGAGAGGGTCGAGAGACATTACTTAGCTCATCGGTTAATTAACTGAATGGTTAAATAAAGGAGGAGTAGAAGTCTGTCAACGCCTGGCGTTCAGGATTCCTATGGATATCTGCTCAAGGGAGATGGAAAGGCTTAGGCCGCGTCGTCGAGCACGGCAGGCGGCAGGTTGGTGCGGGCGTTGAGAACTTCCATGCCGACGATGTGTCCGTCGCGATCGTAATCCAGGACGATGCCCTGCGATACTTCCTCGGATTCGAGCACGGGCTCGCTGGAAAAGCGGACATAGGCGGCATCTGCCGCTGGATCGTATTCGAGCTTCGGCTTCATTGCGGCATCCGTGCTTTCCGATCGAGGAACGCCGTGATGATACGGATTCCGTCTTCGGTTTCCAGGCAAATTGTCCCGAAGACCGGACCCTGTGCCTATCGCCAATCAGTCACGGTGTGCCGAACTGCCGCTCCAAGATTACCGTCTGCGAATGGGCGGTGAAACGGAGCGGCTTGCTCATGGTGCCTCTCAGAAATAGCTCTGCAGCGGCCGAACTTCGAGTTGGCCCTTCTTCAGGGCCTGGATGGCTTCGGCCGCGGCGAGCGCGCCGGCCATGGTGGTGTAGTAGGGCACTTTCTGCATCAGGGCGGCGCGGCGTAGCGACTTCGAATCCGAGATCGCCTTGTTGCTGTCGGTCGTGTTGACCACCAGCTGGACCTGCCGGTTGCGGATGGCGTCCTCGATATGCGGGCGGCCTTCCAGAACCTTGTTGATCTTGATCGCATCGATGCCCTGTTCGGCGAGGAAGCGCTGGGTGCCGCCGGTCGCCATGACCTTGAAGCCGATCTCGGTCAAAAGCTTGATGGCCGGCAGAACGCGGACCTTGTCCTCGTCGCGGACCGAGACGAAGACCGTTCCGTCGCGCGGCAGTTCGACGCCGGCACCGAGCTGGCTCTTGGCGAAGGCGAGGGCAAAATCGGTGTCGAGGCCGATGACTTCGCCGGTCGAGCGCATTTCCGGGCCGAGCAGTGTGTCGACGCCGGGGAAGCGGGCAAACGGGAAGACGGCTTCCTTGACGGCAATGTGCTTGAGGTTGCGCGGGTCGGGCTTGGCGCCATAGGCGGCAATCGCCGCATCGAGCTTCTCGCCGGTCATGATGCGGGCGGCGATCTTGGCGATCGGCGCGCCGATGGTCTTGGCGACGAAGGGCACGGTGCGCGAGGCGCGCGGGTTGACTTCGAGAACGTAGATCACGCCGTCCTTGATGGCGTATTGCACGTTCATCAGGCCGCCGACGTTGAGCGCCTTGGCCATGGCCTTGGTCTGGCGTTCCAGTTCGTCGAGGGTTTCCTTGGAGAGCGAGCGCGACGGCAGCGAGCAGGCGCTGTCGCCCGAGTGGATGCCGGCTTCCTCGATATGCTCCATGATGCCCGAGACGAAGACATCGGTGCCGTCGCACAGCGCGTCGACATCCACTTCGATGGCATTGGTCAGGTAGCTGTCGAACAGAAGCGGGTTCTTGCCGAGCAGGGTGTTGATCTGGCCGGTCTTGTCGTTCGGGTAGCGTTGCTTGATGTCCTCAGGAACAAGACCCGGAACCGTGTCGAGCAGGTAGGACTGCAGCATCGATTCCGAATGGATGATCTGCATGGCGCGGCCGCCGAGAACGTAGGACGGGCGCACGACCAGCGGGAAGCCGATTTCGGAGGCGACCAGACGGGCCTGCTCGACCGAATAGGCGATGCCGTTGTTCGGCTGGTTGAGGTCCAGCTTCATCAGGAGCTTCTGGAAGCGGTCGCGGTCTTCGGCCAGATCGATCATGTCCGGCGCGGTGCCGAGGATCGGGATGCCGTTCTTTTCCAGCGCCTCGGCGAGCTTCAGCGGCGTCTGGCCGCCGAACTGGACGATGACGCCGACCAGTTCGCCCTTTTCCTGCTCGGCGCGCAGGATCTCGATCACGTCCTCGGCCGTCAGCGGCTCGAAGTAGAGCCGATCCGAGGTGTCGTAGTCGGTCGACACTGTTTCCGGATTGCAGTTGATCATGATCGCTTCAAAGCCGGCATCCTTCAGCGCGAAGGCGGCATGGCAGCAGCAATAGTCGAACTCGATGCCCTGGCCGATGCGGTTGGGACCGCCGCCGAGAATGACGACCTTCTTGCGGTCGGAAACCTCAGCTTCGGAGCGAGTCTGTCCGACGAAGGGCGTCTCGTAGGTCGAGTACATGTAGGCGGTCGGCGAAGCGAATTCGGCGGCGCAGGTGTCGATACGCTTGAACGCCGGACGGACGTTGAGCGCATTGCGGATCTCGGCCACTTCCTTCGGGCGCTTGCCGGTGAGGCTGGCAAGGCGCGCGTCGGAGAAGCCCATGGCTTTCAGCATGCGCAGGTTCTCGGCATCTTCCGGCAGGCCGTGGTCGCGGATGCGGGCTTCCATGTCGACGATTGCCTTCAACTGGGCGATGAACCAGGGGTCGATCTTGCAGCCTTCATGCACCTCTTCCGGCGACATGCCGAGGCGCAGGGCCTGGGCGACCATGCGCAGGCGGTCGGGCGTCGGGGTGCCGATGGCGGCGCGAATGGCGTTCTTGTCGTCGCTCTGGCCAAGGCCGGGAATTTCGATCTCGTCGAGGCCGGTCAGACCCGTTTCAAGCCCGCGCAGGGCCTTCTGCAGCGATTCGGCGAAGGTGCGGCCAATGGCCATGACTTCACCGACCGACTTCATTGCGGTGGTGAGCGTCGGCTCGGCGCCGGGGAACTTCTCGAAGGCGAAACGCGGGATCTTGGTGACGACGTAGTCGATCGACGGTTCGAACGAGGCCGGGGTCGCGCCGCCGGTGATGTCGTTTTCCAGTTCGTCGAGCGTATAGCCCACGGCGAGCTTGGCGGCGACCCGGGCGATCGGGAAGCCGGTGGCCTTCGATGCAAGCGCCGAGGAGCGCGACACGCGCGGGTTCATTTCGATGACGACGAGACGCCCGTCGGCCGGGTTGACGGCGAACTGCACGTTCGAGCCGCCGGTCTCGACCCCGATCTCGCGCAGAACCGCGATCGAGGCGTTGCGCATCATCTGGTATTCCTTGTCGGTCAAGGTCAGCGCCGGCGCGACCGTGATCGAATCGCCGGTGTGCACGCCCATCGGATCGATGTTCTCGATCGAGCAGATGATGATGCAGTTGTCCGCCTTGTCGCGGACGACTTCCATTTCATATTCCTTCCAGCCGAGCACCGATTCCTCGATCAGCACTTCGGTGGTCGGCGAGGCGTCGAGGCCGGAACCGATGATCTCGAAGAATTCCGAGCGGTTGTAGGCAATGCCGCCGCCGGTGCCGCCCATGGTGAAGGAGGGGCGAATGATCGCCGGCAGGCCGACGACGTCGAGCGCCTGGGCGGCAACCGCCATGGCATGGTTCATGTAGCGCTGCTTGCGGTCGGTCTCTCCGAGGTTCCACTGGTTTTCCAGCGCGTCGAGCGCGGTGTCGAGTTCGGCGCCGGAGAGCCTGGCCTTGATTTCGGCGCGGGCTACCTCGTGGGTCTTGCGGTCGAGATCCTTGATCTCGGTGGCATTGGCCAGCATCGACTTCGGCGTTTCGAGGCCGATCTTGGCCATGGCCTCGCGGAACAGCGCACGGTCCTCGGCCTTGTCGATGGCGGCCGGCTTGGCGCCGATCATCTCGACATTGTAGCGGTCGAGAACGCCCATGCGTTTCAGCGACAGCGCGGTGTTGAGCGCCGTCTGGCCGCCCATGGTCGGCAGAAGCGCGTCGGGGCGCTCCTTGGCGATGATCTTGGCGACGACCTCGGGCGTGATCGGCTCGACATAGGTTGCGTCGGCGAGGCCCGGGTCGGTCATAATGGTCGCCGGGTTGGAGTTGACGAGGATGACCCTGTAGCCTTCCTCCTTCAGCGCCTTGACGGCCTGGGTTCCGGAATAGTCGAATTCGCAAGCCTGACCGATGACGATCGGCCCCGCGCCAATGATGAGGATGGACTTGATATCTTGGCGCTTGGGCATCGGCGTCTTCCAATTTTCAGTTGCGCGAAAGGCCGGCCAGGGTGAATTCACCGGCCGGGGCGCAAACGAGGTCTTTTAAGGCTAGAAGCGGCTTATAGGGAAATGTTGGCCGAAGCGGAACCCCGAAATTGACGATTCCGACAGGAAATCTTGTCTCGACGGAATTGGGACGACGGGCGACCAGATCTCATTGCCGAAGCCGACCGGCGCCGTAGCTGTTTGCCAGATGTCGCAGCTTGGGGGATTAAGGTTTTCTGAGCAATAGAGTGCTTATCTATCCGGATGAGATCTCTACCTGGTCCCGGTACTGTGCGAAGCCTTGCTTTCGCGCTTCGGCGTGAGATTGCGGAGCAGATGCGCCGCGATGCGCTGATCTATTCCTGCGTTGCCGCCTACACCGTGGTTTGTCTTGCTGTACTCCATGGGAGCGCGCATTGGGAACAGTCGTCCCATACGAACTATCTCGTGCAGTGGCCTTTGACCTTCCTCTGGTTCATGCCGATGATGGCCGTGGCGTTCGATCTTGCGCATGGCATTTTGCGTTTCGACCAGCGTCGGGGCCGGGCCTATCGCCGCTTCTTCGGCACGAAGCGCCTCGGCCGTCTGCTGTCGGGCATGGTCTTGCTGATGGCCCTGATGATTTTCCAGGGCAGCTTCACGTCGTTCAAGAACATGCTGCCTATTCTCGCCGGCGGTTTCCGTTATGACAGACTGCATGCCGACATCGATCGCTTCATCCACTTCGGCTACGATCCCTGGCAGTTGCTCTATCCGATCGCGGCCAACAAGACGGTGCTAGCGCTTGTGGAATGGAACTACAGCATTCTGTGGTTCGTTCTGTGTTTCGCGGCGCTCTTCTTTGTTGCGACCTCGCCGCGGGCAAACGGCGTTCGTACCCGCTACATGCTGATGTTCATGTTCGTCTGGGTGTTCTGCGGCAATGTGCTGGCCGGGCTCTCCCTTTCGGCCGGGCCTGCCTATTATGGCGCGGTCACCGGCGACGAGGCCCGTTTCATGGAGCAGTTGGCCTTTTTGTCCAATGGCCAGGCCCGGGCCTTCCAGGAATATCTCTGGCAGATCTACAAGAGCGGCGTTGCGGGCTTCGGTTCGGGCATCTCGGCCTTTCCGAGCGTTCATGTCGGGCTGATCTCGATGAACGCCCTGTTCCTTGCCGACCGCTATCCGAAGCTGGCTGCACCCGCCGCGGCCTATACGCTCCTCATCATGGCGAGCTCCGTCTATCTCGGCTGGCATTATGCGATCGACGGCTATGCTTCCGTCGTCATCGTCCTGGTCGCCCACAAGCTGTTGAAGTCCCTGGAGGCGCGCAGAGCCGGGAGCGCTCTGTCGTCTCAACTCGCAGCGCGCGGCGCCTGAGTCTGTTCCGGGTCCGAACCGTGATCCGAGACTGTGAGGGGCTGTTCCCGTCGAGGTCGGGCTCCCGGCAGATCGTCTCTTCTATCGGTCAGCCTTCTCCCCCCAATTCACGCATGGTGCCGGAACGAAGAATGGCGGGCTCGTGGCCCGCCATTCGCAGTTTCCGATGCTCTGTCCCTTAGGCTCAGAACTCTTCCCAGTCGCTGGTGGTCGGTGCCGGCTTGGCGCCGATCGCGGCGGCGAGGCGGTTGCCAAGGGCGCGGGCCGGGGAGGCGACCGGTGCGGACCGGGCCGGGCTTGCCGCGACCGGCCGGGCGGGGGCGGCAGGGGCAGTCCGCATCGGAGCCGCGGTGCCGCGGCCATTGCCGAGGTTGAACTGGTCGAGGCGGGCGGAAAGCGCCGAGACTTCCGACACCAGCGTGTGCGAGGCGGCGTTGGTCTCCTCGACCATGGCCGCGTTCTTCTGCGTGCCCTGGTCCATGATGTTGACGGCCGAGTTGATTTCGCTCAGCCCGGTCGACTGGTCGCGGGCGGCCAGCACGATCGCCTGGACGTTGGTGTTGATCTGCTGGACTTCGGCGACGATCGCCTGAAGCGCTTCGCCGGTCTGGCCGACCAGAGAGACGCCGTTGCGCACCTGCTCGCCCGAGGCGGTGATGAGCGCCTTGATCTCCTTGGCCGCATTGGCCGAACGCTGGGCGAGTTCGCGCACTTCCTGAGCGACGACGGCAAAGCCCTTGCCGGCTTCGCCGGCGCGGGCAGCCTCGACGCCGGCATTCAGGGCCAGCAGGTTGGTCTGGAAGGCGATCTCGTCGATCACGCCGATGATGTTGGAGATCGACTGCGACGACTGCTCGATCGCGCTCATGGCGTCGACGGCGGTACGAACCACTTCGCCCGAACGCTCGGCGCCTTCCTTGGTGCGGCTGACCTGGAGGCCGGCATCCTCGGCGCGCTGGGTCGATTCGTGGACCGAGCGGGTGATCTCGGCCAGTGCCGCGGCCGTCTGCTCGACGGAGGCGGCCTGCTGCTCGGTGCGGCGGGCGAGGTCGTCGGCGGCGGAGCGGATCTCGTTCGAACCGTTCTGGATGGTCGAGGCGTTCTCGCGGAAGGAGAGCATCGCGGCCTGGAGCTTTTCGATCGACTCGTTGAAGTTGCCGCGGATAGAATCGAGCGTGCCGTTGAACGGCTTTTCGAGGCGCACCGTCATGTCGCCGTCCGACAGGCGTGCAAGGCCGTTACCGAGTTCCGTGACGACGAAGCGGATTTCTTCCTCGCGGGACTGGTGGCCCTTGGACCGTTCGTTCCGCTCGACTTCTTCCTGGACGCGGTGGGCCTCGGCCTCGTTCTCGAGCTGAACCTTGCGGCGGTTGTTCTCCAACAGGATCTGCAGCGAGCGGGAAAGGTCGCCGAGTTCGTCGGACTTTTCGCGGTCGGTCAGTTCGACGTCGAGGCGGCCTTCGGCGATCTGCGTGGTCTGGTGGATCACGCGGTTGATGCGGCCGATGAAGCCACGGGCGAGCAGCCAGCCGGCCACGACCAGAAGAACGGCCGCAAGGCCGATGATCGCCGCGGAATTCCACACGATCTTGGTGAGGCTCGCATAGACCGTCGCGCTGGGCACCGAGACGACGACGTTCCAGACGGCACCTTCGAACGGCACGATCGGCAACGCCACGGCGAGATCTTCGGTGCCGTCGGGCCGGACGATGGTCTGGGCCTCGCCGGGCTTGGCCAGGGCGCGCTCCCAGGCTGCGGCATCGACGCCGCTTTCCTTGAGCGCCTTGCCCATCACCGCCTTGTCCGGGTGGCTGACGAAAGCATTGGCGGAGGAGAGCAGTGCGACATAGCCGTCACCCAGCGGGCGTTTGGCAGCCAGGTCGGCTGCCGTCTTGTCGAGGTCGATGTCGGCGCCGACATAGCCGACGACCGCACCGTTGGCGCGGGTCGGCAGCGACAGGGTGGTCATCAGCACGTCCTTGCCGTTCACCGGATAGACGTAAGGCTCCATGAGGACCGGTTTGCCGGTCTTCACCGGCAGTTGATAATAGTCTCCGGCGCCCGGCTTGTCGTAGTCGACCAGGACCTCGACCTTGATGTCGCTGCCGGCGCGGAACACGTAAGGCACGAAGCGGCCGCTCGCGTCATGGAAAGGTTTGCCGACATAGTCCGCGTCCTTGCCGTCGAAGGCGTTCGGTTCCCACCCGGTCGAGAGACCGATCGCGCCCGGATAGCCTTCGAGCGTCTTGTGCAGAAGGGCCACGGTATTGTCGCGGGTTGCCGAACCGGTTTCGCGCAGCGACGTGATCGCCGCCTCCAGACCGCTGACCATACGGTGTCCATCCCGCAGACCCGCATTGATCTCGGCTGCGGCCTGCTGCGCGGCTGCGCGCATTTCGTTGAGGCTCGCGGTGCGGATATTGTCGTAGGAGATGGTCACGAGCGTGGCTGCTACGCCGATCGTCGTCACGACGCCGAGCGCGACCGCCGAGAATATGTTGCGGCTTGTGGCCGATTTGAAAAGCATGGGGTGCCCCCTCTCGAGCAGGTTTCTGAACCTTCGGTCCACATGGCGAACCGGTAGGTGACCGCGCGGTTAGCCAGCGCAGCGGGGCAAGATTAAACTTTTCGTGGTTAAGCAGATGTTTAAAGAGGTTCAATGTCGGTGCCGTTTTGGCGTTTTACTCGATTTATTGCGTTGTCGGCGCCGTTTGACCTGCTAGTTTGGACAAAAAGCGGGGTATGGGATGTATTCTTCCTATTTTGAGCATGACGGTTTGGGGCTTGCCGACCTGGTCCGGCGCGGCGAGGTCAGTGCGCCAGAGCTGGTTGAGACCGCGATCGCCGCGATCGAAAGGCTGAACCCGCCGCTCAATGCGGTGATCCGGCCGATGTTCGACGAAGCCCGGCAAGCGGCAGCCGGACCGCTCAGTGACGGCCCGTTCGCCGGTGTGCCTTTCCTGCTCAAGGACCTGCTGTCGCAGGTCGCGGGCATCCCGACCTCGCAGGGCAATCGTCTCTGGGCCAAGATCCCGGCCTCCGCCGACAACGAGCTCGTCAAGCGCTGGAAGCGGGCGGGGTTGATCATCCTCGGCAAGACCAACACGCCGGAATTCGGCCTGACGCCCTATACCGAGCCAAAGACCTTTGGTCCGACCCGCAATCCGTGGGACCTGACGCGCACGCCGGGCGGCTCGTCCGGCGGCTCGGCGGCGGCCGTTGCCTCGGGCATGGTGCCGCTCGCCTCCGGCGGCGACGGCGGCGGTTCCATCCGCATCCCGGCCTCGGCCTGCGGCCTGTTCGGGATGAAGCCGACGCGCGGCAGAACGCCGGTCGGCCCCTTCATCGGCGAGGCCTGGTCGGGCTTTGCCGGCGAGCATGTGCTGACCCGTTCGGTGCGTGATTCCGCCGCCATGCTGGACGCGACCCATGGCCCGGACATCGGCAATCCGCATCCGCTGCCGGAGTTTCGCGGATCATGGCTCGAGGCCGTCGGGCGCGCCCCGAAGCGCCTGCGGATCGCGGTGTCCTGCGAACCGATGCTTGGCAAGGCGGTCGCGCCGGAGGTTCGCGCGGCCTTTGCCGAAACGGTCCGCCTGCTCGAAGGGCTGGGACATCAGGTTGTGGAGGCGGCACCGCCGGTCGAGCGCGAGCGGTTCTCGCTCGCCTTCCTCACGGTGCTTGCCGCCGAGCTGCGCGCCGATATCGAGTTCATCGCCGAATTGAGCGGTGTGCGGGTGCGGCCGGAGGATTTCGATGCGTCCTCCTTCGGCCTCGGCCTGCTCGGCCAGGCTTTCTCGGCCGCCGAACTGGCTGCGGCGCTGCGCTACCTGAAGCTTTCGGCACGGTCGGTTCTCGGTTTCTTCGAGAGCCACGACGTACTGATGACGCCGGTTCTCTCCAGCCTGCCGGTGAAGATCGGCGCGCTCCAGCCGAAACCGATCGAGAAGAAGCTGATCCGCTTCATGGGGCATGTCCATGGCGGGTTGCTGCTGAAGAAGCTCGGCATCGCCAACCAGCTGGCCGCCCAGACCTTCGAATTCATCCCCTGGACGCCCGTGTTCAACGTCACTGGCCAGCCGGCCATGTCGGTGCCGCTCAGCTGGTCGCCGGAGGGGCTGCCGATCGGCATGCATTTCGTCGGCCGCTTCGCCGACGAGGAGACCTTGTTCAGCCTGGCCGGAGAGCTGGAACAGGCACGGCCCTGGAAGGACCGGCGCCCGCCGGCCTGAGCATGGGCACCTGTCACAAGACGGTGTCATTGACGGCCTAAAGCGGCGTCCATCTCCCCTCGATCGAAGGATGGACGCCATGGACACGGCTGCGATCTCGCCGAACCTTTTCCCCTTTTCCCAAGTGCGCAATCCGGGCGTCCCGCCGCATTTCGGCAGCCGCTACGATGCGAGCGGTCAGTTCCTGCCGGAGCGCGGCAACACGGTGGTTTGCCATCTTGTCGAGGGGGCGGAGACGCAAAAGGCCCTGGTGGATGCACGGGCACGCTTTCTTGCCATGCCGGAAGCGGCATTGCTTGCCTTCACGCCCATTTCCAGCCTGCACATGACCCTGTTCCAAGGTGTGATCGAAACGCGCCGCGAGCCGGGATACTGGCCGCCCGAGCTGCCACTCGACACGCCGATCGACGATACGACGGCAGTGCTCGACCAGCGTCTCGGCGGCTTTCACGGCGGTCCCGCCTTCCAGATGCGCGTCGCCGAGGCGCTGCCTACCGGTCTCGTTCTGGCGGGCGCATCGGAGACGGATCGGCTGGCCCTGAAGACCTGGCGCGACCGTCTGGCGGATCTGTTCGGCTATCGCCATCCCGATCACGACGACTATGAGTTCCACATCACCTTCGCCTACGTCATCGAACGCTTCGACGATGAAGCCCTCTTTCGTTGGCAGAAGATGCTGGCCGAGGTCGCCGAAGACATTCGTCAAAGGGCCGAAGTTCTGGCGCTGTGCCCGCCCGCCTTCTGCAGCTTTGAGGACATGAACCATTTCGAGGAGCTGCTGGTCATCGAGCCGCAGGGCTGAAACCTGGGGCGGCGGAAAATGCCGGGGCGATGAAACCGCGCGGGCGGCGGAGGCGTATTGGTAACATGTCGCCCGCCGGATGTTTGGCCGGGCTTGCCCACGGAGCCGCCGATGATCATCGTCCACTATCTCGAAAATTCCCGCGCCCACCGCATCCTCTGGCTGCTCGAAGAACTCGGCGTTCCCTATGACATCAACGTCTATCGTCGGGGTTCCGACATGCGGGCGCCGGCAAGCCTCAAGGCGGTCCATCCACTTGGCAAGTCTCCGGTGATCGAGGATGGCGGCAAGGTGATCGCCGAAAGCGGCGCGATCATCGAATACCTGATCGACACCTATGGCGGGGAAGCCTTTCGCCCCGTAGCCGGATCGGACGAGCGGCTGCGCTACACCTATTTCCTGCACTATGCCGAGGGATCGGCCATGCCGCTTCTGGTGATGAAACTGGTCTTCGCCAAGTTGCCGAGCCAGGTGCCGCTTTTCATCCGGCCCATCGCTGCGCTGATCGCCAAGGGGGCGGCCAGGAGCTTCATCGATCCGCAACTCGAGGACCACGTCGCGTTCTGGGAAAGCGAGCTCGCCCGCGACGGCTATTTCGCCGGCGGCGAATTCTCGGCCGCCGACATTGCGATGAGCTTCCCGGTGGAGGCCGCCATGTCGAGGATGGAGCAGGGGAGGGAGCGGCCCCTGTCCGCCGTCCGTCGTTATCTCGAGGCGATCCGCGCTCGACCGGCCTACCAGCGCGCCCTGGCGCGCGGCGGCGCCTACAGCTATGCCACCACCTGAGGTGCCGATCGGCGGGCTATGCAATTGCTCCCTAATTTGCGTGGCCCGCGGGAACGGTTTGCTTTATGAAGTGTTTCAAGCCGCAGGCATAAGTGACGGAGAGGAAGCACATCATGGAATGGAAGGGTCGACGCCAGTCGGACAATATCGAGGATCGGCGTGGCACCTCGGCCGGCCCCACCGGCGGCGGGCGCAATCCGTTCGGCCGTTCCGGCATCCAGATCCCGATGGGCAGCGGTCGCCGCGGCGGCGGCTTGAGCATCGGTACGATCATTTTCCTGGTGGTGATCTACTTCGTCCTGAAGATGATGGGCATCGACATGCTGCAGATGCTGGACGACGGCTCGACGCAGCAGTCCGGCTACGAGCAGACGGTGGGCGAGCGCCCGAGCACTCCCGCAGCCGATGAGATGACCGCCTTCGTGCGCACCGTGCTTGCCGAGACTGAGGACACCTGGAACGGTATCTTCAAGGCGGAAGGCGAGACCTATGAAGAGCCCACCCTGGTTCTGTTCTCCGGGCAGGTCAGCTCGGCTTGCGGTTTCGCATCCTCGGCGACGGGGCCGTTCTACTGCCCGGGTGATCGCAAGGTCTATCTCGACACCGCCTTCTTCCAGCAACTCAGCGATCAGTTCGGCGCGTCCGGCGATTTCGCCGAGGCCTATGTGATCGCCCATGAGATCGGCCATCACGTACAGAACCTGACCGGCGTCCTGCCGAAGTTCAACCAGATGCGCCAGTCGATGAGCGAAGTCGAGGCCAACCAGATGTCGGTCCGTGTCGAGCTGCAGGCCGACTGCTTCGCCGGGATCTGGGGCAAGTATACCGAGCAGAAGGGTCTGCTCGAGGCCGGCGACCTCGAAGAGGCGCTGAATGCCGCCCATCAGATTGGCGACGACACGCTGCAGAAGCGCAGCCAGGGCTATGTTGTGCCCGACAGCTTCAACCACGGCACCTCCGCCCAGCGGGCAAAGTGGTTCAAGCGCGGCTTCGAAAGCGGCGAGTTCACGGCCTGCGACACGTTTTCGGGCGCAATCTGAGGCGATTTCGGTCGTCCATCAGCCTTTGTGAACTATTGACGATATTTTTTGCACTATCCCGCTGCGGCTTGCTCCCGCAGCGGGTTTCTTCTATCCAGTGAACACGCGCCGCTCGCCAGTATCGTCTGGAAGCGGCTTTTTTCGTCTTGGATATTGTCATGTCTAGCCATTATGCATTCGCGGGAACAGGCAAAGCAGCCAGCAGTTGGTCGTCGCACATTTGCGCGACGCTTGCGCTTGGCATTCCGCTGATCGGCGCGCAACTGGCGCAGCTGGGCATTCACACGACGGACGTGGTGATCGTCGGGCAGCTCGGCGCGCAGTCGCTTGCCGCCATGGTGCTGTCGGGCCAGTTCTTCTTCACGATCTTCATCTTCGGTTCGGGCTTCTCGATCGCGGTCGTGCCGATGGTGGCGCAGGCATTTGGCCGGGGCGACGTCGTCTCCGTTCGCCGGGCGATTCGCATGGGCATGTGGGTGTCGATCGGCTATACGCTTCTGACCGCGCCGCTGTTCTTCAATGCCGAGACGATCCTTCTGGCGCTCGGCCAGAAACCGGAAGTCGCGGCGCTTGCCGCCGACTATGTGATGATCGTGCAGTTCGGCCTTTTGCCGGCCCTGCTTTTCGCCGTTCTTCGCGCCCTCGTCAGCGCGATCGGCCGGGCCGGGATCATCCTCTACGTCACGCTCGCCGTGCTTCTGATGAACGCGGCGCTTGCCTATTCGCTGGTGCTTGGCCATTTCGGCCTGCCGCGGCTCGGTATGATCGGTGCGGCCATCGTCGCGGTGATCGTCCAGTGGGCGAGTTTCCTGTTCATGGTCGCCTATATCCAGACAAGGCCGGAGACGCGCCGCTACGAATTGTTCGTCCGCTTCTGGCGGCCGGACTGGCACGCGCTCTGGGAAGTGGTGCATCTCGGGCTGCCGATCAGCATCACGGTTCTGGCCGAGGTCAGCCTGTTCACCGCCGCCTCGCTGATGATGGGCAAGATCGGCACGATCGAGCTTGCTGCCCACGGCATCGCGCTCCAGCTCGCCTCGATCGCCTTCATGATCCCGCTCGGTCTGGCACAGGCGGCAACCGTCAGGGTCGGTGTGGCTCACGGACGGGGAGACTACCTCGACCTGATGCGGGCGGCCTACGCCGTGCTCGCGATCGCCAGCGCGATGGCGATTGCCGGCGGACTGCTGTTCTACCTGATGCCGAGGGCGCTCAGCAGCGCCTTCATCGACGCCAATACGCCGGAGGCTGCGGCCGTGCTCGACTTCGCCGTGCCACTGGTGGTGATCGCCGGTATCTTCCAGCTGGTCGACGGCCTGCAGGCGATCGCCAGCGGCTTGCTGCGCGGCTTGAAGGATGCCCGCATCCCGATGGTGATGGCGCTGATCTCCTACTGGCCGATCGGATTCTTCCTCGCCTGGGTCATGGCCTTTCCGCTCGGTTTCGGCGGGATCGGCATCTGGCTCGGCTTCCTGATCGGCCTGATGAGCGCGGCGCTGCTGCTCTGCCTACGCTTCTTCCACAAGGTGCGCTACGAAATGAAAACGGCCCGGGTCTGACCGGGCCGCATCTTCAATTTCTAATGTGAGAGTCGGATCAGCGCTCTGCCATCGCCGGCTCACCCTTCGTCTCGCGCACCATGTTGATGAAGCGGCGGAAGAGGTAGTGGCTGTCCTGCGGGCCGGGCGAGGCTTCCGGATGGTGCTGCACCGAGAAGACCGGCTTGCCGGCGAGGCGCAGGCCGCAGTTGGAGCCGTCGAACAGCGAAACGTGAGTCTCTTCAACGCCTTCCGGCAGCGACTTCGAATCGACCGCGAATCCGTGGTTCATCGAGACGATCTCGACCTTGCCGGTGGTGAAGTCCTTGACCGGATGGTTGGCGCCATGGTGGCCCTGGTGCATCTTCTCGGTCTTCCCGCCGAGCGCCAGGCCCAGCATCTGATGGCCGAGGCAGATGCCGAACAGCGGCTTGTTCGACTTGATCAGGTTCTGGATCACCGGCACGGCATATTCGCCGGTCGCGGCCGGGTCGCCCGGGCCGTTGGACAGGAAGATGCCGTCCGGATTGAGGGCCAGGATGTCTTCCGCGCTGGTCGAGGCCGGAACGACGGTGACCTTGCAGTCGAGGCCGGCAAACAGACGCAGGATGTTGCGCTTGACGCCGAAATCGACGCAGACGACATGATACTTGGCGTCGGTCGCGCCGAGCGTGGAATAGCCTTCGTTCCACACCCAGGGCTTTTCGTCCCAGGTCGAGGACTGGCCGGATGTCGCGACCTTGGCGAGGTCGAGGCCGACGAGGCCGCTCCAGGCCTTGGCTTCGGCCTTCAGCGTGTCGATGTCGAAGACGCCGTTCGGGTCATGGGCGATGACGGCATTCGGCGCGCCGTGCTCGCGGATCCAGGCGGTGAGTGCGCGCGTGTCGACGCCGCACAGGCCGATGATGCCGCGGGCTTTCAGCCAGGCGTCGAGATGCTTTGCCGCGCGATAGTTCGACGGCTCGGTGATGTCGGCCTTGAAGATCACGCCGACCGCGCCGTGGCGGGCCGCCGGCGTCAGGTCTTCGATGTCTTCGTCATTGGTGCCGACATTGCCGATGTGCGGGAAAGTGAAGGTGACGATCTGGCCGAGATAGGAGGGGTCGGTCAGGATTTCCTCGTAGCCGGTCAGCGCCGTGTTGAAGCAGACTTCGGCCTGTACCTTGCCGGTGGCGCCGATCCCGTGGCCTTCGATGACGGTGCCGTCGGCGAGAACGAGAAGCGCGGTCGGCTTGCGGGTGGTCCATGGGGCTGTCGAGGTCATGTTCGTTCCTTGTCCGGCCGAGGACCGCCGATCCCTTGAAGAACCGGAGCCCACGCGCCATTTATGATCGCAGATCAAGGTCGCGCAGCAAAGCGCGCGCTTTTCCCCTGATGACAATTTTCGTGCAGGTGCCGGAAAATAGACGGATCGATCCGCGAGGTCAATTCGCCGTTGTGGAAAGCGTGGAATTTAGACCCATGTATTTCAATGGGTTGTCTAATTGATTTGCGTGGACCCGCGGGTCTGGTTAAGAGTTCGGCCAAAATGACAAGGAAAAGCCACAATTGGCGAAGCCCGCGAACCGGCTTTTCCGTGGAGATGAAGAGATGATGCGCGACAGACTTACCGACGTTATGAAGGAATCGCTGAAGGCGAAGGATGTGCGCCGCACGTCGGCCGTGCGGTTGATCCAGACGGCGATCAAGGATCGAGACATCGCCAATCGCGGTGTCGGCAAGGACCCGGTCACCGACGACGAGATCATGCAGATTTTGATGAAGATGATCAAACAGCGCGACGAATCGGCGAAGATCTACGGCGACAACGGCAGGCCGGAGCTTGCCGAGCAAGAGCTGCAGGAAATCAGCATCATCAAGAGCTTCATGCCGGAGCAGTTGCCCGAGGAGAAGGTGCGCGAGCTTTGCGCTTCGGTGATCACCGAAACCGGGGCGCAAGGGTTGCGCGACATGGGCAAGTGCATGAACACGCTGAAGGAGCGTTATCCCGGCCAGATCGACTTCGCCAAGGCCTCCGGCGTGGTGAAGGATCTGCTGAAGTAAGGATCGCTTCGCAATGGACTACCGGAACTCCGCCTACGGGCGGAGTTTTGCGTTCAGCCTTTCGAGCGCGTCTGTTCGGTGATGAAATGGCGCAGCACCGCATTGATGCGGGTCTGGTATCCCTTTCCGGACGCCTGGAAGAAATCGATGATATCCTCGTCCAGTCGGATCGAGATCGCCTTCTTCTTCTGCGGAATGACGATCTCGGCCTTGGACCAGTCGATGTCCATCAGGTCCTTCCAATCGGGATCGTCGCGCATGGCGCGCTCGATATCCTCGTCGGTCAGCGCATCGACGCGGGCCCAGTCGGTTTTGCTCTTTTCGCCGCGGGCGATCTTCTCCTCGATCTCTTTAATCGTATATCTGACGATATTTTCTTTGCTCATTCTTCCGTGCCGCTCTGGCGGAGATGATCCGACACGCCGCTTGTTCTCGTCCATTTGAAGGTTGCGAGCACGCGAGCCAATTCCGATTGCTTTGGCGATTCTCGATGGCGACTAAATTCGGGCGAGTCCGGTCATGTCTAGTTTTTGCAGTGTATATACAGCTGTCATTCCGGTCAAGGCTGTGAATAGCGGGTGCAAGCCGCAAAACCCTTGGCGCTTGCCGGGGCACCCGCCTATATGAGGGTAATCACCAAGGGACCGACATGCGCTTTTCCAACGACTTTCTCGACGAGATACGCGACCGCGTGCCGATTTCGGCGGTGGTCGGTCGACGCGTGGCGTGGGATCGCAAGAAGACCAATGTGTCGCGCGGGGACTATTGGGCCTGCTGCCCGTTTCACGGCGAGAAGAGCCCGAGCTTTCACTGTGAGGACCGCAAGGGCCGTTACCACTGCTTCGGCTGCGGCGTGTCGGGCGACCATTTCCGCTTTCTCACCGACCTCGAGGGGCTGAGCTTTCCCGAGGCCGTGCAGCAGATCGCCGACATGGCGGGTATCGCCATGCCCAAGGCCGATCCGCAGGCGGAGCGTCGCGAGAAGGAACGCACCACGCTGCAGGACGTCATGGAAATGGCGACGCAGTTTTTCCAGGACCAGTTGCAGACCGCGAGCGGCGCAAGGGCCAGGGCCTATCTGCGCGAGCGCGGGCTGTCGGGGCGGACGATCGAGACATTCCGGCTCGGTTATGCGCCCGAAAGCCGCAACGCGCTGAAGGAATATCTGGCGGGCAAGGGCGTGCCGAAGGAGCAGATCGAGGCCTGCGGACTGGTGCGGCATGGCCCGGACATTCCGGTTTCCTACGACTATTTCCGCGACCGCATCATGTTTCCGATCCTGTCGTCGCGCGACAAGGTGATCGCGTTTGGCGGCCGGGCCATGGCGCAGGATGCCATGGCGAAGTACATGAACTCGCCCGAGACAGAGCTCTTCCACAAGGGCAATGTGCTCTTCAATTTCTCCCGGGCGCGGCGTGCGCTCCAGGGCGCGGACGGGGCGGACACGCTGATTGCCGTCGAAGGCTATATGGACGTGATCGCGCTCTACCAGGCCGGCATCGAGAATGTGGTTGCGCCGCTCGGAACCGCGCTGACGGAAAACCAGCTCGATTTGATGTGGAAGATGACGCCGGTGCCGGTGCTCTGCTTCGACGGCGACGGCGCCGGCCAGCGCGCGGCATTCCGCGGCGTGGACCTGGCCCTGCCGCATCTCAAGCCCGGCCGCTCCGTACGGTTTGCCATGTTGCCCGACGGCAAGGATCCGGACGACCTCGTCAAGCAGGACGGGCGCGCACCGTTCGACAAGGTGCTCTCGGAGGCGCGGCCGCTGGCGGAAATGCTGTGGCTCCGCGAACTCGGGGCCGGCCAATTCGACACGCCCGAGAAGCGTGCCGAACTCGAAGCCCGGATGAAGCAGGTGGTTGCGGTCATCGCCGACGAGAACGTGCGCCGGCATTACCAGCAGGACGTCCGCGACCGGCTGAACGCCTTCTTCCAGCCCGCCTCGGCCAATCGTGGCGAACGTCGCGGCGGCTTCGACGGAGGCAATCGCGGCGGGCGCGGCGGCGACAAGGGCAAACAGGGGCGGCCGGGCACCGGTTTTTCGGCGACGAGTGCGGGCGTCTCCGACCGGTTGGCCAGATCGGGTCTCGTCAAGGGGCATCAGGACCAGCCGGCCCTGAGGGAGAGCGTGCTGGCGCTGACCATCGTCAATCACCCGCAACTGCTGCAGGACGAGTATGACGAGATCGCGTCGATCGACTACGAGAACCGCGAGCTGCAGAAGCTGTGGTCTTCGCTGCTGACGATCGCGGCCGGCGCCGGCGCTCAGCTGACGCGGGAAACGCTGATCGCCCGCCTCGAAGAACAGGGGCATGGCGGCCTGATCAAGAGCCTCGACCAGCAGATCCGCAATGCGCGGCTGTGGACGGCGACCGAGATCGCAGCCGCCGAAGATGCGGGGGAGGGCTATCGCCAGGCGCTTTCGCTGCACAAGCGCACCAAGGCGCTGAGGCGCCAGCGCATCGAGCTCGAGCGCGAAGTGGCCGAGGCGACGGAGGCCGAGGATGGAGGGCGGATCGATCAGGTGATCGGGGCGCTGCATCAGGTGCAGCTCGAAATTACCCGTATGGAGAACCAGGAGGCGATCATCGATGGCTTCGGTGTCATGTCCGGGCGTGTCAAGGGCGCGGCCACGGGTCACAATTCGTAGAACGTTCCGCTTTAATCGGTTGCCGTTGCGCTGTGAATACTCCATTCAACAGTGCAAACGACCAAGCGGAACAAGTCGTGTCGACGCAAGAACTTGAAATGCCATCACGGCGGGAGCGCCGCACCGGTTCCCGACAGTCTCTGCCGGTGTCGCGCCTGCTCGCAGGCTGCGGGACTGCGGGTTATCCACCGCATGTGCGGCGACGGATGGCAGTTACCAATGTCGTCTCGCTGCTCTGCAGCCTGATGACCGTGCCCTATATCCTTCTCTATGTGTTCTATGACTATCAGGGCCTGTGGCCGGCGATTGTCATTCTGTCGCCGCAAATCGTGCTTTACGCGGTCACACCGTGCTTTCACCGGCTCGGACCGTCCGCCGCCGCGCTCTATTTCAGTGTCATCTGGCTGGCCTTTGCCGTCGTCTACTGTTTTCTCTTTGGGCGGGGGTCGGGCCTTGCCCTCTATTTCCTGGCGGGTGCGGCCGCGGCGATGCTGGTCTTCGGTGCCGAGCGGGTGCTTCTGTCGACCCTGGTGACGGTGCTGTCTCTCCTGGCGTTCCTGGGCACCGCGATATTCTTTCCCACCCCGGCGCTTGCTGCTGCCGATCCCGCTCTGCTCGAGATCCTCTTCCTGCTGACCGTTCCTTTGGTCTTCCTGCTGATCTTCACCACCGTCTATTTCGCCTTCCAGGAGGCGAGCCTGGCGGAGGTGGCGCTGGAAAAGGAACACCGGTTTTCGACACGCCTGCTGGAAAACATCCTGCCGCGTGCCGTGGCCCTCCGCCTCAAGCACCGCGAAACGGCCATGGTCGCCGATCACGTCGACTCGGCCACCATTCTCTTTGCCGATATCGTCGACTTCACCCCACGGGCCGCCAAATGGCCGCCCAATGACCTGGTGGCTTTTCTCGGTCGGGTATTTCGCAGTTTCGACGATCTGGCGGCCAACCACGGACTGGAGACGATCAAGACCATCGGCGACGCCTACATGGTGGCGGGCGGTCTTCCAGAGCCATGCGCCGATCACGCCGAGAGCGTGGCGCAGATGGCGCTCGACATCCTGGAATGCTGCGGTCAGATCTCGGCGGAATACGGCGAGACGGTCGATGTGCGCATCGGCCTCCACAGCGGTCCGGTGGTCGCGGGGGTGATTGGCTCCAACAAGCTGCTCTATGACGTATGGGGCGATACGGTGAATACGGCGGCGCGGATGGAATCCCACGGGGTGGCCGGGCGGATCCAGGTCGGCGACCATCTGAAAGGCATGCTCGAACACCGTTTCGACTTCGAATTGCGCGGAGAGATCGAGGTCAAGGGCAAGGGCGCGATGCGCGTCTGGTTTCTCAATGGCCGCAAGAGGTAAGCACACAGCCTGCCAGCCGGACACGACCGGCGCGACAGGCTGACCGGGGACCGGCAAAAAGCCTTGCCCCTTGTTTCCCGCGCTTTCGGACCTACATCTGCCCACAGCGGCAAAGACAGGCATCACGTTAAGAATTTTCCCGTTTTCCCGGGCAATCGTACCGGAAAAGCTTGACGGCAGGGAAAATTGTGGGAATCACCAGTACAGGCACACAAGGGTGAAGTGGGTCCAGGCGAATCTCTAGTACCATGACCGGTCATTCGGAAGAACGAGGGCTTTGCGCGGCGGCGATGCAGTCCTTAGTTAATCGGGAATTAAGCACCATTCCGTTAGGTCATTGACAGAAATCGTAGCGGGCAGGGGCCATCGGGCCGCTCTCCGCTTTGCATCGTGCGGACAAGATCACACGTCAGGAAAGCGACGAAATAGATGGCATCCAAAGTCAAAGAAAACGAAGAAGCAGACAGCGAACGCGACGGCGCTACCGACGGTCCGCTTCTCGACCTTTCGGATGACGCGGTCAAAAAAATGATCAAGGCCGCCAAGAAGCGCGGCTATGTCACCATGGACGAACTGAACTCGGTCCTGCCTTCGGAGGAAGTCACCTCCGAGCAGATCGAGGACACCATGGCCATGTTGTCCGACATGGGTATCAACGTCATCGAGGACGAGGACGCCGAAGAGGCGGCTCCGGCCGAAGACAATGACGACGACAGCGACGGTGAGAGCGAAGGCAGCGAACTCGCACCGTCGCAGGGCACCCAGCTGGCGACCGCCAAGAAGAAAGAACCGACCGACCGCACGGACGACCCGGTGCGCATGTACCTGCGCGAAATGGGTTCGGTCGAGCTTCTGTCGCGCGAAGGCGAAATCGCCATTGCCAAGCGCATCGAGGCCGGCCGCGAGACGATGATCTCCGGCCTGTGCGAAAGCCCGCTGACCTTCCAGGCGCTGATCATCTGGCGCGACGAACTGAACGAAGGCACGACGCTGCTGCGCGAGATCATCGATCTCGAAACCACCTATTCCGGCCCCGAGGCCAAGGCGGCTCCGCAGTTCCAGAGCCCGGAAAAGATCGAGGCCGACCGCAAGGCGGCTGAAGAGAAGGAAAAGACCCGCCGCGCGCGTGCGCCGAGCGGCGACGACGACATCACCGATGTCGGCGGCGACGGTGCTCCGCCGGAAGAGGAGGAAGAGGACGAGGACGAATCGAACCTGTCGCTCGCCGCCATGGAAGCGGAACTTCGCCCGCAGGTCATGGAAACCCTCGACACGATCGCCGACACCTACAAGAAGCTCCGCAAGCTGCAGGACCAGCAGGTCGAGGCCCGCCTTGCCTGCGCGGGCACCCTGTCGTCCGGCCAGGAGCGGCGCTACAAGGAGCTCAAGGATCAGCTGATCACGGCGGTCAAGTCGCTGTCGCTCAACCAGAACCGCATCGACAGCCTGGTCGAGCAGCTCTACGACATCAACAAGCGCCTGGTTCAGAACGAGGGCAAGCTGCTGCGTCTCGCCGAATCCTACGGCGTCAAGCGCGATAGTTTCCTCGAGCAGTATCAGGGCGCGGAACTCGACCCGAACTGGATGAAGTCGATCGGCAACCTCTCGGCCCGTGGCTGGAAGGATTTTGCCCGCGAGGAAAACCAGACGATCCGCGACATCCGCGGCGAGATCCAGAATCTGGCGACCGAGACCGGCATTTCGGTCACGGAATTCCGCCGCATCGTGCACATGGTGCAGAAGGGCGAGCGCGAGGCGCGCATCGCCAAGAAGGAAATGGTCGAGGCCAACCTGCGTCTCGTCATCTCGATCGCCAAGAAGTACACGAACCGCGGCCTGCAGTTCCTCGACCTCATTCAGGAAGGCAATATCGGCCTGATGAAGGCGGTCGACAAGTTCGAGTATCGCCGCGGCTACAAGTTCTCGACCTATGCCACCTGGTGGATCCGTCAGGCGATCACCCGCTCGATCGCCGATCAGGCCCGCACGATCCGCATTCCGGTGCACATGATCGAGACGATCAACAAGATCGTCCGCACCTCGCGCCAGATGCTGCACGAGATCGGCCGCGAGCCGACGCCGGAAGAACTGGCCGAAAAGCTCGCCATGCCGCTCGAAAAGGTCCGCAAGGTCCTGAAGATCGCCAAGGAGCCGATCTCGCTCGAAACCCCCGTGGGCGACGAAGAGGATTCGCATCTCGGCGACTTCATCGAGGACAAGAACGCGCTTCTGCCGATCGACGCGGCCATCCAGGCGAACCTGCGCGAAACGACGACCCGCGTTCTCGCCTCGCTCACCCCGCGTGAAGAACGCGTGCTGCGCATGCGCTTCGGCATCGGCATGAACACCGACCACACGCTGGAAGAAGTCGGCCAGCAGTTTTCGGTCACCCGCGAACGTATCCGCCAGATCGAGGCGAAGGCGCTGCGCAAGCTCAAGCACCCGAGCCGGAGCCGCAAGCTGCGCTCGTTCTTGGACAGCTGAGACGCCAAACAGGTCCGACGAAATGACGACCCGGCCGGAGCAATCCGGTCGGGTTTTCTTTTGGCCGCGCTCAACATCGAGCCATCATCACGCATTTGTCCCTTGATGGTGCCGCTTTTTGGGGCCACATCAGCCGGGACTTCGGAAGGGCCTGTTGACCGGCATGGAAAAGACACCGTCAAAGCGTTGGGGAAAGTTGGGTGGGGGGCTTATAGTCTCCATCCTGCTGCATTTCCTCGCCTTTGCGGTCCTGTTCGTCGAAATGCCCGAGCCGATGTCTCAGCCGGAGCCTGAAGAGAGCGTCGCGGTCGAGATCGTGCCGCCGCCGGAGGAAAGAGAGCCGGAGCCGGCAAAGGCGGAAGAACCTGAGCCTGCGCCGCCGAAGCAGGAGCAGGCCGCCGCGCCACCACCCCCGCCACCGGCGCCGCAACCACCGCCGCCGCCGGAGAGTGTGCCGACGCCGCCCGAGAGGCCGGCCGAACAGCCGCCGGTCGAGGAGGCCGCGGGCGAAGAGCAGGCGCCGCCGATGCCGGTACTGCGTCCCGTGATTCAGTTCGGTGAGAAGGATGCCGGGCCGCGCCAGGATACGACCGGCAATGCGGTGGAGGAGGCGGCTAAGCCCGCCGAAGCGCCGCCCGAAGAACGCGAACCGACGACCGAGGAGGCGGAAACAGCGCCAGCCGAGGTAGAGAAGACCGCCGAAGCGACCGAGCCGGAGGGCACGCCGCTGCCGGATGACATAACGCTGCCCGAAGTCGACACCGGTCAGGACGGCGCCGAGGCCGACGGGGTAAAGCCGGCGGAAAAGCCGGAGGAGACGACGATCGCCTTTGCCCGCCCGGCTCCTTTCGAGAAACCCGATCCGCCGGCCGCCGAGCCGAAGGCGGCCGAGAAACCGACGACCGAGGCGGCACCGGCCAAGATGGAGCTTGACGAGGTGAAGACCCTCTATTCGACGAGCCTTTCGGGCGACGCGGCGGCGATGACGGCGATGAGCGACGTTCCGCGTCCCGACCGGGCCGACCAGCTGTGCGTCACCGAACTGCGGGAACAACTGCGGCACGGGACGCCGGCCTACCGGCCGGAGCTTCTGCCGTCGTTCCGCCTGCAGGACGGCAATGTGTTGGAGGTCAACAAGGCGGCATTTCGCGCCGCCGGCCAGTGGTTCGATCTGCGCTTCCGCTGCGAGATCGACACCGACGCCACGCGGGTCCTGTCCTTTGCCTTCGAGGTCGGCCGGTCGATTCCGAAGTCCGAGTGGAAGCGCTACGGTTTCCCCGACTTCTAGTCGGCGGCCGAGCTAACCTAGCCCAGCATGTCGCGCACCACGCTCATGAAGACCCGCGCGCGGTTTCTCCTTCCTCGCCGGAGATTTCCGGATGACGGTGAGGTTCGTGGCGGACGTCGATCAGATCGACCATGTCGTGATTGGTGAGGAACACCGGGCGTGTCCGCTGCAGACGGTACTGCCTGGGCCTTATGCCGGTTGCACGCGATAGCCCATCTCCGATCGCCGGCGGATCAGCTGCTCCACACCAGATTGACGGCGATCGATCCCATGACCACGGCGATCAGCCCGTCGAGCACCCGCCATGCGGAGGGGCGGGCAAAAAGCGGGCGCAGATAGCGCGCGCCGAAGCCGAGGGAGAAGAAGAACAGGAAGGAAGCGGTCGTCGCGCCCAGGCCGAAGGCCAGACCTTGGCCCGGATACTGCGTGGAGATCGAGCCGAGCAGGACCACGGTGTCGAGGTAGACATGCGGGTTGAGCCAGGTCAGTGCAAGGCAGGTGAAGAGCGCTGCGGCAAGGCTTTCCTGCGCTTCTCCTTCCGGCTTCAGCGCCGCATTGCCGCTCAGCGCCGCTCGCAGGCTTCGAAATCCGTAATAGGCGAGAAAGGCGGCCCCGCCATAGCGCATGAGGGGTGTGAGCCAGGGCAGGGCGGCTATGGCCTTGCCGAGCCCGCCCACGCCGGCGGCGATCAGCGCCGCGTCCGAGGCGGCGCAGGCGAGGCAAATGGCGAAGACGTGGCTGCGCCGCAACCCCTGGCGCAGGACGAAGGCGTTCTGTGCACCGATCGCTACGATCAGGCTCAGGCCGAGGAAAAAGCCGGCAGTGGCGGCAATCAGCATGACAAGGCTCCGGATAAGACGTTGCCTTGACTAGCGAATACGTAAAACTTAGAGAAACTAATAATACTGCATCTGGATTAGGAATGCTTATCCATGCTCGACTATGCCCTTCTGGACGCACTGGCGTCGGTCGTGCGGACCGGCAGCTTCGAGCGGGCGGCCCGGCAGATCGGCGTCACGCCGTCTGCCATCTCGCAGCGCGTCAAGCTGCTCGAAGAGCGCGTCGGTTCCGTGCTCGTCATCCGCGGGCAGCCGTGCAAGGGAACCGAGGCGGGGCTGCGGCTGGCGCGGCATGCGGAAGAGGTCGCGCTGCTCGAGCGGACGCTGACCCAAGATATGGGCCGCGAAGCGATCGACGGCCGGATGCCCACCATCCGCATTGCCGTGAATGCGGACAGCCTGGCGACCTGGTTCGTCGCGGCGATGGCGGCCGCGCCGGATTGCCTGTTCGATCTGGTGCTCGACGACCAGGAACACAGTGCGGAGTGGTTGCGCCGCGGCGAGGTGCGGGCGGCGGTCAGCGGCTCCGACGCGTCCGTGCAGGGATGCGACTGCCGGCCGCTCGGCGCGCTGCGCTACATCGCGACGGCCAGCCCAGACTTTGTGGCTCACTGGTTTGCCGACGGGGTGACGGCGCAGAACCTGGCGCGCGCGCCAGCGCTGACCTTCAACACCAAGGACATGCTGCAGGCCCGCTGGATCGAGGCGCATGTCGGCGAGGGCATCGTGCCGCCGACCCATTGGCTGCCCTCGTCGCAGGCCTTCGTCGATGCGACGCTCGCCGGTCTTGGCTGGGGCCTAAATCCGGAGAGGCTGGTTTCGGATGCGATCGCCACAGGGCGGCTCGTGCCGCTGCTTGCCAATGCGACCTATGATGTGCCGCTCTACTGGCACTGGAGCCGTTCGGTCGCCTCGGCCCTCAGGCCGTTGAACGAGGCGGTGAGCGAAACGGCGCGAGCCATGCTGCGGCCGCCACACGCCGTCGGGATCTAGAACCGCCATTGCCGAGGCGTGTCTCCTGCCCTAAGTGCATGCGGACCAGTCCAGCGGAGGAATTGTCCATGCCGATCCGACAACAGATGTCGCACGCTATCGAGGCGCTCAATCAGCGCGATTTTGCCGCCCTTGAAACCCTCTTCGATGCCGAGGCCGTGCTCGACATGCCGGACGGTCAGCGGGTGATCGGCTTTGCGTCGATGCGCGATACGCTGTCGGCCTACCTGCTGCGTCACGACGCGCGTTTCGCCAATGGCGTCGCCATGGCCGACGACGCGGGCCTGCGGGGTGCCTATGACGGCACGATCGAAGGCAGTGACCGCGACGGCACATCCGGTGTGGGGCGGCGCTTTTCGCTGCCTTGCGTGTTCGTCTTCGAAGGCGAGGACGATCACCTGACCCGGCTCAGCCTCTACCTGTCGACCGCGCTGTGAAAATCCGGCGGCCCCGCGGAGACTATTGTTCCTCCGCCAGATAGTCCTCGAGCACCTTGACGATCAGCCCGTGGTCATCCTCGGAAGCGAGCCCAGAAACGGTGATGGCCGCAACCACGCCGGTGCCGGCGACGCGCGCCGGAAAGCTGCCGCCGTGGCTCGCATAGTCGATCGGATCCAGGCCCAGTTCGGCGCACACTTCGCGGCCCTTCAGCCGGTAGTTTTCACCGACGCGCATCGATGACCGGTGGAAGCGGAGCGTGACATTGCTCTTGCGACGCGCCCATTCGTCATTGTCCGGCGAGGAGCCCGGCAAGGCGGCATGAAACAGCACGCGGTCGGCGGTGCGGATGTTGATCACCACCGGCAGATCGCCGGCGCGCGCGGCACGCAGCAGGTGCTCTCCCACCTCGATCGCGGTGATTTCGTTGAAGGTCTTGAAGACCAGGGCGTCTTCCTGGCCGGCCAGGGTGTCGAGCAGGTCTCGGTCGTTCGACATGGTGTCTCCTCTTCCTCACGGGGTTCTAAGGAGACTAACGCGTTGCGCACGGCACGCAAAGGCCGCGGCCATGTTATGCACCGGCCTCGGCCGCGACATGGTCTTCACCGTGTCAGCCGGCGGTGCGGCTCGCCTGGCTGAGTTCCGCCAGCGCCGCGATCGGCTGAGGCCGAGCCAGCAGGAAACCCTGGCACACGTGATAGCCGAGCGCCTTGACGCGGGCGAGTTGCTGTTCGGTCTCGATGCCCTCGGCAACCGTCGTCAGGTTCAGCGCGGCCGCCAGGGCGGCGATCGCCTGCAGGATCGCGGCGCAATCGCTGTTGGTTTCGGCCTCCTTGACGAAGCTGCGGTCGATCTTGAGCGTGTCGAAGGGAAAGTTGTGCAGGTAGCTGAGCGAGGAATAGCCGGTGCCAAAATCATCGAGGGCAATGCTCACGCCCATGGCCTTGAGCGCGTTGAGCGCATCGAGCGTTCCGGCGTCCTTTTCCAACAGCAGGGATTCTGTGACCTCGATCTCCAGCCGGTTGCTCGGCAGCCCGGAGGCGGCTAGCGCCTCGCGCACCAGAGCGACGATATCGTCGCGGCGGAACTGCACGGGCGAGAGATTGACCGCGAGCTTCAGCCCCGGCGCGCCGGCGGCGAAGTCGTGGCAGGCCTTGTGGAAGGCCCAGCGGCCGATCGACACCATCAGGCCGGTGGTCTCGGCGATCGGAATGAAGTCGGCCGGGCTGACATAGCCGTGTACCGGATGTTTCCAGCGCAACAGCGCTTCCGCGCCGACCGGGTGGCCGGAGGCGATGTCGAACTGCAGCTGGTAGTGGATCTCGAACTCGTCCCGCTTCAGCGCGCTGCGCAGATCCCGTTCCAGGCCGCGCTTGACCAGGGTCTGGCCATCCATGTCCGGCGCGAAGAAATGATAGCCGTTGCGGCCCTCGATCTTGGTGCGGTAGGTGGCGAGGTCGGCGTGGTTGAGCAGCGTGTCGCAGTCTTCCCCGTCGCGCGGATAGCGGGCGATCCCGAGGCTGGCGCTGGTGGAGACGAGATGGCCGCCCACCTCGAAGGTTTCCGCAATTGCGGCCAGAATGGTTTCGGCAAACAGCGATAGCGTCTCTTCGTCCTGGGCGCCGCGACGCACGATGGCGAATTCGTCGCCGGCGAGCCGGGCGAGAATGTCGTCCTGGCCGGCGATTGAGCGCAGCCGCTCCGCCGCCTGGCGCAGAAGCGCGTCGCCGACCTTGTGGCCGAGCGTTTCGTTGACCAGCTTGAAGCGGTCGAGATCGATGCAGATGACCGCGAGGCCATGCGCGCCGTCCGAGCCCGGCCGCAACAACTCCTCCATCCGCTGGTGCAGGCTGTTGCGGTTGGCCAGTCCGGTCAGTTCGTCGTGATGGGCGAGGAAGGCGATCTGGCGATCGGCAATGCGTTTCTCCGTCACGTCGCGAATGATCAGGCCGAGACCGGACAGATTGAGGCGTTCGTCGTGCCAGGCGATCGCCGAGACCTCCAGCGTGATTTCATGGTGGCGCTTGTGAAGCGCGGTGATTTCGGTGCGACGGTGCTTGAGGCCCGGCTCGTCCGCATTCCCGGATTGGTCGACCTCGTCGAAGCCCATCGGAAAGATCGTCGCCAGCGGTTTGCCGAGCACCTCTTCGGCGCTGTAGCCGAACACCGTTTCCGCCGCCTGGTTCCAGGCGGCGATGTGCCCGTCCTTGTCGGTGATCACCACTGCGTCGGCGGTCGCCTGCATCAGTTTGGATGCGATCACTTCCAGCCGGGAGAGCCGCCGCTGTTCAAGCTTGTCGGCCACCAGTTGCGCAAGGTCCTCCAGCCGACGGGATTGACGTTCGTCGAGCGCTTCCCGCGCCCGACTGTCGATGATACAGAGCGTGCCGATGCCATGGCCGCTGGCCGATCTCAGCGGCGCGCCCGCATAGAAGCGGAAATTGGGTTCGCCGGTGACCAGCGGATTGAGGGCGAAGCGGGCATCCCGCGACAGGTCGGGCACGACCAGCGGCTTGTCGTCGAGCACGGTGTAGCTGCAGAAGGCGACATCGCACGGCACCGACTGGACGTCGAGGCCGACGCGCGCCTTCACCCAGACCTCCTCGCCGCCGACAAAATTGATCAGGGCGATCGGCGCATCGAACAACTCGGCCGTCAGCCGGACAATGTGGTCATAGTCTTCTTCGGCGGTTGTTCCGAATACGTTGTAGTTTTCGAGGTCCCACAGTCTGTCGCTGTTGCGAAGCTGGTCCAAAACGGCTTGCATGAAATGGCCTGTGCGAGAATATTCAGTATATCTGGGAAGACAATCATGGCTGCCTTTCCATAAAGTTAAAGCAGTACTTTCGCTGCATGGTCATTTCTGCAATGAGCGCGTGCTCATATGACGAAAATCAATATAGGTCTGCATTTCTGGTATTTTCTGATGTGCGGGGAAGCAACGAGATCCTCGCACTCGGCTGACGTATCCCGGTTTGGCTTGACCTCGGTCGGATCAGACCCATCTACAGCCTGCCGGACAGGGCGTCGGCAAAGGACGAGGGAGGAGTGCATGGCCCTGCGGCGGGTAATAGTTCGGACCGAAGGGCAGGGGCTCCACGAGTTCACCCATGAGGCGGTGGCTTTCCTCGCGGCCGAGGAAGCGGAGGAGGGGCTGCTGACGGTCTTCGTGCGCCATACCTCCTGTTCGCTGCTGGTCCAGGAAAACGCCGATCCGTCGGTCCAGCGCGATCTCAAGGCCTTCTTCCGCCGCATGGTGCCGCCTTCCTCCGACCCGGCGATGGACTGGATCGAGCACCGGCAGGAGGGACCGGACGACATGCCGGCGCATATCAAGGCGGCGCTGACGCAGGTGTCGATCGGCATTCCGTTTTCCGCCGGGCGCCTGCTGCTCGGCACCTGGCAGGGGCTCTATCTGTTCGAGCATCGGGATCTGCCGCAACGGCGCGAGGTCGTCCTGCACATCGCCGGCTGACGCGGCGCCAGTGATCCTTGCATGAACGATCGCTGAATAAGCAGTTCGGATCGCATTCAGGCCGGCTGAGGCATTCTCTTCCCAATCGCTGAGGAAAGCGGGAGCGTCACCCCGGCCAAGGCCGGACAGCTAAAGGAGAGAACCCCATGACCGGCATGCTCACAAAATTGGGCCTTGTTGCCCTCGTCACCTTCGCTTCCACCGTCGGCACCGTGTCGACCGCCGCGGCCGGCTCCGACTTCGGCTGGGGCATCTATATCGGCGGCGGCGAACCCGGCTATGATCGCGACGACCGCTACGGTCACCGCCCGGGCTGGGGTTATCAGCCGCGCCGCCACCGCCCCGAAGGCTGCTCGCCGCGCCGCGCGGTGGAAGAGGCCCGCTGGAGCGGCCTGCGCCGCGCCCGCGTCCACAATGTAACGCCGCGCCGGATCGTCGTTGCCGGCTTCCGCCACGGCGAGTTCGACCGCATGGTCTTCGCCAATGTCCGCGGCTGCCCCGTCATCACCTACTGATCGTCTCCGCCCGTCGGAACGAGGAAGGCCCGCCGTTTGGCGGGCCTTCCGCGTTTCACCTCATGTGGACGAGCGCCCGCCCGCCCGGCAGATGCCCGGCGGGCGAAACGTCCCGGCTATTGCGCGATGGCATAGGTGATGTTGACGGTCACCGTATATTCGTTCTCGCCGGCGGCGATCGGGGCAGCGTCGGCCATCTCCTTGGCCATGGCCGCGCGATACATCGGCTGCGGCATCGGGCGGGCGAAGTTCTCGCTGATCTCGATGACGCGGCCGAGCTTGACGCCGGCAGCCTCGGTCAGCACCTTCGCCTTCTCCATGGCTTCGGCCACGGCCTTCTTGCGGGCCTCGGTGATCGCCGCATCCGGATTGTCGTTGGTAAAGGTGATCCCGCCGCCCTGGTTGACGCCGAGCTTGACGGCCGCATCGATCAGCCCGCCGAGCATGGTGAGGTCGCGGACGCGCAGCGTCAGCCCGTTGGTGACCCGGTAGCCGACGATCACCGGCGCTTCGTAGCCGTCGTCGTCGGCCTTGTCCTGGCGGTAGAGCGGATCGACGGAGAAGGCCGAGGTCTGGATGTCGCGATCGGCAATCGACTTGGCTTTCAGATCGGCAATGACCTCGGCCATGGCCTGGCTGTTGGCCTTCAACGCTTCAGCCGCCGTTTCGGCCTCGCGCACGACGCTGAGGCTGAGCACCGCCATGTCGGGCGCGATCGCCGCGTCTCCCTCGCCCGAGACGATGATGGTGGCCTCGCGGATTTCCGGTTCCGCGGCGAGCGCGGAGAGCGGCAGGAGAATTGCGCAGGAGAGGGTGGCGGCAAGCGCGAGCCTCGTTGTCTTCAGATGGTTCATCATGGTCTCCTCGAATTGGCGTCCCTTACACTTGCCTTGATGACGGGCGATTGTGAAGCCATTGCGGCGGAGACTTGTCGCCTGTGGCGAATTCGGCTAGAGCGTCAGCCAAGGTGCCGGGTGCCATTGCCCGCCGCCTGCGGCGCCAGACGCCGGGCTGGGCCTGTAGCTCAATGGTTAGAGCCGGCGGCTCATAACCGCTTGGTTGGGGGTTCGAGTCCCTCCGGGCCCACCATTTCGTTTAGTTCGTCAGCATCACTGACTTTTTGGTCAATCCGATTGCGCTGAAGACTGTTGATTCTCTTGCATAAAATACAATGCCGATCCCGGCATCGCTTTGGAGTCTATGTGTTCGTTGCGCGATATTCCCGCGCTGTCGCCACGCAATTGCTGACTCGTCGCCAGATAAGTCTTGGTTCTCCGTGATTGAAGACTTCACATCGTTGATATTGGCGTGCGGGCCCCGTCGATCAACTTTGAGCTCAGGGGTATTTTCTATCTTCGATCCGCCGTAGCAATGTCGATGCCATCGACAGGTGGTCGAGGCATCGATCAATGGAATCATGAATTATCTCATGTCCTCTCGGATTTCGAATTGCTGACATTGACCCGGCGAATATGAACTTGTAGCCGCTCTGTTCGTCCTGCTCGCTTTGAGTAACCATGTCCGTCAGCTTGATCTTCGTGCTTCTATCTCCGAACGCGTTCATCATCAGCCCGTGGCCGCTATCGTTGACGCCAGAAAGCTCTTTCACGAGCGCATCGAGGAACTTGAAGGCTTCGAAGGTCGCCTGCGAATAGTGGCCGTCGTCGAAAAGAGCCTTCGACACTTTGGCGATGGCGGGATGGATGTTCCGTTCGTCGAAAGGATGGGCAACAGGTGCTGACGATGGGCGCGCTTTCCCGACGTTACGCGACGCTCTGGCGATCCGCTCGAACCGGGTAAGGTTCTTAAACATCGATCAGGTTGGCCTTGATGCTCTTGAAGATGTTGTCGTAGGTCTCCTGCGAGCCTTCGGCGGGCAGGTTGATTTCTATCCGCACCGTCAAAGCCATGTCTCGTCTCGATGACGTTTGAACCGGCACGGAGGCGGTAGCAGGCTCAACGACGGTGTCGGCTTGTTTTGCCTTTGCGGGTTTCGCTTTCGCCGCTTTCGAGTTGCCATTGGATGTCGATGCTCGGGGTTTGGTGGATGTTGCCTGCTGTTCGTTTCCTGCCAATGCGCTGAACGCCATAAAGACGCCGGCCTGCCTGCCGCCGATGACTTCGCTGGTTTTGTCGTTTGTGCGGAAATACGCAGTCAGTTCGGCTTTGGTTAAAGTCCAGGCGTCTTCACCCCTAATTTCGAAAAGGTCGGTATATGCCTCGCGGACCAGAGATGCGAACGCCTTTTCGAATTCGCCCTGAGGCAACAGCAAGACTTCGTGTCCCTTGTCTGTACGCTTTCCCTCTTCGTCTATGATCCCGAGAAACTGCAGGGCGTTGATGACATAGCTCTCGTTGTTCGAAGCAATCTGGTATTTTTTAACGGTCTCCGAAGAGACCGTTGCAGGGAAATTCTTCCGCAGGAAACTAATCATCTGTGTGATGTTACCCGGGCCAGAGATATACGGATGCGATGCCATAAATTTCTCCTTGGATCGAATGAACGATAGATCACGCGAGGCCCGAAGTTTCGTCAACCGAATCAGGCTTTGGTTGTGCAAATTGGCAACGTCATTCACAGAAATTGTGCCAAGACGGGCGGAGTCGCTGACAAAGAGCGTTTAACCGACGCGGAGTGCGCCCCAATCCGCACTTTCGGGCTAGGGCGATCTGGAACCCGTAAGGGCCAGTAAGGAGCTTGAGATCACGCGCTTCGACGGTTGAGCGAAGGTTTTCTGGGCCATCTATCGTGTCGCCGTCGTTGGACTAAAACGCGAGCTGATCGGCAAACATATTCTTTCTGTTTGCCCTCAGCGTTGGAGCGGTGCCTTGCTATCGCGACATCGCGTTCTGGCCTGCTGCCGGTTTTGCGGACACCGAGTTAGGCCAATCCCACCTTGTTTCGAATTCCACCGGGCTGAGGTAGCCCAGTGTCGGGAGGCAATTCTCTCACACCAGAGGGTCGATGCCCGCACTCCAGAGAGTTTGGCAACAGGCATCCCATGTACCTACTTTGTCGGCGTCCAGAGTCCCAACGCGCCTGCCACCTGCGCCATCCCCGCCCACCCGGCCAATGTTGCAAAAAATCGCCTGACGCACCAACATGGGATTGACTAAGGTCGGTGGTTCGTCGGATGTGGCGGTCCGCCTTGAACCACGGAGTTTCCATGCGCCGAGCGCTAATCGGTACGGCCATCATCAGCCTGGTGCTCAACGTGCTGGGTCTGACGGGCCCGTTCTTCATGCTGCAGGTCTATGATCGGGTCATTCCGTCGAAGAGCGTGCCGACTCTCGTTGTCCTTTCCGTGTTCGCCCTTTTGCTGTTCGTCTTTTCCGGCCTGCTCGACGTGCTGCGCACGCGGATTCTCGCGCGGTTCGCCGGCATTGTCGATTCGAGCCTGACCGAGCGGGTCTTTGCCGTCATCGCCGGTGGGCCGCTCAAACTGAAGCTCGGCGGCGACATTCTGAAACCTGCCCAGGATCTCGACCAGATCCGCCTGTTCCTGGCCGGGCCGGGCCCTGTCACCTTCTTCGACCTGCCGTGGCTGCCGGTCTATCTGGTCGCCTGCTTCTTCCTGCATCCGGCCATCGGCTGGCTGGCGACGGGCACGCTCGTCCTGCTCCTGCTGCTCAACTTCGCCGCCAGCTGGCAGACCCGCAAGCCGACCTCGGAACAGGCGGCCCAGCTTTCCAACCGCAATGCGGTCGGCGAGGATGCCAGCCGCAATGCCGAGATCCTGGTTGCGCTCGGCATGCATTCGAGGGCCGCCGCCCGCTGGAACGAAACGGCCGACGCCGCCTCGGAAGCACAGCGCCGCACGGGCGACATTGCCGGGCTCTATTCCGGCCTTTCCAAGACGATCCGCCAGGTGGTGCAGTCGGCCTCGCTCGGGCTCGGCGCCTATCTCGTGGTCGAGGGAAGTCTGAGCGGCGGCGCCATCATCGCCGGGTCGATCATCGTCGCGCGGGCGCTGGCGCCGGTCGAGCAGCTGGTCGCCAACTGGCGCGGGCTGTTGTCGGCGCAGCAGGCGTGGAAGCGCCTCAACCGGGCCTTTGCCGCGTTCCCGGCGGAGGAGGCACGCACCGCACTTCCGGCCCCGAGCCGCAGCCTCAGCATCGAAGGGGTCTATGTCGGGCCGCCCGGGGGCGCGCAAAGGATCACGGTGCAGAATGTCAGCTTCCGCCTGGAGGCGGGAACGGTGCTCGGCATCATCGGTCCGAGCGCGTCGGGCAAATCCTCGCTGGTGCGGGCCCTCACCGGCGCCTGGCCTGTGCTGCGCGGCAAGGTCTGTCTCGACGGGGCGAGCCTCGACCAGTGGTCGGCCGAAGCGCGCAGCCGGCATGTCGGCTACATGCCGCAGCAGTCGGACTTCTTCACCGGCACGATCGCCGAGAATATCGCCCGGCTCGACCGCGATGCGGACCATGCGGCGATCGTCGCGGCTGCAAAGGCGGCGGGCGCCCATGAGATGATCGTCGGCCTGCCCGAAGGTTACGAGACCCGGCTCGGTGCCGGTGGCGAGACCCTTTCCGCCGGCCAGCGCCAGCGTGCCGCGCTCGCTCGCGCCCTCTATGGTGACCCGTTCCTCGTCGTGCTCGACGAGCCCAATTCCAACCTCGACGCCGAGGGCGAGCAGGCGCTTGCCGCGGCGTTGCGCGGCGTCAAGGCCCGCGGCGGCATCGCCGTCGTCGTTGCCCATCGCGACAGCGTGCTTGCCGTGCTCGACCGTCTGCTGATCATGGACCAGGGGGCCGTCAAGGCCTTCGGGCCGCGCGACGAGATCCTCAAGGCCTTGGCGCAGGCGCGCCAGACGCCCCAGACGCCCCAGCGGCCAGCGTCGGCACCTGCGCTCACCGTGATCGAGAACGAGGGTCAGGTATGATGCCCGTCCCGCGCCAGACGTTCCTTGGCCGGTCGCTCGACCGTCACCTCGTTGCCGGCCTCTTGGCGACCGTGCTGTTCCTCGCCGCAGCCGGCGGGTGGGCCATGACCACAAGCCTGTCCGGCGCGGTGATCGCCTCCGGTTTCCTGGTGGTCGAGGGCAGCGTGAAGAAAGTCCAGCATCCCAAGGGCGGCGTGGTCGGCGAATTGCTGGTGGCCGAGGGGCGCGCGGTCGAGGCAGGGCAGATCCTCATCAAGCTCGACGACACGGTGACGCGCGCCAAGCTCGACGCCACCAAGGCGGCGCTCGACCAGCTCTATGCCCGCAAGGCACGCCTGCTCGCCGAGCTCGGCGATGCGCGCCAGGTCGATGTTCCATCAGCCCTTGCCGAGCGCCTGCCGCCGGAGGGCCGTGACGCGATCATGCAGGCCGAGCGGCGGCTGTTCGCCGACCGGCTCGCCGAGCGCCAGGGGCAGAAGGAACGCCTCGATGGCCAGGTGACGCAGCTTGACGAGCAGGTCGCAGGGCTTGCCGTGCAGGTCAAGGCAAAGGAGGACGAAATCGCCCTCATTGCCGAGGAGGCTGTGGCCCAGGATGTGCTCTACGCCAAGAACCTGACCTCGCTCAGCCAGGTTCTGGCGCTGAAGCGCGAGGCCGTGCGGCTGAACGGCGAGTTCGGCCAGCTCAAGGCGCAAATCGCGGCGACCAAGGCGCGCATCGAGGAGATCGGCCTGCAGAAGATCCAGATCGACCAGGCCATGCGGGCCGAGGTGTCGACCGAACTGCGCGACCTGGAGACCCGGGAGGGGGAGATGCGCAGCGAGGAAATCGCGCTGATCGAGGACCTGCAGCGGGTCGACATCCGCGCTCCGGTCGCAGGCGTCGTCCACAAGCTCATGGTCCACACCACCGGCGGCGTCGTATCGCCGGCCGAGGCGCTGATGGAGATCGTGCCGCGCGAGGCCGACCTGGTGGTGCAGGCGCAGGTGCGGCCGGACGATGTCGACCAGTTGCTCGTCGGCCAGCCGGCCACGGTGCGGTTCACGGCCTTCAATCGCAACACGACGCCGGAGTTCGACGGCAAGCTGATCCGTATCTCGGCGGACCTGGAAGTCGACGAACGCACCGGCGCGGCCTTCTACCGGGCTGATATCGCCGTCGACAAGGCGGATGTCGCCGGGCATGCCGGCCTGGAACTGGTGCCCGGCATGCCGGCGGAGGCCTTCGTGCGCACCGGCGAACGCAACGTGCTGTCCTGGCTCCTGAAACCGATTACCGACCATGCCGCCCGCGCCATGCGGGAAGAATAGGCCGAACGAGCGGCCGTCGGGGAGGGGATAGATGAAGCTGTCGTATGTCTCGTGGGTCGTTCGCTATATCCGGGCGCGCTGGTTCTTCCTGCTCGACATGCCGGAGGGCAACAGTTTCGAGGACAAGGGTGCCACCGGGCTCAAGGGGCATGTGGTCGTCAAGCGGGGAACCGGCAATACGGTCACGATCGGCAGCGGAACCCGTTTCGACGGTTCGATCGAGATCCAGGGCACGCGCAACACCGTGGTGATCGGCGACAACTGCCACTTCCGGGGAAAGATCGTCGTCAAGGACCACGGCCAGACCGTGGTGTTCGGCGACCATTCGACCAGCAACAGCGTCTACATTTTGTGCCAGGAGGGAGCCAGCGTCAGGATCGGACGCTGGTGCATGCTCTCGCGTGACATCGAGATCCGCACGACCGATGCGCATTCGGTGATCGACCGCCAGACCGGCAAACGTCTCAACACGCCTGCATCGATCACCATCGGCGATCATGTGTGGGTGGGCGTCGGCGCCGTCATCAACAAGGGGTCGAGCATTGCGGCGGACAGCATCGTCGGCGCCATGGCCTTCGTGAACGGGGTCTTCGACGAGGAAGGGGTCGTCATCGTCGGCGTGCCGGCCCGCATCGCCAAGCGCGGCGTGACGTGGAACCGAAGCCGCAAGAAGGTCTTTTCCGAGGCGGAAATGAACGCCTGGCGCGACTAGAGCATCACGTCATGGCCACCGGCCGCAAGGCCGATGGCGGTTTGCAGCCGTTGCGCCTCAGTTCGGCTTGGCGAGCAGCGACTGAGCTTCCTCGAAACGCCGCAGGCGATCGGCATTCTTCTCGTCGGCCGAATAGCAGGTGCTGCCCAGGCAGAACTTGACGAGCTTGAAGGGGGCGGATGCCGTTTCGAACTGGCATTCGATCGTATCGCGGATGTCCATCTCCGCGGCGTCCATCTTCGTCGAATAGGTCATGCGAACGCCCGGCGGCTTCAGTTCCGGAAAGGACTGCACGATGCCCACCTTGACCGACTTGACCATCTCGAAGTTGCGCGCAACAAGGGCGCAGGTGTCTTCGAGACCGGGCGATTGAGCATGGGCGAGGGTCGGGGCGGCAAGCAGGACGGCGGCAAACAAAATGGGCTTCATAATCCCTCCGAGGGCAACAGGCTGAGATCCACCAAAGGCTTCGGCAAGGAACATTGTTCCCTTGCAGGTTCAGTCTAGCGCCAATTGCAACGCCTGTCCCGTTCTGAAATAATTGCATCAATAGGATTGGAGCTCGGCTGTATGGCGTATTCGGATGCGAGCGAGGCCTGGCCGACATCACCCCGGATGCTTCCGTCCGGCGATTTCCTCAAAGGCTGCGGCGCGAGCGGCGAGGAGATCCGCCGCTTCGACTGGGGCGCGACCAGCCTCGGTCCTATCGAGGGGTGGCCCATCTCGCTGAAGACCACGGTCAGCCTCGTGCTTTCCTCCAAACAGCCGATGTGCTTCTGGTGGGGCCCCGAGCTGCTGAAGTTCTACAACGACGCCTATGTGCCGATGCTCGGCCAGCGTGCCGGCAAGGCGCTCGGCCGGCCGTTCAAGGAGGTCTGGGCGGATGTGTGGGACGACATGCTGCCCTTCGTCCGCAGCGCGCTGTCCGGCGAAGCGACCTGGATGGAGGACATGCCGCTCACCATGCTGCGCAACGGCTATCCGGAAGAGACCTACTGGACCTTTTCCTACAGCCCGCTTTACGGCGATGACGGCGCCATCGAAGGCCTGCTGAACATCGTGACCGAAACCACCCGGGCGGTGGCCGACCGTGAGGCTTTGCAGGTGGCCTACGAGCGGGCGCAGGAGCATATTCGTGAGCGCGCGCGCCATGAGAGCGAACTGAAGCTCCTGAACCAGGAGCTTGCCCATCGCATGAAGAACACCCTGGCGATGACGCAATCGATCGTGACACAGAGCTTGCGCGGGGCGGAATCGATCGCTGATGCGATCGCCACAGTGACCGCGCGCATCGGCGCCCTGTCCAAGGCGCAGGATATTCTCACCGGCTCGCTGCGCACGGCTGCGGGCTTCGAGGAAATCGTCAGGGCGGCGCTCGTTCCGCATCGCGACCGCGACGACCGTTTCGTGATTTCCGGCGTGCCGATCTACCTGACGGCGCAGCAGGCGCTGGGGCTTTCGCTCGCCATTCACGAACTGGCGACCAACGCGACCAAATACGGTGCCCTGTCGCAGCCGGAAGGGCAGATCGAGATCAGCTGGTCGTTGGGCGAAGACGGAGCGTTTTCCTTCGACTGGGTCGAGCGCGGCGGTCCGCCGGTGACGGCGCCCGAGCGCCGCGGCTTCGGCTCACGCCTGACCGAGCGGATCATCTCGGCGATCTTCTCCGGCGAGGGGCGCATGGGCTTCGAGCCGAGCGGGCTCACGTTCCGCCTCGCCGGCCGCATCGACATATCCCGCGACGTTCCCGGATAGCAGGGCTTGCGGGCTTGCGCCCTTTGACAATGGTCAAAGCCCGACCCTGCGCCATACTCTATCGTCGACCGAGTTCAACAAGGGTGCAGGATGGCAGAGCCTCTTTTCCAGGTTCAGGGCGTGACAAAGACCTATCGCACCGGCGATGTCGAGGTCTGGGCGCTGCGTGGCGTCGATCTGAGCCTCGAGCGCGGCGAGATGGCCGTGCTGCTCGGCCCCTCGGGCAGCGGCAAGTCGACCCTGCTCAACATCATGGGCGGGCTCGACCGGGCGACGGCGGGAAGCGTTCGCTGCGCCGACCATGAGCTGACCGCCTTCAGCGAGCGACAGCTCACGCAGTTCCGCCGCGACCATATCGGCTTCGTCTTCCAGTTCTACAATCTCATCCCGAGCCTCACGGCCTATGAGAATGTCGCACTCGTCACGGAAATCGCCAGTAATCCCATGGACCCCGGCGAGGCGTTGGAAATGGTCGGGCTGAAGGACCGTATGGATCATTTCCCGGCGCAACTTTCCGGCGGCGAGCAGCAGCGCGTGGCGATTGCCCGCGCCATCGTCAAGCGGCCGGACGTGCTGCTTTGCGACGAGCCGACCGGGGCGCTCGATTCCAAGACCGGCGTTCTCGTGCTCGACGTGCTGTGCCGCGTCAATGCCGAGTTCAACACGACCATGGCGATCATCACCCACAATGCCGCCATCCGTCAGATTTCCCACCGCGTCTTCTCCTTCCGCGACGGCCGGATCGAGGAATCCTCGACCAATGCGGTGCGGTTGCCGCCCTCCGCCGTGAGCTGGTAGCGCCATGTCGATGCTCGACCGCAAGCTCTACCGCGACCTGCTGAGGCTCTGGGCCCAGGTGCTCGCCGTAGCGCTGGTCATGGCCTGCGGCGTTGCGACGATCATCATCGCCATCGGCTCCTACCGGTCGCTCGAGGAGACGCGCGACGTCTTCTACGAACGTTATCGCTTTGCCAATCTCTTCGCCGAGGCCAACCGGGCCCCGTTGCACCTGCGCGACCGGATCGCGTCGATCGAGGGGATTGGCGGGTTGGAGCTTCGCATCGTCAAATATGTGCTGCTCGACATCGAGGGCATGGTCGAGCCGGCCACCGGCGTGGCCGTGTCCCTGCCTGACGCCGGCCAGCCGGGCGTCAATCGCCTCTATATCCGCAGCGGCCGGCTGCCTGAACCCGGCCGCGTCAACGAAGCGGCGGTGCTCGACAGCTTCGCCAAGGCGCATCGGCTTCGCGAGGGCAGCCGGTTTGCCGCCGTGATGAACGGTCGCAAGCAGGTGCTGACCGTCACCGGCATCGTGCTGTCGCCGGAATACATCTATACGATCGGCCCTGGCGACATGGTCCCGGATCCGCGGCGCTTCGGCGTCTTCTACATGTCGCGCAAGGCCCTCGAAGGCATTTTCGACATGGGCGACGCCTTCAACAATGTCGTGCTCTCGACACTGCGCGGCACGAACCTCGACGTCACCACGGCCGCCATCGACGACCTGCTCGAACAATATGGTGGACGCGGCGCCTATGGGCGCGAAGACCAGATCTCCGACACCTTCCTCGCCAACGAACTCGATGAGCTCAGGGCAATGGCGGCGGTCATTCCGCCGATCTTCCTGTTCGTCGCGGCCTTCCTGGTCAACATGATCCTCACACGACTGATCACGCTGGAGCGCGAGCAGATCGGCCTGTTGAAGGCGCTCGGCTATCGCGAGACCGAGGTGGCCTGGCACTATCTCAAACTGACGATCGTCATTGCGCTGATCGGCGTGGCGATCGGCTTTCTGGCGGGAAACTGGACCGGGCGCGAAATGACCAGGCTCTATGCGCGCTTCTTCTCATTCCCGTTCCTGATCTTCCGCGAGAGTTTCGATCTTTATGCGATCTCGGCGGGGATCTGCGTCGCGGCCGCCTTTGCCGGCGCGATCCGGGCGATCTGGGCTGTCGTGGTGCTGCCGGCTGCCGTTGCCATGCAGCCGCCGGCGCCGCTGCGCTTCCGCGCGTTGTTCAAAGGGCACGGGCGCGGGCCGTCCTTCCTGTCGCAACTGACCATCATGGCCTTCAGGCAGATCATCAGAGCCCCGGTCCGCTCGTTCCTCACCTCGCTCGGCGTGTCATTTTCCGTCGCGCTGCTGGTGGTCTCGATGTTTTCGGCGGATGCCATCGGCTACATGGTCGACGAGATTTTCTTCCGCATGGAGCGGCAGGATGCGAGCCTCTATTTCGATCAGGACAGGCCGATGGCGGCCGTCGATTCCGTGCGGCAATTGCCGGGCGTGATGCGGGCAGAGCCGTTTCGCGCCATTTCGGTGACGCTGCGCAACCGCCACAACGAGAAGGACCTGACGATCTTCGGTGTCGGCAGCGACACCGATCTCGGACGCATCATGGATGCCGACATGCGGCCCATTCCGCCGCCGCCGAGCGGCATCCTGCTGATCGGGCGCGTCGCCGAGGCGCTCGGCGTCAGGGTCGGCGACAGCGTCGAGGTCGAGCTGGTCGAACGCGACCACCGCAGGATCAGGGTTCCGGTAACCGGCATTAGCCAGAGCCTGGTCGGCATCGACGCCTACATGCATATCGAGGCGCTGCACCGGCTGGTCGGCGACGGCCGGCGCATCTCCGGTGCGCGCGTCTCGCTCGACGCTCTGGAGAAGGGTGCCCTCTTTGCCGAAATCAAGAATACACCCGCGCTGGCCTTCGTCATGCTGATCGGGCTGTCGCGCGAGCGCTTCCGGGCGACCATCGAGGAGAACATCGTGATGATCCAGATCGTCTATACGACGCTGGCCGTCATTGTCGCCTTCGGCCTGATCTACAATTCGGCGCGTATCCAGCTCTCGGAGCGCGCGCGCGAGCTTGCGAGCCTGCGGGTGCTCGGCTTTACGCCGGCGGAAGTCTCCAGCGTGTTGATGACCGAACTTGCGGTGGTCATCCTCGCCGCCCAGCCGCTCGGCTGGCTGCTCGGCTACGGCTTTGCCAGGCTGGTGGTGGAGGGGATCGAGAGCGATCTCTTCCGCATACCGTTCTTCATCAACGCATCGACATTTGCCATTGCGAGCCTTGTGGTTCTCGGGGCGTCGCTTGCCTCGGCGCTGATCGTGCGCCGGCGTATCGATGAACTCGACCTCATCGCGGTTCTGAAATCGAGGGAGTAGCCCCATGCAGGGAAAGTGGATCAAGCGTATCATAGGAGCCGTCGCGATCGGAGCGATCGTCGCCGGCTTTGCCTATGCGCTCCGGGAGAAGCCGCAACTGGTCGATGCCGGCATGGTGACGCGCGGTCCGATGCGGGTCACGGTGTCGCAAGAGGGCGTGACGCGGGTGAGGGAGGTCTACGCGGTATCCTCGCCGATTGCCGGGCATCTGGCGCGCACCGTGCTTGATGAGGGGGATGCGGTGAAGGCGGACGTGACGGTGGTGGCGGCGATCCATCCGCTCGATCCGCCGCTGATCGACAGCCGCAGCCAGGCCGAACTCGTGGCGGCGCGAGATGCGTCGCGGGCTGCGGTCTCGATGGCGGAGATCGATCTCAAGCGCCTGCAATCGGACCTGCAGTTCTCGCGTGACAACCTGAAACGGGCGCAGGCGCTCGCCAAGATCAATTTCCTCGCCCAAAGCACGCTGCAGAAGGCCAGCACCGACGTCGAGGTTCTGGAGGCGCAGATCGGGTCGGCCGAGGCCGCCATCGAGTTGCGCAAGGCCGAGCTTGCCAGCGCCGAGGCGCGGCTCATTCCGCCGAGCGATCCGAACAGGAGAGATGAGAGCGCCTGTTGCGTCTATCTGACCGCACCGGTCGATGGTGTCATCCTGTCGGTCTTCGCCAAGAGCGAGCAACCCGTGGCGGTCGGCAGCAAGATCGCCGAGATCGGCGATCCGGCGGATCTCGAGGTGACGGTCGATCTGTTGTCCTCGGATGCGGTTCGTATCGCTCCCGGTTCCAAGGCGGAGATCTTCGACTGGGGCGGCGACAGGGCGCTTTCGGCCACGGTCCGGCGCATCGATCCGGCCGGTTTCACCAAGGTCTCGGCGCTTGGCATCGAGGAGCAGCGGGTCAATCTGGTGCTCGATCTGGAGGACAAGGATCCGCGCCTCGGCCACGGTTTTCGGGTCTATGCGCGCCTTACGCTCTGGCAGAGCGAGGAGACGCTGCAACTGCCGATCAGCGCGCTGTTCCGCGACGGCCGTCAGTGGAGTCTGTTCGCCATCCGTGACGGCCGGGCGAAGCAGGTTCCGGTCGAGATCGGTCACATGAACGACGAGGTGGCGGAACTGATCGGCGGACTGGCCGAGGGCGACCAGGTCATCCTGCATCCGAGCGACGTGATCAGCGACGGGACGCTGGTCGAACAGCGGCAGGAATAGAGGAGGCGCCGGGGCTCTTGAAGTTCGCGGGGTGTCGAGGCAAGTTTCAAACCGCAACGAGGAGGGGCAGGCTGATGCGGAAGACCATCTTGATTAGCGGATTGGCGCTCGCGTTCCACTTGCCGCCCGGCCTCGCCGGTGCCGCAGAACGGCCGGCCGTGCTCGGCTTCCAGGCGCTCGAGGGGCAATGCCTCGAGGTCGTTGCCGGCAAGGACGACCTCACCGCGGGCTGCGGCCCGAAGGTCGGCATCATGCGCTATGCGGACGGACGCACGGGCTTCTACTTCCTGCTCGCCAAGGACAGGATGCTGACCTTTTCCGGTTTCGCCAAGGGCGGGGACCGGAGCACCTATGCGCTCGACCGGGTCATCTACAATGACGGGACGTCTGCGACCAAGCCGATGGTTGCGTCGGCGAGCGGCGCCTGCAGCCATGGCGATCCCGCCAAGGGACCCGTGACCGTCCGCTGCAAGGGCAGGACGCCGCAGGGCATGGTGTTCTCGGCGACCTTCCGCTCGAACGGAAAACCGCCAAAGCAGTAGGCGGCGGTCAGACCGCTCCGCCGGTTTCGCCGATCACGCGCGTCAGGCTGCCGGTGGCCGGAAAGAGCGGGATCAGGCAGGCCTGCAGGGCGTGGTAGATGTCGCCCTTGCCGGGGAAAAGCGAATTGGAGGGTTTTAGGTCCTCGGTCAGTTCCTCGTGCCAGCCGCCGAAGGCATGGTCGAGGCTGTTGTTGGCGATGAAGCTCCAGATCTTGCGATAGCTTTCCTCGTGGAAGTCGCTGGGCAGGTGCTGGTTGAGGAAATGCGCGGCGGCAGCGCCCTCGCACAAGGGCCACCAGAGTTTCATCGTCTTGTCGGGCACGTTTTCCCAGTCGAGCGTATAGAAGAAGCCGCCCCTTTCTTTGTCCCAGCCGAGCGACATCGACTGGAAGAACAGGCCGCGCGCCGCTTCCGGCATCCAGTCGTGCTTATTGCCGCCGAGCACCCAGAGCTGCAGCACCAGGCGGGCCCATTCCAGCCAGTGGCCGGGCGTCGTGCCGGCCGGGCGGAACATCTCGTTGGGGTGATAGTAGATGCGGTCGAGCGTCCAGTCCTCGTCGAAATGTTCCGGCACGCGATAACCCTGTTCGGCAGCGCGGCGGCGGATCAGCAGGTCGGCGATGCCCGTCGCCTTGTCGAGATAGTGGCTTTCGCCGGTCGCCTCGAAGGCCGCCATCAACGCTTCGGTCAAATGCATGTTGGAGTTCTGGCCGCGATAGCCGGGCACGGGCTGCCAGTCGGCCGAAAACTCCTCGGCGATCGCGCCGTGGCGATCTTCCCAGAACCGGGTCTCCAGGATCTCGGTAATGTCTGCCAGCATGCGGTCGGCCAGTGGATGGCCGACGGTCTTGGCGGAAGCGGCGGCCAAAAGGACGAAGGCGTGGCCGTAGCCCTGCTTCGAGGCGTCGGCTGCGCCTTGGTCGTCGACCTGCCAGAAATAGCCGCCATGGGTCTCGTCGCGATGGCGGTTCCACAGGAACTGCATGCCGTGATCGACGATATCGGCCGCGCCGGGCCGGCCGAGCAGGTCGCCGATGGCGAAACAATGCACCATGCGGGCGCTGGCATGGATGCCGCGTACCGGATTGTCCGCGTTCAGCGGCTTGCCGTCGCGGGAGAGGTCGAAGAAGCCGCCTTTCGGATTGATACTGCCATACTGGAAGAAGTCGAACAGGCCGTTTGCCTGGTTCAGCAGCCATTTGCGGTGGTAGGGTCGGCCGGTCCAGTTTTCTGCCAGGGTCGAAGTTGTGGTGACCGCAGACATGACGTTCCTCCCATCGTGCATCTAATCGTTTGAATTCCTTACCGGCAAATGCCGTGCTTGTCACCGCGGCTGGAGGCTTCCTCCACTGGTCGCGGCGCGAAGGGTAAATAGACGAAGAACGCCATTCGTATGTTGACATAAACATATCTTTATGTGATCTGCCGGTATTGTCTTTTGTAAGGAAGGGGTAGCCCATGCTCGACACGCTGTTCGGTTCGCAAGCCACGAAGCGGGATGGGGCGGAGGTCATGCGGGCGCTGCGCCAGGCGGCCAGCGAACGCATCCTGATCCTCGACGGCGCCATGGGCACGCAGATCCAGGGGCTGGGCCTCAACGAGGAGGCCTTTCGCGGGCAACGCTTCATCGGTTGCGCCTGCCATCAGCAGGGCAATAACGACCTGCTGATCCTCAGCCAGCCGGACGCGATCGAGGAAATCCATTTCCGTTATGCAATGGCCGGTGCCGACATTATCGAGACCAACACGTTTTCGTCCACCCGCATTGCCCAGGCCGACTACCAGATGGAAGAGGCGGTCTACGACCTCAACCGCGACGGCGCGCTGGTCGCGCGCCGTGCCGCGATCCGGGCCGAGCGCGAGGATGGCCGGCGCCGTTTCGTCGCTGGCGCCATCGGCCCGACCAATCGCACCGCGTCGATCTCGCCCGATGTCAACAATCCCGGATACCGCGCCGTATCCTTCGACGACCTGCGGATCGCCTATGGCGAGCAGATCGACGGCCTGATCGACGGCGGTGCCGACATCATCCTGATCGAGACCATCTTCGACACGCTGAACGCCAAGGCGGCGATCTTCGCTTGCGAAGAACGCTTCCTTGCCAAGGGCGTGCGTTTGACGGTGATGATCTCCGGCACGATCACCGATCTCTCCGGCCGCACGTTGTCGGGTCAGACCCCGTCGGCCTTCTGGTACTCGGTGCGTCACGCCAACCCGTTCACGATCGGGCTCAACTGCGCGCTCGGCGCCGATGCCATGCGGCCGCATCTGCAGGAACTGTCGGGCGCCGCCGACACCTTCATCTGTGCCTATCCGAATGCCGGCCTGCCGAACGAGTTCGGCCAGTATGACGAAACGCCGGAAGACATGGCGCGCCAGATTTCAGGCTTTGCCGAGGAGGGACTGGTCAATGTGGTCGGCGGCTGCTGCGGCTCGACGCCCGAGCATATCCGGGCGATCGCCGAGGCGGTGGCCGGCAAGGCGCCGCGTCGTCCGGCCGAGCACCGGCCGTTCATGGCGCTGTCGGGCCTGGAGCCCTTCGTGCTCACCAAGGACATTCCCTTCGTCAATGTCGGCGAGCGCACCAATGTCACCGGCTCGGCCAAGTTCCGCAAGCTGATCACCGCCGGAGACTATTCGGCAGCCCTCGTTGTCGCCCGCGACCAGGTGGAGAACGGCGCGCAGATCATCGACATCAACATGGACGAAGGCCTGATCGACTCGGAAAAGGCCATGGTCGAATTCCTCAACCTGATCGCCGCCGAGCCGGACATTGCCCGCGTGCCGGTGATGATCGACAGCTCGAAGTTCCCGATCATTGAAGCGGGGCTCAAATGCGTGCAGGGCAAGGCGATCGTCAACTCGATCTCGATGAAGGAGGGCGAAGACGCCTTCGTGGCGCAGGCCAGACTCGTCCGCAATTACGGTGCCGCCGTGGTCGTGATGGCCTTCGACGAAAAGGGCCAGGCCGACACCTATGATCGCAAGGTCGAAATCTGCGAGCGGGCCTACACGCTGCTGACGGAACAAGCCGGCTTTGCCCCGGAAGACATCATCTTCGACCCCAACGTCTTTGCCGTCGCGACCGGGATCGAGGAGCACAACAATTACGGCGTCGACTTCATCGAGGCGACCCGCACGATCCGCCAGAAGATGCCGCTGGTGCATATTTCCGGGGGCGTTTCCAACCTGTCCTTCTCGTTCCGCGGCAACGAGCCGGTGCGCGAGGCGATGCACGCCGTGTTCCTCTACCACGCCATCCAGGCGGGCATGGACATGGGCATCGTCAATGCAGGGCAGCTGGCGGTCTATGAAAGCATCGATGCGGAATTGCGCGAGGCCTGCGAGGACGTGGTGCTCAACCGCCGCGCCGACGGCACCGAGCGGCTGCTGGAAATCGCCGAGCGCTATCGCGGCACGGGCGAGAAACAGGCCCGCACGCAGGACATGAGCTGGCGTGAGCTTCCGGTCGAGAAGCGGCTGGAGCACGCCCTGGTCAACGGCATCACCGAGTTCATCGAGGCCGACACGGAGGAGGCGCGGCTCAAGGCCGATCGTCCGCTGCATGTGATCGAAGGTCCGCTGATGGCCGGCATGAACGTGGTCGGCGACCTCTTTGGCGCCGGCAAGATGTTCCTGCCGCAGGTGGTGAAGTCCGCCCGCGTGATGAAGCAGGCGGTCGCGGTTCTGCTGCCCTACATGGAAGAGGAAAAGCGCGCCAATGGTGGCACCGGTGAGCGTGAAGCCGCCGGCAAGGTGCTGATGGCGACCGTGAAGGGCGACGTGCATGACATCGGCAAGAACATCGTCGGCGTCGTGCTCGCCTGCAACAATTACGAGATCATCGACTTGGGCGTCATGGTGCCGGCCACGAAGATCTTCGAGGTGGCGCGCGAGCAGAAGGTCGACATCATCGGCCTCTCGGGCCTGATTACGCCGTCGCTCGACGAAATGGTGCATGTCGCCGCCGAAATGGAGCGGCAGGGCTTTTCCATCCCGCTGCTGATCGGCGGGGCGACGACGAGCCGCGTGCATACGGCCGTCAAGGTGGCGCCGCAGTACAAGGCGGGCCAGGCGGTCTATGTGACCGATGCCAGCCGCGCCGTCGGCGTCGTCTCTGCGCTGCTGTCGCCGGACAGCAAGCAGGCTTACAGCGATGGCATCCGCGCAGAATATGCCAAGGTGGCCGAAGCCCATGCCCGTGCCGAGGCCGAAAAGCAGCGCCTGCCATTGGCGCGGGCCCGGGAAAACGCCGTCAGGCTCGACTGGTCGACCTATCGGTCGGTCAAGCCGAGCTTCCTCGGGACCAAGGTCTTCGACGACTATGATCTGGAAGAACTTGCCCGCTACATCGACTGGACGCCGTTCTTCCAGACCTGGGAGCTGAAGGGCCGCTATCCGGCGATCCTCGAGGACGAGAAGCAGGGCGAGGCGGCACGGCAGCTCTTTGCCGACGCGCAGGCCATGCTGTCCAAGATCATCGCGGAAAAATGGTTCCGGCCGCGGGCGGTGGTCGGCTTCTGGCCGGCCAATGCGATGGGCGACGACATCCGGCTTTATGCCGACGAAGGCCGCGGCGAGGAGCTGGCAACGTTCTTCACCCTGCGCCAGCAGCTGTCGAAGCGCGACGGGCGGCCGAATGTGGCGCTGTCCGATTTCGTTGCGCCAAAGGAGAGCGGTGTCGAGGACTATGTCGGCGGTTTCGTCGTCACGGCCGGTTTCGAGGAGATCGCCATTGCCGAGCGGTTCGAGCGGGCCAATGACGACTATTCCTCGATCCTGGTGAAGGCGCTGGCCGACCGTTTCGCCGAGGCCTTTGCCGAGCGCATGCACGAGCGGGTGCGGCGCGAATTCTGGGGCTATGCGCCGGCTGAAGCCTTCACGCCGGACGAACTGGCCGCCGAGGCCTATGCCGGCATCCGGCCGGCGCCGGGCTATCCGGCCCAGCCCGACCACACCGAGAAGACCACGCTGTTTGCCCTGCTGGACGCGGAGAAGGCGACCGGCGTCAAGCTCACCGAGAGCTATGCCATGTGGCCCGGCTCGTCCGTATCCGGCCTCTATATCGGCCACCCGGACAGCTATTATTTCGGCGTGGCCAAGGTCGAGCGCGATCAGGTGGAAGACTATGCGGCCCGCAAGGGCATGACGATCCGGGAGATCGAACGCTGGCTGGGACCGGTGCTCAACTATGTGCCGGCGGTCCCCGGCGAAGAGGCGGTGTAATCCTCGCGGCTATTGAGGCCGGGGCGGACGGCAGCGGGCCTTCAACCGTTCCAGAACGCGGGTGAAGGCCGGCGTGTCCTCCAGGCCGCGGGCAAGGATCAGTCCGCCCTGGATGCCGGCCAGGACTTCTTCGGCGAGGGCGCCGGCTTCGTCGCCGGCAAATCCGGCGCGCGCCAGGGTGGCGGCGAGGTCACGTTTCCATGCCGCAAAATAATCCTGGACGCGCTCGGAAAAGATGTCGATCGCGCCGCTCGAGGCGATGACGCCCATCAGGCAGGCCCGGTGGCCGGAACGGAAATAGGTCTCGACGCTGGCGAACATCGCCTCGATCGCCGCGTTCGCATCCTTCGTCTCGCGCAGGGGGGCGAAGATATGCATGCGGAACCACCCGTCGACGTCGTCGAGCACGGCCTCCGCCATCTCCTGCTTCCCCCCGGGGAAGAAGTGGTAGAGGCTTCCCTTTCCAAGCCCGGTCCGCTCCGTGATGATTTTCAGGCTCGTTCCTTCGTAACCCTGCTCGCGGAAGATTTCGGCGAGCTGCGGGATGACGTCATGGCGTTCGGCGACGAGGCGGGCCATGGTCAACCTGCCTTCAGCGGATAGAGCGTGCGCGTGACGCGGTGGAACAGCGCGCCGACCGCGACGAGGCACAGCGATCCGGACAGCACGGGGAAGAGCAGGTAGTCGAAGCCCGGATCGGCGGCGAAAACGACGATCGGATCGGCTCCGGCCGGCGGATGGGTGATCCTCAGCGCCGACATGGCGGCGATCGACAGGCCGACGGCCAGCGCGACCGCCCACCATTCGTTGGGCAGGGCTGACCGCAAGACGAGGCCGATCAGCGTCGAGACCAGATGGCCGCCGACGACATTCGCAGGCTGGGAGAAGGGACTGGCCGCCGCCGAAAAGATCAGGACGCAGGTGGCGCCGAAGGGCGCCATCAGGAAGGGCGTGCCGGCATAGTGGCTGAGCGCCCCGGCCAGGGCAATGGCGATGAGACCGCCGATCCCGGAGAGGAGGCAGCGGCTGGCGGCAACGGGCGGCTGATGGCGGCGGAGGAAGGCTTGCATTGTCTGTACCTTTTGTCCTTGTGTTTACCGATCGGTACGGTTTCGCTCCTGATCTGTCAAGTTGCGGGTGACGGGTACGGCTCGGCGACCATGCCCGTGCCGGGTCTTGCGGGGAGGGCGGCCTTGCATGGGTTGGGTGGCTGGAACGGCAATTCCCAACGGGCGCTCAGGCGCTGGAATGGACGGATAATTTTGGGACGTCTCGGGGTAGGGGTCCGGTTGTTTTGGCCCTGGTCCGGCGTACCTAATGTCTTGATTCATGTTGTTCAGAGGTTGATTCAAGTCGTTGCCGAGTTGAGTCAGGCGCCGGCCGCAAGGCGTTGATGCTGAATCGCAAAACTCTCCGCGCCAGCGAGCGGATCGGCTCCGGCCCGTCTGGATTTTCCTAATTTTAGCAAGATGTGATTAACAAGGGCTTGCCTTGTCGGTCGAGGATGAACGGGGATGCGGCCTCCCCCCGATCGTGCCCTTCAGGCGGCCTTGAACCGTGCCATCAGCTCCGCCCGGCCGGGGTCGGTCAGCGTGACGGCGGCTCCGAACTCCAGCTCTGTCAAGGCTGCCTTGTCCGGATAGATGATCTTGTTCGTCCGGATCTCCCGCGGCAGAAGTTCGAGAACGCGGCTGTCCGTGGTCGCCGCGCCGTTGACGATGTGCTCCTTCACCGCGATCTGCGGGTCCATCATGAAGTCTACCAGGGCGTAGGCGGCCGCCTTGTTCCGCGCTGCGCTCGGGATGGCGAAGTAGTCCGTCCAGATTTCGCCCCCGTCCTTGCCGAGCCTGAACTCGATCTCCGGCAAGTCGCGGTGCAATTGCTGGCCGTCGCTGGCCCAGCACATGGCGAGCCAGGCATCGCCGGCGCGCATGGCGGGCTGATAGTCGCTGTCGACGGCCAGCAGGTGGGGCTTGACCGCAAGCAGCAGCTTTTCTGCCGCCGCCAGTTCGGTCGGATCGACCGAATTGAACGAGTGGCCGAGCGAAACCAGCGCGCTGCCGATCGTCGTCAACTGGTAGTCGTGCACCACTGTGCGGCCGCTGGCCTCGGCCATAGCCACAGCGAAAAAATCCTTCCAGCTTGCGATCGGCGCGCTGATCTGGTCGGTATTGGTCGCCATGCCGGTGGTGCCCCAGTTCTTCGGTACGGCATAGGTCCGACCGGAGACCTGACCGGCCCAGGTGAAGAGCAGGTTCTGGCTGGCCGCGCTGTAATGGGTGAAGCGCTCGAGCGCGAGTTCGTCGATCAGTCCGAGTTCGACATAGGTGGAAATCGCGTAATTGGTCGGGACGAAAAGATCCCAGTGTGCCACGCCGGTGCGGAGTTTCTTCAGCATCTCCTCGTTGGAATTGGAGACGGTGAGGTGGACTGTAATTCCGGTTGCGGCAGTGAAGGCTTCGAAGGTCGCCGGATCATGGTAGTTTGGCCAGGAGTTGAGCCGGACATGGTCGCCGAGCTCTTGTGCTTTCGCCTCACGCCATGAAGGCCGCCCACCCGCGCCCATCACAGCAGCGGCAAGGCCGAGACCGGTGACGCCGAGGAAATGCCGGCGGTTCACCGAGCCGCGCTTGAGCCGCATGAACTCGTCCATGAAACGGGAAGGCGTCACCGGCAGATCATCTCTGTCATGCTTCCACATGCGCAGGATCCTCACGCTTCTATTTGTTCCGTCCTATGGTTCCATGATTTTGTAAAGAAAATGGCTTGGTCCGAAACAATTCAGGCGTGCGAAAGACTTCGCTGCCAGAATGAGCGCAGTGGGGCCGGCAGGGGCGTGGCGCGCGTCCGGTCAGGACGCGGCGCGTCAGGCCTGAAGGATCAGAAGATCGGCGGAATCGATCTTCAGCGCCACGGTGTCGCCAAGCGAAGGCGGCGCAATGCTCGGATCGTTGAACATGTCGAAGGAGACGATGTTTCCGGCGACATTGATGCGGGTGCGGATGACCGAGCCGAGGAAATGGCTGGAGACGACCTCGCCGCGCAATGTCGTGTCGCCCTTGGCGCCGTCCATGATCGAGCCCGCTTCCGGGCGCATGGCGAGCTGGACCGTGCTGCCCGCCGGGGCGTCGATCTTCTCCTTGATGGCGATCGTCAGGTCGCCGATGGCGACGGTGCTGTCCTGCGGATTGACGACCTTCGCCTCGATCAGGTTCAGCGTGCCGACGAAGGAGGCGACGAAGCGGGTCGACGGCTTGTTGTAGATCTCGAAAGGCGTGCCGATCTGGTCGGCGCGGCCGGCATTCATCACGACGACCCGGTCGGAGATCGACAGGGCCTCTTCCTGGTCATGGGTGACGAAGATCGTGGTGATGCCGAGCTGCCGCTGGATCTGGCGGATTTCCTCGCGCAGCGACACGCGGATCTTGGCGTCCAGCGCCGAGAGCGGCTCGTCGAGCAGCAGGACCTGCGGCTTCGGCGCAAGCGCGCGGGCCAGCGCCACGCGCTGCTGCTGGCCGCCCGACAGCTGGTAGGGATAACGTTCGGCCAGATGATCGAGATTGATCAGCGCCAGCATTTCCTTGACGCGCTTCTCGATGTCGGCCTTGGGCATGCCGTGGATCTTGAGGCCGAAGGCGACATTGTCGAAGACGTTCATGTTGGGAAACAGCGCATAGGCCTGGAACACCATGCCGATATTGCGCTGGTTGGGCTTCAGGTTCGACTGGTCGCGGCCGTCGATGACGATCGCCCCGCCGGTCGGGGTCTCGAAGCCCGCGACCATGCGCAGGATGGTGGTCTTGCCGCAGCCGGACGGTCCAAGGAAGGAGACGAATTCTCCCTTGTTGATCGCCATGTTGAAGTCATGGACGACTTTGACCGGCCCGAAGGACTTCTGAATGTTGGTCAGGGTCAGGAATGTCATGGGATTTGATCCTCAGGCCGGGCGTTGCGTGGTTTTCTGGAAGCGCGAGACGAGCTGGATAAGCCCGAGGCAGCCCCAGGTAATGCCGAAGGCGATAACCGCCAGCGCCGCCGGTTCATAGGCGCGATTGGCGCCGAGCAGCTGCATGTAGGGGCCGAAGGCCGGCCGGTTCAGCAGCGCCGCCATGGTGAACTCGCCAATGACGATGGCGAAGGTCAGGAAGGCGCCCGACAGGACGGCGATCAGCACGTTCGGCAGGATGATGCGAAAGAGGATGCGCGTCCAGCCGGCGCCGAGGCTCTGCGCGGCTTCGGTCAGCGTGCGCACGTCGATCGACGACAGGCCGGTGTCGACCGCCCGATACATGTAGGGCAGCGAAAGGGTCGCATAGCCGAACATCAGCAGGAGGTTGGTGCCTGTCAACGATCCCGTCAGCGGCAGCCAGCTCGACGTGTTGTAGAGACGGATATAGCCGAAGACGATGACGATTGCCGGAATGACCAGCGGCAGCAGGGTGACGAACTCGATATAGGGGCGCAGGCCCGGCAGGCGCAGGCGGACCCAATAGGCGGTCGGAACCACCAGGATGACGCCGAAGATAATGGTCACCAGCGCCATGGTCACCGAATAGGTGAAGGTCTGCTGGAACTGGGGATCGCCGAGAACCTTGGCATAGGCGTCGAAGGAATATTCGCCGCGCCGCATCTTCAGCGAGAAATTGGTCATGCCGATGAGCGGCAAAAGGAAATAGAGGAGGCCGAATGCCAAGGCCCCCCAGGCCCAGAACTTCTTCATTTCAGCCACCTTTCGCTGCGGGCGCGCAGCCAGATATAGATCGCATTGGCGACACCGGTGACGACGATCATGCCGAAGGCCAGCGCGTATCCGAGGTGCGGGTTCCCCAGCACGTCGCCGCGAATCTGGGCAAAGAGCAGGATCGGCACAATATTCAGCGACGAGCCGGTGAGCGCGATCGCGGTTGCGACGGCGCCGAACGCATTTGCGAACAGCAGCGCAAGCGTGCCGAGGATGGAGGGCAGCAGGATCGGGAAGGCCACCAAACGCCAGTATTGCAGGTTGGTGGCGCCGAGGATCGAGGCGGCTTCCTTCCATTCGCGCTTCAGGCCGTCGATGGCCGGCGTGATGATCAGCACCATCAGCGGGATCTGGAAGAACAGATAGGTGAGCGTCAGCCCCCAGAAGGATAGGAGGTTGAAGCCAAGCGAGCGCAGGTCGATGCCGATCTGCGTGCGCAGGAAGACGGTCACCAGGCCCATCGGACCGAGCGTCGCCAGGAAGGCGAAGGCGAGCGGCACGCCGGCGAAATTGGAGGCGACACCGGAAAAGGTCAGCAGCGGACCGCGGATCCACAGCGGCAGCCCGCCGAGAATGACGGCGGTCGCCATGCCGAAGCCGATCAGGCAGCCGAGCAGCGCTGAAGACAGGCTGATCTTGATCGAGATCCAGTAGGCGGCGAGGATGGAGGGCGTGAACAGGCCTTGAATGTTTTCGAGCGTGAAGCTGCCATCCGGGGTCTGGAACGCGCCAACGACGATCTTCATCGTCGGGAGGATCAGGAAAAGCAGCGTAAAGGCCGCGAAGGGCGCAATGCCGACCCATTGGAGCGGAAGCCGCCGCGTCGGGCGCGTGGTCTGTGATACGGCCGTGCTGTCAGACGCCATCGAATTGTCCCCCGTCCGCGCTTCATGCGCGGCTTCTATTCAAGAGAAAAGCCGCCCCGGCCTCAAGACCGGGGCGGCATTTCACAGCATTTTAATTACTGTACATTGGCGCCGACGACCTTGTCCCAGCCGCCGGTGACGGCAGCCTTGTTGGCATCGACTTCTTCCAGGGTCGGGAAGTAGGCCTTCTCGTAGGAAGCGGCCGGCGGCAGCTTGTCGAGCAGGGCCTGCGGGATCTTGCCGGCCTTCGACATGGCGTTGAAGCGGGCCGGGTGGCAATAGCCTGCGAGCCATGCGGTCTGGCCTTCGTCGGAATAGAGGTATTCCATCCAGAGCTTGGCAGCGTTCGGGTGCGGCGCGTAAGCCGAAATACCCTGAACGTAGACGCCGGCGAGAACGCCGCTTTCCGGAACAATGACGTCAACCGGCGGGTTGCCGGCCAGCGTGTCCTTCCAGGACAGGGCGTTGTAGTCCCAGGCGACGACGATCGGCGTGGAGCCCTGAGCGAGCGTGCCAGACTTGCCGATGACCGGAACGAAGTTGCCGGCCTTGTTGAGTTCGGCGAAGTACTTCAGACCGGCTTCGCCGGCTTCCGTGCCAGCCTTGGCGCCGGAGGCGAGACCAGCGGCGAGAACGCCGAGGATGGCCTGGTTCGAAGCGCGCGGGTCACCGGCGAGAGCGACCTGGCCGGCATAGTCGGCCTTCAGCAGGTCGGACCAGTCCTTCGGGGTTTCCTTGACGAGATCCTTGTTCACGATCATCGACATGACGCCGTAATAGTCGCCGTACCAGAAGCCTTCGGCGTCCTTGACGGTGTCCGGAATTTCGTCCCAGGTCGAGACCTTGTAGGGCTGCAGCAGGCCGTCGGCCTTCATCTGCGGGCCGAAGGCGAGGCCGACGTCGACGACGTCAGGAGCCTGCGGGCCCTTGTTGTCCTTGTTGGCCTTGACGGCTTCGACTTCGTCGGCCGAGCCGGCATCCGGGTTCAGTTCGTTGACGGTGATTTCCGGATACTTCTTCTTGAAGCCGTCGATCACGGCGCCGTAACCGCACCAGTCGTGGGGCAGGGCGATCGTGGTCAGCATGCCTTCCTTCTTGGCGGCTTCGACCAGTTCGGCGCTCGGCTCAGCGAATGCGAGCGAGGTGGATGCGACGACCATGGCGGTCGACAGCGAGAGCACGCGGCGAAAATTCGTAATCACTGAAGTTCTCCTTGTTGGTGTACAGCGATGCGGGACTGATATGCAGCTTGCATGATAGTTATGTGACGGGCGCGGCAACGCTTCTGTGCTGGCTCGTCGCTTCTTCCCGTTGTTCTGGCTCCTCTCTTCTCCCCTTTCGGTGCGATGACGATCAACGTGGCCGGCGAAACAGCCGCGCCTGCTCGAAGAGACCTTCGAGCGTATTCATGCGCTCGCGTGTCTCCTCCCACGCCGAACTCTGCACTGCCTCGATCAGCGCCTCGATGACGAACAGCGTGACGACCGAGGAATCCCAGGCGGACGGCGCCTCGATCTGAACCTTGAAACTGTGCTGCGCATATTTGGCGACGGGCGAAGTCCAGTGATCGGTAAACAGCACTATAGTCACGCCGCCCGTTCTGGCTACGTTTGCCAGCGTCGCGATATCGTCCTCATAACGACGTATATCGAAGATCACGAGGACGTCCCCGGCGCTCATGTTCAGCATATGCTGCGGCCATGCGCTGGTGTTCGACGACATCAGCGTCGTCTTCGGCCGGATGACCTGCATGTGGGTAAAGAAGTATTCGGCCAGCGCGCCGGTGATACGGCCGCCGACGAAATAGATGTTGCGCTTGCGGTCGGCGAGCAGCTTGGCGACCTGATCGAAGGTTGCGGTGTCGAGCTCGCTCAGCGTCTGGCGCATGTTGTTCATCACCGCTTCGGCGAAGCGGTTCAGGATATGCGTTCCAGGCGCGTTCGACGCCCAGCGGTCGTGCTTGGCGATCGGATTGGAGAGCGTAGCCTCCAGTTCGTGGTGCAGGTGCGCCTGAAACTCGGGATAGCCCTTGTAGCCGAGCTTCTGCACCATGCGCGCGACGGTCGGGGTGGAGACTCCGGCGTTTTCCGCCACAGTGGTGATGGAGCCGAGGCCAGACACCGGATAATTGTCGAGCAGGCTCTCCGCGAGCTGGCGTTCAGCCCGCGTCAGCCCATCGAAATGGGCGCGGATCACGTCCGAGACTGTCTTCGGCGTATTGCTCAAGTGCTGTTTTTCCCCTGGGACCGATCTTCTGCCGGTCTGTCACAAAACTATCCTAGCAGTACGAAAATCTGTCAATGTGCAAATTGAAGAGAAATTTTCACAATGCGGTTGACAGCCCGGCAATCGTGAAGAATTCTCTTCGCAATGATAAAAAGCCGCAAGGCGCCGGGGAGTTTTTCGCATGCTCTTGAGGTCGGACATCCTGACAGAGGCAGACGGCGAGGCCGTTGCCGTCGAGAATCCCGAAGGGGCGGGCATCTGCCTGTTCGTGTGCGAGCATGCCTCTCGCCGCATGCCCGAGCGGGCCGGCAATCTCGGCCTCGACAGCGACGCCCTGGTCAGCCACATCGCCTGGGATCCGGGCGCGCTCGACGTTGCCAAGCGCCTCTCCGGCATGCTCGACGGCCCCTTGGTGTATCAGCGGTTCTCGCGGCTCGTCTACGACTGCAACCGCCCGCCGGAATCCCCGGCCGCGATGCCGGAAAGAAGCGAGATCTACGATATTCCCGGCAATCACGGGCTGACGGACGCTGAGCGCTATGCGCGCACCGCCGCTCTCTACGTGCCGTTCCATGACCGGGTTAGCGCCATCGCGGCGGCGCGTAGCGCACGCGGGCAATCGACCGTGATCGTCACCGTCCACAGCTTCACGCCGGTGTATATGGGCAAGCAGCGCGACGTCGAAATCGGCATCCTGCATGACGAAGACAGCCGGCTCGCCGACAGCATGCTGAAGGCGGCCGACGGTGGTCCCTACCGCGTGGAGCGCAACGAACCCTATGGACCGGAGGACGGTGTTACCCATAGTCTCAAGCTGCACGGCCTGCCGGACGGGCATTTGAACGTAATGATCGAGGTCCGAAACGACCTGATACGAGATGAGGTCGGCCAAGGGGTTGTGGCCGACTATCTGGCGGAATTGATCGCCAAGGCGATCGATACTGCCAGCCAATAACAAGGCCCCGGGGATCAGTTGATCTGCGAAAAAGCCGTCGGCAATGCCGGCGGCGCAGGATACGAAATTATCCGCAATCCCGCGGATGATCGGTTAATTGGGGGACGTCATGTCAGATTATACCGAAGCAGATAAAAAGCACGACGTGCACATATTGCACTCAATGGGTTATGCCCAGGAACTCGAGCGGCGAATGAGCTCGTTTTCCAACTTCGCCATTTCTTTCTCGATCATTTGCATTCTGTCCGGCGGCATCAATTCGCTCGGCCAGGCGACATCGGGTGCCGGCGGTGCCGCCATCGGAATCGGCTGGCCGGTCGGTTGCCTGATCTCCGGCCTGTTTGCCATCGGCCTGGCGCAGATCAGCTCGGCCTATCCGACGGCCGGCGGCCTCTACCACTGGGGTTCGATCCTCGGCAACCGCTTCACCGGCTGGCTTGCCGCCTGGCTCAACCTGCTCGGCCTGGTGACCGTTCTCGGCGCCATCAACGTCGGCACATTCTACTTCTTCTTCGGCGCCTTCGGTTCCTATTTCGGCATCGAAGACACACTCATGCACCGCGTGGCCTTCGTCGCGGCGATCACAGCCGTCCAGGCCCTGATCAACCACTTCGGCATCGGGCTCACCGCCAAGCTGACCGACTTCTCCGGCTACCTGATCTTCGCAACGGCCATCCTTCTGACGATCGTCTGCCTGGTGTCCGCACCGAGCTTCGAGGTCGCCCGCCTGTTCACCTTCTCCAACTATACCGGCACGGAAGGTGCTTCGCTGGTCTGGCCTTTCGCCGTCTCGGGTGGCATGGCCTTCCTGCTCGGCCTGCTTCTGCCGATCTACACGATCACCGGCTATGACGCGTCCGCGCACACGTCGGAAGAAACGGTCAAGGCCGCGCATTCGGTGCCGAAGGGCATGATCACCTCGGTGATCTGGTCGGCGGTGTTCGGTTACGTCATGCTGTGCTCGTTCGTGCTCATGCTGCCGAACATGGACGACGCCGCAAAGCAGGGCTGGAACGTGTTCTTCTGGGCCATGGACAGCCAGGTCAACCCGACGGTCAAGGAGGTCATGTACTTCCTGATCTTCCTCTCGCAGTTCCTCTGCGGCCTTGCCACCGTGACCTCGCTTTCGCGCATGATCTTCGCCTTCTCGCGTGACAAGGGCCTGCCGGGCTCCGCCGCGCTCTCGAAGGTCAGCCCCAAGCACCGCACCCCGGTTGCTGCGATCTGGATCGGCGCCATCCTGTCGGTCCTGTTCGTCTGGTTCACCTCGGCCATCACGATCGCCGGCACGCCGGCCTATTCGATCGTCGTGTCGTGCACGGTCATCTTCCTGTTCCTCTCCTTCGCCCTGCCGATCGCGCTCGGCTTCGTCGCCATCGGCACGCCGAAGTGGCCGACCATGGGTCCGTGGAACATCGGTGCCGGCGCCTTCCGTGTTGTGGCCGTTCTCGTCATCCTGGCAATGGCGCTGATCTTCTACATCGGCATCCAGCCGCCGAACGACTGGGCGCTTCCGATCACCATCGGCTTCTTCGTGATCACCGCCGTCGTGTGGTTCGCGTTCGAGAACAAGCGCTTCAAGGGCCCGCCGATCGGCGACGAAGTCGCCCGGCGCCAGGCCGGGATCGCCGCAGCCGAAAAGGCGGTCGGCGAGGCCTGAGCCTTGCATCCGACAATCTCCCCGGCCGCCCGGCGGCCGGGGTCTCCTGAACACATGGGAAAAGCGGGCCGGCAGGGCCGGCAACAACAATAATCAGCGGGCTCACTCAAATGACCTACACATTCGACGATTTGAAGAAGGATGTTGCCGAAGGCCGCATCGACACTGTGCTCGCCTGTCAGGTCGACATGCAGGGACGGCTGATGGGAAAGCGCTTTCAGGCGGAGTATTTCGTCGAGAGCGCCTATGAGGAAACCCATAGCTGCAACTATCTTCTCGCGACCGACATGGAGATGGAAACCGTACCGGGCTACAAGGCGACGAGCTGGGAAAAGGGCTATGGCGACTACACCATGAAGCCCGACCTCGCGACGCTCCGGCGGGTGCCGTGGCTCGAAGGCACGGCTCTGGTGCTGTGCGACGTCCAGGACCATCACACCCATGCGGACGTGCCGCATTCGCCGCGTGCCGTCCTCAAGAAGCAGGTGGCCCGGCTCGAGGCCATGGGCTTCAAGGCCTTCATGGCGACGGAACTGGAGTTCTTCCTGTTCGACCAGACCTATGACGACGCGCGTGCCTCCGGCTATCGCGACCTGCAGCTCGCCAGCGGCTATAACGAGGACTACCACATCTTCCAGACCACCAAGGAAGAAGACGTGATGCGGGCGATCCGCAAGGGTCTGCAGGGCGCCGAGATCCCGGTCGAGAATTCCAAGGGCGAAGCCTCCGCCGGCCAGGAAGAGATCAACGTCCGCTATGCCGACGCGCTGACCATGGCCGACCGCCACGTCATCATCAAGAACGCCTGCAAGGAGATCGCCTGGTCGCGCGGCAAAGCCATCACCTTCCTGGCAAAGTGGCACTACAATGCCGCCGGTTCCTCGTCGCACATCCACCAGTCGCTGTGGAGCGTCGACGGCAAGACGCCGCTGTTCTTCGATCCGAACGGCCAGTACGGCATGTCGACGACGATGAAGCACTACATGGCGGGGCTTCTCACCCATGCCAGCGAGATCACCTATTTCCTCGCGCCCTACATCAATTCCTACAAGCGCTTCATGGCCGGCACGTTCGCGCCGACCAAGGCGATCTGGTCGAAGGACAACCGTACCGCCGGCTACCGGCTCTGCGGCGAGGGCTCCAAGGGCATCCGCGTCGAATGCCGCGTCGGCGGCTCCGACCTCAATCCCTATCTCGCCATGGCGGCGCTCATCGCCGCCGGCATCGACGGCATCGAGCGCAAGCTCGAGCTGGAGCCGGCCTTCACCGGGGATGCCTACGGGGCTAGCGACGTGCGCGAAATCCCGCGCACGCTGCGCTCGGCTGCCGTCGCGCTCAACGGCTCGGCCATGCTGCGGCATGCCTTCGGCGACGACGTCGTCGAGCACTATGTGCGCGCCGCCGAGTGGGAGCAGGAGGAATACGACCGCAAGATCACCGACTGGGAGGTGGCGAGAGGGTTCGAGCGCGCCTGATCCGGTGCGGCCGCCGACAGCGATGCCGGCCGGCCGCCCTATCCCTTTCGGGTGATATTCCCGCCGCTCGAATGGCGGTATGACACATTCACGGCCCTTCGCGGTTCGACCGGGGAGGGCGTTTGTGCCGGCAGGCACCGGACACGCGCTCGCGCGGTCCGGGCGGGGCAGGGCGGTTGCGCCATCTTGGCAGATGGCGCGCGATCCGACTTCGCGCTACTGGCTGGCGAGGCTTTCAAGGAGCAACTGAAAATGACCATGATCAAATGCATTTCGCCGATCGACGGATCGGTTTACGCCGAGCGTCCGGCCATGTCGCTGGATGCCGCCAGCGAGGCGGTGGCGCGCGCCCGCAAGGCACAGAAGGCCTGGGCACGCCGCCCGCTCGAGGAGCGCGTCCAGCTCGTCCTCAAGGGCGTCGCGCGCCTCAACGAGATGGCCGACGAAGTCGTGCCGGAACTCGCCCACATGATGGGCCGCCCGGTGCGCTACGGTGGCGAGTACAAGGGCTTCAACGAGCGTTCCAACTACGTTGCCTCGATCGCTGCCGACGCGCTTGCGCCGCTTGTCGTTGAGGACAGCGCGACGTTCGAGCGCCGCATCGAGCGCGAGCCGCATGGCGTCGTGCTCGTCATCGCGCCGTGGAACTACCCCTATATGACGGCGATCAACACGGTCGCGCCCGCCCTGATGGCCGGCAATACCGTCGTCATCAAGCATGCGACGCAGACGCTTCTGGTCGGCGAGCGCATGGTGCGCGCCTTTGTCGAGGCCGGTGTTCCCGACGACGTCTTCGTCAACCTGTTCCTCGACCACGCCACCACCTCGGCGCTGATCGCCACCGGCAATTTCAACTTCATCAATTTCACCGGTTCGGTCGAGGGCGGCCGGTCCATCGAGCGGGCCGCCGCCGGCACGTTCGCCGGCATCGGCCTCGAACTCGGCGGCAAGGATCCGGGCTATGTGATGGAGGACGCCGATCTCGACGCCGCCGTCGACACGCTGATGGACGGCGCCACCTACAATTCGGGCCAGTGCTGCTGCGGCATCGAGCGCATCTATGTGAACGAGAACCTCTACGACGCCTTCGTCGAGAAGTCGGTCGCCTGGGTGTCGAACTACAAGCTCGGCAATCCGCTCGATCCGGAAACGACGCTCGGTCCGATGGCGCACCGCCGTTTTGCCGCGCATGTGCGCGAGCAGATCGCCGAGGCCGTCGCCAAGGGCGCCAAGACGCTCGTCGATCCGAAGCTGTTCCCGCAGGATGACGGCCATGCCTATCTGATGCCGCAGATCCTGGTGAACGTGGATCACTCCATGTCCTTCATGAAGGATGAGACCTTCGGTCCGGCCGTCGGCATCATGAAGGTGAAGAATGACGAGGAAGCGCTCGCCCTGATGAACGACAGCCCCTATGGCCTGACGGCCTCGCTGTGGACGCAGGATCCCGAGCGGGCCGCCCGCATCGGCCGCGAGATCGAGACCGGCACCGTGTTCATGAACCGCGCCGACTATCTCGACCCGGCCCTGTGCTGGACCGGCTGCAAGGAGACCGGCAAGGGCGGTTCGCTCTCGGTCCTCGGCTTCCAGAACCTCACCCGTCCGAAATCCTACCACCTCAAGAAGGTCACGAAATGAACATCGTCGCAAACTGGAGCTATCCCACCGCCATCAAGATGGGACGCGGCCGCATCAAGGAACTGGCGGACGCCTGCAAGACGCTCGGCATGAAGAAGCCGCTGCTGGTCACCGACCGGGGCCTGGCACCGATGCAGATCACCCAGACCGCGCTCGACGTGCTGGAGGAAGCCGGCCTCGGCCGCGCGCTGTTCGCCGACGTCGATCCCAACCCCAATGAGATCAATCTCGAAGCCGGCATCAAGGCCTACAAGGACGGCGGCCACGACGGCGTCGTCGCCTTCGGCGGCGGTTCGGGCCTCGACCTCGGCAAGTGCGTGGCCTTCATGGCCGGCCAGACGCGCCCGGTCTGGGATTTCGAGGACATCGGCGACTGGTGGACGCGCGCCAATTCCGACGGCATCGCGCCGATCGTCGCGGTCCCGACCACGGCCGGCACGGGTTCCGAGGTCGGCCGCGCCTCGGTCATCACCAATTCCGTCACCCATGTGAAGAAGATCATCTTCCATCCGAAGTTCCTGCCCGGCGTCGTCATCTGCGACCCGGAACTGACCGTCGGCATGCCGAAGATGATTACCGCTGGCACGGGCATGGACGCGTTCGCCCATTGCCTCGAGGCCTATTCCTCGCCCTTCTATCATCCGATGAGCCAGGGCATCGCGCTTGAAGGCATGCGTCTGGTCAAGGAATACCTGCCGCGCGCCTACAAGGACGGCACCGACCTCGAAGCCCGTACCAACATGATGTCGGCCGCCGCCATGGGTGCCGTCGCCTTCCAGAAGGGGCTCGGCGCGATCCATTCGCTGTCGCATCCGATCGGCGCGGTCTACAACACCCATCACGGCATGACCAATGCGGTCGTCATGCCGCCCGTCCTGCGCTTCAACCGCTCGGCCATCGAAGAAAAGATCGCCCGTGCGGCGGCCTATCTCGGCATCTCGGGCGGTTTCGACGGCTTCTACGACTATGTCCTGTCGCTGCGCGCCGAGCTCGGCGTTCCGGAAAATCTGACTGCCATGGGCATCAAGTCCGACCGGGTCGATGAACTGACCGCCATGGCGATCGAGGATCCGAGCTGCGGCGGCAACCCGGTGAAGATGACGCTCGAGAACACCAAGGCGCTCTTCCTCGACTGCTTCTGAGTGGCCGAAAGTTAACAAACGTCAAGGCCCGCGGCACGGACAGTGCCGCGGGCTTTTTTCTTTGCCGATCAGGGGCATGAGGCGGCGGTACTACCATTTTTGGGGAGGCGGGAAGAGGCGGCTCTTTCCTGTTTGTTAACCATAATTAGCAATGATGCATTTACTGACACCATGAGCCAAGGGTGCCTGCAAGAGCGATGAGACGCTCGGTCCATACCCTTTCGAGGAAACAGCATGCCAGTCATCTCATTTGCCAATGCCAAGGGTGGAGCCGGCAAAACCACTGCCGCCTTGCTGCTCGCGACCGAACTGGCCCATCAGGGCTATAGGGTCGCCATCCTCGATGCCGATCCGCAGCGCTGGATCACGCAGTGGCACGAAGCCTCCGGCTCCCAGCACAATATCGAAGTGATTTCCGAAGTCTCCGTCGCATCGATCCAGGGACATCTGCGCGAATCGTCACGCACGGCCGACTACACGATCATCGATCTCGCCGGTGCGCGCGATGCCATCGTCACAACGGCGATCGGCCTGTCCGACCACGTGATGATCCCGGTGCAGGGCTGTGCCATGGACGCCAAGGGTGCGGCGCAGATCCTCGACCTGATCAAGATGATGGAGACCGCCGGCCGGTTCAAGATCGCCCATTCGGTCGTTCTCACGCGGGTCACCTCTATGGTGACGACGCGGGCGCTGCTCACCATCAAGGGCCTGCTTTCGGCCCGCGGCGTCAACGTCATGGACACGCCGATCGTCGAGCGCAGCGCGTTCCGCGAGATCTTCGACTGTGGCGGCACGCTCTACAGCATGGACGCCGCCAGAATCAGCAATCTCGACAAGGCGCGCGAGAATGCCCAGGCCTTCGCCGGCGAGGTTCGCCGCCTGTTGCCGACCAAGGTCATCCGCAGCCAGGAGCCGCGCCGAATGTTCCGGGTCGTTCGAAACGCTGCTTGATCCTCCTCCCACTCCTCCCAAGCAGCGCAATGAAAGCGCCGCCAGATTTGCATCTGGCGGCTCTTTTCGTATTGCCGTGCGACTTTAGGGGAGAAGCGGGCGTCAGTCGATGAATTCGACGGTGACGCCGGGCTTGGCCATCTTGGCGAGTTCGGTCGCGTCCCAGTTGGTCAGGCGAATGCAGCCGTGGCTCTGCGTGCGGCCGATCTTCGACGGTTCCGGCGTGCCGTGAATGCCGTAGGTCGGCTTCGACAGCGCCATCCAGACCGTGCCGACCGGACCGTTCGGGCCTGGCGGGATGGACAGTACCTTGTCGTTTGCGCCCTGCTGGAAGTTGATCTTCGGATTGTAGGTGTAACCCGGATCGAAGGCGATACGCTCGACGGTCACCGTGCCCGACGGGGAGGGGGTATCGGTGGAGCCGATGCTCGCCGGATAGGCGGCAATCAGCGCGCCGTCGGCGCCGTAGGCGAAGACCTGTTTCAGCCCCTTGTTGGCGACGATCCGCGCGACCTCGCCCTTCCTGGTCTGGCCGGGATCGACCACCTTGATGGTCGTGCCGGGAATGGTGAAGTCGACGCCGGGGTTGAGGGCCTTCAGATAGGCCTCGTCCATGTGGAATTTCTCGGCCAGCATTTCCGTGGTCGAGGTGAAGGAGAGCGCCGGAAGCTGAGCCTTGTGCGCATAGTCCTCGGGAATGGCGGCGACGTAGGGGCCTGCCGCGTCTCCGGGTGTGATCGTGTAGGCGGTGATCGCCAGTCCGCCCGACAGGCGAAGGCGTTCCAGAATGTCCTCGGCATTGTTCGGGTCGATCGTCTCGCCGGTGATTTCCTGCCAGGCGACCAGCGCCTTGTTGACGTTCTGGCCCATCTTGCCGTCGATTACGCCGGGCGAAACGCCCTCGCGGTCGAGGAAGACCTGCAGCGCGGTGATTTCCAGCTGCGACAGATTGCTCTTTACGGGAATTTCGGGGGTCACTGTGCGGGCCGGGGCCTGATCCGCCGGGGGTGCCATGTCCGGTCCGCCGGACGGCATGCCCGGCAGCGGCTCGCCGAGGTCCTGGCGGTCGACCGCGCCGGGTGAGGGGATCGCACCCGTCACGATGCCATCATCTTCCCAGACGGGCTGCGGGGCGCCGAACTCGTCATAGGCTGCGGGCGCACGGGCCTCGCGCTGACGGGGGAAATAGGTCTCGGCCGGCACTTCGGTGGCCACCAGATTGCCGTAGCGGTCGATCAGGACGCGCCGGCCCATGCGGTCGCGGCTGATCACCACATCGCCCTCTTCAGGCACGTAGTCGAGCAGGTCGCCGTCCGGCGAGACCAGCAGGACAGAACCGTTTCGGTAGCCATAGGGGTCGTTGGCGAGGGCGGAGGTAGCCACGCCGGCCTGGAGGGCCGCGACGGATGCCACAATCACTCCCGCTTTCAGCATGTCGATCAAGATTCGCTTCCTTCTTTTGCCCGTCTGACTAACCCAGCAAATTTGACACTAGTGTGGAAAAGGTGAATTCATGGTGAATATTGTTTTAAAAACCGACTCCTAGGGGGGAGGCGGATGCTTTTTGGGAGCGCTGCAGCGCAGGCATGATCTTGCCTGTTCATCGTAGGGGGAACGATGCACGATCGATTCGATATTGATAATTTCTTGCCATACCGGCTCAGCCGTGTCGCTGAACGACTGAGTGCGCATTTCATGCGATTCAGCGGAGTCGGCGAGGAGATTTCCTGGGCGGAGTGGCAGGTTCTCTGGTCGCTGGGGGAGCAGATCCACAGGACGGCCAAGGCGATCTCCGGCCATTCCGGATTGACCAAGACAAAAATCAGCCGGGCGGTGAAGGCGCTCGAGGATCGCCGCTGGCTGGAGCGATGCCGCGATCACGACGACCGCCGGTTCGAGTTGCTGGCGCTGACGGCTCCCGGCAGGGAGAGCTACGCGCTTCTCAAGAGGCGGGCCACCGACTACCAGCGGTGGCTTGAAGGGGTGATCGATATGCCGTACCTCACGGCGATCGACGACGGATTGTCTGGCGTTGAGGTGATGATCGCCAGCGGCCAGTTGATGGTGCCACCGCTATTGATCGAGGAGCCTGCGGCATGATGGAATTCAAGGGGCGGAAGGGTCCGGCGCTGATGCTGGACGAAGGTTCCGTTCTGGATATCGGCGCCTGCGTGGTCGGCGGTATCGACCTGGCGCCCGGCCGGGCAATCCCCGACGATGGCGACCCGCGCATCGATCATTCGCTCGAAGGTTTTCTCTTCACCTGCGGCCCGGACCATATCCGCCACCCCGAACCGATCGACGGCGGACGCGGCGGGAACTATCCGCTGCATGGATCCTTTTCGTCGCATCCGGCCCGCGACATCTTGATCGCGGGCGAGGGTGGAGACACCGAATGTCGCGCGATCGTCGATGTGACGCTGGCGGACGGGGGCAGCGCCCGTTTGGAACGTTGCTGGCGGATGAATGGCGAGACGGGGGAGGTGAGCCTTTCCGATACCGTGACCAATACCGGCAAGAGCGCTTTCCCGGCGTTTCTCATGTACCACATGAACCTCGGGGCAAGGCACTTCAACGACGGCGTGCGGCTCGAAGGCGCGATGCTGGACGGCGGCGGCTTTCCCTGGGCCTTCGGCGAGGGCGATGGCGGCGTGTTCTGCGTGCCGGCCGGCAAGGGCGGGTGGGCCGAAGTCCGGCTCGGGCCGATCGCGGCGATCGGCGGCAAGACCCTGGTGGTGCGCTTCCGCACCGACACGCTGCCCTTCCTGCAGGTCTGGCGCAATCAGGGGGCACCCGCCAATGTGCTCGGCATCGAGCCGGTATCGCATCGTTGGGAGTCGCGCGAAAAGCTTTCGGAGCGAGGCGAATTCGTCGATGTCGCACCCGGCGAAAGCCGCGAATACGCACTCTCCTTCGCCTTCGTCTGAGGCCTCGCGCGGCGGGGAAACGGGGCCCTCGACGATTGACGCCCGCCTGCCCGCATCGTAGATGTTTGCCCCTCGCAAGCAGGGAGACCGCCATGAACATTTCGCAGATTGACGAAGAATATTCCGTGACCGGCCAGATCTCGGTCGACGATCTCGACACGATCAAGGCGCTCGGCTTCAAGTCCATCGTCTGCCACCGTCCGGATGGCGAAGAGGCCGGCCAGCCGACCTTTGCCGAGATCGCTCGGCGCGCCGAGGAACTGGGCCTCAAGATCGCCCATGTGCCGGTCGGTCCGATGGGCGTCACGCCCGACGCCATTTCCGGCATGGTCGATGCGCTCGACGATTTCGACCGGCCGATGCTCGGCTATTGCCGTTCCGGCGCGCGTTCCACCGCGACCTACCAGAAGAGCCAGCACCTGCGCGGCTGAGCAAGCCATCGCGGCTTTCGCTCGCCCTCCCGCCTTTCAATTCCATCACGTGCAACAGGAGTATTTCCTATGACCATCAAGCGTATCGAGCCGGGCGCCCGCATGAGCGGCGCCGTCGTCCACGGCAACACCGTCTATCTCGCCGGCCAGGTCGGCGACGGCACCTCCGTCACCGAACAGTCGAAGTCGGCCCTGGCTGAAGTCGAACGCCTGCTGGCGCTGGCCGGCTCGGACAAGTCGAAGATCCTGCAGACGATCATCTACCTCTCGGACATGTCGACCTTCGGCGAAATGAACGCCGTCTGGGAAGCCTGGATCGACCCGAAGAACCCGCCGGCCCGCGCCACCAGCGAAGCCGCGCTGGCGACCCCGGACTACAAGGTCGAGTTCATCGTGACGGCTGCGATCTGAAGTCTGCCAAAGCGATTCCGAAAGCCGGCGCATCTTGTTGATGCGTCGGCTTTTTTCTTGAGCTCAGGCGAAGTGCGAGCGCATGAAGTCGACATAGTCCTGGTCGGCCATTTCGCTGCGCGCCTTGACGAAGCCGCGTGCGTCGTCGCCGACGAAGTAGCGCAACCGGCTGGTTCCATCGGTCGCCGCCTCGTGCACCACGTTGGCCACATCCCGGGACGTCATGGTCAACGCGCCGCCCATTCTGGCGAAGGCAGCGGTGGAGCGATCGAGGAACGGGCGGTAATCGGCCGGCATGTCCTCCTGGGCGAAATCCGCGGCCGAGCGCTGCTGAAAGGCTGTCTCGGCAACGCCGCCGTGCGGGACCACCAGCTTCACCCCGATATCCAGTGCCAGCAACTCATAGGAAAGCGTTTCGGTGAAGCCCTCCAGCGCGAACTTGCTGGCGCAGTAAAGCGAGATCATCGGCAGTGTGAAGTGGCCGGCGCCTGAGCTCACATTGACGATGGTCCCGGCTCCCTTGGCACGGAAGTGCGGGAGAAGGGCGCGGGTGACATCCATGACGCCAAAGACATTGACGTCGAACTGCTGCTGGATGCTCTCTCGCGGCACCGCTTCGAACACGCCGTAGAGGCCATAACCGGCATTGTTGACCAGCACGTCGATGCGGCCGAACCGCGCGATCGCGGCTTCGACGGCGGTCTCGATGCTCTGCGGGTCCTGGACGTCAAGGCGCGCCACCAGAACACCGTCAAGTTGGTTGAGTTCGGACTCCTTCTCTGGAGTGCGCATGGTCGCAACCACGTTCCAGCCCTTCTCCTGAAAGAGCTTGGCCGATGCCTTGCCGATGCCGGAGGATGCGCCGGTGATGAAAACTGTCTTGGTCATGATGTGCCTCGTTCATCTGGGTTCAGTGACGGAAACTCAGATAGGCCGCTGGCATTGTCCTGATAACCGGCATATTTGTGCATGATGTGATGCAGGATGTTGGACAATGAAGAAGTCGGGACTGGTTGAACTGCATGCGGTCGCGGCCGTGGCGGCGGCACGGAGTTTCCGGGCGGCGGCCACGGAGCTTGGCATGTCGGCTTCGGCGCTCAGCCATGCGGTTGCGGCGATCGAGACCCGCATGGGCGTCAAGCTGTTCAACCGCACCACGCGCAGCGTCTCGCTGACGCAAGCCGGCGAGCAGTTCCTCGACAAGGTCGGGCCGGCGCTGAAGGAGATCGAAGCGGCGATGGAGGCGGCCACGCAGTCGCGCGCCACGCCGGCGGGGCGGTTGCGCATCAATACGTCGGATGGCGCGGCGCGGGGCCTGCTGATGCCGATCGTCCTCGAATTCCTCCGCCGCTATCCGGACGTGCATGTCGATATCGTCAGCGATGGGCGCATGGTCGACATCGTCGCCGAGGGCTTCGACATCGGCATCCGGCTGATCGATACGGTGCCGCAGGACATGATCGCCATTCCCCTGACGCAGCACGAGCGTTTCGTCGTCGTCGGATCACCGCAATATTTCGAACGACACGGCAAACCGCTGGTTCCGGCCGATCTGACAAGACATGCCTGCTTGCGTCTGCGCCTGCCGAGCGGGACGATCTATCGTTGGGAGTTCGAGCGCCATGGGGAGGAGATCCGCGTCGATGTCGAGGGTCCTTTGACGCTGCAGGACATGCACCTGATGCGCGAGGCGGCCGTCGGTGGCGCAGGGCTTGCCTATATGACCGAACGAAACGTTGCGGCCGACCTTGCGGCCGGCCGTCTGGTCACGGTGCTGGAGGAATGGACGCCGCCATTTCCGGGATTGTGCTTCTACTATTCGGGCCACCGCCATCTGCCGCCGGCCCTGCGCGCCTTTGCCGACCTGGCCCGACAGATGTCGCGGAAAGCCTAGGTCTTCTCGCGAATCTGTGTGAGCGTCTTCATCGGCGTGATCGCCTCCGGGTCGAGCTTGATCTCGATGATCGACGGCTTGCCGGAGGCGCGGGCGCGTTCGAAAGCGGGCGCGAAGTCCTCCGTCGCCTCGACGGTCTCGCCATGCCCGCCATAGGCGCGGGCGAAGGCGGCGAAGTCGGGGTTGGTCAGGTCGGTGGCGCTGACACGGCCCGGATATTCGCGCTCCTGGTGCATGCGGATGGTGCCGTAGATGCCGTTGTTCACCAGGCAGACGATGATCGGCAGGTCATAGCGGATGGCAGTGGCGAATTCCTGGCCGTGCATCATGAAGCAGCCGTCACCGGCAAAGCAGATGACCTCCCGGTCCGGATGCAGCGCCTTGGCGGCGACGGCGGCGGGCAGGCCGTAGCCCATCGAGCCCGACGTCGGGGCTGCCTGGGTGGCGAAGTCGCGGAAGCGGTGGAAGCGGTGGACCCAGGTGGCGTAGTTGCCGGCACCGTTGGTGAAGATGGTGTCCTCGGCCGTGTTGGCCTCGATCCAGTCCATGATCGGCCCCATGCGGACCGGGCCGGGGCCTTGGGTCGGCGGCGTCGACCAGGAAAGATAGGCGGCGTGCATGGCCTCGGTGCGGGCGGCCCAGATCGGCTGTTCCGGCGCCTTCAGCGCCTTGAGCGCGCCGACGAACTCGACCGGCGCGGCGCAGATGGCGAGGTCCGGGCGATAGACGCGGCCAAGCTCGGAGGGATCCGGATAGACATGCACGAGCGTCTGCGACGGATAGGGCACGTCGAGCAGCGTATAGCTGGAGGACGGCATTTCCGAGAAACGTCCGCCGATCAGCAGCACGAGGTCGGCCTCCTTGATCTCCCTCGACAGCGCCGGATTGATGCCGATGCCGACATCGCCCGCATAGGAAGTGTTCAGGTGGTCGAACAGCATCTGGCGGCGGAAGGAGCAACCGATCGGCAGTTTCCAGCGGTTGGCGAATTCCTCGAACTCGGAAACGGCCTTCTTCGTCCAGCGCGTGCCGCCGAGAATGGCAATCGGGCGCTTGGCGGTGGCGAGCATCTCGCCCAGCCGCTCGATCTGCGACGGGCCGGGATGGGCCTCGACAGGCATGGCGGCCTTGGCCGCCGGCGCCTCGACCTCATCCACCAGCATGTCTTCCGGCAGCGACAGCACGACCGGTCCGGGACGGCCGGAGGTGGCGACGGCAAAGGCGCGGGTGACGAATTCCGGGATGCGGCGCGCATCGTCGATCTCGCCGACCCATTTGGCGAATTCGGTGAAGGCGCGGCGGTATTCGACCTCCTGGAAGGCCTCGCGCTCGCGCATGTCGCGGCCGACCTGGCCGATGAACAGGATCATCGGGATCGAATCCTGCTTGGCGATGTGCAGGCCGGCGGTGGCGTTGGTGGCGCCCGGACCGCGGGTCACCATGCAGATGCCGGGCTTGCCGGTGAGGCGGCCCCAGGCGTCGGCCATCATCGCAGCGCCACCTTCCTGGCGGCAGACGAGCGTCTCGATGCCGCTGTCGCGCAGCGCGTCGAGAACGGCCAGATAGCTTTCGCCCGGCACGCAGGAGACGCGCTCGACGCCGTTCGCCTTGAGCGCCTCGACGATCAGTTCCCCGCCAGTCTTCTTCATTGGTCTCTCTCCCTTTCGATCTCGGCCAGTTCGGCGAGAATTTCTTGCTGATGCTCGCCGACGCGCGGGCTTGGGCGCGCGTAGCGCAGCGGCGTCTCGGACAGGACGATGGGGGTGCGCACGCCCGGGATGACGTTGCCGTCGGCGTCCTCGAGTTCGATGCGCAGCTCGCGGGCCTTGACCTGCGGGTCGTCGAACATCTCGGCGATCGAGTTGATCGGCCCGGCCGGCACGGCGTTGGTCTCGCAGGCGGTCAGCAGATCGCGCTTGGCCCATTTTGCCGTCTCGGCGGTGACCACGCGGCGGACCTCGACCTTGTTGGCGACGCGGGCCTTGTTGGTCGAAAAGCGTTCGTCCTCGGCGATCGCGGCAATGCCGAGAATGGCGCAGAGACGCTTGAACTGGCCGTCATTGCCGACGGCGAGGATCAGATGGCCGTCGGCGGTCGGCACGACCTCGTAAGGCGAGATGTTGGGATGGGCATTGCCGAGCCGGACAGGCGCCCTGCCCGAGATCAGGTAGTTGAGGTTCTGGTTGGCGAGCACGCCGGACATCACGTCGAGCAGCGCCATGTCGACGAACTGGCCTTCGCCGGTCTTCATCACATGGATCAGCGCGGCCTGGATGGCGGTGACGGCATAGATGCCGGTGAAGATGTCGGCGATCGCCACGCCCGCCTTCATCGGCTGGCCGTCCGGTTCTCCGGTGATCGACATGAAGCCCGACATGCCCTGGACGATGTAGTCGTAGCCAGCGAACTCGGCATAGGGCCCGTTCTGGCCGAAGCCGGTGATCGAGCAGTAGACGAGCTTTGGATTGACCGCCTTCAGGCTCTCGTAATCGAGGCCGTATTTCTTCAGCCCGCCGAGCTTGAAGTTCTCGATCACCACGTCAGCGCTGGCGATCAGGCGCTTGACGATCTCCTGGCCCTCCGGCGAGCGGAAGTCGATGGCGATCGAGCGCTTGTTGCGGTTGGTCGAGTGGTAATAGGCGGCCGACAGGTTCTCGCCATCCTTGCCCTCGACGAAGGGCGGTCCCCAGGCGCGCGTGTCGTCGCCGCCTTCCGGGTTCTCGACCTTGATGACGTCCGCACCCATGTCGGCGAGCATCTGCCCGGCCCAGGGCCCTGCGAGCACGCGGGCGAGCTCGATCACGCGGATGCCGTTAAGCGGCGGCTTCTTGACGGGGTTTTCGGTCATGCTGGGTCCTGTCATGGCGCAAGCGTGGCGTTTTCGGAGACGGGCTTCGAGGTGAAGCGGCGTTCCCGCCAGATGATGAAGAGGCCGGAGCCGATGATGATGGCGATGCCCAGCCATTTGATCGGGTCGGGGAAGTCACGGAAGACCAGCCAACCGAAGATCGTCGTCGTGACGATCTCGAGATATTGCAGCGGCGCGAGCGTCGACGCCGGTGCCGAGCGATAGGCATAGACACCGAATATGCCGGAGATCGCGGCGGCAAGGCCGACGCTGGTCATCCACACCATGCTGGTGAGATCGGGGATGCTTGGCGCGAAGATCGAGGGCATGCTCCGGCCGAACAGGGCGATGGCCGCGGCCGAGATGACAAGACCCCAGAAGCCGGTCTCGATCTGCATCGACCAGGGGTCCTCGCGATGAGCGAGCTTGCGCGTCAGGATGGCAAAGATGGCGACGCAGAGGGCCGAAACGGCCGGCAGAAGGGCGATGAAGCCGACTTCCTCGAAGCTCGGCTGGATGATCAGGAGCGCTCCGCAAAAGCCGACTGCGCAGGCGGTGTAGCGACGCCAGCCGATGGTTTCCTTGAGAAAGATGCTGGAAAGGACCGTCAGGATGATCGGCTCGATGAAGAAGATCGCCACGGCATCGGCAACGGACATGACCGAGAGCGCTGTGACGTAGCAGACCATGGAAAGCGCGATCAGCCCGCCGCGCGCGACGTGATAGCGGGTGTTGGTCCGCGAGAAACGCGGAAGGGTTTGCCGCCAGACGAAGATCGGCAGCATGAAGACCATCTGGAAGAAGAACCGCACGGCGGTGATCTCCATCGGCGAGGTGGTCTCGGTTGCCAGCTTGGAGAAGATGTCGATGAACGGCGCGATCAGCACTGCGGCGACCATGAGCAGGAGCCCGACCGTCACATCCGCGGACGGGGCGGGCAGGGCCTGCGCAGGTTGTCCGGGTGGGGTGGTCATCGCGGGCCTTGCTCTTCTGCGGTCAGGACCGCGTGCAGCTTTGCGCTTGCGGTGCTACGGACAAGTTACTCTTGCAATATCTATAGCTTCGCGCTGTGCCGGAAGCACTTGAATTTCTCTCATGGGATCATTCCGTTTCGGCATCGCCAAGGCTTCAGGCCCTCTGCGCCCCAGTCTGCGCCGTCACCGCGTCGCACCAGCTGACGAAGTCCGCGGTCGCGTCTTCCCGGCCGATCTCGTTCAGGGTTTCGTGGCGCATGTCGGGATAGATGCGGGTCGTGACCGCGGCGAAACCCAGTCTGCCGAGTCGTTTACCGAGCCATTCGATCGCCTTGGCATTGTCGGTCGCGGGATCCTGTCCGCCGCCGACCAGGTGGATCGGCTTGTCCTTTGGCAGGAGGCCCAGTTGCGCTCGCGAAGCTCCCCGGAAGGTCAGCGTGAAGACATCGCGCCACAGCGAAACGCTGGCGTCGAAGCCGCAGAGCGGGTCGTTGACGTAGGCATCGACCTCCTGCGCATCGCGCGACAGCCAGTCGGCATCGGTCCGGCGGTTGGGAATGCGCTTTCCCCAGGCGAGGAAGGTGGCGCGCGGCAGGATCAGGCTCGGCACGTCGGAGCCCTTCAGCATGCGTTCGATTGCCAGCACGCCTTGAGCAAAACGTCCGGCCAGGCCCGGGTTGAAGTTGGAATTCCATACAGCCAGCGCATCGAAGGCGTCGGGATGATCCGTCACGGTGTTGAGGGCCAAGAGCCCGCCCATGGAATGGCCGAAGAGGATGACCGGCAACCCGGGATACTGTCCGACCGCCAGGTTACGCATGGACAGCGTGTCGGAGATCACGGCCTTCCAGCCCTCGCGCCGGGCGAAACGTGCCCGCGGCGCGCCGATCGCCGTGGTCTCGCCATGGCCGCGGTGGTCGTGGGCGAAGACATGGTAATCTGCGGCCGACAGCGCCTCGGCGAAGCGGCGGTAGCGGCGCGAATGTTCGGCGAGGCCATGGCAGACGACGACGACGCCGCGCGCCGGGCCTGTTGCTTCCTCCAGGTGATAGCTGAGCTCCGCGCCCGTTACCGTTGCAAGCTGCCTGCTGGTCTCGAATGCCATTGCCGTCCTCCCCAAACTCGGATCAAGGGTTAAAGGGCAGAAGGCAGAGCCGCAAAGGAATTTTTTCTGACAGTGCCTTGCCGATCCGGGCCTAGCCAATCCGGGAAGCCTCCGCCGGAGCGAGCGGAGGGCTCGGCTGGCGCTGAAACGGCTCAACCAGTCGCGGCCCCGGCCAGAAAAGAGCCCGGCTCTTCTGCGTTTCGCATTGCCCCGTGCGGCGCTTTCGCCTACATAGCGGCAAATCCCCTTCACGCCCGCGGAGCAATTCAACACGATGGCACGTCAGTTCATCTATCACATGGCCGGCCTGAACAAGGCCTTCGGTGCCAAGAAGATCCTCGAAAACGTCAACCTGTCCTTCTACCCCGATGCCAAGATCGGTATCCTGGGTCCGAACGGTGCGGGTAAGTCGACCGTTCTCAAGATCATTGCCGGTCTCGACAAGGAATATACCGGCGAAGCTTGGCTCGCCGAAGGCGCTACCCTCGGCTATCTCGAGCAGGAGCCGCATCTCGACCCGACCAAGACGGTGTTCGAGAACGTCATGGAAGGCGTCGCCAAGAAGACGGCGATCCTTGAGCGCTACAACGAACTGATGATGAACTATTCCGACGAGACGGCGGACGAGGGCGCCAAGCTCCAGGACATGATCGACAGCCAGAACCTCTGGGATCTGGAAAACCAGGTCGAAATGGCCATGGACGCGCTGCGCTGCCCGCCGGGCGATGCCGATGTCACCAGCCTTTCGGGCGGCGAGCGCCGTCGCGTCGCGCTGTGCAAGCTGCTCTTGTCGCAGCCGGACCTCCTGCTGCTCGACGAACCGACCAACCACCTCGACGCCGAGACGATCGGCTGGCTGGAAAATCACCTGCGCCAATATCCCGGCGCCGTGCTGATGATCACCCACGATCGCTACTTCCTCGACAACGTCACCGGCTGGATCCTCGAGCTCGACCGCGGCCGCGGCATCCCCTACGAAGGCAACTACTCGGCCTACCTGCAGGCGAAGGCCAAGCGCATGCAGCAGGAAAGCCGCGAAGACGCCTCGCGCCAGAAGGCGATTTCGCGCGAGCAGGAATGGATCGCGTCCAGCCCCAAGGCCCGCCAGGCCAAGTCGAAGGCACGTATCAAGTCCTACGAGCAGCTGGTGGAAGCGGCCGAAAACGTGCGCCCCGGCGATGCGCAGATCATCATTCCGGTCAGCGAGCGTCTCGGCCAGGTGGTCATCGAGATGGACGGCATCACCAAGGGTTACGGCGATCGCGTGCTGATCGAGGACCTGACGCTCAAGCTGCCGCCGGGCGGCATCGTCGGCGTCATCGGCCCCAACGGCGCCGGCAAGACGACACTGTTCCGCATGATCACCGGCCAGGAGAAGCCCGACAGCGGAACGGTCCGCGTCGGTGACACCGTGCATCTCGGTTATGTCGACCAGAGCCGCGACACGCTCGACGGCAACAAGACCGTCTGGGAGGAAATTTCCGGCGGCGCCGAAATCATCAAGCTCGGCAAGTTCGACATGAATTCGCGTGCCTACTGCGGCGCCTTCAACTTCAAGGGCGGCGACCAGCAGCAGAAGGTTGGCAACCTGTCCGGCGGCCAGCGCAACCGCGTGCATCTGGCCAAGATGCTGAAGGCCGGCGGCAATGTGCTGCTGCTCGACGAACCGACCAACGACCTCGACACCGAAACGCTCGGTGCGCTCGAGAACGCGCTGGAAAGCTTCGCTGGCTGCGCGATCATCATCTCGCACGATCGCATGTTCCTCGACCGTCTCGCCACCCACATCCTCGCCTTCGAGGGTGACAGCCACGTCGAGTGGTTCGAAGGCAACTTCGAGGACTACGAGAAAGACAAGATCCGCCGCCTCGGCGCCGATTCGGTCAATCCGAAGCGGATGAGCTACAAGCGCCTGACGCGCTGAACTTCAGGCTCCATCAGAAACCCCGGTTCGCCGGGGTTTTTTTGTTGCCGCCCGGTCGGTTGCCGCCCGGCTTTCTGCGCCCGGACGCGATCCCCTCCGTTGTGGACGGTTGCCGCTCGTTCGCAGGATTTCGCACTTTGCCCTTGCGCAAAAATCGGGACTGACATAAAGATATGTTTATGTCTTGATTGGGTGAAGAATGACGGCAAACATGAAATTCGGCGTCGACGCCCTGGTGGAACTGTTGAAGGCGGCCGGCGAGCCGACACGCCTGAGGCTTTTGGCGCTGCTCTCGGCGGGCGACCTGACGGTCACCGACCTCACCGACATTCTCGGCCAGTCGCAGCCGCGCATATCCCGCCATCTGAAGCTGCTGACCGAGGCCGGCCTGATCGACCGCTACCAGGAGGGCGCCTGGGCCTATTTCCGGCTGAAGCAGGACGGCGATGCGGCAGCGCTTGCCAATGTGCTGCTGGCCGCCACCTGCGAGAACGACGCCGTGCTCTTGCGCGACAGCGAGCGTCTCGCGGCCGTCAAGCGCGCGAGGGCCGAGCGCGCCCAGGAATACTTCAAGCGCAACGCTTCCGAATGGGACGAGCTGCGCCGCCTGCACGTCGACGACGCCGCCGTCGAGGCCAAGCTGCTTGAACTGATCGGCACGGAGACGGTCGACGCGCTGCTCGATCTCGGAACCGGCACCGGCCGCATCCTGCAACTCCTGCAGGACGGCTACCGCCGCGCGACGGGCATTGATGCCAGCCGCGACATGCTGGCGGTGGCGCGCGCCAATCTCGACAAGGCCGGCGTGCTCAAGGCTTCGGTCCGTCACGGCGACATCCTGAACCTGCCGCTCGACGGCAACGAATACGACATCGTCATCATCCATCAGGTGCTGCACTTTCTCGTCCAGCCCGAGCTGGCGCTCGCCGAGGCGAGCCGCATGCTGAAGGCGGGCGGCCGGCTGATCATCATCGATCTTGCCCCGCACACCCTCGAATACCTGCGGGACGAGCATGCCCATGTGCGGCTCGGTTTCTCGCATCAGACCATGGCCGAATGGCTGGCGAAATACGGCATGGCTGTCGAGCGGACCGTGGACCTGCCGCCGGGCAGCACCGCCAGCCGCGGGCTGACCGTGACCATCTGGCTCGCGCGCAAGGGCGGCGAGGCCTTGGAAGTGCAAATCAGCGGGACCACCGCACAGGCCGGGAGCAGGTGAATGGCGATTGACGATCGAAACGGCAAGACCGCCGAGCCCCTGCGCTACTCCTTCGAGTTCTTTCCGCCGAAGTCGGAAGACATGGCGGACCAGCTGTGGAAGACCGTCGACGACCTGACCGACTGGGCACCGGACTTCGTGTCCGTCACCTATGGTGCCGGGGGCACGACCCGCGAGCCGACGCTTTCGACCGTGCGCCGGCTGATTGCCGAGACGCCGCTCCGCACAGCCTCGCACCTCACCTGCGTCGGGGCGACGAAGGAGGAGGTGCACCAGGTGGTGGAGCAGTTCCGCGCCGTCGGCGTGAAGCACTTCGTGGCACTGCGCGGCGATCCGCAGGGCGGCATGGGCACGCCCTACCAGCCGCATCCGGGCGGTTATGCCAATGCCGCGGAGCTGGTTGCCGGTCTGCGCGAGCTGGGCGACTTCGAGATCTCTGTGTCGGCCTATCCGGAAAAGCACCCCGAGAGCCCGGACGCGACGAGCGACATCGACATGCTCAAGCGCAAGGTGGACAACGGCGCCTGCCGCGCGCTTACCCAGTTCTTTTTCGACAATGACATCTTCGAGCGTTACCTTGAGCGGGTGAGGGCGGCGGGGATCTCGATCCCGATCGTGCCCGGCATCATGCCGATCCAGAATCTGACCCAGCTGAAGCGCTTCGCCTCGATGTGCGGCGCAAGCATCCCGGGCTTCCTCGATGAGCGCTTCGCCGGTCTCGACGAGCAGCCGCAGGCGCGCGCCGAGGTCGCAGCCGTAGTGGCGGCCGAGCAGATTGAGGATCTCGTCCGGCGCGGTATTTCCGATTTCCATCTCTACACGATGAACCGCTCGGCGCTGGTCGCTTCAACCCTTGGCAATCTCGGCCTCAGGCCGCAGAACCGCTCGCGGGAAGGGGCCGGCGCTGCCGCGTGATGCAGCCGCCCGACCGGCAGATACGAAGAAGGCGCACGTCCGATCGGATCATGCGCCTTTTTCATGGAAACTGGAAAGCTCTTACGGCTTAGGGCCTGACCGCTGACGGTTCCTCTAAGGCCTCTTGTTCAACTCATTTGGGTTAGATGAACAGCATCGTGGCAATGAACACAAACGCCGCACCGACGATCAGGACATTGAGAGAGTTTGTAAGTCCCATGTCTGCCTCCTTGTGTTGACCGTTAGATAATATGTCGGATTTGTGTCGCAAGGAAAGCGATTAATGTGCTGCAGTGCCGTTGTAGACTGTGGAAATCTTGTCGCACCCCCGGTCTTCTGTAGAAAAATCAACCGCTTGGATAATTTCAGCGTTTATTAATGTTGCTTAACAAGCGTGATCGGAGCAGCTTCGCATCGCCTCCTACAGGCACAGTTCCGGTCTCCCACCCCGATCATGTTGCGCTGCGGCGAAAGGCCGGAAGGCGTCCGTCGAGGACGAGCAAGGCTATGCCGATCAGCAGCATTCCGACCAGATCCAGGGCCTGCAAGGTTTCGCCGAGGAACAGCGCGCCGAGCAGGATCGCGCTCGGCGGCACCAGCAGTGTGACGAGCGACGTGTTGGTGGCGCCGGCCAGCGCCATGATGCGGAAGAAGAGGATATAGCCGAAGGCGGTGGAGATCAGGGCCAGCGCGAGGATTGCGGCGACCGCTTCGATCGGGGGGACGGGGATCTGCCACAAATGATCCACCAGAAGCGCGGTCGGCAGCATGATCAGCGAGGAGGCGGTCAGCTGGCCTGTGGCGGTCACGGGCGCGGGCAGGTCGCGGAAGCGCTTGCCGTAGGTCGCGGCGAATCCGTAGGAGATCGCCGCCATGACCGGCAGGATTACGGCCCACAGCGGGATGTCGCTGGCCTTGAGCGCGCTCGGGCCGATCAGAACGGCGGTGCCGGCAAGGCCGAGCACCGTGCCGGCGAGCTTGGCGGGCGAGAGCTTCTCGTCCGCGGTGAAACGGTTGGCGATCAGCATGGTCCAGATGGGCGTCGTGGCGTTGAGAATGGCGGCGAGGCCTGCGCCGATCTCCGTCTGGCCGAAGAGAATCAGCGTGTGCGGGATGGCGTTGTTGATGAGGCCGAGCAGGAGAAATGCGGGCCAGCGTTGCCACAGCGACCGGTAGAGGTCCATGCGGCCATGCAGGTAGATATGCAGTGCCAGCGCCGCGATCGACAATCGCAGGAAGGCGAGCGTCACTGGCGGGACATAGGGCACTGCGACCCGACCGAAGAAGAACGAGCCGCCCCAGATCAGGCCGAGCAGGGCGAGCAGCGACCAGGTCATGGTATTGAGGCGTGGCGGGGTGACAGGCGGCATCGGCTGGCTCCATGGAAATGAACTGGAGCCAGCTTTAGGCGAAGGGCGCCCGATGGGCCACCCGAAACCTGCCGCGTGTCGATCGTCCTCGCCCCACTCCCGGAGGACGCCTATCAACGAGGCGACGGAATGCAGGCGGTTGGCGGCTGTGGGCGAGAAATCGTGACGGCCGCTATGCGTCACGGGAGGCGAACGGGCGACCCAGGACCTGGGTCGCCCTGTCCGGATCAGAGTGCGCCGAGAAGGGCAGGTGTCGCCCAGCCGTCGGCCGGCATGCCGAGGCGCTGCTGTTCCTTCTGGATGGCGATGCGCGTGCCGGAGCCGAGAATGCCGTCGATCTTGCCGACGTCGTAGCCCATCGCCTGCAGCTTGGTCTGCAGCGCCTTCATCTCCTCATCACCGAGACCCGGCTCCGGATTGCCCTTCTGGTAGGGTTCGGCGCCCATCAGGCGGGTGGCGAAATAGGCGGCCGAGGTCGTGTAGATGAACGACTGGTTCCATTCGAGATAGATGTTGAAGTTCGGATAGGTGATGAAGGCCGGGCCCTTGCGGCCCTGCGGCAGCACGATCGAGGCCGGAAGCGCGCTAGAGGCGGTGTTGCCGTCGCGCGGCTTGACGCCGAGCGCGAACCAGTCGGCGGCCGTCATGGTGCTGCCGAATCCGGTCTTCTCCCAGGGCAGGTTGTCCGGAACCACGACTTCCTGGATCCACGGCTCGCCGCGGCGGAAGCCGAGATGTTCGATGAACTTGGCCGCGGTCAGGATGGCGTCGGGCGAGCTCTTCTTCACGTTGACATGGCCGTCGCCGTCGCCGTCGATGCCGAAGGCGACGATGTCCTTGGGCAGCATCTGCACCTGGCCGATCTCGCCGGCCCAGGCGCCGGTGTTGGTGGCCGGATCGAGGTCACCGTGCTGGACCATGGTGATGAGGTTGAGCAACTGCGGACGGAAGAGTTCGGGGCGGCGGCAGTCATGGGCGAGCGTGACGAGCGCGTTACGGGTGTTGAAATCGCCCTGCACGGCGCCGAAATCGGTTTCCATGGCCCAGAAGGCGGCGATCACGCCGGCCGGCACGCCGTATTCCTGTTCGGCGCGGCCGAAGACTTCGGCATATTGCTGCATCTTCTGGCGGCCGATGTCGAGGCGGGCCTGGCTGACGGTGCGCTTGGAGAATTCGAGGAAGGTCTGCTTGAAGACGCCCTGCGAGCGGTCGCGCGATAGAACCTTCTGATCGATCTGCGCGCCGGCAAGCGCTGCGTCCGCGGCCTCGGGAGATGCGCCGGCGGCAACCGCTTCGGCCTTCACGCCCTCGAGGAAGGAGCCGAGATCGCCGCCGCATTGCTGGGCTGCGGCAAGCGAGGAGGTGGCGAGAAGGGCGGTGAGGGCAAGAGCGAGGCGGGAGACGGTCTTCATGGAAACATCCTTGCGGGTTCGGGCAGTGACTGGGCGCTGCGGCCGAGCAAATACCCCGGTCGTGACGGCGCCGTGAATGGCTTGACGAAATCCGCCCGGTCGCAAACGGCGGCCGGGCGGAACGATGCGAGACACGATATTGGCCGACTTTTTGACGAAAGCGAGATCGTCGCCGAAAAACCAGGCCGGACGCGACATTTTTCGCGGCGAAGCCACGACGCTCAGTGCTTCGAGACGGCGGCGACCCAGTTCTTCCAGTTCTTCTCGGTGCCGGCGAAGACGTTGATGTCGGTATCGCCCTTGATACCCGGGATGACGCCGGTCGAGGTGTATTGCCAGAAGGCCCAGCGCCGGTCCGGGTAGATTTCTTCGGGATGCTGGGCGACGGCGCGAACCCAGAAATGGTAGTCCTGGAAGCTGCCTTCGAGATTGTCGCGGTGGAAGTCGACCGAGGTGTAGATGATCGGCCGCTTGCCGTAATGGGCCTCGATGCGGTCCATGAAGCGTTTCATCTCGGCGCGCACGGTCATGGCGCTCGGGCGGTAGTTGCAGGTCTTCGAGGTATGGTTCCATTCCACGTCGAGCACCGGCGGCAGGTGCATCGAGGCCTTCGGCACGTTGCGGATGAACCAGTCAGCCTGTTCGTCTGCCGTCGAGCAGAAATAGTAGAAGTGATAGGGCGCATGCGGAATGCCGGCGGCGGCTGCCTGGCGCCAGTATTCGTCGAAGCGCGTATCGACGATGTCCTTGCCTTCGGTCGCCTTGATGAAGGCGAAGGAGACACCGGACTTGCGCACTTTGGCCCAGTCGACGTCGCCGTTCCATTTCGACACGTCGATGCCATGAACCTTGTGGCGATTCGGCGTCTTTTCGCCGAAATCCTGCGGGTCCTTGTCGCCGAAACGCGGCGCCGAGATCGACGCGGTTTCCATCAGGTCATAGCTGGCGGATGTGCAGCCGCTGAAGGTCAGCGCGATCGGCAGGAGCGAGAGGAGAAGCCACCGCATGGAACATCCATAGAAACGAATTCGAGGTCATGCCCCTGATGCGGCGCGCGCACACGCAGATACAAAAGGAGCGCAAACCTCCTTTTGCCTCCATCATCGTTAAATATAGGTTATTTTCAACTGTTCTTATGCAGTTCAGGTGCGAATTACCGCGTGCCAGGCGTAACCGCGACCGACAGCTTCGAATTCCAGCCGGGCCTTGACCGCATCGGCCCTGGCCGACAGCACATCGCGCAGCGTTTCCCGGGGTGTGACATGGAAGCGGGAAAGCCAGCCCTGCAGCATGCCACGGAACCAGGCGGGCAGGCGCTCCTGCTGGCCGAAGTCGACGATGTGCAGCGATCCGCCGGGCTTGAGCGCGGCAAGCGATGCGTCGATCGCCTTTTCCCAGTCGGGGATCATCGACAGGGCGTAGGAGATCATGATCCGGTCGAAGCCTGCGACGCCGAAGGCCGCCGCGTCGAAGGTGGTGGCATCGGCCACCTGGAGCTGCGGCATGACCGGAATGCCGCGAAAATTCGCCCGCGCCGAGACGAGCATCTCGGCGGAAATGTCGAGGCCGTAGAGCTTGGCCGTCGGATGAATCCGGTGGGCGAGCAGGAGATTGCGCCCCGTGCCGCAGCCGACTTCCAGCAGCGTGCCGTCGCGCGGCACGTCGAGGCGGGCGATCATCCGGTCACGGCCGAAAAGGTAGTATTTGCGCGTCAGGTCGTAGATGTGACGCTGGTAGCGATACATGCCGTCCATGCGTTCGGCATGTTCGGCATCGAGGTTTGCCGCGGCGGTCGGCTCGACGGCCATCAGGCCTTCCTCTCGTAGATGTGGAAACCACCGTAGATCGCCGAGCGATCGAGCTTGTTCAGCTCTTGCGACCGGTCGGCGTGGTAGGTCCACTGGCCAAGCAGCGCCTCGGAGAGGCGTCCGTCGAGCACGCTCTTTTCGGCGGCGGTGCGGAAGATCACGCGGGCGCCGGGGGCGGCCGTGCGGGTGATCTCGCTCCACAGGGCGTTGAGCTGGTCGTCGTTCATCCAGTCCTGGGCGTCGAGCAGGCTGTAGCGGTCGACGCTGGCGGCCGGCTTCGAGGTCAAGAGCTCGGTGAAGTTGGCGTGATGGACCGTCACCCGCCCGGCATTGGCGCGGATCGCCGGATAGTTCTCCGCCTTGAGGTAGGTCGGCAGCGCGCCTTCGTTCGGCTTCGGATAGCGGCGGGCGAAGGCCTGCCAGGCAAAGTAGTTGTCCTTGAGCGGGAAATGGCAGGCAAGCTTTTCCAGCCGGTGGCGCAGCACCGGCGCGATCGTGCCGCCCTCCGAAAGGCTCGCCAGCTCGTCATATTGCTGCGGCGGGATGCCGAGACCGAAGAGCGAGCTCTTGCGGCTGGTCATCCAGCGGATCAGCGGTTTTTCGAACAGCGGCGCGATGCGCATGTCGAAGAACTGGCGCTGTTCGCGCAGCGATCTCGTCTGGGCGAATTCTGTGAGATTCACGCCGTGAAGCCTTGCCAGAAGATGGCCGGCGCCGATGAAGCGGCCGAGCAGGCCGGTGCGGCAGAAATTGCGGTCGAAGGCGGCGATGCGGCGCTTGCCGTCGAGGCCGCGCCGGTTCCAGTAGGTGCGCGTCCAGTCATCGAGATTGGGGGCGACGTAGCGGTCGAAGTTACGGCTGTTGGTGCGGTTCCGCTCGCCGGTGAACTGGCGCACGACGGTCTCGTGATCCGGCATGTGGCGGAAGGTGGCAAGCTTCAGCCGGTTCAGCGCGACATGATTGGGATTGAGGTCGACCACATCGATCCGCGAGGGGTGGCGCGACAGGTAGGCAAGCATGTTGCAGCCGCCCGAACCGATCGTCACGATCGAATGGCCCTCGCCAAGCTCCATGGCCTCCATGTCGACCTCCGGGTCCTCCCAGATCTGGGCATAGACCAGGCCGGAGAACAGGAGTTCGAACAGCCGCTCCGAAAGACCGTCGCGGCTCAGCGGCTTGTGCTGCAGCAGGGCGTTCTTGAGTTTGTGGTTCTTGCGAAAGCCGGCATCGGGCGCAACATCGGTCATCTTTGTCAGCCATCCATTGAACGTTGATGGCGTTTAGCCGCGCACTGCTACAGTTTGATGACGAGGCCTGTTGGCTAAGGCGGGCGGGTCCTGCTCCGTTAAAAAAGCCGTGTGCAGGGGCATCTGACGCCTTTCGTGCATCGGCAATTCCTGCTTGCATGGGGCTAGATCGGCGGAGGAGACGTTTATGCGACTGATCGTGAAGGTGCTGAAGGCAGCCGTGCTGGCCGCAATCCTGCTGGTGACCGGCGTGTTCGTCTGGCTGGCTCTCGCGCCACCCGAACTGCTTCGGGTCGGCACCGGCTATGCGGCGAAGATGGTCTGTTCCAACGTCTTCCTCGCCAGGCGCGATCCCGAGGCGGTCCTGGCGCTCGACGTCCAGGCGCCCGGTCATCCACTGCTGAAGCTGATCGGTATCGAGGTGGACGCGGAAGACAAGGTGGTCGCGGCGCGAATGCTGGGGGCCTTTGCCGCCGGCACGGCCGTCTACCGTGAGGGCCTCGGCTGTGCCAGCGTTCCCGATGGCGAGGTCGAGGCGGCCCGCGCCGTCGCTGCGACACCAGTGCCGCCGAGACCTGCGGCCGACCCTGCGGCGCTGTGGCCGAATGGCGAGCAAACCGGCCCGACAGACAGCCGCATCGCCGCGCTCCTGGCCGACCCGGCGCTTGGCGGTCCCGGCATGCGGGCGGTCGTGGTGATCAAGGACGGTCGACTTGTCGGCGAAGCCTATGGGCCGGGCTTTTCCGCCACCACGCCGCTCCTCGGCTGGTCCATGGCGAAGACCGTCAATGCGGCGATCATTGGTCGACTGGTTGAGGAGGGGCGTCTCGCTCTCGACGATGACCGGCTTCTGGCGGACTGGACGGATGGGCCGCACGCCGCGATCCGCCTGCGAGACCTGCTGGCGATGGAGAGCGGGCTTGAATTCAACGAGGACTATGGCGACGTCACCGACGTGACCCGCATGCTCTATCTCGAGCCGGACATGGCAGGCTTCAGCCTGGCGAAACCGGTCATGGCCAGGACGGGCGCGAGCTTCAGCTACGCTTCGGGCACGAGCGTTCTGCTCACCCGAATCTGGATGAGCAGGTTCTCAGACCCGAGCGAAGCGCTCGCTTATCCCCGCAAAGCCCTGTTCGACCCGCTCGGCATGACGAGCGCCGTGCTCGAGGCCGATGCCGCCGGAACCTTCGTCGGCAGTTCCTATCTCTATGCCACCGCCCGCGACTGGGCGCGATTCGGCCAGTTCCTCGTCGATGACGGCGTGTCGAACGGAGAGCGGCTGTTGCCTCAAGGGTTCGTTGCGGCGATGCAGCGGCCGACGGCCGCGTCGGGCGGGCGCTATACGGAAATGCAGGCCTGGCAGGTCGGGCCGGGCGACGAGCCCGACGAGAGCTTCGGCCTGACGCCGGAGACTTTCTGGCTGCAGGGGCATGACGGGCAGGTCGTCGCGGTCATCCCTTCGGAGCGCCTGGTGGTCGTGCGGCTCGGCCTCACGCCGTCAAAGCTCGGCTATCGGCCGCAGAAGCTGGTAAAGGCCGTCTCGGACGCGCTGCGCTGAAAGGGACGGACGTGTGACGGCCGTCTTGCAACGGGTCCTGAGGTATGAGGTCTTACGGCAGCACGCCGGCCAGGGTGTGGGATTGAAGATGCATGGGGCGGGACCGAGGCGATGCGCCGAGGCCGCGAGCCGCATCACATGAAGCCGGGCTGGAGAACGTAGAGCATGTCCTTTCGCTTGGCATCGTAATAGTAGCCGCGCGAATAATGCCGGACGGCGCCGTCATGGCTCTTGTCGGCGACGAGCCATGCACCCTTGAGATACTTGATCGCGTATTTCAGATTGGTTTCGGCATCGAACAGGCCGGAGGCCGGGCCGTCGTAGCCCATCGACTTGGCGGTCGAATACTTGATCTGCATCAGGCCGTAATGGCCGTTATTGTAGGCGGTCGGCTTGTAGGTGCTCTCGCGGTTGACCACGCGGTGGATCAGCGCTTCCGGCATCTGGTAGATCGCCGCATATTTCTTGATCAGCGCGTTGATCACCGTCGGGCCGGACGTGGCCGGCTTCGTGGCCTCAAGCATCGGGGCGGGGCCGGGCGGTGTCACGTCGAACTGCGAGTCGAGTGCGGCAAGCGAGGTGGCGGCAGAGGGCGAGGCATAGGCGAGTGCACCGCCGGCGGGCTTGGCGACCGGCACGATCGTCTGCTGGGCGGTGACCTCGGGTGGCAGCACGGCGGGATCGGCCGTATCCGTCGACATCTGCAGCGTGGTCACCGTATTCGGCGAGGTCGGCATGGCCGCGGTCTGGATCGCGATGTTTTCCTGGCCGGCCGCCATGGCCATGGCCACCGGCGTGGCGCCGGGATTGGCGAGCGCGACGGCCTTGAAGGTCGGAATGGGGGCCGGCGTCGCGGTGCCCGGAATGATCGGCGCGGGCACTGCGGCTGCGGCCGGATCGACGGGGGCGGGAAGGGTGCTCGCGGCCTCGGCGGCTGCGGTCTGGGTCTGTCCGGCGGCGGTGCCCGCGACCGGATTGGCCTTCAGTTCCTGCTTTGCTGCGTCTTCCATGCTGCTCGTGCAGCCGGCCAGTCCGGCAATCAGGACGGCGGCGAGGCCGAGGTGCAATCCGTGGTCTCTTTTTGCAATCATGCCGACGTCCCAATCAATCCCCAAGCAGCAAGCGAAGCGAGCGCCGTGCGTTAACATTCCGTTGTCATAATGGATGGGCTAAATTGCGGCAAGCTGACTATTGGTCATGCGGCAATCTTGCGATAGCCCGCCGTCACGGAACTGGACGAAATCAGCACATTGCGATCGCGTCGTTTGGTCGAACGCTTCGGAGAATGGCTGCGGATGAAGCGATGCAGCGGGCCTGCTCCGATCGCGGCTGCGAGCCAGGAGACCAGCGCCAGCCCGAGAAATGTCTCGACAAATGCCTGCGCCTGCTCGGGCAAGGGCACTGCCGGATCGAGGAACTGCGCGATGAGTGCCACGAAAAAGGCGTAGCTGCGGCGATCGAGGCCTGTCTCGGAAAAGACATGCCGTATGATTCGCAGGGGCTTCTCCTGGGGCAGGTTGTCGTTGTCGGCGAGCGGAACGCCGCCGCCGGGCCTGCGCCAGGTTCGGATGACGAGGAAGGCGAGATAGGCGCCGCCGATCCAGCGGATCGGATCGAGGATCTCCGGCGCTGCGAACTGCAGCCAGCCGAGCGCCAGGATGACGATGGCCAGTGCCATCGCCGTGCCGAGGGTTGCAGCCGGAATGGTCGCCAGCATCGATTTGCGGCCCTGGCCGAGCGTATAGGATACGATCAGCATCAGCACGCGGCCGGGCGAAATCAGACAGATCGCCGATATGACGGCGAAAGCCAGCCAGTGTTCCAGTGACATCGTTTCGACTCCTCCACTGAAGAGCAAGCCAGCTTTCGCCCGTTCCGTCAATTGGCCGGGTGGAATTTCTGGCCCATGTGATCCATTACCTCCTGGAACCACGGGGTCTTCAGGTCGAAGGCCTTGCCGCCCTTGATGCGCGGGAATTCGATCGTGCGCAGGCGGCCGCCCTGGTCCTCGTCGTGACCCGTCACGCCCGACACCTTGTTGAGCGCGCTTTCGACGGCGAGATCGACCATGCTGTGGATGAGGCGCAGGTCCTCGTAATTGGCCGGAGCCGAACGGGCGTAGTAGCCGGACTTCTGAACCATCGAGCGTTCGGCATCGAGCAGCTTGGCAAAATGCTTCTGGAACCAGTTGCCGACATTGATCGTGTCGATCTTGACGTGACCGAAGGCATCGCGCTTGATTTCTTCACCGGCAGCCTCGCGGTCCGCGACGATCTCTTCGAGGCAGGCGCCTTCGGAGACGAAAAGCGTGACGAAGCCGGAGCGGTCCATGGTTTCGCGCAGGCGCTCGGCCTCCGCTTCCATGTCGAAATGGGTTTCCGGCAGATAAAGGCCGTCGATGTTCTTCAACTCGCTGTTCATCATCATACCCTCGATATACTCGTTGTTCCGGGTACGGTTGATGTAGGCGTGGGCGGTCGCTGCGGTCAGCCAGCCGCAGTGGCGGCCCATGACTTCGTGAATGACAAGGCTGCGCGGTGCTGCACTCTGTTCGTTGGAAACGTGGTCGAAGAAGCGCGCGCCAACCTCGGCTGCCGTCCATGCGCCAAGCGACTGCTTGATCGGCACGACATCGTTGTCGACGGTCTTCGGCAGGCCGACGACGGTGAGGTCATAGCCATTGGCGCCGAGATAGGCAGCAAGATCGGCCGCGGTCGTGTTGGTGTCGTCGCCGCCGATGGTGTGGAGGATTGTGACGCCGTCGGCGGCCAGCCGTTCGGCGGCGACCCGGAGCGGCGTTTCGCCTTCCTTGACCAGGCCGCGTTTGACGCAATCGGCCGTGTTGGTGAGCTTCACCCGGCTGTTGCCGATCGGCGAGCCGCCATAGCGGTGCAACACATGGGCCTTCTCGCGCATCTCCTTGGTGATTTCGATCTTGTAGTCCATCAGCAAGCCGCGATAGCCGGACGTGTAGGCGATCATCTCGATCTCGGGCGCGATGTCCGTGTAGCGCTCGATCAATCCGCCGACGGCGGACGAGAGGCAGGGCGCCAGACCGCCGGCGGTCAGCATTGCAACTTTCTGTTTGGCCATTGATCCTCCTTCGGCGCGCCTCGGGCGCCGGTGACATTCAGCTTTTCCGCGCGAATGGATGCGACGACCGGATGGCCTTGTAAAGCGAAAAGTTCAGGAAATACGGGCCTTTCGGCCCAGCCAGACGACGAAGGCGACGGCGATCGCGAATATAATCGTTTCAATGCCGATGTGCTCGCCGAGCAGGAGTGTGGAAAACAGCAGCGTGACGAAAGTCTGCATCAGCTGGATCTGCGCGACGCGCGAAATTCCGCCGATCGCCAGCCCCGCATTCCAGAAGATGAAGCCGCCGAACATCGACAGCAGTCCGTGGTAGAGGAGGGCGCCGATCGCGGCATGGCCGGGTGCCGTGACGCCGCTCGAGAAGGTCAGCACCGCGCCGACCAGCGACAGCGGCAGCATGACGACGAGCGCCCAGGAAATGACCTCCCAGCCCGACAGGCGGCGCGCCAGCCGGGCGGACAGCACGTAGCCAAGCGAGGCCGAAACGGCGGAGGCGAGCAGCCAGAGATCGCCGACCTCAAGATGGAAACCGCTCTGGCGAGCGGAGAAGGCGACGACGAGGGCCGCTCCGGCGAAACCGCACAGCCAGAAGAGCGGGCTTGGCCGTTCGCCATCGACGACGACGGCGAAGATCGAGGTGAGCAGCGGAAGCAGCCCGAGCACGACGCCGCCATGGGCGGCGGGCAGGCTCTGCATGGCGATCGAGGAGAAGATCGGAAAGCCGAAGACGAGGCAGATGCCGGCGAGGAACAGGGCCGGGAAGGCGCCCCGCGGCCAGCGTTTGCCGAGCACGAGAAGTGCGGTGCCGGCTGCCGCCGAGGCGATCACCGCCCGGCCGAAGGTGATGAAAAGCGGCGAGAAGCCGTCGAGCGCGATGCGGGTCATCGGCAGGGTGAGCCCGAAGATGGTGACGCCGATCGCGCCGAGGATGAGGCCGAGCGCGGGGGAGGGGATTGCCGATTTCATGCGGGCTCCGCTGGGAGGAAATGTGGCGGTGGTCGCATGAGCCCAAGGAATAGTCCAATCAATCCGCGAGATGGACCAGGGGCGGCGCATGGTGCGATTCGACGGCCTTCGAGGCCGATCGGGGTAGAGCCTCGATGGCTGTGGTTCAGCGTTTCGCAACCGAACGTGAATAAAGTTTAATGTCGCAGACTGGCGCCGCGGCTTGCTTTTTCAGGCGATATTTGGTCAAACTCGCTGATGATTTTCGATTTCGCCTGCGAACAGATCGCGTCGTTGTGGGATCGTCTGCTGGGCGCTATCGGCGATGCAGCGGGCAGCGTCCTGTCGGGTATGGTCGAGGCGGTTCGAACCGTTTTCGAAGGCGACCCCGAGACCCGCCGCCGTGTTTCCTTCTCTGTTGCGATCATCGCGCTGTCCGCCAAGATGGCGAAGGCCGACGGAATCGTGACGGTGGCCGAGGTCGATGCCTTCCGCGGCATCTTCGATTTCCCCGAGGAAGAGGCGAAGAACGTCGCCCGGCTGTACAATCTCGCGCGTCAGGACGTGGCCGGCTTCGAGGCCTATGCGGAGAAGCTCGCCAAGCTCTGCCGGACCTGCGACAATTTCTGCCCGGTGCTTGAGGACATTGTCGACGCGTTGTTCCACATCGCCACGGCTGACGGTCTGGTGCATGAGAAGGAACTCGACTTCCTGTCGCGCATCGCCGAGATCTTCGGCCTGTCCGAGGAGCGCTTCCACACGATTACCCAGCGGCACCTGCATCTCGAGGGCGATCCCTATGGCGTGCTGGGCGTGCAGCGGTCGGACGATTTCGCCACCATCCGCAAGCGTTACCGGGCGCTCGCCGCCGAGCACCATCCCGACCGGCTGCATGCCCGCGGCGTGCCGAGCGAGTTCCATGCCGTGGCCCACCACCGCATGGCCAAGCTGAACGCCGCCTATTCGGCGATCGAGAAAGAACGCCGCGCCGCATGAAGCCTTTCACCGCCGATTTCGCCGGCGCCACCGTGATGCCGTCGCCCAACCAGGGCGAACGGGCCGGCGGCTGTCGCCCCGACATGATCCTTCTGCACTATACCGGCATGCCCGAGCATGACGGCGCGCTCGCCTGGCTGTGCAATCCCGAAAGCCAGGTTTCCAGCCACTACTTCGTCCACGAGGACGGTCGGATCGTGCAGATGGTGCCGGAGGACCGGCGTGCCTGGCATGCGGGAAAAAGCTTCTGGGCGGGCGAGACCGACATCAATTCGCGCTCGATCGGCATCGAGATCGCCAATGCCGGGCACCCCGCCGGGCTCCCCGGATTCCCCGACAAGCAGATCGAAGCGGTCATTCAATTGTGTCTCGATTGCGGCCGCAGGCTCGATATCGCCCCTGAACGCGTGCTGGCGCACTCCGATGTTGCGCCGGTTCGCAAGGTCGATCCGGGTGAAAATTTCCCCTGGGGACGGCTTCACGCGGCGGGCGTCGGCCACTTCGTCGAGCCCGTGCCGGTGCAGGGCGGACGCTTCTTCCAGAAGGGCGACCACGGCCAGCCGGTCGAAGCCTTGCAGTCGATGCTGTCCCTTTATGGATATGATATTGAAATTACCGGAGAATACTCCGACAAGACGGAGGGCGTCGTGGCCGCGTTCCAGCGCCATTTCCGCACCGAACGGGTGGACGGGATCGCCGACATGTCGACGATCGAGACGCTGCATCGGCTGCTGACGACGCTGCCCCGTTACGCCTGAATTGGCAGGCCGAAAGCACTGCTTTTCGAAGGGCCGAATGAACGCGTGAAACGCCAATTTGTTGCATCGCCACACGAATTCCCCATTTCGCCGCTCTAAAGAACGAACTGAACGGCGGCACGGGCACCCAGTTTTTGCGGACCGTGTTTGCAAATATCAACGATGAGAGCATGGGCGGCGACCTACCCGACGGGTAGGGCGAACGAGGAAGATTTGCGTCCGCAAGGGACGTTCGCCCGCCTCTCTGGTTCGGAGACTGACTTTTACATGATGAAGCGAATTGTTGCTGCTGCGGCATGCCTCGGTATTCTTTTGTCCTCGTCCATGACGGCATCGGCCGGAGACGAGGAGCGCAGCTTCAGGGCTCCGCTCAAGACCGTGAACCGCGCGGCCGGCTATCCTGCGCCTTCCTTCTCGAAGAGCCCCTATACGAGCCTGATCTCCAAATACGCCAAGACCTACGGGGTTCCAGTGGCGCTCGCCCATGCGGTCGTGCGGGTCGAAAGCAATTTCAATCCCAAGGCGCGCGGCAGCGCCGGCGAGATCGGCCTCATGCAGATCAAGCCGGCCACGGCGCGCATGATGGGCTATTCGGGCTCCTCCAAGGGGCTGTATGATCCCGAGACCAACATCCGCTACGGCATGAAGTACCTGTCGATGGCGCATGACCTGGGCGACGGCCAGACCTGCTCGACCATCCTGAAATACAATGCCGGCCACGCCGCCAAGCGGATGAACCCGGTCTCCAAGCGCTATTGCGGCAAGGTGCTGGCGCTGATCGCTTCGTAAGCCTCTGAGAGAACGGCCAGGCGTGTGCACACCCTGGCCGTCTCGCGATCTCGCCTGCAAGGTTCGCACGGCAGTCCACGGCGGCGGAATTCCGCGCGGCCTCCAGGGGACGCCCAAGAACGGCGGCCCGTCGTCTCCACGACAAAATTGCAGCCGTGCTTCCTCCAGGTCCGATTCCACACTTGCCGGCAAAGCCCTGATCGGGAAAAGCTGTCGGCAAGTGCGTCGACAGGGGACATGGCATGGGCGAAAGCTTCAAATACATCATCATCGGTCGCGGCATGATGGGCGCCGCCGCTGCCCGCCATCTGGCAGAACAGACCGACGGGGTCGCACTGATCGGCCCGGATGAGCCCAAGGATGCCGCCCGGCACGAGGGCGTTTTCGCCAGTCACTACGACGAGGCGCGCATCACCCGCACCATCGATCCGAACCCGGTCTGGGCATTGCTGGCAAAGCGTTCGATCGCCCGCTATGGCGAGATCGCGGCGCAAAGCGGGATGGAGTTCTTCCACCCGACGGGCTGCCTGATGGTCGGACCTGAGCGCGGCGGCCGCGATCCCTATGTCGCCGACATCTGCGCTGCGGCCGAACGGGTCGGTGCGGATGTCGAAATGATCGACGACAGGAAGCTGGCCGAACGGTTTTCGTATTTCTCCTTCGGCAGCGGTTGTGAAGGCGTGTTCGAGGCGGCCGAGGCCGGCTATGTCAATCCACGGCGTCTGGTCGAGGCGCAGTCGGTTCTGGCGGCGCGCGCCGGCGCAACGGTCATTACTGATACCGTCGTCAGTACGCACGAGTCCGGCGGAGGCGTCGTCGTCCGGACGGCGGAGGGGCGCGAGGTGAGGGGCGACAAGGTGCTCGTCGCCGCCGGTGGATTCTCCATTGGCGAGAATCTCTTGCCGAGACCGGTTGATCTGTCGGTTTATGCGCGCACCGTCGCCTTCTTCGAGATCCCCGAGGCAGAGCTTTCCCGCTATGCCGGCATGCCGTCGCTGATCCACCAGCCCGACGACCCGCGTGACCACATCTATCTGCTTCCGCCGGTGCGCTATCCGGACGGCAAGACCTATCTGAAGATCGGCGGCGATCCGGACGATCTCCGGCTTGAAACGGAACCCGAGGTTCGTGCCTGGTTCCGCAGCGGCGGCCGCGCCGGCACCCGCGATCATCTCAAGCGAATCATCGACGGCCTCGTTCCGGCTCTTGCCGCCGCGCCGCTCAGTATGGCTGCCTGCGTCACCTCGTTCACGCCGAGCAACTATCCGGCGATCGGCTTTGCCAGCGACCGGATCGCGGTCTTGACCGGCGGCTGCGGTGCCGCGGCCAAGAGTTCGGACGAGATCGGCCGGCTGGGCGCAGTCCTCCTTCAAGGCGGAGACCTCGACGAGGCTGCCTATGGTGATGTTTTCCGCCCCGCTTTCCGCTGATTGTTCACCATCCGGCGTCCTGCCATTGGAGGAGACTCCTTTTTGGTGGCAATCGCCGGGCTGCTCGGTTAAGGACGCGGTGCCAGTTGGCCGGGCAGCCGCGCTTTACCAATGCCGAAAGGCGGTAGGGTGAGGAAAGTCCGGGCTCCACGGAAACACGGTGCCGGATAACGTCCGGCGGGGGCGACCTCAGGGAAAGTGCCACAGAAAGCAAACCGCCTCGCTCGCGAGGTAAGGGTGAAAGGGTGGGGTAAGAGCCCACCGCGTCGCTGGCAACAGGGACGGCACGGTAAACCCCACCGGGAGCAAGACCGAATAGGGATGACGCGGGTCACGCGCAAGCGCGGCCACAGCCTGTTTCCGGGCCAGTCATCCGGGTGGGTTGCGTGAGGCAGTGTGCAAACGCTGTCCCAGATGAATGGCTGCCACGTTCCGGGCGACCGGAGCCATACAGAACCCGGCTTACAGGCCAACTGGCGATTTTTCCTTCCCCTTTGCGGACCGGTGGGAACGGATTTAGCGAACAAATCCAATGCTCTGAAAAACCGTCACAATTTCGGCTTGCCGTTGTCCAGCTACGGTCAAGGTCCGGGGTGAAAAAGCAATGGCACAACAGGTGGTTCTAACGATTCGTTAAGCTTAACCGCTTATCAATATTTGAATCCCTTGGAGGATCGCGGAAGCTCTGTCCCATTGACGCCCATATAGTCCCATGTTATCCCATAAACGTACCGTTGAGGGGCTGATTGAAGTCCCGGAAATCGCAGTCGAAAGTGGGTCGGTCACCGGATGTGAAGGGTGGCCCCCGGTCTTCTGCGGCAGTTCTGCGGTGCGGGTGTTTTCGGATTTGCGGGGCTCGATATGGAGCCTCTTGCCAGAAGGGAGAGCGGTCGATTGTCATGAACCGCTTTCTGTCCAGTGCGACAAACAGGATCGATGCCAAGGGGCGGGTTTCCGTGCCTGCGCCGTTCCGTGCCGTTCTGGCGCAGCGCGATATCCAGGAGCTCTACTGCATCCAGGATTTCGTCTTTCCGGCAATCAGCGTCGGCGGCCCCGATCTGCTGGAGCGCTACGAACGGCAGATTTCGGCGGAAGATCCGTTTGCGCGCGAGGGGAACGAGATGTCGTTGCTGATTCATGGCGGCGGCGTCTTCGTGCGGCTCGATGCCGAAGGGCGTCTCATGGTCACGGATTTCATCCGGGACTTTACCGGCATCGCGACGGAGGTTTGCTTCGTCGGGCGGTCGGATCATTTTCAGCTTTGGCAGCCGCAGGCGTTTCACGAGGCGCAGGTGGCGGCGAGGGAAGGGCGCAGGCTGCGAGGACTGCAAACTTCATAAGACGGGGAAACGGAATGGCGGCGAATCTTGGCGGAGGTTCTACTGATGCCGATGGCGGACCGGTTCGCCACATTCCGGTCCTCCTCTCCGAGGTCCTGGCGGCGCTCGACGCGCGGCCGGGCAAGATCATTCTCGACGGTACCTTCGGTGCCGGCGGCTATACGATGGCGATCCTCGATGCGGGCGCCGACGTCATAGCGCTCGACCGCGACCCGACGGCGATTGCCGCCGGTCAGGCGCTGGTCGCGGCGCGCGGCGGGCACCTGACGCTCCATCACACCCAGTTCTCCCATCTTGCTGACTACGCTCCGGAAGGCGGTCTCGACGGCGTGGTGCTCGACATCGGTGTCTCGTCCATGCAGATCGATGAGGCCGAGCGCGGCTTTTCCTTCCAGCGCAACGGACCGCTCGACATGCGCATGTCGGGTGCCGGCGTTTCCGCCGCCGATGTCGTCAATCGTGCCAAGGTCGGCGACCTCATCCGTATCTTCGGCTTTCTCGGCGAAGAGAAGCAGGCGGGCCGCATAGCCCGCGCCATCGAGAAGCAGCGCCTGCGCGAGCCCTTCCGCACGACCCGCGATCTCGCCGGGCTGATCGAAGTCGTCACCCCGCGCAAGGCCAAGGACAAGATCCACCCGGCGACCCGCGTCTTCCAGGCGCTGCGCGTCTTCGTCAATGACGAACTCGGCGAACTTGCCCAGGCGCTGTTTGCCGCCGAGCAGGCGCTGAAGCCCGGCGGGCGGCTGGTGGTCGTCACCTTCCATTCGCTGGAGGACCGGATCGTCAAGAAGTTCTTCACCGAGCGTTCCGGCAAGGCCTCCGGCTCGCGCCACCTGCCCATGGTTCATGAGCGCGCGGCGACCTTCGAGCCCGTCGGCAAGCCGATGATCGCTGCGAGCGAGGCCGAGGCGGAGATCAATCCGCGCGCCCGTTCCGCCAAGCTGCGCGCCGGCCAGCGCACCAGCGCGCCGGCCGAGCGTCCGGACATGGCGATCTTCGACCTGCCGGACCTCGCAAGTCTCGACAAGATCGGAGTGTGATCGATGATTAGAACCTTCGACCTCCTGTTGATCGGTGCCATGGCGGCCGCGGCGACCGTCACCTACCAGATCAAGCACCACACCGATAACAGGCTCGAGGAAGTCCGCCGCCTCGAGGCCGAGATCAAGCTCGAGAAGGATACGATCGACCTGCTCAAGGCCGACTGGGCGCTGCTGACGCAGCCGAACCGGCTGGAGCGACTGCTCAAGGTCTATGGCGCGGAACTGCAGCTCGAGCCCACCCAGCCGGAACAGCTGGCGCGGCCGGTCGAGCTTCCCATGCCCAGGGACCAGTTGCCGAAGCCCGAAGTGGCCGAAGGCGAGCAGAGCAAGGATGCGGTCTCGGATCTCATCACAACCGGATCGGTGAAGCCCTGATGACTTTCCTTTCGCGAATCATGTTGTTGAAGAGCCAGGCGCATTTCTCGACCGACGTGCAGCGGGGCGGGACCTCGATCAACGGCGCCGCCTTCAAGGGTACCGGCAAGCGCAAGACCGAACTTGCCCGCAAGCGGGTCGGCCTGATGATCGCCGGCTTCACTGTCGCCTACGCGGTGATCGGCGGCCGCCTCGTGCAATACGGCTATGCCCAGCCGGAAGTGACCTCCAGCATTCTGCCGGCCGACCGCCTGATGGCCTCGCGTCCCGACATCCTCGACCGCAATGGCGAGGTGCTGGCGACCGACATCCGCACGGTTTCGCTGTTCGCCGAGCCGCACAAGATCGTCGATGCGGACGAGGCGGTGGAAAAGCTGGCGACGGTTTTGACCGACCTGGATATCAAGGGCACCTACAAGAAGCTCTCCAATCCGAATTCCCACTTCCAGTGGCTTCGCCGCCAGCTGACGCCCAAGCAGCAGAGCCAGGTTCTTGCGCTCGGCATTCCCGGCATCGGCTTTCGCCCGGAAAAGCGCCGCTTCTATCCCGGCGGCGCAACGGCATCCCACGTCGTCGGTTACGTCAACATCGACAACCACGGCATGTCGGGCATGGAGAAGTACATCGACAATCAGGGCCTCGCGGACCTGCGCGACCTCGGCATGACGGGCGATTCCCCGCTCGAGCCGGTCAAGCTGTCGATCGATCTTCGGGTGCAGAACATCGTGCGCGACGTTCTGGCGGGGGCGGTCGCCAAATTCCAGGCGCTCGGCGCCGGCGCGGTCGTTCTTGACGTGCGTACCGGTGAAGTACTCGCCATGTCGTCCCTTCCTGACTTCGATCCGAACAATCCGGCGGCCAGCGCCCAGGAAGGCTGGCTCAACCGCATGTCGAACGGTACGTTCGAGATGGGCTCGACCTTCAAGTCCTTCACCATCGCCATGGGACTGGATTCCGGAAAGGTGTCGATCAACGATTCGTTCGACGCCCGCTATCCGATCCGCATCGGCGGCTTCACCATCCAGGACTTCCACGGCAAGCACCGCATCCTGACCGTGCCCGAGATCTTCCAGTATTCGTCCAACATCGGCACGGCCAAGGTCGCCGACATCGTCGGCACGGACGCCCACAAGGAATTCCTCACCCGGCTCGGGCTGCTGTCGAAGATGCAGACCGAACTGCCGGAAGTGGCGATGCCCTCGCAACCGCGCCAGTGGAAGAAGCTCAATTCGATCACCATCTCGTTCGGCCACGGTGTCTCGACCACGCCGCTGCAGACGGCTGTTGCCGGGGTCGCGCTGGTCAATGGCGGGCGGCTGATCGAGCCGACATTCCTGCCGCGCACGCCGGAGCAGGCCGATCTGGTGGCACAGCAGGTCATCCAGCCCTCGACCAGCAAGGATATGCGCTACCTCTTCGAGGTGAACGGCGTGAAGGGGTCGGGCCGCAACGCCCGCGTCGATGGTTTCAACGTCGGCGGCAAGACCGGCACGGCCGACAAGGTCGTCAACGGACGGTATGTCGGCGACAAGAACTTCAATGCCTTCCTCGCCGCTTTCCCGATCGACGATCCCCGCTATGTGGTGCTGGCCGTCATCGACGAACCGAAGACCGACAAGGGCAATGGCGCCGCACTCGCCGGCACCTCGGCTGCACCGATGGTCGGCGAGATCATCCGCAGAAGCGCCGCAATTCTCGGTGTAGAACCCAAATTCGGGGACGACGGCTCTGCCTTGCTCGTTTCTTATTGAACGAACCTCAATTCAGGAGGCGATTCGTCAAGATCGCCTCTCAGCAGTGGATACATAATCGATGTTGTTGCGGGATCTGGCGGGCAAGGAGTTTCACAATCAGGTCGACGAGGCCGGCGAATCGGTCGGCGCCCTCGAGATCTCCGGCCTCTCCGCCGACAGCCGCAAAATCGAAAAGGGCATGCTGTTCGTCGCTCTCGCCGGCACCAAGGCCGACGGTGCGGCTTATGTGGCCGATGCCGTTGCGCGCGGTGCAGCGGCGATCGTCGCCGGCCATGCTCTTGAAGCCACCGTGCCGGTCATCGTCGTCGGCAATCCGCGCCGCTTCCTCGCCCTTGCCGCAGCCAACTTCTTCGGTCGCCAGCCGGCCACCATGGTCGCCGTCACCGGCACCGCCGGCAAGACGTCGGTCGCTTCCTTCGTCCGGCAGATCTGGGCCGAGGCCGGGCATGCGGCCGCGCAGATCGGCACGACCGGCGTCGTCTCGCCGACCCGCAACGATTACGGTTCGCTGACCACGCCCGATCCGATCGGGCTGCACAGGCTGCTTGCCGAGCTCACCGACGAAGGCGTCACCCATGCGGCGATGGAAGCTTCCAGCCACGGTCTTGACCAGTGCCGCCTCGACGGCGTCAAACTTTCCGCCGCCGCCTTTACCAATCTCGGCCGCGACCACATGGACTATCACCCGACGGTCGAGGACTATATGGCCGCCAAGATGCGGCTGTTCGACACGCTGCTGCCCAAGGGCTCGCCGGCGGTGATCTTCGCCGATGATCCGTGGTCGGCCGAGGCGATCCGGGTGGCGACCGAGGCCGGCCACGAGGTGCTGACCGTCGGTCGCAGTGGTCAGTTCCTGGCGTTGAAGCGGGTCGAGCATTTCCGCCACAAGCAGGTCGCGGAAGTGCATTTCGGCGATCAGATATTCGAGGTGCACATCCCGCTTGCCGGCGATTTCCAGGTGGCCAATGCGCTGGTCGCCGCCGGCCTTGCGATCGCCACCGGGGTTCCGGCGGCTGTCGCGATGAAGGCGCTGGAAAAGCTTCAGGGCGCCTCCGGCCGTCTCGAACTAGTCGGGCAGTCGAAGGCCGGGGCGCTCGCCTATGTCGACTATGCACACAAGCCGGATGCGCTGGAGAACGTGCTGACCTCGGTGCGGCCCTTCACCACCGGCCGCGTCATTGCGGTCTTCGGCTGCGGCGGCGATCGCGACAAGGGCAAGCGGCCGATCATGGGCGAGATCGCCTGCCGGCTCGCCGACATCGTCATCGTCACCGACGACAATCCGCGTTCCGAAGTCCCGGCGGTCATCCGCTCGGAAATCATGGCGGCGGCGCCCAGGGGCATCGAGATCGGCGACCGGGCGCAGGCGATCCGTGCCGCGGTCGCCATGCTGTCGGCGGGGGACACGCTGATCGTGGCCGGCAAGGGGCATGAGGAGGGCCAGACCGTCGGCGATGTCACGCTGCCGTTCTCGGATCATGCGGAATTGCGCAAAGCACTGGAGGAGTTTGACCATTGACCTTTCTTTGGACGTCGCAGGAAATGATCGAGGCCATGGCGGGGCGTCCCTTCGGGTCGCTGCCCGCGGGGATCACCGGCATATCCATCGACAGCCGGACGGTTGCGCAGGGCGAAGCTTTCTTCGCCATCAAGGGCGACCGGGTGGACGGTCATGATTTTGCCAGCCTGGCGATCGCCAACGGCGCTTCGCTGCTGGTCGTCGCCGAGGGCAAGCTTCCGGCGCTCGGGCGCCTGACGGTGCCGATGATCGTCGTCGAAGACGTGCTCGGCGCCCTGCAGAAGCTGGCGCTGGCGGCGCGGGACAGAAGCTCCGCCACGATCATCGCGGTGACCGGTTCGGTCGGCAAGACGACCACCAAGGAAATGCTGCGGCTGGCGCTTGAGCCCTCCGGCAATGTGCATGCCGCAGTCGCATCCTTCAACAATCATTGGGGCGTGCCGCTGACGCTTGCCCGCATGCCGGTCGAGGCCCGCTATGGCGTGTTCGAGATCGGTATGAACCATGCCGGAGAGATCGGACCGCTGTCGCGCATGGTCCGCCCCGACGTGGCCATCATCACCACGATCGCGCCCGCCCATCTCGGCAATTTCAAGGACATCGAGGAAATCGCCGCGGCGAAGGCCGAGATCTTCGAAGGTGTCGTGCCGGGTGGCGATGTCATCCTCAATCGCGACAACAGCCAGTTCGACTTCCTCGAGCAGGCGGCGCAGGCGGCGGGTATCGACAATATTCACAGCTTCGGACAGCATGCCAAGGCGGAGTTTCGGCTCGCCGAATTCGACGGCGCGGCCGAGCTTTCGACGGTCTGGTTTTCCCATGGCGGCGAGACCCGCGAAGTCATCATCGGCGCACCGGGCCGTCACATTGCCGAAAACGCCATGGCCGTGCTCGGCACGGTGGCGCTGGTTGGCGCCGACATGGATGCGGCCATCGACGCCCTTTCACAGCTTTCCGCCGTCAAGGGCCGTGGCGCGCGCCACCGCTTGTCGATCGGCAATGCGAGCTTCACGCTGATCGACGAGAGCTACAATGCCAACCCGGCATCCATGCGCGCCGCGATCGCCGTGCTGGCCGCCTCCCAGCCCGAGGGCGAGGGGCGGCGCATCGCTGTACTCGGCGACATGCTGGAGATGGGCGAGTTCTCGCCCGCGGTGCATGCCGAACTGGTGAGCCCGCTGCTGGCCGCCGGCATCGAGCATGTCTGGCTGGCCGGTGCGGAGATGGCGGCGCTCCGCGATGCCCTTCCGGAGAGCGTTCATGTCGAATACCGGCCGACCACGGCCGAAATGGTCGAATTCGTCGCCGGAGCCGTAGCGCCCGGCGACGTGATCATGATCAAGTCCTCGCTCGGCCTCGGATTCGGCAAGATCGTCTCCGCTCTGCTTGACAAGTATCCGGCATTCCACGACACGGGGCGCCAAATTTAATCCGGGCTTTTGGAAAGGGCTCCAATGCTGATCTGGCTTGTGGAACTGTCGGACAATTTTCAATTCTTCAACTTGTTCCGTTACATCACGTTCCGCACGGGAGCCGCGCTCCTTACCTCCGCCCTGGTCGTCTTCCTGTTCGGGCCGGCAATGATCGCTTCGCTGCGCGTCCGTCAGGGCAAGGGCCAGCCGATCCGCGCCGACGGGCCGCAGACCCATTTCAAGAAGGCCGGCACGCCCACCATGGGCGGGCTGATGATCCTTGCCGGCATCGTCGTCTCCTCGCTGCTCTGGGCCGACCTTTCCAGCGTCTACGTGGTCGCCACCCTGCTGGTCACGCTCGGGTTCGGCGCCATCGGCTTCTATGACGACTATCTCAAGGTGACGAAGCAGACCGAGAAGGGCTTTTCCGGCAAGGCGCGCCTCGGCATCGAGTTCGTCATCGCCGGCATCGCCGTCTACTTCATGATGACGACGGCGCTCAGTTCCGGGCCGCAGGGCTCGACCTTCGGTTCCTCGATCGCCTTTCCCTTCCTCAAGGACTTCAGCATCGACCTCGGCCTGTTCTTCATCGTCTTCGGAGGCTTCGTCATCGTTTCGGCCGGCAATGCGGTCAACCTGACGGACGGCCTCGACGGGCTGGCCATTGTACCGGTGATGATCGCGGCCGCGTCCTTCGGCATCATCGCCTACCTCACCGGCAATGCGGTGTTCTCCAACTACCTGCAGATCAATTTCGTGCCCGGCACCGGCGAACTGGCCGTCGTGCTCGGCGCGGTGATCGGGGCCGGCCTCGGCTTCTTGTGGTTCAACGCCCCGCCGGCGGCGATCTTCATGGGCGATACCGGCTCGCTGGCGCTCGGCGGCCTGATCGGTTCGGTCGCGGTCGCTACCAAACACGAGATCGTCATGGCGATCATCGGCGGTCTGTTCGTCGCCGAAACCCTGTCGGTCATCATCCAGGTCGGCTACTTCAAGCTCACCGGCAAGCGCGTCTTCCTGATGGCGCCGATCCACCACCATTTCGAAAAGCTCGGCTGGACCGAGAGCCAGGTGGTGATCCGCTTCTGGATCATCGCGGTCGGCCTCGCCATGCTCGGCCTTTCCACCCTGAAACTGCGGTGAGGGTGCAATGATCCCGGCGACCACGTTCAAGGGCAAGAGGGTAGCGCTGTTCGGCCTCGGCGGCTCGGGTCTCGCCACGGCGAAGTCGCTGGTGGCGGGCGGTGCAGACGTGGCCTGCTGGGACGACAATCCCGACAGTGTCGCCAAGGCCAAGGCCGAGGGCATCCCGACCGAGGACCTGCGCGGCATCGACTGGAAGGCCGTCTCCACGCTGGTGCTGTCGCCCGGCGTGCCGCTTACCCATCCGAAGCCCCATTGGTCGGTCGAACTCGCCCGGGCGGAAGGCGTCGAAGTCATCGGCGACGTCGAGATCTTCGTGCGCGAGCGCCGGGTCCATGCGCCGGATTGCCCGTTCATCGCGATTACCGGCACCAACGGCAAATCGACCACGACGGCGCTGATCGCCCATATTCTCCAGTCTTGCGGTCGCGACACGCAGCTCGGCGGCAATATCGGCCGGGCCGTGCTGACGCTCGATCCGCCCAAGGCCGGCCGTTTCTTCGTCGTCGAGTGCTCGTCCTACCAGATCGATCTCGCCCCGACGCTCAATCCGACCGCCGGCATCCTGCTCAACGTGACGCCCGACCATCTCGACCGTCACGGCACCATCCAGCACTATGCCGACGTCAAGGAACGCCTGGTCGCCGGCAGCGGTACGGCCGTCGTCGGCGTGGACGACAGCTACTGCGAACTGATCGCCGACCGCGTCGAGCGGGCCGGCAGCAAGGTCATGCGCATTTCCAAGCGCCAGCCGCTGGCCGATGGCCTCTACAACGACGGGCACCGGATCATCGAGGCGCATGGCGGTGCGACAGCGGTACTCGCCGACCTCAACGGCATCCAGACGCTGCGCGGCGCACACAATGCGCAGAACGCGGCAGCTGCGATTGCCGCCTGCCTCGCCGTCGGCGTGTCGCCGGACGAGGTGAGGGCAGGGCTCTCCTCCTTCGCCGGCCTGAAACACCGCATGCAGCCGGTCGGCCGGCGCGGCCATGTCGTCTTCGTCAATGACAGCAAGGCCACCAATGCCGAGGCCGCGGCGCCGGCGCTGTCGAGCTATGAACGGATCTACTGGATCGCCGGCGGCCTGCCGAAGGAAGGCGGGATCGCCAGCCTTTCGCCGCTGTTTTCGCGCATCGCCAAGGCCTATCTGATCGGCGAGGCGGCATCGGCCTTCGCCTCGACGCTCGGCAATGCGGTGCCTTACGAAATCTCCGGCACGCTCGCCCAGGCCGTCGCCCATGCGGCTGCCGATGCGGCGGCGGAAAATAATCCGGTTGCGGTGATGCTATCACCGGCTTGCGCAAGCTTCGATCAATATAAGAACTTCGAAGTCAGAGGTGATGCGTTCGTCGGCCACGTCGCGGCCCTCGACGGAGTGACGATGCTGGTCGACGTGCCAACAGGAGGCAACTGAGATGGTAAGCCGCGTTGAGAGAGGTCCGGTCGCCGACTGGTTCTGGACGATCGACCGTCTGTTCATGATCACCTTCATCCTCCTGATGGGGATCGGTTTCATGCTCTCGTTTGCGGCGTCGCCCGCGGTCGCCGAGCGGCTCAACCTCGACAGCTTCCACTTCGTCAAGCGCCATGCCGCCTTCATGATCCCGGCGCTTGGCGTGATGATCGGCCTGTCCTTCCTGTCGCCGCGTCAGGTGCGCCGCACCGCCATGGTCATCCTGGCGGTCTCGCTGCTGATGATGGTGGCGGCGCTGTTCTTCGGCATCGAGGTCAAGGGCGCCCGGCGCTGGATCACCATTGCCGGCATCTCCATCCAGCCCTCAGAGTTCATGAAGCCGGCCTTCGTCGTCATCTGCGCCTGGCTGTTTGCCGAGCATGCGCGCCAGCCGGAAATCCCCGGCAACCTCTTCGCCATCATCCTGTTCGGCATCGTCGCCGCCCTTCTGGTCGCCCAGCCCGACCTTGGCCAGACCATCCTGACCTCGGTCGTCTGGGGCGGCATGTTCTTCATGGCCGGCATGCCGTGGCTGTGGATCACGCTGCTCGGCGGTATCGGCGTTGCCGGCGTCTTCGGCGCCTATCTCACCCTGCCGCACGTCGCCGGGCGTATCGACCGGTTCCTCACCGGCGAGGGCGACACCTTCCAGGTGGATACCGCCCGCCAGGCGATCATCCGCGGCGACTGGTTCGGCCAGGGGCCGGGCGAGGGCATCGTCAAGCGCATCATCCCGGACAGCCATACCGACTTCATCTTCTCGGTCGCGGCGGAAGAGTTCGGCATCTTCTTCTGCATGGTGCTGGTTTCCATCTTCGGCTTCCTCGTTCTGCGCGGCCTCAGCCACGCCTTCAGGGAACGCAACGACTTCAACCGTTTCGCCGTCGCAGGCCTGGTGCTTCTGATCGGCACGCAGTCGATGATCAACATCGGCGTGAACCTCGAACTGCTGCCGGCCAAGGGCATGACGCTGCCGCTCATCTCCTATGGCGGCTCGTCGATGATCGCGATCTGCGTGACTGCCGGCTTCATCCTGGCGCTGACGCGTCGGCGGCCGGAAAAGCGCGCCCAGGAGCGCAGTCTCTTTCGCGCCGCGCACGGCGTTCCGGCGGAGTAAGCCATCATGACAAAAGGCATCATCCTGCTCGCCGCCGGTGGTACCGGCGGCCATCTCTTTCCGGCCGAGGCGCTGGGGCATCTGCTCGCCGAGCGCGGCTATTCCGTGCATCTGGTGACCGACAGCCGCGCCGAACGTTATGCCGGCACTTTCCCGGCTGAGGCGATCCACACCGTCGCCTCCGCGACCATCGGCTCGAAGAACCCGATCGCGGTGGCGCGCGCGCTGCTGTCGCTGTGGAAGGGGTTTCGCCAGGCAAAGCGGTTGATCCGCCAGTTGAAGCCGAAGGCCGTCATCGGCTTCGGCGGCTATCCGACGGTGCCGCCGCTGCTGGCCGCCGCCGGCCTCGGCGTGCCGACGCTGCTGCACGAGCAGAACGCGGTCATGGGGCGCGCCAACAAGGCGCTCGCCACGCGGGTCAAGGCGATTGCCGGCGGCTTCCTTCCCGAGGGCGGGACCTATGCCGACAAGACGGTGGTGACCGGAAATCCGGTGCGTCCTGCCGTGATCGCTGCTTCGTCCATCCCCTACAGCCCGTCGCAGCCCGGCAGCCCGTTCCGTCTCGTGGTGTTCGGCGGCAGCCAGGGCGCGCAGTTCTTTTCCTCGGCGCTTCCGAACGCCATCAGCCTGCTGGACGCATCCCTGCGGAACCGCCTGACGGTCACCCAGCAGGCACGGCCGGAGGATGCCGAACGCGTCAAGTCCTGTTACGAAAAGCTCGGCGTTCCGGCCGAGGTTTCGCCCTTCTTCACCGACATGGCCGGCCGCATCGCAGCTGCCCATCTGGTGATCTGCCGCTCCGGCGCCTCGACGGTCTCGGAATTGTCGGTGGTCGGGCGCCCGTCGATCCTCGTGCCCTATCCCTATGCGCTCGACCACGACCAGGCGGCCAATGCTGCGGCCCTTGCGGCCTCCGGCGGCGCGAGCGTCATTGCCCAGTCGGAGCTTTCGCCTGAGCGCCTGGCGCAGCTGCTCACGAGCGCCATGCAGGAGCCGGAAAGGCTGACACGGATGGCCGAGGCCGCCAGAACAGCAGGAAAGCCCGACGCAACACGCTTGCTCGCCGACCTCGTTGAGTCTATTGCCGCTGGCAAGGATATCGCTCACGTGAAGGGAGCCAATTCATGAAAATGCCGACCTCCATCGGGCTCGTCCATTTCATCGGCATCGGTGGGATCGGGATGAGCGGCATTGCCGAAGTGCTGCACAATCTGGGCCATCGCGTCCAGGGATCGGATCAGTCCGACGGTGCCAACGTCCAGCGGCTGCGCGCCAAGGGCATCGAAGTCCATGTCGGCCACACGGCCGAGAACCTCGGCGAGGCCGAGGTCGTGGTCGTCTCGACGGCGATCAAGAGGGACAATCCGGAACTCGTCGCGGCGCGGGAAAAGCTGCTGCCGATCGTGCGTCGGGCCGAAATGCTGGCCGAACTGATGCGCTTCCGCAATGCCATCGCCATCGGTGGCACGCATGGCAAGACCACGACGACCTCGATGGTTGCAGCCCTGCTCGACGCCGGCGGGCTCGACCCGACCGTCATCAACGGTGGCATCATCAATGCCTATGGCACCAATGCCCGCATGGGCGAGGGTGAGTGGATGGTGGTTGAGGCCGACGAATCGGACGGCACCTTCCTGAAGCTTCCGGCCGAAGTGGCGATCGTCACCAATATCGACCCCGAGCATCTGGACCATTACGGAACCTTCGACGCCGTGCGCGCCGCCTTCCGTCAGTTCGTCGAGAACGTGCCGTTCTACGGCTTCGGCGTGATGTGCCTCGATCATCCGGAAGTCCAGGCGCTGGTCGGCCGCATCGAGGATCGCAAGGTCATCACCTATGGCGAGAACCCGCAGGCCGACGTGCGCTATTCCAACATCCGGCTCGAGGGCACGCATTCGATCTTCGACGTCGAGATCCGCCGCCGTCGCACCGGCCGGGTGTTCAATTTCAAGGACCTGCGGCTGCCGATGCCCGGTCGCCACAACATCGCCAATGCCTGCGCGGCGATTGCGGTCGCCAACCGTCTCGACATTCCGGAAGAGGCGATCCGCAAGGGGCTTTCGTCCTTCGGCGGCGTCAAGCGGCGCTTCACGTTGACGGGCACATGGAATGGCGTGCAGGTGTTCGACGATTACGGCCATCATCCGGTCGAGATCAAGGCCGTGCTCAAGGCGGCCCGCGAGGCCTGCCAGGGCCGGATCATCGCCGTGCACCAGCCGCATCGCTATTCGCGCCTGTCGAGCCTGTTCGAGGATTTTGCCAACTGCTTCAACGATGCCGACACGCTGCTGCTCGCCCCGGTCTATGCTGCGGGCGAGGATCCGATCGAAGGCGCCAATGCCGAGGCCCTGGTCGAGCGCATCCGCGCCGGCGGCCATCGCGACGCCCGCTATCTCGCATCGCCCGATCAGCTGGCGCCGATCGTCGGGGGCATTGCACAACCGGGTGATTTCGTGATTCTGTTGGGAGCAGGTAACATCACCCAGTGGGCGGCAGCGCTGCCGCGCGAACTGGAAGCGTTTTCGGGAAAGTCTTGAATGAAACAGGTGGATGGGGAAAAGCTGCTGGCCTCGCTCGGGCCCGGTGTTGAACAATTGCGCGGTCGGCTGACGCCGGATGCGCCGATGGATCGCGTGACGTGGTTCCAGGCCGGCGGTCTTGCCGAGCTGATGTTCCAGCCGCACGACCGGGAAGACCTCATCGCCTTTCTCAAGCTTCTGCCTGAAGACGTTCCGCTGACCGTCGTCGGCGTCGGCTCCAACCTTCTGGTGCGCGACGGCGGCATTCCGGGCGTGGTCATCCGTTTGTCCGCCAAGGGTTTCGGCCAGGTCGAGCTCGCCGGCGAAAACCGCATCCGGGCCGGCGCGATCTGCCCCGACAAGCACATTGCCGCCATGGCGATGGACCACAATATCGGTGGCTTCCACTTCTACTACGGCATTCCGGGCTCGATCGGCGGCGCCGTGCTGATGAATGCCGGCGCCAACGGCGGAGAGACGGCCGAGCGGTTGATCGAAGTCGAGGCGGTCGATCGCAAGGGCAATGTCCATGTCCTGTCGAAGGCCGACATGGGTTACAGCTATCGTCACTCCAACGCGCCGGAAGGACTGATCTTCACCAGCGTGCTGTTCGAGGGCTATCCGGAAGAAAAGGCCAAGATCCGCGCCGACATGGACGCGGTTCGCCATCACCGCGAGACGGTGCAGCCGGTCAAGGAAAAGACGGGCGGCTCGACCTTCAAGAACCCGGAGGGCCATTCGGCCTGGGAACTGATCGACCAGGCCGGCTGCCGCGGCCTGATGATCGGCGGCGCGCAGATGTCGTCGCTGCACTGCAATTTCATGATCAATGTCGGCCATGCCACGGCCTACGACCTGGAATATCTCGGCGAGACCGTGCGCCAGCACGTCTTCGAACATTCCGGCGTCAAGCTCGAATGGGAAATCAAGCGGATCGGCATCTTCATGCCGGGCCGCGAGGTCAAGCCGTTCCACGGCGCGACGACTGAATAGTGGGCGGGAGCGGGAATTGCCTGCTCCCGATTTCTCCCCTTATCCCGCCCAACGCGGAAAATTGATTCCAGATAATTTCACCCCTCGCGTGCCCGCTCGACGAATTGTTAAGCGGGCGCCCCTATTCTCCGGGCGTATTAGGAGAGTGGTTCATGGGGAATGCGACCAGAAACTGGATCGTGCGGCAACTGACGCTTGGCGAATTTTCCAGCCGCCGCGCAGTGGTCTGGCGTGCGGTGTGGATGGCGTCGAAGATCGCCATGCTGGCCTATGGCCTCAACATCTGCGCCCATTTTGCCCTCGTCGCCTTCGGTCTTCTGCCTTACGATCTCTTTCCCGCCCTGGTCATCGCCACCGTGTTGACGCCGCCGGTCTCCTTCATCGTCGCGGTGATCGCCTATTCCGTGGTGGGCTTCGCCATCTACGATCTCGGCGTCTCGCGCTCGGAACTTGAGCGAATCAGCCGGATCGACATGCTGTCCGGGCTGCTCAACCGTCGGGCCTTCCACAAGGCCTTCGACGACAGCCATGGCGACGCCTCGCTCGTGCTCTTCGACATCGACCGCTTCAAAGCGGTCAACGATACCTTCGGCCATTCGGCCGGCGATGACGTGATCGCCGCGGTGGCCGAGGTCATCCGCGATACCTTCGCCGACGGCGAGATCTGCGCCCGGATTGGTGGCGAGGAATTCGCCGTGCTCTGGTCGAGGGACGATGCCGGGACCATTGCCGAGCGGGCCGACCTGGCGCGCCAGCGGGTCGCCGCACTCGAGGTCGCGGCCGGCGAAAGGAGCGTGCGCATCACCATATCCGGCGGCATTGCCGACCTGGCCGGAGCCCGCGGCTTCAACGAGATCTTCTCCGAGGCTGACCGGGCCCTCTATGTCGCCAAGGCGAGCGGGCGCAATCGAATCGTGCACCATCGAGACATCGACTCGCTGTCGACGGGTACGATCGTCATGTCGGCGCCCATCCCGGTAGCGCATTCCGGGCGTCGCGCCGGCTGAGCTCCGGTCGACCAAGAAGTTCCAGATCAATGCGATATTCCAATAGCTTGGGTGGGCTTTGTCGTGCGCGCCGCGAGCAAATAAATCGGCCCTCTGCGACGGCCGGTTAACGAAAGTAAACACTTCATTAACCTTACTGTTGTCTAACTTAAGCAAAGGACAGGGCCTTTAGCGATGACTTCATCGCCGCCCGATGTCCGACAGTTGGTCTGCGATTTGCGGGGGCGTTGATGAGTGGCAAGCATGTAGCCGTCCTGATGGGTGGTCTTTCTTCCGAGCGGCCGGTGTCGCTGTCCTCGGGGAATGCCTGTGCTGCTGCCCTGGAAGCCGAAGGCTATCGCGTCACGCGCATCGACGTCGACCGCAATATCGGCCAGGTGCTCGCTAACCTTCGTCCGGACGTGGCCTTCAATGCGTTGCATGGCCCCTTCGGCGAGGACGGCACGATCCAGGGCGTGCTCGAATATCTCCAGATCCCCTACACGCATTCCGGCGTGCTCGCTTCAGCGCTCGCCATGGACAAGGGGCAGGCGAAGATCGTCGCCGCTCATGCCGGTGTCCCGGTCGCCGAGGCAAAAGTGATGTCGCGCTTCGATATCGGCAACGAACATCCGATCGCGCCCCCTTATGTCGTCAAGCCGGTCCGTGAAGGGTCGAGCTTCGGCGTCGTCATTGTCCGCGAAGATGCGTCGCATCCGCCGCAGTCGCTGGGTTCCAGCGAGTGGCGCTATGGCGACCGCGTCATGGTCGAGCATTACGTCGCCGGCCGCGAGCTCACCTGCGGCGTCATGGGCGACAAGGCGCTTGGCGTCATCGAGATCGTGCCGCAGGGGCATGGCTTCTATGACTATGATTCCAAATATGTTGCGGGCGGGTCCCGTCACGTACTTCCTGCGGAAATTTCACCGAAAATTTACCAAAAAATACAATCATTGGCCCTCATGGCACACCAGGCGGTCGGGTGTCGCGGAGTGAGTCGCTCGGACTTCCGTTACGACGATCGTTTCTCCGAGGATGGCGAGCTGATCTGGCTGGAGATTAATACCCAGCCCGGCATGACCCCGACCTCGCTGGTGCCGGAAATGGCGGCACATGCCGGTCTTGGTTTTGGTGAGTTTCTTCGGTGGATGGTGGAGGACGCGTCTTGTTTGCGGTGAACGGCGATAGATCTGCGGATATGGGTGGGCGCTACGGCGTGGCCTCCGTTTCTGCCGGCGAGGGGCGTGTCCTGCCTCGGCCGATGCGCCGCGTCGTGCGCTTCGTCGTGAGCCTCTGCTCCGGCCGCATCGCCATTCCAGCTCATGCCGGCAAGGTTTCCCTGGTTGGGTTCTATTCCGCCGTTGCGCTCTACGGCATCGTCGTCGGCGGTCATGGTCCGGCAGTCGTTCAAGCTGTCACCACCGGCGCCGGTTTCGCCGTCGAGGACGTGCGCGTCTCCGGCAATGAGCACACATCCGAAATCGACATCCTTCAGCTGCTTGGTCTCGACGGCTCGACCAGTCTGCTCGGTCTCGACATCGCCTCGGCCCGTGCGGCGCTTTCCGATCTGCCCTGGGTCGAATCGGCCGAGGTTCGCAAGATCTATCCGCGCGCCGTCGAAGTCGTCCTGCGCGAGCGTCAGGCCTACGGCATCTGGCAGCACGGCACCGAGCTTTCGCTGATCGAGAAGTCCGGCAGCGTAATTGCTCCGCTGCGCGACAACAAGTTTGCCTCCCTGCCGCTGTTCGTCGGACGCGACGCCGAGACGGCCGCTGCCGCCGTCGAAGGCGAGTTTTCCAAGTTCCCGGAGATCGCCTCGCGGGTGAAAGCCTTCGTGCGCGTCGCCGGTCGCCGCTGGGACATCCATCTCGACAACGGCGTTGTCGTGAAGCTGCCGGAAGACGATATCGGCGTGGCGCTGGCCAAGCTGTCGCGCCTGGACGCCGAACAGCGTCTGCTGGAGCGCGACATCGCTGCGGTCGACCTTCGCCTTCCCGATCGCACCACCATCCAGCTGACGCCGGGTGCGCAGGAGCGCCGTCTGGTTGCCGTCGAAGAGCGGCGCAAGATGCTGAAGAAGGCGGGGCTGAGCATATGAGTTTGTTCGGAAGCTCCCATTTCGGTCTGCCCCGCATGAAGCCGCTTTCGTCGAAGCGGGCGCACGTGGTCTCGGTGCTCGATATCGGCTCGACCAAGGTCGTGTGCATGATCGGCCGGCTGACGCCCCGCAAGGAAAGCTCGGTTCTGCCGGGCCGTACCCACAATGTCGAGATCATCGGCATCGGCCACCAGCGTTCGCGCGGCGTGAAGTGCGGCGTGATTTCCGATCTTGATGCGGTCGAGAGCGTCGTCCGCCTAGCTGTCGATGCGGCCGAGCGCATGGCGGGTCTGACCGTCGAGAGCCTGATCGTCAACGTGTCCGCCGGCCGTATCGGTTCCGACGTCTACACCGCGACCATCGATCTCGGTGGCCAGGAAGTCGAATCGGGCGACCTGAAGAAGGTTCTCGTCGCCGCCGGCCAGCAGTCCCAGGGCAATGACCGGGCCGTGCTGCACTCGTTGCCGACGGGCTTCTCGCTCGACGGCGAGCGCGGCATCCGCGATCCGCTCGGCATGTACGGCGACGTCCTCGGTGTCGACATGCATGTGGTGACCGCCGAGCGGGCAGCGCTGCGCAATCTCGAACTCTGCATCAACCGTGCGCACCTGACCGTCGAGGGCGTGGTCGCCACCCCTTACGCCAGCGGCCTTGCTGCCCTGGTTGACGACGAGGTCGAACTCGGCTGTGCGGCGATCGACATGGGCGGCGGCATGACGACGATCTCGGTCTTTGCCGAAGGCAAGCTCATTCACACCGACGCCATCAGCATCGGCGGTCACCATGTGACCACCGACCTGGCGCGCGGCCTGTCGACCCGCATCGAAGACGCCGAGCGCCTGAAGGTGGTCCATGGTTCGGCTCTGGCCAACGGCGCCGACGAACGCGACGTGGTTTCCGTTCCGCCGATCGGCGAGGACGACCGTGACCAGCCGCTGCAGGTGCCCAAGGCATTGCTGACGCGCATTATTCGCGCTCGCATCGAAGAGACTCTTGAACTGTTGCGCGATCGGATTCAGAAGTCGGGCTTCTCGCCCGTGGTCGGCAAGCGAGTCGTCCTCACGGGCGGCGCCAGCCAGCTGACCGGCATGCCGGAGGCGGCTCGCCGCATTCTGGCCCGCAACGTGCGAATCGGGCGCCCCATGGGTGTCGCTGGCCTGCCGGCCGCGGCCAAGGGGCCCGCTTTTTCGACCGCAGTCGGATTGATGATTTATCCGCAGGTCGCCGATCAGGAAACCCATGCCGGGCAGGGCGGTCTGTTCTCCCCCTTCGGCAACGGAAACAGCCGGATAGCCCGCATGGGCCAATGGCTGAAGGAAAGTTTTTGAGTTCAGTCCAGGTCGGTCTCGCGGGACCGGTCGGGGCGAAAAGTTAAGATGAAATGGCCGGCGTGGCGCTGCGGCCGGAGAAAGAAGGAAGTCTGAAATGACCATCAAGCTGCAAAAGCCAGATATCACCGAGCTGAAGCCTCGGATCACCGTGTTCGGCGTCGGCGGCGGCGGCGGCAACGCTGTCAACAACATGATCACCGCCGGCCTCCAGGGCGTCGACTTCGTCGTCGCCAACACGGATGCCCAGGCGTTGACCATGACCAAGGCCGAGCGAATCATTCAGCTCGGCGTCAGCGTCACCGAAGGCCTCGGCGCCGGCTCGCAGCCGGAAGTCGGCCGCGCTGCCGCTGAAGAATGCATCGACGAGATCATCGATCACCTGAACGGCACCCACATGTGCTTCGTCACCGCCGGCATGGGCGGCGGCACCGGCACCGGTGCGGCACCCGTCGTTGCCCAGGCCGCCCGCAACAAGGGCATCCTGACCGTCGGCGTCGTCACCAAGCCGTTCCACTTCGAAGGCGCTCGCCGCATGCGTCTGGCCGAAGCCGGGATCGAGGAACTGCAGAAGTCTGTCGATACGCTGATCGTCATCCCGAACCAGAACCTGTTCCGCATTGCCAATGACAAGACGACCTTCGCGGACGCCTTTGCCATGGCCGACCAGGTGCTCTATTCGGGCGTCGCCTGCATCACCGACCTGATGGTCAAGGAAGGCCTGATCAACCTCGACTTCGCGGACGTTCGCTCCGTGATGCGCGAAATGGGCCGTGCGATGATGGGGACCGGCGAGGCTTCGGGCCAGGGCCGCGCAATGCAGGCTGCGGAAGCCGCCATTGCCAACCCGCTGCTCGACGAAACCTCGATGAAGGGCGCACAGGGCCTGTTGATCTCGATCACCGGCGGTCGCGACATGACCCTGTTCGAAGTCGACGAGGCTGCCACCCGCATCCGCGAAGAAGTCGATCCGGATGCCAACATCATCCTCGGCGCGACCTTCGACGAAGCGCTTGAAGGCCTGATCCGCGTGTCCGTCGTTGCCACCGGCATCGATCGTGCAGCCAATGCGATGGCCGGCCGCGATGCCGCTCCGATGGCAAAGCCCCTTATCCGTCCTTCGGCGGCCGTTGCTTCGGCTCCGGCCGCAGTTCAGCCTGCAATGGCGCAGGCACCCAAGACCATCGACCCGGTGGCAGAAACCATCCGTTCGGCCGAAGCTGAAATGGAACGTGAACTGGAAATCGCCATCGCGCGTCAGGCTGCTATCGCACCGCAGCCGGCCGCCGAGCCGGAATTCCGTCCGCAGAGCCGGCTGTTCGCCACGCCTGCGGCTGCCGAAGCACAGCCCGCCGTCCGCATGGCGGTCGAGCCGGTTGCCGCTCCTGCTCCGGTGATGAGCCGTCCGGCTCCGGCCATGCACGTCGCACCGGAAATGCAGGCTCCGCTTGCTCCGGCGCCGGTTCGCCACGAGCCGGTTGCTCCGGCAGTCCGCCAGACCGTCGATCAGGTCCGCATGCCGAAGGTGGAAGATTTTCCGCCGGTGCTGCGTGCCGAAATCGATCACCGCGCCCAGACGGCAGCTCCGGCCGCCCAGGACGAACGCGGTCCGATGGGTCTCCTGAAGCGGATCACCAACTCGCTTGGCCGCCATCAGGACGAAGAACCCGCCGTCGACATGACCGCCTCTGCTCCGGCCACGGCCGCTCCGCAGCGTCGCGCTCTTTCGCCGGAAGCCAGCCTCTATGCGCCGCGTCGCGGCCAGCTTGACGACCAGGGTCGCGCCACGCCCCCGTCGCGTTCGAGCCACGAGGACGACCAGCTGGAAATCCCGGCCTTCCTTCGCCGCCAATCCAACTGATCGAGCGCTTTCAGTGATCAAGGGCCCGGGTCTCACGACCCGGGCCCTTTGTGTTTCACACGTGCCAAACTGATCCGTTTTGCCCTTTGTTTTCAATCGTATGGTTTCGTTACAATGCGAAAGAAACAGTGATTTGGCACGACGCGGGCCTGTCCGTATGTATGGGATCGGAAATGGGCATGGACGGCAGCGGCCGATGATTCCCCGATCCGGAAATGACAAGAGCAGCCGCAACATCCGAGCCCCGAGGGCCGGGCGGGCTGCACCGCTAAAGGCAATTTTCATGGCAATCGCATTGCTCGGCTTCCAGACCACTATCGCAGCTCCCCTCAGCCTGACGGGTATCGGCGTCCATTCGGGGCGCCAGGTGACCCTCAACATGCTGCCGGCCGAGGCCGGCACGGGTATCGTGTTCGTTCGTACCTACGACGATGGCAGTTCGGTCGAGTTCAAGGCGGTTTCCTCTCAGGTCGGCAATACGGATCTCTGCACCGTTCTCGGCTTTTCTCCGGCCCGCTCCATCGCCACCATCGAGCATGTCATGGCGGCGATCTATGCGCTCGGCCTCGACAACCTCGTGATGGAGGTCGACGGCGCCGAGATGCCGATCATGGACGGCAGCTCGGAAGTATTCATCGATGCGGTCGAGCAGGTCGGCATCGTCAATCTCGGCGTCAAGCGCCGCTATATCCGCGTGACCAAGCCGGTACGCATCGAGTCCGGCGCCTCCTGGGCGGAATTCCGTCCCTATGACGGCACGCGCTTCGAGGTCGAGATCGACTTCGAAAGCCCGCTGATCGGCCGCCAGAAATGGGCCGGCGACCTCACCGCCGCCACCTTCAAGAACGAACTGTCGCGGGCTCGTACCTTCGGCTTCATGCGCGATGTGGAGCGCCTGTGGGCGGCCGGATTCGCGCTCGGGTCGTCGCTGGAGAATTCCGTCGTCATCTCCGACGACAATACGGTCATCAACGTCGAGGGCCTGCGTTACGAGAAGGACGAGTTCGTCCGCCACAAGACGCTCGACGCCGTTGGCGACCTGGCGCTTGCTGGTGCGCAGTTCATCGGCTGCTACCGCTCCTATCGCGGCGGCCACAAGCTCAATGCCAATGCGCTCAAGGCGCTCCTGGAAAACCGCGATGCCTACGAGGTCGTCGAGGCCCCGGCGCGCAGCCTCCAGGCGCGGGCGCGCGAATTCGTCGCGGTCAACGTGCCGGAATTCGCACCCTGGTCGGCCTGACCTTCAAATTACCTCCAGACTGGGGCCGGGGTATCTATCCTCGGCCCTTTTTTATGCCGGGACGAATTGCTGCGCGTTTGCCCGGCGCAGCGGAGCTTGAACCATTTCCGGGCTTTCCTGTCGGCCCGCCACAAAAATGCGTTAAATCGCCATCATTGCGTTGCTCTCATACTGCTTTTATGGCTAGAAACGCGTGTTGAAAGCGACTGTTTTCTAGCGGCGCTGCAATCGGGAACTGTCGAATGAGTCATGTAGGGTCGGTCGTTGTGAATAAAGCCGCGCGTATAGCCAGTATATGTGTGATGATGACGGTATCCGGCGCGCTGCTTGCCGCCTGCCAGTCCGATCCCGATATCGACATCACCAAGCTCGGCATCGAAACCGACCCGCCGGAAGCGCTCTACAATCAGGGCCTGGCCAACATCAAGGCCGGCAACATCGTCGAAGCGTCGCGCAAGTTCGATGCCATCGATGCCCAGCATCCGTTCTCCGAATGGTCGCAGAAGGCGCTGGTGATGAGTACCTTCACCAAATATCGCCAGGCGCGCTATACCGATGCTGTCGCAGCCGGCAACCGTTATCTCAACCTTTATCCCCGTTCGGACGATTCCGCCTACGTGCAGTATCTCGTCGGCCTTTCGTACTGGAAGCAGATCACCAGCGTCACGCAGGACCAGAAGCCTTCTCTGCAGACGATCGACGCCATGCAGAAGGTGGTCGATAACTATCCGGACTCCGAATACATCGACGACGCCCAGGCCAAGATCCGTTTCGCCCGCGACCAGCTGGCCGGCAAGGAAATGCAGATCGGCCGCTACTATCTGGAACGCAAGGAATACCTTGCGTCGATCTCGCGCTTCCGCGTCGTGGTCGAGAAGTATCCGAACACCAACCAGATTGAGGAAGCGCTGGCGCGCCTGGTCGAGGCCTACTTCGCCATGGGCGTGGTGACGGAAGCGCAGACCGCGGCCGCCGTGCTTGGCCATAACTATCCCGACAGCCAGTGGTATGCCGATTCCTACAAGCTCCTGAAGTCCGGCGGCCTTGAGCCCCGCGAGAATTCCGGTTCGTGGATCGCAAGGGCCGGCAAGAAGATTCTTGTCGGGAGCTGACCCTTCCTTCCTAGACGCGAGATGAGTGTTCCATGCTGGTCCAGCTGTCGATCCGCGATATCGTACTGATCGAGCGGTTGGATCTTGCCTTCGAGGCCGGACTGTCCGTCCTGACGGGCGAAACCGGCGCCGGCAAGTCCATCCTGCTTGACAGCCTGTCGCTGGCGCTTGGCGGGCGCGGCGACGGCTCGCTCGTTCGCCATGGCGAGGACAAGGGGCAGGTGACGGCGGTTTTCGACGTCGCCATGGGCCATCCGGCTCGTACCATCCTGCGCGGCAATGGCGTGGATGACGACGGCGACCTGATCTTCCGCCGCGTCCAGTCGACCGACGGCCGCACCCGCGCCTATATCAACGACCAGCCGGTCTCCGTGCAACTGATGCGTCAGGCGGGCCAATTGCTCGTCGAGATCCACGGCCAGCACGACGACCGGGCGCTCGTCGACACCGATGCCCACCGCATGCTGCTCGACGCCTTTGCCGGCCTCTCCGACGAGGCAGTCAGCCTCGGCGAGAGCTATCGCCGCTGGCGGGACGCCGACCGGGTGCTGAAAGCCCATCGCGCCCGCGTCGAGGCCGCCGCCCGCGAGGCGGATTATCTTCGGGCTTCGGTCGAGGAGCTGGAAAAGCTCTCGCCGCGTGACGGCGAAGAGGACGAACTCGCCGAACGCCGGGCTGTGATGCAGAAGTCGGAACGGATTGCCGGCGACATCGCCGAGGCGTCCGAATTCCTCAACGGCCATGCCTCGCCCGTGCCGCTGATCGCCTCGCTGGTCCGCCGGCTGGAGCGCAAGAGCCACGAGGCGCCGGGCCTTCTCGAGGATACGGTGCAACTGCTCGACAGTGCGCTCGACAATCTCTCCAATGCGCAGATGGAAGTCGAGGCGGCACTTCGGCGCACCGAATTCGATCCGAACGAGCTGGAGCGGGTCGAAGAGCGGTTGTTTGGCTTGCGCGCCGCGGGCCGCAAATATTCCGTGCCGGTGACCGGTCTTCCGGCGCTCGCCGAGAAGATGATTGCCGATCTTGCAGAGCTCGACGCCGGCGAGGAGAAGCTGGGTTCGCTGGAGGCCGGCGTGATCGAGGCGAAGGCACATTACGACCACCTGGCCGGGGCTCTGTCGACGAAACGCCGCAATGCGGCCTCTGCGCTGTCCGAGGCGGTCATGGCCGAGCTGCCGGCGCTGAAGCTGGAGCGCGCGCGCTTCATGGTCGAGGTGACGAGCGATCCGGACGCTGCGACGGCCGAGGGCATCGACACCGTGGAATTCCACGTCCAGACCAATCCCGGCACGCGTCCGGGGCCGATCATGAAGGTCGCCTCCGGCGGCGAGCTGTCACGCTTCCTTTTGGCGCTGAAGGTGGCGCTCGCCGATCGCGGTTCGGCGCCCACCCTGGTGTTCGACGAAATCGACACAGGCGTCGGCGGTGCCGTCGCCGATGCGATCGGCCAGCGCCTCAAGCGGCTGTCGGCCAAGGTGCAGGTCCTCTCCGTCACCCACGCTCCGCAGGTCGCGGCCCGCGCTGCCACCCATCTCCTGATTTCCAAGGGACCGACAGGCGAGGGCGGCGAGAAGATCGCCACCCGCGTCGCCACCATGGAGCCGGAACACCGGCGTGAGGAGATCGCCCGCATGCTCGCCGGCGCCTCCGTCACCGACGAGGCGAGGGCGGCCGCCGCGCGTCTTCTGGCCGGAGAAAACTGAGCCGACGGACCTTTGGTGCGGCGATTGCATTCAAGGCCGAAACCTGTTTCCCTCGGTGCACGATGTTCGAAGTCCTGTCTTCCTATTGGCCGCATATCCTCGCCGTCCTGTCGATCGCCATGGGCGCGGTGGCCGCTATCCATGCGGCGATGACCAAGCGCGAGGTCCGCTCGGCCCTGGGATGGGTCGGCGTCATCCTGCTGTCGCCGCTGCTCGGCGCGCTGATCTATGCCGTGGTCGGCGTCAACCGCATCCGTCGCAAGTCGCTGATTTCGCGCCGCGCGCTGCATCTCGACGAGTTGTGGCGGACGCTTTCGCACTACGGCGTGTCGCGCGAGGCGGTGGAGACCCGCTTCGGCAGCCGCATGGCGGGGCTGAAGACGCTCGGCGACCGCGTCGCCAAGCACGCGCTTTCCTCCGGCAACCGGATCGACATGCTGTCCTCTGGCGCCGAGACCTATGCCGCCTTCTGCGAGGCAATCGACGCCGCCGAGCGCAGCGTCATCCTGGAGACCTACATCTTCGACCGCGACGCCGCGGGGCTTCGGGTGGCAGACCGGCTGATCGCTGCCCACCGGCGCGGCGTGGCGGTTCGCGTGCTGATCGACGCGGTGGGTGCCCGCTACAGCGTGCCGAGCATCATCGGCTATCTCACCGATGCAGGCGTCGCGGTTGCCACCTTCAACGGCAAGGTCATCATGGGGCTTCGGCTGCCCTATGCCAATCTGCGCACCCACCGCAAGATCCTGGTGGCCGATGGCGCTGTCGCCTTCCTCGGCGGCATGAACATCCGCTCCGCCTTCGAGGGCGACGAGGCGGCGCGCGACACGCATTTCCGCCTGACCGGCCCGGTGGTCGCCGACATCTTCGCCGTGGCGGCCGAGGACTGGCATTTCGAGACGGGCGAAATTCTCACCGGGGCCGACTGGGGTGTGGCGCCCTTCGCCGCCGAGCCCGGCACGCCGAGCTTCGTGCGCACTGTCGTCTCCGGACCCGACACCAATCTCGAAACCAACCAGAAAATGATGATGGGCGCCTTCTCCGTCGCGGAGAAGTCGATCCGCATCATGTCGCCGTATTTCCTGCCCGACAATATTCTGCTGGGCGCGCTCGCAACCGCGGCGCGGCGCGGGGTGACCGTCGACATCGTCATCCCGGCGCAGAACAATCTCGCGATCGTCAGCCATGCCATGGCCGCCCAATTCGACCAGATTCTCAAGGACGGAAGCCGGATCTTTCGCGCCGGGGGGCAATTTGATCATTCGAAGCTGATGACCGTCGACGGGCAATGGTCCTTCGTCGGCTCGTCCAATCTCGATTCGCGTTCGCTCAGGCTCAATTTCGAGATTGACCTGGAGGTCTTCGATACCGCCTTTGCCGCGACGATCGAAGCGCGCATCGACGCCTCGCTCGAAGGGGCCGAACCCGTCACGCAGGAGGAACTGCGCCGGCGCCCGTTCGTTTACCGTCTGTTCGACCGTGTCCTCTGGCTCGGTTCGCCCTATCTGTGATGGAGATCTGTCTTGTCGAAATCCTGTCGTCATTCCCGATCGGGCGTGGTTTCTCCCTCTTCGAGCCCTATGCTTGGGACCGGTTCGGCAACGGCGCAGTGCGCATGGAAGTGAAATGACGAAGACCAAAAACAATCTGGCTTCCGCAGTCATCGCCTCGATCAAGAACCGGTCCAATCGCATCCACAATCCGTTGACGCGGGACGCGCGCGACGGCTCCATGCTGGTCGCCTCGTACAATGTCCATAAATGCGTCGGCACCGACGGCCGCTTCGATCCGGAGCGGATCATCGAGGTCATCCGCGAGATGGACCCGGACGTGATCGCCCTGCAGGAGGCCGACCAGCGATTCGGCGAGCGGTCCGGCCTGCTCGACCTGCCGAGGCTTCGGCTGGAGACCGGGCTGATGCCGGTGCCGGTGCTGCACAAGCCGAAATCCCATGGCTGGCGCGGCAATGTGCTGCTGTTCAAGGAGGGCGTGGTGCGCGACGTGCACCAGGTGGCCCTGCCGGGGCTCGAGCCGCGTGGCGCGCTGGTCGCCGAAATCGATCTCGAGGCGCGTGAAGGACTGCGAATCATCGCTGCTCATCTCGGTCTGCTGCGCTGGGCCCGCCGCCAGCAGGCGGATACCATACTCGACATCATCGGCCGGCGCGAAGACCGACCAACCCTCCTGATGGGCGATTTCAACGAATGGCGGCTCGGCCCCGGATCGGCGCTCACCCGCCTCGAATCGGTGTTCGGCCCGCTGCCCACCCCGATCCCCAGCTATCCGGCCCGCATGCCGGTGCTCTCGCTCGACCGAATCATGGCCAACCGCGCCGACCTGATCGCCGAAATGGCGGTGCATGACACGCCGCTCGCCCGCAAGGCCTCCGATCACCTGCCGCTTCTGGCACGGATCGATCTCTGCGCCGGCAGTCTTGGCTGATCAATCCGTCCGGATGCAGGCCTGAGGTTTTTCATCCGGAGAAATTCGGCTAAGACCGTCGAGTCAATTTCGGAGCTGGGCAATGGCAGAGCAGATGATCGCGGTCGAGGACCTGAACGAGGAGCAGGCGAGGGCCGAGCTTGCGCGGCTGGCCGAGGAGATCGCCCGCCATGATGCGCTCTATCACGGCAAGGACCGGCCGGAGATCTCTGATGCCGACTACGACGCGCTGAAGCGCCGCAACGACGCGATCGAGGCGCGTTTCCCGGCCCTCATCCGCCCCGACAGCCCGTCCATACGCGTCGGCGCCGCCCCTTCGGTGACCTTCGCCCAGGTCGTCCATGCCCGCCCGATGCTTTCGCTCGACAATACCTTTTCCGACGAGGACGTCGCCGATTTCGTCGCTTCGGTCTATCGCTTCCTCGGACGCCTGCCGGACGATTCGATCGCCTTTACCGCCGAGCCGAAGATCGACGGGCTTTCCATGTCGATCCGCTACGAGAACGGCCGGCTCGTCACGGCCGCGACGCGTGGTGACGGTACGACCGGCGAAAACGTCACCGCCAATATCCTGACCATTCAGGAGATCCCGCGGCAGCTGCCGGCGGGTGCGCCGGCCGTGGTCGAGGTGCGCGGCGAAGTTTACATGGCGAAAAGCGCCTTCCTGGCGCTCAACGCCCAGATGGAGGCCGAAGGCAAGCCGCTTTACGTCAATCCGCGCAACACCGCGTCCGGCTCGCTGCGCCAGCTCGATCCGAAGGTAACGGCCAGCCGCAAGCTGAAATTCTTCGCCTATGCCTGGGGCGAGATGTCCGACATGCCGGCCGACACGCAGATGGGCATGGTGGAGAAATTCCGCGAATGGGGTTTCCCGGTCAATCCGCTGATGAAGCGGCTCACCTCGACCGCCGAAGTGCTCGACCACTATCGCCAGATCGGCCTGATGCGCGCCGATCTCGACTACGACATCGACGGTGTCGTCTACAAGGTCGACCGGCTCGACCTGCAGGAACGCCTCGGCTTCCGCTCCCGTAGCCCACGCTGGGCGACCGCCCACAAGTTCCCGGCCGAGCAGGCCTTTACCACCGTCGAGGCGATCGACATCCAGGTTGGCCGCACCGGGGCGCTAACCCCCGTGGCACGGCTCGAGCCGATCACGGTGGGCGGCGTGGTGGTGACCAATGCGACGCTGCACAATGCCGATTACATCCAGGGAATCGGCAATTCCGGCGAGCGTATCCGGCCCGACGATCACGACATCCGGGTCGGCGACACGGTCATCGTCCAGCGGGCCGGCGACGTCATTCCGCAGGTGCTCGACGTGGTGCTGGAAAAGCGCCCGGCGGATGCCGTGCCTTATGCTTTTCCGACCAAGTGCCCGGTCTGCGGCAGCCATGCCGTGCGGGAAATGAACGAGAAGACCGGCAAGTTCGATTCCGTCACGCGCTGCACCGGCGGCTTCGTCTGCTCGGCGCAGGCCAAGGAACACATCAAGCATTTTGTCTCGCGCAACGCCTTCGACATCGAGGGGCTGGGCACCAAGCAGGTCGACTTCTTCTTCGAGGCCGAGGATCCGGCGATCCAGATCCGCACCGCACCCGACATCTTCACCCTGAAGCGCCGGCAGGAGGCCTCGCCGCTGGTCAAGCTCGAGAATATCGAGGGTTTTGGCCGCGTCAGCGTTCGAAAGCTGTTCGACGCCATCGACGCACGCCGCGAAATCGCCCTGCACAGGCTGATCTTCGCGCTCGGCATTCGCCATGTCGGCGAGACCACGGCCAAGCTCCTGGCGCGCTCCTATGGCTCCTACGGCGCCTTTGCCGAGGCGATGAAGGCGGCCGCGCCGATGTTCGGCGATGCCTGGAACGAACTCAACGCCATCGACGGCATCGGCGAGGTGGTCGCTGCCTCGATCGTCGAGTTCTTCAAGGAGCCGCGCAATCTCGAAGTGGTCGACAGGCTGCTTCAGGAGATTACGCCGATCGACGCCGAGGCGCCGGTCGTAAGCGGTAGCCCGGTCGCCGGCAAGACCGTGGTCTTCACCGGCTCTCTGGAAAAATTCACCCGCGACGAAGCGAAGGCGAGGGCCGAGAGCCTCGGCGCCAAGGTCGCCGGATCGGTGTCGAAGAAGACCGACTACGTGGTCGCGGGCGCGGACGCCGGTTCCAAGCTGACCAAGGCCCAGGAACTCGGGGTTTCGGTCCTCACCGAGGACGAGTGGCTGACGCTGATCGGCGGGTGAGGGGACCGTTCACGGATCGGTATAGCCGATCGCTCTCAGCGTCAGTCGGGCGCTGCCGGGATCGGTCGAAAACAGGATCGCGCCGCTCGACTGGGACTGGCCCGGCACGTAGTCGAAGGTGACGTCAACCGATTCGACGCTCTCCTCGCCGCGCGTCAGTTCCCCCCGGACGATGACAGCCGCAGCCGTGCTGTTGGCTCGGTTCTCGATGTCGAAGGTGATCCGGTAGCCGCCCGGTACGTGCTCCATGCCGGTCGCCTCGATGGCGAATTCCGGCGGTTCCATCCGCTCCGTCAAGGCGTTCCAGCCGACACAGCCGATCAGCGCGGCGATGACGGTGAGCGCGATCAGGCCGGTCAGCCATTCCAGCCAGTGCGGATCGTCGGCTTCGGTATGTCTGCGGCTGTGCGACGGGCTCATGGGATACCTCACAGGATAAGACGCGCCGCAGCGGCGCCGATGGCGGCAGGGAAGGCGAGCACGATCATGGCGAAGACCAGCGGCGTCAGCGCCGTGCCGTCGACCTGCTCGAAGATCCACAGCAAGAACAGGCTGATCGAAAGCGCGATGACGTAGCCGGGCAGGGTGAAGCGGATCAGCGCGTGCCACCAGGGGGTATCGGGCGACAGCTCGTGGCCGCCTTCGAAGGAGACGGCATAGACGAAGCCGTGCATCAGCCCGATCGACAGCAGGATGGTCGCCAGCGCATGCCAGGCGGTCATCTTGTAGGAGAGCAGGATCATCTCCTCGGTCGGCGCGACGTTCAGCGACAGGAAGAGCGCGCCGACCACCATCAGGAACAGCTCGCCGACATAGGAGGTGCGGCGCTGGCGCGGCTCCGGCCCCTCGCAGTCGGCATCCTCGTCGCGCGTCAGCTGGCTGCGGCCGAGCATGGCGCCGATGCTGGCCGGCACCGCCTGAATGGCGATCTTGCCGATCACTTCGCTCCACGGCATATCGAGGTTCAGCAGGCCGAACAGGAACAGGATCGCCGCGCTCGCCGCAATGCCGACGCCATAGGCAACGATCGCGTCGCGCACGTCTTCGCGCCAGTCGAAGGTTTCCTCGAAGCCGATGCGATGCGACAGGATGACCAGCAGCGGCAGGTCGACGACCATCAGGAACAGCAGTTTTTCGCGGGCGATATGGAAGCCGAGCTGCCACATTTCCATGGTCATCAGCATGGGGAGGGAGAAGAGGAGCGCCCCGGCGAGCCCACGCCCCATGCCGGCGAGAAAGGCCGATCTCGCCTTTCGCCGCTGGTCCAGAGCATGAGCCCGCGCTGCAAAATCCGACATACCGCCCCCGCTCTATCCTTGCGCGCTCGACAACGCGGAGGCGGGACAATTGTTCCCTTGCCGCCCTCGGCGATGGCGGGGGGCGGGGCCGGTCGGGCCATAGGGGGCACGAGGCAGAAGGGTCAGACGGAATTCCCTCTCCCCGCCTGCGGGGGGGCCGAAGGACGGGTCGAGACACGCGGCTCGACCCCGGTCGGGCCAGGGTGAGGGGCAATGCCACGATCGCAAACCAGTGCCGGCTAAGCGGACAAGGCGGCAAATGCAAAGGCCCGCGCATGGCAATGCGCGGGCCTTGTCGTAAGATTACATTCGAGCGGGATCAGCCCTTCGGCTTGAAGCTCTTCTTCTTCGGACCCGATGCCGGGCCGCGATCGTCGAACTTGCCCTTCGGCTTGCCGGCATAGGCCGGCTTGTCACCCTTGGCCGCATAGGCGGGCTTGTCCCCCTTGGGCTTGCCGGCCCAGTCGGGCTTGGCCGGCTTGTCATAGGCGTTGGAAGCGCTCTTCGGCTTCTTCTTGAAGGCGGGCTTGTCGTTGCTCCAGTCGTCGCGGGCGGGCTTGGCCGGTGCAGCACCCCAGACCTCGGCATCGGCCTGGGCCAGGTCATCCGTCGCGCCGCGCGCCGGTGCTGCGGCCCGCTTCTCGGCCCAGGGCTTCCTGTCGCCCTGCGGCTTGGCGTCATCGTAGGACTTCTTGCCTTCGTAGGGCTTCTTCTCGGCAAAGGGCTTGGCGTCGCGCACCGGGCGCTCCTTCGGCGGCGCGCTGAAGTCCGGCGTGCCGTCCAGGCGCTTGACGATGATGCCGCGCTCCAGCGTCTTGTTCGGGCCGATCGCTTCGACGAAACCGTCGACGCCGCTCTCGGCGATCTCCACGAAGGTCTCTTCCGGCTGCATCTTGATCGCGCCGATCACCGCCTTGGTGATGTTGCCGTTGCGGCAGAGCATGGGGATCAGCCAGCGCGGCTCGGCGCTCTGGCGGCGGCCGACGGAGAGCGAGAACCAGGTGCTGGCGCCGAAATCCGAGCGCGGCTTCGTCGCTGGGCTCGAGGGATTGGCATAGTCCGGTTCGCGGCGCTTGGCGCCGGCGTCGAGGCTGACAGGGATCAGGTCTTCCGGTGCCGAGCGATTGCCGCGCTGCAGGCGCAGGAAGGCGGCGGCCACCTGTTCGGCGCCGTGGGTGGCCAGCAGGGTGGCAATGAACGGGGCTTCGTCCTCGTTGATCTTCTCCGACAGGGCCGGATCGGCCAGCAGACGTTCGTCGTCGCGGGCCAGCACGTCGTCGGCTGACGGCGGCAGGGCCCAGCTCGGCTGCACATTGGCGCCGGACAGCAGGCGCTCGGCCTTGCGCCTGGCGCTCATCGGCACGATCAGCGCCGAGACGCCCTTGTTGCCGGCGCGGCCGGTGCGGCCCGAACGGTGGAGCAGGGTGTCCGAATTGGTCGGCAGGTCGGCATGGATGACGAGTTCCAGACCGGGCAGGTCGATGCCGCGGGCGGCGACGTCGGTCGCGATGCAGACACGGGCCCGGCCGTCGCGCATGGCCTGCAGCGCATGGGTGCGCTCGTTCTGCGAAAGCTCGCCGGACAGCGCCACGACGGAGAAGCCGCGATTGTGCAGCCGGGCCGTCAGATGGTTGACGGCGGCGCGGGTCGAGCAGAAGACGATCGCGTTGCGGGCTTCGTAGAAACGCAGCACGTTGATGATGGCGTTCTCGCGGTCGGGATTGGCGACCGTCAGCGCGCGGTATTCGATGTCGACATGCTGCTTCTTCTCCGACACCGTCTCGATGCGCTTGGCATTGCGCTGGTAGCTCTTGGCCAGGTCGGCGATCGAGCGCGGCACGGTGGCCGAGAACATCAGCGTGCGGCGGTCGTCGGGGGCGGCATCGAGGATGAATTCGAGATCCTCGCGGAAACCGAGATCGAGCATTTCGTCGGCCTCGTCCAGCACCACGGCGCGCAGGCCCGAGAGGTCGAGGGCGCGGCGGGTGATGTGGTCGCGCAGGCGGCCCGGCGTGCCGACGACGATGTGGGCGCCGCGTTCGAGCGCCCGGCGCTCGTTGCGCACGTCCATGCCGCCGACGCAGGACGCGATCACCGCGCCGGTCTTCTCATAGAGCCATTCCAGTTCGCGCATGACCTGCATGGCCAGTTCGCGGGTCGGCGCGATGGCGAGCGCCAAGGGCGCCCCGGCGCGGCCGAAGCGGTTTTCGCCGGCGAGGAGCGTCGGCGCGATGGCGAGGCCGAAGGCGACCGTCTTGCCCGAGCCCGTCTGGGCCGAGACCAGCGCGTCCTTGCCTTCGAGTTCCGGGTCGAGCATGGCCTGCTGCACCGGGGTCAGCGTCGCATAACCGCGCTTGGACAATGCCTCTGCGATCGGCGCTACGATGCCGTTGAATTCTGTCATGGATTAAGTCTTTCGAATTGGATGTGGAGCGGGCCAATGCACCGCGCCCGCCGATTGCGGGTATGTTTGGGCCGTTCCTACCCGGCAAACGCCGAAATGTATAGGGGGAGGCTCGAAAAAGGCGAGAAATGCAGGCAAGGCGGGATGTCGAGGCCCGGCCGGCGGGCCATGCTGCGGGGATATGTCGTAATTGCTTCGCCTCAGCGTAAGCCGTATGACCGGACAGTGCCAACGAATGCGAAGAGTCGTCCTCCTTGAAAACCATCGCCATCGATTTCGAAACAGCGAGCGAAGAGCGCGGCAGCGCCTGTTCGGTCGGGCTCGCCTGGATTGAGGGCGGCGAAGTGGTGCGGGTCGAGGAGCGTCTGATCCGGCCGAAGTCCATGCGGTTCTCGCCATTCAACATCTCCATTCACGGCATTCGGCCCGAGCATGTCGAGGACGCGGCCGAGTTTCCCGAGGTGATGGACGAATTCGCCGAGGATTTCTCAGGCGCGCTGATGATCGCCCACAATGCCGCCTTCGACTTCTCGGTCTGGCGCTCCGCCCTTGATGCCTATCGGCGGCCCTATCCGGAACTGTCCTATCTGTGCAGCGTCAAGATGGCCCAGCGCATGTGGCCGCAGCTCGGCTCGCATCGTCTGAACAGCCTTGCCGCCCATCTGGGGCTCACATTCATGCATCACAATGCCGCCGACGATGCCCGGGTCTGTGCGCTCGCCTCGATTGCCATGATGCGCGAGGCGGGGGCCGCGCATCTCGCGGAATTGCCGGAGCGGGTCGGGATTTCGGTCGGTCGGCTATACCGCGGCGGCTACGACGCCTGCTCGGTACGGCGCATCCGCAAGCGTGAGCCGGCCTTGTAAGGCGGCTCGCTTCGCTTATCTAGATTGCAGTCATCCCTGGAGATTTGCCATGTCGATCCGTTCCCTGCTTCTGTCCGCCACGGTCGCTCTCTCGGCCCTTGCCACCCCGGCCGCCGCCGAGGTCGTGGGTGAGGTCGGCGTCGACTGGGTCGGCAACGACATCATCGTCGAGGCGGTCACCGATCCGAAGATCAAGGGCATCACCTGCCATGTCACCTATTTCGACCGCTCGATCATCGACCGGCTGTCGAAGGGCAACTGGTTCGAGGATCCGTCCAACAATTCGATCGCCTGCCGTCAGACCGGACCGATCGAGATCGGCGACATCGATCTGTCGAAGGAGGGCGAGGAAGTGTTCCGCGAGGGCATGTCGCTGATCTGGAAGCAGCTCGTCGTCAACCGCATCTACGACAAGGCCAACGACACGCTGATCTACCTGATCCACTCGCGCCAGGTCGTCGACGGCTCGGCCAAGATGGCGATCTCGACGGTGCCGCTGTTCGGCCAGCCGGTCAACTGGGCAAAGGGCAAGCCGTAAGGAGCTTTGGCCGACGGGCATTCGGACGCGCCGGCGCAGTGCCGCGCTAGTGATCCCGCCCAAAATTGGTCAGTCCGACACGGCCGAATGTTCACTTTTCCGGATGATGTCACTTTCACTGCCGACTAAAGTTTGGCAAGCTTCTAAAGGACATCAGACAACGGGTGCATCACCCCAAAGTGCTCGTTTGCTGTTCATGTCTTGCCACTCGAGGGGTTGCAGCCTCGAATTCGAACAAAGTTGCGCTCCGATCTCTTTCGAGTTCGGAGCGCAACTGGTTTCGGCTGATGCCATCCTTAACGGACATAGACGACCTTGCCGCCGTTTGCCGCGGTCTGAACATGCACGACGTTCGTCAGCTGCACGTTCTGGGATTCGAGCGCGGCAACCAGCATCGGATCGGCCGATACCATCGCCTGGGCTTCGGCCATGCCGGCCTGGTTGGACGACATCTGCGTCAGACGATCATATTCGCTACGGCCAGCGTCGTTGTTGAGGCTGTCGATGCGGATGACGCTGACGTTCTGCTCGGCGGTGACTGCAGCGGTCTGGGCGAAGGCGCCGCCCGAGACCGAGCCGAGGGCGAGTACGGAAGCGAGAGCGATCTTGATAGCGTTGTTCATGATATTTCTCCTTGGTTATCTCTTCATTCTCGACATGTCGGGAATGCACCGGAGAAACGCCGGGAGGGGGGTTCTGTTCCTTTGAAATCGTCTAATAATATAATTATTTCATAAGCTTAATGTGTTCTTCGCGTGGCGGAAAAATGGCCGCGCCACGGCAGGCCGTCCTCGCTGGACGCACGAAAACGGCCCATAACCCCGCCGTCAGCGGGGTTATGGGTGGGAAGATCCGAAAGGCTCAGGCGATCAGGCGGCCTGGGCGAGCTCGTCGGCGATGACGGTGTCGAGGTTGAGGAAGCAGACCATCGACTTCTCCAGGGCGACGATGCCGCGGCAGAAGGCGCGCTGTTCTTCGGGAATGATTTCCGGTGCAGGCTGCAGGTCTTCGCCCTTGATGGTCATCATGTCGGAGACCTGTTCGACCAGCAGGCCGACCAGCTTGCCGGCGATGTCGGTGACGATGATGGCGGCACGTTCCGACGGTTCGGTCATCTTCATGCCGAGGCGGCAGGCCATGTCGATGACCGGGATCACCGCACCGCGCAGGTTGATGAGACCGAGCACGTAGGGCGGGGTATGCGGCATCGGGGTCACGGGCGCCCAGCCGCGGATTTCGCGGATCGCCATGATGTCGATGCAGAATTCCTGTTCGGCGAGATGAAAGGATACGATCTCGAGATAGGCGCCGGACTGCTTGATGGCATTGCTCATTTTCAAAACTCTTCCCAGTTTTCGGCTGCAGCGCCCTGGCTTGCGACACGGGCGACAGCGCTTCGGTTGAATGTCCCCGCGACCTTGTCGATCAGGCTCTTCGCGGGGGACGGCTTCGGCAGCGAGGCGGCGCTGGCCGCCTGCAGCTGAACGGGGGCGGCATAGGCGCTCCCGGTCATCCTGAACTGGCCGACGAGACGCGAGAGGTTCTCCGCGTCGCCGGCAAGGGTGTGGCTGGCCGCATTGGTCTGTTCGACCATGGCGGCATTCTGTTGCGTGACCTGGTCCATCTGACCGACGGCCGAGTTGATTTCGCTGAGGCCCACCGACTGCTCGCGGGCCGAGGTGACGATCGACTTCACATGTTCGTTGATGCGCAGCACGTCTTCGCCGATGCGGTGCAACGCCTCGCCGGCTGCGGTGACAAGTTCGACGCCGGTCTTCACTTCGGCGCTGGAGCGCCCGACCAGGGTCTTGATGTCGCGGGCGGCTTCGGCGGCACGGCCGGCAAGAGCCCGCACTTCCTGGGCGACCACGGCGAAACCCTTGCCGGCTTCGCCGGCGCGGGCGGCCTCGACCCCGGCATTCAGCGCCAGCAGGTTGGTCTGGAAGGCGATCTCGTCGACGACGTTGATGATCTTGCCGATCTCGCCGGTGGCGTCCTCGATGCGTTCCATGGCTGCCATGGCATCGCTGACGACGGAACCGGATTTCTCGGCATAGACCTTGGCGTTGTCGACCATGTGGCTCGCCTCTTCGGCGCGCTCGGTGGCGTTGCGCACCGTTGCCGTGATCTCGTCGAGGGCCGCGGATGTCTCCTCCAGCGATGCCGCTTGCTGTTCGGTGCGGCGGGCGAGATCGTCGGCGGCGCTGCGCATCTGCAGGCCGTTGGCGCGAATGGAGCTGCTGTTGGAGGCGATTTCGCCCATGACGCTCTGCAGGCGATGGGTCGTCTGGTTGAAGTCGGCGCGCAGCCGTTCCAGATCGCCCGGGAAGGCCTCGGCGATGGTCACCGAGAGGTCGCCTTCCGACAGACGGTTGAGGCCAAGCGCCAGCTGGTCGACGGCACGCTTGACGGCGGCATTGTCGGCGGCGAGCGCCGCGGCGCGGGCCTCGCGCTCCTGTTCGTTCCTGTGGTTGGCCTCGGCGGACGAGGATTCCAGTGCGCGCTTCTCGATGGCGGCGTTGCGGAAGATGTCGACGGAGCGGCCCATTTCGCCGATCTCGTCGCGGCGGCCGTTCGCCTCGACGGAGGTTTCGAGATCGCCGTCGAGTACGCGCTGCATGGCGGAGCGGACGGCACGGATACCGTTGACGATGGCGTTGCCGTGAATGGCCTGGAGCAGCAGCGTGGTGCACAGCGCGAGAAGGCCGAGGCCGAGCTGGATGTAGAGGGAGGCGCCCGCTCTTGCGGTGGCGCCTTCGACGCTTTCTTGCATGATCTGACCGGCAAGCGTGGCCGTCTGGTCGAGGGTGGACGACAACCGATCGCCGGCGCCGTCGATGGCGTCGTCGATCGCGGCATACTCGGTTTCGGGGGCGCCGGTCTCGACCAGGCGCTTGAGATCCACTTCGATCGCTTTGACGATTTCGGTGAGGTCGGCGTCATAGGCCTCCGCTAGGGCGGCGTTGCCGGCTTCCTGGGCGAAGGACCTCAAAATGGGAGTGCCTGCGGCAAGCAGGGATGCGGCGGAGCGAATCGTTTCGGCGCGTTCCTTCTGGATGGCGCCCTCGCTGCGATCGATGATGCTGTCCATCGCGGCGAGTACCAGCCGTGAATTGGCCAGCTGCATTTCGTTCAACTGCTCGACCTGTTGCTGGAGCGACAGCGCTCGCGTCAGGGCCGTGTCGACCTGCACGTTCTCGTACCAGCCGACCGCCAGCATCGAACCGATGCCGAGCGAGGTTGCCGCGCCGAGCGTCATCAGGCGCTGTCGGACCGACAGTCCACTTCCCGAAATAGAGTCTAGCATGCGCCTCCCCAATGCCCAGATGCATCACCGATGCACTGCATCGGCAATTTCGTTTCGCATGCAGAGGCCCGAGGAGAAGAGAAACCCGTCCCGGTGGACGTTATGTCCGAATGACCGAACCGGTCATCTCGCGTCTAGATGATCTCAAATAGTGGTTAAGCAACGAATAATATTGCAAGCGGAAACGCCGCTTCAGTTGAAGACCGGGCGGCTTGGAACGCGCCGCCCGACTTGGTTCTCATGCCGATGCGATGGCGCGCCGATAGAGGTGCCATGTCGCGTGGCCAAGGACCGGCAGTGCGATGAACAGGCCGGCAAAGAAGGGCAGCAGGGCGATGAACGCGGTTACGGCGACGATCAGGCCGAAGGTCAGCATGGGCACCGGGTTTTCGACCACCGTGCGGATGCTGGTCAGCATGGCCGTGACGAAATCGATGTCGTGGTCGAGCAGCAGCGGCATGGAGATGACGGTCAGGGAGAAGAGCACGGTGGCGATCACGGCGCCGACGATCGTGCCGACCAGGAGGAAGAGCATGCCTTCCGGCGTCGTCGTCACCACCGTGGCGAAGGCGGCCAGAGAGGCGGGGATCTTGAAGCCGAGGAACAGGGCGAGCAGCAGCCGCACCTGGTAGATCCAGATCCAGAAGATGAAGAGCACGGCGAAGGCCATCCAGGAGAGCTGTCTCTCCCGCTGGCGAAAGACTTCGGTGAGCACGCCGCGCCAGCTGATCGGCTCGCCGCGTTCGTGGCGGCGGCTGACTTCGTAGAGGCCAACGGCGACGAACGGGCCGATCAGCGGGAAGCCGATGGCGACCGGGATGATCATCCACGGCTGGTGGTAGAGGCTCAGCATGACGACGATGAAGAGACCGCCGAGCGCATAGATGCCGCCGAAGAACAGGCCGAGCAACGGGAATCGCCGGAAGTCCCTGACCCCATCGGCCAGCGCCCCCGTCACGTCTTTCATCTCGAGCGGATTGATCCGCAATTTCGGCGGCAGCGCCGCCTGAATGACCTGTTCTTCCATTCGTCCCTCCCAAAACGTTTGTATAGGAATCATAGCATGTGACTGCGACCTTAAGAACTCCCGGTATTCATCGATTTATTTCGCGGCGGCGCGCGAGCATTGCCCCTTTCGCCGGGCGGGGTCGCGTATTATGTAACAGGCATGGATCCCTTGGCGCCAAGACCGCTCAATCATGCCCTGATCGCCGCCCTCGTCGCCGGCGGCGTGGCGTTCACCGTCGTCGTCTTTGCCGGCTGGATGCGATTCGGCGCCGATATCGTGTTGACCTATGCCGAGAACGGCCTGTCCTCCTGTTTTTGACTGGCGTATGCCGGCATGCCCTGGGACAAATCGGCGCGCCGCGGCGTGCAAACGGCGAGTTGATTTGCACTTCGGCACCGTTCGACGTATCGGCAGGTGACTTTCCTGCCGTCGTTCCAAAGGGACCTGACCTTCGATGAAGACTTTGCGCATTATCCTCTGGGCCGGCGTCGTCGTGCTGGCCGGCGTGCTCGGCTGGCTGACGCTGGCGGTGACCGACACCAAGGACAAGATCGCCGAGGCGCCGTTCGGCGTGCCGTTCCAGCTCGTCGACCAGAACGGCCAGCCGATCAGCGAGCAGGCCTTCCGCGGCAGGCCGACGGCCCTGTTCTTCGGCTTCACCCATTGCCCGGAAGTCTGCCCGACGACGCTGTTCGAGCTCAATGGCTGGCTGACCACGGTCGATCCGGACAAAACCAAGCTGCAGGCCTATTTCGTCACCGTCGACCCGGAGCGCGATACGCCCGAAATGCTCGGTGCCTATATCTCCAACGTCACCGACCGGGTGATCGGCATTGCCGGCGATCCGGAGAAGGTGGGCGAGGTCGTCAAGGGCTTCCGCGTCTATGCGAAGAAGGTCCCGCTCGACGAGAAGGATCCGAACGGCGACTACACCATGGATCACACCGCCTCGGTCTTCCTGCTCGACAAGGAAGGCCGGTTTGTCGGTACCATCTCCTATGGCGAGAACCCGGACGTGGCGATCAAGAAGCTCGAGAACCTCGCCAAGGGCTGACCGGGGCTCCCGGCGGGTGCTCACCTGTTGCCAATGGCGTCGTTGCGTTGTACCGCAGGCGCAAACGCCGGGCGGTGCTCCGTTACCGTCCCGTTCTCTCCCTTTTCGACAGGATGCCCGACCGTGAGTGAAATTCGCCTCTTTGTGACGACGACCGAAGCCATGGCGTCGGAGATCCTCGATCTCATGACGTTCTGCTTCGGTGAAGAGGATCTGGCGATCGCCACCACCGAGGTGGACGAGAAGAACGATGTCTGGGAAGCCTCCGTCTACATGATGACCGACGAGGAGGACGAGATCCGTGCGCGGCTCGAAGAGCTTTTCGCTGAAACCTTTGCCGACTTGCCGATCGAGAGGGAGGTGCTGCCCGACATCGACTGGATCGCCAAGTCGCTGGAAGGTTTGAAGCCGGTCCGGGCAGGGCGGTTCATCGTGCATGGCTCGCATGACCGCGACAAGGTGCGGGTCAACGACCTGGCGATCGAAATCGAGGCGGGCCAGGCCTTCGGCACCGGCCATCACGGGACGACTGCCGGCTGCCTCGAAGTAATCGATGAGGTGGTGCGGTCGCGGACCGTGCGCAATGCGCTGGACCTCGGCACCGGCAGCGGCGTGCTGGCGATCGCGGTGCGCAAGTTGAAGCATATTCCGGTTCTCGCGACCGACATCGATCCGATCGCCGTGCGGGTCGCCCGGGAGAATGCCCGCAGCAACGGCCTCGTCGACGGCATCGAGTTCCGCGTCGCCCCCGGCTTCCATTCGACGGCCTTTGGCGAATACGGCCCGTTCGACCTGATCATCGCCAATATCCTCGCCCGCCCGCTGATGAAGATGGCGCCGCAACTGTCTACGCATCTGGCACCTGGCGGCTCCGTCATCCTGTCGGGCATCCTTGCCAGCCAGCGCTGGAAGGTCATTGCCGCCTACAACGGCGCGGGCCTCGCCCATGTCAGGACGATCTGGCGCAATGGCTGGGTGACGATCCATCTGCGGCATGGCCGCGGGCTGGCCTAAGCGTCAGAAACTTCCGCGCTGCACAATTGCGCCAGATGCATGGCGCGATCGACACAGAGAACATGAAAAAGGCGGCATCCGGGGATGCCGCCTTTTTCAGATCAGTCGCCTGATCGGAACCTGCGAGCTTTGGGAGGAGAGCTACAAGCAGGCTAGTGATGTCGTGAAGCCGTCATTTCCGCCTTTCAGGCGGTCCGGCTCAGAATGCCGAAGCGCGAACACCCTTGCGGCGCAGCTCTTCGCGGCTGGTGCCCAGCGACTTCAGGGTCTCGTCGTCGAGGCTCATCAGGGCGCTGTTGACGTGGCGGCTGGCCTGAAGTTCGCGGGCTGCGACAAAGCGGTTGAAGGCATTGCGGAAGAAGGAGTTTGCCATTGCCATAGTCCTTGCACGGTTGCGTCTGTATTGTTCAATGAGAGGAATATAGGCGCTGCAAACGCTTTGAGTGAGAGGGCTTGCTACATGGGTGTTATGCGTCTGGCGCATGAGTATGGCTTCCATGCGCCATTTGTGCTGAATCTTTGATCGAAAATTGGGCGTCTTGCATTCTTCATGGTGCATTGCGGCATTCTGCGGAGCCGGGCGTGTGGCGGCTTTTGCCATGGTGCAGGATCGGCGCGTCTTGCTATAAGGGGCGTTCCAGATTCCAGCCTGAAGAAAGCGGCCGCCATGTTCCAATCCTTCGATGTCACCTCCACGCCTGAGTTCGGCCGCGAACGGGTGGAGGCGCTTAGGGCGCAATTCGACGCGCTCGGCATCGACGGTTTCCTCGTGACGCGCGCCGACGAATACCAGGGCGAATATGTTCCGGCCTGTGCCGAGCGGCTGTCCTGGCTCACCGGTTTCACCGGCTCGGCCGGCCAGGCACTGATCACCACGGGAAAGGCGGTGGTCTTTGTCGACGGGCGCTATGTGACGCAGCTGGCCGAGCAGGTCGACCCCGCCGTGTTCTCCCCCGGCGATCTGGTGGGCGAGCCGCCGCACAGGTGGATCGTCAAGCACGCGCACAAGGGTTTTCGTCTCGGCATCGATCCGTGGCTGCACACCAGCCAGGAGGTGGAGCGGCTGGAAAAGGCGCTCGCCGAGCAGGACGGCGCGCTCGTGGTTCTCGGCGCCAATCCGCTCGACGCGATCTGGACGGATCGTCCGGCCGAGCCGCTCGGTCCGGTCGTCATCCAGCCGATCGAATATTCCGGCGTGCTGGCCAAAGACAAGATCGCCCGGATCGCCGCCGACCTTTCCGACAAGCAGATCGACGCCGCGCTGATCACCGATCCCTCGTCGATCGCCTGGATCTTCAACATCCGCGGCAGCGACGTGCCGCACACGCCCCATCCGCTGGCCCGCGCCATCATCAAGGCCGATGGCGCGGCCGAACTTTTCCTCGACAAACGCAAGACCGGCATCGAGGCGGAGGCCTATCTGGGGCAGATGTGCCGCCAGCTTGACCCGCGCATGCTGGTCGCGCATCTGGAGAAGCTTTCCGTCGAGGGCAAGCGTGTCCTGGTCGACCCCGAATTGGCGCCCTTCGCCCTGGTCGAACTCATTCGCGGCCACGGCGGGACAGTCGTGACCGGTGCCGATCCGGCAAAGATCGCCCGGGCGGTGAAGAACTCGGTCGAACTCAACGGCTCGGCCGCCGCCCACCTGCAGGACGGCGCGGCGGTCGTCGAATTCCTCTCCTGGCTGGACGACCAGCATCCGGGCACGATTACCGAGATCGGCGCGGCAAAGGCGCTGGAGGAGGCGCGGCTTCGCGTCGGCGAGCGCATGCAGAACCCGCTCAAGGACATTTCCTTCGACACGATCGCCGGTGCCAGCGAGCACGGGGCGGTGATCCATTACCGCGCCACGACCACGTCCGACCGGCCGATCCATTCCGGCGACCTGTTCCTGATCGACAGCGGCGCGCAATATGTCAACGGCACGACCGACATCACCCGCACGGTGGCGATCGGCGCGGTGTCGGACGAGCACAAGCGCTTCTTCACCCTGGTGCTGAAGGGCATGATCGCCATCAGCACGGCGCGCTTCCCCAAGGGCACGCGCGGCTGCGACCTCGATCCTCTGGCGCGCATCGCGCTTTGGAAGGCGGGCGCCGACTATGCCCACGGCACGGGCCATGGCGTCGGCTCCTATCTCTCCGTGCACGAGGGGCCGCAGCGCATCGCCCGTCTCGCCACCCAGGAACTGCTGCCCGGCATGATCCTCTCCAACGAGCCCGGCTATTACCGGCCGGGCGCCTTCGGCATCCGCATCGAGAATCTCGTCTATGTGCGCGAGGCCGAGGCGGTGGAAGGCGGCGACATGCCGATGATGAGCTTCGAGACGCTGACCTATGTGCCGATCGACAAATATCTCGTGGTGACGGACCTGCTGACGCACGAGGAATTGCGCTGGCTCGACGATTATCATGCCAAGACCCGAGACGAGCTGATGCCGCTGATGCACGACGAAAAGGCGAAGGCGTGGCTTGAGCGGGCGACCGAGCCGTTCAGCCTATCAGCTGGCGCATGAGCATCACGACGATCCAGCCGCCGATCAGCATGGGGATGGAGGAGGCGCCAAGGCCGATCACCAGCGAAACGGCCATGGCGACCTTGACGTCCAGCCCGCCGGAAAAGAAGGCGGGGGCGACCAGCGTGGTCAGCACCGCCGCCGGCACGGCATTGAGCGCCGCATCGACGCGCGGCGGCACGTTCTTCAGCCGGCTCATCAGCAGGTAGCCGCCGATCCGGGTCAGGTAGGTGGCGACCGCGCCGACGAGGATCAGCAGGGTCATGTAGGGCGTGAAGAACTCGCTCATGCCTTGTCCTCTCCTTCGGCAGCAGGCGCTGTGGCAGCCTTGGGCGGCAGCAGGGCTGCGAGGATGACGCCGGCAAGCGCGCCGATGCTGACATGCCAGGGCGAGCCGACCAGCTGCTGGGCCAGCACCGAGACCACGGCGCTGACGAAGACCACGGCGAGGAAGTTCGCCCGCTTGCGGAAGCCGAGTACCAGCCCCATGAAATAGATCGGCAGAAGTACGTCGAAGCCCCAGGCCGCCGGATTGCCGATGAGCCTGCCGAAGCCGGCGCCGATCGCGCTGACGCTGACCCAGCCGACATAGATCGTCGTGGCAAATCCCATGTACCAGGCAAACGACACCCTCCGTCCGGTCTCGCCGCGCGTCAGGGTCTGCGCGAATTGCGGATCGGTCAGCAGGAAGAATGACACGGCTTTCTGCAGCGGGGAGAAATGGGCGATGAAGGGCGTGATCGCCGCCGAATAGAGGATGTGGCGGAAGTTGACGGCGAAGATCGACAGCACGATGACCCAGAGCGGCACCGAATGGCCGAACAGCTCTATGCCCACCAGCTGGCTGGCGCCGGCAAAGACGATGGCGCTCATCAGCGTCGCCTCGGCGACCGTCTGGCCGTTGCTGACGGCAATCGCGCCGAACAGGGCGGCGAAGGGGATGGTCGAGACGAGGATCGGCGTGCTGCCGCGCAGACCCTCGGTAAAATCGGAATTCATCGGATGTCGCACCTCGTTTGAGGAAAGCCCTTAGAGGCAAGCCGCCGTCCAAACAAACGAATAAGCCTGATGGATCGATTGATTCCCCTGACATGTCGCCCTAGTCTCTCGGCGTCCGGATGAGGTGGGCAACACAAGGGAACTGGTCGGTGCCGAAACTCGATTTCTCCAATGAAGACCAGGCGGCGATCGTCGCTGAGGTGCGGGACTATTTCCTCACCGAATTCGAACTCGACGTCGGTCGATTCGAAGCCGAAGCCATGCTGGAGTTCTTCGCCAAGGAGATCGGCGCGCATTTCTACAATCGCGGGCTTTACGACGCCCAGGCGGTGATCACCAACCAGATCGAGGTGATCAACGACGCGATCTACCAGCTTGAGCAATCGCCCGGCAAATAAGGCTGCCGGGCCATGTCGTTTCCGTTTTTTCAGTCCTGTTTCTTCGGGCGGATCTGGAATGTGTGTTCCGGCCCGGGAAACGTGCGCGCCCGAACTTCGGTCGCGTAGTCTTCGGCCGCCCTGGAGATGACCTCGGCCAGTTCGGCGAAATGCTTGACGAAGCGCGGCTTGAAGTCGTTGAACAGGCCGAGCATGTCGTCGGACACCAGAACCTGACCGTCGCAGGCCGGCGAGGCGCCGATGCCGATGGTCGCGGCCGAGACCGTGCCGGTGATCTCGCGGGCGAGCGGCTCGACCGTTCCCTCGATCACCATGGCGAAGGCGCCGGCCTCGTCGATGGCGCGGGCATCACGGCGGATCTTGTCGGCTTCCGTGTCGGTGTGGCCCTTGGAGCGGTAGCCGCCCGAGGTGTTGACCTGCTGCGGCATCAGCCCGACATGGCCGAAGACCGGCACCCCGCGAGACACCAGGAAGGCGACGGTTTCCGCCATTTCCTCGCCGCCCTCGAGCTTGACGCCGTCGCAGCCGGTTTCCTTCATGATGCGGGCGGCGGTGCGGAAGGCCTGTTCCTTCGATTCCTGGTAGGAGCCGAAGGGCAGGTCGACGATGACGCAGGCGCGGGTCACGCCGCGCATGACTGCCTGGCCATGGGCGATCATCATCTCGACGGTGACCCCGACCGTGGTGTCCATGCCGTAGAGCACCATGCCGAGGCTGTCGCCGACCAGCAGCAGGTCGCAATGCGGGTCGAACAGACGCGCCATCGGCGTGGTGTAGGCGGTGAGCGAGACGACCGGACGCTGGCCCTTGAGCGCCGTGATGTCGTTCGGTGTCAGCCGCTTCTGGCGGGGCGGGGTGCTCATGTCAGGCGGCCTCCATGCCGTTCTCGGATGCGATGTCGATCACCCGGTTGTCGAGAAGTCTGGTCTGGCCGAGGCGCACGAAGAGCAGCAGCAGGACCGGGCCGGCGACAGTGTCGATCTCGGCGAGCGTCTCGGGGTGGCGGAGCGCCACGACCTCGGGCTCGGCCAGCGGCTCGGCGCGGATGAAATCGGCGATCTTCGTCTCGATCGCGGCGATATCCTTGAGGCCGGAGCGGATCAGCCTTGCGGCCTCGTCGAGGGCGCTCGGCACGATCACGGCGGCGGTGCGCTCGGCGGGCGTCAGATAGACATTGCGCGACGAGCAGGCGAGGCCGTCGGCCTCGCGCACGGTCGGCACGGCCACGGCCCGGACCGGCTGGGCGAGGTCGTCCACCATGCGGCGGATGATCGCCACCTGCTGGTAGTCCTTCTCGCCGAAATAGGCGGCGTCGGGCTGGACGATGTTGAATAGCTTGGTGACGACGGTCGCGACGCCGGCGAAATGACCGGGGCGGGCGGCGCCTTCGAGTTCCGAGCCGAGTTTTGGCACGTCGACGACGGTCTGCATCGGGTGCGGATACATGTCGGTGACGCCGGGGGCGAAGAGGAAGTCGACGCCGGCCTTATCGAGCAGGGCGCTGTCGCGCTCAAGATCACGCGGATATTTCGCCAGGTCCTCGTTGGCGCCGAATTGCAGCGGGTTGACGAAGATCGACACGACGGTGACGGCGTTTTCCGCTTTCGCCCGGCCGACCAGCGTCAGGTGACCTTCGTGCAGATAGCCCATGGTCGGCACGAAGCCGATCGAGCGTCCGGCCCGGCGATGGGGGGCCAGCCTCTCCCTGAGTTCGGCAATGGTGGTGACGGTCTCCATATCGGTCCTCCGCAATACCTTATGGCGCGCCGGTCCCCTAGCGTGGATGAGCGGGGAAATCAATCGGCCGTAAGGAGGGGGAAGGGAGTCCGCGGGATCAGGCGGCGAGGATGTCTCTGCTCGATACGATGGCGACGCCGGCGGATTTCATCTCGTCGATCGCCGCCTTCACGCCTTGCGGGTCGATGCCGCGCGAGCCGTCCTCGATGAAGCGGACCTTGACGCCCGGCAGCATGTCGATGGCGTCGAGGGCGGAGAATTTCACGCAGTAGTCGGTGGCTAGCCCCATGAGGTCGAGTTCGGTCACGCCCTTCTGACTGAGATAGTCGGCAAGGCCGGTAAGTGCTGCGCGGTCGTTGTCGCGGAAGGCGGAATAGCTGTCGACGGCCGGGTTCTCGCCCTTCTTCTGCACATAGGCGATGGCGGAGAGGTCGAGACCGGGGTGGAATTCGGCGTCGGCCGTGCCCTCAACGCAATGGTCAGGCCACAGCACCTGGGGCTTTCCGGAGAGCTCGCCCATGTCGAAGGGTTTTGCGTCGGTATGCTGCGAGGCGAAGCTGCCATGGTCGGCGGGGTGCCAGTCCTGCGAGGCGACGATCAGGTCGTAGCGACCGCTCTTCATCAGCGCATTGGCGACGGGCACGACCTTGTCGCCATCTTCGACGGGCAGATTGCCGCCCGGGCAGAAGCCGTTCTGGATATCGATCAGCAGCAGAGCCTTGGTCATGGTCGTCGTCCTTTGGTTCGGGTGCGGCGCAAGATGGCAAGGCGGGACGGCGGGATCAAGGGGGAAGCGGTCGTGTTTGCGTGTCGCTGGGGCCGGCGTGCGATCTCCCCCCTTGTGGGGGAGATGTCGGCGTAGCCGACAGAGGGGGGCATCCAAGCTGGACTGCCGCCTCCGCGGCATGCGGCCAGGTTGTCGCCGCGTGCGGCGTGCGGGCAAGCGCCCTCGGGACATGGTGATCGACACGGCTGCCTTGCGGCGCGACGGCCTCCTGGATGCGGTCAAGCACGCGGCAGCAGTCCATGGCCGGATTGCACAGCATGACATCGACCAGCAGCAGGCCGAGTTCCGGCCAGGTGGTCAGGATGATGTGGGATTCGGCGAGGAACAGGGCGATCGTCAGTCCGTGCGGGACATAGTGGACCTCCGAGGCGCCGACCACCGTGGCACCCTGCGAGACGACGGCCTCGCGGGCGAGGCGCTTGAGGGCCTCGCCGTCCTCCAGCAGACGCGTGCAGCCGTAGATCTCTGCCAATGTCTCATGAACGATCATCTTCATGGCTCCCTTTATGGTTGTTAATTTAGGTGATGCAACTATTGCAAAAGCCCTTAGTGCGTGTAAAGTGAAATTGCACTCAATCAATGGGAGAGTTGAGCATGGCTAGCCTGAATACCGAACAATGGAAGAGCTTCCTCAACGCCCGGCTTCTTCAGGAGCAGGGCAAGGACAGCGAGGCACTCGAGACCTTCAACAAGCTGCTGGCGTCCGATCCCGGCAACCAGCACATCCAGGCATCGCGGGCTTTCGCGCTGGAGCGGCTCGACCGCAAGGGCGACGCGACGGTTGCCCGGATCGCCGCGGCCTACTCCAAGGCCTCGGCGGCGCTGTCGGGCGAGGCGGACAAGCCGGAAGCCTGGACCGCCGAACTGAGCAGCCTGCTGGGCGAGCTGCAGCAGGTGGAGAAGGGTCGCGGCATATCGGCGGTTCTGGTCGCCTGGTGACCTGAACCGCTGGCGGGACTGGCTGGGCTGGCCGGGGGGCCGGCCCGATCGGCCCGCGCTGCGATCACGCGGGCTGGCGCCGCCGGCTCGGGTTCGATGTCTTGGTGGATGTCCTTTGCCCCTGCAGCGGCTGGCTGCGCGCGGGCGGCATGGCCCGGCGCACGGGGCGCCGGGATCGATGGATGGGGGAGGGAGCATGCGTTTCACTGAGGATCCGGTCTATCCGTTCAGCCATTTCTCGCCGATCTACAACTGGATCTATCCGGTCACCGGGCAGCGTTCGGCCGGCGTCTATGAAGCCGGGGCGATGCCCCTGGCGGGCGATGGCGAGAGGCGCTCCGGCCGGGCGCGGGCGCTCTACCTGCACGTTCCCTTCTGTGACACGATCTGCACCTTCTGTCCGCTGGTCAAGGGACCGCTGGCCGATGCCGAGATGCTGGAGGTCTATGTGCGCGCGGTGATCGCCGAGATTGCGCTGAAGGGCGGGATCGGCGAACTTGCGCGGCTGCCGATCCGGGCGATCTTCTTTGGCGGCGGTACGCCGTCCCTGCTGCAGCCGGCGCAGATCCTGCGGATCGGCGTGGCGCTGGCAGAGGCCTTCGACCTTTCCGCGCTCGAGGAATTCTCCGTCGAGATGGAGGCGAAGAGCATAACGCCCGAGCGGGTCGCGGCCTTTCGCGCCATCGGCGTGACCCATGCCCGCTTCGGCATCCAGACCTTCAGTCCCCGCCATCGCCGCTCGCTCAACCTCACCGCCTCGATCGAGCAGATCGGCCGGGCGGCGGATTTGCTGAGGAAGAGCTTTCCGCATGCCTCCGGCGACATGCTTTACGGCCTGCACGGGCAGACCGGCGACGAGTTCGTCGACGACATCGAGGCGGTGACGGGCCTTGGCCTCGACAATATCGATTTTTATCCGCTGAACGTCTTCGTCGTGCAGAAGAAGCTGCACCGCAACTATCAGGGCGAGGCGGTCGAGCCGCTGTCGGGCGCGACCAAGTTCCACATGACGCGGGCGCTGCGCGAGCTGATGCGCGACAAGGGTTTCCTGCCGCATAACGGGCACGGCTTCGTGCGGGTGCCGGCGGAGGAGGCTGCGCGCAATCCGGTCGTCACCCGGCGCTATGCCTTCAAGTACCACCAGCATGTCTACGGCCCGGACGACAACGAATATATCGGCATCGGCAACAGCGCGCTGTCCTATGTCGGCGGGCGCACGCTGACCAACGAGATGTCGCGCCAGCGCTACGTCAACGATCTTCTCGGCCGCAACCGGCTGGCCGTCGATGTGGTTCGGCACCCGCCGCCGGTGAACGCCAGCAAGGCGATCGCCATCAGCCTGCCCTATCTCGGCCATCTGCCGCTCGACCGGGTGCGTTTCGAGGACCTGCCGGACCAGACGGCCCGGCAGCTGGGCGAGGCGATCGACCATGGCCTGGTGGAGCGGGACGAGGACGAACTGAGGCTCACCCACGCGGGCTGGCACTGGTATGTCAACCTGATGTTCTACTTCGCGCCGCCCGGGGAACAGGCCGCCATTGCCGCGATCGTCATGCGCGATGCCGAGGGCTCGTTGCTTCCCAAGGGCACGATAGACCGACTGACACGCGTCGCCTGAGCAATCTGTGGCGTCTTACCCCGGAGGTTCCCCATGCCGATCAGCCTAGGTCCGACGCAGGGCAGCGTGCGCGAGGTGCTCGAAGCCCATGGCGACGACGCCAGCGGCTACTATCAGGCGCTGCGGGCGCTGGGTGGCGAACGTCGGCTGTTCTTCGATCCCGACATGCAGGCCTGGGTGGTGACCGGGCATGCGCTCTGCGCGCGGCTTCTGGCCTCGTCGGCGCTGTCGAAATCCCGGCTGCGGCTCGACACGCCGGCCGTCCGGGAGCGGCTCGGCGATCTCGCCCTCAGCGCCCAGGAGATCGTCGGGCGGCAGATGTCGTTCGACGAAAGCGAGTCCGCTGGCCGCTCGCATCACCGCTGGCAGCGGATCCTCACGATCGACGGGAGGAGCGCCTTCCGCCGCGCGCTGGCCGACATGGCCGCGGCGACCTTTGCCACCTTCGACGCGGCGGCTCCGGATTTCTACCGCATGGCGCTGCGCCCCTACGTGTCGCGGGCGGTCGCCGCGCGGCTGTCGCTTCGGGAGGCGGAACGGGCCGCGCTCTATCCGCTCATCTACGGCTATGCCGATTTCCTTGACGGCAAGGCGACGACCGGCAGTGCTGCGGGGGCCGCGGCCTCGCTGGCGCTGCTCGGCGACTATGTCGGCGCGCATTTCGACCGGCTGCGCGGCTGCGACGGCCAGCCGATCGACGACAGAGAGCGCTGGATCGCCGACTATGCGCTGACCCTGGTCGCAGGGCACGAAAGCACCGCCTTTGCGCTCGGCACGGCCCTTGGGATGCTGGGGGATCCGGCGATGCGGCCCGGCAGGGCGTCGGACCTGCGCGCCCATCTGCTCGAGGCGCTGCGCTTTGACAGCCCGATCCAACTGATCGGCCGGGTGGCGCGCGACGATCTCGATCTCGGTGCCGGCGGCCGGATCCGCGCCGGCGAGCGCGTCTTTCTCCATGTCGGTGCCGCCAACCGCGATCCGGACCGCTTCGCGACGCCCGACCGCTTCGACCCGCGGCGGCGTGGCGGCGGATTGCTGGCCTTCGGCCTTGGAGCCAGCCGCTGCGTCGGCATGAACCTCGCTCTGGTCGAGGCGGAGGTCTTTCTCGCGGCGGCCTTACGTTTCCTCGGCGAACGCCGGCTCTGCGTTCACGCGTCAAGCTTCGAACACGGGCTTGCCGGCCGTTCCTTCGGGGGACTTGCGCTCAGCCTTTGACCGCTGACCGTGGCTCGGCGGAGGCTGGCCGGGCAGGGGGCTTTCGGCCGCCGCTTGCCAGAGGGTCGGTCGCTGCGGGGGCGTCACCTGCGGCTTTTCGGACGGCAAACGGGCGTGCCGTTCCTTTTCGGGCGCATTCTCCAGGCCCGGCAACGGAACGTTAACCATGTTGATTCTACACGTGTTTTGTCAACGTGAGGATGTAACGCATGAGTAACGACGCCATGATCGGCCAGGCCACCCCGTCCATCGCCTTTTTCCCGCTTGCCAGCCGCCGCGACCTCGTTCGCCGCTCGGCTGTCGCGCTCGACAAATGCCATGGCCCGGCCGCCGTCGATTTCTGGCGCACGACCTGCCGCGCGCTCGGCACTGAGCTTCTGGCGCTCGGCTGCCCGGAAGAAGACATGCGCGCCGAGATCATGGATTTCCAGGCGGCGGTGCAGATGGAACTGATGTGGCTGCACCGGGCGCAAGAGGCGCGGGGGTGAGGGGCTTGGTCGCTACCGCTTCAGGGAGCGACATCGTAGGTCATTCGTGGCTTTCCCCACCGATCGCCCGGACAATGTGTGAGCATACCTCGTCGAGGTGGCGTATCGCCTCGTCATTGGTCACGCGGATCACCCGCCAGCCCAGCGCCGAAAACCTTTCGTCCCGTGCCGCGTCGCGCGAAATTGCGTGGTCGTGGCTATGCGTGCTTCCGTCGATTTCGATGATCAGGTTGTGTTCGGGGCAGGCGAAATCGACGATGTAACCTGCAATCGGCAACTGGCGGCGAAAGCTCAGACCCATCAGCCGGTGGGCACGCACCGCATTCCAGAATTTCAATTCCGCATCCGTCATCGCCTTGCGCATGCGCCGCGCATGGCGCCGGTTGACGTGCGGAACGGAATGGTGCGGCATGCGGTGGCTCCAGACGGTTGCATCCAGTCTGGCAGAGCTGTCCCGCGCGCAAAATCACTGAATTTGAGGGTATTTGTCGAGGCGACTCCTTCCTAGCGGCTGCGCAAGACACCCCCCTCTGTCACTTCGTGACATCTCCCCCTCAAGGGGGGAGATCGGGGCGGACACGTCGTGCCCGCCTTGAACGTGTCAAATCGCGGCGCGCTTCCGAACCTTTCCGTGTGTCGATGGCGCGGGATGCTCTGCTGCGATGTGGGAAACCTGCTGCAATGGGATGAACGCGGACAGCGCGAGGCCTGCGGTGTTCGGCGGAGACCGAAATCGCGAGGCAGGCGTGTGGCCGATCTCCCCCTTTGAGGGGGAGATGCCCGGCAGGGCAGAGGGGGGTAGCCGGAAGTTCAATCCAGTCGACGCCGTCCTCACACCCTCTCGACAAACCCGTCCAGCACGCGTTTCTCGCCGGCGCGGTCGAAGTTGATGGTGAGCTTGTTGCCCTCGATCGAGGCGATGTTGCCGTTGCCGAACTTGATGTGGAAGACGCGGTCGCCGATGGTGAATTTCGACGGTTCGGTGGTGGTGGACTTGGCCACCAGTTCGCCGTCGATGGTCTTGGCCTTCGGGCCACTCTCGCCATAGCCGATGCGCTCGATGGCGTGGCCGGAGCGGTTGCCCCAGTTGTCGCGGGTGGCGTCCGACTTGTTGGCTTGGGCGCGTTTCCAGCCGGGGGTAGAATAGTTGTTGGCGAAGGGATCGGCCTTGTCGAAGCGCGATTGGCCGTAGCCGCCGCGACCATAGCCGCCATAGGACTGCTCGCTCTCGGCGACCTCGACATGGGTGACCGGCAGCTCGTCGAGGAAGCGCGACGGCATGGTCGACTGCCACAGGCCGTGGATGCGGCGGTTGGAGACGAACCAGATGTGGCAGCGGCGTTTTGCCCGGGTGATGCCGACATAGGCGAGGCGACGCTCCTCCTCAAGGCCGGAGCGGCCGCCTTCATCGAGCGCGCGCTGGTGGGGGAAAAGACCTTCCTCCCAGCCGGGCAGGAAGACGGTCTCGAATTCCAGCCCCTTGGCCGAATGCAGCGTCATGATCGACACGGCGTCCATCTCGGCATTCTGCTCGGTGTCCATGACCAGTGAGACGTGTTCGAGGAAGCCGCGCAGGCTCTCGAAGGCTTCCATCGAGCGGATCAGTTCTTTCAGGTTTTCCAGGCGCCCGGGGGCTTCCGCCGACTTGTCGTTCTTCCACATGTCGGTATAGCCCGACTCTTCGAGGATCTGCTCGGCAAGCTCGGTATGCGGTACCGTTTCAAGCAGTTCCGACCAGCGCCTGAAGTGTTGAATCACGTCGAACAGCGCCTTGCGGGCCTTGGGCTTGACCTCGTCGGTCTCGATCAGGTCGACGGCGGCCGCCAGCATCGGCACGTCGCGGGCGCGGGCATAGTCGTGCAGCGTGCGGATGGTGGTGTCGCCGAGGCCCCGCTTCGGGGTGTTGACGATGCGCTCGAAGGCGAGGTCGTCGGCCGGCTGGCAGACCAGGCGGAAATAGGCCATGGCGTCGCGGATCTCGAGGCGCTCGTAGAAGCGCGGGCCGCCGACGACGCGGTAGTTGAGACCGAGCGTGACGAAGCGGTCTTCGAACTCGCGCATCTGGAAGGAGGCGCGCACCAGGATCGCCATGTCGTTGAGGGCGTGCTTCTTACCGTCGGCATCGCCGCGCTGCAGCCGCTCGATCTCCTCGCCGACGGCGCGGGCTTCCTCTTCACTGTCCCAGGCGGCGTGCACCACCACCTTCTCGTCGTCGGGATTGACGCGGTCGGTGAACAGCGTCTTGCCGAGACGGCCCTCGTTATGGGCGACCAGATGGCCGGCGGCGCCGAGGATGTGTTCGGTCGAGCGGTAGTTGCGCTCAAGCTTGATGACCTTGGCGCCGGGAAAATCCTTCTCGAAGCGCAGGATGTTGTCGACCTCCGCGCCGCGCCAGCCATAGATCGACTGGTCGTCGTCGCCGACGCAGCAGATGTTGACGACCGGCTTTCCCTTCGCCCCACCGGGGAGAAGGTGGTCCGAAGGACCGGATGAGGGGGCCTGTCCGCCAAGGTTCGTGGGTGCCGCCCCCTCACCCGGCGCTTTCGCGCCACCCTCTCCCCGCTGGGGAGAGGAGGGACCCGACCGCTGCGCCAGCAGCCGCAGCCACATATATTGCGCGGTGTTGGTGTCCTGGTATTCGTCGACCAGGATGTATCGGAAGCGCTCGTTGTAGTCCTTCAGGATGTCCGGATTGGCGCGGAACATGCGGATCGGGTGCAGCAACAGGTCGCCGAAGTCGCAGGCGTTCAAGGTCTTCAGGCGATTCTGGTAGGCGGCGTAGAGTTCGCGACCCTTGCCGTTGGCGAAGGCCCGGGCGTCGCCCTCGGGGATCTGCGAGGGGTCGAGGCCCTTGTTCTTCCAGCCGTCGATCATCTGGGCGAACTGCTTGGCCGGCCAGCGCTTGTCGTCGATGCCCTCGGCCTGGATGATCTGCTTGATCAGGCGGATGACGTCGTCGGTGTCGAGGATGGTGAAATCGGAGCGCAGGCCCACCATTTCGGCGTGGCGGCGCAGGATCTTGACGCCGATCGAGTGGAAGGTGCCGAGCCAGGGCATGCCCTCGACGGCGCCGCCGACCAAAAGGCCGATGCGCTCCTTCATCTCGCGCGCCGCCTTGTTGGTGAAGGTGACCGCAAGGATCTGGGAGGGAAAGGCGCGGCCGGTCGCAAGAATATGGGCGATGCGGGTGGTCAGCACCCGGGTCTTGCCGGTGCCGGCGCCGGCAAGCACCAGGACCGGGCCGTCCAGCGTTTCCACGGCTTCGCGCTGTTCCGGGTTGAGGCCGGAGAGATAGTCGGGCACGCGGTTCTGGTCGCGCGCCGCCATGGCGCGTGCCGCAATGCCGAGGCCGCCGGCGGCGGGTGCCGCAGCGGGTGCGCGTCCTTCGGCGGCGGTTTTGCGCGGGGCGGGTTCCTCGTCGTCGAAGAAGGGTATGTCGTCGAAACCGTTACTCATGCGGCCAATGTAGTGATTCGGATCGGAAAGACCAGAAAAGATGTTCCCCTTTCATTCTGATCCGGGCGCTATCCGCAGGGAATTTCGACGGTTTTACCGATGCGGGCGGCAAGGCGATCTCATCCGTTGTGCGCATTGGCGTGAAGGCTTGCGAGATGACAATTTCGTAATGTTGGCCATTGCGCCTTGCCGTTTGTGCCTTGCAGCGAAATATTGCCGGCAATGAAGATCGCGCAGTTCGCCTGATGCTGGCCTTGCGTGCCCACGGGGCGCGCGGCGGATGCGGCACAGGCCGGAGTTCCCCATGGCATTTTGGAAGCAGTTGACCCTCAGTCTCGCGGCGATCGCCGCCGGCATTTTCCTGTGGGTCTGGTTCGTGCCCGGCGCCGACGGCGTGCTGCGGCGGATCGGCGTGCCCGAAAGCGTGGTTGCGCTCGTCGCACCGGCGGCGGAAGAGGCGGGCGAGGCCGCAGGGAACGGCCAGGCGCGGCAGGGCCAGGGTGCACAGGGGCAAGGAGCCGGACAGGGCGTCGCGCAGGGCCAGGGCGGCAACCGCCGCGGGGCAGGGGCACAGCCGCTCGTGGTCGTGCGGCCGGTCGAGGTGGGCACGGTCAACGACCGGCTTTCGGCGCTCGGCACCGGCGATGCCATCCAGTCGGTCACCGTCATGCCGCAGGTCTCGGGCATGCTGGCCGAGATCGCCATCAAGTCCGGCGACCGGATCGCCAAGGGCCAGGTGATCGCCCGGCTGGAAAACGAGGAGCAGCGCATCGCCCGCGATCAGGCGCAGGTGGCGCTGAAGAGCGCGACCGAGAAGAACCAGCTCTATGCGAACCTGAAATCCGCTGTGTCCCGCATCGATGCCTTCGATGCGGCGATCGCGCTCGAAGGGGCGAAGCTCGCGCTTTCCTCGGCCGAACTGGAACTGAAGCGGCGCGAGATCGTCGCGCCGATCGGCGGCGTCGCCGGCATCGTCACCGTCAATCCGGGCGACAATGTCACCACCTCGACGGCGATCGCCACGGTCGACGACCGCTCCGAACTGCTGATCGACTTCTGGGTGCCCGAACGTTTCGCCCCGATCATCAAGGTCGGCCAGCCGCTGACGGCGACCGCGGTGGCGCGTCAGGGCAAGCTCTACGAGGGCAGCGTGGCGGCGGTCGACAACCGCATCGACGAGGCGAGCCGCACGCTGCGCATTCGCGCCAAGATCGCCAACGAGAACGACGACCTGCGCGCCGGCATGGCCTTTACCGTGGCGATGAGCTTTGACGGCGAGCGCTTTCCCGCCGTCGATCCGCTGTCGGTGCAGTGGGACAGCAACGGGTCCTTCGTCTGGCGCGTGACCGACGGCAAGGCCGAGAAGGTGCCGGTGCGGATCGTCCAGCGCAATCCGGACACCGTGCTGGTCGAGGCCGAGCTTGCCGAAGGCGACCGGGTGGTGACCGAGGGCGTGCAGCGCGTGCGCGCCGGCCGGGCCGTCCAGGTGATCGGCGACGAAGCCGGCGCGAAGCCCGCCGACGGCGAAAAACCGGTGGCAAGCCGATGAGCGGGGACAGGGATTTGAGCGACGGCAAGAACGGCGACGGCGAGGTACACGGCGCTGCTGCGGGCGCGGCGCCCGACAAGCAGACCGGTTTCACCGCGCTCTTCATCCGCCGGCCGATCTTTGCGGCGGTGTCCAATGCGCTGATGGTGGTGGCCGGGCTTGCCGCCTTCTACGGTATCGAGGTGCGCGAACTGCCCGACGTCGACCGGCCGGTGATCACGGTTCGGACCTCGTTTGACGGGGCCTCGCCGCAGACCATCGACCAGCAGCTGACGACAGTGGTGGAAGGGGCCGTGGCGCGCGTCGCCGGGCTCAAGTCCATGTCGTCGACCTCGTCCTTCGGATCGAGCCGCGTGACGCTCGAATTCTCCGACACGACGGACCTCAATGTCGCGGCGAGCGACGTGCGCGATGCCATTTCGCGGGTGTCGAACAGCCTGCCGGACGATGCCGACGAACCGCGCATCGTCAAGGCGGATTCCGACAGCGACCCGATCATGCGGCTGGCGGTGACCTCCGACCGGATGAACCTCGAAGACCTGACGCTGCTGGTCGACAACGAGATCGCTGACCGGCTGGCCTCGGTCGACGGCGTGGCCGACATCGAACTCTATGGCGACCAGGACAAGATCTTCCGCGTCGACGTCGACCAGGCAGCGCTGGCGAGCCGGGGGCTGACGGTTGCGACGCTCACCTCGGCCCTATCCAACATCGCCTTCGACGTTCCGGCCGGCTCGATCACGTCGTCGACGCAGGACATCGTGGTGCGCGCCACCGCCGACCTGAAGACGCCGGAGGATTTCACCCGGTTGCTCATCGGCGACAATGTGCGGCTCGGCGACGTGGCGACCGTGACCTTCGGGCCGGACCTGTCGTCCACGGCGTTGCGCTCGAACGGCAAGGCCGGGATCGGCATGGGCATCATCCGCCAGGCGCAGTCGAATACGCTGAGCATTTCCAATGGCGTCAAGGCCATGGTCGAGCGCCTGCAGGCGGAACTGCCTGAAGGCACCGAGATCCGCATCACCAGCGACGACGCCGTCTTCATCCGCGGCTCGATCGACGAGGTGGTCAACGCGCTCATCCTCGCCGCCGTGATCGTCATCGGCATCATCTTCCTCTTCCTGCGCGACTGGCGCGCCACGATTATTCCGGCGGTCACCATGCCGGTTTCGCTGATCGGCACGGTGGCGGCCGTCTATCTGGTCGGGTTCTCGATCAACATCCTGACGCTGCTCGCCATCGTGCTGGCGACCGGTCTCGTCGTCGACGACGCGATCGTGGTGCTGGAGAACATCGTACGCCGGCGCAGCCAGGGGCTCGGACCCCGGGCCGCGGCCGTGCTCGGCACGCGCGAGGTGTTCTTCGCTGTCATCGCCACCACCGCGACGCTTGCCGCCGTGTTCATTCCGCTTTCCTTCCTGCCGGGCCAGGTCGGCGGGCTGTTCCGCGAATTCGGCTTCGTCCTGGCCTTCTCGGTGACGCTGTCGTCGATCGTCGCGCTGACACTTTGCCCGATGCTCGCCTCGCGCATGCTGACGGCGCACGCAATCGAGCATAATAGCGGGCCGCTGGCCCGCTTCGGCGACGCGTTTTCGCGCTTCTATCGCCGGAGCCTCAGCGCCTGCCTCAATGCGCCGATCGTCGTCGTTTCCGTCTGCTTCGCCTTCTCGCTCGTCGCCTTCGCCGCCTTCTCGCTGATCACCAGTGAACTCACGCCGCGCGAGGACCGCTCGGCGGTGATGGTGCGCGTCTCGGCGCCGCAAGGGGTGAGCCTCGATTACATGCAGGACCAGATGCAGCGGATCGAGGAGGCGATGAAACCGCTGCGCGACAGCGGCGAGGTCGCCAACCTGTTTTCGATCTCCGGATTCGGCAGCAACAAGAACAGCGGCTTCATGGTGCTGACCCTTGCCCCCTGGGGGGAGCGTGAGCGCAGCCAGGACGCGATCGTCCAGGACGTGACGCGGATCGCGTCCGGCATTCCGGGCGTAAACGCCTTTGCCATGCAGCCGAACAGCCTGAGAATCCGCGGCGGCGGCAGCGGGTTGCAGTTCGCGCTCGTCGGTTCGAGCCATGAACAGCTGACCCAGGCGGCGATCAAGCTGGTGGGGGATCTGGAGGCCGACGGCAGCTTCGACAATCCGCGCCTGTCGAACGACATCAGCCAGGCCCAGCTCGGGGTGTCGATCGATCGCGAGCGGGCCGCCGATCTCGGTATCGACATCACCGGGCTTGCCCAGGCACTGCAATCGCTGCTGGACGGCCGCTCGATCGGCGACGTCTATGTCGATGGCGAGGCCTATCCGGTCAAGCTGGCGTCGACGACACGGCCGATCGACGATCCGACCGATCTCGAGAACATCTTCCTGAAGACCGCGGACGGCAAGACCGTGCCGATGTCGGTGATCGCCAGCCTGGAGGAGAAGGCGGTGGCGCCGTCGCTGGCGCGCGAACAGCAGCTCGCCGCCGTGCAGATTACCGCCGGTCTCGGACCCGGGCTGTCGCTCGGCGCGGCGCTGGAAAAGGCGACTGAACTCGCCGGGCCGCATCTGCCGCCGGGTGCGCGGCTTCTGCCGCTCGCAGAAGCGGCGACGCTCAGCGAAAACAGCGGCGGCATGGGCTCGACCTTCGGCTTTGCCATCGTCATCATCTTCCTGGTGTTGGCGGCGCAGTTCGAGAGCGTGCTGTCGTCGATCATCATCATGGCGACGGTGCCGCTGGGGCTCGCCTGCGCGGTTTTCGCGCTGCTGCTGACCGGCACGAGCCTCAACGTCTACAGTCAGATCGGCCTCGTCATGCTGGTCGGCATCATGGCGAAGAACGGCATCCTGATCGTCGAATTCGCCAACCAGTTGCGCGATCGCGGGCAGGGGGTGCGCGAAGCCATCGAGAACGCTGCCAATCTGCGTCTTCGCCCGGTGATGATGACGATGATCGCCACGATCCTCGGCGGCGTACCGCTGGTGCTGGCCCATGGGGCAGGTGCCGAGGCGCGCATCGCGCTCGGCTGGGTGATCGTCGGCGGGCTCGGCTTCGCCACGGTCGTCACGCTCTACGTGACGCCGCTCGCCTATCTGGGACTTGCGCGCTTCTCCAAGCCGCATGCCGACGAGGAGGCGCGGCTGCACAAGGAAATGCAGGTCGCCGCGGCGATCGAGGCGGCCGAGTGATCCGCTTCGCCGCCTGGCCGAAAGACGGGAGGAACGGTCCATGAGCAAACGCGAGATCGCCATCAAGACCGGGGACGGCGCGGCGAAGGCCGGGCTGTTTCTGCCCGATGCCGCAAGCCCGGCGATCATTCGCCCGGGCGTGGTGCTCTACATGGATGCCTTCGGGCCCAGGCCGGCGCTTGACGGGATGGCCGAGCGGCTGGCGGGCGAGGGTTATGTCGTGCTGGTGCCGGACCTGTTTTACCGCTTCGGCGCCTATGGTCCGTTCGATGCGAAGACCGCGTTCAGGCAGGACGCGAGCGCCAAGCAACTGCGGGCGATGATCGACGGCACGAGCCAGGCGATGACGGCGGCCGATACGGCGTATTTCCTCGACGCGCTGACGGAAGCCGGCGCCGACGGTTCGGCCGGCGTGGTCGGCTATTGCATGGGCGGTTCGCGGGCGCTTTCGGCGGCAGCGGCCTATCCGGAGCGGATCGCGGCGGCCGCGAGCTTCCACGGCGGCAATCTGGCGAGCGACAAGCCGGACAGCCCGCACCTGAAAGCCGCTTCCATCAAGGCGCGCGTGCATATCGGCTCGGCCGGCGTCGACGGGTCGTTCACGCCGGAGCAGGCGGCACGTCTCGTCGAGGCGTTTCGTCTGGCCGAGGTGGATTTTCTGTTGGAGAACTATGTCGGCATGGCGCATGGCTGGTGTGTGCCAGACCATAGCGTCTACGACGAGGCTGGTGCCGAGCGGCACTGGCGGCGGTTGACCACCTTCCTTGCCGAGACGCTCAAGGCGTGATCGCCCGGCGTCAGCTGCCTTCGGCGCCCGGACCGACCACGACGAAGACATTGCCGGCGGGTTCGGGCCGCAGGTAGTCGTTCTTCAGGGCGGGGGTGCCGTTCTTCAGGATGTCGGCGAAGATCTGGTCGATCGCTTCGCTGCGCTGGCCGGAGACGAAGAAATAGTGGCGCCAGCTTTCCGGGTCGAGCAGGATGTAGTTCGCATTCTGCGCCAGCGGTTCGGCCGAGCCGTCGAGATTGGTGAGCGTCCTGCCGAGCCGTGCGGTGTTGTACATGCGCGTGGTCACCTGCAGGGCCGGATCGTCCGCGTTGACGAAGACGAAGATCTCGTCGGCAAAGCCGAGTTTCTCCATCCACAGCCGGTGATCGGGCAGCGCCGTTTCCGGGACGGCGAGGAGGATGCGTTTGACCAGACCGGCTGGCAGGTCGGGAGCCGCCTCGGCCAGATGGCGGAAGACCTCGCCGGCCATCGAATGGCCGACGATCATCACTTGGCGATCCGCCAGCGGCAGGTCCGGGCCGCGCAGTTCGGCCACTTTCTCAAGCAGGACGATCAGCCGTTCGCTCGCCGCCTTGGCGTTCAGCACGGGAAATTCGGTCATCGAGATCCAGGACGGCCAGTTGAACATCAACACATCGGCGTCCGCTCCCTTTGCCAATTCGCCCATCGTATAGAGACCGAATTCGCCGTCCGGATCGGGGCCGAAGCCGTGGACGAACAGCACCAGCGGGCGCGGCGTGCCATCGGCGGAGGGCTTGAAGCTTGACAGCGCGCCTTCGAGATCGCCGAGCGCAAAGCGCTTGCCGTCGGGCGTGACGAGGCCGAAACTCTCCTCGGTGATGTCACCGGCGGTCGCCGTCTGGGGCTTGAGAATCATCGTCACCATGGCAGCGTAATTCCACCAGACATAACCGCTGGCGGCACCGAGGAGGACAAGGACGATGGCGAGGCTTTTGAGGAGAGTTCTCATGAAGCCATCTAACGCATCGCCATTTCGCACCGCAATGCTTTCGCCACGCCGATTTGTGCATTACCGTCGACGGGCATGGTCTCGGCACTGGACAAGCGGGAGCGACTTGGCCCATAGCTCGGTCCTGTTTTGGTGAGCATACTGCCGAGATGGCAGAGCGGGGGAGACGGTTCGCATGGCCTTGAAGGATGTCGTCGCAGGGGTTCGCAACGAGGAGGGGATCACGGCCGTGCTCGGCATCCTCAAGCAGGGCTTCGGAGAGCGTTTCCAGACCGGCCAGTCCTTCCGCGAGCAGCACAGCCACACGACCTCCTATCTCCCGGCCCAGCTGCCCGACGGCGTTGTCTTCGTCGAGACGAGCGACGATGTGAAGACGGTGGTGAAGACCTGTGCGGCGCACAAGGTGCCGATGATCCCGTTCGGCACGGGCTCCTCGCTCGAGGGTCATATCAATGCGCCGAGCGGCGGCATTTCGGTCGATTTCACCCGGATGAACAAGGTGCTGTCGGTCAATGCAGAAGACCTCGACTGCACCGTGGAGCCCGGCATCACCCGCGAAGAGCTCAACACCTATCTGCGCGACACCGGGCTGTTCTTCCCGATCGATCCCGGCGCCAATGCCTCGATTGGCGGCATGGCCTCGACGCGCGCCTCGGGCACCAATGCGGTCCGCTACGGCACGATGAAGGACAATGTGCTGGCGCTCACCGTGGTCACCGCCGACGGCGAGGAGATCCGGACGGCGCAGCGCGCCCGCAAGTCGTCGGCCGGCTATGACCTGACGCGGCTGTTCGTCGGGGCCGAGGGTACGCTCGGCATCATCACCTCGATCACGCTGAAGCTGCAGGGCATTCCGGCCAAGATCTCCGGCGGTGTCTGTGCCTTTCCGAGCCTCAAGGCGGCCTGCGACACCGTGATCATGACCATCCAGATGGGCATTCCGGTCGCCCGCATCGAGCTTCTGGACGAGATGCAGATGAAGGCGGTCAACGCCTATTCCAAGCTCTCCTATCCGGAAAAGCCGACGCTGTTCGTCGAATTCCACGGCACCGAGGAGACGGTCGAACTGCAGGCCGAGCAGTTTCGGGAAATCGCCGCGGAGTTCGGTTCGGACGAATTCCACTATACCGCCAATGCCGAGGAGAGGGCGCAGCTCTGGAAGGCGCGCCACAATGCCTATTGGGCCGGCCGGGCGCTGGCGCCGGAACTCAACGGACTGTCGACCGACGTCTGCGTGCCGATCTCCAGGCTTGCCGATTGCGTCGCCGAGACCCAGGCAGACATTCGCGAGACCGGGCTTCTTGCGCCGATCGTCGGCCATGCCGGCGACGGCAATTTCCACGTGCTGATGCTGTTCGACGACAAGAACCCGGCGGATCTCGCCAAGTCGGAGGCGTTCATGGCGCGGCTCAACGCCCGGGCGCTTGCCATGGAGGGCACCTGCACCGGCGAGCACGGCGTCGGTCAGGGCAAGATGAGCTATCTCGAGCTGGAACTGGGCTCGGCCATCCCGCTGATGCGTTCGATCAAGAAAAGCCTCGATCCGGACAATATCTTCAATCCCGGCAAGATCTTCCGTATGTGAAGAGGGCTCCTCGCGGCTTGCCCCCGCCGGGAATTGCATTACCTTTGCGCCGGAAGTGATGGGAGTCGAAAGACGTGCTCGGACGCATACTGGTTTTCCTCGGCGGGGTGTTGGTCGTGGCGCTGTTCGGAGCGCTGCTGGCGCCGCTGTTCGTCGACTGGACCGATTTCCGCAAGGATTTCGAGAGCCAGGCAAGCCGCGTGCTGGGCAAGAAGGTCACGGTGCTCGGCGAGGTCGAGGCACGCCTGCTGCCGTTCCCCTCGGTCACCTTGCATGACGTGACGGTCGGTGCCGACCAGGACGGCAGGCCGCTCGTGCATGTGGCGCGCTTTTCCATGGACGCGGAGCTTGCGCCGCTTCTCTCCGGCGAGGCGCGCATCTTCGACATGCGCATCGAGGAACCGAAGGCCCGGATCCGGCTTGCCGCCGACGGCACGCTCGACTGGCTGCGCGGCAGCAGCGCCGATATACCCGCTCGCACGGTGGTGCTGGAAAAGGTTCGCATCGTCGGCGGCGAGATCGATTTCATCGACGACCAGACCGGCCGCACCCGCAAGCTCACCGGGCTTGATGCCGACATGTCGGCGCGATCGCTGGCCGGTCCGTGGTCGGTCGATGGCAAGGCGGCGCTCGACGGGGAGCCCGGCCATTTCTTCCTTTCCAGCCTGCAGCCCGAGGTCGGTGTCGATGCCATCTCGCTGAAGCTGAGGCTGCAGCCAGATGCTCGGCCCTTCGATATCGAACTCGACGGCAATCTGAGCCTCAAGGCGGGCAAGCCCAATTATCAGGGCCATTTCCAGGCGGTGTGGAAGGGCATGCAGACCGCCAAGGCCGATCCGAAGACGCCGCAGCCGCGTGCCAAGGGCGATTTCGAGCTCACCAACGAGCGGATCGCGGTGAAGTCCTATCGCTTTGAACTGGGCGAGGTGGCCGATCCTTACGTCGTCACCGGCGAGGCCAAGCTCGACACTGGCGCCAATCCGGAATTCCTGCTGACGGCGGAGGGCCAGCAGGTCGACGTCAACCGGCTCGCCAATGACAGCGCCAAGGGCAAGACCGGGCGCAACGCAGCCGGCTCGGTGCGCGAGCGCCTCGACCTTTTGATCGCCATGGCGAGCGAGATCCCCATTCCCAACCTGCCGGGCAAGGCGAGCCTGAGGCTGCCGGCGATCGTCGCTGGCGATACGGTGCTGCGCGACGTCACCCTCGACGTGCGGCCCGACGGACGTGGCTGGAATGTGGAGCGCGCCGTCGTGGTGCTGCCCGGACGCACACAGGTGGAGGCCAAGGGGCGTCTGGTGCTCGGCACCGCGCCCTCGTTCAGCGGCGACCTGCTGGTCGCCTCGACCCAGCCCTCCGGTCTGTCCACCTGGATTTCGGGCAGCGTCGATCCTGCCATCCGCCAATTGAAGTCCATGGGTTTTTCCGCTGCCGTCAACCTGACGCCGCAGATCCAGCGCTTCGAGAAACTGGAACTGGCGATCGGGCCGGCGCAACTCAACGGCCGGCTGGAGCGCCAGTCGCTCGACAAGGAGGCGGCGACGCTGTCGATCGACCTCACCGGCAACGAGATCGACCTTGATGCGGCGCGCGCCGTCGCAGGTCTCATCGTCGGCGAGGAGGCGGACCGTGGGCTGCTCGCCGAGCGGATCGCCACGCGCCTCAAGGTCGGCCGGCTCACGGGCTACGGCATGGAGGCCGGCGAGGTCGAGACGGTGTTCACCTATGACGGCACGGGCGTCGTAATCGACCGGCTGAACATCGGCGATCTGGCCGGGGCGACGCTGAAAGCGAGCGGCACGGTCAAGGGGCCGGTAACATCGCCCTCGGGCAAGGCGCAGGTGGCCTTGTCCGCGGTTGATCCTGGGCCGTTCTTCGCGCTCATTGCCGAGCGTCTTCCCGCCCATCCGCTTGCCGCGCGGCTGGTTAAAAGCGCCTCCTGGTATGGCAACAGCAATCTGACGGCCAGTCTGGTCTTCGGCGAGGCTGCGGGCGGCGGCATGGCCGTCAAGGTCGCCGGCACGTCGAATGGCAGCCGTATCGCCCTTGACTACGGGGTCGATGACCTGGCCAAGCTCACCGGCGATGCGAAGGTGAACCTTGCCGCGACGCTGGAAAACCCGCAGGCGCAGATTCTCCTGGGCCAAGCTGGGCTCGACCCGTTGCCGATCGGCGGAGGCGAGGGCGGGCGGCTGCAGTTCAGCGTCGACGGCGCCGGCAATGAACCGGCCGATGCGACGCTGACCTTTGCCGCGGGGCGCACCACGCTTTCGGCGCGCGGCAAGATCGGGCTCGCGGCGGCGGGCTTCCCGAAGGGGAGCGGCACGATCAAGCTCGAGAGCCCCGATCTCGAACCCTATCTGATGATGACCGGCGTCCTGCTGCCCCAGGGCGGGGCGGGGCTGCCGGCGCGGCTCGGTGCCGAACTGGCGCTGGGCGACGGCAAGGCGCAGATCTCCGCGATCGATGCCGAGGCCGCCGGCAACCGTATCACCGGGACGCTCTCCGTCGACTGGAACGGCGCCGTTCCCAAGGTCGGCGGCGAACTCGCGCTCGACAGCGTCGATCTCGCCTGGCTGGCGGAAGGCGTGCTGGGGCCCGTGACCGATCCCGGTACGGGTGCCGTCTCGGCGTCGCCGCTGCCGAAGCCGCGCAGCGATTTCGATTTCAACCTGGCCTTCACCGCCAAGAGCTTCTCGCCGGGCGTGTTTACGCCGATCGCCGGTTTCTCCGGCAAGCTCAATGGTGCCGGCGGACAGTTGACGCTCGAGGATGCGGCCGGGCAATGGCTCGGCGGCACGATGAGCGGCCGGCTGATGGTGGCCAACACCGACGGCAACGGCTTCTATCAGGGGCGGATCTCGCTGCGCCAGGCGGACCTCACGGCCGTCGAGAAGGCGCTGGGCCGGGTGGACGAGACGGGCGTGCTGGAGGGCAAGTTCGATCTCGACCTCGTGGCCGAGGCGACGGGCGCCAGCGTCAGCGGCCTGCTGGAGGCGACCAATGGTTCCGGCACGGCCAAGGTTGCGGCGCTCACCGTGCATCGCCTCGACAGCAGGCTCCTGCCGAAGATCCTGCCGGAGGCCGATGCGATCGAGGGGGAGGTCACCGCCGACAAGGTGCAGGGCCTTGCCGAGCGCCTGCTCGGCGGCGCGTCCAGCGCCTTTGCCAATGTCGAGGTTCCGTTCAACATCACCGACGGGGTGTTGCGCGTCACGACGCTGTCGCTGGCCAACGAGGCGGCGAAACTGGATGGTTCGGCGCGGGTCGATCTTGCCGAGCGCCGGACGGAAGCCGACATCCGCATGGCCTTCGCGGCGGGCGACGACGCGCTGGCCGGTGCGGAGCCGGGTGTCCGGCTGTTGCTGTCCGGCGATGTCACAGGCCCCGAACGCAAGCTGGACGTCGGCGACCTGGCCAACTTCCTGTCGCAGCGCGCCTTCGAGCGCGAGCGCCGTCGGGTCGAGACGCTGCAGTCCAACGTGCTCGAGAAGCAGAGACTGCGCCGCGAGGCGGCCCTTTATCGCTACCGCGCCGAGGAACGCGCCAAGGCTGAGGCCGAGCGGGCAAGGATTGCCGAGGAGGCAAGGCTTGCCGAGGAGGCACGGCTGAAGGCCGAGGCCGAGCGGCGGGCGGTGGAGGAAGAGGCACGCCGCAAGGCTGCCGAAGCGGCCGAACAGGCTCCGCCGCCGATCGGCGATGCGGAGGCGCCGCAACTGCTGGTGCCGCCCGGCGAGGGCGTCACCCGCGGCGGCGCTCTGCCGCCGCTGCAGTTCGAAGGCCTGCCGGGCGTCAACTAAAGGCTGAATGCTGCGACCGCACGTCCGCTTGCCTGTCGCCGGGTCGAGGCCTAGGCTGGACTTGGCCGCTGCTCGGGAGCCGGCGGGGCAAGGGGGGCTTGAGTATGTTTCGCACGGTTTTCACGTATGTTTTCCTGCTTGTTCTGGCCGGCGCTGCCGGCCCGGCGGTTTCGGAGGAGCGATATCAGCCGTTCGCCGAGAATCGCGGCTGGACGGTGGCCTATGACCGCCAGGACAAGGTCTGCATCGCCTCGCCGAAGGGTGGCAAGGGCGGGCTGTTCTTCGTGCGGCCGAACAGCAAGGACGTGGTCGTGCTGATCGCCAGCAGCAAGCTCGGCTGGCTGACCAACGAGGAAGACTACGACGTCGTCGTCCATACCGATCGGCGCAAATGGACCGGCACCATGCGGGCGAATGTCACCAATGGATCCGGCGGGCTCTACCTGACCAATCCCCATGCGAGCTTCATGGCCGCGCTGCGCGATGCCGGGCGGATGACGCTGAGCCTCGACAATGTCAGCTACGGCCCGTTCTCGCTGTCCGGCTCCAACGATACGCTGAAGCAGATCGCCGACTGCGCCCGGGCGCTCGATCGCGGCGATTTCGGCCCGACCAAGACGGAGGAAACGAGCGAAGCGCAGGAGGTGACGATCGGCTCCGGCATGATGGTCGACTGGACGCGCGCCGATTTCGGCAAGACCTATAGCGGCGAGGACTGGACGTTGACGCTGAGCGGCGAGGAGAATGACGAGGGTACGGCGACGGCCGTGCTCACGGTTCGCCACAAGGAGAAGGGCGAGACGGTGATCCGGCTGGAGACCGGCCCGGACGAGATGGCGCGCGGCCAGATCGGCATCTATCCGCTGCAATGGGCGCAGCCGGGCGTGGTGTTTTCCTCGTTCAGCGGCGGAGCGCATTGCTGCACGGCGGTGGCGCTTGCCCATGCGAGCGACGACGCGGTCAAGACCGTCGAGCTTGGCACGTTCGACGGTTTCGGGGTCGTTCCGGCCGATCTCGACGAGGACGGCAATGTCGAATTCGACCTGCGCGACGATCGCTTCCTCTACGCCTTCTCGAGCTATGCCGAATCGGTGCCGCCGGTGAAGATCATGGGCTTGCGCGACGGCGAGGCGAGGGACGTGACGCGCGAGGATGCCTTCAGGCCCGTGGTCGAACGGCGGCTGACTGCGTCGATGCGCGCCTGTTTCGAACAGTCGACGGCCGGCGTGTGCGCCGGGGCGCTCGGCAATGCGGCGCTGCTCGGCTACTATCCTGCGGCGCTCGAACTGATGGCGCTGGAGGAGATCGACAAGCAGATGGAGGATTATTTCCTCGATTGCGACGACACCACGGCCTGCAAGGGCAAGAAGCGCTTCGAGGATTTCGCCGAGGCGGCCGGCTGGCGGCTCGGTAACTGGGGCTATGAGACCAGCGCCGTGCTCGACGACAAGGTGACCGCTTTCGTTGCCGAACTGGCCAGGGCGAAGGACGGCTTTGCAGTCGAGAACGCCGAACCGGACACGGAATATTCCTGCGACATGGGGCCGCTGACCTTCGAATATGATGCGGGCAAGGGCAAGGCGCTGGTCCGGGGCTATGAGTACGGCTGCAATTTCGGCGCTGCGTCGATGCTCAAGGAAAGCCTTGTGGTTGACCTTTTGTGTTCAGGCGAGGCCGACTTCTGGCTGGACCGCCATGTCTACGAGCGGGACGGCGAGGGGCTGATGTCGCTTTCGGCCACCGGTGCCCTCGACGCCGACGGCGCGACTCGCTTCAAGCCGTGTCCGGCCAAGGTCGACGCGAAGCCATAAAGAAGGCGGCCTTGGCGGCCGCCTTCCATCGTTCGTCAATGGAGTTTTCGCTCAGACGTAGGCGTAGCGCTCGCCGAACGGCGTCTCTTCGTCGTAGTTGGTGCTGCCGATCTTGTCGCTTTCGCCCGACAGGAGGGCAGGCTTGGCCTGCTCGGCGGTGGGCGTTTTCGCGGTGGTCTTGGCGGCGTTCTCGGCGGCCTCCATCTGCGCCTGCTGGGCTTCGAGCTTGGCCAGCGAGGCGCGCAGGTCGGTCAGTTCGTCGTTGATCTCCGACTCCTCGTCGTCGGTTTCGGCGCTTTCCAGTTCCTCTTCCTTCGAGGTGATCTGGCTTTCGAGCTTGGCGATCGACGACTTCAGCGAGGCGCTGGAGGAACTGGCCTGGTCGAGGGCGGTGGTGGATGTGGTGGCCGAGGTAGAGGAAATTGCGGTTACCATGTTTGAATCCTCAAGAAAAAGGAGCTTTGTGAAATCACGTTTACACGGTTGTATCGATGGGCAATTACGCGCAACTGAGCCTTAAAATACGAGGGCATCGACGCAATTATCGTTGGACAATCCCAGACTAGGACGAACCCCTTAATAAATTGTTTAGTTGTATAATGTTTCGCGCGCTGCTCGTTACGGTTCACGCCGCGCTGCTGCCTTGAGGTGGGCGAGGACATAAAGCCGGGCGGCTGAGGAGAGGTTTGTGCGCGGGTCGCGGTTTTCGTCGACTTCAACGACGAGGGCGGCAAGCGGGATCTGGCGCTGCTCGGCGATGGTGTTCAGCTCGTCCCAGAATTCCTCTTCCAGCGAAAAACTGGTTCGGTGGCCGTGCAGGGTGATCGAGTGCTTGCGGATCATCGCGGCTCGGGCTCCGACATTGATTCAAGTGCCTGACAAGGTGAGTCCGGAAAACCGCACAGGTGCTTGATCGGGAATCGTTTTTGCCGGTCGACTATTCGTCTTCCAACCTGTCGAGGCGGCCCTGGTCGAGCGTCTTTTCGGCCTTGGCGTTGCGCGCGTCCGTCAGGTTCCTCTCGGCCTTGCTGCGGCCGAAGGTCAGGCGGTTCTGTTCCGCCTGCTTTTCCTTTTGCGTGCGGGTCTTGGCCTTGCGAAACTGGCGGAGATTGACGACGTCTGCGCTCATGCCTCTCATCCCGGAACGGAGCGCGCCATCGGGCGACGGCGCGCGGATCTTCTCGGAGATTACTGCTTCTTGCGGAACGCGTCGAGCGAGACGACGGAGCCCGGCTTCTTCTCTTCGTCGCCAGCCTTGGGCTCGGACTGGTCCTCGGTCCGTTCGATAGCCGAAACCGGGTAGGCGGTGATCTCCGCGCTTTCCTCGTCTTCGTCCGCCAGCGGCACGTCGAATTCGAGTTCGAAGTTGACGGAGGGGTCGTAGAAGCCGCGGATGGCGTTGAACGGGATGACCAGCTTTTCCGGGGTGTCGGAGAAGGAAAGCCCGATCTCGAACAGGCTGTCGGTGACCTTCAGCTCCCAGAACTGGTGCTGGACGACGATGGTCATCTGCTCGGCATATTTGGCCTTCAGGTGCTGCGAGATGCGCACACCCGGCGCGCCGGTCAGGAAGGTGATGAAGAAATGGTGGTCACCCGGAAGACGGCCGGTGGCTGCGACTTCGGTCAATACCTTGCGGATGACGCCGCGCAGCGCGTCCTGAGCCAGAATGTCGTAGCGAATATGGTCGTTCCCCATATGATCCTGTCTTTCTCTTGCTTGGCGTCTTCGCGCGGCTATATGCCACGACGCCGCATCCGGGGAAAGCCCCCCGTCACCCGAGTCATAACAATGCATATTACACGATTTGAAAAGCGGAGGGTAGGCAAAGGGGAGGGAAGGTGAAGGCTTCTGTTGCCAGGTGCCTTCGGACCCCGCCTCAAGGGGCTAACCTTGAGGGCTTAGTTCGGATTTCCCGCACCGCCATTAGGCAGCGAGAGCATAACCCTTAGCGTTGTTGTCGTTTGCAACTACACTTGTGACCCGATAACGGCGGTATCATGCCGAGCAAAAGTTCGATCTTTACACCCTTGTCGATCCTATTTCGCCCCCATCAAAAGCCGGTCTTCGAAGACCGACCGGTTTTTGGTGGAGGCGCCGGGTACCGCCCCCGGGTCCAATAGGCTTATTACACCGACCGTTTATCGCCATATCCGGAGCAAGCCCCGGCAAGGGAGATATAGGTGTTTCATCCACCGATGAAAAGGGCAAACCGCAAGGAAGTTTTCGTCAGCAGCGATTGACGAAGCCGACATAGTCGCTGCCCTTCTTCTCGTAGTACTTCAGGATGAAGCCGCGGGTCGCGCCGCCGTCCATTGGGATCTCGCAGCGAACGCCCCATCTGGTGTCGAAGCAGGCGTTGACGATGATGCACTGGCCGGCCTTCACCTGGCCGACGACCTGGCTTTCGAGGCTGCGTTCGCGGCGGATGTTCATCAGGCCGGTGATCATCACCCGGACCGGATGCGGCCCGCGCGGCGCGACCGTGTCCTCGGGGCCTACACACTTGCCGGTGTCCTCGCGGATATAGCAGGGGTTTGCGCCGCCGCCCGGCGCCGGCTGTGCAGCATCCGTGCGCTGGCCGCCGGCCGGTCGCATGACGACCAGTGAACCGTCGGCGAGCCGGCCGTTCATGATGCCGCGCGCCGGTGCGAAGCTCGCAATCGGGCGGCCATCAATCCCGATCAGGATAAAACCGTTGCGCTCGGGCGCCCAGCCGTTGACGAAGGCGAGCGGCCCCATGCACAGGATGGAGCGGGCGGCGAGGCGTCCGGCGAAGCTATGGCTTTGCAGCTCGATCTGGCATTTTCCAACGGGTCCGCCGGCTTCGACATTCCACAGGCCGACGAGATGATGGGGTGCACCCGACTGGGCGCGGGCGGCAACCGGCGCATTGGCCATGGAAAGCGCCGCCAGCAGCGCCAGGATCAACCTTTGGAATGCCATTCAGATATGCCTCCATTTGTCCGGGGCGACCGTGTGTGCCGAACCGCTTTCATCGCCGGATTCTTGCCGAAACTCAATTGGCGCCGGCGAATTTTGCACCATGACCGGCCGGGTGAAGCCTGGCCGCTTGACGGTCACACGCGGTTCTCACATTCTGCTTATCAAGCGGGCGCGCATGAGACGCCCGCGTTCAAGCGAAAGGAAGAAGGCCATGACGGACTATCTCGCAGATGTGAAGCTTTACGATGCCGGCGCCGACGAAGCGGTGGTCAACAAGATTGTGCGCCATCTTGGCATTGCCCTTCGCAATCGCGATTCCTCGCTGGTGTCCGCGTCGGACCCGGAAGAACTGGCCCGCGTCAAGGAGAAGTGGTGCGGCAAGAAGCTCGGCGTGACGGGCGACGCCGCCGACAAGGCCGTCGATGCTGTCTGCGTGGCAATGAAGGGCAACAACGCCAAGTCGCGGGTGACCTTCTACTATCTGGTCGCCAAGGAACTCGGCAAACTGGGCGACCTCTGACGTCAATCTTGGAAAACCGGCGGGGCCGCTTGGTTCCGCCGCTCGGGAACGCTACATTGCCGCCGAACAGGAATCGGCGGCAAAACCATGAAGCAGTATCTCGACCTCTTGCGCCACGTGGTGGACACCGGCTCCGACCGGGGCGACCGCACCGGCACGGGCACGCGCTCGGTGTTCGGCTACCAGATGCGCTTCGATCTTTCCCAAGGTTTTCCGGTCACCACGACCAAGAAGCTGCATCTGCGCTCGATCATCCATGAACTCCTGTGGTTCCTGAAGGGCGATACCAATATCGCCTATCTCAAGGAGCATGGTGTCAGCATCTGGGACGAGTGGGCCGACGAGAACGGCGATCTCGGCCCGGTCTACGGCGCGCAGTGGCGCTCCTGGCCCGACGGCAAGGGCGGGCATATCGACCAGATCGCCAATCTGGTGACGAGCATCAAGACGAACCCCAATTCGCGCCGCCATATCGTTTCCGCCTGGAACCCGGCGGAAGTCGACGAGATGGCGCTGCCGCCCTGTCACTGCCTGTTCCAGTTCTATGTCGCCGACGGCAGACTGTCCTGCCAGCTCTACCAGCGCTCGGCCGACATCTTCCTCGGCGTGCCCTTCAACATCGCCTCCTATGCGCTGCTGACGATGATGGTGGCGCAGGTGACGGATCTCGAGCCTGGCGACTTCGTTCACACGTTCGGCGATGCGCATCTCTACGCCAATCATTTCGAGCAGGCCAAGCTGCAGCTTTCGCGGGCGCCGAAGGCATTGCCGACGATGCGGATCAATCCGCAGGTGCGCGACCTGTTTGCCTTTCAATTCGAGGACTTCAGCCTCGAGGGCTATGAAGCCGATTCCAGCATCAAGGCGCCGATCGCCGTCTGATGGCGGTGGATGGTTTCCCCGAAAGGCAGGCCATGTCTGACCCGAAGATCGTAATCGTTGTCGCCATGGCGGAGAATGGCGTGATCGGCCGCGACGGCGACATGCCGTGGAAGCTGTCGACCGACCTCAAGCGGTTCAAGGCGCTGACGCTCGGCAAGCCGCTGCTGATGGGGCGCAAGACCTTCGAATCCGTCGGCGGCAAACCTTTGCCCGGCCGGCCGCATGTGATCGTCAGCCGCGGGCCGGCGATCGAGATGCCGGGCGTCGAGACGGCGGGCAGCCTGGAAGAGGGGATTTCTCGGGCGAAGGCGATCGCGGTCACCTCGGGCGTCGATGCGGTCTGTATTGCCGGCGGCGGCGAGATCTACCGGCAGGCCCTGCCGCTTTGCGACGAACTGCACGTCACGCATGTCGAAGCCGTGATCGACGGCGACACGGTGTTTCCGGCGATCGATCCGGCGGTCTTCGAGAAAATCGAGGAAACGCACGTGCCGGCCGGGGAAAAGGACAATTACCCGACGCGCTACGCCGTCTATCGCCGCAGGCCTGCGGCATAACGCACTATTTTCCGTATCTCTCGAAGAAGTTAGGTGCTTTCCGTTGAAAGCATCGGTGCCGATACCTATAACGGGACTAACGTCCGCGAGGGGCCGCAAGGCAGCCGCGCAGGCATCGGGAGAGAATTCAAAGCTAAGAGGTATGAATGCCCTGGAGCAATCAGAACGGCGGCGGCCCATGGGGCGGCGGCGGCGGCGATAACAAGGGCCCTTGGGGGCAGGGGCCGAACCGGCCGCGCGGCGGCGGTGGCGGCAACACGCCCCCGGATCTCGAAGATCTGATCCGGCGCGGTCAGGACCGGCTGAAGAACATCGTTCCCGGCGGGTTCAATGGCGGCGTCATCGCTGTGCTGGTCCTCGTCCTTGCGGCCTTCTGGCTGGTTCAGGCGATCTACACCGTCCAGCCGGACGAGCGCGGCGTCGAGCTGCGCTTCGGCAAGCCGACCGAAGACATTTCCATGCCGGGCCTGCACTTCCATCTGTGGCCGCTCGAAACCGTCGAGATCACCAAGGTGACCGAGCAGCAGCAGAACATCGGCGCCAAGGCTTCGACCTCGTCGAACGCCGGCCTGATGCTGTCGGGCGACCAGAACATCGTCAACGTGCAGTTCTCGGTGCTGTTCACGGTCAGCGATCCGAAGGCCTTCCTGTTCAACCTCGAAAGCCCGCAGCTGACGCTGCAGCAGGTCGCCGAAAGCGCGATGCGCGAAGTGGTCGGCCGCCGTCCGGCCCAGGACATCTTCCGCGACGCCCGTCAGCAGATCGCTGCGGACGTCAAGGCGATCATGCAGGGCACGATGGACAATTACGGCGCCGGCATTTCGATCAATGCGGTTGCCATCGAGGATGCGGCCCCGCCGCGCGAAGTGGCCGATGCCTTCGACGAAGTGCAGCGTGCCGAGCAGGACGAGGACCGTTTCGTCGAGGAAGCCAACAAGTATGCCAACCAGCAGCTTGGTCAGGCCCGCGGTCAGGCCGCGCAGATCCGCGAAGAGGCAGCCGCCTACAAGGATCGGGTCGTCAAGGAGGCCGAGGGTGAAGCCCAGCGTTTCGTCGACATCTATGACGAATACAGCAAGGCGCCGGACGTGACCCGCAAGCGCCTCTATCTCGAAACCATGGAGCAGGTTCTGAAGAACTCGAACAAGGTCATCATCGGCGAGAACCAGCAGGGCGTCGTTCCCTACCTGCCGCTCAATGAAATCGGCCGCATGGGCCAGACCCCGACGCAGCCCCAGACCCAGACGCAGGGAGGCAATTGATCATGTCCAATCGTCTCGCTTATGTCCTGATCGGGCTCGCCGCCGTGCTGCTGCTCGTCTACTCCTCGGTCTTCGTCGTCAACGAACGCCAGCAGGCGATCGTCGTGCGCTTCGGCCAGATCCAGGCCGTCCACAAGGAGCCGGGCCTCTACTTCAAGCTGCCCTTCGCCTTCGCCGACGCCGACCGCGTCCAGTATGTCGAGGATCAGGCGCTCCGCTTCGACCTCGACAACATCCGCGTCCAGGTCTCCGGCGGCAAGTTCTATGAAGTCGATGCCTTCGTGGTCTACAAGATCACTGATGCACGCCGCTTCCGCGAAACGGTTTCCGGCGACCGGGAATCGGCTGAATCGCGACTGCGCACCCGCCTCGACGCTTCGCTGCGTCGCGTCTACGGTCTGCGCGGCTTCGAGGCGGCGCTCTCCGACGCGCGTTCGTCGATGATGCAGGAAGTGCGCGAAGACCTCAGGGTCGATGCCGAATCGCTCGGCGTCACCATTTCCGACGTGCGCATCCGCCGCACCGACCTGACCCAGGAAGTCTCGCAGCAGACCTTCGACCGGATGAAGGCCGAACGTCTGGCCGAGGCCGAACTGATCCGCGCCCGCGGTAACGAAGAAGGCCAGCGCCGCCGTGCGATCGCCGACCGCCAGGTCGTCGAGCTGCAGGCGGAAGCCCAGCGCGATTCGGAAATCCTGCGCGGTCAGGGCGATGCCGAACGCAACCGGGTCTTCGGCGAAGCCTTCGGCCGTGACGAGCAGTTCTTCGAGTTCTATCGCTCGATGCGGGCCTATTCCGGAGCGCTGAGCGGTACCGGAACGACGATGGTGCTGTCGCCGAATTCGGAGTTCTTCCGTTATTTCAACGACTCCGAGGGTACACCGGCGGCCCCGGCCGTACCGGCCACCGGTAACTGACGGTGACCATGGCGGATCTGCTCGCAGGTTTTGCCTTTTTCCTGATCATCGAGGGGCTGGTCTATGCACTGGCCCCTCGATTTCTTGTGCAGATGGCACGCCTGCTTCCGTCCATTCCGCCGGAGCAGTTGCGGCTTGCGGGCCTGATCTCCGTGACCTGCGGCGTCGGGCTCGTCTGGCTGGTCCGCGGCTAGCTCCGGCTGATCCCGCGCTCCGGTGAAATTGATTTCCCCTTTCATCTTTCCGCCTTATGCTGCGGCCAAAAAAGACGCCTGTTCGCGAGAGGAAGACCGCATGACCCTGACCGCCGCCAAGTCCCGCACGCTCATTCCGGCTCTGCTGCTCGGGACGGCCTTGGCTTTCGGTTCGCTCGGTGCGGCGCGTCCGGCGCTGGCGCAGGGACCGGAATCGGTCGCCGACTTGGCGCAGGGCCTGCTCGGGGCCGTCGTCAATATTTCCACCTCGCAGAGCGTCAAGGAAGAGGGCGAGGGGCCGGTGCAGCAGGTGCCGGAAGGCTCGCCCTTCCAGGAGCTGTTCGAGGATTTTTTCAAGAACCGCGGCAAGGATGGCGGCAATAACAAGGTCAACTCGCTCGGCTCCGGTTTCGTCATCGACCCGGCGGGTTTCGTCGTCACCAACAATCACGTGATCGAGGGTGCCGACGACATCGAGGTGATCTTCCCGGACGGTTCGAAGCTCAAGGCCAAGCTGGTCGGCACCGACACGAAGACCGACCTTTCTGTGCTGAAGGTCGAATCGCCAGCGCCGCTGACCGCCGTGAAGTTCGGCGATTCGCGCAAGATGCGCATCGGCGACTGGGTGATGGCGATCGGCAATCCCTTCGGGCTCGGCGGCTCGGTCACCGTCGGCATCATCTCGGCGAGCGGCCGCAACATCAATGCCGGCCCTTATGACAATTTCATCCAGACCGACGCGGCGATCAACAAGGGCAATTCCGGTGGCCCGCTGTTCAACATGAGCGGCGAGGTGATCGGCATCAACACGGCGATCATCTCGCCGAGCGGCGGATCGATCGGCATCGGCTTCGCGGTACCCACCGAACTTGCGGAAAACGTCGTCAAGCAGCTGATCGAATTCGGCGAGACGCGTCGCGGCTGGCTCGGCGTGCGCATCCAGCCGGTTTCCGACGAAGTGGCCGAGAGCCTGAAGATCGGCAAGGCGCGGGGCGCGCTGGTGAGCGGGCTGGTCAAGGGCGGGCCGGTCGAGAATGGCCCGATCCGGGTCGGCGACGTGATCGTCGGCTTCGATGGCAAGGGCGTCGACGACACCCGCGACCTGGTGCGGATCGTCGCCGAGAGCGCCGTCGGCGCCGAGGTCGAGGTGAAGATCCTGCGCAACGGCAAGGAACAGGACCTCAAGGTCAAGCTTGGGCAGCTCGATGACGAGCAGGCGGCTGATGCATCGGCGCAGCCGGGCACGACGCCGGAGGACGGCGACCTGCCGCAGGACGACGGCGAGGAGATCGCGCCCGGCGACGAGGGTGGTGAACAACAGTCGCCGTCGGCGCCGGATGGGCAGCTGCCGGCCGTGCTTGGCGCAATCGGCCTCGAACTCGGCACGCTCGACGACGCCGCGCGCAAGACCTACGCGATCGCCGAGAGCGTCGAAGGTGTGGTGATCACGGCCGTCAAGCCGGGTTCGCCGGCGGCCGAAAAGGGTCTTGAGCCCGGCCAGGTGATCGTCGAGGTGGCCCAGGAATTCGTCGAGACGCCGGAGGATGTCGGCCAGACGCTGAGCGCGCTCAAGAACGAGGGCCGGCGCAACGCCTATGTGATGATCGCCGACGCCGAGGGCAATCTGCGCCACGTCGCCATTCCGCTCGAATAGTCCCGGAGCTTCAGGCATCCATTGGGGCGGCGGTCCGGTCGCTTGCCGATGGCGGGCGTGTCAGGCGATCTGGCGGATCGCCCGAGGTTGACGTTCGTTCGTCAGAAACCGCTCCATATCTTCTGCCGGCATGGGCCTGCCGATCAGATATCCCTGGATCTCGCCGCAGCCGAGGGTCTGCAGGATGTCGTACTGCGCTTCGGTCTCGACGCCTTCCGCAGCCAGAGACATGCCAAGGTCGTGCCCGAGCCGGATGATCGCATCGACGATAGCGCGGCTGTCGCGATTGGTTTCGATGTCGGAGATGAAGGACTGGTCGATCTTCAGCTTGTCGAAGCGATATTTGCGCAGATAGCTGAGCGAGGAATAACCCGTGCCAAAATCGTCGAGGGCGACGCGCGCACCGAGGGCTGTGATCGCGACAAGCGTCGATTCGACCAGCGTGTCCGTCTTCAACAGAAGGGATTCTGTCACTTCCAGCTCGAGGCGGGCCGGCGGCAGGCCGCTGTCGCGCAGTGCGGCGGCGATGCCGGCATAGAGTCCCGTGCCGGTGAACTGGCGGGGCGACAGGTTGACGGCGATCCGCACCGGCTCGGGCCAGGAGGCTGCGGTCATGCAACCCTCGCGGATGACCCAGGCGCCGATCTTCTCGATCAGGCCGATGTCTTCGGCGATCGGAATGAACTCCGTCGGGCTGATCGCCCCGAGGGTCGGGTGGTGCCAGCGCAGGAGGGCTTCGGCGCAGACCACCTGACCGCTGCGGCTGTCGACCAGCGGCTGGAAGTGCAGCGTCAGGGATCTGGCCGCCACGGCGGCGCGCAGTTCCTGTTCTATCAGGTTGCGGCGGCGTGCGGCGGCGTCGAGCGATGTGTCGAAGAAGTGGAAGCGGTTGCGGCCGTCCGCCTTGGCGCGATAGAGCGCAAGATCGGCGTGGCGCATCAGGGCGTCTGCGTCGCGGCCGTCGAGCGGGGCGCAGGCGATGCCGATCGAGGCGCCGATGCGGGCGGTGCCGGACGTCAGTGGGAAGGGTTGGGAGAGCGCGTTGACCAGCCGGTCGGCGAGAATCGCCACGGCGCGCGGGTCCTGCATGGAGGTATGGATGACGGCGAACTCGTCGCCGCCGAGCCGGGCGAGCGTGTCGGTTTCTCCGCAGACGGATTGCAGCACCTTGGCCACCTCGCGCAGCAGCTGATCGCCGGCGCCGTGACCATGCGTGTCGTTGACCTGCTTGAAGCGGTCAAGATCGAGCAGGAGGATGGCGAAATGCTCGTCGAAGCGCTCAAGACGGTCGATCGCCCGGTTGAGGTCGTCGTTCAGCAGTACCCGGTTGCCGACGTCGGTGAGACTGTCGTGGCGCGCCATGTATTCGATGCGGCGGCGGGCCTCGCGGGCCTGGGTCACGTCGCGGCCGACGCCGCGATAGCCGATGAACCGGCCTCCGTCGTCGAACATGGCCTTGGCGCTGAGCGACCAGACGCCCGGTTCTCCGTTCTGCGAGACGCAGAGCTCGAAGTCGCGGAAAGAGGCGTGGCTGTCCAGTTGCAGGCGAAGGGCATCGGCGTCATTGAGATTCTGCAGCACCCGGCAGGTGCCGCCGCTGCTGCAGGGCAAGACGTCCCAGAGTGGTCTGCCGAAGGTTTCGGCCTCGGTGCAGCGGAGCTGCTCGAAGAAGCGGGACGAGGCGCGCCGCAGGACAAGATTCCCGTCGATCCCCCAAAGCCAGTCGGCGGCATTCTCCTCGAAGTCGTTGAGCAGCAGACCGATGACGTCGCGCTGTTCGTCGGCGGCGATCTGGGCGCGAACCCGGATCGTCAGGTTTTCGCAGAGCGCCAGCGAGGAACGCACGATGATCGCCGTGTAGATGACGTAGAGCGCCAACAGGCTGATGCCGACGGCCTCTGCCGCGACGCTCAGGGCCAGCAATGACCCCATTCCCATCAATACGCTGAAGGTGATCGCGGCCGGCGGTATGGTCGCGAGCGCGAAACCGCCGCCGCCTATCATGCCGACCGTGATCGCGACGATCACGAGCCGCTGGTCGTCCGTGGCGTGCAGATAGAACAGCAGGACCAGCGCAGCCCACAGGCCGCTCAACAGCACGGCGTAGATCACTGCCCGGCGGGCACCCCGGAGAGAAGCCGTCTGGCGCGGGGGAAGGTTTCGGTTGCGGAACCAGGTCCAGCCGGTGACGGCGGCAATCAGAACCACGAGTGACGCCCAGGCGGCGACCCAGGGAAGCCGGTCGCTGTCGGCAAAGGCAATGAGCGCGACCACTGCGTTGGCGATGTTGGCAGCCATCATCCATGGCGTATTGCGTAGAACGGCCGCCATGCGCACGGCCCGGATGCGGCCGGCCTCGGCCTCGGTCTGGCCGGCTTGGCCGAGACGCAGAAAGGCGCCGCCGAGGGAACGGAGGTTTTGGAGAAACCGGGCAGGATCGATCGTGTTCATGGATATTAGAATAAATGCAAGAACTTAAAAGCCCGTGAAACCGCGCGGACCGCGGATGGCGCATGCAAACAGCGTGAGCGGATGATTAACGCCGGCCGCATTGTTGCAAAACGCGACAAATCAGGGCTTTGCACAGTCGATGAAGCTCACAGCCTGGGACAAGTTTCGCTGCCTAGGGTCCCTTCAGCACATAGACGCAGCGACGACGACTCAAGGTCCATCTTCGATGGCGGTGTCGACCGGACGCGACCAGGCGGGAGGCGCATCGGACACATGAAGGACACTTTTTTCTACCCCTCGGATGGCGAGAGCAAGTTTTTCAACAAGCTCAACGAGATCACCACCCGCTGGCCGCACGACGTGCGCCATTATCTCGATCTGTTCCCGACCTATGTCAGCCGACGCTCCTTCATCCGGCAGCTGGCACATTACGAGTTGTTCAAGCTCACCGTGGAACTGCCGGGACACTATGCCGATTTCGGCGTCTACTACGGCAAGTCCTTCTTCAGCTGGCACAAGTTCATCGAGGTCCTGACCCCGACCGCCACCCACAAGAAGGTCATCGGCTTCGACAGCTTTGCCGGCTTTCCGAGCCTGCATGAAGAGGACGGCGTCCACGACGCGAACGTGCAGAAAGAAGTCGGGGGCCTCAGCTCCGAGAATTTCCTCGACGAGTTCCGCGAACTCCTCAAGCTGCACAACGAGGACGGCGTGCTGCCGACCGGGCGCGGCCAGATCGTCGAGGGCGATATCTCCAAGACCCTGCCGGAATGGCTGGAGCAGAACCCGGAATCGCGCTTCTGCCTGATCAATGTCGATGTCGACATCTACGAGCCGACCAAGACCATTCTCGAGCATTGCTGGGACCGGCTGGTGCCGGGCGGCGTGCTGATCCTCGACGAATACGCGACGAGCAAATGGCCGGGCGAGACGCGGGCCTGGGACGATTTTGCCCGCAAGAACGGCATCGTTGCTCCTGTGAAGCGTTTCCCCTGGGCGAATGCGCCGGGCGGCTACATCGTCAAGGGCGCCTGAGCGCGCCCTTGTTCAAACCTCGGGATGGCTGATCCGGTAAAGGACGTGACGTCTCAGATGCGGATGGGTGTCGGGCACCCGCGGATGGTCGAAATCGCGCTGCGCGTCGTGGCGCATGCCGAGCCTTTCCATGACTGCGGTCGAGCGCCTGTTGGCTTCAACCGCAAAGGAAACGATTTCGGATAAGCCCTTGGTCGCGAATCCGAAATCGACAAGCGCGCGTGCCGCTTCGGTGATGTAGCCCTGGCCCCAGAAACGGGTGGCGAGCCGCCAGCCGACCTCGACGGTCGCCTCGGGCAGGATCGGGGCGAGGTCTGGCTTTGACAGGCCACAGAAGCCGATCGGCTCGGCACTCTGCTTCAATTCCACCGCGTAGCAACCGAGACCCGTCTCGTCGATCATGGCACGCATGCGCTGCATCATCGCGTCGGCTTCCTCCGGGGAGCGGCGGAAGGGAAAGAATTCCATGACCTTGGGATCGCGGTTGATCTCGCGAAACAGGTCGCGGTCGTCGTCCCGCCAATTGCGCAGAACGAGCCGCGGCGTTTCGAGGATCAATCCCATGGCCGCTCTCCGTTGTGGCTCAGGGCGTGACGAAATCGGTCTTGCGATAGCCCTGCAGGTAGAGCAGGGCGGTGAGGTCACCGTGATCGATGCGGATCTTCGCCTGGGCGGCGACCGAGGGCTTGGCGTGCAGGGCGACGCCGGAGCCTGCGAGTTCCAGCATGCCGAGGTCGTTGGCGCCGTCGCCCACCGCGATCGCCTCGTGGGTGTCGATGCCGAGGCGCGCGGAGATGTCGACCAGGGCATCGACCTTGGCCTGCTTGCCGAGGATCGGTTCGGCGACCTCGCCGGTGAGGATGCCGTCCTTTTCCAGCAGGATGTTGGCGCGGTTCTCGTGGAAACCGAGGCGGGCGGAGATTGGTGCGGTGAACACGGTGAAACCGCCGGAGACGAGGGCGGTGTAGTGACCCCTGGCCTTCATCGTGGCGATCAGTTCGAGGCCGCCGGGGGTCAGCGTGATGCGCTTTTCGATTACCTCGTCGACCACCTTGATCGGCAGGCCCTTCAGCAGCGCGACCCGTTCCCGGAGCGCCGGCTCGAAGGCGATCTCGCCGTTCATGGCGCGGGCGGTGATCAGCGACACCTTGTCCTTGAGGCCGACTTCGGCCGCCAGTTCGTCGATGCATTCCTGGCCGATCATGGTCGAATCCATGTCGGCGATCAGGAACTTCTTGCGCCGCGTGTCGGCGTCCTGCACGGCGACGTCGATCTTCTGATCGCCGATCAGCGCGCGAAGCTCCGCTTCGGCGGCCTTCTCGTCGGTGCCGTCCTTCAGCACGATGTCGCAGGCGATCCCGTCGGCGAGCCAGTAGAGACCGGAGGCCGCGAGGCTTTCGGCGGCGCGCTCGGCAAGCGCGGGCTCAAGGATCGGATTTGACGGATTGGCGAGAAGCGTGGCAACGAAGGCCATGATGGAAAATCCTGAAAACGACAGCGACGCGATCCTGATAGCCGGGCCGACCGCCAGCGGCAAGTCCGCGCTCGCGCTGGAACTGGCAAAGCGGCACGGCGGCCACGTCATCAATGCCGACAGCATGCAGGTCTACGACACGCTGAGGGTGCTGACCGCGCGGCCTTCGGAGGCGGAGATGGAGGGCGTGCCGCATCATCTCTACGGCCATGTGCCGGCGGGTGCCACCTATTCGACCGGCGACTGGCTGCGGGAGGTGGCGGCGCTGGTTACGGATCTCAAGGCAAAGGGCGCGCTGCCGGTGATCGTCGGCGGGACCGGGCTCTATTTCAAGGCGCTGACCGGCGGGCTCGACGAAATGCCGGCCATTCCGGCGGAAATCCGTACGCGGCTGCGTGAGCGACTGATCGCGGAGGGGGCGGAGGCGCTCTATCGGAAGCTCGAAAGCCGGGATCCGGCCATGGCCGTGCGGCTCGGCCGCCAGGATGGACAACGCATCGTGCGGGCGCTGGAAGTGCTGGAGGCGACCGGCCGGTCGATCGCCGACTTCCAGGGCCGGTGCGGGCCGGTGATCGTCGATCCTCAGCGGGCGAGGAAGATCGTCAAGCTGCCGGACCGCAAGCTGTTGCACGAGCGGATCAACCGGCGGTTCGGGCGGATGTTCGACGACGGCGCGGTCGCGGAGGTCGAGGCGCTGCTGAAGCTCGGGCTTTCGCCGGACATGCCGGCGATGAAGGCGATCGGCGTATCGCAGATCGCCGCCCTGCTGCGGGGCGAGATGACGCCGGATCAGGTCGTCGATCAGGCCTCGGCCGCCACCCGGCAATATGCCAAACGCCAGATGACCTGGTTCCGCAACCAGATGGACGAGAGCTGGGAGAGGATCGGCTGAACGGATACGATTGAACTAAACCTCGGCGGACAAGGCGGCGCCCAGGTCGTTTACTGCGGGCAGTCCTGCCAAAATCTCGGCAACCGGCGTCAGGCGGGCTATCTTTCCGTCCATGTAGGAGAGCGACATCTGCGCGTGCGCGTTGTCGTAGGAACCGATGCACTCCTTGGCGAGGACCACGCGAATATCGCGCTGGTAGGCGTCGATTGCCGCCATTCTCACGCAGGCATGGGTGTTGATGCCGCAGATGGTGATTTCGTCCACGTCGCTCTGCAGCAGCAGATCGTCGAGACCGGTGCGGAAGAAGGCGCTATAGCGCTTCTTGACAATCACACTGTCATCGGACCTGCAGTCCAGGTCCGGATGCAGGCGAGCGCCGCGGGTTCCCTCGATGCAGATCCTGACCTGGCGATCACGCATTTCGAGAAAGGCATCGCTGAGGTCGGGACGGAATTCCTGCTTCACCCAGATGACGGGAAACTGGCGTTCTCGGAATGCGCTCGCCAGTCTGTTCGTATTGGAAACCAGGACCTCGACCGTCTGGCGATCCCAATGGTCCAGAAAGTCGTTGAGCAGATCAATGATAAGGAGGCAGCGCTGGGTCATCGTGTGATGATGGGGACATCGCACGAATTTTTTGTGACAGATCCGCTTCAGCTGCGAGGGCGGGCTCCTAAGCGATAGCAAGACCGTCAAGACGATCTCGCCCGTCAATCCTTGCGGTAGAGGCTCGACAGAGGCTTCTTCAGGATGCTCTCGCGCAGCGAAGAACCCGGTTCGCGCCGGATCGACGGGGCGGGTTCGGTCCGGTCCAGTGGCGGTTGCGGCTGGGTCCGGGTGGCATAGGGGTCGCGGACCGTCTCCGACGGATCATCGAGCCGGCGGCCGTAGCGGGCGGGCTCCTCCGACAGTGCGGTGCGCGGCAGCATGTCCGGGCGGTAGGGTTCGGTGGGCGGGGTATCAAGCCGCGGCCTATCGAAATGGGTGGCGTCGGGCTGCGGGGTATCGAGCCGCGCGGACGGACGCTGAAATGCCGGCTCCGGCTGGCGGACGACCGGCGGGGTCGATTGCGGCGGCGGCGTCATCAGCGCCCGTCGGATCTCCTCGAAGCTCGCATCGTGGCCGAGACTGGGCATTGCCTCGCGTTCGGGCGTGACCGCTCTTGGCGGTTCATCCGCCGCTCCGTCCGGCGCATATTCGTCCGCCTCGTCGACGCTTGCGGGCTGGCCTGCATCGAAGCTCTGCTGGAAGGCGGAAATGTCGGGGCCGGCAATGGCGCGCATGCGGCTGACGATGGTGCGCAGATCGACGGTGTCGGGGCTGTCGTCGGAGACCTTGGCGGTGACGCCGTTCGCCTTCGGCAGGTGGCTTTCGTCGACGCGGGAAAAGCGCATGCGCATCGGCACGGCAATGGCCTCGCCGAAGGCGATCGCCTCGCCGTTGCCGATCGATGAGATGAAACTGGTGGTGGAGATCGACGAATCCGGGATCGCCGAGCGGATGATCTCCTGGTCGCGGTCGTTGGCAAGACGCATGGCGAACAGGGTAGAGCACTGCGACAGGATCGTCTGGTCGAGCTCGCCGGGGCGCTGGGTGATGATGCCGAGCGATACGCCGTATTTACGACCTTCCTTGGCGATGCGGGCGATCGCCTGGCGGGTCGGAAAGAAGCCGAGATTGGGATCGGCGGGTACGTAGCGGTGGGCTTCCTCGCAGACGACCAGCATGTGGATCGCGCCGTTCGACCAGAGCGCCAGCTCGAAGGCCATACGGCAGAGAACGGAGGCGACGGAATTGACCACTTCCGACGGGATGCCGGCGAGCTGGAAGGTCGCGATCGGCCGATCGTCTCCCGGAATGCGGAAGATATGGGCGATCGTCTCCATGATCGTGTCGCTGATCGTGTTGTTGGAGAACATGAAATGGTAACGCGGGTCGTTGATCGCCGCCATGACGCGCATCTTCAAGGAGCGCAGCATGGGCTTTTCGCCGCGTCCCTCGAGCCGGCCGATGCGCTCGTCGATCAGCGCCAGAAGATCGGCGATGCGGTAGGGCACCGGGGTGTCGGCGGTGATCGAGCTCTTGTCGCCGGAGCGGCGCATCAGCGCGCTCTCATTGCCGCGGAAGGCCCGCTTGGCCTCCGGCATCAGGTCGCGCAGGATGTCGAGTTCTTCGGCGACCGGCGGGCGGCCGCGGAACAGGACTTCGGCGAATTCCTCAAGCCGCATCAGCCAGAAGGGCAGGTCCAGCGTATCGGTGTCGATGACGACGGCGTGTTCGGGGAAAGCGGCGGCGAACTCGTTGTGCGGGTCGAGGATCAGCACGCGCAGCTTCGGATCGCTCTCGATCGCCTTGCGCAGCAGGAGCGAGACGGCGGTCGATTTGCCCACGCCGGTCGAGCCGACCACGGCGAAATGCTTCGACAGCATGGATGGGACGTGGATCGTCGCGTCGATGCTCTCGTCCTGAGTGAGCTTGCCGATCACCGCGGTGTCGCCCTTGCGGGTATCGTAGATGCGCAGCAGGTCGGCGGCGCGGATGCGATGGGCAATGGCGCCGAGATAAGGATAGCGCGAGATTCCGGTGGAGAAGAGCTCGCTGCCGTCGTCGCCGACATGCACTTCGCCGAGCAGTTCGACCTCGATGAGGAAGGTGTTGTCCTCGCCTTCGCCCCAATTCTTCGTGCCGGTCTGCATGGAATAGGCGAGCGCCACGACGCGGTTCTTGCCGACGGTGATCGAGATCAGCCGGCCAACCGACCAGAGTTCGGTCAGATCCGTGCCGCCGGCCTCGGCTATTGCCGCAATCGTCGCGCGCGAACCGTTGCAGGCGACGACGCGGCCGAGGAAACGGTTTCCCCGTGCCATTTGGTCGCGGCGTTCCTGCTCGCCGGCCTGCCCGGATGTCTGGAGGTCATCGTTGCGCAATATCTGCTCCCTGATCGGGCCGCAGTCTAATGCCCAAGGCTTTAACAGGGGGTATAATTATACGCGATAAGTTTGCAGATCTGCCCGATCTGCGGGCGTTCGGTCCGGTTTTTAGGCTCGTCCGCGTTGACGCCTGCCATATTTCTGTCTATCACTTCTTCCCATGAACAATTCGCAGATCCTTATTGTGGTGGGAAAGCGCATGGGCAGGGTGGTGTAACCACCCGGCGACAGCCACCCATGCGCAGACAAACAGGCTCCTCAAAGGGGCCTTTTTTTATGGCCGAAACCGGGGTAGCACCCCTTCAAAGACAATCCAGCAAGACAGAATGAGACGGGAAGAGGCATGACGGGCAAAGACAATCAGATGACGGGCGCCGAGATCGTCCTCAAGGCGCTGAAGGACAATGGGGTCGAGCATATCTTCGGCTATCCCGGCGGCGCCGTGTTGCCGATCTATGACGAAATCTTCCAGCAGGACGACATCCAGCACATCCTGGTGCGCCACGAGCAGGGCGCCGGCCACGCGGCCGAAGGCTATGCCCGCTCCACCGGCAAGGTCGGCGTCATGCTGGTGACCTCCGGCCCGGGCGCCACCAATGCGGTGACGCCGCTGCAGGACGCGCTGATGGACAGCGTTCCGCTCGTCTGCATCTCCGGCCAGGTCCCGACCTCGCTGATCGGTTCCGACGCCTTCCAGGAATGCGACACCGTTGGCATTACCCGGCCGTGCACCAAGCACAACTGGCTGGTCAAGGACGTCAACGATCTCGCCCGCATCATCCACGAGGCCTTCCGCATCGCCCAGTCCGGCCGTCCCGGCCCGGTCCTGGTCGACGTGCCGAAGGATGTGCAGTTTGCCACCGGCACCTATACGCCGCCGTCCAACCACATCATCCAGAAGAGCTACCAGCCGAAGGTGCAGGGCGACATCAACGCCATCCGCGCAGCCGTCGAGCTGATGGCCAATGCGCGTCGGCCGATCATCTATTCGGGTGGCGGGGTCGTCAATTCCGGGCCGGAAGCCTCCAAGCTGCTGCGCGAACTGGTCGAGCTCACCGATTTCCCGATCACCTCGACCCTGATGGGCCTCGGCTCCTATCCGGCCTCGGGCAAGAACTGGCTCGGCATGCTCGGCATGCACGGTTCCTACGAGGCCAACATGGCGATGCATGACTGTGACGTCATGGTTTGCATCGGCGCGCGCTTCGACGACCGTATCACCGGCCGCCTCAACGCGTTCTCGCCGAACTCGAAGAAGATCCACATCGACATCGATCCGTCGTCGATCCACAAGAACGTCCGGGTCGACGTGCCGATCACCGGCGATGTCGGCCATGTGCTGGAAGACATGGTCCGCCTGTGGCGGGCGCTGCCGAAGAAGCCGGACACTACCCAGACGGCCGAGTGGAAGGAGAGCGTCGAGAAGTGGCGGGCGCGCAATTCCTTCGCCTACACGCCGTCCAAGGACGTCATCATGCCGCAATACGCGATCGAGCGGCTGTCGGCGCTGACGCAGGGCCGCGACACCTACATCACCACGGAAGTCGGCCAGCACCAGATGTGGGCGGCGCAGTATTTCGGCTTCGAGGAGCCGAACCGCTGGATGACCTCAGGCGGTCTCGGCACCATGGGCTACGGCTTCCCGGCGGCAATCGGCGTGCAGATCGCCCATCCGGAAAGCCTGGTCATCGACATTGCCGGCGATGCCTCGATCCAGATGTGCATCCAGGAAATGTCCTGCGCCGTGCAGTATGAAGCGCCGGTCAAGATCTTCATCCTCAACAACCAGTACATGGGCATGGTCCGCCAGTGGCAGCAGCTCTTGCACGGCAACCGACTGTCGCACTCCTATACCGAGGCGCTGCCGGACTTCGTCAAGCTGGCGGATGCCTATGGCGCGGTCGGCCTGCGCTGCGAGAAGCCGGACGATCTCGACGACGCCATCCTGGAGATGATCAACGTCAAGAAGCCGGTGATCTTCGACTGCCGAGTCGCCAACCTTGCCAACTGCTTCCCGATGATCCCGTCGGGCAAGGCGCACAATGAAATGCTGCTGCCCGACGAGGCGACCGACGAAGCGGTGGCCAACGCCATCGACGCCAAGGGCCGCCAGCTGGTTTGACGATTGAAATAGGAACAGAGACATGAACGCACATCAGCAGCCCACCGGTTCGGCCTATTTCATCGCCAAGGAAACCGCCGCCGTCGAAAGCCATACGCTGTCGATCCTGGTCGACAACGAGCCGGGCGTGCTCGCCCGGGTGATCGGCCTGTTTTCCGGCCGCGGCTACAACATCGAAAGCCTCACCGTCTCGGAGACCGAGCACGAGGCGCATCTGTCGCGCATTACCGTGGTGACGCGCGGCACGCCGAGCGTGCTCGAGCAGATCAAGGCGCAGCTCGAGCGGATCATCCCGGTTCACCGGGTGGTGGATCTCACGGTCCGCGCCCGCGACCTCGGCCAGGAACGGCCGGTCGAGCGGGAAGTGGCGCTGGTCAAGGTGGCCGGCACCGGCGAGACCCGCGCCGAGACGCTGCGTTTGGCCGACGCCTTCCAGGCCAAGGTCATCGACGCGACGGTCGAGCACTTCATCTTCGAGATCACGGGCAAGTCGTCGAAGATCGACCAGTTCGTGGCGATCATGAAGCCGCTCGGCCTGAACGAGATCTGCCGCACCGGGATTGCCGCGATGAACCGTGGCCCGCAGGGCATGTGATAGGCCGCAACGTCGCGAGAAACGGGAACGGGCGCCTACGAGGCGCCCGTTTTGCTTTCGCAGAGCCTATGCCGTCCGCAGATGGAGGTCTCTGCCGTCGATCTTGTCGGACGAGTTGTGTCCGTTTGTCTTCTCCCGATCGGGGAGAAGGTGGCGCGTAGCGCCGGATGACGGGGTCTTGATTGCGTGGATGGTGGCTTCGCCCCCCTCATCGCCTCGTCCTGAGCTTGTCGAAGGGCGCTCGGCACTTCTCCCCGATGGGGAGAAAAGGGAGATACAAGACGGGCGCCTTTGCGTCTGTCAGCTTGGGTTGAAGACGAATGATGGTGGGATAGCTGCCTAGAACATCGACATCTGGGCCGGTGCCGGCTTGGCTCTTGCCTCGCCGGTTTCAGCCTCGGCATTTTCCGTTTCGATCTCTGCAACCTTGCGGGGTTTCGCATTGTCGACACCTGCGGGCCTGGCAGGCTTTGTCTTCGCCGGCGGCGGCGTTTGCGATCCGGCCGCGCCAAGCTCCTCGACGAAACCGACGAGCACCTTGTCCAGCATATCGCGCACGAGGGCATAGTGGACGAACTGGCCACGCTTTTCGCGGCTGATCAGGCCGGCGGTTTCGAGGATGGTGAGGTGCTGGGAGACGGATGGTTTTGCCATGTCGAAGCGCGAGGAGATTTCGCCGGCGGTGAGGCCGGAGGCGGCGAGATGCTGGAGGATCGCGCGGCGCGGCGCGGCGGCCAGCGCTTGGAAAACCTGCTGTGTCGTCCGCGCCATGTCGATCCGCGCGGTCTTTACTGAGCGGCTTTTCTTCACGTGTCAGGATCCCCGTTTCTTTCCCGGCTCGGCGCGAGCGCAAGTCTCTAATTAGCTATTTTCCTAATTGCCGGCCTTTTCCTCCGGCAGTCAGGTCAATTCCTAGTGCCAAGAAGGGTCATTTCTGTCAACGGCTTAGAGAACCGGATCGGGCCTGATCAACATGAGATAGAGAATGCCGATCATCGAGAGAAATGCGGGAAAGCCGAAGGCGAACCAGACGCGGTAGAGGCAGTGATAGCGCTCCGGCAGGGGGCCGCTTCGCGCCGCCGCGACCCGGGCCATGTCGCGCAACTGGATCTGGATCCAGACGACGGGCAGCCAGAACAGGCCGACCACGACATAGAGGATGAGCGACAAGGCGATCCACCCCGTCGTCAGCGGCCAGCCGATCAGGTGGGCAAGCCAGGCCCCGGTGATCGGCTGGAGAATTGCGGCCGTGGCGGTGAAGAGCGTGTCGGCGATCACCACCGTGCCGGAGACATGGGCGATCAGCCGGGCGTCGCGGGTCCGGTTGGCCATGAGCATGAAGAAGGCGATACCGGCGCCGGTGCCGAACAGCACGGTTGCGCCGATGACATGGGCGAGGCGCAGCAGGTCCTCCAGCATGTCAGCGCTCCTCCAGGATGGCGAGCGCACAGAGCGTCAGCGCGATCGACGGAAAGATCTTGACCAGCGGGCCCAGCGGATCGAGCCAGAGCGCGGGCTGGATGATCGTGCCGCCAAGCAGATAGGCGAACGAGACCGCGAGCATGGCGAGAAGCGCGCGCCGGGCGAAGGGTTGCACGAGGACGGCGAGCCCGAGGGCAATGTCGAGCAGCGAGGTCGCAAGGGTGACGGCGAGAGCGGTGTCCGTCGAAAGACCGGCGCCGAACAGGCCGGCCGTCCGCGTCAGGGCCAGGAGCGGGATACTGCCGGACGTGATCCAGAACAGCGAAAGGGTGAGGATGACGAGGGGTTTCAACAGGTAGAGCCGCGAGAACCAGAGGTCCTGGGCTGCGGCCGGTTCGCCACGCAGGCGGATCAGGGGATCGGAGGTCCACAAGGTCTCCCGGTCCGCCGCCGGTGCAACGCCGAAACCGCTGATGCGTATGGCCGTCGATCGCAGCGGAGAGCGCCAGCCGAGACGGCCCGCGAGATCGGCGAGGAGGGTAAGCGGGCGCGCGGCCATGGCGGGCAGGCGCAACACCTGTGCGGGCTTCAGGCCGAGCCAGGCGCGATAGAAACGTGCCATCTTCTCCAGGCTGCGCGTCGGCCGGCCGGCGACGACCAGATCGCTGCCGCTCGGGATGCGGCCGGCGATCGCGTCCGCCACGGCACGGGCGACATCGGCCACATGCACCGCATTCAGCGGACTGTGCGGATCGACAAGCGGGAGCACGAGGGGCGTGGAGGCAATTGCCCTCAGCAGCGCCGTGCCGCCATAAGCATTGCGGCCGACGACCACGGTCGGGCGCAGGATCACGTGGGCCAAGCCCGACCGGGCAAGGGCGGTATCGGCCTCCAGCTTGGTGTCGATAAACCGGGTGCCGGCGGCGGCCAGATTCTCCGGCGCCGAGATCTGTATGATCATCGGCGGCACGGCGCGTTCGGCGCAGGCGGATTGCAGCGCCAGCATGGCGTCGCGCTGAACGGCAGCGAGATCGTCGCGAAGGCCGTCCTGCAGCGCGCCGGCGCAATTGACCACGGCCGTTGCGCCCTCCAGCAAGGGTTGCCAGTCAGCGGCGCGGCGCAGCCGCGCGAGGTCGCAGGCAATCCACGCGATGGCGGGCAGGCGGGCGCTTGCGCGGGCGATATCGCGCCCGAGGCCGGTCACGGCGTGGCCCTCGTCGCACAAGGTCTGGGAAACCACCTGGCCGATGAAACCGGAGGCGCCGAGGACGAGAATGCTCATGCCTGTCTTCCTGCTGGGAGATGGAGGTGTCTTCGCCTTTACAGCATGTCGAGCGCCATCTTGCGCGCCGGAGGCGGGAAGACGGCGTCGAGGACGGCCCAATCCTCGTCGGAAATATCGAGGTCGACGGCGTCGCGGTTTTCGCGCACGCGCCGGAGGTTGGAACTTTTCGGGATGGCAATCACGCCGTCGCGCTCCAGGAGGAAGGCGAGCGCGACTTGGGCGGGGGTGGCCTGGTAGGCCTTGGCAATGCTGACCAGTTCGGGATGGTGGACGAGCCGGCCCTGCTCGATCGGCGAATAGGCCATGACCGGAATACCGCGGCTCTGGCACCAGGGCAGAAGATCGTATTCGATGCCGCGTCGTGACAGGTTGTAGAGCAGCTGGTTGACCGCGCATTTCTCGCCTTGCGGTACGGCCAGCAATTCCTCCATGTCGGCGGTGTCAAAATTGGAGACGCCCCAGGCGCCGATCTTGCCGGCGGCCTTCAACTCTTCGAAGGCGGCGACGGTGTCTTCGAGCGGATGTTCTCCGCGCCAGTGCAGGAGATAGAGGTCGAGGCGGTCGGTGCCGAGCCGTTTCAGGCTCGCCTCGCAGGCGGCGATGGTGCCTGTGCGGCTGGCGTTCCACGGATAGACCTTGCTCACCAGGAAGACCTCGTCGCGACGGTCTTCGAGCGCCTTGCCGACGATCCGTTCGGCGCCGCCCTCGCCATACATTTCCGCCGTGTCGATCAGGGTCATGCCGAGATCGAGGCCGAGCCTGAGGCTGTCGATCTCGTCATTGGCCCGGGCCTTCACCTCGCCCATCTGCCAGGTCCCGAGGCCGAGCGCTGGGATGTCGATGCCGGAGGGCAGGGGGACGGTCGGGATCGGATCGTGCATCGGGACTCCTCATCGGTGGCGGTTCTCCAGCTTAGTCGAGCGTCCGGCGGTTTCAATCCTTGGCGGATTGCCATGGTGACAAATCTGCGGTGGCGGTGCGGAACCTAGCCGACTATCGTGCCGCAGATTCTTCGGGAGACCTGCCTTGGATACGGCGACGCTGACCGCCCTTGTGACCTTTGCCTTCGCCACCTCGATCACGCCGGGGCCGAACAACATGATGCTGTTCGCCTCGGGGGTGAATTTCGGCTTTCGCCGCACGATCCCGCACATGCTGGGCATTGGGGCCGGTTTTCTGTCTCTTCTGATCGGGGTGGGGCTTGGGCTCGGCGCGCTGCTGGCAACCGTGCCGATCCTTTATACCGGCCTCAAGATCGCCGGCGGCATCTACCTCGTCTACATCGCCTGGAAGATCGGCTCCTCGCGCACGCTCGGCGAAGGCAAGGCCTCGACCCGGCCGATGACTTTTTTGGGGGCCGCGGCCTTCCAGTGGGTCAACCCGAAGGCCTGGGTCATGGCCGTGACCGCCATGGCCGTCTATGTCGATCCGAACAGCTATGTCTGGAGCGTGGTCGTCATCGGACTGGTGTTTGCCGCGGTGAACCTGCCGAGCGTCTCGACCTGGGCAGGTTTCGGCTCGGTGCTGCGCGAATGGCTCTCCGTACCGGTGCGGCTCAAATGGTTCAACATCACCATGGCCGTTCTTCTCGTCGCCAGCCTCTGGCCGATGCTGCGCTAGCGGTCGCCCGTGCTCTTGCCAAGGGCCCGGACGTGCTTAAGACTGGGCGCCGCCAGAGGGGAAGAGCGATTTGTCCGACCACAGCCACAATCATCACGACCACGACCATGGGCATGACCACGGACACGACCATGGGCATGGGCACCATCACCACGACAACCACTATGGCGACATGCAGGCGCGGGTGCGGGCGCTGGAAACCCTGCTGACTGAAAAGGGGCTGATCGATCCGGCGGCGATCGACGCCATCGTCGAGACCTACGAAACCAGGGTCGGGCCGCGCAACGGGGCGCGGGTGGTGGCGAAAGCCTGGGCCAATCCGGACTTCGCCGAATGGCTGCGCGCCGATGCGACCGCGGCGATTGCCAGCCTCGGCTATACCGGCCGCCAGGGCGAACACATGCGCGCCGTGTTCAACACGCCGGACACCCACAACATGGTCGTCTGCACGCTCTGTTCCTGTTACCCGTGGGCGGTGCTCGGGCTGCCGCCGGTCTGGTACAAGGCGCCGGCCTATCGTTCGCGCGCTGTGATCAATCCGCGCGCCGTGCTTGATGAATTCGGCGTGACGCTGAACCCGGAAACGCAGATCCGCGTCTGGGATTCGACGGCGGAACTGCGCTACCTCGTCGTGCCCGAGCGTCCCGCCGGCACGGACGGTCTGGACGAGACGGTGCTGGCCGGCCTCGTCACCCGCGATTCGATGATCGGCACGGGCCTGGCGCTTGCGCCGGGAGCCGTATCGTGAACGGGCCGCACGATCTCGGCGGGCAGATGGGTTTTGGCCCTGTCGCGCCGGAAAAGGACGAGCCGATCTTCCATGCGGCGTGGGAGAAGCGCGCGCTCGGCCTGACGCTGTCCTGCGGCGCCTTCGGGGCGTGGAACATCGACGAGAGCCGCCACGCGCGCGAAAGCATTCCGCCCGCCGACTATCTCTCGGCGAGCTATTACGAGATCTGGATCCGGGCGCTGGAGACGCTGCTGGAGCGGCACGGATTTGCCACGCGCGACGAGCTTCGTTCGGGGAAGAGCCTGACGCAGGGCGCCGCGCCGATGCGCATCCTGAAGGCCGATATGGTGGCCGGCGTGCTCGCCCGCGGCGGCCCGTGCGACCGGCCGCTGCATGTCGAGCCGAAGTTTACCGCCGGCGACCGGGTCAGGACCCGTAACTTCCATCCGGAGACCCATACGCGCCTGCCGCGCTATGCGCGCGACAAGGTCGGCAGGATCGAGGCGGTACAGGGCAGCTTCGTTTTCCCCGACGACAATGCCCATGGAAACGGCGAGAACCCGCAATGGGTCTATACCGTGGTGTTCGATGCCGCCGAGATCTGGGGTGACGGCAGCGATCCGACGCTGAGCGTTTCGATCGACGCGTGGGAGAGCTATCTTGAGCGTCTGTGAAACTCCGTCTGCATTGAGCCAGTCGCCCGGCCTGCCGAAGTCGTCGGAGGGCGATCCGGTGTTTGCCGAGCCGTGGCATGCGCAGGCCTTTGCCATGACCGTGCATCTGCACGAGCGGGGCCTGTTCAGCTGGGCCGAATGGGCGGTGACGCTATCGGCGGAACTGCATCAGCCCGGGCGCGCCGAGGACGGTTCGGACTATTTCGACGGCTGGGTTTCGGCGCTGACCACGCTTCTTGCCGAAAAGGGGCTCGCCGAGCCGGAGACGGTGCTGTCGCTGCAGGAAAGCTGGAAACGCGCGGCGGAGGCCACGCCGCATGGCAGCCCGATCCTGCTGACCAACGATCCGCTGCGTTCATCCTAAAGGCGTTCTCGCGGATCGGTTGCATTTGTTCCGCCTTGGAGTATCGTTCCTATCGGGTGCGGGCGATGCAACCCGGGGGACGGGATGGCTGGGGACACGACGAATCCGACGGGAAGCAATCAACAGGCGCAGAGCCTGGATGCGGAAACCAACGCGGCGCTGGCGACGGAGAAGCGGCGCGAGCGGACGCTCGGCGTCTATCTGCTGATCCTGCCGATCCTTCTCACCTGCCTGCTGGTGGCGATCTGGCCGAGCCCGTTCACGCCGCCGGGCAAGACGGTGCCGGAGATCCGGTCGCTGTGGAACTTCACCGATCAGGTCGAGGTCCGGCTGCTGATGATCGTGCTCGTCTCGGGTGCGCTTGGCAGTGCCGTTTCGGCGGCGCGCACCTACGCCAATTTCCACGGCCTCGGCCGCTACGAACCGAGCTGGACCTGGTGGTACCTGATGAAGGTGCCGATCGGCATGGGGCTCGCGCTGTTCCTCTACTTGGTGGTGCGCGGCGGGCTGTTCTCGGCCTCGCTCAGCGACAGCGGCGCCGTGATGGATACGGCCAATCCCTTCGGCTTTGCCGCACTCGGCGCGCTGGCTGGCATGTTCGCCAAGGAGGCCTCCGACAAGCTGGAAGAGATTTTCAAGGCGGTGTTCCGCACGGCCGAGAAGCCGCCGGTGGCGCGACCGAAGATCGACAGGCTCGATCCCGCCGCCAAGAAGGTGCACGACCCGGACCTGACGCTCAAGGTGGAAGGCAGCGGCTTCGATGCCAAGTCCACGGTCAAGGTTGGTGACAAGACGCGGGACAGCGTGTTCAAGAATGCCGGTCTGCTGGTCGTCACCTTGTCGTCCGAGGACCTGGAGAGGCCGGGCAAGCTTCCGGTCGTCGTCGTGGCGGGCACGCAGGGCGGCGGCACGTCGGCGGCGGTCGAGCTGGCGGTCGCCGGCTGAGCGGGCGGGATCCGAGCTTGCCGGGCCGGGCGCGTTCCGGCCCGCCTGCCGTCAGGTTTCGAACTGCCGGTAACACTCGTCGGCCACCTGCTGCAGCCTTGCGCGCGAGATCTCGCCGGTCACGGCATAACCGATCGGGCCGTCGATCCAGTAGAAGGTCTCGAGACCCGCGTCGCTGGCGTAGCGGAAGCTGGTCTCGCGGTTCTCCTCGTTGCGGCCGAGCAGAACGGTGACCCGTTCGCCGGCATCGTCCTCGTACATCAGCAGCGCGCCGGCCTTGCCGCTGACGGGCACCAGCCGACCGCCGACGAGTTTCAGGCCGACGGCCGTGAGATCGGGGATGCGCAAGGGCGTGTCGAGCCGCTTGCCGAGCCAGGCGGCGAGATGCTGCTGCTCGTCGGCGCCGACCTCGACCGGATGACGGACGTCGCTGGCATAGATCAGGAAGGCCGAGCGTGACTGGTCGGGCAGGGCGGCGATGGCCTGCAGTGCCGGTTGCGGTTCGCCGGTGAAAAAGGGCGGCGCCAACTGGCCGGCAATCGCGCCGCCGACGAAGAGCATCACGGCGGCGGCGACCTGCCAGAGCGGCCGAAGGTTGCGGGCAGACCCGCGCTCCGCCCGATCTCCCGCCTTGGAAACAAGGACGGCATCTTCCGCCCGTGCCTCGGCGCGGCCGGCAAAGAGGCTGCGGATGTCCGCGTTCTGCTGCCGCCAGTCGGCGACCATCGCGGCGGCGTCCGGATTGGCGTCCAGCCAGGCCTCGACCTCACGCCGCCGATCCGGATCGAGAAAGCCGTCGACATAGGCATGCAGGTCGTTTTCGCTGACGGGGGTATTCTGGTCGGTCATCGCGGTCTCCGCAACGAGATGATGTTGCTGTCGTTCAGTTGATCGCGCAGGCGCTGTCGGGCGCGCGACAGGCGGGACATGACGGTGCCGATCGGCAGATCGAGCATGTCGGCCACCTCCTGATAGCCGTAGCCCTCGACGGTGACCAGCATCAGCACGGCGCGGTTCTCTTCGGGCAGGCTGTCGAGGGCCGCCACCAGCCGGTCGCGCTCGAGCGGGTCGCCGTGGATCTCTGCCGCCGGCAGATCGACCGCCTCATCGATGCTGACGGCGGGATGGCGCGCGTTGCGGCGATAGCGGTTGCGGTAGAGATTGGTCATGATCGCATAGGTCCAGGCCTTGAGGTTGACGCCGCGCCAGTGACGCCGGTTGACCAGCGCCTTCTCGACGCAATCCTGCAAGAGGTCGTCGCCTTCGGCTTCCGAGCGGGCAAGGCTGCGCGAATAGCGCCTGAGCTGCGGCAGCAGCGCGAGCACGTCGTTTTCGAACGGGCCGGAGCCGGGGGAGGAGCTCCCCGGCTTCCGGCTATCGCCGTCAGGGCCTTGCGGCATCCCAGACACCTTTCACGCCGTCGCCGGTGGCGTCGCCTTCCTTCATGTCCTTGACCCAGAAGTAGAGCGGCTTGCCGTCCTTGGCCCATTGCATGGCGCCGTCCTTGCGGGTCACCAGCGAATATGCACCTTCGGCCTGGACGCCGGAAGCGGCGATGAAGGGCGGCCAGTTCTTGGCACAGTCGTCATAGCAGTTGGAAACGCCCTTCTTGTCGTTCTTGAAGGTGTAGAGGGTCATGCCGTTGTCGGCGGCGACGACCTGGCCCTTGTCGCTCTTGACGGTCTTGACCGGGGCGGCGAGCGCGGAGCCGGCAAAGGCGGCGAGCGCGATGGTGAGGAGAATGCGGTTTCTCATGGATGTCTTCTCCGAAGAGGTTTGCGGCAGGCGCCGTTCTGGGCTTGCCTGTGCATTGGACATCGCAAGGGGCAGTTTTATTCCCGCCCGGGCAAAAGATATTTTATCGGCCGCAAAACTACGGCCAGGGATAGCCGGCGGTGGCGATGCCTGCGGCCGTCAGCGCCTTCACCACGTCGCGACGGTAGGCGACGACGTCCTCGACCGGATGGGTGCGCAACGCATCGACTTCCTCCACCGTGAACGGCTTGAAGTCGGCCGGCAGGGATTTTCCGCCGAAGGTCTGCATGACGTAGTTCATCACCGCGGCGATCTCCGTATTGGTGAGGCTGGAGTTCACCACGCCGGGCACATGCATGAGATAGGCGCGGCCGTCCTCGGTGCGCGAGAAGGCGCCGACATAGCCGCGAAAATCGGGGATTCCGCCGATCTCGCTGCCGGCGCCTTCGAGACCATGACAACCGGTGCAGCGCAGGATGTAGTTTGCCCGGGCCGAAAGAGGCCCCGCGCTCTCGCCACGGGCGGCGGGCGACCACCCGAGCGAGGCCGAGAGCAGGGTGGCGAGGGCGATTGCGGGAGCGAGGCGTTTCGTCATTGCGTTGATCCCTTGCGGAGCTTGCGCAGGTCGGCATGCGAGGGCTTGGCCTGGCGTGCGGCTTCGAGATGGGCCGTGTCCAGCGCAAGGCCGGTCGCGTTGACCTTCGAGAGGATATAGGTGCCGATCGCCGCCAGGTCCGCGTCGGAGATCGCGGCATGGGACGGCATGATCAGTCCGGCATACATCTGGCCGCCGGCGGTGATGGTGCCCGAAAGTCCCGAGATCATGACGCCCGCGACATAGTCCGGGGCTTTGGCACCGAGGCGCTGCCACAGCGCCGGGTCGTTGAGCGGCGGAGCGATGCCCGGCGTGCCGATCCCGCCGGACTGGTGGCAGGCGGAACAGGAGGCCTCGAACAGGGCGGCTCCGTCTTCGGCGAGTGCTGCTGCCGGCGAGCCGAGGCCCGCCAGCAGGATGATTGCGGCAGTCAGTCTCATTCGGCGAGACCCACCAGGGCGGCGACGGTGCAGTGATAACCCTGCGAGGCGTTGGCCATGCACCAGTTGATGTCGTTGTGCAGGCCCATGCGATAGCCGGGGCGCTCGCGCTCGTTGGTGTTGCAGAAGGGGCTGTTGTCGCAGATCGCCTTGCCGCAGCAGTCGTTGTAGGAAACCAGATAGTCCTTGCCGTCCATTGGATTGGTGCAGGTGCCGACCCAGGAGACCTTGGAGATTTCCGAGCCGGGCGGGCACTGGGTGAGCGAGCCGCCGCAGGAATTGCAGAGGTTGCCGTCCAGCGCGCAGTAGCGCCAGTATTCGCAGGTGGAGGCGTCGCCTTCTTCCGCCGCCCAGGCGGTTGCCTGGCCAAAGGTGCGGTCAAACGGCAGGACCGGGAGCAGGGCACCGCCGACCAGGACTGCGCCGGAGCGGGCGAGGAAGGAGCGGCGGCCGCTCGACTGGGCCACGCGGCGGCTGCCGGTTTCGGCCAGGCGGTCCATCCAGTCGGTGAACTTGTCGATGAGAGAGAGCACGGGTTTCGTTCCTTTCTGAAATCAGCTGCGGGAGGCGGCGTAGCCGTCCAGGTAGCCCTGGATGGACTCGACGCCGAGTTCCTTGGCGTTGAAGAGGCTTTCGAGCTGTTCGCGGCTGTTGATCAGCCCCTTGGAGCGGATGATGCCCTTTTCATCGAGCAGGACCGCGAAGGGCAGGCGCGAGACGCGGTAGGCAAGGCCGAGCTCGGTCGAGTTCACGTAAGGGAAGGAGGCGAGATCGGCGTTCTGGATGAAGCGCTTGTGCTTCTCGACGTCGCCGTCGCTGGCGAGCACCACGTCGATCCATTCCTTTTCCGCCTGCCGCACCGAGCGCAGGATCGGCAGCAATTTCTTGCAGATCGGGCAGGTGGGCGAGAGGAAGAAGATGAGCGTTGAGCGGCCGGGACGCGGACCGACGAATACCTCGCCGCCGGTGAGGCTCGGCAGTTTGAACAGCGGGGTCGGCTCCCCGACCTTCGGGCCGCTGTCGTTGACCAGCGCGCCGAGCGGTGTGATGCGCTCGAACAGGATGCCGATCTGCCGGGAAAGGGCAAAGAGGGCGACGATCAGAAAGAGGACGACCACCCAGAGCAAGGCCAGAGAAAAAACCATGACATTCATCGAACTGTACTTTCCGTGGTTGGGCGTTAGCGTTTCAGGCGAATGAAGGCGGCATTGGCCAGGATCTGGTCGGCCAGCAGATAGGCGGTGAAGAAGGTGAGCCCGCCGATGATGACGGCGGCGCTCTCGGTCACGCCGAAGCCGCTGGCGCTCGATCCCGCGCCGACGAGGGCGAAGGCGGCGAGCGCGGCGTTGCGCCAGACCAGCGTCCAGGCGAGCGGCTGGACCGCGCCGCCGCAGCCGCATTCGATGCGGTCGCGGCCACGCCTGAGGTTGATCGCCATGGCGGTGGCATAGCCAAGCAGCAGGCCGGCCGCGAGCACGGCGCTGACAACATGCAGCGCCGGGACGATCGCCGTCAGGATCACTGCCAGTTCGGCGAGGGCGACGAGGATCGCGACGGGCCGCACGGCGCTTTCGGGCACGAGTTCATAGTCCGCGAGGAAGCCGGTGAAGGCGGTGAAATCGAACACCTTGTGCAGGGCCGCGCGGGCAAAGAGCAGTGCCATGAAGACCGTTGCGGTGGCCGCGACCAGCGGCGGGACGAGGGGCTCAGTCATTCGACCACCTGTACGACGAGCGGGAAGCCGGTGAGACCGGCTTCGCCGGCGGCTTTCAGTGCATATCCTGCGGCCGGATCGGTTTCGAAGCGCAGCAGCGAGCCAGTCTCGGTCGTGCCGAACAGGACGGGCTTGTCGTCCGGGCTCACCGCGATCGAGACGATGTGCTCGACGGGCGAACGCGACAGCAGCTTCTTGGCCTTCAGGTCATAGGCCCAGATTTCGTGTGCGGCGGCCTTGTGGCTGCCGTCCTTGGCGTCCGGATGCATGGTGATGAACAGCACGCCGGTCTTGGCATTGACGGCAACCAGTTCATAGCCGCCCGGCGCCCAATTGCCTTCGATGCCGTCGTTGAGGGCGATGGTCTCGACCGTCTTCAGCGGGCCGTCGGCGTCCTTCAGCACGATCGCCTTGCCGCCATAGGTGACGAAGACATAGCCGCCGTCATAGGGGGCGGCGGTGATGAAGACCGGATCGGCATCCACGTCGAAGGCCTTTTCCCCGGCGAGCTTCTCCGCCATCTTGCCGTCCGCGCCGAGCGTGAAGCTGACGAAGGTGCCGTCGCCGCAGGCGGTTGCGAACTTGTCACCGGAGGCGGACGGATAGATGCCGTAGCAGCCCGGTGTCGGGATTTCCTCGGTCACGGCACCTGCGGCGAGGTCGACGATGGTGACCGAGGTGGCCGGCGTCGCGTTCTGCACGAGCAGGAACTTGCCGGTCGCCGTCTGCTGCAGCATCGGCACGTAGCCGAGCGCCTGGGTCGCCTTGGGCGGCAGGATCACTTCGCGCGTCGCCGAGAGCTTGGCGATGTCGTAGATCTCGAGGACCTGTTCATTGGGGCCGTGCGTCAGGCGCTTCATGTAGTTGGACTGGCCGTAGGCGGTCTTGCCGTCGGCGCCGATCAGCATCTGGCCCATGACGCCGGCGGTCATGAAGCCCTTGAAGGCGAGGTCGTCCTTGCTGAACACGGCGATCGAGCCGGCGCCCTTCAGTTCCTGCTGATAGACGAAGACATTCGGGCCGGGATCGATGGTTTCCTTCAGCGTCACGGTTTCGGGCGTGAACTCCTCAGCATGGGCAAATGCGGGGAGGGTTGCGGCGGCGCACAGGGCGCCCAGGGCTAGTCGGCTCAGCGTTGCCACGGCATGGTCTCCATGTTGAACTCTGGCAATGCTAGCGGCTCATTGTCGCATCCTGCTATCCAGTTTCGGAAATCGTTAAGCTTAAATATTGGGCAGAAATTCGGATTGACTATTTGGCGGCATGCGCTTTCAATTGTGCCGGTTATCCGCCCGAAGGACCGCCCGCCATGTCCGAGTTTCGCGTAACCAATGCCCTTTTTGCCGACGCCTCCGAACAGGAAGGCGGTCTCGCCGGCTGGAGCCAACGCTACTCGCAGTTGCGGCCAGGTCGCTACCAGGGCGCCTTGCAGACGCTGCAGTTCGACGGGGTGTCGATCTCGCGCGAACGGGTCGATGTCGCGGTCGAGGAGGCCACCTGTCCGCCGGAGGGAAGCCTTGTCTTCCTGCATTCGCTGGCACAGCGCAACGCCTGGCGCGTCAACGCCGTTTCGCTCGGTTCCTCAGAGGTTTCCGTACTCAAGGGCGGGCATGAGGTGCATGCCGCGCTGGACGAGGGAAGCGACGTGCTGATCACCATGGTGGATGCGGCCAAGCTCGGCGACATGGCCGCGCCGCAGAGCTCGGTGACGACGGCGCAGAAGCTTCCCGAGGCGGAAGCGGTGATGGGCTGGTTCCTCACGCTGATGGCGGCCTTTGCAACCGAGGCGGGCTGTCCCGGCGACGATCTTGCCCGCTTTCTGCCGGAGCTGATCTGCGACAAGCTGAGCTTTCTCTATGCGGCCATCATGCGGCGCGAGGGCACTGGCAGGACGCCGTCGATACATGACTATGCCCTTTACCGGCGAGCCCGCGAGATCGTCGAGGATCAGCCCAACGAACCGATGTCGGTTACGGCGCTGGCCAAGCGGCTCGCGGTGCCGGCCGAACTCCTGCGGTTCGCCTTCGTCGAGACGGTCGGGATTGGTCCGGGAGCCTGGTTGCGGCAGAGGCGGCTGGACGGCGCGCGGCGCGAACTGCTGGCCCTGAGAGGCTCCGGCGTCGGGGTTTCCGAGGTGGCGATGAAATGGGGCTTCTGGCATCTCGGGCGGTTCTCAGCCTACTATGCCGAGCTCTATGGGGAGACGCCGTCGCAAACCCTTGGACGGTCGGGCTGAGCGCCGGCCTTCGCCTTGCCAAGCCTGGGGAATCCTGCCAAGCACCAGACATGCAGTTCGCACCCCAGCAGGACGAAGCCCTGAAAGCCGTTGCCAAATGGCTGAAGGAGGGCAAGCAGCCGGTGTTTCGCCTGTTCGGTTATGCCGGCACGGGCAAGACCACGCTTGCCCGGCATTTTGCCGAAAATGTCGATGGCGAGGTGCTGTTTGCGGCCTTCACCGGCAAGGCGGCGCAGGTGTTGCGCTCGCGCGGCGCGACCAATGCCCGGACCATCCATTCGCTGATCTACCGGCCGCGCGGCGAGGAAGCCGTGGAGGATGAGGAGACGGGCCGCACCTCGATCGCGCCGATGTTCTCCATCAACCGGCAGAGCCCGCTGGCCAAGGCCGCGCTGATCGTCATCGACGAATGCTCGATGGTCGACGAGCAGCTGGGCCGCGACCTGATGAGCTTCGGCACGCCGATCCTGGTGCTCGGCGATCCGGGCCAGCTGCCGCCGGTCTCGGGCGGCGGGTTCTTTACCGACCAGGAGCCGGATTATCTGCTCACCGACATCCATCGCCAGGCGCGGGACAATCCGATCATCCAGCTCGCCATGCATGTGCGCGAGGGCAAGGAGATCATGTATGGCGACTACGGCACCGCCAAGGTGATCTCCAAGAACGAGGTGACGCAGGATCTGGTGCTCGGTGCCGATCAGGTGCTGGTCGGCACCAACAAGACGCGGCGGCGCTACAACAAGCGCCTGCGCGAGCTCAAAGGCTTTACCGTCGATTATCCGCAGGCCGGCGACAAGCTGGTGTGCCTGAGGAACGATCAGGTGAAGGGGCTGCTCAACGGCTCGCTGTGGCAGGTGATGACTTCTTCGCGCGAGACGGTGAAGCCCGGCATCAACCTTTTGATCAAGCCGGAAGACGACGACATGGATCGCGGCGCGGCCAAGATCAAGCTTTTGAAGGCCGCCTTCGAGGACGTGGATGCGGAGATCCCGTGGGCCACGCGCAAGCGCTATGACGAATTCGACTATGGCTACGCACTGACCGTGCACAAGGCTCAAGGTTCGCAGTGGAACGACGTCGTGCTGTTCGACGAGAGCTGGGCCTTTCGCGATACCCGCGAACGCTGGCTTTATACCGCGGTGACCCGCGCGGCGGAGACGCTCACCATCGTCCGGTGAGCGCCTGCCGTGGACCTTACTGCTTCAGAGCGGTCAGGGTCATGACGACGTCGCGCTCGCCCTTGCCGGACGCGGTGGCGATGTCGACCAGCGATTTGCCGGTTTCAGCCGCGGTGAAACCCTTTTCCTTCAAGGCTGCGATGAAGGCCTCTTCGGTCTGGTTGTAAAGTGGTGCGACCTGGGCCGGCGTGCCGTTGGCGACGAGTTCGATCATGGCGACCTGCGGCGAAACGGAGGTTTCGCCGGTCAGGGCCGGCCAAGCCATGGCAAGGCCGGCGGCGAGCGACAGGCCGAGCGCGATCGCCATCGGCGCTCGCTTGAAGTACATCAGGAACGGTCGCCAGTTCTTCCAGACGTGAAGGACGAAGGGCAGGATGAGCACCATGCTGAGCCATTCGTGCATCTCGCGGAAAGCGGAGGTGCCGAAGTGGAAGAACAGGGCAATACCGGAAATCAGCGAGACGAGGAAAAGGCCGGTTGTGAAGGGCGTGGCGTAGCGGGCGAGGAAGGTGGGCATTGGGAGGACCATCTGTTTGTTTCTTTCCTCCAGTCGCTAATGCCGTCCAGCCCGGTTGTCCCGTTAAATCTCTGTCATCTTTGACGAAATTCAAGTGCCTCGTCAGGATGCGACGATGCCCAGCAGGACCGCCTTGGCGACCGCCTGGAAGCGGTTGTGCGCATCGAGCTTGGCGATGATCGTCGTCTCCAGCGCGGCAACCTCCGAACTGGTCAAGGCGAGCGCGCGGGCGACGCGCAGCGATGCATAGCCTTCGGCCATCAGTTCGAGACAGCGACGTTCGAGGTCGGTCAGCGGGATCGACTTGCGCAGCACGGCGCGTTCCGCCTGCACATCCAGCGTGTCGTGCGACAGCAGCGAACTGAGTTGCTGCAACTGCCGATGGATGGTCGAAAGGCCGGCGGTCAGTTCGCGCTTTCGGGCGAGCAGGGCTTCCTCGAACAGCCCATCGGCATGCTCGCGCGACCGCGCCGATTTCAGCGTCTCCATCAGTTCCTGGATCACTGCGACCGGCATGCCCACCTCGCGGCACGCGGTGATCAGCGCCATGCGGGCGATGTCGGCGCGGGTGTAGACGCGCATCAAGCCAATGCGCCGGGCCTTGATCAGGCCCTTTTCCTCGTAGAAGTGCAGGGTGCGGTGAGTGACGCCAAACAATTCCGCCATGTCGGCGATGGCGACCGGTTCGGCGGGCAGGTCGCGGGGCAGGGGGATGTCGGGCAGGAATTCGGCGTCGTTCATCACGCCGTCTGACCGTTTGCTATCGCTCTGCAGAATTTTCGATCCGTCCGCCATGACCTCCCCCGCGTCCAGCGTTGCATCAAGTCTGCGAATTCACCGCTCCGTCCCAAGCGGCGATCTGCCGCGCTCATCTGCGCGCCGATCTCCCTCAGCTTATTTCAGGTTGCGCTGCAATAGATAGAGAAAACTAGATTATTCGGCTTGATCGGGTTTGGCAAATCCGTGCGCTGCGCCGCCCGCTCCGTCAGGATCGGCGCGTTGTCAGGGCAAGCAGGTCGGACAGTTCGGTGATGAAGGCCGGCAGGCGGTGGGGGTGGGCGAGGCGCTGCTGGTGACGGCTCGCTTCGAGATAGGCGTCATGCGAGTTCTCGAGCTTGTACTGGTAGGTTGCCTCGAGGCAATCCATCAGCGCGGAGGAGAGATGATGGCGGCGGCAGAAGGCGTAGACCTCGCCACACAGTGTCATCGTCTCGGCGACGAAAAGATTGGCAAAGGCGGCAATCTGGCGGCTGTCCGCGGTGTCGCTGGCCGAACGCGACTGGCGGGTGACGGCCTGACCGGTCGCGGGATGCGCGAGACGTGCGCTGAGCGGACCGCTGCGGGCCGAGGAATCCAGTCGCAGCAGGAAGTCGAGGCAGCCGGCCTCCTGCGGCAGGGGGGGCTGCTGCGGCGCCAGCTTGAAGCCGCAGAGCCGCGCCTCCGAAATCCTCACCGCATTGTCGAAGGTCTTTGCCCGCCAGTCGCTGCCGGAGGTGATGACGATAAAGATCTGCGGAAGGGCATGCATTTGCCGGTCCGGGGCGTGAGCCGGCCGATTGGCCGCGCCCGGATCGCTGCCGCCGGGCTCCATGTCGATGCGGATCGCGTCCGCCCCGTTCTTGTCCGCCGCGGAAAGGGAAGGCAAGACGGCGTCGAGCGTGCGGCGCGATTCCGTCGCCAATTCGTAGACCGGAACATAGCCGCCGAGCGGGATGCGGATCCGCACCGGGTCGTTGCGCCCCTCGTCGGCGTAATAGAGATTGAGCAGCCGCCGGAGCTTGCCGGCCTGTACCCGAACCAGCGCATCCACGCCGGGATCTAGCGCGCCATCGCGGCTGAACACGTCCATGCCGATCGTGTAGCCCTTGAGCTGGTGCGCAAGACCGAGCTGTTCGTGCTCGACGACGAATTTGAGAAAGGTCCGCAATCTCTCGGATCGCGCGAAGGTCTGGCTCGACAGGATTGCCGCGAGCGCCAGACTGGTCCTTTCTCCGTCGATACGCCGAACCTGGGTCATTGGGTCTCCATCCGGGTTTTTCCGCCGCCCCGCCGCGCCGACCGCCTTGGCAGGTGCCACGAGGTGCAATCCGTTCTGGGTGAAACTGCTGCATCGCAACTTAGCGAGTGTGACGGATGGCACAAAGCAAAACTTGAGAATCGCAGTCGCAATGGGCGGTCAATACCGGAAATAGGGGGGATTTCAGAGGCGCAGGGGGTGGTCCGGCGCATCCATCAGTATCGTCAATGGGATCATATGTGATTCTCGTTGGCCTTCCCTTGCGTGATCGCCTAAATGAGGTCTGGACGATTGCCACCCTTCATGGATACCGCCGAATGCCCGCAAAGCTCTCCGTAAACCTGAATGCCATCGCCATGCTGCGCAACCGCCGCGATCTGCCGTGGCCGGACGTCGCCCATCTCGGCCGCATCGCGCTTCAAGCCGGCGCCAGTGGCCTGACGGTTCATCCGCGACCGGACCAGCGGCATATCCGCTTCACCGACCTGCCCGTGCTCAGGGCGCTGATCGACGATGAGTTCCCGCAGGCCGAGTTCAATATCGAGGGCTATCCGACGGAGGAATTTCTGTCGCTGTGCGAGGCGACCGAGCCGGAGCAGGTGACGCTCGTGCCGGACGATCCGAGCCAGGCCACGTCGGACCATGGCTGGGACTTCGCCAGACACCGGTCGTTCCTGATCGAGGTCGTTGCGCGGCTGAAGGGCAGGGGCATGCGGGTTTCGCTGTTTGCCGACGGCGACGGCAATGCCGAGGCGGTGCAACAGGCGCGCGAGACGGGCGCCGACCGGATCGAGCTTTACACCGGTCCTTATGGCGGCTGCTACGACAATCCGGAGAGAGCTGCCGAAGAAATCGATCTTCTCGGTCGCACGGCCGATGCCGCGCTTTCCGTCGGTCTCGACGTCAATGCCGGCCACGACCTGACAGTCGCCAACCTTCCGGCACTCATCAAGCGTATTCCGAAGCTGGCTGAAGTTTCCATCGGCCATGGCCTGACGGCCGATGCACTGGAGTTCGGCATGGCGGAAACGGTACGCCGTTTCCGCCATGCCTGCGGCCAGAAGATCTGACGGCGGAAGGCGGTCCCGCGCATCGGATCGTCCGGCCCCGGGGGGCTGTTCAGCCGAGGGCGGCCTTGTTGACCTCAAGGAAGGCCTTCAGCGTCATGCGCTTGGCGCCCGACAGGGTTTCGGCATCGGCCGTCGCCATGGCGATCTTGCCTTCGCGCGTATTGGCGTCGAAGGACACGAAGGTCGGGATGAAGGGTGCCGGAACGCCGGCGGCGGCCATGCCTTCGGACAGCTGCGCATCGGTCAGGTTGACGACGGCGAGCGGCTTGCCCGTCACGTCGCGCACCAGGGCGGCGATCTCTTCCGTCGTATAGGCCGTCTCGCCGGTCAGCGTGTAGGTGACGTTGCCTTCTGCCGGCTTGGCGAGGCCTGCGGCAATGGCGCGGGCAATGTCTTCGCGGGCGATATGGGCGATCCGGCCATTGCCGGCCGAGGTGTACCAGTGGCCGCTGACGATCGCCTGCGGCAGGCTCATGAACAGGTTCTCCATGTACCAGCCGTTGCGGAAGATGGTGTAGGCGAGGCCGGAAGCCTTGATCGCCTGTTCCGTTCCCAGATGATCGCCCTTGAAGGTGATCTCCGAATCTTCCGGCTGCGGCATGGAGGTGTAGAAGATGCGCCCGACGCCCGCGGTCTTGGCGGCCTCGACGGCGGCGCTGTGCTGCGCTAGGCGCTTGCCCGGCGTGCCGAGTTCGTCGGTGGAGACGATCAGAAGGCGGTCGATGCCGGAAAACGCGACTTCGAGCGAGGCCTTGTCGTCGAAATCGACGCGGCGCGGTTCCAAGCCGAGGGCCGCCAGGTCGGCGAGCTTGGCGGTGTCGCGGCTGCCGGCGACGATGTCGGTAGCGGCTACCTTCTGGCTTTCGATCAGATGCTTGATGATGAGGCGGCCGAGATGGCCGGCGGCGCCGGTGACGAGGATCTTGCTCATGGTCTTTCCTTTGGCGATGGCGGCAGGTGCTGCCGAACGAATAGCTGCTCTCAAAATGAGAGTTACGCTAAATTGGAGATTGACGAGCGCTTGTAAAGAAGGCAGTTTTTGGTGCCCACCTTACCGATAGGGAACTGCCATGACCGTCGCCATCACCCGTTTTGAAGAAAAACTCGCCGGATACGGGGGTGACGGACCCAAGCTGGAGAACTGCCCGGTGCGCACGGTGATCGATCACATCGGCGGCAAATGGTCGACCCTCATCCTGCAGGCGCTGTCGGAAAAGCCCTATCGCTTCGGCGAACTTCGTCGGCTGGTGCCTGACATTTCGCAGCGCATGCTGACCCAGACGCTGCGCGACCTGGAGCGCGACGGCTATGCGCTGCGCACGGTGTTCCCGACCAAACCGCCGAGCGTCGAATATCGCCTGACGGATCTCGGGCATTCGCTGTTCAAGGCACTGTGCGTTCTGCTGGAATGGGCGGAGACGAACTATCTGTCCGTAAAGGATGCCCGCCGTAGCTTCGACGAGCGCAACGCCTGAGGTTTTCTGCCGTCAGAGGTCGAGCGTCCAGGTCTGGCCGTTGAGTTCAGGTCCGAGCATCGTGTGCCGCTCCTCGGCGACGAGCCGGAAGCCCGCGGCGACGTAGATGTGGCGGGCCGTATGCAGGATGTCGTTGGTCCACAGGGTGAGCTGGCGGTAGCCGGCATTGCGGGCGAAGTGCACGCACTGCTCGACCAGAAGCTTGCCGAGGCCCAGGCCGCGGGCCGATCCGTCGACATAGAGCATTCTCAGCTTGGCGATGTCGTTTCCGCCGTCCATCACGATTACGGAACCGATGCGGATGCCGGCACGCTCGGCGATCCAGCAATGATCGCGTCTTGCGTCGTAGCGCTCGAGGAAATCGGCGGCGACCCGGCTGACCAGCGCCTCGAAGCGCCCGTTCCAGCCAAATGTGCCGACATAGAACTCGGTCTGCGACTGGATCATCCAGCCGAGGTCGCCCGGACGGTGCGGGCGCAGGATCGGGGCGGCATCGGCGCGCTCCTGCGGCTCGATCAGGCGGGTGATGGTCGCCATCGCCGCGACGAGGGCGGCCTGCTCGTCCTTACCGAGCGGCGCCACCATCTGACGCAACTGGCTGCGGGACAGCTCGGCCAGCGTCCCGAATTCGGTCCTCCCCTTGTCGGTGAGGCATAGACGCTGGCTTCGGCCGTCGGTCGGGTCTTGTGCGACGAGGACGAGACCCCGCTCGCGGAACTTTTTCAATATGCGGCTGAGATAGGCTGGGTCGAGGCGCAGGTCGCGTACGAGTTCCACGGCGAGGACCTGTCCCCGCGTACCGATCTCATAGACGATGCGGGCCTCCGCCAGCGTGTAGTCGGCCTTGAGATAGGCGCGGTCGAGGATGCCGATCCGGTCGGTGTAGAACCGGTTGAAGGCGCGCATCGCCTCGATGGTCGTGGCGTCTGTGGATTCGGGCATGGATCGGACCTCTTCGTGAGGTCCGATCGCTAGCATGGCAATTCCATTTCGACAATCAGTTTGTGGACGCCGTCAACTAAATGGCGACGCGCATCGCAGGTGCGGCGCTGAGCGCGAAGGCGGACGCGGCGCGCGCATGGATGGTGGTCGAATCGAAGCCCGGCAGGGGCAGCGCATCGGCATCGAGCAGCAGGCAGATTTCCGTGCAACCAAGGATGACGCAATCGGCGCCGGCCAGCCTGGCCTTTTCGATGATGGCGATATAGGCCTCGCGCGAGGTTTCCTTCACCGTGCCGGCACAGAGTTCCTCGAAGATCACGTCGTGGACGATCGTGCGGTCCTCGGCATCCGGCACGCGCGGATCAAGGCCAAGCGCGCGCATGCGGTCGGTGTAGAACCCATGTTCCATCGTATAGCGGGTGGCGAGCACCAAGGGACGGCGGAAACCGGAGGCCTTGATGGCGGCTGCGGTCTCGTCGACGATGTGCAGGAGCGGAACCTCGAGGCGGGCGGCGATGCCGTCGGCGACGAGGTGCATGGTGTTGGTGCAGATGAGGATGCAGTCGGCGCCGGCAGCCTGAAGCCCGAGCGCGCAGTCGGCAAGGCGTTTCTCGGCAAGATCCCACCGGCCGGCCTTCTGGTAGCCGACGATCTCGGCGAAGTTGACCGAGTGCATCAGGACTTCCGCCGAGGCGATGCCGCCGAGCTCGGCGCGGACCATCTCGTTGATGAGGCGATAGTAGACCGCCGTGCTCTCGAAACTCATGCCGCCGATCAGGCCGATTGTCTTCATGGTCTTGTTCCCCTGGTTGGTGTCGGGGATTATGGCCAAGCCTTCGGGCAAACGGTTTGCATTTTTCGCGAAAAGTGCAGAGGGTGACGCGCGCCAATTGCGTGATCCGTCCGGATCCTGCACATTGAATGCATCAACATTCTATAAGGTGGGTCTCAAATGCTCGACGATCGCGATCGGAAGATTCTGGATGCATTGCAGCGGGACGCCTCGGTTCCCATCGCCGAACTTGCCGAGCGCGTGTCGCTGTCGCCGTCCGCCTGTTCGCGGCGCATCCAGCGGCTGGAAGAGACGGGCCATATCGAGCGGCGCATCGCGGTGCTGGACCGCGAGCGGGTCGGCGTGCCGACCACGGTCTTCGCACTGGTCAAGACGGCGCATCACTCGGACGAGTGGATTGAGAGCTTTCGCCGGGCGATCAGCGATCTCGCCGAGATCGTCGAGGCGCATCGGCTGACCGGCTCCTACGACTATCTCCTGAAGATCGTACTGCCGCGCGTTGAGCACTATGACGTGGTCTACCGGCGCCTGGTGAAGCGGATCGAGCTGTTCGACGTGTCGGCCTTCATCTCGATGGAAACGCTGAAGGCGGGGTTGGCCGTGCCGGTCGACCACGCCGTATAGCTCACTCCGGCTTCGGCAGGGCCGGATCGGCGAGGCACTTCTTCAGCGGCAGCAGCTTCACGCCGTAGATCGCCGTGATCCGGCCGGCGGCGGCTTCCTGGCTGTCGGTGCTGCGTTCGGTCTCGGCCTGGATGCAGCCGCAGGTGTAGCCGTAATTGCCGTTCGAGGCGACATAGTCGCCGGTCGAGATGTCGGGGAAGTTCTCCATGCCGAGCGGCTCTTCGTCCGAGCCCTGGGTCAGCAGGACCCACATGCCCTCGGAGTCGTCGAGCCAGTAATTGCCCGGCGTCGGATTCTGGATCCAGCCGCAGCGGTTTTCCTTGGCGGCGGCGAGCTGCGGCGCGGCGAGAAGGGCGAGGCTGAGGAGGAGGGCGGTTCGGCGCGGCTGCATCGGTGCGGTTCCTTGTTGCGGGCACTCCATGCAATAGCGCCGGGAGCCCTCTTCGCCAAACGCCAAAAATGGGACAAGGGGCGGGAACCGCAAAAAATTACGACCCCGGAGCTTGCGCTTCGGGGCCTGTTCTTGTTGCTGGCCGGGCGTTCAGTCGTCGTTGGCGACGGTGCGCGAGACAAGCGAAACGGTGCGGTCGGCGTTGACCTGGTATACTTCACGGACCTCGTTGCCGTTGGGACCGTAGAAGACGTGGAAGAAGTTGGAGCCGGCCGGTGCCTTTTCGAGCTGGGCCTGGTGGCCGCCATAGGTGATTGAGCCCGGGATCGGCTGGAGGGCGAAGGCGGCCGGTGCTGCGACGAGGGTAGCGAGCGCTGCTGCGATTGCGATTTTCATGGGATGTCTCCTTGTTTGCATTTTCTGATGGCGTGATCGCGCACCAGTTCTTCTTGAGGTTGTGCTGATGAGGGCGGGGTGTCCTCAGCTGGGGCGGATGGTCAGTCGTTGTTGGCGACGGCGCGCGACACCAGCGAGACTGTGCGGTCGGAATTGACCTGGTAGACTTCACGGACTTCGTTGCCGTTCGGGCTGTAGAAGACGTGGAAGAAGTTCGAACCGACCGGGGCCTTTTCGAGCTGGGCCTGATGGTCGCCGTAGGTGATGGAGCCCGGGATCGGCTGAAGCGCGAAGGCCGACGATGCGCCGACGAGCGTTGCGAGAAGGGCGGTTGCTGCAATGGTCTTCATGGGATGTCTCCTTGATTTCATTTCCTGATGGCATAGCTACTCATCAGGTCTTCGTTAGGTTGTGGAGCTGAGGGCGGGGGTCCTCAGCGGGAGCAGGGGTCAGTCGTTATTGGCGACGGTGCGCGCCACCAGCGAGACGGTGCGGTCGGCATTGACCTGGTAGACTTCACGGACTTCCTCGCCATACGGGCCGTAGAAGACATGGAAGAAGTTGGAGCCGGCCGGTGCCTTTTCGAGCTGGGCCTGGTGGCCGCCATAGGTGATGGAGCCCGGGATCGGCTGGAGGGCGAAGGCGGCCGGTGCTGCGACGAGGGTGGCGAGCGCTGCTGCGATTGCGATTTTCATGATCAAATTCCTTTTGCACTCTGTGTTGTTTGGGTCGAACTGTGTGGTTCGATGAACATGATTTGCGCCTCTTCTTCGCTCATTGCAAGAGTTGATTGCGCACAATCGAACCATACGGTTCTACCCCTTGCAAAGCGAAAATTGGCGATTATGCGGTGAATAATGCTATTAAAAACAAATGGATGAGTGTTGCTTGTGGTGGTCATTCCAGGCGCGTAAATAGTTATGGGACATTACGTTCAAATAAATGTGATGCCCGTCGAAATCGTAACCGGAGGATCCGCACAGCGGATGTGAAGCCTCTTGACGGTCCCGAAATTTGTCCTTAAACAGAACCGTACCGTACGGTACTTGAGAGATGTCAATCGTGCAGACCGAATCCGCCCACGCCGAATTCACGCCGCGCCAAAGCGCCGTTCTCGCCGAAGCCCTGAGGCTTCTGGTGGAGGGTGGCGACAAGGCGTTGACGACGGCCGGGCTGGCGAGGGCGGCCAACTGCTCCAAGGAAAGCCTCTACAAGTGGTTCGGCGATCGCGACGGGCTGCTGTCGGCAATGATCTCCTACCAGGCGAGCAAGGTTCGTACCTTCGAGCGCCCTGGAGAGCGGCTGACGGCGGCAAGCCTCACCGAACATCTGGAAATCTTTGCCCACGACCTGCTGGACGTGCTGGCCGGCGACGTGTCGCTGGCGCTCAACCGGCTGGCGATCGGCCAGACGAATCGCGACGGCTCGAAGCTCGGCACGCTGTTGCTCGAGCGCGGCCGCCGGCAGATCGACCGGCGGGCGAGGGCGCTTCTGGACGCGGGACAACGCGACGGCCTGCTGCGATTCTCCGACGGCGAGGAAGCCTATCGGACGCTGTACGGGCTGATCGTCTCAGACATGCACGTGCGCATGCTGCTGGGCGACATGCCGCAGACAAAGAGTTTCGCTGCCCGGGCGGAGAAGGCGGTCAGTGCCTTCCTCACGCTCTACGGCACGGAAAAGGTTCTGGCCGGCCGCGACGGGGCAACCCGTTCCGGCCAGCCGGTCAATGACAGTCACCACAACCGACAAGCATAGGGAAGGAACATACAATGCGCGTCTATTACGATCGTGATGCCGATCTCAATCTCATCAAGGCCAAGAACGTCGTCATCGTCGGCTACGGCTCCCAGGGTCGCGCCCATGCGCTGAACCTCAAGGATTCGGGCGCGGCCAATGTCGCGATCGCGCTCAAGGCCGGTTCGCCGACCATCAAGAAGGCCGAAGCCGACGGCTTCAAGGTCATGACGGTTGCCGACGCCGCCAAGTGGGGCGACCTCATCATGATGGCGACCCCGGACGAACTCCAGGCCGACATCTACAAGGCCGACATCGCCGGCAATATCCGCGACGGCGCGGCCATCGCGTTTGCCCACGGCCTCAACGTTCACTTCGGCCTGATTGAGCCGAAGGCTTCGCTCGACGTCGTCATGATCGCGCCGAAGGGCCCGGGCCACACGGTTCGCGGCGAATACCAGAAGGGCGGCGGCGTTCCCTGCCTGGTTGCCGTTCACCAGAACGCCTCCGGCAATGCTCTCGAACTCGCGCTCTCCTACGCCTGCGGCGTCGGCGGCGGCCGTTCGGGCATCATCGAGACCAACTTCAAGGAAGAATGCGAAACCGACCTGTTCGGCGAGCAGGTCGTCCTCTGCGGCGGTCTGGTCGAGCTGATCCGCGCCGGCTTCGAAACCCTGGTCGAAGGCGGTTATGCGCCGGAAATGGCCTATTTCGAGTGCCTGCACGAAGTGAAGCTGATCGTCGACCTGATCTATGAAGGCGGCATCGCCAACATGAACTACTCGATCTCGAACACCGCCGAATGGGGCGAATACGTGTCCGGCCCGCGCATCATCACCGCCGAGACCAAGGCCGAGATGAAGCGGGTTCTCACCGACATCCAGACCGGCAAGTTCACCTCGGACTGGATGCAGGAATACCGCGCCGGCGGCGCCCGCTTCAAGGGCATCCGTCGCCTGAACGACAGCCACCAGATCGAGGAAGTCGGCACCAAGCTGCGCGCCATGATGCCGTGGATCGCCAAGAACCAGCTGGTCGACAAGGCCCGCAACTAAGGCAGATCCGCTTTAGCGCTACGGCGACCGCAATCAGAAGATCCCCGGTGACGAGCCGGGGATTTTTCATTGTCTGGAGAGGGTGCTCAATTGGCCCAAAGGCGGGGGAACCAGCGCCAGCGCAGTCGGCAGGGCGGTCAGGCGCGCAGGGTCGTCTCGCGCGGGAGATCGTCGGCATGGCGAACGCAGTCCCGGCCTTCGTGCTTGGCGGCATAGAGTGCTTCGTCGGCGCAGGCGATCAGCTGCTCGGCGCTGGTGATTTCGTCGGCAGACTTGCTGGCGATGCCAAGGCTTGCAGTCACCGAGGCCGGACTGCCGGGCAGGTGCGACAGGTCGACGGCGGCTATGGCCCGTCTGAGGTTCTCCGTCAGTGCGCGGGCTGCGTCCTTGCCGGTCTCCGGCAGCAGCAGGGCGAATTCCTCGCCGCCGTAACGGGCGATCACATCCGTCCCGCGGATGGTTTGCGCCATGGCCTTGCCGACGGCCGCAAGGCATCCGTCACCGGCCAGGTGGCCATGGGTGTCGTTGAAGCGCTTGAACTGGTCGACGTCGATCAGCACCAGCGAGAAAGACTGACGGCGTCGCGTGGCGCGGGCCAGCATCTCGGACAGGCTGCGGTCGAAATGCCGGCGGTTCGGCAGCCCGGTCAGCCCATCGGTCAGGGCGTGCCGCGCCAGGCGCTCATTGGCGAGCTTGAGTTCGGAGTTCGTCCTCTCCAGCTGGTTCAGCAGTGTGTTCTTTTCGCTTTCCGCCTGCATCTGCGCCAGCCGGAGCTGGATCAGCCGGCGGATATAGGCGATCTGGAACAGCACGAAGAGAACGCAGATCGGCACGATCAGCAGATCGCCGTGCGCCACCGTGACGCCGAGCAGCATGGCGAGCATGAGGCCTGATTGCGTGAGGGCGGGAAGCGGCGCCATGTAGGCCCGCGCGGAGGCCGATTGCACCATGACGCAGCCGACGGTGAGGATGGTGACGCGTGCATCCGGCGTCGCATCGATCAGCAGCAGGCTGAGAGACAGGCCCCACAGGAGGCCGGAGCCTGAGGCGGTGAACCAGAAGACCAGCAGCCAGCGGTCGAGCGTGTCGGCGAGGTCGCGCCGTCGATAGGCCAGCTTGGCAATGGCCCTGGCGACCAACTGCACCGCGAGCGCCAGCACGCACCATCCGAGATATTGCGGATCGCCCAACAGGTAGGTGTTCAGCGCCGTCAGAAGAATGGCGATCGCCGCCGTCACGTGTGGCCACATGTCGAAAAGATCATCGAGCATCGACCAGCCATGGCGATCGGATCCGTATTCCCGGCCGACCGCGGACTGGAGGAGGTAATGAAATGGAACCGACATCAGGCCAATGCTCTGTTTTGTATGGCGTCACGCTAATGCAGAATGTTTAAGCAAATCCTTTCTGCGCCGGGGTTCTGGCACTTGTGTCTCCACTTTACGTTACGTGAGTCCCCTTTAAGTCGAATCGTGCGCAGGGCCTGTATCTGGCGTACGATAATTTCGGCCAAGCCAGACCAAACATGCAAAATCTTGCGAAGCATGATAGGTCAGCATTGTTGACATATCGCCTTTTATGTGGTCCTTTTCATCATCATAAAAAACTACGAGGAAACCCCTGTGCTGAATTGGGACCATATCTTTGCGACGCGCTCGTCGCGCATGCGCGCTTCCGAAATCCGCGAGCTGCTGAAGCTTCTGGAACGGCCGGACATCATCTCCTTTGCCGGCGGCATTCCCGACCCGGCACTCTTTCCCGACCAGGAATTCAAGGCGGCCTATGCCGACATCTTCAGCGGCGACCAGGTGACGGCCGCGCTGCAGTATTCGGTCAGCGAGGGCTACAAGCCGCTGCGCGAATGGCTGAAGGGCGAGATGGAGAAGATCGGCGTCGCCTGCACGGCCGACAACATCTTCATCACCTCGGGCTCGCAGCAGGCACTCGACTATCTCGGCAAGCTGTTCCTGTCGCCCAAGGATACGGCGCTGGTCAGCTGGCCGACCTATCTCGGCGCGCTTCAGGCCTTCAACGCCTATGAGCCGAACTACGACCAGCTGACGCTCGGCAACCGGACACCGGAAAGCTACAAGGCGACCGCCGAAAACCTCGGCGGCGAGGTCAAGTTCGCCTATCTGTCTGCCGATTTCTGCAATCCGACCGGCGAGACTGTCGACCGGGCCACGCGCGAACGGCTGCTGAAGCTCGCCGAGGAACTTGACATCGCCATCATCGAGGACGCGGCCTACCAGTCGCTGCGCTATGACGGCGAGGCGGTGCCGCCGATCCTGGCGCTCGAAATCGCCGAGAAGGGCTCGATCGAGGATACGCGCACCATCTATTGCGGCAGCTTCTCCAAGACGCTCGCACCCGGCCTGCGCGTCGGCTTCGTCGTCGCGAACATGCCGGTCATCCGCAAGCTGGTGCTGATGAAGCAGGCCGCGGACCTGCATTCCTCGTCGATCAACCAGATCGCCATCGCCCATGTCGCGGAACGGCATTTCGATGCGCAGGTCGCCAAGATCCGCGCCGCCTACAGCGCGCGCCGCGATGCCATGCTGAAGGCGCTCGCCACCTACATGCCGGCCGGCACCACCTGGACCAAGCCGGAAGGCGGCATGTTCATCTGGGTGACGCTGCCGGAAGGGCTGGACGGCGCGGAGCTTTTGGCGCGCTCGGTCGAGACCGAGAAGGTTGCCTTCGTTCCGGGCCAGGCTTTCTTCGCCGACCGGTCGGGCACCAACACGCTGCGTCTCTCCTTCTCCTGCGCCAACGAGCAGATGATCGACGAAGGCATCAAGCGCCTCGGCCGGCTGATCGGTGGGGCCATGGCAGCCGCCGCCTGACGGTCGCCGGCACTCCTCCACCGACTATGAGAAAGGGGTCCGTCGCATCGCGCGGCGGACCCCTTTTCAATTCCCTGTCCTGCGTTGGGACGTGCGTTCCCTATTCGGTAGCCAGCACGATGACCATGTCTTCCGGGCTGTAGATCAGCATTTCCGAGCGGGACGGGTTGACCGTGACGCCGCCGAGATTACGGTGGTCGGCGTCGTCGCCGCGCTGGCGGCGATAGCCGATGGCGATCTCGCCGCGACGGAGTGCGGCGAGCGCGATGGTGAAGAAGTTCACCGGGCGATCGATCGCCACATAGTCGCTGATCGGGCGCATGTAGATTTCCGAGCCGTCCTCGTCGAGCAGTTCGGCGAAGATCGCCGCCATGAACTCGTTTTCGGAGGCCTGGGCCAGCATCAAGCTGACCAGCTTGTTGCTGACGACGAAGTCGTCGGCGCGGGTGACTTCCGCCAGCTCCCGGTTGCGCACGTCGGTCATCTCGCTGACGACATTGATGTGCAGGCCGGCGCCCTCGGCGATCTTGCGGATGTGCAGGAGGGTGATCAGGGTGCGGGTGTCGGCCGACTGCATCGTCATGTCGTCGCTGTAGCCGAGCACCAGAACGTGGTCGAAGCTCGGGATGTTCAGGCGATCGAGGGCGGCGCGGCTGCTGGTGTCGATCACATGGTGCTCGATCGTCATGTTGCCGTTCGGCAGTCGAAGACCGGCGATATCCGCCTCGAATTCCGGCGTGTCGGCGGCGATCGTCAGATGCGAGCCCGGCGTGACGTAGCGGCAGAGCTCGGTCGCGATGATCGGGCCGCGGCGGTTCCAGCCGAGCACCAGGGTGCGCTCCGGACCCACCGGGCGCTTGACCGGCGTCAGGATCGCGTCCTTGGCGAGATTGATCTCGTTGCTCCAGGTGCGGATCGAGTCGTCGTCCTCGGCGATGATCACGGCGCGCTCGCCCGGCTCGATGACGCGGTTCGGGGCCGGGTTGATGTGGATCTTGCCGTTGCGGTCGCACAGGCCGATCAGGGTACAGTTCTCATAGGCCATGACGCCGGCGGCAAACGGCTTGCCCTCCAGCGCCGGCTGTTCGATCGTGTAGATCTCGCAGCCGTCGAAATCGAGCAGTTCGGAATAGACCGCCGACAGGCCGGACTGCCGGCTGGTGTGGACGACGATGCGGGAGATCAGGTCGTCGGCCAGCACCATCTGCATTTCCTTGCCGCCGACGATGCGGGCGACGTCGGCATTGCCGGCATCGCGGATTTCGGCGGCGATCATGTACGGCTGCGGGCGGCGCTTCGGGTCGTTGACCAGGGCGAGCACCGACTTGATGACCTGCGAATCCGGGTCCTCGTCTTCCGGCGACAGCACTATGATCGAGCGGGAGTTCTGCGGATTGACGATGTCGAGGTCGTAGAGATCGGTCGGGTTGCCGCTGCGGCAGACGATCTTGGTGTTCTTGAGGTCGGCCACCTTGGTGGCGATCTCGTCTTCCATCTCGACCTTGTCCTTGTTCGCCATGATGACGATGCGCGGACGGCGGCGGCTCTGGTTGGCGATCACCAGTTCGGAAATCACGTCGAAGATCGAGGAAGACCAGTTGAGGATGATCGTGTGGTCGGATTCGAGAACCCGCGAGCGGCCCTTGCGCAGTTCGTCGAGCTTGCTCTCAAGGCCGGAGCTGATGACGCCGATCAAGGCGGAGAAGACGAAGATGCCGGCGAGCGTCACGACGAGTGCCACGAGGCGGAAGCCCCAGCCCTGGTCGCCGCCCATGGTGCCGGCGTCGAAGGTGCGCATCAGCGATTCCCAGGTGCCCTCGATGAAGCTGACGGGCTCGCCGCCCTCCGGCGCGATGCCGGTGATCGCGAGAAACGCGCCGGCAAGTGAAATCACCACCAGCGATATCAATGCCAGCCAGCCTATCAGCGCCACGGCGCCGCCGGCCATGCTCTTGTCGAACTCATAGCGCAAGCGCGCCCGCAAATTTCCGCCCGTCTTCATGTTGGTACTCTCAGCTCGTCATCAAAAATGTGGAAAATCCGCCATTGCAGGATTTGCCCGAAACTTCAATCGTGCCCTCTGGCACAAGGCGGAGGCTGACCCATAAAAGTCAAGCATTTCATGGATTATTCGAACTTGCGAGCCGTCGTCGCCGTCGCCTGCGGCGATTCAGGGGGGCGGAAACGCGGTTCTGTTGTCACATGCCTGTCAAGCGCGTGTGGTTATGCATCGGCCTCATTTGAACTACGAGGATGCTTCCCCCCATGAAAAATTTGCTTTCCGCCTTTTCCGCGCTCGTTGCCGTCGGCATTCTGGCGACCTCCGCCAACGCAGCCAATCTGGTGCTTTACACCAGCCAGCCGAACGAAGATGCGCAGGCGACCGTCGACGGCTTCATGGCCGAAAATCCCGACATCAAGGTCGACTGGGTGCGCGATGGAACGCCGAAGATCATGGCCAAGCTGATGGCCGAGATTGAAGCCGGCAGCCCGGCCGCCGACCTCCTGCTGATTGCCGACACCGTCACGCTGGAGCGCATGAAGCAGGCCGGCCAGCTTCTGGCCTACAAGTCGCCGGAAGCCGTCAACTACGACGCCAGCCTCTATGACGCCGACGGCGCCTACTACTCCACCAAGCTGATCACCACCGGCATCATGTACAATACCGCCGCCGCGATGAAGCCGACCAGCTGGGCTGATCTGGCCAAGCCGGAAGCCAAGGGCCTCGTCGCCATGCCGAGCCCGCTGACCTCGGGTGCCGCTCTCATTCACGCCCAGACGCTGGCCGGCGTGTCCAGCCTCGGCTGGGACTACTACAAGGCCCTGCAGGCCAATGGCGCGATTGCCGCTGGCGGCAACGGCGCCGTGCTGAAGTCGGTCGCCTCGGGCGAGAAGGCCTATGGCGTCGTCGTCGACTACATGCCGATCCGCGAAAAGGCCAAGGGCGCGCCGGTCGAGTTCGTCTTCCCGGAAGAGGGCGTCTCCGCTGTCACCGAGCCGGTCGCCATCCTGTCGACCACCAAAAATGCCGAAGCGGCGAAGAAGTTCGTCGACTACGTGCTGTCGGAGAAGGGCCAGGAAGGTTTCCTCAAGCTCGGCTATATCCCGGCCCGCAATGGCATGCCGGTTCCGGAAGGCTTCCCGGCCCGCGAAACCATCAAGGTCCTGCCGATCCAGGCCGCTGGCGCGCTGAAGGCCACCGAGGAAGACCTCAAGACCTTCTCCGGTATCTTCGGCACCAACTGATCGAAACGGTCAATGCCGCATTCCCTTGCCAAAGCGAACAGCCAGCCCCGCTGGCTGTTTCCTTTTGTCGTTACCTTCGTCGCCTGCCTTTGCGTTCTGCCGCTCGCCCGGCTGGTCGGGGCCGGGATTTCCTCGATTCTTTCGGGCAAGGCTCTCGCGCTCGTTCTCGAGCCGAGCGTCTGGTCGGCGGCGATCAATACGCTCACGACCTCCTTCTTCGGCATGGTCGCCGCGGTCTTGATCGGCGGGCTCTTCGCCCTGGCGCTGACGCTCGCCGACGTGCGCGGCAAGTGGCTGCTGAGCTTCCTCTTCATGCTGCCGACCATGATCCCGCCACAGGTGCAGGCGCTGGCCTGGGTCGGCATGTCCGGCCCGTCGAGCCCGCTTCTGAAGGCACTCGGCATCGCGCCGGCCATGGGAAGCCCGCAACCGCTCTATTCGGTGGGCGGCATTGCCCTGCTTTACGGCGTGCAGCATGCGCCGCTCGTTTATCTGTCGCTCAGGGCCGGCCTGCTCGCCTTGCCGCGCGACGGCATCGAGGCCGCCAAGCTCGCGGGCGCCTCGCCCTTTCGCGTGCTCAAGGACATCATCCTGCCGCTGTCGCTGCCGGGCATCATTGCCGGGGCGGCCATCGCCTTCGTCTCGGGCGTGGGTAATTTCGGCATTCCGGCGATCCTCGGCCTTCCGGCACAGATCTACACGCTGCCCACCCTCATCTATTCGCGGCTCGCGAGCTTCGGCGGCAATACCTTCGGCGACATCGCCGTGCTGTCGGCGATGATCGGCCTGATGGCGGTTGTCGGACTGCAGATCCAGGAGCGGGCGCTGAGGGGCCGCGACTACCGGGTGATCGGGCTCTCCGGCGCGTCGGCCACGTTTCGGCTCGGTCGCTGGCGTGTGGCCCTTGAAGCGTTCCTCTGGCTGCTGCTGTTCGTCATGCTGATCGCGCCCATGGCGGCGCTCGTCTCTGCCTCGCTGGTGCCGGCTTACGGCGTCGTGCTGTCGCTAAAGACCGCCTCGTTTTCCGCCTATGAGGAAATCCTGTTCCGTCAGACCGTGACGCGCACCGCTTTCGGCAATTCGATCTTCCTGGCAGGCACCACCGCTATCGGCCTGCTGGTGATCGGCGTTCTCGCCGGCTACACGCTGACGCGGGGGGCGAGCCGCTGGACGGGTCTGCTGTCGGCGATGATCGAGATCCCCTATGCGCTTCCGGGGATCGTCATCTCCGTCGCTTTCGTCCTGGTCTTCGCCGCACCCTTGCCAATGATCGGCGTGACGATCTACGGAACGATCTGGATCATCCTCGCCGCCTATTTCGCCAGCTTCCTCGCGGTCGGGCTGAAACCCGTGGTCAGCGCGCTTCGCCAGCTCGATCCGGCGCTGGAAGAGGCGGCACGGCTTTCGGGCGCGGGCTTCTACCGGCGGCTGTTCGACATCATCGTGCCGCTCATTGCACCGGCGGCCGGCGCGTCCGTCATCCTCGTCTTCCTCATCTCCTGCAACGAGCTCACCGTCTCCGCCCTTCTCTGGTCGGCCGGCACCCAGACGCTCGGCGTGGCGATCTACAATCTCGACGACAGCGGTTCCTACGATCTCGCCTCGGCGCTTTCCGTGCTGGTGGTGCTGATGGTCGTGGTGCTGATGTTGCTGCTCGAACTCATGGCGGCGAAGCTGCCGAAAGGGGTCGTCCCGTGGCGAAACTGATCCTCCACAAGCTCTGCAAGGACTACGGCACCGGCAAGCCGGCGGTGAACGACGTGTCGCTCGACATCCGCGAGGGCGGATTCTTGGCGCTGCTCGGACCGTCGGGCTGCGGCAAGACGACCGTGCTTCGGATGATCGCCGGCTTCGAGACGCCGAGCGACGGTTCGATCCTGCTTGGCGAACGGGTGCTGGCCGATGCGGGTGGGGTCATTCCGCCGGAAAAGCGCAACATGGCCATGGTGTTCCAGTCCTATGCGCTCTGGCCGCACATGACGGTCGCCGACAATGTCGGTTATCCGCTGAAGGTGCGCGGCATTTCCGGCGAACGCTACCGGGAGAAGGTGAGCGACGCGCTGAAGGCCGTGCGGCTGGAAGCCTATGCCGGGCGCCGGCCGGCGGATCTGTCCGGCGGTCAGCGGCAGCGCGTGGCGCTGGCGCGCTGCCTGGTGACGGCGCCGGACGTGGTGCTGCTTGACGAGCCGCTCGCCAATCTCGACCGGCATCTGCGCCAGGAGATGGAGGAGACGTTTCGCGAGTTCCATGCCCGTTCCGGTGCGACGATGATCTACGTCACCCATGACCAGGCGGAGGCCATGGCGCTGGCTACCGATGTGGCGGTGATGTCCGAGGGCAAGCTGTTGCAGGTTGCGGCGCCGGCCGAAATCTATGCGCGGCCGGAAGGCCGGCTCGTCGGCGGCCTGATCGGGCAGGGGGCAATCCTCACCCTTCCGGAGCGCGGCGCTGCGCGGCGCGATCTGGGTTGGGACGAGATCCTGACACGGCTGGTCGACCGGGTGCCTGGGGGAGCGCACATGGATGTGCTGGTGCGGCCGCAGGACGTCTTGCTCGGTGGCGACGGCCTTCCGGCGGAAGTCGAGGGGGTGCTCTACGAGGGCGAGCGCTATGCGCTGAGACTGACGCTCGGCGATGGCCAGAAGCTTCGGGCCTACAGCCGGGTCGCCTGCGCCAAAGGCGAGCGGGTGACGGTGAGGATCAACGCCGGCTGGCGGCTCTGAGGTCGGGGCCGGACAAGAATTTCTCTCGCTGCTTGAGGCTCAAGGGGCGCCGGAGCAGACCCAGCGGGTGACGCGGCAGCGGCCGGTATACTGGTTGCAGACGCCGATCGCCTCGAGTTCGGCGCCCCTGCGGTTGGAAGCCCAGCCGGAACCCCAGCCGCCGTTCTGACCGACGGCGAGCGCCCCGCAGGCATTCTTGAACCAGATCGCGACGCGGCAGTCGCGGGCGCGGCCGGAACATTCGCGCAAGGCGCGACGCTCGGCGTCGGCGCGGGTGGAGAAGGAGTTCGACCAGCCGTCGGCGCGGGTGGAGGGCGAATAGGCGATTGCTCCGTAGCTGTCGGCGACCGCCAGGGCCGGAGCCAGGGTCGTGAAGGCGATGGCCAGAACGGCAAGGAATGAATAGGCACGGCGCATGCAGAACTCCCCCGGTCATGCTGATGTCCAATCATAGGATGATGACGGGCGGGGTTGGAAGGACGTTTTTTGGGTTGCCTGTCCGTCGGCCCTTGCCACGTCGTTCGATCTTGCGGGTCTCCTTGTGCCGACCCGTTCCGGGGCGGATCGTTGACAGAAGAGGGTCGAGGGCGTAGTTAGTTTGTAATAACTAACTACGGAGCCGCATGATGGCACGAAAATCGGCGGAAGACCGCAAGGCGGAGATATTGGCGACCGCGCTGCGGTTGGCGGACGAACTGGGACCCGACCGGCTGACGACCAATGCCGTTGCGCAGGCCGTTGGCCTGACGCAGCCCGGGATCTTTCGTCATTTTCCGACCAAGCAGGTCCTTTGGCAGGCGGTCGCGGCGGACATCAGCGACAGGCTGAAGGTGGCGTGGGACGAGGCGCTTGCCTCCAGCGCCACGCCGGAAGGCAGGATCGCGGCGCTGGTTCGGGCGCAATTGAATCTCATCGAAGCCAATCCCGCCATTCCCGCGATCCTGTTTTCCCGCGAGCTGCGGGTCGAAAACGATGCGCTTCGCCAGGCCTTCGTCGGCTTGATGACGACGTTCCACGGCATCCTCGCCGGCGAGCTGGCGCGTGCGCGGAAAGCCGGCACCGTTCGCCCGGATCTCGATCCGGCCGATGGCGCGGTGCTGCTGATCTCGCTCGTCCAGGGCCTGGCGATGCGCTGGTCGCTGGGTGCGCGCGGATTTGCCCTGCAGCCGGAGGGCGTGCGGCTGCTGGCCGTGCAGATGGCTTTGTTTACCGGATCGACGACAGAGGAGAAGCAGTCATGACGGGCGGAAAGATCAGGATCCTTCTGGTGGCCGTGGCGGTCATCGCGGCAATTGCTCTTGCCTATGTGTTTCTCACCAAACGGCCGATTGCCGTACCGGTTGCGGCGATCGAGCGGAATGTCGCGGTGAGACTGTATGGGCTCGGCACGGTCGAGGCGCGGATCGTGTCGAAGATCGGCTTCGAGGTCGGTGGTGCGCTGGCCGATCTCTCGGTCGACAGCGGAGATGTCGTGACGGGCGGTCAGGTTCTGGCGCGCCTGCATCGGGATGCGCAACAGGCACGGGTGGCCCGTGCGCAAGCGGCGATCGCCGCGGCGGCTGCGAACACCCGCAAGGCGGAGGCCAATGTCGAGAAGGCCCGGGCGGTGCTTGCGCAACGCCAGGCGGACGACACGCGCCAGCAGGAACTGGCCGGCCGAAACGCGATCTCTCGCCAGACTGCCGAGGAGGCGAAGCGCGACGTCGAGGTTGCAGCCGCTGAACTCACCGTTGCGCAGACGGAGGTGGATGTCTTCAGATCGCAGGAGGTCGATGCTCGTGCGGCGCTGGATTACGAAACCGCCGTGCTCAATCAGCATGCTCTGGAGGCACCCTTCGACGCCGTGGTCGTCGCGCGTCACGCCGAAGCAGGCGCCGTGGTGCGGGCCGGTGATGCGATCTACACGCTCATGGACCCGAAGACCGTGTGGACGCTGGCCTATGTCGACGAGGAACGCGCCGGCGCACTGGCGGTCGGCCAGGCCGCCGAGGTCCGGCTGCGGTCCATGCCGCATGAGGTCTATACCGGCACGGTGGCGCGGATCGGCATCGAGAGCGATCGCGCCAACGAGGAGCGCCGCGTCTGGATTACCTGCGATAAGTGTCCGCCGCAGGCCTTTCTCGGGGAACAGGCCGAGGTGCGGATCACGGTCGACCAGTTGGCGGAGGCGCTGCTGGTGCCGGAGGCGGCGATCAGCGGCTTCGACGGCCATCAGGGGCGGGTGTTCGTCGTCATGGACGGCAGGCTTGCGCAGGTGCCGGTGACGTTCGGCCACCGCACGGAAGATGCCCGCGTCGAGATCGTCGCAGGCTTGCCGGAGGGCGCCCGCGTCGTCACGGCCGCCGCCAAGGGGCTTGTCGAGGGACGTGCGGCGCGCATCCTCGAGGAGGCGAGGCCATGAACCTTGCCTATCGCGATGTCCGCCACAACCTGTTTCGCTTCGTGCTCACCTGTCTCGGCCTCAGCCTGCTGATGGCGGTGGTGCTGGCGATGATGGGGATCTACAACGGCCTCGTGGCCGATGCGCTGAACATCGTCCGGGCGCCGAAGGCCGATCTCTGGGTGGTGGAAGCGGGTCGGCAGGGACCTTTCGCCGAATCCTCCAAGATCCCCGGCGAGACGCGCGATGCCGTGGCGCGCCTGTACGGGGTGAGCGATGCCGGCAGCATCACCTACCAGACCGTCGAGGCATCCTTTGCCGGCAAGACGCTTCGGCTCTACATCATCGGCTACGAGCGCGGCCACCCCGGCGGCCCGGCGGTGGTCGTCGAGGGACGCGGCATCGGGCAGAGCCATTTCGAGGCGGTCGCGGATCGCAAGTCAGGGCTGGTGATCGGTGACCGGATCGCGCTCGGTCGCAACCGTTTCGAAGTCGTCGGACTTGTCGAGGATGCGATGAACTCCGGCGGCGATCCCGTGCTCTATGTCACGCTATCCGATGCGCAGACGCTGCAATCGCAGCTCGCACCGCCGGCCGCCCGGGTGCAGTCGGCCCGAGGCGCGACGGGCGAGAGCGGGGATACGGTGGCTGCCGTCATCGCCCGGGTCGATGCCAATGCCGATGTCGATGCGGTGGCGCGCACCGTGCGCCAGTGGAAACACCTTTCGGCCATGACGCAGGCCGAACAGGAAGACCTGCTGGTCCGCTCCGTCGTCGACCGGGCGCGCCGGCAGATCGGCCTGTTTCTCAGTATCCTTTTGACGGTGTCGGCCGTCGTCATCGCGCTGATCATCTACACCATGACCATGGAAAAGCTGAAGCAGATCGCGACGCTGAAGCTGATCGGCGCGCCCGACCGCACCATCATCGGGCTGATCGTCCAGCAATCGATCGCCCTCGGCGCTGTCGGCTGGGGTTTCGGCCTGATGCTGATCCTGTTGATCAAGGACTATTTCCCCCGCCGCGTCCTGCTGGAGCCGATCAATGCGGTGGCTCTTGCCGGCATCATCCTGGTGGTCTGCATTTTGGCAAGCGGGCTCGGTATCCGGGCTGCGCTCAAGGTCGATCCCGCGACCGCGATCGGAGGCTGACATCATGGCCGAACCGCAAAGCCGCCTGATCATCGACCTCAAGGCAATCTCCAAGCACTATGGCGAGGGGGCGACGCGCGTCGATGCCCTGCGCGGCGTCGACCTTCAGGTTCGCTCCGGCGAAGTCGTGGCGTTGCTCGGGCCGTCCGGCTCGGGCAAGACGACGCTGCTGAACATCATCGGCTGCATCATCGACCCGACCGAGGGCAGGGTATGGCTGGACGGGGAGCCGGTCTACGAAAATCGCTGGCTGAGGAACGACCTCAGGCGCCTGCGGCTCGACAAGATCGGGTTCATCTTCCAGTTCCACAACCTCTTGCCCTTCCTCGACGCCAAAGACAACGTCGCGCTGGTGCTGCAACTGGCGGGAAAGTCGGCCGGGGAGGCAAGGCGCCGGGCGATCGAACTCCTGGACTATCTGGAAGTCGGAAACCGCAAGGACGCCATGCCGGCTTTGCTGTCGGGCGGCGAGGCGCAGCGTGTGGCGATTGCCCGCGCGCTCGCCAACAGCCCGCGCATCATTCTCGCCGACGAGCCGACCGCGGCGCTCGATTCCAAGCGGGCCGGGATCGTCATGGATCTGCTGCGCAAGCTCGCCGCCGAGCAGGACGCCTGCATCGTGGCGGTGACGCATGACGAGAAGATCTACGACCGTTTCGATCGGCTTTTCCATCTGCGCGATGGTCGGCTGGAAGACCAGCAAGGGAGCAAGGCATGAACACGATTCGGCAAGGCGGCTGGGGGCTGAAGGCGGCGGGTGTCGTGGGCCTGGTCTTCGGTCTGTTGACGATCTTCTCCGGAGGTACGGCGCTGTTCGGCGGCGAGGCTGCACGGGCGGCCGTCGGCAATGCCGTGCCTTTCGTGTTGTGGTTCAACTTTGCCGCGGGCTTCTTCTATGTCGTGGCCGGGCTGGGGCTGCTGCTGAACCGGAGTTGGGCCGCCTGGCTGTCCATCGCGATCGCCGTGGCCACCGTCCTGGTGCTGGCGGCCTTCGGCCTGCATGTCGCCGGCGGCGGCCTCTACGAGATGCGCACCGTAGGCGCGATGCTGCTGCGCGCGGCGGTGTGGGCGGTCATCGCCGCTATCTCATGGCGGTCCATGCGCCGGTAGGCCGGGCCATTCGTCCGGAATTGCGCATCATCGATCAACGCTATCGCGCGCCATATGTCCGTTCACGGAGGCTGGTCTATAGTAGGCGGATAACGGGAAAAGAATCATGGCGCTCAGGCTAGGCACGTTTAACATCGAGAACCTGATGACCAGGTTCGACTTCACCGGCTTTCGCAACCAGTTGCGCCAGGACCGGGTGATGCAGCTGTTCGAAGTGCGCAACGAGCAGGACTATGAGCGGCTGGAATCGGCCCGCGTCGTCTCCTCGACCGACGACACCCGCCAGCTCTCGGCGCTCGCCATCGCCGACATGGGGGCCGATATCCTGTGCCTGCAGGAGGTCGACAGCATGGAGGCACTGAAGGCCTTCGAATACGGCTATCTGTTCCGCATGGTCGGCTCCGGCTACCGGCACAAATATCTCGTCGAGGGCAATGACAGCCGCGGCATCGATGTCGGCGTGATGATGCGCGACGAGACGCGGGACGGCGAGAAGATCGAGATCGTCGACATCTGCAGCCATGCGGCGCTGACCTATCGCGACCTTGACCTGTTCACCCCGGCGCTTGCGGCGACCGTCAAGGCCGACGACAAGATCTTCAAGCGCGACTGCCTGGAACTCGACCTGAAGATCGGCGGACGGCCGCTGACCATCTATGTCGTGCATCTGAAATCGATGACCAACGGGCGCGACGGCATCGACGGACGCAGCTTCACCATGCCGGTGCGGGAAGCCGAAACCAAGGCGATCCGCCACATCATTGAGGCGCGCTTCGGCAAGGGGCAGACGGCCGACAAGAACTTCGTCATCTGCGGCGACATGAACGACTACCAGGAGCGGGTGGACGTGATCGGCGACCGGCGCACCGGCTATCGGTTCGAGCCCCGAGGCGGGCTGGAAAGCGCGCTCGACGTCTTTTCCGCCGATGGTTTTGCCGAGAATGTCATGCGCCGGCGTGAGCCGCTGGACCGCTGGACGCTCTATCATGCGCGCGGCCCCGAGGAGCAGCATCTTTGCCAGCTCGACTATCTCTGGCTGTCGCCGGCGCTCGCCCGCCGCAATGCCGGCAAGGCGCCGGAGATCATCCGCAACGGCCAGCCCTTTCGTACGCCGTTTCCGCCGGGCCAGGCCGTGGAGCATTACCCGCGCATCGGCTGGGACCGGCCGAAGGCTTCAGATCATTGCCCGATCGTCATGGCGCTGGAGCTTTGATGTCCGAGACCGACGCCGATACTGCGACCGGCTTTCCGCCCGAGGCCCGGATCTTTCCCGTGGAGGGCGTGCGGCTGCGCGTGCTCGACGGCGTGCATCCGTTCCACCTGGAGAATCGGGCGGCGGCGGAAGCTAACTGGCAGGCGGAGATCGCCGCCAATCCGGCCCTGTTCGACGGCCGCATGGTGTTCCAGCATCGACTGGCGCTCAGCAACGGGGTGGTGGAGGGCGAGGGCTATGTGGTGCCCTATTCGACCTTTCTCTGGTGGCGCAGGCAGCCGCTCGGGCAGGGCGGTTTCCATGTCTTCGCCTTTCCGGTGATCGCCTCGGCGGACGGCGCGCTGATCGCCGTCGAGATGGCCGCGCACACCGCCAATCCGGGTCAAGTCTATTGCGCCGCCGGATCGCTCGATCCGCACGACATCGTCGACGGGCATTGCGACATCGCCGGCAACATGATGCGCGAGGTTCGTGAGGAAACCGGCCTCGACCTTGGCGAGGCGGCAACCGACGGGCGCTTCTTCGCCAGCTTTGCCCGCCGGCGGCTGACGATCGTGCGGCTCTTCCGCTTCGATCTGCCGGCCGGCGCCATCCTTGACCGCATTGCCGCGCATATGGAGGTCGACGAGGAGAAGGAGATCGCCGGCGCGGTTGCCATCCGCTCGCCCGATCCCGCAGCGCACCCGTACAATCCGGCCATGCTGCCGGTTCTCGACTGGTTCTTCGCCGAGGCGCGCTGACATCGCTTGCTTGCGCGCGCGGGCAAGGTCGGGCAGTCTCTGGCGAAATCGTTCAACGAACCCGGAGGATCCTTTGGCGCGGCACTATTCGATCTACGACGTCTTCACCGACCAGAAGCTCGCCGGCAATCCGCTGGCGGTGATCTTCGACGGCGAGGACCTGTCGCCCGCGGCGATGCAGGCCATCGCGGCGGAGACCAACCTGTCGGAGACGGTGTTCGTGCAGAAGGCCTCCAATCCCGCCCACTCCGCCCGCATCCGCATTTTCACGCCGGGCCGGGAACTGCCCTTTGCCGGCCATCCGACGGTCGGCACCGCGGTGGCGCTTGCCGAGCGTGCCTATGGCAACAATAGCGGCGGGCTCGATCTCGTCTCGGTGCTGGAGGAGAATGTCGGACCGGTGCGCTGCGCCGTCAAACTGCGCGACGGCGAGGCGAGCTTTGCCGAATTCGATCTGCCGAAGACTTCGACGCGCTACGAGCTTGCCCTCGACCGCCAGGGCATCGCCGACGCGCTGGCGCTCAAATCCACCGATATCGGCTTCGAGAATCACGTGCCGTCCGTCTGGGGGGCCGGCGTTCCCTTCGTGATGGTGCCGGTGCATAATCTCAGTGCCGTCGAGACCCTGGATTTCGATTCCCAGCTCTGGGAGCGCATCGCGCCGCTGTGCGAAGGCATGCTGACCTCGGCCTATGTCTATTGCCGGGGCGGGGTGCATCACGCGGCCAAGTTCCATGCCCGGATGTTTTCGCCCGACATGGGCATTGCCGAGGACCCGGCGACCGGTTCGGCGGTCGCGGCGATGTCCGGTGCCATCCACCATTTCGACGGGCTTCCCGACGGTCACCACCCGCTGATGGTCGAACAGGGCGTCGAGATGGGGCGGCCGTCCTATATCCATCTGCACATCGACGCCAAGGATGGCGAGATCAGCCGGGCGCGGATCGGCGGCCAGGCCGTGCGGATTGCGTCGGGAATTCTGGACCTCTGAAAACGTTGGCTTTTTCCGCTCCGTGTATTTTTTTTGACGTTTGGGCCAAGTTTTTTTGCCTCGGCGCTGGACAAGATCGGAGATGCTGTTTATACGCCACGTCACACCGCCGGAAGGCGCTGGTCGGGTGATTAGCTCAGTTGGTAGAGCAGCTGACTCTTAATCAGCGGGTCGTAGGTTCGAGCCCTACATCACCCACCATTTCAATCCCATAGCACAGTTTGTTGATGTTGCGCCTCAAGGCGCACATCAGTGCTGCGTCGGTTTCGCAGCACTCTGCGGCAGCTTCTTCGAAGCCGATTGTTTTGGCGCTGTCGAAAACACGGGTTCAGGCCATTATTGGTATCTGCCGAAAATTTCACCGCGCCTTAATTGCTTCGTCACCAAGGCAAAGCATATGTCGTTCCCGCCCAATTTCGGGCCTGGAGCATTGCAGTCTTATGAAACGTATTCTCTCCGCCGCCGGCCTGCTGGCAGCCGTCCTCTTCTCGACCACCGCCCAGGCGGAAGATCTGGTCTTCACGCTGACCAACGGCACGAGCTCGGTTCTCACCCATTTCTACACCTCGCCCGTCGGCGTCGACAGCTGGGAAGGCGATGTGTTCGGCGATCATGTTCTGGAGCCGGGCGCCAGCGTTCAGCTGACCATCGCCGACGGTCGCACCCAGTGCGAATACGACATGCGCTTCGAATTCGAGGAAAGCTCGGACCTCGACACCACCGAAGACAGCCAGAACCTCTGCGAACTGGGTTCCTACACGATCCACGAATAACCGTTCCGCCTTCACGGCGCCGCCAGCCGATGGCTGGCGGCCCATTCCTTGCCCAGCTTGGCGTCATAGATGGCTTTGCAGGCCCCCGCTGACCGGCCAAACTGCCGGTCCGTGCCCCGGCGACAATCGGAAAATGCCCTTTTGTTCCCTCCGGGCGGTGGCGATGTTCGTCTCGTGTTCCCGTTCTTGTGGTCGTTTGACCGATTCCAGCCTGTGGATTGCTGTGGATAACTTGCTTAGCCGGCTTTCACTCGGGGCGCGTGCCGGGATTGCGGCAGCACGAAAGGCACGGACGCTGCCGGAAGGCGCCCGACCGCGCCGCTGATGCCGTAGACATCGGCGATGACCCGGTCGTCGATCGTGGCGAGCGGCGGCCCTTCCGACACGATCCGACCATGATGTATGACCACCAGATGGTCGGCGAATTCCGCCGCGAGATTGAGGTCGTGGAGGATGGCAAGAACCGCGCCGCCACACCGGGCGAAGTCGCGGGCGATTTCCAGCACGCTGATCTGGTGGCCGATGTCGAGGCTCGATGTCGGCTCATCGAGGAAAAGGGCTCGGGTACGGCCGTGTTCGACCGGCGAGGGCACCTGGGCGAGCGCGCGGGCAAACTGAACGCGCTGCTGTTCGCCGCCGGACAGCGCGCGGTAGGCGCGCGCCTCGAAGCCTTCCAGGCCGACGCGGGCAAGGGCAGCACGCGCCGCGCGGGTCGGATCGAGGCTGCCATGGGCGATTGCCCCCATGCGCACCACTTCAAGGGCGGTGAAGGGGAAGGACAGGGTGGTCGACTGGGGCAAGACGGCCCGATCCGCCGCAAGCTCGACGGCGGACAGCCGCGACAGCGGCCTTTCGTGGCAGAAGATCTGGCCGCGATCGGGTGCGATCTCTCCGGAGAGGGCCTTGAGCAAGGTCGACTTGCCGGCGCCGTTCGGTCCGATTACGACCGTGAAGACGTCGGGACGCAGCGTCAGATCGACATCGGCGACCAGGGCGCGGCCATCGCGGAGCACGCTGACATTCTGCGCGACGAACATCACAGGCCCTCCATGGCGGCGCGGCCGCTGCGGCCGAGCAGCAGCATGAGGAAGACCGGAGCGCCGAGGATTGCGGTGATGATGCCGATCGGCAGTTCGGCCGGAGCGGCGACCGTGCGGGCAATGCTGTCGGCCAGAAGCAGCAGGCTTGCGCCGCCAAGCGCCGAGGCGGGCAGCAGAAAGCGGTGCGACGGGCCGATCGCCAATCGCAGCAAATGGGGAACGACGATGCCGACGAAGGAGATCGATCCGGCGACCGCCACGGTTGCGCCGCAGGCGGCGGCGACCGCAAGGATCGAGATCCGCTTCAGCCGCTGCACGGGCACACCCATGTGGAAGGCGGCGGCGTCGCCCAGCACCAGCGCGTCGAGACCGCGGGCGACGAAGGGCAGGGCTCCCATGACCAGCAGGATGAAAGGCAGGATGGACAGAACCTTGGCATAGGTCGCGCCGCCCAGCGACCCGAGCGACCAGAAGGTGATGTCGCGCAACGCCCGGTCGTCGGCCACGAAGATCAGGAGACCGGTCGCCGCCGCACTCATGGCGCCGATGGCGATGCCCGACAGGATGAGCGCCGTCGTCGAAGTCTGGCCGTTGCGGGTGGCGATGGCGTAGAGCAGGAAGGTGTTGGCGAGGCCGCCGGCAAAGGCCATGAGCGGCAGGAACTGGTTGCCGAACAGGGTCTGGAGCGGGGCGAGCACCGTGCCGCCCAGCACGATGGCACAGACCGCGGCGAAGGCCGCGCCCGAGGTTACGCCGACAATGCCGGGGTCGGCCAGCGGGTTGCGAAACAGCCCCTGCATCATGGCGCCGGAAATGCCGAGGCCGGCGCCGACCAGCAGCCCGAGCGCTGTGCGCGGCAGGCGGACCGCTTCGAGGATGATGCGGTCCTGGTCGGGGAGGCTCTCGCCTTCGCCGCCGAGATAGACGACGAGGTCCTTCAGCCCGACGCCGGTCGGACCGCTGATAAGCGATACCAGCGCAGCGCCGACCAGAAGCGCCAGCAGCAGCAGGATGACGGCGATGCCGAGGCCGGAACGGTCGCCGGCCACCGATGCCCGTCCCATCAGCGAAGCAACCGCGCTCATGGCTTGACGGCGTCCGGATAGAGCTTGGCCGCCAGATCGAGTGCTGCCTGCGGGGTGCGCGGACCGAGGCCGAGCAGGTAGAGCCCGTCCATGGCGATGAAGGCCTTGGCCTTTCCGGCCGGGCTGGACTGCAGGGCGGGCAGGGCGAAGGCCTGCTCGGCGGTCAGGTGCATGGCCGGGTTGTCCATCACCAGCACGACTTCCGGGGCCGCGGCGATCACCGCTTCGTCGCTCAGCGGCTTGTAGCCGGAGATGCCGCTTGCCGCATTGATGCCGCCGGCAAGCCGGATGATGGCGTCGGCCGAGGTGTCGGTGCCGGCCGCCATGACGCGGCCATTGGCGAGCGACAGGGCAAAGAGAACGCGTTTCTTCGGCTCGGGCAGGGCGGACACGCGGGTCTCGAGCGTTTTCAGGGCGGCATCGACCTCGGAAGCAAGCATGTCCGCCGCGTCGGCCTTGCCGACGGCCGCACCGACCGCGCGGATCTTGCCGGCGATCGCACCTGCCTCGGGCGGCGTCGGTATGGAAACGATCGGAATGCCGCTCGCCTTGAGAATGGCCATCGCGTCGGCCGGGCCGGCGCCGGCTTCGGCAATGATCAGGTCGGGCTTCTGCGACAGCACGCCCTCGGCGGAGAGCTGGCGGATATAGCCGACATCGGGCTTGTCGGCCGCGCTGGCGGGATAGGTGCTGGTGCTGTCGACCGCGACGATCCGGGCGTCGTCGCCCAGCGCGTAGATGATCTCCGTCACCGTTCCGCCGATCGACACGATGCGTTTCGCATCCGTCGGGACCTCGTCGGCCCGGGCCGACGCGCTGGCCAGCGCCAGGAGAAGAAGGGGTGTGGCGAGGGTCCTTGCGGTCGTGCGCAGTGATCCGAGAAGCTGCATGCTGAGAATATCCTGTTGCCAAAATGGAGATGCTGCCGGCACCTTGGGCACCGGAAGCCGAATGATTGCGATGCGCCGTTACCGGCGACATTTAACTTGACACAAATACACAAGTTTAAATACCAAGGCAACACGGCGCGACCGTCGAACCGGGGCGATACGCGGCAGCGAAACGGCAATTGTCGTCCTGACCGGCGACGGTGCCCGAAAGTCACAAGAGAGGATTTCAGCCATGTTTATTGCGATGAACCGTTTTCGAGTCGTGCCTGGCCACGAGGAGGCCTTTGAGGCCATGTGGGCCACCCGCAAGGGTCGCCTGGCCGAGGTGTCCGGTTATGTGGAATTCCACATGCTGAAGGGCCCGACGGCCGAAGATCATACGCTCTATGCTTCGCATGCCGTCTGGGAGACCGAGGAGCACTTCAAGGCCTGGACCAAGTCCGAGCAGTTCCGTGCGGCCCATGCTCGTGCCGGCGAATCCAAGGTCCAGTACCTGTCCGGCCCGCATTTCGAAGGCTTCGAAGTCATCATCCACGAGGATCGCGACGGCAAGCGCGTCGACGAGGCGGCTTGAGGAGCGGTTCGATGGACGTGTCGGCAACTAACCCTGAGCGCACCGAGCGGGCGCGCGCCGCGCTCGCCGAAAGGCCCGACGGCGTCGTCGAGGCGATCGCCGCCCAGGCAGACGTGACCCCGGCCGAGGTTCTGGCGGTGCTGCCTGCCGGTGCCGCGGTGCTGACCTCCTCCGATCAGTTCCTGCCGATCTGGCAGGATATGACAGGCTGGGGCGACGTGCTGATGATCGTCCACACCGACGACATCGTGCTCGAGGTCGAGGGGTCGCTGCCTCAGGGCAGCGAGGGCCATGGATGGTTCAACATCCACGGCGACAGTCCGATCGGTGGGCATATCCGCAAGGAACGTTGCGCCTCGATCGCTTTCGTCGACCGCGGTTTCCATGGACGCCGTTCGTGTTCCGTCTGGTTCATGAACGGGGAAGGCCGGGCGATGTTCAAGGTCTTCGTCCGGCGCGATGCGGAGAAGGCGCTGCTGGTCGATCAGTTGCAGCGGTTCGAAGCGTTGCGCGAAACGATGGTGCCGGCCTGAACCGCCCATTCGTCGCTTTGCCGAATTGATCGCCGGGTGTCCTGATCGATGCCCGGTGATTTTTGCAGGAAAACGCGCGTCATGGCGTTCTTTCTTTTGGCTAAAACAGTCACTATGGTCCGCGCAGATTTGAGACCAGCGCAAGGACTGACTTTGTTTCGCAACCATCGCCTTTTTCCGTTCGCCCTCGCCATGGTGCTGGCTTTCCAGCCCCTCGTCGCCGCCTATGGCGCCGCGCCCGCGCTCGCCCAGGAGGCAGTGTCGGTGCGGGACGATGTCGTCGAGAGCGTCAGCGCCCAGATCGCCGATGCCGAGAAGCAGCTGGGGGCGGTCGAGGGGCTTGTCGAGGAGCGCAAGAACGACGACGCGGCGCTGGTCGACATCAAGGTCAAGGCTGATGAACTCATCCGCCAGTTGCTGAAGATTTCGGTCGAACTCAGGCCGCGCTTCAACGACGTCAAGACTCGGCTTGCCCAACTCGGCGAGAAGCCGGCCGAGGGCGAGCCGGAAGAGGCGCCGGCCGTCACCGAGGAACGCAATCGGCTGAACGCGGCGCGCCTGGAGATCAACACGCTGACCGGACGGGCGGAAGACCTGTCGATCCGCGCCTCCAACCTTTCCGACACCATCACCGACCTCAGGCGCCAGCTGTTCACCGAGCGGCTGTTCGAGCACACCGAGATTTCCGGCGACGTGATCGACGATGCCATCAATGTGTTCTCGGCCGAGCTCAGCGATTTCAACCGCACCGTCAGCAGCTGGTTCTCGTTCATCTGGAAATTCAAGCGCGTGCCGCTCGGCACGGCCGTGATGCTGTCGCTCGCCATGGCGCTGGTGCTGCTCGCCGCCGAATACCGGCTGTTCGGTTCGCTGATCCGTCGCGATCCCGCCGAGAGCAATCCGGCCTATATGAGCCGGTTCTCGGTGGCCTTCTGGTCGACGATCCTGCCGGCGCTGGCGCTTGGTGCCTTCCTCGTGGCGAGCTTCTTCTTCCTCGACACGTTCAATGTGCTGAGACCGGACATCGCGCCGATCGCCGCGGCGCTGTTCGGCTTTGCCGGGCTCGTCTTCTTCGTCGCCATGCTGGCGCGCGCCGTGCTCGCCCCGAAGGCGCCGAGCTGGCGGCTGGTCAGGCTGTCGAATAAGGGCGCACGCGACCTGAATTTTGCCGTGCTCTCCATGGCGGTCGTCAACGGCTCCGACTATGTGCTCGGCGCGGTGAGCGAGACGCTGAGTTCGCCGGTTGTGCTGACGGTGATGAAGAGCTTCATCTCGTCGGTGGTCGTCGGCCTGATCGTCTTCGTCGTCTCGTTCCTGCGGCCGGTGCTGAGCGAAAGCGGCGATCCCGTGGAGCGCGGGCGGCCCTGGCCCAAGATGGTCGCCGTGCTGTTCCGGGTGATCGGCATTGGCCTGATCCTGCTCAGCGCCATCGGCTATGTCGGGCTTTCGCGCTTTCTCGCGACCCAGATCGTGTTGACCGGCGCCGTCGTCGCGACCATGTATATCGGCATCCTCTCCGGCAAGGCGATTTCGGCGCCCAACCAGTTCGGCGAGACGCGGGTCGGCAAATTCCTGCAGCGGCGCTTCAACCTGAAGCCCGTCGGCCTCGACCAGGCCGGGATCGCGGCGGGTCTTGCCATCTATGTCTTCGCGCTGTCGATCGGCATTCCGCTCATCCTGATCTCCTGGGGCTTCCAGCCGCGCGACCTGGAGATCTGGCTGATCAACATCTTCACCGAGATCAATATCGGCACGATCCGCATCTCGATCTTCGGCATTCTCGGCGGCATCCTTTTGTTCAGCCTCGGTCTGGTTGCCACCCGCTGGCTGCAGAAGTGGCTCGACGGCAATGTCATGGCCCGTTCGCAGGTGGATGCCGGCGTGCGCAACTCGGTCAAGACCGGGGTCGGTTATCTCGGCACCGGGATTGCCGGGCTGATCGGCATCTCGGCGGCCGGCATCGACCTGTCGAGCCTTGCCCTGGTTGCCGGCGCCCTGTCGCTGGGCATCGGCTTTGGCCTGCAGAACATCGTTTCCAACTTCGTCTCCGGCCTGATCCTCTTGGTCGAACGGCCCTTCAAGGTCGGCGACTGGGTGGCGACGGGCACCACGGAGGGTTTCGTACGACGCATTTCGGTGCGGGCCACCGAGATCGAGACGTTCCAGCGCCAGTCGATCATCGTGCCGAACTCCGAACTGATCAATGCGCCGGTGGGCAACTGGACGCACCGCAACAAGCTCGGCCGCATCGAGATCCCGGTCAGCGTCTCCTACGAGAGCGACCCGCGCCAGGTGATGGACCTGCTGATGGAGATTGCGCTCGCCCATCCGGGCCTGCTGCGCAATCCGGAGCCGGTGGTGCTGTTCAACGGCTTCGGCGCGTCCTCGCTCGATTTCGAGCTGCGCGGCTTCATCGGCGACGTGCTGGGCGCCCTGCCGATCCGCAACGAATTGCGGGTGACGATCCTGGAGCGGTTCCGCTCAAAGGGCATCCTCATGCCCTATCCCCACCAGGAGGTGCACCTGCATCTCGACGAGCATGCCCGACGTCTTTTCGGCGGGCGGGCAAGCGTCCGCAAGCAGGAGACCCGGACGGATTTGCGCGATCCGCCGGATGATGACAAGATCCTGCCATGAACGGCATGTTCAGCAGGCGTTCAGGGGAAGCATATTAGAAGAGGGGCATGCCTGATCGACCGGCAACAGTCGGCGGAGGGGCAAAACGAGAGGGCGGCGCAGCAAGCGCCGAATGCGCAATGATCAAGTTTCTGGCAGCCACGGTGGTCCTTTGCGGCGCGACGAGCGGCGCCTGGGCGGCGTCTGTATCCAATGCCGGCTCGAGCGCCGTCGTCTTGACCGTCGTCGAGGACGGCAATCGCACCGAAGTCGCAATCGATGCTGGCGCCTCCGAGACCATCTGCCCGTCCGGTTGCTTCCTGACCCTGCCGAATGGCGACCGCATCGGCCTCGAGGGTGGCGAAACCGTCGAGATCAAGGACGGTGCGGCAACCATCAAGTAGCCAGCTACCGATTCGCAGACACAATCGGCAAAATACAGCGCCCGGCCAAGTCCGGGCGCTTTTGCGTCGGCAAAGACGCAGCAACGGCAAACGTGCAGCAGAACAAGACGCGGGGTTCGGCGCGCAGCATGCGGCATCTTGCCTTGGGTCGGTTGCAGAGCAAGCAATCGTCAAAAAGGGGCAGAAGTGACGGATCCGCTTTTGTGGCGAATTAATCTTCGCATGCTTCCATCGCGTATCGTCGATTAACGGATCTGCAAGCCGCATAGGCTAAATTGCCAATAGTTCTCTCAGGTTGAAGGCGCGTCATGGCTTTTCTAGGCATTTCCGGAATGCAATATTCCGGAGAAACTTTCCCCGATGTCCGAATCATTGTTGCCGAGGATTCGAACGTCTTCACGTCCATGATCAGCACGCGCATGAGGGAGCTGTTCGGCATCAATGTCGAGATTTGCAGGACCTTCGAGGATCTGCAGGCGGCAAACGAGCTGTCGGATGAGGCTGTTACGCTGGCGATCTCCAACATCAATCTGCCCGGCGCGGAAAATGGCGAGGCGCTCGAATATCTGATCGATCAGAACATCCCGGTGGTCGTTTTTACCGGGACCTTCCAGGAGCAGACCCGCGAAAAGCTGCTCGCCAAGGATATTGTCGACTACATCCTCAAGGACAATATCTTCGCCGTCGAGATGCTCGGCGAGTCGGTCTATCGCTTCCTGACCAATCATCGCCATCACGTGCTGATCGTCGACGACAGCCCGACGGCCCGGGCGCTGCTCTCCAGCCGCCTGAAACGCTACAATTTCCGCGTCAGCACCGCCGAGAGCGGTGCCAAGGCGCTCGAGATTCTCAAGGCAAATCCGGATATCGGCCTCGTGGTGACCGACTACAATATGCCCGACATCGACGGCTTCGAGCTGACACGGCGCATCCGTGGCGCGCGCGGCAGCCATGAGCTTCGCATCATCGGCGTGTCGTCCTCGACCAACCGCCTGCTGTCGGCCCGCTTCCTCAAGGTCGGCGGCAACGACTTCATGCTGCGTCCGTTCATCGACGAAGAGTTCTATTGCCGCGTCAACCAGAACCTCGACACGCTGGTGCAGATCAAGGCGGCGACGGCGCGCAAATAAGCCGCCGGACCGCGAATTCGCTGAATTTTGCCGATCCAGGGAGTGCCTCGGGTCGGCAAAGTGTTGTTTTGATTTGCGCTTTTTGAAGCCGACTGATTTTCCGAAGGCAAGTACAATGTCACAGCAGAGCGAGCGGTCACCTGGACCTCATGCTACGTCGCGCAGACGTGCCCATGTGCTGGTCATCGAAGATTCCCGCACGTTTTCCTCCTTGCTCTGTCATCGCTTCGAGAAGGAGCATGGGCTCAAGGTCACGCATTGTGCGTCGACGAAGGCGTTCCACGAAGCAGCGAACGCTGTGGATCAGCCCTTCGACGCGGCGGTGGTCGACCTCAATCTGCCCGATTCCCCGGACGGCCAGATCCTCGACGAGGTCGTCGCCATGGGGATACCCGCCGTGGTCTTCACCGCGGATTTCAACCGCCACATGCGTGAGCGTCTCGTCGAGCGCGGCGTCGCCGACTACGTCATCAAGAACAATGAACGGGCCGTCGACATGGTTGTCGCGGCGGTCGAGCGCATCCTCTCCAACCGCCATGTGCGCGTGCTCGTGGTCGATGACGTGACCTCGGCACGCAAGATGCTGACCGACCTGCTCAAGGTGCAGCAGTTCCAGGTGTTCGAGGCGACGACCGGCAGCGAGGCCCTCGACATGCTGGAGCGCCATCCCGGCATCGACATGGTCCTCACGGACTACAACATGCCGGACATGGACGGCTACGAGCTGACCCGGCGCATTCGCCGCGAATACGGGGCCGACCGCCTGCGGATCATCGGCATCTCGTCCTCCGCCGACCGGCTCCTGTCGGCCAGTTTCCTCAAGGCCGGCGCCAACGACTTCGTCTATCGGCCTTTCGTGGTCGAGGAACTGCAGTGCCGGATCGGCCACAATATCGAGACTCTGTCGCAGATGCGCCAACTGCGGCTTGCCGCCTTCAGCGACTATCTCACCGGCCTGCGCAACCGCCGCCACTTCTTCGACGAGGGGCCGGCGCGTGTCGCAAGCTGCTTGGAGCGGGGAGAGGCGTGCAGCATGGCGATGCTCGACATCGATCATTTCAAGCAGCTCAACGACACCTATGGCCATGAGATCGGCGACCGGGTGCTGAAGGCCGTCGCCACGCGGCTGTCGAGCCTGGTGGAAGACAGCGACTACCTGCTGGCGCGGCTCGGCGGCGAGGAGTTCGGTATCCTGCTGACGGGCATGGACTGCGAACGCGCCAGCCTGTTTTGCGAAACCGTGCGCCGGTGCGTGGCCGAACTGCGGGTCGCGCTCGACGATACCGATATCGCGGTCACCGCGTCGATCGGGGTGGCCGAAGTGGCAGGGCTGGAAAACTTCAGCAACTACCTCAACGCGGCCGACCAGTTCCTCTATCTGGCCAAGCGCTACGGCCGCAACCGGGTCTACTCCGACAACACGCTTCTGCGGATGCTGGCCACCGGCGGCTGACGGGGCCCGAACCGCGCATTTCCGCTCGAGGACGGGGCGGGACGCTGGCAATAGCCGGCGCGCTGCCTATATAGGGCTGACGTTCTTCCTCCCATCCGGAGTCTCCGGCCATGGCCCCCATCATTTCCGTACGTTCTCTTTCCAAGACCTATGCCAACGGCTTCAAGGCGCTCGACAACGTGTCGCTCGATATCGAGGAGGGCGAGATCCTCGCCTTGCTCGGCCCGAACGGCGCGGGCAAGACGACGCTGATCTCGATCATCTGCGGCATCGCCAATCCGAGCGAAGGCTCGGTGACGGTGGACGGCTATGACGTCGTGCGCGACTTTCGCAAGACCCGCGGCCTGATCGGCCTCGTGCCGCAGGAGCTGACCACCGACATGTTCGAGACCGTGGTCAACACCGTCAGCTTCTCCCGCGGCCTGAATGGGAAAAAGCCGGCGCCGGAGCATATCGACAACCTGCTGCGCGAACTGACGCTGTTCGAGAAGCGCAACAATGCGCTGCGCGAACTGTCGGGCGGCATGAAGCGCCGCGTTCTGATCGCCAAGGCGCTGTCGCACGAGCCGCGCATCCTGTTCCTTGACGAGCCGACCGCCGGCGTCGACGTCAGCCTGCGCAAGGACATGTGGCAGCTGGTGCGGCGTCTGCGCGAAGGGGGCGTGACCATCATCCTCACCACGCACTATATCGAGGAAGCGCAGGAGATCGCCGACCGCATCGGCATCATCGACCGCGGCCGGCTGATGCTGGTCGAGGACAAGGACACGCTGATGCGCAAGCTCGGCGGCAAGCAGCTGAGCATCGAGCTGAAGGCGCCGATCAGCGAGATACCCGAGGCGCTTGCCGCCTGGAATCTCTCGCTGTCCGAGACCGGCGAGCAACTGGTCTACCAGTATGACGACGAGAGCAATCACGGCGGCATCGCGCGGCTCCTGGCAGCGGTCGAAGCGGCCGGCATCGGTTTCGCCGACCTGTCGACCCACCAGACCTCGCTGGAGGACATTTTCGTTTCCCTGATCGGAGAAGGCAGATGAATTTCGAAGCGATCAAGGCAATCTACTATTACGAAATGGCGCGCACGCGCCGCACCCTGCTGCAGAGCGTAGTTTCGCCGGTCATCACCACGGCGCTCTACTTCATCGTCTTCGGCGCGGCCGTCGGCTCGCGCATGGAGCCGGTCGACGGTGTCGGCTATGGCGGCTTCATCACGCCGGGGCTGATCATGCTGACGCTGATCACCCAGTGCGTGGCAAACGGTTCGAGCGGCATCTATTTCCCGAAATTCACCGGCACGATCTACGAGATCCTCTCGGCGCCGATCGCCATGACGGAAATCCTCATCGGCTATGTCGGCGCGGCGGCGACCAAGGGCATGATCATCGGCCTGATCATTCTCGCCACCGCGGCCTTCTTCGTCGACCTGCGCATCGATCACCCGGTCCTGATGCTGTTCTTCATGCTGCTGACGTCGATCGCCTTCAGCCTGGCCGGCTTCATCATCGGTATCTGGGCGAAGAACTTCGAACAGCTGAGCATGGTGCCGATGCTGGTCGTTCCGCCGCTGACCTTCCTCGGCGGCACCTTCTACTCGGTGAGCGTGCTGCCGCCGTTCTGGCAGACGGTCAGCCATTTCAATCCGGTGCTCTATCTGGTGAGCGGCTTCCGCTGGAGCTTCTTCGAGGTGTCGGACGTGCATCCGCTGATCAGCCTCGGCATGATCGGCCTTTTCCTCGCCGTCTGCCTCGGCTTTCTCGCCTGGGTGTTCCGCACGGGCTACAAGCTGCGCGCCTGACCACCGTTCAGTCGCGCAGGCGCAGTTCGTCGCTTTGCATCTGCAGGGAGCCGAGCGTCGACAGGAAGCTCATGCCGAGCAGGCTCTGGTCGAGCTGGCCCTGCTCGATCACCGCGGCCTGGATGCCTTCGCGCAGGATCGGGCCAAGCGCCACCTGCCGCAGGCGCACCGGCGCCGCCATGGCGCGGCCGTTGGCCGTGAGGATGGTCTGGGTGAAGGCGAGGTCGGCGGGATCGATGCCGACGCGCATGGCATCCTCGTAGCGCAGCGCCACGGCGCTGGCGCCGGTGTCGATCAGCACCGGAACCGATACCCCGTTGACGTCGACCGAGGTTTCGAAATGCCCGCCGAGCGATTTGTGCAGGATGACCTCCGCCGCGCCCTCGCTGGTGGTGACGACCACGGCGCGGCCGGGGACGAGCCCTGCCAGCAGGCGGTCTCCGATTGACTGCAGTTCCATGCGGTAGAGATAGCCGGTGACGAGCGCTAGCATGATCAGCAGCCAGACGGCGAGCTGCCGGGCGCTCTCGCCCAGCGAGCGGCGCGAGGCGACAAGGCCGACCGACAGCAGGGCGGCGAAGGGCAGAAGGCGGATGAAGCTGCCGAAATCCTCGTTGGCCATGCCGAAGCTCTGCCCGCTGTCATGGTTGACGACGAGCACGGCGAGGCCGAAGCCGAGAATGGCAAGAACGATGATCAGCCGCATCAGTTGGCCTCCCGCTCCCTGGCCATGCGGCTACGGCGGGTCTCGCGGCGCGGCTTGCGCTCGACGGTTTCAAGGCGTGCGGGCAGGGTTGCCATGATCGCCCGGCGCTCGGCGTCGGTGTAGGTTGTCCAAGCGCCGATTTCGTCGCCGGTGCGGCCGCAGCCGAAGCAGTAGCCGGTGTTCATGTCGATCGAGCAGACGAGGATGCAGGGCGATTCCATCGGGCGGCCTTGGTTACGGGGTCCGGACTATATCGGGTGCTCAGCTGGCCATGGCAAGGGCCGCAAGTGCTGCGATCTCCGTCACCTGCTGGGTCGCGCCGATCGTATCGCCGGTATGGCCGGCAAGCCTGCGGCGGACCTTGGCGGTGAAGCCGGCGGCGGCGACGGCTGCGACCAGCACGGCGAGGAAATAGGCAAAGAGCGAAGCCGAGGGAACAGCAAGGGCCGCGGCGAGGACCAGGCCGGTGACCAGCGCACTGTTGAGCGAGGACCTGAGCGGTGCACCGGCGGCGACCGCCAGGCCACCCGTGCGCGCCGGAGGCAGGGCCGACCAGTGCCATACCATCAGCGCGCGGCTGAGCGCGGCGACGGCGAGCAGGCAAAGGGCGGCGGCGAGGGGGCTAAGGTGCGTGGCCAGTTCGGCGATCGCGGCGGCACGCAGTCCGTAAGCGATGACCAGAGCAACGGCACCATAGGAGCCGATACGGCTGTCCTTCATGATCGCCAGCGCATGGTCGCGGTCGCGCCCGCCGCCAAGACCGTCGGCGGCATCCGACAGGCCGTCCTCATGCAGGGCGCCGGTGACGACTGCCTGGACGGCAAGCGCGGCGAAGGCGGCCAGCAGGGCGCTGGCGCCGAGCAAGAGCATGAGGCCAAGCGTCGCGGCCGCCGGCAGGGCGATCAGCAGGCCGGCCAGCGGAAAGGCCCTGACGCCGCGCGACAGGCTGCCGTCATGGCCATCGAAGACACGGGCCGGGACGGTGATCCGGCTGAGGAAGGAGACCGCCCGGGCGGTGTCGGTCAGATAGGCACGCCAATCCATGGGATCGGTTCACTCCATTTCAAAGACGACGGTGCGCACCGTTTTTTGGCTTGTTGCGACAAGGCGCGGTCCGTATTAGAGGAGCCAACAAAGCCCGATTTCGACGCAGATTACAAGGAAGCCTTGCTCATGACCGTGACCGGCCTGCCATTCGACGATTTCCGCGCGCTGCTGCGTGACCTGCCCGGCCCGGACACGGCGGCGCTGGTGGCGGCGCGCGACCGGGACCGGCAACTGACCAAGCCGGCCGGCGCGCTTGGCCGGCTCGAGGAGATCGCCTTCTGGCTCGCTGCCTGGACCGGCCGTCCGCCGGCCGTCACGCGCCCGCTGGTCGCCATCTTCGCCGGCAATCACGGCGTGACCAAGCACGGCATCACGCCCTATCCGTCGTCGGTGACGCAGCAGATGGTCGAGAACTTCGCCGCTGGCGGGGCGGCGATCAACCAGATCTGCGCGACTTACGATCTCGGCCTGAAGATCTTCGACCTGGCGCTCGACTATCCGACCGGCGACATCACCTGCGAGGCTGCCCTTTCCGAGCGTGACTGCGCTGCCACCATGGCCTTCGGCATGGAGGCGATCGCCGGCGGCACCGACCTGCTGTGCATCGGCGAAATGGGCATTGGCAATACGACGATCGCGGCCGCGATCAATCTGGCGCTCTACGGAGGTACGGCCGAAGAATGGGTCGGTCCGGGCACCGGATCGGAAGGCGAAGTGCTGAAGCGCAAGATCGATGCGGTGAAAACCGCCGTCGAATTCCACAAGGATCATCTCGACGATCCGCTGGAGATTCTCCGCCGACTCGGCGGGCGCGAGATCGCCGCCATGGCCGGCGCCATCCTCGCCTGCCGCATGCAGAAGATCCCCGTGCTGATCGACGGCTATGTCGCGACCTCGGCTGCGGCCATCCTCAAGGCCGCCAATCCGTCGGCGCTCGACCACTGCCTGATCGGTCACGTGTCCGGCGAGCCGGGCCACCTGAAGGCGATCGAGAAGCTCGGCAAGACGCCGCTTCTGGCGCTCGGCATGCGGCTTGGCGAGGGCACGGGCGCCGCTCTTGCCGCCGGTATCGTCAAGGCCGCCGCCGCCTGCCATTCCGGCATGGCGACCTTCCAGAGTGCCGGGGTATCCACGAAGTCCGATGGCTGACGAAGCACGCGACAAGAGAGCCGCGGCCAAGGCCGCGGCGGCGATCGAGAAGAAGACGGGCATCGCCCATTTCTTTGCGGCCGGTCGCTATTCCCTCCAGGGCTTTCGCCGGCTGATCGGCGAGGCGGCGTTTCGCCATGAGCTGCTGGCGCTGGTCATCGGCGTTGCGCTGTTTGCCTATGTCGGCGCGACGCTTGGCGAATTCATCACCTTCATCATCCTGATGCTGGTGCTGTTCTGCGTCGAGGCCGTCAACACGGCGATCGAAGAACTGGTCGACCGCATTTCACCGGAAATCTCGACCGTCGGCCGCAACGCCAAGGATCTGGGCTCCTTCGCCGTCTTCTGCCTGCTTGTGGCGAACGGGCTCTATGCCGGCTATGTGGTGTTCTTCGCCGCCTAGCCAGAAAACGCTCTAAAAGCGAACCTTGGCGACGACCGCGCGGTGATCCGCCGGCCATGGCGTGACGACGATGTCTGCTTCCGGCTTCTTTTCACCGACCACGGAGACGCTGAGCGTTTCCAGCTTGGCGCTGCGGCCGAACACGTAGTCGATCCGGTCGTGGTGGTCGTCCTTGGCCGTCGGCTCGGAAGTCGGCGTCCAGGTGAAGGCGGGCTTGGCCACTTCGTCGGGATAGGCGGCGCGCAGCAGGTCCGTCATGCCGGCTTCCTGCTCGATCCTCAGCGCAGACGGGTATTTGACCGCCATCGGCTGATGGCCCGCCTTGACGGCCGCGTCGGTCCAGTCGCGATGGGACGGCTCGTTGAAGTCGCCGAAGAGGAAGACGGCGTCCGCTCCCTCGGCCTGCTTCATATCCTTCATCACCAGATCGAGCGCCGGGCCGCGAGCCTTGGTGGCCGCAGCGACGGCTTCGTCGGCGGTCTTCAGGAAGGGCGCCGGGCCGTAGTCGATGCCGAGCAACTGATAGGGCTGGTAGGGGAAGTCCGTGAGGTGGATGTTGAAGGCATAGACCTTGCGGCCGTTGACGTCGATTTCGGCGCCGAGATCATTGTCGGTCGGCTTGCCGATCGGGTAGCGGCTGAGGATCGCGTTGGCCCAGAGCGCCGGATTGGTCTTGGCCTGATCGTAGTAGTGGAAGCCCAGCGCCTTGGCGAGTTGCTTGGCGACGCTTTGGCCGGTGGGCACACAGTCGTCGGCGTCGCAGACGTCGGGTTCCGGCTTGGTCTCCTGGATACCGATGATGTCGGCGCCGGCGGCGCGGATCGCGGCGGCCGTCTCCGACACGTCCTTGTCGTCATTGGCGCCGCCACCCCAGATGTTGAAGCTCATGACCGTGAGCTCGGTGGGTTTGTCGGCGGCAAGGGCCGGTGCGCCGACAAGCGCCGTCGAGAAGAGGAATGCACGCAGCAGCTTGGTCATGGAGGTCTCCCGAATCCGTCGATTTTCGCCGACGATAAGCGGGATCGATGACAGACGCACGAAAGAAAAAGGTGATAGGGCGGATGCCCGCGCGCAGCCGGCCTGTCAGGCGAACTGGCGTTTGCGCGGCTCCACCGCCTGGGTCTCAGTCACGGCCGGCAGGCTTTCGAGCACGCGCCGGGCCGGCAGGATGGCGATGACCTCGGTGCCTTCGCGCAACTTCGATTTGAGCTTGAATTCGCCGCCGTGCTTGGCGAGGATCGCCTGAACGATCGGCAGGCCGAGGCCCGTGCCCTGTTCGGCGCTCTTGATGGCGATCGAGCCCTGGCCGAAGGCGGACAGCACGACCGGAATTTCGTTCTCCGGGATGCCCGGACCGTTGTCGCGGATCGAGACATACTGGCCGCCGCCCGCCGTCCAGCCGGCCTTGACGTGGATCTCGCCGCCCTGGGGCGTGAACTTGACCGCATTGGACAGGAGGTTGAGCACGACCTGCCGCATGGCCTTTTCGTCGGCCCAGACGGCCGGCAGGTCGGGTTCGAACTGCTCCTCGATCGTGATGTTCTTGGCCTTGGCGCGCAATTGCACCATGCCGACGCAATCCTCGGCGAGGTCGAGCAGCGACACGACTTCCTCGTTCAGCTCGTACTTGCCGGCCTCGATGCGCGACAGGTCGAGGATTTCGTTGATGAGGTCGAGCAGGTGCTGGCCGGAGCGATGGATGTCGCCGGAATATTCCTTGTAGAGCGGATTGTTGAGCGGGCCGAGCACTTCCGTCGCCATGACTTCCGAGAAGCCGAGAATGGCGTTGAGCGGCGTGCGCAGTTCGTGGGACATCGAGGCGAGGAAGCGCGACTTGGCGAGATTGGCTTCCTCGGCGCGGCGGCGCGCCTCGTCGGACAGCGATTTGGCCACTTCGAGCTCGGCGATCAGGTCGTCCTTCTCCGTCTGGAAGGAGAGGAGCTTGAGGTTGGCCTGATGCAGCCGGCTGGTGATGTAGATGAAGAAGATCAGGGCGGTGGTGAACAGCGCGGTGACGCCGATGTCGAGCGCATTCCGTGTGGTGATCGCCACATAGACCAGCGCGCCGACGGTCGGCAGAAAGCCGAACAGCACCGCCTGGCGCAGCAGCATGTTCGACATGGCCGTCACCGACAGCACGATCAGCAGCGCCGCGCCCTTGTAGAGCACGAAGGTGTCGCCGCTGCAGGCGGTACAGGACTGGAGCGAGAAGAAGGCCCAGCAGACCCCCATGGCCGCCTGACCGGCGAGCAGCAGGCGGCGCCACTTGACCAGGTTCGCCGCGGCCAGGTCATGGCGCGCGGCGCGCTTGACGAGGAGGATGTTGAGCGCGTGGACGGTGAGCGTTGCCAGCGTCCAGAGGAAAAGCGTCGGATCGGGATTGATGTAGGCGCCGAATCCGCTGACCATGAGGATGACGATCGGCATCACGGCCGCACCCTGCAGGGTGGCGCCGATATGCATGCCGAGCATTTCGCTCTCGAACAGCATCGTCCCGGCCTTGTTCGACTGCAAGCGTTCGCGCGTCGTCCGGACCGCCTTCGCCACAGCCTTGTTGCGATGGCCGCGGGAGAGGTCGACGATGTTCTTGTCAGTCGAGGTTGGGACGCCCTTACTCATATTGTCGGATGGTCACTTGTCGCGGATCAGGCGAAATTAGCGGGTAATTCTTAAGAAGATGCTGTCGAAAAGGATTTGTTTGCCATGCTCGCCAAGGTTTCGTTGTTGAAGTGGGCCGAAATGTGAAGCGTCCATGGCGCGTGGCGCGCGATGTCGTCGTCGGGCTTTCCATGCTGTTCCTCGGGCTCCTGATCGCCGCCAAGCTGGAGAACGACAATCGGCAGGTCATCGCCGGGCATTTCATCGCGGTCGACGGCGACACGCTGATGCAGGCGGGGGCACGGTTCCGGCTCGAGGGGATCGACGCGCCGGAGATCGGGCAAAGCTGCCGTGACCACGGTGCGCCGACCGCCTGTGGCGAGACCGCAAAACGAAGGCTTGCCGAGTGGGCGGCGCATCGTGATTTCTCCTGCAGCGGGGGCGGGAGCGACCGCTATGGCCGCCTGCTGGTCCGGTGCCGGGCCGGCGAGGTGGACGTCAATGCGGCGCTGGTGCGCGACGGGTTTGCCGTGTCCTATGGCGACTATGCCCGCGAGGAGGCGGCGGCGCGGCTTAGCGGTGGGGGGCTGTGGAACGGCGAATTCCAGCGGCCGGCCGACTGGCGGCGCAGCCACCAGGCCGGGGCGGAGCTCGAAGAGGGGGAACATTCTCCCGGCTTTTTGGCTTTCATTGGCCGTTGGCTTGGTGTCAACTGAGCCAAAATCGCGGGAGGTATCATGAAACTTTATGACGGCGGGCGGGCGCCCAATCCACGGCGTGTCACGGTTTTCCTCAAGGAAAAGGGGATCGAGGTGGAGTTCGTGCCGGTCGACATGGGTTCGTTCGGGCACAAGTCGCCCGAGATCACGTCGAAGAACCCGCTGCAACGGCTGCCGATCCTCGAACTCGACGACGGCACCATCCTGTGCGAATCGGTCGCCATCTGCCGCTATTTTGAGGAGATCCAGCCCGATCCGCCGCTGTTCGGCATCGACGCCAAGGACAAGGCGCTGGTGGAGATGTGGAACCGGCGGGCGGAACTGAGTTTCTTCGCCGCCGTGGCCGCGGCCTTCCGCCACCTGCATCCGGCCATGCGCGAATGGGAGGTGCCGCAGGTGCCGGAATGGGGCGAGGCCAACAAGCCGAAGGTGCTCGACTTCCTGCGTTTCCTCGACGGGGAGCTGGCGACTCGCGAATTCATCGCCGGGCCGCGTTATACGATCGCCGACATCACGGCGATGATCGCCTTCGAATTCATGAAGCCGGCGAAGATCACCTGTCCGGAGGAGTTGACGCATGTCTGGCGCTGGTACAAGGCCGTGCATCAGCGGCCGAGTGCTGCCCTCTGACCGGTCGCAGCATGGAAAACGGTGGTGCTGTCGAGGGCATGGACGAGGCGATGGACCCGCTTCGGCGTGCGATTGCCGCCTGCCGCATCTGCCGCGACTGTCCGGCCGGCGGGCCTGATAACCGCTTGCCACACGAGCCGCGCCCCGTGGCCATCATCTCCTCTGAAGCCCGTATCCTGATTGCCGGCCAGGCGCCGGGCCTGAGGGTGCACGAGACGGGCCTGCCGTTCAACGATGCTTCCGGGGACCGGCTTCGGCAGTGGCTCGGCGTCGACCGCGAGGCCTTCTACGATCGCCGCCGCTTCGCCATCGCCCCTATGGGTTTCTGCTTTCCCGGCTACAATGCGAGCGGCCACGACCTGCCGCCGCGGCGCGAATGCGCGCCGCACTGGCGCGAGACGGTGATGGCCGCCATGCCGCAGATCGAGCTGGTGCTGGCGATCGGACAATATGCCCAGGCCTGGCATCTGGGCGGACGCCGGCGAAAGACGATGACCGAGACGGTCGAGCATTGGCGCGACTACTGGCAGGGCAATGTCGAAGGGCCGAAGGTCCTGCCGCTGCCGCATCCGAGCTGGCGCAATACCGGCTGGCTGAAGCGTCATCCCTGGTTCGAGGCCGAGGTTCTGCCGGTGCTGAAACGCGAGGTGGAGAAGCTCGCGGCCTGAAACGATTTTCTTTGCTTTAACGGATTTTCAGCTATACCGAGAAAATTATTCGAAAGGCTTTGGCATGGACAGACTCGACCGAAAAATTCTTCGCATCCTTCAGGAAGACTCCACTCTGGCCGTCGCCGACCTGGCCAAGAAGGTCGGTCTGTCGACCACGCCGTGCTGGCGGCGCATCCAGAAGATGGAGGAAGACGGCATCATCCGTCGCCGCGTCGCGCTTCTCGATCCGGTCAAGGTCAATACCAAGGTCACCGTCTTCGTCTCGATCCGCACCTCCAGTCATTCGATCGAATGGTTGAAGCGCTTTTCCGAAGTGGTGGCGGAGTTCCCGGAAGTCGTCGAGTTCTACCGCATGAGCGGCGACGTCGACTACCTGCTGCGCGTCGTTGTGCCGGACATTGCCGCCTATGACGCCTTCTACAAGCGCATGATCGCCAAGATCGAGATCCGGGACGTGTCCTCTGCCTTCGCCATGGAGCAGATCAAGTACACGACGGAACTGCCGCTCGACTACATGCTGCTCGACAACCAGCGCAATTCCGAGGACTGAGGCTCGCGGCGAACCTCAGGGCTTCAGGCGCTTGAGGATCTTTTCGCTCGTCAGTTCGCGCACGGCATCCTTGCCGATCCAGCGTGCCGTCTTATCGCCGCTCGCCGCCAGCTTTTCGGCAAGATCCAGGGCCGGAGCGTGGCAAGTGCGGTTACGCTTGCCGATATTGCGCAGCGCCCAGTTCACCGCCTTGCGGACGAAGTTGCGCGGGTCGGTCGCGTGTTTCTCGATCAGCGGCAGATAGCCGAGCAGGGCCTGATCCGGCTCGTCCTTGTTATGCACCGTGGCCCCGGCGATCATGGCGAAGGCGGTGCGCCGGACATATTCGCGCTCGTCGGCGGCGAATTCCTCGACGAGGTCACGCCAGTAGGGCGCGTCGGTGAAGATATCCGCCGCCGTGTCGACAATCTCCCAGGAGTTGAAGTCGCCGGCCCAGGCGCGAACCTCGTCCGCGGCCAGCGCCTTGGGATCGGCGGTCAGGATCGCCAGCATGCGCGCGTCGCGAAGGCCCGTGCCCCACAGCGCGAGCGCCCGGCGGTGATTGCGCTTCACCTGCCGGGCGAGGGCCTGCATCTGCGGCGTCGTGATGCCGAGCGCCGTGGTCGTGTCGATGCCGAACCGTGCCATGCCGGCAATATTGGCCTCGTTCCGCAACGACTGGAGATAGGCAACGATCTCGTCGACCGAAGATGCAGGCGTTAGCGTCATTTCTTTTCGAGCCGGGCGAGCAGCGAGGACGTGTCCCAGCGATTGCCGCCGAGCTTCTGCACTTCGCCGTAGAACTGGTCGACCAGGGCGGTGACGGGCAGGGCCGCGCCGTTGCGGCGGGCCTCGGACAGCACGATGTCGAGATCCTTGCGCATCCAGTCGACGGCGAAGCCGAACTCGTACCTGCTTTCGTTCATCGTCTTGTGGCGGTTTTCCATCTGCCAGGATCCGGCCGCCCCCTTGGAGATGACTTCGATGACCTTTTCAATGTCCAGGCCGGCCTTCTTGCCGAAGTGAATCCCCTCGGCAAGGCCCTGCACGAGGCCGGCGATGCAGATCTGGTTGATCATCTTGGTAAGCTGGCCGGATCCTGCCGGACCCATCAGGCCGACCATGCGGGCGAAGGCGTCGATCACCGGCTTTGCCTTGTCGAAGGTTTCCGGATCGCCGCCGCACATGACGGTCAGCACGCCGTTCTCGGCACCGGCCTGGCCGCCGGAGACGGGGGCATCGACGAAGCCGCAGCCCTTTGCAGCGGCTGCCTCGGCCAACTCGCGGGCGACCTCGGCCGATGCGGTGGTGTTGTCGACCAGGATGGCGCGGGACTTCATGCCGGACAGCGCGCCGTCCTTGCCGATGGTCACCGAGCGCAGGTCGTCGTCATTGCCAACGCAGGTGAAGACGAAATCGGCATCCTTTGCGGCTTCGGCCGGGGTCGCCGCCGCCTTGCCGCCGAACTGGGCGACCCACTTCTCGGCCTTGGCGGCGGTGCGGTTATAGACGGTGACGTCGTGACCGCCCTTGGTCTTCAGGTGCCCCGCCATCGGGTAACCCATGACGCCCAAACCGATGAATGCGACCTTGGCCATGCTCAGAATTCTCCTGCCTCGTGTTTCGTGTGGGCAGGATTAAAGCATTGCGCGGCGAAGGAAAAGCGCGGCAGGCCGGGCAGCGGTTCTCACTTGCCGGAAAGTTTGAGCAGATAGGCGATCAGATCGGCGCGCATGGCCGGATCGGGTGCCTTATGGTCGGCGAGGAAGCCGTCGAGATAGGCGGTCCTGGTCGCCGCGTCATCCCCGCCGATCATCGGGATGAGGCGGTCGATGCTGCGGTGGCAGCGCGCGCAGGCCTTCGCATAGGCGGCGTCGCCGGCGACCGGATCGCCCGCGGCCTGGGCCATCCCGGCCAGACAAAGAAGAACGGCAAGAAGCATGGCGCGAATCATGGACGACCTCTGACGAGAAGAGACGGCGCCGGCTCCGGCGGACCCGTCAGCTTCTCACCAAATCACCGGCGCGGCAATCGGTTCAGCCCTTGAGGCGTGCGATCACCAGGTGGCCCGGCGAGGGGTTGCCGTCCTGCATGCGCACGTTGATCTCGGAAATTTCGACGATCTCGAAGCCGGTCGAGGCCAGCCGCTCGCGGATATAGGCTTCCGAATGAGCGAAGCGCTGGTGCGGACCGACCATATAGGTGCGTCCGGCCAGCACGTCCTCGGGCAGGGTCTCGGACGAGAAGATGAAAAGGCCGCCGGCGACCATGTTTTCCGCTGCGCCGAAGAACAGCGGCTCGAGCGCGCCGAGATAGGGCAGAACGTCGGTCGCGGTGATCAGGTCGAAGGCCTCGTCGTCATTGTCCTCGAGGAAATCCTCGACCTCGGCGACGTAGAGGGTCTCGTAGAGATCCTTCTCATGGGCGATCTCGACCATGTTTTCGGAAATGTCGATGCCGGTGATGTCGTCCACCATGTCGCGCAGGGTGCCGCCGGTGAGGCCGGTGCCGCAGCCGAGGTCGAGCATGCGCTTGAACGGTCCGAGCTCCAGCGCCTGCAGCCGCTGGCGCACCATGGCCGGCACGGCATAGCCGAGCTGCTCGACGAGAATGTCTTCGAAGGCCTCGGCGTGCTGGTCGAACAGGGTTTCGACATAGGCGTCGGGTGCCTTCGGCGGAGCTTCGCCGCGGCCGAGCGAGGCGATCCGGACGGAAGCGCCGCCATGGTCCTCGGGGTCGATCGCCAGCACTTCCTCGTAGGCCTTGACGGCGGCGTCGATGTCGCCGGCCTTTTCCAGCGCGAGCGCCCGGTTGTAGGCTTCCGCCAATGCGTCTTCGTCGATCTTGGCCATGGGGAAACTCCAATCGTTGCGCGCCGACCGCCGGCGCCCGTTTGGCCAGCCTCTAAAGGGTCGGCCGGGCTTTGGCAATGCGTGAAGCCCGCGTGTGGCCGGAACACGGCCTTGCCGTGCCTCGTTAGGCACGGTAACCACGAAGGCAATACGGGAGGTGGGCCGCGGCATGGCGGAACAAGGCGACATCATACAGGCTGCAGACACAGCGCATGGCAAGGCGCCGGCCCTGCCGGCGACATCGGCCGAAAAGGCCAATATGATCATCCACTACTACCGCGGCGAGATCGGTCGTATGACCAGCTGGCGCGACCGGATCGACCGTACCTCGAACTGGGCGATGACCGTGGTCGCCGGCCTGCTCTCGGTGTCGCTGTCGACGCCGACCTCGCATCATGGCGTGGTGCTGTTCGCCATGCTGCTGATCTCGCTGTTCGTGATGATCGAGGCGCGGCGCTACCGTTTCTTCGATGTCTATCGGGCGCGGGTGCGCCAGCTCGAGCGGCACTATTTCGCCCAGGTGCTGAGCCCGCAAGCCGAACTCAATCCGGACTGGGCGGCGGCGATCGCGGCAAGCCTGCGCAGCCCCGCCTTCCTGATGAGCTACCGCGAGGCGCTGTTCCGCCGCATCCGCCGCAACTATGTCTGGATGTATCTCATCCTGCTGCTGGCCTGGGGGCTCAAGATTTCCAGCCCCAAGCTGCTGCCGGACGAGCCCTCGGTCGAGTTCATCCATTCCTTCGGCGACCTGGTGGCCAATGCGACGCTCGGCCCCTTGCCGGGCTGGCTGGTTCTGGCCGCCGTCGGTCTGTTGCACTGTGCAGTGGTCTACTCAGCGCTTCACCGCGAACCGTACGACGGCGAGTTCGCCCATGGCGAGGTGCATGTCTGACCGGCGTCAGTGCAGGATGAATTCGCCCTTCAGCGCTCGCCATTCGTTGGCAGCGATCAGGCGCTTGTGCACATAGCGCACGGAATGCAGCGGCCCATCGAGCTTTTCCTGCCAGAACTTGAGAAAGCCCTTCATCTCGGGGAAGTCCGGCGCCAGATCATAGTGCTGCCAGACATAGGTTTGCAGCAGGGTGGGATGGTCGGGCAGCCGGTAAAGGATTTGCGCCGTCGTCAGGCCGTAGCCCTTCAGCATCAGTTCCATTTCGTTGTTCATGACAACCTCGTCTTCGTTCCCTTATCCAGAGGACCGGAGCCGGCGGTGTTCCGCTTCGGCGGACCGATCGGCCGCCCGAGAGAGCGGCCTGTCTCCCATGGAAGCACCGCAGGGTTAACTGAAGCTTAACGAGGATGGATCGGTTCCGAATTTCTGTTCGGAACCAATGACTTGGCAGCCGCGGTCGTCGAGTGCTGCCAGCGCGGCGCAGGACATGGCGGGTTCAGCGCTTGAGATGGCGCGTCAGCCGCGCTTCCATCGCCGCCCAGACATGGCGCATGGCCTCGACGATCGAGAGATAGAAGATCGCCGCCCACAGATAGGCCTGGTAGTCGAAGGTGCGCGAGAAGGTGTAGCGGGTCTGGCCCATCAGATCGAGGACGGTGACGACCGCGACGACGGCCGAGCCCTTGATCATCAGGATGATCTCGTTGCCGTAGGGGCGAAGCGCCACGATCAGGGCCTGCGGCAGGATGATCTTGCGGAAGGTGACAAAGGGGCTGAGACCGAGAGAGTTGGCACCTTCGGTCTGTCCGCGGGGTACGCTGAGGATGGCCCCGCGCAGGATCTCCGCCTGATAGGCCGCGGTGTTGAGCGTCATCGACAAGAGCGCGCAATACCAGGCCTCGCGAAAGAACCACCACAGGCCGACCGCCTCGATCTGCGGGCGGAACGAGCCGAAGCCGTAGTAGATCAGGTAGATCTGGGCCAGCAGCGGCGTGCCGCGGAAGACGTAGACATAAGCGTAGGATACGACGTTCAGCACGCGGTTCTTCGACATCCGGGCAAAGGCGATCGGTGCCGAGAGCAGGGCGCCAAGCGTGATCGACGTGACCACCAGCGTCAGCGTGACCCAGAGGCCGGACAGGTAGCGCGGTCCGTATTTGACGAACTTGTCGGTGTCCCAGTTGCTGATCATCATATAGGCGAGCGCGGCGCCGAGCAGGAGCCACAACGCGATGCCGACAAGACCGAGGACGCGCGAGGCGCTGAGTGCGATCACGCGCTGCGGCGGGGCCGGGCGCGGCGGAATGAGTTGGGTCGCGTAGCTCATCGGCGGACTCCGGCGCGGTTGCTCCAGCGATCGATCGCGCTGATGCCGATCGACGAGACGACGGCGAGAAAGAGGAAGAGGGCGCAGGCCAGCAGATAGAAGAAGAACGGTTCCTTGGCGACCTTCGCGGCGATGCCGGTCTGGCGCAGGATGTCGGAGAGGCCGATGACGGAGACGAGCGCCGTGTCCTTCAGCAGGTTCATCCAGAGGTTCCCGAGGCCGGGCAGGGCGATGCGGATCAATTGCGGCACGATGATCAGCCGCATGGTCCGGGCGCGATGCAGGCCGAGCGCATCGCCGGCCTCGTACTGGCCCTTGGGGATGGCGCGGAAGGCCGATAGCAGCACTTCGGAGCAATAGGAGGAGAACACCACCGACAGCGCGATCATGCCGGCCAGGAAGGCGTTGATCTCGATCCGCTGGTCGTTGCCGAACCAGGCAAGGATCGACTGGATGCCCATCTGCACGCCGTAATAGACGATGAACAGGGTGAGCAGCTCGGGCAGACCGCGGAAGATCGTCGTATAGACGCCGCCGGCGAGCCTGAGCAATTTTTCCTCCGACTGCATGGCAAGTGCCACGAAGAAGCCGATGAGCAGCCCGATGGGCAGCGTCGCGAGGGAAAGGGAGACGGTGACTTTCACGCCGAAGGCAATCTCGTCACCCCAGCCGGTCGCGCCACAGGCGACGAGCGAGGAACTGCCGAATATGGTGAAGACGCCGGCCGGTCCGCACAGCGGATCGAAGGCATACTGGAACCAGGCCCAGAACGACCCGAGCGCGGAAAACAATCCGCTCATGCTGAATTTCCCCTCTGCGGTTCGAGCCGCAAATTTTTTGTCATTCTTTTTCAAGCAGAAATGGCGGAAGTGCAAGCCTTCCGCCATTCCGGGTTCAGATTTTCAACGCTTACTCGCCGTAGACGTCGAAATCGAAGAACTTGTCGTTGATTTCCTTGTACTTGCCGTTGGCGCGGATCGCCTTGATCGCAGCGCTGAACTTGTCGGCAAGCGCGGTTTCGCCCTTGCGGACGGCAATGCCGGCGCCCGGGCCGTTGATTTCGATGTCGGGGGTCAGCGCGGTCAGGATCTTGCAGCAGGCGCCGGCTTCCGACTTGACCCATTCCGACAGGACGACGACGTCGTCGATGACGGCGTCAACGCGGCCGCCTTCGAGGTCGAGCTTGTACTCGTCCGTGGTCGGGTAGAGCTTGAGTTCGGAATCGGTCATGTGCTTTTCAGCATAGTTGGCATGGGTGGTGGACGACTGGGCGCCGAGCACCTTGCCCTTCAGGCCGGCCACGTCGGTGATCGCCGAATCCTTCGGCACGGCAATTGCCGGTCCGGTGTTGTAGTACTTGTCGCTGAAGTCGACCTTTTCCTTGCGTTCCGGAGTGATCGACATCGAAGCGATGATGGCGTCGAACTTCTTCGCCTGCAGCGCCGGAATGATGCCATCCCAATCCTGGGTGACGAATTCACAGGTAACCTTCATTTCATCGCAAAGAGCCTTGGCGATGTCGATGTCGAAACCGACGAGCGTGCCGTCCGATTCGAGGTTGTTGAAGGGCGGGTAGGCACCCTCCGTGCCGATGATCAGCTTTTCGCCTTCGGCCATTGCGCTGCCGGCAAAAAGCGACAAGGCGGCAATAGAAGCGGCGGCGAAGAAACGTGTCGAAATACGCATGAGATCCTCTCTGTTGGTCGTTCGCGCGGTTGTTATGGTTCCTGCGCTGAACAGGGCGAGCGCGACACCGGCGTGTCGTACCTGTCGAGATATTCCTACTCTTTTTCAGGGAAAATCAACTCCAAAGACGTGTCTCCGACAAAAATTGTACAGTTGAGCAATAGCGGCGTGGCGCGGCTGGCTGTGGGGAGATCGCCAAAAACGTCGATGGCAGGAAACTTTTTCGTTCAGCCGGGGTTAATTCACGGACAGCTAGGTTCTGCCGCATTGGAGCGGGAGAATCGCGTGGCCTTAAAAAAGCCGCCTCACCATTGACTCCTCCAACACTCTCCGCGTGGTGACACGCTTGGCAAGGAAACGAATATGAATTTGAGATCGAAACTGTTCGCCACCGTTGCGGTGCCTGTTCTGTCGGCTGCCGCGATGGTCGAGCCGGTAGCGGCTGCGGCCGTTTTGCGGGCGCACGATGCCACCAGCCAGTCCCGTCCCGGTACGGTTGAAGGCATGATGCTGCTCGCCCAGGCTGCTGTCACCTGCAGCGACGGAAGCGAGGCGGCGGACCAGGCGAGTTGTGATGCGATCGACGCCCAGCGCGCGGCCGAGCAACAGCAGGCTCAGGAAGCGCAGCAGGCCGCCGAGCAGCAAGCAGCCGAGGAGGCTCAGCGCGCCGCAGAACAGCAGCAGGCCGAAGAGGCTCAGAGGGCCGCCGAACAGCAGGCCGCCGAAGAGGCGCAGCGCGCCGCAGAGCAGCAGCAGGCCGAGGAGGCCCAGAGGGCCGCCGAGCAGCAGGCTGCCGAAGAGGCGCAACGCGCCGCCGAACAGCAGCAGGCCGAGGAAGCCCAGAGGGCCGCCGAGCAGCAGGCCGCCGAAGAGGCGCAGCGCGCCGCAGAGCAGCAGCAGGCCGAAGAGGCTCAGAGGGCCGCCGAGCAGCAGGCCGCCGAGGAGGCGCAGCGCGCCGCAGAACAGCAGCAAGCAGAGGAAGCCCAGAAGGCTGCCGAACAGCAGGCCGCCGAAGAGGCGCAGCGCGCCGCAGAACAGCAGCAAGCAGAGGAAGCCCAGAAAGCTGCCGAGCAGCAGGCCGCCGAAGAGGCGCAGCGCGCTGCCGAACAGCAGGCTGCCGAGGAGGCCCAGAAGGCTGCCGAACAGCAGGCCGCCGAGGAAGCCCAGAAGGCCGCCGAACAGCAGGCCGCCGAAGACGCTCAGAAGGCTGCCGAACAGCAACAGACCGAGCAGCCGGCAGCGGAAGTCGTGACCTGTGCCGATGGCTCGCAGGCGGCGTCTTCCGATGCATGCCCGCCGGTAGAGCAGGCCCCGGCCGAACAGCCGACCCAGACTGAAGAACCGGCCCCGACCCCGGAGGCTCCGGCCAATGAAGCGGCCCCCGCCGATCAGGCGCCGGCTGAAGAGGCTCCTGCCACGGAACCGGCTCCTGCCGACCAGCCTGTCGAGAGCCCGCTGACCGATGAGCAGTTGAAGCCTGCCCAGGACGCGACACCGGACGAGACCCCGGCCGCACCACAGGACCAGTCCACGACTGAACCCGCTGCTGTGGAGCCGACCGGCGAACAGGTTGTCGTGCCGGCCGTAGAGCCGCCAAAGGATGCTCCGGTGGTCGAAGTGATCGACGAGCGGACGGAAGAAGACAAGCAACAGATCGCCGAGGATCCGTCCAGCACGGCTGAAACCGTGGTGCTCCCGGTCGACAATGGCGCGGCCGTCCTCGACAGCGACAAGGATGCCGACAACACCGGTGGCGCCAATGTCCGCGACACACGCACCGAGCTTCGTGAGGAAACTCCGGTCGTTGCCGCACCGACAAGCGATCTCGAGGCCCAGGGGGAGGCGCCGAAGTTCGAACCGCAGGTGATGGAAGCCATCACCACGGAGAAGGGCACGTCGCGGGACACTGCGCCGACCTTCGAGGTGCCGACCACTGTGATCAACAACGTGACCAATGTGACCAATGTCACGAACGTCACCAATGTCACGAACACCAACAACGAGACGAACATCGTCAATCAGGTGAACGAAGTGCGGGTGATCGAGGAAATCGACAACCGTACGATCATCAACATTGGCAACGTGGAAGTCGTTCGCGGCAACGACCGCTCGCGCCTGCGCTATGACGAGGAGCAGACCTTCTACGAGGAACTGTCTCGTGGCCGCGTCCGCGAAACCATCGAGCGCAATGACGGCTCGCGTCTGGTGACGGTCTATAACCGCTTCGGCGACATCATTCTGCGCTCGCGCTTCACGACGGACGGCGACGAATATGTCCTGTTCTACGCGCCGGAAGCCGACCGTGACGAACCGCATGTCTATGTCGACGTCGGCTACAGCCTGCCGCCGATGCGCCTGACCATTCCGGTCCAGGACTATATCGTCACCACGTCCAACGCGCCGGACCGCGACTACTACGACTTCCTCGCCCAGCCGCCGGTCGAACGCGTCGAACGCGTCTATTCGATCGAGGAGGTGAAGTCTTCGGCCCGTATTCGTGACAAGGTGCGTCGTATCGACCTCGACACGATCACCTTCCCGTCGGGTTCGGCCGAGGTTCCGCTGGCCCAGGCCAAGACGCTGCGCAAGGTTGCAGCCGCCATGGAACAGGTGCTGGCAAAGGATCCGGGCGAAACCTTCCTGATCGAAGGTCACACCGATGCCGTCGGCTCCGACCGCTCGAACCTGATCCTGTCGGACCAGCGAGCAGAAACCGTCGCCAATCTCCTGACAGAAGTCTACGGCATCCCGCCGGAGAACCTGTCCGTCCAGGGCTACGGCGAACGTTACCTGAAGATCCGCACGGCCGAAGACGAACAGCAGAACCGCCGCGTCGCCATCCGCCGCGTCACCTCGCTCGTTCGCCCGGCGACTGCCGGCAACTGACAGGTCGACTGACGATCGCAATTGAAAGGGCCGCCGGAGATGATCCGGCGGCCCTTTTCCATGGGCGGCCCGCGCCGGTCCCGTCAGGTGCGGGGTTGCGACAGTCCGGTGACGCGGGCGATGAAGTCGGCGATCGCCTGGGTATCGTCGAGATCGAAGACCGGCAGGGGTTGGTCGGCCACCGGATGGTCGGCGGCGATGGCGACGATGTGCGGATCGTTTGGCGCCAGCGGCTCGCGGTTCTTTGCGTCGAGCCTGCGGGCCTCGATCTTCGGCACGGGTTCGCGCTTGTAGCCTTCGATCAGCACCAGGTCGCAGGGGCCGAGCCGGGCGAGGATGTCTTCGAAGCTCGGTTCATCCGCCCCGCGCAGCTCATGCATGATGGCGTAACGTGTGCCCGAGACGAGGGCCACCTCATGGGCGCCGGCCTGGCGGTGGCGGTAGCTGTCGGCACCGACCTTGTCGATGTCGAAGTCGTGATGGGCGTGCTTGATGGTCGAGATGCGGTAGCCGCGCCGGGTGAATTCCTCGACCAGGCGGACGGCAAGGCCGGTCTTGCCGGAATTCTTCCAGCCGGAAATGCCGAAGATGCGCGGTTTGTCGGTCATGTGGCTAGCACCTCAAAGAAACGTTCGGCCGTTGCGAGATCGTCCGGCGTGTTGACGTTGAAGAAGGGATCGAGCTTCCCGACCGGCGTTGCGAGCAGGGGGAAGTCGACCGCGATCGAGGGGTGGCGGGCGACGAAAGCCTGCAGCCGCCGGTTTTCGGGCGCAGCCAGCCAAGCCTCCAGATCGTCGGCGAGCGACAGCGGCCACAGTGCTACGACCGGATGGACCTGACCGGCGGAGGCGGCCAGCACGATCTGGTCGGGTGCCGCGGCTGCGCTTTCGAGCCGTGTGACGAGGTCGAGCGGCAGGAAGGGTGTGTCGGCCGGGACGGTCAGCAGGTGGGTTTTCCCGGGCGTCATGGCGGCGGTGTGGCGCAATCCCGCCAGCACGCCGGCGAGCGGTCCGGGACGGCCGGCGATCGTATCGGGAACCAGCGGCAGATCGATGCCGACCGCAAAGCCCTCGGGCGCGTTGATGGCCAGCGCGCCGATCTGAGGCCTTAGTCGTTCGGCAACCCGCACGATCATCGGCTTGCCGGCAAGGTCGGCCGATGCCTTGTCGCGGCCCATGCGGCGCGACAGCCCGCCGGCGAGAATGAGGGCAGGGACGGCCCGGTCTTGCATCACTCCTCCTCGGCTCTCCAACTGTCCTGCGGATCACCATAGCGCAGGTAGAGGATCGCGGCGATCGCAAGTAGACCGCAGGCCAGCATGACCAGCAGCATCGGCATGGCGCCGGTCTCGACGGTCAGGATCGACGAGGCGAACACCGAGGTTCCCGCACCGCCCCCCATGGCAATGGCGCCGCTCAGGCCCGAGGCCGAGCCGGCGAGATGCGGCTTGACGCTGACGACGCCGGCATTGGCGCTCGGCAGGGTCAGGCCGTTGCCGAAGCCGACGATCACTTGCGGCCCGAAGAAGGCGAGGGCGGATCCCACGCCCGCCAAAAGGAAGGCGGCCGGAACCAGCGTACCGACGATCATGGCAACGGTGCCGGCGAGCATCATGTTGGAGGTGCCGTAACGCCGGGCGTAACGGCCGGAGACAAAGTTCCCGCCCATGTAACCGGCGGCGATGAAGATGAATTGCAGGCCAAGCGTGCTCGGGCTCATCTGCATCAGCGTCGCGCCGATGAAAGGGGCGCCGCCGAGAAAGGCGAAGAAGGCGCCGGAGGTGAAGGTGACCACTGCGGTGTAGCCCCAGAACTGCGGTGAGGCGAGCAGCCCCGGCCAGGCCTTGAACTGCGCGGAAAAGCTGGCGCTGCGGTTGCGGTTGGTCTCGCCGAGATCGGCCGCGACCAGCGCCAGCACGACCACGCCGAGGGCGAAGATGGCGACGAAATTGGCGCGCCAGCCGAAGGCGTCGCCCAGCACGCCGCCGAGCGTCGGTCCGATCATCGGAACGATGGTCATGCCCATGGTGACATAACCGATCATCGAGGCGGCCTCCTCCATCGGCACCATGTCGCGCACGATGGCGCGCGACAGGACGATGCCGGCGACGACGGCGGTCTGCAGCAAGCGGGCGGCGACCAGCGTGTAGATGTCGGTCGCGACCATGCAGACGAGCGTTGAGACCAGCAGGATGACGAGGCTGCCGATGACGGTCGGCCTTCGTCCGAAGCGATCGGACAGCGGCCCGATGGCGATCTGCACCAGGGCCGTCATGGCGATGTAGCCGGAGATCAGGATCTGGATCGTGCCGTAGGACACGCCGAAGTCCTTCGCCATGCTGGGCAGCGACGGCAGGAAGATGTTCATCGTCAAAGCCGACAGGCCGGCGATCGCCACCAGCGTGACGATGTGCGGGGGCGACCGGCGGTCGAGAAAGCGTGCGGTCTTCAAGCTGTCGTTCCTTGTCGCGTCCATGAGCGCATCATCGGCTGGATCACATGGTCGTTTTGGACAACGCGGCCTCGTGCCTCGCCATCTCTGCGCGGCGCTTGTTCTCGCGATAAAAGGCGTAGAGGCCGGAGCCGATGACGATCACCGTGCCGACTGCCATCCAGATGTCGGGAACCTCGCCGAAGAAGACCATGCCGAGGGTGACCGCCCAGAGCAGGCTCGTGTAGCGGAACGGGGCAATGAAGGAAATCTCGCCGGTGCGCATGGCCATGATGATCGCCAGGTAGCCGATGAAGATCAGGCAGGAGGCAATCAGCATGATCCCCCAGGTCGAACCGCTCATTGGCTGCCAACCGCCGAACGGCACGATCAGCGCTGCGCCGGCGACCGTGATGCCGGCGGCGGTGCTGAGCGTGATCGCCAGCGAGGATATGCCGGAATCGATCTTCTTGGTGACGAGGTCGCGGGCGGCGGCGAAGACCACGCTCATCAGCACGTAGAGCGAAGCGAGCGTGAAGCCTTCGGGGCCGGGCCGGATGATGATCAGCACGCCGAGGAAACCGACGCCGATCGCCGTCCAGCGGCGCCAGCCGACCGGTTCGCCGAGGAACAGGGCAGCGCCGAGCGTGACGGCGAGCGGCAGCGATTGCAGGATCGACGAGACATTGGCGAGCGGCATCTGTCCGAGGGCACTGAGGAAAGTGACGGCGGCCAGCGTCTCGAACAGCATGCGCAGCAGCACGGTCGGCTGCGTCAGCATGCGGATGTGACCGAGCGCGCCCATGTGGCGGGCCACCAGAAACACCAGAACTGTGGTGATCGCGCCACGCACGAACATCAGCTGGCCGACATTCATCAGCGGCGTGACAACCTTGCTCAATGCATCGTTGAACGTGAAGCCGGCCATCGAGAGCGCCATCAGCAAGGCGCCCTTGGTATTCTTGGACAATGCCATTCGGGGGGAATCCTGGAAAACTCTGTCGGACCTTCTAACGGATGCGACGCATGTTCGGTATCGCCTGGGGCGGTGATTGTCGGATTGCACGAAAAAAGAAGTGTACGACGCGTTGGAGTGCGGGGAGACGGCAGAGCCGCCGTCGGCATTCAGCCGCCGGTGACGCTCATGTGGCGGGCCACGGCCGGGCGGCGGTGGTCGCGGTCGATGATGAAATCGTGGCCCTTCGGCTTGCGGCCGATCGCTTCGTCGATCGCCGTCGATAGGAAGGCGTCGTCGGGCGAGGCGCGGAGTGCGGTGCGCAAGTCCGCCGCATCGTCCTGGCCGAGGCACATATAGAGCGTGCCGGTGCAGGTCAGGCGCACACGGTTGCAGCTCTCGCAGAAGTTATGCGTCATCGGCGTGATCAGGCCGAGCTTGCCGCCGGTCTCTTCGACCCTCACATAGCGTGCGGGGCCGCCGGTGGAGAGTGGCAGGTCGGTAAGGGTGAAGCTCTCCTCCAGCCGTTGCCGGATCAGGGACAGCGGCAGGTACTGGTCGGTGCGGTCCTCGCCAGTCTCGCCCATCGGCATGGTTTCAATCAGCGTCAGGTCCATGTCGTTGGCATGGGCATAGCGCATCAGCTCGGGGATTTCGTGCTCGTTGAAGTCCTTGAGGGCCACCGCATTGAGCTTGACGCGGATGCCGGCGGCCTGGGCGGCGCGCACGCCTTCCATCACCTTGTCGAACTCGCCCCAGCGGGTGATCGTTCGGAACTTCTCCGGATCGAGGGTGTCGAGCGAGACGTTGATGCGGCGCACGCCGCAATCGGCGAGTTCCGTGGCAAAGCGCGACAGCTGCGAACCGTTGGTCGTCAGCGTCAATTCCTCGAGCGCGCCGCTTTCGAGGTGGCGGGAAAGGCTGCGGACGAGGAACATGATGTTTTTGCGCACCAGCGGCTCGCCGCCGGTCAGCCGCAGCTTCTTCACGCCCTTGGCGACGAAGGCGGAACAGAGCCGGTCGAGCTCTTCGAGGGTGAGCAGGTCCTTCTTCGGCAGAAAATTCATGTTTTCCGACATGCAATAGGTGCAGCGGAAATCGCAGCGGTCGGTGACCGAGACACGCAAATAGGTCACGGCGCGGCCGAACGGATCGACCATCGGCGCTTCGGCCGACGCAAGCGCTGTCGCATCCTGCCATGGTCCGGCACTGAAATTCAAAGCACGACCTCCCGTTTCTTTGGTTAAGATGGTCAGCATGGTGCCGAAGGTCAAGCAAATGGGTGCTCGTCGGACCGGCAAAATGTCTTGCGCTGCACAAGATGCGGGCATAGTTCTCGGCGCAGGGCAATTTGACGGATGCGAAGATGAGCGATTTCTGGCCAACCGAACTCAAGGTGTCGAAGGATCGGCGGATGCTGTCGGTGAGCTTCAACGACGGCGTGACCGCGGCTCTGCCGGCGGAAATGCTCAGGGTTCTGTCGCCCTCGGCCGAGGTGCAGGGCCACGGACCGGGCCAGAAGGTGACCGTGCCCGGCAAGCGCGAGGTGGCGATCAAGGCCGTCGCGCCCACCGGCAACTACGCGGTGCGCATTGCCTTCGACGACGGCCATGACAGCGGCATCTTCACCTGGACCTATCTGCGCGAACTCGGCGAGAGCGGCGAGGCGAAGTTTGCCGAATACGAACGCGAACTGGCGGAAAAAGGGCTCAGCCGCGACCGCCGCTGAGCGAAAACCTCTGAAGCACAAGGGCCGGCGCGCGTTCAGTCTTCGGCGACGTCCTCGCTTTGCAGGCGGGCAATCAGCTTGTCCATGTGGGTTGCCATCATCATGCAATCCTCAATCGGCGTGACCGAGAGGGTGCGCTCGATCAGGTCCGTCTGGATGACCATGGCGCGGGTGGTCAGGTCGCGGCCCTGCTCGGTGAGGAACAGGCGCAGGATGCGCTTGTCGCGGCTGTCGGCGCGCCGTTCGATCAGGCCGCGCTTTTCCATCTGCGGCAGCAGCATACTCATGTTGGAGCGGCCGACCAGCAGCTTGCGGGCCAGTTCCTGCTGGGAAATGCCTTCGAAGCGGTAGAGATTGACCAGGATGTCCAGGTGGGGCGGCTTGATGTCGAGCGAGGAAAGCGCGCGCGTCAGCGCCTGCTGCATGAGCTGGCAGGCGCGGCCGACGGAGATCCAGCTCTTGAAGCGCGGGTGATCCCACGGCAGGGCTTGATTTTTGTTCATGGTTGTACTTTATTGTTCAGCGTTGAACATTTACAGGGATTCCGACTATGCCATCCTTTGCCATCAAGGTCACCCGATTCGGTTTCTCCGCGCTTGGGCGCGTCTCTCCGGAGCTCGCCAGCCGCGCCGCTCTCGCCCTTTTCTGCCGCACGCCGCCGAAGCGGCCGCGGGAGGCCAAGGCGAAGGCCGCCTTTGCAGAGGGCGCGCGCACGCTGGCGCTCGCCGAGAAGCTGCGGCTCGGACCTGCCGGTGCCAGGGTCGGCGTCCACAGGATCGGCTCGCCGAACTGCTCGGCCCCGCGGGTGCTCGTCGTGCACGGCTGGGGCTCGCGGGCGGAATATCTGGCCGATCTCGCCATGGGCCTGCGAGAAGCGGGCGCGGAAGTCTTCGTGCTCGACCTGCCGGGACATGGCCGCTCCTATGGCCGGAGCCTCGACATGCGCCTGGCGGGGGAAGCCATGGCCAGGGTGCAGGAGCGCTTCGGACCCTTCGACGCCGCCGTCGGCCACTCCTTCGGCGGGGCAGCCCTGATGGCGGCGGCCGGCGGCAGTTTTCCCGGCATTCCGGCCATCAAGGCGCAGCGTCTCGCCGTGATCGGCGCGCCGTCGCGGATCGACGATGTCTTCACCGGCTTTGCGCGGATGGTCGGCCTCACAGCTGCGACCGGACGGGCGCTCATTGCCAGAACCGAGCGGCGGGTCGGCTGTCCCGTCGAGGCGCTGGACGGCGTGCCGATCGCGCTTCGGCTCGGCAAGCCCCTGCTGGTGGTCCATGCCGAGGACGACAAGGAGGTCAGCGCCGACCAGGCCCGGCGCTATCTCGGTGTCGCCGATCACATCCGCCATCACTGGGCGAACGGGCAGGGCCATCGCCGCATCGTCAGCGCGCCGGGGGTGATTGCCGCCGTTTCCGACTTTCTTCTTGGGGACGGCGCTTTCGGTGAAACCGGTGAGACGATGAGGCTGCGCGCGGCGTCATCCTTCTGATACGGTCCGGTCGTAGACGGGGCCGGCGGCCGCGTGCCGCGCCCCATTGCGACAGACCTGGAAGGAGAGGCCATGACGATCATCCGCACCCCTGAAGCGCTCAGGGAAATCTATCACGGCGTGTCGGAAGCCTCGCTGGTCAAGGTCACGCCGGCGCTTACCGCTGACTATCGTCGGATGATCGAGGCATCGCCCTTCATGGCGCTGGCGACCGTCGGTCCGGAAGGGCTCGACTGCTCGCCGCGCGGCGATCGCGGCGCCGTTGTGCGGGTGGAAGACGAAAGGACGCTCGCCGTTCCCGACTGGCGCGGCAACAACCGGATCGATTCGCTGCTCAACATCGTGCGCGATCCGCGCGTCGCGCTGATGTTCCTCATCCCCGGCTCGAACACCGCCATGCGGGTCAACGGCCGCGCCGTCGTGTCCGTGGATGCCGACCTGCTCGACAGCTTCGAGATGGACGGAAAACACCCGCGCACAGTGGTGGTGGTGACCATCGACGAAGTGTATTTCCAGTGCGCCCGGGCGATCATGCGGGCCGATCTGTGGAATCCTCAGAGCTTTGCCGACCCGAAGAGCCTGCCGACGCCCGGAGATCTGTTGCAGGCGGCGCAGGCCGACTTCGACAAGGAGACCTATGATCGACAATGGCCGGAGCGCGCCGCCAAGACCATGTGGTAAGGCGAGCATTGGGGTTGTCCCCGTTCCACGGTGGCGGCGTGACGCATTGCCAGAACTGGCTGCCCATGCGAGGCTTCGGTGGCGGGGAAATGTATAGCTCCGCCAGGGGGGCGGATGAAGCGCGTCGGATCATTTGCACTCATGTGTCTGGGTTTTGCCCTGGCAGCCTCCACCGCACCTGCCGCCGACCTCGGGCTGGACGAAAAGCTCCGGCTGCTCGTTGCGGCCTATCCCGAAACGATCGCCGGCACCGAGGATGGTCGCCTGACCTTCCGGGACGGAGGCGAGCCCCTTCTGATCGACGACGGCAAGGCCAAGGACCATTTCACCAAGCTCGAAAAGGGCGACGTCGAGGATAGCCTCTCCCAAGACTATCCGATCGGGCCGTGCGAAGCGAAGCCGGTGGTCAATGTCGATCCCGGCCGCATTCGCAGCGATCCCTTGATGATGCGGCTCTATGGCGCATCGGCGCGCGAGGTGGAGCGCTCGCTGGTCAAGGTGACCTGGTTCGGCGAAAGCCTCCGGGTGACGAAAAGACAGGGTGCGGCGGCGGCGCTCGAAAAGGTCCGCGACGAACTCGCGTCAAAACCGGAGCTGAAGAAATACCTGTCGCCCTCGGCCGGCACGTTCAACTGGCGCAAGGTGGCGAACGCATCCAACATGTCGGTCCACAGCTTTGGCGCGGCGATCGACATCAACACCAAGTTCGCCGATTACTGGATCTGGTCGGGGGGCAAGCCCGGCCATGTGCCGAACTACGCCAACAAGTTCCCGATGGCGATCGTCGACGTGTTCGAGCGCCATGGTTTCATCTGGGGCGGGCGCTGGTATCATTACGACACGATGCACTTCGAATACCGGCCCGAATTGATCGCGATTGCCAAGGAAAGCGGCGTTTCGGCTTGTCCGTGAGCGTTCAGGCGCGGCTCATCGCTTGTAGATCAGCCAGCTCTTGGTGAAGTCCTTCTTCATGCCGTCCTCGAAGATCTTCGTGCGGTTGCGGCCAGCATTCTTGGCGCAGTAGAGGGCGATGTCCGATTTGGCGTAGAGCTCTCCCGGATCCTCGGCGTCGCCGGCCATGCAGAAGCCGAGCGAAAGCGTGATCGGGCCGTAGTTCACACCCGTCCTGGAGTTCTTGAACGGCGTCGTCTCGAGCGAGGTTCGGACCCGCTCGCACATCTGGTTGACCTCTTCGGCGGTATTGCCCTCGATGATGATGGCGAATTCCTCGCCGCCGGTGCGGGCGACAAAACAGTCCTTGCGGACATTGGTGCGGATCACCGTGGCAACCGTCGCGAGGATCTTGTCGCCGACGGGGTGGCCGTAGGTGTCGTTGATCTTCTTGAAATTGTCGATGTCCGCGAGCACCAGGGCGGTCAACGGAGCGCTCGTCGTGGCATTGTAGATCGACACCAGGCGCTCGTCGAAGGCGCGGCGGTTGGCGATGCGGGTCAGTGAGTCCGTGTTGGCAATGCGCTTGTATTCGTCCAGTTCCTTGCGGACCTGGTCCATTTCCTGGGACTTCTGGCTCACCTGCTCGACCGTGTGGGAGCCGTGGGCCATGGTGTCGCCCGTCGCTTCCGACAGGAGGGTGATGGCGCTGCGCAGGATGTCGGCGCTGGTGTTGTTCTTCGAGCTGATGCGGGTGTAGGTCTCGCCGAGCAGCTTGTTGTAGCTCTCGAGCGATGTCTGTTCCTGTTTCAGCAGGCGCAGCAGCCCGTCGAGTTCGGTGATGATCTTGGAATGGACATTCTCGATCACCCGGCTCTGGTGATTGCCGAAATATTGCTGGCCGAGTTCGTCCAGTTCCTCCTGGGTCGCCTTGCTGCCGAGCGCGGCAAGCTCCTTCGTCAGGGTCGGATTGGAGCCGATATAGGCCTCGTAGAACAGCTCATAGTTCCGCGGAATCGGAGCCACGCCCATCGTGCGCATGGCATAGGTGATCTGCGCCGATATATCGGGAATCTGCGCCTTCGGCGTCGTTGCCGTGCTCATCGCCGAACTCCATTCATCTCTCGGATCCATGATCCTTTCCAATAGTTAGATGAAAAATGTTTGGAAATATTTAATGCCGCGCACCTCTGAAATAGTCAGCGATATTTTGTCGTGCCTGCGTCAAGAGCGCGCAACAAATTGAAATCGCACGCAAAACGTCCTGGAAGCAAAAAGGGGCGACACTTTCGCGTCGCCCCGCAATGTTCATTTTTTACTGGCCGGCTCAGCCGAGGTTGAATTCCTGGAAGAAGTCGTTGCCCTTGTCGTCGGTGACGATGAAGGCCGGGAAGTCCACGACCTCGATCTTCCACACCGCTTCCATGCCGAGTTCCGGGTATTCCAGCACGTCCACTTTCTTGATGCAGTCCTGGGCAAGGCGCGCGGCCGGGCCGCCGATCGAGCCGAGATAGAATCCTCCATGCTTCTTGCAGGCCTCGCGCACGGCGCGCGAGCGGTTGCCCTTGGCGAGCATGACCATGGAGCCGCCGAAGGACTGGAACTGGTCGACGTAACTGTCCATGCGGCCGGCCGTCGTCGGGCCGAAGGAACCGGAGGCATAGCCGGCCGGGGTCTTGGCCGGTCCCGCATAGTAGACCGGGTGGTTCTTCAGGTATTCCGGCATGCCTTCGCCATTCTCCAGCCGCTCGCGGATCTTTGAGTGCGCAAGGTCGCGGGCGACGATGATCGTGCCGGTCAGCGACAGGCGCGTCTTGACCGGGTGTTTGGTCAGCTCGGCCAGGATCGCGCTCATCGGCTGGTTGAGGTCGATCTTGACCACGGAGGACGACAGCGCCGTCTCGTCGATCTCCGGCATGTATTTCGACGGATCGGTTTCCAGCTGCTCGATGTAGATCCCGTCTTTTGTGATCTTGCCGAGCGCCTGGCGGTCGGCGGAACAGGAGACGCCAAGGCCGATCGGCAGCGAGGCGCCGTGGCGGGGCAGGCGGATGACGCGGACGTCATGACAGAAATACTTGCCGCCGAACTGGGCGCCGACGCCGAGCGACTGCGTCAACTTGTGGATTTCCTGCTCCATTTCCAGGTCGCGGAAGGCGTGACCCGATTCCGAGCCTTCTGTCGGCAGGCTGTCGAGATAGCGCGCCGAGGCGAGCTTGACCGTCTTCAGGTTCATCTCGGCCGACAGGCCGCCGATGACGATCGCCAGATGGTAGGGCGGACAGGCGGCCGTGCCGAGCGAGAGGATCTTGTCCTTCAGGAACTCGATCATCCGGTCGTGGGTCAGGAGCGACGGCGTGCCCTGATAGAGATAGGTCTTGTTGGCCGAGCCGCCACCCTTGGCCATGAACAGGAACTTGTAGGCGTCCTCGCCTTCTTCGTAGATGTCGATCTGGGCCGGCAGGTTGGTCTTGGTGTTCTTCTCCTCGAACATCTTCAGCGGCGCCAGCTGCGAATAGCGCAGGTTCTTGCGCTCGTAGGCGTCCATCACGCCCTTGGCGAGCGCCACCTCATCGCCGCCCTCGGTCCAGACCTTGCGGCCCTTCTTGGCCATGATGATCGCCGTGCCGGTGTCCTGGCACATCGGCAGCACGCCGCCGGCGGCGATATTGGCGTTCTTCAGGAGGTCATAGGCGACGAAGCGGTCATTGTCGGTCGCCTCGGGGTCCGAAAGGATCGAGGCGAGCTGCTTGAGGTGGCCGGGGCGCAGCAGATGGTTGATGTCGGCAAAGGCCGTCTCGGCGAGCAGGCGCAGGCCCTCCGGATCAACGGACAGGACTTCCTGGCCCTTGAAGGTGTCGACGGATACGTAGTCGGAGGAAATCTTGCGGTAGGTGGTGGTGTCTTCGCCGAGGGGAAAGAGAGCGTCAGCCATCAGTCAAAAGCCTTTCGGAGGCAGGTTGTCGGATGGCGGTGGTTTACGGCGGCGGGCGTTAAATTTCAATGATTCTAAAGAGGGAGGCGGTATGGCCATCCCGCTCAGGCGCGATCGCCCAGTGTGCGCAGGAAGTCCGCGGCATGGACATTGTCGCGGCCCCTCAGGGCCATGCCACGCTCGTAGGCCTTCTTGAGCTCCTGCTCGAATTCCCGCTGATTGACGGCCGACTGCCACAGGGAAAGTGCCTCTTGCACCAACTGGCTTGCATTGCCGCAATATCCCGCGCTGACCATCGCGTCGATCCGGGCGATCGTATCCGGATCGAGGTAGACGGTCAGCGGCTGTTTGGCGATCTGCAGCATATTGCCACATTAGCGGATTCGCGGGCAAAGAGGAATCCCCCTGCGCCAGTCATCCGAAGGGCGCGCGCCTGTGGGCGCGAGGCGGTTACTTCGGCCCGATCATCAGCTCCGGCCGCACCAGTTCGTCGAACTCCTCGTTGCTGAGATAGCCGCCGCCGACCGCTTCCTGGCGCAGCGTCGTGCCGTTCTTGTGGGCGGTCTTGGCGATCTTGGCGCAGGTGTCGTAGCCGAGGCGGGTGTTGAGCGCGGTCACCAGCATCAGCGAGTTTTCCACGCCCTTGCGGATATTGTCCTCGCGCGCTTCGATGCCGGTGACGCAATTGTCGGTGAAGGAGCGGGCTGCGTCGCCGAGCAGTTGCACGGACTGGAGGAAGTTGTAGGCCATCATCGGATTGTAGACATTGAGCTCGAAATGGCCCTGGCTGCCGGCAAAGGTGATGGCGGCATTGTTGCCGAAGATATGGGCGCAGACCTGGGTCAGCGCCTCCGACTGGGTCGGGTTGACCTTGCCCGGCATGATCGACGAGCCCGGTTCGTTTTCCGGCAGCGACAACTCGCCAAGGCCTGCGCGCGGGCCCGAGCCGAGGAAGCGGATGTCGTTGGCGATCTTGAACAGGGCGGCGGCTGCGGCATTGATCGCGCCGTGGGAAAAGACCATGGCGTCGTGGGCCGCCAATGCCTCGAACTTGTTGGGGGCTGTGACGAAGGGCAGGCCGGTGATCTTCGCGATTTCCTCCGCGACCTTTTCGGCGAAGCCGATCGGAGCATTGAGCCCGGTGCCGACGGCCGTGCCGCCCTGCGCGAGTTCGTAGAGACCGGGCAGCGTCAGTTCGATCCGCTTGATCGCCGAGGCAACCTGGGCGGCATAGCCGGAGAATTCCTGGCCGAGCGTCAGGGGGGTGGCATCCTGTGTGTGGGTGCGGCCGATCTTGATGATGTGGGCGAAGGATTTCGCCTTGGCATCAAGGGCTTCGTGGAGGTGCTTCAGATTGGGAATCAGGTGGCGGACGATCTGTTCGGCACAGGCGATGTGCATGGCCGTCGGATAGGTGTCGTTCGACGACTGGCTCATGTTGACGTGGTCGTTCGGGTGGACCGGCTTCTTCGAGCCCATGACCCCGCCGAGCATTTCGATCGCCCGGTTGGAGATCACCTCATTGGCGTTCATGTTGGACTGGGTGCCGGAGCCGGTCTGCCAGACGACCAGCGGAAAATGGTCGTCGAGCTTGCCGTCGATCACCTCCTGCGCCGCCTTGACGATGACATCGCCGATGCTGGGGGCAAGACCGCCGAGCGCCATGTTGGCGCGCGCCGCCGCCTGCTTGACGATGCCGAGCGCGCGCACGACGGAGAGGGGCTGCTTCTCCCAGCCGATCTTGAAGTTGCCGCGGGAGCGTTCGGCCTGGGCGCCCCAATAGCGGTCGGCGGCGACCTCGATCGGGCCAAAAGTGTCGGTTTCGGTGCGGGTCTTGCTCATCGTGCTGGCCTTGCTCTCGAATTGTTTCGTGCCGGGATAATTAGTCTTCGTCGTGTCCGGCGCAATGGGTGGCGGAATATTGACTGCGTAATTCAGGTTAAATATTCACGCCGCGGTCTCTTGTAAATTTCGATAATTCATGATTTCTGGAAGTATGGATACGAAGCAGACTCTCGACGCGCTTTCGGCGCTCGGCCATGACGGACGGCTGGCGATCTTCCGCTTGCTGGTGCGTCACGCCCCCGAAGGACTCAACGCCGGCGACATCGCCACGGCGCTCAATTTTCGCGCCAACACGCTCTCGGCCAACCTGACCGTGCTGGCCAATGCCGGCCTGGTGAGCAGTGAGCGCGAAGGCCGGCATATCCGCTATCGCGCCGATCTCGAGGCGATGCGCGCACTCATGGGCTTCCTGCTCGAGGACTGCTGCGGCGGTTCGCCCGAGCTGTGTCGGCCGATTCTCGAAGAAATCACCTGTCGTTGCTGAAGGTTCACACTATGACCCAAGAACATTTCAACGTGCTTTTCCTGTGCACGGGCAATTCTGCCCGCTCGATCCTTGCCGAGGCTTGCCTCAACCGCGAGGGGCGGGGCCGCTTCACGGCCTATTCCGCCGGATCTCACCCGAAGGGCGAGGTTCACCCGATGGCGGTCGATCTGCTCAAGCGGGCAAACTACGATGTCTCCGGCCTGCGCTCGAAGAGCTGGGACGAGTTTGCCGTGCCCGGCGCGCCGAAGATGGATTTCGTCTTCACGGTCTGTGATTCGGCCGCCGCCGAATCCTGCCCGGTCTGGCCTGGCCAGCCGATGACCGCCCATTGGGGCGTTCCGGATCCGGCGGCCGTCGAAGGCACGGATCCGGAGAAGGCGCTGGCTTTTGCCGACACCTACCGGATGCTGAACAACCGCATCTCCATCTTCGTCAATCTGCCGATCGCAAGCCTCGACCGGCTCGCACTGCAGAAGCGGATCAGCGAGATCGGCAAGCAGTGATCCCAATCAGGGCCAAGGGCGGAAAATCGTGACGACAGCCAGACGGATCGCCTCCGAGTGTCTCGGGACTGCCCTGCTTCTTGCGACCGTGGTCGGCTCGGGCATCATGGCCGAGGCGCTTGCCGGCGGCAATGTGGCGGTGGCGCTGCTTGGCAATACGCTTGCGACAGGCGCGATCCTCGTCGTGTTGATCACCATGTTCGGGCCGGTGTCGGGTGCGCATTTCAATCCCGCGGTGACGCTGGTCATGCTCGCCTCGGCAGAGATTTCACGCAAGGAAGCCGCGTCCTACGTGATGGCACAGGTTGCCGGCGCCCTTGCCGGCGTATGGCTGGCGCATCTGATGTTCGATCTCACGGTGCTGCAGATGTCGGTCAAGGCGCGCACGGGATCGGGGCAATGGATCGCCGAGGGCGTGGCAACTTTCGGTCTGCTCCTCACCATACTGCTCACCCGCCGGCACAGGCCGGAAAGCATTCCGCTCTCGGTCGGGCTCTACATCACTGCGGCCTACTGGTTCACGGCTTCCACCTCGTTCGCCAATCCGGCCGTGACGCTGGCGCGTGCCTTTTCCGACAGCTTTGCGGGGATCCGTCTCGCGGATGTGCCGGCCTTTGTCGTGGCACAGCTCGTCGGGGCGTCGCTCGCCCTGGTGCTCTCGCGCTGGCTGCTGGCCGACGGGAGCAAGGCGCCGGACTGAAAGCCCTGGGTGCCGCGTGTCATATTTGGCACGCGGCCAGGCAAAATCGCGCCGCCGGTCTCGTTCACCCTTGGGCGGGCAGAAGCTTTTGGTGGCCGGTAAAGGAAAATTTAACGAGTATTTTCATTAAAGTCTGGACGAATGCCGGCTCTCCGGCATTTGCGGACTCACGCAAATTTGAAACCGGTTGGCTTCGGCGCCGAAGCGTCGGCAACTTTTCAATGATATGCCTATCGGCTAGTGATCCGCGCCATGAACGGCGGCGGCCCCGTGCGCCGCTTCGCGACGACAGACCTGGAACGAGTGCGAGAATGACAAAGTACAAGAAGATCGCGGCAACGGCAGTGCTGGCTGCGATGACGAGCCTCAATGCCTTGCCTCAGGCGGCGGAGGCGGCCACGCTTCTCGATCTGCTGCGCGGCGGACCGGGCAAATCCAGCCAACGGTCCGGCACGGGCACAAGCACGATCCTCGATCCCCAGGCGCGGGGCGGGCTGGAGATGGGCGATCCGGAGCCGCTGCCGAAGGTCGCGGGGCCGCGCTATTACACCTACAAGGCCGAGGCGACGCGCCCGATCGCGATCAAGGCGCCGAACACACCGGTCGCCGCTGACGTCAATGCGGCAAGCCCGGCCCTTGCCGGCGACCAGCCGCAGGTGCGCCGTTTCCTCGCCGAGACGGGGGTGCGTGCGCCCGACGAGATCGCGGCTGCCGTGGAAGCCTATTTCAAGGACAACAAGCCGCTGATCTGGGTAACCGAAGCGGGCATCACCGAGCGGGCGCGGCAGGCGATGCAGGGACTTGCACAGGCCTCCGAGGCCGGGCTTGCGCCGGAAGACTATGCGGTCGCATTGCCGGCAGAGGCGGCCGATCCGTCCGATCCGGACAAGCTTTTCCGCGATCTGGCACGGTTCGAGGTGGCGCTGTCGGCCAAGCTGCTGACCTATGCCACCGACACGGCGCGCGGCCGGGTCGATCCGAACAAGATTTCCGGCTATCACGACTTCAAGCGCAAGGCGGTCAATCTGAAGCCCGTCCTCAACATGCTGCGGCTGAGCCCGGATGTTGCCGCCTATCTGCGCTCGCGCGATCCCGACAATGCGCAGTTCCAGGCCATGAAGGCGGAGCTTGGCCGCTTGCGCGCGGCCGACAGCCAGGCGGGCGCCCGGGTCGAAATTGCGCCCGGCACGCTGCTCAAGCCCGGCCAGAGCAATCCGGAACTCGCCAACATCCTCGCCGCGATCGGGACCGAAGGCTCCGAAGCGCTGAAGACGACCCATGCGGCCGTGCTTTCGGCCTATGGGGGCGCGCCCGAATACACCCCCGAACTGGTCGCCGTGGTCGAATCCTTCCAGAAGGAAAGGGGCCTGAAGCCCGACGGCGTCGTCGGTCGCGCGACCATTCGTGCGCTGACCGGCCACAGCAATGCCGAGAAGATCGACAAGCTTGTCATCGCCATGGAACAGCTGCGCTGGCTGCCTGACGATCTGGGCCAGCGTTACGTCTTCATCAACCAGCCGGCCTTCACCGCCTATTACTTCAACGAGGGCCGCGAGCAGCTGGCCATGCGGGTGGTCGTCGGGTCGAAGTCGAACCAGACCTATTTCTTCCAGGACCAGATCGAGACGGTCGAGTTCAATCCCTATTGGGGCGTGCCGAAGTCGATCATCGTCAACGAAATGCTGCCCAAGCTCAGGGCCGATCCCAGCTATCTGGACCGGCTCGGCTATGAGGTGAGCTATGGCGGGCGCAAGGTCTCGTCGGGCGAGATCGACTGGAACTCCACCCACAGCGTCGATGTTCGCCAGCCTCCGGGCAGCGACAACGCGCTTGGCGAGCTGAAGATCCTGTTCCCGAATTCGCACTCGATCTACATGCACGACACGCCGTCGAAGAGCTTCTTCCAGCGCGACATGCGCGCGCTCAGCCATGGCTGCGTGCGCCTGGCCGAGCCGCGCGTCATGGCGGCGGCGGTGATGGGCACGACGACGGCCGAGATCGCCAAGCAGATCGCGTCCGGCCAAAACCGGGCGGTGCAGGTGCCGCAGAAGATCCCGGTCTATGTGTCGTATTTCACCGCCTGGCCGAACAAGGACGGCGGGGTCGACTATTTCGACGACGTCTACGGCCGCGACGATTCAACCCGCAAGGCCTTCAAGGCGATCAGCGACGCCCGCGCGCCGCGCAGCTAAGAAAAGAGGGCGGGCGTCAAGCCCGCCCGATCAGCTCCGACAGCAGCGCCGGCGTCAGCTCGTCGAAGTGGCGGATCAGCCGGTCCGCGCCAAGTTCCTCGACCGGGCGATCGGAATAGCCGAAGGGCACGACGATCGACGGGATACCGGCATTCCGGGCGGCGAGGATGTCGTTGATGCTGTCGCCGACCATTACGGCGCGGGTCGGATCGCCGCCGGCCTTCTCGATCGTTGCCGTCAGGTGGCCGGGATCCGGCTTGCGCACGGGAAAGGTGTCGCCGCCGGCGATGGCGGCGAAATGATGGGCGAGACCCAGCTTCTCGATCAGCGGCACCGCCAGCCCCTCCATCTTGTTGGTGCACACGGCGAGCCGGAAGCCCGCTTCCCTCAAGCGGCCGAGGGCATCGACGAGGCCGGGATACGGCTGGCTTTCGCCCGGCATGCCCGCCGTATAGTGATCGATGAAGCGATCGAGCAGGGGCTGGAGTTCCTCTTCGGCCAGCGGCACGGCGCGCAGCGCGAAGGCGCGCGCGATCATGGCGCGGGCGCCATGGCCGACCAGATGGGTCAGGTCCTCGTAGCCGACCGGTGGCAACCCGGCGACGGCGATCGTATGGTTGAGGCTGGAGACCAGGTCCGGCGCCGTGTCGACGAGCGTACCGTCAAGGTCGAAGACGATCGTGGGGGCTATCAAGGGCATGCTCCGTCGCTGGCTGATGGAACGCGGGATTGCACAAGCCGGGTAGGCGAAATAGTGACAAAAGGCAACCGATACAGCGGTATCGGAAAGGGGCTTTCGTTTGCCCGGCGAGGCGTGTAAACAGCTGACGACGAAACGGACAGGAGCTTTTGGCGCATGGACGCCCGCGAGATGAAGATAAAGGCTGCGGCTGCAGCTTTGGAGCATGTCGAAGACGGAATGCGTCTCGGCATCGGCACCGGTTCCACCGCGGAGGAGTTTGTCCGGCTTCTGGCGGAGAAAGTGGCCGGAGGCCTGAAGGTCGAGGGTGTGCCGACTTCGGAACGCACGGCGCGTCTCTGCCTTGAACTCGGCGTGCCCCTGAAATCGCTCGACGAGCTGCCGCAGCTCGATCTCACGATCGATGGCGCCGACGAAGTCGACGCGCAGCTTCGGCTGATCAAGGGCGGCGGCGGAGCCTTGCTGCGCGAGAAGATCGTCGCCGCGGCCTCCGAGCGCATGATCGTCATTGCCGACGAGAGCAAGGTCGTTGACGTTCTTGGCCGCTTTCCGCTGCCGATCGAGATCAATCCCTTCGGCCAGGCTTCCACGCGGATCGCGGTGGAAAAGACGGCCGAGCGACTGGGGCTCACCGGCGAACTCAAATTGCGCGCTTCCGGCGACGGGCTCTTCACCACCGACGGCGGCCACCTCATCCTCGACGCATCATTTGGCCGCATTCCTGATGCAGAGGCCTTGGCCATTGCGCTCAACACGATCCCCGGTGTTGTCGAGCACGGGCTATTCATCAATCTGGCCTCGCTTGCCATCATCGCCGGACCGGCGGGGGCGCGGGTCATGGACGCAAAGATCTAAACAGGAGCAATGGATTTCATGGTCAAATTTTCGGGTTTGGGGCGTTTCGCTTCTGTCACCGTCATTGCCGGTGGCCTCTTCATGGGCTTTTCCGCCGAGGCACAGGAAATCTCGGCTGAACACATTCAGGCGGCGCGCGCCGCGATCACCGCGCTGGGCGCGACCGATCGGCTCGATTCCATCCTGCCGAATATTTCGGATCGTTTGAAGGCTCAGCTCATCCAGGCCTATCCGAACCTTGATGACAAGATCTCCGAAACGGTGGATGCCGAAGCTCTGAAGCTTGCGCCGCGCCGTGGCGATCTGGAGCGCGAGGCGGCCCTGGTCTATGCCAAGGCTTTCACCATCGAAGAGCTCAACACCATGACGACCTTCTACACAAGCGAGGCCGGCAAGAAGCTGCTCAAGGACGGCCCGATCGCCATCCGCGAACTGATGAAGGCCGCCGACATCTGGACCGCCGGCGTCGCCCGCGACCTGGAAAAGCAGGCCAACGAAGCCATGCTCAAGGAAGTCGGTGCCACGCCTGCGGCCCCCAAGCCCTGAGCTCAGCCGCTTCTTGAGAAATGCAAAGCCCGGACACGTTCCGGGCTTTTATTTTGGTGACACCGCATCCTATATCAGGGCGACCATCCGTACCGCTGATTTGCAAGGAGATTCGCCATGTCCGGTTTTGACTATGATCTGTTCGTGATCGGTGGCGGCTCCGGCGGCGTGCGCAGCGCCCGGATCGCCGCCGCGCTCGGCAAGAAGGTCGCGATCGCTGAGGAATACCGCTTCGGCGGCACCTGCGTCATCCGCGGCTGCGTGCCGAAGAAGCTGTTCGTCTATGCCTCGCAGTTCCACGAGCATTTCGAGGATGCGGCCGGCTATGGCTGGACCGTCGGCGAGACCCGTTTCGACTGGCCGACGCTGGTGGCGGCGAAGGACCGGGAAATCGCCCGACTGGAAGGCCTCTACCGGAAGGGGCTCGACAATGCCGGCGCCGAGATCCTCGAAACGCGTGCCGAGCTGGCTGGCCCCAACAGCGTGCGCCTGCTGAAGTCCGGAAAGATCGTTACCGCCGAAAAGATCATCATCGCCGTCGGCGGCGCTCCCAATCCCCATGCAGCGCTTCCCGGCCACGAGCTGTGCATTTCGTCCAACGAAGCCTTCGACCTGAAGGAACTGCCGCGGGCGATCGTGATTGCCGGCGGCGGTTACATTGCTGTCGAGTTCGCCAACATTTTCCACGGCCTCGGCGTCGAGACGACGCTGATCTATCGTGGCGCGGAGATCCTCAGCCGCTTCGACCATGACATGCGGCGCGGCCTGCATGAGGCGATGGAGGCCAAGGGCATCCGCATCCTGTGCCATGACATCATCGAACAGGTGAGCAATGCTCCCGACGGGCGGCTGGTTGCTGCCACGAAGAACAGCGGCGAACTGGTTGCCGACCAGGTCATGCTGGCGCTCGGACGCGATCCCTATACCAAGGGGCTCGGCCTTGAGGCGGCAGGGGTCGAGATCAACGAGCGCGGGGCGATCGTCGTCGACAAGTATTCGCGCACCAATGTCGCGAGCATCTTCGCGCTCGGCGACGTCACCGACCGCGTTCAACTGACGCCGGTGGCGATCCACGAGGCGATGTGCTTCATCGAGACCGAGTACAAGAACAATCCGACCTCGCCGGATCACGACATGATCGCCACGGCGGTGTTCTCGCAGCCGGAGATCGGGACCGTCGGTCTGTCGGAGGAGGAGGCGGCCAAACGGTTCGGCGACCTTGAGGTCTACCGCGCCCAGTTCCGGCCGATGAAGGCGACGCTTTCCGGGCGCAATGAAAAGACCATCATGAAGCTGATCGTCAATGCTGCCGACCGTAAGGTCGTGGGCGCGCATATCCTCGGCCACGATGCCGGCGAGATGGCGCAGATCCTCGGCATCACGCTCAAGGCCGGTTGCACCAAGGACGATTTCGATCGGACGATGGCGGTGCATCCGACGGCAGCGGAGGAACTGGTGACCATGTACAGCCCGAGCTATCGGATCAGGAACGGTGAGCGGGTGTAAACGGAGATCCTGTCTTCTGCGCGCTGGAGGATGGCCCTGAAACGAAAAAAGCCCCGTCGATGACGGGGCAATTGATACGGAAGGAACCTCGGACATGCGCCTTGGCGCCTGTCCGACCATGCTCAAACGCCGGAACGCAGCGCGGGTTCCGTTGTGAGCAAAGTTCTTTTCAGGTGAAGGCCAGAACCGGTGCCGCCAGCACCATCAGCCCGAGACAGGACGCGATTGCGAATTTCAACCGCCGGATACGCCTGGTACGAACACCACTCCAATCATACGCCATAGCACTGATCCTCATGATCGTTACTGATACGCGGGAGCAGCCCACGCCGTTCCCCGAAAGGCAGAAGATCCCTGCCTCATCCGCTATAGCGGTCGAGACTGGCGCGAAGCTTGATGTAAACCCTCCGGACGCGAGCCCCTCCGCTCGCATCCGAAGATTAGAGTATGATAATTTTTCGACGGACGCCAGCCTCCATCACCAAGTGGTCGGAAGTGGAGATTCTGTCGCTTTAATCGTTTGAAATTCGCGCCGCCTGGCTCAGGAGGCGATTGCCGATGACGACGATGGGCTATCGCTCAGCCAGTCGACCGCCGGTTTCCACAGGCTGTCGCGAAAGGCCGGACGGAAGAAGCCGAGATGGCCGATCGGCTGTCCGGTCACCGCCGGCGATACGCGCATGCGCTCGACGGGGGCATTCACATAGGCCTTGAGGATGGCCTCCTGGGCCTTCGGCGTGCCCCACACGTCGTCCTCGACGCCGATCGACAGGATCGGGGTGCGGACTTCGGCAAAGCGGCGCGCTGCATCCATCTTTCGGTCGGCGAAGAAATAGTCCGGCGAACGGCCCCAGCGGGCCCATTGGCGGAAGACGGTGCCGGGCAGCGTTTGCCCCAGCCCGATCCAGCCCGGGACGCGGCCGGTCAGCAAGGCGAGCGGCACGCCGACCAGGTTCATCGAGGCAAAGACCTTGTAGGGCTCGGCGGTGTAGGCCCAGTGACCCGACATCACCGCGACCATCAGATAGCGGTCGAAGCGGTTGGCACGGCCGCAGAGGCCGAGGCCCTGGCCGCCGAAGGACTGGCCGATGCCGACCATGGCATGGCCCGGCGCGACGCTCTCCAGGCGGTCGATGGCCGCCGCCATATCCTTCTCCGCCCAGTCGGCCATGCTTGGCCGGGTCTTCCAGTCGCGGGGGATGCGGGAGCCGGCGACGCCGCGGTAGTCATAGGTCAGCGCGGCGCGAAAGCCGCGTTCGGCGACAAGGTGTTCGGCAAAGCGGGCGTAGATGCCGCGCGGCACGGCGGCGGCGGACGAAATGAGGGCGAGGGGGCCATCGCCGTCCCCCTGGAACAGGGTTCCGGCGAGGGGAAAGCGGTCCTTTGCGGCAAATGTGATCTCTTCGCGCGCGACGGCGGTCCGGTGCTGCATGGCTGATCTCCTCCATCTCCCACGCCCAACAAGCGAAAAACTTACGTTTACGTCCATGTAAATGCAAGTGCGGGGATTTCCGGCACGCGAGGTCGGCAGTCATCGTCTGATGGCGAAAGGTGGGTGTCTTTTTCGACGCCCCGGCAGAATCGTTGCCGGTGGCCCTTCAAGTTCGGCTTTGCAAGGCAAATATTAGGGTCTATAAGCCCCCGATCCAAAGCGGCCGGGAGGAGGCCGTTCTATTTCGAACAGCAGGTGACGATCATGGCACAGAATTGGACCCCAAGCAGCTGGCGCAGCAAGCCGATCAAGCAGGTTCCGGCCTATCCGGACATGGCGGCGCTGCGCGCGACCGAAGCGCAGCTTGCAACCTTTCCGCCGCTGGTTTTCGCGGGTGAGGCGCGCCGGTTGAAAAAGCATCTCGCCAATGTGGCTGAAGGCAACGCCTTCCTGCTGCAGGGCGGCGATTGCGCCGAGAGCTTCGCAGAGCATGGTGCCGACACGATCCGTGACTTTTTCCGCGCCTTCCTGCAGATGGCTGTCGTGCTGACCTTTGGCGCTCAGCTGCCGGTCGTCAAGGTCGGCCGCATCGCCGGCCAGTTCGCCAAGCCGCGCTCGTCGGATTTCGAAACGATCGACGGGGTTGAGTTGCCGAGCTATCGCGGCGATATAGTCAATGGCATCGAGTTCACCGAAGAGGCGCGCATTCCCAATCCGGAACGCCAGCTGATGGCCTACCGCCAGTCGGCAGCGACGCTCAACCTGTTGCGCGCCTTTGCCATGGGCGGCTATGCCAACCTCGACAACGTCCATCAGTGGATGCTCGGCTTCGTCAAGGACAGCCCGCAGGGCGAGCGTTACCGCAAGCTTGCCGACCGGATTTCCGAGACCATGGATTTCATGAAGGCGATCGGCATCAATTCCGACAACCAGCCGGCCTTACGCGAAACCGATTTCTTCACCAGCCACGAAGCCTTGCTGCTTGGCTATGAAGAGGCGATGACCCGCGTCGACTCGACCTCCGGCGACTGGTACGCGACCTCCGGCCATATGATCTGGATCGGCGACCGCACCCGCCAGCTCGACCACGCACATGTTGAATATTTCCGCGGCATCAAGAACCCGATCGGCCTCAAATGCGGCCCGTCGCTGACGGCCGACAACCTGATCGAGCTGATCGACGCGCTCAATCCGGCCAATGAAGCCGGCCGTCTGACGCTGATCTGCCGTTTCGGTCACGACAAGGTCGCCGATCACCTGCCGAAGCTGATCCGTGCGGTCGAACGCGAGGGCCGCAAGGTGGTCTGGTCGTGCGATCCGATGCACGGCAACACGATCACCCTCAACAACTACAAGACCCGGCCGTTCGAGCGGATCTTGTCGGAAGTCGAGAGCTTCTTCCAGATCCATCGCGCGGAAGGCACGCATCCGGGCGGCATCCACATCGAGATGACCGGCAAGGATGTGACGGAATGCACCGGTGGTGCCCGTGCGGTCACGGCAGAAGCCCTGCAGGATCGCTACCACACCCATTGCGACCCGCGTCTCAATGCCGACCAGGCGCTCGAACTGGCCTTCCTGCTCGCCGAGCGGATGAAGGGCGGCCGCGATGAAAAGCGGATGATGGTCGCAAACGGCTGAAGCTTAGCTTCAGATAAGCGCATTTGACCAACCGGGCCGGCTTCCCCAAGCTGGCCCGGTTTCTTTTTGCCAATTGGGGGGCGCTGAATGGACGAGCAGAGAACCGGGGCCTGCCTGTGCGGCGCCGTCCGCTTCCGGACAAGGGGACCCCTGCGCGAAGTCGTCTTCTGCCATTGTTCGCAATGCCGGCGCCAGACGGGCCTCTTCTATGCGGCGACCGACGTATCGCGCGACCGCATGGATCTGGCCGGCGAGGACATGATCGGATGGTACCGGTCGAGCGACGGGGCGCAAAGGGGCTTCTGCACGCGCTGCGGTTCGGCGCTTTTCTGGCTGCGCGACGGCAGCGACCGTATCTCGGTCATGGCCGGGGCCTTCGACCAGCCGAGCGGGCTTGCCGGCGGCTATCACATCTATTGTGCCGACAAGGGCGCGTTCTACGAGATCGATGACAAACTGCCGGCCTTTCAGGCCGGCAGGCCTGCCTGACGAACCGGCAGGGGTTGGAGCGACGGCAGCACCGGCAGGGTGATGCCGAGTTCGCCGGTCGCATGGTGGAAAGCCTGTTCGAGTGCTGCGAACTTCGCCGACTGCCATGCGAAGTAGTCGTTGACGAAATGACGCGACAGCCACAGCGATCCGCGCCGGCGTGGCAGTTGCCAGCCCAGCAGGCCATCGATCTCGGCTTTCTTGAACATGCGCTTCAGGTTGGTGGCGGAGATCATGTAGACCTCGCTGAGTTCCGGCAGCGACAGCGGGCCGACGTCGATGCGTTCCGCATCGGCCGAGGTGCCGGGAATGCGGGCAATGAGATGGTGGAGAACCATGCCGCCGAGATCCGACCAGAGGAAATGGCCGATGCTGTCGGGCGGATCGCGCCAGGCCGGATCCTCGACCAGATGGGCGGCGGCAAAGGGCTGGGCGATGCGGAAGATGCGCGGATCGGCGGTGGCGGTCTGCTCGCGCGTGCCGCCATCCAGGCGGTCGAGGCAGGCCATGTGCCCCATGAACCAGGCCTCCATGGCATCATAGGCGGTTTCGGTCGTTTCCAGAACGCGCACGCGACGGTCGGGTACATCGGGAATGTCGCGCAGGAACTTGTAGGCGACCAGTTCGGCGAGGAAGGCGGTCGCGGTGTTGCGGCTCGCTGCGCCAAGCTTCATGACGATCTCGACAAAGCGGGTCGCCGTCAGCCCCGACAAGGGGTCGTCGTCCCGACGCTGGAGGGACAGGGCGAACAGCGAATGGGTCATCAGCCACTTGCGATGCGATGCCTTCAGCCGCGACAGGCGGGGCGTGCGCACGTGTATGCCGATCAGGTGTTCGGCGATCTGTTTCTCGATCGTCGGAAACAGAGGGTTGGCGGCAATCTCGGTGCGGGTCAGTGGCCGCATGGCTTGTTTACGCTTTGCTAAAGGTCTTGAACATCATCGGGTGGGCCTGCATTCCGGCCGGCTCTCCGGCGAGCGGGAGGACGGCGCGGCACGAAAGCCTAAGTGCTGGCTAGACAATTTTCATATCCGTTTTGTGTCAATGGCCGGTTTACGTCATCGACGCAAGATGGGGAACGGAGTTCCGTCGCGCGCGAAATCCGTCATCGGTTTGACGAAACCGTCCGGACCGGTCAACTGGCCGGGGCGTCGAGCCGCTCCGCCTGCTCGGGGAAGAAGCGCTCCGTGCCAAAACCCTCGCCGAACATCTGGTCGTGCTGCAGGTAGCGGTAGTCGCGGATCAGCGGATCGATCGGCGCACCGGAGGTCGCCCAGTCGGGGCGGGGACGGTCATTGCGCTCGATCAGCTGGTGGCGGTCCACGACGGCATAACGTTCGTGCAGCCGGCCGAGGACGCCGGTGTAGAAGGCGTGCCGGTAGCCGGCGAGGCGAACCACGTAATAGGGCAGCTGCGACGGGCTGACCGAGCCGAGATCCTTCTGCACGCCGCGCTTCGACGACCAGACCACAAGCGGCGTCTCGTGCTCGCGCTTCATCACGCCGACCGAAGCCTTGCGGGTGGCGACCACGTCCGGCATGTAGCCGGTTTCGGTATAGACATTGCCGAGCGGCGGCAGATGGTCGCCGAACAGCACGATAATCGTCTCGCGGCGGCGCTTCTTCGCCCAGTCCATCAGGGCCTTGAGGCTGCTGTCGGCTTCGCGCACGCCCTGGGCGTAGGTCGCCAGGCTGTCACGGTTTTCCGGTGCAAGCGACGCGGACTGCACGTCGATCGTGTTCTTCGCATAGCGGTTCTTCTCGTAGGGACCATGGCCCTGGAGCGTGACGGCGAAGAAGAAGAACGGTTCCTTGGTCTGGTCGGCCGAGCGGATGATTTCCTTGGTCAGCGCGTCGTCCGAGGTGAACAGGCCACGCTTGTCCATCACCGGCATGTTCTCTTCCGACATGAAGGATTGGAAGCCGAGCGACTGGTAGACATTGGCCCGGTTCCAGAACCAGCTCTGGAACGGATGGAAGGCGCGTGTCGTGTAGCCCTTCGAAGCGAAGAAAGTGGCGAGCGAGGGCAGGGGTCGGCGCACATACTGCTGATAGGGAATACTGCCATAAGGCAGGAAGGCATTGGAGAAGCCGGTCAGTGCCTCGAATTCGACATTGGCGGTCATGCCGCCGAATTCCGGCGAGAACAGGTTGCCGGAGGAATTGGCGCGGATTGTCGGCATCGGATCGGGCGACAACGCGGCGTTGTTGAGGCGCGTCGGATCCCACAGCGACTCGCTCATCACCATGATCACGTCGGCATTGCGGCCGCCGAAGAAGGTCGCGGGTAGCCGCTCCGGCGCGATGTCGGTGATCACGTCGGCGCCATAGCCCTGCGGCGCCTGGACATTGGCCATCGGCACGTTGAAGGCGAAGGCGAGCAGGAAGCCGTTGTGGCGATAGTTTTCCTGCTGGTCCCACATCATCGGCACGATGTTCAGCCGGTCGCGGACATAGGAGAACGAGTTGGGGTCCATCAGCGACAGGAAGCCGCCGATCAGGGGCAGGGACACGATGAGGCGGAAGAGCTTCGACGACGCCGAAAGCTGCGGAAAGTGGCGGCGTCCGAGCACCAGCAGATAGCCGAGCAGGCCAAGCGCTGCGAGTGTACCGAGGACCAGGCCGATCGAGGCGAACGGCCGGGCGGCGAACATCACCGGCACGAGCTCGCCGATCTGGCGGCCGAACAGCATGTCGCTCGGATAGAGCGGATCGGAGAGGTACTGCTGCTTCTGCATCGACAGGAAGGCCGGCAGGATCGCCAGCGGCACGAGGATCAGCGCGGACTGGTAGGCCCTGCCGAACAGCGCGTCGGCGGCAATGAAGAGCAGGAAGAGCGCCAGCACGGCCACCATGCCGGGACGGGCCGGAGAGAGAAGGTAGTCGGAGACGTCGATCAGCGTGCCACGCGCCAGCCATTCGGTCACGATGATCGTTAGGAGCGCCAGTACCAGCGAGTTGACGAGCCTTATCGCCGGACGCAGCGCCACGGCGCGCTGCGAACGCGCAGCTTTCTCGCCCTGGCGGGCGATACTTGCACTCGCAATGGACATTCCGGGCTCGGAGATAATCTCAGCCAACGCGCTCTCCAGCAATCGTCAAGAAGTTTAACAAAACTGTCGCATAGCTGTCACATAGTCGTCATGAACGCTAGATGAACCATGCGGCGCGGCGGTTTGTTCCCGCGATTTTCAACACCGTCTGTTGCAGCGCGGCACGCCCCTTTCGCTCGGCGACATTGCGAAGGCGAGCGTCCCGCGCTAAACGAGGGTCATGAGCGATATTCAGACCCGATCCGACACCCTCCGCATTGCCATTGCGCAGCTCGATCCGACTGTCGGCGACGTCGCCGGCAATCTCGCCAAGGCCCGGGAGGCGCGGTCCGAAGCCGCGTCCCAGGGGGCCGATCTGCTGCTCCTCACCGAGCTTTTCATTTCCGGCTATCCGCCGGAGGATCTGGTGCTGAAATCGGCGTTCCTGAAGGCGTGCCGCACGGCGGTTGAACAGCTTGCCGCCGATACCGCGGATGGTGGGCCGGGCGTCGTGATAGGCTTCCCGCGCCAGGGCGAAAAAGGTCGGCACAACTCCGTCGCTCTTTTGGACGCAGGCAAAATCACCGCGATCCGCGACAAGGTCGATCTGCCGAACTACGGCGAGTTCGACGAGAAGCGCGTATTCGTCGAGGGCACGATTTCCGGCCCCTACAATTTCCGGGGGGTGCGCCTGGGGATACCGATTTGCGAGGAGATCTGGAACGACCTAGGCGTCTGCGAGACGCTGGCCGAAAGCGGCGCCGAGATCCTCCTGGTGCCAAACGGGTCGCCCTATCATCGCGACAAGCTCGACATCCGCCATCAGGTGGCGTTGCGCCAGGTCATCGAAAGCGGGTTGCCGCTTGTCTTTGCCAACCAGGTCGGCGGACAGGATGAACTCGTGTTCGACGGCGCGAGCTTCGCTTTCAATGCCGACAAGACGCTGGCTTTTCAGATGAGCCAGTTCGAATCCACCCTGTCGGTAAGCACCTGGAAGCGTGCGGCCGACGGCTGGCGCTGCGGCGAGGGGCCGATGTCGCGCATTCCGGAAAAGGAAGAGGCCGATTATCGCGCCTGCGTGCTGGGTTTCCGCGACTATGTGAACAAGAACGGCTTCAAGAGCGTCGTGCTGGGCCTGTCGGGCGGTATCGACTCGGCCATCTGCGCGGCGATCGCCGTCGATGCGCTGGGCGAGGAGCGCGTGCGGGCGATCATGCTGCCCTATCGCTATACCTCCAAGGAATCGCTCACTGACGCTGCCGCCTGCGCCAAGGCGCTCGGTTGTCACTACGACACCGTGCCGATCGGCGAGCCGGTGGACGGATTCCTCTCCGCGCTCTCCGACATGTTCGAGGGAACCGAGAGCGGCATCACCGAGGAGAACTTGCAGAGCCGTGCCCGCGGCACGATCCTGATGGCGATCTCCAACAAGTTCGGCTCGATGGTGGTGACGACCGGCAACAAGTCGGAAATGTCGGTCGGCTATGCGACGCTTTACGGCGACATGAACGGCGGCTTCAATCCGATCAAGGACCTCTACAAGATGCAGGTCTATGCGCTGGCCGCGTGGCGCAACAAGCATGTGCCGCCGGGCGCGCTCGGGCCCTCGGGCGAGGTCATCCCGGCCAACATCCTCTCCAAGGCGCCGTCGGCGGAGTTGCGGCCCAACCAGACGGACCAGGATTCGCTGCCGCCCTATCCGGTGCTGGACGACATCCTCGAATGCCTGGTGGAGAAGGAAATGTCCGTCGACGAGATCGTCGCGCGCGGCCATGAGATCGCCACCGTGCACCGCGTCGAGCATCTGCTCTATCTCGCCGAATACAAGCGCCGCCAGTCGGCACCGGGCGTGAAGATCACCCGCAAGAATTTTGGTCGCGACCGGCGTTATCCGATCACCAACCGTTTCCGGGATCGCTGACAGAGGCGATTCCCGAGGCCCAAAGGGAGCGCGCGATGCGGAGTTCCGTCGAGATCTTCAATATCCGCAGCCGCGCCCGGCGCGTCGTGTGGCAGACGGACCGGCTGGTCGAGGCGCCGAACTGGAGCCCGGACGGCGCCTCCCTCGTCATCAATGGCGACGGATTGCTCTACCGGCTGCCGGCGGACGGCAGTGCCGCGCCGGTGCAGATCGATACCGGTTTTGCCACGGCCTGCAACAACGACCATGGGATCTCGCCGGACGGAAGATATATCGTCGTGTCGGACAAGGTGGAGCACGGCAAGTCGTGCATCTACATCCTGCCTTCTGAGGGCGGCACGCCGCGCCAGGTCACGCGCAATCTGCCGTCCTACTGGCACGGCTGGTCGCCGGACGGCCGCACGCTTTCCTATTGCGGTATTCGCAACGACCTGTTCGACATTTATACGATATCCATTGAAGGCGGAGACGAGAGCCGGCTGACCTTCGGCGAGGGCCGCAATGACGGTCCCGACTATTCGCCGGATGGCCGATGGATCTATTTCAATTCCAGCCGCTCGGGGCGGATGCAGATCTGGCGCGTGCCGTTCGAAGGCGGTGCGGCGGAGCGGATCACTGACAGCGCATTCGGCGACTGGTTTCCGCATCCGTCGCCGAAGGGCGACAAGGTCCTGCTCTTGTCCTACGACCCGGACGTCTTCGACCATCCGCGCGATCTCGACGTGCGGCTGCGGCTCGTAGATCCGGACGGGAGCAATCCGGAGACATTGTTCGAACTGTTCGGCGGACAGGGCACGATCAACGTTCCGTGCTGGTCTCCGGATGGCGACGAATTCGCCTATGTCCGCTATTCCCCGGCGGCCGGTTAGGCAGACACGGGCAAGCCGTCTTGCCTTCGGGCCATGATGCTGTAGACATTCTTCCGTCAGGTGCCCGCCCTTCCGGGGCGGGAGAATCGGGAAGCCGGTGGAATTCCGGCACGTGCCCAACGCTGTGAGGTGGATGCCTCGCGCCAACGAACCGCAGACGGTTCGAGCCACTGGCCCTTTTGGGGCCGGGAAGGTCGGCGCGGTGCAGATGAAGCCCAGTCAGAAGACCGGCCTGGCAAGATAGGCTTAGCCTGCGAGGACGGCAGGCGGTCGGACGCATTGTTGGGGATAAAACGATGCACGACGAACCGAACGACCATCTCGTCCGGGCTGGCGCCTTTTCTGTGGAAGAGCGCGAGGCCGTCTACCGAGCGATCCGGACCCGCCGCGACGTGCGGGACCAGTTCCTGCCCGATCCATTACCCGAAGACCTGATCGCCCGCCTGCTGGACGCCGCCCACAGCGCGCCCTCGGTAGGCTTCATGCAGCCGTGGAATTTTCTTCTTGTGCGGGACACGGAGCGACGCGAGGCGGTGTGGCGGGCCTTTTCCAAGGCGAACGAGGAAGCCGCGGCCCTGTTCGGCGGCGAGCAGCGCGAGACCTATATGCGGCTGAAGCTCGAAGGCATCCGCAAGGCGCCGCTCGGCATCTGCGTTACCTGCGATCCGACCCGCGGCGGGCCCGTGGTGCTGGGGCGGACCCACAATCCCCGCATGGACAGCTATTCGACCGTCTGTGCCGTGCAGAACCTCTGGCTTGCCGCGCGCGCCGAGGGTGTAGGCGTAGGCTGGGTCAGCATCTTCCATCAGGACGATGTGCGCGCCGTGCTCGGCATTCCGGCCCATGTGGAAGTGATCGGCTGGTTCTGCGTCGGCTATGTTGACCGGCTCTACGACCAGCCCGAACTGGCGTTGAAAGGCTGGCGGCAAAGGCTGCCGATCGAGGAGCTTGTCTTCGACGAAGTTTGGGGAAATGTCCGGCAGCTCGATGCGATGTAAGCTTTTGGTTGTATCTTGCAGCAGTCCTGCACTCGACCGCTATGTTTAATATTCATTAAACATCATTGGCTAAAACTTGCTCTGCCTGGGAGTTTGCTCCACCAACCGCATGATGCAGATGTTGCGCGCCGAATGGCTCGGCGAGGCTCTTTCAACATTTCATCGTCAATTGGGGCCACCATGAATCTTCTCAAAATTCGCCTCGGCAGGGCCGTTTCCGCTGCCATCGGCGGACTCGTTCTCGTCAGTGTCTCGGTGATCGCCGTTTCCGATATCGCAGGGCAGCGGCAGCTTGAGGCCGTCATCAGTCTCTACGAGGAAGAGCGCAAGGCAGACGTCCTGTTGCGCGAACTGATCGCCAGCCAGAAGGAAGTGGAGCTGGCGATCGTCAGCACCCAGGAATCCTTGACCGACATTTCGGCGACGCAGGCGAAGGACGGCCTCGACGACGGATTCCTGCTGGCCGAGCAGGAGGCCGCGCGCCTCGCCGAACTCGTCACTCGGATCGACGCTCTGGCCCAGAAACTTAACGCCCCCGATCTTGTCCCGGCAATGAAGCTGTTGTCCGAGCGCTATGCCGAATTCCACAAGGCCGGGATCGAGATGGCCAATGCCTTCATCGCCGGCGGTGCGACGGAAGGCAATAAATTGATGGGCAATTTCGACGGGTTCTCGGATGCGCTGCAAAAGGAGATCGAGGCGACGAGCGCCATCGTCACGGCTGTCGTCGATCGCGAGGGAGCCAAGGCCGAGGCCGATATCAGCACGGCCCGCCAGCAGTCGCATGACATGGCGTTTATCCTTGCGGCGCTCGGCGTCTTCGTGCTGGCCTGCGGCGCCGGTCTTGCGGCATTCGTCATGCGGCGCCTGCTGAATCCGCTGAACCGCGCGACGGCGGCGATGAACAAGCTGGCCGAAGGCCATGTCGACGTCGAGCTTGCCGGTATCGATCGCGCCGACGAGATCGGCGATCTTGCCCGTTCCTTCAAGAACTTCCGCGAGAACCTCATCGCCCGCCGCGAAGCCGAGGTCGAGGAGCAGCGCAATCGCGAGCGTCTCGCCGAGATCCAGTCGATGAACGATGCCGAGCGCATCGTCGAACTCAACCGCACCAAGACGACCGTCGATGCCCTGGCAGAAGCCCTCGACCGCCTGGCTCAGGGGGATCTGGCATCCCGCATCAACACGACCTTCCACGGCGAATATGATCGCCTGCGCCTGAACTTCAACCAGTCGGCCGCCAGACTGCAGACCGCTATGTCCGATATTGCCGGCATCTCGCATGAGATCCGTTCCAGCTCCGCCGAGATGCGCTCCGCTTCGGACGACCTCGCGCGCCGCACCGAGCAGCAGGCCGCCGCCCTCGAGCAGACGGCCGCCGCCCTCAACCAGATCACCACGACGGTCAGCAATTCGGCGTCGATCGCCGACAGCGCCAGCCGCAAGGTGGGCGAGGCCAACCGCCAAGCCCAGCAGTCGGATGAGATCGTCCGAAACGCAATCGCCGCGATGGACAATATCGAGGAAAGCTCGTCGCAGATCGGCAAGATCACCGGGGTGATCGACGAGATCGCCTTCCAGACCAACTTGCTGGCCCTGAACGCCGGTGTCGAAGCGGCTCGCGCAGGCGAGGCCGGCAAGGGGTTTGCCGTCGTCGCCCAGGAAGTGCGTGAACTTGCTCAGCGCTCGGCCAATGCAGCCAAGGAAATCACCGCACTGGTTGCCCGATCGAGCGAGGCCGTAAGCTCCGGCGTTTCGCTCGTCAATCAGTCGGGTGAAATCCTCAGCCTGATCCAGGCGAATGTCACCCAGATCAACAACGACATCCGCGCCATCGTCACCGGTGCCCACGAGCAGGCCACCGGCCTGTCCGAAATCAATGGTGCGATCAACCAGATGGACCAGGTGACCCAGCAGAATGCCGCCATGGTCGAGCAGTCCACCGCCTCGGCGCACAAGCTGGCGCAGGAGGCAGAAGAACTGTTCACCCAGGTGGGGCAGTTTGACATCAGCGGCAGCCGTCGCGGATACGCGCCGGCGAAGGCGCGCGCCGCCTGATCGAACAGGTCATGCAGAAAGACTAGCAGATGGCCGGGCACTCGCCCGGCCGTTTATGTTTTCGGCGGGCGGGTGAGACCGATCCTTGCGGTCGGCAACGAGCCTATTACTGAAGGGGCTGGGGGCCCGGCAGCGCCGGATTGCGCAGATCGATGTCGCTGGTCGCGGTTGGCAGAAAGGTGGGGCCGATCTGGCGCACAGCCGCGGACTGCGGGTCATAGGCCCGATCCTGCGGCCTTGCCGGGGTAGCCCGCGCGGGCAGTCCATTCGGCGTGCCGCTTGCTGCCGCCGACCGGCCGATCTCGACGACCGCCTTGTTGCCGCCGCCGGCATTTCCCTGTGCCGTCTCACCCTGCATCCGGCGATAGTAGCCGGCGAGGTCGCAGCCGCAGGACGGGTTGTCGCCGCTCGAACGGTTCAGGTAGGCGAAGGCGGTCGGCAGCACCCGGTAGGGTTGGCCGGTCTCCGCCGAGACCATGTCGGCACTCTCCTCGGTGCGGATCGAATGGTAGTAGAGTTCCGTTTCGGTTTCCGGGCACATCTGCTCGCAAATCTGCGCGTCGCGGCGGAAGTTGAGCGGCGAGGTGTTCGACGAGATCGGGAAGAATGCACCGTCGCAGGTTCGCACGCACAGCGTTCTGAGGCTGCCGTGCCCGGTAAACGTCTGGAAACGGCCCGCCCGGCTTGCTTCGCTTACCGGCTCCGTGGTGTCGCCCGGTCGGCTCAGCGCGCCGGGCAGTGCTATCGGGGCATCGGTCGGGCCTGGCTGGTCGGCGTTGCAGCCATTGGCCTCGATCGCCGCCAGAAGACGCGCCCGGGTCGGGTTGGCGCCGGCACCTTCGTGACGCAGCGCGTCGCGCTTGCCGGCGAGCATCTGCTTGTTGCTTTCCATGCGCGTAAGCGCGGTGGAAAGCTCGCCGCACTGGCTCGTGCCGTCGGCCCGGTATTCGACGATCGCTCCCTCGCAGCGCAGGCGTCGCATGTCGTAGCGGACCTTGCGGATTTCCAGATTCTGCCGGGCGATGGCGCTGGAATAACGGCGCATTTCGCTCGTGTCGGCAATCACTTCCGGCTGGGCTGCAAGCCGCAGCCGCAGGCTTTCGCACACGACCGACGCCTGCGCAGCGAGCGGCTGGCAGGTGAACATGACGGCCAGCGTCAGTAGCAATCGATTTCTGCGATGGTGCAAGTCGCATCCCCGGTCGGCGTCGGTCCGTGTACGGATTACTGCGGAGCCTATAGGCATTTTTACTATAGTCTGCGAGGGACAAAGCGCCAAACGGGAACACAAATCTGTGTTAACGCGCGAAGCGCCGCGGTGGCTGCGGCGCTTCGGCTTTTCGCTGGTGGTATCAGGCGGCGCGGGGCTGTTCGATCGAAATCGGCTCGACCAGCAGCGGTCCCTCGATTTCGGCGATCGCCTTCATCCGTGCGAGCAGGTCTGGCGTCACTTCCCATGCGACGGCGACGGCATGGACCGAGCCGATCTTGTGCGGCTCGGCGATGCGCTCGCCCGGGCAGCCCATGCGCCGGAACATGCGCTCGAGAAAGACGTCCGTCACGGTGACGATATGGCTGAGCCCGGTGGCAAGGCCAATCTCGCCGACGCCGCACATCAGTTCGGCTGCGGCAATCGTCACCTGGTTCGAGGCGCGGTCCTGCGAGATCTCCGGCTCGATGCAGAAGCGGCTCGATTCCCAGATCTCGGCGCTGCGGATCTCCGGCCGTCCGCCGAGCAGGATCGGGAAGGTATCGTCGAGCATGTTGGGGCCGAGCGTCGGCATCAGCCGCAGCGAGCCCCGCAGCAGGCCCTCCGGCGAATAGGACAAGACGTAGATGGGGTTGGCTTCGTCGTAGTGGTCGATTTCCCAGTCGTCCCTGACCGTCACGTCCCATTTGAGAAGATCGTGGAACACCCGCTTGCGCAGCCGGTGCATGACGGCGATTTCCTCGGGGTATTCGTTGCGATTGGCGCCATTGATGATCCGGATCATTCCAGTCTCCCTTAGTTGTCCAGGCGACTGAAAGATGGCGAAATGGCTATAAAATGAAACTGTCGGTAGCGACAGGTCGCGGAATTGCAATTGCGGATTATGCTTGTGCGCCGCAGCGGGCGGGGGTGCTCAGTGCAGGTCGGAGCCCGGGAGAAGACCGCGCCAGGCCGCCTCGGCGACCGCCTGGGTATTGGACACGACATTGAGCTTGCGGCGCGCATTGGACATGAAATAGCGAACCGTGCGCTCGGTGATGCCGAGGATCACGGCGGTCTCCCAGTAGCTCTTCCCGGCCGCCGCCCAGTAGAGCGCCTGGCGCTCGCGTCGCGTCAGCCGGGGTGCCGCCTCGTTTACGCCGCCGCCGGGTTCGCTACCGTGGAGGAGCGAGGCATGAAATTCGATTGCGAGCGCCTGCAGGTCGCGGTCATGAGACCGGCGAAACCTGTGCCAATCGCAGGCTTCGGCATCGATATGGACCGCGAATATGGCCTGGCGGCCTTCGCGCGAGAGGAGCGGGTAGGCGACGCCGCAGGGCGTGATGCCAAGGCGCTCGGCCACCTGGTCGAGGCCATCGCGGGCCGGGGTGCCCTGCGTGAGCACGTTCCAGTCGAGCGGCCGGATCGCTGCCAGCGCCAGGCGGAGCGGAGGTTCGAAGACGGAGGGACCGAGCGCCTTGACCGCATTTACCGCAGCGGCGCTGAAGGTGTGGCACAAGCGGTGTGCTTTGATGCCTGCTGGCGTGCACACGGCGTCGATGTAGAAGATGTGGGCGATGCCGAAGGCGGCCTGCATCTGCCTGAAGAACGGGAGCGGACGCACGACCTTCTGGTCTTGCAGCCAGTCCAGCAGGTCGAAGTAGCCGCCCTGGTCCGTCATTCCTGAAACCCTGCAAAAATATGGGGCAAGAGTGTTCGTCGGAGGCCACGATGTCCAGCCGGTAATTTGGATAGCGCGCTTGTCTGGTGGAGCGCCCCGTCACCGTCGATGACGGGGCGTTTGCGGGAGGCGCCGGGACAGGCGCGGGTGCGGTCGTCAGTCCGGCTGTGCGGCTTCGACGACGGCAAGGGCGGCCATGTTGACCACGCCGCGCGAGGTGACCGAGGTCGACAGCACGTGGGCGGGCAGGGCGGCACCAAGCAGGATCGGTCCGACATGCAGCGCGTCCATCATGGTGCGGACAATGCCGAGCGAAATATTGGCGGCATCGAGGTTGGGGAAGACCAGCAGATTGGCTTCGCCGGTCAGCGTGCTGTCGGGCATGGCGCGCTTGCGCAAGGCCTCCGAGAGCGCCGAGCCACCCTGCATCTCGCCATCGACTTCCAGATCGGGCGCCTGGGCGCGGATCAACTGCAGGGCTTCGCGCATCTTGCGGGCGCTTTCCGAATCGCGCGAGCCGAAATTCGAATGCGACACGAGCGCGGCCCGCGGCGTGATGCCGAAACGGCGGATTTCCTGGGCGGCGAGGATCGTCATCTCGGCGATCTCGGCGGCGGACGGGTTGTAGGTGACGAAGGTGTCGGTGAAGAAGATCGCGCCGCGCTGCGAGATCAGCAGGCTGAGACCGGAGAAGGCCCGCACCCCCGGCTTCTTGCCGATGATCTGGGCGACATCGCGCAGGTGGCGGTCGAAACGGCCTTCGACGCCGCAGATCAGGGCGTCCGCGTCACCGCGGCGCACGGCCAGCGCGCCGATCACGGTGTTGTTGGTGCGCACGATCGTGCGGGCGGCTTCCGGGTTGATGCCGGCCCGGCCGACCAGGGCGAAATAGTCCTCGACATATTCGCGGTAGCGCGGATCGTCCTCGGGGTTCACCAGATCGAAATCGACGCCTGGACGGATGCGAAGGCCGAAGCGCTGCAGGCGGCTTTCGATGATGTGCGGACGGCCGATCAGGATCGGCTTGCCGCTGCCTTCCTCGAGCAAGACCTGGGCGGCGCGCAGGACGCGCTCGTCCTCGCCCTCGGCGAAGATCACACGCTTGCTCGATGCCTTCTTCGCGGCCGCGAAGATCGGCTTCATGACGAAGCCGGAGCGGAAGACGAAGCGGTTCAGCTGGTCGAAATAGGTATCGTAATCGGTGATGGGACGGCGCGCCACGCCGCTTTCCTCGGCCGCCTTGGCGACAGCCGGCGCGATGCGCAGGATCAAGCGCGGGTCGAACGGCGAGGGGATGAGATAGTTCGGCCCGAAGGTCGGTGATTCGCCGGAATAGGCGCGGGCGGCAACCTCGGAGACTTCCTCGCGGGCAAGCGCAGCGATGGCGCGCACGGCGGCCATCTTCATCTCCTCGTTGATCGTTGTTGCGCCGCAGTCGAGCGCGCCACGGAAGATGTAGGGGAAGCACAGGACGTTGTTGACCTGGTTGGGGAAGTCGGAGCGGCCGGTGCAGATCATCGCGTCAGGGCGCGCGGCGCGTGCAAGATCGGGCATGATTTCCGGCGTCGGGTTGGCGAGCGCCATGATGAGCGGCTTTTCCGCCATCTTCGCCAGCAGTTCCGGCTTCAGCACGCCGGCGGCCGACAGGCCGAGGAAGACGTCGGCGCCGTCGATCGATTCGGCAAGCGTGCGCTTGTCGCTGTCCTGGGCGTAGATCGACTTCCAGCGGTCCATCAGCACTTCGCGGCCGATATAGACCAGACCCTCGATGTCGTTGACCCAGATGTTCTCGCGCCGAGCGCCGAGGATGACCAGGAGATTGAGGCAGGCGAGGGCTGCAGCGCCGGCGCCGGAGGCGACGATCTTGACGTCCTCGATCTTCTTGCCGGCCAGTTCCAGGCCGTTGAGGATCGCGGCGGCGACGATGATCGCCGTTCCGTGCTGGTCATCATGGAAGACCGGGATGTTCATCTTGTCGCGCAGCTGCTGCTCGACCTCGAAGCATTCCGGCGACTTGATGTCCTCGAGATTGATGCCGCCGAAGGTCGGTTCGAGCGCCGAGATGGTCGAGACCATGGCATCGACGGTGAGTGCGTCGATTTCGATGTCGAAGACGTCGATGCCGGCGAACTTCTTGAACAGGACGGCCTTGCCTTCCATCACCGGCTTGGAGGCAAGCGGCCCGATATTGCCGAGCCCGAGCACGGCCGTGCCGTTGGAGATGACGGCGACCAGGTTGGCGCGGGCGGTATATTCCGCCGCCAGTTCAGGTTCATCGCGGATGGCAAGACAAGGCGCCGCCACGCCGGGCGAGTAGGCGAGCGCGAGGTCGCGCTGGTTGCCGAGCGGCTTCGTCGCCTGGATTTCCAGTTTCCCCGGTCGCGGATAGCGATGGTAGAAAAGTGCCTGCTCGTCGAGGTCTGCCGTGGCGGTTGTCGGCTGCGACTTGTTCTTGTCCTTGGTATCCATGCTTTCCCGTGTCCGCTTTTCCTTTGGATTGCGTTCCTGCATACACCAAATGAACGGGACTGGGAGTACTTCGCCGCCCTCCTCACCGATTTTGTCGGGCTGAGCCGTTGCCGGGCACGTGAAAAAGCCCGGCGGGGGAGCGCCGGGCTTGCCTCAGATCCAGCAAAGACGGGGGCTGGGTCTCAGGTTGAGGGAGAAGCGATGGAGGGCGCCGTCGCACCGCGATAGCCGAACTTCGACTTCGCGCATTCTTCGTCGGACAGGCCGGCATAGGCGCAGGCGGTCTTTTTTTCGTCCGCCGGACGGGTTGTTTGCGAGCAGCCGGCAAGCGTTGTGGCGACAAGCAGGGCGACGAGTATCTTTTCCACGATCTGTTCTCCTGGTGGATGTCCCGCGCGGCGGCTCTCAGTGGCCTGTCGTTTGGGGGTCTGAACTTTCATGGCTCATATTGAACACTTATGTTCAAATGTCAACGTTGTTGCCCTAGAAAATTTATGTGGGTCTTGGCTTGTAGGCGCCCGGTGCGCTACGAGTAGGAAGTTCTGAAGGGAGTCGGCCGTGAAGTCTGGAGTTCAGTGTCGCATCCATGAGGCGGCGATGCGTCTTTTCGCGCGGTTGGGCGCGAACCGGGTCAATGTGAGCGATCTCGCCGAGGAGGCGGGCGTGGCGCGCGGCACGATCTACAATGCCGTGCCCAATCCCGACCGGCTGTTCGAGGAGGTCGCGGGCGATCTCGCCTGCGAGATGCAGGAACGGGTGCGGGTCAGCATCGTCGAGATCGCCGATCCGGCGCGCCGGCTGTCCTGCGGCATCCGCCTCTTCCTGCGCCGGGCGCATGAGGAGCCGCAATGGGGCCGCTTCATCGTGCAGTTCGGCTTCAGCAACAAGTCGCTGCGCGGACTGCTGACCGCATCGTCGACGGAAGAGATCGTCAAGGCGATCGGCAATGGTCGCTATGCCATCGGCCCGGAGCAGGTCACCTCCATGGTCGCGATCATCGGTGGCGCGACCTTGTCGGGCATGATGCTGGTGCTGGAGGGCTACAAGAGCTGGCGTGAGGCGGGCAGCGAAGTGGCCGAGCTTATTCTCGTATCTCTCGGCGTCGATCGCGCCGAGGCGGGCGAGATCGCCCGTCTGGAACTGCCCGAACTGGTCCAGCAATAGGCGGTTTTCCGTTCGCTACCCGCTGGCGGGCCGGCCTGTCATCATCCTGAAACACGAGTCTGGTTTTGGATGGGGCGAAGGCTCGTCAAGCGAGAGGCCCATGACCGTGAATACAGATTCGGAAATCCGTCACTTCAGAACCCTGTTCATTTCCGACGTGCATCTCGGCTCGAAGGCGGCCAAGGCGGACTTCCTGCTCGATTTCCTGCGCACCCACGAGGCCGAGACCATCTTTCTCGTCGGCGACATCGTCGACGGCTGGCGGCTGAAGCGCAGCTGGTACTGGCCGCAGGACTGCAATGACGTCGTCCAGAAGCTGTTGCGCAAGGCGCGCAAGGGCACCCGGATCGTCTACATTCCCGGCAATCATGACGAATTTCTGCGCGGCTTTCCCGGCACCCATTTCGGCGGCATCGAAGTCGCCGAACGGATGATCCACGAGACCGCCGACGGCAAGCGATATCTCGTTCTGCACGGTGACGAATTCGACGTCGTGGTGCGCAATGCCCGCCTCGTCGCCTATCTCGGCGACTGGGCCTACGACATGGCGATCAACATCAATATCCTGCTGGCCGCGGTTCGTCGCCGCCTCGGCATGCCCTATTGGTCGTTCTCCGCCTGGGCCAAGCTGCAGGTGAAGCAGGCCGTCAATTTCATCGGCGAATTCCAGCGCGTCGTCGCCGAGGAGGCCCGACGCAACGACGTGGATGGCGTGATCTGCGGCCATATCCACCATGCGGTGATGGAAGACATAGACGGCATCCATTACGTCAATACCGGCGACTGGGTGGAAAGCTGCACGGCGATCGTCGAGCATTTCGACGGGCGCTTCGAGCTGATCTCCTGGGGCCATCTGATCGGTGCCTCCGCCAAGAAGATCGCCGCCCTTGCGCCGCCCCGCGCGACAGCCGTGGCGATCACCGCCGAAGTGGCGAATGCGAAGGACGTCCAGGCGGCTTAGCCTCGACGCGAATTCGTATGTCTGCCGGGTCTGGCCGCGGCGCGTGTGTCTTCATGGTGACGCGCGGCGATAAACGCTTCCTTAAGGATTTCATTGCCGGCCCGGCTCGTTATACTGCGCGCTTGAGTGATTTGCGCTGGCAAGACGATTTGGCTGAGCCCGTGTGGCGCAATGCGTGGAAGTTGTCAGAACCTTGAAGTCGGTACACCCAGAGAGCGCCGCGATTGATATCGACGATTTGCCGGGCGAGGGGCATCGCATCCGGCTGTCCGGCGCCTGGCGCAACAACAGCCTCGGCACCTTGCTGCAGAACAATGGGCGCCTCGTTCCGGTGGACGGCACCCGGCCGATCGAGGTCGATCTCAACGCGGTTTCGGAAATGGACATGGCAGGCGCCTGGCTGGTCCGCCGCTTCGTCGCCGCCCGCCAGAAAGCGGGTGGCGACATCAAGCTGACCGGCGGCACCCCGGCGATGCGCGAACTGCTGCGGGTCCTGCCGGAAGACGTCAAGCATCCGGCCCCGCCTCCTGCCAAGGGGCCACTGTTCGAGCGGCTGTTCGCACCGGTCGGCAAGGCGATTGTCGATCTCTGGTTCGACGTGGTGGCGATGATGTTCGTGCTCGGCTCTGCCGTGCACGGTGCGCAGACCAAACTCGGACGCGGCAGCGGCATCTCTCCGGCCTCTGTGGTCACCCAGATGGATCACATGGGTGTCCGGGCGGTGCCGATCATCATGCTGATGTCCTTCCTGATCGGGGCGATCATTGCACAGCAGGGCGCATTCCAGCTGCGCTATTTCGGCGCCGAGATCTTCGTCGTCGACCTTGTCGGCATTCTTCAGTTGCGCGAGATCGGCGTTCTGCTGACGGCGATCATGATCGCCGGCCGTTCCGGCAGCGCGATCACGGCCGAGATCGGCTCGATGAAGATGCGCGAGGAGATCGATGCCCTGAAGGTAATCGGTCTCAATCCGATCGGCGTCCTGGTGTTTCCCCGTCTGGTGGCCCTGACCGTCGTGCTGCCACTGCTGACCATCATCGCCAATTTCTCGGCGCTCTATGGCGCCTCCGTGGTCGCCTGGAGCTACTCCGACATCACCTTCGACGTGTTCACCACGCGTCTGCATGATGCGATCGACTACTCGACCGTGGCGTCCGGCATGATCAAGGCACCCTTCATGGCCCTGATCATCGGCATCGTGTCCGCAGTCGAGGGCATGAAGGTCGGTGGCAGCGCCGAGTCTCTCGGACGACATGTCACGGCGGCGGTGGTGAAGGCGATCTTCGTCGTGATCCTGGTGGATGCGCTGTTCGCGATCTTCTACTCGGCAATCGACTTCTGAGGTGGCGGGCGTGAACACGGAGACCGAGGCGGTGGACAACAACGAGCGCGAGAAGGTGCTGTCGGTCAAGGGCCTGACGGTCGCCTTCGGCAGCAAGGTCGTTCTCGACAATCTCGACCTCGACATCTATCGCGGCGAAATTCTCGGTTTCGTCGGCGCGTCCGGTGCCGGCAAGTCGGTGCTGATGCGCACGGTCCTGCGGCTGCTGCCGCGCCGCTCGGGCGCGATCGAAATCCTGGGTTCCGACTATAATACGGTGGATGAGCGCACGCGGATGGAACTCGACACGCGGCTGGGCGTCTTGTTCCAGCACGGTGCGCTGTTTTCGGCGCTGACCGTGAAGGAGAACATCCAGCTGCCGATGCGTGAATATCTCGACCTGCCGAAGTGGCTGATGGATGAGCTTGCCTATCTCAAACTGGATCTGGTCGGCCTCGACCCGGATGCGGCGGACAAGTATCCGTCGGAATTGTCCGGGGGCATGATCAAACGCGCGGCACTGGCGCGCGCGCTGGCGCTCGACCCGGATCTGGTCTTCCTCGACGAGCCGACGTCCGGCCTCGACCCGATCGGGGCCGCGGAATTCGACGAGTTGATCGCGAGACTGCGCGACACGCTGGGATTGACCGTCTATATGGTCACCCATGACCTCGACAGCCTGTTTTCGGTCTGCGACCGCATTGCTGTTCTGGGACAAAAGCGAGTCTTGGTCGAAGGCACCTTAGAAGATATGCTCGCCAGCGACGATCCGTGGGTCAAATCCTATTTCAGGGGCAAGCGGGCCCGTTCCATTCCTCGCCGGGGCGACCCGGTGGTATCCGGTAGAGTGACTGACTGATGGAAACCAAAGCCAATTATGCGATCGTCGGCTTTTTCACGATGCTCGTCATCGCGGCCGCCTTCGGCTTCGTCTACTGGATGGCGGAGTACGGCCGTGGCGGGACGCTCGCGCCGCTGGCCATCCGCATCCCGGGCTCGGCCAACGGCCTGAGCATCGGTTCGCCGGTGCGCTTCAACGGCATCGCCGTCGGCTCGGTGCGCAGCCTCTACATCGACAAGGAAGATCCGCAGTTCTCGGTGGCTTTCACCGAGGTTCGGGCCGACGCTCCCGTCACCGCCTCGACCAAGGCGGTGCTCGAGATTCAGGGCCTGACCGGGGCGGCCTATATCGAACTGTCCGGCGGTAATGCGGGGGACGCCAATATTCTCGAGAAGGCGATCGCCACCGGTGAGCCGGCGGTATTGCTCGCCGATCAGTCGAGCGTCACCAACCTTCTGGCGACCGCCGACAAGATCCTGAAGCGTGCCGACGATGCGATCGGCCAGTTGCAGGGCTTCCTCACCGATGCCCGCGATCCGCTGACCAATACCGTCAAGAATGCCGAGACCTTCTCCAAGTCGCTGGCCGACAATGCCGATGGCATCGACACGTTCCTGCAAAGCGTCAGCGCGCTGTCGGACTCGGTCTCCGGCCTGTCGGGCCGGCTCGACTCGACGCTCGGGGCGGCCGAGAGCCTGTTCAAGGCGCTCAATTCGGACAAGATCGACCAGATTCTCACCAATACCGAGGCGTTCACCGGCAATTTCGCCGACGCCTCGGATACGATCGGCCCGGCGATCGAGACCTTCCGCGACACGGCTGCGACCTTCCAGAAGTTCGGCGAGAATGCCGACAGGACGCTGGGCAGGGTCGATGCGGTGATCGCCGCGGTCGATTCCCAGAAGATCACCCAGGTGATGGACGATGTCTCGGTCGCATCCGCCGATGCGCGCGAAGCGATCAGCGGCTTCAAGGATCTTAGCCAGAGCATTACCGATCGCACCCAGGACATCGACCAGGCGATCACCGACTTCACCCAGCTTTCCAACAAGCTGAACAATGCATCGGACCAGATCGACGGCATCCTGAAGAAGGTCGATTCCTTCCTCGGTTCCGGCGAGGCGAATTCACTGAGCGCCGAGGCGCGCAAGACGCTGCAATCGATCCGCGGTGCCGCCGACAACCTGAATTCCAAGATCGGCCCGATCGCCGACAATCTGGCGCGCTTCTCCAATACCGGGCTCAGGGACATCCAGTCGCTGGTCACCGATACGCGCCAGACGGTGCGCGGTCTGAACGACGCGATTACAAATTTCGACAATGATCCGCAGCGGCTGCTGTTCGGCGGCGACAACGTCAAGCAGTTTGACGGGCGGACGAGACGATGACGAACAGGACGGGAAGGGGCAGGGGTCACATGGGCGGAGCCGCTAGCATGGCGCGTTGCACGACGGCAATGAGGGCGGCGATCCTCGTGCCGCTGCTGGTCGCGGGTCTGTCGTCCTGCGGGTCGAAGGCGGCGAACGATACGTTCGACATCACGGCGGCACCCGACGTCAAGAGCAGCGCGCCGGCCCGCAGCCGCCAGCTGCTGGTCGCCGATCCGTCGGCGTTGAAGGCGTTGGACAGCGAGCAGGTGCTGGTGCGCGTCTCGCCCTCCGAGATCCGCTATCTGTCGAACTCGCAGTGGAGCGACAAGCTGACCCGGATGGTTCAGGCCAAGCTGGTCGAAACCTTCGAGAACACCGGCAAGCTGGACGGCGTCGGCAAGCCCGGCCAGGGTCTGGCCATCGACTACCAGCTGATCACCGATGTGCGAGCCTTCGAGATCGACACGGTCGGTGGCGACCGCGGGATCGTCGAGATCTCCGTCAAGCTGCTCAACGACCGCAACGGCGCAGTCAAGGCGCAGAAGGTGTTCAGCGCCAGCGAGCCGGCGTCGGGCTCGTCCAACGAGGCCTATATCCGCGCCATGGACCGGGCCTTCGGCCGGGTGAGTGCGGAAATCGTCGCCTGGACGCTGACCCAGATCTAAGGGCAGCAGCCGGGGACCCGGTCGTTCGGTGCCTCATACGCGAGAAACAAGAAAGAGCCCCGGGCCATTGAGGCGCCGGGGCTCTTGTCTTTCTACGTCCTATCCGTCAACGGCCGGCGGTAACCCGCCGGCGTTCCGGTCTCAGCTGAACCGACCTGCGGCATGGGCCAGCATGGTGTAGACCTTGCCGGTATCGGAGGTCAGGTAGGACTGGGTGACGGTCTTGTCGCGGTCGGTGCGGGCGACGTCGCCGAGCAGCTTTTCGAAGTCGGCGATGTAGCGGTCGACGGCGACGCGGAACTCCGGTTCGCGGTCATACTTGCGCTTGATCTCGTCGAAGGTCTGCTGGCCCTTCAGCGTATAGAGCCGGCGGGTGAAGACGTCGCGCTCGCCACGCTGGTAGCGGCGCCACAGATCGACCGATGCGTCGTGGTCGATGGCGCGGGCGATGTCCACCGACAGCGAGTTCAGCGATTCCACCATGTGGCGCGGATTGCGGGTGTCGGCCTGGCGCGGTGCGGCCGGGGCCTCGGCGGCCGGACGGGGTGCGGGCGCGCGCGGAGCGGGTGCCGCGACCGCTTCCTCATGCTCGTCGCGCGAGGCGCCGCGCAGCAGGTCGCTGATCCATCCGCCGGATACGCCGCCTGCAGAGGGAGCAGGGGCGGTCGATGGATTGATGCTGCCGCGCAGGCCAAGCGGCTCCATCGCGCGGGCCGGTGCCGGTGCCGGTACTGGAGCGGGGGCCACGACAGGTGCCGGCGCAGGCTGCTGGGCGACGACGGGAGCCGGAGCGGGCGCAGGGGGCCTTCTCGGTGCCTCGACGGGCTTTGCTTCGGCCAGCTTGCGGGCGACAGGCTCGGAGATTTCCAGGACCTGGGTCGAACGGCCGACGAGCTGCGAGATGTCCTGCAGCGCCTTGATCTGCTCGGACACGGCACGGCGCATGGCGGCAGCGCTTTCCTTGGCCTCTTCCGGCAGGTCGAACGCCCCACGCTTCAGCTCGCTGCGGGTCATGTCCAGTTCCTTGCGGATGTCCTGGGCCGAGCGGCGGATCTCGTCGGTCGCGCCTGCAAAGCGGGTGACCGCTTCCTCGACCGCCTGGCGCATGGCTTCGCGCAGATGGTTGGCGGCACCGTCGGACTTGCGCCCGGCTTCGCCGAGCAGCTTGTCGACGTCCGATAGCGATGCGGTGAGCCCGCCGCGCAGACGGTCGGCGAGGTCGCCCGAACGCTTCTCGGCTTCCGACAGGGTCTTCTCGATGGCGCGGTTGGCGTCTTCGCCAGCCGACATCAGCGCACCGCGCATGTTGCCGGCGGTGGAGAGCGCCTGCTTTTCCGTCTCGGACAGGATCTTGCCGATGTCGGCAAAGGAGGTCTGGATGCTCTGGCGCAGGTTGCCTGCGACCTGCCCCGACCGCTGTTCGGCGCGCTCGAATGCGCTGTCGACCATGTTGCCGAGGTTCTGCATCGTCGTCTCGATCTCTTCCGAGCGCTTGACGAGGCCGACGGCGAGATCGCGGAGCGCCTGCTGGCGTTCCTCGAGGGTGCCGACAAGGTTCGACTGGGCGGCGGAAAGAAGGTCGGAGGCCTGGCTCAGGACCTTCGAGTGATCGCCGAAGCGGCCGACGATCGAGGTGACCTGCGACAGGGTCTCGCCGGAGACGGCGGCCAGCCGCTCGAGCTTGCCATCGAGCAGGCGACCGGAGGTCTGCAGCAGGTCGGCGGCCTTGGACGTGGTTGCGGCGAAGCGCTCGGTCGTCTGGCCAAGCTGGCCATCGGCAGCCACGATATTGGCGGCCACCTGCTCGATCATGTTGGCGAGGCCCGAATTGCTTTCGCTCAGGCGATCGATCAGGCGTCCGGCGCTTTGCGTCAGGCTCGTCTCGGCCGCATTGATGGTCTCGGCCGCCTTGTCGGCCCGGTAGCCGATCGCATCGACGATCGCATTGTTCTCGGCACGCAGGCGTTCGGTGCTCAGTGCCGCTGCCTCGGCGATCCGCTCCGCGGCCGTGCGGCCGGTCTCGGCATAGTCGGCGACCAGCGGGGCCGCCTTCTCGTCGATTAGGCGCGACAGTTCGGCCGAGCGGGATGCGAGCATCGAGTTGAGTTCGCGGGTTCGCTCGTCGAGCACCGTGCGAATGGTGTTGCCGCGCGCTTCGAGCGCCTTTTCGACGGCATCCATGGTCGAGGTGATTTCTGCGGTATTGCCGGAAAGCTGCTCTCGGATCGCGGTTGCCCGGGCCTCGAGTGCCGAGCCGGCATCCGAGAGTGTACCCGACAGCGCCGAGATCTGGCTGCCGACGAGGGCTTCCGCTTCCGCCACCTTGTTGGCGATGACGTCGCCGGCTTCGGCGAAGGTCTGGGCCACGGCCGCTGCCTGGCCGGCAAGGCGGGTCTGCGTTTCGGAAATGCGGTTGGCGAGGTCTTCGGACTTCTCCTCGACCGTGCGGCTGAGTTCGGCGCTGCGTTCGCCGATCCGCTCGGCAAACTGGGCGCCCGTCTGGTTGAGCAGTTCGACGGAGCGCTGGGCTTCGCCGTCGAGGTCGCGGGCGGCATCGGCAACGGCGCCACGCAACGCGGCGGCGAGGCCGGCGGCCTTGCCCTCGATCGTGCGGTTGACGTTGTCGAGGCCGATATTGAGGGCGCGGTCCATGGTCGACAGGCGTTCGTCGATCTGGGCGGTGCGGCTGTCGAAGGTCTCGGCAACCTTGGTTGCGCCGTCATCGAGCACGCGCGAGACGCGCTCCACGGCATCGCTTCCGACCCGCTCGAGATCGGAGACCTTCTCGGTCAGGCGGCCGGCGAATTTCTCACCGGCATCGCCGATGCGCGTATCGACACCGTCAAGGCCGTTCTTGATCCGCTCCTCGAGGGTTTCGAGGCTGACCTCGATGCGGGTGCTGGTATCGTCGATACGGTTCGCCATGCCGCCGACCGACTGTTCGATGCGACCCGAAAAATCCTGCGCCGTACGGGTGATTTCGCTGGCGGCTTCGCCGATCTGGCTGGTCAGCGCACCGGCCGTGCCGCGCAGGCGTTCGTCGAGCGCCTTGCCGCTTTCGTCGATGGCGCGGCGCAGCGCTTCCTCGCGCTCCTCCAGCGTCATTTCCAGCATGCCGGTGGAAGCGGCGATCGAAGCGCCGATCGCGGCACCCTGTTCGGCGAGAGTGCCGTCCAGCTGCTCCTGGGCCGAGCGCAGCGTCAGGTCGATCGCATTGCCGCGTTCTTCCAGCGTTGCGCGGATGCGTTCATGGGTATCGGAGAGCTTGCCGTCGATGCCGGCAAGACCCGAAGCCATCGTGTCGCCAATGCCGGAAAGGCCGGACGCCATGGTTTCGCCGATCCGGCTGGTGCCCTCGCCAAGCGACTTTTCGAGCTGCTCGCCGGCCTGCTCCAGCGTGGAGGCGAGGTAGGCGGCATGACCGGCCAGCGACAGGTCGAGGCGGTCCTGGTTTTCGCTGTAGGCGCTGCGGATCGCTTCGGCCTTGTCGGCGAAGGCGGCTTCGAGGCGCTGGTCGGCGTCAGCCACGGTTTCGATGATCGTCGCGGTGCGGCGGTCGAGTGCCTCGGCGAGGCGGCTCTCGGTTCCGGACACGGCTTCGATCAGGGTCGATGCACGGCCTTCCAGCGTCTGGTCGAGGCGTTGCTGGCCGCTGGCCAGCGTATCGGCGATCTCGCGGGCCTTGCTGTCGAGGGTCTCGGCGAAGCGATCCTGGTTGCCCGCCAGCGCATTGACGATGGTCTCGGCGCGGCTGGACAGGGTTTCCTCGAAGCGGTTCTGGTTGTCGGAAAGGGCGGAATAGAGTGCTCCACCGCGTTCTTCCATGACGGCATCGATGCGCTTGTGGGCGTTCTCCAGGCTCTCGCTCAGCGCAAGGGCGCGGGCGGACATGGCGTCGGCGATTTCCTGGGCGCGGGTAGACAGAGCGTCGTCGATCAGTTCCTGGCCCGTGCCGACCGCCGTGGCCAGCGCGAAGGACTGGTCGGTCAGCGTCGAGCCGAGGCGCTCGATGCTCGAATTGAGGATGCCGTCGATCGCCTCGGAACCGCCGGTGACGGTCTCGTTGATGCGGGCAAGGCTTTCCATCAGCTTGCTGTCGAGCGAACCGGCGCGCTGGTCGAAGGCGCTGGCGAATTCAGCGACGCGCTCGTCGAAGGCCGAGTTGACCAGGCCGATGGTCGCCTGCAGGCGATCCTCGAACAGGCCGGAGCGCAGGTCGAGGTCGACGATGGCGTCGTCGGCGCTCGATTGCAGGCTGTGGCGGAAGGCGGCGCCCTTGTCGTCGAGCGTCGCATTCAGTTTTGCCAGTACTTCGTCGAGCGAGCTGGTGATGCCCTGTTCGCCGCTCGTCAGGCTGTCGGCGATTTCGCGGGTGCGTTCGGCCAGCGTCTCGTTGAGCTGGCGGGCGCGCTCGCTCAGCGCCGCGTTGAGCTTTTCGGTATTGGCGTCGAGGGTCGAGGCGCGGGTCTCGAATTCGCCGAGCAGTTCACGGCCACGCTGCTGCAGGGTGCCGGTGAGCTGCTGCAGGCGGGTGTCGAACTCGCTGGCCAGCGAGATGCCCGAGGCGCTGAGCGTCTGGACGAGGTTTTCGGTCTTGCTCGACAGCAGGCTGCCGATCGAGGTTGCGGCGGCGTCCGATTTTTCCATCAGGGCCGCGGCGCGAGTGTCGATCAGCGACGCGAATGCCTCACCGGAGGTGGCGAGGCGGACCGCGATCTCTTCGGTCGCCAGCGACAGTTCTTCCTTCAGCTGGTCGTGGGCGCCGACGATGGAACTGCGAATGCGTTCCGCGTGAGTGACGATCGCGTCGCGCTCGGAGCCGAGTTCGTGGACGAGGCCGCGGACGCGAAGCTCATTGTCGCTGTAGCTGCGTTCGAGCGCGGTGACTTCGGAATGGACCAGCGTTTCGAGCTCGGTGGCGCGGGCGATGGTGCGCTCGATGCCTTCGTTCATCGCCGAGACTTCGCGACGCACGGCCTGGCCGACCGTCATGATGCGTTCGGAGGCGATAGTCTCCGGTTCGGCAAGGCGCAGCGCGACTTCTGCCATCGACCGCGCCGCATTGCGCAGGTCATGGGCACGCGCCATCATGATGGCGAAAGCGAAGAACAGCATGACGGGAATGATCGTGCCGACGAAGATCGCAACGACGCCGGGCATGGCCACGACGTCGGCGACGGTGGGCGCCTGCCATATGGCGGTGCCGTAGAGAAGCTGGCTGAGGCCGATGGCGCCGAGCATCCACAGCACCGAGACGATCGTCGCGTTGCGCATGGCGCCGGGCATGGAGGCGCCTTCCAGCGTCCTCATGATGGCAGCGGGGTTGCGGCGGGATGCGTCGTTGGCGGGTTCGAAGGCGGGCGCCTTTGGGGCCATTTCGGGCGCAAGGTCGGCGCCGCGGGCCGGGCGACGCTCGGTCGACTTCTTGGGAGCGGCAGGACGCTGGTTGCTGGACTCGGACACTTTGGCCTCCGGTGCGTCTGACGCCTGCCTGCCTCGGGCGGCCGGCGTCTCCTGTTCGTCGAAATCGATCCTCAGAGCCGCTTCCAGCGCCTGGAACGCGCTGTCGTCAATCGACTCGACCGTCTTGTTGTTCGCCATAGGGTTACGCCTCGTTACCAAGCCTATTGAGCTGTCCTGCCTGCCACCCCTGGTCGCTCGCGACGGGGCGCCCGGCAAAACAACTTTTCAAGGGGACCCCATCCTGCCGCCACGCCAGATGAAATCTCCATCGGAATACGCCGCCGGAACCGCCCCTTATCAAGAGCATGACGATCGTTTCCTATCATCATCCGGCTTGAGGGCAAAGGTTTCCACCCTTCACCCACATCATCCGTACCGTAGTGACACATTCAGAAAGCAGAGACAATTAAGTGGGGGCGGCATTCCTAATGCGATGGAGCAATTGTTAACAGCATTTAAACTAAATTAGCGCGTGAAAAACCATACGGTTCGGCGGTTTAGGGGTCATTAACCATATCGTAAGGTTTTGCCGGCAGATGGGCGCGGGTTTAACCGGATGTGGATGCTGCATCGCCGAGGATGCCGGTACCAAGAAAACCCATAAGAAGGAAATCGTCCCATGGCCGCACTCAATATCGCATTCGAAGCCCCCGAAAACAACGGCGGGCGTTGCCCATCGAAGGACCGGCCGATCGACCTGGTCCAGCTGGCCACCACGACCAAGGGCGACAAGGCGGTCGAAATCGAAATCCTGCAGATGTTTGCCCGTCAGGCCCGCGGCTGCCTCCAGGCACTCGCCAACGAGTCCGAGGGTACGGCCCGCGTCGTGATCGCCCAGCGCCTGAAGAATGCCGCCGATGCGGTTGGCGCCCATGCGGTCTTCCACGCGGCCGAAGCTGTCGAGCGCGATGGTCCGGACGCCGGCCGGGTCGCCGCAATTGCCGCCCGGGTGATCGAAGCCGAAAACTTCATCCTCAAGCTCTGCCGCTGACGGTTGCGCATTGCGCAAGCAAAGCTTGCTGCAATGCGGTGGCTGGCTGCAATTTTGGCTCGCCGAATGTTGACTGCCCTGCGGTTTTGGGTGATGACTTCGCCGTTTTTTACAATCGGCGAAGTCTGGAAACCTCATCATGGCACAAATCACCATCATCGCTTTCGACGGCACGCGCTTTGAACTCGCTGCGGCCGAAGGATCCACGGTCATGGAGAATGCGGTGCGCAATTCCGTTCCCGGCATCGAGGCCGAATGCGGCGGCGCCTGCGCCTGCGCCACCTGTCATGTCTATGTCGACGAAGCCTGGAGCGAAAAGGTCGGGGCGCCTTCGCCGATGGAAGAAGACATGCTCGACTTCGCCGTCGACGTGCAGCCCAATTCCCGACTTTCCTGTCAGATCAAGGTCACGCCGGCGCTTGACGGCCTCGTCGTGCGCGTTCCCGAACGCCAGGGCTGACAAAGCCAAAAAAAGCCCCGCTCTTCGGTCAGCGAGGAGCGGGGCAGGAGGGCGCATCGCCATATTCAGGCGAGGGAGGGAACACCTGTGGCACCAGGATGCGCCAGGGAGAACTCGGGAACCGTCTAAACGTGATGAACTGAACTTGATGACATTTATATTTCAGGAAATGATCAAGTACCACGCCGAGAAATAGCCAGTTATTCACAGGCTCGCTTGCAAGTTTCACGCAAGCCCTGTGGCATTTTTGTCTGGCTGGCGATCCTGCCCACCTCAATTCTTGGGGGAATTGCGCTTCGCTCGGTATTCGAGAATGCGAATCATGCGATTCTCGAAATTGATCGCTTCGACTCGGTCGAAGTCCATCTGCGCGGCGTCGTGGGCCGAGATGACCTTGTCGGTGGCTTCCGCCACCTTGGCCTGCATGGCCTCGCAGTTACGTTGCGGACGAAGCTTCTTCAATGCCTTTTCCAGCTGCCGCGCATACTGCCGGGCGATTTCGGCGTGGCGTTCCTCGTGACGCTTGATGTCGCTCGACAGGGCGTCCCAGATGAGCGCAAGGTCGCCATGGGCCTTCTTGCGGTTCTTCCAGCTGGGCAGGATAATCTTTGTGTTGAGCGTCACCTTGGTTTCGCCGATCCGGCACTGCCCGGCGGAATGCACATAGGTCAGTTCTCCGCCGAACTTGATCTGCGTGGCGCCCGGATGGCGCGAGCCGCTGCTGCGGGTTTCCGGTCCCCGACGCTCCAGTTCGCGGTCGAGATCCTCGGCCGTGGTGCCGCCGATCTGGAAATAGGAGATCGACTTGCGCACGATCGTCTCGGCGCTGGCTCCGTCGCCCAGACCGAATAGCAGTGCCGCAGCGGCTGTCAGGACGCTCAAACGGCGCGCAGTCTTCATTCTCGGTGTCCGTCGTGTTGAATTCGCCGCGACCTTGGGGCATAGGCTCTGAGAGTGCAATATCGACGGGTGCGATTTTTCGCCGGAAGGGACCGCGCTGTGACCATCGGAACGAGCGCATACTGGCGGGCCGCCCACGGACGCGGCATTTCCCTCGACGGCAAGGGCAGGCTGATGGCGATCGTCAACGTCACGCCCGATTCCTTTTCCGACGGCGGCCGGCATTTCAGCGTGGACAAGGCGGTCGAGCACGCCCTTGGCTGTCTCGCCGACGGCGCGGACATCCTCGACATCGGCGGTGAATCGACCCGGCCGGGGGCGGCGCCCGTCAGCCCCGCGGAAGAGCAGGACAGGGTGCTGCCGGTGATCGAGAGGCTGGCGTGCGAGACGGAGGCGCTGATCTCCATCGACACCTACCGCGCCGCGACTGCGCGCCTGGCCGTTACGGCCGGCGCCCACATCATCAATGACGTCTACGGCCTGCAGAAGGAGCCGGAAATCGCCGCGATCGCTGCCGCGACCGGTGCTGGGCTCTGCGTCATGCATACGGGCCGCGGGCGTGAGCGGCTGGCCGACGTGGTCGCCGACCAGTTCGACTATCTCGAAAGGTCGCTGACGATCGCCGCGGAAGCGAAGGTGGCGCGCGAGGCGATCGTGCTCGATCCCGGCTTCGGCTTCGCCAAGGAGACGGTGGAAGAGAACATGGCGCTGATGGCGCGCTGCGACGAGCTGCTGGCGCTCGGCTACCCGCTGCTGGTCGGCACATCGCGCAAGCGCTTCCTCGGCACGCTGACCGGCCGCGACGCCGGCGAGCGCGACGCGGCGACGGCGGCCACCACCGCGCTGCTCAGGCTGAAGGGCGCTTCGGTTTTCCGGGTGCACAATGTCGCGATCAACCGGGACGCGCTGGCCGTCGCCGATGCTATGATCGCGGCCCAACGAGAATCCGGCAAAGGACAGGCGCGATGACGGACGTCTATACGATCACCCTGAAGAACTGTGCGTTCTTCGCCCGCCACGGGGTCTATCCGGAGGAAGAGGTCCTCGGCCAGCGCTTCTACGTCGATGCCGAGTTGGATGTATCGGCCGGGGCGGCGCTGGAAAACGACGCGCTGGAGGGCACGGTCGACTACGGTGTCGCCTTCAAGGTGATCGAGAAGACGGTAACCACCAGCCGGCACCTCTTGATCGAGGCGCTGGCGCTGACGATCGCCAAGGAGCTGTGTGCCCGGTTCCCGGAGATCCGCCGGGCGAAGATCTCGGTGCGCAAGCCGAGCGCCCCGGTGCCTGGAATCCTCGACTACGTACAGGTGAGCGTTGAACACTTCCGTTGAGGACGACTGGCGCCAGGCCACGCTTGGGCTCGGCGGCAATATCGGCGACCCCGTCGCGGCCATGGGCCTGGCCCTGCGCCGGCTGGACACGCGCGACGACTGCCGGGTTACAGCCGTGTCGCGGCTCTACCGCACGCCGCCCTGGGGCAAGATCGACCAGGCCGATTTCTACAATGCCTGCGCCGCCATCGAGACGCGTCTTTCGCCGCTCAAGCTGCTCGAGACCTGCCTCGACATCGAGCGCGACATGAAGCGGGTGCGGACCGAGCGCTGGGGGCCGCGCACCATCGACATCGACGTCCTGACCTATGACGGCCTGGAGATTGACGAGCAGGCGTTGACCGTGCCGCATCCGCGCATGACGGAACGCGCCTTCGTGCTGATGCCGCTTGCCGATATCGCCGGCGATCTCAAGGTGAAGGGCAGGGCGGTCGCCGACTGGCTCGCCTTGAGCAGTGCCGAGGGCATCGTCGTCGCAAACGAAAACCGCGCCTGGTGGCGCGGCAGAGGGCAGGCGATCGCGGTAGCAGGCGCTTGCGGCACTGGCCGCGGCGCGTCAGTTCTTGACGGAGCCGGCGTAGGCGTCGGCCTGACGGTTGAGCTTCAGGCCGATCACCGGGACCATGCGATCCTCGACCTTGACCGAAATCGTGATGTTCATCGCGCTGTCGTTCTGCAGGCGGGCGACCATGGCGCCGTTGAGCTTGTTGCGGTTGATGCCCATGACCACGCGGTCGCCGGTCACGGCGCCGGAGACGATGTCGAGGCCCTTGCCTTCGGCGCCGTCGAGGAACTGGCCCTGATACTTGCCGCCGACCTCTGCGATCGTCGCCTTCATCGGCTGCGAGAAGACGCCGACGCGGCAGGTGCCGTCGAGCGTGATGCCGGTCAGGTTGCCGTCGGCTGGCAGGCCGGTGAGGCTGCAGGTGAACTTGGTGCCCTTGTACTTGCCGGCGACAATCTCGCCCGGGCCTTTCCAGACCCCGGCGACCGATTGGAAGAAGCGCTTGTCGCGCGATGCAGCATCGGCAACCGGTGCCGTAACCGTCAATGCGACGACGGACATGACGGCAATGCGGCCGACTGGCGAGAAGATACGGAGCGACATTGACTCAAACCTTGGTACGAGCAACCAATAACCTGCCGTCAAACTAACGGGAGATGGTTAATGCATCCTTGCCCTAGACGCAAAAGAAGCCGTGGGCAACGGGAAAAGCGGCCATTCTCCCAGCCGGTCGTCACTTCATAGGCTGATCCGGCCTGCCTGTCATGCTGGGCGTGAGGTCGGAGATGAAATCGCCGATGCCGGGTCGCTTCACGGCGCGAAACGGCAGAGGGCGGCAGAGGTCCATGGCGGCGATGCCGATTCGCGCGGTCATCAGGCCGTTGATCACGCCTTCGCCGAGGCGCGCCGAAAGCCGCGATGCGAGCCCGTGGCCGAGGATCTGCTGGGCAAGGCCATCGCCGACGGCGATCGATCCGGTGACGGCGAGGTGGGCGATGACGTCGCGCAGGAGCCGCAACATGCCCACGGTGCCCGGCCGGCCGCCATAGAGCTCGGCCATGGCCCGCACCAGGCGGAAGACCTCGAACAGCACATAGGCGAGGTCGACGATGGCCCGCGGGCTGACGGCCGTGACCACGGAGACGCGCTTCGAGGCGCCGAGGATGAGGCCGCGGGCGCGGATGTCGAGCGGCGCCAGAAGTTCACGTTCGGCAAGCTCGATCAGTTGCGGCGCATCGATGATGTCCTCCTCGCTCGCTTCGAGCGTGGCGCGGCCGCGCGCCGTTTCCGGGCGGGTCGAGACGAGCCGCATCAACTGCCGCACAACGGTTCGGGCGGCGGGCTTGCGCCCTTCCGCTACGGCCTTTTCGGCGTCGGCCTTGAGGTTCTGCACCGCTTCGAGCCGGTAGAGGCCGACGGCCTCGCGCGCCAGCAACAGGAACAGGGCGAGCAGGCCGACGGCCAGCACCGCGAGCGCGGCATAGCCGAGCCAGTCCGAGCGGGCGAACAGGTCGCGGATCAAGCCGTCGAGCCACAGGCCGATCGCCAGCGACAGGAGCAGGCCGAAGGCGCCGGCGGTGATCTTGCCGAGCGACAGTCCACGGCGGCGCGGCCGGGCAATCGCCAGCGGTTCGACCGCGGCGAGGTCGCCGCCGATGAACGGGTCGGCCTCGTCGGGCGTGATTTCGATCTCGTCGTCGAAACTCTGCGGCGCCCTGGGGCCACTGGCCTTCGGGGCTACCGCGATCTCCTGCTCGATGGCGAAGGACGCGGGACGGCGCGGAGCGGCATGCGGCGGTGACGGGGGCCTTTTCATGCGAGGCGATCTCCAAACAGGAACTGCATGGCGCGGTCGAGGCGGATATGCGGCACCGAAAGCGTGATCCCGCCGCCGGTCTCCTCGAGCAGCGGCGGACGAAACCGCACGATGTCCAGCTCGGGCAGGTCAAGACGGTCCGCGCCTTCGTCGATCGAGCGGAAGAAGGCTTCCGCATCGTCCGGCAGGTCGCCGGGAAAGACGGCAGTCTTGCGATTGCCGTCGAAGCGCTCGGCGCCGACCTTCTCGCCCGCCATCGGCGTGCCGACGATGACCGGCAGGTCATGGCCGTCGCGCTTGACGGTTGCCTCGCGGGTGGCGCGCACCGAGGCGATGGCCATGACGTCGATGCCGGCGCCCGACATGCCGATCGTCTGGATGGCGCGATCGACCAGCCGCCGGGTGATCGCCTGGAGCCGGTCGTGGCTTTCGTGGTGCAGATGGTCGGCCTTGGTGGCGGCCACCAGCACGCGGTCGATCCGCCGGCGGATCAGCGAGGTCAGCACATTGTTGGTGCCGGCGCGGAAGCAGGCCAGCACGTCGGCGAGCGCACGTTCCAGATCCTGCACGGCTTCGGGGCCGCGATTGATCGCCTGCAGCGCGTCGACCAGAACGATTTGCCGGTCGAGCCTTGCGAAGTGCTCGCGGAAGAAGGGCTTCACCACGACCGTCTTGTAGGCCTCGAAGCGGCGCTCCATCATGGCACGCAGCGATCCCTTCGGCGCGCGCGTCTCCGGCATGCCGACGAGCGGCGCGAAGGTCAGCGCCGGCGAGCCGTCGAGGTCGCCGGGCATCAGGAAGCGGCCGGGCGGCAGGGTGGATAGCGAGCGCTCGTCGGCCTTGCAGGCGCGCAGATAGGCGGTGAACGTGGTCGCCAGCTGCCGGGCGACCATCTCGTCGGCCGGCGCGTCCATGTCGATCGCGGCACACAGGTCGAGCCAGTCGCGCGCCAGCTCCGTGCGGATGCCGGTCAGCGCAAGTTGCGCCGTCGCGTCGCTGAACTGGCGAAAATCCTGGGCGAGCAGCGGCAGATCGAGCAGCCATTCGCCGGGATAGTCGACGATGTCGATCGACAGGCGGCCGGGCGAGAACATGCGGTTCCAGCCGCTGGCGCTCTTGTATTCGATGGTCAGGCGAAGCTCCGAGATCGCCCGGGTCGAATCCGGCCAGATCCGCTCGCGCACCAGGGCGCGGATGTGATCCTCGTACTGGAAGCGCGGCACGGCATCGTCCGGCTGTTCCTCAAGGCGCGTGGCGGTGACGCGGCCGGACCTGATCGGTTCGAACAGCGGCAGGCGTCCGCCATGCAGCAGATTGTGGACCAGCGAGGAGATGAACACCGTCTTGCCGGCGCGCGACAGGCCGGTGACGCCGAGGCGGATGGTCGGATTGACGAGGTTCGCCGCGCGGTCGGCGAGATTGTCGAGTGCGATTGCGGCTTCGTCGGTGAAGCTGGTCAAGGATGGCGGCAATTCATTCGTCCCCGCGTGATGTGCCTCCCGCATATAGGAAGCGGACGGCCAAGGAAAAAGGACAGGACGGCCCCCGGATCGTCGCAGCCGGATTCTCAATGGCCGCGCCCGGGGCTGTCAGGCGATGAAATCGGTGAGGATCCAGTCGCCACCGGCGGCCTGGTGGTCGAGGACCGCAAGGCCGGAGGTCGGGTAGCCTTCCGGGATGGTGCGGTTGACGGCATCCATGCCGACCAGCGTGGCGAACAGTTCCTCGATTGCCGGATTGTGGCCGACCAGCATGACGGAGTCGAATTGCCGGCTCTGCTCAATCAGGTCGACATAGGCGTCGGCCGGGGCATTGTAGAGTTCGTCGAGGAAGCGGAATTCGGTCGCCCCGTCAATCGAGCGGCGCAAGGCTTCTGCGGTCTGGCGGCAACGCACCGCCGAGGACGACAGCACGATGGAGGGGCGATAGCCGCGTTTGGCCGCCACGCCTGCGACCTGCTCTGCCTCGATCAAGCCGGCGTCGTCCAGGCGGCGATCGAAGTCGCGCTCGCCGGGTTTCGCCCAGCCGGACTTCGCGTGCCTCATAAGGTAGATGCGTTGGGGAGGCGAGGCTAGGAGGGTCATCCGAAGGAATTCCGCGACTGGGCTTTCTTACCCTGAACTAGCTTTTGTCGGGGAGGTCCGTCAACAGGCGTTCAAACCGATTAGACCACAGTCGGATGCGGGCGCTGTAGGCCCGGCCGGCCGAGGTGCTGCCGAAGTGCCAAATAGCGGTGAAAAAATATGCCCTTAGCCTAAAAATATGACAGATTTAAAAATGCCTTAACATTCACCCATTAGGCTTGAACCCCGGTTATCGAAAGGATATACAGCCCGCCATTGAGATGTTCTTCAGGAGAATCGCGTTGAGTGAGAAGATCAATCTTAGCAATTATGTTCTCTCGGAAGACGATGAGTTCATGAACGCGAGCCAGCGGGCTTACTTTCGCGCGAAGCTGGTCGCATGGAAGAACGACATCCTCCGGGAAGCGCGTGAAACCCTCGGCCACCTGGCCGAAGAGAGTGCCAACCATCCCGACCTTGCAGACCGGGCATCCTCCGAAACCGACCGTGCCATCGAGCTTCGTGCCCGCGACCGGCAGCGCAAGTTGATCTCCAAGATCGATGCCGCCCTGCAGCGGATCGATGACGGCACCTACGGCTATTGCGAGGAAACCGGCGAGCCGATCGGCTTGAAGCGCCTGGACGCCCGGCCTATCGCGACCTTGTCGATCGAGGCGCAGGAGCGCCATGAGCGGCGCGAAAAGGTGTATCGCGACGAATAAGGCGGCGCTGGATGCAGCCTGTCTTTCAGATCGAACGGCCGCAAGGCCGATGTGAAAAATGCCGGCTCGCGCCGGCATTTTTGCGTTGAGGAGCAAGCGGGCCGCGGTTCAGTTGCGATCGGCGGACATCTCGCCAAAGATGCGGGCGATCTCGTTCTGCAGGTCCGGCTCCTGCGACGCGGCTGCGGACGGACGCGCCGGGTCGACGCGCACGGGCGTCGCCATCGGCGGAACGACGGGCCGGTCGGCGCGTGTCTCGGGCAACAGGGGCTGGAACGGTGCAGGCGCCATCGGCTGGGCGTCGTTTGCTGCCAGGTGCAGCGCCATCTCTTCTTCCAGGACGCGTTCGAACTCGCTTAGCTCTCCAGACCGCATAGCGGCTTCCGGTGCGGCGGAGGGCAGATCTGCGCGGGCGTCGCTGCGCGGTGATGGCCCGGATACCGGCGATAGCACGCGCTGGCGCGCGGCTTCGAGGATATCGGCGGCATCGCTCTGCGGGATGGTCGGCAAATCGACTGCGGGCCTTGGCGCAATTTCAGGCGACGGCGCGACGAATGGCGCCGCCATCACGGCGGCGGCTGCCGGCGTGGCAAAGCGCGCCGAAGCCTCGACCGGGCGAAGCTCGGGTGCGGCGGCTGGGGCGGGGACAGCGACAGGCGCCGGAGCGGCGGGCTGCATCACCGGAGCCGCCGGAGGAACGGGCTGGGCAGGTTTCGGCTCGGGCCTTGCGGCGGTGACGGACGGCGACTGGGCAAGCACCTCGGAGACGGGGCGCAGGACCGGGGGTTCGGCTCGGACGCCTTCCGGCCTGGCCAAATCGGCCGCATCCCGCAGCGGTGCGGCAGGTTCCGGCCTCGGCGTCGGCGAGGGAGCCGCCTCGACCTTCGGCGCTTCGGGTGCACGCATCTCCGCGCTCGGTTCCGGCCGGAGCTGCGGCGCCTGTACTGGTGCCGGGGTTGCAACTGGGGCAGCGGCCTTCGCTACGGCGGCGGCGGACACCGGCGCCGGTGCCGCGGCGGGTGCGGGCGTCACGGGGCGGGCGGCGACAGGCGCTTCGGGTCGCGTCGCGGGCACGGCTTCGGGCCTTGCGGCCGGCGCCACAGGGGTCTCCATGCGGTCGAGAGCGCGCGGAGCGGGTGCGGGTTGCGGCTGTGCGGCTGGCGGAAGGTCGGCAGCGACCTGCAAGGGTGTGTCCCGGACCGGCGTTGCCGACAGATAGGCGCGCTCGTCGCCGATGCCGCTTTCTATGACGATGTCGGTCGGCCCGCCGATCATCACCAGGTGTTCGACATTGTCGCGGCGGACCAATACAAGCCGGCGACGGGCATCGACCGCGGCGGCATCGAGGACCTGCAGACGCGGCTGGCGGTTGCGACCGCCGCGGACGAAGGGCGAGGGCGCGCGGTTGCGCAGCAGCCACAGCACGATGAACAGGCACAGAAGCGCAAGGCTGACGCCGAGTGCTGCGACCAGAAAACGGTCCGCATAGGCGGTCTTCAGTTCGTCAAACATGTCGGGCTCTCCTTTTCCGCTTTCTGGCAGAAGACGGTCTATTTCGCAATCCGGCAAGGGCAGGGAGGCCGGCTCGGCCGGCGCTTCGGGTAAAAGATGCATGTTCCTTGAAAAATGCGGCATTCCTGTGGGGATTGCTGTGTATGGGCGCGCGCAATATGCCTGCACGGAGCTTTTTGCGGCTGCCGCAAATTGCTAAAGATGATCGACACGCCCGATTCCTTCCATCATCGCAGGCGGCAACGCGGCATCCGGGTTCGAGCACGAGGCATATATGACAAGAGAGCCGAAGGGCGCAGACGACGAGGGTCCCCTGGTGGATCGGGCAACGCGTTCGGGTACGGCACTGCGCGTCATCCTGCTGGCCGTCGTGTTGCTGGGGGCCGCGGTCGCGTTCGTTCTCTTCAAGGGCCAGCTCGACAACGAGTTCGTGCTCGGCATTCTCGGCATCCTGGCGATGATGGGCATATTCTTCATCGTCGCCGCCGTGATCGGTTTCGTCGAGGTGATGCCGCAGTCGCATTCTGACACGCTGGCGCGCGGTTTTCTCGCCAGCCAGCCGGAAGGCATCCTGATCACCGACGAGGACGGCCGCGTCGTCTATGCCAACGGTTCCTATGGGCGCATGACCGGCGCCAAGAAGGCGACCGAGGTGCAGACGCTCGAGGCGCTGCTGTCGCGCTACCGCGAATCGAGCGAGGCGCTCTATCGCCTGACCAATGGCCTTCGCGAAGGCCGCGAAGGTTATGAGGAATTCCGGCTGCTGAAGCCGCTCGGCACGCACACGGCGAGCGGCTCGGGCGCCCACTGGTACCGGCTGAAGGCACGGCTGCTGTCGGGCGAGCGCAGTCTCGGCAAGAAGCTGCATATCTGGCAGATCAGCGACATCACGTCCGAGCGCGACGACCAGGAGCGCTTCTTCAAGGAACTGCAGCACGCCATTGACTATCTCGACCATGCGCCCGCCGGCTTCTTCTCGGCCGGCCGCAAGGGTGAGATCTACTATCTCAACGCGACTCTGGCCGAATGGCTGGGCGTCGATCTGACCCAGTTCAGCCCCGGCTCGATGACGATCGCCGATCTGGTGGCCGGCGAGGGTATGGCGCTGATCGATTCCGTCCAGGCGGAGCCGGGTCAGTCGAAGACCGAGACGCTCGATCTCGACCTTCGCCGCGTCAACGGCCAGAGCCTGCCGGTCAGGCTCGTCCACCGGGTCCGCTCGGCCCGCGACGGCGCGCCCGGCGAAAGCCGTTCGATCGTGCTGGCACGTCAGGAAGGCGGCAGCGACCAGTCGGCGTCGATCGCTTCGATGCGCTTCACCCGCTTCTTCAACAACACGCCCATGGCGATTGCCTCGGTGGACGGCGAGGGGCGGATCCTGCGCACCAATGCGCCGTTCCTCAAGCTGTTCTCTGACATCGTCAGCCGCGACGACGTCGACCGCGGCGGCAAGCTGGAAGTCGTCATCCACGAAAACGAGCGCGAGCGCTTCCATGAGGCGCTGGCCGCGGCCAAGGATCGCCAGGTCGACATCGCGCCGATCGACAGCCGTCACCCGGTCAACGACACGCGGCATTTCCGTTTCTACGTCAATGCGGTGATCGACCAGAGCGACGAGGCGCCGGAAGAGGCGGCGATCGTCTACGCGGTCGACGTGACCGACCAGAAGGCGCTCGAGACGCAGATGGCGCAGACGCAGAAGATGAATGCCGTCGGCACGCTCGCCGGTGGCATTGCGCATGACTTCAACAACGTCTTGACCGCGATCCTCCTCTCCTCCGACCATCTGCTGCTGCAGGCGCGGCCGTCGGATTCCAGCTTTGCCGACCTGATGGAGATCAAGCGCAACGCCAACCGCGCGGCGGTTCTCGTGCGCCAGTTGCTCGCCTTCTCGCGCAAGCAGACCATGCGGCCGAGCGTGCTCAACCTGACCGACGTGATCGGCGATCTGCGCATGCTGGTCGACCGCCTGATCTCCGGCAGCAATGTCAAGCTCAAGGTCGAGTATGGCCGCGACCTGTGGGCGGTGAAGACCGACCTGTCGCAATTCGAGCAGGTGCTGATCAACCTGTGCGTCAACGCCCGCGATGCCATGCCGGACGGCGGGACGATCACGGTGACGACCCGCAACATCTCGCCCGACGAGGCCGCTGCGTTCAACTATCGCGGCCTGCCGGAGGAAGAGTTCGTCCTGGTGGAGGTGGCTGACACCGGGACCGGCATCGCGCCGGAGATCATGGACAAGATCTTCGAGCCCTTCTTCACCACCAAGGAAGTGGGCAAGGGAACGGGCCTCGGCCTCGCCATGGTCTACGGCATCGTCAAGCAGTCCGGCGGCTATATCTATCCGGAATCGGAAGTCGGACGCGGCACCAAGTTCCGCATCTTCCTGCCACGCCACATCCCCGAAATTGTCCCGGCGACTGCATCCAGCGCTGCGGCGGGGGGCGTCGCTTCGACCGGCGACGACCGCGCTTCCGGTGTTGCCCAGGGGGCAGCAGGTGCCGCGAAGGACGAACCTGCCGATCTCACCGGCAAGTCCGCCGTCGTGCTGCTGGTCGAGGATGAGGAGGCGGTTCGGCGCGGCGGCAAGCGCATGCTGGAAACCCGCGGCTATACCGTGCACGAGGCCGGATCCGGGGTCGAGGCGCTCGACATCCTGGAAGAGCTCGACGGTGCCGTCGACATCGTCGTTTCCGACGTCGTCATGCCGGAAATGGACGGGCCGACCCTGCTCACCGAGCTGCGCAAGAAGTATCCGGACATGAAATTCATCTTCGTTTCCGGCTATGCCGAGGATGCCTTCGCCCGCAATCTGCCGGCCGATGCGAAATTCGGCTTCCTGCCGAAGCCGTTCTCCCTCAAGCAGCTTGCGGTGGCCGTGCGCGAAATGCTCGACGGATCAAATTGACATTTGCCCCGTTCCTTGGCCTACTGCTCTTGACTTCTGTCAAATTGCCCGCAGGCGGTCTCTCGCCGCACGCCTGGTGATTTGAACGGTCGGGCGCAGAGGTCGCCCGGCCGGCAATCCGGCATTTGGTCGAGGTGGGATGGACGCAGACGGGGTGTCAGACGGCGGCAGCAGAGACCTGCTCGTCCGTATCCAGACGGCGCAAAGCCTGAGCGAGATCGGCACCGCGATCGATTTCCTGCTGCAACGTTTCCAGTTCCGCTACTTCAAGCTCTTTTCCTCGCGCCCGGCCTCGACGGACACGCTGCGTGACCAGATTCTCCTGACCAACGTTCCTGCCGGTTTTATCGAAGGGTTCGATGCCATCGGCGGACTTCCGGTCGCGCCGGTCCGCATTCTCGTCTCGTCCGATCGACTTGTCTGGCAGTGGCACGAGAGCGATCTGACGGACAGGGCCCGCAGGTCACCGCAGGTGGAGCAGTTGATGGCCCTTCTCGCGGCACACGGCATGAGCCGGGCCGCCTATGCTACCTTGCCGACGCTCGACGGGCGCAAGCATATCTTCGGGCTCTACGGCGAGCGAGAACCCCTGTCGGCGGCGGAACTGGATGAGTTCAGCTTCCTGTCGATCCATCTTCTCGACCGCATGGAGGCCCTGGAAAAGCGGCGTGACTGGCAGAGAACCGGCATATCCAGCCTGGAGATCGAGTGTCTGGAGATGGCCGCATCCGGTCTGGATACCTACGCGATCGCGCAACGGCTTTCGCTGTCGACGCGCACGGTCAACTATCTGGTCGGTTCTCTTTGCCGGAAGCTCGGCACGGACCGTCTCGAGCATGCGCTAGGCGAGGCGGTCCGGCTGGGCTATCTGAGCTGAAGCGGCCGACTTTTCAGGCGTTCATCGCAACCGCGATCTCGGCGGCGAGACGGGCATTGTTCTCCACCAGTGCGATATTGGTTTTCAGGCTGCGGCCGCTGGTCATGTGGAAAATCGTGTCGAGCAGGAAGGGGGTCACCTCCTTGCCGGTGACTTCCTCGCGCTCGGCGCTGGCCAGCGCCCGGCCGATATAGATTTCCATCTCTTCCCGCGCGATCTCGTCCTCGAGCGGAACCGGATTGGCGATCAGCATGCCGCCGTCGATGCCGAGCTGTTCGCGCATGCGCTGGAAATTGGCGATCGCCGCCGGGCTCGGCAGGTTGAGCGGACTGCGCAGACCGGAGCTGCGCGACCAGAATGCCGGGAACTCCTCGCTGTCGTAGGTGACGACCGGAACGCCGCGGGTCTCCAGCACCTCGAGCGTCTTGGGGATGTCGAGGATGGCCTTGGGGCCGGCGGAGACGACGATGACCGCCGTGCGGGCCAGTTCCTCGAGGTCGGCGGAAATATCGAAGCTCTCCTCGACACCGCGATGGACGCCGCCGATGCCGCCGGTGGCGAAGACCGAAATGCCGGCGCGGGCCGCTGCGATCATCGTTGCCGCGACCGTGGTTGCGCCGGTGCGCCGCTCGGCGAGCGCGAAGGCAAGATCGGCGCGCGACAGCTTCATCACGCTGCTCATCTGCGCGAGGGCAGCGATCTGCTCGGCCTCGAGGCCGATATGCAGCACGCCTTCGATCACTGCGATGGTGGCCGGAACCGCGCCATTGTCGCGCACGATCTGCTCGACGCTGCGGGCCATGTCCAGATTGCCGGGATAAGGCATGCCGTGGGTGATGATGGTCGATTCGAGTGCGACGATCGGGGCTCCGCGCGCCTTTGCGGCGACGACCTCGCTGGAATAGACGATCGGCAGAAGGGGCGAAATGGATTTGCTCATGGTCGTGTCCGGGATTCTCGTGCAGGTGTCATGACAGGATAGCGGCCGCCGGCACAAGGGCCAGCCCCGACTTTAGGAGATCGGGCGTGAGGTTTTGCGCCGTGGCATGCGGCGAAAGCAGGGTGATCGCGGCGCAGGCCGTGCCATGGCGCAGCGCTTCAGCGATCGGTTCCCCGGCCATGCTGGCCGAAAGGTAGCCGGCGGCAAAGGCGTCGCCAGCGCCCGTCACGTCGGAGAATTGATCGAGATGCGGCGGGGCGAGCAGGGCGATACATGTATCGTCGAACGCAACGGTCGCGCCGGCGCCCATGGTGACTGTGCCAGCGCGCAGGCCGGCCCGTCGCAGCATGGCCGGCCAGTCGGACGGATCGTCGGCGCGGCCGCCGGCCAGGATTTCGGCCTCGGCGGCGTTCATGAAGACGTGGTCGAGAAGCGGCAGGCAGGCCTTGAGCCGTGTCGCCTTGGCCGGAGAAATGGCGATCACCGCAATCGGCTTGCCGAGCCGGTTGGCGCTGGTTGCCAGGGCCAGGATCGTCTCGCCGGGAAGGTTTGCATCGCACAGCAGGCGGGGCGCCAGCGCCAGGCTGTTCCGCATCGACCGGCTCTTCAGGCGTCGGGCCGAGAACAGGTCGTAGAGGGCCATGTCGGCGAGCGCGACGATCAGGTTGCCGTCGGCTTCGAGGATCGCCGTATAACTCGGCGTGGCGCGGTCGAGAAAGACAACCGGACAATCCTCTATGCCGGCCTGTTCCGCCGCCGCCGCCACCCGTTCGCCATAGGCGTCGCCGCCGCGCGGGGCGACCAGGCGGACCCGGCGTTCGAGGCGGGCCAGGTTGCAGGCGGCGTTGAAGGCGCCGCCGCCGGGCTCCTCAAGCCACCGTCCGGGATTGCTGGCACCCATGCGGGTGGGACCGTCCAGGCGGCCGCGCCGGTCGATATGGGCGCCGCCCAGCACAAGGATGTCGAGGCTCATCGGTAATCCCTCGGGTGGGCCGGAGGCTGCGAATCGACGCTGCGAATGCCGGTGGAAAAAGACGGTCTGGCGCTGATGTCAGCGGGGATCCGGACAATCCGGACAAAAAGCGAACGCACGCCGGAATACGGCAGAAAACCAATAGTTTGGCAGGGTATTGCCAGATTGGAACAAAACGTGTACATCTTGGCCTTCGGCTGCTTCATTGCCTATGCGGCTTCAATAACCTAAAGGTGGACCAGATGGCACAAAATTCTTTGCGGCTCGTAGAGGACAAATCGGTGGACAAAAGCAAGGCATTGGAAGCGGCGCTCTCGCAGATCGAACGGTCGTTCGGCAAGGGCTCGATCATGAAGCTCGGGGCAAACGAGAGCGTGGTCGAAATCGAGACGGTCTCGACCGGTTCGCTCAGCCTCGATATTGCGCTCGGCATCGGCGGCTTGCCGAAGGGGCGAATCATTGAAATTTACGGCCCGGAAAGCTCGGGCAAGACGACGCTTGCGCTGCAGACGATCGCCGAAGCGCAGAAGAAGGGCGGCATCTGCGCCTTCGTCGACGCCGAACACGCGCTTGATCCGGTCTATGCCCGCAAGCTCGGCGTCGATCTGCAGAATCTTTTGATCTCGCAGCCGGACACCGGCGAGCAGGCGCTCGAGATCACCGACACGCTGGTGCGCTCCGGCGCGATCGACGTTCTGGTCATCGACTCGGTTGCCGCACTCACTCCGCGCGCCGAAATCGAGGGCGAGATGGGCGACAGCCTGCCGGGTCTCCAGGCCCGGTTGATGAGCCAGGCGCTGCGCAAGCTGACCGCTTCGATTTCGAAGTCGCACACCATGGTCATTTTCATCAACCAGATCCGCATGAAGATCGGTGTGATGTTCGGTTCTCCGGAAACCACCACCGGCGGCAATGCGCTGAAGTTCTACGCTTCGGTCCGTCTCGACATCCGCCGCATCGGCGCGGTCAAGGACCGCGAAGAGGTGGTCGGCAACCAGACCCGCGTCAAGGTGGTCAAGAACAAGATGGCGCCGCCCTTCAAGCAGGTCGAGTTCGACATCATGTATGGCGAAGGCGTATCCAAGACCGGCGAGCTCGTCGACCTCGGCGTCAAGGCCGGCATCGTCGAAAAGTCGGGCGCCTGGTTCTCCTACAACAGCCAGCGACTTGGCCAGGGCCGCGAGAACGCCAAACTGTTCCTGCGCGACAACCCGGCGCTCGCACAGGAAATCGAAATGGCGCTGCGGCAGAATGCCGGGCTGATTGCCGAAAAGTTCCTGCAGAACGGCGGTCCGGACAGCGAAGAGGGCGATGCCGGCGACGCATAATTGCTGCGCTCTGTCATTTTTCAGATCAAAGACCGGCCACATATCGAAAGAGGTGTGGCCGGTTTTGCGTTCGGCGGCTGGACAGGGGGGATGGCGGGCGATAAAAGCCATTGATTTTCGCGGATTGGCTGGTTTCCGGCCAGAATGAAGGGCATGACATGAGCGGCGTGAACGACATCCGGTCGACTTTTCTCGATTACTACAAGGCGAACGGCCACGAGATCGTGTCGTCGAGCCCGCTGGTGCCGCGCAATGATCCGACGCTGATGTTCACCAATGCCGGCATGGTGCAGTTCAAGAACGTCTTTACCGGGCTCGAGCACCGTCCTTATTCCACGGCGGCAACGGCGCAGAAATGCGTGCGCGCCGGCGGCAAGCACAACGACCTCGACAATGTCGGCTACACCGCGCGTCACCACACCTTCTTCGAAATGCTCGGCAATTTCTCCTTCGGCGATTATTTCAAGGAACGGGCGATCGAGCTTGCCTGGAACCTGATCACCAAGGAATTCGGCCTCGACCGCAAGCGGCTGCTGGTCACCGTCTATCACACCGACGACGAGGCCTTCGACCTGTGGAAGAAGATCGCCGGCCTGACCGACGACCGCATCATCCGCATTCCGACCAGCGACAACTTCTGGGCCATGGGCGATACCGGTCCGTGCGGTCCGTGCTCGGAGATCTTCTACGACCATGGCGACCATATCTGGGGCGGCCCTCCGGGCTCGCCGGAAGAGGATGGCGACCGCTTCATCGAGATCTGGAACCTCGTCTTCATGCAGTATGAGCAGGTGACGAAGGAAGAGCGCGTCAGCCTGCCGCGTCCGTCGATCGACACCGGCATGGGCCTCGAGCGCGTCGCTGCCGTCCTGCAGGGCCATCACGACAATTACGACATCGACCTTTTCCGCGCGCTGATCGAGGCCTCGGTCGACCTGACCGGCGTTTCGGCCGAAGGCGAGCGCCGCGCCAGCCACCGCGTCATCGCCGACCATCTGCGTTCCTCGGCCTTCCTGATCGCCGATGGCGTGCTGCCGTCGAACGAGGGCCGCGGCTACGTGCTGCGCCGGATCATGCGCCGCGCCATGCGCCATGCCGAACTGCTCGGCGCGCGCGAGCCGGTCATCTACAAGCTGCTGCCGGTTCTGGTGCAGCAGATGGGCCGCGCCTATCCCGAGCTGGTGCGTGCCGAGGCGCTGATCGCCGAGACGCTGAAGCTGGAGGAAACCCGTTTCCGCAAGACGCTGGAGCGCGGCCTTTCGCTGCTGTCGGACGCGACCGTCAACCTGCACAAGGGCGACAGCCTCGATGGCGAGACCGTCTTCAAGCTCTACGACACCTATGGCTTCCCGCTCGATCTGACGCAGGACGCGCTGCGCGCCCGCGGCATCGGCGTCGACCTCACCGGTTTCAACGATGCGATGCAGCGGCAGAAGGCCGAGGCGCGCGCCCACTGGACCGGTTCGGGCGACAAGGCGACCGAGACCGTCTGGTTCGAGCTCAAGGAAAAGCACGGCGCCACCGAATTTCTCGGTTACAGCGCCGAGACCGCCGAGGGCCAGGTCCAGGCAATCGTGCGCGACGGGATTGCGGTCGACAGCGCGGCCAAGGGCGACAACGTCCAGGTCGTCGTCAACCAGACGCCGTTCTACGGCGAATCCGGCGGCCAGATGGGCGATGCCGGTCTGATCACCGCCGATGGCGCGACCGTCGTCGTCAGCGATACGCAGAAGAAGGGCGAGGGGCTGTTCGTCCATGTCGCCACGGTCTCCGAGGGCACGATCCGTGTCGGCGATGCGGTCGCACTGACCGTCGATCACGACCGCCGCTCGCGGCTGCGCGCCAACCATTCGGCCACCCACCTGATCCACGAGGCGCTGCGCGAGGTGCTTGGCACCCACGTCGCCCAGAAGGGTTCGCTGGTCGCGCCGGAACGCCTGCGTTTCGACGTTTCCCATCCGAAGCCGATGTCGGCGGAAGAGCTGAAGGTCGTCGAGGAGATGGCGAACGCCATCATCGTGCAGAATTCGCCGGTTACCACCCGCCTGATGAGCGTCGACGATGCGATCGCCGAAGGGGCGATGGCTTTGTTCGGCGAAAAATATGGCGACGAAGTGCGCGTCGTCTCGATGGGCACGGCGATCGAAGGCCCGAAGGCCGGCAAGCCCTATTCCGTCGAGCTCTGCGGCGGCACCCATGTCGGCGCGACCGGTGATATCGGTCTGGTGCGCATTCTCGGCGAGAGTGCCGTCGGTGCCGGCGTGCGCCGCATCGAGGCGCTGACGGGCGAGTCGGCCCGCGCCTACCTCGCAGACCAGGACGAGCGGGTGAAGCAGCTTGCCTCGACGCTCAAGGTCCAGCCGGCCGACGTCGTGTCGCGCGTTGAAACGCTGATCGACGAACGCCGCAAGCTGGAACGCGAACTGGCGGACGCCAAGCGCAAGCTCGCCATGGGCGGGGGCCAGGCTGCGGCCGAGGACGCCGTGCGCGAGATCAACGGCATCCGCTTTATCGGCATGGTGCTGAACGGCGTCGACCCGAAGGACCTGAAGGCACTGGCCGACGACGGCAAGGCTTCGCTCGGTTCCGGCGTGGTCGCGCTGATCGGTGTTTCGGAAGACGGCAAGGCCAGCGCCGTTGTCGCGGTGACCGCCGATCTGGTGGGCAAGGCGAGCGCGGTCGATCTGGTGCGTGTTGCCTCGGCGGCGCTGGGCGGCAAGGGCGGCGGCGGCCGTCCCGACATGGCTCAGGCCGGTGGCCCGGACGGCGACAAGGCCGACGCGGCGATCGAGGCCGTGGTCGCGGCGCTCGCCGGCTGAGCGCAGGCGCTCGGGGAGGCGCTGCGCTCCCGTCGTTTGTGCAATCGTTCAAGGATTTTCGGGTCGGCGCTGTGCGCCGGCCCTTTTTCTTGGTCGGCAGGCGAATGTGCCTGCCACATCGGCTAGGCCGGTCGCGCTGCGATCAGCTTGCGGGCATCTTCCACGCTTCGCACATAGGTCACGTTCGTTCCGTCCACCTCGTGGGTTTCGAGCAGGCGTTGCAGCTCGGGACCGGCGCCGGCGATATAGACCGAGACGCCGGCGCGCCGCGCCTTGCGGACCGTGCCGGCGATCACGTTGGCGGCGGTCGAATCCATGAAGGACAGGGCCGAGCAGTCCAGCACGAAGTGGTGATACCGGTCGGCGATGCGGTCGAGCACCGATCCGACGGTTGCCGCCGCGCCGAAAAAGAAGGCGCCGCCGAGCCGATAGACCACCGTGTTGCTGTCGGTATTTTCCAGCGGCCGTTCCGGCTCGTCGTCATGCGGGGCGACCGTGACGCTCTTGCCCATGCGGTCGATGAACAGCAGCGCGCCGAGGGTGAAGCCGACGATGATGCCCTCGGTGAGGTCGCGGAACACCACCAGCAGGAAGGTCACCAGCAGCACGACGGCGTCGCCGCGCGAGGTCTTGATCAGCGCGACGAAGGCCGGGCGCTCGATCATGTTCCACGACACGATGGCGAGAACGCCGGCAAGCGCCGACAACGGGATGTAGCTTGCCAGCGGCGCGGCGATCGCCATGAACAGCAGCAGCACCAGCGCATGCAGCATGCCGGCGACCGGGCTGGTCGCACCGGCGCGGATATTGGTGGCGGTGCGGGCGATGGTGCCCGTCACGCACATGCCGCCGAACAGGGCTGAGCCGATATTGGCGACCCCCTGGCCGATCAGCTCGACATTCGAGCGGTGGCGCCGGCCAGTCATGCCGTCGGCAACGACCGCCGACAACAGGGATTCGATGGCGCCGAGCAGGGCGAAGGCGATGGCATCGGGCAGCACGGCCCGCATGAGGGTGGCTGAGAATTCCGGCAGCTGCGGCAAGGGCAGGCTGCGTGGAATGCCGCCGAAGCGGGTGCCGATCGTCGATATGTCGAGATGCAGGAATGCGGTCACGGCGGAAGCAAGGCAGACGGCAATCAGCATGCCGGGCCAGGTTGGTCGAAACCGTCGCAGCACGAGGATGGTTGCAGCCGTCAGGGCGGCGATCGCCGCGGCGGACGGGTTGAGGGTCGGCAGGGCGTCGACGAGCACCGGCAGTTTGTCGACCAGCGCGCCGGGTTCCTTGACCGCGAGCCTCAGGCCCAGCAATTCGCTGATCTGGCTGGCGAAGATGATCACCGCGATGCCGGCGGTGAACCCGACGGTGACCGGATAGGGGATGAACTTCACGTAGTCGCCGAGCTTCAGCGCGCCGGCCAGCATGAGGAAGACGCCGGCCATCATCGTCGCGACGATCAGGCCCTCGACGCCATGGGTGGCGACCGTCGTGGCGACCAGCACGATGAAGGCGCCGGCCGGCCCGCCGATCTGGTGCCGGCTGCCGCCGAGCAGGGAAACGAGGAAGCCGCCGACGATCGCGGTGTACAGCCCGCGGTCGGGCGTGACGCCGGAGGCGATGGCAATCGCCATCGACAGCGGCAGGGCGACGATCGCCACGGTGAGCCCGGCCAGCGCGTCCGATTTCAGGCGGGCCAGGGAATAGCCTTCCTGGAAGACGCTGACGACTTTTGGCGTGAAGTCCTGATTCATGAGGGCCGATCGCTCAGCGGTGTTGGAGCAGATACAGTCTTGAACGCGTCCCTTTCATATCCTGAGTCTCGATTGCGGCAAAACGCTTCCCTGCGCCTTCCGGGTCGGCTCGATGATCCAGACTATCGATCATATCCGCTCTTTCGATCCTTGCGTCCTTCACCCCCGATCCGCGGCGGTGAGACCCGTTGGTTGAGCCTACGGCTGCATCGCGGCTGCCGCCTGATCATCTTTCTCCTTGGCGCGCTGAAAGGCGGGACGATCGCTGACCCGGGCGAGGTAGTCGACGAAGGCGGGCCGCTTTTCGATCGAGCCGAACTGCAGACCCCAGGCGATATGCGAGCCGACATAGACGTCGGCCGCGGTGAAGGCCTGCCCGGCGACGAAAGGGTTGGTCGAGACGGCGATCTCGAGCGTATCCATCACGTCCTGAAAACTGCCATAGCCGATCATGCGGCGTCGTTCGTCGGGAACCTCGAAGCCAAGGCTGCGATTGCTGACCGCCGCCTCCAGCGGGCCCGCGGCGAAGAACAGCCAGCGATAATAACTGCCGCGCAGCGCGTTGGGCGGTGCGAGTTTCACCTCGGGAAAGGTGTCGGCCAGATAGGCGCAGATCGCCGCGCATTCGGTGACGACGACGTCGCCGTGTCGCACCGCCGGCACCTTGCCCATGGGGTTCACCGCCCGGTAATCGGCCGACTTCATCGCCGGGCCGAACGGAACGATCACCGTGTCATAGGGCTGGCCGGTCTCCTCGACCATCCAGCGGGCGATCCGCCCGCGCGACATGGGATTGGTATAGAGCGTCAGATCGGTCATTCCTTCACTCCTTGATGCAATGTTCCCTTTATGTTCCAATTGTTAACAGCCTTCTCCGGGCTTCGCAAGACGGTCAGGCGCAAAAAAGAAAACCCGGCACGAGGCCGGGTTTCCGTGATCATCTAAAGCGACGGCTCCGAGCGTATGGCTCAGGCGGCCATGGCCTTCTGCAGGTTTTCGTCGACCTTGTCGAGGAAGGCGGTGGTCGACAGCCACGGCTGGTCGGGGCCGATCAGCAGTGCCAGATCCTTGGTCATGAAGCCGCTTTCGACGGTGTCGATGCAGACCTTTTCCAGCGTGGTGGCGAAGCGGGCGAGCTCGGCATTGTCGTCGAGCTTGGCGCGGTGCGCGAGGCCACGGGTCCAGGCGAAGATCGAGGCGATCGAGTTGGTCGAGGTCTCCTGGCCCTTCTGGTGCTGGCGGTAGTGACGGGTAACCGTGCCGTGGGCGGCTTCGGCTTCGACCGTCTTGCCGTCCGGGGTCAAGAGGACCGAGGTCATCAGGCCGAGCGAGCCAAAACCCTGGGCGACCGTATCGGACTGCACGTCGCCGTCATAGTTCTTGCAGGCCCAGACATAGCCGCCGGACCACTTGAGGGCGGATGCAACCATGTCGTCGATCAGGCGGTGTTCGTAGATGATGCCGGCTTCGTCGAACTGAGCCTTGAACTCGTTCTGGTAGACTTCTTCGAAGATGTCCTTGAAGCGGCCGTCATAGGCCTTGAGGATGGTGTTCTTGGTCGACAGGTAGACCGGCCACTTGCGCATCAGGCCGTACATCATCGAGGCGCGGGCGAAATCGCGGATCGACTCGTCGAGGTTGTACATGGCCATGGCAACGCCGGCGCCGGGGGCCTTGTAGACTTCCTTCTCGATCACTTCGCCGTCTTCGCCGACGAACTTGATGGTCAGCGTGCCCTTGCCGGGGAACTTGAAGTCGGTCGCCTTGTACTGGTCGCCAAAGGCGTGACGGCCGACCACGATCGGCTTGGTCCAGCCGGGAACCAGACGCGGAACGTTCTTGCAGATGATCGGCTCGCGGAAAATGACGCCGCCGAGGATGTTGCGGATCGTGCCGTTCGGGCTCTTCCACATTTCCTTGAGGTTGAATTCCTTGACGCGCTGCTCGTCCGGGGTGATCGTGGCACACTTGATGCCGACGCCATGCTTCTTGATGGCGTTGGCGGAATCGATCGTCACTTGGTCGTTGGTGGCGTCGCGGTTCTCGACCGAGAGGTCGTAATATTCGATCTGCAGATCAAGATAGGGCAGGATCAGCTTTTCCTTGATGAAATGCCAGATGATGCGCGTCATCTCATCGCCGTCGAGATCGACGACGGGGTTTGCAACCTTGATCTTTTCCATGAGTATCCTCGCAGCTAGGGGGAGGGACGAGGGTCCCTATTGTCAGTCTGGCTGGGCTATAGCATTCCGGATCGGGAACTGAAAGCGCAGAGCCCTCGCTGTAGCGCCTTTTCGTTCACAAAATCATACCAACTTTGGCCGCATTGCCGGCCTTTTGCCGCTCTTGCGGTTTGCCCGCGCTCCGCTAGATTGCCGCCGATCCGTTTCCCTCGTTTTGCAGGACCTGCGCCATGAAGTCTCTCGTCGCCGCCGCCGTCTCGCTTTGCCTCGCGGCGGGCGCCGCGCTTGCCGCCGACGTCACCGCCCCGGTCAGGGAAGTGATCGACGTCACGGCCGGCAACTGGAGGGGCGAGGACGCGGCGCCTGAGGACGTATTCGACGCCAAACGCCTCGTTCGCCTGTTCAGCGCCGATTTTGTTGCCGCCTACAAGGAGGCATCCAAGCATCCGGCTTATGATCCGCCGGAGGGCGAAACCACGGGCTCCCCCTTCGACTACGATCCGATCGCCGGCGGACAGGACGGCTGCCCCTTCGAGAACATTCGCATCGAGAATGACGGCGACGGCCAGGTGACAGCGCTGTTCAACAACCGCAAATGCTTCGGCGACGATCCTGAATACCTCAAGGACACGGTGCTGATCTTCCACGTTCAGGAGGAGGGCGGGCGTTCGGTGATCGATGACGTCTATCCGGTCGTCGACGGCAATTCGGGCGAGTCGATCAAGGACGAGCTGAAGAAGATCGCCGCCCAGTGAGGCGACGGCCCCGAACGTGAACCCGAGGACGATTCCATGATGGCGATGCGGAAACTGGCGGTCGCCTGGGCGATTTCGATGTTTGCCTGCGGCCCCGCGCTTGCCAACGAGCCCATCGAGCCGGTCCAGGTCCTGATGGACATGGCCAGGTACAATGCCGGCGTCGAACCGGACGGCAAGGCCGTGTACGACGACTATTTCTCCGCCGGCATGCTGCTCAACTATTTCAGCGACGGTTTCGTCGATGCCTATGCGAAGGCGCTGTTGGCCCACAAGAAGGGCCGCGACACCATGCTTCTGGACCATGACCCCGTGTTCGGCGGCCAGGATGGCTGCGTGCCGAAGGACGTGACCTATGGCAAACCGGAGACGCACAACGACATCACCGAGGTGAAGGTCGGCTTCAAGCGCAGCTGGTGTTATGACGGCGAATATGCGGGCAAGGACGAGGTCACGGAGGTCGTCTACCGGCTGGTGCAGGAAGACGACGAGGTCGGCGAAAGGCGTTACGTGGTCGATGACATCCGGTTCGTGGACCGGACACCGCTGCGCGCCGAGCTCGATGCCCTGGCGCAATGACGATGGCTCGGCGCGCTTCACGCGTCGCCAGACCATCATGAGATAAGTCGAATGTCCGCTGCTGGAGGTGGCCCCATGATATTTCGTGTGCTTCTGCTCGCAACTTCGCTTGTCGCAGGTGCTGCCCAGGCGGGCGAACCGCAGGATCCCGTGGTGGCCCTGATGAAGGTCGCCGACGGCATCGAGGGCAACAGCGCGGCCAGCGACTATTTCGACGAGATCCTGCTGACATCGATCTACAGCCGGAGCTTCGCGCAGATCTACCGCATGGCGGCGCTCGGGGACGAACTGCTCGATATGCAGGGCTTCATGACGGGGCAGGACGAAGTGGTTGTCAGCCAGGACCCCTGCGAGATGAAGGATCTCAGGATTGTGACCGGCAAGCCGACGGGCGATCTGGTGCCGGTAGACGTCTATTTCGACGTTTCGTCCTGCTGGGGCCAGAAGCCCGACATGAAGGAACCCGCCCTGCGCTTCCACGTCATCCAGGAGGACGGACGCTACGTCATCGACAACTTCTGGAACGCCGACTACCAGGACGGGCGGCTTGAGACATCGGTCAAGGCCCGATACGCCGATCTGGTCCGGAGCGACATCGACCACATGCTGAAGGGGTTCAAGGGCCAGGACTAATCGCCCGCGCCCTTTGCGTTCGGCCGTTTTTGTGCGAATGGAGCCCGGAAATCCTTCTCGAGGCTTAATATGTCAGGCACCAATTCCGAACGCGAACTTCTGGCCGAGGGGCCGGCGATCATTCTTGTCGAGCCGCAACTCGGCGAGAACATCGGCATGGTGGCGCGCGCCATGGCCAATTTCGGCCTGTCGGAACTGCGCCTGGTCAATCCGCGCGACGGCTGGCCGAGCGAGAAGGCGCGGTCTGCAGCCTCCAAGGCCGACCATGTGATCGACGGAACCCGCGTCTTCGATACGCTTGAGGAGGCGTTGGCCGACCTCAATTTCGTCTATGCCACGACCGCGCGCGAACGCTACGGCTTCAAGCCGGTCCGTGCGCCGGTGGTGGCGGCTGCGACCCTGCGGGCGAAGTTCAAGGCGGGCGAGGCGACCGGCATCATGTTCGGGCGCGAGCGCTGGGGGCTCACCAACGAGGAGGTGGCGCTGGCCGACGAGATCGTCACCTTTCCGGTCAACCCGGCCTTTGCCTCGCTCAACATCGCGCAGGCGGTGCTGCTGATGTCCTATGAGTGGATGAAGGGCGGCCTCGACGATCTGGCGGAGACCTCGTTCCAGCCGCTCGAGCAGAAGCCGGCGACCAAGGAACAGCTGTTCGGCATGATCGAATCCGTCGAGGAGGCGCTCGATGCGCGCGGCTATTTCCGGCCTGCGGCCAAGAAGCCGAAGATGATCGACAATCTGCGCGCCGTGCTGACGCGCCGCGCCTATTCCGAGCAGGAGATCAGCATCATGCGCGGCGTTTTCGCCACATTCGATCGCTACAGCCGCAAGAGCCCGCGCGGCAAGGCGGGACCTTGGCAGGACTTGGACGGGGCGGACGATGGCGCAGACGGGGAATGAACTGAAGCCGGTGCTGGTGTTCGACAGCGGCATCGGCGGGCTGACCGTGCTGCGCGAGGCGCGCGTCCTGATGCCGGAGCGCGGCTTCATCTACGTCGCCGACGATGCCGGCTTTCCCTATGGCGGCTGGGAGGAAGCGCCGCTTCGACAGCGTATCCTCGATCTGTTTGCCGACCTGCTCGCGACCTATGAGCCAGAAGCGGTGATCGTCGCCTGCAACACCGCCTTTACGCTTGCCGGCACCGATCTTCGCCAAGCCTTTCCCGACATGCGCTTCATCGGCACGGTCCCGGCGATCAAGCCGGCGGCCGAGCGCACCCGTTCCGGGCTCGTCTCGGTGCTTGCCACGCCCGGCACGGTCAAGCGCGCCTATACCCGCGACCTCATCCAGTCTTTTGCGGCCCGCTGCCATGTCCGGCTGGTGGGCTCGGAAAACCTGGCGAGGATGGCGGAAGCCTATATTCGCGGCGAGCCGGTGTCGGACGAGGCGGTGCTGGCGGAAATCGCCCCCTGTTTCGTCGAGAAGGACGGCGCGCACACCGACATCGTTGTGCTCGCCTGCACCCACTATCCGTTCCTCGCCAACGTGTTTCGTCGCCTCGCCCCCTGGCCGGTCGACTGGCTCGATCCGGCCGAGGCGATCGCGCGCCAGGCCCGCCGGCTGGTGCCGCTGATCGAGGGGGCGGAACACCCCGAGGGCTTCGACTTTGCCGTCTTCACCTCGGGCAATCCCGATTTTTCCACCCGTCGCCTGATGCAGGGCTTCGGTCTCGACATCGCAACGCCCTTGCTAAAGGTGGCGTCGGACCGCTAAATCTACTCGCCTATATTTGGAATGCGGCGGCCAATCATGGTAGAGAGCTTGGCCGCCGCCGGACAGGCCGCATGTTCACAGGAGCCTCGAGCTTATTTTGTTTACGGAAATTCTGATCGTTGCCCTGCTCACCATTTTGAATGGGGTCTTGGCCATGTCCGAGATGGCGGTCGTCTCCTCGCGCACGACGCGCCTCAAGGTGCTTTCCGAGCAGGGCAATCGCGGTGCGACCATCGCGCTCAGGCTCGCCGAAGAGCCCGGTCGCTTCCTGTCGACGGTGCAGATCGGCATCACGCTGGTCGGCGTCCTGTCCGGTGCCTTCTCCGGCGCCACGCTCGGCGCCCGGCTGGCCGGATGGCTGGCCGAGCAGGGGCTTTCCGAAAATGTGGCGAGTGCTCTCGGCGTCGGCTCGGTGGTGGTGATGATCACCTATCTGTCGCTGATCGTCGGCGAACTCGTGCCGAAGCAGATCGCCCTGCGCAATCCGGAAGCGGTCGCCGCCAAGGTCGGCGCGCCCATGCTGATCCTGTCGAAGGTCGCCGCACCCCTGGTGTGGCTGCTCGACAATTCCGGACGCCTGCTGCTGCGGCTGCTTGGCCAGCAGGGCGTTTCGGCTGGCACGGTGACGGACGAGGAAATCAAGTCGGTGCTGGCCGAGGCGCAGAGTGCCGGCGTCATCGAGAATGAAGAATCGGCGATGATCTCCGGCGTCATGCGCCTTGCCGACCGTACCGCGCGCGGTCTGATGACGCCGCGCCGTGACGTCGAGGTTCTCGACGTCGACGACACGCTGGAGGAAATCCGCGACAAGCTGCGCAGCGCCGCGCATTCGCGCCTGCCGGTTCGTTCGGGCGATTCCGACGAGATCATCGGCGTTCTGTTCTCCAAGCGCATCTACGATGCCATCGCGCTCGGCTCCGACTTCGACATTCGCGAGCATCTGAGCGAAGTGCCGATCGTCTCCGACCTCGCCAGTGCCGTGGACATCATCCAGGCGATCCGCAAGACGCCGCTGCACATGGTGCTCGTCTATGACGAATACGGACATTTCGAAGGGATCATCACCTCCGGAGACATTCTGGAAGCGATCACCGGCGTGTTCCAGGAATATGAGGACGAAGAGCCCTACGTGGTGCGCCGCGACGACGGTTCCTATCTTGTGGCCGGCTGGACGCCGATCGACGAGTTCGTCGACCGCATCCGCATTCCGGTGGAATCCGATCCGGACTATACGACGGTTGCCGGCTATGTCATCGCCGAGCTGAAGCGCATCCCCGATCTCGGTGAGAGCTTCGAGGCCAATGGCTGGCGCTTCGAGGTGATCGACCTTGACGGGCGGCGCATCGACAAGCTGCTGGTTTCGCCGGTCGGCGAACCTTCGATCTGACGGCTTTCGGCGCCTGACTGCCGTCCTGGAAGGCGGACGGTTCGGCCGCCGCCTTCGTCGTGGCTGCCTGCTCGTCACCTGTTGCCGATCTGCAACTTTGATCCGGCTATGTCTGCAATCCGCAATTGTGGGCTTGTCGCATGCTTTGTCTTGTGCAAACTTACGATCATCCGCAGTTCAAACACAGGAGGCGTCGATGACACATCATTTTGCATTCATGCGCCTTGCTGGCGGGTCCATGTTCCTTCTCTCGGCGCTTAGCGCTTCGGGGTCGCGAACCACCGCCTGAACGGTCTTCCGTCCAGGATTCCCGGCGTCTGGCGCCATTTTCAGCAGAACTGATGTGATCGACCGTCGAGACGCGTAACCGCGTTTTCCCGCTCGTCTCACACGCTTGTTTTCCATGGAGAGGACCTGGTTGCGTCGCTGCGCCGGGACGGAAAAGCTATGTATAAGGAACAATCTATAATTGCAGATGACCCCCTGGCAGCGGTCGACGACCTGTGCCGGAAATTCGGTGTATGGGCATCGGCGCGGGCTCTTGTCTACGTCGCGTGGAAACGACGCCGGAGGTCCAATTCGGTCCACGGTCTGTCCGACTACATGCTGCGGGACATCGGCCTGCCACCACAGGAGACTTGGCGGCGTCCGCGACGCTTCAATGCCTGGGACATCCGGCTGTGACAATGCACCTGAGGGCTTCGGCGGCCTGCCTTGCCGAAACCCTCAGGGGCAAACCATGCCGCTCATGCCGGGTCCGGCGGTCCGTCACGGGCATTGGGTTCGACGAAGAGCGGAAAAATGTGCCCGGCGCTCGAAGTCTGTCGGTCCCTGAGGCATAATTGCCTGTTGATGCCGGGTCTTTCCCGACGCCGATTCGCAGTTTATTTGCTAAAGCATCTGTGGTTCGCGGGGCGAGGTGTTCGTCCGGCGAGCGCGTGATCAGACGAGGTGGTATTGGTGCAGGTCGGAATCGATATGGGTACGCTGTCGGGCGGGGAGCCGGCCAAGCTCGATATCGAGGAGCTTCTGGCCACGCGTCTTCTCGTGCAGGGCAATTCCGGATCGGGCAAATCGCATCTGCTCAGGCGCCTGCTCGAACAGTCGGCGCCTTGGGTGCAGCAGGTCATCATCGACCCGGAAGGCGACTTCGTCACCCTGTCTGACCGGTTCGGCCATCTGGTGGTCGACGGCGAGCGCACCGAGGCCGAGCTTGCCGGCATCGCCAACCGCATCCGCCAGCACCGCGTCTCCTGCGTTCTGACCCTTGAAGGCCTCGACATCGAGCAGCAGATGCGCGCCGCCGCCGCCTTCCTCAACGGCATGTTCGATGCCGAGCGCGAATACTGGTATCCGGTGCTGGTGGTGGTCGACGAAGCGCAGATGTTCGCGCCCTCGGTCGGCGGCGACGTCTCGGAAGACGCGCGCAAGATGTCGCTCGGCGCGATGACCAACCTGATGTGCCGTGGCCGAAAGCGCGGGCTTGCCGGCGTGATCGCCACGCAGCGCCTGGCCAAGCTCGCCAAGAACGTCGCGGCCGAAGCCTCGAACTTCCTCATGGGGCGCACCTTTCTCGACATCGACATGGCGCGCGCCGCCGACCTGCTCGGCATGGACCGGCGCCAGGCGGAAATGTTCCGCGACCTGAAGCGCGGCAATTTCGTCGCGCTCGGGCCGGCCTTGTCGCGCCGCCCGCTGCCGATCGTCATCGGCACGGTCGAGACCTCGGCGCGTTCGTCGAGCCCGAAGCTGATGCCGCTGCCGGATGCGCCGCAGGACGTCGAGGACCTGATCTTCACCCCCGATCCGGAAGAATTCGCCCGGCCGATCGTGCGCCGCGCGCCGCCGGCGCCGCGGCCGACCACCGACATCCTCGCCGAACTTTCGAAGGCAGCCCCGGCGGCGAGCGGTCCTGCCGGCCCGGTCGAGGGCCGGCCGTCGGCGCCGGAAATGTCCCTGGAGGAGCGCGAGGAGAAGCTTGCCCATGTGCTCGCCGAGATCCTCGCCGATCCGCAGGCTGCTTATCGCACCGATTCGGTTCTCTATCAGGAGTTTCTGGTGCGCGCCCGCATGCGGCGCGTGGCGGGCCCGCCCATGGCCATGGGCGAATTTCGCCGCCGCGTGGCGATCACCCGCTCCGGCGTCGACGAGGAGACCGCGGGCAGCGAAAGCTGGGCCATGGCGCTCGACCTGTCGCAGCGTGTCTCCGACGACCTGCAGGGCGTCTTTCTGCTGATGGCGCGGGCTGCTATCCGCGGCGAGGCCTGCCCCTCCGACCAGCGCATCGCCAAGGCCTACGGCACCCATTCGGCCCGCCGCGCCCGCCGTCTGCTCGGCTATTTCGAGGAACACAATCTGATCGTCGTCCATACCGACTTCGCCGGTAAGCGCATCGTCGCCTTCCCGGACCTGCAGGTCGAGACGGCGCCCGGCGATCCGAATGCCATGGACGATTGCGAGGTTCCCTCGGCGGCGGAGTAAGCGGTGGAAGGCTAGGCGATCAGCGCCAGCGTCTGCGGGTCGGCCTTTCCTTCGTAGTACTTTGCCAGAAGCGCGTCGAACACGCTGTCGCCCTGGCCCGCCGCGCGGGAAAAGAACGTGAGCGAGGATCGGAGCTTCAGCACGTCCGGGTAGCCGAAGATCGCCTCGGCGGTTCTGCCTTCCAGCCCCGCAAGGATCTCGCAACATTCCCTGAGCCGCGGCCCAAGCACCGGGTGGTCGAGATAGGCGCGGGCTTCGGCGAGCGACGCAATGGCGTAGCGAATCGCCTTGGGGCTTCCGCCCAGACCCGCGATCTGCGGAAAGACGAACCACATCCAGTGGCTCGTCTTATGCCCGTTGCGGAGTTCGCTCAAAACCCTCGCATAGACCGGCTGCTGGGCGTCCACGAAGCGTTCGAGGTCGAAGGGATCGGTCACGCGGTCGTCCTTTCCTCCCAGACCTTCACCAGTTCGACGATGGTCTCGACCGACTTTTCCATGTCCTGCCGGCTCACCCATTCGAGCGGCGAGTGATAGGCATGGCCGCCGGTATAGATGTTGGGGCAGGGCAGGCCCATGAAGGACAGGCGCGAGCCGTCCGTGCCGCCGCGGATGCTGTGGCGGACCGGGTCGAGGCCGACGCGCTTCACCGCTTCGATGAGGTAATCGACCACCTGCGGGTGCTGGTCGAGCACGACCTTCATGTTGCGATACTGCTCCTTGACCGTGAAAGTGTAGGACGATCCGGGAAAGGACGTCATGACGTCGCGGGTGATCTGTTCGAGCAGGGCTTCCTTCTCGGCCAGGCCCTTGTCGTCGAAGTCGCGGATGATGAAGCTGAGCTTCGCGCCTTCCATCGAGCCGGCAATGTCGGTCGGATGGATGAAGCCCTGGCGGCCTTCCGTCGTCTCCGGCGCCTGCTCTTTTGGCAGACGGGCGACGATTTCGGCGGCGATCTTGATGGCGTTCTCCATCTTGCCCTTGGCGGTGCCGGGATGGATGGCGACGCCGGATATGGCGATGTCGACGCCGTCGGCGGAAAAGGTTTCGTCCTCGATCTCGCCGACCGTGCTGCCGTCCAGCGTATAGCCGAAATCGGCGCCCAGCTTCTTCAGGTCGACCTTGTCGGCGCCGCGGCCGATTTCCTCGTCGGTGGTGAACAGCACCTTCACCGTGCCGTGCGGGATGCCGGGATTGGCGACGAGGGCTTGCACGGCGGTCATGATCTCGGCGATGCCGGCCTTGTCGTCGGCGCCGAGCAGCGTCGTGCCGTCGGTGGTGACGATGTCGTGGCCGATTTGGTCGTTCAGTTCCGGATTGTTGGCCAGGCGGATGACCTGGTTGGGGTCGCCGGTCAGGCGGATGTCGCCGCCGGCATAGTTGCGCACGATCTGCGGCTTGACATTGGTCCCGGTGAAATCGGGTGCGGTGTCCATGTGCGAGCAGAAGCAGATGACGGGCACCGGTTTTTCGACGTTGGCGGGCAGGGTCGCATAGACATTGCCATGCTCGTCGAGATGGGCGTCGCCAAGGCCGATCGCCAGCAGTTCGTCGACCAGCAGCCGGCCGAGGGTCTTCTGCTTCTCGGTCGAGGGCTGTGCCGACGAGGTCGGGTCGGACTGGGTGTCGATCACGACATAGCGAAGAAGGCGGTCGAGGACGGTGTCGGTCATGGGCGAATCCGATCTGCGGTTGCGGGGTCGCCTAGCTATAGCCGCCCCGGAGGGCGAGGTGAATGCTTTGTCGCGGATATGCGGGGAGGTGAAGAGCGCCGGGGAGGGGAAAAAGGGCGGCTCGAAAACCGCCCTTTCGTCCTTACTTCTGCTCCAGTGCCCTGGTGCCATTCTTGCCCTCGTTGCGGGTCGCCCAGAGCGATCCAAGGATGCCGGCGGCCAGGATGCCCACCGTCACGCCGAGCGACACCAGCGGCGGGATCTTGGCGAGCCCCAGCATGTCGGCCACGAAGATCTTCGCGCCGATGAAGATCAGCACCACCGACAGCGCATATTTCAGATAGGCGAAACGGTGGATGAGCGCCGACAGCGCGAAATAGAGCGCCCGCAGGCCGAGGATGGCGAAGATGTTCGAGGTGTAGACGATGAAGGGATCGGTGGTGATGGCGAACACCGCCGGGATGGAGTCGACGGCAAAGACCAGGTCGGCCAGTTCGACCATGACCAGCGCCAGGAAGAGCGGCGTGACATAGGTCCTCATCCGTCCGGACATGAGGTCCTCGCGGCGGACGAAGAAGTGATGCCCTTCCAGCTTCTCCGTGACGGGCAGGTGCCTGCGCAGGAAGCGCAGCACGGGATTGCCCGAGACGTCGTATTCCTTGTCGGCCGTCAGCAGCATCTTGATGCCGGTGACGATCAGGAAGGCGGCGAAGAGATAGAGCACCCAATGGTAGTTCTCGACGATCGAGGCGCCGGCGGCGATCATGATGCCGCGCAGGACGATCACCCCGAGAATGCCCCAGAGCAGCACCCGGTGCTGATAGGCGCGGGGGATGGCGAAATAGCCGAAGATCATGGCGATGACGAAGATATTGTCCATCGCCAGGCTCTTCTCGACGACGAAACCCGTCAGGTATTCGATGCCGGCCTGCTGGCCGGACTGCCACCAGACCCAGCCGCCGAAGGCGAGACCGAGCGACATGTAGAAGGCGGAGAGCAGGAAGCTTTCGCGAATGCCGATCTCGGCACTCTTTTTATGCAGGACGCCAAGGTCGAGGGCGAGTAGAAAGATAACAAGGGCCAGGAAGGAGAGCCACATCCAGACGGCGGTCCCCAGGAAGTCTGTCCAAAGAAAATCCATTGCGGGTTTCCTTTGCCGGAACGGTTGATGATCGCAGCTCCGACATCACGGGAATCCGGCACTCGCGTCAGAGGGGCCCGGTGCTGCGTCGCTCCGAAATGGAGCCGGCTGCAATTAGTTCAAGCGCAAGCCGTTGACTTTCGCGTGATCCGCCGCTAATGACCCCACCAACGCCGGGCCTGTCGCCCGGTGTTTTCTTTGACATGTCCCGTGGCACTTTCCATACGCTTTATGTGAGAGGCCTGTCAGAGCTTCCAAAACGGAGTTCAGAGGAGGGCGTGTTTCCTTGATCCAGTCTGGCAACAGACTGGTGTAACCTGTTGTAAAGGAAATACGATGAGCAAGCGCGCTTCATCCAAGTACAAAATCGACCGCCGCATGGGCGAAAATATCTGGGGTCGTCCGAAGTCCCCGGTCAACCGTCGCGAATATGGCCCCGGCCAGCACGGCCAGCGCCGCAAGGGCAAGCTTTCGGACTTCGGCGTGCAGCTGCGCGCCAAGCAGAAGCTGAAGGGCTACTACGGCGACCTGCGCGAGAAGCAGTTCCGCGCCACCTACGACGAAGCCAACCGCCGCAAGGGTGACACCTCGGAGAACCTGATCGGTCTGCTCGAATCGCGTCTCGACGCGATCGTCTACCGCGCCAAGTTCGTCCCGACGGTCTTTGCTGCCCGTCAGTTCGTCAACCACGGCCACGTCACCGTCAACGGCGTCAAGGTCAACATCGGCTCGTACCGCTGCAAGGCCGGCGACGTGATCGAAGTTCGCCAGAAGTCGAAGCAGCTGGTCACCGTTCTCGAATCGGTCCAGCTCGCCGAGCGTGACGTTCCGGACTACATCGAAGTCGACCACAACAAGATGGTTGCCACCTTCGTTCGCGTTCCGGGCCTGTCCGACGTTCCCTACGCTGTCGTCATGGAACCGCAGCTGGTCGTCGAATTCTACTCGCGCTGATCGCTGCGCGACCGGATTGTTGAAAGCCGCCTTTCGGGGCGGCTTTTTCTATTTGCGCTGCAATATTTTGCGGCGAATATGCACGAACGGCGCTGGGCTGTGAGAGGAAGCGGATGGACCTTCAGGCGATCATCGACGACATCGCAATGTCGCTTGCCGAGCGACGCGGCGAGGGCAAGGTCGCCGATTACATTCCCGAGCTTGCCAAGGTCGACCCCAACCAGTTCGGCATCGCCCTGACCACGGTCGACGGCCAGATCTTCACCGCCGGCGATGCGGCGACGCCGTTTTCCATCCAGAGCGTTTCGAAAGTCTTCATGCTGACGCTGGCGCTCGGCAAGGCCGGCGAATCAATCTGGAAACGCGTCGGCCGTGAGCCCTCCGGTTCCGCCTTCAATTCCATCGTGCAGCTCGAGCAGGAGCACGGCATTCCCCGCAATCCCTTCATCAATGCCGGCGCGATCGTCGTCTGCGACATGGTGCTGGCCGGCCATAAGCCGAGGGAGGCGATCGGCGAGGTGCTGCGCTTCGTGCGCTACCTTGCCGACGACGAGACGATCAGCATCGACAGCGCGGTTGCCAAGTCCGAGACGCAAACAGGCTTCCGCAATCATGCGCTCGCCAATTTCATGCGCTCCTTCGGCAATCTGCACCACGAGGTCGACCATGTGCTCGGCGTCTATTTCCACCAGTGCGCCATCGCCATGACCTGCCGGCAACTGTCGCGCGCCGGGCTCTTCCTCGCCGCCCACGGTCATGACCCGATCAGCGGCTATTCTGTCGTCTCGCCGAAGCGGGCGCGGCGCATCAATGCGCTGATGCTGACCTGCGGCCACTACGACGGATCGGGCGATTTCGCCTTCCATGTCGGCCTGCCGGGCAAGAGCGGCGTCGGCGGCGGCATTCTGGCGATCGCGCCGGGCAAGGCTTCGATCGCCGTCTGGTCGCCGGGCCTCAACAAGGTCGGCAATTCGGCGCTGGGCTCCGTCGCGCTCGAAATGCTGGCGGCGCGCACCGGCTGGTCGGTATTCGGGGCTTGATCTTGCCGCGTCAACCGGGCATTGGCAGGGCGCGCGCCCGCTGCGCCCGTGGAGCCTGAAGCCATGACCGTCCTGTCCGCCGACCTGATCATCGACCCGTCCGCCGAGGACGAGGAATTCGCCGCGGACGCTGCCGGCGTGCATCCGGTCTTCGCCCATGCGCCGCGCTCGGTCGGCTTCAACAAGCTGCGCAAGCGGCTGATCCGCCAGGTGCGCCAGGCAATCAGCGATTTCGACATGATGAAGGACCAGAAGCGCTGGCTGGTCGGCCTTTCGGGCGGCAAGGATAGTTATGGCCTGCTCGCCATACTGCTCGACCTGCAATGGCGCGGCCTTTTGCCGGTGGAACTCGTCGCCTGCAATCTTGACCAGGGCCAGCCGAATTTCCCCAAGCATGTGCTGCCGGACTATCTGGCCTCGATCGGGGTGAAACACCGCATCGAGTATCGCGACACCTATTCGGTGGTGAAGGAAAAGATGCCGACCGGCGCTACCTATTGTTCACTCTGCTCGCGCCTGCGCCGCGGCAATCTCTACCGGGTGGCGCGCGAGGAGGGCTGCGATGCCCTGGTGCTCGGCCACCACCGAGAGGACATTCTCGAGACCTTCTTCATGAACTTCTTCCACGGCGGGCGGCTCTCGGCCATGCCGGCCAAGCTCTTGAACGACGACGGCGACCTGATGCTGCTCAGGCCCCTTGCCTATGCGGCCGAGGACGATCTGGCGCGCTTCGCCGTCGCCATGGAGTTCCCGATCATCCCCTGTGATCTGTGCGGCTCGCAGGACGGCCTGCAGCGCAATGCGATGAAGGAGATGCTGGCCGGCATCGAAGCGAAGATGCCGGGCCGCAAGGATGCCATGCTGCGCGCGCTCGGCCATGTCGATGCCTCGCACCTGCTCGATCCGAAGCTCTTCGACTTTTCCTCTCTTCTGACAAAGGACGTCTGACCATGGCCGAACTCGACATCGCGGCGCTCGCCAACGCGCTCCAGGAAGCGGCGGCGATCGAAATCCTGCCGCGCTTCCGCAAGCTCGGCGACGGTGACGTCCGGATGAAGACAGAGGCCATCGACCTCGTCACCGAGGCCGACGAAGCCGCCGAGGAGCTGATCCGCCAGCGTGTGGCCGAGGCCATGCCCGACGCCGTGTTCATTGGCGAGGAGGCGGTCGCCGCCGACCCGGCACTGCTCGACAGGATCGCCGACGCCGATCTCGCGGTCATCGTCGATCCGATCGACGGCACGTTCAACTATGCGGCCGGGTTGCCGCTGTTCGGCGTGATGCTGAGCGTGGTGTCGAAGGGCGAGACGGTCGCCGGCATCATCTACGATCCGATGGGCAATGACTGGCTGATCGCCGAAAAGGGCTCCGGCGCGTGGATGTGCGGCCCGGACGGGTCGCAGGCGCAGGTGGCGGTCGCGCCCGCCGTGCCGCTCGACCAGATGGTCGGCATCGCGGCGCTGACCTACATGGAGACCGCGGCCAAGCGGCAGATCCTCGCCAATCTCGCCGAGGTCCGGCTGTTCACCAGCTATCGCTGCTCGGCGCATGAATACCGCACCTTTGCCGCCGGTCACCTGCATTTTCTGATGTACAAGAAGCTGATGCCCTGGGATCACCTGGCCGGCACGCTGATTTCGCAGGAAGCCGGCGCCCATGTCGCCCGCCTCGACGGTTCGCCCTACCTGCCGCACAATTTCGAAGGCGGCCTTCTGCTCGCGCCGGACCGCGACAGCTGGCAGGAACTGCGTGAAAAGGTCTTCACGCTCTGAGAGCGTGAGATTTGGTCAAAAAGAAAAGGCGCGGGGACTTGCGGTCCCCGCGCGTTTTTTCATGTCCTGGCCGCCGTCGTCAGGCCGGCTTGTTCTGCTGGCGAAACAGCACGCCGCGCTCGCCGATCAGGACGAAGACGAGGCCGATCACCGAGACGGTGAAATAGCCGGCGACCATCGGCAGCGCCGTGCCGTCATAGGCCTGGCCGATTGCTGCGCCGATCAGCGAGCCGCCGACCGTGCCCATGAAGCCCAGCACGGACGAGGCCGTTCCGGCCACATGGCCGAGCGGCTCCATGGCGAGCGAGTTGAAGTTCGAACCGATCCAGCCGAACTGGAACATGGCGAGCGAGAAGAACACCATGAAGAGCGGGAAGGGCATGGGCTGGGGCCCGAGCACCTGCGCCACCAGCCAGACGAAGTTGATGGCGATGAAGCCGAGAAGCGAGGCATGCGACAGGCGCCGCATGCCGATCCGGCCGACCAGCCTGGCGTTGACGAAGGACGACAGCGCCATGAACAGCGCCACGCCGGCAAAGGCTGCGGCAAACCAGGCGCCGAGATCGTAGATGCCGACATAGACCTGCTGGGCCGAATTGATGAAGCCGAACAGGGCGCCGAAGATGAAGGTGCTGGCGATCGTGTAGCAGAGCGCGATTCGGTTGGTGAGCACGATGCGAAAACCCTGGTAGATCGACGAGACGGTGAACGGCCGGACGTCCTTGGCCGTCAGCGTTTCGGGCAGGCGGATGAACATCCACAGGCCGACCACCATGGCCGAGACCGCCATGAAGACGAAGATCCAGTGCCAGTGGCCCATGAACATGATGACCTGGCCGGTTCCCGGCGCAATGACCGGGATGACCATGAAGACCATCATGATCAGCGACATGACTTCCGCCATCTGCCGGCCGCCGTAGACGTCGCGGACGATCGACACGGTGATGACGCGGGTCGCCGCCGAACCGATGCCCTGGACGAAGCGCAGCACCAGCAGGCTGGCGAAGGACGGGACGAGCACGACGGCGAGCGACGACAGGATGTAGATGCCGAGGCCGAACAGCATCGGACGGCGGCGGCCGAATCGGTCAGCGATCGGGCCGTAGAACAACTGGGCGACGCCGAAGCCGATCAGATAGGCGGAGACGACATACTGACGGTGGTTCTCGTTGACCACGTTCAGCGCCTTGCCGATCTCCTGCAGGCCCGGCAGCATGATGTCGATGGCCAGCGCGTTGAGCGACATCAGGAAGGCCATCATGGCGATGAATTCGACCCGGCCCATACCCCGCAAATTGGCGGGCGCCGGCTGTAACGTTGTAGACATGGCTCAATATCCAAAACAGAGATAAGGCGTTGCTTGGGGCAACGCCTTGAAAAAGGTGAGTAAATGACGAAATCCGCTAAACGCGGATGACGGATCGGGTCAGGCAGCGCCGCGAACGGCGACGCCCTGGTCCTCGAAATGCTTCTGCAACTCGCCCGCCTGGAACATCTCGCGGATGATGTCGCAGCCACCGACGAATTCGCCCTTGACGTAGAGCTGCGGAATGGTCGGCCAGTTGGAATAGTCCTTGATGCCCTGGCGGATCTCGTTGTCGGCGAGCACGTTGATGCCCTTGTAGTCGACGCCCACGTAGTCGAGGATCTGGACGACCTGGCCGGAGAAACCACACTGCGGGAACTGCGGCGTTCCCTTCATGAACAGCACCACGTCGTTGCTCTTCACTTCATTGGCGATGAAATCTTGGACGCTCATGGGATATCCTTTCACATGCGGTTTCAAGGGCCGCTGTCTCGATTGTGCATTCTAAATAGCAAGCAGTCGCCGTCTTTGCCAGAGCGCAAATAAGCATGACTGGCCTGCGTCGGTCAGCGGGTCCGCTGACGGCTGCGATTGGCGGCGGTGCGCCGGCGACTGACCTGCTTCTTCGCCGGCTTGCGCGGGCGGCTGGTCTTCCTGACGAAACGGCCGGTGGTGGCCGAGCGGGTCTGCCGCTTGCGGCGACGCGTCGTGCCGCGGCCGGTGGTCTTCTTCAGGATCTCCTTGAGCACACCCTGAACGACGTTTTCGATCACTTCCTTGACGAGATCAGCCATCTGACGCTTCCTTGTCGTTTTCCTGGCGCTTCAGTCCGGAATGGAGGTTTGCAGGGCGAGCGCATGCAGCACGCCGCCCATGTTGCCCTTCAGGGCGTCATAGACCATCTGGTGCTGCTGAACACGCGACTTGCCGCGAAACGCCTCGGCCACGACTTCGGCCGCATAATGATCGCCATCGCCGGCGAGGTCGCGGATGACCACCTTCGCGCCGGGGATGCCGGCCTTGATCAGGTCTTCGATGTCACCGGGTTTCATAGCCATGTCTGCTTCTCCTGCGTATGCGAAGCACCGCCTCAGGCGATGCTGCCGTCCATGTAGCGAGGGAACCACGATTCATGCGCCGAACGCAATTCCTCAATTGCGACGGGACGGGAGTCGCCCAGCACGACATTGTTACCGCCGGTGCGGCCGATCCACGGGCAGAAGACGCCAGCGGCTTCGGCCCGCATCTGGACCGCATCGACATTGTTCTGGGTGACGGTCAGCACGTAACGACCCTGGTCCTCACCATAGAAGACTGCGATCGGATCGGCGTCGTTGAGCGCGTTGATGGTGGCGCCGATGCCCGAGGCCATCGCCATTTCGGCAACCGCCAGCGCCAGCCCGCCCGACGAGCAGTCGTGCACTGCCGTGGCCAGGCCGTCCTCGATCAGGCCGCGGACGAAGTCGCCCACCTTCTTTTCGTGGGCGAGATCGACATGCGGGGCCGGGCCATCGGTGCGGCCGTGGATGTCGCGCAGATAGACCGACTGGCCGAGATGGCTGCCCCAGCCCGACGGCGCGCCGGCGAGAAGCACGGCTTCTCCCTGGGCGGCAAAGCGGATGCGGGCCATCTTGGCCCAGTCCTTCAACAGCCCGACGCCGGCAATGGTCGGGGTCGGCAGGATGGCTTGGCCGTTGGTTTCATTGTAGAGCGAGACATTGCCCGAGACGATCGGGAAGTCGAGCGCCTTGCAGGCCTCGCCGATGCCCTTGATGGCAAAGACCAGCTGCCCCATGATTTCCGGCTTTTCCGGATTGCCAAAATTGAGGTTGTCGGTGGCCGCGAGCGGCAGGGCGCCGGTCGCGGTGATGTTGCGCCAGCATTCGGCAACCGCCTGCTTGCCGCCTTCGAACGGATCGGCCTCGACATAGCGCGGCGTCACGTCGGAGGAGAAGGCCAGCGCCTTCTTCGGATGGGTGTCGACGCGCACCACGCCGGCATCGCCGCCCGGCAGCTGCAGCGAATTGCCCTGGATCAGCGTGTCATACTGTTCATAGACCCAGCGGCGCGAGGAATTGTTCGGCGAGCCGACCAGCTTGACCAGCGCATCGGCCACGTCGGCCTGCGGCACGTCGTTTTCGGCCAGCGGCGCCGGGGTCTTCGGCTCGACCCAGGGGCGGTCGTATTCCGGCGCCTGGTCGCCGAGATCCTTGATCGGCAGGTTGGCGACTTCCTCGCCCTGGTGGATGATGCGGAAACGCAGGTCGTCGGTGGTGTGGCCGACGATGGCGAAGTCGAGGCCCCACTTCACGAAGATCGCCTTGGCGACCTCTTCCTTGGAGGGCTCGAGCACCATGAGCATGCGCTCCTGGCTTTCCGACAGCATCATTTCATAGGCCGTCATGCGCTCTTCGCGCACCGGTACCTTGTCGAGGTCGAGTTCGATGCCGAGGTCGCCCTTGGCGCCCATTTCGACGGCCGAGCAGGTAAGGCCGGCGGCACCCATGTCCTGGATGGCGATGACGGCGCCGGTCTGCATCAGTTCGAGGCAGGCTTCCAACAGGCACTTTTCGGTGAAGGGGTCGCCGACCTGCACGGTCGGACGCTTTTCCTCGATCTGCTCGTCGAATTCGGCCGATGCCATGGTCGCGCCGCCGACGCCGTCGCGACCGGTCTTGGCGCCGAGATAGACGACCGGCAGGCCGACGCCCTTGGCTTCCGAGAGGAAGATGGCGTTGGACTTGGCGAGACCCGCGGCAAAGGCGTTGACGAGGATGTTGCCGTTGTAGCGGGCGTCGAACTCGACTTCGCCGCCGACGGTCGGCACGCCGAAGGAATTGCCGTAGCCGCCGACGCCGGCAACGACGCCGGAAACCAGATGGCGGGTCTTCGGATGGTCAGGCGATCCGAAGCGCAGGGCGTTCATGGCGGCGACCGGGCGGGCGCCCATGGTGAAGACGTCGCGCAGGATGCCGCCGACGCCGGTCGCAGCGCCCTGGTAGGGTTCGATATAGGACGGGTGGTTGTGGCTTTCCATCTTGAAGACCACGCAGTCACCATCATCGATATCGACGACGCCGGCATTTTCGCCCGGGCCCTGGATGACACGCGGTCCCTTGGTCGGCAGGGTCTTCAGCCATTTCTTCGACGACTTGTAGGAGCAGTGCTCGTTCCACATGGCCGAAAAAATGCCGAGTTCGGTGAAGGTCGGTTCGCGGCCGATCAGGTCGAGGATCCGTTCGTATTCGTCCGGCTTCAGCCCGTGCGAGGCTACGAGTTCGGGGGTGATCTGGATCGTGTTGGGGATCGTCATCGCTGGTCCTGGATAGCCTGCCGGAAATCGGGGTTTGGGCGCTTCTTTAGCGCATGAATGGCAATGGTGCGACAGGAAAATGCGGCTGACGGCAGGCTCTGTCCAAAGCTTTGTCGCAAGGCAGGCCGCCAGCGCCCCTCTGGTCTTCAGGCGATGCTGTCGTAACCGGCGCCGCCGTTCTCCAGCAGGCGTCGCACGATGGCGAAACCGGCGCGTACCTCGTCACGGTGCTGCGGCGACGAGAAACTCAGACGGACCCGGTGGAGCACCTTTTCCGAGCGCCCGGCCTTGAACTCGTCCTCGTCGTCGATCAGCACGCCCTCGGTAAGGGCTGCGTTCTTGAAGGTGCCGGACAGCCACGGATCGGGCAATGCCAGCCAGAGGAAGGGAACGGCGGAGTTCGACACGAAGTCGAAACCTGAAAGATAGTCCCGCGCCAGCGCCTCGCGCGCAGCGATCTCTTCGGCGCAGGCCGCCCGGATGCGGGCCGCATCGCCTGACAGGACCAGCCGCGCACAGAGCTCGGCGAGCAGGAAGGGCATTCCGCCGGTCATCATCTTGTGGGCGATGCGCACGCGCTGGGCAAAATGCGGCGGGCAGGCCACCCATCCGCCACGCACGCCGGCGGCGACCGACTTGGACAGGCCGCCGACCATGAAGGTGCGCTCGGGCCCGAGCTGGGCGAGCGGGGGAAGGGGCTCCGGCGACATGGCGCCGTAGAGATCGTCCTCGATCAGCCAGACGCTGTGGCGCCGCGCCACGTCGACGATCGCCTGGCGGCGCTCGAGCGACATGGATGCCAGCGTCGGGTTCTGCGCCGACGACATGAGGAAGGCGACCTTCGGATGCTGCTGGGCGCAGACGCGTTCGAAATCCTCCGGCAACACGCCCCCGGCATCGCTCTCGACGAGGATGGTGCGACGTCCGGCCAGTCCCGCGGCGCGGCTCACCTGCGAATAGGTCAGGTGCTCGAACACGACCTTGTCACCCGGTGACGTCACGGCGGTGATAACCGCCATGATGCCGGCATGGGCGCCAAGCGTCGGCACGATGTCGCGCGGGGCCGGAGCCCAGTCTCCCTTGCTCAGCCATTTGGCGCCGGCCGCGAACCAGTGATCGGGGAAGCTGCGCGTATAGCTGGCGATGTCGGCCGGATGGTCGCGGAGGATCGCTGCGATATGGCTCTGCAGATAACTGCCCTGGCCGACATCCGGTGCCGCGGTGCTGTCGAAGCGGATCTTGCCCGGCGGCGGCGTGATGGCCCGGGTGCCGACGAGGGATGCCGTCACCGGATCGAGATTGGCCTCCGGCGGCGCGTCGTGCGTGTCGCGCACGAAGGTGCCGCGCCCCACTTCGCCGCTGACCAGCCCCCGCTCGTGGACCAGCGCGTAGGCGCGGCTCACCGTGCCGATGGTGATGCCGAGGTCATAGGCCAGATTGCGCTGCGGCGGCAGCTTCGCGCCTGCCGGCAGGGTGCCGCCGGTGATCGCCGTCTCGATCTGGTCGGCGAGGCGCACATAGATCGGGCCATTGCCTTGTTGAAGGTCGGGGAGCCAATTTGTCATCATGACAATCCAATACATTGTCACGCCTATTCGGTCAATATAGAGCGATTGTATCGAAAATCTTCCCGGACACAGGTGCAATATGACTGATTCAGCACGATATATGAGTTCAATTGATACAATATATCCGGATGGCTATGCCCGTGAGACGCTGTTCCGTTCTCCGGGCGACATGCTGACGCCGTCGGTGCGCCCGAAGCGGTTTCTTGCGCGGCTGTGGCGGGGGCTGTCCCATTGGCAAATGAAGCGGGCCGGACGCCTCGCATTGCACGATCTTACCGACGATCAGCTGCGCGATATCGGTCTGACGCGGATCGATGCCGAGCGGGAGGTTCAGAAGTCGCGGTTGCTTATGCTCTGATCAGACGGCGGGGCCGCAGCCCAGCCGGCGATCCAAGCCATGGGTGCCAAGACCGAAACGGCCACCGCCTTGGATGGGCCTTTGACTTCTAGAACTTGTAGGCGAGCGAAAGGCCGGCGTGGCTGATGCCGTCATTGGGGTCGCAGAGGTCGGCATTCGACGAGTGGTCGATGGAGGCGACGATGTCGAGCTTGTCGGTCAGGCGAAAGCCGGCCGCGGCGGATTCGCGGAACATCAGGGTGCAACCCAGCTTCGGGCCGTTGGTGCCGTCGTCCTTGTTGTCGCCGTTGTGCGCGGCACCACCGAACCCGAGCTCCACATAGAAGCGATCGGTGATGTCGACGGTCCAGGCGAGGCCGGCGAAGATCTGGCTGGCTTCGCCGGCACTGCTGACGGATGCGCCGACGTTGACGCGCGGCCGCAGAATGACGTCCTGCCAGGTGGCGGCATTGGCCCGGTCGAGCGGGTCGAAATAGAGCGCGACGGTGGGGAAGAAGCCCGGCTCGAAGGTGCTGCGCGCCTGGATCGATCCGGTAACGCCGGCACGGACTTCCTTGATCGACCAGTCAGCCGCCACGACGTCTCGCGCGACAAGCGGGCTGAACGCAAAGGCGGTAACAGCGAAGGCAAGGCGCATGGAGTCGTTGAAAGTCATGGTCGATCCAGCTCGAATCCGGGCAATTTCGAGGCAGACGCTAGCACACGTATTTGTGAATGGCGATGGGCTATTGGTTGGATGCGCCGCGAAACATGCCCATTACCGGGACTGTCAGCAGGTCTTGGATCCCTTGGACCAGCGCGTGACGTCCGAAGCGATACGTCCGGCGACAGGCTCGCTCATCATCGGGCCAAATGCGTCCAGCCGTGCGGGCTTGCCGTCGGCCTGAACGACGAGCAGCGGGCGGATGTCGCTCGAACCCTTGCGCACCAGGAGAATGCGCGGCTTGCCGGAGAAGGAGTTGAGTTCCGGCGCCATGGCATAGGCCTTGAAGGCCGGATCGCCGGACTTGATCCAGCAATTGTTGGCTCCGACGGCTACGCGCTCCATGACATCGAGCGCCGACTGCCCGCGGGCCGTCGGCGCCTTCGGTTCGGCCTGACAGGAAGCGAGTGCCAGCAAGGAGAGGAGAAGAAGGCTCAGGGCAGGGCGCATGCGGGGTGCTTTCCGGTTAAGAACCCGGCCTTCTATCACTTGTCTGGTTAAGCGGCGATTACGTCGAGAGCGGAGGCGAAGATGCCCCGCCCGTCATTGCCGCCATGGGCCGCTTCGATCAGGTTTTCCGGATGGGGCATCATGCCGAGCACGTTGCCCTTCTCGTTGATCACGCCGGCGATGTCGTTGATCGAGCCGTTCGGATTGGTTCCCTCCGCATAGCGGAAGACCACCTGACCATTGCCTTCGATCGCACTCAGCGTCTCGGCGTCGGCGAAATAGTTGCCGTCGTGATGGGCGACCGGGCAGCGGATGATCTGGCCCTTGGCATAGGCGCGGGTGAAGTCGGTCTCGGCGTTGACCACCTCGAGCTTGATTTCCTTGCACACGAACTTCAGCGAGGCGTTGCGCATCAGGGCGCCGGGCAAAAGGCCCGCCTCAAGCAGAATCTGGAAGCCGTTGCACACTCCGAGCACCTTGACGCCACGCTCGGCAGCGGCCTTGACTGCCTGCATGACCGGCATTCGTGCGGCGATCGCGCCGCAACGCAGATAGTCGCCGTAGGAGAAGCCGCCCGGAATGACGATCAGGTCGACATCCGGAAGGCTCGTCTCGGTCTGCCAGATGGTGACCGGTACGTGGCCCGAAATCTTGGTCAGCGCGGCGATCATGTCGCGGTCGCGGTTGAGGCCAGGAAGTTGCAGAACGGCGGATTTCATGGGTGGGGCTCAAACCTTGCTTGTGCTTCCTGGAGCTCCCGCAGCTCCAGGCGATTTTCGATACGATCGAGGCGGTCGAGAACCTGCGTCATCGTTCCGCGCATATTGTTGAAATCGCCTTGTAGAAGATGCATGTAGTTACGAAGCGAGGCAATGTCCTGACGTGTATCGCGCTGACCTTCCTTGATCGTCGTGATATCAGCTTGCAGTTTTCGCAAGATTTCGAACATCAGTTCCTGCGTCTGGTCGGCCATCGCTCCGCTCCATTACCTTCAGGCGATGGCGATAGTATAGTTCTCGATCACGGTGTTGGCGAGGAGCTTTTCGCACATGGCCTTCAGGTCGGCTTCGGCCTTGGCCTTGTCCGAGCCTTCGACTTCGAGATCGAAGACCTTGCCCTGGCGGACATGGCCGACGCCTTCGAAGCCGAGTGCGCCGAGCGCGCCCTCGATCGCCTTGCCCTGGGGATCGAGAACGCCGTTCTTGAGGGTTACGGTCACGCGTGCCTTGATCACTCTTAAAGTCTCCCTGGGCTTGTTACTTTACCAGCACCGGGCCGGTGCCGCGCAGCGGCTCGTTTTCGTTGATGATGCCGAGGCGCTTGGCCACTTCCTGATAGGCTTCGAGCAGGCCGCCGAGATCCTGGCGGAAGCGGTCCTTGTCGAGCTTTTCGTGCGTCTCGACGTCCCACAGCCGGCAGCTGTCCGGCGAGATTTCGTCGGCGAGGATGATCCGCATCATGTCGCCTTCATAGAGGCGGCCGCATTCGATCTTGAAGTCCACGAGCTGGATGCCGATGCCGAGGAAGAGGCCCGACAGGAAGTCGTTGACGCGGATGGCAAGCGCCATGATGTCGTCGAGCTCGGCCGGATTGGCCCAGCCGAAGGCGGTAATATGCTCTTCCGAGACCATCGGGTCGGCGAGCGCATCGGACTTATAGTAGAATTCGATGATCGAGCGCGGCAGGACGATGCCTTCGTCAATGCCCAGGCGCTTGGCGAGCGAGCCGGCGGCGACGTTGCGCACGACGATCTCAAGCGGGATCATCTCGACTTCCTTGATCAACTGCTCGCGCATGTTCATGCGGCGGATGAAGTGGGTCGGGATGCCGATCTTGTTGAGGTGCGTGAAGAGATATTCGGAAATGCGGTTGTTGAGAACGCCCTTTCCGTCGATGACTTCGTGCTTCTTCTTGTTGAATGCGGTTGCATCGTCCTTGAAGAACTGGATCAGCGTGCCGGGCTCCGGACCCTCGTACAGGATCTTGGCCTTGCCTTCGTAAACACGGCGGCGACGGTTCATGGCTGGTTTTTCTCTGTTGTTGGCGTCACACATGGGGACGCAAGTGGATTGTCGAAGCGGTCCCTTAGCGGAAAAGATGGGTTTTCACAATGCAACAGTTGTCGCCCCGATTGAAATCGTCCAAAGCATAGGCGCGCTTGGGGAATCAACTAAGTTCGCATTGCACTTTGTACCGCCTTTTGATTAATGGGGGAACGAAACCCGCATGGTGGCGGCATATTTTGGGAGACGCAGATGAGCGGCATGAGTGATCGCGAAAAGGCATTCGAGAACAAGTTCGCGCACGACCAGGAACTTCGTTTCAAGGCCGAGGCACGGCGCAACAAGCTGCTCGGCCAGTGGGCCGGCGGGCTGCTCGGCAAGGCCGACATCGATGCCTATGCCAAGGAAGTGGTCGCCTCCGACTTCAACGAAGCCGGCGACGAAGACGTTCTGCGCAAGGTCGGCGGCGACCTGAAGGCCGGCGGCGTTTCCGTCACCGACGAGGAAATCCGCGCCAAGATGCAGGAACTGCTGGTCGTTGCCGTCGCCCAGATACAGGGCGAGTAATCGCTGGGAATTGCCTGAACAAGCCGGGCGCCGGATGGCGCCTGGTCAGGATGCGGGGCCTGTGCGGCGCCAGTCCTGACGGCTGATGAAGCCGATCGTGTCCTCGAACGGCATGGGCACCGCCAGGCCGTAGCCCTGCAGGACGTCGCAGCCGAGCGAGCGCAACACGCGCACATGGCCGGCCGTCTCCACCCCTTCCGCCACCACCCGGATGCCGAGCGACCGGCCGATGTCGATGATCGAGCCGACGAGGTTGCGGCGCGCCCGCGATTCGGCCACCTTCTGAACCAGTTCCCGGTCGATCTTCAGCGTCCTGGGGCTGAGCCGCAACAGGCTGACGATCGACGCATGGCCGGTGCCGAAGTCGTCGATCTCGAGTTCGATCCCGAGCTTTCTCAGATGTCGCAGGTTTTCCATCGCCTGCTCGTCGTTCTCGTCGAGGAAGATGGATTCCAGCAGCTCGAAGGAAACGGTTCCGGGCTTGAACGACAGTGCGTTGAGCTTGTGCTTCAGCGCCGGGTCATGCAGCCGGCGGGAGGAGACGTTGACGGAGATCTTCGGGATCTCCAGGCCGTGCTCATTCCAGCGCTTCAGGTCGACCAGTGCCCTCTCGAGGATCAGGCCGTCGATGTCGGCGACGGCGCCGATCTCCTCGGCTATGGCAAGAAAGGTCTCCGGCGTCAGGATGCCGCGTTCGGGGTGTCGCCAGCGTGCCAGGGTTTCGGCGCCGACGACGTCCAGGGTGTCGGCGTCGAACTGGAACTGGTAATAGGGCAGGAATTCGTCCCGTTCGAGCCCGCGAAGGATCTCGTCGCCAAGGCGCCGGCTGTCCTTCATGCGGTCATGGCGGTCGAGCGAGAAATAGGCATAGCGGCCGCGGCCGCTGTTCTTGGCGTGGTAGAGGGCGATGTCGGCGTTGAGCAGCAGCTGGCGCGGATCGGTCCGCCCCTTGGCGTCGCAGGCGATGCCGATGCTGGCACCGAAGCGGCAGTCCTGCCCCTCATAGGTCACCGGTTTGCGCAGCTCGTTGATCAGCCGGTCGGCGAGCGCCGATAGCCGGTGCCGCTTTCCGTCGAAGCGGGCCACGAAGACGAACTCGTCGCCGCCGATGCGGGCGACGAAATCCCCTTCGCGGACGTTCTCGCGCAGGATGCGGGCCGCATGACGCAGCATGGCGTCCCCCGCGCTGTGGCCGAGCGTGTCGTTGATCTGCTTGAAGCGGTCGAGATCGATGTGGAGAATCGCAAGGCCGTTGGCGCCCCGCCGGTCGTCTCGCGAAAGCTGTTCCAGCAACTCGTCGAGATAGCGGCGGTTGGGAAGGTCGGTCAGGTGATCGTGGAGCGCGATATGCTCGATCCGCTCCTTGGCTTTCTCCAGATCACGATTGCGCGCCTCGGCCAGTGTCTTGGCGCGCTCCAGCTCCTTGTGCAGGGCGAGGTCGGCCGTCACGTCCCAGTTCGCGCCGATCATCTTGCGGTGCCCGTCGCTGTCGATGAAGGGCAGGGTGCGCGAGCGGATATAGCGGGTGGAGCCGTCTCCGAGCACGACCCTGTATTCGTCGGAGAAGGGCAGCAGATTTTCGACGTGATGCTCGACCTTCTTCATCACGCGGTCGGCGTCTTCGGGATGAAGCATCTCCTCCCATTCGCCGCCGATGCGAACATGCGAATCGCCGTCGAGGCCGAAGATGGTTCGCATGCCTGCGTCCCAGTCGGCGGTGCCGGTGGTGAAATCGGCCTCGAACACGCCGATGCGCGAGACGTCGAGCGCCAGTTTGAGACGGCGCGACATGCGGTTGAGCGCTTCTTCCGATGCCTTTCGTCCGGTGATGTCGGTATCGGTGCCGATGATGCGCACCGGCTGGCCGGCGTCATTCCACTCGACGCAGGCGCCGCGGCATTCGATCCACATCCAGTGTCCCAGCTTGTGCCGCTCGCGATAGTCGAAGGTCATATAGGCCGGGTCACCGGCGTTCTGGCGCTCGATGGCGTGCAGGACCCGCTCGCGATCGTCCGGGTGCAGCAGTTCAAGCCATTCCTCGGAATTCGGCGGCGGCTCGCCGGGCGCGAGGCCGCGGATCGACCGCCAGACGTCGGAATAATACATCGAACCGGTATCGAGGCGCAGGTCCCATACGCCCGAGGAGGAACCGACGAGCGCATTGTTCCAACGGCTCTCGCGTTCGACCAGATTCGCCTCGCTGTCCTTGAGGGCGGTCACATCGGTGAACTGCAGGAGAAGCGCCGGACCGTGGTTGGGGATCGGAACGGGTGCCGCATTGGCAATGAGCCACCGGCGCGTTCCATCCGGCAGCAGCACGGAGAACTCCACCTTGCGTAGGCTCCCCGTGGCCGCCAGCGCGGCGGCCAGCATGGCCTGAAAGGCGGCCCGGTCTTCTGGCGCAAGCAGGGCCGACAGAACTGCGCCCTCCAGGGATCTGACATGGGCAAAGAGCGTACAAAAGAGCGCGTTGGCGGAGGTGATGCGTCCCTTGCCGTCGAGCATGGCGCTCGCCAGGGGCAGATGGGCCAGCCAGGCGGCTGGTCCGTCGCCACGCGTCGTTGTGGGGTATGCGGATGCTTGGACACTCTGGCGCAACGGCTACTCTTTCGAAAAATCAATTTCGAGTTGCGCGCTATGGTAGATATCGAGAATTAAGGTCGGCTTAATGGAGAGGCGGCGACAAGGTCTCATGGTGGGACAAAGCGCCGCGGCCCTATAGCCGGCTCAGGAACTGGGCGAAGACCATGGTGCCTTCCGGCCAGGGGCCGTGGCCGGAGTCCGCGTTGATGTGGCCCGACTCGCCCGCATCGACCAGCAGCGAACCCCAGGCATTGGCGATGTCGTCCGCGTGCTCGTAGGTGCCGAAGGGGTCATTGCGGCTGGCGACGGTGATCGACGGAAAGGGCAGCGGTTCGCGCGGGTAGGGGCCGAAGGTCATCAGGTGCTTGGGACGGATCGCCGGATTGGCGACATCCGGCGGAGCGACCAGGAAAGCGCCGGCAACCTTGTCGGCGATGTGCGGCACCGCATGGATCAGCGTCGGCACACCGAGCGAATGGGCGACCAGCACCACCGGCCTGGTCGAGGCATTGACCTCTTCGATCAGGCGGGCAACCCAGTCCTCGCGCACCGGCTTCGACCATTCCGCCTGTTCGACGCGGCGCGCGGTCGACAGCCGCGACTGCCAGCGCGTTTGCCAGTGATCGGGTCCGGAATTGGTGTAACCCGGAATCATGAGGATGTCGGCGTCGGATGCTTTCATGTCGCCTTATCTGCTGTCGAAGCGCCCGCACGTCAAGGGGTTGCGCCTTGTCCGGCCCGGCAAAAATCCTGCTGCGCGGGATCCTGCTAGGCGGCGGCGATGAGGGCCACGGACAGCACGCTGGCAAAGACCGTGGCCATGAGGGCGAGGAAGCGCCGACGGACCGCATGGCAGACCGCGTCATTGCCGGCGTCGAAGTCGAAGCGTTCCATGACGATGCCGTCGAGCGGCAGACCGGCTTCGAGCAGGATCGCCACGGCGCTTTCCATCATCGGCGGCGGACCGCAGACAAAGGCTGTCGTTTCCCCGGGGTCCAGCCCCTGGAGCACCCGTCTGATGTGATCGGGGCTGCAGGCACCGATTTCGCAGCTTTCGCCGTCGCCGCCACGATCCGCGAGGAAGATGGCCTGAAAATCCAGCCCGGCCATCAACGCCGGGATTTCCTCGCGAGCGACATGATCCCGTGGAGTGCGCGCGCCGGCGATCAGGCGGATCGGTCTAATGTCGCGCGCGGCGGCGAGTTCGCCCAGGAGGCTCATCACCGGCGCGATGCCGATGCCGCCGGCCAGCAGCAGCAGAGGCCCGGAGCCGGCCTCGTGGAGCGTGAAGCTGCCATGCGGCCCGTCGACGCCGACCGGCATTCCCGGAGCCAAGTGAGGCACGGCAGCCGTCATGTCGCCGGCATTGCGGATGAGGAAGCGCAGGCGCGGCAGATCGGACGGGGCCGAGGCGATGGAAAAGGGATTGTCGGTGACCGTATGGCGCCGGCCGATGGTCAGCCAGCCGAACTGGCCGGCCGCGAAGGAGAAACGATCCGGCCGGTCCGTCGTCAGCACCAGTTCGGCCACGGTCGGGCTGAGCAAGCGGGCGGATTCGACCTTGAAGCCGGGGCGGAAAGCCTGGAGCGGCCGCAGGACATAGACCACGAGAAGCGATGACAGCGCGAGCAGCGCGACCGCGAGGATGGCGGTGGCGCCGAAGGGATCGGCCATGAAGCGCGCATGGGTGAAGGCGTGCTGCAATGACAGCGCGACGAGAGCCACGGCTAGTAGCCCATGACCGATCCGCCAGGCCTGGTAGGGAATGATCCGTCCGCGCAGATGCTTGCCGGTGAGGACGAGGATCACGGCCAGCCCTGCCGCCACGATGCCGGATGCGAGGTCGGGCGTGGTCATGTACAGCACCAGGCGCTGCCAGAGCACGTCGAGGCTGCCGTCCCTTCCTCTGAACAAGAAGAAGGCCACGTGCAGCAGGATCATCCACAGAGCGCCCACCGCCGCGAGGCGGTGAAAACCCATGGTGCGGTCGAGGCCGATCCGGCCCGAAATCACCTCGAAGCGACCGGAGGTGGCGAACTGCATCATGAACATCGCCAGCGCCGCGACACCGGTGGCGCGGGCCAGAACGGGGTAGACGGTCGGCGAGTTGAGGCCGCCGCTGAACGACGCGAGGAGGACGGGGCCGGCCGTCAGGATCAGATAAAGAGCGGCGAGCGATCGGCCGGAAAAGGCCCAGGGTTGCGGCTGTGCGGATCGTGCCATGCTTTCCCCTGTTCCATCCGGTGCCGCGCAACGGTCATGCATATAGGATCGTCTATGTGTAGAAGGATAGTTGCCGGCGAAGCAGCGCCAAGTCAACGTGACACGTGACACGTGATGCCGGCCGCCGGGAACCATCGCAAGATGCGCGCGTTACTCTGCACCTTTCGCAGGGAGTGAGCGATGGCCGACCGCGTGAATGTCTTTGCCCGTTTTGCTTCGGCGGTGTCCGAATGGTCCGGTCGCCCGACGATCTTCTTCGCCGCGCTCGGCTTGCTCTGTCTCTGGGCGCTGACGGGACCCTATTTCGGCTATTCCAGCACATGGCAGGCGCTCGCCAGCACCGGCGCGACGCTCATCACCTTCCTGATGGTGTTCATCCTGCAGAACGCGCAGATGCGCGATACCCGCGCCATCCAGACCAAGCTCGACGAACTGATCCTCACCAGCCAGGGCGCCCAGAACCATTTCATCGGCATCGAAAGCCTCGATGAAAACGAGTTGAAGAAGCTCAACCGGCTGTTGGCGAAGGCGGCCGTGGCGGACGGCGCCGCGCGCGGCGAGCGGCTCGAGGAGGTCGAGCGCCATGTCGAGGAGGCGATGGAGCAGGACGGCGGCGAGGAGAAGAGGGCAAAGGCCGCCGGGTCCTCCTAAGCCTAGGAAGCTTCGTTCCGGACGCGTATCAAGAGAAGCCGACCGGCATGCATCTGCACGCCGGTCGCAGTTCGAAAGGATCAGCCGAAGACGCGCTTGAAGATCGTGTCGACGTGCTTGGTGTGATAGCCGAGGTCGAACTTCTCGCGGATCTCTTCCTCGGAGAGAGCGGCCCGCACTTCCGGGTCGGCGAGCAGTTCCTCGAGGAAGTCGGCGCCCCGTTCCCAAACCTTCATGGCGTTGCGCTGCACCAGGCGGTAGCTGTCCTCGCGGGAAACGCCGGCCTGGGTGAGCGCCAGGAGAACCCGCTGGCTCATCACCAGACCCTTGAACTTGTTCATGTTCTTCAGCATGTTTTCCGGGTAGATCACCAGCTTTTCGACGACGCCGGCCAAACGGTTCAGGGCGAAGTCCAGCGTGATGGTGGTGTCCGGGCCGATGGCGCGCTCGACGCTCGAATGGCTGATGTCGCGTTCGTGCCACAGCGCCACGTTCTCCATGGCCGGCACGACCGACATGCGCACCAGGCGGGCAAGGCCGGTCAGGTTCTCGGTCAGCACCGGATTGCGCTTGTGCGGCATGGCCGACGAGCCCTTCTGGCCGGGCGAGAAGAACTCTTCCGCTTCCAGAACCTCGGTGCGCTGCATGTGGCGGATCTCGATCGCGACGTTTTCGATCGACGAGGCGATGACGCCGAGCGTCGCGAAGAACATGGCATGGCGGTCGCGCGGGATGACCTGGGTCGAGACCGGCTCGGGCACGAGGCCGAGCTTTTCGCAGACATGCTCCTCGACGCTGGGGTCGATATTGGCAAAGGTGCCGACGGCGCCGGAGATGGCGCCGGTGGCGATCTCGGCGCGGGCGGTGACCAGGCGGGCGCGGTTGCGGGTCATCTCGGCATAGAAGCGGGCAAAGGTCAGGCCCATCGTCGTCGGCTCGGCATGGATGCCATGGCTGCGGCCGATGCGGACCGTGTCCTTGTGTTCGAAGGCGCGGGTCTTGAGCGCCGTCAGCACCCGGTCCATATCGGCCAGCAGCAGGTCGGCGGCGCGCACCAGCTGGATGTTGAGCGTGGTGTCGAGCACGTCGGACGAGGTCATGCCCTGGTGGACGAAGCGGCTGTCCGGGCCGATGAATTCGGCGAGATGGGTGAGGAAAGCGATCACGTCATGCTTGGTGACGGCCTCGATCTCGTCGATCCGGTCGACGTCGAACTTCGCCGCGCCGCCCTTTTCCCAGATGGTCCGGGCGGATTCCTTCGGGATGACGCCGAGTTCGGCGAGCGCATCGCAGGCATGGGCCTCGATCTCGAACCAGATGCGGAACTTGGTTTCGGGAGACCAGATGGCGACCATTTCAGGCCGGGAATAACGCGGGATCATCGGACGTTCTCACTTTACGGCTGGAGTTGGCGTCGCTTTAGCAAAGACGGGCGGCAATCTCAACGGCTGCGGCGCGCATGAAGGATGCTGGCGCCGATCAGCAGGATCAGGCCAAAGGGCAGATAGTGGCGGATGCCGAGCACGGCGAACTGATAGACGGCGGAGGCGGAGGTAAAGGCGAACTGGAAGAACCAGATCACCGTGCCGAACGGCTGGTGCCACTGCGCATAGAATTGCCGGTAGTGCAGGGCAAAGAGCAGCGCGGTCAAGGCCGCGGTGCCGGCACCGAGGAACAGGAAGGCCGCGGCAAAGCGCGTCTCGGGCGGCCGGGCGAGGCTGGCAAAGCGCACGAGCGGCAGGGCGGCGATCCAGCCGAGGGCAGCACCGGTGAAATACAGGCCGAGGACGATCGCCCTGTGGCTCCCCGGCAGGCGGTGCAGGCCATAGGCGGAGAAAGTGACCGACAGGGCGATGAGCAAGCCCCAGAGCAGCGCGCCGAACAGCCATTCGGCGATCGGCGGCCGGCTTGCGGCGAGGCGTGCGCGAAATCCGAAGGTGGGTCGGGGATCGGGCGAATGCAGCGTCACGGGCGGACCGGGACGGCGATCCAGCGGCCGTCATTGCCTTCGAAGCCGCGGCTGAGCACGTTGACCAGCGCCATGTGCAGGGCCGCTCCGCCGAGCGGCGAATAGGTGACCGCGCCGCCGAGGCGATAGCCGACAGTGCAGCCGCGACTGGCCGGCACGCTCTTGTCCTCGTAGACCAGTTCGTCAGCCGGGCTCCCGTCCTTTTCCGTCATCTTCAGGCGGAAGGCGGCCAGCGCATCGACCTGGCCGACGCAGAAGCCGGCCGGCGCGACGGAGAATTCCTCGATCTTCAGCGTATAGGCCTGTCCGAAGGCCGGGTCGGCCGGATATTCCACATAGCGCAGTTCGTGTTTCTCCACGCCCACCTCGCTCACCGGATTGAAGGCGACCAGACTGCCGGGATTGTCGCCGAGTTCGTATTTTCCGATGAGCGGCTGTGCCTTGTCCATCGCCGCCCGGCGCGCATCGGACAGGCCGGCGTTCTCGTCGTCGAGACGGATGCGGATCGGCGTGCCCGGCAAATAGGCGTCCTTGACCGTGTCGATCACATAGATGTTGGAATAGGGAAAGCCGGAACCGTCCTGGATTCCGTATTCCTCGAAGGCGTAGACGCTGCCGTCATCGGAAAAGCCGATCGACTGAACCGCCGCGATATCGCCGGCCACGGCCGGTGCGGCGGCGAAGATCATCGCCGTGGCCGCCCCGAGCCATGTCCGCAATTTTGTCAACGACGCCCCTCCAGTGCAGCTTTTTTCAAAGTGTCGACCGTTTTGCGGTAGTCGTCAACGCCTTCGCCCTTGTAGACGGCCGATCCGGCGACCAGGACATTGGCGCCGGCGGCGGTGACGAGCGGAGCCGTCTCGGCCGTGACGCCGCCGTCGACCTCCAGGTCGATCGGGCGGTTGCCGATCAGCATGTTGGCCTGGGCGAGCTTGGCGGTCGCCTGGGGGATGAACTTCTGGCCGCCGAAGCCGGGGTTGACGCTCATGATGAGGATCAGGTCGAGATCATCGAGGACGTTTTCCAGGACCGAGACGGGGGTCGCCGGATTGAGCGAGACACCGGCCTTCTTGCCGAGCGAGCGGATCTTCTGCAGCGAGCGGTGCAGGTGGGGACCGGCTTCCGCATGCACGGTGATCACGTCGCAGCCGGCATCGGCGAAGGCTTCGAGGAAGGGATCGGCCGGCGAGATCATCAGGTGGCAGTCGAACACCGCCTTGGTGTAGGGGCGCAGCGCCTTGATGACGGCCGGACCGTAGGAGATGTTCGGCACGAAATGGCCATCCATGACGTCGAGATGGATCCAGTCGGCGCCGGCTTCGACGACGTCGGCCACTTCCTGGCCGAGCTTGGCGAAATTGGCGGCAAGGATCGAAGGGGCGATCAGCAGGGGGCGGGTCATGGGCAAAACTCCGGGATGTCCAGCGGTTCGGGGCGCGTTTCGGCCAGCCCATAGCACCGCCTCGCACCCCCGGCAACACTGCGAAGGTCTGCCCCGAAGCACTCGCCCCTTGACCCCGGATCGAGGCTTGTTCACTTCTGGGCCACAGCAAACGCAGTGAGGAGACGCGCAATGGGACGGTATGCGATCATCACCGGAGGCAGCAGCGGCATCGGGCGGCATCTGGTTTCGGCCTTCGTCGAGGCCGGCTATCAGGTCGCGTTTACCCATCGGGATACGCCGGACGCTGCGGAAGCCGTGGCGGTCGAGGCTATGGCCAATGGCGGCCAGGCGCGGGCTTTCGAGTCCGATGTCGGCGATGCCGCGTCGGTTTCCCAACTGATGGACGAGGCCTCGGCCTGGTTCGGCGACGCCCCCGACGTGCTGGTCAACAATGCCGGCATTCAGACCTGGTCGCCGCTGCTCGACCTGTCCGAGGAAAGCTGGGACGCGGTCATCCGCACCAATCTCAAGGGCTGCTTTCTCAATACGCGCGAGGCGGGCCGGCGCATGGTGGCGGCGGGCAAGGGCGGGGCGATCATCAATATCGGTTCGGGCTGCAACAAGCTCGCCTTCCCAGGCCTCGTCGACTACACCGCCTCGAAGGGCGGCATCGAGCAGTTCACCAAGGTGTCGGCCGTGGAACTCGGACCGCATGGCATCCGCGTCAACTGCGTCGCACCCGGCGCCATCGAAACCGAACGGACGCGGGCCGAAGCGCCCGACTATGCCGAGACCTGGGGCCGCGTCACGCCGCTTCGCCGGGTCGGAACGCCGGCCGATATCGCCGGCCCCGTGCTCTTCCTCGCCGGCCCGCAGGCGGCTTACGTCACCGGGCAGACGCTCTGGGTTGATGGTGGGGTCTTCACCCAGGCCTTCTGGCCCTATTCGTCCTGAGGTCTGCCGATCCGTCCTATTGGCCCGGTGCCGGCGGGGCGACGAAGGCGCCCTGTCGCCATTCCAGCAGGCGATAGGGATTGTCGGTCAGTTCGTGTTGCTCATCGAAGGCGATCGGCCCGATGACGGTGTCGAAATGCGCCTCGCCCAGCGCCTGCGCCAGGGGCAGGGACAGCGCGCCGGCGGCACCCGCTGCTTCGGCAACGGCCGTCACCGCAGCATGGCCGGGCAGCACGTAGCCTTCCGGTTCGGTGCCCCCCGCCTTGAGTTCTGCGACGACCCCCTCGGCGGTCGGCAGGGCGGCATAGTCGGGCAGGGTCACGGCCAGCACGCCATCGGCCAGCGGGACCGGCGTGTCCGCCGCATTCATCGCTTCCCCGCCCATCAGGGTGAGGGCAGCACTTTCGGCAGCTGCGTCCCGGGCGATGATGGCGACGTCGGTGCGGTCGCCGCCGATGAAGACATGCGTCGCGCCGGCCTTCTTCAACCGGCGCACCAGCGCCACCTGCTGTTCCTGGCCGGGGCGGAAGGTGTCGGTGAAGACGGGCTTCAAGCCGCGCTCCTCCAGCGCGTTGCGGATCGTCTCGGTCAGCTCCCGGCCATGGATGGTGCCGTCCTCGATCAGGGCGAAGGCGGCACCCGACCAGTCGCGCAGGATCACTTCGCTCAGCCGTTCGGCCTCGTCGTCGGTCGTCGGAGCCATGCGGTAGAGCGGCCAGCCGTTCTTCAGCGCGTCTTCCATCACGCCCTTCCAGCGCACCGAGAGCGTCACGGCCGGAATGCCGGCGTCTTTCAGGGGCTCAAGGGCGCCGTCGAGCGATTCCGAGCAGAGAAAGCCGATGGCCGCCTTCGACCCCGATTCCTGCACCTGCCGGGCAATGGCCGGTCCGCTGTCGGGCTCGCAGCTTTCCTCGATCAGAGCGAGTTCCAGCCCGAGCTTTTTGGCCGCAAGGCTTGCGCCGTCGCGCATCTGGTTGCCGAGCATGGCGAAGGGGCCGGTCTGGGGCGCGACCAACGCGATCTTCGGCCCCTCGGCCAGCGCCGGGGCGGCGGCGGTCAGCAGGAACAGGACGGGCAGCAGCATTCGGCGGGGCATGGCGGACTTGTCTTCCTGTTCGTCGGAACGGTCGGCGCCATCCTATCTGCAGGCGACGGGGGTCGGCAACGTCAAACGCGGTCGCTGGGAAGCGCGAAAAATCCGATGCGTTGTGGAAAACGTAAACCTTGGAGGCCATATTGACGGTCAATATGCCAAAAGGGCGAAAGCACCCCGGAGAAGAGATTGTTGAACTCGCAGCAGATGGACCCCGTCGTCTACCGGGAAGCGATGAGCCGCTATGCCGGCCATGTGCAGATCGTCACGACCGAGTACGAGGGCGTCAGACGCGGCGTCACCATCACGGCGGCCTGCTCGGTGTCCGACCGTCCGCCGAGCCTGCTCGTCTGCCTCAACAACGGCAATGCGAACAATGCGGTCTTCTTTGAAAGCGGCTATTTCGCGCTGAATACGCTTGGCGCGCATCATCAGGCGCTCGCCAATGCCTTTGCCGGCTTCGGTGGACTGGCGCCCGACGACCGGTTCGCGCTGGCCGAATGGCAGGCGCTGGTGACCGGCGCACCCGTGCTTGCCGATGCGATTGTCTCCTTCGACTGCCGCGTCACCGACAGCAAGGTGACGGCGACCCATACCGTGCTGTTCGGCGAGGTCAAGGCCGTGCATTTCGGCCCGCCCGAGGCCTCGCTCATCTATCTGGACCGCGGCTATCGCAGCCTGTAAGCTTCCCCTCAATCAAGGGGAGGAACCATGGCGGAGACGTCAAGAACTGGCCTGCCGGCATCGATCGATGCCGTCATCGAACTCCTGTCTGCGCACGATTACCTGGCGGGGCGACCGCTGGCGACCGTGCTGTTCCTGGCACTTCGCATGCAGCGGCCGCTCTTTCTCGAAGGAGAAGCGGGCGTCGGCAAGACCGAGGTCGCCAAGGTGCTGGCCAAGGCGCTCGACCGCCCGCTGATCCGCCTGCAATGTTATGAAGGCCTCGACGTCGCATCCGCCGTCTACGAGTGGAACTATCCGGCGCAGATGCTGGAGATCCGCCTCGCCGAGGCGACCGGCATTACCGATCGCGACCGGCTGGAGCACGATCTCTTCTCCGAGCGCCACCTGATCCGCCGTCCGGTGCTGCAGGCCCTGCAATGCGAGCCGGGCCGCGCGCCGGTCTTCCTCATCGACGAACTCGACCGCACCGACGAGGCCTTCGAGGCCTTCCTCTTGGAAGTGCTGTCCGACTTCCAGGTGAGCATTCCCGAGTTCGGCACGGTCAAGGCGGCCGAGCCGCCGATCGTCATCGTCACCAGCAACCGTACCCGCGAGGTGCATGACGCGCTGAAACGGCGCTGTCTCTACCACTGGGTCGACTATCCGAAGGCCGCCGAGGAACTGGCGATCATCCGGCGCAAGGTGCCGGGCTGCAACGAGCAGCTGTCGCGCCAGATCGTCGCCTATGTGCAGAAGATCCGCACCATCGACCTGTTCAAGAACCCGGGCATTGCCGAGACCATCGACTGGGCGACGGCGCTGACCGAGCTCGACCGGCTGGCGCTCGATCCGGAAACCATTGCCGACACGCTCGGCACGCTGCTGAAATACCAGGAGGACATTGCCCGGATCCAGGGCGGCGAGGGCCACAAGGTGCTCTCGGAGGTCAAGGCCGAACTGCTGGCGGCGGGCTAGGCCATGCAGACGCCGGGAACCGGGGAGGGCATTGTCGTCGTGACGCCGCCGATCGGCGACGGGCGGCTCGCCGACAACATCGTCTATTTCGCCCGCGTCCTGCGCCGCGCCGGGCTCAAGCCCGGTCCCGGAGCCGTTGCCGATGCGATCGCTGCCATCGATGCGATCGGCATCGGTTCGCGCGAGGAATTCCATGCGGCGCTCTCGGCCGTACTCGTCAAGCGGCACGAGGACCAGCCGGTGTTCGACGAAGCGTTTCGCCTGTTCTGGCGCTCGCGTGACCTGATCAACAAGATGATCGCCATGATGTCGCCGGTGGCGCTGGACAGCAGCGAGCGCGAGAAGGCCAAGGCCGGATCGTCGCGGGTGAGCGACGCGCTGTTTGCCGAGCGCGAGCGCCAGAGCCGCGAGCGCGACGAGCCGGACATCGAGATCGACGCCCGCTTCACCGTCTCGGGTAGCGAGGTGCTGCGTCGCACGGACTTTGCCCAGATGTCGGCCGAGGAGCTGTCGCAGGCGAGGCGCGAAATCGAGCGCATGACCATGCCCTTCGATCAGGTGCCGATGCGGCGCTACCAGCCGACCTCGCGGTCGCGCCATGTCGATCCGCGGGCGATGATGCGGGCGGCGATGCGCACCGGCGGCGATCTGATCCTGCCGAAATATCGCGAGCGCCGCCGACAGCCGCCGCCGCTCGTCATCCTCGCCGACATTTCCGGCTCGATGAGCCAGTACACCCGCATCTTCCTGCATTTCCTCCATGTGTTGACCGAGCGGCGCCGGCGCGTGCACACCTTCGTCTTCGGCACGCGGCTGACCAATGTCACGCGGCAGATGCGCAATCGCGATCCCGACGAGGCGATCGACCAATGCACGGATGCGGTGCGCGACTGGTCGGGCGGCACGCGGATCGGCGAGACGCTGAAGGAGTTCAACCACCAATGGGCGCGCCGCGTGCTGGGCCAGGGCGCCATCGTGCTCTTGATCACCGACGGGCTGGAACGCGAGGGGGCGGAACTGCTGGCCACCGAGACCGATCGCCTGCACCGCTCCTGTCGGCGGCTGATCTGGCTCAATCCGCTGCTGCGCTTCGAAGGCTTCGAGGCGCGGGCGCGGGGCGTGCGCGCCATGCTGCCGCATGTCGACGAATTGCGGCCGGTCCACAATCTCAATTCGCTGTCCGATCTGGTCGGTGCGCTTTCGGTAACGTCCACGGACAAGGGCGATCCGCACCGGCTTCTGCGCACCTTGAGGGGGCTCCAATGACCACCGACATGCAGACAAGGGATCCGCTTTTCATCGCCGAGGACTGGATCGGCCAGGGGCGTCAGGTGGCGGTCGCCACCGTCGTCGAGACCTGGGGCTCGGCGCCGCGTCCGGTCGGAAGCCATCTGGTGATCGATGCGGACGGCAATTTCGAAGGGTCTGTCTCGGGCGGCTGCGTCGAGGGCGCTGTGATCACCGAGGCGCTCGACGTGCTGCAGTCGGGCCGGGCGAAGATGCTTGAATTCGGCGTGGCCGACGAAACCGCCTGGCGGGTCGGGCTCTCCTGCGGCGGCAAGATCCGCGTCTTCGTCGAGAGGCTTTCCTGATGCAGCTCTCCAGTCTCAAGGCGCTCAACGCGGCGCGGGCAGCACGGCAGGCGGCGATCCTGATCACCGATCTGGCCGACGCTCACGACCGGGTGGTGGTCGAAGGCGTTGCCGTCGAAGGCGCGCTCGGCGCGGAGATCGCTCAGCGCTTCCGCTCCGGCAAGTCCGGTGCCGTCGAGATCGACGGGCGCCCGCTCTTCCTCAATGCCCACCTGCCGCCGCCGCGCATCGTGGTGATCGGCGCGGTGCATATCAGCCAGGCGCTCTATCCCATGGCGGCGATCGCCGGCTATGACATGAGCATCATCGATCCGCGCACCGCCTTTGCCACGCCGGAACGCTTTTCCGGTGTCGATCTGGTCGCCGACTGGCCGGAGGATGTGCTCTCCACCCGCCCGCTCGATCGCTACAGCGCCCTGGTCGCCGTCACCCATGATCCGAAGATCGACGACTTTGCGATCGCCGCGGCGCTGAAGGCCGGCTGTTTCTATGTCGGCGCGCTCGGCAGCCGAAAGACCCATGCGAAGCGAGTCGAGCGGCTGATGGCGCAGGGCTTTTCCGACGCGGAGATCGCCCGCATCTCGGCGCCGGTCGGCATTGACATCGGCGCCGCGACCCCGGCCGAGATCGCGGTCGCCACCCTGGCGGACGTCATCCAGGCCTTCCGCCGGCGCTCGCTGACCGCTGCCGGAGGCGAGCCCACATGATCTTCGGGGAGTTCGCCACGAGCGACGCCGAGGGCCTGATCCTCGCCCATGCGGTGAAGCTGTTCGCCGGGCGCTTGCCGAAGGGGCATGTACTCGGGGCGGTAGACGTTGCGGCACTGGGCGAGGCGGGCATTGCCAGCGTGATTGCCTGTCGCATGGAGGCGGGCGACCTCGGCGAGGACGTGGCGGCGGAGCACTGCGCCTCGGTGATCGATCCGGCCAATCTGCGGCTTACCCCGGCCTCCACCGGCCGCGTCAATTTCCACGCCACCTGCAATGGCCTGTTCGTCGCCGACAAGGCGCTGGTCGACCGCTTCAACCGTGTCGATCCGGCGATCACGCTCGCCTGTCTCGCCGATCATAGCGACGTGCGCAGCGGCGATCTGGTGGCGACCGTCAAGATCATCCCGCTCGCGGTGCCCGGGGACAGCGTCGAGCAGGCGCGGGCCATCCTCACCGAAGGTGCCGCCTTCCGGCTCAAACCCTACCGGCCGCACGCCGTCCAGCTGATCGCCACCGAACTGCCGTCGCTGAAACCCTCGGTGATGGACAAGACCGCGCGGGTGCTGGAGCAGCGCCTGGCCCCCTCGTCGAGCGAACTGGTGGCCGAACAGCGGGTCGCGCATCGGGCCGAAGCGGTTGCCGCGGCGATCGAGAATGCCTTGCGGCGGACCGACACCCGGCCGCCGATGATCGTCGTCTTCGGCGCCTCGGCCATGTGCGATGCCGTCGACGTCATCCCCGAATCGATCCGCATGGCCGGCGGTGTGGTCGATCAGGTGGGGCTTCCCGTCGATCCCGGCAATCTGCTGGTGCTCGGCCATGTCGAGGGTGTCCCGGTGATCGGTGCGCCCGGCTGCGCCCGCTCGCCCAAGGAAAACGGCTTCGACTGGGTGCTGAACCGGCTCCTGGCCGGCGAGACGCCGACGGCCCACGAACTGACGGGGCTGGGCGTCGGAGGACTGCTGATGGAAATTCCAAGCCGGCCCCTGCCGCGCGAACTGGCGACCGATGTCGAACTCCAGCCGCTCAAGGTGGCGATCGTGCTTCTCGCCGCCGGCAAGGCAAGCCGCATGGGCGAGAGCGGGCGGCACAAGCTGCTGGCCGAATTCGAAGGCGAGCCGCTCGTGCGCCGCTCGGCGCGGAACGCGCTCGTGGCGGGAGCGGGCGAGGTCATCGTCGTCACCGGCCATCGCGCCTTGGAGATCGCCGACAGCCTGACGGGCCTCGCCGTCGCCTGCGTCGACAATCCCGACTATGCGAGCGGCATGGCGAGTTCGCTGAAAGCCGGCTTTGCCGCGGCCAATGCGGGCGGCGCCGACGGCGTGCTGGTCATGCTCGCCGACATGCCGGGCGTCTCGGTCAGCGATCTACACGCGCTGGTCTCGGCCTTTCGCGCATCGGCAGGCCGCTCGATCGTGCGCGCCGTCGCCTGCGGCAAGCGCGGCAATCCGGTCATCCTGCCGCGCTCGACCTTCGAGGCGATCAAGTCGCTCGAAGGCGACATCGGCGCCCGGCCGATCATCGAGACTGCCGGCCTGCCGATCGTCGACGTCGAGATCGGCGTCGCCGCCCGGCTGGACGTCGATACGCCCGAGGCCGTGATCGCGGCCGGCGGAATCCTGAAGGGGTAGGCGCATGGACAATGTCGAGATCGAGGAAGTCTTCTCGTCGCTCGGGCCGGTTGGCATCAAGCGCATGTTCAGCGGCAAGGGCATCTACCACCAGGGCGTGATCATCGCCCTCTACCTGTTCGACGAGCTGATGCTGAAGGCCGATGCGCAGACGGCACCGGCGTTCTCGACCGCCGGCGCGCGCCAGTGGGTCTATCAGCGCGAGGGCAAGAACCCCGTCGCCATGCCCTACTGGTCGGTGCCGGAGGACGCCTATGACGATCCGGACGAGATGGCGAAATGGGTGCGGCTGGCCTTCGAGGCGGGATTGAGGGCCGAGGCGGCCAAGGTCAAGCCGGCACGGCCGCGCGGCTCAGCGCAGATGAGGCAAAAGCGCGCGCGTGAAGGCTGACAGCGGTTCGGGCAGCGTGTCGAGATCGAACCAGCCGATGGCCGACAGCTTGTCCGGCTCGGTCAGTTGCGGTTCGCCCTGAATGTCGGTGGTCTTGTAGAGCAGCGAGATCCAGTGCTGGCCGTCGGCTTCGATGATCTGTTCCGTCGTGGTGACGAATTCGATCGCGCCGATCGCCAGGCCCGTTTCTTCCTCGGCCTCGCGGCGAGCCGCGACTGCCGCCGGCTCCAGGTGATCCACCTTGCCGCCGACGATGTTCCAGAATCCGGCTTCGGGTGCCTTCAGACGACGGCAGAGCAATAGCTTGCCGTCGCGCAGGATCGCCAACCCGACGCCGACACCGGGGAAATCGATGCCGGGCTTGGACACTTAGGACTTCGCGGCAGCGACGATCAGCATGAAGGCGGGGATTTCGTCGCCGAAACCGACCGGGGTCGGGCCGTCGTCATGATCGCGATAGTGGCTGCGGCGGCGCTCGCGCTGATCGTCATTGGCCGGGTTCGGCCGCGCGCTGCGGTTACCTTGAGTGGGTCGCCTGTCTGCCTTGCGCTCGGTGCTCAATGGTTCGGTCCTTACCGGTTCGATGACTTCTTCTGCTTCGCGGGCCTTTGCGGGTTCTGCCTCGCGTGCCTTGACGGGCTCGGCCCTTGTCTCGGTCTTGGGACCGCTGCGGCGCTCACGTCCCCGGTCCTTATCCTTGTCCTTGTCGCGCGAGCCACGCTTGCCACGGCCCTCATCATGGCTTTCGGCCATCGGCGGCAGCGACGAGACGTCGCCGTCGAGCCATTCGATCTTGTTGCCGATCAGCTTTTCGATCGCGTCGAGATACTTGGTGTCGCTGCGGGTCACCAGCGTGAAGGCAGCGCCGGAGCGGCCGGCACGACCGGTACGGCCGATGCGGTGGACATAGTCCTCGGCATGGATCGGAACGTCGAAATTGAAGACGTGGCTGACGTCCGGAATGTCGAGGCCGCGGGCCGCGACGTCGGAGGCGACGAGCAGGGTGATCTGGTTGTCCTTGAAGCCCGCCAGCATGGCCGTGCGCGAGCGCTGGTCCATGTCGCCGTGCAGGGCGCCGACCGAGAAGCCGTGGCGCTCGAGCGAGCGGAACAGGTCGGCGACATCCTTCTTGCGGTTGCAGAAGATGATGGCGTTCTTCAGGTCCTGCTGCGAACGGATCAGGTCGCGCAGCGTCGAACGCTTTTCGTAGTCCTTGTTGTGGGCGGCGACGAGGCGCTGCGTCACGGTAGTGGCCGTCGAGGACGGCAACGAGACTTCGACGCGTTCCGGGTTCTGCAGGAAGCGGTCCGCGAGCTTCTGGATCTCCGGCGGCATGGTGGCCGAGAAGAACAGCGTCTGGCGGGTGAACGGGATCATCTTGGCGATTCGCTCGATGTCCGGGATGAAGCCCATGTCGAGCATGCGGTCGGCTTCGTCGATGACGAGGATCTCGACACCGGTCATCAGCAGCTTGCCGCGTTCGCAATGGTCGAGTAGGCGGCCAGGCGTGCAGATCAGCACGTCGGCGCCACGTTCGAGCTTGCGGTTCTGCTCTTCGAAGGACACACCACCGATCAGCAGCGCAACGTTCAGCTTGTGGTTCTTGCCGTATTTCTCGAAGTTTTCGGCGACCTGGGCGGCCAGTTCGCGGGTCGGCTCGAGGATCAGCGTGCGCGGCATCCGGGCGCGGGCCCGGCCGTTTTCGAGCAGTGTCAGCATGGGCAGTACGAAGGAAGCGGTCTTGCCCGTGCCGGTCTGCGCGATGCCGCAAATGTCGCGGCGCTGCAGGGCAAACGGGATGGCGCCAGCCTGAATCGGCGTCGGCACGGTGTAGCCGGCGTCGGTGACGGCAGAAAGTACTTTTTGGCTCAGGCCAAGGTCAGAAAATGTGGTCAAAGGGGAATCTGTTCCGTTCCGGTTCTTGCGAACGCTATTGTGCCGCCCTGGACGTGGGCGTTAACGTCAGCGCGGGATAGTGCCAAAATGCTTGAAAGTCAAGGAAACTGCCGGATTTGCAGTAACAAAGGATGAATAGTCGGATCAACTGCCGCGATGCGTGGCAATTACCGCGATCCCGGCGCAGGCGAGCACCGTACCCGCTCCGCGATTGACGGCCCTGACGATGCGCGGGGTGCTGAGCAGGCGCCGCGCGCGCCCGGCGATCCAGACATGGCCTCCGACCACCACCATCTCGACGGCGAGGATGACTGCGGCAAGCGACATATAGCCGCCGGCGGAGAAGTCCGCACCGACGAAGTTCGGCAGAAGGGCGAGGTAGAAGAGCGGCATTTTCGGGTTGCCGAGGTTGAGCGCAATCGCGGTGAAGCAGACCGTCACGAGGTCGCGGCCGCGCTCCGGTTCGGCAAGCTCGGCGATGACCGGCTTCGCTGTCCATAGCCGGATACCCATGTAGATGAGCCAGGCCGCGCCGCCATAGCGCAGCACGGTCATGACGAGGCCCATTTCGCTGGCGATGAGCGACAGGCCGAAGGCGGCGAGCGCCAGATAGATGAGGATGCCGATCACGGTTCCGATCCCGTAGGCGATACCCGACGAGGCGCCGTGCGACACCGTGCGCGCCATGATCGTCATGTTGTCGGGGCCGGGGCTCGCGGCAAAGACGAAGAAGGCGAGGGCGAAAGCGAGAAGGGCTTGCGGTTCCATGGCTGATCCGGCGTTGCGGGCATGGTCCACTTTACAGCCCGGCGCCGGCCGGTCAATCGATCAACGTTGTCAGTTTCATGCCGGCATTGAGGAAGCGCATCGGGTCGAGCGCCTCGCCGTTGCGGCGGACCTCGTAGTGCAGGTGCGGGCCGGTGGAGCGGCCGGTACTGCCCGACAGACCGATCACGTCGCCGCTCGCCACCTCGTCGCCGACCTTGACCAGCACGCGCGACATGTGGCCGAAGCGCGTCGTCAGGCCGAGGCCGTGGTCGATCTCGACCATGTTGCCGTAGCCGCCGGCCGGACCGGCGGCGATGATCTTGCCGGCGCCGGTGCTCCTGATTTCGCCGCCGACCGGCGAGCGGAAATCGATCCCGGCATGCATGGCAAGGCCGCCGAGGAAAGGGTCGGGGCGGTTGCCGAAGCGGCTGGTGATGTCCTTGCCGGGGGCGGGATTGGCAAAGGGCATGCGCTTTGCCGTGCCGCGCATGGTCTCAAGACGGGTGAGCGCCGCATCGAGCTCGTTCAGCGAGGCGTTGAACGGCGTGGAGGACTGCGGCGCGACATAGGGGCCGCCGATCCCCTCGGCTGCATCGGCGTTCGCCGCCTCGTCGAGCGGAATGCCGTTGCGCAGCAGGATGCCGGAGATTTCCTCGGCGGTCTCGGTCGCGCCGCTCGTGAGCTGCTGGATCCGGTCGATCTGGTCCTGTTCGATGTCCTTCAGCGACAGCGTCATGTGCGAGAACAGCCGGTCGGCGCGATCGGCCACGGTGTCGGTGAGTGGCACGTAGCCGAGGGCCGACGTCTTCTGCGCCGGTTCGGCCTTGCCGCCGCCGAGCAGGTTTTCGATCGCGGCGGCACCGCCCGAAAGGCTGGCCTGCTTGTTCGGTTCGCCGGGCTTGATGGTCGGCACCGGCCCTGATTCGGGCAGTTCGCCGACGGCCTGGGCGCGGTCGAGCAGGGCGTCCAGGCGTCCATGCCGGGAGGCCAGCGCCACTTGCTGTTCCAGCAGCTTTTCGACCTTGTCCTCGACCACCTGCTGATCGAGCAACTGGCGGGAGGTGACGCGGTCGACCTGGGCGCGGAGTGCTGCGATTCGGTCTTCATATTCGTGTTGCATGCGGGCCTGGCGCGCCATCGAGGCGCCGATCAGGTTGTCGCGGAAGACGAGATAGGTCGTGGCGCCGAGATAGCCGATCGCCATGACGCCGACGAAGCAGAAGGCGATTGCCGCCATCCAGGGGCGCACGGTCATGTGGCGAATCCTGTCGCCGCTGGCGAGGATCACGACATGCTCCTGCCGTCGCTTGCCAAAGACCTGATTGGATGTCTTTCCCGCCACGGGTGTCTCCCTTCATGCTCTTGCCGCATCCGGTTCGAGCTTGACGGGGATTACACACCGTTAAGGTTAATAATGCCTAAATTAACAAGCGTTGAGGGCCTTGGCCCTAGCTGCTGGTGGAGGTCAGCGAGCGGTAGAAGGACGGCGTCAGGCCGGCCTCGGCGCGCGCCACATCGTTGAACGGTGCCTTGAGCGCGCCGCGGAAATTGGCCCGCACGAGCTGCTTGAAGGTCGCTGCGGGATCCTTCCTCTCGCGGGCGCAGAGAAAGCGGAACCACTTGGCGCCGACCGCGACATGGCCTTTTTCGTCCTCATAGATGACCTTCAGCACGTCGGCGCTGTCGATATCGCCGGTTTCGCGCATCTTTTCCTGCAGCGACGGGGTGACGTCGAGGCCGCGCGCCTCGAGAATCAGCGGCACCACGGCCAGACGCGCGGTCAGGTCGTTGCGGGTCGAATGGGCGGCCTGCCAAAGGCCGTCATGGGCGGGCATGTCGCCGTAGTCGGCGCCCAGCGCCTGCATCCGCTCGCGCACCATGCGGAAGTGCTTGGCTTCTTCGAAGGCGACCCGCATCCAGCCGTCGAAGAAGGAATGGGGCACCGGTTCGGAAGCGAATCGCGCGACGATGTCGAGCGCCAGGTCCACCGCATTGAGCTCGATATGGGCGAGCGCATGCAGCATGGCGATGCGGCCGGGAAGCGTGTGCAGCGAGCGCTTCTCCGTCGCCTTCGGCGGAACCAGCAACGGCTTTTCCGGCCGGCCGGGCCGCTCGGGAAGTTCGGGATCGAGCGGCGAGCGCAGCGACAGGCGGCGCGCGTGCCAGCGCCGCGCAGTCTCCTGCGCCAGTTCGGTCTTCTCGTCGAGGTCTGCGCTGAGGATCGCCAGGGTCGCGCCGCCGCGCAGCGAGGTGATCCGGACCCGGTCGGAACCTGTCATCAGAGCCCTTGAACCGATTTCAGCACCGCCTCGGCATGGCCGGCGACCTTGACCTTGCGCCATACGGCGGCCACGCGGCCGTCACGGTCGACCAGGAAGGTGGAGCGCTCGACGCCCATGTAGGTGCGGCCATACATGCTCTTTTCCTTCCACACGCCATAGGCTGAAAGGACCGATTTCTCTTCATCCGACGCAAGAATGACCGAGAGGCCGTGCTTGGCGACGAACTTGTCATGGCTCTTGACCGCATCCGGCGACAGGCCGATCACCTTGGCGCCGGCCTTGGAGAATTCGTCGGCGAGCGCAGTGAAGGCCAGCGCCTCGGTCGTGCAGCCGCTGGTATCGTCCTTCGGGTAGAAGTACAGGACGACAGGAGACCCACGCATTTCGCCCAGTGATACCGTGCCGCCGCCGTCCCGGGGCAGGGTGAAATCCGGAGCCAAGTCGCCTGCGGTCAAATCTGCCATGGGAAAACCTTTCTTTTGCCCGCATTATGGATGATTGTCGGCACACTCGATATATAGTCCGCGACGCAGTCGTCCACGCGCGACTGTGATAACGACATCGATCGACGGAGACAATCGCCGGCACATGGGAGAAATCCGGGGCGAAAAGGTACGGTTTCGCAGACAGGACTTCGTGGCCTTGCACGAGCTTCCGTCGGCGCTCGTCGATGATCCGTTGATCGTCCATTGCCCGCCGCGGGCCACCTTCGCGCGGCGAATCCTGCGCTATTTCATCGGCATTGCCGGTCTCTTTCTCGTTGTCGTCGGCGGAGTCTTTGCCGTCATCGAAAGCGGTGCGCTCGACGCGGCACTGTCGAACGGTGCACGTGCCGTGCTCAATTCCGCCGTCGGGCCTGCGTTCCGGGCTGAAATCGGCGAGACCGCGATCCGCTTTTCCGACAATTTCCAGCTGGCGGTCGAAGCGCGCAATGTCGCGATCGTGCCCGAGGGCGGCAAGAGCCCGCTGGCGCTCACCCAGTCTGTCGCCATGGTGCTCGACCCGATCGCGCTGCTCGGCGGCAATTTCAAGGTCAAGGAGATCGTGACCCATGGGGTGGCGCTCGATGCGCGGCTTCTGCCGGCCGGTCCGCCGATCGACTTTGCCAACCTTCGCGTCGACAGCATTCCCGCCGTTCTCGACCGGGCCTTCCTGGAACTCGATCAGATCCAGTCCTTCATCGCCAAGGGCGGGCTCGATCGCATGCGGATCGGCGGGCTCGAAGTCTCCACCACCGGCACCAACGGACGCCCCCTGCTGATTTCCGTCGATGATCTCGCCATGGAGCGCGGCGCCGACGATTCGCTGTCATTCTTCGGGGCGGTCTCGGTCAATGGCCAGCAGACGGAGATTTCGGCCCTTACCGTCAATACCGGCGGCAAGGCACAGTCCCTGACCCTTCGTCTGGCGGATGTGCGTCTCACGCCTTTTCTGTTGCGGCGCGGCGCGGCGGGCAATCCGCGCCAGGGCCTGGACGGATCGGCCGAGGTGACCATTTCGGCGAAGCGGGCCGGCGAAGGGCAGAAGCCCGCGATGAACATGGTCGTCGAGACTGCCGGCGGCATGGTCTACTCCGACGGCATAGGGCAGGAGCTGACGCGTGCGCGTCTCAATTTCGGCTACGACTTTGCCAAGGATACGCTGGAGCTGTCATCGTCGCGGGCCGAATTCGGCCGGATGATCCTGCCACTGTCGGGCGGCCTGATCGACCTCGACCGCTTGCCCGGCAATGCCGAATCCGGTCCGGGCTTCGGCATCGATCTTCTGGTGAGCGAAGGACGGGCCGATGTTCCGTCCGCCGGAGAATCACCTTTTCCTTTTTCGCTCAAAGCTTTCGGGCGTTATCTTAATGAAAAGAAAGAGCTGAAGCTCGACACCTTTACGGTTTCCACGCCAAACGGCACGATGGACGCCTCGCTCGGCATCCGTTTCGTCGGGACCGGGCCGGAAATACGTTTCGACGCGCTGATCCGAGACATGAAGACGTCGGTCGTCAAGCAGCTCTGGCCCTACTGGATCGCCGAGAAGCCGCGCCGCTGGGTGCTCGCCAACATCTTCGGCGGCACCATCACCAACGGGCAGATTTCGGTGTTCATTCCGCAGGACCGTCTGACCGTCGAGCCGAAGCCGCTGCATCTCGACGAGAACGAGTTGCGCGTCAGCTTCGATATCGTCGACGCGCGCATGAACGTCACCGGCGAAATCCCGCCCTTGCGCGATACCTCCGCGCATTTCGACCTTTCCGGCCGGCAGGTCGTCACCACGATCCATTCGGCGGCGTCCTACTTCCCGTCGGGCCGAATCGTGAAGGTCGAACGCGGCGAGCTGAAGCTCGAGGACATCTATCGCAAGCCGCTGATGGCCGACATCAACATCGCCGTTTCGGGCGCCGCCGACGCGGTCGCCGAACTCGTCTCCTTCAAGCCGATCCGAGCCCTGGAGCGCGTCGGCTTTGCCGTCGAGGACTTCACCGGCGCGGTGCGCGGCGAGGCCCGTGTCCGGCTCGGCCTGATCTCCGACCAGCATCCGCCGGATCCCGACTGGAAGGCGAATCTCGACCTGACTGGCGTCGATGTCGCAAAGCCGTATTCGGGCCGCAAGATCACCGAACTCACCGGCAAGCTCGACGTCGATCCCAGGGCGGCCCGGCTGGAGGGCAAGGCCAAGATCGACGGCGTGCCGATGGAACTGCAGGTGACCGAGCCGGTCGACAAGGACAAGCCGGTGGCGCGCGAGCGCGTCGTCAAGCTGAAGCTCAACAACGAGGAACGCCGGCGCTTCGTGCCCGGCCTCGAAGATCTGGTCGACGGCCCGATCACGGTCGAGGTGTCGCGCGTCGACGATCAGCGCCAGGCGGCAGTCATCGACCTGTCGTCGGCGACATTGACCGTGCCCTGGATCGGATGGGCAAAGGGGCAGGGGATCGCCGCCAAGGCGACCTTCGAGGCGATCGAAAGCGAGGGCCAGACGGCAATCGAAAAATTCGTCCTCGACGGTCAGGGTTTCGGTGCGGCAGGCTCGCTCGTCGTTGGCAAGCAGGGCCTTATCTCGGCCGACTTCAGCCGCATGCGTCTTGCACCCGCAGACGACTATTCGCTTACCGTTCGACAGAACAAGGGCGGTTATGACGTCTCGGTGTCCGGGAAGTCAGCCGATGTGCGTTCGTTGATCACCGAGCTCAAGTCGCCCGGCCGAGGCCAGGGCGACGCGGGCGAGAAGAAGACCGACCTCAAGGTCAAGGGACAGATCGACCGCGTTGTCGGCTTCGGCGACGAAGTGCTCGCCGGCGTGTCGATCCTCTACGGCGCGCGTGACGGCAAGACTACGGCGCTCGATGTGTCCGGCGTCACCGATAGCGGCCAGGCGGTCGTTGCCAAGCTGCGCCGTCCGTCGGAACTCAGCGAAGTTTCGGTGACCAGCAGCGATGCGGGTGCCGTGGCGCGGTTCATCAATCTCTACAACCGCATGATCGGTGGGTTGATGAATCTGAAGCTCTCCCAGTATGCCAACGGCACCTGGAGCGGCTCGCTCGATGTGCGCGACTTCCGCGTCGAGAACGAGCAGCGGCTGCAGTCGATCGTCACCACGCCGACGGGCGCCGATGGCAGGAGCCTCAACACGGCCGTCAAGAAGGACATCGATGTCAGCTCCGCCCGCTTCCAGCGCGCCTTCGCCCGCCTCGTCTATGCAGATGGCGGGCTGCGCGTCGAGAATGGCGTGGTGCGGGGCGAGCAGGTCGGCGCGACGTTCCAGGGGATGGTGCGTGACGTCAAGGGCCAGATCGACCTGACCGGCACGTTCATGCCCGCCTACGGTCTCAACCGCCTGTTCGGCGAACTTCCGGTGATCGGCATCCTGCTCGGCAATGGCCGTGATCGCGGCCTGCTCGGCATCACCTTCAAACTGACGGGTGCCACCGAACAGCCGAAGCTGGTCGTCAATCCGCTGTCGATCATCGCGCCCGGCGTGTTTCGCCAGATCTTCGAGTTTCGCTGAGGTGCCGGCGAGGCGCCGTTCTTAGAGGAATTCGGTGAGCGCTTCGCGCGACTGCAGCGTGAGGAACTCGATCGCCACGCCTTCGAGGAAGTGGCGCACCACGCGCCCACGCATGTTGCCGAGCTGGACCGCCATGCCGATCGGCGGGCGGATGTCGATATCGACCGCCGCACCCGAGAGCGAAAGGTCCATCAGGCGGCAGGGATAGCGGCGTCCATCCTCGAGCTTCAGCTCGGTGCGCGTCACCCGCGGTGTCAGGCGGTCGTGGCGGCGGTCTTCGGGCAGGCCGAGTTCGTGCTTGTTGGCGATCCAGGTCAACTGGGCTGCGAGCTTTTCGCGCTTGCGGCCCGTCGCGTTGATCGACATGACGAAGCCGCCTTCGACCAGCTTGATCACGTTGCCCTCGAGGCGTCCGAGATGGTCGATATAGGCGATCACCCGCTCGTTGGGGACAGGGCAGCCGGCGCAGGCGAACCGCACGTCGCCCGGCGACATGTCGACCACCTTGCAGACATATTCCTCATAGTTGGCGAGCATCAGCCGGCCTTGCAGGTTCACGGCGACACGTTGGAACGCCCGCCGTTGAGCAGGAGAGACAAGACCACCGTTCTGCGCTGCGGGAGAGGAATACATGGTTCTGTTCTGAAATATTTCTCTATCGTTAAACAATTACCGGCAAGCCGTTAACATAACGTTTTGCCCGGCGCCCGGATCTGTCCTATTCGCAAGGCCATACTGTGGGATTAAGGTTAATTCTTTCTGATCGTTGCGGCCCTTGGCCGGTTGTGGCAAATGACGATCATCACGTCACGAAGGTCATCCTTCGGCACCAATTTCGGGTGGGGGCCAGGCTCCCGGGGGACCCGACAAGCCGCCCGGCACTTAAGGGCGGCTTTTTTTTATCCCTTCGGTCGGCTATGCAGCTTCGTTGATGTCACGAAGGTTGGTGCCGCATGGATGAGTTGCCCCCGAGATCGCCGATTGGCGATTCTTCTCCCGAAGGGGGAGACAATGCTCCGCCACCGCGCGTGCCGGTGTTCAATCTGCCGGCCGGCATCCTGGCGGCCCTCGCGCTGCTCGGCGTCATCTATGCGGCTCAGTCGCTGATTCTCTCTGCTGCGGCCGCCGAATGGCTGGCCGTCACCTTCGGCTTCCTGCCGCTGCGCTACGTCTACCCGCTGGCGGAGCAGGGCCTTGAGTGGCTGTGGACGCCGGTGACCTATTCGCTGCTGCATGGCAGCCTGGAACACCTCGCCTTCAACGGCTTGTGGCTCGCCGCCTTCGGCACGCCCGTCGTCCGGCGTATCGGCAATCTGCGATTCGTCATTTTCTGGATCACCTCGGCGGCGGCCGGTGCCGCCGTTCATGCCGGCGTCAACTGGGGCCAGCCGACGATCCTGATCGGTGCTTCCGGCGTGGTGTCGGCCTTGATGGGATCGGCCTGCCGCTTCGCCTTCGGCAGTTCGGGGCGCTCCATTGCGCATTACACGGGGTCCCAGCCGGCCCGGCTGTCGATCGGCGAGGCGCTGTCCTTGCGCACGGTCCGCGTCTTCATCATCGTCTGGTTTCTCGGCAATATCGCCATTGCCCTTGGCCTGCCGCTGTTCGGCGACCTCGCCGGCACGATCGCCTGGGACGCCCACATCGGCGGCTTCCTGTTCGGCTTTCTGCTGTTCGGTCTCTTCGATCCGGTGCCTGCGGGCAACCGATCCTTTTAGCTGCGTTGCGAGTATATTGCATTCCACTGAGATAACGGGCACCATTTCGCCTGTCGCGGACGCATGGAGGAATGCGGAGGCGGGCCCGAACGGGTTGAATGCGAAGGAGGAACGAATGTCAGCGTCAGTCAGGAGCATACTCGAAGTCAAAGGCCGTGATGTCGTGACCATCGGTCCGAACGTCACGATGGCCGAAGCTGCCCGGACACTCGACGAACACAAGATCGGCGCGGTGGTGGTCGTGGGGATGGAGAACCGCATCGTCGGCATCTTCACAGAACGAGATCTGGTTCGATCGATCGGGCGGTCGGGTGCGGGTGCGCTGGAGCAACCGGTATCGGCGATGATGACCGCCAATGTCTATCGTTGCAGCGAGAGCACGACGGTCAACGAACTGATGGAAGTGATGTCCAGCCGGCGTTTCCGCCACGTTCCGGTCGAGGAAAGCGGCAAGCTCTGCGGAATCATCTCGATCGGCGACGTGGTGAAGTCGCGCATCCGCGAGGTCGAAACCGAGGCCGAGCAGATCAAGGCCTATATCGCCGGCTGACGGCGGGGCTCACGCCCCGGCCATCGGTTTCTCGTCCGCAGGCGGAGCCTTTGCGGGAGCGTCAGCGGGCGAAGGCTTCCTGCATGCGTTTCAGTTCGCCGATGCGGGCCTGCGCTTCCTCGTAACCGCGATCGATCGCTTCACCGGCCTTGTGGAACTCGGACAGGCCGATCTCGTTGACGCGCGGATGAAGCGCCAGGTCCGGCGGGTCGCCGGCGAGGCGGGCGCGCGAAATGCGATCCTGGATGATGTTGAAGGCCTGTACCATGACGCCGGTCAGGCCGACCTTATGGTGGTCCTTGGGCGCGTCGTTCAGGCTGTCGGGCAGTTCGCTGGCGCGATGCTTGACGACCGCGGAGCGGCCGAACACGTCGTATTGCAGGTTGACCGCCATGACGAGCGGCTGCTCGTAGGCGCGGCACACCGAGACCGGGACCGGGTTGACGAGCGCGCCGTCGATCAGCGTGCGATTGTTGCATTTCACCGGTTCAAAAATGCCGGGAAGCGCGTAAGAAGCGCGGAGCGCGGTGATCAGGTTGCCGCCGTCGATCCACACTTCATGGCCGCTGTTGAGTTCGGAGGCCACGGCGACGAAGGGTTTTGGCAGGTCCTCGACCATCAGCCCTTCCAGATGCTCCTGCATGCGCTTGGTCAGCCGCATGCCGCCCAGAAGGCCGGCGCCGCCGATCGTCAGGTCGAGCAGCGATGCGATCCGCCGCATGGTGAGCGAGCGGGCGAAGGTTTCGAGTTCGTCGAGCTTTCCGGCCAGGTAGCAGCCGCCGACCAGAGCGCCGATCGAAGTTCCGGCGATCATGCCGACTTCGATCTCGGCCTCGTCCAGCGCACGCAAGACCCCGATATGGGCCCATCCGCGCGCAGCCCCTCCGCCAAGTGCCAGCGCGATCTTCGTCTTCTTCGGCTTTTCGGGTTCTTTCACCGATGGAATGCCGATCGTCGGCCCATCGCCAGCCGGCTGCACCGAACGCGATGCCGTGCCGTTCCTCATACTCCAGTTCAGCATATCCGCACACCCTTATGGCTGAACAACTCCCAGTGCATCATTAGCGCACTGGATGTTTACCAATTCGTTTAGCGGTCGGCCAGAGTCGTTCGAATCCGGAACGTCAGGCCTTGTCCGGCCGGCCATAGACGTCAGTGGGATCAAAATGCCGGTGATCGTCAGTGATCTCCAGCCGCGCCTCGCCCTCGACGAGGCCGACGCTGCGATAGAAGCACGAGCGGCGCCCGGTGTGGCAGGTCGCGTCGTGGCCGGCGACCTCGACCTTCAGCCATACGGCATCCTGGTCGCAATCCGTGCGGATCTCCCGGACCGTCTGCAGGTTGCCGGAGCTTTCGCCCTTCTTCCAGATCTTGCCGCGCGAGCGGCTGTAGTAGTGGGCGATGCCGGTTTCGAGCGTCAGGGCCAGCGCCTGATCGTTCATGTGGGCGACCATCAGCAGTTCGCCGTCCCGCGCATCCGTTACGACGGCAGTCACGAGGCCGTTGGCGTCGAACTTCGGCGTGAAGCGGCCATCTTCCTCAAGCGCGTGCTTGTCGGCAGGTGGCGGATCGAAGGTCATGGCCATCGGTCAGGTCCTCAAAGAAAAAGCGGTCAGCGGCCGCGCACCATCGACATGAACCGCGCCTGTTCTGCGGCATTGTCCTTGAAGCGGCCGGTGAAGGTGGTGGTGAGCGTCGTCGAGCCCGATTTCTGCACGCCCCGCATGGCCATGCACATATGCTCGGCCTCGATGAACACGGCGACGCCCTTGGGTGCCAGGGTCTCGTCGATCGCCGCGGCGATCTGGGCGGTCATGGCTTCCTGCGTCTGCAGGCGGCGGCCGAACACGTCGACGACGCGGGCGATCTTCGACAGGCCGAGCACGCGGCCGTCGGGCAGGTAGGCGACATGCGCCTTGCCGATCACCGGCAGCATGTGGTGCTCGCAGTGCGAAAAGAACGGGATGTCGCGCACCAGCACGATGTCGTCATAGCCGGCAACTTCACCGAAGGTCGTGCCGAGCACGTCCTCGATGTCGGCATCGTATCCGGCGAAGAGTTCGCGATAGGCGTTGACGACGCGCTTTGGTGTGTCGAGCAGGCCCTCGCGCGCCGGATCGTCGCCGGCCCAGCGCAGCAGCACCCGCACGGCGTTTTCCGCCTCTTCGCGGCTCGGCCGCTGGTCCACGGGGACGATTTTGTTGACGCTGGCATCCATGCCCATGGTCTCCCGGTCCTTGAGGTTCCGGACCGCCTGTTTCGACTTTTCCGCCTGTAAATGCGTAACTCGGTTCATCTTGGCAAGTCCGTTCTTCCGATTTTCGCTCCGGCGCAGGCATTTGCGCGTGATTTGTTTGGACCGAGTTCTGACCTTACATATAATAGCGACTTGGGAAGTGTGAAGGAACACGGGCGCAACACAGTGTCGCGCAGGTGGCGACAATCCGCTTCGCACCCAATGACGTATAGCCGTTTCAGGAAAGCTCCAGGCCGATCATGGACGACATTTACAATTCCAGGATTCTCGAATTCGCCGGCAATATCGAGCGGACGGGAAAGCTCGCCGATGCCGATGCCAGCGCCGAGAAGCACTCGAAGCTGTGCGGTTCGCGGGTCAAGGTCTATGTGAAGATGGCTGATGGCCTGGTCAGCGATTTTTCCCACGAGGTGAAGGCCTGCGCGCTCGGACAGGCTTCGTCGTCGATCATGGCGCGCCATGTGATCGGCGCGACGCCGGCGGAAATCCGCCAGGCGCGCATCGACATGCTCGCCATGCTGAAGGACGGCGGCGAGGGGCCTTCCGGCCGGTTCGAGGACATGCGCTTCCTGAAGCCGGTCAAGGACTACAAGGCCCGCCACGCCTCCACCATGCTGACCTTCGAGGCGGTGGTCGACTGCCTCGACCAGATCGAGCCGAAGGGCGCGGCCGTCGCCGTGGCCGGCTGAGATGTGCAACGCCCCGGGATGCGGGCATTCCGGCAAGGAGCCCGGCGGTCAAAGCCGCTCGCGCAACTGGTCCGGACCGTTCGCCAAGACCCCCGACCGGCTGCTCGGCATGGGCCTCATCCGCCTCTACCAGCTGACGCTGTCGAGCCTGATCGGCAATTCCTGCCGTCACATGCCGACCTGTTCCGAATATGGCTATGAGGCGATCGCCCGCCACGGCTTGTGGTCGGGCGGGTGGCTGACGCTGTTTCGGGTTGGCCGTTGCGGTCCGGGCGGCACCTGGGGTGTCGATCCGGTGCCGGAACAGCTGCCCCGCGACGTGCGCTGGTGGGCGCCGTGGTCCTACTGGCGGGCGGGGCGGAAGACGGGCGAGAAGGAGCACTGATCCTCATGCCCATGCCGATGGAATACCGACAGGCGTCGCGGGATTTCGACAGCTTCATGGAGGACCTGCGCGACACCTCGATGCTGACGACCACGCACCAGGCCTATACGATGCTGCAGGGCGTGCTGCAGGTCTTCCGCAGACGTCTGACGGTGCAGCAGGCGCTTTGCTTCGCCGATGTCCTGCCGCCCGTGCTGCGGGCGATCTTCGTCAGCGACTGGAACGTGGAGGAGCCGATCAGGGCCTTTGCGTCGCGCCAGGCGATGAGCCGCGAGGCAAGGGAGCTGCGCCCGGACCACAATTTCTCCACCGAAACCGCCATAGCCGATGTGGCATCCGCCCTTCGCCGCCATGTCGATCCCGCGGCGTTCGAGCGCGTCCTGGCGAGCCTGCCGCCCGCGGCGCGGGCTTTCTGGACGCCGTGATCGTCCAACATAATCTTTACTCACGGCCGTTTTGGCATTATCACCCGGCGCGTTGATAGCCGGCCGAGCCGGTCTTTTTTTACCACCCGCATTGGTTGGCGGGACTGGATAAGGAGCAAACCATGTCAGAATCCGTTTCCCTCACATTCCCCGACGGTTCCGTCCGCGCTTACGCCGCCGGCACGACCGGCCGCGAGGTTGCCGAAGCGATCTCCAAGTCGCTGGCCAAGAAGGCGCTCGCCATCACGCTCGACGGCACGCTGCGCGACCTGTCCGACCCGGTCGAAACCGGCGCCATCGAGATCGTCACCCGACAGGATCCGCGCGCCCTCGAACTCATCCGCCACGACACGGCCCATGTGATGGCCGAGGCGGTTCAGGAATTGTGGCCCGGTACCCAGGTGACCATCGGTCCGGTGATCGAAAACGGCTTCTACTACGACTTCAAGCGTGTCCATCCCGACACGCGCGAGGACTGGCCCTTCACGCCCGAAGATCTGCCGAAGATCGAGAAGCGGATGAAGGAGATCATCCAGCGCAACAAGCCGTTCACCAAGGAAATCTGGTCGCGCGACAAGGCCCGTGACGTCTTTGCCGACAAGGGCGAGGCCTACAAGGTCGAGCTCGTCGATGCGATCCCGGCCGACCAGGACCTGAAGATCTATTTCCAGGGCGACTGGTTCGACCTGTGCCGCGGCCCGCACATGGCGTCTACCGGCCAGATCGGCACGGCCTTCAAGCTGATGAAGGTGGCCGGCGCCTACTGGCGCGGCGATTCCACCAAGCCGATGCTGACCCGCATCTACGGCACGGCCTGGGCCGAGCAGGAACAGCTCGACAACTACCTGCATATCCTCGCGGAAGCGGAGAAGCGCGACCACCGCAAGCTCGGCCGCGAAATGGACCTGTTCCATTTCCAGGAAGAGGGCCCGGGCGTCGTCTTCTGGCACGGCAAGGGCTGGCGCATCTTCCAGACGCTGGTGGCCTATATGCGCCGCCGTCTGGCCGGCACCTACCAGGAAGTCAACGCGCCGCAGGTGCTCGACAAGTCGCTGTGGGAAACCTCGGGTCACTGGGGCTGGTACCGTGACAACATGTTCAAGGTCACCGTCGCCGGTGAGGAGCACGAGGACGAACGCGTCTTCGCGCTGAAACCGATGAACTGCCCGGGCCATATCCAGATCTTCAAGCACGGCCTGAAGTCCTACCGCGAACTGCCGGTCCGCCTCGCCGAGTTCGGCAATGTGCACCGCTACGAGCCGTCGGGCGCGCTGCACGGGCTGATGCGCGTGCGCGGCTTCACCCAGGACGACGCGCATGTCTTCTGCACCGACGAGCAGTTGGCGGCCGAGTGCCTGCGCATCAACGACCTCATTCTCTCGGTCTACGAGGACTTCGGCTTCAGCGAGATCGTCGTCAAGCTGTCGACCCGTCCCGACAAGCGCGTCGGCTCGGACGACCTGTGGGACCGCGCCGAATCGGTGATGACGGAGGTGTTGCAGCAGATCGAGGCGCAGTCCGGCGGCCGCATCAAGACCGGCATCCTGCCGGGCGAGGGCGCCTTCTACGGTCCGAAGTTCGAATACACGCTGAAGGACGCCATCGGCCGCGAATGGCAGTGCGGCACGACGCAGGTCGACTTCAACCTGCCGGAACGCTTCGGCGCCTTCTACATCGACCAGAACTCGGAAAAGACCCAGCCGGTGATGATCCACCGCGCCATCTGCGGCTCGATGGAACGGTTCCTCGGCATCCTGATCGAGAACTTCGCCGGTCACATGCCGCTGTGGCTCGCACCGGTCCAGGCGGTCGTCGCGACGATCACCTCGGATGCGGACGACTACGGCCGCGAGGTCGCCGAGGTGCTGCGCGAAGCGGGGCTTGCCGTCGAGACTGACTTCCGCAACGAGAAGATCAACTACAAGGTCCGCGAGCATTCGGTAACCAAGGTTCCGGTGATCATCGTCTGCGGCAAGCGCGAGGCCGAAGAGCGCACCGTCAACATCCGCCGCCTCGGATCGCAAGACCAGGTGTCGATGACGCTGGACGAGGCGATCGCATCGCTCAGCCTCGAGGCAACCGCGCCTGACCTGAAGCGCAAGCTGGCGGCCAAGGCTGCCAGGGCCTGATCTTAGCCATGGTGCCGGCCTCAGGCCGGCGCCTGAAATGGAAAGGGTCGCCTATTTCCCGGGCGGCCCTTAGGCTACTGACTGCCCCCCTGCCAGCTTTTCCTTGGTTGTGCCATTGCCGGAGCGTGCGGCGCCTGTTGCTGGATTCCCTCTTCTCCCCAGCGGGGAGAAGTGCCGAGCGGATGCGAGGCGATGAGGGGGGCGGAAGCCATTTTGCTTAGCGCCAAGGGCCCCCTCATCCGGCGCTGCGCGCCACCTTCTCCCCGCTGGGGAGAAGACGAGTGGATATCGCTGCGGCCCTTTCGTATGCAAGGTCTTGCCCGGATCTGTCTCGGTCACGAACCCTGTCGCGCCTCACTGCGTCAGCAGGATCTCCACGTCTTCGTTGCGCCCGGCGTCCACGGTGAAATCCTTCTGGTAGATCTTTTCCTTGTTGCGGGCGACGGCCGTGTAGGTGCCTTCGGCGAGCACCATGACCGGGAAGGCGCTGACGCTTTCGGCGACGATATCGCCCGAACCGGTCAGCACCGACCAGGCGGTGTCGGCGATCGCCTCGCCGCCAGCCTCGGAGACCAGCTTGAGATTGATCTGCGAGGCGCGGTGCTGGATCATCGCTTCGGTCAGCTTGCCCGCCTCGACCTTGATGTCGGCGCGCACCACGGCGTTGACCGCGCCATATTCGGAGACGATGTGATAGGTGCCGGCATTGAGCCGGACGATGGTGTCGGCTGGCACGTCGGCCAGCACCAGGCCACGCTCGCCGTCGGCCTGCGCCTCGGACGAATAGACGTCGAACTTGAGGTCCTTGGCCGGGATTCGGGTGTCGGGGCCTGACACGGCGTTGAGCAGGATGCCGCCGGCGTCGAGTACGAGCACCTGCTTCTCGACGTCGCCCGCGGTCGGGATGGTGAGCTTCTTGGTCGCCCCGGCGCGGCCGAAGGAGACGTTGACGAAGTAGTCGCCGGGGGAAAGCTGGAAGTCGGCGGAGCCGCCCTCGGCGCTGGCCAGCAGCGGCAGCTTGCCGTCGGCGCCGGGAATGGGGCTGAACACCCGCCAGGAAAGACCCTGCTGCATCGCCTCGCCGTCGCCCGTCAAGCGTGCCTCGAGGCTGACATTGCGCGCCGAGCTCGGCTGGATCGCGGTGCCCATATTGGGTGAGAAGGCATTGAGCTTCGGCATCTTGACCGAGCCGTCGAGCTGCTTGAATGCCTTGAATGCGTCTTCGCCGCGCGCCGGGCTCAGGACGAGGAGCAGGGTCGCCACGACGAGAACGAAGCGGGCTGCAAGGGAATGGCCGTTCATGGATGACACAACTGGTTGACTTCCTCTCCAATGGCAGCAAGTTCAATCCCAATGCGGTGGCAATTTCAAGACGTCGCAGCCGCCAGAAGAGCCGTGAAAGTGTCCGAATATGAAAAATGATATCAAGCTGATCGATTATCTTGCCGTGCGCCGCTCGGTGCCCGCCTTCCAGATGTGCGAACCGGGTCCGTCGACCGCCGAGATCGAGCAGATCCTGACGCTCGCCGTGCGCGTTCCCGACCACGGAAAAATCGCGCCCTGGCGATTCGTCGTCTATCGCGGCGCCGAGCGCGCCCGTATCGGCGAGGCGCTTCTGGCCATGGCGCTCGAGAAGAATCCCGAACTGTCCGAGGAGATGATCGCCGTGGAGCGCGCGCGCTTCACCCGGGCGCCGGTGGTGATCGGCGTGATCAGCACCGCCGGTCCGCATATGAAGATCCCCGAATGGGAACAGCTGATGTCGGCCGGCGCGGTCTGCCTCAACCTTCTGATGGCGGCCAATGCCCATGGCTATGTGTCGAACTGGCTGACCGAATGGTTCGCCTATGACCAGAAGGCCCATCCGCTGCTCGGCATCCGGCCGGGCGAGAAGGTCGCCGGCTTCATCCACATCGGCTCGACGACGTTCCCGGTCACCGAGCGGCCGCGCCCGGCACTGTCCGACATCGTCACCTGGGTGGGCAACGAAGGCTGATGTTCTATGATACGGAAAGCAACCGGCACGGTCTGGCGCATGATCCCTTCAAGGCGATCGTCGCGCCGCGGCCGATCGGCTGGATCGGCACCAAGGGGCGGGACGGGAGTTACAACCTCTCGCCCTATTCCTTCTTCAACGCGGTCAGCGACCGGCCGAAGATCGTCATGTTCTCGTCGAGCGGCCGCAAGGATTCGCTGCGCAATGCGCAAGAGACCGGCGTGTTCACGGCGAACTTCGTCAGCGCCGATCTTCTTCATCCGATGAACGCGTCCTCCGTCGCGGTTCCCTATGGCACGGACGAGTTTTCCATCGCGGGCCTCACCCCGGTCATGGGGCAACTGGTCGATGCGCCCTATGTCGGTGAGGCGCATGCCGTGCTCGAATGCCGGGTGACGGAGATCCATACTCTGAAGACCATCGAGGGCGAAGACAGCGACAGTCACGCGGTCTTCGGCCAGGTGGTCGGCATCCATATCGACGAGCGCGTGATCCGGGACGGCCGGTTCGACGTGGGTCTCGCCCGCCCGGTGACGCGGCTGGGCTACATGGATTATGCCGAGATACAGCCGGTCTTCGAGCTGTTCCGGCCGCAGGCGCCGGCCAAGCCGGATCAGCGGTAGGCGGCGTCGATCGCCGCCAATTGCTCCGGGTTTTCCGTGGCCAGGATACCGAAGCCATCGGCACGCGCGCGGGCACAGGCCTCGCCCAGCGCCTCACCTTCAAGAGCCGGGTCGAGCCAGTCCAGCGCGGCCACGCCCGCCTTTGCCGCGGCCAGGACCGTCAGCCCCCCGCTGAGCGAGACCGCGCTGGAGGCGCCTGGAGCCGGCGAGTGCCGCTCGATTCCGAAAGTGGCCGCAAGAACCGCTGCATTGCGGCCAATGGCCATCAGGCGCGGCGTCCTGCCGGCTAGGCTGCCGGCATCGAGCAGGCCAGCCGGATTGTCGCCGACGATGGCGAGAATGACGGTTCCGCCGGGATCTTGCCCGGCGACGGCTTCCGCCACCGAGAGCATCACATCCATCCTTTGCAGGTCGGCACCATTCCTGACGCCGGTGACGATCAGGCCGTCAGGGCGCGCGGGGATGACGATCGCAAGGCGCTCGTCCAGCCGATCGGCATCAAGTCCCGAATCGACAGCAATCAGTATCGGAATCTCGGGATGGGCCTGCCGATGGCGGAGAATCATCTCTGCGGCCAACGGCCAGTCGGCCACGGCATTGCCGGGCAGGATCGCCAGCGCATCGGCTTTCGGCGGGCAGGCGACATCGTTCGTACTGACGGGCATGACGAGGATCGCGCGCAGGAGGCGGCCGGCAAGGCTGAAACCAGGGGGAATGGGCAAGTCGACCTCGGGGTTAATGAACATGGTGAACCAAATCTAAACGTTTTGCCGCTAGCTTCAAACCGTGGCCGCTCGGCCATGCGTGTTCTCTTCGCGGATTGGGTTGTTCAGTGATCGTTGCGGCTTTTCTTCGGTGGGTGGAAACGGCAAAGGCAGGAGACAGGGCGCGCGCGGCCAATGCGCTGGCAAGGGCCTATCTTCGCTCCGCCATGGCGCCGCCGGAGCGCAATGCCGCCCATGTGGCGATGACCTATCTGCTCGATGATCCGTCGCCGCGTGTGCGTCTGGCGCTGGCCGAGGCGCTGGCCGATTCGTCCGATGCGCCGCGCGCCCTGATGGTGTCGCTGTCCGAGGACCAGCCGGAAATCGCCTCGCTGCCGATCCTACGTTCGCCCGTATTGTCCGATTCGGATCTGGTGGATCTGGCCGGCCGTGGCAACGGCGTCACCCGGGCGCTGATCGCCGCCCGGCCTGGCCTTTCGCGCGGCGTCGCCGGTGCGCTGGCTGAAATCGGCGATGCCGAAGAGGTCGTTGTCCTCCTTGAGAATCAGAGCGCGAGCATTGCGCGGCTCACATTGAAGCGCATCGCCGAACGCCATGGCGGCCATGACGGCGTGCGCTCGCTGCTGCTCGATCGCCCCGACCTGCCGGCGGCGGTCCGCCAACTGCTGGTCCAGTTCGTCGCCGACGCCCTGTCGGGCTCGGCCTTCGTGCGTGCGGCGATCGGCGCGCGACGGATCGAACGCATCACCCGCGAGGCGGGCAGGGCGGCGACCATCGCCATCCTCGGCTCGGTCACGGCCGACGAGCTTCCGGTGCTGGTCGAGCACCTGCGCGCCGAAGGGCGCCTCACGCCCGCCTTTTTGATGCATGCGCTTTGTGTCGGGCGCACCGATTTCTTCGCCTCAGCCCTGACGACGCTGTCGAGCCTCGAAGAACGTCGTGTCCGCTCGATCCTCGCCACGGCGCGCTATCATGCGGTGCGCGCATTGCTCGAATCGGTCGGCCTGTCGCGCGACATCAGTTCGGTCTTCGTCGAAGCCATTCTGCTGTGGCGCAATGCCGTGCAGTCGGCGAGCGCCGACATGGACAATATCGCGCCGCTTCTGATCGCGCGCCAGCACAGCCTCGGCGCGCTCTCAGCGGCGGCCGGCGAACTGATGGACATGGTGGCGAAACTGGCGATGGCCGAGGAACGGCGTCGCGCGCGAGACTATGCGACCGGGCTCGTCCTGGCCGCCTGAGGGAGCGGCCGGTGATCGGCCCTTAGCGCGAAATCTTCTTGGCGACCCAGGAATAGCTGTCGGCGACGACGTGCAGCGGTGTCTCGAACACCATGCGGATGTCGGCCGTGTCGGGCAGAACCTTGCGGATCTTGCCGACGGCGCGGGCGGCGAGCGATTGGCGTTCTTCCTCCGGCAGGGTTGCCGCCGGTCCGGGCAGCGGCGCGATCTCGGTCGCGGCCTCGGCCGGCTGGTTGGCGTCGGCGGGCGGTGACGGGATCTCCGCCGTCTGGCTTTCCGGCGGCTGGCACACCGCGACCAGCATGGGGTAGTTCACGCCCGAGAACCCCGCCAGGATCTTCTCCGAAGCCGCGTCGCACAGCGCGACCGATACGAAGTGCTCCTGCGCGGTCGCGACATAGTGGCATTGAGTGACGTTGTCGTCGCAGCCGAGAATGGTCATGACAATAATGGCGGTCTGCATGGGGCTTGTCCGATATCTTCTGGGCCGGCGCTCCTGGGCGCCGATGCGAGTTCAAACAGAGGATTGCAGCCAAAGCAAGATGGGTTCCGCAGCATGGCGGGGGCCTGGCCAATGCCGGCACTGGTCTACTTGGTCTCGATCGCCCCTTGCGGAACGGCGGTGCGCGCCATCGGCAACCTCGCCGTCGGCACCGGCATCGACCCGGCCGGCCATACGCGGCGCATGGTCGCCCTGCTGATCGACGGCCTCAAATGCGGTGCTCGCCGGCAGGGCGAAGACGCGGTCTGAAGCAGGGAAGGCGCATGGACGTCCAACCCCGGCGACGCCCGCCCCCGGCGCGGCGCTGGGAGTATGGCGGCAGTCACGCTGGACCACCCCTGCCTAGAAGGCTTTCGACAGATTGACGTTGAACCTCTGGCTGGCCATGCCGTCGCGGTCGATGGTCGCGGCGTAACGACCGGTCAGGGTTCCGGCCCGACCGGAGGCAAGCGTCATGCCGAACCCGACGGTGAGGCGATCTCGATTGGTCGTGGAGCCGGGTATCACGTAGTCGATCGGCCAGCCGTCTTCCGCATAGGTCACCACCGTCTCCGACGTGTCGAGCATGTCGTGGGAAAAGTCGAGCGTGAGCTCCGGGGTGAGGACCAGATCGTCGAGGTCGATGTCATAGCCAAGGGACAGGCCAAGCGTCGCGGTCAGACTGTCGACCTGTTGGCGACCGAGCAGGGCGTTTTCCCAGTCGGCGCCGCTCTCGGCAACGCTGTCGAGGACCGAGCGCGATGCGGCGAGGCGGCCGTAGGTGGAGAGCGACAGGTCGCCGTAGCGGCTGTCGTAGCCACCGGTGACGGCGGCAAAGACCTGCCGGCCGCTGCGGTCGGCCTCTGCCTCGGCGCCCGTCGATGACGTGATGCGCAGCGAGGAGAAATCGAGCAGGCCGACACCGACCAGTCCGTCGACGAAGAAGCCGTTGCCCGGCTGGTAAAGGCCATAAAGCGTCGCGCTCATGGCCTCGTTCAGGCTGGTGGTGCCGACGTCGCCGATGTCGCTCCGGTCACGGCTGTAGCCGACGGCAAGACCGCCGATCAGTGTGTCGGTGAGACGGTAGTCGAGGCCGGCGGTGAGCGAGACCGTCGCATAGTCGAAGGCGCTCTCTCCGTTTCGGCTGTCGCCGTCGCCAAGGCTGACCGATCCGGCGCTCCAGAAGGCGAGGTCGCCGCCGGCGATCGGCGAGCAGCCGGCATTGGCGCCAACCGGCGCCTGGCCGTCGGCGCTGTCGGTCAGCGAAACCGAGACACTGTTCTCCAGGCAGGCTTTGCGGCGCAGGCTCTTCAGGTGGTCCGTGACGGTGTCGGTCTGGGCTTCCGCCAGGCGCTTTGCCGCTGCGGCCTGGGCTTCGACGAGGCCGACCAGATCGGCATCGGCCGAGAGGACCGGGCGGGCCGAGACCTGGAACTGGATGGCGGCTGGTGCCGAGGTGCCACTGGCACTGGTCAGCGTATAGGTCGCCACGGCGGTACCCGTGAAGTCGGGACTGGCGGTGAAACGCAGCGTGTAGCGGCCCGCGGCATAGGCTGTGGCGAAAGCCGCCGATCCGCTGGCGTCCGCGGTGTCGCCGAGCACGATGACGGCGGTGCCGGCCGAAGGCGGGGACAGCGAGATCAGGTCGGCGCCGGTGAAAGGACCGCCGGTTGCGCCGTCGGTCAGGTCGACCGTAGTCGTCAGGCCCTGGGTGATTGGCGCCGAGACGGAGGGGGCGACCGGCAAGGCATCTTCCACCTGCAACGTCAGGCCGGCCGTAGCGACGGCGCCATAGGCGTCGGTGACGGTCAGCGTGACGGAGAAACCGCCGCTTTCGGTCGGCGTTCCGGAGAGGGTCGCGGTCGCAGCGTCGAAGGTCACGCCCTCCGGCAAACGTCCGGCGATTGCGTGGTGATAGGGGGCGGTACCGCCCGCGGCTGCGAAGACCTGGCTGAACGCCTCGCCCTGTCGGAGCGTCAGCGTTCCGGTCGGGGTGAGGCTGATGCTCGGCCGGCTGACCGTGATCGATACTGTGGCGGTGGCGGAGGTGCCGGTCGCATTGGTGGCGCTGTAGGTGAAGGCGTCGGTGCCCGAATAGCCGGCGGTCGGCGTGTAGGTGATCGCCGTGCCGGTGACGGTCGCCGTGCCATGGGCGGGCGAGGTACCGATGGAAACGCTGGCGGCCGTTCCGCCGGAGAGAGCGAGCGCGATCGGATTGTCACGGCTGTTGGCTGCAACGGTCGCGCCGACATCGCCGGCAATCGGCGCGGCGATGGCAATGGCAAGCGTATAGGTCTGGCTGCCGGTCGCGCCATAGGCGTCCGTCGCTGTCACGGTGAAGGACTGGCTCTCCTCGGTCGTCGGCGTGCCGGAGAGTGTGCCGGTTGAGGCGAGGGCGAGACCCGCGGGCAGGGAGCCGGAGGTGACCGCGTAACTGTAGGGTGCCGTGCCGTTGACCGCGGACAGGGATTGGCTGTAGCCGACGGCCGCCGTGCCGCCGGGCAGGGTCGAGGGCGAGAGCGCCAGCGTCGCCGGTGAGACCGTGAGCGTCACGGTCGCCGCCGTCGAGGTGCCGCTGGCATTGGTCGCGGTATAGGTGAAGCTGTCGGTGCCGGAATAGCCGGCGGTCGGCGTATAGCTGATCGACGTGCCGCTCGCGGTCGCCGTGCCGTGGGCCGGTGCCGAGGCAACGGTGACGCTGCTGGGCGTTCCTCCGGACAGGCTGAGCGTGATCGCGTTGCCGCTGCTGTTGGCCGCGACAGTCGCGCTCACATCGCTGGCGATCGGAGCGGCGATGGCGATGTTGACCGTGTATCCGGGCGCACCCCAGGCGCCATATTGATCCGTGACGCCGAGGACGAAGGAGTAGCTGCCCTCGGTGGTCGGCGTGCCTGACAGAATACCCGACGAAGACAGCGCCAGACCGGGCGGCAGGGCACCGCTGTTCAGCGAGAAGACATAGGGCGCGGTGCCGTTGCCGGCCGTCAGCGTCTGGCTGTATACGACGCCAGCCGTTCCGTCGGAGAGCGTGGTAGGGCTCACGGACACCACCGGTGCCGTCACGGTGACCGATACGGTCGCGGTCGCCGAGGTGCCCGTTTCGTTCGTTGCGGTATAGGTGAAGCTGTCGGTGCCGGAATAGCCGGCGGTCGGCGTGTAGCTGATCGCGGTGCCGCTTGCCGCCGCCGTGCCGTGCGCCGGCGGCGAGGCGACGGTGACGGTGCTGGCGGTTCCACCGGACAGGCTCAGCGTGATCGGGTTGCCGCTGCTGTTGGCGGCAACGGTCGCGCTGACATCGCTGGCGACCGGGGCGGCGATGGCGATGTTGAGGGTGTAGGCCGGTGCGCCCCAGGCACCATACTGGTCGATCACGCTCACGACGAAGGAATAGCTTCCCGGCGTTGTCGGTGTGCCCGACAGGACGCCGGCCGAAGACAGGGTCATGCCGGGAGGCAGGCTGCCGCTGTACAGCGAGAAGGAATAGGGCGCCGTTCCGTTGCTGCCCGTCAGCGTCTGGCTATAGGCAACGCCCACGGTTCCGCCTGACAGAGCAGAGGGGCTAATCGTCACCACGGGCGCAGTCACGGCCACCGACACGGTCGCGGTCGCCGAGGTGCCCGTTTCGTTGGTTGCGGTATAGGTGAAGCTGTCGGTGCCGGAATAACCCGCGGTCGGCGTGTAGCTGATCGAGGTGCCGCTTGCAGTCGCCGTGCCGTGCGCCGGCGCCGAGACGACGGCGACGCTGCTGGCCGCGCCGCCGGACAAGCCGAGCGTGATCGGGGTATTGCTGCTGTTGGCCGCAACGGTTGCGCTGACATCACCGGCGACGGGAGCGGCGATGGCGATGTTGAGGGTGTAGGCCGGTGCGCCCCAGGCGCCATACTGGTCGATCACGCTCACGACGAAGGAGTACGAACCCTCGGTTGTCGGCGTGCCTGACAGAATACCCGACGAAGACAGCGCCAGACCGGGCGGCAGGGCGCCGCTGTTCAGCGAGAAGACATAGGGCGCCGTGCCGTTGCCGCCCGTCAGCGTCTGGCTATAGGCGACGCCCGCGGTTCCACTGGACAGAGCAGAGGGGCTGATCGTCACCACCGGCGCCGAAACCGAGATGGAAACGGTGGCGCTGTCTGAAAGGCCGGAGACGCTGTCGGTCACCGTATAGGTGAAGCCGTCGAGGCCGGAATAGCCGGCGGCCGGCGTATAGAGCAGCGTCGAACCGCTGATGCTGGCCGAGCCATGGCTTGGCGTCGAGACCGCGGTCACCGATTCACCGCTGGACACAGTGACGCTGATTGCGTTGCTGCTGCTGTTGGCGGCGACCGTTGCCGTTACGTCGTCGATGTGCGGGCCGACAGCGATCTTCATGGATTGCAGCGCGCTGTAGCCATCTCCGTTCGCTGCGTGGAACTGAAAGTATGAGGTTCCGCTTGCCGATGGTATCCCGGAGATTGTCCCACTTTGAGTGTCTAAGCTGAGGCCTGCCGGCAGAGTGCCGGCGCTGACCCAATATGTGACACTCTGCGATCCAGCATTGAAAGACGCCGTCACCGACTGGCTGTAAGCCTCTCCCTGCTTCGCGTTTGGCAAGGTTGATGAAGAGAACGTTATCTTTGGCTTCACGGTGATATGGAGCGTATCCGTGCCGACGGCCACGTTCGCGTCGTTATAGGCCGTGTAGGTGAAGACGTCCGTTCCGACAAAGCCGTTTCGAGCCGTGTACGTCACGTCGAAAGACAGATCGTATACCGGTTCGATCAGACCGACAGTGCTGGTATGATCATATCCGACAGCATTTTGACCGTAACTGTTGACGGGGATCCTGACGGTGTCGCCATAGTAGATGGTGTAGTAGAGATCTGCCGCCGCGGCAGGTGAGGATGAAACGCAGGCGATTGTCCAAAGCGCGAGCATCGCACAAGCCGCGATTTTTTGAATTCGGTTAAATCTCATCAATGGCATAGCTAGTTTTGCTCGCAGGGGCATGGGCCGCTGATCAGACCAGCGGTGGCGCGTCATTCCGAACGACGTCTAGCGTGAGGTGGGGTAATTCTGATCGCCCAATACTGGGTCGAAAGGAAATCCTAGAGGCCAAATGTGGGCTCTTTGCATGCCGCACACTTCGATAGCTAAGGGGCACGTAGAGAACACCGTTGACTTCTGTCGCAGAAGGTCAGGGGGAGGCAATGCTCGGCGCCCCAGGCGGCGGCCAGCCTCGGCAGTCGGTGGAGCGAGTGAGGCTAACCGGGCGAAGGTTGTTAGATGTCGAGATTATCCGCGAAGGCCGCTCGCTCCTGGATGAAGCGGAAGCGCGCTTCCGGCCTGGTGCCCATCAGCGCATCCACCGCATCGCGCGTGCCCTCGAAGTCGACATCGTCGATATCGACCCTGAGCAGCGTGCGCTTGGCCGGATCCATGGTGGTTTCCTTGAGCTGCGCCGGCATCATCTCGCCGAGGCCTTTGAACCGCCCGACTTCGACCTTCTTGCCCTTGAAAACCGTCTCCATCAGCTCGGCGCGGTGCGCGTCGTCGCGGGCGTAGACGCTCTTGGCGCCCTGGCGGATGACATAGAGCGGCGGCACGGCGAGATAGAGGTGGCTGCCGCGGATCAGTTCCGGCATTTCCTGGTAGAAGAAGGTGATCAGCAGCGAGGCGATGTGCGCGCCGTCGACGTCGGCATCGGTCATGACGATGATGCGCTCGTAGCGCAGGTCTTCCTCGCGGTATTTCGTCCGCGTGCCGCAGCCGAGCGCCTGGATCAGATCGGCGATCTGCTGGCTGGCGGTCATCTTGTCACGACCGGCGCTGGCGACGTTGAGGATCTTGCCGCGCAGCGGCAGGATCGCCTGGTTGGCGCGATTGCGCGCCTGCTTGGCCGAGCCGCCGGCCGAATCGCCTTCGACGATGAACAGTTCGGCGCCCTCGGCGGTGTTCTGCGAGCAGTCGGCCAGCTTGCCGGGCAGGCGCAGCTTGCGCACCGCCGTCTTGCGGTTGACTTCCTTTTCCTTGCGTCGGCGAAGCCGTTCCTCGGCGCGCTCGATCACCCAGTCGAGCAGCTTGGCCGCCTCGTTGGGATTGTCGGCGAGATAGTGGTCGAACGGGTCGCGCAGGGCGTTTTCGACGAGCCGCTGGGCCTCGACGGTCGCCAGCTTGTCCTTGGTCTGGCCGACGAATTCCGGCTCGCGGATGAAGACCGACAGCATGCCGACGGCCGAGATCATCACGTCGTCGGTGGTGATTTCCTTGGCGCGCTTGTTCTGCGTCAGTTCCGCATAGTTCTTCAGGCCCTTGGTCAGCGCAATGCGCAGCCCGGCCTCGTGCGTGCCGCCTTCGGCGGTCGGGATGGTGTTGCAGTAGGAATGCACCAGCGGGTCGCCGCCATACCAGGTGATGGCCCATTCCATCGCGCCGTGGCCGCCGGTCTTTTCCGTCTTGCCGGCAAAAATCTCGCGGGTGACGGTGAAGTCCTTGCCGAGCGTGGCGGCCAGATAGTCCTTCAGGCCGCCGGGGAAATGGAAGACTGCCTTTTCCGGAATGTCGCCGCCTTCCGCCACCATGCCCGGATCGCACGACCAGCGGATCTCGACGCCGCCGAACAGGTAGGCCTTGGAGCGGGCCATGCGGAAGATCCGGCCCGGATCGAACTTCGCATGGTCGCCGAAGATCTGCGGATCGGGATGGAAGCGCACGCGCGTGCCGCGCCGGTTGTGCACGTCGCCCAGCTCTTCCAGCCCGCCGAGCGGCACGCCGCGCGAGAAGCGCTGGCGGTAGAGCTTGCGATTGCGGGCCACTTCCACTTCGAGAAGGTCGGACAGCGCATTGACCACCGAGACGCCGACGCCGTGCAGGCCGCCCGAGGTCTCATAGGCCTTGCCGTCGAACTTGCCACCGGCATGCAGCTTGGTCATGATGACTTCGAGCGTCGACTTGCCCGGCACCTGCGGATGCAGCTCGACCGGAATACCGCGGCCGTTGTCGGTGACGGTGAGGAAGCCTTCGGCATCGAGATGCACGTCGATGAAATCGGCATGGCCGGCCACCGCCTCGTCCATCGAGTTGTCGATGACTTCGGCAAACAGGTGATGCAGCGCCTTCTCGTCCGTGCCGCCGATATACATGCCGGGACGCATGCGCACCGGCTCCAGCCCCTCGAGCACGCGGATCGACGAGGCGCCGTATTCGCTCTCGCTCGATGTGGCATTGGCCTTGGGCGCGGCGGTCGCCGGGCGCGGTGCCTCGGCCTTCGGCGCGGCCGCAGGCGAAGAGGCGTCCACCGGCTTCGTCACAAGCGGCAGGGCGGCGAAAAGATCGTTGTCGTCCATGGCGTCGTTCAATAATCTGTCCGTTGCGTCGGCTCAATCGGCAGGGCCGGGGGTCGCAAGCTGCCTCACGCCCCGATCGCTCTTGCGAATCAGCGGGATCATGCCAGAAAGGCGGGGCAGGCGCGACGGTGCCGACTGGCTGCCGCGAGGAATTCGTTCAAACCTTGCGTGTCGGTCGAGCTTTGCGTGCCGACATGGGCGAAGGCAAGGCCTGATCCCGCAAGGAGACCCCGCTTCGATGCAGATGTCCACAGCTCATTTCCGCAAGGCCGCCGTTTTGTGCGGGCTTCTCGGCGCGCTTGCCGCCGGCCCCGCCGGAGCCGAGGCTTTGCAGCCGTTCAAGGATGCGTTGTTTTCCCAGCCGATCGTGCTGGAAAGCCGCGATGGCGGCGATTTCGAGGTGGTCGACTACCAGGAACTGCGCGACATCAACGGCCGCGACCAGATCCCCGAGCGGCGGGTGAAATCGAAATATGTCGACCTCGGCGTCAAGCGCCAGCAGGTCAACGAAACCCTGCAACTGCCCTCCGGCAATCTGGAGGTCGCCCGCGTCGGCCCGGCGGACGCCGCCGCCTTCACCGTGATCTTCATCCACGGCCGTGGCGGCGACCGGCGGCTCGGCATCAACGACTTCTCCTTCGGTGGCAATTTCAACCGGCTGAAGAACCTCGCGGTCGAAAACGGCGGCGTCTACTATGCCCCGTCCGTCACCTCCTTCGACGCCGCCGGCGTCACGGCGATTTCCGCCCTGATCGCCCATGCCGCCGCCCGCTCTCCGGGCCGGCCGGTGGTGCTCGCCTGCGCCTCCATGGGCAGCTTCATCTGCTGGGGTGCCGCCCGCGACACGGCCACCGTTTCCCATCTCGCCGGCCTTGCCATTCTCGGCGGGGCGACCGACCCGTCCTTCATCGGCAGCGCCGCGCACAAGGCAAAGCTGCCGGTCTTCTTCACCCATGGCAGCCGCGACAGCGTCTATGCGCCGGCCGACCAGATCGACCTCTACGACCGGCTGCACAAGGCCGGCTATCCGACCCGCTTCACCCTGTTCGAGACCGGCTCGCACGGTACGCCGGTGCGCATGAGCGACTGGCGCTCGATCCTCAACTGGCTGCTGACGGCGCGGTGAAGTGGCGGGCTGCACGCAGGCTTTGCTAATTTATGCCGCAAAACCGCGTCGGATTTTCACCATATCGCCCGATTTGCAGGCGAATCGCGGCCACCGCGCTTTTCATCGCCCCCTTGATTTGCTAGGTCCGGGCTAACGTAGCTGGGGTGGGTTTTGACCATGACGACACCGAATGTCCGTCCGCTTGTCGCGGGAAACTGGAAGATGAACGGCACGCGTGCCTCGCTTGACCAGATCAAGGCGATGGCCGAGGGCGTGAAAGGCCCGCTGTCGGAAAAGGTCGAGACGCTGATCTGCCCGCCGGCGACGCTGCTCTATGTGGCGACCGCGCTCTGCGACGACAGCCCGCTCGCCATCGGCGCCCAGGACTGCCACCAGAACGCCTCGGGCGCCCATACCGGCGACATCTCGGCGGAAATGATCGCCGACTGCTTCGGCACCTATGTGATCGTCGGCCATTCCGAGCGCCGCACCGACCATGCCGAGACCGACCATCTGGTGCGGGCGAAGGCCGAGGCCGCCTATGCCAGCGAACTGACCGCGATCGTCTGCATCGGCGAGACGGCCGACGAGCGCAAGGCCAGCCAGACGCTGGACATTCTCAAGCGCCAGCTCTCCGGCTCCCTGCCGGACACGGCCACCGCCGAAAACACCGTGATCGCCTACGAGCCGGTCTGGGCGATCGGCACGGGGCTTACCCCGACCGTAACCGACGTCGAGGAGGCCCATGCCTTCATGCGCGCCGAACTCGTCAAGCGCTTCGGGGCGGAAGGTCAGAAGATGCGCATCCTCTATGGCGGTTCGGTCAAACCTTCCAACGCGAAGGAACTGATGGGCGTCGCCAATGTCGACGGCGCGCTGATCGGCGGGGCCAGCTTGAAAGCCTCCGATTTCCTCGCCATATACCGCGTCTATGAGGAACTTACCGCCTGAAAAGGCGGTGGGTGCTGCCGTTCAGGGCTTCCTTTGCCGTGGCCTCTCATGTAAAGAGCGGCCAACCGATTGATTATGCCCCTTTCGGGCAGGTGGAAAATTCATGCAGACCGTATTGATTGTCATTCATCTCATGATCGTGCTGGCGCTTGTCGGCGTCGTTCTGATCCAGCGTTCCGAAGGCGGCGGCTTGGGCGTCGGCGGCGGCTCCGGCTTCATGTCGGCGCGCGGCACGGCCAATGCGCTGACCCGCACCACGGCGATCCTCGCGACGCTGTTCTTCATCACGTCGCTGGGTCTGGGCCTTCTTGCCCGATACGAAGCGAAGCCGACCGACATTCTCGACCGCATCCCGGCCGGAACGGCGGTTCCGGGCGGCAACGTGCTCGACCAGCTTCCGGGTGCCGCTCCGGCGACCACGCCGGCACCTGCTACGAATGGTGCAGCCGCACCGGCCGCCCCCAAGGCCGATCCGAACGCCGTACCCACCGGCAACTGATCGCCTGACTTCTCATCGCTCCGGCGGGCTCTCGGGTCCGCCGGTTTTCTTTTGTGCATATTCCGCCCCGCTTAACAAAAAAGTGGGTAAAGGCCGATTTTGGGCTGGCGGAATCGAATTCGAAACGGTATCCGGTGAAGCCCATGGCGCGATATGTATTCATCACTGGCGGCGTGGTTTCCTCTCTTGGCAAAGGAATTGCGGCCGCGGCACTCGGAGCTTTGCTGCAGGCGCGGGGTTACCGCGTTCGACTGCGCAAGCTGGACCCCTATCTCAACGTCGATCCCGGCACGATGAGCCCGACCCAGCATGGGGAAGTGTTCGTCACCGACGATGGCGCCGAGACGGACCTTGACCTCGGTCACTACGAACGCTTCACGGGGCGTTCGGCCACCAAGACCGACAACATCACCACCGGTCGGATCTACAAGAACATCATCGACAAGGAACGCCGCGGCGACTATCTCGGCGCGACCGTCCAGGTCATCCCGCACGTCACCAACGAGATCAAGGATTTCGTCATCGAGGGCAATGACGAATACGACTTCGTCATCTGCGAGATCGGCGGCACGGTCGGCGACATCGAGGCCATGCCGTTCATGGAGGCGATCCGCCAACTCGGCAATGATTTGCCGCGCGGCACGGCCGTCTATGTCCACCTGACGCTGATGCCCTATATCCCGGCCGCCGGCGAGCTGAAGACAAAGCCGACCCAGCATTCGGTCAAGGAACTGCAGGCGCTCGGCATCCATCCCGACATCCTGCTTGTGCGCGCCGACCGCGAGATCCCGGAAGCCGAACGCCGCAAGCTGTCGCTGTTCTGCAATGTGCGGGCCTCCGCCGTCATCCAGGCGCTCGACGTCGCCAATATCTACGACGTGCCGATGGCCTATCACAAGGAAGGCCTCGACAATGAGGTTCTGGCCGCCTTTGGCATCGAGCCGGCGCCAAAGCCCCGTCTCGACCAGTGGGAAGAGGTCTGCAACCGCATCCGCACGCCGGAAGGCGAGGTGACCATCGCCATCGTCGGCAAGTATACCGGCCTCAAGGACGCCTACAAGTCGCTGATCGAGGCGCTCTATCACGGCGGCATCGCCAATCGCGTCAAGGTCAAGCTCGAGTGGATCGAGTCGGAAGTCTTCGAAAAGGAAGACCCGGCGCCCTATCTCGAAAAGGTCAACGGCATCCTGGTGCCCGGCGGCTTCGGCGAGCGCGGCTCGGAAGGCAAGATCCACGCCGCCCAGTTCGCCCGCGAACACAAGGTGCCCTACTTCGGCATCTGCTTCGGCATGCAGATGGCCGTCGTCGAGGCGGCCCGCCATCTCGCCGGCATCGAAAAGGCCTCCTCCACCGAATTCGGCAAGACCGAGGAACCGGTGGTCGGCCTGATGACCGAGTGGATGAAGGGCAATGCGCTGGAAAAGCGCGCCGCTTCCGGCGACCTCGGCGGCACCATGCGTCTCGGTGCCTACAAGGCCTCGCTCAAGAAGGGCACCAAGATCGCCGAGATCTACGGCTCGACGGAAATCTCCGAGCGCCACCGCCACCGCTACGAGGTCAATGTCGACTACAAGGACCGCCTCGAAGCCTGCGGCTTGGTGTTCTCCGGCATGTCCCCCGACGGCCTCCTGCCGGAAACCGTCGAATACCCGGACCACCCGTGGTTCATCGGCGTCCAGTACCACCCGGAACTCAAATCCCGCCCGCTCGACCCGCATCCGCTGTTTTCGAGCTTCATCGAGGCCGCCGTGGAACAGAGCCGGCTGGTCTGAGATCGGCCGGAGTTCCCCTTCTCCCCGCCCGCGGGGAGAAGGTGGCGGCAGCGGCAAGAGGGGCCGCGGGCCTGCCCTCATGCCAATGGCTTTCGTCGTGCGCCTTGGTGAGGCGTTTCCCGAGGCCGCCTCGCGGCGAGAGCCGCCGTCGTTCGCCCCTCGCGCTGAGGTGCCTGACCTCAAGGCCAGGCCTCGAAGCATCCCGCCCCACACGCCACACAGACGGGGAAGCCCAGCCCCGATTCCCCAGCAAAATCAGACGCGACCCGCCCCAATCTTCCCCGCCCACCAACTCCGGCCCTAAACTGACCTTGTTCCGTCGCGGATACACCACAAGGCGTTGTGGCGAGGCGGGGCCGGCGCCGGGGGAAGAGGAAGGACGCGAGAGCCTTTCCCCGGGGTCCGCGGAAAATGGTCTCCCCCTGGCGACGTGGGGGCAAGATTTTTGGGCTTTGGACGGCCCAAGACCTTGCCGGCCCTGACAGCGCGCCGGGAGCGCCTGTGTGGCGTGGCATGGTGGTAAGACCGGGTTGTCGAGGGTGTGCGGGCGTCCGCCGGTGAAAGCCGGGCCTGCCTTAAAAAATCCCCGGCAAGGGCCGGCGCCGCAGAGAGGCCGAAGTCGCGGGACAAAAACCGCCGAACGGGGCGCCTCCGGGTGTCATTTGAATTTTTTACCTTACGCGGCAGCCAGAGGCGCCCCGTCCGCTCAGGTTTGGCCTGGGCAAGAGGAAATGACAGCGGAACCGGAGGGCCAAAAAGCCCGGCCGGCGTTTCCGGCTGGGCAAGGGGCCGGCCCCAGGGTCGATCTCCCCCCTCGTGGGGGAGATGTCCGGCAGGACAGAGGGGGGCGACTTGGTACGACGCAGAATGGAGCACACCCCATATCTACGATTGCCGACCCGTCGCGAGCGATACCCCCCTCTGTCGGCTACGCCGACATCTCCCCCACAAGGGGGGAGATCGCACGCACCGTCAGCGCAAGGGGACCAAGCGCCAGAGTCATATCCGGAGGCAAGGGCCGGCAAGGCCCCGCCGCCCACAAACGCCGCTGTGCCGCCGTCATTGGATCATTCTTTCGCCACGCGCGTTGACCAAGCTCCACGCCTGCATCGCCCCATGGGCCTGCGCGGAGAATGCAAAGACAAGAAGGAATACAGGGATGAAGAAGACAATCACCACGGCGATCGCCGCACTGCCGGTCTTGCTTTCGGCCGGCATGGCCGTTTCCGCCGACGCGGTCACGGCGCGCGAGCCGGTGCCGACCTATCAGGAAAGCGACCGGGTCGGCGGCGTGCGCATCGGCTACCTGACCTGCGATGTCGGCGGCGGGGTCGGTTATGTCATCGGCTCAGCCAAGCAGGCCGATTGCGTGTTCTCCTCCGCCATGGGTGGCGAGGCGCTCGATCGCTATAGCGGCACGATCCGCAAGATGGGCGTCGACATCGGCTTCACCACGCGCTCCAAGCTGGTCTGGGCGGTGTTTGCCCCGACGGCCGGCTACCACCACGGCTCGCTCGGCGGCCTCTACCAGGGCGCAAGCGCCGAGGCGACCGTCGGTGCCGGCATCGGTGCCAATATTCTCGTCGGCGGCACGGCCGGCTCGATCCACCTGCAGACGGTGAGCGTCACCGGCCAACTCGGCCTCAACCTCGCCGCCACCGGCACCTCCGTCACCCTGACGCCGGAGGGGTGAGCCGCGATCCGCGAAGCGGAGCGATCGATCCAGTGAATCGATCGCAGCGGCGAACGCCCTGAGCCCAAGCGAAGGGCCGGCTTTTCCGACAGGAAAAGAGCCGCGATCCGCGCAGCGGAGCAATCGATCCAGCTCCCCGATTGCAGCGGCGAACGCCCTGAACGCAAAGCGAAGGGCCGGCTTTTCCGAGAGGAAAAGAGCCGCGACCGGTGAGAACGGACCGTTACTACAACTCCCAGAATGGCCGGCGCTCGCCGGCCGTTCTGCTGAGCGACCGGAGCGCTCCGGTCAGGCCTCCAAGGGCCGCAGCAGAAGCACCGGTGTCTCTGCGCCAACCGGCAGTTCGGGGGCATGGGGCGGGCGGATGATCAGGCAGTCGGAGCGGGCAAAAATCTTCATCATCGACGAATCCTGCTTGCCGTAGCTCTCGGCCCGGACATTCCCGTCCGCATCGCGGATCAGCCGGGCGCGCAGATAGTCCTGGCGCTTGTCGTTGGTGGCAAGCACGGTGGAGGTGCGCGCCGTCGAGAGGCGCGCAAGGGGCGGGCGCCCCGTGAGCTTTGCCAGCAGCGGCTCCATGAACAGCAGGCCGCAGACCATGGACGAGACCGGATTGCCCGGCAGGCCGAGCACGTGCATGCCGCCAAGCTCGCCGACCATCAGCGGCTTGCCGGGGCGCATGGCGATCTTCCAGAAGTCGAGGCGCATGCCGGCGGCGACCAGCGTCGACTGGACGAGATCGTGGTCGCCGACCGAAGCGCCGCCGAGGGTGACGAGGATGTCGGCGCCGCAGGCGCGGGCCTTGTCGACGGCGGCGGTGATTGCCGCGCGGTCGTCGCCGACGATGCCGAGATCAACGACCTCTGCGCCGGCCTGGCGGGCAAGCGCCGCGATGCCGAAGGTGTTGGAGCCGATGATCTGGTGCGGGCCGGGCTGTTCGCCAGGCGATACGAGTTCGTCGCCGGTGGCAAGGATCGCCACGCGCGGTCTGGCGAAGACCTCGACGGTCGCATGGTTCATCGCCGCGATCAGCATCAGGCGGGAAAAATCGAGTTGTTCGCCGGCCTTCAGCACCGTCTCGCCCTCGGCGAAATCCTGGCCGCGCGGGCGGATATGCCGGCCGAGCGTCACCGGGAACGTGGTGTGGATCGCCTGGCCTTCGAGCTTCTCGGCATCCTCCTGGATGAGGATGGCATCGGCCCCGGCCGGCACCGGTGCGCCGGTGAAGATGCGCACCGTCTCACCCGGACCGACGGTGCCGTCGAAGCCATGGCCCGCGGCCGATGTGCCGATCACCTTGAGGACCGTTCCGGGTTCCGGTGCGTCAGCGGCACGCAGCGCATAACCGTCCATCGCCGAGGCGTCGAAAGGCGGCTGGGTCAGCCGGGCCTTGATGTCGGCGCTCAATATGCGGCTGTCGGCTTCGCCAAGGGGCAGGGTCTCGCTGCGGGCGAGGGGAGCGGTGGCCTCCAGCAGGCGGCGCTGGGCTTCTTCGACCGAGAGCAGCGACATCAGTTGGCCTCCGGATGGCGGAAAGTGCCGGACTTGCCGCCGGTCTTCTCGATCAGCCTGACCCCGCCGATCTCCATCGCCTTGTCGACCGCCTTGGCCATGTCGTAGATCGTCAGGCAGGCGACCGAGACGGCGGTCAGCGCTTCCATCTCGACACCGGTCTTGCCGGTCAGCTTGGCGGTTGCCGTGACGCGCAGGCCTGGCAGATCAGCGTCTTCATCGATGTCGACGGTCACCTTGGTCAGCATCAGCGGATGGCAGAGCGGAATGAGGTTCGAGGTCTGCTTGGCCGCCATGATGCCGGCGATGCGGGCCGTGGCGATCACGTCGCCCTTCCTGGCATTGCCGGAGCGGATCACGTCGAGGGTCGACGGTGCCATCCGCACATAGCCCTCGGCGGTGGCGCTGCGGGCCGTCTCCGCCTTGTCGCCGACATCGACCATATGCGCCTCGCCGGAGGCGGTGATGTGGGTGAGGCCCGCCATCAGGCGACCTGTGCCGGAGGCTGGCCGGTCAGCAGCAGGCGGGTCGCGGCGGCAACGTCGGTCTGGCGCATCAGGCTCTCGCCGACGAGGAAAGTGGTGATGCCGCAGGCTTCCAGCCGCTTGCAGTCGTCGAAGGTGAAGATGCCGCTCTCGCCGACCAGCAGACGGTCGGCCGGCACCATGGCGGCCAGCCGCTCGCTGACGGAAAGGCTGACCTCGAAGGTCCGGAGGTTGCGATTGTTGATGCCGATCATCGGCGAGGCGAGTTTCAGCGCCCGCTCCAGTTCGGCTTCGTCATGCACCTCGATCAGCACGTCCATGCCAAGCGCGAACGCGTCGTCTTCGAGGCGCTTCGCCTCGTCGTCGCTGAGCGATGCCATGATCAGCAGGATGCAGTCGGCGCCGTGGGCCCGGGCTTCGAACACCTGATAGGTTTCGAACATGAAATCCTTGCGCAGCGCCGGAAGGCCGCAGGCCGCCCGTGCCTGGACGAGATAGTCGAGCGAGCCCTGGAAGCTCGGCGTGTCGGTCAGCACCGAGAGGCAGGCCGCACCGCCCGCCTCATAGGCTGCCGCCAGCGCTGGCGGATCGAAATCCGGGCGGATGAGGCCCTTGGACGGGCTTGCCTTCTTGATCTCGGCGATCAGGCCGAATTCGCCGGCGGCGCGGCGTGCCGTCAGGGCGCGATAGAAGCCGCGCGGAGCGGGCTGCTCGGCGGCCAGTGCCTTCAGTTCGGCAATCGGTCGCGCCACCTTGGCGGCGGCGATCTCTTCGCGCTTGTAGATCTCGATACGCTTGAGGATGTCCGCCATGGCCGTCAGTCCCGTGGTGCCTGGTTGGAAACCGCGATCAGCTTGTCCAGCGCGGCTGCGGCAGCGCCGCTGTCGATCGAACGGCTGGCCAGTTCCATGCCCTCGCGGACGGTGTCGGCCTTGCCGGCCACGATCAGGGCCGCGGCGGCGTTGCACAGCGAGACGTCGCGATAGGGGTTGCGGGCGCCGCCCAGGACCTCGCGCAGCGCTGCAGCGTTGACCTCGCCGTCGCCGCCGCGGATCGCCTCGAGCGGCACGGTCGGAACGCCAAAATCGTCCGGTCTCAGTTCGAAGGTGGTGATCTCGCCGTTCTTCAGCGCGGCGACCTGCGTCGGGCCGGTGGTGGTCACCTCGTCGAGGCCGCTGCCGTGGACGACCCAGGCGCTTTCGAGACCGAGATCACGCAGCGCTTCGGCGCCGGGCAGTAGCCATTCCGGCGAATAGACGCCGAACAGCTGGCGCTTGACGCTGGCGGGGCTCGACAGCGGACCGACGATGTTGAAGATCGTGCGGGTACCGAGTTCGACGCGGGCCGGACCGACATGGCGCATGGCCGGGTGATGCAGTTGGGCGAACATGAAGCCGATGCCGGCCTCGCGAATGCAGCGGGAGATCGTCTCAGGATCGATGTCGAGCCGGACGCCGAGCGCCGACAGGCTGTCGGCGGCGCCCGACTTCGAGCTCAAGGCGCGGTTGCCATGCTTGGCGACCGGCACACCGGCGCCGGCGACGATCAGCGCGGCCAGCGTCGAGATATTGTAGGTGTTGGTGCCGTCGCCACCGGTGCCGACGATGTCGATGGCATCGGCGGGGGCGTCGACTGCGACCATCTTGGAGCGCATGATCGAGACCGCGCCGGCGATCTCGTCGACGGTCTCGCCGCGCACCCGCAGCGCCATCAGGAAACCGCCGATCTGGGCCATGCTGGCCTCGCCGGACATCAGCACCTCGAAGGCTTCGCTGGCTTCCTGACGCGTCAGGGCCTGCCGCGTGGCGATCTTGGCGATATAGGGCTTCAGACCGGACATCTTCCTTGCTCCCTTCGCCTCAGCGAACCATTGCCTGTTCGGCAAGCTGCTGGTTGATCGTCACGCCGTAATCGTCCTGCAGCCGGTTGACCATCTGGTCGAGGATGTCGTCGCCGGACGCCTTGGCGATCGTGGCGATCTGGGCTTCGTCGTTGACCAGCGCATCGCTCGTCGGCTGGTCCTTGACGTCCGTCACCTTGAGCAGGATCTGGGTTTCCGGATCGCCGCCGGGGGCGCTGCCGACGGTTCCGACCGGACCGCTGAAGGCGGCCGTCACGGCTGCCGTGCCGAGGACGGCGTCTTCGGTCTGGCGACGAATGCCGGCCTTGCTCTCGATCGCGATGCCAAGTTCGGTGGCGATGACTTCCAGCGTCTCGCCCTTGACGGCGCGTTCCTTCAGGCTCTCGGCCCGGGCGCCGAGCGCGATCTTCTGCTGTTCGGCAATCCAGTCGGCCGTAGCCTTCTCGCGGACTTCATCAAGGGTCCGGTCGCGCTCGGCGATGATGTCCTTCACCTCGAGCCAAATATAGCCGTCATTGCCGATATTGACCGGCAGGGCCTCGACGCCGACGTCGGTCTGGAACACTTCGGCGAGAAGCGCGGCGCGTTCCGGCAGGTCCGGAACGTCGACTTCCTTCTCGTCCTTGCCGCTGCTGTCGGCGGCCTTGACGGTGATCGGCTTGAGCTTGAGCTGGGTGGCCGCCTCCTCGAGGGTGGAGCCGCCGGCGCGCAGGTCCTCGAACTGGTCGTGCACGGTGGCGATGTCCTCGATCGCAGCGGCTTCCGCCAGCGTTTCGCGGATATCTTCCTTCACCTCGTCCAGCGGCCGGGTGCGGCCTTCCTTGATATTGGTGATGCGAAGAATGACCGGACCAAGCGCACCGTCGATGACGTCGGTCGTGACGCCTTCCTTGGTGACGGCGAATGCGGCGTCGGCAAGGACCGGATCGGGCAGCTTGTCGTGCGAGAACTCGCCAAGCAGCACGTCGCTGGCCGTCTTGCCCTGGTCCGTGACCAGCTGGTCGAAGGTGGTGCCGGCCTTGAGTTCTGCGGCGGCGGCATCGGCCATTTCGCGGTTCTCGAAGCTCAGCTGTTCGATCGTGCGGGTGCCGGCGATCTCGTAGTTCTTCCTGTGGGCTTCGTAATCCTGGCGGATCGCCTCGTCGGAGATGGCTGCCTTGTCGGCGATGTCGGAAGGCTCAAGCTTCACATAGGCGAAGCTGCGGTATTCCGGCGCGCGATAGCGGGCCTTGACGGTTTCGAACCAGGCGGCGAGCGTGGCTTCGTCCGGCGCCTTGATCGGGTCGATATTGGCATTGGTCAGCAGCAGGTAGCTCAAGTCGCGCGTCTCATCGCGGTGGGCCTTGAGCGCGTCGACAAGCGTCTTCGGCGCAAGGAAACCGTCAGAGGTCGCCTCGACGATCTGGCTGCGCACGGCCACCTTGGAACGCTCGAGGATATAGTCGTCCTCGCGCAGGCCGGCATTGCGCAGCCTTGCAGTGAAGAGGTTGCGGTCGAACTGGCCGGTCTCGGACTTGAAGGCCGGGTCCTCGGCGATGAGCTGCGCCAGGCGGTCCTTGGAGAGGCCGAGGTTCATGTCTTCCGACAGCTGGTCGAGGGCGGCGCCGGCGGAAAGCTGGGCATAGACCTGGCTCTCGACGCCGAGGCCCTTGGCCTGCTCGGTGGTGAGCTTCACGCCGAAGCGGCGGCCGAGGTCTGCGAGCTGGCGCTGGTAGGCGAGGCTGAACTCGCTCGCCGACACCTGCTGGTCGCCGACGGCGATGACAGTGTCCGATGCCGAGCTGAAAAGCGATGCGGAAATGCCCCAGATCCCGAAGGAGGCGACCAACAAGAGCATCAGCAGTTTTGCGACCAGAGTGTGGGCAGCTTTTCTCAGAACTTCCATCATCGGAACTAAATCACCTCATTACAGCTCTTCGCAGACGGCGAAGCGGTTGACGTTCCTTAGAACAAACCGCTGCGGAAATGAAGGGATGTTCGGCGAAAAGGCGCCGGGCGGCACGCCTGCGGCAGCGAGCGCCCGGCCGGTGCAGGAATCGGTCCTGCGGGCCGGTCTGCAAGGCCGGGGCGCGCGCCACGTTTCACAATGACGCGGTAGCATCGGCATCAATATCGGGTACAACAAAAAACGCGGCTCCGGCCGGTTGGGCGAACATGCGGGGCAGGGATGGCAGAGACGGATGGCACCAAGGGCGAAGTGGTGGGAACCTTGACTGGGCTCAGCAGCGCTGAGGCCGTGCGTCAGCTGGAGAAATTCGGCGAGAACCGCCTGCCGGTCGCTGGCAGCCCGTCCTTCATCAAGGTCCTGGCGCTGCAGTTTCTGAGCCCGCTGATCTACATCCTGATGGCCTCGGCAGCGCTTTCGACCCTCATCAGCGAGATCACCGATGCCCTGTTCATCGCCACGGTGCTGATGGTCAACGGCATCATCGGTGCGATCCAGGAATATTCCGCCGGCAAGTCGGCCGATGCGCTGCGGGCGCTGGAACAGCCGCATGCGACGGTCATCCGCGACGGCCAGCGGCAGGTGATCGATGCGGCAGGCCTTGTCCCGGACGATCTCGTCATGCTCGAATCCGGCGAACGCGTGCCAGCCGACATTCGCCTGATCGAGGCAAGCGGTCTGCAATGCGACGAGGCTGCGCATACCGGCGAGTCGCGCGCGGTGGCGAAGGAGACCGGCGACGTGGTCTTTGCCGGCACGATCGTGACCCGAGGACGGGCCCGCGGCCTGGTCGTCGCCACCGGCAGCCAGACCGAGCTCGGCAAGATCGCCGGGGCCATCCAGGAGCGCTCGACCGCCAAGCCGCCGCTGATGATCCGGATGGAGGATTTTACCCGGCTGATCGCGGTCGCGGTCGGCGTCGCCATCGTCTTCCTGATCGGCGTTGGCCTGTGGCGCCAGATGGCGCTCGGCGAATTGCTCACCATGTCGATCGGCCTTGCTGTCAGCGCCATTCCGGAGGGCCTGCCGATCGCCATCACGGTGGCGCTTGCCATCAGCATGCGCCGCATGGCCAAGGTCAATGTGGTGGTGCGCAACCTGCCGGCAGTCGAATCGCTCGGCTCCTGCACCATGATCGCCACCGACAAGACCGGCACGCTGACGCTCAACGAACTGACGGTCACCGATATCCGGCTGCCTGACGATACGCATTGGCTGTTCGACACGGGCGTCGATCCCGTCGCCGGGGGCATTCGCAGCCACGATGGCGAGCACGATCGGCCGAGCCCGGCCGTCCAGCGCCTGCTGCGGGCGGCGACGCTGCCCAATGAGGGTGAGCTGGGGCGCAGCGGCGACGGCGGCTTCGATCCGATGGGCGACACCGTCGACATCGCCCTGCTGGCCGCCGCCCACAAGGGCGGCGTCAGCAAGACCGATCTGATGGAGCGCTACCGCCTGGAAAAACGCATTCCCTACGAACCGGAGCTGAAATACGCCGCGTCCTTCCATGTGGATGCCGATCACCTGCACATCTTCGTCAAGGGCGCGCCGGAAATGCTCCTTACCATGTGCGGCACGATGCAGGTGGGCGACCGGGCGGTTCCCGTCGAGCATGATCTCTTGCATCGGCAGATGGACGCGATGACCCGCAAGGGGCTCAGGGTGCTGGCCTTTGCCGAGGGGCGCATGGCGCATACGCTGAACGGCGACTACGGCGACCATATGCTGATCGACCTGAATTTCCTCGGCTTTACCGGGATGCAGGACCCGATCCGTCCGGAAGTGCCGGCCGCGCTCGCCGCCTGCCGCACCGCCGGCATCGAGGTTGTGGTGATCACCGGCGACGATCCGCGCACCGCAACCGCGATTGCCAAGGAGGCGGGGCTTGTCTTTGAGCCTGAGGACGTGGCGACTGGCGAACAGGTGGCTGCGGCGGTTGCGGCTGGCGAACAGTCTCTCGACGCCTTGACCCGGCATGTGCGCATCTTCGCCCGGGTCAAGCCGGACCACAAGCTCGCCATCGTCCGCTCGCTGGCCCGCAACGGCCATTACGTGGCGGTGACCGGCGACGGGGTGAACGATGCGCCAGCGCTCAAGCACGCCCATGTCGGGGTCGCCATGGGCCGGGCCGGAACGGATGTCGCCAAGGAGAGCGCCGACATCATCCTCACCGACGACAATTTCGCCTCCATCGTCGCCGGCATTCGCGAGGGCCGGGTCGCCTACAGCAATATCCGCAAGGTCGTCTTCATGCTGGTCTCGACCGGGGCCGCGGAGGTGCTGCTCTTCCTGCTGGCGATGATCCTCGGCACGCCCATGCCGCTCACCGCCGTGCAGCTTCTGTGGCTCAACCTCGTCACCAACGGCGTGCAGGACATTGCCCTGGTGACCGAGCCGGCGGAGGGAGACGAGCTCGAACGGCCGGTGCGCAAGCCCGAGGAATCACTGTTCGACAGGCTCATGGTGCGGCGGATCGTGGTGGCGACGCTGCTGATGGGTGGCGGCGGGTTTGCCCTGTTCTACTGGCTGATCTCGACCGGCGTCAGCGAGTTTACGGCGCGCAATCTGCTGCTGGTGCTGTTCGTGCTGTTCGAGAACTTCCAGTGCTTCAACAGCCGCTCCGAGCGGCGATCGGTGTTTCGCCAGTCGCTCGCCTCCAATCCCTTCCTGCTGGTCGGGATCATCGGGTCGCAGGCGCTGCATCTCGGGGCCATGTATGTGCCAGGGCTGAACGGCCTGCTCGGCATCAGCCCGATCACGCTCAACGACTGGCTGCTGCTCTTGGCGCTCGCTTCCAGCCTGCTGGCGGTGAGCGAGGTGGAGAAGGTCATCTACCGCCGAAAACTGGCGGCGCGTCCCTGAGGCCCAAAGAGCCAAATCGACAATGAAAAAGGGCCGGCGGAATACCGCCGGCCCTTGCATCTGGATGGTCCTGGAAGCGCTTAGCGCTTGGTGACCGGAACGTAGTCGCGCTGCGGCGCGCCGGTGTAGAGCTGGCGCGGACGGCCGATGCGCTGCTGCGGATCCTCGATCATTTCGTTCCACTGGGCGATCCAGCCGACGGTGCGGGCGAGCGCGAAGAGAACGGTGAACATGGTCGTGGGGAAGCCGAGCGCACGCAGCGTGATGCCGGAATAGAAGTCGACGTTCGGGTAGAGCTTCTTTTCCTTGAAGTAGGGATCGCTGAGCGCGATCTTCTCGAGTTCGAGCGCCACCTGCATCAGCGGATCGTCCGAATGGCCGGTGGCTTCCAGCACTTCGTACATGGTCTTCTGCATGATCTTGGCGCGCGGGTCGTAGTTCTTGTAGACGCGGTGGCCAAAGCCCATCAGGCGGAACGGGTCGTTCTTGTCCTTGGCGCGGGCGATGTATTCCGGAATACGATCGACGGTGCCGATTTCCTGCAGCATGTTAAGCGCCGCTTCGTTGGCGCCGCCGTGGGCCGGGCCCCAGAGGCAGGCGATGCCGGCCGCGATGCAGGCGAACGGGTTGGCGCCCGACGAGCCGGCGAGACGCACGGTCGAGGTCGAGGCGTTCTGCTCATGGTCGGCGTGCAGGATGAAGATGCGGTCCATGGCGCGGGCCAGAACCGGGTTAACCTTGTACTCGTCGCAGGGAACCGCGAAGCACATGTGCAGGAAGTTGGCGGCGTAGTCGAGATTGTTCTTCGGGTAAACGAAGGGCTGACCGATATGGTACTTGTAGGCCATGGCGGCGATCGTTGGCATCTTGGCGATCATGCGCAGCGAAGCGACCATGCGCTGGTGCGGATCGGTGATGTCGGTCGAGTCGTGGTAGAAGGCCGACAGTGCGCCGACCGTGCCGACCATGACGGCCATCGGATGGGCGTCGCGGCGGAAGCCGGTGAAGAACTTGCTCATCTGCTCGTGCACCATGGTGTGGTGCGTGACGCGGTAGTCGAAGTCCTTCTTCTGCGCGGCGGTCGGCAGTTCGCCGTAAAGCAGCAGGTAGCAGACTTCGAGGAAGTCGCCCTTTTCGGCCAGCTGTTCGATCGGATAGCCGCGATGCAGCAGTACGCCTTCATCGCCGTCGATATAGGTGATCTTGGATTCGCAGGACGCCGTGGACGTGAAGCCCGGGTCGTAGGTGAACGCGCCGGTGTGCTTGTACAGGGCGCCGATGTCGATGACGTCCGGGCCGATCGTGCCGGCCTTGACGGTCAGATCGACCGACTTTTCCCCGAGTTTCAAAGAAGCGCTTTTGTCCGTCATGCTAATCCTCCGGAATTGGCGGTTAGGCGTCCGAAAGGGCGCCTTGGGTTTAAGCGTAGGGATGTAGCTATATGATACGGAAGTTAATGCCAAGCTATCCAAAGGGCAAATTGTGCATCGCGAAAGCAGGCACAAGATGAAATATTCGGCGTTAAATCGATTGAATGATTTTGGCGCGAAAACGCTTTTACACGCACGCATAGCTTGTTAGATTTGTTGCCCTGGGAACCGCCTCGTATTCGGGGCGGAATCGGTGCCCGGCAGGGCGTCTGGGGGGCGGCAGGTGACGGTGGTGGCCGACCGGGAAGTCGTGCTGACCGAGGTGGCGGACACATTTCCGGCGCCGGTGACGGCGCTTGTCGCGACGCAGGAAACCGTTCCCCGACGGCTGCCGACAGCCGGCATCCTCGTTCGCATTCGCGAAAGGTTGCAACGGGCCGCCGAAGGCTTCGACGGCGCGCTCAGGCGGGAGCACGATCACGGCCATTTCTTCCATTTCGTTCCGGTGTTCCTCGGTGCCGGGGCCGTCTTTTGGTTCTGCCTCGGGCGGCCGCCGCCGACCGCAGCACTCGCGGTCCTGTGCTGCGTCGCGACGTGTGCAGGCCTGCTGCCCGCCGGCCGCAACCATACCGGCTGCCGGCTGGCCTCGGTGGCCGCCCTCGTGCTTGCCGGCACGCTGCTGGCCGATCTCGAGGCGCGGCGCCGGGCTACCACCATGCTGGACAGCGGCGTGACAACGGTGGTGACCGGGGTGGTCGAGCGGCGGGAGGCGGGCGCCAGCGGCGAGTGGCGCTATGTCGTGCGCCTGACATCGACCGCCGAACCCCGGTTGCGTCGCCCTCCGGAGCGGGTTTCGCTGCTGGCGCGGGGGAAGGGACCGCCGGCCATGCTCGGCGAGATGCTCACGGGACGGGCCCGCTTGTCGCCGCCGTCCGGGCCGGCGCTTCCCGGCCTCAACGATTTCTCCTTCTCCAGCTATTTCGACGGCATCGGTGCCGTCGGCTTCTTCCTCGGCGCCCCACGCGGACTGGGTTCCGGGCCGGGCGAGGAGAGCGTATGGTCGGCGACCGAGCGGACGCTGTTTTCCGTGCGTGATGCCATATCGACTCGCATCCGCAGCGTGATCGGTGGCGATCCGGGCGCCTTTGCCGCCTCAATCATCACCGGCGAGCGGCGATCGATGTCGAGGGACGCGACCGAGGCGCTGCGGCTGTCGGGCCTTGCCCATATCACGGCGATCTCGGGGCTCAACATGGCGCTCGCCTCGGGCATCTTCTTCGTTGGGCTGCGTATGGCGCTGAGCCTGCTGCCGGGGCTCGCCCAGGCCTTTCCGATCAAGAAGATCGCCGCGGCGGGCGCGCTGTTTGCGGCCTTCGCCTACCTGCTGATCTCCGGCTATCAGGTCTCGGCCGTCCGGGCCTTCCTGATGACGGCGATCATGCTGGTTGCCGTGCTGTTCGACCGGCCGGCGATCAGCCTGCGCAACCTGGCGCTGGCGGCGATCGTCATCATCGCAACGACGCCATCGGCGGTGATGGGACCGAGTTTCCAGATGTCGTTTGCAGCGACCGCGGCCCTGATCGCCGGCTATGCGGCATGGCGGGCAAGGCCGCGCAGGAGCCCCGGCCTGAGGTTGAGCTTCCCGGGTGCGAGGTTCCTCGGCGAGGGCGGCAAGCTGATGGCCGGCACCTTCCTCACCTCGCTGATCGGCGGGCTGTCGACGGCGATCTTCGCCATCGCCCATTTCCACCGCCTGGCGCCGCACGGGCTGGAGGCCAATCTCGCCGCCATGCCGATCATCTCGATCCTCGTCATGCCGGCCGGCTTGGTCGCCATGCTGCTCATGCCCTTCGGGCTCGACGCGCCGTTCCTCATGCTGATGGGCATCGGGCTCGAATGGGTGCTGGTGATCGCTCACGGCGTCGCCGGCTGGGGCGAGGCGATCGGCTTTGCCCGCATGCCCGCATGGTTTCTGCCTGTCGCCTCAATCGGTCTTCTGCTGATGACGCTGCTGCGCACCTGGCTCCGGCATGCCGGCTCGGCCCTGCTCGCGGCAGTGATCGCGACGGCGGTGCTGGTGCCGAGCACACCCCCGGCCGACGTGATGATCTCGGAGGACGGCCGGCTCGTCGGGCTGCGCCTGTCACCGCAAGGCCTCGCCACCAACCGGGCGCGCCCGCCGCGCTTCATCTTCGAGCAATGGCAGGCGGCGCTCGGAGCTGACGAACATCTCGGACCGGCGGATATGGGAACAGCGGTTACCGGTCTCCCGGCTGCGGAAGCACCGGCGCCGGCTGCTCCGCCGGCCAAATCCCCGCCTGCGACGACGACGCCGGACCGGCAGGCGCCAAAATGGACGGAGGATGATTTGGGCAAAGCGCGTGAACGCATGCGTGGCGCATTGAAATCAGCGGGCGAGGGGCGGTTTGTCTGTGAAGGCAAGAGTTGGTGCGTGGCGCGGCTCGGCAGCGGCTGGGCGATCGCCACGGTGGAGGACGCGGCCTTCGTCGGCGGCGCCTGCGACGTGGCCGACATCGTCGTGTCGGCGCGGCGGGTGGCGTTTGCGTCCTGCCGCTCGGGCGCCCGGCTTTTCACGGCCGAGACATTGCGTCGCAGCGGCGCGGTGGAGCTATGGTTCGGAGACAGAAAGGCGCGCGACATTCGCGTGATCGCGTCGTTCTCCGGCGGCTATCGGCCGTGGTCCGCCCATCGCCTCTATGACTGGCGAAGCGACAGTTTTCAGGCCGATCCCGTGCTCGACGGCGCCATTGCCCCGACGCCGACTGGCGATTCCGGCGGCCCTGCGGCCGCCGAGGATGTCAGTGATAGCGGCGAATGAGGCCGACCAGCTTGCCCTGGATCTTCACCCGGTCGGGGCCAAAAATGCGGGTCTCGTAGGCAGGGTTTGCGGCTTCCAGCGCAATCGATGCGCCGCGGCGGCGGAAGCGCTTCAGCGTCGCTTCCTCGTCGTCGACCAGGGCGACGATGATGTCGCCGGGATTGGCGTTGGAGGCGTTGCGGATGATGACGGTGTCACCGTCCAGGATGCCGGCCTCGATCATCGAATCACCCTTGACCTCGAGCGCATAGTGTTCGCCGGCGCCGAGCATTTCGGCCGGCACGGTGATGTCGTGGGTGTTGTTCTGGATCGCCGAGATCGGCACGCCGGCGGCGATGCGGCCCATGACGGGCACGCTGACCGAATTCGACGGCTCCTCGATCGCCTTCGGTGCGACGGGCGGCGTCTTGCCGAGGCTGCCTTCGATGACGCTGGGCGAGAAGCCGCGGCGCGGCTGCAGGCTCGGCGAATAGGCTTCCGGAAGCTTGATCACCTCCAGCGCGCGGGCCCGGTTGGGCAGGCGGCGGATGAAGCCGCGTTCTTCCAGCGCCGTGATCAGGCGGTGGATGCCGGACTTGGAGGCGAGGTCGAGCGCGTCCTTCATCTCGTCGAAGGAGGGCGGAACGCCCGATTCCTTCATCCGTTCGTGGATGAACAGAAGCAGTTCCTGTTGCTTGCGCGTCAGCATGTTCGGAGCCCCAATTGGTGAAACAAATACGGAACATACACTATATGTTCCATATGTGTTCCGCAAGTGCCTAAGATTCCGTGAAGTGTGCAGTGCGAAATGAAAATCTTTGCAAAGCGGCCCGAACGAGACACCGGCCAGGAGGAGCGTGCGGGCCGGCACAGAGATCGGGCTTGCTCCGCCAGCTTGCCAAGCCGGATCAAATGGCGCAAATCTCCGCGCGATCACGCCCGCCGACGAGAGGTGTCGAATGTCCGAACTGAACAAGCCGCGGGGTCTCGACCACCTCGTTCTTCCCGTCCAGTCGCTCGAGGCGGCGCGATTACGCCTCACCGATCTCGGATTTACCGTGGCGCCCGATGCGCGCCATCCGTTCGGAACCGAGAATGCCTGCGTGTTCTTTGGCGACGACACCTATCTCGAGCCACTGGCGATCGCCAGCCGCGAGGAATGCGAAGCGGCGGCCAAGGCCGGCAACATGTTCGTGGCCCGCGACCAGGCCTTCCGTTTCCGCAACGGCCCGGAAGGGCTTTCGGCGATCGTCGTCAAGACCGAAGACGGGGAGGCCGACCACCGGCGTTTCGTCGCCGAGGGCTTTTCCGGCGGTCCGATGCTGCATTTCGAACGCATGTTCAAGATGGCGGACGGGTCCGAGGTCATGGGCGGCTTCAAGCTTGCCTTTGCCGCCGACCTGCGGTCGCCCGACTTCTTCCTGTTTGCCTGCGAGCGGGTCAATCCGCTGCCGGCCGATCGCGGCGCGCTGGCGCGGCACGAAAACGGCGCGCTTGGCCTGTCGACCGTCGTGCTCGGCGAGGACAATCCGAGTGACTTCCAGTACCTGCTGGAAGAAGTGTTCGAGCAGCGCGCGGTCGAGGCGCATTCCTTCGGGCTGTCGCTGCAATCGGCCAACGTCGCCATCGAGGTGCTGACGCCGGCCGGGCTTTCGGGCTATTTCGGCCTCGACACCGAGAGTGGTGGACGTGGGCTCAGGGGCCGGCTGATCGTCGTCAAGGTCGCCGATATCGGCGTGACAGAGCGGCTTCTCGCTGGTAAGGGCATCGCATTCAGCCGCCGCGGCGCGCGCCTGATCGTTCCGCACGAGGCGGGGCAGGGCGTGCCCTTCGCATTCGAGGAGGTTTCATGAGCAATCCGACCCATTCCGAAGTCGTCGTCGGTGACGGCACCGCCAAGGCGGTCTTCTCCAATTCCAAGCGTTTTGCGCTGATCGCCGGCCCCTGCCAGATGGAAAGCCGCGACCATGCCTTCATGATCGCCGGCCAGCTTTCGGAGATCTGCGGCGAGCTGGGCATCGGCCTCGTCTACAAGTCGTCCTTCGACAAGGCGAACCGCACCTCTCTTTCTGCCGAGCGCGGCATCGGGCTTGAAAAGGCGATGGAGGTCTTCGCCGATCTCAAGAAGGAATACGGCTTCCCGGTGCTCACTGACGTGCATACCGAAGAGCACTGCCGGCTGGTCGCGCCGACCGTCGACGTCCTGCAGATCCCGGCCTTCCTGTGCCGCCAGACCGATCTTCTGGTCGCCGCGGCCCAGACCGGTCGCGTGATCAACGTCAAGAAGGGCCAGTTCCTCGCCCCGTGGGACATGAAGAACGTGCTGAACAAGATCAATGCCAGCGGCAATCCGAACGTGCTTCTGTGCGAGCGCGGCGCCTCGTTCGGCTACAATACGCTGGTGTCCGACATGCGCTCGCTGCCGATCATGGCGGCGATGGGTGCGCCGGTGGTGTTTGACGCCACCCATTCGGTGCAGCAGCCGGGCGGCCAGGGCGGCTCCTCGGGCGGGCAGCGCGAGTTCGTCGAGACGCTGGCGCGCGCCGCTGTCGCCGTCGGCGTTGCCGGCCTGTTCATCGAGACTCACCAGGATCCGGACAACGCCCCTTCGGACGGCCCGAACATGGTGCCGATCAGCCAGATGAAGCGCCTGCTGGAAAAGCTGCTGGCCTTCGACGCGATCGCCAAGGCTGCCTGAAGGCGATCCAGCGACTATCATTGATGCGAACGCCGGCCCTCGGGCCGGCGTTTTGCATTGGGACGAATGTCGGCATTGCCTTTCGGCTTCTGTCATGTCGCTGCCATTGTATTTTCCGCATCATCGATTAAGACAGGCCATCCTCAATCCGACCCATTAGCAGGGAGGCTCCCATGACTGCCATCACCGACATTATCGGCCGCGAAATTCTCGACAGCCGCGGCAATCCGACCATCGAGGTCGATGTCTATCTCGAAGACGGCAGCATGGGCCGTGCGGCCGTTCCGTCGGGCGCCTCGACCGGCGCGCACGAAGCCGTCGAACTGCGTGACGGCGGCAGCCGCTATCTCGGCAAGGGCGTCGAAAAGGCCGTCGAGGCCGTCAATACCGAGATCTTCGACGCGATCGGCGGTCTTGAAGCCGAAAACCAGATCCAGATCGACAATCTGATGATCGAGCTGGACGGCACGGCGAACAAGTCGCGCCTCGGCGCCAATGCCATCCTCGGCGTTTCGCTCGCCATCGCCAAGGCCGCCGCCGAAGCCACCGGCCTGCCGCTCTACCGCTATGTCGGCGGCCCCAACGCCCATGTGCTCCCGGTTCCGATGATGAACATCATCAATGGCGGCGCCCATGCCGACAACCCGATCGACTTCCAGGAATTCATGATCATGCCGGTCGGCACGGACAACATGCGCGATGCCGTGCGCATGGGCTCGGAAGTCTTCCACACGCTGCGCAAGGAACTGGCGGCCCAGGGTCACAACACCAATGTCGGCGACGAAGGCGGTTTTGCACCGGGCCTGAAGAGCGCGCCGGAAGCCCTCGACTTCATCATGAAGTCGATCGAGAAGGCCGGCTACCGTCCGGGTGAAGACATCTATCTGGCGCTCGACTGCGCATCGACCGAGTTCTTCAAGGACGGCAAGTATGTGATGGAAGGCGAGGGCCGCACGCTCGAGCCGGAAGCCATGGCCGAATACCTCGCCGAGCTGGCTGCCAAGTATCCGATCATCTCGATCGAGGACGGCATGGCCGAGGACGACTGGGACGGCTGGAAGGCGCTGACCGACAAGATCGGCAATTCGTGCCAACTGGTCGGCGACGACCTGTTCGTCACCAATTCGGCTCGCCTGCGCGACGGCATCAAGATGGGTGTGGCCAACTCCATCCTCGTCAAGGTCAATCAGATCGGCTCGCTGACGGAAACCCTCGACGCGGTCGAAACGGCGCACAAGGCAGGCTACACGGCCGTCATGTCGCATCGTTCGGGCGAAACCGAAGACTCGACGATCGCCGACCTCGCAGTCGCCACCAACTGCGGCCAGATCAAGACCGGCTCGCTGTCGCGCTCGGATCGTCTGGCAAAATACAACCAGCTGATCCGCATCGAGGAAATGCTCGGTCCCCAGGCACGCTACGCCGGCACGTCGATCCTGCGCGCCTGATCGGCGTCGATCACAACCATCCAAAGCCGCGTTCCGAAAGGGACGCGGCTTTTTTCATGGGCGAGCCGTCACGGTCAACGATCGGTTAAGCTATCACCGATAATTTGAAACGATAGTTTTGCGTTTCAAGGCATCATCCGCATGTGGACCAGGCACCATAAGAAGAGAAAATTCGGTCGTCTCATTCTCCCTGCCGTCACTGTCGCGTTTCTTTCCTATTTCGGCTATCATTCCATCCATGGCGACTACGGCCTGCGCGCCGCGCAGGATTTCGAGCGGCAGCGCATCGCGCGAAGCGCCGAGCTTGCGGAACTGGTCGGGCGTCGCGAGCGCCTGGAGCGCCAGGTCCAATTGTTGAGCGACGGCTCGCTCGAGCGCGACATGATGGACGAGAAGGCGCGATATCAGCTCAACATGTCGCGGCCGGACGAGATTGTCATATTTGACAGCTATCTGAATTAACCGAAATCTGGTTAATCTAGAATTGTCGTTGTTTTTCAATCTGATAGATTGAATAAGAGCCATGCATTTATAGCATTGCCCAGCGCGTCTTTCTTGCCTATTCTGCTGTCCAACAAAGATCCGACATAACCCTAGGGAGGGATGAATGGCGCCGCGAAAAGCCGCGACTGTTACCGGTCGCAAGACGACGGCCAAGTCAGCCAAGAAGGACTTCAGCGAAGGAGCGATCGCCGAGTTCGATCGCGATACCGAGCTGAAGGCCTATCGCGAAATGCTGCTGATCCGGCGTTTCGAGGAAAAGGCCGGCCAGCTCTACGGCATGGGCTTCATCGGCGGCTTCTGTCACCTCTATATCGGCCAGGAAGCGGTCGTCGTCGGCATGCAGATGGCGCTGAAGGATGGCGACCAGGTCATTACCGGCTACCGTGACCACGGCCACATGCTGGCCTGCGGCATGAGTGCGCGCGGCGTCATGGCCGAGTTGACCGGGCGTCGCGGCGGCTTGTCCAAGGGCAAGGGCGGCTCGATGCACATGTTCTCCAAGGAGAAGAATTTCTACGGCGGCCACGGCATCGTCGGCGCGCAGGTGTCGCTCGGCACGGGTCTGGCCTTCGCCAACCACTATCGCGACAACGGTCAGATCTCGGTCGCCTATTTCGGCGACGGCGCGGCCAACCAGGGTCAGGTCTACGAGAGCTTCAACATGGCCGAGCTGTGGAAGCTGCCGGTCATCTATGTGATCGAGAACAACCGCTACGCCATGGGCACCTCGGTGTCGCGCGCCTCGGCCCAGACCAATTTCGCCCAGCGCGGCCTCGCCTTCAACATTCCGGGCCTTCAGGTCGACGGCATGGACGTGCGGGCCGTCAGGGCGGCTGCCGAACAGGCCGCCGAATACTGCCGCACCGGCAAGGGCCCGGTCATCCTCGAAATGATGACCTACCGCTATCGCGGCCACTCCATGTCTGACCCGGCGAAGTATCGCTCCAAGGACGAGGTGCAGAAGATGCGCTCCGAACACGATCCGATCGAACAGGTGCGTGCGCGCCTGCTCGAAAAGGGCTGGGCGAGCGAGGACGAGCTGAAGGCGATCGACAAGGACGTCCGCGACATCGTCGCCGACAGTGCCGACTTCGCCCAGGCCGATCCGGAGCCGGATGTATCCGAGCTCTACACCGACATTCTTCTGTAATCGGGGAGGACGGCCGACAATGGAATTGGTCCGAACATTCTGGGATGCCCTGCCGCGTATGCCGGCAAGTGTATTCCATTATGCTTGGCTCCTGGCGTTGGTCGGCATTATGCCCGCATTTCTCTACGGGCAGCATTTGGGGCAGAAGGCGGTGAACGAGGGGCGTGCCAGGCTTTGGCTCGGCATGATTTCCCGACCGACGTCTTCGCGCGAGTTGAAGCGTGAAGCTGGTTCTGGGGACAGAATTGCCTTGTACGTTCTCCGCATCCGCAACTTGGCTGTTGCAGTGCTGCTGGTGGTATTGGTTTGGCCGAAACAATCGGCTTGAAGATTAAAAGTTAAATGGGTGAGGAAACGATGCCAGTTGAAATTCTCATGCCGGCTCTTTCGCCGACCATGGAGGAGGGCACGCTCTCCAAGTGGATCAAGAAGGAAGGCGACGCCGTCAAGTCCGGCGACGTGATCGCCGAGATCGAGACCGACAAGGCGACGATGGAAGTCGAAGCCGTCGATGAAGGCGTGCTCGGCAAGCTGCTGATCGCCGCCGGCACCGAGGGCGTCAAGGTCAATACGCCGATCGCCATCCTGTTGCAGGACGGCGAAAGCGCCTCGGATGTCGCCGCGCCCAAGGCGGCGCCTGCTGAAGCTGCCCCGGCTCCGGCCGCAGCCGCACCGGCTGCCGCATCGGCCCCGGTTCCGGCCCAGCCCGTTGCCGCCATTGCCGCTGATCCGGACGTTCCGGCCGGCACGGAAATGGTGACGATGACGGTGCGTGAAGCGCTGCGCGAGGCCATGGCCGAGGAAATGCGCGCCAATCCGGACGTCTTCATCATGGGTGAGGAAGTCGCCGAATATCAGGGTGCCTACAAGATCACCCAAGGCCTGCTGCAGGAGTTCGGCCCCAAGCGTGTCGTCGACACGCCGATCACCGAACACGGATTTGCCGGCGTTGGCGTCGGTGCGGCCATGGCCGGCCTTCGCCCGATCGTCGAGTTCATGACCTTCAACTTCGCCATGCAGGCGATCGACCAGATCATCAACTCGGCCGCCAAGACGCTCTATATGTCGGGCGGCCAGATGGGCGCGCCGATCGTGTTTCGCGGTCCGAACGGGGCAGCCGCGCGCGTCGGCGCCCAGCACAGCCAGGACTATGCCGCCTGGTACAGCCATATCCCCGGCCTCAAGGTCGTCCAGCCCTATACGGCGGCCGACGCCAAGGGCCTGTTGAAGGCGGCGATCCGCGATCCGAACCCGGTCATCTTCCTCGAGAACGAAATCCTCTACGGTCATTCGTTCGAGGTGCCGAAGATGGATGATTTCGTTCTGCCGATCGGCAAGGCCCGGATCCACAAGGTCGGCAAGGATGCGACCATTGTCTCGTTCGGCATCGGCATGACCTATGCGGTCAAGGCCGCCGAGCAACTGGCCAAGGACGGCATCGACGTCGAGATCATCGACCTTCGCACCATCCGCCCGATGGACCTGCCGACCGTGATTGAATCGGTGAAGAAGACCGGCCGTCTGGTGACCGTCGAGGAAGGCTATCCGCAGTCGTCGGTCGGCACCGAAATCGCCACCCGCGTCATGCAGCAGGCCTTCGACTATCTCGATGCGCCGATCCTGACGATCGCCGGCAAGGACGTTCCGATGCCTTACGCCGCCAATCTCGAAAAGCTCGCTCTGCCGAATGTCGGCGAAGTGGTCGAGGCGGTCAAAACCGTCTGCTACAAGTAGGGGGCGGGCTGATGTCGAAATCGTCTGTAAAGCAGATCCTACCTGTTTCAGGTTCGTGGTTCAGAGTGATTGGAACGAAAGAGAATCCGCTTCTGGAAAGAATCGTGTTTTGGGCCTTGATCAAGACTGAAGAAACAGAGGCGATCGTCGGCGTTCCGCGAGAAGAAATTGGTGTGATCGGTGCCGTCGATGGTTGGCTCGAAGACGTTGCCGGATATATCGAGGTTCCTCCGGAGCAGGTCGATTGGCTGATGGAGCATCCGGAAGAACTTGCGCAGTTTGAACTTGTGTGGGCGGAGGATTAATATGCCGATCAATATCACCATGCCGGCGCTCTCTCCCACGATGGAAGAGGGCAATCTGTCCAAGTGGCTGGTCAAGGAAGGCGACAAGGTCAAGTCCGGCGACGTGATCGCCGAGATCGAGACCGACAAGGCGACGATGGAAGTCGAAGCCGTCGATGAAGGCACGGTCGCCAAGCTCGTCGTGCCGGCCGGCACGGAAGCGGTCAAGGTCAATGCCGTGATCGCCATCCTCGCCGCGGACGGCGAAGACGTTGCGGCCGCCGCGGCCGGCGGCGGGTCTGCCGCACCGGCAAAGGCCGAGGCTGCGCCCGCCAAGACGGAAGCTGCTCCTGCCAAGGTCGAAGCAGCGCCTGCCGTATCTCAGCCGATAACCGACAAGGCACCGGCGCCTTCGACCCCTGCACCCGTCGCCAAGTCCGGCGAGCGCGTGTTTGCCTCGCCGCTCGCCCGTCGCCTGGCCAAGGAAGCCGGCGTTGAACTGTCTGCCGTGTCGGGCTCCGGTCCGCATGGCCGAGTCGTCAAGAGTGACGTCGAAAAGGCCGTTTCAAGCGGTGGCGCCAAGGCTGCTCCGGTGGTTGCGACGACGGCTGCACCGGCTGCTGCCGCGCCGGCCATGGCCAAGGGTGCGTCGGAAGAAGCCGTGCTCAAGTTGTTCGAGGCGGGTTCCTACGAACTCGTGCCGCATGACGGCATGCGCAAGACCATCGCCAAGCGGCTGGTCGAATCCAAGCAGACCATTCCGCATTTCTACGTCACCGTCGATTGCGAACTCGATGCGCTGATGGCGCTGCGCGCCCAGCTCAACGACGCCGCCCCCCGCAAGGATGGCGCACCGGCCTACAAGCTTTCGGTCAACGACATGATCATCAAGGCGATGGCCATGGCGCTGACGGAAGTGCCGGATGCCAACGTCTCCTGGACCGAGACCAACATGGTCAAGCACAAGCACGCCGATGTCGGCGTCGCCGTGTCGATCCCGGGTGGCCTGATCACGCCGATCATCCGGCATGCGGAGCTCAAGACCCTTTCGGCGATCTCCAACGAGATGAAGGACCTGGGCAAGCGCGCCAAGGATCGCAAGCTGAAGCCGGAAGAGTACCAGGGCGGCACCACCTCGGTGTCGAACATGGGCATGATGGGCGTCAAGCAGTTCGCCGCCGTCATCAACCCGCCGCATGCGACGATCCTTGCGGTCGGCGCCGGCGAGCAGCGGGTGGTGGTGAAGAACGGCGAGATGAAGATCGCCAATGTCATGTCGGTGACGCTGTCGACCGACCATCGCTGCGTCGACGGCGCGCTCGGGGCCGAACTGCTCGGCGCGTTCAAGCGCTACATCGAGAACCCGATGGGTATGCTCGTCTAAGGGCGGAGGCGGACGGCATGAAAACCGTGCTCTGCTACGGCGACAGCCTGACCTGGGGCTATGATCCGCAAACGGTCGGTCGCCATTCGCATGGCGACCGCTGGCCGAGCGTGCTCGGCGCGGCGCTCGGACCTGAGGTCAACGTGATCGCCGAAGGACTGAACGGGCGCACGACCGCCTATGACGACCATCTCGCCGATTGCGAGCGCAATGGCGTGAAGCTGCTGCCGAGCGTCCTGGAGAGCCACAAGCCGCTCGACCTGGTCATCCTGCTGCTTGGCACCAATGACATGAAGCGCGGTATTGCCGGCACGGCGATCGGAGCGACCAAGGGGATCGACCGGCTGGTCAAGCTGATCCGGCACCACGACTGGGGTTTTGGCTTCGAGGTGCCGGAGATTTTGGTCGTTGCGCCGCCGGCGATCTGCGAGACGTCGAATGTGCATTTCGCCGCGATGTTCCGCGGCGCTTTGGACGAATCGGCGATGCTGGCGAGCTTCTATCGTGACCTCGCAGATGAGGCAGGGTGCGGGTTTTTCGATGCCGGTTCGGTCTCGCGGACCAGCCCGCTCGACGGCATCCATCTCGATGCCGAAAACACCCGCGCGCTCGGGCGAGGGATGGAGCCGGTGGTGCGCATGCTGTTGGGGATTTGACGAAATGCCGGGCGAAAGTTGATCAAGATCAAGGGAGTGGCGTTTTCGGGTGAATAGGCTACAGGTATCGACCGACACAAGAGGAGATACCGAATGTCGAATACCCCGCACGAAATCCACGACGAGTTTCCGGAATATGCCGACAAGATGCATGCGCTCAAGCTGAGCGACGAGCGTTTTGCCAAGCTGCTTGAGGATTACCGCGACGTGAACCGCGCCATCCATCGTTCGGAAACCGAAGTGGAGCCGGTCGGCGACGTCGAGATGGAAACCATGCGCAAGCAGCGCATGGTTCTGAAGGATGAAATCTACGGGATGCTGACCAAGGCCTGATCCGGCCCGGCTTCATCCCCCGGAAGGGCTCCGCCTCAAAGGTGGGGCCCACCCGTCAAAGAGGAGATGAAGACCAGTGTCGAATGCCTATGACGTTCTCATTATCGGCTCCGGCCCCGGCGGCTACATTGCCGCGATCCGAGCCGCCCAGCTCGGCCTCAAGACCGCGATCGTCGAGCGCGAGCACCTCGCCGGCATCTGCTCCAACTGGGGCTGCATCCCGACCAAGGCTTTGCTGCGGTCTGCGGAAGTCCTGCATCTCGCCGAACACGCCAAGAATTACGGCCTGACGCTCGAAGGCAAGATCACGCCGGACCTGAAGGCCATCATCGCCCGCTCGCGCGGCATTGCCGAGCGCATGAACGGCGGTGTCGGCTTCCTGATGAAGAAGAACAAGGTCGACATCATCTGGGGCGAGGCGAAGCTCACCAAGCCCGGCGAAGTCGTCGTTTCCAAGACCACCAAGACGATCGTCCAGCCGCAGGCGCCCCTGCCGAAGAACACGCTGGGCGAAGGCACCTACACCGCCAAGCACATCATCGTCGCCACCGGCGCCCGCCCGCGGGCGCTTCCCGGCATCGAGCCGGACGGCAAGCTGATCTGGACCTATTTCGAGGCGATGAACCCGGACTCCATGCCGAAGTCTCTGCTGGTCATGGGATCGGGCGCCATCGGCATCGAATTCGCCTCCTTCTACCGCACCATGGGCGTCGACGTGACCGTGGTCGAGGTGATGAGCCAGGTCATGCCTGTCGAGGATGCCGAGATTTCGGCCTTCGCCAAGAAGCAGTTCGACAAGCAGGGCATGAAGATCCTGCTGGAGGCCAAGGTCGCCAAGGTCGAGAAGGGCGCCAATTCGATCACCGCCCATGTCGAGAAGAAGGACGGAACAGTCGAGAAGATCACGGCCGACCGGATGATTTCGGCCGTCGGCGTGCAGGCCAATATCGAGAATATCGGGCTTGAAGCGCTCGGCGTGAAGACCGATCGCGGCTTCATCGCTATCGACGGCTACGGCAAGACCAACGTCGCGGGCATCTATGCGATCGGCGACGTTGCCGGTCCGCCGATGCTCGCCCACAAGGCCGAGCACGAGGCCGTCATCTGCGTCGAGAAGCTGGCCGGCCTGCCGAATGTCCATCCGATGGACAAGGCGAAGATCCCCGGCTGCACCTACTGCAATCCGCAGGTGGCCTCCGTCGGCCTGACCGAAGCCAAGGCGAAGGCCGAAGGCCGCGACATCCGCGTCGGCCGCTTCCCCTTCGTCGCCAACGGCAAGGCGATCGCGCTTGGCGAAGACCAGGGCATGGTCAAGACGATCTTCGACAGACAAACCGGCGAACTGCTGGGTGCGCATCTGGTGGGCGCCGAAGTGACCGAACTGATCCAGGGCTTTGTCGTGGCGATGAACCTCGAAACCACCGAGGAAGAGCTGATGCACACGATCTTCCCGCATCCGACCATTTCCGAGACGCTGAAGGAAAGCGTTCTGGATGCCTATGGAAGGGCGCTCAACGCCTAAAGGCGAGTTGTGAGGCCGGGTCCCGCCGCCTATATAGGGGCGGGATTGTTCAAGCGAAGGAGTAGGCAATGGCTGGGTTTGAGATTGGCTGGTTCCTGACCATCATCGTCGGCGGCTTTGCCGGCTGGATGGCGGGCAAGTTCCTGGGCATGCGCTACGGCATCATCATGAACATCATCATCGGCATTGTCGGCGCGGTGGTGGCCGCGGCGATCTTCCGCCGCTTCGGCGTCGTGGTTCAGGGCGACTGGCTCGGCTTCCTGCTGACCAGTTTCGTCGGCTCCAGCCTTCTGCTGTACGCGGTGAAGCTCATTCGCCGCTGACGCGGCGGTCACACTCAACAAGGGAAGGGCAGGGCATGTTTGCAGGTATCGCCGGACGGACCGCGTTGTTCTTCGCTTCGGGCCTGCTGGCTCTTGCGCCGGCCGTTGCCCTTGCCGACAGCTGCTGGGACCATAACGGCTCGCTGATGCGCCTCAAGGCCGCCGGCAACCAGCGCGCCTTCTACTATGAGCATCCCAAACGGGTCATGCGCAGCGCGGGCGTCACCCATGGTACGCTGCTGTTCAACGGTTCCAACGTCAATGGCCGCTATTCGGGCACGGCGCGGGTCTTTTCGAAATATTGCCCCGGCACGCCGCTCGAATACTATGTCGAAGGTCCGGTCGACCGTAACCAGACCCGCGTGACGCTGCGCGGCAGCCGCGAGACCATGGAGCGCTGCCAGCCGACAGGCCGCACCACGACCGACACGCTGGTTTTCACCTACAGCCATCAATGCTAAGAGCGCCCGGCAGAAGCGGCGCGGAGTAACGACACGTGGTTACCATTCTCGACAAGATCAATGATCCGCAGGCTCGCGTCCGGCATCCGGAAAAGGCCCATCGCCCGGATACCGAGGTGATGCGCAAGCCGGAATGGATCCGCGTCAAGGCGCCGACCTCCAAGGGTTATGCCGAGACGCGGTCGATCGTGAAGGACAACAAGCTCGTCACGGTGTGCGAGGAGGCCGGCTGCCCCAATATCGGCGAGTGCTGGGACAAGAAGCACGCCACCTTCATGATCATGGGCGAGATCTGCACCCGCGCCTGTGCCTTCTGCAATGTCGCGACCGGCAAGCCCAATGCGCTGGACATGGCCGAGCCGGAGAACGTCGCCAAGGCGGTGAAGCAGATGGGCCTTTCCCACGTGGTCATCACCTCGGTCGACCGCGACGATCTGGAAGACGGCGGCGCCGAGCATTTCGAGAAGGTGATCTTCGCCATCCGCGCCGCTTCGCCGGAAACGACGATCGAGATCCTGACGCCCGACTTCCTGAAGAAGCCGGGCGCGCTGGAGCGGGTGGTCGCCGCCAAGCCCGACGTCTTCAACCACAATCTGGAAACGGTGCCCGGCAATTATCTGACGGTGCGTCCGGGCGCACGCTACTTCCACTCGATCCGGCTTTTGCAGCGGGTCAAGGAACTCGATCCGACCATGTTCACCAAGTCCGGCATCATGGTCGGCCTTGGCGAGGAGCGCAATGAAGTGCTGCAGCTGATGGACGACCTGCGCGTCGCCGATGTCGACTTCCTGACGATCGGCCAGTACCTGCAGCCGACCCGCAAGCACCACAAGGTGATGAGCTTCGTCACGCCGGACGAATTCAAGTCCTACGAGACGGTCGCCTATGCCAAGGGTTTCCTGATGGTGTCGGCCAGCCCGCTGACGCGCTCGTCGCATCACGCCGGCGACGATTTTGCCCGTCTCAAGGCCAATCGCGAGAAACTCTGGGCCACACGATAGTCGACAGGGCGGGCGAACGACGTTAGGTTGCGCGCCGCAGGTTTGACCGATCGAGGAGTGTTGCATGGCGCTGAAGCTGAAGGACATTCTGTTCTCCCCCTGGTACGCGATCCAGATCCTGACCGGGGAGAAGGCCTTTTCCAGCAATCCCATCATCGGCAGCGAGGCGCTTAATCGGCGCGGACTGCACGTGTGGCGCGTCAAGGCTGCGGCCCGCATGGTCGACTACCGCCGGCGAAAGCTTGAGCATCTTGTCGCGCCGGCCGACCGGCAGGCCTATGCCGAGAACGGCTATGTCGAAAAGCGCGACCTGGTGCCGGCGGATCAGTTCCGTCAACTGGTGGCCGAAATCGAAGGTCTTCAGGTTCCCGCGCGGGAGATGTATGAAGGCAATGCGGTGACCCGGCGCACGCCGCTGACGCCGGAGGTGGTTGCCAGGCTCCCGGCGGTCAAGGCCTTCCTCGAAAGCCCGGAATGGACCAACCTGATCCGCTATGTTGGCGGCTTCGACGTGGAGCCGGTGATCAGCGTTCAGACGATCTTCGCGGACGCCTCTCCAATGGAGAAGGGCAAGGATCCGCAGACCAACCTGCATATGGATACCTTCCACTCGACCGTGAAGGCCTGGTTCTTCCTGCATGACGTGCCGACCGACGAGGGGCCGTTCACCTATGTGAAGGGGTCGCACAGGTTGACGCGGCGCCGGCTTGCCTGGCACAAGCGCAGGAGCATCCTTGCCGCGCGCAAACACGGAGGCGGTGCCTTCCGCCTGACCCGCGAAGAGCTGAAGTACCTGCATCTGCCCGAACCGACGGTGTTTTCCGTGCCGGCCAATACGCTGGTCGTCGGCGATACCTTCGGTTTCCATGCGCGCGGCTTATCGGCACGACCGTCGATCCGCGTGGAAATCTATGCGTCGCAGCGCCCCAACCCGTTTCTGCCGTTCATTCATCTCGACACGGCGGCTCTTCCTTTCGTCAAGGGGCGCAAGCAGGTCATTCCGTGGATTTTCGAGGATCTTGGCGTCAAGCTCGGGCTTGCCAAGCGGAAATGGTTCCCCATCGGTAATCCGCGTCCCGGCGAGCCGGTGCCCTCCGCCCGCCGCTGAAACCGCAGCGCGGCTCGTCCTGCTGGACGGGATGGTCAAGAGACTTTCATGGGGGCCTGTTACAGCACGCGGGAAAGCTGGTGCAGCTCATGTTTCGTGAGATCTGAATGGTATCCCGTTTGATCGACAGGGCCGAGGCGGTTCGATTATTGCCGGATGCTGCGCGTATCCTGGTGATCGGCTGCTCGGGCAGCGGCAAGAGCACGCTCGCGCGAGCGCTCGGCGAACGCTTTCGATTGCAGTACATTTCGATGGACCGGGACGTGTTCTGGTTGCCCGGCTGGCAGCAACGGCTCCGCGACGATGCGGACCGGCGGATCGCCGAGCTCGTCGCCTTGCCGCGCTGGGTGATGGACGGGACGAGCCCGCGGACGCTGCCTGAGCGCCTGGCACGCGCCGACCTGGTGATCTGGCTGCGTCCGCCCCGCTACGTATCGCTCTACGGTGTCGTCACTCGTTGGTTTCGCTATGCCGGACGCACCCGCCCAGAAATGGCCGAGGGCTGCCCGGAGCGACTGACTTTGGAATTCCTGCGCTATGTTTGGCATTTCGAGCGCGATTCGGCACCGAAGATCATCGAGAGGCTGGCGGCATATGAAGGGGAATTTCCGCTTCTGGTGTTGAAATCGCGTGGCGACAGCCGCGCCCTACTTGCCAATCTCGACGGGCGACATTAGCTCTCGCGCATGCCGCAATTTGAAACCCGCCGCCCCGTCAAGCATTCTCCCGAACGGATGTACGCTCTCGTCGCCGATGTGGAGCGCTATCCGGAATTCCTGCCGTTGTGCGAGGCGCTGACCATCCGCTCGCGGCGCGAGCGTGACGGCAAGGAGTTGCTGGTCGCCGACATGACGGTCGGCTACAAGGCGATCCGCGAGACTTTCAGCACCCAGGTGCTGCTGAACCCGGCTGAACTTGCCATCGACGTCAAATATATCGAGGGGCCGTTCCGCTATCTCGACAATCGCTGGCGATTCGAGGCGGCCGGCGACGGCGGCTGCTCGGTGCATTTCTTCATCGACTACGAGTTCAAGAACCGCATTCTCGGCGCGCTGATGGGCTCGATGTTCGACCGGGCCTTCCGCATGTTCGCCGAAGCCTTCGAGACGCGGGCCGACAAGATCTACACCGACTGACCGTGACAATACTGGATCAGGGCTTGGCCCAGTGGCCGGTGACGGCGATCATGCCCATCAGCTTCAGCGTATTGCCGAAATAGTCTTCCTCGGCCACCGGCTTTTTCTCCATCGAGGCCCACAGGGCGTCGAGCCAGTCCTGGTTGTCGGCATCGATCATGGCGGATACGGTGAGCATCGAGACGAAGGCCATCTGGTCGTGGCCGGCGTCGGGCGCGGGCTTGCCGTTCAGCCGGTAGGTGTCGGCGAAGCGTTCCGGTCTTCCCTTGGTCGCCTCTCTTGCCCAGGCGTTCAGCGGTCTGAGCGCCTTCAGCGCCCGCTCGTCGCCGGTGAGCAGGAAGTCCAGGCCGACCCGCCAGGGATAACGGGCGGCGTTCCACGAATAGCCGCCGTCATGGTCGCCTTCGAGAAAGCCGGCCGGTGCGGGTTTCGGCTCGTCCGGAAGGCCGACGATGAAATCGGGCATGAGGCCGGTGCGGGGGGAATATTTCTCGCCGACGGTCGTGATGACGCCGTAGATCGCGTCGCGCAGGTCGAGCCAGCGCCGGTCGCCTGTGCGTTCGGCAAAGGCGGCGAAATGGGACTGCATGAAGTCCGACGAACGGGTCGTCGCGGCATAGGTCGCGTCGTCGCCCGTCTTGGCCCAGTCGCCGATCAACAGGATATTGCCCGGCTGGGCGACTTCATGGGCGAGGATGGCGGTCATCACGCGCCGCGCCTCGGCGCCATAGTCGAACGAGCCGCCATTGCCCCAGCGGCGCTCGGCCAGCAGCAGCGCATAGGCGATGTCGAGATCGCCGTCGGTCGCGCTGTTGGAACCCCCGACATCCTCGCCGGCATCCGTGCAATCCTCCACCTGGTTCCAGGCCATCAGGCCCGGATCGGAGCTGGCCGGATGGTCGTGGAAAAAGCGCACCATGCCGTCGAACAGCCGATGGGCGTCGGCATCGAAATCCGCCATCATCACGGTTGCGAGCATGCCGTAGCCATGGGCCTCGGAGACAGTGATCGTCGCCTTGGCCGAGCCGCCATAGGTGGGCTTGCCGTCGCCGTCGGTGCGCACGAGGACACGGCCTTCGCCGCAGCCCTCGCGAAGATAGATCGACTTCCACTGGCCATAGAATTCGGTGAGAGCCCGATCTAGCGCGGCCTGGTCGGGTGTCGGCGCGATGGCCCCCGGGGCATAGGGCGAGGATGCGGCCGGCGCAGCCGAAGTCATAAGGCAGAGCGCCAGGGCGGCGTTCAGCACGGTGCGGGCGGTTTCCGCGATCCAACGCATCCCGGCCATCTCAGCCCACCGCCTCGATCAGCATTTCAAGCGCGGTGCGGACCGTCGCGAGGCGGATTTCGGTGCGGCCCAAGTCGCCGTAGCGCATTTCGCGGTGGAGGAGGGGACCGTTCAGCGATCTCGCCGCCAGATGGACCAGTCCGACGGGCTTTTCCTCCGTGCCGCCGCCCGGACCGGCAATGCCGGTGACCGCCACGGCCACATCGCAGCCCGAGCGGCTCAAGGCGCCCTCGACCATTTCCATGGCGGTCTGCCGCGACACGGCACCGCAACGCTCCAGCGTCTCGGAGCCAACGCCGAGCAGGTCGATCTTGGCCTGGTTGGAATAGGTGACGAAGCCACGGTCCACGACGGCGGACGAGCCGGAAATCTCGGTCAGCGCGCCGACGATCAGGCCGCCGGTGCAGGATTCGGCGGTGGCAAGCGTCAGCCTGCGCGCACCGAAGGCGGAAATGATCCGGGCCGCCGTTGATTCGATGTCGGCCGGATAGAGACTCATCGGGCATCCCCCGCGAAGACGACGGTTGCGGTGGCGATCGCGGCAATGCCCTCGCGCCGGCCGACGAAGCCGATGGTCTCGTTGGTGGTCGCCTTGACCGAGCAGCGATCGAGCGAAATGGCGAGCACCTCGGCAAGCTTCTCGCGCATCGCCTGGCGGTGCGGGCCGATCTTCGGCGCCTCGGCGATCAGCGAGATGTCGGCGTTCATGATGGTGCCGCCGGCCTTACGGACGATTCGGGCGGCATGTTCGAGGAAGATGCGCGATGGCGCGCCCTTCCACTGCGGATCCGAGGGCGGGAAATGGTCGCCGATGTCGCCGGCGCCGCAGGTGGCGAGCAGCGCATCGGTCAGCGCATGCAGGGCGACATCCGCATCGGAATGGCCCTTCAGCGCCTGATCGTGCGGGATGAAGATGCCGCAGAGCGTGACCCCGTCGCCCGGCACCAGCTGGTGCACGTCGTAACCGTTTCCGGTGCGCACATCCGGCAGGCCGTGGGGGGTGAGCTTGGCATCGGCCATGGCGATATCTCTTTGCAGCGTCAGTTTCACATTGTCGGGCGACCCCTCGACCAGGCGGACCGGCAGGCCCGCCCATTCGGCGATCGAGGCGTCGTCGGTAAATTCGTCCAACCCGGATGTCGCTGCCGCCTCGTGGGCCGCAAGGATCGCAGGGTAGGCGAAGGTCTGCGGGGTCTGGGCGCCGAACAGGCCGGCACGCGGGACGGTCTCGACGACGAGGCCGGCCGCGTCGCCGCGCTTCAGCGTGTCGGTGACCGGCATGGCGGGCAGAAGGCAGGTTTCGCCGGCCTCGATCCCCGCGGCAATCCGCTCGAGCAGATCTTCGTCGAAGAAGGGGCGCACGGCGTCGTGGATCATCACATGGGTGATGCCGGAGCCGGAGAGCGCCCTCAGGCCCGCCAGCACCGATTGCTGGCGCGTCCTGCCGCCGAGACACACATCGATGGCTACCCCGCCGGACAGACCGTTGCGGGCATCCTCGAAAAGTGCGGTATCATCAGCATGGATGACCGCGACGATCCTTGCCGTCTTCGGCCAGGCAATAAATCTCTCCAGCGTATGGACGATTACCGGCTTTCCGCCGATTCGCCTGTATTGTTTGGGTCCCTCGACAGATGAGCCGGCACGCTCGCCGCGTCCCGCGGCGACGACAATGATGCCGATGGCTGTTTTCGTGCATTGCTGCATTGCAGTGTCCGGCCTTGACATAGAAAACTCGTCGGTGTGGTCTACCGGCTGCCAGATCGATTTTCCAGCATCCGTTCGAATTTAGTTGCAGGCTCGAGGAAAGCCCTTGGCAAGGCGAGATTTAATGGCTAAAAATCGTGCATATACCTCGAATGCCTGAAAGATAATCAATTGAGTTCAAGCGCACTGCAGTCACCGTTCGAGATCGGTCCGATCGCGATCCGCAATCGCGTGATCCTGGCGCCGATGTCCGGTGTGAGCGATTTGCCGTTCCGGCAGCTCGCCTGGCGTTTTGGCGCCGGCCTGGTCGTGACCGAGATGGTGGCCAGCAAGGAGTTGGTGCACAATGCCGCCGAATCCTGGTCGCGCCTGAAGGGTGCGGGGCTGACGCCGCACATGGTCCAGCTTGCCGGCCGGGAGGCGCACTGGATGGCGGAGGCGGCGCGGATCGCCGAGGCCAATGGCGCCGACATCATCGACATCAACATGGGGTGCCCGGCGAAAAAGGTGATCGGCGGCTATTCCGGCTCGGCGCTGATGCGTGATCCCGATCACGCCCTGTCGCTCATTGAGGCGACGGTTCGTGCGGTCAAGGTTCCGGTGACCCTGAAGATGCGTCTGGGCTGGGACGAAAATTCGCTGAACGCTCCGGAGATCGCGACGCGTGCGCAAGCGGCCGGTGTGCAGATGATCATCGTGCATGGCCGCACCCGCATGCAGTTCTACGAGGGACGGGCCGACTGGGACGCGATCGCCGCCGTGCGCGATGTGATCTCCGTGCCGCTCGTGGCCAATGGCGATGTCGAGACCCGCGAGGATGCCGAGGAAATCCTTCGTCGTTCGGGTGCCGATGCCGTCATGGTCGGCCGCGCCTGCCAGGGACGGCCGTGGCATGCCGGCTGGGTCGCCGGCCATGTGGGACCGGATCGCTGCGAGATCCCCGACCTTGCCGCCGGGCACTATGAGGCGATGCTCGGCCACTACGGCGCCGATGTCGGGGTCAGGCATGCGCGAAAACATGTCGGCTGGTATCTGGAACGGTTCGCGCCGGATGTCCCGGCCGGGCAAAAGGCGGAAATCATGACGTCCAGGGATCCGGCCTTCGTCTCGAAGGCGCTGGGGCGATGCCTCGCGGATGCGGCAATGGATACGGATCGCCGGCGGGAGGCTGCATGACCGAGGAAAACCTGAGCAACAGCGTGGCCATGGCGGTGCTGAATGCCATCCAGCATCCGGTCGTCATGGTCGATTCCGATGGTCACATCGTCTTTGCCAACTGGGAGGCCGAGGCCTTCTTCGGGGCGAGCGCCAGCCATCTGCGGCGCTACCGCATCTCGACCTTCATTCCCTTCGGCAGCCCGTTGCTGGCGCTGATCGAGCAGGTGCGCGAGCGCCGCGCCCCGGTCAACGAATACCGTGTCGACCTGAGTTCGCCGCGTCTCGGCCAGGAAAAGCTGGTCGATCTCTATGTCGCACCGGTGCTCAGCCAGCCGGGCAGCGTCGTCGTGGTGCTGCAGGAGCGCTCGATGGCCGACAAGATCGACCGGCAGCTGACCCACCGCACCGCCGCCCGTTCTGTGACCGGCCTTGCCTCGATGCTGGCGCATGAGATCAAGAACCCGCTGTCGGGCATCCGGGGTGCCGCCCAGCTTCTCGAAACCTCGGTTCCGGACGAGGACCGGCCGCTGACCCGGCTGATCTGCGACGAGACCGATCGCATCGTCTCGCTCGTCGACCGCATGGAGGTCTTCTCCGACGAACGTCCGGTCGATCGCATCGCCCTCAACATCCATTCGGTGCTCGACCATGTGAAGGCGATCGCCAAGGCCGGATTCGCCCGGCATATCAAGATCACTGAAAACTATGACCCATCACTGCCGTCGGTCTATGCGAACCGCGACCAGTTGGTGCAGGTCTTCCTCAACCTCATCAAGAATGCGGCGGAAGCGGTCGGGGACCGCCCGGACGGCGAAATCCAGCTGACGACCGCCTATCGTCCAGGCATCCGCCTTTCGGTTGCGGGCACGCGCGAAAAGATCTCGTTGCCGCTCGAATTCTGCGTGCATGACAACGGTCCGGGCGTTCCGTCCGACCTGCTGCCGCACCTGTTCGATCCGTTCATCACCACCAAGACCAACGGCTCCGGCCTGGGGCTGGCGCTGGTGGCCAAGATCATCGACGGCCATGGCGGCATCGTCGAATGCGAAAGCCAGGCCAACCGAACCACGTTCCGCGTGCTGATGCCCGTCTCCAAGGACATCGCGCTCGACGACTCCTTTCCGGCGAAATCCACAGGAAGCACCCGATGACTGCCACGATTCTTGTCGCTGACGACGACGCCGCCATCCGCACCGTGCTCAACCAGGCGCTGACGCGGGCGGGCTACGATGTCCGCATCACCTCCAACGCGGCGACGTTGTGGCGGTGGATATCGGCTGGAGAGGGCGATCTTGTGGTGACCGACGTCATCATGCCCGACGAAAACGCCTTCGACCTGCTGCCGCGCATCAAGAAGGCGCGGCCCGACCTGCCGGTCCTGGTGATGAGTGCGCAGAACACCTTCATGACCGCGATCAAGGCGTCGGAGAAGGGGGCCTACGACTACCTGCCGAAGCCGTTCGACCTCACCGAACTGATCGCCATCATCGGACGCGCGCTCGCTGAGCCGAAGAAGAAGCCGGCGCGGCTCGACGACGACACACAGGACGGCATGCCCTTGGTCGGCCGCTCCGCCGCCATGCAGGAAATCTACCGCGTGCTGGCGCGCCTGATGCAGACCGACCTGACGCTGATGATCACCGGCGAATCGGGCACCGGCAAGGAACTGGTGGCCCGCGCGCTGCACGACTACGGCAAGCGCCGCAACGGCCCGTTCGTGGCGATCAACATGGCGGCGATCCCGCGCGACCTGATCGAGTCCGAGCTGTTCGGCCACGAGAAGGGCGCCTTTACCGGGGCGCAAACCCGCTCCACCGGGCGCTTCGAACAGGCGGAGGGCGGCACGCTCTTCCTCGACGAGATCGGCGACATGCCGATGGATGCCCAGACCCGGCTGCTGCGCGTGCTGCAGCAGGGCGAATATACGACTGTCGGCGGCCGCACGCCGATCCGTACCGACGTGCGAATCGTTGCTGCGACCAACAAGGATCTCAAGCAGTCGATCAATCAGGGCCTGTTCCGCGAAGACCTTTATTATCGCCTGAATGTCGTGCCGCTCCGGCTGCCGCCGCTGCGCGACCGGGCCGAGGACATTCCGGATCTGGTGCGGCATTTCACCCAGCAGGGCGAGAAGGAAGGCCTTGATCCGAAGCGTTTCGACCAGGAGGCGCTGGAAGTGCTGAAGTCCTATTCCTGGCCGGGCAACGTGCGCGAACTGGAAAACGTCGTGCGGCGCCTGATGGCGCTCTATCCGCAGGACATCATTTCGCGCGAAATCGTCGATCAGGAATTGCGCTCTGACATATCCGACAGCCCGATCGCCAAGGCCGGCGTTCCGTCCGGTCCAATGACGATCGCCCAGGCGGTGGAGGAGAACATGCGAACCTATTTCTCCGGCTTCGGCGACGCCCTGCCACCGTCCGGCCTCTATGAACGGGTGCTGACGGAAGTCGAGTATCCGCTGATTCTCGCGGCGCTGACGGCGACCCGCGGCAACCAGATCAAGGCCGCCGATCTGCTCGGTCTCAACCGCAATACGCTTCGCAAGAAAATCCGCGAATTGGGCGTGTCGGTCTACCGCAGCTCCCGTTCGGCTTGACAAGCCAACGAGGCCCGTTGCATTTTCGCCACAATGCGTTGCTCAAAGGACACGAGGTCGTGGTATCCACGACTGTCGTCGTCTGCGCCAATTCGGGGAATAGCTCGTCATGCGCAGAGCGCGGGAGTTCTTGTTGATGATCAGGCAAATGGCCGAATCCGTTGCGGACAGCGATCCCGCTTTGGCGCAGGATCGCCGGGCATCGTTCGCCCTGCCGGGCCTGGCGCTTGCCGGCGGTGCGCTGGCCTGCGCGGTCTTCACGCTTCCCGTGCTGCTTGGCCTGACGTCGATCGAACCGACCTCGAACGTGCTGATCGCCTCGGCCATCATCAATTCGCTGTTCATCGTCGGCCTGATGTTCCTGATCGGCCGCGAGGTCACGCGGCTGGTGCGCGCTCGGACCAAGGGCCGGGCGGCGGCCAGGCTGCATGTGCGAATCGTCGTGCTGTTCTCGATCGTCGCGATCACGCCGGCGATCCTTGTCGCGATCTTTGCCAGTATCACGCTCAATGTCGGCCTTGACCGGTGGTTTTCGATCCGTACCCAGTCCATCGTGTCCTCCTCGATGAACATCGCCCAGGCCTACATGATGGAGAACGCCAGTTATCTCCAGGGCCAGACCGTGTCGATGGCGAACGACCTGGAGCGCAACCGGTCCCTCTACTATCTCGACCGGACCGGCTTCGTGCAATTGCTGACCCGCCAGGCCAAGGGCCGCGGCCTGCTGGGCGCCTTCCTCGTGCGTCAGGACGGTTCGGCCATCACCCAGGCGGAAATTTCCACCGACAAGCCCTTGCCGGCGATCCCTAAGGACGCGCTCGAAAGTGCTGCCGCCGGCCAGCCGACCCTGATCCCGCCGGGGGTCACCAATCTCGTCGGTGCCATCATCAAGCTCGATTCGATTTCGGGTACCTTTCTCTACACGATCCGCGCGGTCGATCCGAAGGTCATGTCCGCCATGCGGCTGATGGAGGAGAACACGGCCGAATACAAGGCGATGGAGGCCGGCCGGACGACGCTGCAGATCGCATTCGCCGTTCTCTATCTCGGTTTTGCCCTGATCGTCCTGCTCGCCGCCATCTGGACCGCGATCGCCGTCGCCGACCGGATCGTGCGGCCGATCCGCCTGCTGATCGGGGCGGCCGACAGCATCGCCTCGGGCAACTGGAACGTCATCGTGCCGGTGCGCGTCGCCGACGGCGACGTCGGCAGCCTGTCGCGCACCTTCAACAAGATGATCTCGCAGATCCGCACCCAGCGCGACGAAATCCTCGAGGCGAAGGACGAGGTCGATGATCGGCGCCGCTTCATCGAGGCCGTGTTGTCGGGTGTCACGGCTGCGGTGATCGGCGTCGAGGACGACGGCGTCATCACGATCGTCAACCCGTCGGCCGAGTATTTCCTGGCGCTGCCGACGGACGAGTTGATCGGCAAGAAACTGAATCTGGTCGCACCGGAAGTCGACCGCGTGCTTGCGGAAGCCGCAGTGCGTCACCGCGGCGAATATCGCGAGCAGATCAACCTCATTCGCGGCGGCAAGGAACGCACCCTCAATGTCCAGGTGACGCGCGAGGAAACGCGCGGCTCGGCCGATTCCTACGTCATCACGCTCGATGACATCACCGATCTGGTGATTGCCCAGCGGTCGACGGCCTGGGCCGACGTCGCGCGCCGAATCGCCCACGAGATCAAGAACCCGCTGACGCCGATCCAGCTCTCCGCCGAGCGGCTGAAGCGCCGCTACGGCAAGCAGATTGCCGAGGACGACCGGGCGGTCTTCGACCAGTGCACGGATACCATCGTACGTCAGGTCGAGGATATCGGCCGCATGGTCGACGAATTCTCCGCCTTCGCCCGCATGCCCAAGCCCGCCAAGCAGCGGTCCGACCTGCGCCACATCCTGCGCGATGCGGTGTTCCTGCGCGAGATGGGCAATCACGACATCACGTTCACGCGCGAATTCGGCGACGAACCGCTCGAGGGCAGCTTCGATGCGCGCATGGTGGGCCAGGCGGTCGGCAATCTGATCAAGAACGCGGTCGAGGCGATTGAGGCGGTACCGCTCGAGGAATTGGGCGACGGCGGCAAGGTGCTGGTTCGCTCGGCATTCGATCACGAGCAGGATCGCTTCGTGGTCGATGTGATCGACAACGGGCGGGGTCTGCCGGTGGAAAACCGACACCGCATTCTCGAACCGTATATGACGATGCGGGACAAGGGCACCGGCCTTGGTCTCGCGATCGTAAAGAAAATTATCGAAGAACATGGTGGCCAGCTCGAGCTGCACGATGCACCGGCGGAATTCGACCGGGGCAGGGGAGCGATGATCCGCATCGTCCTGCCGCGGATCGAGACGCCGGCCGCCATGGACGCCGAAAGCAACAGGGAAATGGTCCATGGCCTCTGATATTCTGGTAGTCGACGACGAGGAGGATATCCGCGAGATCGTCTCGGGTATTCTCAGCGACGAGGGACACGAAACGCGCACCGCCCATGACGCGGACAGCGCGCTTGCGGCGATCTCCGACCGCGCACCGCGCCTCGTCTTCCTCGACATCTGGATGCAGGGCAGCCGGCTCGACGGCCTGTCGCTGCTCGACGAGATCAAGAGCCGGCATCCGGACCTTCCGGTGGTGATGATCTCCGGTCACGGCAATGTCGAGACCGCGGTCTCGGCCATCAAGCGCGGCGCCTTCGACTTCATCGAAAAGCCGTTCAAGGCGGATCGCCTGATCCTGATTGCCGAACGGGCGCTGGAAAACTCGAAGCTGAAGCGCGAAGTCACGGAGCTTAAGAAGCGCACGGGCGATGCGGCCGAACTGATCGGCACGTCCGTCGCGGTATCCCAGCTTCGCCAGACCATCGAGAAGATCGCTCCGACCAATAGCCGGATCATGATCTTCGGGCCGTCCGGTTCCGGCAAGGAACTCGTCGCGCGGATGATCCACAAGCGCTCGGCCCGGGTGGGCGGCCCGTTCGTGGCGCTCAATGCAGCGACGATCACGCCGGAACGCATGGAGATCGCGCTGTTCGGCACCGAGGGCACACCCGGCCAGCCGCGCCGCATCGGCGCGCTGGAAGAGGCGCATCGCGGCATTCTCTATCTCGACGAGATCGGCGAAATGCCGCGCGAGACGCAGAACAAGATCCTGCGGGTGCTGGTCGAGCAGCAGTTCGAGCGGGTCGGCGGTTCCAAGCGTGTCAAGGTCGACGTGCGAATCATCTCGTCGTCCGCCTACAATCTCGAAAGCCTGATCGCCGAGGGCCGGTTCCGCGAAGACCTGTTCCACCGTCTCGCCGTGGTGCCGGTCAAGGTTCCGGCGCTGGCCGAGCGGCGCGAGGACATACCCTTCCTCGTCGACATGTTCATGCGGCAGATTTCCGAGCAGGCCGGCATTCGCGCCCGCAAGATCGGCGAGGACGCGATGGCGGTGCTGCAGGCCAATGACTGGCCGGGCAACATCCGGCAGCTGCGCAACAATATCGAGCGGCTGATGATTCTCGCGCAGAGCGACAATGCGGAGACGCACATCACCGCCGAAATGCTGCCGCAGGACCTGTCCGACATGCTGCCGAAGATTTCGGCGCGCAACGACACCCACATTATGACCCTGCCACTGCGCGAGGCGCGCGAAATGTTCGAGCGCGACTACCTGATTGCGCAGATCAACCGCTTCGGTGGCAACATTTCCCGCACGGCGGAATTTGTCGGCATGGAACGCTCGGCGCTCCATCGCAAACTCAAATCGCTTGGCGTATAACGGGCGTCGGGCCGCTGGCCGGGCGGCCCCGCATTCGGATCATTCTCTGAAAGAGCCATCATGAAAGTCATCATCTGCGGGGCGGGACAGGTCGGCTACGGCATCGCGGAGCGCCTGTCCCAGGAGGACAATGACGTGTCGGTGATCGACACCTCCGCCTCGCTCGTCAACCACATCACCGAGACCCTGGACGTGCGCGGCTATGTCGGTCACGGCGCGCATCCGGACATGCTGGCCCAGGCCGGCGCCGACCAGGCCGACATGATCATTGCCGTCACGCTCTACGACGAAGTCAACATCGTCGCCTGCGAGGTGGCGCATGCGCTGTTTTCCGTGCCCACCAAGATCGCCCGCATTCGCGCGCAGAACTATCTCAAGCCGGAATATGCCGACCTGTTCAGCCGGCAGAACATGTCGATCGACGTGACGATCTCGCCGGAGATCGAGGTCGGCAAGATGGTGCTGCGGCGCATTTCCTTTCCCGGCGCCACGGACATCGTGCGCTTTGCCGACGATCACATCACCATGGTGGCGATCGAGTGCATGGAGGACTGCCCGGTCCTCAACACGCCGCTGCAGCAGCTGAGTCAGCTCTTTCCCGACCTGATGGCCACGGTGACGGCGATCTATCGCAACGGCCGCCTGCAGGTGGCCCGTTCGACCGACCAGCTGCTGGTCGGCGACCTTGCCTATGTCATCTGTCAGCGCGACCATACCCGCCGTACGCTCGGCTTGTTCGGGCACGAGGAGCAGGAGGCGGGCCGGCTGGTGATCGCCGGCGGCGGCAATATCGGCTACTACGTGGCGCGCGCCATCGAGGATCTGCAGCCGAAGACCAAGGTCAAGATCATCGAGAGCGATGCGCAGCGGGCCGTCATGGTGTCGGACAAGCTGAGCAATTCGATCGTTCTGCACGGCTCGGCACTGGACCAGAACATCCTGCAGCAGGCGGAAATCCAGGATGCCGACCTGATGGTGACGCTGACCAACAGCGACCAGACCAATATCCTCAGCGCCGCCATGGCCAAGCGCATGGGCTGCAAGGCAGGCATGGTGCTCATCAACAATCCGAGCTTTCAGGATCTCACCCACGCGATCGGCATCGACCACTACATCAATCCGCGCGCCGTGACGATCTCGCGTGTCCTCCAGCACGTCCGCAAGGGCCGCATCCGCTCCGTCTATGCGGTGCAGAAGGGCATGGCCGAAGTGATCGAGGCCGAGGCGCTGGAAACCTCGCCGCTGGTCGGCGTCGCCTTCCGCGACCTGCACCTGCCGCCGGGTATCCGCATCGGCGCGATCTATCGCGACGGCGCGGTGCTGCGGCCGAACGGCGACCTGAAGATCAAGGCGAAGGACCGGGTGGTGCTGTTTGCCGCCGCCGCGGCCGTCAGGGACGTCGAGCAGATGTTCCGCGTGTCGATCCAGTATTTCTAGAAACCGATCGGACGGGACCAAGATGCCGAGAATTGCCTACGTGAATGGCCGTTACCTGCCGCACCGCGATGCGGGCGTGCATATCGAGGATCGCGGCTACCAGTTCGCCGACGGGGTCTACGAGGTCTGCGAGATCCGTCACGGGATGATCGTCGATCTTTCGCGCCATCTCGACCGGCTCGACCGCTCGCTCTCCGAAATCCGCATTCCGTCGCCGATGTCGCGCGCGGCGCTCGTCGGGGTCATCCGGGAAGTGGCGCGGCGCAATCGGGTGAAGAACGGGCTGTTCTACCTGCAGGTGACGCGCGGCGAAGCGCGGCGCGACCATGTGTTTCCGGCTCCCGACACGGCGCCGTCGCTCGTCATCACCGCCAAGAGCACCGATCCGAAGGTCATTGCGGCGAAGAAGGCGAACGGCCTCAGGGCGATCACGGTTGCCGAAAATCGCTGGGACCGCGTCGACATCAAGACGGTCGGGCTTTTGCCCAATGTTCTCGCCCGGCAGGCGGCGAAGGAGGCGGGCGCCCAAGAGGCGATCTATATCGATCAGCGTGGCATGGTCACCGAAGGGGCGGCGACCAATGTGTGGATCGTCGACGGCGAAGGCAATCTCGTCACCCGCCCGGCCGAACACGGCATCCTGCGCGGCATCACCCGCACGACGCTGAAGGATGTGGCACAAAGCCTCTCCATGCCGGTGGTCGAACGGGAGTTCTCCCGCGACGAGATGCTCGCCGCCCGCGAAGTGTTCATCACGGCGGCGACCAGCATCTGTTTTCCGATCGTCGAAATCGACGGAAAGACCATCGGCAACGGTCATCCGGGCACATTTTCGGAGAAGATCCGCTCCGCCTTTTTCGACATTGCGGAAAAGACGGCGATTTGATACCAACTTCCAGATAAAGGGCTTGCAGGGGACAAACCCTACCTTTCTGACAAGCTTGAACAATAATTACACCGGCGCAAAGGCCGGCAAAAAAGAAAGAAGCGGCGCCATGGCGGAACGTTCTCAGAACCTGCAAGATCTATTTCTCAACACCGTTCGCAAGCAGAAGATTTCGCTGACGATCTTCCTGATCAACGGCGTGAAGCTCACGGGCGTGGTCACGTCCTTCGACAACTTCTGCGTCCTGCTGCGCCGCGACGGCCATTCGCAGCTTGTCTACAAGCACGCCATCTCGACCATCATGCCGGGCCAGCCGATGCAGATGTTCGAAAGCGAAGAGACCTCTTCGTCACAGGATTGAAGCCATAACCACCCGAGACACGAAAAACGAGTCGATCATCCCGGAGGACGAAAAGCCCCGGGATGACATGCGTGCCGTCGTCATTGTTCCGGTCCTGAAGCAGGGCCGCAATGCGGCGCCCGCCGCCGGCTCCGACAATAGCGTGGTCGCACCGAGCCGATCGAACGAAGCCCGGCTGGAAGAGGCGATGGGCCTTGCCCGCGCGATCGAGCTGACGATCGGCGAGGGCCTGATCGTGCCGGTCAACCAGCCGCGCCCGGCGACCCTGCTCGGCAGCGGCAAGATCGCCGAGATCGGCGAAAAGCTGGATGAGCACAATGCCGGCCTGGTGATCGTCGACCATCCGCTGACGCCGGTGCAGCAGCGCAATCTCGAGAAGGAATGGAACGCCAAGGTCATCGACCGGACGGGCCTGATCCTCGAAATCTTCGGCCGCCGCGCCTCCACCAAGGAAGGCACGCTGCAGGTCGAGCTGGCCCATCTCAACTACCAGAAGGGCCGTCTCGTGCGGTCCTGGACCCACCTTGAACGCCAGCGCGGTGGCGCGGGCTTCATGGGCGGCCCGGGCGAAACCCAGATCGAGGCCGACCGCCGCATGCTGCAGGACAAGATCATCAAGCTGGAGCGCGAGCTCGAGCAGGTGGTCCGCACCCGCCAGCTGCATCGCGCCAAGCGCCGCAAGGTGCCACATCCGATCGTGGCGCTGGTCGGCTATACCAATGCCGGCAAGTCGACGCTGTTCAACCGGATCACCGGGGCAGGGGTGCTGGCCGAGGACATGCTGTTCGCCACCCTCGACCCGACGCTGCGGCGGATGAAGCTGCCGCATGGCCGAACCGTCATCCTCTCCGACACCGTCGGTTTCATCTCCGACCTGCCGACGCATCTGGTCGCAGCGTTTCGCGCCACGCTGGAAGAAGTGCTGGAGGCCGATCTCATCCTGCATGTGCGCGACATGTCCGATCCGGACAATGGCGCGCAGGCGGGCGATGTGCTGCGCATCCTCTCCGACCTCGGCATCGACGACAAGGAGAAGTCGGAGCGCATCATCGAGATCTGGAACAAGATCGACCGGCTGGAGCCGGAAATGCATGATGCGCTGCTGCAGAAGGCAGCGACCCGCGAAAATGTCATGACCGTCTCGGCGATCACCGGCGAAGGCGTCGACCATCTGCTCGACGTGATTTCGCAGCGGCTGTCCGGCGTGCTGACCGAAGCGACGATCGTCATCCCCGCCGATAAGCAGGCGCTGATCTCCTGGGCCTACGAGAATGCCGTGGTCGACGGCCGCGAGGACCACGAGGACGGCTCCGTCAGCCTCGACCTGCGTCTCACCGCCCGCCAGGCCGACGAGCTGGAGCGCAAGCTCGGCAGCGGCCAGAAGGCGGAAAAGGAAGACTGGGAGCGGTGAGGCCGCCGGGCAGTGGATGCCCGACATAGCGCTTCTTTGTCCGCGACTGTCGACGCAACGGCTGTGAGCGGTCACGAATGATCTGGTGCACGTAGGGTACAGATTTCCGAGGACGGTCGTGACAAATGGAATTCCAAACCCGCAAGTGTGCGATACAGATCCCGCAGGCGATCCATGCGAGGTTGTGGAGCTGCTGCGTGAGGACCGTCCCTACCTGTCGCTTTCGTTGTTTTTTGCGTTCGCGGGATTGGCATGCAGTCAGTGAGTGTCGTCCGTTCTTGGTCTTGCGCCAGCAATCGAGTTCCTGTTGGCTGCAGCGGCTGTTGTGAGCGGCATCGTTCTTGCCGTCCGCGTCGTCAATCAGTCACCAATCTACCGCCCTGAAAATGCTCTGCTTGTCTCGGTATCCACCGAAGGGCTGGTTCTCGGGGCGCCGGTCAATCTGAGGTTCGACTGGCGTGAGCTGCAGTCCGTTCACCTCAGAAGAACCGGCAGCTACGGAAGGCTGCCGACCTATAGTCTTGTTGCCGACCGACTACTGCCGGCGCCGGCCGCCCCGGCAGGTCCTCCGATGCCTCAAACGGAAGAGCTTATGGTGCAGACAAAACCGATCGTGCTTGACCTTGGATTTCTCAGTGACCGTAAGGCGCTCTCTCTACGTGATAGTCTCCGATGTCATTTCCACACGTTCGGGAATCCTGTGCCGGAGGAGCCAGCGGATTATGATTCGACGTCATGGACAGGTGACACTACTTGGTAGAGCCGCCTAATGGATCGGAGCTGTTCCCAGGAGGATGTGATGAGCGACCAACGGCAGAAGCTGGACTCTTTCTTCTCCGAGGCCAAGGTGTGGCCGGAAGAACTGCGGGCGCTGAGGGAAATCCTGCTCGACTGTGGGCTCACGGAAGAATTCAAGTGGCGCGGGCCGTGCTACACATATGACGGCGGCAACGTCGCCATCCTCTGGGGATTCAAGGACAATGCCACGCTTGGCTTCTTCAAGGGCGTGCTTTTGAAGGACGAGCAAAACCTGCTTATGGCGCCGGGCGAGAATTCCCGTTCGTCACGGGTCCTGAAGTTTACCGACCTTGACCAGATCGGCAAAATGGAGCCGGTAATCCGTAGCTATGCGCTGGAGGCCATGGAACTTGAGAAGGCCGGCGCTACGGTCGATCTTGCGAAGAACGACTTCGTCTATCCCGAGGAACTGATCGCGGCCATGGAGGCGGACCCGCCGTTGCAGGAGGCCTTCGAAAAGCTGACGCCGGGACGCCGGCGCGGCTATGCTTTGTTTTTCGGGCAACCCAAGCAGGCAGCGACACGCGAAGGGCGTATCCGGAAGATGCGGGACAGGATTCTGGCAAGGAAGGGTATGCACGACCGTTAGGGCAGTGGCCGCCGCATTTGCGTCTCGCGCTGGTCTGATCCGCGTCTGCCGACCTTGGGCGGAGGAAGCTTCGCCGTTTGCCAAAGCGCCTTGATCCGGCCCAGCACCGCTCCTTCTCACTCCTAACTTGCTATTTCAAAAACGCATCCTATGGAGTTGAAATAATTGAGACACGCTACCTGATCTGGGTATGATGTCCACATCGTTCCTCGCCATGGCGACCGACATTGGCGTGCGCGAAATCCGGGTCGCCGATCTCGTCGGCGACCTTGTCCTGTTCGTCGCGGTTAGCGCCTCCAGTGGTTCGCTGGTCGCTTCGTCGATCTACCCATGGAGCGGCTCGATCCGACCCATCCCGGTCGATGCCGGCCGCCCCATCGGCCCTCAGCCGTGCGCCGCCGACATTCCTCAGATCGAGTCGAGGTCGTGGATCGCGTCTTCCGGCAGAACGAGATCCACCGCCGCGAGGTTTTCCTTCAGATGCGCGACCGACGACGTGCCCGGGATGAGCAGGATGTTCGGGGCGCGTTGCAGAAGCCAGGACAGGGCCACCTGCATGGGCGTGGCCCCGAGGCGTGCCGCGACGCCGGAGAGGGTCGTCGATTGCAGCGGGGCAAAGCCGCCGAGCGGAAAGAAGGGCACATAGGCGATGCCGTCGCGGGCGAGATCGTCGATCAGCGCGTCGTCATGGCGATGCGCGACGTTGTACATGTTCTGCACACAGACGATGTCGCAGATCTTGCGGGCATCGGACACCTGTCTGGCGGTGGCGTTGCTGAGCCCGATATGCCGGACCAGCCCCTGGCGCTGAAGCTCGGCCAGCGTCGTCACCGCCTCCTCGATCGGCCCTTCGGCAGGCCCATAGACATCGAACATCAGGCGGAGGTTGACCACGTCCATGGTCTCCAGGCCGAGATTGCGCAGATTGTCATGCACCGCTTGGGTCAGTTCGGCGGCCGTAAAGGCCAGGTCCCACGATCCGTCGGGGCCGCGTTTCGCGCCGATCTTGGTGACGATGGTCAGACCGTCGGGGTAGGGGTGCAGCGCTTCGCGGATGATCTGGTTGGTCACATGCGGTCCGTAGAAGTCGCTGGTATCGATATGGTCGATCCCGGCCTCGACGGCGGCGCGCAGCACGGCGACCGCGGCGCCCCGATCCTTGGGCGGTCCGAAGACGCCCGGCCCGGCGAGTTGCATGGCGCCGTAACCCATTCTCGTCACCTTGCGGTCCCCCAGTGCAAATGTCCCGGCCTTGTTCATGGTGTTGACGGTGTTCATGTCGATCTCCTTGTTCCGATGACCATGAGTTAGCGCTTGCCGGGCTTCGCGATAACCGGATAGGAATTGCACGGGCTGTACGGTGAGGCGGACAATGAATGTGGAGCTTGGCGATCTTTCTGCTTTCGTGGCCGTGGCGCGGGCCGGCGGTTTTCGCGAGGGCGCCCGCCTCAGCGGCTCCAGCGCATCGGGCCTGAGCGATGCGGTGCGCCGCCTGGAGGCGCAGCTCGGCGTGAGGCTGCTCAACCGCACGACCCGGAGCGTGGTCCCGACGGAAGCCGGCAGAGGCTTATTGGAACGTCTGATGCCGGCGCTATCGGAAATGGAAGCGGCGCTCGACGTCGTTAACGGCTTTCGCGAACGGCCGGCCGGAACGCTGCGTCTCAATGTGCCCGTCAGCGCCGCACGTCTGGTGCTGCCGCAGATCGTTCCGGCCTTTCTGGAAGCCTATCCGGACATCCAGCTGGAAGTCATCACGGAAGAGAGCTTCGTCGATGTGATCGCCGCCGGCTGCGACGCCGGCATCCGCTATGACGAGCGGCTGAGCCCCGACATGATCGCCGTGCCGATCGGCCCGCGCATCCAGCGTTTTGCCCTCGGCGCGTCTGCCGCCTATCTCGACCGGCGCGGGCGGCCCGACCATCCGCGCGACCTGCTGGCCCATGCGTGCCTGAGGTCGCGTTTCTCCAGCGGCGTCGAGACGGTGTGGGAGTTCGAGCGCGAGGGCGAAACGGTGGTCGTCGAGCCGGCCGGTCCGCTGCTGGTCACGGCCGGCGGCGGCAGCGATCTGGCCGTCAACGCCGCGATCGCCGGCACCGGGATCGTCGCACTCTTCGAAGACTGGCTTCGCCCGTATTTCGACAGCGGCGCGCTCGAGCCGGTTCTCGAACCCTGGTGGCCGAGCTTCTCGGGGCCGTTCCTCTACTATCCCGGCCGGCGCCTGGTGCCTGCGCCGCTGCGCGCCTTCATCGATTTCGTCAAGTCGTCACCCGCCGGGCGTTAAAGATTTCGCTCAGTCGAGCTGTCGCTCGCCGGCCTTCGCCTCCTGCCAAAGCTCTTCCATCCGCTCCAGCGTTGCGGCCTGGAGCGTTTCACTATTCGCTTCAAGAGTCCGCTCTATGTAGCCGAAACGCCTGCGAAATTTCGTATTCGTTCCGCGCAGGGCCTGTTCCGGATCGGCCTTCACATGGCGGCCGATATTGGCGAGCGCGAAGATCAGGTCGCCGAGTTCGTCGGCGATCTTGTCCGGCTCACCGGCTCTCAGCGCCTGGCGCAGTTCGCCGATCTCTTCCTCGATCTTGTCAAGGATCGGTTCGGCCTCCGACCAGTCGAAGCCGACCCTGGCGGCCTGTTCCTGGAGTTTCAGGGCTTCGGTCAGCGCCGGGAAGCTGCGCTGGACCGAGCCGAGGAAGCCGGCCTTCGGATCATCGGGCATGGGCTTGCCGGACGCCTTGGCGCGGGCGGCGTGACGTTCGGCGCGTTCCTGTTTTTCCTGCCGCTTGATCTCGTCCCATTGCAGCTTGACGGCGTCCGGCGTCGAAGCGTCCGAGACGGCGAAGACGTGCGGGTGGCGGCGGATCATCTTCCTGGTGATGGCCTCGACCACGTCGCCGAAGGCAAACAGCCCGGCCTCCTCGGCGATGCGGGCGTGGAACACCACCTGCAGCAGCAGGTCGCCGAGTTCGTCGCACAGATCGTCCGGATCGTTGCGCTCGATCGCGTCGGCCACCTCATAGGCCTCCTCGATCGTATAGGGCTTGATGGTCTCGAAGGTCTGCACCACGTCCCAGGGGCAGCCGGTCTCGGGCTCGCGCAGCGCCGCCATGATGTCAAGCAGGCGGGAAATGTCCTTGGAGGGTTCCATGCGGGTCTCTGTGCTGGGCGCTCAGTTGAGCGGAATGTCGTTGTCGGATTTGCCGGACTGATACTCTTGCGACAGCCGGTCGTAGACGGCGCGGATGCGCTTCGATTGGGTCACAAGCATCTCGGAATCGTCGTTCACCGCGACGAGGTCGGCGATGGCATAGGAGTTCCAGAAGGCGTTGGCCTTGCGATAGCCACCCGGCTCCAGGCCAAAAACCTCTTTCAGGATCTTCAGGTCGTGCGGGATGGCGAAGGCGTCGCGGCTGTCTTCATGGCTGAAGAAATAGTAGAAATTGTCGAAGCCGGCCCAGGTGATCGCCGACATGCACATGGTGCAGGGCTCATGGGTCGACAGGAAGATCAGGTCCTTGGTCGCCGGCCGTTCGCCCAGTTCGTAGAAGCGTTTCAGCGTGTGGACCTCGCCGTGCCAGAGCGGGTTTTCCAGCTCGTTGTTGGTTTCGGCCAATACCAGCGAGAGGTCGGATTTTCTCAGGATCGCCGCGCCGAACACCTTGTTGCCGGCCGCCACGCCCTTTTCCGTGAGCGGCAGGATATCGTCTTCGATGACGTCGAGCAGGCGGCGGGTGATGTCGGCGGCGGTCAAGGCGGTTCTCCTGGCTGGGTGAGGCCGATCCTATCGGCGGGCCATGGCTGGTGAAAGGCGCAATCTTCGTTCGCGGCGCCGTTATCCCGTGCGTTTTGCTGCGCTGCCGCGTCGCGTCGGTGCGGCTCGGTGAGATTTGCTCACTTCCGCGCAAAGCCTAGCAAAGAAATATCCATCACCGAAGCCCGACGGATTTCTGTTTCTTCAATCCCTTGTCGAATACATGGATAAATGGGCAGTCTTCCAGAACGCGGAATCGGGCATGGGCGTGAGCGAACAGCGACTTTCGGTATTTCCGGCCTTTTTCAAGGTCGCGAACGCCGTTGCCGTGGTGTTTGGCAACGGGCCGGAGGCCTTTGCCAAGACCCGCCTGCTGCGCAACACCCAGGCGCGCATTGTCGTTTATGCCGAAGCGCCCGACGCCGATTATGCCGCCTATCTGACCGAGCACGACATCGAAACAGTGGCTCGCAGCTTTGCCCCCTCCCAGGTCGAGGACGCGGTTCTGGTGTTCGCCGCGACCGGTAATGCGGAGCTCGACCGCGCCATCGTGCGGGCTGCCCGCGCCCGCCGCATCCCGGCCAATGCCGTCGACCAGCCGGACTTCTGCGATTTCTATACGCCGGCTCTGGTCAACCGGGCGCCGATCGCCGTTGCCATCGGTACGGAGGGGGCGGGGCCGGTGCTTGCCCAGATGATCCGCGCCGACATCGACCGCCTGCTGCCGCGGACGCTTGGTCATCTGGCGCAGCTGGCCAACAGCTATCGCGCCGCGGTCGACCGTCTGCTGCCGCGCGGCCTGCCTCGTCGGATGTTCTGGCGCTCCTTCTTCAAGGGCCAGGTTGCCGATGCCGTCGCCTCCGGCGACGTCCACGATGCCCGCCGCCGCGCAACCCGTCTGCTCAAGGACGCGGTGAACGAGAAGACCGAAGGCCGGATCTTCCTGGTTGGCGCCGGACCGGGTGCGGAAGACCTTTTGACCCTGCGTGCCCACCGGCTGCTGATGGAATGCGACGTCATCGTGCATGACGCGCTGGTGCCTCAGGCCGTCATCGACATGGGGCGCCGCGATGCCACCCGCATTCCCGTAGGCAAGCGCAAGGGCTGCCACTCGAAGACCCAGGACGAGATCAACGACCTGCTGGTCGAACTCGGCCGCGAAGGCAAGCGCGTGGTGCGGCTGAAATCCGGCGACCCGCTGGTCTTCGGCCGTGCTGGCGAAGAAATGGCGGCGCTGCGCGAGGCGGGCGTCGCCTACGAGGTCGTGCCGGGCATCACTTCGGCGCTTGCCGCCGCCGCCGATTTCGAGCTGCCGCTGACGCTGCGCGGTGTTGCGTCCTCGCTGGTCTTCACCACCGGCCACGACCTCCATGGCGAGACCCTGCCGGACTGGGCGCGGCTTGCGCTGTCGGGCGCCACGGTCGCCGTCTATATGGGCCGCAGCAATGCCGCTTCCGTCGCCGGCCGCCTGATGGCGTCGGGGCTTTCCGAAGACACGACCGTCGCCGTCGTCGAGAATGCCGGGCGCCGCGACAGCCGCCTCATGCACGGCACGCTGGCCGAGCTGCCGGCGCTCGAAGCGCGCGACGAACTCAAAGGTCCGGTGATGGTGATCATCGGCGATGCCGTCGCCGGCGGCAATTTTACCCGTTCCGAACCGCTGCGCGGCACGATCGCCAGCCTTGCCCCTTTCGAGAGGACATGACATGGCAGACAAAGTACTGACCGCCAATCGCCTGGGCGACGGCATTGCCGTCTGGCTCGACGCCAACGGCCGGTGGACCGAAAAGCTGCAGGACGCGTTTGTGGCGCGCCATGCCGAAGCGGTCGCGGCGATCGAGGAGGCCGGCCGCAAGGCCTTTGCCAGCAACCTGGTTCTCGACGTCAACGTCATCGAGGTCGAGGAAAAGGGCGGCCTGCTGCGGCCCTTGCGTCTTCGCGAGCGCATCCGTGCCGAGGGTCCGACCATCGCCTATGCGGACGGCCACGGTTTCGCCGATCCCGCCTTCATTGCCGCCTGAGGATTTCCATGTACCGCTATGATGAATTCGACCACGCCTTCGTTTCGGCCCGCGTCGAGCAGTTCCGCGACCAGGTGACCCGCCGTCTCTCGGGCGAGATCGCCGAGGACGCGTTTCGCCCGCTGCGCCTGATGAACGGCGTCTACCTGCAGCTGCACGCCTACATGCTGCGGGTCGCCATTCCCTATGGCACGCTGAATTCGAAGCAGATGCGCATGCTCGCTCATATCGCCCGACGCTACGACCGGGGCTATGGCCATTTTACCACCCGCCAGAACATCCAATACAACTGGCCGAAGCTCTCCGACACGCCGGACATTCTTGCCGAACTGGCGAGCGTCGAGATGCACGCGATCCAGACCTCGGGCAACTGCATCCGCAACGTTACGGCCGACCATTTCGCCGGTGCTGCCGCCGACGAGGTCGCCGATCCGCGTCCCTATGCGGAAATCCTGCGCCAGTGGTCTTCCGTCCATCCGGAATTCTCCTTCCTGCCGCGCAAGTTCAAGATCGCCGTGACCGGCGCGCCGCGCGACCGGGCCGCGATCCAGGTGCACGACATCGGCCTGCATCTGAAGAAGAACGAAGCCGGCGAGCTGGGCTTTGCGGTTTATGTCGGCGGCGGGCAGGGGCGCACGCCGCTGGTCGCCAAGCTGATCCGCGACTTCCTGCCGGAAGAGGACCTGCTGACCTATGTGACGGCGATCGTGCGCGTATACAACCTGCACGGCCGGCGCGACAACAAGTACAAGGCCCGCATCAAGATCCTCGTGCACGAGACCGGCGTCGAGGAAGTGACGCGTCAGGTGGAGGCCGAGTTCGAGCAGATCCGTGAGAGCGAACTGAAGCTGCCGGAAGGCGACATCCGCGCGATCGAGACCTATTTCGCCCCGCCTGCTCTGCCCGACCGTGCGGATGGCTGGGAGGCTCTTGCCCGCGCCAAGAAGGCCGATGGCGCCTTTGCCGCCTGGGCGGCCCAGAACGTCCAGCCGCATCGTCATCCGGACTACGGCATGGTGACGATCTCGCTGAAACCCATCGGCGGCACGCCGGGCGATGCCAGCGACGTGCAGATGGACGTGGTCGCCGATGTCGCCGAGCGGCTGGCCTTCGACGAGATCCGCGTCAGCCACGAGCAGAACCTGATCCTGCCGCATGTGGCGCTCGGCGATCTCTATGCCGTCTACCAGGCACTGGAGGCATCCGGCCTTGCCACGGCCAATGCCGGGCTGATCACCGATATCATCGCCTGCCCGGGGCTCGACTACTGCGCGCTCGCAAATGCGCGCTCGATCCCGGTCGCGCAGGAAATCTCGACGCGCTTCGGATCGCCGGAGCGCCAGGCCGAGATCGGCGAGCTGAAGATCAAGATCTCCGGCTGCATCAATGCCTGCGGTCATCACCATGTCGGCCATATCGGCCTGCTCGGCGTCGAGAAGAAGGGCGCGGAGCTCTACCAGATCACGCTCGGCGGCTCCGGCGACGAGAACACCTCGATCGGCGAGATCATCGGCCGGGGTTTCGAGCCGGAGCGCGTGACCGATGCGATCGAGACCATCGTCGACACCTATCTCGGCCTGCGCCTCGAACCGAAGGAAACCTTCATCGACGCCTATCGCCGGGTCGGTCCGAAACCCTTCAAGGAAGCCCTTTACGGCCAGACGGCCGAGGCGGCCTGAGAAATGGACAAGATGACCAAGATCTGGAACCAGTCGGGTTTCCTCGACAACGACACCTGGGTGATCGAGACGGACGAGATCAAGGCGGGCGAGGGCGAGCGCGCCATCGTCGGCCTCGACGTCTTCCTCGACGCCGTGGAACACAGCAACGAGAACGGCTTCGGCGTGCTCTTGAAGCCGTCCGACGACGTCGCAAGGCTCGCGCCGCATCTCGACCGAATCGCGCTGGTCGCGATCAGCTTTCCGGCCTTCAGCGACGGCCGCGGGTTCAGCCATGCGACGCTGCTGCGCCAGCGGCTTGGCTTTGCCGGCGAGGTCCGGGCGGTCGGCGACGTGCTGATCGACCAGGTGCCGCTGATGCTCCGGACCGGGTTCAGCAGTTTTGCCGTCTCCAATCCGGTGGCGCTGGCGCGTCTGGCGGAAAACCGGCTGCCGGGGATCGCCGAACGCTACCAGCCGAGTGTTTCGCCTTCGACCGCGGCCGGTGGCTTCAGTTGGCGCCGGATCGGCAGTCGCGGGGCATAAAACATAAGAATGTCGAGATGTATTTGGACTGAATTGACAGAGGTCAAGGAAAGCCATTCTCGACTGAGGCATCCGATAGAGGCGACGAAACGCTGGACGCGGCCAAATGCCGGCTTTTTCCGCTGCGAGACTTGCGGTATAGGGCTGCCAGCGAAAGTCAGTCAGGCGACCATAGGAACCAAAGACGCATGAATGCTCCCGTCAAGACCGAGAATGCCGAACTGATCGTCCCGGAAGGCGTCTATGCCGAGACCGTGCTCAGCGTGACTCACTACACGGACCGGCTGTTCCGCTTCCGCATGACGCGGCCGCCCGGCTTCCGTTTCCGCTCCGGCGAGTTCGCCATGATCGGCCTGATGGTCGACGGCAAGCCGCTTTATCGCGCCTATTCGATCGCAAGCCCGTCCTGGGACGAAGAGCTCGAATTCTTCTCGATCAAGGTTCCCGACGGTCCGCTGACCCAGCACCTGCAGGCGATCAAGCCCGGCGACCGCGTGCTGATGCGCAAGAAGCCGACGGGCACACTGGTGCTCGATGCGCTGACGCCCGGCAAGCGGCTCTACATGTTCTCGACCGGCACCGGGATTGCGCCTTTCGCCAGCTTGATCCGCGATCCGGAAACCTATGAAAAGTTCGAGGAGGTCATCCTCACCCACACCTGCCGCGAAGTGGCCGAGCTGCAGTACGGTTTCGATCTCATCAACGAGATCAAGGCGGACGAGATGCTGAGCGAGATCGTCGGCGACAAGCTCAAGCACTATGCGACGGTCACTCGCGAGGACTATCCGTTCCAGGGCCGCATCACCGACCTGATGGAGAGCGGCAAGCTCTATACCGATCTGGGTGTGCCGCCGCTTGATCCGGCAATCGACCGCGGCATGATCTGCGGTTCGACGGCGATGCTGAAGGACACCAAGGCCCTGCTTGAAAAGGCGGGCCTGACCGAAGGCGCCAACAACAAGCCGGCAGAATTCGTCATCGAGCGCGCCTTCGTCGGCTGACGCGATCCGCTCCGTGTTCCAAAATGCAGCGCCCGGCCATTGGCCGGGCGTTTTGTTTTCTTGAGCCAGGCTTCTGGTCTGAGCGGGTGCGCTCAGCCTTCGCTCAGATAGGCGATCAGCGCTTCCATGGCGCTCTCGGCTGCGTCGCCCTTGCCCTGTTGGATCGCGCGGATGACGGCGACATGCAGCGAGACCGAGCGGTCCATCTTTCCCACCGTGGCGCGCGCATACCACATGCGCCGCGAATGGGACTGAAGCGGCGCGAGGGCGGAGATCAGGAACGGATTGGGGCAGGCCTCCTCGATGATCTCGTCAAATTCCTTGTCGGCGCTGAGGAAGGCGTCGAAGCTTCCGGCGGTGGCGGCCGAGGTCATCGCCTGGGCGCACTCGAGCAGGGCCATGCGCTGAGCTTCATCGACGTTCTCGGCTGCGAGCCTGGCCAGCAGCGGCTCAAGTTTCAGGCGGATCGCCATGATGGCCTTGTGATCGGTCGGCTGGATTTCAGCGATCTGCAGGCCGACGCGCGGGCGGACCAGCACGAGCCCTTGCCATTCGAGCTTCTGGATCGCTTCGCGCACCGGCGTTCGGCCATAGCCCGACAGTTCGATCAACTGCCGTTCATTCACCAGTGCGCCGGGCTTCAGCTTCAGTGTGACGATCTGCTGTTCGAGCGCCAGGTAGGCGAGGTGGCTCTGAGAGCCGGTAATTCCAGTCATGCGCCCCTCCAGTGATATATTTCAGATTGTCATGTCGCATTCGGAATGGCAAGGCGGGCTGATATATCAAGGCGCGTGCGACGATGCTGTGGAGGCGCCGTCGGTGTGGCCGCCCCCCGCATGACGATCCGCATTTGCCCGGTGCCGGGCAGGCCGCCGCGCGGCTGGAGGGCGCGGCGGATCTGCCAGGTGCCAAGGCCCGGGGGCGATGGGGCCGCCTGCCTATTCGTGCCTCAGCGCTTCGATCGGGTTGAGCTGTGCTGCGCGGCGCGCCGGGAAATAGCCGAATACCATGCCGATCGCGGCAGAGAAGCCGAAGGCCAGGGCGATCACGGACGGGCTGCTGACGAACGGGACGTGCATGTAGCTCACGGCGCTGTAAGCCAGACCAAGACCCAGCAGGATACCGATGATCCCCCCCGCGAGCGACAGGGTCACCGCCTCGACGAGAAACTGCATCAGTACCTGCTGCTCCAGAGCGCCGATCGCAAGGCGGATGCCGATTTCGCGGGTGCGTTCGGTGACGGAGACCAGCATGATGTTCATGATGCCGATGCCGCCGACCAAGAGGCTGACGGCGGCCACCGCGCCGAGCAGGCCGGTCATCAGTGTCGTCGTACCGGTCAGCGTCGAGGCCATCTGGGTCATGTCGTTGACCGAAAAGTCGTCCTCGCGCCCGGCGATGATCTTGCGCCGCTCGCGCAGCAATCGCTCGACATTGGCCTGGATCTTCGAGGTGGACACGCCGTTCTCGGCGGAGAGGATCATGCTCGACACTTCGGTTGAGCCGCCGATCCGCCGCTGGAACACCTTGAGCGGCATCACCACGATGTCGTCCTGGTCGCTGCCCATGCCGCTCTGGCCCTTCTTGCCCAGCGTGCCGATGACTTCGCAGGAGATGCCGCCGACGCGGATGCTTTGCTCAAGCGCCGGCGTGGAGCCAAACAGTTCGCTGCGCACGGTCTCGCCGATGACGCAAACGGCCTGACCGCCGCGTTCTTCCGAAACGAGGAAGGTCCGGCCGCTGGCAATCGTCCAGTCCTGGGCGATGAAATAGCCGCTGGTTGTGCCTGTGACGGTTGTCGAGTGGTTTTCGCCACCGTAGATGACCGTCTGGCTCGACTGGTTGACGCCCGCCACGGCGCGTAGCCCACTGATCTGGTCGCTGACGGCCTGGACGTCGCGCTCGGTGAACTTCTTGGCATCGGAGCTGGCACGACCCGGGCCGAACTGGCCGGGGCGGACGAAGAGAAGATTGGTGCCGAGCTTGGAGATTTCTGCGGTCACCTGCGCGGTCGTGCCGTTGCCGATCGTCACCATGGCAATGACGGCGGCAACGCCGATGACGACGCCGAGGACTGTCAGGAAAGAGCGCAGCATGTTGCGGCTGATGGCCCGAAGCGCGAGTTTCACAGTCTCAAAGAACATCTGCGGCGACCTTTCCGTTCTGGCTGTCGGAATGCAGGCGGCCATCGAGGAAGCGCAAATGGCGCTTGGCGTAGGCGGCGATGTCTTCCTCGTGCGTGACCATGATGACCGTGATGCCGTGCTCCTCGTTCAAGCCCACCATCAGTTCCATGATTTCCTTGCTGGTCTTGGTGTCGAGGTTGCCGGTCGGTTCGTCGGCAAGCAGCACCTTCGGGCTGGTGACGATCGCGCGCGCGATCGCGACGCGCTGCTGCTGGCCGCCCGACAGCTCCTGCGTCGTGTGGTGCTCGCGGCCGGTGAGACCCACCTGCGCGAGGGCGATGTTGGCCAGACGGCGGCGCTCGCCGGCCTCCATGCCGCGATAGACAAGAGGCAATTCGACATTCTCGACCGCCGATGTGCGGGCAAGCAGGTTGAAGCCCTGGAACACGAAACCGAGCATGTGCCGGCGCAGCAGCGTATGCTGGCCGCGGTCGAGCCCCGATATCTGGATGCCCTGGAACAGGTACTCGCCGGAACTCGGTACGTCGAGGCAGCCGAGGATGTTCATCGCGGTCGACTTGCCGGAGCCGGACGGCCCCATGATCGCGACGAACTCGTTCTTCTCGATTACGAGATCGACGTTGTCGAGGGCGCGGATCGTCGCCTCGCCGCGGCCGTAGATCTTCGAGACCTGGCGAAATTCGATGAGCGGAGGGCTGGCCATGTCGCGCCCTCAGCCGTTCTTTTCCGCAGCATCGGTAATCAGCAGGTCGCCCTCGGCGATGGCCCCCTTGGTAACGACGGTATTTTGCCCATCGCTTGCGCCGATCTCGATGTTGACGGCCGTCGGCACGTCGTTCTTCATCAGCCAGACGGTGCGTTCGCTGCCCTCCGGTTCCGGCGCGCTGATCGACCCTGTGCGCGGCGGGCGAAACAGGCTGAACATCCCGCCGCCGCTCGAACTCGTCTGCGTCAGGCTTTCCGGCGGTGCATAGCGGAGTGCGGCGTTGGGGATGAGCAGCGCGCCCGCGATCGACTGGACGACGATGTCGGCGGTCGCGGTCATGCCGGGCCTCAGCAGCATCTGGTCGTTGTCGACCCGCAGAATGCCCATATAGGTCACGACGTCGTTGACGGTCTCGGACGCGTAGCGCACGTCGGTGATCTCGGCGGGGAAGCGCTTGTCGGAAAAGGCATCGACGGTGAAGGTCGCGGTCTGCCCGACCGCCACCTGGCCGACGTCGGCCTCATCGATATCGACCTGCAATTCCATCTGCCTGAGGTCGCCGGCGATGGTGAACAGCGTCGGCGCCTCGAGCGAGGCGGCGACGGTCGCGCCCGGATCGACGTCGCGCGACAGCACGATGCCGTCGATCGGCGAGACGATCGTCGCCTTGGAGAGATTGAGTTGGGCCTGTTCGAGCTCGGCTTCGGCGGAGAGTACGTTGGCCTCGGCGCTCGCCTTGGTGGCCTCTGCCGCCTCGAAGGTGAAACCAGCCGCGTCCATTTCCTGCTGACTGGAGACCCGGCTGTTGACCAGGGATTTGAGCCGATCGAAGGTTGCCTTGGCCGACTTCATGTCGGCATCCGCCTTGGCGACGCTCGCCTTGGCCGATAGCAGGCTTGCCTGCGCGCTCTTGACATTGGCCTCGAGCTTGGCGGTGTCGAGACGCGCGACGACCTCGCCCTTCTTGACCGCGCTGTTGTAGTCGACCAGCACGTCGCGAATGGTGCCCGACTGCTCGCTCGACACGTCCACCTGCACGGTCGGCTCGACCGAACCGGTTGCCGTGACGAGAACGGTGAGGTCGCCTTTCTTGGCGGCTATCGTGGTGTAGGTATAGGCCGTGGCCTGAGTGCTGTACGACCAGTAGCCGTAGGCTGCGACAATGAACACGCCGGCCGCCAGCAGGCGCCATGTCCAGCGCGACCGGCCTCCGCGTTTGCGCGAGCTGCCGAGCAGCGCAGCCAGTTCCTTGGCATCGTCATTGGTGGCGGGGGGTGGGGTGGTGTCGGAATCGCTCGTCATGTCGCGTCCATCTTTTTCGATCATCCATCAATCTATGACCGGAAAGCAGCGGTCAGCTATTGACCCGTATCAAGTCCGGCTCATTGCGGTGTAAAACGATATCCGCCCCACCGCAGGTATCGTCCATGGCTGGTGTGTCACAGCCCTCGGCTGATGCGAAGTTAAATCTTCGTAATGGTCGCATTGACCGGCCCATGCCGCATAGCTTGCTTCGGCGTCACTTGTCCGTAGCTCGGCCGTTGCCGGGGGCAAATCGGATGAGAGCCGCCAGCAGCACGCCGAAGGCTAGGCAATTGGTGACGTGCCAGAGGAAATGCGTGCCGAACGGGACGACGGAGCAGAGCGGCATGTCGAGGCTGCGAAAGACGAAGGAGAGGAGGAACAGTGCGACCGCTACCACGGTCAGGCGAAACGATGGATGACGCTCCTTCCACACCATGCGACCGGTGGCGAGGACGACGAACAGCGCCGGCAGGTACTGGGTGGAACCGCTGACGGTATCTCCCAGCATATGCGTGTCCCGCATCGACAGCGCGAGCCCTGCAACGAACACGACAGCACCGAAGGCGACGGCGACGGGCAGGCCGATCGGAGGCCTGACCGAGTCCTTCAGCACGGCTGCGCCGTAGAGCGCGACAAAGGCCCAGATCGGCAGTACGTCGGCAAGCTCGGCCCAGCGCGTCGCAAAGGTGTGCCAGAGGAAGGAGCCGATGCCGATCGCCAAGGCAAGCGCCATCATAGCGATCAGGCCGGGAGAGAGGGAACGGGTGCGGAGCACATGCACGAGGGCAAGGAGGCTGACGACGACGACGAGCAGGCTGGAACTGGCATTCAGCGGTTCGCCCCAGAATCCCGGCGCCGTCCGTTCGCAATAGGCACCCGTAATCGGCACACTCCAGTCGCTTGTCATCACCGATTCCGTCGAACCCCAGGCCAAGAAGACCTGAACGAAGCACTCGCCTTCCTGCGGCCAATTGCTAATTTGCCGAGAGGCCTTTTCCTTTGCGCATTAGGGACGTCGCACTTATGATGTCAAGCGCGCGCTTGAGTAGTCGTGGGGACGATTCGCGCATTGGAAAAGGGAAAGTCCAGCCGCCTTCATCTTGCGGGGTACTTTCTGGGGTTGGCATGTACTTTTGGTTGAAGTCTGGACGTTCTGGCCGTGCGCAAGACTGCATGCGCGGTTTGCTCACAGTTTTGGTATGCCTGGTTTCCTTGGCAGGCCCAACGTTTCCCGCATCGGCTGCCAATATCGACGGTGCCATCGCCGCGGTCGAGAGGATCCATTCCCTGACGGTCGCATCGGCCAGCGGTCCAGCCTCCAAGCTCGCCCCCTTGCTTGAGCGCTATCTCGACCTTGACGAGATCGCCCGCAAGGTCGCCGGCAAGGCCTGGGATGCGGCCGGCGAGGCGGAGCGTCGCGACTTCCGGCTGGTGCTGCGCGACGTCATGGCCGTGGAACTCGATCGCCGCATCCGTCCGGACGATCGCCTGCGGGTCAACGATGCAAAGCCGCTGGGTTCGCGGGATGTCGTGGTGCTGACCTCGCAGATCCGTCGCGACGGCAGCGCGCGCAGGCTCGACTGGAAGATGCGGCCCTGCGGCGGTTCCTTCTGTTTGATCGATATCGTCGGCAATGGTGCCTCGCTGACCGTCGCCCGCCGCGACGACTACGCGCCGCGGATCAAGGCGCTCGGCGGTTCGCTCGCCGCGCTGACCAGGAGCCTGCGCGCCGAACTCGACGGCCGGAACTGAGAGCCTCTGCATGTCCCAACTGGTCGAACTCCGCAATTGCCGCCGTGACTATGACAACGGCCGCATCATTGCCCTGGACGATGTTTCCTTCTCGGTGGCGCGCGGCGATTTCATCGCCATCACCGGCCCGAGCGGCAGCGGCAAGTCGACGCTGCTCGACGTGCTGTGCGGCCTTGAAGAACCGAGCGCAGGCGAGGTGCTGTTCGATGGAGAGATCGTGCGGGGCAGGACGGACTGGGCGCGCATCCGCTCCGAGCGGATCGGCTTCGTCTTCCAGTCCTTCTATCTGATCCCGTCGCTGACGGTGGCGGAGAACATCGAACTCGCCATGCTGTGGCAGGGGATTTCGGCGCGTGACCGGCGCGAGCGGGTGGCGGAACTGCTGGAGCGTCTTGGCCTCGGTCAGCGCGGTCGCCAGCATCCGCTGCAACTGTCCGGCGGCGAGCGGCAGCGGGTGGCGATCGCCCGGGCGCTTGCCAACCGCCCCGAACTGATCGTCGCCGACGAACCGACGGGCAGTCTCGACAGCCGGTCGAGCGCCGACATCATCGACCTGCTCGAGGATCTGCAGCGCAACAATGCGATCACGGTCGTCATCGTCACCCATGACCGGGCGATCGCCGAACGCTGCGACCGGCGCGTCGAACTGGTCGACGGACGGATCGTTTCCGACCAGCGTGTTCCGCGGCTCGCCGCGACTTCCGAGGTCTCCGCATGAATCTCCTGACCTTGCCTGCCCGAAACCTCCTGTCGCAGAAACTTCGCTCCACGCTCACCGTGCTCGGCATCGCAGTGGCCGTCGGCAGTTTCGTCGCGCTCACCGGCCTGACGCGCGGCCTGCAGGACAGCTATGCCCAGGGCGTCGGCGATGTCGGCGGCGACTATGTCGTCAGCCAGCGCGGCACCTACAGCCTGGTCAGCAGTTCGATTTCCGCCGAACTGGTCGAGAGGCTCGATGCCGTGCCCGGCGTCGAGGAGGCGGCGGGCATCGTTCTGACGATCGCCGAGGTCGACGACGAGGCCAATATCTTCGTCACCGGCTGGCCGGACGACAGCTTCCTGTGGCGCTCGCTGGCGCTCGAACAAGGCGTGATCCCCACCGGCGACCGCGAAGTGGTGCTCGGCCGCACCGTCGCCGAGGCGCTCGGCAAGACGGTGGGCGACGAGATCCAGATCCAGTACGAGCCCTTCCGCATCACCGGCATCTCGGTGCCGGACTCGGTGTTCAACCAGAACGTCGCCGTGGCCCGTCTGAAGGGGCTCCAGGAACTTCTCGGCCGCCCGGCCAGCGTCTCGCTGGTGCAGATCCGCCTGGCGCGTCCGGTGGAACCGGACAGGGCGGCGACCGTCAAGGCGGCGCTCGCCAAGGTGTCGCCGACGATCGAGGTGAGCGACAGCGCGGAGTTCGCCGAGAACATGGACTTCGTCAAGACGGTCGATGCGGTCACCTCGGCGGTCTCGCTGATCATGATTCTCGCCTCGTCGATCCTGGTGGCCAATACGCTGCTGATGTCGGTCTCCGAGCGCGTCCAGGAATTCGGCATCCTCGCGGCGATCGGCTGGACGCCGGCGCGCATCCGCATGCTGGTGGTGGTCGAGGGGCTGATAATGTGCCTGATCGGCAGTTTCATCGGGGTCGGTCTCGGGATTGCCGGCATGCATCTGGTGTCGTGGCTGCGCATTTCGGCGGGCCTGCTCGAACCCTATCTGAGCCTGGGCATCGTCGCCGAGGCGCTGTTCTGGGTCGTGCTGGTCGGGCCGCTCGCCGCGCTCTATCCGGCCTGGCGTGTGACGCGCGCCACGCCGTCATCGGCGCTCCGCGGCATTCGCTGACTTTCCTGCCCATAATTGCAGTCCGCATCGAACCGTTCCGATGCCCGCGCGTTATCAGAGCGCTGCAGCGGGGTTCCGGAGGTCAGACTTGCGCATTGCGAAAATCGTGTTGATCGGCGTCGTCGCTCTTGCCGTTGCCTCCTGGCTTGCCGTCTATCTCTACGGGCGGTTCGCCGCGCAGGCACGCGGGCCGGCGTCCTTTGCGCTGCCGGTCGCCGAAAGCGAGACCCCGCTCGACCGGGAGATCGGTCCGCTGACGGTGGACCACCCGGACGAGAGCGGGCTTCGGCTGATCTCCGACGATGTCGACGCCTTCGCGGTCCGGGCCCATGCGGCGCGCGCTGCCGGCCGCAGCCTCGACCTGCAATATTACTACTGGCGCGACGATTTCACCGGCGGGCTTCTCGGCCGGGAGGTGCTGGCCGCGGCCGATCGCGGGGTGAGGGTGCGCATCCTGCTCGACGACATCAATGCGCGCGGCGGTGACGACGTCTATCTCGCCTATGACAGCCATCCCAATATCGAGGTCCGGCTGTTCAATCCGGCGCTCAGCCGTGACAGCACGCTCGCGCGCGGCATGGACATGGCGCTGCGCATCCTGACGGTCATGCGACGCATGCACAACAAGGCCTGGATCGCCGACGGCAGGCTGGCAATCGTCGGCGGGCGCAATATCGGCGACGCCTATTTCGGCGCGTCCGACACCGCGAATTTCCGCGATCTCGACGTTTCCATGGTCGGCCCGGCGGTCGACCAGACCGCGACCATCTTCGACCGCTTCTGGAACAGCCCGGTCGTTTTGCCGATCCGCAGCCTGTCGGATCCGGAACACCGGGAGCTCACGCGACTGCGGGCGCGGCTGGAGCAGGCGGCCTCGAGCGAGCCGGCAAAGCTCTACCTGTCCCGCTTGAGGCAAGGAGAGGGGGCGGCCAAGGCGCTGGTGACCGGAGGTGCCACGCACTGGACGGCCTCGGCGGAGGTGGTTTCCGATCCGCCGGAAAAGGTTCTCGATGTCGGGCAGCAGAGCTGGCTCAACGAGACGATCGATCCGGTCATTGCTTCTGCGACCACCAGCCTGGAGATCACATCGCCCTATTTCATCCCCGGCGACGAGGGCGCAAGCAGCCTGCGCCGCCTGGTCGAGCGCGGGGCCAAGGTCAAGGTGCTGACCAATTCGCTCGCAGCGACCGACGTCGCCGCCGTCCACGGCGCCTATGCCCGCTACCGGGAAGGCTTGCTCGAAAGCGGGATAGATCTGTTCGAGCTGAAGGCGGAAAGCCGGCCGGGGCGGATCTCGCTGTTCGGCTCCAGCAATGCCAGCCTGCACACCAAGGCCTTCACCGTCAACGACCGGACCGGCTTCATCGGCTCGTTCAACTACGACCCGCGGTCGATCGCGCTCAATACCGAAATGGGCGTGCTGTTTCGTCATGCGGATCTGGCGGCCGAAGTGCGGCGCGAGTTCCTCACCCATAGCGGGCCGACCCATGCCTACCGGCTGAGTATCGAGGACGGCGCCCTGCAATGGAACGGCGAACCCGACAGCCCGCCCGAGCACGATGAACCGGGCGCCAGCTACTGGCGTCGCTTCGTCGCGACTGTTACCGGACTGCTCCCGCTCGAATCGCAGTTGTGACCGGTTTGCCCAGGATCGCCGAGATTGCGCATCGGCCGGCCGCGGTTGTCGCCCATGTCTGGGGGACGAACTGTTACCTATGTCTTCGGTATGGACAAGGGAAGAAATGGTGAGAGCGCAGGGATTCGAACCCTGGACCTACTGATTAAAAGTCAGTTGCTCTACCGGCTGAGCTACGCTCTCCCAAGGGGGACGTGGCGTCCCCGCGGAAGTGTGCGTTACATAGGCAGGTGCCCCTTGCCGGTCAACCGAAATTTTCGGCACGGCGGAGAAGATGGCGCGCAATTGTCGCAGCGAACGGAAAGGTGATTGGCAAGCAGGGGACGACGGCGCTAGGAAGGCGGCACCGGGCCGCAAAGGGAGTTTGCTTCGTGTCGATTGCCGAGATTTCGCTGCTCAGCGCGCTGTTCGCCGGGGCGCTGTCCTTCCTGTCGCCCTGCGTCCTGCCGCTTGTCCCGCCCTATCTCTGCTACATGGCCGGCATCTCCGTCGACCAGTTCCGCGGCGGCGGGGTGGCGACTGAGGACCGCCAGGCGCGGCGCGCGGTGATGTTTTCGGCGCTCGCCTTCACCCTCGGCTTTGCCACCGTGTTCGTCGCGCTCGGCGCCGGCGCCTCGACCATCGGCACGCTGCTGCGCCAGCATCTCGACCTCTTGGCCAAGATCGGCGGCGTCATCATCATCATCATGGGCCTCAACTTCCTCGGCGTCTTCCGCATCGGGCTGTTGTCGCGCGAGATGCGAATCTCCGGCGGCGGCAAGCCGGCGACGCTGTCGGGCGCCTATGTCATGGGCCTGGCCTTTGCCTTCGGCTGGACGCCCTGTATCGGTCCGGTGCTCGGCGCGATCCTCGGCGTGGCCGCCGCGCGTGACACGGTCGGCGAGGGCGCCATGCTGCTCGCCGTCTACTCGCTTGGTCTCGCCGTGCCCTTCTGGATCGCGGCTGCCTTTTCCGGCGCCTTCATGCGCTTCCTCACTCGCTTCCGCAGGCATCTCGGCCTGGTCGAGAAGATCATGGGCGGGTTGCTCGTTCTCACCGGGCTTGCCTTTATCTTCGGATTCGTCGCCGACATGGCGATTTGGTTCCAGCAGACCTTTCCAATCCTGTCGCAAATCGGCTAAGGCCGAAGACGAAGGGTCGCATACGTCCGGCCCCGGAATGCGAGGAGCGGTGGCTTGGCAGACATTATCGCACTGGTCCTGCCGTTCTTCGGGCTGATCCTGATCGGCTATGTTTCCGGCCGGCTGACGCGCCAGCCCGCCGAGGCGCTCGGCTGGCTCAACTTCTTCGTGATCTACATCGCGCTGCCGTCGCTGTTCTTCAAGCTGGTGTCGCGCACGCCGATCGAGGAACTGACCCGCGTCGACTTCATCGCCGCCTCGCTCGCCGCCACCTATGCGATCTTCGTTCTCGTCTTCCTGATCGGACGGTTCGTGCGCGGCAATACGATACCCGACTGCACCATCCAGGCGCTGGCCGGGGCCTATGGCAATATCGGCTACATGGGACCGGGGCTGGCGCTGCTGGCCTTCGGCGAAGCCGCCGCCGTTCCGGTGGCGCTGATCTTCTGCTTCGAGAATGCCGCCCATTTCATCGCCGCGCCGGCACTGATGGCCTTTGCCGGCGGCGACGAGCGGCTGCGCAGCCGGGTGGCGCTCGATGTCGCCAAGAAGATCGCCTACCACCCGTTCATCATCGCCACCGCGATCGGTTTCCTCGCCGCCGGGCTGAATTTTGAGCCGCCGCTCGCCCTGCAGCGGCTGATCGACTATCTGGCGCAGGCGGCCGCCCCGTGCGCCCTGTTTGCCATGGGCGTGACGCTGGCGCTGCGCCCGCTGAAGCGCATTCCCGCCGAGATCGGCTATATCGTGCCGATCAAGCTGCTTTTGCATCCGCTGCTGGTCTATGTCGTGCTCGGGCTGGCCGGCAATTTCGATCCGCTGTGGATCTTCACCGCAGTCCTGCTCGCCTCTTTGCCGACGGCGACCAATGTCTTCGTCATCGGTCAGCAATACGGCGTCTGGCAGGAGCGCGCCTCGGCCACCATCCTGATCACCACCGTGCTTTCGGTGCTGTCGGTCTCAGGCCTGCTCTACGCCATCACCAACGGGATCCTACCGCCGGATCTTTTCCCGTAAGAAGCTCGGGAACGAACGCAGCGCGCGGCCGGGGGAAACGCCTTCCTGCATCACCAGATGGCGAAGCGGCGCGACGCTGGAGAGCACCTGCAACCCCGCCGCCCGCAGCATCTGCACCGGCAGGAGGCTCGAAAGGAGCGAGCGGTTGAGCAGGTCGACGCTCGCCGTGCGGCTGATCACATCGACGCGGCGCTTGGCGTCGAAGCGATCTCCGGCATCGGCGGGGATCGGCTGGCCGGTGCGATCGCACAGGATGTCTTCGAGTGCCGCGATGTCGCGCAGGCTGAGGTTCAGCCCCTGCGCGCCGATCGGCGGGAAGGCGTGACCGGCCTCGCCGATGAAGGCGGCGCGGCCCGCGCCGTAGCGATTGGCGGTCATGCCGGAAAGCGGCCAGGCCTCAACCCCGTCCTCGACCGAAACCTTGCCCAGCATCGACTGCATGCGGGTTTCCACCGCCCGCGACAGGTCTTCATTCGTGAGCGCGAGCAGGCGCTCGGCTTCCTTCGGATCGACCACCCAGACGAGGCTGGAGCGCTGGCCGGGCAGGGGCACCTGGGTGAAGGGGCCACTTTCGCCGTGGAACTCGGTCGACACGTTGCGGTGCGGCACGGTGTGGGCGAAGTTCAGCACGACGGCCGTCTGCGGATAGGACCAGGTGCGCACGCCGACGCCTGCACTTTCGCGGACCTTCGACTTGCGACCGTCGGCGCCGACGACGAAAGCCGCTTCCAGGCTCTCGCCGCCGGCAAGCTGTATCACAACCTTGTCCGGGCCAAAGGCGATGTCTTCGGCGGCTGAGGGGAGGAGCGTGATGTTGGGCTCGGCCGCGACTGCGTCGCCCAGAACCTTTAGCAGGGCGCTGTTGGGCATGTTGTAGCCGAAGGCGTCCAGCCCGATCTCGGCGCTGCGAAAGGCGACGACGGGTGCGCGCAGCAAACGGTTGGTACCGTCGACGATCTGCATGGTCGACAGCGCAGCCGCCGAAGGACTGACCGCGTCCCAAAGGCCGAGCCGCTCCATCATCCGGACCGACTGATCCATCAGCGCGGTGGTGCGCCGGTCGCCACCGGTCGGCGGGGCGACAAAGGCAATGCGACGTCCGCCCCGGGCAAGGGCCACCGCGGCGATGGAGCCGGCAAGGCCGCCGCCGACCACAGCGATATCGAACTCTTTCATCTTGGCCACCTCTTGAGTTTCACTCTATCTAGAGCGCCTGCACGCAGAAATCCATAAGCCGAATTGGCGCAGGCCTCCATCCTGCCTGCGGCAGCAGAGCCCGCTAAATGTGTTCATCTTTCGCCAACGCGGTTGCAAAAAATGCGGTTTCGGTCGATACGAAATCGCAGGGCGAAGAGCGGGGCAGAAACCGGATATGAAGATCTTCAATTATCGGCGGGTGCCTTACGCGGAAATGCGTGCTTTCTCTGTCCACATTCTGACCGCCTCCGGTTCGTTCCTCGCTTTCCTGGGTGTCGTCGCGGCCGCCGAGCGTCGCTTCGTCGACATGTTCTGGTGGCTGGGCCTGGCGCTTCTGGTCGACGGCATCGACGGGCCGATCGCCCGCAAGGTGCGGGTCAAGGAAGTGCTGCCGAACTGGTCGGGCGATACGCTCGACAACATCATCGACTACGTCACCTATGTGCTTCTTCCGGCCTTTGCGCTCTACCAGAGCGGCATGATCGGCGAGCCCTGGTCCTTCGTTGCCGCCGGCATGATCGTGGTGTCGAGCGCCATCTACTATGCCGACATGGGCATGAAGACCGACGAATATTTCTTCTCCGGCTTTCCGGTGGTGTGGAACATGATCGTGTTCACGCTGTTCGTCATCGACGCCGATGCGACGACCGCGCTGGTGGTGGTCATCGCCTCCGTCGTCCTGACCTTCCTGCCGATCCATTTCCTCCATCCGGTGCGCGTCCAGCGGCTGAGGTCCCTCAATCTGGCGGTCTTCTTCCTGTGGTGCGGCTTCGGCGGCTATGCGCTTCTGAAGCATTTCCACACCCCCGACTGGGTGACTCTCGGCTTCATCATCACCGGCATCTACCTCTATGGCATCGGCGCGGTGCTGCAATGGTTTCCCTCCCTCGGCAGGTCGAAGTCCTGAACCGCCGGCTTCAATGTGCATGTGCAAAAAAAGTTGCGACGGGTCGGTTGCCGGATGGCGCAAAGCGCGTATCAATATCGTTTTTCGCTTTGATCGGCACGCTTGGGGGCTGCGGTGCGAGCGCAAGAGGGAACTGTGCCGAAGGGTGACATGACGAACACCGAGCCACTTTTGGCCGTCGAGGGGCTGACCAAGCTGTTCGGCAGCTTCGCTGCCTGCGACGGTATCGACCTTGAGATCGGCCATGGCGAGATCCACGCGCTGCTCGGCGAAAACGGCGCCGGCAAATCGACCCTGGTCAAGATGCTGTTCGGCATTCTTGCCCCGACATCCGGCCGCGTCTGCTGGAAGGGCAAGCCGGAGGACATCGTCTCGCCCGCCGCCGCACGGCGCCTCGGCATCGGCATGGTCTTCCAGCATTTCTCACTGTTCGAGGCCCTGACCGTCGCGGAGAACATCGCGCTGGCGCTCGACGAAAACGTGTCGATCGACGAAATCTCGCAGAAGGCCGCCGAGCTTTCCAAGGCCTACGGCCTGCCGCTCGATCCGGCCGCCCATGTCGCCGACCTTTCGGTCGGCGAACGGCAGCGGATCGAGATCGTCAGGGCACTGCTGCAGAACCCGAAACTCATCATCCTCGACGAGCCGACCTCGGTCCTTACCCCGCAGGAAGCCGACAAGCTGTTCGAGACGCTGTTCAAGCTGAAGGCCGAAGGCCGCTCGGTTCTCTACATCAGCCACCGCCTGGAAGAGGTGCAGCGCATCTGCGACCGTGCCACCGTGTTGCGCCACGGCAAGGTCACCGGCGCCTGCGATCCGCGCGGCGAGACGCCGGCCACCCTTGCCCGTATGATGGTCGGCGGCGAAGTCGCGACCGTGATGCGGGACGACGCGGTGACGGCCGGCGACGTGCAGCTGGAAGTCCGTAACCTGACACTTCGCCCGCGCACGCCCTTTGCCATGGAACTCAAGAACCTGTCGCTGAGCGTCCGCGCCGGCGAGGTGCTGGCGATCGCCGGCGTGGCGGGCAACGGTCAGGGTGAGCTGTTCGATGCGCTCTCCGGCGAATACACGACCGAGGACAACGACGCCGTTCGCATTCGCGGCCGCGCTGTCGGGCGGACCGGCATCAACGGCCGCCGCCTGCTCGGCGCCGGTTTCGTGCCCGAGGAACGCAACGGCCACGGCGCCGTCTCGGCGCTTCCCCTGTCGGACAACCTGCTACTCGCCCGCAACCGGTCGGACGCGCGATCCTTCCTCTCGGGCGGGATCCTGAAACTGATCCGCCACGAGGCGGTGAAGGGCGCGACGCAGCGCATCTGCGAGGCGATGGACGTGCGCAAGAGCGGCGCCGATCCGGCCGCAGGCTCCTTGTCCGGCGGAAACCTGCAGAAATTCATCGTCGGTCGCGAGCTTGACCGGCAGCCGGCCGTGCTGATCGTCAACCAGCCCACCTGGGGGGTCGATGCAGGGGCGGCCAGCCGCATCCGTCAGGCGCTGATCAACCTGGCGCGCGCCGGATCGGCGGTCGTGGTCATCAGCCAGGACCTCGACGAGATCTTCGAGGTGGCGACCACGATCGCAGCCATTTCCGAGGGCCGGCTGTCGCAGAGTTATCCGGCAGCGACGATGACGCGCGAGAAGATCGGCCTCCTGATGGGCGGCATGCACGGTTTGGAGACGGCGAATGCGCATTGAACTCGAACGCCGACCCGGCATGTCCGGTTTCTTCGCGATCGTGTCGCCGCTCGTCGCGCTGGCGCTCACCGTGATCTTCGGCGGACTGATGTTCGCCCTGCTCGGCAAGGACCCGGTCGACGCGCTGTTCAGCTTCTTCATCGAGCCGCTGCTCGAGGTCTGGTCGCTGCATGAACTCGCCATCAAGGCGGCGCCGCTGATCCTGATCGCCGTCGGCCTGTCGGTCGCCTACCGCTCGAACAATTGGAATATCGGCGCCGAGGGCCAGTTCACCATCGGCGCGATCACCGGCTCGTTCCTGCCGGTGGTGTTCTACGAATGGCATTCGCCGCTGCTCCTGCCGCTGATGCTGATCCTCGGCATGGTCGGCGGCGCGCTCTATGCGGCGATCCCGGCGCTGCTCAAGGCGCGGTTCAACACCAATGAAATCCTCACCAGCCTGATGCTGGTCTATATCGCCCAGCTCTTCCTCGACTGGCTGGTGCGCGGCCTCTGGCGCGATCCGGCGGGCTACAACTTCCCGCAGAGCCGATCCTTCGTCACCGAGGGCGTGCTGCCGGAAATGCTGTCGTCGGGCCGGGCGCACTGGGGCTTCGCCTTCGCCATCATCGCCGCCGTCGGCGTCTGGTTCATGATGCGCTACATGCTGAAGGGCTTCCAGGTTGTGGTGCTCGGCCAGTCGGAGCGGGCAGGGCGGTTCGCCGGCTTCTCCTCGCGCGGCATGATTTGGTTCTCCATGCTGTTTTCCGGGGCGCTGGCGGGGCTTGCCGGCATCTCCGAGGTCTCGGGATCGATCGGCCACCTCCAGCCGTCGATCTCCCCCGGCTACGGCTTCACCGCGATCATCGTCGCCTTCCTCGGCCGCCTCAACCCGCTCGGCATCATCGCCTCGGGTCTGGTGCTGGCGCTGACCTATCTCGGCGGGGAGGGTGCGCAGTTGTCGATCGGGGTCTCCGACAAGGTGACCCGGGTCTTCCAGGGGCTTCTGCTGTTCTTCGTGCTGTCCTGCGACACACTGATCCACTACCGCATCAAGATCGTGCTCGGCAAAGGCCGCGCGCTCATCGCGGGGGCCGGCCGATGATGATCTTCGAAGCCATCCTGCTCACCGTCATCACGGCCTCCACGCCGCTCGTCATCGCCGCCATGGGCGAACTCGTGACCGAACGCTCGGGCGTGCTCAATCTCGGCGTCGAGGGCATGATGATCATCGGCGCGGTCTGCGCCTTCGCCGTCGCGCAGCTGAGCGGCTCGCCGTTGATCGGGGTGGGTGCCGGTATCCTTGCTGGCGCCGTCTTCTCGCTGCTGTTTGCCTTCCTCACGCTGACGCTGGTCGCCAATCAGGTGGCGACCGGTCTGGCGCTCACCATTCTCGGTCTCGGCGTGTCGGGCATGCTGGGCGAGAGCTTCGTCGGCGTACCCGGCGTCAAGCTCCAGCCGATCGCCATTCCGCTTTTGGCCGACATCCCGTTCCTCGGCCCGCTGCTGTTCAGGCAGGACCTCATCTTCTACCTGTCCATCCTGCTGGTGGTCGGGGTGAACTGGTTCCTGTTCCGCACGCGGTCCGGCCTGACGCTCCGAGCGATCGGCGACAATCACGGTTCCGCCCACACACTCGGCATCCATGTGATCCGCACCCGCTATCTCGCGGTGCTGTTCGGCGGCGCCTGTGCCGGGCTCGCCGGCGCCCAGCTGTCGCTCGTCTACACGCCGCAATGGGTCGAGAACATGGCCGCCGGCCGCGGCTGGATCGCGCTGGCGCTGGTCGTCTTCGCCTCGTGGCGGCCGTGGCGGGTGCTGGCCGGCGGCTACCTGTTCGGCGCCGTCACCATCGGCCAGCTGCACGCCCAGGCCTTCGGCATCGGTTTACCCTCGCAGCTTCTTTCCGCGCTGCCCTATGCGGCGACCATTGTGGTCCTCGTGATTATCTCGCAAAATCGGCGCACCACGCTGATCAACACTCCGGCCTCGCTCGGCAAGCCGTTCGTGCCTGACCGGTAAAAACACAAGCCTTTGTCAACAACCAGAAGGGGTTCCCCATGAAAAAGATGCTTATCGCACTCGCCACGAGCGCTGCCGTTCTCGGCAGTTTCGCGGCCTCTGCCCAGGCCGAAGACAAGACCAAGGTCTGCTTCATCTATGTCGGCACGACGACCGACGGCGGCTGGACCCAGGCCCACGACATCGGCCGCCAGCAGCTGCAGGCGCATTTCGGCGACAAGATCGAAACGCCGTTCCTCGAAAGCGTTCCGGAAGGCCCCGATGCAGAGCGCGCCATCGAGCGCCTCGCCCGCTCCGACTGCAAGCTGATCTTCACCACCTCGTTCGGCTTCATGGACGCCACCGTCAAGGTTGCCGCCAAGTTCCCCGATGTGAAGTTCGAGCACGCCACCGGCTTCAAGGCCGCCGACAATGTCGCGACCTACAATTCGCGCTTCTATGAAGGCCGCTACATTCAGGGCGTGATCGCCGCCAAGATGTCGCAGAAGGGCGTCGCCGGCTACATCGCCTCCTTCCCGATCCCGGAAGTCGTCATGGGCATCAATTCCTTCATGCACGGCGCCCAGTCGGTCAATCCGGAGTTCAAGGTCAAGGTCGTATGGGCCAACACCTGGTTCGACCCGGGCAAGGAAGCCGACGCCGCCAAGGCCCTGATCGACCAGGGCGTGGACATCCTGACCCAGCACACCGACACCACCGCGCCCATGCAGGTTGCCGCCGAACGCGGCATCAAGGCCTTCGGCCAGGCATCCGACATGATCAAGGCCGGTCCGGAAACCCAGATGACGGCGATCGTCGACACCTGGGGCGCCTACTACATCAAGCGCACCCAGGCGCTCCTCGACGGTACCTGGAAGTCGGAACAGATCTGGGACGGCCTGAAGGACGGCATCCTGACCATGGCGCCCTACACCAACATGCCCGACGACGTGAAGGCCATGGCGCAGGACATCGAAGCCAAGATCAAGTCCGGCGAACTGCATCCCTTCACCGGTCCGATCAAGAAGCAGGACGGTTCGGACTGGCTGAAGGACGGCGAAAAGGCCGAGGACGGCGCGCTGCTCGGCATGAACTTCTACATCGCCGGCGTCGACGACAAGCTGCCGCAATAATTCCGGCTGCAATGATTTTTGAAAGGGGCGCTGCTTTGCGGCGCCCCTTTTGCTGTTGGTTCCGTCTAACGGTTGCTGCTATGAGACTGCCATCGCTTGATCTTTTCGAATCCTGTCCTACCCGCTGGGAGTAATCATGAGCCGCAGCTGTCTCGCCGTCATCCTCGCCGCAGGCGAAAGCACCCGCATGAAATCGTCCATGTCGAAGGTGCTTCACCCCGTCGCCGGCCTGCCGATGATCGCGCATGTGATGAAGAGCATCGCATCGTCCGGCATCAGCGACGTGGCGCTGGTGGTCGGGCGCGATACGGAGAAGGTTGCGAAGGCCGGCAGCATCGGCGGCGTCAACGTCACGCCCTTCATCCAGACCGAGCGGCTGGGCACGGGACATGCCGTGCTCGCCGCGCGCGACGCCATCGCCCGCGGCTATGACGATATTCTCGTCGCCTATGGCGACGTGCCGCTGATCACCGCCGAACCGCTCCTGGCGGCGCGGGCCGCGCTGGCTGAGGGCAATGACGTGGCCGTCATCGGCTTCCACACCGCCCACCCCACCGGCTACGGCCGCCTGCTCGTCAAGGACGGCGAACTGATCGCCATTCGCGAGGAGAAGGACGCTTCGGACGCCGAACGCACGGTCACCTGGTGCAATAGCGGCCTGATGGCGATCAACGGCCGCAAGGCGCTCGAATTCCTCACCCGCATCGGCAATTCCAACGCCAAGGGCGAATACTATCTGACGGACCTCGTCGAGATCGCCCGCTCGCTCGGCGGCCGCACGGTTGCCGTCGATGCGCCGGAAGACCAGCTGACGGGCTGCAACAACCGCGCCGAACTCGCGGTGATCGAGCGACTGTGGCAGGAACGCCGCCGCCACGAACTGATGGTTTCGGGCGTGTCGATGATCGCACCGGAAACCGTCTTCCTCAGCCATGACACGGAGATCGGCCAGGATGCGCTGATCGAGCCGAACGTGGTGTTCGGTCCCGGCGTCACCGTCGAGGGTGGCGCTGTCATTCACGCATTTTCGCATCTGGAGGGCGCGCATGTGGCAGCAGGCGCGACCGTCGGGCCGTTTGCCCGGCTGCGCCCCGGCGCCAATCTCGCCGAAGGCGCCAAGGTCGGCAATTTCTGCGAGGTGAAGAAGGCCGAGATCGGCAAGGGCGCCAAGGTCAACCACCTGAGCTATATCGGCGACGCCGTCATCGGCGCCAATGCCAATATCGGCGCGGGCACCATCACCTGCAATTATGACGGGGTGAACAAGCACGAGACGCGGATCGGGGATGGGGCCTTCATCGGTTCCAACAGCGCGCTGGTCGCGCCAGTCTCGGTCGGCGCCGGCGCCTTTGTCGCCTCCGGCAGCGTGATCACCGAGGATGTGCCCGCCGACGCTCTGGCGCTCGGCCGCGCCCGCCAGGAAATCAAGCCGGAACGGGCCAAGGCGATCCGCGCCCGCAACGACGCGCTCAAGGCCTCCCGCAGCGCGAAGTCCTGATTGCTGCGACTGCGTAACGTTGCGAAATCGAATGTGACCGCTGCGCGGATTGCGCAAATCGGCAAAACCATTAGGACTGGCGCCCAGGATGAAGCCAGACGGAGAAGTGTATGTGCGGCATTGTCGGTATTGTCGGTAATCAACAGGTTGCTGGGCGTCTCGTCGACGCGCTGAAGCGGCTCGAATATCGCGGCTATGATTCCGCCGGCGTCGCCACCATCGACAATGGCGTGATGGATCGCCGCCGCGCCGAGGGCAAGCTGTTCAACCTCGAGAAGAAGCTCGATTCCGAGCCGCTGTCCGGCACGATCGGCATCGCCCATACTCGCTGGGCGACCCACGGCGTGCCGAACGAGACCAATGCCCATCCGCATTTCGTCGACGGCGTCGCCGTCGTCCATAACGGCATCATCGAGAACTTCTCCGAGCTGCGCGACGAGCTGACGGCCGAAGGTGCTGTCTTCACCACCCAGACCGATACCGAGATCGTCGCCCAGCTGATCGCCAAGTACCGCCGCAAGGGCCTCGACAATCGCGCCGCGATGCTCGCCATGCTCAACCACGTCAAGGGCGCCTATGCGCTCGTCGTGATGTTCGCCGACGATCCGGACACCATCATGGCGGCCCGCTTCGGGCCTCCGCTCGCCGTCGGTTTCGGCAAGGGCGAGATGTTCCTCGGCTCGGACGCGATCGCGCTCGCCCCGTTCACCAACGAGATCGCCTATCTGGTCGACGGCGACTGCGCCATCATTCACCGCAATGGCGCGGAGATCATCGATTTCTCCGGCAATCCGGTCGAGCGCGCGCACCAGATTTCCCAGGCGACCGCCTTCGTGGTCGACAAGGGCAATCACCGCCATTTCATGGAAAAGGAAATCTACGAGCAGCCGGAGGTCATCTCGCACGCGCTGTCGCACTATGTCGATTTCCACAGCCACTCGGTCAAGCCGATCGACGAGGCGATCGACTTCAAGAACCTGCGCGGCCTTGCCATCTCCGCCTGCGGCACGGCCTATCTCGCCGGCCTGGTCGGCAAGTACTGGTTCGAGCGCTATGCACGGCTGCCGGTCGAAATCGACGTCGCGTCCGAGTTCCGCTACCGCGAAATGCCGCTGTCCAAGGACCAGGCGGCACTGTTCATCTCGCAGTCGGGCGAGACCGCCGACACGCTGGCGTCGCTGCGCTACTGCCATGACGAAGGCCTGAAGATCGGCGCCATCGTCAACGTCAAGGAATCGACCATCGCCCGCGAGGCCGATGCCATCTTCCCGATTCTCGCCGGGCCGGAGATCGGCGTTGCCTCGACCAAGGCCTTCACCTGCCAGCTCGCCGTTCTCGCTTCGCTGGCGATCGCTGCCGGCAAGGCGCGCGGGACGATTTCGGCGGACGAGGAGAAGCAGCTGGTAAAGAGCCTGGCGGAAATGCCGCGTATCATGAGCCAGGTGCTGAATGCCATCCAGCCGCAGATGGAAGCGCTGGCGCGCGACTTGTCGAAATACAAGGACGTGCTCTATCTCGGCCGCGGCACCAGCTATCCGCTGGCCATGGAAGGCGCGCTGAAGCTCAAGGAAATCTCCTACATTCACGCCGAAGGCTATGCCGCCGGCGAACTGAAGCACGGCCCGATCGCGCTGATCGACGAGAACATGCCGGTCATCGTCATTGCTCCGCACGACCGCTTCTTCGAAAAGACCGTTTCGAACATGCAGGAAGTGGCGGCCCGTGGCGGCCGGATCATCTTCATCACCGACGACAAGGGGGCCGCCGCCTCCAAGCTCGAGACCATGGCGACCATCATCCTGCCGAATGTCGCGGAAGTCATCTCGCCGATGGTCTTCTCGCTGCCGATCCAGTTGCTCGCCTATCACACCGCCGTGTTCATGGGCACCGACGTCGACCAGCCGCGCAATCTGGCAAAGTCGGTGACCGTCGAATGAGGATCAGGCCGGAAGCGCCCGGGGACGAAGCCGCCATCGGCGCGCTCACCGCGGCTGCCTTCACCGGCCATCCCTACAGCGACGGGTCGGAGCCGCTGATCATCGAGCGGCTGCGACGGCTCGGCAAACTCACGCTTTCGCTGGTCGCCGAGGACGAGGGCCAGATCGTCGGCCATGTCGCCTTCTCGCCGGTGACGCTGTCGGGCGGTGAGGGCGGCTGGTACGGTGTCGGGCCGATTTCGGTGGCGCCCGGCCGGCAGAGAAGCGGGATCGGCTCGGCGCTCATGCGCGAGGGCCTGGCAAGACTGGAGGCGCAAGGCGCTTCGGGCTTCGCCCTGGTCGGGGAACCGGACTACTACAACCGGTTCGGTTTCACCGCCCGGCCGGAGCTCACGACGACGGGTGTTCCGCCCGAATATTTCCTCGTCCTGCCCTTGCACGGTGAAGTCCCGTCGGGCATGGTCGCGTTCCATCCGGCTTTCTTCGGCGATGCAGCATAACGGCGAGACGATGAACGACAGCCCCGAGCGAATTTCGCTGGCGACGCGCATCCGCAACAACTTCCTCACGGGACTGATCATCTGCGCGCCGGTGGCCATCACCATCTGGCTGACCTGGTCCTTTATCGACTGGGCCGACAGCTGGGTGAAACCCTACATTCCCAGCCGCTACAATCCCGAGAGCTATCTCCAGTTCGCCATTCCCGGCTTCGGCCTGCTGATCGCGGTCACGACGATCACGCTGATCGGTTTTCTCGGCAAGAACCTGATCGGCCGCTCTATCGTCGATTTCGGCGAGCGCATCTTCCATCGCACGCCGCTGGTGCGCACACTTTACAAGAGCCTGAAGCAGATCTTCGAATCGGTGCTGAAAGACCAGTCCTCGTCCTTCAAGAAGGTCGGGCTGATGGAATTTCCGTCGCCCGGTATCTGGGCGCTGGTGTTCATCGCCACGGAGGCGAAGGGCGAGATCGCCGCAAAGCTCAACGAGGACGGCGTCGAGATGGTCGCGGTCTTTCTGCCGCCGACGCCCGTTCCGACGGCCGGCTTCCTGCTCTTCGTGCCACGCGACAAGCTGAAGGTGCTCGACATGAGCCCCGAGGAGGCGGCCAAGCTGCTGGTCTCCGGCGGCCTCGTCATGCCCGACTACAAGCCGCCCGTGCTGCCCGACGCCACCGCCTGACTCAGCGCGTCGCTCATCACCTTGTTTCAGCGGACAGAGACGCCGCCTGTCGCCCGTTTCCGCGGCATCACCCCGCCCGGAGGAAGCGGATCGCCTCGTCGCGGCGATGCAGGTAGAGCAGGGTCCGCACGGCCTCGCCGCGCGGGCTCATCAGGTCCGGATCGCGGTCCAGCAGGTAGGATGCGTCCTTGCGGGCGATTTCCAGGAGATCGGCATGGGCCTCGAGGCTGGCGATGCGGAAACCCGGCGTACCGGACTGGCGCGTGCCGAGCAGTTCGCCTTCGCCGCGCAGCTTCAGGTCCTCCTCGGCGATCAGGAAGCCGTCTTCGCTGTCGCGCAGGATCGACAGGCGCGCCTTGCCGGTTTCGCCGAGCGGTCCCTTGTAGAGCAGGATGCAGCTCGACGCCTCGTCGCCGCGCCCGACCCGGCCGCGCAGCTGGTGCAACTGGGCGAGCCCGAAGCGCTCGGCATGCTCGATCACCATGATCGTCGCATCCGGCACGTCGACGCCGACCTCGACGACTGTGGTGGCGACCAACAACCGCGTCTCGCCGCTCTTGAAGGCGAGCATGGCCGCATCCTTTTCCGGCCCGCTCATCCGGCCGTGCACGAGGCCGATCGGCGCGCCGATCGCCTTTTCCAACACGGCAAAGCGTTCTTCGGCCGACATCAACTCGGATACGTCGGATTCCTCGACCAGCGGGCAGATCCAGTAGGCCTTGTTGCCGTCCGCGACGGCGGCGCGCAGCCGCTCGACGATCTCGCCGGTGCGCTCGCTCGGCACGGTCACCGTCTGGATCGGCTTTCGCCCGGCCGGCTTTTCGGTGAGCTTGGAGACGTCCATGTCGCCGAAGGCGGCAAGCACCAACGTGCGCGGGATCGGCGTCGCCGTCATCACCAGCATGTGCGGGGAGATACCCTTGGCGGTCAGGCGGAGGCGCTGATGCACGCCGAAACGGTGCTGCTCGTCGACCACGGCCAGCATCAGGTTCTTGTAGTTCACCGTGTCCTGGAAGAGCGCATGGGTGCCGATGATGATCTGCGCCTCGCCGGATGCGATCCGCTCGGTGATCGCCTCGCGCTCCTTGCCCTTGGTGCGACCCGTCAGCACCTCGACCTTGAGGCCCGCGCTCGCGGCAAATTTCGAGATCGTCGCGTAGTGCTGGCGCGCCAGGATCTCGGTCGGCGCCATCAGCACGGCCTGGCCACCGCTCTCGACCGCGGCCGCCATGGCGAGCAGGGCCACCAGCGTCTTGCCCGCCCCGACATCGCCCTGCAGCAGCCGCAGCATACGGGTGTCGGAGGACATGTCCTTCAGGATGTCGGCGATCGCAAGCGTCTGGCTTCCGGTCGGCGAAAAGGGCAGGGCGGCGAGGATCCTGTCCGAGATCTCGCCGGTTGCCTTGACCGGCGTGCCCGGCACCTTGCGCAGTTTCTGCCGCACCAGCGCGAGCGACACCTGGCCGGCGAGGAATTCGTCATAGGCGAGGCGCCGCCGCGCCGGGGCCTGCGGATCGACGTCCTTTTCGTCGCGTGGATGGTGCAGGTCGACAAAACTCTGGCGGATGCTGGGAAAACCCTGACGGGTGACGAGCGCCGGATCGACCCATTCGGGCAATTCGGGAACCCGCTCCACCGCGTGCTCGATCTGCTTGCGGAGCACCTTGGGCGAAAGCCCGGCGGTCAGCGGATAGACCGGCTCGACCAGCGGCATGTTCTCCGCTTCGCTCGCCTTCACCATCAGGTCCGGATGCACCATGGAGGGCCGGCCGTTGAACCAGTCGACCTTGCCGGAAACGATGATCGTCTCGTCGACGGGCAGGGCCTTTTCCAGCCAGTTGCCCTTGACGCGGAAGAAGGTGAGCGCCAGCTCTCCGGTTTCGTCGTGCAGGAAGACGCGGTAGGGCAGGCTGGACTTGCCGGGCGGCGGCGGCTGGTGGCGGTCGACCCTGCCGGTGATCGTCACGATCGCACCCTGTTGGGCCAGCGCAATGCCCGGCTGGTTGCGCCGGTCGATCAGGCGGAAGGGGGCGAGGAACAGAAGGTCGACGACGCGCGCGTCCTCCGCATCCTCGCGGCCCAGCAGGCTCGCCAGCAATTGCGCAAGCTTCGGCCCGACGCCGGACAGCGAAGCGACGGAGGCAAACAGGGGATCGAGAAGCGTTGGCCGCATGATGGCTGGCAAAATGCGCCGAGAATTACCGGCTTGGCAAGGCTGACAAGCGGTTGTGACGGCGCTATAGAGGCGCATCAACAGGAAGGTGTTTGCATATGACCGGTTTGATCCTCAGCAGTGCAGAACTCGATCCGCGCCGCCGGCGCATTCTGTTCCGCTGTTGGCACCGCGGCATCCGCGAAATGGACCTGATCCTCGGCCAGTTCGCCGAAGCCGAGATCGCCACCATGGACGATGCCACGCTCGACGAGCTGGAGCGCATCATGAGCGAGGAGGACCAGGACCTGGTGAAGTACATCACCGGCGCTTCGCCTGTGCCGGCACATCTGCAAACCCCGCTGTTCGAGCGCATCGCCGCCTGTCGCCCCGATTTCTCGCCGGTCACGCTGGAAGGGCTCGGACGCTCGGAATGATCTCGCTTCTCGATACCAGGACGATTGCGGCAGCGAAGTCCGCGCTCACCGTTTCGCACGTGCCGGACGGCATGGACGCCTTCGTCTTGGCGGAACTCGCCCGCCTCGGCCAACCGGTCGCCTATATCCTGTCGGACGGTCAGCGCATGGCCGACATCGAGCAGAATCTGTCGTTTGCGGCGCCCGAAATCCCGGTGCTGACGCTGCCGGCCTGGGACTGCCTGCCTTACGATCGTGTATCGCCTTCAGCCGATACATCGGCGCGTCGCCTGACGGCCCTGTCCGGCCTGGTCGCCCATGGCAAGAAGCCGCATGCGGCGATCGTGCTCGTCACGGTCAATGCCATGCTGCAGAAGGTGGCGCCGGCCGAGGTGATCGACAGCCTCGGCTTCTCGGCCCGCCCCGGCAACCAGATCAAGATGGACGACATCGCCGCCCGGCTGGAGCGCAACGGCTTCGAGCGCGTGGCGACGGTGCGCGAGGTCGGCGAATTCGCCGTGCGCGGCGGCATTCTCGACGTCTTCGTGCCGGGCTCGGAAGAGCCGGTGCGCCTCGACTTCTTCGGCGATACGCTGGAGAGCATCCGCACCTTCGATCCGGCCAGCCAGCGCACCATCGGCCAGGCCCGTTCGCTCGACCTCCATCCGATGAGCGAGGTGACGCTCACCCCGGATTCGATCAGCCGCTTCCGCAAGAACTATCTCTCGCTGTTCGGCGCCGCGACCCGCGACGACGCGCTTTATGCGGCCGTGTCCGAGGGGCGGCGCTATGCCGGCATGGAACACTGGCTGCCGCTGTTCCACGACCATCTCGACACGGTGTTCGACTACCTCCAGGGCTTCCGTATCGTCACCGACCATACCGTGCGTGAGGCGGCCGAGGAGCGGGCCAAGCTGATCCGCGACTATTACGAGGCGCGGCTGAATTCCGCGACGCCCGGCAAGGGCCATCTGTCCCAGGGTACGCCCTACAAGCCGGTCCCGCCCGAACGGCTCTATCTCGGTGCCGCCGAATTCGGCCGGGCACTCGACGCGCATTCGCCGCTGAGGCTCACCCCGTTTGCCGAGCATGACGGCGAGGCGCGCAAGGTGATCGAGATCGCCGCACGTCCCGGCCCGCGCTGGGCGAAGACGGCGATCGAGACAGGCGAGGGCAATACCCGCACCAACGTCTTCGACCAGGCGGTGAAATACATCGCCGAGAAGCGCGCGGCAGGCTCCAAGGTGCTGATCGCCGGCTGGTCCGAAGGCTCGCTCGACCGGCTGCTGCAGGTGCTCGACGAGCACGGCCTTGCCAATCTCAAGTCGGTCACCGCGCTCAAGGAACTCGACGGACTGAAGAAGGGCGAGGCGGCGACCGCCGTGCTCAGCCTCGAGGGTGGCTTCGAGGCCGGCGACCTCGTCATCGTCGGCGAGCAGGACATTCTCGGCGACCGCATGGTGCGCCGCTCCAAGCGCCGCAAGCGCGCCGCCGACTTCATCTCGGAAGTGGCCGGTCTCGACGAGGGCTCGATCGTCGTCCATGCCGAGCACGGCATCGGCCGGTTCGTCGGTCTTCGCACCATCGAGGCGGCCGGCGCGCCGCATGCCTGCCTCGAGCTGCGTTATGCCGACGACGCCAAGCTTTTTCTGCCGGTCGAGAACATCGATCTGCTGTCGCGCTACGGCTCGGAGTCGAGCGATGCACAGCTCGACAAGCTGGGCGGCGGCGCCTGGCAGATGCGCAAGGCGAAGCTCAAGAAGCGGCTGCTCGACATGGCGGGCGCGCTCATCCGCGTCGCCGCCGAGCGCATGATGCGCATGGCGCCTGTGCTGACCACCCAGGAAGGCCTCTACGACGAGTTTGCCGCCCGCTTCCCCTATGACGAGACCGAGGACCAGCTGAACGCCATCGAGGCGGTGCGCGGCGATCTCGGCGCGGGACGGCCGATGGACCGGCTGATCTGCGGCGACGTCGGCTTCGGCAAGACGGAAGTGGCGCTGCGCGCCGCCTTCATCGCGGCGATGAACGGCATCCAGGTGGCCGTCGTCGTGCCGACGACGCTTCTGGCGCGGCAGCATTTCAAGACCTTTACCGAGCGCTTCCGCGGTCTGCCGATCCGCATCCAGCAGGCCTCGCGGCTGGTCGGCACCAAGGAGTTGAACCTCGTCAAGAAGGAAGTGGCGGAAGGCAAGACCGACATCGTCGTCGGCACACACGCGCTGCTCGGCACGGGCGTCAACTTCGCCAATCTCGGCCTCCTGATCATCGACGAGGAACAGCATTTCGGCGTCAAGCACAAGGAACGCCTGAAGGACCTCAAGACCGACGTGCATGTGCTCACCCTTTCGGCGACACCGATCCCGCGCACCCTGCAGCTCGCCATGACCGGGGTTCGCGAACTGTCGCTGATTACCACGCCGCCGGTCGACCGCATGGCGGTCAGAACCTTCATCTCGCCCTTCGACCCGCTGGTGATCCGCGAGACGCTGATGCGCGAGCACTATCGCGGCGGCCAGAGTTTTTACGTCTGCCCGCGTCTGGCCGACCTTGCCGACATTCAGGCGTTTCTCGCCTCCGACGTGCCGGAACTGAAGGTCGCGGTTGCCCATGGCCAGATGGCGGCGGGCGAACTGGAAGACATCATGAATGCCTTCTATGACGGCCGCTATGACGTGCTGCTGTCGACCACCATCGTCGAATCCGGTCTCGATGTGCCGACCGCCAATACGCTGATCGTGCACCGCGCCGACATGTTCGGCCTGGCCCAGCTCTACCAGCTGCGCGGCCGCGTCGGCCGCTCCAAGGTCCGCGCCTTTGCGCTGCTGACGCTGCCGGTCAACAAGGTGCTGACCACGACGGCGGAACGCCGCCTGAAGGTGCTGCAGTCGCTCGACACGCTCGGCGCCGGCTTCCAGCTCGCGAGCCACGACCTCGACATTCGCGGCGCCGGCAATCTGCTCGGCGAAGAGCAGTCCGGCCACATCAAGGAAGTCGGCTTCGAGCTTTACCAGCACATGCTGGAGGAAGCAGTCGCCGAGGTGAAGGGCGACGACGAGGTGACCGACAGCGGCTGGTCGCCGCAGATCTCGGTCGGAACCTCGGTGATGATCCCCGACGAATACGTGCCGGACCTGCATCTGCGCCTCGGTCTCTACCGGAGGCTTGGCGAGATCACCGAACTGAACGAGATCGACGGTTTCGGCGCCGAGATGATCGACCGCTTCGGACCGCTGCCGATCGAGGTCCAGCACCTCCTGAAGGTCGTCTACATCAAGGCGCTGTGCCGCAAGGCCAATGTCGAGAAACTCGAAGCGGGGCCGAAGGGTGTCGTGGTGCAGTTCCGCAACAAGCAGTTCCCCAATCCGGCAGCCTTGGTCGGCTATATCGCCAAGCAGGGATCGATGGCGAAGATCCGCCCCGACCACAGCGTGTTCCTGACCCGCGATCTGCCGACGCCGGAGAAACGGTTGTCCGGTGCGGCCGTTGTGATGACTCAGTTGGCGGAACTGGCGAAGAGCTGAGCGGCAGGCCGTCGCGCCGTCAGGACGAGGCGGTCTCGTCTTCCGGCTTGATCGCCAGTGCCGCATCTTCCTTGCCGGCGACGGCAGGCGGTAGCGCCACGCCTTTGGTGCGTTCGCGCGACAGGGTCAACAGGCCGGAGCCGACGATCAGGACGATGCCGGCCACCATGGGAAGATCGACGCGGTCGCCGAAGATCAGGTAACCGAACAGGATGCCCCACAGCATCTGGCTGTATTGGGTCGGCCCGACGACGGCGGCCGGGGCATAGAAGGCGGCGTACATCAAGAGCACGTTGCCAAGCGCCCCGAGCAGGCCGTAACCGGCGAGCAGGGCCCATTCCGTCGCGTCGGGCGCGGAAAAATCCTGGAGCATGGCGAAGCCGCAGATGACCAGTGCGCCCATGAGACCCGCGCCATAGAGCGAGATATTCTTCTCCGAGGGGCCGATCGCCCGGTAGATGATGATCGACAGCGCCCCGGACAGGCCGGCGAGGACCGCCCCGACATGGCCGATCGACAATTCGCGAAAGCCCGGCCGCAGGACCACCAGCACGCCGATGAAACCGAGGATGACGGCGCCCCAGCGGCGGATGCCGACGGGCTCCTTGAGGAACACCACCGACATGACGGTGACGAAGGAGGGCAGGAGAAAGATCAGGCAGAAGGCTTCGGCCATCGACAGGTGCGTGAAGGCCGTCACGCTGCCGATCGTGCCGATGCCGGAGGAAAAGAACCGCAGGATCCAGAGCGGGCGGCTGGTCGTGGTGAACACATCGTACCAGCGGTCGTTGCGCTTCAACAGGAAGGGCAGGGCGACGAGGCCGAAGACCGCCCCGAAGAACCCGGATTCGTAGGGGCTGATGCGCCCTTCGATCAGCTTGACCGAGGCGTCGCTGATCGAATAGGCGAAAAACGCCGCGAAGGCGAGCAGAATGCCCTTGAGAATGACGTCGGAGCGCACGGTGGGGAATCCCGGGAGGAAGGATGTTAGCCGTGCTTAAGGACGTTCCCGCAGCGCGTCAATTGAGTTTTGCAAGCGCTTCGGCTTTCATCCGGGCGATGTCGCGCAGCGCACCGGCGATCACGTCCGGCGTCTGCGCGCCGCTTACTGCATATTGCTGGTCGAAGATCAGGAAGGGCACGCCGTTCACGCCCATCTGCCGGGCGGCTTCGATCTCGCCCTGCACCTCGGCCTTGTCGGCATCGCCGGTCAGCAGCGCATCGACGAGGGCACGGTCGAGACCGGCGGCCTCGGCAATGTCGAGCAGCACTGCCGGATCGCCGACATTACGGCCTTCTTCGAAGTTCGCCTTGAACAGCGCCGCGACGACCCGATCCTGAATCTCGCGGTCCTCGACGCCCGCCCAGTACATCAGCCGGTGCGCGTCGAGCGTGTTCGGTCCGACCTTGATCGCGTCGAAATCGAAGGCGACACCGACCGCCGAACCGAGTTCGCGCAATTGCGCGTGGGCGCGGTCCATATTGTCCTTGCCGCCGAGCTTTTCGGCCAGCGCCTTCTGGTGGTCGACGCCTTCCGGCGGATAGTCGGGATTGAGCTGGTAGGGCCGCCAGTTGACGTCGACGCCGATCTCGCCCTGCACCTCGGCGATGGCGAGGTCGAGACGCGCCTTGCCGAGATAGCACCAGGGGCAGACGACGTCCGAGACGATGTCGATGGTGATGCGTTCCATGATGCTTTCCTTTCCGCGCGGCTAAGGGTCGAAATGACCGATCGCTGCCACGTAAGGGCAATCGCGACACATTTCAACCGGTTACCTTGGCGTAACCGCCGACAACAAAGGCTCGATTCCGGGCGCTACTGCGCCCGGGTGTCCCACCAGACCGGAAGCTGGTAGCCGTAGAGCGGCGTCTTGTCCGGCCGACCGACATGCTTCCAGCGGGCGACCCACTGCTCGCCGATATGGTAGAGCGGAACGACATAGTGACCGGCAACCAGCAGGCGGTCATAGGCGCGCACGGCGGCACGGAAATCCTCCATGCTGCGGGCATTGGCCAGCGCTTCGATCATGCGGTCGATGTCGGGATCGGCGACGCCGGCATAGTTGAAGCTGCCCTGGGCATCGCGGGAGGACGAATCCCAGCGATTGAACTGCTCGGCACCCGGGGACAGGGACGAGGTATAGGCCTTGACGATCATGTCGTAGTCGAAGCTGTTGGAGCGAGCCTGATACTGGGCATCATCCACGGTGCGTATCGTCACCTGGATGCCGATCAGCGCCAGCGCGCGCTGGTAGGCGATCGCCATCTTTTCCTGGCCCTCGTTCTGGGTCATCACCTCGAAGGTGAGCGGCTTGCCGGTCTTGTCGAGCATCTTGCCGCCCTTGATCGCATATCCCGCCTCGGCGAGCAGCGACACGGCCTGGCGCAGGATCTTGCGATCAGCGCCGGAACCGTCGGAGACCGGCATGGCGTAGGTCCCGGCGAGGATTTCCGGGGCGATGCGGTCCTTGGCTGAGCCGAGCAGCGCCAGTTCGCGCGCGTCAGCTGCGTTGCCGAAGGCGCCGAGCGTTGAATTCTGCCAGAAGCTCTGGCTGCGCTTGAAGGCGCCGCCGTAGAGGTTCTTGTTCACCCATTCGAAATCGAAGGCCAGCGACAGGGCTTCGCGCACCTTGGCGTCGGCGAAGATCTGCCGGCGGGTGTTGAAGACGAAGCCGAGCATGCCGGAGGGCAGGCCGGGCTGGAAGACCTCCCGGACGACATCGCCGTTCTTCACGGCGGGGAAGTCGTAGCCGCGCTCCCAGTGCCCGGAATCGCCTTCCGGATAGACGTCGACGTCGCCCTTCTTGAAGGCTTCGAACAGGGTCGAGTCCTGGAGGAAATAGGTGACGGAAATTTCGTCGTAGTTGTCGAAGCCGACCTTCGCGGGAATGTCCTTGCCCCAATAGTCCGGATCGCGCGCGTAGACGATCTTCTCGCCGGGCTTGATCGACTTGATCTTGTAGGGTCCGGAACCGACCGGTATTTCCAGCGACGTCTGGTCGAACTTCGCCGGATCGACCGCGTGCTTCGGCAGGATCGGGGACATGGCGAGGATCAGCGGGGTCTCGCGATTGGCCTTGTCGTTGAAGGTGAATCGCACGCTGTTGTCGCCGACCTTCTCCATCTTCTCGACCACGGCCAGACGCTTGTTATAGGGCGGGCGTCCCTTTTCCTGCAGCAGGTTGAACGAGAAGATCACGTCTTCAGCGGTCACCGGCTTGCCGTCGTGCCAGCGGGCCTTGGGATTGAGGTTGAACTGGATGAAGGTGCGATCCTCGTCCCATTCGACCGTTTCAGCGAGCAGGCCGTAGAGCGAGAAGGGCTCGTCGCTCGAGCGGCTCATCAGCGATTCGTAGAACAGGTTGCCGTATTCCGGGTCCCAGACGCCGCGCGCGGTGGTGCGCATGCCCTTGAGGACGAAGGAGTTCAGGCTGTCGAAGGTGCCGACGACGCCGTAGTTGATCCTTCCGCCCTTCTTCACCTCCGGATTGACGTATGGGAAATGCTTGTAGTCCGCGCCGAGCGCCGGTTCGCCGTGCATGGCGATCCCATGAACCGGCTCGGCATTCGCGAGGCTGCATTGGGCGATGAAAAACAGGCTGAGAGCTATACGGCGCACGAAGTATCCTTTCCGCCATGTCCGAGAATCTCGGCAAAGCTAGCATGAACACCATAAAACAAACACATCGCCGTGCAAAAAGCCGCGTTGCTCCCTTATACGCCCAAAGAAAGACTGGATATTCCAGACTTCGCGATGTAACAGGGGAGCCGGGTGCCAAGGTCATGTATTTGCCTCATTTGGACGACAGTTGACAGGCAGCACGACCGGCGAGTGTCGCGGCCTTACAAGTGCCCGATATCGGTTTTCAGGAGACGGATTAGGTTATGATGTTTAATGCAACCAAAGCTACGCGGACCGCACTGTCTGCTCTCGTTCTGACCCTCGGCGCGGCATCTGCCCCGATGGTTGCCAGCGCCCAGGACGCAGCAGCTCCCGCGGCCGCCGGCCCGGCCAAGTGGTTCAAGACCTGCACCAAGCAGGAAGAAGCCGACGTCTGCGTCGTTCAGAACCAGCAGCTCGCCCAGAACGGCCAGTTGATCACGGCTGTCGGCCTGATCTCCATCGAAGGCAAGATCAACCGCAAGCTCATTCAGGTCACCGTTCCCTCGGCGCGCCTGATCCCGCCGGGCATCATGATGCAGATCGACGGCGCCAAGGGCGTCAAGCTCGACTACACCGTCTGCCTTCCGGACCGCTGCACGGCCGAAATGCCGCTGACCGACGCGCTCATCGCCAGCCTGAAGAAGGGCAATGAGGTCGTGTTCACTTCGGTCAATTTCCGTCGTGCTCCGAACCCGATCAAGATCCCGCTCGAAGGCTTCACCGGCGCCTATGATGGCGAGGCCATGTCGCAGTCGCAGGCCGAGGAGCGCCAGCGCCTTCTGCAGGAAGCCATGCAGAAGAAGCAGGAAGAGCGCAACAAGGCGATCAACGACGCCCAGGACGCTGCCAAGCAGGGCAACTGATCTCTCTTTTGCCAGCAGATGCAGAAAGGCCCGCTCGCGCGGGCCTTTTTCGTTTGTTTCGTTGGTCGTGGAGACGCTGGCGCGTCAGTGGGCGAAGCTTGCCTTGGGCTTGTAGTGTCCGGCCTGCTCCCGCACGAAGATCTGTTGAACCTGCGGATTGCGCAGCGGTTCCTCGCTGAGATCCTTCTCCAGATTCTGCTCCGAAACATAGGCGACGTATTCGGTCTCCGAATTTTCGGCGAGCAGATGGTAGAAGGGCTGGTCCTTGGACGGGCGCACTTCGGCCGGAATGGCGTTCCACCATTCCTCACTGTTGGCGAATTCCGGATCCACGTCGAACACGACGCCACGGAACGGAAAGACCTTGTGGCGAACAACTTCCCCGATGCCAAATTTTGCGTTGCGCTGTTTCATGGGCTTCACTTCCTTTCCCCATGAATTTGGGGAGGAAAGGGCAAAACATCAAGACCCGGCTATGCTTTCGCGCTCAGGCTGCTGGTCTGGCGCCGCGTCGCCCGGGCGCGGTCGCGAGCACCAGCCCGCCCATGACCAGCACGATGCCGACCGCGTGATAGAACTGGAACTGCTCGCCGAGAAAGATCACGGCCATGACGATCGACATCGGCGGCATGAGATAGAGCGTGATGCCGGCCATCGCCGCGCCAAAGACCCGGACCGCATGCTGGAAGCAGTAGAAGGCCGCCAGCGAGGCGAAGAGGATGATGCCGAGCAGCTTGGTCCAGTCACTCGTCGTGTCCGGCAGAAGGCCGCCGGTCAGCACCTCGTAGAGCGCCGGCGGAATGAGGACCAGCGTGCCGGACAGCGACAGCAGGCCGAACAGCGGCATGGGCGGCATGGCCTGCACCGCCGGGTGACGCAGCAGCAGGGAATAGAGCGCAAAGGCGATCGCTGCGGCGAGGATGCCGAAATCGCCGATGTTGAAGCGCAGGTGGAAGAGCGCCGTCCAGTCTCCCTTGAGCACGATGACCGCGACGCCGGCAAAGGCGACGACCATGCCCACCAGTTCGACCGCAGAGATGCGGCGCCCCTGGAACAGCCATTGCGCCAGGATGATGAACAGCGAGGAGGTGGTGTAGATCAGCGTCGCGTTCGAGGCCGTCGTCAGCGTCAGCGCCCAATAGACGAAGCCGCCGCAGATGCCCATGCCGAGGATGCCGAGCGTCAGCCAGATGCCGGTGTGCGACCGCACGAAGGCGAGGCAGACCCGGCGTTCGGCATAGACGAACGGAAAGATGATGAGGGCCGAACCCGCCCAGCGCAGGAAGGCCGTGGTGAAGGGTGCGATTTCACCGGTGATCCCGCGACCGAAGATCAGGTTGCTGGAGAAGAACACCGGCGCGAGGAAATAGAGCAGCCAGTCGAGCGGTCTCGGAGCAGCCGAGGTTTTGGTCTGGGGCATGGAGGCGATCTGGCTTTCGGACACGGGTAAGACAAGGGGCAGGGCAGGGAACGTCGCGGCCCACGGCGGCGAAGCGGAGACTACAAGGGCGATGCCGGGATGGAAAGCCGCGAAACCTTGCCCCGGTACGCCCGGGCGAAAACTTGCACGGGCAGGGGATTCACGCTACCCAGACGGCAACGGACACAGGCCGAAGCGGAGATGCCGTGAGCAATCAATGGGGCAGGGATACGCAGGTGAGCCAAGCGCGCGGCGGATCACCGTTCGGGCTGCTGATCGCGATCCTGGTGAGCCTGGTGCTCGGGGGGGCCGCCGGATATGGCGCCATGCGCTATCTTGGCCCGCAGGATGCCGATCGCCTGGCCACGGTCGATCAGCAGATCGCCGACCTCTCCGCCCAGCTGAACGACAGCAACCGGCGTCTCGCCGAAGCGGTTGAGGGGCGCAAGCGGGCAGAGACGGCCCTTGATGCCGGCGATCCGGCGACGGCCGCGCTCAGGCAGACGCTCGACAGCCAGCGCGGCGAACTCGACAGCATGGCCGACACGCTCGAGGCAACGAGCCGCGAACTGCTGTCGGAAAAGGAGGAGAACGCCCGTCTCGCGAAGGCCCTGGCGGAAGCGCGCCAGCAGAGCCTCGCCCAGGACAAGGCGATCGAGAACGCGAGGCAGGAAGCGACGAGCGCCAAAGCATCTGCCGACGCCGCCCTTGCCGACCTGAGGCAAAGGCTGGAAGCGTCCGAAGGCGAAGCGGGGCAGTCCCTGGCGCAGCTGAAGACCGAGGAGATCCCGCGTCTCGAGGCGCAGATCGCCGCGCTTGCCGACAAACTGGCCAAGGCCGAGGCGGACGGGACCAAGATCTCGGCCGAGCGCGACGCCCTTGGGGCCCAACTGGCCCGCAGCCGGGATGTCCTGAAGAACGCCGAGGACATGCTCGCCCGCGAGCGCGAGCGCAGTGCCGGACTGCAGGCCGAACTGGACGCGGCAAGGGCGGACAGCGCGCCAGGCGAAGATGCAGCGCCCGACAGTCCGCCTTCGGCACCGCCGGAGACCGCGGAAGACCTGCCGCTCATCGCCAATGCGCCGCGCGACCCCGCAGCCGTCGATGCCGTGCTCGCCAGGACGCCGGGCCTCGATCGGCTGTCGGCGGAAGACTACCAGCGCCTGCGGAGCCTGCTGGTGTCCGGTGAGTGCGTGACGACCGGCCTTCAGTCGGTGTTCCGCTCCGTGCCGGTCGTGACGCTCCGCAACCTGATGCGCGACCTGAAAAGCGGCTGCTGAGCGAAAGGACCCTCGCCATGCCAACGAAACTCGTCACATTCCTCTCGGCCCTGGGGCTCGCCCTCGTCGCCACGACAGCGGTAGCCGACAGCTTCGAGCGCAACATCATGACCGGCGGGCCGAGCGGTACCTATATCCGCATCGGCCGCGACATAGCCGCGCTCGGCGCCGAATGCGGCCTCGGCCTTAACGTCGTGGAGAGCGCCGGTTCGCTGGAAAACTTCGTCGGCGTGCGCAATCGACGCAACACGCAGTTCGGCATCGTCCAGAGCGACGTGCTCGAATATCTGAAGACCTTCGAGGCCAACGACCCGGAAGTGCAGCAGGCGGTGCGCGGCGTGCGCATCATGTTCCCGCTCTACAATGAGGAGGTGCATGTCCTGGCGCGGAGCGGCGTCGCCGATCTCAAGGGGCTCGCGGGCCAGAAGATCGCCATCGGCAAGGCGGACAGCGGCACATACCTCACCGCCACGCTGATGCTCGACATATTGCAGATCAAGGCGGCGGAACGGCTGACGATCAATCCGGACGAGGCGCTGCCGAAGCTGTTGTCGGGCGAGATCGACGCCTTCTTCTACGTGGCGGGCGCGCCGGCCCCGCTCTTTGCCAATGCCCAGATCGACGGCACGAAGTTCCATCTGCTGCCGATCAAGGATGCGCCGCTGCTTGCCACCTACACGGCCGCGACGGTTCCGGCCGCAACCTATTCCTTCCAGCAGGAGCCCGTCGACCTCGTCGCCGTCAAGGCCGTGCTGATGACCTATGACTACGATCCGAAGAAGAACGCCTACCACCGCGAGAGCTGCCGCTCGGTCTCGGATTTCTCCAGCCTGATCCTCAACGGCATGCCGGCGCTCGAGGCCAAGGGCCACCCGAAGTGGAAATCCGTCGACCTGACGGCCCTGCCGCCCGGCTGGCAGGTGGGAACCTGCGTCAAGGCGGGCATGGCGCTCGACTACAAGCCGGCCTGCACAGCGCCTGCAACGCAGCCGGAGCCGGCCCCGGACGCCAACGAGGAATATCTCAATCTGCTCAAGCAGCGGCTGAAGAAGCAGCCGTAACGCGCGGGAATTGCTCTGTAAGTTATTCCTAATTTATCCTGACGTGAAAAAAACCGGCGCGGTCGAGCAGACCGCGCCGGTTTTCCTGTTTTTCGTGACCGGCCCGCCCGGAGGCGATCCGGCCGGGGCCGTTAGGCCGAGTAGTACATGTCGAATTCGACCGGATGCGGGGTCATTTCGAAGCGCATGACTTCGGCCATCTTCAGCTCGATGAACGAGTCGATCTGGTCGTCGTCGAAGACGCCGCCGGCGGTCAGGAACTTGCGATCCTTGTCGACGCTTTCCAGCGCTTCGCGCAGCGAACCGCAGACGGTCGGGATCTTCTTCAGTTCCTTCGGCGGCAGATCGTAGAGATCCTTGTCCATGGCCTTGCCGGGATGGATCTTGTTCTTGATGCCGTCGAGGCCGGCCATCAGCATGGCGGCAAAGGCGAGATAGGGGTTGGCGGTCGGGTCCGGGAAGCGGACTTCGACGCGCTTGGCCTTCGGGTTCGAGCCGAACGGAATACGGCACGAAGCCGAACGGTTGCGGGCCGAATAGGCCAGCAGCACCGGTGCTTCATAGCCCGGGACCAGGCGCTTGTAGGAGTTGGTCGACGGGTTGGTGAAGGCGTTCAGCGCCTTGGCATGCTTGATGATGCCGCCGATGAAGTAGAGGCACGATTCCGACAGGCCGGCATATTCGTCGCCGGCGAAGGTCGGCTTGCCGTCCTTCCAGATCGACAGGTGGACGTGCATGCCCGAGCCGTTGTCGCCGAAGATCGGCTTCGGCATGAAGGTGGCCGTCTTGCCATAGGCGTTGGCGACCTGATGCACGACATACTTGTAGATCTGCATCTTGTCGGCGTTGCGCACCAGCGCGTCGAACTTGATGCCGAGTTCGTGCTGGGCAGCGGCCACTTCGTGGTGGTGCTTTTCGACCACGACGCCCATTTCGGCGAGCACGGTCAGCATTTCGGAACGCATGTCCTGCAGGCTGTCGATCGGCGGAACCGGGAAATAGCCGCCCTTGACGCGCGGACGGTGGCCGAGGTTGCCGGTTTCATAGTCGGTGTCGTCGTTCGACGGCAGTTCGGTCGAGTCGAGCTTGAAGCCGGTATTGTACGGGTCGGCCTTGTACTTCACGTCGTCGAAGACGAAGAATTCGGCTTCCGGACCAACAAAGGCGGTGTCGCCGATGCCCGATGCCTTGAGGTAGGCTTCGGCCTTCTTGGCGGTGCCGCGCGGGTCGCGGTTATAGGCTTCGCCCGAAACCGGATCAAGAATGTCGCAGATGATGACCATGGTCGACTGGGCGAAGAACGGATCCATGTGGACCGTATCCAGGTCGGGCATCAGAACCATGTCGGACTCGTTGATCGCCTTCCAGCCGCCGATCGAGGAACCGTCGAACATGACGCCGTCGGCGAACATGTCTTCGTCGACGCAGACGACGTCCATCGTGACGTGCTGCAGCTTGCCCTTCGGGTCGGTAAAGCGCAGGTCGACGAACTTGACGTCGTTGTCCTTGATCTGCTTCAGAATATCTTGTGCGGTCGTCATTTTCGAATTCCTTGAGTGTGATGACGATAATGAAGTCCGGTCCCGCAGGGCGGGACAGACCGACTAGATGGCATCGACGCCCGTTTCACCGGTACGGATGCGAACGACTTCCTCGACGTTCGAAACGAAAATCTTGCCGTCGCCGATCCGGCCCGTCTGGGCGGCATTGCGGATCGCGTCGATGACAGCTTCGACGTTTTCGTCGGCGAGGACGACCTCGACCTTCACCTTGGGCAGGAAATCCACCACATATTCCGCACCGCGGTACAATTCGGTGTGGCCCTTCTGCCGGCCGAAGCCCTTGGCTTCCGTGACCGTAATACCCTGCAGGCCGACTTCCTGAAGGGCTTCCTTCACTTCGTCCAGCTTGAAAGGCTTAATGATCGCTTCGATCTTTTTCATGAGAAAATATATCTCCGCTTCCCTCAACATGGCGGAAAGTCCCGCTCGGCCAACTCGATGCATGTAACGTGCCAGTTATGGCACAAACTGCGATCGAAAACGGGAAAAATTCGCGTTCCCGAGGCAAATCTCGCGCAAGACTGGGCAAAACACCAGTGTGTTTTGCCAGAAAACTAAAATTTCGCGCGGTTCTTTCGTCGCAGGCATTTCGACGATTTTCCGGGTGGCGCGCAATTCAGCACATTTAAAAGGCCACTATTTATGCAATTGCCTATTCGGTAATCATTTGCCGTTCAGGCATGCTTTCCGTTCCCCGGGGCCTCGGAATCTGCTTTGATGCCTGCATGAAAAGCGATCATGAAACCTGGCTTCTGACACCTGCCGCGATGGGGCGCGCCGACCAGGCCGCGGCCCGGTCCGGCATCAATTCTTTCGGCCTGATGGAGAAGGCGGGGCAGGCGGTGGCAGCCGCAGCGCTCAGGCTCCTGCCCGGAGCGCTGCGTTTCGTCGTGCTCTGCGGACCCGGCAACAATGGCGGTGACGGCTATGTCGCGGCACGGGCGCTGGCCGATGCCGGCGCCGAAGTTGCAGTGTTCCGCCTCGGCGATCCGGGGCGCCTCAGGGGCGATGCGGCTAAGGCCTTTGCCCGCTGCGCCATCGCCGGAGAAGCGCTCGACCGCTACGAGCCGCGTCCGGGCGACGCGATCATCGACGCGATTTTTGGCGCCGGGCTCGACCGTCCGGTTCCGGAGACCGTGGCAGCGGTCGTCGACAAGGTCGGGGCGCAAGGACTGCCGGTCATCGCGGTCGACCTGCCATCGGGGCTGGACGGACGAACGGGCAGGGTGCTCGGAGCGGCCTTCGAGGCATGCCACACGGTCACCTTCATGTCCCGCAAACCCGGCCACGTCCTGATGCCGGGGCGGCGTCTCTGCGGCCCCGTCGAGGTCTACGACATCGGCATTCCGCAGCGGATCGTCGCGGCCGAGGCCGGGCCTGCCGGGCTGAACACGCCAGCCGCCTGGGCCGCGCTTTTGCCGAAGGCCGAGCCAGAGGCCCACAAGTTTCGCCGCGGCCATCTGACGGTCTTTTCGGGGCCTGCGACGACAACCGGTGCCGCCCGGCTCTCCGCCGCGGCGGGTCTGAAGGCAGGGGCCGGCCTCGTCACCATCGCCTCGCCGACGAATGCGCTGGAGGCCAATGCCGCGCAACTGACTGCCGTGATGCTGAAGGCGATGGAGTATCCCGCCGCGCTTTGCGCCTATCTCGAAGATCCGCGCCACAAGGCCTTCGTGCTCGGACCCGGCTTCGGCGTCGGCTCAAAGGCGCGCGATTTCGCCCTGGCGCTCAATGATCGCCGGCTCGTGCTCGATGCGGACGGCATCACGTCGTTCCGCGACGATCCGTCTGTGTTGTTCGAGGCTTTCTCGACGGGAGAGACGCGGCTGGTGCTGACGCCGCACGAGGGCGAGTTCGCCCGGCTCTTCCCGGATATCGCAGGCGACAAATCTCTCAGCAAGGTCGACATGGCGCTTGCCGCCGCCGCGCGATCCCATGCGGTCATCGTCTACAAGGGACCCGACACCGTGATCGCCGCGCCGAACGGTCGGGCGCTGGTCAACACCAATGCACCGCCGTCGCTCGCCACCGCCGGCTCCGGCGACGTGCTTGCCGGCATGATCGGCGGGCTGCTGGCCCAGGGCGTGCCGGCCTTCGAGGCGGCGGCGGCCGGCGTCTGGCACCATGGTGAGGCCGGCAACAGAGCGGGCAGGGGGCTGACCGCCGAAGAACTCATCAATCTTATTGAACTGTGAGATAACGACTATTCGCTTCCTTCGGCGCCGCCCGGCATAGTATCGCTGCGGTAAACCTCAGGGAGAATCGCGTGAAACCCGTTCATGTTCTGCTGCTGGTGCTGGTCGCGGCACTCTGGGGCTTCAACTTCGTCGTCATCAAGCTCGGGCTGGACAATTTCCCGCCCTTGCTGTTCTCGGCCCTGCGCTTCTTCTTCGCCGCGGTGCCGCTTGTCTTCTTCATTCCCAGGCCCGACGTGCCGTGGCGGATCATCATCGGCATCGGCATCATGCTGGGCGTGGTGAAGTTCTCCTTCCTGTTCATCGGCATGGATGTCGGCGTGCCGCCCGGCCTTGCCTCGCTGCTCCTGCAGTCGCAGGCCTTCTTCACCGTGCTTCTCGCTTTCCTGATCTTCGGCGCGAAGCCGAGGCCGCTGCAGCTGGCCGGCATGGCGGTCGCCTTTACCGGCATCGCTCTCATTGCCTCCTCCATTGACGGCGACTTCACCGTCACCGGCCTTTCGCTCGTCCTTGCCGCGGCGATCGCCTGGGCCTGCTCGAACATGCTGATGAAGAAGGCGGGCAATGTGCAGATGCTCAACCTGATGGTCTGGGTCAGCCTCATTCCACCGATCCCGCTGCTGGTCATTTCAGCGCTGTTCGAGGGCTGGGACCGCGATCTCGCCGCCATCGCCAACATCAACTTGGCGGGCGCCGGCGCGGTGCTGTTCGTCGCCTATGTCGCGACCATCTTCGGCTTCGCCATCTGGGGCGCGATGATCAGTCGCTACGGGGTTTCGACCGTCGCGCCGTTCTCCCTGCTCGTGCCGGTGTTCGGCATGTCGTCGGCGGCGCTTTTGCTCGGCGAGGCCTTTGGCCCCTTGCGGATCGTCGCGGCCGTGCTGATCGTCGTCGGCCTGGTGATGAACGTGTTCAACCCGCAATGGCTCGGCCGCAAGCCGGCCACCGCCTGACGGTTCGACCTACAAGAGCCGGCTGCGGCGCAGCATGCCCTCGTCCTCGAGCAGCGGATAGCCGATCGAGGCGAAGAGCGAGTTGATCTCCTTCAGGTCGCGCATCGTGTCGATATGCAGCGAGCTCGACTCGAAGCTTGCGGCATTGCCGTTGCGCAGGCGCTGCATATGTTGCTCCTCGCTCACCCGCACCAGATTGCGCACCGCCTCCTTGCGCGCCACCAGCTGGCGGGCGTGCTCGACGTCGCGATTGACCAGCAGGTTGAAGGCGAGGCGCGCATTCTTCACCACCTCGTTGTGCATGGCCGTGAGTTCCGCCCAGCCCTCGGGCGAGAAGGCGGCGTTGCGGTCATGCTTCTTGCGGGCCCGGTTCAGCATGTTCTGCGAGATGATGTCGGCAGCCTGCTCGATCTTGATGGTCGTGCCGAGCAGTGCCTGGCACTGCGCGGCCGACGCCTCGTCGAGGGCGCTTTCCGATATGCGGGCCAGATAGAACTTGATGTCGCGGTGGATCGCGTCGATCTCGTCGTCGAGCGCCTCGATGCGCTGCATCTTCTTCGCATCCCAGGTCTCGTAGAGCTCGAAGATCCAGTTGAGCATGACCTCGGTCTTCTCGCAGACCGTGAGGACCTCGCGCGTCGCATTGCTGATCGCCTGGCGCGGATTGGCGAGGTCGGCGGGATTGAGCACGGAGAGGCGAACCGGCGCGGCCGTGTCCGGCGCAGGCCCGGCCAGGACCGCCTCCAATGCCCGCGCGACGATGCCGCTGAACGGCAGGCCGAAGACCAGCACCGCGCAATTGATCGCCAGATGGATCATCACCACGGCATCGCCCGGCTGGGCGGCAAAGAGCAGGGGATCGAGGCCGATGGCGAACTGCAAGGCGAGGGCCGCCACCGTGCCGAGGCCGCGGATGACGACATTGCCGAGCGGCACGATGCGGGCGCCGGCCTCGGCATTCTTGGTGAGGATCGCGCCGATCACGGCCGCGCCGAAATTGGCGCCGAGCACGAGCGGAATGATCAGGGCCGGCGGCAGGAGGTGACGGTCGGCGAGCGAGGCGAACAGAAGAATGGTCGCGACACTCGAATGGAAGGCCCAGGCGAGCAGGGCGGACAGCAGGAAGGCGGTGATCCAGTCGCGCGACAGGTAGTTGAACACCAAAGGCAGGATCTCGCTCGAGCGCAGCGGATCCGACGCCTCGCCGATCAGCCGCAGCGATAGCAAGAGCAGGCCGAGGCCGAACAGGATACGGCCGGCCTGGCGCCAGTTGCGTTGCTCCGAGGCGCGAAAGGCGATGGTGCCCATCAGCAGCAGGACCGGGATCAGCAGCGACAGGTCATAGCGCAGGATGCGCACGACGAAGGCCGAGCCGACATCGGCGCCGAGCAGGGTGGCGACGCCGATGCCGGAGGAGACGTACCCGCCAGCGACGAAGGACGAGACGATCAGGGCGACCGCGGTGGCGCTCTGCAGCACGATGGCGAAGAAGAAGCCGCCGAGCGCGGCCGAGACGCGATTGCTGATCGCGAGCCTGAGCCGCTCCTTCAGCAGATTGCCATAGGCGCGCTCGATGCCGGTGCGCACCATGCGGGTGGCCCAGAGCAGCAGAGCGACGGCTCCGGCCAGATTGATGAAGACGACGATCCCTGACATGCGGCATTCCCGGAGCAAATGGGCCGAATCGCATGCGACGACATGCCCCGGCAAAGCTGGTGAGCGTTGGCCTAAACAGCATTGAACGCGCCCGGCCAAGCGACAGACGCTAGTCCAGAATCGCCATTGTCACAACTTGCTGCGCATGCCGGTGTCGAGGGGAGCCAAAGCCCCTAGGCGACCGCCTTCTGCAGGGCGCGCGCGCCGTTCGGCGCATTGACCTTGCCGCCGGTGATGAAGAAGGCGAAGACGTCGCGCGGCGCCTTGTCGACGGCCCTGTCCGGGGCGATCGCCGGCAGGTCGTCCGGCATGCCGCCGCGGGCGTAAGTCTTCAGCCTGCCGGCCCAGGCGTCGATGTCCTTCGGCGGATAGCAGGACGGAATGTCGTCCCCGCCCTTCTGTAGCCGGGCATAGACGAAATCGGTCGTCGGGTCGGCGAACATCGGATAGTCGTGATGATCGGCACAGACCGCCGCCACGCCGTATTTCGCCAGCAGGCTGACGAATTCCGGCACCTGGAAGGATTCATGGCGCGGCTCGACCACGTGGCGAAGGGCGATCCCGTCCTGGCTCTTCGGCAAGAGCGCGAGGAAGGCTTCGAAATCGTCCGGCTCGAACTTCTTCGTGCCCATGAACTGCCAGAGGATCGGACCGAGATGGGCGCCAAGTTCGGTGATGCCCTGGGTGAGGAACTTTTCCACCGACGGCCCGGCCTCGGCCAGCACCTTGCGGTTGGTGCAGAAGCGGCTGGCTTTCAGCGAGAAGACGAAATTCTCCGGCACTTCCGCCGCCCATTTGGCGAAGGTCGCCGGCTTCTGGCTCGAATAATAGGTGCCGTTGACCTCGATCGCCGTCAACTCGCGGCTGGCGAATTCGAGTTGCCGCTTCTTGGCCAGCGTCTCGGGATAGAAGGTGCCTTCCCAGGGGTCGAAGGTCCAGCCGCCGATGCCGGTGCGGATTGTGCCGGATTTGGTCATGGGCCCCTCTCTCTATCTATACTATACTCTTGGTGACCCAAGGAAGCTATCGGAGTCCCCCCGGAGTAGTCGCTTTTCCGTTTCAACCTGTTGGTAATGCCAGTTCTTCCATGTATTCCGTTCCGCCTTATAGGCGTCGTGGTCCTCATTCCGAACTCGGAAAATGGAAACTTCCGGATCCTGATTACTCCCGAAAACATATCTATGTGCGTGCTCTGCGATGAGACGTCGAAGCAACTGAGTTTGTTCCCTGGAGAAACGCGAGCCCCGAACAGGTGGTTTGTGCCCAATTCGCGTGTACATCATGTGTTGGGGACTTATTGGAAAAAGTATCTCGCCACCCGATCTGCCCCAGCCTCCCCTAAAGTCGTATGACCCGCCATCATAGTAGTTCAACCTCATCACAGGCTTATCGGAGGTAAACCAACTCATGCCAGCAGAGGGTCGCATGATGGTCCACTTGTGAGAATGGAGGATGCGAATTGTCTTATTCAGAAGGTGATTCAACGACCAAAGCCAAGAAGCCCGGCAGACTGCTGTTTCCACCTTTAACATGGTTGCCTCTTCACTATCCTGCCGTTCAACACTAAGCCGCAGTGGGAAGGGAGCAATTATTTCTGCGGGGCAGTCTTCGCCAGTCGAAATGCCTCCAGCGTGGAGGCGGTCGGGTAGTTCTGCAAGGACACTTGAGAGTGCGTTCGACAAATTAGCACTGGCGCTATTGAGATGCTCAATTAGGCGTGCAGGTGGTCTCATATCGTGCATTGCGAGATATCGAACGAGAGTTCGCCAATCGTCAGATGTTAAGGGCTCATCATTTACGGCTCGTTGAAGCGGACCGTCTGCCGGAGTCTCAAAATCACGCGAGAACCAGCGTTCCATCTCATCGTTGTCAGCCCCCGCAATATGGCGCGTGTAAAGATGCTCCTGAAACCCAACGCTAGCGATACTAGTCTCTTTCCAAAGCGGAACGTTCGCGTTGGAAACCAACAACCGATAGACGAATATCTTGCCCGGCGAGGATTGCCATTGCTTTAGGTATCCCCTTGATACGTAGTGATTGTCTTTCGTTATAGTTCTTGACGCCGCCACAGAACTAAATCCCCATTTGAGACCACTTACTCCGCCGCCTGGCGCTTCTTCAGCGGCCGCCGTTCCAGCAGCTCCTTGAGGAACTGGCCCGTATAGGAGGCCTCGACCTTGACGATATCCTCCGGCGTGCCCTCGGCGACGATCGTGCCGCCGCCGTCGCCGCCCTCGGGGCCGAAGTCGATCACCCAGTCGGCGGTCTTGATGACTTCGAGATTGTGCTCGATGACGACAACGGAATTGCCCTGGTTGACCAGTTCCTGCAGCATTTCGAGAAGCTTGGCGACATCGTGGAAATGCAGGCCGGTGGTTGGCTCGTCGAGGATGTAGAGCGTGCGGCCGGTCGATTTCTTCGACAGTTCCTTGGCCAGCTTGACGCGCTGCGCCTCGCCGCCCGACAGCGTGTTGGCCTGCTGGCCGACCTTGATATAGCCGAGCCCCACGTCGAACAGCGCCTGCAGCTTGTCGCGCACCGCCGGCACGGCGGAGAAGAAGTCGACGCCTTCCTCGACCGTCATGTCCAGCACGTCGGCGATCGACTTGCCCTTGAAGGTGACGTCGAGCGTCTCGCGGTTGTAGCGCTTGCCGTGGCAGACGTCGCAGGTGACGTAGACGTCGGGCAGGAAGTGCATCTCGATCTTGATCACGCCGTCGCCCTGGCAGGCCTCGCAGCGGCCGCCCTTGACGTTGAACGAGAAACGGCCGGGCTGGTAGCCGCGGGCCTTGGCTTCCGGCAGGCCGGCGAACCAGTCGCGGATCGGGGTAAAGGCGCCGGTATAGGTCGCCGGGTTGGATCGCGGCGTGCGGCCGATCGGCGACTGGTCGATGTCGATGACCTTGTCGATGAACTCGAAGCCGTCGATCCGGTCGTGCTCGGCCGGGTTTTCGCGGGCGCCCATGACGCGCCGCGCGGCGGCCTTGTAAAGCGTCTCGATGAGGAAGGTCGACTTGCCGCCGCCCGAAACGCCGGTGACCGCGGTGAACACGCCGAGCGGGATGGCCGCAGTGACATTCTTCAGATTGTTGCCGCGTGCGCCGACGACCTTGACCTGCTGGCCCTTCTTCGGCTTGCGGCGTTCGGAGGGTACGGCCACGCCGAGCTCGCCGGTCAGATATTTGCCGGTCAGCGATTTCGGGTGGGCCATGATGTCCTGCGGCGAGCCCTGGGCGATCACCTCGCCGCCATGGATGCCGGCCGCCGGACCGATGTCGACGACGTAGTCGGCGGTCAGGATCGCATCCTCGTCATGCTCGACGACGATCACCGTATTGCCGATGTCGCGCAGGTGTTTCAGCGTGTCGAGCAGGCGGGCATTGTCGCGCTGGTGCAGGCCGATCGACGGTTCGTCGAGCACGTAGAGCACGCCGGTAAGCCCTGAGCCGATCTGCGAGGCGAGCCGGATGCGCTGGCTTTCGCCGCCCGACAGCGTGCCGGAATTGCGCGACAGGCTCAGATAGTCGAGGCCAACGTCGTTGAGGAAGGCGAGGCGCTCGCGGATCTCTTTCAGGATCCGAACCGCGATCTCGTTCTGCTTGGGCGTCAGCTTTTCCGTCAGCGTCGCGAACCAGCCGCCGGCGACTCGGATCGACATCTCGGTCACCTGGCCGATATGCAGGCCGTTGACCTTGACCGCCAGCGCCTCGGGCTTGAGGCGGAAGCCTTTGCAGGACGGGCAGGGGGCTGCCGACATGTAGCGCTCGATCTCCTCGCGGGCCCAGGCGCTGTCGGTCTCCTTCCAGCGGCGCTCGAGGTTCGGCACGATGCCCTCGAAGGTCTTGGTCGTGGTGTAGGAGCGCGCGCCGTCGGCATAGTGGAAGTCGATCTTCTCCTCGGTGCCGAAGAGGATCGCCTTCTGCGCGGCTTCCTTGAGATCGGACCACTTGCTCGAAAGCTTGAAGCCGAAGGCCTTACCGAGCGCTTCGAGCGTCTGGTCGTAATAGGGCGAGGAGGATTTCGCCCAGGGGGCGATCGCCCCGTCGTTCAGCCGGCGCTGGCTTTCCGGCACGATCAGCGCGGTGTCGATCTTTTGCTGGAAGCCGAGGCCGTCGCAGGTCGGGCAGGCACCGAAGGGGTTGTTGAAGGAGAACAGCCGCGGCTCGATCTCCGGAATGGTGAAGCCGGAAACCGGGCAGGCGAACTTTTCCGAAAACAGCACATGCTCGTGCGTGTCGTTGAGCGACTTGTTGGCGCTGCCGCCGGCCGCCGTCTCTTCGGGCGGCAGCGGCTTGTCGGCGAATTCGGCGATCGCCAGGCCGTCGGACAAAACGTGAAGGCAGGTCTCTAGACTGTCGGCCAGCCGGCTTGCGATGTCGGGCCTGACGACGATGCGGTCGACGACCACGTCGATGTCGTGCTTGAACTTCTTGTCCAGCACCGGCGCCTCGGCGATCTCGTAGAACTGGCCGTCGATCTTGACGCGCTGGAAACCCTTCTTCATCAGGTCCGCCAGCTCCTTCTTGTACTCGCCCTTCCGGCCGCGCGCGATCGGCGCCAGGATGTAGAGGCGGGTGCCTTCCTCGAAGGCGAGGATGCGGTCGACCATCTGGGAAACCGTCTGGCTCTCGATCGGCAGGCCGGTCGCCGGCGAATAGGGCACGCCGACGCGGGCAAACAGCAGGCGCATGTAGTCGTAGATCTCGGTGACCGTGCCGACCGTCGAGCGCGGATTGCGCGAGGTCGTCTTCTGCTCGATCGAGATCGCCGGCGACAGGCCGTCGATCTGGTCGACGTCCGGCTTCTGCATCATTTCGAGGAACTGCCGGGCATAGGCCGACAGGCTCTCGACATAGCGGCGCTGGCCCTCCGCATAGATGGTGTCGAAGGCGAGCGAGGACTTGCCCGAGCCGGACAGGCCGGTCATGACGATCAGGCTGTTGCGCGGCAGATCGAGATCGATGCCCTTGAGATTGTGCTCGCGCGCGCCGCGGATGGAGATATGCTTCAAATCGCTCATGTGGACTGGTCTCGACTGGACAAAGCTCTGCAGGGAGGGCACTCGGGAGGAGAGCTCTCCTTATTTAGTGACGCCCGCGCCCCTGTCGAGCGGCGGGAGTGGATTAAAGGGCGGTAAAATGATTCTATTGACAGCATCCTAGTGCATTACTAGAACAAATAAAGAACATTTTCGTTGTGGATTAACCCCGATCACCGCCCAACCGTTGGACGGTTTGGTTTAAGGTGGGCGGATTTCTCTGTTTCGGAGCCGCATGATGGCGGCAGCAAGGTGAGTGTTATGGCTGGCAGCGTCAACAAGGTAATTTTGATCGGCAATCTTGGTGCCGACCCGGAAATCCGCCGGACCCAGGACGGCCGTCCGATCGCCAATCTGCGTATCGCCACGTCGGAAAGCTGGCGCGACAAGAACACCGGCGAGCGCAAGGAAAAGACCGAGTGGCACACCGTGGTGATCTTCAATGAAGGTCTCTGCAAGGTCGCCGAGCAGTATCTGAAGAAGGGCTCGACGGTTTATGTCGAAGGCGCACTGCAGACCCGCAAATGGCAGGACCAGAGCGGTCAGGATCGCTACTCGACGGAAGTCGTGCTGCAGGGCTTCAACGGCAACCTGACCATGCTCGGCGGCCGGGGCGACGGTGCCGGCGCCTCGCGCGGCGGCAGCGACTTCGGCGGCGGCTATAGCGGCGGCGGCGACGATTACGGCGCGCCGGCACCCCAGCGCGGCGGCGGCGGCCAGCAGCGGGGCGGCGCCAGCGCTCCCCCGTCGGGCGGCTTCTCCCGCGATCTCGACGACGACATCCCGTTTTGATGCATGGCGGCGCTTCGGCGCCGCTTTTTTGTTGCCGCGGGCCTTCGGCGGGAAGCCCGGTCTGAAATACATGATTTTTGACGGATACTAGGGGGTATCACTATGGACGAGACAAAACCGAAGGCCGGGCCGGCCTCATGGCGCATCATCCTGGCCTTTCTGCTCGACTTCTTCACCGCCTTCTTCGTGCTCGGCTTTGCCGTCGCATCGGTGGCGGGCGGGCGAACGGAGGAGGGGTTCCAGCTGAACGGGCTGCCGGCGCTCATCCTGTTTGCGCTGGTCATCGCCTACTTCATCGTGTTCAACCGCTTCCTCGGCGGCACGATCTGGAAGCGCATCCTGAAGGCGCAGCGATAGGTTGGCGGCGCAGCGGCTGAGAAGCGCCGGTTAGGGCTACCGGCGCACCGGCCCCTCTGAGGGCCCCCGTGTCAGGCACCGAAGGCGGATTTCACGCCGTCGACGACGAACTGCACCGAGAGCGCCGAGAGCAGCACGCCGAGCAGGCGGGTGAGCAGCGCCCGGCCGGTGACGCCGAGGAAGCGGTTCAGCCGTTCGGCGAGGATCAGCGCGGCAAAGACCAGCGCCAGGCAGACGGCGATGACGGCGATCAGCTGGATCTTGCCGGCGACGCCGTCCATCGTGCCGGCGATCAGCACGGTGGCCGAGATCGCCCCGGGCCCGGCGATCAGCGGGATGGCCAGCGGGAAGACCGCGAGATTGTGGATGTGATCCTTGGTGATCGCCGCATCCGACGTCTTTTCCTTGCGCTCGTTGCGCTTCTCGAAAATCATCTCGAAGGAAATGGCAAACAGCAGCAGCCCGCCGGCGATGCGGAAGGCGCCCATGGAGATGCCGAGCGCGCCGAGGATGCTGGCGCCGAACAGGGCAAAGACCGCCAGCACGGCAAAGGCGATCAGCGAGCCGCGCACGGCGACCTGGCGGCGCTCGCCGCGGTTCATGCCCACCGTCAGGCCGAGGAACAGCGGCGCCAGTCCCGGCGGGTCGACCGTGACCAGCAACGTCGTGAAGGCGTTGATCATCGAATCCGTACCGACCATGGATATTCCCCCGCTTTGCCGGAGCATTTAAATGCCAGCCGGGCAGTCTTGGCAAGTTCTTGATCGGCTTGGCTTTCCCACGCGCCAAAAGACTGTTTATAACCACCCCGTGCGGCCGGGCAAAATTGGCGCTTTCCAGCCCTTTCGGCTATAAACTTCGCAGTGATTCCGAACAGAGATCGTGACCTGATTTGACTGAGCAAAACACTCCCGGCGGCGGCAAGTACCCGCAAGGCATCGAGCCTATTTCCATCATGGAGGAAATGCAGCGGTCGTATCTCGATTACGCGATGAGCGTGATCGTGAGCCGCGCGCTTCCAGACGTCCGCGACGGTCTGAAGCCGGTGCATCGCCGCATTCTCTTCTCGATGAGCGAGATGGGGATCGACTGGAACAAGAAATACGTGAAATCGGCCCGCGTCACCGGTGACGTGATGGGTAAGTACCATCCGCACGGCGATGCCGCGATCTACGACGCGCTGGCGCGCATGGCGCAGGACTGGTCGCTCCGGCTGCCGCTGATCGACGGCCAGGGCAATTTCGGCTCGGTCGACGGCGATCCGCCGGCCGCCCAGCGTTACACGGAATGCCGCCTGCAGAAGGTCGCGCATTCGCTGCTCGACGACCTCGACAAGGAAACCGTCGACTTCCGCGACAACTATGACGGCACGATGAGCGAGCCTTCGGTCGTTCCGGCCCGGTTCCCGAACCTGCTGGTCAACGGCGCCGGCGGTATCGCCGTCGGCATGGCGACCAATATCCCGCCGCACAACCTCACCGAAGTGATCGACGGCTGTATCGCGCTCATCAACGATCCGGCGATCGAGCTGTCGGACCTGATGCAGATCATTCCGGGTCCCGACTTCCCGACCGGCGCGATGATCCTCGGCCGCTCCGGCATCCGTTCGGCCTACGAGACGGGCCGCGGCTCGGTCATCATGCGCGGCGTCGCCCGCATCGAGCCGATGCGCGGCGACCGCGAGCACATCATCATCTCCGAAATTCCCTATCAGGTGAACAAGGCGACGATGATCGAGAAGATGGCCGAACTGGTGCGCGAGAAGCGCATCGAGGGCATTTCCGACCTGCGCGACGAGTCCGACCGCGACGGCTATCGCGTCGTGATCGAACTGAAGCGCGACGCCAATGCCGACGTCATCCTCAACCAGCTGTACCGCTACACCCCGCTGCAGACCTCGTTCGGCTGCAACATGGTGGCGCTCAACGGCGGCAAGCCGGAGCAGCTTAGCCTGCTCGACATGCTGCGCGCTTTCGTCACCTTCCGCGAGGACGTCGTCAGCCGCCGCACCAAGTACCTGCTGCGCAAGTCGCGCGACCGCGCCCATGTGCTGGTCGGCCTCGGCATCGCGGTGGCCAACATCGACGAGGTGATCCGCGTCATCCGCCAGGCGCCCGATCCGCAGACGGCGCGCGAGCAACTGATGGAACGCCGCTGGCCGGCGTCCGATGTCGAGAGCCTGATCATGCTCATCGACGATCCGCGCCACCGCATCAACGAGGACATGACCTACAATCTGTCTGAAGAGCAGGCGCGGGCCATTCTCGAACTGCGCCTCGCCCGCCTGACGGCACTGGGACGCGACGAAATCGACGAGGAACTGAACAAGATCGGTGGCGAGATCAGTGACTATCTCGACATCCTGTCGTCGCGCGTCCGCATCCAGACCATCGTCAAGGACGAGCTGACGGCCGTTCGCGACGAATTCGGCACGCCGCGCCGCACGGTGATCATCGAAGGCGGTCCGGACATGGACGACGAGGACCTGATCGCCCGCGAGGACATGGTCGTGACCGTGTCCCATGCCGGCTACATCAAGCGCGTGCCGCTCGCCACCTACCGCGCCCAGCGCCGCGGCGGCAAGGGCCGCTCCGGCATGGCGATGAAGGACGAGGATTTCGCCACTCGCCTGTTCGTCGCCAACACTCACACGCCGGTGCTGTTCTTCTCCTCGCGCGGCATCGTCTACAAGGAAAAGGTCTGGCGCCTGCCGATCGGCACGCCGACCTCGCGCGGCAAGGCGCTGATCAACATGCTGCCGCTGGAACCCGGCGAACGCATCACGACGATCATGCCGCTGCCGGAGGACGAAAAGAGCTGGGACAATCTCGACGTCATGTTCGCGACGACCCGCGGCACGGTTCGCCGCAACAAGCTCAGCGACTTTGTCCAGGTCAACCGCAACGGCAAGATCGCCATGAAGCTCGAGGACGAGGGTGACGAAATCCTCTCGGTCGAGACCTGCACCGATCGCGACGACGTGCTCATGACGACCGCGCTCGGCCAGGCGATCCGCTTCCCGGTCGACGACGTGCGCGTCTTTGCCGGCCGCAATTCGATCGGCGTGCGTGGCATCTCGCTCGCCGATGGCGACCGGATCATCTCCATGACCATTCTCGGCCATGTTGATGTCGAGCCCTGGCAGCGCGCCGCCTATCTCAAGCGTTCGGCGGCTGAACGTCGCGCGATGGGCGTCGAGGAGGAGGATATTGCGCTGGTCGGCGAGGAGGTCGTCGAGGAAGGCGATCTCCAGGAAAGCGACTACCAGATGATGAAGGCTCGCGAGCAGTTCGTCCTGACCGTGTCGCAGAAGGGCTACGGCAAGCGGTCGTCCTCCTACGACTTCCGCATCTCGGGCCGCGGCGGCAAGGGCATCCGTGCCACCGACACGTCGAAGACCGCGGAAATCGGCGAACTGGTCGCTGCCTTCCCGGTCGAGGACAAGGACCAGCTTATGCTTGTCTCCGACGGCGGCCAGCTGATCCGCGTACCGGTCGACGGCATCCGTTTCGCCAGCCGCGCGACGAAGGGCGTCACCATCTTCTCGACCGCCAAGGACGAGAAGGTCGTGTCGGTCGAGCGCATCAACGAGCCGGAAGGCGATGAGGAGGGCGATCTCGAAGCCGCTGCCGCATCCGGGGACGAGACCACGCAGGATGCCGGTGCTGCACCGGCGGCGGACGACGCAACGGCGCCTGAGGACACCCAGGAATGACAAAAGCCCGCCGGAAACGGCGGGCTCGACAATGGAAGGCCGGAGCATCCGACAGGATGTTCCGGCCTTTTTCATTGGAGGTCATGCGGCTTGTGTCGGCAATTAAGCGTCTGCCTGCGGAACTGGCCTGGCCGGGTGGATCCGGGCGGGTCTTACCGCAGCGACGGGGAGTCGGTATCAGAAGGCCCGGTGGCGTTCGGCCATGGCGCGGAATTCGTCGCTTTCACGGCGAAGCGCGTTGATCGTCGAGGCGACCGACGCGAGGAACATGCCGCAGATCAGGGCGGCGAGAATCGTCAGGGTGGTGAACATGCTCGTCCTTCCTTTCTTGTCTGGCGGTACGCGTTCCGGCAATTCGATGGGTTAAGCGGGGCGACTAGCGCCCGATTGGATAGTAGCGGGCGAGCTGCGGACCGTAGTTGTTCGCCTCGACCCGTTCGTTCATGTAGAAGGTCGCGGACGTGGCGAGCATCGCCGTCATCATGGCCACCCATACGAGATTGATCATCGTAACCTTGTCGTGCATCGAAGTCGTCCTTTCGGAATACGGCCTGGACTGCCGTGAAAATGCGCGGCGGGAACAAACGTTCCATGCCATTAAATCGGTTTTATTCGAGCCGAGCTGAAACGCGCCTTAACGTTCCGTTCATCTGGCGTTCATCTTCGCGGCAGATGAGACCGAACACCGTGCCGCCGGCCTCGAGATAGGCGCGAAGCAGAAGCAGGCCGAACTCGGTGAAAAGGGCGGCAAGAACGGCGAAAATGGCGAGCAAAGCGAGCATCGTGGTTCCCTGGCATATCGTGGGCGGCATGTTTGCCTGCCCGGTCTGACAGCGTTATGAACCCTGGCCCCTGAAGCCGTGTTGAACGCCGTATTCAGCATTCGTTCATCCGCGGGGCAGGGTCGGGCGGGGTCCAAATCACTTGCGGCTGGCGCGCTTCCGTGACAAAAGGCGTCGAAACAACCATCGGGCTGCCATGACGATCGCTTTCTATCCCGGCTCATTCGATCCAATGACCAACGGCCATCTCGATGTGCTCGTGCAATCGCTGAACGTGGTGTCGAAGGTGATCGTCGCGATCGGCGTTCATCCAGGCAAGACACCTCTGTTCAGCTATGACGAGCGGGCCGGCCTGATCGCCGCTGCCATCGCCGAAAGCCTTCCGGATCGCGCCGAGGACGTCTCCGTCGTCTCCTTCGATCGGCTGGCCGTCGATGCAGCCCGCCAGAACGGCGCAAAGCTGCTCATTCGCGGCCTGCGCGACGGCACCGACCTCGACTACGAAATGCAGATGGCCGGCATGAATTACCAGATGGCACCGGATCTGCAGACCATCTTCCTGCCGGCCGGCACGGCCTCGCGGCCCATTACGGCCACATTGGTGCGTCAGATCGCCTCCATGGGCGGCGACGTCAGTGCCTTCGTGCCGCCCGTCGTCTTCCAGGCGCTGAAGTCCAAACTCTCGCGCTGATCATCGTTGAAGTCATTGGAGTGATCATGAAACTCTTTCAAATTGCCGCTGCCCTTTTCCTCGCCGTCGCCGCCTTCGGTCCGGCGAATGCCGCCTCGGACGACAATATCCTGACCATCCAGCTGAAGGATGGCCCGGTCGTCGTCGAGCTGATGCCCGACGTCGCGCCGAAGCATGTCGCGCAGATCAAGGAACTGGCCTCCAAGGGCGAATATGACAACGTCGCCTTCCACCGCGTCATCGAGGGCTTCATGGCCCAGACCGGCGACGTCGAATTCGGCGACATGGAAGACGGCTTCAATGCCGGCCGCGCCGGCACCGGCGGCTCCAAGCTGCCCGACCTTCCGGCCGAATTCTCCAAGGTTCCCTTCGAGCGCGGCGTGCTCGGCATGGCCCGCTCGCAGGATCCGAACTCTGCAAATTCGCAGTTCTTCATCATGTTCGCCGACTATCCGCCGCTGAACGGCGAATATACCGTCGTCGGCAAGGTCGTCTCCGGCATGGAGTTGGTCGACAAGATCAAGCGCGGCGACGGCGGCAATGGCGAAGTTTCCGATCCCGACCGCATGATCAAGGTCACCGTCGGCAAGAAGTAACAATCGGGCATACGCCCCAAAGAGGAGAAATATCATGGCCGAGATCAAGGATCCGGAAAACACCGTCATCATGGAAACCACCAAGGGCAAGGTCGTGATCGCGCTCTTCCCGGATCTGGCCCCCGGCCATGTGGCCCGCATCAAGGAACTGTCGCGCGAAGGCGCCTATGACGGCGTCGTCTTCCACCGCGTCATTCCCGACTTCATGGCCCAGACGGGCGACGTGAAGTTCGGCAAGAAGGGCGGCGAGAGCTTCAACCCGGGCCGGGCCGGCATGGGTGGCTCGGACAAGCCGGACCTGCAGGCTGAATTCTCCGCCACCCCGCATGTGCGCGGCACCTGCTCCATGGCCCGCTCGCAGAGCCCGAACTCGGCCAACTCGCAGTTCTTCGTCTGCTTCACCGATGCGCCGTGGCTCAACAAGCAGTATTCCGTCTGGGGTCAGGTCATCGACGGCATGGACGTCATCGACCAGATCAAGAAGGGCGAGCCCGTCAGCGATCCCGACTCAATCGTCTCGATGAAGGTTGCCGCCGACGCCTGATCGTCGTCGCAGTCACCACGCCGCCGGCCCTGCCATCAGGGCTGGCGGCTTTTTCCGTTTTTGGCCTTTCTGAGGGACAGGACCATGGCTTCTCTTCTGTGGGCGCTGCTCGGCATCGCGGCCGGCGCGGCGATCGCCATCCAGGCGCCGATCAATACGCTGCTTGCCCGAGGCCTCGGCCTGCCGGTGGCGGCGGCCTGTGTCTCGTTCCTTGCCGGCGCGGTGATCCTCGGCGTTGTGTCGATCGTCATGGCGCGCGCCCAGGGCAAGATGCCGGATTTCGGCGCGCCCGCTCCTTGGCTCTATGTGGCCGGCGGCGCGCTCGGCACGCTTTACGTGACCACGGCTATCCTGCTTACCCCTAGAATCGGCGCCGCCGCCGTGATGGCCTTTGCCGTTACCGGCCAGTTGATGGCGGGGCTCCTGATCGACCGGGTCGGTTTTCTCGGCGTCGCCGTTCGCGAACTGAGCCTGGGGCGCATCGCCGGGGCGGTGTTGCTGATCTCCGGCGCCGTCATGATCCGGGTGCTGTGACATCATGCGCGTAGACCAGTTCGATTTCGACCTTCCCGACGAGAACATTGCGCTGAGGCCCGTGAGCCCGCGCGACCAGGCGCGGCTGCTCGTCGTCCGGCCGGACGGTACACCGGTGCTGGAGGACGCCCGCGTCTGCGACCTGCCGTCGTTCCTGAAACCCGGCGATGCGCTGGTGTTCAACGACACCAAGGTCATCCCGGCCCAACTCGAAGGCGTGCGGCTGCGCGACGGGGCCGAGCGCACGCCGGTCTCCGCCACCCTGCACATGCGGGTCGATGCCAGCCGCTGGAAGGCCTTTGCCCGGCCGGGCAAGCGCATCAAGCTTGGCGACCGCATCGAATTCGGCCATTCGGGCAATGCCTGCCTGCTCGGCACACTCGGCGCCGTCGTCGAGGAAAAGGGCGAGGCGGGCGAGGTGACCCTGCGCTTCGACTTCTCCGGTTCGGCGCTGGACGAGGCGATCGCCACCGTCGGCCACATTCCGCTGCCACCCTATATCGCCTCCAAGCGCGACGAGGACGAGAAGGACCGGACCGACTACCAGACGATGTATGCGCGGGAGGAGGGGGCGGTCGCCGCCCCGACCGCCGGCCTGCATTTCACCCCCGACCTTTTTGCCCGGCTGGACGCCGCCGGGATCGAACGCCATTTCGTCACGCTGCATGTCGGCGCCGGCACGTTTCTGCCGGTGAAGGCGGAAGACACCGCCGACCACAAGATGCACCACGAGATCGGCCAGGTGTCGCGCGCTACCGCCTCGGCGCTCAATGCGGTCAGGGCGCGGGGCGGGCGGATCGTTTCCGTCGGCACGACCTCGCTGCGCCTGCTCGAGAGCGCCACCTCCGAGGCGGGCGAAATCCAGCCCTGGTCGGGCGCGACCGACATTTTCATCACGCCGGGCTACCGCTTCCGCGCGGTCGACGTGCTGATGACCAATTTCCATCTGCCGAAATCCACGCTGTTCATGCTGGTCTCGGCCTTTGCCGGCCTCGACACCATGCGGGACGCTTACGCCCACGCGATCGCGGACGGCTACCGCTTCTATTCTTATGGCGATGCCAGCCTGCTCTTCCGGAAAGACACCTGAACCGATGCACGACACGTTCCAGTTCACCCTGAAAGCCACCTCGGGCAAGGCCCGCCTCGGCGAGATCTCCATGCCGCGTGGCGTCATCCGCACCCCGGCCTTCATGCCGGTCGGCACGGTCGGCACGGTCAAGGCCATGTATCTCGACCAGGTGCGGGAAGGGGGTGCCGACATCATTCTCGGCAATACCTACCACCTGATGCTGCGCCCCGGCCCGGAGCGCGTCGCCCGCCTCGGCGGCCTGCACGAACTGATCCGCTGGCCGGGGCCGATCCTCACCGATTCGGGCGGCTTCCAGGTCATGTCGCTCTCGGGCCTTCGGAAACTCGACGAGCAGGGCGTGACCTTCAAGAGCCATGTCGACGGCTCGACCCACCACATGTCGCCGGAGCGCTCGATCGAGATCCAGGGCATGCTCGACAGCGACATTCAGATGCAGCTCGACGAGTGCGTGGCGCTGCCGGCCGAGCCTAAGGAGATCGAGCGGGCGATGGAAATGTCGCTGCGCTGGGCCGAGCGCTGCCGCGTCGCGTTTGGCGAACAGCCGGGCAAGGCCATGTTCGGCATCGTCCAGGGCGGCGACATCCCGGACCTGCGGGTGCGCTCGGCCGAGGGGCTCAAGCAGCTCGACCTCAAGGGCTATGCGGTCGGCGGCCTTGCGGTCGGCGAACCGCAGCATGTCATGCTGGAAATGCTCGGCATCACGCTGCCGGTCCTGCCGGTGGAAAAGCCGCGTTACCTGATGGGCGTCGGCACACCCGACGATATCCTCAAATCGGTGGCCGAAGGCATCGACATGTTCGACTGCGTCATGCCGACCCGCTCCGGCCGCCACGGCCTGGCGTTCACCCGCCGCGGCAAGGTCAATATCCGCAATGCCCGCCATGCCGAGGACATGCGGCCGCTCGACGACCAGTCGAACTGCCCGGCTGCCCGCGACTATTCCCGCGCCTATCTGCATCACCTGGTCCGCTCGAACGAGGCGCTCGGCGGCATGCTTCTGTCGTGGAACAACCTGTCCTACTACCAGGAACTGATGCAGGGCATCCGCAAGTCGATCGAGGAAGGCCGCTTCGAGGACTTCAAGGCCGAGACGCAGGAGATGTGGGCACGGGGCGACATCGATCCGGTTTGAAGGGGCGGCGGGGGAACCGAGGGCGCTTGTTAGCCTTCCGCCGCATTCGACCCGGAATTCCCCTCCCCAACCCCTCCCCACAAGGGGGAGGGGCTACCGTCGTCGTTTCGGTCGAACCGAGGAGCGCACCGCTCGTCTTCTCCCCCCCTTGTGGGGGGTGCGAAACGGTCCGCGCAGCGGAGCAATCGATCCTGTGAATCGATTGCAGTGACAAACGCCGGCAGGCCAGAGGGGGTCTTTTGCGAAGTGGTCTGCAATCTCTTGCCGGCCGAAGGCTAGAGGTTGGGCGAAACTGCCTCAATCACCAAGCCGGTCGGCGAAAAATTCGCCCGCCAATTCAACGCCTTCCGCCGAGATCGTGTGATCGAGGCCGGGAACGATCCGGCTTTGAACGTCAACGCCCAGTTCCTGCAATATGGCAGCCGCCTTGACCGTCTCGGCAGCCGGGATCACCGAATCCGCAGCGCCATGGACGAGCAAAACCGGCGTTGCCTTGTCCGGCGCCAGCGGCAACGGCGAGGCGAGACGGCCGGAGAATCCGACGATCGCCCCGACCGGCCAGCGTCCGGAAACCAGTGCGTCGAGCGCCATGATCGTGCCCTGCGAGAAGCCGACGAAGGCGACGCGGTCGAGCTTTTCAGCAAATCCGTATGTCTCGATAGTCTCCCGAATGACGCGATCGAAATCGGCCCGCGCGGCCTCGATGCGGCCGGCCCGGTTGTCCTCGGTCACGCCAGCAATGCTGAACCACTGATGGCCCATGCCATAGGGGAAGGGGAAGGGCGCATCGGGTGCGGCAAAGGCCGTGCCGGGCAGGGCGTGGCGCAAGGGGCCGGCGAGGGGCAGGAGGTCTTCGCCCCGGCTGCCGACGCCATGGAGGAAGATGACGAGGCGGGTTGCGTCCGACATGGGTCAGGCCCTCGATACGGTAACGGGATCGAGGCCGGGCAGGTCCGGGCCGACCGGCACGATCAGGTTCGGATTGAGCGCCTTGATCGAGTAATAGCCGTGCTTGATATGGGGAATGCTGACCGTCTCGCGCACGCCGGGCAGGGCGAGGATACGCAGCATGTAGGCGCTGAGCGCCGCATAGTCGGCAAGCCGGCGCAAATTGCATTTGAACAGGCCATGATAGGCGGCATCGAAACGCACCAGCGTGACGAACAGGCGGATATCCGCCTCGGTCACCTGATCGCCGCTCAGGTAGGGCCGGCCGTCGGACAGCCGCGCTTCCAGCGCGTCGAGCATTTCGAAGACATCGGCGAAGGCTTCCTCATAGGCGACCTGCGTCGTGGCAAAACCGGCGCGGTAGACGCCGTTGTTGAGCTTCGGATAGATCTCCGCATTCAGCGCCTCGATCTCGTCGCGCAGCGGCTCCGGATAGAGGTCGATGGCGTTCTTTGCCAAGGTCCCGAAACCCGTATTCATCATGCGCAGGATATCGGCCGATTCGTTGTTGACGATCGTGCCGGTCTTCCTGTCCCAGAGCACCGGCACGGTGGCACGGCCGGTATAGGTGGGATCGGCCCTGGTGTAGATCTCGTGCAGATAGGTGGCGCCATTGACGGTGTCGCGATCGGCCCCGGGGAAATCGCCGAAACGCCAGCCGAAGTCGGTCAGGGCAGGTTCCACCACGGATACTGAGATCACCTCTTCCAGGCCCTTCAGCTTGCGGCCGATCAGGGTGCGCGAGGCCCAGGGGCAGATCAGCGCCACATAGAGGTGATAGCGTCCGGCCTCGGCCTTGAAGCCGCCGGTGCCGGTCGGTCCGGCTTGCCCGTCGACGGTCACCCAGTTGCGGAAGCCAGAGGTCTGGCGCACGAAGCCGCCCTTGGCGTCGGTCGCCTGCACCGGCTGCCAGTCGGCCGTCCATTTTCCGTTGACGAGCATGTTTGGTGTGTCTCCCGCGTTTCCTGAAGTCCATCCATAGACGGCTCAGGCGGTCGGCGATATGCCGGAGGCGCGCGACAAACCGTTGCCGGATCACGAACAATGGAGGAATGCAGGTCGCCGATTCCTATGGCCTGGCGTCGGCCTTTCTTGCTGGCGTCCGTGCCGGTCGATTCCGGTGCCTGGCAGAAGCGGTGCAGTCGCCTCGATCCGGGATGGCGCAAGCGTTCGCGAATATGATAATCCCGCCGGACGAGCCAGAAGGCGGATACGACATCGGCGAGAATGACAAGACCGTGAGTGACGACGATAACAAGGAGCAGCCGGCGGCCGACACACCGACGCCGCGCATGCTGGCCTGGTCGCGCAATTCGGCGCTCTACCGTCTGTCACGCCGGATGATGACCGAGCGCGAGCTGTCCGACGCCATCGCCCGCAAGGCGAAGCAGAAGTTTGAAGACATCACCGAAGCGCAGGTGAAGGCTCTTTCAACCGCAGCGGTCGCGTTCGGCCGTACCATGCTGGCGCTCGACGATACGGCCTATGCCGAAATCCGGGCGCGCTCTTCGGCACGCAGCGGCAAGTCGAAGCGCGCCATCGGCCGCAAGCTGATCGAGAAGGGCGTCGATCGCGAGATCGTCCAGCAGGCGCTTGAGGAGACCGACGATTTCCTCTCGGCTCTGGTCTTTGCCCGCAAGCGGGCCTTCGGCCCATATCGCCGGCCTGACGTCGAATTCGACGACAAGCGCCAGGCACGAGAGTTCTCCGCCTTCGCCCGCAACGGCTTCGGCTTCGAGATCGGTCGGAGGGTGATGGCGATGGATCGCGAGGAAGCGGAGGAATTGCTGGCGGACCGGCCGTTCATCTGATGGCGGGGAGCTGCTGATAACGGGCGGAAGGCGCAGCACCGGGGTTGGCCAAAGCCCCACCCAAAGATCGCATAAGATAGATTATGGAACCTAACCAGATACTGGGAACGGGATGTTCCGCAGCATTTGACCATGGCAGCCACAGCCTAACTCGGCTTGAGACCAAGCCCCGTCGAAGTCAGAATGCGTGGAATGTCAGCGTCGTCAGCGTGCGGTCGACGTCGGGAATGTCGACGAAGATCGCATTGACGTATTTGCCCACGTCCTGGCCATCGGGAACATAGATCTTGGCCAAGAGGTCATATTCGCCGCTGGTCGAATAGAGTTCGGACACGACTTCCTTCTCGTAGATGCGATCCGCCACCTCATAGGTCTTGCCGGGCCGGCAGCGCACCTGGATGAAAATGCAGTTCATCGTAGATCTCCTCGCTGAACATTCACGAATTCAACAGCTTGCCGAACACTTCTCAGGTTCGGAGCGAGCATTTCAGGCCGCAACCTCGACGTCGACCTCAAAGACCATCTGGTCATAGGCCGGCTCGACATGCGCCGGCGTCTCCGCCATCACGGTCTCGTAGTCGAGCGGAATGTGCATGTGTGTGAGAATTGCGCGGCGCGGCTTCAGCCGTTCGATCCAGCCCAGCGCCTGTTCGAGCGACAGATGGCTCGGATGATGCCGGTATTGCAGCGCATCGATGATCAGCACATCGAGGCCGTCCATCCTGGCGACCGTCTCGTCGGGGAAATCGCTGACGTCGCAGCAATAGGCGACATCGCCGATTCTCAGACCCAGCGAGGCAATGTCGCCATGCTGCTGGACCAGCGGCTGGAAGCGGATCGTGCCGCCCTTCCCCGTGATCTCCAGCGGCTGCGAAAGATCCTCGATGACGATCGGCAGGACGATCGGCGGATAGTTGCTGCCGGCCGGCGTTTCCAGGCAATAGCCAAAGCCCTGGCGGATGCGCGCCATGGTGTCGGCCTCGGCATAGATCGGGATGCGATGCTTCTGCATGACGAAATAGCCGCGCAGGTCGTCAATGCCGTGCAGATGGTCGGCATGGGCATGCGTGTAGATCGCCGCGTCGACGTGCTGCACCTTGGCCGCGATCATCTGCTCGCGAAAGTCCGGTCCGGTATCGACGATCACCGTCGTCATGCCGCCGTCGGGCGCGATCTGCTGCACCATGAAGGAGGCGCGCGTGCGCCGGTTGCGCGGATTGTTCGGATCGCAGGCGCCCCAGTCGCCGTTGATGCGCGGCACGCCCGGTGACGACGCGCATCCGAGGATGGTGAAGCGGCGGCGATAGATCATGCTCAGAGCCTCGGCATCTTGGAAAAGAGGCGAAACGCGTTGTCGGTGGTGATTCGCGCCATCTCGTCGAAGCTCACACCCATGGTTTCGGCCAGGACTTCGGCCGTGTTGACCACATAGGACGGCTCGTTGCGTTTGCCCCGCCAGCGCTTCGGCGCGAGATAAGGCGCGTCGGTTTCGACCAGCAGCCGGTCCAGCGGCAGGCCCTTGGCAATGTCGCGCAGTTCGGTCGACTTCGGAAAAGTCAGGATGCCGGAGAAGGACACATAGCCGCCGAGCTCGATGCCGGTCTTGGCCAGCGCTTCACCGGACGAGAAGCAGTGCAGGATGAAAGGGAAGGCCCCCTTCCCCATTTCCTCGGTCAGGATCGCCGCCATGTCCTCGTCGGCGCTGCGGCTATGGATGACCAGCGGCAGCTGTGTGCGGCGCGAGGCCTCGATCTGGCGCAGGAAGCCGGTCTTCTGGTCTTCCGGCTTCTGCGTGTCGTAGAAATAGTCGAGCCCGCATTCGCCGATGGCGACGATCTTGTCGTGGCTCATCGCCAGGCGGACGAAATCGTCGGCCGTGACGTCCAGCTCCTCGTCGGCATTGTTCGGATGGGTGCCGACCGAGCAGAAGACGCCCGGATAACGTTCCGTCAGGGCCAGCAGCGTGTCGAGCTTTTTGACCCGGGTGGAGATCGTCACCATCTGGGCGACGCCAGCCTCTTTGGCGCGGGCGACCAGTTCGTCGCGTTCCGCGTCGAAGTCAGCAAAGTCCAGATGGCAATGGGTATCGATCAGCATCGGTTCTTCAAGCCTTCGCATCCGCTTCCGCCGCGACATAGCGCGGGAAGACCGGCGCCGGCGCCTGAAGCTCGGTTCCGGGAACCAGACGCCCGGCTTCGCCAAGGGCGGCAAAGTTGCGCTTGTCGGCGGGCGCGGCGACCAGATCCAGCAGCTTCTCAGCCGAGGCCGGCATGATCGGCTGGAACAGGATGGCGATCTGGCGCACCACTTCGGCCGTGACGTAGAGCACGGTTTCCATGCGCGGCACGTCGGTCTTGCGCAGCACCCAGGGTTCCTGCGCGGCGAAATAGCGGTCGGCCTCGTTGACCGTGCCGATGATGGTGGCGACGGCCTTGTGGATCGCCTGCTCGGCCATTTCGGCGCGGCATGTGGCGAGCATGGCGTCGGCGGTCGCAAGCATGGCCTTGTCGGCGTCGGTGAGCGGACCGGGCGCCGGGATCTTGCCGTCGCAGTTCTTGGCGATCATCGACAGCGAACGGCTGGCGAGATTGCCGATACCGTTGGCGAGGTCGGCATTGATGCGGGTGGCGATCGCCTCGGCGCTGTAGCTGCCATCATGACCGAACGACACTTCACGCATGAAGAAGTAGCGCACCTGGTCGAGGCCGAAATGGTTGACCAGGTCGACCGGGTCGACGACGTTGCCGAGCGACTTCGACATCTTCTCGCCCTTGTTGAGCAGGAAGCCGTGGGCGAAGACGCGCTTGGGCAGCGGCAGGCCCGCCGACATCAGGAAGGCCGGCCAGTAGACGGCGTGAAAGCGGATGATGTCCTTGCCGATGATGTGCACGTCGCACGGCCAGTACTTGGCGCGCGGACCGTTTTCGTCTTCGACATAGCCGGTCGCGGTGATGTAGTTGGTCAGCGCATCGACCCAGACATACATGACGTGCTTGGGATCGTTCGGAACCTTGATGCCCCAGTCGAAGGTGGTGCGGGAAATCGACAGGTCCTTCAGACCGGATTTCACAAACGACATCACTTCGTTGCGGCGCTCGTTCGGACCGATGAAATCGGGCTGGTCCTCGTAGAGCTTCAAGAGCTTGTCCTCATAGGCCGAGAGACGGAAGAAGTAGCTCTCCTCCTCGACCCATTCGACGGGCGTGCCCTGCGGTCCGTAGCGCACGCCGTCGGCGCGCAGCTCCGTCTCCTCTTCCTGGTAATAGGCTTCGTCGCGGACGGAATACCAGCCGGCATAGCTGTCCTTGTAGATGTCGCCGTTCTTCTCCATCCGGCGCCAGACTTCCTGGACCGTGACGTGATGGCGCTGTTCGGTGGTGCGGATGAAGTCGTCATTTGACGAATTCAGCATCTTGCCCATGGCGCGGAACTCGTCGGAATTGCGCTTGGCGAGATCCTCGACCGCTATGCCTTCGGCCCGCGCCGTCTGCTGCATCTTCTGGCCATGCTCGTCCGTTCCGGTGAGGAAGAAGACGTCCTTTCCGTCGAGCCGCTGGAACCGCGCCATGGCGTCGGTGGCGATCAGCTCGTAGGCATGGCCGATATGCGGCTTGCCGTTCGGATAGGCGATGGCTGTGGTGATGAAGTAGGTGTCGTTCATGGTCGGTCTTTGTGATCCGCGTCGATTGCGCCTGTGGGAGTATCGCCGGTTCTTAGAGCATTCTTGCGGCTTTAGAAACAGCAGTTTTATCGAACGGCTGCGTTGCGCGGACGTGATGGCGCTGCCGCTCGGGCACCTGCTTGCGGTTAGGCGGCGACGGCGGCGAGGATGTCGAGGATCGTCTGCTTGCGCTCGAGATTATAGGCGCCGGCGATGGTCAGTTGCTCGGTGATCGAGGCGGAAAGCCGCGCATAGTGGTCGGCGCGGCCGAGCTCGCCGGCGATCGCGGCGGCGCGCGCCTGTTCCATCAGGAATTCGCCGAGATGCTCGGTGAAGAAGCCGAAGGCGACATCGCCGTCCTTGGCGCTCAACGCGTCGGCAAGCTTGTACATGGTGCGCCGCGCTGCCGGCCCCTGCTCGCCGAGCAGCTTTTCGAAGGCTTCGATGATGTCGGCGCCGCCGTAGTTCGCCAGCTTCAGCGCCCGCGCCACGCTGCCCTTGGAGAGCGCCAGGATCGGCCCGGCCTGCGGCTCGGAGATCGACAGGCCGAGCTGGCCGAGCGCCTGGCGCATCGCCTCGTCGGAGAGCGCCGACAGCTTCAGCGGCAGGCAGCGCGAACGGATGGTCGGCAGGAGCTTGCCCGGCGCGTGGGAGAGCACCAGGAACATGGCCCGCTTGGGCGGCTCCTCGAGAATTTTCAGGATGGCGTTCGCCGCGTTGCGGTTCAGGTCGTCGGCCGGATCGATGATGACGATGCGCCAGTTGCCGGTGCCCGAGGTCTGCGAGAAGAAGTGACCGGCGCGGCGCACCTCGTCAATGGTGATCGCGGTCTTCACCTTGCCGGTCTTCTCGTCGACCGGTCTGGTCAGATAGAGCAGGTTGTGGCTGGCACCGGAGGCTATCTGGCGGCTGACGCCCGAGGCCGGATCCGGGTCGGCGATCCGCTCCGGCGCGCTCTGCGGGTCCGGATGCGACAGGACATGGTTGGCGAAGCGGAAGGCGAGCGTCGCCTTGCCAATCCCCTGCGGCCCCTCGATCAGGATGGCGTGGTGGCCTTTGCCCGAGCGATAGGTGCGCGCCAGGAACTCTTCCGCGGCCTCGTGGCCGAAGAGCCGCGTGTTGACGGCGGGCGCAATCGCCCCGTCGAGCACCCCGTGGCGTTCCTCACTCATTCGGCGCCGACCGATTCCGGCTGGCTCACCGGCTTGCGGCGGGCAAGCAGCGGCTGGACCGCCTCGGCTATGCTCTCGGCGATCTCACCGACCGTGCGGTCGGCATCGATCACGCGGCACCGCTTCGGGTCGGCGGCGGCGATGTCGAGGAAGGCCTGGCGGCGCTTTTCATGCGTGTCGAGTTCTTCGCGCTCGAAGCGGTCCGGCGCCGCCTCGCCGCTCGCCTCCGCGGCCAGACGGCCGCGGGCGCGCTCAAGGCCTGCGGCAGCCGGAAGGTCGAGAACCAGCGTCAGGTCCGGCACCACGCCGTTCACCGCAATGCGCTCCAGCGCGTCGATGAATTCCACTTCGAGATTGCCGGTGACGCCCTGGTAGACGCGCGAGGAATCCATGAAGCGGTCGCACAAGACGACGAAACCCTTGGCGAGCGCCGGGCGAATCACCGTCTCGACGTGGTCGTTGCGGGCGGCGGCAAACAGCAGCGCCTCCATGCGGATGCCGAAGGGCTCGGCCGCGCCGGACAGAAGCACGTGGCGCAGCGCCTCGGCGCCGGCGGAACCGCCCGGCTCGCGCGTGGTGATGACGTCGAGGCCGGTGCGGCGCAAGTGATCGGCCAGACGGCGAATCTGGGTCGACTTGCCGGCCCCCTCGCCTCCCTCGAAACTTACGAATAATCCGGCACCCGTCGACACTATCTTCGCCCTGCTTTTGCGGCCACGCGGACCGTTTCGCCCTGTTTAGCGCATAACTTAAACACGCGAAACCGCAATCGGAACACCTAGAGCCAGAAGAACAGCAGTTCGAACAGGGCGTCGCCGGCCTTCTGGCGCAGCGTTCCCTCGCCAACCGCGGCGGCGCTCTGCAGCTTGACCTCGCGCAGCAGCCGCTCGCCCGACGACAGCTGAAGAACACCGACTTGCGCGCCGGCGGCAAGCGGCGCCCGCAGCGGCCAGCGGTAGACGATGCGTGCCTGCAGCCGCTCCGGATCGTCGATCGGAACGAAGACGTCGACCGGTCCGGCCGCGACGAGATCGACCTCGCCTGCGGCGCCGCCATAGACGCTGGCCGCGCCGATGGTCTGACCCGGCTTGAAGAGATGACGCATCTCGAAGGCGCCGAAGGCCCAGTCGAACAGCCGCACGGCTTCTTCCGTCCGCTCCTTGTCGCTTGGCAGCCCGCTGATCGCCAGGAACAGCCGGCGCCCGTTGCGCTCGGCCGAGGCCACCAGCGCATAGCCGCTCTCCTCGGCAAAGCCCGAGGCCAGTCCGTCCACCCCGGCGCTGCGGCCGATCAGCGGATTGCGGTTGCGCTGCAGGATCTTGTTCCACTCGAATTCGGGCTGGGCAAACAGCCGGTAGAAATCAGGATAGGTCGCCTGCAGGTGCCGGGCCAGCGCGACCATGTCGCGCAGCGTCGTGCGGTTGCCCGGTGCCGGCAGGCCTGTCGGATTGACGAAGGCGCTGGCGGTGAGCCCAAGGGCCTTGGCGCGCCCGTTCATGCGGCCGGCGAATTTTTCTTCGCTGCCGTCCATGCCTTCCGCCAGGATGATGCAGGCGTCGTTGGCCATCTGCACGGCTGCGCCCTTCAGCAGATCCTCGACGCGCAGCTCGGATTTCAGCGCCGCAAACATGGTGGCGGTGCGCGATGGCGCGCCGCCGGTGCGCCAGGCGTGTTCGGAGACCTTGTAGACCGTGTCGAGCCCGATCTCTCGGCGCCGGATCGCGTCGAACACGACCTCCAGCGTCATCAGCTTGGCGAGCGATGCCGGCGGCAGCGGCTTGTCCTCACCCTTGGCGAGCAGCACGGTGCCGGTCGACGCCTCGATCATGAAGACCTGGGTGGCCTTGGTCTCGAACAGGCGCGGGGCAGCCTGCTGGGCCAGAACGGGAAAGGAAAGGAGGGAGGCGACGAACAGGAGGGCAAGGGCAAGGCTGTGTCGCATGGTCTACTTCTGTTCATCGCCGCTGGGGCCGCACGCCCCGGTTTGCGGCGCATCGACCGGCCTGGTGTCTAACGACGCGCGGACAGCTTGGTGGCGCCGCGCGCGACCGAGGACAGAATCGACGCCTCCGTCAGGTCGTCATTGCGCACCATTATCGCCTCGAAGGCAAGCGCGGAGGGCGCTGTGGCCGCTTCCGCGGCATAGGCCGATGCGGCGCTTGAGGCGGGGAGCCTGAGATATTGGCCGTCGAGCGGGCGTTCGGTCGGCATGGGCCCGAACTCGGGCAACATGACGAACTGGTCGAAGGCGCCGGTCGAGGACGCCGCCATGCCGCCGGCCGGATACGGCGCGGACGGCGTCGGGCCGGCAAGGCTGGTCATCGTCGGTGCGGCATAGGACGGGCTCATCGGCATGACCGAATTGTCCGCCGAGGCGACCATCACGCCGCTGGCGATCTGCCCTTGCGGGTTGACGGTCGGCGAGCGGTCGCCCTTCTTGATGTACGAAGCCATCAGATAGGGCATGTCATGGCCGTCCATGCGCGCCGGACCGACATATTGCACGCGAACCTTGCCGGTGCCGCTGTGTGCCATGTCCAGCATGTCCGCGGTCTTGTTGGACAGGTCGATGATGCGGTCGGAATGGAATGGGCCGCGGTCATTGATGCGGACGACGACGGAGCTGCCATTGGTCATGTTGGTGACGCGCGCATAGCTCGGCAGCGGCAGCGTCGGATGGGCAGCGGACAGGTAATGCTGGTCGTAAAGCTCGCCATTGGCGGTCTGCCGGCCATGGAAGGCCGAGCCGTACCACGAGGCGATGCCGGTCTTGTCATAGGCCGGATTGTCCTTGGGGACGTAGACCTTGCCCTTCACGGTATAGGGCTTGCCGACCATGTAGCGTCCGCCGCCCTTCGGCACCGGTCCGTTCTTCACCATGCGCGGGCTGGCCTTCACGCCATACTCCGATTCGGCAAAGTATTCCTTGGAGCGCTTGTTCTTGTTCTGACTCTTGCCACCGGTCGTGGCGCAGGAGGCAAGACTGGCGCAGAGCACGGTCAATGCGAGCCATTTCGCTCCGCTGATCAGAGTTGCGCCGCCGATGTCTTTCATCTGTCCCACTTGCCGAATTCCCGGTCACGGCCCCCTGCCGCCGCCGATCTGCCCTGAGGCAACCGGCCAACCGTCCTGATACGATGCAGTAAATCGGCCACAACATGGCAGAATTGCGAACAATTGGCTCAAACTGTCCAGAACAAATGCCAGCATGGTTAACAGATAGACAACAACAGTAACGACATACTATGTGCGGAATAGACGGTAGTTGCGGAGACGAACCCGGATTGCCGTCGCGATGCAGGGCCTCGGCCGATTCCTCGCCGCACTCAAAACCGTCTTGCCAAGCGCCCTGTCATTGCGCATAAGGCGGTTTACCGGAGGAGTGTCCGAGCGGTTTAAGGAACCGGTCTTGAAAACCGGCGTGCGGGAAACCGTACCGTGGGTTCGAATCCCACCTCCTCCGCCATCCCGACGATTGCACGCTACAGCACGATATTCTGCGCGGCAGCACGATGACACTCCGATCACCGCATGGCCATCACACGGCAGTCTACGATAGACAGTCCAGCATCCACTGGACACCGAACCGATCAGTGAGTTTACCGTAATAGCTCCCCCACGGCTGCACTGCGAGATGTGTGGTGATCTTGCCGCCATCGGCAAGCGCCGTGAATAATCTGTCTGTAGAGGCGCGGTCGTCCATGATGAGAATGTGAGCGGAGCCTCGCATCGGCTCGGCATCGTGATTGTCCGAGGCGAAGAACAGAAGACCGGGTCCCTCGAAGCGGGCGTGCATGACTTTGCCGCGCATGCCTTCGCTGGCGAGCGGCACTCCGTGGTCGCCATGACGCATGAGCGCCGTGACCCGACCAAGGCCACATTTGGTATAGAAGTCGAGCGCTGCTTCACACTGGGTCGTGAAAAAGAGATAGTTGGCAAGCTGCATGGCATGACCTCCAATATGCTACCAGACCGCGAAATCTTCGCGTCTCGCAGTCTAGAGCAACGCGTTCTGACGAGCGTTGCTCTAGTTCTTTGTTGTCGCATCGTTCCTGCAAAAACCGTTTTCCACTTTTCCGCACGATGCTCTGGCCTTGAGTAATTTAGCGATGCGAAACGCTACAGGGCGACACCGGCGCCCACTATGGCCTCGACCAAGCTAGCATTATCGTAGCTGCGGCCGGCAATGCCCCAAGCTCCTTCGGGAGCGTAGACGATGTTCGACCAGATATGTTCACGCTTCAGCCGTCCTCCGGCGGCCTTCTCGACGATATCCGTTGCTTTCTCAATAAAGGCGCGCTTCGCCTCAGGCGTCGCCAGCGCGATCTCGGGGAGCTTGAGTTCGACAAAAGCTGCCGCCGCCACCTTGCCGCCGGCACGTATATTTTCGCTGGGCAACACGTTGATCGAGCCAACGATGTTGGCCGCCATGAAGGTATTCCCCGTCAGACCCGAGACTTCAAGAAGCGCGTCGGTCAGGCTGGAAAAGGCATCGGCCTGCGCTTGTGCTGATAGCAGCCCCTCGGGCACGGTAAGCGTAATAGGCATGGAAATCTCCTTGTTTGAATGGGAACGGCATTTGATATATACCGAGTACTCTCTATCCATAAACGTGGATCGCTCTCTACGCAACAGATAAAGAGCGATCACTCTTAATAAGGACGATCATGCGTTACAGCCCGGAGCATAAACAGGAGACCAAATCCAAGATCGTAGCCGCAGCGGGCCGGGTTTTCCGGGAGGAAGGCTATGGTGGCGGGGGCATCGAGGCATTGACCAAGGCCGCAGGCGTCACCAACGGCGCCTTCTATGGGCACTTTAAATCCAAGAGCGAAGCCTTCCGCGTCGCCGTGCTGTCGGGCTTGGAAGAGTTGCGGCAAGGAATTGCAGCGCTCAAAGGCAGCGACCAGACGAACTGGCTGACGACCTTCGTGGGTTTCTATCTTGGTTACAAACGGACCTGCGATCTCGGCGAAAGCTGTGCCTTGCCGAGCCTGTCCACCGATGTGATGCGCGCCGATGACGATACGCGCGCTGCTTATACGGCGGAGTTGATGCGCCTCGTCGACGAGGTCGCCGCAGGTTTGCCGGACAATGATGCCCCAGACACTCCAGTCGGTTCGCAAAAAGATCAGGCGATCGTACTGCTCGCCATGCTGAGCGGAGGCGTTACACTTGCCCGAGCCGTATCGGACCGGGAATTGTCGGACCGCATCGCCCGCCTCGTAGCGCAGGCAGCGTTACGCTTGACCGGTCAGAAAGCGTTGGACAGCGCGCATTCGAGTTCTGCCGATCATTAAAGTTGTGCGGCGTTAGAGGGCTATAGCGTACATCTAGTGCCCATCATCGTCGGGCGCGGCCCGCCATGCCCACCATATTTCTGGACTGAAATAAAAACGCCGACCGTTCGGATTTTACCGATGGGTTTAGGCCGAACGGAACCAGTTTTGCCGCAATGTGGTTGTAGGAGCGAGTATCAGGAGCAAATACATGCGCGCCATATTCTTAGTGATCATCGCCTCGGTGCTCAGCATCCTGGCCTTCAAGTACAATGACAACTCGATGGGCCAGAACCAGTTGATGGCCTCGCCGGTCGACGTCGCCGCGGAATAGCGTTGTCGGGCGCGATGCTACGGCTTGACCGGCCGTGACTTTCGCTAACCCAGCCATTGCCGCAGCCACTCGGGCGCCAGGCGCGCCTCAAGTTCTTCGGCCAATTCGTCCAGCGCCGTTTCGACGCCCTGGCGGTAGTCGCCTCCCCCGCCGCTGATGCCAAAGCTTTCCAGCAGTCTGGCCCGGTAGGAGTCGCTCGTGAACAGGCCGTGCAGATAGCTGCCCATCACACGTCCATCCCTTGAGCGCGCGCCATCGGGCCGCCCTTCGATCATCACTGCCGCCCGCGCGCAATCCGGGCCTTGCGTCACCCCGAGATGTATCTCGTAGCCCGAAAGATCCGCGTCGAATTCGAGCGAGCGGGCGCGGCTGTTGCGCACCGTCTTTTCCGGCGCCATCACGGTATCCACGTCCAGCAGAGCGAGACCGTCAACCGTTCGGCTCTCTCCCTCCAGCCCAAGCGGATCGGCGACGGTTCGCCCGAGCATCTGGTAACCGCCACAAATCCCGATCACGCGGCCACCCCGCCGGACATGAGCGGCGAGATCGGCGTCCCAGCCGTTGACCCGCAGATCCTCGAGATCGCCGATCGTCGATTTCGACCCTGGCAGGATGACCAGGCCTGCGTCGGAAGGCAAGCGTTCGCCGGCCCGCACATAGACGAGGTCCACCTCAGGCTCCGCGGCCAGCGGATCGAAATCGTCGAAATTGGCAATGCGCGAAAGCACCGGCACGGCGATCTTCAGCGCGCCCGTCCGGCCACTGGCTAACCGCTCCAGCACCACCGAATCCTCGGCCGGCAGCCGCCCGGCGGCCTTCAGCCAGGGCACGACGCCAAAGCAGGGCCAGCCGGTGAAGCGGCCGATCGCCTCGATGCCGTCGTCGAACAGGCTGACGTCGCCGCGGAACTTGTTGATGATGTAGCCGACGATCTGGCGGCGGTCCTCGTCCGGCAGGATCGTGTGCGTGCCGACCAGCGAGGCGATCACCCCGCCCCTGTCGATGTCGCCGACCAGCACCACGGGCACGCCGGCACGGGTGGCAAAGCCCATATTGGCGATGTCGCCGGCCCGCAGGTTGATTTCGGCGGGCGAGCCCGCCCCTTCGACGACGACCAGGTCCGCGCCGTCCTTGATCGTCTCGAAGCTCTCCAGCACGGCGGAGAGCAGCTGCGGCTTCAGCTTCTGGTAATCGCGCCCCCTGGCCTGACCGAAGACCTTTCCCTGCAGGATGATCTGGCTGCCGGTTTCGGACTGGGGTTTCAGCAGCACGGGGTTCATGTGCACCGAGGACGGCACCCGGCACGCCAGCGCCTGAAGCCATTGCGCCCGGCCGATCTCGCCGCCATCGTCGGCGACGGCGGCATTGTTGGACATGTTCTGCGGCTTGAACGGCCTGACCTTCAGGCCGCGATTGGCGGCAAGCCGGCAGAGCCCGGCGACGAGAACCGTCTTGCCGACGTCCGATCCGGTACCCTGCAGCATCACAGCCTTTGCCATCGCACATCCCCAACGGTCATCGTCTCACGCGAAGCCAGATATGCCCGACCGAGGGCAAAGACACCCGCCCGGCCGCGCCATGGCGCACCGCGTCCACGCCGCACGCAATCGTGGCGAGACCGCCCGCGGCGCTGCGCGATGCTTCCCCCTTGCGCCAGTTCGCCTGAAATCACAATAGGCTGACCGTCGACGGCGTGCACCGTGCGTCGATGGCGTGCACCGTGCGATTCTTCGATGTCGAGGGAGGAAGCGGCGGGCCACGACAGGGCCCTTTCGCCGAAAGAACTGCAGCGCTCCGGGACGCAATACCAACTCCGGAGGCGCTGACGGCAGTTACGCGCCGTTGGGAGCTTTGTAGCGCGGCATTTCTTACCGGATGGTTAGCTCGCCGTTATCGATTGACGAATTTTGGATTTTTTTCTCCGATCACGTTCGGCCTCCAGCGTGGTTCCGTCCCGTCAGCGGATCACGTCAGAGGATACCAGTCGACCATCCGAGATTGATTTCTGCGCCGGAACCCGTAGGCTGCCCGGCATGGCCCGATCGATCCGCCGGCACCGACCGTTCGACACCAATACGGGCATGGCTTGTTTCCGGCCGGTTTCGCCCTAGGTGCCAAGGATCAGCACCATGTCCCTCGCGCCGCCGCCGATGCGTCGCCAAAGATCGAGACTGGGAGGTCTTAAACCCATGAATAAGCTCATCGCATCCACCATCCTTGCCGCCGGCCTCTATGCTTTGCCGGGTGCGGTCCAGGCGGCCGAATGCGGCGAGGTGACGATCGCCGAGATGAACTGGGCTTCGGCCGGCGTCGCCGCCCATGTCGACAGGATGATCCTGGAAGGCGGCTATGGCTGCAAGGCGACGCTGGTGACCGGCGACACCATGCCGACCTTCACCTCGATGAACGAGAAGGGCGAGCCCGACATCGCCCCGGAAATGTGGGTGAACTCCGCCCGCGAAGTGCTGGAAAAGGCCGTCGCCGAGGGTCGCCTCCTGCAGCTTGCGCCAATCTTGAGCGACGGCGGGGTCGAGGGCTGGTGGATCCCGAAATTCATCGCCGACGCCAATCCCGAGATCAAGACCGTGCAGCAGGCGCTCGAACACCCGGAACTCTTCCCCGCGCCCGAGGATCCGTCCAAGGCCGCCTTGATCAATTGCCCCGCCGGCTGGAGCTGTCAGATTTCGACCGCCAATCTCTACAAGGCGCTCGGCGCCAAGGAGAAGGGCTTCGAGCTGATCGACACCGGCTCCGCCGCGGGCCTCGACGGATCGATCGCCAGCGCCTTCGAGCAGAAGACCGGCTGGCTCGGCTATTACTGGGCGCCGACCGCCATCCTCGGCAAGTATGAGATGGTGAAGCTGTCCTTCGGCGTCGGGCACGACAAGGCGGAATGGGATGCCTGCACCGCGGTCGCCGATTGCGCAGCGCCGAAGGTCAATTCCTATCCGGTCTCGGACGTCTACACCATCGTCACTCAGAAATTCGCCGAGAAGAATGCGGTGGCGATCGACTATCTGAAGACGCGCAAGTGGGACAACCACACCGTCGGAAAGGTGCTCGCCTGGATGGACGAGAACCAGGCGACCAATGAGGAGGCGGCAAAGCATTTTCTCGAAACCTATCCGGAGGTCTGGACCACCTGGCTTGCAGCCGACGTCGCCGAGAAGGTCAAGGCCGGCCTTTGATCCTTTGCTGATCGCAGCGACTGGTTGGCGGCTCACGCCGCGATCCCTGACCCGCCGCATTCGCGCGCGTTTGCCTGGGAGGATTGACTTGGGCGAGGGCAACGCCCGACGCGGCCGAAGAGACTGGAGGAGGTAGGACATGCTTTGCGATTATCTGCCGCAAAGGCTCTGCGAGTTTCCGGCGCTCGACGAAAACCTGCTGCGCGAGATGCGCAAGTCCGTCGACGCCGGCTTCAAGGCCTTCGTGCGCGCCTATGGCGACACGCTCGACAGCGCGCTTCAGCCGCTGCAATGGTTCCTCAACTGGCTGGAAAACCTGTTCGTCGGCGCGCCGTGGATTGTCTTCCTGGCGATCCTGGCGGCAATCGTCTACCTCGCCAGCCGCAGTCTGCGGATCACGCTCGGCACGCTCCTCTCCATGACCGCGATCGGCCTGGTCGGGCTTTGGCAGGACACGATGGTGACGCTTGCCATGGTCACCGTCTGCACGCTGATCTCGATCGTCATCGGCCTGCCGATCGGCATCCTCATGGCCCGTTCCGACCGGCTGCAATCGACCGTCAACCCGGTGCTCGACGTCATGCAGACCCTGCCGAGCTTCGTCTACCTGATCCCCGTCGTGATGATTTTTGGCATCGGCAAGGTGCCCGGCCTGATCGCCGTGGTGGTCTATGCCGTTCCGCCGATGATCAGGCTCACCAATCTCGGCATCCGGCTGGTCGACCGCGAGGTGCTCGAAGCGGCCGATGCCTTCGGATCCTCGCCGCGGCAGAAGCTGTTCGACGTGCAGATCCCGCTGGCGCTGCCGACCATCATGGCCGGCATCAACCAGACCATCATGATGGCGCTCGCCATGGTCGTCGTCGCCTCGATGATCGGCGTCGGCGGGCTGGGCCGGAACGTGCTTCAGGCGATCGCCAACCAGTTCTTCACCGTCGGCTTCCTCAACGGCTTCGCGCTGGTCGTCATCGCCATCATCTTCGACCGCACAAGCCAGGCTTTCGGCAAGCGGATCCAGCGCTATACCGAGGTCGTCCATGGCTAGCAGCATCGAGATCCGCGGACTCTACAAGATCTTCGGGCCGCGTGGCGGCGATTTCGTCGCGGCGGTGAAGGGCGGCATCGGCAAGGCCGAACTCAACGAGCGCTCAAGCCATGTGCTCGCCCTCAAGGACATCGACATCGCCATGCCGGCCGGCTGCATCACGGTGGTGATGGGCCTGTCCGGCTCCGGCAAGTCGACGCTGATCCGCCACATCAACCGGCTGATCGAGCCGACGGTCGGCGAGGTCCTGGTCGACGGCGTCGACGTCTGCCGCATGTCGCCGACGGAGCTTCGGGCGTTCCGCCGCGGCCGCACTGCGATGGTGTTTCAAAAATTCGCCCTCCTGCCGCATCGCACCGTCCTGGAAAACACCGTCTATGGCCTCGACATCCAGGGGATCGACCGCTCGGACAGCCTGACCAGGGCGCGGCGCTGGATCGAGCGCGTCGGTCTTTCAGGCTTCGAGAGTCACTACCCCAATCAGCTGTCGGGCGGCATGCAGCAACGCGTTGGCCTTGCCCGGGCGCTTGCGACCGATGCCGACATCCTGCTGATGGACGAGGCGTTTTCCGCGCTTGACCCGCTGATCCGCGTCGACATGCAGACCATGCTGCTCGATCTCCAGCGGGAACTGAAAAAGACGGTGGTCTTCATTACCCATGATCTCGACGAGGCGCTGAGGCTCGGCGACCGTATCGCCGTGTTGCGCGACGGCGAGGTGGTCCAGCAGGGCAGCGGCCAGCAGATCGTGCTGCAGCCGGCCGACGACTATATCTCCGCCTTCGTGCGCGAGGTGAATCGGACACGGGTGATCCAGGCCGGCGCGATCATGACGCCCAAGCCCGCGCCGCACGGTGGTCCGACCGTGCCCGTCGACGCGGTCCTCGAAATCGCCGCCCGGACCATGCTGGAGGCCGGCGCGACCGCAGCTGCCGTCATCGACGCCGCGGGACAGGTCGTCGGCTCGATCGATATGACCGCCACCATGGCCGCCATGGTGACGCCGGCCGGCCATCCCCATCGCTTCGACGCGGCGCAATAAACGCTGCCTCCCGCCCCTGCCCTTCCGTTTGTCCGTTGCAGCCCCGGGCAATAGGCATTAAATCCTGCAGCACAGATTTCATGAGGACCGAGAACATGGCGACCGCACCCAATCCGCTTTCCGAACTCCTGGCCGAGAAGGGCGTGCTGCTCGCCGATGGCGCGACCGGCACCAATCTCTTCGCCATGGGGCTCGAAGCCGGCGAAGCGCCGGAGCTGTGGAACGAGAGCCAGCCGGAAAAGATCACCAAGCTGCATCAGGACTTCGTCGATGCCGGCGCCGACATCATCCTCACCAATTCCTTCGGCGGCACGCGCCATCGCCTCAAGCTGCATCATGCGCAGGATCGCGTCCATGCGCTCAACAAGAAGGCGGCCGAGATCGCCCGCGCCGTTGCCGACAAGGCGCCGCGCAAGGTCATCGTCGGCGGTTCCGTCGGCCCGACCGGCGAACTGCTGCAGCCGCTCGGCGCCATGACCTATGACGAGGCGGTGGCCGCCTTTGTCGAGCAGATGGAGGGCCTGAAGGCCGGCGGCGCCGACGTCGCCTGGATCGAGACCATGTCCTCGGCCGACGAGATCCGGGCTGCGGCCGAAGCCGCCGTCAAGGTCGGGCTGCCGTATACCTATACCGGCTCGTTCGACACCGCCGGCAAGACGATGATGGGGCTCGACCCGAAGGACATCCACGGCGTCGCCAAGGACATCGGTCCGGGACCGCTCGCCGTCGGCGCCAATTGCGGCGTCGGCGCTTCGGACATTCTGGCGAGCCTGCTCGACATGACGGCCGCCGATCCGGCCGCGACCGTGATCGTCAAGGGCAATTGCGGCATTCCGGAATTCCGCGGTACGGAGATCCACTATTCCGGCACGCCGCCGCTGATGGCCGAATATGCGAGGCTGGCGCGCGATGCCGGCGCGAAGATCATCGGCGGCTGCTGCGGCACGTCCTGCGGCCATCTGGCCGCCATGCGCGCCGCGATCGACGGCTATACGCCGGGTCCGCGCCCGACCATCGAGACCATCGTCGAGAAGATCGGCCCGCTGCGCAACAAGACCGCGACCGAATCGGGCGCCCAGGAAAGCGGTCGGCGCACGCGCCGCCGCGGCTGAGCTCTCCTCAGGCGCCGGTTCCGGCCGGCGCCATCAGGGTCCTGACGAAGGTCACATAGCGATCCTTCAGGCCCGGCTGCAGCCGGTCGACCATCATCATGGCGATCTGGAACTCGACGAAGCTGTCCGGCTCCTCGAGCGCCATGGTCGCCAGATGCCGGACCGTTCCGTCATAGGCTTCCGGCGCGTTGGCGACCTTCTGGATGAAGGAGCCGAGCAGACGGTTGGTGACGATCCGACCGAGGCGCTGGCGCTGGTCCGGCGGCACCGGGCTTCCCTGCCGCATGGCGAACACGAAGGTGTCGAGATACATCAGCAGGCTGTCGAACTTGATCGCCTCGGCCGGCAGGCCGGCATTGCGATAGAGATCGACATACATGTCGCCGATCTTTTCCGCCGAATCCCAGTTGCCCATGTTGTAGCGGAACACCGTGCCCGGGTCGTGCGCCATCTTGCCGTAACAGATGAGCGCCAACAGCAGCGCCCAGTCGCAATACATGCCCTTGGTCGGATGGTGCTCGACGAAGTCGTGCAACAGCGCCGAGAAGACGTCGCGGCGAAACATGCTGTAGTAGAGGCTGTTATTGCCCTTGGCGCCGCCGATATACTGGCCCATGCGTTCGCCCGGATCCTCGTCTGTGAGCGCAAAAGCCTTGGAATGCATCGTGCCGTGCTTTTCGGCAAAGACGACGCTCACCGGCAGCACGCCCATGTAGTCGTAGGGAAGGCCGGCGAGATCGAAGGTCGGCTGGCCTTCGACGGCATGGATCTCGTCGTCGTCGCCCATCGGCATGACGAAGGGCGTCGTCGCCGCGTCCAGCGCCAGCCGCATGTTGGCGAAGGGCGAGGCGTTGCCGGCATCGATCCATGTGAGGCGCGGCGAGCGGTTGTGAAAATGGGCCCGCTTCTCCGGATCGCCGGAATTGTCGGACACGATCAGCACCGCGTCGCGTGCCTCGCAATAGGCGATCGCGCTGTCGATCGCCGCGCGCGACTGCGCGAGATTGCGATTGCTCGGCATGCAGATGGACAATTCTGGCATTGTGTAGGCTCCGACCTGGAAGGCGCCCGTCGCGGCACGCGACGTCATGGTTGTCTTGGCGCGAATCGACGGCCAATCGTCGCGACAGCCTTTCCATTCGCGCCTTGCCTGTCAACCAAACGCCATGCCGGCGGCAGGGCTCGCACCAGCCTTGGATAAGCCTCGGCCCCTAGCGTGCTGCCGAACTGTCGATTTCAGGGAAACACCGCCGAGAATGCCACCGCCCAAAGGACTGCCGGCAAAAGGACTGCCGGACGCGATCAACGCCTACCGGGCCGGCCGCTACCAGGACTGCGTCGCACTGCTGACGCCCCTGCTCGCCCGGACCGCGAGCGATGCCAGGCTGGTGCTGATGGCGGCCCAGAGCCATGCCAAGCTCGGCAATACGGAACAGGCGGCCCAGTTCTATGCGAAGGCCGCCGAACTCGACCCGCAGAACGCCCGCATGCTGCGCCTTCTGGCCGCCCGAAGCTTCAAGCGGGCACGGCGTCGGGCGCCGGCCCTCGTGCTGGCCCGCCAGGCGGCGCGCGGCGGTCCCTTCGACATCGAGGCGGAAAACACCTATCGCAGCCTGCTGCGCGAGCAATTGTGCCTCGAGGAATGCGAGGCCGAGGATGCCCGCCTGCTGGAGCGGATGAAAGCCGGAGAGGCCGCCGCCTTCGGCGTCGACGATCCGCACGACCACATCATGTGGTGCGACGACGAGAGCCTCAATGCCCGCATCACCCGGATGCATGGCGGCACTGCCTTCACGCCGCAGTCGCGGGCCGCGCGCCGGGCCGTGCCGCATACCTTCGCCGAGCGGATCCGTATCGGCTATCTGTCGAACGACGTCTGCGACCAGCATGCCACCATGCGCCTGTTCCAGGGCGTGCTCATGGCCCACGACCGCGAGCGTTTCGACGTCACCCTCTTCTGCTACACTGACGACGACGTGCTGTCGGCAGACCAGGGCATGCGGGCGCAGTACGGGCCGATCGTGCCGATCCGCGCGCTGGACGACGAGGCGGCCGCGGCGCTGATCCGCTCGCACGGCATCGACATCCTCGTCGACCTCAAGGGCCATACGCGCGGGGCGCGCGTCAGCCTCGTCAACCGTGGGCTGGCGCCGATCCAGGTCGCCTATCTCGGCTTTCCCGGCTGCGGAACCGGGATCGACTGCGACTACATTGTGTCCGACAGGATCGTCACGCCGGATGCGTCGAAGCCCTATTATCACGAGAAGTTCTGCCGCCTGCCGCACAGCTACCAGGCCAATGACGGCGCCCACCGCGCGCTGCCCCCGGCGGCCTCGCGCGACAGTCTCGGCCTGCCGGTCGACGCCTTCGTCATCGCCTCGTTCAATGCGGTCAGAAAGATTTCGCCGCGCACCGCAAGGCTCTGGGCCCGCGTGCTTTCGGCCATTCCGGAGAGCATTCTCTGGATGATGTGCGACGACCCGGACGCCCAGGCGAATTTCTGCGCCTTCATGGCCACGCTCGGCATCGACGCCGGACGCATCCATTTTGCCCGGCGCGCGGACTATCCCGAGCATGTCGCGCGCCTCCAGGCCGCCGACATCGCCCTCGACACCTTTCCGACCAACGGCCACACCACGACCTCCGACAAGCTCTGGGCGGGCCTGCCGGTGATCACCTGCAAGGGACGCAACTTTACCTCGCGCGTCTCGCAAAGCCTGCTGACCGCGCTTGGCCTGCCGGATCTTGTGGCCGAGAACGAGGACGGCATGGTCGAGCTCTGCGTCGCGCTGGCGAAGGATCCCGACCGCCTCGCCGAGATCCGCGGACGGATCGCGGCAAACCGCTTCGTCGCGCCGCTTTTCGACACCCTCCGCTTCACACGGCATCTCGAGCGGGCCTATGAGATGATGGTCGAGCGCGCGCGGCAGGGGCTCGAACCCGACCATTTCGACGTGCCGGAACTACCCTCGACGGATGGCGCGTTTTCCGCCGGGCGACCTTGATTATCCGGCCAATCCCAGACTATCACGACAGCCAAACATGCATGGAAGAAGGAGGCGTCAATGCCGCAAACCCAGACATCCACTCTCGACAGCGCCACGGTCGCCGACAAGCTGCGCAGCCTGGTCGAGACCGACAAGGCCTTTCTCCAGCTCGTCTTTGAGAACCCGGAACACGACGACGTCCTGTTCGACGGCCTTGCGCTCTATATCGACCGCGAAAGCGAGGCGAAGTTTCTCAACTCGCTGAAGCTGGAGCGCTGCGGCGAATGGCTCGGCAATGCCGCGCCCGCCCGTCTGCAGATCCGGCTGATGGAGGCCGCTCGCTCGAGCCAGCATCCCGCCTATCTCGCTTTGCGCAACGGTCTTGTCCGCTCCGGCGGCCTGGAGCGCGCCTATCCGAAGGCTGCGGTCTGAGGCGCGGTTCGTCGCTTTATTGTGGCACGGTACCAATCACCGCGATGATCGGCCCCAGTGGAAACAGCCGGTCGCGCCGCCCCGTTCCCGCGTCGTAGAGGCTCGAAATCGTGCCGTCGAGGTAGAGCGCATTGCGGCAGCCGAGCGCGTCGCGGAACAGCAGGGCGAAATCGTAGAATCGCACCGGCGTCTCCGAAATCACCATATGCACCCTGCCCGCCTGATCGACACCGATGCCATTGCGGATCTTCAGGCTGTCGCTGTCAGGCAGGAAACGCGGGTGGATCTGTCCGTCGATCACCAGCATCGGCCCGGACTGGGTGGCATAGTCGGACGCGATCTGATCCTTGATGTAGCGCGCGGTTTCCGTCACCCCTGCCCGGCCGTCCTTCAGCCAGAAGACGCCGTTCGGCAGCAGGTGAAAATTGCCCCAGCCGGCCTTGGTGCTGATCGCCTGCCGCTCGAATCCATGTTCGACGAACAGCCCGACCGCCGACAGGTCGTCGTGATACATGCCGCCATTCATCGCGATGATCGGGTAGTGCCGCTCCTTCCAGAGCTGGCGAGCGAGGGAATCAAAACTGCCGAAAGGCTGGCCCTGCGGGTCGCGGTGATAGATTCGCATCAGGGAACGGGCCGGATCGACGGTGCAGACGGTGTAGGAAACCCCGCCATTCTGGAGCGTCGAACAGGCATCTTGCGCCTTTGCAACCGTCGCCTGCAGCGCTGCAAGCAGCAAAAGCAAGGTGATGAAAATCAACCGCATGACGCCCCGCCTTAAAGTCCGGCGACAGCTTTACCGCCTTATCCGGCGCGCCGCCAGCCGGAGATCGGCCCGAACGATTACTAACGAAACATTCCAGGCATTTACGTTCCATTAACCATCGCCGCCAAAGATGTCCGTCAGGCAGCATGCCCCACGCTGCAAATTGGAGCGATGACTTGGCTCGGACCCTTTTTTTATGAAGGAAATGATATGCCAGTACTGACATTTGCCAATACCAAGGGCGGCGCCGGCAAGACCACGGCAGTCCTCATTCTCGCCAGCGAACTCGCCGGACGCGGCAACCGCGTGACCATCCTCGATGCCGACCCGCGCGGCTGGATCAGCCGCTGGCATGCGATTGCCGGCGCAAGCAGCCTGATTTCGGTTGCCCCCGTTAACGAAGAAACGATCGAAGCCGCGACCGCCAGGGCGAAGAAGCGCGGCGGCTATATCCTCATCGACCTGCCGTCCAGCCAGGACGCGCTGCTTGCCAAGGCCGTCGGCCTTGCCGATCACGTGCTGATCCCGGTCCAGGGCTGCGCCATGGATGCCCAGGGCGGCGCCGAGGTGCTGGAACTGCTGAAAGAACTCGACGAAAGCTGCGACGTGCGCATTCCGCATTCCGTCGTGCTGACCCGCGTCAACGCCGCGGTGACCACCCGCGCGCTGCAGGCCGCCAAGGATTTCCTCGCCGCGCGCGGTATCTCCACCCTGTCTGCGGCGATTGCCGAGCGCGCCGCCTATCGCGACGTCTTCGACAAGGGCGGCATGCTGCAGGCGATGAACCCGGACGACGTCTCCAACCTGCCGAAGGCGCTGGAAAACGCCGCGCGCCTCGCCGACGCGGTCCTCGCCATGATGCCGCAGAAGGCCGCCCGTCCGGCTGCCGCACGCAAGGTCCCGGTCGCCAGGGCGGCCTGATCCTCTAGCCGGGAGGCAGGCCGAGCGCTTCCATGTGGAAGCGCAACTGCCCTTCCGAATAGCGAAATTCCGGGCCGACCGGACAGGCGCCACGGGCAAGGCAACCCTTGTCCATGCAGTGTGCACCGCCCAGGTCGGTGGCGAGGAAACGCCGGCAGGCCGCGACATCGAAGCGGCCGGCCGCAACCGCCCCCACCGGGCAACGCGTCAGGCACGGCTTGTCCCGGCAGTTGTCGCACGGATGGGCCGCGGACAAACGGCCCTCCCCCTCGTCCAATTCCTCGGAAAATCCCAGCGCCCCGCGATAGCCGTGCCAGAGGCCGTATCGCGGATGAATGAGAATGCCGAGCGGCGATGCCCGCAGGCCTTCGGCCATCACGGCCCAGCGCTGGAATGGTTGGTAAGGCGGGTCCGATGGATAGTAGGCGGTCGCACCGGTCTCCTCGGCAATGGCGCCGATCACCGCCTTCGACCAGCGATCGAGCGGATGATCCCCGCCCCGGTCCGGCTGTGCCGCCCGCCAGACGCAGAACGCTGGCCACATCGAGCCGCCGACATTGCCGATCAGCAGCACCGACCGCGCCGTTTGCCCGCCATCCAGCCGCGGCCCGCCCTCGCCTTGCGGAAAGCGCGCGGCGCCGCGCAGGTGCAGCCCATGCGGCGCGAGGCGCGCTGCGATGCTATCTTGAAATGGTGAAAGGCCGCTCATCGCACCTCCCTTACTGCCGAGTTGACCCCACGGGATCAGCCGACGGTGTTTTCGTCAACACTGTCGACGCGCGATCATGGAGACCCACTTCTCCCCAGCGGGGAGAAGAAAACCGAAAGGCCGCTCATCGCGGCCCCTCGTATTTGTAATGCGGTCGCCAGACCGATTCCTGGATCATGTCCGCGACCTTCGCCGCTCCGCCTTGCTCCCTGGCGGTGTCGGGATTGATTCAGCTGAAGGCGTCGGGCATCGAATCCTTGCGGCCGGCGATGTAGGCGGTCAGCGCCTCGTCGATGGCCGGGTCGAGCGGCGGGGCCTCGTAGCTGTCGAGCCACGAACGGCAGAGCGCATTGGCGCGATCCTCGACGCGCTTCCTGCCCTCGATTTCCCACTGTTCGAAGGAATTGTTGTCGGCCAGCGCCGAGCGGTAGAATGCGGTCTGGAAATTGGCCTGGGTATGGGCGCAGCCGAGATAGTGCGCGCCGGGACCGACTTCACGGATCGCGTCCATCGCCTGGCCATCTTCCGACAGATCGACGCCCATCGCCATCTTCTGCATCATGCCGAGCTGGTCCTGGTCGATCATGAACTTCTCGTAGCAGGCCGACAGGCCGCCCTCGAGCCAGCCGGCGGCATGCAGCACGAAATTGGTGCCGGCGAGCAGCGTCATGTTGAGCGTGTTGGCGCTTTCATGCGCGGCCTGGGCGTCCGGGACCTTGGAGGCACAGAGCGAGCCGCCGGTGCGGAACGGCAGGCCGAGGCGACGCGCCAGCTGGGCGGCGCCGTAGGACACCAGCGCCGGCTCCGGCGTGCCGAAGGTCGGGGCGCCCGACTGCATCGAGATCGAGGCGGCAAAAGTGCCGAACAGCACCGGCGCGCCGGGACGCACCAGCTGGGTGAAGGCCGCACCCGCCAGCACTTCGGCGAGGATCTGGCTGAGCGTGCCGGCCACCGTGACCGGGCTCATGGCACCCGACAGGATGAAGGGCGAGAGCACACAGGCCTGGTTGTGGCGGGCATAGACCTTGGCGGCGCCCAGCATGGTCTCGTCGAACACCATCGGCGAATTGGCGTTGATGAGGTTCAGCATGACGCAATTGTTCTCGACGAACTCGTCACCGAAGACCAGCTTGGCCATGGCGACCGAGTCCTCGGCGCGCTCCGGGGCCGTGACCGAGCCCATGAACGGCTTGTCGGAATATTTGATGTGGCTGTAGACCATGTCGAGGTGACGCTTGTTCACCGGGATGTCGACCGGCTCGCACACCGTACCGCCGGACGAATGGATCGACGGCGCCATATAGGCGAGCTTGACGAAATTGCGGAAGTCCTCGAGCGTCGCATAGCGGCGGTTGCCGTCGAGGTCGCGCACGAAGGGCGAACCGTAGACCGGCGCGAACACGGTGGCCTTGCCGCCGATCTGCACGCTGCGCGCCGGATTGCGGGCATGCCAGGTGAATTCGGAAGGCGCGGTCTTCAGCAGCTCACGGCACAGGCCCTTGGGGAAATGCACCCGCTCGCCCTTCACCTCGGCGCCGGCGGCGCGCCACATGTCGAGCGCTTCGGCGTCGTCGCGAAACTCGATGCCGATCTCCTCGAGAATGATGTCGGCATTGCGCTCGATGATCTGAAGGCCTTCCTCGTCGAGCACTTCATAGACGGGGATCTTGCGCTGGATATAGGGCATCGACGGCCCGGCACCGCCACCGGTGCGCGATGCGCGCCTGGCGGCTGCGCCGCGACCTTCGCTTCGGGTGCGGCGGCCCGCGCCGGTCTCTGCTGTGATCTCGTCCATCTTGGGCTTCCTCGTTGTCGCGCTTCGCGCTGCTTCCTTTTCAATATGCTATTCGAATTCGCGTGGGAAACATTCCTTAATGCGCCAACCACTTGCGCCAGACAGACATTGGCCGCGACAGAGCCCGGATTCGCCCCCGTCGCTTTTCACGGCTGCGACGTCGCTTTCGAAAAGAGATTTTAGCGAACTTGAGGTTTAACTGCCAATGAGGCAGTCTTTTAGCCGACTGCGATCTGAATCGCTAAACACCAATCGGGATGCGCCCCATGTCAGACGACGAAATCATTCTCGAAGATCTGTCCGACGAAGAGCTTGTGCAGCAGATGCACGACGACCTCTACGACGGCATGAAAGAGGAAATCGAGCAGGGAACGCGCATCCTGCTCGATCGCGGCTGGACACCCTATGATGTGCTGACCCAGGCCCTGGTCGAGGGCATGCGCATCGTCGGCATCGATTTCCGCGATGGCATCCTGTTCGTTCCGGAAGTTCTCCTGTCCGCCAATGCGATGAAGGCCGGCATGACCATCTTGCGGCCGCTTCTCGCCGCCACCGGCGCCCCGAAGCAGGGCAAGATGGTGATCGGCACCGTCAAGGGCGACATTCACGACATCGGCAAGAACCTGGTCGGCATGATGATGGAAGGGGCCGGCTTCGACGTCATCGACCTCGGCATCAACAATCCGGTCGAAAACTATCTCGAAGCGATCGAGCGGGAAAAGCCGGACATTCTCGGCATGTCGGCGCTTCTGACCACGACCATGCCCTATATGAAGGTCGTCATCGACACGCTCAAGGAAAAGGGCATGCGCGACGACTATATCGTGCTCGTCGGCGGCGCGCCGCTCAACGAGGAATTCGGCAAGGCGGTTGGCGCCGATGCCTATTGTCGCGATGCGGCCGTCGCCGTCGAAACGGCGAAGGAATTCATCGCCCGCAAGCACAACAGCCTGGCGGCCCAGGCCTGAGGCCTGACACGACAAAGCCGACCGCGGTCAGCGGTCGGCCATCATGAATTCGGCCGGGGCGCCGCTTGTCCTGGGATGGCGTTCCTCCCACAGCATATAGCCGCCGGCGGATACGATGATGGTCAGGATGTAGGCGGCGCTGAACTTGGCCACGGTGTCGAGCGTCATGATCCGATCTCCTCGCTGTCTGGATCATTTGGGCGACCGGCCGTGCCTATGCCCGCCACCCGGTTTGACCTGCCGATGGATTGTCAGTTCGCGGCGTTGCCGACGTCCTGCCCGGCCTGCTGCGTCGCATTGACGGTGTTGGCGGTATCCTTGCCCATGCCGCGAATGGTATTCCCGCACGAAGCGAGGCCGAAAGCGGATGCCATGAGGACGGCGACCAGGGTGAGTTTCCGGGTGTTCATGATAGGGAGCTCCATGTTGGGTGGGCATCTTCGAAAAAATGTCGAGAATACGACCATGAAACGCGCGAACGCCGAAAAGGTTCAGATCATCGCCTGCGGCGCGATCGCGCGCGAAATCCTGGCGATCCGCGACGCCAACGGCCTCGATCATATCGACCTCGAATGCCTGCCGGCGATCTGGCACGTCTATCCGGAGAAGATCGCGCCGGCGCTACGCGAAAAGATCGCCGCGGCGAAGGCCGCCGGCTACGGACGCATCTTCATCGGCTATGCCGAATGCGGCACCCAGGGCCAGATCGACAAGATCTGTGCCGAGGAAGGCATCGAGCGCATCGTCGGACCGCACTGCTACGCCTTCTTCTCCGGCACGGAGAAGTTCCTGGCCGAATGCGAGCACGAATTCACCGCCTTCTACCTGACGGATCTTATCACCCGCCAGTTCGAGGCCTTCGTCATCGAGCCGCTGAAACTCGACAAGCATCCGGAGCTTCGCGACATGGTGTTCGGCAATTACACCAAGATCGTCTATCTGGCGCAGACGGACGATCCCGCCCTGCAGGCGAAGGCGAAATGGGCGGCCGACTATCTCGGCCTGGACTATGAATACCGCTTTACCGGCTATGGCGACCTGGACCCGGCGCTGCGCGCCCTGGGCTAGGACCGGACGGACGGGCCAACCGGACCCGCCTTACGGCTCACTTCACCGAATTGGCGACGCTGCGGCCGGCATCCTGGGTGGCATCCACCGCATTGCCCATGTCCCGGCCAAGGCCCCGGATCGTGTTGCCGCAAGCGGTCAGCGCAAGGAGCGCCAGGCCGAGTGCCACGGCCGTCGAAATGCGTTTTGCAGACATATCGTCCCCCGAAAATTTCAGTGCGTATCTCGCGTCCATGGCACCGGCTTTGGCCAAAAACATGGCAACGGAAAAAAGCGGGCGCCGATTGCACGGATATGCAAAGCTGGCCTTGCGGAGCATCCCGTGGGAGGTGCGGCGATAGATCGCTTTTAACTCAACTTTCAGCATGCCTCTCTAAATAAGTTGCGCCTTAATGCCTCGGCAATCCACCTATAGGAGTATGGGACCAGGTCGAAGCAACAACGAAAAGGCTGGAAAAGCATGACCGACGGGGTGGGAACTTTAGCTTATGATTTCACGGCCGCGCAGGAGAAGGCGACGCCGGAGCCTCTCTCGGCGGTTCTCGTCCGCCTGTCGCGCCACGACAAGCCGACGATCACCATTCGCGACATCGCGATTGCCCTCCAGGACCGTTCGTTCGGCGCCTTCCTCCTCGTCTTCGCGCTGCCCAATCTGGTCCCCATGCCTCCGGGCGCCACGCTGTTTCTCGGACTGCCGCTGATGTTCATCGCCTGGCAGATGTTCGCCTCGGCCGAGGGCCGCATCTACCTTCCCCGCCGGATCGGCGACTATGGGGTGACCACCGCGACCTTCGAGCTCGTCGTCAATCGCCTCTCTCCCTGGCTGAGACGGGCGGAGACCTGCGTCAAGCCGCGCTTCTGGTTCCTCGATAGCCGCCTGTCCGAACGCCTGATCGGCTTCTTCGCCCTGGTGCTCGCGGTCGTCGTTTTCCTGCCGATCCCGCTCGGCAACTGGCTGCCGGCGCTGGCGCTCGCCATCATCGGCTTTGCCCACTCCCAATGCGACGGCTTCGGCGTGCTGATCGGCACCGCGGTCGGCGCGGTTTCCCTGCTCGTCGCGTCCTTCGTCGTCTACACGGCCGGCGCCGTGCTGTTCCTGGTCGTCTGATCGAGGGGGCCGATGGGAATGAGTGCGCAGCAGCCCGACCACCCCCAATCCCCGACCGTCATGGTGATGACGGCTGGCGGCGCCAACCCGGCGCTCGTCATCAACGCGCTCGCCAAACGCTTCCCCAATCTTCGCGTCGTCGTCGAACAGCCGGAACCGAAATGGACGATCACCCAGCGCCGGGCCGCCCGGCTCGGCTGGATCCAGGCGCTCGGCCAACTGGCCACCATGATCGCCGCACGGCTGCTGCGACCTCTCGCCAGGCGGCGGATCGCGTCCATTCTCGCCTCGGCCGGCGTATCGCCCGTCATCCCGCCACACGTTCCGGTCCATCAGGTCGCCTCGATCAACGACGACGAGACCCGCGCACTGGTCACGCAGTTCAAACCCTCCGCCATCCTGCTCGTCAGCACCCGGCTGATGAGTTCTGCGGCCCTCGCCGCCATGCCCTGCCCGGTCATCAACCTGCATGCCGGCATCAACCCGCAATATCGCGGCCAGATGGGCGGCTACTGGTCGCTGGTCGAGGAGGATGCCGGCAATTTCGGCGCCACCCTGCATCTGGTCGATCAGGGCACGGATACGGGAGGCACGCTGTACGAGGTGCGCACCCTGCCCGACCGGGGCGACTTCATCGCCACCTACCCGCTGCTGCTGACGGTCGCGGCGATCGACATCACCCTCCAGTCGGTTCAGGATGCCGTCGACGGCCGTCTTGCGCCCTATGAGCCGGAGGGTCCGTCGACGCTGCGCTTTCCGCCGCCGATCTGGACCTGGCTTGCCAACGGAATCCGGCGGCGAATCTGGTAAATCTTGGCCACGTCGCTTTTTGCTCTGTGCGACGTCGTCGCAAGCGCAGTCCGTCGCTTTCGGCCTGTGCATTGTGACGGAAAAGGGAGAGTGAGGACATGGCCGACCGGATCATCGTCTACTGGCGCGACATTCCCGCCCAGGTGATCGTCAAGCAGGGCAGGAAGACCGCCAAGCGCGAGCTGTCGCTGCGCTTCACCGAGGCGATCGACATGGCCGCCATGCGCACCGGCGCCGCCGAAACCGACGACTATCTCGCCGAATGGCGCAAGGGCGATCCGCTGCCGGTCGGCGACGACCTGGAGGCCGAAGCCGACAAGGCCGCCGCCGAACTCGAAGCGGCCTATGACAAGGCCCGCCTGGTTTCCCTCGTTCATGCCGGAGGCCGCGACAATGGTTGACGGAAAGCCCGCACCCGGCAATGCCGCCCCCGCCAAGAAGGCTGCGACCGGCGCCTATACGCCCGGCAGCGTCTCGCCCAACCGCCGCGCCCGGCGTTCCTACACGATCCGGCTGTGGTCGGTTCGCCACTCGCGTTTCCTCGAATGGTTCTACGGCCGTTTCGCCAATGCCTTCCTTCTGCTTCACCCACTGTGGAACAAGCTCGGCTATGCCCGGGTCGAGCGGCCGGTGACCTTCGTCGAGCGCAACGTCAAGGGCCTGCTGTTCGACTGTCGCATGTGCGGCCAGTGCGTGCTGTCCTCGACCGGCATGTCCTGCCCGATGAACTGTCCGAAACAGCTGCGCAACGGCCCCTGCGGCGGCGTTCGCGCCAACGGCAATTGCGAGGTCGAGCCGGACATGCCCTGCGTCTGGGTGCAGGCCTGGGCCGGCTCGCGCAACATGGCCAATGGCGACGCGATCCTCAAGGTGCAGAAGCCGGTGAACCAGTCGCTGCGCGAAACCTCGTCCTGGCTGCGCGTCACGGCAGAGGCCGCCGCGCCCAGCGAAACGTCCACTTCGGAGCGGAAATCATGAGCCCAGACATCAATCCGCACGATCCCGGAGCCCCCCTCGATCCCCTGCCCGGCCATTCCTCGCGCGGCCGGCTGGAACGGGTGCTCAGGCGCGGCGAATTCGCCGTCACCGCCGAGCTCAACCCGCCGGACAGCGCCGACCCGCAGGACGTCTACGAGCGCGCCTCGGTGTTCGACGGCTGGGTCGACGGCATCAATGCCGTGGATGCCTCCGGCGCCAACTGCCATATGTCTTCCGTCGGCATTTGCGCCCTTCTGACTCGCATGGGCTATGCACCGATCATGCAGATCGCCTGCCGCGACAAGAACCGCATCGCCATCCAGGGCGACGTTCTCGGCGCGTCCGCCATGGGCGTGCAGAACATCATGTGCCTGACCGGCGACGGCGTGCAGGCCGGCGACCAGCCGGGCGCCAAGCCGGTCTTCGACCTCGACTGTATGTCGCTCCTGGAAACCGTGCGCACCATGCGCGACGAATCGAAATTCCTCTCGGGCCGCAAGCTTTCGACCCCGCCGCACGTCTTCCTCGGCGCAGCCATCAATCCGTTCGCCCCGCCTTACGACTTTCGCCCCTACCGGCTCGCCAAGAAGATCGAGGCCGGCGCGCAGTTCGTCCAAAGCCAGTACTGCTTCGACGTGCCGATGTTCCGCGAATACATGAAGAAGGTGCGCGATCTCGGCCTGCACGAAAAGTGCTTCATCCTGGTCGGCGTCGGACCGCTGGCCTCGGCGAAGACCGCCAAGTGGATCCGCTCCAACGTGCCGGGCATCCATATCCCCGACTCGGTCATCAAGCGCCTTGAAGGGGCGCAGGACCAGAAGAAGGAAGGCAAGCAGCTCTGCATCGACATCATCAACGAGGTGAAGGAGATCGAGGGCATTTCCGGCATGCATGTCATGGCCTACCGGCAGGAGGAATATGTCGCCGAGATCGTCCATGAATCGGGCGTGCTGAAAGGTCGCAAGCCGTGGACGCGCGAGGCCAACCCGACCGACGCCATGGTCGCCGATCGGCTCGAATCCATCCGCGGGGACAGGGTCGAGGACCAGCAGCAGCTCGCCGGTCTCGCCGCCCAGCACCTGCCGAAGAACCCCCATTGAAGTGAGCCGGACGGAGCGCCCTCCGCTGCCCTTGTAACCCTCATGCCGGCACGTTAGACCTCGTCGACGCGCCCTGACCGGAGAACCAGAATGACCCGTACCATCGTCGCATCCGCCACACGCGAAATCATCATCGGCTTTGACCAACCCTTCTGCGTCATCGGCGAACGCATCAATCCGACCGGCCGCAAGAAGCTCGCCGCCGAGATGATCGAGGGCAATTTCGACACCGTCATCAAGGACGCGCTGGAACAGGTCGCCGCCGGCGCCACCATGCTCGACGTCAATGCCGGCGTCACCTCGGTGAACCCGAACGAGACCGAGCCGGGCCTGCTGGTCAAGACCATGGAGATCGTCCAGGGCCTGGTCGACGTGCCGCTGTCGATCGACTCATCCGTGACGGCCGCCATCGAGGCCGCGCTGAAGGTCGCCAAGGGCCGTCCGCTGGTCAATTCGGTGACCGGCGAGGAGGAAAAGCTCGAAGCCATCCTGCCGCTCTGCAAGAAGTACGACGTGCCGGTCGTCGCCATCTCCAACGACGAGACCGGCATTTCCATGGACCCGGATGTGCGCTTCGCCGTCGCCAAGAAGATCGTCGAACGCGCCATGGACTACGGTATCAAGCCCTGCGACATCGTCGTCGACCCGCTGGTCATGCCGATCGGCGCGCTCGGCGATGCCGGCCGCCAGGTTTTTGCCCTGCTCTATCGCCTGCGCAACGAACTGAAGGTCAACACCACCTGCGGCCTCTCCAACATCTCGTTCGGCCTGCCGCATCGCCACGGCATCAATGCCGGCTTCATCCCCATGGTGATCGGCGCCGGCATGACGTCCGCCATCATGAACCCCTGCCGCCCGCAGGAAATGGAAGCCGTGCGCGCCGCCAACGTTTTGAACGGCACGGACCCCAATTGCGGCAACTGGATCATGACCTATCGCGACCACAAGCCGGCAGAACCCGGCGCCGCCCCCTCCACCACCGCCCCCGGCGCCTCCTCCGGCCGCCGCGGCGGCCGTGCTGCGAGAGCCGGTGCGGGTGCTGCGACGGAGTGAAGGAACCGACAGCGACGCGGTCGCGTCGAGGAGTAGACGTATTGAAAACATACAAGACCGAACTTCTCGTCGCGGCCCCGCTGGCGCTTCTTCTGTACTTCGTCGTCCTTCCCGAAAAGGGCGAGTTCCTGCGTTTCGGCGAATTGCTCCAGGCCTATGTGGTGCCCGTCCTCCTGGTGACGGGCGGCGTGGCGGTGGCGCATATGGTCTACGCTCGGCAGGCGGGTTTCAGCGCTGCCAAAGTTGAGCGACTGGCAAACCTGTGGTTCTGGATTAGCGCCGTTCTCTTCGCCGCAATCCTTGCGATTGCAGTCCTTTACGTGAAACTTTCCGCAGTGCCCGCACCATGACCGAATCGCGCCAGACAGATCCCCTCGTCCTCTTCATGCCGTCCGGCAAGCGCGGCCGGTTCCCGGTCGGCACGCCGGTTCTCGATGCCGCCCGCCAGCTCGGCGTCTATGTCGAGAGCGTGTGCGGGGGGCGTGCCACCTGCGGGCGGTGCCAGATCGAGGTGCAGGAGGGCAATTTCGCCAAGCACGGCATCGTCTCGTCCAACGACCACATCTCGCCGCCCGGGCCGAAGGAAAAGCGCTATGCCGAGGTGCGCACCCTGCCCGAAGGTAGGCGGCTTTCCTGCTCCGCGACGATCGAGGGCGATCTCGTCGTCGACGTGCCGCAGGATGCCGTGGTCAATGCCCAGGTGGTGCGCAAGGCCGCCAGCGACCGCGTGATCGAGCGCAATCCCGCCGTCCATCTCTGCTATGTCGAGGTCGATGAGCCCGACATGCACAAGCCGCTCGGCGATCTCGATCGCATGAAGGTCATGCTGGAGAAGGACTGGGGCTATACCGATCTCCAGGTCGAACCCCATCTTCTGCCGCAGGTGCAGAAGATCCTGCGCAAGGGCAACTGGACGGTGACCGCCGCCATCCACCGCGACAGCGAAACCCAGCGTGCGACCATCATTGCGCTCTGGCCCGGCCTGCACAACGAGGCCTATGGCCTGGCCTGCGACATCGGCTCGACGACGATCGCCATGCATCTCGTTTCGCTCTTGTCCGGCCGCGTGGTGGCCTCGTCGGGCACGTCCAACCCGCAGATCCGCTTCGGCGAGGATCTGATGAGCCGCGTTTCCTACGTCATGATGAACCCGGACGGCCGGGAAGCCATGACCAAGGCCGTGCGCCAGGCGGTCTCCGAACTCGTCGACCAGGTCTGCACGTCGGGCGGCGTCGCCCGCACCGACATCCTCGATTCGGTGTTCGTCGCCAATCCGATCATGCACCACCTGTTCCTCGGCATCGACCCGACCGAGCTTGGCCAGGCGCCCTTCGCGCTTGCCGTCTCCGGCGCAATCTCGTGCCCCGCGAGCGACATCGAGCTTGTCCTCAATCCCGGCGCCCGCACCTATCTCCTGCCCTGCATCGCCGGCCATGTCGGCGCGGATGCGGCCGGCGCGACGCTCGCCGAAGGGCCACACCGCCAGGACCGCATGATGCTGCTGGTCGATGTCGGTACCAATGCCGAGATCGTGCTGGGTAACCGGACACGCACCGTCGCCGCCTCATCACCGACGGGTCCTGCCTTCGAGGGCGCGGAAATCTCCTGCGGCCAGCGCGCTGCCCCCGGCGCCATCGAACGCGTGCGCATCGATCCGGCGACACTGGAACCCCGCTTCAAGGTGATCGGCGTCGAGCAGTGGTCGGACGAGCCCGGCTTTGCCGAGGCTGCGGCAAGCACCGGTATCACCGGCATTTGCGGCTCGGCGATCATCGAGGTCGTCGCCGAGATGTATCTCTCCGGCGTCATATCCGCCGACGGCGTGGTCGACGGCGCGATGGCGGCGAAAAGCCCGCGCATCCTGGCGACCGGCCGCACCTTCTCCTACCTGCTGCATGACGGCGCCCAGACGATCACCGTCACGCAGAACGACGTGCGCGCCATCCAGCTCGCCAAGGCAGCCCTTTATGCCGGCATCAAGCTGCTAATGGAAAAGCTCGAGGTCGAAACCGTCGACACGATCCGGTTTGCCGGCGCCTTCGGTTCCTTCATCGACCCCAAATACGCCATGGTGCTCGGGCTCATCCCCGATTGCGAGTTTTCCGAGGTCAAGGCGGTCGGCAATGCGGCCGGCACCGGCGCCCTGATGGCGCTTTTGAACCGCGGCCACCGTCGCGAGATCGAGGACACCGTCACCCGCATCGAGAAGATCGAGACGGCGCTGGAGCCGCATTTCCAGCAGCTCTTCATCGACGCCATGGCACTGCCGAACAAGGTCGACCCCTTCCCCAGGCTCGCCGCGGCGGTGACGCTGCCGGAACGCAAGATCCTGTCGGACGGCGATGGCGAAGGCGGCGGTCGCAGGCGGCGGAGAAACCGGGAGTAGCCAGCCGCGCTCCCGGTCAGAACCGGAGCGACGCCGCCCAGCGGCGCGCCGTCTCGCCCAGCACGTCGGCGGGGAAACCGGAAAAGCCGATCACCAGTCCCTGGCGCGGCGCGGCATCGACATACATCGGCGAAAGCGCCCGCACGGCAAAGCCGTGCCGCGCGGCCGCCGTGCTGATGTCGAGGTCGCGCACGCCGTCCGGCAGGCCGGCCACCAGATGCAGGCCCTGCTCGGGTCTGGTCACCTCCAGCCCCGAACCGTCGAGCGCCGCGACCAGGCTGTCGCGCGCCTGCCTGACCCGCCGCCGCGCCCGTTTCACATGGGCGGCGAAATGGCCTTCGCGGAGGAATTCGGCCAGCGCCCCTTCGGCCAGCGTCGAGGGAAAACGGTCGGTGCGGGCGCGCACGTCAAGCAAGGCCGCGCACAGCGCCGGAGGCAGGACGAGGTAGCCGATCCGCAAGCCCGGCATCAGCACCTTGGAAAAGGTGCCGACATAGATCACCCGGCCCTGCGCATCGATCCCCTGCATCGACGAGAGCGGCGGGCCGGCAAAGCGATACTCGCTGTCATAGTCGTCCTCGATGATGAAGGCGTCATTGCGCACCGCCCAGTCGATCAGCGCCAGGCGCCGGCGCATGGAGAGCGTCACGCCGAGCGGAAACTGGTGCGAGGGCGAGACATAGACGGCGCGGGCATGCGGCGCGCGGGCCATGCCCTCCTCCGGATCGATCCCCTCCGCGTCGACCGGCACGCCGGTAATGCGCATGCCGGCGGCGGCAAGGGCGACCCGCGCCATCGGATAGCAGGGGTCCTCGACCCAGACCGGATCGCCGGGTTTGAGCACCGTGCGGATGACGAGGTCCAGCGCCTGCTGCGTGCCCGAGGTCAGCACCACCTGCTCGGCGGTGCAGTTCACCCCGCGCGCGGCTCTGAGGTAGGCGGCGACTTCCTCGCGCAGTTCCAGCGAGCCGGCCGGTTCGGCATAGTGAAAATGACGGGGCGACGGCTGCATCAAATGGCGGTTCAGCAGCGTGCGAAAGACCTGGATGGTGCGCGCGTCTGCAGCCGAGCAGCCGAGCGCGCCCGGAAGCGGACCGGTTTCCTCCCGCGAATTGCGCAGCACCGGCGGCTGCGGCGCGGCGCGCGTCGGCACGGCGGCCGCCACATAGGTTCCCGCCCCCACCCGCGCCTCGGCAAAACCGTCCGCCACCAGCATCTCGTAGGCGGCGACGGCCGCACCGCGCGACAGACCGAAGCGTGTGGCGAGATCGCGCGTGGTCGGCAGTTTGGCCCCCGGCGGCAGCGTTCCGCCCTCGATCAGCCGACGCAGCTCGCGATAGAGCGCCAGCCGTCGCGGTCCCGCCTTCGGCAGCACCGGCACCGAGGCCGACCAATCGGGTGAATTGGTCCGACTTTTCTTCATGACATTGGACCTTATGGAAACCAATTGAACGGCGTAGCTCTGCCTCAAGCCAGCCAAGGAGGCAAGCATGACGATCCAGACCTCAGAAAAATCCTTCCCCGCCACGCCGCGCAACCGCATCAAGCGCCTGCACGAACGCGGCACTTATGACCGCGACGCGGTCTATGCCGTGCTCGACAGCGCCTTTCTCTGTCATGTCGCCTATGTGATCGACGGCCAGCCCTTCTGTACGCCGACGATCCACTGGCGCGAGGGCGACTGGCTCTACTGGCACGGCTCCTCGGCGAGCCGCATGCTGCGCCAGCTGGAAAAGGGCACGCCGGTCTGCCTGACCGTATCCCATCTCGACGGCCTGGTGCTCGCCCGCTCGGGTTTCCACCATTCCGCCAACTACCGCTCCGCCATGTGCTTCGGCACGGCCGGCATCATCGACGAGCCGGAGGAGAAAGCGCGCGCGCTCAAGGCCATTGTCGACCGCTTCTATCCGGGCCGCAGCGCAGAAATGCGTGCCGACAGTCCCCAGGAACTGAAGGCGACGAAGGTGATCGGCATGCAGATCGAGGATGCCTCGGTAAAACACCGCGCCGCCGGCGTCGGCGACGACGAGGAGGATTATGGCCTGCCGGTCTGGGCCGGCGTCATTCCGGTCGAGACGGTGGTCGGCAAGGCCGAGATCAGCCCGCATGTGCCGGCCGGCGTGGCGATGCCGGAGCACCTCGCGCCCTACCGGTCGGGCCGCCGGCTCGACGAGGTTCTGCGCGAAGCTCAGGCGTTGTACGAGAACGGGGCCGAATAACGCGGTAGCGGGGAAAGGCGCGCCGATCCCCGCAGCCGATTGATCAGGCGGCGATGCCGATCATTTCCGAGAAGGCGAAGCGCACGCTGTCCGCCACCGCGCGGATGGTTTCGCTGGTCTCCGGCCCGGTCAGCAGGCGCACTTCGAACGAACCGAGATCCGGCAGGCCCTGCTTCGAGCCGAGCGCCGTCATGTCGTCGGTCAGGTAGCTGCGCGGCAGCGGCGCGACGGCGAGGTCGGCAATGACCGCGGCGCGCTGCGCCATGGTGTGGGCGGACAGATAGGCGATGCGATAGGGCCGCTTGTCACGGTCGAGGCGCGACAGTGCGTCGGCCCGCCAGCAGCAGCCGTCCTCCCAGATCGACACCGGCAACGGATCGCGCAGATGGGCGGTGCCGCACTTGGCGCCGGCCCAGACGAGCTGCTCTGTATGAATCACCTCGCCGTCATGGCTCACCATGCCCGGCGCGCAATTAACCAGGGTGAGGTCGAGGCGCTGCTCCTGCAGGCGGCGGCGCAATTGTCCGGACGTGTCGACCGTCAGGTCGACCATGATCGCCGGATAGACTTCGGCGAAGCGGCGCAGGATGGTCGGCATGAAACGCTCGCCGATGTCGTCCGGCGCGCCGAGACGCACCACGCCCTTCATCTCCGGCATGCGGAACCGCCCGACCGCCTCGTTGGATAGCGCCAGCATGCGCCGAGCATAGGGCAGAAGCGTCTCGCCGCTCTCGGTCAGTGTGACCGAACGCGCGTCGCGCAGGAACAGCGTTGCGCTCAACTGCTCTTCCAGCTTCTTGATCTGCATGGAAACCGCCGACGGCGTACGGAACACCCGGTCGGCCGCCGATGTGAAGCTGCCGGTCTCGGCGATGGCAACGAAGGTGCGCAGGATGTCGTTGTCGAGCAGCGGCAGCGGTTGGCGGATCATCAGGGTCATCGGTGCGCATCCTTCAATAAAACTGATCTTAAGAACGATATCATCGCGTTTGATTGAATGTCAATCAGCGCGCATGATGCAACCATCAAGAGAACGGAAGGAGGCGACAATGCTGATTGCAACCATGCTCCACATGATGCGCCGCTGGCAGGACAGCCTGCCGCTGAACCCGGCGGCACGCGAAAATCTCAAGGCGCGGCGCGAACTGGCCGCCCTGCCGCCCGAACTGCAGCGCGATATCGGCTGGCCACCGGAGGAATACCCGGCTCTGCCGTCGCGCCAAACACATAACAAGAATAGATCACTGTCATCATAAACATTCGTTTGAATGATGAATGATACAGGCGCAAAACGCAAAGGCCCCCAAGGCAACCGAAAAGGAAGATGACGATGACCCTCGTTGCATTTGATAGCCGGATCACCCTGCAGAGCCGCCGCTTGCCGACGGTCGCGCACCCCCTCGCAATTCTCATGACCGCCGGCCGTGCCGTGTGGCAGTGGCAGGAACGCCGGGCCAATGCCCGGGCGCTGGAGGCCCTGCCCTTCGACCTGCGCAAGGATCTCGGCTGGCCGGCCAACGACCGGCCGGCGCGCCCCCTTTGACGGCATTTGCGACACGGCCCGCCCCGCCGAGTCGCAATCGGGCCGAGCCGGGTTTCCCCAATCTCCCGGCTCGCGCCCGAAATTCCGTCGGTCTTTCAAATTGATGCCCCAAGTGCCCGAAATGCGCCGCGACAAACCGGGTCGCAATGAGAAAAGTGCGTGTGCATGTCGCATTTTTGCCCCCGACGCGCTATTCTGCCGTGTTCCTAGAGACATGCGTCGCATTCGGAACATCTCCATGACGCCTGCCACGCAAGGAATAGCGGAAAAACGCGGGAACACTGGGCATCACACACATGAACAAGGCGCCAACCAAGAAACGTTCGCTGGTCTTCTTTCTCGTCCCCCATTTCACGCTCCTGCCCTTTGCAGGCGCGATCGAGACGTTGCGTATCGCAAATCGCATGCTGGGCTATTCGGCCTATGAATGGCGCCTCGCCTCAACCGACGGGCAGAAGGTCCATTCCTCGAGCGGCATCGGCATGGAGGTCAACTCCTCACTTGCCGACGAACGCCGCTTTCTCTCCGGCGAAAACCGGCCGAGCATGGTGATCGTCTGTTCCGGCGTCTATGTCGAGGAGTTCCACAACAAGTCGGTCAATGCCTGGCTGCGCGAGGCCTATAACCGGGGTGCCGCCGTCGGCAGCCTCTGTACCGGCGCCCATGTGCTGGCGCAGGCCGGCTTGCTGAACGGCAAGCGCTGCGCCATCCACTGGGAAAACCTGCCGGGCTTCTCCGAAGCCTTCCCGCAGGCGGAGGTCTATGCCGACCTCTACGAGGTCGACAGCAATCTCTACACCTGCGCCGGCGGCACCGCCTCGCTCGACATGATGCTCAACCTGATCGGCCAGGATTTTGGCGAGGGCCTGGTCAACCGGGTCTGCGAGCAGCACCTGACCGACCGGGTGCGCAGCCCGACCGACCGGCAGCGCCTGCCGCTCCGGGCCCGCCTCGGCGTGCAGAACTCCAAGGTGCTGTCGATCATCGAACTGATGGAGAGCAATCTCGCCGAGCCGCTGACGCTGCTGGAGATCGCCGACGATGCAGACCTGTCGCGGCGCCAGATCGAACGCCTGTTCCGCCAGGAAATGGGCCGCTCGCCGGCCCGCTACTATCTGGAGATCCGTCTCGACCGCGCCCGCCACCTGCTGGTCCAGTCGTCCATGCCGGTGGTCGAGGTGGCGGTCGCCTGCGGCTTCGTGTCGGCCTCGCACTTCTCCAAGTGTTATCGCGAACTCTACAACCGCTCGCCCCAGCAGGAGCGTGCCGAACGCAAGCTGACCATGTCGGCGAGCCGCACCGGCGTCGTCGCCTGAAGAACGCCGTGCCGGCCGCTCAGCCGTAGAGGCTGTAGAAGAAGCGCGCCGAGACGAAGACCAGGAAGAGCGAGAAGCCGACCTCGAGCTGGCGCTTGCTCATCGCATGCGCCAGTCTGGCACCGTGCGGCGTCACCACCATGGCGATCGGGATGATCAGGGCGACGGCGATCCAGTTGACGAAGCCCGTCGAGGCGGGCGGCAGGCCCTTGTCGCCCCAGCCCGCCCAGATATAGCCGAACAGGCCCGGGATCGAGATCAACACGCCGACGCCGGCCGAGGTCGCCACCGCCTGGTGGATCGGTCGGCCGTAGAGCGTCATGAAGGTGTTGTTGAGCACGCCGCCGCCGATCCCCATCAGGCCCGAGATCAGCCCGAAGACCGTGCCGACCGCGAAGCGGGCGGGCTCGCCCGGCAGCTCCGTGCCGAGGTGCAGGCGGCCGCTGAGGAAAGCCATGCGGGCGGCGAGCAGAAGCCCGGTCACGGCGAAGATCAGCCGCAGCATTTCGCTCGACGCATGGGAGGCGACCACGGCGGCGAGCACCGCGCCGAGCGGCACCGCGATGATCCATCCTTTCAGCAGGTCCATGTCCACCGCTCCGCGCGCCCTGTGGGCGGCAAACGAGCGGATCGACGTCGGCACGATGATTGCCGTCGACGTGCCCACCGCCAGATGCATGATGACGGCCGGATCGACGCCGGCCACGCCGAACACCTGATAGAACACCGGAACCAGCACCGCGCCGCCGCCGATGCCGAAGACGCCGGCCAGAAGGCCGGCGACACCGCCGGCAACCACCAGAAGGCCGGCAAACATCAGCAGTTCCGATAGGGGCGGCATCACATCAGGTCCTTTCCCGGCACGATCCCGCAAGGTCGCCGCGCCTGTCATCAATCCGTGATGCTTCTAGCCTAACGTCGACTTCAGGCAAGGTCCGGTGACCGCAAAGCGGTACGCCCTACAGACGATCCAGGCTTGGACGGCACCAAAGCCCTGCCCCTTTTGACGATGTGATTTCAGACAGCGCTTTTCACTCATCCCTTTGCGACCGGCGGCAATGCCCCCGCCCCATTGCCAGACGGTCAAAAGCCGGCGTTCGCGCCGGCTTTTATTATGGCGACCAGCCCGGGATGCGCTGTCGCCGTTAGAGCGAGGGTTCGGCCATCTGGGCCGGCGGCGCAAGCAGGGGCGTCGGATTGTCGGTGCCGATGCCGTCGACCACCGGCTGGCTGGTCTGACCCTCGGCGATCGCCATCGGTCCCTGCGGTACCATGATCTGGGCGGCCACGGGTGTTGCCGGCGCCTGGGGCGCGGTCTCGCCGACGCCGAGCAGGTTTTCGCCGCCGACGCCGAGTTCGGCATCGATATTCACCCCTTCCGCCGGAATGTCATAGGCGGCGGCCTGCGGCATGGGTTGCTGCAGAGCCTGTTCACGCAAGGACGGCTGCTCGTCGTTCGCGGGCATCGGCTCGTCCGGCGCGGTCACCGCCAGGCTGCCCCGGGGATCGTTGACGCCGAGCGGATCCTCGTCCGCCTGTCTGTTCACCCCGGCAAGGTTCGGCGTGTCGAGATAGTCGATCGCCTCGGAGGCTCCGTTGGAGCTGACGGGTTCCGGCGCATAGGCGACGGGCCCGCCGACGGGACCGAGCAGTTCCCTGTCGGCTACGCGTCCCTCGGGCCGCGCGCCGGACGAGAGCGCCGGTGGCGCTGCACCGACCTCGGCCGGCGGCGCCATGCCGTCGCCGATACAGGACACAAGGCTCGCGGCCGGCAGGATGACCAGCGCGGAACGTTGCAGGAAAGTCGAGGACGCCATACTGAAACCCACTCTGCCGCAGCCGGAAGCCGGAATTCTGCCAGATGAAGGCTAGCACCAGGCCGTTAAGCCTTGGTTAGGGCCGCGCCCGGCCCGTTACGCGCCGGCGGCGCCGAGCGCCTGCATGCGCCCGAGCCATTTCTCCCGCCCGCGTTCGTCCGTACCGGCGGCATTGCCGACCAGGCTTGCCCGGATCGGCTTGAAGCCGACGAAACCGAAGATGCCGACCTTCATCGCCTTGAGGCTGTGCGCACCGTAGACCAGCCGGTAGAACCAGGCCGGCATGCCCATGGTGATGACGATCCGCAGCGACCGGCCCTTGAGCAGCGCTCCCTTGAACGGTCCAAGCTCGCTGGCATAGGCCAAGCCGGGCCTGAACGCCTGCTCGAAGAAGGCCTTGACCAGCGCCGGCATCCCGCCGAGCCACAATGGAAAGACCAGCACGAGATGGTCGGCTGCCTTGATCTCGGCCTGTGCCGCAGCGATGGCGGCCGGGACCGGACCGCCCTCCTGCTCCTTTTGCGAATGAAGCAGCGGAAACTCGATCGCGGACAGCTCCAGCCGCACGACCGAATGGCCGGCCTTGGCAGCACCGGCGGCATAGGCGTCGGCGAGCGCATGGCAGAGATGCGGTTCGCTTACGTCCGGATGGCCCTGGATGATCAGGATGCGGCTCATGGCGGTCTCCCGTGTTGATCCGGCCCCTCAGAAACAAGGAGCGCTTTCTTCCCTTGTCTAGCATGGCCGCCCGGACCTAGATTGGATCGAAATCAACCGCTCTTGCAACCGGGAACCCGAAATGCGCCTGACCTCCCGCCTCGCAGCAGGCCTGCTGCCGCTCCTCACCCTCACCTCCGCCCCGCCCGCACTCGCCGCCGATTGCGACGCCTGGAAGGCCGAAGTCTGGGAGGTCGAGGGCGGCAAGGCGCTGACCGCCCATATCTGCGCGCCGGCGACCGGCGACGACCGCGAACCCATGCTCTACCTGCAATGCGGCGAGGAAGGCGCGTTTGCGCTGCGCTTCGACGACGGCGGCCGGGGCGATCCGCCGGACGGCAATCCGGAATGGAGCGGCCGCGTGGTCTTCTCCGACGACAAGACGAAACTGGACGTGACGATGACGTACGAGGCGATGGACGGCGTGCTCTACGCGCCCGCCGCCTTTTCCGGTCCGCTGACCACCCTGCTCAGCGGCGGCAGCGAAATCACGCTGACCCCGGACGAGAAGGCTTTCAAGGCGCGGCGTTTCACGCTGAAGGGCTCGTCAGCCGCGCTCGGCCGGCTCGGTTCCACCTGCGGCGCTCGCTGACCACACGACCGAACAAACGAAAGCGCCGGCGGGAGGACCCCGCCGGCGCTTTTCCGTTCATGGCATTGTTCAGGCGGCGCGGCGCCGGCTCGACTGCACCGAGGCGCTCGGATCGAGCCTGAGGCGCGACAGCAGTTCGCGCAGGTGGCGGCTCTCTTCCGCCAGCGTCTGGCCGGCGGCCGAGGTTTCCTCGACCATGGCGGCGTTCTGCTGGGTCATCTGGTCCATGTGGTTGACCGAGGTGTTGATCTCCTGCAGGCCGGTCGCCTGTTCGCGCGAAGCGGTGGCGATGCTGTTGACGTGATCGTTGACCTGGTTGACCAGCTTCTCGATCTCCACCAGGGCTTCGCCCGTCGAGCGCACCAGCGCCACCCCGTTGCCGACTTCGGCAGCCGAGTCGCTGATCAGCGTCTTGATCTCCTTGGCCGCATTGGCCGAGCGCTGGGCGAGTTCGCGCACTTCCTGGGCGACGACGGCAAAGCCGCGGCCCGCCTCACCGGCACGCGCCGCCTCGACCCCGGCATTAAGCGCCAGCAGGTTGGTCTGGAAGGCGATCTCGTCGATCACCGAGATGATCTGGTTGATGCGGCTCGAAGAGCTCTCGATGCGGCCCATGGCGTCGACCGCGTTGCGGACGATCTCGCCGGAGCGGTTGGCGCTCTTCTTGGTTTCGGCCACCATGTCGCGGGCTTCATTGGCGCGGTCCGAGGCGGTGCGCACCGCGACGGTGATTTCATCGAGCGCGGCGGCGGTCTCCTCGAGGGCTGCGGCCTGCTGCTCGGTGCGGCGTGACAGGTTGTTGGTCGCCTCGCTGATGTCGCCGGCGCTGTCGCTCACCACATTGCTGGTCTGGTTGATCGAGCCCATGACGCTGCTGAGCGCGGTCACGGCGGCGTTGAAGTCACGACGCAGCTTGTCATACTCGGCGCCGATCTCGCCGACATTGACCGTCAGATCGCCCTGAGCCAGCAGCTCCAGCGCATCGCCGATCTGATGGATGGCATAGTTCTGCCGCTCGGACGACGTGCGCAGGACCGTCTCGTTGTTGTGCCGCTCCGCATCGAGCCGCTGCTGCTGTTCGGCTTCCCGGCCGCGCATGGTGATGCGGTCGCGCACCGAGTCGCGCAGGACGATCAACGCGTCGGCCATGCCACCGATCTCGTCCCGGCGACCGGCATCGACGATCTCGGTATCGACCTTTTCCTCGGCGATCCGGCCCATGGCATTCTTCAGGCGGCCGACCGGACCAACGACGCTGCGAACCACGGCATAGGCGCAGGCGATAATGATGATGACGCTGGCGGCGATGATGGCGCCGAACCACATGGCGGCGCTGTAAAACATGACTGCAAGGTCATCGGCATAGACGCCAGTGCCGACGATCCAGCCCCAGGGCTCGAAGCCGACGACGTGGGAGAACTTCAGCACGGGAGCTTCGAAGCCCGGCTTCGGCCAGTAGTAGTCAACGAAGCCTTCCTTGCTCGCCTTAACGGTCTTTACGAATTCCAGGAAGATATGCTTGCCATTGGGATCCTTCAGGTCGGACAGATCCTTGCCGTTCAATTCCGGCTTGATCGGATGCATGATCATATGGGCCACCATGTCGTTGACCCAGAGATAACCGTCCTTGCCGTAGCGCATGGCGCCGATGACCTCGAGAGATTTGGCCTGCGCCTCTTCCCGCGTCAGCGCTCCGTCCTGCTCCATCTTGTGATACCTGGAGAAGACCGCGAGCGCCGTCTGGTCGATCGAAGCGAGGCCGGCGCGACGTTCATTCGACAGGGAGTTGTAGGAATAGAACAGGCTGAAGGTCAGCGTCGCTACCAGCACGCAAAGCGCCAATACCACCAACAGATACAGCCTCGTCGAGATGCTAAAGTTCTTCACGGTTGTGACTCCCCTCACTTTTCATTGGAAATGATCCCATACGAAACTTACGAAATCGATAAACGACGATACCCTAAATTTGGTGGGGGTGCTTAAGCTCCACGTCGGACAGCGGCATGTTGCCCGCGGCCCAACGATTTCATAACGTCAACGGACCAGCCGAACGATTCCTGTCCGGGGATCGCGGTGTCCCATGACCGCAGATTGGAATGACGATGCGCAGCGCAGCAGCAACGACCGGCGAACTCACCTTGAGGACGCTTGCCATGCCGGGCGACGCCAATGCCGCCGGCGACATTTTCGGCGGCTGGGTCATGGCGCAGATGGACCTCGCCTGCGGCATCCGCGCCGCCGAACGCGCCCGCGGTCGCGTCGTGACAGCCGCCGTGCAGGAAATGGCCTTCGCCATGCCGGTCAAGATCGGCGACACGCTCTGCGTCTATACCGACATCACCAGGGTCGGACGCACCTCGATGACGCTTGCCGTCGAGGTCTGGGCGCAGCGCTACCTCACCCACACCATGGAAAAGGTGACCGCGGCAACCTTCGTCATGGTGGCACTCGACCACGAGGGAAAGCCGACGCCGGTTCCGGCGGAATAGGCAGCGACCCGCCGTCGAGCGCGCCCCCGATCAGGCGCGAAAGATCAGCGCCGCGCCGCCGGCGATCAGCGCAAAACCGAGGAAATGGTTGATCGTCAGCGATTCCTTCAGCCAGAAGACCGAGAACCCGGAAAATACCAGCAGTGTGATGACCTCCTGGATCGTCTTCAGCTGGGCCGCCGAGTAGGCCTGCGAACCGATCCGGTTGGCGGGCACCGCCAGGCAATATTCGAAGAAGGCGATCCCCCAACTGACCAGAATTGCCACGAAGATCGCCGAACCCTTGAACTTGAGGTGACCGTACCAGGCGAAGGTCATGAACACGTTGGAAAGCGCCAGCATTATGATCGGCCAGACGGCGGCGGGACTGAAGGTCGGCATGAGCATTCCTTGGCATTGATGATGGGGACGTCGGCCCTGCGCGGCGATGGACGATCGGGCGGCGTCGATAGCGAATCCGCTGCCGATCGTCAAATCATGCCGCAAGAGCCGAGTCGCGTCCAATTGGCCTGCATCGCGACACCCCTGCGACGCAGGGACAATGCAACCCAAAGTGCGCAAGATTGGCCACCAAAAGGAAGGCGCGTTCGCCCGCCCCGATGGCGTTAAATGAATTTTATCAGAATCATGCGAGCATGCAGACTAGGGATCACATCCGTTTTTCCGAAAAAGCGATTTTCAATCGGATATTGCAATTGATTCAGCAAGCAATTCCCCCAGCCACCGAATTGCTGTCCGCCACGAGACGGGCACAGGCGACCCACATCGTCAGCGGGTTACGCTCCACGCTGTCCTTCAACATTGCCATCTCGTTGTCTGCCGCCCTGATTGTCTTGCTCGGCAACGGTCTGTCGCTGCCCATCGCCGTGTGGCTGTCGGCAACCGTACTCTCAGCGGTCTATCGCGCCCTGTCGGTCCACCGGCTGGTGCGTTTCAACTATCTGGAGACCGACCCCGACTATGCGCTGCGCTTCATGTCGGGCGGCGCGCTGCTGTCCGGTCTGATCTGGGCCTCGCTCCCGTTCTGCATTCCGGATTTCAACGCTGCGGGCAAGGATGCCACCATCAGCCTGATCATGGTCGGAATCTCCGCCGGTTCCATGATTCGTGGCATCGGCTACTCGCAAATGTCGATGGCCTTTGCCCTGCCGATCCTCCTGTCGATCGTCGTCTGGCTGTCCTATCTGGGCGGCTCCTCGGCCGTGATCATGGCGCTCGACGTTCTGGGCCTGATGGTCGTGATGGTGCAGAGCAATCTCACCGCCGAGCGCGTGTTCGTCAGCAACGAGATCGCCAAGCTGGAAGCGACCACGCTCGCGGAATCCCTTGAAATCGCCAATGAGGACATCCAGCAGAAAAACTCCCGGCTCGAGGTCCTGGCCAATCGTGACACGATCACCGGGCTTGCCAACCGCATGCATTTCAACGGTCGTCTTCTTGGCGACATCGCGAAGGCGAAAACCATCGGCGGCGAAGTCGCGCTGCTGCTGATCGACCTGGACCGCTTCAAGCAGATCAACGACACGCTCGGCCACAGCGCCGGCGATGCGCTGCTGCGCGCGGTGGGAGAGCGTCTCAGCGCAACGGTCCGCGACGACGGTCTGATCGCCCGCCTGGGTGGAGACGAATTCGCCGTCATCGTGTCCGGCCCGAACGCCAGATGGCGTTGCCGCGATCATGCGGAGTCGCTGTTGCAAGCAAGCCTCGCGCCCATCGCCTTCGGTGGCAGCCAGTCGGTCATCGCGCTCAGCATGGGTCTGGCGACCTTTCCCGACCATGCCACAAGCGCCGACGAACTGCTCGCATCGGCCGACATGGCGCTCTACGATGCCAAGGGCAAGGGCCGCCGGCAGATCCGCGAATTCGATCCGGGCCTCAAGGCGCTCGCCGATCGGCAGCGTCTGGTCGAGCAGGATCTCGAAGCCGCCATTCACGGCGGCGCCGTCGAGACATGGTTCCAGCCGCAGGTCGATCTCGAATCCGGAGCCATTGCCGGCTTCGAGGCGCTCGTACGCTGGCACCACCCGCAACTCGGTTTCGTGTCTCCGCCCGAGATCGTCGCCGCCGCGCAATCGCTGCATCTGGCCGAGTCATTGACCGCCCATGTCGCCGCCGCCGTTTGCCGCCTGCTCAGCCGCCTTCCCGCGCTCGACCTGGCGGAGGTCACCGTCGCGCTCAACGTCTCGCCGCGCGAATTTGCCCTCTATTCCGTCGCCGACATGCTGGAACTCGTGACCTCGCAGCACGGAATCAATCCGGCCCGGCTGGAGATCGAGATCACCGAAGAGGCGATCCTCGACACCGAGGGCGCGGGCTATCAGTTGAAGCGGCTGGAGAATGCCGGCTACAAGCTGGCCGTCGACGATTTCGGCATGGGCCACTCGTCGCTCGCCTATCTGATCAGCCTGAAGGTCGACCGGCTGAAAATCGACCGCAGCTTCGCCAAGGGCGTGGCGGATTCGCGCGCCAACCAGGACCTGATCGCCGCCCTCGTCGGCCTCGGCAACGCTCTCAAGCTCGACATCGTCGTCGAGGGCGTCGAGACCGAACAGGACGCCGCCGTGCTCGAGTCCCTCGGCTGCCGAATCGCCCAGGGCTACCATTTCGCCCGGCCGATGCCGGTCGAGAGCCTGGTCGCCTGGATCGCACGCCGCGGCGAGGCCAAGGACAACCGCAGGGCCGTCGCCTGAGCCGCTTTCCCGTTATATCCGGCTGACCAGTCGCGCGGTCGCCAGCAACGTCATCAGATCCGCTATCATCGGCTGCACATGGCGCTCGAAGTCGAGCGGCACGCCGATCGGCGGCAGCTCGAAGAAGTCCTTTTTTGTCGGCACCAGCAGGAAGCCGTCCTTATGGCGAACGGCAATGCGGACCACGCCTTCTGGCCAGACATCGGACAGATAGTCGAGGGCCTTTGCCATCGCCGCGACGCGCGGCATGGCGGACTGCGGATCGTCTGAGCGGAACTCATGGCTCGCATCGATGCCATCGTCGCCACTCTTGATCTCGGTCAGACGCCCGTCGTCGAACAGGCCGCGGATCGCCTTGGCCAATCGCCCCGGTCTCCTTGCCGCCAGCAGCGTGCCGGGAAAGCCGTTCTCCTGCTGGAAGGCGACGATCACGCCGTCGAAGGTCACTTCGCGCTTGCTGCCGCTGCCGACCGAAAGCTCCGTCTCGCACAGGGTGAACGCGAATCCTTCATGGGTGCCCGACAGCAGGTCGCGATGACGGCTGTCGGTCCGGCGCAGGAATTCGTTGCCGGGCATCCTCTCCAGAAAACGCGAGGAGCCGTTACTGCTGTAGCGGAGATCGTCGACGAAGCCGAAGAGCGACGGCAGAAGTCGGTCGCGCAAGGTCTGGCGAAAGCCGTCGCGCGCGGCGATCGCCCGATCGTAGAGGAAGTAGCCGCTGAACAGGATGGCGACGCAGGCAAGGCCGAACATCCGGCCGTAGCCTCCGACAACGAGCGGCCAGCAGATCGCGGCGGAGACCAGCGCCCATCCGGCGAAATAGGCCGCCAGCCGCATCTGCGCCTGACGCGCCACCCGCGGCCGTTCCGCATTGTAGCCGTCGATCTCGGCCCTGATGCGCGCCAGCGCGTCGGGTCCGGGCATCAGCCTGTCCAACGCGGTTTCCGCCATGCAAGCCTCCCGCTCCGCCGGCCTCCATCCTGCTGCCATATGCCGGCCATGCATCCTAGCATCGACCGTGCCTGCGGCAAGGCGCCCGACGCAACGAAGGCGCCCGGTAGCAGCGCGGCCGTTGTGGGCACGGCGCAAGCCCCGCGCACCTCCCGTTCGTCCCCCTGACAGTTTCCGTCAGCAGGACGACAGCAGTTGCTTTTTTGTTCTCGTTTTCGGTTGGCGCCCCTTTCCTTTCGCACTGACTCTCGCCATATTCGCCGCATGGCCAAGACACCGAAAAATCCCGCCGCCCCCTCAGGTTTCGAGGAGGCTCCCCAGGCATCGTTCGAAGGCGCGCCCCTGTCCGGGACGCCCTTCGAGAGAAGCGAGAAGGATCGGCGAGTCCCGGCGAGCGAATTGTCCGGCTCCGTCTCCGACTGGGTGAAACAGCTCGAGGCGGAGGCCGAGGCGTCGACCGTCGAGAGCCAGCGCGAGCTCGCCTCCAAGGCCGGCAAGCACCGCAAGAAGATCGAGATCGAGGCGCGCAAGCATTCCGAGCAGGTTGCACTTGCCAGGACGGTCGCCAAGACCGGGTCCAAGACAGCGGAGAGCGGAAAGGCGGTCGGCCCGAGCGCCAGCCGCAGTTCGCGCGGCACCTCGATGGGCGGCTCCTCCGATCCCAAGACCCGTGCGGCCGCCGGCCTCAATCCCGTCGCCGGCATGGACGTGTCGCTGGAGGACGCCGACACGCTGGCGCCCGGTGCCGTCACCGCCACCGTCGAGGCGCTGTCCTCGCTGATCGAGAGCGGCAATCCGCTGTTCAAGGACGGCAAGATCTGGACACCGCACCGCCCGGCCCGGCCGGACAAGTCCGAGGGCGGCATTCCGATCCGCATGGTCTCCGACTACCAGCCGGCCGGCGACCAGCCGACGGCGATCAAGGACCTGGTCGAGGGTCTGGCCAATGACGACCGCACCCAGGTGCTGCTCGGCGTCACCGGCTCCGGCAAGACCTTCACCATGGCCAAGGTGATCGAGGCCACCCAGCGCCCGGCCGTCATCCTCGCGCCGAACAAGACGCTGGCCGCCCAGCTCTATTCGGAGTTCAAGAACTTCTTCCCCGACAATGCGGTGGAATATTTCGTCTCCTATTACGACTACTACCAGCCGGAAGCCTATGTGCCGCGCTCCGACACCTTCATCGAGAAGGAATCGTCGATCAACGAACAGATCGACCGCATGCGCCACGCTGCCACCCGCGCCATCCTCGAGCGCGACGACTGCATCATCGTCGCCTCCGTCTCGTGCATCTACGGTATCGGCTCGGTCGAGACCTATACCGCCATGACCTTCCAGATGACGGTCGGCGACCGGCTCGACCAGCGCCAGCTGCTCGCCGACCTCGTCGCCCAGCAGTACAAGCGGCAGGACATCAACTTCGTCCGCGGCTCCTTCCGTGTCCGCGGCGACACCATCGAGATCTTCCCCGCCCACCTTGAGGATGCCGCCTGGCGCATCTCGATGTTCGGCGACGAGATCGACGCGATCACCGAATTCGATCCCCTGACCGGCCACAAGACCGGCGAGATGAAGTCGGTGAAGATCTACGCCAATTCGCACTATGTCACACCGCGGCCGACGCTGAACGGCGCCATCAAGTCGATCAAGGAGGAGTTGAAGGTCCGCCTCGCCGAGCTGGAAAAGGGCGGCCGCCTGCTCGAAGCCCAGCGCCTCGAACAGCGCACCCGCTACGACGTCGAGATGCTGGAGGCCACCGGCTCCTGCGCCGGCATCGAGAACTATTCGCGCTACCTCACCGGCCGGCGCCCCGGCGAGCCGCCGCCGACGCTGTTCGAATACATTCCCGACAATGCCCTGCTGTTCATCGACGAGAGCCACGTCTCCGTCTCCCAGATCGGCGGCATGTACCGGGGCGACTTCCGCCGCAAGGCGACGCTGGCCGAATACGGCTTCCGCCTGCCCTCCTGCCTCGACAACCGCCCGCTGCGCTTCGAGGAATGGGATGCCATGCGGCCGCAGACGGTGGCGGTTTCGGCGACGCCCGGCAACTGGGAGATGGAACAGGCCGGCGGCGTGTTCGCCGAACAGGTCATCCGCCCGACCGGCCTGATCGACCCGCCGGTCGAGATCCGCCCGGCCAAGAGCCAGGTCGACGACGTGCTCGGCGAAATCCGCGAGACGGCGCTGAAGGGCTACCGCACGCTGGTCACCGTGCTCACCAAGCGCATGGCGGAAGACCTCACCGAATACCTGCACGAGCAGGGTATTCGCGTGCGCTATATGCACTCGGACATCGACACGCTGGAGCGCATCGAGATCATCCGCGACCTCAGGCTCGGCGCCTTCGACGTGCTGGTCGGCATCAACCTCTTGCGCGAGGGCCTCGACATTCCCGAATGCGCCTTCGTCGCCATCCTCGACGCCGACAAGGAAGGCTTTTTGCGCTCGGAGACGTCGCTCATCCAGACCATCGGTCGCGCGGCGCGCAATGTCGACGGCAAGGTCATCCTCTATGCCGACCAGGTCACCGGCTCGATGCAGCGCGCCATGGACGAGACGTCGCGCCGCCGCGAGAAGCAGACCGCCTACAATATCGAGCACGGCATCACGCCGGAATCGGTCAAGGCGCATATTTCCGACATCCTCGATTCGGTCTACGAGCGCGACCATGTGCGCGCCGACATTTCCGGCGTCGCCGGCAAGGGCTTTGCCGATGGCGGCCATCTGGTCGGCGGCAATCTCCAGGCCCACCTGAACGCGCTGGAAAAGCAGATGCGCGACGCCGCCGCCGACCTCGACTTCGAGGCCGCCGCCCGCGTGCGCGACGAGATCAAGCGCCTCAAGGCCGTAGAACTGGCCGCCATGGACGACCCGATGGCCAAGGACGAGGCACGGCAACTGGAACGCGGTGGCGAACCCCGCATCTCGCTCTCCGGCCGCTCCAAGACCGGCCGGCCGCGGGATACCCACCTCCCCCTTGAGGGGGGAGGTCGCGCGGAACGCGCGGGTGGGGGTGATCCTTCCACCGCCGCTCACCCCACCCCGGACCTGCGGTCCGACCCTCCCTCTCAAGGGGAGGGTGACGGCGCAGCGCCCTCCTACTTCGCCAAGCCGACGCTCGACGACATGGGCCCGGGCACCGACATGCCGACGCCGGCATCCAGGAGCCTGTTCCGCCAGAACAGCCTCGACGAAATGACGGTGGGCCGCACGGAGAAGCCGGTTACGGGCAAGGTGCCGGAAAAGCCGCCCGAAGACGTCCGTCCGCTGGTGCGCGGCAAGGCCGGCGCCGGCTCCTACGAGGATCCGGGCGACCAGAAACGCAAGACCCGCACCAAGGGCAAGACCGGCCGGCCGGGGCAATGAGCTTGGCCGCCCCCAGACCGAATGTCGTCAATGCAATCCTCGCGCTGGCCTTGGCGGACCTGCTGCTCTACGGGTTTGCGGAAATCTACATGAACATCGTTTCGATCAGCCATGGTCGCGGCCTTGGGTTCGATGATGACTGGTGGCTCATGCTTGGCATCGTCTTTCCGATCCTGCTCGCTCCAGCCCTCATCGCCGGCCTGATCGCCCATGCCCTGCTGGCCAGACGACTGACCAGACGCGGCCTGCATATCCTGGAAATCCTCGTCGGCGGCCTTACCAGCGGCGGTTTCCTGACCTTTGTGGCGATCGCAGACACCTACTTTTCCCCACCCGGCCTTGAGCCGCTCTACGCCGCCATCGGCTTTGCCGTCGGCGCCCTCTGGGGTGCCATCTATGTCGGACTTCTGCCCAACCGGCCCGCGCCTTCGCCATGAGCCCTCTCCCTTCCAGCGCCCGCCCTGCCGTCATCCTCGGGCTTGACCCGAGGACCCACCGCCGCCCAACTGTCGGGCTCCAACTCATCCTCCGCGCCAAACCGGGCGCCGGCGCCTACGAGGATCCGGGCGACCAGAAACGCAAGACCCGCACCAAGGGCAAGACCGGCCGGCCCGGCCGCTGATGTCCGACATCGGCGGAATCTTCTCCCCGCTCGACCTTGCGCTGATCGTGCTGATCGCCGGGGCGCCCGGCCTGGTGCTGGGCGCGCTCGGCGGCGCCCTCCTGTGCCGCGACCGCCGCCGGCGCGGCGCGCTGGCCGGGGCCGCCGCCGGTTTTGCCCTCGTCCTTGCCGGCTGGTGGATCACCCTGACGCTCACGCCCTGACCGGTCGTCGCCGCAGCTCGCTCGTGCTCCCGGCCGGCTCCGCTTCGCGACGCACCACCCCGTACCCTCCGGCCACACGGCCCTGCCCCCAATTTCCCTGCCCAAGCCGGACCTTTTTCGGTCCAAGCGCCAAAATCCCGCCGCTTCGCCCGCCCCGGGCCACGCGCCGTTCACGCTGATCGGCTATGCTGGCGCCCGCAACATCCGGCCCGCCCAAGGAGCACGCCCATGAAAACCCTCGCCACCGCGGCCTTCGCCGCCCTTCTCATGACCACCGCCGCCCAGGCCGGCGAACTGTCCTTCCCGTCCGACGCGCCGATCGCCTCGATCACCGTGCCGGACAGCTGGACGCTGGACGAAACCGACACCGGCGCCGAGGTCACCTCGCCGGATGAGGCGATCTACTTCTTCATCGACGTGGCCGACGCCAAGACCACCGACGCGGTGATCGACGACGCCGCCGACTTCCTCACCGAAAACGGCGTCACCGTCGACCCGGCCAGCCTCAAGCAGTCGACCGACAAGCTGAACGGCATGGACATGGTCAATCTCGACTGGGACGGCACCGACAAGGACGGCCCGGTCTCGATCGGCATGTCGATCGTCTCGCCCAACCCGGAAAAGCTGCTGGTCATCACCTACTGGGGCACCAAGGGCGAACAGGAAAAGCACGCCACCGACCTGGTGGCGATCATCAACTCGCTGAAGCCGGTCAAGTAGGCCTGGCCACAAACGCGACACCCTCCTCTCCCCTTGTGGGAGAGGATAGTTCGCCCCAAGAGGCGAAGCCGATTGGCGAGGCGAACTTGGTGAGGGGGTCTTTTCCATGGCTACCAGAACCACCCCCTCACCAACAAAATCTAACACTTAGCCTTCAGCTAAGCTGTTGATTTTGTAACCTCTCCCACAAGGGGAGAGGTGGAGGTTGCCGGTGGGCACGACGGGCTCCCTCCCCCTTGTGGGGAGGGTTGGGGAGGGGAAAGCCACAACCGCGACGTCCTCCTTTCCCCTTGTGGGCTCCGAAGCGGTGGCCGAAGGCCAGAAATCGACAAGGTCGATTTCAGCGTACGGACGCCCGAGCGCGGCGCCGCGCGAGGGCGATGGAGCCCCAAGAGGCGAAGCCGATTGGCTGGGCGAACTTGGTGAGGGGGTGCGGCTACCCCAACACACCCCCTCCGCGAAAAATATTGATTGCATCAGAGAAGGGGCGACCACCGCCTCGAGTTGGCGGCTACGTCAGGTTACAGTACCGCTTTGCCAATCATCTCGAACAAAGGCTCAAATAGAGCAAATTCCGCATCCTTCGCCCTCTTAATTCTGGCAACTGCCAGTTTCTTGTCTGTAATCTCGATATGCACTTTTACCAAGTGGGCGGCGTCTACGAGGCCGACTACCTTCACCAGTTGGTCCACTTTCTTCTGAGGTAAGGTACCGGTGGAACTCGAAAACTTGTATTTAATTATGTCGCGACCAATGACGTCTGGCTCAAACATCTGTTCTATAGCCACTGGTCTTCCCGCCAGTTCGAAGTAGGGATCATCCCACTCTAGCTCAGGAAGAATAACCGCGAAAACATTCCCGCCAATTTTTCTTTTTGCGTCCAGATATCCTTCGAACTGCCTGAACCCTTTCAATGCATCAAAGGACTGGGCGCCACCCCTATCACGATCGAACAGCGCGACCCTCTTAAATTTCTCTCTCGCCGGTATATTTTCAATGAGAGATTTTAAGCTTGTATGCCCTCCACCACCACCATCACTACTTTCGCAACAAAACACATCATAAAATTCTTCATCGCCCAGTATACGTTTTTGCGCCTCTTTTAGTATTGCAACGTCTGTTATACCCTCTGTAACAATAACGGGTCGATCCAAGCGCGATAGGCGGTCATTGTTTTCCTTTAAAATTCTAAGTTCCTCGAACAAAATTTCGCTCTTTTTTGCAATAAGACGCGCGACCCCCAAGGTACCATCGGCCTTCTCCATATCCTCTAACTTGGAGACCGACGATATAAACTTCCCATTATCGTCAACCTTCTCAACGAAATATTTCTGGGAATCCTCACTATCGGTCCCGTAAAATGCTGGAGAATGACTAGTGATAAATATCTGATTTTTCTCAGAAAATTCGTTGACAAATTGCTCTGCCAACTCAAAAGCGTTGGACAGCTCTAATGAATTTTCCGGTTCCTCGTAGGCCCAAATATTGCTCTTACCGTTATTCTCCGAGATATACTCAATTATGTGAGGAATATGCCGCGCCTGTATCCCGTCGCCTCGTCTGTTCAGCGGAACAAAATATTCTCCGACTTGTGTCGAAAAGCTCAAGCGCTCAAATATGTCGAGAAAATTTGTCGGGATGTTAATTCTACTATCTACACCAGTGGCGGAACGTATTCGATTAGACATACTACCGACAGCACCATTTATAGTCTGTGACAAAAATTGGGCTGGAGCAACAAGGTCAAGATCTTCTTTTGCAGACAAAATCTCATAAAGTTGTCGAAGATAATAAGAATAAATGTCCTGCGTTTTCACTGCGGGGACATAATGAAAGCGAATTTTGTTGAGGAACTTTGTTAAAGATGATTGGTTTTCTACGTCTGATGTCAATTCAGGATATTCAGCATATCTATTCCACACCTTCTTAACGAAAAACTTTTCCGGAAGCGTTTTCCATTCTTCGTAGTTTAGAAAGGTGATCTTTATCCAAATTGTTAAACGCCCCTTCGCGTCACGGGCCTCGTCCTGCCTAAGATATGTCACATCATCCAAAAAAGAGAAGCTCTCGAAGTCTGAGATTTCATTGTTAAAAAAGAGATTCAAAGCCCTTAGGATGTTACTTTTGCCGCTGTCGTTTGACCCAACTAGTACGTTGTAATCTTTTACTGACTTCAACTTCACTTGATATATGGAGCGGAAATAGTTGATTTCCACAGAATCTATGATGCGCATGAATCCCCCCTCACCGCACTCGAATTACCTAATACAACCCAGCGGAGTGGCGTAACAAGATTCGTCGAAACTGGATACGCCATTTATTGCAAGTCGCTTGAAATGGTCGTTGGACTGGATCGTACCTCTCGAACCGCGCCAAAAGTGGGGATTGCTGTCAAAATTCCCCCAACAAAATCAACACCCCTCCCCCCGCCATTTCCCCGCCCTCTCCGCCCGCGCTTACACTCTCCCCGTCCCGCCCTCGGATACACCGGGTGTGCGTGCCCGGCGAGGTGGGATCGGCGCTGAGGGGTTCGGGCGATCGCAGGCCCGGTCCTTCGGGGTCCGCGGAAAATGGTCCCCCCCTGGCGACGTGGGGGCAAGGTTTTTGGGCTTTGGACGGCCCAAGACCTTGCCGGCCCTGACAGCGCGCCGGGAGCGCCTGTGTGGCGTGGCATGGTGGTAAGACCGGGTTGTCGAGGGTGTGCGGGCGTCCGCCGGTGAAAAGCCGGGCCCCGCCTTAAAAAATCCGCGACAAGGGCCGGCGCCGCAGAGAGGCCGAAGTCGCGGGCAAAAACCGCCGAACGGGGCGCTGAAAGGTGCCACATAAACTAATCTTACGAGGCAGCTTGCAGCGCCCCGTCCGTCCCGGCTTGCCGGGAGAATGAAGAAGGCCCGAGGAACCGGAGGGCGAGAGGTCCGGCCGGGGAAAACCCGTGCCCGCCGTTGCGGGCGCACAACGAGGAGCCGGCCGCGCAGCGAGAGCCGGCAGGGCCCGGCAAAGGAGAGAGCCCATGAACGAAGCCGTCGAACTGCCAGACCCCGAAATACCTGACATCGACGATGACATCCGGGAGTCGCTGATGGCACGCACGGCGGAGCTGCTCGGCGTGCCGGTGCGCGCCTGTTCGGTCCGGGCCTGCTGGCGCAGCGGCGCCTGTCTCTACGTCGACGACACGTCCCCCAGCCGTCCCTTGTGCCTGCACCAGTTGACCGATGCCGAGCGGGCCGGCTTCGACGCGCTCGATGTGCGGGTGCGGGCGGCCTTCTTCATCCTGCTGCTGGAGGCCGAGCCCCTGCCCTCGCCCGATCCGGAGACACGCGAGCTGCAGGATGCCGCCCTGGAGATCGCCGCCACGGTGCTGTGCGATCATCCGGCCAACCGGCCGGTGGTGCGCCGGTGGATCCGGCGCCGGCGCGACAGACTGCCGGCGCTGCTGGAGGGCGACGCGCTCGATGCCTATCGCGCCGCGGTCGACAGCGTGCCGCGCGAGAAACTCAAGGGACTGCCCTGGATGCTCTAAGGGCGCGTGGCCAGAACGATGCGCCGCCCCGGCCCGCCTCTATTCCGCCGCTTCGGCCTCGGCCTTTCGCGGCGCGACCGCCTCCAGCTCGTAGGAATAGCCTTCGAGCATGGCATAGGCCCGCTCGATCGCGGCGATCTGGGTTTCGGCGGCGCGGATGGCGTCGGTGATCGACTGGGTGCGGGCGCGCAGCATGGAACCCAGCACATCGGCCTCCGGCCGGCGGCCGATGCGGTCGGCATGCTGGCGCACCCTGGTCCGGTGGCGCTCCAGCTCGAGAATGTGGAAGCGGGCCTTCAAAAGGTCGTCGGTCAGCTTGCGGCGCAGGCCCGCCACGGGATCGAAGCTGCCGGGCTCGCGCTCGTCGAGGATCATCTCGTTGACCAGCGTTTCGAGCATCATCAGACCTTTCAGGTCGGTGGCGTCGGCGAGCTGCGGGTCGTAGCCGGTGTCGTCATAGACCTTGCGGCGCACCGGGTCCTTCAGCAGCTCGTAAGAAGCGGTGAGCGCGGCGAAACGGTCGAGATCGCCGCCGGCGTCCGGGTGGGCGCTCTTGGCCACCTTGCGATAGGCGGCCTTGACCGCCGCCTCGTCGGCGTCGCGCTCCAGTCCGAGCAGTTGGTAGGGATCGATCACGGCGGCACCTGTCCTCGGCATGTCATCATTGGCCCCCGCAAGGTTCCTAAAGCCTCGCGGGTCCCGCTTCAAGTCGCAAGCCGGCTTGTCCAAAGAATGACGAAGGCCGGCCATCGCACGCGGGATAGGCAAAGGCGGCCGGGTGCGGGTCGTCGTGCCGCGGCGCACCCGCGCCGTCCCGCGCCGCACCCCTCAAATCTTAATGGATTCAGCTGGTTGCCAATTTACCGCTACGATGTCGCCGATGTTAGCCTCTTGCCTTTTACCGAAAAAGGCCTTAGCAATGGCGTCGTTCGGGCACTAATGATCCCGGAGACTGGACCGACTGTATGACCGCCCGGAGCGGTCCTGGGGGCTTCCTCCCGCTGGTAGACGTTCTTTCCCCGTTATCGCGACTTCCGACTAGCCCGTCACACCGAAGGGCAATATCGCCCCCTCTTCCGGCCTGCCGGGCGTGGGGAAACCAACGACACAAGGGACAAGGAACTCTCCCATGGCCACCAAAGGCACCGTAAAATTCTTCAACCAGGACAAGGGCTTCGGCTTCATCACCCCGGAAGGCGGCGCGAAGGACGTTTTCGTTCACATCTCCGCTCTCCAGGCTTCGGGCATCCAGACCCTGAAGGACGGCCAGCAGGTTTCGTTCGACACCGAGCCGGACCGCATGGGCAAGGGCCCGAAGGCCGTCAACATCCAGGCTTTCTGAGCCTGTTCGCCCAAAGGCGATGATCTTATCGAACGGCGTCCCTCGGGGCGCCGTTTTTCGTTGCGCCGCCGGCGGACGGGCTGACTCACGGGGAATTGCCTGCCCCATGGGGAGGCGCGACGCCGGGAAAGGCCGTGCAGGCGACAAGGTTGCGTAGAAAAAATGTCCCCGCGGGGCGAAGGCGGGAGAGAATGGCTTCGTCGCGGATGGCCGGGGTTTTGGTTTCGGCGTCGGACGTCGGCCCCTCAGCTGTGTTTCTGAGGGCCAGATCCTCGGAGCTCAACGCCCTGCCCCTGCGGGCTGCAGCCCCCGGTGGCGCCTCAGACCGCCGCCGCCTGCCGGGTCTCGGGTGAAACCTTCGGCCCGCCGGCAATGTCGACGGCGGCAAAGGCCTCGGCGATGAGCTCCGGCCCGGCCGAGGGCTTGGTCGCGTCCGACAGGATCTGCCGGTAGCGCCTGGCCCCGGCAAAGCCCTGGAACAGGCCGATCATGTGGCGGGTGACATGGTTGAGCCGCCCGCCGGACGCGATGACGCGGTCGGCATAGGCGATCATCGCGTCGCGCACCCCGTCCCAGTCCGGTGCGCGGGCCGGCTCGCCATAGATCCTTTCGTCCACCTCGGTCAAAAGCGTGGCATTGTGATAGCTGGCCCGGCCGAACATGACCCCGTCCATCACGGCCAGATGGCCGAGCGCCTTGTCGAGCGTGTCGATGCCGCCGTTGATGCCGAGGAAGACCTTCGGGTTCTCCCGCTTCATCCGGTAAACGAGCTCGTAGTCGAGCGGCGGGATGTCGCGGTTTTCCTTCGGCGACAGGCCCTGCAGCCAGGCCTTGCGCGCATGGATCCAGATCGCATCGGCGCCGGCGGCCACCATGCGGGCGAGGAAATCCGGCAGCACCGCCTCCGGCGCCTGGTCGTCCACGCCGATCCGGCACTTGACCGTCACCGGCACGGTCGCGACCTTTTTCATCGCCGCGACACAGGCCGCCACTGTCTCCGGCTCGCGCATCAGGCAAGCGCCGAAGGTTCCCGACTGCACCCGGTCGGATGGGCAGCCGACATTGAGGTTGATCTCGTCATAGCCGAAATCCGCCGCGATCCGCACCGCCTCGGCAAGCTTTGCCGGGTCCGACCCGCCAAGCTGCAGCGCCACCGGATGCTCCTGCGGCGAAAAAGCGAGCAGCCGGTCGCGGTTGCCGTGCAGGATCGCGTCGGCCACCACCATCTCGGTATAGAGCAGCGCGCGGGTGCTCAGGCGCCGGTGGAAGAACCGGCAATGCCGGTCCGTCCAGTCGATCATCGGGGCAACGGCGAAGATCTTGTGCCGCGCCGCATATTCGCCTGCCATGCTGACCAAGCCGATCTCCGTGCCTGAGAGGAAAGACGGGCATCCGGGCGCCCGCGTCGCTGCTTCTGCAAACCCACATAGGCTTGCACCTCGCGGGGAAATAGCCGAGGCGGGCGAAGAATACAAATGCTTGCTGCACAATGCTGCCCGGGGGACCACCGGGCAGGCCGGCCGCGGCAGTGTGCAAGAAAGCAGCGGCGCGCACGCTGAGCCAAACCAGAGCCAGACCGGACATGCGGCAGCCCCGCATCGGACGGGATCGCGTCATGAGGAGCAGAGGTCGTCCGACCTCCGGCAAAGCGGTGGCGGATCAGGCTCGGGTCGAAGCCAGCTGCGACAGCCGGCGACTGAGATCGGCCGCCAGCGCCCTTGCATGACGCCCGACCATGATCGACTGATGATTACCGGGAACATCCACCCACTCCGCATCCGGCAGGATCCGGTCCCAAATGCGTTTTGGGTCGCAATCGACCGGCGAGCCGCCTTCGGTGCGGTAGAATACCAGCGGCGCTCGGAAGCGCTCCGGGCGATAGAGGCCCTTCATGCGCAGGAGCTGGCACGCGGCCCGGCCATAGGCCGGCGGATAGCCGCCCACCCATTGCGGCACCAGCGTCGGGTAATCCTCACCGCGCGGATCGCGAAAGCGGAAGGACAATCGGCGCAGCCTCTGGCGCCAGCCGCCGGGTCGTGGTCCCGGCCCCGGCTCGTCGGGCTCGCCGCAGGCTGCCTCGGCGCTCCGCGGCGCCTTTGCCCGCCGCCCCGAAACGAAGCGTCCGGCAACAAAGGACAGCCAGGCCCGCAGCGGCCAGGCATGCTCGCTCTGCGGACTGTCGATCAGCCCGAGAAAATCGCAGGCCACGCCGCAGGCATCGAGCGCCCGGGCAAGCTCAAGCGCAACGATGCCGCCGAAGGAATAGCCGACCAGCCGGTATGACGGGACAAGACCGGAGGCCCGCAGGGCGGAAAGACAGGCGGCAACCTCGTCGGCCACTTCGGCGGGCTGCGCGGCCGGCCGGTCGAAGGCACTGAGCGCCATGCCGTAGACTGCACCCTCGAAGGACAGGGCGTTGACGAAATCCTTCATTTCGAGAAAGCAGCTGACGCCGCCGGCAAAGACCACGAGGCTCCCGGCCCCTGTGCCGCCCTTGATTTCGATCAGTTTCGGAATCGCGCGGAACGACCCGTCCGCCATGGCGCCGGCAAGCGCCGGAACCGTCGGCCAGAGATAGAAGCTATTGACGTCGAGTTCGATGCCCGTCGCCTGCCAGACCGCATCGATGAAGCGCAGTGCGCGATTGATGTTGAAGGCGTCGATGAGCTGCGTCTGCGGGCCGACCTGCTTGCGCAGCACTTTGGTGGCCAGATCAACGAGCAGCGCCTCGAACCGCAGCGCATCCGCCGGCGGCGCGGGCTCATGCTCCAGTCGGTTTTCGCTCGCCAATGCCAAAGGCACACCCCTTTTCGCGGCGGCAGCATTGCAGAACTCTCTTTCATATCGGTTAAGCTCAGACCGCCAATGCTGCCGGCCCGCAAAGCGCCGACCAAGCGGAATGGTCGGCCACAGGAGCTTACTGGGGCCGACGCCCCGCGTGAATAAGGAAGGCGCGCCTTCAGCAACCATTGCAGGCCCTGCGTCGTTGATCCTAGAGTCCGACCAAGCTTCAAGGAGACTGATCATGGAAACCTATCGCGGTGGCTGCCTGTGCGGCAATGTCCGCCTAGTCGCAACGGGGCGGCCCTACCGGGTCGGCCTCTGCCACTGCCTCGACTGTCGCAAGCATCACGGCGCGCTGTTCCACGCCTCGGCGATCTTTCCCGAGGATGCGGTGACGGTCGAGGGCGAGACGCGCGACTATGCCGGGCGATTCTTCTGCCCGCGCTGCGGTTCGCCCGTCTTCGGCCGCAGCGGCGACGAAATCGAGGTGAACCTCGGATCGCTGGATGCGCCGGACCAGCTGGTGCCGACCTACGAACTCTGGACCGTCCGCCGCGAGTCCTGGCTGCCGCCCTTTCCGCTCAAGTGGCACTACGAGCACAATCGCGATGGGACGAGCCGCTTCGAGGATTAGGGATACAGGGCGCCGGCGTCGCTGATCCCAAGGGCGTTGTTGCGGCAAGGCGGAACGGTCGCCGTCCTGGCCGAAACCGGACGCCCCCCCCTCACAGCAGCCCGAGTTCCGCCAGTTCGCGCTTCAGATCTTCCGGCATGTCCTCGAGATTGGCGCCCGAGGCGTTGAGGTCTCTGGGGGCGGAGTCGGGCTCGAGGTAGCGCCAGCCCTGGAAGGGGCGGCGGGGGGCGGGAGCGGTTTCGATCACTTCGGGGCCGAGCACCAGTTCGCAGCGGGAAATGCCGTCGGCGCCGGTGAAGGTCTTGATGTCGAGCAGTTTCTGGCGGGCGGCGACCTGGCCCTTGATCACCCAGTAGAGCGATCCGCCATCGAGTAGCTCGTCCATGCGCTTGGGCACCATGCGCGTCACATGGCCCGACTGCGGCTCGAGGCCCGCCGCAACTGCGACCAGCGCGCGCTCGGCCACCCATTCGCGAAGATCGTCGAGGCTGTCGGCGCCGACGCAGAGCTTGATCATGTGCAGTGTCATGGCACCGGTGATAATCCGCTCACCGCCGGCGTCAAGGGCAAAGCGGTTCGCCGACAGCCGCCCTCAGCATTCCACAACGTTGACGGCAAGGCCGCCGAGCGAGGTTTCCTTGTATTTCTCGCTCATGTCGTTGCCGGTCTGGCGCATGGTCTCGATGCAGGCGTCGAGCGGCACGAAATGCTCGCCGTCACCCTTCAGCGCCAGTGAAGCCGCGGTCACGGCCTTGACGGCGCCCAGCGCATTGCGCTCGATGCAGGGCACCTGGACTAGGCCGGCGACCGGGTCGCAGGTCATGCCGAGATGGTGCTCCAGGGCGATTTCGGCGGCATTCTCGATCTGCTCCGGGCTGCCGCCCATTACGGCTGCCAGCCCCGCCGCCGCCATGGCGGAGGCCGAGCCCACCTCGCCCTGACAGCCGACTTCGGCGCCGGAGATCGAGGCGTTGTGCTTGATGATGCCGCCGATGGCGGCGGCCGTGAGTAGATAGTCGCGAATGCCGTCCTGGTCGGCATCGGGATGGAAATGCAGGTAATAGCGGATGGTCGCCGGCACGACGCCGGCCGCGCCGTTGGTCGGCGCGGTGACGACGCGGCCGCCCGCGGCATTCTCCTCGTTGACCGCCATGGCATAGACCGAGAGCCAGTCATTGGCGAGCAGCGGGTTCTGCCGGTTGGAGCGCCATTCCTCCTGCAGCTGGTCGTGAATCGAGCGGGCGCGGCGGCGCACGTTCAAGCCGCCCGGCAGGCGCCCGTCCTGTTTCAGGCCTCGGTCGATGCAGCCGGTCATGGCGTCCCAGATGCGGTCGAGGCCGGCATTCAGCGCCTCGCGGTCCATGACCGCTTCTTCGTTGGCCCGCTTCATCTGGGCGATCGTCAGGCCGGAGCGGCGCGCCATGGCGAGCATTTCCCTGGCCGAGGCAAAGGGATAGGGCACCTTGTGGCTGGAGGCCGCCTTCTTGGCCTTCTGCATGGCGAGAAGCTCGGTGTCGGTGACGACGAAGCCGCCGCCGATCGAATAGTAGATCGTCGTCAAGAGCACACGCCCGTCCTTGTCGAGGGCGGAGAGCCGCATGCCGTTGGCATGGCCCGAAAGCGGCACCTTCTTGTCGAAGACGAGGTCTTCCTTCGGGTTGAAATGATAGGCCGGATGGCCGGGCGGCGCGACCTTGTGGCTGCGATCGACCTCGTCGACGATGGCGTCCATCCTGTCGGGGTCGATCCTGTCCGGCGCCTCGCCGGTCAGGCCGATGATCACCGCCCTGCCCGTCCCATGGCCGATGCCGGTATAGGCGAGCGAGCCGTGCAGGCTGGCTTTCAGCGCCGCCACCTGGGCGCCGTGCGGCCGCGGCCAGCTGTCGGAGGCTATCAGGTCGAGGAAACGATTGGCGGCCGTCATCGGCCCCATCGTATGGGAACTCGAGGGGCCTACCCCGATCTTGAACACATCGAAAACCGAAAGGAACATGCCGACTCCGCCTTGCTCGGGCTCACTTGCCACAGGCTAGAATAACATGAATGGCGAATGCGGCGACGGACCGACATCCATTTTCACCGCCGCGACATGGGACACCCCCCCAAAACGACAACAGCGCGGGTCGAAAAACCCGCGCTGCCCGAAACCGAATTGAAAAAACCGGTTCAGATACTGCCAAAAAGATAAGCCAGGCACAAAATGCCGGCAAATCCTACCAATGCCCGAAAAGTGACGTTCCAGCAGGATTTCTGGATGCTGTCTTCCATGAAGACTCCGTTTAAGCGTTGTTGGCAGAAAGCCGTCCCCCGACCGCTTTCGTGCGAAAGGATTTATTAAAATCCGCGGCCCTTCGCAACTGCAAAAAAGGCAAAAGAAAGGCACTCAACGCGCGACAGCCATGCACCTCACGCATGGATACACGAAATTTCAATGCCTTAGCCGCGAGTTCACGCCTGCCGGCGGCCTGCCGAATTGCCCCGTTTTAGACCAAGGTTTTGCAGTCTGGTTAATTCGCTTGTGGAGAAAGGGGCAAGTCCGCATAAAAAGGCAGCCCCCTGCTTCGGAGCCGCCATGACTGTTCTCGACTATTTCGCGCTTTGCCTGTTCGGCCTCCTGTGGTTCGCCTTTGCCTGGATCACCGGCCAGGGCCGCATATTCGCCCGCACCAGCCTGACCCAGGCCATGGCCGAGCGTCGGCGCCAATGGATCATGAATTCGCTCGGCCGCGACCTGAAGATGATCGACACGCAGATCCTGTCGGGCCTGCAGAACGGCACGGCCTTCTTCGCCTCGACGTCGATCCTGGCGATCGGCGGCTGCTTTGCCCTTCTCGGCCAGACGGAACAGGTCGACACCGTTCTCAAGGACCTGCCTTTTGTCATGCCGGGCGGGCGCACCACCTTCGAGCTCAAGGTCTTCGTGCTGACCGCCATCTTCGGCTATTCCTTCTTCAAATTCGGCTGGTCCTACCGGCTGTTCAACTACTGTACGATCCTGTTCGGCGCGCTGCCGATGGCCGACGAGGCGCGGCGGGATCCGGAGGCCGCGGCGCGCGCCGCCGAACTGACGATCCGCATGAACATCATCGCCGCCAGCCACTTCAATGCGGGACTTCGCGCCCTGTTCATGTCGATCGGCTATCTCGGCTGGTTTGCCAGCCCCTACCTGTTCATGGCGACCTCGGTCACCGTCTTCATCGTCCTCCTGCGCCGGCAGTTCTTCTCCGAAGCGCGCCTGGCGCTGATCGAATCGCCGCCGTCCTCGCCATGAAACGGTCACGTTTGCGCGGTCTGGCAGGGGCGCAGAACGAGACGGCAAGACGGAAGGAACGCGCGTGACCGCTGATCTTGAAAAGAGCGAGACATTGGCAGCGGCACCCCGGCGGATCGAAGCGCTCGATGCGGCGCGCGGCCTCGCCCTCATCGCCATGGCGACCTATCACTTCACCTGGGATTTCGAGTTCTTCGGCTATCTGGAGCCGGGCACGGCGACCCATGGCTGGCTGAAGATCTATGCCCGGGGTATCGCCTCGAGCTTTCTTTTCCTCGCCGGATTCAGCCTGGTGCTGGCGCACTATCCGGCCCTCCGCGCCAGATCCTTCGCCAAGCGGCTGGCGGTCATCGTCGCTGCGGCGCTCGCCATCACCGTCGCGACCGCAATCGCCGTGCCGGAGGGCATGATCTTCTTCGGCATCCTGCATGCGATTGCCGCCGGAAGCCTGATCGGGCTTGCCTTCGTGCGCCTGCCGCCGCTCGTCACGCTGGCTGCGGCCGCAGCCGCGATCGCCCTGCCCAACCTCTATCGCTCGGAGATTTTCGACGCGCCGGCGCTGCTGTTTGTCGGGCTGTCGCAGCACCTGCCGCGCTCGAACGACTATGTGCCGTTGCTGCCCTGGATAGGCGCGCTGCTGATCGGCATCGCCGTGGCGCGGGTGGCGCTGTCGCGCGGCTGGCTGCAGGGCCTGGCGCGGCTGCCGGGGGGATCCGCATGGCTGCGGCTGGCGGGACGCCACAGCCTGATCGTCTATCTTCTGCACCAGCCGGTGCTGATTGCCGTGGTCTATGTGATCTCGATCATAGCGCCGCCACAAAAACCTGATCCTATCCAGTCCTATCTGGCGAGTTGTGAAAACGCTTGCCTGGCCGAAGGCTCACCGGCGGAGATCTGCAACCGCTTCTGTGCCTGCACGCTCGACCGGCTGCAGCAGCAGTCGCTTCTCGCACCCCTCCAGTCTGGCGCAATCTTGCCGGACCAGGATGCGCGGATCGTAGAGCTTGCGCGTGAATGTTCGGCCACCAGTCAATGACAGGACCTGACCATGAATGCCTATAGATTGAAGCCGCTGAGCTTTCCCTGGCCGCCCGTTCTCTACGGCCTGGCCATTCTCTTCGCCCTGCTGGCCGAACGCTTCATCGGAATTCTGCCTTCGGTGATGCCCAACGGCTATCTGTTCTACGCGATCGGCGGCCTGCTCGTCGCCGTCGCCCTGTTTCTCGACCTGTGGGCGATCAAGACGCTGGTCGAATACCACACGACCGTCCTGCCGCATCGCGGCGCGCTGAGGCTGGTGACCAGCGGCCCGTTCCGCTACAGCCGCAACCCGATCTATCTCGGCTATACGCTGATCACTCTGGCGATCGGCTTCCTTACCGGCAGCGCCTGGTTCTTCGTCGCGGCGCTTGGCGCGGCGATCGTCACCACCTTCATCGCCATCCGCAAGGAGGAGATGCATCTTCTGGCGCGGTTCGGGATCGATTTCGAGCAATATTGCCAGCGCACCCGGCGCTGGCTCTGACGACGCGGCGTCGGATCAGGTTCCGACGCCGATTTCCACCATGCGCGTCAGGCAGGTTTCCTCGGCATTGTCGAGTTCGGCGAGCGTCTCGTCGATGTCGCGGCGCTTCTGGCGAAGCTCGTCGCGCTTCTCGTCGATCTTCTTCATCATCAGCTTGAGCTGGCCGATCTCGCCCGGCGGCTCCTTGTAGACGTGGATAATTTCGCGGATTTCGGCTACGGTAAACCCGATCCGCCGGCCGCGCAGGATTTCCTGCAGCAGATGGCGGTCGGCGGCACGATAGAGGCGCGTGCGGCCACGACGCTCCGGATGGAGCAGACCCTCGTCTTCGTAGAAGCGAAGCGTGCGGGTCGACACTCCAAATTCGCGCGTCAGTTCAGTTATACTGTAATACTTCTTCACAACCGTTCCGATTCATTAGGGAAACGGTATAATATTGACTTTTACGTATAAGTCAATTTTTCGCGTTTCAGCCGGACATGAACCACCAGGTGGCGAGCCCGAGGAAGCTGAAAAACCCTGTCGTATCGGTGATCGCAGTGACAAAGACTGCCGAGGAAACGGCCGGGTCGGCGCCTGCCTTGTTGAGCAGAAGCGGGATCAAGATGCCGGCCATGGCGGCGGCGAACATGTTGATCAGCATGGCGGTGGTAATCAGCCCGCCGATCGACACATCCTGGAACCACAAGCCTGCCACCAGGCCGACCAGGCAGCCGAACAGCACGCCATTGATCAGCCCGACGCCGGCCTCGCGGCGGGCAACCCGCCAGGCATTGTGGATGTCGAGGTTGCGCGTTGCCAAGGCGCGCACGGTCACGGTCATGGTCTGCGAGCCGGCATTGCCGCCCATGCCGGCGACGATCGGCATCAGGATGGCGAGCGCCACGACCTGCTCGATGGTCGCCTCGAACAGCGAAATCACCGAGGCCGACCAGAAGGCGGTAAAAAGATTGACGGCAAGCCAGGGAACGCGCGAGCGCGAGGTTTCCATGACGCTGTCCGACAGTTCTTCGTCGCCGACGCCGCCGAGGCGCATCAGGTCTTCCTCGGCCTCTTCCTGGATCACGTCGACCACGTCGTCGATGGTCAGGACGCCGACCAGGCGGTCGTTCTCGTCGACGACGGCCGCCGACAGAAGGTCGTACTGCTCGAACAGCTGGGCCGCTTCTTCCTGGTCCATCTCGGCGGGAATCGGGTGGCTCGTCTCGCGCATGATCGATTCGATCTTCTCCTGGCGCTTGGTGCGCAGGATGCGGTCGAGATCGATCGTGCCGAGCAGCTTGAACGTCGGGTCGATGACGAAGATCTGGGTAAAGCTCTCCGGCAGGTCTTCCTCGTCGCGCATGTAGTCGATCGTCTGGCCGACCGTCCAGAACGGCGGCACCGCGACGAACTCGGTCTGCATGCGGCGGCCGGCCGAGCTTTCCGGATAGTCAAGCGCGCGCCGCAGCCGCACCCGCTCGGTGAAGGGCAGCTGCGACAGGATCTCTTCGCGGTCCTCGTGGTCGAGGTCCTCGAGAATGTAGACCGCGTCGTCGGAATCCAGCTCGCCGATCGCCGCGGCGATCTGGGCGTTGGGCAGGTGCTGGACGATCTGAAGGCGGATCGCCTCGTCCACCTCGGTCAGCGCCGTCATGTCGAAGTCGTCGCCCAGCAGGCGCACGAGCGCGATGCGCTGGTCCGGCTGGATGGCCTCGATCAGGTCGCCGAGTTCCGATTCGTGCAAGCGCGCGACGCGCTGGCGCAGGAAGAGCAGGTCACGGTCGGCGATTGCCGCCCCGACCATGGTCAGGAAGTCGGTGCGGATCGAGCCGTTTTCGGCATAGATGTCTTCGGGGGCTTCGTCCTGGACGACGCGAACGCGGATGTCTTCGCCGGTCTCGGTCATGCTCGCGCCCTCGCCAAATCAAATCACTGCCCAGCTTCCTGCCGCCATGGAGAATGGCTTGGGAAAACGCATTGTCAACAACTGCCCAGCACAGCGAACGGGGCGATATGCAATTGCCGAAGCTTCCTGCTAACCTATTGGCGAAGCGGGGTCCAGCCTCGATTGCGCCACCGCTTTGCCTGACCCGTCCGCCGCCGAAGAGGTCCCCGTGAGCGTTCGTCCGATCATCCGTTTTCCCGACCCCGCCCTCAGGCGCGCCTGCCTGCCCGTCGAAGCCTTCGACACCGAACTACGCGCTCTTGCCGATGATCTCTATGACACGATGCGGGCCGCGCCCGGCGTCGGAATCACCGCCGCCCATATAGGGGTCGCGCTGCGGCTCGTGGTGCTCGATCTGGCCGAGATCGGCGGCCGGCGGAGCTATGCCAATCCGGAAATCCTGTGGTTCTCGGCGGAGACGATGGAGCACACCGAGGGCAGCGTCTCCATGCCGGGCGCCACCGAGACCGTGACGCGGCCGCGCGCCGTCGACATCCGCTACCGCGATCTCGACGGGGTCGTGCACGAGGAGCGGCTGGAGGGCTTTCCGGCGATCTGCATGCAGCATGAGATCGATCAGCTCGACGGTGAGTTCTGGCTGCAGCGCCTGTCGAAGCTGAAGCGCGACCGGCTGATCCGCAAATGGGAAAAGAGCGGCCGGTGACATCGGCGCGCGGCCGGACCGAACCAAGACGCCCTTCATGCGTTTCCACCGGACACAGACATGAAGGAGCAGACATCATGGCCATCGCCGACGGGACGGACATCAAGAAGGACCTCAGCCGCGAAGAGGACTACCGCGACTTCGAACAGCGCGACATCGAGAACGGCTGGCCCTATGACGACGGCGCGGGCGCCGTGTCGCGACCGGTCGGCAATGGCGCCTATGGCGAGACGGAGGCCAATTTCGACCGCGAGCGCAATGGCGGCTACCGCATCACCAATGTCTCCGCCGACGGCGGACAGGCACCGCTCGCCTCTCCCGTCCTGCCGGAGACCGACCACCGCGAGAACAGCGACCAGCTTGAGGCCGATGTCGCGGCGGCCCTGGAGGATCTGCCCGATCTGCTGTTGAACGCGCTCGACATCCATGCCGACGGCCATGTCGTCACCCTGCGGGGCGCCGTCGATACCACGCAGGAGCGGCGGATGATCGAGATGCGGGTGGTGGCCGTGAAGGGCGTCTCGACCGTGCGCAATTTCGTCACCACCATGGGTGTCGATACGCATATCCCGAGCGATTCGGACTGATCAGCTAACAAGGGAATTCCGGAAACGACAAAGCCGGCTGCCTTTCGGCGAGCCGGCTTTCGTATTCTTCCCGGAGGAAGAATGGTGCGGTCGAGAAGACTCGAACTTCCACGTCTTGCGACACAGCGACCTCAACGCTGCGCGTCTACCAATTCCGCCACGACCGCATCTTGGTAGCGCCGAATTGCTCCGGCGGGGCTGCATGTAGCAAAAGCACTCCGGGTGCACAAGGCCAAGATGACAGTTTTTTGAGATTTCCCGGATGGGCCGTTGCGGGTGTTTGCCGGGCAAGGCGGCGCAGCCCTTGAAGTCCCGGGGCTTTCTTGCCAAGTAGAGGGAAAAAGAGGGCTTTTCCCGATGCAGCGCACTGACCTTTCCACCGAAATGTTCGCCCTTCCCGGCTCGCCCCCGGTGCGCTGGCGCATCTCGGACGGTCTTGTCCCCTATGAGGAAGCGGTCGCTGAAATGGAGCGGCAGGTCGCCGCGATCGCCAATGGCGAAGCGGACGAACTGGTCTGGCTGCTCGAACATCCGCCGCTCTATACCGCCGGCACGAGTGCCGATTCGAAGGACCTGATCGAACCGGAACGGTTCCCGGTCTTTTCCACCGGCCGGGGCGGCGAATACACCTATCACGGCCCCGGCCAGCGGGTCGCCTATGTGATGCTCGACCTCAAGCGCCGCCGCCAGGACGTGCGGGCCTATGTGGCCTCACTCGAAGAGGTGGTGATCCGCACGCTCGAGAAGATGAACGTCAAGGGCGAGCGGCGCGAGGATCGGGTCGGGGTGTGGGTGCGCCGTCCGGAAAAGCCGGCGCTTGCCGACGGTTCGATGGCCGAGGACAAGATCGCGGCGCTCGGCATCCGGCTGCGCCGCTGGGTGAGCTTTCACGGCCTTTCGATCAATGTCGATCCCGACCTGTCGCATTTTTCCGGCATCGTGCCCTGCGGCATCAGCGCCTATGGCGTGACCAGCCTCGTCGATCTCGGCCAGCTGGTGATGATGGCCGATGTCGACATCCGGCTTCGCGAGGCCTTCGAGGAGGTGTTCGGGCCGACGGTGCGCGAGGCGCCACCGGTCGAGACGAAAGCCTCGCCGGCGGGAGCCTAGCGGCCTCCCGCGTACCGCGCCTGCCGCAATCGGGCTTGAACGACTCTCGCACAAGTGCTTGGTGAGCGCTTTAACGAGGCCGACTGCCATGCCCGAAAACCGCCCCTCGGGCACCGACACGACGATCAAGGGCATGGCCCTGATGGCCGGCTGCATGATGGTGCTGCCGTTCATGGACGCGATCGCCAAATACATGGCGAATGTCGAGGGCATGTCGCCCGGGCAGGTGAATTTTTACCGCTTCTTCTTCCAGGTCGTCTGCATCGTGCCGTTCCTGCTTGCCATGAACGGCTGGAGCGCGCTTTCGGCCAAGCGGCCGGGCCTCAACCTTCTGCGCGGCGTGCTGCACGGGGCGGCCAGCCTGATGTTCTTCACCGCGGTCAAGTACATGCCGCTCGCCGACGTCTTCGCCATCTATTTCGTCGAGCCTTTCATCCTGACGGCGCTGTCGGCCATCTTCCTTGGCGAAAAGGTCGGCTGGCGGCGCTGGCTGGCGATCGTGGTCGGCTTCGGCGGGGCGATGATCGTCATCCAGCCGAGCTATGCCGTCTTCGGCCTCACCTCGCTGCTGCCGGTCGCCTGCGCCTTCCTCTACGCGCTCTACATGTTTCTCAACCGCGCCATCGGCGAGGCCGACGCGCCGGTCACCATGCAGACCCTGGCCGGAATCGGCGGCACGCTTTTCATGGGGGCGGTGCTGATCGGCGGCAACGCGGCGGGGCAAGTGGACTTCGCGATCTCTCTGCCCGCGTCCTGGCTCGCGCTGGCCCTGCTGGTCATTCTCGGCTCGATTTCCGGCTATGCCCACCTGATCGTCGTGCGTGCCTTCCGCATGGCGCCGCTCTCGGTGCTGGCGCCGTTCCAGTATTTCGAAATCATCGCAGCGACCATTTTAGGGTACGCCCTGTTCAACGATTTCCCGACTGTATCGAAATGGGTCGGCATCCTGATCATCGTCGGCTCGGGCCTGTTCATTCTCTGGCGGGAACAGCGCCGCGCCGCCGAAAGGCGCTGATTTTACCTTTCCGGTCAAACAATCGCTAACCCCTTCCCTTGGCGGAAACGCAAGGTTTGTCGGGCTATGATCCGCCCAGTTTCATGATGAAACAGGGATAGAAAGATGAGCGAATTTCGGCTCTCTTTTCCGGCATGTGTCGTCGCCGGGAAGACCAGATTGTCCGTCGAGGACCTGTTGCTGCTGCGGAGATATACGTTTCCGGAGGGCGTCAGGACGCCTGACGATGTCGTGACGCTCCTGGCGCTCAACACCTGCTGTCCGGAGAAATGCCCGGAATGGGCCGACTATTTCATTGAACAGTTGGCGGGCTTTCTCGTCGACCGCTGTTATCCCATAGGCTCGCTCGATGAGATCAACGTCGAGTGGGTGAAGTGCGTGCTGTCAAATGACGGCGTGATAGAGGGTGAACTCGAATTTGCGGCCATTCTTCACATGATGGAAATCGCTCGCCACGTCCCGCCGTCGCTGGGGATGCTGATGCTCGACCAGCTCAGGATAGCGCTTGACGAGGAACGCGGCGCCTATGCCAGAAGGCGTGCCTTGCAGGCGGGGATCGGCGCGGACGACATCGCCTATGTGCATCGGATCCTCCGCGACCGGCTGGGCTCGGGAGCGCCCCTTCTCTCCCCGGCCAAGATCGCGATCCTCGAGACGATCGACCGTGAGACCGCCACCCATGCCCGCCATCCCGACTGGCAACCGTTGATCGATACCATCCTGTCGCTCCGCGGCAGGACACAGGCGCGGACCGAAACGCCGCGGCGCTGGCTGCATGTGCCGGACTCGTTCTTCCTCGACGCGGAGATGGTGGCATGATCACCGGTCCCCGCCCGACGCCTTCCTGAAGGGAATGCCGCGATGACGATCTTCCAATCCGCCTTTCTCCTGCTCGGCGTCAATCTCGGCCTGATCTGGCTTTTGATGGCGGCGCCGCTTGGCACGCGCACGATCTCGGTGCGGCGGCGGCTGGACAGGCGACCGGAGGAACTCTGGGACATGACGCGGCCCGCCGGCGGGCTTGCCGACTGGCACCCGGCCGTCGCCTCCGTCCGGCCGATCGAAGGCAGGCCGGACCGCCTGGAGCTTTGCTATCGCGACCCCGACCGTAGCGGCCGGCCGATCATCCGTGTGCTGGCGATCGACCGGACCGGGGTGACCGCCGACGGCGAGTTTTCCTGCGAACTCAGAATCGTCGCCGACAGCGCGCTCGACATGGATTTCTGGTCGGGCTACCGCGAGGTCCGCCGTATCGGCCCGGCGACGGAGGGCTCGACGGTCGCAATCGAACAGACCGACAGCTATCGCGGCCTCGGCTTCCTGCTCTATCGCTACCTGATGCTGCACCGGGAGATGGCCGCCCTGGAGCGGCATCTCGGCGGCACCAAGGCGGCGGGTCGCGGGCGGCTCGAACACCCGCTGAGCCAGGCCGCGCTGGCGGCGCTCTCCACCCTGATGCTCTGGCCGTTCTTCGGCTTCAACGGCAACGGACTGATGATTTCCGTCTTCCTGACGCTGGTGATCGTCTTTCACGAGCTCGGCCACATGGTGGCCTTCCGCACCTTCGGTCATCTCAACACGCGAATGATCTTCGTGCCGCTTCTGGGCGGCATCGCGATCGGCGGGCGGCCCTATGCCAGCCGGTTCGAGGTCGCCACCTGCGCGTTGATGGGCGCCGGGGTCTCGGCCTTCGCCGTGCCGATCCTGATCGGCGCCCACGAGGCGGCCGCCGACAGCTTGTTCGCGCCGAGCATGGCGGCCCCTGTGCTGGTGCTGCTATTGATCCTTTCCGCCTTCAACCTGCTCAACCTCTTGCCGATGCACCGTTTCGACGGCGGCCAGGTGCTGCGCCAGCTGTTTGCCGGGCGCACGATGCAGACGCTCGCGACCTTCACCGTGGCCTCGGCGATCGTCTGGACCGGATGGCGCATCGGCCTGTCGTCCCAGGCGCTGATCGCCGGGCTCTCGGTCTTCGCGCTCCTGAGCCTGATCCGTACGCGCAAGGTCAAGCCACGCCTCCAGCTTGAGGCGATGAACCAGCAGCAGCGGCTGATGACCGGGTTCGGTCTTTGCGCGGCCCTGTCGATCCATGCCGGGGGGATCATCTACGCCTGCGACCGGCTGTTCGTCACCGCGCCGATGTGACATCCGCCCCCTTGACTTGGATGGCCCGAACGGTTCCAAAGACAGCCATGGATACCGTGAACCCTCCTCTCCCCGACGGCTATTCGGCCGTACCCGCCGGCAAGATCGCCAACGTCGTCACCTGCCTGGAAATGCTGGAAAAGCCGCCGGCCAAGCCCGCGCGCCCGGCGGATTCCGGCCTCACCCTGGTGCGATGGGAGAAGCCCGACCTTGGTGAATACCGCGCGCTGTTTAGCGCCATCGGCGAGGAGTGGATGTGGTTTTCGCGGCTGGTCATGCCCGACGAAGAGCTTCGCGCCATTCTCCACCATCCGGACGTCCAGGTCCATGCGCTCACCGACGGCGCACGCCGCGTCGGCCTGCTGGAACTCGATTTCCGCACCGAGGGCGAATGCGAACTGGCCTTCTTCGGCCTCGTCTCCGATGCGATCGGCCAGGGTGCCGGGCGGACGCTGATGAATGCCGCGATCGACACGGCCTGGGATAAGCCGATCAAGCGGTTCTGGGTCCACACCTGCCATTTCGATCATCCGGGTGCGCTTTCCTTCTACCAGCGCTCGGGCTTCCGGCCCTATGCCTTCATGGTTGAGGTGACCGACGATCCGAGGCTGACCGGACAGATGCGGCGCGATGCGGCCCGCCATGTGCCGCTGATCGAGCCGCGCTGACGGCGCGACCATCCTATTTTGCTGACGGTGGACGCAACCGGGGCTATCCCTGCCGCTTGAGGGCATGCCGTCCACCGTGCCAGACTTGTAACGCTCAATTGCCAATATCGGAGAAGAGACCATGGACGTTCGCGCCGCCGTTGCCGTGCAGGCCGGCAAACCGCTGGAAATCATGACGGTACAGCTCGAAGGCCCGCGGGCCGGCGAGGTGCTGATCGAGGTCAAGGCGACGGGCATCTGCCATACCGACGATTTCACGCTCTCGGGCGCCGATCCGGAAGGGCTGTTTCCGGCCATTCTCGGCCATGAAGGTGCCGGCATCGTCGTCGATGTCGGGCCGGGCGTCACCTCGGTGAAGAAGGGCGACCATGTCATTCCGCTCTACACGCCGGAATGCCGCGAGTGCTATTCCTGCCTGTGGCGCAAGACGAATCTGTGCACCGCCATCCGCTCCACCCAGGGCCAGGGGCTGATGCCGGACGGCACGTCGCGGTTCTCGATCGGCAAGGACAAGATCCACCACTATATGGGCTGCTCGACCTTTTCCAACTTCACCGTCCTTCCCGAGATCGCGGTTGCCAAGGTCAATCCGGACGCGCCCTTCGACAAGATCTGCTATATCGGCTGCGGCGTGACGACCGGCATCGGTGCGGTCATCAACACCGCCAAGGTGGAGATCGGCGCAACGGCAATCGTCTTCGGGCTCGGCGGCATCGGGCTGAACGTGCTGCAGGGGCTTAGGCTCGCCGGCGCCGACATGATCATCGGCGTCGACATCAACAATGACCGCAAGGCCTGGGGCGAAAAGTTCGGCATGACGCATTTCGTCAATCCGAAGGAAGTCGGCGACGACATCGTGCCGTATCTGGTCAACCTGACCAAGCGCAATGGCGACCTGATCGGCGGCGCCGACTACACCTTCGACTGCACCGGCAATACCAAGGTCATGCGTCAGGCGCTGGAGGCCTCGCACCGCGGCTGGGGCAAGTCGATCATCATCGGGGTGGCCGGCGCCGGCCAGGAAATCTCGACGCGCCCGTTCCAGCTGGTCACCGGCCGCAACTGGATGGGCACGGCGTTCGGCGGCGCGCGGCCGCACCGACGTGCCGAAGATCGTCGACTGGTACATGCAGGGCAAGATCCTCATCGACCCGATGATCACCCACACCATGCCGCTCGACGACATCAACAAGGGTTTCGACATGATGCACAAGGGCGAAAGCATCCGTGGCGTGGTGATCTATTGATTCCACGGCGCGCGGCCGTCCTGAAATAGTCAAGGCGGCCGCACGCTCCCTCCCCCTGCATAAGCTCCGAAATATGCTAGATTGCGGCCGTACCGATCGTCCGGTCATCATTCCATGGGGGGAACACATGTCGATCAAATACGCATTGACTGCCATTGCCATGCTCGCTTTGCCGGCCATTGCCGCGGCCGATCCGACCGGCAGCTACACGCTCGTCGGGATGAACCCGGACAGCGGCAAGGAATATACCGGGACGGTGGAAGTTACCCGTCATGGCGAAACCTACATCGTCGTGTGGAATATCGGCGGCAAGGAATCGATCGGCACCGGGCTTGGCGCCAAGTTTGTCGGCGAAGGCCGCTTCGAAATGGGACCGGCAAGCGAAGACGACACAGCGATCTCGGTCGGTTATGTGGCTAAAGACAATTTCGGCATCGCCATGTATTTCGAGCAACCGGACGGTACCTGGCAAGGTGTCTGGACCTATGGCGGCTCGGAAAAGGTGACCGGAGAGGTCTGGACGCGAGACTGACGCGAGGCTATTCGGCCTCGGCGGAATGAAGGATTGAAGACCTCAGTGATCTACGTCGATGCCGATGCCTGCCCGGTCAAACCGGAAATCCTCAAAGTCGCGGAACGCCACGGCCTCGAGGTGACCTTCGTCGCCAATTCGGGCCTGAGGCCGTCGCGCGATCCGATGGTCAAGAACGTCATTGTCTCCAACGGCTTCGACGCCGCCGACGACTGGATCGCCGAGCGCGCCGGAGCCGGCGACATCGTGGTGACGGCCGACGTGCCGCTGGCCGGACGCTGCGTCGCGGCCGGCGCCTTCGTCACCGGGCCGACCGGCCGGGTGTTCGACAAGGCCAATATCGGCATGGCAACGGCCATGCGCGATCTCGGCGCGCATTTGCGCGAGACCGGTGAAAGCAAGGGCTACAACGCCGCCTTTTCGCCGCGCGACCGTTCGGCCTTCCTCGAAACGCTCGACCGGCTTTGCCGGCGGGCGAAGGCGTGCTAGTCGAAGCACCTTCGACGCCAGACGCACACCGGAGGATCGGACATGGCCAGCCGTTTTGACCGCCTGATCGACCATCGGCACGGGCCGTTCTACGCCGCGCTCATGGCGTCTGTGTTTGCCGTCCTCGTCGTTACCGCGCTCAATCCGCGGCTGGTGCTTGAGGCTGGCGCCGTCGTGTTCTTCCTCACTTATCTGGTGCTGATCGGGCTTCGCCTGCCGCAGATGACCGCCGACTATCTGAAGGAGCGGGCCGAGGAAGCCGACGCTCCGGCGCTGGTGATCCTGTTGGTCACGTTGGCGGCAGTGGTGGTGGCGATCGTCTCGCTCTTCCTTGCGCTCAACCGCGAGCCGGGCGGCAATGCGCTCGAACTGGTGCTGGCCTTCGCCTCGGTGCTCGGCGGCTGGCTGACCATCCACACCATGGCGGCGATCCATTACGGCCATCTCTACTGGCGGCCTGACACCACCACCGAGGCGCCGGACAATCGCGGCGGACTGGAGTTTCCCGGATCGCCCGATCCCTGTGGCTACGATTTCCTCTATTTCGCATTCGTCATCGGCATGACGGCGCAGACCTCCGACACCGCCATCACCGCGACGGCGATGCGGAAAATCAACCTTCTCCATTCGATCGTATCGTATTTCTTCAATACCGTGCTCGTCGCCGCCGCCGTCAACGGGGCGGTGTCGCTGGCCGGCTAGGCAACAAGGACTATCCCCATGAAGATCCTCTCCCAGAATACCGCGTTTGGCGGCATGCAGGGCGTGTTCTCCCACGAATCGCAGACGACCAAGTGCGACATGACCTTCGCCGTCTTCGTGCCGCCGCAGGCGATCGCCGAGCGCCGGCCGGTGCTGTGGTATCTGTCGGGGCTGACCTGTACCCACGCCAATGTCATGGAGAAGGGCGAATATCGCCGCATGGCCACCGAGCTCGGCCTGATCATCGTCTGCCCCGACACCAGCCCGCGCGGCACGGACGTGCCGGACGAACTGACCAACTGGAAGATGGGCAAGGGTGCGGGCATGTATCTCGACGCTACCGAAAGCCCTTGGGCAGAGCATTTCCAGATGTATTCCTACGTGACGGAAGAGCTGCCGGCGCTGGTCGCCGAGCATTTCCGCGTCGACATGGACCGGCAGGGCATTTTCGGCCATTCGATGGGCGGCCACGGCGCGATGACCATCGCGTTGAAGAACCCGGAGCGCTTCAAGAGCTGCTCGGCCTTCGCCCCGATCGTCAATCCGATGACCGCCGACTGGACGCAGGACGCATTCGAGAAATATCTCGGCGCCGACCGGGCCAAGTGGCGTCAATACGATGCCTGCGCACTGGTCGAGGACGGCGCCCGCTTCCCGGAATTCCTGATCGACCAGGGCAAGGCCGACAGCTTTCTCGAAACCGGCCTGAAGCCTTGGCTGTTCGACGAGGCGATCCACGGCACCGACATCGGGCTGACGCTGCGGATGCACGAGCGCTACGACCATTCCTACTACTTCATCTCGACCTTCATGGACGACCACCTGAAGTGGCATGCCGAGCGGCTGGGGTGAGGTTCGCGAACCCGTCTTCTCCCCACCGGGGAGAAGGTGGCGCGAAGCGCCGGATGGGGCGCGCAACACCCTCAGGTGTAATAGACCTCGGCATGGGGGCCCCCTCATCTGCCCTGCGGGCATCTTCTCCCCGCCGGGGGAGAAGAGGGTACACGCGTCCGGCCCCCTCATCTGCGAAATCTGAGGTTTAGCTGCGCTAAGCCCTCGATTTCGCTTCTTCTCCCTCGCCGGGGAGAAGAAGGACGTCGGCCAGGCTCAGCGCCGCCGATAGGTGAAATGGTCGAAATCCGCCGGCTGGCCGCGTCCGCTGGTGTCGAAGGCGAACATGCCGGTGAAGGCGCCGGTGAACGAGCCGTGCTCGCCGCGGCCGCCTTCGTCGGAGATCACGCCGGCGTCGAGGACAGGCCCGATCGCCTGCCAGGCGCCCTCTCCGCTCCCCTCGCCCTTGCCATCGGCGGCCGGCCGCCAGAAGAACTGGAGATCGTTATCGAATACCTCCATGGCCAGATCCAGCGGGCCATCCGGCACACTCACACCGTGACTAGCCGGGAAACTTAGCCGGCTATCGGGATAGTCGCCGGCGCAGGAGAGGATGGTCACAACACGGCCGAGCTTCTCGTGCAGGGTGACGCCCAGCGCATGCAGCTTGTGGCGATTGTAGTAGTGGCTGAGGCCTGCGACCTGCTGGTAGGTGTCCGGCGTGAAGTCCACACGGGTCTCGGCCCGGAAGCGATGATCCTCCTGCCTTCGCGCCACCAGGGACTGCTCGAACCAGGAGCCGAGGCTTTCGCGACCGAAGAGCCGCAGGTGACCGGGCCGGGCGGCAAGGGAGAACAGGCGGTCGGGTTCCGGCGTGCGCAGCCACTGGAACTCGGGCGGAAGGGCCGCGTCGTGGAAATCGCGCCGGATGGTTTCGGGCCGCTCGATGCGCTCCACCGGCTTCGGCGGCGTGACTTCGACAGCAGGCACCGGGGCGCCGCTTTCGAGATAGAGCCAGCCGTCGTCCTTCCACATGCACTTCTGCAGTGCCGTCTCGCGCCCGAGCGTGCAGCGCCGTTTGGGCTCCAGCGGCCGGCCGCAGAGATGGGTGTGATAGGCCTCGCCCTCGGGCGTCTCGACATATTGCCCATGGCCGGCACGCTGGAGCGCTGCCTCCGGATGATCCTTGGAGGTGATCAGATGCGTGTCCGGATGCATCTCGTAAGGGCCCTCGATCGCCCGCGAGCGCGCGAGCGTCACCGCATGGCCGTAGCCGGTGCCGCCTTCGGCGGTGGTCAGATAGTACCAGCCGTTCTTCTTGAAGACATGCGGTCCCTCGACCAGGCCGAGCGGGCTGCCGGGAAAGATGTTCTTCACCGAACCGATCAGCTTGCGGGTCGCCGGGTCCCATTCCTGCAGCAGGATGCCGTCGAAGGCCGGATGCTTGGGCGAGCCGCCATAGCTCTCGGTGCGGTGGTTCCACTGCATGTTGAGGAACCATTTGCGGCCGTCGTCATCGTGGAACAGCGAGGGGTCGAAGCCGGAGGAGTTCACATAGACCGGATCGGACCATTCGGCATCGATCGACTGCGCGGTGACGATGTAGTTGTGCGCATCCTTGAAGTTGCCGTCGAAGCGCTTGACGTCGGTATAGACCAGCCAGAACTGGCCGTCGGCATGGGAGAGGCACGGCGCCCAGACGCCGCAGCTGTCGGGATTGCCGCGCATGTCGAGCTGCGACTTCCGCTCCAGCGGCCGGCGCACCAGCGTCCAGTTGACGAGGTCGCGCGAGTGATGGATCTGCACGCCGGGATACCACTCGAAGGTGGAGGTGGCGATGTAGTAGTCCTCGCCGACCCGGACGATCGACGGATCCGGGTTGAAGCCCGGCAGGATTGGGTTGTGGATCATGCTGCGTCTCTCCTCGGTGTATGGGGGCACCCCCCTCTGGCCTGCCGGCCATCTCCCCCTCAAGGGGGGAGATCGACTTCACGGCTGCCCCCTGCCTGACCATCGTCGCCGGCTCGGTTGGGGCACCATGCCAGCGGATGATCTCCCCCCTTGAGGGGGAGATGTCGGCGTAGCCGACAGAGGGGGGTGCCTCATTCCAGCGCTACTTCTTCTTCCGGGCCGGCCCCTTGCGTTCCGCCGAGGCGGCCCAGAGGTTGATGTCGGCATCGCGGGCGTGCACGTCGATCTCGGCGAGTTCATCCGCGGTGAAGTCGCGTTTCTCCAGCGCCTTCACGCAATCCTCGACCTGGGACGGCTTCGACGCGCCGATCAGCGCGGTGGTGATGCGGTCTCCGCGCAGGACCCAGGCAAGCGCCATCTGGGCGAGCGTCTGGCCGCGCCGTTCGGCGATGGCGTTCAGCTTGCGGATGTTTTCGACATTGCGCTCGTTGAGGAAATCGCGGTTCAGCGACTTGTCCTGCGCCGCCCGGCTCTCGTCCGGAATGCCGCCGAGATATTTGGAGGTCAGCATGCCCTGGGCAAGCGGCGAGAAGACGATCGAGCCGATGCCCAGTTCCTCCAGCGTGTCGATCAGCCCATCCTCCTCGATCCAGCGGTTGATCATCGAATAGCTCGGCTGGTGGATCAGGCAGGGCGTGCCGAGGCCCTTCAGGATCTCCACCGCCTCGCGGATGCGCTTCGAATTGTAGGAGGAGAGGCCGACATAGAGCGCCCTGCCCGACCGGACGATATGGTCGAGCGCGCCGCAGGTCTCTTCGAGCGGCGTGTCCGGGTCGAAGCGGTGGGAATAGAAGATGTCGACATAGTCGAGCCCCAAACGCTTGAGGCTCTGGTCGCACGACGCGATCAGGTATTTGCGGCTGCCCCATTCGCCGTAGGGACCGGGCCACATGCCGTAGCCGGCCTTGGACGAGATGATCAGTTCGTCGCGATAGCCGGCAAGATCGGTCTTGAGGATCGCGCCGAAGGCGGTCTCGGATGCGCCGCCCGGCGGGCCGTAATTGTTGGCGAGGTCGAAATGGGTGATGCCGAGGTCGAAGGCCCGGCGGACGATCGACTGCTTCAGCGCATCCGGCGTGTCGTCGCCGAAATTGTGCCAGAGACCCAGCGAGATCGCCGGCAGCTTCAGTCCGCTTCTGCCGCAGCGGTTGTAGGTCATCCGCTCGTAGCGGTCTTCGGCGGGGGTGTAGGTCATGCGTCTCTCCCATGCTGTTGTCGAGGAAGGACTCCCCCTCCCCAACCCTTCCCCACAAGGCGGCGGGGCTCTGTCTCAGCCATCGCCCTGCCCTCGTCGACAGTCTCCTTGCGTGGCAGCCATCCGGCGCACCTGTCGACCGTCGTGGCTGCCGCCCCCTCACCCGGCGCTACGCGCCACCCTCTCCCCGATGGGGAGAGGAGAACCGCTGGCGTCTTGGCCCCTCTTCTCCCCATCGGGGAGAAGGTGGTCCGAAGGACCGGATGAGGGGGCCGCAGGCAGAGGGGCCGGTTCGGGGCACGGCCGCAGTCTTTTTCCAGACCATTTATGCCCGATCCAGTGCCGGCTGTTGTCCGAAGCATACACTTACCTCAGCAGCGCCTGTGCCTCCTCGATGCCGAGCGCGGCGGGCTGGGTGCAGGTGGTGGAGAGGGTGACGAACTGGCCTGTTTCGCCGGACTGGAGAATTGCCGTCATAACGTCGACGCCGTGCAGGGCGCTCTCCAGCGAGCAGCGGGCGTCGCGGCCTTCGAGGATGGCGACCGCCATGTCGGCAAGGCCGGCCGTGCGGTAGTTGGCGCGCGGGCCGTTGGCATGGTCCTGGTTGTTGACCCCGAACGGGTGGTCCCAGTTCTCCAGCGGCGCGATGTCCTTATTCCGGCCCGAGGCCTCGACGAGACCGCCGAAGAAGTTCGGGTCGGGCACGTAGAGCGAGCCTTCGGTGCCGTAGAGTTCCATATTGGCGTGGCGGTGCGACCAGACATCCCAGCTGGCCGAGAGCGTGATGGTCGCGCCATTATGGAACTCGAGAAGCGCATGGACGTTGGTCGGCGTCTTCACCGGGATCACCTCGCCGGCGCGCGGCTGGCTGGTGATGGTGCGGGTCTCGCTCGCCATCGAGGTCAAGGCGGCAACCCGCTTTACCGGGCCGATGAGATTGATCAGATTGGCGATGTAGTAGGGGCCGAGATCGAGGATCGGGCCGCCGCCGGGCAGGAAGAAAAAGTCCGGGTTCGGATGCCACATCTCCATGCCGGGGCTCATGACGTGGCAGGTGCCGGAGGTGATCCGGCCGATGCCGCCCTTGTCGATGAAGGCGCGTGCCAGCTGGTGGGCGCCGCCGAGGAAGGTGTCCGGCGCGCAGCCGACGGAGAGCCCCTTGCCGCTGGCGATCCGCCGCAGGTCTTCGCCCTGTTCGAGCGAGAGCACCAGCGGCTTTTCCGAATAGACGTGCTTGCCGGCCTCGAGGATGCGCTTCGACACTGCGTAATGCGCATCCGGGATGGTCAGGTTGACGATGATGTCCAGTTCGTCATTGGCGAGCAGGTCATCGATCGTCTGCGCCTTCACGCCGTATTCCTCGGCGCGAAGCTCGGCGGCGTTCATGTTGAGGTCGGAGCAGGCCAGCACCTTCAGGCCCTTGAAGAGCGGTGCGAGCGAGAAGTAGGTGGTAGAGATATTGCCGCATCCGATGATGCCGACGCCGAGTTCGCGTGCCATGGAATATGTCCTGATTGGGTGAAAGGCCGTGGGAGATCAGTAAGTGTTGAAGGCGGCGATGGAGCGCTTGATGAGGCGGCCCACATCCTTCGGATTGTCGTGTTCGAGGATGTAGTGGCGCACGCCATAGGCCTTGAGTGCGGCCATCAGATCCTTCCACGGTACCGTGCCCTGGCCGACATCCGCCCAGCCGTCTTCCTCGGTATTGGTGCCGGCCGGCGCGATGTCCTTGACGTGGACCGCGGTGATGCGCTTGCCGTAGCTCTCGATCCAGGCGAAGGGATCGGCGGCGCCGCGGATGATCCACGCGATATCGGCCTCCCAGGCGAGTTCCGGGCCGCCGGCAAATATCTGCTCCTGCGGCGTGGAGCCGTCCGCAAGCGTGACGAACTCGAAGTCGTGGTTGTGCCAGCCGAAGGTCAGCCCCGCATCGCGGATCGGCTTGCCGATTTCCTGCAGGCGCTGGCCGAAGGAGAACCAGCTGCTGGCATCCTTCGGCCGCATGTCGGGCAGCAGATAGGGGCAGTAGACCGCCTCGATGCCGAGCAGCTTGGCGATCTTCAGCGCGCGGGTCGGGTCGCTTTCCAGAAGGTCGAGACCAAAATGGCCGGTCGGCATGGTCAGCCCGTTGCGGTCGAGATCGGCGCGCAGCGCATTGAGGCCGGCATCATCGAGGGCGGCATACATGGCGCCATAGCCTTCGACATGGGTGTATCCGGCTTCGGTGAGGAGCGGATAGATATTGGTGAAGGGCTGGAAATTGCGGGCGCTGTAAAGCTGGAAACCGAATTGGGTCATGGGTCATTCCTCCTGTTTTTCGGACGCTCGGCGCGGGTCCGCCGTGACGTCCTGTCCTTGTCTGGCGATCGCCTCAGCCGAGTTGCTGGCAGCTCTGGAGATCGTAGGTTCGAAACTGCGGGATCCGGCCGTCCACGAGGGGCGTGGTCGGGGTAAAGGTGACGCGGCGGCTCATGCCGGCATGAAGATCGAAGGCGTTATCGGAATAGCGGCCCGGGCAGTCCGCCTCGAGCATGACGAAGAGCGCGAGGCCGGTGGCGCTGACCCTGATCTCGAACCGCCCGTCGGCGAACGGAGCGACGCTCGTCTCCAGGCCGGAGGGCTGGAGTTCCAGGGCCTTGTAGGGCTGAAGCGCCAGATGCCCCTCGCCGCTCATGCCGTTTGAGGCGATGAAGCTCCAGGCGAGCAGCGCGTCGACCGGGATTTCCGTCTCGTCGAGGGTCAGGAGCGGAGCGGCGCGGTCGGGCGGGCATGTGCCGGTCGCGGTGCGGATCGGCAGGCGCTCGCCGTCGAGGGTGACGGCAAAGAGGTTCATGTCAACGGTCAGCTCTTCCAGGGTGTCGTTGACCATGGAAAAGGCGATGCTCGTTCCGTCCTCGCTCGGGATGGCCACGACATTGACCGGCTGGAAGAAGCGCCGCGCCATGTAGTGCAGCGCCTTCCAGCTGCCGCCATAGTCGAGGCTCGACCAGGAGGCGACCGGCCATGTGTCGTTGAGCTGCCAGTAGAGCGTGCCCATGCAATGGGGCTTCAGCGACCGCCAGTAGTCGACCGCCGTGCCGATCGCCAGGCCCTGCTGGATCTGGCTGAGATAGACGAAATTGGCAAAATCCTTGGGGAAGCGGAAATAGCGGAACATGGTGCCGGCGATCCGCTCGTTGCCGCCGGCATTCTTCTGGTGCAGCTCGATCACCGGCGAGGCGATGTTCATGTCGCCGCTGTCGGCGAAGGTCTCGATGACCGGCATCGAGGTGTAGGACTGGAAGCCGAATTCCGAGCAGAAGCGCGGCTTCACCGAGCGGTAGTTGTCGAAGGACTTGTTCTCGTGCCAGACCGACCAGTAGTGCATGTCGCCGGAGCCGTCGGCATGCCAGGCGTCGCCATAGTCGAGATAGCCCGAGGCCGGGCTCGACGGCCACCAGATGCCCTGAGGATAGGCCTTCTTGACCCCCTGCTCGATCACCCGGTTCAGCCGGTCATAGGCGACGAGGTAACGGTCGCGGTTGTCGCGGCTCTCCTTGAACCAGGTGAGCGCGCCGACCAGCTCGTTGTCGCCGCACCACAGCGCGATCGACGGATGGGAAGACAGGCGGCGGACCTGATAGTCGACTTCCTGGGAGACGTTCGACAGGAAGTCATCGGTGCAGGGATAGAGGTTGCAGGCGAACATGAAGTCCTGCCAGACCATCAGGCCAAGCCGGTCGCAGAGGTCGTAGAAATAGTCCTGCTCGTAGAAGCCGCCGCCCCAGACGCGGATCATGTTCATATGGGCGGCGACCGCCGACTGCAGCAGGTCCTCGGTCTTTTCCTGGCTGGTGCGGGAAAAGAGCGCGTCGGCCGGGATCCAGTTGGCGCCGCGGCAGAAGATTTCGCGACCGTTGACCTTGAAGGCGAAGCGCGAGCCGGCCTCGTCCGGGTCGGTGATCAGGGCAATGGTGCGCAGGCCGATCCGGCGGGTCAGCGTCTCGCCCGGAATGTCGGCGGACAGCGTATAGAGCGCCTGCTCGCCGCTGCCGGCCGGCCACCAGAGGCGCGGCCTGTCGATGTGGAAGACGTGGGCGATCACGGTCTCGCCGGCGGGAATGCCGCAATCCAAGCGCTCGCGCAGGCCGTCGAATTCGAAATGCACCGGCACGACGCTCGGCTCGAAGGCATGGAGGGTGAGCTTGACATGCAGGTCGACGCTGCCGTCCTCGTGATGGACCTGCTCGGTCTCCAGATGCTCTATGCGGGCCGGGTCGAGCTTCTTCAGCGCGATGGCGCCATAGAGGCCGAGCGGAGCAACGGCGATGTTCCAGTCCCAGCCGAAATGGCACTGCGGCTTGCGCAGCATGTTGCCGTTGGCGATCGGCGAATTGTTGGTCGAATAGGGAATGTAGAAGGGCTGGCGCGCCTGGCGTTCGGCCCCGGCTGAGATCGAGGAATGCAGCAGGATGCGAATGGTGTTCTCGCCCGGCTGCAGCGCGGCCGAGACGTCCGGCCGGTAGCGGCGGAAGCAGTTGTCGGCGGAGAGCACCGGCACGTCGTTGACGAAGACGACGGCGACCGTGTCGAGATAGTCGATGTCGAGATACCATTGGCCGTCGGCGTGATCGAGAAAGAACGACCGTTCCAGCGTCCAGTCATGCTCGGCGACCCACTGCACCGCTTCCTCGTTGCGACCGAAATAGGGGTCGGGGATGATGCCGGCGGCCTGCAGCGCCGAATGCACGTCGCCCGGCAGCGTGATCGCCGCGCCGTGTTCGCCCTCGGCGGTGGACAGCCGCCATTCGCCGGAGAGGTCGATGGTCATGGGTGTGTCGGAAGCATTCGTCATGGGTCAATCCAGATCATTCATGTCGGAGCAAGAGCGCCCCCCTCTGGCCTGCCGGCCATCTCCCCCACATGGGGGGAGATCGGAATACGGTAGGCGCCTCGTTTCCCGAAGCGCCGTTGTTGCTTGAGCCGCTCTTCTCACGATCGTCAGTAAAGCGAGCGGCAAACGCGGGCGGCGGCCGGAGCGTTCCCGACAGGAGACGGGAGGCAAGGCGCGTCCGTCCTGCCGATCTCCCCCCTTGTGGGGGAGATGGCCGGCAGGCCAGAGGGGGGCGACACCGGACTGCCTGTGTCCATCAAAGCCGCTCCTCGGTCACCGCATCAAACAGCGAGGCGACCGACATGTCGAAGCCGAGGCGCAGCTTTGCGCCAGGGCGGTAGCGGCGGGTGCCGGAGGTGCGGACCGACATGACGTGGCCGGCATGTTTCAGCCACAGCAGGTTGTCGGCGCCCATCGGCTCCTCGATGTCGACCACGGCCTCGTGGGTCTCGGCGCCGGCCGGCACCTCGTCGTCGATCAGCACGTGTTCCGGGCGGATGCCGAGCACGACCTTGCTGCCGGCGGCGAGCGGACCGGCCGCGTCGTAGCCGTCGAGGAAGAAGTCGACGCCGGCGGTGGTGAAGACCAGGCCGTTGGCGCGCTCGACCAGTTCGCCGCGCAGAAAATTCATCGAGGGCGAGCCGATGAAGCCGGCAACGAACAGGTTCTTCGGCCGGTTGTAGATGACCATCGGATCGTCGAGCTGCTGGATCACGCCGCTCTTCATGATGGCGATGCGGTCGGCGAGCGTCAGCGCCTCGATCTGGTCGTGGGTGACGTAGATCATCGTGTTCTTCAGCGAATGATGCAGCCGCTTGATCTCGACGCGCAGTTCCGAGCGCAGCTTGGCGTCGAGGTTGGAGAGCGGCTCGTCGAACAGGAAGACGTCGACGTCGCGGACAAGCGCCCGGCCGATCGCCACGCGCTGGCGCTGGCCGCCGGAGAGTTCGGCCGGTTTGCGTTTCAGAAGCGGCTCGATCTGCAGGATCTCGGCGGCGCGCGCCACCTTCTCGCGGATCTTGTCCTCCGGCACCTTGGCGACCCGGAGGCCGAAGGACAGGTTCTTCTCCACCGTCATCTGCGGATAGAGGGCGTAGGACTGGAAGACCATGCCGATGCCGCGGTCCTTCGGCTCCTCCCAGGTGACGTTTTTGTCCTTGATGAAGATCTGCCCGTCGGTCGGCTCCAGAAGACCGGCGATGCAGTTGAGAAGCGTCGACTTTCCGCAGCCGGACGAGCCGAGCAGGACGAGGAATTCGCCGTCGCGAATGTCGAGGTTCAGGTCCTCGAGAACGGTGACCGCTCCGAACGAGAGCGACAGATCCCTGATCGATACACTGTTGGACATGAGCACTTAACCCTTCACTGCGCCGGCGGCGATACCCCGGACGAAGAGCCGGCCGGATACGAAATAGACGATGAGCGGGACGAGACCGGTCAACAGGGTCGCTGCCATGTTGACGTTGTATTCCTTCACGCCCTGGACGGAGTTGACGATGTTGTTGAGCTGAACGGTCATCGGATAATATTCCGGCCGCGTGAACACGACGCCGAACAGGAAGTCGTTCCAGATGCCGGTGATCTGCAGGATCATCGCCACGACGAAGATCGGCAGCGACATGGGCAGCATGATCCGCCCGTAGATCTGCCAGAAACCGGCCCCGTCGATGCGGGCCGCCTTGAACAATTCCTCCGGCAGCGAGACGAAATAGTTGCGGAACAGCAGCGTCAGGATCGGCATGCCGAAGATGGTGTGGACGATGACGAGACCGGTCAGCGTGCCGTAGATGCCCATTTCGCGCAGCACGATGACGATCGGATAGATCATCACCTGATAGGGGATGAAGGCACCGACGATCAGGATGGTGAAGAAGATCTCCGAGCCCTTGAACTTCCAGTTGGCGAGCGCATAGCCGTTCACCGAGGCGATGATGATCGACACGATGGTGGAAGGAATGGTGATGCGCACCGAATTCCAGAAGCCGCGCGACAGGCCGTCGCAGTTGAGCCCGGTGCAGGCTTCCGCCCAGGCCTTGACCCAGGGTTCGAAGGTGATCTCCATCGGCGGCGAGAAGATGTTGCCGAGACGGATCTCGGGCATGCCCTTGAGCGAGGTCACGACCATCACATAGAGCGGTATCAGGTAGTAGACGGCGGCGAAGAACAGCGTGCCATAGAGCATGATGTTGCGCGACGAGAGCGTGCGCCGGGGCTTGCGGCCGCGCGGGCCGGAGCCGAGCCTGTCGGAGACCGCTTCGAAGCCGGCGGCCGTCGCGTTGAGTGTTGCGGGATTAGCCACGCTTCTTTCCTCCGAATTCCAGATAGGCCCAGGGAACGACGATGATGGCGACGGTCAGCAGCATCATGGTCGAGGCGGCAAAGCCCTGGCCGAGATTCTGCGCCTGGAACATGTAGTCGTAGACGTATTTCGCCGGCACTTCGGAAGCGATGCCCGGGCCGCCGCTGGTCTGGGCGACGACGAGGTCGTAGACGCGGACGATGCCGCTGGCGATGATGACCAGCGTGGTGATGAAGACGGGCCGCATCATCGGGATGATGATGAAGAGATAGGTCCGCCACATCGGAATGCCGTCGACCCGCGATGCCTTCCAGATGTCCTCGTCGATGCCCCGCAGGCCGGCCAGCATCAGGCACATGACCAGGCCCGTGCCCTGCCACAGCGCGGCGATCAGGATGCCGTAGATGACGATGTCGGGATTGTAGAGCGGGTCGAAGGCGAAGCTCTCCCAGCCGAGCGAACGCACGATCGACTGCACGCCGAATTCCGGATTGAGGATCCACTGCCACACTAGGCCGGTGACGATGAAGGACAGTGCGAAGGGATAGAGGAAGATCGTCCGGAAGGCATTCTCGAAGCGGATCTTCTGGTCCATCAGGGCGGCCAGCAGGAAACCGATCACCAGGCTGAAGATCAGCGACAGGATGCCGTAGACGGCGAGGTTCTCGATGGCCATCAGCCAGCGCGGAGCCGCCCACAGGCGCTCGTACTGGTCGAGACCGACGAAGGAAAGCCGCGGCAGCAGCTTCGAATTGGTGAAGGAATAGAAGACGGTCCAGAGCGTTCCGCCGAGGAACACCACGACGGCGGTCAGGATCATCGGGATGGAGGCAATCTTCGCATTGAGATTGCGCAGCAATTGGTTCGGCCGACCGGCGCGCACTTGGCCCGTCATGGGTCACTCCCTTTCTTCGCGATCCGCATTGGTGGCGTGACCCGGCCTTCGACAGCCGGGCCCGACACCCCTCCCCGCAGTGACCGGCCCCGCCCCAAGGCAGGACCGGCACACTGCGGCCGGGAGGAATGGGATCAGTCGGCGCTGGCGATGATGTCGGTGAAGCGCTTCTGCGCGTCTTCCGGCGTCATCGACGGCGTGGCGAAGAACTCGGAGAACAGGTCTTCCATCTGCTTCTGGCTGTCGGCGGAAAGCATCTGGTCGGTGCTGATCAGGACATTGCCCTTGGCGAGAATGTCGAGGCCCTTCTTCATGCAGTCATTGGCAGCCGCCAGATCGACGTCGCCGCGGATCGGCAGCGAGCCCTTCTTCAGGTTGAAGGCGACCTGGGTGGCCGGATTGACCAGCGTCGAGGCCAGAACTTCCTGGGCCTTGGACTTTTCCTCGTCCTTCAGCACGGGGAAGTAGAAGGCGTCGCCGCCCGTCGTGATGATCTCGTTGACGCCGAGACCCGGCAGGCAGGTGTAGTCCTTGCCAGCGACCTGGCCGGCCAGCTGGAATTCGCCCTGCGCCCAGTCACCCATGATCTGGCCGCCGGCCTTGCCGGTGATGACGAGATTGGTCGCCTGGTTCCAGTCCTGGACATTGCTGCCCGCGGACATGCGGCGCGCATCGTCGGCAGCCTTGAACACCTTGGCGATCTCAGGCCCGGCCGCCACTTCCGCGTCCTTGTCCTGGAACACCTTGAGATAGGTGTCCTTGCCGCCGATGGCGATCATCAGAACACCGAAGGCGCCATTGGCCTGCCACGGCTGACCGCCGACCGCGAGCGGCTGAATACCGGCCTTTTCAAGTGCCGGGGCAGCCGCGACGAACTCGTCCCAGTTCTTCGGCACGGGCACGCCGGCCTTCTCGAAGGCGGCGTTGGAAAGCCACAGCCACTGCCAGGAGTGGATGTTGACGGGGGCGCAATAGATCTTGCCGTCGATGGTGCAGGAATCCAGCAGGCTGAGCGGCCGGATGAAGTCCTTCCACTTTTCCTTTTCCGCCACCGCTGTCAGGTCGCGCATCAGGCCGGACTGCGCCAGTTCCTCGGCCTGGCGGCCGTGGTTGAACTGGGTGGCCGCCATCGGGTCGCCGCCGGTGATGCGGCTGACCATGATCGGACGGGCCGTTCCGCCGGAGCCGGCGATCGCGCCGTCGACCCATTTATTGCCGGTGGCATCGAATGCCTTGGCGAGTTCGGCGACTGCGGCCGCTTCGCCGCCCGAGGTCCACCAATGGGTGACCTCGAGATCGGCAGCCTGGCTTACAGAAAACGGTAGTATTGCGCTTGCGGCCAAAGCTGCCGCGACGCTACGAAAATTCATGAGTGTCCTCCCTCACTGAAACGTTGCCGGAAAAACCTATTACAATCGATTTAAGGGCGCAACCTCCGCGATGTTAATTTTTTGTTACACCGTCGCTTTCCACCCTAGGCAGCACGCAGGCGCAGCATGACGCACCCCGAAAGCGGGTAGTGAGAAACACTACTCAACCGTGTCTTATCGTCATGTTTTCCGTATTTTGCCGTGCTGCGGCACGTTTCGCCGTGCATTGCGGCATTTTCCGATCAGACAGGGCCCACGGTCCTGGCCTTTTCCGCCAATTCCCCCTATGCGTGCATGACGAATACAGCCCATGACAAATTCCTGCTCGACAAAGCTACTGTATCGTTACAGATTTGAATTGTTGTTCGTTGCGCATTGATCGTCCCGCCGCGTTTGCAGCCGGCGCGCGGGCAACTATAATGGCGGCTCAAGGGAAGCGGCGGGGACAGCATGAAACATGACAAGCCGCGGGACGGATCAGGTCCCGCGAAGGAAGGCAAGGAGCGACCGACGCTCAAGACGATCGCCTTCATGACGGGACTGGGCATCACCACCGTGTCGCGCGCGCTGAAAGACGCGCCCGACATCGGCGCGGAAACCAAGGAGCGGGTGCGCATGGTGGCGCGCCAGCTCGGTTACCAGCCGAATCGCGCCGGCGTGCGCCTGAGGACCGGCAAGACGAACGTGATCGCCCTGGTGCTCAGCATCGACGAGGAGATCATGGGCTTTTCCAGCCAGATGGTCTTCGGCATTTCGGAAGTGCTTTCGGGCACGCCCTACCATATCGTCGTCACGCCGCATTCGCACAGCAAGGATCCGATGCAGCCGGTGCGCTATATCCTCGACACGGGATCGGCCGACGGCGTGATCATTTCGCGCATCGAGCCGGACGACGCGCGGGTCAGGCTGCTGACCGAGCAGAACATGCCCTTCGCCACCCATGGCCGCACCGATGCCGGGCTCGTCCATCCCTATCACGACTTCGACAACGAGGCCTATGCGCGCCAGGCAGTGCAGCGGCTGGTGGCGCGGGGCCGCAAGCGCATCGCCCTTCTGCAGCCACCGAGCAAGCTGACCTATTACACGCATACGCGCGCCGGTTTCCTGGCGGGGCTTCGCGAGTTCGGCGCCGAGGAAGTGCCGCTCGCCGTCAATATCGACACGCCGCTGGCGGAGATCCGCGACGGGATCGAGGCGCTGATGCGCTCCCCGGACGCCCCGGACGGCATCATCTGCTCATCGGGAAGTGCGGCCATTTCAGTCAATGCCGGGATCGAGGCGGCGGGAAAACGCGTCGGGCGCGATATCGACATGGTGTCGAAACAGTCGGCGCCGATCCTCAACTGGATCCGCCCGGAGATCATCACGGCTTCCGAAGACGTGCGCCTCGCCGGCCGCGAACTCGCCAAGGCGGTGATCGCCAGCATCGACGGCGTGGCGCCCGACATGCTGCAAAGCATCAGCCAGCCGGTCTGGGACGATTGAGCGCGCGGCTGGTCTTGGCAGGGCTCTTGCGTGAAATATCGACGCGTCGGCGTGAAATTCGATGCGTGGAGAGCATGCACAACGGGCGTGGCGTTCTCCCGCTTCTCCCCAGCGGGGAGAAGTGCCGAACGCAGTGAGGCGATGAGGGGGCCGAGTGCGCCAACATCAGGTGGCTTCGCTCCCCCTCATCCGGCGCTACGCGCCACCTTCTCCCCGCTGGGGAGAAGAGGGCCTCTCGGCTCCGCGCCTCGTCTTCCAGCCGTGGCTGACGAAGGACTGCCGGTGGTAGTCCCAGTCTGGAGCTAGCATCCCAGCCCGGCCTCATTGCCGTGATTGGCGAAGCTCAGCCGCCCGCGCCCCACGGGCCGTGGTGGAGGGGAAGCCCGTCGGTGCGGTCGAAGCCGTGGGCGCCGAAGAAATCGCGCTGGGCCTGGATGAGGTTGGCGGTGCCGCGGGCCTGGCGGTAGGCGTCGAAATAGGACAGCGCCGAGGACAGGGCCGGAACCGGAATGCCGGCAGTGACGGCGGCCGAAACGATGCGGCGCAGCGACGGCAGGCTCTCGGCCACCATGGCGGAGAAGGCCGGCGTGACGATCAGGTTGGCGACGTCCGGCTTATCTGTGAACGCCTTGGTGATCTCGTCGAGGAATTGCGAACGGATGATGCAGCCGGCGCGCCAGATGCGGGCAATGGTCGGCATGGGGAGCGACCAGCCGAATTCGCGCGAAGCCTCCGCCATGACGGCAAAACCCTGGGCATAGGCGCCGATCTTGGCGGCAAACAGCGCGAGTTCGAGGTCGTTCATGAGGGGCGCGCCGTCCTTGAGCGGGAAGGCGTAGGCCGGCGTGCCGAACAGCGCCTCGGCCGCCTCGCGCTCGGCCTTCATCGACGACAGGCTGCGGGCGGCGACCGCCGCCTCGATGGCGGTTGCCGGCACGCCCATCTGCTGCGCCTCGATCGCCGACCACTTGCCGGTGCCCTTCTGGCCGGCGCGGTCGACAATCATGTCGACCATGGGCTTGCCCGTTTCCGGGTCTGCGGTGGCGAGCACCTTTTCGGTGATCTCGATCAGGTAGGAATTGAGCCGGCCCCGGTTCCACCGGCCGAAGATCGCGCCGATGTCGCGGGATGACTTGCCGAGGCCGTCGCGCAGCACGCCGTAGATCTCGGCGATCATCTGCATGTCGGCATATTCGATGCCGTTATGGATGGTCTTGACGAAGTGCCCTGCCCCGCCCTCGCCCAGCCAGGCGCAGCACGGATCGCCCTCGTAGCGGGCGGCGATCGAATTCAGCACCTTCTCGACACGGGCGTAGGACTGCTGCGTGCCGCCGACCATGATCGAGGGGCCGTGGCGGGCGCCCTCCTCCCCACCGGACACGCCCATGCCGATGAAGGTCAGGCCTGTGTCCTTCAGCCGGTCGAAGCGGGCGATGGTGTCGCGGAAATTGGCATTGCCGGCATCGATGATGATGTCACCGCCGGAAAGCAGCGGCTTCAGGGCGTCGATCTGCTGGTCGACCGCCTCTCCCGCCTTGATCATGATGATGATCGGCCGCGGCGGGCGGATGGCGGCGACGAAGGCCTCGATGGTGTCGCAGCCGATGATGGCGGGGGCGAGCGCCCCGGCCTCGGCGACGAATTCCGCGGACCGCGAGGGCGTGCGGTTGAACACCGCGATGCGGCTGCCTTTTTCGGCGATGTTGAGGGCCAGGTTCGATCCCATGACCCCGAGACCGATCAGTCCGATTTCCGCAAGTTCCGCCATGTGTGCCTCTTCGCATCGAATGGATAAGGAGCACTTTGTGGCATTCTGAAACGATGCCGACAAGCCGCGAAAACTTGACCACCATCAAAATTCGCTGAGTGGATTTCAGTCGCCCGGCTTGTCGTCGTCGTCGGAGAGCACCCGCCATGCCGCCCCGTCGAGGTCGTCATACTGACCGCTTTTTAGCGACCAGAGGAAAGCGAAGAGCCCGAGACCGCCGAGAAAGAGGGCGATCGGGATCAGGTAGATCAGCATGTTCATGAGGCGAGCCTGGCGTCCGGTGCGACGAAACGGGCGGGCGCCACAGGCTGGCCGGAGCCGGCATCTTCCTTGAGGGAAAGCCGATTGAGGCGCAGCGCATTGACGACGACGATGATCGACGAGGTCGACATGGCGACGGCGGCGATCAGCGGCGTCGCATATCCGAGGATGGCAATCGGCACGGCGATGACGTTGTAGCCGATGGCCAGCGCGAAGTTTTCACGGATCAGCCGGCCGGCGCGGCGCGACGCCTCAATGGCGAAGGCGACCGAATCGAGGTTCTGCCGCATGAAGACGAAATCCGCCGCCTGGCGGCCGACATCGGCAGCCGTTGCGGGCGCGATCGAGACATGGGCTGCGGCAAGTGCGGGGGCATCGTTGATGCCGTCGCCGACCATCAAAAGCTTGTGGCCCTCGGCCTCGACCGCAGCGCAGAATTCGGCCTTGTCGCGGGGCGCGAGCTCGGCCTTCCAGTTGGCGATGCCGAGGCGCTGGGCAAGCGCGGCAACGACGCCGGCGCGGTCGCCCGAGAGAATGCCGACCGAGAAGCCCTCCCCCTTGAGCAGCGCGATCGCCTTTTCGGCGCCCGGCCGCAGCGTGTCCTCGAAGCGGAAGGACTGCAGTTCACGACCGTCGAGCGACAGGACGACTTCGGAATAGGCATGATCGCCGGTTTCTCCAGCTTCCGCAGAACAGGCGAACTTGCGGCTGCCGAGGCGATAGGTGCCGTCGGCGCTCTCGGCTTCGATGCCGGCGCCGGGGATTTCCCGCACGGCGTCGATCATGCGCGGCGCAACGCTAGCCGCACGCCACAGGGCCTGCGACAGCGGATGGCGCGAGTGCCGGGCCAGGCCTGCGGCAATGGCGAAGGCCCCGGCATCGATCGCCGCGGCATCGATCAGGCGCGGTCGGCCCAGCGTCAGCGTGCCGGTCTTGTCGAAGGCGACGGAGTCGATCTCGGCCAGCCGTTCCATGGCGGAGCCGTCCTTGACCATGATGCCGGCCTTGAACAGACGGCCGGCCGCCACGACCTGCACCACCGGCACGGCGAGGCCGAGCGCGCAGGGGCAGGTGATGATCAGCACGGCCACCGCCACCAGCAGCGCATGCTTCCAGTCGCCGTCGTAGAAGCCCCAGCCGAAGAAGGTGAGGAAAGCGGTCAGATGCACGGCCGGCGCGTAGAACTGCGCCGCGCGGTCGGCGATGCGGCGATAACGCGCGCGACCGCCTTCGGCGGCTTCCATCAGGTTGATGACCTCGGCGAGGAAGGAGTTCCTGGCCGTCGCGGTCGCCTCGATCACCAGCGAACCGGTGAGGCTGAGCGTACCCGCCTGCACGGCGTCGCCGACGGCGACCTGCTGGGGGGCGCTTTCGCCGTTGATGATCGATACGTCCATGTCGCTGGCGCCGGTGACGATCAGGCCGTCGACCGGAATGCGGTCGCCGGCGGCCACCGCCACGCGATCGCCGACACGCACGTCGTCCAGCGGACGATATTCGCGCGAACCGTCCGCGCCGACGACCATGGCGCCGCGCGGCGAGAGACGCGCCAGACCGCTGATCGCCGAGCGGGCGCGATCACGCATGATGTGGTCGAGGGTGCGGCCGATCAGCAGGAAGAACAGCAGCGACGCGGTCGCGTCGAAATAGGCGTGCTCACCGTGGTGGATCGTCTCCCACAGCGAGATGAAATAGGAGAGCGAGATGCCGATGGCGATCGGCACGTCCATGTTGCTGCGGCCGTGTTTCAGGGCGTTCCAGGCGGACTGGTAGAAGAACCGCCCGGCATAGATCAGTGCCGGGGCGGCAATCATCGCCGAAATCCAGTGGAACATGTCCCGCGTCGAAGCATCCGCCCCGGACCAGATGGAAACCGAGAGCAGCATGATGTTGGTCGCCGCGAAGCCGGACACGGCGACGGCGCGGATCAGCTGGTTGCGCAGCGAATCGGAGGCTTCCTCGGCCGCGGTGAACAGATGCGATTCATAGCCGGTCGCGGCGATCGCGCGGGCGAATTCCACCGGGTCGGTGTCAACATCGCCGACCTTGTCCTTCCAGACGACCGATACGCGCTTGGTCGACAGGTTGACTCGGGCGCGTTCCACTTCCGGCCGGGCACGCAGCGCCCGCTCGATCGTGCTGATGCAGGTGCCGCAATGCACGGCGGGAACGCTGAGGTCGGTCTGCAACAGACCCTCCCCCAGATCCCGGCTCGCGAGCCTCAACTCTTCCGCCGTCGGAAGAGCATGGCCCGCACGCTCGATGTCGAGCGCGCCTTCGGTTCCCGCCGCGCAGCAGCTCATTTTGCCTCTCCGATCACCGCGATGCGGTTTGCCTCGTGCATGATGGTCTGGCCGTCCTTGACGGCCACGACCTCGACGATCCAGTGACCGTGGAGAACCTCGTGCGAGGCCTCGTAGATCCCGGCGCCAGCAGGCTGGAGTTCGGTGATGAAGTCCTGATTCTCGCCGACCGGCCGCTTGAAATGGACGGTCACGGTGTCGGCAATCACCGGCTCGTCGCCCGGCAAGGTGAGAGCATAGCGGATATTGTCGCCCTTGACCTCCAGCTTGCCCTTGATGCCGGTCGCCAGCATGGAACGGATCCCCGCGGCCTTGCCGTTGAACTCCTGGCTGGCGACGTAGGTGTTCTTCACCACCAGCCCGCTCCACGTCGAGGTCGCGTAATAGGCCATGGTGAAGTTGACGGTGATGATGGTGCCGAAGAACAGCAGCATCGCCACCAGCATATGCCAACCGGTAAAGACGAAGGACGACTTCTCGCTCTGTGTGGTCATTTTTTCGCTCCAGGGCCGAAGAAGACGGCGTCATAAGTGTCGTGTTCGTCGCCGCCTTCATCCTTGATGACGAATTCGAAGTCTTCGGACTGATGCTCCAGACGACCGGCAGGCAGGGTGACGAAGACCTTGAGGGTCGTCGCCTCGTCGGGACCGGCCGCGACGGAGAACGTGCGCACTGCCGTTTCGTTCTGACCGTTCACCTTCATCGTCGCATCCGGCAGACCATCGAGCGACACGCTGATATTGCGCGGTTGCGGGATCATGTTCAAGATGCGCACGGTGTAACCGTTGCGGATCGAGCCGTCGGACTCCATCACGAATTGCGGATTGCGGTCGTGCAGAACGTTGACCTCGAGACGGTCGCGGCTGAGCAGCGCGACGAGCAGGCCGACACCGACCGCCGCCCAGACGCCCATATAGAGCAGCGTGCGCGGGCGGAAGATGATCTTCCAGTCGAAATGGCGGATCGAGTCGATGAACTTGCCATCGGCATCGCGAACCTTGCGCGGATCGATCGGCGTCGCGCCGTCGCCGGTGGCGAGCGCCATGTTGCCCTGGTACTCGTCGAGCGTCGCATAGGCGATCAGGCCGCGCGGCTTGCCGACCTTGTCCATGACGCTGTCGCAGGCGTCGATGCACAGCGCGCAGGTGATGCATTCGAGCTGTTGACCGTCACGAATGTCGATGCCCATCGGACAGACGGCGACGCAGGCATTACAGTCGACGCAATCGCCAACGGACAGCCCAGCCGCCGCGGCCTTCTTCGAGCCGCGCGTGCGAGGCTCGCCGCGCCAGTCGTTGTAGGTGACGACCAGCGAATTCTCGTCCAGCATCGCAGCCTGGATGCGCGGCCAGGGGCACATGTAGATGCAGACCTGTTCGCGCATGATGCCGCCGAAGACGTAGGTGGTCGCGGTCAGAACGGCAACCGTCATGTAGGCGACCGGCGCCGCATAGCCGGTGGCGAAGTCCACCGCCAAAGTCGGCGCATCGGCGAAGTAGAAGATCCAGGCGCCGCCGGTCGCAACCGCGATCGCCAGCCAGATGGCATGCTTGACCACGCGCTTCCAGATCTTGTCGAAGGTCCAGGGGGCGGTTTCCAGCTTCATGCGGGCGTTGCGATCCCCTTCGATCGCCCGCTCGACGACCAGGAAGAGATCGACCCAGACGGTCTGGGGACAGGTATAGCCGCACCAGGCACGCCCGACGGCCGAGGTGATGAGGAAGAGGCCGAAGCCGGCCATGACGAGCAGGCCTGCGACGAAGAAGAATTCCTGCGGCCAGATCTCGATGAAGAAGAAGTAGAACCGGCGGTGCGCGAGGTCGATCAGCACGGCCTGGTCGGGAGCGAATTCACCACGGTCCCAGCGCAGCCAAGGCGTCAGGTAATAGATGCCGAGGGTGACGAGCATGACCAGCCACTTGAACTGGCGGAATCGGCCCTCTGCCCTCTTCGGGAAGATCTTCTTGCGTGCTTCATAGAGGGGCCGCCGGATCTTCGCCGACATGACCGGCTCGGCCTCATGGCGTTCGACTTCGACGGGTTCGGCCGCCGCTCCTTTGTCAGCATGCAGATTCATCACAGGACCTCTTCGTTTAGCGCTTCTTCTCCCATTTGGCACCATACCCTGCCTTGACTTATATCAAGCAGCGGCGAAGCGTCGCAATGGATAGAAAAAGAGCCATATTTGGCAGGATGCGCCGTTCTTACACACACGAGCAGCATGGTCAGCCGTCCACCACGGAAGCTTTGAAGCAAAACCGTGCCGACGCAAGAAAAAACCACGCCCGAAGGCGTGGTTTCGTTTCTGATCAATTGGCAGGCGGCGGCGTCACCGGACGCCCCCGCCCAATCCGTCAACCGTATTACTCGCCGCCACCCAGCGAGTGGACGTAGATGGCGAGCTGCTTGACGGTCGTTTCGCCAAGGCGAGCATTCCAGGCCGGCATCACGCCGTGCTTGGGACGCGAGACCTGCTCGACGATACCGGCCTCGTCGCTGACCTTCAGCCAGATGGCGTCCGTCAGGTTCGGGGCACCGAAGTCGCGTCCGCCCTTGGCATCTTCGCCATGGCAGGCTGCGCAGTTTTCGGCGAACACGGTCTTGCCCGGCTCGACCATGGCGGCATCGGCCGGCGTTCCGGTCAGGCTGACGACATAGGCGGCAACCTGCTTGATCTGCTCGGCATCCAGAACGTCGGCGAAGGCCGGCATTTCGGAGACGCGGGTGTCAGCATCGCTCTCGTAGCGGATGCCGTGGGCGAGCGTGGTGTTGATCGATTCGAGATCGCCACCCCAGAGCCAGTCGTCATCGTTCAGGTTCGGATAGCCCATGCCACCGGCTGCGCCCGAGCCGTGGCACGGCGAGCAGTTGACCTTGAAGGCTGCCGCGCCACCGGCGACGGCGAACTGGGCCAGGTCCTTGTCAGCGACGATGTCGGCGAGCGGCATCGCGGCGATCTTGTCCAGATAAACCGCCTGTGCCGACTTTGCCGCAACCATTTCCTCGGCCAGAGCCGAGCGGTTGGTCGTGTTCAGCAGGCCCTTGGTATTGGTCGTCAGGAGCGGCCAGGCCGGGTAGAACACTGTGTAGCCGATGGCCCAGATGATGGTCAGGTAGAAGGTCCAGACCCACCAACGCGGCATCGGATTGTTGAGCTCGCGGATACCATCCCAAACGTGGCCAGTGGTTTCGACGCCGCTGATTTTATCGATTTCTTTCTCAGACATCTCTTAGTCCTCCTTGAGAGGGATGCTTGCCGCTTCGTCAGCAACTTTCTTGCCGCCGGGCCGGAAGGTGAAGACGACAACGCCGACAAAGAACAGGGTCATGGCGAGCAAGCCCCAGCTGTCCGCGAAGTGGCGCATGGCCGTATAGGTTTCCATGTGCCTCTCCTCAGCGATAGCCAGTGGCGTCATCGTAGGTGGTGAAGTCGACGAGAGTGCCGAGCATCTGGAGATAGGCGACGAGTGCGTCCATTTCCGTCAGTTCGGCAGGATTGCCGTCGAAATCGCCAACCTTGGCCTTCGGATAGCGGGCCAGCAGAGCTGTCGTATCCGCGTTCGGATCCGCCTGGGCCGACAGATCGGCTTCGGCGTTTGCGATCATGTCATCCGAGTAAGGAACGCCAACGATCTTGTTGGTCTCCAGATTTGCCGTGACATTGGCAACCTTGAGCGGCGTCGTCTTGAGGAACGCGTAGCTCGGCATGATCGATTCCGGAACGACGTCGCGCGGTTCGGTCAGGTGCTGGACGTGCCATTCGTTCGAATAGCGGTCGCCCACGCGGGCCAGATCCGGACCGGTACGCTTGGAACCCCACTGGAACGGGTGGTCGTACATCGACTCCGCAGCCAGCGAGTAGTGACCGTAGCGCTCGACCTCGTCCTTGAACGGGCGGATCATCTGGCTGTGACAGACATAGCAGCCTTCACGCTGGTAGATGTTGCGACCGGCCAGTTCGAGCGGCGAGTAGGGACGCATCCCCTCCACCTTCTCGATGGTGTTTTCGAGATAGAAGAGCGGTGCGATTTCCACGATGCCGCCGATGGTCACGACCAGCAGGGAACCGAGGAGCAGAAGGCTGGAGTTCTTCTCGAGGATTTGGTGTTTATCAAGAATGGACATTGTTAGCCTTCCTTCTTATTCGGCCGGCTGGGCGGCAGCGGGTACGACGGAGCCGGGGATCGGTGCTTCCTGGCGTTCGTAACCGAGGATCGTCATCAGGACGTTGTAGGCCATGATGAGACCACCGACGAGGTACATGGCACCACCGACAGCACGCAGCACGTAGTACGGGAACATGGCGGCGACCGATTCGGCGAACGAATAGACCAGGAAGCCCTGCTCATCGTATTCACGCCACATCAGACCCTGCTGAATGCCGGCAACCCACAGAACGGCGGCGTAGACGACGATGCCGAGGGTGGCGAGCCAGAAGTGCCAGTTGACCAGGCGCAGCGAATACAGACGATTGCGGTTCCACAGCTTGGGCGTCAGGTAGTAGACGGCGCCGAAGGTGATCATGCCAACCCAGCCGAGTGCGCCGGAGTGAACGTGACCGATGGTCCAGTCGGTGTAGTGGCTGAGCGAGTTGACCGACTTGATGGACATCATCGGACCTTCGAAGGTCGACATGCCGTAGAAGGCGATCGCGATGACCATCATGCGGATGATCGGGTCGGTACGGATCTTGTCCCAGGCGCCCGAAAGCGTCATCAGACCGTTGATCATGCCACCCCAGGAGGGCATCCACAGCATGATGGAGAAGACCATGCCGAGCGTCTGAGCCCAGTCCGGCAGAGCCGTATAGTGCAGGTGGTGCGGGCCGGCCCAGATGTACATGAAGATCAGAGCCCAGAAGTGGATGATCGACAGACGATAGGAGTAGACAGGACGGCCGGACTGCTTCGGAACGAAGTAGTACATCATGCCGAGGAAGCCTGCGGTCAGGAAGAAGCCGACGGCGTTGTGGCCATACCACCACTGCGTCAGCGCATCCTGAACACCGGAGAAGGCCGAATAGCTCTTCACGCCGAGGAACGAGACCGGGACCGCCAAGTTGTTGACGATGTGCAGCATGGCGATGGTAACGATGAACGACAGGTAGAACCAGTTCGCCACATAGATGTGGGACTCGCGCCGGGTCATCAGCGTACCGAGGAAGGTGATCAGATAGGCAACCCAGACGACGGTCAGCCAAAGGTCGACATACCATTCCGGTTCGGCATATTCGCGCCCTGCGGTGATGCCGAGCAGGTAGCCGGTGGCGGCCATGATGATGAAGAACTGGTAGCCCCAGAACACGAACCAGCCGAGCGAACCGCCGAACAGTCGCTGGCGCGAGGTGCGCTGCACGACATAGAAGGAGGTGGCGATCAGCGCGTTACCGCCAAAGGCGAAGATAACGGCGGACGTGTGCAGCGGACGCATACGGCCGAAGTTGAACCACGGCTCGATGTTGAGGTCCGGAAAGGCCAGTTGCAGTGCCACGACGACACCGACGAGGAAGCCGACGACGCCCCAGAACACCGTGGCGATCACGCCGTACTTGACGACTTCGTCAAAGTATTCGGACTTGATCTGCTCGGCAGACTTGACGTTTGCCGGTGCGAACTTCATGCGACGAAGCATGACGATCGTACCAGCGGTCAGCACGAAGAACGCCACCCACATGTGGACGGCGAACAGGCTGTCTTGGGCAAAAGCAACCCCAAGCAGCGCGGCGAAGGCGAGGACCGCCATCACCATTGTTTCTAACGTGTAATTCATTGTTGGTATCCCCCAACGCTTGCTGATCATTCACGAATGGAAACCCCGCCGGGGATTCCTTCCGCCTCAACTGAAGAATTCGCATTCTGACTGACAATCCACCTTGATCCAAATCAATGCAAGCTGTGACTGAATTACGGAAACTTATATTCAAGCTTCCCATTCTGCGATTTGCAGCCTCGGCGCCATGCGTCATCGCAGCGCAACCGAGAGGGAAGCTGATTTTGGGCACGAACCCGTCCGACGGATTTCGGTCTCGACGGCGGCGGATGCTCGGGAGGAGCGGCAATGCAGGCGAAATCGATGAGCAACGATCCGAAAGAAACGGCGAATCAGCTCCCCCCCAACGGCGTCATGGAACCATGCCAGCGTTCCCTCGCCTGGCTGCGCAAAGCCCAGGAGGAGCAGTTGTCACTCTGCAGCGAGCTTGAGGAGATCGCCGACTCGCTACCCTCCAACATCAACCGGCAGAAGTGCATCTACGCGGCCAAGGCGCTGGGTCCCCTGATCAAAGGCGTACACCACTACGAGGAGAGCATCCTCTTTCCCTGGCTTGAAACCGGCAGCCGCGATGCCGAGCATGTGCGCGAGACCCTCGACCGGCTGAAGTTCGAGCACTGCGAAGACGAGTGCTTCGCAGAAGAACTGACCGACGCGCTATTGAAGCTGGGATCCGGCAGTGCCGTGAACATGGAAGCGGTCGGCTACATGCTGCGCGGCTTCTTCGAAGGCATGCGGCGCCACCTCGCCTTCGAGCGGGAGTATCTGCTGCAGTACGTGCCGGAAGATGCCAAGATCAGCGGCTGCAACTGATCTCCGCCATCAACCGCCAGGCGCCGGACCTTGCTTCATACAGGGACCGCGAGCCCCTGCCCTCGCCTCTCAGGCAGCGATTTCCCCGGCCAGACGCTGGTCTTCCAGCAATGTCAGGATGGCGCCGATCACGTCGCCCCGCGGTGTGCGCAAGGGAGCCGCGCGGCTTCGCAAGGCCGTGCCCTTGCCGGTGATGCGCCACCAGTAGCAGACCTCCGATTGCTCGCCGGCGAAACACCGGTCGAGCTGGCCGCGGATGTCCTGGGCAACCTGCGCATCATCGACAAATTCGAACAGATTGCGGCCGACCAAATCGAGCTGGGTGGCTCCGAGCCATCCGGCATGCGCCGGATTGCAGTAGAGGAACCGGTAATCGAGGGTCACGACGGCGACCCTGTCGGGCATGCTGTTGAGGATCGATTCGTTGAGATAATTGTCCTCGCCGTCCATCCTTGCTTCCAGGCCAGCGAGCGCAATCGATGACGCAGAGCGAGCCCGCTCGCGGCCGTCACCGAAATACCGGTCCAGAAGGATCGACAGGACCGCTGCGTGGCGCTGGACACAGGAGCGGTCGTCGGCGTCCTCGCGGATGAGGCTGCCGACGAAGCACAGCTGCATGTGGATCTCGGCAATGTCGCTGGCGTGATAGTCGACCACGGCCGCGATGAGCGGATCGAGCTCCCGATCGAGCAGTCTGACCAGATGATCGTCTCCAACCCGAATCGCCTGCTGAAGCTGCGAATTCTTCAGCGAGACCGCTTCGAAGAGCGGCAGCAAACTGGGATGGGAAGAGACTTCGAATGCCACTTTGACAACTGCCCTGATGAACGCGAACGAGGAGATATCGTCGTCGGCAGATATGCAATCGCAACACGCACCGACGTTTGATGCATGAGGCGGCTGTTAACATGAATGATTCTCACATTCAATCGCCTAACTTTCAGGTGGTATAGCCGCTACCGGTGCGAACACCCTGAAAAACAGAGGAAATTGGCATCAATCAAGCCTCTGGTGGCAGATTGCCGTGACCGCGTGCGGCCGGCAGCGACGAAGCACCAATAAAAGTCAACGCTGCCCCGCCTAAAGCTCGCGCTTGATGCTCCAGCGGTCGTGGTACCAGAGCCATTGTTCCGGAAATTCGCGGACCCAGGTTTCAACTTTATTGTTGAGGAGCTGGGCGGTGGCGGTCACATCGAGCTGGCCGGCCGCATTGCGCGGCAGTTCGACCCGCGGCTCGATTTCCAGACGGAATCGGTTGCCCGGCAGGCGGATGCAACGGGCCGGATAGACGTCGCAATCGAACTGGCGCGCCAGCTTTGCCAGCAGCGGATTGGTCTTGACGTCGCGGCCGAAGAATTTCGTCGATACGCCCTTCTTGAACTTCTGGTCGACCAGCACACCGACGCCGCCGCCGTTTTCCAGCTGCCGCGCCAGCGCGAAGGACGAGCCGGCATGGGAAGGCACGAGCTTGCCCATGCGCTTGGCGCGGAACTCGAAAACCTTCTCGCCGATATAGGGATTGTTCGGCGGCCGGAACAGCACCGTCACATAGAGCCCGAAGGCGGCACCGGCGACGGGCAGCAGCTCGAAATTGCCGGTATGGGCGGAAAATACGATGAACGGGCGCGGATTGTCGCGCAGGTCGAGGAAGAGCGGAATGCCGGAGACCTCGATGCGCCCCTGGCCGGGCTTTTCCGGATCGAAATCGAACAGGCGGTCGAGGAATACATATTCCGCAGCAAGCCGCCCCATATGGCCCCAGCTGCCGAGCGCGATCGCCTCGATCTCAGCCTCACCCTTCTCCGGAAAGGCGTTGCGCAGATTGGTCAGCATCAGCCGGTGGCGGCTGGTCTTCGGCCCGAGGTAGCGCATCAGCCGGTCGGCGAAATTGATCGCCGGATCGGCCGGGAAGATCTTCAGCAGCGTGAGGAAGCCGAAGGCGAACTGTGCCACGGCCCACTGCGAGAAGCGGCGAGATGCCAGGACAAGCCGGGTGATGAAGAGCTTCACGCTCAATCCATCCTGAGGATGATCTTGCCGAATACCTGTCGTCCTTCCATCCGCGACAGCGCCCGGTCGATATCCTCGAACCTGACCTCGGTGTCGATCACCGGATGGACGATGCCGCGCGCCATCTTCTGCATGGCATTGGCCATGTTCTCCATGCGGCAGCCGAACGAGCCCAGCAGCTTCAACTGCTGCTGGAACAGCATCATCAGGTTGACTTCGGTCGAGACGCCCGAGGTCGATCCGCAGGTCACGAGCCGTCCGCCGCGCTTGAGGCAGAACATCGAGGCGGCAAAGGTATCCTTGCCGACATGCTCGAAGACTACGTCGACGCCCTTCTTCTTGGTCAGCTTGCGCACCACGCCCTCGAAACGGTCGGTGCGGTAGTTGATAACGTGATCGGCGCCGAGCGCCTTGGCCGGCTCGATCTTGTCGTCGGAGCCCACTGTCGTGATGACGGTGCAGCCGATCTTCTTGGCGAGCTGGATCGCCGCCGTGCCGATGCCGGAACCGCCGGCATGGACGAGGATGGTTTCGCCGGGTTCGAGCTTGGCATTGTCGAACAGCATGTGCTCGACCGTGCCGAAGGTAACCGGAGCCAAGGCGGCCGCGACCGCATCGACACCCGGAGGGGCCGGCACCAGCAGGCGGGCCGGCAGGTTGATCTTTTCCTGGGCAAAACCGTCGAGGTGGAACCCGTGCACGCCAGAGACGTTTTCGCAAAGGTTGTCGCGGCCATCGCGGCAGGGCTTGCACAGGCCGCAGGTGCGCGCGCCGTAGATGGCGGCGAGCTGGCCGGGAAGGATGTTGCCGACGCCGGGGCCGATCGCCTCGACGACGCCCGATGCCTCGGCACCGATGACGAGCGGCATCTTGCGCTTGGCAAACGCCATGCCGCGCCAGCCCCAGACGTCGATGTGGTTGAGCGCCACGGCCTTGACCCTGAGCGTCACCTCTCCCGGACCGGGCGCTTCCGGCTCGGGCAGGTCGACGATTTCGAGCTTGCGGTCTTCGACGAGTTGCAGTGCGCGCATTGGTCTATCCTCGCCCTCAAGGCGTTCATTTCACGGTGACTGGAATTCGATCCGTCGCTTAAGCCGGTTCTCGCGTCATGACAAGGCTGGCGTTCTGCCCGCCGAAGCCGAACGAGTTGGACAGCACGGCCGAAACATCCGCCGAGCGCTTCACGTTCGGCACGACGTCGAGTTCCATCGCCGGATCCGGATTTGTGTAGTTGATGGTCGGCGGCAGCGTGCCGGTCAGCATGGTCTGGATCGAGAACACGGCCTCGACCGCGCCGGCTGCCGTCAGTGTGTGGCCGATCATCGACTTGTTGGACGAGACCGGGATCGACTTCAGCCTGTCGCCGAAGACGGCAAGCATGGCGCCGTATTCCATCTTGTCGTTTTCCGGGGTCGAGGTGCCGTGGGCGTTGATATAGCCGATCGCGCTTTCCGCCAGTCCGGCATCGTCGAGAGCAGCATGTATGGTGGCGATCGCCGGGCCGCCGTCCGGCGAGGAGCGCGTGCGGTGGAAATGGTCTGCCTTTTCACCGCAGCCCTGCACGATGCCGAGCACGCGCGCGCCACGGGCAATGGCCGATTCCAGCGATTCCAGCACCAGGGTGGCCGCACCTTCGGCTATGACGAAACCGTCGCGGTCCTTGCTGAACGGCTTGGAGGCTTTTTCCGGCGGATCGTTCTGGGTCGAAAGCGCCGACAGCAGCGAGAAGCGGATGACCGATTCGGCGCTGACGGAACCGTCGGTGGCGATGGTGAGCGCCCGGTCGGTCCGGCCCTGGCGGATGGCTTCCACGCCGAGCTGTATGGCGGTGGCGCCGGACGCACAGGCGGTCGACAGCGTCACCGGCAGGCCGCGCGTGCCGAAGCGGTCGGCGAGCCGTTCCGAGATCGAGCCGAACTGCACGGCCTCGAGGAAGACCGGGTCGGCCTTCTGCCGCATGGCGGTGAGGAAGCGCTCATAGGCGTCGCCGGGATGGCTCGGCGGCGGCGAGCGCTCGGCGAGCGCGAAGCGGTCGGCCCATTCCGGTTCGACCGGCGGCGCGGCGAGGAAGAGCGGTCCGTTGAAGTCGCCGGAGAGGCCGGCCTGGGCCATCGCCTCGATCGTGGTTTCGCGCGCCATGGCATAGGATCGCTCGACCGAATTCGGTGCGGGTATGTCGATGAAGTCGACGGTGCCGCCGATGCGGGTCGACATGCCCTCGGTGTCGAAGCGGTTGATATAGTGGATGCCGGACTTGCCCGACGTCAGCGCATCCCAGTTGTCGGAAAGCCCCTGGCCGAGCGAGGTAATGACGCCCATGCCGGTGACGGCGACGATCGGGCGGCCGAGATGATCCTTGAAACGGTTGTCTGTCATGCTCTCAACTCCTCACGCATCGGCCGAGACGAGGGCGATGCCCTCGCCGCGCGTATAACCGACCGTGGTCACGACGGCGTGGCGGGCGGGTGCGGTCATCACGGCTTCATGCGCCGGATCGAAGGGCGGCACCTTGGCGCCGGAATCGATGGCGAGCGCCGCAAGCGCGAGGCCGAGCGGGAACTGGGCTTCCAGCCCGTGGCCGGTCGAGCCGCCATAGCCGCGGACCCGCATGCCGGGGAATTTTTCCGCCAGCACGGCCTGTTCTCTCTTGGCCAGATCATGCAGACCGCTCGAACCGGAAAACACCACCGTGTCTGCGGCACTTACGTCGCCGGCGAGCGTGGCCAGGCGGCCGAGGCGCTTTTCAAGGCCTCCATCGTCCCGCTTGCCGCGATCACCCTCGACGGCTTCGAGAACCGCATAGATATGAGCGTCGCGCGCTTCGGCATGGGCCCGGCTTTCCAGCATGAGGAAGGCGCCGACCGTGCCGAGGACCATGCCGCCGCCCTCGCCCGCCTGCCGTGACCACAAGGGCTGCCATTCGCCGGTCGAATGGGCCTGAATGCCTTCGACCAGAAGCAGGATGTCGGCGCGTTCCGCGATGAAGGCGCCGCCGACCAGGGTATGGGTCGACTGGCCGGCCCGGATGCGGGAAAAGGCTGTCTCGATCGCCGAAATGCCCGCTGATTCCTCGCCCATGAAGGTGCGCGACGAGCCGGTGACCTTGTGGACGATGGAGATATTGCCGGCCATGAGATTGGAGAGCTGGGCAAGGAACAGTGTCGGGCGCAGTTCCGTGGTCAGCTTCTCGATCAGCAGGCGCTCGCGGTCATTGCGCTTCAAAGCCTCGTCGACGATCAGGCTGTCGACCGCGATGTCACGCTCGCCGCCACCGGCCGCGACGATCAGATCCATCGATCCGCAGGCTTCCAGGTCGTCCTTCATGCCTGCGTCGTCGAGCGCCAGCCCGGCGGCATAGACGCCGAGGCGCTGCCAGTTCTCCATCTGGCGCTGGTCGCCGCGCTTGGCGATCTGCTGCGACCAGTCGATCTCCGGCAGGCGATGGACCGGATAGGGCTTGAATTTTTCCGTCTCCAGCACCGGCGGCGGCGCCACGGCGGAAGACAGGAGCGCCACATGCGCCTCCTTGCCGGTGCCATGGCAGGTGACGATGCCAACTCCGGTGATCACCACATCGTTCGGCTTCTTGATCATTTGCTGTCCTCTCGCCGGCGACGAGGCCGGCGCATCGAGCCCTCGGCTTTCCGGGCTCGCATCCATCAGAATAAAGGTATCAGAGCGGGGCGCTCCGATGCCGCACTATTAGCGGGCGGCGGCGATGGCGTCCATCAGGCCGATTTCCTCGGCGCGCTTGCGCACGATGTCGGCCAGCGGCACTTCGCTGAAAGGCATGGTGCGGAGCTTCAGCTGCGCGTCGCAGATCTTCTTGCCGTCGCTTGAAATCTTCGCCTTGGTCACGGCGAAACCGGAGCCGTCGTGTTCGAGATGGGCCTCGATCTCGAGGACTGCGCCGGGCTCGACGAAGGCGCGCATCTTGGCGCCGTCGACCGACATCAGGAACGGCATGGCCGTGAAATCCTTGACGGCAAGCACCAGCATGCCGGAGGCTTGCGCCATGGTCTCGATGAGCAAAACGCCCGGAACGAGCGGCATGCCAGGAAAATGCCCCTCGAAGACCGGGCTCTTCTCAGGCACGACAGAGCGGGCCTTCAGCGTGCCAAGGCCGAGGTCTAACGCCTCGACCTTGTCGATCATCTGAAAATATTCGAGCAGCATGACAAGACCTCCGCCCTATCGGCGGTTCAGCCCTTGGCCGCCCGCAGTTCGTCGATCTTGGCGCAGAGGTTCTTCAGGACGAAGTATTCCTCGGTCGAAACCTTGCCTTCGTTGACTTCCTGGGTCCACTGCTCGAGCGGGATCTTGATGCCGAATTCCTTATCGATCGCAAAAACGATATCGAGGAAGTCGAGGCTGTCGATGCCGAGGTCGTCGATCGTATGGCTTTCCGGCGTAATCGTCTCGCGGTCGATTTCGCTGGTTTCAGCAATGATGTCGGCAACTTTGTCGAATGTAGCGGTCACGCCAATTACCTCATATGTCGAAAATCTTTGCTCCACATAGGGAAAACGATTCTAAATGCCAATGGGAAGTTTGGCCGCCGGCGAAATTTGCTGCCGAAGTGTTGCTCAAACAGCAATCGAGTGGCGGCCCTTCCCGGTCGAGAGATAGCTGTCGAACACAGCCGCGACGCTGCGGGCAAAGGGCTTGCCCGCCTCGGTCAGGCGGAACTCGTCGCCGATGATCGCACAGATCGCATCCGGATTCGAAGCCACATATTGCCGCGCTTCCGCAATCACCGTCTCGCCGAGGCGCGGGAACGCGGCCCGCACGCCGGCAAACGAAAAGGCGAAACGGCACATGATCTCCTCGATCACATGGGCGCGCAGCCGGTCGTCGTCGGACAGTTCGATGCCACGCACGACAGTCAGCCCGTCCGTGTCCGCCATGCGCTGGTATTCGCCGGTCGCCGGCATGTTCTGCACATAGCCTTGCGGCAACTGGCCGATCGAGGAGGCACCGAAGCCGATCAGGGCTTCCGCGGCGTCATCCGTGTAACCCTGGAAATTGCGACGCAGCTTTCCGCCGCGCGCGGCGACCGCCAGACGATCGTCGGGCCTTGCAAAGTGGTCGATGCCGATCGGCTCGTAGCCTGCGGCGACCAGCATGTCGGCAGCGCGGGTCATCTGGGCGAAGCGCATCTCGACGTCGGGCAGCGCCTCTTCCGGGATCATCGTCTGATGCTTCTTCATCCACGGCACGTGCGCATAGCCGAAAAGCGCGATGCGGTCGGGCGACAGCGAGACGATGTCGTCGACCGTCGCCTCAAGCGTTTCCAGCGTCTGGTAGGGCAGACCATAGAGAATGTCGCAGTTGACGGAATGGACGCCCCGCGCCCGCACCGCGTCGACCACGGATTTGGTCTGCTCGAAGGTCTGGATGCGGTTGATGGTCTTTTGCACCTTGGGATCGAAGTCCTGGACGCCGAGGCTCGCCCGCGTCATGCCGATCGCCGCAAGCGCATCATAGCGCGGCTCGTCCAGATCGTTCGGGTCCATCTCGACGCTGATCTCGGCATCGTCGCGAAAATCGAAGGCTTCGCGGAAGGCCTTCATCAGGTCGATCAGGTCTTCCGGCTTGAGCATGGTCGGCGAACCGCCGCCGAAATGCAGCGCGCTCACCTTCGCATCGCGGCTGACCAGGCTGCCGACCTTGGCGATCTCCTTCTTGAGCGAGGCGAGATAGCTGTCGATCGGCTCGTATTTCAGCGTGTGCTTGGTGTGGCAGGCGCAGAACCAGCAGAGCCGGTCGCAATAGGGAATGTGCACGTAGAGCGACAGGTCGTGCGCGGCGCCCAGCTCGCCCAGCCACTGCGCATATTTGCCGCAGTTCACGCCCTCATGAAAATGCGGCGCCGTCGGATAGCTGGTGTAACGTGGAACAGAGCCGGAATACTTGGCCAGCAGGGAGTTTTGCATGTCTTGCGCCGTTCAATCTAAAGCCATCTTAGACTTCTTGGTAGCGCCGCAAACGTCACGCGCCTTTGACTTCGATCAATTTACTGATAGATTTGTCGGACTGCTCGCACTCAGGCGTTGCGAGCGTCGCCCATAAGGTTCGGGACGAGTGAAATCCGAGCTTGACCTAGCGACAGTTTGGCGTCAGACGGGATCGAAATCATGGACGCGCACAAGAAACATACCGGCGAATGCGAAGCCCCGGCAGTCTGCAAAGCCTGCGAGGCTCGACATGGCGGCATTTGCGCGACTTTGAGCTCTTCCCAGCTCGTCGAACTCAACAAGCACTCCACCCGTCGCAAGGTCGATCCCGGCAATGAGGTCATCGGCCAGGGCGAGCACGTAGGCAGCTACAGCAATATCCTGAACGGCGTGGTCAAACTGTCGAAGATGATGGCGGACGGTCGCCAGCAGATCGTTGGGCTGCAGTTCGCGCCCGATTTCCTCGGTCGCCCCTTCTACAGCGAGAGTTCGATTACCGCCGAAGCCGCGACTGAAACGGAAATCTGTTCCTTCCCGCGCCCGATCATCGACCGCATGGTCGGCGAGGCACCCGACCTGGAGCGCAAGCTGCATTCGCAGTCGCTGAAGGAACTCGACGAGGCGCGCGACTGGATGCTGACGCTCGGCCGCAAGACGGCGCAGGAAAAGGTTGCAAGCTTCCTCTACCTGATCGCCACCCATATCGATCCGGACAAGGGCAGTGCCACGACCTTCGACCTGCCTCTGTCGCGCGCCGACATCGCCGACTTCCTCGGACTGACGATCGAAACGGTGAGCCGGCAGATGACGAAGCTGCGCAAGGACAACATCATCGTCATCGAGAACAATCGCCATGTGATCGTTCCCGACCCACGCCGCCTGCGCTACGCAGCCGGCAACGACTGACGCGCCGACTGCCCGGCGCGCTGTATCGACCCCACTTCCCCGAAATTCCGCGTCAGCGCGTGACGATGATCTTGGTGTTCTTCAACCCGTTATGGGTCGCCATGGAGAAGAACTGCGCCGCATTGTCGGGATGCAGCCGAACGCAGCCGTGCGAGGCCGGCCGGCCGAGGCGCTTCAGATCGAAGGTGGCGTGCACGGCATAGCCGCCGTGGAAGAAGATGGCATAGGGCATGGGCGCATTGTCGTACTTGCGCGAACGATGGTTCTTCGAGGCCCATTTGGCGCTGTAGTTGCCAAGCGGCGTGACATAACCCTTGCGGGCGGTCGAGACCTTCCAGCGATGCTTGACGATGCCGTTCTGCGTGACCGTCATGGTCTGGTTGGAAATGCTGATGCTGGCGACGAGATTGCTGGCCGAGGCCGCCATCGGCTGAACCAGCAGGCACAAGGAGGCCGAAACGGCCAGAAGCAGTTTACGCATGATCTTCCCCCAGTCTTTGTTTCCGCCCCCCGGGCGGCTGTTTACAGGGGCACTATAGTATAAATTCGAATAAATGCGATTAAGCCGCAAGGATAAGATTGCTTTAACGAAAAGCGCCCCACAGGTCGCAGCGGCGATCCTAGACGACGATACGTGCGGCAAGAAAGATGAGCGTCAGAACGGCCAGCGCCGAGCAGCTTGCGTAGAACAGAGCGACCCCCGTCTCGATGTCGCGAGCGGATGCGACGGGCCGGCCGGATCCGTTGATCATCGGCTCGCTGACGCGCTCGCCGCCGTAGATGCGTGGGCCGGTCAGCTGGATGTCGAGCGCGCCGGCCATCGCCGCTTCGGGCCAGCCGGAATTGGGCGAGCGGTGCAGGCCGGAATCGCGCAGGGTGACCGACAGGGACCGGCGCGCCGCCGCGGCGCCCTGCAAAGCCCAGGTCGCGGCGGCGATCAGCAGGCTGGACAGCCGCGCGGCCGGCCAGTTGGCGAGATCATCGAGGCGGGCCGAGGCCCAGCCGAAATCGCGATACTTGTCGCTTCTGTGGCCGATCATCGAATCGGCGGTGTTCAGCATCTTGTAGGCAAGGATGCCGGGCAGACCGGCGAGCGCATACCAGAAGGCCGGTGCCACGACGCCATCGGCAAAATTCTCCGCCAGGCTCTCGATCGCCGCCCGGCAGACCCCCGGCTCGTCGAGCGCCTGCGGGTCGCGCCCGACGATCAGCGAGACCGCGCGCCGTCCGCCTTCGAGCCCGTCTGTCCGCAGCCCCAGAGCCACGGCCGCGACATGGTCGCCCAGGCTCTTCTGGGCGAGGAAAACGGCAACGACCAGCAGTTCGAGCGCAAAGCCGACGACACCGAACGCCCGGAACAGGCCGGACAGAAAAAGGCCGACGGCGACGGACAGGGCCAGCAACAGGACGATCGCCACCAGACCATTGCGGCGGCGCGTCACGGGGGCGAGCGTGTCGCGGTTCAGCCGGCGGTCGAAGAAGGCAATGCCGTGGCCGAACAGAACGACCGGATGCGGCAGGCGCGCCCAAAGGGCGGGCGGATCGCCGACGATGCGGTCGAGAACGAGTGCGCCAAAAAGAGCAGCGAGGATCCAGACCGTCATCGCTCGCTCCACGTGGCAAGAGCCGCCGCCAGCCGCTCATCCGAGGCCGTGTCAGGCGCCAGACCGAAGCGCAGCCAGGTCGGCGCGTAGTCGAACTTGCGGGTGAGGATATGCGCCCGGCACAAATGCGCGTGCAAGTCGGCCGCGCAGGGATCGGTCACGAGGGCGAAGAGCGACGTTCCGCCTTCGACCTTCAAGCCGGCATGCCCGAGCACCCGGCTGAGCCCTGCCCGGCGTTCGGCGATGATGCGGCGAAGCGGCTGCGGATCGGCAGACAGGAGATCGGCGGCCACCGAAAGCGCCGGTCCTGACACCGCCCAAGGCCCCAGCCAATCGGCGAAGCGTTCGAGAATGCCGTCGGCTGCGATGACGAAGCCGAGGCGCAGGCCGGCGAGGCCGAAGAACTTGCCGAAGGAACGGAAGACGATAAGGTTCGGCCGCGTCGCAACCGCGCCGGCGATGCTCGTCTCCGGCGCGCAGTCGCCGAAGGCTTCATCGACGACGAGGAAACCGCCCTGCCCGGCCAGCCGATCGGCCAGAGACAGAAGGTCCGCAGGCGCATGCAGCCCGCCGGTCGGGTTGTTGGGGTTAACGACGACGACCAGCCCCGACGACGGATCGACATCGTCGAGCGTCGCAACGGCATCGACCGCAAAGCCATTGGCCGAGAGGACGCGACCGTATTCGCCATAGGTCGGCGAAAGGACGGCGGCGGGCTTTTCGCGGTCGGCGAGCCTGGGCAGCAACTGGATCACCGATTGCGTACCGGGAACGGGAAGCGGCAGGATGTCACCGGAGCCGTAGAAGGCCCGGGCTGCACTGCGCGTTTCGTTCAGCAGGTCCTGGTCCGGCAGGCGATGCCAGACGCGATCCGGGATGCCCGGGAGCCTGGGCGGGCATGGATTGAGGCCGGTGGACAGGTCGAGCCAGTCGTCAGGCTGTCCGCCGTAGAGCGCTGCGGCCGCACCGATGCCGCCGCCATGGACGATCCGACCGTTCATGCCGCACCTTGCCGGATGTCGATCAGGTGCATGAAGGAGCCGGCGACATTGTCGCGCCGCAGGCCCACGTCTCCGAGCGACGTGCCGAGCGCGTCTTCGGCGGAAAACAGCCGGTCAGCGGCGCCTTCAGAAACGATCGAGGCATAGTGGAACTCGTGCGCTGTCATCGGCGTGGAGAAGAAGGCTGCGTCAACCGGCGCGATACGGCGATAGCCGAGATGGCGTTTTCGCGTCGCATAGCTGGTGACCAGCGGCAGCAGGCCCAACATCGGGTGAACGACGCCCTCGGCATCGATCAAGGCATCGCCCAGCACCATGTAGCCGCCGCACTCGCCGAAGATCTTTGCGCCGCGCATGTGGGCTTCCAGCATGCCTGTGCGGAAGGTCGCGGCTGCGGCCAGCGTTCCGGCATGCAGTTCGGGGTATCCGCCCGGCAGGTAGACAGCGTCGGCGTCGGAAGACGGCACCTCGTCGGCGAGCGGCGAGAAGAAGGCGATCTCCGCCCCCGCCGCCTGCCAGCAGCGCAGGATGTGGGCATAAGAGAAGGCAAAGGCGATGTCGCGGGCGACGGCGATCTTCTGGCCGAGCGGCGGCAAGGGAACAACGGCGGGCAGGACGGCCCCGCGGGGCGAAGCTTCCGCTGCGTGCAGCAGTGCGTCGAGATCGCAGCCATGCTCGATGACGGCGGCGGCGCGCTCGATGAAGGCTTCGAGTTGACCATGCTCCCCCGCCTGAACGAGGCCGAGATGGCGTTCGGGCAGATGTAGTGTCGGCTCGGTGCGCACCACGCCGAGGACCGGCATGGCGATGCCGGCCAGCGCCTCTCGCAGCATGGTTTCGTGGCGGTCGCTGCCGACGCGATTGAGAATGACGCCGACCACGCGGGTATCGGTGCGGAATTTGGCAAAGCCGCTGACCAGGGCCGCAATCGAATGGGACGCCTTGGCGCAATCGACCACCAGCACGACCGGCAGACCGAGGAGTGCTGCAAGATCGGCCGCCGAACCTGTGCCGTCTGCCGCGCCATCGAACAGGCCCATCATCGCTTCGACCACCAGCACCCTGCCCTGCGCCGCGTGGCCGGCGGCATTGGCGCGCAGGAGGTCGTCGCGCATCGCCCAGGGATCGAAATTGAGGCAGGTCTCGCCGCTTGCGGCGGCATGAAAGGCGGGGTCGATGTAGTCAGGACCGGCCTTGGCCGGCGCGATCGCCACGCCACGCTTCTTCAGCGCCCGCAATAGGCCGAGGGTCACAGTCGTCTTGCCGGAGCCGGAGGACGGCGCTGCGATCAGCAGGCCGTTCATGCGCTGTCCTTCTTGGCGCCGGAGGCGAAGGGATCGGGGAGCAGCTTGCGGCCGGACAGCGCGCCCAGCCAATCGAGCGAGGGCCGAAGCCTTACCACCTCGCCGACGACGACGATGGCCGGCGGTTCGAGCCCGGAGGCGAGCACGTCGGCTTCCGCCCGGCCAAGCGTGGTTTCGAGCACCTGCTGCGAGGCGGTCGCGGCATCGCAGATGAAGGCGACCGGCTCGTCGGGCGAGCGCCCGGCGGCCATCAGATGGGCGCTGATCGTGGCGATGTGCTTCATCGCCATATACATGACGATGACCGGCGACCCCCGGCCGATGGCATCCCAGTCGATCCGGTCGGGCACGACGCCGGAGCTGTCATGGCCGGTCAGGAAGGTGACGGCGTGGTTGATCTCGCGGTGGGTGACTGGGATGCCGGCATAGGCAAGTCCGCCGATCCCGGCGGTGATGCCGGGCACGATGCGGAAGGGTACGCCGTGATCGATCAGGGTCAGGGCTTCCTCGCCACCACGTCCGAAGACGAAGGGGTCGCCGCCCTTGAGACGCAAAACCCTGTGGCCGGCCTTGGCGAGCTCGACCAGGCGCAGCGAAATGTCGCGCTGCCTGGCGGATGGCTTGCCGCCGCGCTTGCCCGCATATTCGAGAAGGGCGCCCGGCCGCGCGAGCTTCAGGCATTCGTCATTGACCAGCGCATCGTGCACGATCACGTCCGCCTCGCCCAGCGCCTTGGCGGCAAGCAGGGTCAGCAGGCCGGGATCACCCGGGCCGGCGCCCGCCAGCCAGACATGGCCGGGCATGATCGTCGCAAGCTTGGAAAACGGATCGAAACTCATGGACATGCTCTAGGCTCCGCATGGCGAAATTGCAATCGCGAAGGGCGCTGACGGCGCTTCCGAATGGCCCCGCGCTCGCCTATAACGGGACCATGAGCCAACCCGACAAAACCGCCGCGCCCGCGGCCGACGAAGGCCGCATCGCCAAGCCCGAAGGCCCGCTCCGGACCGGCTGGACGACGGGCGCCTGTGCGACGGCGGCAACCAAGGCGGCGCTGACGGCATTGATCACCGGCGAGTTCCCGGATCCCGTGACGATCCGGCTGCCACGCGGCGAGGAGCCGGCCTTCGCGCTTTCGCTCGAGGCCCTTGGCGATGGCTATGCGATGGCCGGCATCGTCAAAGATGCCGGCGATGATCCGGATGTGACGCATGGGGCAACCGTAGTCGCCTCGGTGCGTCCGCTTGCGCCCGGAAGCGGTATCCGCTTTGCCGCCGGCGACGGCGTTGGCACCGTGACGCGACCGGGCCTGCCGATCGGCGTCGGCGAGCCGGCGATCAATCCCGTGCCGCGCGCGATGATGACGGCCGAGGTCGAGGTACTCTGCGCGCAGCACGGCCTGCCCGCCGATGTCGAGATCACCGTGTCGATCCCGGGCGGGGACAAGATCGCAGAAAAGACCTGGAACCCGCGCCTCGGCATCGTCGGCGGGCTCTCCGTGCTCGGCACGACGGGCGTCGTCCACCCCTTCTCCTGCGCCGCCTGGATCCATTCGATCCATCGCGGCATCGACGTCGCCCGCGCCGAGGGCATGCAGCATGTGCTGGGCGCCACCGGCTCCACCTCGGAGAAGGCCGCGCAGGTCTTCCACGACCTGCCGGACGGCGCGCTGCTCGACATGGGCGATTTCGCCGGCGGCCTGCTCAAATATCTCCGGGTGCATCCGGTGCCGCGGCTGACCATTGCCGGCGGGTTCGCCAAGATGGCGAAGCTGGCGCAAGGGGCGCTCGACCTGCATTCCTCCCGCAGCCAGGTGGACAATGAAGCACTCCTGTCGCTGATCGACGGGGCTGTGCTCACCGGGCCCGTTCGGGAGCGAATGCTTCACGCGAACACTGCTTTAGAAATACTTGAATTAGCAAATGAAAATGAAATCAACGTCGCGTCTGCTGTTGCCCGCGCCGCCCGCGCGACAGCGATCGGAACCTTGCGCGGTGCGCCGGTCGAGGTCGACGTGATCGTCACGGATCGTCAGGGGAAGATCATTGCCCGTGCCGCCTGAGACAAGGCCGAAGGTGCTGATCCTCGGCGGCACCGCCGAAGCGGCGGCCCTTGCGGAACAACTCGTCGCCCGCGGCGACATCGTGGTCGTCACATCGCTCGCCGGACGCACCGCCCATCCGGTGCTTCCGGCCGGCGAGGTGCGCATTGGCGGGTTCGGCGGTGCGGCGGGTCTGGCCGCCTATATCCGGGAGAAGGGCATCACCCGGCTCATCGATGCGACCCACCCGTTTGCCCGGCGGATCTCGGAAAACGCCATCCAGGCGGCGGCCGAGACGGGGATCACGCTCGAGCATATGGTTCGCCCCGGCTGGGAATGCCAGCGCGGCGACCGTTGGCAGGAGGTTTCCTCGCTCGAAGAGGCGGCCCGCATTCTGCCGCCGGGGGCGACCGTGTTCCTGGCGCTCGGCCGGCAATATCTGGATGCGTTCGTCGCCCGGAGCGACTGCCGCTTCGTCATCCGCATGGTCGACGCGCCGGCCGAACCGCTGCCGTTCGTCGACCATGTGCTGATCCTCGGCAAACCGTCGGCCGATCCGGTGCGTGAGGCCGAGCTCTTTGCCGCCCACGGCATCACCCATCTCGTCTGCCGCAACTCGGGAGGTGCCGCGGGCTACGGCAAGATCGTCGCGGCGCGGGAGATGGGGTTGCCGGTCATCATCATCGGCCGCTGATCAATCTTCCTTGACCGAAACGATCGTGTCGTGGATCAGCGTCAACACGCCGTCGGGATCGATGCCGGTGCAGATCTTCTGGCTCGGCAGATGATCCCAGACGCTCGGGCCAAAACCCATATAGTCCGGCTTCTGGATCGTCTGGCCGTCGGCAATGCCGCCGCAGACCACGCGGACCGAACCGGAGCGCGTCTTGAACAGGTGCGGTGCCACGACATAGGCGCAGGCGCAGCTGTCATGCACGACCATGCCGTCCGGCACGCGGCTCTCGTAGAACTTGATGTAGAACTGTGACAGATCGAACAGCAGGCGGGCGCGGCTGGTGCCGGCCGCATCGCGGATGTCGGCGAGCTGCTGGCGGGTCATCACCGTCTGCGTCGTGACATCGAGACCGACGATCACCACGGGCCAGTTGGCGGTGAAGACCATGTCCGCGGCTTCGGGATCGCCGTGGATATTGGCCTCGGCCGCCGGCGTCACATTGCCGTTGACGTCAAAAGCGCCGCCCATGATGACGACTTCCTTGACCAGTTCGACGATGCCCGGATCTTCCTTCAGCGCATTGGCGAGATTGGTCATCCGGCCAACGGCAACCAGGGTCACCTCACCTGGATTGGCGCGGATCGTCTCGACGATGAAACGATGGGCCGGGCGCGGATCGAGCGGCAGGTCGATGACATCCGGCACGCCGATATTGCCCAGCCCGTCGTCGCCGTGGATGAATTTCGGCGGCTCGTGGCTGACCCGGTGCGGGATGAAGGTCTCGCCGGCGCCGCGGGCCACCGGGGCGCCGATCTTCCACTCGCGCTTGAGGAACAGCGCATTGCGCGTCGTCGTCTCGATCGACGCATTGCCGAAGACGGTGGTGATCCCGACAAGATCGATCTCGTGATGATGGTGGAGGAAGAGCAGCGCCATGGCGTCGTCGACGCCCGGATCCGTATCGAAAATGACCTTGTGCATGTAACCGCCGGAATGCTGTTGGGATTGAAAAAACGAAGCGCCTGTCTTAGCGCATGTGGCGTCGGATGGCCAAGCTGTCAGCCGCCGGTTTCGGCGAATTCGCCCATCAGGCGCGGGAAGTCCTCCATCGGCGGAAACTGCGGATAGCTGTGCCGCGCCGGCGTCTGCACCCAGGGCAGTTTCTCGCTGGCGCAGGTTTCCATGAAGGGGGTGAAGCCGGCCGCATCGTCCAGCATGGTCGAACGCACATTGACGAAAGGTCCCATGGCGTCGAAGCGGGTGAACATCCAGCTCAGGCAATGCGGGCAGAAGAAATGGCGCAGATCCCCATGCAGGCCGCCGATGACGGGCTCAAGGCCGCTCACCTCGACATTGTCTTCCGGATAGAGCGAACTCAGCGAAAAGGCGCTCGCGGTCATCTTTTGGCAGCCGGTGCAATGGCAGACCATGGTCATCACCGGCCGGCCCCTCACCTTCAGCTGCACCTTTCCGCAACGGCAGCCGCCGCCCGTCACATTACCGTCGAACGTCATTGGAATCTCCCTCTTTCATGCCGGCAGGATAGCGCCCGGGCGTGAAAGAACAATGGCACGCCACGGCCAGATCGGGTCGCAACTCATGGCAGGAGTGCGATCCTGACCTTGAGGCGGTCACCGGCCTTCAGTCGTGCCGCCTTACGGACCGCCGCCTTGACCGGCAGAAGATAGCTAGACGATGCCTTTTCGGGAAAAAGCGAGGTCCGGAATCCGACGTCGGCGATTTCCGCCGTTACCGCCACCATGCCCCATCCCGACCGGCTGCTCCCGGTGGCGCAGCGGATGGCGAAGCCGACATCCGCCGGCACGGTGACGAAATGCCAGGAGCCCTTGCCGCTGTACTCGAAGAGATCGGCCTCGAATTCCCAAGCCTCCATCGCCTGCCCCCGGATTACACGTCGGCCTTCTTTTTCTTCTTTCCCACATTGCGCAGCACGTGGGAGAACTCGGAATTATACAGGTCGCTGTCGCGGAATTCGACATGGCCGAAGACCTTGCCGACCATGATGAGGGCGGTGCGGGTGATCTTCGCCTTGCGCACCTCCTCTGCCATGTCCTTCAGCGTCGTGCGGATCAGGAGTTCGTCCGGCCAGGTCGAGCGGTAGGCGATGATCACCGGGCAGTCCTCGCCGTAATAGGGCGTCAGCGTGTCGCGGATATGGGTGAGGTTGCGGATCGACAGATGGATGGCGAGCGTCGCCCGCGACTTGCCGAGGATCTCCAGCGTCTCGAATTCCGGCATTGACGATGCCTTCATCTCGGTGCGCGTGACGATCACCGTCTGGGCGATCTCGGGCAGCGTCAACTCGGTTTTCAGGCGCGCGGCAGTGGCGGCGAAGGCCGGCACGCCCGGCACGACATCGTAAGGGATCTTCAGCGCGTCGAGCCTTCGCATCTGCTCGGCGATCGCGCCATAGATCGACGGGTCGCCGGAATGCACTCGCGCGACATCCTCGCCGCGGGCATGGGCGGCCTCCATCTCGGCGACGATCGCGTCGAGATGCATCGGCGCGGTGTCCATGACGATCGCACCTTCCGGCGCCGCCTGCACGATCTCTTCGGGCACCAGCGAGCCGGCATAGAGACAGACCGGGCAACGCTCGATGAGCCTCAGGCCCCGCACGGTGATGAGATCCGGGGCGCCGGGGCCGGCACCGATGAAATAGACGGTCATGCTGTTGTCCTCAAGTTGTGTCGCGGGTTACCCCCCTCTGCCCTGCCGGGCATCTCCCCCTCAAGGGGGGAGATCGACCCGCGGTCAGCCGAAATGTCCCGGGCCACCCCCGAAATTGCTCCCGACTGCCTTCTCGGTCTGCGGCCTGAGAAAGGGCCGAGCGGCCTCCGGGTTGTGATCTCCCCCCTTGAGGGGGAGATGCCCGGCAGGGCAGAGGGGGGTACCAAGGACCCGACGGTCGCGGCGATACGGCTCATGCCTTCATCCCGCTCTCCGCCTTCCCCGAATAGCCGCGCGGGGTGTAGACCCAGGTCTTGCCGTCGCCGGTCGTGACGGTGCGGCTCTCCGACGAGCCGACGACCACCACCGTCAGCATGTCGACGTCGTCGACATTGAGCGCGCCGAGCGGCACGGTACGGACATGCTCGCCCGGACGGCCGAGATTGGTGGCGAGGATGACCGGCGTGGAGGCCGGGCGGTATTCGAGCAGCGTGTCGCGGGCGTAAGCCAGCTGGGTGCGGCGCTTCATCGATACCGGATTGTAGAAGGCAATGACGAAATCGCCCTCGCCCGCGGCCTTCACCCGGCGCTGGATATGCTCCCAGGGGGTCAGGAGGTCGGAGAGCGAGATGGTGCAGAAGTCGTGGCCGAGCGGCGCGCCGATGCGGGCAGCGGCCGCCTGGAGCGCTGAAATGCCGGGCGAGACCTGGACCTCGATGCGGGATGCCGCGTCCGAGATGCCACCCTTGTCGAACAGTTCGAACACCAGCGTCGCCATGGCATAAATGCCGGCATCGCCCGAGCAGACGAGCGCCACGGTCTTGCCCTCGCCCGCCAGTTCCATGGCATGGACGACGCGCGCCTCTTCCTTGCCGAGGTCGAAGTCGTGGCGCGTCTTGCCGGCGGCGAGCGGGCCGAGCAGGTCGAGATAGAGCGAATAGCCGACGAGGTCGGTGGAGGCCATGACCATGGCCGAGACTTCCGGCGAGCGCCACTGGTCGGCGCCGGGCCCGATGCCGACGACATAGAGGGTGCCGCGGGCCCGGCCGATCATGGCCGGATCGACGGTCGCGGCGCTATGGGCGATCGCGGCGGTGACGCCCTTCGACTTGATCTTGGGGAAGACGAGGTCGCCGGACGGGCCGACGCCGGCAAGCGCCGCACCTTCGGCGACGCCATGGCAGCCGACCTCGGCAAAGACGACCTCGGACGGGTTCTGCAGCCTGGGCGCTTCCTCTTCGAGCCGCGCGGCGGGGAAGAAGCGGGCCGGCACACCGAAATGGGCGGCGACGTCGTGCATCGCGGTTTCGTCCGCTTTCACGTCGATCGAAGCGACGGCGGCGAGGCTCTGCCAGGCGAGGTCACTATCCGCCAAAGCCTGTTCGGCGAGCGCGATCGCCTCTTCGCTCGACGCATGGCGTTCGCAGCCCATGCCGAGCACCAGCGTCTTCGGATGATAGACCAGCTCGAGCGGACCGGCGTGTTTGGGGCGGTCTGTGACCGTCAACGTCACCGTGCTGTCCGCGGCGAAGGGGATGCGGGAGGCGACGAGCCAGGCGGCGAGCGGCGGGTTTCCCTTCTCCCCGGCGGGGAGAAGGTGGTCCGAAGGACCGGATGAGGGGGCCGAAGGGCCGGCCTCGCCGGGTGCCGCCCCCTCACCCGGCGCTATCGCGCCACCCTCTCCCCGCTGGGGAGAGGAAATAACGAGCTGCGCCTTGGCCCCTGCCACCAGCTCCGCCATCACCGCCTTGGCGTCGGCCGGATTGGCAAGCACATAGTCCTGCGGCGGCTGGTCGAGGGCGACGCCGAATTTCACGTCGCCGGCGGTGGTCACCGCGGCATGGGCATCGAGGGCTGCGGCGATGGTGCGGGCAAGATCGTTGGCGCCATGGTGGCCGCCGAGCAGCGGAACGACCGAGGCGCCATCCTCCGAGACGGCGACCACGGCCGGTTCCGTATGCTTGTCGGCGAGCAGCGGCGCCAGAATGCGGATCAGCGCGCCGGATGCCATCACCGCGATGATCGGCCGGCCGGCGGAGAAGAGCGCCGCCAGATGCGCCTTTGTCTCGTCGAAAGCGATATCGACATGCGCGGTGCGGGCGCGGGCGCCGTGGAGTTTTGCGCCGATCGCATCGGCAATCCTGCGGCCGAGCGCGTGGCTCGCCTCGGACAGGATGACGACGGCGGGTTCTGGTGCGAGAGTCATGGGGTCATTCCGTTGTGGCGGGCATTTTCGGCGGCGAGCGATGCATTCCAGCCCTCCCCGCCCTTGTAGATCAGGATCATCGAGAAATAGGGCGCGACGTCTTCCGCCACGGCGGACAGCGGCAGGACGCGCTGTTCGGGCAGGCTGACGCGCTCGACATAGCCGGCGCAAGCGGTCAGCCCCATGTCATCGATCAGCGCGCGGATGCGGTGAAAATGACGGCCGACCTTGATGATGGCGACGGCCGCGGCGGGGTCGATCCGGCTCCTCAGCGTCTCGTCGTCGAGCGGCCCCGGCACGACGGACAATACGTCGTTGCGCGCGGCGAGCGGTCGCCCGAGGGCGGCGGCGGCGGCCATCATCGACGACACGCCGGGCACGATCTCCGTCTCGTAGCGATCGGACAGACGCTCGAACAGGTACATGAAGGAGCCGTAGAAGAAGGGATCGCCCTCGCAGAGCACGGCGACGTCGAGGCCCGCATCGAGATGGCGCGACAGGGTCTCGGCCGCTTCGTCGTAGATCTCCTGCGCCGGAAACCGCTCGACCCGCATGGGCACGACGATCGGCACCTCCACCTGGTGGAAACTGAGATAAGCCGCGGCGATCTGGCGGGCGAAGCTCGGGCCGGTGTCCGGAGCGGGATAGGCGACGACCGGGGCAGCACTCAGAATGCGGTGCGCCTTCAGCGTGATCAGTTCCGGGTCGCCGGGGCCAAGGCCGAGGCCGTAGAGTTTGCCGGTCATGAGGATCGCCCCTCGCTCTTCTGAAAAATACCCCCTCTGCCCTGCCGGGCATCTCCCCCACAAGGGGGGAGACAGGCACGCGGCCCCGCTCGCGCCTTCAGAAGATCATGGGTCAATGCCCGGAAAGAAATGTCAGCGCGGAGAGACCGGCCGACGCCTTGCACGTTGGCGGCACGGGTCTCTCCCCCCTTGTGAGGGAGATGGCCGGCAGGCCGGAGGGGGTCTTGAAAGGCGAAAACGGTCACGCGTTCTCCCCCTTCGTCACCGACCAGATCGTCACCGGCATCAGCGACTTCCAGCCGCAATAGCGGCCGACCGGGGCGGCGCGGGCGACGGAGAGGCGGATCAATTCGCCGCCGAAGGCACCGCGCAGGTCGGCGAGGCGCGCCTCACCCTCGATCGTGACGGCATTGGCGACCAGTTGGCCGCCGGGCGCCAGGGCGTCCCAGCACGCCTCGAACAGCCCCTCGTGATTGATGCCGCCGCCGATGAAGATCACGTCCGGTTCGTCCAGGCCGTCGAGCGCCTCCGGCGCTGTACCCTCGACGATCTCCATATCCGGGACGCCCAGCGCATCCGCATTGGCGCGGATCATCGCGATGCGCTCGGCCTTGCCTTCGATGGCGATGGCGCGCGTGCCCATGGCTGTGCGCATCCATTCGATGCCGATCGAGCCGCAGCCGGCTCCGACGTCCCAGAGCAGCGCATTGGGAAAGGGCTGGAGCTGCGACAGGGTGACGGCGCGGATCTCGCGCTTGGTCAACTGCCCGTCATGGCGAAAGGCTTCGTCCGGCAGGCCCGGCACGGGCGAGAGCAGCGGCGATTCGGAGGCACAGTCGATCGCCAGCGTGTTGAAGTCGGACAGCGGCGGCGTGTTTTCCAGCATCTGCTGCGCCGTCATCACGGTGATCCGCTCGGCATCGCCGCCCATGTGCTCGAGCACGGACAGCATCGAGGCGCCGAAGCCGCGCTTTACCAGAAGGGCGGCGGCGGCGATGACGGTCGAGGCATCGGAGGTCAGCGCCAGGATGCGGGCGCGCGGGAGCAGATGGCGGTTCAGGTGCGTGAGCGGGCGGCCGTGCAGGGAAATCTGCGCCACCGATTGCAGCGGCCAGCCGAGACGCGCGGCCGCGAGCGAGAAGGCCGAGGGCGACGGCAGGATCAGCATTTCCTCGACCGACACATAGCGCCTGAGCGTCGCGCCGATACCGAAATGCATGGGATCGCCGGTGGCGAGGATGGTGACCGGGGTGCCGCGCAGCCGCATCACCTCGCCAAGCGTCTCGCGGAAACCGGCGCTCCAGCTGAGAATGCGTTTCAGGCCCGGCAGATGCGCGCCTTCCAGCACACTGTCCAGCCGCTCGCCGAGCACGATCGTCTCCGTCTGCCAGAGCAGCGCCTGCGCCTGCGGCGTCAGGCTCGCAAGCCCGTTGTCGCCAATGCCGATGATGGTAAGCCAGGGTGTCATTTCGGCCGTTCTGTCAGTCATTGGCGCCGAGCCCCCCGGCCAGTGCGTTGATGGCGGCGGACGCCATGGCCGAGCCCCCTCGCCGGCCGCGAACGGCAATGAAGGGAATGCCACGACTGTCGGCGATCAGTGCCTCCTTGCTTTCGGCGGCGCCGACGAAACCCACCGGCAGGCCGAGGATCAGCGCCGGCTTCGGCGCACCGGCGTCGAGCCGCTCCAGCAGGCGGAAGAGCGCGGTCGGCGCATTGCCGATGGCAACCACAGCGCCGGCCAGATGTTCGTCCCACAGATCGACGTGGGCGGCCGAACGGGTATTACCGATCGCCTCGGCCTTCGGGCGCACGCGTGCGTCGTTCAGCAGGCAGATCACCTCGTTCTCCGCCGGCAGCAGGCGGCGAATGATGCCGTGGCGAACCATTTCCACATCGCAAAGCACCGGCGCGCCGCGGGCCAGCGCCGCCGCTCCGGCCTCGAAGGCGCCGGCGGAAAAGGCGATGTCATCGGTCAGATCGGTCATGCCGCAGGCGTGGACCAGGCGGATCGCCAGCTTTTCCATGCCGCCGGAAAACCGTGACAGATCCGCTTCCGCGCGGATCGTCTCGAAGGACTGGCGGTAGATCTCGGCGGGATCGCGGATGTAGTCGAGGATCGTCATGAACCGCCCCTCATCCGGCTGCCGCCACCTTCTCCCCGCTCGCGGGGAGAAGGGACGTGTGGCACCGCCCGGGCCCCGTCCTCCTTCTCCCCGTCAGAACGGGGAGAAGGTCCCGGCAGGGGGATGAGGGGCAGAGGCCCGCCAGCGATTGTGCCACCTGCCCCATCACTTCTTCTTCTGCATCGACTTCGGGCCGAGCGGATGGTCGGCGTGGGGGTAAGGGGCGTGATGGTGGTCGTGGTGACCGTGATCGTGGGAATGGCCGCCGGCATGATCGTGTCCGTGCTCATGGCCGTGACTGTGACCGTGGTCATGACCGTGATCGTCACCGTGGCTATGCCCGTGCGCATGGGCGTGATCGTCGTGCTTATGGCCATGGTCATGATGGTGGTCATCGTGGTCACGCCCGTGGTCGTGGCCGTGATCATGCCCGTGGTGATGGCCGCAGCCGCAGTTCGGGCCGTGCTCGTGGACATGCGGCTTGCCGCTCGAGGGCGCGCTCATCACGGCCTCCAGTTCGGCGTCGGGGGCGGCGTTCATCAGGTGGCCGTACTTGCCGCCGAGGGTGGTCGAGGGGGCGTAGTCGAAGGCCGGCCCAAGGTCGTTCGGCTCGGCATGGGAATGAACCGGCGTCCAGGGCAAGCCGTGCTCCTTGCAGAAATCGGGATCGCGACAGGAGGCATCGCAATCGCCCTTGCACGGACAGTTCTCCAGCCCGCCGCCGATGCCCTCGACATGGTGGTGATGGCTCTCTTGCGGCTGGCCGATATCGGCCTCGAATCCCAGCACCTGTTCGCGGTACTTGCACATCTGGCAGTTCATCACCGCCGCGCCCTCGAGGATTTCCTTCACCCGGTCCTGGAAGGCGTCGAGCACCAGCGGGTGATCGTTGAGATAGCTCGCCTTGACGAACTGGATCTCCGGGTGACGCGCCGCCACTTCGTCGGTGTAGGAATAGATGCGCTTCACCAGCACCCCGGTGAAGAGGAAATACGGAAAGACGATGATGCGCTTGTAGCCGAGCTTGGCGGCATGGGAGAGCCCCGGCTCGACCAGCGGGAAGGTGACGCCCGAATAGCAGGTCTCGCCCCAGCCGAAGCCCATGCCTTCCCAGAGCATGCGCATGACCTTGGAGGCGTTGGAATTGGCGTCCGGGTCGGACGAGCCGCGGCCGACGACCATGAGCAGCGTGTCGTGTTTGTCGACTACGCCGAGCGTCCGGTTGGCTTCGTCGACCGCCTGCTGGATGCGGTCGCCGGCGGCGCGGATCATCTTCAGGTCGATGCCGAGTTCGCGGCCATAGTTGATAACCATGCCCGGGTTCTGCGCCTGGTAGGTATTGAGCACCGAAGGAATGTCGTTCTTGGCGTGACCGGCGGCAAAGAGCATGCCCGGCACGGCCAGCACGCGGGTGACGCCTTCGGCGCGCAACTTGTCGAGACCGGCCGAGATCACCGGATTGCAGAATTCGAGATAGCCGTATTCCACCGGCATGTCGGGGTTTCTGGCCCGCAGCGCCTCGGCGATGATGGCGAATTCGCGCGCCGCATTCTGGTTACGGCTGCCGTGGCCGCAGACCATGATTCCGAGTTTTTCCGACATGAATAGGCCTCCTGCTTCGTTTTCCTCATGTACGAAGCGCCGGAGCCCGTCACATAACGGAGGACTCCATGGCCTTTACGGACAGCTCCGGAATTGGCCCCCTGCTTGGGTCGGCCGCACCGGACTATTTCCAGCCTGTCGAACAGGCGCCGTCGCACATGACAAGAGCTTTAGCCAGTCGGCCCCATCAGGTCAAACCTGTTTGCGCCATTCTGTGGGCCATCCGCGCGCGGACAGACGCCATGGACACGGGACAGGAAGGAGACCGAATTTTCTGCGCCATGGAACTTTCGCCCGTCCACGGCGTTACACGATGTCGTCCTGACCCCAGGATCGTCCAATTTGGAGCACCATCTTATGTATCTGAGCCGCCCCACCCAGGCCGTTTTCGTCATCGCGGTTCTGCTTGCCATCGCGGCAGTGTTGATTTTCCTCAATATCCTGCCGTTTGCGGCCATTCCGTCGTTCTGGATCATGACCGCCGCCTTCGTTCTCCTGCTGCTGGGTAATCTCGTCAGAGGCATGTGATCGCAGCCTGACAGGAGTCCGCCCCTTTCGTCGGCCTGAAAGCCGGAACGGGGCGAGTTCCCGCCCTTCGGTCCTTGGACACGGAAGCACGTGCGATCGGGCTTTTTGTGCCGTCCGGTTTGTGCGATAGGGGCAGACGGGCGAAGTGATCCGCCTGCCGTTTTTCTCCGTGCGGACCCTTGCCTTGCCCGAAATCCTGTTCTCCACGCTGCTTTTGCTGTTCGTCGCTGCCTTCCTGGCCGGCTTCATCGATTCGATCGCCGGCGGCGGCGGGCTGATCACCATCCCGGCCATGCTGATCGCCGGCATACCGCCGCTCCAGACGCTGGGCACCAACAAGCTGCAGTCGATGTTCGGCGCGGCCTCGGCGACGATCGCCTACGCCCGCAAGGGGCATGTGGACCTTAAGAGCCAGCTGCCGATGGCGGCGCTGGCTGGATTCGGCGGTGCTGTCGGCGCACTGCTGGCAACCGTCGTACCCGGCGACGTGCTGCGCGCGCTGATGCCCTTCCTGCTGGTGGCGATTGCGCTCTATTTTGCGCTCAAGCCCAATCTCTCGGACGTCGACCGCCATCAGCGCATGACGCCCTTCCTGTTCGGCCTGAGCTTCGTGCCGCTGATCGGCTTCTACGACGGCGTGTTCGGACCAGGCACCGGATCCTTCTTCATGCTGGCCTTTGTTTCGCTCGCCGGCTTCGGCATGCTGAAGGCGACTGCGCATACCAAGCTCCTGAACCTCTCCTCCAATCTCGGCGCCTTCCTCGTCTTCCTGGCGAGCGGCGTGGTCCTGTGGAAGGTCGGGCTCCTGATGGGGCTCGGCCAGTTCCTCGGCGCCCAGCTTGGCTCGAAGCTCGCCATGAAGAACGGCGCCAAACTGATCAAGCCGCTGCTGATCGTCACCTGCGTGGCGCTCGCCGTGAAGCTGCTGATGGACCCGACCAATCCGGTGCGGGTGTGGATGGGGTTCTGAGCTTCACTTTGCTTTTGCGCCGTTTCAACCTATATTTGGATGGCGGCGCACAACTCCTTGGAGGAGACTGGCCATGGCCAATACCAGCCTCAATCTTGGCAAGCACTGGGACGATTTCATCGAGGCCCAGGTGAATAGCGGTCGCTATGCGACAGCGAACGACGTCGTACGCGACGCACTCGAAGGGCTCAAAGAACGCGAACGCAAGCTGGCGGAACTCCGTCGTGAGATCGACATCGGCCTGGAACAGGCGCGGCGCGGCGAATTTGCCGAGGATGATTTCCTCGAAAAGCTCCTTGACGAAGATATCGCGGACGCTACGCGGTGAAGCGCCGTGCGCGCCTCAGCAAGAGAGCGGCAAACGATATGCGGTCAATCAACCGCTACACCGCGTTGACTTGGGGCAATGAGCAGCGTCGCGCCTATATCGCTCAACTCAAATCGAGGATCGAGTGGCTGGCGGACAATCCGCGCCTCGGCAAGGCGCGACCGGACATCAGAGACGGCCTCTTCTGCTTTCCCGAAGGGGAGCATGTCATCTTCTATGTTCACATTGCCGAAGGCATTCAGGTCATGGCGGTGCTACACAATCGCATGTTGCCTCAGCACCGTCTGTGACCATACTGCCGCCTAGAACTCCACCCCGATCTGCGCCTTGATGCCGGAGCGGAACGGGTGCTTCACCAGCTCCATCTCGGTCACCAGGTCGGCGATCTCGATCAGCTCATCCTTGGCGTTGCGGCCGGTCAGAACGACATGCGTCATTTCCGGCTTCTCGCTCTCCAGGAACTCGACCACATCGGCGATGTCGATGTAGTCGTAGCGGATGGCGATGTTGATCTCGTCGAGCAGGACCATGGAATTGGAGGGATCGCGGATCAGTTCCTTGGCCTTTTCCCAGGCGGCCTTGGCCATGGCGATGTCGCGCGCCTTGTCCTGGGTTTCCCAGGTGAAGCCCTCGCCCATGGTGTGGAATTCGCACAGGTCGGAAAAGTGCTTGAGGATCAGGTCACGCTCGCCGGTCGACATGGCGCCCTTGATGAACTGCACCACCGCGCATTTCCGGCCATGGGCGATATGGCGGAAGATCATGCCGAAGGCGGCCGAGGACTTGCCCTTGCCCTTGCCGGTGTGGACGATGATCAGCCCCTTCTCGCCGGTCTTGGTCGCCATGATCTTCTCACGCGCGGCCTTCTTCTTCGCCATTTTTTCCGCGTGGCGGGCGAGATCGGCTTCGGGTGAAGCGCCGGGAAGCTCGTCTGTCATCGTGTCATCCTCCAATTGTCGTTTCAGGTACGACCTTGCACGAGCCGCGAAAGGTCGAACATCGCCGAATTGCTGCGTGGCGTCCACAACCCGCGGTCGATAGCCTCGATCAGCCGTTCGGACATTTCGCGCAGCGCCGCCGGGTTCTTCTCCGCCATGAAATCGCGCACGCGTTCATCGAGAACGAAGGCCTGGTAGACCGCCTCGAAATGGTGGTCGCGCACGGCGCCGGTGGTGGCGGAAAAGGCGAACATGTAGTCGACCGTCGCGGCGATCTCGAAGGCGCCCTTGTAGCCGTGGCGCATCACGCCGTCGATCCACTTCGGGTTGACGACGCGGGCGCGCACGACGCGGCCGATCTCCTCATCGAGCGTGCGGATCACCGGCTTTTCCGGCCTCGAATGGTCGTTGTGGTAGACGGTCGGACGGGCGCCCGCGACATGCTCGATCGCGGCGGTCATTCCGCCTTCGAACTGGTAGTAGTCGTCGCTGTCGAGCAGATCGTGTTCGCGATTGTCCTGGTTCTGCACGACCGCCTGCACGGTCCGCAGGCGTTCCTCGAACAGGCCGCGCTCAGCCTTGCCGTCTTCGCCGGCGCCATAGGCATAGCCGCCCCAGACGAGATAGGCCTCGGCGAGATCGCCGCGGCGTTCCCAACCTTTTTCGTCGATCAGCGCCTGCAGGCCTGCGCCATAGGCGCCGGGCTTGGAACCGAAGACGCGGTAGCCGGCACGCCGTGAGGCCGTCTTCTCGTCCAGCCCGTCGGCGACGAGCCGCGCGGTCTCGGCCCGGACGCGGGCGGCGATCGGATTGTCGCCCTCGTCCTCATCAAGTGCGGACACCGCCCGCACCGCCTTGTCGTAGAGCGCGATCTGTTCCGGGAAGGCATCGCGGAAGAAGCCGGAGATGCGCAGCGTCACGTCGACGCGCGGGCGGCCGAGGATCGCCTGGGCCAAGATCTCGAAGCCGGTGACGCGGCGCGAGGCCATGTCCCAGAGCGGCTTCACCCCGATCAGCGCCAGCGCCTGGGCGATGTCGTCGCCGCCGGTGCGCATGTTCGAGGTGCCCCAGGCGGTGAGACCGAAAGAAGTCGGCCACTCGCCATGGTCCTGGACATAGCGTGCGATCAGGAGTTCTGCCGACTTCTTGCCGAGTTCATAGGCCGCCGGCGTCGGAACCGAGCGGCTGTCGACCGAATAGAAGTTGCGGCCGGTCGGCAGAACATCGGGACGGCCGCGCGTCGGCGCGCCGGAGGGTCCGGGCGGCACGAAGCGGCCGGCAAGGCCGGTCAGCAGACCCTCGATCTCGGCCGGACCGGAGCGCATGATCGACGGCTTGAGGCGGGTTTTGATTTCCTCAAGCACGGCGCGCGTGGCGAGCCAGTCTTCGGGGCAGGACGCGGTCCCGTCCACGAGCTTGGCGGCGAGGAGTTCGATGCGCTCGACGGTGTCGCCCCTGGTGCGCCAGGGGGCGTCGGTCAGGTCGGAGAGGATGGTGGGTTTCGGACCGGTCCAGGGGTCGGACATGACGCAGTCGAGGGGGTCGAATATGTCGACCTTGAACGAAAACTCCCCCTCTGGCCTGCCGGCCATCTCCCCCACAAGGGGGGAGAACACCCGTGGCTCGCTTTGGCGTTCAACGGCAGCGTCACGCTCGAGCGGAAGCCCCTCCCCCTTGTGGGGAGGGGTTGGGGAGGGGTCTTCTTTCACAAGAACATCCCCCGCAATCGCCCGCTGCAGGCTCTGGTCGCCGCCCTCGCCGAGAGCCCGGGGCACGCGGGCCAGCGCCACGGTGAGGTCGGTCAGCAGCCGGCCCTCCGGTGCAAGGCCAAAAATGTGCAGGCCGTCGCGGATCTGCATTTCCTTGAGGTCGCAGAGATAGGCGTCGAGCTTTTCGAGCGCGCTTTCCTCCGCCTCGTCGCGGACAATGCCGGCGTCCTGGTCGAGGCCGATGTCGGCGACGAGGTCGAGGATCTGTTTCTTGAGCAGTTTCAGCCGGCGCGGATCACCGCCCGCGGCCTCGTAATATTCGTCGACCAGCGCCTCCAGGTCCTTCAGCGGCCCGTAGCTTTCGGCACGGGTGAGCGGCGGGGTCAGGTGGTCGATGATGACGGCGGAGGTGCGGCGCTTGGCCTGGGTGCCCTCGCCTGGGTCGTTGACGATGAAGGGGTAGAGATGCGGCAGCGGGCCGAAGACGGCTTCCGGGTAGCAGGTTTCCGACAGCGCCAGCGCCTTGCCCGGCAACCATTCCAGATTGCCGTGCTTGCCCATATGGATCACCGCATGGGTGTCGAACTGCCGGCGCAGATAGGCGTAGAAGGCGAGATAGCCGTGCGGTGGCACGAGATCGGGCGAATGGTAGGTTTCCTTCGGATCGATATTGTAGCCCCGCGCCGGCTGGATGCCGACGACGACATTGCCGAGGCGCGACAGCGGCAGGGCAAACCGGCCGTCGAGGAAGAACGGATCTTTCTCCGGCGCGCCCCAACGCGCGGTAACGTCTTCCTGAACCTTTTCCGGAAGACTTTCGAAGAAGCTAATGTAATCGCTTGCCGATAGCGTTTCGCGGATCTCGCGGCCGTCGGTCGCCGCATTGGTCGGGCCGGCCATCAGATGGGTCATCAGCGCATCGCCGTCGGCGGGCAGCGCGTCGAGCGTGTAGCCCTCGGCGGCCATGGCGCGCAGGACTTCGACGGTGCCCGCCGGTGTGTCGAGGCCGACGCCATTGCCGAGGCGGCCGTCGCGGTTCGGATAGTTGGCCATGACCAGCGCCACCCGCCGCTCGGAGGCCGGGGTCAACCTGAGCCGCGCCCAATTGGCGGCCAGTCTTGCGACGAAGGCGGCGCGACCGGCATCGGGTTCGTGGGAGACGATATTGGTCTCGACGCGGGCATCGAAACGCGCGGCGGCCTTGAAGGAAACGGCACGCGTCATCACCCGGCCGTCGACCTCCGGCAGCGCCACGCTCATCGCGAGATCGCGGGCGGTGAGGCCCTGCGACGAGGCCTCCCAGGCCTCGCGGGTGGAGGATGAGAACAGCGCCTGCAGCACGACCGCGCCGCCCTCGTCCAGCACGGTCGAGACCCGCTCGGCGCCCGGCGCCGAGACGGCAAAGCCGGTGGCGTTGATGACGACGGCGGGCGGCGCCTCGGCGAAGATCGACCGGAGCGTCTCGACCGAGACGGCGTCCTTCAGGCTGGAGACGAAGACCGGCAGCGCGGTCAACCCTTGCGTCTTCAAGGCGTCGATCATAGCCTCGACCGGCCTGGTCTCGCCGGTTTGCACGAGGGCGCGGTAGAAGCAGAGGGCGGCGACGGGCGGCGGCGGCACGCGTTCCCCCCCCTCTGGCCTGCCGGCCATCTCCCCCTCAAGGGGGGAGATCGACTCGCGGCAAGCGTCCTCAGCTTCATCCGGCGTCGGGCCTTCAGAATCCCTTTCCGCAAACACCAAAGCTGGAGGTGACGCGGCGTGGTCACCGCGTCCGATCTCCCCCCTTGAGGGGGAGATGGCCGGCAGGCCAGAGGGGGGTATCACCGAACTCGGCGACGCAGAGCCAGAATACCCCTTCTCCCCGTTCGACGGGGAGAAGGTGCCGGCAGGCGGATGAGGGGCGATCCTCGACGCTTGCTTCCATTCACCGACACCGATCGCGCCCCTGCCCTGCCACCAGATGCCGGCTTTCAGGAGGGGCGCGGCGGGCGCCGGCTTCTCGCCGTGACCGATCAGGGCGCAGGCATAGTCGACGAAAGCCCGTGCATTGGCGTCGCCGCCCTCGATCAGATAGGCCCAGAGCGCGGACAGGTCCTCCGGAGGAAGGGTCGAGAATTCGGCAAGCCCCTCGTCCCGCTTGTCGTCGCCGGGCAGCACGGCGATCGCTGCTCCCGTGCGGCGGGCCATGGCATGCAGCGCCTCGAGCACATAGTGGAAATAGCTGGCGCCGCCGAGCGCCCGGACGACGATCAGCTTCGCATGCCGCGCCGTGCGCTCGACATAGGTGTCGACGGACATCGGGTGCTTGAGGCTCATCAGGCTGGCGAGCCGGAAGCTCGGGCCCTCGGCACGGGCCGCGACCGCGGCGGCAATCGCCGCCAGCTCGGTATCGGCCGCCGAGAGGAACAGGATGTCGCCCGGCGTCTGGCCGAGATCAACGGCCTCGTCTCCGTCGGCGATCGAGCCTTTCTGGGCTAGGAGAAGATGCATGCGCGCACGGCATGGGTAACATGCCCCTCATTGCTGCCCTGGAGCGTCGCGGGTACCCCCCTCTGCCCTGCCGGGCATCTCCCCCTCAAGGGGGGAGATTGGAAGATGGCAACCCTCGCCGAACGTTCCATCATCGAGTGAGCGTTCCAATAACCGACAAACGCGGGAAGTCCAGCCACCGTCGTTGCGGATACCGCATGCCGATCTCCCCCCTTGAGGGGGAGATGGCCGGCAGGCCAGAGGGGGGTGAACCGCGCGCTCATACTCTCATTCAAACCTCAAGCCGCCTTCTCGACCGCTTCGACTACCGCGCCGAAATCCCAGTCGTGCAGGCCGATGACGACGAAGCGGGTTTCGCGCTTTTCGCCGGAGGCCCAGGGGCGGTCGAAATAGGTGTCGATGCGGGAACCGACGGCCTGGATGACGAGGCGCATCGGCTTGCCCGGCACGTCGATGAAACCCTTGAGACGCAGCACGTCATGGGCTTCGATTACGCCCTTCAGCCGATCGACAAAGCCGGACGGATCGGCGATCGGACCGAGCTTCATGACGAAGCTTTCGAATTCGTCGTGATCGTGGTGATGGTCGTGATCCTCGCCGCTCTCGTGCAGCGCCTCGTGCTCCATCTCATGGTGCGACTTGCGGTTCTCGATGTCGTCTTCGGTGCGAGCCCCGATGCCGAGCAGCACCAGCGCCGGCACGTCGCCGTTCTTCGCCTCGATCAGCGTCGGCTTGCGGTGGATGCGCTCGGCCACTTCGGCCCGCACCCGGGCGATGCTCTCGGCGTCGAGCAGGTCGGTCTTGTTGAGGATGATGAGGTCGGCGCAGGTCAGCTGGTCCTCGAACAGTTCCTCCAGCGGGCTGTCGTGGTCGAGGCCTTCGTCAGCCACGCGCGCCGCATCCACCTTGTCGTGATCGTCGGCAAAGCGGCCGGCGGCCACCGCTGCGCTGTCGACCACGGTGATGACACCGTCGACGGTGACGCGGGTGCGGATGTCCGGCCAGTTGAAGGCGGCGACCAGCGGCTGGGGAAGCGCCAGGCCCGAGGTCTCGATGACGATGTGGTCGGGCTTCACGTCGCGCTCCAGCAGGCGCTGCATGGTCGGGATGAAATCGTCGGCGACGGTGCAGCAGATGCAGCCATTGGTCAGCTCGATGATGTCGTCCTCGGTGCAGTTGTCGGCGCCGCAGCCCTTCAGCACGTCGCCGTCGACGCCGAGATCACCGAACTCGTTGATGATCAGCGCGATCTTCTTGCCGCCGGCATTCATCAGCATGTTGCGGATGATGGTGGTCTTGCCGGCGCCGAGGAAGCCGGTGATGACGGTCGCGGGGATCTTCTGTTGCAGCATGGTCAACCCTTCATTTTCAGCGGCAAGCCGGCCGCGACAAAATAGACTTCCGCGGCACGCGCCGCGATCAGTTGATGGAGCCGGCCGGCATGGTCGCGGAATTCGCGCGCCATGCGGTTTTCCGGCACGATGCCCAGCCCGACCTCGTTCGACACCAGGATCACCCTCGCCTTGAGCTGCGGGAGAAACGCGGCGAGTTCAGCCGAGCGGGCCGCAACGTCATGGTTTTCCAGCATCAGATTGGTGACCCAGAGCGTCAGGCAGTCGACCAGCACGACACGCGACGGATCATCGATCCGCCGGAGCTGGCCGAGCAGATCGACCGGCTCCTCATGGGTCGTCCAGCCATCGCCGCGATCGGTGCGGTGCCTGGCTATCCTGTCGCGCATTTCCTCGTCGAAGGCGCGACCGGTCGCGACATAATGGCGGTCAGCCGCGCAGTCGACGGCAAGACCCTCGGCAAAGCGCGACTTGCCCGAGCGGGCGCCGCCGAGAACGAGAATGGAAGAGGATGGGCCGGCCATGGCTCAACGCCCGCCGGCGAGAACGGGGGCAAAGCCGCAGCACCCGTGCAGGCGAAAGCGCGCACCGCGGAACGCAGGCGCTGGTCGACCGCTCACGGCGGAGCGGCCTTCGCGGGACAGGATCGCACGATGTGCGCATTCACGGAATCCGGAGATCCCGTTCGTCGATAGTGTCGCCACGACAACCTCCGTGCTGGCAACAAGGGGAGCCTCCCCTTTGCAAGGTGTGGGCTTGATGCCCGGCACGGTTGGCAGGTCTCCTGGCTCGCGGGTCGTGGTGCCAAAGATGCACCGGCGGATCTTCCTTGCCTTCCCGGAGGTGGATGCGGCGCGAAAGGGAGGACGATTCGTAGATGATAGAGGCGTCCGGCCCCGGCTGATCGCGCAGCCCTCCAGTGGCTTTTCCGGCTGAACCCTGCTTCGGACCGTCCGCACCCTGCGAACCGCCATCCGTCACCGAGGCCCTTGCCGGACGGAAGACCCTCGCCGCTCTACAGTCGCGGGGTCGGCTGCGATTGGCGGTCCCGGTCTGGATCCCCGCCGTCGCATTCCCTTTTGCTTCCCGGGCCGAAAATGGCCGGCCCGGAAACCATCCGTAGTCTCTGGAATAGGTGGAAGCCGTATCCGAGTCAATCGAGGTCCAGGAACGACTCAGGGCTTCGGCGCGGCGCAATCCTTGTCCTTGGCGGGATCGCAGGGGATGTTCGGTGCCGTGCCGCCGAGCTTGACCGCACCGCTTGCGCCTTCCTCGACATTCGTCTTGATCGCCTCGGCGGGCGGTGCGGCCGGGGCCGGAGGCGTTTCAGCCGCGGGCTCGGCAGCCGTTGCGGCCGCAGGCTCCGCAATGGCCGGCGCCCCTGACTCCGGCGCGGTCTTCAGTCTGGTGGACTGTGCGCGCGGCGGCCGGACGACCTTGCGCAGCGACGGCGAGGCCAACGAGAAGGCGAAGCGCACGCGGCTGGCGATTTCTTCGGCCAGGCTCTCTTCTGCCATCATCGGATCGTCGGTTGGATTGTTGACCAGGAAGCTGCCCGTTGCGACCGGGTCGCCCGTTTCCACCGAGGCGGCGGTCACGGTAAAGCGCGCCGTCTGCAAATGGCGCCGCGCGTTGAAGCCGTAGCCGAGCTTTTCGATCCGCACGAGAACGACCACCCGTTCGGCCCCGGCCGGCGGCCGGGTTGCGGTGATCGCGGCGGACACACGCCGATCGACGCCGGCGATGATCCGGGTCGGAACGGTCGCATCGGCGATCACGGTGACGTCGCGCACATGATAGCTGAGCGGCCGGGTAATGGGCCGGCCGTTGGTGAGACTGCAGGAGGCCAGTGCGCCGAACAACAACAGCGCGAAGCCAAGCTTGAAGAAGCGCGCAAACATGAGCAACCCCGGACGGATGATTCTATTCCGCCAGAGAGTCCCACCTTTATGGTTAGCGGACCGTTAATCCTTAGCGCGCAGTGCCTCGAGCATGGCCGAGGCCGCGGCAATTTCGGCAAAGCGCTTGGCGCGCCGCGCCTCCGCCTCCACATCCACGCCCCAGTGCTCGTCGGTCCAGTCCTCGTCGAGATGCGCGAGCGCCCAGACCTCTTCAAGCGTGAGATGGCGGTCGCGAAGGGCCAGCATCAGCATGGCCGAGCCGGTGATGGTCGTGACCACATGCAGGCACGACAAGGCGAGCGGCGAGCGCTCGGCCTGAAGTGCCGTGGCGAAGGCGGCGACGGCCTCGGCCGGCTGCTCCTGGTGGATGACGCCTTCGGCCAGGATGAAACGGGCGGAATGGGTTGCGGCCAGCCAGGACAGCACCGGGTCCCAGCGCTCGCGCTGGCGCTCTACCAGTTCCTGCGGACCGTCGGCGCGGTAGCACAAGAGGTCGCTGCCGCTGTAGCGCACGATGTCCTCGAACACCGCCTCGGCTTGGTCGGCCACGGCATCGACCGCGGTATTGGCAAGCCGCGTCGCCGGCATGGTCTCGGGATTGATGATCTCCACCTGGGCGCGCCATTCGGCGGCAACCAGTTCCGCAGCCGCACGGGTCGGAAGCGCCAGGAGCTTTTTGCCCGGCGTCTTGACGGGGCGCCCGTCGAGCTTCACGGCAAAGGCCTCACCCTCCGGCACGACCGTCACCTCGGTATAGAACCGCTTGGCCTGCGGCTTCTTCATCTGGATCTGCGCCCGGCGCACCGGATCGGCATCGCTCTGCTCGGGGACGAAAACGCTCAACTCGTCGCGCATCGGAAAAACCTCAGTGAATGTAGTTCAGAATGTCGGCCGGGCGATCGACCACCGCGTCGGCACCGGCGGCCCACAATTGCTCGACGCTGGCATAACCCCAGGATACGCCGATGGCGGTCGCACCGGCGGCCTTGGCCATCTGCATGTCGTAGACCGCATCGCCGATGACGACGGTTTCGGCCGGCACGAAGCCCGCCTGGTCGCAACACTCCGTGACCATGGCCGGGTGCGGCTTGGACGGGCAATCGTCGGCCGTGCGGGAAACGAAGAAATGGGAGGCGAAGCCGTGGGTTTCAAGCACCATGTCGAGACCGCGGCGCGACTTGCCGGTGACGGCGCCGATCAACACGTCGTCGCGGGCAGAAAGGGCGGCGATCAGTTCGGCGATGCCGGGGAAAAGCGGTTCATGGAAACCGAGTTCGCCGCGGACGCCGAGGAAGATGTCCTTGTAGTGGGCCATCATCGCCACGGCTTCCGGGTCGGCATGCGGCTTTCCGTCGATGCGGGCGATCGCGATGTCGAGGGTGAGCCCGATGATCGCCTTGGTGGCCGCGACCGTCGGCTCGGCCTTGCCGAAGTGGCGGAAGGTCCGCACCATCACCTCGTGGATCAGGGCGACGCTGTCGACGAGCGTGCCGTCGCAATCGAACAGGACGAGTTTCATTCTGCCTCGCCGTCGCCGTCCGCCTGGTCGAAGCCCAGCAGGTTCCACGTCTGCACCATATGGGGGGACAGCGGCGCGGTGACCTTCAGGCGCCCGCCGTTCGGATGCGGGATGTCGATGCGACGTGCATGCAGATGCAGGCGCTTCTGGACGCCGCCGGGGAAATCCCAGTTGTGGTCGTCGATGAAATATTTCGGATCGCCGATGATCGGATGGCCGATATGCAGCGCGTGGATGCGCAACTGGTGGGTACGGCCGGTATAGGGTTCCATTTCCAGCCAGGCGAGGTTCTGCGCGGCGGTATCGATGACGCGGTAGTAGGAAACTGCGTGATCGGCACCGTCCTCGCCGTGCCGGGCGACGCGCATCCGGTCGCCTTCGTCGGTCTGGTCCTTGACCAGCCAGGTGGAGATCTTGTCCTCGTGCTTGCGCGGCACGCCCTTGACCAGCGCCCAGTAGGTCTTGTGGGTATCGCGTTCGCGGAAGGCGGCCGTGAGCTTCTGGGCCGCACCGCGCGTGCGGGCAACCACCAGCACGCCGGAGGTGTCGCGGTCGAGCCGGTGCACGAGACGCGGCTTCTCGCCCTTCTTGCTGGTCCAGGCCTCGAGCATCTTGTCGATATGGCGTGTCAGGCCCGAACCACCCTGCACGGCAAGCCCGGCCGGCTTGTTGAGCACGAACACCTTCTCGTCCTCATGCAAAAGCATGCGCGACAGAAGCTCGCCATCCTCGGAATGCTTCAGGTCGTGCGAGCCGATCGGCCCGGCCTTGATCTTCAGGTCCACGTCCAGCGGCGGGATGCGCACCACCTGCCCCGGCTGCACGCGGGCGTCGGTCTTCACGCGGCCGCCATCGACACGCACCTGGCCGGAGCGCAGCAGTTTCTGCAACTGGCCGAAGCCGAGGCCGGGGAAATGCACCTTGAACCAACGGTCCAGACGCATGCCTGCCTCGTCGGCTTCCACGGTGATATGTTCGATGCCTGCCATAGCCAATCTTTCGGTCACTGCTGCGGAAAAGCCCGCAGATCTCGTCTTAAGCAGGGCTTTAGAGCATTTCGACCGAAGATGGAAACAGGAAAACCAGTCAGAGCAGCGAACGCATCAGACCGATGCCGGCGATCGCGGCGGCAATCGACGCACCGATGCTGAGCGCGAGGTAGGTCGCCGCGGCAAAGGAGGCGCCCCGCTCGAACAGGGTGACGGCGTCAAGCGCAAAGGCGGAGAAGGTGGTGAAGCCGCCGAGAAAACCGGTGATCAGCAGAAGCCGCAACTCGGCCGAGGCGCCGAAACGGACGACGATCAGTTCGCCCAGAATGCCGATGGCGAACGAGCCGGCGACATTGACGGCGAGCGTGCCCCAGGGGAAGGACGGCCCCATCAACCGGAGCGCGCCGACACCGACCAGATAGCGGCAAACCGAACCGACGGCGCCCCCAAGGGCCACGAGCAGTATCTGGAGCATGCGACCTCACGTGCAGCCGAGGCTCTAGAGCCGGCAAGAGAGAAACCCGCCGATCAGGACCGGCGGGCGGTTTCGCTCAGGCCTTGGCGGCCGCGATGAATTCCTTGGTGAAGCTGTCGAGCGCCGCCCAGTCGGTGAATTCGTAGACCTGGTTGACGTCGGTCGGGGCACCCTCGCGCGCGGCGAGGCGCTTGGCCATCCAACGCTTGAAGAAGTCGTATTCCGTGTAGCGAAGCGCGCCGGCCGCGTGGTGAACCATGCCCGGCGTCCAGCCCGTCTGCGCCATCAGGGCGTCGGGGAAATGCATCGCCTCCTCGCGCTCTTCGGCGAATTCGCTGCGAATGAACAGCGACACCGAAACGAAGGCGCTCGGCACGGACTTCAGCCAGTCGCGCTCGCGCTCGACGAAGTCGACGAAGGGGGCCGGGTAGCGTCCGGCATGGATCGGCGCGCAAAGGATCACGGCCTGCGGGTGATCGACGCCGTATTCCGCACCGGTCAGGACGTTGACCAGCACGGCGCGGTCCCCGCCCTTTTCGATCTGGGCGGCGACCGTCTCGGCGATCTTCTTGGATTGGCCCTCGATGCTCACATAACCCACGAGAATAATCATGCTTTCCTCCCCTCCTCCCACCCTTCGCCTGACCGGCGCCGGGGGCCTAAATGTTGTCTGCCAGAACAATTGCGAAGAACGCAAATTCAGCTGGAAAATGACAGATCGCACCGCAATTGCAAGCGGATCAGGGCCTTCCGAGGGCCCCTGCACGCAAATAATTCATCCTTGAACAATACGGATTTCCGCTATTAAGATTTTACTTAAATTGCACTTTTCGATTTAAAGAAGCGGAGATGCCGGTGGTGTAGTGTCGCCCAATTGATAAACCAGTTGGTGAAGCCAATGACACAGGTCGTCACAGTCTCGGCCACGACAGCCGCCTATGCAATGGAGAGCTCCAAGCCGCCACAGCGGACCTCGCGTAACGCCTTCGTCGAGGAGAGCACTCGCCTGCTTGCCGAGAAGGCCGCCACCAGCGAGGACTTCCAACTGAGGGCGCTCGTCAACATCGTCCAGCCGCCGGCGCTTGCCCTCTACTTCCTGACCGCAAGCCAGAAGCACCTGGCCCAGGCGAGCCTCAAGGAAACGCTCGAGGCCTACAAGAATTCGGCCGCCTGAGGCCAGATCGCACACATCCTCCCGGATGACATGAGGGCCACGGCGGAAATCCGCCGTGGCCCTTCGACAATGCACTGGGATCCGGGGCACTGGGATCCGGGCTTACTTGCCCTTGGCCGGACCAATCGGCAGAACGAGTTCGACGGTGCCGGCCTTTTCGAAGGTGAGGGTCACCGGCACCTGGCCGCCCTCGACAAACGGATCCTTCACATCCATGAACATCATGTGCAGACCACCCGGCTTCAGCTCCACGGTTGTGCCGGCCGGAACCGGAATGCCGTCCTTCAGCTGACGCATCTTCATGACGTCACCGACCATCGCCATTTCGTGAAGCTCGACGCGACCCGATGTCGGCGATTCGGCTGCGATCAGCACGTCGTCGGTTGCGCCGGCATTCTGGATGGTGACGAAACCACCGCCCACAGGCTGGCCCGGCAGCATGGCGCGGGTGAAGCCTGCAGTCAGTTCGAGGTCACCGACCTTGGCGGTTTCCATCGTGCCTGGATTGGCGCCGGCCATGCCGGACCCGTCCATCGCGCCATGCATCATCTGGCCGCCCTGAGCCATCATCATAGCATCGTGACCCTGGCCATGCATGGCCCCCTGCCCGTGCATGGCACCGTGGCCCATCGGCATGTCATCAACTGCGGCAAGCTGGAGCAGCGGCGCCGGGTGCTTGAGCGAATGGGGATCGACGCCGGGTGCGGCCACTTCGTCCCAGGCGACCTTGCCGTCCGTGCCGCACAACTGCGTCGTGACGAAAGCGAGCGCACCGCCGGCTTCCACGCCACTGACCTTCCCGTTGATCGTGAAGGTGTCATAGTTGTCGTCCGGCAGATTGCCGCCCTTCCAGCGGATCTCCACCGCCCCGGACTTCACCGCCGTGCCGTGGTTGTCATAGGTCTTCTGGTAGTCGCCCTTGATAATCTCGAGTTCCCAGCCCGGCTTCGGCATGGGCTTGGCGAAGACGAAACCTTCGGGCAGCTTGACCTGCACTTCGTTGGTGGCCTTGCCGTCGCAGCCGTGCGGCACCTGCAGGACCGCGGCGACATAGGATTCCGGCTTGGCCGGCGCATTGGCGAAACTCGCATGGGCATGAGCCGAACCGGCGACAAGGGCTGCAACGGCTGTGGTGGCGAGAGCGGAAATCATGGTCTTCATCTGTGGTCTCCTGTGCGGCCCTCCTCGTGGAGGATGCCGGCATGCGCCGGAAAAGGGCGCCATTTCTATCGATGGTCGAAGGAAATCAGGAAAGCTCGGGAGGAGCACGCGAGCGCGGGCGCTCGATCGACAGCACGTCCGGTCGTTCGGTGACGAAGACCGGATCGTTGGCGAGACCGGCGAACTGGCTGAGCAGCCAGGACTCGCCCGCCGGAGGCGGAAGAAGCGCCGTCGACGACAGCGCGCAGACTTCGCAATACTGACGGACCAGCGGATTCTTGGTCGCCGTGTCGCCGATGCACATGTCGGCAAAGGTACCGTCCGGCAACTGCAGCGACACTGTCGCATAGGCTGCGGCCATGACCTGTGGCGGCTTGTGGGCGAAGGCCAGCGACAGAAGGGCGAATGCGCATAGAATGCGCAGCAGACCGCCCCTCATCAACCGTGCCTTCGACATTGCATTCCTCCGAACGAGACGATTCCTTAGCGGCTTTCCGCCGGAATTCAAAGTCCTCGTATTGAATTGCGCCCCCTTGTTGCGGATTGGCGGCGACACGTCTTTGATCCGCCGCAAACAGCAGCAAGCCGGGCGGGCGCGCCGCGTGCCCAGACGAAAGACTGAAGCGTGAGCGACAAATATTTGTTCGCTGGCGACCTTTGCCTCTTGCCAAGCCACCACCCAGCCCGATAATTGCCGCATCCCTGCAGGGAGAAACCGGTTCACTCCGGTGCCGAAGGAGCAACCGCCCCGGAAACTCTCAGGCAAAAGGACCGCAGGGCGTCGACTGGAACTCTGGAGAGAAACCTTCCCGAAACGGAAGGGTGCGCCGAAGGGATAACAATCTCAGGCAAACGGACAGAGGGGGCTCATGACACCGGCACACCCGTGCCCAAGACCTTGAGCCGGCGCGCGAGCGCCCAGAACCGGAGGCGCCTTCTTGGACCATTCCGCCGAACTGCACAAAACTCCTCTTTTCGACCTTCACGTCGCGCTTGGCGCCCGCATGGTACCGTTCGCCGGCTACGACATGCCGGTGCAGTATCCGGCCGGCGTGTTGAAGGAACATCTCCACACCCGCGCCAAATGCGGCCTGTTCGACGTCTCGCACATGGGCCAGGTGGAACTGCGGGCAAAGTCCGGCGCCTATGAAGACGCGGCGCTCGCGCTCGAAAGCCTGGTGCCGGTCGACATTCTCGGCCTGAAGGAAGGCCGGCAGCGCTACGGCTTCTTCACCGACGAAAACGGCGGCATTCTCGACGACCTGATGTTCGCCAATCGCGGCGACCACCTGTTCGTCGTCGTCAACGCCGGCTGCAAGCAGGCTGACATCGCCCACATGAAGAAACACCTCTCCGACCGCGTCGACGTCACCTATCTGGACGACCGGGCACTTTTGGCGCTTCAGGGTCCGCAGTCGCAGGCCGTGCTGTCGAGCCTCGGCGGCGACGTCGCCGCGATGAAGTTCATGGACGTGCGCGACGTGACGCTCGACGGCGTCGCCTGCATCGTCTCGCGCTCCGGCTATTCCGGCGAGGATGGTTTTGAAATCTCGGTGCCGGCAGACAAGGCCGAAGCGATCGCCAAGGCGCTGCTCGCCCATCCGGACTGCGAGCCGATCGGGCTTGGTGCCCGCGATTCGCTGCGTCTCGAAGCGGGTCTCTGCCTCTATGGCAACGACATCGACACCACGACCTCGCCGATCGAGGCCGGCCTCGAATGGGCGATCCAGAAGGCGCGCCGCAGCGGCGGCGCCCGCGCCGGCGGCTTTCCCGGCGCCGATCGCATCCTGTCCGAACTGGAGAACGGCACAAGCCGCCGCCGCGTCGGCCTGAAACCCGAGGGCAAGGCACCGGTGCGCGGCCATGCCAAGCTCTATGCCGATGCCGAGGGCACGACGGAGCTCGGCGAAGTGACGTCCGGCGGCTTCGGCCCGAGCGTCGAGGGACCGGTCGCCATGGGCTATGTCGCCGCCTCCCATGCCGAGCCCGGCACGCAGATCTTTGCGGAAGTGCGCGGCAAATACCTGCCCGTCACCGTCGCCGCGATGCCCTTCGTCACCCCGACCTACAAACGGTAAGTCTGCCGATGAATGTGACCGGCTCGCCCCCCTCTGTCGCTTCGCGACATCTCCCCCTCAAGGGGGGAGATCGGGCGTTCTCGTTCAGCCATCAATACCGCGGCACAATCCCGCCCAGCCAGCTAGCTCCGACAGGGGAGCAGGACAGCGACACTCGTCGATCTCCCCCCTTGAGGGGGAGATGTCCGGCAGGACAGAGGGGGGTGCCACACACACGAAACGTAGCGATCCAATTTTCCAAGAGAGGAACATCACATGCTGAAATTCACCGCTGAACACGAATGGCTGAAGCTCGAGGGCGATGTCGCGACCGTCGGCATCACCACCCATGCCGCCGAGCAGCTGGGCGATCTGGTCTTCGTCGAACTGCCGGAAGTCGGCGCGACCTTCGACAAGGGCGCGGATGCCGCGACCGTCGAATCCGTCAAGGCCGCCTCGGAGGTCTACTGCCCGCTCGACGGCGAGATCACCGAGATCAACCAGGCGATCGTCGACGACCCGTCGCTGGTCAATTCCGATCCGCAGGGCGCCGGCTGGTTCTTCAAGCTGAAGCTGAAGACGGTTGCCGATGCCGACGCCCTTCTCGACGAAGCCACCTACAAAGAGCTGATCGCATGAGCACGCCGACCGAATTCCAGTTCACCGACTACCAGCCCTACGATTTCGCCAATCGCCGCCATATCGGCCCCTCGCCGGCCGAAATGGAGGAGATGCTGAAGATCGTCGGCTACAAGACCCTCGACGCGCTGATCGACGCCACCGTGCCCTCGTCCATCCGCCAGGCGGTCCCCCTCACCTGGGAGGCCGCCATGACCGAGCGCGAGGCGCTCGACAAGCTGCGCGAGACCGCAAACAAGAACAAAGCGCTCGTCTCGCTGATCGGCCAGGGCTATTACGGCACGATCACGCCGCCGGTCATCCAGCGCAACATCCTGGAAAACCCCGCCTGGTACACAGCCTATACGCCCTACCAGCCGGAGATTTCCCAAGGCCGCCTCGAAGCGCTGCTCAACTACCAGACCATGATCTGCGACCTGACCGGGCTCGACGTGGCGAACGCCTCGCTGCTCGACGAGGCGACCGCGGCCGCGGAAGCCATGGCGCTGGCCGAACGCGTGTCGAAGTCGAAGGCCAAGGCCTTCTTCGTCGACGAGGCCTGCCATCCGCAGACCATTGCCGTCATCCAGACGCGCGCCGAGCCGCTCGGCTGGCAGGTGATCGTCGGCAATCCGTTCACCGATCTCGACCCGGTCGACGTCTTTGGCGCGATCTTCCAGTATCCGGGCACGCATGGCCATATCCACGATTTCTCCGGCCTGATCGCGCGCCTGCACCAGACCGGCGCCATCGCCGCGGTCGCCGCCGACATCCTGGCGCTGACGTTGCTCAAGTCTCCCGGTGAGATGGGCGCCGACATCGCCATCGGTTCGACCCAGCGCTTCGGCGTTCCGGTCGGCTATGGCGGCCCGCACGCCGCCTATATGGCGGTCAAGGACGCCATCAAGCGCTCCATGCCCGGCCGTCTCGTCGGCGTCTCAGTCGATGCGCGCGGCAACCGCGCCTATCGCCTGTCACTGCAGACCCGCGAACAGCATATTCGCCGCGAAAAGGCGACGTCGAACATCTGCACCGCGCAGGTGCTGCTCGCCGTCATGGCGTCGATGTATGCTGTCTTCCACGGCCCCAAGGGCATCAAGGCGATCGCCCAGCAGGTGCACCAGAAGGCCGTCCTGACCGCCAAGGGGCTGGAAAAGCTCGGCTACGCGGTCGAGCCGGAAACCTTCTTCGACACCATCACCGTCGAAGTCGGCCACATGCAGGGCCTGATCCTGCGGGCAGCGGTCGCCGAAGGGGTCAACCTGCGCAAGATCGGCGAAACGCGGATCGGCATCAGCCTTGACGAACGCACCCGGCCGGCGACGCTCGAAGCCGTCTGGCGCGCGTTCGGCGGCAGCTTTGTCGTCGCGGATTTCGACACCGGCTATCGCCTGCCCAAGGATCTCTTACGCACCAGCGAATACCTGACGCATCCGATCTTCCACATGAACCGCGCCGAAAGCGAGATGACCCGCTATATCCGCCGGCTGTCCGACCGCGACCTCGCGCTCGACCGGGCGATGATCCCGCTCGGCTCCTGCACGATGAAGCTCAATGCGACGGCGGAAATGCTGCCGATCACCTGGCCCGAGTTCTCCGAGATCCATCCCTTCGCCCCGGCCGACCAGGCACTCGGCTACAAGGAAATGATCGACGATCTGTCGGAAAAGCTCTGCTCGGTGACCGGCTATGACGCGATTTCCATGCAGCCGAACTCGGGCGCGCAGGGGGAATATGCGGGCCTGCTGACGATCCGCAACTACCACCTGTCGCGCGGCAATACGCACCGCACGATCTGCCTCATCCCGACCTCGGCGCACGGCACCAACCCGGCCTCCGCCCAGATGGCCGGCATGACTGTCGTGCCGGTCAAAGCCCGCGACAACGGCGACGTCGATCTCGACGACTTCCGCGCCAAGGCCGAGCAGTATGCCGACACGCTGTCGTGCTGCATGGTCACCTACCCCTCGACGCACGGCGTGTTCGAGGAAACGGTGCGGGAGATCTGCGAGATCACCCACGCCCATGGCGGCCAGGTCTATCTCGACGGCGCCAACATGAACGCCATGGTCGGCCTTGCCCGCCCCGGCGACATCGGCTCCGACGTCTCCCACCTCAACCTGCACAAGACCTTCTGCATTCCGCATGGCGGCGGCGGTCCGGGCATGGGCCCGATCGGCGTCAAGGCGCATCTGGCGACCTTCCTGCCGGGCCATGTCGCGACCGACGGCCGTCCCGGCGCGGTGTCGGCGGCGCCCTACGGTTCGCCGTCGATCCTGCCGATCAGCTGGTCCTACTGCCTGATGATGGGTGGCGAAGGGCTTACCCAGGCGACCAAGGTGGCGATCCTCAACGCCAACTACATCGCAGCAAGGCTGACCGGCGCCTATGAGGTGCTCTACAAGTCCGAGGCCGGCCGCGTGGCGCATGAGTGCATCATCGACACCCGGCCGCTCGCCGATAGCTCCGGCGTCACCGTCGACGACGTGGCGAAGCGCCTGATCGACTGCGGCTTCCATGCGCCGACCATGAGCTGGCCGGTTGCCGGCACGCTAATGATCGAGCCGACGGAATCGGAAACCAAGGCCGAAATCGACCGGTTCTGCGATGCCATGCTGGCGATCCGCGAGGAAGCCCGCGACATCGAGGAAGGCCGCATGGACAAGACCGACAACCCGTTGAAGAACGCCCCACACACCGTGGAGGACCTGGTCGGCGAGTGGACGCGTCCCTATACGCGCGAGCAGGCCTGCTTCCCGCCCGGCGCGTTTAGGGTCGACAAGTACTGGTCGTCGGTCAACCGCGTCGACAATGTCTACGGCGACCGCAATTTGGTGTGCACCTGCCCGCCGATGAGCGAATATGCGGAAGCCGCCGAATAGCGGCCTCGACTGCCCTCACATGCGACGAAAGCCCGCCCGCAAGGCGGGCTTTCTCGTTGTGGGTAGCGTGGCGGCAAATCGGCCATCGGAACCGCCCAGGCTCTCGCTCATGGCCCTCTGAAACGCAATCGGCGCCGGCATCGGCGCGGCACTCGGCGTGGCCGTCTTCGACAATATCGGCCTGGGCATCTCGGCGCGCATCCCGATCGGCATGGCGGGCTGGCTCGCCATGCCGCGAAGGTAGTCCTCAACGCCGCACTCGGCCGCCCCTAGATCTCAATGTAATTTTCCATTTCTTTATTTAGCTGGTTACCTAATTGCCTATTTCTGTGTCGTCTTTGGCTGGGCAAGATTCGGCCAAAGCGTATCAATTCGGAACAAGGCCTGGAGGACTGGACACGGTCCATGAACCTCGTCGCTTCAGGCTTCCCTAACAGGCGTCGCGTAAGGTGCTTCGATTGAACATGGGCATCGAGGCTGGACTATGGGAATTTCCGCGATCATGGGCATTGCTGTTTCCGGCATGCAGGCGCAGACGACGCGGCTTTCGGCCGCCGCCAACAATGTGGCGAATGCGCTGACGCCGGGCTATGACCGCGCCGTCACCTCGTTTTCGACACGCCCCACCGGCGGCGTCTCGGCCTCGGTCTCCCCTTCCGGCGAACCCACACTGCCCGACAGTTCCAATGTGGACCTGGCAACCGAGATGCTCGACGCGATTGGCGCCGAACTCTCGTTCAAGGCCAATGCCTCCGTGTTCGAGACCGGCGCAGACATGTGGGATGTGCTGATGAGCATCAAGCGGGATTGACGATTGCGGCTCAGGCTGGCCTGATCCGACCCCGCTCCACCTTGCTGAGGGCTGAAACGCAACCCTATCCCTTCTCCAGCACCAGCCGATAGCGCGGCACCTGCAGCGCGTCGAAGCCGATGACGACGATACGCCCTGCCCCCGTTAACACGGCATCGAGCGTGCCTGCCGCGTCCGGCCCGAGCACCGGTGCCGCCTCGACCGGCACGGCCGCCAGTTCCTCGGCTATGCTGTCTTTCGTGATCCAGTTACCCATGGTCTGCGGCGTCGCGTCGAGCCAGGCGGCGATGCGCGGCAGCAGATCGACCAGGTCAGGCGCGTGCGTCTCGCGCGGATAGAGGACGCCCGCGGCGTGCCGGAGAAAATCGCTTCCGGGCTCGGTCGTGTAGAAGCGCAGTGAATTCACGTCCGGTCGGTCGGCAATCGCGGCATAATCGGCCTCACCGATCTTCGCGACCGGCCTCATTCCGAGATCGGCGATGGTCTCCGCCGGGCCGCCCCACAGGCGCGCCTGCTTGGCCGGCGAGAGCGCGCCGACATAGTCGTACATGCCGACCGCCTCGCCGGTGCCGTCGAGATCGGCGTGGGCGGCCTCCGGATAAAGGCTGAAGGCGCCGTCGGCGCGGACGAAATAGTGCTCGAACCGGACCCTGACGAAATCCAGCATCAGGGCACGGGCCTGCTCCCTCTCCGCAGCCGGGGCCTTCTTCCACAGGTAGCGCGTGAGAAAGCGGAAGCCGCGGTCCTTGGTCAGGATCCAGCGATGCAGTTCGTCGAGCCGCGTCGGGATGGGTTCGGCAAGCTGTTCGAGCGAAGAGGCGAAGATCCGGTCGACGTATCGCAACGGGAATTGCGCAAGGAGGTCATTGCCCTCGTTGTCGACGAACATCTTGATGACCTTGCCGCTGTCGCCGACGTCGCCGCCGCCCAATACCTTGCCGCTTGCCCGATCGACCGGGCCCCACAGGCCTGTGTCCGGATCCTGGTGGTCGTAGAACCACTGGTGGAAGGCAAGCTTCATGTCGTCCCGGAAGCCGTAGACATGCAGCCGCTCGTCCTGTTCCATGAGGTCGCGCAGCTCGATCAGGCTGACATAAGGTGCCTTGAACCGCGCTCCGATCCAGCCGACCGAACCCGCGTCGTCCATCATGCGCGTCAGTTTGGCCGGCGTATCGATCTCGTCCAGGAACCGCAGGGGATATTTCAGGTGGAACGGCCTTCCAGCATCCACCGAAAGCTCCTCGATCAACTTGATCATATTGGCGGTGACGCCGAAATAGCTGACCAACGGATCGCCCTCGGCGGAATAGAAGGCGCCGGTCCGCGGGTTCTGCAGGTTCAGATAGAAATCCAGCTTCTCGTCCGCATTGGCAAACTGCGGGATTCTGACAAGGCCTTCGCGGGTGGTCATCTTGCGGTGAATCGCGTCGAGTCGTGAAAGCGCCAGCCAATAGCTTCCGTGGTCCAGGTGATAGGCGATGCCCAGCATCTGGAACTCGAATTCGGAGAGATAATAGCCCTCGCTCTTCAGGCTTTCGTTGGCCTTGAAGACGCCGCTGATCTTCGACGCGGTCGAAGCGACGACAAGACCGATGACGATCATGGCGAGCGCCGCAACGGATGCGATCGCATAACCGATCTTCTTCTTGGTGCTCATACCATCGCCCCCATCAGCCCACATCCGGCACCCCGGCCTGCCGTCACTATGACGTGCGTCGGACCGACGCGGCAATGTCAATCGTCAAGGCCGAGGACGAACATGGCCATGGGGCCGGACAGCTCACGCGACCAGCGCCCTCACCCCCATCACGATTGCGACCAGGCCGAAGCCGATCAGCACGACGCCGGATATCCGCGACACCCAGAGGGCGAAGCTCTCCGGCAGGCGGTGATGCAGCAGCGCGACCGTGCCGCTGAGGAATATCCACCAGAGCATGGAGCCGGCGAAGACGCCGGCGACGAGCGCGGCCGCCGACCAGCCGTCGCCCTGCGATGCGAGGCCAAGCCCGGCGAAGATCGCGGCAAAGGACAGGATGGTCGCCGGGTTGGTGATGGTCAGCAGGAAGGTCGCGCCGGTGGTGCTCAGCAGGTCGCGCGCGCCGACCCTGGCGGCAGTGGCCGGCGGCTTCGGTTGAAAGCTCTTCCAGCCGAGCCAGAGCAGGAAGGCGCCGCCAAAGAGTTGCAGCGGCAAGGAGATCGTGTCGAGCAGAACGGCGAAGGCGGCAAATCCGGCGGCGGCCATCAGCGCATAGGCGCCGTCGGCGAGCGCGGTGCCAAGACCGCCGGCGACGCCGGCCCAGAAGCCGCGCTCCAAGGTGCGGGAAATGCAGAGCGCACCGATCGGCCCGAGCGGGGCGGCAATGGCGAGCCCGAGCAGGATGCCCTTTCCGAACAGAAGCAGGCTCATCCTTCAGTCCTCCGCAGGCGTGAAGCCGCGCTCGACGGCGGTCGATAGCGCGATCATGGTTTCGCTGCGGGCGAGGAAGCGCCGCGCCTTCAGGTCTCCGAGGAAGGCCTCGACGCCGGCCAGATCGGCCAAGCGCACCTTGAGCAGATAGGACCAACCTCCCGTCACGTGATGGCATTCCGCAACGGAAGGATGCGCCGAGACGAAGGCCTTGAAGGCCTCCTCCCCGGCATCGTAGTCGAGCCCGACGAGGACGAAGGCGGTGACGGCAAGGCCGAGCGCTGCGTGATCGGCGTCGACGGTAAAGCGCTTGATCGCGCCCGAGGCGGTCAGCCGGCGGATGCGTTCATTGACAGCCGATGGCGACAGACCCACGGCCTCACCGATATCGGCAAGCGAGCGGCGGGCGTCTTCGGCGAGCAAAGCGGTGATTTTCTTGTCGATCGTATCCATTGCCGCAATATATGCGGCCAAATGGCATTTTCAAGATATTATTCTGTTTCTCAATCGATTTCCGTAAATTCACCCGGCCACGAACAACTCTGACGCAAAAAATGCGGCGGATGGGTCTCACGCCGCGACAAGGCGGGGTCGCCCACCTCAATTGACGAGCGGCTTGCGGGCAGCGACCTGGAAATACTCCTCGCCCGCAATGAGGCTATCCGGATGGAGCACGTCGCCGTTTGCGCCGATGAGGATAACGGGCGTCTCGAAGCCTGCAGCCTGCAACTGCCGGTCAATCTGCGCCGGGGTCGTCGCATAGACCATGATGCCGAAATCATGGGCGCTGTGCAGCAGGCTGACATGCTCGCCGTCGCGCCGCTCCAGTCGGGAATAGCGCATCCGGCGGATCCGAGCGCTGATATAGCCGTAGCCGTAGCGCGCAAGCCGCAGGGCGAGCCTGAGCGGATTGGCCGTCCACAGTACCCGGGCCGAATAGGAAAGCCCTTGACGAAAACCTTGCCAGTCGCGGTGAAAGGTGGAGAACAGGAAAACGCCTCCGGGGGCCAGCACACGCGCGACCGAGGTAAGGACTGCGATCCGGCCGGCGCCGTCGACCGAGTCTATCCCGTTGAAACTGAACACGACGAGATCGAAGCTTGCGTCGGCAAGCGCGGACAGGTCGCGCGCATCCATCAGTTGGAAGTGTTTGTCCGGATGATTGGCGGCGGCGAGCGCGATCATCTCCGGGGTGTAGTCGATACCGAGATAGCTCGACGCCATATCCTCAAGCAGATCGGTGGTGCGCCCCGCCCCGACGCCGATGTCGAGAACCCGGCCACCCGTGAGCATGGAACGCGCCCGATCAAAGGCGGCGCGCTCGCCGGGATTGAGAAAGCCGCTGAGGCGGCGGTACTCGCGCAATGACAGGGGTTTGCGCCAAGTGGCGCGATTGATCCGCTCCATATCGGTCATGACAGGCAGCCCATGCAGGGCGCGGGCATCATGTCCGCGCATCACCGGCACGGACGGTACAGAACTACGGTCGAGGCGGGAATGGGCCCGCAGCACCACGAAAAGCGCGCCGTGGTTAATCGGGACGCCACCGCCACTCGTCAGCCGTGGACGGTTTCCTTGTCACGTTCCTTGGCCAGCAGCGCCAGATCGGCGGCCTTCAGTTCGACCGATTCGCCGCAGCCGCAGGCCGAAGTCTGGTTGGGGTTCGAGAAGGTGAAGCCAGAGCGCAGCGTGGTCGTCTCGAAATCCATCTGCGTGCCGAGCAGGTAGAGCACGGCCGAGGGTTCGACCCAGACGCTTGCGCCGTCGCGCTCGATCAGGTCGTCCCTGGGGTTCGGCTCGGTCACCAGGTCGATGGTATATTCCATCCCGGCGCAGCCGCCCTTCTTGATGCCGACGCGAATGCCCTTGGCGTCCGGTCCGGAATTGCCGACGATCGCGCGGACGCGGGCGGCTGCCGCATCCGTCATGGTCATCACCTGAAAGCCCATTTCGTTCTCCTGTCACGACCGGGTTCAAGGCCCGGCGCTTCGAGTCATGCAAATGTAGTGGCCGTCTTGCCTTCTATCAATACCAGCCGATGGCGACCTGGGCTTCTTCCGACATGCGGTCCGGCGTCCACGGCGGATCGAAGGTCATCTCGACCTCGACGCCGGAGACACCTTCCACGGCGCTGACGGCGTTCTCCACCCAACCCGGCATCTCGCCGGCCACCGGGCAGCCGGGCGCCGTCAGCGTCATCATGATCTTGACCATGCGGTCGTCATCGATGTCGATCTTGTAGATCAACCCGAGTTCGAAGATGTCGGCCGGGATTTCCGGGTCGTAGACCGTCTTCAGCGCGGCGATGATGTCGTCGCTGAGGCGTGCCACTTCGTCGGCCGGAATGGCGGTATGGACGATCCCTTCGCGGACGTCCGGCTTCTGTTCGCTTTCGTTGACGCTCATCGACGTTTCCTTACGCGAAGAAGGTGCGGGCATGGTCGAGCGCATCTGCAAGCGCATCGACTTCCGCACGGGTGTTGTAGAGACCGAAGGAGGCCCGGCAGGTCGAGGTGACTCCGAAACGGGCAAGCAACGGCTGGGCGCAATGGGTACCGGCACGCACGGCGACGCCGCGACGGTCGATCAGCATCGACACGTCATGGGCATGGATGCCGCCGAGTTCGAAGGAGAAGATCGCCCCCTTGCCCGGCGCATTGCCGATGATCCGCAGCGAATTGATCGCCGAGAGCCGTTCATGGGCATAGGCGCGCAGGCTTTCCTCGTGGGCGGCGATCGCCTCGCGACCGAGGCCCTCGATATAGTCGAGCGCATAGCCCAGACCGATCGCCTGGACGATCGGCGGCGTGCCGGCTTCGAAGCGGTGCGGCGGGTCGTTATAAGTGACGGTGTCCTCGGTGACCTCGACGATCATCTCGCCGCCGCCCATGAAGGGCTGCATGTCTTTCAAGCGGTTCATCTTGCCGTAGAGCACGCCGATGCCCGACGGGCCGTAGAGCTTGTGGCCGGTGATCGCATACCAGTCGCAATCGAGATCCTGGACATCGACCGGCATGTGCACTGCGCCCTGGGACCCGTCGACCATGACCGGAATGCCGCGCGCATGGGCGATGCGGCAGACGTCCTTGATCGGCACGACCGTGCCGAGTGCGTTGGACATATGCGTGATGGCGACGAGCTTGGTGCGCTCGGTCAGGCATTTCTCGAAGGCTTCGAGGTCGAAGGCGCCGTCGTCGGTGACCGGCGCCCAGACGAGCTTGGCGCCCTTGCGCTCGCGCAGGAAATGCCAGGGCACGATGTTGGAATGGTGCTCCATGATCGACAGGACGATCTCGTCGCCCTCGCCGATATGGGTCATGCCCCAGCCATAGGCGACCGTGTTGATCGCCTCGGTCGAGGACTTGGTGAAGACCAGTTCGTCCACCGAGCCGGCATTGAGGAAACGGCGCACCTTTTCGCGCGCGCCCTCATAGGCGTCCGTCGCGGCATTCGACAGGAAGTGCAGGCCGCGATGCACGTTGGCATATTCGTTCGAATAGGCGTGGCTGATGGCATCGATCACCTGGCGCGGCTTCTGCGCAGAGGCGGCGTTGTCGAGATAGACGAGCGGCTTGCCATAGACTTCGCGCGACAGGATGGGGAAGTCGCGACGCACCGCCGCGACGTCATAACCGACCTGTGCGGGGAGATGATCAGCCATGATTGTCCAGCCAGTCGGTGATGATCCCTTCCAGCGCCTCGACCAGCGCCTCGTCTTCCAGCTCCTCGACCACCTCCGCCACGAAGGCGTTGATCAGCAGGCCGCGCGCCTTCTTCTGCGGAATGCCACGGGCCATCAGATAGTAGAGGTGGTTGTGGTCGATGTCGGTGACCGTCGCGCCATGGGCGCACTGCACGTCGTCGGCAAAAATCTCGAGTTCGGGCTTCACCGAAAACTCGCCGTCGTCCGACATCAGCAGCGTGTTGCAGGCCATGCGGGCATCGGTCTTCTGGGCGTCGGGCGCGACCCTGATCATGCCCTGGAACACCCCCTTGGCGCGATCGAACACCACGCTGCGGACGATCTCCGTCGACGTGGTGTTCGGCACGTCGTGACCGAGCGTCATGGTCACGTCGGTATGGGTCTCGCCACCGAGCAGATTGACGGCGCGAAGCTTGAAGTCCGAGCCTTCGCCCGCCGTGCGCAGGTGAACTTCCTGGCGCACCAGCTTGCCGCCGGCATTGACGACGAACAGGCGGAACTGCGCACGGGCGCCGAGTTCGACCTTGATCTGGCCGAGATGGGTGTCGTCCGGGCCTTCGGTCTGGAGAATGATCCAGGTGACGTCCGCGCCGTCGTCGATCTTCAGATCGGCAACGCTGGAGACGAGGGCCGCCCCTGCCCCGTTCGACAGATGGCGCTCGATCACCACCGCGCGGCTGTCCTTGCCGAAACGGCTGGGAAACCGGACATGTACCGGGCCGCTGGCGTGAACGCTCTGCAATTCGATCGGCGCCTCGATGCTGGCGCCGTCTTCGACGCGAAGCTCGATGCCGTCGCTGACGAAGCTGCCGTTCAGCCGGCCGATCGCATCGTCGCCGTCGCGGGCGAAAAGCCGGCCGGCAGCCGAACCGTCGGTCAGGCTGTCGCGATAGGCGGTTGCCTGGACGCCGTCCGGCATCGGACCAAGCTCGGCCCTGCCCTGCACGAGGGACAGTACCGTGGCGCCCGCAACGACCGGTTCCACCGCCGTGGCGGTTGCGGAAGGGTCGATGGCCGGAAAGCCGCGCATCAATGCCTTGAGATCGGTATAGTGCCAGGCCTCGATGCGGCGGGTCGGCAGGCCGGCCCGCTTCAGTTCGTCGAACAGGCGGTCGCGGGCGACGAGAACGTCGCCATCGCCGGGCAACCCGCCGATCTGGCTCGTATAGGCCTCGATCAGCTGGGTTTCGGCAACCGTCAGCCGGTTGGCAGCTTGCAATGTCATCGTCGGAACTCCTTCCCGGCCGTTCAGGCCGCTTCGCCGATGATGTCGGCGTAGCCGTTGGCTTCGAGTTCGAGCGCCAGGCTCTTGTCGCCGGTCTTGATGATCTGGCCCTTGTAGAGGACGTGGACGGTATCCGGGACGATGTAGTCGAGCAGGCGCTGGTAGTGGGTGATGACGATCACGGCGCGATCCGGCGACTTCAGCGCGTTGACGCCGTCGGCGACGATCCTCAGCGCGTCGATGTCGAGGCCCGAATCGGTCTCGTCGAGCACGCAGAGTTTTGGCTCCAGCAGCGCCATCTGCAGGATTTCGGCACGCTTCTTCTCGCCGCCGGAAAAGCCGACATTGAGAGGACGCTTCAGCATGTCCATGTTGATCTGCAACTCACCGGCGGCCGCCTTGACGCGGCGGATGAAATCCGGCGTCGTCAACTCAGCCTCGCCGCGCGCCTTGCGTTGCTCGTTCATCGCCACCTTGAGGAACTGCATGGTGGCGACGCCGGGGATTTCGACCGGGTACTGAAAGGCAAGGAAGATGCCCTTGGCGGCGCGCTCGGCGGCGTCGAGTTCTAGGATGCTCTCGCCGTTGTAGAGAATGTCGCCCTCGGTGACTTCATAGTCTTCGCGGCCGGACAGGATGTAGGACAGCGTCGACTTGCCCGAGCCGTTCGGGCCCATGATCGCGGCGACTTCGCCGGCCTTGACCGTCAGGTTCAGGCCCCGGATGATTTCGGTGCCGTCCTCGGCGATGCGGGCATGGAGGTTTCTGATTTCAAGCATGGTCTTTTCCTGTTTATCAACGCGCGAGCAAGCTCAGCGCTCCATCTGTCATCAATTCAAAAGAGTGCGCGCATACTGGGTAGGATGAAGGCCGAAACCGCTCCGGCCGCCAAGCCTATGGCAACGCGCGCGAACCTGTTCGACACATTCGGTGAGAAGAGGGCGACGCCCCCGCACACTACCGCGTAGTAGATCAGGCCGATCGCATCCATTACCCCACGCTCCCCTCGAGCGAGATGCCGATGAGCTTCTGCGCTTCGACGGCAAATTCCATCGGCAGTTCCTGGATGACTTCCCGGACGAAGCCGTTGACGATCAGCGCGATCGCCGCTTCCTGCGGAATGCCGCGCTGCAGGCAGTAGAACAGCTGGTCCTCGGAGATCTTCGAGGTGGTCGCCTCGTGCTCGAACTGCGCCGTCGAGTTCTTCGCCTCGATATAGGGCACCGTGTGTGCGCCGCACTTGTCGCCGATCAGGAGTGAGTCGCACTGGGTAAAATTGCGGGCATTCTCCGCCTTGCGGTGGGCCGAAACCTGGCCGCGATAGGTGTTGTTGGAGAAGCCGGCGGAAATGCCCTTGGAGATGATGCGGCTCGACGTGTTCTTGCCGAGATGGATCATCTTGGTGCCACTGTCGATCTGCTGGTGGCCGTTCGACACGGCGATCGAGTAGAACTCGCCGCGCGAGCCGTCGCCGCGCAGGATGCAGGACGGGTATTTCCAGGTGATCGCCGAACCGGTCTCGACCTGGGTCCAGGAGATCTTGGAATTCTTGCCCCGGCAGTCGCCACGCTTGGTGACGAAGTTGTAGATGCCGCCCTTGCCGTCCTTGTCGCCCGGATACCAGTTCTGGACGGTGGAATACTTGATCTCGGCATCGTCCAGCGCCACCAGCTCGACCACGGCGGCGTGCAGCTGGTTCTCGTCGCGCTGCGGCGCGGTGCAGCCTTCGAGATAGGAGACGTAAGCCCCCTCCTCGGCGATGATCAGCGTGCGCTCGAACTGGCCGGTGTTCTTCTCGTTAATGCGGAAATAGGTCGACAATTCCATCGGGCAGCGAACGCCCTTCGGCACGAAGACGAAGGAACCGTCGGTGAAGACCGCCGTATTGAGCGTCGCATAATAATTGTCGGTAACCGGCACGACGGAGCCGAGATATTTCTGCACCAGCTCGGGATGCTCGCGGATCGCCTCCGAGATCGACATGAAGATCACGCCGGCCTTCTTCAGTTCTTCCTTGAAGGTGGTGACGACCGAGACGCTGTCGAACACGGCATCGACGGCGATCTTGGAGGTCTGCACGCCGGCGAGAATCTCCTGTTCACGCAGCGGAATGCCGAGCTTTTCATAGACCTTCAGCAGCTCCGGATCGACCTCGTCGATCGAGGTCGGACCCGTCGTGCTCTTCGGCGCGGCGTAATAATAGAGGTCGTTGAAGTCGATCTTCGGATAATTGACGCGCGCCCAGGTCGGCTCTTCCATGGTGAGCCAACGCTTGTAGGCGTCGAGCCGCCAGGCAAGCATCCATTCCGGTTCGTTCTTCTTTGCGGAAATGAAGCGGATGATGTCTTCCGACAGGCCCTTGGGAGCCTTGTCGACTTCGATCATCGTCTCGAAACCGTATTTGTACTGGTCGACATCGATCTGGCGAACCTGATCGATCGTTTCCTGCACAGCAGCCATTCGCGTTCTCCAATCTTGCCGGATCAAAGGCCGGCAGCTTGTCAACGTATTGAGCGGAAACCCGCCCCTATGTAGTCGCCAGAGGCGTGTTTTTCACCCTCGCGGCAAGGAGAAAATTGGTTTTTGGCAATTTTTCCCGGTCTTTCATGCGGCTTCGCCGGAGATTTTCCGGCGCCCCGCGATCTTCGCAAATATCTCGACCGTGCGGTCGATATCGTCTCGTGTCGTCGCCGCCCCGAGCGAGATGCGCAAGGCCCCCGTCTTGGCGTCCTGTCCCATGGCGGTCAGCACGTGGCTGGCGCCGAGCTTGCCGGACGAACAGGCCGCCCCCGCAGAGAGCGCTACTCCCTCCAGATCGAAGGCGATCTGGCCCGTCTCCGCCTTCAGACCCGGCAGGGTGAAGAAACTCGTATTGGCGACGCGCGCGATCCCCTCACCATGAATGACAAGATCAGGCGCCGCGCTCCGCATGCCTTGTTCCAATCGGTCGCGCAAGGCGCCGATTGCCGCATTTCTGGCCTCGAGCCCGGTTCGCGCCCAGGCCGCAACGGCGCCGAAGCCGGCAATCGCCGCGACATTCTCGGTCCCCGCCCGGTGGCCCTTTTCCTGGCCGCCGCCGCGGATCAGCGGCGCGGGCATCAGGGTTTCGCCACGGGCGATCAGCGCGCCAGCCCCTTTCGGTCCGCCCAGCTTGTGGGCGGAAAGAACGAGGAAGTCGGCACCGATGTCCTGCAGATCGAGCGGGATCCGCCCGGCCGCCTGGACCGCATCGACCAGCAGCAGGCCGCCATGCCTGTGTACGATCTGGGCGGCCTCCCGGATCGGTTGGATGATGCCGGTCTCGTTGTTGACCGCCATCACCGCCACCAGCGGCAGCCCCGTCGAGGCGTCATGGGCGGAAAGAAGCCGTTCCAGCGCCTCGAGATCCGTCAACCCGTCAGGGGTCACCGGAAATTCGCCGATCTGCCCGGGCGCGAATCGCCCACCCTCGCGCACGGCCGGATGCTCGATGGCCGAAACATAGAGCCGGCCGATCGGCAAGGGCGCCTTTCCCATCCGGTAGGACGGCGTCAGCACCAGATTGGCGGCCTCGGTCGCACCAGCCGTGAAGATGACGTTGGCGGCCGTGGCACCAACAAGGGAGGCCACTTCGCGGCGGGCCGTCTCGATGACGGCCCTGGCGGCACGGCCCTCGGCATGCACGGAATTGGGGTTGCCCGTCAGAGCGAGCGCATCGACCATGACGGAGCGCGCCGCCTCCATCAGGGGGGCGGTGGCATTCCAGTCGAGATAGATGCGCTCCTTGGCCATATCGCGTCCGTGTCGCGCTCACTGGCCACCAGCAAGCGCATTTTCCTTGAAATTTCCGTCGGGCTTGTCCTATGACACCTTCGACCTTGGATGGACAGCCGATCCAGTTTCGAACAATTCTAAACTGGGTTTTATGAAAGTTGACTGACTTCGTCAAGTCAGCTGGCAGGAATGCTTGTCCAGGAACCACAGAAATTTGCACGGACCGGAGTTTCAATGCCCGAAGTGATTTTCAACGGCCCGGCGGGCCGCCTCGAAGGACGGTACCAGCCGTCCAAGGAGAAAAGCGCGCCGATCGCGATCATCCTGCATCCGCATCCGCAGTTCGGCGGCACGATGAACAACCAGATCGTCTACCAACTCTTCTACATGTTCCAGAAGCGCGGATTTACCACGTTGCGCTTCAACTTTCGCGGCATCGGCCGCAGCCAGGGCGAATTCGACCATGGCGCGGGCGAACTGTCGGATGCGGCCTCGGCGCTCGACTGGGTGCAGAGCCTGCATCCCGATTCGAAGAGCTGCTGGGTCGCCGGCTACAATTTCGGCGCCTGGATCGGCATGCAGCTTCTGATGCGGCGGCCGGAGATCGAGGGCTTCATCTCGATCGCGCCGCAGCCCAATACCTATGACTTCTCCTTCCTCGCCCCCTGCCCGTCATCCGGCCTGATCATCCATGGCGATGCCGACAAGGTTGCACCGGAAAAGGACGTCCAGGGCCTGGTCGACAAGCTGAAGACGCAGAAGGGCATCCTGATCACCCAGAAGACACTGCCCGGCGCCAACCACTTCTTCTCGGGCCAGACCGAAACGCTGATGGCCGAATGCGAGGACTATCTCGACCGTCGCCTCGAGGGCGAACTGGTGCCGGAACCGGCCGCCAAGCGCATCCGCTGATCGCGGGCCATCCCATTTCAAGAGGACGCCAGTCGAGAGGCCGGCGTTTTTCGTTGCGCGAATCTTGCCGGCCACCGGTCAGGATTGGCGCAACCGGCGTTGACAAAGCACAGCAAGATTGTTCTGACTTGAACAATAGCCACAAGATTTTTTCAACCCGACGTTAGATCCGCCTAGATGCCTGACGCCCTTTCCTTCGATGCGATCGGCTTTGCCGGCGGCGGAAACCGCTGCTACTGGCAGAGCGGTTTCCATCTGGCGCTGAACCTGCGCTATCCGCAGCGACCATCCTACTATGTAGCGGTGTCGGCCGGCGCCTATCACTGCGCGATGAGCCTGGCGGGCGTTGGCGAGCGGGTGCGCAATGCCGCATTCACCTTCGCCGAACGCAATATCCCGGATCTCGACTGGGCGGCGTTGAAAGAGCGCCGGTCGCCGCTGGTCGTCGGAGGCCTGTTCCGGCAGTTTCTCGCCGAGCAATTCGGCGAGGCGGAGCTTGCTGCCCTCAAAGCCGCACCGCCGATGCTGATCCAGCTGGCGCGACCGCCGGAATGGATGCCAGGCGGGCTTGCTGCGCTCGGTTCGATCGCCGCCTACCAGATCGAGAAGCGCCTGACCGGTGGCGCCCATTCCAAGGCCGGCCGGTATCTCGGGCTGAAACCCGTCTGGATCTCGACCCATGAGATTTCCTCCTCGGCCGATCTGGTCGACGCGATGATGGCCACTTCGTCGGTGCCGCCCTTCATGCCGGTCGGCCGTGTCGCTGAGCGCGACCATCTCGACGGCGGGCTGGTCGACAATCCGCCAACCATCCGGCTTTCCGAGACCGAGGCGGCCGGCGGCCGGACGCTGCTTCTGACCACGCGCTACGGCCGGCTGCCGCCGGCTTCGCCCAACCGCGTCGTCGTCGGGCCGAGCGAGGACATCCGCGTCAACAAGTTCACGGTTTCGGATGCGGCCGGTCTCAGGCATGCCTTCGAAGTGGGCCTGCGGGATGGCGCCGCCTTCGCCAGGACCATGCCGAAACTATTTGGCCGCTGACGGAGACGGCACCCTGGCGCGGGCCAGCACACCGCCGGTTACCGCCGCCTTTACCCCCGTCGTTCCGGGGAAGGTGAGCGGCAGTCGCTTCAGTGAGCGCACGGCGAGATAGGCCCAGGCCTCGGCTTCCGTCGCGTCACCGTCGAAACCGGCCTCTTCCGCCGTCAGAACGGTTGCGCCGCTGCGGGCGGTGATCTCCTTCAGGTCCGCCATGATGGTGCGGTTGAGCCGTCCGCCGCCGCTGATGATGTAGGTCTGCGGCGGATGGGGCAGATGGCCGGCCGAGCGCAGGATAGCCGCGGCGGTCACATAGGCGAGCGTGCGTGCGCCGTCGTGCAGCCCGGCCTCATCCGGTTCCGGCGGGCGAAAATCATTGCGGTCGAGCGAGCGGCGCTGGTCGGTGGTGAAGAAGGGATGGTCGAGATAACGTTCGGCGAGCGGCATGAGCACCGAGCCCTCGGAGGCGATCATTCCGCCCTGATCGAAGGGCACGCCGGCATTGACCTCCACCCATTGGTCGATCAGCGCATTGCCCGGCCCGCTGTCGAAGGCGAGGATCCGTCCCTCGTCGTCCACATAGGTCAGGTTGGAAATGCCGCCGATGTTGACGAAGCAGACCGGCCGGGCGGCCTCCTTGAGCGAGGCGGCGAGCGCCGCGTGGTAGGCGGGAACCAGCGGAGCGCCCTGCCCGCCATGGGCCATGTCATTGGCCCGCATGTCGTAGACCACATCGATGCCGGTCTCCCGCGCCAAAAGCGCACCGTCGCCGATCTGAACCGTCAGCGCCTGGTCCGGGCGATGCAGGACCGTCTGGCCGTGGAAACCGATCACCGCGATCTCGCCCGCCGACAGGCCGTGCGTCGAGAGAAAGGTCTTGACCGCCCCCGCGTGGCGCAGCGTCAGCTCCCGTTCCAGTTCGCCGAGTGAACCAGGACGCGCCGATCGCACGGTCATCGTCCTTGCGTCCTCCAATCCCTGTTTCAGCCGCTCCCGGAAGGCCGGGTCATAGGGCACGGCAAGAAATGGCCCCCGCTCGACGACGCTTTCGCCATCCGTGGTCAGCATGGCGACGTCCATCCCGTCCATCGAGGTGCCGCTCATCAACCCGATCGCCCGAATCCTGTCGCCCAAAGCCGTTCTCCGCCGATTCGAATGATTGCCATCAGCGTTATTCATGGCTGAAACGGGTGCACAATTCAAAAAACAATGCTAAAGCGCCGGCGATTTCCCGTTTTCCATATCCAGAAAGCCTGAAGGTCATGACGAAGTTCAAGTCCGATTTCCTCCGCACCATGCAAGAGCGCGGCTTCATTCATCAGATTTCCGATGAAAGCGGCCTCGACGACCTGCTCGCCAAGGAAAGCGTGACGGCCTATATCGGCTTCGACCCGACGGCACCGAGCCTGCATGCCGGATCGCTCATCCAGATCATGATGCTGCACTGGTTCCAGGCGACCGGCCACCGGCCGATCTCGCTGATGGGTGGCGGCACCGGCATGGTCGGCGATCCGTCCTTCAAGGAAGAGGCGCGCCAGTTGATGACCGTGGACACGATCGAGAGCAACATCGCCTCGATCAAGCGGGTGTTCGCGAACTACCTCGACTACGACAAGGGGCCGAAGGACGGCGCCCTGATGATCAACAATGCCGAGTGGCTGCGTTCGCTCAACTACCTCGAATTCCTGCGCGACGTCGGCCGGCACTTCTCGGTCAACCGCATGCTGTCTTTCGACAGCGTGAAGACCCGTCTCGACCGCGAGCAGTCGCTGTCCTTCCTCGAATTCAACTACATGATCCTGCAGGCCTACGACTTCGTCGAGCTGGCCAAGCGCTACGACTGCCGCCTGCAGATGGGCGGCTCCGACCAGTGGGGCAATATCATCAACGGCATCGATCTCGGCCACCGCATGGGCACGCAGCAGCTCTATGCCCTGACCTCGCCGCTTCTCACCACGTCGTCGGGCGCCAAGATGGGCAAGTCGGCGACCGGCGCCGTGTGGCTGAACTCGGAAATGCTGTCGGCCTACGACTTCTGGCAATACTGGCGCAACACCGAGGATGCCGACGTGCCGCGCTTCCTCAAGCTCTACACGACGCTGCCGATGGACGAGATCGGCCGCCTGGCCACCCTCGGCGGCTCCGAGATCAACGAGGTGAAGAAGATCCTGGCGACCGAGGTCACCGCGATCCTGCACGGCCGCGAAGCCGCCGAACAGGCGGCCGAGACCGCCCGCAAGACCTTCGAGGAAGGCGGCCTTTCGGACAACCTGCCGTCGGTCGAGATTCCGGCCGCCGAACTTGAGGCCGGCATCGGCCTTCTGTCGCTGATCGTCCGCGCCGGCCTGGCCGCCTCCAACGGCGAGGCCCGCCGCCACGTCCAGGGCGGCGCGGTGAAGATCAATGATGAAGCCGTCAGCGACGAACGTCTGGCGATCGGCTCGGCCCAGATGACCGGAGACGGCGTGATCAAGCTGTCGCTCGGCAAGAAGAAGCACATCCTGGTGCGCGCCATCTGACACGACATGCGCCGGGCGCTGCCGCGCCCGGCCCTCGCCCCCGGATCCACCGGGGCAGCGCCGGTGCAGGCCGCTATCGCCGCCGACAAAAAATCCTCTCCCCGAAAAAATATTTTTGCAGCCTCTCCGGGCCATCGCCCGCTGCCGCCGTGGCTCAGCCGCCAGACCAAGCCCTATCCGCGCCGGTCACTGCCGGCGTGTGCGTTATCGCGGTCCGGAAACATCCCGGACAGATCCGGGTGGGGCATCCTGCCAGAATGTGAGATTTGTCTTTATCCTCAAGCGATTAGCAGAAAGAAGCGCCGGCGCCCGGCAGTGAAACCGCGCGGATCCGGTAAAATTCGAGGCAAATTTTCGTCAAAACATATTCAAATACAGGTCGACTTTTATACTTGTTTTATTCTTGTTTTTCGTTGTTTTGATTAGACTTAACCTCTGTTTTTACTTCGCTATTTTGCGAGAGATCAAAACATCCATGCCATTGTCTCCTCAACACGGGGAGACAACCAATGACAACAAAAAGAAATCTGGGAATTGGACTCTTGACCATCGCAATGACCGGCGCGCTGGCGCTTCCGGCGATGGCACTTCCGGCAAACATGCGGGTCGTCGGAAAGGCAAATCCGCCAATCGGCCACTATGAATTCTGCAAGACCTATGGCGGCGAATGCGTGGCAGCCACCGCCGACGGCGGTCCGGCGCTGCTCACGGAAACGAACTGGAAAGACCTGCTCGATGTCAACTATACGGTCAACAGCTCGATCACGCCGCTGACCGACCAGGACATCTACGGCGTCGAAGAGCGCTGGGCCTACCCGCGCACGGTCGGCGACTGCGAAGACTTTGCCCTGCTCAAGCGCAAGATGCTGATCGACCGCGGCTTTGCTGCCTCCGACCTCCTGCTCACCGTGGTGCTGCAGCCGAATGGCGAAGGTCACGCTGTCCTGACGGTGCGCACCGACCATGGCGACTTCATCCTCGACAACATGCGCAACAAGGTCATGCTGTGGTCCGAGACGGAATACACCTACCTGAAGCGCCAGTCGTCCGACGACCCAGGTCGTTGGGTCAAGCTGCAGGACGGTCGGGCGACCGCCGTCGGTAGCGTCAATTCGAACTGATCGGCCGCCGCGCCAACGCGGCAGCCGCTGAGCCCCTGGCCCGGTCCGTCCCCCGCATACCCCGTCCCCGACCGGAGCCAATGAGCCGGTCCCGTTCAATCGGGACCGGCTCTTCTTTTCGACCTGCATGCCGGCCTCACGCAGTTGCTGAACCACACCCGGAAAGCTTAACGCGGCCTTAACCATAATCACCGACTTTTGGGCCACTAGCCGGCGAGATTCGCTGCCCGGGGGTCGGAACCATGCAGAGCACAGACACGGCGACGGATCCGGCGGGGCAGACGCCCCTGATCTCCAATCGTTTCATCGCCATCCTGACCGTGTCCGTCCTGGTCCTTGCCGCCCTGTCCATCGGCATCAGCCTGTTCGGAAACACGTTCGGTGAGCGCTGGGCGCTGGCCGGCCATAGCGACAGCGTCGAACCCATCGAAATCTCCATCGGGCTCGACCATCTGCGGCTCACCGCCAATACGATCCGTTTCGAGGAGCAGCGCAAGGGCGGCCCCTCCGAACGCGTCGACCTCTACCTGCTGTGGCCGGAAATGACCGGTTACAGTCGCGACAACCGTCGCCGCTTCGACGATCTGGCACGGGCCAATTCGCTGATTTTCCTGCAACTTTCCCAGAGCACAATGTCGCGCGACATGTCGGGACGCGTCGAGCCGATCTATTCACACCTGTTTGACGGCGCTGAGCAGAACGGCCCCTTCGGACTGTCGCTGCACCGTTTCCGGGCCGGCACTGGCTATGACGACGAAGTGCTTTTGACTGCGGCGCGGCCGGGCAAGCCGGATTATGCGGTGCGCTGCCTGCTCCCGGCACCCGGCGCGGCGCCCAGCGGCGGCGACTGCCAGCGCGACATTCACGTCGGACGGGACCTCACCGTGCTCTACCGTTTTTCGAGCGAGTTGCTGTCGGACTGGCCGCAGATCGACAGCGCCATCGAGGCCTATATCCGCGATCGAATCATCACCGGACCGGCGTCGGCGAAAGTTCAAAAGCGCGCGAATCCGGCAACGAATGATTCATTATAAACCTCTTGGTAAGGCTGTTTCCGTACTGTCGCCTCAAGTGGTCGCGTGGGGGTGCGCCCGATCCGAAATTACAGCATGTGAAGAGTCTTGCGGTGAAAAACACATTCCGACGCCTTAACCTCGCTTCCCAGATGCGCAAGTTTGCAGTTGCCGCTCTGGTGCTCGTGGCCGCTTTGGGGGCGAACGTTTCGACGGCCGAGGCCAAGCCGACCTATGGTGGTATCGTCGTCGATGCGAGGACCGGCAAGGTCCTCTACAGCGAGAATGCGGACAGCCTGCGCTATCCCGCGTCGCTCACCAAGATGATGACGCTGTACCTGACCTTCGAGGCGCTCGAAGCCGGTCGAATCAGCCTGAACAGCAAGGTTCCGGTGTCGGCCAATGCCGCTGCCGAACCGCCGTCGAAGCTCGGCGTCGGCGCCGGACGCTCGGTCACCGTCGAACAGGCCATCCTCGCGCTCGTCACCCGCTCCGCTAACGACATCGCGACCGCCCTTGGCGAACATATCGGTGGTTCGGAAGCGCGGTTTGCGCAGTTGATGACCGCCAAGGCCCGCAGCCTCGGCATGACCAAGACCACCTACCGCAACGCCCATGGCCTGCCCAACACCGCGCAGATGACCACGGCGCGCGACCAGGCGCGTCTCGGCATCGCCCTTCGCCAGCATTTCCCGCAATACTACGGCTATTTTTCCACCCGCAGCTTCAAGTTCGGCAAGCAGGTGATCGGCAATCACAACCGTCTGCTGGGTGCGGTGCGCGGCGTCGACGGCATCAAAACCGGCTTTACCCGGGCTGCCGGCTTCAACCTCGTGACCTCCGCCCAGGCCGACGGCCGCTCCATCGTCGGCGTCGTCATGGGCGCGCCGTCGGGTGCCAACCGCAATGCCCGCATGACCAAGCTCGTGCAGGCCTACCTGCCGAAGGCCTCCCGTTCCGGCGGCGGCGGCGATCTCATCGCCAAGATGAACACCTCCTATGCGCCGGTCGCTGCTGTCGAAAGCGTGGGGGAAGCCCCGGAAGTGGCACTCGATTCGCCGTCCCTTCCCTCCAGTGGTTCGCCGTCCCTGCCCTCCACCGGCCCGCTGCCGGAAACCCGTTACGAACCGGCGGCCGTCGCCTCGGCCTATGCAGCACCTGCCAACGACAACGCTGCAACCGCAGCGCTCGAAACGACCGCCCGCGGTGCCGCCCCCCGTCCGCTCGGCGCGGGCATGCCGGTGCCACAGCCGGCGCCCGCCTACATGCCCGACAGCCAGTCCTCGGTTGCCCCGGCTCAAGAACCTGCCGCAGTCCAGCAGGCCAAGGCGGCGCCAGTCGAGATCGATGAAACCACGACGGCCTCGACCCAGCCCTCTTCGGGATGGGTGATCCAGATCGGCACATCGCCGAGCCGCGATCAGGCCATGACCCTTCTGCGCAGTGCGCAGGACAAGGGCGGAAAGGTATTGCGTTCCGCCACCCCCTTTGCAGTTGCCTACAACACCGGCTCCGCCCAGCTCTATCGCGCTCGTTTCGGCGGCTTCGATGATCAGAAGACGGCGGTCAATGCGTGCAAGGCACTGAAGAAGAAGGGCATCGGCTGCTGGGCCGCCGCCCAGTAACCGCCGGTACCCACCCACCTCGATTTTTGTATCGCGTACGAGGTAATGAAAATGGCATCGAACGAGAATCACGTCGAATTCGCCCCGATCCAGGACAATAGCGGCAAGGACAGCCGCTACGGTCTGCATCCCCTGCACGAGGCGGCCTTCCGCATCGCCGACCTTGGGCTCAGCCGCAAGCGCGGCTCGCGCACCAAGGACCTGATCGGCCTGCTTCTGTGCCATGGCGCGCGCGCCTGGCGCTATTCGCAGCCGGAGGCGCATATCCACCTTCACGTCTCTTCCCATGGCGGCCGGTTCCCGATCGTCCTTCGCCTGCGCTGAACGCCGCCCATCCGATCCGAGGAAACCCCATGCCGCTCTATTCCCTTGGCAATCTGACGCCGAAGCTTCCTGCCGAAGACCGCTACTGGGTCGCGCCGGACGCCCATGTGATCGGTCAGGTCGAACTCGGCGAGGATGTCGGCATCTGGTTCGGCGCGGTGCTGCGCGGCGACAACGAGCCGATCGTCATCGGTGAACGGACCAATATCCAGGAAGGCGTGATGATCCACACCGATCCGCGCTTTCCCGTGACGATCGGTGCAGGCTGCACCGTCGGCCATCATGCCATCATCCATGGCTGCACGATCGGCGACAATTCGCTGATTGGCATGGGCGCGACGATCCTCAACGGCGCGAAGATCGGCAGAAACTGCCTGGTCGGTGCCAATGCGCTGATCACCGAGGGCAAGGAATTTCCCGACAATTCGCTGATCGTCGGCTCACCGGCCCGCGTCGTGCGCAGCCTCGACGACACAGCCGCGGCCGGCCTCGGGCTTTCGGCCGAGAGCTATGTGCGCAACTGGCAGCGCTTCGCCCGCGATCTGAAGAAGATCTGAGGACGGCGGCAGGTCCGCGTTCCCCTCGTCGCATCCCAGGCAGGCTCAAACGCAGTTGGCGCAAAGCCCACGGATCTCGATCGTCGTCTTTTCTGCCTTGAAGTGCTTGCCCTTCGCCCAGTCGGCCAGGCGATGGTCGATCGTGTGGTCGTGGAACTCGGCCACCTGCCCGCAATTGTTGCAGATGGCAAAGGCGACGGTGCCGTGCGAGCAGCAATCGTTCTGCGGATGGGCGCAGGCGACGAAGGCGTTGATACTCTCCAGACGATGCACCAGGCCAAACTCGACGAGCTTGTCGAGCGCGCGGTAGACCTGCAGCGGCGCGCGAAACCCCTTGTCGCGCAGCTGGTCGAGAATGCCATAGGCCGACAGCGGCGCCTGCGATGCCGACAGCGCATCGAAGACCAGGGCCTGGTTCTTCGTCAATTGCGGTTGGGTCATCTCATCCTCGCGACGTGGTTTCGTCCCGCCGGAAGCGCGGCGCCGGCAGGAGGCTGAACAGGAACAGGATCAGCGCCGCCACGACGATCGACGGGCCGGACGGCGTGTCATAGGTCAGCGAGCCGAACAGGCCGAGCACGACGGCGACCGCGCCGATCAGCGAGGCGAAGATCGCCATGACCTCCGGCGTCGCGGAGAACCGGCGTGCAGCGGCGGCCGGGATGATCAGCAGCGACGTGATCAGCATGATGCCGACGATCTTCATGGCAATGGCGATCACCAGCGCCATCAGCAGCATGAAGGCAAGGCGCGCGCGTTCGGGATGCAGGCCCTCGGCTTCCGCTAGTTCGGCATTGACGGTTGCGGCCAGCAGCGGCCGCCACAGCCAGGCGATCAAGCCGAGCACCACCGCGCCGCCGCCCCAGATGACGGCAATGTCGGTCATGGTGACCGCGAGGATGTCGCCGAACAGGAAAGCGATCAGGTCGATGCGCACCCAGGACATGAAGGCGACGAGCACGAGGCCGATCGCCAGCGTCGAATGGCTGAGGATGCCGAGCAGCGCATCGGCGGACAGCGCCTGACGTTTCTGCAGGACCAGCAGCAGCAGGGAAACGACGGCGGCGACGACGAAGACGCTGACCATCAGGTTGAGCGAGAAAAGGAGGGACAGCGCAACGCCGAGCAGCGCCGAATGCGCCATGGTGTCGCCGAAATAGGCCATGCGGCGCCAGATGACGAAGCAGCCAAGCGGACCGGTGGTCAGCGCGAGCCCGACACCGGCGAGGATGGCGCGCACGAAGAAATCGTCAAACATCACGCGCCTCCTTGGTCGGTGCCGCAACCGGGGTTACAAGCCCTGCAGCCGCGTGAGGACCATCGTCCGCATGGTGATGTCCGTGGTCGTCATCTGCAGCGTGGACATGAGCGTGCCCGTGGTCCGTGTGCCCATGACCTTCGTGGCCGCGGGTGTGATCATTTGCATGGTCGTGACCGGCATGCCCGCCAGTGGCAGGGCCATGGTCGTGGGCATGGCCATGGTCGTGGCCGGCCTCCCCCTGGTGTCCGTGGTCGTGGTGGTGCCCGTCGTCGGGATGACAGTGATCGGTGATCGTGCCGTCGACATGGCGCACGCGGCCGTCCGGCAGGTGCGTATGGTCGTGGTCGTGGCTGTAGACGGCAAGCGTGCGGCCGGCCGTGGCGCCGAAGAGCCGCATATACTCCGGACTGCGGCTGACCGCGGCCGGCGTGCCGCGGCAGCAGACATGGCCGTTGAGACAGATCACCGTATCGGTCTCGGCCATGACCACATGCAGGTCGTGGGAGATCAGCAGGATACCGCAGCCGGTGGTGTTGCGGATCGAGGTGATGAGATCGTAGAGCGCGATCTCGCCGGTGAAATCGACGCCCTGCACGGGTTCGTCGAGCACCAGCAGGTCCGGTTTGCGGGCGATGGCACGCGCCAGAAGCGCGCGCTGGAACTCGCCGCCGGACAGATGCTGGACTTCGGCGCCGGCGAGATGGCCGATGCCGACCGCTTCGAGTGTGGTGGCGATCTCCCTGTCGGTCAGCCGCACGGTCAGCGTCATCAGGCGCTTGACGGTCAGCGGCATGGTCCAGTCGACCGCCAGTTTCTGCGGCACGTAGCCGACGCGAAAGCCGGGCGTGCGCTCCACCCTGCCCTCGTCCGGATTGAGCACGCCGATCGCCATCTTGGCGCTGGTCGACTTGCCGGATCCGTTCGGCCCGATCAGCGTGACGATCTCGCCGCGGCGCACGGAAAAGTCGACGCCGCGCACCAGCCAGCGGCCATTGCGTCGGATCCCGGCATTGGAGAGCGTGACGAGCGGCGGTTCAGTCATCGATATCATTGCGGTCATGTCCGACCCGGAAATTTGCTGTTGCATGATCCTATGGCACACGTTATAGCATTACGCAATTGATGTAATAGTATTACATAACAAGCGCAAGATGGAGCAGACACCCATGACGTTTTCCCGGCTCGGCCTCGCCGCCTCGACCGCCGCCCTTCTTCTCACGCCGACGCTGGCGCTCGCGGCCCCGCAGGTCGTGGTCTCGATCAAGCCGATCCATTCGCTGGTCGCGGCGATCATGCAGGGCGTCGGCGAGCCGGAGCTGATCGTCGAGGGCGCTGCCTCCGCCCATACCTACAGCCTGAGGCCGTCGAACGCCCGGGCGCTGGAAAACGCCGACGTGGTCTTCTGGGTCGGGCCCGGCATCGAGGCCTTTCTCGAAAAGCCACTGGATGCGCTGGCCGGCAAGGCGAAAGTGGTCGAACTCGAGGACGCGCCCGGTCTTGTGCGCCTGCCCTTCCGCGAAGGCGGCGCCTTCGAGGCTCACGACCATGAAGGCGAGGCGGACCATGCCGACGGCGACGAACATGCGGCGCATGATGCCCATGCGGATCATGCAACCGAAGAACATGCCGCGGAACAACATGCCGGCGAAGAGCACGATCACGAGCATGAGCACGGCGGCTTCGACATGCATCTCTGGCTCGACCCGATGAATGCCAAGGCCATGGCAAAGCAGATCGAAGAGACGCTGGTGGCCGCCGATCCCGCCAATGCCGACCGCTACAAGGCCAACGGACTGGCGCTCGCGCAGGAGATCGACACGCTGGACAAAGACATCGCCACAGCCGTTGCTCCTGTGGTCGACAAGCCCTTCGTCGTCTTCCACGACGCCTATCAGTATTTCGAGAACCGCTACAAGGTGCGGGTCGCCGGCTCGATCACGGTGAGCCCGGAAACCATGCCCGGTGCCGAACGCGTTGCCGAGATCCATGGCAAGGTGAAAGAGCTCAAGGCGGCCTGCGTCTTCGCCGAGCCACAGTTCGAGCCGAAGCTCGTTTCCGTGGTGACCGAAGGAACGGACGCCAAGGCCGGCACGCTCGACCCTGAAGGCGGCGCGCTTGAGGCGGGTCCGGCCCTCTATCCCGAACTCATGCACAATCTGGCGAAGTCGCTTACCGACTGCCTGTCGCGGTAAGGTCGCGGCGCCATGCCTCCCGGGCGGACCTGCGGGTCCGCCTTTTTCGGCCCTACCGATGTAATAATATTACACAAACAGAAAGGTTTGTTCCATGGACAAGCTTCCCGTTACCGTGCTCTCCGGTTTCCTCGGCGCCGGCAAGACGACGCTCCTCAACCACGTTTTGTCCAATCGCAGCGGGCTCAAGGTCGCCGTCATCGTCAACGACATGAGCGAAGTGAATATCGACGCTGCGCTGGTGCGCGGCGGTGAGGCGGCGCTATCGCGCACCGACGAGCAACTGGTCGAGATGAGCAATGGCTGCATCTGTTGCACATTGCGCGACGACCTGCTGAAGGGGGTTCGCGATCTCGCCGCGCAGAACCGTTTCGACTACCTTCTCATCGAAGCGACCGGCATCGCCGAACCGCTGCCGATCGCCACGACCTTCGATTTCCGCGACGAGCATGGCTTCAGCCTCTCGGACATCGCCCGCCTCGACACGATGGTGACGGTGGTGGATGCCGCCAATCTGCTGACCGACTATGCATCGATAGATTTTCTCTCCGATCGCGGCGAAACCGCCGGCGACGGGGACAACCGCACGCTGGTCGACCTGCTGGTCGAGCAGATCGAGTTCGCCGACGTCATCGTGCTCAACAAGATCGGGACCGCGACGCCGGAACAGCGCGACGCGGCGCGCAAGATCATCACCGGGCTCAACCCCGACGCCCGGCTGATCGAGGCCGACTTCGGCCAGATCGAACCGCGCGACATTCTCGGCACCGGCCTGTTCGACATCGCCAAGGCCGAGACCCATCCGCTCTGGTTCAAGGAATTGCACGGCTTCAAGGACCATGTGCCGGAGACCGAGGAATACGGCATCCGCTCCTTCGTCTATCGGGCGCGCCAGCCCTTCGATCCGAAGAAGCTCCAGGCCTTCATCGGCCGCAGCTGGCCGGGGGTCATCCGCGCCAAGGGCTTCTTCTGGCTGGCGACGCGCCCCAATCATGTCTGGGAACTGAGCCAGGCCGGCGCGATCGTGCGGACCGGTCGCATGGGCCTTTGGTGGGCGGCGGTGCCGCGCCAGCGCTGGCCGGACGACGCCGAATTTCGCAATGCCATGGCACCCTATCTCGATCCGGTCTGGGGAGACCGGCGCCAGGAAATCGTCTTCATCGGTGCCGATCCGATGGACGAGGCTTCGATTGTCGCCGAACTCGACGCCTGCCTCGTCGAGGCTAGCGGCTTCACGCCAGCGGCCTGGTCCGGCATGAAGGACACCTTTGCTCCGTGGCAATGACCTGACGGCAGAGCCCTGCCCGGCTCGACCCGGCCTTTGGGGCTCGGCCAAAAGCCAGACGCAAGTTCTGTCCGCTAGACGCAAGGGCCAATGTTGGAATTGCAGGGAGCATGCGCTTGTCATTCGACGACCGGCTGGCGGAGGCCGAAGCCATGTTTTCGGCGGAACGGTATTCCGAGGTCCTCACCCTGCTTGCCGGGCTGATGCCGGAAGCGACAAACCACCGCCCTGCCGAACTGCTCGGCGAGACCCTCCTGAAGCTCGGCATGGTCGGCGAAGCGGCCGAGGCCTTCGAACATGCCGGCCTCAAGGGACCGCCGCAGCCCTATCCGCTTCTCCTCAAGGCAGCGCGGCTCTATCTCGACGCCGGACGCCTGGACAAGGCGCTGGCGCTGGCCGTCCAGCTCAACCGGCACCAGCCCGCCGATCCGGCCCCCGCCTTCATCATCGCTTCGGTCGGACTGAAAGCGGGCCAGCCGGGCCTGCTCGTCGATCAGATCAAGAACCTGCTGGTCGACAGCGACGATCCGGAGCATCTGAAGCTCGCCGTGCAATTGATCGGCGACGACCTGCGCGATGCCAGAAACCTCACGCTGTTCGCCAAGCTGCGGCGCCTCTATCCGGACGATCCCTTCATCCGCACGACGCTGATGGGATTTACCCGCGAATTCTGCGACTATCCGATCCTGCTGGGCGAGGAACAGGCCCTGCGCGCCGAGATTGCCCGCGGCGACACGCGGGCGCTCGCCGCGGAAACGCCGCACTACAATCTGATGTGGTGCGGCGACGAAGCGCTGAACCGGCTCGCCGCCAATATCACCGGCCTCGTGCCCTTCGCCGCCGATGCGCCCGCGCGCCGGCGCGCGAGACCGCACAGGTTCGGCGACAGGATCCGTGTCGGTTATCTCTCCAACGATTTCTGGGTCGACCATGCCACGATGCGGCTCTTGGGCGGCGTGCTCAAGGCCCATGACCGCGACCGCTTCGACATCACCCTCTACTGCCACACGCCCGAGCGCTTCATCGGTGGAGATGCTGCGGCCCGCGCCGAATGGGGCCGGATCACGCGCATCGAGGGCATGGGCGACGACGAGGCCGCAGCCGCCATGCAGCGGGACGGCATAGACATTCTCGTCGACCTCAAGGGCCACACCGCCGGCTCTCGCTCGCGGCTGCTGAATGCGCCCGTAGCCCCGGTGCATGTGGCCTGGCTCGGCTTTCCCGGCTCGAGCGTCGGCGTCGACTGCGACTACGTGATCGGCGACCGTTTCGTCCTGCCGGACAGCGCCCGCCCTCATTATCACGAAAAATTCTGCCGCATGCCGGACAGCTACCAGCCGAACGACCCGTGGACGCGCACCGTGCCCGGCCCTGCGGCGCGGCGTGCCTTCGGCCTGCCGACGGACCGTTTCGTCTTCTCCGCCTTCAACAGCCAGCGCAAGAACGCGCCGGAAGGGATCGGCCTGTGGGCTCGGGTGCTCGTCGCCAACCCCGAGGCGGTGCTGTGGCTGATGGTCGATGGCACCCATGCGCGAAACGCCACTGCCGATTTCCTGCGGCGCGCCGGCGTGCGCTCCGACCAGTTCATCTTCGCGCCGAAGATGCCCTATACGAGCCACATCGCCCGCGTGCCGGCCGCCGATCTCGGATTGGACAGCTTCCCCTATAACGGCCACACGACCACCTCCGACATGCTCTGGGCCGGACTGCCTGTGGCGACCCGGAAGGGCACGAACTTCGCCTCACGGGTCTCGGAGAGCCTGCTGAACGCCATCGGCCTGCCGGAACTGGTCGCGGAGGATGCGGATGCGTTCGTCGCGCTGTGCAGCGCGCTTGTCTCCGACCGCGAACGGGTCGCCCGCCTTCGCCAGACGATCGCCGACAATCGTTTCATCGCGCCGCTGTTCGACGCGGAACGCTTCTGTCGCCATCTGGAATGGGGCTATGGTCACATGGTCGAACGGGCAAAGTCCAGGCTGCCGCCGGAGCACTTCGACGTGCCGGCGCTCGCGCCCCGTACTTCGCCCTTCCGAACTTCTTAAAGCCGCCCGCGCCTCGCCAGCAGGTCGAGCACGATGCGGCTGCCCTCGACGCCCGAGGGCTGGGCGGTCTGCAGCCTTTGCCAGACCAGGTCGAAACCTTCGAGCATGGCCCGCTGCTGCAGCGTATCGGCGGCGAGGCGCTCGGCCATGCGCAGCAGATTGCCGGGGCGGACATAGTCGTTGAGAAATTCCGGCACGAACGGGTAGTCGGCGATCAGATTGGGCAGCGCACCGCTCCAGGTCTTGATGCGGTGGCTGAGCATCGTGATCAGCCAATCGGTCTTGTAGGTCGACACGACCGGAACGGTCGCCAGCGCCAGTTCCAGGATGACGGTGCCGGACGCGGCGATCGCCGCATCGGCCTCGGCGAAAGCGCGCCATTTCGCCTCCTCGCCCATCAGCACCTCCGGTTTCAGGTCCCAGTCGGCGATCATCTGGCGCACGCGCGCCTCCTGGCGCGGAACGGTCGGCAGCAGGAAACGCGTCGGACCGTTGCGGGCGACGAAATCGCGCATGGTTTCGCCGAAAATCGGCAAGAGGGTCGTGATCTCCGCGCCGCGCGAACCGGGCAGCAGCAGGATCGTCTTTGGCTCGTCCAGGCGCTTCGGCCGCTTGCCGGCTCGCGCCGCGCGAGTCTCCAGCAGTCTTTCGTTGGTGACCAGCCGATGGCCGACAAAATGGGTCGGCGGGCCGCCGAGATCGCGCATCACTTGGCGCTCGAATGGCAGCACGGCCAGCACTTCGTCGACATAGGCAAGCATCGCCTTGGCGCGGTATTCCTTCCAGGCCCAGACGCTCGGGCAGACGTAATCGACCAGAGGCAGGTCGGGCAGCGCCTGGCGCACCTTCTTCGCCACCCGGTGGGTAAAATCGGGGCTGTCGACGATCAATAGCAAGTCGGGCCGGGCCGCGATGATCGCCTTGGCTGTCAGACCGATGAGGCGGATGAAGCGCGGCAGGCGTGCGAGAACCTGGGTGAGCCCCATCACGGAAAGCTCGGAAAAATCGAAGAGCGACTGAAGTCCCTGTCGCTCGAGCGCATCGCCGCCGACCCCGACCAGCTCGATCGGCCCGCCGTGGCGGTCCTTCAGCGCGGCGATCAGGTCCGCGCCCAGCAGATCTCCCGAGACTTCTCCGGCTATGACGGCCATCTTCAGGGGCCTGGTGCTCATGGGGTTCCTCCGGCAAGGCCGCGATCGATGCCGATGACGAACAGCCCGGCTTCGTCGGCGGCACTGATCAGCGCCCCGCGCTCGATCACCAGCGCCCGGCCGGCCTCGACGGCGATACCGGCCAGCCCCGCCTTTTTGGCATTCTCGATGGTGGAACGGCCGATCGACGGCAGATCGGCGCGTACGTCCTGCTGCGGCTTGCAGAGCTTGACCAGCACGCCCTTGCGGTGCTGCGAGATGCGTTTCTCGGCCCTGAGATGCGCCACGCGCTCCAGCATGGCATCGGTACCCTCGACGCCCTCGAGCGCGACGATGCGTCCGCCGACGCTCACCGCCCCCTGCCCCACATCGAGCCGGCCGAGCGCCTCGGCGGCTTCCGCCCCGCGGGCGATGTCGCGCCAGTCGTCGGCGGAGGGTGAAACTTTGCCGATCGACCCGGTTTCGGCGAGCAGGTCGGGGGCAATCTCGTGCGCGCCGATCACGTGGCAGCCCTGCGCCTCGATCAGGCCGATCACCATCTTCAGGACGACGTCGTCGCCACCGGCGAGCAGCGTCTTCACCGCCATGGGCAGTTTCAGCAGCGATTTCAGATTGACCCGGATCTCGCCGAAGGCCGGCCGCCGCTTGACGCCGCCCGACAGCACAACGCGATCGATCGCGTTGACCTTCAGCAGCGACGACAGGCCGGCCATGTCGCCGACGCCGATGACGGCGGAATCAAAGCCCTGCCATTGCTGGTCGGCTTCATTGCGAAGGCGGAGAATGAAGGGATTTTCGCCGGCCGCGCGCGCCGCCTCGGCGACGTAGAGAGGCAAGAAGCCGCCACCGGCGACGATCGCCAGGCGGCCTTTGCGAGCCCCGGACGGCGCCACGGCGATCAGCTCTTGCCGCGGAACGGCGACGACAGGGCGCGGTCGCTTTCGGCCGCGATGAAATCGAGGATTTCAACGACCGGCGGGCAATCGAGATATTCGTCACGGATGGCGGCGGCATTGACACGGGCCGAGGCTTCGCCCTCGAAGATCTGCTTGAAGGCGCGGCGAACCTGGTGGATCACCGAACGCTCGATGCCGGCGCGCGTCATGCCGACCACGTTGAGACCGCCGAGCACGCCCGGATTGCCGTTCAGCATGCCATAGGGAATGACGTCGTAGCTCACGGCGGACAGTCCACCGACGAAGGCCTGGCGGCCGATGCGGGTAAACTGGTGCACGGCCGATCCGCCGCCGAGAATGACCCGGTCCCCGACCTTCACATGGCCGGCCAGCATGACATTGTTCGACAGGATGATGTTGTCGCCGAGCTGGCAATCATGGGCGACATGCGAATTGGCGAGGAACAGGTTGTTGCTGCCGACCACCGTCTTGCCACCGCCCTCGGCGGTTCCGGTGTTCATCGTCACGCCTTCGCGAATCGTGCAGTTGTCGCCGATGGAAAGCGTGGTTTCTTCGCCGGCATGGTGAATGCTCTGCGGATCGCCGCCGATCACGGCGCAGGCATGAATCCTGGCATTGCGCCCGATCGTCGTGCGGCCGGTGACGACAACATTGGAGAGAAGCTCGCAACCGTCGCCGAGCGTCACGTTCGCCCCGACATGGCAGAAGGGGCCGATCTTCACATTCGCCCCGATCACGGCGCCGTCCTCGACGACGGCCATGGGGTGAATGACGGCGCCTTGCCCGATCGTGCTCATTTCTCGTCCTTGCGCATGATCATGGCACCGATGTCGGCCTCGGCCACCAGCGCACCGTCGACCTTCGCGTCACAATGGAACTTCCAGATATTGCCGCGCTGCTTCTGCTTGAAGACGTGGAACTCGACGCGATCACCCGGCACCACCGGCTTGCGGAAGCGCGCATTGTCGATGGTCATGAAGTAGACGAGATTTCCGCCGCCGCCCTGCTTGCGGGTGCAGATCGCACCGGCGGTCTGCGCCATGCCCTCGATCAGCAGAACACCCGGCATGATCGGCGACTCGGGAAAGTGACCGGTGAAGTGCGGCTCGTTAGCCGTGACGTTCTTGATGCCGATCGCGGAATTGTCGCCATCAATCTCGATGATCCGGTCGACCAGCAGGAACGGATAGCGATGCGGCAAAAGCTTCATGATCTCGAGAATATCAGCGGCGCCCAGCTCGGTCTTGACCTGATCAGTCATTCTTTCCCCCCTTCTGCTTGCGGCTTTCCGACTGGCTCAAGGCCGCCGCAACGTCTTTTAGAAAATCCTTCATCGGTCGGGCCGGAATGCCGCCATAACGCTCGCCCGGAGGAACGTCGGACAGCACGCCGCTCATCGCCGCGATCTGCGCGCCGTCGCCGATGGTGACGTGACCGTTCACGCCGCAGGCGCCGCCGATCATCACGCCGTCGCCGACCTTCGTGCTGCCGGCGATGCCGACCTGGGCGACAATGCCGCAATGGCGGCCGATGCGGACATTGTGGCCGATCTGCACGAGGTTATCGATCTTCGTGCCTTCGCCGATCACGGTGTCGTCCATCGTGCCGCGATCGATCGTCGTATTGGCGCCGATCTCGACATTGTCCTGGATGATGACGCGGCCGATCTGCACGATCTTCAACATGCCGCGCGGACCGGGTGCATAGCCGAAGCCGTCCTGGCCGACGCGCGCGCCGTTGTGAATGATGACATTGTTGCCGATCAGGGCCGACTGGATCGTCGCGCCGGCGGCAATTGTGCAGCCACGGCCGATCCTGACTCCGGCGCCGATGACGGTCCCTGCACCGATGCGACTACCCTCGCCGATCTCGACATCCGCACCGATCACAGCCATCGGCTCGACCAGCACGTCCGGCTCGAGCCTTGCCGTCGGATCAACGAACGCAGCGGGCGAAATTCCAGCCATGGACGGAGAGACCGGCACGGGGCGCAACGCCTCCGGATGGAGCAAGCCCCCGGCCTGGGCGAAAGCCATGGCCGGCGACGGCGCCAGCAGCACCGGGATATGATCGGGAATGAGAGACTTGAGCGCCTTGTCGCACAGGATCGCCGAGGCCTCGCAGGTCTTCAGCTCTTCCTTGCTCCGGCGCGACAGGATGTAGCAGATATCACCCTGCTTCGCCCTATAGACAGGCGCGACCGATCGGATCACCCGTTCGCCCGCGCCCGCATCCTGAAGTTCCGCCCCGATCTGCGCCGCAAGCGACGCCAGAGAGACCCCCTCACGGGGCGGAAAAAAATGATTATGCTCCATCAGCCAAAGCCCCAGAACGTTACTCAACCAGCAGCTCTGGACTGCAAGACCTTAGAACTGGTTCGCCATGCTGAAGCGGAAGTTCTGGACCTCGTCGAAGTCTTCCTTGGCAACCGGAACGGCGTAGTCGAAGCGCAGCGGACCAAACGGCGACAGCCACAGGATGCCCGCACCGACCGATGCACGCCAGCTCATGTCCGTGCCTTCGACGGTCGAGCCACCGGTATCGACCTTGTTGCCGTACAGCGTGCCGGCATCGGCGAAGACCGCGCCGCGGATGTTGAGATCCTGCGGGAACAACGGCAGCGGGAAGTTGGCTTCCGCCGAAACCGTCATGTAGGTCGTGCCGCCGAGCGGATCGCCGTCTGCACGCGCACCGATGCCGTTGCTGGCGAAGCCGCGCAGATCCTTGCCGCCGATCTGGAACTGATCGAAAACATTGAGCGAATCGCCCGTCGCAACAACGTGACCGGCACTCGCGGCAACCGAGCCGATGAGGTCCATCTCGTCCGAGAGGGTATGGAAGTAGCGGGCGCGGCCATAGACCTTGTAGAAATCGGAATCGCCGCCCAGGCCCGCATATTCGTGGGTGAAGCTGGCATACAGGCCGTCACGCGGCATGTTGCGGTCGTCGACCGTGTTGTAAACGATCGAATGACCGACGATCGACTGCTTCCACGGGCTCTGCTCGATCAGATCGATGTACGGATCCGCCATGTCGTCGTCGGCGGTGTACGGCAAGCCATCAGTGCCGTATGCACCGTCTTCCGTGTACTTCAGTTCCTTGTAGGTATAACGAACGGTGGTCGCCAGATCCTCGGTGATCGGAGCCGTGACGCGGAAGGTCGCGCCCTGCTCTTCATAATCGTAGTTCGAATTGCTGCTGGTCTGGTTCTTGAACAGATCGAAGCCGGCAGCGAGACGGTAGCCGAGGAAATACGGCTCGGTGAAGGAGAAGTTGTAGGTGCGGCTGTCTTCCAGACCGCCGCCGACGGCGACGCGAATGAACTGGCCACGACCCAGGAAGTTCTTTTCCTCGACCGAAGCCTCGACGACGAAGCCGTCGCCGCCAACCGAGTAGCCGGCGCCGATGCCGAACGAACCGGTCGGCTGATCCACCACATCGACAACCACAACGACGCGGTCGGATGCGCTGCCCGGCGCGGTCGAGATATTGACGGTCGTGAAGTAGCCGAGCGCTTCCAGACGACGCTTGGCGCGGCTGATGGTCTCCTGATTGAAGGCGTCGCCTTCGGAGATGTCGAACTCGCGACGGATGACATAGTCACGCGTGCGGGTGTTGCCGCGGATCTCGATGCGCTCGACATAGGCGCGCTCGCCCTGATCGACCAGATAGGTCACGCCGATCGTGTTGTTCTCGAAATTGCGGTCGCCGCGCGGAACGACGCGGGCAAACGGATAGCCGGCCGCCGAAACGCGCTGAGAGATGGCTTCCATCGACTTCTGGATGTCGCGGGCGCTGTAGGTGTTGCCGGCGCGGGTTTCGAGCAGCCGCTCAAGCTCGGCGGCATCGATGCCTTCGACGGTCGACTCGACGGCGATGTTGCCGAACTTGTAGCGTTCGCCTTCATCGACGGTGATCGTGATGCCGTATTCGTTGCCGGCCTCGTTCAGCGTGGCATCCGACGAAATCACGCGGAAATCGGCGTAGCCGTGATTGTAGTAGAACTGGCGCAGCGCTTCTTCGTCAGCGCGCAGCTTGTCCTCGTTGTAGACGTCCTTGCGGGTCAGGAAGGACAGCATGTTGGAGCGCTTGGTCTGCAGCACGGCCGACAGACGACCATCGCCATAGGCATTGTTGCCGACGAAGTTGATCTGGGTGATCTTGGTGCGCTCGCCTTCATTGATGACGAAGGCAAGATTGACGCGACCTTCGGCCACCGGAACGACCTGGGTCGTCACTTCGATGTCGCTACGGCCGATGCCTGCATAGGCTTCCTTGATCCGCTCGATATCGGCAGCGATCATGCTTTCGTTATAAGGGCCCATCGGCTGGGTCTGAACGAAGCCGCGCAGCTTGTCGTCCTTGACCTTGCGGTTGCCGTTGAACACGACCTGATTGACGAGCTGGTTCTCGGCCACGCTGATGACGAGCGTGCCGCCGGATACGGAAATCCGCACATCCGAGAAGAAGCCGGTCGCATAGAGACGCTTGACCGATTCATCAATGTCGGAGTTGGAAAAACTCTGGCCGGGCTTGATGGTGATATTGGAGCGGACCGCGTCCACACCGACACGCTGCGCGCCACGGACATCAATGCGCTGAATCACGGCCGCTTCGGCGACCGCAGCCGACGCGAGAAGAGCCACGCCTGCGCCCGAAGAAACAACACCAGCAGACAGCGCGACCGCCGACACCGCGTTCAAAAATCTTGAACCAGCCTTCATGTTTATTCTCAACCTTCTTCCATTGCCCCGGGGTCGTTTCCGACTCCGGCCCGTGTGTGGTTTTAACGGCTTTTACCCTACAAGCAAGTACGGACGTTAAATTCTATTTACTTCATTTACAGCCGTGGCCCAATCGCCACTATGAGTTTGAAACATCGTAAACAAATCCTCTCCGCAATGGCAAGCCGAGACTCTAGCCTATTAAGCGGCTGATATCGTTCCACGTTGCAAACACCATGAGCGACAGGATCATGATCAGGCCGATGCGAAAAGCGATTTCCTGTGCGTTCTGCCCGACAGGCTTCCCGCGTATTGCCTCAAGCGCGTAGAGGACCAGGTGGCCGCCGTCAAGGACCGGAACTGGCATCAAATTGAGAAGCCCCAGGGAAACTGAAAGAACCGCCGCCAGATTGAACAGGGCGACGATGCCGAGGGTCGCCATCTGGCCGGAAGCCTGGACGACCCGGACGGGTCCACCCAGCTGATCGGCATTCATCCGACCGGTAACCAAATTGGACAGATAGTCGAAGGTGCCGGTGACGATGTGCCAGGTCTGCAGGGCGCCCTCGCCCACCGCTTCGAGCGGCGTCAGCTCGATGATGCGAAAATTGCCGCTCTGCTGGTTGGTGACGATGCCGATCTGCCCCACTTCCATCTCGTTGCCGAAACGGTCGGTGGTGACGGTGCGACGCGGTACCATGTCGAGGCCGATCTCGCTGCCGTCGCGAAGAACGGTCACGACGACCGGGATCTCCGGGCGCATGCTGATGTAGCGCACCACGTCGTCGAAGGTGTCGATGCGCGCGCCGTCGAGCGCGACGAGCACGTCGCCCGGCTTGACGCCCGCCTCGAAAGCAGCGCTTCCGGCCCTGACCTCGGCGACGACCGGATCGGCGACCGGCTTGCCCTGCGTTCCGAACATCACGGCAAAGATGACGATCGCCGCGATGAAATTGGCGATCGGGCCGGCAGCGACGGTGAAAGCACGCTTCCACAGCCTGGCACCGGCCAGGGTCTGGGCGCGCTCGGCCGGCGTCATCTCGGCCAGTTCGTCGCCATCGGCAAGGCTTGCGGCATCGGCGTCGCCGTAGAACCGCACATAGCCGCCAAGCGGAATGGCGGAGAGTTTCCAGCGCGTGCCGTGCGTATCGGTGAAGCCGACGATTTCCGGACCGAAGCCGATCGAAAACGCCACGACGCGGATGCCCGACCAGCGGCCGGCGAGATAATGGCCAAGCTCGTGCACGAAGACGAGAAGCGACAGGACCACGATGTAGGGAAGGATATAGCCGGTCAGAAAGCCGAAGAAGGCGGTAATTTGGTCCATCGTCCAATCCTATTCATGGTGCTTTTGCGGCCTCACAGACCGAAAAGGAAAGCACCGAGAGAGTCGACAGCCCCCATGCCGACTGCGGAGAAACCTATCGCAATAAAGAATGCGGCGAAACAGGCAAATACCAGAGCGTCCACCCGGTCCATCACACCGCCGTGGCCGGGAATGAGATGGCTGGAGTCCTTCACGCCGAAACGCCGCTTGATAAAGGACTCGAACAGGTCGCCGATCTGGCCGGCGACCGACAGGAACAGCGCGATCAGAGGAACCCAAAGCCCGATCGACTGGAAGAAGGAAAGCGCGACGGCGACGCCGCCCAGCACGCCGGCGATCGTCCCGCCGATGGCGCCCGACCAGGTCTTGCCGGGCGATATGCGCGGCGCAAGCTTCGGCCCGCCAATGGCACGGCCGACGAAATAGGCGAGGATGTCGGTCGACCAGACGACGGCAAAGACGAAGATCATCGCCGCAAAGCCCAGCTGGTCCTCGCCGCGGATTGCCGCGAGCGAGATCGCGCTCAGCCCCGAATAGAAGATGCCGCCCGGCTGCCACCAGCTCCAATTGCCGATGATGGCCGGGAGGACGGCGGTGAGGACAAGGCCGGCAAACAGCGGAACGGTCAGGTCCGCCTGGCCGAACAGCATGTTGGCGGCAATCGCGACCATCGAGAACCAGCCGAAAGCATGGCCCCGCAGACTGCGCTCGCCAAGCTTGGTCATCGATGACCATTCGTAATAGACGAACAGGCCGATGGCGGCCGCGAGGATGCGGAACGTCACGCCCCCGAGCCAGGTCGCCGCCAGCACGACGGCGACCATGACGATGGCGGAATAGATGCGGAGGGTGAGTTCCCGGCTCATGGTCAGGCCTTAAGATCCCAGCGCCACGGCCTTGGCGGACAGGCCGCCGAACCGTCGGTCGCGGGCGCTGAAACGCTCAAGCGCGGCGAAAAACACCTCGCGGTTAAAATCAGGCCAGAGATCGGGCACGAACATCAGTTCGGCATAGGCGGCCTGCCACAACAGGAAGTTGGACAGCCGCTCCTCGCCGCTGGTGCGGATGATCAGATCCGGGTCGGGAATGTCGGCCGTATCAAGCCGCTCGTCGATCATCTGCGCATTGATGTCGGACGCCTTGAGGCGCCCCGCGGCAACGTCGGCGGCAAGGCTTGCGGCCGCCCGCGCGATCTCGTCGCGGGAGCCGTAATTGAAGGCGATCACGACGGTCAGCGAGGAATTTCCCCGCGTCGTCTCCTCGGCCTCCAGCAGCAGCGAGCGAATGTCCTCGCGCAGGCTTGTCCGGTCGCCGATGATGCGGATGCGGACATTTTCGCGGTGCAGTTCTGCGAGATCCCGGCGGATGAAGGTCTTCAGCAGGCCGAAGAGATCGTTGATCTCCGCTTCCGGCCGGCGCCAGTTCTCCGAGGAGAAGGCAAACAGCGTCAGATAGCGAATGCCGGCCTCGGCCGCTGCCCGCACCGTCTCGCGCACCGCCTCGACGCCCTTGCGGTGACCGAAGGTTCGCGGCAGTCCGCGCGCGCTTGCCCATCGGCCATTGCCATCCATGATGATCGCAACATGCTCGGGTACGGCGCGTTTTTCAGCTGTCGACATAATCGGTCCGGTTCAATGCGTCCTGGGCGGGTAAAACGACACGCGCCTGCTAAACCTGCATGATTTCCTTTTCCTTCTCGACGAGCAAGCGGTCGATATCGGAAATCGTGTCGTCGGTCATCTTTTGCACCTTGTCGGAGGTCGAGCGGCTGATGTCCTGGCCGATCACGCCATCCTTCTCGGCCTTCTTGAGGCCTTCCATGCCGTCACGGCGGACATGGCGAATCGCCACCTTGGCCTTCTCGGCATATTCGTGCGCGACCTTGACCAGCGATTTGCGGCGCTCCTCGTTGAGCTCCGGCAGCGGGATACGCAGGTTCTGGCCGTCGACGATCGGATTGAGCCCGAGATTGGCTTCGCGGATGGCGCGGTCGACAGCGTTGACCATCGACTTGTCCCAGACCGAAATGCCGAGCATGCGCGGTTCCGGAACGGTGACGTTGGCGACCTGGTTCAGCGGCATGCGCGAGCCATAGGCCTCGACCGTCACCGGATCGAGAATATTGGCCGAGGCGCGGCCGGTGCGCAGCGACGCGATGTCGTGCTTGAACGCGTTGATCGCGCCATCCATGCGGCGCTTGATGTCGTTGAGATCAATACCTTCGCTCATGATGAACTCCCTTGTAGCCGGACGCGGACCGAAAGACCGGTCGCCTGCCCTCAATTGTCACTGACGATGGTCTTGCAGCCACCGCCGGAAAGGATCTCGCCGAAACCGCCCTTTTCGTGGATGGAGAAGACGATGATCGGAATTGCGTTTTCGCGCGCCAGCGCCACTGCTGCGACGTCCATCACCGCAAGGCCCTTTTCGAGCACTTCGCTGTGGGTCAGGTGGTCGAAGCGGGTCGCGGTCGGATCCTTCTTCGGATCGGCCGAATAGATACCATCGACCTGGGTTCCCTTGAAGATCGCCTCGGCGCCGATTTCGGCGGCACGAAGTGCTGCGGCCGAGTCGGTCGTGAAGAACGGATTGCCGGTGCCGCCGGCGAAGATCACCACGCGGCCCTGCGCCATGTGATGCAGCGTCTGGCGCTGCGAGAAGCTCTCGCAGATCTCCGGCATGGCGATGGCGGACAGGACGACCGTGTCGATGTCGAGCTTGCGCAGCGAGGTCGCCAGCGCCAGCGCGTTGATGACGGTCGCCAGCATACCCATGTGGTCGCCGGTCACCCGGTCGCCACCCTTGGAGGCTACGGCTACGCCGCGAAAGATGTTGCCGCCGCCGACCACGACCCCGACCTCGACGCCCATCGCGCGGGCTTCGGCGATGTCACTGGCGATCCGGTCGACGACCGCAACGTCGATGCCGAAGCCCTGGCTGCCCATCAGGGCCTCGCCGGAAGCCTTGAGAAGGACGCGCTTGAAGAGTGGTTTGGAAGTCATGCTGTATCCTCGGATAATTCTGAAGCCGGATACACGAAGGGCACCGCGTTGTCACGCGATGCCCCGAGTTTTCCCTAACAAGGTCGATCGACCGAAGGGCGATCAGCCCTTGGCGACAGCCGCGACTTCGGCAGCGAAATCGCTCTCTTCCTTCTCGATGCCTTCGCCGAGCAGCAGGCGTGCCATGCCGGTCACTTCGATCGAGGCGCCAGCGAGCTTTTCAGCGTCCTTGACGGCCTGACCGACGGTGATGTCGGGGTTCATGACGAAAGCCTGCGACAGCAGCGCGACTTCTTCGAAGAACTTGCGCATGCGGCCTTCGACCATCTTCTCGATGATGGCGTCCGGCTTGCCGGAAGCGCGCGACTGCTCGATGAAGACGTTGCGTTCGCGTTCGGCGACAGCGGCGTCGACTTCTTCCGAGCGGATGGCGAGCGGGTTGGTCGCAGCGATGTGCATGGCGACCTGCCTGCCGATCGAGGTCAGGACTTCCTTGTCGCCGACCGACTTCAGGGCAACCAGGACGCCGAGCTTGCCGAGGCCGTCGCCGGCAGCGTTGTGGACGTAGGTCGCGACGACGCCGTGGTCGACTTCCAGCCGAGCTGCACGGCGAAGCGCCATGTTCTCGCCGATGGTGGCGATCGCGTCCTTGATGGTTTCGGAAACCGACTTGCCCGAAGCCGGGTAGTTGGCAGCAGCGATCGCGTCAACCGAACCGTCGGTGGTCAGGGCAACCGAAGCAACGCCGCGGACGAGGTCCTGGAAGGCATCGTTGCGGGCAACGAAGTCGGTCTCGGAATTGACTTCGACGACGACAGCCTTGTGGCCGGCGCTGGCGATGCCGATGAGGCCTTCGGCAGCGGTGCGGCCCGACTTCTTGTCGGCCTTGGCGATGCCCTTGGCGCGCAGCCAGTCGATCGCGGCTTCGATGTCACCGTTGTTCTCGGTGAGAGCCTTCTTGCAATCCATCATGCCTGCGCCGGACTTTTCGCGCAGTTCCTTTACCAGTGCTGCTGTGATTTCAGCCATTGTGTGCCTCTTGTCGGTTCAATCGTGCGCCAGCCTGTTGCAACGAAGTGCGGCCTGCGCCCTGTTTGGGGGACGAAATGTACCCGGAAATGTGACAGCGTGATGAAGCAGGGCCATCACGGAAATAGTCGGTCCGCCTTGTCGATCGCAGCGCAAAGGCGCCGGCAGATCTTCAAAGGGGCAAGGCCGCCCGGGAGCACGGGGCTTCCAGGCGGCCGATCCCAATCGGGAAAAGCCGGCAGGGCGCCAAGGCCCCGCCGCGCGGCGCCGTCAGGCGCCGGCTTCTGCTTCGAGAGCCGGCTCGATCGGAGCTTCGGCGGAACCGCCGATGTCACGACCCGAAGCGCCCTGCTGGCGAGCGATGCCGTCGATGGCAGCGCGGGCAATCAGGTCGCAGTAGAGCGAGATGGCGCGCGAAGCGTCGTCGTTGCCCGGGATCGGATAGTCGATCAGGTCCGGATCGCAGTTCGAGTCGATGATGGCGACGACCGGGATGCCAAGGCGCTTGGCTTCGTCGATCGCGATCTTTTCCTTGTTGGTGTCGATGATGAACATCAGGTCCGGGGTGCCGCCCATGTCGCGGATACCGCCGAGAGCCTTGTCCAGCTTTTCGCGTTCGCGCTCGAGGTTCAGGCGTTCCTTCTTCGTGAAGCCCTGGGCTTCCGAGTTCAGGATTTCGTCGAGCTTGCGCAGACGCTGGATCGAGTTCGAGATCGTCTTCCAGTTGGTCATCATGCCGCCGAGCCAACGCGAGTTGACGTAGTACTGGGCCGAACGCTTGGCCGAGTCGGCAATCAGTTCCGACGCCTGGCGCTTGGTGCCGACGAACAGGACGCGACCGCCGCGAGCCACGGTGTCGGACACGACCTGAAGGGCGCGCGACAGCAACGGCACGGTCTGTGCAAGGTCGATGATGTGGATATTGTTACGATCGCCGAAGATGTACGGCTTCATCTTCGGGTTCCAGCGGTGAGTCTGGTGGCCGAAGTGAACGCCTGCTTCCAAGAGCTGGCGCATGCTGAAGTCTGGCAATGCCATGCCTTTATTCTCCTTTTTCCGGTTTAACCCCCGCGAGACAAACAGCACCGTTTACGGCGCCACCGGCGGAACCTTCCGGATTTCTCCCGGTCGATCCCAAGCCTCGCGTGTGGAATGCTGGTGGCCTTATAGCGACTCTTTCGGGAAATCAAGGCTTTTCCGCCAGAAAACGGTTTGTCCCGCCCGGCGCCAGCGCCTCAATGACAGTCGCCGGTGCCCAGCACTTCGAGCTTGGTCAGCTTGCCGGTGAGGATGAAATCGCCGTAGTCGAGCGTCAGGTCGCGCGAAATGCCGTTCTCGTAGAGCTTGAACGACTGCGTGTAGATCGGCAGCAGGTCGCCCGAGGCCTTCTCGTCGAAATAGGCGATCGACACCGGCCAGTAGGCCTCGCCCGCCACCAGACCGGTGGACTTGTCGGCCGCCTCGGAGGCGGTCGGCTTGCGCGAAGGGCCGACGACCGTGGTGGTCAGGTAGCTCTTGTCGCCGTCTTCCGAGCCGTCGAAGATGCGCGCCTCGAACAGGGCCTTGCCCTTTCTGGCGTTCCCGATAACCTCCAGCATGTGCTCGGCAGGAAAGCGGCTGTCGGCCAGTTCCAGCGCGCGCGGCGCCGGCTCTTCCAGCTCGATCATCACCTTGCCGTTTTCGTCGGCTGCGGCCCCGCTCACGTCCTTGTCCATCTGATCGTCGGTGAACGACTTGGTCTCGAAACGGAACTTGCCGGCGGCCAGATCTTCGAAGGTCTTGCTTTGCTGATCGGTGACACGGATCTGCTCGCCCGTGTCGATGCGGGTGACGAAGCGGAAGTTGGTCGTGTAGCCCGCGCATTCCGAACCGCTGAATTCGTAGACCATGCGGCCGCGCATGCCCTCGATGCCGGATCGTTCCGAAGCCTGCTTGAGCTGAATGTCGTAGACCGCCCGGTGCGGCACGAGACCGCCGGCCACCGCCGCGTTGGCGATGGCTGCCGTCAGGCTGACGGCGGAGCCGGCGACCAAGGCCATGGCTAAGCTCGAACGAAACATCGACATCCTCCTGTTGCACTTGGCGGCGATGTTATAAGAACAGATCCGGCAAAAGCGAGACAAGCTTTTGATCACAACGAGATTCTCTTCAATTATTTTACTGAGCCCCGGGAAACGCACATGACCGATACGATCGACGGCCGTCTGAAGGCCATGGGAATCACCCTGCCGGAAGCGGCAGCGCCCGCCGCCAACTATGTCCCCTACGTGATCAGCGGCAACCTTCTCTATCTCTCCGGCCAGTTGCCGATCGAAGGTGGAAAGATCGCCGTCACCGGTCTGGTCGGCAGCGACGTCGCACTCACTGACGCCCAGCGCGCCGCCGAGCTCTGCGCCATCAACATCCTTGCCCAGGCGAAGTCTGCCCTGTCCGGCGATCTTTCCCGCATCGTGCGCGTCATCAAGCTCAACGGCTTCGTCGCCTCGGCCCCGGGTTTCGTCGAACAGCATCTCGTCATCAACGGCGCCTCCAACCTGATCGCCGGCGTGCTGGGCGAAGCCGGCAAGCATGCGCGCGCCGCCGTCGGCATGGCGGCGCTGCCGCTCAATGCCGCCGTCGAGATCGACGCTATCTTGGAGATCGCCCTGTGAGCGATATCAGCTGGATCAAGGACGTGCCGGTCGCCCATCGCGGCTTCCACGACCAGAACAAGACGGTATGGGAAAACACGCTCTCGGCCTTCCAGCGCGCCATCGACGCGGGCTTTGCCATCGAGTGCGACATCCAGCTGTCGTCGGACAGCGTGCCGATGGTCTTCCACGACCATGACCTGCAGCGGCTGTGCGGCATTGCCGGTGAAGTGCGCGAGCGCACCGCCGGCGAACTCGGCCTCCTGTCGATCGGCGCCACGGCCGACAAGATCCCGTCGCTGAAGAAGATGCTCGCCCTGGTCAAGGGCCGGGTGCCGCTGGTGATCGAACTCAAGGGCATCGATGCCGAGCATGACGACGGCCTGGCCGAAGCTGTGCTGGAAGTGCTCGAAGGCTATGAGGGCAAGGTCGCGCTGATGAGTTTCGACTTCTGGCTTCTGCGGGACCTGAAGAAGCTCGACTGCCCCTACCCGGTCGGTCTGACGGCGGAGGGCGTGCGCCCCGAGCAGCTCGCCGCCCACGAAGAGGCCATGCAGCTCGGCCTCGACTTCATCTCCTATTGCGCCCCGCACCTGCCCAACAGCTTCGTCACGGCGCAGCGCGAACGTGGAATTCCGGTGATTACCTGGACGGTCAGGGATGAAACCATGCGCGCTCATACCTATACTCATGCGGACCAGATGACCTTCGAGGGCTTTGATCCCCGCGAGGCTGCCATCGCCAGCGCATGATGGGAGACGCATGCCAGGAGACGTGACGATCCGGATCGAACGATCCTTTGCCAATATCGCTCCTGAACGCTGGGCCATGCTCGGCGGCGCCAGACGCGGCGCGGACGGATACAATCCGTTCGCCTCGCACGCCTTCCTGTCGGCACTCGAGGAATCCGGCTCGGCCACGGCCGAGACCGGATGGCTCGGTCATCATCTCCTCCTGGAGGACGCAGCCGGCGACCTGCTCGGCGCCGCGCCCTGCTATCTCAAGAGCCACAGCCGCGGCGAATATGTCTTCGACCAGGGCTGGGCCGACGCCTTCGAGCGGGCCGGCGGCCGCTACTATCCGAAACTGCAGAGCGCCTTCCCCTTCACGCCCGCGACCGGCCCGCGTCTGATGGTGGCCGAGAGGCGCGATCCGGCGGAGATCCGGCCTCTGCTCGCCGGCGGGCTCCGCCAGGTGGCCGACGAACTCGGCGTGTCCTCGGCGCACGCGACCTTCATTCCCGAGGACGAATTGCCGGCCTTCACCGGCAGCGGTTACCTGCACCGGACCGACCAGCAGTTCCATTTCCTCAATGCCGGCTATGCCAACCACGAGGCCTTTCTCGAAACGCTCGCCTCGCGCAAGCGCAAGGCGCTGAGGAAAGAACGCCGGGCGGCGCTGGAGAACGGCATCGAGATCGACTGGCTGACCGGCGGCGACCTCACCGAGGACATCTGGGACCAGTTCTTCACCTTCTACATGGACACCGGCAGCCGCAAATGGGGAAAACCCTATCTGACGCGGGCCTTCTATTCGCTGATCGGCGAGCGCATGGCCGACGATATCCTGTTGGTCATGGCCAGACGCGACGGGCGCTATGTGGCCGGTGCCATCAACTTCATCGGCGCGGATGCGCTCTACGGCCGGCACTGGGGCTGCATCGAGGATCACCCCTACCTGCATTTCGAGGTCTGCTATCACCAGGCGATCGAGTTCGCGCTGTCTAAGGGACTGAGCCGGGTCGAGGCCGGCGCCCAGGGCGAGCACAAGCTGGCCCGCGGCTACCAGCCCGTCACCACGCATTCGGCCCACTACATCGCCCATCCGGGCTTAAGGCGCGCCGTCGCCGACTATCTTGAGCACGAGCGGCGCGAGGTCGAGCAGATGGCCGAGATCCTCGGCGAGCACACGCCCTTCCGTCGCGGCGAGCGCCAGCAGCGCGACTGCGAGAGCGACGAATAGGCCGCTTGATCATCGCCCGCCGGCTGCCTTAACTACGGCCAAACCTTGAGGAGATTCCCGATGACCAGTTCCGCCTATGATCCGAACAACATCTTTGCCAAGATCCTGAAGGGCGAGATCCCCTCGGTGAAGCTCTACGAGGACGACGACACACTCGCCTTCATGGACGTCATGCCCCAGGCGACCGGCCACCTGCTGGTCATTCCGAAGACCGGCTCGCGCAACCTGCTCGACGCCGATCCGGCGGTGCTTTCCAAGCTGATCCCGGTCGTGCAGAAACTCGCCGTCGCCGCCAAGGAAGCCTTCGACGCCGACGGTGTCTTCGTTGCGCAGTTCAACGAGGCCGCCGCCGGCCAGACCGTCTACCACCTGCACTTCCACGTCATCCCGCGCCACGACGGCGTGCCGCTCAAGCCTCATTCGGGCAAGATGGAGGATATCGAGGTGCTGAAGGCCAATGCCGAGAAGATCAAGGCCGAGCTGTAAGCGCCACCCTCCCCTTGAGGGGGAGGGTCGGAGCGAAGCTCCGGGGTGGGGTGATGTCGCGACCACGCATCCGACGGCCCGGCGCAAAAGGTCACCCCCACCCGCGCGTTCCGCGCGACCTCCCCCATCAAGGGGGAGGTGTCGACGACGGCGAACACTGAACGTTTCGCCCTCGCCTATTCCGGATTGCGATAGCCGTTCCGCTCCGGGAAGGGCCAGCTCTTCAGCAGATCCATGTCGGGTCGGAAAATCTCGACCTTGAGCGGATAGCAGGCAGCGGCGTCGCTCGAATGCTTGGCGCTGCAATCGCCGCCCGGGCAGGCGGACAGGCCGCCCAGCAGGTCGATCTCGGCGAAGAACTCGATATAGTCGCCGGGCCGCACCGGGCTCGCCTTCATGAAATACTGGTGGGTGTCGGCGGTGAAGCCGGTGCACATGAAGACGTTCAGCACGTCATGCACGAGAGGTTCGGCCTCTGCGAACGACAGGCCTTTCGCGCCGGCCAGCGCCCGGGTCAGGTTGGAATGGCAGCAGTGGTGATAGTCGCCGCCGGACAGCAGCTTGTTGGTGTAGGGATCGCAGCGCGTGCCGATGACGTCGTGCACGCTGCCGCCGAATTCGTCGAAGCCGTACCAGCCGAGCGTGTCATGGGTGATCGTCGCTATCGGCCGGAGATTGGGGAGCGTGCTCCACAGGCGGTTGCCGGTCGTCACATGGGTGGCGTGCAGCGCCCGCGTCTTGCCAGAAAAGAAGCGTTCGGTGAGGTCGTTGGCGTTCCACAGGTTGAGGTCGCCGACCTGCGGGCCGTCGATGCTGAGGATGCGGAAGAAATGCCCCTTCGGCACGGAGAAGGTGGCGCCCTCGCGCGGCGGCACGATCACATCGTCGACCTTGGTCAGCGTCTCGCGGGCGCGCCGCAGCATGGCCATGTCCGGCACCGGCAGCGTCTCGACAGGATAGCAGACCACGGGCTTGACGGCGCGGCGCTCGGCGGCATCGGTCGGGGCGGTGACGGTGGGCGTGGAAGACATGGCGGTTCCTGTGTTTGCGGTTCCGAAGAGTGAAAGAACTATAGACCGGCGACGGCGGTCGCGCGCGCCCAAATGCGCCCTCGCCGCTGCCGTAAGCCGGCGGCGCTCACAGCACCGCCAGCCCGAGCGACAGCAGGGCAAGGGACACGACGACCCCGACGATGACGCGCTGCCCGGTGACGAGAAAGGCGACGAAGCCGAGGCCGGCGGCGGCGAGCCGGAGCCAAAGCGGCGATTCCGCCAGGCTGCCGGTCGGGAAGACGATCAGCTTGGCGGTCACCGCCATGACCAGAGCGGTGGCGACCGCCCTCACCCAGTTCAGCGTCTCCGAACCTTCGGCCAGCCTATTGCCGGCGATCACGCCGAGCCAGCGCCATAGATCGGTAGCGAACCAGCCGGCGAACAGGATCACTGCATAGGGCCAGAGTTCGGCGGCGGTCATGGCTCGTCTCCAACTCGTGGTGCAACAATGGCGCGCCGACGCACGACGAAACGGTCGATCAGATAGGCAAGCGTTCCCCCGCCGATCCCGGCGATGAGGATATCGAAGCCGGGCGTGACCACGGCCAGCAGCGGGCCGGAGACCACGCCGATGACAAAGGCGATCTTCACCACGGAATGGCGGGCGGAGGCCCAGATCGAGCCGACGAAATAGACCGGCGTCAGGAAGAACAGGATGCCGGCGACGGCCGGCGGAAAGGTAGAGACGATCCCGTAGCTCAAACCCACCAGGACCGTGTTGACCGCAACCAGCGTCAGGCCGAAGCCGGCGAAGTAGGAGACCCGCGCCTCGCGCGGAATGTCCTTGAGGCTCCCCATGGCGAAGACCCAGGCGGTGATGGCGACGAAATGCGACAGGACGAGCAGCAGCCAGGTCGGCGTGCGGGAGCCGCGCAACTCGGGAACGAGCGAGGCCACCATCGGCATCATGCGGATCGACGAGAGCGTCACGGCGAGGAATACGGCCAGCACATTGGCGCCGCTCGCCATCATGCCGATCAGGATCATCTTGGCAGGCAAGGCCCAGATCGCCGCGGTCATGAACATCGCCTCGCCGCGGCTGACGCCCGATTCGAGCGCGAATGCGCTGAAACCGACGAAAGAGGTCATCAGGATGAAGGCAGGCAGCGAAAAGATGCCGCGCGCGCCCCGGAGGAACCAGCGAAAGGAAGCGGCATCGGCATGGGTTTGGGACATCGACGGATCCGGCGGGCGGCTAGATAGGGACGGACGGGCCGACCGAGGTGACCACGAAGGATAGGACGTATACCGCCGATTGCCGCCACGAGACAGAGGTTTTTGCCTCGACTGTTGCCGTCAGCGCATTCCGTCCGGTCCGCCGCTGACGGCGATCATCAACCAGCCGCTGCCGCGACGCTTGTAAATTTCGGTCCAGCGCCCGGCGATCTGTTTCGGCGTGCCATCGACCGCCTCGACATCGGCCTCGTAGCTGTAGTGCACCACCCCGACCTCGTGGTCGAAGACGGTGACCTTCAACGGTTTCAGGCGATAGCGCAGGACCTGCGGTGTGCCCGGCCCGACCGAGGCCACGGCCGCCTCGTAGTCGTGCGGCGTATCGAGGCCGGTCACCCAGCCGGTATAGTCGCGGTGCAGCAGCTTGCGGACCGGACCGGTTTCGCGCCGCCGCGCGATTTCCCAGAGTTCCGTGACATGTTCCCAGAGTTCCCGCTGCTCCTGCGAGAAATGCTGCGCTTCCCGGTCCTTCGTGTCCATCCGGATGCCCTGCTACCCCATTGCCCCGTCAAAGCCTAGCGCCCGCCGGACGCACCCCGCAAGCCCGGCAATCCCCATACAAGGACAGATCACAGAAACGTCACTTGCGACAACGAAAAACCCCTCGCAGCAAGGCCGCAAGGGGTCAATCCGACATTCTGCCAATATTGCCGGCCGTCATCGCACGTTGCGTGCCGGTCCTTGACGTTACTTCTTCTTCGGCACCTTGGGCACGGAACTGCGCTTGGCCGGTGAAGGCTCGGCGGTCTTCTCGTCCTTGGCGGCTGCAGCCTTGGATTTCGCCTTGGACTTGTTCGCCTTGGCCGGAGCCTCTGCTTCCGCGCCGACGAGTTCGGCCTCGGGCTTCGGCTTGACCGGCAGCGCTTCGGAGAGCGCTTCCAGATCGAGCACGTCCGCGCCGTTCTCGTCCTTCTTGACGCCGACCTTGACCACGCCACCCTTCTTCAGCTTGCCGAACAGGATCTCGTTGGCGAGCGGCTTCTTGATGTGCTCCTGGATGACGCGCGAAAGCGGCCGGGCGCCCATCTTCTCGTCGTAACCACGCGTGGCGAGCCAGGCGATGGCCGGTTCCGACAGGTCGAAGGTCACGTTGCGTTCCGACAGCTGCGCTTCGAGCTGCATGACGAATTTCTGCACCACCTGATGGATGACTTCCGTCGGCAGCGGCGCGAACTGGATCGTCGCATCGAGGCGGTTGCGGAATTCCGGCGTGAACAGGCGGTTGAGCGCCTCCTCGTCTTCGCCGGTCCGCTTCGACGAGCCGAAGCCGATCGCCGACTTCGCCATTTCCGAGGCGCCGGCATTGGTCGTCATGATCAGGATGACGTTGCGGAAGTCGATCTTCTTGCCGTTATGGTCGGTGAGCGAGCCGTGGTCCATCACCTGCAACAGGATGTTGTAGATGTCCGGATGCGCCTTCTCGATCTCGTCGAGCAGCACCACCGAGTGCGGATGCTGGTCGACGCCGTCGGTAAGAAGGCCGCCCTGGTCGAATCCGACATAGCCCGGAGGTGCGCCGAGCAGGCGCGAAACCGTGTGCCGCTCCATGTATTCCGACATGTCGAAGCGCAGGAGTTCGACGCCGAGCGAGGCGGCGAGCTGCTTGGCGACTTCCGTCTTGCCCACGCCGGTCGGGCCGGAGAAGACGTAGGAGCCGATCGGCTTATTCGGTTCGCGCAGACCGGCACGGGCCAGCTTGATCGCCGTCGACAGCGCCTCGATCGCCGCATCCTGGCCATAGACCACCGAACGCAGTTCCTTCTCCAAGTTGGCGAGAACCATCTCGTCGTCCTTGGATACGGTCTTGGCCGGAATGCGGGCCATGGTGGCGATCGTCGCCTCGATCTCCTTCTCGGTGATCAGCTTGCGGCGCTTGGACGCCGGCAGCAGCATCTGCGCCGCACCGGTTTCGTCGATCACGTCGATCGCCTTGTCCGGCAGCTTGCGGTCGGAGATGTAGCGGGCCGAGAGCTCGACCGCCGACTTGATCGCCTCGTTGGTATATTTCAGCTTGTGATAGTCCTCGAAATAGGGCTTGAGGCCCTTCATGATCTCGATCGCGTCCTCGATCGTCGGCTCGTTGACGTCGATCTTCTGGAAACGGCGGACCAGCGCCCGGTCCTTCTCGAAGAACTGGCGATATTCCTTGTAGGTGGTCGAGCCGATGCAGCGGATCGCGCCGGACGACAGCGCCGGCTTCAGCAGGTTGGACGCGTCCATCGCGCCGCCCGAGGTGGCACCGGCACCGATGACGGTGTGGATCTCGTCGATGAACAGCACGGCGCCCGGATAGTCCTCAAGTTCCTTGACGACCTGCTTCAGCCGCTCCTCGAAGTCGCCGCGATAGCGGGTGCCGGCGAGCAGCGTGCCCATGTCGAGCGAGAAGATCGTCGCATCCTTGAGCGCGTCGGGAACCTTGCCCTCGACGATGCGCTTGGCCAGGCCCTCGGCGATCGCCGTCTTGCCGACGCCGGGATCGCCCACGTAGAGCGGGTTGTTCTTGGAACGACGGCAAAGCACCTGGATGGTGCGGTTGACCTCGCTGTGGCGGCCGATCAGCGGATCGATCTTGCCGCTCTTGGCCTTCTCGTTGAGGTTGACGCAATAGGCCTTGAGAGCCTCCTGCTTGGCCTTGGGCGGACCTTCCTCCTGCTCACGGGCCTGCTTGGCCTCGCCGTCGCCGCCCTCCTCGGCACTGCGCGGCGGGCGCGTCTGGGAGGTGCCGGGCCGCTTGCCGATGCCGTGTGAGATGTAGTTGACGGCGTCGTAGCGGGTCATCTCCTGCTCCTGCAGGAAGAATGCCGCATGGCTTTCGCGCTCGGCGAAGATCGCCACCAGCACGTTGGCGCCGGTCACTTCCTCGCGACCGGAGGACTGGACGTGGATCACCGCGCGCTGGATGACGCGCTGGAATCCGGATGTCGGCTTGGAATCCTCGTCGTAACCCGTCACCAGGTTGGCGAGTTCGTTGTCGACATAATCGATGACGGTCTTGCGCAAGGCGTCGAGATTGACATTGCAGGCACCCATCACCGCCGCGGCGTCTGCATCGTCGATCAGGGCCAGGAGCAGGTGTTCGAGCGTGGCATATTCATGATGCCGCTCGTTGGCAAAGGTCAGTGCCTGATGCAGCGCCTTTTCAAGGCTGGGAGAAAATGTTGGCACGTCAGTTCCTCACTTCTTTTCCATGACGCATTGAAGCGGATGCTCATGCTGCCTGGCGAAATCCATTACCTGGCTTACCTTCGTCTCGGCGACTTCGTAGGTGAAGACGCCACATTCCCCGACACCATGATTGTGAACGTGCAACATGATGCGGGTGGCTGCTTCCCTGTCCTTCTGGAAAAAGCGCTCCAGTACATGGATCACGAATTCCATCGGGGTATAGTCATCGTTGAGAAGCAGGACGCGGTACAGGTTCGGTTTCTTCGTCTTAGGCTTGGTACGCGTGATCACCGAGGTGCCACGATTGGCGTTGTCCCCGTCCCGCTGGCTTTGCATGACGACCGGCTTGGCGATCATTTCAGTTCATTCTCCAATTGTCCGGCCGATCTGCCGAAGACGCAACGCGACGGACAAACACTCAGCTCAGTAAGGTAGTTCATAATTCGGTGATTTTAAGCCCCCCTTCGCACAGCGCAAACAGAATTGCGCGACGCATCCGCGAAGCAGGCTCAAAAAGAGCCTTCAGGCTTATACAAGGCGGCACAAATGGCAAGACCGGCCGCAGATTTGCGGCCGGTCTTGCAATCTTGACGATCTGGAAGGCTGGTGTCAGGCCGCGGTCGGCATCTTCATGCCGGTCGCCTTGGCGATCGGTGCTTCGTAAGGCTTGTAGGCCACCTTGGCGAGATCGGCGTACATGTCGCTCATCTTGGTGGCTTCGGCGACGAAGCTCTCATACGACGACTTGATGAAGTTGGTCTGCAGCTCAAGAGCGGTTTCGATGCTCTTCACGCCCGACAGCGCTTCCATGTGGGAAGAGACGTCCTGGAAGGACTTCTTCGAGTACTCGGAAGCCTCGGTCGCGATTGCCTGGAAACCCTTGGCGACCTCGGAATAGTTCTTCAGTACCGCGTCCATGGCTTCCTTGCCCTTCTTGTTGGCTTCGTCCAAATTGATCATGCCACCACTCCTTCAGGTCCGTTTCATTCGGTGCTCAGATAGATAGCAGTTGCACAAAATCAGTCAAGTGTTTTGTGCGATGCGGTATCCCGTTTTAGTTGTATTTTTGACCAAAGTTAAGGCCGACCGGAGCCCGGTCGGCCGCGTTCCCTTGAAAGGGAAAACATATATCAGCGATCATGCAACCGCTGGCTTAAAGATCGACGTCGAGGATCGCCATGGAAAAATTATAGGACAGATCGCCGTCTTCGTCGTCCCGGAAAACCACGCCGAGGAACTCGTCGCCCACGTAGACTTCGGCCGAGTCATCCTTGCGGGGGCGAGCCTTGACCGCCATCGCCGGATTGAACATCCGCTTGAAATAGGCGTCGAGTTTCTTGATTTCTTCGGGCTTCACGATCCATTCTCCATCGGCGATTCAAATTCGGGCCGCTTGTCGCATGCGCCATCCGCCGCTGTAAAGACGCGAAAGGCCAATCTTTGCCGCGGCGGGCCGCCCGGCCGGACACAAGGTCCGGCCCTGCCCCGCCGCCGGCGGTCAATCCGCCGCGAGCATCTGGTCCATGGAGCGCGCCGGCTCGGCACAACCTGCCTCCCCCACCACGCGTGCCGGAACGCCGGCGACCGTCGAGCCGCGCGGCACGGGCTTCAACACCACCGAGCCTGCGGCGATGCGCGAGCAGCAGCCCACCTCGATGTTGCCCAGCACCTTGGCCCCGGCACCGATCAGCACGCCGTCGCCGATCTTGGGATGACGGTCCGCCCCCTCCTTGCCGGTGCCGCCGAGCGTGACGCCGTGCAGGATCGAAACGTTGTCGCCGATGCGCGCCGTCTCGCCGACGACGAGGCCGGTGGCGTGATCGAGGAAGATGCCCTTGCCGATGCGCGCCGCCGGGTTGATGTCGGTCTGGAAGACGCTCGACGCGCGGCTCTGGAGATAGAGCGCGAAGTCGCGCCGCCCGCGATTCCACAGCCAATGGGCCAGACGATGGGTCTGGATGGCATGGAAGCCCTTGAAATAAAGGACGGGCTCCATGAAGCGGGTGCAGGCAGGGTCGCGGTCATAGACCGCCTGGATATCGACGCGCATGATCGAACCCCATTCCGGCCAGTCGCGCAGCATCTCGTCGAAGGTCTGGCGCAGCAGGATCGCCTGCAGATCGGGATGATCGAGGCGCTCGCAGATCCGGTAGATCACGCAATCCTCAAGGGAATGATGGTTGAGCACCGTGGAATAGAGGAAGGCGGCCAGCAGCGGATCGTGATCGGCGGCAAGCCGCGCTTCGCTGCGAAGGCTGTCCCAGATCGGATCCATCGACTGCACGTGCTCTCTCTTGAGGATTTCGCTTTTTGCGGCCATTGCCGGTCTCCTCGTTTCCTGTTCGAGCGCATTATATAGTCGATCCGTGAATCAACATAAATGGGCCTACCCAAATGAAACGTACCCACGATTTTGCCGCCGGCATGATCCGCGCCGCAAGCCAGGCCGGAACGGGCATTCTCCTCATCGCCAATGCCGATCGCAAGAACGCGATCAATGCCGCCATGTGGCGGGCAATCCCCGAGGCGATGCACTGGCTGTGTGGCGAAGGCGAGGCCCGGGTGATCCTGCTGATGGGCGCCGGCGAGAGCGATTTCAGCGCGGGCGCCGACATCTCCGAATTCCCCGTTGTGCGCAAGGATACGCCGACCGCGCGGCTCTACGAAGACGACAACAGCAAGGCCTTCGCGGCCATCCGCGACTCGAACGTCCCGGTGATCGCCGCGATCCGCGGCATCTGCTACGGCGGCGGCTTCGGGCTTGCGGCCGCCGCCGACCTGCGCATCGCGGCCGAAGGCTCGGCCTTCGCGGTGCCCGCCGCCCGGCTCGGCCTCGCCTATCCGGCGGATGCGGTGCAGGATTTCGTCCAGTCGATGGGAACGCAGATGGCACGCATGGCGCTCTACACCGGCGCGCCGATGAGCCCGGCGCAGTTGCTCGCCTGCGGTTTCCTCCTGCAGGTGACGACGCCGGAGGCGCTCGAGGCCGAAGCCTTGAGGCTGGCCGAGACGATCGCCAACAATGCGCCGCTGTCGGTGCGCGCCTCAAAGCTCGCCATCCGCGCAGCAACCCAGCAGGACGAGGATCTCCTGCGCGAAGCCGAGGTGTTCGGCGCTTCGACCTTCGACAGCGCCGACTATGCCGAGGGCCGGGCCGCCTTCGCCGAAAGGCGACGGCCGACCTTTACCGGCCGCTGATCACGGCTGGACCGGATGCGTGAGGCACCTCATCCGTTTGCCGCGATATGCCGGTAGAAGTCGATGACCGCCTTCTTCAAGACCTTGTCGCCGACGGCGAGCATGTGATCGCGATTGGGAATGTCGATCGCCGTCGCGTGCGGCATCAGGGCCGCCAGTTCCTGCGGCGATCCGGCGATGTCGTCCTTGGTGCCGACGGCGATCAGGGTGGGCACGTCGACCCTGGCGATGTCGCCGCGCTCGACCAGCACCCGCGACGTCTTGATGCAGGCGGCTAGCGCGAAGCGATCGGAATGGGTCTGGTCGGCAAAGGCGCGAAACATGCGGCCGCGCGGATGGGTGACATCGGCGATCGACGGTGCAAGCAGTGCCTCGGCGATCGGATCCCAGTCCCCCACGCCGTCGCACAGCCCGATGCCAAGACCGCCGAGCACCAGCGAGCGGACGCGATTGGCGTGCTCTATGGCAAGGAAGGCCGAGATGCGCGCGCCCATGGAATAGCCCATGACGTGGGCCTGTTCGATGCCCAGATGGGTCAGAAGCGCTGCCGCATCGCCGGCCATCAGCGAGGGATGGTAGGCTTGCGGATCATGCGGACGGTCGCTGGCGCCGTGCCCGCGATTGTCAATGGCGATCACCCGGTAGCCCGCCTCGCCCAGCGTCTTCAGCCAGCCAGGATAGACCCAGTTGACGCTCGCGGTCGAGGCGAAGCCGTGGATCAGCAGAACGGGATCGCCCGCCGGATCGCCCTCGTCGAAATAGGCGAGTTGCAGACCTTCATGATAGAAGAGCGAGAAAGGCGGGGCATCGAGATTCATCAGCATGTCCTGTCGGCATCGAATTTGCGCCACACTATAAAATACCGGCCGCCGGTCCAACCCGGTCGACCCGATTTTCTGTCGGCCGGGTATGTGTTTGGCTCTACACATTTCGATCGAACGGCGATATGGTCCGCCGCGTTGAATGGCATAGCGGAGACGAACATGGCCGGGCACAGCATTCCCCATTTCCAGAACGACGGCGGTCATCAGGTGATCGAAATCGGCGTGAAGGAATTCATGTGCACAGGCGCGTCCTCCCCCTTCGACCATCCGCACATCTTCATCGACATGGGACATGACACCGAAAAGGTGTGCTCCTACTGCTCGACGCTCTACCGCTACAACCCTTCGCTCAAGGCCGAGCAGACGAACCCGCCCGGCTGCGTCTATCATGTCAAGGCCGCGTAGCCGGCACCGTTCCTGATCGGATCATTCATGTCGATCAAGACCGCCGCCATTATCGGAGCCGGGGTGGCGGGTCTCACGGCTGCGCTTGCCTTGGCGCGACACGGCGTGCACTGCGCTATCTTCGAGCAGGCCCCGCAACTCGCCGAAGTCGGCGCCGGCCTGCAAATTTCCCCCAATGCCTCCCGCATTCTGGCCGAACTCGGCGCTCTCGATGAGATCGAGCGCCACTGGCGCGAACCGGACGAAGTGCGCCTGGCCTCGGGCGTGACGCTGAAGCAGCTTGCTGCGGTGCCGACCGGCGCCTTTGCCCGCAAGCGCTGGGGATCGCCCTATGGCGTGCTGCATCGCTCCACGCTCCAGCAAGCGCTGCTGACACAAGTGCTGCACAACCCGCTCTGCCGCCTCCATCTCGGCTGCCGCATCGAGCCTTCTGACCATGCCGCGGTCGAACGCCTGGCCGGATCGCCGAGCGACCTGGTCGTCGGGGCCGACGGTGCCTGGTCATCGGTGCGCAAACTGATCGACGGACATCCCGAGATCAGCTTTTCCGGCAATATCGCCTGGCGCTTCACCGTGCCCGCCGCCGTCGCCCCCGGTTTCCTCGATCCGGTCAACGTGACCGCCTATCTCGGCCCGAATTCGCATCTCGTCGCCTATCCGCTGAAGGAAATCGACGGCTTCAACATCGTCGCCATCGCGGCCGGCATGAACCCGGGAGAGACCTGGGGAACGGAAGGCAGTGCCGGACAGCGCGCGTTGCTGCTGCGCCAGTTCGCCGGCTGGAACATCGAGATCTGCACGCTGCTCGCCTCGATCGATCGGGCGACCTTCTGGCCGCTCTACGAGGCCTCGGACGGACGGTGGCAGAATGGCCGCGACACGGTGCTGATCGGCGACGCGGCGCATGCGATGATGCCGTTTTCCGCCCAGGGCGCCGCCATGGCGATCGAGGATGCCTTCGAGCTGGCCGGAGCGGTGAGCGGTCCCCTGCCCTTGCCCGAAGCGCTTTCGCGCTTCGAGGCGACGCGCAAGGCGCGCGCCGCCCGGGTGCGCCATCGTGGCGCGTTCAACAAATTCGCCTATCACGCCCAAGGGCCGATCCGCCTTGGCCGCGACATCGTCTTGTCGCTGCGCTCGCCGCAGAGCCTCGCCGGCGATCTCGACTGGCTCTACGGCTATCGCGCCAAAGGCTGAGGCCCTGGTTGCCGCTCAGACGGCAGCGGCAGCCTTGAAGCCGCGTTCGAGGTCGGCGACGATGTCCTCGATATTCTCCAGGCCGATCTGCAGGCGGATGACCGGGCCTTCACTCGGCGCCTTGCGGATCGTGCGGTCATCGAGATTGACCATGACCGCCAGGCTCTCGAAGCCGCCCCAGGAATAGCCGAGGCCGAACAGCGAGAGTTCGTCGAGGAAGGCCCGTGCCTTCGGCTTGAACTTCTCTTGCGAATCGGCGCCAAGGACGAAGGAGAAGATGCCGCTCGTACCCTTGAAATCGCGCTTCCAGATGTCGTGGCCGGGAAAGCTCGGCAGCGCCGGATGCAGCACGCGCGCCACGTCGTCGCGGCCCTCCAGCCACTCAGCCACGGCAAGGGCGCTGCGGCCATGGTGCTCAAGCCGAATGTTCATCGTCCTCAACCCGCGCAGGATCATGTAGGAATCGTCCGGCGAACCGCAGATGCCGAGCGTGATGTTCGCTTCCTTCAGCCTCTCCCAATGCGCGGCATTGGCCGAGACCGTGCCCATCAGGATGTCGGAATGGCCGGACGGATACTTGGTCGCGGCATGGATGGAGATGTCGACGCCGAAATCGAGCGGCCGGAAATAGAGCGGCGTCGCCCAGGTATTGTCCATGGTCACCACGCAGCCATGCCTGTGGGCGGCATCGGCGATCGCCCGGATGTCCTGCATTTCAAACGTGTTCGAGCCCGGAGCCTCGGTGTGGACCAGCTTGGTGTTCGGCCGGATCAGCTGCTCGATGCCGGCACCGATCTCCGGATCGTAATATTCGACCTCGACCCCGAGCCGGGCCAGCATGGTGTTGCAGAAATGGCGGCAGGGCGAATAGACCGAATCGACGATCAGGGCATGATCGCCGGCCGAGAGGAAGGCGAGGAAGGGGACCGTGATGGCGGCCAGCCCCGAGGGCACGAGAATGGTGCCGACGGACCCCTCAAGCTCGTCGATCGCCTCGCAGAGCGCATCCGTCGTCGGCGTGCCGCGCGTGCCGTAGGTGTATTTCTGGGCGCGCGTCTCCATGGTTCGAACGTCCGGAAACAGCACGGTGGAGGCATGCACGACCGGTGGATTGACGAAGCCGTGGAAACTCGACGGGTCGTGGCCGATATGGCAGAGCTTCGTGTCCGTGCCGGCGCGAACCAGCATGTCTTTCCTGTCCTTCATGAAACCTGAGGCCTTCTGATTGCGAGGTATGAAGCGGGGATTTTTGAAGGCCGCAAGCTTTGCGGTCAAGCCGAGATTTGTCACCCTGCCATTGACAAACCGGTGAGCCAAAGCGCTTTCGGGCGATCCAATTTTGAGCATTCGCTGATCGGAAACGGCAATTTGTGCCTGTTTTTCCAGCTTAATTAGCAATTTGCCGCTTTTCGCCGCAATTTCTGAGCTCGAGACTTGACCGTCGATCCATTTAAGACTGTGATAGTCGGGCTCGCACCGGGAGGGCCGCGAGCCGGCCAGCTGCGCCGACCTCATGGCGCGCGGCGGTCAAGAGCAAAAGACAACGGAAAAAGGTTGGGAAAAATGAACAAGACTCTTCTGTCAGCCGCACTCGGCGCTGCAGTCCTGGGAATGGGCGCGTCGGCTGCATTTGCTGGCACGCTCGATGACGTGAAGGCCAAGGGTTTCGTCCAGTGCGGCGTCAACGGTTCGAATCTCGCCGGCTTCGGCGCGCAGGATTCCTCCGGCAACTGGACCGGCCTCGATACCGATCTCTGCAAGGCTGTCGCCGCCGCCGTGTTCGGCGACGCGACCAAGGTCAAGTTCACGCCGCTTTCTGCCAAGGACCGTTTCCCGGCCCTGCAGTCGGGCGAAGTGGACATGCTCGCCCGCAACACCACCTGGAGCACGAGCCGCGATTCGCAGCTCGGTTTCGATTTCCGCGCCATCAACTACTATGACGGCCAGGGTTTCATGGTGAAGAAGGAACTGAACGTGAAGTCGGCGCTCGAACTCAACGGCGCCTCGATCTGCGTACAGTCCGGCACCACCACCGAGCTGAACCTCGCCGACTACTTCCGCGCCAACAAGATGGAATTCAAGCCGGTCGTGTTTGAAGCCCAGGACGAAGCCGATGCGGCCTACAATGCCGGCCGTTGCGACGCCTACACCACGGACGCCTCGGGCCTCTACTCGATCCGCCTGAAGATGGCGAACCCGGACGACCATCAGGTCCTGCCGGAAATCATCTCCAAGGAGCCGCTCGGCCCGGCCGTTCGCCAGAACGACTCCAAGTGGTTCGACGTCGTGACCTGGTCGCACTACGCCATGGTCGCCGCCGAGGAATTCGGCATCACCCAGGCAAACGTCGAGGAAATGAAGAAGTCCGAGAACCCGGACATCAAGCGCTTCCTCGGTGAAGAAGCCGACTCTACCCTCGGTGCCGACCTCGGCCTGCCGAAGGATTGGGCCGTCCAGATCATCAAGGCCGTCGGCAACTATGGCGAAAGCTTCGAGCGCAATGTCGGCGAAGGCTCGCCGCTCAAGATCGCCCGCGGCCTGAACGCCCTGTGGAACAAGGGCGGCCTGCAGTACGCTCCTCCGATCCGCTGATCGCGATCTGACTATCGGGAAGGCGGAGACATCCGCCTTCCCTTTTCGGACGGAAACACCCGGACAAAAAGGGTGACCAAACGACAGGGGAATTATCGATGGCTGCGACCGACGCCCGTATGCAGGGCGGCGACGACCGTCCGAAGGTATCGCTGCTCTATAATCAGGCCTTCAGACAGATCGTCTATCAAGCGCTAACGCTGCTGCTGATCGGTGGGGTGATCTATTTCGCCTGGACCAATGCCGCGCAGAACCTTGCCCGCGCCAACATGACCTCGGGCTTCGGCTTCCTCAACAGCCGCGCCGGCTTCGACGTCGCGCAATCCCTGATCGCCTATTCCAGCGATTCAACCTATTTCCGCGCGCTGCAGGTCGGCCTTCTCAACACCCTGGTGATCGGGTTTTTCGGCATCATCACGGCAACGATCGTCGGCCTGCTGGTCGGCATCGGCCGGCTCTCGCACAACTGGCTGATTTCGCGCCTCAGCACGGTCTATGTGGAAATCTTCCGCAACATTCCGCCGCTGCTCGTCATCTTCTTCTGGTATCTCGGCGTGCTTGCACTGCTGCCGGCAATCCGCACCATTTTCCAGCATGCCAAGGACAATCCAGGCGCCGTCTTCTTCGTCTCGAACCGCGGCATCTACATGCCGGCCCCGGTGTTCGGCGAAGGTTTCGGCATCGTCGCGGCGTCGCTCGTCGCCGGCATTGCCGCCGCGGTTCTCTACACCATCTGGGCCAACCGGCGCCAGCTGGCGACCGGCAAACGCCCGCCGGTGCTCTGGGTCAACATGGCACTGGTCATTCTCCTGCCGGTGGTCGTCTTTACCCTCCTCGGTGCGCCGCTATCGTTCGACTATCCCGTCCCGGGTTCGTTCAACATGAGCGGTGGCATGGTCATCGGGCCGGAATTCCTGGCGCTCTATCTCGCGCTCTCGCTCTACACCGCGTCCTTCATCGCCGAAATCGTGCGGGCCGGTATTCGCGGGGTTGCCAAGGGACAGACCGAGGCCGCCTATGCGCTTGGCCTCAGGTCCGGACCGACGACCCGCCTCGTGGTCCTGCCGCAGGCGCTGCGCATCATCATCCCGCCGCTCACCTCGCAATATCTGAACCTGATCAAGAACTCCTCCCTGGCGGTCGCGGTCGGCTACGCGGATCTCGTCGCGGTCGGCGGTACGATCCTCAACCAGTCCGGCAAGGCCGTCGAGATCATCGCGATCTGGATGGCGGTCTATGTGACCATCAGCCTCTTGACCTCGCTGTTCATGAACTGGTTCAATGCAAAAATGGCCTTGGTGGAGCGCTGACATGGACACCGGAACTTCTTTCGTCCGTCACACTTTCCTGCCCGCCAAGGCCGCGCCCCGAAAGGATTCGACGACCATCGGCTGGCTGCGCAAGAACCTCTTCGCAACGGTGCAGGACACGGTCCTGACGCTGGTCGCCATCGCCGCGATCCTCTACTTCCTTCCGGGCTTGCTTGACTGGCTTTTCCTGTCGGCCGTGTGGACCGGCGCCGACCGTTCCGTCTGCACGACGGCGGTACAGGGCGGCATCCAGCCGGACGGCTGGAGCGGCGCCTGCTGGGCTTATGTCAACGATCGTTTCGTGCAGTTCATGTTCGGCTCCTATCCGCGCGGCGAGCTGTGGCGACCGCTGCTGGTCGTCGGGCTGTTCGTCACCCTGCTCACTCCGTTCCTGATCCCCAAGGCGCCACGCAAGGGGCTGAACGCGCTTCTGCTGCTCATCGGACTGCCGGTCATCGCCTATGGCCTGCTGCTCGGCGGCTGGTTCGGGCTCTCGCATGTGGAAACCCCACTCTGGGGTGGCCTGATGGTGACGATGATCCTGTCCTTCGTCGGTATCGCCGTGTCGCTGCCGCTCGGGATCCTGCTGGCGCTCGGCCGTCGCTCGCCGATGCCGATCGTCAGGACCGTGTCCGTCGCCTTCATCGAACTCATCCGCGGCGTGCCGCTGATTACCGTGCTCTTCATGGCAAGCGTGCTTCTGCCGCTGTTCCTGACGCCGGGCAACAATATCGACAAGTTCCTGCGGGCGCTCATCGGCGTGTCGATCTTCGCCTCGGCCTATATGGCGGAGGTCATTCGTGGCGGGCTGCAGGCCATTCCGAAGGGCCAGTACGAGGCGGCGGACGCGCTCGGGCTGAGCTACTTCCACAAGATGGCCTTCATCATCCTGCCACAGGCGATCAAGCTGGTGATCCCGGGCATCGTCAACACCTTCATCGGCATCTTCAAGGACACGTCGCTCGTCACCATCATCTCGATGTACGACCTGCTCGGCGTCGTGAAGGCCTCGTTCGGCGACTCTGCCTGGCAGACGCCGGTCACGCCGCTTACCGGATTGATCTTCGCCGGTTTCGTTTTCTGGGTTTTCTGTTTCGGCATGTCGCGCTATTCGGGATTCATGGAACGGCACCTCGATACCGGCCACAAAAAATAACGTCAGGGGAAAACAATGGCTGAAGTCCAACCCACCAAGATGACCGTCTCGGATACCGATGTCGCGGTCGACCTCATCAACATGAACAAGTGGTACGGGGATTTCCACGTGCTGCGCGACATCAACCTGAAGGTCATGCGGGGCGAGCGCATCGTCATCGCCGGGCCGTCTGGTTCGGGCAAGTCGACGATGATCCGCTGCGTCAACCGTCTCGAAGAGCACCAGACGGGCCAGATCTTCGTCGATGGCATCGAACTGACCAACGACCTGAAGAAGATCGACGAAGTGCGCCGGGAAGTCGGCATGGTGTTCCAGCACTTCAATCTCTTCCCGCACCTGACGATCCTGGAAAACTGCACGCTGGCGCCGATCTGGGTCCGCAAGATGCCGAAGAAGAAGGCGGAGGAGGTCGCCATGCACTTCCTCGAGCGCGTCAAGATCCCGGAACAGGCCAACAAGTATCCGGGCCAGCTGTCCGGCGGGCAGCAGCAGCGCGTGGCGATCGCCCGTTCGCTCTGCATGAACCCGAAGATCATGCTGTTCGACGAGCCGACCTCGGCACTCGACCCGGAAATGATCAAGGAAGTGCTCGACACCATGGTGGGTCTCGCCGAAGAAGGCATGACCATGCTGTGCGTCACCCATGAAATGGGCTTTGCCCGCCAGGTCGCCAACCGGGTGATCTTCATGGACCAGGGCCAGATCGTCGAGCAGAATTCGCCAGCCGAGTTCTTCGACAATCCGCAGCACGAGCGCACCAAGCTGTTCCTCAGCCAGATCCTGCACTGATCGCTGCTCCGGACATCAGATAAGAAAGCCCGCGCCGGTCACCGGCGCGGGCTTTTTTGATTGGGCGGTCGATGCTTGGTTACGACGGTGATCTCCGTCCGGCGCGCCACGGTCGCCGATGACAGCCGCTCAGTGGCGCTGGCTCACGGGCACCAGGACTGCCGCTTGCCGAAGCGCGGCTGGGCCAGCCCTTCCGCCACCAGCATGGCGCCGAGCGACCGGCCGTCGCGCGTGACGACGCGCATGGTCGGGCTGGCGGCCGAGACGTTCTGGCCCTTCAGCTCGGAAAGTTCGAAGCGGCCGGCATTGAGCAGGTCGCGCAGCCGCACCTTGGCGGCAAAGCCCTTGTCCCGCTCCTGCTGGCACTGGGCGTCCTCGGTCGCCGGCGCCACCACGTCGGCCAGCACCAGACGGCCCTTGCGGAACCAGAAGCTGTCGCCGGAGGCCACGCAATTGTCGAGGCCGGAGGTTCCGCAGAAATAGAACTTGCCGGCAAAACCCTTGCCGTCCTCGGAGGCGTCGCCCGGACGACCGCCGGGCACGGGAACGGCGGCGGGCGGCTTGACGGCGGCGGTACCGACCGGGGCCGGCGGGATCGGTCCGCTGTCACGCGTGTCGCCGGGTTTCGCCGGCCTTGCGGGCGAGGTATCCGCTTTCGGGCGCGAAGCCGCTGCATTGTCGGAGCCGTTCCCGGCGGGCATGCCCGACGGGTTCTTGGCAGTGCTGGGCAGGTAGTCCGCGATCATCCGGGGCAGCTTGTCGCGATTGTCGTAGGCTGCAATCGCGCCTGCGACCAGAACGAGCGCCACGACCCACGGCCAGAGGCCGCCGCCACTCGACGACTTCTTGCGCGCCGTGCTGCTGCGCTTGCGCGGCTTTCGCCTCGTAGTGGTGGGACGTGCCATGAAAAACCCTCGCCTCGACGGCCGCCGATCGCTCCCATGCGATGGTCGCCAGCCCCATGACGGCGCGACCGACCGAATCCGGCCGCGCGAATCATGCTGAGGCAGCGATAGCCGATTTGACCCGGGAAATGCCAGCGGATCGTGCGCCTGGCGGGAAGTTGCGCCGGCTCCGCGTGATCGAGATCTGCACCCGCGAAGCCTACAAGAAGAAGCCGGCGCGCGGCGCCTCGGAACGTCTGTCCCGGACTGTAGGTCGCACCTCCGACCTGCTTGGTCGGACCCTGAATGACTTCAATGGCTTAGGTGTAGGTTTGGCGACCCCTGCAGGACTCGAACCTGCGACAACCTGCTTAGAAGGCAGGTGCTCTATCCAGCTGAGCTAAGGGGCCTTGTCGATGAAGGACCGATCGACGGGCAAGGCGCGGCGCACCCGAACGGTCCTGCGCGAACGATGGTCAGTGCGTCCAGGGCTGCAGGCGGCTGTACTTGAAATTGTCGGTGTAGGAGACGACCTGGCGCTTGGCTTCCTTCGGCGGGATGACGCGGTAGTCGATGCCTTCGCGCTGTGCATAGGCCTCGGCCTGCTCCTGCGTCTCGAACATCAGCTTGAGCTGCTGGCGGGTGTCGGCCGAGGTCGTATAGCCCATGACCGGGTCGATCTTACGCGGGATGGCCTGGTCGAATTCGAGTATCCACACATGCGTCTTCGCCTTGCCGGACTGCATCGCGGTCTTTGCGGGGCGGTAGATCTTCGCAGACATGTCGCATCCAACTCCAAAGTGACGGCCAGGCTTCACCCTGCCCCGTCCAGTTCATGGCACCAACCACGGCAGGCGCCGCGGCAAATTCCCGTTCCGGGGCCTGCACGTGGCCGGCCCGGAGGCTCCGGCGCGATGCCGGATGACTGTTTCCGTCGTAGCGACGATTGCGATCATTTTCAAGCGGAACCTCCGGCAACAGGGCGCAAAGAACAAGAGCGCCACGCCTTGTCGGCGAAGCGCTCTGTAAATGTCACCACGGCCATGAAGCGGGGACTATCTCGACGCATTCAGCCACCCACGGCATTGCAGCCGCGGCCAGTGCGATCGAGCCCATGCCCCGCTAGTCGGTGCATTTGTCCTTGTCCGCCGCCGAGGCGGCCGCGGTTTCCTCGCCCTGCTGCTGGGCGGCGACGTCCTGGTTGGAGGTCGCGAGATTCTTGTCGGCCGAAAGCGGCATGGTGTTGCCGTCCTTCTGCACGCCGCCGGAGGCGTTGGCCTGGGTATCGGCCGAGCCTTCGAGAGGAACGTGGGTTCCGTCCTTGGAAATACCCGCCGCGGCCTTGCCCTCGACCGAGCCCGTCACCTCGGGACAGGCCGCAAGGCCCGGGCCTGAGATGAAGGTCGCCATACCGATGGCAGCGATGATGGTTGTGAGTTTTGTCATGATGTTATCCTCCCTGTTGGATCAAAGGGAACGCGACGGGAAGGCGATCGGTTCCGGCCAAACGCGCGCGCATAGACAGGCGCTGAAGCCGCAAGGCCGGCCCGGCGGGCGGGCGGGCGAGCCAAGGGGCGGCATACTGATTGGCGATAGTATTGGCGGAATTTTTTACTGTGCCGGAATGGGGCATCGGCACTGCTTGCAATGGTCGGAGTGGAGAGATTCGAACTCCCGACCCTCTGGTCCCAAACCAGATGCGCTACCAGGCTGCGCTACACTCCGTTCCAGCAATGGGAGCGCAATACACGGTTCACCGCTGAGCCGCAACAGCTAAAAGCCGCTTTCCGCGCGCGCTTGGAATTCGTCGGCCGCCGCTAGTCGGCTGCGCCGGTCGGTGGGGTCAGCGTGACCACCGCCCCTTCGCCGATGCCCAGTGCCGCAGCCCTCCCGCCGCGGATTTCCAGCACATAGCGCACCGGTGTGCCGGATCCGACGATCGCCTCGGAATAGGGCGTGGTGCGGCTGGCGACGCGTTTCACCCGCCCGTGCTGGTCGATGAAGACCATGTCGAGCGACAGCGGCGTGTTCTTCATCCACATCATCACGTCGCGCACCGTGCCGAAATCGAAGATCATGCCCTGATCGTCGCCCAGCTCTTCGCGGAACATCAGGCCGTGCTCGCGCTGCTCGGGCGTGATCGCCCATTCGACGTCGAGGGTGATCTCCTTGCCCTCGGTCGTGCGGATCGACAGCGGCGCGCGGTCGAAATGCGGCGCCTGGGCCGCGATCGGTCCGGCAAGCGCCCATAAAAAAAGCGCCACGAAAGCGCTTTTCATCAGTCTGCCGACCATCGCGGAGCCTCAGTGCGCCCGGACCAACGGGCCCGGATTGTCGGGATGGATCTCGGCGGCCATCAGGCCCTTGTCGCCCGGTCCGAAGCGCACCAGGACGGTCTGGCCGGGACGAAGCTCGGTCAGGCCGAAGCGGCGCAGCGTTTCCATATGGACGAAGATGTCCTCGGTGCCCTCGCCGCGCGTCAGGAAGCCGAAACCCTTGGTACGGTTGAACCACTTTACCAGAGCCCGCTCCAGGCCGCTGGTCGCCGTCACCTGCACATGGGTGCGTACCGGCGGAAGCAGCGAGGGGTGAACCGCGGTCGACTGGTCCATCGAGAGAATGCGGAAGGTCTGGTAGCCGCGATCACGCTTCTGCACGAGGGCGACGATGCGCGTGCCTTCGAGGATGGTCTGGTAGCCGTCTCGGCGAAGGCAGGTGACGTGCAGCAGCACGTCCTGCATGCCGTTGTCCGGAACGATGAAGCCGAAACCCTTGGCGACGTCGAACCACTTGACGACGCCGGTGATCTCGATCAGGTCGACGGCTTCACTGGACAGTTCTTCGAACCCAGCGAGCCCATTCGGTGAAATCCTGTCCGCCATTTCCCAAAGCCCCTCGAAACGCGTCACATCGCAGAGTTAATTGATTCTTGAACTTAAGATTAACATTCGAGCAACGGATCTACGCAAGTCCTAGTTTCACATATACCCAAATGCTTTTTGCCCGTGCAGCCTTGCTCGAAACTGTCGTGTGCCCCATATCCCTGCAAATCTCAGGAGGACCTTCATGCGCTATCTTCACACCATGGTTCGCGTCAAAGATCTCGATGCGTCTCTCGATTTCTACTGCACCATTTTCGGACTGACCGAGATCCGCCGGATGGACAGCGAAAAGGGCCGCTTCACGCTGGTCTTTCTCGCCGCACGCGACGACCTCGACCGGGCGCGCGCCGACAAGGCGCCCTGCCTGGAACTGACCTACAACTGGGATACGGAAGACTATACCGGGGGGCGCAATTTCGGCCACCTCGCCTACGAGGTCGACGACATCTATGCGATCTGCCAGCGGCTGATGGACCATGGCGTCACCATCAACCGCCCGCCGCGCGACGGCCACATGGCCTTCGTGCGCTCGCCGGACGGCATTTCGATCGAAATCCTGCAGAAGGGCGAAAGCCTGGCGCCGGCCGAACCCTGGCTTTCCATGCCGAACACCGGCGCCTGGTAAGCCTCGCTTCCCGCTTCGCGCAAGATTGAAGCGCTAGACCTTAGTGCACCGAGAGTCCGCCGGATGCCGGCGGACGACATACGCGACGCGGTGAAGAGACCCACGTCGCGTGCGTCACCCCATCGTGTGCAGAGGTCAGCCAGTGTCGCGCAACATCCCATCCATCGCCGGCGGTCTTTTCGGCCGCATCGCCGCTCCGGCGGCCGCAGCCCTCATGCTGGCCTCCTGCCAGACCACGGCGCAGGACAGCGCGGCCCAGGGCGATGCGGTGCCGATGGAGACGGCAAGCGCAGTAGCGTCGAAACCCGCCCCGTCGAAGAAGACCGCCAATGGTTATACCGATCCGCTGGTGAGCGCCACCGCGCCCGGGACCGATCCGGCCGCTCGGCCCTCGGCGATCCCCACCGGTGACGGCGCAATCGCCGCCTATGCCCCCGCGCAGGCTCCCGCCGACCTCGGCGAACTGACCCAGCAGCCGACCGCGGTCAATGCAAGCCGCAACAGCCTGTTTTCGCAGGCGCCCACCACGGCAAGCGAATCGCCGGTGCCTGCCGCTGCGGAGACCGAGACGCCGGCGGCCCCACAGGCCGTGGCCATGGCCGATAGCGGAAGTGACAGCTCGACCAGCATCGTCGTTCCGTCCGAGCTTCCGACGCGCGAGGTCAATCCCATGCGCAAGAGCCTGTTCAGCGCCGAACTGCGCCAGCCCCAGCCGCCCGTCGTCGAGCAAGCCTATCTTCCGCCCGAGACGGCGGGCGAAACGCCGGTTTATGCGGCCGACGAAACACCGATCTACGAAGATGCAGCGGCAGCGTCCCAGCCTGTCGCCAAAGCCGAGCAGCAGGTCGCCCAGACCGTGCCCGCGGCCGCAATGGACCCTGCAGAGCCCGAGCAGCCGAAGAAGCGCAAATGGCTGGAGTCCCTCAAGGCGGCGTTCGGCAAGAAGAAGGACTAGGGGCCTCCAGGCCGTCTGACGCCCTGCCGGCGCGGGTATGTCCAGCGACCGGCCGTCCAGCCTCTTTCCCTTGGCCTCACCTAGGCGAAGGCTACGGAAGCCTTTTTTTCACTTCACCGCAAGCCGCTGGATTCGTTGCCCAATCGCGCCTTTGCCACCGCCCGGACGAGCGCTGTCATATTTTTTGCAAAAAACGGAATTTGCCGCTTGCGGGAATAAAATCACCTGACTATAAGGGCGCCACGGAGCGCACGCGCCCTTCGTCTATCGGTTAGGACACCAGATTTTCATTCTGGGAAGAGGGGTTCGACTCCCCTAGGGCGTGCCACTCCTGCTTTCATTTTCCTCCCCCAAAATGCTCGAATCTGAACGCCAGCGCGCGCTTTGCGACGCGCGTTTGCCGCGTCCGGCTGCGGTTTTCCACAGGCCGAACTTTTTCAAAATTGGAATGGAAAAACAGCAAGATTCCGCTTGCGGGTTGTCCGAGCCCTGACTATAAGGGCGCCACCACGAAGCGCAGGCGCCCTTCGTCTATCGGTTAGGACACCAGATTTTCATTCTGGGAAGAGGGGTTCGACTCCCCTAGGGCGTGCCACTTCACCTTACGTTATCCTCCCGCCATCATCCGCACGACATCAGAACGCTTTGGCGGCGTCCAGCACGCGCATCTGCACGCGGCGCGTTCCCTGCCAGTGGTCGGCGCTGAGCGTACCTGCCACGTGGACCTGCGTTCCCCGCCCGTTGAGCAGGAAGTCGCCAAGCGCCGTTTCGGCGGCGCGAAAGGCGATGCCCTCCAGCCGCGTGCCGTCGGCCGCCTCGAGCGTGATCTTCACATGGGTGGTGCCGACCGGCCGGGCATCGCGCAGGCGATGGGCGGGCACGGCGAAGATCGGCTGCGGATGGCCGGAGCCGAAGGGGCCCGCGGTCTCCAACTGATCGATCAGCGCGATGGTGGCACCGGATGCGCCGAGCGCGCCGTCGATCTTCAGCGTCTGATTGGCGGCAAGCGCTCCCACCTGTTCGGCGGAGGCCTCGTCGAAGAAGGTGCGCAGGCGGCCGAGATTGGCCCGCTCGACGGTCAGGCCCGCCGCCATGGCGTGTCCGCCACCCTTCACCAGCAGGCCCGAATCGACGGCGGCGCGCACCATGCGGCCGATGTCGAAGCCGTTGATCGAGCGGCCGGAGCCCGTGCCCTTGCCGTTCAAGTCAAAGGCAATGGCGAAGGCCGGGCGCTTGAACTTTTCCTTGAGCCGGGCGGCGAGCAGGCCGACAATGCCCGGATGCCAGTTGTCGCGCGCCGTGACGATGACCGAGGCCGCCTGCCCGTCGCCATACTCGGCCAGCGCCTCGGCTTCCGCCTCGGCCAGCATGACCTGTTCCATGGCCTGGCGCTCGCGGTTCAGCTCGTCGAGCTTGACGGCGATCTGATCGGCTTCGCCCGCGTCGTCGAGCGTCAGCAGACGGCTGCCGAGTGCCGCGTCGCCGATGCGCCCGCCGGCATTGATGCGGGGGCCGACGAGAAAGCCGAAATGATAGGGCGTGACCGGGCCGCCGATGCCGGCGACGCGCAACAGCGCGGCGAGCCCGGCATTGTTCTGGTGACGCGCCGCGATCAGTCCCTTGGTGACATAGGCACGGTTCAGGCCCTTCAACGGCACAACGTCGCACACCGTCGCCAGCGCCACCAGATCGAGCCAGGCCAGAAGATCAAGCGAGCGGGCCTGCGCATGACCGTTCTGGCGCAGCACCCGCAGCGTTGCGACCAGCACCAGGAAGACCACGCCGGCGGCGCAGAGATGCCCCTGCCCCGACAGATCGTCCTCGCGGTTCGGATTGACCAGGGCCAGACACGGCGGCATTTCGTGGCCCATCTGGTGGTGGTCGATCACCACCACGTCGATGCCGCGGTCTTTCGCCACCGCCAGCGCATCGAGGCTGGTCGAGCCGCAGTCGACGGTGACGATCAGGCGCGCGCCGCGATCGATCAGCTGGCCGATCGCCGCCGGGTTCGGCCCATAGCCCTCAAAAATGCGGTCGGGAATGTAGATCTCCGCGTCAATGCCGAAATGGTGCAGGAAGCGCGAGAGAAGGGCCGACGACGCCGCGCCGTCGACGTCGTAGTCGCCGAAGATCGCCACGCGTTCGCCGCGGACGATCGCCCGGACAAGCCGTTCGGCCGCCGCTTCGCAATCGGTGAGACGATAGGGATCCGGCATCAGGTTGCGGATGCTCGGCTCCAGGAAGCCCGGTGCCTCGTCGACGGCCACGCCGCGTCCGGCCAGCACCCGCGCCACAAGCTCGGGCATGCCGTGCAGCTGGCTCATCGCCAACGCGCGGTTCTGGCCGGCCTGATCCAAGCGCGAGACCCAACGCTGCCCGGAGACCGAGCGGTCGACGCCGAGAAATGCACGTGGAACGGGATCGACGGGTTCTTCCATGCCAGATTGCTGTCCTTTGAGCCTGTGCCCTTTCTACAGGTCCGGCAGCAAATGACCAGCCCTGCGCATGTCGGGCATCGAACCGACCGCAGGATCTTTCCGGATGGCAGGCTTGCGGATCAATCGTTCCGGCAGGGCCGAAACCGCGTCCTCAAGACAGGAGCCAGGCGACGACCATGAATGGAACCGTCATCAGCGACACGTAGAGCAGAATCACCGCCCAGTTGCGCGCGCCTTCGAAATCGTCGTCCTCCAGCCGCCAGCGCTCATTTCGCGCACGGCCTTGCCTCCCGCCGAACTCGCGTTTGTCGATTGAGATCATCAAGCCCCTCCCCGAACCCGATTTCACAGAAGGCATAGAGTAACCGCCTCGCGCGAAAGATGCGAGGGGATACTTTTAACAAAATCGGAGGCGGAAAGAAAAATCGGGCAGGATGGCCCAGAATGCGCGGTGCCGGCTCAGAAAACCGGCACCCCTTGGACCTCTGGTCAGGCCGTCTTCGGGCGCTCGATGCGAATCACCTGCGGCTCGCCGACGAGATAGCCTTCGCTCTTGATGGCGGCGACGGCCTTGCGGACGGCGTCTTCCATCGTCGCATGGGTGACGAGAATGATGGTGACCGGCGCGTCGGCCGCGGAATGTTCCGACCGCTGCACGATCGATTCCAGCGAAATGTTGTTATGCGCCATCTTGGTGGCGATGCTGGCGAAGACGCCGGTGCGGTCGACCACCGTCAGGCGGATGAAGTAGCCGCCCTCATGGCTGCGCATCTGCGCCTGGCGATAGGGTTCCAGCAGATGGGCCGGACGGCCGAGCACCGGAACCTGCTGGGTGCCGGGACGGCTCTTGGCGATGTCGGTAATGTCGCCGAGCACGGCCGAAGCCGTGGCATTGCCGCCGGCGCCGGGGCCGACCATCAGCAGTTCGCCGAGGATGTCGGATTCGAGCGCCACCGCATTGGTCACGCCATCGACCTGGGCGATCACCGAATCGAGCGGCACCATGGTCGGGTGCACGCGCTGCTCAATGCCGGTTTCGGTGCGCTGGGCGACGCCGAGCAGCTTGATGCGGAACCCGAGGTCGCGGGCGGCATGAATATCCTCGATCGAGATATTGCTGATGCCCTCGAGATAGATGTCGTCAGCGGAAATCTGGCTGCCGAAGGCGAGGGTCGTCAGGATCGACAGCTTGTGCGCCGTGTCGTTGCCCTCGATGTCGAAGGTCGGATCGGCCTCGGCATAACCGAGACGCTGCGCTTCCTTGAGGCAGGCCTCGAAGGACAGGCCTTCCTTCTCCATCCGGGTCAGGATGTAGTTGCAGGTGCCGTTCATGATGCCGTAGACGCGGGAGAAATGGTTGCCGGTCAGGCTCTCGCGCATCGCCTTGATGACGGGAATGCCGCCGGCCACAGCCGCTTCGTAGTTGAGCAGCAGGCCCTTTTCCTCAGCCATGATCGCCAGTTCGACGCCGTGGCGTGCAAGCAGTGCCTTGTTGGCGGTCACGACATGCAGGCCGCGCGCAAGCGCTGCGCGCACCGACTGGTCGGCCGTGCCTTCGGCGCCGCCGACCAGTTCGACCAGCACGTCGATGTCGCCCTTTTCGGCCATTTCGACCGGATCGTCGAACCAGGTGATGCCGCTCAGATCGACGCCGCGATCCTTGCTGCGATCACGCGCCGATACGGCAGTGATCTGGATGGCGCGGCCGCAGGACACGGCCAGTTCGTTGCTGCGCTGTTGAAGGATGCGGACCAGTGAGGCACCAACGGTGCCGAGACCCGCAATGCCAATTTTAAGGGCATCAGCCATAAATAAATCCTGACAATTCAGAAGCTTGGGGAAATGGCGGCCACGAAACGGGCCGCCGGGAATTCAGCGATGGGCGTTGAGCGGGATCACGTTGTGCATCGTCTCGTCGGCGGTCGACAGGAACTTCTTGATGCTGCGGGCCGCCTGACGGATGCGGTGCTCGTTCTCGACGAGAGCGAGGCGGACATATTCGTCGCCCATCTCACCGAAGCCGATGCCCGGGGCAACCGCCACGTCGGCCTTCTCGACTAGCAGCTTGGAGAATTCCAGGGAGCCGAGCGAGCGGAACTTTTCCGGGATCTTCGCCCAGGCGAACATGGTTGCGGCCGGCGGCGGCACTTCGAAGCCGGCCTTGCCGAAGCTCTCGACCATCACGTCGCGGCGGCGCTTGTAGATGGAGCGGACCTCGGCAATGTCGGTCCCGTCTCCGTTGAGAGCGTGGGTCGCGGCCACCTGAATCGGCGTGAAGGCGCCATAGTCGAGGTAGGACTTCACGCGGGCCAGCGCCGCGATCAGCCGCTCATTGCCGACGGCGAAACCCATGCGCCAGCCGGGCATGGAAAAGGTCTTCGACATCGAGGTGAACTCGACCGCGACATCCATGGCGCCCGGCACTTCGAGCACGGACGGCGGCGGGTTGTCGTCGAAGTAGATTTCCGAATAGGCGAGATCGGACAGCACGATCAACTCATGCTTCTTGGCGAAGGCGATGACGTCCTTGTAGAAATCGAGGCTGGCGACGCGGGCCGTCGGGTTGGACGGGTAGTTGATGATCAGCGCGATCGGCTTGGGGATCGAATGGCGCACGGCGCGTTCGAGCGGCGGGAAGAAGGTCTCGTCCGGCTCGACCGGGATCGAACGGATGACGCCGCCGGTCATCAGGAAGCCGAAGGCATGGATCGGATAGGTCGGGTTCGGGCACAGCACCACGTCGCCCGGCGCGGTGATCGCCTGGGCCATGTTGGCAAAGCCTTCCTTCGAGCCGAGCGTTGCCACGACCTGGGTGTCGGGGTTGAGCTTGACGTTGAAGCGGCGGGCATAATAGGCGGCCTGGGCGCGGCGCAGGCCGGGAATGCCGCGGGACGAGGAATAGCGATGGGTACGCGGGTCCTGGACCACTTCGCACAGCTTGTCGACGATCGCCTGCGGCGTCGGCAGGTCCGGATTGCCCATGCCGAGGTCGATGATGTCGGCGCCCGCGGCTCGCGCGCTCGCCTTCAAACGATTGACCTGTTCGAAAACGTATGGCGGCAGACGCCGGACCTTATGAAATTCTTCCATCTTCAACCCCTGAGACCGCACGGACTTGACCGCGGCAGGCGGGTTCGTTTTGCCTGGTGAAGCCCGTCCCGCAACGAACCGCATAACCGGGACGGGTGAAGTTAGGATGCCTGCGGCATGGTCGCCGCAAATCTTGGCGCAATTGCGCCCGAAGGCCGGTCGGTCCGAAGCGGAACCCTCCTGCCCCCAATATGTTGCTTTGCGTAAAAAGCCGGGCAAAGGCAAGCGCTATTTGGCGATTTGCGCCTGCGCATCCGCCCCGTGTTCGGCCGCGAGTTTGCGCAACAGCAGGAGCCGGCGCTGATATTCGGCCTCGGAAATGGCGCCGGCCTTGCGCGCCGCACCAAGGGCCGAGAGCTTGCCCTGCAATTCGGCGGCTTCCTCATTGCCCATCTGCACATTGGCGGCGGTCAGCGAACCGGAAAAGTCCGGGTAACCGTCCGGCGAGCGCGAGAGCTCCGCGGCCGGAGCATCGGGATCAGCGACGGTCACATCGAGGCTCGCCGTACGCCCCGGTGCCTCGGCGGTCGTCCCGGCCGGCGTCGTGCAGGCCGAAAGCACGGCCAGAAGGCCAAGCACGGTCAGGCGCCTTGCACTTCGCATTGTCCCAATTGCCCAAGTATCAGCGATCATTATCTATTCCAGACGCCGGCAGTTCGCTCGGCATGCTCAAGCCTCAAGTTCGTCACACAGCCTATGTCACACTATGCTTTCGTAACTATGGAACTTGTAGTCGTTTTCAGGCAGGATGCGCAATTGCAAAAGACGCCGAGAAAATGATCCTGGGGAGGACGGTTTGACCAGCACACGCGAAGAGGCGGGACCAGGGGCGGCGAAGGCGGCTGGGTTCGATCCGAAACTGATCGAGCCATATGTCGTCAAGGACCCGCAAGCGCTGACGCTCAACGTGGCAAAGGCGCTGGAAAACCTGGGCAAGGCAGCCTCGACCTGGCTCGCGCCGCGCGAACGCGGGGAAGTCGTCGACCCCGTTTCCGAACCCATGGCCGAGATGGTCAAGACCATGTCGAAGGTGTCGGAATACTGGATGTCCGACCCGAAACGAACGCTGGAGGCCCAGACCCAGCTGCTCGCCAGCATGTTTGGCATGTGGACCCAGACGCTGTCGCGCTTCTCAAGCGAAAGCGAGGCCCAGCCGCTGCAGCCCATCAAGGACAAGCGTTTCGCCGACGAGGACTGGCAGCGCAATCCGTTCTTCGACTTCCTGCGACAGGCCTATGTCATCCTGTCGGACTGGGCTGAGAAGATGGTCACCCAGGCGGAGGGGCTCGACGACCATACCCGTCACAAGGCCGAATTCTACGTGCGTCAGATTACCGCCGCGCTGTCGCCCACCAATTTCGTCATGACCAACCCGCAGCTCTATCGCGAGACGGTATCCAGCCACGGCGCCAACCTGGTCAAGGGTATGCAGATGCTGGCCGAGGACATTGCCGCCGGCGGCGGCGATCTGAGGATCCGCCAGACCGACACCAGCAAGTTCAAGGTCGGCGAGAACATGGCGGTGACGCCGGGCAAGGTGATCGCCCAGAGCGAGATCTGCGAGGTCATCCAATACGAGGCCGCGACCGACACGGTGCTGAAGCGGCCGCTTCTGATCTGCCCGCCGTGGATCAACAAGTTCTACATCCTCGACCTCAATCCGCAGAAGTCGTTCATCAAGTGGTGCGTCGACCAGGGCCACACCGTGTTCGTCATCTCCTGGGTCAATCCAGACGAGCGGCATGCGCGCAAGGACTGGGAATCCTATATCCGCGAAGGGGTCGATTTCGCCCTCGACACCGTCGAGAAGGCGACCGGGGAAACGCAAGTCAACAGCATCGGTTATTGCGTCGGTGGCACTTTGCTGGCCGCAGCACTCGCGCTGCATGCCCAGGAGGGCAACAAGCGGATCGCCAGTGCGACCCTGTTCACCACCCAGGTCGACTTCACCTATGCCGGCGATCTCAAGGTCTTCGTCGACGAAGGACAAATCGGCAGCATCGAGGACCGGATGAAATCCTCCGGCTATCTCGACGGCTCGAAGATGGCCTCGGCCTTCAACATGCTGCGCGCCTCCGAGCTGATCTGGCCCTATTTCGTCAACAACTACCTGAAGGGCCAGGATCCGATGCCCTTCGACCTGCTCTACTGGAATTCCGATTCGACGCGCATGGCGGCCGCCAACCACTCCTTCTATCTGCGCAACTGCTATCTCAGCAACACGCTGAGCCAGGGCAAGATGGAACTCGCCGGCAAGACGCTGTCGCTCAAGGACATCAAGATCCCCATCTACAACCTCGCCACCCGCGAGGACCATATCGCGCCGGCAAAGTCGGTCTTCGTCGGCTCCAGCCTGTTCGGCGGTCCTGTCGAATACGTGCTGTCCGGTTCGGGCCATATCGCCGGTGTGGTCAATCCGCCCGACAAGCAGAAGTACCAGTACTGGACCAATGGCGGGGTTAAGGGCGCTTACGAAGACTGGGTGGCCGGGGCCAAGGAGACGCCGGGTTCCTGGTGGCCGCACTGGCAGCGCTGGATCGAGGCGATGGACGACGAGCGCGTTCCCGCCCGCATTCCCGGCGGCGGCGCGCTCAACGCCATCGCCGATGCCCCGGGTTCCTACGTGATGGCGAGGGTGTAGAGGCACCGCCGGTCATGGGTGACCGACGGTGCGACCGGTCACACGGTCGGGATCGTCCCGCCATCGATGACGTATTCGGCCCCGTGGATGGAAGCGGCCCGATCGGAGGCGAGGAACGCCACCAGTTCCGCGACCTCCTCGGGCCAGGCCGGGCGGCCGATCGGAATTCCGCCCAGCGCATCCATCACGCCCTGCCGGGCTGCGGCCTCGTCCGTCCCGCTACCACTCGCCAGGCGCTTGACCAGATGATCGGCGGCCGCCGTCATGATCCAGCCGGGAGACACCGTATTGACGCGCACGCCAGCCGGGCCGAGCTCCTTCGACAGGGACTTGCTGTAGCTCGCAAGCGCCGCCTTGGCAGCCGCATAGGCGATCGTCGACTCATGCAGCGGTAGGCGACGCTGGATCGACGCCACATGGATCACGACCCCCGCGCCGCGCTCGATCATGCCCGGCACCAGCAGGCGGTCGAGACGGACGGCCGGCAGCAGGTTGACCGCCAGCTCCTGCTGCCAGAAGTTTTCGGTCGCGGCGCGGAAACCGCCGCCGGGCGTCGCCGATCCGCCGAGGCAGTGCACGAGGATATCCACGCCGCCGAGACTGGAGAGGACGGCTTCCGCAAGCGTGCCGATGCCCTCCTCCGTCGTCAGGTCGGCTGGCACGAAGAGTGTGCCCTCCTCAAGGTCCTGCGGAGCGGACCGGGCCGCCGTCAGGGTCTTTGCACCGGCAGCGGCAAATCGTGCCGCGACCGCAGCGCCCGCTCCCTTGGTGCCGCCCGTCACCACGACGCGGCGGCCGGCAAATTCCGTCGGATCGACCCGGAAGCGCTGGTGAACCGTCATGAGCCGATCTCCAGCCGGGCGATGCTGCCACCGGTGAGCGTGAAGCGGTACCGCAGCGTGATCGGGCTTCCCGGAAAGGTTCCCGAAACCTCGGCGTGCACGACGACCGTGTCGCCCTCGACGGCAAAGTCGCGAACGACGGACCTGTCATTGTAGCGGGCCCGCGTCTCTTCCATCCAGCTGCGGATGGCCTGCCTGCCTTCGTAGGCGCGGTTTTCGTCACTCACCACCGCGTCCTCGGCAAAACCGGACAGTGCAGTGGCAAAGTCGCCGGAATTCTTGCCGGCGAAATAATCTTCGACCGGTCTGGGAAAGTTCTGTGGCATGATATCTCTCTCATCTTCGATTGCGTTGAGAGCCTGCGCGCTTGCTCGAAAACCAAGATGGCCATAAGCTGGCGATATGACAAGAACCGACGAAAATGTAAGGTACTCACCTAAAAGTAAGGATAGATATCCGACCCCCAGCGCAGGGGCTGCGGGTGTGGAAAACGTGCTTCGCATGCTGGAGGGGCGCTGGAAGCTGGTGATCCTCTTTCACCTGTTCGGCGGCAAGGTTCTGCGCTTCTCCGAGCTGGAACGACAGACGCCGGGCATTTCGCAGAAAATGCTCATCCAGCAGCTGCGCCAGATGGAGGCGGACGGCATCGTCCGTCGCATCGTCTATCATCAGGTCCCGCCCCGGGTGGAATATTGCCTGACCGAATGGGGGCAAACCTTGTGCCCGGCACTGGATGCGCTGCTCACCTGGGCCGAGAACAAGCCGGAAAACACCGAACCGGCCCCGACGCCCGACGGAACGGCCAGCCCGCCCCGATGATCTTCTCCCCGCCCCTCGTCCCTGCCCGGCTCATCCGCCGCTACAAGCGCTTCCTGTTCGATGCGGTGCTCGAAGACGGCCGCGAGATCACCGGGTTTTGCCCGAATACCGGGTCGATGCAGGGGCTGACGGCGCCGGGTTCGCGCATCTGGCTCTCTGAGCACGACAGCCCGAACCGCAAATATGCCCATGCCTTCGAACTGATCGAGGCGGAGGGCACCGTGGTCGGCGTGCATGCGGCAATCGCCAACCGGCTGGCGGAAGAAGCGATCCGCGGCGGCCTGGTGTCGGATCTCGCGAGCTATCCGGTGATTGCCCGCGAACAGCGCTACGGCACGCGGTCGCGCATCGATTTCCTGCTCTCCGCGCCGGATCGCCCTGCGGCTTATGTCGAGGTGAAGAACGTGCATTTCATCCGCCAGGCTGGCCTTGCCGAGTTCCCCGATACGGTGACCACTCGCGGCGCCCGGCACCTGGAGGAGCTGATCGAGATCGTCCGCGGTGGGCAAAGGGCGGTCATGCTCTACCTCGTCCAGCGGGAGGACTGCCGGTCCTTGCGCATCTGCGGCGATCTCGACCCGCTCTATGCACGGACCTTTGCCCGCGCGATCGAGGCCGGAGTCGAGGCTCATGCGGTGAAATGCCGGGTCACGCCGACGGAAATCGTGCCGCTCGGCCCGATCGCCATGGACGAACCCGGCCTTGCTGCATTATGTACGACGAATACAGCACTTTCCACGACCGAAAGCGGATGAATGGTAACCTATATCGAAGCGGCGACCGCCCCGCTGAAGAACACCGGCGCGATCAGGCTCTATGGGCCTGAGGACTTTGCGGGCATGCGCAAGGCTTGCCAGTTGACGGCACGCTGCCTTGACGAACTCGTGCCGATGGTCAAGCCCGGGGTCACCACCGATGCCATCGACCGCTTCGTCTTCGAATTCGGCATGGACAACGGCGCGCTGCCCGCGACGCTGAACTATCGCGGCTATACCAAGTCGGTCTGCACCTCGATCAACCACGTCGTCTGCCACGGCATTCCCAACGACAAGCCGCTGCGCGACGGCGACATCGTCAATATCGACGTGACCTACGTGCTCGACGGCTGGCACGGCGATTCGAGCCGCATGTATCCGGTGGGCGAGATCAAGCGCGCCGCCGAGCGCCTGCTGGAGGTCACCTATGAATGCCTGATGCGCGGCATCGCCGCCGTGCGTCCCGGCGCCCGCACCGGCGCCATCGGCGAGGCGATCCAGACCTATGCCGAGGCCGAGCGCTGCTCGGTGGTGCGCGATTTCTGCGGCCACGGCGTCGGCCGCCTGTTCCACGACAGCCCGAACATCCTGCATTACGGCCGGGCCAACGAGGGGCCGGAACTGAAGGAAGGCATGATCTTCACCATCGAGCCGATGATCAATCTCGGCCGGCCGCATGTGAAGGTGCTGGCCGACGGCTGGACGGCGGTCACCCGCGACCGCTCGCTGACCGCGCAGTACGAGCACGCCGTCGGCGTCACCGCCACGGGCTGCGAGATCTTCACTCTGTCGCCGGGCGGTTTCGATCGGCCGGGCCTTCCGCCGCTCAAGGGCTGACCATGGCAAAGCCCCCTCCTCCCGGCCCTCTCGACACCGAAGACGAACCCGCCTTCGACCTGCGAGGGACGGACGGAGGGGCAGAGCACGGAGCGGACGACGAACGGGGCTTCTTCGCCGAGCAGGCGGCGAAATCTGGCGCTCTGAAGAAGCCTTCCGCAGTCACCGGAACGGTCGAGACGACGGAGGCGCATTATCACGGCCATCGCGACCGGCTGAGGGCGCGCTTCCGCGAGAGCGGCGATACGGCGCTGGCCGACTACGAAATCCTCGAACTCCTGCTGTTTCGCCTGATCCCGCGGCGTGACACCAAGCCGATCGCCAAGGCGCTGATTGCCCGCTTCGGCACGCTGGCCGGCGTGTTCGGTGCGCAACCGTCGCTGCTGCAGGAGGTCAAGGGCGTCGGCGAAAGCGTCGCGCTCGAACTCAAGCTGATCGCCAGCGTCGCCCAGCGCATGCTGAAAAGCGAGATCCGCGGCCGTCAGGTGCTCACCTCCTGGTCCTCGGTCATCGACTACTGCCACACGGCGATGGCCTACGAATCGACCGAGCAGTTCCGCATTCTCTTCCTCGACAAGCGCAATGCGCTGATCGCCGACGAGGTGCAGGGGCGCGGCACGGTCGATCATACACCGGTCTATCCGCGCGAAGTGGTCAAGCGGGCGCTGGAACTCTCGGCCACCGCCATTATCCTGGTCCATAACCATCCCACTCAGCCTCATTTCATCACGCGGCATCACGCGCAAACATATTGAAACATAACATTTTTCCATCTTGAATCGCGGCTGCCTCTCTGGCAAACTGGGATCGGTTGAAGAGGCACAAAACCACATTTAGATCCCTGTTACCGATCCCTGTTGCGCCCCTTCCGATCCCAGTCCTGGAACCGGAGAAATCGCCATGGCAAGCCTTTCCGACACAGCCATCCGGCAGGCCTTGAAGCGGGTCGAAAAGACAGGAAAGCAGGAAAATCTTCCCGATGGCGACGGGCGCGGCACAGGTCGCCTAGTCCTGTCGGTGAAGCCCATGCCCACGCGCGTGACGGCCGAATGGATGGCCCAGCAATGGCGCGACGGCAAACGCACCAAGAAAAAGATCGGCGCCTACCCTTCGACATCGCTTGCCCAGGCCCGGGAAATTTTCAAGCGCGATTTTGCCGACGTAATCCAGAAAGGACGCAGCATCAAGATTGCCGGCGACACCCGAGCCGGCACCGTTGCCGACCTGTTCGAGGGCTATGTCGCCGCCCTTAAATCAGCTGACAAGCCCTCCTGGAAGGAAGCTGAAAAGGGTTTGAACAAGATCGCCGACACGCTCGGCCGCAAGCGCCTCGCCCGCGATATAGAGGCGGAAGAAATCGTCGAGTTGATCCGGCCGATCTACGCGCGTGGCGCGCGAGCCATGGCGGATCACGTGAGAGGCTATATCCATGCTGCCTATAGCTGGGGCATGAAGTCCGAACACGACTATCGCAGCGCCTCCCCTCGCCGATTTCGAATTCCCTACAATCCAGCCTCCGGCATTCCCACCGAACCTAAGGTCCGTGGCACACGCTGGCTCAGCGAAGAGGAATTCGTTCGGCTGTATCGCTGGCTCGAATGCCCGGATGTCCCGATCCATCCGGCCTATCCGCGTGCCATCCAGTTGATCATGCTGACCGGGCAGCGGGTCGAGGAAATCGCACGCCTACGCGTCGACCAGTGGGATGCCAAAGAGAAGATCATCGACTGGTCGAAAACCAAGAACTTGCAGCCCCATGCGGTACCAGTTCCCTCACTCGCTGCCGAGTTGATCGAGTCGATCACACCCAACGAATACGGCTGGTACTTTCCGTCTGCCAAGGATCCGATGACGCCGGTGAGCCACAACACGCTGTACAGTTTCGTTTGGCGCCAGCGCGAGCGCGGGGTGATTCCTTATGCGACGAACCGCGATCTGCGGCGCACCTTCAAGACGCTTGCGGGCAAAGCAGGCGTGTCGAAGGAAATCCGCGACCGCCTACAAAACCATGCACTGCAGGACGTCAGTTCGAAGAACTATGACCGCTGGAACTACATGCCCGAAAAGCGCGCAGGTATGAAGCAGTGGGACGAGTTTGTGTGCGCCATGCTGGCCAGGAACGCAAACGACGCTGCGGCATGAAGGAAGAGCCAAGGAGATCGGTTCTTCGTCCCTCAAAAAGATGCCTCCGCTTCGACTACCGAACGCATGGGTGTCCAATGCCCAGGAAGACATGGTCGCGCAAATCGACCGGACTGTCACCTCCGGTCAGCCACAAAGGCGGCCTTGCCCCCAAACATGAAAACGCCTTGAAATATTCCGCAGATGGAATACAAGTGGAGTGCACATGGTCTGGACCGTTGAGTATACGGATGAGTTCGGCGACTGGTACACGTCTCTGATCGATGCCATTCAAGATGACATCGCGAGGGTCGTCGGGCTCCTTGAAGCCAAGGGGCCACAGCTGCCCTTTCCCTATTCATCGGGCATAGAAGGCTCCAAGCATGAGCATATGCGTGAGCTAAGGATCCAAAGCGGCGGGGAACCGTTCCGTATCTTTTATGCATTCGATCCACGCCGTACTGCAGTGCTACTGATCGGCGGCAACAAGACCGGCAACGATCGTTTTTATGAGATCATGATCCCGGTCGCTGATCACTTATATGACATCTACCTGATTGAGATCAGGAAGGAAGGCTTGATATGACTGGACACCGCTCCTTTGACGAACTGCGCAACCGGATGTCGCCGGAACGTCGCGCCCGCAACGAACAAGCAACCACGGTTTTGCTCCGGGAAATGGCGCTCCACGAGCTGCGTCAGGCGCGTGAAAAGACGCAGCAGGATGTGGCGCGCGCACTCCATGTGAAGCAACCCGCCGTCGCCAAGTTGGAGCAGCGTGCTGACATCTATGTCAGCAACCTTCGGCGCTATATTGAGGCTCTTGGCGGCACGCTGGAGATCACCGCGCGCTTTCCCGACGCCGTTGTCAGTATCAAGAATTTCAGCGAACCGGCCGCCGAAAAATAGGCCCGTCTTGGACGCAAACGAACCGCGCATGGGCCGGCAAAGCGGCTGACCGAGATTTTTTCTGGACAATGGGCACCTCAACAAGATCGCAGACACGCCTAGCCGCAACCGCCTCGCCCCTGAGATCGCGGACACGCCTCAGTGGCCGCAACTGAAATAACCCGATCGCTGTATCGAGCGTACTCTGACACAAAATCACAACAGAATCCGATTATCGATGCCATTTGGCTCTAAAAAGACAATTTAACGCTTCAGTAATAAACAACATACAGACAACATACTGCGTGCACGCCTATTTTATTATCAACTGAACCCCCACTATACTCATTGAACCGCCTCGCGGCTTGCCATCTCTTGTATACGGAACAATCAGTACAGGCATCTCAGATATCGGCAAATCGACGCCATCGGCCGCCCTGGTGATATCAACGTTGGCAATAATCCTAGCGCCCGTTCCGGAGCCATTCATTGGCACGAGATTTATCGATCCAGCGAAGGATGCCTCATCCGAATGCAGATCCGCGATCGGTTTTTTCGGATCGAGATAAACACGGATTTGAACGGCATCGTCTGGAACTTCCAGTTCGCGAATTCTAACTTTCAGCTTTCGCCCCTTGGTCAATGAAGACGTCGGCGCGCTGCTCAATACCGACGCAATACCGTCATCTGCTGGCAGTGTCAGCTTAAAGAGTACCCCTGCACCTGACAGATTTATAGGTTGGCCGGCTGGCCCAGACGAGGTGAGTTCTAGGCTAAGTTCTTCCCCTGCTCCAAGCGGGACTCCAATTTCTGCCCCGCCGGCAACAACGACTTCGGCAGGCTTCACCTTCAAATCGTCATATTGGTATCCAAGACCAACAGTCGATATTGTCTCACTACTAATTCTCTTGATCTCTGTGCCGTCAGCGCCAATAAAGACGTACGGTCGCGCATCCCAACCCTCATCTACCGGTTCCGCGCGTGGTGTGGTTCCAGCATTGCGCCATACCTCCCAGAGCCGATCGATATTGCCGTGATGCGCCATGAAAAGAGGGTCTAGTGCTGCGGTTGCAAACGCTCCGAGATTGCCGCCGACAAATACATGGCCGCCACCATGTGGACCAAACTCGATTGCTCCGCCCCCTTCCCTTTCGGGGTCTCCTCCACCGAACACCTTGAAATCCTCGTCATCGACCAGGTCTGCCTCCGTTAGCACTCCAAGATCGAAAGGCCCCATTTCTGGTCCGCTAGGGCGTCGTGAACCGTCATTCAGTGGGTTATCCGACCCCATGAAAATTTCCGGTATTGCCGGTGAGGCATACCAGTCCCAGTAAGGGATTGCCAAGCTCGGCTCTGAAACCGCGGCCTGAAGGTGGCGCTCCATGACCGCGAGATAAACTCTATGCCAAGGTAGGAAATACCAGCCAAAGTGAATTTCCTTGCTAGACATGACCCCGCAGAAGTCCTTGTGATAGGTGGCCAGGAAACTCCATCCTCCAATGCCATCATTCTCCTTCAAGATCTTTACTGCGTCCCGGAGAAGCTGGACTTCGGTGTCATGGACTTTGAGCTTATGCGCGGCTTTCCGCACTACCGCGTTTGCTGGGGCCGCAGCCAGAACCTCAAGAAATGATGACAGAAACGGAACTGACGCCACGGAGGCGGTTGCCCCTCCCACGAAACGGCGACGCGTCGTTATCGCGCTGATTGTATTCAGTCGCCTGCTGTCCGAACATTCACCCATGCTGCCCCCCTCATGGAATTGTTGAAATTGCGTCGTCGTAAGCACGACCACCATTGCCCAGCTGCTTTGTCAGTGTTTCGAGATAGGTCTTGTCGATCGGCACCTCAGAATCGACAATCACCTTCGTCGGATCATTCTGAGGAAGAACCTGAAAACTGGTGAGCCCCATTTCTTTCGCAATCAGCTCGGAGAGGCCCTTGATTTGGCTGTTGGTGAATGGCTTGCTGCTGAGCACGATGCTCCGATTTCCTCCGGGATTGGCTGGCACCCATCCCCACTCCACTTGCGTGTTGGGTTCCAGATCCGCGCCAGCAGGTAGAGCTATCTGATCTTGTCCAGCCTTAAGATAGGCGGCGGCCGCGGTCTCAACCACGGACACGTCGAGTAGCGGCTTCACAATATCCACTCCGGCAGCAGTTTTCCCGATGGTGATCTTGTTGTCCGTTGACGTCAAAAGAGTAACTGACAACTCGGCCATCTCGAAACCGTGCCCTGGCAGTCCGGTTGGCGGGGAAATCAGATTGCGAATTCTTGCCAGCGTACCGCTCACGATAGGCACCGACATCGATGTTCCGGTTAGCTCAATATACTTTCCATGAGGAGCTGCGGATATGATGTTCACACCTGGCGCAACTATGTCGACCTCTTCTGAGTAATTTGAACCGCCCCTCCAAGGTGTCGGGAACTTTCCGGCAAAATTTTGGGACTGGTCGGATGCAGCTACATTTACCGAAGTGGAGATGCATGCCGGAAGTAAGCTAAAGGGCTTTCCGTTGTTTCCCGCGGCGGCCACAGTTGGGACACCGGCGTCGAGGAGCGATAGAAGCACAGGTCCCAGGATGTGCTTTGAGCACTCCCCCTTCACGACCATACCTTGACTGAAGTTCACCGCCGCGATGAAATGCTCCGTCGATAGGAGGCGGACATACTCAAGGGCCTCAATCTGATCCGACAGAAAGCTGCCAATACAGGGCGTCGACGTGAAGCCCATCATGATGCAGGTTCCTGCATCATCAAACTCGGTGAACGATGTTATCAGGATCAGCGGAGTCCTTGGCGCAATTCCATCGAACGCCGCTCCTCCATTTCTGCCGCCCTTTCCCGATATCAATCCCGCCACATGGGTTCCATGATCGCACGCAATCGCAAGTGTTGCGCACGGTGACGCCGCATTTCCTGCAGTTTGGATCTCATAGCCGTTCGGGCATAGAGACTTAACCTTGTAGCTTGGGGACTTGCTCGTCGAAAAGCATGCCTGACGAAGAACTGCACCTTCTATAAATGGATGATCGATATCAAAGCCGCTATCGATTACCGCAACCGCATAGCCGCTGGTACTGGAAGCAGGATCGCCATCTACCGCGATGGCCGCTATGTCATCCTCAACATCCTTCAATCCAACCAGGCTTCTGGCCACTGAAGACAGCGCAGGTGATGGCGTATCGGCGACTACTGTAATACCGGGCTTATGTGCGAGATTTAGATAGCTATCCTTACTAATTATTCCCGTGAACAAGGGCTGGGTTCCTATCGAACGAAGACTTGATTTGTCCGAATCGGTAAGAAGTTTGGACACTTCCCGAAGGGCCTCGATTACTGACGGTTGAGGGGTCAAGAGTTCCGAAGGATTGACCTGGATGATTACCTGGGCTTTTCCGGTGCTGGCCATTTGATCGTCGATATCCGCATCCGCAGAAGCGGTTCCTGTGCAGAAGACGTATATGAAAATGATGCGCAACATCTTCGAAAAGTCATTCATGACTGCCCCCATCTCGAAGTTGCGCACGACAATAACCACAATCTTAACGGGCCGTCAACAATGAACGTCTAAAATACACAAGATTGAGTATTGTAGTCGCTCATACTCAGCTAGCTACCGTCAAACTGCCGTCTCCGGAAACCACCTGCGGCCTCGCCATTTTCCCGCCGTCTGGGCGACGCCGATACGCAGAAGCCGTAGATCCACTAGAGTATTTCGAGTTTCCGCATTTTGTGAGAACACGTTGGTTCGTTGAGGCCATTTGCCTGGAAGTATTGCGTCGAATGGCTTCTGGCTAGATGCGTCCTTTGCGGCCGCATGCCGCTCTTCTCGCACCTCTGCTTCGCGGCCGATGACGCTTCAGCAAATATGCGCAGCAACTTTCACGAAGACCCTGAACAGCGCTCCACCGTTTCCTTCCGCGCCACCCGGATCGTTCCCAGGGTTCTTAAGAAAGCATCATATCGCCTTCGACCGCGTCAGGGCAGATGTACTGCCCCGCGCGGCCGCCGGAAACAGATGCCATCTCCGTCTCCAAGGAGGCTGTCACATCGGACGGATTGTTGTTTTCCAAGATCGCCATCTCGATCAGGTAGGCGAGAAGCGGGCTCTCCTGCTTCGCGACAAGCCGCAGGGCGAAAGTCAGATGGTCGGCGATTATGTCGTGAGCGCTCATGAGTTGGTCCCCTTCCCCATTCCACGGGACGCCATACAACCATATGCGCGTGATTTCCGCGTGAATTCTGGCCGCCAAACAGCGTGAAATCGCGCGCTACGAGACCCTCAGCGCGCGATCATATCGATCAACCGCATTCGCCGCATGGTGGTGACGGGATAGTCGCCTTCCAAGAGGCGTCCTTCGTGAAAATCTGGCTCGAGGCGCCTCATACGTGCCAGCACTCGCTCCCGGTCGGCCGATGTGCCCACGCACTTGTACAGCGCGACCAGGTAGCGCAGGGGTGCACGGAACGCCGGGCGCAAGACCAGCGCCGCCTCGGCATGGTCGATGGCCGCCTGGTAATCGCCCAACGCGGCGGCGGACATGCAGCCGAAGAATTCGGCGAACGCCCTGTGGTCTCCGGCCCCAGCCAGCGCCAGCGCCTTGAGCGCAGACCGGCGGCTTTCCTCTCTATGGCCCAGCGCGAGTTCCGTGTTGGAGAGGATGGCGAAGTTGACCGCATTCAACGGATCGTAGTCGACGGCCCGGCGCGCGAGTTGGAGCGAACTGCGGTGGGAGCCACCGCTGAGATACTCGATATGGGCGCCGACGCCCAGCGTGATGGCGCTGCCCGGAGCCTGACGAATCGCCTCCTGTGCAAGTGTCTCGATGTCGATCGGGTCATCAAGAAAATCGCAGGTGCGGTGTTGAAAGTTCGCCATGTTGCGCAGGAATGCCCGCCACGCAAGATATTGCGGACGCGGCTCATGGTTCCAGGCGAAACGCAAATGGTGGTCGGCTTCCGCCAGGCTGGTCTTGTCGAACCCGAAAATCAGGCTGCGACCGTGATAGGCGGACAGAGCCGCGCAGTTACGAAGCCGCAACTCATCCCGCCGCTGGCGCAAGACGGAGAGAGCAGCCTCCACAATCCTTGCCGCCACTCGATGCAGGCGGTCATGGTCGGAAGGGCCGTTCCACGCAACGATGTGAAAGCTGCGGTTCCAAAAGACACGGCCGGAAGCCGGGTGGCTGATCGTCACGGTCACGCATGCATTGCCAGGCCATGCCGTCGTCACCAACATTACGACAAGTTGTCAATCGGCGCGGAAAGTTGACCCCCAACGTCCAGTTATTGTTTTTTCTCTGGATCCTGGTTGTTCAGATTTGCCAACCCAGCTCTATTTATACATTAAACTTTCGGCTTCCCCCAGGGGAAACGTCGGCGCGCGTTGGGAGCAACTCGATCTCGAAACCGCCATCTGGATCGAGCCCGCCGCCACCACGAAGCGGCGGCGTTTGCATCGTGCGCAGATCAGTGCCTCCGCCACCACTGCCCTCCTTCGCACGATCCGGCTGCGAGTCCCGGAAGATTGCGTATGGGTATTTCCGGGCGATGCCGAAGGCAAGCCGCTTAAGGACATCAAGCGGTTCTGGAAGGATGTTCGGGCGAAGGACGATCTGGGCGTCGTCCGCATCCATGATTTGCTCCATACATTCGCGTCGCTACTCGTTTCGGACGGCATGACGCTGCCGATGATCGGCAAGCTCCTCATCCATACGCAGGTTCAGACCACACAGCGCTACGCCCTTCTGCTCGACGATCCCCTTCGTGCCGGGCTCGAGCAGGTCGGTGACGTTTTGAACCCTGGGCTTCTCGTGGCGTAGTAAGCATTGCCAACAGGAAAGACAAAAAAGTTGACTCATCCCTTGCGGAGGAGCATCTTTCAAATATCACAACTATAGGAGGATGACATGCCAACTGTTTCGCAGTCCGCCGGTGTGAAGATACCCCTGGAAAATATGGAGGTCGTAGAGAACGCTGGCGAGGAACCGTTTATCAAAATTGAGGCCCCTGATCTCATCCAGCATGTCAAGGATTTGAGGCAAGCTGCTGGCCTAGAAGGCGTAGAAGTTGGGGTGACTGTTGGAATCACGTAAGGGTGTGAGTTCATGCCCCCAGATCACGAACTGATTTCTTTCGTGGTAACTCTACCGGACACCGCATCTGAAGAGCTGGACCGGCTAAAGGCGTACATTAGGCAACATGGCAGCGTTAGGCGCGCTTTTAAGCTTACCAATACATTGTCTGCTCAATTACCGAATTCTCTGTTTGACGACCTAAAGGTGAACTTTCCGAGCGCGCGCATTGATATGGACGATCCGGGCGAATTGGAGCAATTCGGGCGATGACCGCGTATGGCAAACTGGGCACTTACAGCACAGCTTTTGACCGACCTAGGTGCGGCTAGAAGTTATCTAGAAAAGTCTGCCGGTTGGTCTAGCGAGTTGTCTGCTCGCATTGACGACGGACTTGCGGGCGCTATTGCAGTCGCTAGGGAGACCGGTCTTGAAGGCTTCGCGCTTCCGGTTACCTTGCAGGTAACGCGACCATCTATACTCGGTGAGACAATAACGTCCAGTGACGCACATTGGTCCAGTTACATCAGCGAATTGGAGGCAGAGACGCGTAAAAATCTGGCGGCCACAATTAATGTAATAGAAAACAAATCCCTCCGGATTAGAAACATTTTGAGGTTTACAACTTCGGTCACATTTAATGTGACCGAACCAGATTTACTTGAAATACTTTCAGAGGTCGCTGACCATAAGTCGCTTGCATGGCTCAATAGCGCAGGCGAACTAGAGTTAGACGCCGCTAGACATGCCATTCAATTAGACGATGCCGATTTCGGACTAGGCGCCGATGGCGCCGGTCAAGTTGTTGCTATACTCGATGGTGAAATTGATACGCTTTACCCTGGCCTCGTCGGTAGAGTAATCCAAAAAGGGAACTTTTCCGACACTGCGTGGGGCGGGACTGGACTGGCCGACTCGTTGGGAAAGGAACACGGTACCAAGGTAGCGGCCATTCTCGCAGGAGACGGAAGTGAAGCACCTAACGGGCGCTCCTTGAAAGGCGTCGCACCAAAAGCTACTATTTGGAACTATAAGATCGCGCCACTTGTTGCGGACGGGTCGAGCGTAGCTGCAGCGTTAGAGCAAGCATGCATTGACGGTGCGAAGATTGCCAACCTCAGCTGGGGACAGAGTAAGGCCAAGCCAGATGGCCAATCAATCTGGGCGCAGACAGTAGACGCCGCTTTTAAGAAAGGAATGCTCACATTTAAGAGTGTGGGCAATTCAGGCCCTGAGCCCGGAACTTTGACATCGCCGGCGGATGCTGCACATGTCATCAGTGTTGGATCGACTGACAGGCTGGGTACACAGGTTCACCAAAAGTCGTCACGAGGGCCAACGGTAGGTGGCACAAATAAGCCTGATCTGGTTGCTCCGGGTGGTGGCATTCAAGTGACCGACCGGAACGGACAAATAGAAGCTGTTGCCATTCCAGGGACGAGTTTTGCGGCGCCGATTGTTGCTGGGGTTGCCGCTTTGGCCTTGCAGAGAAATCCAAGCTGGTCCGCCGCAGAGTTACGCACCGCAGTGTTAGAATCCTGCACTAGGCTTCCAGGCATTGGGATCGATGAACAGGGAGCTGGTATCATCGACGCCCGCAAACTAGCCGGATCGGGAGTTTAGAATGGACCAAGCGAAAGTCGCATTCGTCGTAATGCCGTTCGGTACTGTGCAGTATCCGTCTATCCAGGCCGGCTTGCTCAAAGCAATTGCCGAACGAGATGGGATCAAAGTCGATTGCCACTACCTTAATCTTAGCTTAGCCAAAATCATGGAGCCACGGCTCTATAATTTTTTATCGAGCTATCGTGGGCCCCTCCTAGGCGAATGGATGTTCTCAGCTGCCGCTTTCGGCGATAGCGTCCCGCCGCCGGAAGAGTTTGTAAAGCGGTACGCAGAAGCGCTTGACCTAGTTTCGGACCGCGGGCGAACTGACTTGGCCGCGCTACTTGAAGTCCGCGAAACCCTGATACCTGAATTCCTTGACGAGGAAGCTCGGCGTATCGTGGTTGCGGGCTATGAGGTTGTTTGCTTTACCTCAACATTTGAACAGAATGTTGCTGGCATCGCACTTGCTCGCCGGCTTAAATCACTCAGGCCCTCGCTCCAGACCGTCTTCGGTGGATCAAATTTCGACGGCGAAATGGGACGCGCTTACGTCGAAGGCGTGCAGTGGATTGACGTTGCAGTTTCCGGGGAGGCAGATCACGTTTTCTCCCCTCTTCTGAGTGCACTACTTGCCGGTCACGAGATCCCCTCCCTAGACGGAATCATCCTAAGGGATGCCTCTGGAGCACAGGCGCATCGGAGGGCAACCTTCGAAGGCCGCATGGACGACCTACCAATCCCGGATTACTCAGAGTATTTTAAGTCACTCGAAGTAGTTCCGGCTTCCTATAAGCAACAGACGAACCCAATCACGTTGCTGATTGAAGGTTCGCGTGGCTGCTGGTGGGGAGACAAGCATCACTGTAAATTTTGTGGCCTGAACGGTTTAGGGATGCGTTTCAGATCAAAGAGCACCCAACGTATAATCGAGGACATAGAAGTTCTTTCAGAACGCCACCGGATCGCTCGCATCAATGCGGTCGACAACATTATTGGCCGTGAACAAACGAAGCAGCTTACCCAATACATGAAATCCAAAGAAATGGATTATGATCTTTTTTTTGAGATCAAAGCAAATCTAAGTAGAGATGAGATTCAGGCCCTTTCGGAGGGATGCATAACTCACGTTCAGCCCGGAATAGAAAGCTTCAGCTCACATGTATTGAAGCTCATGGACAAGGGCATCACTGGTATTCAGAATGTCAATTCCCTCCGCTGGTTTGCATACTACGGTGTGCATGCGTTTTGGAACCTGATCTTTGGTTTTCCTGGCGAGAGTCGGCGCGACTATGAAGATCAGCGAGATCTGATTCAGAAGCTACATTTTTTGCCGCCGCCGCGAGGCATCGGCCCGATATGGATTGAACGATTTAGCCCTTACTTTCGCGACGCGACAGAGGGTCGCCATTTTCATGGCCTTAGACCTCACGATAGCTATAAATACGCATATCCAGCTACAGTCGATGTCCATCGTGCTGCTTATTTTTTTGAGGCGGAGCTCATTGATGCCGTCGACAAGTCATCTGTCAGTTCGTTGACGACTGCGGTCAAAGACTGGCGTGAGCGCTGGCAGATAGAACCACTCCCTACATTAGTATACCAAAAACTGTCGAATGGAGTGCGAATCGTCGATGGCCGATCGATAAAAATAAAGAGCTATTTTTATACGGACTTGTTGGCATGCGCGTTCTTATTCTGCGTCGACAGACCGAGATCAGCCAGCAATATATTTGACCAAGTTACCAATCAAATTGGCAACTCTTACTCAGCCTCAGAGGTAGGTCAAGCGTTGTCAATGCTAGTTAGCCGCGAATTCATTATCCAGGAAGGCGATCTATACCTAGCCCTGCCGCTGCCTTTGCGTCGAGGGCGACGTGCATCTGAGTTTCGCGGTTCAGCACCCTCAGGTACTGTTGTCAGCGAGAGTGAAGCACTCATGTCGTGATGTTTTGCCGCTGAATGCGCCAATCAACTCTGGTCGCGGGTATGTCAAGGATGAGGCCTATTCAGTTCCCTCCAGATCGCCGATACTTTCCTCCGCATTGTCCGATCGTCGGGCGTCCGGAAATCTCGCCGCCCGCGAACCAATCCATCATATCGCCCGCCAGCTCTCCTTGGCTGACCGGCATGCCGTGATTGTTCACACGCCGGGCGATGCCGCCAGCAAAGGCGTCACAATCGTGCTTTGGCGGGACAGGTCGTGCGTCCCTTCCGAAGAGACGCCTATAGCGCCTTCTGCGTGCTCGCAACGCTCCTCACGCCTCGTCAGCGCGCTCTGCAATATTGATTGATCGAGAATGCGCTGATCGTACACTGCCACCTCGGGCGGCTTTCTTCCGCTTAAACGCAAAAACCGCCCCTGAGATGCAGAGGCGGTTAGGAGGATTTGGCGGTTAATCGTCTGTTATATCGGTGTGATCAGCGATTTATGTCGGAACTGGTTGCGGGGGCAGGATTTGAACCTGCGCACACGAACCATTTCTACCAGCACTAGGGGTATGGATTGTTAAAGGTGCATGCATTGACTAGCCGAGGTGTGTTCCAAGCTGTTCCGTATTTTGGTTTTTATCGTCAGCTAGCCAAAGCGGCTATGGTGGCCTCGGTTCCAAATTGGACACCGTATCTACATCCCCAATCCCAACCCCTTGCTGAGGCGTTGCTTCAACTCATACTCCCGCGTCAGTTCGGCGATTTGCGCCCGATAGGCAATCCGGGCGACACCCTTGATGCGATCAAGCCTCGCGGCATCTTCCGGCCCGAGCCGCAGGCTTTCCTTCTCCAGGGCGCGCGGATCGGAGCTGCCGAACCGCCGCTCAATCGCCCGTGCAATCTTCTCCGCCTCCGCGAGCGCCTCCTGCCCCTCCTGTGTGTCCAATAGCTTCTCAAGGGACCTCGGCCTGTTCTCCTGCGTCAGCCCATCGAGCTGCTTCAGGACGACCTCGCTGCGTCGGCTGAGCCCCGGAACCTCGATCACATCCTGCTTCTCGCGTTTCCAGATCTCGGACCGCCGCTCTTCCTCAAGCCGACGCTCCCAGGTCTCGGCGGCCGCAACGGCATGCCTCCGGAACGCCCTGGCATAGTGCCGCGCCGCTTTCCGCTCCTTGTTCTCGCCAAAGAGCCCGACCTTGCCGCGCAGCTCCCCGAACTGCTCCGGCCGGTCCGCGAGCAGCTTCGCCAGCCCCTGCCCATCCATGCCCTTGTCGACAATGGCCAGGCTGAGCCTTTCCACCACGCCCTCCGGATCGACATAGACATCGCGACCGAGTGCTCTCACCGCCTCGATGGCCCGCTCGAAGTCCGGCCTAGCCTTTTCGCGCGCCACGTCCTCGACACTGCGGGAATAGTGCGTGATCGCCGGAATGAGCGGCTCGATCTTCTCAGGCCCGCCACCGATCCCCTGCCCGCTCTGCCCGGCCCCGAGCGTGGTGGGGGACTGACGATCGGTCGGCGCGCGAACGCGCTCATCCCAAGCGCCGAAGTGAGCCGGCGGCCGATCGTCGGTCCGGTCGGACTTGCAGCTGATCCCGATTTCGCTCAGCACGCCGAACTCTTGCGCCAGCCCCCGCCGCTCGGCAAAGGCACGGGTGTAATCGAGCGTCGTTTCCTTGGCCCCCGACCGGCCCATGCTGGCGCTGAGTGTTTGCAGATCCTTCAGTTTATCGCGGCCGGCATAAAGCTTCACCTGATCGCGATGGCGGGTCATCGCCACGTAGGTCAGATGCCGGTCCATGGTGCCCGACGCCATGACGAAGGCCCGGTCGACGGTCGCCCCTTGCGACTTGTGGATCGTCGTCGCGTAACCATGGTCAAAGGCCTGGTAACTTTTTGTCGGTATGGAGAGAACACGGGCACTGTTCTGCCCTGCGCCGTCGAGACGTATCTGTAGTGCGTCCGGCTCGACGGCCTGAACCGTTCCCAACATGCCGTTCTTGACGCCGAGATCGCGGTTGTTCTCCAGCAGAACGATCCGGTCACCTGGTGCAAAGGACCGTTCGCCGTCATTCGTCTGGTAGAGGACTTCCCGCCCGAGCGGACCCTGCTCTTTTTCATCTCGTGCCAGTTTCCCGCGTTCCTGAAGCGATGCCCGGATGTCGGCATTGATTGCACGCACATCGACACGGCGATGTGCCAGGGCAATCCGGGAACCGCTTGTGCGCTCGTCCATGTCGGCAAGGTAGTCCCGCACCAAGGCGGAGCGTACCTCGTCGCGGTTGTCTGCGAACTGGACATGACCGCGGTCGGCATAGGCTGAGAGACCGTCGCTCGTTCTGTGTGTGGCAAAGGCAATCGACGCCTCGCGCTGCCAGCCCTCATTCTGGCGGCGGATTTCCGAGAGCTCGACGGCGCCGACCCGCTCGGCAATCGCCCGGAACGGAGATCCTGCCCCGATCGCTTGAAGCTGCTCGTGATCACCGACCAGGACGAGTTTAGCGCCACGGGTCTCGGCCTCGGTGACGAACTTCGCAAGCTGCCGGCTTCCCACCATGCCGGCCTCGTCGATGACCAGGACATCGCCCTTGCCGAGTTGGCCCCTCTCCCTCTGCCAGCCATATTCCCAGGACGCCAATGTGCGCGATGATATGCCGGAGGATTCCTCCAGACCTTCCGCCGCCTTGCCGGCAAGGGCTGCACCATGAACCCGATAACCCTGACGTTCCCAGGCCTCACGCGCCGCAGACAGCATCGTCGACTTGCCCGCACCGGCAAAGCCGATCACGACCGCGATCTGCTCTGGGCCGGTGATGTGCCGGACCGCGGCGCGCTGTTCTTCGCTCAAGCCCGAGCGCTCGATCGCCCGCACGCGATCGACCAAGACCATTTCGCCGGACTCGACTTTCCCTGCAAGCGACGCAGCAGTCCTTGCACGGATGGCTTCATCCTGTAGATTCAGCGCCTGATCGACGTGATGCCGGTCTACGCCATGGCCGCGAGCGACCCCCATCATAGATGCGCTCGCGACCATGGCCTGCTCGATCTCCAGCATTTCTCGCGTCGTCAGCCGGGCAAGTTCGCCCTTCTGCGCAGGTCTCAGTTCCACCAGGGCGGTTGATGCCATGACGGCGGCAAAGGCGTTCTGGAAGCTTTGCGGATCGTCGATATAGCGATGCAGGGCACGCGCTACATCATAGCGGTCGAACACACTCTTCTCACCGGTGATGATGCTCAGAACCTGTTCCGGTTTTTCCCGGATCAGGTCGGCATTGCGCCTTGCCGCCTCTTCATCGATCCGCGTGCGCGACACCTCCCTTCCCTGCCGATGGATCTGGGAGGCATGAACGCCCATGTGCTCGGTCGGCTCGATCTCAAGGCCACGTTCCAGATGCGAGCGATGATCGATCCTGACATCGAGACCGGCGCGCACCAGATGCCGGTTGGCATGGGCTTCCCAGGCCTGGCGGATATCGCGAAGCTGCATCTGCGCGGTCGGATGATCGTGGTTCAGCAGCCATTTGTTCTCCCGCTCGATCAGCGTCTTCTCGCCAAGGCCGTTTGCTTCGACGGTGCGCGTCGTCATCAGCACATGGGCATGGATGTTGCGGACATCACCTTCGCTGCCCGGCTGGTGAATGGCGAAGTCGACGGCGGCGCCATAACGGTTGGCAAGATCACGGACAAAGTCGCGTGTCAGGGATAGCCGCTCGGCGGCACTCAGCTCGTGTGGAAGGGCGATCTCGAACTCACGGGCGACACGGGCATCCTTGCGCTTCTCGGCAAACTCGACGGCATTCCACAAGTTCGAACGGTCGCGCGCCCAATCGGCCTCCACCCCATCCGGCAGCACGATCTCGGTATGAACCACGCCACTCTTTCGGGTGAAGTCGTGCACCAGGCCGTCACGCTCGTTCAGCAAGCGGCTGGCCGTGCGATAGGCGACAGCAGCCACGGCGCTGCGGCCGCCGCTGCGCGCCACCGGCTTCATGCTGCAATGATAGATCGCCATGCCAGCCTCCGGTCGGGCGAAGGGCGGTTCTGAGCGCTGAGTTGCGCAGCAACTCGTAAGTGCGCCCTTGGACTTCCTTCGCTTCGCTACGGTAGCACCAAGGGATACCGCTCCGCTTCTCGCAGATTTGCGAGTTGTGCCGGCGGATCGATCGGCGTTGCATCGACCATCCCCGGACGAATGACGGGAAGGATGATGTCATGTCGCGCAAGGCTATTCGCGAACGATTGCTACAGCTCGAAGCCCGCAAACAGGTGCTGGTCGCGCGCCTGGCCAAGCAGGAGCGAGCTCACGACACACGCCGCAAGATCCTGATTGGCGCGCTGGTGCTGCACCGGCTGAAGCAATCGGGCGATGCCGAACTCTCCCGGCGTCTCGGCGACTGGCTGCGTGCCGAGCTGCCGGGGTTTCTGACGCGCGAGGGCGACCGGGCTCTGTTCGCCGGCATCCTGAAGCCGGCGGCGCCGATGGTATCGCCGGTCGAGAACGAGAACAGCGGAGAGAGCGGAGGATCGCCCGAATGACGGTTGCGCGTCTGCTCAAGTCCATGCTGATGGCTCCCGTCATCGCGGTGGGGTGCCTCCTCTTCGGCGCTGCCTTTTCCATCGTGATGCTGCTGGTGAATTTCCTGATCCACCTAATCGGCGGAATTGAACATGGACAGATCAGCCACGTCGTGCACGTTGTCGCCAAGTATCTTCCCGTGACGCTTGGGATCGGCGGCTTCTTCTCGGCGTTTTTCAGCAAAGCGCAAATCTCGGCCGTCTTCGGCTCGGCGCGCTGGGCGACGAAGAAAGACCTGCAAACCCTGTCGGCCAAAGACGATGGCCTGCTGATCGGACGCGATCCGGCAACAGCCAAGCTATTGCGCTATGACGGGCCGGCGCATCTGATGACCATCGCACCGACCAGAACGGGCAAGGGTGTCGGTACCATCATCCCCAATCTGCTCACCGCCGACCGCTCCGTGATCTGCATCGACCCGAAGGGCGAGAATGCCAGGATCACCGGTCGCGCCCGCGAACGGTTCGGTCCGGTCCATGTCCTCGATCCGTTTGGCGTCACGGGCAAACACTCGTCCGCCTTCAATCCCCTCGATGGACTGAAGCCTGACAGCCTCGATATCGCCGAAGACGCCAACACGCTCGCCGATGCGCTGGTGTTCGACGAGCCGGGCATGGCTGGTGAGGCGCACTGGAACGAAGAGGCCAGGGCGCTCATTGCCGGACTGATCCTCTTTACCATCGTCGCGGAGCCGCCGGGGCGACGGGACCTCGGAACGCTGCGGGACCATCTGACGCTTTCCCCGGAGAAGTTCGCGAACCTGCTTCTGAGAATGCAGGCCTTGGACGGGGCCGGCGGGCTAATCGCGCGCGCTGCCAATCGTCACCTCGGCAAGTCCGACCGGGAAGCGGCGGGCGTCTTGTCGGCCGCGCAGCGCCACACCCATTTCCTCGACAGTCCGCGCATGACCGCCGTGCTTAGTCGCTCAGACTTCCGCTTCGCCGATCTGAAGCGCAACAATGCCACAGTCTTCCTCGTCCTGCCGCCCGATCGGCTCTCCACCTATTCCAGATGGCTGCGACTGCTGGTCACCCAAAGCCTCACCGAGATGGCACGCGATCCTGCCGCCCCTGCCCGGCCCGTGCTGTATCTGCTCGACGAGTTCACCGCTCTCGGTCACCTGGCGCCCGTCGAACGTGCCATGGGGCTGATGGCCGGCTATGGTGTTCAGCTCTGGCCGATCCTCCAGGACATCCACCAGCTGCGTGCCACCTATGGGCAACGCGCCGGCACCTTCCTGTCGAATGCCGCCGTGCTTCAGGTGTTCGGCGTCAACGATGTGGAAACGGCAAGTCTCATTGCCCGCTCGATCGGCAAGACCGATGCGCACTACGTGACCCGGTCATGGAGCGAGGGCAAGACCTCGTCGTCGGAACACATGATCCTGCTCAGACAAGGGAAGCGGCCGGCGTGGGTGCGGAAGATCCGATATCATGACGATAACGAGTTCAGAGGACTGTTCGACCGAGCTTGAACACCGTCGCGTGTTCTATCTTTCGTGACCAGTCGCTAATCCGCGGGGGCAAAATAGTCGATGTCCGTACGGAAGCCGCCAAGACGCCAATTTGGTGCGCAGGTCGATGGTCTAGAACACCAACTCGTAATATCCGGTTCGCGACCTCACTTCACTGCTGACAGGCATCATCAGACGATTGGCGAAGGCTGCCGCAGGTCTGCCGCCGAGCGCCAGACCAAGATGGTGGACGATCGTCTCGAACCGCTGGGTGCGACGACCATACCGAGCCAGGAAGCCGTGTTCGAACTGTTCGCGGAAGATGCAGCGACCGCAAAGGACAGCGTCACACCAACATCGGAGCGCCACCACTGTGAGTCCACGCGCCGTCCACCGAGGGGCAGGTCTGTCGGCCATCGCAGATATCGGCTTTGAACGCGTCGCTGTCGTCCGCAGGCAGAACAAGCTCCCGCGGGAGAGCGCGATCTCAAGAGAATATCGACGATCTCGCCTACAATCTTGATAGAATCCACTGCGAAGCCGTCCGGCGCGAGGCACGCACGCTGAAACCGATGCTGCATCCGCTGATCCCCCAATGAATCACCGAAAGTCTCGACCGCACCAGCAGCATATGTGAGTCAGAGCCAAATCTCGGTGAGAACTTCCCGCAATCCCGGGTCAGTTCTCAGCGCAAAATCAACAGTCTATTGGGTTGACGAGAGCCTAATATCGCCGGAAAACAATCTCGGCGAGATTGTCGTCATGGGTGTTATCTACGCGTATAAGACGCGTTCAAAATGATTCCGTCGGCAGGCCAACTGTTGCAGCCGCGGCCGTCATTGTGGCCGGAGAGCTACGCGGTCCGCCGCACCTGCACGTGGCAGGCCATTTTTCGCGGGAAGTTAGCTTCATGTTCCGGAGGGATCGTGTCTGAAGTAGAAATCAATGTGAATGAAATCGCCGGACATGCCGCCGCAGACTTGGTCGAGTCGTTTTTCTCGTCCGTCGGAAATGTTACAAAGGATCAGATCGCCAAATACAAGGTGCGGTTTGGTCGCGGCTTCTCAAGCTATCTGTCTGAGACAATCGCCAGATACTCCAAATTTAAAACCCTGATTAACCGCCACGAAGCGATAAGTTTTGAGCACAACTATGTGCCAGTACGCATCAAATCGGGAGAAGAGGTATTCCGTGGTGAAGACTTTTTTGCCCAACTCGCTCTCGGAAAACGTTTTATAATCGAGGGCACGGCTGGACTGGGAAAGACGCTGTTTGTAAGGCATCTGCTTCGCCATACGATACTCTATGAAACAGATTATATTCCGATACTTTTTGAGTTGCGACACCTCCACTTAGACAACACGAAATCCCTGATCGCCAACCTAGTGAAACAGGTCGCCGATCACCTGCCGGGTTTCACTGAAGAGCACCTCAGGTTCGGCATGGGGAGTGGAAAGTTCATAATTTACCTCGATGGCATCGACGAAATAGCTCTAACCGATCGCACTCGTTACGCTGCGGAAATCTTGGACCTCGCCTACAGGTATCCCGAGACACCCGTTCTTCTTTCGACCCGGCCGGATGACTTTTATCTACCATGGGAGGCCTTCACGGTGGCCAAGCTTCTCCCCATGACGCGCGAGCAGACGACGCTGATGTTGTCCAAGCTCAACTATGACGGCGATATCAAATCCGCATTTATTGGAACGATGACCGAGCAGTTCTTCGAGAACCATGAAGAATTTCTTTCGATTCCCCTCCTCGCGACGCTCATGATGCTGACGTACAGCGAGTTCGCCACCGTTCCGAGCAAGATGCACGTGTTCTACGAACAGGCCTACCAAACGCTATTCCACAAGCACGACTTCATAAAGGGCGCATTTTCGCGGACTATCGAGTCTAGGCTCGACGTAGAGCAGTTCCGACAGGTGCTCGCGGCCTTTTGCTTCATCTCCTATCTTCAGGAGCGGTTTAGCTTTTTACAGTTCCAGCTTATCGAGGATCTTAAAGCCGCTTTCGCCCTCTCAAACATCGATGCGGATAGTGATGCATTTCTCAAAGACCTAATGGTCACCGTGTGCCTTTTACAGCGAGATGGAATCTACACGACTTTCATCCATCGGTCTTTCCAAGAGTATTTTGCGGCGCTTTTCATCTCCAATAGTCCGCCATCAGAAGTTTTCGATATTGTGGAAGCTTTGGTGGAGCGCGGGCGCGTAGACAACGTATTGCGAATGGTTTTCCAGTTAAACGAAGGCGTCATTCTCCAAGAATGGGTAATTCCAAAACTAGGGAAGCTGGAAGGACTCTTGAACGAAAATCTGTCGGACATCGCTTTGATCAGGTCCATTTTAGGAAAACCGGTTTACGAAAACGGCCTGACATTTCCCAAGGCAGGGATAATCGAGCATAAGAGCCTTCGCATCATTCTCAACGAATTCTCCGATCGCCCCAATGTTAGAACCGCCGACCATCAGGATGACCGACGGTTGATAACCTCATACATCGACAGACAGCGTACGCTATCGGAACGACAGGAAGCTTATGATCGCAGAGCACTCGGAGCTCATAAACGCGAAGCTCAAGGTAAGGGTTTCAATATAAGCGCCCTTCCCGACAACCTACTGAACGAACTTAGCTGCGTCCGAGAAGTCGCGGCAGACATCCGCTGTATCCAAAGCCTTAGGATTTCTCTCGAGAAGAAGATGAAGGAGCGCAGCAGCGGTATTCGGAACCTCATCGCAAGATACAAACATTAGCATAGGTGTTAATTTCCACTGAGAGCTGACCCGCCGGGTCATGTATGGATGCCCCCGTTCATGCAAGTAGTTCTTCGAGCGGTTTTGAACGTGAGATCGGGTGCGGTCATGTATCAGGCCTGTTTTGCGGCTCGCCACGACGACAGAGGTAGTCCGCCGAGCGATACAACATAGTCAAGAGAGACTGCGAGCACTCGCCAAGCGCTACGGCAACAACCAGAAGACCGTGCGAAGTGGAAGAGGCGAACTTCTGTTGTCGACCCCCAAGCCCCAGCCCGCGACCGGCGGGCAAAACAAGCCCGGCAGCCCGGCTGCCGTCCAACCTGGAAGGTCGCCATGAATAGCGACCGTCAGCAAACAGGAAAATGGGCATACCAGCTGTAGGTAAGCGGTGTGCCGCTCACACACGGCCGATCAGTTTCGAGCAAACGAGGTCACACGCCGGGCCGCATAGCGCGTGGCACCATACGCGAAAAATCGGAAGTCGCGGCATAGTCAGACAGCAGCCGTCTCTATTGGGAACCCCGCCGCTTTCCACTCAGGGAAGCCATCGACAAGTCGACGCACATTGAACCCACGCTGTCGCAATGACTGCACGGCCTTGAACGAAAGAATGCAATAGGGGCCACGGCAGTAGGCAACAATCTGCTGTCCAGGTGGCAACTCCGACAGGCGACTTTCTAGTTCTTCCACGGTGATGTTGACGGCGTTCGGCAGGTGTCCGGCCCGATATTCGTCTTCTGGGCGTACGTCCAGGAGAGTCACGCTTTCGCTGTCGAGGCGCTTCATCAACTCAGCCATGTCGATGGCCTCCATATCGTCGAGGCGATGGAAGTAGCCGTGGATAACGCTTTTGACCTCCGCCATATTATGCTCGGCCAGGTTCTGGATCGCGGTGATCGCCTCGATGATGGGTCCGTCTCTCAGACTGTAGCGGACGTTCTTGCCTTCGCGATGCCCGACAATAAGCCCGGCCTTCTTCAGGTGCTGCAGATGCTGCGATACATTTGCAAAAGCAAGGCCCGTCCTGGTCGCGAGAACTTCCACAGATTGTGGACTCTGAGCAAGAAGCTCCAACAGTTCCAAGCGGTGTTCGTTACCTAGAGTCCTTGCCAAACTCGCAAAGTGACCAAAGAGCTGTAGCTTCGGAGATGGGGTTGACATTCGACATCCTGGTGTTCATTCAATTGGACGATTGAATGATTGAGCGTCGATTGTCAATCTTAGGAGGCACTATGAATATCCTCTTCATCCTCAACGACCCTCCTTATGGCACCGAGCGCGTCTACAATGCTCTTCGGCTGGCAATTGCACTACCTAAAGCCGACAGCGAAGCGGCCATCACGGTCTTCTTGATGGCCGATGCGGTACTTGCCGCGAAGGCGGGCCAGAAGACACCAGAAGGGTACTACAACGTCGAGCGCATGATCAAACGCGTCCTCGCTTCAGGTGGGAAGGTCCTTCTCTGTGGCACCTGCATGGATGCACGGGGCCTAACGCAAAGCGAGATGGCGGAAGGGGCCGAGTCCAGCACAATGGATGCCCTAGCCGCCGCAACAGTGGCTGCCGACAAGGTGCTGGTGTTCTGATGGCCATGTATCGTCAAGTCGCACTGCTGGCGTCTGCGCAGGCTCTGTTCCAGACTGCGTCGGTTCTGGTAATGACAGTTGGAGGACTAGCCGGAAGCCAGCTTGCCGCTTCCCCCGCCTTTGCCACGGCACCTATCGCCTCAATGTTCCTCGGCACGGCGCTGGCGACCGTTCCTGCCTCGATGTGGATGGCTCGGGTAGGACGCAGGATTGGCTTTTTGTTGGGCGCTATCCTTGGCGTGGTGGGGGGACTTGTGGCAGCAGGCGGGGTGTATGCAGGATCGCTATGGATGCTTTGCCTGGGCACCTTGTTCGTTGGGGCCTATCAAGGGTTTGCACAATTCTACCGTTTTGCGGCATCGGAAGTAGCAGATGACGCTTTCCAGCCCCGAGCCATCTCCTTCGTCCTCGCAGGTGGTGTCGTTGCAGCTCTCGCTGGACCTGCCCTTGGCGGCTTTGGCGGTGATCTCCTGCAGCCTGCCTATACTGGCTCTTTCCTCATTCTTTCAATTGTCTCGCTGCTTGCAGTCGGTGTTCTGACGGGGGTGAACGTACCCCGTCCTGCTGTGCTCTCGGGAGTGGACGCAGCAGCCCGGTCGCTGGGCCAGATAATGCGGCAACCGACCTACCTTGTTGCGCTCTTTGGAGCCGCAACAGGCTACGGCGTGATGATCCTCGCGATGACAGCAACACCGATTGCAATGGCACATCATCATCACGGCCTGTCTCAGACGGCAACCGTGATCCAGCTCCATGTGCTCGGCATGTTCCTGCCCTCATTCTTCACGGGGTCGCTCATTGCTCGCTTCGGTGTTCTCCGGATCATGCTGGCTGGTGTTTTGCTGTTCTTCGGCCATGTGGCTTTCAGCCTATCCGGCACTGGGTTCTATTCCTTTACGGCAGCGCTTATCTTGCTCGGTATCGGCTGGAACTTCCTTTACATCGGCGGCACCAATCTGCTCACAAGCACCTACACCCCTGCCGAAAAGGGTAAAGCACAAGCGATGAACGATCTGTCGATCTTCCTGGTCGGACTCGTGTCGTCACTAGGCGCGGGAGCGCTACATAGTAGCCTCGGCTGGCAAACGCTCAATCTCGTGCTGCTGCCGTGGCTTGCTTTGGCTGGCATCGCGATCCTTTATCTTGCTTTCTCCAGAGCAAGACTGGGAGCTGTCGCATAATCCGGCCATGGAATTTGCATACACGCCTAAGCCTTGACGATCCACGACGTGTCATCAGTGGCCGTTGATACGATCAACCAAGTAATTCCACGGGAGAAGTTCATCTATCCGGCTCTGCCTGTGACCATTCACGATGGCGGTGAGTGTGCTGGTCAGATAGGCCTGCGGATCGACAGCATTGAGCTTGCAGGTCTCGACCAGCGAGGCGATGATCGCCCAATTCTCCGCTCCGGCATCATGACCCGCAAAAAGCGCGTTCTTGCGATTGAGAGCGATAGGCCTGATGGTCCGCTCGACACTGTTGTTGTCGACCTCGATGCGGCCGTCGGTCAGGAAGAGCTTCAGACCATCCCAGTAATTGGCGATGTAGGCCAATGCCTCGCCGAGCGGCGACTTCGTAGCGATGCGGGCGCGGTGATGGACCAGCCAAGTCTGCAGTTCTGCCACAAGCGGTGCTGATCGTTCCTGTCGTCCGGCAAGTCGAGCCTTCGGATCAAGACCGTGCAACTCGGCCTCGATGCGATATAGTTCGCCAATCCGCTTGACGCCATCCTCAGCAATCGGTGCTGACCCGTTGCGGGTGATCTCCACCAGCTTGCGCCGGGCATGCGCCCAGCAATATGCAAGCTGAATGTCTGGGCCGACACGCTCAGGCGCGATCAGCCTGTTGTATCCGGCATATCCATCCACCTGCAGGACGCCAGAGAAACCCTGCAGTATACGTTCGGCATGAATGCCTCCCCGACCAGGAGCATAGGTGAAGGCGACACCCGGCGGAGCGCCACCGCCCCATGGGCGATCATCACGCGCCAGCGCCCAGAAGTATCCGGTCTTGGTTTTGCGCGAGCCGGGATCGAGAACTGGGGCGCGGGTCTCATCCATGAACAGCTTGGTCGAGCGCTTCAGGTCGACGATCAACGCATCGAAGACGGGCCGCAGTTCATAGGCTGCCCGACCGACCCAATCGGCCAGCGTGGAGCGGTCGAGATCGATCCCTTGGCGGCTCATGATCTGCGCCTGCCGATAGAGTGGAAGGTGATCGGCATACTTGGAGACCAGAACATGCGCGACGGTCGCTTCCGTCGGGAGCCCAGCCTGGATCAGCCGCGCCGGAGCTGGGGCTTGGACGACCCCGTCGGTGCAGGCCCGGCAGGCATACTTAGGGCGGCGGGTGACGATCACGCGGAACTGCGCCGGGATCACGTCCAGCCGCTCGGAGACATCCTCGCCAATGCAGTGCAGGCAACCACCGCAGGCACAGATCAGGCTTTCTGGCTCAATCACCTCCTCGATATGCGGAAGATGCTTCGGAAGGGAGCCCCGATTGATCGCACGTGGCTTGGCAATCCTATTTGCCGCAGGAGCGTCCCCCTCATCCTCGGCATGGATGACAGCCATGGCCGTCTCCAGGTCTTCCAGCGCCAGGTCGAATTGGTCAGGATCGGTCTTCTCGGATTTGCGTCCGAAGGCTGCCTGCTTGAACGCTGCGACCAGCTTCTCAAGCCGCTCGATCCGCTCATCCTTGCGAGCGATATGCTCGTCTTTGCTGGCTATCGCGACGTCCTTGGCCGCCTCGCGTGCCTGTGCCGCAATCAGCATCGCCTTCAGGGCAGCAACATCATCGGGAAGGTCGGCGGCATGGAGCATGACCGGAAACTACCAAATCCCGAGCCGATTTGCCCTCAGAATCTGCCGTGCTGAGTCATCGTGCCGCAGCTATTCGATGGCCTCCGGCACTCTCGTCTGGACGGCATGAACCCGCCGCCAATCGAGGCCTGCGAACAGCGCTTCGAACTGGGCGTGGGTGAGCGTCATCAATCCATCCTTGATGCCAGGCCACGTGAATGTGTGCTCTTCCAGCCTTTTGTAGGCCATGACGATCCCGGAGCCATCCCAGTAGATCAGCTTCAACCGGTCCGCCTTGCGAGACCGAAACACGAAGACCGTTCCGGTGAACGGGTCCTTGTGAAGCTCATTCTTCACTAGCGCCGCCAAGCCGTCATGGCCCTTGCGGAAGTCAACGGGTTTGGTCGCCACCATGATCCGAACACGGTTCGACGGAAAGATCATGTCGCCGCCGCCAGAGCGCGGGCGATGGCAGCGATCCGGGCAGCAGACGCACCTTCCTCAAGACGGATCGTGACGGGACCGAGGACGATCTCGGGGCGACTGAGCATTTTAGGCGGCTGTTCCGAAACAGGCGGATCAACGATCACCGCCGCGAACTCTACCGCATCCTCTGGTGCTGGCAGGATCAGCTTGCCCTGCCGCGCCATCGTCCGCCAGGTGGAAAGGCTATTGGCTCGCAATCCATAGCGCTGCGCAACTTCATTGACTGTCGTGCCAGGCCTCAAGCTTTCCGAAACGATCTTCGCCTTGACCTCATCGGGCCAATGTCGGTGAACCTCACGTCCAGGCTTCCTGGTTGTGAGAAACTCCAATGAGGTCTCCATGGAGAAACTCCCGTTCATGATCCATGGAATGTCGATCCCAGATCAGGCGGCAACGAGCAACGTGGGACCTGAACACCGGTTAC